>JOAA01000021.1 GCA_000720375.1 Rhodococcus rhodnii | reverse complement strand
GTCCCCACGGCGGCCTCGCCGGCCAGACCCCGTATGAGAGGCTGCTACAGAAGACCCAACCCGACACCCAACCTGTCAACCACCAACGACAGCAGCACACCTAGGCGCGCAGGGTGATCACGGTGATCTCGCTCGGTGCGAAGATTCGGAAGGGAGGGCCCCAGAAGCCGCTGCCGCTGCTGGTGTACAGCTGGGTACGGGATCCGTGCCGGGACAGGCCATGGACTGTGCCTTGGTCCATCCGGACCAGGTAGTGGAAGGGCCAGATTTGGCCGCCGTGGGTGTGCCCGGAGATTTGGAGGTCGACTCGGTCGAGTGCCTGGCCGATCTGTTTTGGTTGGTGGGCAAGGAGGATCACCGGCAGGTCCGGGTCTGCGCCGTCCAGGGCTCGGGTGAGGTCCGCGCCATGACCTTCGATGCCGGATGCTTTGGCTGTGGCGTCGTCGACGCCGGCGATGACCAGTCTGGCTGTTCCTCGGGTGACCACGATGTGCTTGTTGTGCAAGGGTTCCCAGCCGAGGTCCGCCATGTGGTCGAGCCAGGCTTGGGCTTCGCTGAAGTACTCGTGGTTGCCGGTGATGTACACCTTGGCGAGTCGCGCCTGGACTGTGCCGAGTGGTGCGGCTTGGTCTTTTCGGCGGGAAGGTGAGCCGTCGGCGACGTCGCCCGCGTGCGCGACGATGTCCGCGTCCAGGTCGGTCACGACCTTCGCGACTTTGGCTGACCATCCTGCTCGGTTGATCGGGCCGTAGTGGGTGTCGGAGACCACGACGAGCTTGGCGCCGTCGAAGTCTTTGCCCAGGCCAGGAATCGTGACGTCGACCGCTCGGATCCGTGGCACCCGCATCGCCTCGAAGTGGCCCCAGGTCAACAGGACTACTGCGGCAATTGCGACAAAACCGGCGACCAGTCGGGATCGCAGCGGGTCGTCGACACCGAGCAATGCCAATTCGAGGATCTGGCCGATGATCGACCAGGCGAAGAGAACCCAGATCGCGCCGAGCATCGTGTCGCCGATGCGGGCTGCCCAATCCTTGGCCCGTCGGCTGTGGCCGAGGTACATCGTCATCGGGAACGCGACCAGCGCAACGCCGAACAGGACTGTTCCGGCCAGGAAAACCCCGGTGGGCCAGGCCGTTCCCGATCCGGTCAGCGTCCACCATGGCACCCCGAACAACAGCAGGAGAACAGCGAGGAGGACCAGCTCCCGGATGTGACTTCGCACAATGACAACGATAACTTCGAGAGGAGTAAAGTGATCATGGGGCCGGGGCGCCGATAACCCGTTTGGCCGTGGAGACCGTGGTGGTGTAGGCACGGCGCGTAATTGTGACACCAATTCGTAGCCTGTTCGAGTCCACTTAGGTATGGACTTTCGGCCTCTCGTGTTCGGACAGTAACCCCCGCTGACTACGTCCAGTTGGCCTGGTCTAGTGTTCGCTCGCCTTAGCTAGCCCAGGAAGGCGGTCCTGGCACCGATAGAGGGGAACTTCCTTATGTCCAGCGATGTCTCCACCCCACCTCCGGCTCCGCAGCAGCCGGGACAGCAGCCGCAACCCGAGCCCAAGCGCAAGAAGGGCCTGCCGAGATGGCTGATCAGCATCATCGCGCTGGTCGTCATCGGTGGTGGCGTGTACGCGTACAACTACTTCACCAACGACGCCGTGCAGGCCAAGGCCGGTGACTGCGCCAAGATCTCCGGCGCGAAGGACAAGCCGGAGTATGCGGCCGTCGCATGCGACTCGGGCACGGCCACGCACGTCGTCGGCAAGGCCCTGAGCAACACTTCCGACACCTGTGCCGACCCGTACATCTCCTACACGATGACGGCCAGCCGGGGGCCTGACGCCAAGCTGTGCCTGGTTCCCAAGATGGAAGAGGGCGCCTGCTACAAGGAGGACAAGGGCGCGGCCACGGACTTCGTCAAGGTCGACTGCGGCGCGGCCGACGACGAGACCCTGAAGGTCACCAAGATCGTGACGGGCGCAGGCGAGGCGGCGTGTGGCGAAGCCGCTCCGATCTCGTTCCCGGAGCCGCCGACCACGTTGTGTTTCGCTCCGGCCAAGGCGCAGCAGTAATCAGTCGAAGTGGTCACTGCTGCTTGAGGTAGAGCACCGCGGCGCCGGTGAAGGGCGGGCTGAACTCCGCCGCCTGGCCGCCGTGGATCCCCGACACGGCAGTGGTTCGGCTCGTCTGCGGGTCGAACCACTGCCCGTCAAGCCGACCGGCGGGCGTGGTCACGGTGAACGCGCCGCCCGGGCTGAAAACCAGAACTTCCCGCGAATTCGACAGGCAATAGCCGGTCGAGCACAGGTTCGGCTGGGGTTTGGCGGTGGCGAGGTCCATCTTCGCCGCGTAAGCCCGGACATGGCCGAGGTTGGCCCGGATCGACACCTGGGTGTTGTCGTCCATCTTCCCGCCGATGCCGTAGGCGCCGTCGTACGGGTCCATGTAGATCGGGTTCTCGCCACGGATGAACGACTTCCACGGCCATGAACTGTCGCCGCACAGACCGCACAAGTGGTCCGTGTCCGACAGGATGACCTTGGTTCCGTCGGCCACCGGCGGGTTGTTCACGTCACCGTTCGGCGAAATCCAGTCGGCGGGCGAAGCGAGCAGATCGCTGTTGTCGCCGCCCGGATAGGTCGAGGTCATACCGACCGGGTGAACCTTGCCCTTGCTGCGCTCGTAGGCCTTGATGACCTCGATCATCCGGTACTGCCACTGGACGGACCCGCCTGGCCCTTCGTTGGCGATCTCGTACAGGACGTTGTCGAGGTCCCCAACGGTGTCGATCACCTTGCGCACATAGGCTTCCTGCCTCGCGGTGACGGCGGGAACAGCCAGCGAATGGGCCTCCTCGCCGCTGTCGTTGCCGTTCAGGTCACCGTCGATCCCGTTGACGTTGTTGGCTTTGTTGAACGGGTGGCCTTTCCACGGGTTGTTGTCGCAGAACTGGCCTTTGCATGACTCGATGCTCCAGCCGTTGAACAGCATCACCGCGACGTAGATGCCGCGCCCGCCCGCGTCGATCACCCGTTGGCGCAGCCGCGCGAAGTACTCGGGGTTGAACTTGTCCAGGTCGAACTTGGGTTGGCCGTCCAGCCCCAATACCGCGCCTGTCCGCAGGTACGGCATGGGGAACGTGAAGTAGTCGTCGCTGACGATCTCGTTGGAGAACCTGGCCTGCTCCCACGTCCACAGCCGGAAGAAGTTGTGGTTGTTGGTCTGCAGGAAGTCCAGGTAGCCCGGGTAGTCGAATGGCTTGGGCGGATTCGTTCCCCCGGTGTCCTGCAGGTTCTGCCAGGTGTGCGCGCCGGTCAGCAGCACTGGCTTGCCGTCGGGCGTCGCGAAGTACCGGGGGTTGTGCACGCTGCGTTGCAGCGGGCCGGTTGCTGCCGCGGGCGTCAGGGGAACCGCCGGCGACTCGCCCACGACCATCACTCCGATCAGGACCATGCACAGCATGAGCGGGACAAACCGGACCATGATCGACAGGTTATCGGCCGGGGCGTGATGCTGCCGTAATCGGTGTGCCCGGTGCCGGTGGCGGCTGAGCACACCGCGACGACGCCAGTTATCGGTGCGTCCAGTGCGGATCGCGGCCGATGAACCCGAGCAGCCGGTCCTGCAGTGGCGCGTCCGTCGCGACCGGCACCTCCGGGCCCAGGACCTCGATGCCCGGGCCGAACGCGCCCGGCGTGCGGAACTTCGCCATCATCTCGGCTGGAATCGCGGTGTTCGTCGTCCACAGCCGTTCGACCTCGGCCTGGTCGATCGTGGCGTCCTGGCCGAGCGCTTTGGCCAGGTCCCAGCCGTGCAGGATCAGGTCGTCGATGAGCACCTTGTCGACGTGGTCCTCGGCGGTCATCGGACCGCTGGGCGTCGGGGATTCGGTCGTCGCGGCCGCGGGGTCGCCAAGCAGGGCCTCGACATCCGCGCGGGCCGCCTGGAAGGCGCCGAGAACGTCGGACGGCGCGGGGCTGAGCTCGCGGCCAACCGGGCGGAGCATCGCGCCGTGCATCATGATGATGTGGTCGACCACGTCCCGGGCGGTCCACTTCTCGCATGGTGACGGGGACGTCCATTGGCCTGGCCGCGCGGCGGCGATCCGGCGCTCGAAGGCATCGGCGTGCTTGCGATAGCGGTCGGCGATGGTGCTCATGCGGATGACCGTAATGTACGGACAATGCCAGGGGCTACGCCGAGGCATGCGCCGCGAACAACGCGAGCCGCAGATCGATGACACCAAAGTGGACAGTGCGCTGTGGTTGGGACGTCTACACAGGACGTCCGGACCGCGTGTCGGCGGACAAAACAGTGTGAATCAGTCGCCGGATGGGTAATCATGGACGTGTCGCGGAGGAGACGGCCATGACGAGGTTGCGATGACAGCCCATTCCAGGCGCTTTGCCCGAATTTGCCGCGAGCATTTCGGCGAGTCGCCCAAGGAGGAAGCGGCCAAGCCGGCCGAGGGGACCGACAACGCAGCGGAGACTCAGCCGGACCAGGCCGAGTCGGTGGAGAAGGACAAGGCGAGCTAGCGGGTCGGCAGTTCGTTGTCACGCATGAGTCTGGCCAGGTCAGGCCTGGTTGCAGGACGAACAAGCCCACCGGTGTCCCGGTCGGTGACCCAGATCAGCCCGTCGGTGTCCACGAACAGGTCGTTCGCCTGCGGCGCGGCTGAACCAGGCGGTGTCTGCGATATCCAATGTGCGATCTCGACCGGATGATGTGGATCCGCCAAGTCGTACACCCGCACGCCCGCGTTGAAGAACGTCGCGAACAGAATTCGTTCGCTGCGGTATGAACCGCGCCTGTTCTCGTGGAAGTTGTGCGGCCCGAATCGTAGTGGTTGATCGTCGAAATTCCCGTCGGGGTTGATCTGGTCGGTGACGAACTTGTCCATGTCCGCGGTCTCGAAGCCGCCGTCCCTTGAACTCCTGCGGAACCCTTGGCGGCCATCAGGTTCAGCACGGCGTCCTTGTTCTGGCGGATCGAGGACGGCACGGTGTGTCGACCGTTGCGGCAGGGTGTGTCCACCGTTGCCGCAGGGTGAGATGCGCTTTGCTGGTGCCTGAGGTTCTGGTTTGGCTTCGCGGCTCGGTTCGCGCTATCTCAGCCGACGTGGATTCGGGGGCGGCGGGTTTGGTCGGGTTCCGTGGTGCGCAGGATCTCTCGGACTACTGGGGGTGTGTCGCCTTGGCCGAGGATCAGGTAGCGGAACAGGTGGCCGAGCGGGCTGCCTTCCGACCATTCGAAGTAGCAGTGCGGCAGTACGCCCGTGGCGTCGCGCAGGGCGAGCAGGATCGCCGCAATGGCGTTGGGCACGGCCGTGCTCTGCACGCGCAGGATTCGGTGGCCTTCGATCTCCACGCCGCGGACTTCCAGTGCCCCGCTGAACTCGGAGGGGTCGGTGACCTCGATCTCCAGGAAAACCACGTCCGCCGCGCCTGGGACCGGGTTGAGGCCGCGTTGCTCACGTTCTTTCGCCAGGTACTCGGCGCTGTCGCCGGCTTGTTTCTTGTTCGCGATGATGTTCAGCTCGCCGTCGTTGGCCAGCGAATCGGTGATGAACCGGCGGGCCGCCTCGTCGAATTCGATGTGGTCAGCACGCAGTTCCGTTGTCCTGGTCACCCGGGAGATCAGCGACACGATGACGATTCCGGCGATGAACGCGGCCGAGATCGCGATGCCGTCCGGCTTTTCGATGACGTTCTCGACCAGCGCGTACAACAACACCAGGGTCAGCACGATGAACCCGATCGAGGCCCAGCGTTGTTTGTGGCGCAGCGCCGAGATCGTCACCGCGAACGAACCGGAGACCATCATCGCGAGAATTCCGGTGGCATACGCGCCCGCCTGCGCGTTCACGTCCGCGCCGAAAGCGATCGTGATCACGATGCTGATCACGGTGTAGACCATCACCACTGGCCGGACCGCGCGACCCCATTCCGGTGCCATGCCGTACGAAGGCAGGTAACGCGGCACGATGTTGATCAGGCCTGCCATCGCGGACGCGCCCGCGAACCACAGGATCAGAATGCTGCTGATGTCGTAGACCGTGCCGAACACCTCGCCGAGTTGCTCGTGCGCGAGATACGCCAGCGCCCGGCCGTTGGCCGCGCCGCCCGGCTGGAACAGCTCGGCCGGGATCAGCACCGTGGTGATGAAACTGGTCGCCACCAGGTACACCGACATGATCAGTGCCGCCGACATCAACAGCTTACGGGTGTTGCGGATCCGTGATTCCAGCTGCTCTTCCGGCGTTTTCCCGGACGCGGCCACCAGCGGCATCATGCTCACGCCGGTCTCGAATCCGGACAGGCCCAGCACCAGCAACGGAAACGCCAGCACGGCCGGTCCGGCGATGTCGAAGAACCCGCTGCCGCCCTCGGTCAGCCGGTCGACCCAGCGGGACATCAGTTCGGGATTCGCCAACACGTCCGCGAAACCCACGCCGACGATCACCGCGTTGAGCGCAAGGAAGATCGCGACCAGCGGGATGGCCACGCCGACCGCCTCGCTGAACCCGAGCAGGAACACGCCGCCCAGGATCAGCAACAGCACCGCCGTGACGATGACTTCCTGACCGTGCAGGAAATCCGGTGCTATCGGGTTCTCAAGCAAGTGCACCGTAGCGTCCGCAGAGGACAGTGTGATCGTCACGATCCACGATGTGGCAACGAAACCCAGCAGGACGAGGACGAAGATCTTGCCGCGCCAGAACGGCAGCAGGTCTTCGAGCATCGCCACCGAGCCCTGCCCGTGCGGGCTCTCGCGTGCCACCCTGCGGTACATCGGCAACATGCCCAGCAACGTCAAAGCGACAATCAGCAGCGTGGCCAACGGCGACAACGCGCCGGCGGCAAGTGCGGCGATCGCGGGCAAATAGGACAACGTGGAGAAGTAGTCGACGCCGGTCAGGCACATGACCTTCCACCACGACTGCGGTTTCGCGTGCTCCTCGCCGCTTTCCGGGCCGACTGGTCCGACTCTGTGCGCCAGCAACCAGCGTCCGAAAGGCTTCTTCGGCGGGGCGGCCGCGGCCGGACTTGCCACCTTTGCCGGAATCGCGAGGTCGGAATCGCTGGTCATGTGCCGTTCTCCTGGGGTGGATCCACGGGTGTGCGCAGCGTCAGAATGCCGTAAGGGGCCGTACCGGCGGTATCCGGGTCAACCCCTACTTGTCCGGGCACAGTGGACCAAACACCCGGCACCGAGCGTGTCAGCCCGGGCACTGTCCGGCCGCTTTTCTTTCACCGAAGGGGGCGACTTGACTATCCGAAGCGGTGGACCGTAAATTTCCGCCGAAATCCTTTCGTCTTTATTCGAAATCGGGGGGCACGTGGCCGACCTGCTCGGGGCCGAACTGGCGTCGCCGGACGCATCGTCCGTCCAGGCGGGAGCGAGGAAACCTCCGGTCGGCAGGTCGCCGGGGCAGTTGGCCTTGCGCCGTTTCCGCAGGGACAAGGCCGGGGTGATCTCCGGGTGTGTTGTCCTTTTCTTCTTTCTGGTCGGACTTGGCGCGCCGCTGATCTCGTGGCTCTACGGAAAAGATCCCTACACCCAGTACGGCCTCGAGCGGCCCGGCCTGCTCAGCGATACCGGAATTCCGATGAAACCGAACGGCGGGATCGATTCAGAATTCTGGCTCGGGCTGGAGCCCAAGCTCGGCAGGGACGTCTTCATGCAGCTGGTCTACGGCATCCGGACCTCGCTGCTGATCGCCATCGTGGTGGTCTTCATCGTCACCGCGGTCGGCGTGGTCATCGGCATCACGGCCGGTTACCTCGGCGGCCGGGCGGACTACTTCATCGGCCGGGTGATCGACACCCTGCTGGCCATCCCGTCCACGCTGTTCTTCCTCGCGTTCACGCCGGTCGCGCTGGCGTTGTTCGTCGCACCGGGCAAGGAGGCGCCGGTCTGGCTACGGGCCACCGCGCTGATCCTCGTGCTCTCGGTGTTCAACTGGACCCGGTCGGCCCGGCTGCTGCGCGGCCAGGTGCTCTCGTTGCGGGAACGCGAATTCATCGAGGCGGCACGGGTGTCCGGCGCCAGTTCACGGCGGATCGTGTTCAAGGAACTGCTGCCCAACCTGGTCACGCCGATTCTGGTCGTGGTCACGCTGGACGTGCCCGCGATGGTCACCACCGAGGCCGCACTGTCCTATTTGGGCGTCGGAATGGTCGAGCCGACGCCGGACTGGGGCCGGATGATCCACACCGGGTCCGAGTACATCCAGACCGTGCCGACGTACCTGGTCTTCCCGGGTGTGGCGCTGCTGGTGTTCGTGCTCGCCTTCAACCTGCTGGGGGATTCGGTCAGGGACGCGCTCGACCCCAAGTCGCACCGCTAGCCGTCACGGGGTAAACACAGGGAGAAACAGTGAAACGCAAGAGGATTCTCGTGGCGACGGCAGTCGCCACGAGTGCCATCCTGATCGCGTCCGGGTGCAGTGCCGGTGGTCAGAACACGGCGACGGATCCGAACCGGGCGCAGGTCCAGGTCGCCAAGGTGTCGATGGACAAGGACGGCTCGCTGTCCAAGGGCGCGGCGCCGGAGGTGCCGGGCGCCCGCAAGGGCGGCAACGTCAACATCTTGTGGCGCCAGGACTTGGCGCACTACGACCCGGCCATTTCGCAGTCCTCGCCGGACAACACCGTGCTTGAGATGATCTCGCGCCGGCTGACCATGTACCGGATCGACGGCGACAAGACCACGCTGGTCGGTGACCTCGCCACGAACGCGGGCGAGACCACCGACGGCGGCAAGACGTGGAAGTTCACCCTGAAGGACGGGATCAAGTACTCCGACGGCTCGCCGATCGTCGCCAAGGACATCAAGTACGCGGTGTCCCGGTCGTTCTCGTCGCTGTATGCCCGTGGCTTCCAGTACATCCAGACCTGGCTGGCCGACAGCGAGGACCCGAGCAAGTTCTACGCGGGTCCGTACGAGGGCGGTGAGCTGGCAGGCGACAAGGTCGAAGTCCCCGACGACAAGACCATCATCTTCAAGTTCTCCCAGCCGCGCCCGGACTTCCCGTTCGCCGCGGCGCTCGGCGCCACCGCACCGGTGCCGCAGGCCAAGGACACCAAGGAGGCGATGGATTCCTCGCCGATCACCTCGGGTCCGTACAAGATCGCCTCGCACGAGGTCGACAAGAGCCTCAAGCTGGTCCGCAACGAGAACTGGGACCCGAACACCGACTCGATCCGCCACCAGTACGTCGACAGCTACACCTTCCAGTTCGGCCCGCTGCCCGCGGAGATCACCGACCGGCTGTCCGCGTCGGCGGGTGACGACAAGAACTCCGCCGGGCTGTACCAGACGGTCGCCCCGGAGCGTTTCGAGCAGGTGATGAACGACCCGAAGCTCAAGGCGCAGATCATCGACAAGCCGACCGCGCAGGTCGACCTGTACGCGATCAACACCACCAGGGTCACCGACTTGAACGTGCGCAAGGCGCTGCTGACCGCGTTCCCGAAGGAGCAGGCACGGCTGCAGAAGGGTGGCCCGTACCAGGGCGACTTCGCCACCACGCTCGGCTCGCCCGCCACGCTGGGCTGGCAGAAGTACGACCTGCCGGGCGTGACCGACGTCGACCCGAAGGGCGACCCGGAGAAGGCCAAGAAGATGCTGACCGACGCGGGCAAGCTCGGGTACTCGATCTCGTTGGGCTACAACCAGACCCCGACCGGTGAGAAGGAAGCGCTGGCGATCGCGGACGCGCTGACCAAGGCGGGCTTCAAGGTCGAGAAGATCCCGATGCAGGCCAAGACCTACCTGGACACCCGCGACAAGGTCGACAACAACCTGGACTTCTACTGGTCGGCGTGGTCGGCGGACTGGCCGACCGGTGTCACGGTCTACCCGGAGCTGTTCGACGGCCGCAAGATCGGCGACGGCAGGCCGAACAACACCCACTTCAACAACCCCGAGGTGAACGCCGAGATCGACCGGATCATGAAGATCACCGATCCGGCCGAGCAGGGTGCCGAGTTCAACAAGCTCGACCGCAAGATCATGGAGAGCGTGCCCGCGGTGCCGTACGTGTACCCGCGCAGGCAGATCCAGTTCGGCACGAACGTCGGCGGTGCGTCCTTCGACTGGCACACCGTGATGAACCTGTCCAACCTCTACCTGAAGTCCTGACACGGCTGGGGGACGGGCCTCGCGCAGGCCCGTCCCCCGCACTGGAGATGCCCGTTCGATGCTGGTCTTCCTTGTCCGCAGGGTGCTCGGCGCCATCGTGATCCTTCTGGTGATCAGCGCCATCACGTTCCTGCTCTTCTTCGCCGTGCCCGGCAACGAGGTGGCGGCACTGTCGTGCGGGAAGGTCTGCACGCCCGCGCTGATGGACGAGATCCGCCGCGGTCTCGGCCTCGATCAGCCGATCTGGCAGCAGTACCTGGTCTACCTCGGCGGGATCTTCGCAGGCCGGATGATCGGCGAGAAGATGTGCGAGGCGCCGTGCTTCGGCTACTCGTTCGTCAACAAGCAGCCGGTCTTCGACACCGTGGCCGACCGCCTGCCGGTGACGCTGTCGCTGGCCATCGGCGCGGTGGTGCTGTTCCTCGTACTCGGTGTCGGCCTTGGCATGCTTGCCGCGCTGCGTAAGGGAAAGCTCGCCGACAAGCTCGCCATGGGCTTCGCGTTGCTGGCCGGGTCGATGCAGATCTACGTGCTGGCACCGTTCATGCTGTACCTCTTCGTGTACAGCACGGATCTGCTGCCACGGCCGCATTACGTGTCGTTCTTCGACAATCCGCTGGACTGGGCGAGCGGGTTGATCCTGCCGTGGATCTGCCTGGCGTTCATCTTCATGGCGTACTACGCGCGCCTGACTCGCTCCGCCATGGTCGACGTACTGAACGAGGACTTCATCCGTACCGTGCGCGCCAAGGGTTTGAGCACCGGCCAGGTGTACTTCAAGCACGCGTTCCGCGGCGCGATGAGTCCTATCGCGACAATCCTCGGCCTGGACATCGCCGGGCTGTTCGCCGGTGCGATCATCACCGAGACGTCGTTCAGCCTTGTCGGTGTCGGGCAGCTGGCGGTCAACTCGGTGGTCGCCTCCGACCTGCCCATGATGATGGGCGTGGTCATGCTGGCGTCAGCGGCCGTCGTGGTCGCCAACATCATCGTCGACGTGGTCTATGCCGCCATCGACCCGCGAATCAAGGTGACAGCATGACCATTCTGTCGGTGCGTGACCTGAAGGTGCATTTCTCCACAGAGGACGGTGTGGTCAAGGCCGTCGACGGATTGTCCTTCGACCTGGCCAAAGGCCGTACATTGGGCATCGTCGGCGAGTCGGGCTCGGGCAAGAGCGTCTCGAACCTGGCCATTCTCGGCCTGCACAACCCGGAGAAGACCACGGTCACCGGCGAGATCCTCTTCAACGGCAAGCAACTGGTCGGGGCCAGCGAGTCGGCCATGCAGAAGCTGCGCGGCAACGGTATCTCGATGATCTTCCAGGACCCGCTGACCTCGCTCTCGCCGTACTACACGGTGGGGGAGCAGATCGCCGAGACCTACCGGCGGCACACCGGCGCGAACAAGAAGAAGGCGTGGGCACGGGCCGTGGAGATGCTGTCCAGGGTCGGCATCCCGCAACCGGAACGCCGGGCGAAGGAGTACCCGCACGAGTTCTCCGGCGGCATGCGGCAGCGCGCGATGATCGCGATCGCGTTGTGCTGCAACCCTGCCTTGCTGATCGCGGACGAGCCGACCACCGCGTTGGACGTCACTGTGCAGGCACAGATCCTGGACCTGTTGCGGGAACTGCAGTCCGAGTTCGATACGGCGATCATCCTGATCACCCATGACATGGGCGTGGTCGCGCAGATGGCCGACGACGTGCTCGTGATGTACGCGGGCCGTGCGGTCGAACGCGGAACGGTCCGTGAAGTGCTGAAAACACCGCAGCACCCGTACAGCTGGGGCTTGCTGTCGTCGATTCCGCACTTGGGCGGTGACGTGGACGTGCCGCTGGTGCCTGTCCGCGGCACGCCGCCGAGCCTGATCGAACCGCCGAGCGGGTGCCCGTTCAACCCGCGCTGCGACTACCGCGACCGCGTACCGGATGCCCGGTGCACCACTGAGCGGCCCGCGCTTCTGCCCGAGACAGGTCACGCGTCGGCGTGTCATCTGTCCACAGCGGACAAGAAACGCATCCGCACCGACGAGCTCGAACGACTGGGCTGAACACGATGACTGAAGTAGTCGCACCCGCCAAGGAACTGCTCACCGCGAGCGGGCTGAAGATGCACTTCCCCGTCCGGGCGAACGGCTTGTTCAGCCGGAAAGCCGGTGTGGTGCAAGCGGTGGACGGGATCGACCTGACCGTGCACGAAGGCGAGTCGTTCGGACTGGTCGGTGAATCCGGCTGCGGCAAGTCGACCACCGGACGGCTGATCACCCGGTTGCTCGAACCGACCGCGGGGACGATCACCTACGGCGGCCAGGACATCACGCACGCCACCCGCAAGCAGCTCGCGCCGATCCGGTCCGAGATCCAGATGATCTTCCAGGACCCGTACTCGTCGCTGAATCCCCGGCACACGGTCGGTTCGATCATCGCCGGGCCGATGGAGATCAACGGGATCAACCCGGTGGGCGGGCGTCAGAAGCGCGTCCAGGAACTGCTGGAGACCGTCGGCCTGAACCCCGAGCACTACAACCGCTACCCGCACGAGTTCTCCGGCGGTCAACGGCAGCGCATCGGCGTCGCGCGGGCGTTGGCGTTGCAGCCCAAGCTGATCGTGGCCGACGAGCCGGTGTCGGCGCTGGACGTCTCGATTCAGGCGCAGGTGGTGAACTTGCTGCAGCGGCTGCAGCGGGAACTGGGCATCGCGTTCGTGTTCATCGCGCACGACCTCGCGGTGGTGCGGCACTTCTCGCAGCGCATCGCGGTGATGTACCTCGGCAAGATCGTCGAGATCGCGGATCGTGCCGACCTGTACGGAAATCCGCAACACCCGTACACACACGCGCTGCTGTCGTCGGTGCCGGACGCGGACCCGGACAGCGAACGGCATCGGGAGCGGATCCGCCTGACCGGTGACGTGCCGTCGCCGATCAATCCGCCGTCCGGCTGCCGGTTCCGGACGCGTTGCTGGAAGGCTCAGGACATCTGTGCGTCCGAGGAACCGCCGTTGATGCAGCTCAGCGGTGCGACTGAAGGGCATCGGGCGGCGTGTCACTTCCCGGAGCCGCGTCAGGTCGTGCCCGAATAACGACGAAGGTCGGGTTGACCCGATCAAGCGTTCAGGAGTGGGGTGCTTCTATGCGCCTGCCACTCGTACTGCTCGCCACGGCCGCGTTGGTCGCCGGTCCCGTGCCGGCTTCGGCGTCTTCGCTGGATCTCGACGACGCGACCATCCCTGAACTGCAGCGTCAGATGGACAAGGGACGGCTCACCTCGGTCGCCCTGACCAAGGCCTACCTTGGCCGGATCAAGGCGGTCGACGGCAAGATCCGCTCGGTCGTGGCGGTGAACGAGCGCGCGCTCGCCGAAGCCGCGGCGAGCGACGCCCGCAGGCGCACCGGCCGGGAGCGGGGGCCACTCGACGGCATTCCGGTGCTGTTGAAGGACAACGTCGATACGCGGGCGATGCCGACGACCGCAGGCTCTCGGGCGTTGCGGTCCAAGCCTGCCGCGGACGCGCACCTGGTGAATCGGTTGTATCGCGGCGGCGCGGTGATCCTGGGCAAGCTCAATCTGTCGGAATGGGCGAACTTCCGCTCGACCCGGTCGACTTCCGGCTGGTCGGGCGTGGGTGGGCAGACGAACAACCCGTTCGTGCTCGACCGGAATCCGTGCGGGTCCTCGTCCGGTTCGGGTGCGGCGATCGCGGCCAGCCTCGCGCAGGTCGCGATCGGCACCGAGACCGACGGATCGATCGTATGCCCGTCCGGCGCCAATGGAATCGTCGGTCACAAGCCGACTCTGGGCCTGGTGAGCCGGTCCGGCGTGGTGCCGATCTCCGCGGAGCAGGACACCGCGGGTCCGATGACCAGGCACGTCGTCGACTCCGCGATCACCTTGTCGGTCATCCAGGGCCGTGATCCCTCGGACGCCGCCACAGGCGCGATCCCCGCCGGTCAGCCACGGGACTACGCGGCCTTGCTGAAGCCGGATGCGTTGCGCGGAGCCAGGATCGGCGTCTGGCGCCTGGCCGGGGCCGATGCCGACGTTGATCGTGTTGTCGCGGCCGCGGTGCGGACCTTGCGGGCGCAGGGCGCGACTGTGGTGGACGTGGAGTTGCCGTACCAGAACGAGATCGGCGAGAACGAGTTCCCGGCGCTGATCGCCGAATTCAAACGCGACCTGCACGCCTACCTGGCCGCGCGGCCCGGCGGACCGAACACTGTGGACGAACTGATCGCGTTCAACCGCCAGGATCCGGTGGAGTTGTCGAAGTTCGGTCAGGAGATCTTCGAACAGGCGGCCGTCGCGCCGCCGACCACGGATCCGACTGTGGTCAGGCAGCGGACCACCGCCACCACCCTCGCTCGCCGGTCCATCGACGAAACCCTTGCGGCACACAAGCTTGACGCGATCATGGCGCCGACCAACAGCCCGGCGTGGAAGACCGACTACGCCACCGGCGACGCGTTCGTACTCGGATCTTCCAGCCCGGCAGCGGTTTCCGGCTATCCGAACGTGTCGGTACCTGGTGGGTTCGCGGGTCCGTTGCCGATCGGGGTGTCGTTCTTCGCCGGCCGGTGGTCGGATGCCAAGGTGCTCGCTCTGGGCGCGGCCTTCGAACGTGCCGCGGATGCCCGGCAGGCACCGAAGTTCATTCCCACGATCGGCTGACGGCTTCGACAGCTGCGTCGAGATCCACGCCAAGCGCCTTGGCCTGGCTGACGAACTGCGCCGCCGCGTCATCCAACGCGTCGGTCGCCGGGCTGGGAACCGCTGCTACGACAGTGCCTTTGCGTCTCGCCGTGTGCAGGACGCCCGCGGTTTCCAGTTCGCGGTAGACGCGTGCGACCGTGCCCGCGGACAGGCCGAGGTCGTTGGCGAGTTGCCGGATCGCCGGAAGCGGTGTGCCGACGGCGAGTTCGCCGGACTGGATCAGCCGGACGAGCTGGTCACGCACTTGCCGCCATGGTGGGACGCCGTTGTCCGGGTCGACGAGGATTCTGGTCACGTCTGGGTGGACTGGACGTACGGCATCCGGTTCGCTGGATTGGCCACCCAGATCCACCCGGTTGCGGCGATGAACAACAACGGCAAGGTCAGTGCTTCCAGGCCACCGGTACCGGCGAGCAGCCAGGGCTCGGGCACTGGCCAGTGCGTGCCGCGCAGGATGCTGAGCGCCCTGTTGGCTTCGCCGACACTCGTTGCCATGAAAGCGATTCCGATGCCGACCGCGACGCGGGCGCTACGGGTCCGCAGTGCGGCGTCGACCTGCAGATCGGCGATCGAACCTCGGCGGACCGCCAGCCACACGATCCCCAGCACGGCGGCGGTCGCGAGGACGACCGCGATGATGACGATCAACCACCTGGGATCCGTGACTCTGGCTTGAACGTCGGCCGTCTGCGAGATGACGGTGCTGTCGGGCATCCGTGTGCCGTCGGGTGGATACGTGCTCAGGACTTGCTGGCCCCATTCCTGCGCGAACTTCGCGGCAACCGCAAGGACAACGGCGAAGACACCGAGCACAAGCATGAGAACGACCGCCCAGCGCTGGACAAGATCGCCCCAGGCTCGGCGGGTCAGGATGGCGGCGCGGGGACCGCGGACGGGCCGGAGCGTCCCGATGATCTCGGCCAGGAGCAGCGCCAGCACGAGCGGCGGCCAGAAACTGTTGTCACCGCCCGTGACGAAAGGCGCCGCGATGAACAGCGGCGGATAGAGCAAGCGCCGGTCCAGGAGGTATCGCCGGGCGAGCAGACCCTGTTCCTCGGTCGGGTCCTTGACGCCCCACCGCCGGAGGAACCGCCTGCCGCCGTTGACCGTCGGCCATAGCACTACCAGCAGGGCAAGGCCGCACAGTGCGTACAGCAGGACCATCTGCCAGTCCAGGCGCATCGCCCCTCCTTTGTACCGAGAGCTTGGTACAAAGTAGCACGCTTGACACACAGGTCCACAGTTTCGAATGGTCGCGCCTGGACAGGTCCAGGACCAGGGTCGGCGGGAACTGGTGTCACCACGGTGACAAAGCCACGCTGGTTCAAGTGCGACGTGCCCAGCGCTGGGTCAGAAGGAGCTGGCGCCGTGGGGTCTGGGCGCTCGGCCCCAGAAGTTACCGGCGGCTGCCTCCTGACGATGGTTGCGAAGCAACCGAGAAAGGAGGCGGAGACCTGACCTATATCGAGAGCACCCCGGAGAAGGTGTGGTCGGCGATCACCGACCCGGAGCTCTCCCTGCAGTACTGGGGCCACAGCAACGTGTCGGACCGGCAGGTCGGCTCCAGTTGTGAGCATCGGCGCGCGGACGGTTCGGCCTCGGACGTCGTCGGCGTGATCGAGGAGAGCACGGCGCCACGGCGCTTGGTGTTCACGTGGGCCGATCCGTCCACTCCGGACGTGAGGTCCAAGGTCACGTTCGACATCCAGCGGTACGCAAATCGTCCGGCTGACGGTCACGCACGACGACCTCGCCGACGAGGCGGAGCTGCGTGCGGCGGCTGGTGGCTGGGCCGCGGTGCTGTCGAACATGAAGTCGTTTCTGCAGACCGGCAAGCCGATGTGGTTGCCGCCGTGGAAAGCCGACGGCTGACTATGCGGCGAGCAGGCGCTCCTTCGCGCGACGATGGATGCCCGCGCCGAGGAGTTTGTAGATGAGACGGACAGGTGCGGGCAGCAATCCAAGGAACCGCACCTTTTCCGTGGGCGTGGCGTCCTCGAGGATCATGCCGAGTGTCACGAAGCCGGCCGCTCCCTTCTCGACACCGCTCTTCCCGTGGTCGCCCAACGCTTTCCACTCAGGCTCGGTGATGAACAGGGAGACCAGCGGAAGCACGTACTGCTCCTCGTCGTCCAGGTGTTCGTTGAGCCGGATCGACATGTCGGCCAGCAGCGCGGCGAGCTCGCTGCCGATCTCCCGGTCCGCAGTGAGGTGCCAGCGGGGCAGCAGGGCCTCGACGTGTTCGATCAAGCCGGACACCGCCTCGTGTTGGGCTTCCATCCGTTGCACCAGCTCGGTGTCCAGGGTGCTCACGCGGTCGAGCAGCTTCGGCCACAGCAACTCGTCCTCGCCGGTGTGATGGTGGTGCAGGCCGCGTATCAGGGCCGCCAGGTGGTCGCCGACAACCTTCGCCCGGTCGCGGTCGCCCTCGGCGACGTTCTTGACCAGGTCGGGCAGCAGCGCGAACTCCCGCCGGAACATCCGGTGCACGACGACCATTTCCCAGGTATCCACGTTCATGGCCGCATGCTGCGTCACGGTCTTTCCTGGAGACCAGGGACCGCGACCGTGATCCACTCAGGAAACTGTCCCGGCCGGACGGGATCGTGGTGGCCTTTTTGTGCACTGGAAGGCCATTTCTTTCCCTATTTCACGTATATGGACGCGGACGCCGCAATTGTTTGACGAATAGCTCTTCGGTGGGCTACAACAGGACTACCTCGGGTGTGAGTGCCGCCGCACATCTGCCGTCCCCTGTCCGCCGCCACCGGAGGTTTTCATGGCGTGGAAACATCGTGGTTTCCTTGCGCTCGCGGCCAGTGCCGCGGTCGCTGCCGGAATGATCGCGCTACCTTCCCCTTCCGCCAGTTCAGCGCCCGGCCCAGGCGCTTTGACCAGCCTGGATCTGTCCGCGGGCAACCGTCGTGCGCCCGTGTCGGGCCTGGTCGACTGGACAAAGGCCGGGTATCGGGGCGGGCTGGACCTGCCCGGTTCCGGTGATGTCAACTCCAGTCAAACGTGTCAGATCACGCCGGATGAGTTGCGGAGTCAATACAACGTCAAACCGAACGACGGCGCCGATGATTCCGCTGGTCTGCAGTCAGCCATCGACGCTATTCGCAGTTCCTGTTCCGGTTCGGCGAACTACACGAAACTGAGCCTGATCACGCTGCCTGCCGGTGAGCTGGCGGTTTCCCGTGAACTGCGGGTCGACGCGGATTACCTGATCATTCGCGGTGCCGGGATGTCCGCGACGAGGGTGGTCTATCGGCCCGATGCCAACACTCTGTACGACACCCTGACCGAGGACAAATCGGACTGGGACGAGGACGGAATGACACACGGCAGCGGCAAGGGCGGTTGGCTCTGGCCAGGTCGCGGGTTGTTCCGGGTGCAGTCGCGTGGTGTGCACTCGAGCTACCAGAGCGACTACAGCTCGGCTCCGGCCAACCGCAAGGACATCTTCGAGGGCACGGTGAACGTGCACTGGAAGTCGGGCGTCAAACTGCGCGCCAAGTCCGGCGACACCGGATTCTCCGCACGAACCGGGGACCGGGTGGTGCACCTGGCAACGAGTGGGTCGATCAGTGCGCTGACGGTCGGCTCGTTCGTGAACATCCGGGCGGCCAACTCGCAGAAGTTCTACCAGCAACAGCAGGCGTTGCCGACGAGCTGGCCGTTGCTGAACATGCACATGCGTCAGCAGATCTTCACCATCACCGCGGTCAACACCTCCCAGCGCACCATCACCCTCGACAAGCCGCTTGAGTTCGACGTTCCCGTCAATTCCACATCGGACGGATCACCGGCGATCGGCGGTGCGACGTATGACTCGAAGGCCGCGCCCCTGGTGGATCCGGTGGTGGGTGTGGGTTTTGAGAACTTCACCTTCACGCAGGACATGCCGAACCTGAACAAGGCAGAGGCGGTGAACAACTACGGCAACATGGACCCGCGGGCGCAGATGCACGGGATCGTGTTCAAGTGGGCGGCCAACTCCTGGGTGCGGGGCATGCGGGCGGAGATGACCGGATCGCACCCGATCGTCACCGAGGAAGCCAAGAACCTGCAGATCGTGAACAACGAGCTGGACGGTTCGTGGAACAAGGGCAAGGGCGGCAACGGCTACTTCCGCGGCTCCCGCGTGTGGGATTCGCTGTACGCCGGGAACACGTCGCGGAACTTGCGGCACTTCACCTTCCAGTGGTCGGCGTCGGGCAACGTGGTGATCGGCAACGACTTCGACTCGGATCTGAACCTGCACGGCGGGTGGGAACGCAACAACCTGTTCGAGCTCAACACCGTCCGGGTCAACTACGGGCACCGGTCGGGCAACTGCCGGGCCAACTGCGGCGACGAGGGCGGCGGTGGCCCGGACGACTCGAACTGGTTCCCGATCTGGTGGGGCGCGGGCAAGAAAGCCGTGAAATGGTCCGGCGCGACCGGCGCACGCAACGTGTTCTTCAACAACACGATGACCAAGCAGCTGTCCACGAACGGCCCGTTCCAGGACTACTACCCGGACAAACAGCGGATCTACGTCTTCGGCTGGAACGGCACCGGGTATCAGCACCTGGACGTCGGTGGCACCCCGATCTCCGACTGGGCCAAGAACGAACAACGCGACTACACCGGCGGTCACGGCGTCGACGCCACCAAAACCGACACCGCCCAGTCACTGTTCCTCAAGAATGTGAGCCGCTGATGAAAAGCACACTGGCACTCGCCGCGGCCATGCTGACCGCTTTCGTCGCCGTGACACCGTCGGCGTCCGCGGCCACTGTGGACGTTTCCACCGCCGCGCAGTTGCAAGCCGCGTTGGCCGGCGCCACCCCTGGGACGACCATCAGGATGGCCGCGGGCACGTATCGCGGATCGTTCGTATCGCAGAAAGCCGGGACCTCCTCCCAGCCGATCACGTTGACCGGCCCGGCGAACGCCGTGCTGATCAACGACGGCCCCAGCGGTACGGCGCCGTCCTGCCCGGCGCCGACCGCTGGGTGGGACTCCGGTTACGGGCTTTGGTTGTATGGCGCGCCGTACTGGAACCTGACCGGCTTCACCGTGGCGGAGTCCAAGAAGGGCATCATCCTGGACAATTCCCACCACACCACCATCGACGGCGTCTACGTACACCACGTGGACGAAGAAGCCGTGCACTTCAGGCGTTCCTCCGCGGACAGCGTGATCCGCAACTCGCGGATCACCGACACAGGGTTGGTGCAGAAGGGTTACGGCGAAGGCGTCTACATCGGATCCGCGAACTCCAACTGGAAGTGCCATGGCAACAGCGGTGGCGTGGACAAAGCCGACCGGGTTCAGGTGCTGGACAACCGGATCGGTCCGAACATCGCCGCGGAACCCATTGATGTCAAGGAAGGCACCCAGGGCGGCGTGATCCGTGGCAACACGTTCAACGGCCAGGGCATCACCGGCCAGAACTCCGCGGACTCGTGGGTCGACGTGAAGGGCACCGGTTACCTGATCGAGAACAACACCGGAACCTTCAGCAGCCCGGGAACGTTCGCGAACGGCTACGAGACGCACAACCCGAGCACAACGCCGTCGTTGCTGAACGGGTGCGGAAACACTTGGCGCGACAACAAATCCGATCTTGGTGGCGCAGGGGAGTACGCGATCAGGATCACGTCCACATCGAAGTGCCGCGAGCGGCCGAACGTGGTGTACGCGTCGAACACCGTCACCAGGGCGACCAAGGGATTGACCAACATCCCGGTCACTCCTTGATGACGGCCCGTGAGTGACCCGGCTACCCGACACCCCATCGGGTCACTCACGGGCTCGATTTCCCGCGTAGAATCACCACAATGGCGGCCTTGGCCCTGGTGCTGTACGTCGTGTTCCTGGTCGGCGGCTTCGCCCTGCGAGAGATCGCGCATCGCAGGATGACCGGGGCGTCGGGGATCAACGGTGTCCTCAGCGGCCGCCCGGGCACAGCCGTCTGGTGGGCCGGGTTGGTCTTGGTGCTCTCGACGGTCCTGTGCATCGCGGCGCCCATCGTCCAGCTGTCCGGCCTGGATCCGGTATCGGCCTTGGTCGCGCCGCCGATCCAGATCACCGGAATCGTCCTGGCGGTACTGGGCTTCCTCGGGACCGTGCTGGCTCAGCACGGTATGGGGCCATCGTGGCGCGTGGGCGTGAACCCTGACGAGACCACCGGTCTGGTCACTCAGGGCGCGTTCACGGTTGTCCGTAACCCGATTTTCGTGTCGACAGTGATTTGCTTCCTCGGCCTGACCTTGATGGCTCCCAACATCATCGCGCTCATCGGATTCGCCGGGCTGCTGATCGCCGTCGAACTTCAGGTTCGTGTGGTGGAAGAGCCGTACCTGCGGCAGACCCATGGTGAAGCTTATGTCGGTTACGGCCGCAAGGTCGGTCGGTTCCTGCCGGGCGTCGGTCGTTTCAGAAATCGGTAGCCGCGCTGCTTATGCTCGTCCCCATGGAGTGGGCACGAGGGGTAACGCGGGTATCCGTGCTGACGGGCGCCGGGATCTCGACGGATTCGGGAATCCCGGACTTCCGTGGGCCGGACGGCGTGTGGACGAAGAATCCGCGGATGGCGGATTTGTTCACGTATCAGAACTACATGGGCGATCCCACGGTTCGCGAGCGGTTCTGGGCCACCTACAGCGGGCACAGCGCGTGGACGGCCGAGCCGAACGACGCACACAAGGCACTGGCTTCGCTGGACAGCGCCGGGTTGGCAGTTCGTGTCCTGACGCAGAACATCGACGGCCTGCACCAGCGTGCCGGGATGCCCGACCGGAAAGTCCTTGAGCTGCACGGATCCATGCACCGGACGGTCTGTACGAAGTGTTCACGGACCCTGCCGAGCTCGCAGGTGCTGGCCAGGATCGACGCGGGCGAGGCAGACCCGCCCTGCGCTGACTGCGGTGGCATCCTGAAGCTCGCGGTCGTCCTTTTCGGACAGTACCTCGACCCGGATGTGCTGGGCCACGCCCAGAACATCGCGGCGGCGAGCCAGCTGTTCATCGCGATCGGCAGTACGCTGGAGGTTGAGCCTGCCGCGTCGTTGTGCGCGATCGCCGTCGAGGCCGGCGCGAACCTTGTGATCGTCAACCGTGACCCGACGCCGTACGACAGCCTCGCGGTAGAGGTGATCAGGGAACCGATCGGAGTTTCGGTGCCCCGGATCTGCCAGGCGCTGCTTCAGGGCTGATACATCTGGATCATCGCGTGCGTGCCGGCGATCCGCGAGGCCGGTTCGACGTCGTCAGCGCCGACGACCACTTCGGACTTCAGGATCCTGAGTGCGACGGCCGGCCCAGGCAGGTAGGACACGGTTTCGCGGAACGGCGTGGCCGCATCCCAGTAGCAGTCACCAACGAGCCGACGGTAGTTCAGGTCACCCTTGAAGATGGTGAGCTGGGACTTGAGCTCCGCGGCAAGGTCCGTGGGCATGTCGTGAAAAGACAGTGGGGCACAGTGGAAGGGGTGGGTTCGCACCTTGAGCCGCCCTTCCGCTGCCGCCTCATGCAACCGCTGCCCAGCGCCTCCGGGTAGTTGCCGAAGGCGGCGCATGCAATCGCTGACGTCGGTGATGGTCGCGTCGGAGACGTAGTACGGGTATGGCTTGGCGTGCAGCGTGACCTCGGTCGCGAGGCCGTTCGCCAGCAGATGGTCCGCGAACACCAAGTCGGACAACAGCTCCCGGCCCGCATTGTCGAGAATGAACGTAACCGTGGCGGGCTTGGCGAAGAACTCCTGCACCTGTGCGCTGTCGTCGGCCACAAGCTCATCGTGGATCTTGGTGTTCCCAGCGATGAGCTGAAACCCAAGGTCCGCGCGGTTGCCGTACAACGAAGCCATGAGGGCGGCGTCAAAGTCCAACGGCTCCGCGAGCCAGGCGTAGTCCTCCGCCAGGCCGGGGTCGTTCAGCTCAGCGGTTTTGAACGGCCCGAACGGGTCGACTTTGGTCTCGAAGTACCCGACCGCGCCGAGAAGAAGGCGGTAGAAGTAACTCTCGGCCCAGAGAAACGGTGCCTTCGGCCACGGGGTGCCGAAGTGCCTGCGATCCCAAGCAAGCCACTGCTCGCGGTCGAAGGCGTCGTCAGCAAGACTGATCACGCCCTCCTGCGACTCCTTAAGCAGTTCGTCCAATGCTTTCCGCTGCTCGGGGCCGTACGGATGGGCGTCCTTGAGCCTTGCGAAAAGGACGGGGTGCCGCTCGTGGAACACCTGATGGGCGAACGGGCTCTCAAGCGTGATGACCGGTGGCACCCGCCCAGCCTAGGTCTGTGACGTGCGCAGGCTCCACAAGGGGCCGCGAGACGCTGAGGGCTTTGGGCGCGCTGGAGTGCGGTCAGCTGCTGTTTCGCTGGGAAGGACATCAGTTCGGAGAGCCTCCGAACGGTCAGATAGTCGGCGTGGGTTTCCTTCTCCACCTTGGCGATCCGTTCCAACAACTCGGCCTCGGCCAGCGCTGGCTTGTCGATGAGGCGAGCGGCTTTGGCGCGCTCGTAGTCCAGCTCGGTCGAGCCACGCACTGCACGGATGACCTCTTCGACTGCGTCGAGCGAAGTTGCTGCATGAGTTTGTCCGTGAAGAGGTTGCTCAGGTCGTCCAGCCGGTAGACGTCGCTTGAAGTGTCGGCCAGCGTGATCGGCAGACCTGCGTCGCGAACCTCGACTTGGCCCTGGTGACCACGAGCCGCGGCGGTCCACAGAGCCTCGGCAACGTCGAACCCGCGGGCGGCCGTGGCTTGGTGTTTCCCACTGCCGTGAATTTGTCGGACCGGAATTAGTGCTCTTGCCTGACTTGGCCGGCATCTTGTGCGTGACCGACCTCTGAGGTACGCGCAAGAGTTCTCCATGTTCCAGCAGTGGTTCGGCCGCGAAGGCCTTGCGGGCGATCTGCTGGACTTCCTAAGGTCCAACCTTCAGGCAATATCGGACTGTGGTCGTCACGGGCATACACTTGGGTTAGATCCACAGGTGATGTGAAGATCGTGTCAGAAAAGCTTGCGTAGTTGTTGAAGACCGCGTTTCTGAACACGGTGTGCCCGGCAAACGTGGCCTTGCTGAAAGCGCTGATATGTATAAACTTTGCCTCGGTGAACAAAGCTGTGTCCGCAAACGATGCGCTTTCGAATGAGGCGGTCTTCCAAAACGCGGCTCTGGCAAAGGACGCTCCGTCCTTGAATTGTGTTCTTTCGAACAGGGCGCCGTCGGTAAGGGTGGCATCTTTGAACGTGCAAGTCTTGACGAAAACCGTGTCATCAAATGATGTGACCCCGACGAAGACGGCACCCTCGAAGTCTGCGGACCGGATGCGGCAGTTCCTCACGTCAAACTTGAGGAGGGTGGATCCGCTCAGGTCAAGGTCGATATTCGGCCAATATTTCGTGTTCGCCGATCTACCTCGCTGGTCTCGGGGCTGAGGCTGCAGGTGCGACACGAGGATCCGCTGTGCGGTTATTCGCACGTGTTTTTCTTGGTGTGGGTCTTTTCCTTGGTCGACACCGTCGTTTGCGGCGCCCCGTGGGGTTGACGTCGGCTGATGGGTGCGCAGGATAGAGTTGCGTCGTCGCGGTGGAGGCGGTTGCAATGGCGAAGAGTATGGCATGCGAAGATAGCCACATATAATGTCGACGATAGTTTGGCGGTGACTTGGATTGTCCTGTGCGAGACGCTCCAGTGCGTACAGGCCGGCAAGGCGGACGGCGGCTTGATCTGCCCCCAACTGGTCCGCGGCCTTGGTCTGTAGATCAGTGATCCTGCGTTCCGTGCCGTCAAGCTCCACGAATCGTTGACGGCGGGCCGCCAGAAGCAGGGCTACCGCGCCCCCGGTGCCGACTAGGATGGTTCCGGCCGTCTTGATGATTTCCAGGCGGTTGTTGTCAGTGGGAGCCGCGGCGAATTCGAGAAGTAACCAGACAGAATTAGTGGCTACTACAGCCATGATGAGGGCGCCAACCCAGATGGCCTTGCTTGAGAGGACACGGTAAGGCGGCCGGCCCGGCTTGTCTTCCTGGCTCATTCAGAACATCTTGCCGCTTACCAGCCATGATCGCCGCGCCTTCGGATGTGCATGTTCCTCCGTGGGGATTGCCTGAACGGATCCGGGTTGGGGCATGGTGGACCGGCACGGCTGGCGTCAGAGCAGGTGTACAGGTCTCCCGAGTGGCTGGTCAGAGCTGTACGCGGCAAGATGAAGAAGTTCTCATCTTGATCTCATCGATCAGTCATGGGCGAGACGCAAGGTAGGTGCATGGCCCGGATCAAGAGCATTGCGGCGGTCATCGCCGTGCTCATGTTGCCGGTCCTGGCTGCGCTCACTGCGCTGATGCTCGCGCCCGATGCGGCGCCGCCGCACGTGCCGCCGACGGTACGGATCGGGGAGTCGAACACACCGAGGCCGACGACGAGCACACCAGCGCCTACACCTTCACCGGCGCCGACGACGACAGAGGCATCGACGCCCTCGCCGTTGCCGCCGCCTCCGCCTATCGATGACGATGATGACAGGGACGACGATGGCGACGGGTAGCCGGCTGCCAGCGCGGGTCCGGATCATGGGTTGGCTTGTCCTGCTCATGCTGTCGGTGCTGACCACCGTTGTTCTCGTTGTCCGCGAGTATCAGCTGCGGGAGATCGATGATCGGGTCAACCGCTCGCTTGAGCAGGACGCCGAGGAGTTCCGGATTTACGCCGGCACTGGCGTCAACCCGTTCAACGGCAAGATTTACGACCATCGGCATGAACTCATCGAAGACCATCTGCGGGGTCAGTACACGGACACCGCCGAGGTGTTGATCGGTGTTCGCGACCGGGCCGTTCCCCTCGAGACGAAAATTCAGGGGCAGCCGGCGTCGACCAGGATTCCGCTCAGCGACAACCTGCTGCTCACGATCATGCACGACCCCGCAACCACCGGCACCGCCGTCACGCCTGGTGGGGAGATGCGGTGGGTCAAGGTCGGGGTGCTCGCCAGCAACGCCCCAGTGGACGCGAAGCCGACCGCGTGGTTCATCGCCGGGTACTTCCTCGACCAGGTGCGAGCCAGTGCCACGTCGACCCTGCGGACGTTGATCGTGGTGAGCCTGATCGGGCTCGTGCTCACGGCCGGGGTCGCGTGGGTGATCGCGGGGTGGATTCTCGCGCCTGTCCGGACCGTGCGGATGGCTGCCGCTGAGTTGACGGAGCATGACTTGACCAGACGTATTCCCGTCCGGGGGCGGGACGATATCTCCGCGCTCGCCGAGCAGTTCAACGCCATGCTCGATCGGCTTGAGCATGCGTTCGCCACCAGGCAGCAGTTCCTCGACGACGCCGGGCATGAGCTCCGGACCCCGATCACGATCGTTCGCGGGCACCTCGAGCTGATGGGGGACGATCCACTGGAACGCGCCGAGGTCATCCGGTTGTGCACCGATGAACTCGATCGGATGGCGCGGATGGTGGACGACCTGCTCCTGCTCGCCAAGGCCGAGCAGCCGGACTTCGTCAAGCTCGAAATGACCTCGGTGCCGGAGTTGACCAGCGATATCGACGCCAAGGTGCGGGCCATCGGCGACCGGCGGTGGATCTTGGAGTCGCTCGGTGAGGGAGACGCGCGGCTCGACGAGCACCGCGTCACCCAGGCCATGGTCCAGCTGGCCCAGAACGCCGTTCAGCACACCAACCCCGGTGATGAGATACGGCTGGGCTCAAGCCTCATGTGGGACCAGGTGCACTTCTGGGTCACCGACTCCGGTCCGGGCGTCGACCAGGCCGAAATAGTCCGGATCTTCGAGCGCTTCGCCAAGGGCCGCGACAACACCAGGGACGGCGCCGGACTGGGACTGGCGATCGTCAAGGCGATCGCGGACGCACACCACGGCGTGGTCACCGTGTACTCGCCGCCGGAGGGTGGCGCGAGCTTCCGATTGGAGCTGCCGAGATGAGCCGGATCCTGATCGCGGAGGACGAGCAACGCATCGCGTCCTTCGTGGAGAAAGGTCTACGCGCCAACGGATACAGCACGACCATCGTGTCCGATGGGGACGCGGCGCTGGCCACGGCGATCACCGGTGACTTCGACCTGGTCATCCTCGACCTCGGCCTGCCGCGCCGGGACGGTTTCGAAGTACTGCAAGGGATGCGCAAGGCGAACGTGTTGACGCCGGTGATCATCCTGACCGCGCGGGACTCCGTGCACGACACCGTCGCGGGCCTGGAAGGCGGCGCGGACGACTACATGACCAAGCCGTTCCGCTTCGAGGAACTCCTGGCCCGGGTCCGGCTCAGGCTCCGGACCGAGCGCACGCCTGAGCTGACCGTCCTCAGGCACGGCGATCTCACGTTGGACCTGCGCACCCGCCGGGTCACCACGTCGCAGTCCACTGAGGACCTGACGGCACGCGAGTTCTCGTTGCTGGAGCTGTTCCTCAGGCACCCGGGACAGGTTCTGGCGAGGGAGCAGATCCTGTCGCACGTGTGGGGCTACGACTTCGACCCTGGTTCCAATGTGGTCGATGTCTACGTGCGCACTGTGCGGCGGAAAATCGGCGCGGACTACATCGAGACGGTCCGGGGCATGGGCTATCGGCTGTCCACATGAAAGTCTCCTCATCTTTGTGTCATCTGTGCTTAAGATCCACGCCGCACAGTGGACACCATGGCAAGCCCGGCTGTACTCACCCTGGTCATCTTCGCGATCACGATCATCGCGTGGATGATCGGCAGGCTTGACGACACATTCGTCGGCCTGCTGGCCGCGCTCGCCCTGCTGTTCGTCGGGGTCATCGAGCGGGACGACTTGTTCGGCGCGCTCGGTGGCGACACGATCTGGCTGCTGATCGCCGCCTTCGTGATCGCGCAAGGGCTTGCGGCGACCGGATTGCCCGAGAAGGTCGGCGCGATCCTGATCGACAAAGCCCGGAGTGTCCGGCAGCTCGCACACCTGGTCACGGCCGGGCTTGTGCTGACGGCACTGGCGGTTCCGGCCACATCGGGACGTGCTGCCTTGGCATTGCCCGTGTTCATGGCCCTCGCCGAGGTGCTCAAGGAACGACCACGAGTCGTCAGGGCACTCGCTCTCCTTATCCCGTCGGTGATTCTGCTGTCGGCCATTGCCACGTTGATCGGCGCGGGCGCGCACTTGATCACGAGTCAGCTGCTGGCCGGGCTCACCGGGGCCGGTATCGGGTTCGGTCACTGGCTGCTGCTCGGCCTGCCGTTCGCGGTGATCAGTTCCCATCTGTGCGCCGAGATCGTGGTTCTGCTGATGACAAAAAGGACAGACCGGCGCGAGAAGCTGCCGCGGGTGGAACTCGACAAGGAGCCTTTCAGTGCGGCGCAAAAGCGAGTCACCGTCGTACTCGGTGTGGTGATCGCCCTGTGGTGCACCGGGTTTCTGAATCCGGCGATCGTGGCGCTCGTCGGCGCGGTCGTGATCACGTCGCCGAAGATCGGCACGATCGGCATGAGTGCCGCGTTGGCGAAGGTGCCGTGGAGCCTGTTGCTGTTCATGGCGAGTACCGCGGTGATCGGCAACGCACTGTCCACTTCGGGCGCTGCTGACTGGCTCGGTCGTGCCGCTTTTGGCGGTGCCACAGGCAATGCCATGGTCATGCTGGTCACGGTCGTGGTCGTCAGTGCTGCTGCCCACCTGGTGCTGCAGTCGCGGTCGGCGCGGTCGGCTGTGCTGGTTCCGCTGGTCATCCCGATGGCGTTGGCCACCGGGATGAACCCGGCGGCGCTCGCGTTCGCCTCGACCGCGGCGGCGGGGTTCTGTCATACGTTGCCGTCTTCGGCCAAGCCGGTCGCGATGTTCGCGTCCGCTGAGGACGTTCCCACCTATCGCAAACGCGATCTGGTCCGGCTTTCGTGTGTCCTCGGACCGCTGATCGCCGCACTGGTCGTCGCGTTCGCGCTGTACGTCTGGCCGATGCTCGGCCTTCCCATGGAGGTGTCATGAGGTTCGCAGTCGCTCCCAGTGGTTTCAAGGAATCGCTCGACGCACCGGCCGTCGCCGCCGCGATCGCGGCAGGCATCCGGCGGGTCGAACCCGACGCGGTGATCGACGAGATCCCGCTCGTCGACGGGGGAGAAGGCTCGGCCGAAGCGCTCGCCGTGGCCCGTGGCGGCCGGATCATCCCGGTCACTGTGACCGGCCCGGTCGGCCTGCCCGTGGCAGCACACGTCGCGATGCTCGACGACCACACCGCCGCACTCGACATGGCCGCGGCGGCAGGCCTGCGGCTCGTGCCGAGATCACATCGGGATCCCGGGCTGACCACGACATATGGCGTCGGCGAACTCATCAGCGCGGCAATGGACCACGGTGCCCGCAGGATCCTGGTGGGCTGCGGCGATTCCGGCACGTGCGACGGTGGCGCGGGCGCCCTGGAAGCGCTCGGCGCCCGGATCCTGGACGCTGATGCCCAGCCAGTGGGCCCAGGCGGATACGCACTCGGCCAGGCTGCGAAGCTCGATGTGTCCTCATTGGATAGCCGACTGCGCGACACCGAGATCATCGCCGCGGTCAACCCGTACAACCTGTTGAGCAGTGTTTCCCAGGTGTTCGGCCCGCAGAAGGGCGCATCGCAAGAGCAGGTCCGGATGCTGGCAGGCGCGATGGACCGCTGGGCCGACGTGCTGGCCGGGCACTGTGGTCTGGACCTGCGGTCGTTGCCCGGCAGTGGCGCCTCCGGCGGCCTGGGCGCGGGCCTCGCGGGCGCGCTGAGTGCGAAACTCGTCCCGCGCTTCGACGTTCTGCTTGACCACACCGACCTGGACAGCCGGCTGGCCCAAGCGGACCTGGTGATCACGGCCGAAGGCGCGATCGACTACCAGACACCACGCGGCAAGATCCCCGCCGAGGTCGCCACCCGCGCCAAACGCCACGGCAAGCCGGTGATCGCCCTCGCCGGCACGATCGGCGACGGCGCGCACCACGCGTACGCCACCGGAATCGACGCGTACGCGGGAATTCTGTCGGCCCCGGTGCAGCTCGCCGAAGCCATCGATCATGCCGCTGAGCTGCTGCGTGACGCCACCGAACGGGCGCTGCGACTGGTGCTTGTCGGCGCCGCGATGAAGTAATCGCGGTCTCCCGGGAACCAGCCGCCCGCGCCGTCCGACTCCTACACCGGAACCAGTCTGGACGAGCGCGGGAGGCTCTGGGGGAATGCGGTGGTACGAGAACGACGATTTATGGTCGGGCTTCGCCGAAACGATGTTCCCGCCGCGCCGGGCCAAGCAAGCCGCTGACCTGGTCACCACGTCACCGCTGCTCCAGTTCGCCGGGAACGCGCGCGTACTGGACCTGTGTTGTGGCCCTGGCCTGTGGCTGTTGCCCTTGGCGCGACGCGGATATCGGGTCACCGGCGTCGATCTGAGCCCGGTCATGCTCGAGCACGCCAAAGCCCGTTGCCCGGAAGCGGAACTGATCTGCGAGGACATGCTGGAGTTCACCCGGCAAGGTCAGTTCGACGTGGCCCTCAACGTGTTCACCAGCTTCGGGTACTTCGCCGAAGCCGAGGACAACTTCCAGGTCCTGCGCAACGCGCACACCTCATTGGCCAAGAACGGCCAGCTGATCCTCGACGTCCTGGGCAAGGAGGTGCTCGCGAGCTGGGTCGGCAGGCCGAAATCCGTTGACGTCGAAGGTGGTTACGTCGTCATGCGCGACACGATCCTCGACGACTGGACCCGGTTGCGCACCGACTGGACGCTGATCAGAGGCGAGACAGCCAGACACGCGGTGATCGAGTGCTTCATCTACAGCGCTGCCGAGCTCAAGGCCCTGGTGACCGAAGCCGGTTTCCAGGACGTCGAGTGTTTCGGCGACTTCGACGGCGAACCCTATGACAACCACGCCAAACGGTTGATTGTTCGTGGCTACCGGCGTGAGTGAACGGGTCCGGCTGGTCCCGGTCCTGCTGACCCTGTCCATCACCCTGATCGTGTCGATCGCCGCGGGCATCGCGCTGGGCCCGACGGTCGTCCCGGTCGACGAAGTGCTGCGCTATCTGAAAGCCGCGCTGACCGGTGGCACGATCACCGCCGACGAACTGTCCAGCTACACGATCGTGTGGGAGGTCCGGACACCGCGCGTGCTGCTGGCCGTGCTGGTCGGAGCCGGGCTGAGCGTTGTCGGCGTGGTGATTCAAGCGTTGGTACGCAACGCCTTGGCGGATCCGTTCGTCCTGGGCATCTCGTCGGGCGCATCGGTTGGCGCGACCGCAGTGGTCGTGTTCGGTGTCTTCGCGAGCTTGGGCGTCTACGCGTTGTCCGCAGCGGCGTTCCTGGGTGCGCTCGGTGCATCGGTCCTGGTCTACGTCGCGGCCATGAGCAAGGCCGGACTCACGCCGCTCAGACTCGTGCTGACCGGAATCGCTCTGGCGTACGGGTTTCAGGCCGTGATGAGTGTGCTCGTGTTCCTGGCTCCGGACGGCCAAGCAGCGCGGACGGTGCTGTTCTGGCTGATGGGCAGCCTTGGCGGAGCCAACTGGGGATCCCTGCCGATCGCGGGAGTTGCCGTGCTGCTGGCGATGATTGTGTTGCTGCGCAACAGCAGGCCCCTGGATGTGCTCGCGATGGGCGACGAGACGGCGGCAAGCCTGGGCGTGGACGCCGTGCGGTTGAGGCGCTGGCTGTTCGTGCTCACCGCCGCGGTGACCGGGTTGCTCGTCGCGGTGAGCGGAGCAGTCGGGTTCGTCGGGCTCGTGATGCCACACCTGGTCCGGATCGTGGTCGGGTCGGGGCATCGACGGGTGCTCGCGGTGGCGCCGCTGGCGGGTGCGGTGTTCATGGTCTGGACCGACCTGGTGGCCAGAACGCTGGTGGCGCCGGAAGAACTGCCGCTCGGTGTGATCACGGCCGTGATCGGTGTGCCGGTGTTCATCACGTTGATGCGCCGCCGTGGATACCTGTTCGGGGGCCGCTGATGGACATCTCGCTGACCGGCGTCTCGGTCGAGATCGCCGGGAAATCCCTGATCCGCGACCTGCACTTGGAGGCCGATTCGGGGCAGATCGTCGGACTGGTCGGCCCCAACGGAAGCGGCAAGTCCACTGCGTTGCGATGCGTCTACCGGGCACTGACGCCCAGTGCTGGAGCCGTGTTCCTGGACGGCACGGACATCGCAAGCTTGACGCTGCGGGAGAACGCGAAGCACGTCGCCGCGCTCACCCAGGACAATCACACGGATCTGGACTTTACGGTCTCGGAAGTGGTTGCCCTTGGCCGGACTCCGCACCTGCGCGGAAACGAGGCGTTGTCGGCGAAGGAGTACGACCTGTGCCGGGAAGCCATGGCACAGACCGATGTCCTGCACCTCAAAGACCGCAGCATCCTGACCTTGTCAGGCGGCGAACGGCAACGCGTGTTCATCGCGCGAGCGCTCGTGCAGGAACCCAGGGTGCTCGTACTCGACGAGCCGACGAACCACCTGGACGTCCGGCACCAGGTGGAACTGCTGTCGTTCCTGCGCAAATCCGGGCTGACCGTCCTGGTGGCGATTCACGACCTGAATCTCGCGGCCGCCGCGTGCGACCACCTCGGTGTGCTCGCGCAAGGCGAACTCGTCGCTGCCGGAGCGCCGATCGACGTACTCACGCCCCAACTCGTCCGCAAGGTCTTCGGTGTCGACGCGACGATCGTCTCGCATCCCAAAACCGGTGTCCCGCAGTTGCTTTATGACCTCAAGGAGAGAGCGTGACCAAGATCCTGCCCCTTGTCCTGGCCGCCGGGCTACTCGCCGGCTGCGGCGCCACTGTGCAGCAACAGACAGCGCAACAGAACGCCGACCCCAACGCCCCGGTCACGATCACCAACTGCGGACAGGAAATCAGCTATCCGACGCCGCAACGGCCGGTCGCCTATGACGTCAGCGGGGCCGAGAAGATGTTCTCGCTCGGCCTGGCGGATCGCATGCGCGGCTACGTGATGAACAAACTCGGCGACCCGTCCATCGCCGGATCGCCGTGGAAAGACGACTACACGAAGGTCCAGCGGCTGGGCACGTCCCGGATCACCCGCGAGATCGTGGTCGACGCCAAGGCGGACTGGGTGTTCGCCGGTTGGGGTTCCGGGTTCAGCGAGGAGCGCGGGATCACCCCGCACCTGCTCGACCAGGTCGGCATCCGCAGCTACCTGCACACCGAGACCTGCTGGAACTTCGGCGACAAGAAGACCAAGGTGCCGCCGTTGGAGGCGTTGTACGCGGATCTGGAGAACCTCGGCAGGATCTTCAAGGTCGAGAAGCGTGCGTCAGAGTTGGTCGCCGACCTGAAGGGCCGCGTGGCCAAGGTTCAGCAGTCCAAACCGGCTGGCGAGCCGGCCAAGGTCTTCGTCTACGACTCCGGCACGGACCAGCCGTACACCGCGGGCAAACACGCCGCGCCCAACGACATCATCGCGACCGCGGGTGGCCGCAACGTGTTGGGGGACTTGGCGAAGGGCTGGACGTCGGTCGGCTGGGAGCCGGTCGTGCAGGCCGCGCCGGACGTGATCATCATCATCGACTACGCCGACCAGCCCGCCGCGGACAAACAGAAGTTCCTCGATTCGCTGCCCGCACTGCAGGCGGTTCCGGCCGTGCAGCAGAAGCGCTACTTCGTCATGTCCTATGGGGACGCCGTGAGTGGCCCGCGTAACGTCAAGGGCGCCGAGGACTTCGCCGCCTACCTCAGGTCGGTCGGCCGATGAACCTGGTGCACGAGCACATCACCGACGCGATCAAGGCACCCGACCTGATCCGGTTACGGGACAACATCATCCTGGCCAGGTTCGAGACCATGAAGGTCTACGCGGCCCTTGGTGCGGTCCGGACGCTGCTCGATCGCGGAGTCGTCCGAGCAGGACAGACCCTGGTGGACAGTTCAAGCGGCATTTACGCACTGGCCTTGGCCATGGCGTGTCACCGGTACGGACTCAAGTGTCACATCGTGGCATCGACCACTGTGGACGCGGCCATGCGGGCACAGCTGGAAGTCCTTGGCGCGACCGTGGATCAGATGCCGCCATCCCAGTCGTTGCGGCTTGACCAGGAGCGCCGGGTACACCGCGTCCACCAACTGCTGGCGCAGCGCCCGGACGTGCACTGGATGCGGCAATACCACGACAGCGTGCACTACGAGGGCTACAAGCACTTCGCCGCTCTCGTTTCGGAGGCGGTGACCGGGCCGCTCACGGTCGTCGGCGCGGTCGGCACGGGAGCGTCGACCGGCGGGCTCGTCGAGGCCTTGCGGGCAACCGATCCGTCCGTGCGGCTGCTGGGGTTGCAGCCGTTCGGCAGTATCACGTTCGGCAGTGACGGGTTCACCGATCCGGAGGCGATCATTGCCGGGATCGGCAGTTCGATCTGGTTCGACAACGTCCGGCACCACCTGTACGACTGCTTGCACTGGGTGGATTTCCGGCATGCCATGGCCGGAACGATCGGGCTGCTCCGGGACCACGCGGTCTTCGCCGGTCTGTCGACCGGGGCCGCGTATCTCGTCGCGGAGTGGGAGGCAAGGCGTAACCCGGATCGCACTCACTTGGTGATCGGCGCCGACACGGGACACCGCTATGTGGACCGTGTGTTCGCCAGGCACGAGGAAGCCCTGGACGTGGAGTCGTTGCGCCCGTTGGAGATCACTTCACTCGACGACTTGGCCATGCCTTGGTCGGTGATGGAGTGGCAGCGTCGTCCGTGGCCGGTTGTCCGACAGGAGGAACAAGCCTCATGACCATTGTGGCCCTTGAGGCACTTACGTTCGGGCTCGGGCACATGGTCCGGGCCGCGGCCAAAGCAGGGGAGCGGTTGTGCCTGTTGACCGGCGTACGGGAGATCTACCGGCATGAACTGTCCCGGCTGTCACTGGACGTCATCGATGTCGACACCACGGACACGGCGGCTTGCGCGGCGGTCCTCAAAGAGATTCCGGACCTGCACGGGCTGATCAACTCGACCGACACCTGGTTTGTCCCCGGTGCCGAGTTGACGGCCCAGTTCGGGCTTCCCGGGCGGACCGTCGCGTCGGCTCAGTTCCTGCGGGACAAGCTGAAGGTCCGGCAACGCTTGTACGAGCACGGTTTGAGCCCGGCTCCCGGCAACACGCTTCCGGCTGTGCTCAAGGATTCCGCGGGCACGTCCTCGCGGAACGTATGGCTGGTACGGACTCCGGAGGAACTCCAGGCCGCGCTGGATGAGGCCGCGGACAGTGACCTCAAAGGCCGACTGTTCGCCGAGCCGTTTTTCGCGGGCCCCGTCTACAGCGCCGAGACGATCACTTGGGAAGGACGGACGCGGCTGCTCGGCGTGCTCAGCCGCCAAGTGACCGGAGTACGCGAGGACGCAGCGGCTTTCCCGGTCGCCTTCCCGCAGGAGATCGAAGCCGAGTTGGCGTCCTGGGCCAGCCGTGTGCTGGACGCCGTCGACTACGAGCAAGGCTTCGCCCACATCGAATTCGTGTTCAGTGTGGACGGTCCGCAACTCGTCGAAATCAACCCTCGGATCGGCGGTGCCCTTGTGGGCGAGGCTTTGTGCCGCGCACTCGGGACGAATGTGTACGAGTCGATGATCGATATGGCGCTCGGCAAGGCACCCAGTCTGCTTGACGACGCGGAGGCGACCGGACCTGCGGTGGCGTTCGCGCTCGTTTACCCCACCGGGCAAGGTGTCCTCGAGACGATCGAAGGCCTTGACCAGTTGGCCTCCTGTCCGGGGAAACCCGAGTGGTACCCGACGAAAGCGGTGGGTGACCGGATCGACCACCTGACTGATCAGCGCGGGTGCGTCGGCATCGTGCTGGCCGAAGGGCCGACCGCGGAACTGGCCATGCACCGGGCCCTGGCCGCGGCGGCCGTGGTTTCGCCATCAGCAAAATCGGACGTCCCGGCGTCCGAACCTCACTAGGGTGACGGCATGGGTGAGCCGATCACGGGCACGGCAGCAGGCGTGCCGTACACAGCGTTGCCGCCATCTGTCGAAACTGACGCCTTGCTGGTGTCATGGCACATGATGGACGCACCGCGCACGAACGCCGCGTTCGCCGCGGCACTGCCGCTGAATGACCTCCCCGCCTGGCGCGTGCACTTCGGGCTGCCTTTCTGCGGAGCCCGGATGATCAACGGCAGCATGGACGCCATCCTCGAGCGTGCCCAGCGCGACCCGGTGATGGAGTACTTCGCACTGTTCGTCCGCCTGGCCGTCGACGAGTTCCCCGCGGCTCTTGCTGCCGTCCGAAGTCAACTGTCCATTGGTGACGGACCACTGCTCGCGCTCGGCGGATCCCTTGGTGCAGCTGTCGTCCTGCAGAACCTGACCAAGGTCGAGGTCAATGCCGCGGCGATCGTCAACGGGTTGATCCGGGTCCGCACGGGCGTGAGCCTCGTCGAAAGTGTCTGGGGCAACCCTTACCCGTGGACCGAGGAATCCGCCGCCGCGGCGGACGCTCTCGACTTCGTGGCTCGCGCAGGGGAAATCGGCGCCACACCGGTGCTTGTGGTCAGCGGTGACGAGGACTATCCGGACTTCCGTGCCGACGCCAAACAGCTCGTCGACGCGCTGCCGAACGCCGAACTCGCGACTATCCCGGATCTGGCGCACCCGCTCGCCGACGAGCCCGGCATCGAACCGGCACCGCAGTGGCCCGTCACGAAAACGGTCGACGAACGAATCACCCAGTGGTTTCTGCGTCACGTTTGACCAGCAGGAGCACCGGCAGCAACGCGAGGATTCCGGCCACCCCGGCGACGAGCGGATAACCGCCTTGGCCGAACAGGTGACCGGATCCGACGCTCGCGAACGCCGACGAACCCCAGATCACCGCGTCGATCGCGCCCTTCGCACGGGTCTGCACCATCGTGCTGAGCAGGCTGCTGCCGCCGACCAACATCAAGTTCCACCCGTAACCCAGCAGGAAGAGGGAAATCGGCAGACCGACCGTGTGCGACGTGGGCAGAGCGATGGCCAGCGCGGTCGCCGCGGCGAGAACGCCGATTCCGCACGCGATGGTGCGCCGCCCGCCGATGCGGTCGGCGATCCGGCCGGTTATCGGGGACAGCGCGAACATCCCGAAGATGTGCGCACTCAGGATCCAGCCGACGACATCAAGGCCGTGACCGAGGTGATGCAGTTGCGGAGGCGTCATCGTCATGACCGCGACCATCGTGATCTGCGCGGCCACCATGGCAGCCAACGGCAGCCGCAGCGCCGGACGCCGGAATACCGCCCAGCCCTCGGGTTTCGTGGACTGAACGACCTCGTCCGGCGGCAGGATGAACGACGACACCGCGGCCAACGCGACCGCCAGGCCCGCGACGATGATCGGGCCGGAAAGGTCGGGCAGGTCAAGCACGTTCGCGGCGTGCGCCGTCGGTGCGATCAGCAAAGGCCCGGTCAGCGCACCGACCGTGCCCGCCCACACCACCGACGACAGCGCGAAACCCTTGCGCTCCTCCGGGTACATGTCCGCCGCGAGATAACGGGACAGCTGAGCAGCGCCATTGCCGAGACCAAGCACCAACAGGCCTGCCAGCAACAGGAGCAACGAACCCGCGATGGCGCCGATCGACGCGGCGAGCGCACCCGCGGTGGCGGATCCGTATCCCACAAGCAAGGCGAACCGTCTGCCATGCCGTGCGGTCAGCGCACCCGATAACAGAGCGCCCACCGCGGTGCCGATGACACCGGCAGCACCGGGCAGACCGCTGGTTTCCGGTCCGCTCGTCTCGACAGCGATCAAAGTCCCGGCGGTGTTCGAGAGCACCTGCGCGGTGTTCATCAACGCCACAGTGGCGAAAAGCGCCGACATCGCGCGGCGACGAGTGCTGATCCCCAGTTCCATGGTTGACGATGGTATGCAGGTGGCGGGGCGTTTCGAATGGTCAGAGCACGGACTTGCCGTCCGTTGACCATGCCGACGCAAGGAGGAAGTGGCCGATGACCTTTCGAATGGAAAGACAGCTCGACGAGCTGGACTGGCGCATCGTCGAGCAGTTGCAGGCCGACGGCAGGCTGTCGTTCAAGGAGCTCGGCCGCCGGGTGAACCTCTCCGCGCCCGCGGTGGCCGAACGCGTGCGCAGGCTTGAGGAGACCGGCGTGATCACCGGCTATCACGCGCGGGTGGAGCCGCGCCGGGCCGGGTATCCGATCTCGGCGTTCATCGAAATGCGCTGTGCGCTCGGTAAATGCCTGCTCAAGACCAGTGCGTCCGACGACTACCCGGAAGTGGTCGAAGTGCACAAGCTCAGCGGTGACCACTGCTCGATGCTCAAGGTCCGAGCGGCATCGCTGGAACACTTCGAAGGACTGCTCGAACGGATCGGCGCGCACGGCGAGATGCGGTCGTCCGTCGTGCTGTCCACGCAATACGACGGACGCCCAGTCGAGCGCCCAGTCGCCGACTTCTTCCGTGCCTCATCCAGCAACGGCTGGAGCGCTCAGTAGCCGATCCATCTGACGCGGTTGTCGTTGCGTGCCACGGGTCTCGTCTCTTCGTCGGGGAATCCGACAGGCACGATGCCGACCAGGGTCTTGCCGTTGTCAGCCAGTCCGGCCGCCCGTTCGACTGAGTGAGCGCAGGGGAGAGCAGCCCACGCTGTGCCCAAGCCTGCTGCGTGGGCGCCGAGCACCATGTTGTGCACCGCGACTGAGATACCGAAGGTGTCGTCGCGGCCGTCCGGCAATCTGCCCGCGTAGGCGAAGACGAGCACAGGCGCACCCCCGAAGTCACGGTAGAAGGCGGCGATTTCCTCGGCGATCTTGTGTCCGTGATGGCGTTCGCAGTCCGCGCGGATGCTGACCAGTTGGTCGACGACCGCTTCCTGGATTCGGGCGCGCAAGGCGCCTCGGGTCACTACGAGCTCGTACTCGTGTTCGCCACCGGAAGACGGTGCCCACAGTGCGAGCTCCATGACCTCGGCCAGCAGGTCACGCGGGACCGGTGTCGGTTTGAACTTGCGGATGGTGCGCCTGCCGCGGATCGCTTCGTGCAGGTCCATCGCGTTCACGACCGCGCGGGCAGGCAGGTGGTCGGGTGGAGATGTTCCAGTGCGCGTTGGACGGTGCTTTCGACGTCCTCTGGCGGGATGACGATCGCGCCAGAGCACGTGGCGTCCCGCATCAGGCGGACATGCATCAGGCTCTGCGAGGCTTCGCGTAACACGAGGACGAGTTTCCTGCCTTCGTTGAGGTGCATGGCCGCGGCGCGGCTGAGCAGGTTGTCGTTGCGTGCGTTGGTGATGGCCGAGAGGCTCTTGACCGAGCACGGGGCCACGATCATACCGTCGGTACGGAACGATCTTCTCGAGATCGCCGCGTCCAGGTCGCCGACGTCGTACACCTTGGCCGCCAGCCGGTGGACGTCTTCCAGGGTGTGCTTCGTCTCGTACTCGATGGCGGCCCGGGCCCACCTGCTGACCACGAGGTGTGTCTCGATGATCTCGGTCCGCTTGAGGACCTCGAGCAGCCTGATGCCGTAGACCGAACCCGAACTGCCGGACATGCCGACGACTAATCGCATTGCGGAATCTTGCACCGCTACCGCACGACCGGACCGCCGTGTGACTACTTCTTGCCTGGTCCGGTCAAAACGGGCGTGTCGAACACGGGCTAGCTGTCCCGGTGCTGGTGCGCGTCGATGCGCTCGTCGAGCTCGGCCAAGTCGTTGTGCAGGGCGGTCAGCTCGCGAGCGTGTCTGTTGAGTTGCTGTGATTGCTGGTCGATGCGGGTGCGCAGGTTGTGCAACTCCTTGCCGGTCTGCGAATCAGGGACGGCGGCGGTGTCGCCAGTGTCTTCGGTCATACAAATCTCCCAGCGGCTGATCACGTCCCCCCACCAGGGCGTGGAGACCCACCACGGATTCCCCACGTGATCGCGGACTAAACGCATGGACTTCACGAACATCGACCGATATTTTGGACATGTGCCTTGGACGATCGCCCAAGGCGAGTGCCCAGGAGCGTGACACGATGTCGGTGATGGCTGAGCGTGGCCGGGACGTACGGCTGCGCATGATGGCTGCGGCGGTTCAGCTGATCGGGGAAAAGGGCTGGTCAGCGGTGAGTACGCGGATCCTCGCGGAGCGGGCGGGGGTCGTACCGGGGGTCGTGCACTACCACTTCTCGTCACTGCGGGCGTTGCTCACCGAAGCGGCCATCGGGGCGATGCGGGAAGCCTTGGCCGGTCTCGAACCGGCCGAAGACGTGATCGCCGGACTCATCGATCCGCTCGAGAAGTTCACCGGGGACGACCCGGTGTCGCTGGTGTTCATCGAGACCTATCTGGCCGCCACCCGGGATGCGCAGCTGCGCGCGGCGATCAGCGCACTGGTCGCCGAGTTCCAGCAGAAGCTCGCCGGCTGGCTGGCCGACCGTGCGGTCGTTGCGCCACAAGAAACAGCGGCCGTGCTCGTGGCCGCCGTCGACGGCTTGATGTTGCACCGCGCGTTGAATCCGTCGGCGAGGACAGACCTCCGGCCGGTGTTGCGCCGGTTGGTCGAAGGGGGACAGGCATGAAGATCGTGATCTGCGGGGCCGGAATCGCGGGCTTGACCCTGGCGAACCAATTGGCCCCGAACCATGACGTGACGGTTGTGGAGAAGGCGCCGGGGCCGCGGCCGCAGGGCTACATGATCGACTTCTTCGGCGCAGGCTACGACGTGGCCGAGAAGATGGACCTGTTGCCCAGCCTGAAAAAGGTGGGTTACCAGGTCAGCGAGGCCGCGTACCTCGATGAGACCGGCCGTCGAAGGGCAGGCCTGCCCTTCGACGTCTTCGCGAAGGCGGTGGACGCCAAACTGGTCAGCATCATGCGGCCGGACTTGGAAGCAGTCCTGCGTTCGCGCCTCCCGGCCTCGGTCGACCTGCGTTTCGGCACGTCCGTGCGTGACATCGACGCGTTGCCGGACAATGTGGCAGCAACGTTGTCCGACGGAAGCACGATCGTCGCGGACCTGCTCGTCGGAGCGGACGGGATCCATTCCGCGGTGCGGTCGTTGGCCTTCGGCACCGGGGACTACCTGCGCTATCTGGGTTTCCACACGGCCGCTTACGTTTTCGACGACCCGTCAGTGCACGCACAAGTGGGCGACAGGTTCTGCCTGACGGACACCGTCGGCAAGCAGTTCGGGTTCTATGCCCTGCGTGACGGCCGTGTCGCCGCGTTCACCGTGCACCGGACCCCGGATCCGACGCTGCCCGCTGACCCGCGGGCCGCGATCCGCAGCGTGTACGCCGACCTCGGATGGGTTGTCCCGCAAGCGCTTGAGGCCTGTCCTGACCCTGCGGACGTGTACTACGACCAAGTCGCGCAGACAGTGTTGCCGGAGTGGAGCCGGGGCCGTGTCGTCCTGATCGGTGACGCGTGCCATGCCGTGTCACTGCTTGCTGGTCAAGGCGCATCCCTGGGCATGGCGGGTGCGTTCGTCCTGGCCGCCCACCTTGACCGGACGCAGTCGGTGCGCGAGGCGTTGACCGGCTACGAGGAGATCTGGCGACCGGTCGTGGAAGAGAAACAACAGGTCGCTCGCAACGGCGCTCGCTGGTTTCTGCCCGCGTCCGAGAGCCATCTACGGATCCGCCGCGCCGCCATGCGGTTGGCCCGCGTCCCGGGCTTCAGCCGCTACCTCGCGGGCACGATCGCAGGCAAGACCACCGCGGTGATCAAGCAACTTCAGGGCCGGGAACACAGGCCGGCGTCGTAGGCCAGCAGTCCGGCCTGGGTTCGGTTGGCACACCGCAACTTGACCAGGATCTGGGAGATGTAGTTCTTCACGGTGCCCTCGCTCAAGTACACCCGAGCGGCGATCTGGGCGTTGGACAGGCCATCACCAAGGCAGGCCAGAATCTCGGTTTCCCGTTCGGTCAACTCAGCCAGCAGGTCCGATTTGGACGAACGCCGCTCGACCGTGTTGGCGACCAACTTGTGGGACACGGCAGGCGACATCACAGTGTGTCCGTTGGCCGCGACACGAACCAAACCGATGAGGTCCTTGGGCGGCGTCGACTTCAGCAGATACCCGGCTGCTCCGCTGCGCATCGCCCGCAGGATGTAGTGATCGCCGTCGAACGTGGTCAAAGCCACGACCGCGGGCGGCTGCTTGAGCTCACCGATCTTCTGGATCGCTGTCAGCCCGTCCACGCCAGGCATGTGCAAGTCCATCAGGACAACACCAGGACGATGCCGCAACACCGCTTCGACGGCCTCGGCTCCGTCGTACGCCTCCGCGACGACATCGAGATCCTCCGCGCTGCCAAGGATTGTCCGCACGTGCGCACACACCATCGGGTCGTCGTCCACGATCAGAACCCGGATCATGAGGCTGGCTCCGTGAGGGTCGCCGACACGTGGAAACCGCCTTCCGAGGACGGGCCCGCGTTCAGTGTCCCGCCGATCATGCCGACGCGCTCGCGCAGGTTGACCAATCCCGAACCGGAGCCGGCCATGGCCAGACCGGGGCCGATCGGCGCGGTGTTGCGCACGGAAATCTTGGTGTCAGCGGGACCGTAGGTCACGTGCACGCGGACATTGGCTCCTGGTGCGTGCTTTCGGACGTTGGTCAACGCCTCCTGCACGATGCGATGCGCTGTCCGGCGGACCACCGCGGAGGCCTGCCCGGCGGTGCCCTCCTCGACCAGTTCGACCGGCACTCCGACGGACGTGGACTCCGACACCAAAGTGGACAGTTCAGGCACCGGCGCTTGAACGACCTTTCCGGTGCTCTCGCCGCCCTGCTCACGCAGGATCGCCACCACCTCGCGCAGCTCTTCCAAGGCCTGGCAACCGTTCGCGCGCAGTTCTTGGGCAGCACGGCGGGTTTCCTCGTCGCGCGCGGTCATCTCCAGCCCGCCTGCCTGCAGGACCATCAGGCTGACCCGGTGGGTGACGACGTCGTGCATCTCAGCGGCCAGCTTGGCCCGCTCATCGGCCCTCGCCGACTCCATCAGCACCTTGTACATGCGGTCACGTGCCGAGATGGACATGCCGATGACCGCGGGCACGATGACCAACAGCAGCGACTGGGCGATCCGGGCCCCGTTGAGCTCCCACGGTCGCAGCGCCAGGATGAACAGCACTCCGGTCGGTATCCATACGGCGGTCTTGTTGCGGTAGTGCGTCATCGCCCCGCATACCGCGAACGGCGTGACGGCCTGCGGAATCCACAGCGTGCCCTGGTCGTGGGCCAGATCGATGATCGTGCCCGGTGCCACGCTCTCGGCGATCGCCATCCCGATCGCGGTCGCCGCGGTGAACCAGATGACCGCGAGCGGAACGATCCGGCGGCAGATCAGCGGCCCGACGGCCATCACCTGGATGGCGATCCCGATCCCGGTGTACGCGAGGTTCTCCGGCGGGCCGGCGATCGACACGATCAGTAGCGCCGTCGCCCCGGCCAGGCTCAGGGCGTCGAACACCCGGTCGCGCGTGATGGTCACGCCCCAACGGTATTCGGCGAGGCACGGCTGTCCAGGCGGTTTGGGTCAAGACCTGACGAAAGTCACCCGGTTCATGACGTTCGTCCACGCCATTGGTGAGGTTGCGGACTGCCGATGTGACCTGGTGACTCGCTGTGCTGGTGAGGTCCGTTTCGACACGAAGGGGGACCTCACGGTGAACGCTCTGGCACGCTGGTGCGTGCGGCGCCGGTTTCTGGTCATCGGCCTGTGGCTGGTCGCACTGCTCGGCCTCGGCGCGGCGCAGTCGTCGGCCGGAGCCGCGTACCACGACAACGTCACCATCCCGGGATCCGAGTCGACCACGGCACTCGCCCTGCTCGAACAGGCATTCCCGAACCAGGCAGGGGAGATCGACACCGTCGTCTGGCGCGGTGACCCGCAATCGGTGCGCATGACCGAGGCCCTCGCCAAGATCGCCCAGGTTGAGCACGTCACCCGGGTGGAACGCGCGCAGCAGGTCAGCAACGGCATCACCTACGCCACCGTGACGTTCGACGCGCTCGGCTCGGACCTGTCCAAGGACGCGGTCAAGCAGGTCATCGACATCGCCCACGCGGCCAGAGCGCCCGGTCTCGATGTGGCGGTCGGCGGCCCGGCGGTCGGCGAGGTCACCCAGGAAGCCGGGCACAGCGTGCTCTACGGCCTGATCGCGGCCGCGGTGATCCTGCTGCTGGCGTTCGGCTCGATCCTGGGCATGCTGCTGCCGATCGTGGTCGCCGCGGTGGCGCTCGGCTGCGGGCTGCTGGTGGCGGGGTTCGCAGGCCATCTCGTCGACATCGCCACATCCGCGCCGATCCTGGGCACGCTGATCGGTCTGGGTGTGGGCATCGACTACGCGTTGTTCATCGTCACCCGGCATCGCAACGGCCTCAAAACCGGCCTCAGCACAGGCGAATCCATTGTCACGGCGGTGACCACGTCCGGCCGTGCGGTCGTGTTCGCCGGAGGCACCGTGTGTGTCGCGTTGCTGGGTCTGCTTGTGCTGGACGTGTCGTTCCTGGCAGGACTTGCGATCTCGTCGGCGATTGTCGTGGTGATGACGGTGGCCACGTCGGTGACGCTGCTGCCCGCGTTGCTTGCGGTGGTGGGTAAGCGCGTGATGGGGCGCCGAAAGGACGGCGCGTGGAACAGATGGGCCGCGTTCACCGAACGTCGCCCCAAAGCGCTTGCCGTCACGGCCGCGATCGTGATGGTCGCGTTGGCCGTGCCGATTCTCTCGCTCCGCCTTGGCTTTGCCGACCAGGGCACGCAACCGCCGTCCAGCACGGCTCGCAAGGCCTACGACATGCTCGCGGACGGCTTCGGGCCTGGGATCAACGGTCCACTGCAGGTCGTCGCGCAGCCGCCACACGGCCTGGACCGCGTGGCCACGGTCGAAGGCATCGCACACGTCGGCCCAGTCGTGCTCAGCCCGGACGGCTCCATCGGGGTGGTCCAGGTCATCCCGACGACGTCACCGCAGGACGAAGCCACGTCCGAGCTGATCACCCGGCTGCGTGCGGTGCTGCCGGACAACGTGCACGTCGGCGGGATGACCGCGCTCAACGACGACTTCACCGGCCTGCTCGCCGGGAAGCTGCCCCTGTTCCTGGCGATCATCGTGCTGCTCGGCGGTCTTCTGCTGATGTTCGCGTTCCGCAGCCTGCTCATCCCGCTCACCGCGGCGGTGATGAACCTGCTCGCCGCGGCCGCCACGTTCGGCGTGGTCGTCGCGGTGTTCCAGTGGGGCTGGGGTGCGGATCTGCTGGACGTGGGGACCGGCCCGATCGAGGCGTTCACCCCGGTGCTGCTGCTGTCGATCCTCTTCGGACTGTCGATGGACTACCAGGTCTTCCTGGTCAGCCGGATGCACGAGGAATGGATACGGACCAAGGACAACTCGCGGGCGGTGACGGTCGGTGTCGCCGACACCAGCCGCGTGATCACAGCGGCCGCGGCGATCATGATCTTCGTTTTCGGCTCGTTCGTCCTCGGCGGTCAGCGGTTCGTCGCCGAGATCGGTCTGGGTCTCGCGGTGGCCATCGCATTGGACGCTTTCGTGCTGCGGACGATGCTCGTCCCCGCCTTGATGCACATGTTCGGCCGAGCAAACTGGTGGATGCCCCGATGGCACAGCACTTCAAAGATCTGACCGCCGTGACGATCGAGGACATCGTCATCGACACCGCGGGCGACGGTCTCGTGCTCGAGAACTGCCGCGACGTGACCATCGCCCGCGTCACGATCAACACATGCGATGGCGACGGGATCCGGCTGATCGGCTGCACCGGCGTGACCATTGTGGACTGCGCGGTCTACGGCTACGACACCGGCTCAGTCGCGGACGGCACGTTCCGATACCGGACTCCGTGGCCGCAAGGGGGAATCAAGGTGCTCGCATCGAGCGATGTCACGGTGTCCGCTGTGGTCCTCGAACACTGCCAAGGCCTTGTTCTGGACACAGTGGACGATGTCCGAGTACGCGGGCTCAGCATGACCGACATCTGCGGCGTCCCATTGACCCTGCGTGGCAAGGGGCGGCGGCTCGACCTCGCCGAGATCGACGTGTGCAACGTGATGTCAGGCCCGCGAGCGGTACAACCAGATCGTGTCCCGGCCGAACGACCAGACCAATGTGGCCAGTGCGGCAACGATGATCAGGAGGGAGACCGTGTGCGGCAGTGCGCCTGAAGCCGCCGCCACCAAAGCGATCCCCTGAGCGGCGGCCACGGATTTGCGCGCCATGCTGTGCGGAAGCGGAGCATTGAGCCACGGAAACACCCAACTCGCGGCGACGAACACGTACCGCATGGCGCCCATCAGCAACACCCACGGCCCCATGAACTGGGCCACGAAAACGCTCAGCACGAGAATCAGGAACGCGTCCACTTCCATGTCGAAACGCGCACCCAACGGCGTAGCACACCCCGTACGCCGTGCGATCTGCCCGTCGATCGCATCGCCGATCAACGCGACCGCGGCGATCACGGCCAGCAGCGCCACAGGAGCGGGCCGCCAGAAGGAATCGAACACGAAAGCCGTCACGCTTCCCACAAGCGCCGCCCTGGCGAGCGTCACGCGGTTCGCAGCTCCCACGGTCTTCGCACCCGTGCGGAACAGAGCCGTCATCAACATGCCGCCCATCACAACGGCATAAGCAGCCCCGGCCACCCACCCCTCGACGCCAAGGGGCGTGACCATCGCGAGGGCAGTGAGCAGCAGCAACTGTCCGACCACGGCCACAAGGGGCTCGACGGCCAACGCAGCCCTCCCACTACTTAAGGTGATCGAGACCTTGAGTGGAGGGTAGAACGAATGGAACGGGCGTTCTGGGTGCGTTCGGCTGGTCGTGGCGACATTGGGCCTGCTCATGTGCAACAACACGCGCCGGACGATGTGTTGGTTCGAACTATTTTCAGCGGGGTCAGCCGGGGCACCGAAACGCTTGTCTTCCGGGGTGAAGTCCCGCCGAGTCAGTACGAGGCGATGCGGGCTCCGTTCCAGGAGGGTGATTTCCCTGCACCGGTCAAGTACGGGTACCTCAACGTGGGGGTGGTCGAGGAGGGACCCGGCCACCTTGTCGGCAGGACAGTGTTCTGCCTCTATCCACATCAGACTCGATACGTCGTTCCGGCGACCGCCGTGTCGGTCGTTCCGGACAATGTGCCGCCCGAACGGGCGATTCTGACCGGAACGGTCGAAACGGCCGTCAACGCCGTATGGGACGCGGCACCCATGATCGGCGACCGGATCGCCGTGATCGGTGCGGGCATGGTGGGCGCGTCCGTGGCCAAGGTGCTGTCCGGTTTTCCCGCCACCCGGGTCCAGTTGGTCGACGCCGATCCGGCGAAGGCCGAAGTGGCGGCTTCCCTGGGGGTCGATTTCGCGCTGCCGCAGGACGCCAAGGACGGCTGTGACCTGGTCGTGCACGCCACAGCGACCGAGGCAGGCCTGGTCAGGGCGCTCGAGCTGCTCGCCGAGGACGGCGAGGTCATCGAGATGAGCTGGTACGGCGATCGCCGGGTGAACCTCCCGCTGGGGGAGTGGTTCCACTCGCGTCGCCTGTCCATTCGGGCAAGCCAGGTAGGGAAAGTGGCCAAGGCCCGCCGAACGAGCCGCGACTACGCGGATCGGCTGGCCGTGGCCCTGGATCTGCTGGCTGACCCGGGGTTTGACGCACTCATCAGCGGGGAATTCCCGTTCGACGAGTTGCCCCGGGTGATGAGTTCTCTGGCCAGCGGTGAACTACCTGGCCTTTGTCACCGTATTAGGTACGACGGTTGACGACACGAACCGATTGGGAGGGCCCCCGGGTGTTCAGCATCACCGTCCGCGATCACGTCATGGTCGCTCACAGCTTCCATGGCGAGGTTTTCGGACCCGCGCAGCGGCTGCACGGCGCGACGTTCCTCGTGGACGCCACGTTCTCACGAGCCGAACTCGACGACGACAACATCGTTGTCGACATTGGACTCGCCACCGAGCAGCTCAAGGACGTGCTCGGTCCGCTCAACTACCGCAATCTGGACGATGAGCCGGATTTCAAGGGCATCAACACCTCCACCGAGTTCCTCGCCAAGGTGATCGCCGACCGGTTGGTGGACCGCATCGGTGAGGGCAAGCTCGGCGACGGCGCGCGTGGACTGTCCGAAATCACCGTCACGCTGCATGAATCCCATGTGGCGTGGGCAAGTTATCGGCGTCAGCTGTGATCACCTTCGTTGTCCCTGGCGACATCGACGACCAGGCGGTGCCAAGCGGCGGGAACGTGTACGACCGTCGTATGGTCCGCGCGCTCGGCGCCACCGAGGTCGCGATTGCCGGGACATGGCCGACACCAGACGACAAAGCCCGTCAGGAGCTGGCGAGCGCCCTCGCGAAGCTGGACGAGGGCGCGACCGTCCTGATCGACGGGCTCGTCGCCTGCGGTGTCCCGGAGGTCGTGGTGCCGCAGGCACGCCGGTTACGGCTGGCGGTGCTGGTGCACTTGCCTCTGGCGGACGAGACGGGCCTGGATCCCGACCTCGCCAAGGACCTCAACACCCGGGAACGGGAGACGCTGCACGCCGCGGGCATGGTCATCGCGACCAGCCCGTGGGCGGCGCGCCGGATCGTGCAGCACCACTGGCTCGACGGCGACCGTGTGCACGCCGTGCCGCCGGGCACCGACCCCGCGCCGCTCGCACCAGGCACCGACGGTCGCTCACGGTTGCTGTGCGTGGCCGCGGTGACCCAGCGCAAGGGCCAGGACCGGCTCGTCGAGGCGCTCGAAGACGTCCGTGACCTGCCGTTCAGCTGCGAGCTCGTCGGCTCGTTGCGGCGGGACAGCGACTACGTGCTCCGGCTGCACGAGATGATCAAGGAAAGCGGGCTGGCCGACCGGGTCAAGATGACCGGGCCGAAGACGGGCGCGGAGCTCGAAGCCAGCTACGCGGCGGCGGACCTGTTCGTCCTGCCGTCGCACACCGAGACCTACGGCATGGTCCTGACCGAGGCGTTGGCTCGGGGAATTCCAGTGCTGGCAACGAAAGTCAGCGCGATGCCGGAGACCGTCGGCAAAGCACCCGACGGCACCGTGCCCGGCATCCTCACCTGGCGGCTCGCCGATGCGCTGCGCCGGTTCTTCACCGACGCGCCGCTGCGCGACAAGCTGCGCGCCGCGGCACACGCCCGGCGGGAAACGCTGATCGACTGGGACACAGCGGCGCGTGAACTGGCCGATGTGCTGGCTGACCTGGAGGAACCGGCATGTCGCAGATGAGCAACAACACCACGTACCCGGCCGAGTGGTTGTCGCTGCGGGAGGACGCGGACGCAGCGGCCCGGTCGGCCGAACTCGTCGAGCCGCTGCGCGCGTACCTCGGTGACCGGCCCGGACTGATCGTCCGTGACCTCGGCTGCGGCATCGGCTCGATGGGCCGCTGGCTCTCGGCCAAGCTGCCCGCACCGCAGCACTGGATCCTGCACGACCGCGACCCGGGTCTGTTGTCGCGTGCCGTGGCCGGGATGCCCAGGAACGTCACGGTCACCGGCGAGCTGCAGGACATCACCCGGCTTCGCGCGGCCGACCTGAGCGGGACGTCGCTCGTGACCGCTTCGGCCCTGCTCGATCTGTTGACCGTGGAGGAGATGGCCGCACTGGCGCAGGCGTGCGCCAAGGTCCCGGTCTTCTTCGCCCTGTCCGTGGCCGGCCAGGTCGAACTGGACCCGGTCGACGCACTCGACGGCGAACTGGTCAAGGCATTCAACGCACACCAACGACGGACAGTGGACGGCAGACGGCTGCTTGGGCCGGACGCAGTGGACACCGCCGCCAAACTCTTCGAGAACCAAGGAGCGACCGTGCACCGCAGGCCCAGCCCGTGGCGCCTCGGCGCAGGCGACGCCGCACTGATCACCGAGTGGTTGCGGGGCTGGGTGGCCGCCGCCGTCGAACACCAGCCTGGACTCGCCGAGCACGCCAAGGCGTATTTGGACCGCAGGGTGGGCGACACCGAACTGCGCGTCGTTGTCCACCATGAGGACCTGCTCGCCCTGCCGGCAGGTGCGTCATGAAGAAGAGCATGTGGGCGTGGGCCAAGCTGCTGATCGGCGCCGGAATTCTCGTTGCGCTTTTTCTCCAACTGGGTACCCAGAGCTTCGTGGACGGGCTGCGCGTGATCACCGTGGGCGAGATCTTCGCGGCCCTCGGCATCGGGCTGGCGACCACAGTGCTCAGTGCGTGGCGCTGGTGTCTTGTCGCCCGCCGTCTCGGCCTGCGGCTTTCGCTTCCCCGTGCGGTGCTGGACTACTACCGTGCGTTGTTCCTCAACTCGGTGCTGCCGGCCGGTGTTCTCGGTGACGTCCAGCGAGCGGTCGAACATGGACGACAGGAAGGCGACCTCGGCCGAGGTGTGCGAGCTGTTGTCCTCGAACGCATCGCGGGCCAAGCCGTGATCATCGTCGCCGGGGTGGCCGTGCTGCTCGCGGTTCCGTCCCTCGGTCTGCCTCGTGACATCATCCTGGTCATCCTCGGTGTGCTCGCCGTGATCGCGGTCGCGTTCGTCGCCGCGAAACGGTGGGTACGCGACAACACCGGTCTGTCAAGGACCATCGCTGACATCAGGGCGGGACTGTTGGCCCGTAACGCGTGGCCGGGAATCACGCTACTGTCAGCGGCAGCGCTGGCCGGGCACATCGCCCTGTTCGTCGTCGCGGCCCATGCGGTCGGGTCGACGGCGCCGATCGCCCAGCTGGTGCCGTTGATGGTGCTGTCGCTGCTGGCGATGGGACTTCCGGTGAACATCGGGGGCTGGGGACCGAGGGAAGGCGTGGCCGCGGTGGTGTTCGGTGCCGCCGGTCTGGGCGCCGCGCAGGGACTGACCACAGCGGTGGTGTACGGAGTGCTCGCGCTGGTCGCGAGCCTGCCCGGTGCCGGAGTGCTGATCCTCCGCGCGCCGGTGCTGCGGAGATTGGAAAAGGCACTATGACGGAACTTGCCGGCTTCACCCGACGAGCCGCCGAAACCCGGCTGCCCACCCGGTACGGTGACTTTCTCGCGGTGGGATACCAGGACCCGACGTCGGCGATCGAGCACATGGCACTGGTGTACGGCGACATCACCGGCCGCGACCCGCTGACCCGCGTGCATTCCGAATGCCTGACCGGTGACGTGTTCGCGTCCACCCGGTGCGAGTGCGGTGATCAGTTATCCGCGGCGATGAAGGCGATCGTCGCCGAGGGCGCGGGCATCCTGATCTACCTGCAGGGCCACGAAGGGCGGGGCATCGGCCTGCTGGCCAAGCTGAAGGCGATGCGGCTGCAGGAAGACGGCCTGGACACCGTCGACGCCAATGTTGCGCTCGGCCTGCCCGTGGACTGCCGCGACTACCAGGCAGCCGCGGACATCCTGCAAGACCTCGGCGTGCCAGCGATCCGCCTGCTGTCCAACAACCCGCACAAGGTCGAGTCGCTGTCGCAGTACGGAATCCGTATCTCCGAACAGGTTCCGCTGCTCATCGACGTGAACGACGACAACCTGCCGTATCTCAAGGCGAAGCGGGAGCGGCTGGACCACTACCTGCCCCAGCTCGACGACCTGCTCTGAAGCCTTACCCCTGTTCGAGTGCCGTGAGGACGGCCGCGAAGGAAGTCACCAGGCTTGCCAGCACATCGCGGCCCTTCTCCGCTGTGGCACGCGACGGCAGGCCGATCACCCCGGACTTGGTGTACGCCTGCAAGCCGAGTGTCAGCATGTGATCGCGATCGTCCGCCAGGTGGTCGTGTTGCGCGTAGTCCGCGCGCACGACCTCCGGGTGGGCCTGCAGCAGGATGGACACTTCCAGCTCGCCCGCGTGCATGTCGCTGATCATCGGAGTCTCGATGCCGCCTGCGATCCTGGCGTTGTTCCAGTCCACTTCGGTCGGGAACAAGGCCATCCCGGCCGACTCCTGGACCACATTGGACAGCACGTAGTTGCCGCCGTGCCCATTGATCAGGACGAGCTTCTCGATCCCTGAACGCCGCAACGACTCGGCGATGTCCCGCACGACCGCGTACAACGTCGCCGCCGAGATGCTCACGGTGCCCGGCCATGCGGCGTGCTCGTGCGAGCACGACATCGTGATCGGCGGCAGCTCCAGGACCGGATACGCCGAGCTCAGCGCACGTGCGACGGTGGAGGCGACGATCGTGTCGGTGGCCAGCGGCAGGTGTGGTCCGTGCTGTTCGTGGCTGCCGACCGGCAGGATCGCGACCGCCGGCTGCTGGTCACGGACGTCGACGGTGGTGTTCAGGGGGAGGAACTCGGTCATGTCGTCCTTCAGATGATCGCTTCCTCGCGCTTGCGCGCCATGTTCATCACCTTAGCCGGGACACGGACCCGTTCGTCGTCCCGCAGCATCGCCTTCAGCTCCTCGGTCGGGGCGTCCGGGTGCTCGGTCAACGTGGCCAGCCGGTCGAAGAACTCCATGTCCACCTCGTCTTCGGGCTCGGGCATCATGCCCCACACGTCGAACGGCAACAGGGGCACGTCGACCAGCGCGGCGGCGTCGCGAATCATGTTGGCCGCGATCCACCAGTAGCCGGTCTCCTCGAACATGCTCAGCCCGAACTTCTCCGGGTCGGCTTTGCCCGCGCGGCACCACTGCCAGGCACGGCCCGCGGTGACGAACTTGTCCCGTGGCACGTCCGTGACGTCGAAGTCGATCGGGAACTTGGTCATCTGCACGTCGTCGATCTGCCCGTCGACCAGCACCCAACGGGTGCCGTTCCAGTACTCGGCGACCCAGTGGTCCTCGTAGCACGCATCGTTGAAGTACGAGCCGAACCCGCAGCGCGCCCTTGCTGTAGTGCCTTGGGATCGCAGCATCGCGACGAGCAACACCGTGAAATGACGGCAATTGACGGCTGTGCGCTCCGCTGGTGGCCGCGCGATGGCCAGTGGGCGGTCATCCTCGCCGGTGATGGCCGTCAGCAGCTCCTCCACCGGCCGGATGTGCACGGTCTTACGGTCCTCTTCGGACAGTTCGACGTCGTAGAAGTGGGTCAAGTACTCGTGGATCAGCAGGCCGTGACCGACTTTGGTCAGTCCGGCGATATCGGTCGGCAATGACTCGAAGAGGCAGGCGTGGCGGCCCGGCGAGGTCAGCATGTCGTCGAGCTTGGCGGAATTTATGCCTGATTCGCAAGGTATTCTCGCGAACTATGACCGCTGTGGTGCTCGACTGCGACCCTGGCCACGACGACGTGTTCGCGATGCTGCTGGCCGCCGCGCACCCGGCGATCGACCTGCGGGCGATCACAACCGTGGCCGGAAACGGAACCCTCGATCAGGTGACGGCCAACGCGTTGAAAGTGTGCGCCTTGGCAGGCATCGATGTCCCGGTCGCGGCAGGCTTGGCACAGCGGGAAAACGAGAACGCGCCGTCGATCCACGGCGCGAGTGCGTTGGACGGCGCGGATTTGCCGGAACCGGCGGACCTGCTCGTGGACGAGGACGCGGTTTCGTTGACCGAGCGTTTGCTCTCCGAAGGACCGCTCACGATCGTCGCGACCGGACCGCTCACGAACGTGGCCGCGTTGCTGCGTAAACGACCGGATCTCAAGCCACGGATCGTGTTCATGGGCGGTAGCTGCGGGCGCGGGAATTGGCGGCCTTTGGCGGAATTCAACATCTGGGCCGATCCGGAAGCGGCCGATACCGTGCTGTCCAGCGGGCTGGAGGTGACCATGTGCGGTCTGGACGTCACGCACCAGGCCACGGCCACCCCGGAGGTGTTCGAGAAACTCCGCGCCATGGCGACACCGTTGGCCGCCACGATGGTGGATTTGTTGCGGTTCTTCGCATCCACGTACGACGAAGTGTTCGGAATGCCGGACCCACCGGTGCACGACCCCGTCGCGGTCGCCGCGGTGGCCGAGCCTGGTTTGCTTCGAACGGTGACCGCGCCGGTCGCCGTCGAGCTCGCCGGAACACACACGCGCGGCGCGACTGCGGTCGATTTGCACGGCGTGACAGGAAATCCCGCCAACGCCCATGTCGCGCTGGAGCTTGATCGGCCTGGTTTCTGGGACGTGATGCTCAGAGCCGTCGAACGGCTTGGCTGATCGCAGCGATGCCCGCCTGGATGTCGCTCGGCGTGTTGGCGGCGTACCCCAGGATCAGGCCCGGCGCACAGGGATTCTGGCAATGCCAGGACAGCGGCTGCACTTTGACACCCGTTTTGAGGACAGCGGCGGCAAGGTCCACATCGGAGAAGTCGGTGTCGAACGTGATCATCAGGTGCAGCCCGGCGGCCACGCCGTGGATTTTGGCGCTCGGCAGATGCTCACGGACCGCCTCGACCATCGCGTCGCGGCGCCGGATGTGCCGCCTGCGCAGGAACCTCAGCTGCCGCTCCAGCTCGCCGGAGGACATCAGCTCGGCCAGGACCAATTGCGGAAGCGAGGCGTTGCCAAGGTCGGCAAGGCGTTTCGCGGCGATGATCGCGTCCCGGTACTTCGTCGGCACGAGCAGCCAGCCGACCCGCAGCGCGGGAGCGAGCAATTTGGACACACTGCCCGCGTAACACACACGCTCGGCCAGCACCGACCGCAACGCGGGCACGGGCGGCCGGTCGTAGCGGTGTTCGGCGTCGTAGTCGTCCTCGATGATCAGCCCGTCCCAGCGCATCAGCTGACGCCGGCGATCGCCGTCGAGAATGACACCGGTCGGGAACTGGTGCGCGGGCGTCATCATCACCGCCCCGACTCCGCTGTCTAGCAACTTGTCGACGCGAAGACCCGCGGAATCCACTGGAATGGGCGGGGTTTCCAGTCCCGCGTTGCGCATGTGCTGCCGTACACCAAGGGATCCGAGGTCCTCGACGGCAACCTGGGTGATCCCGTCGTCTTGCAGAACTCGTGCGATCAGACCAAGCGCTTGCGCAACACCGGCGACAATGACCACCTCGCTCGGATCCACCCGGATCCCCCGGGTCCGCGCCAGCCACGTCGCCACAGCAAGCCTTAGTTTGGGTGTGCCGCGCGGATCACCGTAACCGAACTCGGCCGGTGCCAACGTGTTGAACACCGTACGTTCAGCGCGCAACCACGCCGTCCGCGGGAACGCCGCGAGATCAGGCACGCCAGGGGAGAGGTCAATCCTTGCCGTCGCGGCCCGGAAGGAGTCGAACACGTCGTCCGCGGGATCGGTCGCGAACACGTCCGCGGTCGACGGCGGCCGGTATGGCCTCGCCGTCGGCGCGTCAGTCGGCACGGCGACGACCACCGTTCCACCTCGGCCGCGCCCGGCGACGTGACCATCCTCGATCAGGCGCTGATACGCCTCGGTCACGACGCCACGGGACACACGCAGGTCCGCGGCCAGCACCCGGGTGGCCGGCAGCCTGCTGCCGACCGGAAGACGGCCGTCGGATATCGCCAGCCGGAGCTGCTCGGCCAGCCAGTCGGCCCGGCCACCCGGCGGGGCGTCGTCGATCCGCAGCTGCAGGAAGTCCGACCCGGACGTTATGGACCTGTCAACCTGGCTCGGTTTGGCCCTACTCATGAGACCATTGTGGCAGCACAGTAGCGACCATGAGTATCGCTTTCCTGGTCACGACGTTGATCGCGGTCGCCACGCCGGGCACCGGCGTGCTCTACACGCTGGCCGCCGGCCTTACCCACGGACGCAGAGCGAGTGTGATCGCCGCCTTCGGCTGCACGCTCGGCATCATCCCGCACATGGTCGCGACGATCACCGGTCTGGCGGCCCTGCTGCACACCAGCGCGGTGGCCTTCGAGATCGTGAAGTACCTCGGTGTCGCGTACCTGATCTACATGGCGTGGAACACGCTGCGTGACAAGGACGCGCTCACGATCTCGCAGGCCCCGGCCCAGTCAGCGACGAAGATCGTCGTATCGGCGGTGTTGCTGAACCTGTTGAACCCCAAGCTGACGATCTTCTTCGTGGCATTCCTGCCGCAGTTCGTCAGCGCGAACGACCCGGCCCAACTCTGGCGGATGCTCGAACTGAGCGCGGTTTTCATGCTGCTGACCTTCGTGGTCTTCGCGCTGTACGGGATTTTCGCGGCGTCCATGCGGACCCACGTGATCTCCCGGCCGCGCGTGATGGCTTGGCTCCGCAGGTTTTTCGCAGGCTCGTTCGTCGCCCTCGGAGCCAAGCTCGCCTTGCAGTGACTCAGCTGATCACTGTGGTGTAGACGGCTACACCTGCCGGATCGGGGGTCCGCACGACCGACGGGCAGCCTTTGTCTCCCTAGGTTTGGGCGCATGATAGGAGCAACTGTCGCGGTCACAATGGTGGCCGCGTTGATGTCACCGCCGGGCGGGTACGACCGTTCGACGTTGCAAAGGGACCTCGACGGCCTCAGAGACGCAGGCCTTGTCGGTGTTAAGGCCGAAGTGGACACTGGGCCGCGAGAATTCACCGCTGTGTCCGGTGTTGCCGATCGTGCGACGGGCAAACCCGTGTCGCATCGCGGGTTCTTCCGGATGGGCAGCACCGGAAAGACGTTCGTCGCTGTCGTCATCCTGCAGCTTGTGGCCGAGCGGAAGATGTCCTTGGACGACACTGTCGAACGGTGGTTGCCAGGCGTTGTCAGGGGGAAGGACAACGACGGCACGAAGATCTCCGTACGTCAGCTGCTTCAGCACACGAGCGGGCTGCACAACTACACGAACGAACTCCCGATCTTCACCTACGAGGAGTACCTGAAACACCGGTTCGACCAGTACCGGCCCGAGCAGCTCGTGGCGGGCGCGATGCGGTTCCCGCGGGATTTCGCGCCCGGCACGAGCTGGAAATACTCGAACACCAACTACCTGCTCGCCGGGATGATCATCGAGAAGGTCACCGGCCGTGGCTGGTACGACCAAGTCACCCGGCGTATCCTCAAGCCACTGCTACTCAAGGACACCTTCTCCCCGGGAAGTTGGCCGGGTTTGCCGTATCCGCACAGCAAGGGATACACGAAGTACCCCGGCACCAGCGAGTACGTCGACACGACCCTGATCAACATGTCGTGGGCCGGTGCGGTGGGCGATATGATCACCACCACCGCGGACATGACCCGGTTCTGGCGGGCCTTGCTAGGCGGCAAGTTACTGCCGCCCAAGCAAATGGCCCAGATGCGCACGACCGTGCCCGAGAACACCCCGAAGCGCGCATACGGTTTGGGAATCGGGACGATCGAGCTGAGTTGCGGCGGAGTCGCGTGGGGACACGGCGGCAACGCCCTCGGTTACGCGCACCGCAACGGATTCAGCGACGACGGCGGCCGCGGCATGGTGATGATTCAGACCAGCAGGCAGATGGGCGGTCCGACCGAGCCGCTGACCGACCAGGCCATCGACCGGATGTTGTGCGCTACCAAGTGATCGGCATCGCCTGCAGACCGTGAACCGGTGAGAACGGCCGGAACGCCACCTCCTCGAAGGGCACGGCCAGCGCCAGCGACGGGAACCGTTGCAGCAGCGCGGGGAACGCGATCTTCATCTCCATCCGGGCGAGCGGCGCGCCCAGGCAGTGGTGCAGACCGTGCCCGAACGCCATGTGCGCGGAGATCTTGCGGGTGATGTCGAAGCGCTCGAGGTCCTCGCCGAGCACCGGATCCCGGTTCGCCGCGGGCAGCGAGCAGATCACGGCGTCGCCCGCGGCGATCTTCGCCCCGGACAGCTCGACGTCCTCGATCGCGGTACGGGGGATTCCGGAGTGGACGATCGAGAGGTAGCGCAGCATCTCCTCGATGGCCTCGTCAACCAGCCGCCCGGCCCGCACTTCGGCGAGCTGGTCCGGGTTGCGCAACAGCAGCAACGTGCCGAGGGCGAGCATGTTCGATGTGGTCTCGTGCCCGGCGAGCAGCAGCAGGTCGGCGACGCCGGTCAGTTCGGTGTCGTCGAGCTCGTCGCCGTGGTCACGGATCAGCATCCCGATCATGTCCTCGCCTGGGTCGGCGCGGTGTTTGGCGACGAGCTTGGCCATGTACCGGCGGGACGCCTCGATCGCGGCGGTCCGCTGGTCGAGCTCGAGGGTCATGTCCAGCCGGATGCTCGCGTACTGCTGGAACTCGTCGCGGTCCTCGTAGGGCACGCCGAGCAGTTCGCAGATCACCAGCGACGGAACCGGCAACGCGAAGCCGGTGACCAGGTCCGCGGGTGGCCCGGCCTGTTCGAGCGCGTCGAGGTGGTCGTTGACGATCGTCTCGATCCGGGGTTGCAGCCGCCGGATGCGGCGTACCGTGAACTCGGGCGTCAGCATGCGGCGCAAGCGGGTGTGGTCCGGCGGGTCGTAGCCGAGCAGGAACCCGCTCCTGGATCCGTTCAGCGCGCCGAAGGGACGGCCTTCAGGGGAGTTGCTGAACTTGGTCGCGTCACTGAACACGACCCGGACGTCGGAATAGCGGGTCGCCAGCCAGGCGCTGCCGCCCCATGGCAGGTCGATCTTCCTGAGCGGTTGCTCGCGGAGCTGGAGCAGGTCGTCCGGCGGATCGAACTGGTTGCGTTGGGCATGTAGCGGTATCTCGGGCGCTGAGGTCATCGGCCCTCCCAGTAAGTGATATTCAACTATCGCTTATTGCCACGCTAGCACAAGTGGAAGTGGGCTATCAGTCTGTTAGCGTTGCCTGATATGACCGGGTCTTCGCAGCGCCCGTTGCGTGTGGACGCGGCACGCAACGCCGAGTCACTCGTCCGGGCCGCGTGGCGGGCGTTCATGGAATCGGGCACCGAAGTCCCCCTCGACGAGATCGCCAAACGCGCGGGCGTCGGGGTGGCGACCCTCTACCGGCGGTTCCCGACCAAGGACGACCTGCTGCTGGCGGTGTTGGAATGGCGGTACGCCGAGTCCATCCAGCCTGCGGTGGCTCGAGCCTTTGTGGACCCGGATCCGTGGCGCGCGGTCGTCACCGCATTGGAGACCGCCCTGGCCATGGCGGCGGAGGCGCACCCCGTCATCAAGGCGCTCCGCGACCCCGGCCAATTGCTGTCCGGGCTGAAGAACCGTTTCATCGCCGACCTCACCACCATCGTCCACCGCGCGCAGGACGCGGGCGTGGTGCGTCCGGACCTGCGCCCCAGCGACCTGCCGATGGTGGTGTTCATGCTGATCAGCGCGCTGCGGGTGTCGCCGGATCCGGTGGAGGGCTGGCGGCGCAGTTGTGCGCTGCTGCTCGCCGGATTGCGCCCAGGCTCCGACATCCCGCTACCCGAAGCGGCCGTCGAAGACTGCTGAGCAATGGAACTGCGGGAAATGCGGGCGTTCGTCGCGGTCGTCGAAGAGGGCGGCCTCTCCGCCGCGGCACGGCGGCTGCACGTCAGCCAGCCCGCGTTGTCCCAGACGATGAACGCCCTCGAACGCGAACTCGACGTGCGGCTTCTTGTCCGCAGCAGCACGGGAGTACGTCCCACCGAAGCCGGAATGACGTTGCTGACCGAGGCACGTGCCGTGCTCGCGCGATACGACCAAGCGATTGCCGCGCTCACTCGGCGAGCCGGGACCACGCTACGACTGGGCATTCCGCTCGAACTGCCTGAGGATCTGTTGTCGGCCGCCTTGGCCGAGTTGACGTCGGCGTTCCCGGATACGAAGGTCCAGGCCCGGCACTTGTCGACCGCCGCGCAACTGGCCGCCTTGACCGCCGGCGAGCTGGATGTCGGGCTGCTGCGGGAACATCCGATCGGTCAAGAGCTTGACGCCGTGCTGGTGGCCGAGGAACCACTCGGTGTGCTGCTCGCTGTCGGCGAGATCGACGGGACCGGGAGCATCCGCCTCGACGCACTGGCCGGAATGGACTGGGTTGGCTTCGCGCGGACGGAAAGCCCTGCCTGGTACGACGAAATCACCGCGATCCTGCGCAGCCACGGCATCGACATCGGCACGCCACAGGACCAACCGCTGATCGCCGACGTGAAGCTGGCCGCGGTCAGCGCGGGCCGGGTTTTCGCGCTGGCGCCGCCGAAGTGGAGCAGGCCCGTTCCCGAATCCCTGGAATGGCGGCCGTTGACGGGCAATCCCTTGATCCGCCGGACGTGGGCGGCGTGGCCGGCGGCCTCGCGCAGACGCGACCTCGGACACCTGGTCGCGGCGCTCGAAAAGCAGTACTTATAGCGGCTATCGGCGACAACGACCGCCGAGTCGGAAGTTCTGGTGTTGATTCCGCATTGGATTGTGGCGTTGCCTCACTTCACGGGAGCGGAAATGAGTTCAGAACTGTCCGGTAAGACCGCGCTGGTGACCGGTGCGACGAGCGGTATCGGCAAGGCCATCGCGGTGACCCTCGCCGGTCGTGGCGCCAAGGTTGTTGTGTCCGGCCGTGACGAGAAGCGCGGTGAGCAGGTCGTAGCGGCCATCCGTGACATGGGCGGGCAGGCTGTTTTCGTCGGCAGCGACCTGCACGACGCCGCCACGGCGCGGTCGCTGGCCGCGCGTGCCACCCAGGCGGCCGGGCATATCGACATCCTGGTCAACAATGCGGGTATCTACCCGTTCGGCCCGACGAGCCAGACCACTGAGGACGATTTCGACGACGTCTTCACTCTGAACGTCAAAGCGCCGTACTTTCTGGTCGCCGAGCTGGCACCGGAAATGGCCAAGCGCGGCGACGGCGCGATCATCAACATCAGCACGATGGTCGCGGAATTCGGTGCCGACGGGATGAGCTTGTACGGGTCGAGCAAGGCCGCACTTGTCCTGCTGACCAAGTCATGGGCGGCCGAGTACGGCCCGTCTGGTGTCCGGGTCAACGCGGTGAGCCCTGGCCCCACGCGAACCGAAGGCACCGCGGGCATGGGCGACGCGCTCGACCAGTTGGCGGCCGCGGGCCCTGCTGGACGTCCCGGCTCGGTCGACGAAATCGCTGAAGCGGTCGCGTTCCTCGCGTCCGACCGGTCGAGCTTCGTGCACGGCGCGCTGCTGCCGGTCGACGGTGGCCGGATCGCGGTCTGACCGAAATTGTCGGTACCCGGGTCTAGCCTGCGCCCATGGACGAAACTTCCAGGACTCGCCAGACCGCGCAGGCCTACGTCGACCGCACCGAGCGGCGTGACTGGCAGGCGCTCAGCGAGTTGCTCGCCGAGGATGTCGTGTACGAGATGCCGCAGACACGAGAACGGATTCATGGCAGGGCGGCGCTCCTGCAGTTCAACCGGGAATACCCCGGCGACTGGCACCTGGAGTTACGTCGCGTCGTCGCCGACGGGCGCAATGCGGCAGTATGGCTCGACTCCCGCGTCGGCACTGAGCACCAGGATGCCAACGTGTGGCTGGAGCTGTCCGGCGATGGGTTGATCACGCGGATCACCGACTACTGGCCGGAGTCGTACGATCCGCCCGCGGGCCGCGAGCATCTCGTGGAACGGTTCTAGGCCTGCTGGCGCAGCTTGAACCGCTGTATCTTGCCGCTGCTGGTCTTCGGCAACTCGTCGAGGAATTCCACGGCACGCGGGTACTTGTAGGGCGCGATGGTCCGTTTGACGTAGTCCTGCAGCTCGGTGACCTCGGACTGGCCTTTGTGGACACCGGGCCGCAGGACGACGAACGCCTTCACGATCATGCCGCGGTCCGGGTCGGGGGCGCCGATCACGGCGACCTCCGACACGTCCGGGTGCCCGGCCAGCGCGCTCTCTACCTCCGGACCGGCGATGTTGTACCCGGCCGAGATGATCATGTCGTCGGTCCGGCCCTGATACCAGAAGTAGCCGTCGGCGTCCTTGACGAACGTGTCACCGGTGATGTTCCAGCCATTGTGGACATACGTCCGCTGCCGGGGATCGGCCAGATACCGGCATCCGGTCGGGCCTTTCACGGCGAGACGTCCTGGCGTGCCGTCGGCGACCGGGTTGCCGTCGTCATCGAGGATGGCGGCCTCGAACCCCGGGACCGGCCTGCCGGTCGAGCCGGGGCGGATGTCGTCGTCCGCGGCGGAGATGAAGATGTGCAGCAGTTCCGTGCCGCCGATCCCGTCGATGATCCGGACACCGATGGTGCGGTGGAACTCCTCCCACACCGGCTGGGGCAGGTGTTCGCCCGCGGACACACACCTGCGCAGGCTGGTCAGGGTGGCGCCTTTTCCGGTGGCCAGAATTGCCTTGTACATGGTCGGCGCGGTGAACAGCACGCTGACCTGATGGCGTGCGATGGCGTCGGCGAGTTCGTCCGGCGTCGCGCGTTCCAGCAGCAGAGTCGATGCGCCCACCCGCAGCGGGAAGATCACCAGGCCGCCAAGCCCGAAGGTGAAACCGATCGGGGGAGTGCCGGTGAACACGTCGTCGGGTTCGGGTTTGAGGATGTGCTCGCCGAACGTGTCCGCGATCGCGAGCACGTCCCGGTGGAAGTGCATGGTCGCCTTGGGCCTGCCGGTCGTGCCGGACGTGGCCGCCAGCAACGCGACATCGTCGGCGGCGGTGTCGACCGCGTCGTAAACGTCGCTTTTGGACTCGGCCACGCTCCGCAGTTCGCCCGCGTACGTGATCACCGGCAGGCCGGTGTCGGTGAGCGCGTCGGTGAACCGGTCGTCGCTGATGATCAGGCTCGGCTTGGTGATCTCGACCATCGTGTCGACTTCGATCTTGCGCAACAACGGCATGGTCGTCACCACGACGCCGCCCGCCTTGAGCACGCCGAACCATGCCGCGACCAGCCACGGATTGTTCGGGCCACGCAACAGCACGCGATTGCCTGGCACCAGGCCGTAGTCCTCGGTCAGCACGTGCGCGATCTGGTTGCTGCGCCGGTCAAGCTCACCGTACGTCCAGGTCTCGGTGCCGGTCCGTAAGCACGGCCGATCCGGACTGACCGGGCTGAGCAAGGCCGTGGCGCAGTTGAGCCGCTCGGGAGTCGCCGGGTCGAGCAGGAACTCCGGCTGGTGTTCCTGTGGCGGGAGGTTGTCCCGGCAGAACGTGTCCACGTGGGCGGAGCGCGCCATCGCACCCTCCTGCGGGTCGGGTATGTCACTTGGGTGACGACCGTCAAGTCCACTCTACAAGCAGGCGGGTGTCAAGGGCGTGTACTGTGGTTCGAGGCAGACCGACCGAGGAGGTGAGACCCATTAACGCCACGTCAGGCCGGGTGCTCATCCAGGTCCACGGTTCCGATCGCGAACGGTGAGCCGGCGAGCGCCTGAGGATCATCGAAAGGCGCTGGACATCTACTCCGAAATAGTTTCCCAACTGCGTGCTGTCGGCTGCGTGTTCGCCGAAGACGAGGCACGCCTGCTGATCAACGCCGCGCGGACTCCTGCCGACCTCGACGAGATGGTCGACCGAAGGGCCGCGGGCCTCCCGCTGGAGCACGTCCTCGGCTGGGCCGAGTTCTGCGGCAGGCGGATAGCCGTCGATCCGGGGGTTTTCGTACCCCGGCGGCGCACCGAGTTCCTGGTTTCCCAAGCCCTTGCGCTGATCGCGCCCGGCTGTGTGGTCGTGGACTTGTGCTGTGGGTCAGGCGCGGTCGGTGCCGCGCTGGTTGCTGCGGCTGATGTTGAGCTGCATGCTGTCGACATCGATCCCGCCGCCGTGCGATGCGCTCGGCGCAACGTGTCCAATGTGTACCTTGGCGATCTGTATTCGCCGTTGCCTTCGGGATTACGTGGGCGCGTGGACGTTCTGGTCGCCAACGCGCCTTACGTTCCGACAGAAGCGATCGCGTTGATGCCGCCGGAGGCTCGGGACCATGAGCCTTTGGTCGCTCTTGACGGCGGAGCGGACGGACTTGATGTCCAGCGCCGGGTGACCGCGGAGGCTTGGCAGTGGTTGGCGGCCGGCGGCCATCTGCTGATCGAGACCAGCGACCACCAGGCTCCGCACACGGCCGCGGCTTTCGCTGAGCACGGTCTGCGGCCCAGGATCGAGAGGTCAGAGGAGCTGGGCGCGACCGTGGTCATCGGAGGCAAGGCGGGGTTGTAGGAAAGTCCCGGCTACTTCTTGCGCCACACCGAGATGTGCTGGCGGCTGTCGCTGGTGAATGGGCTGCGGTCCCAGTCCTCGAAGCGTTCGTGCAACGTCATTCCGGCCATCCGGGCCATCAGGTCCAGTTCGGCCGGCCAGACGTAGCGGAACGGCATCGAGAACCGGGACTGCACGGCGCCGTCGGCCACTCGGTAGTGGTGGGAGATCAATCCTTGATTGGCGATGTCGTATTCGTCGAAGCCCAAATGCGTTGGGCTGATGTTGAACGGGCGCGCGGTTTCGCCTGGCGGAAGTCGTTGCAGATCGGGCACTCCCACCTCGATCACGAAGAATCCGCCGGGCACCAAGTGTTCCGCGACGTTGGCGAAACACGCGACCTGCGCGTCCTGTGTGGTCAGATTCATGATCGTGTTGAAGACAAGGTACGCCAGCCGGAACCGGCCGGGTGCCTTGGCGGTCGCGAAATCGCCGACGGTCACACCGATCTGCGCGGCGCCGGGTTTTGCGTGCAGCCGCGCGAGCATTTCCGGCGACAGGTCGATCCCGTGCACCGGAACACCGGCTTGGCTCAGCGGTACGGCGATCCGGCCGGTGCCGATACCCAGTTCGAGTGCGGGCCCGTCACCTGCGAGGTCCCGGAGAAACTCGACCACTGGAGCGACGGGCATGTCCTTGACGCCTTGGTCGTAATCCTTTGCCACATCCTCACCGAAATGGTTCACGCCGTACTCTGGCATCGGGGAACACCGTCGGGCCACCGAATTTCGGGCAAATGGGTCTTGACGGACTCCGCGTGATCACTAGCGTGAGATACATCCACTATGGACCTAGGGGTGGTCATGTCATGGTTGCTGAGCGCTGTTCTCATGGTGTTCAGCAGCGTGATCACCGTTCTTCCGGTCAAGGTCACGTCGAACTTCGAGAACTACTGGGGCGTCAGCCTCAACCGGGACTGCGGGTTTTCTGAGCCGCTGGACAACGGACAGGCGCTTTGGTTGTTCTGCGACACAGCGTGGAACGATTTCAACGGCAGCCACTTCATTCCCGGATCCACCGCCGCTGTCGGGCCGTACAGCGCCGGTTTGGTGCCGACTCAGCTGAACGAACTGTCGACGCCGCCAGGACCTCCGCCGAAGCCACCGCATTACGGCGGCCCGTCGCAATTCCTGCCCGCGCCGGCGGGCTTGCTCAATCCGAGTGGACAGCCGTGCACGCCGAATGTGGGGCAGTACCCGGCATCGTGGATCACCGGGATCGCCACCATCACCCCGGACAACCTGCTGATCACGTACGCCGACCTCTGCGTCACGCAGACCGAGAAGCCCTTTTTCATCCAGGGATTCGGTATCGCGGAGTACAACCCCGCCACCAACGCCGTGACCGCACGAACGACGGTGTTCTCCACGCCAGGCCTGCAACTCCCGGCCGCGAAGATCCTCGGGTCGCCGATCTACACCGGCGGTTTCCTGTACCTGTACGGCTTCGAATGCACGAACTGGTTCAGCGGAGTCTGTGTCAACGGCAGCACGAACGTCGCCAGAACTGATTCCTGGCGCACGCCTGGCAACTACCAGTGGTACTCGCAGGGCGCCTTCGTCTACAGCTACGCACAAGCGACCAACATCATCCCCTCCGCCGCGGCAGGGGTGTCGGTGCACCGGTTCGGGTCCGCGGGTTTGCACGCCATCGTGCAGAAGGATCTCGGCGGCGGGTTCGAGGTGTGGCGCGCGGCAACCCCGGCGGGCCCGTGGATCCAGCGGTCGACCGGCAAGGTCGCGTGCTCGGGCGGCAGCGGCCACGACTTGTGCCGCGCGCTGACCGGGCATCCCGAGTTGTCGACGCCCGATCACATGATGGTCTCGTACTTCAACCCCGGCAGCGGTCACGTCGAGGCCGCGCTTGTCCCGTGGGATTCACGTAAATGACAGCTTGCTCGGCTCACCGCGCTTGAGCGCTTCGACGTGCACGGCGAGGTTGGTGCCGTCACTCAGCGTTTCGCCCCCGGCCAGTTGCTCGGCCAGCTTGCACTCGGCTTGCTTCACGGCCACTGCGGCGTCGAGCAGGTCCGAGACCCTGGCGGGTTCCACGACGATCACGCCTTCCTCGTCGGCGAGGACCATGTCGCCCGGGTTCACGAGCACGCCACCACACGTCACAGGAACCTGCAATTCACCAAGCTGCACCGTGGTACCGGCCATCGGGGTGACGAACCGGCTGTAGATCGGCAGCTGGCAGGTCGACACGAAACCGATATCCCGGTAACCGGCGTCGACGACTATCCCGCCGAGGCGACGGGCCAGTGCGCCACGGGCGAACATCTCACCGGCCAGTGCGAGCTCGCGTGCGCCGCCGTCGACCACGATCACATCGCCTGGTGCTGCGGTTTCAATGGCCTGCAGGACGCCGAGGAAGTCGTCATGGCACCGCACGGTGAACGCCGGGCCGAAGATGCGGGGCCGCGCGGATCGCAGCTTGATCGCGCTCTGCATCACCCTGGTCGTCTTGTCCGCGTCGCAGATCGCGGTGGTGTCCACCTCGCGAAACCGTGCTGCCAGCTCCATCGGTCCTCCTGGTCTCCTGTTCGACGGACAGGCTAAGCCGGACACACGGTAACTTGGAGCCCGGAAGGTCATCTTTGCCCGGAAGGTCACTGTGTTCTTTTTGTTGCTCGGTGTGCCTGCCGCGCTTGCCCACTATTACCTCTGGCGCAGACTCGTGCGAGACACGACGCTCAAGGGCAGCCGCGGCAGGCTGTTCGGGAACGTGGCGCTGCCCGCAGCGTTCGTCCTGATGCTGGTGGCCCTTGTGCTTCAGCGGGACGTCGAAGTCCTGGCGTGGCCAGGCTTCATGTGGCTCGCGCTGATGTTCTACCTGACGCTTGTGCTCGGTGTCCTGGAAATCCCCAGACTCCTGGTCAACCGCAGGGTCAAAACACCCGTGTTGGTCGGTGCTGACGAGCCTGAAGCGGTGCCGCTGCCGAGCAGGCGCGTATTCATCGCCAGGTCCTTCGCGATCGCCAGTGGGCTCACCGCTGGCAGCATCGTCGGCTACGGCGCGAGCAAGGCACTCGGGCCGCCCGAGTTGACGTCGGTTCCCGTACCGATCAGGCGGCTCGACCCGTCACTCAGCGGATTCCGGATCGCGGTGGTCAGCGACATCCACCTTGGACCGCTGGCCGGCCGCGGGCACACCGAACGAATCGTCCGGATGATCAACGAACAGCAGCCCGACCTGGTCGCGATCGTCGGCGACCTGGTCGATGGAAGCGTGGACAAACTGGGTGACGACGCGGCCCCACTGCGTGACCTGGTCGCTGAGCACGGCAGCTTCTTCGTCACGGGTAACCATGAGTACTACTCCGGATTCGAGCCGTGGCTGGCCGAATTGGAGCGCCTCGGCGTGAACCCGCTGCGCAACGAACGAGTCGCGATCGAACGCGGCGGCGCGACCTTCGACCTCGCCGGCGTCAACGACGTCGCGGGCAGCCAATTCGACGACGGCCCCGACATCGCCCGCGCACTGTCCGGCCGGAACACTGCCAACCCCGTTGTGCTACTGGCACATCAGCCGGTTCAGGTTGAGACAGCGTCAAAGCACGGCGTGGACCTCCAGTTGTCCGGGCACACGCACGGCGGCCAGATGTTCCCGTTCCATCTGGCAGTCCCGCTGCAGCAGCCCGTCATCGCGGGACTCGAGAAGATCGACGACACCTGGGTGTACGTCACCCGCGGCGCCGGATTCTGGGGCCCGCCAGTGCGTGTCGGCGCGCCGCCGGAGATCTCGATCATCCAACTGACTACATAGGACCATGCCTTTCACGCTCGCGCATCCGGCAGCTGTCCTTCCGCTGAGACGCCACCTGTGGTTCCCCGCGCTCGCCGCGGGGGCTATGGCACCTGATGTCGCGTACTACCTGCCAATGCCGATCGACACGCATTCGCTCGTCAGCGTGGTCACGGTCGATGTGATCGTGGGTGCGCTGATGGTGCTCGTGGCTTGGGCTGTCCAGCGGCCGTTCTTGGCGTTGTGCGGTGACGGCATCCGTGCCAGGGCAACGGCGATGAAAGTGCCGGCGTGGCCGATCGTCTTGGCCTCATTAGTGATGGGCGCGGCCACGCACGTGGTGTGGGACGCCTTCACGCACACGCATGGGTTCGTGGTCCAGAACTGGTCGTTGATGCGGATTTCGGTGATCGGGCCACACCGGCTGTACAACGTCTTCGGGTACGTCTCCGCGATAGTCGGGCTGGCCGTCCTGGGAGTCGCACTGCTGAACTGGTATCGCCGGACGCCAGCGACCCAGGCGCATTGGCGCGCGCCTCGGCGTACACCCTGGATTCTCGCGGCGATCGGCGTGGCCACGGTCGTCGGTGCCTTGATCGCGTTGACCGACCCGGTGAGCCAGGTCAGCACCTACGACTGGGTTCGTCAGTTGTTGCTTGGGAGCATCCAGGGCGCGGCCGTGGCGTTCGCGCTCTATGTCGTGACGTTCTACGTGGTCAAACCGAGGTGATCACGCAGTGTCGGGCCGGTGTAGTCGGAGCGGAACACGCCCCGGTCCTGCAGGAGCGGAACGACCGTATCCGCGAATTCGTCCAGACCGCCCGGGGCTACGTGCGGTACCAGGATGAACCCGTCGGCCGCGTCTGACTGCACGAGGTCGTTGATCGTCTCAGCGATCGTCGCCGCCGAGCCGATGAAGGTCTGACAGGCCGAGACCTCGATCATCAAGTCCCGGATCGACAGGTTCTTCGCCTCGGCGAGCTGACGCCATTCCTTCGCTGTCGCCAAAGGATCCTTGTGCATCCGGACGCTCGCCCGGCCTTTGGCAACAGTGTTCTCGCCGACCAACGGGTCCACATCGGGCAACGGCCCGTCGGGGTCGTACGAGCTGAGGTCACGGTTCCACAGCTGCTCGAGCAACTTGATCGCGGTCTGGCCGCTGACCTGTTGACGGCGAACCACCGCCGCGCGCTCACGGGCATCCGCGTCGGTGTCGCCGAGCACGAAAGTCGCGGCGGGCAGGACCTTCAGCTGTTCGTGTGTCCGGCCGTACTTGGCCAACCGGCCTTTCACGTCCGCGTAGAACGCCTGCCCTGCTTCCTTCGTGCCGTGCCGGGAGAAGATCGCGTCGGCCGTCGCCGCGGCGAATTCCCTGCCCTCGTTGGAATCTCCGGCTTGCAGGATCACGGGCCTGCCCTGCGGACTGCGCGGCACGGTGAACCGGCCGGAGATGTCGAAATGCTCGGAGCGGTGCCGGAACGTGCCCGCGTCGGCGTCCCGAAGGAACACGCCGGACTGTTTGTCCGCGATGATTTCGTCGCCACGCCACGAGTCGAACAGTTCCCATGCGGTACGCAGGAAAGTCTCGGCGCGGGAATACCGCTGATCCTGCGGCAGGAAGCCGCCACGCCGGAAATTCTCGCCGGTGAACGCGTCCCACGACGTCACCACATTCCACCCGGCCCGGCCACTCGAAAGATGATCCAGCGAGGCGAACTGCCGGGCCACCTCATAAGGCTCGTTGAAAGTGGAGTTGATCGTGCCGGTCAGTCCAAGATGGTCGGTCACCGCGGCCAAAGCGGCCAGCACGGTGAACGTGTCCGGCCTGCCGACCACGTCGAGGTCGTAGATCAGGCCGTTCTGTTCACGCAGCCGCAATCCCTCGGCCAGGAAGAAGAAATCGAACTTCGCGCGTTCGGCGGTCTGCGCGAGGTGCACGAACGAGCTGAACTCGATGTGGCTGCCCGCCTGCGGATCGCTCCACACGGTCGTGTTGTTCACGCCGGGGAAATGGGCGGCGAGGTGAATCTGCTTCATCTCACGCTCCTTGTGCGGCGTAACGGTTTGCGGGCCGAGACAGACCGAGCAAGCCACGCAGGGTGTCGGCCTCGTACTCACGGCGGAACACGCCACGCTCCTGCAGCTCGGGCACCAGACCGCGAACGATGACGGTCAGATCGTGGGGAAGACGCGCCGGAATGAACCGCACCCCGAAAAACCCTTTGTCCCGCAGTGAGATCACGTCTTCGACGGTCGTGCCTGGTACGGGAACGTCCGCGAAAGTCCGTTCGTGCACCACGTCGTCGGCGAAAACGATGTCATCGCCCGCGACGATCGGTTGGCCCTGTGGCGGCCGCGGCGTGATGGACGGTCCCTTGACCGAGAACCACTTGCCTTTGAAATCAATGTAATGCAGCTTCTCCCGGTCGACGAACCGCCCGGTGGCCACGTCCCGGATCTCGGCGTCGTCCTCCCAGCTGTCCCACAATCGCCGCAGCACCTCGATGTAGTCCCTGGCCTCGCCCCACAGGTCCGCGCTCGGGTACGAGCGTCTGCCGAAGTGCCGGTAGTCGCGCTCGTCCTCGGAAACCTGGACATGCACGCCCGCACGACCGTTGCTGACGTAGTCGAGCGTCGCGATCGCCTTCGACAGGTGGAAAGGCTCGGTGTGCGTGGCGACAGCCGTTGGCACAAGGCCGATGTGTGAGGTCAGCGGCGCGACGCGGGACGCGATCAACACCGCGTCAAGCCGCCCACGCACATGGCCGACGTCGTCACTGCCCGGCCCCAGCGAGTCCTCGAACGTGACGAAGTCCAGTTTCCCCGCTTCCGCCTCCCGCACCAGATCCACCCAGTACTGCGCGGTGAGCAGGTCGCGGGGCCGTGCGTCGGGTTCGCGCCATGCCGCGGGATCCGCGCCCGCGCCATCCAGGGCAACAGCAAGGTGCATACCGACATGGTGCGCCGCGCAAGCCTGATCCGCGGCGGCGTCCGCTATGTGGACGCGCTGGAATAAAACGCGAGGCACCAGAAAACTGCCCGCATGCTGACCGACGAGTCGACTTACGACCAAGGGCGCCACCAGCAATGGCTTGCCGGCGCGGCCCGTGGCCTGTCTCGCCGTACCGTGCTGCGGATGTCGGTGATCGGGGGAGCTGCGATGGCCGTCGGGACGGCGGGGATCGCGTCCGCGGCCGGTCCGATCGTCAAACCGTTGCCACCGGAGTTCTTCGAGGTGTACGGGACCAACGCGGAAACGAGGTGGGAATCCTTGAGCGGCCAGGGATACCTCACCCCGATCGACCGGTTCTTCGTACGCAACCACACTTCCACGCCCACGATCGACGTGAACACGTGGCGATTGCGGATGTTCGGCACTGGACTGCGTCGTGGCCCGGTCGAGTTCAGCTACCGCGATCTGCGTGCGCTGCCCGCCGAGACGACCACCGCGTTCATCGAGTGCGCGGGCAACGGCCGCAGTTACTACACCAGTCAACAAGGCCAGCAGGTGTCCGGCACGCCGTGGAAACTCGGAGCTATCGGCGTCGCACGATGGCGTGGCGTCAGGCTGTCCACTGTGCTCGCCAAAGCAGGGCTGAGCAGGAACGCTGTCGACGTGCAGCCGTCCGGTCTTGACGGCGACTTCGTGAGCGGTGGCGTCAACCTCGGCAAAGTCCGCAGGCCGCTGCCGATCGGCAAAGCACTGGACGACGTGCTGCTGGCGTACGAGATGAACGGTCGGCAACTGCCGCCGGACCACGGTTTTCCGGTCCGGCTGGTGGTCCCGTCCTGGATCGGGATCGCGTCGATCAAGTGGCTCGGCGAGATCGAGGTGTCCGAAACGCCGCTCGTGTCGCCGTGGAACACGCAGTTCTACCGGCTCGTCGGCCCGACGTACCCGGCCGAGGGAACGCTGGTCAGCCGCCAGGTCGTGAAGAGCGCGTTCGAACTGCCGCGCGACGCGACCTTGGCGGCTGGACAGCGGCATGTGCTGCGTGGTCGTTCCTGGTCAGGAAACGGGAGGATCTGCAAGGTCGACATCAGCGTCGACGGCGTCAACTGGCATCCGGCGAAACCGACGAGCCACGCCTCCGAGCGTGGCTGGCTCCAGTGGGAGTTCCCGTGGCGTCCCAAGCAACCGGGCACGTACGAGCTGCGCGCACGAGCCGCCGATTCCACAGGCGTGACTCAGCCTGACGTCACGCCGTACAACACGCAGGGCTACCTGTTCGACGCGATCGTGCCGCATCCCGTCACAGTGGTTTGAAATCAGCGGGCCCATCAGATCCGAAGTACTTCAGCGCGGCCTCTTCGTGCAACGAGAAAGCAAGACCACGCGGGCCGAAGATCACTCCGCGCTCGGACGCCTCGCTGTTCGGCGTGAAAGGCGGCAAATCGGACGCCTGCATCTCGAGGGCGAGCGAGAACAGCAGCACATGCCGTGGATCCGGCTCGGTCGAGGTGAACCACATCGGCTGCAGCGTCGCGGAGTCCACGAGCATGCCCGCTTCCTCGCACAGTTCGCGGGCGCCTGCCTGCTGCCACGTCTCGCCTTGGTCGACGAATCCGCCGACCAGGGCGAGCTGGCCGACTGGCGGGATGGCTCGCCGTACGACGAGCAGTCCGGTCCGGGAACCGTCCTTGACCGGCACCAACACGATGGCGACCGGCGTCGGGTTCGCCCAGGTCTGCATGCCGCAACCAGAGCAGACGCGGGGATAGCCGGACGTGTCGGCGTAGGCGGTCCCGCAGGAGGAGCAGTAGGCGTCGCGCTTCATGACACGGCAATCTAAATCCTCGGCAGCAGACTTTCGGTGAACCGCCACAGCAACGTCGAGTCGTTCGTGTGGAACGCGGCCCCGGTGTAGAAGGTGTTGCGCCTGCCCTGCAGGGCACTGAGCCTTCGGTAGAAGCCATCAGCGATGTCCCGGCCGCTGACGCTCAGCAGGAAAGGCGCGTGACTGGCGAACATCTCGAACCGTGGCTGGGTCGTGGGGAGCACGCCGGTGGACTGCAGCCTGCCGAGTGCGCCGAGGATGTCCGCGCGTACTCGCGTTTCGGGCTGCGGACGGCTGCTTCCGTAGTAGGCGATGAAGATCTCGGGGATGCCGGTGGCGGCGAGCAGGTACATCCCGGGCATGGACGGCATGTGCTGGCGGGATGCGTCCGCGCTGACGTTCTGGATCGGGACCTGCGGAACGCCGGGCAGCCGCAGCACGCTTGTGTAGTAGCCGCCCGGGCTGAACCGGCTGAACAGTGCCCGTTCGGTGCTGTCCATGTCCAACCCAGCCAACGGCGGCGGCACGGTCACGACGAGCCTGCGCGCCCGGATCGTGGCCGGTCCGTGCGGGGTACGGAGGAGGACCCGCACTCCGGCGCGGTCGCGGCTGACCCCGGTCAGCGTGGCGTTCAGCAGCACATCGTCGCCGAGAAAGGTGGTGATCTTCTCGTAGAGCTCACTGTTGTTGCGACGGCTGGTGGTCACGGTCGTTCCGGTGAGCATCGCGTGGACCGCAGGGCCATTGAGGTACTTCATCTCATACAGGGCAGGCAAGTCGAACAGGTCGCTGCGGCCTTGGCTCACCAGGTACAAGAACGGGGCCAGATCCGCGAACCCGTGCTTGGCCATCAGGTCGGTGAACGGTGCCACGAGCTCAGCCGGTACGGGGTCGGGCAAGTCCGGTCCGTCCTCCAGATACGGGTACTGCTCCAGCACGTTCGCGTACTCGGACAGTCTGCTGACCGGCGGCATCCGGTAGTTGTCGACGGGCAGGCCGGTCCGGTGGTCGGCGAATCGGATCGTGCTGGGATCCGTCCTGGAGAACTGCAGCGGCACATCGAACCGGCCGAAGTGATGGCGGACGAGCGGGATGTCGTGGTACCCCGCCACACCGACATCGACGGTGCCTCCGGTGACGGGGTCGTGGAACGTCTCGGTGTGCCCGCCCAGCCTGCCTTTGCGCTCGACCAAGACGACCGAACGACCCAGGTCGCGTAAGCGGACTGCGGCATAGCTGCCGGACGCGCCGCCGCCGATGACACAGACATCCCGCTCGATCACCCGGCTGCCGGACGCATGCGCTTGCGGCGTGACGATCACCGCGGCGCCCGCTCCCGCCATGGCCTTCAGCAGTTGCTTTCGGGTCAACGTCATGCGCGATCCCCTTCGATTCAACGGCTTTCCATCATTGAAGCCACGAAAAATGCGCCCCGACCAGCGGCTGAACGGAGGCGGGTCGACCGCCGTTTGACAAAGCCAAGACGACTGGTCACATTGGGGGTATGCCCAGGGCGAGTGTTCGCGAGGTCATCGTCGAGACGGCCGTGCAGGAGATCCACAAGTACGGCTTTGCCGCATGCTCGGTAGACACCATCACGAAAGCCGCGGGCGTGCCGAAAGGCTCCTTCTACAACCACTTCAAGAGCAAGGAGGACCTCGGGGCCGAGGTCGTCCGCCGATACGCCACCGAGTCCGAGTGGCATCGGTCGACGCCGGGCCTCTCGCCGTTGGAGCAGCTCAAGGCGCGGTTCACCACGATGCGGGACCTACTGGTCGGCAACGAGTTCACCAGGGGCTGCCTGATCGGCAACATGGCCGCCGAACGCGCCGACCACAGCGGCATCATCCGCACGCAGGTCGCGATCAGCCTTGGCGCATGGTCGGACGGCATCGTACAGGCCATCAAGGAAGCGCAGGCCGCCGGCGAGGTCGGCGCGGGCCTGGACGCCGACCGGCTCGGCCGGTTCGTCCTGAACGCGTGGGAAGGCACGCTGCTGCGCGCCAAGGCTGACAAGAACATGCAAGCACTCGACGACTTCTTCACTGTCGTGTTCGACACGATCTTGGGGTAATAATGATCGTGCGTCCCGCTCAGTGAGGAGCCTCGATGTCGCACGTGGACACGATTCGTGGTCCGATCCCGTTGGCAGCACTGGGAACCGTGCTGATGCACGAGCACGTTTTCGTGCTCAGCGAAGACCTCAGACGAGCCCGGCCCGACCTGTACGCCGAGGACACGCTGGTCGCGACGGCGGTCGAGAAGCTCACGGCGCTCAAGTCGGCCGGCGTGGACACCATCGTCGATCCGACCGTGCTCGGCCTGGGCAGGGACGTCGAGCTGGTGGCCAAGGCCAACGCGGCGGTGGACATCAACATCGTGCCGGCGACCGGCTTGTACACGTACCACGACGTGCCGTTCTACCTGCACTACCACGGCCCGGGAACGATGCTCGGCGGTCCGGACATCCTCGCGGACCTGTTCGTCCGTGACATCACCGAAGGCATCTCGGGCACGAACATCAAAGCCGCGTTCCTCAAGTGCGCGATCCAGGAAGAGCTGACGCCGGGCGTGGAGCGCGTGATGGTCGCGGTCGCCGAGGCGCACAAGCAAACCGGCGCGCCCATTGTCGTGCACACCAGCGCGCCACACGGCACTGGTCTGGTGGCGCAGGAGGTCTTTCGCCGCGAAGGCGTCGACCTGGGCGCGTTGGTGATCGGGCACAGCGGCGACACTGAAGATCTGGACTATGTGCGAGAATTGATCGACGGCGGGTCGTACATCGGAATGGACCGGTTCGGGCTCGATGTCATGCTGTCGTACGAAAAGCGAGTGGCCATTGTGGCCACACTGGCCGCGGAAGGGCTCAGCGACCGGATGATGCTGTCGCACGACGCGTCGTGCCACATCGACTGGTTCCCGGCGGGCCTACGCGAGACGGTCGCGCCGAACTGGCACTACACCTTCATCCACTCGACGGTGATCCCGGCACTGCGCGAAGCCGGAGTGACCGACGAGCAGCTGAAGACGATGCTCGTCGACAATCCGCGGCGGTACTTCGCCCGCTAGAGTCGGATCCGTGACCAAACATGCGCTTGTGTTGGGCGGTGGCGGCGTCGCCGGGATCGCGTGGATGACCGGAGTGCTCGCCGGTCTTGCCGAGGCGGGCATGGATGTGAGCGGTGCGGACCTGGTGGTCGGCACGTCAGCCGGGTCCACAGTGGCCGCCCAGCTCGGCGGCGGCTTGAGCCTGGACGAGCTCTACGCGAGGCAAGTCGATCCCGCGTTGCAGAACAAGGAGATCGACCCCGGCGTCGACCTGGAGTCCTATGTGGCCAATCTGGCGGAAGTTCTCGACGGCGTCACTTCGGACGTGGAGATCCGGCGCAGGATCGGCGCAGTGGCGTTGACCGCGGACACCGTGTCCGAAGCCGAACGACGCGCCGTGATCGCGTCCCGGCTGCCTTCGCACGAGTGGCCTTCGTTCACGCTGAAGATCGTCGCGGTCGACGCGGAAACCGGCGAGCCGCGCGTATTCGACAACTCCTCAGGCGTCAATTTGGTCGACGCGGTGGCCGCAAGCTGTGCCGTGCCAATGGTCTGGCCACCGGTTACCATCGACGGCCGACGCTACGTCGACGGTGGAATCCGCAGCACCCACAACGCCGATTACGCGGCGGACTATGACAAGGTCGTCGCGCTGTTGCCGATGGGCGTGACGCAGTTGGTGCCTTCCTCAGATCTGCTTTCCACATTGGATGCCTTTTTGACGATCACTCCGGACACAGTGTCCGCTGAAGCGATCGGTACCACTCCACTGGACCCGAGCACACGTGCACCGGCCGCCAAGGCAGGCCGCGCTCAGGGCCTAGAAATCGGCACGCTGTCCGATGTAGATCTCCGCAAAGGATTCAGCGGCTCGTCGTGACCCCAACAACCGCCGCAGGCGAGCACGGGAGAGCTCGTTGTGGAACGGGTCCGGCGAGCCATGGAAGATGTCGGACAGCCACTGGGAGAATTCCTGGTACTGCCACACCCGGCCGATGCACGCGGCGGTGTAGTTGTCCAATGTGGACTTGTTGCCTTCGTAGTGCGCAATGATTCCTTCAGCCAGCAGCAAAGCGTCGTGAATGGCGAGGTTCATCCCTTTGGCGCCGATCGGGGCGACGAGATGCGCGGACTCACCAGCGAGGAACAGTCGCCCGTGTGACATCCGGTCGAGCACGTAGTTGTGCATGTCCAGCACGCGTTTCTCGATCAGCGGTCCCTCGATGATCTTCCCGTCGGTCACGGTGAGCCGCGCGTGCAACTCCGTCCACACCCGATCGTCCGGCCAATCGGCATCGGTGTCGGTAGGGGAGCACTGCAGGTAGAACCGAGTCACCGTGGGCGTGCGCGCCATGTGGGCGGCGAACCCACGGGGATGGATGCCGAAGATGACGCCGTCGGCTGAGGGCGGTGCCTCCGCAAGCAGGGCGAGCCAACCGATCCCGTAGTCGTGACGCGCGATTTTCGCTGGCACGTATGCCTGTGTGACACCCCGCGCACCATCGCATCCGGCCACGAAGTCGCAGTCGACCCGGTGTTCGCCTTCGTCGTCGGTGAACGTGACGAACGGCTCGGTCGCCAAGTCGTGCAGCTGGACATTGCTTACGCCGAACCGGACTTCACCCCGGTACGCGGCAACGAGATCCTTCACCAGCTCCTGTTGCGGGTAAACGAAATGCCGCTGGCCAGTGAGCTCGGCGTAGTTGAACGGATGCCGCTCACCCTCGAACCGGAACTCGAACTTCCCGTGCGTAGGAGCCCGCTCAAGCAAGCGATCGGCCAACCCGTGCCGCTCGAGCTCCCGGACCGCCCACTCCTCGATGAACCCGGCCCTCGGCCGTTGCTCGATGAACGCGCGGGTCTCCTGTTCGAGCAGAAGGCAGTCGATGTCCGCCTGGTGCAGGACGTTGGCGAGGGTGAGCCCGGCAGGCCCCGCCCCGACGATGACGACCCGAGTGCGCCCCATGACCCGAAACTAACATTCGCCCTCAGAAGTGCGTGTGAATCCCGAACGCCCGCCGCAGCTGAGCCATGTCGTGCCGATCGCGTTCACTCGGCTCGTAGCCCTGATGGAAGTAAACCTGCTGCTCAGCGGACAAGCACGGAACTTGACGGCCATGGATGACGCCCGTGACGAAGCAGTCGGCCGGATAGATGAACGGCTCGTCGGGTTGGAGTGAGGCTTGACGGGCACTGCCGTCCGATTGGAAGACGAGGGGGTGCAGGTCGATTTCGCGGCCGTCTTCGTGAGCGTGGACAAAGCGGATCGGCCGCCAGTTCAGGGTTTCAGTGAAGCCAGCCTCGGTGAGGGCGTCAAGAATGCCGGGCTCCTGCTCTTGCCTGTGCATGAGGTCGAGGTCGCGGTGGTCGCGGGTCTGTTGGCCGACCAGCGCGTCGACACCCCAGCCCCCGCCGATCCACACGTCGAAGTCCCGCAACAGATCCAAAACCCCAAGAACATCCTTGCCATCCACACCCGCAAGCATGCTCCACCGCAACAACAATTCCCCAGGGGGAACCGGTTTCGGCTCGGTCGACTTGATCAGTCGGCGGCGCCGTGTGACGTCGCGGCCCGCCAAGTCTGCTCCCACCCTGAAAGGGCCTGCTCCATCGGGATCCAACGGGCCCTTGACAAGTTTTCTTTTCCGGACGACTATCACTGTCGTGAAGTCGATCGCCGAGGTCACCAGCACCGAAGCCGTGCAAGCCATGGCGCATCCGATGCGCCTGCGGATCCTTGCCGCGCTCAGGGAGCCGGGCTCCGCCGCGGCCGTCGCGCGTGAGCTGGGGGAACCTCGGCAGAAGGTGAACTACCACGTCAAAGAGCTGGAGCGGGTCGGCCTCGCGCACCGGGTCGGCGAGCGCCGGGCGGGCAACTTGGTCGAAAGCCTCTACCAGGCCACCGCCGCCACCTACGTCGTCTCGCCGCGGCTCGCCTGGGTCGACCGGGCGCGGATCGATGCGCTCGCGGAACAGGTGGCGTTGGAGAACCTGGTCGCGGTCGGTGAGCGGTTACAGCAGGCGGCCGCGCTCCTGCTTGATCGAGCCGCGTTCGATGGCGAGAAGATCGCCAGTGCCGCGGTCGAGGCCGAGGTTCGCTTGGCGGATGCCGCGCAGCGGACCGCTTTTCTCAAGGAGTACATGTCGGCCGTCGGGCCGATCTTGAAGAAGTATGGGGACTCGCAAGGAGATCCGTACCGCGTCGTCCTCGCTGTGCATCCGGATCCGAAGGAGAAGTCGTGAACTACGGCAAGTACCAGAAGACTTTCTCGTTGTCCGTCCCGGTCGAGCGCGCGTGGCAGGCGTTCACCGACGCGAAGGACCTCGAGGTGTGGCTGACGGGCACGGTCGAGGAAACCGACGTTCGCCCTGGCGGCCGGATCGCGTGGGCCGCCGACGACTACGGCCAGCTGGTGTGGAGCATCGTCGACGCCGATCCACCGAACAAGCTCGTCTACAAGGAAGGGGCGACTTTCCTTCCTGCCGAGAGCGAAGTGACTGTCACCTTTGAGGAACAGGGCAGCGGCACGCGGATCACGGTGACCCAGGCCGGTTTCGGTGAAGGCGAGGACTGGCAGACCCATCTGGACAACGTCGGGCTCGGCTGGGTGCAGACGTTGGCGGCCCTCGATCTGTACCTGCGCACCGGTGTGCGCTACGACAGGTTCTTCACCTTCCAATCCGGACTGGGCATGCTGACCGACGATCTGCTGGCCGGCCCGGTCGTATTGTCGGTCGATGACGGTGCTTTCGCCGCCAAGGCCGGGATTCAGCCCGGTGACATCATTCTGAAGCTCGGCGGCGCTCCGGTGTTCTCGCGCAGCGACCTGTGGATGTTCACCAGGGAACACCCCATCGGTACGGAAATCGACGTCACCTACGCGCGTGAGGGCGAAATCCTGACTGCACGTGCCGCGCTCACCGAGCCGACGTAACGGCCCGGTCAGTCCTGCGGGGTGAGCAGAACGATCGGGATTACGCGGTCGGTCTTCTGTGCGTACTCGTTGTACAGCGGGAAGATGCCCGCCATCTGGGTCCAGAGCGGCTCGCGTTCGGCCGCGGACGCGACACGGGCGCGTGCGGTGAACCGGCGTGTGCCGACCTGTACTCCGACGGTCGGCTCCGCCTGGAGGTTCTTGAACCACGCCGGATCCTCGTCGGCACCGCCCTTGGAGGCGACGACGACGAAGTCATCGCCCGACGTGCCGTAGATCAGGCAGGTGCGACGCGGCTCGCCGGTCCGGCGTCCGGTTGTGGCGAGCACGAGTGTGTACACGCCGTTCGACTCGTGACCCTCGGTTCCGCCCGAGGCTATGTACTTACGGGTGTGCTCAGCGACCCAGTCCCACGTCGAGTCGGTGGCGCGGTCGAGGTCATCGGCGACAGCCATGGTGGAGATCCTTTCTGATGCTGATGGTGATCTATTACCACGACGCTGGTGTCCCTGGGACGGAGCCGGCGCCACGTTCTCGACACCCATCCTGACCCGACGTAGCGTCCGGTCATCCCTTCTTTTCGATCACCCAAGAAAGATCGACCCTGAATCGAACATGCGTTCGAACGCGTGCTAGGGTCTCCGGGCGGCGAAAGGGGGAGCGATGGTCCGGGGCCCGATCTGGTCCGCTGCGGTGGTGTTCCTCTTGGGACTCAACCTCAGGCCCGCGGTGACGAGCCTCGGGTCGGCGCTGCCGGACATCGCGACCGCGCCGGGAGTGACCGGTGCGGTCGCGGCGGTCCTTGTCGCGCTTCCCTTGTGGGTGTGCGGAATCGGCGGTTTGCTCACGCCGTGGTTACAGGCTGCGACGGGTACACAAAGGACAGTTCAGGTCGCGCTGGTCCTTCTGGCGGTCGCCCAGGTGATCCGGGTCGCGGGCGGGTCGGTCCTGCTGGTGGCCGGAACTGTGTTGGTATGCGTGGCGATCGCGTTGATCGCGACCATGCTTCCGTTGCTGGTCGGTGGAAAGTCCACCGCTTTCAGTGTGTGCTACACGCTGTCACTTGGCTGCGGCAGCACGGCGGGAGCGTTGATCACGCCGTGGATCGTCAGCGAGTCGTCGTGGCGCTTCGGGCTGGCCGGGTGGGCCGTGTTGGCGGCCATCACTGTGCCGTTTTCCCGTGGGCTGGGCGGAAATCGGCCGAGCAGGGGTGCGCTGAGCCCGTTCGCGGTGTCGAAGTCGGGTCCGGCCTGGGGTTTGACGGTCTATTTCGGACTTGTCTCCACGGTGACGTTCCTGGTGATGGGCTGGTTACCGGCGATCCTGCGGGACGCGGGCGTGTCGGCTGATGTCGCCGGGGCTTGCCTGAGCCTGGCCATGATCCTTGGCTTGCCGATGATGTGGCTGGTGCCATGGTGGGTGCACAAGCGGCACAATCAGCACGCATTGCTCGCTTTACTCGTGCTGCCGAGCATGGTGAGTGTCGTTGGGCTGCTTGTCGCACCAGCCGTGATGCCTTGGTTATGGGCGACCGGGCTCGGCATCGGCATGGGCGGTATCGCCTTGGCATTGACCAGTATTCCGAGACGGGCAGGCGCGGATCCGCAAATCACAACGGCGTTGTCGGCGATGGTTCAGGGCGGCGGATATCTCATCGCCGGAGTCGGCGCGCTCGCTTGTGGACTCGTGCACACCATCACGCAGTCGTGGCAAGTCTCGCTCGTCATGGTGCTCGCTGTCCTCTGTGGACAGGCGTGTGCCGGATTGATCGTGGTGCGGCCGGGGGTGGTGCGGTCCGCCGCTGTTCCTCAGCAGCGGACCGCTGCCTGGCCTGACCGCGTACCGCACCTCAGTGCCAATGAGCCTTGTCCACCACGTTGATCAAAGGATCGCCAGCGGCGAAGCGTTTCGCGTTCTCCACGGTGACGGCGAATCGGCGTTCTTCGGCGTGCGGGCCCGCACCCGCCACGTGCGGCGTGATCAGCACGTCCGGTCGCGTCCACAGTGGATTGTCTGACGGGAGCGGCTCCGTTTCGAAGACGTCGAGGGCGGCGCCGGCGAGTTTGCCGGCGGCCAACGCGTCGTTGAGTGCCTCAAGGCGCAGCGTCGGGCCACGGCCGATATTGACCAGATAAGCATTGCTGCGCAGTTTCGCGAGCCGCTCGGCGTCGAACATGCCCTCTGTTTCGGGCGTGTGCGGCACGGTGATGACGACCAAGTCGGCTTGACCGAGTTGCTCGTCCAGCGCGTTTGCGGGCAGGATTTCAGCGAATCCCTCAACCGGGTCAGCGTGCCGCGCGTCGACGCCGACCACGCGGGTGCCGAATGCCGACAGCATCCGGCCGACTTCCTTGCCGATCGCGCCGACACCGACGATCAACGCGGTCGACTCGGCCATCGCCAGCACCGAGCTTGGATCCCAGTCCGGCGCCCAGGTCGACTGAGCCTGCGCACGAACGTACTGCGGCAGCCCGCGCGCCAGCGCCAGGACGAGTGCCATGGTGTGCGTGGCGACGTGATCGGTGTACGTGTCTCGCATGTTGGTCACCTGGACCGGGTGCTCGATCAGCTTGGGGTGGTAGAACCCGGCTGGCGGCCCGGCCTGCGGAGCCTGCAACCACCGCAGCTGTCCGGCGTGCGCCAACAACTCCTCGGGCAGTGCGCCGTAGGCTGCGTCAGCCGCGCGCAACGCCTCGGCCGCTTCCTCAGCAGTGTCCGGTCGCAGCACGCGAAGACCAGGGACAGCCTCGGCGAGCCGCCGCGGCCAGGTGGCGGTCTCGTCCTGCTGCGGTGGCACGAACACCATGGTGAAGCTCATGCCCGGCATTATTCCTGCTCACATCGCCAGCAACATCAGGCCGGTGCCCGCGCTCATGGCGGCGTGGCCGAGCGCGTCGATCTGCTTCCCAACCAGTGGGAGCGTGGCGATCAGGAAATACCAGGCAAAAACGACCATGACCTGATGGCCGACGGGCAGGGCCATGGCGCAGACCATCCACGCCATGCTCGCGCCCATGAGCGCGTGGTGCACTGCGCGCAACCCGTGCCGCCGGTGGGACACGGTGGCCAGGCCGGCGAACCACACAGTGATCGCGGTGAAAACGGCTACCTGGAGCCACAGGGGCAACGGGACACCCCAGACCATCGCGACCATGGCCAGGCTCATCACCGCGTGGCCGCCACTGGTGACCCGCTCGGCCCCGGCCGCCGTGGCGCAGCCGATCGTGAACCACACCCCGGTCGCCAGGAATAAACCGGTCAGTAGCCAGTTAAAGGACATGAAGACACCTCCATGCCAATACAGACCGGACAGGGGGCGGAAACTGATCGGGCAGGTACCGTGGATTTCATGCGTTGCGTGATCACGTTCGGCAGCACGGGATAGGTGATGGTCGGCTTGGCCGCCGGACCTGGGGATCCCTTCGGGCCGCTCGCCGAGTTGGCGGTACGAAGGGTGATGCTCAGCGATCTGGTCGCGGCCGCGAAGTTCGGCACCGGCCGGCAGATCGACGACCCGGTGCGGGAACAGCAGATCCTTGACGGGGTGGTGGCCGAGTCACTGCGCCGTGGTATGCCCTCGGGGCCGCCCGCGCGGTTCTTCCGCGCTCAGATCAAGGCGAGCAAGATCGTCCAACGTGGACTGTTCAGGCGGTGGGAACGGCACCCGGACGAGCGGCCGGGCCGCACACCGGATCTGGAGACCGAAGTGCGCCCGCAGCTGGACCTGCTGACCGAGCAGATTCTGGGCCAGTTGCACGCGACGGTGGAGCTCTGGCGGCCGACCATGCTGTGCGGGATCTGGCGGCTCGACGACATCGTTCACCCGTTGGACGAACTGCACCGGCACGCGGTCGCGGTGTCCTTGCACCCGGTTTTCGTGCGGTGAAGCCGATGCGGGGCACCGGCTTCACGCGTGCTTCACAGCCTTTCGGCCACAGCGTTCGTCAACGGCAAGTCCAGTGATGGTCAAGTCATCTGACGATTGGGCGGAAGACCGGGCGGCTACTGGAAGTCGCAGCCAGGGTTCGGTTCGTCCACCGACAGTGGCGCGCCCTCCGGCAGGACATACAGGACATCCAGTACCACTGGTGTTTTTCCTAGGTTGCGACCGACGTGGATGTTGCCCTCGCCGGCCGGCTCGACGAACACCGAGCCAGGCCCGTAGATGCCATCGATCGAGCAGTCGGACTTGTTGTGCGTCAGTGTTCCGCTGCGCACCAGGGCGTACAGCGTCCCCTCGTGGTGGTGCCACCCGGTCGTTCCGCCTGCGGCCAGGGTGATCTCCCGGAGGATGTAGTCCTTGCCTCCGGCGGTCGTCTTGCTGATGATTGTCCCAGTGACCCCGCTCGGGGGAGTGGCGTTGGCTGTGGTCGCCGACAAGGCGACCGTGGTGAGCACCGCGCCGGCGAGTGCGGCTAACCGCATGAGTTGTCTCCTCTCGTCATGGTCCATTCTGGGTCCATAAAGCATCATGGACTGTCCACTCTCGACATCCATCCTGGCCCGATGCCCGAATGGCCACCACACAGTGCGCGAAAACTCCAGGCCGATCGCCTTGCTGACCGCCTTTGCGGGTGTAGCGTCGTTCTTGTCGCACTGCGATGGGGTGCGACAGCCTCAAGAAACGCTTTCTCGAACAGATATGAGGGCAGGGCTCGTATCTGTTCACCGCTCGGTGCCGATGCCCCCTTCGGCACCGGGCAGCGTCCGAGGCACGGCCTGGTGTGATGTCGGCGCTGGCATCACACCAGGCGTCCTACCGACCGCCGTATCGGGAGCCGTACCGAAATGAAGCCCTCTACCACTCCACGTGTTGTCGTTCTCGACCGGGAACAGCGGGAATTGCTGCGCTTGCTCGCCACTGGCCTGCCGGACACCGCGATCGCCCGTCGGATGTCGCTCGCGCCACGGACTCTGGCTCGCCGGATCTCCAGCCTGTACCAGATGCTCCAGGCGGACAACCGTTTCCAGGCCGGTGCCGCGGCCGAACGCCTCGGCCTGCTGGCCGGTGCGCGTGCGGACGAGCACCCGAAGTCCGTCGCTGTCTAGCCTGGTTTCGAACATGTGTTCGAACCTGTGATACGTTCTCCGTCGGTGCTTACCGTGCTCGCGAGCCGACGGGGAATGGCGGACATGCGCAGTCGAGTGATCAGGATCTACCAGCCGTGGCCGACGCCCGTGCGGGCCGCGTGCTACACCGATCCGGCTGTGTTGCCGGAGATCGATGCCTGGGTGGACAGGTTGCGAGAGCAAGGCCTTGTCCCGCCGGATGTCGACTTCGTCATCCGGGATGGCAAGGCCGGCCCGGTGGGCGTGCTGGGTGATCACGAAGGCGAGCACGAACTTCGGCCGACCGGGTTCCTGGTCTTCGGCCGCGGCAGGTTGCAGGTACTGGACGAGTCGACGTTCTTCGGCCAGTACCACGACCCCGCCAGGGATGAGATCTGAAAGAACACGTTCCAGTCGCGACTCTCGTCGCTTGGCGTATCAGGGATTGCAAAACTGAAACGTGTTCTAATACGCTGCCTGGTGTGCGGTATGGGATCGTGCTGTTCACCAGTGACCGTGGCATCGCGCCCGCGATGGCGGCGGCTGCCGCCGAGCGGGCCGGCCTGGATTCCTTCTATGTGCCGGAACATACGCACATTCCGGTCAAACGGGAGTCGCCGCATCCACACACCGGCGATTCCTCACTTCCGGACGACCGCTACATGCGGACTCTCGATCCGTGGGTCGCGCTCGCGACCGCGGCCTCGGTGACCACCCGGATCAGGCTGGCGACCGCGGTGGCGCTCCCGGTGGAGAGCGATCCCATCACGCTGGCTAAAACAATTGCCAGTCTCGACCACCTGTCCGGCGGCCGCGTGACCCTGGGTGCCGGGTTTGGCTGGAACGTGGACGAACTCTCCGACCACGGCGTTCCTGGTGCGAAACGCCGGACCGTGCTGCGTGAGTACCTGGAAGCCATGCGTGCACTGTGGACGGACGATGAGGCCAGCTACGCGGGTGAATTCGTGTCGTTCGGTCCGAGCTGGGCGTGGCCGAAGCCGGCGCAGGCGCACATCCCGGTGCTGATCGGCGCCGGCGGCACCGAGAAGACCTTCAAATGGATCGCGCGATCGGCCGACGGCTGGATCACCACGCCGTACGAAGTGGACATAACCGACCAAGTGGCCACGCTGCAGGCGATCTGGCGGGACGCCGGGCGCCGCGGCGCGCCGGAGGTCGTCGCGCTGGGCGGGCGGCCCGACCCGGATCGGTTGGCGCACTTGGCGTCCATCGGTGTCACCGAGGTCGTGTTCGGTTTGCCCGATCGTGCCGCGGATGACGTCGCGGCCTGGATCGGCCGGCTCGGCGAGAGGCTGGGCCTTCAACCGAGGTAATCCATCCTCGCGGCGATTGTTGACAACGGATTCCGTGGCAACTGGGCGTTGACAGTGCGAGATTCGTGCTGTTGCATCGTCGCCATGCCGCGTACAGAGATGTTCCGCTTCGTGCGTCGAGTTGCGGTGGACCATGCGGTAGCCGAGCGACTTGGCATGCCTGTCCTCGAATACCGCGAGGCGCGGCTGGCACGTGCCGCCGAAGCGCGCACGATCAGTCGCCGCGATGTCCTGAAAATCGGTGGTGTGCTGGCGGGTGCAGCGATGCTCGGCCTGCCAAGACCAGCCAGTGCCGCGTCGCAACCGACGGTCGCGATCATCGGCGCCGGGCTCGCCGGGCTCAACGCCGCGCTGACCCTCGCCGACGCGGGCGTGAAATCCACGGTGTACGAGGCGAGCGACCGAGTCGGCGGCCGGATGTTCTCAGAGCGCACATACTGGGACGCTGGGCAGGTCGCCGAGCACGGCGGCGAGTTCATCGACACCGACCACCAAGCCGTCCGGGACCTGTGCGCCCGCTTTGGCCTCGGGCTCACCGATGTCATTGCCGCCGCGCCGAAAGACGGCCGGGACGTGCTGTTCTTCGGCGGCCGCTACCGCACGCACAAGCAGTTCGTGGAAGACTTCCGGCCGGTCTACAAGGCGCTCGAGGCGGACGTCAAGAACGCGCCGGACGCACCGACATGGGACGCGACCACACCTGGCGCGACGGCACTGAGCAACATGAGTGTGGCCGAATGGATCGCGACACGCGTGCCCGACGGCTGGCTCGCGAGCTTCCTCGAAGAGGCATATGTCGTCGAATACGGCAGGCAAGCCGGCGACCAGACCGCGGTCAACCTGGTCTACATGATGATCGACCAGAGCGATCTGGAAGATCCGAACGTCTGGGGTTCGTCCGACGAGCGCTACCACATCACCGGCGGAAACCAGCGGCTGCCCGAGGCGATCGCGGCCGCGTTGCCCAAGGGCACGATCGAACACGGCTGGCGACTTGAAGCCATCAAACGCAATGCCGACGGCAGCCAAACCCTGACGTTCGAAGGCGGCCGGACGGTCACCGCGGACCACACGATTCTGACCGTGCCGCTCGGCGTGCTGAAACACATCGACTACCGCCGAGCAGGTTTCGACGCGAGGATGAAACGTGCGATCAGCGAGCTGTACATGGGTTACTGCTCGAAACTCAACATGCAGTTCCGGGAACGTGACTGGCTGGGCCGTGGTGTGTGGCCGGGTATCTCCAACGGTGCCAGTTTCACTGACCTTGGCTATCAGCAGATCTGGGACGCGACAGCGGGGCAATCGGGCACAAAGGGCATCGCGATCCAGTATGGCGGCGGCGATGGCGCCCTGCGTTTCCGTCCGTCGCAGCCATTCCTGGATTCACGCAACGCATACGTACGGGCGGTGGTCCGGCAGAACCTTGACCAGTTCGGCAAAGTCATCCCCGGCGTCGCCCAGGACTGGACAGGCAAGGCAATGCTGGCCGCATGGCACCTGAACCCGAACTCGTACGGCGCCTACAGCTGTTACCCGGTCGGTTACTGCCATCGCTATGCCGGTTACGAAGGAATACGTCAGGGAAACATCCACATCGCCGGTGAACACACGTCGGTGGACTTCCAGGGGTACATGAACGGCGCGGCCGAAAGCGGTGCCCGCGCCGCCGCGGAAATCCTCGGCTAGAGGAGGAGAAGTGGACCGGCTCAAGCCCAATTCGGTCGGCCTGCTCGGTGTGGTGTTCATGGCGGTGGCCACTGCGGCACCGATCACCGCGATGACAGGCAATGTCCCGGTGGCGGTCGCGTTCGGCAACGGCATCGGCGCACCGGCCGGCTACATTTTCGCGACTGTCGTGCTGACGGTCTTCAGCATCGGATTCGTCGCGATGGCCCGCCGGATCACGTCGGCCGGCGCGTTCTACGGCTTCATCTCGCACGGCCTCGGCCGGGTGATGGGATTGGCCAGCGGGCTACTGGCGGTGCTGGCGTACATCGTGTTCGAGGCGTCGATTGTGGGCATTTTCGCGTATTTCGCGGATACCACGATCAACGCCCAGCTTGGCCTCGATCTGCCGTGGCAGCTCTACGCGGCGATCATGCTGGCGGTGACGGCCGCGTTGTCCTATTTCGACATCCACCTGGCCGCCAAGGTCCTCGGCGTTTTCCTGGTCGCCGAGATCGCCGTCCTGGCACTGATGGCATTCGGGGTGTTGTTCCAAGGCGGTGGTCCCGATGGCATCCCGCTCGGTCCGCTCGAACCGACGGCGGCATTCGGCGGAACGGCGGCCGGATTCGGCTTGTTCATGGCCTTCTGGTCATGGGTCGGCTTCGAGTCGACGGCGATGTACGGCGAGGAGTCCCGTAACCCCAAGAAGATCATTCCCATCGCGACGCTGGTCGCCGTGGTAGGCATCGGACTGTTCTACGTCTTCGTGTCGTGGATGGCGATCGCGGGCAACGGCCTTGCCGGGTCGGTCGCACTGGCGACCAAGAGCCCACTGGATCTGTTCTTCGTCCCTACCGAACAAACGGTTGGCCACTGGGCCGTGGTCGCCTTCCAGTGGCTGATGATCACCGGTTCGTTCGCGTGCGGCATGGCATTCCACCAGTGCGCCGCACGGTACCTGTACGCGTTGGGACGCGAGGGCTTGATCTGGCGGCCGCTCGGCCGGACGCACCCGAAGCACGGCTCGCCGTTCGTGGCTTCGTTTGCCCAGACCGGAATCGCGGTCGTGATCGTGGCGCTGTTCAGTCTCTCCGGGCAGGATCCTTACCTCGGCCTGTACACCCTGATGGCATTGCTGGGCACAATGGCGATCCTGATCGTGCAGGCGCTGTGTTCGTTCGCCGTAGTCGGATACTTCTGGCGGCGCGGCGGCAACAAGCTGACGACTCTGGTTGCCCCTTTGCTCGGCGGCGCAGGCATGATCACCGTTGTCTGGCTGCTGTTCGACAACGCCGACGCGGCAGCGGGCCCAGCGGCTGAGTCCACTTTGTTCGCCGCGATTCCGTGGACAGTCGCGGGCGTGTTCGTGGCCGGTGTCCTCGGTGCGCTCTACCTACGTAAGGTCAAACCCGAGACCTACGACCGGCTCGGCCGGATCGTGTTGGAGGACACCGAAGAACGCGCCGAGCGAATCGCCGCGACGTAACCGTCCGGGCGAACCAGTATCTGCGTTCCGGGGAGCACATCGTAAGCACCGAAGGCCTGTCCTTTGTGATCGGTGAACTCTCCGCCGGAATCTGGCGGGAACACGCTGTGCGTCCTTACCTCACCCGAAAAGTCCGGCGGATCCGCGGTTTCCTGCCCGAACGCCAGCACAGTGGCGTGCGTGCCGTGGAAGAGCTCGAACAACCGCGTCGGACGGCCGTCGCGGGCCAATACGAGTGCGTCTGGGGCGCGGTCACCGGCATGCAGGGTGCCTGGTTCAGCGCGCTCATCGACCGACAGCGGGCTGTGACGGTAACTCAGGTCGAGGTCCGGCGCTGCTTCGTCTCCGGCGTACTTCCGCATCAGGCCGGTGATCATGGTCTGAATCCGGCTGGCGACCGTCTTCCGTTCCAGGTGGTAGGTCTCCAGCAGCTCTTCCTGCTCCGATGTGGACAGTGCGGCGGCGAGTTTCCAGCCCAGGTTGTACGCGTCCTCCACCCCGGTGTTGAGCCCGTAACTTCCCGTGGGCGGATGGACATGTGCGGCATCACCGGCGAGGAAGACACGGCCGGTCCGGAAACGTTCTGCGACACGCAGATTGGACCGCAGCACAGTCGACCACGTCAGGTCACGCAGGCGGACTTTGCCGGCGCCACAACGGTGATCCAGCAAAGCTTGCACGCCTGCAGGAGCGCCCGGTGTGTCAGCGCTGATCGGTGCGCGGAGCTGGAAAAGCGGTGGCTGACCCGAAACCGGCACGAGTGCGAGGCCGCGGGTGAACCAATGCGCGCAAGCCAAGTCCAGCCCATCGACCACGACATCGCAGATCATCATTCGAAGCGTCTCGTCAGTCGTGCCCGGAAACGGCACACCGAGTGCCTGACGCACAAAGCTCTTTCCGCCGTCGGCACCGACAAGGTAAGCGGCACGTATGGTTTCCGCGTCGCGCAGGTGAACAGTCACCGCGTCGGCGTCCTGGGAGAACCCGGTCACCTCGGTTCCCAACTGAACCCGGACACCGTGCGCGGCGAGCCGGTCTCGTAGCACCTGTTCGGTCCTCGCCTGGCCAAGCAACCATATGTTCGGAAGTCGTCCGGTCTGCGCGGCCCTCTCTCGCCGGTCGATCAGCTCACCGTCACGATAGGTCTGTACCGGGTACTTCGCGTGGCCCACCGCCAGGACCTCGTCGAGGACACCGAGATCGTCGAAGATCGTCAACGTCCGGGGAACCAGCGCGTCGCCGCGTGAGCTCGTCGGATACGCCTCAGCCTTGTCGACTATCCGCACATTGACGCCGCGCCGAGCCAACTCGATCGCCAGCACGAGACCGGTCGGGCCGGCCCCGGCGATCAGCACTTCGGTGTCCATGTCCCTCCCTCACGACAGCAGCAGCGCCCGATCCCACTCAGGCGGCTCCGGATAGGCAGCGGTGAGCAGCGCGAGCACAACACCTGCCGCGCCGTCGAGGAATCCCGGCTCGTCGGGTGTGGACGTCATCAGGTCAGCGGCGAGCTCCGGCACGGCCGCGACAAGCTCGGGGTCGCTGGTGTCCTGGGCAAAGCGGAACGTCACCTGAAGCAGGCCCGCCCGTCCGTGGCAGAGACCGATGTCCGGCGTCGCATCCTGCCGGTGGGCGGCTTTCACCGTCGACACAGCGCGATCGCACATGTCCGGGTCACCAAGGGAAATCCCCGCGTGCCACAGCGCACGGGCCATGCCGGCGCTGCCACGGCACCATGTCGTCCCTGGCATCTCGCCCGCATGCCGCAAAGCCAGTGTGGCAATGGCGTTCCGCTGTCCCGGAACGGCGTAGCCTGCCCGTTCGGCCAAGCAAAGCAGGGCAAGAGGGCCGGAACTGCCGTGAGCCATCCCTGGCGGACGGTCCACAGTGGCAGACACCAGCGCTGCCAGCACTGTCGTCAGCGCCTCGTCGCGTCGGCACAGCAGGTACGCGCCAGTTCCGGTCAGGCCGGAGATGAGATCGATCTCGCGTTGCCGCCCACCGAGTGCCTGAGATCGTGCTATGGCTTGCCGTACAACGCTTTCGTGTATGTCCGGCACATCCTGGCCCAGCATCCAGGCGGCGAAGGCGACTCCGGCTAGCCCGCCGTACATTCCTGGTGACGCGTCAAGCCCGCCGAGGCGATGGACACCCGCGACGGTCGCGTCGAGATATCCCTCGGCCATGGCACGCCAGCCTTGCCCGGGCAGGCAGCGGTCGAGCTGGTTGAAGGCCAGCACGAGACCAGGCCCGCCGTCGGCGAGAGCAGGCCGGACGCACGGCGGTGCCGGACGCGGCTCGCCGACGAGTTCGGTGATGGCGTCGAGCGTGATCATCGGTCTCCCGGATCGACGGAGGTCCTGTGCGGACAGTGACAGCCGTCCGCACAGGACACGGCCGCTACTCCTTGCAGCGCGGCGGACGCATGGTGCACTCACCGCTGGTCCAGTCGGTGTCGCAGCACATCACCGGCGTCAGCAGCTCGGTGTCGGTCTCCGGCAGCGTCTGCAGTTCAAGGACGTCAGTCTGCATCTTCTCCTCACCTCCTGTCGTTCACTCGAAGTCCGGCAGCCAGGCTCGGCCACCGCCGTATTCGAGGCGGAGCAGGAAATCCAGCGCTCCCGCCAAACCGACCTGGTAGCTCGCCTGAACTTCGCGCAGCGTCTCGTCGGGTATCAGCAACCGGTCGGCACGCCGGGTGGCACGCACCGCGAGGCACGCCACCGCTTCCTCTGCCCACTGCCTGTACTGCGCCTCGCCTGTCGCGTCGGCGACATCAAGCAACAACTGCGCATTGCCTGCGACGCCGTGGCAAGTACTCGGGCTGTGCCGCCAACGATTCCGATGAACCGCACGGGCCGCACGCTGGGCGTGGTCGAGGAACACCTGCTCACCGGTCGCCTGCCACAGCCGGATCAGGAAGGTGCCGATGCCGGAAGCACCATGGCACCACAGCGTCAGGCCCATCCGCTCAGTACGGCCAGGTCCCTTGGGCCACAACGCCGAATCGTCGTCCTGCTCGGCCAGCGCGCACAACGCATGGCCACCCGAGGCCGCGATCTCCACCAGTTCAGGCCGGTCCAGTGCGCGCCCGGCGATGAGCAAGAACGTGGCGACGCCCGCTACTCCGTGCCCGAAGCCGTAACTCGGGCATCCGGCGAGCTCGCGGCGGTGTTCGATCGGCCAGTCCACACCGCTCGTCGAGTTCTCAAGTAGACGGAGCACGCGGTCCGCACATTCCGCGGCCCGGTCCGCGAACCGTCGATCACCAGTCACCCGCCAGAAATGCGCCTGCGCCAGACCAGCACCGGCCAGCCCGTGGCAAATGTCCGGATTGGACCATTCCAACGGAATGTGCAGCGCGTAAGCGGTGGCCTGATCGGCCAGTGCGGCATCACCGAGCGTCCCGGCAGCCTCATGCAACGCCCACACCGCGCCGGATCGTCCAAAGTAGAGCCCAGGAAGGATCCGGTCGGGCTGGGTCAATCGCTGTCCCAACCATTCGGCCGCACTCCGCAGCACCGGTTCTACCTCGGGATGCGCTCCCGTCCGGACGGCACGGTCGAGCACCGCGAGCACCCCACCTGCACCGAGCTGGACATTGCAGGGATCACCCGCAGGCACACCACGCGCACGGGGCCACAGGTATTCGGCATTCACGTCGACGGTTTCGGCCAGGTAAGCGAACCCGTCACGCCGCAACCGATCGGCCACACCGTTCAATGTGGGCGCTTCGACGGCGCCCGCATCCGGCTCGGCACTGAGGAATGCGACGGCCTTGTCCAGTGGCCAACGATCCGGCACTCCCGCGGTCATGCCGATCACCAGCGGGGCGAGGGCGCGCAGCGCCGGGTGTTCCGGTGCCGCGGCGTCGACGATCGCGGCGAGCCGGTCAGCGACCGCTCTGGTTGGCTCGGTGTCCTCGGCCAGTACCGGATTGATTCCCGTCGCGGTGTGCAACAGTGTCGCGCCGATGCTGAAACAGTCCACTTCGGGCCCGACCGTGACACCATCGGCGGCGGCGAGGTGTTCGGGCGCGGTGAATCCGGCCGTGCCTCTGACATCGGCGGCGGCACCGAGCTCCACCGCGCATTCCAGATCGATCAGCACCGGCTCGTTCTGCGGCGTCACCATCACGTTGCTGGGCTTGAGATCCCGTACGACGAATCCTGCGGCGTGCGCCTGTGTCACCAGGAAGGTGAGGTCACGGGCCAGCCGCCACATCAGATCCAGTGGCATCCGCGCGCCGTGGCGCGTTGCCTGGTCGATGGACCACTCGGTCAGGCTCGTGCCCTCGATCAGGTCCTCGACAAGGAAGACATGGCCGCCGGACTCGAAGACATCTCGCACTGCGGGCGTCACCCCGAGTGGAGCGAGCTTGCTCAGCACACGTGCCTCGTAGCGCAGCCAGTCCCGGGCGTCGCCGTCGCCGGTCCCCGCGCCGATGTGCGGCCGCGCCTCCTTGATCAGCACCGCCTCGCCCGTGCGCTGGTCGTCAGCCCGGTAGACCCCGCCCCGATTGGCGTGCCGAACCGCCTCACGGACGAGATAGCGTCCCGCAAGCAGCACCGGCCGGCCGGTGCCGCCGTTTCGGGCAGGCTGCTCGAACGGCGGTACTGCCCATTCGGGTGGCGAGAACCACGGATTGCGCTCGTCCGGGACGAAGCTGCCGTCCGGAGCCAGCAGCTGTCCCTCGTAGAAGCCTTCGTTGTTCAGTTCGCGAGCGGACGTGAAGCAGCCGTAGCGGTAGTGCACGACGCTGTCCGGCAGGTAACGCCGATCGGACAGGATAGCCGGGCCGACCAGACCAATCGTTGCCTCGTGCAGACGCTGAGCGAGCTCGCGCAGCTGGTCATCGTCAGCGGGATAGACAGTAAGGAATTTGCCTGACTGGGCACGTGGTGCCCGCACCCCGGTCAGCTCGACGAGAACCCGCGGCGAGACGGCGAACTTGAACGCACAGCCGTGTTCGACCAGGATCGGCGCCGCGGCTTCGAGGACGCGGTGTGCCGTCGAGGCGATCGCCGAAATATGTAGTTTCCAGCCCTGCCTGCGGTGTTCGTGCCCCCGAGGCGCCACCATGCACCAGGTCTCGCCGTCGTGCAGTGTCCACTCGGGAGCCTTGGCGCCCAGCACTCGTCGGACTACCGCCTGGTAGTCCGACGATATTTCCGTTGTCAGGCTGGACAGCACGCCGCCCCCTTGTCGAAATCACTTATCCGACAAGGTAACGACGGCACCAGGGGGCTATCCCTCCCGAAGGGGCAGCAGTTCGGGAGTGCCCGTTCATCGCCCCCTTTGGGCGGCGCTAGGTCAGAGCAGGTGCCATGCCTCGGTGAGCACCTTGCGCAGGATCTGCTCGATCTCGTCGAACTGCTGCTGCTCGCAGATCAGCGGCGGCGAGAACTGGATCACCGGCTCGGCCCGGTCGTCGGCACGGCAGTAGAGCCCGGCGTCGAACAGGGCGCCGGAGAGGAAGCCGCGCAACACGCGCTCGGACTCCTCGGCGCTGAAGGTCTCCTTGGTCTCCTTGTCCTTCACCAGCTCGATGCCGTAGAAGAACCCGGCACCACGGACATCGCCGACGATCGGCAAGTCGGTCAACTTGTCCAACGTGGACCGGAAAGCGGACTCATTGGACAGCACGTGGTCGTAGATCCCCTCGTTTTCCATGATGTCCAGGTTGGCCATGGCGACGGCACACGACACCGGGTGCCCGCCGTATGTCGAGCCGTGCAGGAACGTTGTCGTGCCCTGGAGATACGGCTCCATCAGCCGGTCGCTGACCAGAACCGCGCCCAGCGGGGCGTATCCGGAAGTCAGTCCTTTGGCAACGGTGATGATGTCGGGCTGGTAGCCGTACCGCTTGGCGCCGAAGTCGTGTCCCAGACGGCCGAACGCGCAGATGACCTCATCGGACACCAGCAGAACGTCGTACTGGTCGCAGATCTCGCGCACTCGCTGGAAGTAACCAGGCGGTGGCACGAAACACCCGCCGGTGTTCTGCACGGGCTCAAGGAAAACCGCTGCGACCGTGTCCGGGCCTTCCATCTCGATCGCCGCTGCGATCTGATCCGCGGCCCACCGGCCGTACGCCTCGGGGTCGTCGCCGAACACTGGCGCGCGGTAGATGTTGGTGTTCGGCACCTTGATCGCACTCGGCACCAACGGTTCGAAGTCCTGTTTGGCCGCCGGGATGCCTGTGATGGACAGTGCGCCCTGCGAAGTCCCGTGGTACGCGAGCGAACGGCTGATCACCTTGTGCTTGGTGGGTTTGCCGGTCAGCTTGAAGTACTGCTTGGCCAGCTTCCACGCCGTCTCGACGGATTCGCCGCCGCTCACCGTGAAGAAGACCCGGTTGATGTCGCCCGGCGCGGACGCGGCCAAGCGCTCGGCCAACTCGACCGCCTTCGGGTGGGCCGTGCCCCACAACGGGAAGTAGCCCAGTTGACGCGTCTGCTCGGCGGCTGCCTGCGCGAGTTCCTCCCGGCCGTGGCCGACCTGCACCGCGAACAGCCCGGCGAGGCCGTCCAGGTAGCGCTTGCCTTCGGCGTCGAAGACGTAGGCGCCCTCGCCGCGCACGATCACCGGCGGCGGCGTGTCAGCGAAGGTGGAGTGGCGCGTGAAGTGCATCCACAGGTGCTCACTCGCGGATCGGGCCAGGTCTGCGGCGTCGTAGGCGGTCATGTCTGCTTTATCGCACACTCGCTACGGATACGCAAGTCAATCACCCTCGCTACCGATGTTTTCGGCAATCAAACCGTGGTCAAACTACGGATTCCGTAGTCAGCGAGTGCCCCACTGGTAGGACTGCTTGCGCAGCTTCAGGTAGACAAGGGTTTCCGCGTTGCGCACGCCGGGGATCGCGCGGATCCGGGTGGAGATCAGCTCGAGCAGGCTGGCGTCGTCGGTGCAGATGACCTCGCAGAGGATGTCGAACCGGCCCGCGCAGACCACCACGTAGTCGATCTCGTCCATCTCGGCGAGCGCGTCGGCGACGGGCTCGATCGGGCCGTCCACGTTGATCGCGATCATCGCCTGGCGGAACAGCCCGACCTGCATCGGATCGGTGACCGCGACGATCTGGATCACGCCCGCGTCGGCCAGTCGCTGCACCCGCTGGCGCACCGCGGCCTCGGACAGCCCGACGATCTTTCCGATCGTCGAGTACGGCATCCGGCCGTCCTGCTGCAGCTGCTCGATGATCTGTTTGGCGATGTCGTCGAGCAGAGGGGCCGCTGTCCGCTCCGGTGCCGTGTTCTTCCGGTTCACGCTGGCATTATGACCGGTCGGTCAGAACGGCTCGCCGGTCCGGCGAATCCGGGACGTGTCGCGACGTAAACAACGGATTTCGTAGTCGAGAGGCCGTTGACATTGCGGTATCCGCGTTGTTTCATGCGTCACACTACGGTGTCGTGAGGCGAGGAGAGTTGGATGACCGATACGGCGACTCCCGCCAAGGCCGCGCTTGTCACCACCGGGCCGCGGCGGCTGACCAGATCGATCGGCGTGTTCGGGGGAACGCTGTTGACGTTGAGTTGTCTGACTCCGGCGTCTTCGCTGTTCGTCGTGGTGCCTCCGTTGCTCGGGGAGACCGGCACCGCAACCGCGCTGACCATCGCGCTGGCCGCGCTGCTCTGCATCGGCGTGGCGCTCTGTTATGCGGAGTTAGGCACGCTCGTGCCCAGCGCCGGTGGTGAATACGCGATGGTGGGCATCGTCGCCGGGAGGTTCGCCGGCTGGATGATGTTCGTGCTGTCGTTCATCATCGTGTTGATCATTCCGCCGATCATCGCGTTGGGCACGGCGGACTACCTGCACTCCGTGATGGACGTGGATCCGCGGGTCGCCGGCGCTGTGGTGATGCTGCTGGGAACCCTGATGGGCCTGCTCAACCTGCGGGCCAACGCCTGGATCACCGGCATCTTCCTGGTTCTGGAGATCGTCGCGATCGCCGTGGTGGCGTTCCTCGGCTTCGGCAACGCACAGCGCCCGGCCTCCGTGCTGGTCAACCCCACGGTCACGGACCCGTTCGAGCCCCTCAGCGCGGTCACGATCATTGCCGGGCTAGCCGTCGCGCTATTCGTCCTGCAAGGATTCACCACCGCTGTCTACCTGTCCGAGGAGATGCACAACCCACGCCGCACCGTCGTCCGGACAGTTCTGTGGACGCTCGGGATCGGCGCGCTGGTGGTGATCATCCCGGTCATCGCGATCACGTTGGGAGCGCCGGACATCACCACGCTCACCGGCGGTGACATCGCGGCCATGGTCACCGGTTGGAGCAACACCGGGGTCGGCGTGTTCGTCAGCCTCAGCATCGCGTTGGCGATCATCAACGCGGTGATCGTCATGGTCATCCAGAACTCCCGGGTGCTGTACGCGTCCGCCCGTGACCACGCCTGGCCGGAGGTTTTGAACCGCGCATTCAGCACGGTCAGCAAGCGATTCTCCTCGCCATGGGTGTCCACATTGGTCGTTGGCATCGGCGGCGCTGTGCTGTGTTTCGTACCCGTGGAGACGCTCAGCGGCGTCACCAGTGTCGTGGTCGCCGCGCTCTACCTGGGCGTCGCCATCGCCGCGTTGACTGGGCGCCGGGGCGAACACCGCGACAAGCCCGCGTGGCGCATGGCGGGTTGGCCGGTGTTGCCTGTTCTGATCGCGCTTGTCCTGCTTTACGTCGTGGCTCAGCAGGCGCCGCTCGATCTGTTGATCACGCTCGGCGTGCTCGTCGCGGCTACCGTGTACTGGGTGGCCTACCTTCGCCCGCGATCAGCGGACCGCTGGGTCGTCACCGTCCCGACCGAATGACATGACCGGAGATTCTGTTGTCTGACAAGCAAGTCTTCCGCAACTTCGTCAACGGCAAGCACGCCGACGCGGCCGACGGGCGTACGCTCGACATCGTCAACCCGGCGACCGGCGAGGCCTACGCCACCGCACCGCTGTCCGGTCAGTCCGATGTGGACGCGGCGTTCGCGGCGGCCGAGACCGCGTTCGAGACCTGGCGGGACACGACTCCAGCGGAACGCCAGCTCGCGTTGCTGCGGATCGCCGACGCACTTGAGGCGCGGGCCGAGGAATTCGTGCAGCGGGAAGGCGAGAACACCGGCAAGCCGATGGCCGTGACCCGGGTCGAGGAGCTGCCGGTCGCGGTCGATCAGGTCCGGTTCTTCGCTGGCGCGGCCCGTGTGCTGGAAGGCAAGTCCGCGGGGGAGTACCTGAGTGGCTTCACCTCGTACGTCCGCCGCGAGCCGGTCGGCGTGTGCGCGCAGGTCACGCCGTGGAACTACCCGCTGATGATGGCGATCTGGAAGATCGCGCCCGCTATCGCCGCCGGGAACACCTTGGTGCTCAAGCCATCGGACACCACACCGGCGACCACGGCGATGCTGGCCGAGTTGGCCGCGGAGTTCCTGCCGCCCGGTGTGCTCAACGTCGTCTGTGGTGACCGGGACACCGGCCGGTCGCTGGTCACGCACCCCACGCCGCAGATGGTGTCGATCACCGGCTCGGAACGCGCGGGCATCGAGGTCGCTGGCGCGGCCGCGGCTGATGTGAAGCGCGTACACCTTGAACTGGGCGGCAAGGCGCCGGTCGTGGTGTTCGACGACGCCGACATCGCCGCCGCCGCAAAGGCGATCGCCGCGGCCGGATACTTCAACGGCGGCCAGGACTGCACGGCCGCGACCCGCGTGATCGCCGGCGCGGGCGTGCACGACGACTTCGTCGCGGCCCTTGCCGGGGCAGCCAAAGAAACCCGCACTGGCGGACCCGATGAGGACGTCTACTACGGCGCACTCAACAACGCTTCGCAGCTGGCGCGGGTCAGCGGGTTCATCGACCGCCTGCCCGACGCCGCGGCCATCCACAGTGGAGGCTCGACGCTCGGCGAACGTGGCTACTTCTACGCGCCGACCGTGGTTTCCGGCCTCAAGCAAGGCGATGAGATCGTCACCGACGAGGTGTTCGGGCCGGTGATCACCGTGCAGAAGTTCGCCGACGAGGCCGAGGCCGTGCGGCTGGCCAACGGCGTGCGCTACGGCCTGGCCTCGTCGGTGTGGACGCGCGACCACGCCACAGCGATGCGGATGTCACGGCGGCTCGACTTCGGCTGCGTCTGGATCAACACGCACATCCCGATGGTGGCCGAGATGCCGCACGGCGGCTTCAAACACTCCGGCTACGGCAAGGACCTTTCCCTGTACGGCCTGGAGGACTACACGAGGATCAAGCACGTGATGTCGGCGCTTGACTGAGCGCTTGCTCGATGTCTGCCCACAGGTCGTCGGGATGTTCGACACCCACGGCGATCCGGACCATGTTCTGACTGACACCGGCGGTTCGCAGCTCGTCGGCGGTCAGGTGCCGGTGGGACGTGGTCGCCGGGTGCATGACGGTGGTTTCCGTGCCACCGAGGGAAGACGCGTTCAGGATCAGTTCCAGGTTGCCCATGAACTGTTGTGCGTCAACGACTTCGGTCGCGATGATGGCGCCGTAACCGCTGAGCAGTTTGGTCGCCCTGGCATGACTGGCGTGTGTCGGCAGGCCCGGATAGTGCACTGTGGACACCGCTGGGTGCGCCGCCATGCGCTCCGCCAGCATGGCGGCGCTCTGGCAGGCACGATTGATCCTGAGCGGCAACGTCTTGAGGCCACGGATGATCAGCCATGCCGCGAACGGGTCGGCGACCACACCGAGGTTGATCGCGTGCTTCCATGCCTGCCGGTAAAGGGCTTCGTCGGCGAACACGGCGACACCACCGACGACATCGTGATGACCGCCCAGGTACTTGGTCGCCGAGTGGATCACGATGTCGGCGCCGTGTTCGATCGGCCGGCACAGCAGGGGAGTGGCGAACGTGCTGTCGACCGCCGTGAGCAGGCCGTTCTGTTTGGCCTCGGCGGCCAGTGCGGGCAGGTCGGGCACGTGGCCGATCGGGTTCGCGATGGTCTCCAGGAACAGCAGCTTGGTGCTTGGCCTCAGTGCCGCGGTGACCTCGGCCGGGTCGACGCCGTCGATGTAGGTGACTTCGATGCCCCAACGGTCGATGAGGTGGTTGAACATCGCGACTGTGCCGCCGTAGAGCGCTTTCTGGGCGATGATGTGGTCGCCGTGGCGCAGGACCGTCTGCAGCACGGTGCTGAGCGCGCTCGATCCCGACGCTGTGACCAGCGCCTTCTCGCCGCGTTCCAAGTCGGCCATGGCCTGCTCAAGCGCTCGGTTGGTCGGGTTGCCGTACCCGCTGTAGGCGAAGGAATCCGGGTCTGACATCGCCGCTGTCAGCTGTTGCGGGCTGTCGAACCGGAAGTTGGATGTCTGGTAGAGCGGCACGGTCACGGGCTGACCAGGCGCTGGGGCGGTCAGGCGGGCTGCTCGTGTCTCTCGGTGCATGATCCAAGTCTTGTCGAAAAATTGGTCCTATGGCAGAGCCAATCTGGCACAATTGGTTTGGTGACGAGACCGGACGACCTGGTGACCCGGCTCGGCCGCTGGTCGGCTGGGCGAGGTCCGCTGTACCTGCTGCTCGCCGGGCGGATCCGTCGCCTGATCGACGACGGCGAACTGCAACCCGGCACGCCGCTACCACCGGATCGCACGCTGGCCGCGGCTCTGGCGGTCGGCCGAACGACTGTGGTGTCCGCGTACGACCTGCTGGCGCAGGAAGGCAAGATCGTCCGGCGGCAGGGCAGCGGGACGAAGGTCGCCCCGTCAGCGTTGCGCCCGGACCGTCCCGACGACAGCGCGAACCCGCTGTTCATCCACCTGCTGGAGCCTCTCGACAAGATCGTCCAACTGACGTGCGCGGCGCCGAACGTGATGCCCGCGGCCGTGACCGAGGCGTACACCAAGGCTTTGTCCGTCGAGGTCACCGACGACATCGGCTACCACCCGCTTGGCTACCAGGAACTGCGGGCCGCGCTGGCGGACCGGTACACCGCACGAGGCCTGCCGACCAGGCCCGGCCAGATCCTGGTGACCACGGGCGCCCAGCAAGCGCTGGCTTTGCTCGCCAGGCTCTTCGTCGGTCCGGGGGACCGGGTCGTGGTGGAGACCCCGACGTATCCCGGTGCGCTGGAGGCTTTCCGGGAGTCCACTGCGGACTTCGTGCCCGTGCCCGTCGGTGACCTCGATGGTCTGGTCCGCGCGATGCGAGGGCGACCGGCCGCGGCGTATGTGATCCCGACGCACCACAACCCGACCGGTTCGGTGATGTCCACTTTGACCCGTCAACGCCTGGCAGCCGAGGCTGCTTCAGTTGGCGTCCGGCTGATCGAGGACGAGGTGCTCGCCGACCTGAGTTTCGCGGGCTCGTCTCCGCTGCCCATCGCTGCTTACGGTCCGGCGGTGACGATCGGGTCGTTGAGCAAGGTCGTGTGGGGCGGCCTGCGGATTGGCTGGGTGCGTGCGTCCGAGTCGGTGATCATGCAGCTGGCGCGGCTCAAGGCCGTGCATGACCTGGGCAGCAACTACATCGGCCAAGTCGCCGCGACATCCTTGGTGTCTTCTTTGGACACGTTGCGGGCATCGCGAGTCTCGGCATTGCGTGCACAGCACGCGCAGCTTTGTTCCTCGTTGCGGGAACACCTTCCGTCGTGGGAGTTCACCCCGGCTGCCGGCGGCCAGAGCTTGTGGGTCCGGCTGCCGTACGGCGACGCGGTGTCGTTCGCCCAATTGGCTTTGCGGCACGGCGTCGCCGTGTTGCCAGGCGGATCGCTGGACGCTTCCGGCGCCAGCAAGGAGTTCCTGCGGATTCCGTTCCTGGAACCCGCGAATGTCCTTGCCGGCGCCATCGCGTCGCTGGCTTCGGCTTGGCGCGAGTACAACCCCGGCGTTCCCGGCGACTCGCTTACGACCCTAGTCGTGTGAACGTCAGCTCGATGCTCGCTTTGTGTGCGTGCAACTGGTATTGCGGGAGCACGCCTGGTCCGCAGGCGGCCGTGCCCAGGCCGTTCTGGGCGATGTCGAGGTTCAGGTAGATCCAGTCGGTGGGTCGCAGGTCCTTGGTGTGCTTGGCGGCGTCCAGGTCTTCACTGGTCCACCGCCTCGCGGCGAAGTCGAACCGGCCCTCGACCCTGATGCCTTGCCCGGCATCGTTGGTGAGTTCGACCCAGCGGACTTCGGTGCGGTTGCCGTTCTCCTGGGGGACAACGTAGGGCGTCTGCATTTCGTCCACTGTGTACTTGTACCGGCCGACTGCCGCCGCTTGCCTGCTGTCCGCGTAGGCTTCGTCCGGGCCTCGGCCGAACCATTCGACGTTGCTGTATTCCTTGGGCAGGGCGCACCTGAGCCCCAGGCGGGGGAGCGTGCACGGCCATTCGCCGTCCGGCTCGATGTCCACCTTGAGGTTCAGGTTGTTTTCGTCGCCGGTCCACGTGTAGGTGACGAACATGCCGAAAGCTCGGGCGGGTGGCGCCACCCGGGTTTTCCTCACTCCGCCTTCGTCGCTGATCAGGCGGTGCTGCAGGCGATGCAGGCCGTTCTTGCGCCAGGTTTCCTCGTCGGACGGCTTGTCGTTCTCGGTCGGGGCCCGCCACAGGTCCAGCTTGGGCGCTTCGATCGGGATTCCGCCGATTTCTCGGGGTACTTCTCGGGGTCCTCGGCTTTCGTGGCTCTGTTGACGGGGTTTGGCGTTGAGTTGTCCCCATGCGATCGGGTGATTCGCGGTGGCCCATGCCGTGTCCTTGGCCAGCGTCGCGGTCACCGTCACCCAGGACTCGCCTTGGGTTTCGGGCATTTTTGGCAGGTCAAGGGTAACTTCGTGGCCAGGCTGGACGGTGGGGGTGTGCAGGATGCCGGAGGCCACCTCAACCCCTTCATCCTCCAGTTTCCAGCCAAAACTCAGCTGCTCAAGCCCGGAAAAGTCGTAACGATTAGCCACAACAACCTTGAGACTGTCCACAGCCCCCGGCAACCCCTCCTCCGCACCCCCACCCCCCGATAGACTGGATGCGGGGCGCCCCCCGGGATGGGCGGGGGCTGTCTGGGGGCTGGTGGATGGCGGAGGGGTGTCTGGGTTTCCTTGGGGGGAAACGGTTTCGTTGGGATTTGACGGTGTTGGGGACTTCGATTCCGCTGGGATGGCGGCGTTGGATGCCTGTGCCGCTGTGATGCGGACCGGTTCGAAGATCTTCTTCAACTCAAGCAGGCCGGGGGAAGGCGTGCGGTCCGGGAACACCAGGCCGTCGATCACGAAGCTGCCGTCGTGGATCGTCTCGCCGAAGTCGCCGCCATAAGCAAAATAAGGCCGACCCTCGGAATCCACCTGGCGGATGCCGTGGTCGAGCCATTCCCAGATGAAGCCGCCCTGGCACCGCGGGTACTTCTCGAAAAGCTCGCGATACTCCAGCAACCCACCGGGCCCGTTGCCCATCGCGTGCGCGTACTCGCACTGGATAAAAGGCAACTCCGTCGTCCGGCCGATCTCGTCGGCCTCGGCATGTGAGGCGTACATCCGGCTGTAGACGTCGACATACTCGCAAGCGGCGTCACCCTCGTAGTGCACCGGTCGCGTCGAATCTCTGGAACGTGTCCAAGAAGCCATCGCCGCAAGATTGCGACCCGTGTGAGCCTCGTTGCCGAGCGACCACAAGATGATGCTGGGGTGGTTCTTGTCGCGCTCGACCATCCGCTTCATCCGGTCGAGGTACGCGGCCTCCCACTGCGGATCGTCGCTGGGGTTGCGTTCCCAGCCGACCTCCGAGAAACCGTGGGTCTCCAGGTCGCATTCGTCGATCACCCACAGCCCGTACTCGTCGCACAGGTCGAGAAATGCCGGATGCGGCGGGTAGTGCGAGGTCCGTACGGCGTTGATGTTGTGCTGCTTCATCATCAGCACATCGGCCAGCGCGGTCTCAAACGGCACTGCACGGCCCAAGTCGGGGTGGTGTTCGTGCCGGTTGACACCCTTCAGAAGGATCCGCTTGCCGTTGACCTTGAGCTGACCGTCCTCAATGGTCACGGTGCGGAAGCCGATGCGCAGCGGGACTCGTTCGTGGTCGGAAGCCAGGTATCCCTCGTACAGCCGAGGGGTTTCCGCCGTCCACGGTTCGACAAGGCCGGCGTCGATGGGGGAATCGGTGGACGCCCGGAGGATTCCCAGTTCCGGAATGGACAGCCATGTTGGACCGTCCACTTCGACCCGGAGGTAGCCGCGGCCGGTGGTGTGGTCGTAGTCAGCACGCAGCCAGTAGTCGTTGATTCCGCCGGTTGGCCTGGCCAGCAGCGTCACGTCACGGAAGATCCCGGACAGCCACCACATGTCCTGGTCTTCCAGGTAGCTTCCCGAAGACCACTGGTGTACGCGGACCGCCAGCACGTTCCCGCGTTCCCGCAACAGGGATCCGACATCGAACTCGGAAGGCAACCGGCTACCCCGTGTCACGCCCAGCTCTGTGCCGTTGAGCCAGATTCGTCCACACGAGTCGATGCCGTCGAACCGCAGGACCGCAGGTTGCGTGAGCCAGGTCGCGGGAAGGTCGAACGTGAGCCGGTAGTCGCCGGTCGGGTTGTCCGACGGCACGTACGGCGGGTCGACCGGGAACGGGTATTGCACGTTCGTGTACGCAGGCTTGCCGAAGCCGTGCATCTGCCAGTTGGCTGGCACGGCCAAAGTGGACCAGGACGAGTCGTCGAACCCGTCCTGCTCGATGCCCGATGGGGCTTCGGTCAATGACGGTGAAAGATGGAAACGCCAGTCCCCGTTGAGGCTTAGCGAGGGCGCGTCCGAAGGGAAGGCAGCGCGTGGTGGCAACGCGCCGTATCCCGGGGACACGTCGTCGAGATAGGACATGGTCACCTTTCAGCCTTTGACCGCGCCTGCGGCGATGTTTCGGATGAAGTGCCGTGCTCCGAACAGGAACACGACCAGCAATGGGATGACGGCCATCAACGTTCCGGCCATCACGAGGCTGTAGTCGGCGCCGTAGAGGCCGTTGAGCTGGTTCAGTGCGACCTGCAGTGTGGTGTTGGACGGGTCGACCATCACGATCAACGGCCACAGGTAGTCGTTCCACGTCGTGACGAACGTGAAGATGCCGAGGAACGCCAGTGCGGGCCGCAGGATCGGCATCGCGACCGTCCAATACGTACGGAAGAAGCCAGCGCCGTCCACTTTGGCGGCTTCGAGCAGTTCGTCCGGGATCGCCGACGCGGCGTACTGACGCATCCAGAAGATGCCGAATGCGTTCGCCGCCGCCGGGACGATCAACGCCTTGAGGTCGCCGACCCAGCCGATCGACGCCATGATCGAGTACTGCGGGATCGCCGAGAGCTGCGTCGGCACGACGAACGTCGCCAGCAGAATGGTGAACAGCAGGTTCCGGCCGGGGAAGGCGTACTTGGCGAACGTGAAGGCTGCCAGCGAGTCGAAGAACAACACCAGCACGGTCGTTGCCACCGAGACGATCACAGTGTTGAGCAACGAGCCGAAGAAGTCGATCCGGTTGAGCACTTCGCCGATGTTGTCGAACAAATGCGTGCCGAACGTCAGCTTCGGTGGCGTGGTGAAGATGTCCCCGGTCGTGTTGGTCGCCATCACGGCGAGCCAGTAGTACGGGAACAGCACGACCACGGCACCGATCGCGAGCAGGACGCCGCCGGTGAGCCTGGTGCGCAAAGTCGGGGTCACGCCTTGACCTCCGCCCGCTCGGGCCGGTTGATCAACCGCCAGTTGATGATCGCGAACAGCAGCACGATCACGAAGATGCCCCACGCGATCGCGGCGCCGTAGCCGAAGTCGTTCTCCAGGAACGCCTGGTTGTAGAAGTACAGGACCATTGTCATACCAGCGTCTTCCGGCCCGCCGCGTTCACCGACCAGCACCTGCGCCTCGGCGAAGATCTGCAGGCCGTTGATCGCCGACATCACCACGGAGAACAGCAACACCGGGCGCAGCAAGGGAAGCGTCACGCGGAAGAAGGTCTGGACCGGGCCGGCGCCGTCGATCCGGGCGGCCTCGTAGACCTCCTGTGGGATCGCCTGCAGGCCAGCCAGGAAGATGATCGCGTTGTAGCCGACCCACCGCCAGATGATCATCACCGAGATGGCGATCTTGATGCCCCACGGATCGGTCACCCATTCCACCGGGTCGAGGCCGAGCCAGCTGACGAACGCGTTGAGGATGCCGAACTCGGGCGAGAAGATCGAGCTGAACACGATCGCCATGGCAACAATGGACGTGACGTTCGGGGTGAAGTACGCGATCCGGTACAGACCCTTGAACCGCACCGACGAGTTCAGTCCGACCGCGATCAGCAGCGCCAGCACCGTCATCGGCACCGTCGACATGATCCAGATGATGAACGTGTTGCCCACCGAGTTCCAGAACTCCAAGTCGGAGACCAGGAACTCGAAGTTGGACAGCCCGATCCATTCGGTCGGGCCGATCCCGTCCCACCGCTGGAACGCCAGGTACAGCGAGTAGAGCACCGGATAGGCGCCGAACACGGCGAACAGGATGAAGAACGGTGAGATCGCCAGGTACTGCGGCAGGTACTTCAACCGTTTGCGGGGCATCAGAGCACTCCTCGACGCTGCAGCAACCGGTTGACCGAGTTCTGCGCGTCCCGCCACGCCTGGCCGGGGTCCTTGCCCGCGGACTCCACGTTCACCAGCTCATCGGTGAGGATGTTGCTGACGTCGATGTCCTGCGGGCTGAAGTACGCGGGCTTGACCTCCTTGGCGGCCTGGCCGAAAACGTCCACTGTGACCTGTCCACCGAAGAACGGATCCGGTTCGCGCATCAGCGGATCGTCGAACGCGGCCGGTGCGGACGGGAAAAGCCCGGCGTCCACGTAGTGCCGTGCCTGGTTGGCGGGGTTGAGGATCCAGCTGACGATCTCGAACGCCTGCTGCGGATCGGCGCAGTACCTGGTGAGCGCCATGAACGAGCCACCCTGGTTGCCCGCACCGCCGGGGCTGCGGCAGATCCGCCACGCGCCCGCCGTTTTCGGCGCTGATTCCTTGATCTCACCGGTGATCCAGGACGCGTTGACCAGGCTCAGCTCCGTGCCGTTGTTCCACGCGGCATGCCGGTCGACCGAGCCGGACTCGGCGCCCGTGTCGACAAGTCCGGCGGTCAGTCCTTTGCGGACGGCGGTCAGCGCGCGATCCCACGCCAGCTGAACATGCGCTTGGTCGCCGATGTACTTGTGCTGCCGGTCAAGGTACTTCTGTGGTTGCTGGGCCATCGAGTACGTGAACACGGTCTTGGCGTCGGTGATCATGTACCGGCCGGGCAGCGCCTTCTGGATCTCCACGCTGAAGTCGAAGTACTGGTCCCATGTGGACACCGCGCGGGCCACGTCGTCCGGTTCGCTCGGAAACCCGGCCTGTGCGAACAGATCGTGCCGGTAGAACAGCGCCGCGGGACCGGTGTCGATCGGGAAACCGAGCAGTTCGCCGTCCGGAGTGGTGCCGGCCTGCCACTTCCACGGCAGGTACTGGTCCTTGAGCCGGTCCGCGCCCAACGTGTTGAGGTCGATGAACTGGTCGGCGTCCTCGAAGTACCCGGCGATGTCGTCGTTGAGCATCGTGATGTCCGGGATGTACGCGTTGCCGGAGATCGCGGCCAGCAGCCGGTGCCGCAGGTTGTGGCCGACGTTGGCCGGGGTGAAGCGCGCGCCGGCGAACCGGGTCTTCGCCTCGTCCAGCACCTTGTCCGACAGGCCGCGGGTCCAGTACCAGAGCGTGAGTCTGCCGGGACTGGTCGTCTGAGGACTCGTGCACCCCGCGAGCGCGAGCAGCGTTGCTCCTGCTCCGGCCAGGAATCCCCGTCGATCCACGGCCACGAAACCACCTCCGGCCCAAGCTCGCCGTGAACGGTCACGTGACCGGTCACGTGCGGCGAGTGTTGAACACGCCAAGCCCAATGTCAAGGATCAGGCGGAACCGCGCAGCAGCAGCGTCGCCTTGATCGTCGCCACCTCCGGCCGCGTGCCGCCGAGCAGCTGTCCGACCTGGTCGATGGCGGTTTCGCCGACCTTGCGGGTGTCGATCCGGACGCTGGACAGCGGCGGCTCGACCATGTTGCCGATCGCCAGGCCGTCGAAGCCGATCACCGCGAAGTCGGCGGGGACACGCCGCCCGAGCAACCGGGCCTGGAACATCGCGCCGATCGCGATCACGTCGTTGTACGTGAAGATCGCGTCGAGCTCCGGGTGCTTCTCGAGCATGGCGGCCATCGCGCGTTGCCCGCCCTCGATGGACTGCGGGGCCTCGGCGACAAACGTCGGCAGGCCGTGCTCACGCATCGCGTCGCAGTACCACGAGTACCGCACGCTGGGCTCGTGGTGATGATCATGGTCGAGCATGCCGATCCGGCGCCTGCCGGTCGACGCCAGGTGCGCGATCGCCGCGTGCACGCCTTCCTCGCCGTCCACCCGGATCTCGCCGAACTGGGCGCCGACGTTCTCGCGTCCTATCTGGACAACCGGCATCCCGCTGGTATATCGGTCGATCACGTCGTCCGGCTGGCCGAAGTAGCCGACCACAGCGTCCACTTGGGAGCCGATCATGCCCAGAGTGGACAGTTCCTGGCGTTCGTCGTCGGCGGTGTCGTAGACCACGACGTGCCAGTCCTTGCGCCGCGCGGCGTCCAGCGCACCGGCCGCGACCTCGGTGAAGTACGGGTTCAACAGATTGGGGATGACCAGGCCGACGGACGTGCTGTCCTGCCGGACAAGGCCACGGGCGAACCGGCTCGGCCGATAGCCCAGCGCCTTGGCGGTATCCAGCACACGCTGCTTCGTCGCGGTGTCGATTTCGCCTTTGTCGTTCAGTGCGCGGGAGACAGTCTGATACGACACCCCGGCCGATTTGGCGACATCGCGGATCGTGATCCGCTTGCCTGGTACCGGCCCGTCCGTCATTTCCCGGACGTTAGCAGCGACGCTCTTGCTTCCCAACGATCGGTGCCCTTACCCTGTGGTTCCCGCCGCCTCTGGGAACCCTGCACCGGAGGATATCTGTGGCAAGAAAAATCCCCATTCTCGCCGCTGTGCTCGCGTCCGCTGGCAGCCTCGCGCTGTCCGCGCCCGCGGCCAACGCGCAGGTCGAAACTGGGCCGTGGACTTCGTACAGTCCTGGATTCTCGGTACAGCAGCAAGGCTGCGGAACGGTCAGCGGGCTCACCTTCAGCCTCAGCTGCACATCGACGAGCGGCGTCCAGCGCGCCGAGCGCCGGTACGACACCTATTGCGACGGTGTCCGCCAGTTCCAGGGCACGTTCCGGATCAACAGCATGTCCGGTGACCGGCTCAGCCTGAAGCAGACGTTCGGGCCGTCGGACGCCGACTTCATGCTCGCCGTGGACAGCAGCCGAAGGCTGTACTCGGTGCGCAACGGCGGAGCCACCATCTCGCCGGCTGGAACCGCCCCGAACGGACGGTCGGTGACGGTCAACACCGTGCACTCCGGCTCGACGCACCGGATCTACATCAACGGCTCGCAGCGGCTGGTCTACGCCGGCCTGAGCGGTTGCCACTACGACAAGTTCGGTGCCTACCGCACCGACAGTGGTCGCGGAGCGATCTCCGTGACCTGGAGCAACGTCAGGTTCTGGCGCAGGTGATCAAACAGCTGGCGGCGGTGTCGCTCGTGGTGCTGGCCGGATGCTCGGCCGGCCCCACGGGCGATGCCCCGAATCTGACGGCGACGCTGAAGACCCCGGTCAACGTCGAGCTGAAGTGGCACGTCACCGACAAGGCAGCGGCCGGCCAAGTGGTCGAGTACGCCAACGAGGAAAGAGGGGAGTACACGATCCTGGACTTCCTGCCGCTGACCCGGACGACGTACCAGCACACGGACCTGATCCCGCAGACCAAGTTCTTCTACCGCGTGCGGCCGTACTACGGGACCGCGTCCACACCGGTCGAGCTGACATTGCCGCCGGGTGAGCTTGGCGAGACCGAGTCCGAGGAATGGCTGCAGCCCTCGACCCGTCCGGGCCCGCCTGCCCGCGCTTCCGTGCACGACGCCCAGGGCGCGCCTACGGACTTCACCGTGACGATGGTGCACGCCAACGGCGTGAAGCTCGCGTGGACCGACCAGACCACGGATGAACAGGGCTTCCTGATCGAGCTCAAGGCGGACGGGGCGCCGGACTTCGCGAACGTGGCGATGGTGGACCCGAACGTGAACGCCTTCGGCCTGATCACCCAGCCGGAGGAAAGGAAAGCGACATATCGGGTGCGACCGTACAAGTTCGGCGAGCCGACGAACATCGCCCAGCAGACAACGGGTTCCTCTTAGTAGGGTTCGCGTTGTGGCGACGTGGGACGAGCTGGCTGAGTACGTACGAACCGAATACGAGGTCATCTCCGAAACGCCGGAGGAGATCCGGCTGCTGTACACGTTCGACGAGGAAAGCGATCGCACGCAGGTGATGATCGTGGCGCGGGAGGAGCTGGACCGGAAGTACGAATGGGTCCAGATCGCCACGCCACTCGGCCTGGCCCGCAACGTCGACCTGCATGCGCTGCTCGAGGCGATCGGGCACACGACCGTGTCCGGCGGCGCGGCGATCATGGGCGACCACATCGTGATCAGGCACTCGCTCCCCTTGGAGAACCTCGACATCAACGAGTTCACGGATCCGTTGACCCTGATCGCGGGCGCCGCGGACGAGCTTGAATCCGAATTCTTTGGCGGCGACGAGTACTGAACGGGCATACTCGCCCTTGTCCTGCAGGCTGACGAGGGGAGTCGAAGTGCGCAACGGCATCGCAACGATCACCGCTTCGACACAAGGTCACTAAGCCAAAAAGCTACGCAGCGCTAGAGAATCGCCCCCAGGGCGGCCCCCGCCCATCCCGGGGCACAGGGGCTGGAAGCTGGCTGGGTTCGAGGACGGGGATTCCCATTCTGAGGCTGGTTCCGCCAAGCCAGGGGCTGGGCTATCCGGCTGCGGGCGGGGCTCCGATAGCTGGAGCTGTGTTTCGGGCTGTGGCTGGGCTTTGGGGCTGGAGGATGGTTCCTCCCGGAGGCTGGAGCCGAGTGCAGGCTGAGGCCGGTCTGTGAGGCTGCGGATTGGTGCCGGAGGCCGAGGCTGAGTCAGGGCAGGGGCTGGGCTGTGAGGCTGTTGGCTGAGCTCCTGCAGCCGGAGCTGAGTCTCGGGCTGAGGCTGAGCTCTTGCGGCTGGCAGCGAACTTCCTTGTGTCGAAAGCGGTCGATTGTCCATGACCGTTTCCCTTTCAAGGAGTTCCTGTGCGAGCCCGGATTTCGGCACGCTTCGACTTTCACAAGCTATGGACCGCGTCAGCTGTTTCCAACCTCGGCGACGGGGTGACCATTGCGGCTGGGCCGCTCCTGGTCGCTCAGTTGACCCAGAATCCCGCCTTGGTCGCGGGTGCACCGTTCATGCAACAACTCCCGTGGCTGTTGTTCGCTCTGCTCAGTGGGGCATACGTGGACCGGGTCGACCGGCGCAAACTGGTCGTGCTGGTCAATGTTCTGCGTGGCCTGGTCCTCGCCATCTTGGCCGTGACGATCGCGGCCGACGTGGTGAGCATTCCCATCGTCTACGCGACGTACTTCCTGCTTGGCCTGGGCGAGACATTCGCGGACACGGCCTCGGCCGCATTGTTGCCCGCGATCGTGCCGAAGGAGAAATTGGCGTCGGCGAATGCGAAGCTGATGGCGACGTTCACGATCAGCAATCAGTTTGCCGCGAAACCGTTGGGAGCGTGGCTGTTTGCCGCCGCCGCTGCGTTGCCGTTCGCCGTCGACGCGGTGAGCTTCCTGATCGCGGCGGCGTTGGTCGCGGCGGTCAGAAAGGCTCCCGCGCCAGAGAAACCAAGGAAAACCAATATCAAGGAAGGCGTTCGGTGGTTGATGAACCACCGCGTCCTCAGAACCCTGGCAACGACCATGGGTGTGGCCAATGTCGTGTTCTGTGCGGCGTTTGCCATCTTCGTGCTTTATGTCCAGCAGCGGCTCGGGCTTGATGAGATCGGCTATGGAGTATTGCTCACCACGTTCGCCGTCGGCGGGCTGATCGGCACGGCAATCGCCGCACGCCTGCAAACGCGCTTCCCGGCCAGAGTCCTGCTCAGGGCCGGGCTGATAGTGGAAACGTTGACCCACCTCATCCTCGCGGTCACCGATAACTGGCTGGTCGCGGGCACAATCCTCGTGGTCTTCGGTGTGCACACGATGGTCTGGGGCGTCATTGTCGTGACGATGCGCCAGCGGGTCGTGCCCGACAGCCTGCTTGGCCGGGTCACGAGCGTGTACATGCTGCTGGATCTCGGTGGTGCGGCGCTGGGATCCCTCATCGGCGGGCTGATCGCGCAAGCGCTTGGTGTCACCGCGCCGTTCTGGATCGCCGCCGGCGTTATGGTCTTGATCTGCGTCGCCGCGTGGCGGCCGCTGCGCGAAGCCTGAATCATCGTCCAGTATGGACGCCAGGCAGTTGGAGTACTTTCTCGCGGTGGTCGACCACGGTGGAGTCAACCGGGCGGCGTCGGCGCTTTTCCTGACGCAGCCGTCGTTGTCCCAGGCCATCCGCGCGTTGGAGCGTGATCTGGGGCAGGAGTTGTTCCACCGGGTCGGCCGCCGCCTTGTGCTCACCGATGCCGGGCGTTCGCTGGTCGAACCGGCGCGGGGTGTGATCAGGAGCCTGGCGGTCGCCCGGGAGAGCGTGGCCTCGGTCGCCGGGCTTGTCACGGGGTGCGTCGAGATCGCGTCGATGCCCTCGCAGGCGGTCGAGCCGTTGAGCGGGATGATCAAGGAGTTCACCGAACGCCATCCAGGGCTGCGGGTGACGGTCCGTGCCGCGTCCACCGCGCCGGACGTGATCGGCATGGTGCGCACCGGCGTCGCCGAAGTCGGGTTGCTGGGCACCAGCGAAGAACCCGCGACGGGTGACCTGACGCTGAAAACCCTGAAACGACAGCGGTTCGTGGTCGTGGCACCGGCTGGGTGGTTTCCGCGACGGAAGACGCTGAAGCGTTCCGACTTGGACGGGCAACGGATGATCGTGGGGCAGGTCGGCACCGGCATGCGGCGGGTCGTCGACCAGATGCGGGCCGACGGCATCGAGTTGACCGCGGTCGTCGAGTCGGAGCATCGGGAGTCGATCCTGCCGTTGGTCCTTGGCGGGGTCGGGCTGGCTGTGGTCACCGAGTCGTGGGCGCCGTTGGCCCGGCAGGCGGGCGCCGACGTGCTTGACCTCGACCCACCCGCGTACCTGAACATCGCGCTGGTCAACCGCGATGCCTGGCTCAGTCCGGCCGCGGCTGCGTTTATAGGCATCGCCTATAGGTCTGGACGTTAACGTCACTTGGACGTGACGCTCCGGAAGTGGTGCTATCGAACGATGCAGACGCACCGCATCGCGCTCATCCCCGGCGACGGCATCGGCCAGGAGGTGACGCCCGCGGCCTGCTCGATCCTCGACACCGTGGGCAAACGCTACGGCTACGAACTCAGCTACGACTCCTTCGACTGGTCCTGCGCCCGCTTCCGCAGCGAAGGCGCGATGATGCCGGCGAACGGCCTCGACCAAATCCGCCACCACGACGCGATCTTCCTTGGCGCGGTGGGTGATCCGTCCGTGCCCGACCACGTTTCACTGTGGGGTTTGCTGATCCCGATCCGCCGCCAGTTCCAGCAGTACGTCAACCTCCGGCCGATCCGGGTGTTCGACGGCGTGCCGAGCCCGGTCCGCGGAGCAACGTCCGACGTCGACTTCGTGGTGGTCCGGGAGAACGTCGAGGGGGAGTACAGCGAGATCGGCGGCCGGATGAACCGCGGCTTTCCGGCCGAGATGGCCGTGCAGGAATCGGTGTTCACGCGCGCGGGCGTCACCAGGATCGTCGACTACGCCTTCACGCTGGCGCAGGGCCGCCGCAAGCACGTCACCTCGGCCACGAAGTCGAACGGGATCGTGCACACCATGCCGTTCTGGGACGAAGTGGTCGCCGAACGCGCCGGGAACTTCCCGGGCATCGCGTGGACGCAGGAACACATCGACGCGTTGTGCGCCAAGGTGGTTCTCGACCCCGCGCGGTTCGACGTGATCGTCGCGTCGAACTTGTTCGGTGACATCCTGAGCGATCTCGCGGCCGCGGTCGCGGGCAGTATCGGCATGGCGCCCGCCGCGAACCTCAACCCGGAACGGGACTTTCCGTCGATGTTCGAGCCTGTGCACGGCTCCGCGCCGGACATCGCCGGGCAGGGCGTGGCCAACCCGGTCGGCGCGGTGTGGACCGGTGCGATGATGCTGCGGCACCTCGGCCACGCCGAAGCCGCGGACGAGATCGAGCAAGCGATTGCTTCGCTTTATGCCACCACAGATCTGCGCACTCGCGATCTCGGCGGAACGGCGACGACAAAGCAGTTCATCGACGCGTTGCTGGTACGCCTGTCGGGATAGTTTCCTTCGACTGCGTGGCTGGGAACCCGCGCCGAACCTGTCCAATGTGGAGTAAGGTCAGTTCGTAGCCCGTTCCGGCCGGTCGAGGATACGCAGCCAGGTCCCGTCGGGTTGCCGGCGCGCGACCTGGGTGCGTCCACCCGTGCCGTCCGCGGGCACAGTCGCGGTCAGCGCGATGTCGCCGCTGATCAACGTCGGCAGTGGCTGCTCCACAGTGAACTGCGGGCGCGCGGCGACGAGTTCCTTGAGCACCGCGCGGATCGCGTCACGGCCGATTGTCGGGTTGCCTGCTGGGAAGTCGAGCACGGCGTCCTCGGCGTACAGCTGAGCCATGCTGTCGGCGTCGCCCGCGTTGGCGTATTCGACGAACAGGCGGGCGAGGTCTTCCGGATGCGTTGCTTTCTTCATTACTCCAGCGTGCGCCGCGGTCAGCTAGAAGTCCAAGAGCTGGATCTGCTTGGAGCTAGAATCGCCAGTTATGGAACTCAGGCAGCTGGCGTACTTCGTCGCCGTGGTCGAGGAGGCGAATTTCACCAGGGCAGCGGAACGGATGCACGTGGCGCAGCCAGGGATCAGCGCGCAGATCCGTCAGCTGGAGAAGGAATTCGGCCATCAACTGCTTGACCGGTCCGGCCGCACGGTCCGGCTGACCGAGATGGGCGCCGCGGTCCTGCCGCACGCCAGAGCGGCACTGCGGGCCGTGGAAGGCGCGAAACTGGCCGTCGACGAGCTGGCCGGGCTGGTACGCGGCCATCTCGCCATCGGCATGGTGACGTCACATCCCATCGACATCCCGGTGCTGCTGGCACGGTTCCACGACGATTTCCCGGCCGTGGAGATCACGCTGGTCGAGGCCAATTCCGGCACGCTGGTCGACGACCTGCACGGCGGACGCCTTGACGTGGCGATCATCGGGCTCGCGACCGATCTGCCTGGTCTGGACCTGCACGTGCTGTCCGACGAGCGACTCGTGGCCGCGGTCGGCCTTGCCGATCCACTCGCGAAGGTCAAGCGGATGCGCATCGCGGACCTGCGTGACCAGCCGTTGATCTGCCTGCCGGACGGCACAGGGATCCGTGCGATCCTGGAAAACGCCTGTACCGCAGCGGGTTTTCGGCCTCGGGTGGCGTTCGAAGCCGGCACGCCGTCCGTTCTGGCCGACCTCGCCGCGAGGGGACTGGGCATCGCGATTTTGCCGGAGTCCCTTGTGCGCAACCGGACTGACTTGCATCCGATCGCCGTGACCGGCGCTGAGCTGCGGGGACGACTGGCCTGGGGATGGCGCGCGAACGGGCCGCTGAGCCCGGCCGCGCGGGCCTTCATCGCGACTTTGGGTAACTCGTGAGAGCGCTCCCCTTGCCCTGAGTGGTCTGGACCGCCATACTTTGTTGGCTGCCACAACAAATCGTGTCCTGGACGCGATCCCTGCGCTTTCGTTGTGACCTCGGGGTTTTTCGCGTGCCAGTGCGCCGCCGGGAAGTCCAGAAGAGAGGTGACAACGATGTCCAAACCCTTCTCCCGAATATCACGCGCTGTGGTCGTTGCGATAGCCGTGGTGTGCGGGCCGATGGCCCTTGTGCAGGCGGCCGGTGCCGATGTCGGCATCGCGGCGACGACGTTCGCCGACGAGTTCAACGGGGCCGCGGGAAGTGCGGTCGACACTCGCAAGTGGAATCTCGAAGTCGGCGACAACGTCAACAACCATGAGCGGCAGTACTACACCAACCGCACGGCCAACGCTTCGATGAACGGCCAGGGCCAACTGGTGATCACCGCCCGCAAGGAGAATCCGGGCAACTACAACTGCTGGTACGGCCGGTGCACGCACACCTCGGCCCGGCTCAACACGTCCGGCAAGTTCAGCCAGACGTACGGCACCTTCGAGGCACGCATCAAGATGTCACACGGCCAAGGCATGTGGCCGGCGTTCTGGTTGCTGGGCAACGACATCGGCCAGGTCGGCTGGCCGGCGTGCGGTGAGATCGACATCATGGAGAACATCGGCCGTGAGCCGAACACGGTGCACGGCACGATCCACGGCCCCGGCTACTCAGGCTCCGGTGGGATCGGCGCGGCCTTCAACGGCCCGCGCTTCGCCGACGGCTTCCACACCTTCCGCCTGGAATGGTCGCCGAACCTGCTGGTGTGGAAGGTGGACGGACGCGAGTTCCAGCGTCGTACCCCGGCCGACCTCGGCGGGCGGCGGTGGGTCTTCAACAAGCCGCACTTCGTCATCCTGAACCTGGCGGTCGGCGGCTACTGGCCGGGCGACCCCAACAACAGCACGCCCTTCCCGAACACCCTCACGGTGGATTACGTGCGAGTGACCAACTAGCAGCCGGTCACTCGCAGGGTGTGTCCTCGGCTTCGCAACGGGGCAGCCGAGGGCACACTCCACTGGACAGGTGTCGGATACCCGTGTCACCGCGATGGATGACACGGGTCCGCTATCTCACGGCCGCTGCAACGTGACGATGAACTTGCCTGCCGCGCTGACGTTCCCTGCCGGGTCGACGGCGCGGTATTCGATGGTGTGGCGGCCATATCCCGGTGGCACGTTGTCCCAGGGGGACAGTCGAGGTTCGCCGAGCTTGCCGTACACCAGGTTGTCGATGTTCGTGCCTTCCGCGGTGAACAGGAAGGGCGCGTTGGCGTCGGTCGGCCAGCCGAAGTAGTTGTACCACCCGTCGCCGTTGACGCGGAACTCCATGATCCCGGCGCCGGGTGTGTCATCGATGGACGTCAGCTTCATGGTGAACGGTCCATTGAAGACGTACTCCGGCGGCAGGCCCGGGCGGTTGACCATACTGACCGGTTTGGACAGTTCGAACTTGGCGACCGGGTCGGTGGCGTCTACCTTCCACGTCAATGTCTTGCCGGGAATCGACGCGGTCAGCGTGTGCGATCCCTTGAGGGGCAGGCGTTCCAGGTCGAAGTCACGGTCGTTGCCCGGAGTGGGCACCGGACGGCCGTCGATCGCCCACGACACGGCAGTCGGCCGGGACGTCTCGACGAACACGACGTCGTCGCCACTGACCGGGCGATCAGCGGGAGTCGACGAGGTGAAACCGAGGGGAGTGGTGTCCGGCGGGGTCTTGATCGACGTGTCCACGGTCCACGTGCGAGTCTTGGTCATCGCGCTGCGAATGGCCGGATCACGCACGAACGGCGTCGGATCGACCACGGTCGCGGTCAGCGTGTGCTTGCCGGGGCTCATCCGCACATGCCGCAGATCGACACTGCGGCTGCCGTGGGTCGGCAAGTCGCGATTGTCCAGGCGCCACGTCACGTTCAGCGCGTGCCCGACCGGGTGCAGGGTCTCGACCCAGACCACGCGATCGGCGCCGATCGCTGCCGTGTTCGGGGTGCCGCCCTGCAGGATCGACGTCTTGCCGGAGATCCGCTCGGTCATCCGCTCCCGGCTGATCTGGTCGAAGTAGTACCCGAGTGACTTCATCATCGAGTGCTTGCTTGGCCGCCAGACACCGGTTCCGCTGTACAGCCCACCTTCGAACCGGTCGATGATGCCGCCGGATTCACTCGGCTCGCCCAGCCACCGCCACCATTTCGCGCGCTGCGAGCGCATCTGCTGCGGCGTCAACAGCGAATGGTGGATCGACGACGGTTCGGTGCCGGTGTACCGGTCACCGCGCACTCCTCGGGAGTAGTAGTCGTACTCGTCGTCGAGGCCGCCGAGGGAGTGGCCGAGCTCGTGTGGCGTGATCAACGCGGAGAGCGCGTTCCCGCCGGATGCCGTGGCGTACGTGCCGCCGGCCCCGCCATAAGTAGTGCTGTTACCGATCGCGAGAAGCTGGCGGTTGCTCGCGTTCGTATCGGCCACCAGGTCGGCGTACTGGGTCAACGCCGCGTTGTTCACAGTTAACAGGCGCTGCACACTCTGTGAATTGCAGCCGCCCCAGAAACCCATGCCCAGCGGGGTGTTGCGGCGCGGCGAAGACAGGTCGGGGTCGCAGCTCACGCCCGACTCGGGGGACGGAACCTCCACCGAGTACACGTTGAGGTAACTGCGATATGTCTTGAACGGCTCAAGCGTGAGCAACACGTTCACGTGCCGGTCCACGTGTTCCCGGAACTTCGGCATCTCCGCGGCGGTGTACCCGTCGCCGACAATCACGATGTTGAAGCGTTTCGCGGGGTCGCCGGTGATCCGGACCGGGACGACGGTCGCGGCTTCGGCATTCGCCGGAGCCGGTAACGCCACCAGGAAAGGGATCACGGCGACGCCAGCTGTCACGAGCGCACGTCTCCACATGTGCCCGCACGCTATGCAGCGCCTCTCGTCCTTGTGCAGAGCCGAAAGTAGCGACTTTCCCAACTCGGCCTTTCCGGCGTTTTCGCAGGTTATGCTCGTGCGGTGGCGCGTGTCCCTGCAGAACAACGTCGCCGGCAGTTGCTCCAAGCCGCTTTGCGGGTGGTCGCCACGGAGGGTGTGGCCGCCGCGAGCACGCGCCGGATAGCAGGGGAGGCCAAACTGCCTCCCGCGGTCGTGCACTACTGCTTTCGTTCGATCGAGGACCTGCTGGACGCGTTGACGGCGTTGGTGTTCGGCGAGATGGCCGAAGTCGCGGCAGTGGCCTTGCGGGCACATGGTGGTGTCGAATCGTCGATCAGGGCCGCGCTGCACCGGCTCTGGGCGCCGTACCGGACGGATCCGGCCCGCTACAAAGCACTGTTCGACCTGGTCCCGTACGCGCTGCGGCGCCCGTCCGCGACCATGGTCATCCGGGACTACGAGGACAAGATCTGCGGCCTGGCCGAACGCTTCCTCATCGATGTGGCCGAACGCAACAACAAGACGTGGCAGGACCCGGCCGACGTGATCAGCCGGGTACTTATTTCCACTGTGGACGGTGTGGTGCTCGCGTGGCTGATCGACCGGGACGACGGCAAGACCGAGGCCGCACTGGACTGGCTGGCGGCCTCGATCGCCTCAGGGGTTACGGATAGTTCGGGACATAGCTGACCTGGTTGGCCGTGTTGGCCACCGCGCCTGTGTCGTTGATCACCCGGTTGATCGTGCCGACACCGCCGAGCGAAACCGAGACCAGGCCGTGGAATCGGACGCCCGGCGTGTTCGGAACTTCGAACGACCGGCTCGCCACCACGCCAGGATTGACGTTGAAGTAGCAGTAACTGCCGACGCCCCAAGCCTCGTGTGTGGTCACCGAGTTGGCGACCTTGTACGCGGCCCATCCCTGCGTCCCACCACCGGGTGATCCCCATTGGGCGTTCGACGGTGGGTCGTAAGGCATTTCGTTCTGGAAGAAGTACGTGCGCCCGCCGTTGCCGTTCCAGATCACTTGGTACTGCTGGTAGTGCTCGACGAACAAGCCGTACATGGTTACGTTGTTGCCGTTCACGATCAAACCGTTCGCGGCGGTGTTCTGGTCCCAGCCGATGCCATCGCCGTGATCACCGCGCCAGAGCCACAGGTGGTCGCCGATCACGTTGTGGCTGTTGATCCGCAGGCTCGTCGCGGCCTTGCCGACCCCGGGGCCGCCGATGCGGAAGAACACGTCGTGCAGCGAGGTGGGGTTGGCGCTGTGGTCGGCGGTCGACCCGGCCGGGCCAACCTCCATCAGCACCGGGGAGTTCGCCGGGCCCGCGTCGATCAGCAGACCGGCGACCTTGACACCGTCCACATCGGCCACAGTGATGGCGGGCAAACCGGTCCGTGGCGACAAAGTGGCCAGACCAAGGCCGAGGATGACGGTGTCCGGCCGGGTGACTCGGATCGTGTCGGTCAGGTTGTACACGCCAGGCGTGAACAGCAGGTGCTTTCCTTGCGCCAGAGCCGCATTGATGGTGGCGACCTGGGAAGTCGGGTGCACGACGTAGAACTGGCTCAGCGAGATCGACGTACCCGCCGGGTTTCCGCTGCCCCACGACGTACCACGAGCGTTCTGCCGCAAGGCGGGAACGAAGACGTTGTAGTTGCCCGCGGCGTCGAAGTAGAGGAACGGCTTTTCGCGGATCACCGGCGTGTTCGCCACGACGGTGTGCGACGGATTCGGGAAGTTCTGTGGCGGCGACCCGTTCGCGCCCACGAACACCATGTTCCATACCGACCCGGACCAGCCGCCGTTGAGATCCGAGTTTCGGGTCAGGAACTGTTGCTGCGAGCCGGATTCCACCAGCCCGTCGATGCGTGAGTCAGCGAACAGGCCGCCGCTGGCCCAGCCGATGTAGCCATCCCACAGCTGGACCTGGCCGCGCAGGTGCATCCGCCGGTAGGGGGCGGCCTGCGCGACAGCCCACCGCTCGATCTGACCGGCGGGCAGCGTGACCGAGAGGTTTTCCGCGGCACGCCAGAAGTTCTGCGTCGCGTTGCCCTTGTAGTTCGGGTCCTCGCCCTGCTGCAGCCAGTCGGCCTCGACCCGGACGTGCCCGTTGATGTTGACCTGGTCCGGCAGCAGCCCGAGCCCGGCGACCTGCGTGTAGAACCGCAGATTGACGTCGGCGTTGTAAGTGCCTGGCTTGAACAGAACGGCGTAGCGCTGCGACCCGAACTGGTTGGTGTGCATCTGGCTGGAGATGGCGTTGAGCCGGCTCTGAATCTCACTCTGCGGAGTGGACGGACTGTAGACGAACGTGTTGGGCCCGAGGTTCGGGTTGCGCGGATCCGTTGGCGGGACAGTGGGATCGGTGGAACCGTCGTCGACGTTGACGGTCATTTCCCACAACGAATGCCCCCATCCGGTCGCGCGGGCCGTGCCGTTGATCCTGACATAGCGGCCGGTCCCGACAACATCGATTGACTGGTTCCCGCCAGTACTCGTGCTCGTCGAATAGGCGTTGGTCCACGAGGTGCCATTGGCGGAGAGCTGGATCTGGAACGCACTGGAGTAAGCGGCCTCCCAGCTCAACCCGACCCGGCAGACAGCCTGAGCCGACCCAAGGTCGACCTGAATCCATTGCGGGTCACTGAAAGCACTGGACCAACGGGTGCCTTGGTTGCCGTCGACGGCCGCACTCGCAGGCGTGCCAGCGTTTTCGGTGGAGGAGGCCGTGGCCGGGCGGTTGAGTGCGACGTTGGTCGTGCCGCAGGCGGCCGAAGCGTGGTTGGCGGTGATGATCAGGGTGAACGTGCTGAGCAGGGTGACTGTCGCTGCCGCCAAGGCGGTTAAGCGACCAGGCCGGGACGACTTCATCTCTGCCTGCCTCTCGTCGTCGGGAGCAGGTCTCGCAGGGGTTCACGCAGGTCTAGCAGGGTTGATCGATACAGAGAGCGCTCTCCCGTAATCGGTTCCGGAACCGGTTACGGAGGATGTTTGGAGTTAACAACGCGGAAAACCGGCCGTCAAGAGGGGCCGCGTCAAGTCCGCTCAACGGCCGTCCCGTCAAGGGGGTTACGGTCGGTGGCGCGCCGTAGACAGGTCGGGTGCTTGCCTGGGGGCAAGGTTTGACTGTTCACAGTGGTCTGTAACCCTGTGTTGAATTGTTGTTTTATGACAAGGTGCTGACAGATTTCTGGCACGTTTTCAGCGTTTGCCGTAGTACTCCGAACGCTTGTACTTCAGCTCTCTCGGCGGTAGATCCGATCCGGTTTCGCGCCCTACTCTCGAATCGACGACGGTGTTGTCTGGACCGGCAGTGATCGGGGGCTACGGTGACGGAGCGCAGTAAGCCGCAGGTAGTCGAGATCGATGCTGCAGGCGTGACATGGGCCAAGAGCTCCGCAAGTGGTGGCAGCGAGGGCGGTTGTCTGGAAGCCGCGTTGATCGGAGATCTGATTGCCATTCGGACCTCTCGCCATCGTAGTGGTGCTCGGCTGTCACTGCCTTTCCGTGCCTGGTCAACGCTGATCAAGTGGCTTCGCAGCTAACCTCTGGGTGGATCGGAGCAACGATCCAGGGGCGCTTGGCGATGTTCAATCCTCCGCTGGCATCATCTGCGTTCCAACATCCAGTTGGCAGACTGACGAGATGCAGCTGCGTACTACCGTTTTGCTACTAGGCATTGCTAAGTAGAGCGCAGCAGCCGGGGAGGTGGTCACATGACAGCTCCAGGTGGCACGCCGGCACGGGACAAGCTTCAGCTTCGTCTCGCTTTGCGTGATGCGCGCACCAAGCGAAAACTCACGCAAAAGGACGTCGCTGATGCTATGGAGTGGTCCACGTCCAAACTTGTGAGAATTGAGGGCGGCAATGTCGGCATCTCAGTGACCGATTTGAAGGCGCTGCTTTTTCAGTACGAGATCACCGACGAGGCTGAAGTGGGTCGCTTCGTCGAGTTGGCGCGTGCCGCCAAGAAGGCGGCGTGGTGGCAGCCGTACCGAGACTACTTTCCTCCCGAATTCATTACTTTCTTGGGCCTTGAAGCCTCGTCGATACGTCTTCGCCAATTTCAGCAGCTCGTCGTCCCTGGGTTGTTGCAGGCGCCGGAGTATATCCGGGTGCTCATGCAGCTTGGCAGTCCGCCGCCGGAACAGCAGGAACGTGGCTTCGCGATCCGGACGCAGCGGCAGAAATTGATTGCCGATGGCGGTCCTGAGATGTTCTTCATCATTGACGAGTCCGTCTTGTTCCGTCAGATCGGCGACCAATCGGTGATGCGCGCCCAGCTGCTGCATCTCAAGGAACTTGCCGCCAGGTCGAATATATCGATTCGGATCTTGCCGTTCTCGGTGGGGGTTCATCCGGGAATGCGGGAGTCTTTTGAGATATTCGAGCTCTCCGAAGAGTCGAGCAACTATGCGCTTCAAATCGAAGGAATACTGAGGGATAGGCTCTTCCCGGAACCGTCGAGTGAGACGGCCAGGTACGTCGACATATTTTTTCGGCTGGAGAAGCTCGCGCTGCCCAAAGAGGAGACGCCGGGGATTATTGATGAAAGGTTGAGGCACATGACTTGAGAAAAGATTCGGGCGGTCACCGCTGCAACGGTGACCGCTCGACGGCAACTTCGCCCCGTCCACAGCCAATAGATGAGGATTCGCTACCGGGCATACAGCCTACGACGTCAGCCGGACTGTGGCTGCCGCCAGTAGGGGTCTCCTTCGCTTGATCATGCCCGGTGTCGGCTCCCGGTGACCATGAATCTGGAGGATGACCAGGTGAACGGCGAGGATCCGCGCGCACGCGGCACACCATCACGATCTGGCAGCGGCAGGTCGCCAACTGGACACGTGTTCGTCAGTTACGCGCACGACCCGGACGGGATCCGGATCGCCGAGGCGATCTGCCCGCTGCTCCGGCAGGCCGGTATCGACGTCGTGTCGGACCACGGCCTGTCGGTGCTCAGCCCTACGTCGATACAGGCGTGGATGGACGAGAAGATCGCCGACGGCATCGTTCTCCTCGTCCTGTCGCCGGGTTATCTGCGGGCATTTGACGAAGAACGGCCTGGGCTCAAGGCGCATCGGGGAGTGCGGTACGAGTTGCGGGCGATCAGGCAGAAGATCTATGACCACGCCGGTCCGGCGAAATTGCCGGTCATCCCCGTGGTCATGCCACGTTTCAGTGCGGAGGACCTGCCGTCGACGTTGCGTGGCCTTGCTATCGAGCGATTCGACCCGGCGACGGGACTTGGGGGAGATCTCATTGTTCGACGTGTTCTGGCTTTGCAAGGCTCGACGGAAGGTGGTGGCACAATGTGGGGTGGGCGATCGTTCGCGCAGATTTTCCAAGAATTGCAGGCCGCGGATCCGATGTCCGGCCGGGCGCTCGAACTTGTCAAGGAGGCGCTTGACCGTCCGCCGCAGGTTGAGATTCTCCGTGGTTTCGTCGCCATGGCCGAGGTGATCAAACTCCACTGTGACGTCTCCGCCATGCGTGACCTTGTCGGCCAATGCCTCCTTTTGCTGCACACGTCACCGGATCTGCTGCCGTGGGATTGTGAATTGGAGCCGCGGATCCTGATCGGCGGCAAGGCGTGGTATTTGCGTCGCGAGCACATGCTCGTGGACGCCTTCGAAGAAGCGCAACGCGGCATCCGCATGGCCGAATGTCGTCCCAACCAACGACGAACGGTCGCGTTCGGCAAGAAACACGCGGGAATGATCTGCCGGCTGCTGGCGGAGGAGGCCACTGGCCAGGACCGGGCCTACTACTTCAACACGAGTGCGACCTACCTGCAGGCCGCTGAGGCTCTTTTCGCGGCCATCGACGGCGACTGCATGCCGGCGAGCGAGGTCGGGGTGTGCCTGTTGCTGCAAGCCAGAACCCAGCTGAGCAGGTCTCGCGTGCTCGACGACCGGGCAGCCTTGGTCAAGGCCGCGCGACTGGCCGACCAGGCCGGCAGCCTGCTGTCCCGGTCGGAACAGGTCAGGGACTTCTACGATCTTCTGGTGCTGCGCGCGGAGATAGCCGCGGCCAACCGGCGTTGCGCGGTGGGCAAGCGGATCCTCAACGAAGTCATCGAATCGCTGATCAAGATGCCGAGTGCCGCGTACGCGGAGATCCTGGCTCGTGCCTACACGGCTCGCGCGCGCATTGCCCTCGCCGCGCGAAACGCCAAGGCTATCGCGATGACGGACCTCAGGAAGGCTCGCGACATCTACCGTGCCCATAACCTCACGTATCCCATGGCGGTCGTTGAGTGGAAGTTGGTCAAACTCGACCTTGGCGAAGTGCGGCAGCTGAAGGTCACGCAGGCTGACGTCCGGGAACTCGAACGGGTGACGACCGACGCCAGATTGCGTTTCGCCGCGATCGACGACGTGCGGCGGGAGTTGGACGCGCCGGTCGGCATGCACTCCGGCAAACAGATCAATTGGGAGCAGCGGGTCACCAGGGCACGGCACCGTGGTTGGCCACAGAGTGGACAGGAACTACGCGGATTCCCGGACGACCAGTGACGTCGGAATGATCTGTGGCTCTTCCGGCAGCGTCTCGCCCGCCAGCCGCGAGAGCAGCATTCGTGCGGCTGCCTCGCCCATCTCGCGCGAAGGCTGCCGGACGGTGGTGAGTGCCGGCTGTGTATGCGAGGCGATGGGGATGTCGTCGAAGCCGATCACTGCGACGTCATCGGGTACGGACCTGCCTGCCGCGCGCAAGGCGTCCAGCACGCCGACGGCCATCAGGTCGTTCTGCGCGAACACGCCGTCGACCGCTGCCCCTGAGTCCAGAATGGACTGGAACGCTTCCCTGCCGCCGTCACGAGTGAAGTCGCCCTCGACTTGCAGGCGGGTATCGAACGGCGTGCCTGATTCGTCCACTGTGGTGCGAAAGCCGTCGGTTCGGTCCCGTGTGCAGCCGAACTGAGCGGGCCCGGTGATGACCGCGAGGCGTTTTCTGCCCGCGGCGAGCAGATGCTTGGCCGCTGAGGCTGCGCCTGCCCAGTTGCTCGTGGCCACTGAGGGGAATTCCGGGTGGTGGCCCCGGTCGTCGATCATCACCATCGGGAAGCCGGACTCGTGCAGGCTGCTGATGTAGCTGAGGGCGTCGGGTGGTTCGACCAGCAGCAGCCCGTCGAAAGCGTTGGCCGACACGTGTTTGGCGAACTGGGCCAGCGATTCCGCACCGCGGTTCACCGTGTTCAGCAGCAGGCCGTAGCCCTTGGCTTCGAGCACGTCGGCGACCCCTTGCAGCACGTCTCCCATCCACGGCCACGTCAGGCCAGGCACGAGCATGCCGACTGTCTGCGTGCGGCCCTTGGCCAGGCCGACCGCGCGGGCACTGGGCGTGTAGCCGGTCGCGGCGATCACTTCGCGTACCCGGATCGCGGTCGCGGCGTCGACATCGCCCTTGTTGTTGAGCACCCGCGAAACGGTCGCCTTGCTCACACGTGCCCGGCGGGCGACTTCAGCGATAGTGACGCGCACGTGATCAGAATAGCCATTTCCGCAGCCAGGACAGCGCGGCCCGGTGCATGTCGGGGTCGAACCGGTGCGGCCCCGGGTAGAACTGCCCGGTGTATTCGCCTGACCGGCCATAGATTTCAGTGAGCCGCGCGTCCGCCGCACGTATCCCGCTGGTCGGGAACAGGTCGTCGTCGAGCAGGTACTGCACCAGCAGGGGGATCGGGGCCCGGCGGGCGGCGAGGTCAGGCCAGTCGCGCAGGCCCGGCGGGAAGAACATCCAGGTGTGGTTGGCGAAGTAGCCCTCAAGCAGCGGTCCGTACGTGCTCATCATCCCCACGACCACGGCAGCGGAGATCTCGTCGCACGTGGCGTGCAACAGTGCCGCACGGCAACCACCGCCGGACAGTCCCACGCACCCGATCGGACCGTCGACCAAATCGGTTCGCGACCGCAGGTATCGAGCCGCGACTCGGTCCTCGTAGGACACCACATCAGTCAGGCTCCGGTTGATTATGGTGCAGAACTTGGCGACGAGGTGCTCGTGCCGGGCGGCCAGCCGGTTGTACCAGGCGATGTCGTCGCGGTCTGGGTGATCTTCTTCGGCGGCGGTCCAGAGGTGCTCGGGCCCCGGCATGGGGCCCGGCCGCATCTCGTCGATCGGGAACCGGCGGCTGCCCCAGAGAAAGACGTCCGGTACCAGCACAGTGAAGCCTTGCCGGGCGAAGTAGTTCGCGAACGCCACGCCGCCGTACATTTCCCGCCGCAAGGTGGCCACGGCCGGAACGTCGGTCGGCCCGTCGGCGATCTTCTCCTTGCCGTGGAACTTGAAGCCGTCGTGCCCGTGCAACGCGATCAGGCCCGGTAGCGGGCCTGACGCTGTGGCCGGCCGCAGGATCCACGCTTCGGTACGGGGGCCGTAGCCCACCGACCATGAGACTTGGCTCCCGCGAACGCCGTCACGTTCCCATGACGTGCCTTCGATCGGGTCAGCAGGAGTCTCGTCCCAGGTGGTTTTGGACGCCAATGACCGCAGCATGCTGCCCACCTTACGAAGGTGTCCGGTCAGTTGGTGATCACTTCGGGGCGCGGGAAGAGGCGGAGGAATCGGGCAGCTGATCGTTTGTCGCCCGCGATCACCTCGTTGGCCAGCGCCCGGCCACCGAAAACGATGCTGCGCAGGGCGACCGCGTCCGTCTCGATCACCGCGTCGGGCTCGGCGGCGTCCCCGGGCTCGATCTCGATCTTGCCGTTGGCGACGACCGCTCGGAAATGTTCGCCGGACACGTGCAAGTCGTAGGTCGCGTCCAAGTCGCCGGCCAGTGCGGGGGAGAAGGTGGTCAGCATCGCGAGCATCAGTGCGGTGACGCTCAATGTCGCGGCTGACGCTGTCGGTGCGTGGCAGCCCCACTTGGCCAGTTCGATGATCACGGGCCGCAGCTCGTAGCCGCGTCCGGTGAGTTCGTAGACCCACGCGCTCGCGGGTGGGCCGAGTTTGCGGCGGGTCAGGATGCCGGATCGCTCGAGCTCCTTCAGGCGGTGTGACAGCACGTTCTGGCTGGCCGTGGGCAGTCCGGCTTTCAGATCCGTGAAGCGTTTCGGGCCGAACAGCAACTCGCGCACCACCAGCAGCGCCCAGCGCTCACCGATCAGGTTGAGCGCGCGGGCGATCCCGCAGGGGTCGTCGTAGGCCCGGTCCGTCATTGGTACTCCTAATTTAGGACTAACTAGTGCTAGTGTAGGACACCCAATCGGAGAAGGGAACCGCGATGGCCCTGCCACAAGGACACTTGGACCTGCTGAAGACCGATGTCGCGCAGCGTTTGCTCGAATCGAAGGAGCTGGCTCGGCTGGCTTACGTAGCGGCGGACGGCACGCCGCGCGTCTTCCCGATGTTGTTCCACTGGAACGGCGAGGAGATCGTGTTCGCCACGTTCGGGGGCGCCGCGAAGATCAAGGCCTTACGGGCCAAGCCGGACGTCGCGATCACCATCGACACGTCCGGTATGCCGCCGGAGGTCTTGCTTCTGCGTGGCCGCGCCGAGGTGACCGATGTGGACGGTGTGGTGCCGGAGTACGGCCTGGCGCACAAGCGTTACGGAGGGGAAGAGCAGGGTGCGCAGGCGGTGGCCGAGGTCGACAAGCCAGGCCTGAAGATGGCCAGGATCGCGATTCGGCCGACGTGGGTCGGTGTGCTTGACTTCATGACGAGGTTGCCGGGCGGAGCCACGCCCGAGGAGTTCGCGAACCGGGGGCAGAACTGATGGCCACTTACGTTTTGATTCCTGGTGCAGGTGGACACGCGTCGTATTGGCGGTTCGTCGAGCCGGAATTGCGGGCACGCGGCCATGACGTCGTGGCGGTGGAACTGCCCGCTGGCGACGACAGCGCCGGTCTTGAGGAGTACGCCGACGTCATCGTGCACGCGATCGGCGACCGCACCGACCTCATCCTGGTGGCGCAGTCGATGGGTGGCTTCAGCGCACCGCTCGTCTGCGAGCGGCTCAAGGTCGACCTGCTGATCTTGCTCGCGGCGATGACCCCGAAGCCTGGGGAGTCGGCCGGGGAGTGGTGGGCCGCGACCGGTCAGGGCGAGGCGGAAGCCGCGGTCAAGCAAGCTCTTGGTCAGCCCGTCGATGGCCCGTTCGACCCGCTTTTCTCCTTCCTGCACGATCTGCCGCTGGACGTGGCCATCGAGTTGCTGGCCAAGGGCGAGATCGTGCAGTCCGGCACCCCGTTCGTCAAGCCGTGGCCGCTGACCGCATGGCCGGACGTGCCGACCAAGTTCTTGCTTGCCCGGGACGACCGCTTCTTCCCTGCCGAGTTCCAGCGCCGGATCGTCAAGCAGCGACTGGGTTTCCAGCCGGACGAGATGCCCGGCGGGCACCTGGTCGCGCTGGCCCGGCCGCTGGAACTCGTGGAACGCCTTGAGGCCTATCGTCGCAAGTAAGCCCGTTCGAGCACTGTCCAAGTTGTCGTTGTGAGCAAGTACAACCCGGCTGCCAGCGGGATCACCGCGACGGCGAAGGACGTACCGAACGGCAACAGCCGCAAGAACTTGGGGGTTTCCTCGGGCATCGCGCGCGAGGCGAAGTAGCCGACCACGAGCAGCGCGGCGAACAAGCCGAGGAACACGAACACGTCCGCGCCCGAGCTGAAGAAATGGCTGCCGAGCGGCGCTCCGAACAACACGTCGGACAGCAGGTTGTTCGGTGTGCCGTCGAACGAACCGGCCGTGAAAAGCCGGTACAGCACCATGAAGACCGGGATCTGCAGCAGCATCGGCAAGCAGCCCGCGAACATCGAGACGCCGTTGTCCTGGTACAGCGCCAGCAGTTCCCGCTGCATGCGTTCGGGATTCTTCTTGTGTTTCTCGCGGAGCTTCGTGGCCTGCGGGGCGAGGGCGGCCCTGGCCTTCTCGCCGCGAATCGCTGAGCGGGCAAGGGGATGCAGCAACAGCCGGACGGCCGCGGTGAACAATACGATCGCCGCGGCCGTCCCCGTCGCACTTGCGATCAAGGACACCAACTCGTACGCGCCATGGGCTGGCACGTCAAGGAAATCGAACATGTGGGCAGCACTCCGTCATACCGGAAAGGACTGAGGACAAACGGAAGCGGCTGCTTAGTGGATCACGCAGCCGCGAGGGCTGCGCCTGGCGCTCGAGGACGGGGACGGCCTGCGGCGTCCGGATCCCTGAGGCGGAGGAAGACGCTCTGGCGAGCGCGTTCCTGCAAGGAGATCGCCCTTACCTGGGCGGGAACAGCGGTGGGCGGCACACCGATCGACAGCAGGATCGCGACACCGGCGATCACTGCCAGCACGATCGCGTCCGAGGTTGTGCTCGTCAGCAGGATGAGCGCGACCGGGAGGAACAACGCGAGCAGCAACTGAAGCCGCGGCATGGTATCCCCCTTTCGAGCCGGTCCTCTCACGGTAGCAGGTCGAGGCCCTTCACTACTTTACTGATCCTGTTGCGCGGGCCCACGATGCTGATCGCGCACAGGTCCAGGTCGGCCGGTTTGGTCTCCGCCAGCTCGGCCATGTACTCGGTGTAGACGCGGGTGCGCTGCGCCATCGACGGCATCTCGGTGACCAGAACACCCGCGCTGGCAACGGCTTTCGCGCGGACTTCAGCCAGCTGGGGTGCTGTCGCACGCAACACCGTGCAGCCTGCCCACGGCAGTCCTGGATGGATCCGGCCGGAGGCGTCCGGCGCTTCGGGACCGATCATGCCGGTGACGGACTGCCCGACGGAGGCCGCGACGCATGCGACGGCGTTGACCATCTGACCGGCCGGAACGGCTTCGTCGACGATCACCACCCACTTCAGCCGGGCGGCCTTGGTCGGCCCGTCCAGCTGGACCTCCTCAGGAGCGAAACCAAATACATCTGCGGACACGTCTGACCTCTCACTCATGCGGGATATGAGCCAGACGCTAATCTGATCTCTGGAAGAATTCCAACAGCAGCGAACTTAATTCGGCAGAGAGGCGTGCGGCGTGGATCTCGACGAACTTGATACGGCGATCCTGCGCGAGTTGCAGGTGGACGCTCGGCGGACCAACCGCGACATCGCGTCCGCAGTTGGTGTCGCGCCATCGACCGCGCTTGAGCGGACGCGAGGGCTCCGGGAGCGCGGCGTGATCCGTGGCGCCGTGCTGGACGTGAACCTCGCCGCGATTGGACGCGGTGTCCAAGCGCTCATCGCGGTCCGGATCCGGCCGCCGTCACGGCGGAACATCGACGCGTTCCGCAACTGGATAACGTCGTTGCCGGAGACCATCGGAGTCTTTGTGGTGTCGGGCAACGAGGACTTTCTGGTGCATGTCGCGGTGCGGGACAACCAGGACCTGTACGCGTTCGTCATCGACAAGCTGACCCTGCGCGCCGAGGTTGCCGACGTGCGCACGAGCGTGGTCTACGAACACCTGCACAGCACCAAGATCGAACCTCGGTGAGCGGCGTTCACCCTTTCTCGCTGGGAAGGCCTTGGGCGGCCTGGAATCCGGCATAGTGTTGCGCATGCCGACGCCAACGGGATTCTTCTGGGACATGATGGCCGGCCGCACGCCCGCCCCGGCCGCCGCCGCGACACTGGGCTGGAAGCTGCGCGAGGTCGACCCGGACGAGGGAACGATCGAGGTCGAGTTCGCCGCGACGGACAAGTTCACCAACCCGGCCGGGCACGTCCAAGGCGGCTTCCTGGCCGCGATGCTCGACGACACCATGGGTCCCGCGCTGGCCGCGACGCTCGGTCCCGGCCAGTTCGCCCCGACACTGGACTTGCACGTGCAGTTCCTTCGGGTGGCGTGGCCGGGAACGTTGATCGGCAGGGCGACGGTTGTTCGTCGGGGAAAGCAGGTCTGTCACTTGCGCGGCGAGCTCGCCGACAGCGCTGGGCGCGTCATCGCGACGGCGGTGGCTACCGCGATGGTGCAGCGTGGGGAGCGTGTTCGTGATCGGAGTGCGGCGTCGGCGGAGTCGCTGATCGGTTAAACGCCATACGCGGCAAGGAAAACGCGGACACCCTCGTCGGCGAGGTGGTTGAGTTCCTCATCGGTGAACGGTGGCGTGTCGCCGAAGAACATAGCTTTGTCCAAAGCGACGCCCAGAACCAGGAACGCGAAGTGCTTGGCTGCCAGCGCCGGGTCGTCGACACGCAGCAAACCGCGTTCGTCCAAGTGTTTCAGCTCCGGCGCCAGCGCCGTGAGCACGCGTTCAGGCGCCTGTTCGTAATACGTGCGCGCGAGTTCGGGGAAGCGGGCCGCTTCCCCGACCAGTAGCCGTCGCATCTGCAGCACCTGCGGGCGCATCACCGAGTGCAGGTACTGCCTCGCGAGCACGGGCAGGTCCGCGGCCAGGTCCTTGGAGTTGTGCAGTTTGTCGCCGATCAGCTTGATGAAGGCGTCCACTGTGGTCGCGACGCTCATGATGATCTCGCTGAACAGGCCTTCTTTGTCGGTGAAGTTCTTGTAGACGGTCTGCTTGGACACCGCCGCCAGCGCTGCCACCTCGTCCATGCTCGTGCCCTGGTAGCCGTTGCGCAGGAAGAGCGTGGTCGCCGCCTCCATGATCAGCCGCCGTTTGCGGGCGGAGCGGCCCTCTTCGTTCCCGACACCCACACCCGCGATTCCCATGATCAGCCTCCTGGTCGGAAATGGTACTAGACGGCTCAGTACCCACCAGAGTACTGTACGGTCTAGTTCCAGTTAAGCCGCTGAACAGGGGAAATGTCATGACACACGCCATCTGGACGCCGCAGACCGTCGGAACCAACTGCGAGCTGTCGGTTCGTATCACCAAGTCGTTGCTGGGCTACGGCGTGCTCGCCGGCCCGTTCTACGTCGTCATCTCCGTGCTGCAAGGTCTCACCCGGACCGGATTCGACTTCGCCAGACACCCGTGGAGCGTGCTGGCCAACGGTGACCTCGGCTGGATCCAGACCACGAACCTGATCATCACCGGGCTGATGGTGCTGGCCGCCGCGGTCGGCATGCGCCGGTTACTCAAAGGGGGAGTGGGCGGAACGTGGGGACCGGGACTGATCGGGGCGTTCGGGTTGAGCATGGTCGCCAGCGGGATCTTCCCCGCCGACCCGGTCCCCGGCTTCCCGCCCCACGACGGCCCGGTCGGGCTCGCGATCAAGAACACCGTGCCCGGAATGCTGCACTTCGCCTTCGGCGCGGTCGGTTTCGTCTGCTTCGCGATCGCGACCTTCGTCATCGCCCGCAGGTTCGCCGGCCTCGGTTGGGCGACGTACTCACGGATCACCGGCGGGGCGTTCCTGCTTTCCTTCGGTGCCATGGCCGCAGGCCCTGGCGTCGGTATCCTGATCTTCACTGCTGGGGTCCTTGCCGCGTTCACGTGGCTCGCAACAACTTCTGTGCGCTTCTACCGTGGCGCGGACAGGTGATCGACAATGGCTACCGCTATCTCCCGTGACGGCACGAAAATCGACTTCGACCGCACCGGCTCCGGCCCGCCCGTGGTGGTGCTGAGCGCGGGACCGAACGACCGCTCGATTTCTCAACCACTGGTCGACGTGCTGAAACCGTTCCTGACCGTCTACACCTACGACCACCGCGCCCGAGGTCGCAGCGGCGACACGCTGCCGCGCATCCCGGAGCGGGAGTTCGAGGATCTCGCCGCGGTCATCGCCGAAGCGGGCGGGGTCGCCGGGGTGTACGGCAGTTCTGGTGCCGGCAACATCGCGCTGGACGCGGCCGACTGCGGGGTGCCGATCAGCAAGATCGCGATGTGGGAGCCGCCTTACATCGTCGAAGGCGCGCGGTCGCCCGTCCCGCCGGAGTGGGGCCGGACCGTCCAGCAGGCGATCGACGAGGGACGTCCCGAGGACGGCATCTCCTACTGGCTCACCGACATCGTCGAGATCCCGGCCGAGTACGTGACCCAGATGAAGGGCACGCCGTTCTGGGAAAGCATGGTCGCGCAGGCACAAGGCCTGGTGTACGACGCGTCGGTGCTGTGGGACTTCGCCGTGCCCAGGACCACGCCCGAGGTGCCGGTCCTGGTGATCGACGGCGGAAGCATGACGGTGCCGTGGATCAAGACCGGCATCGAGGCGCTGCTCAAGGTGCTGCCGATGCCTCGGCATGAGGTGCTGGAAGGCCAGATGCACGACGTCGCACCGGACGTGATCGCCCCTGTCCTGATCAAGTTCTTCACCGAGGAGTAGCGAGAAAGGCGTGTCCACCATTCCGGCACGCCGTGTCCACCACTGCGGCACCGAGAGATGCACTTTGCGGCACCGCTGAAGTCCGGAAAACAAGTTCTTCATTGCGGACGGAAACTGACCGCTATACCTCATAGAGTTGTCCTCAACAGGGCAAACGAGGAAGGCGGAAGACAATGAGCAGCACCTACACCGAGCCGAAGACCGTTGTTTCTGGCGAGCGGGCGGACTTCCTGCAGATGCTGGCCAAGCACCGCGGGTTCCTCAAGTTCACGGTCCAGAACCTGACCGACGAGCAGGCCAACCAGCGGACCACGGTGAGCGAGCTGACGCTCGGTGGGCTGATCAAGCACGTCGCGGTGACCGAGCGCGGCTGGGTCAACTTCATCCTCGAGGGCGCTGCGGGGATGTTCAAGGAGACGACCGAAGACCTGCTTGCAGGGTCGAGCATCAGCACCGACTGGGAGGCGCAGTTCGCCATGCGGGAGGGCGAGACGCTGGCCGGATTGCTTGAGCAGTACGAGGAGATCGCCCGCCGGACCGACGAGCTGGTCGCGACGGTCGACCTGGACGAGTCGCACCCGTTGCCCGAGGCGCCCTGGTTCGAGCCGGGTGCGTCGTGGTCCAACCGCCGCGTGCTGATGCACATCATCGCCGAGACCTCGCAGCACTCCGGCCACGCCGACATCATCCGGGAGTCGCTGGACGGCTCGAAGACGATGGGTTGACCGGCCGGGACTGGGTACTCGAATGCCGTGACCACCACCACGGCAGCCCAGTCCCTCTGGCTCGAAGCCCTTCCGGCCGATGGCTACCCGCCCTTGCAGGCCGACGAGACGTTCGATGTCGCCGTGGTCGGCGGCGGCATCGCCGGAATGACCACCGCCTTGCTGCTCAAACAGGCCGGCCTGCGAGTCGCCGTACTCGAGGCCGGCCGGGTGGGCGCGGGGGTCAGCGGCAACAACACCGCGAAGGTGACCGCTCTGCAGTCCACTGTGTACTCCACGATCCTGGAGAAGCACGGCGAATTCGCCGCGCGGGACTACGCGGCGGCGAGTCTGGCGGGCGTGGCGAAAGTGGCGGAGCTGGCCGTCGACTGCGATCTGCGGCGGCGCCCCGCCTACACCTACGCGCTGGCACCCGGCGAAGTCGAGTCGGTGGAGAAGGAAGCGCAGGCCGCCGCGAAGGCAGGACTGCCGGTCACATCAGAGTCGATGGACGTTCCGTTCCCGGTGCACGCCACGGTCAAGCTCGCCGACCAGATCGTGCTCCACCCCACGAAGTACGTTCTCGGCCTCGCCGCGCAGTTCGTCGGCGACGGCTGCCAGATCTTCGAGCACACCCGGGTCGACCAGGTCGAGGAAGGACGGCGCTGTCGCGTTAGGACAGCAGGCGGAACAGTCGAAGCCGAGCGGGTTGTGGTCGCGACGCACTACCCGATCCTGGATCGCGGGTTGTACTTCGCGCGCCTGGAACCGACTCGTGCCTACTGTATTGCCGCGAAACTGCGGTCCGGCTCGCCACCGGATGCGTTGGCCATCAACCCGGGCACTCCGACACGGTCGTTGAGCTTGTCTGGTGATCTGCTGATTGTCGCGGGTGAGAGCCATCCCACCGGTCAGCCTGGTGTCAGCATGCGGCGCTACGAGGAACTCGCGAATTTCGCTCGTGAGTACTGGGATGTCGAGCAGATCACGCACCGGTGGTCCGCACAGGACCCGAGTTCCTACGACAAGCTTCCGATGATCGGCCGCTACAACAGGTTCTCCGACCGCGTGTACGTGGCGACCGGATTCATGAAGTGGGGACTGGCGACCGGCACGTTCGCCGGGATGATCCTCGCGGATCTGCTGACTGGCAAGGACAATCCGTGGGCCGAGCGGTTCGACCCGCACCGCGTGACGCTGAACTCCATTCCGGAACTGGCTCGGCTGAACGCCAAGGTCGCGGTCGACCTCGTCGGCGACCACCTGATGACGCCCGGCGAACTGCCTGCCGATGTCCGTATCGAGCGGGACGGTCTCGGCAAAAAGGGCATCTACCGCGATCCGGACGGCAAACAGCACGCGGTGTCCTTGCGCTGCACGCACCTCGGTTGCCTGCTTCGGTTCAACGCCGCCGAGACCAGTTGGGACTGCCCGTGTCACGGCTCGCGGTTCGATGTGGACGGTAATGTCCTCGAAGGACCGGCGACCAAGCCGCTGCAGCAGCGCGACGTTTGAGACGACGCGCTGCGGGTGACCCATGGGGCATGGACCACAGTCGTGCTCCGGTGCTTGAAGCGCTGCAGCGCTACCACGAACGTGCGTTCGTGCCCTTCAACGCACCCGGCCACAAGCAGGGGCGCGGGATCGACCCGCGAGTGCTCGACGTCGTCGGAAAGGACGTCTTCCGTTCCGATGTGCTGACACCGAACGGTTTGGACACCCGGCGAGTCGAGAACAGCGTGCTGCAGGACGCGCAGGACCTGATGGCCGACGCCGTCGGCGCTGACAAGACGTTCTTCTCCACGTGCGGCAGTTCGTTGTCGGTGAAGAGTGCCATGCTTTCGGTCGCCGGTCCGGGCGAGAAGATCCTTGTGGTCCGGCACGCGCACAAGTCCGTGATCGCCGGTTTGATCATCAGTGGTGTCGACCCGGTCTGGGTGCACCCGCGCTGGGACACCGAACGGCACTTGTCGCACCCGCCGGGCCCGGAGGACGTACGGGCCGCTTTCCAGGCCGAACCCGAAGCCAAGGGCATGCTGCTCGTCACTCCCACGGACTACGGGACCTGCGGTGACATCACGGCGATCGCCGAGGTCTGCCACGAATTCGACCGGCCCCTGATCGTGGACGAAGCGTGGGGCGCCCACCTGCCGTTCCACTCCGACCTGCCGCCTTGGGCGATGTACTGCGGCGCCGACCTGTGTGTCACGAGCGTGCACAAGATGGGTGCGGCCGTCGAGCAGAGCTCGGTCTTCCACCTGCATGGCGACCGAGTCGACCCCGCGGTGCTGAAGATGCGGGAGGACCTGCTCGGCACCACGAGCGCGTCTTCCTTGGTGTACTTGGGTTTGGACGGCTGGCGCAGGCAGATGGTGGAACACGGCAAGGACCTGCTCGGCGGCGCGTTGATCCTCGTACGGCCGGTCCGGGCCGAAGTCGATCGGATCGCAGGCCTGCACCTGGTCGGTGACGAGGTCGTGGGACCCGAGTACGCCTCGTCGCTCGACCCGCTCAAGGTGATGGTCGACGTCACCGAGCTCGGTATCAACGGCTACCAGGCGGCCGACTGGCTGCGCGAGGAGCGGCGGATCACCGTCGGGTTGTCGGACCACCGCCGGATCGTCGCGCAGTTCACGCATGCCGATGATCAGGAGACAGCGTCCGCTTTCCTACGCGCGATGAAGGACTTGGCCGACTCCGCGGCGTCGTTGCCCAAGCCGCCGCAGGTGGATCTGCCGACGCCGGACGAGTTGGAGCTTCGTACGGAGATGCTGCCCCGTGACGCCTTTTTCGGTGCGACGGAGCAGATCGCGGTGGACAAGGCGGTCGGCCGGATCGCCGCGGAGATGATCACCCCGTATCCGCCTGGTGCGCCCGCTGTCCTGCCTGGTGAGGTCATCAACAAGGCCGTGCTCGACTACCTCCGGTCGGGTCTGGATGCCGGCATGTACATCCCCGACGCGGTCGACGGAAAGCTCAAGACGGTCCGCGTAGTCGCGCGCTAGCCGCATACGCCCAGTTCAGCCCATGCGAGAGCACTTCTCGTATGGGCTTTTTGGATGTCCGCACGGTTGACGGGGTCCGGCTCGTGGAAGTACGGTTTCGTTAGATGGAAGGTGAGTTCCGCACAGCGAAATTAAGGAGCGACGGTGGACCATCGCTTCCGGTATGACGTGAACCTGTCGATCTTGTTCACCGAGCTGGACGTGACCAGCCGGGCGGCCGCGGCGAAGGCCGCGGGTTTCAGCGCGGTCGAGTTCTGGTGGCCGTTCGGTGCCGCCGTGCCGAAAGACTCCGATGTGGACGCTTTCGTCCGCTCGGTGCGCGAAGAGGGCGTCCGGCTGATCGGCTTGAACTTCTTCGCCGGTGACATGCCCGGCGGCGACCGCGGTGTGTTGTCCAATCCCGCGCGCAGCACGGAGTTCAGGGAGAACATCGAGGTCGCCGTCGAGATCGCCGACCAGCTCGGCTGCCGCGCGTTCAACGCGTTGTACGGCAACAGGATCGACGGCGTCCCGGTGGAGCAACAGGACGAGGTGGCGCGGGAGAACCTGGCGATCGCGGCGAAAGCCGCGAGCCGGATCGGCGCGACCATCCTGATCGAGCCATTGAGCGGCGCACCGGCGTACCCGCTCAAGACCGCGGCGGAGGCGCTTGCTGTGATCCAGCGAGTACGCAAGGAAGGCGGCGTCGACAACGTCGCCTTGCTCGGGGATCTGTACCACCTGGCGGTCAACGGCGACGATCCGGCGCGGGTCATCGACGACTACATCAAGCAGATCGGGCACGTCCAGATCGCCGACGCGCCGGGCCGCAACGAGCCCGGCACGGGTGGCCTCGACTTCCGTGATCTGTTCGACCGTCTCGCTGAGAACGGCTATGGCGGCTACATCGGCTTGGAGTACAAGCCAAGCGGTGCGAGCGCCGACAGCTTCGACTGGCTTCCCCGCGACTTGCGGGCGTGACACCGGAGGAATCATGACGACGGTGGGATTCATCGGCCTGGGCATCATGGGCAGCCCGATGGCCGCACACCTGGTCAACGCAGGACATGAAGTGATCGGCTTCGACGTGGTGCCGGAGTCGCTGGCGGCACTCACCGAGGCGGGCGGCAAAGCGGCCTCGAACGTGGCGGAGGCGGTGGCAGCCGCCGAGGTCGTGATCACCATGCTGCCCAACCACCCGCACGTCGAGTCGGTGGTGCTCGGCGACGACGGCGTGCTGCAGAACGCCAAGGACGGCATTCTGCTGATCGACATGAGCACGATCCGCCCGGAGAGCTCGCTGGCGATCGCGGAAGCCGCCAAGGCCAAGGGAATCCGTGTGCTGGACGCGCCCGTGTCGGGCGGCGAGGCGGGCGCGAAGAACGCGGCACTGTCCATCATGGTCGGTGGCGATGCGGCGGACTTCGAAGCCGCGAAGCCGTTGTTCGACGTGCTCGGCAAAACGGTCGTCCACGTTGGACCGCACGGCGCCGGCCAGGTCGTCAAGGCCGCCAACCAGCTCGTGGTCGGTGGCACGTACGCCTTGGTGGCCGAGGCCATCGTGCTGCTCGAAGCGTCCGGAGTGGACGCCAAGACCGGGCTTGACGTGCTCGCCGGTGGCCTCGCGGCCAGCCGGATCCTCGACCTCAAGCGTGAGTCGATGGTGGCCCGCCAGTTCCAGCCGGGCTTCCGGATCGACCTGCACCACAAGGACATGGGCATCGCATTGGCCGCCGCACGGCAGGCCGACGTGTCGCTGCCGGTCACCGGCCTGATCGCGCAGCTGGTCGCGGCTGCACGGGCGATGGGTTACGGCTCACTTGACCACTCGGCCCTGCTCAAGGTCACCGAGCAGCTCTCCGGCCGCGGTTGATCGGCGCCGGGTCAGGAAGGACATGACAGATGCCTAAAGTTCCCGCGATGCAAGCGGTTGTCGAAGTCCTCAAATCCGAGGGTGTGGACACCGCGTTCGGCTGCCCAGGCGCCGCGATTCTCCCGCTGTACAAGGCCCTCGAGGTGGTCGGCGGGATCGAGCACCTGATTGTGCGGCACGAAGAGGGCGCGACCCACATGGCCGACGGCTGGGCGCGCACCAACGGCAAGGTCGGTGTCGCGATCGGCACGTCCGGTCCGGCCGGGACCAACATGATCACCGGCCTGTACACCGCGATCGCCGACTCGATCCCGATGATCTGCATCACCGGCCAGGCGGTGTCGACCAAACTGCACCAGGAGGCCTTCCAGGCGGTCGACATCGTCGAGATCGCCAAACCGGTCACCAAGTGGGCGGTGCAGATCAAGGAAGCCGCACAGGCACCGTGGATCTTCCGTGAGGCGTTCCGCATCGCGCAATCCGGCAGGCCAGGGCCCGTCCTGATCGACATCCCGGTGGACATCGCGAAGCAGGAGATCGAGTGGGACGGCACGATCGACGCGCCGTTGCCGCTCAACCCGGTGCTGCCGCACCTGCCTCGCGTCGAGCGTGCGCTGGACATGGTGCTGGCCGCGGAAAGGCCGCTGCTGCTGGCCGGCGGTGGCGTGATCCTCGGTGAGGCGCACGAACAGCTGCAGGAACTCGCCGAGTACCTGCAGATCCCGGTGCAGGCCACGCTGATGGGCAAGGGCGTGCTCGACGAGGACCACCCGCTGTACTCCGGGATGACTGGAATCCAGACGTCCCAACGGTATGGCAACGCGTCCTTCCTGGAGTCCGACCTCGTGCTCGCGGTCGGCGCACGCTTCGCCGACCGGCACACCGGTGACTTGCCGACTTATCGCGGGGATCGGAAATTCATCCACGTGGACATCGAGCCGACGCAGATCGGCAAGGTGTTCGCGCCGGACCTGGGCATCGTGTCGGACTCGAAGCTGTTCCTGCAGGCCGTTCTTGACCTTGCCAAGGCTCGTAACGCGGGCCGTTCGGCGGGTGCCTGGGTCGCGCGGGTGCAGGAGTTGAAGGCGACGCTCACCCGTCGTGAGGACTTCGACACCGTTCCGGTCAAGGCACCTCGAGTGTTCAAGGAGATCAACGAGTTCTACGGTCCGGACACGTACTTCGTGACCGCGATCGGGCTGTACCAGATCTGGTCGGGCCAGCACCAGTTGGCGCACAAGCCAAGGCACTACCAGGTCTGCGGCCAGGCCGGTCCGCTCGGCTGGGAGATCCCCGCCGCGATCGGGGTGAAGAAGGCGCTCAAGCACACCGAGCCGGACGCGGAAGTCGTTGGCATCGTTGGGGACTACTCATTCCAGTTCCTGGTTGAGGAGCTCGCGGTCGCGGCGCAGTACGACGTCCCGTTCGTGCTGATCATGCTGAACAACGAGTACCTCGGCCTGATCAGGATGGCCGAGGACCACGGTGGGTACGACATGAACTACGAAGTCGACATCCACTACGACACGGTCGGCTCGGACAACGTCAAGATCATGGAGGCCTACGGCTGCTCCGGCCGGCGCGTCACGCAGCCCGGTGAGATCACGGATGCGTTGGCGTGGGCCAGGAAGCAGGCCGAGGCCACCAGCAGGCCGGTGCTTGTGGAGATCATGATCGAGCGTGAGGCGAACACGGCCAACGGCGTGTCCATCGCGAACGTTCGCGAGTACGAACCACTGCCGTAAGTACTACGCGGACTTGGGTGGCTGCCACGGTCGGATCCGGGGCAGCCACCCGGGCACGGCAGCTTTGTACGCCTCGTACTGGCTGCCGAAGCTGCGTCGCAGTGCGGGTTCCTCGTGCCAACGGACCATCGCGTAGAACGCCGCGCAGACAAGCACCGCGTACACGATCAGGATCCACTGGCCAAGGATCAACGCCTGGCCGATGATCGTGCTCAACACCGCGAGGTACATCGGGTTGCGCACGTATCGGTAAAACCCTCCCACCACAAGCCTTTCCGGTGGAGCGACCGGCGCTGGGGTGCCGGACCCCTCGGCGACGAACCGGACGAACGCCGAGATGAGAACGGCGACGGCGGCGACGAACACCACCCAACCGATTACGCGCAGCGGCAACCAGATCGGTTCAGTGTCCCATCCGGTGAGTGACCACGGGATGAGGCCGGCGACGATGCCCGGTGCGAGAACGAAGAAGCCGGCTGAACCTGCGGCGGCCACGACTCGGTTGCGCACGAGGTAATTGTGCGACGCCCGAACGATTCTACGACCGAGTAGATCGCCGGTTTCACCCGGATAGCCTACGATTTCCCCCATGCGCCTGATAGCCGACGCGACAAAGAAGTCCGGGCTCATCTGGATCACCCGGCCGGGCGACACCGGAGTCGTCCCGACATGGCATCACTGGCACAACGATGCGGCATACGTCCTTGTGGATTTGTCCGACGTGGATTCCGTCTCGGTGATCGTGAAGGACAAGGAGACCGGCGCCCTCACGTGGGACGCGACCGTGACCCGGGTACTGCCGGACACCGATGAGTGGAACACGGTCGTACCCGAGATCCACACCGCACGCCTCAACTCGGCACCGGTCGACGCGGAAACCCCGATGTTCCGCCTGGCTCCCGGCCGATCGGGCTAAAGGAAATACGGTTCGCGCGGCCTCGTACGCTCTTTCTGGGTTCGAACCTAGGGGGAGAGTATGGCTGCCAGAACGCCGTTGATCATTGGTGCGGTGGTGTTGCTCGTGGTCGCCGCCGTGGCCATCTGGGTGAGATTCCCGTCTCCGGTCGCTGGGATCGCCGTCGGGGATCCCGCATCCGAGATACCGGGCGCGCACTGCACGTATCGGCCGGACCCAGTCGCATCGACAGCCAGGGACGTCGGCAAACCGAACGGCACACGGACGCGGACCACAGGCACTGTGCCGTTGACCTTGAAGACCACCCAAGGCGACATCGGCATCACGTTGGACCGCAAGAAGGCGCCGTGCGCCGTGCAGAGCATGCTTTTCCTCGCCAAGAAGAAGTTCTACGACGGCACGCCCTGCCACCGGCTGACTCTCAGCCCCGCGCTCTCGGTGCTGCAGTGCGGAGACCCGAGTGGCACTGGCCGGGGTGGGCCCGGATACATGTTCGACAGCGAGTACCCCGCTGGCCTGGCTCCAGCCGGCGAACGAGGTATATGGGTGTACCCGGCTGGAACCGTGGCCATGGCCAACCGGGGCCCGGACACCAACGGCAGCCAGTTCTTCATGGTCTACGCGGATGCGACGTTGCCGCGGGAGTATCCCGTGGTCGGCACGTTCGACGCCGCGGGAAAGGCCGTCATCGAGAAGGTCGCGGCGGCAGGCGTCATCCCGAACCCGGACCTCGGCTACGACAAGGACGGCTCGCCGAAACTCCCGATCACGATCACCGAGGCAGTCGGCGGGAAATGAAGAAAGCCAGCCTCAACTCCTCGCCGCTGAACGAGGAGAGCTCGGTGTTCCGGCTGGTCCCGCCCGCTGTGTCCACCATTGCGACACCATGAAATGCACATTCCAGCACCATGAGTTCGCATCTCCTGCGCTGCCGGGAGATTTCACAGTGCCGGAGTGGTGGACACGGTGTGCCGGAATGGTGGACACGGTGTGCTGGTGTGGTGGACACGCCTGAAGGGAAAAGCCCGCCGGATCGGGGCCGGCGGGCTTGGCTTCAGCGGGGGATCAGGCGAAGTCCTCTTCCTCGAAGACCTTGCGGACCTCGACCTCACCTTCCTGGAACGGGATCCGGCGGGCCCACTCGATGGCTTCCTCGCGGGATGACACCTGGATGATCCAGTAGCCGGCGACGAGTTCCTTGGCCTCGGCGAACGGGCCGTCGACGACGCTGGTCTTGCCGCCCGGGCCGTACTGCACGCGGAAGCCCTTGGAGCTGTCCTGCAGGCCGTTCCCGTCGAGCATGACGCCCGCCTTGACGAGCTCGTCGTTGTACTTGCCCATCGCCTCCAGCTCCTCCTGGCTGGGCATGGCGCCTGCCTCGGACTCGGGGCTCGACTTGACGATCATCATGTAGCGCATCTCGTACTCCCTGTCGTTGTCTGTCTGACACTGATGCGTCGATCGACCACACGCCACATCGACAAGAAGTTCCAAGATTTTCTAGGCAGCGACGAGTTCCCTGGTGGGAGGGGCCGCGGGGGCGTGCTGGTGCGGGTGCAGGCGGGTCAGCACGACGACGCCGGCGATGGTGACCACGCACGCGGCGAGCACGCCGGCGTTCGCCAGCAACGAGGTCGGCAGCTGCTCGTTCAGCACGATCACGCCGATCAGCGATCCGGTGATCGGGTCCGCGACCAGCAGGGTGGCGTAACTCAGGGCGAACCGGCCGGTGCGGTACGCGTTCTGCTGGAACAGCAGGCCGAGCACACAGAACACGACGGCAAGCCCGATGACCCAGAAGACCGACGGGGACATGTCGTTGAGGGCGGAGCTGCCGCCGACGCGCGTGAGGGCCGCGAAGACGCCGTACGCCACGCCCGAGCCGATGGCGAGGAACAGGGCGTTGACAGCGCCGGTGCTACGGCGAGCCATGAACGCGGCGCCAAGGATGAGGGCCAGGGTCGTGCTGCAGAGCACCGCCGCCGAGCCGCCGTCGAGAGTCGGCCGCGCGGACTCGTGCGGGAGCAGCAGAAGCAGGCTGACCAGCCCGGCGCTCACCGCGAAGGTGCCGAACATCTCCTTGGCGCGCACCCGCCTGCGGTCGATGGCCGCCGCGATCAGCACCGCGATCGGCAGGCCGCTCATCCCGAGCGGCTGCACGACGGTCAGCGGACCGTTCGACAGCGCGATGATGTGCATGATCGCGCCGCACAGCGTGGTCGCCGAGCCGAGCACCCACTTCGGCCTGCGGACCAACTGGCCCAGCAACCGCAGGAAACCGAGGCTCTTGCAGTGCACCGCCGCGTTCTGCTGCAAAGCAGCTCCGAGTGCGACGAGCGGGGCTCCGGCTACGGCCGCCACGAGCCAGAACGTCACCTGTCGGTCTCCGAAGGCGTGACGGCCAGTGAGGCCACAACTAGAGATCGGTTCGAGATCGAATCGAAATGCACTTGCGCACCCTAATGGGTGACCCCTAAGGGACATGTGAGGTGGGTGTCCTTCAGGCGTATCACCAGTAAAGAGGCCTATGCCGATCCGGCATACCCGGCCTGCGGGCTTCCGGTGGACGAAAGGGCGATCAACCCACCATGATGTGATCTAACACACAGTGCGACAGGCCCTCGCGGAGGTGACCACGTGCACGGCTATTTCGGAGCATACGGACTGGTCGCGTTGCTCCTGGTAGTCGGCGCTGTGTTCGTGACCGTGGCGCTGACCGCGAACCGCGTCCTGCGTCCTGCCCGGCCCACGCCCCAGAAACTGCTGACGTACGAATGCGGCGTCGACCCGGTCGGGGGCGGCTGGGCGCAGTCGTACGTGCGCTACTACGTCTTTACGTTCCTCTATGTGGTGTTCGCCGTGGACGCGGTCTTCCTGTTCCCGTGGGCCACCGTTTTCGCGGCTCCCGGCTTCGGCCTCGCCACGCTCGTCGAGATGTTCGTCTTCCTCGGCTTCCTGGCCGTCGGAATCCTGTACGCCTGGCGTAAGGGGGTCCTCGCGTGGGCTTGACCGACCTCGGAATGATCAATCAAGTCCCGAAGCCGATGCGGTTCATCCTCAACTGGGGCCGCCGCTACTCCCTCTGGGTGTTCAACTTCGGACTGGCCTGCTGCGCGATCGAGTTCATCGCGACCTCGATGAGCAGGCACGACTTCATCCGGCTCGGCGTGATCCCGTTCGCGCCCAGCCCGCGCCAGGCCGATCTGATGGTCGTCTCCGGCACGGTCACCGACAAGATGGCCCCGGCGGTGCAGCGGCTCTACGAGCAGATGCCCGAGCCGAAGTACGTGATCTCGTTCGGCGCCTGCTCGAACTGCGGCGGACCGTATTGGGACTCGTACTGCGTCACCAAAGGGGTCGACCAGCTCATCCCGGTCGATGTCTACGTGCCCGGCTGCCCGCCCCGCCCGGAAGCCCTGCTGCACGGGATCATGAAACTGCAGGCGAAGATCGGCGACGAACAGTGGGCCGAGCGCGGGTCGCCCCAATACCCCACCTTTGAGCGGGTGGACGGATGAGTCAGGACGTCGCCCCGGACGAATGGATCGCCGCGCTCACCGAAGCGCGGGACTCCCAGCAATGTGACTTCTTCGACTTCCTCACGGCCGTTGACGAACTCGACGACGGCATCCGGATCGTCGCGCACGTCTACTCCACGACCACCAGACAGCATTTGCTGATCCGGACCCTGCTGCCGCCGGACGCGCCGCGGCTGCCGACGGCGACGACCGTCTACAAGGGAGCGAACTGGCATGAGCGGGAAACCTGCGAGATGTTCGGCGTGCACTTCGAAGGGCACCCGAACCTGATTCCGCTGCTGCTGCCGGACGGCTTCGAAGGCAACCCACTGCGCAAGGACTTTGTGCTGGCCAGCCGGGTCGCCAAGCAGTGGCCGGGTGAGGTCGACCCTGGCCAGTCGCTCACCGAGCTGAAAAAGCCCAAACGGCGCCGCAATCTGCCGCCCGGCGTGCCCGAGAACTGGGTGCAGCCATGACGTTTCTGGAGATCGTGGTCCGGCTGGCGTTCGTGGTCGCGGCCTTCCTGCTGTTGCCGCTGCTGGTCGGCCAGCTGGAACACAAAGCCATGGCGCACATGCAAGCCAGGCTCGGGCCGATGCACGCGGGCGGATTCCACGGGTGGGCGCAGCTGATCGCCGACGGCGTGAAGTTCGTCCAGAAAGAACACGTCGTGCCGACACAGGCCGACAGAACGGTGTTCTCGCTCGCTCCCGCGGTGGCTTTGCTGCCGTACCTGATTGTCCTGGTCGTCGTGCCGGTCGGGCCCGGTCTGGTCGCGCTCAACCTCGACATCGGGCTGTTCTTCGTGCTCGCCGTGATGAGCGTGAGCGTGCTCGGATCGGTGATGGCCGGATGGTCAAGCGGAAACAAGTACGCCCTGCTCGGCGGATTGCGCAGCGCGGCGCAGCTGATGGCGTACGAGCTGCCGCTGGTCCTTGCGGCATCGTCGGTCGCGATGGCCGCAGGCACGCTTTCGTTGTCCGGCATCGTCGAGGCGTGGTCACCGTGGTGGCTCGCCTGGCAGGCACCGGCTTTGCTGATCTTCTTCGTCGCCGGGCTGGCCGAACTACACCGGCCACCGTTCGACATGCCGGTCGCCGACTCGGAGATAGTGCTCGGCCCGTACACCGAATACACCGGCTTGCGGTTCGCGCTGTTCCTGCTCGCCGAGTACGCCGGGATCGTCGTGCTCTGCGCGCTGACCACGGTGTTGTTCCTCGGCGGATGGCGTGGCCCGTTCGGAAACGAGGAACTGGGGCCGGTCTGGTTCCTGATCAAGCTGTTCGTCCTGGCCTTCGTGGTGATCTGGCTGCGCGTCAGCAACCCGAGGCTGCGGGCCGACCAGTTGCAGAAGCTGGCGTGGCAGGTGCTCGTGCCGCTGAGCCTCGCCCAGCTCGCCCTGACCGGTGTGGTGAAGGTGGTGGCAATGTGAAAGGGCTCCTCAAAGGACTCGTGGTCACGCTGCGGACCATGACGCGCCGGTCGGTCACACGGCAGTACCCCGAGGTCAAACCCGAGTTGCCGCCACGCAGCCGGGGCGTGATCGGGCTGATGGCGGAGAACTGCACGTCCTGCATGCTCTGCGCGCGCGAGTGCCCGGACTGGTGCATCTACATCGAATCGCACAAGGAGACGTTGCCCGCGCAGGTCGAAGGCGGCCGGGAACGCAGCCGCAACGTGCTCGACCGGTTCGCGATCGACTTCTCGCTCTGCATGTACTGCGGGATCTGCATTGAGGCGTGCCCGTTCGACGCGTTGTTCTGGTCGCCGGAGTTCGAATACGCCGAGCACCAGATCGGGGCGTTGACGCACGAGATGGATCTGCTGGGCAAGTGGATGGAAACGGTGCCGCCACCGCCGGAAATCGAGCCGGGGGAGCAGAAATGACCGCGGCGGAGATCGTGTTCACGCTGCTGGGCATCGTCGCTTTGGCGTCCGCGGTACTGGTGGTGACGACGAAACAGATCGTCCGGGCGGCGTTGTACCTCGTGGTGAGTTTCGGCGCGATCGCCGCGTGCTTTCTCGTACTCACAGCGGAACTGGTCGCGTGGGTGCAGGTGTTGATCTACGTCGGCGCGGTGGTGGTGTTGCTGCTCTTCGGGATCATGCTGACTCGTGCGCCGATCGGTCCTTCGTCCGACTTGGACAGTCGGAACAAGCCCGCGGCGATCGTGGTCGCGGTCGCCACCGCCGGGGTTCTGGTCACCGTTCTGGTCAACGGTTTCGGGGACGCCTACTTCGACGTGGGGGAGCAGACGTCGGGATCGGCGAGCAGCATCGGGGCGGGGATCTTCCGGTACTGGGTGCTGCCGTTCGAAGTGCTGTCCGTGCTGCTGCTTGCCGCGCTGGTCGGTGCGATTGTGTTGTCACGAACGGACATCGGGCCGCCGAAGGACGGTGACGCCTGATGCACGTCCTGTACCCGGCTGTGTTGTCGGCGCTGCTGTTCTCGATCGGCGTCTACGGCGTGCTGGCGCGGCGTAACGCCATCCTGATCTTGATGTCGGTCGAGTTGATGCTCAACGCCGTCAACATCAACCTGGTCGCGTTCGACGTCTGGCTGGCCGACAAGCTGGGCTCCGGGCAGATCCTGACGCTGTTCGTGATCGTCATCGCGGCCGCGGAGGTCGGCCTCGGCCTGGCGATCGTGCTGCAGGTCTTCCGCAACCGCGCGACGATCTCGGTCGACTCGTTGACCGAGCTGGCCGAGGACAAGCAATGACCGCGCCCCTGGCCATCCTCGGCACCGCGCTCGGCGCCGTGGGCGCGATCATCCTGGCTTTGGTTGAGCCTTTCGAGACGCACGCGACCCTGACGCCGACCGGGACCATTCCGATCACGCTGGGCCTACGGGTCGATGAGCTGTCGTCGACCGTGGCCGTCATGGTCACCTTGGTCGCGCTGGCGATCCAGGTCTATTCGGTCGGCTACATGAAGCACGACGTGCGATATCCGACATTCGCGACCTTGGTCGGGCTGTTCACTCTCGCGATGCTGACCGTGGTGCTGTCCGCTGACCTGCTCGTGCTGTACGTCGGCTGGGAGATCATGGGTGTCTGCTCGTACTTCCTGATCGGGCACCACTGGGAGAAACCGACGGCGTCGGCCGCCGCGATCAAGTCGTTCCTGATGACCCGGTTCGGTGACGTCGGTTTCCTGTTCGGGATCTTCGTACTGGGCGTCGCGGCCGGGTCGTTCCGGATCACGGACGTGCTCGCCGCCGTGCCGACCATGTCATCAGGCACCTTGCTGACCGGGTCGCTGCTGTTGCTGGTCGGCGTCGTGGGCAAGGCGGCTCAGTTCCCGTTGCACAGCTGGCTTCCCGACGCGATGGCAGGCCCGGCGCCCGTCAGCGCGCTGATTCACGCGGCGACGATGGTCGCGGCTGGCGCGTACGTGGTCGCGCTGCTGTATCCGGTTTTTCTAGCCGCGCCGCTAGCACTGGACATCCTCGCGGTGATCGCGGTCATCTCCATGATCGGTGCGGCACTGGCCGCGCTGGCCACCGATGATCTGAAGCGGGTGCTGGCGTACTCGACGATCAGCCAGCTCAGCGTGATGTTCGCGGCGCTCGCGGTCGGCGGACGGACACAGGCGATCGCACATCTGTTGTCCCACGCGGCTTTCAAGGCTCTGCTGTTCCTCTGTGCCGGCGCGGTGATCATTGCCGTGGGCAGCAACCTGATGTCGGAGATGGGCGGGCTTCGCCGCCGGATGCCCTTGTCGTTCCTGACCATGACCGTTGGCTTCGCGGCGTTGGCCGGGATTCCGCCGACCGCCGGGTTCTTCAGCAAGGACGCCGTGGTCGCCGCGGCCGAGCACGCGCCGAACTGGTTCGTGTTCATCGGATTGCTGCTGACCATCGGGCTGACAGCGGCCTATACCACCCGGGCGTGGTTGCGGACGTTCTTCGGGGCGGATCGTGATGTCCGCGAGGCGTCGAAGATCATGACCATTCCGTTGACGCTGTTGGCTTTGGTGGCGTTGCTGCTTGGGTTCGTCGGACTGTGGTTCGAGGAGCTGCGGCCCGAGGTGGTCAGCGCGGCCCTGTCGCTGGTGCTGGCCGCAGTTGGTGCGCTTGCGGTGTTCATGATCTGGCGACGTGACCCTGCCAAGGACCCGGCGGATGCGCTCGGCCGGTTGCGCGAGGTGTTCGGCTCCGCTTTCGGCACGGATTCGTTGTACGAGCGTACGGTTGCCCGAGGAGTCATGCGCGTGGCCAACGAGGTTGCACGCGTGGACGATTCCGTTGTCGGGCAGACGGTTCGGGGGACGGGGCTTGGGGCGCGTGCGCTGGGTGGGCTGCTTCGGCGCACGCAGAACGGGAATCCCCAGTTCTACGTGACGGCTGTACTTGCCGGGGTTGTGGTGATCGCGGTCGGGGTGGTGATTCTGCAGTGAACGTGTTGTTGCTCGCTGTCCCGCTGGCCGGTTGCCTTGCCGTACTGGGAATGCGTCGTTCGGCTGTGCTCGTCGGCATGCTGGTCACCGGGATCACGTTCGCCATTTCCGTGGCGATCGCGTTCGGGGTCGACTACGCGCGGCCGGGCATGCAGCTGGTGACCGATCTGCCATGGATCCCGCCGCTCGGCCTTCGGTTCCACCTCGGAGTGGACGGCGTATCTGTGCCACTGGTTGTGCTGACGGCGTTGTTGTGTTTCCTGAGCATGGTTTATGTGGCGCGCAAGGATGGCGAGCCGGAGCGTGCGCATTCGTTCGTATCTCTGCTCTTGCTGACCGAAGTCGGCATGCTCGGCACATTCGTGGCGCTGGATCTGTTGCTGTTCTTCGTGTTCTTCGAAGTCGTGCTCATTCCGATGTACGCGCTCATCGCGGGGTGGGGTGGCGCCGGGCGTGGCCCAGCGGCCCGGCAGTTCATCCTGTACACATTGCTCGGTTCCGGTGTGCTGCTGGTCGGCCTGCTCGTGATCTACGGTCATACGTCCACTTTGAACATGGTGGAGCTGGCGGCCGGTGATGGTGCGGGGATGAGCCGCGCGGTCCAGGTGATCGCGTTCGTCCTGGTGGCCGGTGGACTCGCGGTGAAGGTGCCGATGTGGCCGCTGCACACGTGGTTGCCGGACGCGCACAGCGAAGCGCCGACGGTCGGTTCTGTGCTGCTGGCCGGAGTTCTGCTCAAGATGGGGACGTACGGCCTGATCCGGATCGCGGTGCCGGTGTTGCCAGAGGGAGCGCTGGCCGTGGCTCCGTTCCTGGGGGCGTTCGGCGTGATCGGGATCGTGTACGCGGCACTCGCGTGTCTCGCTCAGCGGAACCTCAAGCGGCTGATCGCGTTCTCGAGCGTGGGGCACATGGGATTCGTGCTGCTCGGCATCTCCACGCTGACGCCGGCGGGAATGAACGCGGCGCTGTTCGCCAACATCGCGCACGGCCTGATCACCGGCCTGCTGTTCTTCCTGGTCGGTGGAATGGCGGAACGATTCGGCAGCACGGACATGGACAAGATCGGCGGCGGCACGCTGGCCCTCGCGCCGCGGCTGAGCGTCTTGCTGATCATCGCGGCGGTGGCCAGCTTCGGATTGCCCGGCTTGGCGGGGTTCTGGGGCGAGATGCTCGCCATGCTGGCCGCGTTCGACCCGGCGCCCGGGCTGAACCGGAGTCTGTACCTGGTCTTCATGGTCGTCGCGGGGATCGGGGCGGTGCTGACCGCGGCCTATTTCCTGGTGATGCTGCGCAAGGTCGCCCAGGGCACGTTCGCGGCGTGGCGTTGTGACCAGGGAATTTTCGATGTGACCCGGGTGGAGTGGGCGGCTTGGATGCCGTTGGTGGTGCTGGTGTTCGTGGTCGGGATCTGGCCGGGCCTGGTGCTTGGGCCAACGGTTGAGGCTGTCGGGTTCTACCTGGGAGGCCTGTGATGGTCCAAACCGTCGACTACCTGGCGATCGCGCCGCCGTTGATCCTGGCTCTGTGCGGCCTCGCCGCGTTGTTCCTGCGCTATGCGGCTTTCGTAGGCCTGGTCTTGGCTGGTGCGTTCGAGGTCGTGCTGTTGACTGGCGATCCACGTCGGACGTTCTGTGTGGACGGTTCATGCTCCTTTGTGGTTGATGACTTCACGTTGCTGTTCCAGACCGTGATGCTGATCGCGGGACTCGTGGTGTTGTTGATGGCCCAGGTGGAAGTCCGGGACACCCGATTGCCGGCGGGGGAGTTCCACTTCCTGACCCTGGCGGCGATGTCGGGTGCGTTGACGTTGGCCGCAGGCCGGGATCTGGTGACTTTGCTGGTTTCACTGGAGGTCGTGTCGCTGCCGTTGTTCGCACTGGTGGCTTTGCGGCGCTACGACGGCCGGTCGTCCGAGGCCGGGGTGAAGATGTTCCTGGTGTCGGTGGTGTCGACCGCGGTGATGCTGTTCGGCATCAGCCTGGTTTACGGTGCCACGGGGTCGCTGTTTCTCGACCGGATCGGCGCGGTGCTGGCCACACCGTCCCCTTTGGAATCCGTCGCCGGGGTTGGCGTGGTGCTTGTGCTGGTCGGGTTCGGGTTCAAGGTGTCCGCGGTGCCGTTCCACTTCTGGGCGCCGGACACGTATCAGGGCTCGCCGGTGGCGGTGGCCGCGTTCTTGTCCGTGATCTCCAAAGCCGCGGGATTCGCTGGCCTGGCGTTGGTCCTGACTATCGCTTTTGGACCGTTTGCCGCGGTGTGGGGGCCGCTGGTCGCTGTGCTCGCGGCCGTGTCGATGACCGTCGGCAACCTCGTCGCGTTGCGCCAGAAGACCGCGATGCGGTTGTTGGCGTGGTCCTCGATCGCCCAGGCCGGGTACATGCTCGCACCGCTTGGCGCGGCTGGCGGCGGTGCGCCTCTGGATGAGCTGGTCGCGGCCACGATCGGCTATGTCGCCATCTACGCGGTGATGAACATCGGCGTGTTCGCCGTGATTTCGGTCGTCGGGTGGATCGGCGACCACGGCGGGGGAGCGCTGGATGATTACCGCGGTCTGGCCCGTACGCATCCGCTGACGGCCGTGGCGTTGGCGTTTTTCCTTGCGTGCCTTGCGGGTTTGCCGCCTGGCCTGGCCGGTCTGTTCGCCAAGATCGTGGTCTTCCAGGGCACGATCCTCGGTGGCTACGGCTGGCTGGCGGTGATCATGGCCGTCAACACCGTGATCGGCCTCTTCTATTACCTCACGTGGGCAACCAGGTTGTTCGCGCCATTGCCGCAAGGCGCCACATTCGGCCGCATCGCCCGCCCAGTCGGCGCCGCCATCGGAGTCGCCGCCGTGGGGACAGTGCTGGTGTCCTTTGCCCCGCAGCTCGTCCTCGGCATTTCCCTGGGAGGCTGACATGCAGGCAACCGTGGCGACGTATTCGCCCGAAACCCGCAGCGGCACAGTTCTGCTTGACGACGGCCGTCAGCTCTCCTTTGACGCCTCAGCGTTCGACCGCAGCGGTCTGCGAATGCTGCGGCTCGGCCAACGGGTGGTCATGCGTGTGGTTGATGGCCGTGTCGAGGCCATCAACCACATCGCACTTCCGCTGGATTAGGACTCAGGCGTGATCAGTTCCAGTTTGGGGAAATAAGTACGGAACCGGTCGGTGTCACGCGTGAGCAACCTGTAGTTGTTGACTGCCGCGTGCGCGCCGATGTAAAAGTCGGGAAGAGGTGAGCGTCGTGCGCCGCCGCGTCGGCGGTATGCCACAAAAGCCCGTGATGCTAGAAACCCTGCTTGGTAGGGCAGAGGTTCACGGGTGAAGTCCGTGGTCGGTAGCGCCTCATCGAGGTCTTCGATCGTGTCGAAGCCTGCCGAGACCTCGGCGTAGATGATCGGGTTGATCACGAGGTCGCCTGTGTCCCTTGCGGTTGCGATGGCGTCCTCCGACCAGTCAGCCCACTGTGGATCGTCGGTGAGCACGTCAAGCAGGACGCATGTGTCGACCATTGTCACGATCGAGCCGTGGTCGGGAGCGACCACGTGGAAACGCCGGTCAGTCACCACGTAGGAGTTCCATCAATTCATCTGTACTCAGCTTGGTCGTCGCCCGCCCTCGCATTCCTCGAGCGAGGCGACGGCCGCGAGTCTCGCCGCTTTCGCTTCGGACGATGCGGAGGCTGTTGCCGTCCTCAACGACTTCGACCTCGTCGCCTTCGCGGAGGTGATACTTCTCCCGGAGCGCGGCAGGGATGGTGACCTGTCCTTTGCTGTTGAGCCGCACACCGACCTCCTCTGCGACACGTATTACGTCTACCACGTATTACACACTACCCCAGCCCTGCTTGTCGATGGCCGCTGGCTGATGGATGTGGTTGACGGCCAGTTGCAGACCATCAACCACACCCTACTTCCCCTGGATTAGGCGGCGGCTACGCTTGCACGTGCGTCAAGCAAGCCGATGCCGCATCCGCCGACGCAGCTGCCGGGCATGGCCCGAGCCCGGAGTGCGGCCTGGACCTGTGCGGGTGTCAGTTGAGGCACGCCTGCGGCGATCTTCTTGTGTTGCATCAGCGCGACAACGCCCGCGACGTGCGGGGCGGCCATGCTGGTGCCCTGGTAGAAGGCGTACGACTGGGCGCCGGGCACGGTCGTGCCGGTGTTCAGGGTGGACAGAACGCCGTTGGCGGCTGCCGGTGAGGTTTCGCCGCCCGGTGCGGTGATTTCCACCGTCGCACCGAAGTTGGAGTACACCGCGCGGTTGCCCTGGCGGTCACTCGCGGCCACCGTGATCACTCCCGCGCAGTTGGCCGGGGTGGCGGTGGATGCGTTGGCGTTGCTGTTGCCTGCTGACACGACGACAGCCGAACCACGGTTGCGGGCACCGGTGATCGCGGCCTGCAGAGCGGCTGGGCAGGTGGCGGAGGTGCCACCGAGGCTCAGGTTCAGCACCCGAGCGGGGTTCGGGTTGGTGGGCACGCCGGCCACCGCGCCGCCGGACGCCCACGTGATGCCGTCGATGATGTCGGCGAACGTGCCGCCACAACGGCCAAGCACACGCACCGGAACGATCTGCGCGCCCGGGGCGACACCAGCGACACCGGCGGCGTTGCCACGAACAGCGGCAACGGTTCCCGATACGTGGGTGCCGTGCCAGCTGCTGTTGCGGGCCGGAATTCCCACGCCGCATTCGCCCGCTGCTTGCCAGTCGCCCTGGTCTTGGGCGTTGGCGTCACGGCCGTTGCCGTCACGTGCGGCGGCCGCGTTGGTGATCATGTCGTAGCCGCCGATGTAGCGGGAGTTCAGTTCAGTGTGGTTGGTGCGGCCGGTGTCGATCACCGCGACACGCACACCGGCTCCGGTCAGGCCGCTGTCCCACGCGGTGTTCACGCGTGCGCCCGCGGTCGCCTCGAAGTAGTGCCACTGCTGAGGATACATCGGGTCGTTCGGGGTCAGATCGGCGTAGAGCCTTCCGTTGACCTCGGCGTACTCGACGTCGCCACGTGCCTTCAGCGACGCCAGCAACGCGTTGGTAGCCTTGGCATCGAGTGCCTTGTTCGGTGAAACCAGAACAGCGCCAACGGAAACCTCGCCGACCACCCGCAGGTCCGCCGCGGCTAAGGCGCCCGACCTGGCCGCCACACCGTCCCGGAACTTGACGATGATCTCGGTGTTCGACTGCGGAGCCGCGTTGGCCAGCGGCGTGAGTGTCAGCAGGGTCATTGCCGCGCCAAGGCCTGCGACAGCCAGGCGGCGGGTCAATCCACTCGTCATGGTCTCCCATCCCTTGCCAGTGGAGACGTTTTGGTGTCGTCTCCCGGCAAAGAGGACTGACCCGATCTCTGCCAGATACAAATCTGGCAAACGTAAACTGGGCCGCTGCCCGGCGAAATAGCAGATCGAGTTGTGCCGTGGCGTGGGGCTCTTGTGGACAGAGCAGATCACCGGGCTGGGACCGGTTAGCTCGTCCGGACTAGTGGACGGACGCGCTACTTGTCTATGTCGCCGACCACAAAGAACATCGAGCCGAGGATCGCGATCATGTCAGCCAGCAGCGCACCCCGCATCAGCTCGGGAATCGCCTGCACGTTGTTGAACGAGGCCGAGCGGAGCTTCATCCGCCACGGTGTCCTCTCACCGCGCGACACCAGGTAATACCCGTTGACCCCCAACGGGTTCTCGGTCCACGCGTACGTTTCTCCGGCAGGCGCCTTGAGAATCTTGGGTGTCCGCACGTTGATCGGGCCCGGCGGCAACTGCGACAGCCGATCCGCGCACGCCGAGGCAAGGTCCAATGAGGTGTAGATCTGGTCGACCAGACACTCGAACCGGGCCAGACAGTCGCCCTCGGTGCGAGTGACGACCGGAACGTCCAATTCGTCATACGCGAGATAAGGCTCGTCCCTGCGCAGATCGAAATCCAGTCCGCTGGCCCGCGCGATCGGCCCGGAAACGCCGTACGCGGCAGCGTTTTCCCGCGACAGGACACCGATTCCCTTTGTCCTGGCGTGGAAGATCTCGTTGTCACGGATGAGCCGCTCGATCTCCCGCGCGCCACGGCGAACGTCCTCGATGGCCTGACGCACCCGGTCGAGCCAGCCAAGCGGCAGGTCCTCCTTCAGCCCGCCCACCCGGTTGAACATGTAGTGCATCCGTCCACCCGAGACTTCCTCCATCACCGCCTGGAGGGTCTCGCGCTCGCGGAACGCGTAGAAGATCGGTGTGATGGCACCGAGTTCGATCGGATACGAACCAACGAACATCAAGTGGTTCAACACCCGGTTCAGCTCGGCCAGCAGCATCCGCGCCCACACCGCGCGCACGGGCGGCTCGATCCCGGTCATCCGTTCGACGGCCAGCACGACGCCGAGTTCGTTGGCGAACGCGGACAACCAATCGTGCCGGTTGGCCAGCACGATGATCTGCCGGTAGTCACGGACCTCGAACAGCTTCTCGGCACCGCGGTGCATATATCCGATGATCGGTTCGACCTCGGAGATCTGCTCGCCGTCCAGGATGAGCCGCAGCCGCAGCACACCGTGGGTCGCCGGGTGCTGTGGCCCGATGTTCAGCACCATGTCCTCGCCGCCGAGGTGCGTGGCGCCCGAGCCGATCGCGACAGTGCGTTCCGTGCTCATAGCCCGATCTTTGCACTCAACGAGTACACAAGCCATCCAAACGAGCCGAGTCCGTCGCGGTCGATCAACTCGGCTTCCTCGCCCGCTCGCTGCAGTTCACGCAGATACCGCGGCGGATCGGTCCTGGCGAGCTCAATGGGCGGCCGTGCGCCCAGGATTCCCAAGGCTCGCAACGCATTTCGCTGCGTGGTCAGCACCGTCTCCGGTACCGCGGCGGCACAGGAATCGAGGGCTACGTGCGCGGTGATGTCGCACGACCCGTCCGGTACAGGGACCACCTGATGACCACCTCGGTAGCCGGTCAGGGAGCCGTGGAACGGTCGAGTCTCCAGGGTGTGCCCGTAATCCGCGGCCACGACCACTCCTCGCCGGACGCGTTTGGCCAGGTCGGCCCATGCTTCGTCACGGGGACGGCCGATTTCGGCGCGCTGGCCGACCTCGGTGAGCGGCCACCAGCGCTCCAACCAGGCCAGATCGGCCTCACCAGGCGGGTCGCCGAGCCGTTCGGTGCCATCACGGGTCACCTCCACCAGGCGCGGCCCGTTCGGCGCCAGTTCGACCACGTCGACCGGGACGTTGTCGAGCCACTCGTTGGCGATCACCAGCCCGGTGATCTCGCTGGGGATGTCGGCCACCCAGTCGATCCGGCCGGGGAGCTCCGCAGGTCGCGGCGCCTTTTCCACGGCGATCAGCCGCGCGTCGATGTCGAGTTGGGCCAGCAGGCGGCCGTCACCGGCGCCGATGTCGACGACCTCGGGAGCGTCGGGCATCAGGCTCAGCAAAGCCGCCGCGAACCTCGGCGATGCGTGCACCGAAGTGCGGAAGTGGCGCGCGGGTTGTCCTACGTGCCGGTAGAAGCCGTTCTTGGCGTACAACGCTTGCTCAGTCGCTGCACGCCAGGACATCCACATGGCCCTTGAGCGTAGGCCCGCCAGGCCAAAGTCGCTCAGTATGTGCGCGCCAGCAGGAACTCCCGAAGTGCCTGGTAGTAGGGCCCGATGGTGGTGATGTCGACGTACTCCTGCGGGCCGTGCAGGCCGTCGCCGCCGATCCCGAAGATCACCGCGTCGATGCCGTGCTGGTAGTAGAACCGGCCGTCGGCGGCGCCGTGTTTGACCAGGAAGTCCCCGTCGAAGCCCTGGCTGCGCGCGGCTTGCTGGAGCTCGAGGACTTCCGCCCGGGTCCGGTCGGCCTTGTGCGGCGGATCGGCGAAGATGACGGTCGCGGTCACCCCGGGCACGCAGAAGCTCTGCAGGTACTCGATGATCTCCTCGTCGGTCCGGCCGTTGATGGCGGTGTCCTCGGGCGGGAACCGGATGTCCAGCCGGGCCTCCGCGCTGGCCGGAACTTGGTTGCGCGCGATGTTGTCGGTCTCGATCCGTGCGACGTTGACGGTGGTCTGCCAGGCCTCCGCCGCGGGCACGGGGTACTTCGCCAGCAAGTTGTCGATGCTCCGGGTGAGCTTGAGCAGGGCGTTGTCGCCGTTCCACGGGTACGCGCTGTGCCCGGTCCGGCCGGTGGCCCGCAGGTTCGCGCCCAGAATGCCCTTGGACTCGGTGACCAGACGCAGCCCGCTCTGTTCCCCGATGATCACGAAGTCGCCGACGACGCCCTGGTCGAGCTGGTACTTGGTGCCGTCCCGCCCACCGACCTCCTCGTCGGTGACGAGCTGCAGCGCGATCGGCAGTTCGGCGCCGAGTTCACGGAACACCAAGGCCTCGGTGAGAGCGGCGACCTTCATGTCGTGCGCGCCCCTCGCGTACAGCCGATTTCCCTCCAGCCTGGGCACAAACTGGTCCACACGGCCCGGCACCACATCAAGGTGACCGTTGAGGATCACCGGGAATCGTCGCCGCTCGGCACCCGCGTACAGCAGGGCACTCGGTTTGCCGTTGGACTCGAACCGCTCCACCGTGAAGCCCGGCCCGACGAAGTCGAGCACGAACTCCAACGCCCGGTGCAACTCTTCGGGCCGATCCGCGGTCGACGGAATCGCAAGCAACCGCATGGCGGGCGCGAGAAGATCCATCAACCCAGGCTAGTGTCGACGTGCCATGGACACGAACGGTGCGAGCGTTACGCGAGTGCACAACGCCATGCTCGGCGGCAGCGAGAACTTCGCGGCCGACCGCGCCGTCCGCGACCGCCTGCTCACAATCGACCCGGCCTTTCCCGCCGCCGCCCGCGATGCTCGGGCGTTTCTCCGTCGTGCGGTCCGGTATCTGACGTGGCAGGCCGGCATCACCCAACTGCTGGATTGCGGGCTGCGTCTGCCGATCACCGACAACAGCCATGTCGTGGCACCACCGGGGACCTCAGTCGTCTACGCGTCCGTGGATCCCGTTGTGCTGGCCCGTGCCCGGGAAGGCCTGGCGGGCAACGCGCACGTGATCGACGTGAACATGAGCCACGCGGAACGAGTGCTGACCGACCCGGTTGTCGGCAAGCACCTGGACTTCAGCAAGCCGATGGGCCTGTTGCATGTGCTGACTCTGCACCACGTACCGGACCACGACGACCCTTGGCTCACGATGAGCCGATACGTCGACGCCCTGGCCCCAGGGTCTTACGTCGTTGTTGCCCATATGTTGGATCCCGGCCCTGGGCACGAACTGGCAAGCACGATCGCCCGTGTGGGCGAGACCTACCGCGACGGAATCGGCACCGGCTGGCCCCGCAGCGCGGAACGGATCCTCGACCTCATGCCAGGCCTGGTCTTGCTCGGACCCGGCCTGGTGCCGGTCGGCGAGTGGCGACCGGACGAGCCTCGCGTCGGCACGCCGGGTGCGATGCAACGCCTGTTCGTCGGTGCCGTCGCACGCAAGCCGTAGCGCTAGCTGTACCGAGGCCGCGGCGTGGGCCTAGTCTGGGCGCATGAGTACAAAGACGAAGCTGGCGTGCAGCTTTTGCGGGCAGTCGCAGGACAAGGTGGCCCAACTGGTCGCCGGGCCGGGTGTCTACATCTGCGGCGGCTGCGTTGAGTTGGCCAGTCAGGTGATCGCCGAGGCCAAACGGCAAGAGGACGCCGAGAAAGGCTGACGTTCGGCTCCTGCTGGTGCGTTGCCGGCCCGGTTATGCTGCGTGAACCGCCGCCACCGGACTGCCGCAACCACCACAGGAGGTTCGATGGACACCAGCGATGGCTGGTCTAGGCGGCATTTCTTCGGGCGCGCCGCCGCTGCGACGGCCGGCGTAGCCCTGGTCGGGCAAACGGCCGCGCCGCAAGCGATCGCGGACGACGGCTTGGTCGAGGTTTCCTGCTTCATCAACGGGAAGCCGGAGACGCTGCGGATCGATCCCCGTGTCACGTTGTTGGACGCGTTACGGGAACGGTTGAACCTGACCGGCACCAAGAAGGGGTGCGATCGCGGCCAGTGCGGCGCATGCACTGTGCACGTGGATGGCCGGCGCGTTGTGTCCTGTTTGACCCTTGCGGCGACGCTGCGGGGCAAGCGGATCACCACGATCGAAGGGCTGGCGCCGGGCAGTGAACTGCATCCGGTGCAGAAGGCGTTCGTCGACCGCGACGGTTTCCAGTGCGGGTTCTGCACGTCCGGCCAGATCATGTCGGCGACCGCGGTCATCAAGGAAGGGCACGCCAAAACCGACGACGAGATCAAGGAAGCCATGTCCGGCAACATCTGCCGGTGCGGTGCGTACCCGAACATCGTCGCCGCCATCAAGCAGGCCAGGGGTGAGGCCTGATGCACGGCTTCTCCTTCGCCGCCCCGGCGACCACTGCCGAGGCGCTCGACCTGGCCGGTGACCAGTCGGCGTTCCTGGCAGGCGGGACGACACTGGTCGACCTGATGAAGCTGGACGTGATGACTCCGGCCAAAGTCATCGACATCAACGATCTCCCGATGCGTGGGATACAGCGCGGCCGGGACGGAATCACCATCGGTGCCTTGGAGCGGATGACCGATGTCGCCCTGAGCCGCGATGTCGCCAACTTGTATCCGGTGGTCTCGCAGGCATTGTTCGCCAGCGCGTCGGGGCAGCTGCGCAATATGGCGAGCATCGGCGGGAACCTGTTGCAACGCACGCGATGTGACTACTTCCGTGACGTGACCACCCCGTGCAACAAACGGCAGCCGAGCAGTGGATGTCCCGCACAGACGGGCGAAAACCGTGGGCACGCGATCCTCGGGACCAGCACTGCCTGCGTCGCCACGCACGCGAGTGATCTAGCCGTCGCACTCGTTGCGATGGACGCGAAAGTTCGGCTGCAGAGCAAAGAAGGCGAGCGGCTCGTCGCGCTGAACGACTTCTACCGGCTTCCCGGGGAGACGCCGTCGGTCGAGAACGTTCTCAAACCGGGCGAATTGCTCACCCAGGTCCACCTGCCTCGGCTGAGCTGGGCGAGGATGTCCGCATATGTGAAAGTCCGGGACCGTTCGTCGTACGAGTTCGCGCTCGCCTCGGCCGCCGTCGCCCTGGATCTGCGGGGCGACAAGGTGCTGGACGCCCGGATCGCGGTCGGGGGAGTCGGCACGAAACCGTGGCGGCTTCCGCAAGTCGAAGAGGCGCTGAAAGACAAGTCTGCCACCGAGGAGAGCTTCACGGCCGCCGCGGCGAGGGCTGCCGAGGGCGCCAGGCCGTTGAGCCACAACGAGTTCAAAGTCGTTCTTGTCCAACGAACGATCGTGCGTGCGCTGATGTCGGTGCGAGGTGTGCGATGAGCGTTGTGGGACAACCCGTTGACCGGGTCGACGGCCCGTTGAAGGTCACCGGCAACGCGCGGTACGTGGCCGACAACAAGGTTGATCGCCTGGCGTACGGATACCTCGTCACGAGCACTATCGCGCTGGGCACGATCACCAGCATGCACACGGAAGAAGCGGTGAAAGCACCCGGGGTGCTGGCGGTGTACAGCCCGGACAACCCGCTGAAGCTGTTCGCGTACACCCAGAACCAGAACGACGAGAACAAGCCTCCTTTGCAGGACAAGGAGATCCGCTACCACGGCCAAGTGATCGCCTTGGTGGTGGCGGAGACCTTCGAACAGGCGCGGGACGCTGCCTCGCTGATCAAGACCACGTACGCCACCAAGCAACCCACCGCTCAGTTCGATCCCGCCAAGGCCACCCCACCGCTGAGCGGGACACCCGAGGTCAACATCCTCGCTCCTGGCGTGCCGTCGATCGACGCGGCACTCGCCGCAAGCGAAGTGACGGTCACGGCGACGTACACGACGCCGGTGAACCACCACATCGCGATGGAGCCGCATGCCACCCTGGCCAGCTGGACCGGCGATCACCTGACGATCTACACCGTCAGCCAGGGCGTGCGGCTGGTGACCGCGCGGCTCGCGACGACGCTCGGCATCGACCAGGCCAAGATCTACGTGCACAACCCGCACGTGGGTGGCGGTTTCGGCAACAAATGGGGCAACTGGGCGCAGATGCCGGTCACCGCTGCCGCGGCGCGGGCGCTGGGGCGTCCAATCAAGACAGTGCTCACCCGGGAACAGACCTTCACTGTGGTCGGGCATCGGCCCGCATCGTCACAAACGGTGTCGCTGGGCGCGAAACGCGATGGCACGCTCACCGCGATCAAGCACGTCGGCATCTCGTCGCTGTCGCCGGCAAGCAACTTCTACGAGCAGGTCGCGAACACCTCGCTGGCGATGTACGCCAGCCCGAACATCCACGTATCCCGCAAGATCGTCCGGTTGGACGTCCCGCCGACCACCATCATGCGGGCGCCAGGGGAATCCAACGGATCTTTCGCGCTGGAAAGCGCGCTGGACGAACTGGCTGAAAAGCTGGCGATGGATCCGTTGGACATCCGGCGGAAGAACGACTCGCCAGTATCGCCGAACAACGGCAGGCGCTGGTCAAGCAAGCACCTCGACGAGTGCTACCGGATCGGCGCGGAGAAGTTCGGGTGGTCACGTCGTAACCCGGTGCCGAAGTCGGTGGTCGATGGTGACTGGTACGTCGGCATGGGCGTCGGCACGGCGACCTATTCGGCGGGCAGGGGAGAAGCGTCCATCAAGGTCCGCTTCCAAGCCGACGGAACGGTCAAAGTGTCCGGCACGGCTGCGGACCTCGGCACTGGACAGTCCACTGTGTTCTCCATCATCGCGGCGGACAAGCTCGGTATCCCAGTCAGCAAGGTGATTCCCGAGTTGGGGGACTCGACGTCACCGGCTGCGGCGAATGCGGGCGGCTCATCGTCCACTTCGACCAACGGACCGGCCGTGCAGGTCGCCACCGACGCGGCCATCCAAGCCCTGGTGAAGTTCGCGGCCGAGACACCCGGATCGCCGTTCCAGGACAAGGAAACCCGGTACGCGGACGGGTTGTTGGTCACTGAAGGCCGGTCGATGACCTTCGGTGCCCTGCTGACCGAATTGGACGTTCCGGCCGTGGAAGCGACCGCGACCTCGCCCCGCGTCAACGACCCGGTTCACGCTTTCCGGTCCTTCGGGGCGACCTTCGTCGAGGTCCGGGTGAACCGGTGGACCGGCGAGCCACGAGTGTCCCGGATGCTGTGTGTGGTGGACGCGGGCACGATCGTCAACGAGAAGACCGCGCACAGCCAGATCGTCGGCGGTCTGATCATGGGTATGGGCCACGCTTTGCTGGAAGACACCCGGTTGGAGGCCTCCGGGCGGTTCGCCAACACCAACATGGCGTCCTACCTGGTTCCGGTGAACGCGGACGTGCCGCCGATCGACGTGCACTTCCTGAACTACCCCGACACCAAGCTCAGCGCGCTCGGCGCCAGGGGCATCGGTGAGTTCAGCATCGTGGGCGCCGCGGGCGCGATCGCCGGGGCGATCCACAACGCCACCGGCAAACGCATCCGCGAACTCCCCATCACCCTCGACAAACTGCTGTAACCCCCTCGTGAGTGTTTTCGCCGGTTCTAACCGGCCAAAACACTCACGAGCTTCAACCTGCGATGGCGCGGACGGTCAGGCCGCTGCCGACGACAAGGACCATCGTGGAGGTGAGCACCGGGACGAACCGGGTGTAGCGCTGCATCCGGTTCGACAGCCCATCCATCCGGTCGCGCAGCTTCACCAGGAGCAGCCCGGCGGCGGTCAACGTGCCGGCCATGCCCAAGCCGTACGCGAGAACCAGCAGGACACCGAACCACGTCCGTCCTAACGCGATCGCACCGAGCAGGACGACCAAGGCAGACGGGCTGGGCACCAGCCCGCCTGCCACACCCATCCCCACCAGTCCAGCCTTGCTGAAGTGCCCGTGCCCGTGCCCGTGGCCGTGTCCATGCCCGTGGCCTTGGTGTCGCTTAAGAGCGGACCGGAACAGCACCACGCCGATCCCGGTGATCAACAATCCGCTGGCGAAACCCAGCCACTGCAGAACGGTCTCCCCAGCGAGCGCGCTGGAGACGCTGATAAGCAGGCCTAGGATGAGCACGCCAGCGGTGTGCGTCAGCGTTACGGTCGCGCCCACCAGAACGGCGTCTCGCGGTGTTCCCTTGCGGCCCACCAGATACGCGGCAATAACCGTCTTGCCGTGTCCAGGCAGGGCGGCATGGGACGCGCCGAGCACGAGCGCGAGCAGGACTGCGAGCACACCGAGCCACAGTGTGAGATCCGTGGTGCCGACGATGTCGTTGAAGGCGGCAGCGAGCCCGAAGGAGCTCTCCGGTGCCGCGATGGACCCGGCAGGAGCCGAACCTGCCCCTGGCTCGGCCATGAGCTCGACGCTCCGCATGTCCAGCGGTGACGACAGCAGATCCTCCGGATAGCTGCGCAGTTCGTTGCTGATGCTCTGCGCGGGCACGTCAGAATCGACGCGCACACCGGTCCCGGCCGCGGTGATCTCATGCCAGCCGACCCGATCGGCCCGATACGAGTCAGTGAACGCCAGCCGCACCGGCCCACGGATTTCCGCGGGCGCGGTCAGGTCACACGTGAGCCGGGTCGTCGCCAGATCGGCCTGGCCCTTGGGGAACTCGAGCTGCGCGGCACGGACCGAGAACGCCAACTGCTGTGAGTCCACAGTGGCTCGTACCGCGCCCGCGAGGTCCTGGCATTGACGATCCGCGTCGCCGAGCTTCTCCTGGAGCGTGGGAATCTCGGCGAAGTCCACAACGGACTTCACGTCGACACGGTCCGGGTGCAGGTGCAGGCCGTGATAGTGGTTGACGCTGAAGTTGCCGAGCGGATGAGCCGACGCCGTTCCGCTCGGCCATAACAGCATCAGGCCGAGGATCACGACCACCAAGCGCTTGATCATCGAATCGCTCCGAGAATGGCGTTCCGGTGTTCGAGTACGGTCGCATTGCGCCACCCCAACGCGACTGCCTTGTCCGAGTAGGACAGTGCTTCGGCATGACGCCCGTTGAGATGCAGCGCCCACGCCATCGCGTCAGCGACGAAAACACTCTGCCGCTTCGTCCATTCGGCCTCGGCAAGACGCAAGGCCGTCGCGTTGTCACCGCGATCGGCGGCGACCTCCGACGCGACCAGATCGTCACTCGCTCCCTGGGACTCCAGTAACTTCTGCTGCTTGGCCAGGATGTCGTACTGCTGGCCAGCCTCGGCCTTCCGGCCGGTCCGCGCGAGCAGCCGGGCGTAGTCCGGAATGTACTGCGGTGCTCGTGCGGTCAGGTCCTGGTAGCCGGCCAGTGCTTCGTCGATCTTGCCCTGTGCGGCCAGAACCTTGGCCCGGCCGTGCAGCAAAGCCGGGTCTTTCGGACTGGTGACCAGACCCCGCTCGTAATGCACGGACGCTTGTTCGATTTGACGGGCGTTCCAGGCCAGCTCGCCGAGCTGGTACTCGCAGAAAGCCACCTCGTCCGAAGATGCCGCTGAGTCGAGGCCGCGTTGCATCGCAGAGCGCGCTTCGGCTTCCTGGCCGTGCAACTCGAAGTGGTATGCCGCCCGGGTGAAAGCCGCGATGTTGGGCTTCAAGTCCAGCATTCGTTGGACGGCGTCCGTCGCGCCATTGTCGTCGCCGAGCTGAGTCAACGCGTCCGCGAGGACGCCGTAGACTTCGGCCGTGTCAGGCATGACAACCTGGGCGCGAGTTGCCCAGTCCTTGGCCTCAGCGAAGTCGTGCCGGGCATTGGCGAGCGCGCCCAGCCCGATCATGGCTTCACCGTTGCCGTCCGGCACCAGCTTCATGGACTTCTCGAGAGCACCTTGCGCCTTGACGTAGTAAGTCGGATCGGTGGTGGTACGGGCCAGTTCGACGTAGGAGCTGCCGAGCTGGGCCCAGCCGGAGGCGTCACCGGGCAAGCGGTTGAGCCTGGCCTGCAACGAGTCCACGTTCTGCCGGAGCCGGTTGACCCGGCTGATCGGCTCGACGGCCACAGTGGACTCGTCGGACTGCGTGAGGGTGACCGCGGCGGCGATCAGCGCCACCGCCGCGACCACGATTACCAAGAACCTCATGCCTGGCGCTTCCTGCGCTTGCGCCACATCCACAAACCGCCGCCAGCCAACGCGAGGGCGCCGAACGCGCCACCGATCATCGGACCGGCAGGCATGTCACCGACGATGCCCGCGCTCGGCGCGACGTCGGCCATCACGGTGTTGGAGTTCACCGCTGTGTTGTGCGGCAGTGCCACGTACGGGAACTTGGCCTCGAACCACTTGTCGTTGGCGTCCACTTTGTCCCCGGCGGCCAGTTCGGGCACGATCTGGCCGGTCTGCGCGGCGCCCGCGAGTGCCTGCAGTTCGATGTCGACCACGTCGTCGGCGAGCCTGCGGCCGTTCGGGAACCCTTGCAGGTCACCACCGATCACACCGAGCCGGTTGGGCTTGTCGTTGGGCTGAATGGACGTGTTGAGCCGCAGCATCTCCGACGGCACGAACTTCTTCGGGTTCACGTCGGCGTTGTTCAGCTGCGAGTTCAGGTCCGCCTTGATCGGGCCGCCCGCCTTGGTGGTGATGCCGGTCAGGAAGATCTCCACCAGGTCGTTGCGCGGCGTCGCCGGCGCCTTCAGCTTGTAGATCGCTTCGAGCAGCTTGGGCACCTCAGGGTTGGTCACCCTGTCCAGCAACGGTTTCACGGTCCCGTCCTTGTCCGGGGTCAGACCGTTGAACGCGTCCTTCAGCGCGACCGACGAGACGACCTCGTTCACCAACGGGTTGCCCAGCCGGGAAACCTGGACGAACGGTCCTTCCGGCTTGGCCTGGCCGGGGGACAACCGCATGGTCTTGCGCTCGGTGTCGCTCCAGACACCGATCACCGGGTTGCGCTTCGGGTCGCCCTTCAACGTCAACGCCGACTTCGGCACCTGGATGGCGATCGTGTTCACGTTGTAGCCGCGCAGGGTGTCCTGGCCGACCTCGCTCAGGTTCCCGCCGTACAGCAGGTCGAACACGCGCAGGTCAAGGAAGAACGAGTCCTCGGCCGCGCCGACGTACGTCTGGCCGCCGCCGGGGATCTTGGCGATGGCCTGGTCACGCAGCGGCCGGTAGTCAGGGATCGACGCCGGACCCACATTGGACGGTGCGACCTTTCCCTTGCGGATCAAGGTCTTGTCCCTGCCCTTGTCGTCGATCACTTCGAGCTTGTAGGTCTGCCTGAACAGCAGGTTCTCGTCGTCGAGCGAGGTGACCGGCCCGTTGTTGTACAAGAAGGTGCTCTTGCCGCGCCGGTCGTCGTTCTCGAACGTCCAGCGATAGGTCAGATCCGGCTTGGCGTCACCGTCGTTGTCGATGTTGATGTCGTAGTTCGCGTCGGTGGCCCACGGGTAGAAGTTCGGGCCGCCGTTGGGTTCCTGCACACCGAACCAGTTGGCCACCAACGTGACCGTGTCTGGGCTGTCCGGGCTGACGAACGCGTACACGTCCGTGTTGTCGACGGTGGGATCCGCCGCGATGAGCGGCGCTTCCCGGTGGCTGGAGGCACTCGCGGACCCAGGGATGAACCCGGCGAGCGCGGAGCCGATCAGCAAGGCTCCAGCCATCGCCAGCGGCTTTCGCCGCCCACGTAAGGCATTCATGTGTCTTTTCCTCCCCGCCCCGGCAGGCAAAGAGCCGGGCGCACCTGGTCTTCGGTGCGCCCGGCTCAGCGGATTGCGAGGATTTTCGATTATCTGAAGCGCAGCACCGCCACGCCGGCCAGGACGAAGAACACCAGGATGATCAGCGAACTGCTCTGGCCACCGGACGAGCTGGTCAGCAGCTGGTCGACGGCCGCGGTCAGCACCACACCGCAGTTCGCGGTGATCCAGTGCCTGCCTGCCTCCAGACGGGTGAACTGGACGTCCGCGGTGAAGTTGCCGTCCGCGTCCGCGATCGTGCCGCCGACTTTCTCTCCCTTTGACATCAGTGTTACCGGAGCGCCCGGCAAGCATCCCTTGCCGGTCGCGCGCAACGTGTCGCCAGGGCTCATCGTCACGCGGTCGAGCTTCATGTCGCCGTCGGCGGTCGGTCTTGGGTCCGCAGTGGACAGTGGCGGCAGCTCGGTCGACGGGATCGGTGGTGGCGTCGAGGTGACCGGCGGGTTGCTGACCGGCGGCCGGGACGGCGGCGTCACCGGCGGGCGACGGCTGCTCGACGGTGGCGTGACCGGCGGCTCGCCCGGCGGTGTCACCGGCGGGGTGACGGGCGGATTGCTGGGTGGATTACTGGGCGGATCGCTCGGCGGGTTCGACGTCGGTGGCAGCGTCACCTGGAACCGTGTCTGGGCCGTCAATTCCAAACTGGGGCAGGTTCCGGTGATCGTGTGGGCGCCGACCGCGGTGCCCGCGGGCACCTGGGCGGCGACCGACCCGCTCGCCAGACCGGGGGCCGCGTTGGCCACCCGGGTCTCGCCGAACTCGAAGGTGATCCCGGTCTTGCACAACGACTCTCCGCCGTTGCGGGAGAACCCGGACCAGCTGATGGTGAAGCTCGAACCGGCCGGCCCGCTGGCGGGACTGACCGCCACTTGCGGGTTGGGCAGCGGCGGTTGACTACTGCTGGTCTGCGCGTCCGCGAACGGTGCGACGACCAAAAGTACGGCGAAGCCGCCCGAAAGGGCAGCGATTGCTCGCGAACCAGTGCGCATGGCTACTACTCCCCTGAATACGTCCGCCACAGGTTGTAGCATCCCCATCCAGTTATCAACACCGACAATCGGGATGCCCAATGAGACGCGTGATTGCGGCAGGGGTTGCGCTCGGCGTGGCAGCTGTCCTTTTCGGTGGGTCGCCAGCGGCGGCCGCCGAGCCACTCAAGATCACGATCGCCTTTGATGGCAAGGACATCACCGGAAACACTGTCACAGTGGAGCCGAGCAAGCCGGTCGAGCTGACGGTGACCGCGACCAACCAGAGTGACGCGGTGGTCAGGGTTCGCAGCGTGCGGATGTCCGGCGTGGCACTGGCGTTGACCTTCTTCTCATACGACACAGTGGTTCCGTACGACATCCCGGCACGTCAGACGGTCACCCGGACCTTGGTGCTCGACCTGGCCGAGCTGGAAGGGCAGGCCATCGGCCTGCTGCCGACCACGGTCGAAGTCCTGGACACACAACGGGAAGTGATCGGCAGCTCGAAGACGGTCACCGACGTCCGCGGTTCACTGTGGTCGGTCTATGGCGTGTTCGGCCTGGCATTGCTGGTGCTCACCGCGTTCATTTGGACGACGGCGCTGATCGCCCTTGCGCGGCACAAGCTTTCGCCCAACCGGTGGAACCGGGCACTGCGGTTCCTGCCCGCCGGGATCGGAACCGGCCTGGTGGCGGTGGTTTCGCTGTCGGTGCTGCGGCTTGTCCCGCCGGAGCCCACGGTTGAGATCCCAATCGTTATCGCCGCTGCTGCGATCGGCCTAGTGCTCGGATACCTGACGCCGCATCCACTTCCGCCGCCACCGCCGCCACTGGGTGGCCCGGATGATCCGACGATCGGCATGACCACGCGCCGGATGGACAGCACCACCGAGGCTTACGGATGACAGCGCCACTGAGCATGGTCAACGCCTTGCCGCAGTACACGATCGGCGGGCAGATCGGCTCCGGTGGCATGGGCGAGGTCTTCTCCGGTGTGCACCGGACGCTCAACCGTCAGGTGGCGATCAAGCAGCTGCCACCCGACATGGCTGGGCGGGTCGGTGCCTTCGTCCAGTTCGACCGCGAGGCAAGGGTTCTGGCGAGCCTGGACCACCCGCACATCGTGCCGGTCTACGACTACGTCCAGAACCTGCTCGTGATGGAGAAACTGGACGGCGGCACGGTGTTCGACCGGTTTCACGCCGGGAAGATCGACCAGGAGCAGGCCTGCGCCATCACGTTGGCGATGCTGTCGGGCCTGCACGCCGCGCATGTCGCGGGTGTGTTGCATTTGGACGTCAAACCGAAGAACCTGCTTTTCAACACCGCGGGCGTGGTGAAGGTCGCGGACTTCGGCATCGCGCAGGTGATCAGCGAAGGTGCCACGCTCGTCACGCACGGCGGCCAGATCCTCGGCACGCCTGCGTACATCGCGCCAGAACAGGCGATGGGCAACGCTTTGACGCCTGCCGCGGATGTCTACGCGGCAGGCACAGTGTTGTACGAACTGCTCAGCGGAGATCTGCCGTTCGACCGGGATCGCGGTGCGCTGGCGTTGATCCGGCAGCACATGTTCGCCGACCCCAAGCAGATCGAACGCGTTCCCGAACCGCTGGCGACGGTGGTGATGCGCAGCATCGCACGGGAACTTCCGGCCAGATACAAGGAAGCCGAGGCGTTCGCGACCGACCTGGCGTCGGCGGCGACGAGCGTCTACGGCCAGGGCTGGCTGGAACGATCCGGTATCCCGGTGCTGCATCTCGCGCCTCGGGTCGTCGCCGCCTTGGCGACCGGCGCGGCACCGCGGGAAGAGTTGACGGTCGCCACGCCGAAGATCGGCGGCGGCACGGCTGATCCGACCATTGTGGATCCGGACTCGCCCGCGCTGAAGCGTCCGCGCGTGCCCGGCTGGATCGCGGCGGCGGCTCTGCTCGGCGTCGTTGTGGTGTCGTTGCTCGCGCCCACAACGCTGTCACACGACAGCACGTCGAACATGTCGGTGCGCGGTGCGCCGAGCATCGGCCCGGCGACCGTGGACCTCACCAAACCCATCGCGGTCACTGGGGACGATGTGGTCGACGGGTCGTTGACGATGAGCATGTCCGGCGCGGGCATCCCGCTCGGCTCGGGCACGAGCCAGGTCGAGCCCGATCGTGACCGGAAATTCACCACCGAGATCACGATGCCCCCGATCGCCCGCTGGATCGTCGGCGGCACCATCACCGGTGAGCTTCGGTGGACGCCGAAAGGCGGCGGACCCGATGCCGTCCAGACGTTCACGCTCAAGTCCGAACAGCACCCGCTCGTCAGCCTGATGGGCACAGGCAGCCTGTTGCTCGCACTGTTCGCCGCGGCCTACCTCGAGTCCATGTCGCGAACACTGCGCCGTGGCTACCGACGTCCGTCCGCGAAGTACAGCGCAGGGGTGCTCGGTGCGTTGATCGGACTGTCGATCTGGACGTTCACCTCGGTGATGCTGGGCCACGAGCTGAACATGGTCTTCGGCATCATGTCGGTCCTGCTGGCCGGTGCCGGTGCCGTGTGCCTGATCGTCGCGACCGAGCGTGCCACTCTCATTGCGCGCCATCGGGCACTATGGCGAGATGGACGGCAAGGCGTACTTGGAGAAGCTGATCAGCGACCGACTGCGGGCAGCACGGGAACAGCCTGAGTCCAGCCGTGGTGCTTCGATCAACCTGCAGGAGATCAACGGCATCGCGACCGGCCTGATCGCCGCGGGCGTCCTGACCCCGCAAGACGGCGACCGTCTGCTGACCGACCTGCGCAAGACGATGGAACGGGCCGGGTGGATCACCGTGGTCCGCCAGCACGTTTCGGAAACGAGTCATTTCGGGCCGACGGCGTTCGCCCGGCGTACCTCCGACGCGCCCGCCCCGGCCCCGATGGCTGTTCAGCCTCAGCCGACCGACCCGCCTGAGCTGCTCAGGGTGGTGGGTTTGGTCGGCAGGAGCGTCAAACACGGCGATATCAGCCGGAGTTTCATCAGCCTGGAGGTCTGGAGCCGGTCGCTGATCCTGCGATCGGCACTCCCGCAGGACGGCGAGTGGCGCCCGGAAACGATGCGGCAGTTCTTCGACGGACGCATCCGTTGGCGCGCCTGGGATGACCAAGGCACGCAGTACCGCAGTACGAGCATGTCCGGCGGAAGCTCGTCGGCGGTCGGTGGCCTGGTCTTCGAGAACCGGGCGTTCTTCCCAAGTCCGCCCGAAGGGGCAGACCTTCTGACAGTGATCGCCGAACACCCGGACCACCAAGCGGTCGTCGAACTGCCGCTGCACTAGCTCACCGGCTCAGCTCCAGGACGCGTAGTCCTTCGTCTCGGCGACCGGGATGTACTTCACCACGAGTTTTCTCGCGTTGGCCGGTATGTCGAAGACGACGATCCCGCTGCCGGTGTCGCTGGTCGACAACAGTGTTTCGAACATCTGCTCCTTGGTGTCGGTGCCGTTCGGTGCGGCGAAGGTGTAGTCGTTGCCCGCCGCGTCGACCAGCGTGAAGGACGCCGCGCTGATCACCCCGCCGACGCCCGTGAGCAGTTTGGCTTCGACGTTGATCGATACGTACTTGCCTTCCTCCGGCGGGACGGCGAACTTCGAGTAGTCCTGCGGGGCGCCGACGGTGATCGCGAACTGGCTGGAGTTGTACGCGGCACCGGCGGTTTCCCCGAACTTGACGTCTCGCTCCAGCTTCTGCGCGCTCTCCTGGGGCACAGGGCTTTGCGCAGGCGCGACGGGACGGTCCGGTGTGGACCCGCAAGCGCTGAGGCAGATCAGCAGAGCGGGAATGATGATTTTCTTCATGATGGCCCGAAGGTCTACTCAGGACCGCTACACGGATCGAACACATCATCATCACGGTCCAGGCTTTTCGGGACGCCGCGATCAAGGACGGTGCGGTCAAGGACGGTGCACCGCGCCATCGATGCCACGCAACAACGCCCACCGGTCGTGCTCTCCGGGCTCGGGTGGCGGGTATTGCTTGGCCACGGCTTCGTCGAAGTCCACGCCCAGGCCGGGGGTGAGCGATGGGCGCAGCACGCCGTGCTCGGGAACGGGAGTGCCCGGGAAAACTTCGAGGGTGGTCTCACGAAGCGTGGCGGCCTCCTGTACCCCGAACGATGGTGACGAGATGTCGATGGCCAGGTTCGCGGCGTGGCCAATGGGACTGACATCGCCTGGGCCGTGTGGAGCGATCCGGACGCCGGCGAGTTCGCATGCGGCAACCAGTTTGCGGACCGGTGTCAGGCCGCCGAGCGTCGGAATCCGGATTCTGGCGAAGTCGATCGCCCGGGCGTGGATCAGCGGCAGGAACTGGGTCACGTCGTGGAACAGCTCGCCCATCGCCAGCGGGACCGACGAAGCCCGGAAATCCCCGAAATACCCGGTATCCTCCGGTGCCAGCAGGTCTTCGAGGAAGAACAGGTCCAGATCCTCCACCGCGGCCAGCAGACTCCGTGCCTGCGCCGGAGTCAGCCGCTCGTGCACGTCGTGCAGCAGTTCGAGGCCGTCCGGCATCCCCGACCGGACGGCACTCAGCACTGCCGGGACGAAATGGAGATACGCCAACGAATCCCATCGTCCGTCCCGCGATCGGGACAAGTCACCGGCGCCGTACGTATCCGTACCCGGGACAGCGACCTGGACGCGGATGTGCCGGAAACCGCGCTCAGCCGCGGCGATCACGCCATCGACGATCTCCTCGACCTCGCGACCGTCCACATGGGTGTACGCGGAGGCGTACTCACGGACCCGGCCACCCAGCAACGAGAACAACGGCAGCCCGGCGGTTTTCGCCTTGATATCCCACAAAGCCACGTCGATTCCGGCGAGCGCGTTGCCCTCGATCGATCCGCCGCGCCAGTAGCCCGAGTTGAGCAACAGCCGGTGGATGTCCTCGATGTCCGAGGGATCACGGCCGAGCACCATCGGGCCGAGGTAGTCGTCGATCACCGACCGTACGGCCAATGTCCGTTGTGGATCGCTCGCGCAGCCCAGGCCGTACAGGCCGGGTTCGGAGGTCTCCACCCGGACGATCAGGTACGGCGATCCCTGCGGCGCGGTCAGAAACGTTCGAACCGCGGTGATCCGCACTCCCGTGCCCGGCCACGGTGCCGAGGCGAGCATCAGCGGCCTTCCCAAGGCGCACCGACGACTCGCAGGTGGCCTGGCGCGGATTTCCGGTTCTTCACCGTCACCGGCAGCACGATCATCTCGGGGTCGGCCGGTCCTTCGGTGACCCTGGAGTGCAGCAGGCGCATCGCGCGGCGGCCCAGCTCTCGCGACGGAAGCTCCACCGCGGCCACCGTCAAAGGCAGTACGTCGAACGGGCCCGCGTCGTCCATTCCGGCCAGATCGACGTCACCGGGAATGTCCAATCCCAACGCTGCCAGGTCGTGTGCGGCTGTGGCAAGGGCGTAACCGTTGGAGCACAGGAAGACTGTCGGCGGCTGTGGTCCATTGAGGAGCTCACGCAACATCGCCCGGCGTTGTTCGACGGGCTGGCTCCGGTAGCGGCGCAACACCGTGAGGTCGGGACGGGCCGGGATGTTGTGCTCCCGCAAGGCTTGCAGATGTCCGGCCAGCCGGTCACGGACGCTGGTCGCGTCGGTCTCGTCCCACAGGGTCGCGATCACGCGATGGCCGATGTCGATCAGCTCGACCGTGAGGTCGTGGCCCGCGCCGAAGTTGTCGACCAGCACGGCGTCGGTCGCCAGATCCGGCCGGTATCGGTCGACCATGACCAGCGGCACCCGGTGGTTGCGGACCTCTTCGTAGACGCCTTCGATCCTGCTGCCTTCGGCGGGGTAGATGATGATCCCGCTTGCGTTGTGCGCCAACGCCTGGCGTAACGCGTGCTCCTCACGCGCGGTATCGCCTTCGCAGTGCGTGAGATACAGCCGGTAGCCGAATTCGGCGCAACCTGCCTCGACCCCGGCGAGCAACTGCGACACGTGCGGGCCGTGGTACTGCAGGATGCACGCGACGGTCTGGTCGCCAGGAGCCGGTTTCCGTTCCGCGACAAAGGTTCCCTGGCCGCGCCTGCGGACCACGTGGCCTTCGGCGGCGAGCTCGTTCAGCGCGCGCACGGCCGTCGCGTGGCTGACCCCGAAGCGTTCGCAGATCTCCCGCTGGGTCACGAACGGCTTGCCGGGGGAGTACTCGCCTGCCGCGATGGCAGCCAAAAGCTCCCGCTTCACCTGCTGGTAGAGCGGCGGTTGGGCTCCTGTCACCCGAGCACTTTAACATGCTAATGGTGCTTGACATGCTAAATCTGCCGACCTTACGGTGGCTCCACACAGGCACTGGGAGGACACCGTGGTCCGGCTTCTGGCTGCTTTAACCGCATCAGCTCTGCTCGTCAGTGGGTGCAGTGGTTCGTCGTCCGGCGGCGGTTCGGGTGACGTGACGCTGGAGATGTGGACCTTCAAACAGACCCACGTCAAACCGCTCGAGGCAGCGGCCGCCACGTTCAAGCAGCAGACCGGGATCACGGTCAAGATCACCGCATACACCCCGGACGACACCTTCAAGAGCAAGGTGATGAGCGCCGCGTCCACCAAAAATCTGGCGGACGTGATGGAGGTGCACGCGGCAGGCGAGGATTTCGTGCTTGGCGGTGCCGGAATCCTCGCCGACTTGACGGACAGCGTGAACGACGGCTGGAAAGCCCGCTTCCTCAAGGGAACCGCGGACGCCGGCCTGGTCACCGACCTGCGCTACCAGCGCTCGTTGCAGCCGAAGGCGGCCGACGCGGGCATCAAACAGGGCCAGTTGTTCAGCGTTCCGTTCACCACCGGAGCTTTCGGAATCGTCTACGCCAATAAGACAAAGCTGACCGCGGCCGGACTTGACCCGGCGAAACCACCCACCACGTGGGCGGATTTCATCTCGTGGCTCAACACCGCTCAGCAGAAGGACCCGCAGTCGGGCGGAGTGACGTTGGGACTCAAGTCATCGAGCACCGGCTTCAACTGGGCGTTGCAGCCGTTGGCGTATGCCTACCTGGGCAAGGAACGCTACCAGGCGTTGTTCGGCAAGGACTCGAGCAGGACCTTCGGCAGTCCGGACGGACAGCGAGTGCTGGCCCTGTACGACCAGCTCACCCCGTACTGGGCGGCGGGCACCCAGACGCTGGGCATCGATGACGCCGACCGAGCGTTTGCTCAGGGCAAGTCGACCTTCAACATCGGTGGCACGTTCACCCTCGCGGCCCTGCAACAGGAAGGCATGAAGGCAAGCGATGTGCTCGCGTTCAGCGTGCCCGCCGCGGCGGATGGCGCGGTGAAGAACCTGAAGCTCGCGCCGCTGGCGCTGACCGGGTTGTCGATGTCCGCGCAGACCAAGAATCCGGACGCGGTGGTCAAGTGGATGGACTTCCTGAACACAGTGGACCAAGCGGGCGCCTTCGCCAAGGCTTCACTCGACCTTCCCGGCGTCGATCTCGGTGACAGGGCGGGCGAGTTGCTGGGACCGGATTTGGCTGCGCTGCAGCAGAGCTTCGGCACACCGGGGCCGGAGACGTACGACGCGTTCGACGTTGCCTTCCAGAGCCCCACGTACGACCAGGCGATCGCGGGTGACGCCCTGGTGAAGATGTCACCGTTGAAGCAGGAAACGCCGGAGTCGACCAACCGTCAGCTCGGCACGATCATCGCCGACTCGTGGAAGTAAAGCGCCGCCGCAGGACCCGCGAAGCGCTCACGGGGTACGTGTTCATCCTGCCCGCGGCGATCTTCTTCGCCGTGCTGGGCGTGTACACCCTCGGCTACAGCCTGCTGCTGAGCTTCGCGCGGTGGAACGGGTTCAGTCCACACTGGACATGGGTGGGCATCGACAACTACCTCGACGTGTTGTTCCGCGATCCGAACGTCGCGCCGTACGTTCTGGACGCGGCCGTGCACACACTGTTCGTGATGATCGCGGTGCCGATTCTGGCGGTGGTGGCCGGCTTGCCCGTCGCGCTCGCGTTGAACCGCATCACGTTCCTGCGCACGACATTGCGGACGGTGTTCTTCCTGCCGTACGTCACCACGGGCATCGCGGTGTTCTACGCGTGGACGTACGTCCTGCAGCCGCAAGGTTCGCTGAACTTCATCCTCGAATCCTTGGGGCTGGGGACCTTGGCTCAACCCCAGGGATTCCTGGGCAATCCGGCGACCGCGCTGCCGACCTTGATCGCGGTGATGGCGTGGTCGTCGATCCCGATCGCGATCCTGCTCTACCTGACCGGGTTGCAGGCGATCGATCCCGCCGTGCTCGACGCGGCCAAAGTGGACGGCGCGACCGGGTTGCGCACCACGACATCGGTGATCTGGCCACTGCTGCGGCCGATCACCGCGGCGGTGGTCCTGCTGAACCTCAGGGACGCGTTGCAGGGCTTCCAGATGTTCCTGCTGATGACCAACGGCGGGCCGGGCGGGCACACCAACGTACTCGGGCTGGAGATCTACAAGCAGGCTTTCTTCAAGGAACTGCGGCCCACACTGGGCATCGCCAGCGCGATCGGCTGGCTGCTGTTCGTCGCCGCGATCCTGCTGGCGTTGGTGAACGTCCGGATGCTGCGGAGCCGCACATGAAGGCCCGCGTCATCGCCTATCTTGTTCTCGGCTGCTATGCCCTGATCAGCCTGTACCCGTTCGCTTGGATGGTGTCGGGCGCGTTCAAGGACCGCCGGGAAGTGCTGGACGGCGGCACGCTGATCCCGGATCGGCCGACGCTCGACACGTTCGCCACGACCTGGAGCGAACTGGATTTCCTGCAGTACTTCGGCAACAGCGTGCTGGTGACCGGCGCGACCGTGATCGGTGTGCTGATTGTCTACTCCCTGGCGTCGTACGCCTTCGCGGTGCTGAGGTTCCCGGGCCGCAAGCTGATCTACGCCGGGTTCATCTCGTTGCTGTTCGTGCCGGGCATCACGGTGTTGCTGCCGGTGGTGATCCTGCAGCAGGAACTGGAAATCCTCGGCACGCGACTCGGTCTCGTGCTGCCGTTCATCAACGGGACGGCACCACTGGCGATCCTGTTGCTCACCAACGCCTTCCGGTCGGTCCCGAGCGAGTTGCGGGAGTCGGCGCGGTGTGACGGCGCCAGTGAGTTGCGCACGTTCCTGTCGATCTACCTGCCGGTGTGCCGCCCGGCGCTGGTCACGATCGCTCTGCTGACCGCGGTGCCGACGTGGAACGAGTTCGTGCTGACCAGGGTGTCGCTCAACGACCCCGCGGTGTTCACCTTGCCGCTCGGGTTGCAGAGCCTGATGTCGACCACGTCACCGCAGTACAACGTGATCATGGCGGCGTCGGTGATCATCGTACTGCCGGTGATCGTGCTGTTCGTGTTGCTGCAGCGGTATTTCGTCAACGGACTCGTAGGGGCGGTCAAAGGGTGAAGGTGCTGGTCACCGGGGCTGGTGGGGCGCTGGGCGGCCTGGTGGCCGAGCGGCTTTCCGCAGCGGGGCACAGTGTTCGGGCACACGACAGGACAACGATCACGGCGCCGGTCACCGACGTGATCACGGGCGATCTGGCCGACCTGACACACGTTCACGGCGTGGTCGCTGGTGTGGATGCGGTGGTGCACTGCGCGGCCATTCCGTCCCCTGTGGACTATCCAGACGACGAGATCTTCCGCAACAACGTCCAGACCACGTACAACGTGCTGGACACGGCCGGTCGGGCGGGGGTCGGCCGGATCGTGTACGTCTCCAGCGCGTCAGCCCTCGGACTGGCATGGTCGCAACTGGGTGTGTCGCCGGTCCAGGTGCCGGTGACCGAGGACCATCCCTTTGTCGGTGACGACGTCTACGGACTGTCCAAACAGGTCGGTGAAACGATTGCGGCTGCCGCGAGCAGGCGTTGGCGGACCACGGTGGTGAGCCTGCGGTTCCCGTTCATCGGGACGGGTGCGCGGTTGGAACGCCATTTGAAGCGCATCCATGACGATCCAGGCGTCGACCGCGGCGGGCTATGGGCGTGGCTGGACATGCGTGACGCCGTCAGGGCCGTCGAAGCCGCGTTGACCGTTCCCCTTGAGGGACACCACCTGCTCAACGTTGTCGCGCCCGACACGACCGCTTTGGTTTCGACGGCCGAATTGCTGGGCACCTACCACCCGACGGCCGTGATCACGCGGCCGTTCGGCGAATTCGAGTCGGTGTACTCCCCTCGGCGATGCCGTACTGTACTGGGGTTCGAACCGATCTACGGATGGCGAGGAGTGGTTCGATGAGGATCGGGGTCGTCGGACTGGGCGTGATCAGCAAGGTCTACCTGGACACCCTGCGGGACTTGGCCGGTACGCGGGTCACCGCCGTCGCCGATCTGGTGCCGGAACGCGCCGAGGCGGTGGCGGCCGAGCATCCCGGTGTCCGGGTGGCCTCAGTGGCGGAGATGTACTCCGCCCCGGACGTGGACCTGGTCCTGAATCTCACGATCCCGTCCGCGCACGCCACGGTCGCCCGCTCCGCCATCGAAGCAGGCAAACACGTCTACGGCGAAAAGCCGTTGGCCATCACGACTGCCGAAGCACGAGAGATCCTCGCGCTGGCGGACAGGGCAGGTGTGCAGGTCGGCTGTGCGCCGGACACCGTGCTGGGCACCGGAGTGCAGACCGCGCGAGCGACTCTGGACAGCGGAGAAATCGGTGCTCCGTTCGCCGCAACGGCTTTCATGACCACGCCGGGCCACGAGCGATGGCACCCGGACCCGGAGTTCTACTACCGGCACGGCGGTGGGCCGTTGATGGACATGGGCCCGTACTACCTGAGCGCACTGGTGACCCTGCTCGGCCCGGTCCGCAGGGTGGTCGGGATGGCGTCGACACCGGTGGCCACCCGAACCATCGGCAGCGGCCCCAGAGCCGGAACGGTCTTCCCAGTCGAGGTGGCCACGCACGTCACCGGCGTGCTGGAGCACAACACAGGCGCGTTGTCCACCATGATGATGAGCTTCGGGGTGTGGGCCGGGCAGCTGCCACGGATCGAGATCTACGGCACGGAAGGCGCGTTGTCCGTACCGGATCCCAACGGGTTCGAGGGAACCGTGTCGGTGTTCCACCCGTCTGCTCCACAGTGGACTGTCGTCCAGCCGTCCGCCGGTTATCTCAACGCGAACCGCGGCTACGGTGTCGCGGACATGGTCAGTGCGATCGAGCACGCAACGCCGTTGCGAGCCAGCGGTGAACTGGCGTATCACGTCCTGGACATCATGGAGTCGTTGCTGGCCGCATCGGAGTCCGGCAAGTCCATGGACGTCCTCAGCGTGTGTGACCGTCCAGCGCCGGTGCCGCTCGGCGGGCAAGTCTGAAATAGACCCGGATGGTCGTACCGGCCGGGGTGGTGTGCATCCTGACGAGGTCGGCCAAGTGGTTGACCAGCAGCAGCCCGCGGCCGCCGTGCTGCTTGACGGGTGCGGGGATCCGGCCGGCGAGCGGGTTGCGGATGTACCCGGCGTCGCTGATCTGGCACACCACCGTATCCGGCTCGGTCCACAGGTACACCGTTCCGATGCCGCCGCCGTGCCGTGCGCTGTTGGCAGCCAGTTCGTCGACCGCCAGAACGAGGTCCGTGGTCCGGTCAGGGGCCAGGCCGGAACGGGCGGCGACCTTCGTGACCAACCTGCGCAGCTCGCCGAGGCTGAACCCGTCGACCATCCGGCATTCGGCGTTGTGGGGCGCGAGTAGCGGTTGGTTGTACGTGGCCACAACGACATCGGGGGCGAACGACGTGCTGGCGCGGGGTCCATCCGTGTCGATCACGGTCGGGTGGGTGCGAAACGCGTCCGCGAGCACGGTGGGGGACAGGCCGTCGGTGTCGTACGGGCAGAGAATCGTGGCCCTGCGACCGGCGAACGCCCGGTTGATCAACGCCTCGTGCTGGGCACACGCCGGGTACTCGACCACTGAGCGGTCCGGCCAGATCGGTTCACCGATGAGCCGGACCCGGCCTTTGTGCTTGTCGGCGAACGCCCGCAGCACACCGGGGATGATGCGACCGGGGTTACGGCCCTCCTCGGTCATGTCCAGCATCGTCACCTTCGCGGCGGAGGCACCGAGCGAAGTGCGGATCAGATCCAGTTGTGGCCCCGGCACAGCGACAGCCACCGGCTCATTCTTCGCCAGTCCCTCGGCGATGAACGGCACAGTGCCCGCGATGTACTCGTCGGCGCCGCGGTAGAACAGCGCCGGGTGCACAAATGGATCTATTGTCATCAAGCCCCTTTGATACGTGACGAGTCTACGATCCCACGCGCCCGCGAGGGCCGCATGACGCGGCCCGGGCATATCCGGAAGGTCACAGGGCGTGTGCGTTGCGTACGCGAAGTAAGTTGTCCCTGTGATCACCGTGAGGCCTGGCAGGCTGGATGACGTCGACGCGCTGTACCGGATCTGTCTGCAGACGGGGGACGCGGGCGAGGACGCCACCGCGCTGTACGAAGACCCACAGCTGCTCGGCCACGTCTTCGTCGGCCCGTACGCGGTGCTGGAGCCGTCCTTGGCGTTCGTCGCCGAAGACTCGGAAGGCGTGAGCGGGTTCGTGCTCGGTGCGCTGGACACCAAGGCCTTCGAGGAGGAGCTGGAACGGGACTGGTGGCCGGAACTGCGGGCGCAGTACCCAGACCCGGCTGGGGACTCCCTGACCCAGGACCAGCGCCTGATGCGGCACATCCACCACCCGGACACAACACCAGAGAAGTACCTCAAGGATTACCCGTCACACCTGCATATCAACCTGTTGCCTCGGACGCAGGGACAAGGTGTGGGCGGCCGGCTGATGAACACCCTTATAGACGCTTTGCGGGCGAAGGGGTCGCGCGGCGTGCACCTGCAGGTGTGGGCCAAGAACACCCGGGCGATCGGCTTCTATCGGCACGTCGGCTTCACCGAGATCGACAAGGCAGGCGACGGGTACACGTTCGGCATGGACCTGCGCTGACAGGCGAAAGGGCCTGCCGGAGATGGCGGCAGGCCCTTTCCATACGGTGAACGCAGTGTGGTGGCCCAAGGTGCCCGTGCTGGGGCTGACTGTGAGGCTGGCGAGGCCTCTGCCGCCCCAACCACCAAACAGCCACAGGCCAGTTACCTCGTCGAGTACGAGTGCGCGCCCGTCCCAGCGAGCTTGCCACCGTCCACGATCAGGTACTCGTCCCGAATCGGCGTCCCGCTGAACCACGACTCCAGAATCTCCCGAGTCCCAGCCGCGTACCGGGCCTGAGCCGACAGCGAAGACCCCGAAATGTGCGGAGTCATCCCGTGGTGCGGCATGCTCCGCCACGGGTGGTCAGCCGGCGCGGGCTGCGGATACCACACATCACCGGCATACCCCGCCAACTGCCCGCTCTCCAAAGCCCGCACGATCGCATCCCGGTCGGCGATCTTCCCGCGAGCCGTGTTGATCAGGTACGCCCCGCGCTTCATCGTGCCGAGCAGCTTGTCCCCGAAGAGCCCCTCGGTCTCCGGGTGCAGTGGCGCGTTGATCGTCACCACGTCCAGGTGCGGCACCATCTCCTGGGTGCTCGCGTGAAAAGTCAGCCCGAGCTCCTCCTCCACGTCAGCGGGCAGCCGGTGGCGATCCGTGTAGTGCAGGCGAACGTCAAAGGGCGCGAGCCGCCGCAGCACAGCCAACCCGATCCGCCCGGCGGCAACGGTTCCGACCTGCATTCCCTCAAGGTCATAGGACCGCGACACGGCGTCGGCGATGTTCCAGCCGCCGTCCACGACGATCTGGTACGACGGGATGTAGTTGCGGACCAGGCCCAGGATCATCATCACCACGTGCTCGGCGACGCTGATCGAGTTGCAGTACGTCACCTCGGCCACCGTGATCCCCGCGTCGATGGCCGCCGCGAGGTCGACGTGGTCCGAGCCGATGCCCGCGGTCACCGCGAGCTTCAGGTTGCGGGCCTTGGCGATCCGCTCCGGTGTCAGGTAGGCGGGCCAGAACGGCTGGGAGATCACGACATCCGCGTCGACCAGCTCCCGCTCGAATACCGAGTCAGGTCCTTCCTTGTCGGAGGTCACGACCAGGGTATGGCCCGCCGACTCCAAATAGGACCGCAGGCCGAGCTCGCCGGTCACGCTGCCGAGCAGATGCCCTGGCGTGAAGTCGATTCCGGCAGGCGTCGGCAACGTTTGTCCGTCCGGGTAGCGCGAGATCACCGGCAGGTCGTCACGGGCGTACGTGGCCGGGTAGCCGTCCACCGGGTCGTCATAGAGAACGCAGAGGATTTTCGCCATACGCTCAGCGTCGACCTCGGACAATGCCCAGGTCAAAGCGAAGTTTTCTATCCCGCGAGAGGTGAAAACTATCGCAGGTGCGCCGCCAGTGCCGCGCGGACGTCCACGCTCGCGCTGACATCGACCAGTGCTCGCGCCACCAGAGGCTCAGGATCACGGTCGGCGATCACCAGGCCGATCCGGGGCGCGGGTCTGACTCGTTCCAGTGGCACCACGCGCATCCCTTGCGGCACACCGAACATGTTCAGCCACGCGTGGGAGATCACGCTGCACCAGTTGCGGGTCGCGACATGCGCGTACAAGGCCGATACGGTGTCGGTTTCGATCGATGGCACGGCCATGGCGCCGACTGACGCGAACATCTCGTCGAGAATGCGGCGGTTGCGCATCTGCTCGGAAAGCAGGCACAGCGGCTGTTTGGCCGCGTCGGCCCAGCCGACCACCTGCTGCTCGGCCAACACGTGGTCGGATGGCACGAGCAGCAGGTATTTCTCTTCGTACAAGGGAAATGTGCGGACCCGGCCGAGTGGCTCACCGTCCAAATAGGTCATCCCGACGTCCAGCTCGAACTCGGTGAGCCGGTGCACGATGTCCTGTGAGGACAGTGACTCGATGGACACCCTGGCACGCGGGTAGCGCGCGCAGAACGGCGTGGTGAGCAACGGGGCCACGGTCAGGGTGGTCGGGATCGCTCCGATTCGGAGCGTCCCGGCCAACCCATTCTCCATTGTGGACAGATCTTGTCGTAGCTCCTCGCACTCGGCGAGGATCCGGTGCGCCCAGAGGAGCACCCGTTCGCCTTCCGGCGTAAGCCCGTCGTATCTGTTACCCCTGCGGACGATCGGCACATCGAGCTCGTGTTCGAGCTTGCGGATCGCCGCGGACAGCGACGGTTGCGAAACGTGACACGCCTGCGCTGCGCGCGAGAAATGCCCCTCGCGAGCCAAGGCCACGAGATACTCAAGCTGGCGCAGCAACACGGCCCGAAGGCTACCCAAAAAGGGATTAAGCGGCGGTCAACTGCTCGTTCAACAGGTCGGCCACGGCGCCGATCGTGCGCAACGTGGGTACCTTGACGCCGGTCAGATCGGCCAGCTCCACTACCGCCTTGATGATCACGTCCAACTCGAGGGGCTTGCCCTTCTCCAGATCCTGGAGAGTGGACGTCTTGTGCTCACCCGCCTTCTCGGCGCCTGCGAGCCTGCGCTCGACCGACATCTTCGGGTGGCACCCGAGGCTGGCAGCGACCTCGAGGGTTTCGGTCATCATCCTGACGACCAGTTCGCGGGTCTCGTCGTGACGGCAGATCGATGCCATCGTGGCCCGCGACAGGGCGCTGATCGGGTTGAACGCGATGTTGCCCATCAGCTTGATCCAGATGTCGTTGCGCAGATCGGCCTCCACCGGGCATTTCAGCCCGCCCGCGATCATCGCGTCGGAGAACTCCTTGCAGCGCACGGACATCGAGCCGTCCGGCTCGCCGATCGAGAACCGGGTGCCTTCCAGGTGACGGATCACCCCAGGCTGTTCGATCTCGGTCGCCGCGTAGACCACGCAGCCGACGGCCCGGTGGACCGGTAGTGCCTTGCTCACCGCGCCACCGGGATCCACGCTCTCGATCCGGTGACCCTCGTAAGGACCGGGCAACCCGTGGAAGTACCAGTACGGGATGCCGTTCTGTGCGGTGATCAGTGTTGTCGTGTCGTGCAGCAACGGTTTGACCATCGGTCCCGCCGCTGCGTACTGGTTGGCTTTGAGGCCGAGGAAGACGTGATCGACTGGCCCGACCTCTTCTGGATTGTCGGTAGCGTACGGATGGACCTCGAAGTCTCCTCGCGGAGACAGTACCTTGAGACCCGACGCCTTGATCGCCTGCAGATGAGCTCCACGGGCGATCAGATGAACCTCGACTCCAGCACGATGGAGTCCGGCTCCGACATACGCGCCGATTGCACCGGCGCCAAGAACAGCAACTCTCACGGGCGGCTCCGTTCTTGCGTCGATAGTGTATTCAGTATACCGTATGAACACCTTCGGTCAACGGTGTCGAGGAGGCATGCCAAATGCCTGGTGCGGGGCGATATGAGCGATGTGGGTAATCGCGACGGCCGGCCATGCCGACCACGGAAAGTCGACACTGGTGGAGCGGCTCACCGGGATGACGCCGACGCTTGGCTCGGCGTGGACGAAATTGCCGTCCGGGCGCATGGTCGAATTGGTCGATTTGCCCGCGGCTGCCACATTGGCGGGCATTTGCCCGGTCTCCGCGGTGCTCCTTGTGGTGGCCGCCGACTCCGGCTGGATGCCGCAGTCCAGTGAGCATTTGGCGGCACTGCACGCGTTAGGAATTCGGCAAGGTCTGCTGGTCATCACCCGCAGCGATCTGGCCGACCCGCTGCCCGCGTTGCGGCGGGCGCGCGCCGAGCTGGCCGGGACCAGCCTCGCCGAGGCCGAACCGGTCGTGGTCAGCGGTTTGACCGGGGACGGCATCGCCGAGCTGAGGCACGCGCTGGATCGGCTGGCCGACCGGATGCCGCTGCCGGACCCCACCGCGGCCGTGCGGCTCTGGGTCGATGAGACGGCGGGAACAGTCGTCACCGGGACGCTTCCGGTTGGCACTTTGCACACCGGTGATGAATTGGTGGTCGCACCGACCGGACGCCGTGTCCGAATTGAGTCCCTGGAGTCGCTCGGACAGCCGATGACAGCGGTCGCCGGAGCGGGCCGAGTCGCCATGAAAGTGGACGGAATCAATCCCCGCCGGATGCGCAGGGGACAGGCTTTGGTCGCGCTCAACAGCTGGAGATTCGTGTCCGTAATCGACGTCCGGCTGAAGATGCTGGACAAATCCGGGATGCCGGCGCGAGAACTGGTGCTGCACATCGGTTCGGCCGGAATACCCGCCCATGTCCGTCATCTCGGTCCGTCCGTCGCGCGCCTGACGCTGCGCTCACCGCTGCCCCTGCGAATCGGCGACTCCGGCCTGCTGCACGATCCGCAGCGGCACCTCGTCGTCGCGGGCGTCACCGTGCTCGACATCCTGCCGCCCGACCTGCGACTGGGCGGTGCGATGGTGGAACGTGCCGTCGATCTGTCCAAACGAGACATAACCACGGACGGGATGCAGGAGTTGCGCAGGCGCGGAATGGTGCGGCGCAGCGACCTCGTCGCCATGGGTTGTACGGTGCCGCGTGCGCCATCGGTGGGGGAGTGGCTGTTCGATCCGGACCGCTTCCAGAAGCTGCGCCAGTCGCTGCTCGAGGCCGTGCGTGAGTACGCCGCACGCCACCCGGAAGACCCGGCGATGCCGAAACCCGTTGCCGCGCAAGTGCTTGGCTTGCCAGACCGGCGGCTGGTCGAACCGTTGGCGAGGGCGTCACGCGGTCTTGGCGTGCGCATGTTGGGTGGGCGGCTGGTGCTGGGCCCGCGCGACGCGCTGGAGAAGCTGATCGACGACCTGGCGATGGAACCCTTTGCGGCGCCGGAACAACCGCGCCTTGGCGAGCTGGGGCTGACGGCCAAACGCCTGAATGCCGCGGTGGCAAGGGGAATGCTGATCCGCCTTGCCGATGGGGTGTACCTCCGGCCGGACGCGATCGACCTGGCGAAGGCCGTACTGACCGAGCTGCCCGAGACGTTCACGGTGGCTCAGGTGCGCACGGCGTTGCGGACGAGCCGGCGGGTGGCCGTACCCCTGTTGGAACTGCTGGACGCGCGGGGGGTGACCGAACGACTCGACGCAAGTCAACGACGACTGCGGAAGGGGCGAAGGTCGTGAAGTTTTCACTTTCACACAAGAACACCGTCCTCGACGAGTGGACGGATCTGGTCGTGGCCGAGCTCGGTCTCGGACCGGACGAACTGGACAGACATGCGCTCCTGGACGTGGCGCGCTGTGTCGTCAGGGACGTGGGCGGCTCGGCCGCGCCACTGACCTGTTTTCTGCTTGGAGTCGCGGTCGGGCGAGGAATGTCATTGTCCGAGGCGACATCCCGAGTGTCCACAGTGGTCGAGACATGGCGCGGCGTGGACTGGCGCGATTGAAGTCTGGACAAAGGGACATGAAGAGGTCCACTATGAAGTACATACGGTATGCAGTATGCGACCCGAGGAGATGACCAGATGGCACAAACGGCCCAGGCGGTGCCCGAGAACGCTGGTATCGAGGCATCCAACGGTGCCGCGGAGCCCGAGATGATCTCTGGTGGTCACCTCGTGGCAAAGGCACTCAAGGCCGAAGGTATCGACGTGATCTTCACGCTCTGTGGTGGTCACATCATCGATATCTACGACGGCTGTGTTGACGAGGGCATCGAAGTGGTCGACGTCCGCCACGAACAGGTGGCGGCACACGCGGCCGACGGATATGCCCGCATCACCGGAAGGCCCGGCTGCGCGGTCGTCACCGCGGGACCCGGAACCACCGACGCGGTGACCGGTGTGGCGAACGCGTTGCGCGCGGAGAGCCCGATGTTGCTGATCGGCGGCCAGGGAGCGTTGAGCCAGCACAAGATGGGCTCGCTGCAGGACCTCCCGCACGTCGACATGATGACCCCGATCACCAAGTTCGCCGCGGGCGTCCCGCACACCGAGCGCATCGCCGACCTCGTATCGATGGCGTTCCGTGAGGCCATGGCCGGCGCGCCCGGCCCGTCGTTCCTGGAGATCCCGCGCGACATCCTCGACGCGAAGGTGCCGCTGGAGAAGGCGCGCATCCCCGAGGCAGGCCGCTACCGCGCCTCGACCCGGTCGATCGGCGACCCCGCCGACATCGAGCGGCTCGCCGACCTGATCGTGCACTCCGAGAAGCCCTGCGTGCTGCTCGGCAGCCAGGTCTGGACCACTCGGGGCAGCGACGAGGCGATCGACTTCGTTCGCACGCTGAACATCCCGGCCTTCATGAACGGTTCCGGCCGTGGCACGTTGCCTCCTGGCGACCCGCACCACCTGCAGCTGGCGCGCCGCTACGCGTTCCAGAACTCCGACCTGATCATCATCGTCGGCACCCCCTTCGACTTCCGGATGGGTTACGGCAAGCGGCTTTCGCCGTCCGCCACGGTCGTGCAGATCGACCTGGACTACCGCACGGTCGGCAAGAACCGCGACATCGACCTCGGCATCGTCGGCGACGCAGGCGCCGTGCTCGCCGCTGTCACCCAGGCCGCGTCCGGCCGCACCAGCACCGGCGCCGCCAACCGCAAGGCGTGGCTGGAGGAGCTGCGTGGCGTCGAGGACGCCGCGTACCAGAAGCGCTTGCCGCGCCAGCACTCCGACTCCACGCCGATCGACCCGTACCGCCTGGTGCACGAGATCAACGAGTTCCTCACCGAGGACTCCATCTACATCGGCGACGGCGGTGACATCGTCACCTTCTCCGGCCAGGTCGTGCAGCCGAAGTCGCCGGGGCACTGGATGGACCCGGGTCCACTCGGGACGCTCGGCGTCGGTGTTCCCTTTGTCCTCGCGGCGAAGTACGCCCGCCCGGACAAGGAGGTCGTCGCGCTGTTCGGTGACGGCGCCTTCTCGCTGACCGGCTGGGACTTCGAGACGCTGGTCCGCTACAACCTGCCGTTCGTCGGCATCGTCGGCAACAACTCGTCGATGAACCAGATCCGCTACGGCCAGATCGCCAAGTACGGCGCTGACCGCGGCCGCGTCGGCAACACCCTCGGCGACGTCAAGTACGACGAGTTCGCCAAGATGCTCGGCGGCTACGGCGAGGAAGTGCGTGACCCCAAGGACATCGGCCCGGCACTGCGCCGCGCCCGCGAGTCCGGTCTGCCCTCGCTGATCAACGTGTGGGTCGACCCCGAGGTCTACGCGCCAGGCACGATGAACCAGACGATGTACAAGTAGCAGGGAGGGCACTGTCATGGGCAAGGCACTCGACGGCGTTCGCGTCCTCGACTTCACGCACGTCCAGTCAGGGCCCTCCGCCACCCAGATCCTGGCGTGGCTGGGCGCTGATGTGGTCAAAGTGGAGGCTCCGACCGGCGACATCACCCGCAAGCAGCTGCGGGACTTGCCGGACGCGGACTCCCTGTACTTCACGATGCTGAACTGCAACAAGCGCAGCATCACGCTGAACATGAAGAGCGAGCGGGGCAAGGAGCTCTTCACCCAGATGATCGGCAAGTTCGACATCATGGTGGAGAACTTCGGCCCCGGCGCGGTGGACCGGATGGGATTCCCGTGGGAGAAGCTCCAGGAGCTCAACCCGCGCCTGATCTACGCGTCCATCAAGGGTTTTGGCGAAGGTCCTTACACGCACTACAAGGCGTACGAGGTCGTTGCTCAGGCCATGGGCGGCTCGATGAGCACCACCGGCTTCGAAGAGGGCCCGCCGCTTGCCACGGGCGCGCAGATCGGTGACTCGGGTACCGGAATGCACGCCGTGGCAGGCATTCTTGCCGCGCTGTACCAGCGCGAGCAGACGGGACGCGGCCAGCGCGTGACGGTCGCGATGCAGCACGCGGTGCTCAACCTGGCCCGCGTCAAGCTTCGCGACCAGCAGCGCCTGGCGCACGGCCCGCTCAAGGAGTACCCGAACAAGGAGTTCGGCGACACGGTTCCGCGCTCTGGCAACGCTTCCGGCGGTGGCCAGCCGGGGTGGGCGGTCCGGTGCGCGCCCGGTGGGCCGAACGACTACGTCTACGTGATCGTCCAGCCCGTCGGCTGGGAGCCGATCACGCAGCTGATCGGCCGGACCGACCTGACCGAGGACCCCGAGTGGGCCACCCCGGAGGCCCGGCTGAACAAGCTGGACAAGATGTTCCAGATGATCGAGGAATGGTCGATCAACCACAGCAAGTACGACGTGCTCGCGATGCTGAACAAGCACAACATCCCGTGTGGACCGATCCTGTCCACAAAGGAGATCATCGAGGACGAGTCGTTGCGCGCCAACGAGATGGTCGTCGACGTTCCCCACCCGCAGCGCGGGACGTTCACCACGGTCGGCATGCCGATCAAGCTGTCCGACTCGCCGGCGGAGGTCGAGCGCTCACCGCTGCTCGGCGAACACAACAGGGATATCTACGTCCAGGAACTGGGCGTCGCCGAGGAAGAGCTGACCGAGCTCTCCGCGAACGGAGTGATCTGAAGTCATGACATACGATGCCCAGACCGTCCGGGAGATTCTGGACAAGGTGCGGGCCGAGGGCCGTGAGGCGCTGACCGCGCCTGAAGGCAAGCGCGTGTGCGACGCGTACGGCATCCCGACACCAGGCGAGGGACTGGCCGCGACCGCCGACGAGGCGGTCGCGCTGGCCGAGAAGATCGGCTTCCCGGTCGTGCTGAAGATCGTGTCGCCGGACATCCTGCACAAGACCGAGGCAGGCGGCGTGCTCGTCGGAGTGTCCGATTCGGACGCCGCACGGGCCGGCTTCGAGAAGATCATCGCCAACGCGAAGAGCTACAAGGCCGACGCCCAGATCGACGGCGTACAGGTGCAGCAGATGGTCGGCGGTGGCCAAGAGGTCATCATCGGCGCCACGACCGACCCGACGTTCGGCAAGGTTGTCGCTTTCGGACTCGGAGGCGTGCTGGTCGAGGTGCTCAAGGACGTCACCTTCCGGCTCGCACCGGTATCCCAGACCGAAGCACTGTCCATGTTGGACGGTATCGCCGCTGCCGAGGTCCTCAAGGGAGCTCGTGGCGCCGACCCTGTCGACGCGGACACCCTCGCCGACGTGCTGCGCCGAGTGTCCGAACTGGTCACTGACTTCCCGGAGATCAGCGAGTTCGACCTCAACCCGGTGTTCGCCTCCAAGGACGGCGCGGTCGCCGCGGACGTGCGGATCATCCTGCAGACCGGTCCGGTCACCGAGAAGCGTCAGATCCCGCAGGAGGAAATCCTCCGGGTGATGACCAAGATGATGAACCCGGCCGCCGTTGCCGTGATCGGCGCCTCCGACCAGGACGGCAAGATCGGCAACTCGGTGATGAAGAACCTGATCAACGGCGGCTACCAGGGCGGGATCCACCCGATCAACCCGAAGGCCGACGAGATCATGGGCCGCAAGGCCTACAAGTCGGTCAAGGACATCCCCGGTGACGTGGACGTCGCGGTCTTCGCCATCCCGGCCAAGTTCGTGCCCGCCGCGCTGGAGGAGTGCGGCGACAAGGGAATCCCGGCCGCGGTGCTGATCCCGTCGGGCTTCGCCGAGACCGGCAACCACGAGCTGCAGGACGAGATCGTCGAGATCGCCGCGCGCCGCGGCATCCGGATGCTCGGCCCGAACATCTACGGCTACTACTACACGCCGCAGAACCTGTGTGCCACGTTCTGCACGCCGTACGACGTGAAGGGCGGTGTCGCGCTGACGTCGCAGAGCGGCGGCATCGGCATGGCGATCCTCGGTTTCGCCCGCTCGACCAAGATGGGTGTGTCGGCGATCGTCGGTCTTGGCAACAAGTCCGACATCGACGAGGACGACCTGCTCACGTACTTCGAGCAGGACGACAACACCAACGTCATGGCGATGCACCTGGAAGACCTCAAGGACGGCAGGGCATTCGTCGACGCGGCGAAGCGGATGACCAAGAAGAAGCCGGTCATCGTGCTCAAAGCGGGACGTACCGACATGGGTGCGCGTGCGGCCAGTTCGCACACGGGTGCCTTGGCGGGCAACGACAAGGTGTACGACGACATCCTCAAGCAGGCAGGCGTGATCAGGGCGCCCGGCCTGAACGAGATGCTCGAGTACGCCCGTGGCGTGCCGCTTCTGCCGACGCCGCAAGGCGAGAACGTCGTGATCATCACTGGTGCCGGCGGCTCCGGTGTGCTTCTCTCGGACGCGGTCGTCGCAGAAGGATTGTCCTTGATGGACATTCCGCCGGACCTCGACGAGGCGTTCCGCAAGTTCATCCCGCCGTTCGGTGCCGCGGGCAACCCGATCGACATCACCGGTGGTGAACCGCCTTCAACGTACGAGGCCACCATCCGCCTGGGGCTTGAGGACCCCAGGATCCACTCGCTGATACTCGGCTACTGGCACACCATTGTCACACCCCCTATGGTGTTCGCCGAGTTGACCGCGCGAGTGGTGGAGGAGGCCAGGGCGAAGGGCATCGACAAGCCAGTGGTGGCATCACTCGCCGGTGACGTCGAAGTGGAACGCGCTTGCGAATACCTGTACGACAGGCGCATTGTGGCGTACCCGTACACCACCGAGAAGCCGGTGGCCGTGCTGGGTGCGAAGTACCGGTGGGCCAGGGCGGCAGGGCTGCTCGGCTGACAACCGCGTAAGTGGAAAGCTCCTCGCGGCGGGTACTTCCAGCGCTCACGAAGTACCCGCTTCGAGGTAGAAAAGGGGCAAGTAGCACAGGGGTTGTCCGACCGGGAAGTACATCGAAAGTTCCTCAAAGGAGAGGGGTCTGAGATGGAGACCTCGAAAACCCCGGCAGCCGGGCCGAATGCAATCGCCGGCGAGGAGAGAGTGTGGCGGGCCGGTCGGCTCGATCCCATGCCCATCCGTACCCTGCCAGAAGCACCACCGTCGGTTCACCTGCTTGGACCGACCGTCTTCCTGGTCGCCCTTGGCGTCGGTATGGGCGAGTCCTACATGTGGCCGAGGCTGGTGCTGGTCTTCGGCCCGGAGATCAGGTGGTTGTTCCTGATCGGTGTGACCCTGCAGGCCGTGGTGATGCTCGAGATGGCCCGCTATGCGATGGCCACCGGCGAGAGCATCTTCACTGGTGCGGCCCGCATACCGTGGGTCGTGACCGCCTGCGTTGCCTTGGTCCTGGTGGGCGTGTTGTTCAGCCTCGCCAGGGTCATCTACAACCTGCTGGAGAACGTCCTCGCGCTGCTGATCGGCCTGCTGGTCGTCGGCACGGCCGTGATCGCCTCGCTGGTGGGAAGTTGGGGCGATCTCGCCACGACCATCACCGGCATGTTCAACTTCGGGTATTTCCCATCCGGCGCGATGAACGCCGAGTGGTTCCCGATCGTGGTCGGCGCCATCGCGTTCGCTGGCCCGTCTGGCATGCAGCAGATGTGGTACACCCTGCACCTGCGCGACAGCGGCGCCGGTATGGGCTCGCACATCCCGAAGCTGCGCGGATTGCGGCACGCGGGTGAAGAAGAAGAGATGCCCAACCGCGGGTTCATGTTCGACACGTCGAACCCGGACGAGATGCGCAAGTGGAAAGGGTGGCGGCGCTGGGTCACCTTCGATGCCCTGTTGTTGTTCTGGGGCGTCACGATGCTTGTCACCGTCTCGTTCACCGTGCTCGCTCAGTCGGCCGCCCGGGCCAACCCGGACGTCAAGACACTGATCGAGGGTGGTGACCGGTCCGCGGCGCTGTCGGCGATGTCCGACGCCTTCGCCTCGGCGGGTGGTTCGGTACTCGGCACGGCCTTCTTCGGCTTCATCGCACTGATCGGCTTGAACGCGACCCTCGGTCTGTTCGACTCGTTCTCACGCGGCCAGGCGGACATGACGTACTTCTTCGTCAAGGGCGCCAAGCGGTTCAAGATGTCACACCTCTACGCGTTCTTCCTGTGGGGCGTGATCATCTTCGGCATCCTGATCCTGAACTTCGGGCCTGCCGACGGACCTGAGGCCGTGCTGGACATCCTCGCGTTCCTCTCCACGTTCGCCATGGGTGCCTACTGCGTCGTGTTGTTGCTGGTGAACAACAAGATGCTGCCGAAACCGATCCGGCCGAAGTGGTACCAGAACGGCATCATCGGCTTCGGTGCCGTGTTCTACCTTGGCATGCTGTTCTACAGCTTGATCGCCTTCGGGGTGGTTGTGGACTAATGGACACCGCACGAGTACGCGAGCTGGCAGAAGTAGGACGTCCCGGATTCGCTGTCGGCTTCCTGGCCGGCTGTTTCGCCGGACTGATGGCGCTGATCGTCGGTCAGCCGATTGGCTGGGCGATGGTGAGCGCGTTGGCGCTCGCGTTGCCACTCGGGCTACTCGGCGCCGTCTACAGTGTTCTGACCGCCCTCGGCAAAGTCCGCATCGGTGGCTTCGCGCCCGCTTGTTTGTTCTGGCTGATCGGTTTCCCCCTGTCGCGTCTGCTGCAGGAGGTACTGACCCGCCTGGTGCTTGCCGGTGAGCTCGGCGGCCCGCCCGACATCCTTGGTTTCCTTGCGTACCAAGGGTTGATCAGCGCGGGATTCGCGTTCGGGTTCCTCTGGATGCACGAACGCCTTGCGCCACGCTGGTGGTACAAGATGTCCGACCATAACCCCGCTGCCCTGCGGGTCTATGAACGCTACGCCTCACATGCGCGTGTCATGTGGGAGGCGCGAGAGGCCCGTAAGAGCAGGCGGGAGGCGAGCAAGTCCCGATGAACATCCCCACATGGGTTTGGCTGGTCACAGTGGCCGGTCTGTCCGCAATGATCCTGTTCGACTTCTATCTGGTGTCGCGCAATCCGCGGAAACCCTCCATGCGGGAATGCACCTTGTGGGTGTCCGCGTACGTGGGCCTCGCCATCCTTTTTGGACTCGGCGTGACCCTGTTCGCGGGTGGACAGAGTGGTGGAGAGTTCTTCGCAGGCTGGATCACCGAGTATTCGCTGTCGGTGGACAACCTGTTCGTCTTCATCATCATCATGAGCGCCTTCGCTGTGCCCAAGCAGTTCCAGCAGAAGGTGCTGTCGATCGGGATCGTCCTGGCACTGCTGATGAGGGGCCTCTTCATCGCAGTGGGAGCCCAGGCCGTTTCCCGATTCGACTGGCTGTTCTACATCTTTGGTGCCTTCCTCATCTACACGGCCTGGAAGCTCATCCGCCACCAGGACGACGACGAGGAAGAGTTCAAAGAGAACGCGGTTCTCCGAATAGCCAAGAAATTCCTGCCAGCCACCGACTCCTATGACGGGGCGAGGATGACCACCCGGGTGGACGGGCGCAAGATGGTCACCCCGATGCTGATCGTGATGATCGCCATCGGTACGACCGACTTGCTCTTCGCCCTTGATTCCATCCCGGCCATCTTCGGCCTCACCAAGGAGCCCTACCTGGTGTTCACCGCGAACGCGTTCGCCCTGATGGGCCTGCGGCAGCTGTACTTCCTGATCGGCGGCTTGCTGGACAAGCTCGTCTACCTCAGCAAGGGGCTGTCGATTGTTCTCGCCTTCATTGGCGTGAAGCTCGTGTTCGAGGCGCTGCACCACGACGGTGTGAGCTGGGCTCCGGAGATTCCCATCCTTGTTTCGCTCGGCATCATTCTCGGCACACTGGCAGTGACGACGGTGGCGAGCTTGATCAAGGTTCGGCGGCAACCGAAGGAATTGGAGCCCGAGTCAGTGACCGTTTCGGCGGCTGACTGACGCGCGGGTCAAGTGGGCGGGCGTCAGGATCCAGTCCTGGCGTCTGCCTTCTTGTCGTTGTCGCGCAGGTAGGTCTCGACCTCGTCGGAGAGACCCCGCTCGGCCTGCGCCATGGCGGCCGCGAGTCCCACACCGATCTTGCCGCCGTCCGCCGAAGCGCCCAACGGACCGCGGGTGAGAGTCTCGAAGATCTCCCGGATCCTGCTCATCTGACCTTCACTCCTCCTTGTCGGGTCGATCATTCTGGTCGACTGCCTACAGCATACAATCCGTACAAGCGTCCTGGTCGGTGTGAACAGTCACATCACTCAAAGTGACGAATTGTTACACTTGGCATTGCTTGCGCACTTGATCTCTGATAGTCAGGTATGTCCGGATTGTGACTGTTTATCCTGCGGTAACAGTGGAGTACCCGGCTGAGCGCCCGGCAATCGAATGGTGCCGCACCCCACTGCCATGATCGGGTCGCGTTGGTCACAGCGGACAACGCGTGCATGGTGCTTGCACAGGGTTTAAGCCATGGTTGAACGCCGTTTTGCCGCCGTCGCCGCAGGTCTACCGTGACGGGGGACGTCCAGTTGGGGGTGGCATGGCGGCCAACGATGAGCTCGTAGCCTGGGTCGAGCGAGTGACCGAGTTCCTGGTGGAAGAGTGGGGCATGCCGCCGATCACCGGCCGCATCGTCGGCTGGCTGATGGTCTGTGACCCCGCGGAGCAGTCGGCGGGCGAGATAGCCGACGCGATCAGGGCATCCCGGGCATCACTGACGTCGAACATGCGCTTTCTGACCAGCGTGGGACTGGTCCGCCGAACCCGCAGGCTCGGCGACCGCACGGCGTACTACCGCATCGAGGACGACGCCTGGCACAAGGTGATCCAGCGCAAACTCGACAGCCTCGGCGCGTTCGGCGAGATCGCCGACGAAGGCCTCAAACTGGTCGGCGACAGCGAACGCATCCACGCCGCACACAAGTCCATGCTGTGGCTCAAGAGCCTCGCCGAACTCCGTCCCCGAACCGAGACTTAGCGGTAGTGCGGCTTGAGACTTACGGCCGGCTCATCTCGTGCGGGCGGTGGCAACGGCGGCGGGTACGACGGCGAGTGCCAGGATGCCGCCGCTGATGGCCAGGAACGGGTAGCTCGCGGCCGTGACGACGAGGCCTGAAGCCATGCCCCCGGCGGCCCCTGCGATGGCGATGGAAACGTCGACCGTGCCTTGGACCTTCGCGCGAGTGGCCAGTGGAGCGGCGTCGGTGATGATCGCGGTGCCTGCGACAAGGCCGAAGTTCCAGCCGAGGCCCAGTAGGGCAAGCGCCACCGTGTACTGCACGACGGAGTTCGCGGGGGCGGCCACGATTCCGGCGGCCAGCAAGGTCAACCCGGAGGCTGCGGCCATCGCGCGCGGGCCGTGGCGGTCGACGAGCCAGCCGGTCAGTGGGGATGGCAGGTACATCGAGCCGATGTGGACGGCGATCACGAAGCCGGACGCTGCGATGCCGTGGCCGTGGTTGTGCATGTGGACGGGCGTCATCGTCATGATCGCGACCATGACCAGCTGGGTGACGGCCATGACCAGCGCCCCGAACAGCAGGCCGTGTCCTTCGGATGCAGGCTGCGGGGGAGTGGTCTCGGATGCCAGCAACAGCGGGTCGGGGCGTAGCCAGACGGTCAGTATCACGGTGGCCGTCGCGTAAGCACATCCCGCGAGGACGAACGGGCCTGCCAGATGAGGAAGGCCTAGCGGCCCGGTGAGTGCCGCGAGGTTCGGGCCCACCATGCCGCCGAGAGTGGTGGCGACGAGCACGGCCGACACCGCGCGTGCTCGGCGCGTTGGGCTGGCCAGGTCGGCTCCGGCGTAGCGGGCTTGCAGGTTCGTGGCCATGCCGGCGCCGTAGACGAACATCGCGAGTAGGAAGAGCACGGGGCTGTCGACGACGGCAGCCGTGACGACGCCAAAACTGCCGACGGCACCCGTCAGGTATCCCGCCGCGAGGCCGGGGCGGCGGCCGTGGGCTTGGGAGATACGGCCGACCACCACGGCCGCCAGCGCGGCACCGGCCGTCGACACCGCACTGGACAGGCCGACAAGGCTGGTGGAGCCGAGCATGTCCTGTGCGAGCAATGCGCCGACGGCCACTCCTGCGGCCAGGCCGACTCCGCTCAGGACCTGCGCGGCGACCAGGACGGTCAGGATTCGGTGCTGCGTCTGGACGGGCACAGAAGTCAGTCCAGGTCCAGGCGGTCGGCCAAGCCGGCGGACGTGAAGGCGGTGACCAGGTCGTCACGGCCTTCGGTGAAGTGACCCCAGCTGTCGTAGTGGACGGGCACAACGCGGCGCGCGCCGAGGATCTTGGCGGCGTCCGCTGCCTGTGCGCTGTCGAGGACGATCGGCGCGCCGTCGAACAGCACGCTGATGCGAGGGGCGCCAGCGAAGAGGATGGCGGTGTCCACCGGGCCGAAGCGTTCGGCGATCTCGCGCACGGCGTCGAGCGAGGCGTTGTCGCCGCTGACATACACCGTGGGCAGGGCTGAGCCGGTCAGGACGAATCCGACGACTTGGCCGGTGACCGGTTCGACTTCTTCGCGTGAACCGGGGCCGTGGATGGCGGGTACGCCGGTCACGGTGACGCTGCCCAGATCGATCGACTCCCAGTCGGCGAGGCCCTTGGCGTTGCCTCCCAGGCGTTGTGCGCCTCCCGGCGTGGTGAGGGTGAGCGGGACGTCGGCGAGCAGGGCTCGGCCGGAGTTGTCGAGGTTGTCGGGGTGTTCGTCGTGCGAGAGCAGGACCACGTCGACGTGGCCGAGATCGGCGACGCTGCCCGACGCCGGTGCCGTCTTGGTCAGGATCCGGCGACCTCCTCGCTCGTAGTCACCGGGAGCGTCGAAGGTCGGATCGGTGAGCAACCGCAGTCCGCCGAACTCGAAAAGGGCCGTCGGGCCGCCGAAGACGCGGACAGGGATCGATGCCACGAAGAATCTCCTCACGGATGAATGCTGAAGTATCCGTGAGAACGGTAGCGGTGTCTCACGGATAGACGCAAGCATTACCATGAGAACCATGACCGAGCTGCCGCCTGCGCCGGGTGCGGAGCGATACCTCGCCCTCGACTTCGTCAACAGCGCCATCGCGCTGCCGGGCGGGCAGTTCACGGACCTGCTCGGCACCCCCAAGGCGGCGAATCAGTGGATGGCCGAACGCGACCTCGCTCCGGCCGACGCCGGGGTGCAGGAGATGTGCGCGGCGCAGCTGCGCTCGTTGCGGGAGCACGTACGGTCGTTGTTCGCCGCCCGGGTCGCGGGGATTCCCGCGTTGCCTGCGGCGCTGTCCGCCGTCAACGACGCGCTGAGCAGGGCGCCGTCGGCTGCTTTGCTGTACTGGGACGAGAAGAACGGGCCTTATCGCGCGACTGCGTGTCCTACCAACGAGATTCTCGACCGCGCCCTCGCGATCCTCGCGGCCAACGCCGCTGACCTCCTCACTGGCGCCGATGCCGAGTCCCTCGCCGCATGCGATTCGCCACCGTGCAACCGGTACTTGCTGCGCCACGGTCGTAGGCACTGGTGTTCCACGCGGTGCGGCGACCGGGTCCGGGCCGCTCGTGCCTATGCCCGGCGGGTCGGGCAAAGGTAAAGAGAAAGTGTTGTCCCGGGTGCCGGGAATGTGGTTCCATGGTTTTGAAAAAGGGAAAGTCATTCGTTGGTAAAACGTTCATGTGATCATCAACCGGACAAAGGTGCTGATTGACCCGCGCTTTTGTCCCGTTTTCCTGAATTGTGTTGATCGCGGGATATTCTCAGCCAAAGAATCCTGGACTTTGCCGGTGATGAGGGCCACTATCGTTATCAGACCCCATTCAGTATGCAATTCGTCGCGGAGAGTGCGGTCGGTCGCGGTGCTGCGCCAAGTCGGGTGACACCGTGTTTGGCGTTGGCGGACAACACGCACGCCTGCCTGCGGTCGTGGGCGCCGTAAATCCAATCCGATTCTGAAAGATTCGGTCGGGAGAGACTTGCATGGCGACCAGTTTCAAACAGATCACGGACAGCAATGGCCGGGTCTACCGCATTGGTGAGACACCCGAGGACCTGATGGGCCGTTCACGCGGCTGGATGGTTTTTCTTCCGTGGATCGCGATGATGGCTGTGAGCGTTTTCGAGTATGGGTGGGGTGCTGCCGAGGACATTTTGGAGCAGGCCCATGGCTGGACGGTGAACAATGCGTTCTGGCTGGCCAGCGTATGGGCGATCTTTCAAGCGGCCGTCGCGTTCCCGGCGGGCAGGCTGCGGGAGAAGGGCATCGTGTCGGCCCGGGCGGCGATGATCGTCGGCGCGATCTGCAGCGGCGTCGGCTACTTCACGATTGCCCACTCCGGCAACCTGGTGCTGGCGTTCATCGGCTACGGCGTGCTCGGCGGCGTGGGCGCGGGGTTGGTCTACGCCACCTGCATCAACATGGTCGGCAAGTGGTACCCGGACAAGCGCGGTGCCCGAACCGGCTTCGTCAACGGCGGATTCGCGTACGGCACGCTGCCGTTCATCTTCATCTTCGCGTCGTTCCTGACGCCGACCAACTTCACCGTCCTGCTCGACCTCGTCGGCCTCTACATGCTGATCGTGGTGGGCGTGTGCGGCATGCTGTTCCGTGACCCGCCGAAGAACTGGTGGCCTGCCGACGTCGACCCGCTGACCGCGACGAGCGGCAAGAACAAGAACCTGGCCAAGAACCCGCCCGCGGTACGCCAGTACACCCCGATGGAAGCCATCAGGACCGGCATGTTGCCGCTGATGTGGATCACCCTGGTGGTCATCGGTGCGGTGTCCCTGTTCGGCATCAACTTCCAGGTGAAGTTCGCGCAAGCCAGCGGGTTCGGCGCGTTCGTCGCGGCCGCTTCGGCCTCCGCGGTCGCCTTGATCAACGGCATCGGGCGCGGCCTGTGCGGCTGGCTGTCGGACAAGCTGGGGCGCAGGCAGACGCTGACCCTGGTGCTGCTGGTCGCCGCGGTCGCGCAGTTCGGCATGCTGTTCGCGGGCAACACCGGGAACCTCTGGCTGTTCATCTTCTTCGCGTTCGTCGTCGGCTTCGGCGGCGGTGCGTTCTACCCGATGTTCGCCACCTTGGTGCCCGACTACTTCGGCGAGAACAACAACGCGTCCAACTACGGCCTGGTCTACAGCGCCAAGCTGGTCAGCGGCGTGTTCGGTGGTGGCGTGGCCGCCGCGATCATCACCGGGTGGGGCTTCACGGGTGCGTACGTCCTCGCCGGCTGTCTGGCGTTGCTGTCCGCGGTGCTGACGTTGTTCCTGCGGCAGCCCGGACGCAAGAAGGTCGACGAGACACACGAACAGCAGGCGCCTGTTCTGGCTGTGTCGTAAGGACTTCCTGGCCGGGAGCGCGCCATCTCCGCGCTCCGCAACACGAATTCTCCCCCTGGCCCGAAGCGGCTCAGGGGGAGGAGTCGTGCGGGCTCATTCCGATTCGGCGACGCGTTGGTCGTGGTACGCCTGGCGGGTCTTCTCGGTGTGCCGGTTCATGATCATGGCTGCCAGGTCCGAGTCGTGCGCGGCGATCGCCTTGATCAGCTCGGCGTGTTCGGCCCACGCGTCGTGGCCGCGGGGACGGGCGATCGGCCGGTAGTACCACCGGACCCGGCGCTCGACCAACGCGATGTGCTCGGCCAGTACGGCATTTCCGGAGATCTCGGTGATGTACGCGTGCAGCGCCGCGTTGGCCGCGGTCATGCCTTCCGCGTTGTCCGTCTCCACCAAGGCTTCGCCCTCGCGCTGCAGCTCCCACAGCCGCTCGATTTCCTCTTCGGTGGCCCGGCCAGCCGCCAGCCGCGCGGAGTGCGTCTCCAGCACTGAACGCACGCTCAGCAACTGGTCGGCTTCCTCCTCGGTCGGCGTGTGCACGAACGCGCCCTGCGCGGGACGAAGGTCGACCCAGCCCTCGGTTTGCAGGCGCTGCAACGCTTCGCGCACCGGCTGCCTGCTGACTCCCAGATACTGGGCCAGTTCCAGCTCGACCAGATGCTGACCTGGCTGCAGGGTGCCGTTGATGATCAGCTCGATCAGCGCGGTGTGGACGGCTTCGCGCAGCGGAGCGGGCCGCTCGACCCGTTGGGTGGCGGCCCCGCTCAACGCACCACGTCCACCCCGTTTGCCGCTCCCGAGTGACTCGGGAAGCTGGATCACGGGTTCGTTCACCTTGGTCCTCCCGAACCGAGCGAAGGCGACATCGTTGTGTCTACAACATACATTATGGGAAGCGTGGACACATGGCCTGGACGTCGCAGGCGTACGCTCAGTATCGCCGATGCCAGTGCGATCAGCCCGGAAATCAAGAAAACGGCCGGGAATCCGAGGGCTGGGACGGCGAATGCGGCGAGTCCGACGCCGATCACACCGCCGAATGCCTTCGCGGAGTAAACCACGCCGTGTGTCTTGGCGATGTCCCGGTCGCCGAAGAACTCCCTGGCCAGGCTGGCGAAAAGCGGATAGAACGCGCCGCCGCCCGCGCCGGCCAGCGTGGCCGCGACCAGCAGCAGGAAGACCGAGCCGGACGAGGCCGCGCCCGCAAGGATCACCTGGCCGACCGCCTGCGCGACCAGCACCGCGCCGATCGCCCGCCTGCGGCCGATCTGCTCGGAAATCCGGATCGCGAGCGACCGGCCTGCGCCATTCGCGCCCAACAAAATCGCTGTTCCGATTGCCACGACGGCCAGGCCAATGCCCATCTGCGCGCCGAGAATCGCGAAGAAGGTGACTGTGAACAGTGAGACCGCGCTGGCCGCGAGCAACACGAAGTACATCAGCGGAAGCACACCCGTGCGTAGCGCTTCGCGGACCGAGAATTGCCGCACCGCACGCGACGGGCTACGCCTGCGGTCGACCGCCCATTCCTGCGGGTCGATGTGCGGCGGCCACCAGTTCGGCGGCGGGTCGCGGAAGAAAACGCCGGTCGTGGCCACGACGGCGGCCACGATGACCGCGGCGACGTCCAGTGCGATCGTCGGCGGTGCGAACAGGAACGCGATGGCGAACGGCACCGCGCCATACGCGAACGCGCCGGTCACGAAGCTGACCCTGGAGGCCATCTGCTCGGGGTGCCATTTCGCGACAGTGGACGTGCAGGTCGCGTAGACCAGTCCTGCGCCAGTTCCGCCGAGCACGGAATAGCCGAGCAATGCCATGACGTACGAATCGAAATGCGCCAGCGAGATCATTCCGGCCAGCATCAGCGCGGCGCCGAGCACCATCACCGCCCGCGGCCCGAGCTTTCCGCGTTCCCGCAGGTAGGCCGTGGGGAATCCGGCAACGGCCTGGAAAATGGCCCAAGCGGCCAGCAGCCACAGCGTTTCCGTGAGGCCCCAGCCGCGTTCGGCCAATTGGGGGACGAGCGAGCCGAACGCGTATTGCATCACTCCGGTCGCCGCCATCGCGGCCCACGGCAGCCAGGCCATCCAGGCCCGCGAACGACCGATGAGTTCTTCAGGGACCGGGCCGACCTGATACGTCCGGCCGAAGCAATCCCGTACCGATGGATACATCTCGCCCTCCCTCTGGACAGGCCGTTCCATACTGCATACAGTCTACAACGTGGACCTGTACGAGTATCAAGCCAAAGAGCTCTTCTCGAAGCACGGCGTCCCGGTCGGCCCCCAGCGGGTCGTCGCCAACCCGACGGACGCCGTTGCCGCCGCCCGCATCCTTGGCCTGCCTGTCGTGATCAAGGCCCAGGTGAAGACGGGAGGGCGCGGCAAGGCCGGCGGCGTCAAGCTGGCTCGCAGTACCGACGACGTGACCGCGCACGCCGAGGCGATCCTTGGTTTGGACATCAAGGGCCACATCGTGCGCAAAGTGCTTGTCACACCGGCATCCGAGATCGCGAGCGAGTACTACTTCTCGTTCCTGCTCGACCGTGCCAACAGGACGTTCCTCGCGCTCGCCTCCGCCGAGGGTGGTGTCGAGATCGAGGACAACGCGGACACGCTGGCGCGCGTCCCCATCGACCCGATCGAGGGCGTCGATCTGGCCAAGGCCAAGCAGATCGCCGCCGAGGCGGGCATCCCCGAAACCGCCGCGCCGATCATCGTGCAGCTGTGGAAGGCCTTCGTGGCCGAGGAGGCCACGCTGGTCGAGGTCAACCCGCTGGTCAGTGACTCGGCCGGGGAGATCATGGCGCTGGACGGCAAGGTCACCCTCGACGACAACGCCGACTTCCGGCACCCCGACCACGCCGGCTTCGTCGACACCGCGGCCGAGGATCCCTTGGAGGCCAAGGCGAAAGCGAAAGGCCTGAACTATGTCAAGCTCGACGGCCAGGTCGGCGTCATCGGGAACGGCGCCGGGCTGGTTATGTCCACACTGGACGTAGTCGCCTACGCGGGCGAGGCGTTCGGTGGCGTGAAACCCGCGAACTTCCTGGACATCGGTGGTGGCGCGTCGGCCGAGGTGATGGCCAACGGGCTGGAGATCATCCTGTCCGATTCGGACGTACGCAGCGTGCTGGTCAACGTGTTCGGCGGGATCACCGCGTGCGACGCGGTGGCCAACGGCATCGTGCAGGCACTGAAGTTCCTCGGCAAGGTGGACAAGCCGATCGTGGTCCGGCTGGACGGCAACAACGCCGAGGAAGGCCGCCGGATCCTCGAAGAGGCCGCGCTGCCGAGCGTCGTGCAGATCGAGACCATGGATGCTGCCGCCGAGCACGCGGCCAAGTTGGCAGGGGTGTGACGATGGCGATTTTCATCGACGAGAATTCCAAGGTCATCGTCCAGGGCATGACCGGCTCCGAAGGCCGCAAGCACACCGCACGCATGCTCGCCGCCGGCACCAACATCGTCGGTGGCGTGACACCGGGCAAAGGTGGCCAATCTGTCGAAATTGGACAGAAAGAGCTGCCGGTCTTCGACTCGGTCGGCAAGGCCATGGCCGACACCGGGGCCGACGCCACGGTCATCTTCGTGCCGCCGAAGTTCGCCAAAGGCGCTGTGGTGGAAGCGATCGACGCCGAGATCGGCCTCGCGGTCGTGATCACCGAGGGCATCCCGGTGCACGACTCCGCCTGGTTCTGGGCGCACGCAACAGCCAAGGGCAACAAGACCCGGATCATCGGCCCGAACTGCCCCGGCATCATCTCGCCAGGAAAGTCCAACGCGGGCATCATCCCGGCGGACATCACCACCGAAGGCCGGATCGGGTTGGTGTCGAAGTCCGGCACGCTGACTTACCAGTTGATGTACGAGCTGCGCGACATCGGGTTCTCCACGGCCATCGGCATCGGCGGTGATCCGGTCATCGGCACTACGCACATCGATGCGCTCGCGGCGTTCCAGGAGGACCCGGCGCGGGCGCGATCGTGTCCGGCTCGGCCGGTACCGCCGCGGCGAAGAAGGAAGCCCTCGAGGCCGCCGGCGTGAAGGTCGGCAAGACCCCGAGCGAGACCGCGAAGCTGGCACGCGAGGCGCTCTGAAAGACCGCCCCTGCGGGTGCGGTGGTGCCGCATCGCACCCGCAGGGGCATTCCACCTGATCAGCCCTCGTGAGTGTTTCGGCCGGTTCTAACCGGCCAAAACACTCACGAGGTATCGTCGCCGCTGATGAAAGCGGTCACGGTGGTCGGTATCGGTGCTGAGGGGTGGGACGGCCTGACCGCCGTCGCCCAGCGAGCTCTGCGGGAGGCAGAGGTCCTGCTGGGCAGCAAACGCCAGCTTGATCTCGTCCCTGCCGAGGTCGCGGCGCAGCGGGTGGTGTGGCCTTCCCCGATGATGCCCGCGGTCCCCGGTTTGCTGGAGGCCTATTCCGACTGCGGGCTCTGCGTGCTGGCCAGCGGCGACCCCATGTTCTACGGCATCGGCTCCCAGATCGGGCCGGTCCGCGTGATCACCCATCCATCTTCGGTGTCGCTGGCGTGTGCCCGGCTCGGCTGGGCCGTGCAGGACGTCGAGGTGATCAGCGCGGTCGGCCGTCCAGTCGAGCTGGTCAACGCGGCGGTCCACCCGGGCCGCCGCGTGATCGTGCTCAGTGCGAACGGTGAAACGCCTGGTCAAGTCGCCAAACTGCTGACCGAACGCGGCTACGGCGAAAGCCGGATGACTGTGCTCGAGCGGCTGGGGGACGCCGCCGAGAGCCATGTCGCAGGGATTGCCGAGCAGTGGCAGGGGCCGTCGGATCCGTTGAACGTGATCGCGATCGAGTGTCACGGAAGCAAGCTCCTGCCCACTGTGCCGGGCTTGCCGGACGACGCCTACGAAAGTGACGGCCAGCTCACCAAACGCGAAGTCCGCGCGATCACGTTGTCCCGTCTCGCCCCTATCCCTGGGCAGCTGTTGTGGGACGTCGGCGGGGGAGCGGGCAGCATCGCGATCGAATGGGCGCGTACGCATCCTTCGTGCCGTGCCATCACGATCGAACGAGACGCCACACGCGCTGCCCGGATCACGCGTAACGCAGCGGAACTCGGTGTGCCCCGGATCAAGGTTGTCGAAGCCAAGGCGCCGGTGGACGGGCTGGAGGCGCCGGACGCGATCTTCATCGGCGGCGGGCTGACCGCGCCGGGCATGATCGAGTGGGCGTGGGAGGCGCTGAAGCCCGGCGGACGGTTCGTGGTGAACGCGGTCACTGTGGAGTCCGAGGCTGTCGTGGCACGATGGCACGCCCGGCTCGGCGGCGACCTGGTCCGGATCTCGATCACCCGTGGCTCACCGGTGGGCGGGTTCACCGGCTGGCGGCCGCTGATGCCGGTCACCATCTGGAGCGTGACCAAGGAGGACCAGCCGTGACCGTGCATTTCATCGGTGCGGGGCCGGGTGCGGCCGACCTGATCACCGTACGCGGCCAGCGGCTGATCGCGTCCTCACCGGTTTGCTTGTACGCGGGCGCTTTGGTGCCGGCTGAACTGCTGGACATGTGCCCGGATGGCGCGCGGCTCGTGGACACGGCCAGCCTGAACCTGGACGAGATCACCGCCGAACTGGTCGACGCACACGCCAAAGGGCTGGATGTGGCCCGGCTGCATTCCGGTGACCCGTCGGTCTACAGCGCGATGGCCGAGCAGATGCGCCGCCTCGACGCCGCCGGTGTTCCCTACGACGTCACGCCCGGGGTTCCGGCTTTCGCCGCGGCGGCGGCGACTTTGAAGCGTGAGCTCACGGTCCCTGGCCTCGGGCAAACCGTTGTGCTCACGCGGACTTCCGCGCGGGCCACGCCGATGCCGCAAGGCGAGGACTTGAGCACCCTCGGCCAGAGCCGCTCCACCATGGTTCTGCACCTTGCGGTCCAACGGATCGACGAGGTCGTCGCGGAGCTCGTGCCCAACTACGGTCCGGAATGTCCGGTCGCGGTTGTCGCGTATGCCAGCCGTGCGAACGAGATCGTGCTGCGCGGGACTCTCAATGACATCGCGGGCAAAGTCCATGAGGCTGGGATCAAACGGACTGCGGTGATCATCGTCGGCCAAGTGCTGTCCGCCACCGAGTTCATCGACAGTCACCTGTATTCGGTCACCCGCGCGCGGTGAAGATCCTCATTCTGGGCGGCACGGGCGAAGCGCGTCGTCTGGCGGGCGAGTTGCCTGAACACCAGGTGATTTCGTCCTTGGCTGGGCGAGTCCGGACGCCTCGAATGCCGCCAGGGCAGGTCCGGGTCGGTGGCTTCGGCGGCCCGGTGGGCCTTCGGCAATGGTTGCTGGACAATGAGATCGACGCGGTCGTTGACGCCACTCATCCGTTCGCGGCTCGCATCACCGCGTCAGCGGCGATGGTCACGGCCGAGCTTGACCTAGCGTTTGTAGTGTTCCGGCGGCCTGGATGGACTCCGGAGCCGGGGGATGACTGGCGCTGGGTGGACAGCGTGGCCGAAGCCGCGCGGAAGCTCCCAGCTGAGCGGGTTTTCCTCACGACCGGCCGTGAGGAGCTCGCCGAGTTCGCCGATGTGGGCAACTGGTTCCTGGCGCGCTCGGTCGAACCGCCTGAACCTCCGATGCCCCAACGGCTACAGGTAGTTCTGGACCGCGGACCGTTCACTGTGGAGGGTGAGCTCGCGTTGATGCGCGAGCACGGCATTCAGGCATTGGTGACCAAGGACAGCGGCGGGGAGATGACCGCGGCGAAGCTGACCGCCGCCCGGGAACTCAAGATCCCGGTCGTCATCGTTCGTCGCCCGCCGCTGCCTGACGGCGTCAGCACTGTGTCGAGTGTTGCGGAAGCGGTCAGCTGGGTTCGGGGTATCGCCGAGGCGTGAACACCCTGCCGTTCTCGGTCATCCGAGTCTGCGAGGACCCGATCAGCAGCAGGCAGCGCATGTCCACCTTGGACGGATCCAGCTCGGCCAGCCGGACGATCTCGATGGACTCCGTCGGATAGCCGACGTCCCGGCCGATCACCACGGGCGTGTCCGCGGACCGGTGCTCCAGCAGCAGATCCCGCGCCGCTTCGACCTGCCAGATTCGACTGCGCGAAGCCGGGTTGTAGATCGCGAGCACGAGATCAGCCTTGGCCGCGGCGGAAAGGCGCGACGCGATGACGTCCCATGGTTTGAGCCTGTCGGACAACGAAAGCACGCAGTAGTCGTGGCCAAGGGGAGCGCCGACCCGGCTGGCGACAGCGTTCGCCGCGGTCAACCCTGGCAGAATCCTGACCGGGACATCCGTGTACTCCTCGGCGACCTCCAGCACCGCGCTGGCCATCGCGAACACCCCGGGATCGCCCGAGGACACCACGGCGACCTTCGCCCCGCCACGGGCCAAGTCCAGTGCGAAGGCCGCGCGTTCGGCCTCGACCCGGTTGTCCGAAGAATGCCGTCGCTGCCGCGGATTCGGTGGTACGCGGTCGATGTACGGCCCGTAGCCGACCAGATCCGTTGCCGTGGCGAGGGCGTCCTGGGCTTCGGGCGTCAGCCATTCGCGCCCTGCCGGGCCGAGCCCGACGACCACGACCTCGCCTGATGTCGATGGGGGCGCGGCAGTGGGTGTGACGGCGGCGGCCCGGCTGGACAGCAAGGCCACCGAGAAGTAGGGAACCGTGGACGGGTCGACGTCGGCCAACGGCTCGATGCGCTGCTTGTCGGTCGTCGCGCGTTCGACGTACCACGCCTCGTCGAGGCGCCCGGCTTCCTGCAAAGCCGTACGCACTTTGGAGAATGTCCGGCCCAGCTTCATGATCGCCGCGGAGTCGGTGGCCTTGAGCTTCTCGGTGAGCTTCCCGGCTGCCAAAGTGCCTGGCAGGACGGTGAGAACCTCTTCCCTTTCCACCAGGGGCCTGCCCAGCTCGGCCGATGCCGCGCTGACCGACGTCACGCCCGGCACGACCTGAGTCGGGTAGCGGTGCGCCAAGCGCTTGTGCAAGTGCATGTAGGAGCCGTAGAAGAACGGATCTCCTTCCGCCAGAACGACGACATCACGGCCTGCGTCGAGGTGCGCGGCGAGCCGGGCGGCGCACTGCTCGTAGAAGTCTTCCAGCGCACCGAGATAACCGCCGGGATGATCCGTGGTCTCGGTGGTTATCGGGTACATCAACGGCTCTTCGATCTGGCCTTCGCGCATGTAGTGCTTGGCGATCGACCGGGCGATGCTGCGACCGTGCCGTGCACTGTGGAACGCGATCACCCCAGCCGATTCGATGAGCCTGGCCGCCTTGACGGTGATCAGCTCCGGATCACCCGGGCCGAGCCCGACGCCCCACAACCGGCCGTTCATTCCACCTCACTCGCGATCGCGTTCACGGCCGCCGCGGTCATCGCACTGCCACCGCGCCGCCCGTGAACCACCAGATACTCCAACCCAAAACTGTTGTCGGCCAACGCTTCCTTCGACTCGGCCGCGCCGACGAATCCGACCGGGATGCCCAGCACGGCCGCAGGCCGTGGCGCACCCTCGGCGATCATGTCGAGCAGATGGAACAGCGCGGTCGGCGCGTTCCCAATCGCCACAACGGAATCACCCAACCGGTCACGCAGCAGCTCGAAGCCCGCGACGCTGCGGGTGTTGCCCATCTTCGCGGCGAGGTCCGGCACCCTGGGATCACCAAGCATGCACACGACCTCGTTGTCCGCGGGCAGTCGCTTCCGTGTGACACCAGCGGCGACCATCTGTGCGTCACACAGAATCGGTGCGCCCGCTTGCAAAGCGGCACGTGCCTTCGCGACGGCATTGGGGGAGTAGGCGATGTCGGTGACGAGATCGACCATGCCGCACGCGTGGATCATCCGGACCGCGACCTTGGCGACGTCCGCGGGCAGCCCGCCCAGGTCCGCCTCGGCACGGATGGTCGCGAAGGACTGGCGGTAGATCTCCGCGCCGTCCCGCACGTACTCGCTCACTCGCTCCTCCGATACCCCTCGCTGGTGGCGATCATTTCCACCACGTGCCCTGCCGGCTTCCCGCATCGCCGCTCACATCCCGACCAGTGCACGGGAATCCTGTCTTCGCGTGTCCGCACCCAGGCCGTCGCGTCCGCCCGCACGTCGGCCAACGACTTCGCGCAGCCGGGACGCCCCGCGCACGCAGTCACGCCGTGCCAAGGGGAATCGGGATCGGTGACAAGGCCAGGTACGTCAGCAACCGGAACCACGACGCTACGCCATGGGGTGAGCCGGACCCAGGGAGCAAGATCACACAGCTGCAAGGCCTGGGTTCGGGTCAGCCGCCCGAGTGGCACGGCGGCCACGGTCACGTCACCGAAGCGGCCGATCGGCCGAGTCGAGGCCGGCTGGATGTCGATGCGGTCTGGACCAGGTGTGCCGAGCGTGGCCACGATTCGTTGTGCGCCATCGGATACTTCGGCCAGACGCCACGCGTCCCCCCGGATCCGTTGGAACTCCAGCGCGGCCTGGATCACGGCCGTGACGGGATCGTCAACGCGCAGCCCGGTGTCCTTGCCTGCCAGCAGGAGGGCGTTGCCGTGCAGGCCGATGTCGCCACCGAGTCCGCTCACGTCGCCGCGGCCGTCGTCCACTGTGATCAGAAACCGGCCCGGCAGGTTCGCCAGCTCGGGCTCGGCGCACAGGGCCTTGTCCAGCGAATCGACCAGGTGTTGATCATCACCCAACGGCGAAGCGATGATGTTGCGCACACGTTCATGCGACAGCGACGGCAAAAGCCCGGCCGCCCATAACCGGGAAGCCAGCTCGACCTCGGCACCCGCGGCCAGCGCCCGGATCTGGACGTTCGCCCGGGACGTCAGCTCCAGACTGCCGTCGCCCAGCTCGGCCGACGCGTCGGTCAAGGCCCTGAGCTGGGCGTTCGTCAACGTTCCACCGGGCACCCGGACCCTGGCGAGCCCGCCGTCCGCCGCCTGGTGCACGGCGATCGCGCCGGGACAGGCATCCGGGCGCGTGCGGTCAGCTGAAGCGGGCACGCGCCGGATGCTACGCGAGCGAATCAGGCAGGCGTGCCACGTTCCTTGGCCGCCCGGCTGAGGTGGCAGCCGCTGCTGACGCTCAGCGTGGTGTTGATGGCCGTGCCGAAAAGCAGTTCGCCGCCCCAGTCGTTGCCGAAGGTGACCTCGTGGTCGTTCGGCCGGTCGACGACCGCGCCGTGCAGCTTGAATCCGTGTTCGCCCGCGATCGACTCGACCAATTTCACCGCGTCCGGCCACTTGGCGTCGGGCAGGTTGCCGGGTGAATGGCCGGAGCTGTAGCGCCGCTTGTTGGTGTCCGAGATGTCCGGGAACTCCATGCAGCCCGAGCCGCCAAAAGGCTCGTCCTTGGGCACCCACGGGGCGATACCGATCTTGGCCACCAGTTCGTTGCGGATCCGCTCGAGCAGCTTCTGGTATTCGTCGTGGATCTGCTCGATGTCCGGCCGCTTCATCAGCTCGGCGAACTGCTCATCTTTCGTCATGGAACCACCTTTCGAGTCACACGCGCCGACGAGCAGCAAGACCGTGCAGAGAAAAGCTACGAGTCGCATCAGTAAGTCCCCGGGATAGGCCATGACAAGACGTCGCCGAAGCCCTTGCCGTCGTCGCGCACGGCTCGTTCTGGCATTCCGCCGACCACCACGCTCAGGTTGTACTGGCTTGTGCTCTTGTCGTTCATGTAGGCGCTGTGCCCGGTGGACTCGCTGAGCTGACGACCGTCCGGCAGTGTCGTTTCCTTAGCGGAAACGTGGTTCATACCGTCCATGTGGCTCGGGTCGATCCCGAAGTAACCGAAGTCGCCGACCGCGTCTTTTCGTGCCTCGATGTAGTACGAATTCCCGGTCGGCACATTGATTTTGTCGACGTTGTCGGTGCCGAGTCCCGGCGAGCCGTAGAACACCGCGTTGTCGACCCCGGTGTTCTGCTGCAGCGCGATCCCGGTGGTTGTCGAACCGTAGGAATGGCCGAGCGCGGTCATGTGCGGATCGTTGGCCCGCGACGCGTCGATGCCGTTCAGGAACGGCGCGAGCTTCTTAGCGCCTTCCTGTGCGGCGTGATCGTCAAGCACAGTGTTGTCGTCGAACAACAAGCCGTGGGCGCCCATTTGAGGCGCCTGATATCCGATCCACGTCACTGTGGCGACTTTACTGCCGTCGCCGTAACGCGCCAGTTCTTCCTCGGTGCGGTGGCGCAAGTTGTACATCGCGTCGTCGTAGCCCTTCATGCTGCCGTCGACTGTCGAGGTCAGACCGGGCGTGAAGACCGCGACGTGCTTCGCGGTGTCGACGTTGCCGTTGGCGATCGCGGCTTCGGCACGCTCGTTCGACATGTTGAGCAGCAGCAGCTGGCGTTCGCCCGGCTGCGCCAATGTCTCCTCGATCTTCTTGAGCGACTCCAGCTTGGCGTTGACGTGCTCCAGCTCGGCGTCCGCGTTGGTGAACGTGCCGCCGAACCAGTTGTCGTCCAGGTCCGCTTCGAGCTCGCGCTTACGGGCTTCCAGCTTGGCCCGCTCGTCGTCGATCCGGTTGCGGTTGGCCTCGTCACGGGCCGAACCTGGCACGCCGTCGAGGTTGCCGATCCAGTCCGGGTTCTGCGCGATGATCTGCTTGCGCTCGGCCTCCGACAGCGAGTCCCACCAACCCGCGTTGTCGTAGGGAGTTCCGCCCTTCGGCGGCTCGAGCGTGGACAGGCCGCCCTGCTTGGCGCCCGCGCTGGCGGCGGCCTGCAGTGACGTGGCGCCCTGGTCGTCGACCTCACCCTTGTCGGCGCGGCTCAGGATCGCGGCCAGGTCGTTGTCGATGTCCGTGCCGCGCCGGACCGCCTGCTCGACCCGGTCGGCCAGTTCGGTCTGGACGCGTTGGCGCTCGCGGAAATACTCGTCGATGTGCGCCGGGTCGTGTGCGGTGTCGGGTGCGTTGTCCACAACGCTGCCGTCGTCCCGGATCACGAAGTGGTGCCGCTGCGCGATGTCCTCGGTTTCCTTGATGGCGTGGCCGAGCGCCTCGACCGCGTCAGCCGCCTCGCCCATCCCCCGGCGGACCGCGGCCACCCCAGCCACCAGCCGTTCCATCCGGTTGTTGAGGTCTTCACGCTTGCCGCGCGCCTGGTCGGCCGACTGCCCGGTCCAACCCTGCGGCGTCCCTGTTGCGGCCAGTTCGTCGCTCAGGCCAAGCAGTTCGTCACAGCACCGGTTGAGGTCACCGACCGCGGTGTCCAACGGGCCGGACTGCCATTTGCGGATGTCTCCATAGGTAGGCATCGGCTATCCCATGCCCTGGAAGTCGGCCTTGGCCGCTTCCTCGTTGGCCGCGTAGTGGTCAGCCGCCTTGGACAAGTTCTCGCCGTAGGCCTGAGCGTCCGCGGCCCAGGTCTTGACCTGGTTGGTCCAGTTCGTGGCGAGCGAGCCCGCCGCCGGACCCGAGCGGCTGCCCGGCATGGCCGGGCCCACGTCGTCGATGGCCGCCCCCAGTTGGACCTTGCCCGCCTGGGAAGCCGCGTCACCCGCGGCCGCGGATGCCTTCCTCAGCGAGTCGATCACGACCTCGTAGCCCACTTATCGCCTCCCGGTGTCTCACGCGCAGGTGAGAGTTTCATGCGGAGTGTCTGGTTCCGGGCGTGACCTTACTGAGACGTAGCGCACGTTCAGACCAGCCCTCCGGCTCTCTGGGCAGGCTCACGGGAACAGGTAGGGTCAGCGAGAACGACGAAGCAGTGAGGAAGCCGGTGCGAGTCCGGCGCGGTCCCGCCACTGTCACCGGGTTGCCCCGGGAGCCAGACACTTCTGCTCGTCGCGTACCTGCGTCTCGGGGCGAGGACCTCGGGGGAGTGGAGTGAGCCGCGTGATCCTGCTGCTGTCGACGTCCGACACCGATCTGTTGTCCGCCAGGGCCAGCGGCGCCGATTTCCGCCTCGGCAACCCGGCCAGGCTCGAGGTCGACGACCTTCCTTCGTTGGTCGACGGTGCCGACCTGGTCGTGGTCCGTATTCTCGGCGGCCGCAGGGCCTGGGAGGACGGTCTCGACGCGTTGCTAGCCGGGCCGCGTCCGGTGGTCGTGCTCGGCGGTGAGCAACAGCCGGACGCCGAGCTGATGGAACTCTCCACTGTGCCTGGTGGCGTCTGCGCCGAGGCCCACGCCTACCTGGCGCACGGCGGCCCGCAGAACCTCACCGAGCTGTTCAACTTCCTGTCGGACACCGTTCTGCTGACCGGGCTCGGCTTCAACCCACCGGTGGCCGCGCCGAACTGGGGCCTGCTGGAGCGTGAATCCAAGGGCGACGGCCCGGTCGTCGCGGTGCTGTACTACCGCGCGCACCACATGGCCGGGAACACGGCCTTCATCCACACTCTCTGCGACGCCATCGAAGCCGCGGGCGGGCAGGCGATGCCCGTGTTCTGTTCGTCGCTGAGAACCGCCGAGCCGGAACTGCTGGCGACGCTCGGCAAGGCGGACGCGCTTGTTGTGACCGTGCTCGCCGCCGGTGGCACGAAGCCCGCCGCGGCCTCGGCCGGAGGCGACGACGAGGCTTGGGACGTCGGCGCCCTCGCGGCCTTGGATGTCCCGATCCTGCAAGGACTTTGCCTGACCACGAGCCGGTCGAGCTGGAACGAGAACGACGACGGCCTGTCGCCGCTCGACACCGCGACGCAGGTCGCGATCCCGGAGTTCGACGGCCGGATCATCACCGTTCCGTTCTCCTTCAAGGAGATCGACGAGGACGGCCTGACCGTCTACGTCGCCGACGAGGAGCGTGCGGCCCGGGTCGCGGGCATCGCGGTACGGCACGCGTCACTGCGCCACATCCCGCCGTCCGAGCGTCGGATCGTGGTCATGTTGTCGGCGTACCCGACCAAGCACTCCCGGATCGGCAACGCGGTCGGCCTCGACACCCCGGCGAGTGTCGTCCGGCTGCTGGCCGCCATGAAGGAACGTGGTTACGACGTCGGTGAGTTGCCCGGCGTCGAGGCCCAGGACGGCGACGCCCTGATCCACGCGTTGATCGCCGCGGGCGGCCAGGACGCGGACTGGTTGACCGAGGAACAGCTCACGGGCAATCCGATCCGCATCTCGGCGGCGAAGTACCGGGCTTCTTTCGAGAAGCTGCCGCAGGACGCGCGGGAAGCGATCGAGGAGCACTGGGGGCAGGCTCCCGGTGAGCTGTTCGTCGACCGGTCGTCCGATCCGGACGGTGAGATCGTGCTGGCCGCGTTGCAGGCCAACAACATCGTCGTGATGGTCCAGCCGCCACGCGGGTTCGGCGAGAACCCGATCGCCATCTACCACGACCCGGATCTGCCGCCGAGCCACCACTACCTGGCCGCGTACCGTTGGCTCGCCGAGGAGTTCCGCGCGCACGCGATGGTGCACGTCGGCAAGCACGGCAACCTGGAGTGGCTGCCCGGCAAGACCGTCGGCATGTCCGCCGGATGCGGCCCGGACGCGGCGCTCGGCGACATTCCGCTGATCTACCCGTTCCTGGTCAACGACCCTGGCGAGGGAACGCAGGCCAAACGCCGCACCCACGCCACGTTGGTCGATCACCTTGTGCCGCCGATGTCTCGTGCCGACAGCTACGGCGACATCGCACGCCTGGAACAGCTCCTCGACGAGCACGCGAACATCGCCGCGATGGACCCGGCGAAACTGCCGGCGATCCGTGCGCAGATCTGGACGTTGATCCAGGCCGCCAAGCTCGACCACGACCTTGGCCTCGAGGACCGGCCGCACGACGCCGAGTTCGACGACTTCCTGCTACACGTCGACGGCTGGCTCTGCGAGGTCAAGGACGTCCAGATCCGCGACGGCCTGCACGTTCTCGGTCTCGCGCCGGAAGGTGAGGCGCGGGTCAACCTCGTGCTGGCCATGTTGCAGGCACGGCAGATGTGGGGCGGCCAAGCCGACGCGCTGCCAGGCCTGCGCGAAGCCCTGGGCTTGTCCGAAAAGGACTCCGACAGGACCGCGGTCGACACGGTCGAAGCCACCGCGCGTGCGCTGGTCGAGGGCATGGAGAACGCGTCATGGGATGCAGGGGCGGCTTCCGGCGTGGTGTCCGAAGTGCTCGGTCGCTCCGACGATGTCGTCGAGAAGATCATGGTTTTCGCGGCGACCGAGGTCGTGCCTCGGTTGGCTCGTACGACCGACGAACTCGACCACGTGCTGCATGCCTTGGACGGCGGGTACATTCCGGCCGGGCCGAGCGGTTCGCCGTTGCGTGGGCTGATCAACGTGCTGCCGACCGGGCGTAACTTCTACTCGGTCGACCCGAAGGCCGTGCCGTCGCGCTTGGCGTGGGAGACCGGCCAGGCCATGGCCGACTCGCTGCTGAACCGGTATCGCCAGGACACCGGGGAATGGCCGCCGTCGGTCGGGCTTTCGGTGTGGGGTACGTCGGCGATGCGGACCGCGGGTGACGACATCGCGGAAGTCCTTGCCCTCATTGGTGTCCGGCCGAAGTGGGACGACCAGTCCCGGCGCGTCTCCGGCCTTGAGGTGATCCCCCTTTCCGAATTGGGAAGGCCTCGTATTGACGTGACCGTGCGCATCAGCGGCTTCTTCCGTGACGCGTTCCCGCACGTGGTGGCACTGCTTGACGATGCCGTGCAAATGGTTGCGGCCCTTGATGAACCCCTTGATCAAAACTTCGTCAAGGCGCATGTGGACGCTGACCGCCAGGAGCACGGCGACTCACGGCGCGCCACGATGCGAATCTTCGGCTCCAAGCCAGGCGCGTATGGCGCGGGCATTCTGCCGTTGATCGACAGCCGCAACTGGCGTGACGACGCCGATCTGGCCGAGGTCTACGCGGTGTGGGGCGGTTACGCCTACGGCCGTGGCCTCGACGGAGTCCAGGCGCGCCAGGACATGGAGACGTCGTACAAACGGATCGCGGTGGCAGCCAAGAACATCGACACCCGCGAACACGACATCGCCGACTCAGACGACTACTTCCAGTACCACGGTGGCATGATCGCGACCGTCCGTGCGCTCACCGGCAAGGCGCCCGCTGCTTACGTGGGCGACAGTACGCGTCCGGACGCGGTGCGCACGCGAACGCTGAACGAGGAGACCACGCGGATCTTCCGTGCCCGCGTGGTGAACCCGCGCTGGCTCGCCGCGATGCGCAAGCACGGCTACAAAGGCGCTTTCGAGCTCGCGGCCACTGTGGACTACCTGTTCGGTTACGACGCCACCACCGGTGTGGTGGCCGACTGGATGTACGAGCAGCTCGCCGCTTCGTACGTGCTCGATCCGGAAAACCAGAAATTCCTGGCCGAAGCGAACCCATGGGCGCTGCACGGGATTTCCGAGCGGCTGCTCGAAGCGGCCGACCGCGGCATGTGGGAACACCCCGAGCAGAGCACCCTCGACGCCTTGCGTGCGGTGTACCTCGCGACGGAAGGCGACCTGGAAGGCTCGTGAGTGTTTCGGCCGGTTAGAACCGGCCAAAACACTCACGACGGCCGCGTGTAGCGATGCTTGACGCCGACGGGGAAGTACTCCGGATCGCCGGCCGGGCGCAGCACCACCTCCGGTAGCTGCCGCTCGGCCGGGACGTAGTTGGCGAACTCGCTGTTCAGCCTGCGCAGTTGGGCCAGGATTTCCTCGGCGATCCTGGCCTTGTCGCCGCTTTGCCCTGGTGCCAGTTCGACCGTGACCCGCAGGCGCCGGTCGCGGTCTTCGTCCTCATAGGTTTCCAGGACGAACTTCCCGGTCACCCAGTCGCTGATGCCCGGCTGCTCCAAGCCGACAGTGACGTTCTCCGGGTAGATGTTCGCGCCGAAGTACGACACGGTGAACAGCGACCGGCCGAACACGAAGACAAACGGCAGATCAGGCCCGTCGGTCGGAGTGAACCCGTTGGTGTCGCAGAACTCCAGCATGTCCTCGTGCGGAATCACGCCGCCCTCGTCGGCGATGTGGTAGCGGATCAACGGAACGCCGTTGTCCCCGGAGAACAGCAACGTTCCATTGTGGACCTCGAAGAACCGGCTCCGCGGATCGTACTGAACGAGAGTCGGCAGCCGGGAGTCACCGAAGAGCTCCCTGGCCAGATCCGGCCGGGTGGCGAGAAAACGCCGGACCGACACCGACTTCGGCGTCTCGTTGCCCAGTACCCCTGCGTCCGCGGTGCCGTACAGCGAAGCCATCCCGTGGACCGGGTTTTTCACCCCTGCCCGCGAAGCCACGAGATCACGCCACTCCTCGCTGAACACCTCGCCGGCGAAGACCATCTTGATGTCGTAGGACGCCCAGCCTGCCCCGGAGTCGATGACGTCCTTGACGAACGGCGGGTACCCCAGCAGCACGACCTGGTCGAAATGCGGTGCCAGCTCCGGAATCACCCGCAGGATCTCAGCTTTGTTGTTGCCGGGGGCCACGGACGTGATCGGGAATCCCTGTGTGGCGAGGTGTCGTACGCAAGCGAGCGTGAACAACCCGCCGACCCACGTGCCCAACGGGAAGCAGACCACCGCGAGCGTGGTCTTGGTGTCCGCCTCGAAAGCCCGGAACACCTGCTCGAACCGCTTGGCGATGTGCAGTTCGTCCGCGACCGACCGCGGCCAGATCGTGGGCGTACCCGACGAACCGGACGACACCGAGATCATGTCCCCGATCCGCCCGCCCCGGCACAATTCGGCCAGCGGATACCGGCTCTGATAGTTCTTCTTCGAAGTCAGCGGCAGCCGCTGAAAGTCCGCAAAGGACTGTGCAGAGGCCGGGTCGACCCCGTGCTCGGCAAGGAACTTGGGATACGCCGGAACGGTCGCCACCACATCGTGGAAGAGCGCGAGCACATCATCCATACCCCCGATTCTCCCCGCCGTGTCCACCTTTCCAGCACCCCGTGTCCACCATTCCGGCACCATGAAATTCCCATCCACCCAGGCCAGGGGAATTTCATGGTGCCGGAACGTGCAACTCATGGTGCCGGAATGTGCAACTCATGGTGCCGGAAAGGTGGACACGCGGGAGGAGAAGCGGAGGGCGAGTCCGTCCAGCAGGGCCCGCAATCCCTGTTCGAAGAGGTCGTCCAGGATCAGGTCGTAGCCGTCGACGTTCAAGGCCGTGATCATCTTCGTGAACGTCGGGAACCGGCCCATCGCGGTGATCGCCTGGATCGCGCCTTCTGTGCTGTCCAGCCAGTCTTCGTCGGACATCCCGGACGAGCTGAACGCTTGCTGCTCGCGTTCCAGGTGAATCGCGATGCCCTGGGTGTAGCTGAAGATCAACACTGTGACGTCCAGCATTTCCGCCGCACTGAGGCCGAGCGCGTCCAACGGCACGAGCATCCACTCCGAGTGCGCGGTCAAGTTGGGCAACGGCAGCGGACGGGTGATCGGCCCCAGTTGAGCCAGCCACGGGTGACGTTTGAACAGCGACCAGAACGTGCGCGCGGCCAGTTCCAGACGAGGACGCCAGTCCGTCGGTCCCTTCGCGGGGTAGCCACGTTCCCCGAACGCCGCGTCGGCCATCAGGATGACGAGTTCGTCCTTGCCTTTCACGTGCCGATACGGCGCCATCGTCGCGACACCAAGCCGCGCGGTGACGCTACGCATGGACACCGCGGTCAAGCCCTCGGCGTCGGCGATCTCGATGGCGGCACGGACGAGCCGGTCGCGCGTGAGGTCGTGCTGCCGTGACCACTTCGGCGTTTTCACGTTCTTCGTGCCCGCGACCACGAAGCCGGACCGAGGTTCGGCATGGATGAGCCCTTCTTGGCTCACCGCAGCCAACGCCTTGGCGGCGGTGGCCGTCGCCACGCCCCATTCCGCGGCGAGCTTACGTACCGAGGGAACCTTCGCACCGGGCAGCAGTTCACCCTCGCTGATCCGCCGCTTCAGCTCGGCGGCGATGTCCAGGTAGCGCGGCATCTCGGGCCCTCTCTGTGCTAGTACAGATCGCCGCCTGTACTAGGTCAGTTTTGACGTCTTCGCCTGTACGGCTGCCAGTGTATGCGTCGTAGCGTACGGATGAGTGATACAGGAGAATCTGATGCGAAACGTTCTGGTCTCGGGTGCTGGTGTCGCTGGTTCGGCCCTCGCCTACTGGCTTACCGGGCACGGGTTCACGGTCACGGTGGTTGAGCGCGCCGACGGCCTGCGCAAGGGTGGCCAGGCGATCGACGTCCGTGGCGTCGCCCTTGAAGTGGTCGACCGGATGGGCCTCGGCGCGCAGATGCGCGCGGTGCGGACCCGGATGCGCGGCATGACCATGGTTGACCGCGACGGCAACGAGATGTTCCGGTCGGAGGAGGTCGCGCTCAGCAGCGGGCGCCTCGACAGCGAGGACGTCGAGTTGTTGCGCGAGGACCTGACCGAGATGATCTACGAGGCGACGAAGGATCGCGTCGAGTACGTCTTCAACGACGCAATCACCGCGTTGCACGAGGAAGACCACGGTGTGCGGGTCGAGTTCGAGAAAGGCGGCTACCGCACCTTCGACTTCGTGATCGGCGCCGACGGCATGCACTCCAGCGTCCGGCGCCTGGCGTTCGGCCCGGAAGAGAACTACGTCCGCCACCTCGGTTCGTACGTCGCGGTGTTCCCGTCGCCGAACTTCCTTGAGCTGGACAACTGGCAGATGTGGATCCAGGACCAGGAAAACGGCGCCGGCGGCGGTGTCTACCCCGTGCGCGACAACACCGAGCTGCGCGCGACGTTCGGCTTCGCGTCGGATCAACTGGAGTACGACTACCGCGACATCGAGCAGCAGAAGAAGCTGATGGCCGACCGGTTGGCGCACCTGGGCTGGGAGATGCCGAAGTTCATCGAGGTGATGAAGGACGCCCCGAACTTCTACTTCGACGCGATGGCCCAGATCCACATGGACACGTGGTCCACCGGGCGGATCGCTCTTGTCGGCGATGCCGCGTACTGCGCCTCGGTGCTGTCCGGCCAGGGGACGAGCATTGCCTTGGTGGGCGCGTACATTCTCGCCGAGGAGCTCGGCAAAGCCGACCACAGCGAGGCTTTCGCGGCGTACGAACGTCGGATGCGGCCCTATGTCACGCTGAACCAGGCGCTGCCGACCGAGAACCCAGGCGGGCCCGCGTCCGAGGAATCCATGGAGAAGGCCAAGAACGCCATCGCTCTCTGATCACCCGGACTGCGCCGAGGGCCGGTCTTGCTCGTCGTCGGGCCGGGGCTCGATCGCTCCACGGTGGCCGTTGGCCGGTGGGCTGATGGCCCGCAGGATCTCGCACGGGGACGTCAGGAGGTGCGGCTGATGATCGAGAAGCAGCTGCTGTTCCGCGGTGAGCTGGTGCACCGCGACGGTCCAGTCGACCTTCACGATCAGCACCGCGCCGATCCTGATCACCGCGTCCTTGGTCGGCTGCAAGGACGTCAGGACCGGGCCGACGTTCGCCATCATCGCCGCGGTGACCTTGGCGTCCTGTTCGAGGACCAGCCTGGACTCCAGTGCGTGCACGGCGCTGGTCACGGCCTGCCTGCCGACCTCGGTCTTCGCCGCGGCGCGCAGCTTGCGGAACCACGAGCCCAGCACCGGCTCGTCCCGGTGGACGATGTCCGCGCCGGAGTCGGTGACCAGCTGCTCCACGGCGGCCTGCACGCGTTCGTGCCCGGCCTCGTCGGACAAGTAGATCGACACCGGGAACGAGGTCACGTTGTCCTGGCTTTCCAGCAGTTCACGAAGGACCTTCAGGCAGCGGCCGCGGGTGGGGCCGATGCTGCCGCGCTTCATCTGCATGGCCTCGGCGACGACGCGGTATTCGCTACGACCTGCCAGCACGGTCAGCCGCAGCAGCTCCTGGCACTTCTCCGGCAGCTCAGCGAACGCACGCCACAGCCGCGTATCGCGGTCGACGCGGATCGCTTCGTCTTCCGGCTGGGGCAGCGTGCTCGGCAGCTGCTCGGCCATTTCGTCGGTCAACGGCAGGTCGTTCGCGCGCCCGCGTGCTCGCTGAGATTCGCGGCGGGTCGTGGTGATCAGCCAACTGGCCAGCGCTCTCGGCTCGGCCAGGGAGTTGATGTGGCTGAACAGTGCGAGCCAGACGGTCTGGACGACGTCTTCGGCAGTGGCCCGGCTCAGTCCGTTTCCCCTGGCCACATGCCATACCAACGGCGTGAGGTCTTCGACAAGCGCGGCCCGCGCGGCCTGGTTACCTGCGCGAGCCGCGCGCAGGCAAACGGCGTAGCGCTCAGCGCCTTGCAGGCCGTCCCATGGCGGGTGGCTGGAGTCGACCTGGATGTCCAATTCCGCACCTTTCCTGGCGTCAGGTACCAGGCAACCGGTTCTGCGGGCGGTGTATCCCGCATTTCGGCGGGATTGCCTGGTACCTGAGCGTCAGTCAGGCGATGGGGCGATCGGTCGGGGCGATCGGGGCGGGCAACACAGACCTGTTCATCAGGTACGCGTCCACCCCGGCGGCGGCCGAGCGGCCCTCGGCGATCGCCCAGACGATGAGCGACTGGCCGCGGCCCATGTCGCCCGCGACGAATACGCCATCGACGCTGGTGGCGAATGACTCGTCGCGGGCGACATTGCCCCTGGGGTCGTAAGCGACCCCGAGATCGTTGAGCAGGCCTTCCTGCTGCGGGCCGACGAAGCCCATCGCGAGGGTGACCAGCTGCGCCGGGATCTCCCGTTCGGTGCCGTCGATCGGCACGAACTTCCCGCCGTCCATCTTGACGTCCACCAGCTTCAGCGATTGGACCGCACCAGACTCGGACCCGACGAACTCCACTGTGGACACCGAGTAGATCCGTTCGCCGCCCTCCTCGTGGGCCGAGGACACCCGGTAGATCATCGGGTACGTCGGCCACGGGTGCGCGTCCGACCGGACCTCCGGCGGCCGGGGCATGATCTCCAGCTGTGTCACCGAAGCCGCGCCCTGGCGGTGTGCCGTCCCGACGCAGTCGGCGCCGGTGTCACCGCCGCCGATCACCACGACGTGCTTGCCAGAGGCGCTGATCGGTGACGTGGCCAGGTCGCCACGGGCCACGCGGTTGGCCGGCGGCAGATACTCCATCGCCTGGTAGACGCCCTTGAGCGACCGGCCAGGGATGGGCAGGTCACGCCACGCAGTCGCGCCGCCGGCCAGAACCACGGCGTCATACGACGTCCGCAGTTCGGTGGCCTTGATGTCCACGCCGACGTTGACGTTCGTCTTGAACGACGTGCCTTCCGCGCGCATCTGGTCGATCCGCCTGTCAAGACGCCACTTCTCCATCTTGAACTCGGGGATCCCGTAGCGCAGCAACCCGCCGATCGCGTCGGCCCGCTCCAGTACGGTCACCGAGTGCCCCGCGCGGGTCAGCTGCTGAGCCGCCGCGAGGCCGGCCGGGCCCGATCCGACCACCGCGACCTTCTTGCCTGTCAAGACAGCCGGCACCTGTGGGGTGACCCAGCCTTCGTCCCACGCGCGGTCGATGATCGAGATCTCGACCCGCTTGATGGACACCGGATCGCCGTTGATCCCGACCACACACGCGGTTTCGCACGGCGCCGGGCACAACGTCCCGGTGAACTCCGGGAAGTTGTTGGTCGCGTGCAGCCGTTCGATCGCGGCGAGCCAGTCCGTCTGCCAGACCAGGTTGTTCCACTCAGGGATCAGGTTGCCCAGCGGGCAGCCCTGATGGCAGAACGGGATCCCGCAGTCCATGCAGCGACCCGCCTGGCGCTGCGTGCGTTCGGTTGCGAAGTCCTCGTAGACCTCACGCCAGTCCTGCAGCCTCAGGAAAACCGGCCGGTGCGCCGCGTTCTCCCGTGGCGTGGTGATGAATCCCTTCGGGTCAGCCATGCGCGGCCTCCATGATCGCCTCGTTCACGTCACGGCCGTCCCGTTCGGCACGGGCCCGCGCGGCCAGGACACGCTTGTAGTCCTTCGGCATCACCTTCGTGAACCTCTCCGGATCCCAGTCCACGAGCAGGTCGTGCGCGACCACGGAATCCGTTTCGGTCAAGTGCTTCTCGACGGTCTCCCGGAGGAACTCGCGGTCGGCCTCGTCCAGCGGGTCCAGGTCGACCATCTCGGGGTTCACCCGGTGCTTGGCCATGTCGAGCACGTACGCGATCCCGCCGGACATCCCGGCTGCGAAGTTGCGCCCGGTCGGGCCGAGCACGACCACCCGGCCACCGGTCATGTACTCGCAACCGTGGTCGCCGACGCCTTCCACCACAGCCAAAGCGCCGGAGTTGCGGACACAGAACCGCTCGCCGACCTTGCCGCGGATGAAGATCTCACCACTGGTGGCGCCGTAGCAGATCACGTTGCCCGCGATGATGTTCTCCTCGGCCACGAACGGCGCCGACGGGTCGGGCCGCAGCGTGATCCGGCCGCCGGACAGTCCTTTCGCGACATAGTCGTTCGCGTCGCCGATCAGCCGCAGCGTCACGCCGTTCGGGATGAACGCGCCGAACGACTGGCCCGCGGTGCCGGTGAACGTGATGTCGATGGTGTCGTCCGGAAGTCCGGCACCGCCCCAGATCCGGGTCACCTCCGAGCCGAGCATGGTGCCGACAGTCCGGTTCACGTTGCGTACCGGCAGTTCCAGGCGTACTCGGTCCCCTGAGGACAGTGCGCCCTCGGCGAGCTGGATCAACGTGTTGTCCAGTGCCTTCTCCAGGCCGTGGTCCTGGGCGACGGCCTGGTGGCGCAGCGCACGCGGCGGCAGGTCAGGCACGTGGAAGATCGGCGTCAGGTCCAAACCGGACGCCTTCCAGTGGTTGACCGCCTTGCGCGTGTCCAGCAGCTCGGCGTGCCCGATCGCCTCCTCCATCGACCGGAAACCGAGCTGCGCCAGGTATTCGCGGACCTCCTGGGCGACGAACTCGAAGAAGTTCACCACGTACTCGGCCTTGCCGCTGAACTTCTCGCGCAGCACCGGGTTCTGCGTCGCCACACCGACCGGGCAGGTGTCCAGATGGCAGACGCGCATCATGATGCACCCGGAGACCACCAGCGGAGCGGTCGCGAAACCGAACTCCTCGGCACCCAGCAGCGCCGCGATGATCACGTCCCGGCCGGTCTTCAGCTGGCCGTCGGTCTGCACCACGATCCGGTCACGCAACCTGTTGGCCAGCAACGTCTGCTGGGTTTCGGCGAGCCCGAGTTCCCATGGGCCGCCGGCGTGCTTGATCGACGACAGGGGAGAAGCGCCCGTGCCGCCGTCGTGGCCGGAGATCAGCACGACGTCCGCGTGTGCCTTGGACACACCGGCCGCGACCGTGCCAACGCCCACTTCGGACACCAGCTTCACGTGAATACGGGCCCGGGGATTGGCGTTCTTCAGGTCGTGGATCAGCTGAGCCAGGTCCTCAATGGAGTAGATGTCGTGGTGCGGTGGCGGCGAGATGAGCCCCACGCCCGGCGTGGAGTGCCGGGTCCGCGCGATCCACGGGTACACCTTCGCGCCAGGGAGCTGACCGCCCTCACCAGGCTTGGCACCCTGCGCCATCTTGATCTGGATGTCGTCGGCGTTGACCAGGTACTCGCTCGTCACGCCGAACCGTCCACTCGCGACCTGCTTGATCGCCGAGCGGCGCAGGTCGCCGTTCTCGTCCGCGGTGAACCGGTCCGGATCCTCGCCGCCCTCACCGGTGTTCGACTTGCCGCCGATCCGGTTCATCGCGATCGCCAGTACCTCGTGCATCTCCTTGGAGATCGAGCCGTACGAGATCGCACCGGTGGCGAACCGCTTGACGATGTCGCGGACCGGCTCGACCTCCTCGATCGGCACCGGCGGCCGGTCGGTCTTGAAGTCGAACAGGCCACGCAACGTCATCAGCCGCGCGGACTGCTCGTCGACGGACCGCGTGTACTGCTTGAAGATCTCGTAGCGGCCGCTGCGAGTGGAGTGCTGCAGCTTGAAGACGGTCTGCGGGTTGAACAGATGCGCTTCACCCTCGCGGCGCCACTGGTAGTCGCCGCCGGTCTCCAGCTCACGGTGGCTCGGGCGCACACCGTCCGGCGGGAACGCCTTACGGTGCCGCTGCGCCACTTCCTCGGCCAGCACGTCGAATCCGACGCCGCCCAGCCGAGACGTCGTGCCGGTGAAGCAGCTGTCGATCACCTCGTCGCCGAGGCCGATCGCCTCGAAGATCTGCGCACCGGTGTACGAGGCCACAGTGGACACGCCCATCTTGGACATGGTCTTGCGGACACCCTTGCCCAGCGCCTTGATCAGGTTGCGGGTGGCCTGCTCGGCCGTCGCCGCCAGAGACATCTCCTCGACGCTGGCCATCGCCAGGTACGGGTTCACCGCCGCGGCGCCGTACCCGATCAGCAGGGCGATGTGGTGCACCTCGCGGGCGTCACCGGCCTCCACGATCAACCCGACCTGAGTACGGGTCTTCTCGCGGATCAGGTGGTGGTGCACGGCTCCGGTCAGCAGCAGCGACGGGATCGGCGCGTGCGTCTCGTCCACGCCACGGTCGGACAGGATGATCAGCCTGGCTCCGTCGGCGATCGCCGCGGACACCTCGGCCTGGATCTCCTTGAGCCGATGGCGAAGCGCCTCGCCACCACCGTCCACTTCATACAGACCGCGCACGGTGAACGTCTTGAACCCGGGCAGGTTACCGTCGTCGTTGATGTGCACGATCTTGGCGAGCTCGTCGTTGTCCAGCACCGGGAATGACAACGACATCCGACGGCACGCGCTGGGCACCGTCGACAGCAGGTTCGGTTCGGCACCGACCGAAGTGTGCAGTGACGTGACCAGCTCCTCGCGGATGGCGTCCAACGGCGGGTTGGTCACCTGGGCGAAGAGTTGCGTGAAGTAGTCGAACAGCTGCCGTGGCCGCTCGGACAGCGGAGCCAGCGGCGAATCGTTGCCCATCGACCCGATCGGCTCGGCACCGGTCGCGGCCATCGGGCGCAGCAGGATGTTCAGCTCCTCCTCGGTGTACCCGAAAGCCTGCTGGCGGCGGACAAGCGACGCGTGCGTCGGCACTTCGCGTTCCCGCGTGGGCAGATCCTCCAGACGGATCACACCGGCGTGCAGCCATTCGTCGTACGGGTGCTCCGCCGCGAGCTGGCCCTTGATCTCGTCGTCGTCGATGATCCGGCCGGCCACGGTGTCCACCAGGAACATCCGGCCCGGCTCCAGCCTGCCCTTGCGGATCACCGTCGCGGGGTCGATCTCCAGCACACCGGCCTCACTGCCGAGCACGACCAGACCGTCCTCGGTGACCCAATAACGGGCTGGACGCAGACCATTGCGGTCGAGCACGGCACCGATCAGCGAACCGTCGGTGAACGAGACCAGCGCCGGTCCGTCCCACGGTTCCATCAGGTTCGAGTGGTACTCGTAGAAGGCCCGCCGCGCCGGATCCATCTCGTCGTGGTTCTCCCACGCCTCCGGGATCATCATCAGCACGGCGTGCGGCAGGCTGCGGCCGCCGAGGTGCAGCAGCTCCAGCACCTCGTCGAAGCTCGCGGAATCGCTGGCGCCCCGCGTGATCACCGGCAGGATCCGCTCGATGTCGCCGGGGATGAGCTCGCTGGCGAGCATCGACTCGCGCGCGTCCATCCAGTTCCGGTTGCCGCGCAGCGTGTTGATCTCACCGTTGTGTGCCACATACCGGTACGGGTGGGCCAGCGGCCACGACGGAAACGTGTTGGTGGAGAACCGGGAGTGCACGAGGCCGATCGAGGAGCACACCCGTTCGTCGGTCAGGTCCGGGAAGAACCGGTCGACCTGGGTCTCGGTGAGCATGCCCTTGTAGACGATGGTGCGCGACGACAGGCTGGGGAAGTACACGTCCGTCGCGTGCTCTGTCCGCTTTCGGACAACGAACGCCAGACGTTCCAGCGCCAGGCCGTCTTTTCCGTCGGCGGCGAGGAACAGCTGACTGAAGTACGGCATCGTGGTCGCTGCTGTCGGGCCGACGTGCTCGGTGTCCACAGGCAGCTCACGCCAGCCAAGGACCCGTGCGCCCTCCTCCGCCGCGATCTTCTCGATCGTGCCGACGACCTCGGATCTCGCGGCGTCGTCGACCGGCAGGAACGCCGTGCCGACAACGTATTCGCCCGCGGGCGGCAGATCGAAGTCCACCACGGCGGCGAAGAACTCGTGCGGAACCTGAATCAGCAGCCCGGCGCCGTCGCCGGTGTCGGGTTCCGCACCTCGGGCACCGCGATGCTCCAGATTCCGCAGTGCGATCAGGGCTTTGGCCACAATGTCGTGGTTCTTGCGGCCGGCGAGATCCGCGACGAACGAGACGCCACAGGCGTCGTGCTCGAACTGTTCGTCGTAAAGGCCCTCGGTCTGATGGCGGGTCACAGCAGCGGCCCTCCCAGGCAGTTAAAGGGGCTGGTGCCGCACGTCGTTGTGCGAAACTGTGCGAAACAGGCTGCCGAGCTTCCCGGATGGCGGGATGGCGGTCAGCGCAGGACAATCTCCCCGGGGTCTTCCGGGGTTCTCGTGACAGTAATGTGAACACACGGTTATACCTGATGTCACGTGGTAAATCCCACGTGTCCGTTGACAGTTCCGGACAAACAGTGCTCAACTGGGCCATTCCACAATGTGGACAACCGTGGTGACGGGCCCGGTTCCCGCCTTCCCGGCACTTCAAACGTGGTGTGAATGACACCCCGTGGTCTAGCATCGGTCCATTCCCAGTTCCGCGGGGATGCTGTGCGGCGCGTGATTGAAACGTTTCAATACCCAACGGAGGGTAGTGCGATGGAGATGAACCGCCGTGTCTTCTTGCAAAGTTCTGCGATGAGTGCGAGTGCTTTTGCCGTGCCGAACCACAACTCGCCCAGCCAGAACTTGCCCAGCGAAGACGCACCCGGTGAAAAGCGGCGTGAGCCGATGTGGGTCGAACGGACCACAGTGGAGTACGCCGATTCGTTGCTGGGCACCGATGTCGCGAGCCCACGGCTGTCGTGGGTACTCGGTTCGGATCTGCCTGGTGCCCGCCAAACGGCGTATCAGATCAGAGTGCGGGGAATCTGGGACTCCGGCAAGGTTTCCTCGGACCAGTCGGTCGCCGTGCGCTACGCGGGACCGGCGTTGCGGCCTCGAACCCGCTACGAGTGGCAGGTCCGGGTATGGGATTCCCGCAACCGGCCGACGGAATGGTCGCCACTGGGGTGGTGGGAGACCGGGTTTTTCGGCACGGCTTGGCAAGCGCGCTGGATCGGTTCGCCCGCGCCCGAAGCGCCGCCCACGATCGAGGGCGCGTCGTGGATCTGGTCGGCCACCGCGCCCACGGGGTCTCGGTGGTTACGTGGAGCCGTCGACATTTCCGGCTCGGTCACCCGCGCGCGGATCGTCGCGACCGCGGACGACGACTTCACCCTGTTCGTCAACGGAACCCAGGCTCTGCATGCCCCAGAGGCGACTGACAGTTGGCGGACGGCGTTGACCGCGGACGTGACGGGCTTTGTGCGTTCGGGCCGAAACGTTCTCGCGGCCGTGGCGACGAACCGCGGCGCGCCCGGCTCCACCAACCCCGCTGGACTGTTGGTCCGCTTGGTCGTCGAGACCTCGGCCGGCCAACAGGTTCTGGTCACCGGAGCCGGGTGGAAGGTCGCTGAAACGGAGCAAAGCGGTTGGCAGCAGCCGGAGTTCGATGACTCTGCGTGGGCCGCGGCAACTGTGCTTGCGCCGTATGGGCAAGGAGTCTGGGGGAGCAACGTGTCCGTCGCGGTCCCAGAGGCCCCGGCGCCGTTGTTACGCAAGGAGTTCTCGCTGAGCAAGCGCGTGACCAAGGCTCGGCTGTACATCAGCGGCTTGGCGTACTACGACGCGACCATCAACTCCACCCGCGTCGGAACACAGGTCCTCGACCCAGGCTTCACCGACTACGACAAAACCGTGCTGTACGCCACCCACGACGTGACGAACCTCGTGAAGCAGGGCAACAACGCGGTGGAAGTGTTGTTGGGTCGCGGTTTCTACGGCATGACCACGCCGAACGTGTGGAACTGGCATCGGGCGACCTGGCATGGCGAACCGAGACTCCTGGCGCAGTTGGAGATCAGCCATCCGGACGGCAGCAAGACGACCATCGCCTCGGGACCGGACTGGCAACTCGCCGAAAGCCGCACGATCACCAACTCGCTGTACGCGGGGGAGACCTACGACGCGCGCAAAGCCATTGTCTGGCGGCAGGCAACCGTCCTGGATCCTCCTCAAGGGACACTCAAGGCCCAGCAACACGAGCCGATCGAGGTCGTCGAAACCGTCACGCCGACAGTCCGGGAGCTCAGTCCCGGCGTCTACATCGCCGACATGGGCCGCACGATGTCCGGGTGGACCCAGGTGAGCGTCCGTGCCGCGGCGGGGACCGTGATCCGCATGCAGCACGGGGAGAAGCTCAAGGCGGACGGCAGCGTGGTGTGGGAGAACGGACATGTCCCCGGCCGCCACCAGACCGACGAGTACATCTGCGCGGGCACCGGCCTGGAGACGTGGGAGCCCAAGTTCTCCTACAAGGGATTCCGGTACGTCCAAATCACCGGTGCGCGCCCGGAGGCGTTGCAGGGCAAGGTAGTTCAAACGGCTGTACCGGACACCGGGACATTCCGGTGCTCGGAGCCGTTCTTCGAACAACTCGACCGCGCGATGCGGCGGACATTGCGCAACAACATGCACGGCATCCCGACCGACACGCCGATGTACGAGAAGAACGGCTGGACAGGCGATGCCCAAGTCGGCGCTCCGGTGATGATGTACGCCCTCGGCGTCGCGCGGTTCCTGAGCAAGTGGCTCAACGACCTCGCCGACAGTCAGACCGACGCGGGGCAGCTGCCGGTGATCGTGCCCAGCGGCGGTTGGGGTTATCAGGAAGCGGCACCGTCGCCGGAATGGACAACGGTGTATCCGTTCATCATCCGTGAGATGTACCGGATCTACGGCGACTCGTCGGTCGCGGCCGAGCACTGGAACACCCTGACTCGCTATCTGGACTGGGAAATCGGGCGGCTGCAGGACGGACTGGCGATCACCGCGCTCGGCGACTACCTCCCGCCCGGTTACGGCGGCAATCCGCCGGAGGACACCCGGCTGACCGCGACGGCGTACCTGCACCGGGCGTTGACCAACACCGCGGAGCTCGGGGAACTGTTGGGACACAGCGACACCGCCGCCAGGTACCGCTCGGTCGCCGAAGGGTGCCGGACCGCGCTCAACGCGACTTTCCTGGCAGACGGCCGTTATCGGACCGCGAAGGACCCGGACTACCGGCAGACGTCCAACGCGATCCCGCTGATGTTCGGGCTCGTCCCACCGGGTTCGGTCACCCAGGTCGTGACGAGCCTGGTGGCGGACATCAAAGCGCGCGGAAACCACCTGAACACAGGCGCTCTGGGCACGAGCGTCCTGCTGCGGGCCTTGACCGCCCACGGTCACCCGGATGTCGCGCATGCGGTGGCGACCCAACGGACGTATCCCAGCTGGGGTTACTGGTTCGACAACGGCGCCGACACGATGTGGGAGATGTGGCCGCTCGATTCCCGGTCGAGGGACCACTACTTCCAGGGCACGGTCGTGCAGTGGCTGTACGAGAACGTGGCCGGGTTGCGGCCCGGCGATGACGGTTATCGGCGGTTCACCGTCAAGCCGGACGCCCGGGTCGGTGTGAACTGGGCGCAGACCTCGGTGCGGACCGTGCGCGGCTTGGCTTCGGTGGCCTGGTCGCGAGTCGGCTCGACTGTCCATCTGACGACGGTCGTGCCAGTTGGCTGCACCGCCGAGGTTTTCGTGCCCGGAGTGGTCCGGTCCAAGCCGTCCGGCGTGGACTTCCTGCGTGCCGAGGCGGACTTCCAGGTGTTTCGGGTGCCCGCGGGCCGGTGGGTGTTCGCCGGTGACGTGGATCACCCTTAGCCGGCCCCTAATTCGGGTCGGCTGGAATGGTTCCGGGGCCGTTGCGCGTTGTAATAGTCGTTGAGGATTGTCACGTGCTTGGAGGCTTGTGGTGCTGGAGCCGGAGAACCTGTACGAGGTCGATTCGGACGTGCCGGATCTGACCGGCGCGGTGCTGCTGCACCACTTCGACGGTTTCATGGACGCCGGATCGGCCGGTGCGGCGCTTGTCGAGCAGTTGCTGACCGCGTACGAGAACCGCGTGATCGCCCGGTTCGACATCGACAGCCTGCTGGATTACCGCGCGCGGCGGCCGTCGATGACGTTCGTGCAGGACCACTGGGAGGACTACCAGACCCCGGAGCTGGTCGTCCGACTGCTGCACGACCAGGTCGGGACACCGTTCCTGCTGCTGACCGGCCCGGAGCCGGACTTCCGCTGGGAAGCGTTCGTCGAGGCGGTCCGCCAGCTCGTGGACCGCTGGGGTGTGCGGCTGACGCTCGGCGTGCACGGCATCCCGATGGGCGTCCCGCACACGCGTCCGCTCGGCCTGACCGCGCACGCCACGCGGCCTGAGCTGGTGAAGGATTACCGGCCGATGTTCAGCCGGGTACAGGTGCCGGGCAACGTGGCGGGCCTGCTGGAACTGCGTCTCGGCGAGTCGGGCCATGACGCGATCGGCTTCGCTGCGCACGTGCCGCACTACTTGGTGCAGTCGACGTACCCGGCGGCGGCGCTGGTGCTGCTGGACGCGGTGAACCAGGCAACCGGCCTGGTCCTGCCGCCCGGCGCGCTGGCGGAGAGCTCCCGGCGCGCCGACGCCGAGATCGCCCGTCAGGTCGCCGAATCCGACCAGGTCGCCGAGGTCGTCGCGGCGTTGGAGCAGCAGTACGACGCCTTCACCTCGGCGAAGGACGAGGACAACCTGCTGCTCGACCCGGACAACATCCCGAGCGCGGACGAGCTCGCGGCGGAGCTCGAGCGCTTCCTGGCGGAACAAAACGGCAAAACCGACTAAACGCCTGAATGTGAAAGCAGCGGCCGGCGATCCGGCCGCTGCTTTCGTATACGGGGACCGACCAGTTTCGTGACCTCGCGGTGTCCATCTCTGTGGGAGAGCAGACAGAGAGAAGGAACCACCATGCGAGAGGTCCAGCCGGCCGGCGATCTGCTGGCGCTGGCACGCGGCGGCGACGGCGAGGCGTTTCGCGGGCTCGTCGAGCCATACCGGCACGAGCTGCACGTGCACTGTTACCGAATCCTCGGCTCGGCGCAGGACGCCGAGGACCTGGTGCAAGAGACATTGCTCGCGGCATGGCGCGGGATCGGCGGCTACGAGGAACGCGCGTCCGTACGCACCTGGCTCTACCGAATCGCGACCAACCGCTGCCTCAACGCACTGCGCGCCAGCAGCCGTCGCCCACACACCGGCTACGAGCCGGAGGTCCCGTTGCCGGAGCCGTCACACCGCCGACCGGAACCAAGCTGGCTGGAGCCGTACCCCGACACGCGCCTCGACGAGATCGTCGACCACACGCCCGGGCCGGAGGCGCGCTACGAGCTGAGGGAGTCGGTGTCCCTGGCTTTCCTGACAGCGCTGCAGCAATTGCCGCCAAAGCAACGAGCGGTATTGGTGCTACGCGACGTCATGGGATTCCGTGCCGCCGAAGTCGCGACCATGCTGGACACCACCGAAAACGCCGTGACCAGTGCGTTGACCAGGGCACGAACCGCATTGGCGAACGAGCTTCCCGACCGGGAGAACGCGCCACGACCGAACTCGCCACTGGAGCGCCGGATCGTGGCTGACTTCATCCGCGTGTTCGAAGCCGGGGACGTCGACGCGGTCGTGGCGATGCTGACCGATGACGCGCTGCTCACGATGCCGCCACTGCCGCTGGAGTACCAGGGCATCGAGGCGGTCCGGCATTTCCTGGCGACGGTCGCACTCAGCGACGGCCGCCGTCACGTGTTGATCCCGACCCGGGCGAACGGCCAACCGGCGTTCGGTTGCTACATGCGGGATCCACGGACATCGATCCTGCATGCGCACGGCGTGGTCGTACTGACGTTGGCGGGCGAGCGGATCGCCGCGCTGACCAGGTTCCTGGACAACTCGTTGCTGACGATGTTCGGCCTGCCCCGATCACTGCGCGCCTGAATTCCAAGGGGGAAACGTGAATACCAAGCAGGCGTGGGGTTTGGGGCTTGCTTCGTTGGCGTCGTTCATGATGGCGCTCGACAGCCTGGTCGTGACCACGACACTGAGCACGATCCGCCAGGATCTCGCGGCATCGGTCGAATCCCTGGAATGGACGGTCAACGCCTACAACCTGTCATTCGCGGTACTGCTGCTGACCGGAGCGGCACTGGGCGACCGGTTCGGCCGCCGCCGGATGTTCGTCGTCGGTCTGGCGGTGTTCACCGTCGCGTCCGTGGCATGCGCGCTGTCGGAGAGCATCGGCACGCTGATCGCGGCCCGGGCCGTGCAGGGTGTCGGTGCCGCGCTGGTGCTTCCACTGTCGCTCACCCTGATCAGCACGTTGTTCCCGCCACCGCAGCGGGGCAAGTCGATGGGGCTGTACCTGGGCATCACCGGTCTGGCCACGTTCAGCGGCCCGTTCATCGGCGGCGTCATCGCAGACGGGCTGGCCTGGCAGTGGATCTTCTGGCTCAACCTGCCGATCGGCGTGATCGCGATTGTGCTCACGGCCCGGCGCGTCGACGAGAGCGTCGGCCCGAACACCACAGTCGACATCGGCGGCGTCGCACTCGTGACCTTGGGGGCGTTGGGCATCGTCTGGGCTCTGGTGCGCGGCAACGCGGCGGGGTGGAGCAGCGCGGAAGTGCTGACCACGCTGATACTTGGCGTTGCGCTGCTGACTGCCTTCGTGTTCTGGGAACGACGGACGAAGGCGCCGATGCTGCCGATGCGGTTCTTCCGGCTGAGGGCGTTCGCCACGGCCAATCCGGCGAACTTCCTGGTGTTCGCGTCGCTGTACGGCATGTTGTTCTTTCTCGCGCAGTACTTCCAGACCGTGCTCGGGGACGGGCCGCTGCAGGCGGGCCTACGGCTGATGCCGTGGACCGCGACGCTCATGGTGTTCGCGCCCATCGCCGGGCGGTTGGCCGACAAGCTCGGTGAGCGATGGTTCATGGTCGGCGGACTGGCACTGCAGACGCTCGGCGCGGGCTGGATCGCCACGGTCGCAGGCACTGACTATCTCGAACTGCTGCCCGCACTGATCATTGGGGGAGCCGGGCTGACCATGGCCATGCCCGCGGCGCAGAAGGCGGCCGTCGGGGTGGTCCAGCCGCAGGAGATCGGCCAGGCTTCCGGCGCGTTCATGATGCTCCGCATCTTCGGCGGGGTGTTCGGCGTCGCGATCACGGTCGCTGTCTTCGCGAATGTCGGCGGCTACGCGTCAGCCGAGGAGTTCAGCCGCGGCTTCACGGCGGCGATGTACGCCGTCACCGCGTTCGCGTTCATCGGCATGCTCGTCGCCCTCGGCGTACCTGACAAAGCCAAAACACTGGAGGACATCAATGCCCGCTGACCTGAAGGCTTACGCCGTGCGGCTTCGCGAGTTGCACAGCGACAAGATGCTCGTACTGCCCAACGCGTGGGACGCGGCCAGTGCGAAAGTGGTGGCAGAAGCGGGTTTTCCCGCAGTCGCCACGACAAGTGCCGCCATCGCGGCGATGCTCGGCCATCCTGACGGGGAAGGCGCGCCATGGCAGGAGATGTTCGCTGCGGCCGGACGGGTCGCGCGGGCGGTGCCGGTCCCGGTCACGGTGGATGCCGAGGCGGGATACGGCATGCGGGCGCGTGAACTGGTGGACCGGTTGCTGGACATCGGAGCGGTCGGCTGCAACCTGGAGGACACCGATCACCGGGCAGGAGGTCTGGCCGACGCCGGCGCGCACGCCCAGTGGCTCGCGGACGTCCGTTCCGCCGCGGATGACGCCGGAATCCCGATCGTCATCAACGCCCGCATCGACACGTTCCTGCCCGCCAACGGAGTATCTGAGCCGTTGGCCGAAGCCATTCGGCGGGGTCGGCTCTACCTGGACGCGGGCGCCGACTGCGTCTATCCGATCGGCGTACGGGACAAGGGCGACATCGCCGCCCTCGTCACCGAACTGCCCGGCCCGGTCAACGGCAACACCAGTGACGACGTGGACCTGGCCACACTCGAGGAATTGGGTGTGGCACGGGTGTCCTACGGGCCGCGTTTCTACTGGGCGGCCATGGCCAGTCTGAGGGCAGCTGTCACGCACGCATGACGGTCGCGATCGGGATGCGGGCGGCTCTGATCGCCGGGATCAGGCCGCCCAGCAGCCCGGCGATCAGTCCCGCGATCACCCCGGCAACACCTGCCTGCCACGGGAAGGTCAGCTCCTCCAGTGACGGGAACCGGCTGCCGAACATCGACGCCCCGATCTTGATCCCCACGGCCCCGGCCCCGATGGCCGCCGCCGCGGTCATCAACCCCACCAGCAACGTCTCGGCCAGCACGATCCCGGCGAGCAGGATCCGAGGCGTCCCCACGGCTCGCCGCAGCGCGAACTCCTCGATGCGTTCGCCGACCGTGGCCAGTCCGACGTTCAGGATCCCGGCCGTGCCGATCAGCAGCACGAGCCCGGCCATGCCGAGGAAGATCAGGCGCATCAGGGCCAGCTGGTCCTCCACGCGTTCGCGGGAGTTCACGGGCTGGACGTAGATCTGGTCGGCGGGCATGCCCGAAGCGATCAGCCGCGCCTTCAGCGTCTGTTCCAGGTCGTGCGCCTCGGGCGACATGAAGACCTGCAGCCGCACGTTGTTGCCGCTCAAGGCGTTCGTGGGCAACCAGTTCAGCAGCTCGTCGGCGCGGACGTAGGCCATCGGGCCGTATCCGCTGTCGCCGTCGTTGACCACGCCGATGATCTGGGGCGTCGCATCGGCTTTCGCGCCGTCCATGTGCATCTGCGCGGGGACTTGGTGGCGTTTGAAGCCTTTGGCCGCTTCCTTGTTCAGCACGAGCCTTGGCGCCAGCGACGGCTCCGAGGAAAAGTCAAGCCATTGCCCGGATTCCTGGCGGAATGCCCGGAATGGACGGACGTCCCCGGTCAACGCGACCACGGTCAGTTCGATCGCCCGGCCGGGTGGCGCGTCGGTCTGGCTGCCGTCGTAGCAGTTGCCCTGGTTGTCGCACCGCATGAACCGTCCGCCGCCGGACTGGTCGAACGGGCCGCCACCAGGGTTCACCGGGGCGACGTTGGGTTCGCCGATGACCGCGCGGTTGTGGATCATCGCCACCGCCTCCGAGCGGCCGTGCAAGGTCTCGAGCGTGACCGGGCCGGCTTTCTCGTGCGGTGGCAGGTAGATCTGCAGTGTGCCGTCCTTGGCCATGTTCAGTTCGGACTCGGCAAGCACCTGGCGTTGCGCGAACTCCGAACCGGCCTGGACGACCACCACCGCGAGCACACCGAGGAACAGGCTCAGCATCGACAGGAACGTACGCAGTTTGCGGGCCCGGATCCCTTGCCCGCCAATGATCAGCGCGGACCGGAACCGGCCGGACAGCCTCATCACACGACCACCTGCTCACGGGCCGCGGCGAGCTTGCCGTCCTGCAACCGCAGTACGCGGCCCATCCGGTTGGCGTGCGCGTGGTCGTGGGTCACCAGGATCAGCCCGCAGCCGCGATCGGTGGCCGAGTGCAACGCGTCGATCACCAGGTTGCCGGTCTCGGTGTCCAACGCCCCGGTCGGCTCGTCCGCCAACAGGATCCTGGGTTCACGGACCAGCGCGCGGGCGATTGCGACTCGTTGCTGTTCACCACCGGACAGCCTCGGCGGCTTGTTCTTCGCCAGGTGCGCGATGCCGACCTGCTCCAGCGCGGCCATCACGCGGGCGCGCCGCTTGCGACGTGGCAGCCAGCCCTGGCCGTTGACCAGCGCCATCGCCACGTTCTGCGCCGCGGTGAGGTTCTTGAGCAGGAAGAACCGCTGGAACACGAAGCCGAACCGGGCACTGCGCAGCGCGGCCGCCCTGCGCTCGGCGATCCGGGAGATGTCCTGCTCTTCCAGCAGGTACTGGCCGCTGTCCGGCCGGTCGAACAGGCCGATCAGGCTCAGCAGAGTGGACTTCCCCGACCCGGACCGGCCGAGGATGGCCACGCTTTCTCCACTGTGGACGGTCAGGTCCACACCGTCGAGGATGGTCCTGGGCTCCTGCTGGCCCTTGAGCGTCTTGCTGATCCCGGAAAGCCGGATCAGCGCGGGATGTCCGATCGGCTGCGTCAAGTCGGTGACCGGGTTCACTTGCCCGGACCTCCCTGGGCGTCCTGCGGCGCCGGTGGCAGGTTCGGGCCGGGCACGGCCACCGTCTCGTCCCCGGTCAGCCCGGACTTGATCTGCACGACCTTGCCGTCGGTCAGGCCGAGCACGACGTCCTTGGTCACCCGCTCGCCGCCCGCGCCCATCACGTCCACTTTGCCCTTGCCCTGGCCACCCGCGACCGCCTCGACCGGCAGTACGAGCACGTTCGTCGCCTTCTCGGTGATCACCTCGATGGTCGACTCGGCACCGTTGATCAGCTTCACGTCCGTCGGCGCGGTGCACACCAGCCGCATCCCGGTCGGCTCGGACGGTTCCTGCTTCTTGTCCTGCGGTGGGCCGCCGGTCGTCGGGGGAGCGGACGGGGTGCTGCTGCCCGTCGGCGGAGCGGGGGTCTCGGCGGGCGGCGGCTCGGGAATCGTGCCCGCGGGCAGCGCGGCGATCGTGCCGAGCACGGCGCACGGGAACGGCCCGGGGCCGTTCTTGATCTGCGCCTGCACCGAGGACAACGTGTCCGAGAGCTGGTACGCCTGCTCGCCCTTGATGTCCGCGACGACGCCGTATCCGACGTGCTTCGCCGACACGATCGGCTGGCCCGCTTGGACGTTGGCCTTGTCGTCGGCCAGCCGCCCGCTGAAGATCGCCCCGGCCGGGATCTCCACGGATGTCGGCCTGCCGCCCGCGAACACGTTGGCCACCTTGGTCGGCTTCGCCGGCGTCTTGTCCGGCGCCTTCACGTCCAAGTAGCGCACCTGGCCCGCGACCGGCGACACCAGCCCGAACGTCGGGTTGATCGTCACCTTGCCGCTCAGGCTGACCTTGTTGGTCAGGTCCTGACGAGTCGGCTTCGCGGTCGTCATCTGCGTGCCGCGTGGCGCCATTCCCGGCGGAGCCTGTTCCTCTGGTGTCGACGTACTGCACCCGGTGACGACGAGCAGCGCCACGGCGAGCGCGGAAAATGTGCGCACCAGTTGACCCCCAAGGTCCGGTTCATGGTGATTCGTTCACGGCGTTACTGACACTGACGCCAGGCAGCCGGGAAAGGTTGCGTCGAGCGTCACCCCGGAACACCGCATTTGATCTTGCACTGGCCCCCAGCCTCCGTCAGGCTATCGGGGTGGCATGGCGCGTTCGAGGAGGGGGACCCTGAGCGATCAGACCGTCACTGAAGGAAACCTCAATGCCCAGGTAGACCGGATCACAACCACCATCGCGCCGTCCGAGCACGCCGAACATCGTGCACTGGCGCGCAAGTGGCTCGCCTCCGCCGGTCCTGGGTCTTCAGTGGCACACCGGATCACGGTGGCACGTGGCTACATCAAGCTGCTCGCCGCCGGAGTGTGGGGCGTTGACGAGAGTTGGCGTGGCGAGGTCCGCGACCTCGTGCACGCGTTGCGGCCGACCGAGGACGACCAGGCCGACGCGTCCGGCGAGCAGCTGGACGAGCTGTACGCGCTGATCGCGATCGGGCTGGCCTTGTTGTTGCAGGACGCCAATCTGCACGGTGGCGCGGGCCCGGATCTGATCGCCAGGTCGGCGTGGGACGAGACCCAGGAGCTGGCCGCGTTCGCCGACGAGTCCGTTGTCGACAAGTTCCTCGTGCACTCGACCCAGTTGCACGCCCGCGTGGCGACCGAGTCCGAAGTGCAGAGCGTCGTCGAATTGGCGATGGCGGCGGCGGACGACCCGAACGCGGAACTGATCGCCGCGCTCGAGGCCGAAGGCCTGCAAGCGGAGCTGATGGACAGCGTGTGGGTGATCGACGGCGACTTCCGCACGCCGTTGCGTGCCGCTGCCCGGGCCGCGACGCTGATCGGCAGCCCATGCGTCGTCCTTGCCCGTAACACCAAGAAATCCACGGTGTTGCTGTGGCGGGACTCCACTCTGGCGATGGCCGACTCGACCGTGCCGAGGTGGCGGGTCTACCGGATCGTGCCGCCGACCACGCCGCAGTCGAAGTTCGGCGGAGGTGAGGGCCTGCCGTCCACCCGGGACATCTTCCCGCTCGCGCCGGCCCCCGAGCAGGTCCGCACGCTGGCTGAACAGGCCGGGGTGCAGCTGCCGATGCTGCTCGCGGCCCTGCGCTAGGCCAGTAGGTCAGCCCGGCTACGATGCGTGGCCTGGGCTGATCACAAGACTGGGGTGGGGGTACGTCGTGAGGGTTGTGGCGGGCAGATATGCCATCCGCGACGAGCTCGGCCGCGGTGGTATGGGTGTCGTGTGGCGCGCCGACGACCAGGTGATCGGCCGCCAAGTGGCGTTGAAGGAGATCCCGCCGCCGCAGGGCGTGACCGGTGACGACCGGGCTGTCTATCTGGAACGTGTGCTGCGCGAGGCGCGCACGGCCGGCCGCCTGAACGACCCCGCTGTGGTCACGGTGTACGACGTGGTCAGCGAGAACGGCGCCACGTTCATCGTGATGGAGCTGGTCGAGGCGCCGACCTTGGCCGACATCATCGCCGAGGAAGGGCCGTTGCCGGCCGAACGGGTCTCGTCGATCGGCCTGCAGGTGCTCGGCGCGTTGGAGACCGCGCACGCGGCCGGGATCGTGCACCGGGACGTCAAGCCCAGCAACATCATGGTGATGCAGGGCGACCGGGTGAAGCTGGCGGACTTCGGTATCGCCAGGGCGATGGACGACCCGAACCTGACCATGACCGGCGGCATCATGGGCTCGCCCGGCTACATGGCACCCGAGCTGTTCTCCGGTTCCCAGCCGTCGCCCGCGACCGACCTCTGGGCCTTGGGCGCCACGCTGTTCCACGCGGTCGAGGGGCGTTCGCCGTTCAGCCGTGAGACAACGGCAGCCACGATGCACGCGATCATGTACGACGACCCGCAGCTGACACGCTGCCAGGGGCCGTTGGCGCAGGTGGTCCTGGGTTTGCTGACGCAGTCGCCGGAAGCCCGTCTCACCGTCGCTGGCACACGGGAGCTGCTGTCGAGCCCGGTTTCCGACCGTACGCAGGTCGTCGAGCAGCACACCCAGGTTGTCGACGCGCCGACCGTGCAGGTGCACGCGGTGCGCAGGGACACGCGTCCGCGTGAGCCGTGGCAGGAGGCGTATCCCGAGGAAGCGCCCCTCGCCGCGCCCGCCCCGGTGAGCTGGGGCGAGGACCAGTGGGATACCTCGTCCTCGGAGAAGAAGAACGGCAACCGCAAGCGGGTTCTCCTGTTGTCCGGTGCGGCCGTGGTCGTGGCGGGCGCGTTGCTCGCGGTGTTCCTGATCTTGCCGAGCGGCCAGGAGGGCGAAGCCGCGGGCAAGCCGGTGGCCAACGTCGGCGAAACCGAGTCGCAGAGCGTGATCGCGACTCCGGTGATGCCGTCGTCCGCGCCGCCGCCATCGTCCACTGTGTCCTCAGCGCCACCGCCGAGTACGGTCACCGTGACCAAATCGGACACGCCGGCCAAGCAGCCGAAACCACCGGCCGGACAACAACCTGCCGCGACGCCGCCCCCGCCGCCACCCGACAAACCGCAGCGCAATCTGGTCCAGATCACCCGGTACAACCACCCCAAGGGGCCGCATTTCACGGCCACGCCGAACGTTCCGGCGCCTGCCGGGTTCAACCGCGAGTTCCCGATGGGCTGGCTGGTCGCCGACGCGGAAGCGGGCACCAAGAGGCTGTACGCGTGCCAGCTCAAGGGGTCCGAAGACCGGATGACCTCCGTGGACCCGAACTGTGAAGGCCACACCAAGGTCGGTGAGCTCGGCTACATCTTCACCAGCAAACCGGCAGGCGTGAACAGCCGCGGGCTGTTCCGGTGCACCTACTCCGGCGGGCACTACGACTCGACCGACTCCAAGTGCGAGGGCTACACCCACGAGTTCCAGTTCGGCTACATCCTGGTCTGAACCAGCTCGTCGACCTCGGCCCTGGTCGGCGCGGTGGCCGGGCCATGCCGGGTGACGGCGATCGCGGCAGCGGCGTTGGCACGGGTCGCGGCTGTCGTGAGGTCGTTGCCGCGCAACAGTTCTGCGGCGAGCACGCCGCAGTGTGCGTCTCCGGCGCCGTTCGTGTCCACGGCTTGCACGGCGAAGCCCGGGATGTGCGTGGTATGTCCGTGTTGGACGATCGTGCAGCCGTCCGGGCCCTCCCGGCGGATGATCGTTGGTACGTCCACATCTGACAGCTTCGTGGCTTCGGTCGCGTTGCTGCTCAAGATGTCCACGTAGGCCAAGACCGCACGCCATGTCTTGGCCGGGATGTCGGCGACCAGCGGGCCCGGGTCGAGCAAGACCGTCGCTTCGACGCTCGGCAGCCAGTCGATGAGCGCGTCCACGTTGTGCTGATGAGTCAGGCTGTATCCGGTCACGTAGACGATGTCGTCCGGTGTCGTGTCGACCGGGGTCACGCGGCCTTCAGCGCCCGGGCTGGTCACGAACGTGCGCTCGCCGTCGCTTTCGACCAGGACGACGGAGATTCCGGAGTCCGGTTCGGTGGCCGGATGGGCGAGGACGATGCCTTCGGTGGTCAAGGCGGCGCGGATCAAGTCGCCGTAGTTGCCTGAGCCGTGGCTGCCCGCGTACACCACCTCGGCTCCCGCTCGCCGGGCCGCGGCCATCACGTTGAAGCCGCCGCCCGGGGTCTGCAGGAAGTCGGAGGCGAGCACGTCCCCGCCGCGCGGTGGCATCTTGTCGATCCGCAGGACCAGGTCGACGACGACCTGTCCGGTGTGGACCAACCTCACCGCAGTGTGAGCAGATCGTCGACCAGTGGTTCGAGTTCGAGCCCGTTCACGGTACGGACCTTAGTGACAAGGTCGGCCGGCAGGCCAGCGAGGCCGTGCTGTGCGCCAAGGACGGCGCCGACCATCGCGGCGATGGTGTCGGTGTCTCCGCCGATCCCGGCTGCCACGGTCAGTGCGTCGACCGGGTCGTCGCCCAGCGCCTCGGCCAACGCGATCGCCGCGACCACGGACTCCTGTGCTGCCACAGAAGTCCCGATCACCTCGGCGACCGCGTTGGCCAACGCGTCGCGGCTCATGCCGCGTACCCAGGTGCGGGCCCAGCGGATCCGGGGGGAGATCTCGCCGCCTGGCACCCAATGGCTCCGAGTCGCGCCGTTGCCGGCGGCGCGTTCGGCTTCGTCCAACGCGGCACCGAGATCGGCGCCGTCGATGGAGGCGGAGACCGCGGCCGCGATGGCGGAGGCGGCCGCGATCCCCAGACTGGTGTTGTGCGTGACCATGCTTGCCTGCACGACGGCGTCGAGCAGGCGGTCACCCACTGGATAGGCGATGCCGACGGGCGTCACCCGCATCGCGGCACCGTTGGTGGTTCCGGTGACGCCGGCCTGCTGGGGGTCCAGGCCGGCGTCGAGTAGCTCGAGCGCGCGCTTCGTCGACGGGCCAAGCAGGTCGAGGGAGCCGCGGGCGATCATGTCGGCTTCCCACGCCCGCAGCGCGCCGGCGAACGCGCGCGGGTCGACCTGCCCATCACCGTCGATGAGCAGCTTCGCAACGAGCACAGCCTGTTCGGTGTCATCCGTGATCGACCCGGCGGGCATCCCGGGCGCGACCGGCTGGTCTCCGGCAGCGTCGACCAGCCCGATGATGGAGCCGTACCGGTCCTTGATCTGGGCGCGGGACATCGACTGCGTCGGCATCCCGAGGGCGTCACCCAGTGCAAGACCGTAGAACGCACCCAGCGCCCTGGCTCGCACCTGTTCAGGCATGTGCAAACAACTACCGGACCGGGTAGATCAGGTCAAGCCCGCGATTGCCGGGAAGTCAAGCCGCCAATCGGGGAAAAGTCCAGCTGGCAGAGTTTCACGGCCGGAGCCCACCTTGAGGTTTTGTAGATACTGGTCACGGGACGCTGGGCCCGGCTCGGGCGCGATGACCAGCAAGACAAAACGCGACCGCCCGAAGCTGCCGGGCGGTCGCGTTGGGTGCGCTAAGGCGTCAGAGCCTTGTCGGTGCCTCGATGCCGAGCAGGTCAAGGCCCAGTGTCAGCACCTTCGACGTGAGCGCGCAGAACACCAGCCGGGACGCGCGCAGCTCGTCCGATTCGGCCTTGAGCACCGGGCACTTCTCGAAGAACGCGGTGAAGGCCGTCGCGGTTTCGAACAGGTACGTCGCCAGCTTGTGTGGCGTGTACCCGTCGATCGCGGACTGCACCGCGGCTGGCAGCTGGATCAACTGCAGTGCCAGATCGCGCTCCGCCTTCTCGGCCAGGATCACCGGGGTGCCCGGTTCGACGCTCTGGCCCGACTTGCGGATGATCGAGAGGTTCCGCGCGTTGGCGTACTGCAGGTACGCGGCCGTGTTGCCGTCCGTCGCCAGCATTTTCTCCCACGAGAAGACGTAGTCCTTCTCGCGGTCGCTGGACAGGTCGGCGTACTTGATCGCGCCGATGCCCACCGCGTGGGCGACCTTGGCCTGGTCGGCTTCGTCGAGCTCGCTGCGTTCGCGCACCAGGTTGGCGGCCCGGTGGATGGCCTCGTCGAGCAGGTCGATCAGCTTGATCGTGTCGCCGGACCGGGTCCGGAACATCTTGCCGTCCTCGCCGAGGATCGACCCGAAGTTCACGTGTACCGCGTGGTGGTCGGGCGTGAGCCAGCCCGCGTCCCGCGATGCCGCGAACACCATCGCGAAGTGCTGGGACTGCGGGGTGCCCACCACGTACAGCAGATCCGTGGCGCCACGCTCGCCCGTCCAGTACCGGACGGTCGCGAGGTCGGTGCTCATGTAGCCGTAGCCGCCGTCGCTCTTGCGGACGATCAACGGCAACGGGTCGCCATCGCGGTTGAAGAAGCCCTTCGGGAAGACGCAGACCGCGCCGTCGCTGATCTCGGTCAGTCCCTTTTTCTCGAGCTCGTCGACCGTGTCGGCCAGGAACGGGTTGTAGAAGCTCTCGCCGTAGTTGTCCTGCGGCGTCAGGCCGATGCCGAGCATCTTGTAGACCTTCATGAAATGCCGCATGGACTCGTCCACGAGCTCGGTCCACAGCCGCAGCGTTTCCTCGTCACCGCTCTGCAGCTTGACCACACGCAGCCGGGCCCGCTCGGCGAAGTCCGGGTCGGCGTCGAACTTCTTGCGCGCTTCCTGGTAGAAGCCGTTGAGGTCGCTGATCGAATGCTCGGCGTTGAAACCCTGGTCGATCAGGTGCTCGATCAGCATCCCGAACGGCGTTCCCCAGTCACCGAGGTGGTTGTGCGGGATGACCTCGTCACCGCGGAACCGCAGCAGCCGCACGAGCGCGTCGCCGATGATCGTCGACCGCACGTGCCCGACGTGCATTTCCTTGGCCACGTTCGGGCTCGAGTAGTCGATCGCGATCCGCCGCGGGTGCTCGGTCTTCTCGACGCCGAGCCGTGGGTCGCCGAGCAGCTCCTCGATCTGTGTGGCCAGCCACGTGTCGGTCAGCGTCAGGTTGATGAAGCCGGGACCGGCGATCTCCGGTTCGACGATCAAGTCGGTGCCGTCCAGCGCGCCGACGATCGCCGCGGCGACCTCCCTCGGCGGCTTGCCGACCTTCTTGCCCAGGCCCATGGCGGCGTTGCACTGGTAGTCGGCGCCCGGTCGGCTGGACGGGCGGATCAGCGCCTCCGCCGGGGTGATGTCCAGGTCAAGCGACGACTTCACCGCGGCGACGACCCGCGCGGCCAATTCCAGTCCAACGTCTCCGTGTAGCACCTGTCCAGTATCCCAAATGGTGCCAACCGGGTATCAGCCGAGCTTGTCCCAATGCTCCTGGGCGGCAGGCCGCCATTCCTGATGCCTGCGGTGGAACAGTTCGGCGGCGTGCGCGCCGCGCCAATTCGCGGGCAGCAGGTCGGCGGGCAACTGCGGGTCGAGGAACGGGAAGCGGCGCCATTCGTGCACCAGCATTGTCTGCGCGTGCAGGGTGGCCGGGCCGTCGTCCGGGTTCAGCGCGGCGAACTCCTCGATGAACTCCTCGTACCGGCGCTCCACTTCGGACAGATCCCAGGCGCGGGCGACCATCGAGCCGACCTCGCCGATCGAGCCGTACTCGGCGACGAACGACATCGCGCCGCGGGTGAGCTCAAGACCGGTGAGGATGCCCTTGGCCTCTTCCTGTCTGCTCGCGTCCGGGCAGATCCACACGCCCGCTTCGGGCGAGCCGAAACCGGCCCACGTCAGCCGGGTGCGCAGCCGGTGCCGAAGGTCGCGTTTGGACTCGGGCACCGAGGCGAGCACGACCAGCCAGCGGCCGTCCCACTGGCGTTCGACGCTGCCGAACTCGTAGATCCGCTGCGCGCCTTCGGTGAGCAGCTTGCGTCCTGGCGGGGTGAGCGACCACCGCACCCGGCGGCCGACCCGGTCGGAGACCAGCCAGCCTTCGGCGGCCGTGCGGGCCAGCGCCTGGCGCGCCGACTTCTCCTCGATGTCGAAATTCGCCAGTGTGTTGACCAGAACGGATGTCCAGACGGGGCGGTCGCGGGGCAGCACGTACTCACCGAGTAGTGTCATCAGCAGTGAACGCGCGCTGGTGTGACTGACTTCCCTGCGCCGGGTCACCATTGGTCGGCTCATTCCCGGCATAGTACATGATTTCGACGTGGCGTCACGTTTTTGTAGAACTTTGGTTGTATCTGTTTTATAAGTCCCGGTCCGACACTCTCGCCGTGCATCCAGCGAAGGGACCGGGGATGAGAGTCAAGCGGTTGATCAGCTTGGGCGTCGCACTGCTCAGTGCGACCGGATTCATTGTCTTCGCGGGGGCGGCGGAGGCGGCCGGGCCACGGCCTGCGTTCCAGTTGCCCTTCCCGTGCAATCAGGCGTGGCACGGTAACTCCAGCAATTCCAGCGCGCACCGGGCGTGGGAGCTCGACTTCAACCGGGGCAGCACAGCGGACGCGGATCTCGGTGACACGGTTGTCGCCGCGGCCGCGGGCAAGGTCGTGATCTCGGCACACCAGGGATCCGCGAACGGCTACGGGAATCTGGTCAAGATCGACCACGGCGGCGGCTGGTCGACCTACTACGCGCACTTGCGCGTGCGCTCGGTCGGGTTGAACGAGCAGGTCAGCCGGGGTCAGAAAATCGGCGAGGTCGGCAACACGAGCAAGCCGGGCAACAACATCTCGCCGCATCTGCACTACGAGGTCCGCACGACCGACACGTCATATCCGGCGAACATCCAGAAAGCGGTCTTCAACGGCGTGACGTTCGGCTATCCCGACCAAACGGTGACCTCGCGCAATTGCGACGGGGGAGCGAACCCGTATGAGGCGGCCGAGGTTTGCGGCAGTGGTTTCAGCGTGATCGACTCCGCCGCGATCGCCTCGGCGGCGACCGTCTATTTGTTGTGGAACAACAGCACTTCACAGAACTGCGTGGTGACGATCAAGAGCGCATCGGTCGGCAGCGCGACGGCGGTATCGGCGTATTTGGAGGTCGAGGGCGCCTCCAGGGTGACCGATTCCGGCAATTTCGAGTACTACGCCGGACCGGTACGGGCCGCCGCACCTGACAAATGCGTCAGGTGGGGCGGCTCAGCCGGATCAAGCCGCTACGACAGCCCGCTCGAGCACTGCTCGTGACGGTGCCGCTGTCTTGACCAAAGCGAGGGCTGCCACTGCCGCTACTTCGGTGATGAGCAGCCCTCGCTCAACCGCGCCAAGGGGAATCGCGACCCACCAGCGCACTCCGGTGACCGGCTGGAGCAGCACGGCACCCAGGATGAACGTGAACCAGCCGAGCGCCAGCACGCCCAGCCACACCGGCCACGCGGCTTTCGCCTTACGGCCGACGATGATCGCCGCGATCGGTAGCGCGATGAACGCGACCACGCTGGCGTAGCGGTGGATCATGCCGCCGATGCTCGGTCCGATGGCCCAGTTGTTCTTCGGGAACACCACGATCGCGATCAGGCACAGCGCCCAGAGGCCGATCAGGATCGACGCGGGGGAGAAGGGTTTGATGATCTGGCGGCTGACCAGTGCCGCGATCACCGCGAACGACCCGATGGCCAGTGCCATCACCCCGACGTTGAACACCCATGCGTCTTCGAGTAGCGCGTACTCGCTGATGGTCCGGCGCACCGGGCTCACCTGCGATGACGGCGGCAACACGTGCAGTGACCCGATGGTCAGGACGGAGGCCGCGACGCCGAACAGGCCGAGGTTGGCGGTCGCTCGGGACCAAGGTGTGATCGCGGCCATGCGGACTACCTCCTGCAGGTGAGTGTGTCTGACAAATGGACCAACTTCCGAGAAATTCGCGTCGTTCCCGCCGACAGTGGTTTGACAGCTTGCCGGGCTGGGTAACTCCCGGCCATGTTTGCCGGCGCTGAGGAACGCATGCTCGGACCCCTGGTCTGGGTGCACTTGGTGATGTACAGACCGGTGCTGCTGCCGGATCGGTCCGTCGAAGACGTGATCCGTGACGTCGAGGAGCTTGCCGGGCACATGGCCGACCTGCTCGCGGTCGATTCTCCTCAGCCCGGGGCGGCGATCGCGGCCGCCAACCGTGTGCTGGACGAGTGCTGCGTGTTCGTCGAACGCTGGACGCTGGGCCAGCAGCGCCCTGGGGGGTTCCGCGGCGACGTGCTCAGGCTGCGCATGCGCCTGGACACCATCGCCAACCGCCTGGTCCCCGACGCAGAGCTCGAGGTGGCCCAAAAGGCGTCGTAGGCTGAGGGCTTCGGCCCGTATTGTCCCCGGCATGGATCTTGACCAGGTCTTCGCCGGGGTTCCGCGTGTCGGCGGCAAGGTCGAGGGCTGCACGTACTGCTATTCGGAGTCGGACCTCGACCTGCTCGGTGGCGACCCGGCCGAGGTGCCGGACGATCTGGTCGGCTCGTTCGCCACCGAGGTCACTGATCACTGGTCGGCGGACCAGTACGGCCTGATCTGGCGTGGCCTCGCGCCCCGGATCCTCACATTGCTGGCGGCTCAGCCCGATGAACTCATCCTGCGAGGGTTGGCGTACGCCCGCTTCTCGACGTGGCCTGCCGAGGAACAGGCCGCGATCCGTCAGGCAATGCGCGAGATCATCGCGACCGCCTTCACCGGCGACAAGTCCGCGCACCGGCTTGCGTCGCTCATCTGCGCCGCCGCACACATCGATCAGCAAATGGCGCCGTGGCTGGCTTACCTGGACACGCTCGGCGCCGACGCGGACGCCGCGATCGCCAGGCTGGCGGAGAACTGGGCCCGCACCGAGACAAAGGGGACTCTGGCCTGGTGGCAGTACTTCGAGGACTCCGCCCCGCTGATCCGCGACTGGCTCTACTCGGACGCCCTGTGGGAGCGCCTCACCCGGGCCGGAGCCGACGACGCGAAGATCGCCATCGGCTGGATGTGACACCGGCTCGGTGAGCTTTCCATCGCAGTCCGGCTTGCGTGCGTGAACTCGATATGGAGCTGTTCATCTGCAGGCTGGGTCGCTGTCAAGATCCGGTGCTGGGATGGCCGGGTCGATCATCGGCCGTCCTTGAGGAGCATTCGTGCGCACTCGTCCGTTCCGTGTTGGCGTGGTGGCGTTGGTCGCCACGTCAGCCGTCATCTCTGTCGGCGGTGGGTCGACCGTCGGTGCCACCGAGACACCGCTTCCCGGTTGGCAGCACGACCGGCTGGCACAAGGCGTCGATCTGTACCAGGGCGTGATCACGGGCCGTCCCGGCGCGGACCACTGGACGGTCACCGTGCGCGCCAACGGATCCCACCTGGTCGCGGATCCCGATGCGCTCGCTGACCGCCTGCGTAATGCCGGATTCAGCCCACGTGTCGAGCGTGTGGAGTGGCCTGCGGGATCCGACCGGCGTGGGCTGATCGGATCGCGGGTCCGTGTCGGTGTTTTCGGCGGGCAGAACCAGGCGGACAACCAGCGGACCGCGTTGGCCGCGGCCGGATTCGACGCGATCAGCGAATGGACCGGCGCCGACGGAACGCCCGGCACGGGCATCGCGCAGGTCAAGGCCGTGATCATCGACCCGCGCCGGTTCCGTGGACAGCTCGCGGCCAGCTACGGCAGGTCGGTCGCCGGGCGGGAGACCGTGACCGCCATGTCCGGCAACGCATTGCTGGCGATCAACGCGGGCTTCTTCATCATGGAAAGCGTCGACGGCGTCCCGGGCGCGTCGGCAGGCATCGCCGCATACGATGGCACTCTGCAGAGCGCGTCGACGAACGGCCGGATCGCGGCGATCCTGCGCGGTGACGGTCTCCGCCCCGAACTGGCGCACCTCGCCACGTCGCTCAAGGTGCGCGCGGGCAACGCGTCCGAGCTCGTGGACGGCATCAACCGCATCCCCGGCAAGATCCGCAACTGCGGCGGAGTCGGTGGCGACCAGCCGACCGAACGGCCACAGCACGACGTCACCTGCACGGATCCGTCCGAGATCGTGCAGTTCACCCCACAGCTCGGCGCCAACACACCAACGGGCGAGGGCGTGGAAGCGGTGCTCGATCGCACGGGCCGGGTTCTTGAGCTCCGTGCCAGGGGCGGCGCCGTGCCAACCGACGGCAGTGTGCTCGCCGGAATCGGTGATGGAGCTCAATGGCTGCGCGACCACGCGGTGGCCGGCAGTGTGCTCACCATTGAGCAGCGCATCACCGACTCGACAGGCCGGGAGGTACGGCTGGGGCGTGGCGACGACATCGTCAACGGTGGCCCTGAGCTCGTGCGGGACGGCTGGGTCGCGGTGGACTTCGGCGCCGACGGCATCGAACGGATCGGGGATCCGTCCTTCGCCTATACCTGGGGACTCAAGCGCAATCCGCGGATGGTGCTCGGTGTCGACCGTTCCGGCAGGCTGATCATCGTGACGGCCGCTGGGCGGCAGCCCGGATACAGCGACGGACTGGGCCTGACCGAAGCCGCCGAACTGGTTCGCTCACTCGGTGCCGTGCGAGCGATGAACCTCGACGGCGGCGGATCCGTCACCATGACCGTCAACGGCAAGATGATCAGCATGCCGTCGGATGCCACCGGTGAGCGCGCGGTCGGCGACGCATTGGTGCTAACGCGCTAGACGAACGCGCTGACGCCCTCGTACTTCGCTGTCGGGGCAACGCCGACGGGCTCGTAATGAAGTACGAGCATGCCGGTTGTCGTCACCTCGTGATGGGCGAGCTTGAGGCCGACGGGTTCGGTCGGATGGTCGAACAACCGCCGCCCGGACCCGATCACGGTGGGAGCGACGACCAGCCGGACCACGTCGACAAGCCCCGCAGCCAAGAGGGCGTTGCCGAGCCGGGAACTGCCGTGGATCTGCAGTTCCCGGCCCGGCCGCGCCTTGAGTTCGCCGACTGTCCGAAGTGGATCGCCGGGCAGTACGGTCGTCGGGTTCCAGGTCCCTGCCGTGAGGGTGTTGGTCACCACGTACTTCGGCAGGGCGTTCATCCGCTCGGTGAACGGGTCGTCCGGGTCGGTGATCCGCGGCCAGTCACGGGCGAACGCCTCGTACGTGCGTCGCCCGAGCAGCAGGCCGTCGGCGAGGTCCAGCCATTCCGAGGTGCGCCGGACGAACAGTTCGTCCAGGTACGGCACGAGCCAGCCGCCGCGGGTGAAGCCGTCGCTGGTGTCCTCGGCCGGTGAGCCGGGGCCTTGGCTGACCCCGTCAAGGGTGACGAAGGAAGTGAGCGTGATCTTCACTGTTCGGCGACCTCGGCGAGCTGCTTGGTGACGGTTCCCCAGCCTTCGAAGAAGCCCATTTCCTCGTGACGGGCCCGGGACGCCGGATCCCCATGCCGGACAATCGCTTGATAGTCCGTGCCGTCCGGGTGATCGCGGAGGATGATCTCGGCCGTCAGGGCGACCGGCTCGGGATTCATCGGGCGCCATGAGCTGTCGATGGCGTTGGTGTACACGATCCTCGTGTTCTCCTCGACGAGGAGGAAACTCGCGTCGATGTGCGGTACGAACCGCACGCCGTCCTCGCTCATCCGCGTCACGAGCCCGCCGCCGGCGTGGGCTTCCAGCCGGTCGACCCGGCACACCATCGGAGCCGGGAGGAACCATTTCGCGAAGCGTTCGGGGTCGGTCCACGCCTTCCACACGGTCGCGCGTGGGGCGCGGATGACGCGCTCGATGGTCAGATCAAGATCGGGATTCATTGCTGCTCCTCAGTGACAAGGCGTTCCAGGCGGTCGGTGCGCTCTTCCCAGATCCGGCGCTGCTCGGCGAGCCAGCCGTCGACCAGGGCGAGGCGCTCGCGGTTGAGCACGCAGGTCCGCACCCGGCCGACCTTGTCCGTGCGGATCAGGCCGTTGGCCTCGAGCGTCCGCACGTGCTTCATGAAGGACGGAAGGGTTATCGGGAACTCGCGGGCAAGATCACCGACGCTCGTCGGGCCGCGGCCCAGACGCCGGATGACGTCACGCCGGGTCGGGTCAGCGAGGGCTACGAACACCCCGTCGAGCTCAGCCGAATACTGTGCCATGCGGCTAAGTATTAACCCGTCGAGATACTTAGCGCAAGGGCTAAGTATTAGCGGGCCGTGCAGGTCACGTCCGGCTTCACCGGGTTCGGGCCGTTGGTTCCCGCGATGAAACCGAAGGAGGTGGACGACTCGACGGCCGTGTTCCACTGCGCTGCCGCCACCTGGATCGAGGTGCCGTCCTGCGACAGGGTTCCGTTCCACAGGTTGGTGATTCGTTGCCCGCCCGGCAAAGTCCAGCTCACGGTCCAGCCGTTCAACCGGGTGGCCTTCGCGCGGACGGTCACCAAAGCCTCATAGCCGTCCGGCCACGAGTTGGTGATCCGGTACTCCGCCTCACATGTCGACTGTGCCCGGCTGGTGGTGGTCCTGCTGCTGGGAACAATCAGTGGTTCCTGCAAGACCTGTGGCTGCGACGGCCGGCCACGGTTGATCGCCAGTCCGACCACAAGTCCAACAGCCACAAGGAGAACGGCCGCTGCCGCCAGCCAGGCCCCGCGCCTGCGAGGTTTCGGCGGCGGCAGCGTCATGGTCGCGGTGCGTGGCTGGAACTCCGGCGGCTGTTTGCCCGTCGCCAGATAGTCCTCGGCTTCACGCATGCTCGGGCGTTCGCTGGGATCCGGGCGCAACAGCCATAACAGCAGCGGGCTGAGCGTCCCGGACTGGCGTGGCGGCGTGATCTCGCCCGTGGACACCTTGAGCAGTAAGGCGATCGTGTTGTCGTCCACACCGAACGGAGGCATGCCCTCCGTTGCGGCGTAAAGGGTTGAGCCCAAGGAGTACACATCGGACGGGAAACCCGCCTTGCCGCCGCCCGCGACTTCCGGCGCCAGGAACGCCGGTGTGCCCGCGATGATGCCGTTGCTGGTCATCGTCGCGTCCCCGACCGCTCGGGAGATCCCGAAGTCGGTGATCTTCACCGTGCCGTCCGGCGCTATCAAAACGTTGTCAGGCTTGATGTCCCGGTGCACGATGCCGACCTCGTGCGCGGCGGCCAGTGCCCCGGCGATCTGGGCGCCGATCCTGGCCACCTCGTCCGCGGGCAATGTGCCCCGGTCGTTCAGTACCGCCGAAAGACTTTCGGAGGGCAGGTATTCCATGATCAGACATGGCCTGCCTTCGTGCTCCACGACATCGTGCACCTGGATCGCGTTGGGATGCTGGATCCTGGCGGCGAGGCGGGCCTCGCGCATCACGCGCGCGTCGACCTGTTCGCCGTCTGTGCCACCGAGTGCCGCGCCGAACGACAGGAGTTTGACCGCGACCGTCCGGTCCAGGCGCTCGTCGTGCGCGCGCCAGACCACCCCCATCGCACCGCGGCCGATCCGGCCTGCCAGCCGGTAGCGCCCGGCGACCAGGTCGTCCTTGTTCGTCACCCGCCCGATTCTACTTTCGCGACGGCCATTCCGAGGCCAGCACGGACCAGACCTGGGCGTCCTGCCGGGTGCCGTTGATGGGGTACTCCGAACGCAGCACACCCTCGAGCGTCATGCCAAGCCGTTGTGCCACAGCGATACTGCGTTCGTTCTCCGGGCTGCACCGCCATTCGACGCGGGACATTCCGCGAACGCATACCGCCCAGTCGATCATGTGCCGGGCGGCGCGGGTGATGAGGCCTTGCCCGGCCGCGTCCGGATCCAGCCACACGCCGATCTCGCACGTGCCGCTCTGCGCGTCGAACGTACGCAACAGCGTGCCGCCCATCAGTTTTCCCTCGATCCAGATGCCGTAGATCCGGCCTTCGTCCCTGGCCAGCTTGTCGATGTAGCGCTGCAGGACCGCGCGTCCACTCTCGGTGTCCGTCACGACGTGCGACATCCCGATCCACGGTCCGATGTAGTCGCGGACGTGGTCGATGTGCGCCGCGAACTCCTCGGCGTTCCACGGCTCCAACGCGCGCAGTTCGGCGTCGTCGGTCAAGCGCAACGAGAGCATCCCCAGAACCTCCGTACCAAACGTTTGTTATGTACCATCATGCCATGCCTCCTGCCCCCGGCGACCACGACGCCCGCAGGCGTGACGTGTCCGAAGCGGTCTGGCGTGTCCTCGCGGCACGCGGATTCGGCCGGCTCACGCTGCGCGCGGTGGCCGCGGAGATGGGTGCGTCGACCGGGATGCTCACGCACTACTTCCCGGCCAAACGCGACTTGGTCCGCTATGCCCACGCGGTGGCAGAGGAACGCACCCTGGCCGCGCTCTACCGCGAGCTGGACGTGACCGGGCTGGCGGCGCTGCGGGAGTACCTGCTCGACGTCCTGCCGCTGACGCCCGAATCGGTCGCGATGAACCGGGTATGGGTGAGTTTCTGGGACGCGGCCATCGGTGACGAGGAGCTCGCCGCGACCGAGACCGCGCGGTACGAGCGGTGGCGCGGCAAGCTCCGGCCACACGTCCTCGCGGCGGTCGAAAAGGGCGAGATCCCAGCAGACGCCGATGTGGAGGACGTGGTCGCCTCGGCGGCCGCGCTGACGCACGGTCTGGTCGTGCAGGCCCTGTTCGACCCGGACAGGTTCCCGCCCGCCCGGCAGATCCGACTGATCGACGACTATCTAAGGACACTCACATGCCCATCCACGACCGGATCGACGACGTAGCGGGCAACGCCCCAGGCTTCGGATACGCCCACGCGGTGACCACTTCGGGCCGGCTCGCGTTCGTCTCCGGCCAGGTCGCGCTGGACGAGAACGGCCAACTCGTCGGCCAGGACAACCTGGCCGCGCAGACCAGGCAGGCGCTGCGGAACCTGGAGAACGTGCTCAAGCAACTCGGCGCGACCTGGGCTGACGTGGTGCGATTCAACTGGTACGTGGCCGACACGTCCGAACTGCCGATCGTGCGGGAGATCCGCGACGAGTTCATCCGCCCAGTGCTCGGTGACCGTCCCAACCCGGCCAGTACCCTGATCCAGGTCGCGGGCCTGTTCCGGCCGGAGTGCCTGATCGAAGTGGACGCAGTAGTAGCTATGCCCTAATGGCCCTATCGGGCGCCGGGCGCCGCGGGGTAGCACGGAAGACATGCGAGCTGTCTGGCGTGGATCCGTGACGATTGGCTTGGTGTCAATAGGTGTGCGGGCGTATGCCGCGACCAAGGACCATGACTTCCGGTTCCATCACGTCCATCGGGCCGACGCCGGACGGATCCGCTACCGGCGGGAGTGCGAGGCGTGCGGCGAGGAGATCGACTTCGCTGACGTGGCAAGGGGTTACGAGCTGCCTGACGGGCGGCTCGTGCTGCTTGACCGGGCGGACTTCGACTCGCTGCCGAGTTCGTCGGACCGGACGATGCAGGTGCAGTACTTCGCGCGCGACAACGACATCCACCCGATCTACTTTCAGCGCAGCTACTACCTCGAGCCCGAGGACAACGCGGTGCAGTCGTATGCCTTGCTGCGTCAGGCGATGGAACGCACGCAGCGGCTGGCGATCGTGAAGATCTGCCTGCGCCGCAGGGAAGTTCTCGCCGCCGTGCAGCCCCGGGGTGACATGCTTGTGCTGCATACGATGTTCTGGCCGGACGAGATCCTGCCTGTGGATTTCCCTGTTCTGCAAAGGGAAATCACTGTCCGTCCACAAGAGCTCGCCGCGGCGACGGCGTTGGTGACGAGCATGGCCGCGGAGTTCCGGCCCGGCGAGTTCACCGACGGCTACCAAGAGGCACTGGCCGATCTGATCGAGGCGAAGACCGAGCAGGCGCAGTCGCCGCCGATTCCCGTCCAACGGGACGGCGATACGACCATGGATCTGCTGGAGGCGTTGCGGCTCAGCGTAGAGCGCGCGCGGTTGGACGATTTCTAGCCACCACGCAACACGCGAGCAGTCGCAACGACAGACCGTCCAACGAGGTCCACACGAGCGGTGGTTCCCACCCGGCTTTGACCGCCTCCTGGTGAATCTCCTCCGCGTAGATCGCCAGCAACACCAAGGGCGGCGCTTCGACGAGCTCTCTGCGGATCGCGGCGTCACGGTCCAATTGGGTTCGTACCACGTGGACGTGTTTCTCAAGCGCCGCGGCGATCACCGGATCGTGGTCAGCCGCGGTGTGGCCATGCTGAAGACGGGTGTCCAGCCTGCGCAACCAGCGCCGGGCGGACCACCTGGCAGCACGATCCCAAATGCTCACGTATCAGATTCTGTTGGACGGACATGATTCCGGCGGCCGCACAAACTTACGCTGTGCGGCCGCCGGATGCTCACACCGGCTGTGGAACCTTTTCGTGCCGCTCCTGCTGCCCGATGTGCCGGGCGAGCGTCTCTCCCTCCACGTCCACGTTCGGGGTAATCCGATCGAGCAGACGGGGGAACCACCATGCGGCCTTGCCGAACAGCGTCATCAGTGCCGGCACCAGGGTCATCCGGATGACGAAGGCGTCGATCATGACACCGAACGCCAGCGCGAAGCCCATCGACTTGATGACCGTGTCGTGCGAGAACACAAACCCGAAGAACACTGCAGTCATGATCAGCGCGGCTGCCGTGACCACGCGGGCGCCGTGACCGAGGCCGTCGACGACAGCTTCTTTCGGCGTGTCACCACGTACGAACGCTTCCCGCATGCCGGACACGAGGAACACTTCGTAATCCATGGCCAGGCCGAACAGGATGCCGGTCATCAGGATCGGCAGGAAGCTGATGATCGGCGAACCGTGCGTGATGCCGAACAGGTCACCGAGCCAGCCCCACTGGAAGATCGCCACGACCGCGCCGATCGACGCGGCCACGGTGAGCAGGAAGCCCGCGGTGGCCTTGATCGGCACCAGGATCGACCGGAACATGATCGCCAGCAGGATCAGCGACAGGCCGACGATGACGATCAGGTACGTCGGCAGCGCGTCGGACAGCTTCTGCGACACGTCGATGTTCAGCGCGGTCTGGCCCGTGACACCGATCGTCGACCCGGTCTGCGACTTGACCTCGCCGGTCAGCTCACGCAACCGCGACACCAGGTCCTTTGTGGCCTCAGTGGACGGTCCGCTGCCCGGGATCAGTTGCAGCACGGCGGTTGTGCCGTCCGGGCTGACTCCGGCGGGCACGACGCGGGTGACGTCCTTGACCGAGCTCAGCTTGCCGACGAGCGCACCAAGCGCTTGCTGCGGGTTCACGCCGGACGGCAGGTCGGCGACGACCACGAGCGGCCCGCTGAAGCCGGGCCCGAAAGCTTCGGTGACAAGCGCGTTCGCGCGCTGCTGCGGGCTGCCCTCCGGCGCGGTCGAGTCGTCCGGCAGGCCCATTTCCAGCGAGAACGCCGGAATCGCGATCGCGCCAAGGGAAACGACGATCAGCACGAGGGCGGTGATCGGGCGCTTGGCCACCGCACGGCCCCAGCGGTAGCCGAAGGCCTCCTTCTGCTCGGGCGCCGTGGCCTTGGCTCGGGCGTTCTCGGAGACGATCCGCTCGCCGACGAAGCCCAGGATCGCGGGAACCAGCGTCAACGCCAACAGCACGGCGACCGCGACCGTCGCGGCCGCGGCCAAGCCCATGACCGACAGGAACGGAATCCCGACGACCGTCAGGCCGACCAGCGCGATGATCACTGTCAGACCGGCGAAGAACACCGCGCTTCCAGCGGTTCCGATCGCTCGCGCGATGGATTCGTTGACCTCCATGCCACCGAGCACCTGCTTGCGGTGCCGGTGCACGATGAACAGCGCGTAGTCGATGCCCACCGCGAGGCCGAGCATCAGCGCGAGCACCGGAGCGGTCGAGGACATGTCGATCACGCTGGTCAGCGCGTACAGGCCGCCGATGCCGATGCCGACACCGACCAGGGCGGTCAGCAGCGGAAGGCCCGCGGCCACGAGCGAGCCGAACGTCAGCACCAGCACGATCGCCGCGATCACCACACCGATGCCCTCGGTGGCGCCGATCGCGACCATCTCACCGGCGATCTCCTGGCTGTACGCGACCTCCATGCCCGAGTTCGACGCGGCCTGGACGGCGTTCTTGATCGCGTCCTTGGTCGACTCCTTGACCTCCGGCGGCGAGACCGAGAACTGCACCTGGGCGAGACCGATGCGGCCGTCCTGGGAGACGGCCTGGGTGACGAACGGGCTGAAGGCGCCTGCGACCTGCTCGGTCTTGCCGATCTGCGCGATCACGCCGTCGATGGTCTGCTGCTCCTGCGCGAGCGTCCTGCCTTGCGGAGCGGCGAACACGATCCGCCCGGACGCGCCCGCGGCCTGGGGCAGCTTGTCCTTCAGGTGATCGAGTGCCTGCTGCGACTCGGTTCCCGGGATGGAGAACTGGTTGGTCGTCTGGCCTGCGAATCCGAGTGCGCCGATTCCGGCGACCGCCAGCACCAGCAGCCAGATACCGAGGACAAGACCTCTGCGCCGTCTGGCCGCGTGCGCGAGCCGGTAGAGCAGCTTCGCCACGGGCGTGCTCCTTCATCAAAGTCTGGGTGTGGGAACCGATCCGCGCTGATCAGCTCTGGGGTTGAAATCCGGTGCGCAGGTAGCCGAACGCCTCGTCGATGAGTGCGCTCACGCTTGCGTCCTCGTGGTCCATGCCGCGGGTGATCGCGGCCTGAAGCACGCCGAACGCGGCGTGCACCAGGGCGAGCGGGAAGAACGCCGAGCATCCGGCCGGCATCCGATCGGCGAGCGCCTCGTGTGCGCCCTGCACCATGCGTTCCCTGATCACCAGCTCGTAGGGGACGAGCTCGTGGTAGTCGGACGCGATCGTGGACAGCCGGTTGATCAGGCCGAGGTTCTCCGGGCTGATCACCAGCTCGGCGACCACGCGCAACGAGTCGAACAGCGGCTCGTCGGCGGGCCTGTCCTGCAATGCGACCATGGCGTCGTCGAACACGAACCCGCTGACCGCGACGACTGCTTCTTCCTTGCGGTTGAAGTAGTTGAAGAAGGTCCGGCGGGACACACCTACCCGGTTGGTGATGTCCTCGACGAGGAACCCGTGCAACCCCCGCTCCGTGGCGAGTTCGAACGCGGCGAAGCCGAGCGCTCGTCGCGTCTCGTATTTCTTCGCCTCGCGAATCCCCGGTTTGGGTGTCACACGATCAGACTACCGAGCAATATTGCCCGGCGTGCAACTTTGCCCGGCGTGCAGGAATGTGATGTTGCTCATGGACTAGCTTCTCCGGTGTGCCGAATGTGTTCGATCCACGAGTGTTCGCGCAGGGTGTGCCGCACGCGGCCTTCCAGGAGCTGCGCGACACAGCGCCGGTCAGCTGGCAGGACGAGCATGCGGTGCTCGACTGGCCTGCCGGGCCCGGTTATTGGGCGGTGACACGGTACTCGGACGTTCGAGAGGTGCTGCGGACGCCCGAGGTGTTCTCGTCGTGGCTCGGCGCGACCCAGATCCGGGATCCCGAGCCGGACGACCTGGCGTTCATCCGGCGGATGATCCTCAACATGGACCCGCCCGAGCACCAGCGGCTGCGCAAGATCGTCGCGGCGGTGTTCACCAGGCGCAGGCTCGAGCAGTCCGCTTCGGAGATCGCCGCTCGTGCCTCGGCTTTGCTGTCTTCGGTGGTGTCGCGTGGTTCGTGCGATCTGCCCGTCGACGTGACTGACGACTTCCCGTTGCTGAACCTGGCCGACCTGCTCGGCGTGCCCGCGTCGGACCGGGACCTGTTGCTGCGCTGGACAAATCGCGTGATCGGGTATCAGGACCCGGAACACGCCGACGAGGTCGTCCGGGACGCTTCCGGCAAACCGCTCAACCCGCGCTCGCCCGCGATGCTTGCCGACATGTTCGGCTATGCGTCGGAATTGGCTGCGTACAAGCGCCGGAACCCTGGTGACGACCTGATGTCCGCGTTGGTCAACGCCACAGTGGACGGACGTGCGCTGGACGAGCCCGAGCTGCAGATGTTCTTCTTCCTCGTGGTGATCGCGGGCAACGACACGGTTCGCAGCGCACTACCGGGCGGTGTTCTGGCGCTTGTTCAACACCCCGCGGAGTACCGCCGGTTACGGTCCAATGTGGACCTCATCGACTCGGCGGTCGAGGAGATGCTGCGCTGGCACCCGCCGGTGCTGAGCTTCCGCAGGACCGCCGCACGGGACGTTGTCCTTGCCGGGCAACAGATCCGCGCGGGCGACAAGGTGGTCGTGTACCACGTGTCCGCGCACTACGACTCGCGGCAGTTCCCGAATCCGTTCCGGTTCGACATAACCAGGACGCCGAACGACCACATCGCGTTCGGCCAAGGCCCGCACCTGTGCCTTGGCGCGCATTTCGGCAGGCTGCAGATGCGGATCTTCTTCCGCGAGTTCCTCACCCGCCTGCCGGAGGTTCAGCCGGCCGGCGACCCCACGCGGCTGACGTCGAATTTCATCAACGGCATCACGCATTTGCCGCTCAGCTGGTCTCGTCAAGAATCGCATCGCTGAGCACCGGCCACACCTCGGCGGCCCATTCGCCGAAAGCCCGGTCGGTCAACGCGATCGCGGAGATCCCCGCCTTCGGGTCGACCCAGAGAAACGTCCCGCTCTGCCCGAAGTGCCCGAACGTCTCGGGGGAGTTGCGCTTGCCGGTCCAATGCGGACTCTTGTGGTCCCTGATGGAGAAGCCGAGGCCCCAGTCATTGGGCTTCTGGTGGCCGAACCCGGGCAGAACGCCATTCAACCCAGGAAAGACGACGGTGGTCGCCTCCCGAAACGTCCCCTCGGAAATCAAGGTCGGGCTGAGCAGTTCGGCAGCGAACCTGCTCAGATCGGCGCAAGTGGACACACCGGCATGAGCGGCGCTGCCCTTGAGCGTGGTGTCAGTCATGCCGAGCGGAGCGAAAACGGCCTCGGCGAGATAGGCGTTGAACGGAATGCCGGACGCCTGCTGAACGGTCTCGGCGAGCGTGTCGAAACCCATGTTCGAGTAGATCCGCTTGGTGCCGGGCTGCGCCTGAATCTTGTCCTCGGTCATGGCCAGCCCGGACGCGTGCGCGAGCAGATGCCGGATCGTCGACCCCTCCGGCCCCGCGGGCTCGTCGAGTTCGACCGCACCTTCCTCCACCGCGATGAGCACGGCGTAGGAGGTCAGCAGCTTGGTCACGGAAGCGAGGGGGAACAGTTGCTTCTGGTCACCGCGCGATCCGAGCACCTGCCCGTCGCGGCCGACCACGGCCACCGCCACGTTGTCGACCGGCCACGTCTTCACCAACGACAAGCTGTCCATGGGCCAAACGCTATACGATCGCCGAGGTGTGGAAGTTCTCGGTGACGGATGCCGATCGTCACTTGGTCGGTCACGCAACGGACATCGAGGGCTTCGCGCCTGTCCAGTCGGAGTCAGCGACCTTTACGCTTCATGGCTGGCAGCCTGTCGCGCCGGCAGGCCGGAATGTCTACCTGAACGCGCTCGCGGCGACCGGAATGCCACTGACCTCGTGCCGACTCAGCGATGTCAAGACCACGGGTTCGGTTCGGGTGACCGGTTTTGTTGAGCGCTTGGACCACAATGCCACCGACATCTGGCACGCGTGGTGCGAGCCCGGTCCGGTTGCGCGCTACAAATGGGCCGGCCTTCCATCGGATCGCCGGAAAGCGTGGCTGAAGACCGTGTTCAAGGCGTGGGCGGTGCCAGACGAGGACCGCGACGGCGGGCATTACGAGATCGACGGCGCCCGAATCTCGGACATCACCGATTTCTACTGCGCGATCGGTGAAGCGATCAACGGACCAGGCTGCTATTTCGGCTGGAATCTCGACGCGTTGACCGATTGTCTCCGCGGCCGTTTCGGCGTGGCGCCGCCGTTCACGCTGACCTGGCACGCTTCAGCGGAGTCCAGGAAGCGTATTGCTCGATTCGACACCATCATGGAGATCTTCGCCGAGGCGGACGTCCAGGTGGATTTGCGCTGAGGCCGACGTACACAGTGGACGCAAACGGGTGGCTCCGGGCTCGGCGTTGCCGTGCGGGACGCGATTGCCCCTGCACGGCAACGCCAAGGTCAGCTGGTCACTTGGGGTCGAGGACGAATACCGGGATCTGCCGGTCGGTCTTCTCCTGGTACTCGGCGTAAGGCGGATAGGCCTTGACGGCCCGCTCCCACCACTCCGCCCGCTCGGCGCCGTCGACCTCGCGCGCCACGTACTCCTTCGTCACGGTCCCGTCCTGCAGCGGGAACTCGGGGTGGGCCTTGATGTTGTAGTACCAGGTGGGGTTTTCCGGGGCGCCGCCCTTGGAAGCCACGACCGCGTACCTGCCGTCGTGCTCCACCCGCATCACCGGGGTGTAGCGCAACTTGCCGGTTTTCGCGCCGCGCAGCGTCAGCAGCACAACGGGCGACCCGAAGACCTCGACACCATCAGTGGTGCCGGTCTCCAGGATCGTTGTCGTCTGGTTCTGCACCCATTCCGTCGGGCTGAGCTCTACGGTCTCGTCTGACATATGGAGCGCGAACGCCTGGTGCGTCCCGGTTATTCCCGTCGCAAAGCGCGGGCACTGAGGATCGACGTGCGCAGCTCGTGCGACAAGTCAGGGATGCTGTCGAAGATGACCGCAGTCTCGACGAGGCCCAGCCCGAGCAGTGCCCGGATTTCGCCCTCCCGGTCGTGCAAGGCGATGGCGTGGTCCACTGCCTGCCTGCCTGGCCAGCGTGATCGCATCGGCATAGCGGCTGCGGGCTTTGGTGCGTTTGCCGAGCTTGTGGCACGACGCCGCGAGGTCCACCATGTTCGCTTCCGCCACCGCGTCGCCGATTCGACGCGCCGATCGCCTGACCGCTGAGCCCGGCTCGCTCCGCCAGTTCCTCCTGGGTGAGGCCGCTGGAGACCCGATGGTCCCGCAGCAACTTCCCTTTCGTCTCCATCCAAGTGCCCGGACTCAGCTGAGATCGACCGTGATCGTGCCGGTCGAAAGGTAGAAAGGCGACGGCACAGGTGGCCGTCGCAACCGCGTCAGCCGCTGCAACGACAACAGAGGCCAACGTGGCGCGCGCCTTGTGCCTGTGAAGAACACGGTCGCTCGCGAAGCATCGAACGCCAACGCGGGACCATACGTTCCATGGCCGAACCACTCCGGTGTCCCCGGGACGTCGGTATCGAGCAGACGCCTGGGCGTTGACCAGTCGGACCGGTCCGCGCTGGGCTGCCGGGAAGTCATCCACCACAACCCCTGCGCGGGGAAGTCGGGGGTGCCGTGCAGGTTGGAGCCGCGAGCGAGCAGCATCACCCACTCGTCGCCGCGGTGAACCACCGCGTTGTCGAAGAACCCTTCCGACGGGTCGGCGAAAACCACCGGCGGCGTCCAGCCGGTGACGCCGTCCTCGCTTTCCGTGCAGCGCAACTCGTAGTCCGGTTGCTCGCCAGGCCCGATCTCATGTGGGTTCGCCAAGTACCACATCCGGTAGCGGCCGTCGGCGTACACCACGAACGGTTCAAGCACGCTCGACCGGTGCTCGTCGCCGACGACGACAGGGGAATCCCGTCGCACCCATTCGCCGTTCTGCCGTTCCAGCACGCCGATCGCGTAACGGCTCTTCGGGCCGTAGTGCTTCGAGCTCGACCGGCCGGTGTAGTAAATGCGCTCACCATTCCCACTGACCGCGGGCACGTAGCTTGGTGTGTGCATCCCAGCCGCGTCCCAGGAACCCCGTGGTGGATCGGGAACGAGCGCGACGACCCGGCCCCGGCGGTCGGTGTCGAAGGCCCAAGCCGGGTTGGTCAGGTCGGCGCCCTCGGGCAAAGTCGCGCGATACAAGCGATTGCGGAACTGCGTGGCGAACCCGCCAAGGAACATGGTCCATTGGTCGCCAATGCGGTGCACATCGGGATCACCCACGCCGAGAAGGCCGCGCGGCATCGGCCCTTCGACCATGTCCCACAGCACGCGGGCCTCAGGGGAGCCTTGGGCGCGCCATAGATCGGTCATGACAAACGACCTCCTGAACGGGATCCGCGTTGCCACGCGGTGACTCCCCTGTGGTTCAGGTAGGTCGTTGACACGACCCTAACCGAGATTTCAACCCGCGGTCAACGCGGCTACACGGTTTCCTCTCCGTCCAGGTGCTTCGAGATCAGGCGGAGCAGCCGGTTGTTGTTGACCGGCTTGGTGACGTAGTCGTTCGCGCCCGCCGCCAACGTCCGTTCCCGGTCCTCCGGCATCGCCTTCGCGGTCACGGCGATCACCGGCAGGTCGCGGTGCGAGGACATCTCGCGGATCGCCGCGATCGTCGCGTTGCCGTCCAGTTCGGGCATCATCACGTCCATCAGCACCAAGGCGATGTCCTTGTACTGCTCCAAAGCACGCACACCGGCGACGCCGTTGTCCGCGTACACCACGTCGAGTCCGTGCTGTTCGAGCATGGCCGTCAACGCGAAGACGTTACGCAGGTCGTCGTCGACGATCAGGATCTTCTCGCCGTGGAAGCGGATCGACAGCGGGACGCTCGGGTCTTCGTCCGCTTCGTCCTCCAGCGGCGCCGGGCTTTCCACCACCATCGGGCTGGTGGACGCGGCGGGCACCGCTTTCTCCGGCTGCTCCACGGCCAGGTACAGCGTGAAGATGCTGCCCGAGCCAGGCTCGCTGGTCACGTGCAGCTCGCCGCCCAGCAGCTGCGTGAGCTGCCGTGAGATCGACAGGCCAAGGCCGGTGCCGCCGTACTTCCGGCTGGTCGTGCCGTCGGCCTGCTGGAACGCCTCGAAGATCACCGCCAGTTTGTCCTGCGGGATGCCGATTCCGGTGTCCTCGACGGCGAAGGCGATCACCGCGTCGGCCGAACGCATCCGCGCGGTCTTCATCATCGCCGGGTCGACCATCGTGATCCGCAGTTCCACCCGGCCCTCGTGGGTGAACTTCACCGCGTTGGACAACAGGTTCCGCAGGATCTGCTGCAGCCGGTGCTCGTCGGTGTGCAAAGTGGACGGTACGGACGGCTCGACGATGACCGAGAAGTCCAGGCCCTTCTCCGTGGTCAACGGGCGGCACAGCGCCTCGACGTAGCTGACCAGCTCGGGCAGTGCGAAGTCGTTGACCTGCAGTTCCAGGTGCCCGGCTTCGACCTTCGTCAGGTCGAGGATGTCGTCGATCAGCTGCTGCAGGTCGCTGCCGGCCGAGTAGATCGTCTTGGCGAACTCCCGCTGCCGCGGCGTCAGGTTGCCTTCCAGGTTGTCGCTCAACAGCTTCGCCAGGATCAACGCGCTGTTGAGCGGCGTACGAAGCTCGTGCGACATGTTCGCCATGAACTCCGACTTGTACTTCGAGGCCGTCGCCAGCTGCCGCGCGCGGTCCTCGAGTTCTTGACGGGCCTGCTCGATCTCGGAGTTCTTCACCTCGATGTCGCGGTTCTGCCTGGCCAGCAACGCGGCCTTCTCGGCGAGCTCGGTGTTGGAGCTCTGCAGCTCGTCCTGCTGCGCCTGCAGCTGTTCCGAGCGGGCCCGCAGCTCACGGGTCAGCCGCTGCGACTCGGCCAGCAGCGCCTCGGTTCGCGAGTTGGCCAGCAGGGTGTTCATGTTGACGCCGATGGTCTCCTTGAGCTGCTCCAGCAGGTCGTGGTGGACCGCGGAGAACTCGTTGACCGACGCCAGTTCGACCACACCGAGCACCTGGCCTTCGAACAGCACCGGCAGCACGATCACGTTCTTCGGCGACGTGGAGCCAAGCCCGGAGGAGACCTTGATGTAGTCCGCGGGCGCGCCCGTCATCACGATCGTGCGCTTGTCCACGGCGGCTTGCCCGACAAGGGATTCACCGAACTCGAACTTCACCGGACCGTCCGCTTCGGACCGGCCGTACGCGGCGATCCGGCGTAGCCACGTGCCGGTGTCGGCGGTCTCGGCCAGGAACACCGCGCCGTACTGGGCACGGACCAGGGGCGCGAGTTCGCTCAGGATCAGCGACGCGACCGCGCCGAGATCACGGTGGCCCTGCATCAGCCCGGAGATCCGGGCCAGGTTGGTCTTCAGCCAGTCCTGTTCCTCGTTGGTCCGCGTCGTTTCCTTGAGGGTCAGGATCATCTGGTTGATGTTGTTCTTCAGATCCGCCAGCTCACCGGACGCGTCCACGGTGATCTGCCTGGTCAGATCGCCCGCGGTGACCGCCGTGGCGACCGCGCCGATCGCACGCACCTGAGTGGTGAGGTTGCCGGCGAGCTCGTTCACGCTCACGGTCAGCCGCTGCCACGTGCCGGACACGTCGACCACGTTGGCCTGGCCACCGAGCTTGCCTTCCGTGCCGACTTCGCGGGCGACACGCGTGACCTCGACGGCGAACGACGACAGCCGGTCGACCATGGTGTTCAGCGTGTTCTTCAGCTCCAGGATCTCGCCCCGCGCCGTCACGTCCATCTTCTTGGACAGGTCACCGTTGGCCACGGCCGTGGTCACCTGGGCGATGTTGCGCACCTGCGTGGTCAGGTTCTCGGCCATGACGTTGACGTTGTCGGTCAGCTCTTTCCACGTGCCCGCCACGTTGGGCACGCGCGCCTGACCGCCCAGCGTTCCCTCGGTACCGACCTCGCGCGCCACACGCGTGACCTCGTCACCGAACGCGCGGAGCGTGTCGACCATGCCGTTCATGGTCTCGGCCAGGTCGGCGACCTCACCGCTGGCCTCGACGGTGATCTTCTTCGACAGGTCACCGTTGGCCACCGCGTTCGCGACCGTCGCGATGCTGCGCACCTGGGTCGTCAGGTTCTCGGCCATCACGTTGACGTTGTCGGTCAGGTCCTTCCACGTGCCGGCCACGCCCCGGACCTGCGCCTGGCCACCCAGCTTGCCCTCGGTGCCGACCTCGCGGGCGACACGTGTGACCTCGTCGGCGAAGGCCGACAGCTGGTCGACCATGGTGTTGAGGGTGTTTTTGAGTTCGAGGATCTCGCCGCGGGCGTCGACGTTGATCTTCTGAGTCAGATCACCTCGGGCCACGGCGGTCGTCACCTGAGCGATGTTGCGGACCTGGTCGGTCAGGTTGTACGCCATGAAGTTCACGGAGTTCGTCAGCTCACGCCACGTGCCAGCGACGCCAGGCACGAGCGCCTGACCACCCAGCCGACCGTCGCTACCGACTTCGCGGGCCACGCGGGTGACCTCGTCGGCGAAGGAGGAGAGTTGGTCGACCATGGTGTTGAGGGTGTTTTTGAGTTCGAGGATCTCGCCGCGGGCGTCGACGTTGATCTTCTGGGTCAAGTCACCGCGCTGCACCGCCGCCGCCACGGTCGCGATGCTGCGCACCTGGTCAGTCAGGTTGCCCGCCATGAAGTTCACCGAGTCGGTGAGGTCACGCCACGTGCCGGCGACACCAGGCACCTGCGCCTGACCACCGAGGATGCCGTCCGTACCGACTTCGCGGGCGACCCGCGTGACTTCCTCGGCGAAGGAGGAGAGTTGGTCGACCATGGTGTTGAGGGTGTTTTTGAGTTCGAGGATCTCGCCGCGGGCGTCGACGTTGATCTTCTGAGTCAGGTCGCCCCTGGCCACCGCGGTCGCCACGGTCGCGATCTTGCGGACCTGGTCGGTCAGGTTGCCCGCCATCAGGTTCACCGAGTCGGTGAGGTCACGCCACGTCCCGCCAACCCCAGGAACTGTCGCCTGACCACCCAGGATGCCCTCGGTACCGACTTCGCGGGCCACGCGGGTGACCTCGTCGGCGAAGGAGGAGAGTTGGTCGACCATGGTGTTGAGGGTGTTCTTCAGCTCCAGGATCTCGCCACGAGCACCCACGGCGATCTTCTGGGTCAAGTCGCCCCTGGCCACCGCGGTCGCCACGCGCGCGATGTCACGCACCTGGTCGGTCAGGTTCCCGGCCATCAGGTTGACCGAGTCGGTCAGGTCACGCCAGATGCCCACACCACCGGGCAGCTGGGCCCGGCCGCCGAGGATGCCCTCGGTACCGATCTCCCGGCCGACCCTGGTCACCTCGGACGCGAACAGCGACAGCTGGTCGACCATCCGGTTGACGGTGTGCGAGAGATCGAGGACGTCACCGCCGAGCGGCCTGCCGTCGATCTCCACCGGCATCCGCTTGGTCAGATCACCCTCCGCGACCGAAGTCAGCACGTGGTTGATCTCGACGGTCGGCCTGGTCAGGTGGTCGATCAGCTCGTTGACGACCGTGGTCGCCACGCCCCAGCCGCCCGTGTCGTCGGTCGGACGCAGCCGCTCGTGCAGCACACCCTGGGTCGCGACGCTGTCCCGTACTCTCAGCAGCTCGTTCACCAGCTGCTGGTTACGCTCCGCGATCTCGTTGAACGCTGCGGCGAGCTGCGCCGAGCGCCCGCCGCCGGTGGCGACGATGCGGCGGCGGAAGTTGCCCTCACGCAGGTCTTCCATCGCGGCCAGCAACCGGTCCAGCGTCGCGTCCTCGCCATCTTGGCTCACAGAATCTTGGTTGATGTGCGTAGTCACGGCGACTGCTCCCCGATCCGAGGCGACGTTCAATGCCTAACCTTGCCATGTTTATCCACAGCGGTGGTGGCAGGTCAGTGCGTGCGTGGCGGCAGGCGCTACGGTTTAGAGACGAAGTTGCCGAAGCGTCAGCGAGGTGCGGGATGACCGATGCAGCGGCATCGGCCCGTCCGGCCGTTGCCCAGCAGGGTGATACGGCCTTCCTTGCCGAAGTGGGCGGACGGCTCTGCGGCAGCATGGACACCGACACCGCCGCGACCATCGTCGCGGAGCTCGCGAGCCCGGTCCTGGCCGAGCGCGCGGTCGTGTTGTTGCCCGCGTCGCGTGGTCGTTGGGAGTGGTGGAGCCACGTCCTGGACGGCCGGTCCACACATGGCAAGGTCAGGAGACTGGCTCCCTCGATAGCGCCCGTGCTCGCCAGAGCCATGTTCGCGACGCAGCCCACGGTCAGAGTGTTGCCGCAGGCCGAGGTCGACGCCATTCCCGGCACGCTGGGCGAGATGCTCGCCGACTGCGCCGAGGTCAGCGTGGTCCCCCTGGTCGCGGCGAACGAAACCCCAGGCGTACTGATCTTGGCCCGCGGCGAGGCGCTGGCCGAGCGGGACAGGCATGTCGTCAGGGAGTTCGCCGTGCGCGCCGGAGCCGCCCTCGGCGCTGCCGCCGTGCTGGGCAAGGCACGCACCGCGATCGAAGGGCTGGAAACCACGCTGCACCCGGCTGAACTGCCGAGTGTGCCCGGCGCCAGGATGGCCGCGTTCTACCGTCCCGCCGCCGGCCCGCTGCAGGTCGGCGGCGATTTCTATGACGTGCACCCGCGCTCGGACGGCACGTTGTTGTTCCTGCTCGGCGACGTGTGCGGCAACGGCCCGGAAGCGGCGGCGCTGACCGGCAGCATCCGGCACGCCCTGAGCGCGTTGCACCTGGTCGAGCGGGAGCCTCAGCGGCTGTTGGACCTGGTCAACCAGACGCTGCTGGCCACCGGACGCAGCCGGTTCGCGAGCCTGGTCGTGGGCTCGTTGACCGCGCGCGGCGCGGACACGATGCGGCTGGCGCTCGGATCCGGCGGGCACCCGAGCCCGTTGGTGCTACGCCGGGACGGCCGCGTCGAAGAGGTGATCATCCCGGGCATGCTGGTCGGGGTGACCGCGAACGCGAAGTTCGGCCAGGAGTTCGTCGAGCTGCGCCGCGGCGACGTCTGCCTGCTCTACACCGACGGCATCAGCGAGGCCCGTGGCGGACCGAGCGGCGACGAGATGTACGGCGAGAGCAGGCTGCATGAGCTGCTGTCCAGCTGCGTCGGCAGCCCGATGGACGCCATGCTCGCCAAGATCAACGCGAGCGTGCGGGAATGGCTCGGCGGCAACGACCACGACGACATCGCGCTGCTGGCCATCCAGCCCTACTGAGCCCGCGGACCGCTCAATGCGGCCAACGCATCCGGAACGGTCGGATAAAGCGGCAGGACCTGCTCGAGACCGGTGATCCGCAGCGGGCGAATGATCGGCGAGGTGCCCGCGACGATGCCCCATCTGATATTGCGGCGCTCGGTCTCGTGATGCGTCTCGACCAGTGCGGAGAAGCCGAGTGAGCCCATGAACGTCACGCCGTCCAGGTTGAGCACGAAGGCGTTGCCGCTGGCCACGCCCTGTGCCAGGCCTTCACGGAAGGCATCGGCCGACGAAAGGTCGATGTCTCCGGTCACGTGCGCGACGGTCACCGCCGACTCGTGACGTTCCAGCTGGATCTGGATCACGTCGCTGCCGGACACGATGTCTCCCTACTTGCGCGTTTTCCGTCGGATAACTCGTTGCAGCCACAACGCCACCACGGCGCCTGTCGCCATCAGCCAACTAGCGGCCGCCAGACGCAGCGGGGGCGCCTTGGGCCCGGCGGTCGTACTCCCAAGGTACCCCGGGCGTTGCTCCGGTTGGACCACCACTGGGGTGGCCCGCCGTTCTTCGGCGGTCGCGATCCAGGTCGCCACCAGCAGCAACAGCCGTGCGACGAGGTAGATGAACACCAGCAGACCGATGATCGACCCGAACGCGGCGGTGGTCGGGGAGCGGCCGAGCAGGCTCAGGTACAGGTTCGCGCCGATCTTGAGGATCTCGAAGCCGACGGCCGCGGCGAGCGCGCCGCGCACGGCCGAGCGGGTGTTGACCTTGGCGCGGGGCAGCCTGGTCAGCACCCAGAGGAACACGAGCCAGTCCGCGAAGATGGCCAACGGAACGGACAAAAGTGACAAAACCGTTCCCGCCCATGGCTGATCGTCCATTCCCGTCCACCGCAGGACCGCGCTGTTGAGCCAGCTTCCCACGGCGGTCAGCGAGAACGAGACCAACAACGCGAGCGCCAGGCTGACCAACGCGAGCAGATCCCACAGGATGGTCCGGAAGAACGGCAGTTGCGGGCGTTCGAGGTCCCACATCGCGGTCAGCGCGTCACGCAAGGCGTTCATCCAGCCCCAGCCCGCGTACAGACCGATGACCAGACCGAACACACCGAGTGAGGCGCGCTGAGCGATGACGTTGTCATAAATCTCCGCGGCGAATCCGTCGAGACCGGACGGCAGCGCCTGGATGATCGTGATCCGCAGGTCACGGGTGATCTCGTCGCTGTCGGCGAGGACGAAACCGGTGACCGACAAGCCGACCATCATGATCGGCACGACGGACAGCACGCTGAAATACGTGATCGCGGCCGCGTACTGATAGGCGTTGTGGTCGATGTACCGATCGAGCGCCCTGACCAAATGGTCGAACCAGGCGTATCGGTTGCGCAGCCGCGTGAGCACCGCACGATTCTTGCCGACCGAGGTGTAGTGATCATCACCAAGGGCACCCTGGCGTCAAACCTTCGAGTCAAGGAGGTCTTTCCATGTCAACGGGTGCGATCATCGCCATCATCGTTCTGGTGGTGCTGGTGGCCGCCGCCGCGGTGTTCTTCTTGATGCCGCAGATGCGAAGCCAGCGGCTGCGCCGCAGGTTCGGTCCGGAATACGACCGTGTGGTGTCGAGCAACGGTGACCGGCGTGCGGCGGAGAAGGAACTGGCCGACCGGGAACGGCGGCACGCGGAGTACGACCTACACCCCATTCCCCCGGAGAAACACGAGAAATACCGCGTCGAATGGACTCGGATACAGGAGCGTTTCGTCGAGGCGCCGGTCGAGTCGGTGGCGCAGGCCGAGCGGTTGGTGAACGTCGTGGTGGCGGATCTCGGGTATCCGTCCGAGGGCTACGACCGTCAACTCGCCGATCTGTCGGTGGAACACGCGAACGCGGTCGAGCACTACCGGTCAGCGCACGACGTCCGGTCGCAGTCCGACGCGACAACGGACGACCTGCGAAAGGCCATGATCTCTTACCGCAAGGTGCTCGACGATCTGCTTGAGCACCGGCCGCGGAAGGCGGTGCAACGCGCATGACGACGTTCGATCCCAGCAACCGCAAGCGCGACGAAGCTCAGCAAGTCGACCAGGCCGACGTCCGCGGGCCCGACCGTGCCCAGCAGGCCGACGACAGAGCCAGGCGTGCCGACGACGCCGACGCTCGCGGGCACGACCGGACCCGGCAAGCCGACCAGGCCGACAACCGAGCCCGCCAGGCCGACGGCCGGACCCGTCAAGGTGACCGGGCTGACAACCGAGCCCGCCAGGGTGACCAGGCTGACGTTCGCGGGCACGACCGAACCCAGCAGGCCGGCAGGCCCGGCACTCGTGCTGAAGAAGCCCGGGCGCCGGAGACACGGACTGCTGGTGGTGCCGAGAACCAGGCCCCGGTGGCGGCGAGGTCGAAGCTGTTCGCAGAGACCGAGGCCGAGCAGTACCGGATGCAGTGGCGTGAGCTGCAGGCGAACTTCGTCGACGAGCCACGTGCGGCCGTCCGTGAGGCGGAGACGTTGGTGTCCCAGATGATGGATGTGCTGACGTCGCAGCTGAAGGAACAGAAACGGGCATTGGAGGGCGGATCGGACGGGGACACCGAGCAGCTGAGGGTGGCGATGCAGCGCTACCGGTCGTTGTTCGACCAAATGTTGCAGGTCTAGTCCGGCTCTGGTCCGGCGCGCCTGACCCGGCTCACGACGGTGATCGTTTTAGATCGCAGTCGTGAGCCGGACTCGTTCATCGACCGCGGCGGCGGCAGCGGTCCTGGTGCTGGTCGTCCTGGCCATCGCCCTCTGGTGGCTGAACAAAGCGGAGTCGACGGCCCAACCCCCACCGAGTTCAACGCCTTCGGCGGATCTGAACGCATTGGTGGTCGCGCCTGCCGGCCCCATGAGCGGCTACAGCCGAGACAGGTTCTCGCACTGGGCAGGCTCAGGTGCGGGAGACTCCTGCGACACACGCGAAATCGTGCTCCAACGCCAGGGAACAGAGGTAGCACGAGACGCCCAATGCCGCGCGGTGTCAGGAAAGTGGGTCAGCCCGTACGACGGTGTCGAAATCCGCAAGGCCGCGGACGTGGACATCGACCACGTGGTGCCGTTGGCTGAAGCATGGCGCTCCGGCGCATCGACGTGGACCGATGAGCAACGCAAGCACTTCGCCAACGACCTGGGCAACCCGCAGCTGGTCGCGGTGACGGCGGCGTCGAACAGGTCGAAGGGCGACCAGGACCCTGGCACGTGGAAGCCTCCCGCCAGGGCCTACTGGTGCACGTATGCGAAGAACTACGTTGCGGTGAAAGCGTTTTACAAGCTGACGGTCGACACCAAGGAGCGCGACGGCCTCGCGACCATGCTCGCTACTTGCTGAGCTCCGATCAGATCGTGAACGGGAGTGCGAAGGCGACGTGTTCGGCCAGCTCTCGGTCGCCCTTTGGCTGCGCCTGACCGAATCCGAGCTCGACAGGGATTCGGCCACCGGCCAACCGGGTGAACACGGTCGACGACATCGTCAGCGTCGCGGTCGCCGGGCCGGGCAACTCCGGGACCACGGTGGCGCGGCCGTCGACCTGAACGTGGATCTGGCGGGTGACTGGGCCGTCGAGGTCGAACGTGACCGATGATCCTTGTGGCGCTTTGGCTTTCTTGCCGACGATGTACCCGAGGGCCAGTGTGATCTCGTCGATCGACAGCTGCGCGCCCGAGCCCGCTTCGTTGCCCCGGCGGTCCACCGCTTCCCGGATGTCCTGCTCGTGCATCCAGCAGTCGAACACCCGGATCTGCATGAACCGTGCGTACGTGTCCTGACCGGCCGGTGTCCAGGATGGTGCGAAGAAGTCCTCTTCGGACATCGCGGTCAACGCTTCTGCCCGTGTCGCGGTGACTTCACGGAACCGGCGCAGGACTTCGGCGGGGGACTGGGTACGCATCCACTCCACCCAGCATTCGTTCAACGCGCCGATGTCGTTGCGGACGTGGGAAAATTTGCTCCGGTCCGGCTGGCTGGGCGGCTGCTTGCCGGACAGGCCTAGTTCCGTCCCGACGATGTGGGCGACGACGTCCTGCACCGTCCAGCCGGGCAACGGTGTCGGTGCCGCCCACTGTTCCTCGGGCAGGTCGGCCAGCAGCTTGTCGATCGACGCCCACTCGTCGATCAGGGTGGCCACCGTCTCGGCCTTGGTCATGCTGTCCCTCCAGAGAAATCGATGATCTCGCCGCGGTTCACACTCACCCAGTCGCGGCCGCTCAGATATGGCTGCAACGTGCGGGCGATCAGCTCCTGATCCGCGTGTGCTTTGGGGCGTTGCAGTTCGTATACGTGTGGCAGGTCGGCCATGCCGGTGACGACGTTCCACAGCTTCAACGCTTCGTCACCGCGTGGCGGATCGACCAACACCGGCCCGAAGAGCGTTTGCCCGTCGGCGAAGAACAACGTCGGCACGCCGAAACCGCCCGCGTCGATCACGCGTTGGTGATCGGCTTTCACCTCGTCATGCGTTGTCGGGTCGGCGATTGCTTCGTCGAGCACCCCAGGGTCGTCCAACAGCTGGCGTGCGACCGCGGGGTCGTGCGGCTTCTCTCCGCGCATGTGAAGAGCTTCGCCAATACGGGCATACCAGGCGTCGAGAGCGTCCATGCTTTGCCGTCGCAGCGTCGCGCCGATTCGCATCAGCGACCAGCCGTACGACCATTCCCGCTCCCACGGGTGCTTCTTGCCTTCGAAGCGGTTGACCTCTTCGAGGCTGAAGAAGCGCCAGTTGATGGTGATCCCGAGCTGTGCCCGGACATCACGCAGCCACACCGAGGTCTGATAGGCGAACGGGCACATCGGGTCGAAATGGAAGTCCACAGTGGAGCGTGTCACACCGGCTCCTTCAGGTTGGCGCTGATCAACGCCCGCACGCCGGCGGCGATCTCAGCGGCGGGCCGCAGCCGTACCTTGGCGATCAGGATTTGTCCCTGTATCTGCGCGAGAATCATCTGGGCCAGCTGCTCAGGCTCGACGCCGTCGCGCAACTCGACTCGTTCACACGCGGCGACAAGTCGTTGCTCCCACCGATCGAAGACGTGCGCGACGTGGGCACGCAGATCGTCGTCAGTGGTCGACAGCTCGGCGGCGAGATTGCCGAACGGGCAGCCCACGATCCGGCCGAACCGTTCCTCGAACTTGCCCTGCACATACGCGACAGCGCCCGCGACCGCGTAGAGACCCTGCGACTCGGCCTCGTCGAAGCGCTTGTCGAACTCGGCCGCGTGCAGGTCGATCACCGCCTTGGCGAGCTCGGCCTTGGACGGGAAGAAGTGGTAGAAGCTGCCCTTGTGCACTTCGGCCGCGGTGCACAGGTCCGTGATCCCGACCGAGGTGTAGCTGCGGGTCAGGAACAACTTGGCTGCCGACCGGACGATCCGGTCCCGCGACACGACCATGCCCGGCACGCTAGCGCGCCCTTGACTGACCGGTCAACTAGATCGTCAACTAGGGGCTCACCCGGATGTCCCGACGAGCTTTCTCCAGCACACTCGGCGCGTGGTGGAGTGGACAAAGGACGCGTTGCTCGTCGGTGCCGTGCTGGCCGGTGTCCTCGCGATGACGTACGTCAGCGGCCCGGCACCGAGCCCGATCGCCATCACGGTCATCGCCCTGACGTGCGCGACCTTGGCTTTCCGACGCCGGTTTCCGATCTGGGTTCTGGCGGGCACGGTTGTGGGCTGCGGCATCTACTACCCGTTCGTCGGCAGCGCCGGCCCGTTGCTCGTGACCTTCGTGATCGCCTTGTACTCGGTCGCGGCTGCCGGCCAGATCGTGGCCGCGACGGGCAGCGCGATCGTCTGCATGGCGGCGATCGTGCTGGGCGAGATCCACAGCCCGATCCGTCACGTGGACAACATCGCCCTGTTCATGCTGGTCGGCTGGCTCGTCGCGGTGATAGCGCTCGGCGCGGTCCGCAGCAGCCGAAGAGCCCTGGTGAGCGAGGCGGAGAAGCGGGCAGCCGGAGACGAGCGCCTGCGCATCGCCCGCGAGCTGCATGACGTTCTCGCCCACAACATCTCCCTGATCAACGTGCAGGCCAGCGCGGCGTTGCACCGCAAGAACCGGGAAACCGAAGCACTGGAAGCCATCAAACAGGCCAGCAAACAAGCGCTCAAAGAACTCCGGGCGACGCTGGGCGTGCTCAGACAGGTCGACGAGCAGCCACCAACCGTTCCGACCGGCTTGGGCCAACTGAAGGAACTGGTCGAGCGAACCAGGGCTACGGGCTTGCAGGTCACGCTCGACGGCGAACCCCGGCCGCTGCCGCCGGAGGTCGACTTGGCCGCGTACCGGATCATCCAGGAAGCGCTGACCAACGTGACCAGGCACGCATCGGCGCAGGCCGTGAACGTCCGGATCCAGTACGACGACGAGCACATGCGTGTACAGGTCGACGACGACGGCCGAGGCGGCGAAGTCACCGCAGGCAACGGAATCCGGGGAATGACTGAACGCGCACGATCTCTCGGCGGCGACGTGACCGTCCGGGGAAGTACCGACGGAGTACGAGTCCACGCCCGGCTGCCGATCGGAGCGGGAGAATGATCAAGGTACTGCTGGCCGACGACCAACGGCTCGTCCGCGCCGGTTTCAAGTCCATTTTGGACGGCGAACCCGACATCGACGTCATCGCCGAGGCCGCCAACGGCACCGAGGCGATCAGCCAGACCCGTGCGGTCAAGCCGGATGTCGTGCTCATGGATGTCCGGATGCCCGAACTGGACGGTCTGGCCGCGACCCGCGAGGTTGTCGAGAACTCCAAGGTGATCATCCTGACCACGTTCGATCTGGACGACTACGTCTACGGCGCCCTGCGCGCCGGAGCGAGCGGGTTCCTGGTGAAGGACACCGAGCCGATGGAACTCATCCATGCCGTGCGCGTGGTCGCCAGGGGAGACGCCCTGCTCGCGCCGGCCGTGACCCGGAGGTTGATCGCCGAGTTCGCGGGCCGCGTCGCGCGTCCCGCCACCAGCCCGCGGCTGAATTCGTTGACCGAGCGGGAACGTGAGGTGATGACGCTGGTCGCGGCCGGGTTGTCCAACGACGAGATCGCCTCGAAGCTCGTACTCAGCCCGGCGACCGCGAAGACACACGTCAGCCGGATCATGACCAAACTGGACGTTCGTGACCGGGCACAGCTCGTCGTCCTCGCCTATGAGTCGGCCATGGTCACGCCCGCGTGGATGTCAACCTAGGGTGTAGGGGATCGCCAGTAGGGAACAACTGGTGGGGTACGTCAACTGCCCGCTTCGGCCGGACGACCGCAACCTGGTGTGTAGCCGACTCTTTCCGGCGTGAACACACAGAAACTCAGCCGGTTCGAGCGGCTGGCGGGCTGGTCGCGACGGCACCGCTGGCTCGCCGTGATTCTCTGGGTGGTGGCGCTGGCCGGGATCACGCTTGCCTCGCAGGCGATCGGCAGCGACTACCACAACGACCATTCCATGCCGGGCACGCAGTCCCAACAGGTCGCCGACATGTTCCAGGGCAGCGACTCGGTCGACACGATCCAGGTCGTCGCCGAGGGCGACTTGTCGAAGTTCCCCGCTGTGCTGGACAAAGTCCGCGGCCTGCCGCACGTCGCGCAGATCCAGGAGCCGCAGACCAACGGGAACATCGCGTTCGCGACCGTCACGTTGGACGCCAAAGGGGTGCCGAACGAGGACATTCGCCGGATCATCGACACCGCGCGGTCCACGGATCTGCGGGTCGAGCTCGGTGGCGAGCTCGTTCGTGGCGCCGAGGAATCCTCCGGCGGTGGTGCCGAAGGCGCCGGAATGCTTGCCGCACTGGTGATCCTGGTGCTGATGTTCGGGTCGCTGCTGGCCGCGGGACTGCCGATCATCACCGCGATCTTCGCGGTCGGTACCACCGTCGGGATCATCATGCTCGCGTCCCACCTGGTCGACCTGCCGGATTACGCGCCGCCGGTGATGATCCTGGTCGGCCTCGGTGTCGGCGTGGACTACGCGCTGCTGATCTTCGCCCGGTACCGCAGCGAGCTGCTGGCGGGCGCCGACCGGGACAGCGCGGCCACCAAGGCCTTGGACACCGCCGGCCGATCGGTGCTGTTCGCCGGATGTACGGTGATCATCGCGTTGCTCGGGCTCCTGGCGCTTGGCCTTGGTTCGTTGCAGGGACTCGCTTTGGCCGTGACACTGACTGTCCTTTTGACACTCGTCGCGTCGTTGACGCTGTTGCCCTCGTTGCTTTCCTTGCTGGGCAGGCGGATCGAGAAGGCGGTCATGCGCCGCGCGCACAAGCCGCACGGTAACCGTTGGCGTGCTTGGGCTTCCCTGGTGCAACGGCGCCCCTGGCCGTCCTTGGTCCTTGCGGCGGTGGCTTTGGGAGCCTTGTCGTTGCCCGCCTTGGGCATGCGGCTGGGTTTCGCCGACGCGGGCACGGAATCGCCGAGTTCGACGTCCCGTCAGGCGTACGACCTGCTGGCCAAGGGGTTCGGGCCTGGCTTCAACGGTCCGCTCGTGGTCGTGTCACAAGGAAGCGAGCCGCGGCTGCCCGAAGCGCTCGCGGAAACGCCAGGCGTCGCCAAAGTTCTTCCGCCGCAACAGACTCCACACGGGACTGTGGTCATGCTCTACCCGACAACCGCGCCACAGGACGCGGCCACGAACGACCTGGTCGTCCGGTTGCGCACCGAAGTCCTGCCCACGCTGTCCGGGACTTTCCTGGTCGGCGGCGCCACGGCCGCGGCCGACGATTTCGCGTCGGCGGTCAGCGACCGGCTCCCGTTGTTCATCCTGGTCGTGGTGGGTCTCTCGGCACTGCTGCTGATGGTGGTGTTCCGGTCGATCCTGATCCCGCTCAAGGCGGCCGTGCTCAACCTGCTGAGCATCGGTGCCTCGATGGGTGTGGTCACGCTGGTGTACGGCGACGGGCTCTTCGGTGTCCAATCAGGACCGATCGAGGCGTTCGTGCCGGTGCTGATCTTCGCGATCGTGTTCGGGCTGTCGATGGACTACGAGGTGTTCCTGCTGTCCAGGATGCACGAGGAGTGGCGCAGGACCGGCGACGCGGGATTGGCCGTCCGGGAAGGCATGGCCAGCACCGGCGGTGTGATCACGGCCGCGGCCGCCATCATGATCGTGGTGTTCGGCGCGTTCCTGTTCAGCCCGGACCGGATGCTGCAGCAGTTCGGGCTCGGCCTCGCGGTCGCCGTGCTGCTGGACGCGGTCGTGATCCGGTGCCTGATCGTGCCGGCCGTGATGCGGCTGTTCGGCCGGGCGGCATGGTGGCTCCCGCGTCCGATGGACCGCCGACTGCCCCACTTGGCCCTCGAACACGCCTGACAGGCGGCAGAAATACCCACCCGGAAGGACCGGGAGCTGTGCCTACCATCTGCGGATGGTGCCGGGGTCCGCAGAACGTGAGCTGCTCAGCAACGGGCTGCGGCATGCCCTCGACACGGCCTCGGCGACGCTGCTGATGGTCGGGGCCGGTGTCGTGGCCGAACCGGAACGCTGGCTGCGTGAGCAAGCCGCGCGTGATCTCGACGGACTTCGCGATGCCCCAGCCGGTGAGATCCAGCTGGTGTGCGAGGTCTGCGCTTTGCTGGCCGGGCTGGTTTCCGGCTCGCTGAACCCGGGCGATCCCTCGACTCGGCGGCAGTGTTCGCTGGGTGCGGCCAAGATACGGCGCCTGCTCGCGGAGGACACCCCTGATCCGCTGCTGCATGAGCTGCGCGGGTGCATCGAGCTGGCCGAGCGTAACGGTGTCTCGGTTCAGTTCGCTGAACGTGGCCAGCGTCCGACCGTGCCGCCGGATGCACGGCGGGTGCTCACCGAACCCGCGGTCGCGATGCTGGCGACCGCGGCGAGCATGGCGCGGGTGACGGTTGTCGGCTCGGGGGAATCGGTGACGGTGAGCGTGGTCTCGGACTCGCCTCCGGACGCCGTACCTGTGGTTTCGTGTGTCGGGATCAGCGCGTCGACGGTACGCAGCGGTACGCGGATCTGGGTCGAGGTGACCTGGATGAGGGGTGAATGACTGTCACGCTGAGCGGTTGGTGATTCGTAACGTGGTGACATGGGGATCACAGTCGGGGTGATCGAGGACCACCCGCTCTACCGCTCAGCCGTGGCGCAGCTGATCACGGAGTCACCGGACTTCGAGCTCGACGCGGTCGCCGAATCCGTTGCCCAGTTCGCGGTTCGCCGAAGACACACGTCCTCGGTGGTCATCCTCGACCTGGGCCTGCCCGGCGTGCGCGACGCGGCAGCGGTGCTGGAAGTCGTGACGATGGGCCACAAAGTGTTGGTGGTCAGTGCCCACGCGGGGCAACACGAGGTGCTCAGTGCCATGGCTGCGGGGGCACGGGGGTTCCTGTCCAAGGACGTCGAGGCCGACGAACTGCTGCGAGCGCTGCGGCAGATCGCACAGGGCGACAGCTACATCTCGCCGACTTTGGCCTCGTACATGCTGTCGGCTTCCCGTGGCAGGCATGTGATCGAACTGTCCACTCGGGAGCGTGAAGTGCTTTCGCTGGTGGCGTCCGGTGAACGCGACCAGGACATCGCGGTCGAGCTGGCGATCAGCATCCGGACCGTTCGGTCCTATCTGGACAGAATCAGGGACAAGACCGGCCAGCGCCGCCGCTCCGAGCTGACGCGGTACGCGATCGAGCAAGGCGTCCTCGCCCGCCGATCCGCCTAAGGAGCTCATCCGGTGTCGGGGCAGGTGTCCCGGTTGTTGGTGCGTTCGTCGCCGATGCGGTCGGCTTCGGCAACGGCCTGCCACAGTTGCTCGGTCGTGAGCGGAATGGCGGCGATGAACACCTGGCCGAGGTGGTGGCATGGCAGCCCCCGGACCACCTCGCCGGGCTCGGGCTCCACGCCCGCGACCACGGCCAGATCGGCGAACCGCCAACCCAGCAGAAACGCCACGACTCGCAGCGCTCGCGGGCCGATGGGGCTGCCGTGCAGCAAGCGGCGGATCGTGCTCTTGGCCAGCGCGGTCACGTAGTGCAGCCGATCCACGGGGAAGCCCCGGTTTTGGATGAAACCGGTGACGATCTCCCCGGATCCCGACGGCTTGCGGATGAGCGCTGCGGATTCCACGGCTTCCACGGCGGGGCGCTCCTCGGCCAATGACACGACAAAGTCCTTGAGCGAGGCCAACTGGGAGTGGCTGAAGTAGGTGCCGCGGTTGATGAACGCGTACACGGCCTCGGGATCGCGCTCCGGCGGCCGCAAGTGTGCTGGAACTGGATGGCCCGCGATGACCAACAGGTCTGCCAGAGGCAAGTCGAGTTCGGCCGCCGATCTTCGCAGTGTGCCGGAACTGTGTTCGGTTCCGTTGGCCAGTAAGTCCTGGAGCACCTCGGCTCGGGTCATGCCCCCACGCTAAGCGATCTTTGGCGTTGCCTCGACCAGTTGCGAGGTGGTGAGCGGAATGGCGGCGATGAAGATCTCGCCGACGTGACGGCACATCGTGGGGCACGAGCCGAAGTCTCCTGGTGGCTCGTCAGCAATCGCGACAAGGTCATCGAACTGCCACGCCAACGGGCCCGCCACCACCGACAGCTGTTGCAGGCTGTGCGAACGTCCTTCAGCCACGCCGTAGATAGTGCTGACGGACAGTCCGGTGAACGGCATCGACCGGGCGTCCAGGCCGCGATTCCGCAGCAGGCCGGTGAAGATCTCATGGAACGCACGTCCAGCGGGTGCACTGGCCGGGCCTTCGGGTGCGGGGTTGGTGGACGCCATGGCCACGATGAGGTTCTTGACGGACGCCAGGCGTGCATGATCGGCCGTGACGAACTGCCTGGCGAACGCGCGCATGACGTCGCGGTCGCGTGCAGGCGGCCGTAGGCGCGCGGGAACCGGGTGCCCAGCGACGACCAACACGTCCGACACGAGCAGATCGAGTTCGGCCGCGAGCTCGTACAGTCGCGCAGGCTCATAGCTCGGGCCGTTGTTCATCAGGTCTCTGAGTACCTCCGCGCGTGTCATTCCGCCAACCTAGCTTGAACGATACATCCGATGTATCAACACTGTAAACCTTTGCGGACCGCTTGACACCCGATCAACCATCCGATGAAATCCGCCGTGGAGTGACGACGGTCACCGGTAGGGAGATCGGCGATGCGCAAACCCATTGTGTTGGCGTTACTGGTGGCTGCCTGTGTGAGCGGGTGCTCGGTCAAGCAGGACGCCGGCGGTGGCGGGCAGCAGGAGATCAGCTTCCTCACGTTCGAAACACCCAACCTTCCGCCGGCCTACTGGGACGCGGCCATCAAGCGCGTCACCGAGAAACACCCGGACATCAAGGTGACCAAGCTGGTCGCGCCGACCACCCAGGGCCGTACCGCCTACGCCAAGCAGCTCCTGCAGTCCGGGCAGTTCCCTGACGTGATGATCGCGGTCGACCCGGCCGGGTTCGCCGAGGCAGGCAACCTCTACGACTGGAAGGCCGAGGAGCTCAAGGACTTCGAGTTCCCGGCGGCCAACCCGATCAAGGGCGGCCACCACCAGCTGCCTGCCAACACCCAGACCATTCCGCCCATCTACTACAACAAGAAGATGTTCGCCGACGCGGGCATCACCAGCACCCCGAAGACGTGGGCGGACCTGCTGCAAGCCGCCGACAAGCTGAAAGCCAAGGGGCAGCAGCCGTTCGTCATCGGTGGCGGAAAGGACGGCTTCCCGGCGTCCATGATCCTCACCGGCATCATCAGCGTCGACGTGTACGGCAAGACGCCCGACTGGTTGACCCAGCGCAGGAACAACAAGGTCAAGTTCACCGACGCCGATTTCCAGGCCGCGGTGGCCAAGTTCGCCGACCTCGCCGCGAAGGGCTACCTGGACAAGGACAGCGTCTCGCGTGACTACGCCGCCACCGAGCAGGCGTTCCTCGACGGCAAGGGCGCGATGTACCCGATGGGCAACTGGTTCGCGGCCAACGCGGACACCAAGAAGCACGACTTCGACATCGGCGTGTTCAACTTCCCCTCGGACAGCGGGAAACTCGTCGTGCCCGCGTACACCGGCGGCGGCATGAGCGTGAACGCCAAGGCCAAGAACCTCGACGCGGCGAAGCGGTTCGCCATCGCCTTCCAGACCGACAAGGGCCAGATCGACGCGTCGGTCAAGGCGGACGGTCTCGTCCCGGCGATCAAGGGCTATCAGATGCCGTCGGACATCGGCCCGGTTCTCAAAGCGGGCTACGACTTGTACACGGAAGCCGTGCAGCAGAAGGCGATCGTCAACTCGTTCGGCTGGGAGACCGCGGACGACGGGTTGCTGCCCGGGCTGAAGGAGAAGTTCTACGCCGTGGCACAGGACTTGGTGACCGGCCGCAAGTCAGCGGCGGACGCGTGCGCCTTCCTGGACACCGAATGGGAGAAGGCGGGCTGAGGGGATGGCCGCCGCTGAGGTCGCCGCACCGCTGGACAGTCGCAGGGGCAGCGGTGCGGCGACCAAAGTCAGACTGGGCCCGAAAGTCTGGCACTTCATCTCCTTCGCCGCGCCCGGTGTCCTTGTCTACGCGTGCTTTGTGCTCGCCCCGATCGGGATCAGCCTGTGGTACAGCCTGACCAACTACAACCCGTTCAACCCGCCGACCACGTTCGTCGGGTTACGGAACTTCGGGCTGCTGTTCGAGGACCAGGAATTCCTGACCGCGCTTCGCGTCACGTCCATCCTGACGCTGATCGTCGTGATCGTGCCCAACGTCCTCGGGCTCGGAGTGGCTTTGCTGCTCGACAAACGCGGCGGTCTCTACAACGCCTTGCGCAGCGTGTTCTTCACGCCGGTGATCTTGAGCTCGGTGGTGGTGAGCATCATCTGGTCCCGGCTGCTCGACAGTGAGGGACCGGTCAACGAGATCCTCCGGGCACTTGGCGTTTCCACTCCGCCGGGCTGGTTGTCCGATCCCGATCTGGCCCTGTACTCGCTGGCTTCGATCGTGTGCTGGCAGATGCTCGGGTTCTGCGTCGTGGTGTATCTGGCCGGGCTGCAAGGGGTTCCGCAGGAGTTGCTGGAGGCCGCGGCGATCGACGGCGCCGGGCCGGTCCGCCGGTTCCGCGCGGTGACCTGGCCGTTGCTGGCGCCCGCGTTGACGATCAACACCGTGGTGCTGCTGATCTCCGCTTTCAAGACGTACGACTACGTCAAGGTGATCACCAACGGCGGTCCCGGATCGGGCGCCACCGCGACCATCGCGTTCAACGTGCTGGCCACCGGTTTTGACGCCAACCATGTCGGTTACGCCTCCGCGATGGCGATCGTGATGCTCATAATCGTCGCGGTGATCACCGCGATCGTGCTGAAGCTCTTGCAGCGCAGGGAGATCGACCTATGACCCGGCCGATCGCGGCGATCTTCGTCAGCGCGCTGTTCTTCGTCCCGCTGTACTTCGTGCTGGCCAACGTCTTCAAGCGGGGCGACCTGATCTCCGCCGAGCCCGCCGCGCTGCCCATACCGCCCACTTTGGACAACATCGCCGCCGTGGTCACCCGCCCTGATCAGCTTTTCTGGGTGAGCCTCACCAACAGCATCGTCGTGACGACGCTTTCCGTGGTGATCCTGACCGTGTTGAGTGCCATGCTCGGGCACTACCTGGCGCGCTCCCGGCAACGGTGGACGCGGATCTTGACCTTGGTGCTGCTGTCCGGGCTGATGATCCCGCCGCAGGTGATCCTGATCCCGATCTCGGACGTGCTGAACATCGCCGGGCTGATGACCACCCTGCAAGGCCTTGTGCTGTTCAACGTCGGGTACTACGTGCCGTTCGGCGTGTTCGTGTTCGCCGGGTTCATCCGGAGCGTGCCGGTCGAGCTCGAAGAGGCCGCGATTCTCGACGGCGCCCGGCGCGGCCAGGTGTTCTGGCGGATCGTGTTCCCGTTGCTACGCCCCGCGACCGCCAGCGTGATGATCTTCCTCGGCGTGTGGATCTGGAACGACTTCATCGATCCGCTGATCATCCTCGGCCCGAGCCAGGGGACGACCGTGACGACCGGGATCTACCGGTCCATCGGCCAGTACCAGGCCGATTTCGGCAGCGTGTTCGCGCTGATGTTCCTGGCCACGCTGCCTGTGCTGATCTTCTATCTGTTCCTGCAGAAGCACTTCGTCAAAGGCCTGACCGGGGGTGCGACCAAGGGATAGGGTCGGGTGAATTCATGCTCGAGGTGATTTCCGACGCCGGACGGGAGTCTTTTCGCGGTCTCGAGCGTTGAGCGAGTATGCCCGTTTTGATCCTGTTGTTGCTGGCGATGGCGGTCGAGCTCACCGTGCTGGTGCTGATCGGCTCGGCGATCGGTGTGCTGCCGACGATTCTGCTGGTGGTCGTGGCCACCGTGCTCGGTGCCGTGCTGCTGCGCCGCGAGGGGATGCGGGCGCTGACGGCGTTTCAGGCGAAGGTCCGGTCCGGAGAGCAGCCGCAGGGGGAGATGCTCGACGGCGTGCTGATCGCGGTCGCGGGGATTCTGGTCGTATTGCCCGGTTTCGTCAGCGATGTACTGGCGATCGCCCTTTTGTTCCCGCCGACACGGGCGTTGATCCGTGGGCGCGTGCTAAAACGGGCTGAAGCACGTGCGCGTCGCTACCGCGAGGGCGGTCAGATCTTCATCGTGGACGCGCGGCCCAGCGACTAGAGGGGGCGTATGACCGTCAACCGCCAGGTCCGGCTGCGGTTCGAGACCGGTGCCGTGGAGGCGCAAACGCATGTCAACCTGTCCGCGGTCCGCAGCGACGGGCGCTACTTGTGGATCGCGGGCGACGAGACCGCGACCATCGAGCGGCTGACCGCCGACGAGATCGGACGCCCGGCCGAGTACGCGGAACACGTGACGTTCCCGTTGCCGGACGTGATCAAGCTGCCCGGACAGGCAGAAGAAGAGGTAGACGTCGAAGGCCTCACGCGCGTGGGCCCATATCTGTGGGCGGTCGGCTCGCACAGCGCGAAGCGCAAGAAGCTCAAGCGAGAACACTCCGATGCCAAGTCCGCCAAGCGATTGGCGAGCGTGAGCATGGAGCCGTCGCGCCGCGTGCTCGCACGCCTGGCGATCGAGAACGACGAGCCGGTGAGCCGGACCAGCGACGGCCACCGCAGCGCGGCGCTGGGCAAGCCCGGCCTGATCGACCTGCTGGAAGACGACGAACACCTCGCGCCCTTCCTCGCCATCCCCGGCAAGGACAACGGCTTGGACATCGAAGGCATCGCGGCGGCCGGTGACCCGGGACAGGAGCGCGTCTTCCTCGGCCTGCGCGGACCAGTGCTGCGCGGCTGGGCGGTGATCCTGCAACTGGCGCCCCGCGCCGATGGCGACGAACTGGAGCTGGAAAAGCTCAACGGAGACCGCTACGTCAAACACTTCCTCGACATCGACGGGCTGGGTGTACGTGACATGTGCGTGCACGGCGACGACCTGTTGATCCTGGCAGGCCCGTCGATGGACCTCGACGGGCCGGTGCGCGTCTACCGCTGGCGAGATGCCGCGGATTTGAAGGCCGCGGATGTCGTGCACCGCGATGAGCTGGAGAAGGTCCTCGACCTGCCGTATGGCGAAGGCGATGACCACGCCGAGGGGATCGCGCTGCTGCCGGACAACGAACTACTCGTCGTGTACGACAGCCCGGCGAAGGCGCGGCTGACCGAGCCCGGTGTGGTTCTCGCGGACGTGGTGAGCCTTCCTTCGTGAAAGTTCCGGACCGTGTTCGCTGGGCCTTGTCGGTCGTTGACCCGGGCCCAGCGGACCGTGTCCTGGAGGTCGGCTGCGGTCCTGGTGTCGCGGCCGCTTTGGTCTGCGAGCGCTTGGAAACCGGGCACTTGCTGGCGATCGACCGTTCGCCGGTTGCCGTGCGGCGCACTGTCGAGCGGAACTCGTCTCATGTGGACTCAGGGAGGGTGGAGGTCCGGCAGTCGACACTGGACGGCCTTGACGTTCCGGCGGGGAGCTTGGACAAGGCTTTCTGCGTCAACGTCAACCTCTTCTGGGTGCAGGATCCTGCTGTTGAGCTTGCTGTGCTGCGGGAGGCTTTGCGGCCGGGTGGGATCTTGTACATCTTGTACGGGGATGGCCCGACCGGTGAGGACCGTGTGACGCCAGTGATCTCGGACGCTTTGCGGCGCAATGGTTTCGCTGATGTCGAGGTGGTCAGGGGAGAAGGGGTTGGGGTTCGTGGCGAAAACTGTCGTACCCCTCCGGTAACGTAAAAATCGGGGGGTCCCCCGGGGAATTGCTGGTGCGGTGAGGGCCGCCCTGGTGGAGGTTCGCGGTCGTCCCGGTCAAGCTTCGCGGTCGCTGACCCGGAACTGTCGTACCCCACTGGTAACGTGAAAATCAGGGGCTCCCCCGGTGGCGGGATTTGTCACCAGAAAGGGCGGAGGGCCGGCAGGGCGGGGCCCGCCATTGTCCTGATCAACTTGGTGAGCTCGGACCGCAGCCCAGGGAAGTCGACCTGTTCGGCGAGCTCGGCCTCAAGCTCATGCAAGATCCGGCCCGCGACGGTCAGGTGCTCGAAAGCCTTGCCGGTCAACACGACCAGCTTGCGCCTGCCGCCTTCGGGGTGCGGCTGGCGGGTGACGTAGCCCTTCTCCTCAAGCTCGTCGACGATCTGACCGGCCGCTTGTTTGGTCACGCCGAGCCGGTCCGCCAGCTCTGTACCGGTCGCGCCGGATGCCTTCAGCGCCTGGAACACCGCGCCGTGAATCGGCCGCAGGTCCTGGTACCCCGCCGCCTCGACCCGCGTGACGAACTCACGCAGCACAAGCTGGAATCCCATGCCGAGCAGGAACGTCAGCTCGGTCCGGGCCAGTGGGTCCTCGGTCACGAATACATCTTGACACATCCGGGTCAAGTAGCTTTACTCATCACCAAGTAAAGCTACTTGACTTAGGGGGCGACGATGATAGTCGTTGAGAACGCACGGATGGCTGAGACGCCGAACGCCGTGCTGGCCAGCCTGGCCACGCCCAGCCTGGGCAGCAAGGACCTCAGTACCTGGCGCGTGAGCATGCAGGAAGGTGCGCAAGGACCGGTGCACGCCATCGACCGTGAGCAGGTCTGGGTCACGCTCGCGGGCACCGTCGAGTTCATCGCGGATGGTTCGGCGAAACTTGTCCGAACCGGACAAGCGGCCATCCTTCCCGCGGGCGAGGTGCGGCAGGTCCGGGTCGTCGACGGTCCGGTCGAGGCGTTGGTCTGCATGTCGGTCGGGGGTTTCGCGAGCGTGCCCGGCTCCGACGCCCGGCATCCGTTGCCGTGGGCGGAATGACGCAAGCCTGACAATAGTGAACGTCATAGGCTGCCTTCTGGTGAAACCTTGGTATACCGTCGGCCAGGAACCCCGTTAGACCTGGAGGTCACCTGTGCACGATGATCGGCGGCTGGTCGAGGACCGGCTGGCACGGATGCTCACCACTCGCATCGCGCCCGCCAAGTACGCCGGGTCCTGTCCGCTGGAAATCGAGGTCTGGCACGTACCGGACGAGCCGGTGCCGGTGGCCGAGGCGCTCGCCGCGGACTATGAGCCGTTCGCTGTGGGGCAGCGTTGGGGCGCGCCGTGGTCGACCAGTTGGTTCCGGATCCGCGGCGCGATTCCCAAGGAGTGGCAGGGCAAGCGCGTCGAGGCCGTGATCGATCTCGGCTTCACCAAGGCGCAGGCGGGGTTCCAGGCCGAGGCGCTGGCGCACGACCTGCAGGGGCGCCCGATCAAGGGCATCGCGCCGCGGAACGACCACGTCCCGCTGACCGGGGACGTGGTCGGCCTGCTGATCGAGGCCGCCGCGAACCCGGACGTCCAGGAAAACGGCATGCAGCCGACGATGTTGGGGGACAAGGAGACCGCGGGCAAGGACCCGCTGTACGTCTTCACCGCCGCCGACGTGAAGCTGCTCGACGAGGACGTCTGGCATCTGCAGATGGACGTCGAGGTGCTCAGCCAGTTGATGCACCAGCTGTCCACTTCGGACCCACGGCGGCACGAGATCCTGCGTGCCCTCGAGCGTGCGCTGGACGCGATCGACGTGGCGGACATTTCAGGCACGGCCGCAACGGCTCGCGCCGAGCTGACCGAAGTGTTGTCACGTCCGGCGCACGCGAGCGCGCACAAACTGTCGGCCGTCGGCCACGCGCACATTGACAGCGCGTGGCTGTGGCCGCAACGCGAGACCATTCGTAAGACTGCCCGCACTTTTGCCACGGTCACCGCGTTGGCGCAGGAGTACCCGGAGTTCATCTTCGCCTGCTCGCAGGCTCAGCAGTACGCGTGGATCAAGGAGCACCAGCCGATCATCTTCGAGCGCATCGCCGCGGCCGTGAAAGCCGGCCAGTGGGCGCCGGTCGGCGGAATGTGGGTCGAGTCCGACGCCAACCTCCCCGGCGGCGAGGCGCTCGCTCGGCAACTGGTGCACGGCAAGAGGTTCTTCCTCGACGAGTTCGGCTACGAATGCGAAGAGGTCTGGCTGCCCGACTCCTTCGGCTACACGGCCGCCTTCCCGCAGCTGGCCAAGCTCGCCGGCGCGCGCTGGTTCCTGACCCAGAAGATGTCGTGGAACCAGACGAACAAAATGCCCCACCACACCTTCTGGTGGGAAGGGATCGACGGGACCAAGGTGTTCACGCACCTGCCGCCGGTCGACACCTACAACTCTGAGTTCTCCGGCAAGGAGATGGCGTACGCCGTCTCGAACTACCTGGAGAAAGGCCGCGGCACCACATCGCTTGTGCCGTTCGGTTACGGCGACGGCGGTGGCGGCCCGACCCGCGAGATGCTTGAGCGGGCCCGCCGGTTGCGGGATCTCGAAGGCACGGCGAAGGTCACGATCGAGAAGCCGAGCGAGTTCTTCGAGAAGGCGCACGAGGAGTATCCGGACGCCCCCGTCTGGTCCGGCGAAATGTACCTCGAGCTGCACCGGGCGACGTACACCTCGCAGGCCAGGACCAAGGCGGGCAACCGCCGAAGCGAGCACTTGCTCCGGGAAGCCGAGCTGTGGGCGGCCACCGCCGCGGTGCACGGCGACTTCGAGTATCCGTACGAAGCCTTCGACCGGCTGTGGAAAGTCGTTCTGCTGCACCAGTTCCACGACATCCTGCCGGGCAGTTCGATCGCGTGGGTGCACAAGGAGGCCGAGGCCAAGTACGCCGCGGTGGCGGCCGAGCTCCAGGCGATCACCAACGCCGCGCTGTCGTCCTTGGCGGGTTCCGGTGACCAACGGCTGATCTTCAACACGAGCCCTCGTGCCCGCAGCGAGGTTATCGATGGCGCGCTGACGTCCGTCCCAGCATCCGGCGCCGCAGTGGTATCCACTGTGGACGCTACTGAGGTGACTGTCACGGATCGCTTGCTGGACAACGGTTTGGTCCGTATCACTGTGGACGACAACGGCTTGATGACGTCGGTGATCGCGGACGGCCGCGAGATCCTTTCCAGTCCAGGAAACTTGCTGCAGCTGCACCCGGATCTGCCGAACTTCTGGGACGCTTGGGACATCGACGCGCACTACAAGCGCCGTCACACGGATTTGACCAATGTGGACTCGATCAACGTGGTGAGTACCGGAGCCGAGGGCGCCATCGAGGTCGTACGTTCCTTCGGGTCGTCCCGGATCACGCAGGTGATCAGTGTACGGGCGGGAAGTCGCCGAATCGACGTGCGCACCGAGATCGACTGGCACGAATCGGAGAAGATCCTCAAGGCCGCGTTCCCGATCGACATCCACGCCGACCGTTCGGCGGCGGAGATCCAGTTTGGACACGTCTACCGGCCGACGCACACCAATACCAGTTGGGACGCGGCAAGGTTCGAGATCTACGCCCACCGCTGGGTCCACGTCGCCGAACCTGGCTACGGTGTCGCAGTCCTGAACGACTCGACGTACGGCCACGACATCGGCCGTGTCTCCAATGAGGACGGCACAACGACGACTACTGTGCGGCTGAGTCTGGTGCGCGCACCTCGTTTCCCAGACCCGTACGCCGACCAGGGCAAGCATGTGATGACGTACTCACTGCTTCCGGGCGCGTCCATTTCGGACGCTGTGGCGGAAGGGTATGCGCTGAACCTTCCGGTTCGTTCGGCGCGGGGTGCCACGATTCCCGACCCTCTGGTCACTGTGGACAGTGACGCGGTGACGGTCGAGGCCGTGAAGCTGGCTGACGACCAGTCCGGCGACGTCATCGTGCGGCTCTACGAGGCGCTTGGTGGACGGGCTTCGGCAGTCGTGAAGACCAGCTTCCCGGTTTCGAGCGTTCAGGCGGCGGACTTGCTGGAGCGGCCGCTGGCGGACGCTTCAGTGACGTCGGAAGGAATTCCAGTCTCGTTGCGACCCTTCCAAGTGCTCACGCTGCGCCTGAGCAGGTAGTTGCCTGTGGTTGGGGAAGGCCTTGCGCAGGCCTTCCCCAACAGTCATTCCGCGGGACGAAGGGGCGTGCGCTCCTCGGCCGCCATCGAACCGCCTGCTTCGTCGGCGGATTGGCCGCGGTCGACGGCCTCCCGCTCGATCTTCTCGTCCAAAGAGGACGGTTCGGGCGGCGTCTCCGGCTGCTCTTCGGCCAGCCGGTCCTCCATCGGCCTCGGGTGCGACTGTTCGTACGGGGTCGTGCCGTACTTGTCCGCGCCGGACCAGTGTTCCGGCGGATCCATTCCGGCTTCCAGCGGGTCGGCTCGCAAGCGGTCCTCGTCGAGGTCTTCGGCGCTCGAGGAGTCCCGGTCTGGCGAATTCACGATGGTTCCTCTCAGGACGATTGGGTCTGTAGCGCCTTGGTCAGCTGCTCCCGGGTCATGCTGGACGCGCCGCTGATGCCGGCGTTGCGGGCCTGCTGGAGCAACTCGCCCTTGGTGGCGTGACCAGGCAGTTCACCGAGATGCTGCGCCCTGCTCGACGCGAACGCCTTGGCCAGCTGAGAAAGACGGTCGCCGTCGAGCCGCGAACGCATGCCGGGAAGGACGGTCGACTCCTCTTCCTCGACGTGGTGGCTGACCGATTCGATGACCTTGTCCAGCAGCTCCTCGTAGCGCGAACTCGTCGGGTCGGCCTGTGCGAGCTCGGCCAGCAGCTTCTCGGCCTCGGCGTGCTCCTGCTGGCTGTGCTCGACCTCGTCGGTCTCGCCCGCCTCTTTCTTGGCGACCGGATAAACCTCGGACTCCTCGGCACGACTGTGCGCGACCAGCAACGCGCACATCACCGGCATCAACAACGGCCGTTTGTCCGGGTTGTTCTTCAATTCGTTGAACAGTCGTTCCACCTCACGGTGGTCATCCATGATCATGTCGACGACGTCCACGGGCAACCTCCTCAGGTCGAACCTTGGCTACCCAGATGAGCGGTGTGTAGTCATCGCTTTTGCGGGTACGCAAAACGGAGAAAGGGGTTGAGCCATGCCTACGTACCACCGCACCCGGACATTGCACGCCGGTGAGGACCGGGTATTCGAATACCTGGCCGACGTGAACAATCTGCCGAAGTACTTCGACCACATGAAAATGGCCAAACCCGTCGGCGGCGACACAGTCGAAGTGGAAGCCGAAGTGCACGGCGAGAAAGAACATGGCGAGGCATGGTTCCGCGTCGACCGCACGGCCCGACGGATCCAGTGGGGCTCACGCGACAGCGACTACTCCGGCGTCCTGGACGTGAAAGCGGACCAAGACCGGACCATTGTAGACATCGAACTGCACGCCCATCACGAGGACGTGGAGATCGACCAGGCACTGGACACCACGCTCGACCACATCCAGGAGCAAGTGGAAGCTCCCGACGCCCGCAAGGGAACCGCTTCGGACAGCTGACCCGGGGCTAACGCTGCTCGCGCCGATGGAGCTCACCGCGCCGAGGGACCCGATGGTGCCCCCGTCCGTCTGGTCGCGCGATCCGGGCAGACCCGACCGCCACGGAACCTGGCTGTCCCAAGGAAACTTGATCGTGCCCAGGGGTTTGCCCATGTCTATCGGACCTGGGCCGCGCCGAGGGGCTCGACCGGCCACCGGGCCTGACCGCCCCATGGACTTGACCCCGCCATCCGACCGGACCTGGCCGCACTATCGGACTTGACCGCGCCAATCCCCATCTGGCCGTGCAATAGCGCCGACCGCGCCAACGGACCGTTCGCAAAACCAGTTATCCACAACCGCCCAGTAACCCCTTTGACCAGCCCATACACCCGATAGACTGGGCAAGGGCCGTCCCCCCGGGAGTGGCAGGGGGTCGGCAAAGTCGTTTTGTGTTGTTAGGTGGGGATTCCGAGTAGGGCTAGTGGTCGGAGTGGGTTGCGTGCCATGTGGCGGAGGC
>JOAA01000020.1 GCA_000720375.1 Rhodococcus rhodnii | reverse complement strand
GCCCCTCGCGCCACGAAGGATAAATGAGGGCTGAAGGAAAGGGGACTCCCCGGCTTCCTCCCCGAGCGCGCCGCAGGGGCCCCAAGTCAAATCGAGCCGGAAGTAGGCACCACAAAGCTGGAAGCCAAAGCCAAAGGGCAAAGAACCACGTTGGAAGCCGAAGCCGAAGGACCGGCGCCAACCAGACTAGAAGCAAAGCCGAAGGACAAAGAACCAGGCTGAAAGCCGAAGAAGCCAAACCGGAAGCCGAAGACAGCGCCAAGAACCAGGCTGAAGCCGATGCAAACAGAAAAGCATCAAGCTGGAAGCCGAACGACCGGCGCCAACCAGGCCGGAAGCCGAAGAACCCGAAACCAACCCATCAAAGAAGGCCAACCTGACCCTCAACCAGTTTTCTCGGTAGTGGCATGAGCAGCCCCAACAGGCTTCGACTCAGGAGACCCGCGCTGCCGAAGATAAACACTGAAAACAGCCATAGAACCAATAGCCAAAAACTCACTCTGCCAATTCTGCAACGTCCGATTCCAAAAATCAGCAGAAGTAACATACTCCCCGTAACCAACGGGATCCTCAAGCTGTCCCAACTGATCAGAGTTGTAAGCACTATGCCCAGCAACAGACTGAGCCAGCCACGAAAACAAGAACAACCCGAACATGGTCAAACTCAACGACCACGAAAACAGAACAGTCCGCCAACCACCAACCCGAGCCCAATGCGGAGACGAAGGACCAGCGTGCCGCCCAACGCTCTGCTGCTCATCCGACTCCAGCCCGACCTCCCGCGGATGCTTCGACTCCGGCGAACCAAGTTGGATCAGCCAGACCGTCAGCAGGATGTACAGGAAGAACTGCAGGTACTCCGACTGCCAGTTCTCCGACACGTCCACCGCGAAGTCCGGCGAGGTCACGTAGTCCGTGAAGCTGATCTGCGGCGCGGACTCCGCGGCCAGCCTGTTGTTGAAGTCGGCGTGTCCGGCGAGCGCCTGGCCGAACAGGGCCAGCAGGAAGATCAGGCCGAATCCCAGGCTCAGGCCGTTGTGCAGGAGGAAACGACGGACGCTGTTCATGTCGCCAGCCCGATGATGGTCATGTAGATCAACCCGCCGACGACGAGGACGAGGTAGAAGACCAAGATGCCGCGGGCGATCATGTTCCGTCCACCTTGCACCGATATGGACCTTCGCCCTGTGGCGTGCATCCCGCGCCCAGGATGCGCCAGCCGTCCTCGAATTTACGCAGGAACAACGTGTCTCGGCCGGACCGTGCCTGGGCGGTGTCTCCCCAGGTGGACACTTCCGTTGGGCGATCCACTGGAATGCTCAAGGTCAGCAACGTTTTCTCGCATCCTTCAGGTCGCAGGTCGTCGATGCGACGAACGGCCTGTTGGGCGAGCAGCGCACAGGCGACGCGGCTGTCGTTGTGCGCCAAGGCGTCCACGAAACGATCAGCGGTCTGCTGTGCGACCGTTGTCTCCGCTGAACCCGAACATCCGGTCAGCAGCAGGACAACAGCCGGTACGCACATCCGTACGATCCGCACCGGGGACAGTTACCCCTGATGGCCTTGTCCTAACCGCACACCCACGGCGGTGAGGTCCTTGACGAAGTCCCGGTACGCTTCGTCCCGATTCTCTGCTCTGAGCACCGATGACGGGTGCACGGTCGCCGTGACTTTGGCGTCGGAGTCGGGCAGGTCCAGTACTTCGCCACGGTGTTTGGTCACGCGGAACGCGGGTCCCAGCAGCGCTTGGGCCGCGACCGCGCCGAGGCACACCACCAGTTCTGGCTTCACCGCGGCCAGTTCGCCGAGCAGCCATGGGCGGCAGGCCACTACTTCGGTCCGGTTGGGCTTCTGGTGGATCCGCCGCTTGCCGCGTTCGGTGAACTTGAAGTGTTTCACCGCGTTCGTCATGTACACAGTGGACCTGTCGATGTCGGCGTCGACGAGTGCACGGTCGAGCAGGCGGCCTGCCGGGCCGACGAAGGGTTCGCCCGCCTTGTCCTCCTGGTCGCCTGGCTGTTCTCCGACCATCATCACTCGCGCGTGCGCTGGACCTTCACCGAACACGGTCTGGGTCGCGTTCTTGTACAGATCGCAGTTGTGGCACTCGCACGCGGCGTTTCGCAGCTCCTTCAGGCTCTTTTCCGGCATACCTGGGGAATACCCCGTCGCCGCCTGGTTTACCACGTCGTGGTGTAGCGCGCTGATCAGTGGGTATGCCCTGCTCAGAGGGAGAAAGTAGGGGAGCGATGTTCATTTGCCACCGTACCCGCGAGGTGCGTGCCGGTGTTCAGCGAGTCTTCGAGTACCTGGCTGACTTCCACAACCTGCCCGAGTACTTCGGCCAGATGCCGCTGAGCAAGGCGTGGTTCTGCGTGGACCAGTCCGGCCGGTGCGTTCGCTGGGGTTCGCAGACCAGTCCGTACGCCGGTGTGCTCGCGCCACGCCGGGACCACGGGAGCACCATTGTGGACATTGAGGTGCACACCGAGGAAGCGGTGGACGAGGAGTTCTGCCGCACGTTGGACGCCACGCTCGAGCACATCGCGGACGAGGTGGAAGTCAGGTCACTGCGCGCGGCTTCCTGACCGACATCCAGTAGCCGATCAGGGCGAGCAGGATGAACACGCCCGCGAGCAGCAAGTTCATCGGAATTCCGGCCAGTCTGCCGACTTCACCCGGGTATTCCTCGACGCTGGTGCCCGGCACGAGAAGCGGCACGAAGAAGGCGCCCCACACCACGACGGGCACGGCCGTGGCCACTTCGTAGCTCGGCGAACGCCGCCACACCAGCCATAGTCCGACGATCGACATCCCGATGCCCACCGCGAGCAGCATCACCGCGTGGAACCGGGCGTGCGGCGGCCATGCCGGATTGAACACGTGACTTTCGTTGAAGTCGACGACCGTGGGGCCCAGCATGGTCGCGACCAGCGCGACCGTCAGGATGATCTTGCCAGCGCGCACCATGCCGACGACCTTAGCGGTCGGTGATCGCCATCGGTCCAGCTCCTATCGATTCAGCTGTCGTTCCGTCGTACTGGGTCCTGGCGATAGAGTTCCGCGCACGCCAGGGGGTCGAAAAGTTTTTCCGACGAAGGTGTCGACTTCACCGGTGCCCGCTCGACGCAGTGACGACAGCAGGACAGCACAACCAAGGAGCACTCACATGCGTACCCTGATCACCACGGCGTTCGTCTCGCTTGACGGCGTGGTCGAAGCGCCCGGAGGCGAGCCTGGCTACCGCAACACCGGCTGGACCTTCAATGACATCGAGTTCGACGAGGCCGCCTACGAGATCAAGGGCCGCGAGCAGGACGAGGCGGCGGCGATGCTGCTGGGCCGCGTCAGCTACCAGGGGTTTTCGCCGGTGTGGCCGAGCATGACCGAGGAGTTCGCCGGCTACAACGCGATGCCGAAGTACGTCGTGTCGAGCACGCTGCAGGACAGCGACCTGGTCTCCAACTGGGGCGACACCACGATCCTGCGCACGCTGGACGACGTGGCCGCGCTCAAGCAGACCGAAGGCGGGCCGATCATCGTGCACGGCAGCGCCACGCTGAACCGCAACCTGTCCGACGCCGGCCTGATCGACCGGTACCACCTGCTGGTCTTCCCGGTCCTGCTCGGCGCGGGCAAGCGGCTGTTCAGCGCCACCGACAAGGACAAGCAGCTGCTCAAGCTCGTCGACAGCGAGTCGTACCGCAACGGCATTCAGAAGCTGGTCTACGACGTCGTCCGCTAGTCCCTCGGTTGCCCTGTGATGCTTCATCCGGCATGGCGAACCCAGCAGGGAAGCCGGTTTCGCTTCCCTGCTGGGTTCCCGCTTGCGCCCGCGTCGGTCGCTGGATGCCGGTCCAGCTCGTCCCGGTGGGCTGGGGACTTCTCCCTACAGGCCGATGTGGACAGTCATGCGTCGAGTGAAAGTGCCGTCCAGCGCACCTATTTCGCCTAGCGCTGCTCCGGCGGCACGTAGTCGAAGGTCGGGCCCGCGGTTGTTTCCTCGTCGTCGTTGGGCATCTGCATGAGCGCAATTGCCTGCGTTTTCAACGAGTACATCGTGCCGACGGTCGCACCCAACTGCGCCGGGCTGCCGTTGAAGGCCTGTTCCAGCTGGCTGAGCAGAAGGCAGTAGGTGCTGTTGAACTTCTCCTGGGCCACTCGTATCTCGTGGCCTTCGGGATAATCGGTGATGCGCGGGTTGTGCCGCATGGGCAGGACACCGTCGGGGTCGACCTTGATTTCGTCGCCGGTCGGACCGGACTGCGGCGTGTCCCCGGTTTGGTAGCGACGGCCCACTTGAAGCTCCTTGAAGCGGTAGTAGTGGGCGACTTCGTCCCGCTCAGGGTGGAAGACGTCGCGATCGCCGTCCCACACCTCGGTGCGCGCGGCGCCTTCGCCCTGCTCGATGATCTCCGCGAGCGCGGCCAACGCGGACTTCAGGTCGTGGACGGGAATGACCTGGCCACCGCCGGTGCGCATGTGCATTTCACCGATCTGCCGCGCGGGGTCACCGCAGAAGACGGCGTCCTCGCCGAGTTGGTCGCACAAGTTGCGAATCCCCGCCTCGACGGCGGCGTAGAACTGGCCGATCGTCTGGTACTCGTCCGACTGCGGCGGTGCGTCCGCCGACGCGGGCTGCTCGATCTGCAGGAACAGCTCAAGAGCTTCGGCGCCGAACGGTGCCAGGCGGACCTGGACGGACCGGTCGCCGTGGGGGAGTGGATGCGGGTACGCGGGCAGCAGCTCGGGCGTGTCGAGCTTCGGCTGGCCGCCCACGGCGTTCAGCAGGTTCGCGGCCAGCGCCAGGTGCAGCATCTCCTCGGCGAGAACACTGCCCACCACCTGTGCGGCTTCGGCATTTCTGCTGGGATCGAGCGAGTACAGGGCACAGATGTACGGCGGGATGGTCGCGTGTTCAAGCTCGATCGCCCACTGCAGGTGGCGGCGGAGATCGTCCAACGTGTCGATGGCATGAGCGCCACTGGGGCCCATTGTGGGACCTCGTCTCGGTGGGTTCGTCAGATCGGTGTCGGGAGCTAAGACAGGGTGGGGCGACAGCTTGTGACAGGTGGTCACAACGGCGGCGGCTGTCCTGTCTTGGTTGGTTGGTTCGGCCGAGTCACGAGATAAGAGCGGGAACACCGGGTTTCAGACGGCCTCATCGGTACGCGTCAAGCAGAGCGTGGCTGGTCCCACCCGCCGCCGGACCACATCACCCATCAAGAAGGCCGGTGTGGCTCGCACCTCACGAACTTGTTCGTAACGAACATGTTCGTTATGGTCGACGTGCCACCTCAGAGAACAGGAGAACCGCTATGACCAGCCACTATCCCATCGCGATCATCGGCGGAGGCCTTGGCGGCCTCACCCTTGCCCGCGTTCTGCACGTCAACGGCATCGACGCCGCCGTCTTCGAGGCGGAGCCGTCGGCCGAGGCTCGGACGCAGGGCGGAATGCTCGACATCCACGAGGACTCGGGCCAGATCGCCCTGCACGCCGCCGGGCTGCACGACGAGTTCCGCGAGCTGATCCACGCCGGTGGCCAGGCTTTTCGGATCGTCGACTCGCAGGGGGTGGTCCACTTTTCCGAACGGGACGACGGCAGCGGCGGTCGGCCCGAAGTGGACCGGGGCCAGTTGCGTGATCTGCTGCTGCGTTCGTTGCCGGATTCCATCGTGCACTGGGGCCGGAAAGTCATCGGTGTGCGGCCGCTCGGCGGCGGACGCCATGAGGTGACCTTCGCCGACGGCGCCGCCATCACGACAGACCTGCTCGTCGGCGCGGACGGCGCGTGGTCGCGGGTGCGTCCGCTGCTTTCGTCCGCTGTGCCCGAGTACACCGGTATTTCGTTTGTGGAGACCGATTTGCTGGACGCCGACACCCGGCATCCCGCGTGCTCGGCCATGATCGGCGAAGGCTTCTTCATCAGTCTGGGCGACCACAAGGGGTTCCTTGCTCACCGCGAGAGCGACCGCAGCGTGCACACGTACACCGCTCTCAAGGTCGACGAAAACTGGTTGGACGGCATCGACTTCACCGACCCGGTCACGGCGAAACAGGTTGTGCTCGCGCAATTCGACGACTGGCACGACACCCTGCGCGCTCTGGTGGCCGACGCCGACGGCGCCATCGTGCCGCGTCGGATCCACGCGTTGCCCGTCGGACATCGGTGGGATCGGGCGCCTGGCGTCACGTTGTTGGGCGATGCCGCGCATTTGATGTCGCCGTTCGCGGGGGAGGGCGCGAACCTCGCGATGCTCGACGGCGCCGAGCTCGGCCTTGCCATCGTCAACCACCCAGGGGACCAGGCTTTGGACGTCTACGAGCAGGAACTGTTCCCGCGCAGCGAGAAGTCGGCGGCTGCGTCCGCGGCGAGCTTGACGATGATGTTCGGTGACGACGGGCTGCGCGGACTGCTTGACCAGTTCGGCGCTGATACCTTGTGACGCCATGCCACCCCGGTCGAGAAAACCGATCAGCCGACGCGAGCGGCCGGCCAAACCTGCGCTGACTCGCGCCGGGATCGTGGCAACGGCTGTCGACATCCTGCGCGCCGAAGGATTGGCGAAGGTGACGATGCGGCGGCTGGCGCAGGAGTTGGACACCGGGCCGGCCTCGCTCTATGTCTACGTGGCCAATACCGACGAGCTGCACGCCGCCATGCTGGACGACTTGCTCGGCGAGGTGGACCTGGACACCGCCGCGAGCGGGGATGACTGGCGTGAGCGGCTCGTCGGAGTGCTCAACTCGTACACCTTTGTGCTGTTCGCGCATCCGGAACTGGCTCGCGCGGCCTTGGCCGTCATGCCGAACGGGGAGAACTACCTGCGGTTGCTGGAGCGGATGCTGTCCCTGCTGGACGAGGGCGGCGTGGCACCGGCGCAGGCGGCGTGGGGAGTGAACGTACTGCTGCAGTCGGCCACCGCGACCGCGGCCGAGGTCTCCGGCCGTGTTCAGACGCAGTCGCGCACTGAGCAGGAGTGGGATGCGCTGGGTCGGGCACTGCACGAAGTGGACGGTCGGACGCATCCACGACTGCACGCTGTGGCTGACCAATTGCTCAGCGGTACACCGCAGGAGCGCTTGTCGTGGAGCTTTCGAATGCTCATCAACGGCATCATCACCACCCCCGTGCCGGACGCCGGAGGCTGACGGCATGTGGCCGTTCCCCGACGAGCGAGCCTTCCGGGCGTGGGCAGCCGACATCGATGCGTGGCTGTCCGATCAGGACGAAGACCTGATGCTGCACGACCCGGCAGGCCTGCCTCTGCTGCTCTCCGCCGCGCAGGACCCGGACTGTCCTAAAAAGGACTACTGCGCCGGCATCCTCGCGGACTACGCGCGCCGGACTATCGGCTGGGACAAGACGGAGGTCTATCGGGCGTTGCGGGAGACCGCGACCAAGGCGGCGGCCAGCCACGATTCACAGGCTCGTCAGTGGGCGGAGTACGTGACGCGGCTTTTCTCCTACCGGGAGAAGGCACGTCCAGTGAATCGAGCCCGGGCCGAGCAGATGGCCGCTGACCTGTTGCTCGGCCCAGCCGACCGGTTGGTGGTGCAGGTCGCGCCCGGCGGGAAGCATTGGCTGTGCGCCGAACCGGACGCCTATCCGACGTACCTTTACATCAACCGGCGGACTGGCAGCTTCCGGTTGGTGCGGTTTCAGCCCTTGTCCTCGCTGGAAATCGCGGCGCTGCCCTCGTAAGCCTCGATCGTGCGCACGAACATCGCGCGGTCCTCCGGGGAGAGCGGTTCGAACGCCTTCTGCCACGCCACCGCGCCGTTGGCCAGCCAGTCGTTGATCGCCGTGCGGGTCTCCGGGTCGTCGGTGATCGCCACGATCGTGCGCCGCCGGTCGGCCGGGTCGCTCCTGCGGTCGACGGCGCCATGTTTGCTCAGGTCACTGACCATGAGGCTGACCGTGGTCGGCGCCACCTCCAAGCGCGCGGCGAGCTGGTTGACCGTCATCGGGCCGTCGAACACCAGGTAGGACAGCATCGACAGGTGCCGGGGCGCCAGGTTCATCGACTGCAGCTGCACCGGGACCCTGATGCGCTTGAGCCGCGCCGCGACCCTCGGCATGAGCAGCAGCATCGCCCTGATGGCCTCGTCGACGGTCAGGCCTTCGGTTGACAACCCTCTGACCCCTTTCGGTACGGCTCACCACCGTACCAACGGTCAGACCACCTCGAAGTTCGCCATCGTCGCCAGATCTCTACGTCGCATGGACCACTTCACAGCGCTCAAACCTGACGGATCTGATCCACGAAGGTGGCGAGATCCGTGGTCGACGCCTCGCCGCTGCTCCCGGTGAACCCCTTGACCAGCCGCACCAACGACTCGTAAGCCTCCGTGTGGTCATAGCCCGCGGTGTCAGCGACCTGCAGCGACCAACGCCAATACCCCTTGAGCGTGTCCGCGAGCGGCATCCGGAACGTCCCGAGCACGTCCTTGAGATCGGGAACGGTCGCGGCAAGTCCGTGCCGCTCGATGTACTGCCCGACAAGATTCGAGTAAAAAGCGAAATGCCGAGCCTCGTCCCGTGCCAGCCTGTTCAGCAGATCCCGGAGCACCGGCTCGGTCACCACGGTCCGGAACTGCTGGTAGAACAGTTGCGTCGCCTTTTCCTGGACAAGCGTGTACGTGAACGCCTGCACGGGGTGCTCATACGGCAGCGAGAACTGCTTCCGGCCCTCCTCGGCCAGCTCACGCATCAGCGCGTCCGGGGTGTTGATCCCGGCCTCGACCTGATACTTGGTCAGCACGGACGCGTGCCGTTCCTCGTCGTACGCCCACGCGATCAGGAACCGGAAATACTCCCGGTTGAAGCAGAAGTCCTCGATGTCCAGCTCTTCGCCACGGACCGGGAACTGGTCCAGGAAGTACGTCAGGTACCCGGGGATGTGGTCCTCGATGAACGTGATGAACCTGACCACCGAGGTGTCCGTCTGGGTCAGGTTCTCCGGGCGCAGCGCCGCCCAGTCCACGTCCTCGATCGTCCACTGTCGTTGTGCCCCACGGGTTACCGCTGTCGCCGTGAGGTCCCGCATCAGTGCGGGGTCCAGCTTCACGGCATTCCCTTCGGCCCGAGCCGGGTCTTCTGCGCGGTCAGGCCGTAGTGCTTGCTGGTGTAGCCCCAGCCCGCGTTGGCCGTACGCAGGTAACGCACCAGGGGCTCGAAGTAGCCCGGCAGGATCCGTTCGATCTCGTCCCGATTGGACAGTGCGTTCTCTTCCCAGCGGGCGATGGTCTCGTGGTAGTGCGCGGTCAGGTCGGTCAGACCGGTCAGGCTGAAGCCCGCCGACTCGATGCTTTCCACCAATGAGGACACCGGGACCATGTCGGCGAAGCCGAAGATGCCTTCGGTCACGTGCATTGTGCCGGGCCGGTCGGCGAACTCGTCGTAGGTCGCCTTGTTGCGAAAGCAGCTTTCGGACAGGTACAGGCTGCCGCCACGGTGCAACAGTCCGTATGCCTTGGTCAGCACTTCGGTCTGGTTCGGCATGTGGATGATCGAGCCGAGCATGGTCACCGCGTCGAACCGTTCGCTGACATCGATGTCGGAGAACGAACCGTGCCGCAGGTGGATGCGGTCGGCGACACCGAGACGTTCGGCTTGCTTGGTGATGTGCTCGACCTGGGTCGCGGACGGGGTCACACCCGTTGCGGTGCACCCGAATTCGACAGCCATGAAGAGGATCAGGCTGCCCCATCCGCAGCCGACGTCCAGCACGTGCTCGCCGCCGGAGATGCCCAGTTGCCGTGCCACGAAATGGAGTTTGGCGGTCTGGGCGTCGTCCAGTGTCGTTTCCGGACTCTCGAACAGGCCTGAGCTGTACTTCAGCCTGCGGTCGAGATAGGCGGTGAAGAGTCCGGCGGGCAGCTCGTAGTGCTGGTTGGTCGCACGTGTGGTGTCCGAGAGCGTCACGTCAGACCCCGGCGGCCACGTACCCGTGCACCAAGGTGACCAGGTCGTCGAGGGTGGTGGAGGAGAAGATGTCCTCGTCGTCGAACTCGGTCTCGCAGTGCCGCTCCAGTTTGGACACGATGCGCAGCAGCCGGACCGAGTCGGCGCCCGGCAGCTCCTTCAGCACGGTGTCGTCCTTGAGCTGGGCCTGGTCGATGTTCAGCTCGCCCGCGACGAAACCCCGGACGATCTCGGCGACCTGTTCGCGGCTGGAGATGGTCATGACTGTCCAATCTGGTGGTCGAAGTAGTGCTTGATCTGGTCGAATTCGTCGTCGCCGATGCCCATCAGCTCGCGCGCCTGGTCGGATCGGATCGGTTGGTACACCGCGGAAGCCATCATGTGCACCTCGCCGTCCGGGCCGGTGACGTCGGCCTCGGTCCGGATCTTCCCGTTGCCGGTGCCCGTGACCCGGGCTGTGGTCACGTACTCCGTACCAATTCGCAGCGGCAGCAACATGGTGGTGCGCAACGTGATCGAGAACGCGAGCAGACCTTGCTCGATCGCGATCATGTCGCCCATCACCTCGTCGACGAGGACGTTCACGATCCCGCCGTGCACGATGCCCGGATAGGACGCGTACTCGGCGGAAAACGTTGTGCGCGCGGCGACTTCACCGGACTCGGTGCGGTGGAACTTCAGCGCGAGGCCGATCGGGTTGGCCGGGGAGCACCCGAAACACCGGAACCGGGGGAAGTCCAGCCACGGCAGCTCGATCGGCTCGCCTGCGACGGCGGTCATGACGCGTCGGCGAGTTCGCTGATCGCCCTGCGGACGTGGCTCATCTTGCTCAGCTGGTGCCCGGTGACGTCGGTGAAGTACGTGAACAGCTGCTCGCAGCAGCGTTCCCACTCCTTGCCGCCCTCGTCGACCTCGGCGAAGAAGCGGAACACCTCGTCGATCGTCTCGTGGCCTTCCAGCTCCTTCAGGTGGCCCTTGAACCGGCTCACCGGATGGCGATACATCTCGCGTGTCGTTCCCATGTACAGGTACAGCGTCTCCAGCACCGACTGGGTCTCCTCGGGGTGCGAGGCGAGCCTGCGCTTGGTGTAGTAGGCGAACTCCCTGGCGTGCCGTGCTTCGTCACCGCTGGCACGGCGCATGATCGCGGCGATCACCGGCTCCTCGACGGCCCGGCTGACGCACTTGTACATGTGGTTGGTCAGCACCTCGCAGATGATGTTGGTGGCGAGGCTGGCGGCCTTGGTCACCCCCGGTGGGTACGGTTCACGCATCACCGCGATCTTGTCGAACGACACCGCGTGCCCGGCCAGTTGCAGCCACGTCTGGAACACCAGGTGGTGCTGGACCTCCTGGTAGCCCCAGATGCACGCGAACTGCGAGAAGTCGTAGTCGTCGCGGAACTCCTCCAGCAGGCCGTGGGTGGCGGCCACCGAGTTCGACTCGCCCATGATCGCGCCCTTGGCGAAGACGATGTACTCGGGCTTGACCTTGTCCGGCCGGAAGTCCTCCCACGGGATCTGGGACATCTCCCAGGTCTGCCGCTGGTAGGTGATGAAGACGGAGGCGCTGTGCATCTCGCTGTCCTCGATGGGTGGTACCCGTCGGGTCGGCTCAGCGTCCACGCCTGACTCCGCAAGCGGGTCTTGGTCGATCATTGTCATCTGCCGTGGTCCTTTCGGCCGAGAGTGGAGGTTCGACGTCCCGCCAACGTCCGTTGCCATTTCCCGCTTGTCGTCCTGGTCAGCCAGCGTGGTTTCACCACGCGCACGTCCACGTCGGACAGGCTCAGCTCCGCCGCGATCCGCCTGATGACCTCGGCACGGACCGCGTCCGGTGAGCCGGATCCGGCGACCTCGACGATCACGCCGACCCGTTCGGTGCCGGACTCGTCGGTGTCGGAGAACGCCACGCACCGTCTCTTGTAGACACCGGGGACGGCGCTAGCGATCGCTTCGACGTCGTCGGGGAAGAAGTTCTGGCCGCGGACGATCACCATCTCCTTGATCCGCCCGCCGATGTACAGCTCACCCGCCAGCTCGAAGCCGAGATCACCGGTCCGCAGCCATTCGCCGTCGAACGTGCGCGCGGTGGCCTCGGGTGCCCGGTAGTAGCCGGTGGTCACCGACTCACCGGTGATCTGTATTTCGCCGAGCATGCCCGGGGGAAGGATTTCGCCGTCCTCGCCGACGATCCGGACGCCGATGCCGTGTACCGGGCGGCCGACCGACACGGCGGCCCGTGCGTCCGGGTGATCCTCGGGCACTGTCCGGGCCACGCCGCTGGACGCGAGTTCCTGCCGGTCGATGGTGATGATCTTCGCGGGATCACCGGGCGTGGGGTAGCTGATCGACAGCGTTGCCTCGGCCATCCCGTACACCGGATACATCACGGACTCGCGCACACCGCAGGCAGCGAACGTATCGGTGAACCGTCGCACGGTCGCGGCGCTGACCGGTTCGGCGCCGTTGAATGCAAGGCGCCACGAGGAAAGATCCAGGGTCGCGAGCAACTCGGGGGTGATCGCGTCGAGCATGTAGTCGTACGAGAAGTTCGGTCCAGTGAGGACAGTACCACGATGCTCGGCGAAGTGCCGCAGCAGCCGTTCCGGGCGCCGCAGGAACTCCGCTGGGCTGAACACGTGCACGTCGGCACCGTTGAGCCAGTGCGACATCAGGCCGATCAGGCCCATGTCGTGATACATCGGTACCCATTGGACGAACACGTCGTCAGGGCTGAAGTTCCCGGACACCACGCATGCCCGCAGCCCGGCGATCGCGGTCCGGTGGGGCAGCATGACTCCCTTGGGGGCACTGGTACTGCCGGAGGTGAACTGCACGATCGCCAGCGAGTCTTCGTCCACCGCCGGCAGTGCTCGCGCCGAGCCGGAGACTTCCGGGTCGACGATCGTCAGAGCGGGCACGAGTTCACGCAACGCGTGGCCGACCTTGTCGTAGGAGTTGCCGAGCACCAGGTGACGCATGCCCGCGGTGGCGATGATCGAGGCCAGTCGTTGTGCGACCGCTCTCACGTCACCGAAGCCGACCTGAACGGGAAGAACACTGACCGCGGCGCCGGCGCGCCACAATCCGAACAACGTGTTGAAGATGCTGGGTGTGGTCGGCATGAGCACACCGACGACGTCCCCTGGCTCGATTCCGTCGTCGAGAAACGCGTTCGCGGACCGGATCGAGGACTCGTGCAGCTCCGCCGCGGTGATCCGGCCATGCGAAGGGAACAACGCGACCGAGTCCGGTGCCGACCGGCTCAAGGCCGCCAGGCTCTCGGCCAACGTGGTGCCATCCAGCAACGTTTCCCCCATGCTCGAATCACGCCTTGCCGAGAACCAGCACGGCGTTCTGCCCGCCGAAGCCAAAGGAATTGCTGACCGCCACGTCGATCGGCGCGGACCGGGGCGCCCCGGCGACGATGTCGAGGTCGACTTCCGGGTCCTGTTTGGTCAGATTGGCCGTCGGCGGGATCACAGAATGGTGCAGCGACAACGCCGTCGCCACCGCTTCGATGGCGCCCGCGGCACCGAGGGCATGGCCGACAACGCCTTTGATCGACGTCACCGCGGGCCGGTCGCCGAGCACCCGCTGGATCATCCGGCTCTCCACCATGTCGTTCAGCGGAGTCGACGTGCCGTGCGCGTTGACGTGCTGGACATCGGCAGGCCCGATATTCGCGTCGCGCAACGCCGAGCGTAGCGCGAGTTCCGCACCCGCGCCTTCAGGATCCGGAGCGGTCGCGTGATGCGCGTCAGCTGAAGCGCCGTATCCGGTGACGCGGGCGTAGATCCTGGCATTGCGGGCGACCGCGTCTTCGACCCGTTCCAGCACAAGGACAGCAGCGCCTTCCGCGGCGACGAACCCGTCCCGTTCTGCGTCGAAGGGACGCGACGCGCGTTCGATGTCCGCGTTCTTGGACAACGCGCCCATCTGGCTGAACCCCGCCACAATGGACGGGACCAGACAGGCTTCCGTCCCGCCCGTGATCACGACATCGCATGCGTTGCTGCGCAACAGTTCCCGCGCCATGCCGATCGCAGTCGTGCCGGAGGCGCACGCGGTCGCGGTGACGAAGTTCGGTCCGGTCACACCGAGATGCATCGCCACGTACCCGGCCGACATGTTGATCGACAGCATCGGGATCAACATCCCCGACACCTGCTTCGGGCCTTCTTCCAGCAGGGTCCGGTGCTGCTTCTCCCACGTCGCCGCGCCACCGATGCCGTTGCCGAGCACCACGCCCACCCGGGGCGCGGACCAGTCGGACGCGGTCAGTCCCGCGTCACCGACCGCTTCGACCGCGGCGGCGACGGCGAACTGGCTGCTGCGGTCCAGTCGCCACGCCTTGCGTTTACCCAACGTGGGAATGGGGTCGAAATCCGCCGCCTGGCATCCGAAATCGGCTGGTGTGCCTGCCAATGCGGGCACCGCTGACGCCGCCGTCCCCGCACCTTTGCAAATGCGTTGCCATGCCTCGGGTACGCCGATCCCGGCGGACGTCACCAAGCCGGCTCCGGTGATCGCGGCGTCGAACGTACTCATCGTGTCGGCACGGCCTTCGCTTCGAGGAACTGCGCGGTCTGCTCGATCGTCATCTCCGGGGTGAGATCGTCTTCCCCGATCTCGACGCCGAACTCCTTCTGGGCGGCGAGCACCAGTTCGACCATGGCCAGCGAGTCGACGTCCAGCTCGGTGAACGTGCTCGACGGCTGGACCTCGTCGTCCTCCAGGCCCATCACGTCGATCAGCAGTTTGACGAGGCGGTCGTAGGTGGCGTCGGCCATGGTTTTCTCCTTCATGTCAAGGAAAGCTCGGGCCAGCGAAGTGCGCAGGCACCCCAGGTGAGGCCGCCGCCGAAGCTTGCCAACAGGACACGTGTGCCCGCGGTGAGCCGTCGAGTGGTGACGGCGTCGGCCAGCGCGAGCGGTAGTGACGCGGCGGCTGTGTTGCCGACCCGGTCGAGATGGATAGCGCACCGCTCTCGCGGCAAGCCCAGCTGGTCGGCGACGGCGTGCACAATCCGGACGTTCGCTTGGTGGGCGACCAGCAGATCGGGAAGGCCATCCGGCCAGTCCGTCCGCCGCAGCACGCTCTGCGCGGACTGAGTCATGCGGACGACCGCGTGCCGGAAGACTTCTTTGCCACGCATCCGGAAGTACGGGTCGCCGCCGTCATGGAACGGCTCACGTGAACCGCCTGCCGCGATGGCGATCAGGTGGCTGTTGTCACCGTCGCTGCCGAGATCGATCGGCCCGATCGCGCCAGGTTCAGCAGGATCGCCCGCGCGAAGCACGACCGCGCCCGCGCCGTCACCGAAGATCACCCTGGTGGACCGGTCGGTGGGGTCCAGGATTCGGGAGTACGTGTCCGCTCCGATGAGCAGCACACTGCTCGTGTTGCCGGTGGCGATCATGCCTGCGCCGACCATCAGCCCGTACAGGAAACCGCTGCAGACAGCGTTGACGTCGAACGCGGCGACGGTGCCGAGTCCCAGTCGTGCGCTGACTGCCGGCGCCGTGGCGGGGCAGGGGTGATCCGGTGTGGTCGTCGCGAGTACCACAGCGTCGACATTGGACATACCGGCGGACTTCAGTGCGCGTTCGCCCGCTTGCACCGCGAGGTCCGAAGTGGCCATTCCGGCGTCGGCGATGTGCCTGGCGCGCACGCCGGTCCGAGTGGTGATCCACTCGTCCGACGTGTCCAGTGTGTCGGCGAGTTCGGAGTTCGGCACGATCCTCGGCGGCAGCCATGCACCGAGCCCGCAGAGCACTGCGGCCTTGGTCACGTCAACCGACCAGCTTGAGGGGCAGCTGCTTCAGGCCACGGAAGTTGACGTTGCGGCGCCACTGCAGTTCCTCGGTCGCCAGGTCGATGCTGGCGTAGCGGTCCAGCAGCGCGGTGAACACCATGCTGGCCTCGAGCCTGCCCAGTGGCGCGCCGATGCAGTAGTGCGGCCCGCCGCCGAAAGCGATCGGTTTGACTCCGTCGCGCGTGAGGTCCAGGCGGTCGGGGTCGGGATACCGTTCGGGGTCACGGCATGCGGCGCCGTACATCAGCATTACCTTGCTGCCAGCCGGAATGGTCGCGCTCGTCAGTTCAACATCGGCTGTCGTGATCCGCGCGGCGAGCTGAACCGGGGCGTCGTAGCGGGCGAGCTCGTCGATCCCGGTCTCGATCAGCGAAGGGTTCTCCCGCAGCAACGCGAGCTGATCGGGGTGCTGCAGCAGGGCGACCATACCGTTGCCGATCAGGTTCACGGTCGTCTCGTGGCCCGCGTTGAACATCAGCAGTACGTTGGCGACGATTTCGTCATCGGTCAGGCGTTCACCGTCGACCTCGGCGGCCAGCAACAGCGACAGGATGTCGTCGCTCGGGTTACGGCGGCGCTGGTTGAGCTGTTCGGTGATGTACGCGCGGAACTCGACCTCCGCGGCGTTCATCTCCTCGGCCATCGTCGGTGTGATCGCCGGGTCGACCACCATCGCGATCTTGTCTGTCCATTCGCGACACTGGTCCCGGTCGGTCGTCGGCAGGCCGAGCAGTTCGCAGATCACCGTCACCGGCAACGGCAGCGCGAGCTGCGAGAGCAGGTCGACCTCGCCTTCGCCCATGGCGTCAATGAGATCGTCGATCGCGGACTGGACACGGGGCCGCAGGCGGGCAACGGCGCGCGGTGTGAACGCGCGGCCCATCAAACCACGGATTCGCCGGTGCGCGGCACCGTCGAGCATCAGCATCCACATCCGGGTGCTGGTCACGATCGGGCTGTCCGGGCCGCCGCGATGCTTCGCCCACGTCTTGTCCCGATGGAATTCACTGGACACGTACGGCGAACGCAGCACCACATCAAGGTCGGCGTAGCGGGTCAGCACCCAGTAGCCGAACGGCGACTGGTGCACCGGATCGGCTTCCCGTAACCGCCGGTAATGCGGATACGGATCGGCGGACAACGACGGATCACGCGGATCGAACAGCAGATTCATGTATTCCCCCGCAGATATGACTCGTGATCGAACGTAGCCAGCGGCTCGCGAGACCGGCAACCCCTACCCGGCTGCGCACCCCGACAGCTCCGGTGGAGCCATCTAGGGGTTGATGGCCGGTCGGATCGCGCGCGACGCTGAGTGACAGTCGTGCTCATCGGGGGGCCATGCGAATATGTCCGAAGTGGTTGTTCCGCTGCTCCTGTCCGGCCGCACCGAAGGAGCGCTCCGGGCGCAGGCAGCCAATCTGCAGTCCCATATCGACAGCGACGAGAATCTGCGCCTTGCCGACGTGGGCTATTCACTCGCGACGAGAAGGACACATTTCGCACATCGTGCGGTTGTCCTGGCGAAAGATCGGTTCGAGCTGCGCGATGGGCTGACCGCCCTGCGGGCCGGCAGCGACGCACCCGGATTGGTCCGTGGCCGGGCAGCGGATCGCAAGATCGCGCTGCTGTTTTCCGGTGAAGGCGGGCAACGGCCGGGAATGGGTCGCGAACTGTACGCCACTTTTCCGGTGTTCGCACAGACCATGGACGAGGTCTGTGCCCATCTGGCCGAGCATTCGCAGTGGGCAGTGCGCGCATTGTTGCTGGGTGAGGACGATTTCGCCGGTATCCCTCCCGGTGACCGGGAACTGCTCACTCAGGACGCGTTGTTCGTCTTGCAGATGGGCCTGTTCCGGTTGCTGGGAAGCTGGGGTCTGCGCCCGGATTACGTGATGGGCCATTCGGTCGGGGAAATGGCCGCGGCCACCGCTGCCGGAATGTTCTCGTACCACGACATCTCAGTGCTGATGGCCGACCGGGTGCGGCTCGTGCAGGAACACATGCCGCTTGGCGGCGCCATGGCGGCGTTGCGGATCAGCCCGGACGATGCCGCGGAGTCGTTGTCCGGCTACGAAGGCAGAGCCACGCTCGCCGCGGTCAACTCACCGTCCTCTGTGGTCATCTCCGGCGATCGTGACGCGGTGGAAGCCGTTGTGGCGTACTGGTTGCAGCGGGGACGCAAGGCCAAGAGCCTGCCGGTGCGACGTGCGTTCCACTCGCACCACATGGATCCGCTGCTGCCCGGATTCCTGCGGACAGTCTCCGGACTCACCCTGAACCAGCCGCGGATCCCGATCGTGTCCATCCGCCGCGGCATGCCCACCGACGCGCTGCTGACTCCGGACTACTGGCCGGGACAGGTACGCGGCACCAGCCAGTTCATGGATTGCGTGCGCTGGCTGGAAAACGCTGGGGTCGACGCGTACCTCGAAGTCGGTGCGAACGGTGTGCTGGCGGCGTTGGTTCGTGACTGCCTCGCCGACGACGAAGCTGTTGTGCTGCCCGCATTGCGTGGCGGCGACCGTTCTGATGTGCAGTCACTGCTCACGGCGGTGGCTGGCCTGCACGCGAACGGCGTGCCGGTGGACTGGGAGTCGGTGTTCGAGCGGCACGAGCCACAGCGTGTCGACTTGCCGGACGAAGCCGCGCTTTCGGTAGTCAGCTGGCAAAAGTTGGCACCCGGCACAGTGGTCACGCGTACCCGGTGGTCCGTGCTGAACTCTGGCACTCTTGCCGACCGGCTGACCGCGATCGGCGTCCGGATCGAGGAACCCGCCGATCTGACGCTCACCGAAGCACGGGACGCCGCTGCCGCGTTGCGGGTGATCAGGGATTGGGATGGCGGCAAGCTCGCCGTCATCACAGCGGATGCCACGGTGAAAGGCCTGGTGCGGGCCGCCCAGGTGGAGTTTCCAGACCGGTTCGTCCTCGTCGAGGTGGACGAGCAGGCGAACGTGGCTCCGCTGCTGCCCGCAGCGCTGGCCACCGACGAACCACACCTCGCGATCCGGTCCGGCGAAATCCTGGTCCCACGTCTGGCACCGGCGTCCCGTGACGTGGATTTCCCCGAACTCGACGGCACAGTGCTGGTCACCGGCGGAACCGACGGGCCAGGGCGGCTGGTTGCCCACCACCTCGTCGCCGAGCATGGCGTACGAGACCTGGTGCTGACAGGACCCACCACGGACGTCGAAGACTTGACCGAGCTGGGAGCGACTGTCCGCATCCTGGAGACTGCGGCGCAGTTGCCCGACCGACTCGCCGGAATCGTGCACGCCATCCCGGTTTCCGGCGCGGGTCTGGCCGGGTCCATGACGCCGGAACAGCTCGAATCGTGCACGCGTGACTACATCGACACCGCGCGCACGCTGGCTGAGCGGACCGACGTCGCGCTGTTCGTCCTGATCACCCCGGCTGAAACGTTGGGAATGGCCGGAAACACGGTCGCAGCGTCCGTCGCGCACGAACTGGCGGCGCAACGACGTCGCGCCGGTCTGCCCGCAGCCGCCGTCACCTGGGACAGCGAAGACCTGTTCGACGCCGCGGTCAAAGCGAATCAGCCCGTGGTGCCGGCAAGCGAATCTGTCCCCGAAGCGCGTGAACCCGCCACGGAGCGGCCACGGCAGTTGCTCGAAGACGTCCTGGCCGAGACGGCGGCGGTGCTCAACCGTCAGGACGTCCAGTCCAGCCGGTCGTTCATCGAGCTCGGCTTCGACTCGTTGGCGGCAGTGGACCTGGTCAGGAGGTTGCGCGCCAGGACAGGCCTGCCGCTGGCCACGACCGCGGTCTTCGACCACCCCAGCCCGGCCGCGCTGGCGAGTGCGCTCGAGGCGCAGGTCACGCCGTCAGTGGCAGCCGTCGAGATCGAGGAAGTCGAACACGCTGAGCCGGCCGAGCCGATCGCGATCGTCGCGATGTCGTGCAGGCTGCCCGGCGGCGTGCGGTCGCCGGACGACCTGTGGGACCTGCTGGTCGAAGGCCGGGACGCGATCGGTGCGATGCCCGCCGACCGGGGCTGGGACGAGTCGATCTACCACCCGGAACCCGGCACGCCAGGCAAGACCTACGTCAGGGAAGGCGGATTCCTCTACGACGCGGCCGACTTCGACCCGGCGTTCTTCGGGATCAGCCCGCGTGAGGCGCTGGGCATGGACCCGCAACAACGGTTGTTGCTTGAACTGTCGTGGGAAGCCGTTGAGCGAGCCGGTATCGACCCAAGCTCGTTGCGCGGCAGCACGACTGGCGTGTTCGCGGGGGTGATGCACGGTGATTACGGCTCGTCGGACGCGCCTGAAGGCGTGGCGGACTACCTGCCGATCGGCAACGCGGTCAGCGTCGCCACCGGACGCGTCGCGTACACCCTGGGCTTCGAAGGTCCCACGCTGACCGTCGACACGTCGTGTTCGTCCTCTTTGGTCGCCATGCACCTCGCCGCGCAGGCATTGCGTCGCGGTGAATGCTCGCTGGCCTTGGCGGGCGGCGTGATGGTGATGTCCACACCGCTCGCGTTCGTCGAGTTCAGCAGGCAACGAGCACTCGCCGCGGACGGACGGTGCAAGCCGTTCGCCGAGGCCGCGGACGGCACCGCATGGGCCGAAGGCGCCGGAATGCTTGTCCTGGAACGACTTTCCGACGCGCAACGGCTCGGTCACCCCATTGTCGGAGTCATCCGGGGCAGTGCCCTCAACCAAGACGGCGCCAGCAACGGACTCACGGCACCCAACGGCCTCGCGCAGCAACGTGTGATCCGGCAAGCGCTTGCCGACGCAGGTATGTCCACACAGGACGTCGATGTCGTCGAAGCACACGGCACAGGCACGCGACTGGGCGATCCGATTGAGGCCACGGCGTTGCTGGCCACGTATGGCGTTGACCGTGACCGGCCGTTGCTGCTCGGCTCGCTGAAGTCCAACATCGGGCACACCCAGGTGGCGGCTGGCGTCGCCGGTGTGATCAAAGTGCTGCTGGCCATGCGGCACGGTGTCGTGCCGAAGATGTTGCACCTCAACCGCCCGACACCGCACGTCGACTGGGAATCCGGCTCGATCGAGCTGGTCGCGGAAACGACACCGTGGCCACGGACAGGTCGCGTCCGGCGCGCGGGTGTGTCGTCGTTCGGGATCAGCGGCACCAATGCGCACCTCATCCTCGAACAGGCGCCCGAGGCCGAGGAATCGCCGGTCGGCAAACCTGAAGTTCCGGCCATGCTGTGGACGTTGTCCGGCCACACCGAAGCAGCCATGCGTGCGCAGGCCCAGCAGCTGCTTTCGGTTGTGGGGGACCAGGATCCGATCGATGTCGGGTACTCGCTCGCGACAACTCGGGCGGCGTTGGAGCATCGCGCGTCGGTCGTCGGGACGACCAAAGCCGACATGCTCGACGGACTGGCCGCGTTGGCCGACGGCAGGGCAGCGACGAGCACGACCAGCGAAGGCGGGCTCGCGTTTCTGTTCACGGGTCAGGGAAGCCAACGGGCCCGCATGGGCGCACAGCTCTACCACACATATCCGGTGTTCGCGCGCGCGTTCGACGAGTGCTGTGCCGTACTGGATCCCCTGCTGGGTCGGTCGCTTCAAGAGGTGTTCGGCGACCAGGAAGCCCTGGACCGTACCGAGTACACCCAGCCCGCCCTGTTCGCCTTGGAAGTGGCGCTCTACCGGCTGCTGGAGAGCTGGGGGATCCGGCCGGACTTCCTGCTCGGCCACTCGATCGGCGAACTCGCCGCGGCACACGTGGCCGGACTGTGGTCGCTCGAGGATGCCGCGACGCTGGTCGTGGCGCGCGGCCGCCTGATGCAGGCGTTGCCGCCGGGCGGCGCGATGCTGGCCGTGGAAGCCTCCGTCGAGGAGATCCAGCCGCTGCTGAGTTCACGGGTTTCGTTGGCCGCGGTGAACGGACCCAAGTCTGTGGTGCTCGCCGGCGACGAGGACGCACTGCGTGACCTCGTTGTGGCAGGCAAGAGCAAGCGCTTGGCCGTGAGTCACGCGTTCCACTCCGCGCGGATGGACCCGATGCTCGCGGACTTCGCGCACGTGGCCGCGCAGATCGAGTACCGCACACCGGAACTGGCCTTGGTATCCGCGGTGACCGGTCGTGTGGCGGATCCCAACGACCTGTGCACGCCCGCGTACTGGGTCCGCCAGGCCCGCGAGACCGTGCGCTTTGCTGACGGCATCGAGAGTTTGCGTGAACTGGGCGTCGGCACGTTCGTGGAACTCGGGCCTGCCGGAGTGCTCAGCGCGATGACCGAGGGCGCGGTCGCGCTGCTGCGTCCCGATCGACCGGAACCGGAGACCCTGCTCGCCGGGGTCGGCGTCGCCAAGCCCGACTGGCAGGCGTTCTACGCTGGGACACAAGCCCGCCGAGTCGACCTCCCGACCTACCCGTTCCAGCGGGAGCGCTACTGGCTCGGACCGCCACCCGCGGCCAATGACGCCTGGCGATACCGGATCGAGTGGAAGCCGATCCCGGACCCAGCGGCCGAGTTGTCCGGGACCTGGCTAGTGGTTGTGCCGGATGGCATTGACACCGACATCACGCTTCCCGGCGCCGAAACGCTCCGGTTGGGCAACGAGGATCGCGCGGGCATCGCGGCCAAACTCAGCGGCGAGTACGCAGGCGTGCTTTCGTTGCTGGCACTGGCCGAAGACGGACCGGTCCGGACCGCGGCGCTGGTGCAGGCGTTGGGCGATGCCGGAATGACCGCGCCGCTGTGGTGCGTCACGCAGGGCGCTGTGCACGGGGTCGTCGCGCCTTCGCAGGCCACGATCTGGGGACTCGGCCGGGTCGCCGCCCTGGAACACCCCGAGCGGTGGGGTGGCTTGGTCGACCTGCCAGAGCAGTTCACCGACGAGGTCGCGTCCAGGCTGGCCGGTGTGCTGTCGGGGCACGAGGACCAGGTCGCGATCCGTGTGAACGGCGTGTTCGCCAGGCGTCTGACCCGGGCTGCGCGCACGCAGCCGAAGCGGCAGTGGCAGCCGTCGGGAACGGTGTTGATCACTGGTGGAACGGGTGCGCTTGGCCGGCGAACCGCGCAGTGGCTGGCGGACAACGGCGCCGAGCACATCGTGTTGACCAGCAGGCGTGGCACGGCCGACATCGAACTGGACGTCCCGGTGACCGTCGCGGCCTGCGACGTGACCGACCAGCAGGCCATGTCGGCGCTCGTGGCGTCCTTGCCGAACCTGACGGCCGTCGTGCACGCCGCCGGTGTCCTGGACGATGGCATGCTGGACACCCTTGCCCCAGAACGGTTCGACCAGGTCCTCAAGCCCAAAGTGGACGGTGCACGGCTGCTGCACGAACTCACGCTCGACCGTGATCTCGACGCGTTCGTGCTCTTCTCGTCGGCCGCGGGCAGCGTGGGGAACGCCGGTCAGGCCAACTACGCCGCCGCCAACGCTTTCCTCGACGCGCTGGCCGAACACCGCCGTGCACTCGGCCTTCCCGCGACCTCGATCGCGTGGGGAGCATGGGCCGACGGGGGAATGGCCGAAGCCGTGGCCGAACGTACTCGGCGCCACGGAATGCGGCCGATGTCCGCGGGCCCGGCGCTCGCCGCGTTGAAGGCCACGCTTGACCGTGACGAAACCTGCGTGACGGTCGTGGACGTCGACTGGGCCCGGTTCATTCCTGGTTTCACCGCGGCACGCCCAAGCCAGCTGCTCAGCGACCTGCCGGAAGCCCGCCACGCGGCCAAGGCCGACGAGGAAACGTGGTCGCGGCGCCTGGCCGGACGATCCGCCGCGGAGCAAGCCCGCGTCGCAATGGACTTGGTCTGTGCCCAGGCCGCGGAAGTGCTGGGGCACAGCAGCCCACAGGCCATCAACACCAGCCGGCCGTTCCGGGAACTCGGCTTCGACTCGTTGACCGTCGTCGAGTTGCGGACCAGGCTCAACTCGTTGACCGGCCTGAAACTCCCCGCGACGGTCCTGTTCGACCATCCCACACCGGAAGCGTTGGCCAAGCTATTGCTCGGCGAGGTCGAGGAAGCGCGGCCCGTCGTGGCGAGCACGGACGACGATCCGATCGTGATCGTGGCGATGAGCTGCCGGTTCCCCGGCGGGGCCGACACGCCGGAAGCGTTGTGGCAGCTGGTCGACGAAGGCAGGGACGCGATCGGCGGACTGCCTGCCGACCGTGGCTGGGACCTGGCGAACCTGTTCGACCCCGACCCGGACGCGGTGGGCAAGTCCTACGCCCAAGCCGGGGGATTCCTGCCGGACGTGGCCGACTTCGACGCCGAGTTCTTCGGGATCTCACCGCGCGAGGCAGTGGCGATGGATCCCCAGCAGCGGCTGTTGCTGGAAACCGTGTGGGAGGTGTTCGAGCGCGCCGGAATCGACCCGACGTCAGTCCGGGGCGAGAAGATCGGTGTCTTCGCGGGCACCAACGGCCAGGACTACCAGAGCATCCTGATTCACCACGGGGAAACGACCCAGGGGTACATCGGCACCGGCAGCACCGCGAGTGTGGTGTCGGGCCGGATCTCGTACACCTTCGCCCTCGAAGGCCCAGCGATCACTGTGGACACTGCCTGCTCGTCGTCGTTGGTGGCGTTGCACCTTGCGGCGCAGGCGATTCGGGCGGGCGAGTGCAGCATGGCCATCGCTGGCGGCGTGACCGTGATGACCACGCCGTGGTGGCTCGCCGAGTTCAGCAGGCAACGCGCGCTTTCCCCAGACGGCCGGTGCAAGGCCTTCGCCGCCGCGGCCGACGGTACCGGTTGGAGTGAGGGCGTCGGCGTGCTTCTGCTGGAACGACTGTCGGACGCTCGGCGCAACGGCCATCATGTGCTGGCCGTCGTTCGTGGTTCGGCCGTGAACCAGGATGGAGCGTCGAACGGGCTGACGGCACCGAGTGGTCTGGCACAGCAGCGGGTGATCCGGGCCGCCTTGGCCAACGCGGGCCTTGCTGTGTCTGATGTGGACGTTGTCGAGGCGCATGGCACAGGCACCCGGCTCGGGGATCCGATCGAAGCTCAAGCGGTGCTGGCGACCTACGGCCAAGACCGTGAGCATCCCTTGCTCCTGGGGTCGGTGAAATCCAACATCGGGCACACGATGGCCGCTGCCGGTGTCGCGGGGATCATCAAGATGGTTCAGGCGATGCGGCACGGCGTCGTGCCCAAGACGCTGCATGTCGATGCCCCCACACCGCACGTCGACTGGTCCGCCGGACAGGTCTCGCTGGTGACCGAAGCCACCCCGTGGCCGGAAACCTCGCACCCACGAAGGGCCGCGGTCACGTCCTTCGGAATCAGCGGCACGAACGCCCACGTGATCATCGAACAGGCACCGCCGGAGCCGGTTGTTGAGCCGCCGGCATCGGTCACTGTGGACGTCGTTCCGTGGCTGATCTCCGGTGCGACACCGGAAGCTGTTCAGGCCCAGGCCAATCGTTTGTCCGCAATGGACGAGCGGCCGACCGACGTCGGGTACGCACTGGCTCAACGAGCTGCTTTGGACCATCGCGCGGCTGTCGTCGCCGAGGATCGTGACGGCTTCCTACGCGGGTTGACTGCGTTGGCCAGTGGTGGCGTCGCGCCTGGTGTGGTGCGCGGAGTCCCAGCTGACCGGCCCACGCTGGCGCTGCTGTTCACGGGCCAAGGTAGCCAACGCCTGGACATGGGACGCGAGCTCTACCGGGCCTTCCCGGTGTTCGCCGAGGCCTTTGACGCCGTGGCCACGTTGCTGGACCGGCACTTGCCGAAGTCGATCAGCGCCGTGCTGAGCGAAGACCTGCTGCACCAGACGATGTACACGCAGGCCGGCCTGTTCGCCATCGAAGTCGCGGTGTTCCGGCTGCTGCGGCACTGGGGAGTCACGCCTGACTTCGTGGCCGGGCACTCCATCGGTGAGATCGCGGCGGCCCACGTGGCGGGCGTGTTGACGCTCGAGGACGCCTGTGAGCTGGTCGCCGCGCGCGGGCGGTTGATGCAGGCTCTGCCTGAGGGCGGGGCGATGGCCGCACTGCAGGCGACCGAGGACGAGGTGCAGCCACTGCTGACCGACCGGGTTTCCATCGCGGCCCTGAACGGTCCGAATGCGACAGTGATCTCCGGTGACGAGGACGTCGTCGGGAAGATCGTTGACGCCTTCGCGGCAGACGGGCGTAAAACCAAACGCCTGCAGGTGAGTCACGCGTTCCACTCGCCGCTGATGGAGCCGATGCTGGCCGAGTTCGCCGAGGTCGTCTCGCGGATGGCGTTCACATCCCCGCAGATCCCGATCGTGTCCACTGTGACCGGACAGGCAACGGATGTCTGTTCGCCGGACTACTGGGTCGAGCAAGTCAGGAAGACAGTCCGGTTCGCCGACGCTGTCCGAACTCTTGCCGATGCGGGCGTGACCACCTTCCTTGAGGCCGGTCCGGACGGTGTGCTGACGGCGATGGCCAAGGACAGTCTTGCCGACGCCACGGTCATTCCGTCGTTGCGTGCAAACCGTTCCGAGGTGCTCGCTCTCACCACGGCCCTGGCTCAGCTGCATGTCCATGGGACGGACGTGGATTGGGCCCGATTCTTCGAAGAGCGCGGCGCGCGGTCGGTCGACTTGCCCACGTATGCGTTCCAGCGACGGCGCTATTGGCTCGATCCGCCCACCACGCAGCCGCCGGCCGCGACCTCGCCAGTGGACGGTTGGTGCCACCAGGTGGAATGGCGGCCGATACCCGAACCGTCGACGACGTTGACTGGGCCGTGGTTGGTCGTGTCCCCAGATGACCACCCTGCGCTCGCTGCGGTCCAACGTGCGTTCGAGGAGCGCGGCACGCGCACCGACGAAGCGGTTGCTGGGGTGCTCGTGCTCCTGCCACCGGAGGACGAGTGGACGACTGAGCATCCGGCCGTGTCCAAGGGGCTTGCCACCGTCATCGACGTGGTGCGCAAGACGAGCGTGCCTGTGTGGTGTGTGACCTCGAACGCGGTTGCCGTCCAGCCCGGCGATTCGGTCGACCCGATGTCCGCGCAGATCTGGGGCCTTGGCCGGGTCCTCGCGCTGGAACACCCGTCCCGTTGGGGTGGTGTGATCGACATTTCTCCGGACTTGACCGACGCTCGACGCCTGCTGGCGGTTTTGGGCGGCGAGGAGGACCAGGTCGCGGTCCGGCCGTCGGGAATCTTCGTGCGACGCTTGGTCCGGGCAGCACGCCCGGCGGGCACGCCGTGGCAACCGGACGGAACGGTCCTGGTCACCGGCGGTCTCGGGGCATTGGGTGCGGAAGTCGCCCGCTGGCTGGCGCGTACCGGCGCGGAGCACGTCGTCCTGACCGCGCGGCGAGGCGCGGACACACCAGGCGCGGACGACCTGGTGGCCGAACTCCAACAGCTGGGCACACAGGTGACCGTGGCGGCTTGCGACGTCGCCGACCGGGCAAGCCTGGCCAAGGTACTCGACGCGCATCCACCGACGGCCGTCTTCCACGCTGCCGGAATCCTCGATGACGGCGTGTTCGACGCGTTGACACTGGACCGGTTCGAGCATGTGCTCAGGCCGAAGGTGCTCGGTGCGCTGAACTTGCACGAGCTCGCCCCGGATCTCAAGGCATTCGTGCTGTTCTCGTCGGTGACAGGCGTTATCGGCAACGCCGGGCAGGCGAACTACGCCGCCGCGAACGCCTTCCTCGACGCCTTCGCCGAACAACGCAGAGCCATGGGACTGCCCGCGACCGCAGTCGCATGGGGGCCGTGGGCACAGGCGGGCATGGCCGCTGACGGCGCCGTTGTCGAGGACCGGATGCGCCGCGGCGGTTTGCAACCGCTGGAGCCGACACTTGCGATCACTGCCTTGCAGCGCGCGCTTGACGACGACGTCACATGTCTGACCGTCGTGGACATCGACTGGACCCAGTTCACCTCGACACGGCCGATGCCGCTGATTTCCGAACTGGCGGAACGCCGTGAGTCCAGTGCGGCACCGGATCTGCGCACCACGCTGGCCGGTCTGTCCGAAGAGGACCTGCAACGGGAGTTGCTCGACCTTGTCCGCCAGCACGTGGCGTCGGTTCTCGGCCACGCCTCAGCCAAGGACATCGCGGCAGGCAAAGCGTTCAAGGACGTCGGCTTCGACTCGTTGACACTGGTCGAGTTGCGCAATGTGCTCGCCGCGGCGACCGGGATCGGCCTGCCCGCGTCGGTGATCTTCGACTATCCGACCCCGGCGGCACTCGCCGCACATCTGCGGACCGAGCTGTTCGGCGCCGTCCCGTCCGAAGAACCAGTGCCAGAACCAGCGCCGGTCGAACAACCGGCCATCGCGGACGACCTGCTCGCCGCGGACACCTTGGACGATCTGCTCGACCTCGTCGAGGAGGAACTGGAGAAAGGACTGCGATGAACGACGGCCGGGTGGTCGAGACGCTGCGACGGCTGACGGCCGAACTGCGGCAGGCGCGGCAGCAGGTCGCCGAGCTGCGGGAACGGCAGCACGAGCCGATCGCCATCGTCGGCATGGCCTGTCGTTTCCCTGGCGGAGCGGACACTCCTGAGCGGTTCTGGCGGTTGCTGGCGGACGGCACCGACGCGGTCGGCGAGTTCCCGGCCGACCGTGGCTGGGACCTGGATTCCCTCTACCACCCAGATCCGGACAAGGCGGGCACGAGCTACACCCGTGGTGGTGGGTTCCTGACCGATCCTGGGCATTTCGACGCTGGTCACTTCGGCATCAGTCCCCGTGAGGCGACTGCGATGGACCCGCAGCAGCGGCTGTTGCTGGAATCCGCGTGGGAGAGCTTCGAACGGGCCGGGATGGATCCGACGTCCTTGCGGGGCAGCAGGACCGGTGTGTTCATCGGCACCAACGGCCAGGACTACATCAGGCATCTGCTGGACAACTCCGAACACGAGGACTACCTGGCCACAGGCACCGCCGCGAGCGTGATTTCCGGCCGCATCGCGTACGTCTTCGGGCTGGAAGGTCCGGCGGCCACTGTGGACACGGCCTGCTCCTCGTCCTTGGTCGCATTGCACCAGGGATGCCAGGCACTCCGGTCGGACGAGTGCGAGCTGGCGCTCGCCGGCGGCGCGACCGTGATGGCTGATCCTATGCTGTTCCGCATTTACAGCAGGCAGCGTGCGATGGCAGCCGACGGGCGGTGTAAACCTTTCGCCGAAGCCGCGGACGGGATGGGCTGGGGTGAGGGCGTCGGCCTGCTGTTGTTGGAACGGCTGTCCGACGCTCAGCGCAATGGGCATCGGGTGTTGGCCGTCATTCGTGGTTCCGCGGTGAACCAGGATGGTGCTTCGAACGGCCTGACCGCGCCGAACGGGATCGCTCAGCAGCGGGTGATCCGGTCCGCGCTGGCGAACGCGGCCCTCGATGAGTCCGATGTGGATGTCGTGGAGGCGCACGGAACCGGGACACGTCTTGGTGACCCGATTGAGGCGCAAGCGTTGCTGGCGACCTACGGGCAGGACCGGGAGCATCCGTTGCTCCTCGGTTCGGTGAAGTCCAACATCGGGCACACGCAGGCTGCCGCCGGAGTCGCCGGCGTCATCAAAATGGTGCTGGCCATGCGCCATGGTGAACTGCCGAAGACGTTGCACGTCGACGCGCCTTCCTCGCACGTCGACTGGACTCGTGGCTCGGTCCAGTTGCTGACGCAAGCCATGCCCTGGCCGAGGAGCGATCGTCCGCGCCGGGCCGGTGTGTCCTCGTTCGGTGTCAGCGGCACGAACGCGCACGTGATCCTGGAGCAAGCGGAACCCGTTGACGAGCCAAGCCAGCCGGAGTTCACCGACGCGGTGCCTTTCGTGCTGTCCGGCCGGACCGCGTCAGCCCTACGGGACCAAGCCAAGGCTCTTATGTCCCATGTGGACGCACGTCTTGTCGACGTCGCCTATTCTCTCGCGACCACACGGGCGGCATTGGAGCACAGGGCTGTTCTGGTGGCGAGCGATCGGGCCGAGTTCATCCGTGGTCTGCGGGCCGTGGCCGACAGTTCGGTTGACGACGCTGTCGGGCAAGGCGTCGCCGATGTCGAAGGCAAGGTTGCGTTCGTCTTCCCCGGACAAGGGTCGCAGTGGGTCGGTATGGCGCTGGACCTGCTCGACTCGTCGTCGGTCTTCCGGGCGAGCATGAAGGCGTGCGCTGATGCCATCGAGCCGCACACCGACTGGGCGCTGCTCGATGTGTTACGCGACAAAGCCGCGTTGGACCGGGTGGACGTGGTTCAACCAGCGCTGTTCGCGGTGATGGTGTCGCTGGCTGAGGTGTGGCGTTCGTACGGGGTTCAGCCCTCCGCGGTCGCCGGGCACAGCCAGGGAGAAATCGCCGCTGCCTGTGTGGCTGGTGCTTTGTCCCTCGCAGATGCCGCATTGGTCGTGACCGCCCGGTCGCAAGCGTTGGCCGCATTGGCCGGATCCGGCGGCATGATGTCCGTCGGGCTGTCCGCCGAGCGTGTGGCACCACACCTGGGCAGGGTGAGCCTCGCAGCCGTGAACGGACCCGAATCCGTCGTGGTCTCCGGTGAGCTGGACGCGCTGGCCGAGTTGGAGGCGGCCCTGACAAGCGAGAATGTCCGGGTCCGGCGGATCGCCGTCGACTACGCATCCCATTCGCCACATGTCGAGGCCATTCGCGAGCAACTGCTGACTCGCCTCGACGGGATCAGCTCCCAGTCGCCCAAGGTTGCCTTCTACTCCACGGTCACCGGCACTCGAATCAGCGAAGAACTCGACGCCGCCTACTGGTACCGCAACCTGCGCGAGACCGTTCAGTTGGAGCAGGTGACCCGGGCGCTGTACGACGACGGCCACCGGTTCTTCGTCGAGCCGAGCCCGCATCCGGTGCTCACGGTCCCGCTCGAGGACAGCCTCGCCGACGACTGCGTGGTCACCGGGACCCTGCGTCGAGACCAGGACGGCCGCAGCATGTTCCTCACGGCGGTGGGGGAGTTGTACGTGCGCGGAGTCCGGCCCGACTGGGACGGTGTTTTCGCTGACACGTCCGCTCGGAAGGCCGAGCTGCCCACGTACGCCTTCCAGCGTCGCCGCTATTGGGCACAAGCCCGTCCGGCTCGGCAGCCTGGGCATCCGTTGCTGGGCACGCCCGTCGAGCTCGCCGACAGCGGCGAGCTGGTCTGTAGCGCGACCCTGTCGCTCGAGACGTTGCCGTGGCTGGCGGACCACCGGGTCAAGGACCGGATCGTGTTCCCAGGCACGGGTTTCCTCGAAATCGCCATGCGTGCCGGTGCGTTGGCCGGTTGTGGCCGAGTCGACGATTTGACAATCCACGCCCGGTTGGAGTTGGTCGACAGCGCCGAACTCCAGGCACGTGTCGCGGCGCCGGACGAATCAGGAAACCGCGCGATCACCATCTATTCCCGGCAATCGGACGACTGGATTCGGCACGCCGAAGGAGTTCTGGCGCCCAAAGCCGACGTCGCCGCGGAATGGGACTGGCCTGTGAACGCGACCCCGGTCGCGGTCGATTCGCTGTATTCGACGCTGGCGTCAGCCGGCTTGGGCTACGGGCCTTCGTTCCGAGGCTTGCGCGCGGCATGGCGGCGCGGAGATGAGCTTTTCGTCGAGGTGGAATTGCCGTCCGGCAACGAACCTGACCGGTATGGCGTACATCCGGCTTTGCTGGACTCCGTTCTGCATTCGATCGGCCTGGGCACGTTCGGGCCCGGTGTCAGCGGCTTGCCTTTCTCGTGGAACGGCGTCAGCCTGCACAGTTCCGGTGCTTCCCGGCTGCGCGCCCGGTTGAGTCCGGCCGGTGCCGCCGGGGTCGCTCTGTCTGTTGTGGACGATCGTGGCTCGGTGGTGCTGAGTGCCGATTCGCTTGTCCTGCGGCCGTTCTCGATGCCTGTGGACGACGCGTTGCACCGGGTGGAGTGGATTGCCGCAGCACCAGCTGATGTCGGCGGCAATGTGGTGGTCGACGACTTGGCCGAGGTGCCTTCGGTCGTACCGGACTTCGTGGTCATGCGCGTCTCGGTCGGCGATGTCTCCGGTACTCGCGAGACCGTCCACCGCGTTCTGCGCACGGTTCAGCAGTGGTTGGCCGATTCGAGGTTCGACAACAGCAAGCTGGTCGTGGTCACCTCGGGCGCCCTGGCCGTCCGGCCGGGCGACCGGGTGATCGACTTCGCCGCCGCGCCGGTGTGGGGATTGCTGCGGTCCGCGCAGTCCGAACACCCCGGCCGGTTCATCCTGCTCGACAGCGACTCCGGGGAACTGTTGCTGGCAGGCGACGCACCGGAAGTCGCGGTCAGGGACGGCAAGGTCTATGTTCCTCAGCTCGCGGCCGTGCCAAGTCCCACCACACAGGTCACGTTGGGGCCTGGCACCGTGCTCATCACCGGCGGCACCGGAACGTTGGGCAGTGCGTTGGCCAAGCACTTGGTTGTGGCACACGGTGTGCGGGACCTGGTGCTGACCAGCAGGCGTGGCCTGGATTCCCCTGGTGCGCTCGATCTGCACGCGTCGCTAGTGGCCTTGGGTGCGAAGGTCCGGATCGAGGCTTGTGACGTCGCCGATCGAGCGGCTCTCGCTCGCTTGCTGGACTCGGTGCACGTCGACTCGGTGATCCACGCGGCGGGTGTGCTGGCCGACGGCGTGATCGAATCGCTGACGCCCGACCAGATCGACCTGGTCATGCGGTCTAAAGTAGACGCTGCGGTGAACTTGCACGAGCTCACCGAAGACCTGTCGGAGTTCGTGCTGTTCTCGTCCGCCGCGGGCACATTCGGCAGCCCAGGCCAAGGAAACTATGCCGCCGCCAACGTTTTCCTCGACTCGTTGGCGCAGCACCGTCGCGCGCTCGGCCTGCCTGCCAAGGCGCTGGCGTGGGGGCTGTGGGCCGAGCAGAGCGGTATGACCGGCCACCTGACTGACGTCCAACGCAACCAGAACGGCGCACAGCCGCTGTCAACGGCATTGGGCCTCGCCTTGTTCGACGCCGCCTTGGCGGTGGACGACGCCGTGTTGGTACCCATCAAGCTGGACCGTCCCGCCGTGACCGCGGCTCCCGCGCCTGCCGACGGCTCGCTGGTCGAGCTGGTGCGTACCCACGCGGCTGCGGTCCTTGGTCACGCGGGCCCGGAAGACATCGAACCTGGCCGCAAGTTCCTCGAACTAGGCTTCGACTCGTTGAGTGCCGTGAAGCTGCGCAACCGCATCGATGCCGCCACCGGCGTACGACTGCGTGCCACAGCGGTGTTCGAGTATCCGACACCTGTCGAACTCGCCCGGTATCTGAGCACGCGAATGCCTGACGCTGAAACCGAGACCGCCGAGCCGGCTACTGCCACCACGCCTGCCGGCACCGTCGGCAGCCTCAGCGCGATGTTCGTCGAGGCGCTCAACTCCGCACGGCTGATCGACTTTCTGCAGATCGCACGGCAACTACGGCAGTTTCGCGCGATGTTCACCGGGCCTGGCGACTTCGGTACGCCGCCCGAGCCGGTCAGGGTCGCCAGTGGCCCCGCCGACTTGGGGTTCGTGTGTCTCGCCGGGGTGGTCGGCAAACCGGACCCGTCGCACTACGCGCGGTTCGCGGCGAGCTTCCGTGACCAGCATGACGTCTTCGTCCTGCCACAGCCCGGCTATCTCGTCGGGGAGCTGCTCGCGGCGTCCGCGGAGGCGCTGCTGGAACTGCACGTCGCCTCGGTACGCAAGCATCTCGGCGGCCGGCCGCTGGTCTTGCTCGGCCAGTCCGCCGCGGGCCTGATCGCTCACCGCTTGGCCGCGCAGCTGGAGGACCACGGCTGCCCATCCGCGGGCGTGGCCCTCATCGATACGTATTCGCCCGGCCAACGCGATGTGCTCACCGAGGTCAGTCACGACTTCAGCAAAGCGATGATGGGCCGCCAAGGCTTCGAGCTGGCCGCGGCCGGCGACCGCTGGGGTGACGCGTGGATCACCGCCATGATCCAGTACGGCGAGTTCGACTGGGCCCCTCGGCCCATCGCGGCGCCGACCGTGCTTGTTCGCGCGATGGAACCGATGGCCGCCGACTGGGCACCGGGTTGGCAGGCGGTGTGGGAGCTCGATCATTCCGTCGTCGACGTTCCCGGCAACCACTTCACGATGATGGAGCATTACGCGGATTTCACCGCGCAGCGAATCCGAGAGACGTTCACGAAAATTTCGCCTGGCCTGCTCCGCACCACCAATCCGGGGTAGTGCACACGTTCGCCGGGTGATGGGCACGCGTCCATCACCCGGCGAATCCGAATGCTTTTCACCCGGCAAACGGCCAAAAACCCGGCTCGACCATCGGGTCAAGCCGGGTTTCGGTAACTTCCCAGACGGTTAAGTCAAATCGATGTGAAGGCGGGGGATGATCGTTCCCGGTCGGTGGCACACGAGGACTACCGTGAGGTAACTCACTTTCTCGGTGGTCTAGGCCGAAGCGATTCGCTCCAGCTCCTTCTTGTCCGGTTTGCCGTTCCGGTTCAATGGGAAATTTGCCAGAACCTGCACCCGATTGGGTTGCTCGTACGCGGGCAAGGCGCTAGCGAGCCGCTCACGCCAGTAGGCGCCTTCACGTTCCGTGTCGTCCTCGACGAAGAAAACCAGCTGGCTGCCCATCCGATCGTCGGGCAGCGCCACGATGCGTACCGAACAGCCGGTGGCGACCGATGCTTTCCGCTCGATCACCTCGGGATAGAGGGTGAATCCGCCGCGGTGCACCGCGTATTTCCGGCCTGCCACGAAAAGGTTCCCCTTTTCTGTCAGGTGACCGAGATCGTTCGTCCGGTACCAGCCCCGGTCGGCCGGGATCAGCGAGCCGTCCTCGTCGAGGTAGCCCTCCATCATGTCCGGCGAGCGGACCAGGATCTCGCCGAGCTCGCCTGGTGGCAGCGGGTTGTCGTTCTCGTCGACGATCCGCATCTCCAGGCCGTCCATCGCCTTGCCACAGCCGACCGGGTCGTCCAGTGTGGCGAACGAGACATTCCCGACTTCGGTGCTGCCGTAGCTGTCCAGCAGGGACAACCCGAAAGTCTCCTGGTAGCCGTCCGAGAGGGCCTGGTCCATCGGCGCGGCGCCGACGCAGAACATCCGGACTTTCCGCAGGTCGTCCCGCAGGCCAGGGCGCTTGCGCACGATGTTGAGGATGCTGCGGTAGCTGGCCGGTGTGGCGTCAAGCACGGTCGCGCCGCACTGGATGCCCATCTGCAGTGCGCGGTCGGCTCGCCGGTACGGCGCGATCACCAGCGAACACTGCACCAGCCAGGCGATCAGCACCATCGACAGCCCGTACTGGTGTGAGAAAGGCAGCAGGGGAAGCAGCACGTCGTCGGGGCGGTGCCCGACGGTTTCGGCGTTGCGCACCAGATTTCGCAGGAAGTTGCCGCCGTTCTTGACAACGCCCTTCGGCTGCCCGGTCGAGCCGGACGACCACATGATCAATCCGTCGTTCAGCCTGCTCCACAGGTCGAACGAGAGCTTGTCGTCGGCAGGCGTGCGGCCGGCGGCCGCCACGAGCAGTTCATAGAGGTAAATGGGTGATTCGTCGGCGGCGACCGGCGCGTCGTCGTCCACCAGCACCGCCTTGACGCCGGCCTGGCGCGCGATCTTGCTGGTCTGGTCGCCTTTTTCCTGGTGGTCGACGAGCACCGTGGAGGCGCCGACATGCATCAGGGCGAAGAGCGTGCTGACATACGCGGCGGAGTTGCCCGCCTTGAGCATCACCCGAGTGCCGTAACCGATACCTCGATCCCGAAGGGCATCTGCTACGCACAGTGTGTGTTGCTCAAACTCGTTCGGCGTCTTTACATCATCCGCCGCGAAAAGGTTGAAGGACATCTCGCGTAGCCCTTTCTGCCAGCGCTCCCCAGAGAGTCCGCGTGAAGTACGGCGCGGATAGCGAAAGGCGCCGCCTCCCAGCGAGGCTAGGTTCGGGCTGTCCACCCCGGCACCCCTAAGCTGCCCTTATCGCCGAGCTGGGGGACGGGGTGTTCACGGTATGCGCCAGGGATGTGAAAAGCCGCCGCGGTACGTGTTTTCCGCTAGGTGACCATCGCGGGACACTGCGTGGAACGGTCTTGACAGGACTGTTGGATTGCGACATGTATTGGTTGGATTGACGCATGGATGGAAGCTCGCCAAGTTCCCGGTCGAGGCAGGAGGTTAAGGATTACCCGGATCGGCGACCGTCGTGTGGTACACTCCCACGCGGACGTTGTCTGCTTTAACTCATCTGGGTGGCTTTTAGGCGGTCCCGCAGGGGATTGTCGCTGAGGATGAAGCAGGCGACGACCTTTGGCCAGCACAACTACCGTTTTTCTCTGGGGGGAAGACGCGTGAGTTTGGTTGAACGCAACAATGTAATCTTGGAATTAACGAAGCTTTTACGCGAAACCGCGAAAGGGAGTGGGAAGATAGCGTTGATTACCGGTGGAATCGCCACCGGTAAAACCGCCTTGGTGCGAGCCTTCGAAGAGGAGGCTGTGCGGTCCGGTGTGACGGTGCTGCGGGCGACCGGCGCGGCGAGCGAGCAGATGCTCCGCTTCGGTCTCGTCGAGCAGTTCTGCCGCGGTGCGTCCATTCCGCCGGAATTGTCCGCGCTGCTCGCCGGGCTCATCGCACCCGCGGCCACTCCCGCGCGGGCCGGGCGGCCGGGCGGCTGGCCGGTCGAAACCCAGGTGGCGCACAGCGTCTGCGTCCGGCTGCTCGAGCTGACGCACGACCGGCCGCTGCTGATCACCGTGGACGACCACCAGTTCGCCGACAGCGGCTCGATGCAGGTGCTGACATACCTCCAGCACCGGATCGGCGCGGCCAAGGTGATGCTGTTGCTCACCCACGACGCGCAGGCTCCGTCCACTGTGGTCACCGAGGCGTTGCGGGAACCGCACTGCCGTCAGTTCGATCTGCAGCCGTTGTCCATCAAGGGCGTCGGTGAACTGGTGGCCGCGCGGATGAACCTCGAGCCCGCGTTCGACGTCGCGGCGGGCTACCACGAGTTGTCCGGCGGCAACCCCTTGCTGGTGCACGCACTTGTCGACGACCAGCCGGCCGTTCCGCAGGACGAATCACCGGCCGTGCTCGACCAGCCGGTGATCGGTGAGGCGTTCACCCGTGCGGTGCTGACCTGTATGCACCGGGGCGGGCCGAGGCTGGTGGAGATCGCCAGGGCGATCGCGGTGCTCGGCGAGTTCGCCACCTCCGCACTGGTCGCCCGGTTTCTCGGGGTCCGGTTGTCGGTGGTGACCGGCACGCTGGAAGCGTTGGCACAGGCCGGGTTGACGGTCGATTCCCAGTTCCGCTCGCCGGTGGCGGCCACGGCCGTGCTGAACGAGCTCAGCCCGGAAGAACTGTCCACATTGAACCTCCGGGCCGCCGAGCTGCTCTACCACGACGGCGCGGCACCGTCCGATGTGGTCGGTTACCTGCTCGCGGCAGGCGAGGCCGAGGAGCCATGGGCGATCGAGGTGCTGAAGGCAGGCGTGGACCAGGCACTGGTGCACGCCGACCAGATGATGGCCGCCGGTCAGGTCGAGGAAGCGGTGCGGTATCTGGAGTTCACCAGCCGCGCCTGTGACAACGAGGCGATGCGCGCCACCTTGACGGCCCGGGTCGCGTCCATGCAGTGGACGATCAATCCGGCGGCGGCCGCCCGTCACCTCGGTCCGTTGCAGGCGACCCTGGCGAAGGGATTGCTCAGCGACCGGGAGATGATGCACCTGGTGCGGTCGTTGGCGTGGCTCGGTCGTCCGGACGAGGCCGTGCGGGCGCTGGAGCTGGTCGGCAACTCGGTGGCGGTGCCGGGAGCGCAGGACTCCACGGAGCGCAAGCTCACGCGCGAATGGCTCGCTGCATGGCACCCCAAGGTGTTCGCGGCCGCGCAGGGCTCCGGCGGGATCTTCGAACCACGGCCGGGAGAGGTCTTCGCCAAGCCGCGAACCAATCCGGCCCATCCGTCCGCCGCGCGTAAGCCCACGCTGGTCGACCGGGCCGAGCAGGTGCTGCAGGGTGCGCGGGTCGGTGACATCTCACTGGAGTCCGTGGTCAGTGCATTGCACGACCTCATCGCGGCAGGGCAGTCGGACCGGGCGATGTACTGGTGCGACGAACTGCTGCGAGAAGCGGAAAGGGACTACGCGACCACGTGGTCCGCGGTGTTGCTGGACACCCGGGCCGGGATCAGGTTGCAGCGGGGCGATCTCGTCGACGCGGAGCGCGACGCGAGCACGGCACTGTCGATCATGTCGCCGCACAGCTGGGGTGTGGCGATCGGATCTCCGCTGTCCCACTTGGTTCTGGCCACCACGATGATGGGCAAGTTCGACGAAGCGGCGAAGCACCTCAACCGCCGCGTGCCGCACACCATGGCAGGCACCAGGTACCAGTTGCAGTACCTGGCGGCCAGGGGAGTCCTGTACCTGGCCACCAACCGGCCACATGCCGCGCTCGACGACTTCAAGGTGGTCGGCGACCTCGCGGTGGCGTGGCAGCTGGACCACCCCAACGTGTTGCCGTGGCGTGGTTTGCTGGCGCAGGCGCTCAACCAGCTCGGGCAGCCGGGCCGGGCACGCAAGCTGATCACCGAGCAGCTGGAGATGATCGGTGCGGACTCGCCCCGCATGCGGGGAGTGTCGTTGAGCATCCTGGCGTCGGTCAGCGAGCAACGGCAGCGGCTGCAGTTGCTCAGCGAGGCCGTGGACCTGTTGTGGACCAGCGGGGATCGCTACCAGCTCGCGCAGGCGTTCGCCGAACTGAGCCAGGTCTGGCAGATCGTCGGTGAGCTGGAACGGGCCCGGCTGGTGCACCGGCGGGCACTGCAGCTGGCCAAGCGGTGCAACGCCGAGTGGTTGTCGAACAAGCTGACCGTCAACTGGAAGTCCGCGGACGGCGAAGTCGACGCGGCGAAGACCGAGACGGCGGGGATGTCCACGCTCAGCGAGGCTGAGCGCAGAGTGGCGACCCTGGCCGCGCTCGGGCGCACCAACCGCGAGATCAGTCGCAAACTGCACATCACGGTGAGCACGGTCGAACAGCACCTGACTCGTGTGTACCGGAAGCTGAACATCAAGCGGCGCACCGACTTGCCGGTCAGTCTCCCCGCGGGCACCCCCGACGCCCACATGGCCGACAAAACCTACGCCGCGCCCACGGCGACATTGGCGTCATCGTTGAGCAGGGCTCGGCCGGCCTACTCACAGGCGTAATTCCGTCGAGGATTGTCAACAGGGGTGTGACAGGCGCGATAAGCGTCTGGCACACCCCTTGACCATTTACCCCGATTTACCCCGGTGGGTAGGGGGTGTGGTCGGGTTGTCGCCCGCAATGCCGGGAAATATCTTCGGATCGAGGGGTATTTCAGTCGTGCCAATGCGATTCGGTCGCACATTTCCAGGAGGGCGCCGTGATCATCGCATGCTGGCAGGCCACCCCGCACCGGGGCCAGCGGGCGGCACCACTCGAGCGGATCGCCCGGGTCGCCAAGCGCGCCGCGGCCGCCGGTGCGGACCTGCTGGTGACGCCCGAGCTGTCCACCACCGGCTACCAGTCGACCCCTGCCGAGACGGTGAGCGGCGCAGAACCACTGGACGGTCCGCTCAACCAGGCAATGGCCGACATCGCGGCACACGCGGGCATCGCCATCGTCTACGGCTGGCCGGAGTGCACGCCCGACGGCCTGCACAACTCCGTTCAGCTCGTCGACTCGACCGGACAGTCTCTCGCGGTTTACCGCAAAGCACATCTTTATGGCGCGATGGAACACGCGGTGTTCGTTCCCGGCAACGAGGCCGTGGTGCAGGCGAAGGTCGGCGACTTGGTCGTCGGCTTGCTGGTGTGTTTCGACGTGGAATTCCCCGAAACAGTACGGGCGCACGCGCTGTCCGGCACCGATCTGCTGGTCGTGCCGACCGCGCTGGAAAGCCCGTGGGAATTCGTGGCCCGATCGGTGGTGCCGGTCCGCGCCTTTGAAAGCCAGCTCTATGTCTGTTACGCGAACTGGGTCGGCCGGGATGGCCCGCGCCATTTCTGCGGGATGAGCCAGATCGCTTGGCCCGATGGCACGAGCGAGCAGGCGTCCCCGGTCGAGGACCAGTTGCTGGTGGTCAATGTGGACCGCGAAACCTTGCACGCGGCTCGTGCCGCCACTCCTTATCTGCGGGATCGCCGGCCGGACCTGTACGGGCGGCTGCTCGGTCCCACGACCGATCGAGAGGTTGCTCTGTGACCGCGGCCAGCGTGAACCGGGTGACGATGCTCATCCCGGATTTCCCTTTCGCCTACGACGAATGGTTACGGCACCCGGCCGGACTCGGTGCGGTGCCGCAACACCGGCACGGGACCCCGGTCGCCGTGATCGGCGGCGGGATGTCGGGCATGACCGCCGCGTACGAGCTGATGCGACTGGGCTTGAAACCCGTTGTGTACGAGGCGGAACAGCTCGGCGGCCGGATGCGTTCGGTGCCGTTCCCGGAGAATCCGGACTACGTCGCGGAGATGGGAGCCATGCGCTTCCCAGCGGCGGCGACCACCTTGTTCCACTACATCGACACGCTCGGCCTGGACACCCGCCCGTTCCCCAATCCGATGGCGGCCTGCACGCCCGCCACGCTGGTGAACCTTGAGGGACGTTCGCACTGGGCGCGGTCCGGGGCGGACCTGCCCGACGAGTTCCAGGAAGTGGCGGACGCGTGGGCCAAGGCGCTGCAGGATCGTGCCGAGCTGTTCACCATGCAGGACGCCATCCGGCAGCGGGACATCCCGACCCTGAAGGCGGTGTGGAACCAGCTGGTCAGGCAGTACGACGACCAGTCGTTCTACGGATTCCTGGCCACCTCGCCCGCTTTCGCGTCGTTCCGGCACCGCGAGATCTTCGGCCAGGTCGGCTTCGGAACCGGTGGCTGGGACACGGATTTCCCGAACTCGATCGTGGAGATCCTGCGCGTGGTCTACACCGACGCCGACGACGAGCAGATGATCATCGTCGGCGGGTCGCAGCAGTTGCCGAACGGCCTGTGGACGCACCGCCCCGACTCGATCGCGCACTGGCCAACCGGCACCTCACTGTCGGATCTGCATGGGGGACAACCGAAACCCGCTGCCATCCGAATCCGCCGCGAAGCCAACGGCTACGCGGTCGAGGACGCCAACGGCCACGTGCAGCGTTACCCCGCGGTGGTGTTCAGCCCACACGTCTGGGCGCTGCTCAACCACGTGGACAGCGACCCGGACCTGTTGCCGCCCGACCTGTGGACCGCGGTGGAACGCACCCACTACATGGGATCGTCGAAGTTGTTCGTGCTCACCGACCGGCCGTTCTGGCTGGACGCGGACCCGACCACGGGCCGGCGCACCATGGGCATGACGCTGACAGACCGGATGCCGCGCAGCGTCTACCTTTTCGACTCCGGCCCGGACGAGCCCGGCGTGATGTGCCTGTCCTACACGTGGAACGACGACTCGCTGAAGTTCGCGACCCTGTCGGCCGAGCAGCGGCTGGAACTGCTGCTGTCCAAACTGGACAAAATCTATCCTGACGTGGACATCCGCTCGCACATCATCAGCGCGCCACTGACCATCACGTGGGAGACCGAGCCGAGGTTCATGGGCGCGTTCAAGTCGAACCTGCCCGGCCACTACCGCTACCAGCGCAGGCTGTTCAGCCATTTCATGCAGGACGGCATGGCTGAGCGGCATCGCGGGTTCTTCTTGTGCGGCGATGACATCTCGTGGACCGCGGGATTCGCTGAGGGGGCCGTGACCACCGCTTTGAACGCGGTGTGGGGCGTGGTCGACCATCTGGGCGGCCGGACACATCCGGACAACCCCGGGCCTGGTGACGTCTTCCACGAGATCGCCCCGGTCGAACTGGGCGAGTGAGGCTGGATCACCAGACCCAAGCCGGACCAAAAGTCATCCCACCTGGCGGCTGCACCCCGGTGCCCAGCCGGAACGTCCAGACTGTCGGACCCTTGCGGTAACGTGAAATCCAGGGGTTCCCCGGGTGGATTGTTGTTGCGGTGGCGCATGTCCGTTGAACAGCACAGAGGTCGCCGCGGCGCGGCGACCTCTGTGCTGTTGGGACCGGGCCTGCGGCGGAGGCGGTGAGCGCGGCGGGTTGATGGGGCCGGTCACGGCTGGAAGTACTCCGACATCAGGCGGCTGACCCATTCCGGCTGCTTGATGTTCGCCGGGTGGAACTCCGCCATCGCCGGCTTCAGGTCGATGACCGGGGTGCCGGAGACCGCGTCGAGGCCCACCACCGTCAGTTCGCGACCGTGGACGGATTCGATCGCGCAGCATGTCACCCCGATGCGGTTCGGCCTGCGAGGGCCGCGACTGGCGAAGATACCAACGGGCGGGAGGTCGGAGCGGCCGCGGTTGGGGCGGGGTTCGCGGAAGTCGTCGTGTTCCGGGAACTGGTCGAAGACGAAGAGGACCTCCACGTGGGAGAAGCCTTTCAGTCCCTGGAGGCACGCCTCGCCGAAGCGCTCGTCGACGGTGATCGCGCTGCGCACGGCACCCAGTTGTCCCACGGGGAAGCAGCCCGTGCTCCTAGACGGCTGCGGCAGCCAAGCGGCGGGAAGCCAAGGCACGCTGCCACTTCCCGCTCGTGGTCCGCGTGATCCACCGAGGCCTGACCACGTGCACGCTCACCTGATCCAGGTTCAACTCGGCCAAGAGCAGGCGTTCTGCCTCGGCGCGCACGCGTTCGACGTGTGCGTCGCCCGCCTCGATGATCACGCCGACCTGGGCCCGGTCTGGGAAGGCCACGCAACGACGCTGGTAAACCCCAGGGATGTCACGGACAACGGATTCGATGTCGTCCGGGAAGAAGTGGCGGTCAGGGGTCACGATCACCTCTTCGGTCCTACCGAGCACGAAGAGATCCCCTTCAAGCTGGAACCCCAGATCGCCCGTCCTGAGCCAGGGGCCGTCGAAGGCGTTGATCTCCGGCGCGCGGTAGTAGCCGGTTGTCACCGGCGGGCCAGAGATCTGGATCTGTCCGACTTCACCGGGCCCGCACGGCAGGCCGAGCGAGTCCACCAGTCGGATGTCGATGCCGTGCACGGCTTTGCCGACGGCGACGACAGTCTTGGCTGACGGGTGGAGTTCGGACACGACGCGGACAAGGCTGCTGCGGCCGAGTTCGCTCCGGTCGATGGTCACGGTTCGCGGCACACTACCGGGCTCGGGATACGCAACCGAAAGCGTCGCCTCGGCCATGCCGTACACCGGGAACATCACGTTGTCGCGGACTCCGCACGGTGCAAGTGTTTCGGTGAACCGCTGAATCGTCGCAGCGCTGATCGGCTCCGCCCCGTTGTAGGCCAGCCGCCAGTTCGAGAGGTCCAGTGTGCGCAACAGGTCCGGTTTCATCGCGTCGAGCAGGAACTCGTAGATGAAGTTCGGGCTGGCGAACGCCGTCCCCCTAACCTCGGCGAAGTACTGCAGCAGCTGCGCCGGCCTGCGCAAAAACGCGGTGGGGCTGAACAGGTGTACGTCACACCCGTTGAGGAAGAACGACATCAGCGAGATCAGGCCCATGTCGTGGTACGTCGGCACCCACTGAACCAGTCTGTCCTTTGTGGACAATTCACCGCTGACCACACACGCGAGCAACCCGGCGATCAGGTTCCGGTGCGGCAGCATCACGCCTTTCGGGGTGTCCGTGCTGCCGGAGGTGAACTGCACGACCGCCAGATCGTCCTCGAACACCGCCGGTAGCCGCCACGCCGCGCCAGGCAGGGATACGTCGGCATCCACAATGGACAGCGAAGGCAGGATGTCCAGCAGTTCCCCGCCGATCGCCGCGTAACTCGGGTCCAGCACGACTTTTCGGATGTCGGCATCGGTGATCAGCGTCGCGAGCCGTTGCGCGGCGGATGCGGCTGCGCCGAAACCCACCGCCACCGGCAGTACGCTCACCGCCGCGCCGATCCGCCACAGTCCGAACAGGGTGGTGAACACCTGCGGACCGGCTGGGACCACCACCCCGACGAGGTCGCCCGGGCGGATGCCGGCGTCGAGAAACGCGTGCGCCGCGCCGACCGAGGCGCGATCCAGCTCCGCGGCGGTCAACGCGGCTCCCGTGTCGGGGAACCGCGCGACGCAATCGGGCGAACGACTGGCCAGATTGGTCAGGCAGGTGCCGAGTGTCGCACCGTCCAGCATGGCTTGTGGCATGTGTGCTGAGCCTTCCGTGTCCTGGCAGGCCGCATGGGAAAGATCACAACCGTTTTCTGCAACCGCCGACACTGGCGATGGGTGCACAGTCGCGTGGAATTCCCCGGCCGTTGCCCGGCGTGTTAAATCAGTCTGCGCAGACTTTTGCGTCTACCGGGAGCGTCGCCGCGACGCGAGTGATCCGCAACCCTAGTTCGGCTCTGCCGACCTGGTCGGGGGCGGTGCGGTAGGGGTTGACTGGTGGTATTTAGGGGCTTTTCGCGCGCGTAGGTGTCAGTAGCGTGCGGCCAGGGGGAATATCCGGCGAATCACGTGCTGATCAGCCATGCCGGTCACCACATGCGAGGGAGAGGCTGCGAATGTCTGGGAAACTATCGTCGGAAAGCCCCGTTCGCAAATCCACCACCGCGGACCACCTCGCCGACCTTTCCCTCCGGCGGGACGAGATGCAGACCGCCGAGAAGCGGGCGCTGGACCGCCAGCACGCCAAGGGCAAACTGACCGCGCGGGAACGGATCGAGCTGCTCGTCGACCCCGGCTCGTTCATGGAACTGGACGCGTTCGTCCGGCATCGCTGCAATGACTTCGGCATGGAGGAAAACCGCCCGTACGGCGACGGTGCGGTGACAGGCTTCGCCACGATCGACGGCCGCCGGGTGTGCTTGTACGCGCACGACTTCACTGTGCTGGGCGGCAGTATGGGCGTCGCGCATGGCGAGAAGGTGCTCAAGGCCATCGACATGGCGATGAAGGTCGGCTGCCCGATGATCAGCATCAACGACTCCGCGGGTGCGCGGATCCAGGAGGGCGTCGACGCACTCGCCTACTACGCCGCGCTGGCCCGCCGGGTGGTCCGAGCCTCCGGCGTCATCCCGCAGCTCTCGCTGATCGTCGGTCCCTGTGCGGGCGGCGCGGCATACGTCCCCTCGCTTGGCGACTTCGTGGCGATGGCCGACGAGATCTCGTACATGTTCGTCACGGGCCCGGAAGTCGTGCACGCGGTGACGGGGGAGCGCACCACTTTCCAGGAGCTGGGTGGTCCCGAGGTCAGTATGGAGACCGGCAACGTGCACTTCGTCGGCGCGGACGAAGAAGACGCCGTGTCCTGGCTCAAGACGTTGCTGGGCCACCTGCCGGACAACAACATGTCCCATCCGCCCGTGTTCGACAGCGACTTCTCGCCGGAGATCACCGAAGCCGACCTCGCGCTGGACACCGTGATCCCGGACTCGCTCAACATGAGCTACGACATCTTCGACGTGATCTGCACGGTCCTCGACGACGGCGAGTTCCTTGAGACGCAGGCGGGCTTCGCGCGCAACGTCGTGTGCGGGATGGGCCGGGTCCAGGGGCACACCGTCGGCGTGGTGGCCAACAACCCGAGGTTCCTTGCGGGCGCGTTGGACATCGACGCCTCCGAGAAGGCCTCAAGGTTCGTGCGGTTCTGCGACGCCTTCAACATCCCGATCGTGACCTTCGTCGACGTGCCTGGCTACCTGCCGGGTCTCGATCAGGAGCGGCGGGGGATCCTGCGCCGCGGCAGCAGGATGTTGTACGCCTACTCCGAGTCGACCGTGCCCAAGGTGACGGTGGTGCTGCGTAAGGCGTACGGCGGCGGGTACGCGGTGATGGGTTCCAAGCACCTCGGCGCGGACGTCAACTTCGCCTGGCCGACCGCCGAAGTCGCTGTCATGGGTGCGATCGGAGCGGTGCAGGTGCTGAACAAGCGCAAGCTGGCTGGATTGGACGAGGCCGAGCGCGCCGAGGCGACCGAGAAGCTGACCGCCGAGTACGAGCAGAACTTCAGCAACCCCTACTTCGCGGCCGAACGCGGATACATCGACGCGGTGATCCAGCCTGCGCAGACGCGGCTGCGGGTGGCGAGCGCGCTGGCAATGCTGCGCGACAAGCAAGAAACCCTGCCTGCCAAGAAGCACGGCAACATCCCGTTGTGAACCGCCGGACGCGATCGAACCAACACGACAGGAGAATCCGATGCGACGGCGATTACGACTATTGACAGTGCTTATCGTCCTCAGCCTGTTATCGGTGCCCCCAGCCGCGGGCGCGGTGGGCACTCAGGCTGTGGACGGGCTGAAACTGCCCGTACGGATAGTGGTCGACAAATGGGGCGTGCCGCACATCTACGCGAGCAGCACCTCGGATCTGTTCTTCGCACAGGGCTTCAATGCCGCGCGCGACCGGATCTTCCAGATCGATCTGTGGCGCCGCAAGGGACTGGGCCAGCTGTCCGAAGTGTTCGGTGAGTCGTTCGTCGAGCAGGACCGGGCAGCCCGGCTGATGCTGTACCGCGGGGACATGACCAAGGAGTGGAACTCCTACGGGCCGGAGGGCAAACTCGCGGCGACCAGGTTCGCCGAGGGCGTCAACTCCTATGTGGACTTCCTGACGGCCAACCCGGCGGCCCTGCCTGAGGAGTTCAAGAAGTTCTCCTACCAGCCCGCCAAGTGGACGCCGGAAGACGTGGTGCGCATCCGCGCGCACGGGCTGAGCCAGAACCTGACCAGCGAGGTGGCCAGGGCCAAGATCGCCTGTGTCGGCGGGGTCGACGCCGACCGGTTCCGGGTCGACCTCGAGCCCGCGCACAAGCCCTCGGTCCCGGCCGGACTGGACCCCTGCTCGTTGCCCGCTGACGTGCTGGCGACCTTCAGCCTGGCGACGGGCGGTCTCACCGCGCCTGCCGAGTCCTCGATGGGCAAGCAAGAAGGCAGCAATGCCTGGGTGCTCGGCAAGAACCGGACCACCACCGGCCGTCCGATCCTGGCCAACGACCCACACCGGGCACTGACCGCGCCTTCCCTGCGTTACATGGCCCACCTGAACGCGCCAGGTGTGGACGTCATCGGCGCAGGCGAGCCGTTCGCGCCTGGAATCGCCATCGGGCACAACGAGGTTTCGGCGTTCGGGCTGACCGTCTCGGCGATGGACCAGGAAGATCTTTACGTCTACGAACTCGATCCGGCAAACCCGGGCCGGTACAAGTACGGCAGCGGCTGGGAGAACCTGACGACGGTGACCGAGCAGGTCCCGGTGGCGGGTGGTGGCACCCGGGCGGTGCAGCTGCAGTTCACCCGGCACGGTCCGGTGATCAAAGTGGACACGGCGGCCAACCGTGCCTACGCGGTCCGTGCGGCGTGGCTGCAGCCAGGCATGTCGCCGTACTACGGCAGCCTGAAGCACATGCGGGCCAAGAACTTCGGCGAGTTCCGGCAGTCGGTGGACACCTGGGGCGCACCCGGGCTGAACCACGTCTACGCGAACTCGGCGGGGGAGACCGGGCTGGCGGTCGGCGGACTCGCCCCGGTGCGTACCGGATACGACGGCCTGCTGCCGGTTCCTGGGGACGGCAGGTACGAATGGAACGGCTTCGTCCCGTCCTCGACGATGCCCCGCGTGCACAATCCCGCGAACGGGCTGATCGTCACGGCGAACGAGTACAACGGCACCGCGCCGGGCATCGGCTACGAGTGGAGCAACCGGGCCAGGTACGACCGTATCGTCGAGGTCTTCGGCGGGAAGCCGAAGAGTTCGATCGCCGAGTCGGGGGTGGTGCAGAACGACGTCCTTTCGATGCAGGGACGGGCGCTTGTCTCGGTGCTTCAGTCGCTGAGCAGCACCGATCCGGCGACCGCCGAGGCGTTGGCGCTGCTCAAGCCGTGGAACGGAGTCCTGGCCACGGACAGTGCCGCCGCGCTGCTGTTCGAGATCTGGTTCATGTGGCATCTCGGGCCGAATTTCTTGTTCTCGGTGCTGCCGCCGAACACGGCAGCCACGATCTTCCTGCCTGACCACACCGTTCTGGTCGATGCCATGCAGAATCCGGACAAGTACTTCGGCACGGGTGGTGCCGCTCGTCGTGACGCGTTGCTGTTGAGCACGTTGAAGTCGGCGATCGACGACGCCAAGAACCGCGCTGGGGCCGACTCCTCGAAGTGGAAGTGGGGCGACCTGCTGAAGACGCCGTTCCCGCATCCGCTTGCCTCCAGGACTGACGCGGCGACCGCGGCCAGGTGGAACGGGGGCCCGGTGCCTACCGGCGGTTCGTGGCACACCGTCAACTCCTCTGCCTACAACCCGGTGGACTACCAGCGTCTGTCGGGCCCGTCCTTCCGGATGGTGCTCGACGTCGGCAACTGGGACGCCTCCCAGGTGATCAACGCGCCCGGCCAGACCGGTGACCCGAATTCCCCGGGCTACAAGGCGTTGACCGAACAGTGGCGCACCGGCAAGTACGTACCGCTGGTGTACAGCCGGGACGCGGTCGAGCGGAACGCTGTCCAGGAATTCGTGCTGGTTCCCCGACGCTGACAAGTGTTTTTCCGACCGGCGGTGCCCAGTGAGCCTGGGCACCGCCGTCCCGTTTCTCAGGCGGCCGAGGGTAACCGTCGGGCCGACCGGGGCCGCCAAGTCGCGTACGTGACCGCACGCAGTAGCCATTCCACTGGGCCGTAACGGAACAGCCGCAGCCATATGTAACTCAGGATGATCTGGGCGAAGAAGACCGCGAAGGTCATCAACAGCACCACGCCGGGGCGCATCTGCCCGATCACGCCCGCGCCGAGACCGGTGAAGATCAGGGCACAGACCAGCGACTGCAGCAGGTAGTTGGTCAACGCGAGCCGCCCGCCCGCTGCCAGGAACTCGGTGAGCACCCACGCCCGCGGCGAGGAGAACACACGCAGCATCGTGGCCACATACGCAGCCGTGAGCAGGGGCGCGGTGGCGTAGCCGACGGCTGTGGCCAGCGTGTCGTGCGTGCCGCCGAAGCTGGCGAAGACCAGGGAGCCCGACAGCCCGACGGGCAGCCCCACCCATTGCAGCATGCGTAGCACGCGTTCGTGCCTGCCGAGGTCGCCCAATGCCCTGATCTTGCCGACCGCCAGTCCGATGAGGAACGACGTGAAGGCGAGCGGTCCCTGCACGGCGAGCGTGCCCAGGATCCACGGCAAGGTACGGACATGCTCGGCGATCACCTCGCTGGGCGCACCCCGCAACGCCTCGGTGGCGCGCTGGCCCTCCACCAGCGCGGCCGCTGGATCGGCCGTGACCGCACCGGACAGTCCAACCAGGACCACGATGGCCGTGGTGCCGACGGTCAGCATGCCGGCGAGCACGATCGCGGTCCGCGGCCGGATGTTGCGCACGGCGAGCAGGATGAGCCCGAGGATGGCGTAGGTCGAGAGGATGTCGCCGGGAAAGAGCAGGACCGCGTGTGCGACGCCGAGCACGAACAGCGCGGCCAGCCGCCTGAGGAAGGCCGGTTTGAAGGGACGGCCGTTGCGCTGCGCGGAATCCAGCTGGAGCGTGAAGCTGTACCCGAAGAGGAACGAGAACAGCAGGTAGAACTTCATTGTGAAGAGCAGGTAGATCGCCCACTCGACGGCGTTGTCGGTGAACGAGGAGAATGTGGGATCGGCGATACCGGTAAAGGCATAGCCGGATGAGAACAGCGCCATGTTCACCGCGAGAATCCCGAGCAGTGCGAATCCTCGCAATGCGTCGATGTGGATCAGCCGATCCCCGGATCTCGCGGCGCCACTGCCACTCATCAAGTACACACCTCGCGGAGTTTGTCGATGTTCTTCACCGTGTCACGGACCCAGCCGCCGAACGCTTCCACCGTGTCGGCCTTGCGCTGCTGGGCGCGTGCGTACTGGTCAGCGAGGCCGCCGACGGCGCCCGCGACGTCCCGGTCGGCCGCCGAATCGGCGAGATTGCGCAGCTCCTTGGCGCGGCGCTCCAGCTCGCCCGTCTGGTTCTCCCGGTTCTTGTAGTCCGGAACCATCGACGACAGGTTCAGTGCCTCGATGCACACCTTGGCCTTGTCCTTGGCTTTTCCGGCCTCCTCGGAAAGTCGGCACCCGCCAGCCAGGACGAGCACTGGCACCAGCAGTAAAGACAATTTCTTAGCCGCTCGCGCGGTCATCGCGACCCCCGTGGATTGAAAACGCAGAATCCGCCATTCCTACCTCACCGAGCGTATTGAAATCCTCGCCGAGAGGCATCGGCAGTCGGGCCGATTTCCGGCTCATCACATCGGAGGAGGCCCCGGCGGACGTTGGTACCGATTGACGAGCGTGCGCGGGCGCGTGATGTGGTCGAATCTATATCGTGTCTGACGAACAGAGCCCGGCCGTCGGCGACGGTGCCGGCCCGCTGGTGATCTCCGGCCTGCGCAAGGCCTTCGGTACGAAAGTCGCGGTGGACTCGGTCGACCTCACCGTGGGCCGCGGCTCGTTCTTCGGCCTGGTCGGCCCGAACGGCGCGGGCAAGACCACCACGCTGTCCATGGCCGTCGGCCTGTTGCGGCCGGACGCGGGTTCGGTGCGGATCTTCGGCGTGGACGTGTGGCGCGAGCCCGCCAAGGCGAAGGCGCTCATCGGCGTGCTGCCCGACGGCCTGTCCGTCCCCGAGCGACTGACCGGCCGGGAGCTCATCGTCTACAGTGGACTGATCCGTGGCATCGACCGGAAGGTCGCCGAGAGCCGCGCGGACGAGCTGCTGTACGTGATGGGCCTGCACGAGGCCGAGCGGACGTTGATCATCGACTACTCCGCGGGCATGCGCAAGAAGATCGGCCTGGCCAACGCCCTGCTGCACGCCCCGAAACTGCTGATCCTCGACGAGCCGTTCGAGGCCGTCGACCCGGTGTCCGCGGCCACCATCCGCACCATCCTCAACCGGTTCGTCGCCGCGGGCGGCGCGGTCGTGCTGTCCAGCCACGTGATGGCACTGGTGGAGCTGATGTGCGACCACGTCGGCGTGATGTCCGACGGCAAGATCGTCGCGGCGGGCCCCGTCGACCAGGTCAGGGGCGGCGAACAGGGGCTGGAGCAGGCTTTTGTGGCGCTGGTGGGCGGCCGCAACGAGGGTGTCGAGGGGCTGGAATGGTTGGCGTCCTGATCCGGATGCGGCTGAGCGTGGCGCGGCACTCGCTGCGCCGGGAGCAGGTGATCACCAGCGTGGGCAAGTTCCTGATGGGGCTGCTCGCGGCTGGGCTGACGATCGGTCTCGCGGCTGGCGACTTCCGCACCGACGCGATCACCGCGGACATGGTCGCGCTGGCGTTCCTCGCGTGGTTCATCTGCTGGATCGTGGTACCGATGCTGGCAGGCGGCGGGGACGAGACGCTGCGGCCGGAGCACTTCTCGCTGTTGCCGATCACTTCGCGTCAGCTGGCGGTCGGGCTGCTGGGAATCGCGTTCATCGGGCCAGGTTTCGTGGTCACGTTGGTCGCCGGGATCGCGTTGGTGGTCCTGGGCAGCGGGCTGGGCACAGCCGCGGTCGTGGTCGCGGTGCCCGCTCTCGTGCTGCAGACGGTGTTCCTCGTGTTGCTTGCGCGGGTTGTGATCGCTGGCCTCGGGGCCGCTCTGCGGTCACGGCGCGGGCGTGACATCGCGCTGTTGCTGGTCGCGTTCATTTGTGTGTGCGGGTTCCTGCTTCGGTATCCCATCCAGTCGCTGGGTCCGTCGGTGATCCGGGGCGAGGCACCGGTGTTCTCCACGGTGCTGCACGTCCTGCCGTCGGGTTGGGCGACCTCGGCGGTCGAGGCGGCGGGGCGCTCGGACTGGCTGGTTGCTGTCGGTGCTTTGCTGGGGCTGGCGGCGTTGGTGGCAGGCCTGCTGCTTGCTTGGGCGCCGCTGATTGAGCGCCGGACGACGACCCGGTCGGCCAGTGGGCGTTACCAGCGCACCAGGTCCGGTGTGCTGACACGGTTGCTGCCCAAGAACCCGCTCGGTGCGGTGGCGTACAAGGAAATCCTGACGTGGAGCCGGGATGCCCGGCGGCGGGCGGTCCTGGTTACTTCGTTGGCTGCCCTGCCGGGCGCGGTTGTGCCCGCGTTGAGCGGTATCGAGCAGCTGCTGCCGTTCGGTGGGATGTTCGTGCTTGCTTTGGCGTGCGCCGAGACGTCGAATCTGTACGGTTTGGACGGTAGCGGGATGTGGCACACGATGCTCGCACCGAACTCGACCCGCGCCGACGTTCGCGGCAGGCAGCTCGCGTGGACGCTGGTGGTCGCGCCCTTCTGCGTCGCGCTCACGTTGGTGCTGACGGCGATCAGCGGGCTGGCTTGGGCTTGGCCATGGGTGCTGGCACTGCTGCCCGCGCTGGTGGGTGGTTGCTCTGGTGCGGTGGTGCTGCTGTCGGTGATCGCGGCCTACCCGGTGCCCAAGAACTCCGACAACAACCCGTTCACGTCCGGGACGAACCCGCACTACATGCAGCTGAGCATCATCCCGCTGCTGATCGCGATGGTCGGTCCGGCTCTGGCCTTGCTGATCCAGGGCGCTGTCACCGGAAACATGGTGCTCAGCTGGCTCGCGGTACCCGTCGGCGTGCTCACGGGTGCGGTGATGGCTTGGCTGTGCGGCCGCATCGCGTGCCAGAAACTCGAAGAGGGCGCAGTGGAGCTTTTTGGCGTGGTCCGTCAAGGCGTGTAATCCCCCCATACACAGCCACGGATCACCCTGAGCGGCGGACTTCGGTCCGCCGCTCAGTGGCATGTACAGATCGGGCTCCTGGCTTTGAAGTTGGCTTGGTCACCAACTTCAAAGCCAGGAGCCCTTTCCTGTCCCCAGCGGACACTCCGACCAGCGACCAAGTAGCTGGCCACTGGTTGACAAACAGGGTTCAGGACGCGCTGAGAGGCAACGACCGCAACCCGCGGATCACCAGGGACCGGCGGATCTTGGGGTCGCCGCTGAGCTTCAGCTTGGGCATCCGGGTCGCCAGTGCCCGGAACGCGATGTCGCCTTCGAGGCGGGCGAGTGGCGCGCCGATGCAGTAGTGGATGCCGCTGGAGAACGACAAGTGATCCGGCACGTCTGTCCGGTGGATGTCGAAGCGGTCCGGTTCGCTGTACACCTCGGGATCCCGGTTCGCCGCGCCGATCAACAGGACCACTTGGCTGTTCGCCGGGATCTTGGTGTCGTGCAGTTCGACGTCCTCGTGCGGAACTCGTTGCGACTGCTGCACGGGCGACTCGTAGCGCAGCGTCTCTTCGACGACTTTCGGTGCCAGGTCGAGGTCGTCGCGCAGTTGCTCCCACTGTTCGGGATGACGCAGCAGGGCGAGCGTTCCGTTGCCGATCAGGTTCGCCGTCGTCTCGGATCCCGCGATCGCCAGCAGGCCGAAGATGTTCAGCAGTTCGTCCGCCGTCAGCTTTTCCTCCGCCCTGGCCTGCACCAGCGCTGTGGTCAGGTCGTCGCGAGGGTCGGCTCGGCGCTGCTCGATCAGCTCGCCGAACATGATGGCGAGCTCGTGCAGCGATACGCGCAGCTGCTTGGCGAACTTCACCGAGCTGACGCCGTCAAGGGTCGCGCCGATCACCGCACCGTGCTGGAGGAATTCGTCCCAGCGGTCGTCGCTGATGCCCAGCAGTTCGCCCACCACCGCCAGTGGCAGCCGGGTGGCGAACTGGTCCATCAGGTCGAAGGTGTCGTGGTGGTCCAGCTCGTCGAGCAGGTCGTCGCAGGCGCGCTGGATCGCCGGCCGGAAGCGCTCGATGGTCCGTGGCCCGAACGAAGGGGCGACGAGCCTGCGCAGCCTGCCGTGGTCCGGCGGGTCGAGTTCGAGGAACGACACGTCCAGCTTCGGCACGTCCTTCAGTTGCGCCGACGGCAGTTTCCCGTCGCTGGTACGGATTCCGAAGCGCTTGTCGCGCAGGATCGAGTTGATCAGCGGATGGCTCGCGGTCACCCACGGGCCGAGCTTGCTGCGGTGCAGAGGTCCCATGGTGCGCACCCGTTCATGCACGGGATACGGATTCTCTTGTCCGCGCAACAGATCCGCGAACGGATCACCGAGTACCCCGCTGAGCCGGACCAGCGCTCGCGCGGCGAACAGAGTGGCGCCAAGCCGGATGTCGCCTGCTTTGCTCTTGGTCGCCGTCACCATGGAAACGTCCCTCCCGGACAAGAAGCATCCGCCCGCGCACATGCGCGGGCCACACATTGTCTGAGAATGCGCCCGGAAATGGCCGCCGAATAACCCCTATTCGTCCCCTATGCGTCCGACGAAGCTGTCCGAACAGTGTTACTGTCGGTTCATCTGGGCAGCCGTTGAACTTTGCGAATTGTATGGGAGTTGGGGGAATTTGCGGTGAAACAAATCCTGCCCGATCACGTGGCGCCGGTGGCCGAACCGGTTGTGGACGACGCGCGGCCCGCCTTCGCAGGCAGAGCCGTCGGGATCCTCGCCGGCCTGGTCGGCCTGGCGCTGCTGGTCACGAGTGGGGCCTACGGCTACCACCGTGACGAGTTGTACTTCCTGGCCGCCGGAGCGCATCTGGACTGGGGTTACGTCGACCAGCCGCCGCTCGTGCCGGTACTGGCATGGACGCTGGACTTCATCTCCGGCGGCTCGCTGGTGGTGCTGCGCCTGCCGGCGATTGTGCTGGTGGTGCTGGGAATGCTGGTCACGGCCGCGATCGCGCGCGAGTTCGGTGGCGGCAAACGCGCACAGGTGATCGCGTCGGCCGCATACGGCACCGCGCCGATCACCCTTCTGGTCGGCCACTGGCTGGCGACGAACTCGCTCGACATGTTCTTCTGGGCCTTGGCCACGCTGTTGCTGGTCCGGTGGGTGCGTACCCGCGACGACCGGGCGTTGGTGCTGCTGGGTGTGAGCGCCGGTGTTGCGCTGCAGGCCAAGTACTTGATCGTTTTCTTCCTCGTGGTGACGGCGGTGGCGGCCGCGGTCGTCGGGCCGCGCGAGATCCTGCGTCGTCGGATGCTGTGGGTCGGCGCGGGGATCGCGCTGGTGTGCGCGCTGCCGACGGTCATCTGGCAGGCGGCGAACGGGTGGCCGCAGCTGGCGATGAGCGAGGCGATCGCGCAGGCCGCCGAGGCCACGGGCGGCCGGGTGGGCTACGTGCCGACGCTGCTGTCACTGGCCGGACTGTCCGCAGTGCTGCTGCTGTTCGGTCTGTGGCGGTTGCTGGCCGCACAGCAGTTGCGGCAGTGGCGATTCCTTGGCTGGTCGTTCATCGGACTGCTGGTCGTGTTCATCGCGATGAACGGCCGGGCGGACTACCTGGCGGGCATGTTCCCGCTGCTGATGGCCGCGGGTGCGGCGGGACTCGGTCCGTCACTGCGGACCCGGTGGGTGCCGTGGGTGGCCTGGCCGGCGTTGACGGCGTCCGCGGCGCTTGCGGTCGCGCTGATGCTGCCCGTTTTCCCAGTGCAGTCGCTGGCCACGTCGCCGCAGGCACAGGCCGAATCCGTGCAGACGGTGGGCTGGCCGGAGTTCTCGGCCTCGGTTGGCGAGGCCTACAAGCAGTTGCCCGCCGGCACGGCCGTGCTCACCGAGGACTACGCCCAGGCTGGCGCGTTGTACAAGTTCGGCCCGCAGAACGGCGTGCCGACTGTCTACAGCGCCCACCGCGGTTACTGGCACTTCGGCACACCGCCCGACGGCACGAAGACCGTGCTGTTCGTTGGCGGCGACCCCACTGAGCTGCAGCGCTTCTTCGGCTCGGTGCGTCCGGCCGGCAAGACCGGCAACCCGTACGGCGGGTTGAAGAACCTCGCGCTGGACGTCCCGATGTGGGTGTGTGAGCAGCCCGTGGCCGACTGGCCGCAGCTGTGGCAGCGGATGCGCCACATCGCCTGAGTCGGGGTCGAGTAGGGGTGTCCCTACGTCGAACATTCACCCTATGCTCGCCAGCGGCGGTATTCGGTTATTTCTGTGTCCACTGATTTCGGCGAATTCCGTCTGCTGGGGAGGAAATCATGACCGGGACAATTCCCGTGGTGGATCCGGCGCGCGTGGTTTCCGGAAACGACAGCCAGGCGTCGGCGTTCTTCTTTCCTGGTCTCGACGCGTTCAAGCTCGCCGAGATCGGGAAATTCCTGGTGCTCAGCCCGCACGCGCGGGACCGGCTGGCCGTGGCCAACGACGTCCTCGGCCAGTCGGTGACCAGGGCGCTGCGCGGCTCGGACGACTACGCCTCGCCGGTCGCGCGGGTCGCCTCCCTGGTGAACGCGCTCGCGCTGGCGGACTGGGCCCAGGAGAACCTGGCTGTCGAGCCGCAGTACTGCCTGGGGATGAGCTTCGGCGAGCAGATCGCGGCGGCGTTCGCGGGCTGCCTGCCGTTCGATGCCGCGGTCCGGATGGTCGCCCGGATCGGCGAGTGCGAACTGGACTACTTCCGTGGCGCGCACCAGGAGCTCGTTACCCAGGTGGTGACGCGGGTGCCTGCCGAGCGGATGGACGAGGTGCTCGCCGATCTGGCCGGGCGTGGGATCTTCCACGAGGTCTCCGGGCGGGTCGACCAGGGGCACTACCTGATCACGTTGCCGGAAAAGCACTTGGCGGACTTCACCGCGGACATCGGGAAGGCCGGCGGGTACGCCCTCTACGCGATGAGCCCGCCCGCGCACTGCGGTGTCTTCGCTCCCCTGCGCGAGCGGATCGCGAAGGAAGTCCTTTCGGACGTGGAGTTCGTGGATCCCGTTGTGCCGATCGTGTCCGATGCGGACGGCTCGGTCGTGACAACCGGTGCCGGCGTGCGGGACATGGTCCTTGACGGGTTCGTGCGCCCGCTGAACTGGCTGTCCACCGCCCCGGCCCTGGCCGGGCTCGGCGTGCGGCGGCTGTACATGGTCGGGCTGGACCGGATGTGGTACCGGCTGTCGGCCACCAAGGGCAATTTCGAGGTCACGCCCGTGAACCAGGCGGGCGTGTTGCGTCACCGGCGGATCTGAACGGGCCGCGAGTCGGGTACGGACGAGGTGTGTGGGGAGTAGTTGGCGATGGCCAGTTCGGATGATTTCGCTGGCGAGAACTCCGTCCGGGCGGCCGCGTTGCGCGACCGGCTGGCGGCGGCGTCCGCGACGCAGCGCAGACACCTGCTGATCCAGTTGGTGCGCGACCAGGTCATCGAGGTGCTCGACGCGGTCGACGCGCAGTCGATCGGGGCCCGCACTGTGTTGCTGGATCTCGGGTTCGACTCGATGGCAGCGGTGGCCCTGCACCGCAGGCTGGTCACCGAGACAGCGCTGGACCTCCCGGTCACGCTGGCCTTCGACCATCCGACGGTGGCGGCAGTGGCCGAGTACATCGGTGAAGAACTGCTGGGACGAACGGATTCCGCTGCCGGCCCGGTGGCCACGCGCACGGCACAGGACGACGATCCGATCGCGATCGTCGCGATGGCGTGCCGCTTCCCTGGCGGCGCCCAGACGCCCGAGCAGTTCTGGGAGCTGATCGCCAACGAGACCGACGCCGTCCACGGGTTCCCCGAGGACCGTGGCTGGGACCTGGACGCGCTGTTCGGCGCGGACGACGGGGAGCGTGCGGTCAGCACCACCCGGCAGGGCGGTTTCCTGTCTGATGTGGACAAGTTCGACGCGGGGTTCTTCGGCATCAACCCGCGCGAAGCGCTTGCGATGGACCCACAGCAGCGGCTGCTGCTTGAGGTCTCGCTGGAGACCTTCGAGAACGCCGGGCTCGACCTGGCCGAGGTACGCGACAGCCGGGTCGGCGTGTTCGTCGGTGCGGAGAACCACGAATACGGTCCCCGGACCCATGATGCCAAGAACGGCCTGGAGGGCTACCTGGTCACCGGGACCGCGGCCAGTGTCGCCTCCGGCCGTGTAGCGTACGCGTTCGGTTTACGGGGCCCGGCGGTCACAGTGGACACCGCGTGTTCGTCCTCTTTGGTCGCACTGCACCTCGCGGTGAAGTCACTGCAGAACCACGAGTGCGATCTCGCGCTGGCCGGTGGTGTGGCGGTGATGTCCAGCCCGGCTTCGTTCGTCGCGTTCAGCCGTCAGCAAGGCCTGGCCGTCGACGGACGCTGCAAGCCCTTCGCCGCGGCCGCCGACGGCACCGGATGGGGCGAAGGCGCGGGTATTGTGCTGGTGGAGCGGCTTTCCGACGCGCAGCGCAACGGCCACCAGGTGCTCGCCATCGTGCGTGGCTCCGCGGTCAACTCCGACGGCGCCAGCAACGGCCTGACCGCGCCGAGTGGCCCGGCTCAGCAGCGTGTCATCCGGGACGCACTGGCCGCCGCCGGACTGGACTCGTCCGAAGTGGACGTCGTAGAGGCGCACGGCACCGGGACGAAGCTCGGCGACCCGATCGAGGCCCAGGCTCTGCTGGCCACCTACGGGCGGGACCGCGACGCGGAACGTCCGCTGCTGCTCGGTTCGGTCAAGTCGAACATCGGGCACACCCAGGCGGCCGCCGGAATGGCCGGCGTGATCAAGATGGTGCAGGCGATGGCGCACGGTGTCGTCCCGCGCACCCTGCACGTGGACAAGCCCACCGAGTACGTGAACTGGTCGGCGGGTGCGGTGCGCCTGGTCACCGCGACGACGGACTGGCCGGAGTCCGGGCGCCCGCGCCGTGCGGCGATCTCCTCGTTCGGCATGAGCGGGACCAACGCGCACACGATCCTCGAACTGCCCGACGCCGATGCTCAGCCAGAGCCCGAAAACGACGGCGACGGCTTGGTTCCGTGGGTGCTGTCAGCCCGTTCGGCTACCGCACTGCAGGCTCAGGCGGCCAAGCTGAAGTCCTTTGTGGCTGAATGGCACCCGGGAACCGCGGCGGAAATCGGTGCCGCGCTCGCCACCACCAGGACGGCGTACGAACACCGCGCGGTCGTGATCGGACGGGACACCGACGCGCTTCTTGGTGAACTGGACGGCATCGCGGCCGCGACGGCGCCGACAGGAACCGTGGCGGAGAACGCCGACCAGGTCGTCTTCGTGTTCCCCGGTCAGGGTTCGCAGTGGACCGGGATGGCGCTGGACCTGCTCGACAGCTCGCCGGTGTTCGCCAAGCGGATGCGGGAATGCGTTGCCGCGCTGGAGCAGTTCGTCGAGTGGTCGCCCTTCGATGTGCTGGCAGCGGATGCGCAGGACCCGCACTGGCAGCGCGTGGACGTCGTCCAGCCGCTGCTGTGGGCGGTCATGGTCTCCCTCGCCGAGGTGTGGCGCGCGGCCGGTGTGGAGCCCGCCGCGGTCATCGGCCACTCGCAGGGCGAGATCGCCGCGGCGTGTGTCGCGGGCGCGCTGACGCTGGAAGACGCGGCGTGGGTAGTGGCGTTGCGCAGCCAGGCGATCGCGGCGAGCCTGGCGGGCCGCGGCGGGATGATGTCCGTGGCCGCGCCGATCGCCGAGGTCGAAAAGCGGCTCGCCCGCTGGGGCGAACGGCTTTCGGTCGCTGCGGTCAACGGCCCTGCTGCCGTCGTGGTCTCCGGTGACCCGGACGCGCTGACCGAGATGCAAGAGGCCTGCGAGGAAGACGGCGTCCGCGCGCGAATGGTCCCAGTGGATTACGCCTCCCACTCCGCGCATGTGGCCGAGCTGGAAGAACACCTCGGCGATGTGCTCGCCCCGATCGACCCGCGAACCCCGCGCATCCCGTTCTACTCCACTGTGGACCAGGCATGGCTGGCCACACCGGCACTGGACGGCACGTACTGGTACCGGAACCTGCGGCAGACCGTCCGGTTCGCCGAATCGGTTCGTGCCGTACTCGATGCCGGTCACGGCGCCTTCATCGAGATCAGCGCGCATCCCGTGCTCACCGCGGCGATCCAGGACACGATCGAGTCGGCCGGGGCTGACGCGGCCGCGCTCGGCACCCTGCGACGTAACGACGGCGGGCTGGACCGCGTGCTGACCTCGCTGGGCGAGGCGTACGTCCGTGGCGTGCCGGTGGACTGGAGCGAATACCTCCCGGCCGGCCGCAAGGTCACGCTGCCCAACTACGCCTTCCAGCGGGAACGGTTCTGGCTCGACGCGGGTAACAGCAACCCGGCCGACCTGGCCGCCCACGGCTTGAGCCCAGCCGGGCACCCGATGCTCGGCGCGGTCGTCGGGGTGGCGAGCGACGACGCACAGCTGTTCACCGCGAGCCTGTCCGTCGAAACCCACCCATGGCTGGCCGATCACGCCGTCGCGGGCAACATCCTGCTGCCGAGCACGGCGTTCGTCGAACTCGCCCTGCACGTCGGCAGCCTGATCGGGGCCGACCTGCTCGAAGAGCTCACCCTCGAGGCGCCGTTGGTCGTGCCCGAGCACGCTGCTGTGGAGCTGCAGCTGAGCGTGAGCAATGCCGACGAAGCCGGGCGGCGGACCTTGCTGGTGCATTCGCGGCCGGCTGAAGGGACGTGGTCGCGGCACGCCTCCGGAGTGCTCGGTCATTCGACCGCCGAGGGCGAAGGTCTCGACGAATGGCCGCCTGCTGCTGAGCCGCTTCCGGTCGATGGCTTGTACGACCGCTTTGCCGCGCAGGACTGCGTTTATGGGCCTGCGTTCCAAGGATTGCGCGCCGCGTGGTCACGCGGTGATGAGGTCTTCGCCGAAGCCGTGCTGCCGCAGGACACGCAGGCCGCTGGATTCGGCATGCACCCTGTGCTGCTGGACGCCGTACTGCAGGCCACCGAACTCGCCTGGCCGGTCACCGGTCCCGCGCGTATGCCGTTCGCTTGGTCCGGCGTCAGTTTGCATGCCGTTGGCGCGACCGCGGTCCGTGCCCGGATCACTCGCATCGGGCCGGATTCCGTGCGGGTCCGGGTCGTGGACTCGGCTGGGATGCCGGTTGCCTCGGTCGATTCCATGGTGACTCGGCCGATCGTGGTCGAGCAGGCCGGGCACGTGCCGCCGGACTCGTTGTTCCGTCTCGAGTGGACTGCCGGTTCCCTGTCCGCGAGTGATCTGCCGGACCACGAGATCGTGTCGTTCACCGACGCGACCACGCAGGTGCACGAGACCGCCGCGCGAGCCTTGGCGGCTGTCCAGGGCTGGCTGGCCGACGGCCGGCCGGACGCCAAGTTGGTGGTGCTCACCAGCAACGCGGTGTTCGGCGAGCCGGTGGCCACGGCTCAGGCGCCGATCTGGGGCCTGGTGCGATCCGCCGAGGTGGAGAACCCGGGCCGGTTCGTGCTCGTCGATGTGGACGACCATCCGTCATCCGCGACCGCGCTGCCTGCTGCGATCGCCTCGGGCAACCCCGAGGTCGCCATCCGCGAGGGGACTGTACTGCTGCCGAAGCTGGCGAAGGTCAGCCCTCCGGCGGCGCAAACCCTTGGCGCGGAAGGCACTGTGCTGGTTGTCGGCGGTACCAACGGGCTAGGTGCGCTGGTGTCGCGCCACCTGGTCGCCAAGCACGGTATCCGCAAGCTCGTGGTGGCCAGCCGCCGTGGCATTGACGCTCCCGGTGCCGCCGAGCTGCGTGCCGAACTGTCCAATCAGGACGCTCAGGTTACGGTTGTCGCGTGTGACATCACCGATCGTGACGCGGCCGCGGCACTGATCGCCGACATCCCGGATCTCACTGCCGTCGTGCACACCGCGGCAGTGCTCGACGACGGTGTCGTTGGCGCGCTGACGCCCGAGCGGCTCTCCGCGGCGTTGCGGCCGAAGGTGGATGGCGCGATCAACCTGCACGAGCTGACCCGTGACAAGGGTTTGACGGCGTTCGTGCTGTTCTCGTCGGTCGCTGGCACGGTTGGCGGCGCGGGTGTCGCCAACTACGCCGCCGCCAACGCTTTCCTTGACGCGCTTGCCCGTGAACGCGCTGCCGAAGGCCTGCCCGCGGTGTCGCTGGCCTGGGGCGTCTGGGGCGGTGGCGTCGGTATGACCGAGCGACTGTCCGAAGTGGACCTGCTGCGACTGTCCCGCGAGGGACAGGTCCCGATGACGCCGGAGCAAGGCCTGGCGCTGTTCGACGCGGCATTGGGCGGAAACGACCCCGTACTGCTGCCCATGCTGCTCGACCGGGCGACGCTGCGCGCTCAGCCGGACACACTGCCCAGGTTGCTGCGCGGTCTGGTCCGTGCACCTCGGCGGGTGGCGAGTGCTGTTGTGGGCGACCAGTCACTGGCAGACCGGCTTGCCTCGCTGTCGGCGGACGAGCGTGACCGCGTGCTGCTGGAGCTGGTTCGTGGACAGGCCGCGGCTGTGCTGGGGCACAGTGGCGCGGACGCCGTGGAAGACCGGAAAGCGTTCCGGGACCTCGGGTTCGACTCGGTGACCGCGGTGGAGTTGCGTAACCGGTTGAATTCGGTGACCGGGTTGCGGCTGCCCGCGACGCTGATCTTCGACTTCCCTTCGCCGATGGCACTGGTTTCCTACCTGCGCCGCGAACTTCTGGGCGAACAGGCCGCGTCCACCGCTCCTGCAACGACGACCGCGGTGGACGAGCCGATCGCGATCGTGGCGATGAGCTGCCGTTTCCCCGGCGGGATCAGCACGCCCGAGGAGTTGTGGCAGCTGCTGGCCGACGGGCGTGAGGGGGTCGGGGACTTCCCGGTCGACCGGGGCTGGGACCTCGCCGGACTGTCGTCGTCCGACCCGAACCAGAGCGGCACCAGCTACACCAGCCGCGGCGGATTCCTCTACGACGCCGCCGATTTCGACGCGGAGTTCTTCGGGATCTCGCCGCGGGAGGCATTGGCGATGGACCCGCAGCAGCGGTTGTTGCTGGAGACGTCGTGGGAGGCGTTCGAGCGCGCCGGGATCGACCCGATCTCGTTGTCCGGCAGCGCGTCAGGTGTCTTTGTCGGGATGTCCTATCAGGACTACGCGACCCGGCTGAACCGTATCCCCGAAGACCTCGAGGCCTACACGGGCAACGGCACCTCACTGAGCGTCGCCTCCGGCCGGGTGGCGTACTCGTTGGGGCTGGAGGGTCCGGCGGTGACGATCGACACGGCGTGTTCGTCGTCGTTGGTGGCCTTGCATTGGGCTGTGCAGTCGTTGCGGCGTGGTGAGTGTGGCTTGGCGTTGGCCGGTGGCGCTGTGGTGATGGCGTCTCCGGACATGTTCGTGGAGTTCTCGCGTCAGCGTGGTCTGGCGGTGGATGGTCGTTGTAAGGCGTTCTCGGCTGATGCCGATGGTTTTGGGTCTGCCGAAGGCGTCGGGTTGTTGGTGCTGGAGCGGCTTTCGGATGCTCAGCGCAACGGCCGGAACATCCTGGCTGTGGTTCGTGGTTCAGCGGTGAATCAGGATGGCGCGTCGAATGGTTTGACGGCACCGAATGGTCCTTCACAGCAGCGCGTGATCCGGTCCGCTCTCGCGAGCGCCGGGCTTGAGCCTTCCGATGTGGACGTTGTCGAGGCGCACGGCACGGGTACGACTCTCGGCGATCCGATTGAGGCCCAAGCGCTTCAGGCGACGTACGGTCAGGACCGCGAGACGCCGTTGTGGTTGGGTTCGGTGAAGTCGAACCTGGGTCACACGCAGGCTGCCGCGGGTGTTGCCGGTGTGATGAAGATGGTCCTGGCCATGCAGCACGGGATGATTCCCGCGACGTTGCATGTCAGCGAACCGTCCCCGCACATCGATTGGTCCGCTGGGGCGGTGCGGCTGGCCCTGGAAGCCGTCGAGTGGCCCGAAACTGGTCGGCCGAGGCGTTCTGGTGTGTCCTCGTTCGGCATCAGTGGGACGAACGCGCACGTGATCCTGGAGCAGGCGCCAGAAACACCATCGGCACCGGCGACTCCCGGTGAGGTCGTGCCGTGGGTCATTTCGGCGAAGTCCGCGGACGCCCTGAACGCGTTCGCCGACCAGGTTGCTGTGTATGGCCAGGGGCGTGCGGTTGGTGACGTTGCCGCTGGTTTGGCTGGGCGTTCGGCGTTCGATCACCGCGCGGTGGTCGTGGGTCCTGACCACGCCGAGTTGATGGCCGCGATCGCGGCTGGTGAAAGCCCCGCCGGTGTGGTGCAGGGCGTGAGCTCGCCGGTCAACCGTGTGGTGTTCGTGTTCCCTGGTCAGGGTTCACAGTGGGTTGGCATGGCGTTGGACCTGCTGGAGAGCTCGCCTGTGTTCGCCGAGCGGATGCGTGAATGCGCGGCCGCGTTGGCACCGTTCACCGATTGGTCGCTGCTGGACGTCCTGGGCGACGAGGCGGCGTTGTCCAGGGTTGATGTTGTGCAGCCGGTGTTGTGGGCGGTGATGGTGTCGCTGGCTGCGGTGTGGGAGTCCTTCGGGGTGACGCCCGGTGCCGTTCTGGGGCACTCACAGGGTGAGATCGCGGCTGCGGTGGTGGCCGGTGGTTTGACGTTGAGCGATGGTGCGCGGGTTGTGGCGTTGCGCAGCCAGGTGATCGCTCGTGGTCTGGCGGGCGCCGGTGGGATGTTGTCCATCGCGGCTCCTCTGGTCGACGTGACCCAGCGGCTGAACGACCGGGTGTCGGTGGCAGCGGTCAACGGTCCGAATGCCACTGTGCTGTCGGGCGATCCCGAAGCCTTGGCCGAGGTCATGGCCGCGTGTGAGGCCGATGGTGTGCGGGCTCGCATGGTGGCCGTGGACTACGCGTCGCACTCGGCGCACGTCGAGCGGATCGAGTCCGAGTTGGCCGAGCTGCTGGCTCCGGTCCGGCCACAGGAAGGCCGGATCCCGTTCTACTCCACTGTGGACTCCGAGTGGCTGGACACCACCGCGCTGACGGGCGAGTACTGGTATCGCAATCTCAGGCAGACCGTGCAGTTCTCGGCTGCGGTCGAGCACCTGGCTGGTGCGGGCAGGCAGCTGTTCGTCGAGGTCAGTGCGCACCCGGTGCTGGCGATGGCGATCCAGGACACGGTCGAAGCCGCCGAGGCGGAGGCCGCGGTTGTCGGCACGCTGCGCCGGGACGAGGGCGATCTGCGACGGCTGATGCTGTCGGTGGCCGAAGCCTATTGCGCCGGTACACGGGTGAACTGGCAGCAGATCACCGCCAAGGCCGGAACCAGGCCTTCGGACCTGCCCACGTACCCCTTCCAACGACTGCGGTACTGGCTGACGGAAGCCGAACCAGCTGTGCCCGCCGAGACAGGTCCTTCGGTGGACTCCCGGTTCTGGGCGGCCGTACAGCAAGAGGATCTCGCTGAGCTGGCCCGTACGCTGGGTGTGCCCGCAGACCAGTCGCTGGAAGCGGTGCTGCCCGCGCTGTCGTCCTGGTACCGGGGCAACCAGCGGCAAGCCGAGATGGACGACAAGCGGTACGGAGTCGTCTGGCAGACACTCGACCCGGCAACCCCGGCGACGCTGACCGGGACCTGGGTGGTTGTGTCATCCGACGCCGAACACCCGTGGGTGCAGGGCGCGCTGGACGCCATCACACGCGCCGGTGCGGCAGTGCGGCACCTCCAGCTCAACGAGAACGACACCGATCGCGCGGTTCTGGCGAGCAAACTCCGTGTGCTGCTTGAAGACGGAGTCGCTCCCAGCGGTGTGCTCTCTCTGCTCGCGTTCGACGAGCGTGGCCACGGCAAGTACCCCGCCGCTCCGATCGGCCTCGCATTGACTGTTGCCCTTGTGCAGGCACTCGGTGACGCAGGCGTGCAGGCGTTGCTGTGGTGTGCCAGCGATGGCGCGGTGTCGGTGGCTCCGACGGAGGCGCCACGAAACCCTGGCCAGGCACAGGTTTGGGGCTTTGGCCGGGTCGTCGGGCTCGAGCATCCGGAACGCTGGGGCGGCCTGGTGGACCTTCCGCCCACAGTGGAAGAACGCTACCTGACCGGGCTCGCGAACGCGCTGGGCAACGCGGCTGAGGAAGACCAGCTCGCCGTGCGCGGTGGGACTCCGCTCGTCCGCCGCCTGGTTCGGACGCCGTTGCGTGGCAAGGCACCTGTGCGTTCGTGGCGTCCGGAAGGCACAGTTCTGGTCACTGGCGGCACCGGCGCTCTGGGTGCGCACGTCGCGCGCTGGCTTGCCCGCAATGGTGCGGAGCACGTGCTCATTACCAGCCGTCGTGGCATGCAAGCGCCTGGCGCGACGGAACTTCATGACGAGCTGGTGGAACTCGGCAGCCGCGTGACGATCGCCGCCTGCGATATCTCGGATCGTGACTCGCTTTCCGCGCTGCTCGCCGAGCATCCGGTCACCGCTGTGTTCCACGTCGCGGCCGTCCTGGACGACAGCCTGATCGATTCGCTCAGCACCGAGCAGATCGACCGGGTGACCCGGGTCAAGGTCGGCGGGACACAGAACGTGCACGACCTGACCGCGGACATGCCCCTGTCGGCGTTCGTGGTGTTCTCGTCCTTCGCGGGCACCACAGGCGGCCCGGGGCAGGGCAACTACGCGCCCGGTAACGCGTTCCTCGACGCCTTCACCCAGCAGCGCCGCGCACGTGGGCTCACCGCGACCTCGCTGGCGTGGGGGCCGTGGGCGGGCGGCGGCATGGCCGAAGGCGACGGCGGTGAGCTGTCCCGCAGGCACGGCCTCAAGGACGTCAGCCCCGAGCTGTCACTGGCGATCATGCAGCAAGCGCTTGACCACGACGAGACCTTCCTGACTGTCGCCGAGATCGACTGGGAACGGTTCTTCCTCGCGTTCACCTCGTCACGGGCCCGGCCGTTCCTGCACGGCGTCGACGACGTGCAGCGGATGCTCGCGTCCGGCGCCGCGGGCGACATGGTCGGAGCCGCCTCGCCGGCCAAGGCGACTGCCGGATCGCCGTCCGAACTGGGCGCGCGGCTGGCGCAGTTGTCCGCGGCCGACCAGGAACGCGAACTGGTCAAGATCGTCCGTGGCCAGATCGCGACCGTGCTCGGGCACGCTGACGCGGAGCGAATCGAGGTCAAGAAGGCGTTCCGCGATCTCGGGTTCGACTCGGTGACCGCGGTGGAGTTGCGTAACCGGTTGAATTCGGTGACCGGGTTGCGACTGCCCGCGACGCTGATCTTCGACTTCCCCTCGTCCGCCGCACTGGTGACGCACCTGCGCAAGGAATTGCTGGGGGAGCAGGAAGCCAAGCCTGCCGCCAAGGCAACTGCCGTCCCGGTGGACGAGCCGATCGCGATCGTGGCGATGAGCTGCCGCTACCCCGGAGACGTGGAAAGCCCCGAAGACCTGTGGCGGATGCTCGCGGAGGGCGGCGAGGGAGTCACCGACTTCCCGGTCAACCGCGGCTGGGACATCGAAGCGTTGTACGACCCCGACCCGGCGGCTGAGGGCAAGACCTACTCCCGCAAGGGTGGCTTCCTGCACCAGGCCGGTGAATTCGACCCCGGCTTCTTCGGGATCTCGCCCCGCGAGGCGTTGGCGATGGATCCGCAGCAGCGGTTGTTGCTGGAGACCTCGTGGGAGGCGTTCGAGCGCGCCGGGATCGACCCGCTTTCTCTGGCGGGCAGTGCTTCCGGTGTGTTCTTCGGAATGTCCTATCAGGACTACGCCGACCAGCTGAACCAGGCGCCCGACAGCGTCTACGTCGGTGTCGGCAACACCGCGAGCGTTGCCTCCGGCCGAGTGTCGTACTTGCTGGGGTTGGAAGGCCCTGCGGTGACCATCGACACCGCGTGCTCATCCTCGCTGGTCGCCATGCACCTGGCTATTCAGTCGTTGCGGCGTGGTGAGTGTGGTTTGGCGTTGGCCGGTGGTGTGGTGGTGATGGCCTCGCCCGACATGTTCGTGGAGTTCTCACGCCAGCGTGGTCTGGCGATGGATGGCCGTTGCAAGGCCTTCTCGGCCGATGCCGACGGGTTCGGTTCGGCTGAAGGCGTCGGCATGGTTTTGCTGGAGCGACTGTCGGACGCTCAGCGCAACGGCCGGAACATCCTGGCTGTGGTTCGTGGTTCAGCGGTGAATCAGGATGGCGCGTCGAATGGTTTGACGGCACCGAACGGTCCTTCCCAGCAGCGCGTGATTCGGGCTGCTTTGGCCAGTGCCGGGTTGTCAGCATCCGATGTGGACGTTGTCGAGGCCCATGGGACTGGCACCTCGCTGGGGGACCCCATTGAGGCGCAGGCGCTTCTGGCGACTTACGGTCAGGATCGCGAGAGGCCGTTGTGGTTGGGTTCGGTGAAGTCGAACCTGGGTCACACGCAGGCGGCGGCTGGTGTTGCCGGTGTGATGAAGATGGTCATGGCCATGCAGCACGGGGTCGTTCCGGCGACGCTGCACGTGAGCGAGCCGACTCCGCACGTGGATTGGTCGTCGGGTGCCGTGCAGCTGGCGCTGGAGGCCGTCGAGTGGCCGGAGACCGGTCGGCCGAGGCGTTCCGGTGTGTCGTCGTTCGGTATCAGCGGGACGAACGCGCACGTAATCCTGGAGCAGGCTCCGAAGACCGAACCCGTCGAGGTGGCTCCTCGTGCGGTCGTGCCGTGGGTGATCTCGGCGAAGTCCGCAGGTGCGCTGAATGCCTTCGCCGACAGGGTTGCCGGGTATGGCCGGGATCGCGCGATCGGCGACGTCGCTGTCGGCTTGGCTGGGCGTTCAGCGTTCGATCACCGCGCGGTGGTCGTGGGTCCTGACCACGCCGAGTTGATGGCCGTGATCGCGGCCGGCGAAAGCCCCGCCGGTGTCGTGCAGGGCGTCGCATCGGATGTCGATCGAGTGGTGTTCGTCTTCCCGGGCCAGGGTTCCCAGTGGGTGGGCATGGCGGCCCGGCTGCTGGACGAGAGCCCGGTGTTCGCCGAGCGGATGGCCGAGTGCGCGGTTGCCTTGGCGCCGTTCACTGAATGGGCACTGCTGGATGTTCTGAGCGATGAGGCCGCGCTGTCCAGGGTTGATGTTGTGCAGCCGGTGTTGTGGGCGGTCATGGTCTCCCTGGCTGCGGTGTGGGAGTCGGTGGGTGTTACTCCTGGTGCGGTTGTGGGGCATTCGCAGGGTGAGATCGCGGCTGCGGTGGTGGCTGGTGGTTTGAGCCCGAGTGACGGTGCGAAGGTTGTGGCGTTGCGCAGCCAGGCGATCGCTCGTGGCCTGGCTGGTGCCGGTGGGATGTTGTCGGTCGTTGCTCCGCTGGCCGAGGTGACTCAGCGGCTCAACGACCGGGTGTCCGTGGCAGCGGTCAACGGCCCGAATGCTGTTGTGCTGTCGGGTGATCCCGAGGCGTTGGCTGAGGTGATGGCCGGGTGTGAGGCCGATGGCGTGCGGGCACGGATGGTCGCGGTGGATTACGCGTCGCACTCGGCCCATGTGGAGCGGATCGAGTCGGAGCTGGCCGAGCTGCTGGTTTCGGTGCAGCCGCAGTCCGGTCGGATCCCGTTCTACTCCACTGTGGACTCCGAATGGCTCGACACCACCGCGCTGACGGGCGAGTACTGGTACAGAAACCTCCGGCAGACCGTGCAGTTCGCCCCAGCGGTGGAAAACCTGGCTGCCGAAGGACATCAGCTGTTCGTCGAGGTCAGTGCCCATCCTGTGCTGACGATGGCGATCCAGGACACCGTCGAGGAAGCTGCGGTCGTCGGCACGCTGCGCCGGGACGAAGGCGACCTGCGGCGGCTGATGCTGTCGGTGGCCGAAGCGTTCTGCGCGGGCGCAGATGTGGACTGGCAGCAGATCGTGGCCAACGCCGGGACGGTCCCGCTGGATCTGCCGACGTATCCGTTCCAGCGGCAGCTGTTCTGGCCGGAGCAGCCGGGTGGGTTCGGCGACGTCGAATCGGCCGGCCTCAGCGCCACGGATCACCCGCTGCTGGGTGCCGCTGTCGAGCTGGCCGACGGCGAAGGACTCGTCTTCACCGGCAAGATCTCGCTGCACAGCCACCCCTGGCTGGCCGACCACGCCGTCTCGGGCGTCGTGCTGCTGCCGGGCACCGCGTACCTCGAACTCGCGATCCGGGCCGGCGACCACGTCGGGTGCGGTCACATCGAAGAACTCGCGATGGAGACTCCGCTGGTACTGCCGGAAAGCGGCGGCGTGCAGCTGCAGCTCGTGGTCGCGGAGCCCGGCGAGGGCGGACGCCGTGCCGTGCGCCTGTATTCCAGGACTGGGGAAGGTGAGTGGGTGCGGCACGCCTCCGGTGTGCTCAGCCCAATGGCACCCGCCGATGCCGCCGACCTCACCGAGTGGCCACCGCCAGGCGCGGAACCCGTTGACGTCTCTGAGTTCTACGAGGGTCTCGGCAGCCATGGCTACGACTACGGCCCGGCTTTCCGGGGTATGCAGGCCGCATGGCGCCGCGGCGACGAGGTCTTCGCGGAGGTCGCTCTGCCCGAAGGCCAGCGCGTCACCGCGGACCGGTACGGCCTGCACCCGGCCCTGCTGGACGCGGCGATGCAGACGACCGAACTCGGCGGCTTCGACGAGGACGGCCAGGCCAGGCTGCCGCTGGTGTGGACCGGCGTCACCTTGCACGCCGCCGGTGCCGCGGCACTGCGGGTCCGGGTGACGTCCGCGGGGCAGGACGCGGTGGCCGTGGACGTGGCCGACCAGTCCGGCATCGCGGTGGCCTCGATCGAGTCGCTGGTCGCACGTCCGGTCACGGCGGAACACCTTGCGGCGGCACGATCCGCCGGACAGGACTCGCTCTACCGACTGACGTGGACGCCCGTTCCGGCTGCCCAGACGGAAGGCGAGCTCGTGCTCGTCGGGGACGACCACCTGGGCCTCGGGATCACGCAGTACCCGGACTTCGCGAAGCTGGCGAACGAGGACATTCCTGCGGTAGCGGTGATCGCGTGCCCTGCCACTCAAGGCGAGCTGACCGAGGCGGTGCGTGCCGCGACCAACCACGTGCTCGAGGTGGCGCAGGAATGGCTTGCCGACGAGAGGTTCGCCGACTCCAGGCTCGCCATCGTCGTGCGTGGCGCGCTGGCGGTTTCGGCGAGCGAGGACGTGACCGACCTCGGGCAGTCCGGGATCACCGGGCTGATCCGCTCGGCCACTTCCGAGAACCCCGGCCGTCTCGTGCTGGTGCACGTCGACGACGACCCGGCGTCCACGGCCGCCCTGCCTGCCGCGCTGGCCACGGGCGAACCGGAACTCGCGCTGCGGCAAGGCGAACTGCTCGTGCCGAGGCTGGCCCTGGCAGGCCCGGCGGAAGCGGAGCCGGTGACCATCGATCCACAAGGGACCGTCCTGGTCACGGGTGGCACCGGAACCCTGGGACGGCTGCTGTCCCGGCACCTCGTCGACCGGTGCGGTGTCCGTCATCTGCTGCTGGCCAGCAGGCGCGGACCCGAGGCACCAGGAGCCGAGGAACTGCGGGCGGAACTGGCCGAGCTGGGTGCCAACGTGACCATCGTCGGCTGTGACGTGTCCGAGCGTGCCTCGGTAGCCGACCTGCTCGAGTCAGTGCCGGCCGAGCATCCGCTGACGGCTGTGGTGCACACCGCGGCGGTGCTCGATGACGGCCTGTTCACGTCGTTCACGCCGGAGCGGGTGGACAAGACCTTGCGGCCCAAGGCAGACGCGGCCATCCACCTGCACGAGTTGACACGAGACATGAACCTTTCCGCGTTCGTGCTGTTCTCGTCGGGCGCCGCGGTGTACGGCAGCCAGGGACAGGCCAACTACGCCGCGTCGAACTCCGTGCTGGACGCGCTCGCTCAGCACCGCCGGGCCCACGGACTGCCCGCCATCTCCCTGGAATGGGGCTTCTGGGCGACGACCAGCGAGATGACCGGAACCCTCGGCGAGGCGGACCTGAGCCGGATCGCCAGGGACGGCGGAATCGCGATCACCGACAAGGCGGGTCTCGCCCTGTTCGACGAATCGTTGCGCCGCAACGAACCCGTACTCGTACCGTCGCCAATGGACCTTGGTGTGCTGCGGAACCAAGCGAAGGAAGGCACGCTGCCCGCGCTGCTGAGCGGACTGGTCCGATCGCGTGCTCGGCGCAGGACCGTCGACACGACCGCGGTGGCCAGTGGCGGCGAGCGTTCGGCGTTGCTGGACAAGCTTGCCGGACTGGACGCGGACGGGCGGGCCACGGTCCTGCTCGACCTCGTATGCGGGCACGTGGCCACTGTCCTCGGTCACCAGAACGCGGCAGCGGTCGATCCGCGGCGCGGTTTCCTCGAGATGGGTTTCGATTCACTCACCGGGATCGAGCTGCGCAACCGGCTCAACGCGGCGACCGGTCAGCGCCTGCCCGCCACATTGATCTTCGACTACCCGGCTCCCGAACTGGTCGCGCAGTACATCGCCGATGCCATGCCGTCCGACGGGGTGGCCGCCAAACCGCAGGACGGACCCGATGACCTTGAACTGGAACTGGCCGGAATCGCCGAGAAGATCGACGCCGCGTCCGACGATGAGATTTTCGATTTCATCGACAACGAACTGAAGGCGTGACCCGCCGAATTCCCGGTGACGACGATGTCCACGAAAAGAAAGCAGATCATTGGCATGAGTTTCCTGCGAACGAAATCGCGAACGCGGCTGACACCGCTCGCGGTGCTGGCCGCGCTGGTCCTGGGGACGACCATGCTGACCGGAGTGGTCGGCGCGGCAGCCCCTGGGCAGGTGCGCATGCCCGACGAGTCGGTGTTCTACCCCCAGCGTGACAACGCGCAGCGTGCGGCGGCCGCGGCGGTCACCGTGCCGACCGGGTTCCAGCACGAGACCGTGATCTCGGGCCTGACCGAGCCGACCGTGGTGGCGTTCGCGCCGGACGGCAAGACCTTCGTCGGCGACAAGGCCGGCGTGATCCGGGTGTGGGACAAGGTCGACGCCGGCACGTCCAAGGTTTTCGCCGATCTAAGCAAAGATGTGTTCAACGGCTGGGACCGCGGGCTCATCGGCCTGGCCGTGCACCCGAAGTTCCCGCAGGAGCCGTACGTCTACGCGCTCTACACGCACGACGCCCCGCCGGGGGAGACCGCGCCGAAGTGGAACGACCAGTGCCCGTCGCCGCCCGGTTACACCGAGGACGGCTGCGTGGTCACCAACCGGATCGTCAAGCTGACGATGGGCCAGGACGGCGTTGCGGGCCAGCCGGAGACGCTGGTCAGCGGCTGGTGCCAGCAGTACCCCAGCCACAGCGCGGACACCCTCGCGTTCGGCCCGGACGGCGCGCTGTACGCCAGCGCCGGTGAGGGCGCGAGCTTCAACTTCGCCGACTACGGCCAGCAGAAGAACCCATGCGCCGACCCGCCAGGCGGGGCCGGGACCAACCTGACCATCCCGGACGCACGCGGCGGTTCGCTGCGGTCGCAGTCACCGCGTCGCCCTGACGGTGAGTCAGCCGTGCTCAACGGCACCGTCATCCGGATCGACCCGATCACGGGCAAGGGTGTGCCTGCCAACCCGTACGCCAGCAGCACCGACGAGAACAAGCAGCGCATCCTGGCGTACGGCCTGCGTAACCCGTTCCGCTTCGCCGTTCGCCCGCAGACCAACGAAGTCTGGGTCGGTGACGTCGGCGAGATGCGTGCCGACGAGATCAACCGGTTCACGCCGGACCCGGCCAAGGCCCCGAACTTCGGGTGGCCGTGCTTCGAAGGCAAGGATCCGCACCCGGGCTGGCAGGCCGCCGGTCTGGCGATGTGCGACTCGCTCTACACGCAGGGCGACGACGCCAAGCCCGCGTTGCAGTACACCAACGGCGCCAAGGTTTCACCGGACGACACGTGTCCGAGCACCAGCGGTGCCTCGTTGTCCGGTTTCGCCTTCGCCGACGACAAGACGCTGCCTGAGCCCTACCGCAGCTCGCTGTTCTTCAGCGACAGCACCCGTGGCTGTGTCTGGGTGATGGGCAAGGACGCCAACGGCGCGCCGGACCCAGCCAAGGTGACCACCTTCGCCAGCGGACTGTCGGTGCCGGTGCAGCTGGAGTTCGGTCCGGGTGGCGCGCTGTACTACGTGTCGCTCGACACGGGTGAGCTGCGTCGGATCGCGTACGACAACGACCCGAACGCCGAGCCGAAGGCCGTGATCAAGGCCAACCCGACCGCCGGGCGTTCACCGCTGCTGGTGACCTTCGACGGCCGTGGCTCCACCGACCCGAACGGCGACAAGCTGCGTTACGAGTGGGACCTCGACGGCGACGGCCAGTTCGACGACAGCCGTCTGCCGATGGCGGTCTGGGTCTACCGTACGAAGGCGTTCGTGCGGCCCGCGCTGAAGGTCACCGACCCGGGCGGCAAGAGCTCGATCGCCAAGGTCGACATCGTGGTGGACAACGCACCCGCACCCGAGCCCACGGCGGTGATCGACACCCCGGGCACGGACCTGCGATGGCATGTCGGCCAGAAGGTCTCCTTCTCCGGCAAGGGCACTGACGCCAAGGACGGCACGCTGCCCGCGTCCGCGCTGACCTGGAAGCTGACCATGCGTCACTGCGCGGGCGACGGCAACTGCCACAGCCATGACATCGAGACCTTCACGGGCTCATCCGGCGAGTTCACCGCGCCTGACCATCCGTACCCGTCGCATCTCGAGCTCACGCTCACAGCCAAGGACTCCGACGGCAACGTCTCGAGCAAGACCATCGAGCTGCAGCCGAAGACCGTGGACCTGACCTTCAAGTCCGACCCGCCGGGCATCGGGGTGACCGTCAGCAACTACGGCGTGGTCACCGACTCCACGATCAAGGTGATCGTCGGCAGCGCGCTGTCGGTCAGCGCGGCAGGCAAGATCGAGGTCCCGCCGTACGTCCTGGTGTTCGACAAGTGGGATGACGGTGCCGGCGCCAGCCGCATCATCAAGGCGCCGGAGCAGCCCGCGACCTACACCGTGCACTACGTGATCAACTGACCGCGACCGCGGCTGACGTGGCCTCCCGGCGTACCTGGCCGGGAGGCCACAGTCCTGCCTAGGGGACGGCTAGGGGTGTTGTGCCATCTGGGCCGGAAATATTCTCACCGTGAATTGTGGGGCAAGTACGCGCTCATTTGTTCTGCCATTTTCTGGGGTGTTTCGTCGTGAAGAGGTGGGTATCGGGTGAGCAATGAGCAGAGGCTGCGGGACTACCTCAAGCGCGTGACGACCGATCTGGCGCAGACCCGCCAGCGGCTGCAGGCGGCCGAGGCCGCGGACACCGAGCCGATCGCCATCGTCGGCATCGCCTGCCGGTTTCCCGGTGGCGTCCGGTCGGCCGAGGACCTGTGGGCGCTGGTGCGCGACGGCGGCGACGCGATCAGCCCGTTCCCGGCCGATCGCGGCTGGGATTTGGCGGAGTTGTACGACGAGGATCCCGACCAACCGGGCACCAGCTACGTCCGCGAAGGCGGTTTCCTGTACGACGCGGCGGATTTCGACGCGGAGTTCTTCGGGATCTCGCCGCGGGAGGCGTTGGCGATGGACCCGCAGCAGCGGCTGCTGCTCGAAGTGTCGTGGGAAGCGCTCGAACGGGCCGGGATCGTGCCGGACACGCTGCGCGGCAGCCGGACAGGTGTGTTCTCCGGTGTCGCCTACTTCGACTACCTGAACCGCTTCGCCGACACGGAGATGCCGCCGGACCTGGAAGGCTTCGTCGGCAACGGCAACGTCGGCAGCATGGCCAGCGGCCGGATCGCGTACACGCTCGGGCTGGAAGGCCCCACGCTCACTGTGGACACCGCGTGCTCCTCGTCGCTGGTCACGCTGCATCTCGCAGTACAGGCACTGCGGTCCGGCGAATGCGACATGGCGTTGGCCGGTGGCGTTACGGTCATGCCCAGCCCCGCCACGTTCCAGGACTTCAGCCGCCAGCGCGGCCTGGCCCGTGACGCCAGGGTCAAGGCGTTCAGTGAGGGCGCGGACGGCACCATCATGAGCGAGGGCGTCGGCATGCTCCTGGTGGAGCGGCTGTCCGAGGCTCAGCGCAACGGACACACAGTGCTCGCCGTAGTACGTGGCACCGCAGTCAATTCAGACGGCGCGAGCAGCGGGCTCACCGCACCGAACGGTCCTTCCCAGCAGCGGGTGATCCGTGCGGCACTGGCGAACGCGCGGCTGGAGCCGTCCGATGTGGACGCTGTCGAGGCGCACGGCACCGGCACGTCGCTGGGTGACCCGATCGAGGCGCAGGCGCTGATCTCGGCTTACGGCCAGGACCGGGACCGGCCGCTGTTCGTGGGTTCGGTGAAGTCGAACATCGGGCACACGCAGGCGGCCGCCGGTGCCGCCGGGTTGATCAAGATGGTCATGGCGATCCGGCACGGCGTGCTGCCGCGGACGCTGCACGTCAGCGAACCCTCGTCGCACGTGGACTGGTCGGCAGGATCGGTCGACGTGCTCACCGAGGCGCGGGACTGGCCGGAGACCGGGAATCCCCGCCGGGCAGGCATTTCGTCGTTCGGGATGAGCGGGACGAACGCTCACGCCGTCATCGAGCAGGCTCCGGCCCAGGAAGCCGACACTGTCGAACGCCGTGCGCCCTCGACTGTGCCGTGGGTGCTGTCCGGGAAGACGCCCGAAGCGTTACGCGCGCAGGCGGCGAACCTCCGTTCGGTTGGTGCTTCTGAAGACTTGGCTGGGATCGCGGCTTCGCTGGTGTCGACGCGGGCCGCGTTCGAGCATCGCGCCGTTGTGCTGGGCGACAGCAGGGACAGCCTTCTCGATGGGCTGGACGCCTTGGCGGAGGGTCGTTCCACCGCCGATGTGATCACAGGTTCTGTTGTTCGCGGCAAGACCGCGTTCTTGTTCACGGGTCAGGGTGCGCAGCGGGTCGGGATGGGCCGTGAGCTTTATGGCGAATTTCCCGTTTTCGCTGAGGCTTTTGATGCTGCTTGTGAGTTGTTGCATCCGCGGTTGCGGGATGTGGTGGCTGGTGAGCCGGAGTCGCTCAACCAGACCGAGTTCGCTCAGGCGGCGTTGTTCGCCGTTGAGGTGGCGTTGTTCCGGTTGGTGGAGTCGTGGGGTGTGCGCCCGGACTTCTTGATGGGCCACTCGATCGGTGAGATCTCCGCCGCCCACGTGGCCGGTGTGTTGTCGCTTGAGGACGCGTGCAAGCTGGTTTCGGCTCGTGGTCGTCTGATGCAGGCTCTGCCTGAGGGCGGGGCGATGGTTGCCATTGAGGCGACCGAGGATGAGATTGAGACGACGGGCGAGTTCGGGATTGCGGCGATCAACGGCCCGAATTCAGTGGTGATTTCGGGTGTTGAGTCTGCTGTGCTGGCGGTGGCTGAGAAGTTCTCGGCGCAGGGGCGTAAAACCAAGCGCCTGAAGGTCAGCCACGCGTTCCATTCGCCGCTGATGGAGCCGATGCTGGCGGAGTTCGCTGAGGTTCTGCGCGGCTTGGAGTTCAATGAGCCGCGGATCCCGGTCGTGTCGAACGTGACCGGTGGGTTGGCCACCGAGCTGACCTCGCCGGAGTACTGGGTTTCGCATGTGCGCCAGGCCGTTCGGTTCGTCGACGGCGTGCACACTCTGGCTGAGCATGGTGTGACGGCTTTCCTTGAGCTGGGTCCGGATGGTGTGCTGACCGCTTTGGCGCAGGGATGCCTGCCCGAGGCCGATGCCGTCTTCACGTCTGCGCTTCGGAGCGACCGTCCAGAGGTGCGGACCGCGATCGGCGCCCTGGGTGCGTTGTACACCCGTGGCGTCGTGGTGAACTGGACCGCTTTGGTCAACGACACTCGCGTCGAGTTGCCCACCTATGCCTTCCAGCGCGAGCGGTTCTGGTTCGACCCACCCAAGACCGCCGGTCGGTCCGCGGCGACCGGGCTGGGTCTGGCCGCCACCGGGCACCCGCTGCTCGGCGCCGCCATCGAGCTGGCCACCGACGACGAAACTGTGCTCACGGGCAGGTTGTCGCTGAGCACGCACCCGTGGCTGGCCGGGCACGCGGTGAACGGCCAGGTTCTGTTGCCTGGCACCGCGTTCGTGGAGCTGGCCGTGCAGGCCGGCGACCGGGCGGGCTGCCCGCGACTGGACGAGCTGATCATCGAGGCTCCGCTGGTCCTGCCGGAGAACGGCGGCGTACGCCTGCAGGTGGCCATCGGCGCACGGGACGAGCGCGGCCATCGGGAACTGGGCGTGTACTCCCGTCCTGAGGATGACGTCGACGGGCCGTGGACCCGGCACGCCGCGGGTTCACTGAGCACAGTGGACCGTCCGGCCGCCGGTGCGCTCACCGAATGGCCACCGGCCGGGGCCGAATCGGTCGAGATCAGCGACTTCTACGCCGACGCCGAGCGGCAAGGGTTCGCCTATGGCCCGGTCTTCCAAGGCATCCGGGCGGTCTGGCGCCGTGCCGACGAGGTCTTCGCCGAGATCGAGCTGCCTTCCGACGCACACGCGGACGCCGCCCGGTTCGCGGTCCACCCGGCTCTGCTGGACGCCGCGTTGCAAGCGCTCGCGTTCGGAGACTTGGTCGAAGGTGGCTCCGCGGGCAAGCTGCCGTTCGCGTGGACAGATGTCGCCGTGTTCGCCGTCAACGCCACATCCGCGAGGGTCCGGCTCGGCCCGGCGGGCACGGACGCGGTGTCCGTGCTGGTCGCCGACGGCGCGGGCGAACCTGTTGTGGAGATCGGCTCACTGACCCTTCGCGCGCCGAGCCAGCAGGAGCAGGCCGACCCGTACCGCGATGTCCTGTTCCGTGTGGACTGGCAGTCCATTCCGGCGGCAACCGGGAACGCCGCGACGGAGTACATGGTTGTCCCGCACGAGAGCGGGACCGATCTGACCACGGCGCTCGATCACATGGTGCGGCGTGTCCAGGCCTGGTTGGCCGACGACACCTTGTCCGACAAGACGTTTGTGCTTCTCACCCGCGGTGCGGTGGCGGTCGGCGACGACCCGGCACCCGACCCTGTGGCCGCGGGAGTGTGGGGTCTGCTGCGGTCCGTCCGGGAGGAGAACCCCGGGCGGATCGCGCAGATCGACGTCCTCGGCGGCACTGAGTCGCTGGAGGCCGCGCTCGCCACGGGCGAACCCGAAGTCGCTGTGCGCGACGGGGAATTGTTCGCGCCACGGCTGGTGCGGCACGATTCGAGCGCGACGCTGACTCCGCCGGACGGCCCGTGGCGGCTGGAGAGCGCGGACAAGTCGACGCTGGCCAACCTCGAACTGCTGCCGTGCCCAGAAGTCGTCGAACCGCTTGCGCCAGGCGAGGTTCGTGTCTCGGTGCGGGCCGCCGGACTGAACTTCCGTGACGTGCTCAACGCGCTGGGGATGTACCCAGGCGATGCTGGGCTGATCGGTGTCGAAGGCGCCGGCGTGATCACCGAGGTCGGGCCGGACGTCACCGGTTTCGCCGTCGGCGACCGAGTGCTCGGCCTGCTGCCGGGCGGGTTCGGTCCTATCGCGGTCACCGATGCCCGCACGGTCGCCCACATACCGGACGGCTGGACGTTCACCGAGGCAGCCTCGGTCCCGGTGGTGTTCCTGACCGCCTACTACGCCTTGCGCGACCTCGCCGACGTCCAGACGGGGGAGTCGCTGCTGGTCCACGCCGCCGCAGGCGGTGTCGGCATGGCCGCGGTCCAGCTTGCCCGGCACTGGGGAGTCGACGTCTTCGGCACCGCGAGTCAGTCCAAACAGGACACTTTGCGCGCGCTCGGGATAGCCGACGACCACACCGCCTCGTCCCGTGACCTCACCTTCGCCGAGAAGTTCCTCGACGTCACCGGTGGGCGCGGCGTGGACGTGGTCTTGAACGCCTTGGCGAACGAGTTCGTCGACGCGTCGCTGCGCCTGCGGCCGCGCCGATTCCTGGAGATGGGCAAGACCGATGTCCGGGAACCCGCTGAGGTCGCAGCCGCGCACGAAGGCGTGGAGTACCACGCTTTCGACCTCGGTGATGCCGGTCCGCAGCGGATCGGCGAGATGCTGCGGGACGTACTGGCTCTGTTCGCCGAAGGCGCGCTGAGCTTCCTGCCGATCCGGGTCTGGGACGTCCGCCGTGGCGTGGAGGCGTTCCGCTTTGTCTCACAGGCCAAGCACATCGGCAAGGTCGTACTCACTGTTCCGCGGCCGCTGGACGCTGCCGGAACGGTCCTGATCACCGGCGGCACCGGGACGCTTGGCGGGCTGGTCGCCCGGCACTTGGTCACCGAGCACGGCGTACAGGATCTCGTTCTGGCAAGCCGGAGCGGCCAGGCTCCCGAGCTTGCCGCCGAGCTGACCGGCCTTGGCGCCCGGGTTCGGGTGGTGGCCTGCGATGTCGCCGACCGCGAGCAGTTGCGTGCACTCTTGGACACGATCCCCGCGCTGACCGCGGTCGTACACGCGGCCGGGGTCCTCGACGACGGTGTCGTCTCCGCACTCGATCACGACCGCCTGACCCGGGTCCTGCGCCCGAAGGCCGACGCGGCCCAGACTTTGCACGAACTGACACGGCACCTTGATCTCGCGCAGTTCGTGATGTTCTCTTCTGGCGCGGGCGTTTTCGGCAGCCCAGGGCAAGGAAACTACGCCGCGGCAAACGCTTTCCTGGACGGCTTGGCCGAACAGCGCCGCGGCGAGGGCCTACCCGCGGTGGCCTTGGCATGGGGACTGTGGGCCCAGGTCAGCGGTATGACCGCCGGACTCGGCGAGGCGGACCTGGCGCGGATGGCCCGCAGCGGCAGCGGCGCCCTGTCCACCGAGCAAGGCCTTGCGCTGTTCGACCACGGCCGCAGCGGTCCATACGCGACACTCGTGCCCGCTCCACTTCAGCCAGCCGCGCTGCGCGCCGAGGCGCAAGCCGGCACCCTGCCAGCATTGCTGCGCGGTTTGGTACGCACCGGCACGCGTCGTACGGCCGCAGCAGCCGTGCAGGGCAACGAGTTCGCCCGGCGGATGGCTGGACTGTCCGAAGTGGATCGCGAGCGCGCACTGGTTGATCTTGTCCGGGCCGAAGCTGCTACAGTGTTGGCGTACGACTCGGCAGACCGGGTACCCGCGGACCGCGCGTTCAAGGAGCTCGGGTTCGATTCGCTGACCGCGATCGAGCTGCGTAACCGGATCAGTGCCGCCACCGGCGTGAAACTGCCTGCCACCCTGGTTTTCGACTATCCAACGCCGGCCGTTCTCGGCCGGTTCCTCGGCGATCGGCTCGTCGGTCACCCGATAGGGAAAGGGGCACCCCCCACCCCCGAACCCACCGGGCACACCGACGAGCCGATCGCAATCGTCGGCATGGCCTGCCGTCTGCCCGGCGGGGTCACCAACCCGGAGCAGCTCTGGGAGATGCTCGCCGCCGGGCAGGACGGGATCGGGCCGATGCCGTCCGACCGTGGCTGGGATGTCGAGCGTCTCTACGACGCCGACCCCGAGAAGCCCGGCACCATGTACACGGTCGAAGGCGGGTTTGTCGCCGGGGCCGCGGACTTCGACGCGGGGTTCTTCGGGATTTCACCGCGTGAGGCGCTGGCCATCGACCCGCAACAGCGGCTTCTGCTGGAAACCTCGTGGGAGGCGCTGGAGAACGCGGGCATCGATCCCCTGTCGTTGCGCGGTTCCTCCACGGGGGTGTTCGCGGGCGCCGGCGGTACCGACTACGCCAACCTCCTGAAGAACGCGCCTGCGGAAACCGAGATGCACATCCTGACCGGCACCGCAGGGGCTGTCGTGTCCGGACGGATCTCGTACGCGTTCGGGCTTGAAGGCCCCGCGGTCACTGTGGACACGGCGTGTTCATCGTCCTTGGTGGCGTTGCATTTGGCCGTGCAGGCGCTGCGGCAGGGCGAGTGCGATCTCGCGCTGGCCGGTGGCGTCACGGTGATGGCGACTCCGGCGACGTTCATCGAGTTCAGCCGTCAGCGAGGCCTCGCTGCTGACGGCCGGTGCAAGCCTTTCGCTGAGGCCGCGGACGGCACCGGCTGGGGCGAAGGCGCCGGCATGCTGCTGGTGGAGCGGTTGTCCGATGCGCAGCGCAAGGGGCATCGGGTTCTTGCGGTTGTTCGTGGCAGTGCGGTGAATCAGGATGGTGCGTCGAATGGTTTGACGGCACCGAATGGCCCTTCGCAGCAACGCGTAATTCGTGCTGCGTTGGCGAGCGCTGGACTGGCCACATCTGATGTGGACGCGGTGGAGGCGCACGGGACCGGCACCTCGCTGGGTGACCCGATTGAGGCGCAGGCGCTGCTGGCGACGTACGGTCAGGATCGCGAGAGGCCGTTGTGGCTGGGTTCGGTGAAGTCCAACATCGGCCACACTCAGGCTGCAGCCGGTGTCGCGGGTGTGATCAAGATGGTCATGGCGATGCGGCATGGCCTGTTGCCGAAGACACTGCACGTCGACGAGCCTTCGTCGCATGTGGACTGGTCGTCGGGTTCTGTCGAGTTGTTGACCGAGGCTCAGCAATGGCCTGAGGTCGATCGTCCTTGGCGTGCGGCGGTGTCGTCGTTCGGGATCAGCGGGACGAACGCGCACACGATCATCGAGCAGGCTCCTGAGCAGGAGATTGAGGCCGACTCGAAGGTGCCTTCGGTGGTGCCGTGGGTGTTGTCGGCGAAGTCGGCCGCGGCTTTGCGTGGACAGGCTGCGGCACTTCTTGGCGCCGCTGGGGATACGGCTGATGTGGCGTACTCCCTGGCGACGACTCGGGCTGCGCTGGACCATCGTGCGGTTGTTCTCGGTGATCTTGCCGCTGGGCTTACCGCTTTGGCTGAAGGGACTGCGTCTCCGGATGTGGTCACGGGCGTGGTGAGTTCGGATAAGACGGCGTTCTTGTTCACGGGTCAGGGTGCTCAGCGGGTTGGGATGGGTCGTGAGTTGTATGGCGAGTTCCCGGTGTTCGCTGAGGCGTTTGATGCTGTTTGTGAGTTGTTGCATCCGCGGTTGCGTGAGGTCATTGACGGCGAACCGGAACTGCTGAACCAGACCGAGTTCGCTCAGGCGGCGTTGTTCGCTGTTGAGGTAGCGTTGTTCCGGTTGGTGGAGTCGTGGGGTGTTCGCCCGGACTTCTTGATGGGCCACTCGATTGGTGAGATTTCGGCGGCTCATGTGGCTGGTGTGTTGTCGCTTGAGGACGCGTGCAAGCTTGTTGCCGCGCGTGGCCGGTTGATGCAGGCTCTGCCTGCGGGTGGGGCAATGGTCGCCATCGAGGCGACCGAGGATGAGGTCGAGACGACGGACGAGTTCGGGATCGCGGCGATCAACGGCCCGAACTCTGTGGTGATTTCGGGTGTTGAGTCTGCGGTGCTTGCGGTGGCTGAGAAGTTCGCTGCGCAGGGGCGGAAGATCAAGCGTTTGGCTGTGAGTCATGCGTTCCATTCGCCGTTGATGGAGCCGATGCTGGCGGAGTTCGCTGAGGTTCTGCGCGGCTTGGAGTTCAGCGAGCCGACGATTCCGGTTGTGTCGAATGTGACCGGCGGACTTACGACTGAGTTGGCTTCGCCGGAGTACTGGGTTTCGCATGTGCGCCAGGCTGTGCGGTTCGCGGATGGTGTGAACACCCTTGCGGCACAGGGCGTGACGGCCTTTGTTGAGCTTGGGCCGGATGGTGTGTTGGCGGGGATGGCTCAGGGTTGCGTGTCTGAAGGGCTGTTCGTGCCGGTGTTGCGCGGCGATCGGCCGGAGGTTCATACGGCGATTGGTGCGTTGGCCGCGTTGCACACCCGTGGTGTCGCTGTCGACTGGACCGCCCTTGTCAAAGGCAAGCGGGTCGAGTTGCCGACGTACGCCTTCCAACACGAACGCTTCTGGCCCAGGGGTGTCACCACTGGCCACGGAGACCTGACCGCGGCCGGGCTGGACGCGGCCGACCACCCGTTGCTGGGTGCCGCGGTCGAGGTCGCCGACGGCGAACTGGTGCTCACCGGACGACTCGCCCTGGCCACACACGGCTGGCTGGCCGACCACGTGGTGCACGATCAGGCGCTGCTCCCCGGCACGGCCTTCGTCGAACTCGCATTGCAGGCCGGCCGCAGGGCAGGCTGCGACAGGTTGGCTGAACTCACCCTCGCCGCGCCGCTCGTGCTCCCGCAAAGCGGTGGCGTGCAGCTGCAGTTGGTGCTGAGTGTGGCGGACGAGACCGGCGGACGTGACATCACGATCTACTCGCGGCGGGAACGCAATGGCCTGCCGGAGGAGTGGACACAGCACGCCACCGGTTCACTCGTCACCGGTGCACCGTCCGCTGCGAACGACCTGACTGCCTGGCCGCCGGCGGGCGCCGAGGCGATCGACATCAACGGTTTCTACGACAGCTTCGGCGAAGGCTTCCGGTACGGGCCCGCTTTCCAAGGGCTGCGTGCCGCATGGCGGCTCGGTGACGACATCTACACCGAGGTCGAACTCGCGGAGGAGGAGCACGCCGAAGCGGTGCGGTGCGGTTTGCACCCGGCACTGCTTGACGCGGCACTGCACGGAATCGGGTTCGGCGACTTCGTCTCCGGTGCTGGAGCAGGCTCACTGCCGTTCGCGTGGTCCGGGGTTTCGGTGTTCGCCGCCGCTGCGACCGCGCTGCGGGTCAAGCTCACCCCGGCGGGCACCGACACGGTTTCGGTGTTGGTCGCCGACAGCGAGGGCGAACCTGTTGCCGTGGTCGACTCGCTGGTGCTCCGGGCAGTGAGCGCGGAGTCGCTGCAGCAGACCAACGTTCCGCAGGACTCGTTGTGGACGGTGAACTGGGTTCCGCTCTCCACAGACTCCACCGTGGACGGTCCTGTCGTCGTCACGGAGGTCAGTGGTTCTGGTCCGGTCGACGTCGTGTCGTCGGTCCTGAACAGGGTGCAGGAGTGGCTTTCCGACTCGGACGACGACGCGCGGTTGGTTGTGGTGACGCGCGGCGCGGTGGCGATTGAGCCAGGCGAACTCGTCCGGGATGTGCCTGCTGCCGGTGTGTGGGGCTTGGTGCGGTCGGTTCAGGCTGAGCACCCGGACCGGCTCGTGATCGTCGATGTGGATGACGATCCGCGTTCGATGGACGTGCTGGCCCGGGTGGCTGGTGCTGGTGAGCCGCAGGCTGCGATCCGTGGCGGAGACGTGTTCGTGGCCCGGTTGGGCCGGACTTCCACCCAGCTGACGGCTCCGGCTGGCGCGTGGCGCCTGGACAGCGTGGGTAAGGGGACGCTGTCGAACCTGTCGTTGATCGAGTGGCCGGATGCCGAGCAGCCGTTGGGGCCGTTGGATGTTCGGATCGCGGTCCGTGCGGCAGGTGTGAACTTCCGTGACGTGCTGAACGCCCTGGGAATGTACCCGGGTGATGCCGGGCTGATGGGCATGGAAGGCGCCGGTGTGGTGCTGGAGGTCGGGTCGGAGGTCACTGGCCTGGTGCCGGGTGACCGGGTGATGGGCCTGATCTCCGCGTCCTTCGGCCCGGTGGCGACGGCCGACGCGCGAATGGTCACCCGGATGCCGGACGACTGGACGTTCACGGACGCGGCCACAATCCCACTGGTCTTCCTGACGGCTTTCTACGCCTTGCGAGATCTGGCCGATGTGCAGTCTGGCGAGTCGGTCCTCGTGCACGCCGCTGCTGGTGGTGTGGGTATGGCTGCGGTTCAGCTTGCTCAGCATTGGGGCATGCGGGTCTTCGGTACCGCGAGCCCCAGCAAGTGGGCCGCGGTCGGGCTGGCCGAGGAGTGTTTGGCCTCCTCGCGGGACCTCGAGTTCGAGCAGAAGTTCTTGGCCGCGACCGACGGTCAGGGTGTCGATGTCGTACTCGATGCGCTGTCTGGTGACTTCGTTGATGCTTCGTTGCGGTTGTTGCCGCGCGGCGGCCGTTTCATCGAGATGGGCAAGACCGATGTCCGCGAACCGGACCAGGTGGCTCAGCAGTACCCGGGTATCCGGTACCGGTCCTTCGACCTGATCGAGGCGGGCCCGGACCGCGTCGGTGAGATGTGGACGGAACTGGCCGACCTGATCTCCGTTGGGGCGATCAGGCCGTTGCCGGTGCGTGTGTGGGATGTGCGGCAGGCTGTTGACGCTTTCCGGTTCATGTCGCAGGCAAAGCACGTGGGCAAGGTCGTGCTGAGTGTGCCGCAAGCATTGAATCCGGACGGCACGGTGTTGATCACCGGCGGGACCGGCAGCCTCGGTGGCCTGGTGGCACGTCGCCTGGTGGACCAGGGGGTCCGTCGCCTCGTGCTGCTCAGCCGTCGAGGGGTGGCAGCGCCGGGACTGATCGAGGAACTGTCCGGTGCTGACGTGTCCGTGGTGGCCTGTGATGTGGCCGATCGCGATGCGTTGGCCGAGGTCATCAACGGCATCGAGTCGCTGACCGCGGTCGTGCACACGGCAGGTGTGCTGGACGACGGCGTGGTGGAGTCGCTGACACCACAGCGGGTCGAGAAGGTGATGAGCCCGAAGGCGTTGGCCGCGTGGAATCTCCATGAGCTGACTCGTGACCTCGATCTGGCTGAGTTTGTGGTGTTCTCCTCGGCCGCTGGAGTCTTCGGCAACGCGGGACAGGCCAACTACGCCGCGGCGAACACGTTCCTGGACGGGCTGGCCGCGCACCGGCGTGCCCTGGGCCTGCCGGGCTTGTCGCTCGCGTGGGGTCTGTGGGACCAGCAGGACGGCGGAATGGGTGCCGGGCTGGCGGCCGCGGACAAGGCCAGGACGTCCCGCTCCGGCAGCAGCGCCTTGAGCCCGGAGCAAGGCCTGGCGTTGTTCGACGCGACGCGTGCTCGCGCGGACGCCGTGCTGGTACCGGCGCCGCTGGACCTGGCTTCGCTGCGAGACGAGACCGTGCCACCGCTTCTGCGGGCCTTGGCACAGCGAACCATTCGCCGTGCTGCGTCTGGAAAAGCGGGCAATGACGGTTCGCTCGCCCGGCAGCTGGCTGGGCTATCCCAGGCGGAACAGGACAAGCAGCTCACCGATCTGGTGCGGAGCAACGCGGCCATCGTCCTGGGTTACGACTCGCCCGACCGCATCGAGCCGGCACAGGCGTTCAAGGACCTCGGGTTCGACTCGCTGACGTCAGTCGAATTGCGCAACCGGCTCGCCGCGGCCATCGGCACGAAACTGCCCGCCACGTTGATCTTCGACTACCCCAACCCGGCGGCGCTCGGTGCCTACCTGCGTACCGAACTGCTTGGCAAACAGGAAGAACCGGCACCTGCGGCCCGCAAGGTCGCGGTGGTCGCGGACGACCCGATCGCGATCGTCGGGATGGCCTGCCGGTTCCCCGGCGGGGTGAGTACGCCCGAGGAGTTCTGGGACCTGCTGGTCAACGGCCGGGACGCGATCACCCAGTTCCCCGCCGACCGTGGCTGGGACATCGCCACGCTGTACCACCCGGACCCGGCACACCAGGGCACGACCTACACCGTCGACGGCGGTTTCATCCGTGACGCCACCGAATTCGACGCAGGCTTCTTCGGTGTCTCACCACGGGAAGCCCTGGCGATGGATCCGCAGCAGCGGCTGTTGCTGGAGACCGCGTGGGAGGCGTTCGAACGCGCTGGGCTGGACGTGACGAGCCTGCGCGGCAGCGCGACCGGCGTGTTCGCAGGCACGATGGGCCAGGACTACGCCAGCGTGCTGCAGAACGCCCCGGCGGAGACCGAGGCGCACGCACTCACGGGCAACGCCGCGTCCATTGTGTCCGGTCGGATCGCCTACAGCCTGGGGCTGGAAGGCCCGGCCGTCACCGTGGACACCGCGTGCTCGTCCTCCCTTGTCGCGCTGCACTTGGCGATCCAGGCGCTGCGCAACGGGGAGTGCGATCTCGCGCTGGCCGGTGGTGTCACCGTGATGTCCACCCCGGCGGCCTTTGTGGACTTCAGCAGGCAGCGCGGACTGGCCAGGGACGGCCGGTGCAAGCCCTTCGCGGCGGGCGCCGACGGCACAAGTTGGGGCGAGGGCGCAGGATTGCTGGTTGTCGAACGGCTGTCGGACGCTCGCCGCAACGGTCACCAGGTCCTGGCGCTCGTGCGGGGCAGCGCGATCAACCAGGACGGCGCGTCGAACGGTCTCACGGCACCGAACGGACCTTCGCAGCAACGCGTGATCCGGCAGGCGCTTGCCGGTGCCGGGCTCGCACCGTCTGATGTGGACGCGGTGGAGGCGCACGGCACGGGAACCGCGCTCGGCGACCCGATCGAGGCGCACGCGCTGCTGGCCACCTACGGCCAGGACCGGGATCGGCCGCTCTGGCTCGGCTCGGTCAAGTCCAACCTCGGCCACACCCAGGCCGCGGCCGGTGTCGCGGGCATCATCAAGATGGTCATGGCGATGCGCCACGGTGTGCTGCCGAAGACACTGCACGTGGACGAGCCGTCGCCGCACGTCGACTGGTCCTCCGGTGCGGTCGAACTGCTCACCGATGCCCAGCAGTGGCCGAAGAACGACCGGCCACGCCGTGCTGCGGTGTCCTCGTTCGGCATCAGCGGCACGAACGCCCACACCGTGATCGAGGAAGCCCCCGACGCCCCGGCCACTGTCAAGGTGACCGAGCGGACTTTGGTGCCCTGGGTGCTTTCCGGCAAATCGGTGGACGCGGTACGCAGCCAGGCAGCCAAACTGCGGGCCAGGGTCCTCGACGACCCCGAGCTCGGCAGTGTGGACGTCGGCTGGTCGCTGGCCACATCCCGCGCCGCGCTGGAACACCGCGCGGTGGTTCTCGCCGCGGACGCGACCAGCGCCGTCGCCGAACTCACCGCGCTGACCAGCGGAACGTCCTCGTCCGGAGTGGTGGAAGGCACTGTCACCAAGGGCAAACTGGCGTTCCTGTTCACCGGTCAGGGTGCTCAGCGGATCGGGATGGGCCGTGAGCTCTACGCCGAGTTCCCGGTCTTCGCCGAAGCCTTCGACGCCACGTGCGCCCTGCTGCATCCGCAAGCGCGGGACGTCATCGCAGGCGAGCCGGATCTGTTGAACCAGACGGAATTCGCGCAGGCGGCCTTGTTCGCGGTCGAAGTCGCGCTGTTCCGATTGGTCGAGTCCTGGGGTGTCCGCCCGGGAGGACGCGTGCAAGCTGGTTGCCGCGCGTGGCCGGTTGATGCAGGCGTTGCCGTCGGGTGGTGCGATGGTCGCGGTCGAGGCGACCGAGGACGAGATCGAAACCACCGCCGAGTTCGGCATCGCCGCGATCAACGGCCCGAAATCCGTGGTGATCTCAGGCGTCGAGGACGCCGTGCTTACGGTGGCTGAGAAGTTCTCGGCGGAGGGCCGGAGGACCAAGCGGCTGTCGGTGAGCCACGCGTTCCACTCGCCGTTGATGGAGCCGATGCTGGCCGAGTTCGCCGAGGTGCTGCGGGAGATCAGCTTCAGCGAGCCGACGATTCCGGTGATCTCCAACGTGACCGGAGCACTCGACGCGGACGTGACCACTCCCGAGTACTGGGTTTCCCATGTGCGTCAGGCCGTTCGGTTCGCCGACGGCGTCCGGGCACTGGCTGCGGCAGGCGTCACCGAGTTCCTCGAGCTGGGCCCGGACGGCGTCCTGTCGACGATGGCCCGCGACTGCCTGCCGGAGGAGGCGGAAGCCGCGTTCAGCTCGGCACTGCGTGGCGAACGACCTGAAATCCAGACCCTGCTGGCCGCGCTCGGCAAGCTGTGGGTGCGAGGCGCGGAACTGGACTGGACGGCCGTGTTCGGCCCAGCCAACCGCGTCGACCTGCCCACGTACGCCTTCCAGCGCCAGCGGTACTGGCTCGACGCGACTGCCCCCAAGGCTCAGGAGTCCGAAGTGGACTCGATGTTCTGGGCGGCGGTCGAAGAGCAGGACCTGGCGTCCCTGGCCGACACCCTGGCCGTCGACGTCGACCAGCCGCTCAGCGAGGTACTTCCCGCGATGGCCGCCTGGCGACGCCGCCAGCGCGACGAGTCCATTGTGGACGAGCTGCGCTACCAGGTCACCTGGCAGTCGCTGCCGGACAACTCAGCGTCGCTCCAGGGCCGTTGGCTGTTGGTGCTTCCTGAGGACGGCCATCCGCTGGCCACGGCGTTCGGCGACCACGCGGACACCCTCGTGCTGCCCGAAAAACCCGACCGGACGATGTTCGCCGACCTCACCGCGGACTACGCCGGCGTGGCGATGGTCGTCGCGGCAGGTGAACGTGGTGCGACCGACAGCCTCCTGGCCGTGCAAGCGCTTGGCGACAGCGGGATCAACGCGCCGCTGTGGTTGCTGACCCAGGGCGCGGTCTCGGTAGGCCACGGTGATCGGCTCACCGACCCGGTGCAGGCACAGGTCTGGGGACTGGGCCGGGTGGTCGGACTCGAGCACCCGGAGCGCTGGAGTGGCTTGATCGACCTGCCTGGCGATCTCGACGAGCAGGCAGCGGCACGGGTCCTCGACGTGCTCGCCGCGGGTGGTCCGGAAGACCAGCTCGCCGTGCGGTCCACGGGAGTCTTCGCCCGGCGGCTGACCCGATCGGCAAGGCGGACCGCGACCAAGTGGTCGCCGAGCGGCACGGTGTTGATCACGGGCGGCACGGGCGCGCTCGGCGGGGAAGTGGCCCGGTGGGCGGCCCGCGAGGGCGCGAAGCACCTGGTGCTCACCAGCCGCCGAGGTGCCGCGGCGCCGGGCGCGGGAGAACTCGCCGACGAACTGCGTGAACTTGGCGTAGCGGTCACGCTCGCCGCGTGTGACATGGCCGACCGGGATGCGGTTGCCGCACTGGTCAACGAATGCGGACCAGACCTGACGGCCGTGGTGCACGCGGCCGGGGTATCCCAGTCGGCGGCACTGACCGAGACGACGCCGGACGAGTTCGCCGAAGTCGTCGCAGGCAAGGTCGCCGGCGCGGTGCACCTGCACGAACTGACCCGTGATCTCGACGCGTTCGTGGTCTTCTCCTCGATCGCCGGAATCTGGGGCAGCGCAGGGCAAAGCGGCTACGCGGCAGCGAACGCCGCACTGGACGCTCTGATCGAGCAACGCCGTGCAGACGGCCTTCCCGGCACCGCGTTGGCGTGGGGACCGTGGGCAGGCGGCGGCATGGCCGCAGGCGACGGCGGCGCGCAACTGGCCAGGATGGGACTGTCCGGGCTGGCGCCCGAGCGGGCCATCACCGCACTGGCCAAGTCGGTCGGCGCTGCGGACGCGACGGTGACCGTGGTCGACGTGGACTGGTCACGGTTCCTGCCGGTCTTCACCGCCGCGCGCCCAGCACAGCTGTTCAGCAGCCTGCCGGAGGCGGCGTCCGAACTGGACGACGAGCCGGTGACGGGCCGCAAGGCGGAACTGGCGGCAATGACGCCCGCCGACCTGCAGCGCACTCTGCTGGACCTGGTCCGTGCCGAGACCGCGGTCGTGCTGGGGCTGCCCGGCGCCACCGCGGTGGAACCGGCGCGGCAGTTCCGTGACCTCGGCATGGATTCGGTGACCTCGGTGGAACTGCGCGACCGGCTCGCCACAGTCTCGGGCGTCCGGTTGCCCGCGACGGTCGTCTTCGACCACCCGACGCCGGACGACCTCGTGGCCAACCTCGCCGCCGAGATCACCGGCGACAGCGACGAAACCGACGAGGACGCCCAGTTGCGTAAGGCGCTGGCCAAGCTCAGTCCCGCAGCGCTGCGGGAAGCCGGACTCGAAAGCACTCTGCTGCGGCTGGCCGGGATGTCTGCTGCGGACGCCGAGGAGGAGTCCGCCGAAGAGGACCTCGACTCGATGGATCTCGACAACCTGGTGCGGATCGCGCTCGACGGCAATTCCTGACGACCACAGCTTTCTGGGGATGATGATGGCAACGCCTTCCGAAAAAGTCGCCGACGCGCTGAGGGCGTCGCTCAAGGAGAACAGCCGCCTGCGTGACCAGAACCAGCGCCTGCAGGCGGCTGCCCGCGAGCCGATCGCCATCGTGGGCATGGCCTGCCGGTATCCCGGTGACGTGCGCTCGCCGGAGGACCTCTGGCGGCTGCTGGCCGAGGGCAAGGATGCGGTGGCAGGGTTCCCCACAGACCGCGGCTGGCCGCTGGACACGCTCTACCACCCGGACCCTGACCACGCGGGCACGAGCTACGCCCGTGAAGGCGCGTTCGTCTACGAGGCCGGCCAGTTCGACCCCGGTCTGTTCGGGATTTCGCCGCGTGAGGCGTTGGCGATGGATCCGCAGCAGCGGCTGCTGCTGGAGACGTCGTGGGAGGCGTTCGAGCGCGCCGGGATCGACCCGCTGTCGGTGAAGGGCAGCCGGACAGGTGTCTTCGCCGGAACCAACAACCAGGATTACGTGTCGCTGCTGGAACACGGTCCGGAAGAGCTGGAAGGCTTCCTGGGCACCGGAAACGCGGCCGCTGTGCTCTCTGGCCGGGTGTCGTACACGTTCGGGCTGGAAGGCCCGGCGGTCACTGTGGACACCGCGTGCTCGTCGTCCTTGGTGGCGCTGCATCTCGCGGTTCAGGCGCTGCGCAACGGCGAATGCGACATGGCGCTGGCGAGCGGTGTGACGATCATGTCCACTCCGGCCGCGTTCCTCGATTTCAGCAGGCAGCGCGGCCTCGCCGAAGACGGTCGGTGCAAGGCCTTCGCGGACAGCGCGGACGGCACCGGCTGGGGCGAAGGCGTTGGTGTCCTGTTGGTTGAGCGTTTGTCGGACGCTCAGCGCAATGGGCATCGTGTGTTGGCTGTAGTCCGTGGTAGTGCGGTGAATCAGGATGGTGCGTCGAATGGTTTGACGGCGCCGAATGGTCCTTCGCAGCGACGGGTGATTCGGGCCGCGTTGGCGAATGCCGGGTTGTCTGCGTCTGATGTGGACGTTGTCGAGGCGCATGGCACGGGCACCGCGTTGGGTGACCCGATCGAGGCCCAGGCCTTGCTGGCGACTTATGGCCGTGATCGGGATCGGCCGTTGTGGCTGGGTTCGGTGAAGTCGAACATCGGCCACACCCAGGCGGCGGCCGGTGTTGCTGGTGTGATCAAGATGGTCATGGCGATGCGCAATGGCGTGTTGCCGAAGACGTTGCACGTGGATACGCCTTCGTCGCATGTGGACTGGTCATCCGGTGCGGTCGAACTGCTGACCGAGGCCCGCGACTGGCCTGCGGGTGAAGCGCCACGCCGAGCCGGTATCTCCTCGTTCGGCTTCAGCGGTACGAACGCGCATGCCGTGATCGAGCAGGCACCGGACGCCACCGAAGCGCAGGTCGAGCGAGTGTCGCCAGCCGTGACACCGTGGGTGCTGTCGGGCAGGACATCGGCCGCCTTGCGAGCTCAGGCACAACGGCTTGTGGATTGTGCGGAGGACTCGTCCGATATCGCCTTCTCTCTGGCGACAACTCGTGCCGCGCTGGAACACCGCGCGGTTGTTCTTGGCGCGACCCGTGAGGAACTGACCGCCGGGCTGACCGCGCTCGCCGACGGAACGCCGACCGCGGATGTGATCACGGGGGTGGCCGAGCGGGGCCGGTCCGCGTTGTTGTTCACCGGTCAAGGGGCTCAGCGACTGGGCATGGGGCGTGAGCTGTACGCCGAGTTCCCGGTGTTCGCCGAAGCTTTCGACGCTGTGTGCGCTGAGCTTGACCCGCACCTCGGGCGCTCGTTGAGTGCGGTGATCGCTGACGAGCCAGAGTTGTTGAACCAGACGATGTTCACCCAGGCGGCGTTGTTCGCCGTTGAGGTGGCGTTGTTCCGGTTGGTGGAGTCGTGGGGTGTTCGCCCGGACTTCCTGATGGGCCACTCGATCGGTGAGATCTCCGCCGCGCACGTGGCAGGTGTGCTTTCTCTTGCCGACGCGGGCAAGATGGTCGCCGCGCGCGGCCGGCTCATGCAGGCTCTGCCGTCTGGCGGGGCGATGGTGGCCATCGAAGCGGCTGAAAACGAGATCGAGACAACCGATGCGTTCGGGATCGCCGCGATCAACGGCCCGCGCTCGGTGGTGATCTCGGGTGACGAGTCCGCAGTGCTCGCGGCGGCTGAGAAGTTCTCCGCGCAGGGCCGTAAAACCAAGCGTTTGACTGTCAGCCATGCGTTCCATTCGCCGTTGATGGAGCCGATGCTGGCGGAGTTCGCTGAGGTGTTGCGGGGTCTGGAGTTCCACGAGCCGCAGATCCCGGTGGTGTCCAATGTGACCGGTAACCTCGCCACCGAGCTGACTTCACCGGAGTACTGGGTTTCCCATGTCCGGCAAGCAGTTCGGTTCGCCGATGGTGCACGGACGCTGGCGACACAGGGCGTGACGGCGTTCGTTGAGTTGGGACCGGACGGTGTGTTGACCGCGCTGGCTCAGGGCTGCGTGGCTGAGGGCATGTTCGTGCCGATGCTGCGGGCTGATCGGCCGGAGGTCCGTGCGGCGATCGGTGCCCTGGCGGCACTGCACACCAGCGGTGTGTCCGTGGACTGGACGACCTTGGTCAAGGGTGCGCCGATCGAGCTGCCGACGTACGCGTTCCAGCACGAGCAGTACTGGTTCGAGGGCGCCACGTGGGACCGTAAGCGCGGCACGGACTCCGGTGGCTGGCGTTACCGGATCGACTGGCAGCCAGTGGTTCCCGGACCAGCGAGCCTGGCCGGGCGTTGGCTCGTGGTTCTGCCCGAAGACCAGGACGAACTGCTCACGGTCTTCGGCGACCAGGCACACGTGGTGCGGAGTGTCGACGAGGTCGATCGCCTGGCGGACAAGGATTTCCAAGGTGTGGTCGCGCTGCTCGACGCGGTCGATACGCTGCGGCTGCTACAGGCCGGACTGACCGCGCCGGTGTGGGCGGTGACCAGGCAAGCGGTCTCCACCGGCCGCGGCGACCGGGTGGAACGACCGGATCAGGCTGACGTCTGGGGTCTTGGCCGTGTCGCGGCGCTGGAGTACCCGGATCGCTGGGGCGGCCTGGTCGACCTGCCCGCACAGCTCGACCAACGTGCCCTCGACCACTTCGCCGCCGTGCTCACCGGCACCGAGGACCAGGTCGCCATCCGCCCAACCGGGGTCTTCGCCCGACGGCTCGTCCGTGCGGGTGTGAGCGGTGAGCAGTGGCAGCCCACAGGCACGGTCCTGATCACCGGGGGAACCGGTGCACTGGGCGCGCGAGTCGCCCGCTGGGCGGCCGCGAACGGCGCTGCGCGGCTTGTCCTCGCCAGCCGCCGTGGTCACGCGCCCGAGCTGGAAGCAGAGCTGCGCGAGCTGGGCGTCGAGGTGTCCATCGTCGCGTGTGACGTCGCCGACCGTGCAGCGGTCGCCGCGCTGGTCGACCATGCCGCTTCCGGCGAGTACCCGGTGACCGCTGTCGTGCACACCGCAGGGGTTCTCGACGATGGCGTGCTGGACCGTATGTCCGTCGAACAGTTCACCGGTGTGCTGCCCGGAAAAGCCGACGCGGCACTGCATTTGCACGAGCTGACGCGCGAACTCGACCTTACGGCGTTCGTGATGTTCTCCGCCTTCGCCGGGACGGTCGGCAGTGCGGGCCAAGGCAACTACGCCGCCGCGAACGCTGTGCTGGACGCGCTCGCCGAGCAGCGGCACGCCGACGGCCTGCCCGCCGCCTCGATCTCGTGGGGCCCGTGGGGCGGTGCCGGTATGGCCGAAGGCGCCGCGAGTGGCTTGGCCGGCCTCGGTCTGCCGGCGATGGACCCGGACAAGGCCGTTGCCGAGCTGGCCAGGGTCGCCACCGGCGGCGACGCCGTGACCGTGGTGGCCGACGTGGACTGGGCCAAGTTCGCGCCCGCGTTCCAGTCCGCACGCCACAGCCCACTGTTGAGCGTTCTGGCTCCGACGCAGGTCCAGGAAGTCACCGGACTGGCCGCCAGGCTCGCCGGGCTTGGCCGTAGCGAGCAGCAAAACCTCCTGCTGCACGTCGTCCGTGCGCAGGCCGCCGCGGTGCTCGGCTATGCCGGCCCGGAAGCCATTGAGCGGTCGCACGCGTTCCGCGAACTCGGGTTCGATTCGCTCACCGCGGTCGAACTGCGCAACCGGCTGGCCGCCGAGACCGGCCTGAAACTGTCCAGCAGTCTGGTGTTCGACTACCCGAGTCCGGACGTGCTGGCCGGCCACCTGCTCGACGAACTGCTCGGCGCGCAGGCGGACGCGCCCGTCGTGATCGCACACGGCAGGACCGACGAGCCGATCGCGATCGTCGCGATGGCATGCCGATTCCCCGGCGGAGTGCGTACGCCCGAAGACTTCTGGCAGCTGCTGGTCTCCGGCACCGACGCGGTCGGCGAATTCCCGGCCGACCGCGGATGGGACATCGCGGCGCGTTTCAGCACCCAGCAGGGCGCCTTCCTCGACGACGTCGCCGGGTTCGAGCCCCGCTTCTTCGGCATCTCGCCCCGTGAGGCGTTGGCGATGGATCCGCAGCAACGGTTGCTGCTGGAGACCTCGTGGGAAGCGTTCGAACGGTCCCGGATCGCCCCGGACTCGGTGCGCGGCAAGCAGATCGGTGTGTTCGTCGGCACCAACGGCCAGGACTACGTGGCCCTGGTCGACCAGGGCGGCCCGGAAACCGAGGGCTACCTCGGCACAGGCAACTCCGCGAGCGTGATGTCCGGCCGCGTCGCCTACACCTTCGGGCTTGAGGGCCCGGCGGTCACTGTGGACACGGCGTGCTCGTCCTCCTTGGTGGCGCTGCATCTCGCGGTTCAGGCGCTGCGCAGCGGCGAGTGCGAGATGGCGTTGGTCGGTGGGGCAACCGTCATGTCCACGCCGAGCGCGTTCGCCGAATTCAGCGCTCAAGGCGGACTTGCCGTCAACGGCCGCTGCAAGCCGTTCGCGGCTGATGCCAACGGCACGGGCTGGGGCGAAGGCGTGGGCATGCTGCTGGTGGAGCGGTTGTCCGACGCTCAGCGCAACGGCCGGAACATTCTTGCCGTGGTGCGCGGCAGTGCGATCAACCAGGACGGTGCGTCGAACGGCTTCACGGCACCAAATGGGCCCGCGCAGCAGCGAGTCATCCGGCAGGCACTGGCCAACGCGGGACTACAACCGTCTGATGTGGACGCTGTCGAAGCGCACGGCACCGGGACCGCGTTGGGCGACCCGATCGAGGCGCAGGCGTTGCTGGCTACCTACGGCCAGAACCGGGAACAGCCGCTGTGGCTGGGTTCGGTGAAGTCCAACATCGGGCACACGCAGGCCGCCGCGGGTGTCGCAGGCTTGATCAAGATGGTGCTCGCCCTGCAGAACGACACCCTGCCATCGTCACTGCACTTCGATCAGCCGAGCCCGCACATCGACTGGTCATCGGGCAAGATCTCCGTTCTGCGTGAGGCATTGCCATGGCCACGGGCCGACAAGCCGCGCCGCGCCGGGATTTCTTCCTTCGGCCTCAGTGGCACCAACGCGCATGCGGTCATCGAGCAGGCCCCGGCCACCGAGCCGGTTGCGGCCGCGCCGAGCACGTCAGGGCTGATCGCGTGGCCGCTGTCCGGAACGAGCACCGAAGGGCTTCGTGCCCAGGCCGAGCAGTTGCGGGACTTTGCCGACGAGACAACGGATCTGGCTGGCGTCGGACTCTCACTGGCCACGACCCGCTCCGCGTTGCCCGAACGGGCTGTGGTCCTGGGCAGCGACCGTGCGGAACTGCTTGCCGGACTTGCCACGTTGGCGACTGGAACGTCATCAGCGCAGGTGGTCAGCGGGACGCCGGTGACCGGCGGGGTGGCGTTCCTGTTCACCGGCCAGGGTGCACAGCGTGCGGGCATGGGGCGCGAGCTGTACGAGCGGTTCCCGGTGTTCGCCGAGGCTTTCGACGCGGTCTGCGCGCACGTGGACGTGCCTCTGCGCGAGGTGGTGTTCGAGGACGCCGATGGGCTGCTCGACCAGACCGCCTACACACAGGTGGCGTTGTTCGCCCTCGAAGTGGCGTTGTTCCGGCTGATCGAGTCGTTCGGCGTCCGCCCGGACGTCCTGCTCGGCCACTCCGTCGGTGAGATCGCCGCGGCTCACGTGGCTGGTGTGTTGTCTCTGCCTGATGCGTGCAAGCTGGTTTCGGCGCGTGGCCGGTTGATGCAGGCGCTGCCGTCGAGTGGGGCGATGGTCGCGATCGAGGCGACCGAGGACGAGATCGAGACCACGGACGAGTTCGGCATCGCCGCGATCAACGGCCCGAGGTCCGTGGTGATCTCCGGTGCCGAGACAGCGGTTCTCGCGGTGGCCGAGACGTTCTCGGCTCAGGGCCGCAAGACCCGGCGGCTACGTGTCAGCCACGCGTTCCACTCGCCCTTGATGGAACCGATGCTCGCCGAGTTCGCCGAGGTGTTGCGGGGCATCCGCTTCGGCGAGCCGTCGATCCCGATCGTGTCCAATGTGACCGGTGGAACCGCCGTGAACCTCGGTCCCGAGTACTGGGTTCAGCACGTGCGGCAGGCGGTGCGGTTCGCCGACGGCGTCGCAGTGTTGCAGGAACGCGGAATCCGGACCGTGGTCGAGCTCGGGCCGGACGGAGTGCTGTCCGCGATGGCCCAGGACACCCTGCCGGACGCCGGGTACCTGCCCCTGCTGCGCAAGGATCGCGCCGAGGAAAGCTCACTGTTCACGGCTCTCGCCGGACTGCACGTCCGCGGTGTGACGCTTGACTGGCAGGCGATTTTCCCCGGCGCAGGCACGCTCGACCTGCCGACGTACGCGTTCCAGCGCGAGCGGTACTGGATCGACGCGCCATCGCGTAGCCGTACCGATGCTGTGGTCGGCGACTGGCGGTACAAGGTCGATTGGCAGCCTTACACCGGGCAGACCAGCGTTCCGGCCGGTTCATGGCTGGTCGTCGCCCCCAGCGGCGATGAGGCGAACGAGATCCTGGCAGCCCTGCCCGGTGCCCGCGTGCTCACGGTCGAGGACGTCGACCGCGCAGTGCTGGCCGAAGAACTCGCAGCGCATTCGCCAGATGGAGTTGTGTCGCTGCTGGACTCCGTCGGCACGATCGTGCTTCTCCAAGCGTTGGCCGACTCGGGGATCCAGACCCGGCTCTGGGTCATCACGCGTGGCGCGGTGTCGGTTTCGCCGAACGAGACGCCGGACCCGGTCGCCGCGCAGCTGTGGGGCATCGCGCGGGTCGCCGCACTCGAGCTGCCGTCGCTGTGGGGCGGCATCGTCGACCTTCCGTCCACTGTAGACAGCGAAGTGGCTGCCAAGGCGGTCGGCGTGCTGTCCGGCAGCGAGGACCAGATCGCCGTCCGTGCGGAAGGAATCCTGGTTCGCAGGCTGGTCCACGATTCCCGGCCCGCCACGGTGACCGAGCCGCAGCCGTTGGGCACGACGCTGATCACCGGAGGCACGGGTGCGCTGGGCGCACACGTCGCCCGCTGGCTGGCTCGCAACGGCACCGAGCACTTGGTCCTGTGTGGCCGACGAGGTGCGGATGCCGATGGCGCAGCCGAACTCGCCGACGAACTGCGTGGTCACGGCAGCGAGGTCACGTTCGCCGCCTGTGACGTCACGGACAGGCAAGCCGTGGCGGACATGCTGCGGTCGTTGGCAGACAACGGCACCCCGGTCCAGGCTGTCGTGCACGCCGCAGGCGCTGCGCAGCTGACTCCGTTGACGGACACCAGCCCGGCTGAATTCGCCGAGGTTGTGGCCGCGAAGGTGACGGGTGCGCAGAACCTGCACGAGCTGACCGAGGACCTGTCCGCGTTCGTCGTGTTCTCCTCGATCGCCGCGACGTGGGGCAGCAGCGGCCAAAGTGGCTACGCGGCAGCCAACGCCTACCTGGACGCGCTGGTGGAACGGCGACGCGCGACGGGCCTTGCCGCGACCTCGATCGCTTGGGGGCCGTGGGCCGGCGGTGGCATGGCCGCGGGTGAGGCCGGAGACCAGTTGCGACGCATCGGCCTGTCCGGATTGGCTCCGGAGTTGGCGTTGGCCGCACTGGCGAACGCCATGGGCAACGACGACGTCACGGTCACCGTGGCGGACGTGGACTGGTCGCAGTTCGCTCCCGTGTTCACCGCGAACCGGCCGAGCCCGCTGCTCGAGACGATCCCCGAGGCGACAGTCGAGGCGCCCGCGCAGCACGATTCCGGTCTGGTCGCGCGGTTGCGGGAGATGTCCGAGGCCGGCCGGGAGACGTTCCTGCTGGACCTGGTGCGTGCCGAGGCGGCCGCGGTGCTCGGCTACCCGGACCCGAATGCGATCGGGGCCGAATCTTCCTTCCGTGACCTGGGATTCGACTCGCTGACCGCAGTCGAACTACGCAACCGCCTGGCCGAGGCGACCGGGCTGACGTTGACCGCCACCCTGGTCTTCGACTACCCGACGCCCACTGTGCTGGCCGAGTACGTGCGCACGGAACTGCTCGGAGCCGAAGTGCTGGCGAGTGCGCCGGTTGTCGTGCACGCGAATGACGAGCCAATCGCGATCGTCGGCATCGGCTGCCGGTTCCCCGGCGGGGTGGCTTCACCTGATGACCTCTGGACCTTGCTGGCCGCCGGGAATGACGCGATCTCCGCGTTTCCCGCCGACCGTGGCTGGCAGGTCGAGGCCGGGTACGCCCACGAAGGCGGTTTCCTCTACGACGCGGCGGAATTCGACGCGGAGTTCTTCGGGATCTCGCCGCGTGAGGCCCTGGCCATGGATCCGCAGCAGCGGTTGGTGCTGGAGACCTCGTGGGAAGCGTTCGAGCACGCGGGAATCGACATCACCAAGGCACGCGGCAGCCGCACAGGCGTGTTCGTCGGTGCCGGACCCCAGGGCTACGCGGTCGGAATCGACGACCTGCCGGAATCGGTGGAAGCTCACCTGATGATCGGCACCACGCCGAGTGTGGTGTCCGGCCGCGTGGCGTACACCTTCGGGCTGGAAGGCCCGGCTGTCACCGTGGATACCGCTTGCTCCTCGTCGCTCGTGGCACTGCACTGGGCAGCGCAGGCGCTGCGGCAGGGCGAGTGTGATCTGGCGCTCGCGGGCGGCGTGACGATCATGTCGACGCCCACCGCGTTCGAGGGCTTCAGCGCGCAGGGCGGTCTGGCCGCGGACGGCCGTTGCAAGGCGTTCGCCGAGTCCGCCGACGGCACCGGCTGGGGCGAAGGCGTCGGAATGCTGTTGGTCGAGCGGTTGTCAGACGCTCAGCGCAACGGCCACGAGATTCTGGCTGTGGTGCGAGGTAGCGCGATCAACCAGGACGGCGCGTCCAACGGACTCACCGCCCCCAACGGCCCCGCACAGCAGCGCGTGATCCGGGCGGCCCTCGCGGCTGCCGGGCTGAAACCGTCCGATGTGGACGCTGTCGAGGCGCACGGCACCGGGACCGCACTGGGCGACCCGATTGAGGCGCAGGCGCTGCTGGCGACCTATGGGCAGGATCGGGATCGGCCGTTGTGGCTGGGTTCGGTGAAGTCGAACATCGGGCACACGCAGGCGGCGGCTGGTGTCGCCGGTGTGATCAAGATGGTGCTCGCGATGAAGCACGGTGCACTGCCGCGCAGCTTGCACGCCGAGCAGCCGACTTCCCGCGTCGACTGGTCATCCGGCGCCCTTTCACTGCTGACCGAGACGCAACCGTGGCAGGCGAACGGTCATCCGCGGCGGGCGGCTGTCTCGTCGTTCGGAGTCAGCGGGACCAACGCACACGTGATCATCGAGCAGGTCCCGGCCTCGGACACCGCCGAGCCCAGTCAGGCGCCGTCGGTGGTGCCGTGGGTGCTGTCGGGCAAGAGCGAGGCCGCGCTGCGGGCGCAGGCCGCTCGGCTCCTGCCGATCGCGGAGACTGCGGGTGTCGAGGATCTCGCGTTCTCGCTTGCCACCAACCGGTCGGCGTTGCCGTATCGGGCCGTGGTGGTCGGCAAGGACGGCAGTGAACTGGTCCGTGCGCTCGGTGTGCTTGCCGAGGGCGGTTCCTCCGCCGACGTGATTCGTGGTCACGCCAAGGCAGGCAAGACGGCGTTCTTGTTCACGGGTCAGGGTGCTCAGCGGGTTGGGATGGGTCGTGAGTTGTATGGCGAGTTCCCGGTGTTCGCGGAGGCTTTTGATGCTGCTTGTGAGTTGTTGCATCCGCGGTTGCGTGAGGTCATCAATGGTGAGCCGGAGTCGTTGAAGCAGACGGAGTTTGCTCAGGCTGGGTTGTTCGCTGTTGAGGTGGCGTTGTTCCGGTTGGTGGAGTCGTGGGGTGTGCGTCCGGACTTCGTGATGGGCCACTCGATTGGTGAGATTTCGGCGGCTCATGTGGCTGGTGTGTTGTCGCTTGAGGATGCGTGCAAGCTTGTTTCTGCTCGTGGTCGGTTGATGCAGGCTCTGCCTGCGGGTGGGGCGATGGTCGCGATTGAGGCGACTGAGGATGAGGTCGAGACGACGGGCGAGTTCGGGATTGCGGCGATCAATGGCCCGAATTCGGTGGTGATTTCGGGTGTTGAGTCTGCTGTGCTTGCGGTGGCTGAGGGGTTCACTGCGCAAGGGCGGAAGACGAAGCGGTTGGCTGTGAGTCATGCGTTCCATTCGCCGTTGATGGAGCCGATGCTGGCGGAGTTCGCTGAGGTTCTGCGCGGCTTGGAGTTCAATGAGCCGCAGATTTCGGTCGTGTCGAACGTGACCGGCGGACTTACGACTGAGTTGGCTTCGCCGGAGTACTGGGTTTCGCATGTGCGCCAGGCGGTGCGGTTTGCCGATGGTGTGAACACCCTTGCGGCACAGGGCGTGACGGCCTTTGTTGAGCTTGGGCCGGATGGTGTGTTGGCGGGGATGGCTCAGGGCTGTGTGTCCGAGGGCTTGTTCGTGCCGGTGTTGCGCGGCGATCGGCCGGAGGTTCGTACGGCGATTGGTGCGTTGGCCGCGATGCACACCCGTGGTGTCGCTGTCGACTGGACGGCGCTGGTGCACGGTGCTCGCGTCGACTTGCCGACCTACGCCTTCCAGCGTGACCGGTATTGGCTGTCCGCCTCCCGTCGCGGACCGTCGGTGGATTCATGGCAGTACCGGATCTCTTGGCGTCCCGTGCAGGTCCCACAGCCACAGGCGGACGGCACCTGGCTGGTCGTGACCCCCGAAGGCCACGCCGATGACGGCTTGCTGGCCGCGTTCGGTGAGCACGCCACGACAGTCGAGATGGCAGACCGGGAAACCCTTGCCGCTCGCCTGCGTGAGCTTGCGCCGAGCGGGGTCGTTTCGCTGCTGGGCACCGCGATCGACACCCTCACGCTCATCCAAGCCCTTGGCGACGCCCGAATCAGCGCCCGGCTGTGGGCGGTGACGCGAGGTGCGGTCTCGACCGGCCCGGCGGACCGCATCACCGACCCGGCTCAGGCACAGATCTGGGGCTTCGGCCGGGTGGCCGCGCTGGAGCAGCCGGACCGGTGGGGCGGCCTGATCGACCTGCCGACCGAGGCTGACGCTGGTGCGTTCGCCCGTGTGCTCGGTGTGCTGGCAGGTGACGAGGACCAGGTCGCCGTGCGGCCGTCTGGAGTCCTCGCACGGCGGCTGGTACGCGTGACCGAAGCGGCGAAAACTCCGTGGCAGCCCCGTGGCACCGTGCTGATCACCGGTGGAATGGGCGCGCTCGGCGGGCACGTGGCGCGCTGGGCCGCGGCCAACGGCGCCGAACACGTTGTCCTGGTGAGCCGCCGTGGCCGAGATGCCGAAGGCGTTGACGCTCTTGAAGCGCAGCTGCGCGACCTGGGTGCGGACGTGACCGTCGCGGCCTGCGACATCACCGATCGCGAGGCCGTCGGCGCGCTGCTGCGTGACACGCCGGTGTCCGCGGTCGTGCACGCCGCAGGTGTGCTCGACGACGGTGTCATCGAAGGACTGACCGCGGAACGGTTTGACAACGGTCTGAAGTCCAAAGTGGATGGCGCGACCGTGCTGCACGAGTTGACCGACGGCCTGGACGCCTTCGTGGTGTTCTCGGCGTTCGCCGGTGCGGTCGGCAGCGCGGGTCAGGCAAGTTACGCGGCGGCGAACGCCCACCTGGACGCGTTGATCGAGCAGCGGCACGCGGACGGTCTGCCTGGCACCGCGATCGCGTGGGGCCCGTGGGCGGGCGAGGGCATGGCGGCAGGTGTCGCCGACAACCTCGGCGCTCTCGGATTGCCGGCCATGAACCCGGAACGTGCCGTGCTCGCATTGGGCAGCGGTGTCGCGTCGACGCATCCCGCGTTGATCGTGGCGGACGTGGACTGGACGCGGTTCGCCCCGCTGCTCTGCGGACGGCTCCTGGCAGACCTTCCGGAAGCCGCCGTCATCGAGACGGCCGAGCGGACACCGGGCGTGCTCGGCGGCAGGCTCGCCGGATTGACCCGTCAGCAGCAGGAAGCCCTGCTGCTGGAGATCGTCCGCGCCGAAGCCGCGACGGTCCTCGGGTATCCGGGACCGGAGTCGGTGACCAACGACCACACCTTCCGGGAGCTCGGGTTCGACTCGCTCACCGCGGTGGAACTCAGGAACTCTCTGGACACAGCCACCGGCTTGCGGTTGCCGAGCAGCATGGTGTTCGACTACCCGACGCCCGCCGCGCTGGCGACATGGCTCTGCGAGGAACTGGTCGGTGCCGACCAGCCCACCGCGGAACCCGCCGCGCAGGCCGTGCGGGTCGACGAGCCGATCGCGATCGTCGGCATCGGTTGCCGCTTCCCGGGCGGGGTGTCCACGCCTGAGCAGTTCTGGCAGCTGCTGGCCGACGGCCGGGACGCGATGTCCGAGTTCCCGACCGACCGTGGCTGGGACATCGACCACCGCGGCAACGGTTACGTCAACCAGGGCGGCTTCATTGGCGACGCCGGGCATTTCGATCCCGCGTTCTTCGGGATCTCGCCCCGGGAGGCCGTGGCGATGGATCCGCAGCAGCGGTTGTTGCTGGAGACGTCGTGGGAGGCGTTCGAGCGGGCGGGGATCGACCCGGTCTCGGTGAAGGGCAGCAAGACCGGTGTGTTCGTCGGCTCGAACGGCCAGGACTACCTCACCCTGCTGCTGGAGTCCACAGAGGACTTCGGCGGCCATCGAGGCACCGGCAACTCCGCCAGCGTGATGTCCGGCCGGGTGTCGTACACGTTCGGGCTGGAAGGCCCGGCGGTCACTGTGGACACCGCGTGCTCGTCGTCGTTGGTGGCGCTGCATCTGGCGACGCAGGCACTGAACGCCGGCGAGTGCGAACTCGCGTTGGTCGGTGGAGTCAGTGTCATGTCGACACCGGGCGCGTTCGTCGAGTTCGGTGCGCAGAACGGTTTGGCGTCCGACGGCCGGTGCAAGGCGTTCGCCGAGGCGGCGGACGGCACGGGCTGGGGCGAGGGTGCGGGCATGTTGCTGGTCGAGCGTCTGTCGGACGCTCAGCGCAACGGGCATCGTGTGTTGGCTGTGGTGCGCGGCAGCGCGGTGAATCAGGATGGCGCGTCGAATGGTCTGACTGCGCCGAACGGTCCTTCGCAGCAGCGGGTGATTCGGGCCGCGCTGGCGAATGCCGGGCTGTCTGCGTCCGATGTGGACGTTGTCGAGGCGCATGGCACGGGCACCGCTTTGGGTGACCCGATCGAGGCCCAGGCCCTCATGGCCACCTACGGCCGTGATCGCGATCGGCCGCTGTGGCTGGGTTCGGTGAAGTCGAACATCGGGCACACGCAGGCTGCAGCCGGTGTCGCCGGTGTGATCAAGATGGTCATGGCTCTCCGGCACGACGTCCTGCCGAAGACCCTGCACGTGGACCAGCCGTCCTCGCATGTGGACTGGACTTCGGGCGCGGTGGAGCTGCTGACTGAGCAGCAACCGTGGCAGCGCAACGGACATCCCCGCCGAGCCGCGGTGTCTTCCTTCGGTATCAGCGGCACCAACGCGCACACCATCATCGAGGAGGCTCCCGAAACTGAGCCGACTCCGGCCGCAACCGTCACGCCGTCGGTGGTGCCGTGGGTGCTGTCCGGCAAGAGCACAGCGGCACTGCGGGCACGAGCGGCCGACCTGGCAGCCTTCGTCACGGACAACCGGCCGGATGTCGCGGACGTCGCCTACTCGCTGGCGGCAACCCGTTCCACGATGGACCACCGTGCTGTCGTCTTCGGCAAGGACCACTCCGAGCTGCTCAAAGCATTGGGCACGCTCGCGGACGGCGGTTCGTCTCCCGCGATCGCCCAAGGCGTGGCGTCTGCTGGACGGACCGCGTTCCTGTTCACCGGCCAGGGTGCACAGCGCGTGGGCATGGGACGTGAGCTCTACACCGAATTCCCTGTGTTCGCCGGGGCGCTGGACGCGGCCTGTGCGCACTTCGAGTTCGACCTGCCGCTGCGTGAAGTGATGCTCAGCGAGCCGCAACTGCTCAATCAGACCATGTACGCGCAGGCCGCGTTGTTCGCGGTCGAAGTGGCGTTGTTCCGGCTGCTCGAGTCGTGGGGTGTCCACCCGGACTACGTGATGGGGCATTCCATCGGCGAGATCTCCGCGGCGCACGTCTCGGAGGACGCGTGCAAGCTGGTTGCCGCGCGTGGCCGGTTGATGCAGGCGTTGCCGTCGGGTGGTGCGATGGTCGCGGTCGAGGCGACCGAGGACGAGATGCTGGTGCAGTTGAAGGAAACCGCCGGGGCAGTGGATATCGCCGCGGTCAACGGCCCGCGCTCGGTGGTGATCTCGGGTGACGAGTCCGCAGTGCTCGCGGCGGCCGAGGAGTTCTCCGCGCAGGGCCGTAAAACCAAGCGTTTGACTGTCAGCCATGCGTTCCATTCGTCGTTGATGGAGCCGATGCTGGCGGAGTTCGCTGAGGTGTTGCGGGGTCTGGAGTTCCACGAGCCGCAGATCCCGGTGGTGTCCAATGTGACCGGTGAGCTCGCGGCGGAGTTGACCGCGCCGGAGTACTGGGTTTCGCACGTACGCCAGGCTGTGCGGTTCTTCGACGGCGTACGTGAACTTGCCGAGCGGGGCGTGACATCCTTCGTGGAACTCGGCCCCGACGGTGTGCTGACCGCGCTGGCCCAGGACTGCCTGCCCGAGGCCGAGGCGGTGTTCGTGCCGACGATGCGCGCCGACAAGCCAGAAGCGCGCAACGCGCTGACAGCCCTCGGAGCGTTGTACGCCAACGGTGCAGCAGTCGACTGGTCCACGCTGGTCAGCGGAAACCGGGTCGACCTGCCCACCTATCCGTTCCAGCGCGACCGGTACTGGGTGTCGGCCGTACTGAGCTCGAACACGGCCGAGGACCAGCAGTTCTGGGCAGCCGTGGAGAACGAGGACCTGGCGTCGCTGCTGGCTGTGGATCCCGACCAGCCGCTGAGCAGCGTGCTGCCGTCGCTGTCCGCGTGGCGGCGCAAGCGCCGGGAGCACTCCGCCGTGGAGGCCTGGCGTTACCAGGTCACGTGGCAGCCCGTGTCGGTTCCCACTGGCCGTCCCGAGGGACGTTGGCTCGTGATCTCGGGCGACGACGCCGGTGCCTCGATCGCGGCCGCGCTGGACGCCGAGATCGTGCCCAGTTGGGCCGAGCGCTCGTTCGAGCCGGACGGCGTGGTGTCCTTCCTGGACGCTGCCGCCACCTTGGAGCTGGTGCGTTCGGTGATCGGCTCCGAGACCAAGATCTGGGCCGTCACCCAGGGTGCGGTCTCCACCGGCCCGGACGACCGGCTCACGTCGCCCGAGCAGGCCAAGGTGTGGGGCCTGAGCAGGGTCGTGGCGCTGGAGCACCCCGAGGTGTGGGGCGGCGTGATCGACGCGGGCGACCAGACCGACGCCGTACTGGCCGTGCTCGCCGACGGCACCGAGGACCAGGTCGCGGTCCGGGCGAACGGTGTCTTCGGCCGCCGCTTGGTACCCGCCGCGAAGCCCGTCACAGGTGAGTGGTCGTTCTCCGGGACGGCGTTGATCACCGGTGGTACGGGTGCGTTGGGCTCGCAAGTGGCGCGGTGGCTCGCCGGGCGTGGCGTTGATCACCTGGTGCTCGTCAGCCGTCGCGGCGCTGATTCCCCCGGAGCCACTGAGCTCGCCGACGACCTGCGTGAGCTGGGCGTCGAGGTGACGCTGGCGGCCTGTGACGTGGCCGACCCCGCGGCGACCGCCGAGCTGGTGGCCGGGCTGCCCGAATTGTCGGTTGTTGTTCACGCGGCAGGGGTTGCCCAGTCCACGCCATTGCTGGAATGCACGGCCGAGGAATTCGAGACCGTGATATCCGGCAAGGTCGCCGGTGCGGTGAATGTGCATGAAATAACGAAGGAAATGCCCTTGTCGGCGTTCATCGTTTTTTCATCGATCGCGGCGACGTGGGGCAGTGGCGGGCAAAGCGGATATGCCGCTGGAAACGCATTCCTCGACGCGTTGGTCGAGCAGCGGCAAGCCGACGGGCTGCCCGGCACCTCCGTGGCGTGGGGACCGTGGGCAGGCGGTGGCATGGCGAAGGGCGACGCCGGGCAGGAGCTGGCCAAACGCGGGCTCGCGGCCCTGGCGCCCGAGCGTGCGTTGGCCGCGTTGGAAGCGGCCCACGGCGATGTCACGGTGACCGTCGCCGACGTGGACTGGGAGAAGTTCGCGCAGGTGTTCACGGCACGCCGCGCCAGCAGGCTGCTCACCACGATCCCGGCCGTCCAGCAGCTCAACGACCAGGCGGCCGAGCCCGTCGACGGCGGGGGAACGGCGTTGCGGCAGCAGCTGGCCGCAGCACAGCCCGCCGCACGCCGACAGGTGCTGTTGGACTTGGTCCGTGCCGAAGCGGCCGCCGTTCTGGGCTACAGCGGGCCGGAGATGATCGAGCCGAACCAGGCGTTCCGCGAGCTCGGCTTCGACTCGCTGACCGCCGTGGAACTGCGCAACCAGCTCAGGGCCGCCACCGGCCTCGCACTGCCCGCCACGCTGGTCTTCGACTACCCGAAGCCCACTGTGCTGGCGGACTACCTGCGGGACCAGCTGGTGCCCGAGGGGGCGAGCGGTGCCGACGCCTTGTTCGACCAACTCGACGCCATGGTCGCCGAATTGGCCGATGATCCGGACTCGGCCGACTCGGCCGTTGTCCGGCTGAAAGCCGCGTTGGCCCGACTGACCACCAATCACGACGAAGTGGACGTCACCGACCGGCTGGACTCGGCCACCGACGACGAGATCTTCGAGTTCATCAACAAGGAGCTCGGCACGTCCTGACCGTCGAATTGCCAACCGAATAGCCACCGAGCCATTCCGTGCCGTAGTCACGGAAATGCCTGATCGCGGCCTGTGTGCCGGACGTCCTAGGGGTTGCCTAAGGGTTGTCGCTCTGCTGGACGTCGAATACGTTCGCCCTTAATTGGGGGAATCCGTCTGTCCATACCCCGGCGACAGGCGTATTCGTGGTCTGCGGTGATTGAGGTGGCTCAGATTGGCCAGTGAAGAGAAACTCCGCGAGTATCTCAAGTTGACCACCGCCGACCTGCATCGGACGCGGACGCGGCTGCGGGAGAAAGAGGCGGCCGACACCGAACCGATCGCGATCGTCGGCATCGGCTGCCGGTTCCCCGGCGGTGTACGCACTCCCGAGGACCTGTGGAACCTGGTGCTCGCCGGCACCGACGCGATCGGCGGGTTCCCCGACGACCGCGGCTGGGAACTGGGCGACACGGCGTTCACCCGGCTCGGCGGGTTCATCGACGACGCCTCCGGGTTCGACCCCGAGTTCTTCGGGATCTCGCCCCGCGAGGCCGTGGCGATGGACCCGCAGCACCGGTTGCTGCTGGAGACCTCGTGGGAGGCGTTCGAGCGGGCGGGTATCGCGCCCGCCGGCGTCTCCGGCGGGCGCATCGGCGTGTTCATGGGCAGCAGCGGCCAGGACTACGCCGCTGTGCTGCGTTCTTCGGCGGAGGACGCGGAAGGGCACATGCTCACCGGCAACGCCGCCGCGGTGACGTCCGGCAGGTTGGCGTACACCTTCGGGCTGGAGGGCCCGGCGGTGACGATCGACACTGCGTGCTCGTCCTCGCTGGTCGCGTTGCACATGGCCGTGCAGTCGCTGCGCCGCAGGGAATGCACGATGGCGTTGGCAGGCGGCGTGATGATCATGTCGACGCCCGGTGCCTTCATGGAGTTCAGCGCCCAAGGCGGGCTTTCCGCCGACGGCCGGTGCAAGGCGTTCTCTGACAGCGCGGACGGCACCGGCTGGGGTGAGGGCGTTGGTGTTCTGCTGGTCGAGCGTTTGTCCGACGCTCAACGCAAGGGACATCCGGTTCTCGCGGTGGTGCGTGGCAGCGCGGTGAACCAGGATGGTGCGTCGAATGGTTTGACGGCACCGAACGGCCCTTCACAGCAGCGGGTGATTCGAGCGGCTTTGGCCGGTGCGGGCCTGACTGTGTCCGATGTGGACGCTGTCGAGGCACACGGGACCGGAACCTCGTTGGGTGACCCAATTGAGGCGCAGGCGCTGCTGGCGACCTATGGCCGTGATCGGGAACAGCCGTTGTGGCTGGGGTCGATCAAGTCGAACATCGGGCACACTCAGGCGGCCGCTGGTGTTGCTGGTGTGATCAAGATGGTCATGGCGATGCGCAATGGCGTGTTGCCGAAGACGCTGCACGTGGATACGCCTTCGTCGCATGTGGACTGGTCGGCAGGTGCGGTCGAACTGCTGACCGAGACCCAGGACTGGCCGGAGAACGGTCACCCGCGGCGGGCGGGGGTTTCCGCGTTCGGCATGAGCGGGACGAACGCACACGTGGTCCTGGAGCAGGCTCCTGAGGTGGAGCCCGCTGAGGTGACTCCGCGTGCGGACGTGCCGTGGGTGGTGTCGGCGAAGTCCGGTGACGCGCTGAGCGAACTCGCCAACCAGGTCGTCGAGTTCGGGCGGGACACCGGCGATGTCGCTGTTGGTTTGGCCTCGCGTTCGGCGTTCGGGCACCGTGCGGTGGTTGTGGGCCCGGACCACGCGGAGTTGATGGCTGCGGTCGCGGCGGGGGAGACCCCGGCGGGTGTGGTTCGTGGTGTGGGCTCGCCCGTGGACCGTGTGGTGTTCGTGTTCCCTGGTCAGGGTTCGCAGTGGGTGGGCATGGCGGCTCGGTTGCAGGACGAGAGTCCGGTGTTCGCGGAGCGGATGGCCGAGTGCGGTGCGGCGTTGGAGGAGTTCGTCGACTGGTCGCTGCTGGATGTGTTGGGTGACGAGGCGGCGTTGGCGCGGGTTGATGTGGTGCAGCCGGTGTTGTGGGCGGTGATGGTGTCGTTGGCTGCGGTGTGGGAGTCGTTTGGTGTTACGCCGGGTGCGGTGGTGGGGCATTCGCAGGGTGAGATTGCGGCTGCGGTGGTGGCTGGTGGTTTGTCGTTGAGTGATGGTGCGCGGGTTGTGGCGTTGCGGAGTCAGGCGATCGCTCGTGGTCTGGCTGGTGCTGGTGGGATGTTGTCCATCGCGGCTCCGCTGGCTGAGGTGACCGAGCGGCTCAACGACCGGGTGTCGGTCGCGGCCGTGAACGGGCCGAATGCTGTTGTGCTGTCTGGTGATCCTGAGGCGTTGGCTGAGGTGATGGCTGCGTGCGAGGCGGATGGTGTGCGGGCTCGCATGGTGGCTGTGGATTACGCGTCGCACTCGGCGCATGTTGAGCGGATTGAGTCGGAGCTGGCGACGCTGCTGGCTCCGGTTCAGCCACAGGAAGGCCGGATCCCGTTCTACTCCACTGTGGACTCGGAGTGGCTGGACACCACCGCGCTGACGGGTAAGTACTGGTACCGCAACCTGCGGCAGACCGTGCAGTTCGCCGCGGCGGTCGAGCACTTGGCCGGCGAGGGCCGTCAGCTGTTCGTCGAGGTCAGTGCGCACCCGGTGTTGACCATGGCGATTCAGGACAGCGTCGATGACGCCGCTGTTGTGGGAACGCTGCGGCGGGACGAGGGTGACCTTCGCCGCATGCTGACGTCCGCGGCTGAGGCGTTCTGCGCGGGCGCGGACGTGAACTGGCAGCAGATCACCGCGGGCGCTGGTGTCGCCCCCTTGGATCTGCCGACGTATCCCTTCCAGCGCCAGCGTTTCTGGCCGCGCGGCTCGGCCGGTGCCGGGGACCTTGCCAGTGCGGGTCTCGGCGTGGCGGACCACCCGCTGTTGGCTGCGGCGCTGGATTTGGCCGGTGGCGAGCAGTTCGTGCTCACCACGCGGCTGTCGGTCTCGGCGCAGCCGTGGCTCGCTGACCACGCGGTCATGGGACAGATCGTGGTTCCGGGAACCGCGTTGGTGGAGTTGGCTTTGCAGGCCGGTGACCGCGTGGGGTGCCCCCAGGTCGCCGAGTTGACGATCGAAGCGCCGGTGGTCGTGCCGCAGCAGGGTGGCGTGCAGGTGCAGATCGTGGTGGACGCCGCCGACGAGACCGGTGCTCGTGAACTGAGCATCCATGCTCGGGAAAATCAAGACCTGCCGTGGACCCGGCATGCGACCGCGGTGGTGACCGACGGTCCGGTGTCGGTGAGCGAAGGACTGCGGGAGTGGCCGCCCGCCGGGGCACGCGCGTTGGACCTCGAAGGCTTGTATGAGGGCTTCGCAGGTGCCGGGTTGGTGTACGGGCCGGTGTTCCAGGGCTTGCGATCGGTGTGGACGCGCGGCGACGAGGTTTTCGCCGAGGTCGAACTGCCGCGTTCCGAGCAGGGACAGGCAGAGCGGTTCGGCCTGCACCCGGCCCTGCTGGACGCCGGACTGCACGCGCTCGGCATGGTCTCCTTCGGTGAGGGCGGCGCGTACCTGCCGTTCTCGTGGAACGGCGTCTCCCTGTTGGCCACGGGCGCGAAGGTGTTGCGCGTCCGGCTGACTCCGCAGGGTCGCGAGAGCGTGTCGGTGTTGGCGGCGGATGCCAACGGTGTGCCTGTGGCGGCAGTGGACTCACTCGCGCTGCGCCCGGTGGCGGCCGTCCAGCTGAACGGCACGTCGACGCGGAACCTGTTCCGGATGCAGTGGATCACGCTGCCGTTGCCGGACACCGAGGCGCAGGACACGGTCGTTCTGCCGTGGACCGCGGTCGAGAACGATCCACATCGGACAGCCCACCAGGCGTTGAGCAAGGTGCAGGACTGGCTCGCGGACAAAACGAACGCCAGTTCACGGCTTGTGTTGGTGACTCGGGGCGCGGTCGCGGCAGGGAACGAGGACGTCCCGGACATCGCGTCCGCGACCGTGTGGGGCTTGGTGCGTTCCGCGCAGTCGGAGAACCCCGGCCGGTTCGTGCTGGTCGACACCGACGGCACGCAGGCGTCGCAAGACGTGCTGGCCAACGCGTTGAGCACCGACGAAACGCAGCTCGCCATCCGTGCCGGGACCGTCTACGCGCCACGCCTGGCCAGGACCATTCCAACAGGGGAGCGGTCAACGCTCTCAGACGGGACCGTCCTGATCACGGGCGGTACGGGCAACCTTGGCCGGATGGTCGCGCGTCACCTCGTGACCGAGTACGGCATCCACAACCTGCTTCTGGTCAGCCGCCGGGGACCGGATGCCGACGGCGCAGCCGAACTGGTCGACGACCTGACCGCGTTGGGCGCCAACGTGATCGTGCAGGCCTGCGATGTCGCCGACGCGGCCGCGCTCGCCGAGGTCATCAACGGCGTTGAGCTGACCGGGGTCGTGCACACCGCTGGAGCCTTGGACGACGGCCTGATCGGCGATCTCACACCGGAGCGGGTCAGCGCGGTCCTGCGTGCCAAGGTCGACTCGGCGATCCACCTCGACGCGCTCACTCGTGACCTGAACCTGTCGTTGTTCGTGCTCTACTCCGCGGCCGCGGGCATTTTCGGCGGTGCGGGACAAGCGAACTACGCGGCGGCGAACGTTGTGCTCGACGCCTTGGCCCACCGGCGTCGTGCCGCCGGACTGCCCGGCGTCTCACTGGCCTGGGGTCTGTGGGCGCAGCTCGGTGGGATGACCGGCCACCTTGCCGAAGCCGACCTCACACGCCTCGACCGCGACGGCGTGGGAGGACTGGACACCGCCGAAGGCCTCGCGCTGTTCGATGCCGCGCTTGCCGCGGATGAACCGCTGTTGGTCCCGATCCGGTTGAACACAGAGGAACTGCGCCGGACCAAGACCGAGGTGCCGCCGTTGCTGCGCGGCCTGGCGGGCATTCGGACGACCCGTCGTGCTGCGGGAGATGCCAGCTTGGGCGACTCTTCGCTCCGTGAGCGACTGGCTGGGATGACCGCCGCTGACGCCGAAGCCCACATGCTCGAGCTCGTCCGGTCCGAAGCGGCCACAGTGCTCGGATACCCGACGGCCGACGCCGTCGAGCCCGACCGCGCCTTCAAGGAGCTCGGTTTCGACTCGCTGACCGGTCTCGACCTGCGCAACAGGCTCAACGCGGGCACCGGGGTCCGCCTGCCGGCCACGCTGGTCTTCGACCACCCCACGCCCGCGGCCCTCGCCCGTTTCCTTTACGGCGAACTGGCCGGGGACGGTCGTGCGGCGATCGCGGTGACCACTCGCAAGGCACCGGTCAACGAGCCGATCGCGATCGTCGGCATCGGCTGCCGGTTCCCCGGCGGAGTGAAGTCCCCCGAGGACTTCTGGCGACTGTTGGAAGCCGGGGCCGACGCGGTCGGCGGCTTCCCCAATGACCGTGGCTGGGAGATGGACCCAGCGGCGTCCTACGTTCCCGAGGGCGGTTTCCTCTACGACGCCGGGCAATTCGACCCGAGCCTGTTCGAGATCTCACCGCGCGAGGCGCTGGCGATGGACCCGCAGCAGCGGTTGTTGCTGGAGACCTCGTGGGAGGCGTTCGAGCGCGCCGGAATCACTCCGGCTCAGGTTCGTGGCAGCCAAGCCGGTGTGTTCGTGGGTGCGTCCGCGCAGGGTTACGCGGTCGGCGCGTCGGCACCCGAAGGCGTCCAGGGGCATGTGCTGACCGGTACGACGCCGAGTGTCGCGTCCGGCCGGATCGCTTACACGTTCGGGCTGGAGGGTCCGGCGGTCACCGTCGACACGGCCTGCTCGTCCTCCTTGGTGGCGCTGCACCTGGCTGCCCAGGCGTTGCGCAACGGCGAATGTGACCTGGCACTGGCCGGTGGCGTGACGATCATGTCCACCTCCAGTGCCTTCGAGGAGTTCAGCGCGCAGGGCGGCCTGGCTGCTGACGGTCGCTGCAAGCCTTTCGCGGACGCGGCTGATGGCACCGGTTGGGGTGAAGGCGTCGGGATGCTGCTGGTGGAGCGGTTGTCCGATGCTCAGCGTAACGGCCGGAACATTCTTGCTGTCGTGCGCGGCAGCGCGATCAACCAGGACGGCGCGTCGAACGGCCTCACCGCCCCGAACGGTCCCTCGCAGCAGCGGGTGATTCTTTCGGCCTTGGCGAGCGCTGGGTTGTCTCCGTCTGATGTGGACGCTGTCGAGGCGCACGGAACCGGCACGGCACTTGGCGATCCCATCGAGGCTCAGGCTTTGCTGGCGACCTACGGCCAGGATCGGGATCGGCCGTTGTGGCTCGGTTCGGTGAAGTCGAACATCGGGCACGCGCAGGCCGCAGCCGGCGTCGCTGGTTTGATCAAGATGGTCATGGCGTTGCGGCATGGTGTGTTGCCGAGGACGCTGCACGTGGACGCGCCTTCGTCGCATGTGGACTGGTCGTCCGGTGCGGTGGAGTTGCTGACCGAGGCGCAGCCGTGGATCGAGAACGGTCACCCGAGGCGGGCCGGAATTTCGTCGTTCGGGATCAGCGGGACGAACGCGCACACGATCATCGAGCAGGCGCCTGCGCAGGAGCAGGACACTGTCTCGAAGGTTCCTTCGGTTGTGCCGTGGGTGTTGTCGGGTAAGACGGCTGCGGCGTTGCGGGCGCAGGCGGCGGCTCTTCGTTCGGTTGGTGCCTCGGAGGACTTGGCTGGCATCGCGTTCTCCTTGGTTTCGGCCCGGGCGGCGTTGGAGCATCGCGCTGTTGTGCTGGGCGACAGCCGGGAAGGCCTCCTCGAAGCCCTGGATGCGGTGGCTGAGGGTCGTTCTTCCGCCGACGTGGTCACGGGTTCTGTTGCTCGGGGCAAGCTGGCGTTCTTGTTCACGGGTCAGGGTGCGCAGCGGATCGGCATGGGCCGTGAGCTGTATGCCGAATTCCCTGTGTTCGCTGAGGCTTTCGACGCGGTGTGCGCCGAACTCGACTCGCATCTGAGTCTTTCGGTGAGCGCGGTGATCTCGGACGAGCCGGAACTGTTGAACCAGACGATGTTCACTCAGGCGGCGCTGTTCGCTGTCGAGGTGGCGCTGTTCCGGTTGCTGGAGTCGTGGGGTGTTCGTCCCGATTTCCTGATGGGCCATTCCATCGGCGAGATCTCGGCGGCTCACGTGGCTGGTGTGCTGTCGTTGGCCGATGCGTGCAAGCTTGTTTCGGCGCGTGGCCGGTTGATGCAGGGTCTGCCGTCGGGTGGGGCGATGGTCGCGATCGAGGCGACCGAGGACGAGATCGAGACGACGGACGAGTTCGGGATCGCCGCGATCAACGGCCCGAATTCCGTGGTGATCTCGGGTGTTGAGCCTGCTGTTCTTGCGGTGGCTGAGAAGTTCGCTGCGCAGGGGCGGAAGACGAAGCGTTTGGCGGTGAGCCACGCGTTCCACTCTCCGCTGATGGAGCCGATGCTGGCGGAGTTCGCCGAGGTTCTGCACGGCTTGGAGTTCAACGAGCCCACGATTCCGGTCGTGTCGAATGTGTCTGGCGAGTTGGCGACCGAGTTGACCTCGCCGGAGTACTGGGTTTCGCATGTGCGCCAGGCGGTGCGGTTCGCCGATGGCGTGAACACCCTCGCTTCGCTTGGTGTGACGGCCTTTGTGGAATTGGGGCCGGACGGTGTGCTTGCCGCGATGGCCCAAGGCTGTATGTCCGAGGGCTTGTTCGTGCCGGTATTGCGGGCGGATCGGCCCGAGACGCGTTCGGCGATCGGTGCGTTGGCTGCCTTGCACACCCGAGGTGTCCCGCTTGACTGGACTGCGTTGGTCAAGGGTGCTCGGGTCGACCTGCCGACGTATGCGTTCCAGCGTGAGCGGTTCTGGCTGGAGGTTGACGGCTCAGCGGGGCGGCAATCGTCGGCGGTGCAGAATTGGCGGTACTCGGTTTCGTGGGTTCCGGTTGCCGTTCCGAAGGCCGCCGCCGAAGGCCGTTGGCTTGTCCTGACGCACGAGCCCGACGAGTCGCTCGCCGCGTTGGGTGAAGTGCTGGTGCTCGAGCAGGCTGACCGGGCTGAGCTGGCGGGCATTCTGGGCGACTTCACCGGCGTGGTGTCGTGTTTGGACGCTCTGAACACGCTGGTTGTGGTCCAGGCCGCCGTGGACGCCGGCACCAAGGTGTGGGCGGCGACTCGTGGCGCGGTGTCCGTCGGCCGGGTGTCGTCGCCTGAGCAGGCGCAGGTGTGGGGTCTTGGCCGGGTGGCGGCGCTGGAGCACCCGGAGATCTGGGGCGGGTTGATCGATCTGCCCGAACAATTGGACGCGGATGTCGTCCGCGGCTTGTTGGCTGACGGCACCGAGGACCAGGTGGCGATCCGGGCGGATGGCGTGTTCGCGCGCAGGCTGGTGCCTGCCGGGCACTCGGCGGCTGGGGAACGGCGGTCGTTCTCGGGCACCGCTTTGATCACCGGTGGCACGGGTGCGCTGGGATCTCAAGTCGCTCGCTGGCTGGTTGAGCGCGGTATCGGCCACCTGGTGCTGGTCAGCCGCCGGGGCCACGCTCCCGACTTGGAAGCTGAGCTGCGTGAGCTGGGCGTTGAGGTGACGGTCGCAGCCTGCGATGTGGCTGATCGCGCTGCGGTTGCCGATCTCCTGGCAGGGCTGCCGGAGCTCTCCGTGGTGGTTCACGCGGCCGGTCTTGCCCAGACGACGCCGTTGCTGGACTGCTCGGTCGAGGAGTTCGCCGAGGTTGTCGCGGGCAAGGTGGCCGGTGCGCTGAACCTGCACGAGCTGACGCAGGATCTCGATGCGTTCATTGTGTTCTCGTCGATTGCGGCGACGTGGGGCAGCGGTGGCCAGAGTGCTTACGCGGCTGGTAACGCGTTCTTGGATGCGTTGGTTGAGCAGCGCCGGGCCGACGGTCTGCCAGGCACCTCGGTCGCATGGGGTCCGTGGGCGGGCAGTGGAATGGCCACGGGTGAGGCCGGCCAGGAGCTGGCAAAGCGTGGCCTGGCGGCGATGTCGCCCAAGCGGGCCTTGGTGGCCTTGGATCAGGCGCAGAACGACGTCACAGTGACGGTCGCCGACGTGGACTGGCCGCAGTTCGCCTCGGTGTTCACGGTGCGCAGGCCCAGCCCGTTGCTTGCCGAGATCCCCGCTGCGGTCGTCCAGCAGCCGGAGGTCGCCGGTTCCTCGGAATTGCGCGCGCAGCTGGCGGGTCTCGACTCCGCGGGGCAGCAACGGTTCCTCGTGGACCTGGTCCGTACCGAGGCCGCGGTGGTACTCGGCTATGCGGGACTTGACGCTGTGGAGCCAGGTCGCGCCTTCCGTGAACTGGGTTTCGACTCGTTGACCGCGGTCGAACTGCGGAACCGGCTGGTTCCCTTGACCGGCCTGGAACTTCCCTCGACGTTGGTGTTCGACTACCCGAACCCACTGGTGCTCGCCGAGCACCTCAAGGCTGAGCTCCTGGACGGGCGAACGGGCGCCGAAGTCGCGGTGGCCAACGCGGTCGCGAGCGACGAGCCGATCGCGATCGTCGGGATGGCCTGTCGTTTCCCTGGCGGTGTCGAGACTCCGGAGCAGCTGTGGAACCTGCTCGCGGAGGGTGGCGACGCGGTCAGCGAGTTCCCGGCGGATCGGGGCTGGGATCTGGACACGCTGTTCAACCCGGACCCCGAGCACCTCGGGACCACGTACACCAAGGACGGTGCCTTCCTCGACCAGGCCGGGCACTTCGATCCGGCGTTCTTCGGGATCTCGCCGCGTGAGGCGCTGGCGATGGATCCGCAACAACGCCTGTTGCTCGAGACCTCGTGGGAGGCGTTCGAACGCGCGGGGATCGACCCGGTTTCGGTGAAGGGCAGCCGGACTGGTGTGTTCGTCGGCTCGAACGGCCAGGACTACCTTGTGGTCCTGGCAGGCGCGGACGAGAGCCATGACGGCCACCTCGGCACTGGCAACTCGGCGAGTGTGATGTCCGGCCGTGTGTCGTACACGTTCGGCCTGGAAGGCCCGGCGGTCACGGTCGACACGGCCTGTTCGTCCTCTTTGGTCGCGATTCACCTTGCTGTGCAGGCACTGCGTAACGGCGAATGCGAGATGGCGCTCGCGGGCGGCGTCACGGTGATGTCCACGCCGGGTGCGTTCGTGGAGTTCAGTGCCCAGCGCGGCCTCGCGATGGATGGCCGTTGCAAGGCGTTCGCTGAGGCCGCGGACGGCACTGGCTGGGGTGAGGGTGTCGGTGTGCTGCTGGTGGAGCGGTTGTCCGACGCGCAGCGCAAGGGGCATCCGGTGTTGGCGGTTGTTCGTGGCAGTGCGGTGAATCAGGATGGTGCGTCGAATGGTTTGACGGCACCGAACGGTCCCTCGCAGCAGCGGGTGATCCGGGCTGCGCTGGCGAACGCGGGTCTCCAGCCGTCCGATGTGGACGCTGTGGAGGCGCACGGAACGGGGACCGCTCTCGGCGACCCGATCGAGGCCCAGGCCCTCATGGCGACCTACGGCCGTGACCGGGACCGACCGTTGTGGTTGGGTTCGATCAAGTCGAACATCGGGCACACGCAGGCGGCCGCGGGTGTTGCCGGTGTGATCAAGATGGTCATGGCGATGCGGCACGGCCTGCTGCCGAAGACGCTGCACGTGGACGCTCCCTCGTCCCATGTGGACTGGTCGTCGGGAGCGGTCGAACTGCTCACCGAGCCGCAGAAATGGCAGGAGAACGGTCATCCACGCCGGGCGGCCGTGTCCTCCTTCGGATTCAGCGGCACGAACGCGCACACCATCCTGGAACAGGCCCCGGCCCAGACACCGACAGAACGCCCAGAGTCAGCACGGACACCGTCGCTGCTGCCCTTGGTGCTCTCTGGTCGCTCCGCCGTTGCCGTGCGGGCACAGGCCGACCGGCTCGCCACGATCATGGAAACCGGCACGGACTCCATGCTCGACGTGGCGTACTCGCTGGTGACCACGCGCGCCTCATGGGAACACAGTGCCGTGGTGGTGGGAGAGGACCGTTCGGACGCTGTGCGTGCGTTGCGGACCTTCGCCGAGGGCGGCAGCGCTGCTTCGGTTGTGGAAGGCAACACGCTCAGCGGGAAACTCGCCTTCCTGTTCACCGGGCAGGGTGCCCAGCGGGTGGGCATGGGACGTGAGCTGTACGCCGAGTTCCCTGTGTTCGCCGAGGCTTTCGACGCTGCTTGTGCCTTGCTACATCCGCGGTTGCGGGAGGTCATTGACGGCGAGCCGGAGCTGTTGAACCAGACGGAGTACGCGCAGGCGGCCTTGTTCGCCGTCGAGGTGGCCTCTTTCCGGTTGGCCGAGTCATTCGGGATCCGGCCGGACGTCCTGCTCGGCCACTCTGTCGGTGAAATCGCCGCCGCACACGTCGCCGGTGTGTTCTCACTCGCGGACGCATGCACGCTGGTCGCCGCACGAGGCCGGTTGATGCAGGCCTTGCCGTCCGGTGGGGCGATGGTCGCCATCGAGGCCACCGAGGAGGAGTTCGAGCCGACGGAGGAGTGGGGGATCGCCGCGATCAACGGCCCGAGGTCCGTGGTGATCTCCGGTGCCGAGGACGCGGTTCTCGCGGTGGCTGAGAAGTTCGCCGCTGATGGCCGCAAGACGAAGCGCCTGCAGGTCAGCCACGCGTTCCACTCGCCGTTGATGGAGCCGATGCTGGCCGAGTTCGCCGGAGTGCTCAAGGGCCTGACGTTCGACGAGCCGCGGATCCCGGTGGTGTCCAACGTGACCGGTGAGATCGCCACCGACCTGGCTTCACCGGACTACTGGGTTTCGCATGTCCGCCAAGCCGTTCGCTTCCTGGACGGCGTGACCACGGTCGCGGCACAGGGCGCCACCAAGTTCCTGGAGCTGGGCCCGGACGGCGTGCTGACGGCGATGGCCCAGGGTTGCCTGTCCGAGGCGGAAGCGGTGTTCGTGCCGATGCTCCGCAGTGGACGGCCGGAGGTACGAAGCGCTGTCACCGCACTCGCACAGCTGTCCGTAACCGGGTCCGAAGTGGACTGGAAGGTGCTGTTCCACGGCACCGGCGCGCAGCGTGCCGACCTGCCGACCTACGCGTTCCAGCGCGGACGCTACTGGCTGGAGACCTCATCGTTCAGCAACCAGACCGCCGAGCCCACGCTGCTTGGCCTGACCGCGGAGACGCACCCGCTGCTCGGGGCGGCGGTGGAGTTGGCCGCCGGCGACGGGATCGTGCTGACCGGCCGACTGTCGGCACGGACACACGCGTGGGTCACCGAACACCAGATCCTCGGCCGGGCCTTGGTTCCGGGCACTGCATTGGTCGAACTCGCAGTCGCTGCCGGCGACCGGGTCGGTTGTGGCTACGTCGAAGAGCTCGCGTTGCACGCGCCGCTGGTGCTGCCGGAATCCGACGGAGTCCATCTCCAAGTGGCTGTCGGCGCGCCCGACGACGAGGGAAACCGTGACGTTTCGGTGTACTCGCGGTTGGACGGCGTGGCTGCCGATGGTGTGTGGACGTGCCACGCCACTGGTGTGGTGTCCCCGCGGAGCACGCAGCCGGGCGCGGATCTGGTGGAGTGGCCGCCGCCTGGCGCCCGTCAGGTCGACCTCACCGGTCTGTACGAGGGACTGGCCGAGGCCGGATTCGTCTACGGGCCGAGCTTCCAGGGCCTGCAGGACGTGTGGGTCCGAGGTGACGAGGTCTTCGCCGAGGTCGCTTTGCCTGCCGAAGCCGCGGCCGAAGCGGGTCGTTTCGGTCTGCACCCGGCGTTGTTCGACGCTGGTCTGCACGCCTGGATCCTGCGGCAGGGCGGGCAGGACAGCGGGGGCGGTCGCATTCCGTTCGCCTGGTCCGGTGTTTCGCTGTTCGCGGTCGGAGCCGCCGCCGCACGGGTGAAGCTCGCCCCGGCCACCGCGGAGGACGCACTGTCCATTGTGGTGGCTGACGCCGAAGGTCACTTGGTCGCGTCGGTCGACTCACTGGTCATGTGGTGGTCCGGTTGATGTGGTGTCGTCGGTGCTGGCGTCTGTGCAGGAGGCGTTGGCTTCTGATGCGCGGTTGGTGGTGGTGACGCGTGGTGCGGTGGCCGTCGAACCAGGTGAGGTTGTCCGGGATGTGGCCGCCGCGAGTGTGTGGGGTCTGATTCGGTCGGTCCAGTCCGAGCACCCGGATCGGGTCGTGATCGTCGATGTTGATGACGATCCGCGTTCGGCGGAGGTGCTGGGTGCGGTCGCTGGTTCTGGTGAGCCGCAGGCTGTGGTTCGTGGTGGCGAGGTGTTCGTGGCCCGGTTGGGCCGTGCGTCCGGGCAGCTGGTGGCTCCGGCTGGTGTGTGGCGTTTGGACAGCGTGGGTAAGGGGACGTTGTCGAACCTGTCGTTGATCGAGTGGCCGGACGCTGAGGAACCGTTGGGGCCGTTGGATGTCCGGGTCGCGGTTCGTGCGGCGGGTGTGAACTTCCGTGACGTGTTGAATGCTCTGGGGATGTATCCGGGTGATGCCGGGTTGATGGGTATCGAGGGCGCCGGTGTGGTGCTGGAGGTCGGTTCGGAGGTCACGCATGTGGCTCCGGGTGATCGCGTGATGGGCTTGCTTTCGGGCGCCTTCGGGCCGGTCGCGGTGTCGGATGCGCGGATGGTGACCCGGATCCCGGAGGGGTGGTCGTTCGCGGATGCAGCGACCGTCCCGATCGTTGGTGCACGCTGCCGCTGGTGGTGTGGGTATGGCTGCGGTTCAGCTTGCTCAGCATTGGGGCATGCGGGTCTTTGGTACTGCGAGCCCGAGCAAGTGGGAGGCCGTTGGACTGGCGGAGGAGTACCTCGCGTCGTCGCGGGACACCGGCTTCGAGCAGAAGTTGATGTTGTGTTGGACGCGTTGGCTGGTGAGTTTGTTGATGCGTCTTTGCGGTTGTTGCCGCGTGGTGGTCGGTTTGTCGAGATGGGCAAGACCGATGTGCGTGACCCGGAACAGGTCTCTGGCGCGTATCCAGGCGTGCGGTACCGGTCGTTTGACTTGATCGAGGCCGGTCCGGTTCGGATCGCAGGCCAAGCATGTGGGCAAGGTTGTGCTCAGCATGCCCCAGGCGTTGGACCCGGACGGCACGGTGTTGATCACCGGCGGGACGGGCAGCCTGGGCGGTTTGGTGGCCCGGCATCTCGTTACCGAGCACGGCGTGCGTCGCCTGGTGTTGCTGAGCCGTCGCGGCCCCGGCGCTGAGGGTGCGACCGAGTTGACCGCCGAGCTGACCAGTGCGGGCGCCGACGTGTCCGTGGTGGCGTGTGACGCGGCTGATCGATCGGCGTTGGCTGAGGTCATCGCAGGTATCGACTCGTTGACCGGGGTCGTGCACACGGCGGGTGTGCTGGATGACGGTGTGGTCGAGTCGATGACTGCCGATCGTGTCCAGAAAGTCATGGCTCCGAAGGCTGTGGCGGCGTGGAACCTGCATGAGCTCACTCGTGATCTGGATCTGGCGGAGTTTGTGGTGTTCTCGTCGGCTTCGGGGATTTTCGGTAACCCGGGTCAGGCGAACTACTCCGCGGCGAATGCGTTCCTGGACGGTTTGGCTGCGCACCGCAGGGCTTCGGGTCTGCCCGGGTTGTCGTTGGCGTGGGGTCTGTGGGACCAGCAGGACGGCGGAATGGGTGCCGGACTGGCAGAAACTGACCGGGAACGGATCTCCAGGTCTGGCAGCAACGCATTGAGCCCAGAGCAGGGCTTGGCGTTGCTGGACAACGCGCGGTCGCGGGCCGACGCGGTGTTGGTGCCGGTGGTGTTGGAGCTGGGTTCCGGTCAGGCCCGGGCTGAGGACGTGCCGCCGTTGCTGCGGTCTCTGGTTCGGGTGTCGCGGCGCGCGGCCGCGTCCGGTGCTGCTGATTCGACGGTGTCGTTGGCCCAGCGCCTCACTGGATTGCCGGGTGACCAGCAGATCGAACTGTTGACCGGCGTGATCAGGGAGCAGGCGGCGTTGGTGTTGGGATACCAGGACATCGATCTGGTTGAGCCTGATCGGTCGTTCCGGGAGCTGGGCTTCGACTCGTTGACCGCGGTCGAGTTGCGTAACCGCCTCAACGCGCCGACCGGGTTGAAGCTCCCGGCGACCTTGGTCTTCGACTACCCGACGCCACAGGCTCTGGCCGACTACCTCCGTACCGAACTGGTCGACGAGCAAGCCGATCCCGGGCTTGACGCCGAACTCGACCGGCTGGCCGCGATGATGTCGACCTTCGCCGCGGACCGGCGCGAACGGGAGCGGATCGGCGGCAGGCTCGCCGCGATCCTCTCCGAATGGAACGCCCAGCTGCATGGCGCCGACGAGGTCGACGACCTCGAGTCGGCCACCGCCGACGAACTGTTCGAACTGCTCGACAAGGGCTTCGGCACCTCCTGACCTGCTTTGAGAGACGATCGCTTCGCGAGGGTGGAAGAACTCTGATGGACAACGAGAACAAGCTTCTCAACTACCTCAAGCGTGCGACCGCAGACCTGCGCGACGCGCACCGCCAGCTGCGGGAGGTCGAGGAACGGCAGCAGGAGCCGATCGCGATCATCGGCATCGCCTGCCGCTTCCCCGGCGGCGTGCGCTCGCCCGAGGACCTGTGGCGCCTGCTGGAGTCCGAACAGGACGCCATCTCCGGGTTCCCCACCGACCGCGGCTGGGACCTGGCCGACCCGGACGGCGCGGACCTGGGTGCAGGCGGCGGTGGATTCCTCTACGAGGCACCGGAGTTCGATCCCGGGTTCTTCGGTATCTCGCCGCGTGAGGCCCTGGCCATGGATCCGCAGCAGCGGTTGTTGCTGGAGACGTCGTGGGAAGCCTTTGAGCGGGCGGGGATTGACCCGTTGTCGGTGAAGGGCAGCCAGACGGGCGTGTTCGTCGGTGCGGCCGCACATGGCTACGGGATCAGCGTGGACGCCGCGCCCGATGGCGTGCAAGGCCACTTGATGACGGGCACGACGCCGAGCGTCGCCTCGGGCCGGATCGCTTACACGTTCGGGCTTGAAGGTCCGGCGGTCACTGTGGACACGGCGTGTTCGTCCTCTTTGGTCGCGCTTCACTTGGCTGCGCACTCGTTGCGGCGGGGCGAGTGCGACATGGCGTTCGCCGGCGGCGTCACCGTGATGGCTGGACCCGGAACGTTCGTGGAGTTCAGTGCCCAGGGTGGTCTGGCAGGAGACGGCCGTTGCAAAGCGTTTGCCGATGGCGCGGACGGCACCGGCTGGGGCGAAGGCGTCGGAATCCTGTTGCTGGAGCGGTTGTCCGACGCTCAGCGCAAGGGCCGCAACATCCTGGCTGTGGTCCGTGGCAGTGCGGTGAATCAGGATGGTGCGTCGAATGGTCTGACGGCACCGAACGGTCCTTCCCAGCGGCGGGTGATCCGGGCCGCGTTGGACAGCGCCGGATTGTCACCGTCTGATGTGGACGCAGTCGAGGCGCACGGCACCGGCACCTCGTTGGGGGACCCGATTGAGGCGCAGGCGCTTCTGGCGACCTATGGCCGTGACCGGGAGCGGCCGCTGTTGTTGGGTTCGGTGAAGTCGAACATCGGGCACACGCAGGCTGCTGCTGGTGTCGCGGGTGTGATCAAGATGGTCATGGCGATGCGCCGTGGCGTCTTGCCGAAGACACTGCACGTGGACAAGCCTTCATCGCACATCGACTGGTCGTCCGGTGCGGTGGAGTTGTTGACTGAGGCGCGGGAATGGCCTGAGGTCGATCGTCCTTGGCGCGCGGCGGTGTCGTCGTTCGGCATCAGCGGGACGAACGCGCACACGATCATTGAGCAGGCTCCTGCGCAGGAGCAGGACACGGTTTCGAAGGTTCCTTCGGTTGTGCCGTGGGTGTTGTCGGGTAAGACGGCCGCGGCGTTGCGTGCGCAGGCAGCTGCTCTTCGCTCGGTTGCCGACTCCGCGGACGTCACGGATGTCGCGTTCTCGCTGATTTCGACGCGTGCCGCGTTGGACCACCGTGCTGTTGTGCTGGGTGACAGCCGGGAAAGTCTGTCCGAGGCTTTGGGTGCGTTGGCCGAGGGTGGTTCCTCTGCCGACGTGGTCACGGGTTCTGTTGCTCGGGGCAAGCTGGCGTTCTTGTTCACGGGTCAGGGTGCTCAGCGGATCGGCATGGGCCGTGAGCTGTATGCCGAGTTCCCGGTGTTCGCTGAGGCTTTTGATGCTGCCTGTGAGTTGTTGCATCCGCGGTTGCGGGAGGTCATTGACGGCGAGCCGGAACTGCTGAACCAGACGGAGTTCGCTCAGGCAGGGCTGTTCGCCGTTGAAGTAGCGTTGTTCCGGTTGGTGGAGTCGTGGGGTGTGCGTCCCGACTTCCTGATGGGCCACTCGATCGGCGAGATCTCGGCGGCTCATGTCGCCGGTGTGCTGTCGCTTGAGGACGCGTGCAAGCTGGTTTCGGCTCGTGGCCGTCTGATGCAGGCGCTGCCTGCAGGCGGGGCCATGGTTGCCATCGAGGCGACTGAGGATGAGATCGAGACGACAGACGAGTTCGGGATTGCCGCGATCAACGGCCCGAACTCCGTCGTGATCTCCGGTGTCGAGTCTGCGGTGCTTGCGGTGGCTGAGAAGTTCTCGGCGCAAGGGCGTAAAACCAAGCGACTGGCTGTGAGCCACGCGTTCCACTCTCCGCTGATGGAGCCGATGCTGGCGGAATTCGCTGAGGTTCTGCGCGGCTTGGAGTTCAATGAGCCGCAGATGCCGGTCGTGTCCAATGTGACCGGTGAACTCGCGACCGACCTGACTTCGCCGGAGTACTGGGTTTCGCATGTGCGTCAGGCTGTACGGTTTGCCGATGGCGTGAACACGCTGTCGGATCTGGGTGTTTCGGCGTTCGTTGAGCTGGGTCCCGACGGTGTGTTGGCGGGGATGGCTCAGGGCTGTGTGTCCGAGGGCTTGTTCGTGCCGATGATGCGCGGCGACCGTCCTGAGGTTCGCGCTGCGATGGGCGCGTTGGCGGCGATGCACACCCGTGGTGTTTCCGTCGACTGGACGGCGCTGGTGCAGGGTGCTTGGGTTGATCTGCCGACGTACGCGTTCCAGCGTGAGCGGTACTGGCTCGAAGTCGGCGGGTCCACAGCTGTCCAGAGCGACGTGATCGACCAGCGGTTCTGGGAGATCGTCGAGCGGGCCGACGCACGTTCCCTGGCCTCAGAGCTGGGCCTGGATGAGCAGTCGTTGAGCGAGCTGCTGCCGTCCCTGTCGGCGTGGCGTCGTCGTCGCCAGGAGTCCTCGCTGGTCGAGGGCTGGCGCTATGCGGTGTCGTGGACTCCGGTGACCGTGCCGCAGGCCGCTGTCACGGGTCGTTGGCTGGTTCTGGTTCCCGAACCGGACGAGTCGCTTTCGGCCTTGGGCGAAGTCGTGGTGGTCGAGCGTGCCGACCGGGCTGATCTGGCCGAGCGGCTGCGTGAGTTCGACGGTGTTGTGTCCTGTTTGGACGCTGTGGGCACGTTGGTCGTGGTTCAGGCCGCGGTGGATGCCGGTGCCAAGGTGTGGGCGGTGACTCGCGGCGCGGTGTCCGTGGGTCGTTCGGACCGGGTGCGCGCTGTCGAGCAGGCACAGGTATGGGGTTTGGGCCGGGTTGCGGCGTTGGAGCACCCGGACGTCTGGGGTGGTCTGATCGACCTGCCGAACCAGGTCGACTCACGAGTGCTCGCCATGGTCGAGGGTATGCTGGCCGATGGCACCGAGGACCAGGTCGCGGTCCGGTCGAGCGGTGTGTTCGCTCGTCGGCTGGTTCCCGCCGGGCAGACCGCGGGTTCGGAGCCGTGGTCGTTCTCCGGTACTGCCCTGATCACTGGTGGCACAGGTGCTTTGGGTTCTCAGGTGGCCCGGTGGCTGGCTGGCCAAGGCATCGGCCACCTGGTGTTGGTGAGCCGTCGCGGGGCCGACTCGCCTGGAGCGGCTGACCTGGCCGAACAACTGCGTGAGCTGGGCGCGGAGGTGACGCTGGCCGCGTGCGACGTCGCGGACCGGACTGCCACGGCCAAACTGCTGGAAAGCCTGCCCGAGTTGTCGGTGGTTGTGCACGCTGCGGGCGTTGCCCAGTCGACGGCGTTGGCGGAGTGCTCGGCGGAGGAATTCGCTGAGGTTGTCGCGGGCAAGGTCGCAGGTGCGGTGAACCTGCATGAGCTGACTCGGGATCTTGACGCGTTCATTGTGTTCTCGTCGATCGCGGCGACGTGGGGCAGTGGCGGTCAGTGCGGTTACGCGGCTGGCAACGCGTTCTTGGACGCGTTGATTGAGCAGCGTCGGGCTGATGGCCTGCCGGGCACGTCAGTGGCGTGGGGTCCGTGGGCTGGTAGCGGTATGGCCACTGGCGAGGCGGGGGAGCACCTTGCGCGCCGGGGTTTGGTCGCGCTGTCGCCGGAGCGGGCTTTGGTCGCGTTGGGGCAGGCTCAACGTGACACCACAGTCACCGTGGCGAATGTGGACTGGCCTCGGTTCGCCTCGGTGTTCACTTCGGTCCGGCCCAGCCCGCTGCTGAGCGAGATTCCTGGCGCGGTGGAGCAGACACCGGAGACCGAAAGTTCCACGGGGCTGCAGGCGGAATTGGCCGGGCTGGACCCAGCCGGCCGCCAGCGGTTCCTGGTGGACCTGGTTCGTACCGAGGCCGCGGTGGTTCTTGGTTACGCGGGATCGGAGGCTGTTGAGCCGGATCGTGCGTTCCGTGAGCTGGGTTTTGACTCGTTGACTGCGGTTGAGCTGCGTAACCGGTTGGTTCCGTTGACTGGTTTGGAGTTGCCCGCGACGTTGGTGTTCGACTATCCGACGCCGAAGGTGCTTGCCGATCACCTCAGGGCGGAACTCCTGGACGGCGAAGCAAGCGCCGAGATCAGGACGACTACCGCTGTCGCGAATGACGAGCCGATCGCGATCGTGGGGATGGCGTGCCGGTTCCCCGGCGGCGTCGAAACCCCGGAACAGCTGTGGAGTCTGCTCGCCGAGGGCAAGGACGCGGTCGGCGAGTTCCCCGCGGATCGCGGGTGGGACCTGGAGTCGCTCTACGACCCGGACCCGGAACACGTGGGCACCAGCTACACCAAGGACGGTGCCTTCCTTGACCTGGCCGGGCAGTTCGACCCGGGCTTCTTCGGGATCTCGCCGCGTGAGGCGGTGGCGATGGATCCGCAGCAGCGTCTGCTGCTGGAGACCTCGTGGGAGGCGTTCGAACGCGCCGGCATCGATCCGGCGAGTATGCGGGGCAGCCAGACCGGCGTGTTCGTGGGTTCGAACGGCCAGGACTACCTGTCTGTTCTGCTTGCCTCGGCGGATATCGGTGACGGGCACCTGGGCACCGGGGTGTCGGCCAGTGTGGTCTCCGGCCGGATCGCGTACACCTTGGGCCTGGAAGGCCCCGCGGTCACGGTCGACACCGCTTGTTCGTCTTCTTTGGTCGCGATTCACCTTGCTGTGCAGGCATTGCGTAACGGCGAATGCGAGATGGCCCTGGCCGGTGGTGTCACGGTCATGGCCACGCCGGGCGCGTTCGTGGACTTCAGCGCCCAACGCGGTTTGGCCGTTGACGGCCGCTGCAAAGCGTTCGCTGAGGCTGCGGATGGCACCGGTTGGGGTGAGGGTGTCGGTGTGCTGCTGGTGGAGCGTTTGTCCGACGCCCAGCGCAAGGGCCGGAAAATCTTGGCAGTGGTCCGTGGCAGTGCGGTCAATCAGGATGGCGCGTCGAATGGTTTGACGGCACCGAATGGTCCCTCGCAGCAGCGCGTGATCCGGGCCGCGTTGGCGAGTGCTGGGCTGTCTGCGTCCGATGTGGACGCTGTTGAGGCGCATGGCACTGGTACGGCCTTGGGTGACCCCATCGAGGCCCAGGCACTGCTGGCCACCTACGGCCAGGACCGGGACCGGCCGCTGTGGCTCGGTTCGGTGAAGTCGAACATCGGTCACACCCAGGCCGCGGCCGGCGTTGCAGGCGTCATCAAGATGGTCATGGCAATGCGCAATGGCGTACTGCCGAAGACTTTGCACGTTGACGCCCCTTCGTCGCATGTGGACTGGTCGTCCGGTGCGGTTGAGCTGCTGACCGAAGCCCAGGACTGGCAGCCGAACGGCCACCCACGGCGTGCGGGAATCTCTTCGTTCGGGATCAGCGGGACGAACGCCCACACGATCATCGAGCAGGCGCCGGCGCAGGACCTCGAGACCTCTTCCCAGGCGCCATCGGTTGTGCCGTGGGTGTTGTCGGCGAAATCCTCGGCCGCGCTGACTGGACAGGCCGCGAATCTCAAGTCCTTTGTCGAGCAGGATGACACGTCGGTCGCGGACGTTGCCCGAGCGCTGGCGACCACCCGCGGCACGTGGGACCGCCGAGCGGTGCTCGTCGGCGGCGACCGGGAAAGTCTTCTCAGCGCTGTCACCGCCCTGGCCGAGGGACGCCAGGCACCGAACCTCATCGAGGGCACGGTGAACGCCGGCAAGCTCGCGTTCCTGTTCACCGGGCAGGGTGCTCAGCGGCTGGGCATGGGCCGTGAGCTGTACGCCGAGTTCCCCGTGTTCGCCGAGGCGTTCGACGCGGCCTGCGCGTACTTCGACCAGCAACTCGACCGGCCGCTGCGGGAGGTCGTGCTCGGCGAACCGGAGCTGCTGGACGAGACGGCGTTCACCCAGGCCGCCTTGTTCGCCGTCGAGGTGGCGTTGTTCCGGCTGATCGAGTCTTGGGGCGTACACCCGGACTTCCTGATGGGCCATTCGATCGGTGAGATCTCCGCCGCGCACGTGGCTGGTGTGCTCTCCTTGGCCGACGCGTGCAAGCTGGTCGCCGCGCGTGGTCGGTTGATGCAGGCGCTGCCCGCTGGCGGGGCGATGGTGGCGGTCGAGGCCACTGAGGACGAGTTCGAGCCGACCAGCGAGTGGGGCATCGCGGCCATCAACGGCCCGCGGTCCGTGGTGATCTCGGGCGTGGAGTCCGCGGTTGTCGCGGTGGCCGAGAAGTTCGCCGCGCAGGGGCGGAAGACCAAGCGACTGGCTGTGAGCCACGCGTTCCACTCGCCGCTGATGGAGCCGATGCTCGCCGAGTTCGCCGAGGCGTTGCGCGGCTTGGAGTTCAGCGAGCCGCAGATCCCGATCGTGTCCGATGTGACCGGTGCGTTGGCGGCCGAGCTGGCTTCGCCGGAGTACTGGGTTTCCCACGTGCGCCAGGCTGTGCGGTTCACCGACGGCGTGCAAACCCTTGCCGCTCAGGGCGTGACGGCGTTCGTCGAGCTGGGGCCGGACGGAGTGCTCACTGCGCTGGCACAGGGTTGCCTGCCGGAGGCCGACGCCCTGTTCGTGCCGATGCTGCGCGGCGAGCGTCCCGAGTCCGAGAGTGCTGTCACCGCGTTGGCCGCATTGCACGTCCGTGGCATCCGGGTGGACTGGGACGCCTTCTTCGGCCCTGGTCCACGGGTCGACCTGCCGACGTATGCCTTCCAGCGCGAGCACTACTGGCCGAAGGTGTCCGGCATGCTCGCCGGGGACGTCACCTCGGCAGGCCTCGGCGCGGCCAACCACCCGTTGCTCGGTGCGGCGGTGGAGTTGGCCGCGGGTGACGGTGTGGTGCTCACCGGCCGGTTGTCGGTCCGGACGCACCCTTGGCTGGCCGATCACATGATCATGGGCCGGGTGCTGGTCCCTGGCACGGCCTTGGTCGAGTTGGCCGTTGCCGCTGGTGACCGGGTCGGCTGTGGTCACGTCGACGAGCTCGCGCTGCACGCGCCGTTGGCTCTGTCCGAATCGGACAGTGTGCAGCTGCAGGTGGTCGTCGGGATGGCCGACGAGCACGGGCGGCGCGAGGTGTCGATCCACTCCCGTGCCGCCACCGACGTGGACTGGACGACGAACGCGTCCGGTGTCCTCGCGACAAAGGGAAGTGAGCCGACAGCGCTCACCGAATGGCCGCCTGCGGGGGCGCGGCGGCTTGAGGTCGAAGGGCTCTACGAAGGGCTCACTGCGGTCGGCTTCGGCTACGGTGAGAGTTTCCGTGGCCTGAAAGCGGCCTGGGCGCGCGGCGAGGATGTCTTCGCCGAGGTCGAGCTGCCGGCCGAGATGCGGGCCGACGCGGCCCACTTCGGTCTGCACCCGGCGCTGTTCGACGCCGGCCTGCATGCCTTGGCGCTGAGGGAGACGGACAGCGAGGGCGGGCTGGTTCCGTTCGCTTGGACTGGCGTGTCGCTGTTCGCCGTCGGTGCGTCCTCGATCCGGGTGCGGCTGACCCCAGCCGGCGATGGTGCGGTGTCGGTCGTGGTGGCCGACGTGGTGGTCCGGTTGATGTGGTGTCGTCGGTGCTGGCGTCTGTGCAGGAGGCGTTGGCTTCTGATGCGCGGTTGGTGGTGGTGACGCGTGGTGCGGTGGCTGTCGACCCGGGTGAGGTTGTCCGCGATGTGTCGGCAGCCGCGGTGTGGGGTCTACTGAGGACAGTTCAGGCCGAGCACCCTGGCCGGGTTGTTGTGGTCGATGTCGATGACGATCCGTGTTCGGCGGAGGTGCTGGGTGCGGTCGTCGGTTCTGGTGAGCCACAGGTTGTTGTCCGTGGCGGCGAGGCGTTCGCGGCTCGGTTGGGGCGTGCTTCGGGACAGTTGACGGCTCCGGCTGGTGTGTGGCGTTTGGACAGTGTCGGTAAGGGGACGTTGTCGAACCTGTCGCTGATCGAATACCCGGACGCTGAGGAACCGTTGGGACCGCTGGAGATTCGCATCTCGGTCCGAGCGGCGGGTGTGAACTTCCGTGACGTGTTGAATGCTCTGGGGATGTATCCGGGTGATGCCGGGCTGATGGGTATCGAGGGCGCCGGTGTGGTGCTGGAGGTCGGGTCGGAGGTCACTGGCCTGGTGCCGGGTGACCGGGTGATGGGCCTGATCTCCGCGTCCTTCGGGCCGGTCGCGGTCTCTGACGCCCGCATGGTGACCCGCATTCCCGAAGGATGGACGTTCGCGGACGCGGCGACCGTTCCTGTTGTGTTCCTGACGGCTTTCTACGCGTTGTGGTGCACGCTGCCGCTGGTGGTGTGGGTATGGCTGCGGTTCAGCTTGCTCAGCATTGGGGCATGCGGGTCTTTGGTACTGCGAGCCCGAGCAAGTGGGGCGCGGTCGGGCTGGCTGAGGAGAATCTCGCGTCGTCGCGGGACCTCGAGTTCGAGTGATGTTGTGTTGGACGCGTTGGCTGGTGAGTTTGTTGATGCGTCTTTGCGGTTGTTGCCGCGTGGTGGTCGGTTTGTCGAGATGGGCAAGACCGATGTCCGTGACCCCGAGCAGGTTGCCGCGGAGTATTCGGGCGTGCAGTACCGCGCGTTCGACTTGATCGAGGCTGGCCCGGTTCGGATCGCGGAGATGTGGACTGAACTGGTCGAGTTGTTCGAGGCCGGTGTGGTCCGGCCGGCAGGCCAAGCATGTGGGCAAGGTTGTGCTCAGCATGCCCCAGGCGTTGGACCCGGACGGCACGGTGTTGATCACCGGCGGGACGGGCAGCCTGGGCGGCCTGGTGGCTCGCCGCCTGGTGGAGCAAGGGGTACGTCGCCTCGTGCTGCTGAGCCGCCGAGGCGTGGCCGCGCCCGAACTGATCGAGGCCTTGTCGCCTGCTGAAGTGTCAGTGGTGGCCTGTGATGCTGCTGACCGCGATGCATTGGCTGACGTCATCGACGGCATCGACTCCTTGACCACAGTCGTGCACACCGCTGGCGTGCTGGACGACGGCGTGGTCGAGTCGATGACTGCCGAGCGAGTCCAGAAAGTCATGGCTCCCAAGGCTGTGGCCGCGTGGAACCTGCATGAGCTGACCCGTGACCTCGACCTGGCCGAGTTCGTGGTGTTCTCGTCGGCTTCGGGGATTTTCGGTAATCCCGGGCAGGCCAACTACTCCGCGGCGAACGCGTTCCTCGACGGCCTGGCCGCACACCGCAGGGCTACGGGCCTGCCCGGATTGTCGTTGGCGTGGGGTCTGTGGGACCAGCAGGACGGCGGCATGGCGGCCGGGATGGCAGACGCCGACCGTGAACGCATCTCCAGGTCTGGCAGCAACGCGTTGAGCCCGGAGCAGGGCTTGGCCTTGTTCGACACTGCGCGGTCCCGGGCCGATGCCGTGCTGGTGCCGGTGGTGTTGGACCTGGGCGCTGGTCAAGCTCGGGCCGAGGACGTGCCGCCGCTGCTGCGGTCGCTCGTGCGCGTGTCGCGGCGCGCTGCCGCGTCAGGTGCTGCTGATTCGACGGTGTCCCTGGCTCAGCGCCTTGCCGGGCTGTCTGGTGATCAGCAGCTCGAGCTGTTGACCGGGATCATCCGGGAGCAGGCGGCGTTGGTACTCGGGTATCACGACGTCGATCTGGTCGAGCCGGACCGGTCGTTCCGTGAGCTGGGTTTCGACTCCTTGACCGCGGTCGAGTTGCGCAACCGCCTCAACGCGCCGACCGGGTTGAAGCTCCCGGCGACCTTGGTCTTCGACTACCCGACTCCGCTGGCCCTGGCCGGCTACGTGCGTGGCGAACTGGTCGACGAGCAGGCAGTCGCCGTCGTCGCCGATGTCGCTCGTAGCGTGACGGACGAGCCGATCGCGATCGTCGGCATCGGCTGCCGGTACCCGGGCGGGGTGACCTCGCCCGAGGAATTCTGGCAACTGATCGAGTCCGGGCGGGACGCCATCGCCGGATTCCCGACCGATCGCGGCTGGGACGTCGACGTCAGCTCCGCACGAGAAGGCGGTTTCCTCTACAACGCACCGGAGTTCGACCCTGGGTTCTTCGGGATCTCGCCGCGTGAGGTCCTGGCCATGGATCCGCAGCAGCGCTTGCTACTGGAGACGTCGTGGGAAGCCTTTGAGCGGGCCGGGATCGACCCGTTGTCGGTGAAGGGCAGCCAGACCGGTGTCTTCGTCGGCACCGCCACCCAGGGCTATGCCGTGGGCGTGTCCCAGATGCCCGAAGGGCTGCAAGGACACCTGATGACCGGCACGACCCCGAGTGTGGCGTCCGGCCGAGTGGCCTACACGTTCGGCTTGGAAGGCCCGGCAGTCACTGTGGACACGGCCTGTTCCTCGTCGCTCGTGGCGCTGCACTGGGCAACGCACGCCTTGCGCAACGGTGAGTGCGAGATGGCGTTGGCCGGTGGTGTGACGGTCATGTCCGCGCCAGGTGCCTTCATCGAGTTCAGCGCGCAGGGCGGTCTGTCTGCGGACGGCCGGTGCAAGGCGTTCTCGGACAGCGCGGACGGCACCGGCTGGGGTGAGGGCGCGGGCATGCTCCTGCTGGAGCGGCTGTCAGACGCCCGCCGCAAGGGCCACAAGGTACTCGCGCTGGTCCGTGGTAGTGCCATCAACCAGGACGGTGCGTCGAATGGGCTCACCGCCCCGAATGGTCCGTCACAGCAGCGAGTGATCCGGGCCGCTCTGGCCAGTGCCGGCCTGGCCCCGTCCGATGTGGACGCTGTCGAGGCGCACGGCACGGGCACCGCTCTGGGCGACCCGATCGAGGCCCAGGCCTTGCTGGCGACCTACGGGCAAGACCGGGACCGCCCGTTGTTCCTGGGTTCGGTGAAGTCGAACATCGGCCACACCCAGGCCGCCGCTGGTGTCGCGGGCATCATCAAGGTGGTCATGGCGTTGCGGCACGGCGTGTTGCCGAAGACGTTGCACGTGGACAAGCCGTCGTCGCATGTGGACTGGTCGTCCGGTGCGGTGGAACTGCTGACCGAGGCACAGCCGTGGCTGGAGAACGGACACCCGCGGCGCGCGGCAGTGTCGTCGTTCGGCATCAGCGGCACGAACGCGCACACAATCATCGAGCAGGCGCCTGAGCAAGAGTTCGAAGCCGTCTCGAAGGCGCCTTCGGTGGTGCCGTGGGTGCTTTCCGCCAAGTCGGCACAGGCCCTGCGAGCGCAGGCCGCGGCCCTTCGCGGTCTCGCCGACGGAAGTCCGGCTGACATCGCGTTCTCGTTGGCGACTACCCGGGCGGCGTTGGAGCACCGCGCAGTTGTCCTCGGTGACGACCACGCGAGCGCTCTTGATGCGTTGGCAGAGGGCCGTTCCTCCGCCGATGTTGTCACGGGTTCCGTGGTCCGGGGCAAGACAGCGTTCTTGTTCACGGGTCAGGGCGCACAGCGCATCGGCATGGGCCGTGAGCTCTACGGTGAATTCCCGTCATTCGCTGAGGCCTTCGATGCTGCTTGTGAGTTGCTGCATCCGCGGTTGCGGGAGGTCATAGACGGCGAGCCCGAGTCGTTAAACCAGACGGAGTTCGCCCAGGCAGGGCTGTTCGCGGTTGAAGTAGCCCTGTTCCGGCTGTTGGAATCCTGGGGCGTTCGCCCGGACTTCCTGATGGGCCACTCGATCGGCGAGATCTCGGCGGCTCACGTCGCCGGAGTGCTGTCGCTCGAAGACGCCTGCAAGTTGGTTGCTGCACGTGGCCGCCTGATGCAGGCCTTGCCCGCTGGCGGGGCCATGGTCGCCATCGAGGCGACCGAGGACGAGATCGAGACCACAGACGAGTTCGGGATTGCCGCGATCAACGGCCCGAACTCCGTCGTGATCTCCGGTGTTGAGCCTGCTGTTCTTGCGGTGGCTGAGAAGTTCTCGGCGCAAGGCCGGAAGACCAAGCGCTTGCACGTCAGCCACGCGTTCCACTCTCCGCTGATGGAGCCGATGCTGACGGAGTTCGCCGAGGTTCTGCGCGGCTTGGAGTTCGGTGAGCCGCAGATTCCGGTCGTGTCGAACGTGACCGGCGAATTGGCCACTGACTTGACTTCGCCGGAGTACTGGGTTTCGCATGTGCGTCAGGCTGTGCGGTTTGCCGATGGTGTGAACACCCTTGCCGCGCAAGGCGTGACGGCCTTTGTTGAGCTGGGTCCGGACGGTGTGCTGGCCGGGATGGCTCAGGGTTGCGTGTCCGAAGGGCTGTTCGTACCGGTCTTGCGGGCTGATCGGCCAGAGGTTCGTACCGCGATCGGCGCGTTGGCGGCGATGCACACCCGTGGTGTTTCCGTCGACTGGACGGCGCTGGTGCAGGGTGCCCGGGTCGACTTGCCGACGTACGCGTTCCAGCGTGAGCGGTACTGGCTGGAGGTTGGCGGGTCTGTCACGCAGGGCGAGGCCGTCGACCAGGAGTTCTGGGACATCGTCGAACGGGCCGACGCGCGTTCGCTTGCCACGGAACTGGGCCACGACGAGCAGTCGCTGAGTGAACTGCTGCCGTCGTTGTCGGCGTGGCGGCAGCGTCGCCAGGAGTCCTCGGCTGCCCAGGGCTGGCGTTACTCCGTCTCGTGGGTTCCGGTTGCCGTTCCGAAGGCTGCTGCTACGGGACGTTGGCTGGTGCTGGCGCACGAGCCGGACGAGTCGCTCGCGTCGTTGGGTGAAGTGCTGGTGATCGAGCAGGCCGACCGGGCCGAGCTGGCCGGGATCCTGCGTGAGTTCGATGGCGTGCTGTCCTGTTTGGACGCTCCGAACACCTTGACTGTCATTCAGGCCGCGGTGGACGCCGAGTCCAAGGTCTGGGCGGTCACCCGCGGTGCGGTGGCCGTGGGCCGGATAACCGCGCCTGAACAGGCACAGGTGTGGGGCCTCGGCAGGGTTGCGGCGCTGGAGCACCCGGAGATCTGGGGTGGCCTGATCGACCTGCCTGAGCAGTTCGACGCGGACGTTGTACACGGCTTGTTGGCTGACGGCACCGAAGACCAGGTCGCAGTCCGGCCGAACGGCGTGTTCGCACGAAGGTTGATGCCCGCTGGGCACTCGGCGACCGACGAACAATGGTCCTTCTCCGGCACCGCCCTGGTCACCGGAGGCACGGGCGCACTGGGCACTCAGGTCGCCCGATGGCTGGCTGAGCGCGGCATTGGCCACCTGGTGTTGGTCAGCCGCCGCGGCGCCGCCTCGCCACAGGTGATCGACGAACTGCGTGCGCTGAACGTCGAGGTCACGGTCGCGGCTTGTGACGTCGCGGATCGGGCTGCCGTCGCCAAGCTGCTGGAAAGCCTGCCCGAGTTGTCGGTGGTTGTGCATGCGGCTGGTCTTGCCCAGTCGACGCCGCTGGTGGATTGCTCGGTCGAAGAGTTCGAAGAGGTGGTGTCGGGCAAGGTCGCCGGTGCGGTGAATCTGCACGAGCTGACCGAGAACCTCGATGCGTTCATTGTGTTCTCGTCGATCGCTGCGACGTGGGGCAGTGGTGGTCAGAGTGCTTACGCGGCTGGTAACGCGTTTGTGGATGCGTTGGTTGAGCAGCGTCGGGCTGACGGTCTGCCCGGCATCTCGGTCGCGTGGGGTCCGTGGGCGGGCAGCGGAATGGCCACAGGCGAAGCAGGGGAACACCTTGCACGCCAGGGTTTGGTCGCGCTGTCGCCGGAGCGGGCTTTGGTTGCCCTGGGACAGGCTCAGCGGGACGTCACCGTCACGGTCGCCGACGTGGACTGGCCGCGCTTCGCGTCGGTGTTCACGGCGCGCCGGCCAAGCCCGTTGCTGGCTGAGATCCCCGGCGCTGTCGCTGAAGAGCAGCCGACGAGCGATGGCTCATCGGAGTTGAAGGAGAAGCTGGCCGGGCTGGACTCCAGCGCCAAGCAGCGGCTTCTGGTGGACCTGGTCCGTGCCGAAGCCGCGGTGGTTCTTGGTTACGCGGGGCCCGAAGCCGTTGAGCCGGATCGTGCCTTCCGCGAACTTGGCTTCGACTCCTTGACTGCGGTCGAGTTGCGTAACCGGTTGGTTCCGTTGACCGGTTTGGAGCTGCCCGCGACGTTGGTGTTCGACTACCCGAACCCGAAGGTCCTCGCTGACCACCTCAGGGCTGAGCTCCTGGACACTGAGGCAACCGCCGCGGTCGCGGTGACCTCCGCGGTCGCCAGCGACGAGCCGATCGCGATCGTGGGCATGGCGTGCCGGTTCCCCGGCGGCGTCGAGACTCCCGAACAACTGTGGAACCTGCTCGCTGAAGGCGGGGACGCGGTTGGGCCGTTCCCTGAGGACCGTGGCTGGGATTTGGGGGAGTTGTACCACCCTGAGCCCGGCCGCCCCGGGACGAGCTACACCCGCGACGGTGCGTTCCTCTACAACGTCGGCGAGTTCGACCCGACTTTCTTCGGGATCTCGCCACGAGAAGCAGTCGCGATGGATCCGCAGCAGCGGCTGTTGCTGGAGACGTCGTGGGAGGCGTTCGAACGCGCGGGCATCGACCCGGTCGCAGCGCGCGGCAGCCGGACCGGTGTGTTCGTCGGCTCGAACGGCCAGGACTACCTGTCTGTTCTGCTTGCCTCGACGGACACCGGTGACGGACACCTGGGCACAGGGGTCTCGGCCAGTGTGGTCTCCGGCCGGATCGCGTACACGTTCGGCCTCGAAGGCCCAGCGGTCACTGTGGACACGGCGTGTTCATCCTCGTTGGTGGCGCTGCATTTGGCGGTTCAGGCGCTGCGCAACGGCGAATGCGAGATGGCGTTGGCCGGTGGTGTGACAGTGATGTCCACGCCGGGCGCGTTCGTCGACTTCAGCGCACAGCGTGGTCTTGCGACGGATGGCCGCTGTAAAGCGTTTGCTGAAGCTGCGGACGGTACCGGCTGGGGTGAGGGTGTCGGTGTGCTCCTGGTGGAGCGACTGTCCGACGCCCAGCGCAACGGCCGCAACATCCTCGCTGTGGTCCGTGGCAGCGCCATCAACCAAGACGGTGCGTCGAACGGCCTCACCGCCCCGAACGGTCCCTCGCAGCAGCGGGTGATCCGGGCGGCACTGGCGAACGCCGGACTGCAGCCGTCTGATGTGGACGCGATCGAGGCACACGGCACCGGAACCACGCTGGGTGACCCGATCGAGGCGCAAGCACTGCTGGCCACGTATGGCCGTGACCGGGACCGGCCGTTGTGGCTCGGTTCGGTGAAGTCGAACATCGGCCACACGCAGGCCGCCGCTGGTGTCGCGGGCATCATCAAGATGGTCATGGCCCTGCGCAACGGCATGCTGCCCAAGACCCTGCACGTCGACTCGCCCTCGTCGCATGTGGACTGGTCCTCGGGCACGGTCGAACTGCTCACCGAGGCACAGGACTGGAAGCAGAACGGCCACCCGCGGCGCGCCGGGGTCTCGTCCTTCGGGATGAGCGGAACCAACGCGCACATCATCGTGGAGCAGGCGCCAGTGGCCGCCCCAGCCGAGGTTTCCCCGCTGGCCGTGGTTCCGTGGGTGATCTCGGCGAAGTCCGAAACCGCGCTGCGGGCGCTGGCCGCCCGGATCGCCGAGTTCGGTGGCGATGCCGGTGACGTGGCAACGGGATTGGCCGCGCGTCCGGTGTTCGAGCACCGGGCGGTGGTCGTGGGCGACGACCCCGCCGAGCTCATGGCAGCGGTCGCCGGCGGGCAGATCCCGGCGTTCGGCGCACAGGGCCATGCGTCTACTGTGGACCGAGTTGTGTTCGTCTTCCCCGGCCAGGGTTCTCAGTGGGTGGGCATGGCCGCCCGACTGCTGGACGAGAGCCCAGTCTTCGCGGAGCGGATGCGTGAGTGCGCGGCCGCGTTGGCGCCGTTCACGGACTGGTCGCTGCTGGACGTTCTCAGCGATGAGGCCGCACTGTCCAAGGTTGACGTCGTACAGCCGGTGTTGTGGGCAGTGATGGTGTCGCTGGCCGCGGCATGGGAGTCCCTGGGTGTGACTCCTGGTGCGGTTGTCGGGCATTCACAAGGCGAAATCGCGGCCGCGGTCGTCGCTGGCGGGCTGAGCCTCAGCGATGGGGCTCGGGTTGTGGCGTTGCGCAGCCAGGCGATCGCCGCCGGGCTGGCTGGCGCCGGCGGGATGCTCTCGGTCGCGGCACCCCTGGACGAGGTCACTGGACGGCTCACCGACCAGGTCTCCATCGCGGCGATCAACGGCCCCAACGCCATCGTCCTCTCCGGTGACCCGGAGGCGTTGGCCGAGGTGATGGCCGGGTGTGAGGCCGACGGAATCCGCGCCCGGATGGTGGCGGTGGACTACGCGTCGCATTCCGCGCACGTCGAACGAATCGAAACGGAACTGGCCCGGGTCCTGGCGCCGGTACGGCCCCAGGCAGGCAAGATCCCGTTCTACTCCACTGTGGACTCGGCCTGGCTGGACACCACCGCGCTGACCGGGGAGTACTGGTACCGCAACCTGCGGCAGACCGTGCAGTTCGCCGCGGCGGTCGAGCACCTGGCCGGCGAGGGACGTCAACTCTTCATCGAGATCAGCGCCCATCCCGTGCTGACCATGGCGATCCAGGACACCGTGGACGACGCCGCAGTGGGTACCTTGCGGCGCGACGAAGGCGACCTGCGCCGGTTGATGCTCTCGGCGGCCGAGGCGTTCTGCGCCGGCGCCACGGTGGATTGGCAGCGGATCACGGCGAACGCCGGAACCGTCCCGCCGGACCTGCCGACGTATCCCTTCCAGCGGCAGAGGTTCTGGCCGCGCGGCGGATCGATGGTCGGCGACCTCGCCGGTGCGGGGCTGGGCGCGGCGGATCACCCGCTGCTGGGCGCGGCCCTGGATCTGGCTGGGGGAGAGCAGTTGGTGCTCACCACCCGTCTGTCGGTCGCGGCGCAGCCGTGGCTGGCTGACCACGTGGTCATGGACCGGACCGTGGCCCCAGGCACCGCGTTGGTGGAGTTGGCGCTGCAGGCCGGTGACCGGGCAGGCTGCCCGAGCCTCGCAGAACTGACCATCGAGGCGCCGCTGGTTCTGCCGCAGCAAGTGCAGATCGTGGTGGACGCCGCCGACGACACCGGTGCTCGTGAACTGAACATTTACGCCCGGGAGAACCAAGACCTGCCGTGGACCCGGCACGCCACCGCGGTGGTGACACCCGAACCCGCGCCCGAGCCGGCCGAGAACCTGCGAGACTGGCCACCGGCCGGAGCGAACGCGGTGGACATCGCCGGTCTGTACGAAGGGTTCGCGGGCGCTGGGCTGACCTATGGCCCGGTGTTCCAAGGCCTTCGAGCGGTGTGGACGCGCGACGAGGAGATCTTCGCCGAAGTCGAGTTGCCGCATGCCGAGCACAGCCAGGCAAACCGGTTCGGGCTGCACCCGGCACTGCTCGACGCGGGCCTGCACGCCCTGGGGGTGGCGTCGTTCGGCGAGGGCGGTGCGTACCTGCCGTTCTCCTGGAGCGGGGTTTCCCTGCTGGCCACGGGTGCCAAGGTGCTGCGAGTCAAGCTGACCAAGCACAGCAACGAGAGCGTCTCGGTGCTGGCAGCCGACGCCCACGGTGACCCAGTCGCGGTCGTGGACTCTTTGGCACTGCGCCCAGCGGCAGCCGCGGCAGCGTTGTCCAGCAGCCAGAACCTGTTCCGGATGCAGTGGATCACGGTGCCGTTGCCGGACACCGCGGCGCAGGACACGGTCGTGCTGCCGTGGACAGCGGTCGAGGAAGATCCACATCGGACTGTCCACAAGGCGTTGCACACGGTTCAGGATTGGCTGAGGAACGACGGAAACGCCGGCTCGAGGCTCGTGTTCCTCACCACGGGAGCGATCGCGGCCGGCGCGGGCGAGGACGTCCCGGACTTGGCCTCCTCACCTGTCTGGGGTCTGGTCCGGTCCGCGCAGTCGGAGAACCCAGGCCGGTTCGTGCTGGTCGACACCGACGGCACGCAGGCGTCACAAGACGTGCTGGCAAAGGCATTGGCCACCGACGAGCCACAGCTCGCCATCCGCAACGGCACCGTCCACGCGCCCAGGCTGGGACGAGTGGACAACTCCGTCGCACTCACCCCGCCAGCGGAGGCCTGGCACCTGGACGTCACGTCCAAGGGCACGCTGGACAACCTCGCCCTGCTGCCGTTCGCCGATGCCGAGGCGCCGCTGGGAGACCTGGAAGTACGGCTGGAAGTACGGGCCGCGGGCGTCAACTTCCGTGACGTCCTGATCGCCCTTGGCATGTACCCCGACGAGGTCATGCTCGGCAACGAAGGCGCGGGCATCGTCCGTGAGGTCGGCGCCGGCGTGACTGGCCTGGCGCCGGGCGACCGGGTGCTGGGCATCTTCGCCGGTGGTGTCGGCCCGGTCGCGGTCGCCGACAGCAGGCTGTTGGTCAAGATGCCCGACGGCTGGTCCTTTGTGGACGGGGCGTCGGTGCCGGTGGTGTTCCTGACCGCGTACTACGCCCTGCGTGACCTCGCCGACCTGCGCAGCGGTGAGTCCGTGCTGATCCACGCGGCCGCGGGTGGCGTGGGCATGGCCGCCATGCAGTTGGCAAAGCATTGGGGCGCCGAGGTCTTCGCGACCGCGAGCCCCGGCAAGTGGCAGGCAGTGCGGGATCTCGGCGTGGCGCAGACGCATCTGGCTTCCTCGCGGGATCTCGAGTTCGAGCAGAAGATCACCGACGCCACGGTCGGCCGCGGCGTGGACGTGGTGCTGGACTCGCTCGCCCGTGAGTTCGTCGACGCCTCACTGCGGCTGTTGCCGCGCGGCGGGCGGTTCGTCGAGATGGGCAAGAGCGACATCCGCGACGCCGACCAGGTCGCCGCCCAACACCCGGGTGTGCGCTACCGCGCCTTCGACGTGATCGAAGCGGGCGCCGAGCGGATGGGCGAGATCCTGCACGAGGTGATGGCCCTGTTCGCGGCCGGTGTCCTGCACCCGCTGCCGACAAGGGCTTGGGACGTCCGGCAGGCCAAGGACGCGTTCCGGTTCATCTCCCAGGCCAGGCACATCGGCAAGGTCGTGCTCACGGTGCCACGCGAAGGCCGTGTGGGCACCGTGCTGATCACCGGTGGCACCGGGAACCTGGGCGCGGCAGCCGCGAAGCATCTCGTGACCACGCACGGAGTCCGGGATCTGGTGCTGGCCAGCCGGAGTGGATCGGACAGCGCGGGCGACCTGGAGCGTGAGCTGACCGAACTGGGCGCACAGGTCCGGATCGTCAAGTGCGACGTGGCCGACCGGACAGCGGTGGCCAAGCTGCTCGCTGAGATCGGCGACGCGCTGACCGGAGTCGTGCACACAGCGGGCACGCTCGACGACGGACTGGTCGGCAACCTGACCGCCGATCGAGTCAGTGCGGTCCTGCGGTCCAAAGTCGACGGTGCCATGCACCTCGACGAGCTCACGCGGGACAAGGACCTGTCGCTGTTCGCACTCTACTCCGGCGCTGCCGGGATCTTCGGCGGTGCCGGGCAGGCGGGCTACGCGGCCGCGAACGTGTTCCTCGATGCGTTGGCCCACCGCCGGCGTACGGCAGGGCTGCCCGCGGTCTCGCTCGCGTGGGGTCTGTGGGCGGAGCTGGGCGGGATGACCGCGCACCTCGACGAGGCCGACCTGGCCAGGCTCGGCCGGGACGGTGTCGGCGGGCTGTCGACCGAGGAGGGCATGGCCCTGTTCGACGCGGCGCTCGCGGTGGGCGAGCCGCTGCTGGTGCCGATGCGGCTGGACGTCGCAGGGCTACGGCGGCAACGGCCGGACGAGGTCGCACACGTCCTGCGGGCGTTCACCGGTTCCGCGCAGACGCGCCGGGTGGCAGGCGACGCGCCGGACAGCAGCGAGCCGCGTCTGATCAAGCAATTGACCGGGCAGACCGAAGCCGAGCAGGCACGGATCCTGCTCGACGTGGTCCGCGCCGAGGCGGCGGCCGTACTCGGCTTCCCGTCGGCGGCGGACGTGACACCCGAACGGGCCTTCCGCGAGCTCGGGTTCGACTCGCTGACCGGCGTGGAACTGCGCAACCGGCTCAGCCGGATCACTGGCAGCAGGCTCGCGCCGACGCTGGTCTTCGACCACGCCACACCCCAGGCCCTGGCCGAGTTCCTGCGTGGCGAGCTCGCGCCGAGCCAGACCGAGACGGCCACCGCGGGCGTGCTCGGCGAACTGGACCGGCTCGAGAGCGCGATGGCCGATTTCGTCCCGGACAACGGCACAGGCGGCGAGGTCGCCGCCCGGCTGCGGGCACTGCTGGCCCGGTTCGAAGACGCGACGGGGGCTGAGAACGGGATGTCCCAGCGGATCCAGGACGCCACGGCGGACCAGATCTTCGATCTCATCGACAACGACCTGCAGATCTCCTGACCTGCCGAGGGAAGCCATGAGCAACGAACAGAAACTCCTTGATTACCTGAAGCGGGTCACTGCCGATCTGCACGAGACGCGCGAACGGCTGCGTACGGCCGAGGCCTCGGCGGGCGCACCGGTCGCCGTGGTGTCCATGGCGTGCCGGTATCCCGGCGGAGCGAACTCGCCGGAGGAGCTGTGGCAGCTCGTGGCCGACGAGGTCGACGCGATCACCTCGCTGCCCGCGGACCGGGGCTGGGGCGTCGCGGACGCCGAAGGCGGATTCATCGACGAGGCCGGGCATTTCGACGCCACGTTCTTCGGCATCACGCCCCGTGAGGCGCTGGCGATGGACCCGCAGCAGCGCATCCTGCTCGAACTGGCGTGGGAAACGCTGGAGCGGGCGCGATTAGATCCAGCCGGGCTGCGTGGCAGCCGTACCGGCGTGTTCATCGGCGGTACCACCTCCGGTTACGGCCTCGACGGCAGCGCGGATCCCGAGCAGACCAAGGGATACGTGCTCACCGGCAGTGCCCCGAGTGTCCTTTCTGGACGTTTGGCGTACATGCTCGGTCTGGAAGGGCCCGCGCTCACCGTGGACACCGCGTGCTCGTCATCGCTGGTGGCGTTGCACCTGGCCATGCAGTCGCTCAGACGTGGTGAGTGCGATCTGGCGCTCGCCGGCGGCGTGACTGTGCTGACCAATCTCGCTGTGCTGGTCGACGCCAACGGTTTGGACGTGAACGCCTCCGCGTCCCGCTGCAAGGCGTTCGGTGAAGGCGCTGACGGCACCGCGTTCGCTGAAGGGGCGGGGCTTATCGCGTTGGAGCTGCTGTCCGACGCGCAGCGCAACGGCCACGAGGTGCTGGCTGTGCTGCAGGGCAGCGCGATCAACCAAGACGGTGCCAGCAACGGCCTCACTTCACCGAGCACTGCCGCTCAGCAGCGGGTGATCCGTGACGCGCTCACCGCCGCCAAGCTGACTGCCGCTGATGTGGACGCCGTCGAGGCGCACGGCACTGGCACCGCGCTGGGTGACCCGATCGAGGCCACCGCACTGCTGACCACCCTCGGTCAGGGCCGGCCGGACGACCGCCCGCTGTATCTGGGCTCGATCAAATCCAACATCGGGCACAGCCAGGCCGCCGCCGGGGTGGCCGGCGTGATCAAGATGGTGCACGCGATCCGCAACGGGCTGCTGCCCCGCACGCTGCACGTGGAGCAGCCGACGTCCCATGTGGACTGGTCGACCGGTGCCGTGCAAGTGCTCACCGAGGCGCGGCCATGGCCGGAGACCGGCCGTCCGCGCCGCGCCGGCGTGTCGTCGTTCGGGCTCAGCGGCACGAACGCGCACCTGATCATCGAAGAGCCGCCCACCGCCGAGCAAGCCGTTGTGCCACAGCGGGAAGCCACGGTCGTACCGTGGTTGCTGTCGGCCAAGTCGCCGGCCGCGCTGCGCGCGCAGGCCACCCGTCTGAGCGCCTACATCGAGCGTGAACCGGAACTGGACCCGGTCGATGTCGGCCACTCGCTGCTGACCACACGGAGCCTGTTCGGCCACCGGGCCGTGCTCGCGGCCGCCACGCTCAAGGACTTCTCTGTCCAATTGGGAGCGTTGGCCGAGGGGGATCTGCCGATCGGCACGCCCGTGATCACCGACAGCAAACCGGTGTTCGTTTTCTCCGGGCAAGGCTCGCAATGGCCCGGCATGGGTGCCGCGCTCTACGCCGAGTCGGACGTTTTCGCGGCGAGTGTCCGTGACTGCGTCGACGCCTTCGAGCCCTATGTGGACTTTTCGGTCGATGACGTACTCCGGGGCGTCGATGGCGCGGCCTCGATGGAGCGCCTCGATGTCGTGCAGCCGGTGCTGTTCACCATGATGGTGTCGCTGGCCGCGCTGTGGCGTTCCTACGGGATCGAACCCGCCGCCGTCGTCGGCCACTCGCAGGGTGAGGTCGCTGCCGCCTATGTCGCGGGCGCGCTCACCCTCAATGACGCCGCCCGCGTCATCGCCCTGCGGTCCAGTGCACTGATGTACATCGCCGGGCGGGGCGCCATGGTGTCGGTGTCGCTGCCGCACGCCGAACTGACCGCGTTGGTCGACGGATGGGATGAACTCACGGTCGCCGCCGTGAACGGCCCGGCGCTGGGCACGGTCGCCGGCGATCCGGAAGTGCTGGAGAAATTCCTGGCGATGTGCGAGGAACGCCAAATCCGCACGCGTCGCATCCCCGGCGCGCCGGGCGCTGGGCATTCGCCGCACGTGGAGCCGTTGCGCGAGCAGCTGCTGCGCGATCTGGCCCCGATCCGGCCCGTGTCGTCGGCCGGAGTCGCCTTCTACTCCACGGTCACCGGCGACCGCATCGACACCGCCGAGCTGACCGCTGACTACTGGTACCGGAACATGCGTCAGCCGGTGCTGTTCGAACCCGCTGTGCGGGCGCTGATCACGGCCGGGCACAACCTCGTGGTCGAGTCCACTCCGCATCCCGTTCTGCGTAACGCGGTGCACGCGATCGCTGAGCACAACGACATCGAGGTCGCTGTCACCGGCTCGCTGCGCCGCGATCTGGGTGGGATGCGGCAGTTCTTCGCCGCTCTCGGCGAGGCCCACGCCAGCGGTGCCGTGATCGACTGGCCGGCCGCCTTCGAAGGCCTCGGCCCGCGGCCGGTCTCGCTTCCGCCCTATGCCTTCCAGCGGACGCGGTACTGGCACGACCCGGCCGTCCAGCAGGGCACGGTGGCTGGCAGCGACCCGATCGCCGAGCGGTTCTGGGAACTGGTGGGCGAGCAGGACCTGCCCGGGCTGGCCCAGCTGCTGGACACCACCGACGAGGACGAGCTCGGCGTGGTGCTGCCCGCGTTGTCCCGCTGGCACAAGCAGCGCACCGAATCCTCCACTGTGGACTCGTGGCGATACCGCGTTGACTGGCGGCCGGTGACCCTCGGCACGCGCGCGTCGCTCGCCGGTGACTGGCTCGTCCTGGTCCCCGCGGAGGGTGACGAGGACGCCACCGCGATCGTGCGTGCCCTCACCGCGCGTGGCGCCCGCGTCCATGAACTCCCGCTCTCCGGCCCCGGGCTGACCCCGGAAACGCTCGCCGCTCAGCTGTCCGAACTGGACGAAGTGAGCGGTGTGCTGTCGTTGCTGGCCTTCGACTCAACGCCGCATCCCGGCCGTCGTTTCCTGCCGGCCGCTGTGCTCAACGGGCTTGCCGTGATCCAAGCGCTCGACGGTCACGATGCTCCACTGTGGATGGTGACGCGGAACGCGGTCGCCGTCGATGAACCCGACCCCGCGCAGGCCGCCTTGTGGGGCCTCGGAATGTCGGCGGCACTGGAGTACCCGGCGCGGTGGGGCGGGATGATCGACATCACCCCGGCGCCGACCGACCGGACGCTGAACCTGCTCGCCGACGCACTGGCCGGGGGCGACGAGGACCAGCTCGCACTGCGCGCGGGAGGGGCGTTCGGCCGCCGCGTGGTCCGCGCTCCGGCGAAGGACGAACCCGTGCAGCGCTACAAGCCCGCGGGAACCGTGCTGATCACCGGGGGCACCGGTGGGCTCGGCGGGCACGTCGCCCGCTGGCTGGCCGCCGGCGGAGCCGAGCATCTGGTGCTCACCAGCAGGCGGGGCAGCGACGCGCCTGGCGCACCCGAGCTGGAGGCCGAGTTGACCGCGCTCGGCGCGAAGGTCACGATCGTCGCCTGCGACGTGGCCGACCGTGAGTCGCTGGTCGACCTGCTCGACACCTTGCCGCCGTTGTCCGCTGTGGTGCACACGGCGGGCATCGCCCCGTCCATCCCGCTGGCGCAGACCACGCCGGACGTGCTCGACGAGGTGTTCGCGGGCAAGGTCACCGGCGCCGAACTGCTCGACGAGCTGCTGGCGGACACGTTGGAGGCGTTCGTACTGTTCTCCTCCTGCGCCGGAGTCTGGGGCGGGATCGGGCAAGGCGCGTACGCGGCCGGCAACGCCCAGTTGGACGCGATCGCCCAGCGGCGCCGCTCCCGTGGGGCGCCCGCGACCTCGGTCGCGTGGGGTGCATGGGACGGCGACGGGCTCGCTCTCGTCGGGCCGTTCAAGGAAGCCATGCGGCGTCGCGGTGTCCTGCCGATGCAGCCAGAGCTTGCCGTGCGTGGCTTGGCGCAAGCCATGGATCACAGCGAGACCACGCTGGCCATCACCGACATGGACTGGTCGGTGTTCGCCCCGGTGTTCACCACCGCCCGCCCGAGCAAGCTGTTCTCCGAACTGCCCGAGGCAAACCCGGCTGTCAACAGCGAAACAGACGAAGCAACGGCGTCCCTCGCCGAGCGTGTGCAGGGTTTGCCTGCTGCGCAACGACTTCCGTTTGTCGTAGACACGGTCCGGGCAGTCGCCGCGGCCGTGCTGGGTTACTCCGACGCGGACATCCTCCAGCCGGACACCCGGCTGATCGAGGCCGGGTTCGACTCGCTGACCGCGGTGGACCTGGCCAGGCGCCTCAGCACGCGCATCGGGCACCGCGTCCGCACCACGGCCGTGTTCGAGTTCGGCACGGCCGCCGAACTCGCTGGGCACCTGCTGTCCCTGCTGGGCGAGCAGCCCGCTGAGAGCTCGGCGCCCAAGGTCGGCACGCTCAGCGTTCTCTATGAACGGGCCGGGGAACTGGGCCGGGTCGACGACTTCATCGCGCTGCTCAACACCGCTGCCACCTTCATGCCCACGTTCGAGAGCGCTGAGGATCCGGCCGTCGATCCGGCCCCGGTTCGGCTGGCGCAGGGCGAAGGGCGGACTCGGCTGGTGTGTGTTCCGCCGTTCGTCGGCAAGACCGGACCGCAGACGTACTCCCGGTTCGCCGGGGAGCTGCGGGACGAGCGCGACCTGTTCGTGTTGCCGCTGCTCGGTTTCCGCGCCGGTGAACCGCTGCCTGCGAGCGCCGACGCCTTGCTGGACGTCCACCTCGCCGCGATTCGCGATCACATCGGCGACGGGCCGCTGGCCCTCGTCGGCTACTCCTCCGGAGGAGTGATCGCCCACGCGTTGGCCTCTCGTCTTGAGAAGGAGGGAGCAGCGCCGGAAGCAGTGGTTCTGCTGGACACGTACTCGCAGATGGACCGCTCGGTCATGGAGGACGCCATGGATGACACGTGGCGTGGGCTCATCGAGCGTGATCGCACCGCCGATGATGCTTGGGGTGAGGCCTGGTTGACGGCCATGGGCCGGTATTTCAACCTGGACTGGACCCCGAGGCCGATCTCGGCGCCGACCTTGCTGGTCCGCGCCGCTGATCCGCTCGGCGGCGTGGGTGGTCAGCCGACCTGGCCGCTGCCGCACAGCACCCTCGACGTTCCGGGCAACCACTTCCGGATCATGGAGGACATGGCCGCGAGCACCGCTCGTGCGGTCGACGGCTGGCTCAGCGAAAACGTTGAGCCGTAAGGAATACTCCGGGCCGGTGGGCGTCACCAGTCGCCACCCACCGGCCGGAGCGCTGTGGACCGTGGCGGACGTCCGGCACGGTCCACAACTCACCCGGGCGAGATCCCTCAGCCCCGCAGAGCGAAGGGGATCTCGCCCGAGGCGACCGGGTGCAGGTAGTTGCGCGTGTGGATGCCCGCCTTGCGCATGGCCAGTCCGCTGATCGCCTCAAGGATCACGCGGCGCGCCAGCAAAGCCGTGTGGTAGCCGGGGTCCAGGTGCGGCGCGATCTCGACCACGTCCAGGCCGACCACCGGCATTTCGTGGCACAGCCTGCGGAAGGTCGTCAGGATCTCCCGGCCGGTCAAGCCGCCGGGTTCCGGGGTTCCGGTACCCGGTGCGTACGCCGGGTCCACCACGTCGATGTCCAGGGAGACGTAGACGACCTCGGCGTGCTGGGTGGCCTCGTCGATCACCTTGTCGACCACCGCGGACAGGCCGATCCGCTCGATCTCGGCCATGAAGTGCGTGTGGATGCCGGCTTTGCGCATCCAGTTGAACAGCTGGTTGTCCGGCGAGCCGGGGGTACGGATCCCGGCCTGCACGATGTTGTGGCCGGGGATGCCCAGCTCGTTGATCAGCCGCCAGATGGTGGTGGCGTGCGTCTTGGTGTGCCCGTAGATCTCTTCGTGACAGTCCGGGTGGGCGTCGAAGTGCACGACGGCGAGCTTGTCCTTGCCGTACTTCTCCGTCAGCGCACGGACGCTGGGCACCATCACGGAGTGGTCTCCGCCCATGATCACGGGCACCGCGCCGACGTCCAGTACCTCGGAGACCACCTCGCCGATCGTGCGCTCGGTGTTCTCGATGCTCCACAGGTCCACGGCGGCGTCGCCGTAGTCCACCACGGTCAGCTCGCTGAACGGCTTGACCCGGCTGCTGGCGTTGACCAGCTCGGTGGTGTTGTTGAACAGGTATCTCTCGTCGGCGCGCAGCGCCCGTGGACCGAAAGCGGCGCCCCGGTGTCCGGTCGAGGTGTCCACCGGGGCCCCCAGTATCGCCACATCCACGTTGCCCGCCCGCAGGTCCTCGGGAGTGAGGCAGACCGGCAGGCTCATGAACGTCGGAATACCGACGTACGCGGGCTGGTTTTCGTTCCGGTGTAAATTCACCAGTCCCGGAGTGCGAGGTAAGGCGGAACGCTGCTCGACCGGAAAAGGCCAGCCTGCACTATTCGAAGAATCCACTTCACTGCCCCCGAAATCGATGCCGTCCGAAACCCTGTCTGCTGCTGGGCCCCCGCCGCCCAGTGGCAGCCCCCCTATCGCTTGGCCTTGGTCAGGTACTTGCCACCGACCAGCAGTGCACCGATGACGATGAGCCCGATGCTGATGGGAATCTCGAAACCGTTGAACGCGTCGATGTAGTTCACCAGGAACCAGCTTTTTCCGCCGTCGTCCTGGAGGTTGTTGATGAGTCCGCCGATGCCCTGCACGGCGAACAGGATCCCGATGATTTCGAGCATTTCAGTGTCCTTCCCAAAACTCTTTACTGACATCACTGTAGGGCTGGGCGGTACCGGCGGTGAATCGTCAATCGGTAGCGGTGAGCTCATCACTTCGGAGGAGTACCCACATCGCCAGATTCCATCTCGCGGCCGAGCCCGCCGATCTCGCGCCTCACAGGTGAAGGGCTTAGCACGAGGGAGGACGACCATGGATACGCGGGTGACCGGCCCGGCGATCGAGACCGCCGGGCTGGTGAAGGCCTTCGGCGCACACCGGGCGCTGGACGGGCTGGACCTGGTGGTTCCGGCGGGCACGGTGTACGGGCTGCTCGGGCCGAACGGGGCGGGTAAGTCCACCGCGGTGAAGGTGCTGGCCACGCTGCTGGCCCCGAGCAGCGGCACGGCTCGGGTGTTCGGCCACGACGTGACGCGGGAGCCGGACGCGGTGCGCGCCAGGCTGAGCGTCACCGGTCAGTACGCCTCGCTGGACGACGTCCTCACCGGGCAGGAGAACCTGGTCATGCTGGCCAGGCTGTTCGGCTACGGCAAGAAAGCCGCCCTGCAGCGCGCCGCCCGGCTGCTGGAGGCGTTCCAGCTGACCGAGGCGGGCGGACGGCAGGTGATGACCTACTCCGGCGGCATGCGGCGCCGGCTGGACATCGCCGCCAGCGTCATCCAGTCGCCCGACCTGCTGATCCTCGACGAACCCACGACCGGGCTGGACCCACGCAGCCGCGGCGACGTGTGGGAGATCGTCCGCGGGATCGTCGCCGAGGGCGCCACCGTGCTGCTGACCACTCAGTACCTGGAGGAAGCCGACCAGCTGGCCGACCGGGTGGCGGTGATCGACCGCGGCCGGATGGTCGCCGAGGGCACGCCGGGCGAGCTCAAGGCGTCCGCCGGGTCGGGAACCATCCACGTCCGGCTGACCGACGCGCAGGGCTGCGACGCTGCGGAAGCCGTCATCGCCCGCACGCTGACCACTCCGATCCGCTCGAAGTCCGATCCGCTCGTGCTCACCGCGCTGGTCGCGGCCGAGGGTGCTGAGAAGCAGGCCGCCGCGGTGCTCGCCGAGCTCGCCGAGGCCGGGATCGTCGTCGACAACTTCACCCTGGGCAGGCCCAGCCTCGACGAGGTCTTCCTCGCCCTGACCGACCGCACCGAAGGACAGGAGGTCGCGCGATGAGCACACCCGCGCTGCAGTCCGTACTCACCGAGGGCAAGCGGATGCCCCGGCCCAGCGCCTGGTCGGCATCGCTGACCTTCGGCTGGCGCTCGATGCTCAAGATCAAGCACATCCCCGAGCAGATCTTCGACGTCACCGCGTTCCCAATCCTGATGACGCTGATGTTCACCTATCTGTTCGGCGGCGCTGTGGCCGGCTCGACCGGGGACTACCTGCAGTTCCTGCTGCCCGGCATGCTGGTCACCAGCGTCACGATGATCACCATGTACACCGGGACCGGGGTCAACAGCGACATCAACAAGGGGATCTTCGACCGGATCAGGACCCTGCCGGTGTGGCGGCCTGCCGCGTTGGTCGGTGCCCTGCTCGGCGACGTGGTCCGCTACTCGATGGCCACCGTGACCATCCTGCTGCTCGGCCTGCTGATGGGATTCCGCCCGGAAGGCGGGCCGCTGCACTGGCTCGCCGCGATCGGCGTGCTGCTGGTGTTCGCGTTCGCCTTCTCGTGGATCTGGACGATGTTCGGGCTGCTGCTGCGCTCGGAGAAATCCGTGATGAGCGTGAGCATGCTGATCATCATGCCCGCGACGTTCCTGAGCAACGTCTACGTCCTTCCGGATACCATGCCGGACTGGCTGCGAACAATGGTGAGCGCGAACCCGATCACGCACGCCGTGTCCGCCGTGCGCGGTTTGCTGTCCGGGCAGGTGCCGGGCGGCTGGATCCTTTCCACCCTGGCCTACGCGGCCGGGATCACTCTGGTCTTTGGCCTGATCAGCATGCGGCTGTATAACAAGAGGGAATGACATCCGCTCATTACTTCGGAGGATGTGCACCTGCGGGCCATGTGGTCTTATGACGGAGTGACTTCCGCTGTCAGCACGGCGTTTCGCCGCTTACCGAGAAAGCGCCAGGACCAGCTGATCGTCCTGGGGTACTTCGTCGGTGGCACCGTTCTCTATCTCACCGGTATCTATCCGGTGATGGACCACGGCGACTCCCCGATCTGGCAGCGGATCGTGTTGCTGGCGGCGATCTGCGGGCTTTTGCTGCTCCGGCGCACCGCACCGCTGATCGGGCTGACGCTGGCCGCGATCCCGCTTGCCGGGGACATCACGCTGGGCCTGTCGGCGCCGATCCTCATCGCCTTCGGCGACCACCTGTACTCCGCTGTGCTCTACAGCTCTCGCTCGGCGAGCCGGGCCATCGCGGCGATCGGACCGTTGTGCGTGCTGGTCGGCACCGCACTGGCGCTGGCACTGGTGCCCAACTGGCGGCTGGCCATCTTCGTGGTGGTCGCCGTCGCTCCGTTCATCATCATCCCGGTGTGGTGGGCCGCGAACATCCGCCAGCACCGGGCGCTGCTGGCGTCCGAACGCGCGGCCTCCGAGCAGCTGTCCCGGATCGCGGACCTCGACCGCAAGGCCGCGGTCGGGGCCGAACGCGCCCGGATGGCCAGGGACCTGCACGACGTGGTGGCCGGGCATCTGTCCGCGATCGCCATCCAGTCCGAGGCCGCGCTGTCGCTCAAGGACCCCGGCACGGTTCGCAACGTGCTCACCTCGGTCCGGGAGAACAGCGTCAGCGCGCTGACCGAGATGCGGGCGATCATCAACCTGCTGCGCACCGAGGACGGCACCGAGGAGAACATCTCGCCGCCCCGGCTGGCCGAGTTGTCCAAGCTGATCGAGTCGGCCACCGCGGCGGGCATCACCGTCGAGGTCCACAACACGCTGGAAGGCGCGGACGTGACGCTGCCTGCGGCGGTGGATCTGGCGGCGTACCGCATCGCGCAGGAGGCGCTGACCAACGCCATCAAGCACGCGCCCGGCGCGCGTGCCACGGTCGCCATCCAGCACAGCGAGGGCACGATCACCCTGGAGATCAGCAACGAGTTGGCGGACAAGGCCGCCAGCGGCGACACTGGCACCGGACTGCTGAACATGCGTGAGCGGGCCACCGCCATCGGCGGATCGTTCTTCGCCGGGCCGGGCGAGGGCGGCTGGCTGGTTCGCGCGGTTCTGCCAGTGCCGAAGATAAGTGCCGCCACACTGTGATCGAGCGATCGGCCGATCGCTAGACTTGCCGCTGTCTCCAGGGGGTGCAGGTGACTGTTCGCGTGCTCGTCGTCGATGACTACGGCGCCATCAGGGCCGGTCTCGCGATGATCCTCAACGATGCCGAGGGCATCCAGGTCGTCGGCGAGGCAGCCGACGGTGCGACGGCGATCAGTCAAGCCAAAGCGCTGCGGCCGGACGTGGTCCTGATGGACCTGCGGATGCCGGGCGTCGACGGGATCACCGCGACCAGGGCCATCGTCGCGGATGGACTGGCGCAGGTTCTCGTGCTGACTTCGTTCGACCTCGACAAGGACGTGTACAACGCGTTGCGCGCCGGCGCGAGCGGATACATGCTCAAGTCGGTGGAAGCGCCCAAGCTGGTCGAGGCAGTGCGGTTGGTGGCCAGCGGCGAGGGTGTGCTCTCGCCGGTGATCACCCGCAAACTGATCGACACGTTCGCGGCCACCGCGCCGCCGACCGCGCCGACGGTCAGCCTCGAGGAGCTGACCACACGCGAGCGTGAGGTCTTCGCCTGCCTCAGCGAAGGACTGTCCAACGCGCAGATCGCCAGCAGGCTGCTGATCGCCGAGACCACGGTGAAGACGCACGTGTCCAAAGTGCTCGGCAAGCTCGGCTTGCGCTCACGGGTGCAGGCGGCGATCGTCGCCCAGGAATCAAGCTAGTAGGGCCGATGCGGCTGATCGGCCGGGACGAGCCTTTCGGCCTGCTGCGGGACGCGATCAAGCAGGGCGGGCTGGTGCTCCTCACCGGCGAGTCCGGAATCGGCAAGACCACGCTGCTCGACGCCGTGCTGGCGCAGGCCCGTCAGGATGGCGCGCTGGTCACCGCCGGTTCGTGCTGGTCGTCGTCGGGGGAGACCTGGCCGCAGCTTTTGCGCGCACTGCCGGGTGTACCTGAGATCGCGGGGCTTGGCGCGTTGGCGAGCAGTCTCGCGGACATCGCTCGCCAACAGCCTCTCGTGATCGCGCTGGACGACCTTGACCACGCGGACTCCGAAACCCTGGAAGTGCTCGGGTTTCTCGCCAGGCACACCCGTTTCGAGCGGGTCACGTTGCTCTGCGCGTGCCCCGACTCGCCGCTGCCGTCCGCCCGGGGGAGGGTCGTCCCGCTGAGCGGCCTTGGACTTGAGCACGTACGAGAGCTCATGGCACAGGTGTCCGGCGAGGAGCCGGATGCGGAGCTGGCGGCGGGAATTCACCGGCGTAGCGGCGGCAATCCGTTCTTCGTCGAGGAACTCACGCGGCTATGGCAGACCACCGGATCGACGACCGCGATCACGCCCGCAGTCCGTCAGACCGTGCGCTCCTGGCTGGCGCGGCTGCCTGAGCCGGTGGTCCGGGTGCTGTCGGCGGCGTCGGTGCTGGGCCGGGAATTCCATTGCGACGTACTGTCTCCGCTCGTTGGCGATCCGGTTCCGCGGATCCAGCGGCGGCTCGACGCGGCGCTCGGCTTGTTGGTGTGCGATGTGGACGGCCGGTATTCCTTCGCGCACGGCGTCGTGCGTGACACGCTCTACGAAGGCTTGGACGAGGACGAAGTTTGTCGTCTGCATGCTGCTGCGGTGGATGCGTACGAGCGCATCCCCGGCAGGGCCGGTGGCAGGTTCCCCAGCGAGGTCGCCCACCACGCCTACTTCGCTGGTACGGCACTGGAACGTGCGCGTGTGCTGAAGTATTTGCTTGCCGCGTCCAGGGATCCAGGGCGCAGACTGGCGCCGGAGGAACGGATCCGGCACTACCGCCGCGCGCTCGAACTGGTCGACGACCCGCACACCCGCGTCAAGGTCACCCTGGACCTGGTGCACGAGTTGCAGCTGACCGGCGCGACCGGGCAGGCATGGCCGATGTTCCACGAAGCGGCCGCGCTGGCCAGGGATCTGGACGATCCCGAGCTGCTGGCCAGGGCGGCGCTCACGCTGTACCGCGGGCCCGGCGGCGACGGGGTGATGCTCGCCGAGGCACACACCCGGTTGTTCGGCGAGACGTCGGGCCAGTCCGCGGCAATGGACCTGGCCGGCCGGATCGCCGAGCAGATCGCCGGACTGGCTCGCAGCAAAGGCGACGACGAGGCACTGGGATTCGGGCTTTCCGCCCGGCACGACGTGATCTGGGGCTTGGGCACCGCCGCGGAACGCGAACGGCTGGCCGGAGAACTGGCTGCGGTCGCGCGCCGTACCGCGGACGCCGAAATGGAACAGTACGCCGCAGACCTGCGTTGGGTGGCGCTGCTCGAGCTCGGCGATCCGACCTATGTGGACCATATGAACCGGTTCGTCGCGCTGGCCGAGAGCAGTCACGGCCCGCGGGCCAGCGCGGTGGCCATTGCCGACCGGAGCATCGTGGCCGCACTCACCGGCCGGTTCGCCGAGGCCGAGGCGTTGCTGGACGAGTTGCGCACCCAGCCCCATCCGGCGTTCATGGCGCACCACCTGCGCTGGGCTTTGCTTCTGCAGCAAGGAAGATTCGACGAGCTGGCCCGGTTCCACGAGACCGTGGCGCAGGACTATCCGTTCCCTCGGCTGATCGAGGCGATCACCGCTGTGCAATCCGGCGATTGCTCGGTCGCGACGCGGTATCTGGCGGATCGTCCCGAGCTTCCGCGGATGCTCATACCCTTGTGGCTACGGTTGCAAGCGCAGGTCGCCGTCGCGGCAAACGATCCCGAGCTGCGTCGGCAGGCTCGTGCTGAGCTGCGGCCGTACGAGGGTTTGTGGTTGGTTTCCCTGTACGGCGGCGACATCAGCGGTCCGGTGGCGATCTGGCTGGCCACTTTGGACGCCGCGGAAGGTGATTGGGACGCAGCGGTTTCCGGGTTCCGTGAGGCCCAGCGTTGTGCGGACGTACTCGGCGCGGTGCCGTGGTCGCTCGAGGCGAGAACGGGTCTGGCCGAGGCTTTGCTGGCCACGAAAGACCTCGACGCCGGGCTGGCCTTGCTGGACGAGGTGGAGCGCGAAGCGACACGGATCGGCATGCCGCACCTGGTCGACCGGGTCGGCAGGATCCGTGCGGCGCAACGGAAGCCGGACGCCGAGTTCCGTAACACCGGCGAGGTGTGGGAACTCAGCCTCGGCGGGCTCACCATCCATATGCCTGACGCCAAAGGCCTGCGGGATCTGCACACCCTGTTGAGCGCCTCGGGCGAACCGGTGCCCGCGCAACGGCTGCTGAGCGTTGGCCCGTTGCCGGGTGCGGACGAGGTGCTCGACGAGACGGCGAAGGCCAGTTACGCGCGCCGACTGGCAGAACTCGACGCCGTCATCGAGCGAGCGACCGAGCTGGGTGAGGAAGACCGTGCCGTGGCGGCCGACCGCGAACGGGAGGCTCTGCTCGACCAGTTGCGGGCGGCGACTGGCTTCGCGGGCCGTACTCGACGACTGAACGACGAGGCTGAGCGGGCACGCAAGACCGTCACCGCACGCATCCGGGACACCCTCCGCAAACTCGACGCGCGGCACCCGGAATTGGCCCGGCATTTGCGGGAAAGCGTGGTCACCGGCGCAAGCTGTTCCTACCAGCCCAAGGAACAGCTGCGCTGGCGACTGTGAAAAATTCCGCTGTCAGCTACAACGGAACACCATCGGGGTTTCCGTGCCGGTGACGTCCCCGATGCTCAAGGTGGCTGGAATACCGCCGTCATCTCCGATGGGGCCGAAGGACATCTGCCCTTCATCGCCTTCCGGGATTCGCGCTTCGAGTGCGCCGCCGCGCCAGACCAGCGCCCCTGGCTCGAAGTTCCGGGGCAGGCCGACCACGACCCCGTGCCGGTTCACGCTTTCGGCCGTGTAGCCGTCCGACAGGACGCGGCCGTTGCCTGCCGCGTCCCACTCCACCGCACGCAGGTTGTCGCTGCCGCCCCCAGACAGCGTGATGGAGCCGACCACCCGGCCAGCGGAGATGGCGTGGGCGTTGACGTCGACCGCGGCGACCGGCGCCACCAGTTTGGTGACGACACCGGCACGCCAGAGGAAAGAGCTCGTCGATCCGGTGCCGGTGGTCTCGACGACGAGAACTGTGCCGTCCTCGTCGACGTCTTCCGAGTTGGTCCAGTTCCCCGTGGGCAGCCCGGTCAGTTCGACCATCTGTCCTGGCCGGTCGGCAGGCCACCGCACCGCCCGCGCCCGCTCACCGAACTTCGGGTTGTAATGGCCGACGATGTCGCCGCGGTCGTTCACACCGGTGGCCGTCGAGGAATACGTGCCCGCAGGCACGGGCAAAGGCTCGATTTTCGTACCCACCGACCGGAATGCGACGTATCCGCCGCGCATGGTCGGCGCGGAATAGCCGACGATGACGCCCGAACGATTGACGTCGGTGACAAAGACGCCGTAGCCGGACCACGCCGGCACCTGGCCGTACTCGATCACCTTTCCGTTCTTCCAGTAGACGACGTCGCTGATCCCGTCGATCAGGCTTCCGGCATAACCGCCGTCGTTGTCGGACGCCGTCGCCCGTGCCTTCGTAACCCCTGCGGGCAGCGGCAATGGCGACGACTTCCAGGTGCACGCCGCGACTTCCGATGCCGCCGCGCTTGTCGTCACGGGCCCGACAACGATGGCCGCGGCCATGACCGCGACGAATGCCAGCCGGACAGGTCTCACTATTGCCCCCTTGAGGTCAACCTCGGTCGAATTGAGCAAAGAGCTCCAGAAAACGAAGCTAGTGATCACCGTCAGGGCCGCGAACCCCTACGGTTCCCTTACCTCGAATCATCGACTCGACCCCTACGGTTGTTCGCGCTGGGGGCGGAAATGCTTAGGGGTTGTCATGCGGGGGTGCGTCGGCCACGGTTGAACCGACATTCAGACATCACATTCGTCGTTCTGGGGGCGAACAGATGACGGCGTTAGCGAGTCAGCCTGCGGTCGACTTCCGTGACCCGATGGGGCGCCTTTCCCAACTGTTCGACTCGGGCGACTTCAGTGTGCTGCGGCCGGATGACGGCGTGGCCGTGCGTGCCGCCTCGGGTCTCGTCGGCGGTGTCCCTGCCGTCGCGTATTGCACCAATGCCACCAAACTCGGTGGGGCGCTCGGCGCTGCCGAGGCCGACCGGATCATCGAGGCCATCGAGTTCGCCGTCCTCAAACAATGCCCGGTCATCGGGTTGTGGCACTCCGGCGGGGCGAAACTGGCGGACGGCGTCGAGTCGATGGACGGCGTCGGCCGGATGTTCGCCGCGATGACCGCGGCCTCCGGCAAAATCCCGCAGATCTCAGTCGTCATCGGCCCGGCCGCGGGTGCGGCCGCCTACGGGCCCGCGTTGACGGACCTGATCGTCATGGCGGACACGGCTCGCATCTTCATCACTGGCCCGGAAGTCGTGCGCAGTGTGACCGGCGAGCAGATCGACATGGAAGGGCTCGGCGGCCCGACCGCGCACGGGCGCAAGTCCGGTGTCGCGCACGTGACGGTCGACAGTGAAGCCGAGGCCTACGCGCAGGCTCGTCGACTGGCCGCGCTGTTCGCCGAACAGGGCGACTTCGACGCGACCCTCGTGCAGGACGGAGTGGACCTGCGCGAGCACCTGCCGGAATCACCACGCCGTGCCTACGACGTACGACCCCTGGTCAAGTCCATTGTGGATAATGGCGCGTTTGAGGAGCTGCAACCGCACTGGGCGGCCAACATCGTGGTCGGCCTCGGCCGGATGGGCGGCCGTACCATCGGGGTGATCGCCAACAATCCACTGCGCAAAGGCGGATGCCTCGACTCCCTGTCGGCCGAGAAAGCGTCGCGGTTCGTGCGGATGTGCGACTCCTTCGGTATCCCGCTGCTCGTCCTGGTGGACGTTCCCGGCTACCTGCCCGGCGTCAAGCAGGAGTGGGACGGTGTGGTGCGGCGTGGCGCGAAGTTGTTGCACGCCTTCGCCGAATCCGTGGTACCCCGGGTCACGCTGATCACCCGGAAGTCCTACGGCGGCGCGTACATCGCGATGAACTCACGATCACTCGGCGCCACCAAGGTTTTCGCGTGGCCGGATGCCGAAGTGGCCGTGATGGGCGCGGAAGCCGCGGTCGGGATCATCCACCGCAAGAAGCTCGCCGCAGTCGCCGACGAAGACCGCCCCGCCCTGCTCGCTCAGCTGATCGAGGAGCAGAACAGGACGTCCGGCGGCGTCGGCCGCGCGTTGGCCCTCGGTGTTGTCGACGAGGTCATCGATCCAACCCAGACCCGTAGGCGCCTGGTCGAAGCGTTCGCCGCCGCACCACGCGCCCGAGGCGATCACGGCAACATCCCGCTGTAGACGAGGAGGTCTCCACCGTGTCAGCGAATACACCGAACGCCTTCCTGCGTGGCGGCCCGGACCACCGGCTGGCCCATGCCGGCCGGATCAGGTACGCCGAAAGCACCACCACGCCGGTGAAAGTCCTTGTCGGCGAGTGCTACGAGCACTTCCAGCCGACCTCCGAGTTCACCGAACTCGACGGCCGTCAGCTCAGAGTCTTTTCCTGGAGCCATCGGACATTCGTCGCCGAGTGACGCCTGATGGCCTGTCCGTCCGTGCGGAAAGGCAGGCCATTCGGCGGTGTACTCGGCCGCGCCGCAGTCACCAGTAAGGCCTGGCTGAACCAGGCCGCGCACGTCGGGCTTTCGATCTGCAGCGGCAGTTGTGGGTCGCGACCCTGCACCGTTGGCCCGACGACTCGCAATGGCCTGCCCCTGCGCGGCCAGGGAAGCTCTGGCTCGCGGCCGACGGCACGCTCGCGAACCGGCCCGCCACCGGGACGGCCACTGTGGTCGATGATCCGACCATCGGGCGTGAGCAGTGGGCAAGTCAGGCGCGATGGGGCAGACATTGGGGAGATCGGTGGGTGGACCGTCCAGCCGCACCTAAGCTGCGCCCCCGTGACCGATGGAACGGGAATGCTGGTTGCCCAAAGGTACCGTCTGGTGCGGGTGATCGGCGCCGGCGGAATGGGCCGGGTCTGGCTGGGGCATGACGAACTCATCGGCCGCGAAGTGGCGATCAAGGAGTTGCTGCTGCCGCCTGGGCTCGACGACGGACAGCGGACGATGCTGTGCGAGCGCGCGATGCGAGAGGCGCGGGCAGCGGGCCGGCTGAACCATCCGGGCATCGTGACTGTGCATGATGTCGTGCAGCACAACGGAACCCCGATGATCGTGATGGAGTTCGTACGGGGCGGGTCGCTCTCCGACGCCGTCAAGGCGCACGGGCCGCTGCCGGTCGAGCAGGTCGCGCGCATCGGTGCGGCGATGCTCGACGCGTTGCGGGTGGCCCATCGGGCCGGGATCGTGCACCGCGATCTCAAGCCTGCCAACGTGTTGCTGGCCGAGGACCGGGTGGTGATCACCGACTTCGGGATCGCTCGGCTGATGGGTGACGTCCAGCTCACCACGTCCGGCACGATCGTGGGCACGCCCGCGTACATGGCTCCGGAGCAGGGAACCGGTGCACCCGTCACACCGGCTTCCGATCTGTGGTCGTTGGGCGCGACGCTGTACGCCGCCTTGGAAGGCCGTCCACCCTACGACGGCCCCGATTTCATGGCCACGCTGTCGGCGCTGTTGACCAGGGACCCCATGCCGCCGGTGCGTTCAGGTCGCCTCACGCCGTTGCTCAATGCCTTGCTGCGCAAGGATCCGACGGAACGGGCGACCCCGGATCAGGTCGCGGCGCTCCTGGCAGGCGGCGACAGCGACATGGCGACCCAGCGGGTGCACGCTGCCGCAGTCGCGCCGGCCAACCGAGGCACTAACCGACGCACGATCCTGCTCGCCGGCGGCGCTGCGCTCGTGGCGATCGGCGCGTCCACGGCGTGGATCCTCAGCGGGAAGGACGGGGAAACCCAGAATCCCGGCAACACAGCCAACTCCAGCGGCCTGCCGGGGGAGAAGAGGCCCGCGGGGCAGAGCACAGCCGAGCCCAGTGTCGAGCCCAGTGTCGAGCCCAGTGCTGAGACTGGGCCGGGCAAGCCGGTCGAGATCACCGACCACATCAAGCTGACCGGGCACGAGGAGGAGATCACCTCCGTGGCCTTCAGCCCGGACGGCAAGCTGGTAGCGAGCGGCGACGGTGGACTCCACGACGAGGGGCCCAAGGCCCTGTTGTGGGACGCGGCATCCGGGAAACTGCTGGCCACCCTGATCGGCCCACCTGGGCCTGGCGGCGGGTCGGTGAGTGCCGTGGCGTTCAGTCCAGACGGCAAGCTGCTGGCCGGGGGCGGCAACCACCTCAACGACAGCACCAGGCTCTGGAACGTCGCGGACCGGCAGCTCATCGGTTCGTTGACCGACAGCGGTTCCATCATGAAGTACCTGGCCTTCAGCCCGGACGGCAAGACGGTGGCCGGGGTCACCCACAAGGGCGGGGCGAAACTCTGGGACGTCGCGACCAGGCAGGTCAAGATCGGGCTGCCGGACCACAACGGCAACCGCAACCTGGTCTTCAGCCCGGACGGCTCGCTGATCGCCTACGCGGGCAAGGGCAGGAACGAGGAGGCACGGATCGTCGAGGCCGCGAGCGGACGAACCGTCCGCAGCATCGAGGACGCGACCGGCAGTGACGTTTCCTTCTCACCGGACGGCAAGAACCTCGCGGTCCCCGACGCCGACGGGACCAACAGCGTGCGCGTCTACGACATGGCCACCGGCGAAAGCACGGCCTGGTTCGACAAGAACGACGAAATCATCATCGATTCCGTGGCATACAGCCCCGATGGCAAGACCATTGCCGCGTGGGGCCAGGGCAACACCATCCAATTGTGGGACGTGGCGACCCGGCGAATCCGCGCTGTCCTCATCGGCTCGGCCGGAAATGTGAATACAGTGGTATTCGACTCCACTGGAACACGGATCGCCAGTGGCGGCGACGACAAGACCATCAGGATCTGGAAACTGTCCCCGTCGAAGTGACATTCCCCTCCGGCGGGCGCGGCCGAACGGAGGACTGCCGATGGGCGATGGCTGGGATCTGCTGTCCACCTTGGGTGTCGTGGCGCTGGTGTTGGTCATCGTCAGCGCTGTCGTGGTGTTGGGGCTCGCGATCCTCATGGTCCGGCGGCACCGGAAGGTGCATCAGCCCGGCGTGCCGGTCTCGGCCAAGGTCTCCTACTACGGGTCGATCATCTACGCGCTTTCGCCCGTCGACGCCCTGCCTGACCCCGTTCTGATCGACGACATCGGCGTACTCGCGGCCGCGTTGGTGTACGTCGGGCATGTGGTGAAGAAGGTCGCCCGAAAGCGCAGCAAGACCTCGTCTTAACCGCTCAACCGGGGGAGATGCCCAGACAGTGCTTGTCCGGTATGGCACCATCTCGAGTGTGACCAGCCGACCTGCCGACGATCAGCGCGTGAGCGACCTCGTCCGGCTGCGTCGTGTCCGTGACCGGATCGACCGGGAGTACGCGCAGCCGCTGAACGTCGAGGCGCTGGCCCGCGGCGTGAGCATGTCGACCGGGCACCTCAGCCGTCAGTTCCGGGCGGCGTACGGCGAGTCGCCCTACAGCTACCTGATGACGCGGCGCATCGAGCGCGCGATGGCGCTGCTGCGTCGTGGTGACCTCAGCGTCACCGAGGTCTGTTTCGCGGTGGGGTGCTCGTCGTTGGGCACCTTCAGCACCCGCTTCACCGAGCTGGTCGGTGTACCGCCCAGCACGTACCGGGCCCAGCACGGTCGCACGGTCGCGGGGATGCCGTCGTGCGTGGCAAAACAGGTGACCAGGCCGATCAGGAATAAAGAAGCGCCGGTTGACAGCCGGACTTAATGTGATGCCATGGACATCTCAATTCACGCGAGCTTCCTGCCGCATGACGACCCGGACGCCGCGATAGCGTTCTACCGGGACACCCTCGGTTTCGAGGTCCGTAATGACGTCGGCTACGAGGGTATGCGTTGGATCACGGTCGGCCCGCCCGGGCAGCCGGGCACGTCCATCGTCCTGCACCCGCCGGGCGCAGACCCGGGCATCACCGAGGAAGAGCGCCGCGTCATCACCGACATGATGGCCAAGGGCACCTACGGGGGCATCGTGCTGGCCGCCAAGGACATCGACGCCACCTTCGCCCGGCTGCAGGCCAGCGATGCTGAGGTCATCCAGGAGCCGACCGACCAGCCGTACGGCGTGCGCGACTGCGCTTTCCGCGACCCCGCGGGCAACATGGTCCGCATGCAGGAAATGCCCTGAACAAGCCCGCTGAGTGCTGAGCCCTCCGCGCGCTCAGCACTCTTCGAGCCATCCGGTGAATCAACGCGAGGCGGTCCCCGCCTGAGAACATGGAGACATGAGTGAGCAAGGCCAAGAGGACCGCCACGCAGACGTCTGACCAGCATGTCGCTGACAGCCACGAGCTGATCCGCGTGCACGGCGCACGCGAGAACAACCTCAAGGACGTCAGCATCGACATCCCGAAGCGCAGACTCACGGTGTTCACCGGTGTCTCCGGGTCGGGCAAGAGCTCGCTGGTGTTCGACACGATCGCGGCGGAGTCGCAGCGGCTGATCAACGAGACCTACAGCGCGTTCGTCCAGGGCTTCATGCCGACGCAGGCGCGCCCGGACGTCGACGTGCTCGACGGGTTGACCACCGCGATCATCGTCGACCAGCAGCGGATGGGCTCCGACCCCCGCTCGACGGTCGGCACGGTCACCGACACCAACGCGATGCTGCGCATCCTCTTCAGCCGGCTCGGCAAGCCGCACATCGGCTCGCCCAAGGCGTACTCCTTCAATGTCGCCTCGTTCAGCGGAGCGGGCGCGGTCACCATCGAACGCGGCGGGGAGACCATGAAGGAGCGGCGCTCCTTCAGCGTCGTCGGTGGCATGTGCGCGCGCTGTGAAGGGCGCGGCACCGTCAACGACATCGACCTCACCCAGCTCTACGACGACTCGAAGTCGCTGGCCGAGGGCGCGATCACGATTCCGGGCTGGAAACTGGACAGCCCGTGGACCGTGAAGATGTACATGCAGTCCGGTTTCGTCGACCCGACCAAGCCGATCCGCAAGTACACCAAGAAGGAGCTGCGGGACTTCCTGCACGGCGCGCCGACCAAGGTGAAGGTCGACGGCGTGAACCTCACCTACGAGGGCATCATCCCGAAGATCAAGAAGTCCTTCCTGGCCAAGGACAAGGAGGCGATGCAGCCGCACATCCGGGCGTTCGTCGAGCGCGCGGTCACGTTCACCACGTGCCCCGACTGCGACGGCACCCGGCTGAACGAGCAGGCACGATCGTCCAAGATCAAGAAGATCAGCATCGCCGACGCCTGCGCGATGCAGATCAGCGACCTCGCCGAGTGGGTGCGCACGCTGAAGGAGCCGTCGGTGGCGCCGCTGCTGAAGGCCTTGCAGCACACCCTCGACTCGTTCGTCGAGATCGGACTCGGGTACCTCAGCCTGGACCGCTCGACCGGCACGCTGTCCGGCGGCGAAGCCCAGCGCACCAAGATGATCCGGCACCTCGGATCGTCGCTCACCGACATCACCTACGTTTTCGACGAGCCGACGAGCGGCCTGCACCCGCACGACATCCAGCGGATGAACGAAACGCTGATGCGGTTGCGCGACAAGGGCAACACCGTGCTGGTCGTGGAGCACAAGCCCGAGGTGATCGAGGTCGCCGACCACGTCGTGGACCTCGGCCCGCGGGCGGGCACCGAGGGCGGCCAGGTGATGTTCGAGGGCACCATCGACGGCCTTCGGGCCAGCGGAACCATCACCGGCCGTCACCTCGACGACCGGGCCGCGCTGAAGGAGACGGTGCGGGAGGCGTCGGAGGTGCTGGAGGTGCGCGGCGCCAGCACCAACAACCTGCAGAACGTGGACGTCGACATCCCGCTGGGCGTGCTGTGCGTCATCACCGGGGTGGCGGGTTCGGGCAAGAGTTCGCTGATCCACGGCTCGGTGTCCAAGATGGACGATGTGGTGGCGATCGACCAGGCCCCGATCAAGGGCTCGCGCCGGAGCAACCCGGCGACGTACACCGGACTGCTCGAGCCGATCCGCAAGGCGTTCGCCAAGACCAACAACGTGAAACCGGCGCTGTTCAGCGCGAACTCCGAGGGCGCCTGTCCGAACTGCAACGGTGCGGGCGTGATCTACACCGAGTTGGCGATCATGGCGAGCGTCGCGACGACCTGTGACGAGTGCGAGGGCAAGCGTTTCCAGGCATCGGTGCTGGAGTACAAACTCGGCGGCAAGGACATCAGCGAGGTGCTGGCGATGTCGGTGAACGACGCCGAGAAGTTCTTCGGCACAGGCGAGGCGCGTACGCCCGCCGCGCACGCGATCCTCGACCGGCTCGCCGACGTCGGCCTGGGCTACCTGAGCCTCGGCCAGCCACTCACCACGCTGTCCGGCGGTGAACGGCAGCGGCTCAAGCTGGCGACGCACATGGCGGAGAAGGGCGGCATCTACGTCCTCGACGAGCCGACCACGGGCCTGCACCTCGCCGACGTGGAACACCTTCTCGGCCTGCTCGACCGCCTGGTCGACTCGGGCAAGTCGGTGATCGTGATCGAGCACCACCAGGCGGTCATGGCGCACGCCGACTGGATCATCGACCTGGGCCCCGGCGCCGGTCACGACGGCGGCCAGGTCGTTTTCGAGGGCACGCCGGCTGACCTTGTGGCCGACCGCTCCACCATCACGGGCGAGCACCTCGCCGAGTACGTCGACGCCTGATCTCGTGATCGGGATCGTGCATCCGGGCCAGATGGGCGCGGCGGTGGCGAAGAACCTGGTCGATCGCGGACTCCAGGTTCTCGGACCACAACCCGGGGACGCGTCCGCGCTGAAGATGATGTATGCCGCGTGGACGAAGGGCACGGCAGCCATGCTCCTCGCGATCCGGACGGCAGCGCGTTCGTTCGGCGTCGAAGAAGCGTTGGTCGAGGAGTGGAAGATCAGTCAGCCCACGCTGCCGGCGCGATCCGAGCAGGCGGCACGGTCAGCGCTGGCGAACGGTTGGCGGTGGGCCTTCGAACTGGAGGAGATCGGCCACACGTTCGCCGAAGCCGACCTCCCCGCCGGATTCGGCGCCGCGGCGGCCGAGGTCTTCGGCAGAGTCGGGCGGGGCGGCGAAGATCTCGACACCGCCATCGCCCGGCTCATGGACGGTTAACCAGCGAGGGCCAGCTTTCCGCGCTTGTTCGCCCACCGCTCGAAGATCACCGTGCCGAACGGCGGAATGCTCGCGACCAGGGCGAGGAACGTCGTACGGAAGTCCCAGCGCTGCGGAGCACGCACCAGCAACGTGACCACGACGTAGCCGATGAAGATCACGCCGTGGATCGGCCCGAAGATCTGCACGCCGACCTCGTTCTGCACCACCACGTACTTGAAGAACATGCCGATCAGCAGACCGGCCCAGGACACGGCCTCGGCCATCGCGAGAAGCCGGAAACGTCCGATTTGTGTGGACAGCATGCACTTCATTGTGCGAGGTGATCGCGATCACCAGCCGTCCGGGGTGGCATGTCGCAGCACTCGTCACAACAGCTTGTCCTGGGTGATGGGCAGGTCTCGGATGCGGCGGCCGGTGGCGTGGAAGATCGCGTTGCCGATGGCCGCGGGTACTCCGGTGATCGGGGTTTCGCCGAAGCCCCGCGCCCCGAGAGCCGTGCTGACCGGGTCTGGCTTGTCCACGAAGATCGCCTGGATGTCCGGCACGTCCGCGTTCACAGCAAGCAAGTACGTCGACAGATTCGGGTTGACCACCCGTGCGGTGCGGCGGTCGAGCACGGTGTGTTCCATCAGCGCATTGCCGATGCCCCAAGTGAATCCGCCGATGACTTGGCTGCGTGCGGTCTGGCGGTTCAGCACGCGGCCCGCGTCGTACGCGCCGACGCCGCGAGTCACGCGGACTCGGCCGTAACGCGGATCGACCCGGACCTCGACGAAGACCGCCCCGGTGGAGTAGCCCCGAGCGTTGGTCATGGAGCTGGTGTTCTGCACCGGCGCGCCATGCCGTGCCATCACCGCTCGATAGCTTTCGCGGCGGGAACGGTCCGGCGAGAACAGGTACCCGTGCTGCGTGACGATCTGGTCGGCGGGCAGGCCGTGCAGCGGTGACGCGGGATTCGACACAGCGAGCTGGATGACGGCGGTTCGCACGGCCAACGCGGCCGCGTTGACCGCGCCGGTGACGCTGGCGATTGTCCCCGACCCGGCCGACAACGCCGCAGGCGGGAAGTTCGTGTCGGCCAGCTCGATCTTGACCTGGTTCAGCGGTACACCGAGCGCGTCCGCGACGACCTGCGTGAACACCGTGTACGTGCCCGTGCCGATGTCCTGCGTGGCTGTCTGGCCCAGCACGGTGCCGTCCGTCGCCATGCTGACCATTGCCGAAGACGGGTTGGCGTTGTGGTCGTGCGCTTCGGTCGCCATGCCCCAGCCGACGAACTCGTGACCGTCCCTTGTGGATCCCGGCTTCGGATTGCGCCGGGACCAACCGAAAGCGTCGGCGCCGAGCTTGTAGCAGTCGAGCAGGAACTTGCTCGAGAAGCGCTCCCCGGTCGTCGGGTTCACGTCGGTGTAGTTGCGCCTGCGTAGCTCGACCGGGTCGATGCCGAGCTGGTAGCTCAGCTCGTCCAGCGCGGTCTCCAGTCCGAAGTGGGAGGCCATCTGCGGTGAGCGCATGAACCGCGAAGTCGGGACGTCGAGGCGGACTCCTTGTTGCCGGGTGTGGATGTTCGGGCAGCCGTAGAGCATCCTGCTGGAAACGCTGTGGCTGTACATGTTCTCGCTGGTCCGGGACAGCTGCTGGGTGCTGACGTGGACGAGCGCGGTGAGCGTGCCGTCCCGTTTGGCGCCCAAGGTGACCTCTTGCCAGAACTCGGCGCGATGACTGACGATCGAGTACATCTGGGACCGCGCGAGCACCATCTTGGCCGGTCGCCCGAGCTGCCGGGCGATCGCGGCATTGAGCAGCGAGTGCGGCCACACCGGTGACTTGCCGCCGAACCCGCCGCCCAGATACGGCGACAGCACCCGGACATTGGTCTGCGGGATGCCGAAAGTGGTGGCAAAGGTCCGTTGCGCGTTGACAACGCCCTGGCTCGTCTCGTGCACGGTCAGGCGATCGCCGTCCCACTGTGCGACTGTCGCATGTGGCTCGATCTGGTTGTGGTGGTGTGGCGGGCTCGAGTAACTCTGCTTGACCGTGACCTCGGCCGCTGCCAGTCCTGCCGCGGGATCGCCGACGATCACTTCCTGGTTCGCCGGCAGGTACACCTCAGCCAACGCGTCGGCGATGACGGCTTTCGGCGTTTCCGGGGCGTACGTGACGCGCACGAGCTCGGCGGCTTCCTGCGCCTGCTCGAGAGTTGTGGCGACCGTGATGGCCACGATCTGCCCGTTGTAGTGGATCTGGTTTCCCTGCAACGGCATGAAGTGCTGCTCGCTGGGCAGCCGAGGCGCGTTCTCGTGCGTGAATACCTCGACGACCCCTGGGACCGCGCGTGCGGCGGCGGTGTCCACGGCCGTGATCCGGCCGCGCGCGATCGTGCCCATCACCAGGTAGGAGAACAGCATTCCGGGCAACGTGCGGTCGGCGGCGTACCGTGCGCCGCCGGTGACCTTCGCACGTCCGTCGACGCGTTCGACAGGCTGTCCGACAGTCATCGCACGCCTCCCAAGTCTCGTAGCAGACCGTCGAGTGCGCGTTGGACGAGGTCCACTTTGAACGCATTGTGCTCACGGGTGACCGCGCCACGCACGAGTGCGCGTCCCGCTTCAGTGATTGTGGCTGTGGTGAGCGGCTTTCCGCGCAGCGCGGCCTCGGCTTCAGGTGCGCGCCAAGGCTTTGTCGCCACGCCGCCGAAGGTCAGCCGGACATCCCGGACAGTGTTGCCGCGCATGTCCAAAGCGGCCGCGACGGACACCACCGCGAACTCGAACGTCGCACGGTCACGTAGTTTCAGGTACCTGGACCTGGCCGCGAGCGGAGTCACCGGGATCTCGAACCCGGTGATCAGTTCGCCGTGCCCGAGCACTGTCTCCCGATCCGGGGTGGTGCCCGGAACGACGTGGAAATCGGCGAACGCGATCTGCCTGCGATCGGTCTGCACCACGGCGTCCACCGCCAGCAGGGCAACAGCCAGGTCGGAAGGGTGCACGGCGATGCAGTGGTCGCTGCCGCCGAGGATGGCGTGGCCACGGTTCTCGCCTGCAATCGCGGGACATCCGCTGCCGGGAGTCTTCTTGTTGCACGCCGTTCCGCTGTCGCGGAAATAGCCGCATCGAGTCCGCTGCAAGACATTGCCGCCGACCGCGGCCATGTTGCGGACCTGCGGGGACGCGGAGTTCAGCAGCGCCTCCGACACAACCGGCAACGACCTGCGAACAGCTGGATGTGCGGCCACATCGCTCATCCGGGCCAACGCACCGATCCTGATCACACCGTTGCGCTGGAGAATCTCACCCAGCGGCAGGCCGTTGATGTCGATGATCGCGCCGTGGCTCTGTGCGCCGTCTTTCATCAGGTTCAGCAGGTCCGTGCCGCCTGCGATGAACCGCGCGTCGGGTTGTCCGGCGAGTCGTACAGCCTCGGAGACCCTCCGAGGCGCGGCATAGGTGAAGTTCTTCATTTCGCGGCGTCCTGGATCGCGGCGACGATGTTCGGATAGCACGCGCACCGGCAGAGGTTTCCGCTCATCCACTCGCGGATCTCGTCGGCCGAACGGGTGTGGCCTTCGGCGATGCACGCGACGCCGGACATGATCTGACCGGGCGTGCACCCTCCACATTGGAACGCGTCGCGCCTGATGAACGCGGTCTGCAACGGGTGCAGCCGATCGCCCTGTGCCAGGCCCTCGATCGTGGTGATCTCGGCGTTCTGCCGCATCACCGCGAGAGTCAGGCAGGACTTGATGCGGCGACCGTCGACCAGCACCGTGCAGGCGCCGCATTCGCCACGGTCGCAACCTTTCTTGGTACCGGTGAGGTCGAGGCGCTCGCGAAGGGCGTCCAGCAAGGTCACACGGGGTTCGACGGTCAACCGGTGCGCGCGGCCGTTCACCTTCAGCGTGATGTCCACAGAGGACGAATCGGTCTGGGCGGCCGCGGCCGCCGGTGTTGCCGCCAAACTCGCGGTGACGGCGGCACTCCCGGCCTTCAGCACGGTCCGCCGTCTGTACTCCGAATCAGCTGTCACGTCAGTTCTCCGGGGCTCGTGGTGGGTTCGCCCACATCATGGCCCTGGAGAACCGGACATTGGTCGTGTTGGTGAGGAACCGACAGGGAGGCGACAGCTTGCCTTTCGGATAATTCCTCTTGGGCTGGCCTAGGCGTACTCGAACACCGAACCATCGGGCCAAGTGATCCGCCGCCTGGCCGGGCTGACCTGGGGAGCGTGCGGTTTCTCCTTGTGCCACAGCACTTTGGGAGTCTCACCTGCGTCGATGATGGCGGCGTGCGTGTCGGAGTACGCGAGCCACGCGTCCTTGGCCGGTCGTGCGGCATCAACGAGTTCAAGAGCCTGCGCGTTCGCCGAGCCACGCACGGTGCCCTTCCGCTGAAGCACGTTGCCCATGCCGCCGCCCGCAGCCAGCAGGAAGATGTTCATGACGGCGGCATACACACCGCGAAGGATGTTCCAGAAGAACCGGCGAATCAGCCGTTTGCCCTTGACCGTGCCGTCTTTGCGCCTGCCGGGCACGACGTATTCCGGCGCGACCTCGCCAAGACGGACCACGTCCATGGGCGTGCCCCATTGGCTCTCGGCCCATTCACGCAGATCGGGACTCGGCGGCGTGATGCTGGCGGTGAACTTGTCGAGGCGCTGCGACATGCGGTCGACTCGTGCCGCCATCCGCTGGTCCATATCGTCCCGTTTCACGCGACGATCCTAAGCCTGCCGGGACCGCTGGTAATGGCGGCGCGCCTTCATCCGGTTCCCGCAGACGGCCATCGAGCACCACCTGGCGTTGTTGGCCTTGCTGCGGTCGATCAGGAACAGTTCGCAGTCCGGATTGGAGCATGGGCGAAGCCTGCCGGGATTTGTCGTGTTGAGCTTGTCCCACGCCAGGATCGCGTGCACCGCAACGGAGTTGTCGGACGCCGCGTCCAGCGTCCATTTCAGACCGTCATCGGTGATTACCGGTGTGGCGCGGACATCCGTGAGGAACGGGGCCAGCGATGCTGGGCCGGCCGTTCCGACGATCACCGATTTCAGCGCGTCCCGGGCCTCGCGGAGGGCGCGCGCGGGGTTTCCGGACGCCGGCCAGCCCTGAGCGGCCAGCCATGCCTGTGCGCCCTCGGTGTCGGCGAGTTCGTCGCGCCGCACGCCGTCGATCACCGGCGCGGTGTTCAGCAGGGCCAGCATCAGCGCCTCGGCGTGCCCCAGGTCCGGCATGTCTAACCTCCTTGAACCCCCTTGACAGGTTATAGCACGCATGCTTGTCTCTAACCATCAAACGCCAGTCAAAGGGGTTAGAAATGACGCATCACCGGTACGCCACGGTCAACGGCCGCACGCTCTTCTACCGGGAGGCCGGCCCGGCCGCCGCGCCCGTGATCGTGCTCCTGCACGGCTTCCCGACCAGCTCGTTCATGTTTCGCGAGCTGATCCCGCAGCTGGCGCGGGACTACCGGGTGATCGCGCCGGACCACCTCGGATTCGGCTACTCCGACGCGCCATCGGTCGAGGAGTTCGACTACACGTTCGACGCGCTCGCCGACCTCACTGCCGGGCTGCTCAAGCAGATCGGCGTCTCCCGGTACGCGATCTACGTGCAGGACTACGGCGCACCCGTCGGCTGGCGGCTGGCGCTGCGCGATCCAGCGGCCATCACCGCGATCATCACGCAGAACGGCAACGGCTACGAGGCCGGGTTCGTCCAGGAGTTCTGGCGCCCGGTGTGGGACTTCCACCGTGACCACACGCCGGAGACCGAGGCCGCGGTCCGCGAAGCGCTCACCCTGGACAGCGTGAAGTGGCAGTACGTGCACGGCGAGCCGGACGAGACCCTGGTCAGCCCGGACACCTGGCACCACGACCTCGCCCTGCTGTCCCGGCCGGGCAACGACAAGATCCAGGTGAAGCTGTTCGCCGACTACGCCACCAACCCGCCGCTCTACCCGAAGCTGCACGAATTCCTGCGCACCAGCCGGGTGCCGGTGCTGGCGGTCTGGGGCCGCGACGACGGCATTTTCGGTCCAGATGGCGCCCGCGCGTTCGCCGACGACCAGCCGGAAGCCGAAATCCACCTGCTGGACGGCGGGCATTTCGTGCTGGAGACCCACGTCGCCGAGATCGCCGAGCTGATCAGCACCTTCCTGGCCAAGAGAGACATATCATCGAGTGAGTGACCACCTATCTGATCACTGGTGCGGCCGGTTTCATCGGTGCCAACTACGTGCACTTCCTCGTGGCGAACGAACCGGACGCAGAGGTGGTCGCGGTCGACTACCTCGGATTCGCCGCCAACCTGGCGAATCTCGACCCGGTGGCCGACCGGATCCAGTTCGCCCAAGTCGACATCGCCGACTACACCGAGATGAGCGCGCTCTACGAGCGGCACCGGCCGGACTACGTGGTCAACTTCGCGGCGGAAAGCCACAACGACCGCGCGATCGTGGATCCGTCCTCGTTCGTGCGGTCGAACGTGACCGGGGCCCAGGTGATGCTCGAATGCAGCAGGAAGATCCCGGTGAGCGCGCATCTGCACGTGTCCACCATCGAGGTCTACGGCGAACTGCCGCCAGGGCAGCACGCGTTCACCGAAGCCAGCCCGCTGAACGCCAAAACCCCGTACAGCGCGGCAAAAGCCGCCGGCGACCAGATGGTCCGGGCCTACATGCAGACGTATCCGGACATGGATATCCGGATGACGCACTGCGCGAACAACTACGGCGCCTATCAACTGCCGGAGAAGCTGATCCCGCTGATGATCACCAATGTCCTGCGCGGCCGGAAGGTTCCGGTGTACGGCGACGGCATGCAGATGCGGGACTGGCTGCACGTCATGGACCACTGCCGGGCGATCCACACCGTGCTGAAGGCCGAGCTGGGGCCGATTCCGGCCGGTGCCGCGACCGACGCCGCGCTGCTGCCGATCTTCGACATCAGCGCGCGGCACGAGATCAGCAACCTCGACATCGTCCGCCGTGTCCTGCGTGAGCTGGGCAAACAACCGGAGGAGTGGATCGAGCACGTCGCTGATCGGCCCAACCACGACCGGCGCTACCTGATCGACCCGTCGAAGATCGAGACGCAGCTGGGCTGGGCCCCGACCGTCGAGTTCGAATCGGGCCTCGCCGAGACCGTGGCGTGGTACGTCAACAACGCGGCCTGGTGGCAGGCGATCTTCGAGCAGAAGGGCGAGCTGCAGATCGACTGGGCGAGCAAGCGCTAGCTCAGCAGGTCGGCCATACAGGCCAGGTAGAGCTTGACCACGAACCGGGCGTCGCGGGAGCCGTGCCCGGTGAGCTCTTCGATCTTGGTGAGCCGGTAGACCAGCGTGTTGCGGTGGATGCGCAGCTCGGCGGCGGCGCGGACGAGGCTGAAACCGCATTCGCACCAGGCGATGATCGTCTGCCGCAGCACCGGCCAGTCGTTCTGGTCCACTAAGGACCCGAGCATGCCGCGGACGAACCGCGCCCGCGTGTGCGGTGCACTGGAGGCCACGAGTTCCTGGACGCGCAGGTCGTCGATGTGCACGACTCGATCGCTGCCTGGCAGCCGTGCCGCGAGATACAGCGCGGTCGACGCGTCCTGATAGGAATCGTGCAGTGTGGCCACGGTCGAGGCCGCTCCGCCGATTCCCACCGCGCATTCGACACCGAGGTCGAGCTCCAGCGCTTCTCTTTTCCGGCTCAGCACGATGAATCGTCCGGCGCCGGTGTTGCCGATGATGTCCTGCGGGTCATCGAAGACCCGGCGCAACGCCCGGACCATCCGGGTGGGTTCGACCGATGCCTCGACGTCCACGACCACCGCGACCCGGCTCAGCCGCAAGTCGTAACCGAGTTCGGCGGCACGCATCAGCACGAGCGCGGGCTCGGCGGTTTCCCGGTCGTAATGCGCGATGTCGCGCAGCAGGTCCTCGATCGCCTTCTCCCGGAACAGCCGGGACGACAGCAGGACCGATTCACGCAGCAGGAGTTCGGTCTGGTTACGAACCAGCCTGCCGAAGCGCTCGACTTGGTCAGGAGAGCCGGTGATGCCAACGGTTCCCACGGCTGTGCCGTTGAGAACCAACGGCAGGGTGATGCCTGGTTCCACTCCGCTGAGCATGCGGGCCGCCGCGAGGTCGTGGCTCATCGCTCGCTGAGTACGGACGACGTCGACGGACGCCTCGTGGAAGCTGCCGACGCGCTCGGGATCGCCGCTGCCGATCACGATCCCGTCGCGGTCGGTGATCAGCACGTTGAAGCCGATGATCGCGGTGGTGTCGACCGCGATCTCGTTCGCGATCGAGGACGTCAGCATGGACGAAACGTACAGACCCGCACCCTGAAATTCCAGGAATGTCTGGTCGATACGAACAGTGACCACGGGCATTCGCCCACTTACGGTGTGTCCCACCTCATACGCCAGTTAGGACGGGTGCCATGTCGAAAGCCGTTCTGAGCGCACTGCTCGCCGCCGCACTCAGCGTCGCCGCCTGTTCGTCCGGAGATGCCAGCACGTCCGGCAACGACCTGGGCACCCTCCAGCCCGGCGTGCTCAAGGTCGCGATCCAGCCGTACGCCCCGTACACCGACTACAAGGGCGGCGCGCTGACCGGCCTGGACAGCGAGATCCTCCAGGCGGTCGCCCAGAAGCTCAACCTCAAGGTGGAACCCGAAGTCACGGACTTCGCCGGCATGCTCGCCGGCGTCCAGTCCCAGCGGGTCGACATCGCCATCGGCGGTATCGCGTGGTCGGCGGACCGGCAGAAACAGGGCCTGTTCACCGATCCGCCGTACTACTCGCCGCCCGCGATGGCCGTGAAGTCGGACAAGCAGTACAAGACCGTCAAGGACTTGGAGAACCTGCGCCTGGCCACGGTCGAGGGATACGTCTGGGTCAAGTCGATCCAGGCCGTTCCGGGCGCGAAGCTGCAGGCGTACCCGGACGGCAACGGGGTGATCGACGACCTCGGCGCGGGCCGTGCGGACGTCGGCTTCCTCGACCCGTTGATCATCATCGCCGCGCAGAAGGCCCGGCCGGAACTGGGCATCACGACCCAGTACCTGACGCCGCCGACCGACCAGGAGGTCAAGGAGAAGCCCGCGTACGAGTACTTCCGCTCGTACATGACGAGTTTCTACCTGCCCAAGCAAGCGACCGCGTTGGAGGCCGCGATCTCCAAGGAGATCAGAGCCATGTACGCCGGCGGCGCGCTGACCGAGCTGATCAAGAAGTACGGCGGCGAGCCGGACCAGTTCCTCAAGCCCGCCGGCCACATCGCGCCGCTGCGCCGGGGTGTCGACCGGCCGGCGGACTGGACGCCCCCGGCCATCTGAGGAGGCACTCGTGTTCGAGGTTCCATGGTCGGACTACGCGCCAGACCTCTGGGACGGGTTGCTGAAGACCTTGTCCTACACCGTGGCTGGATTCGTCGGCGCCGCGTTGCTGGGGCTCGGTGTGGCGCTGCTGCGACTCAGCCACACCCGGGTACTGCGTATCCCAGCCGTTCTCTACACCGAGATCTTCAAGAACGTGCCGCTGCTCGCGGTCATCTTCCTGACCTACTTCGGACTCGGGTCGGTCGGCGTCAAGCTGGACGTGTTCCAGGCAGGCACGGTGAGCCTGATCGTCTTCTATGCCGCGTACCTGTCGGAGATCTTCCGCTCGGCGATCAACGGCGTGCACAACGGCCAGCGGGAGGCGTCCGAGGCGCTGGGTCTCGGACGGCTGGCGACGTTCCGGAAAGTCGTTCTGCCCCAGGCGATGGTGCTCGCCTTGCCGGGCACGAACACGATGCTCGTCGACCTGCTGAAGTCGACGTCGCTGCTGGTGACGATCTCCGCGGCGGAACTGATGTCGCAGGGCAGGCTGATCACCTCGGCGACGTTCCGCGCACTCGAGGTCTACCTGGTGATCGCGGCGATCTACTTCGTCCTGTGTTACCCGCTGTCCCAGGGCCTGCTGTGGCTCGAACGAAGGATCCAGGCGGGCAAGCCGTTGTCGGCCAAGCGGCGACGCAGGGTACGTGCGGCGAAAGCGTTGCTGGCACAGGAGGTGTCCCCGTGACCGAAGTGCTGACCATCTCTCATCTGCGCAAGTCGTTCAGCGGCCGGACCGTGCTCGACGACGTCTCGCTTTCCGTGCGGCACAGCACGATCACCGCGATCATCGGGCAGAGCGGCGGCGGCAAGACCACGTTGCTGCGGTGCCTGAATCTCCTGGAGAAGCCGGACTCCGGGTTGATCGCGGTCAACGGCACGCCCATTTTCGACGACCAGGTCGTGTGCCGTGACCTGCCGAAGCTCCGGCGTTCGGTGGGCATGGTCTTCCAACGGTTCAACCTGTTCCCGCATCTGACGGCGGTGGAGAACGTGATGCTGGCGCCGATCGACGCCGGTGTCCCGGAAGAGGAAGCGCTCGAACGGGCGGTGGCACTGTTGCGGCGGGTACGGCTCGGCCACCGGGCCACCGCGTATCCCGAACAGATGTCCGGCGGTGAACAGCAGCGCGTGGCCATCGCACGTGCGTTGGCGCTGCGTCCATCCGTGCTGCTGTTCGACGAACCAACGTCCTCTTTGGACCCGGAGTCGACCGGTGAAGTGCTGCGGGTCATGCGCGAACTGGCCGCCGACGGGATGACGATGGTCCTTGTCACGCACGAACTGTCGTTCGCTCGTGACATCGCCGACCACATCGTGTTCGTCGACGGCGGGAAGATCCTCGAGCAAGGCGTGCCCGCACAGGTGCTTGGGGATCCGCGAGAACTGCGTACCCGGGAATTCCTCACCCATTTCGCACGCGAAGGCGGATCATGAGTTCAGCGCCGGTGGTCGTGATCGGCGGTGGCGTGGTGGGCCTGTGCGTCGCGCACTACCTGACGTCCGAAGGAATTCCCGTCGAGGTGATCGAACGCGCGACTCTGGGCTCGGGCGCGTCATGGGGAAACGCGGGATGGGTGTGCCTCAGCCACTCCGCACCCGTGACCACGCCCGGTGTCACGCGTTTTGCCTTGCGGTCGCTGGGAAAACCGGACTCACCGCTGTATCTGCGGCCACCACTGGACTCGCGGTTCCTGCTGTGGTTGTGGCGGATGTGGCGCAGCAGCACCAAATCCCGGTTCCGGTACGGCTACGCGGCCGTCACCGAACTGAACACCAAGACTTTTGAGCTGTTCGAGGAGCTCGCGGCGCACGGTGTCGAGACCACGCTCCGGCGGCCCGGTATGGTGCACGCGTTCATGTCCGCGGCTGAGGCGCAGCATCACCTTGACGTGCAACGAGAAATGGCGGCAGGACGCTATGACGTGCCGACAGAGGTGACCGTCGGACCAGACGCCCACAAGCTCGACCCTGCGCTGTCACCAACGGTTCAGGCCGCGTACCTGGTGCAGGGGGAGGGCATTGTCGATCCTGTGCGACTGATCGGGGCACTGGCCACTGCCGTGCGCAACGGTGGTGGAAAGATCCGCGAAAACGTTACTGTGCATGGATTCTCGACAACCAGCGGTGCTGTCCGGGCGGTTCGGACCACCGAGGGAGATGTGCCGTGTGACGGGGTTGTGATCGCGGCGGGCATGTGGTCGCAACGGTTGCTGGCGGAGCTCGGTGTCCGGCTGTCCATGCAGCCCGGTAAGGGATACAGCTTTTCCGTGGACTTGGATCCCGCACCCGAGCACGCGATGTACTTCGGTGACCGGCGAGTCGTCGCATCACCGATGAACGGCGGCACCCGCATCGCCGGCACGATGGAGCTGAGCGGTGACAACCGGGATCTCGACTGGCGCCGGATCGTGGCCATCGCGCGCGCCAGCAGGCACTATCTCGGCCAATGGTTCGACGATCCCGATGATTTGCCCGCGCGTATCCGTGACGCGTGGGTCGGCGCCCGCCCGTTCCTCGCCGACGGGCTGCCACTGATCGACCGTTCACCCAGTCACCGCAACGCTTTCGTCGCGACTGGACACGGCATGCTCGGCGTCACCCTCGGTCCGGCGACCGGGAGGGCGTTGACGGACTACTTCCTGACCGGACGGCGTCCGCAGGTACTCGACGCCTTCCGGTTCCGGTGAATCTAGGCCAGCTGCGGGGCCACTTCGGCGGCGAACAGGTCGATCTGCTCGATGTCCTTGACGTCCTGTATCTGCACGTAGACGCGGGAAACGCCGGTCTTCTCCCGCCACTGACCGATCGCGTCCACGATCTGGGCGGTGGAGCCGGCGAGCGGGTTGATCCGGACGTACTCCTCCGGCAGGTTGTACGTCGCGCCGCGTGCGATGACCTCGGCGTCGGTGTTGCCGATCAACACCGTGTGCGCGACGGACAGGACCATGTCCGCGGGATCACGACCGGCGTCGGTGCAGGCCTTGGCGACCCGCTCGAACTGCGCCGCGGCCTTGTCCAGCGGCGCGAACGGCACGTTGAACTCGGTCGCGAACCGGGCCGCGAGCGCCGGGGTCTGCTTGCGGCCCATGCCGCCGACGATCACCGGGATCGGCCGCGCCGGTTTGGGCAGCGCGGGCGAGTCGGTGAGGGTGTAGTGCTTGCCGGAGAACGAATAGGTCTCCCCGGCGGGCGTCGCCCACAGCCCGGTGGTGATCTCGAGCTGCTCGGCGAGCCGCTCGAAGCGCTCACCGATCGGCGGGAACGGGATGCCGTAGCCCTTGTGCTCGACCTCGAACCAGCCCGCGCCGAGGCCGAACTCGATCCGTCCGCCGGACATCTGGTCGGCCTGCGCGACCGCGATCGCGAGCGGGCCGGGCAAGCGGAACGTGGCCGAGGTGACGAGCGTGCCGAGCTTGACGCGTTCGGTTTGGACAGCCAAGGCCGACAACGTTGTCCAGGCGTCGGTCGGGCCGGGCTCGCCGGGGATGCCCATGGCGAGATAGTGGTCAGAACGGAAGAACCCGTCATACCCGGCGGCCTCGGTTGCCTGCGCCGCACGCAGGATCTCGGCGTACGTGGCGCCCTGCTGTGGCTCGGTGAAGATCCTCAGGTCCATGATCTTCATCCTAGTCCCGGCCAGTTGACCGACAACGAGATCATGCCCATCCGTCGAGCAGTTTCACTGCTTCGAGTGTGCGTGGGTTGTTGGCTCCCTGAACCCTTGCCATCTCGTCGATCAGATCGGTCGGCTGCGCCACGGCTTCGGTCCTGCGGCCGGCAGTCGTGAACTCGCTGATCGCCGAGTCGACATTGCCCGCGAGGCTGCGCCAATACGCAAGGTTGTGCCGGGCAATGAGCGTCTCGTGGTGCAAGCGGCCCAGTTTCTGCCGCATCTGGTGTACGAGTTGGGCATACGTCTCCCGTGCGCCTGCCGCGTCGCCGGAAAGCCTCAGGCACAAGGCCATCGTGCGACAGGCCAGTCCATCTTGAGCACGAGCTTGCCGCGCAGGTGCCGGTTTTCCAGCCGCTCGTAGGAAAAGTAAGGCAATCGCACGGCCGGTGCCCGTGGCAAATCAGGCATTAGTCATTTACCAAAGATAAGCCGGTAAGCATCTCCTCCGGAATTAGTCAAGGCATTCATCGGATCTTGTCCGGTCGACATTGTGACCACTCGGACATTTGGCCGATTGACGGCGTTAATACCTCGGATGTTCACTACTTTTCATGACTCGGGCCGTCTTCGGAATCGTTTCAGTTCTCAGTCTGCTGGCCGCACTCGTGTTCGTGCCGGTGGCGCAGGCCGCGGCGCAGCTGAAGAACGTGCTGGTGTTCCACAAAACCGCCGGGTACCAGCATCCGTCGATCCCGGCGGGTATCGACGCCGTTCGTAAACTCGGCAGGCAGAACGGCTTCACGGTTACCGCGACGGCCGACGCGAACTACTTCACGCCGACGAACCTGATTCGGTTCCAGGCCGTCGTGTGGCTGTCGACCACGGGCGATGTGCTGAACGACAATCAACAAGCGGCATTCGAGGATTACATCGCCAAGGGCGGCGGATACGTCGGTATCCACGCCGCCGCGGACACCGAGTACGACTGGGCTTGGTACGGCGGCCTGGTCGGCGCGTATTTCCAGTCGCACCCCGCGAACCAGACCGCGCGGATCCGGGTCGAAGACCGGTCGAACGTCTCCACATCGCACCTGTCGCAGACATGGACGCGACTGGACGAGTGGTACAACTACCGCACCAATCCGCGCGCGAACGTGCGAGTTCTTGCCAGCCTGGACGAATCGTCCTACACCGGCGGCAACATGGGCGACCACCCGATCACGTGGTGCCACGACTACCAAGGCGGCCGTGCCTGGTACACCGGCCTCGGCCACACCACCGAGTCCTATTCGGACCCCGCATTCACCAAGATGCTGTTGGGTGGCATACAAATCGCAAGTCGAGCGGCCATTGCTGACTGCCGCCCGGAGAACGGCTACACCCCGATTTTCGACGGCAGCCAGGCCAGCCTTGACCAGTGGCGCCAGGCCGGGCCCGGCGGCTTCAACCTCGTCGACGGAACGCTTGTCTCCCACGGCGGAATGGGCCTGCTGTGGTTCCCGGCCCGGCAGTTCGGCAACTACTCGTTGCGCCTGGACTGGATGATGCCGGGGGACGACAACGGCGGCGTGTTCATCGGTTTCCCCGACCCGCAAGGCGATCCGTGGCGTCCGGTCAACGCGGGGCACGAGATCCAGATCGACGCGACCGACGGCGATCCCACCAGGACGACCGGCAGCGTCTACAGCTTCCGCGCACCCGACCGCGCGTTGCGTGACAGCGTTCTGAATCCACCGGGACAATGGAACGCCTACGAGATCGCGGTGCACGGCCAGCTGGTCGAGGTCTGGCTGAACGGCGTGAAGATCAACGAATACACCAGCAACCGCGACATCGCCGTCGGCTACGTCGGCGTGCAGAACGACGGCGCGGGCCTGGACATCAGCTACCGCAACATTCGCGTCCGCCAGGACGCGGGCGGCGGCGGCACGGACTTCGCCCGCGGCCGTCCGGTGTCCGTGTCCAGTGTGGAGCCCAACAGCTCGCACGTCGGCGAGAACGCCGTGGACGGCAACAACCAGACCCGCTGGGGCAGCGTGCACGCGGATCCGCAGTGGATCACAGTCGACCTCGGCGAAACCCGCACGATCGACCGGGTACGCCTGAGCTGGGAAGCCGCGTACGCTCGCGCGTACAAGATCCAGGTCTCGCCGGACAACTCGACCTGGACCACGATGTACAGTACGGAGACCGGCGACGGTGGAGTCGACGAGATCCTCGTGTCGGGCACCGGCCGGTACGTCCGCGTCGAGGGCACGCAGCGCGGCACCCAGTGGGGTTATTCCCTGTGGGATCTGCAAATCCTCGGTCAGACGAGCTGATCACGCCGATCATCCCGATGGCCCGAGCCCTCGCGGCACGCGGTGCCAACTGGACAGCGGTCTACTGCGGTCACGGCACCAAGACGATGGCATTCCGTGACTCGCTGGCGATGATCGGCGGAGATCGAGTCCGATTCGTCGACACCGTGCCGCACGTCTGAAGTAGACCGTAGCCAGTCTGTGATGTGCGGCCACTGGCACACCTTTGCCAGTCGGCCTATGGTGTTCGCCGGGTTGATCACCTGACCTGGAAAAGGGAGCCACAGCAAGGGGTTGTCGAAACGGGGGCCGCGTACATCCTCAAGGGAGAGGACTGGATGGAAACCTCGCATACCCCGGCGGCCAGGTATCGATTACCTGCCGGTGGGGACAGAGTGTGGCGGGCCGGTCGGCTCGAACCCATGCCGATCCGCACTCTGCCGGAACCGCCTCCGGCGATCCATCTGCTTGGCCCGACAGTGTTCCTGGTCGCACTCGGTGTCGGTATGGGCGAGTCCTACATGTGGCCGAGGCTGGTGCTGGTGTTCGGCCCGGAGATCAGGTGGTTGTTCCTGATCGGTGTGACGCTGCAGGCCGTGGTGATGCTGGAGATGGCCCGGTACACGATGGCCACCGGTGAGAGCATCTTCACCGGCGCGGCCCGGGATACCGTGGGTCGTGACCGCCTGCGTTGCCTTGGTCCTGGTGGGCGTGTTGTTCAGCCTCGCCAGGGTCATCTACAACCTGCTGGAGAACGTCCTCGCGATCCTGATCGGACTTCTGGTCGTCGGCACGGCGGTGATCGCCTCGTTCGTCGGCAGCTGGGATGACCTCGTCTCGACTGTCACCGGCATGTTCGCCTTCGGATACATGCCGTCCGGGGTGATGACGGAAGTCTGGTTCCCGATCGTGGTGGGAGCGATCGCGTTCGCCGGTCCGTCGGGGATGCAGCAGATGTGGTACACCCTGCACCTGCGCGACAGCGGCGCGGGCATGGGCGCGTACATCCCGAAGCTGCGCGGACTGCGGCACGCGGGTGAAGAAGAGCAGATGCCCAACCGCGGGTTCATGTTCGACACGTCGGACGCGAACGAGCTGCGCAAGTGGAAGGGCTGGCGCCGCTGGGTGACTTTCGATGCCCTGTTGTTGTTCTGGGGCATCACCATGCTGGTGACGATCTCGTTCACCGTGCTCGCGCAGTCGGCGGTCCGGGCCAACCCGGACATCAGGGGACTGATCGAGAGCGGGGAACGTGAGGCGGCGCTGTCGGCGATGTCGGACGCGTTCTCCTTCGCGGGCGGCTCGGTGCTCGGCGGGATCTTCCTCGGCTTCATCGCGCTGATCGGTCTGAACGCGACACTCGGTCTGTTCGACTCGTTCTCCCGCGGCCAGGCGGACATGACTTACTTCTTCGTCAAGGGCGCGCGGCGAGTGAAGATGTCGCACCTGTACGCGGGCTTCCTGTGGGGCCTGATCACGTTCGGCATCCTGATCCTGCTGTTCGGCCCGGTCGACGGGCCGGGGTCGGTACTGGACATCCTCGCGTTCCTGTCCACGTTCGCGATGGGCTGCTACTGCCTGGTGTTGTTGTTGGTGAACAACAGAATGCTGCCGAGACCGATCCGTCCGAAGTGGTACTCGAACCTGATCATCGGCTTCGGCGCGGTGTTCTACCTGGGCATGCTGTTCTATTCCCTGATCCGCTTCGGCGTGGTGGTCGGCTGATGAACTGGCGACTGGGATTTCCTGGCTTCGCAATCGGATTCCTCGCGGGCACGGCAGCGGGCCTGATGGCGTTGGTAGTGGGACAGCCGTGGGCCTGGGCCGTGGTCGCGGTGGCGACCCTCGGTGTGCCACTGGGATTGTTCGGCGGGATGTACAGCGTCCTGCTGGCTTACGGAAAGGTGCGGCGGGGCGGGTTCGCTCCCGCGTGCCTGTTCTGGCTGTTCGCGTTTCCTCTCGCGCGACTGCTGCAGGAAGTACTGACCCGGCTGGCGCTGCTCGGCGAACCAGGATTCCCGCCCAAGGCGTGGGGATTCCTGGCGTACCAGGCGATCATCAGCGCCGGGTTCGCCATCGGATTCCTCTGGCTGCACGAACGCATCGCACCCCAGTGGTGGCGACGCGTGTCGTATCCCGTGTAGTTCCACCGCTCGGTCCGGGTCACCGGACCGAGCGGTTTTTCTGTTTTCCCCGGCAGCCGCCGCTTACCGGCAGTACGATCCGCCCGGATCGGCACTTCTGGGGAGGCAGACGTGACTTGGCAAGGTCCTCCGGGCCCGTATGGGCAACAACCGCCGCCTGGTTATCAGTACCCGCCTCCCGGATGGCCGCCACCGCCGCCACCGCCGAAGTCGAAGACCTGGCTGTGGGTCGCCCTCGTAGGTGTTGTGTTGCTGGTCGCGGCCGGTGTCACGGTCGTGCTGATGACCACGGGGGAGCCGGACTCGCCGCAGCAGACAGCAGGTGCGCCGACGACTGAGGCGCCGCAGTTCGAGCCGTGGACCGTGGAAGGGAACAAGGGGGACACCACCGCGGTGATCCGTGCGCTCGCGGCGGGTTCGGACTTGGTCATCGTCACGCAGAAGTCCGTGACGGCGATCGAACGCGGGACCGGGAAGAAGAAGTGGGTGGCCAAGGCCCCGGACGTCGAGGGCCAGGCCGCTGTCTTCTGCGGGGCGAGCGGTGCGGCGTCCTCCACCGGCAAACTGGGGCTCACGGTCGGCCTGGCCAAAAGCACAACCAGTCCGGTTTCCGGTGACTGCGGGATCGCGACCGTGCTCGATCTGCAGACCGGCCAGTTCGGCTGGAGTTCTGTGCTTGCGTACCCGCAAGGGACCGTGACGTCCCCGGTCGGCGGCATGCCCGTGGAGATCATCGCGGACACCATGGTGGTGAACTGGGGATTCAACATCTTCGGCCTCCATCTCGACGACGGCAAGCGCAGGTGGCAGGGACTGCTGAGCAGCCGGCCGCAGGGGCAGACGCCGAACTGCAGCCTCCGGGACCTGCGGCCAAGCGGCAAGGACAAGTTCGTCGCGTTGTCCTCCTGCACCGAAAGCGATGGCGCGCAGACGTTCCTGCTCGACGAATCCGACGTCAACGGGCAAGGCACCAGGACCAAGAAGATCACCGAACAGGACGTCGGCGCCAAGATCAGCTCGATGGGCGTGATCTCCGGCGAGCCGGTCGTCCTGCAGGTCCACCAGTCCGGCAACGAGCAGCTGACGCTCCTGCTGCTGGACGACGCGTGGAACATCAAGAACAAGATCTCCGACGAGCGCACCGCGTCCCAATCGGACAAAGGGCTCGCGACGGTCGGGGTCGGCTTCAACACCTTGCCGGTCGGCGCGTACACCAAGGACTACCGGTTCGTCATGGACAAGAACGTGATGTACGCGATCACCGCACCCAACAAGAACAAGCCGAACCAGCTCGTCGCGGTCGATCTCGCCACTGGCAAGAACCTCTGGGCGGCCGATCAGCCCGGACTGCTGTTCATGCAGGTGCTGGCGGTCGGCGAGGGGAAGGTGGTCGCACTGGAATCGCCGGTGCAGACCAAACTGGACTACAAGCAGTCAGTGGTCACTGTGGACGCCGCCACCGGCAAGGTCGAAGGCAAGAAGACCACGGAGGTCAAGCCCAAGAACAAAAGTGACTTCGGTATTCCGACCGTGTGGATCGGATTCGTCTACGCCGACGAGAAGGCGTACGGCGTGGAGTTCCAGTCCGGTGGCGGTGGCAGCGAACACCAATGGATGGCTTACACCGTCGGCTAACCCACCGCCGTGTCCACCTTTCCGACACCATGAGTTGCACGTTCCGGCACACCGAAATGCCCAACGGGGGTGCTGGAATGTGTGTTTCGGTGTGCCGGAGTGGTGGACACGGGTGCTGGAAAGGTGGACACGGCCGGGGGTTAGCGGCTGGGTGTGTGGTTGCGGGAGGCTGCGGTGAAGGCTCGGCCGAGCGCGGTACGGTCCGAAGGGGACAGTGATCGCCGCAGTTCGTTGAGCAGGGTTCGTTCCTCGTCGCGGATGTGTGCCTCGACGGCAGCCTCCAGCTCAAGGATGTCCTGGTCGAGGGAGATGTCGACGCGCTTGTGCAGGATTCGTTCCGTGGCAGCGAAATGCGCGCCCAGCAGCGTCGAGAGTTCACTGAGGACACGAGCCCGGTCGCTGTCTTCGTTGCGCAGCTCCCGGAGCAGGTGCTCGATCTGCCGGTGGTCGTCGAGAATCACGTCGATCAAGTCGGTGCCCGCCGGGCGCCGGGGATCATGGGCCGGACGCATCCAGCCGAACGTGAGCTCCACGGCCTGCCGCCACTGCGCGTACTCGGTGTCTCGGCGCGTGGGCGCCATCGCGGGCAACCACTGACCCGCCCGGTGCCAGTTGCGGCGCAGTCCCTCAAGATCAGGCCAGTAGCCGACGGACAAGCCTGCCGCGTAAGCCGCACCGAGTGACACGGTCTCGGCCACCATCGGTCTGACCACGGGTACGTCCAGCACGTCGGCGATGAACTGCATGAGCAGGTTGTCCGCGGTCATCCCGCCGTCGACCTTCAACGTCGACAGGGCGAGGCCGGAGTCGGCGTTCATGGCGTCCACGACCTCGCGGGTCTGCCAGCCGGTCGCCTCCAGCACGGCCCGTGCCAAGTGCCCCTTGGTGATGTACGAGGTCAGCCCGGCGATCACACCGCGAGCTTCGCTGTGCCAATGCGGCGCGAACAGACCGGAGAACGCGGGCACGATGTAGCACCCGCCGTTGTCCTCCACGGTCCGCGCCAAAGTCTCGATCTCGGGGGCGCTGCTGATCAGTTCAAGGCCGTCGCGGAACCACTGCACCAGCGAACCGGTGACCGCGATCGAGCCTTCCAACGCGTACACGGCAGGCTCGTCGCCGATCTTGAACCCGACCGTTGTCAGCATCCCGTGCTTGCTCAGCACCGGCGTCTGACCGGTGTTGAGCAGCAGGAAACTGCCCGTTCCGTACGTGCACTTCGCCTCGCCCGGCGCGAAACAGGTCTGGCCGAACAGCGCCGCCTGCTGATCGCCGAGCGCCGCCGCGATCCGGATTCCCGGCACCACGCTCGTCGTGGTGCCGTAGACCTCTGTGGACGATCGGATCTCCGGCAGCATCGCGCGAGGGATGTCGAAGAACCGCAGCAGTTCGGCGTCCCACGACAGCGTGCGCAGGTTCATCAGCATGGTCCGGCTGGCGTTGGTGACGTCGGTGACGTGCAGGCCACCGGTCAGGTTCCAGATCAGCCAGCTCTCGATCGTGCCGAACAGCACCTCGCCGCGCTCGGCCCGCTCCTGCAGGCCCGGCGTCTGATCCAGCATCCAGCGGATCTTGGGCGCGGAGAAATACGTGGTCAGCGGCAACCCGCAGAGCTCACGCACCCGCTTGGCACCAGGTTCCCGTTCGAGCTGTTCGATCATCCGGTCCGTGCGGGTGTCCTGCCACACGATCGCCCGCCCGACGGGCGCGCCCGTCCGCCGGTCCCACAGCACGGTCGTCTCACGCTGGTTGGCGATGCCCAGCCCAACGACCTGCTCGGCGGTCGCGCCGGCTTGGGCCAGTGCGTCCGGCACGATCTTGCTGAGGTTGCGCCAGATCTCGGCCGCGTCGTGCTCCACCCAGCCGGGACGCGGGAAGTACTGCTGGTGTTCCCGTTGCACCACGGAGACCAGACGGCCACGCGCGTCGAACAGGATGCACCGGGTCGATGTGGTTCCCTGGTCGATCGACATCACGTAACGCTGAGCCATGTCACCTTCACCACCGGGACGCTCCGAGGTCGCGGGACACCGCGCGGGCGGCATCGCGTACGTAGGTGAGCAGTGTCGCTTTGGGACTGCCGTCTGGGTCGCAGAGGCGTTCCGCCGCTCCGGAGATCCCCATCGCGCCGACGACAATGCCGCCGTGCCCCCTGATCGGCGCCGCGATCCCGGCTTCGCCGGGCGTCATCTCGCCAAGCTCGCTGGCCCAGCCCGCTTCGCGGACGCTGGCCAGTGCTCGCTTGACCGCTGTGGGCGAAGCGAGAGTCCGCCGGGTATAGGCCTCCAGTTCGCCGCCGCGCAACGATGCCACGAGACTCGTGTCGTACGCCAGCAGAACTTTGCCGAGTGCGGTCGCGTGCAACGGCAACAAGGCGCCAACGTCGAGCGTTTGCAGTGAATCGTCCGGCCGGAACACGTGATGCACCACGAGCACACGGCCGTCCAGCGGCGCCCCGATGCGAACGGCCTCGCCGCTGCGGGCGGCCAGCGCGTCGGCCCAGTTGATCGCTCGTGACCGCAGTTCGTTGACGTCCAGGTAGCTTGTGCCCAGGTGCAGCAGGGCGGCACCGAGCTGGTACTTGCCGGTGTCCTTGTCCTGCTCGACGAACCCGACGCCCTGCAGCGTGCGCAGGATTCCGTGCGCGGTGCCCTTGGCCAGTTCCAGCGATTCCGCAATCTCGCCAATGCCCAGCCTGCCCGAGCCGCGCGCCAGCAGCCGCAGGATCGCGGCGGCTCGCTCGATCGACTGGATGGCTCCTGGCACGGCGCGACCCTAACCTCACCGGCTGCGATTCGACAATGTCGAACACCCTTCCGTGTCCGTTCGACAATGCCGACCGCACCTCGTTGACCTGCCTTTTCCGCAATCTTAACGTTCGCAGCGCCAGGGGAGCCGGGTGTCCTTTGTGGAGGAAAGCAATGGTGCGAAACCTCAAGGCCCGCGGACTGCACGGCGAGTTAGCCGCCGAGTTCGTGGGTACGTTGATCCTCATCCTGTTCGGATGCGGGGTGGTGGCCCAGGTCGCGGCCGCCGGGATCGGAGATCACGACAGCATCGCCTGGGCCTGGGGGCTGGGCGTCACGCTGGGCGTGTACGTGGCCGCCAAGATCAGTGGCGCGCATCTGAATCCCGCGGTGACGATCGCACTGGCGGTGTTCAAAGGCTTCTCGTGGCGCAAAGTCGCCCCGTACGCGCTGGCGCAGACCGCGGGGGCGTTCGTGGCCGCGATGCTGGTGCGCTGGAACTACACCGAGGTGCTCAACGCGGCCGACCCTGGTCTGACCATGAAGACGCAGGGTGTCTTCTCGACGCTGCCGGGTAACGGCACGCTTCCGGTGGGTGACTGGGGCGCCTTCCGCGACCAGATCATCGGTACCGCGATCCTCGTGCTGGTCATCTTCGCCATCACCGACCTGCGCAACTCCGCTCCGCTGGCCAACATGACGCCGCTGGTCGTCGGGTTCTCCGTGGTCGCGATCGGCATGGCGTGGGGGACCAACGCCGGGTACGCCATCAACCCCGCCCGCGACTTCGGGCCGCGCCTGGCTTCCTGGCTGACCGGCTACGAAACGGCGTTCAGGGACCAATACGACTTCCCGTACTGGTGGATACCGATTGTGGCGCCGATTCTCGGCGGCCTGATCGGTGCGGCGATCTACAAGTTCTTCATCGAGCGCTACCTGCCGGCCGAAGAGCCTGCCGCCGTGCCGGCCAAAGAACTCCAGTCCGCCTGAGAGGAGACCAGCCATGCCGGATTTTGTCGCAGCCGTCGACCAGGGCACCACGAGCACCCGGTTCATGATCTTCGACCACGGTGGCAACGAGATCGCCCGCCACCAGCTCGAGCACGAGCAGATCCTGCCCAAGCCGGGCTGGGTCGAGCACGACCCGACCGAGATCTGGGAACGCACCCGCTCGGTGATCGAGTCCACGTTCACCAAGACCAATCTGTCCGTTTCGGACCTCGCCGCGCTCGGGATCACCAACCAGCGTGAGACCACAGTGGTCTGGAACCGCCGGACCGGCCGCCCGTACTGCAACGCGATCGTGTGGCAGGACACCAGGACCGACCGCATCGCCGCGGAGCTGGAGCGCAGCGGCAAGGGCGACGTGATCCGCCGCAAGGCGGGCCTGCCGCCCGCGACGTACTTCTCCGGCGGGAAACTCCAGTGGATCCTGGAGAACATCGAGGGAGTCCGCGAAGACGCCGAGAACGGCGAAGCGATCTTCGGAACGACCGACTCGTGGCTGCTGTGGAACCTGACCGGTCAGCACGTGACCGACCCGACCAACGCCAGCCGCACGATGCTGATGGACCTGGAAACGCTGGCATGGGACGACGAGCTGTTGTCGTTCTTCAACATCCCGAGGCAGATGCTGCCGGAGATCAAGCCGTCGTCCGGCTTCTTCGGCACCACCCGGTCCGACGGCCCACTGCACGGCGAGCTCGCCGTGACCGGGGACCTCGGCGACCAGCAGGCGGCGACCGTCGGCCAGGTCTGCTTCCGGCCGGGCGAGGCCAAGAACACCTACGGCACAGGCAACTTCCTGTTGCTCAACACGGGTCACGAACTCGTCCGGTCGAAGCACGGCCTGCTGACCACGTTGTGCTACCAGTTCGGTGACGACAAGCCGGTCTACGCGCTGGAAGGCTCGATCGCGGTCACCGGCTCGGCCGTGCAGTGGCTGCGTGACCAGCTCGGCATCATCAGCGGTGCGGCGCAGAGCGAGACGCTGGCCTCGCAGGTCGCCGACAACGGCGGGATCTATTTCGTACCAGCGTTTTCCGGACTGTTCGCGCCGTACTGGCGCTCCGACGCGCGTGGCGCGATCGTGGGCCTGACCCGGGCCACGACCAACGCGCACGTGGCCAGGGCGACCCTGGAGGCGATCTGCTACCAGAGCCGGGACGTGGTCGAGGCCATGGAGAACGACTCCGGCGTGAAGCTGGATGTGTTGCGTGTGGACGGTGGCGTGACCGCGAACCAGCTGTGCATGCAGATGCAGGCGGACGTGCTCGGTGTGCCCGTGTCCAAGCCTGTGGTCGCGGAGACCACTGCGCTCGGTGCGGCCTACGCGGCCGGGCTGGCCGTCGGGTTCTGGAAGTCCACTGAGGAACTCGAGCAGAACTGGAACGAGGACCGCCGCTGGCAGCCGTCGTGGTCCGAGGAGCAACGGGCCGCGGGCTACGCGGGCTGGCAGAAAGCCGTCGGCCGAACCCTCGACTGGGTCGACGTCAACTAGGGAGATGACTGTGCCTTCCGTACCCCTTTCCCCGCGATACCGCAAAGAAGCGCTGCAGAAGCTGAGCACTCAGGAAGTCGACGTCCTGGTCATCGGCGGCGGCGTGACCGGAGCAGGGATCGCGCTCGACGCCGCCACCCGCGGACTGTCCGTGGGGCTGGTCGAAGCCCGTGACTTCGCCGCGGGGACGTCGAGCCGGTCGAGCAAGTTGATCCACGGTGGCCTGCGCTATCTGGAACAGCTCGACTTCAAGCTGGTGCGGGAGGCGCTGAAGGAACGTGGGCTGTTGCTCACCAAGCTGGCTCCCCACCTGGTGCGTCCGGTGAAATTCCTCGTGCCACTGAAGCACCGGGTGTGGGAGCGCGGCTACATCGGCGCGGGCGTCATGCTGTACGACACCCTCGGCGGCGCACGTGCTCTGCCGCGCCACCGTCACCTCAGTCGTCGCCGGGCCTTCGAAGTCGCGCCATCCCTGGCACCTGATGCGTTGATCGGCGCGATTCAGTACTACGACGCCCAAGTCGACGACGCCCGGCACACCATGATGGTCGCGCGGACCGCCGCCGAGTTGGGAGCTTCGATCCTGACTCGAACCCGGATGACGTCATTGGTGCGCGAGGGCGACAGGATCGCCGGAGCTCACGTCCAGGATCTGGAGACTGGCGCGGAGTTCACGGTCAAAGCCCGCGTCGTGGTTGGCGCTACAGGAGTCTGGAGCGACGACCTGTCCAAGGCCGCTGGCATTCCCGCGCCCTTCACGGTCCGGGCATCCAAAGGCGTCCACATCGTGGTGCCCAAGCAAGCGATCGACCTTGACACCGGGCTGATCCTGCGGACCGAGAAGAGTGTGCTGTTCGTGATCCCGTGGGCCAACCACTGGATCGTCGGAACCACTGACACACCATGGGATCTGTCTCGGGAGCACCCTGCGGCGAGCAAGGCCGATGTGGACTATGTGCTCGACCACGTGAACGCCGTGCTGCGCAAGCCACTGACCCACGACGACATCGAAGGCGTGTACGCGGGACTGCGACCGTTGCTCGCCGCAAAGGCCGCGGAGACAACGAAACTGTCGCGCGAGCACGCGGTCGCCAATCCGATTCCCGGCCTGGTGCTCATCGCCGGCGGCAAGTACACGACCTATCGGGTGATGGCAGAGGACGCAGTCGACGTCGCGGCCCAGAACATCCCTTGGGACGTACCACATTCACGGACGGACCGGCTGCCGATCCTCGGCGGCGACGGCTACCAGTCCCTGTGGCGTGACCGCAGGAGTCTCGGGTTGCCGGTGGAGCGTGCCGAACACCTGCTGCAGCGCTACGGCACGGCAATCCACGACCTGTTGTGGCTGATCCAGGAGCAACCCGAGCTCGGCGAACCGATCCCGGGCGCGCCGGACTACCTGAAGGCGGAAGCGGTGTACGCGGTGACCCACGAGGGCGCACTGCACCTGGAGGACGTGCTGACCCGGCGGACCAGGATCTCCATCGAGGAACGGGATCGTGGCGTGACCGCGGCGGGTGAAGTAGCCGCCCTGATCGCCCCGTTGCTGGACTGGGACGACGCCCAACGCCAGCACGAAGTGGACAACTACCTCTCCCGCGTGAAGGCGGAACGGGCAGCCCAGGAAGAACCGGACGACACCGCGGCCAACGCCACCCGCCTCAGCCTCGCGACGGCCTTGGTGCCCGACGGTATTTCCGCGCTTCCAGCTCCTCAGCCGGCACAGGCGTCAGCATCGGTGCGCCGGGCGCACAGAACATGGTGACCACGAAGGCGGACTCGGCGTCGGCGAGGTTGTTCCCGTCCTGGTAGTGGATCACGTCACCACCCGGCTCCCAGAACGCCTCGCCGGCCTTGACCACCCGCTCCGGCTCGCCTTCGAGCTCGAAGATGATCTCGCCTTTGACGACGAACCCGTAGGCAGGGCCGGAGTGCCGGTGCGGTGGCGCACCGGGGCTGCCGGGCGGAAGCGTGATCAGGATGGTCATCGCTTCCGCGCCCCGCGGTGCCGGGGGAGCGCCCGGCACCGTGGCGACCACCTCGAACTTCGGTGGTGCGCCCGCGTACTCGAGTTCTTGCACGTGTTCGTGAGACACCATTTCTCACTTCCCGTGGGGCCGGTGATTTCCGGCCGTGCACAACCAAAGACCGGGTGACGCGCCGGTCTGTGACAGGTGGGGCTCAGTCGCCCTGTGCGACTTGTTCCAGCAGCGGCCTGATCCGGTAGGGGACGAGCTCGCGCATCACCAGGGCCACGTTGGTCCGTTCGACGCCGGGAATGGCGAGGATCTTGCCGGCGATCCGGTAGAGATCGTCCGCGTCGGTGGCGACGACCTGGACCATCAGGTCGACCACACCGCTGATGCCGTCCACCCGCAGCACCTCCGGGACCGCCGCGAGTGCCGTGGCGACGGTGTCCAGTTTGCGTTGGACGAGCTGGACCGTGATGAACGCACCGAGCGGGTAACCCACCGCTGCCGGGTTGATCCGCCGTTCGAAGGACCCGAGCGTGCCGTCCTGTTCGTGCCGGGCGAGGCGGGCTTGGGCTGTGTTGCGAGAGATGCCGACTTCGTCCGCGAGCGCCACGGTTGTCGCACGAGGGTTGCGGGTGAGCGCCAGCAGCAACTGGGCGTCGATCGGGTCGAGGCTGGGCATCGTGCTCACTCTCCGGGCCGTCGTGGTGTCGTCACGCGTGCATTCTGCTCAAACTTGCGCCTGCCGATTGTGCTACTGCTCGGTCGGTGATGCCATTGTTCATCACTTTGCGCAGGAGGATGGCATGTCCGTGACGGACGAGCGGGCGCTGACCCGGCATCAGGTGCTGCGGGAGATCGAGGACCGGGTGCTGTGGTTGTCCACGGCGATCGTGCACCACGCCAACCGGGTGCGCCCGAACCCGTCGGGCCTCAAGGTCGGTGGGCATCAGGCGTCGTCGGCGTCGATGGTCTCGATCATGACGGCGCTGTGGTTCAACCACCTCACGGCCGAGGACCGGGTTTCGGTCAAACCGCACGCCTCACCCGTCCTGCACGCGATCAACTACTTGCTCGGGACTCTTGGTCAGGAGTACCTGCCGAGGCTGCGGGAATTCGGCGGGCTGCAGAGCTATCCGAGCCGCGTGAAGGATCCCGATCCGGTCGACTACTCGACGGGGTCGGTCGGGATCGGCGCGACCGCTCCCATCTGGGGCGCCATCGCCCGTCGATACCTGGACGATTCCGTACCGGGCAGGCAGTACTCGCTGCTGGGTGACGCCGAACTCGACGAGGGCGCGGTCTGGGAAGCGATCATGGACCCGATGGTCCCGCAGCTCGGCGAGCTGGTCTGGATCGTCGACCTGAACCGCCAGTCCCTCGATCGGGTCGTGCCTGCGATCGCCGCGGACAAGCTCCAGGGAATGTTCGCGGCCGCGGGCTGGCAGGTCATCACGCTCAAATACGGCCGGCTGCTTGAGGAATTGTTCACCCGGCCAGGCGGATCGCGCCTGCGCAGGCGAATCGACACGATGAACAACCCGGAATACCAGCGGTTGCTGCGATGCGACGCGGCCCAGCTCAGGCAGCGGCTGCCGGGCGGCAGCGCTGAGATCGCCGAATTGATCAGCGGCCTCGACGACGTCACCTTGGTCGCCGCTTTCGCGAACCTGGGCGGACATGACCTGGAGGCGTTGGACAAGGCCTTCGAGGCCATCGACGACTCGCGTCCGACGGTGATCTTCGCGTACACCATCAAAGGACACGGCCTGGCGACTCAAGGACATCCGCAGAACCACTCGTCACTGCTGACCACCGAGCAGATGCACGATCTGGCAACCCGCCTCGGCACCGACTTTTCCGAGCCATGGCAGGGATTCGCCGAGGACAGCGCGGCGGGACGGCTGTGCTCCGCCACAGCAGCTCGGTTGCGGCGTAAGGACATTCGGCTGACGGATCCGCCCGCGATACCGGTCGACATTGGACGTACGCCGTCCGGCACGGCAACCACCCAGGCCGCTTTGGGACGGACGCTGCTGGATCTGACTCGCTCGGCGCCACAAGCCGCGGCCCGAGTGGTCACGGTGAGCCCGGATGTGAGCTCGTCGACCAACCTGGGCGGCTGGGTCAACAAGGTGGGCGTGTGGTCGCCGATCGAGCGACCCGACTGGTTCGCCGACGACGCCGAGACGATCCTGCACTGGCGGGAAAAGCCGACCGGGCAACACATCGAGCTCGGGATCGCCGAGGTGAACCTGGTCAGCCTGCTTGGCGAGCTAGGTGCGACCTGGAGCCGGTGGGGCAAGCCGCTGCTGCCGATCGGTGTGCTCTATGACCCCTTTGTGGAACGTGCTTTGGAGCCTTGGTCGTACGGCATTTACGCGGGTGGCCAGTCCATCATCGTCGGAACGCCCTCTGGCGTGACGCTTGCGCCTGAAGGCGGGGCCCACCAGTCGATCAAGACGCCTTCGATCGGCTTGGAGCAGCCGGGTTGTATCGCGTACGAGCCCGCGTTCGCCATCGATACAGAGTGGACATTGCTGGCCAGCTTGGCTCGGCTGGGGCGTCCGGATGGCAGGTCGGCGTATCTCCGGCTGTCTACTCGGCCGGTAGACCAGACCCTCGCGGCCGTGCCGACCGACCCGGCGGCGCGGGAACGGCGTCGCCGCCAGGTTGTCGCGGGCGCTTATTCCTTGCGGCGCAATGACAATCCTCAGGTCACCATCGCTGCCATGGGTGCTGTCGTGCCCGAGGCACTGGCCGCGGCGGGTCGGTTGCAGCAGACCGGGGTGATCGCGGACGTGGTCTGCGTGACCAGTCCCGGCCTGCTGTACCGCGCCCTACGCGCCCGCCAAGGCCATGAGCACGCCGAATCCTGGATCCTCGACCAGGTCTTCTCGCGGGCCACGCCGTTGGTCACGGTGCTTGACGGTCATCCCCACACGCTTTCGTTCCTGGCCACCATCAACCAGGTCCGGCACACCAGCCTCGGCGTGACGGGGTTCGGCCAGTCCGGGTCTATTGAGGACGTTTACCGCCATCACGGACTCGACGCCGACAGCATCATTCGAGCGTCAATGGATTTGGCATGTCACTAGGCAGTGGTTCGTCCTCAAGGACGTAAGCCTGGTCCGCGGCGTAGATCGCGGCCAGGTCCTCCTCGGTGATGCCGCGGCCGGTGAACCGTGCGACCGCGGTCATGCCCTTCGCATGCTCGTGCCGGTAGTCCTCGAAGTCGAGGTCTTCGATGTTCGGGGCGCCCGGTTCCATTCGCGGGGAGCCCGAGTACACCAGATTTCCGTTCTCGGCGAAAGTGAGCCGGAAGTTGGCGTTGACGTTCCAGTACACGCTCGCGGCTTTCCCCTTGCGGGACAACGCTGTCAGCGTCTCCCGGTCGGCACCCTCGAAACCGTTGTCCTCAACGGCCAGGACGTAGTCGTCCACGGCGAGCACTGCGAGCAAAGGCACGTAGCCGTATCGCGGATTGCTCAGCCGTTCCCAGGCTGGACGTTCCGCGAGCTCCCGCATCGACACCGGTGCCGCTGGGTCGCCGCCGAAGGTCGCGACCACCTCTTCGGGGGTGAGGCCTTGGATGACCGTGATCGTGGCGGCTTGGCTGATCCCGCTTTTCTCGATCCACCTGTGGTCCGCGTCCGGCGGGATCACCAGCGGTGGCTCGGGTTCGCCGCGCAGCCGATGGCCGAGGCGGTCGGTCTTCTTGTGCACGACGTCAGGTGCGGCCGGGGCTTGCCAAATGATCAGCGAATACAAGTCTTCGCCGTCGTCGCGGCCGGAAACCTGCACGCGGATGCGGTAATCACCGGGCCACGGCGGCGACTCCCAGCGGCGGCCGCCCATCTGGTGGTGGTGGTAGCCGTGCGCCGGTTGGTCCCCGCTGACGACCGCGCCGCCTTCCGGGGCGGTCCAGCTGATCTCCACGACCTCGTCGTAGCCGGTCAGATCCACCTCGTCGGGCGGGCCGTCCAGGACACGGATCGTGAGCCGCACGTGGCCTTCCGCCGTGCCGGTCCGGATGGCCACGCCGTCATCGACAGCCGCGACCAGACCGTTGCCGGAAAAGTCCACATCGGACGGACTGGATCCTTCGGTGATCCAGAACATGTTGTCCCGCACGACAGCCGACGCCGAAGAGTGCCTCGGCAATATGTACTCGGCTCGGCGCTTGGCCAGCACAGCCGCCGCGTAACCAGCGGGCTTGGGCACGGTCGGTACGACGATCGCCGTCGCTCCCAGTGCCGCACCGATGATCGCGGGTGTCTCGGCGGCGACTGCGGTCCCCAAAGAGCGCAGCACGGCTGTCGAGACCACAACAGCCAGTGCGAAGTGCGAGGCGCCGTGCTGTGCCGCGACTTCCTTCTCGGACCCGATCGCGTCCGGCACGGCCGCCTTGTCCAGCAAGGCCTGCACGAGCTCGACCACGAGATCGGTCGCCCCGGGATGCACCTGCTCGACGATGGCAACTGCTTGCTTGGTGGCGGTTTGCTCCCCGCCCATCGACACCATGCCGAACCTGGTCACGGTCGGTCGTTCCAGCGCCACCAGGTCGTCAGGGATGTCCACGGACAGCCGGTCGACGGTCAGCTCCAGCGCGCCTAACAACCGCTCGGACAGCACGTCACCGATCTCGTCCAGCGCGGACTGGACCTTCGTACCGCGCTCGGAGTACCCCTTCGGTTCCCAGCGGCCAAGCCGGGCAGCCGGCTCCTGGGGCACGAGCGGCACGATGTCGGGCAGCACGGCCGTGACGAGTGGTTCGAACTCTTTGATCCCCATCGCCCTATCCTGGCCGATAATGCGTTCATGAGTAGCGGGGGATGGCGCGTTCTGTTGTGGGACGACGACGTCAACAGCGTGGCCACGGTGGCGTTCGTGCTGCACAGGGTGGTCGGTCTGCCATTGGGGACGGCACTCGACCTGCCCCATGAAGTGGACTCCCGGGGTGTCGCCGAGGTCGGGTGTTACGACAACCTCGAGGACGCCGAGGTGACGGCGGCCCGGATGCAGGTGTTCGGCCTGCACAGCGGGGTGGTGGCGGCATGATCCCGGACAGACTCGTGTACGAGGGCCTGCAGGTGCTCGCCGAGATGCTGCAGGGCTTCCAGGCGCGTCGGATCCCGTCCGGTGGGGTCTTCTCGTCGCCGAAGCTCGGCGGTCCGGCGGCGTTGGCGGCGTTGTTCCCGCCCGTCTCGGCGGATCCTGAGGTGGCAGCGGAGTTCCGGGCGCGCCATGAGGCCGGTATGCGAGGCGAGGTCTACGCCGCGGTGACCCGGACGCTCGAGCGGTGGGGGCACGAATGCGGGCCGGGCTGCGACCAGTCCCACTTCGACGACCTGTTCGTCTCGTTGACGAACCTGCGCTTCATGCTACGTCCGCGCAAGGACGGCACCAGGGGGCACGACCTGGCCGAGAAGTTGGCGATGAAGGCCACGCTCTACCTCGACGCGCTCACCGAGATGTGGTTCCAGCCGTTGATCAGGGACAGGCTCAACGGCACCGAGTCGGCCGACCCCACGTACGGCGAGTCGGTCAACCGCGCGCTCGGCAACGGCTGATGTCAGTAGGTTGTCGGCATGGGTATTGGGCATCACGGCCGGACGTATCGGCTGGACTGGGAGGACCCGACGGTCCGGGAGTGGGAATGCACGGTTCTATGGTCTGACCCGGCGGATCCGGAGGCCGGGATCGTGCTGGACCGCTCCGCGTTCTACCCGGGTGGCGGAGGGCAGCCGCCCGATCATGGAGTGCTGTTGTGGCAAGGGGTTTCGACGCGGATCGCGGGCACGCGCAAGGGCGAGGACCTGTTTCTGCTGCCCGTCGCCGGTGATCCGGTTCCGCCCGTGGGGACCGTGGTCCAAGGCGCGCTGGACGATACCCGCCGCAGCAGTCTGATGAGGACACATTCCGGTCTGCATGTCTTGTGCGGCACGGTTTTCCGTGACTTCGGCGCGCTGGTCACCGGCGGCAACATGGAGCCGGGGGAGGCGCGGATGGACTTCAACCTGCCGGAGCTGCCACCCGGGTTCAAGGCGACCGTCGAGGACGCGGTCAACCGGGAGATCGAGGCCAACCGCCCGATCGACGTCCGCTTCATGCCGAGGGAGCAGGCGCTGGCCAACCCGGAACTCGTCAAGACCATGGGCGTCACGCCGCCGGACGAGCCGCAGCTGCGCATTGTGGACATCGTCGGGCTGGACGTGCAGGCCGACGGCGGCACGCATGTCGCGTCGACCGCGCAGATCGGCCGTATCCAGGTGACCAAGGTGGAGAACAAGGGCAGGCAGAACCGCCGCGTCCGGATCAAGATCGTCGATTGAGAGAACTTCGCGATGAAGCCGATTGTCGTACTGGACGCGCCGTCCAATCTGGGCCTGCGCATGCCCGCGCCCGGAGTCGTGCCCGGCTGCTACAAACTCGCTGGCGCGCTGCGGGATCAGGGCCTGCTGCACAGGCTTGGCGCGTCGGACGCGGGTTATGTGGTGCCGCCGCGGTACGACATCTCGGATTGGTCGCCGGGCGACGGGGTCTTCAACGCCTCAGCGATGGCCAGCTACACCGTGCGCCTCGCTGACCGAATCGGGAAACACCTGGATCAAGGGGAATTCCCGGTGGTTCTGGGCGGTGACTGCAGCATCCTCCTCGCGCCCATGCTCACGTTGCGTCAGAAAGGCCGTTACGGACTGGCGTATTTCGACGGCAGCGCTGACTTTCTCCGGTTGGCGCAGGCAGGCCGGATCGGCGCGGCGGCAGGCGAGACGCTGGCACTGATCACCGGCCGCGGCCAGCCCGACATCACCGACATCGGCGGATTTGGCCCGTACGTCCAGGACAGCGACGTCGTTGTGCTCGGCAACCGAGACGAGGACGAGGACGTGCCCAACCTGGCCGAAGCCGGCATCCTAGCCTGGACCGCCCCGCAGATCCAGGCCGAAGGTGCGGCTGAGGTGGCCTCGCGGACCTTGCAGCGGTTCGACGGGCTCGACGGGTTCTGGGTGCACCTCGACGTCGACGTGCTGGACATCGAAGTCATGCCTGCGGCCGACGCCCCTGATCCCGGCGGCCTGCAGTACAGCGAGCTGCTGGATCTGCTGCGGCCGATGCTGGCCGACGAGCGCTGCGTCGGCTTCCACGTGGCGATCTACGACCCGGACCTCGACCCGGACGGCCGCTACGCCGCCGAACTCACCGACGCGATCGTCACCGCGTTCGCCGACCGGACCTGATCGGCCCGCCTTTGTCAGGCCGACCGGTGGGCAGATCGAACGACTCATCGAGCCGTGGCTGATACCTGCGGGTGCTGACGTCGGCACAGAGCGCTACCATCGTTTGTCGACCGAGCCAACTGGATTCCTTGCCATCAAAGCGTTTCCCGACCCACGCCGAACGTGAGCACCATCACGTTAGTGATCTTGAAAGCCGTTGACCGCGACAAAACGGGAACAGTTCGGTGCGCGCTCGTACATGCGTCGCGGTCTGACACAACTTTTCGCGGCTCCCGCTCGTACATAAAGCGTGAGATCTAGAGCGAGAAGGAGGCGGCCGCTGCTGAAGTTATCGGCGGTGGCGGTCGCGGCAGTCGCGGGTGCGGGCGTCGCCTTCGCCTACGTCGCCACCGGGGGGATCAGGACTCACACGCCGCCTGCCGACGCCCAGCCCGCTGGGCACGGCGGAGTGCTTTTGAACTCCACGCCTCCACCACAACCGACGACCGCCGCCACAACCACGTCCACCACCACCCCGCCGCCGCAGAACCAGGTTCTGCCGTTCAACGCGAAGCTGACTTCGGACGACATCCCGGTCAAAGGGGGCGGAGTGCGCAGCGGCGCCTGTAGCGGCTCGCTGGTCGCGCCGGAATGGGTCGTCACCGCCGGGCATTGCTTTCGTGACCTCAACGACGTGCGAATCAGCGGAAAACCGCCATACACGATGAAAGTGGTGATCGGCAAGCTCAAGGACAGCGATCCGGGTGGGCATGCCGTCGAGGTCGTCGACGTCCGTCAGTCCGCGGTGAACGACCTCGCGGTGGTCAAGCTCAGCCAGCCGGTCGACGGCATCACCCCGCTGACCCTCGCCGACGAGAAGCCCAAGGTCGGCCTGCGGATGAAGTTCGCGGGATGGGGATCCCTGTCATCCACGGTCATCTCACCGTCTGACCACCTCAAGCGCGGCGAGTTCACCATCGCCAAGGTCGGGCAGTACACCATGGAAGCGTCGCCGGTGGTGCCGCGGACCGTCGAGAACAGCCCGTGCCCGCAGGATTCCGGCGCGCCGTTCTTCGTGTCCGACGACGACAAGACGGGCCAGTTGATCGCGATCGTGAACACCGGGCCTGCCTGCCCGCAGCCCGGCCGCGAGATCATCGCCCGGATCGACACCGTGGCCGAGTGGATCCGCAAGCAGACCGACAACACCGCCCGTTAGTGTTTCACTGGAAGGCGAGCACAGGGCGGTGAGCTGGCGTGAGATCCAAGATCTGCTGGGTGGCAGCGGTCCTGGTGGTGGCGAGCGCGTGCGGCGCAGGCGGCGAACCGCCCCAGCAACAGCCGTCACCGACCGCCAGCAGCGCGCCAACCACCACTCCGTCGACCGCTGAACCGACGACTACTGAACCGACGACTACTGAACCGACGACTACTGAACCGACGACTACTGGGCCGAGCGTGACGTTGCCGCCGATGACCAGGCCGTCCACCAAACCCACGGGCGGAGCCGGTGAAGTGGTGGTGGAAGGCGTGGTCGTGGCCGGTGTCGAGGCCTCGTGCGTCCTGCTGGAGACCGGCACCGACAACTACCTCTTGCTCGGCGCGGATCCCCAGGTCGCCGTGCCTGGCCGGCGCATCACGGTCCGCGGCAAGCTCGAGCCGGGCATGGCCACCTTCTGCATGCAGGGAACCCCGCTTGCGGTCAGCGAAGCGAAACCTGCTCAGTAACGAGAGGTTGCGCGGGCCACGGTGTCCTACTGGGACGATGCGGAATCCGTTATCGGTCGTTCACCTAAAGGGGGATAAGACAAGGCAGGATGCATGCGTTCATGCGAATGATGGGTTACGGAGGCCCTTGTGTCAGGTGTCGGGTCTGTACTGAGGGCCAGTATCGGTCTCGCGGTCGCAGCTGGCTTCGTCGTCGCCATTCCCCTGGTGTCCGCCCCCACGGCGGTGCAGCAGCCGGAGCAGTGGACGCCGATGACGCCGGTCGCGGTCAGCTACGACACCGAGCGCGGCGGCAGCACCGCCAAGGGGCGTCTGCTGGGCTTCAACGACTTCCACGGCGCGCTTGAGCCGCCGACCGGCAGCGGTGGCCTGGTCAACGGCACGCCCGCCGGTGGCGCCGAGTACCTCGCGACCCACGTCAAGCGCCTGCGTGCGGCGGGCGAGGCCAACGGCCAGCAGGTCCTCACGGTCGGCGCCGGTGACCTGGTCGGCGCGACCCCGCTGATCAGCGCGGCGTTCCACGACGAGCCGAGCGTGGAAGTGCTGTCCAAGCTGGGCCTGGACATCAGCTCGGTCGGCAACCACGAGTTCGACGAAGGTGTCACCGAGCTCAAGCGGCTGCAGAAAGGCGGCTGCCACCCGACCGACGGCTGCCAGGACGGCGACGGCTTCGCCGGTGCGGCGTACCGGTATCTGGCCGCGAACGTGGTGGACAAGAAGTCCCGGCTGCCGATCCTTGCGCCGGTGGACGTCAAGTTCGTCCGCGGTGTCCCGGTCGGCTTCGTCGGCATGACGCTCAAGGGCACGCCCAGCATCGTCAACCCGGCGGGGATCAAGGACGTCGAGTTCCTCGACGAGGTCAAGACGGCCAACTTCTACGCGGATCTGCTGCGCCTGATCGGCGTGAAGTCCCTGGTGCTGCTCGTGCACGAAGGCGGCGCGCAGAACCCGCCGCCCGCCGTGCAGGATCCGTCCAGCTGCGCGAACTTCGCCGGCCCGATCACCGACATCGTCAAGGGCCTGCGGCCGGAGTACGGCGTGGTCGTGTCCGGCCACACACACCGGTTCTACAGCTGCGCGCTGCCCAACTCCTCCGGCGCCAACACGGTCGTCACGAGCGCGGGCTCGAACGGCACGCTGATCACCAACATCGAGTTCACGATCAACAAGAAGACCAAGCGCTTCGCCGAAGTCTCGGCGCGCAACACGATCGTCGAGAACGGCGTGAAGCGCCCGGACGGCACCTGGGCCACCGACCCCTCCGGCGCGTTCCTGCGTAACCCGGAGCTGGTGGACAAGGACGCCAAGGTCCTCGTCGACAAGTACCGCGCCGCCGTGGCCCCGATCGCCAACCGCGTCGTCGGCAAGATCAGCGCTGACATCGGCCGCGCCGCGACCCCGGCGGGCGAAAGCGCCCTTGGCGACGTGATCGCCGACGCTCAGCTCGCGTACACGGCCACGTCGGCCGGTGCCCAGATCGCTTTGATGAACCCGGGCGGTATCCGTGCGGACCTGAGCTTCGGGAACTCGCCCGGTGGCGAGCCCGCCGGCGAGGTCACGTACGGCGAGGCGTTCACCGTGCAGCCGTTCAACAACCTCGTGGTCACCGCCTCGCTGACCGGCGCGCAGCTCAAGGAAGTGCTGGAGCAGCAGTTCGTCGGCTTCGCCGGCCAGACCGTGCAGCGCATCCTGCAGGTTTCGGCAGGGTTCACGTACTCGTACGACAGCACGAAGCCGGCGGGCGAGCGGGTGTCCGCGATGGCGCTGAACGGAACGCCCATCGACCCGGCCACGAGCTACAAGGTCACGAGCAACGACTTCCTGGCCAACGGCGGCGACGGCTTCACCAAGCTCAGCGTCGGCACCGGCCGCGTGACCGCGCCAGGATTCGACGTCGACGCGCTGGTGGCTCACCTAGGTGCGGGCGCCCCCGTCGCCCCTGGCCCACGCGACCGGATCACCAAGATCGCCTGATCAGCGTAGGCTGGCCGGCGGCTGAGCCGTGGCACCATCCTGTCGTTGGTTGCTAGTTGCCATTTCGGCCTGTGCCGGATCATGGGTGGCAACAATGCGTGCGTGCTGAACTCGGCCGGAGCTGTGCGGGTGACCATCCCCGCTGGGACCCTGCTTTATCGCGTGCATTCGATTGCAAAATCACCGGAAACGATGCTGCGCGCGTCGTTTCGCATCGAGACCGCACTCGTTGAGGAATTGTTGCCGGGATTGCGGTTCGGCAACGACGGCCGCAGACACGTACCCGAGCCGGTATTGCGCGGAAAAGTCCTGACCACGTTGCGCGTCACGCGTGACCTGACCGTGCTTCAGGTGCGAACCCCGCCGACAAAGCCTGGGCAGTGGGACGGCTTCGTGTGGCAGTCCGAGCTGGACACCCCGCATCGCACGCTCGCCCTGCACGTTCCCGGCGCGGTCGTTGAAGCGGCGGGTCCGAGGATCGAGTTGGACGACGCCGCCGATCACCGCGTGATCAGCGAAATGCTTGAGCCGTACCGGGTTGAGGTGCCGCGGCCGGACGACGCGCCGCTGGTGTTCGTCAACTACCGCAGTGGTGACGACACCGAGGTCGTCGACAAGCTGGACACCGAGCTGCGGGCACGCCTCGGTGACGCGGCCGTGTTCCGGGACCGCAGGTCCATGACGCCCGGGCAGCGTTTTCCCGAACTGCTCAGGGATATGGCGTCGCGGTCGAAGGTGCTGCTCGTCGTGGTCGGACCCCGGTGGGAGCGGGCACGCACGGACCCGGACTGGACCGGTGCGGAGATCGCCTTGGCGTTCCAGCATCGCAGGCACGTTGTGCCTCTTCTGGTCGGGCAGCGCCTGCGGCTCAACCCGGCCGATCTCGCCGAGGACATCAAGCGCCTTGCCGACCTGCAATACCTGTCACTGCGGGAGAACTACACGCTCAACGATGTCGCGACCGTGGTCGACGAGTTGATCGTCCGGGTGCCGTTGCTCAAGCGCTAGATCCATCCCCGCTTGGCCGCGGCGACGCCGGCGGCGAACCGGTTGTCCACGCCCAACGCCGTGTAGATCGCCTTCACATGCCTGCGTACGGTGGTGAGGCTGGTGCCGAGCCTGCGCGCGATCGTCTCATCGCCTTCCACCGACATCAGTTCGAGCACTCGTCGCTGCATGTCGCTCAGTGTCTGATCTTTGTGTCCGTCCGGGGCCATCGTCGCCGGGTCGGTCCACAACAAGTCGAACCATTCCGCCAGCATCGAGATGATCGCGGGCGCACGGACCAGCAGCGCCCCTTGCGTGGACGCTCCAGGTGTCACCAACGCGGCGGTGTCGTCGACGTGCAACATCGTGATAGGCACCGTCGCTCGCAGCCGGACTTCGTCGGTGAAGCCGGTGGGGAAGAAGGAACTTCCAGAGCGGTCGATCGGGCAGATCATCTGGAAGCGCGCGCCCGACGGCGTCCTGCGTACCACTGAACGCAGCCGGTCCTTGGTCGACCGGCTGGCCACCGCGCCAGAATCCGTGCAGCGCATCCGCCGTTTCGCCGACGGGTAGAGCTCCGCGGCCCTGGTGACCACTTCTTCCGTGCTGGCAAGGGGAAGCACGCCGTCGAGTTCGCCGGTCGAGCCGCCGCCGGTGTTCATCGGCAGCAACGTGGTCAGCCGGTTCCAGCCCTCGATGATGCGGTTCTGCTTGTCCACCAACTCCGATTGGCGGTGCTCCAGCAACAGCCGCAGCGCGACGGCCTGGTCGACCGGCCGCACCAGGTGCTCGTACTCGCCGCAGTGGAAGGCGAGGCCGAGGTCGAGCAGCTCGGTCAGGCCGGGGCTGCGCGGATCGAGTTCACCGTGCCCGGTTCCCAGCGGCAGCGATTTTCGGGCGCGCAGCCGCAAATAGAGCGTTTCGGCAGCCGGGCTGACCAGCCCGGCCAACGGATGTGTGCGTTCCGGTGTGACCAATTCTCCCCCTAGCACTGGTGGACACAGAGGTGACAGTTCTCTGTCAGGTCATGCACACTCCTGCTCGCACGCGGGCGTTTGACTCTATCCGATGTACAGCAGGGAATTATGGTTCCTTGTGCCGCTCACAAACCCGTCACGATGCGGATTCGGCGCAGCGGCACGGGATCCGGCGATGGATCTCCGCCGACCGGGTGCCGGCTGGGAAAGCGCAGGTGAGGGCGGCGCTAACACATCCACGGCCATGGCGAAATGGTTGGTCTCGTTCACTGGCATCAAACAGTCATTCGACCGAGGTTCTGCCTGCGCGTGGGCTAGAACTTGTCGGCGAACGCAGCAATAGCTGCTGGTCAAGCCGATCGGCGGTCCCAAGGAGATGGTGACGCGTGCCCGACGACGCCCCCGAGCAGGGCGATGCTCAGGATTCCCTTGCTGAGCTGGCAAAACAGGTCGCGAACGTGGCCGAGCAACTGGCCGCGAGCCATGCTCGCGCGCAGGCGCGCGAGCGTGTGATCGACCACCTGCACGCCGAGGTGGAACGTTTGCGGGTCGGCGAACAAGCCTTGCTGCTGCGCCCGGTGATCACCGATCTGCAGTCGCTGCGCCGGGATCTGCTGCGGCAGGCCGAAACGCTGCCGGAGCAGATCGACTCGGCGCAGGTCAGCTCGCTGCTGGTGTCGTTCGCGCTGAGCGCGGAGCAGGCGTTGGAGCGCTGCGGGATCGTGCCGGTCCGGCCCGCGGTCGGCGACGCGTACGCCGCACGGCAGCACACCGCGGTCAAGATCCTTGACGCTGAAACGGAAACACAGCACGAGACGATTGCGGAAGTCGTCTCGGAGGGCTACCTCGACACGAACACCGACCGGGTGACGGTACCCGCCAGGGTGGCGGTCTGGCGCTGGAAGCCAGTCGAGGAAACACCATCGCCGATCGGACAGGAGGAAACCGTTGACTGAGAGGGTCTTCGGCATCGATCTGGGCACGACCTACTCGGCGATCGCCTACGTTGACGAGACCGGCAGGCCCACGGTCTGCCGGAACATCGACACCATGGAGACGACGCCTTCCGTGGTGTACTTCGAAAACGAGCAGAACGTCGTCGTCGGAACCGTCGCCAAGAACTCGGCGGTCACCTACGAGGACCGCGTCGTCTCGCTGATCAAGCGGCGAATGGGTGAAGACGCGACCTTCGAGTTCGACGGCAAGGAACACAATCCGGCATCGATCTCGGCACTGATCCTCAAACAACTCGCCTCGGACGCGGCCACGCACACCGGCGGTGCGGTGGAGAAGGTCGTGATCACCGTCCCGGCGTACTTCGGCATGTTGCAGAAAGATGCAACCAAGACCGCGGGCGAGATCGCGGGTCTCGACGTGCTCGGCATCGTGCCGGAGCCGGTCGCCGCGGCGTTGCACTACGAGGCGACGACGGGTGCGGACGGCAAGACGATCCTGGTCTACGACCTGGGCGGCGGTACGTTCGACACCACGGTGATCACGGTGTCCGGCGGCGAGATCGTGGTCGTCTGCACGGACGGCGACGACCACCTCGGCGGCGCCGACTGGGACGAGCGGCTGCGTGACTTCCTGCTGGAGAAGTTCATCGAGGCGGTACCGCCGGGCACGGACGTCGAAGGCGACACCGAGTTCCTGCAGGACCTCACCAAGATGGCCGAGACCACCAAACAGCAGTTGTCGCAGACCACGTCGCGGCCGGTGGCGATGCGTGGCGCGGGCGCGGCCGCCCGGATCGAGGTGACCAGGGCCCAGTTCGAGGAGCTGACCAAGGACAAGCTCGACCAGACGATCGACATCGTCCGCCGGACGCTGGAGACGTTGGAGAGCAAGCAACCCGGCACCAAGATCGACGAAGTCCTGCTTGTCGGCGGCTCGACGAAGATGCCCGCGGTGGCCGAGCGGCTGCGCGCGGAGTTCGGCTGGGAGCCCAAGCTGCACGATCCGGACCTCGCGGTCGCCAAGGGCGCGGCGCTGTACGCGCTGGGCCAGGTCGTCTACCGGCAGGCCGCCGAGGCCGCTCCCGACGCCAGCCCGGAGGAGATCAAGGGCAGGCTGTCCGGTGCGGCCGAGGAAGTGGCCAGCCAGACCGGGATCCCGGCGGAGAAGCTGATGCGGATCGCCGGCAAGCAGGTGTCCAACGTGCTGCCGAAGGCGTTCGGCGTCAAACTGGTCGACGCCAGCCTGCCGGACTACCAGACCAACCCGAAGTTCTACGTCGAGCACATGGTGCACGCCAACGAAAGCCTGCCGACCGGGCCGAAGCCGCTGCGGGTCGGCACGCTGGTGGACAACCAGCGGTCGGTGGAGATCGAACTGTACGAACAGTCCGGCACCGTCGCGGGTCCGGACATGGCCGAGAACCGGGCGTTGACCGACGCGCGCGACTCGATCCAGGATCTGCCGCCGCTGCCCGCCGGGTCCCCGGTGGACATCATGATGACGGTGGACAACGAGGGTCTGCTCGAGCTGGAGGCGACCGAGCCGACCACCGGCAAGGCGCTGAAGATCAACGTACGGGTCAGCGTGATGAGCACCGAGCAGGTCGAGCAGGCCAAAGAAGTCGTGGGCCGCATGACGGTCACGGGCTGATGACGCCGTTCGACCCCAAGTCGTACGAGGAGCAGGTCGTCAAGCCGCTGCGGGGCCGCAAGCTGCCGGACGACCTGCTCACCCGCTATGCCGTGTCGAGCGACATGTCCGACGCGCAGCTGGCCCAGCGGCTGCAGCAAGTCCGGTCGTGCTGGAACAAGGGAGCGGGCAAGGCCACCTCGGTCAAGCTGGTCTACAAGGCGTTTCTCAAGGCCGACGACGAGCTCAAACGCCAGCATGGCGCGCGGCTGGGCCAGATGTCCTGGTGGAACGCGTACGCCAAGGCCCGGCAGGACAAGTTCTCCAGCGAGATCGTCGAGCTGGCGGCCACGGTCAAGTCCAGCTTCGGCGAGCTCGGCCTGATCTCCACCAGCCAGCTGCAGGCCACCATGCGTGCCGGGTTCCCGTCACTCACCCCTGCCGAGGCCGAGCAGGCGTTGAAGGACGCGGGTGTCGCCAAAGCGACCCCGGTCGAGCTGCCCAAACAGAGCGGCCTGCAGAGCACGCTCTACAAGAAGCTCAGCGAGCAGCTGGCCGAGGCCGGGGCGGCCAGCGTGCCCGCTGTGCTGTTCGAGAACGTCACCGGGTTCAAGGTGGTGACGTCGTTCTCCTGTGCCGCAGGCAATCTGGACGCGGCCGCGATCGAGGCGGCGGTCCAGCGTGAGTACCGCCGGTCCGGCAACGAGGCCGCGAAGGAAGCGCTCGGGATCCTCGCCCGGGCCGCCAAGGACTCGGTCGATCTGCGGCTGCTCACGTTGTACCACCTGGTGGACGACGTACGGCGGCACCGCACCGAGGGTGCGGCGCCGAGCGCGTTGCTCAAACCGCTGCTGCACGCCAAATTGGATCCGGCTGAAGCCCGGCTCGTGGTGTTCAGCGTGCTCAACGAGTCCAGCACGCGGGACACCAAGGCCAACCCGGCCGCCGCGGTGACCGAACTGCTCGAACAAGGCCTTCTGCTCGCGGCGCAACAGGCGCTGGGCACGGTTGTCGCGCCTGAGGAAGCGGCGTCGCTCAAGGCATTGGTGGAACGACAGGTTGCCGAGGTGCACCGGTTGCGTTCCGCCGCACGGCAAGCGATGGCCTCGGGCAACGAAGCCGAAGCCCAGCAACACCTGCGTGCGGCGGCCAAACTGGCCGCCGATGACGACGACCTCGCGGCCGAGCTGCGCAAGATTCCGCCCGCGCCGGTGCTGGCGTTGTCCGCACAGGCGGAAGGGCTCGGGGTCCGTGTCGCGTGGCAGACCCAGCCGAGCCACGCGGACGACACCAAATATCGGTTGGTACGCAGGGAAGACCGATTCCCCGCGGACCCGGATGACGGCGTTACCGTGAGCGAAACGGGCAAGTCCGTCGCCTCGGACTCGTCCGCGCCCGCGGCACGGACGCTGCATTACGCTGTTTTCGCCGCAGTGCCAGGCGGCCCATGGTCACGGCCCGCGGTGGCCAGTATCGAAGTGCTCCCGCCGGTCACGGCCGTCCGCTTCGCCGTGCAGGAAGGCCGGGTGGAGGCGCAGTGGCAGGTCCACCCGGACGTCCGTTCGGTGGCCGTGACGAAGGCGTCCGGGCAAACCGTCGCCACCATGGGCAAGACCCAGTTCTACGACCGGGTCACCGAAGCAGGCGAACATGTCTACACGTTCGTCGCGCACTACCGGCGTCCAGATGGGACAGACGCGGCCGCGGGCCCGGTCTCCGCCGGGACATCCGGTGGCGGACGGATCGCGCCGGTGTCGGCGCTCAGCCTGACGCCGGTGGGTGAGAAAGGAAACCTCGGCGTCGCGGTCACATGGCGCCAGCCGGCCGAAGCCGAGGTCGTGATCCGGCGGTCGGCTCATCCCGCCGAATGGGAATTCGGCGCCTCCGTGACGGCCGCCCAACTTCGTTCGTTCGGCCAGGAACTCGTTGGCCGCCACCAGGTCGAAGGGGAGTGGCACACGCTCACCGCGACTGTCCCCACTGGACACTTCCACTACGTGCCCTTCACGCTGAACCAGGACGGCGCCATCTGCGGACTGGGCGACGAGCTCGGTCTGGCTGTGCCGGTACGCAACCTGCGGCACCAAAGACTGGGCGACGAGGTCGTGCTGTCGTGGATCTGGCCGGAGAACTCCGGGTCCGTCCAGGTGTCGTGGCGAACCACCGAACGGGCCGAGAAGTTCCGGTACACGCACCAGCAGTACCAGCTGGCCGGAGGCTGCCGGATCAAATGCGGCGCGGCCAAGGTGAGCGTGACCGTCCGTGCGATCGGCGTGAGCGACGGCGGTGAATGCTTCTCCCCGGACGTCAAGGCGGATGTGCCCGGGTTGCTGCCGAAAGTCACATATACCGTCGAATCCGCGCGCAAGCTGATCGGGCCGTCGATCGTGCGGATCCGCCTGACCGCGGAACAACCGCTGGCGAGCTGCCCGATCGTGGTCGTGGTCGCGCCCGGTGTGACGATGCCGCGCAAGCCTGACGACGGCCAGGTGGTGCTGCGCGGTGACACCGCGCTGCGGCCGGGCCAGCCCGCCGAACTGACTGCGGAATTCGCCAAAACGCCCAAACCGTACTGGATCCGGTGTTTCGCCGAGGACGGTTCGGTCCGCCTCGTCGACCCCCCGACCTCCCAGCTGAAGGTGTCGTGATGCTCGGCTCGACAGTCGCGTGCCCGTACTGCTACAACCGGATCAACCCAGGCAAACTCCACTTCCAGTGCACCGGCCGGGCCGCGCCGGGCCGTGACCGGTGCGTCAAGTCCGTCGACCAGGACCGCCAGCGGTTGACCGGCTACGCCGCTCCGGCATGGCCGACCTTCCCGCCGCCGGAGACCCGTAACCCGTTGGGTCAACGGGTCGCGCAGTGCCCGGATTGCGGTGTGGACACAGGTGTACGGGCGTGCCCGGTGTGCCACACCCCGCTGCCCGCGAACTTCGCGGAGAGCCGCAGCCCGTTGATCGGCATGGTCGGCGGCAAGAACTCCGGAAAGACCGTCTACACCACGGTTCTGGTGCACGAGCTGCGCCACAATGTCCGCCGCCGGTTCGCCGCGGACGTGTCGTTCGCCGGCGACCAGCAGGGCGACGCCGGTTCGCTCGGCAACTGGCTCAAGCTCTACGAGCGATCGCTGTTCGACCAGAACATGCTGTTCGAGTCGACGGCCGCGGCGCGCGACGGGTTGAAGGTGCCGCTTGTGCTGCAGTGGCGGCAACCGAAGCGCGGGAAGTTGGGCAGGACGAGCCACAGCACCACGACGTTGTCGTTCTACGACGCTCCCGGCGAAGACATGACGACGCAGGAGTTCGTCAATGGTCAGGCATACCTCGGCTCGGCTGACGGCCTGATCGTGTTGCTCGACCCGTTCGAGCTGCCGGGTGCGCACGACCGGATCGCCGTGCCGGACGCCGCCCGGCGCGAGACCGAGCCGCCGCTGACCGTGCTCAACCGGATCACCGAGATGCTCCGGCTCACACACGGCGTGAAGGCCAGCAGGCGCATCACGATCCCGATCGCCGTGGTGTTCTCCAAGATCGACGCGTTCTACAAGATGCTCGGCGACGACCATCCGCTGCTCATCAAGCCCCAGGCCGGGGCCTTCTACAACGAGACGGCGGGCCAGGACACCGACGAGCACATCCGTGCCCTGCTCACTGAGCTGGATGCCGACGACATCGACTCGCACCTGCGGTCGCACTACAAGCAGTTCCGGTACTTCGCGGTGTCCTCGCTCGGCGCCGAACCGGACTACCGCAAACAACAGGTCGACGAGGGCGGTGTCCGGCCGTTCCGGGTGGACGAACCACTGCTCTGGCTGCTGGGCATGTTCAAGATCATCGAACGGAGTGGCGGATGACCGGATCCTTCCATTCCCTCTACTACACGGACTGCCTGCCCGGGCAAGGACTTCGCGGCGGCGCGGGCTTTCAGTTCCAAGCGGTGTCCTCCGGCGTCACGCACGAGGAGATGACGCTCGTCCAGCGATCAGCGCTCTACGAGCCGCCCGTGGCGTGGATGCGTGAGCGCAGGCCAGTCGCCGAGTATCCCGCTTCGCTGACCCACGTCTTCGACGGCCGCTACGTGACCGCACGCGGGATTTACCTTGGTGCGGAAGCGAATGGTGCCCGTGAAGGCAACCAGTTCACCCATGCCGTGACGACGTCCCAAGTGGACAGTTACGGTATGGTCCGGCCCGCGCAGCTGTGGGATGCCGACTGGTGGTCGGAGAAGCCGGCGTCCTCGACCGAATGCCCGCCGCTGGACGCGGAGCCGGAACCGGGTCCGTGGAGTGTCGATCGCGTCCGGGAGTGGGTGCTCGGCCAGGCGGACGCCGAAGAGTGGTTGATCGCGCTGCGGTCGGCCTTGGAACTCCTGTCGGACAAGAACAAGCGGCGCGTGTTGTTCGTCAGCGACGACCCGACGCCAGTGCTCGGCTGGATCGCCGCGGGGACACTGCTGTTGCCCCAGCAGGAGGCCGTCCGGGTCGGGTTCCGGGTCTTCGCCACCAATCCGCACCAGAGCCAGCACGATGTGCTTGCCGTACACCCGGATTGGGCCGGTGCGTACGCCAACGTCGACGGCAACAGTGGATTCCTGGTGTTCGACCTGATGAACGGCAGGCACTCGACCATCGAGCCGACCGAGGCCGCCCGGCACTGGGTCCCGCAGTTCCTGCGTGCGGACCCGTTCGATGTCGTCGACGCGATCGAGCTGACGTACCAGTTCACCAAGGGCCGGGCCGAACAACCGGCGGACCGGCTGGCCAGCTCGATCATCCTGAGTGGACGGGAACTGGCCAGTCCGGCCGAGGCGAGCCAGTTGGTGACGTGGCTCGCCGGGCAGACCAGGCTCTCCATCGAGGACGCGCTCGAACCGTTGACCGAAGCCGTTCTCGCCGCTCAGCCGGACGTCAAGGCGATGCGTGAGCTGGACACAGCGGTACTGCGGTTGGCGCCCAGTGCCCCGCTGGCCGCCAGGGTCGGTATCGCGTTGCTCACGGCCGAACTGGATGCGATCGCCACGGGGAAAGAACTTCCGCCCGGTGAACCGGTCAAGGGCACGCATCCGTGGTCGCAAGAGGACCGGTTCGCCGCGGCCCAGCTCGTCGAACAAGTCGCCAACTCGGTGCCGCCACAGTGGATGGATCGCGTTCTGCGCACCGCGACCAGGTTCGACGCGCAGCCGTCGATCGCGGCGTTCAGCGCGGGCGCCGACAGGTTCGCCCAATGGTGGATCGAACACCCCACGCCCCAGCTCAACCCGGAGCGCTGGCCGGATCGCGGCGAGTACATAGTGGACTTGGTCAAGGACAAGCTCCGCAGACGGATCGCCACTCATTCGCCGACCAGGCAAGAGGTTCGCGAGCACTGGTGGGCCTTGTTGCGGCCGTACGCGATCGAGCTGCGCGACCCGCTGGACGCCACTGTCATCGCGGCCACTGTGGAGCGTGGCGGCACCCAGCTCAGAGCCGAAACCGTGCGCAGCCTGCTGCCGACGGTCAGTGCGGCGCGAAGCCCGGAGGCCATCGACACGGTCTGGCAGGCGCTGTACCAGTTCGCGCCTCCGACGATGGGCGAGCTGGCGAGATTTCTCGATACGGCGCCGCCGACACTGGTCACCAGCACGGTCACGAACACGGCGTTCGACCTCCTTGAGAAGGCTCTCGCGACCACGGTGGCGGCCCGTGACCTCGACGTGCTGACGCGTGTCGTGGCCATCGCGGGTCTGCCCAAGTCACGCAGGCTGCAGCCGTTGGCAAGCCAGGACGCCGAGCTCACCCGCTGGATGGCCGGGATCAGGGAAGGCCGGGTCCCGCCGCGCAAGACGCCGTTGACCGCCACCGAGCCGGTGTTCAACGCCAGGGTCGACGAGCTGGTCGAGATCCTCCAGCAAGTCGAGCTCGTGGTCGGCAAACTGGCCATCGACCAAGGTGGCCGGTTCCTGCACCAAGTGCTTGTGCAGCGACTCCCGCAGCGGATGACGGACCCGCAACTGGGCGACAAGGCTGTGGCTTTGCTGTTCGTGACGGGCATGGCGGAGTCGTGTGCGACCGAGCTCGTCCGCCGGGTCGAGCGCGAGATCGAAAAGTGGGCGCAGAAAGCCGAGGAAGTACGCAAGGGCTCGATCCGGAACCTGCTGGCCTCGCTCGAACCGAAGTACGTCGACGTCTGGGATGCCGCGCGCGGCAAGAAACCGGCGAGCAAGCCGCAGAAGCCGGCACCGAAACCCGACCAGGAGCCCAAGCAGTCACCACGCAGGCTGGGCTGGCTGAACCGGCGTAAGGACAACGAGGGGGCCTGATGCAGTATCTGATCGGCGCGCTCGTCGCCCTCTTCTTCATCTACATCATCTTCTGGCTGATCGTTGTCGCGCTGTTCTACCTCGTACTGCCGATCTACGTCGTGCTGATGCCGTTGTCACTGGCCGCCGGAATGGTCATCTCGGTCGTGATCGTGATGATGACGCTGATCGGCGCCCGCAGGTACCGGCCGGAGACGATCACCCCGGACCACGTGACGGACGGGACGGCCCGGTTACCGAAGCTGCCCCCGAACAGCCCGTTCGACCGGGACTGGGCATGGCCGAGTTACGTGGTGTCGCAGTGGCGGGTCGACTTCACCACCGCGACGCGTGGCGTATGGGACATCCTCGGCAGGGGATGGCGGACCTTGCCACGGAAGATCGGCTGGATCGCCTCGCTGTTCGTGTTTCCCGTCTGGCTGGCCGTGAACGCCGGCGCGTTTCTGGCCGGCGCGATGATGGCCGCGCCGTGGCTGACGTTCGTCCTGCTCACGTGGCTCGGCTGGTTGGCCGTCAGCGGCCTGTTACGGGGCGCGGACAACGCGTTCCAGCGCGTCCGGGACACCCGCCCGAGGTGTCAGGTCTGCCACTATCTGGCGGACTTGCCTGCCTTCCAATGCGAGTGCGGCAAACTGCACCGCGATGTCCGGCCCGGCCGCCTCGGCGGGGCGTGGCGCAGGTGTGGGTGCGGCAGGGTGTTGCCCACGACCATCCTGCGCGCGGCGCTCAAGATCGGGCCAAGCTGCCCGCGCTGCGGCAGGCGGTACCACAAGGGTGCCGGTGTGAACACCGACATCGGGATCCCGGTGTTCGGCCCGGTCTCCGCGGGCAAGACCCGGCTGGTCAACGCGGGCATGGTGGCCCTGCGCGACCTGGCGTCCGCCAACGGCGTGGTCACCGAGTTCGTTGACGAGGACAGCGAGAACGCCTACCGAACCGGCGCGGACATCATCACGACCGACGGCAACACCACGAAGACCCCAGCCGGGGAGCTGCCGACGGCCATCACGATGCAGGTCACCAAAGGCCGCCGGAAGACGTCGCTGCACATCTTCGACGCGGCGGGGGAGTTCTACACCAACCGGGACGACAACGAGAGTCTCGAGTTCCTCGACCACGCCAAGGGACTCGTGTTCGTGGTGGACCCGTTCTCGATCCCCTGGGTCACCGACCAGCTGGGCGGGCTGTATCACCCGCGCGTGGCCGCGGCCAACCCCGCTGTCGACGACTGCGATCAGACCTACCAGGTCACCGTGTCACGGCTGCGGCAGTACAACATCGACACCAAGCGCCGGAATCTGGCGATCGCCGTGGTCAAGGCAGACCTGCTGACCGGAACCGAACCCGCGCGGGAACTCGAGCCCGCGACCGTACGGGACTGGCTCGACCGGGCAGGGCTGGACAACTTGGTGCTCTCTGCGGAACGGGACTTCGCCGAAGTCCGTTACTTCCTGGTCGCGTCGGTCGGGGTTCGGCCGGAGACAGCGGCCATGTCACCGGCCGCACCGTTCGTGTGGCTGCTCAGCAAGGCCGGAGTGGATGTCGTGCCACCGGAGGCGAAGCAATGAACCGCAAGACACCGCCCGCTTATGTCGTGCACCGGAGTCTGATCTTCGCTCTGGTCGCGGTCGTCGCGTTGATGATCGGGTTCATCATCGCGGACATGGTGCCAGGGCTGTCGGCCGCGGTGATGAACGCCGTGGAGGGCATGCGCCAGACATGGCAGGGCTTTGACTGGGAACTGTTTTGATACTGGGGATCGATCTCGGTACCACGTACTCGGCCGTCGCCACGATCGGACCGGACGGCCGTCCTTTCGTCCTGCGCAACCAAGTGGGGGAGCCGACCACGCCGTCGGTGGTCCACTTCGAGTCCAGTTCCGCCGTCCTGGTCGGCAGTTCGGCGGTGCACGCCGGAACTGTGGACCCGGACAACACGGTGTTGTTGATCAAACGCCAGATGGGCAACGACTTCGACCTCGAGTTCCACGGTGTCCGGCACACCCCGGAGTCCATCTCGGCGCTGATCCTGCGTGCGCTCGTGGACACGGATGAGCCTGTCCGCGCGGTGATCACGGTTCCGGCGTATTTCGGCATCAGGGAACGGGAAGCGACCGCGCAGGCCGCGCGTCTCGCCGGGATCGAGGTGCTGGAACTGCTCAGCGAGCCCGTGGCGGCGGCATTGCATTACGGGACATCGGAACTGACAGGCTCGGGCGGCACGGTCCTGGTTTACGACCTCGGTGGCGGGACCTTCGACACGACCGTCCTCAAAGTACAGCCGATGGGTGTTTCGGTGATCGCCACGGACGGCGACAGCAAACTCGGCGGGGCCGACTGGGATTCCCGCATCGTCGAGTACTTGACCGAACGCTTTGTCGAGGCCGTGCCGGACGTCGACCCGTTCGACGACGAGATGTTCCCGCACGTCGTGCAGACGGCGGCGGAATCGGCCAAGCGGGCGTTGAGCACCACCGAATCGAGGCCGGTGGTCCTGCGTGCCTGCGGTGCGAGCGTGACGGTCACCTTCAACCGGCAGATTCTGGAAGAGCTGGGTGCCGACCTCGTCGACCGCACGATGTCCATCGTCCGGCGAGTGACCCACAATGCCGCGAAGTACGGCGCGATCGACATCCGGCACGCGATTCTCGTAGGCGGTTCGAGCAAGATGCCCGCCATCGCCAAGGCCGTCGCGGAGACATTGGACGTCACGCCTCGGGTGGTCGAGCCGGATCTGGCCGTGGTGCTCGGCGCGGCGATCCGTGCGCACCAGTTGACCAACGCGCAGAGCCTGCGGCAGGCGGGCGGGATGCTGGCCGCGATCGCCGACAAACCGACCACTTCGGTCGTCCCCCGCAGCTTCGGGATTCTCATCCACGACAGCTACGATCCGGCGGCGACCAGGGAGATCGTCGTGCACGCCGTGCACCAGAACCAGCCGCTGCCCGCCAGCGCGTCGGTGTCGTTCTGCACGGTCGCCGAAGGCCGTGACCGAGTCCGGATCCAGGTCTACGAACAAGCAGGCGATCTTCCTTCCGAGGAGGTCGAACACAACCGGCGGGTACTGGACGGTGAATTGACCGACCTGCCCGCACTGCGCGCCGGGTCGCGCATCGAGATCACGCTGCGGGTCAGCGCGGACGGGCTGCTCAGCGTCACCGCGCGGGAGCCGAGCAGCGGTGCACGGCTGGACCTGCAGGCCTATGTGGACGGAGTCGTCGACTCGGCCGCGGCCGGCGACCTGAGCTCGACGCTGGCCGGAATCGTGGTGAGGCAATGAGTACGTGGATTCGCGGGTCCTTCACGGGTGCCGGCTTGACCCAGTCACCGCCCGGGCCGTACCTCAAGGCACTGCAGGACAAGATGTCCGGCACGGTCATGCTGTGCATCGACGTCAGCAGTTCGATGACTGGTGAACCGTTGGACCAGGCCATTTCCGGCGCGACGACGTTCTTCGGCGAGGCAAGGGAGGCCGGCTACCGGGCCGGGTTGATCCTGTGGAATCACGGGGTTTTCAAGTACGTCTCGGACAAGTCGTACGACGAGGTCTTGAGCAGCCTCAAAACCGCCCGTGCGTCCGGCGGCACCGATCTCGTACCGGCCTTGCACGTGTGCAAGAGATTCTTCACGGACCGGGTCGGCGACCGAGTCCTGTGCATCTTCGGTGATGGCGACGTCGGTGATCCAGTCGAAGCCAAGCGCCTCGCCCGTGAGCTGTGTGCGATGGGCGTGCGGATCGTCGTTCGCGGGCTGGGATACGGCGCCCAGAAAGCACTTGCCGAGTTGGTCTGTCCAGGCGAGCAGGACGATGCGCAGTTGATCGAGGACGTCGGCGGCATCGACGCGGGGATCGCCTCCATGGCAACCGGATTGATCCGCCGCTATGACTGACGTCGAGCGCCGCAGGCAACACCTGGCCGAGAACCCACTGGACCCGCAGGCACACGTCGAGCTGGCCGCCGCTTTGGCCGACTGGTACCAGACGTTGACCGATGACGAGATCGCCGAGGTGTACACCCGTGAGCCGGTCGATCTGTTGCGGACCGCGACCGGACTGGCCGACGGCGACCAGCGCCTGGAAATCTGCGCGGAGCTGGGATTCCTCCTGCTCGGAATCTTCGAGGCCAATCCGGATTCCGTGCAGGACCGCGACGAGGGAATCCACTTCCTGACCGAGGCGGCCGAGCTCGCCGACCCCGGCGTGGACCTGGCCCTCGCCGAGGTGCTGATCGCCAGGGAGAACCCGGACGACATCGTCCCGGCGATCCGCTACGCGTCCCGGGCGCTCGATGTGGTCGAGGACAAAGCCGACCCGCTGCGTCAGCTCAGCTTCGCGTATGTCATGCGGTACGAGCAGGGCAAACAGATCGATGATCTTCGGCGATCCCAGTCGTACTTCCGGCAGCTGAACGCGTTGGTGGACGAACCGGAGTTCAGGGCGTTCGCCGCACAGGTCGACGCGATGATCGTGCTGCGCCAGGTCGAGGAGAACCAACCGGTCCCCACGCTCGATCAGGCCATTGTGGACCTCGCTGGCACTTCACACACCGTGCCGTTCTGGGAGCAGCGGAGGCGGATCAAGCTCGCCGCGCTGCGGGCTGTCCGGTTCGCTTGGTACGGCGGCGAAGAGGATGACTACGAGGCTGCCGTGGCCGATCTGACCGAGCTCATCGAGAACCTGGATGAGGCGGAGGCCAACAGCTATCGAGCCTTCCTTGGCATGCTGGCGATGACGCGTGACTTGCCTGCCGACATGCGCAAGGACCCCACCAAGATCACGGTCGACCGCGTCAGGGACCTCCCTGCGGCGATGTCCCCGCAAGCGCTGGCGTTGGCTGAGCAGCAACTGGCCGCCGTCGACCCGAAGATGTTGCCCGACACCGAGATGGTGTCGACGGTCAACGTCATGCAGGCGATGTTGCGGGGCGTGTCGCCGTCCACACCCGAGTCCGAGATCGACACGGCGCTGCGGCAGCTCAGCGAAGCTGTCGACGAAGACGACCCTGTGCACAAGGCCTTGGCGTTGGTCGTGCTGAACGCGCGCAAGAGCCAGCTCGGTGGTGGGCCCGAGTCGACCGAGGCGATGTTCGAGCAGTTGATCACGGTCGTGTCCGAAGTGGAGGAGGACAACCCGCTCCGGTACCCGATGGCGGACGCGTTGGCAGCACTGATCAACGGGTGGAAAACGGACATCCGTACCGCCGCGGAGAACACCAGAACCGCGAAACTGCTGGCCAGGGCGATCGCCGCGCTGCCACCGGATCACCCGGCGCGGGTGGACCTGGCGGCCAAGGTCGCGATGGCCGCGATGGTCAGCTTCCTCGGCGACCGGTCCGGCCAGTCCCCGGAGGAGATCGCCGCCGCGTTGGCGGAAGCGGCAGGCAAGTCCTCATCGGAGGCCAAGTTCGACGCGGCCAACGCGTTCGGTCAGACGGTGGTGGCCGCGATGCGTGCGGTGATGAACCGGGACCTTGAGCTGATGGACGAGGCCATGGCGTACCTCGACCGGGCGCAGGAGGTGGCGCCGGCGGATCACGCCATCGTCAGAGTACTCGGTGCGTTGCGGGCCGGGCTGTTGTTGTTCCGTTACCAGATCAGCGGCTCGCTCGAAGATATGGACGCCGCCGAACACTACGTCGACATCAACGACATCTCGGACATGCCACTGGGCGCGCACATCCACGAGATGGCGCGAATCGCTCGGTCGATGGTGGCGATGCGCAACGACATAGCCGAGGACTCCATCGCGCAGGCCCGTCAACAGGTCGCCGACCTGCACTCCAGGATGGAGCCAGGCGACTACCTCACCGACACCATGCGCACACTGACCGGTCAGTTGGACGTGCTGCAGCAGGTCTTCAGCGTGTACAACAAAGGGGGCAGGCCGTCCGCCGCCGATTTGGCGAAGCTGGACCAGGCCGTGAACAGCGTGCTTGATCTGCCGATGGACACGGTGATGGGCGTGCACGATGTCATTGCCACCGCGTTGGTGGCGTCTGGACACGGTATGGCCACGCGTGATGTCAAGAAATTCGACCAGGCCATCGCGTTGCTGGGCAATGTGTCCGCACGGACCGATCTGACGACCGACGAGCAGTTCACCGTGGCTTACACGATCGGGCAGACGTTGCAGGGCCGCCACGAACTGAGCCGCGACTATCGGGACATCAACAACGCGATCGACCGCCTGGAGCAGGCTCGCCGGTTGGTCACGGACTCCACGGCCAGTGCCGACTACGCCTCACTGCTGTACACGCTCGCGGCTTCGTACCACACTCGTGCCGATTCCGTCCGTGGTGACCTGATCCGAGCCGTCCATATTGGACTGGACGCGATCCGTGAACGGGCTGCGGATGTGCTGTTGCAGACCAATGATGTCCGTGCGCTGGAAACGGCGAAGGCCGCCAAGGACGAAGCCGCGGACGTCGCCCGGTGGTGCGTCGCGGCCGATCAGCGTGACGCCGCCGTCCAGGCATTGGAGATCGGGCGGGCGATGGTGTTGCACGCGACCACTTTCGAGACGACGTTGGGCGCGTTGTTGCGGGAAGGCGGGCATCCCGACATCGCTGCGATGTACGAACAGGAGGCCGCGGCGGCCAGTGCTGCTCCGTGGAACGAGGGTGATTCTGTTGCCGGTCCGCAACTCCGGACCGATGTGCGCCGACGTGTGCTGAAAGCCGTCGCGCACACCGACATCGCTGATCGGTTGCTGGCTCCGCCGGAGATCGACGAGATCAGAACAGCGTTGCGGGACGCCAAAGCGGCGGCACTGGTGTACATGGTGCCGCGCTACGACCTTACGCCCGGCTTCGCGGTCGTTGTGGACAGTGCCGAGGTGACGGTGCTGAAGCTGCCTCGTCTCATCGCGGGCAAGGAGATCGAACGGTTCGTCCAGGCCGCTGAGACCGAGTGGGTGTTCGCGCTCAACGACCTTTGCGAGTGGGCGTGGACGGCCGCCATGGAGGACATCCTCGGCCAATTCGGGATGCGCCAACGTATTGTCCTCGTCCCGGTCGGGGAACTCGCTCATGTCCCATGGCATGCGGCACGTCGGGACGCGCCTGGCCAGACCGTGCGTTACGCGTGCCACGACGCTGCCATCTCGTATGCCTCCTCGGCCCGGCAGTTCATCGAATCCACGCGCAGGCAACCCAGGAACTGGCCGGACGAACCCGTGCTTGTCGGCGTGCCAGGCAATGGCCTGTACTGGGCGCAGAAGGAGATCATCGAGATCCACCGCAGGTGTTATCCCGACGGAAAGCTCTTCGGCACCAGCAATGTGGGCCGTCGCCGGGTGACACCCGCCAAGGTGCGTGATGTCCTGCCAGGAGGGCAGAACCCCGCCTCCCTGCTGCACCTCGGCATCCACGGCCGGTTGACCAGCGTGCCCATGGATTCCTACCTCGCCCTCAGCGCCGACGAGAACAACATGGCCGGGCGACTGGGAGTACGGGAGATGCTCGGCGCCGCGCGGCAACGTAAGTCCGACGCCCCAGGCGGATTGGTGGTGCTGGCCGCGTGTACGACCGACCGAACCAAGCAGTTGCCCGACGAGGTGCTGACGTTGGCGAGCACGTTCCTCACCGCGGGCGCGGCGGGCGCGGTCGGGGCGCGGTGGGAGGTCGACGACCTCGCCACCATGTTCTTCATGATCATGTTCCACCACTACCTCACGGCCGGCTACGCGGATCCGGCGACCGCGTTGCGTGCCGCGCAGGTCTGGATGCTCAACCCGAACCGGGTGCTGCCGCCGGACGTCGATCCGACGCTGGCGCAAGAGCTGTCCTCGATCGACCCGGCCCAGGTGGAGAACTGGGCGGCGTTCACCTATCAGGGCCGTTGATCTGGGAGGATCGAAGTTGACCGAGTACACCACCTTCGGCATCGATCTGGGCACGACCCACTCGTGCATCGCCTACGTCGACCGGTCCGGGCGGCCGGTCGTGGTGAAGAACGAGATCGGCGCGGAGACCACCCCGTCCGTGGTGTACTTCGAGAAGCCGGAGAAGGTCCTGGTCGGCAGCGCGGCGAAGAACTCGGCGCTGCTCGCTCCGCACCTGGTGGCCGAGATGGTGAAGCGGGACATGGGCAGCCGTGTGCCCAGCGATCGCGTCTACCACAAGAAGAAGTACACGCCTGAGGAGATCTCCGCGCTGATCCTGCGGGAACTGGTCCGCTCGACGGAGAAGAACGACGAGTTCCGGGTCAAGGACGTGGTGATCACCGTTCCGGCGCACTTCGGGATCGCCGAACGGGACGCCACCCGTCGCGCGGGCGAGATCGCGAAGCTGAACGTCCTCGATGTACTCGACGAACCGACCGCGGCCGCATTGCACTACCAGACAACGCAGTCCGGCACCGGGACCCGGCACGTGCTGGTCTGCGATCTCGGCGGAGGTACGTACGACACGACTGTGATCCGCCTGCAGGACAAGGACTTTCAGGTCATCAGCATTGCCGGTGACGACAAGCTCGGCGGGGCGGACTGGGATGAGCGGATCCGTGACCGGTTGTTGCGGGAGTTCACCGCACAGCACCCGCGGATCGACCCCACCGCGGACGACGTCTTCATGCAGGATCTGATGATCACGGCCGAGGACGTGAAGAAGACGTTGAGCAGCAAGCAGTCGCATCGCGTCGGGCTGCGGTTCGGCGGAGTGGCGGCTCAGGTCGAGTTCACCCGTGCCATGGTCGAGGAACTCACCGTGGACCTGCTGGACCGCGTGGTCGACGTGACCAAACGCGTGATCGATGCCGCGGCGCGCAAGGGTGTCCGCGAGTTCGACGAGGTGCTCTTGGTCGGCGGGATGACCAAGGTGCCGAGTGTCGCGGCTGCGTTGCAGGAGCGCCTCGGGCTTGAGACTCGGTTGTACGAACCGGATCTGGCTGTGGCCAAGGGCGCGGCCCTGTTCGCGATGATCAGCAGAGCCAAGCGCGGCGCGGCCAGCACCCAGCAGACGGCTGATGACCTGGGCATCTCAGTCGGTCAGGCCGAGGCGATGATCAGTACGAACGTGCAGCGTGTGGTGTCACGGGGGTTCGGCGTGAAAGGCGTCGATCCTGCTGATCCCTTGGCACAAACCAGGCCTATGCAGGCACGGCAGATCGTCGTGCACCTGTTGCAGCCCGATACGCCGTTACCTGCGGACTCCGGGCCATATCCGTTCATGACCGTTGCGGACAACCAGCGGATGGTCGAGGTCGAGGTGTACGAACAGGCAGGCCTGGTCCCCTCTGAGGAGGTCGCGGACAACACCAAGATCGGCCGGGGCAGGCTGAGTGGGCTGCCAGCCGGTCCGAAGGGCATGCAGATCGACGTCAGTTTCGTGATGTCGGAGACCGGTCAGCTCTCGGTGCACGCCACCGAACCGTCCTCCGGCGCGGAGCTCCGCTTCGACCTGCAGATCGGGAACATGGACCAACGCGCGATCGCCTCGGCACAAGCCGGTATCGCCAAGCACGACGTAAGCGGGTGACCCGATGGGAATATCCGACGCACTCAGGGTCCTGTCCGAACAGTGGCAGGATATTCGTGCCGCACTGCAACCTTCCACCGCGGAGGAACTGGATTCCTTGGTGGCCAAGCTCGCGCGGGAAGCCCACCCCGCACTGTCCGAAGAGTACGGACACGAGATCGCCGACTTGCTCAGCCGGTCGCTGCCTGCTGAGCATGCCTTCCGCCGAGCGCTCGCCACAGGTACTCGTCGTTCGGTTGCCGCGACGCGTGATCCCGACACCTTGTCGGATTGGTTGGTGTTGACGGAGTCCCTTGGGGCTCAGGTCGATCTGCCGTATCCACGGCTTCAGGAGGTTGCTGAGCGGGCTGCGGCGTGGCTGCTCGCGTCACCGTCGCTTGCTGAGGAACAGGTTCGCTCTGCCGGGCATGATCCGTACAGTCCTTGGCTGATCAGACTCGAAGGCCGGGACGGTGTTTCGCAATGGCCTGCGTTTCAGTTTTCGCCTTCGGGTTCGGTTTGGCCTGTCGTCCGGGAGGTCAACGAGATCTTGGACGCCGAGGATGATCCGTGGGGCGTGGCGGATTGGTGGCTGGGGGAGAACCACATGGCGGGCAGCGTTCCAGCGCGGCTGATCGGCGAAGTGGACGACGCTGTGCTGATCGAACTGGCGATGGATGAGCGGAGCGAGGTGTAAACGGTGCCTGACTACGACCCCCCGACCGGATACACCGGCAGTCCTCACCGGTTCTCCTTGCCAGCTGACACAATCCTTTGGCGGCTGCACAGCCGTAAGGTTCCAGCGACCGGCTTTCTTCCGTACTCCCCGAGTTCGGACGGTCGCTTTGACGCGCCTCCGGATGATCCGTACGGTAAATGTGACGCGGGCACTGATGCGGCTGCGATGCTGGCTGATACTTTGTTGCGCGCTGTTCCGCCGCATAGTGGTACTTTTCGTACTATTCGACGTGCTGCTGTCGTCGGTCAGCGGGCGAGCGCTATTGTCACCGCGGCTGAGTTGCAGTTGGTGAGTCTTTTGGACGCTCCTGCTCTTGCGGCTGTCGCGCAGAGTCGGTGGTTGATCGCTGCCGAGTGGACGGATTTTCCGCGGGTTCGCCGGTGGGCTAAGTGGATACGTGCGCAGGCTCCTTGGGCTCAGGGGTTTATTTGGCCTACCGTTCGTAATGAGCATGAGCGGCTTGTCATCATGTTCGCTGATCGGTGTGATTCGATGGTTTTTGAGCCTGATCCGCTTTTTGAGGTGGATCTTGATGATGATTATGGTGCTGTTTGGCTCAATGGTGTTATGGTTCGGTATCGGGCTCGTGTTAATGGTCCTCGTAAACGGTAATCTTTTGGTGCTTACTTCCGGCTCGATTTGACTTGGGCCCTCCACCTCTCCACCTCCCATTATGCAGCCTTAGTAACCCCGCAGGAAGGCAACTTCAGGATGGCTGGAACGTTACCAACACAGGGCAACCAGCGCTGGAACCGCAACGTTCGGCTGGAAGCCGCACTCCAACGTAACCAACAGCGCTAAGGCAAACAGTCACATTCACCAAAAAACGCAACGCAACCACCATGCTCGACAGGTTCACCCGTTTCAGTGACGCCACATCAATGCTATTTCAGTAAACTGAACACATGAGCGACACCAAGCTTGCTCGAGTCAAACAAGCCTTCCAACAAAAGGCCCGCGCCGACGCCGAATACATCCGAGCGTTGGCCGACTACGCCACCGACCATCAACCCACTCGAAAAGGAGCCTCCATCGCCGACGGCGCACCCGAAGAAATAGCCGTCGAACTCAACATGAGCCCCAACAAAGCCACCGTGGACATCCTGCTCGCCCAACACATGGTCACCCGGCTGCCCAACACCGTCGACGCACTGGAACACGGCACCATCGACCTGCCGCGCGCCAAGGCCATGCGCGACTACACCGAACCCCTTGACGAGGACCAGGCGGCCGAGGTTGAGAAGCGCGTGCTGGACAACGGTCCTCGCGACAACCTGACCAAGTTCAAACGCGGCCTGGGCAAAGAAGTCATCCGCGCCGACCCCGAGGGTGCCGAGGAACGCCGCCAGTTGGCTAAGGCGGAGCGGGACGTTGCCAAGTGGCACAAGCCTTTCGGTCCATCCGCGCTCACCATCTATCTCGAACCGCACGAGGCAGAGTTGGCCTACAACCAGATCGACTCGCTCGCCCGAAGGATCAAGACACCGGACCGTAGCTTGGCTCAGTGCCGGGCTGACGTGTTCATGGACCTCGTGATCGGCAAGAACACCCTCCAGCCCCTCGTCAACCTCAACGTCGTCGTCCCCATGACCACCTTGATGGGATTGAACCGGGAACCCGGCGAGATCAGCGGCATCGGACCCATCACCGCCGAATACGCCCGAGAACTCGCCCAAGACGCGACCTGGCGCCGCATCCTCACCGACCCCGCAGGCGAGATCCTGGAAGTTAGCAACCGCAGATTCCCTTCGCCCGCTCTGCGGCGCCACACCCAACTCCGCGACCGCGAATGCCGCCAACCCGGCTGCACCATCCCCGCCCAACGCTGCGAACTCGACCACTCGATCCCGCATTACAAGGGCGGGCTCACCAAGCAGAACAACCTGATCCTGTTGTGTAAGAAGCACAACCTGATGCGCCAACGCTCAACCTGGAACTACGAACAAGTCGAGCCCGGCGTCCTCGTCTTTCACACGCCGTCGAAACAAACCGTTGTCACGAAGCCGGAGCCTTACGATCCTCCGCCGTTCTAGCTCCGCTGCTTGGTGGCGCTCCTCGCTTCGACTGCCGCGAGGAGTTCCTTGAGTTGGCCACGGGCCTCGGCGGCGGACAGGTGGTCGAAGTAGTCACGGGACTCGACGATTTCACCGTCGCGTACCCGGAGTACGAAGATCGCTGGCACTGCGAACGGCTCGCCAGTGTCGGCGTTGGTTCCCTGGTACTCGAACTCGGCGACGATGACCTCGGGGTCGGTTGTTTCGTGGATCGTGATGTTGGCTGGTTTGCGGCGCAGCCGGGGAGTGGCGTCGGTTGGGGTGAAGTGTTTGCGCAGGTCGTCGCGGGTGCGTAGGGCGGGTTGTCGGAGTGGGTCGAAGGGGTGCACGACGTGGGTTTGTTCCGCGTAGAGGTTTGGTAGTTCGTGCCAGCGGCCTTCCGCTACGCCGTTGACCAGCGCTAGGAAGACTTCTCTGGGGCTTGACATGGGCTTCTTCTCTCCGGGGGTAGCGCGGGTAGTATCCGGAGTCGCGACTCCGGGGACGATACGGAGTCTTCACTTCGGATGTCAATCGGTGGGATGGAGCGGATGGACCGGGTGCAACGTGTTGACGCGCGCGCCAATCGCGCTCGCATCCTGGATGTCGCCGAAGAGGTGTTCGGTAAGGGCGGGGAGTCTGCCTCCACGGAGGAGGTGGCAAGGTTGGCCGGGGTTGGTATCGCCACCGTCTTCCGGCACTTTCCCACCAAGGCGGCGTTGCTGGAGGCCGTCCTCGTTCGGCGGTTCGATCGGCTGCGTGAGCAGGCCGAGGCGCTGCGGGATGCCGACGATCCGGGAGAGGCGTTCTTTGGCTTCTTCAGTCACCTTGTCGCCGATGCGGCTACGAAGATCGCCATAGCCGAAGCCCTGCTTGATGCCGGGGGCGACAGCGACGGTGCAAAGCAGGCCTCGCGGAGATTGCGGCAGGCGGTCGGCACTCTGCTGGAACACGCACAGCGGGCCGGCGCTGTCCGTTCCGATGTCGAACTGCCTGAGGTCTATGCCTTGTTGGTCGGCACGTCGCGAGCGGCTGCCCGCGGCAATCTTGGCCAGCAGGTGACGCGGCGCATGCTCGCCATCGTCTTCGACGGCCTAGCGGGGGAGGCGGTTCAGTTTCCTGGGGATTGGCGGTGACGTGAAACGGAGTTTTAGGCCATGTCGGCATGAACGACCCGCCGAAAAGGCGATTTCCCGCCAGGCGAAGCACAGAAACCGCACGTAGCGTGGCCTACATGCGAGCCGACATCTCCGAAAGCAGCAGGCTGGCAGGTCGTGCGCTGCCGTCCAAGCGGCTGCTGTGCTGCGAGACCCTCGGCTGGCAGTCGATGCTTGCCAGGACCTACCGCGACCCGGCTGTGACCGACGAGTTCACCACCGCGCCCTCGTCGGAACTGACCCTGGTGATCGCGTTGACGGGCACGATGCAGATCGAAAGCCGCAAGGGCCGCAGTTGGTACCGGGCGAACTACCGCCCCGGTTCGGCCGGGCTGACCGCGCCGGGCAATGTCAGCGTGTTGCGCTGGAAGTCCACGTCAGCACAGCCCTTGGAGTCACTGCACCTGCATCTGCCGGTGGACGAGTACTGGGCGTTCGACTCACTGTTGCTGGAGGACCCGTTGGTCGCCGCGGCAGGCAAGGCGTTGAAGCGTGCGCTCGAGGAGGGCGCACCGGAGTACTACGCCGAGTCGATCACCCAGATGCTCGTCGCCCACTTGATGTACACGGCGAACAGGAAGCCGGCGGTCGAACCGCTCCCCATTGGACGGTCCGGTTTGGACCAGGTGACCGAGTATATGCGGACCCACCTCGCCGAGGACATCCGATTGGACGAACTGGCCGCGCAGGTCAACGTCAGCAAGTACCACTTCCTGCGGATGTTCACGCGCGCGACAGGACAGACTCCACACCGTTACCTGACCGATCTACGGATGGCACGGGCGGTAGAGATGCTGCGGGACAACAAAAAGACTGTGCTGCAGATCGCGATCGCGTGTGGCTACCGGAGTCCTGGCCAGTTCTCGGCTGCTTTCCGTCGCAGGTATGGCGTCTCGCCGACGGAGTTCCGCAATTTCGGGTGACCATACCGCAATGACGGGTGAGAAAAACCCTGCCCCGGCACCGCAGGCTGGAAGCCTCGAATTGACGAATGGGCAGGGTGGATGGTTGACGCGACGCGTGCGGAAACGGCGACGCCGACAGCGGTCAGCGTGGCTGGGCTGCTTGTGGTCGTTCCCGCGTTCGTCTTGATGGCGTTCGGGTTCGGCGGACCCGAGCAGACTGTGGATAGACTGGGTGCGGTCACCACCTATGCGCTGCCGATGATCGCGATGATCGCGTTTTGGTGGCAGGACTGGCCGGGCAGCCGCTTGCGTCCAGGTTGGTCCGGTTTGACCGACACGGCGATCATTCTCCTCGTCGGGTTCGGCCTGGCGTGGCTCGGCGACATGGTCGTCGCCGCGGACGACACGGTTCCCCTGGGGATCGCGGTGTTCGTTGTGATCCTGCAGCTGACCCTGGTGTCGGACGGCTGGCCGTTACGGGGGCGCGGGGTGCACTGGCCCGGCCTTGTGGCACTGGTGGCCAGCTGGATCGTCGGAGCGGGACTGTATCTGGGCGCCACCGCTGCGGGTATGGGACACGGGTTCTTCTCGTCCTTGCTCGCGGCGATCGGCATGTGGCAGACGGCGTTCTTCGTGGCATTGCGCGGCTGGCCGTTTTCCAGGATCACCCGGCAGGGCCCGAGATTGCTGGCGGGCAATCTCGGGACGTGCCGACCTTCACGACCTTCGTGATCGGCACCACCGTGCTCTACTTAGGACTGTCCACAGTCGCCAACCAGCTGACCGAGCCTGACCATTGGGTGGCGTACGCCGCCGCTAACGCACTCGGCATCGCAGTCATCATGCACGTCGCGGTATGGCGACGGTGGCCGGTGGGAGGTAAACAGTGAAGATCACGTTGAAGGTCGACGGAACCGAGCACAAGCTGGACGTTGACCCGCGTACCACGTTGCTGGACGTGCTTCGGGACCGGCTTGGCATCACCAGCACCAAGAAGGGCTGTGACCACGGCCAGTGCGGCGCGTGCACGATCCTGCTGAACGGACGGCGTGTGGTCAGCTGTCTCGCATTGGCTGTCGCGCACCAGGATGCGGAGATCGTGACCGCGGCAGGCCTTGCCGACGGCGACGAACTGCACCCGCTGCAGAAGGCGTTCGTCGAGCACGACGCCTTTCAATGCGGCTACTGCACGCCCGGCCAGATCGTCTCAGCCGTGGGCATGATGCAGGAGGCCGAGGAAGGCTGGCCGAGCGTGGTCACCGAGGATCCGAACGCCGAGCAGGTCGAGCTGACGCACACTGAGATCGCCGAGCGGATGAGCGGCAACCTGTGCCGCTGCGCCGCCTACTGCAACATCGTGCCCGCCATCTCGGAGGTCGCGAACTCATGAAGCCGTTCCGCTACGAGCAGCCGGCCGACATGACCTCGGCCATCACGATGATGCTCGACGAACCGGGTGCCGCGTACCTTGCCGGTGGCACCAATCTGGTCGACCTGATGAAGGTCGAAGTGGCCACTCCGGACTTGTTGATCGACGTCCGCACGCTGACTTCCGATCAGATCGAGGATCTGCCCGACGGTGGCTTGCGGATCGGTGCCGCGGTGTCCAATTCGGAGATTGCCGCGGACCGGCGTATTCGGCGCGACTACTCTATGCTCTCGCAGGCGATCCTCGCCGGCGCGTCCTACCAGCTGCGCAACTGGGCGACCGCAGGTGGAAATCTGTTGCAGCGTACGCGGTGTGCCTACTTCCAGGACGTCGAGATGCCGTGCAACAAACGTGAGCCGGGGACCGGATGCTCGGCGCTGCAAGGACATCACCGAGATCTCGCGATCATCGGGCATTCGCCGTCCTGTGTGGCGACGTTCCCTTCGGACATGGCCGTTCCGCTCGCTGCCTTGGACGCCGTCGTACGGGTGCAGGGCCTTGACGGCGAGCGGACGATTCCGTTGACCGAGTTCCACCGACTGCCTGAGGACACCCCGGAGCGCGACAACGTGCTCGATCGCGGCGAGCTGATCACCGCGATCGACCTTCCGCCCTTCGCGGCGAACTCGGCGTACCGCAAGATCAGGGACCGGGCCTCGTACGCCTTCGCGTTGGTATCCGTGGCCGCGGCGTTGGAAATCGCCGACGGCGTCATCAAGGACGTCCGCATCGCGCTCGGCGGCGTGGCGCACAAACCTTGGCGTGCCTGGGAAGCCGAGCGTCGGCTACGTGGCCTCCAGCCGACCGAGGAGACGTTCCGCGTCGCTGCCGAGGCTGAACTGGCCCAGGCACGGCCGTTGCGGGACAACGGTTTCAAGGTTCCGCTGGCCCGCAACGTCATTGTCCGTATGCTTTCTGACCTCGCGGAGGTTGGCCAGTGACCGCCATCGGCAAACCAGTCAGCCGGATCGACGGGCCGCTGAAAGTCCGCGGCGCCGCGACGTACGCCTTCGAACAGCAGGTGACCGACCCCGTGCACCTGTTCCCGCTGCTGTCCACGATCGCCGCGGGCCGGATCGTGCAGATCGACGCTGAGCAGGCGCTGGCCGCGGCGGGCGTGCTGGCCGTGATCACACATGAGAACGCCCTCAAGCTCAACGCGACCGGCGACCCGCAGATCGACGTGCTGCAGACCGACGAAGTGGGCTGGTACGGCCAGTTCATCGGCGCGGTGCTCGCGGACACCCCGGAAAACGCCCGCTATGCGGCCGGTTTGGTCCAGGCGCACTACGAACCGCGCACGCATGACGCTGAAATGCGCGGTGACCGGCAGGATGTCGTCAAGCCGTACCACGCGGCGTTGTTCGGCGAAATGCCTGGTGAACTGCAGAACGGCATGCCGGCCGACAGCAGCTTCGGGGACGTCGACGCCGCGCTGGCCGCCGCTGCGGTCCGGATCGACCACACGTACTCGACGCCGATCAACCACCACAACCCGCTGGAACCGCACGCCGCGGTCGTCGAGTGGGCCGACGACGAGCACGTCACGGTGTACATGGGCAGCCAAGGCGTGTCGATGAACCAGCAGATCATCGCGGCGCTGTTCGGACTGGAGCCACCGAACGTCCGCATCGTCGCGCCGCACACCGGCGGTGGATTCGGGTCGAAGATCCGGCCACACTCGTACGCGACGCTGGCCGTGATGGCGGCCAAGATGTCGGGCCGTTCGGTGAAGTTCGCCCTGACACGGCAACAGATGTTCTCTGTCGTCGGCTACCGCACGCCGACGTCGTCACGGATCCAGCTCGGGGCAACCGCGGACGGGAAGCTGACCGCGATCGCGCACGACGTGGTCGAGGGCAGCTCCAACGCGTACATGTACGCGGAGCAGATCGGTGTGTGCACCCGCCTGATGTACGCGGCGCCCAACCGGCGTACCACGCACAGGCTGGTCATGCTGGACATGCCTGTGCCGACGATCATGCGGGCGCCGGGGGAGTCGCAGGGCATGTTCGCGCTCGAATCGGCGATCGACGAGATGGCCGAAGCGTGCGGGATGGACCCGGTCGAGTTCCGTATCCTCAACGAACCCGACCAGCACCCCGAGTCCGGGCTGCCGTTCTCCAGCCGCAAGCTGAAGGAATGCCTGACCGAAGGCGCACGGCGATTCGACTGGGCAAACCGGTCCCGGCGGCGTGAGGGCGTGTGGCTGTACGGCAGCGGCGTCGCCTCCGCGACGTACCCAGCACCCCGTTTCCCGGGCAACGCCGCACGGATCACCGAAAAGGACGGCCGGTACTGCGTGCAGATCGCCGCAGTGGACATCGGCACCGGCACGTGGACCGCGTTGTCGCAGATCGCCGCGGACGCACTGGGCGTCGATATGTCCCTTGTGGACTTGGAGATCGGCGACAGCGCGCTGCCGGTCGGCTCGACGGCCGGGTTCTCCTCGGGCCTCAACAGCTGGGGCACGGCCGTGATGGAGGCGGCCAAACTGTTCAAGGACGGCAAGGAAACCGGAACACAGATCCTCGGCGGCAACCCCAAGGCCGCGGAATACGAGATGAACACGTTCGGCGCGCACTTCGTCGAGGTGCGGGTGAACTCAGAGACAGGCGAGGTCCGGGTGCCCCGGATGCTCGGCGTGTTCGACGCCGGCTGGGTCATCAACCCGAAAACGGCCCGGTCCCAACTGGTCGGCGGCATGACCCAGGGGCTGTCGCAGGCTTTGCATGAGGCGACTGTGGTGGACTCGCGCTACGGCCAGTTCGTCAACCGTGACTTCGCCGGCTACCACATCGCGGCGAAAGCGGATGTCGGCAGCGTCGAGGCGTACTGGGTCGAGTCGAGTGACGAGCACACCAACGAGATGGGCTCGAAGGGCATCGGCGAGATCGGGATCGTGGGTGTGTCCGCGGCCATTGCCAACGCGGTGTACCACGCGACCGGCGTCCGTGTACGTGACCTGCCGATCACGCTGGACAAGATCCTCAAGCAAGACTAGGTGCAACGCATACCGTGCCGGGGCCGTCTTACAGACATGGCGGTCTCGACACGGTTGTCAGCACTCGGATTGATTTTGCTGGTCACGGCATGCGGCGCCGGCGCGGAAGCTCCCGCTGAGCCGTTGCCGCCTGCTATCCCCGTCGCTCAACAGGTGTCGGCGGATGTGGCTGAACTGGTCGCGGCCATGGACACGTTCGGACTGGACCTGCTGACGTCGCCGACCTTGGCGGACAAGCCCAACCTGGTGCTGTCCCCAGCGAGTGCGTCGCTGGCGTTGCAGATGGTCGGTGCGGGCGCGTCGGGGGAGACGGCCGCGCAAATGAAGAAGGTGTTGCACCTGCCGGAAGGCGTACAGCCTCGGATGCCGGCGTTCGATCTGACAGACCTCAAGGTAGCCAACACTGTCTGGGCACAGCAGGGGCTCGTTCTCAAGCCCGGCTTCACTGGTACGTTGCGCGACCAGTTCGGTGCCGCGATGAACGAGGCCGATTTCAAGACGGATTGGGACGGTGCCCGCGCTCGGATCAACAAGACCGTCGAAGATCAGACTGCGGGCAAGATCCCGGACCTGTTCCCGGCAAAGTCGATCACCCCGCTCACCCGCGTCGTCCTCACCAACGCGCTGTATCTGAAGGCCGCGTGGGCACGCGAATTCCCTCGGGACAAGACGAAGAACGAGCCCTTCACACGTTCTGACGGATCGACGGTCAGCGTGCCGATGATGCGCAACGAACCGTTCAAGGAACCCAAGGCTCCGCTCGGTTACGCCGAAGGCCCGGGATACCAGGTGGTCACGCTGCCGTACCGGGGCGGGAAGCTGGCCTTCACCGTGATCATTCCCTCGTCGACAGAGGCGTTGCGCGCCAAGGGAATCGCGACAGTGCTCAGCGAGGTTCAACCGGCGGACGTCCAGCTGGCGATGCCCAAATTCACGGTGCGCTCGGCGATGGATCTGAAGAAGACCCTTGAGACAGCGGGGATGCCGCTGGCGTTCTCGTCAGCGGCCGACTTCAGCGGCATCACCCAGCAGGAACCGCTGCGCCTCGACTCCGTGCAGCACAAGACCTTCGTCCAGGTTGACGAGGAAGGCACCGAGGCCGCGGCCGCCACCGGCGTCGACGTCCAAGTCGTATCGGCTCCGGTCGTGCGAACCGTGACCGTTGACCGGCCGTTCATCTTCGTCATCACCGACACGGCCACAGGCGCACCCTTGTTCCTCGGCCGCGTCAACGATCCAACGGCCGGTTAGGCAACGGGAATCCGCATCGGTGGATTGACCGGCAACCGGACGCGCGGCGCGCCAATATCAGCAACGCCATCAAGATGATCGTTCCGGGCAATGTGACAAATGTCAGCGTGTAGTGCATGCGAATCGCACCGGCGAGATGCAACAGCAGTGCCGCGATTGACGTCGCCGCGGCGGCCACGGTGACCAGGAAAAGGCGGCGGTCCTCCCGATATGCGGCCAATGGCGCAAATGTTCGCCCACGCACCCTGCCTCCCGCGGGTCATGGCATTCCAAGCTGCCCATTGTCACACTGCGGGCGCGTGACAAATCCGCCTAATACGGGCCCGCATTCCTCAGCCCCGGGTATTTGACAGCCAACCGCGCACATCGGCCATGGCGGTGCCGCCGCTGTCGCCGTCGATACCCGCTGCCAGGTCGGCGACAGAGACGCTCGCGAGCGCGTGTGACCATGCTTGTTGGGCAGCGGCCATGGTGCGGGCGATCGCGCAGGGGCGCGTGCATTGCTCTGGGGGAATGCCCAGCGGTCCACGCTGCCTGATCTCCGCGCACCGGTAGGCCGGTTCGGTTCCGTCGATCGCCTGGACGATGTCCAGCACGCTGATCTCCGATGCGGGTTTGGTGAGGGTGTAGCCACCCACCTGACCGGCCGTGGAGCGAACGATTCCGGCTCGGGACAACGCCTGCAGGTGCTTGGCTGTGTACGCCGGCGGGGTGCCGTGCAGCTCTGCCAGCCGTGCCGCCGGGACTGGCTCCTTGCTCTGGCTGAGCGTGACACAGCCGTGCAGGGCCCACTCCACGCCGTTCGACATCTTCACGGTGTTCATCCTACCGATCTCGGACACGAATCGTCCGAGTTGTGGTAGAACTCGGACAGTAAATATCCGAGATCACGACTGGGGTACCCATGACAGGCATCGCAACCCGCACGTCCCTAGGAGCCGCCGCGGTCGCGTTGTTCGCTGCCGCGGCGAACCTGCGACCGGCCATCGCCGCTGTTTCGCCGCTGGTGGACCGCATCCGGGCCGACCTGGATCTGTCCGCGACCGGAGCGGCGTTGCTGACCACCATTCCGACATTGGCCATGGGCGTGTGCGCGCCGCTGGGCGCGTACGTGGGCCGTCGTTTCGGATTGCACCGCGGGGTGCTGTTCGGGCTCGTGATCATCGCGGTGGCCACGGCAGCACGTCTGGCCGGTGCGTCCACTTGGCTGCAATTGAGCAGCGCCGCGATCGTGGGGGCCGGGATCGCGATCGCTCAGACCCTGCTGCCTGCCGTGGTCAAGACGCGTTTCGCCGCCCGAGCTGGGCTGGTCACCGGCATATACACCGCCGGTCTCGGCCTTGGCGGAGCAGTCGCGGCCGGGGTGAGCGCGCCGCTGGCGGACTTGCTGGCGTCCTGGCCGGGAGCGCTGGCGTCATGGGCGGTCCTCGCGGTGGCGGGGATGGTGATGTGGTCGTCCGCCAAGAGGTCGCTGGGATTGGCCGAGGTCGCCGCCCTCGCCGGACCGACGACACGGGGTCTGCCCTGGCGTAGCGGACTGGCTTGGCGGATCACTGTGCTGTCAGCGGTCAACTCGGCGCTGTACTACTGCGAATTGGCTTGGGTGGTGCCGCTGCTGCACAGCGATGGCGGCCACAGCGCGGCTGCTTCCGGCATCATGCTGACAGTGATGATCTCCATCCAGGTTGTCGCGATGCTGGCCGTGCCCGTGCTGCTCGGCGAGAACCGGGACAAGCGTGCTGGCCTCGCGGTCACGATGACGTTGACCGCCGCCGGTTTCCTGGGCTTGGCGGTCGCACCGGACACGGCGACGTGGGTGTGGATCCTCGCATTGGGCGTCGGACACGGCGGCCTTTTCACGCTCGTGCTGACCATGCCGGTGGTGGTGAGCCGTGATCCCGGTGAGGCTGGGCGGATCAGCGCGATGGCGTTCTTCGTCGGCTACGGCAGTGCCGCGCTGGCTCCTGTCCTGGTGGGCGCGCTACGCGATGGCACAGGCGACTTCCAGCTCGCCTTCGCCTGCTGGGTGCGCTCGGCCTGCTGACACTGCTGCCCATCGCCCGCCTGCGTGCCGCCGACCGGCCCTGAACCCGGTCACCTGGCGCGACTGACCTCAGGCGTTCGATTTCCGGCGTGCGTAATGTGCGCGTGCCTTGGCTCGGTTGCCGCATCGGGTCATGGAGCACCACTGACGGTTGTGTTTAGGCGAGGCGTCGTGGAAGCGCAGGCCGCAGTCGTCGAACGCGCAGATGCGGACCACTCCGCCCGAGGCGACCAGGTCGATGGCGTCGGCAGCGAGTTCGGCCAGCACAGCCTTGATCGGCCCGGCTGCGGAACGCACTTCTCGACTGGGGCCGTTGGCGTCGATCCGCAGGTGCGGGACCGGCAGGTCGGCCGCGATCTTGTTGACCAGACGGACATCGGCCGCGTGCGTCAGCCCGCGAGCCAGCCGGTCGATGGCTTCACGGAGTCGGAGCGCCAGCGCCAAGTCGTCCGCTGTGACTCGGTGACGACGGCCGGTGTGGCCGGCGGCGACCAGCCATTCCGCGAGCGCCGCCGGCTCGGTCAGCAGTTCACGGCCGCTCAAATGGCGGTCGCGCAGCGTGTTCACGAAGTCGAGGCAGGGCCTGCCGCCGTCGAAGATCCAGTCCACGGGTTGATTCTAACCCCCTCATGCGGTTAGAAAGAAGTATGGACTCAGCGATGGCGACAGTGAACGGAATCCGGATGCACTACCGGCACGCGGGTGACGGGCCACCCGTGGTGCTGCTGCACGGGTGGCCACAGACTTCCTACTGCTGGCACAAGATCTTCGACGAGCTGGCGGCGACGCACACCGTCATCGCCCCGGATCTGCGTGGTTACGGGCTGACCGACAAACCCCGGGACGGCTACGACAAGCGCACGATGGCGTCCGACGTGTCGGAGCTTGTCCGGGGATTGAGGTTTACGCGGGTCAGCGTGGTCGGACATGACCGGGGCGGCAGAGTCGCGCACCGATGGGCGCTCGACCGCCCCGACGAGATCGACCGGTTCGCGGTCCTCGACATCATCCCGACCAGGGAAATGTGGCGGCGGATGACCGCGGACACCGCGCGGGGCTACTGGCACTGGCTGTTTCACCTGCAGCCCGATCTGCCGGAACTGCTTGCCGGGCAGAACATCGCGGCGTACTTGGGATACTTCTTCGAACGCTGGACCTATCAGCGGCAGGGTCTCGAAGCCGCCGACGAGTACATCAAGGCGTTCTCCGCGCCAGGGGCACTGCGGGCGGGCTTCGACGACTACCGCGCGTCCTTCCCTGCGGACGCCGAGCACGACGACGCCGATGCGGGACGTAAGCTGACGATTCCCGTGCTGGCGCTATGGGGTGCGACGGGTTTGCTCGGCCAGTTGCCGGCACTGGAGATCTGGCGTGACTACGCCGAGGACGTCACCGGCTCGGCCATCGCCGAATGTGGTCACTTCCTCGCGGAGGAACAACCCTCCATTGTGGTCGAGCACATCAAGCGGTTCCTGAGCTAATAACGGACATCGGACAGCAACAGCGGTGGGTACACTTCGGACGGAACACCGTCCACTGTGGTCCCCGCGAACTGCAGCATCTGGCGCTGCGCGCCGTGCATCGGTGCTGGGTAGTTCAGCGTCGGCGCCGACACCTCGTCCAGCGTCTTCAGCTGTTCCGGGGTGAGCGTGATCGTCTGCCCGGCAAGGTTGTCCGTCAGGTGTTCCAGGCGCCGAGCGCCGACGATGGGCACGACGGTGCCTTCGCGGGCACGCAACCAGGCCAGCGACACGGCCGCGGATGTGGTCCCGAGCTCCTCGGCGAGCTTGGCGACCGCGTCGATCACGACGAACTCGGCCTCGGTCGGGCCGCCGACGAACGCTGCCCTGGCCGAGTCGGTGACCTGCGTGCCGCGCCGGTATTTCCCTGACAGGAAGCCGTTTTTCAACGGGCTCCACGGCACCAGGGCCATGCCTTGGTCCAGGGCGAGCGGGGCGAGTTCGCCTTCGACGGTACGGGCGAGCAGCGAATACTCCACCTGCAAGGCAATGAGCGGCGTCCAGCCGTTGAGCAGCGCCATGGTCTGGGCCTGGGCGGTGAACCAGCCGGGGGTGTTGGAGAACCCGACGTACCGGATCTTGCCCGCGCTGACCAGGTCGTCGAGCGTGCGCATGGTCTCTTCGACCGGGGTGCTGCGGTCCCAGTTGTGCAGCCAGTAGAGGTCGAGGTAGTCGGTCCGCAGGCGGCGCAGCGTCTCGTGCAACTGGGCGATGATCGACGAACGGCCCGCGCCGCCGCCGTTCGGGTCGCCGGGGTACATGTTCCCGAAGAACTTCGACGCCAGTACCACGCGCTCGCGCCGCCCCGGCCGTGCGGCGAAGTAGTCGCCGAGGATCGCCTCGGAGTGGCCGTTGGTGTAGAAGTTCGCCGTGTCGATGAAGTTGCCGCCGAGGTCGAGGTAGGTCGACAGGATCTTCTCCGACTCGGCGACGCTGCTGCCCGCGCTGCCGGGATCCTCACCGAAGGTCATCGCGCCGAGCGCGAACGGGCTGACGCGCAGCCCCGACTTGCCGAGTGTGACGTAGTGATCGAGTGACATGACCCAATTCCACCGCGGACGGCCCCTGCCGGAGTAGACCAATCGAGGCGCGCTCTTGCACAATCCTGTCGGATACGCCTCGATCAGGCTTGTAGCTGGGTCGGCTCGATGCTTCCATACAGCCATGCAGGCATTGCTTGACGAGATCCGCGGGCTGATCCACCGGCATGCCCGATCCGACCTGCGCACGCCGATCGACGGGCTGATGCTGTCGGTCGTCGACGACGAGGAGCCCGACTACTCGCTGACCGAGCCGTTGTTCGTGATGCTGGCCAGGGGCGGGAAACGGCTGCTGCTCGGCGATCAGGTGCACGAGTACCGAGCCGGGCAGTTCCTCGTGGTCACCACGGACCTGCCGGTCACCGGCCACTTCTTCGACACCCCGGCGCTGGGGCTCGGCCTGGCGCTCAAGCCTGCCGTGATCGCCCCGCTGCTGCTGGAACTGCCGTTCGCGGCCAGCGCGAAAACGTCCGCGATCGCCATCGGCGAGGCCGGCTTCGACTTGCTCGATCCGATTGCCCGCCTGCTACGCCTGCTCGATCGCCCGGCGGACGCCCGAGTGCTCGCGCCGATGATCGAACGAGAGATCCTCTGGCGGCTGCTCACCAGCCCGCACGGCGACATGATCCGGCAGATCGGCCTCGCCGACAGCGCCTTGACCCACGTCAACCGCGCGATCCGGTGGATCAGGGACAACTACGCGGAGCCCATGCGCGTGGAGGACCTCGCCCGGCTGGCCGCGATGAGCGCCTCGGCGTTCCACCGGCATTTCCGTGCCGTCACCACGATGAGCCCGGTGCAGTTCCAGAAACGCATCCGGCTGCAGGAAGCCCGGACGCTGCTGGTGACCCGGCCGGACGACGTCGCCGGGGTAGGGCATCGAGTCGGCTACGAAAGCCCGTCCCAGTTCACCCGGGAGTACCGCCGCATGTTCGGCGTGCCACCCAGCCAGGACGCGGTCCGCCTGCGTGCGCGGACTCTGCCGTGAGCCCAAGTGCGAACCGGTGAACCGTTGACGAACCGGACGAATCGTGTTTGATTCAGTGGTGCCGAATCGGTTGGCCACGAGTTCCGGGCATGCTACCCACGGTCGCTCATTTGGCTGCATTCACTCGACCGGTGTTCCTTCGGCCGGGCGAGTTAACGGAACCAGGCCCAACCGGATCGGCCGCGTGTCGATGCTGCGCGCTAGTATCGGTGGGTGACAATGAGTGTCTCGAAAAACTGGGCTTCGGCGGATTCCGATCAAGCCGAACCGACAATCCGCGTCGCCGTGCTGGATGATTTGCCGCGGGTGCAGGAGCTGGACGCCGAGGTGTTCAAGGACCTCGCCTATCCGAGGTTCGCGTTGCGGCAGCTCCTCGACCTGCACGCGCCCGGGTGGGCCGTGGCCGAGCGCGAGTCGGAGCTGGTCGGATACTCGTTGATCGCCCCGGACTTCAACCGGGAGACCGCCTGGCTGCTGGCACTCGGTGTCCGGGAGGACTGCCGTGGCCAGCGGATCGGCTGGGACCTGCTCAAGCACTCGTTGGACAGCCTGAAGTCCGTGGACGTCAAGCAGGTCACGCTCACTGTCGCGCCGGACAACGAAACGGCGATCACGCTCTACAAGAAGGCCGGGTTCGTCATGCTGGGGCTTCAGCAGGACTACTACGGTCCTGGTGAGGATCGTCTGCTGATGCAGCTGCATCTCGGGCGGCACGACTGATCGTCCCCGGGGCCAGCGCGATGTCCCACAATCTCGCATAGTCGTCGACAAGTTTCCTGACCCGCGCCTGTTTGCTGGTCAGGCTTGTCGACTGGATCTGCGGGTTGCCACTGTCCGTAGGAATACGAACACGCGGAATGACTTCGTAACCTATCGTGCTGTCGAACAAGACGTAGTCCCGGAATTCCCGGTGCCTTGGCGCCTGTGCCGGGACAAGAACCCGTACGTCTATCCCGCAATCCATCTGGATCCCGCACAATTTCAGGAACTCACGCCGGGTGGTCAGTGAATTGTTTTCGACAATGAAGATCCGGCGGACCCGCACGCCCTCGCTCACCCGCTGCTGCTGCAGATCAAGATAACGATGTCCCAGATCGCTGTTCCAGAATCCGCCTTCGCTGCTCACGCCACCGGCGTCCACGGCGAACGAGCTGGTCGCGTCGATGGCGTGCTGGGCGAGTCCGGTCAACGCGAGCAGGTAGTCCTGGTCCTCGCCCTCGCGGGTGAGCTCGCTGTCGGCCAGCGCGCCGAACAACTCCGTCACCCGCTTGATCTCCGACTGGGCGAACGCCACGACCAGGGGTGACGCCTGCGGACCGATGCCGGCGGTCTTGCGGGCCATGTCGACGAACGCGTCCGTGCTCAGCTCGGTCGACTCGATCCGGTCGAACACCTCGGTCGTCGTGCTGACCTTCCGGAACCCTTCCGCCACAACCTGACGAACCTCGTCGGCATGCTCGTCCTGTCCGGTCTCCACGCTGGTGAGCCGCTGGTCGATCTCCACAAGCAGTTGCACGATCAACGCGAACGCGCCCACTGCCGCGGACAACACGATCTGGTGTGCCTGTGAATCGAACAACAGGTTGGTCAACGGATACGACAATGCACCGGACACTGCCGTGACGACGATCTTGCGAATGACCGGTTTCGCGCCGCGACGCTGTCTCACCGTCACCTCCGGCTGTGATTCATGGGTTGAGTGCGGCCACAACCGCGGACATCAGGCGGTCTCGGATGTGCGCTTCCATCGTCTTCCACTGCCGGGTGAAACCGGGCCGCTGTTCGAGGCTGTCCCACAGCGGCAACAGTGCCGGGCTGACGTGCGCGCCGGGCATCCACAGGTGCAACAGGTGATCGATGACGGGACGCAGCGCGTCGATCGATCCGATCTCGCCGCGCTCGATGATCCGGGACACCGTGCTGAGCATCCAGTCGTGGAACGCCAAGTCCTCGCAGAACCCGATCACGTCGGTGCGACTGACGGCGGGCAACGTCAGCTTCATGGTTCGCATGACGTCGTCGGCCACCACGAACTCTCCGGTGCCACCGGCGGCGTCCACGTCGATCCGTGCGGCCCATTTGACTCTGGTGCGCTTGGTGCGCATGGGCATGTTGCGATCAAGTTCCGGGTGCAACTGGACGGAACTGATCAGCCGCTCACTCACCGCGCCGAGGTCCAAAGTGGAAGAGACTGGTTGGCTGGTGAGGAAACCGTCGGCGAGATCGGTGGGATTGAACTTGCCGATCGTCAGCAGGACCGCCGGGCTTGCGAGGTACCGTGACCACGGCAGCCGGTGGTTGGCAGGGCCGCGTTCCACTGTCACGTATGCGGATCCTTGCAGCACCCGGCCACTCGTAACGACGGCGCGCGATCCGACTGTGCCCACACTCCGGCACTTCGACCCGGACCGGCCGGGTAGATAGGTGTCCACGCCGAGCAGCTTCTGTGGTGAGACTCCCTGTGCGATCGGCCGGTCGGACAAGCGAACCCGTTCGCCCGGCGTCAGTCGCAGCAGAGTGTCCACTGAGGACCGAGGAACCGAGTGGGAGTTCTTCAGCAGACAGGTGCGGATCTCGCCAAGAACCAGCATCGGGTAACTCACCAATCGCTCATGAACATGTATTCGATTCGCTCGGTGACGTCGTGCGGGATCGGCACACCGTCCCGTCGGCCGCGTTCGACGACCTGGTCGATCGGCTCCTGTGGCGCGGAAATCTGGCTGAGGATCACCCGCACGGCGTGTTCGACCTGAAGGAAGCGGTACGGCAGTACGGAGAACGTGCGATACCCGCAGAAGGAGTCCGCGCCGTCTCGTAACTGGACGATCGGAGGCAGCTCGTCCCACCGCTGCGGGAAATCGGTGACCTTGACCTGCCGTGGCTTGACCACTGTCGATCCTTCGTAACGCAGAACCCCCAGCCGAAGCAACTGCCATATCGCGGCAAGGTACGCACAGGAGAACTGCCGTTCCTTGCCACGGTCGCGCCACAGTTCGATATCCGCGAAGACGGAATGATTACGTGCGCCTGTCTCCACAGGCGGTGCCCAATCAGTGCGCCGCATAGCCTCCTGTGACTCGGATGGCGACCGTTCACCGTTGCACACCCATCCCGTTTCCACCGCGGGCGGCCGGGAACCGTTGAATCCCTCAGGAGGCACGGTGGTCAACCACCCGGCGACCATCTCGGCGAGCGGGATGCCGTTCGACTCCGCGCAGGCTGATTCCCTTGCCAGGTAATCGATCTCCAGCTTGACCGACGCCGCGGCGTCCAGCAGGTCGGGCAGGACTGCGGCGGGCGTGGAGAACTGGGTGAAGTAGTCGTCGATCAGAAAGCAGGTACTGACTCGTGGCCGGGTCTTCGGCCCGGTGCGTTCCGAAATGGCCGCACGGGCCGCGTTCGCCCAGTGCACCACCTTGGCGAGCTGGGCCTTGAGATGGTCCTTGCCCGCCTTGAAGTCGTCCATGTACAGGTGTCCCAGCTCGAGCGACATGTGCGCGAACGGGACTGCCTCCACCCGGGGATCGGCCGCGAGCTCACGGAAGGTGGTGTCCATCCGGTTGTCCTCGTTGCTCACACGCCCTCCCACGCCGCTTCGTCGGTCAGCCGTCTTGCCAGCTCCACCAGCGCGGAAACCGTTTCCTGGTTGGCGATCTGTTTGTTGTGCACATCACGGTCGGAGATGAGCTGCTCCCGCCACTGCAGCACCGGATCCATCGGCGTCTCACCGAGAAGGACCGTGCGGCCCAGCTTCATGGTGGCGGCCAGCTGTTGCAGCTCCCCGTGAAATTCCCGCAACCACGCGGCCTGGGGCGGCGGCATCTGCACCAACTTCGGTGAGTCGGGGTCGATGATGGCGGTCCGCACGAACCGGATGGAATCCACCAGCGCCTCGCGTTTGTGCCCGTGCTGGACACCGGCCTCCACCAATCCGCTGTCGCCGTGCACCAGCTCGGCGGCGGCGATGATGTGCTGTCTCGTCCATCGATGGAACACGAGCCACCGTGTAGTCGCGTTGCGCAGTTCGTCACGGGCAGTGGCCTGCAACGCGATGTCGGTGGCGTACGAGCGGCCCGCGCTGAGGTCGACGAAACAGATGTCGAACTCCTCGTCCAGCTTGTTGAACAGGTCGACGCACCGCTCCGTCACGGACGGGCTCACGGAGAACTCGCCACCGCCCCGGTCGCCGGGAAACAGCACCAGATCGCCCGCGGTGAGCGGTTTCGCCCGCAGGATGTTCCGGTCGGACTCGGTCCACACGTCCAGTCGCACCGGATCGGTCGCCCGGCCGACCAGCAGCGAGTGCAGCCCGTTGCGCTCGGTGCCGGTGAGCACCGACTGGATCTCGAAGATCGCGCCTGCGGTCGGCGAACCGAAGTCGAAGTCCAGATAACAGACGTTCTTGCCCTGCAAGGCACAGCGGTACGCGAGATTGCACCCGGTCACCGACCGGCCGGTACCGCCCTTGTCCGAGGTGGCGAAGACCAGCATCACCGCCTCCCTTTCGCGTCCTGGCTGACCACAGTCAGCGCGGCCAAGGCGACCAGGGCGTCATTGGCGAGCGCGCTCGCCGAAGCGGGCCGGTCGCGGACCAGGTCGCGGGCCTGCTGGAGCTGTTCCTCGATGCGCGCCAGTTCGTTGTACACCGGCGTGCCCGGCCCGGCCGACGACGCCAGCCGATACTGGCTGAACAGGTGGTCCGCCTCGCTGAGCAGGTCGGGGGCCAGTTCCATGAGCCGGGGACTGCGGATCGGCGGCTGCCGGATGGTGCGGACCGACTCGGTGAGGCACTCAAGCACCCGTTTGGTCATGTACCAGGACGGTTCGGCGTGGTCTTCGTCCATCCCGTAGACCAATTCGCTCGGGTTGTCCCACAAACCGGCGGCAGGACCGGACTTGACGCGCCTTCGCCACATATGGCCGAGTGCGTCCTCGGCAAGCGAGTAGAGCCGGTCGCGGGCGCTTCCGTTGCGGGATAGACCTGCCGCCTGCACCGACCGTTTCAGCAGCACCGCGGCGAAATCGGCGACCGTCCAACACATCGGCGCCCCCAGCTGTTCGGCTCCGAACAGGTCGAGCGGAACGCCAGGGGTGTGCAGGCTGACCGCGGACTCGTCGGCTCCCATCCGCCGGTCCAACTGGATGTTCCCCTTTTCCGCCAATCGTTCCAGCACCGCGACCGTCCGGGTGAGATCGTCGTCCGTGGCTCGGCGGTTGAGCAGGTCCTGCAACACGACACCGGTGATGAGCAGACTGAAATAGACGGATTCGACGCCGTCGACGGCGCGCCAGGGGATCGCTTCGACCGGCCACCGCCCGGTGCCGAACCGGGCCAGTGTCGACCAGTACCGCAACGTGATCGACCAGCGCAGCTCCAGCGCCTCGGCCAGTCTGCGCTGTTCGGCGTTGAGCAGACCGTCGATCCGCACCCGGTCGTCGTTCAGGTCCGCGATCGCGTCCAGCGCGACGACGGTGAAGTACATGTACGGCGCCGTCAACGCGATGCCGTCGGGTTGTTCGCCGACCTGCTCGTCGGTCTGCACAGGCGGGGCACCTTCCGCAACGCCCCACGACCATCCGCACTCGAACAGGTTGTTCTTGTTGTCCAGCCCGTCGACCTCACCGAGGCCCAGCGTGGTGTCCCGCAGATTCGCCCTGAGCGACTCCAGCCGTTCGTCCAGCTGCCGCAACACGTATTGCTTGGTGGCTTTTTGCTGGTTCAGCATCGCGCACAGCTCTTCGCCCTCGTCCGAGTCGGCGCGGAAGACGTTCACCGTGAAGCTGCGCAGCAATCCGACCATGGCCGCGGAAAGCCGTCTGCTGGTCGCGACCTCCAGGTCGGTGATCCGCTTCTTGGTCGCGGGTTTGGTCACCGCGCGGCCGTAGACCTTCAGGAAGCGCAGTGTGGCCAGCGCGAGGGACAAGGACGTGGCGTACGAGTCGACTACATCGAGGTCACGCTGTTTGCGTGACAGTTCGTCGTCGGCGTTGGCGGACCGGAAATAACTGCCACCGGAGAAGATCGGTGTGCCGTCCTCGCGGGTGTACGCCTCCATGTACTCGCTCATAGCGTCGAGCAGAATCCGCGGGATGTCGACGCTGTCGCCGATACCCTTGAGCACGCTGAGGACGTCCTGGCTGGTTTCGTCCGGTTCGTTCAGCCGGAAGTACTCCACCTCGGTCGCCGGGTACAGCAGGGACAGCAGTTGCTCGGCGTCACAGATCGAGTTGCGGCCGTCCCGCCCGCCCCATGACCATTCCTTGTCCCGTTGAACGTACGAGGCGATCGACTTCCAGACTTCGAGTATCTGCTGCCTCGGCTGAATTCTCACCGCTTGCCTTCCTTTACCGGGCGACCAGCCCGCACACCACCATCATTCCGGTGTATCCGTCCCGGATCGGGACATCACCGGGGTCGACCCGCTCGCTGGAAAGGCCGGACGCCCGGCCTTCCAGGTAGTCGGTGACATCGGACAGTTCTATGTCCGTTGCCGGGAATCTGTTGTCCGCGACGTCGTATCCGGCGGAGTGCTCCATCAGGCCGATTGCGAAGGGTGCTTCTGGCCGGAGAACGGACAAAAGGCGGTCAATTGCCGAATGGAACTCCGACCGCTGCGGGCTGAGCGACTCCGGCCCGAAGAACATCGTGCCGATGTCGTAGTAGCCGTCCCGCTCGCTGTCCAGTTCGAAGACGTTTCCCCAGGTGACTTTGGTGCGGCTGGACAGTTCGCTGCCCATGTCGGCGCGGTCGAGCCCGGCGTAGAGCGACTCCTCGCACAGCACCCGCCAGAAATCGGACCAGATCGTGGTCCACGATGGCCAGTTCGCCGCGTGCTGCGTGGCCAGCCAGTCGACATTGGACTTGGAGAACTCGTACAAGGTCACTTCCGCGCAGAACGGCAGCATGGCCAGCGCCGGGTAGAGGTTCGGGCCGGTGCCGACGTCGATGCCGCGCATCGGCCGATCGATCAAAGCGGGTGATATTCGGACAAAGAAATCGCGCACGAACGTCAGGACCTGACGGTCGTCGTCACGCATCGTCGTGTAGTTGTGATCCAGATAGTCCACCGGGTCGAACTTGTCCCAGGGAAAATCGGCGTTACCCGGTTGGACGAATTCCCCTGGGGCCACCGGCAGCACCTGCCTTGTTCGTGATGAACTGCAATGCCGTCCCAGCTTGGCAGGCTCGTGCAGTGCTCGGCAAGCGTCAGAAAGCGTGACACTATTATTCGATCAACTGCGAACGGGGTGTCGTGATCATTAATTGAACTCCAGTATCACCGCAGTGGGACACGCCAGCGCAGTTCGGTACCCGACTTGGTGGATTCGATGGTGAACGTGCCGCTGAGGTGGCTCGCCCGGGTCGACATGTTCGCCAATCCGCTGCGACGGCCGCCCGCTGGAATGCCGACGCCGTTATCGGTTATTCGCACCATCAGATCGTCGTTGAGGGCGACTTCGATGGAGGCGGAGGTGGCGTGTGCGTGCCTTGCCACATTGGACAGTGCCTCCCGGATGACCGGGAGCAGGTGTTCACTGATCTCCGCGGGCACCGAAGTGTCCACGGGGCCACGGAAACGCAGTGACGGCGAGAAACCGAGCGCCGCCTTCGCATCGTCCACTGTGGCCAGTACGAGCGAGCGCAGGCTTTCGGTCGATTGGTGCTGCAGGGCGAACACAGTCGTCCGGATCTCCTGGATGGTGGTGTCCAGGTCCTCGACTGCCTGACGTACCCGGGCCGCCGCGTCCTCGGGATCCGCCGCGATCACCGCGGCTGCGGCCTCCAGCGCCATGCCGGTCGCGAACACCCGTTGGATGACCAGGTCGTGCAGGTCGCGAGCGATGCGTTCGCGGTCCTCGAACACCACGAGCCGCTGTTGATCAGCTCGCGCCCGGGAGTACTGCACGGCCATCGCCACGTGTGCCGCGAAGTTGCGCAACAGGTCCAAATCTGCCTGCTCGAACAGCGGCTCATGCCGCAACCGGACCAACAGCAGCACGCCAAGTGGCTCATCACCGGCGGGCAACGGCACGATCGCGGCGGAACCCAGTCTCTTCAACAGTTCGCTGTCGTCGCCCTGCCAGGTCGCCGCGGCCTCGCCGTAGTGGTCGATCAGCACCGGTTGCCCGGTCCGGAAAACGAGCCCGGAAGCGGTGCCGTCGATCTCGACCGGGGTGCCGGTGAGGTGCTCGACGCCTTGCACCACCTTGAAAACGAGCCGTTCACCGTCGTCGTCGGGCAGCGCGATCGCGGCCATCGGCGCGCCGGCGACTTCCCGTGCGTGCTGGGCGATCAAGCCGAGCTCGTCGTCGCATTGCCCGCCGAGCAAGGCCGCGGTGATCTCGTTGGACGCCCGCAGCCACGCCTCGCGGCGCCGGGACTCCTCCAGCTGCCGGTAGTCCCGCATGGCCAAGGCGGCGGCGAGCGCCATGGCCTCGATGGCTTGGCGCTGGGCGGGCGTGAACTCGTCGCCCGCGACATAGAGGTAGCCGACGGTCCTGTCCTGCAACTGAACCGGAGCGGTCAGGACGTCATCGCCCGACCAATTCGGGGTGATGGTCGCGGCAGTCCGCTCGTCCAAGCCGACGTGCACCAAGGTGGTGAACTGCTCACCGTCCCGATCCAGCAGGCCAAGCACCGCATACCGGCCACGGGTGAGATCCAGTGCGCCTGTGGCGATCTCCCGCAACACTTCGGGCAGGTCGTGGCCGGCTCGCATCGCCGTCATCGCCTGAAGAAAACGGCGCCCCCGAGGCAAGTCCGGCTCCATGCCCCCATCATGCCGCTGTCCATTGCGGACCACCGAACGATCGGGTGAAGCAGGGTCTTTAGACCCTAAGAGGTGAGGGCCGTTGGCCCCTGCTGCGGCGCGGCAAAAGGTGCATCGCCCGTTGACCGCTGTGAACTGATCAGTGCCCAGTCACCCGGCGGCAGCCACACATCCTCGGGTCGCGGCCGCTGGAAGGTGCGGCGGACGTAGCTGATCAGCTTGGGCAGGGCGGAATGTGGCTTGCGGCGATGCCACAGCAGTGACGACAGGTAGCACGGTCGCGGCGGGTCGACCGGGATGCGGACGACGCCTGGGTACTCCGGCAGCCTGCAGGACTCGCCGACCAGGCTGAGCAGGTCCGTCGGTTCGGTGAACCGGTGGACGAAATCCTCCCAGCCGAAATCGGGTCCGCGGGCGTCGATGCGCAGTCCGAATTCGGCCGCGACGCGATCGTAGAAATCCGCCCATTCGCTGCCGGGGACATTTCCTGGCATCCAGATCGTCCACTCGGACAATTCGGCCATAGGCACACTCCGCCGTTTCGCGAGCGGGTGGCCTGCGTTCGCGAGGACCTGGACGGGATCGAGGCACGCCGGAACGCTGGTGATCCCGTCCAGGTCCAACGACCCGAGCACGCGGGCGAACGCCGCGTCGATCGTGCCCGCTTTGAGGGACTCGCGTGCGACTCGCAGCCCGCGTGAGGTCACGATCTCCAACTCGACATCGGTCGTGCCGTGGAACCCGCGCAGCATTTCGGTGGACGCGATCCGCGTGTCGTGTACGTCCACTCGGAGTGGCAACCGCTTGCGGCGCAACATGTCTGCGGTCTGGTCGGCGGTGGCCAGCAGGTTGCGGGCGTGTGGGAGGAATGCGGCGCCCTCGTTGGACAGCGTTGTGCCGGAGCGCAGCCGTGACAGCAGGACGGTGCCGAAGTCCGCTTCGAGCTTGGCGATGCGCCGGGACACGGCCTGCTGGGTGATGCCGAGTTCGGCGGCGGCCTCGCCGAAGTGCTTGTAGTCGGCGACGGCGACGAAGGCCCGTAACGCCGCCAGATCCAGGTCGCGCACACCGGCACAGTAGCCGACAATTGTTGGTTGTGCTGGTGAGCGTGTCGTTTGTTTGATCCGGCTCGGTGTTCTCGGCTCGAATACCCGCTGTGTCCTCGTTTGTTCATCTGCATGTGCACACCGAATACTCGATGCTCGACGGCGCGGCGAAGATAGGCCCGCTTTTCGCCGAGGCCGCACGGCTGGGAATGCCCGCGGTGGGCATGACCGACCACGGCAACATGTACGGCGCCGACGAGTTCTACCAAGTCGCCACCAAGACCGGCATCAAGCCGATCATCGGCATCGAGGCGTACGTCGCCCCGGGCAGCAGGCACCACAAGAAACCCGTGTTCTGGGGCCAGGGTGACGGTGACGTGTCCGGTGGTGGCGCGTACACGCACATGACCATGGTGGCCCGCAACGCGACGGGCCTGCGGAACCTGTTCAAGCTGTCCTCGCTGGCCAGCATGGAGGGCTATTACCGCAAGCCGCGGATGGACCGGGACCTGATCGCCGAGCACGCCGACGGCATCATCGCGACCACCGGGTGTCCGTCCGGCGAGGTGCAGACCCGGCTGCGGCTCGGGCAATGCGACGAGGCGCTCCAAGCCGCCGCTGACTATCGAGATATCTTCGGCCCGGACAACTTCTTCCTCGAACTGATGGACCACGACCTGGCGATCGAGAAGGTGGTCAGGGACGGGCTGCTGGAGGTCGGCACCCAGATCGGCCTGAAACCCCTTGCCACCAACGACTCCCATTACGTCAGCAAGGACCAGGCCGAGGCGCACTCGGCTTTGTTGTGCGTGCAGTCCGGCAAGACTCTCAACGACCCGGCCCGGTTCAAGTTCGACGGCGACGGCTACTACCTGAAGTCCGCCGACGAGATGCGGGCGTACTGGGATGCCGAGGTGCCTGGCGCCGCGGACAACACTTTGCTTGTCGCCGAACGGGTCGAGTCGTACGCCGAGGTGTGGGAACACCGCGACCGGATGCCGATCTACGAGCCACCCGAGGGCCACGACGTGCAGTCCTGGTTCCGCGCGGAAGTGATGCGAGGACTGAACTGGCGTCTGCCGGGTGGCGTACCGGACGAATACGTCACGCGGGCCGACTTCGAGATCGATGTCATTGTCCAGAAAGGGTTTCCGGCGTACTTCCTGATCACCGCGGACCTGATGAACCACGCCCGGGAGGTCGGCATCCGGGTCGGGCCTGGCCGTGGATCGGCGGCCGGATCCCTGGTGGCGTACGCGATGGGCATCACCAACCTGGATCCGATCGAACACGGCCTGTTGTTCGAGCGATTCCTCAATCCGGAACGCGTATCCATGCCCGACATCGACATGGACTTCGACGACCGCCGTCGCGGCGAGATGGTCCGCTACGCCACGGAGAAATACGGCGCCGACCGGATCGCCCAGGTGATCACGTTCGGCAAGATCAAGACCAAGGCCGCGGTCAAGGACGCCGCCAGGGTCCACTTCGGACAAGCCGGGTACGCCATCGCCGACCGGATCTCCAAAGCGCTCCCGCCGCCGGTCGCGGCCAAGGACATCCCGCTGGCCGGGATCACCGACCCGAAGCACGAACGCTACCCGGAAGCCACGGAAGTCCGTGCGCTGATCGAGACCGACGGCGACGTATCGACCATCTTCCAGACCGCACGCGGACTGGAAGGGCTGATCCGCAACGCGGGTGTGCACGCCTGCGCGGTGATCATGTCATCTGAGCCCCTGCTTGACGTTATCCCGTTGTGGCGCAGGGACGACGGTGCGGTGATCACCGGCTGGGACTATCCATCCTGTGAGGCCATCGGGCTGCTCAAGATGGACTTCCTCGGCCTGCGAAACCTCACGGTCATCGGCGACGCGATCGACAACATCGAGGCCAACCGGGGCGAGAAGGTCGATCTCGACCTGCTCGAAACCGACGATCCCAAGACCTACGAGCTGCTTTCCCGCGGTGACAGCCTGGGCGTGTTCCAGCTCGACGGCGCGGCCATGCGTGACTTGCTGCGCAGGATGCGGCCGACCGGCTTCGAGGACATCGTCGCCGTCAACGCGCTGTACCGCCCGGGCCCGATGGCGATGAACACGCACAACAACTACGCGGACCGCAAGAACGGCAGGCAGCAGATCGAGCCGATCCACCGGGAACTGGCCGAGCCGCTGCGTGACATCCTCGCCGAGACGCACGGCCTGGTCGTCTACCAGGAACAGATCATGCAGATCGCGCAACGTGTCGCGGGCTTCTCGATGGGCCGCGCGGACGTCCTGCGCCGGGCGATGGGCAAGAAGAAGAAAGAGGTACTGGAAAAGGAGTTCGAAGGCTTCCGGGAAGGCATGCGCGCCAACCGTTTCTCCGACGAGGCCGTGCGGGCGTTGTGGGACACGATCCTGCCGTTCGCGGGATACGCGTTCAACAAGTCGCACGCGGCCGGATACGCCCTCGTCGGCTACTGGACCGCTTACCTGAAAGCCAACTACCCGGCCGAGTACATGGCGGCGTTGCTGACGTCGGTGTCGGACAACAAGGACAAGTCCGCGGTCTACCTGTCGGAGTGCCGTCAGCTGGGCATCAAGGTGATGCCGCCGGATGTCAACGAGTCCTCGCTGCGATTCGCCGCGGTCGGCGACGACATCCGGTTCGGGCTCGGCGCGGTCCGCAACGTCGGTGCCAACGTGGTCGACTCGATCGTCGAAACCCGTACCAGAAAAGGGAAGTACGTCTCGTTCAGCGACTTCGTGGCGAAGTCCGAGCTGGTGTGCTGCAACAAGCGTGTCCTGGAATCGCTGATCAAGGCGGGCGCGTTCGACTCCTTCGGCCATCACCGCAAGGCACTCATGGACGTGCACGAGGACGCTGTGGACGCCGTCATCGGGCTCAAACGCCGGCAGGCCATGGGACAGTTCGACTTGTTCGGTGGCTCGGATGACACGCCAGAGTCGTCACCGCTGGCACATCTGCGGTTCGACGCGGACGAGTGGCCGCGCAAGCACTTGCTTGGACTCGAACGGGAAATGCTGGGCCTGTACGTCTCCGCCCACCCACTCGACGGTGCCGATCACGTCCTGCGGCGTCATGCCCCGAAACCGATCGCGGCTCTGCTGGCCAATCCGCCGCGTGAAGGCGAGATCACGGTGGCCGGGATGATCTCCGCGCTGGAACGGCGGGTCACCAAGAAAGGCGAGAGCTGGGCGATCGCCGTGGTCGAGGACCTGGACGCGGCGGTCGAAGTGTTGTTCTTCCCCAAGAGCTACAGCGTGCTGGCCGCCGAGTTGGTCGAGGACTCGGTTGTCCTGGTCAAAGGCCGGGTGAACTGGCGAGAGGACAAAATGGCTGTGTTCGGCGCGGACCTGGCGACACTGGATGTGACTACAGTGGACGAACCACCGCTGACCCTGGAGATGAACGCCTCCCGTGTGGACAGTGACATGGTGGCCGAACTGCGGTCGACCTTACGAGCCCATCGCGGGAGTACTCCCGTGCGGATAGTCGTCTGCCACGCGGATCGACGCACGATGCTCGCGGTCGACGACTATCCGGTCACGGTCAGCTCGGCCCTGCTGGGCGAGCTTCGCTCAGTCCGTGGCGTGCGGGTGACTCAGGCGGAAGCCAGCTTCTCGTAGCCGACGAGACGGACACAGGTCGCCACACCCGCGATGGCCACCTCGACGTCCTCAAGGGACGGGAACGTCGGGGCGATCCGGATGACCCGGTCCTGCGGGTCGTCCATGTACGGGTGGGTCGAACCGGCCGGGGTCAACGCGATACCGGCCTCGGCCGCCTTGCGGACGATCTCCTTGGCGCAGCCGTCGGGCACGTTGAGCGTGATGAAGTAGCCGCCCTTGGGACGTGACCACGTCGCGAGGCCCTTGAGCTGCTCGTCGAAGATCCGCAGCACGGCGTCGAACTTGGGCCCGATCAGCTCGCGGTGCTTACGCATGTGTTCCCGGACGCCGTCGGCGTTCTGCAGGAACAGCGCGTGCCGCAGGTGGTTGGTCTTGTCCGGGCCGATGGTCCGTGCGGCGGTGCAGTGCAGCAGCCATTTCACGTTCGCCTCGGACGAGCCGAAGAACGCCACACCGGCGCCGGCGAGGGTGATCTTCGAGGTGGAGCCGTAGACGAAGGCCCGGTCGGGGTTCCCGGCCTCGGCGCACGCCGTGAGGATGTCGGCGACCTGGACTTCCTCGTCGGTCAGGTGGTGCACGGCGTACGCGTTGTCCCAGAAGATCCGGAAGTCCGGCGCCGCGGCCTGCATGGACGCGAGCCTGCGCACGGTCTCGTCGCTGTAGGTCGTGCCGTCCGGGTTGCTGTACTTCGGCACGCACCAGATGCCCTTGATCCCGGGGTCGGTGCTGACCAGCCGCTCGACCTCGGCCATGTCGGGGCCGTCGGCGGTCATCGGCACCGGGATCATCTCGATGCCGTAGCGCTCGCAGATGGTGAAGTGCCGGTCATAGCCCGGGACCGGGCAGATGAACGCGATCCGCTCCTCGTTCGACCAGCGGCGCTGCCCACCGGGCAGCGGGTACATCAGCGCGAACACGATGCTGTCGTGCATCAGCTCAAGGCTGGAGTTGCCCTGCGCCAGCAGCCGGCTCGCCGGCACCTGCAGCAGCTCGGCGAAGATCTCCCTGAGCTCCGGCAACCCTTGCTGGCCACCGTAGTTGCGGGTGTCGGTGCCGTCGGCGGCTTTGTACTGCTCGCCGGGCAACGCCAGCATGGGATTGGCCAGCTCCACCTGCTGAGCCGACGGCTTGCCGCGGGTCAGGTCCAGCTTGAGCTTCTTGTCCAGCAGCGCGGCGTAGTCCTGCCGTGCGGCTTGCAGACTGGCGGACAACTCGGCGTTCACAGGTGCGGTCACGAGTGGACGCTATCAAGCTGCGCCGGTTCCGTAGAATCGGCCAACGGAGCACCTGGCCGAACAAGAAGGGGAGGCCTTGTGGGCGAGGGTCGGCTACGGGCGAAGACCACCAACTTCTTCCTGAGGTGGGTCCATCGGCGGCGCTATTACGCGTTCGTCGCGACGGTTCTGGTCGTGGCCACGGTCGTGCTGCTGCTGATCGCTCTGGGACTGGACAAGTACGGCGAGAACCTCAGCCTCAACCTCGGCGCCGACCTGATCGGCACCATCGTCGTGCTGTTCCTGATCGCCCCGTTCATGACCAAGGCCGACCGGCTCAACGAAGCCGTACTGGATCGGTTCAACCACCGGGCCTTCATCCGGCAGGCCGCGGGCGCCCGGCACCGGATCATGATCATGGAACTGTGGACGGACCTGCTGCAGGGCGGCTACCAGGACGAATTCCTCAGCGCTATCAGGGAAGCCCTTGAGCGCAAGGTGGAAGTGCGGATCCTTCTGCTCGACCCGGACGCGCGGGCGGCCGAGCAGCGCGCGGACGACCTCTTGCAGCAGACCGACGTCGTCGACAACATCCTGGACAACCTGCGCGTGCTCAACGAGTTCAAACGCGACCTGCCCGAACGGATGCGCCGCTATCTGGACGTGCGGATCTATTCGGCGCTGCCGCCCGTGCAGATGTACCGGGTGGACGATCACGTGATCGTGTCGTTCTATCCGGTGAACATGACTTCGTGGAACGCCGCGCAGTACCAGACCAGCCCGCAGGCGCAGCTCGGCCAGTTCGTCGGGACGAAGTTCGACGAGCTGTGGGAGGCCCGCAGCACCCGCTGGCTCGACCAGTTCTGGACGCTCACCCTTGACGACCAGAACGAGCGCTACGAAGCGCGGTTCGTGGAAATCGACGACCAGTTCTACGTCAGCGGCCGAACCATCGTCGAGCACAACCTGCGCAACGGAATCGACGGCTTGCCAGTGCGGATCGTCAACGACAACGCCAAAGGCGAGGTGCACCGCTCCAAGTCGTTCCTGCTGACCCCGCTGGACCAGAGTTCAGCGGACCTGGCGATGGCGCTGGACCACTTCAACCGCAAATACGGCCACACGCATCAGGACGTGATCCTCAAGCTGACACCTTCACCGTCGACGGAGTAGGCGCGTGCCAGGCGCTGCGGGTGGAACCGCGTGTGCATCGGGTGCCGTCGGCCGGTGAACGCGGCGAGCACCGCGTCCGCGATGTCAGGCGATTGGGTGAATCCGCCGGTGTTGTGGCCACCGGTGACCACCAGCGTGCCGCCGCCCGCGGTCACCATCGTCTCGAAGACACCGAGGCAGGACGCGGTCCACGGCCGGACGCAGATCCGGCGGCTGGCCGCGAGCATGCCCGTCGTCAGCGCCGCGGCGTATGCCTTGGGGAAGAACCGGCGAATGGTGTCGGCCAATGCCTCGAACAGCATCTCCAGTTCGGTCGAGTCGATGTTGGCCGGATCCGTCCCGGTCCAGCCGTAACCCGCGCCGCAGATCAGAATCGGCTCGCCGCCGCGGCCGGTCCCGAGCGTCACGTTGGTCTCCTCGGCCCGGTGGCCCTTGCGGGCGATCTTCACCGAGTGGTCCAGCCTCGGCTCGACGTTGGGAACGGTCAGCCACACGCCGAGCATGCCCATGATCTGGCCGTGCGAAGCCGTGCCACGTAACAATTCTTCGCCGTACGCGCCGGGGGAGAGCACGTAGTGGTCGGCCCTGATCACCTCGCCGTTGCATGAAACACCGTCAGGGACACCGGGTTCAGCCCAATTGATGCCGGTGATCGTGGTGTCCCAGTGGAACGTGACGCCTTCCAATACCAGGAGATCGACCAAGCGGGCCAGGAACTGGTGGATGTTCACGGTGAACCCGACGACCTCGATACCCCCTGCCACCGGCGCGTCCGCCAGCGACGGATATCCCGCCCGAACCTGGTCGGGAGTCAGGACCCGCCGAGTCGCGCCGAGTCGTTCGTTGCGCTCGACGTGCCACTGGCAGTAGTCGTCATCGGTGTAGAGCCGCAGAATGCCGTCGCGATATCCGTCGAACAGACCGGGATCCGACGCCATCAGCCGGTCCCAGCCCACCCCGGCGGCCCGGTTGGTGTCGAAGATGTCCTGCGTGTAGCTCGCCGCGAGCCAGCCAGGCATCCGGTGGAAGTCCTCGGCCCACGCCAATTCCTGTGTGGACAGACCGCCCGGCTTGGCCACCAGCCAGCCGTGGTCGGTGATGGACCGGGTGAGCAGGTCTTTGGTGGGCCACGACCGGCTGTTGTAGCTGTCGGCCTCGGTGAGGGTGAACATGCGGCCGTCGCCGCCACCTCGGGTGCATCCGTAGGCCGTCCAATCGGCATCGGCACGGGGATCCGGCGCCCGTTCGAACACCTCGACCCGGTATCCGGCGCGAACCAGCGTCAAGGCCGTCACGAGGTTGACGATGCCCGCGCCGACCAACGCAACGCTGTCGCCGCTCGTCCCGACCGGGACCTCAACGCGGTCAGCCAACTCCCGCTCGGCCGCGGCCAACGCCGCGTCCATGTCACCTTCTGGCACCGTTCCGCCCTCGCTCACTCTCACCGAAGATCCTACTGGGTGCGGTGCCGAGAACCGGCGTTGAGCAGCACGGATCCATCATTGGTCCAGGGGCGGTACGTGTTTGTTGAACGACTCCTGAGCGGCCAGCACCTGGGGCATGCGGTCCTGCAGCAGGCCGATCAGCTCAAGGACCTTGTCGGCCATCTCCCGGCCGAGGTCGGTGAGGCTGTACTCCACGTGCAGGCGGTTGGTGGTCTGCACGTCGCGGCGGACGAACCCGTCGCGCTCCAGCGCCTGCAGCGCCTGGGCCAGCATCTTCTGGCTGACGCCGTCGACCCGTCGGGCCAGTGCGTTGAAGCGCATCGGGCCGTCGGCCAGTGCGCCGAGCGCGAGCAGGCCCCATCGGTTGGTGATGTGGTCCAGCGCCGGCCGGGACGGGCACGCGCGCCCGAACACGTCGTACTCGATGGTTTCTTCCCCGGACATGCCTAGATGGTACCTAACTCACATCGGTATCCGAAGGATTGCGGTTTCTGAAAGTTACTGCAATCCTTCGAATACCGAGAGAGAGGACCACCGATGCTCGACCGTCGTTCACTCATCGCCAACGGGAGCGCCGCCGCGTTCGGCGCGCTCGCCTTAGCCGCTGTCACCGGCGGCGCGCACGCTGCCGAGGCCGCGCCGGCCGGACACAACCCGTGGGTCCCGCTGCCCGACCCGGCCACCACGCCCGTGCCCAACCCGCCGTTTCGGAAGGACCTGACCAGGGAGGAGCGCCGCAACCTCGAGACGTTCGACGAGCTCGACTTCGACGTCTACACCCACCAGAAGTGGGCACGTTTGGGCGAGAGCCACGCGCGCCACATCCGCGTGCACTGGCCGGACGGCCACTACACCGACGGCATCGACCGGCACATCGAAGACCTCAAAGGGATGTTCGTCTGGGCGCCGGACACCCGGATCAACTCGCACTACCTGCGTGTCGCCCAGGGCGAGCTGACCGCTGTCGCCGGCGTCATGCAGGGCACCTTCACCCGGCCGATGCCCGACGGCAAGGGCGGTTTCATCCAGCCGACCGGCAAGAAGTTCGCGGTGAACATGGCCACCATCGGCCTGTGGAACCGGCGCGGCACGATGGACGAGGAGTTCCTGTTCTGGGACAACCAGACCTTCAATCAGCAAATCGGACTCGGCTGACCCCGCACACCCCCCCGGGTGATCAGCGATTGTTCACCCGGGGGACGCTTCCGTCGGCCACAATGCGCGCCTCCGAGCGTCTCGAGGAGGACCAGTGGTCCGGTTATGCGCAGGTCTGGTGGCCTGTGGGTTGGTCCTGTCGGCTTCGCCCGCGGCGGCGACCATGCCCCAGCGGTTCCAGCGATTCGACACGATGCCGGTGTTCCGCAACAGCTCGGCGGCCGAGCACACGGCGGCCGAGATCGCCGCCGCCACCGCGGACGGCAAGCTGGTCGTCTACACCGACTCACCCGCGCGCCGGATCGGGTTCGCCAAGGCCGGATCCAAGCTCACGCCGGACGGCGTGCTGGCCATGCCCGGCGAGCCGACGTCGGTCGACATCCTCGGCGGGCTGGCCCTGGTCGCGGTCAACACCTCGCAGTCGCACACCGACCCGTCCGGTGTGCTCGTGGTCGTCGACTTGAGCAAGCGTTCGGTCGTGGCCACGCACGAGCTGGGCGGCCAGCCGGACTCGATCGACATCTCCGCCGACGGCCGGTACGCGGCGATCGCGATCGAGAACGAGCGCGACGAGGACGTCAACGAAGGAGAGATCCCACAGCTCCCGGCCGGTTATCTGACCATCGTCGACCTCGTCGGCGGTCCGTCGGCCTGGCAGCTGCGCAAGGTGGAGTTGACCGGGATCGCGCAGGTCGCGCCGGCCGACCCGGAACCGGAGTACGTCAGCATCAACGGCCGCAACCAGGTGGCCGTCACGCTGCAGGAGAACAGCCACATCGCGATCGTGGACCTGCGCTCCGGCAAGCTCGTCAGGCACTTCTCGGCAGGAACGGCCACGGTCAAGGGCGTCGACACCGAGGACGACGGCAAGATCTCACCCACCGAGACCGTCACCGCCGCTCGCGAGCCAGACGCCGTGGCATGGCTGGACGATCGCACGATCGGCACCGCTGACGAGGGTGACTACCTCGGAGGCTCGCGTACGTGGACGGTCTTCGACGCCGACTCCGGCAAGGTTGTGTATTCCTCGGGCAACGAACTCGACCAGATCGCCATCCGGCAAGGCCAGTACCCGGATGGCCGGTCGGACAACAAGGGCGTCGAGCCGGAGGGCCTGGCCGTCGCCACGTTCGGCCGTCAGCGCTACGCCTTCGTCGGCATGGAACGCGCGAACCTCGTTGCGGTGTATGACGTCAGCAATGCGCGTAAACCCCGGTTCCTGCAGGCGTTGCCGACTGGCGTCGGGCCAGAAGGATTGCTGCCGATTCCGGCAACCGGCACGCTCGTAGTCTCGGCGGAAGAGGACGCCGCGGCGGACAACATCCGATCCTCGCTCAGCGCGTACCGTCTGACTCGCACGCCGCTCGCGGTGTCGTTGGCACACAACCAAGGCACGCCATCGATCGTGTCCGACGGGATCGGATTTGGTGCGCTGTCGGGGCTTTCCGGTATCCCGGGCAACTTCCGTGACGTGGTTTCCGTGACTGATGCGGCATACAGCCCAACCCGCCTGCTCACCATTGACACGGTGTCGGCACCCGCACGTGTTCGCAAAGAGCTGACCCTGACCAAGGACGGCAAACCCATCGGCTACGACGGCGAAGGCATTGCGGCTCGTCGCGGCGGCGGTTACTGGATCGCGGTGGAAGGCGATGGCAAGCAGTCACCGAACCTATTGGTGGAAGTCGCCGCGACGGGTGCTGTCGTGCGGGAGATCCCACTGCCCGACGCCGTCGCGCAAACCGCGACCAGCAACGGGTTCGAAGGCGTGACAGTGATCGGCAGCGGCTCCGAGGAACAGGTTTGGCTTGCCGTGCAACGGGAGTGGAAGGCCGACAAGCCCGGGCAGACCACGCTGGCCCGGTTCACCCCCGCGACCGGGGAGTGGGCGTTTGCCGCATACCCGCTCGACGCTGCCCCTGCTGGTGCGTGGATCGGGCTGTCCGAGGTGACCGCGTTGAACAACCACACCTTGCTGATCCTGGAACGCGACAACCAGCGCGGCGACGCGGCCAAGGTGAAGAAGGTCTACCGCGTCGACATCAGCGGGATCACGCCCGTGCCGGCAGGCAGCGCGAAACCCGTGGTGAGCAAGACCCTGGCCAGGGACCTGATGCCCGCGCTCACGGCCGACGGCGCCGCCACGCACGACAAGCCCGAAGGCCTGGCCGTGATCGGCTTCGGCCCGTTCAAGCGGCTTGTTGGCGTGGTCGACAACGACGGCGTCGACGAAGCACCGGGCGAATCGGTGTTCCTGCGTCTTGGCTGGATCCGCTCCTTGTCGGACCCCTGTGCCATGCTCGGCGCATGGTCATCACGTTCGACGCCGAGGTGTGGGAGTGGGACGCGCGGCGGGCCGACAGCTGGACTTTCGTGAGTCTGCCTGAGGACGTGTCCGAGGACATCAAGGAGCTCTCGGCCGGTCCCAGACGGGGGTTCGGTTCGGTCAGAGTGCGGGTCACGGTCGGCGGCACGTCGTGGGCGACATCGATCTTCCCCAGCAAGGACGGGGTGTTCGTGCTGCCGGTGAAGCGCGCCGTGCGGAAAGCCGAAGAGCTCGACGTCGGTGACGTCGCCACCGTGACCGTCGAGCTCGTCGACTTCTAGGCGTTGATCGGCCGGCGGTAGGTCCGCGCCGCGGCCAGGATGCCGCAGACCAGTGCGACTGCGACGCCGCCCATTTGCAAGGCGGTGCCGAGGAACGGCGAGGATGCCGATGAAGACGATCCACTTGATCCGGTCGGACAGCGTGAGCATCAGGATGCCCGCGACAGCGAGGATGATCGGGGTCGCGACTGGCAGGTCCAACGAGGAAATCGCACGGGAGTTGGTGGTCAGCCCTGCGACAGTGCGCACACACGTCAGCCGGGCCATGGTCAAACTCGGCGCCCGCACCCGCGCGCAACTGGTGGTGGCGGCCATGCGTGCGGGAATGACGATCGACGCGTATCAAGAATCGCCGCGATCCGATATATAAGTGTTGGAACAGACCTCGTCATGCGAGCTGAGGTGTGTGGTCATGGTTCCGCACCGGCAGGCGTGGCCGTTGACGGAGGCTGTACTGGACCTTGCCCTGAGGGCGGAGCGCTCGCCTGACCACGTGCTCGCGGCGGCCGGACACCGTGCCGTCGAACGATTACAGCGTCCCCTTTGTGTCGCGGTCGTCGGGCGGTTGTCCTCGGGGAAGTCCACGTTGCTCAACGCTTTGCTCGGCAGCGCGGTGTCGCCGACCGGCGAAGGTGAGGTCACCAAGGTCGTTTACCTGTTCCGGCACGGCATGTGGGACTCGGCGGTCGCCCATCCCCGTGACGGATCATCCGACGTCCCACTCCGGCTGGACAACGGCCGATTACCCGGCAGCATCCCGATTCCCGCCGACAGACTGCGGTACATCGACGTCACGCTCACCGCAGGCCTGCTGGAACGGGCGACCTTGGTCGACACCCCCGGCTTGGCTTCGACATCCGTCGAGACCTCCGCGGCGACCAGCCGGATGCTGGCCGACACCCAGGACGCGGCCGTCGAGGCGGACGCATTGTTGTTCTGCCTCAACACATCGCTGAAGGACGATGAAGCGCAAGCCGTGCAGGCGTTCCGTGCGGGCAAAGGCGGTCGGCGGCTCAGCGGGGGCACGGCGGTCGGCGTGCTCACCAAGGCCGATCACCAAGGCAAGGACCGTCGCACGGCGTGGAAGACCGCGGGCGAGTTGGCGCGGCGGATGTCGTCGGCCCATGCCGATCTTTTCTCGTGTGTGGTGCCGGTCGTCGGCCTGCTCGCTGAGGCCGCCACCACCGGCGGAATCCGGGAGCGGCACGCCCGCGCGTTGTCGGCGCTGGCACGGGCGTGGAACCCGGACCAGAGTGAGATAGCGTTGCTGGACAAGGAAATGTTCCTCGACGCCGACGGTCCGGTTCCGGTGGAGGAGCGTCAGCAACTCGTGGATCTGCTCGGCATGTACGGGATCGGCGAACTGCTGGAAGCACTCCGATCGGGGGTCGCCGGGCATGCGGCGGCGTTGATCGAGGTGGCACGCAAGGCTTCCGGCTTCGATGCGATGACCGCCCGGCTCGAAGTCGCGTTGGGCGGCCGTGCCGATGCGTTGAAAGCCGCCGCCGCTTTGGAAGAGCTGATCGAACTCGCATACGCCGCAGGCGATCACACGGTGTACGACCAGGCGCAGACCCTGCTGGACCGGCCGGAGATGTTCCCGGTGCGGATTGTCGAGATGGGCCAGGTGCTCGCCCAAGGACGGGTCCGGTTACCCGCTGGGCTTGCCCAGCAAGCATGGATCGTGGTGACCACCGGACCGTCCCAATTGGACGCTTCGATGGCCGCGCGCGAGGTGGCGGCGTGGCGGGAGTGGGCCGCGTTGAGCGACAGCTCGGGCAGATTCATCGCGTGGACGATGGTGCGCGCGTGGCGGCTGGCGGCCGCGGAGAAGAAGCCATGAACGAGGTTGCCGGAACACTTTCCTCGCTGCGTGCGACGCTGAGTGCCGAAGCCGCCCGGTCCGGGTATCCCGACCTGGCGGCGATTCTGGACGGTCTCACCATCGGCGACGGTTGCGGCCAGGTCAGGGTGGTCGTCGCGGGGGAGACCAACCGAGGGAAGTCCTCGCTGGTGAACACCTTGATCGGCCGGCCGTTGCTCAGCCCGGTCGACGCCGACGTGACCACATCGTGCTGGCTCGAACTCAGCTACGGCGACCACGAGGAAGCGACCGTTCTGCTGGCCGATCCGGACGTCCTTGGCACGCCACGCAGACTTCCGATCGAGGTCAGGGACATCGCGCGGTACGTCGCGGTGCGTGAGATCACCGATCCTGTTGTCGGGGTCGAGGTCCGGCTGCGTGTCCCGCTGCTGCAGGACATCGTTCTGGTTGACACACCCGGGGTCGGCGGGCTGCGTGCCGGTCACTCCCAGACCACGCTGACAGCGTTGCAACAGGCCGACGCGTTGCTGTTCGTATGTGACGTGACGCAGCCGATTCTGGAGCCGGAGGTGGATTTCCTGATCGCGGCGGTACGCCGGGTGCCGACCGTGGTGATCGCGCTGACGAAACGCGACCTGAACCCTGGCTACGAAGTCGTCCTCGCCGAAACGCTGTCACGACTGGGCGAGCGACCCGAACTGCGCGACGTGCCCGTGTTCGTGGTCGCTGCCGCGCTGGCGGATCGCGCGGCCGATGTCGAAGACGAAGCGGTCCGGACCAAACTGATGACGTTGTCCGGGATAGGTCCACTGGTCGACGCTTTGCGGCAACGTGCGTCGGCTGGCGGTCACGCGCTTCGGATGGCCAACGCGGCCCGGGTGATCAGCACCGTCGCACACGGCTTGGCGACCCGGGAACCAGACCAGAACGTCCAGGCCAGGATCGACACCATCGCCGCGCTGCTGGACGACCGGCCACGCCTGGAAATGGAAATCCACCAACGGCTCGCGCGGCTGTCCAGCGAGACACAGGACTCGTTCATGGCGACGGTGTCACGGCTGGCCGAGCGCTACCGTGTCGAGGCCGAACGCGGCCCCGCCGCACAGCTGGTCACGTTGGCGCCACGGATGATCGCGGACCTGACCGCCGCGGGCGTCGCCACCATCGAGGAAGCGGCCGACCGGATGACCCGGTTGACGCGAGGTTTGCTGGATCGCGTCGGGGCAGACGACATCACCGCGGACCTGCCGCACCGCGAGTTCGTGCTCAGCCTGGAAGCCCCGCAACCGCCACCGGGCGGCTGGGTCGGCGTCGGCCACGCCATCGAAGTCTTCGACCGAGTGACCAGGCTGATCAGCGGCGCGGCGACGATCGTGTCCGTCCTGACTGGACCGGGTGCGCTCGCCGCGTGCATCGCGGTCGCCGCCGGTGCGGGCTGGTGGCGGGTGCGCGGCGGCGGTGAACAGGAACGCCGCACGCAACTGCGCGCATGGGTTGACTCGGCCGTGACCTCGGCGGAATCCGCATTCGGGCGAGAAACCCGGATCCGCGTCGGCCAGGTGCAGGACTATCTCGATTCCGTCCTGCCGGATCTGCTTGCCAGCCGGCAACGCGAACTGGCCGCGTTGCGGGCTTCCGTGCAGGCAGAACCGCAGCGTGCCTTGCTGGAGCGGTTGGCGAAGCAAGCCGATTCCGTGGCCGAAGGGAAGTGGACGCGGTGAGCGCGTGGGTCCTCGCGGTCGACTTCGGCACGACCAACACCATTGCGGCCGTCGGTGACGCGAACGGCGTCCGCACGCTCACCATCGACGGCCGCCCGGTCATGCCCTCCGCGGTGTTTCTCAACGAAAGTGGCTGGATTGTCGGCGAGGCGGCCGTACGCTTCGCCCGTCGCCGACTCGATCGCTTCGAACGGTGCCCGAAGCGTGCGATCCCCGACCGGGTTCTGTTCCTGGCCGGCCATGACGTCCCAGTCGTCGACGCGATCACCGCGGTGTTCCGGCCGATCGTGCACGAGGCCGCCCAACAGAGCGGAGGACGCCCGCCTGCGGCGTTTGTCGTGACACATCCGGCGACCTGGGCCGGCTCACGAGTCCAGATCCTGCAGACGGCCGCGGCGATCGCGGCTCGCGACCTTCCCGGCTGGCCATCGCCGTATCCGCTGGCAGAACCCGTCGCGGCGGCGCAGCGCACGATGGACATCGCGGTCGTCCCCCCGGTCGCGCGGCTCGTGGTGCTCGACCTCGGCGGCGGGACAGTCGATGTGACCGTGGTGGATCGCAATGGCGCGTATTTGACAGTGGCCGGGCGCCCCACAGGCATCGATTCTTTGGGCGGCGAGGACTTTGACCTGCGACTCGCCCGATGGATGACCGCGGAGGTCGGCGCACCCGCGCTGTTCGACCGGCTGGCGATGTCGGTAAACCCGGAGGAACGCGAACGCGCCGTCGACATCCGCGACCACGCCCGCCTGGTCAAGGAACAGTTGTCACGGCAGTCGGCGGTGCCCGCCCAGCTGCCGAAGTCGCCGCCGGAACTGCCGGACAACACGCCGGTCCTGGTGAACAAACTCGAGCTGGAGAAGCTGATCCGCGGCGGTGACGGTGCTGAGCCTGGCCTGATCGACGCGGTCGACCTGGTCGTGAAGTCGCTGTCGACCGCACCGCCCGGGCCACCGCTCGCAGGCGTGTTCCTGGTCGGCGGTTCGTCACGGATTCCGTTGCTTGGCACCCTCGTCGTCGAACGAATTGGCCAAGTCCCGTTGAAGCACGGCGATCCCACGACCGCAGTGGCGGACGGTGCCGCCCGGCACGCCTTGGCGGCCGTCACGGCACCTGCGCCCGTGCACTACTGGGCTCCTCCTCCACCGCCACCGCCACCACCGCGACCACAGTCGTCAGGTCGCGGCGGAGCAGCGGCGGCCGTTGTGATCGGTCTGTTCGTCATCCTGGCGCTGCTCGCTGTGTTCGCGGAACTGGCGGCTTACTAGAGGCCCCAGAACTTCGCGAGTTCGGCGGCCGCGCACACACCGACATCGAGCATGTACGGTCCCGCGCGTCCACAACCTGGAGCGACCGGCTGCCCGTGGCCCATCCCTTGGATAGTCCGGGTCTGCACCGGTGCGCCCACATTGGTCCACTGCTCAGCGCTCTCCCGCAGATTCATGGCGGCCACGGTGTAGTCGGCGGTCCCGTGCCAAATGCTGACACCGGGACGTGCGGCGGTGTACGAGCTCGCCGCCCGAACCTTGTCGCCCCACTGCTGTGCGGTCAGGTTCTTGCCGGGATTCATGCAGGTGAACGCTTCGAACATGGCAGTGGCACAGCCGAAGGGAATGCCGGCGACAACTCCGCCGCCCGCGAACAGATCCGGGTAGGTCGCGAGCATCACTGACGTCATCGCCCCACCTGCGGACAGCCCGGTGACGTACACGCGACGGGCGTCTCCATTGGTGTCGGCGAGGGCGCGGCGCGCCATCTGGGCGATTGATTCGGCTTCACCGGAACCACGGCTGATGTCGTTGGCCTGGAACCAGTTGAAGCACTTGTTGATGTTGTTGGCGGTGACTTGTTGCGGGAGAACAAGAGTGAACCGCAGGGAGTCGGCAAGTCCGGTCCAGCCCGCGTTCTGCCCGTAGGTCGCATCCTGGGTGCATCCGTGGAGTGCGACGACAACCGGCCGTCCGGCCGGGAGCCCATCGGGAACGTATTCGTACATCTGCAGCGCGCCAGGGTTGCTGCCGAAGCCGGTGACCGGCCTGAGCGCCGCGGCGTTGGCCGGTGCTGCCAGGAAGGTCAGGGCCAGCAGCACGGCGAGGAAAATCTTCACGACCACCTCCTTGTGACCGTCGTCACTCGAAGGTAGGTCGCCCGATCGGATCTTCCCACGGTGCCGAGCACCACAATCGGCGGGGACTTTGTGTGGCCCCAACAGATACCGCCGGAAGCGCCGGTGACCTACCGTCCAGCAATGCGCCTCACCCTCCTCCTCGCGTTGATGATGTCCCTCGTCACGCCAACCGCAGCACAAGCGAGCACGTGCGCTCCGGTCATCGTCCCCGGCGCAGAGCATGTGGAGCAGTCCTGTTTGGACGATCTGACCACGACGGGAACATCGCGTACGGGCCATACGGTCCAAGCCGACTGGGCCGGGCTGACATCGGCCGGCTTCCCGGTGGTGAGCGCGGTCCCCGGCGTCCAGGTCGACGGGTACTTCCCGGACTCCTCCAAGACGAACACGGCGCACGGCTGGAACCACGACTCCCAGTTCGTTCTGAGGCTGCCCACTCGCTGGAACGGAGGACTGGTGGTCTCCGGCTCGCCGGGAGTACGACGCCAGTACGCGAATGACCGAGCCATCGCCGACCAAGTCCTTGCGGCCGGATACGCCTTCGCCGCGACAGACAAGGGAAACACCGGAGCGGACTTCTTCACCGACGGCCGCGCCCCAGGCGATGCGCTGGCCGAGTGGAACACTCGCGTCACCCAGCTGACCCTGGCCGCGAAACTGACCGCGAAGCTCCACTATGGACGCTTCCCGGCCCGGACCATCGCGGCGGGCATCTCCAACGGCGGCTATCTGGTCCGCTGGCAACTGGAGAATGTACCGTGGCTCTACGACGGAGGTGTCGACTGGGAGGGAACGCTTTGGCGGCCCGATGGCGACAACCTGCTGACGTTCCTCCCGCCCGCGATCCGAGGTGACCGCGACGAAATCGTGGCGGCAGGCTTCGACCCGGCCTCGGAATTCCTGTGGCCGTACCACAAACAGGTCTACTGGGACCTCACGCAACGAATCTACCGAACAGAACTCGACCCAGGTTACGAAGGCAACGACGCCGACTATGACTATGTGTCCCGGCCAAAGTCAGTCCACCGAGCTGTCGCCCGGATCTCCCTGACCGGCCGAATCGGCAAACCCCTGCTCACCTTGCACGGAACGCTGGACGCCCTGCTGCCGATCAGCCGGGATTCCGACGTGTACCACCGGATGATCGCCACCCAGGGACGCGCGCATCTCCAGCGGTACTACCGGATCGAGGGCGGCAACCACGTTGACGGTCTGTACGACACGTACCCAGACCTGTTGCGCCCCATCGGCCCCTGCTTCACCACGGCGTTCACCGCACTGGAGGGCTGGCTTCGAGGAATCCAGCCTCCGCCATCGGCCACGCTCGCTCGTCCGACCGGGACCGATCTCGCCACCAGTTGCTCGCTGACGGCCTGATCTTGACCTCAAGCGGACTTCACAGTTCAGACTGCGGGGATGACAATCTGGATCTGTGGAGCGTGCGCAGTAGAACACCCCGACACCCCACAACCGCCGACATCCTGTGAAATCTGTCTCGACGAAAGGCAGTACGTCCCGGAAACCGGTCAGACCTGGACAACGCTGGACGAACTGAACGCCACCCCGCACACCATCCTGCACCACGAACCAGAACCCGGGATCCACCAACTCAACCGGGACCCCGGCTTCGGTATCGGGCAATGGTCCTATCTGGTCCAGACGCCAGAGGGAAACCTTCTCTGGGACCCGCCGAATCACCTTGACCCGGCCACCGCCGACGCGATCGAGGAACTCGGCGGCGTCGCGGTGATCGCTGCCAGCCACCCGCACATGTTCGGCTCGCAGGTCTCGTGGAGCCACCGGTTCGGCAAGGTCCCGGTCCTCGTCCATGCCGCGGACCGGCACTGGGTACAACGCGAGGACGAGGTGATCAGGGAATGGAAGGACACCGAGCAGATCCTCCCCGGCATCACCCTCATCACCGCGGGCGGCCACTTCCCGGGTGCGGCCGTCGCGCACATCGAATCAGGCGCGTTGCTCACGGGCGACACCATCGTCCCGGCGGTAGCCACCGGCTGGGTCTCGTTCATGCGCAGCTATCCCAACAAGATCCCGCTTTCCGCTGGCCTGGTCCAACGGATCGCCGACCGGCTGGAGCCCTACGATTTCGACCGTCTCTACTGGTTGGCCGGTCCACAACGCGTCGAGAACGCCAAAGCCGCGGTTAAACGCTCGGCGCAGAGGTATATCTCTTGGGTGAGCGGCGAGAACGACCACCTCGGCTAGGTGTGTTCAAGTGCGCCCTGCGGCCCTTTCGCGCCTCGTCGTGGGTGTGGTCTGCTTGATCAGTCCGTTGTGACGCGAGAGCTGGGGGCGGCGATGGAGACTGTCGTGGTTGTCGGAGCCGGTGCGGCCGGTGTGCTCGCGGCGGTCAGGCTCCGTGAACGCGGCCTCGACGTCACGATGGTCGACCCGGCCGAAAAGCCTGGGCACGGGGTGGCATACGGCACGACCGACCCCCGTCACCTGCTCAACACCGCGGCCGGGAAGCTCAGTGCCTACCCGGATGATCCGGAACACTTCGTTCGCTGGGCCAGCGAAGAACTGGGGCGCCCGGTCGGCTCTGGGGATTTCCTGCCGCGCCTGCATTTCGGGCAGTACCTCAACGCGGTCGCCGGGGACATCACCCATGTGAGAGACCGAGTCACCGGGATCACGCGGAAAACAAACGGAGTTACGGTCGAGTTGGCGAGTGGGGAAGTGCTCGGCGCCAGGGCGGTCGTGCTGGCCATCGGCCTTCCGGCGCCGAGCTGTGACTGGGCACCGGAAGGACTGCCTGGTTTCATCGAGAATCCTTGGCGCGCCGACGTAACTGAGGAAGGCGACGTTCTGCTCGTCGGCTCAGGGTTGACGATGGTCGACATCGCGCTGCGACTCGATCGGCCGCATCGAACGATCCACGTCGTCTCGAGAACGGGACTTCTGCCGCGGCGGCACACGTCTGCGGTCAAGCCTTCGACCTCGGCGATCAACGCGCAGAACATCGAGGAGATCTGGCAGGAGGCGTCGCGTGGCCACAGCTGGCGACAGGCTGTGGACTCGTTGCGCTTGCAGGCGCCGCGAATCTGGGGTCGCCTGCCGAAAACCGAGCAGGAACGCTTCCTCAGTGACTACGCCCGTTACTGGAGCGTGTACCGGCACCGGATGGCCCCGGAAGCCGCCGGCAACCTGAAAGCCATCAAGGACGCCGGACGGCTCAAGCTCTACACAGGCGAAGTCGTGGCGGCCGACGGAAACCAAGTCACCCTGTCCGGGGGAGAGACGCTGTCGGTCGCTTCGGTCGTCAACTGCACCGGTCCGTGCCTGGACTTCGGCCGAGACCCGCTGATCAAGCGCTTGTTCCAGCACGGGCTGGCGAAACCGGGACCGCACGGGCTGGGCCTGCGCACGAACGCCGACGGCAAAGTGAGCAGAGGCATCTGGGCGATCGGCGCGGCACGGACCGGCATGCTGTGGGAATCCACGGCGTTTCCGGAGATTCGGGCGCAGGCGACCGCGATCGCCAGGGCCATTGTGGACAGATCGGCCACGAAGCCGCGTGACCGCTATGGATTGGTACTGAGCACAAGCAAAGAAGCCGCCGGTCTGTTCACCGATGGCGTCGATCGCGTGCTGCGCGGTCAACGCGAGGCGCTCGACGACCTCGTGGCGGCCACCGACGTCGATCCGGGCTTCGCGCTCGGCCACGCGGCGATTGCCTTGCTGGGACTGGAATGGGACGTCCCAGTGGACGTCAGCGACCGGTTGCGGCAGGCCCGGACGTGTGCGGAGAACGCCGGCAGCCGGGAACGCAGCTTCATCGCGGCGGTCGCGGCCCGTGCGGCGGACCTCAGGGCGGGCGGCAGGGCTCTGCTGCGGCACATCGAGGCGTATCCACGGGACGCGTTCGCGGTGAACATCGCGGTCCCGACGATCTCCTTCGGCGGCATCACGAGCGACCGGGAGACCTGGGAGTTGGTGGAGAGCCTGGCCGGGGCTTACGGCGATGACTGGTGGTACCTGGGCCAACTCGCGTTCGTCCGCCAGGAACAGGAACGATGGGCAGAGGCCGAGGCGCTCTCCGCACGGGCACTCGCGGTCGAACCGGCGTCCGGGCACGCGGTGCACGCGCGCACGCACGTGTTCTACGAGACAGGGGAACACAAATCCGGGCTTGAGTGGCTCAACGGCTGGATCGGCGACTGGGGCGACACCAGCGACGGGAAGGTGCACTTCACCTGGCACGCGGCCTTGCACGAACTGATGCTGGGCGATGACGAAGCGGTGAAACGACGTTACGCCCGTGACCTCGCCCCGCCCGCGGTGCGCGGACCGCGTGCACTCGTGGACTCGGCGTCCTTGCTGTGGCGCTGCGAGATGACCCGGAACTGGGACGGCAGGACTGGTGCGGAGGCGGTGCTGAACGCCTCGCCGCAGGACTGGCTCACCCAGCCGCAGACATCCTTCGCCGCGATGCACGCGGCCATCGCGTTGGCCGCGGCCAAGGACGGCGAGCGGCTCGAGGCGTTGCGCAGGTTCGCCGTTCGGCACGATTCCGAGGTGTATCGTCAGGTCGTCGCGCCGTTGTGCGGTGGTCTCGCGCATGTCGTCGCCGAGAGGTGGGATGCCGCTGTGTCCGAATTGAACAGTGTGCGGCCACTGGTGTATCGCCTTGGCGGCAGTGCCGCCCAACGCGAGGTCATCGAGGACACGTTCGTTCGTGCGCTGGCGGAGGCCGGCCGGAACGAGGAAGCCGCGGACGTCCTGACGGCGCGATCGGACCGCAGGCCGCCGTCACCGCTCGAACGCGGACGCCTTGCCGGGTTGCGCACTCCGGTGTCGACCGACATCCATTGGCAGCACACGACTGTCGGCAAGAGCGCGCGTGGTGTGCTCAAGGGACATCGCCCGATGGTCGTCTGGTTCACCGGTCTGTCCGGAGCGGGCAAATCCACCATCGCGGACATTCTGGAAAACCGGCTGAACGCCGAAGGAAAACACACCTACCTGCTCGACGGCGACAACGTCCGGCATGGCTTGAACCGGGACCTGGGCTTCGGCGATTCGGACCGGCAGGAGAACGTCCGCCGTGTCGCGGAAGTCGCCGCGCTGATGGCCGACGCGGGCCTGATTGTGCTGGTGTCGTTCATCTCGCCGTTCTCGGCCGAACGCGAGCTGGCGCGTGGCCTTGTCGCCGAGGGCGAGTTCTGCGAAGTCTTCGTCGATACGCCGTTGGCCGTCGCGGAGGCACGCGACCCCAAGGGCCTCTACCGCAAAGCACGCAAGGGCGAGCTGAAGGACTTCACCGGTGTCGACTCGCCGTACGAACCGCCGGAGCGGCCAGAGGTCCGTGTCGACACGACCGTGCAGACGACGGCGCAGGCCGCCGAGGCGATCCTCACCCACCTGCGGGCTATGGGCGTGTAGTGGCGGGGCTTGATCAGCTGGTGAAGCCGGTACGCCACGAAGGCCATTGGGGCGTCCAGCCCAGTTCCTCACGTGCGTACTGATTGTCGGCACCTCGTGCCCACGGCGTCCGCGGGATGTCCGATATGGACGGTGCAGGCGCGCCGACAGCCTTGCAGAACGCGGGAGTCCAGTCGTAGCCGGAGGCGGGATCGTCGTCGCAGACGTTCACGGGGCCAGTCGGCCAATCCAACGACGCCACTGCCGCAACGGCCGCGTCGTCGATGTGCAGGAAGCTGGTCACGTCCGCAGTCGCCGGAAGTTCGCCGCGGTGCGCGAGTTGCGCCATCAGTCCGTCAGTCGCGTACCAGGTGTCTGGTCCATACAACATGCCGTAGCGCAATATGACCCACTCGGCCGCTTCCTGAACGTTGGCTTCGAGCGTGGCCACCGCGCTCACTGTGTCCAGGCGATCACCGGAGGATTCCAAGTCGAGCTGGATGTCTTCGGACGCGGGCGTGATTCCTGGTTCGTAGATCCAGCAGATGCTCTGGGCGATGATGCGTTGTACGCCCGCTTCGAGCGCGGCTTCCACGAGGTTGATGGTGCCTTGCTCGCGGATCCGCGCGTTCGCCGCGCGGTCACCGTCGCGCAGGTCGGTCAGCTGATGCATGACGATATCCGGTCTGGCCGCCCGGACCGCCTTGGCCAGCGCGGCGCGATCGTAGACATCCCCGACGGTGACCTGCGCGCCGAGCTGCTCCAGCAGCGGGGACGGCTGTCTGGCCAGTCCGACCACCTGATGTCCATGAGCGATCAGCAACTTGGTCGCTCGCCGTCCGATCACGCCAGCGGCACCGGCCAGGAATATACGCATGTGTCCAACGTAAGGCCGGGTCACGGCCGGGCGTGGTCCAGTTGGGACTCGATTTCGAGAGCCACCCGGCGTCAGTCGCGCAGTACCTCGGTGATCACATGCAGGGAGTTGGCTGTGATCACCGGGTTGGTGTCCCGGTAATAAGGTAGCTGAATCAACGAAATCGACAAGGCCCAGCCGCGGCCCCGGGCCCACGCCGCCTCGTCGACGTCCACAATGGACCGGAAGGTCGCCCGCGCCGAGCCGGTGAACAGGTTCCACGCCGGGATGAGGTCGACGGCCGGGTCACCGACGCCGAGCAGCCCGAAGTCGATGACGGCGGTCAACCGGTCGTCCGTGACCAGGATGTTGCCCGGGCCGAGGTCGGCATGCGTCCATCTGGCCGGCTCAGACCATTGCGGTGCCTGGAGAGCGGCCTCCCACGCCGCCGTGGCCGCATCGGCGTCGATCATGTCCCGCGCCTGGTCAATCGCCTCGCGGGTCTCGCGATCGCGGTCCGCCAGCGGCCCGCCGCGGTCCGATGCGGGGCCGGACGCGGGATCGATCCGCCGCAGCGCGACCACGAACTCAGCCAGGTCCTTGGCCACCAAGGGAATGTCGCCGACAACCGGATTCTCGCCCGTCAGCCAGCGGAACACCGACCAATTCCACGGATATCCCTCGCCCGGCATGCCTTGACCCACCGGAACGGGGATCGCCGTGGGCAACGGGGTCAGTCGCGGCAACCATTCCAGTTCACGCTGAACATCGCCGGCGGCGTCTTCCCGCCGCGGCAGCCGCACCACCATGTCGGAGCCGAGCCGGTAAAGGTCATTGACAGTGCCAAAGGACTGCACCGGAGTGATGGGCCGATCGGCCCAATCGGGGAACTGCGCACGCAGCAGGCGCCGGACCAGATCCGGTGAGGTCTCGATGAACACGATGACCGACGCTACCGCCGAGTTCGCCTCGGACCGAAATGGTTTTCGGCGCCAGATCCAATCCAGCCTTGGGTAAAGGAGCGAAGCCCTGTGCGAACAGGTTGTTCAGCGACCGGGATCGGCACGACGTCCTCGCCTTGGTGCTGCATCCAGGCAAAGGCGAGTTGGCCGGGCGTGATTCCTTTGGCCGCGGCCAGCTCGTTCAGCTTTGCGACAATGGCCAGATTCCGTTCGAGGTTGCCGCCGGCGAACCGGCTGACTGCGCCACACGAGCCTTCGTCGGCGGCCAGCGGTGGATGGTGAGTGATCAGGCCCGACCGGATACCGCGGGTGCGGTCGGCGAGAAGCACGGCGCCCATCCTTTCGCGCGAAAACGTCGTGCAAGCCGTTGATGCCGCCGGACTTCACTCGGACTGCGAGCCCCAAGGCAGTCGGTCGGCGTCGGTACGCTGGTGGTCGGGGGCCGGGGAGGCCGCCTCCCGTGTCCGACCTGCGTAGTTCGGGCGATATATCCGGTATGACCGGGTCGGTCTCGTGATCACGGTATCCTGGTCTTGGGATCTTGCGCGGGGCGCGTCGACGGCGACGGGCCCGCATTGTGGTTTTCCGCAGTATGCGTGGTGGGGTTTTGCGCCGCGAAGTGGGAGGCACACTTCCTTATGGCGGCGTCCGCGCATTCCTAAGCTTGTGGGTGTAATAAGGTTCCCGGAAGAGAGCATTGATGTCTGCATACCTGCTAGCCGAGGCCGCACAACAACCAGTCGGTGGTATGGCCGGATGGGCCGTCGACCTGATGGACACCCTTGGTGGTGTCGGTGCGGCACTCGTGGTCGGGCTGGACAACCTTTTTCCACCCATCCCCAGTGAACTGGTGCTGCCGCTGGCCGGCTTCTCCGCGAGCAAGGGCGTGTTCACGCTGGCCGGCGCCCTGTTCTGGACCACGTTGGGCTCCGTCGTCGGCGCGATCATCGTTTATCTGGCCGGGGTGTTACTCGGCCGGGAACGGACCCGTGCGATTGTCGGAAAGATCCCGCTTGTCAAGGTCGGTGATTTCGACAAGACCGAGAAGTGGTTCGCGAAACACGGCACCAAAGCCGTCTTCTTCGGCCGGATGATTCCGCTGTTCCGCAGTTTCATCTCGTTGCCAGCCGGCGTCGAGAAAATGAACTTCGCCAAATTTCTGGTGCTGACAGCGGCGGGCAGTCTGATCTGGAACACCATATTCGTGGTGGCCGGATACCAGCTCGGTGAGAACTGGCATCTGGTCGACCAGTACGCGGGTGTCTTCCAGAAGATCGTCATCGGCGCGGTCGCCGTGGCCGTCGTGCTGTTCGTCATCATGCGGATCCGCAAGAAGCGCAAGGGCAGGGACGACGAGGACGCCACCCAGGTGCTGCCGCGGATCGAGCACGACAACGAAGTCACTCGTCAGATCCGATGAGGGTCTGACTAGGGTTCGGGTCGTGCCAGAAACCGAGCCGTGGTCTGTCGAGAAGTTCGTCGCCGGGTTGAACCGCAAGCGAATGGCCTCGGGAGTGCTGTTCCGCGACGACGAGGACCGTGTCCTGTTGGTCGAGCCCTCCTACAAGCCGGAGTGGGAGATCCCGGGCGGGTCGGTCGACGAGAACGAGTCGCCGTGGGCCACAGCGACCCGCGAGCTGACCGAGGAACTCGGCATGAAGCGCGACCTGGGCAGGCTGCTGGTCGTCGACTACGTCTTCCCGCAGGAGGCCTGGCCGGAAGCGGTGATGTTCATCTTCGACGGCGGAACCCTCACGCAGTCCGATGTGGACGCAATGGAGTTCGTCGACGGCGAGATCCTCTCGGCCGGCTTCTACGACCTCACCGAAGCGCGCAAGCGCCTCGCGCCGAGGCTGGCCAGACGCGTCGAGGCCGCGCTGCAAGCCCTGAGCCAGGGCGCGACCGCGTTGTGCGAGCACGGACACCGCGTGGCTTAGGCAGAGTTGGCGAACACCAGCACGGCGGCCTGATCGCCCGCGCGAACCGGGATCCACGCCTCGGTGAGATCGTCGAGACGGTCGAAGTCGAGGCTCAGCAGCACCCGTGACTCGAACTCGATCTCGGCGACGAAGTACACCACCTTCTCCCGGATCAGCCGCTGCAGGTGGTCCAGATCGTCCGGGCTCCACCGCTGCGGCGGCCTGCCGTCGAACTTCGCGAAGAAGTCGACGAAGGGCGTCGCCCGGCCGACCACGACGAGGTAACCCTCAAGTGAATTCTGCAGGCACGCCTGGCCACCACACCGGTTCTCGTACACCACGCCCGTCGGCGCGGGCACGATCAGGCACAGTACCTCGGGCACCGCGTCATGCGGATTGAAATCGACGCGCACCTGCATGGACATAAGCGTAACGCTCGTACTTCAAAGACCTGGCGCGGTACGTCGCGTTTGCGGTAGATGTGGTGTGTGGTCCAGATCGTGGATCGGTGGAACACGGTGTACTTCGCGGGCCGTCTCTCCACTGGGGTACTCGACGAATTGCGTCAACTGGCCGATGCGTCGCCCGACGCGCTGGCATTGGCCGACCGGGCTTTCCGGCTGATGCGCGCTGCCAGGCTGGCGCCGACCGACGTCTCGGTCTTCACCGCGTGGCTGATCGGTTTCAGCGCGCCGAGAACGGTGCCGAGCGCGTGGTCGGGCACGGTCCCGCCGGTCACGATGGCGGGCAGGCACCGTGCCCTCGACGAATACGTGGCACGAAACCCGTGGCACCGGCCCGAGGGGCAGGGCGTGTTCGTCGACATCGGCTGCGGATTCCCGCCGTTCACCACCATCGAGACCGCCAAGCGGCTCAACGGCTGGCGCGTTGTCGGCGTCGACCCGTCGTTCGGTCGATATCTCGTCTACGACAAGGAAGGCGCGTACGCCTGCTACGACGACAACCTGCGCCTGCGCTACTACCAGGCCGGCAACTTCGACCCCGATCAGACCGCGACCAAGCAGCGCTTCCAGCAGATCTTCGAACGGCTCAAGCCGAAGCTGTCCGGTGACGAGGTCGCCGACGACGATGGCCGGCTGATCCGCGACCCCTTGCGTCACTACGAAACCGGCAACCTCGAACTGCGCGGCGGCGGCATCGGCGAGTTCACAGTGGACGGTGGAGCGGACGTGATCAGGTGCATGAACGTGTTCATGTACTTCGACCACCCGTTCCGTGAGAAGGCATTGCTGTGGGCCGAGGCGCAGCTGCGGCCGGGCGGGCTGTTCATCTGCGGCAGCAACTGGATCGACTCGGTCAGCTCCCGCTACACGGTCTACCGCAAGGAAAAAGGCCGCCTGGTGGGCAAGGAGTTCGCCTTCAGCATCGACAACATCCGGCCGATCGAACTCGCGCCATGGTACGCGTTGCACGACGACAACCTCGAAAACCTCGCGAACGCGCACGCGGTCGGCACAATTCGGACGGACACACCGTTCCGCCGCCGGTTCGACGGCCGGCTGGATGCCTTGCTGGCCAACCTGAACATGTGCCCACGCGGCGCGGACGGCTACCTCGGGCATGCGCCTGCCGAAATGCCCGCGGAGGAACGCTCCCGGTGCAGTTCCGTCCTCGCCTCGCAACTGGACGACGAAGGCTTCGTCACCGAGGCCGTGGACGTCCTGCGGCGATCCGGGCGGCACGCGTGGCGCAATCACGTCGGCCACGTCGCCATGCGACCAGTGACACCACCCCCGCTGGCTCCTTCGTCTGTACTTTGACGCAGGTGAACACTGAGCTCATGCCGATCGCCACGCGGGCCGTGTCGTTGGCGAGGCGGATCATCCAGGAGCGGACGCCTGTCCACGTGGCCGCCAAGGGCGACCGGGACATGGTCACCGACGTCGACCTGGCGGTCGAGGAGGCCGTACGGGACTTCCTCGCCCGGGAAACCCCGCAGATCGGGCTGCTCGGCGAGGAACACGGGCACACCGGATCCACCGAGCTGAACTGGGTACTCGATCCGATCGACGGAACCGCGAACTTCGCCCGTGGCATCCCGCTGTGCGCGGTGTCACTCGCCTTGGTGGACGGCATCAAGCCCGTACTCGCGGCGATCGATCTGCCCTTTATGGACATCGCATACACCGCGAGCTCCGGCAATGGCGCGTACGTCAACGGAGAGCCCATCGAATGCTCGTCGGTGAAGGAGCTGTCCGAAGTGATGGTCTCGATCGGGGACTTCGCGACCGGTGACGGCGCGGCCGAGAAGAACCGGATCCGGCTGGCGTTGCTGGCCGAGCTGGGCGCGAACGCGCAGCGCATCCGGATGATCGGCACCGCCGCGATCGACATGGCCTGGGTCGCGCACGGCAAGCTGGACGCCACGATCAACCTGTCGAATCACCCGTGGGACACCATGGCCGGTGCGTTGCTCGTGCGTGAGGCGGGTGGTGTGGTCGTCGACCACGACGGATCGGACCACACGATGAATTCGGCGTACACGATCGCGCTGGCGCCCGGCGTCTACACTGCGATCATGACGCGATTGGCGGACGCTCAGCGATGACGCGCCGAGTGGTGGTGTTCGGGCTTGGCGGAACCATCGCGATGACCGCCGACGCGGGCGGTGGCGTGGTTCCCGCACTGTCCGCGGAGCAACTCGTAACGGCAGTGCCCGGCCTCGCCGAAACGGGCATAACCGTTGACGTGGTGGACTTCCGACGTGTCCCGGGCGCCTCACTGTCCTTTGAGGACATCTATGACCTCGGTTCGGCCATCGAGCAGAAGCTGAGCGAAGGCGCGGATGGTGTCGTGATCACCCAAGGCACCGACACCATCGAGGAAACCGCGTACCTGCTGGACCTTGCACACGAACGAAACGAGCCGGTCGTGGTGACGGGAGCGATGCGCAATCCGACATTGGCGGGCGCCGACGGCCCGGCCAATGTGCTGGCAGCGATCCAAACCGCAGCATCTGAAGTAGCTCGTGGGCTCGGCGTAGTCGTCGCCTTCGCCGACGAGATCCACGCCGCGGCGAGGGTACGCAAGACGCACACCACGAGCGGGTACACATTCCAGTCGGCCAACGGCGGGCCGCTGGGCTATGTCGTGGAAGGCATGCCCCGGATCGTGAACCGTCCGGCCACCCGCGTGACGGTTCCGGCGGTGTCGGCGCCCAAACCGGTCGAAGTCGCGGTGATCCCGATGTTGCTGGGAGACAACGGAACCGCCCTTGAGGCGGTCGCCGACCGGGTGGACGGACTGGTCGTGGCGGCGTTCGGCGTCGGGCACGTTCCGGCGGCTGTGGTTGAGGTCCTCAGGGGACTGGCCGAACGGATGCCCGTGGTGTTGGCCTCTCGTACCGGTGCCGGCTCGACTCTTGAGCGGACGTACGCCTTTCCCGGCTCGGAGTCGGACATGCTCGGCCGCGGCCTGATCCCGGCGGGTTTTCTCGACCAGTTGAAGGCTCGGATCCTCTTGCGTCACTTGCTCAGCACCGGTCACGATACGGCCGGCATCGGCGACGTGTTCCGCCGCGCGGGCGTCTAGGGTCGTTCGCTGAGCGCTTCCTGCACCGCGGTGCACGGGTCCGCGTCCGGATCCTCGTAGTGGATACGGCTCGCGGCTCGCTGAGTCAGTTCCTGGAACACGGCCTGTTCGTCCGGGCCAAGCGCGGCGAGCATGGCTTGTTCGACAGCGGCGACCCGCCGTTCGGCCGCGGCGAGGACCTTGCCGCCGTGATCGGTCGCGACAATCCTCCTCGCCCGGCGGTCGGCGGGATCGGGCTTGCGTTCGACAAGCCCGTCCGCCTCCAACGCGTCGATCAGGTACGTCATCACGGTGCGGTCGATGGACAGGTGCGCGGCGAGTGCCGCCTGCGTGGGCAGATCCTCGTGCACCACAGTGGACAGAACGTGGTAGCCGCGTGACCCGTGGGGGACGTCGAACAGGACTTCCTCGACGCCGTCATGCCATCGGCGCAGCACCACGGCGAGTGCCCACCCCAGATTCCTGGCTACGCGCTGGGCCATGGCCACACCTTACGACTTTCTGGCAAGGACAACGCGTCGGCCGCCGTCAGGTCGAAATTCCTGTCGAACACGCCGTCCGGGTCGTACTTGGCCTTGAGTTCTCGTAACCGGCACAGCGTGTCCTGGGGGAACGCGTCCAGCAAGCGCTCCGGACTGGTGTCGGTCTCAAAGCTCAGGTACATGCCGTTCAAGTGCGGATACAACTGTGCCCACAGCTGGTCCATGCGTTGTTTCCGGCTGGGTGAAGTCGCGGCGAGTACAGAGAAGTTCTGGGTCCGGTGGGCGTACGCCGTCGCGTCCGAGGGCATGTCGTTGATCGCGCCGCCGGCCGACCTGAACTGGACGATCAGCACGTCCGACGACGTGATCATCTTCTCGACGGCGGCGGCGACCTCCGGCGTGATGTGGTCCACCAGTCCGCTGTGCGAATCGGACAGTCCTTGCCCGCGATGTGCGTTGCCCGGCGGGTAGACGACCGTGGCATACGGCATGACCTGTGCCTCCTCGGCGAGTACAGGACCAATTGTCAGGAACGGGCTCAAGGCTTTCTGGGCGGCCTCGACCTCGTCGCCCGTGTAGATGAGCGTGGCCTGTGCCATCGGCGGCTGGCCACGGCGGCCGGGGAACAGCGACAGGAAGCTGGTGACCTCACGCGGCGCGTCCTCCACGAGCTTTCCCCACCGCAGCACCACATCAGCGGTATGCGTGGCGTCCACGATCAGCGAGGCGTGCACCACGTTCGTGAGCTCGGTGGCCTCGATCTCGAACGCGGTGACGATGCCGAAGTTCCCGCCCGCGCCACGCACGGCCCAGAACAAGTCGGGCTCATTGTGTGGGTCGATGCGCAGGAACGTGCCGTCGGCGAGGACGATTTCGACCGCGAGGACGTGGTCGATCGTCAGGCCGTAGCTGCGCGCGAGATATCCGAGTCCAGCCGTGGTCGCCAGGCCGCCGACGCCGACATCGCCGTAGTCGCCCGAACTGATGGCCAACCCGTGCGGTGCGAGGGCTTGGGCGACGTTTCCCCACCGGGCGCCGGGTTCGACGCGGACCCGGCGCGTGGCGCGATCCAAAACCTCGACCTTGTTCATCCGGCGGAGGTCGATCACGATCCCACCGTCGTTCGTGGACCGTCCACTGAGGCCGTGGCCGCCGCTGCGAACAGCAAGGGGGACAGGCTGTTGGCGTGCGTATGCCAGGGCTTCGCGGACGTCGTCGACGTTCTCGGGCTGGATGACCAGTCCGGGCGAGCCTTTGTGCGAGTACGAATGCCGGACCTGTTCGTAAGCCGGGTCGCCTGGGCGCACCGACTTCGCCTGTAACTCCCGCGGGATCGCGTCCATCTTGGCCGGCTCAGTGCCGCGTTCCTTGGCGACGGCTTCACGCAGCGCGGGCGCGACCTCCTCGCCGAAGATCTGGATGGTCCTGGGGTTGTCGCCGCCGAGGAAGAACGCGCTGAACCCGTGTTCCATGACCAAGGGCAGCAGCTCGTCGACCCAGTCCTCGGGCCTGCCGCGCAGCAGCGTGTCCGACTGGTCGTCGAAACTCGCGCTCATGATGTTGAGCAGCCTGCGGATCTGACGCGGGTCGCGGCCAGCGGCGACCGCGGCTTCGTCCATCATCGCGTTGGCCCGGGCAATGTCGCCTTCCCGCAGGTACTCGAGGGTTGGCAGCCAGCCGTCGGCCTTGCTGCCGGTCAGCTTGAGCATCTTCGGCTTGTACGCGCCCAGCCAGATCGAGATGTCGTGCGCGGGCTTCGGGCCGTGCTTCATCCCGGGGAGTTGGTAGTGCTCGCCGTTGAAGCGGAACGCGCCCCGCGTTTCCGCGTCCCATACGCCACGGAAGATGTCGATCGCCTCGGACAACGCCTCGATGCGTTCACCCGCGCTCTTGCGTCCGCCTCCCATGCCGTGGATCGGGTCAGCGAATCCACCCGCACCGATACCCAGCTCGAAGCGCCCGTGCGAGAGCAGGTCCAGGCTTGCCGCCGATCTGGCGAGCACGGCAGGCGGGCGCAACGGCAGGTTGAGCACGTTGCCCGAGACCAGGATCCGCTTGGTCCTGGCCGCGACCCAGCTCAGCAAGGTCCATGTGTCCAGCAGACCCACGTTGTACGGGTGGTCCTGGAAGGTCGCCGCGTCCAGCCCGGCCGCCTCGGTCAGCTCGGCCAGACCCACCACGTGGTCCGGATCGCTCACCGAAGGCGTGATGAACGTGCCCAACACCAGGTCATGACCGTAGTCAGTCATTCCAACCTCACTCGTCAGTCACCAGATCATCTTGTTGGAAGATGATATTTACGACAACACAGTTGCCCAGCAGAACATTCCCGTAATCCAGGTGACTGGTGTGGAGATACTCGTGGTGTGAGAGAAATCAGCCGTGTTGTGGTCCGGGACGCGGGTGCCTGGACGCTGGCGTGGATTGGCGGTGAGTTGTTCGACGTTTCCGACCGGTTTCGCCGGATTCCCTTGGACGGGTCGCCGTGTCTGGAACGTGGCGAGGGGTATGACGACAATCTCGATTCGGTCGTGGTGTCGCCGAAGGGAGACGTGTTCGCCCTTGTGAACACCGTCGGCACCAAGGCTTTGCTCGTAGCACCCGATGGCAGTGTGATCCGTGAGTTGAGCCGGTTCGACAACGACGCCGATCTCTATCGGTATCCGTTGGCGTTGCTGACAATGCCCAATGGGCGAACCGGAGTCGTGCACTGCCCCGAAGACAGCGGCCAGCTCGACATCGAGGACGCACTGACCGGCGACCGTCTGCCTCTGCCGGATGGCCGTCTGGACGAAGACTTGTATCATTCGCGGCTTGCTGTCTCGGCTGACGGCCACTACCTGCTCAGCGCCGGATGGGTCTGGATGCCGTTCGACTGCTTGGCGATATACGACCTGCGGCGGGTGTGGGACCAGAGGGGTGGTCTTGCCGGCGATGGTGATGTCGCGCAGGTGCGGGACTTTTCGTCCCTTGAGGTCGAAGGAGCCTGCTTCGTCGGCGACAACGTCATGATCGGCTCGGACAAGGGCCTGTGGTTGTGGTCGTTGACAAGGAACGAATTCGTGTGGCACCGGGAATTCCCGCATCCGCTCGGTGACCTGGTAGCCATACGTGATGGCGTTCTCTCCCTGTACCAGCATCCTCGGCTGCATGACGTGGGCACCGGCGACGTGCTGGCCGAATGGCCTGAGCTGGCCACCGGGGAGGTGAAGTCGTCCCTGGTCGGGGACGACTGGTTCACCGGTCCGTGCTGTATCGCGGTCGATCCGGTGCACTCGAGGTTCGCGCACACCGACGGTTCGACGGTTACGGTCGTTCAACTCGGGTGAAACCCTGGAATCGGCCGGTGCAGCGTGGGATCGCTGTGCGGGACGCGTTCGACAGCGCGTTCGCCGAAATGATTCCGTCAGCAGATGGCGGTCGAGCCACAGGTTGCCAGACGTTTGCTGCTGACGTTCCGGAAAGAGCACGGACTGGAGCTAGGCTGAAGGCACTCTCCGCAGAAAGGGCACGCGCCGGGGGAAGGGAAGCAGTGACGGCTGTCGAGTTCGGTCTGCTCGGCGCGATCGAGGCGCGCGTCGACGGTCAGCAGATCGAGCTGGGTCATGCCCGGCAACGCCATGTCCTTGCCGCGTTGCTCGTCGACGCCGACCGGTTGGTGCCCATCGCGGATCTCGCCGCCCGGATCTGGGGCGAGCAGACGCCACACAGCGGACTCACGCCCCTGTACGGCTATTTGTCCCGGCTGAGACAGGTGCTCGCGCCCGCTGAGCGCAGTGTCCGGATTGTCCGGCAGCCGGGCGGATACATGGCCGCGGTCAACCCAGCGAACGTTGACCTGCACCGGTTCCGGCAGTTGATGGCACGCGCGCGAAGCACCGACGAGCCGACGCGGGCGATGGATTTGTTCCATGAGGCGTTGGCGTTGTGGCGCGGCGAACCGTTCGCAAGTTTCGACAACCCGTGGTTCAACAGCCAGCGTGTGGCGTTGTTGCGGGAACGGGAGTCCGCCGAGTTCGACCTGCGTGACCTGCGACTGCGTTGTGGCCAGCACGCCGAGGTGTTGACCGAGGTGAGCGGGGCTTTCGAAGCAGACCCGATGAACGAGCGCGTGGCCGGTCAGCTGATGCTCGCGTTGTACCGGCAAGGCCAGTCGGCCGAGGCGTTGACGTGTTACGACCGGATGCGGTCCCGACTGGCAGAAGAACTGGGTGTACCGCCGAGTCCGCAGTTGCAGCGGCTCTATCAGCGGATCCTTGAAGCCGACCCGGAACTCGTGCCGACCGCACCGCCTGCCGGCGACGAGCGGGCGCCTGCTGTGCAAGCAAGGGCTTGGTCAGCGCCGGCGTTGCTGCCGCCGAGCGTTCCCGATTTCACCGGCCGGATGGCCGAGGTCGCCTCGCTGTGCAAGCACTTGACCGACGACTGGGGCTCGTCGTCCGTCACCACGATCGTCGGCATGGGCGGCATCGGGAAGACCGCGCTGAGCGTGTACGTCGCCCAGAACACGGCCGCGTCCTACACCGACGGCCAGCTTTGGGCGAATCTTCGTGGTGCCAGCGATACCCCGGCGAAGTCCACCGACGTCCTCGCGCGGTTCCTGCGTGCGCTGGGTGTGCCGGATCGGGCGATTCCCGCCGATCCCGATGAGCGCATGGAGACGTATCGCACGCTGGTGAACGGCCGGAAGATCCTGATCGTGCTGGACGACGCGGCCGCCGAGGAACAGGTCCGGCCCTTGCTGCCAGGGACTCCGACCTGTGCGGTGGTGATCACCAGTCGCACCAGGCTGATCGGGCTGGAAGGTGCGCACCGCATCGACCTCGACGTGTTCGCCACCGACGAGGCCATCGACCTGTTCACCCAGATCGTCGGCGAGGACCGGGTCACGCCTGAGCTCTCGGCGGCGACCGAGATCGTCGAACTTTGCGGTGGACTGCCACTGGCTGTCCGGATCGCGGGCGCGCGCCTGGCGGCCAGGCCGGCGTGGCGGTTGGCGCACCTCGCCGAGATGCTCAGCGACGAACGGCGTCGGCTGGACCAGCTTTCCGCGGGCGATCTGGCGGTCCGCGCCTCGCTCGCGTTGAGCTACCGAGGGCTGGACGAGTTGCCTCGCCGGCTTTTCCGTCTGCTCGGGTTGTTCAGCGCGCCGGATTTCCCGCCGTGGCTGGCATCCGTGCTCCTTGAGTGCCCGGTGCACGAGGCCACCGAGCACGCCGAGGCGTTGGTGGACGCCCAGCTCCTGGCCGCGTCCGGCACGGATGCCGCGGGGCAGTACCGATACCGATTCCACGACCTGGTCCGGCTGTTCGCGGCGGAACGCGCCGCCGAGGAGGAGACCGAGGAAAGCCGGATCCGGGCACTGGAGCAGGGGACGGGTGGCTGGCTCGGGCTTGCCGAGCGGATGTCCGCGTTGGTTCCCGGTCCGTGCTTCGCGCCGATCGCCAGTCCGGCGCCCCGTCCGCCGACGGACCATCTCCTCGGAGACTTCCGGCCGGAGTGGGCCGCGAACTGGTTCGACGCCGAGCGTGGCGCGCTGTTGTCGACCGTCCGCCAGGCTTGTCGCCTCGGGATGACGGACTTCGCGTGGGACCTGGCGCAGCGGATGGAGAAGTACTTCGACGTCCGCGGGATGTACACCGACTGGATCGCGCTCAACACCCAGGTGATGGCGCTGTGCCAGGAATCCGGCAACGCGTTGGGCGAGGCGGTCATGCTTCGCGGCCTCATCGACGTCACAACCTGGGCCGACGTCGCGCACGAAGACGCGATGGCACGTCAGTACGACGAATCCCTCAAGCTCAGGGAGATGTTCACCGAACTCGGTGTGCCCCAAGGAGTCGCGGACGCGGCACTGATGGGTTCGTGGTCACTGACCGCGAACGCCGCCTATACCGACGCGATCACCTTGGCAGACGAGGCACTTCGGCTGGCGACCGAGTGCGGGCACCTCGGCGGTCAGGCCCGGGCCGAGCTATCGCTTGCCTTGGCGCACTTCGAGAACCGGGACGTGCTGGTCGCGATCGGCCACGCCGACAACGCACTCGTCAAAGCCCGCGAACTCGGCAACACCCGATGCATCGCCACCGCCTTGCAGTTCGCCGGGATCGGCCACCGCGTGATCGGCGACTTCGAAGGCAGCAAACAGATGCTGGACGAGTCGCTTGAGCTCTCCCGCTCCTCTCGCGACTACTACACCGAGGTGCTCACGTTGCTGGCGTTGGCACGCTTGTACTTCAACACCGGTGATCCGGAGGCGCGTCCGACCGCCGAGGCGGCGATTTCGCTCAGCCGCGACTACAACATGAGCCACCACCTCGGCGAGGCGCTGGAGATCCTTGGCTCGATCGAGATCGCCGACGGTCATCCGGCCAAAGCCATTCCATACCTTGAGGAATCCGTCGCGCTCTGGCGGACCCGCGGCTGGCATTCCTTCCACGCGACCGCGCTGACCAGCCTCGGCAAGGCGTACACGGACATCGACCCGGAGGCGGCCCGAAACGCGTTCCGGGCCGCCCACGATCTGTTCGTGCAAGTGGGAAACGTGGAGCAGGCGGCGGAGGCCGCCAAGCTCGCCGGTCAGTGCGACTGAAGCTTGCGCTGACCAGCTCGGTATCTCGCGAGCACGTCCTCACGCAGCAACGCCCCGAAACCCGCGGACTCCAGGCGCATACCGAGTTGTGCCTCAGTCACGCCGAGGGCCGCCGCGCTCGTCGGCAGGTGCCAGTCGTGCACAGCCAGCTGGGTGAGCAGGTGGCCACGGCGGACCTGGTTCTCCGACAACCGGAAGGTCTTCAAGTACGCTGTGCGGCCGCGTCGGTCCGTGATCGTCTCACCGATGTGGTTTTCCCGCTTGAGCTGGAAACCAGGCAGGAATCGGGTCAACGTGAAGTCGCCCATCCGGTACACGCGGCGCATGTCGTACTTGGCGTCGAGCAGACCTGAAGCCATCGCCGACGAGTGGAACCGCGGCCAGGCGAGATGCTGCCGGGTGGCCTCGGCTCGCAAGTCGGCCAGCGTCTGAACGTGGCTTTCGTTCAGGCGCACCTGGAACTGCGGCACGGCCGAGGCGAACGTCGCGTACTGGTAGACCAGTTCGCCGTAGAGGTCCTGGATCAGGGTGGGATGCAGCGCCCGGTAGTCGTCCGGATGCGGCACCACGAACGCGGCCGCCAACGTGTCCGCCACGTAGACCATGACCCCACACTGGCCCGGGTGGATTTCGAAGATCCGCAACGCGTCCGCGAGGCCGTCGACCTCCGCCCCGCAGTACGCCTCCTCGACGCGCGGCGAAAGGCCGTTGCGGATCGCGCGCTGCGACCACTCGTCCCACACGATCTCCGGGCCGCCGAAGTGCAGCGCCAGGTATCCCTCGACAGCGAGATGCATCGGCAGGAAACGCAGCCGCTTCTTGTCCGCGCGCTGCGCCATCCTGCGGTGGAAGTGCAGGCGCAGGCACGCCGACGGGGAGCCCTCGGTGATTTCGGTGCCGTACGCGGCCGCAGGAGCGCCGTCGGTGGACCACGTCGCAACGAACCCATGTGGGATGTAGGACATGTATGCCGTGCGGCGATCGACTTTCACGATGCCGATGGAGTCACCGTAAACCTGCGCGTGCAGCCGCAAGGTCTCGATCGGCTCGTCGCGGACGAGCGGCACGAGCCGGACACCGCCCCACACCTGGGAAGGCCGGACGGACAGGCCGGTCAGGTCGAGTGTGGCCATCATCCCTCCAGGAATCGGGCGATCCGGTCGTCGAAGTGGGCTTTCAGCTCGGCAAGGCCGGTGTGGCCTTCGGTGAACCGGGCGAACTCCACCAAGGCGGGCACGTCCTCGGCGTCCCGCACACCGACCGTGGGCACGTGCCCGATCTTCTTCACGTCGAAGGTGTCCGCGTCGTACTCGGGATTGAGGTGCACGACACCGACCTTGTGCTGGGGATCCAGCCGCGTCCGCCAGACCCGCAGGACCTCGGCGGCCATCCCGGCCGGCGCGTTGTCCCAGCCATCGGACACGATGAGCAGCCTGTCCGGGTTGTGCTCCAACGCCTCAAGCACCCGCTCACCCAGTGGCGTCACACCGCGTGGGTAGGTCAGCAGTGCGTCGGTCCGTCCGGACGTCCACAGTGGAACATAGCTGTCCGCCATCGCCTCGCACAGGTAGTGGCAGGCCAGCGCGACTGCCAACGGGCGCCTGCGCTTCTGTCTCGACCCGAACGCCGAAAAGCTGTCGTCCAGCACCGCGACAACCCGGCCCCACCGCTGACCCGCGACCTTCGCCGCCGCGGCTCGCAGGGCGCCCGTGAGCTCGTCGCGTCGCTCAGCGCGCTCCGACACGGGCAAGGACAGGACATAGGACGACAGCCGTGTCAACGGCATCGATCCCAGGTCCACGCCGAGGTCGATCTTGCTGCGACGGGCGGATTCCTGCAGTCGCAAGCGTTCCACCCTGGTCATCCGGGGCGCGATCCGCTCGAGGAAGACGGCCCGATCAATGTTGTGTTTGGCAGCAAAGCCTTCCGCGACCGTGTACGGCAGGTCGTAGATGGATGCCTGCTCGTAGTGCGCGCGCCGCCACGATTCCAGGATCGGCGTCGTATAACGGGTTTGACCCTTGAACAGGAACGGCCCGAGCTCGCCACCGTCCGGCTTGACGTGCGCGTGCCGTACCGCCTGCTTGAGGGGTGTGCGGTACTTCACGGCGTCGAAGGCCGGATCGGGCCGGTGTGCCAGCCAGTCCCGGATGATCGCCCTGGTCCGTCGATTGTTCACACGCGACTGTCGCAGCCTGCGGAACAGCTCGTACACCCGTTGTGGTGCGACAAGACGCAGGCGGCGGCCGATGAGCTGCCCCTCCAGGCGCTTCTGGTCGTCGTCGGCATCGGCTGAAGTGACGAGCAGCCGATGCGCGATCAACGTGGCGTTGTGGTCGTTGATGTCCAGTGCCAAGGTCGCGGCGTACAGGTCGCGGTAGTTGCCGATCATGTACTCGTGCAGGAAATCCAGCGAAAGCCGCTGAGCGCCGGCAGCACTGTGGAACTCACGCTGACCGCTCGACGTGATCGCCGCGTTGACGAACATGAGCATGTCCTCGGCGGTGACGCGGTCCATCCATTCCTCCCCCAAAGCAGGCGCCGGCCGGGGAATGGGAGCACGAACAGCTAAACAACGCTTCAGAGGCGGGTTACGGAAGTCGCGCCGAAGTCCCACGGCCGGCCCGCGAACGGTAGCAGCAGCCGTGATCACGCGCGAGCGGAATTACGCTGGTAGTTGCGAGTGTTCGTCCGCGTCCGTGCACAGCGAGGCGATGTAGTCCAGCGAGATGTCCAGAGCGTCGGCGATCGCCGCGACCGTGAAGAACGAGGGGCTCGGAATGCGGCCTGCCTCGATCTTTCGCAACGTCTCGTGCGACAGGCCGGTCTCGCCGGCCAGTTGCACCAGGCTCATCGAGCCGCGCGCCGCGCGCAATACTGCGGCCAGTTGCTTGCCGCGTTCCCGTTCTTGGGGTGTCAGGGGAGCCCGCACCATGGATCAACGGTAACCCAGATCATGAATCGAGTCACCTCAAGACCGTGATGTGCTCAAGAACATCCTCGAAGGCGTCGATGTCGCCGAAGTTCACGGTGATGCCGCCGATCGACACCAAGGGCTCAGCGGACGCCGGACTACCGACCAGGATGGTGGCGCAGGCGGCGGTGACGACCAGTGTTCTACGCATGTGAACTCCCTGCGGTCGAAACGGGTGATCACTCCAGCGAACACGGCGGAGCCACGGTGATCAATCGGCCGGCCGGTGACTTGTCACTCCACTCTGGACACGCTGGGCCAGCGGTTCTGCCAGGTGTTGGGCCGATCGGTGGCTCAACCGGGTGCACTGTCAGAAGTGGACGGTGCGTGCCACAGTTGGTACTACGGACGAGATAAATAAAATAGTGACGAAAATAAGAAAGCCGGGCACAGAAAGGGGGAGCGCTTGGGAAGCGGATGGGGCAGGGTGTTCAGGGTGGTCGATCCATAGTGGACTATCGTTCGCCTTGCGAGAGGTGGACATGCGGGAATGTGTCGACAGTCTGCCGACTTCACGCCGCGGCCCGGCGGGGTTGCCTCCGGCATGAGTGAAGGCCCGCGCCAAAGGGCGACGCGGGCCTTCCAGGGGTGGGTGAAAACTACTGCCTTGCGTCCGGTGATCCGCGCAATGTGCAGATCGACGGCGCCATTACCTCCTGTGGGCTGCCCCAGCCGGCGCAACGGTAGGTCGAGTGGCCGTACCAGTTGTGGCCGAACTCGTGTGCGGCAAGCAAAGCGTCGTCGCCGACGCCGCCCATGTACAACGCGATGCGCTGGCCACGGCCCCAGTTGCAGCCGACGATCCGGCCGCCGCCACCGCAGTCGGTGATGTAGCTGTTGCGGCACTCCACCGGCGTGCCGCCGCCTTCGGTCAGGCCCTGCCACGCGGCCGCGCCCCGCCTGATCGCGGAAGCGTGCTGCGAGCAGGACGCGGTGATGTAGTAGCTGCGCCGGGTCGGCACCGGCCACGCCTGGATCTCCACGTCGTCGGACAGCGCCTTGGGCAGGGAGCCGGCTTCGACTTCGACGGCCGTGGTGGCGTGTGCTTCGTTCTCGTCATGGCCGAGATCGACCTGAACGGCCGGGCCCATGACCGCCAAGGCAACACCGGCGGTGGCTGCCAAGCCATATCGCAACAACAGCTTTTTCAGCATAGACAGTGTCCTTCACTTGCAGGGGAGTGACGGTGAGGGCAAACCTCACCAAGTGGACACCCGCAACGTAAACCCCTAACGGGGACTCCTTCAATACGACGATAGTAGGTATTAGGACTCGGCAATATGTTTATCTGAATACGATTCAGGTTCAACGGCTGGTGACATCCGGCGCGCACTGGAGAACGATGGACACCCAACGCTTGCTTGGGAGGAGCAACGATGGTGGAGGCGTATCCCTTCGGCGCGGCGGACAGCATCGACCCACACCCGCGATATGCCGCGCTACGGCAGCAAAGCGGGCTCGGCCTGATCAAGACCCGGTGGGGTGGCACGGCTTGGCTGGCCACCCGGTATCACGACGTCAAACTGGTATTGGGTGATCCACGGTTCTCGCGCGAACTGGCCGCGGGACGCGACGAGGTCGCCCGGCCGCGGCCGTCGATCGACTCGCCCGACCAGATCATCAGCATGGACCCGCCCAATCACACCCGGCTGCGTCGCCTGGTGGCCAAGGCTTTCACCGCGCATCGCGTCGAACAGCTCCGGCCACGCGTGACGGAGATGGTCGACGACCTGATCGACCGCATGGATGTCCCGTCGCGGACTGCCGATCTGGCGACAGCCTTGGCGTGGCCGTTGCCGATGATGGTGATCAGCGAAATGCTCGGGGTTCCTGACGCCGACCGGGACAACTTCCGCCGGTGGACCGAACTGGTCCTCGCACTGGGCGGCGAGGTCACCCTTGAGGAGATGATCGAGGCGCGCGAAAGGCTCAACGCGTATCTCGCCGAGCTGATCGCGCAGCGCCGCGTGAATCCCACTGCTGATCTGCTGTCCGACCTGGTCGCGGCCCGCGACGAAGGTGATCGGCTGTCCGAGGAGGAACTGATCCGGCTAGGCGTCACACTGCTGATCGCCGGCCACGAGACGACCGCCAACCAGATCGGCAACTTCGTGTTCGTGTTGCTGGACAACGACCGCGCCGGCTGGCGGCAATTGGCGGCCGATCCTACGTCAGTGCCTGAAGCCGTGGAGGAATTGCTGCGGTACGTCCCGATGGCCGCGAGCGCCGACTTCGCCCGGGTGGCCAGGGAAGACGTCGAGGTCGGCGGACAACTTGTCCGCGCAGGCGAGGCCGTGCTCGTGCAGGTGCACGCCGCCAACCGCGACAGCGCGGTTTTCCACCAGCCGGACGACCTTGATCTGACCCGTGCGCACAATCCGCACATCGCGTTCGGCTTCGGCGTGCATTACTGCCTGGGAGTCTCGTTGGCTCGACTGGAATTGCGGATCGTGCTTTCCGCCCTGCTGGAAAGGTTCCCTGATCTCCGGCTTGGCGTGCCCGCCGAGGAGGTGCCGTGGCGGACCGATCGCCTGGTCCGCGGTGTGCGGGCGCTGCCGGTCGCCTGGTGATCTACCGAAGTGCCAAGGCGATCGGGTCGTGGGCTTCGGTGCCTGCCTTGAACTCGGCGTCGTACGTCTCGGCGCCGAGCTCGGCCCGCACGAAATCGGCGGTTTGCAGGTGTGCTCCGCCGAACAGGCCGATCGGGACCACCCCGGTTCGCTGACGCATCTGCCATGCGGCGCCAAGTAGCCGGGCCGCGTGCGGGAAATCGCCGTGCGCGGCGGTCGCCCACGCCAGCGCCTCGACTGCCCACAGTGGACCCCAGCGGTCGCCGAACTCGTGTTGCCTGCGCAGGGCTTCGCGGAACAGGTCGACGGCTTTGCCTGGGTCGCCGTGCCGCAGCTCAGTCAGCCCGCCGCACCACACAGCCCAGGAGGACGACCATGGCGCGTCTTGTTTTTCCGCTTCAGCAAGGCAGATCGACCGGGCGTCCTCGGCGCTGTCGCCGTCGGACAGCAAAATGACGCCGATGGCCCAGAACAACGTCGCCATGTAGCTGTCACCGGTGGTGGTCGCTTCCGCGCGGGCACGGTCAAGCAGCGGGATGGACGACGGGTCGGCCTTGACGAGCATCGTGTAGATGCCCTCGGCGAACAGGGTCGCGGGGGTGGGCTCCTGCATCCGGCAGACGGTGATCAGTTCGTCGGCTGCCTGCAGATCGCCTTGCATGGTGGCGATCCAGGTCTGCAGGGCGATCGCGTTCGTCCTTTGTGTACTCGCCGTCGGGTGGTGGCCGATCGTCTTGGCCAGCCAGTGCCTGCCCTCGCTGACGTTCCCGCTGAAAAAGCAGCACCGGCTCAGGTTCGCGGCCATCTCCAGTGCCTCTTCGGTGCCACGGCTCGCGTCGAGCGCCGCCCGGATGTTCGGCATCTCTAGCTGCAACAGGTGCTGCCACTCGAGTTCTCTTGGGCTGCACCAGTTGTGCGTGACTCCGTAGCGGACGAGGCACTGGTAGAAATGCCGGTGCGCGTCCTTCAGGGCTCCGGTCTCGCCGAGCTCGTCGAGCTTCTGGGTGCCGTACTCGCGCAGTGTCTCCAGCAGCGAGTACCGCGTGCGGTCGAGATCGGTCACCGCGGTCACGATCGACTTGCTGACCAGTCCGGCGAGCAGGTCGACGATGTCCTCCGACCGGATCTGGCCGCCTGTGCACACGGCTTCCGCCGCGACGAGTTCGAAGCCGCCGGCGAACACCGACACCCGTGCCCAGAGCAAGCGCTCGGCCGGTGAGCACAGGGCGTGGCTCCAGTCCAAGACCCCGCGCAGCGTCACGTGGTGACCCGGCCGGGCCAGCAGCCGGAACCGATCGTCGATGCGGTCAAGGATGTCCTTGAGGGACAAAGAGTTCAGCCGCACTGCGGCGAGCTCGATCGCGAGCGGGATTCCGTCCAGCCGTTGGCACAACCGGCGCACGGTTTCCAGATTCCCCGGTGTGGCCCGGAAATTCGGGGCGGACGCAGTCGCCCGTTCGACGAACATCTGGACGGCTTCGTCATCGGTGAGCGGCGGCAACGGCAACAGGTTCTCGCCCTGGACGCCCAACTGCTGACGACTGGTCGCGAGCACGCGCAGTCCAGGCGCCGAACGCAGCAGCGTGGTGATCAATGCGGCCACTGGTCCGACGATGTGTTCGCAGTTGTCCACGACAAGCAGGAGCTCCTTGTCGCGCAGGTGGTCGACCAGCACGTCCAGCCGTGGCTTCGCCGACTGGTCCTTGACGCCCAGCGCGTCCGCCACAGCCCGGTCGAGCAGATGCGGATCGGCCAGTGACACCAGATCCGCCAGCCAGACGCCGTCCGGGAAGACCTGACCTGCCGCGACCCGCATCGCGAGCCGGGTCTTGCCGACCCCGCCGACCCCGGTCAACGTCACCATCCGATGGCAGGCCAGCAACTGTCTCGCTTGCTCGAGTTGGGTGTACCGGCCGACGAACGAGGTCAGCTCGGCCGGGACGTTGCCGGATCTGACCATCGGCGCCGCCACCGTGTCAGCGGGGTCGGCGGCCAGCACGCGGGCATGGACTTCCCGCAGTTCAGGACAGGGATCGACGCCCAGCTCGTCGGCCAGTTTGGCCTGAACCGTGCGGTAGCACTCCAACGCCTCGCTCTGCCGTCCGGCGCGGTAGAGCGCGAGAATCCGCTGCGCCCAGTACCGCTCCCGCAGCGGGTACGCGGTCGTCAGCTCCTGCAGTTCGGGCAGGACGTCCTGGTGCCTGCCCAGCTTCAGGTCGACGTCCAGCCGCAGTTCGACAGCGGCCAGCCTGCGCTCGACCAGCGCGGGCACCACGTCCGAACGCAACACCTCCGACGGCACATCGGACAGTGGGTCACCCCGCCACAGGCCCAAAGCCTCACACGACAACGTGAACGCCTTTTTGACCTCGCCCGCCGCGAACGCCGTTTTGGCCTGCGCGGTCAGCCGAAAGAACCGGAACAGGTCGACCGAGTCGTCGTCCACCTCGATGACGTAGCCCTCCGGCCGCGTCCGGATCGGTGCGGCCGCCCCCAAGGTCCGGCGCAATCGCATGACGTAGTTCTGCAACGTGTTGCGGGCGCCAGACGGCGGGTTTTCGCCCCACAGCCTGGTCAGCAACGTCTCCGATGACACCACTCGGTTGGCGTCCACCAGCAACGACGCCAGCAGTACACGGTGTTTCGCCGCGTTGATGGCGACCGGTTCACCGCCTGACCGCACCTCCAGCGCACCGAGCAGCCTGAATTGATAGCTCACGTTCTCCCCCGGAAATCGCGTCCGGACTCGGTTCACGGTGGCCGTCGAAGTCGCTGGACGTGACCAGGACGTTACCGGCAGGTGAGCAGTGTGGGCCATCATCCTTTCGTTGTATTACGCGGTCACCCGATCAGGGGGGATGACTGATGTGACCCGGTTCGCCGGGGGTACCGGGTCACATCACTCCGTTGCGGCGCACGGGTTTCGTCCAGCCGGCAGGCTTCCAGCCCAGTTCCGGGCCGAGTTTGGTGGCGATGTCGGTGAGGATCTGCACGTAGTCCTCGTGTTCGAAGGTGAACGGCAGAGCGAACGCGACCTCGTGGACCTCACGGAATGCGGGGTCGTTGTAAAGCTGTTCGGCGATCTGGGCCGACGAGCCGATGATGTCGCGGGCGAACATCAGCCTCGCCGGACCTTGCGGCGTCGATGTCCGTGGCGTCCGCTTCTCCACATAGGCCTCGTACTTCGCGCGCTGCTGCGGCGTGGCGGTGTCGGTCGGAATGACCACAAGGCCTTGGGAGACGCGGGATTTTTCGATATCGGGGTGGTGCGCGCGGTACGCGTTGACCAGCGCGAGCTGGAGCTCCGCGAAATCCTCGACCTCCGTGGCCCTGACCACGTTGCTGATCAACAGGTTCATCCGGTTCTCGGCCGCCCACTGCGCGGATCGGGTGCTGCCGCCGCCGTACCACATCCGGTCGATCAGGCCGGCGGAGTGCGGCTGGACGTGATCGGAGAACTCCTCGATCCCCACGGTGCCCGCCTCGGCCGCCCGCTGGCCCCTGATGAAGTCGAGCAGCCTGGTCACCCGGGTGTAGCTGAAGTCCTCGATGTCGCCGGTGTCCGGATACAGGGATTCCTTGACGGTCTCGTACCGCATCGGCGGGCCGACGCTGACGCCTGGGTTGAGGCGTCCGCCGGTCAGGATGTCGACCGTGGCGAGGTCTTCGGCCAGCCGCAGCGGGTTCTCCCAGCCCAGCGGGATGACCGCGGTGCCGAGGCTGATCCGGCTGGTGCGCTGAGAAGCTGCCGCGAGGACGGCAACCGGTGACGAGATGCCGTACTGCAGGTGCCGGTGCCGGACCCACGCACTGTCAAAGCCCAGCTGTTCGCCGAGCGCGATGATGTCCAAAGTCGACTCATGGCCGGGCCGAGGGTTGTGCTCGTCGAACAGGCCGATGGTCAGGAAACCCAGTTTGCGCAGTGACTGAGTAGGCAACGGCACGGGGACGGTTCCTTCCTAGCCGATGGGCGACCACCTGGGAAACATCGCAGATTGGCCGACATAGTGACCATCTTCGTTGAGAAGGTTCCACAACGTGAGATCCTCGACCTGGAAAAGTCGGCCGGATTTCGCCACCCGGATGCCCCGATAGCCCGTGATGAAGCCGTTCTCACTGACCGTGTCCAGCAGATGCTGCCGGTCCTCCCGGTTGCCCGGCAGCGCCGACAGGCGGGACGGGAGAGTGATGAACTCGTCCCAGTCGTACTCGAAACACGCCTGCGCGGCCTTGTTGGCGTAGGTGAAGACCGGGTCGGGATCGGTGTTGTGCGCCAGGAGAACGAAGGGTGCTTCCTCGTAGAGCCACTCGGCGTCGTCACTGGGCAGGGGATGGCCGACGAGCTTGAGATGGCTCAGGTTCAGCAGCCGGGCAAAGGCTTGATCACGCCGAATGTCCACATCGCACTCTACCCCGGCATCAGGACCCTCGAAGGACATGAGCACGTCACGCACGCACCTGTCCGAGTCTGACATTGTCGTACCCCCTTGGCAGGCTGTTCGCTATGAGCGCATCGGACCAGAAGACTGAACTGCGGCGCTATCTGCAGATCGCCCGCGACGCCCTGGTGTGGAAGCTGGACGGGCTCGGCGAGTACGACATCCGCCGTCCGGTGACCCCGACCGGGACGAACCTGCTCGGCCTGGTCAAACACGTGACCGCGTGCGAACTGGGCTACTTCGGCTGGACGTTCGGGCGGCCGTTCGACGAGCGGCTGCCGTGGGCCGAAGAGGGCGCCGAGCTCAATTCGGACATGTGGGCGACCGAGGACGAGTCGAGGGAGGAGATCGTCGCGCTGTACCGGCGGATCTGGGCCCACTCGGACGTGACCTTCGAGACGTTCGACCTCGACTCGGTGGGGCGCGTGCCGCACTGGCCGGCGGAGCGCGCCGACATCACCCTGCACAAGGCCTTCATCCACATGATCGCCGAGACGCACAGGCACGCGGGCCACGCCGACATCGTCCGCGAGACCATCGACGGGGCGGCCGGCCACACCACGAGCTACTCCAACCTGCCCGAGGAAGATCGGGCGTGGTGGGCCGAATATCACCAGCGCCTCGAACACAGCGCGCGAGCCGCGGCGCGGCGCTGGGAGAATTGAGCCATGGCTGACGACGGCGACTACAAGCGCGACCAGAACTACATCACCACCAGGATCACGGCCGACGGGCGCGACGGCTATCCCGTCGAACCCGGCAGGTATCGCCTGGTCATCGCACGCGCGTGCCCGTGGGCCAACCGCGCCGCGATCGTGCGCAGGCTGCTTGGCCTGGAAGAGGTGTTGTCGATGGGCATCGCCGGGCCGGTGCATGACGAGCGGAGCTGGACATTCGACCTCGACCCGGGCGGAAAGGACCCGGTGCTGGGCATCGAGCGGCTGCAGGAGGCGTTCTTCAAGCGCGACCCCGGGTATCCACGGGGGATCACGGTGCCCGCGATGGTGGACATCCCCACTGGTCAGGTCGTGACCAACGACTTCAACCAGATCACCATCGACATGTCCGGCGAATGGGCCGAGTACCACCGCGCAGGCGCCCCAGCGCTGTATCCGGAGCATTTGCGGGACGAGATCGATGACGTCAACGCCAAGGTGTTCGCCGACGTCAACAACGGCGTGTACCGCTGCGGCTTCGCCAGCACCCAGGAGGCGTACGAGGCCGCGTACGAGCGACTGTTCGCCCGTCTCGACTGGTTGTCCGACCGCTTGGCCAACCAGCGCTACCTCGTGGGCGACACGATCACCGAGGCCGACATCAGGCTGTTCACCACCCTGGCCCGGTTCGACGCGGTGTACCACGGCCACTTCAAGTGCAACCGGCAGAAGCTGGCGGAGATGCCGGTGCTGTGGGCGTACGCGCGCGATCTGTTCCAGACCCCGGGTTTCGGCGACACCATCCACTTCCCGCAGATCAAGGAGCACTATTACGTGGTGCACCGGACGGTCAACCCGACCGGCATCGTCCCAGTAGGACCGGACGAGTCCGGTTGGTTGACGCCACACGGCCGGGAAGAGTTGGGCGGCAAGCCTTTCGGCGATGGAACGCCGCCCGGCCCGCCGCTCGAAACCGAACGCGTCCCCAGCCTTGCGTGAGGTCAGGCCTCGGCGGTGAACGTCGTCGAGTGCCAGCCGGTCGCGCCATCGGGGATCGGCGGGACACGCTGATCGGTCTGCGTGTATCCCGCCTTGTCGGTGGCGCGGCATTCGACGCTGTGCAGGCCGGGGGAGAGGTCCAGCTCAGCCCGCCACATCCGCCATGTGTCCACATTGACCTCAGCGGCCAGGCGCGCGGGAATCCAAGGTCCGTTGTTCGCGCGGACTTCGACCTTGGCGATCCCGCGTGTCTGCGCCCACGCCGTACCCGTGATCAGGACCTTGCCCGCGCGCACTCTGGCGAAGCCGGACGGCGCGTCGATGCGGGACTGTGTCTTGATCGGCGCGCGCTCGGCCCAGCCGCGGTTGAGCCAATAGGCTTTCTTGGCCGCGAAGGTCGTGAGTTCCATGTCGACCACCCATTTGGTCGCCGACACGAAGCCGTACAGCCCGGGAACGACCATCCTGGCAGGAAAACCGTGCTCGACAGGCAATGGTTCGCCGTTCATCCCGATCGCCAGGAGCCCTCGGTCTACGACGTCGGCCACTGGAGTTCCCGCTGTCCAACCGTCCACACTGGTCGAGAACAACTGGTCGGCTCCCGGTTTGACGCCTGCTTCGGCCAGGATCTCCCGTAACGGCACACCAATGAAGTTCGAAGTGGACATGTACGGGCCACCGACCTCATTGGACACGCAGGTCAGCGTGATCGTTCGTTCCACCAGTGGAAGTCTTCGAATGTCGCCGAAGCTGAGCAGTAACTCCTTGTCGACAGCGCCATGGATCCGCAGCGCGTAGTCTTCGGCGCGCAATTGCGGCACGGTCAACGCCGTGTCGACTCGGTAGAAGTCGCGATTCGACGTGATGAACCGTGGTGTGCCGAAGTCCGCGTCCGGCGGGATCGGTGGTGCAGGCGATGCCGGGGTCAGATCGCCGACCGCTGCGCGTGAGCCGGAGACGTCTCGGGTCGCGAGCAGTTGACCGCCGACGCCGGCCGCGATCACTCCCGCTGATACGAACAAGAACCGCCGTCTGCCCGAAGCAGGGGTCGGGCGGAGGCGATGGAGCCAATAGAAGACAGCCGTACCGCTCACCAAGCTAGCGATAGGTGCGAGGACAGCCAGGAGTGACAGGTCCGGCCGGGCCAGTACCGCCGCGATTCCCGTGCCGCCCAACAAGATCGCCACGACGATGCCGGGAACAGGGCCTTTCCTGGACATCAGGCCCGCGGCGACGGCGATGACCACGAGCACGAGGCCCATGCCGCCAAGCAGTACGACTTTGTCATACGTGCCAAACGTACGGATCGCGAAGTCCTTCACCGCGGCTGGAGTCAGGTCGATCGCGGTGTTGCCCACCGCGAGGAACGGTGATGCGTTCGGGCTGATGATGCCCGCGACGAGATGTCCGGCGGCCAATGCGGCCGCCACCGCGAGCGCGCCGACCGTGACGGCCCTGCGAGGCGAGAGGGTCATGCTGGGCATTCGCGGCCGTCGCCGATCCGGTTGGGCGACCGTCCACAATGTTTTTCAAGATTTTTCTGAACCGGCCAATCCGTTCGTCCGTACGCCGCGAATGCCTCGCGAAGTCCGTACTCCCCAAGGAGATCACTGATCATGCGTTTGCGACGTACTACAGGCCTGGCTGTCGCCGGACTGGCCGTGCTCGGCATGGCCGCCTGTGCCAACAGCGAGCAGGCGTCGACCGGTGGGGCGAGCCAGGCACCTCCGCCGCCACCACCGGCAACGACGCAGATGGTCGACGCGGAGTTCGGCTCCGCGTGCGCCAGCGTTCCCAAGGAAGGGGCGGGTTCGTTCGCGGGCATGGCACAGGACCCGGTCGCCACGGCCGCGTCCAACAATCCCGTTCTGTCTACATTGGTCAGCGCGGTGAAACAGGCCGGCCTGGTCGACACGCTCAACACCGCGAAGGACATCACGGTCTTCGCGCCGACCAACGACGCGTTCGCCAAGATTCCCAAGGAGACCCTGGACAAGGTGCTCGCCGACAAGCAGACGTTGACCAAGATCCTGACGTATCACGTCGTCGGCAAGCAGGTCACCCCGGTTGATCTGGCCATGGGCAACTTCGAGACGCTGGCGAAGGGTGCCGTCACCACGTCCGGCAATGGCCAGTCGTTCAAGGTCAACGACGCCAATGTGGTGTGCGGCAACGTGAAGACCGCGAATGCCACGGTGTACATCATCGACACGGTGCTCATGCCTCCCGCGGCATGATTCCCGCGAATGCCTCGCCGTCCGCCTGGGCGGCGAGGCAAGGGAATCAACCTTCCTCGGTCGTGCCTTCCTCTGCGGACACCAGTGACTCGATGCTGTCGAAGAAAGCCTTGACGCCTGGCAGGTTCGCACCTTTGGCACGGGACGCGGCGAAGTCGGCCGCGCTACGCCACTCGACGATGTCCAGCCACTCGTTGTCCGGCAGCCGAACCAAGCGCGCGCTCAAGAAGCCTTCCCGGTCGGCCTTGAAATCCGCGATCATCGCAGGCCTGCTGGCGAGCAAGTGGTCCACTTTGTCCGGTGCGACCCGGAACCGGGTCAGCTCCACCGTCGTGGTCATGTCCATCCCTCCATGTCGGTTGCTGGTCATTTCCGGGTGATCGTGCGGCCGAGTACTTCGCGGATGTGCACCTCGATGAAGTCGCGCAGGTAGACGTTGCGTCCCATCTCGGCGAAGAAGTCGAGCATCACCTGGTCGGGTTGTTCGGTCACGTGCACGATGCGCCACCGGTTGACCGGCTCGGTCTCCTCGCCCTCGACCCAGTGCTCGACGTGGAAGAGCGGTTGGCGGGTGTCCGCGACGAGGTGACGACCTGCGGGCGTGGTGTAGTCGGGTGCACCGATGAAGTAAACGGACTGTTTGTCGTGGTCAAGCTGAACGTGCTCGATGATCAGGCCGTATTCCTCGGGTTTGCCCCAAAGGCGCTGTTCGGACGCCCGCGTGAACACGTCGGGGTCGTCGGACGGCCACTTCTCGGCGCTGCCCGGCTTGACAGCCGACGGGATGTAGAAGTCGGGAGCGGAAGCCTTCCGGATCTCCATGTCCCACAAGTTCGTTCTGGTGTACCGCAGGTCGCCCTCGACGTCGTAGTGGTCCCTCAGTACCTGATTCACGTTCACCGGCGGCAGGTCGATCGCGGTGTTGTGCGGATCGGCCCACGTCCGTTCGAACTCCGAGACCAGGTCCATGATGTCGTCTCCCAACTTGATAGTCACTAATCATTACTAATACGAGAGATGCCCGGCATATTCCCGGACGACCATGGCGTCCGCATGTGACCGTCGGGATGGACGCGGTCGAGGTTCGTCCCGGCGGCACGGTCGTCGGAGCGGCTCTGGGCATGCAGAGCGGCGGTGGCGGCAACACTCAGCTCGCAGACACGTGTGAGCCGGCTAACAAGTCATGCGGGACTAACCCGGAGGTGGTCTGGGTTCGCAACTGTCAGAAGAAGTGACTTCTTGAGCAGAAATAGTCCACAGGAGAGATCCGCATGACGTACCGAGTCGGCTACATCGTTGGCAGCTTGTCCCAGCGTTCGATCAACCGGAGGCTGGCGAAGGCGCTGAGCAAGATCGCGTCGCACGACCTCGAGCTCGTCGAGATCCCGATCGGCGACCTGCCGCTGTACAACCATGACTTCGACGCGGACTACCCCGAGGTCGCCAAGCAACTCAAGCAAGCCATCGAAGCAAGCGATGCCATCCTGTTCGTCACGCCGGAGTACAACCGGTCCATCCCTGGCGCGCTGAAGAACGCGATCGACTGGGCGAGTCGCCCGTGGGGCACCAACTCCTTCAACGGCAAGCCCGCCGCGGTGATCGGCGCCTCGGGCGGCTCGATCTCCACCGCCGTCGCGCAGCAGCACCTGAAGAGCATCCTGTTGTTCAGCAACGCGGCGGTGCTCGGCCAGCCGGAGGCGTACATCCAGTTCGCCGAAGGACTGATCACCGAGGACGGTGAGGTCACCAACGAGACCACCGCCGAGTTTCTCTCCTTGTTCCTGAACGCTTTCGCCACGCACATCAAGCGCAACCTCGGAAGCTGACTGGCGTACAGGAAAGGGCGCCACGATCCGGCGCCCTTTCAGCTGTCCGGGCGACCTGTTGGTGCGCAAGGCGCACGCGATGGAGGTCTACCTGCCCAGCCGGGTCAAACCCGGCTTGATCCGCACCGATTCGACCGACGCGCCCGACGCACGGCTTGCGTGGCACTTCGCGCGGCTGATGCGGGAGAAGCCGATGGTCGACTCGTGGGAGATCTACCTGCGCGACCAGTGGGGCGTCGACATGACCCACGCTCCCCTGAGCGCCTAGACGAAGACCTCGGGATGCCGGGACAGTTCCACCCTGGTCCGCCTGATGTGCATTTCCAGCACCTGTTCCGCCGAGGTGTGGTCACGGTCGCGCAGCGCCTGGATCAGCAGCCGGTGCTCGGCGCCGATGATCCAGTTGCGCTGTGATCCGGCCAGTCTGGTGAACGCCCGGCGATAGTGCTGGGTGGTGTCCCACAGCCGTGCCACGATCGAGGCGAGTTCCTCGGCGTTGTGGTGTTTGTAGACCGTCCAATGCAGACGTCGGTCGAGTACCAGGAAGTCCTCGACGTCCGGGCTGCGTTCGATCTCGTCCTGCAGCTCGTCCATCTCGTCGATGTCCTCATCGGTCAGACTCGGTGCGGACTCGGTGAGCAGCAACGGTTCCAGCCGTTCCCGCATCCGGTAGATCAGGTCACACTCCCGCATGTCCATTCTGGTCACCCAGGCGCCTTGGTTGGCACGCAACGTGATCAGGCCTTGCGAGGCCACAATCCGCAGCGCCTCACGGACGGGCAGGCGGCTGGTCTGCAACTGTTCGGCGAGCTCGTCCTGGATGATCCGCGTACCGGGCGCCAGCTGACCGGTCAGGATGCGTTCGCGCAACTGATCGGCGATCCGCTGACTCGCCACGCCGGCGCCCTCGGACACAGCTTCCCCCTCTACCGGAAGGCCTCTGGATGGTGGTCGAACGCCTTGCCGTTCGGATAGGACACTAGCTCACACTGCAGGCCCCACGGCGAGAGGAAGTACACCCAGCGCTGTCCCTCGCTCGGTCCTTTGCTGGCTGTCGGCTCGCCGAGGACACGCAGGCCACGCCGGTGCAGATCGGCGACGGCGGCGTCAAGATCCTCGACGTACAGCGCGATGTGGTGCCCGCCGACATCGCTGTTGCGCGGCGGTTCGGTGTCCTGACCGGGCGCCTCGTACTCGAAGATCTCGAAGATCGCCTGCCCGCCGAGCCGGAAGAAGTGCAGTTTTCGCATCACCGCGCGGTCGTCCACGTTGAGGTGCTCGCTCATCCACGTGCCGTCGTCCTGGTACGGCCCGAGTGTGTACATGTACTCGCAGCCGAGCACGTCCACGAAGAACTCCCTGGCCTGCTCGAGGTCGGGCACGGTCAGCCCGATGTGGTCGACGCGGCTGAGTCCCGGGATGGGCATCGGCACCTCCAAATGTATCCATTCGGCTTGCTTTTGACCTTGCTTTCTCGGATAGTACTCGACGAGACGCTCAAAATGGATCCATTTGGAGCTCGGATGCCTACCCGTGAACCTCTGTCCGCCTCGTCGCCGTTCACCGCGTTGAGCACCACGGCGGCAGACTGGGACGACGCCGATCCTGGCCTGCTGCTGCGCCTGCTCGGCCAGGCGTGCTGGATCCGGTCGTTCGAGGAGTACGTGCTCGAACTGGCCGCGGAAGGGCTGGTGCACGGCCCCGCGCACTCCAGCATCGGACAGGAGGGCGGTGCGGTCGGCTCGATCGTGCCGCTGCGCACCGACGACTTCGTCAATGGATCCCATCGCGGCCACCACCAGTTCCTGGCCAAGGCATTCGGGCACGTCATGCCGGACAAAACCGACGGCCTGCCGGAACTGACCGACGACGTGCGGACCGTGCTGCGCCGGACGCTGGCCGAAATCTGCGGCCTGGCCGACGGCTACTGCCGTGGCCGGGGCGGATCCATGCACCTGCAGTGGCGCGAAGCGGGCGCGATGGGCACCAACGCGATCGTCGGCGGCGGCGTGCCGCAGGCCGCGGGATTCGCGTTCAACCAGCGCCGCGCAGGCACCGACGCGGTGACGGTCACGTACTTCGGCGACGGGGCCGTGAACATCGGCTCGGTGCTTGAGACGTTCAACCTGGCCGCGGCCTGGAAGCTGCCGCTGTGCTTCTTCATCGAGAACAACCTGTACGCGGTGTCGACGCCGGTCGACGAGGCCACAGCCGAGCCGCGGCTCGCCGCGCGAGGGCTTGGGTTCAACATCCCAAGCTGGCGGGTCGACGGAATGGATCCATTGGCCGTCCACCTGGCGATGACCGAAGCCCTTGAGCACATGCGGGCCGGCAACGGCCCGACGATCGTCGAAGCCGAGGTTTACCGGTACTTCCACCAGAACGGGCCGTACCCGGGCAGTGCGTTCGGCTACCGGACCAAGGCGGAGGAGAAGTCCTGGCGCGAGCGTGATCCGCTGGAGTTGTTGCGGTCCCACGTGATACGGCGCGGCATCGCCTCGGCGGACGAGATCGCCGCCGCGCACGACGAAGTGGTCAAGACGCTGCACGAGATCGGCGACTCGTTCCTCGAGGCCGACCCGGCTGGCAAACGGCGGATCAAGGAATCCGCTTGGCCTGACGTGAGTTTCGTGGACGTCGGTGTCCGAGGTGATCTGTCCGAATTGGACAGAAGCAGGTACGAGGAAGCGGACACGCACTCAGGCACCTTGGGGGAGCGCAAGTTCATCGACGCCATCAGCGACGTGCTGGCCCGCCGGATGGAGACCGACGAGCGGATCGTCATCCTCGGCGAGGACGTCAACCGGCTCAAAGGTGGCACGAACGGTGCGACGAAACGCCCGCTCGAGCTGTTCCCTGACCGGGTTCTGGGCACGCCGATCAGCGAGAACGCCTTCGCGGGGCTGGGCGGCGGGATGGCCATCGACGGCCGCGGCCGTCCGGTCGTCGAGTTCATGTACGCCGACTTCATGTGGGTCGCCGCCGATCAGCTGTTCAACCAGATCGCCAAGGCTCGGCACATGTTCGGCGGACAGGGGAGTGTCCCCTTTGTGCTGCGCAGCAAGCTGGCGGCGGGCACGGGATACGGCTCGCAGCACTCGATGGATCCGGCCGGTGTGCTGACCACGGCGGCGGGTCTGCGAGTCGTGGCGCCGTCCAACCCGTTCGACTACGTAGGTCTGATGAATACCGCGTTGGCGTGCGAAGACCCCGTTGTGGTGCTGGAACACGTGGACCTCTACACGTCCACCGGGATCGGGCCGATCGACGATCTGGACTACCGGATCCCAGTGGGGAAGGCCGCTTTGCGGTCGCAGGGAGACGACGTCACGGTCATCTCGTACCTGTCGATGGTCGGGCATTGCCTGGAAGCGCTCGGTCAGGTGCCTGAGATCGGCGTGGACCTGATCGACCTGCGCTGGCTCGACCGGGCGAGCCTGGACTGGGACACGATCGAGGCAAGCGTCAAGAAGACCAACAAGGTGCTCATCGTCGAACAAGGCGCGATCGGCACGTCGTATGGCGGACGGCTGGCCGACGAGATCCAGCGTCGCCTCTTCGACTGGCTGGACGCACCGGTCGACCGGGTCACCGGCGGCGAGGCGTCGCCCAGCATCAGCAAGGTGCTTGAGCGCGCGGCTATTGCGCGCACCGAGGAAGTCGTCATCGCGTTGCGCCGCATCGCCGCGTATTGAGCCCGGGCCCAAAGGAGACATGATCATGGCGACGCTGCTGCGCGTGCCCGAAGTCGCGACCGGCTCGACGTCGGCCTTGCTGACCGAGTGGCTGGTGGCCGAGAACGCCCGGTTCGCCGTCGGTGATCCGCTTGTCGTGCTGGAGACCGACAAGGCCGCGGTGGAGGTGGAGGCCGAAGTGGACGCCGTGCTGCTGAGGGCTTTGGTGCCCGGCGGCACGAATGTGGAGGCCGGCTCGCCGATCGCGCTGCTCGGCTCGGAGGCCGAGGCCGGTGACGTGGACAAGCTGCTCGCCGAGCTCGGCGTTGGCGCGGCTAAACCCACCAAGGACGCCGAGCCCGAATCTGCCCCGGCCAAGCCCGCTCAAGGCGCGCGGATCTTCGCCAGTCCGTTGGCGCGCAAGCTGCTCAAGGAAGCCGGGATGACGCCCGACCAGGTCACCGGCACCGGCCCGGGCGGCCGGATCGTGCGCCGGGACGTGGACAAGGCGATTGAGGCCAAGTCGGCCGGGCTCAAGTCGGGCGGGCTCAAGTCGGGCGGGCTCAAGTCGGGCGGGCTCAAGTCGGGCGGGCACAAGTCGGTGGAGCCCGAATCGGTCGCCTCCAGTTCGGTTGTGCGCAACTCAGTTGAGCCCCGTCCGGTTGGCTCCAAGCCAGTGCCGAGCCATGGTGAAGAGGTCCCGCTAACCCGGATGCGCCGGGCGATCGCGCGCAGGCTCACCGAAAGCAAACGGGACATCCCGCACTTCTACCTCCGCCGAACCGCCCGGATCGACGCATTGCTGGCACTGCGCAAGCAACTCAACGAAGTCGCACCGGAGAAGATCTCCGTCAACGACCTCGTCGTGTGCGCTGTCGGCGTCGCCCACACGCAGGTGCCCGATGCGAACGTGATCTGGACCGGCGACGGCATGACCCGATACTCCACTGTGGACGTCGGGGTTGCCGTCGCGTCCAGCCCCGGCCTCGTCACCCCGGTACTGCGCGGTGTCGAGCGCAGCTCACCGAGTGCGATCTCCCGTCAGGTCAAGGAATTCGCGCGGCAGGCGGACGAGGGCAAACTGCGTCAGGCCGACCTGGAAGGCGGCACCATCACCGTCAGCAACCTCGGCATGTACGGCGTCGACGAGTTCTCCGCGATCATCAACCCTCCCCAGTCGACCATTTTGGCGGTCGGTGCGGGCCGTCAGGCCCCAGTCGTGGTCGACGGCGAAGTCCGGGTGGAAACCCAGATGACGCTCACTTTGTCCGTCGACCACCGTGCCATCGATGGCGCGTTGGCCGCCCAGTGGATGGCAGCCCTGGTCACAGCGCTTGAGGAGCCACTTCGACTGGTGGCTTGACCGCGTATTGCCGCGACAGATTCCGGTACGGCCTGGACCGCAGCGCGATGACGGTCGTGATGATGCCAAGGAAGCCGACCATGATGAAGACGAGCGCGATGCCGCGGTCGGGTCCGGTGCCGAACCAGTCGCCGATCAGGTCGGCGCCCGAGCCGGTGGTCATGAACGGAATGACCAGGAACTCCGCGATCGGGCTGATCAGGAACGCGGTCAACGGCGACGCGGCCTGTTCGACACTTTGCGCGAAGCCGAAGACCCGGCCTTGCCGTTCGTAGGGCACGACCTTCTGCAGAATGGTCTGTTCGGCGGCCTCGGCGGCCGGGATCAGCAGCAGATAGATGAACAACCCGGCGGTCAGCAGTGCGATCGACGGCTGAACCGGGAAACCGAGCGTGATCGTCCAGAGAACGAGGTTCACCAGCAGCAGGGTGCGGACCGGGTTGCTGCCCAGTCCGGTCCTGGCGATCAGCAGACCGCCGAGGATCATGGCCGAGCTCAGCCCGCCCCACAGGAACCCCCAGACCTCGACGGACACGAGCGACAAGCCGTAAGCGTCAAGCAACGCCATGAAAGCGCCGCCGAGGAAGTTGTTGAACGTGGCGAAGAGAATGAGCGCCATCAGTCCGGGAATACCCCTGATGATCTTCACCGTGCCGCGGACGTCGACCCGTTTCGGCTCGTCGGAACCCTCCGATGCGACGATCCTGGGGACGCGGGTGATGCTGACGTCGAAGCTCGCCAACGTCAGCACGGCGATGCCGCCGATCAGGACGTACGTCATGCCGCCCTGCGCGACGAGCACCCCACTGATGACGGATGTGACCAGCATCGACACACCCGACGTCGTGCCGGTCAACCCGTTGGCCCGGTCGCGCTGCCCTTCCTCGATCAGCACGGTGACCATGGTCGGCAGCGTGATGGTGCGGATGTTGCCGATGATCACGCCGAACATCAGCACGACCACCAGAGCCCACAGATACGGACTCGTCGGATCCTTGAACGTGCCTTCGGGCGCGGCCAGATAGATGACGAACGCGATCACGTAGAACACCAACGACCCGACGCCCGACAGCAGCATCATGGTCTTCTTGTCGTGGTGGTCGACGAGACTGCCGAACCAGATGCCAGTCGCGGCCGTGAAAACCAGGAACAGACCGGCGAGCACACCGGTCGCGAAGACTGACCGGGTCTCCAGGTACACATAGAACGTGATGGCGAACCACACGGTGTAGTTGGTGACCGAGACAAGCAAAGTGTTGCTCAGTAGTCGCAGGAACGTGCGTGCCCCTGGCGCACGCAAGTCCAGGCGTTGTTTGGGTGCCATCGCGTCACAGTATGTAGCATTTGTCCGATCTCGCCACCGGATTAACCGGATGTGACAAATGCCGACTTCAAGACGGGGCCTTGCGAATCAGGGACGATGAGGGCATGCGTTTGCTCCTGGTGTGTCTGCTGCTGGTGGCGGTGGCCGGATGCGGGCCTGAGGCGTCCGCGTTCAGCCGGATCGACCTGGCGGGAAATCCCGTTCTGGTGACCGCGATGGGCGACTCCCTGTTGGTCGGCGTGCGCCGTGACGGACAACCAGTTGTGCCGGGACTGATCCGGATCGGACCGGATGGAGCGGTCAGCGAAATCCCGGTCCGTCCGGAAAGTCCGTACGGAATGCTGGCGAAGTGGTACGCGATCGACTCCGACGGCACGCAGATCCTGGCAGTCGGCGGCGAACGCGGTGGCGCACACGCAAATGTGCGATGGTCGGTGTGGACCGGAACGCAGGCGGGGCTGGCGGAGAAGCTGCAAGGCTTCAGCACGTTCGGCGGCTGGGGCGCGGGCGAACTGGCCGGCGCGGCGATCACCCCGGCAGGCCCACTGGTGATCGGCTCATGGCAGAGCGCGAAGGCCGGCCTGGACATCGCAGTGTGGATGGCGCAAGGGGACACCTGGACCCGCCAGGACTCCGCGGGAACCGTTCTGGAAAGCAACCGGGACACGCTCGAGTTCGCCAACAGCGCCACGCCGTACAAGCAAGGGGTTCTGGTCGCGGGAATGCAACTGGCGGGTGGGCGTCAGATCCCGGCCGTGTGGCAGTCGAGCAACGGCAACACGGGGTGGACGGTGACTCAGCTGCCGGACGCCGGCCAGATCGCTGTGGCTTCGGGGATCCGTTGCTGGGGATCGGTATGCGGAGTCGCCGGATCGGTCGACGGAACGTTGGCGTTGTGGCGGCTGACCGACGGCACGTGGAAGCGGGTGCCGGGCACACCCGCGATTCCGGTGAAGGACAGCGACAAACTCGCCGCGCCGATCGACGAGAACATGACGCAGGTGTTGTCCGAGAACGGACAAGTGAAGATCGCCCGTGCCGACGGTGACAAGTGGACGGTCGATACGGTGGCCGGTCCAAGTGGGACGGTGACGTCAGCGGCAAAGGTAGGAGGGAAGCTTTACATCGTTGCCGCCGACCAATTATGGCGCGAGTGACAGATGTTCGGGGCATAAAGATGCCCCCAACGTCAACTGGCGTCGGGGGCATCGTCGCCGCTGTTACGCGTTGGGGTCGAACGGAATTCCGGCGGGCTTGGCCTTCGAGAGCTCGTAGTTGAACGATCCCTCACGGATGCCGAGCTGCGCTGAACCGAAGTTGGCGCTGGTGAGCTTGTCGCGGAAACCGGCGGGGTAGTTGTTCCAGCCGATCAGCGGCGGGTACTGCCAGGCCTTCTCGTGGTTCTCCGGCTGCTCGCCGAAGCCCGCGAACCGGAAGCAGTGGGTGCCGATGCCGTCCTTGTGGTAGATGATCTTCGGGTGGGTTCCGCTCTCGTCCCACGGGATGTCGTTGCGGGACTTGGTGTTGTACTTGCCGTGCGCCGATGCCGAGACGTACTGCGGCCAGCCGCCGTCCGGCACCCACACCACGACGTGCTCCCAGTCATGCCTGTGCCCGCCGAGACCTGACCCGGCGACCGCCTGGTCCTTCTCGAAGTAGAGGGCGTAAAGGTAGGCGCACCAACCGTTGTTGCACTTCACTCGGGAGTACGTGTTGGTGTTGTCCAAATCGGACTGGTCGTGGCACTGGCCGTTCACCGCGCCGCTGGGGTTCAGGCCGGTGGCGATGGTGCCGTCCGAGCCGATCGCGGGCGTGGGATAGCAGCCGTCGCCGTCGTAGTCGAATGCCGGTTCGTACGTGCGGTCCGGCCAAGGTGCGTTCCAGTCCAAGGCTTTCGGCGGTTCGGCGAAAGCCACTCCGGCGAAAACAAAAAGCATTCCGATGGCAGTTGCGAGCGTCACCGAAATCGATCGGCGAAGGCGCGGCCGGGTGACCAACGGTCGCAAGGTGACCTCCTTGTCAGTTCGGCAGGGATACCGCGGCGCATCAGACATGCCGCGGCCGAACAGGCGACGCGCCGCCAAGGAGACCACGCCGAAGATCATCCGTGCCAGCACGGGCGTCGACTCGATGCCGGATCGTCACCGATACAACGGCAATCACAGCCCAGGCAGGTTTCATGATCATGAACGGGTCGGTCATGGAAGGTCAACATCGCTGGGACGCAATGAGATCGGGCATCTGGTGCATACCGGGTTGACCCGGGTTCACTGGGAACGTGTCTCGCTCAACGGCCTACTTTCGTCGGGTACTGAGAACCCGCATCACGCGGTTACGGTGATCGACAACGGGAATCGTGAGGGCAATTCCCGCTTCTTTCCCCTGCGAAGAAGGCTGGAAACAAATGAAAACGCGTATTGTCGGCGCCTGCCTTGCCGTTGGCGCCACGGTCGGTGCTGTCTTCGCACCGTCCGCACAAGCCGTGCCGCAATTCGACCAGGCAATGGTTCAGGCCGCGGCGGTCGAGCTGGGTGTCACGCCTGCCCGGGCCGCACAGCGCCTCGACATCGAGCAGCGCCTGTCCCGCAAGCTGGCTGACCTGCAGGCCAGTGGCGTTCCCACGGATGGCGCGTTCTTCGACAACACCGGCGCGCTCGTGGTGAACACTTCGGACTCGGCGAAGGTCAAGGCCGCCGGTCTGACCCCACGCAGCGGTGTCAAGGGCGAGCGTGCGTTGACCAACCTGTCCGCGCAGGTCGAGCGGGCTCTCGGCGCCGATGTCAGCCAGGTCCAGTCGTGGGGCCCGGACGTGGCGGCTGACCGTGTGGTCGTCACCGTCGAGCCGAACGCGAGCGAGGCGCTGGTCCGCAAGCTGTCCGCAATGGACGGTGTGGTCGTCGAGACCGGCGCGAAGCTGGTCAAGCACGCCGACGTGGTCCCCGGCCGGATCATGGACCTGCAGCCGGGCACCAACTGCTCGCTCGGCTTCAACGGCACCCGCAACGGTGCCAAGGTCCTGCTGACCGCGGGCCACTGTGTCGAGGGCAACCCGGACATCCTGGACGCCAACGGAACCCACATCGGCAAGGGTGCGGGCACCCGCTTCCCGTCGGTGGACATGGGCATCGTGAACATCGACGCCGAGGACACCCAGCGGGCCTATGTGGACACCCGGATGGGCACCACGGTCCGGATCACCGGCGCCTCCAAGGCCCCGATCAACACCACGATCTGCAAGGCGGGCAACACCACCGGCTGGACCTGCGGCCGAATCACGCACTACAACCAGTCCGTCCGGTACTCCGGTGAGTCGACGACCACCACCGGCCTGGCCCGCGCCACGGTCTGCACCGAGGGCGGCGACAGTGGTGGCGCCTACATCTCCGGCAACACCGCGCAGGGCATGACCTCCGGCGGCCCGGTCGGCGTGGACTGCGGCTACAACCAGGGCGCGAACGCCACCGGCTCCTACTCGTTCTACCAGCCGGTCGTGGACGCGGCGAACTACTACGGAGTCACGCTGCTGACCTCGTGACGCCGGTCTGACACGACAAAGAGGAGCGTGCCGAAAACGGCACGCTCCTCTTTCGCGTCCGATATGCTCCCGCGCTGTCGAAACAGGGGGCAATCGCGATGACGGTGGTCTTGTCCGCCCGGAAGCACTGGTGCCGTCCGGGCGAGCCGGTTCTGTTCATGTGGAACAGCAAACTGGACAAACCGAGGTTCGAGGTCGAGGGACTCGAACCGAACGGTGATCCGAAGCGCAACGTGCTGACGAAGGCTGTCCGCGCGGTCGGGAAGGGCGCGCTCGCGGCGACCCTGTACACCGCCGACGCGATCATGGCCGCCGACGGCAACTCCAGCGACGAGGGCAACGACAAGGACAACGGACCGGACTTCCTGGACATCCTGATCTTCGGGCCGGGTCCGGAGTGCATGGCGGTCCAAGCCGTGCAGCCGTGGCGCAAGAAGCAGTTGCCCGGCTGGGAGGACATTCACGGATCCTGGGTGCTCACTCCGCAGCGGCTGGCGTGGCTGGTGGAGTCCGAAGTGGTCCGCAAGCTGGCCAAGATGGAGGAGAAGGGCAAACCTGGCCTGACCGGAAACCTGGTCCGCGCGACCGCGGGCGTCGTCGTCGACGTGGCCACGGCGTTCACGGCCGACCATCCGGCCGGAAAACCCGTCGAGTTCCCGGAAGTCGAAGCCGGGGTGGAGATCCCACGGGAAGCCTTCCGCTCGGTCGAGGTGCTTCCCGGCCACTCCGGGCCTGTCGGCGAGCACGAGCGCTGCTACCTGCAGGTCGTCCTGGCGGACGGCTCGGGACTACGGCTTACCGTCGGACGTGGACCGGTCGTCGCCGACCTGGCGCGCCGTTGGATCAGTGGGGGATGAGCGGGATGGACGACACCGCTTTCAAATGGAAGGCCGAGGGCCTCACCGAGTCGGTGACCAAGACCGGCTGGCTGCAGGACGAGACCCTGCAGTCAGTTTCGCCGTACACCGGGCACTTCCTGGCTCTGGTCAACGGCGAACAGATCGTGCCGCACGCGCCTGCCGAGGACGTGGAACTGCCGAAGTGCAAGATGAAACCGCCGAAGTGGCCGTTGCCCAGCGAACTCGTCACCAACAAGGAGTTCCAGCGTGACGAGTGGGCGTACGACCCGGCTGTCAACGGCCGGATCCTCACGGCGGATCTTGAGCGGGACGCTGTGCGCTGTGCGAACCACCTCATTGCCGGACACAGCAACGCTTTCCTCGTGTCGACGAGCAAGCGGCTCGCGGTGGTGATCGAGCAGCAGGACGTCGACGGCGACTCCGCGATGACCCGCTTCGCCGGAATGTTCGGCAAGGACAAGGAAGCCAAGGAGGCACGCAAGGAACTGGTGACGTGGTGGGAGGTCGATCGATCACGCCTGCGCGCGGTGAACGCGGTGACCTACGGCCGCAACTTGAGCGATCTCCGTAGGTTCACCGCGTTCGTCTTCGCAGACGGATCAGTTCTCGAGATGCGCGCGCCGCACTAGGCAGCCGCTGGCTGGAGTTCGGCCTTGCGGACCCGGGGCACGAGCAGCGCGGCGCCCGCGGCCACGATCGAGATCACCGCGAACGTCGCGAAACCGGTGGTGTATCCGGCTTCCAGTGGCAGGCCGGCGAACCCGAGATGCGCGGTCACCAGGCTGCTCATCACGCCCGCGCCGATCGAACCGCCGATCGTCCGGATGTTCGCGTTCATCCCGCTGGCCACGCTTGTCTGCGTCACCGGCACCGCTTCCACGACCAGGTTGGTCATGGTCGCGTACGCCAGACCGACACCAAGGCCCAGCAAACCTCCACCGACGGCCACTTCCCATGCCTGATCGTGCGCCAAGGCAAGCACCGCGCACGCGGCCGCGCTCAACACCGATCCGGCGGCCAACTGGGCACGGAAGCTGAAGAACGGAGCCATCCGTCCACTGAGGATGCCCACGATGAACATCGCCACCAGCATCGGCAGCATCAACAACCCGGCCTGGGAAACGCTCGCGCCGAAGCCGTAACCCTGGCTCGGCGGCGTCTGTGCGAGTTGCGGGATGAACGCCCACGCCGCGAACATCGCCGCACCGAACAGGAACGCGACGGCGTTCGTCGTCCAGACCGCGGGCAGCCGCATCATCCGCATGTCGATCAACGGGTTGGCCGAACGCATCTCGACTCGGACCCACAACCCCAGCAGGACAACGGCAACGCCGAACAAAGCCAGCACCGCGGGCGAACCCCAGCCCCAGGACGTGCCTTGGCTGACGCCCAGCAACAACGCGACCAACCAGCCGGAGAGCAGCAAAGTCGCCGCCCAGTTGATCCGCCCTGGTGTACGCACAGGTGATTCAGGGACTAGCCGGTGCGCGGCGAACGCCGTCACGAGCACGATCACCATCGGAAGCCAGAACAGCCAACGCATTCCGAGCGTGGCCACGATGGGACCGGCGAGGATGACACCGAGTCCGCCACCCGCGGCGATGATCGCCGACAGCGTGCTGATCGCGCCGGCCACCCGTTCACGGGGGAATTCGTCCCGGATGATGCCGTACGCCAGCGGGAACACCGCGCCACCGGCACCTTGCACGGCCCTGGCGAGGATGAGGAGCTCGATGCTCGGGGCAAGCGCGGCCAGCAGGAGGCCGACGGCCAGTGCTGTCAGCACCGCCACCAGCGTGCGGCGTTTGCCGACCATGTCGCCGACGCGGCCGAGCACCGGCGTGAAGATCGAGGCGGACAGCAGGTACGCGGTCAGGACCCAGGTCGCGGTGTTCTGTGAGGTGTGCAGCTCCTGCTGGATCGTCGGGAGCACCGGTGCGATCAGCGACTGCAGGAGCGAGAAGACGCCGGCGCCGATCGCCAGCACGACCATGGTTCTGCTCATAACTGTCACACTACTGCGACATTTAGGTGGAGTAAAGCGACGTGGATGTGACGGAAGGCGTGTCAGGTGTCACAGAGCTAGACTTGCGGAATGAGAGCTGACGCCTGTCGAAACCTCGACACCCTGCTGCAGACCGGCGCGAAAGTGCTGGCCAGGGATCCGTCGGCGTCGATAACCCAGATCGCGGCGCAAGCCGGGCTGGACCGCCGGACGGTCTACCGGCGCTTCGCCACCCGTGAGGCACTGCTCGTCGCCTTGTTCGAAGCCAAGCTCGACGAGGCCGAGCGGGTGCTGGACGAAGCCCGGCTGACCGAGGCGCCGATCGCGGTGGCGCTGCACCGCTACGTCGAGGGCATCGTGCCGGTGTCCCGGCAGTGGCCGTTGGACTTCTCCAGCCTGGTAAGCCCTGATCACGCCACCGAGGAGCGTCGTCAGCAACTGCGGGCCCGGCTCAGCGCCTTCGTCGACCGCGGTGTCGACGAAGGCTTCTTCCGTGCTGACGTGCCGAGAACGTGGGTCAGGAAGTTGCTGGACGACTTGGTGAAGCTCGCGGCGCACAGCAACCCGGAGATGGAGCCGCCCAAGGCCGCCGACCTCGTGGTCGAGATACTCCTCCGGGGAGCGGGCAAGCAGTGATCATGCGGTGCCGTACGGCCTGACTGTCCGGGCGTTCCGCAGCGCGTGTGCCCACCACGCCAGCTGATCGAGCGTGTCCTTCGCGGCGGTCTCGCAGGGCATCGGGTCCTTGGGGTTGCCGTCCCCGTCGAACCTGTCGTGAGCACCGGCGAAACTGACCGAGTCCCGGATGGGGTCACCGCGTGCAGCTCGGGGAAAACCTGACGCAGCTGCTCCACCACGCGCATGTCGGGGTGTTGCGCTGCCTGGGCCGCGATCCAGTTGCCGATGGTCGGGCCGAACCGGCCCTGCCTGGTGCTGCCGATCAGGATGGCGAACCGCAATTGATCACTCATGGCGCGACCGCCAATCCCTTCGTGCGTGCGTCTTTTCGCAGCAGCGTGCGTGCCAACATGATCGCCAGCAGCACGGCGATACCGGCCATCCACCACAGCGCGGTGTGCAGACCGCTGGTGAAGCCGGGTTCGGCCAACCGCCCGCCGGTGCTGCCCGCCAGCACCGCGCCGACCACCGCGATCGCGATCGTCTCGATGGCCAGCCGGACTGTGTTGAACATGCCTGCCGCGGTGCCCGCGTGATCGGGATGCACGCTGCTGATCGTGACGCCGTCGACGAGCCCGGTCGCCACGCCGAATCCCAGTCCGATCGTCAGCAACGGACCGGCCAACGTGGTCAGCGATGCGCTGGGTTCGAGCACGGTCAACCAACCGGCACCGATCCCGACGAGCCCGACCGCGAGGACGACCACGGCCGTCGGCGTGATCCACTTGGTGATCACGCTGCCGAGCATCGGCAGGATCAGCACGAGCCCGGTGAGCAGCAGCAGCGTGGTGCCGGCCGCGCCGGGGCTCATCCCGATCACGTTGGTGAAGTACGCGGGCAAATAGACCACGAGCGGGAACGGGATCGACACGATCACCGCGGCGGCCAGCGAAAGCCCGATGAACCGGGGATTGGCCAGCAGACTGAGGTCGAACATCGGGTCCTGTTGACGTCGTTCCACGGCGACGAACACCGCCAGCAGCACCACCGAACCGATGAACGCCGTCAGGGTGATGGCCGAGGACCAGCCGAGTTCTGGGCCTTCGATGAATGCGAAAACCAGCAGCAGCAAGGAAAGCGTGAACGAGGCGGTGCCTGCCCAGTCCACTGTGCGCGATCCTGGTGCCCGCGACTCGGGCAGCATCGGGACCAGGCACAGCACCACGAGCACGGCGATCGCGGGTGCGCCGAACACCGCGCGCCAGCCGAGCCAGTCGATCAGCAACCCGGCGACGGTCGGGCCGAACGACAACCCGATGCCCAGCGTGGTCCCCAACATCCCGAAAGCCCGGATCCGGGCGGGCCCGTCGAACGCGGAAGCCAGGATCGCCGCGCCGCTGCTGGCCGCCGCCGCGCCGCCGATCCCGGCAAGGATGCGCAGGACATCAAGCAGGACAACGTCCCACGCCGCCGCACTCAGCACACCGGTCACGGCGAACACCGCGACTCCCGTCGCGAACACTCGTCGTCGGCCTATCCGGTCGGCGAGGGAACCCGTGGCCAGCATGAAACTGGCGAAGGTCGCGATGTAGCCGTTCACGATCCATTGCGTGTCCGCCAGTCCCGCGTGCAGGTCGGTGGCGATGCTGGGCAACGCCACCGACGCAGCGGCCACCGTGAGCGACAACGACAACGTCGACAGCAGGACAGCGGTCAGCGCGATGATTGGTTTTGGGTGCACGGTGACCACCGTGCAACCTCAAGTAATGTTGAGGTCAACTCCCGAGGATCGTCGCGACGGCGTCGACCGTGGCCGGAGCGTTGTCCCTGCCCAGCGCACGGATGATCGGCCCGGCGATCGCGTCGAGTTCAAGGGCGCGCCCGTCCAGGAAGTCCTTGAGCAGCGACGAACGGAACGTGGGTGCCGCGCCACGGATGCGCGCCTCGACCGCCTCCGCATCCACCTCGGCGTTCTGGCTCTTGGCGGCTGCGGCTGCCTCCTGCGCCAAGGGGTGCAACCATTCGCCGCGCTTCTCGAGGGCTTCTCCCAATGGCGCCTGCGCGCTCGTGGTCAACAAGGCGAACGGGGCTAGGAAGACCAGCTTTCGCCACAGGGCCGTGCTCTCGTCGGGGTGGGTGGTGACGTCGAATCCCGCCTTGGCCAGCAGTTCCGCCACGTCGCTGCCTTCGGTGAGACCGACGTCGGCCATCGTCGAGACCTGCTCGACCACTCCGGGCCGGTGACGCGTGGCTTCGACCGCGATGGTCGCGGCGGCGACGTTCGCCTCCGGATAGGTGGCCCGCAGCAACGACATGTGGTCGACGCCGTTCAGAAACGGGACGACCGTGGCGTTTCCGAGCGTCTTCGCGGGGATTCGCTGCAACGCCGGGAGCAGGTCGGTTGCCTTCACGGCGACGAACAGCACGTCAACGGGCTCTGTCAGGTACGCCCGCGCTGTTGGATATGAGACGTCCTCGGGCGTGCCGGGTGCGGTGAAACGCAACCCTCGCGCGGTGATCTCGGCCGCCGTGCGCTCGCTGGCGACGATCGTCACGTCGTGCCCGGCCGCTGCCAGCCTTGCCGCGACCAGTCCGCCGATCCCGCCCGGTCCCAGAACCCCGATCATCAGTCCTCCTGTGGCTTCCATGATGGAAGTCATCTTGCTACAGTGACTTCCACAATGGAAGTCCTAGGGGTGTAGTCATGCGCCACAAAAGCTTCGCCGCCATGGAGTGCCCGACGGCGCGCACGCTGGACCAGGTAGGGGAGTGGTGGAGCCTGCTGATCGTCCGGGACGCGCTGCACGGCCTGACCCGGTTCGACGAGTTCCAGCAGAGCATGGGCATCTCGCCCAACTCACTGACCCGTCGCCTCAAAGAGCTGTGCGACAACGGTTTGCTTGAGCGCCGGGCGTACCAGGACAACCCACCGCGCTACGAGTACCGGCTGACTGAGCGCGGCCGTGATCTGCAGCCCGTCGTCGAGGCCATTGCGGTGTGGGGCCGCAAACATGTGACGAAGGGGAAAGGCGCGGTCCGCCTGGTCGACACGGAAAGCGGCGAACTGGCCGATCCCGTTCTGGTCGACCGGAAATCCGGCAGGGAAATCAACACCGACAACTTCCATTACACGGCAACAAAGAACGCCCACAGCACCAAGAAGGCCAGGCTCCCCGGCGCGTGAGTCACTCGCAGCCGATGCCGTTGTTGTTGTCGTCGAGGCCGTAGACGTCCTTGCCGATGACGCGAATCGGGCCCTTGACGTACTCGGGGCCGTTGCCGCTACCTCCCTTGCAGTCGACATCTTTGGCAACGGGCACGCACGGGTCGTAGTTCGGGTGGCAGTTCTGCGCGGGCTCGTCCGTCGCGGGAGGTGGTGGCGGTGGTGCTTGCTTTGTCGTGGTGGACTTCTTCGTCGTCGGTGTGGCCGGTGAGGGCGGCGGTGGTGGTGGAGGAGCCGGAACAGAGGATGAAGTCGTTGCCGTGGTGGTCGTGGTCGTGGCAGTGGTCGGCGGCGGGACGGGCGCCACATCGGCGATGGGCGCGGTCGATCCGGAAGTGGGCTTCTCGTCGGTTGAATTGATCAGACCGACCAGGAACAAGAACCCGGCGACGACGGCCGCAATCCACACCGGGCGCTTTTTGTTACGCGGTTTCTTTTGGTGTGTCCGCGCCGGAGCGGGCACCACGGGCTGGGCCGAGGGAATGGGTACGCGGGTTTCGGCCTTGGGCATCCGCAAACTGACCTCGATACCGCGCTTGCCAATGTACACAAGCGCGTCGCAACCAGGTTGGTGGCCGCGCGCGGTGATCTCGGTCAGCAGGTCTTGGTAACGTTCCGACATCGCGTACGTCAATTCGCCGACACGCATCCCGTCGAGCCGGACCTCGACGGCGCGTTCTCCGCGATATTTTCCAGTTTCGATCGTGCACCAGGTGAGTTCGGCGACCACTTGGCGTGCGACACCCGCGGCGACCGGATATCGGGCAAGCGCCTGCTGATGCTGCTCCTCGCGGGTGACGGTCACCGTTACCTCGGCCGGAAGCATGAAAAGACCGGTCATCAAATCTCCTGGCTGCCGTTGGACACGTAACCCATCGGGACGAACGACAGTTCGTTACCTGTCTACAAAGGATCGATTTGACCAGCGGCGGCGAGCCGGAAATCAGCCACGTTCGGGCCATAGCGCTTTGTCGGGAAATCGCTGACACTGGGCGAACGGCACAACGGGAGGTGCGATGACGAGCGCTACCCAACCCAAATCGATGAATCGGGAAGCCAAGCGCGTCGCGGTCGCGAGCGCGATTGGTACGACGATCGAGTGGTATGACTTCTTCATCTACGGCACGGCGGCTGCGTTGGTGTTCGCGCCGCAGTTCTTCCCCCAGGTCTCGGAGTTGACCGGGACACTGGCTTCGTTCGCGACGTTCGCCATCGGGTTCATCGCTCGCCCGCTCGGCGGAATCGTGATGGGACATTTCGGCGATCGGATCGGCCGGAAATCGATGTTGGTCTGGTCGCTCATGCTGATGGGCGTCGGCACCGTCGTCATCGGCCTGCTGCCGACGTACGCGCAAATCGGTGTCTGGGCGCCGATCCTGCTCGTGTTGATGCGCTGTGTGCAGGGCTTCGGGCTCGGCGGTGAATGGGGCGGCGCGGTGCTGATGTCGGTGGAGCACGCACCGGACAAACGCCGGGGATTCTTCGGCGGGTTCGTGGCGTTCGGGCTGCCGACCGGGATCGTGCTGTCGAACCTGGTGTTCCTGATCGTCACCAGCGTGACGACCCCGTCGGAGTTCACCGACTGGGCGTGGCGGATCCCGTTCCTGTTCGGGGCCGTGCTGGTGGTGGTCGGCCTGTTCATCCGGTTGCGGATCGCCGAAAGCCCGGTCTTCGAACGGCTGGAGCAGCACCGCCGGGTGCCGGTCATCGACGTACTGCGCACGGACCTGCGCAAGGTGCTGCTGGCCGCGGGAAGCTACCTCGGCATGGGCGGAATCGGGTACATCGTCATCGTCTACTTCGTTTCGTACGCCAACCGCCAACTCGGGATAGCAACGCCCACGGTGTTGACGATGCTGATCTTCGCGTCGGCGGTGTTCGCGATCGGAGTGGTGTTCTTCGCGCGGATGTCCGACCGGATAGGCAGACGGAAGGTGATGGTGTGGGGCTGCGCCGCGCACGCGGCCTGGGCCCTGGTCTTCTTCCCGTTGGTGGACACGAAGTCGATCCCGCTGATCGCGATCGCCCTGATTCTGATGCTGGGACTGCAGTCGGCGTACATCGGACCCCAACCGGCGATGTTCGCGGAGCTGTTCCCGACCGGAATGCGCTACAGCGGCGCGTCACTCAGCCTCACCCTGGGCGTGATCCTCGGTGGCGCGGTGACACCGTTGGTCGCGACCGCGCTGTATGGGGCCACGGGTTCTTCGTGGTCGTTGACGGCCTATGCGTTCCTGATGGCTCTCATCTCACTCGGTTGCCAACTTGCGTTGAAGGAGACGTACGAGAAAGCCCTGTGACCAGCAGCCGCGGCCTTGTCCGTGTGACGGCAGGGCCGCGGCGCCTACTGGATCTTGGATGCCTTCCGCCTGCGGCTCACCACGAGCCAGCCCGTCACCAGCAGGGCTGCCACCGTGAAGCACATCCACAGGAATGCCCAGTCGGTGAGGATGTTGCTGCCTTCCGTCCTTTCCGCAGGGCCGAAGAGCAGCATCAACACCGCGAAGCCCGCGGCGGGCACCAACGACCTGAAGCCCGGCAAGCCGACCGCGATGATGGCGATCGGGATCGCGAATGCCAACGCCACCCCGGTCGCGGTCGGCTCGTCGCCGCTCTTGATGTATCCGACGACACCGGCGGCCAGTGCGCCGATCAGGATGCTGAGCAGTCGCTTCACGGCATGCAGGTGCCCGCCTGGCCCGATGTTCAAACCATGCGCGAGTGGATATCCCGCAACGCTTCGTACGTGTCCCGGTATACCGAGTAGAGCGTGTCCATCGACTTGGTCGGCGAGAAGACGGAGTCCACCGAGACCGTGGCCGCGGCGGCTTCGGCGACCGATGGGTAAACCCCCGCGCCGACCGCGCCCAGCAATGCCGCGCCGAGGGTGCCGCTGTCGTGGACACGCAAGCGTTCGACAGAGCGCCCCAGTACGTCCGCGAAGATCTGGGCCCACAAAGGACTCCGCGCGCCACCACCCGAAAAGGTCAACGATTCCAACGTAAACCCGCATGCCTGCTCAACGGACTCGAGCACATGCCTGCCCGACATCGCCACGCCTTCCAGCACCGCACGGGACATGTCCGCCTGCGAAGTGGACGACTGAAGCCCCAGAAACGTTGCCCGCACAGAAGAATCCCACAGCGGCGCACGTTCACCAGCCAGGTACGGTGTGAAAACCACACCAGAGGAACCCGAAGCGGCGGACTCGAACACAGCCGGGATGCTCAGGCCGCTCACCTGGCTCCACCACCGCACCGCGTCACCTGCCGCCTGCGTCGGCCCCGCGTGCACCAGAACCCCGTCGTACGGCGGAAAAGTGACAATGCCCGGTGCGGCCCCGGAAGCGGAAGCGCCTGCAACGACAAGCGAAGTCCCGCACAGCACCATGCCCCGGCGCCCGGACCACGGCAGTCCGGTGCCCAGCACCGCACCGAAGGCGTCCATCGTGCCGACTTCCTCCGGCGGCAGGATCGGCGGCAGCCGGTCGCTCAGGCCGTCGACCAAAGCGACGGCCTCAGCGATGTAGCCCGAAGGCCCGGCAATACGGACAGACGACAACAGGTCCGTGGCTACTCGGCCGGTCAGCTGAGCGGCGATGAAATCCTTGGGGCTCAACACCCATCGCGTGGCGTCCCAAAGGGACGGTGAGGTCGAGGCGAGCCATTCCGCACGAGCCGGGAGGAATGACGCGTCCAGGACGATCGGCGAGCCCCAGATGCGTGTCTTCTCCTCGGCGCTGAACTGTGCGTCGAACGTGGCCGCGATCGACGCACAGCGCTGGTCCTGCCAGATGATCGCCGGGGCCAGCGGCTGGAGTGCCGCGTCGGCGAACACGTGCGTGTTCACCTGGCTGACGATCCCGATCGAGAGGATCTCGCCTGGCGGCAGCGCGGCGAGGCCCGCTTGCGTCCCGCGCCACCAGTCCAGCGGATCCTGCTCCGCCCAGCCCGGTTGTGGCCTGCTGATCGGGTACGGCACGCTGTGCGTGTGCACCAGCGTGCCGTCCACTGTGAACGCGGAGACCTTGACTGCCGTCGTCCCCACGTCGATGCCCACGATCACATCACGACAATAGCTACACGCGCGACCCCGACCAGATCGACCTCAGGCCACGCAGGAAAGGCCACGGCATCGGTTGCCCGGGCAGGGTGATCCACGCTCGCCCGGTCGTCTCCTTCACCGACACGCGCACCTCCCGGAAGTCCGTCGGGTTGGTGATCCCGCTGTGCCGGACCACCTCGCTGTAGAACCAGTCCGATGTGATCAGCGCCAGCACGCCCGGCGAACGGGCCAGCGCGTCCTTCAGCGGCTGGGAGCTCAGCAGCCGGAACGCGTGCATGATCGCCGCGCCGGTCGAGCCGCTGTCGTCCAGCTCCACTTCGCCCGCGTGCATCGCCATCCGCAGGCGGATCTGCTCCGCCTTCGGGTGTGACGAGTTGTGCTCGTTCAGCGCCGCCACCAGCTCGAGCGGCACGTAGTCGATGAACAGGGATTTCGGTACTTCGGCTGGCACGAGTACGAAGACGCCGTCACCGCGGTCTTCCACGGCGCAGCGGTCCGGATCGACCCCCGCGTGACGGAAGGCCCGCCGCCACGCGTGTTTCAGGCCTTCCCGGACGACGATCTGGTTCTTGTTGGTCCGGCTGTGATCGCCGAACGCTTCCACATCGACCAGGAAGATGGTGCGATGCGCGGCAGGTGGTCTCGCCATGCCGGTTGTTCCCCTCGGCTTTTGGTTGTGGTCAGGCGGTTTTCTCGTAGTGCCAGACAGGTTCGGTCGGCCACCGCCGTAGGTCGGCCAGTGTCGGCACGGGCAGCGGGGATCGCCCCGTCTGCCGGGCGGCGTGCACGTACGCCGCCAGTCTTGTCCGGAGTCTCGCGGCGTTGGCCGCGGTCAGGTCGATCTCGTAGCTGGTCCCGTCGAGCGCGAACGTGACCCGGTGCACGTCGGGCGCGGCGGTGCCATCCATGTCGTCGATGAGCAGGAAACGGACTCGAATGGCCATTGTGGACTCCCCTATCGCAGCATCGGCTTGACGTCGAGCCGTCGGTTGATCACGGCGAACTGCAGCATCAGGTCGGCCACCCGCTGGATCTGGCCGGCATCCAGAACCTTCGGGAACTGCGCGATCCGGACGTGTTTGGCGGTCTCGGCGTCGATGCCGAGGTACTTCACCAGCAGGGGCTCGAGCACCTCCCGGTCCGACACATCGTCGATGCCGTGCCGCAACGCGCGGACGAACCTGTCGACGGCGTTCGGTGTCTCGTCGGTCTGGCTGCGCGCGACATATCCCGACAACGGGATCCGCGCGGTCGCGCCGAGCGCGACATCGAGAATCGGCAACGCGTTGAAAGCCCTGTTGTTCAACTGGATGTACGGCTCGACGATCACGCCGCCGTCCACGTCGCCACGCTGGATGGCCGGGCCGATCTCCGGCATCGGCAGCTGCACCCACTTGATCTTGGAGACGTCCACGTTGCGGGCCCGCAGTTCGGACATGGCGCCGAGATCGGAGATCGATCCGACGCTCGTCACCGCGATCCGTTTGCCCGCGACGTCTTCCGCCTTGCCGATCGGACCGCCCGGTTTGGACACCAGCATCAGGTGACTGGTGTCCGCTGTGTACGCGGGCGCGATGATCTTAAGGTCGGCGTGCCGCTCGCTCTGCGCCTTGAGCACACCGGGGTAGCTGGTGAACGCGATGTCCAGCCGGCCCGCGGTCAGGTTCTCGATCGCCGCGGGGCCGCTGTCGGCGACCACCATGTCGACCGAAAGCCCTTCCTCGGCGAAGTATCCGGCGTCCAACGCGCGGTAGAACGGCGCGACGTCGACAACGGGCAGCACGGCCACCCTGATCTTGGTCAGCCCGGTGGCGCTCCCGTCGGTCCCCGGCCGGGTCATGAAGACGCCGACCACGCCGATCAGCACCACGACGACCACGATGATGCCCGCCTGCACCGTTTTCGGGATCCGGTGCAACCGGTTCATCAGTGATTTCGGCTCGGCCCTGCGCAGTTGCCGCCGGGTCGGCATCGCGTGCCGTGGTGAGCGGCGGCCGGGCTTCGCTTCGGTGAGAACCGTGTACTGCCTTGGTTTGTGGCCGTGTGGCCGGGGTTCAGGCGGATCGGGTGGATCCATCCGGTGCATGGCGTCGACGAGTTCGATCAGCAGTCGTGCCCGGTGGTCAGGGTCCATTCCCGGCGGCAGTTCCACGTTGGCCGCCTGCCGCAGCTCTGCGAACCATTGGTCGACATCGCGGGGACCGACGAGCCGCTCATGGCGGTCCGATCGCGACCGCGTCCGACGAAACATCCTAAAGACCCTTTCGTTGTACGAGCATCCTTTCGAGGCGTGCTAACCCTTGCCTGGTGGCCGGACGGATCGATTGGGATGCCGCGGGGAGCGACGCCGCCGGTACTGGAGGATCTTCTCCAGGTTCTTGCGGCCCTCGTAGAGGTAATGGGCGATGGAATTCTCAGCCAGCCGGGTGATGCCGGCGATCTCCTGGTTCGAGAAACCGAGCGCGGCGAGAATGATCACGGTGTACTGCGAGCGGGGCAGCGCGTGCAGCGACTGCAAGATCGCGGTCACCCGTAACTGTTGATCGGCGAGGCCCAAACCAGAGACCAGTGTGCCGTTGCTGTTCACGATCTCTTCCTCCAATCGTGCGACGGGAGCCCTGCGCAGCTCGTCGATAGCGAGGTTCCGGGCGACCGCGATCGCCCATGGCAGCGGGTCGTCGACCGTGTGCCAGCGGACGTACAGCCGCTCCATCGCCGCGTCGGCGATCTCCTCGATGTCGACCAGACTTCTGAACTGGTGACGCAGATACACGCGAACCTGTACACGGATGTCCTGGTAGCTGTCCGTGAAGAAGTCCGGCTGGGTATCTCGCATCGGATCGTCGTTCCGGCTCCGGGGTACATGCGGCACGCTTCATTCGCCTTTGTGTGCGTTGGTGGTGGTCGAGGCGTCCTTGGTGCTCGTACATCTGACGGGTCATGTCGCGCCAAATGTATATCGGTCACCCGATCGGTGTATGTGAATTATTTGTACGACAATTGCCGCACGCGATCATTACCTTTGCGTACGGTTCGCCGAATATCGAAAAACGCAGAACAGTGCCATCGCTCAACCAGGCGTGCATGATTCTTCCGGCATTTTCGCGGAATTTCCCGGTGATCGGGAGGGGCTGGACCGGCCCGGCAGGATGTCCTGTGGCACACCCGAGGACAAGGAGTTGATCAATGCGACTTCGAAGAGCCCTGCTGCTCTCGTCGATGCTGGTGATCGGGTTGGCGGCACCCGCGGCCGCGACCCAGCCGGAGAAAGTGATCGTGCTGCCGGGAGCCAGTTCGGCCGAGGGCATCGCGGCAGGGCACGGAGCCGAGTTCTTCGCCGGTGACCTGTTCCGCGGCGACATCTTCCGCGGCGACGCCCGACGCGGCAAGGCGGAGTTGTTCATCGACGCGCCCGCCGGCCGGTTCGCCATCGGAATGATCGCCGACCTGCGGCACGACTTGCTGTTCGTCGCGGGCGGCACCTCCGGCCAGGCATACGTCTACGACATCAAAGGCGGGACCACGGTCGCCGACTACCAACTCGTACCCGCGAACCAGGGCTTCATCAACGACGTGACGCTGACCAGGGAGGGCGCCTGGTTCACCGACTCGATGAACCCGCGGCTGTACTTCGTGCCGGTGAGCCGCTTCGGCAAGCTGGGCCCGGCGAAGACACTGGCACTCAGCGGACCGGCAGCGGACACGAGCGGAGCGTTCAACCTCAACGGCATCAACACAACGCCAGACGGCCGTGCGCTGATCGTGGGACATTCCTCCCGCGGCGAGCTGATCAAGGTCGACGCGCGTACCGGAGCAAGCCAAACCGTTACGGGCGTGAGTGTTCCGGGAGCGGACGGCGTTGCCCGCGACGGGCGTACGGTGTGGGTAGTGCAGGGCGTCAACCGCGTCGGCGGAAATCCCGTCACCGGACAGGTGAGCCGAATCCGCCTGACGGCCGACGGCAGCGCAGGCGTCCTGGACAGGGTAATCACCAGCACGAAGTTCCAAACCCCTGCCACAGCAGCGAAATTGGGGAACAAGCTGGCGGTGGTGAACGCGAAGTTCGACACCGGCTTCCCGCCGACGGCGGACACGTACGAGGTAGTCGTCACCACTAGTTAGGCGCGATACAAGAGGAAATTTCCGGTTGTTCGTGGCCAGAACGACGTTCACTGTTCTGGCCATGACAAACAACGAGATTTCGCAGCACCACCAGCAGCAGCGGATGCCCGGCAGACTCAAGCTGGTCCTGGGTGTGCTGGTCTTCCAGGTGCTCGCCAACGGATTCATCGGGTTCCTGATCGTCGACGCGATCAGCGAACGATCCAGCCACGGCGCCCGGACATCGGGTGCGGGCCTGCTCTACTTCCTCGGCTTCCTGTCGATCGCGATCGCGTTGACACTGCTGGCATGCGTGCTGATGGCGGGCACGCGGCGGGCATGGATCCGGGTGACGGTCATCTGCATCGAGGTGGTCGGCCTGATCAGCGGCGTGATCAACCTGTTCAGCGGCCAGATCACGGCGATCGCAGGAATCGCGCTGGCGATCGGGGTGCTCACGATTCTCAGCCGGGACGACGTCCGCGAATGGTTCACTGAGTGACCTCGCGACAAGGTGTCCGTTGTGGACAAGAGACTACTGGTGACAAAAGGCGCGCCCCCACCGAAGTGGAGGCGCGCCCCAAGCAAGAGAAGAGGCGCGCCGACCCCAGGTAGCAGCGCGCCGAAGCAGGCACAGCGCCCGACCCTCACCCCACAGGCAACTCACTCATAGCGTGCTTGACCAACTTGATCAGCGTCAACTTGGCCGAATCCCGCTTCCGAGCGTCACACATGACGATCGGAACATGCGTCGGAACCGCGAGCGCCCCGCGAATCTCGTCCTCTTCATACTGCTGAGCACCATCGAACACGTTCACCGCGACAATGAACGGAATCCGCCTGCGTTCAAAGTAATCGATCGCCGCGAAGCTGTTGTCCAGCCGCCGCGTGTCGACGAGCACGACGCATCCGATAGCCCCACGGGCCAGCTCATCCCACATGAACCAGAACCGGTCTTGCCCCGGTGTTCCGAACAGGTACAGCACGTGCTTCGGCGAGATGGTGATCCGGCCGAAGTCCAGTGCCACCGTGGTGGTGGTCTTGCGTTCCACGCCGGCCAGGTCATCGATGCCGTCGCTGGCCTCGGTCAGCAGTTCTTCCGTTGTCAACGGAGGGATTTCTGAGACCGAACCGACCAACGTGGTTTTGCCGACGCCGAATCCGCCTGCCACGATGATCTTGACCGGCGTCGGGATCGTGTCCTCGCCGTCGTCAGAGGTTGGAGAGACCATCAAGTACCGCCTGTAGTAGTTCGCGATCGGGTGCTTCGACCCGCTGTGCCGGGGACCGGACGATGACAACGCCGCGTTCGATGAGGTCGCCGCACAGCACTCTGATCACTCCGAGCGGGAGGTTCATGTGTGCCGCCAGTTCGGCCACCGACAGTGGCCGCTGGCACAACCGCTTGATCTGCAAATGTTCTGGGGTGAGTCCGGTGTCGGTCGTCTCGGCCGACCGCAACGTCATCACCTGGGTTGCCACGTCCAGTTGCGCGCCCGCCAGCCCGGGTGTCCGGCCAGCGGTGATCGCGTACGGCCGGACCAGCGGGCCCGCGGCTTCGTCATACCAACCGTCGTCCACTCCTTACGCCCTTTCCGCGGTTTTCGCGGTTTCCCGTGGCGCTGAGGCCAGGTAGTCCCCGACGCGCTTGACCAGGCGGTTCATCTCGTAGGCGATCATCTCGACGTCGACGGTCTCCTCGGCGAGCACCGCGAGGCACGCACCGCGCCCCGCGGCGGACACGAACAGGTAGCCGCGTTCCATCTCGATCAGGTTCTGCAGCACCCCACCGCGGTTGAAGTGCCTGCTCACGCCCTTGGCCAGACTTTGCAGGCTGGACGCGATCGCGGACAGCTGGTCGGAGTCGTCCTTGTTCATCCCGGCCGATTTGCCCAGCAGCAGCCCGTCCGCTGACAGGACGATGGCGTGCTGGGTGCCGACGACACGACTGACGATGTCGTCAAGCAGCCAGTTCAGGTCGGTTTTCTGGTTCATGGAAGAGTTTTCCCTGCTGGAGTGCGGTGGATCAGTCTGCTGTGACATCGGATTCGCGACCGCGCTGGGTGCCCTTGTGGAACGCCGACAACGTCCTCGACTGGCCGTATTCCGGGGCCTCCTCGTCAGCCCGCACGACCTTCTCGGTGGTGTCGTCCGGGTCGTCCCGAAGCTGGGACACGAGGTTCTGCTGCGGCCGTCGCTGTGGCAACGGCGCACGACCGGTGTCCTGAGCCGGCTTGTCCTCGGCATCGGCTTGCGGGGCAACGGGTTCCGGTTCGCTCACCGCGGGCGGCTGCGGAACGGGCCGCGGCCGTGGGGCGTCTGTCCGGCGAGCCAGGAACCCGTTGGAATGGGTCGCGTCGCGGGGTTCCGGCCACGCCGGCTGCGCCGGGGGGACTGGAGCAGCTGCTGGGGTCGGCGCCGCGGGCGCCGGTTCGCTCACCACCATGGTGTCCTCGGCTTGTCCGTCGGTGACAAGGATTTGCGTGGGAATCAGCACGGTCGCGCGCGTGCCGCCGTAGCGGGACGGGTCGAACGTGACCGTGATGTCGAGCCGTGACGCGATACGGGCCACCACGAACAGACCGAGGCTGGTGTCCGCGCGCAACGCCATGGCGTCGAACTCCGGTGCCTCGCTCATCATCTTGTTGGCCCATTCACGGACCGCGTCCTTCATCCCGAGCCCCTGGTCGGAGATCTCGACGACGACGCCCCGCGCCACCTGCGTCGCACTGACCTCGACCTGCGAGCCGGGCGGGGAGAACGACGTGCCGTTGTCGACCAGCTCGGCGACCAGGTGGATGGTGTCGGCGACGGCCGAACCGGTGATCGACACCTCCGGGATGCCTTCGACCCGCACCCGGGAGTACTGCTCGGTCTCGGACACCGCGGCACGCAGGACTTCCAGCAGTGGCACCGGGTTGCGCCACCGGCGGCCGGGCTGCTTGCCACCGAGGATGATCAGGTTCTCGGTGGTCCGCCGGGCCCGGGTGGCCAGGTGGTCGAGCTGGAACAGCGAGGCCAGCTGGGACGAGTCCTCCTCGCGCTTCTCCATCTCGTCGAGGATCTGCAGCTGCCGGTGCACCAGAACCTGGTTGCGGTGCGCGATACCGAGGAACACGTTGTGCACACCGCTACGGGCTTTCGCCTCGCTCACCGCCGCGTTCACGGCGGTCAGCTGTGCGATGTTCAGCGCCTCGGCCACCTGTCCGATCTCGTCACGCCCGTGGTCGAGGCGTGGCAGCTCCTCGGTCACGTTGACGTGCTCGCCGCCCTTGAGGCGCTCCACGATGTTCGGCAGCCGGTTGCGGGCGAGGTCCAGCGAGTCGTTGCGCAGCCGCGCAAGCCGGGTCATCAACGCGCGGTCGACGAGCGAGCGGGACACCCGGACCGCGACGATGATCGCGGCGAGCGACGCGAGCAGCGCGAAGATACTGCCGATGATCGCGTTGCGCAGCTGCGCGTCGCCCGACTCGAGCGCGGCCGCCGAGACCTTGTCGGCCTGATCGATGGCGATGGCGTTGAGGCCCTGGGCGACTTGGTTCGTCGTGTTCTGCCAGTCGGCTTCGGTCACCGGCAGGCTGGCGACGTCACGCGCGGTCCACGGGCCGCGCTTGACGAGCGAGTCTTCCAGGCTCGCCAGCCGCGTCCACGCATCGCTGGTGGTCAGGGCCTGGTACGCGGCGCGGACGTGCGGATCGAGGAACGGCGCGATCTGGGCGAGCTCGGTCCGGTAGAAGCCGCGCACCTGCGTGAACTGCACGAAGTCGTCCGGGGCGAACGCCTTGGCCGCATACGCCGTCGAGACAAGCGAAGTCTCGCGCGACATCGCGTCACCGGCGCGGAAGACCGAGGTCGCGGTGATACCGCCCTGTGCGGCCTGTGCGTCCGGCACGATCCGGGCCTGGGTGTCGAACAGGTTCGACGCCGTGTCCATCACGCCGTTGAAGTAACTGTTGACTTGCGCGCGGTTGATGCTCCGGAAGGCGATCTGCGAGCGCAGCACCGGCAGCTGGTCGAACTGGCTCTTCAGCGCGTTGACCTTGGTGGCGATGTCGTCGGGCGCGGCGGAGATGGTCGCGTCGAAGGCGGTGTGCAGCGCGACGAGTTTCTCGTCGGTGGCTCTTTGCTGTTCCTGCAGCGCGGATTGCCCCACCGCGGGATTGTCGATGTACTGCAGGGCGATCTGACGTTCCTTCTGGAACGCGGCCAGCGCGGTGGCTGCCGGGATCGACACCTCACGCACCGACGCCGCGACCAAGCGGACGTAAAGGCCGTTGATGACGAAGTACGACGAAACCGCGATCCATAACACCAGAAGTGTCACGCTGGGAATGAGAACGGTCCTGGTCAGCCGCTTGCGGATCGACTTGTCATACGGCTTGGCGGACTCGTCTGTGTCGTCTGTGCGCTGCACGGGTCTCGAACTCCTGAGTGTTCGGCGAAATGGGGACCCGGGCTCTCCGTGTCACCGCGGAACCGATCACGGAGGTTTTACCATGCGCCACAAGCACCCGCCGACCGCCATCATCCTTGATCAATTCTGGATCGTCCGTTCTGGGTGGACAGAGGAGACGTTCCGGCTGGCCACCCCTTTAGACAGTCCATTGTGGACGTCAACTCAGCCGTCGCAGCCACTGTCCGAAGGCGGTGATGAGTTCGGTTGGCGCGCCGTTGTCAAGCAGCCGATGGGTTTGTTCTTCGATGTAGTTCCGGTACAGCGGGACCAAGCCCGCCGCCAGCTCGGGTCTGAGCTGTCCGGGATCCAGCGGATGACCCGCTCTTACCCGCACGGCCCAGCGGACCAGGGACGCGGCGACGGGCTGTGGCCGGGCCAGGTACCAGTCGGCGGCCTCGTCGTTGGTGGCCGCGCGTCCGGCGGTTTTCGTGCTGGTATAGAGGAAACGTATCGGAAACAAAACGGCCTTGGTGAACCACACCGGATCCACCAGCAGACGTCGGGGCGCACGGAACTCGGTGATCACCTCGTCGGTTGAGAGGACGTTCACCGCGAACCGCGCGCTCTCCAACAACAATTCGACGGTAGCCGGCCGGGCCACGTGCTCGGCGACGTCCTCGCCGAGCAGGAGTAAGCCCTGGTCGGCAAGTTCCAAGCGGTCCAGTGCGGGGAACCGTCCGTCATCGTGCCCATCGCGCAGCGCAGGCAGCGAAGCCCAGAATGTGGACAGTTTGCGGTGCAAGGTGCTCTGCCCGCGCAGGATTTCGCTCGTGGTCTCGATGGTTTCGGGATCGCTGTCCCGCCTGTCGGACAGCACGACGGCCAGATCGATATCGCTGACGGCAGGGGAGTAACCGCCGTACGCGAGGCTGCCAAGGAGATAGGTGGCAACCAAGCGTTCTGCGAAGACAGCCTGGTAGGCGCGGGCGCATTCATCGGCGACGGCGCGAGCCGCTGTGACCGCGTCGGTCGTGGTCATGCCGCGGCGGCACCGGTGTCCTGCCGGGCGCACTCGGCGATTCGGTCGGAGACCACACCGATCACCTGCCACGCCCGATCCAGCACGGTGATCAGCTCGTCCACGGTCCAGTCGCTGCGGTCCCGCAACAGCCGGTAGCCCATTTCCAGGTGCTCGGCATCGGCTTCGTCGTGCAACGTGAAATAGGGGTCATCGGGGAACGCGCGGGTGCCGGCCTGGCTGAGGACAAGACTTCCGGCTTCCAGAGCGAGATGGGCGAGCACAGCGCGCTGGACGCCTGGCAGGACGGCGAACTGGTCGACGAACCACGACGCACCCGCCTCGATGACCGGATCCCAGACCAGCCGCTTGTCGTCCGCCCGGCTGCGGGCCAGGATCGCGTCGTGGCCGACCTCTTCCTGCTGGTGCTCCAGGGCAAGCGTGCGCAGTTGCGGATCGGTCTCGAAGGTGACCCGGGCACTGATCATCCGCTGAAAGGCGTTCGACCACGGTTGCAGGTACGTCAGCACGGCCTTCTTCGTCTCGGCCGCGGTGTTCTCGTCGGCCAGCAGCCGGATCAGCTCCGACGACTCGTATTCCCGTTGGCGCTGCTCGTTGTAGCGGGCGATGCGCTCCACATCCTGCCGGCTCACTATCGGCTCCTTTCGGTCCAGGGAAGACAGATCAACATACGAATAGGGTTGGGCCGCGGGCTGGGCGTAGACCGGGAACCGGAAATAGGTGGTGATGTCGGCCGTTCTGCCGGCAGCACGGTAGCTGACCAGATGCAGGACACCCTTGCTGTCTTCCAGCGGTCCCGGCACGAACGCGTCGGCGAGAGTGTGCAACCGGCCGGGGTCGACACCCGCACTGCGCAACAGTTCCGCGGTCCGGTCCACCGCTTGCTGGTCGTTGGCCGCCAGATCGGCCAGCCGGAGATAACTGGTACTCTCCGCGGCTTGGTCTAGACCAGAACGGAATGCCAGACAGGTCAACGCGCCCTCGCCGGCGTCGGTACGCTCGCCGGCCAGTGTCCGGTACGCCGCCAACGCGTCCGTTGTGTTGTGGTGTCGCGCCACCGAAGCGATGCGGTTCACTTCCTCGATCTCGGCGCCGTGGTTGCGGTAGTAGATCTTGACACGCGCGTGCGTCTCGTCGGTCAGGTCCACGGCGAAGAACTCGATCTCCCGCTGGCCGCCGACTTCCTCGATCCGCCGGCGGGCATCGTCCCACGCGGCGACCATGTCCAGGCGCCGCATGGCCTCGCGCACCGCGTAATCCCGTTGCGGGAGCGGCCATTCGTACAACCCGAAGTATGTCTTGTGGACCACTTGCATGGGCGGGCGCCACGCGACCGAGTGCCACTGCGGTGCCGGTGCGAACGGACCGGTTTGCGCCATGAAGATCTCTTCGATCTGACGCAAGCGGCTTGTGACCGTACTCACTTCTTCTCTGGTGCCTCTGTGGTCGTCGCCGAGGCAGTCGAACAGCAGCCGCAGTTCCGGGTGCGGCCCGGACCAGTTCACCGACATCTCGGCCGGGAACCCGTCATCCGCCACAAAGGACGGCTGACCGGGTGCGGACTCGATCCGCTCGCTGGCCCATGCGGGCAGCACGGCTCTGAGCATCCGGGTGGTCCGGACGGACTGTTCGAGCGGGACTTGCAGCGCGTCGCACGCCGTGGCCCACAGTTCGCACAAGAAGTCAACGAACAGTCGACCTTGTGCGGGATAGATCTTCCTTACATAACCGGGTAACCGCAGTGATCGACTGCCCACCAGCGGAGATTATCAGCGCGGTGCGTGTCCCTTGATCAAGCTGTACCCGGCTGGTCCAACCAATTGCGCCATGTGGGTTTGCCGCTGTCCGCTCCGGACACTCAGAGTTCGTAGGTCATCTCGATGCCTTCCAGTCGCACGCCGTCCGGCAGCGCAACCCAGGTCTGGCGTGTTTCTTCGAAGCCGTAGGAACGATAGAGCGGCACCCCTGGCAAGGTCGCCATCAGCGACAACGAGCGGAAACCCGCGTCTCGTGCGCCCTGCGCACACGCGTCGAGGATCGCTCGTGCCAGTCCCCGTCTCGTCCAGTCGGCATGGACGAACATCGCCCGCACTCGCGCCGGTTCGGTTGCGGGGTCTAGTAACCGTCCGTCATCGGCCTGTGCGCCGGATCCCGTGTAGAGCTTGTTACGCTTGCTCCAGCCACCACATGCGACAACCACTTCGTCCACTTCGTGCACGAAGTACGTGCCGTCCTGGATCAGTGTTACGTCTGGTTCGGTCAGGTAGGCAGCCGCGCTGGCAGCCTGGCGTTCGGTGTAGAAGCGCGGGAACAGTTCGGTTCCCGAGACGCGCATCAACTTTCCGATCTGTGGAACGTCGTCGACGACGGCAAGGCGCATGGTTAAAAGATGCCAGGTCCGGGTGTCAGGATGTGATCCGGATCGTATATCTTTTTGGCACGCCGGACTTCTGGCCATCGCGCACCGTAGTGTGCGACCCAGTCCCGTGTGCTGAAGTCCATCGAGCCGATCGGGTAGCGCACGCCACCGAGCCGCCGGGCCCTGTCGAACAAGCGATTGTTCCGGGCGAGCATCTCCTTGGCGAAGGCCGGGTCGGGGCCCGGCTTCCCGGCCGCGGTCAGGATGTCGAACAGGAATACCCAGTCGTCGTGGGGAACTCGCATCATCGGCCGGGTTAGCTTCGCTCGTTGGACACCGAACAGCAGCACCCAGCCGCCCGCACCGACGTCACGGGGAGTGAGCGCCGGAACGACCTCGTCGACGTAACGCTCCACTGTGGACGACGGCAGCCACACGTCGAACCACGGCTTGACCAGTTCATCCCAGGCAATGGTCTTGCGAAGACCATCGACTTGTGTATCAACGCGTTCGGCGTACGTCAGGAAGTCCAAGTCGACGGCCTGGGCGACAGTCCCGCTCAACCCACGCAGCAGCCGCGCGTCGTCCGGCGGTGTCGAGGGATCGAAGGCGGTCGCCGCGAAGATGTGCGGTACGCCGCCCAGCCACTGACCGAAGACGTCTTCGATCTCGTTTCGGTCCAACAGGGTTCGCAGATCCTTGAAGAACGTCGGGTGGTCGGCGTACCGCAGGATGTACGAGCGAACCATCGGCAGCGCGGGCACCAAGTCCACAATGGCCCGAGTGATCACACCGAACTGGCCGACGCCGGCCAGAACCGCGTCGAACAGGGCCCGGTTGCGGGTGTGCGAACACCGGACGGCACGTCCTTCTCCCGTGACCACTTCGAGTTCCCTGACGCGGTCCACGATCACGCCCTGGCGGTTGGTCGACGAAACGCCGCCCATCGACAACACGCCACCGATCGACAGTCCAATGTAGCCAGTCAACACCGGCGGCGTCAGCTGCTTGGCGTACGCGGCCCGCGTCAGGTCAAGCCACGTCGCACCGGCGTCGACGTCGGCGTGATCCGGGCCGATCGAGTGGATCCTGGCCAGGGAACGGCTGTCGATCAGCAGACCCGCGACCAGACCTTGGCCGTGCGTGGAATGCCCGCGGCCACGAGTGGCGACCTTGATCCGGTGCCGGCGACAGAACTGGATCATCTTCTCGATGTCCCGCACCGATTCAGGGCGCAGCACCGCCCATGGTCTGCGGATCACGTACTGCCCGTTGTCGCTGGACATACCCGAATCGTCGAAAACGAGTTCGCCGTCCAGACGCGGAACGCGGTCGAACGGCCCATCCGCCGCCCACGCCCGGCCGACCGGGTCGAACCCGGCGACAACACCAAGACCCAAGCCTGTCAACAGGTTCCGTCGATTCAGCACATCATCGGAGCTTACTCCGGCCAGGCGTTGCGCTGGATGACCGAGACGAAGTCGGCGCGCTGGAAATCGGGTTCGAAATGGGCGATGACGTCGTCGTTCATCGTGCCGAAAGTGCTGTCCGGGCGGTCTTTCATGCCGTCATAGAAGGCCTTGACGATGCCCTTCTTGAAGTCCGGCCGCGGATGCGCGGCGGTGACGGCCTTGATTTCGTCCTCGGTGACCTGGTCGAGGTCGAAACCCAGCACGTCAGTCTCCACACCCAGCGTGACCACTGCGATCTCGGGCGCGAGGTGCATCGGTAGCTCAGGCGTTGTGTGCAAGGCGATGGCGTACCAGACCTGGCGCGCGTCGAAGTCGCTGTAACCGTGTTCGAGAAGGAATGTGCGCGCGGCTTCGGCGCCGTCGATCTCGAAGCGGCGGTTCGCCGTGCGGTATTTCGGGGTCAGGCCAAGGTCGTGGAACATCGCGCCGACGTACGCGGCTTCGGCGTCCACTTCCAGGCCACGGTGGCGCGCCTTCAGCGAACCCCAGAGGTAGACCCGGCGGGAGTGGTCGTACAGCAGATCGTCGGCGGCCTCCCGGACGAGGTCGGTGGCCGCCTTGGCAATCGGGGTGTCCGGGATGTCGATCCCGGCGATGGTTTCGGTCATGGTCTGAGCTTCGCCGTTCTCGAGGGGCGAGCCCATGCGCTGAAGGACATACTTCGCAGTGATCCGGACATGGGAGTGCTGATGCGTGTTGGTGTCGTCGTCTTCGACGGGGTCAAACTGCTGGACGTCGCCGGTCCGATGGAGGTCTTCGCCGAGGCCAACCGGGTCGGGCACACCGACTACTCGTTGGTCACGCTGGCGGTGGGCACGTCAGCGGTGACGTCCTCCACCGGGATGACGATCAAGGTCGACGGCGACCTGCGGGACGTCGAGGTCGACACCTTGCTGGTGGCCGGCGGCGACCGGCTGGTCGGCAGGCCGATCGAGCCTGAGCTCATCGATGCCGTCCGGGACGCTGTGCGAGGCACACCGAGGGTGTGCTCGATCTGCACGGGGGCGTTCGTGCTGGCCGCCGCTGGCGTATTGGACGGGCGCCGCGCGACCACGCATTGGCAGCACGCGCGGCTGCTGGCCAAGAGCTATCCGAGCGTGGCCGTCGAACCGGATTCGATCTGGGTGCAGGACGGGCCCGTGTTCACGTCGGCCGGGGTGTCCGCCGGAATCGACCTGGCGCTTGCTCTCGTCGAGGCGGACGCGGGCGGCGAGGCGGCCAGGACCGTGGCGCAGTCATTGGTCGTGTTCCTGCAACGACCGGGCGGCCAATCCCAGTTCTCGCCGTCGACTTCACGGCCGCGCCCGAAGTCTTCCGTCCTGCGGGATGTCATGGACGCGGTCGTCGCTGATCCGGGCCGGGACCACTCGGCGACCCGGATGGCCGCGACCGCCTCGATCAGCGCTCGTCACCTGACACGCTTGTTCCATGCCGAGCTGGGGGTCACGCCCGCGAGGTATGTCGAAGAAGTCCGGATCGACGCGGGGAAACGAGCACTTGAACAGGGGATGACGGTCTCGGACGCCGCGCGGGAAGCCGGGTTCGGGACCTCGGAGTCGATGCGGCGTGCCTTCGTGCTGCGCGTAGGAGTTTCGCCACGCGCGTACCAACAGCGGTTCCGTTCCACGCTACGATGACGGTGTTCTGGGGGGAGCAAGGGGAACGCCAACCGTGTATCGAAGACTTCTCGTCCTCGCATGCGCTCTTTTGATCTCGATTCCGGCTCCGGCTCTGGCAAGTGGAGTCGTGCAGTCGTCCGCCCTCGTCGGCGTGCAGCAGGTGCTCTACCGCGGCGGCACGAACGGCTACGGCTGCTTCCGGATCCCTGTCCTGTCACGGACTTCCGCGGGCACGCTGCTGGCATTCGCCGAGGCCCGCAAGTCGCCGTCGTGTGCCGACCGCGGTGACATCGACCTCGTGGTCCGGCGGTCCACAAACGACGGCCGGACGTGGGGGCCGATCCGGGTGGTGACTTCGGGCTCGCCGACCGACCCGGACGCACCGTTCACGCGTGGCAACGCGGTTCCGGTGGTGGACAAGGAAACCGGCAAGATCAACCTGATCACGACGTCCAATGAGGCCACGCTGACCGGTAAGCGTCTGCCGTGGATCCAGCAGAGCTCCGACGACGGTCTGACGTGGACGGTACCGCGGCCGTTGGGTACCTCCTTCGACGGCACCAACAACGGATGGTTCGCCACAGGCCCCGCCCATGGCATCCAGTTGGAGAAGGACGGGCCGTACAAGGGCCGCCTCATCGTTGGCGCACACCAGAAACCGAACTCCACGACCGTTCTCGCCGGCGTGTTGTACAGCGACGACAACGGTGAAAGCTGGAAAGCCAGCCAGGTTCCCAATTCCTACGTGGCCGGCCAGCTCAGCCCTGGTGAGATCGCCGTCGCCGAACTGCCTAACGGCAACCTCTACGCGGCCGCGCGCAACGAGGTCGATGGCGTGCCGCACCGCGCCAAGGCGGTCAGCACGGATGGCGGCACGACGATGCCCGCGTTCACCACGGTTCCCTCGCTGGCGTCACCGAATGTGCAGGGCTCGGTCCTGCCGTTGAAGCAGACGTATCGCTCGACTCCGGGCGATGTGCTGATCTTCTCCGGGCCGTCGGACCCGAACAACCGGGAAGAGCTGAAGATCCGCTATTCCACCGACGGCGGCACGACGTGGGCGGGCGCGCCGAAGGGCCTGGTCACCAGCGAACGCTCGGGATACTCCGACATCGCCGAGCTCACCGGCGGCGAGATCGGCGTGGTCTACGAAGGCGGTGTCTCCTTCTCCGCCGACGAGATCCGCTTCACCCGGTTCACTCCCACGGACCTCGGTCTGCCTGGTACGACTCGTGGCACACCGTCACCGCAGCTCTCGGTGGCCGCCGGGCGGACGACGCCGGACAGCACGCTTGGGGCCAACGACGCGTACCTGCGAGGCAACGCATCCCTGAACGACGGCCTGCTGCTGGACGGAAACGGGGACTACGCGGACGTTCCGTACACCCGCACGATCGATCCGGGCGCGGACGACTTCGCCATCAGCACCCGGTTCCGCTACTCCGCCACAGAGACAAGCCCTGACCAGGTGCTTTTCTGGGGCTACGGCGTCGGCTCGGCCGTGCCGCAGGTCTGGTTGAGGCTGCGGCCGGGCAGCAACGAAGTCGCTACCTGGGTGCAGGGCCAAGGCGGTCACGTCTATCTGACGATGAACGCTGTCCGTGCGTTCGGGGACGACCAGTGGCACCAGTTGAGTCTCACCAGGACCGGCTCCCGGGTCGACCTCACGATTGACGGCGTCACCGCGAGCGGAACCGGGGTCGTGGGCGCGGTGTCGACTGGCGTGACCGGTCTTCGCCTTGGTGCGAAACAAGATGCGACCGCCAGCGACGCGTTCACCGGCCGCCTCGGGAACTTCAGTCTTGCCCGTAAGGGAGTGCCGAGCCTGAACCTGGCGTTCAAGACCGTCGATGGGGCTTCGGTGCCCGCACGGACCGCCGCGCCGATCACGGACGACATGTCCGGGCATTGTGCGAGCGGTCGCTTGCTTGGCGGCAGGCAGTCGCCGGTTGACGGCCGTGCCGCCAACACGGTCGCCCTACCGGTGAACAGCACACATCCAGGTGTGGAAACACCGTTCTCGCCGACGCTTGACCTTGGCGCCGGTGATTTCACCTTCGCCGCGTGGTTCCGCTACTCCGGCTCGGCTGACCAGGCGATAGTTTGGGCGTACGGTACGACCTCGGGCAAGCGCTCGCTCTGGGTTCGGGCCCAGCCCAGTGACGACCAGTTGCTTGCTTGGGTCGAGACGGACACCGACCGGGTCTCGGTTCCGTTGAAGGACAACTCAAGCCGGGTGGCGTTCGGCGGCGACCAGTGGCATCTGCTCGCTCTGACGAGGACAGGGGACCGGGTGGAGCTCAGCGTCGACGGCGGCACGCCCGCGGTCGCCACTGGACTCACCGGGTCGGTCAGTGCCGATCAGGCCGACGCCATCAAGGGCCTGCGTCTCGGGTCCAAGATGGACGGATCGAACGTCATGCAGGGCGCGCTGGACGACTTCCGGCTCTATCACCGGGCGTTGACCAGTGCTGAGCTGACACAGGCCGCCACCGGCCGGTTCCCGGCCGATCTGCCCAAGCTGTGGTGGACCTTCGAAGGTCCGTACACGCAGGCACACGAGGTGGTCCAGCCGATCACCGGACCGCAGACCTCGGACGCCTCCGTCCATTGTGCACACGCGGCCGTGTCGGGGACTCCGGCGGTCGTCACCGGAAAGGTCGGAAACGCCGTGCAGTTCGACGGTGTCGATGACGCGGTGTACATGCCGTACAAGCCGAGCGTCGCGTTGGGTGACAACGACTTCAAGGTGTCGACCTGGCTGCGCTACACCGGAAGTGCCGACCAGGTGATCTTCTGGGCGTACGGCGTGGGCGCGACCGAGCGAGGTCTCTGGATGCGTGGTCAGCCCGGCCAAGATCGTCTGCTGGCCTATCTGCAGACGGACACCGGCGCGTTCCAAGCCGCGACGCAGGGCTCGTTCAACGACGGCAACTGGCATTTCGTCGAGGTCGAACGCAAAGCCGGAACGCTCACCGTGAGCGTGGACGGCACGCCGTCCGGCAGCACCGCGGTCAGCGGCTCGGTCACGTACGGTGACACGTTCGCGGTGGAGGGATTCCGGTTGGGCGCCAAGCCGGACGGCACCAACCGTCTCACCGGGACACTGGATGAGTTCCAGATCAGCCGGGGCGCGGCGTTGGCGGCACATCTGCCGCTCAACGCCGCGTCGTAGCTACATTCTCGCGGCTACCAGCGGGGTGTAACCGGCCGACTGGCCGGTCCGGTTCGGGTGGTAGGACTCCGAGATCGGATTGGACAGTCCGTTGATCCACTCGGTGTCGTCGCACACGGCGTGGTTCGTGAACGCCGAACGTGGGTCCACGAAGGCGAACCCGTGTGCGGCGGCCCGCGCCGAGATCACTCCGGCGAGCAGGTCCGCGCTCTTGTTGAGTTCGGACTGTTCGCCGGGGCTGATCCTGGCGAGCGCGTTGCACTCCTCACCGTTGAACAGCCGCGGATAGCCGACGACGGTGACTCGCGCGTTCGGTGCCCGGCTCCGAACAGCGTTGTAGAGGCTGTCCAGCCTGCCGGGGATCGTGTTGCGGATGGTGTTGTTGGCATTGTTGATCTCCGTGGTGCACGTGTACGGCCACGGCTTGGCACACTGCGTGATCACGGACCTGAACCCGGCGTCGTTCCCGCCCGCTGACACCGTTACGTATGCGGTGCTGGCGTTGAGACTGCCGAGCTGGTTGTTCTGAACGTCCGCGATCCGCGCGCCTGAGCACGCCGCGAACGTCAACGTCGCCCCTTTCTGCTGCGCGACCAGCACGGGATACGCATAGGGGGAGCGTTGGCAGGAACCGCTGTCAGAGTAGTAGGTGCGTGACCCCGTTCCGGACGAATACGAGTCGCCGAGAGCGCTGTACGCCCCGGCGGCCGCCTGTGCGGTGTGCACACCGCACAGGCTTAACGCGAGAACAATGAGAGCAAGCAAGGACAGTCGGCGCATGGTGACCCTTCCAAGCGTCGAAGCAGGGACCACCAGCTTGACCGGACCGCCGCTGTTCCTCAATGGACTGATTAGGTGAACATTTCAACGGTTGTTCGCCTCAGTGGTTGCTTATTGCCGAGTGAGGAACTCGCTCGGCCGCAGCGCCCGTCCGACGATCCTGGTGTCACCGACCCAGCCGTAGAACCCTTGCCCGTACCGCAACGCGAACTGGGTCGCGCCGATCACGAACGGTTTGCCGAGCGTGGTGATCCCGGTGGACACGGCGGCGGCGTTACGGGCGATCTTGGCGCCGTCGACGTACATCACCGTGTGCCTGCCGTCGTTGACCACCGCCACGTGCGTCCACCGTCCAATGGGGATGGCGTGGCTCCACGAGGTCGGGTCGTCGTCGACCGGCACCGGGTAGACCACGAACTGCAGGAACCGTTCGCCCGAGACGTTCAAGCTGCAGGTCGGTTCTTCCGGTGACCAGCCACTCTGCTTGCCCGCGTCGCCGCTGCGCCCCTCCCAGCTGAGAATGCCCATGAAGGCGTGATCTCCCTCGAAGGGCGCGGGCAGTTTGATGAACGTCTCGATGGTGTAGCCGGACAAGAACCGCATGCTGTTGATCGGCGCGGTGTTCCCGGCACGCAGGATCGCGCCACGGTCCGGCTGTTTGCCTCCGCCGAAGCGCAGGCTGGCGTGTGCGGGCTGGTTGTCGTGATGGTCTTCCGACCACGTCAGCGCATCGGGTGCAGTTGTGTTCAAGTACTGGACGGTGAGGTCGTTGCCGTTGCCCGTCAGGTCACGGGCGACACTGCCGGGCTTGACCGTAGTCATGCCTTCGGCGTCGAACCGCCAGTACGCCACGGTTCCCCGGATCAGCACCGCACTCGCTGGACGCGGCTTGGGCACAACGGGCGGCGAGAACCTGGCGAACCGTTGCCGGAAGTCGATCTCCACACTGAACCGGTCGGCATCTCCGGTCAGCACGGAGTTCTCCGTTTCCAGTGGCGTGCGGTCCCGGCGGCCGACCAGCCACGGCGAGAACGTCTCGACGTCGATGACATTGCGAACCATGTCGAACGTGTAGAACCGGAGCATGCCGGCGCCGCCGTAGTAGCGGTCCTGGTAGTTGGTGATGTGCAGGTGCACGGGGTTGCCGTGGTCGTTGGTCAGCGTGGCGCGGCCAGGCGGCCAGTAGTGTCCGTTCAACGTAAGGAAGATCTGGTCATTGCGGCGGATCAGCTTGTCCCACAGGCGTTTTCCGTGTTCGGAGAGCACGGCGTGCGCGTTTTCGTCGGCGTCGACCAGATCGTGGGTGGTCAGGATCGTGGGCAGTGTCTTGTGCCGGTCCAGAACCTGTTGCACCCACTCGATTCCCACGTCGGACACCCGCCAGTCCAGCGCGAGCAGCAACCATTGCCGTCCGCCTCCGGAGATGACGTGGTAGCTGTTGTACCCGCCGGGCGAGGAGCCGCCGTAGGTCCGCATCCGGCTGAACCGCTGTGGCCCGAAGGTGTTCAGGTACGGCGTCACGCCTCGTTGATCGTCAGTCCGGCCCGGCACATCGTGGTTGCCGGCCAACACGCTGTAGGGCAACGCGCCGTCAATGCTCCGGAATACGTCGTCCGCGGTGCGCATCTCCCGTTCGGTGCCGTGTTCGGTCACGTCGCCGAGATGGGTGAGAAAGACGATGTTCGCCTCACGGCGGCGCTGGACGACCGCGCGCAGGCTCTCCCGGACGGGCTCCGGATCCGAGCCGCCTTCGTCAAGCAGATACTGGGTGTCCGGCAACACCGCGATGGTGAATCGGTCGGTACGGCCATAGTCGGCCGCCGCTTCCGATGTGGACAGACCGGCCACCACCGGGGTGGCGAACGCGGCTTGCAGCAACGTACGACGGCCCACGTCTTTGCTCATGCCCGCACCGCTCCCGGCTTGCCCGACTCGACAACGAATGACGCGAACGTCGACTCCGGTGCGTCCCGGCGGCTGACCGTGCTGACGATCTGCAGATCGGCGGTCATCTGGTCGTTGCGTACCTCGCAACGGAAGTAGCCACGCCGGTCACCGTCGAAGAACTTGATGTGCGGGTTGTACTTGATCATCGGACCGTAGTACGGGCCGTACACTTCACCGTCCCCATTGGACGAGATGGACGTGCCGACGAACTCGGTCGCGACAACGGGGGAGCCGGGCTTGTCGAAGTCCCGGTGGATGTCGTTGACGAACGTCGAATGCCAATCTCCCGTCACCACAACGGGATTGCTCACCTTGTTCTTGACCCACGCGTCGGTCAGGCGGTTGCGGGCGGCGGGGTAGCCGTCCCAGGCGTCGTGCCACAACTTGTTGCCGCTGGCGCCATCGTGGTCGAGCCGTCCCACCATCACGTTGCTGCCCACGATGTTCCAGCGTGCGGTCGACGCGGCCAAACCGTCGAAGAGCCACTTCTCCTGCGGGAAGCCAAGCATGGTGACGTCCGGGGCGTAACCACCGGTGCACGCATCCGCCTCGCCCCAACCACAAGGAGGCACGCTGCGGTACTGCCGGCCATCGAGAATGTCGAGCTGGGCGAGCCGCCCCCAGCGCATCCGCCGGTAGATGTGCGAACGCAGCCGGACTGGCTGGTGCTCGTACCAAGCCTGATAGGCAGCGGCCCGCAATGCCGTGATGTCACCGGCATGTTCTTGCCGCGTACCCGCGTAGTCATTTTTGACCTCGTGGTCGTCCCACGTCACCATCCATGGGAACCGGGCGTGCGCCGCCTGCAGATCAAGGTCGCTCTTGAACAAGGCGTACTGCATGCGCCACCGCTCGAGATCCTGCGGGGCCTTCCTCAGCACGTCGGGAGTGCTGACCTTGCGGTAGCCGCCGTCCGCGGGAATGCCGCCTTCGTAGACGTAATCCCCAAGGTGGACAACGAGATCGAGGTCGTCGTCGGCCATATGCCGGTACGACGGGTAGTACCCGCTCGACCAGTCCTGGCACGACGCGAACGCAAACGCCAACGTCCCACCCGATTTGTACAGCGAAGGCGTGGTCCGCGTGCGGCCAACGGGAGAAATGTCGTTGCGGTACCGGAAGCGGTAAAACCATTCCCGGTCAGGGGCCAGCCCGTTCACCTCGACGTGGACAGAATGAGCCAGTTCAGGCAACGCCCAGGCGGAACCATGCGCCACTATCCGCCGGAACCGCTCGTCGGTGGCAACCTGCCATTCCACAGCGACTTTGGTCCGCGGCATCCCGCCACCGGATTCGAAGGGCGCGGGCGCGAGCCGGGTCCATAACACGACACCGGTCGAGGTCGGATCCCCACTCGCGACACCAAGCGAGAACGGGTAGCCGCCAGGCTTGGGCGAAGCGGCGGCGGAATTGGCGGGTACCTGGGCGAGGGCGGCGGCGCCGGCGAGCGCGAGGAACCGCCGCCGGGCGAGTGAGCTGCTCATCGGCACTGTCTATCCGCGCCCGTTGGCCAGCAGGTGAACCCACTGGAAACCCTCGTGAGTGTTTTCCGGCCGGCGAAAACACTCACGAGGCTCAGCCTGCGCGGCGCGGTTTCTTCGTGGTCCTGGCGCCTTCGGCGATCCGGGCGAAGTCCTCATTGGCCTTGTCCAACAGGTCCCGCATGGCCCGTTCGGCCCCGATGGCGTCCTGATCACGGATCGCGTCCAGGACCTTGCGGTGGCTCGGAACCGGATCATCGGCCTCGGCCCCGTGCACGACCTTGTCCCGCATCGCCAGCCCGTTGGCCAGAACCCGCTGCATCTCCATCAGCAACTGATTGTGCGTCGCTCCGAACAGCGCCCGGTGGAACTCCAAGTCGGCCTCGACCGCGTCATCCGACGCGTCCGCCATCCGGTCCAGTGCCGCGGTCATGTCTGCGAGATCGTCGTCGGTCGCCCGCTCCGCGGCCATCCGGGCCGCCGCGGGCTCGATCACGGACCGTACTTCGGTCAGGTTCTCCAGCAGGTCCATGTCCGGCGGCCCCGCTGACCGCCAGCGCATCACGTCCACGTCGAACATGTTCCAGAAGGCCTTCGGGCGCACGAACGTCCCGCGCTTCTGCCGCGCGTCGACCAGGCCCTTCGCCGAGAGGACCTTGAGGGCTTCGCGCAACGCGGTCAGGCTTACGTCGAGCTCCTCGCGCAGTGCCATCAGGTCCAGCGTCGCGCCCTCCGGGAGGTCGCCGGACAGGATGCGGCCGGCCAGTGCCGCCACTGTCTGTCCATGGACCCCGCGAAGCTGGTAGTCGGCCACAGTCGTCCTCTCGTCACGCCGATGTTCTCCAGGCCGCAGCCCTCGACCATCGGCTGGAACCCGTGGCTCCCAGTATCTCGCGGCCGAGCTCGATCGTTGCAATAATAATTTAGTAATTTATCTTGACACGGACGTCACCAGCTTGCAATCTCCTCCCCATGAGCAACGACAGCTTCAGCCGCCGCGGGTTCTTGGCCGGTCTCGGCTCCCTGGGAGCGGCGACATTGCTCGGGGGTTGTGCCACTTCCGCCACGGGTGGCGGCGGTGCGCAGACAAGTGGGGCGGTCACCATCGAGTCCAATCTGTCCGCACCGGCGGCGAAGGCCGCGATGCAGGCACTGGTGGACGCGTTCAACGGCCGCAAGGGCGCACAGGCCACTTTGAACACGATCGCGTCCGAGACGTACCGGACCCAGCTGCCGAGTTACCTGACTTCGCAGCAACCGTCCGATCTGTACACCTGGTACGTCGGTTCGGTCGCCCGGTCCTATGCGGACAAGGGACTGCTGCTGGACATCAGCGATGTCTGGCAGAACACCACCGGCTACAACGCCGCGGCCAAGACGCTGAGCACTGCCGGCAACGGCAAGCAGGTCATCGTGCCGATCAGCTACTACTGGTGGGGCTGCTTCTATCGGAAGTCCAAGTTCGCCGAGTGGGGCGTGCAGCCGCCGACCGACTGGAACGGCTTCATCGCGTTGTGCGAGACGCTGAAGAGCAAGGGCGTCGCACCCATCGGCATGGGCGCGGGCGGCACCACACCGTGGGTCGCGTCCGCGTGGTTCGACTACCTCAACATCCGGATCAACGGCGCGCCGTACCACCGCGACCTGCTCGCCGGGAAGCGCAAGTTCACCGATCCGCAGGTCAAGGCCGTGTTCGACCGGTGGAAGACGGTACTGCCGTACTTCGACCCGAGCGCCACCGCGATCCCGTTCCAGGACGCCACCACGTCGCTGCTGCAGGGCCGGACCGCGATGATGCTGATCGGCACGTTCTTCGCCGACTCCGCGCCGAAGGACCAGCTGGACGACATCGACTTCTTCCAGTTCCCGATCATCGACCCGGCCGTTCCGGTCGCCGAGGAAGGCCCGATGGACGGGTTCTTCGCCAGCGCCCGGTCCGCGCACGTCGCGCAGACCAAGGAGTTCCTGACCTACGTGGCCACCGCGGAGGCACAGGAGCTGTACGCCAAGGCCTCGACGAGCACGGTCCTGCCGGTCAACACGGCCGCCAAGGCGGCGAGCACCCCGTTGGTGGAGAAGGGCAAGAAGCTGCTCGACAGCGCGGCGGAGATCACCCAGTTCTTCAACCGTGACTCCAGCGACGCGCTGCAGCCGACCGCGGACACCGCGCTGATCAAGTTCTTCAACCAGCCGAACAATGTCGACGCCATTCTGTCCGAGTGGCAGGCGGCGGCCGAGAAGGTGTGGGCCTCCTGACATGGTGACCCTGACCGCCCAGCGTCCACACCAGGTCAAAGCGCCTGCTGCCCGCAACCGGCGCCGCAAGCGGATCTCTCCGCTGCTGCTCGCGTTCGTCCTTGTGCCGCTGGCGGTCGAGGGTTTCTGGGTGTTCTGGCCCGCCATCCAGGGCATCTACCTGTCGTTCACCAGCTGGGACGGCATCACCGCGCCGGTGTCGGTCGGCTTCGGCAACTACGTCGAGATGTTCAGCGACCCGACGTTCCTGTCCGCCCTGTGGCACACCGTGATCTGGCTCGTGCTGTTCGGCGGCGTGTCCGCGGTGGCCGGGCTGGGCATGGCCATGCTGCTGGCCAAGGAACGCCGGGGCGTCGGGTTCTACCGGTCGGCGTTGTTCACCCCGGTGGTGTTCTCGCTCGTCGCGACTTCGCTGATCTGGCAAGGGATGTACCAGCCGGACGGATTGATCAACAACTTTCTCGGCTGGTTCGGGCTGGAATCGTGGCAGCGGTCGTGGCTCGCCGATCCGGACACCGCGCTGTACGCGGTGATCATTCCCGCGCTGTGGCGGCAGATCGGGTACGTCATGGTGCTGTACCTGGCCGGGCTCAAGGGAATCGATCCGGTGCTCTACGAGGCCGCCACTGTGGACGGTGCGTCCGCGTGGCAGAAGTTCAGGAACATCACGTTGCCGCAGTTGAAAAGCGTGAACTCGGTGGTGCTGTCGGTGATCGTGATCGACTCGCTGCGGTCGTTCGACGTGGTCTGGTCGCTGACCAAGGGCGGGCCGTTCCACTCCTCCGAGCTGCTCAGCACGTACATGTACTCGACCGCGTTCCAGACGCTGCGCCTTGGCTACGCGTCCGCGCTCGCGGTCGTGATCTTCCTGCTTGCGTTCGGCGTGATCGTCGCCTACCTGGTGCGCGCGTTCAAGGAGACCGACTGATGAAGCGCGTCAAGACCGCCGCCTTCCACCTGTTCGCCGGTGGGATCTCGATCCTGTGGCTGCTGCCGATCGGGCTGGTCGTGGTCACGGCGTTCCGCAGCTTCGACGACATCGCCGCGAACGGCCTCGGCAGCCTGCCGCGCTCGTTCACCTTCGACGGGTTCGTCTCGGCGTGGACCGAGGGCGGTGAGGCCCGAGCCATGCTGAACAGCATGATCGTGACCGTCCCCACGGTGATCATCACGTTGCTGCTCGGCGCGATGGCCGCGTTCGCGTTGAGCCGCTACGACATTCCTTACCGGCGCACCATTCTGCTGGTGATGCTCGGCGGAAACCTGTTGCCGCCGCAGATCCTGCTGGTGCCGGTGTCCCGGCTGTCGGAAGTCCTCGGCATCTACGACACGCTGATCGCGTTGATCGTCGTGCAGATCGGCTTCGGCCTCGGGTTCTACACCTTTGTCCTGTATGGATTCATGCGGGCGATCCCCAACGAGATCCAGCAGGCCGCGGTGATCGACGGCGCCAACACCTGGCAGGTCTTCTTCCGGATCATTCTGCCGCTGGCCCGGCCCGCGCTGGCGGCGCTCGGTGCGCTGGCGTTCACGTGGGTCTTCAACGACCTGCTGTGGGCGATCACCGTGCTGAAGACCAACACCGTCATGCCGGTCACGCCCGCCTTGCTTGGCCTGCAGGGGCAATACGTCTCGGTGTGGAACGTGATCGCGGCGGGTTCGGTGGTCGCGGCGATCCCCACGGTCGCCGTCTTCCTGAAGTTCCAGAAGCACTTCGTCTCCGGGCTGGCGGTCGGAGCCGTCAAGTGATCTGGACATGGGCAGGCGGTTGGCTGGAAGTGGCGGCCGGCCGGGTCATGCAGGTCTCGGTCGGCGGCCACGAAGCCTTCTGGCAGGCGACACGCCCCGAAGGCTGGAACGTCGGCGGCGACCGGCTCTGGCTCGGTCCGGAACGGGATTGGTTCTGGGCCACGGACGATCCCCATGACCTCGACGGGCACATCGTTCCGGAAGCGATCGATCCGGGGAAGTGGCACACGGTCCGCGACGAACTGGGACACGCCGAATTCACGGCCAACCCCGTCTTGCACCACCGTCGCAATGGCACAACCACGCAGGTCGCCATTACCCGCCATATCCATCTGCGCTACGCCGACTCCGAGCGCGTCGCCTACGAAGTCCAGACCGAGCTCACGATGGGTTACGCACCGGCCGGGCAAGAGCTGAGTGCGTGGAGCGTGCTGCAGGTGCCGACCGGTGGCCTGCTCGAGATCGATCTGGCTGGGCCATGGGCGTTTCGCGACTACCTCAAGCCGGTGGATCCCGCCCGGTTCACCGTCGGTGACTTCCGGACGAAGATCCGGCTGACCGCAACGACGATGGGCAAGATCGGTGTCCAGCCGGACGTCTTCGCGGGCTGGCTTCGGTATACGACCGACGAGTTGACGATCGAACGAGCGGTGGAAGTCCAGCCGCAGAGCCGTTATTGCGATCATCCGCTCGGCGCGGACCCGGCGGGCCAAGGCGACGCGTTGCAGGTTTTCGAGGACGACGGGCATTACGGCGGGTACGCGGAACTCGAGCACCACAGCCCAGCGATCCGTGCGAACGGACCGAAAACGGTCGTGGATGTCTGCCGGACGGCGGTCACCGTTCGTCACCGACCTTGACGACCGGATTGGTCTATGCCAATACTTTCAGGTACGTGAACTACCCGGTCAAGGCGCGTGACCGAGGTTGCTCCGCTCGTAACCCTGCCAGCAGCGAGGAGCAATCCCGATGCGCGCCTGCACAGCGTTCATAGCCGCGGTCGCGGCGATCTTCTTCTTACCCGCGGCAACCAGTAACGCCGCCAACGGACTCAGCGCGAGCTTCACGAAAGTGTCCGATTGGGGCAGTGGCTTCGAAGGCAAAATCACTGTCACCAATGGCTCGGCGACCTCGTTGAGCACATGGACTGTCGAGTTCGACATGCCCGCGGGCGCGCAGATCACGTCATCGTGGGACGCCACCCGGAGCAGCAGCGGCCAGCACTACACCTTCACCCCGCCGGGCTGGGCGGGACCGCTGGCGCCTGGCGCGAGTGCCTCGTTCGGTTTCAACGGGAGCCCCGGCAACTTCGGCGGCATTCAGAACTGCCGCCTCAACGGTGATTCATGCACGAGCGGGCCTTCAAACCCAGGCGCACCAGGCATTCCCGGAGCGCCGAACGTCACGAGCACCACCAACTCGAGTATTTCCTTGTCCTGGGGCGCTTCCACGGGCACAGTCACCGGCTACCGCGTTTACGAAGGCACAACGGTGCGCGCGACGGTCACGGGCACCAGCGTGACCATCTCAGGTCTCGGCACATGTCAGTCGCGCACGTACACGGTCGCGGCGTACAACAGCCTTGGTGAATCCGGAAAGTCCAGCCCTGCCACGGGAACCACTACCGGTTGCCCGCAGCCGGTCGGTGGCCGTGGTGCGCCGTACCTCTACATGGGTTGGGGCAACCCGCCGAACCCGCAGACGGTCATGAACGCGACCGGCGTCAAGTGGTTCACGATGGCGTTCATCCTGTCCGGCGGCGGATGCTCGCCCGCGTGGGACGGCACCCGGCCGCTGCAGGGCAGCGCTGACGCGACCGCGATCCAGCAGATCCGGGCCGCGGGTGGCGACATCGTGCCGTCGTTCGGTGGCTGGAGCGGCAACAAGCTCGGCCCGAACTGCCAGACGCCGGAAGCGCTCGCCGGTGCCTACCAGCAGGTGATCAACGCGTACAACCTCAAGGCGATCGACATCGACATCGAGAACACCGACGAGTTCGAGAACACCACCGTGGCCGACCGGATCGTCAACGCGTTGCGGATCGTCAAGCAGAACAACCCGGGCATCCAGACGATCGTCACGTTCGGCACCACCACCAGCGGCCCGAACTTCTACGGCAACCGGCTGATCGACCAGGCGCGGGCGCTGAACGCGAACATCGACATCTTCACCATCATGCCGTTCGACTTCGGCAGCTCGAACATCGCCGCGGACACCCAGAACGCCAGTGAGGGCTTGAAGAACAAGCTGAAGTCGACCTTCGGCTGGACGGATGCCCAGGCGTACGCGCACATGGGCATCTCCGGCATGAACGGCCTGTCCGATCAGCAAGAGCTGACCACAACCCAGACATGGACCCAGATCCGTGACTACGCCAAGTCCCGTGGCCTTGGCAGGCTCGCGTTCTGGTCGGTCAACCGGGACCGCGGTTGCCCAGGTGGCGGCGTCGTCGCCCACTGCAGCGGAATCGCGCAGCCCGACTGGGAGTTCAGCCGGATCACGGCAGGCTTCTAGGAAAGTCCACTATAGATGGTCGAAGTGGACGGCCCGGCGGGATCCCTGTCCCCGCCGGGCATTCCTTGTGTTTCGCTGAGCGGGAAATTGACGCCTTGACCGGTGCGGTGCTTCACTGCTGAATGTCCGATTCCGCCGCCAGCATCGCCGCTCGGAGGTCTGGAGTGCCCACACGACGTTCAGTGCTGCTCGGCGGCGCTGGAGCCGCGCTTTGCTTGCCAGTCATCGCTTCCCCCGCTTCGGCGGTCATGCCGGACTGGTCGGTGGAGCTGGTCGACTCGACGATGGCGCGGTTCACGCCCGCGACCCTCGGCGGCTGGGACTACACGCGTGGTCTATACCTCTACGGCCAGTACCTGGTGTACAAGCGGACCGGCAACCAGGCGTACTTCAACTACCTGAAGGCGTGGGTGGACCGGTTCGTCGACGGCAACGGCAACATCAACAACAGCTTCAACAACCTCGACGCGATGCGTCCCGGCGTGCTGCTGCCGATCCTGCACGCCGAAACCGGGCAGCAGCGCTACAAGACCGCGGCCGACAAGATCCGCAACCGGTTCAACACCTACCCCCGCACGCAGGACGGCGGAATGATCCACAACACCGGCTTCGTCGGGCAGCTCTGGGCCGACGGTGTATACATGGCGCAGCCGTTCATCGCCAACTACGCCAAGCAGTACAACCAGACCTACGGGTTCGACGAGTCCACCCGCAACATGGTCACCTACTTCAACCGCCTGCGGTCCAGCAACGGCCTGATGTTCCACGCCTACGACGCCGACGGGTCGTCCGGCTGGGCGACCGGCGCCGACCGGGCCTCGGACTTCCACTGGGCCAGGGCGATCGGCTGGGTCGCGATGGCGGCGATCGACATCCTGGAAGTGTTGCCCGCCAACCACGTCCGCCGGCAGGCGATGATCGACATCGTCCGGCACCTGGCAGGCGGCTTCCAGCGGTTCCAGGACCCGGCGAGCGGCCGCTGGTTCCAGGTCGTCGACCGGGGCACGACGAGCGGCAACTGGACCGAGACGTCGGCCTCCGCGATGTTCACGTACATGATCTCGCGCGCGGTCGAGCGCGGATACATCGACGCGAGCTTCAAGGCGGTGGCCGATCGCGGGTATCAGGGCGTGCTGCAACGGATCTCGCTGGGCGGCGACGGCCGTACCAACCTCCGCGAGATCGTGGTCGGCACCGGGCCTGGCGACCTGAATCACTACTTCAACCGGCCACGGCAGACCAACGACTTCCACGGCCTTGGTGCGTTCCTGGTGATGAGCGAGCAGCTGACCCGGGTGCCCTGAGCTGCCCTATCCTTGGCGGAGTGGGCAAGAAAGAGAGCCAATTCGGGGTAGTCAGCGCGCTGGTGCGGACCTCGTTCCTGGTCAACGCGGTCTACACCGAGTCGGCTCGGGAGTACGGCCTCACTTCGCAGCAAGGCCAGTTGTTGTGCGTGCTGATGGCGCGGCCGTACGGCATGACGGAACTCGGGGCGGTGCTGGGCTTGGCCAAGTCCAGCCTGACCGGCCTGGTGGATCGCAGTGAGCGCAACGGATTGGTACGGCGCGAACAAGATCCGCAGGACACGCGTGCCGTGCGGGTCGCGCTCACCGCGCGGGGCAGCAAGCTTGCCGCCGAGTTCTACGCGGAGACCTGTCGCAGAGTGGACAAACTGCCGGAAGGTCTCGGCGAGGCCGAACGCGGCGTGCTCGCCGGCCTGCTCAGCCGGGTGGTGCAGGACAACCAGGTGCCCGCGGTCTTCATGGACCAGACCTAGAGGCAGTTCGTAGCACGAACTGGTATGGTTCGTGCTACGAACTGTCTGTGGGTTGGGGGTCTGGGGTAATGTTCGACCAAGCCATCGTCTTCGGGTTCGGCGCGTCCAGTGCGTTAGACAGCCAGGCTGAGCTGCTGCGTTTGACCAAGCAGGCCGACCGGGACGGGCTCGATCTGTTTTCGGTTTCGGACCATCCGTATTTCGGTGACCGTGTGGACGCGTACGCGGCAATCGGATTTGTTCTGGGGCAGACACAGCGCCTTGCCGGGCTCGTCAACGTCACGAATTCTCCGCTCAGGCACGCGCCGATACTCGCGCGAACGGTGACGTCGTTATCGGCATTGTCGGGAGGCCGTGTCGTGCTCGGTATGGGTGCGGGCGGGCTGTGGGATCGGATCTCCGCGATGGGTGTTCCGCGGCTGGCGCCTGGCGACGCGGTGGACGCCTTCGAGGAGGCCATCGTCCTGATCAAGAAGCTGGCCGGCGGTGGCCCGCCGATCACGCACGAAGGTCGCCATTTCCGGGTCGAGCACATCGCACCGGCGCCCGTGCCCGCGCCGCCCGTATGGACAGGATCGAACGGCCGAAAGTCCTTGACCGCCACCGGCCGGGTCGCCGACGGGTGGATACCAGGCCACGGCGCGGATTGGCTGAGTAAGCGCTACCGGGAGTCGCGGCCGATCATCGATGAGGCGGCCGCTGCCGCCGGCCGTGATCCCGGGAGCATCCGCACGATCTACAACTTCCCGGGCACGATCACCGACCGGCCGCTTGCCGCCACGCGCGACGAGAACGGCAGGTGGATCGGTGGTTCGGTCGACCAGTGGGTCGAGGAGCTCACCGGCGCGGTCGGCGAGCACGGCGCGTCCGGCTTCATCCTTTTCTCGGCCGACGGTGGCACCCAGGACAGTGTTTCGCTGGGGCGGTGGGCCTGCGAGATCGTTCCGGCTATTCGCGAGACAATGCCGGTCGCGCTTGCCTGAAAGGGCGGTTTTTAGGCTTTTCGTCCAAGAAAAACGGACGTACGGTGGTGTATGTCGCATGGCGGAAAATCGCCGCCGATGTGACCTGCTTTATGTCCGAAAACCGACTTTCGTAGGTTGTATGCAATCTTGAGTCATCTGCAGGATCGCGCATATGGCACGAATGAGAAAAGCTGCCGCCATCCTCGTCCCGTTAGCGCTTTCCGCGAGCATCGTCGCTTTCGCCGGACCGGCTGAGTCGAAGCTTCCGCAGCAGAGCCCGATCAACGTCACCCCGGAATCCACCCGGGTCGACCTTGGCGCGCCGAAGCTGCACGTCAGTTATGGCCGTTCAGACCTGCTCCTGCACTACGACCGCAAGGACGCGGCCGATCCCAACGGCTGCAACGTCCGGCACCACGAGGAGAGCGAGAAGGCCGAGATCGAGTCCGGCGACCCGTACATCACGCTGGGCACGGACCCCACCCACTGGAAGCTGCTGCAGTTCCACTGGCACACTCCGTCCGAGCACAAGTTCGCAGGCCACGGCTTCCCGCTTGAACTGCACCTCGTGCACGAGAACGTGACCACCAAGCAGCTGGCGGTCATCGGCATCCCACTGCGAGCCGGTGCGCCCTCCACTGTGGACACGGTGCTGGCCAGGCTGGCCCCGGAGTGCGGTGCGAACGTACACCTCTCCCAGATCGACCTGAACACCCTGCTCCCGCACGACCGCTCGACGCTGCGGTACATGGGTTCGCTGACCACGGAGCCGTTCACCGAGGGCGTGCGGTGGTTCCTGATGCACGACAAGACCGTCACCCAGGCGACGATCGACCGCTTCCAGCACCTGTTCCCGCACGGCAACTCCCGTGAGGTGCAGCCGCTGAACGGCCGGACCGTCACGGCGGTCCCGCACAGCTGAGTTCCGATCAGGTGGTCGGCTGTCCCGCCGACCACCTGACGCTCATCGGCCGGTGTCCAAGCTCTCGCGTGGGCTCAGGACCGGCGGTCGACGATTCCGCGATTCCATACGTGTCCGCGTGGCGCAGCGCTCGAGCTATCCCGCCACGAAGGGCACTCCTGTTCCACCCAGCGGCGGCGCCGGAACATCACCCGGGTGGCCGACTGACCGATCAGCGCATCAGCCAGATGGCCGATGCGCTGATCGTTTTCACCGGCTCCCCGGCCGAAGCGGCAACCCATTCGGTCCCGGCAGTCTCCTCGTCGTTCGGAAGCGACGAGGAGGAGAAACGGTGACAGAGCCGATTCTGGCCGGACGTGGCGTGGTCAAACGCTATGGGGACGTGACCGCACTCGCCGGGGTGGACATCACCATCGGGGCGGGCGAGGTGGTCGCGATCGTCGGGCCGTCCGGCTCGGGGAAGTCGACCCTGCTGCACGTGCTCGCCGGCATTCTGCCCGCTGACGGCGGCGAGGTGTTCCTCGGCCGCCAGGCGATCACCCGGCTGTCGGAGACCGAGCGCAGCAAGCTGCGCCGCTCGCAGTTCGGGTTCGTGTTCCAGTCCGGCATGATGGTCGCCGAGCTGACCGCCGAGGAGAACGTGGCGCTGCCGATGCTGCTCGCCGGCACGCCACGCGACCAGGGCATCGCCGCCGCCCGGGAATGGCTGGTCCGGCTTGGCCTCGGCGGCCTGGCCGACCGCAGGCCCGGCGAGGTCTCCGGTGGACAGTTGCAGCGGATGGCGATCGCCCGCGCACTGGCCCACCGGCCACAGGTGATCTTCGCGGACGAACCGACCGGGGCACTGGACACCCGGACCGGTCAGGAGACGATCAGCGCTCTGCTGACCGTCGCCGAGGAGACCAACGCGGCCGTCGTCATCGTGACGCACGATGTCTCCGTTGCGAATCGGGCGCAGCGGGTCATCGAGATGCGGGACGGCCTCATCGCGGTGCGAGCTGCCGCATGAACCCCCTCCAGCTCGCACTGCGGGTCCTGCGGGGCGATTCCCGGAGCCGGATGTCGGCCATCTTCACAGCTGTCGGTGTCGCGGTCGGGGTGACACTGGTGCTGTGGCTGGCAACGGTTCCGGGCGCCTTGCAGTCCCGTGCCGACCGGGAAGGCTGGCGTCAGGAGTACTACAGCAACCAGGAGGACTTCGACCGGCGATCCGGCGACGCGTCCGTGCTGTTCGCCAGCACCCGTGACAACATCGGCACACAGCGGATCGAACGGTTCGACGTGGCCGCGCTCAAGCCGAATGTGCCTGTCGCGCCGGGGATTCCGAAGGTGCCCGGGCCGGACGAGGTGCTCTTGTCGCCCGCGTTGGCCAAGCTGGCCGCGAGCCTGCCTGCCGACCGGTTGGCCGATCGGTTCAAGGGCAAGGTCATCGGACAGTTCGGGCCCGAGGCACTGAAGTTCCCCGACGAGCTGGTCGCGATGGTCGGGCATGCTCCCAACGAGATGCCCAACGCGTCACCGAGGGACGGTCTGACGGCAGGCGGTGTCCGCGGCGAAGTGAACCCGATGCTGGTTTTCCTCAGCCAGATCGGCATTGTCGTTCTGATCGCGCCGTGCCTTGTGCTTGTGGCCTCCGCGGCACGGCTGACGGCGGCGCGCCGGGAACGCCGACTCGCCGCGTTGCGGCTTGCGGGGGCGACTCCTCAGCAGGTTGTGTCGATGACCGCGGCTGAGACTGCCATCGCGTCGATCATCGGTGCGGTTCTCGGTGTCGCCATCACGTACCCGTTGCGGGAGTTGACCGCGCTGATTCCGTGGGACGGCGGCGACTGGTATCCGTCGGACTGGTCACCGTCGGGTCTGCTGATCGCCGGAGTGCTTGTGCTGGCTCCACTTATGGTCGTTGGTGCGGCTGTGCTCGGGTTGCGGCGAGTGGTGAACCGGCCGTTGGGTGCGGCGCAGCAGCAGAACAAGCGTCAGCCCAACGCCGCTCGGTTGCTCTGGCTCGTCGGTGCCGCTGTGGCGTTCGTCGTCGCGATCGGGGCCGCCCAGAACAGCAGGGGCGACAGCGGGATGTTCTTCGTCCTGATCGGACTCGCCGCGGTCGCGGTGTCGCTGGTGTTCGTCGGTCCGCTGGTGACGTCCTTGATCGGCAAGGTTTTCACGCGGCGCTGGCGCTCGCCTGCCACGCTGTTGGCCGGTCGCAGGCTGATGGACGACCCGAAGGCCGCGTTCCGCGCGTCCGCCGGTGTTGTGCTCGCGGTCTTCGCCGGCTCCATGGCACTGGCCATGTTCCCGAGTGTTGAAGGCCAAATCGGTTACAGCACAGGGAAATGGCGGGACGGCGTGTTCGTCGCCGAAGGCACGGGACACACCCAGGAACAGGTCGCCGCGTTGAAGTCCGACCTGTCCGCGCGCGGCATCGACGCACCGGTGATCGAGGTCGGCGAAGGCAGTTTCCGCAGCAACAGCGACCGCAACCGCACAATGCAGGGCTTTGTGCTCGGTTGTGCGGACGCCTCGAAGGTGCTCGGTGCGCAGGTCGAAGGCTGCCGTCCGGGGCCGGCGATCTATCTGCCACGCGGCACGGCGCTCGACCCGTCACGCCTGGAGTTCCAGTCGTACACAAGCAGGTCGGGTGACTACGTCGCGCTGCCCCAAGGTGTTTCGGTCCGGGAGTACAACCCCAGCGGGTGGTACGGAATCCTGATGGACCCGGCGGTGTTCGGGTCCACACCGGACGCCATCGGAACTGTTGCCGTGGTGACGACACCGGCCAACCGGGACGTGGTGCACACCATGGTTGTCCGTAACCTGCCTGGAGTTTCGTTGTACAGCAACGAACGGTACAACGCTCGGGCGGACACTCTCGCAGGCGACCTGCGGCGTGCGACGTTGATCGGGTTGAGCATCGCCACCGTGCTCGGCGGGGTGAGCGCGGCCGTGGCCGCGGCGGGCTCGGTCGTCGATCGGCGCCGGACGTTCGGGGCGCTGATCGCGGCGGGCACTCCGGTGAGCGTGTTGACCAAGGCGTTGCGTCGCGAGGCGATGCTGCCCGCACTGGTCGCCACGCTGGGTGCGGGTGCCGCCGGGGTCCTGGTCGGCTCGGGGCTGCTCAGCCTGATCAAGGGCGGGCTCGAGTTGAACCCGTGGATTCTGACGCCGGCCGTGCTCGGGATCTTCGTGGCATTGATAGCCGCCGCCGCTTGCGGACCGGTACTCCGCCGGGTCTCGGCAAGGGACTATTCGGACGAATAGCAGCGGTTGTCACCATGGTGCCGGAGGGAGTATCGGGGCTTCCTCCGGCACCTTTTCTACGCCGACTGCCTGATGATCAACGTCGGGTCGAAGATCATCGACCGGGGCGGCCGCTCGGGCGATTCGATCTGTTCCAACAGGATCCTGGCCATCTCGGCGGCCATTTCCTCAAGCGGCTGGACAACCGTGGTCAGCTGCGGCCGTGAGGTCAGCGCGGGCCCGCTGTTGTCGAAGCCGACCAGCGCGACGTCCTCCGGGACTTGACGGCCGTTCTTCTGCAGCACGAGCAAAGCCCCATGCGCCATCAGGTCGTTGGCCGCGAACACGCCGTCAAGGTCCGGATGCTCGGACAGCAACCGGGACATCGCCGCCTCGCCGCTCTCCTGGGTGAAATTGCCCTCCGCGATCGGGATGTACGGAAATCCATGCCGCGCCATGGCTTCGCGGAAACCTGACAGCCGGTCCTGCGCCGCGGGCACATCGAGAGGGCCGCAAATGGTGGCCACCCGCGTACACCCGCGTGCGACCAGATGGTCGGCAGCCAGCGCGGCGCCCGCCTGGTGCGCCATGTCCACGTAGCTGATCGGAACCGGCCGCGCCGGGCGCGCGAACAGCACCGCGGCCAAGCCGGCGTCGGTCAACAGCCGGGGGAGCGGGTCCTCCGGATGCGTCGAGACGAGCAGCGCCCCATCCGCGTTGCCGCGCTTGAGGAAGTCCACCACCTCGGCACGGGCTTTGTCCGTTTCGGCCAGCATGAGCACCGGGTGGATGCCGTGATTACGCAGGAAACTGACCACGCCACCGGCCACCCGGCCGAAGAACGGGTCGGCGAAGACCTGCGTCGCGAACTCCTCGCCCTGACCCGGGGCACCGGCCATGACCAGGACGATCGTGCCCGCACGGCGGGTGACCAGTGAGCGGGCGGCCTGGTTGGGTGTGTACCCGGTCGCCTGGATGGCCTTGCGGACCGCCTCCTGGATCTCGGTGTCCACGTTGCGGATGCCGTTGATCACTCTGGACACCGTGGCCCGGGACACGCCGGCGACCCGTGCGACATCCTCGAGGGTGGGTGTGCGAGCTGCCGGCTTGCTCATAGAGGTATTTCTACAACGATCCCTGCCCGGTGCTACCCCTCGCGGGCTTTCGTCACCAGTAGTTTTAGTGGCATGAGGTTCCGGCTACTGGGATCGCTGGAGGTCGATGGCGCACGGATCGCGGCGGACAAGCAACGCACTGTGCTGGCGATGCTGCTGGTGAACGCGGGCAGGACGGTCCCGGCGAGCACGCTCGTCGCCGAGGTGTGGGGTGACCAGCCGCCGCGTTCGGCCGCGCCGAATCTGCGCGGCTACGTGATGCAGTTGCGCCGATCGCTGCCGAGTGACGATCAGCTGGTCACCTCCCGTTCGGGGTATCGGCTGGACGTCGAAACGGACGATTTCGACGTGCCCCGGTTCGAGCGGCTCGCGCACGCCGCCCGGCAGGCGCTGGCCCAGTCGGACCTCGTCGCCGCGGGCAAGGCGTTCGACGAGGCGTTGAGCCTGTGGCAGGGACCGGTCGCCGCGGACGTGCCGCTCGGGCCGGTGCTCAGCGAGTTCGTCGCCCGGCTGACCGAGGAGTACCTGGCCACGATCGAGGACTACGTCGAGGTCGAGCTGGCCACCGGCAGGCATGCGGGCGTCACGGCCAAGCTGCGTGGCTGGATCCGCGGGCATCCGTTGCGCGAGAAGCTGCATAGCCAGCTCGTGCTGGCGCTGTATCGATCCGGAGACGTGCCCGGCGCGCTGGAGGCGTACCAATTGGCCCGCCGGACACTTGCCGACGAGTTGGGCATCGACCCCGGACCTGAGTTGAGCCGCCTGCATGAGCAGGTACTGCGGCGTGATCCGGCCCTGTCGCTCGCACGGACCGAGCTGGTCGTGCCGCGGCAGCTGCCGCCGGAGCCCGCGGTGTTCGTCGGCCGGGATGACCAGCTCGAAACCGCGCCCTCCAGTCGGGTAGTGGCGTTTCACGGCCCAGGCGGCGTCGGCAAGTCCACGCTCGCGCTCAAGGTCGCGCACGCCGTGGCCGACCGGTACCCCGACGGCCAGCTGTACGTGGACCTGCAAGGTTCAAGTCCCGGCCTGCGGCCGCTCGATCCGGCCGAGGTGGTCGGCCGGTTCCTGCGTGCCCTCGGGTCACCGCCCGATGACCTGACCGTCGAACCGGCCGAGGCGGCCGCGCGCTACCAGTCGTTGCTCGCCTCTCGGAAAGTCCTGGTGGTTCTGGACAACGCGGCTGACGCGAGTCAGGTTATGCCCCTGGTGCCGGCCAACCGGGACTGCGCTGTGCTGATCACCAGCCGGGTCGCACTGACCACAGTGGACGCCAAACACATCGCCGTCGACGTGCTCGACGACTGCGATTCGGTGCGGCTGTTGGGAAAGATCGCCGGTGACGACCGTGTCGCCGCCGAGGGCGACGCCGCCGCGGAGATCACCCGGTGGTGCGGCGGGCATCCACTGGCGTTGCGGATCGCGGGTGCTCGCCTCGCGAGCAGGCCAGATTGGTCACTGGCCCAGTTCGGCGCGCGGCTGGCCGACCGGCGCCGACGCCTTGACGAACTGCGCGTCGCGGATCTGGGCGTGCGGGCGTGTTTCTCCATCGGCTACGAGTCGCTGGGCACGGATGTCCTGGCGGCCAAGGCTTTCCGGCTGCTGGGTGTGCTCGGTGTGCCGGAGGTCGGCGTGGAGTTGGTCGCTGTCCTGCTCGACGTGGACGAACTGCGAGCCGAGCGGGCGCTGGACCGGCTGGTCGAGGTCCGGCTGCTCGATCCGGTCGCGGGCACACGCTTCCGGACCCACGACCTGCTGCGGCTGTACGCGGCCGAACTCGCCGTCGAGACCGACGCGGTGATGGACCGCAACCGTGCTTTGCAGCGTGCGCTGGACTGGTACATCAAGATGTGCGCGCGGGCCGACGTCGAGCAGTTCGACGCGGAGGTGCCGTGCCTGGTCGCGGCCGCACGGCAGGTCGCCGAGCGGGAGCCCACGTTCGCCCGGTTCACGATCGACATCGTCGGCGCGATCCGGGCGTACGCGATGAAACGCAACCGCTGGCGTGAGCTGGCCACGCTGGCCGAGCTGGGCCTCGAAGTCGCCCGCCGGGACCGTGACCACCGGGGCGAGGCGGCCATGCTGGCGATCCACTGCACGATCGCATACCGAGCGGGCCGGGTGCAGGCAGCACGGGCGGGCATGACCAGGGCGCTGGACATCTGGCGGGAGATCGGTGACCGGGAAGGCGAAGGGCTCGCACTGCACAACCTCGGGTGGCTGTGCATGTGGAGCAAGGAGTTGGACCGGGCATTGGACTACCTCACCCAAAGCGAGGAGATGCTCGCGGCACACGGTTCGGAAAAGCTCGTCATCGCCCAGCACAACGTCGGCGAGGCGTTGCTCCGGCTGGGCAAACACGCCCAAGCCGTGGACAAATTCTACGAGTGCCTGGCCACGCGCAAGCGCTACGACGACCGGATAGGCGAGAGCGTCACGCTCGTAGCCCTCGGTCGGGCGTATTGCGTGATGGACCAGCGCGCAGACGCGCTGCGCACGCTGGACCGCGCCATCGCCGCGTGTCACGACATGGGCAACCGCGACGACGAGTGGGAGGCGTTGCTGTGCCGCGCGGCGATCTGGCTGCGCGAAGGCCAACCCAGTGACGCGCTCACCGACGCGCTACGGGCGCAGCAGTTGACCGTCCAGATCGAGGACGACTACGGGCAGGCCGTTGCAGCGAGGCTGCTGGCGAGGGTGCGGGTTGCCATGGGTGACGTGGCGGGTGCAGCGCTTGACCGTCGCCGGTTCTACGAGCTGGCTTCGCGGACCCGCAATGACCCGGTCCTCGAAGAGGTGCTCGCCGAGCCCGTCCACTGAACGTCAATCCCACTGTACGGCTCGCTGTACGCCCCACGTTTAGCCTTGTTCCCACGGCTGTCGCGTGGTCCGGCGGCTTGCTGGAGGTGTCGCCGGCCCACGCCCCTTTCGGGCTATTCGGCCTTCGCCAGCCGCTCCAGCCAGTGCTTGAGCAGGTTGACCTCGGGCTCGGCCAGTTCGGTGCCCGGGTCGGCGTCCAACATGGCCTTGAGCTGCAGCGCCTTGGCCGCCAGTGTCGGTGTCCGGGTGGACTCGGCGGGCTTGTCCACGAACACGGCCGCGAACACCGCTTCCCGCTGACGCCGGATCAGGCTGTCATCGGAGTACACCTCGGGCTGCGTGACCAGGCTCAATGCCAGGCCGACGCTCGCCGTCATGATCATCTGCGCGGCGGGTTCGGTGGGGATGCGCAGCCGCCCTGCCTCGGCGCAGCGCTCCAGCAGCTGACGCAGCAGGTCCAACGCCTCCTGCGCGGCCTTCGGGACCGCGCTGAGCGCGGGGGAGTACATCATCCGGTAGACCGTGGGGTGCTCCCGCGCGAAGGCCATGTGCGTGTCCCAGCCGTTCATCACGTCGGCCACGGGGTCGTCTGAGGGCGTGGCCACTCGTTTGACCGACAGGTACTTCTCGAAGCCGTGGTCGACCACCGCGCTCAGCAGTCCGCTCTTGTCGCCGAACAGCCGGTACAGCACAGGTGCGCCGACGCCGACCGCCTCACAGACCGCACGGGTGGAGATGTCCCGGTCAGGTGATGAGTCCAGCAGTTCCGCAGCCGCTTCCAGCATGCGCGTCCGTAGATCCTCCATGACATCAGGGTATCAGTGATACGACTCCTTGTTAGCGATGTTACCTACGTCATAGCGCTGATACGGACTTGAGGGTAGCGCCGCTACGAGCGACGGCGTAGCGTTGCTAACGAACGAGCGGAACAGCGCTAACGAGGAGAAGAAAAATGACTCGGGTTGCCATCGTCACCGGTGCTACTGGCGGAATCGGCCGTGAGGTCGCCGAGCGGCTGGCCAAGGACGGCCTGACCGTTCTGGTGCACTACGCAGGCAACAAGGTCCGCGCCGACGAGGTCGTCGAGACGATCACCAAGGCAGGCGGGACGGCCAGTGCCTTCCAGGCCGATGTCGCCGACGAGACGCAGATCGCGGCCCTGTTCGACGAGGTGGAGCGGCTGTACGGCGGCGTGGACGTGGTGGTCAACACCGCGGGCATCATGCTGCTGGCCCCGCTGACCGAGCTGAAGCTCGAAGACCTCGACCGGATGCACCGCACCAACATCCGCGGCACGTTCGTCGTCTCCCAGCAAGCGGCCCGTCGGGTCCGCGAGGGCGGCGCGATCATCAACTTCTCGTCGACCGTGACCAAGCTCGCGGTGCCGACCTACACGGCCTACGCGGCCAGCAAGGGCGCTGTCGACGCGATGACCCTGACCCTGGCCAAGGAGATGCGTGGCCGCAACGTCACGGTCAACGCCGTCGCCCCTGGCCCGACCGCGACCCCGCTGTACTTCGAAGGCAAGCCGCAGGCTGTCATCGAGGCGGCGTCCAAGGCGGCCCCGCTGGAGCGGCTCGGCCAGCCCGGCGACATCGCCGAGGTCATCTCGTTCCTGGCCGGCCCGGCCCGCTGGATCAACGGCCAGGTCATCTACACCAACGGTGGCGTCGCCGCCTGATCTGTCCCCCTGCTTTCCCATCGCCCCTGTTAGGACCCAAGAACATGTCGAAGATCGTCATCATCTCCGGTGCCTCGAGCGGATTCGGTGCCCTGACGGCCCGTGCACTCGTCGACGCGGGCCACACCGCCTACGCCGGAATGCGGAACATCGCCGGCCGCAACGCCATCGCAGCGGCCGAGGCCAAGGCGTACAACGACCGGCTGCGCCCGGTCGAGATGGACGTGCTGGACCAGCGTTCGGTGGACGCGGCGGTCGCCAAGGTCATTGCCGACGAGGGACGGCTGGACGTCATCGTGCACAACGCCGGGCACATGGTGCTCGGCGCGGCCGAAGCCTTCACGCCCGACCAGTACGCCAGCGTCTACGACACGAACGTCCTGTCGACACAACGGCTCAACCGTGCCGCGTTGCCGCAGCTACGTAAGCAAGGTGACGGTCTGGTCGTGTGGGTTGGCTCGTCCAGCACGCGTGGCGGCACGCCGCCTTTCCTGGCGCCGTACTTCGCCGCAAAGGCAGCCATGGACGCACTGGCCGTGAGCTACGCGACCGAGCTGACGCGGTTCGGCGTCGACTCGACGATCATCGTGCCCGGTGCCTTCACCCGTGGCACCAACCACTTCGCCAACGCGGGTTACGCGGCCGACGAAGAGGTCGCGGCCGAGTACGACGCGAAGTACTCGGGTTTCTCCGAGGAAGTCGCCCGCCGGCTCGCGGACCTGCTGCCGCCGGACGCCGACCCCGCCGAGGTCGCACGTCAGATCGTGCGCGTGGTGGACCTGCCCAAGGGCCAGCGGCCGTTCCGCGTGCACGTCGACCCGTCCGAGGACGGTGCCGAGCTGGTCAACGCCGTCGGTGACGCGGTGAGGCAGCAGTTCTACCGCCGCATCGGCTACCCGGAGCTGCTGACTCCGGTGCACTGACCAGAACTGTCGGGGGGTGCGGATATCGTCTCAACATGCTCGTCGTACACGCTGCTTGGTCCTCGACCGGCGGCGTGTGCGTATGGGCTGAGGACGCGACCGTGCCCGTTTCGGCTGTCCGGCCGGGGAAGAAGCCGAAGAAGCACCCGTTCGGTGCTTCGGTGGAGGCTCTCCGGAAGATCTTCGACACCGGCTCGGAGTTCTCGTTCACCACGTTGCTGCCCTCGTCGAGCACGGGACCCGTCGCGGCGCCCGAGCTGGTCAGGCCCGCGGCGGACAACACCAAGCAGGTGAAGCTGGCGCCGTGGACAGTGAACGCCTTGGCGTTGACGGCCGAAGAAGCCTTGCGGGTCTTGCCTGATCCGCCCGAGACACCGAGCGGTTCGTGGCGGTGGATGGCAGCTGTCGCGAAGTTCAGCGAAAGCCTGGTTGATCGCGGGCAGGTCCTGCCGGGACTGGTGGACGGGCACGCCCGGTGGATTCCGCAACTGATCGGTGAGGACGCGGATCACACCAGGGCATTGCACCAGGCGATGCCGCCGCTGGTTCGGGCCGAACACGCCGTACTGCCCGGCGATCTGGTGCCGGTCGTGCTGACGGCGTTGGCCGACGCCACGGCACGAGATCGATTGGACGAGATTCCGCTCGGCGAGAATCCCACGGCCGTTGAGCGGTGGATGCGAGCGTTGACCACGCCGGATGCCCGAGTCGACGGCGATCTGGGCGAGCTCGGGCAGAAACTCCGAGACTGGCATCGGTCGGCGGCGCCACCAGTGGGTGCATTGAGGACATGCTTTCGGCTGGCACTCCCGGACGAGGACAGCGAAGACTGGCGCGTCGAATTCCTCCTGCAGGCCACGGCCGATCCGAGCCTGACCGCCACGGCCAAGGACGTCTGGCACGGCACGGGAGCGGCAAAACTCCTGACGCGCCATGCCAAGCACCCCGAGGAAGTCCTGCTGGCGGGACTTGGCCGGGCGAGCCGCGTGTATCCGGAACTGGACGCGGCCCTGCGCGTCAGCACACCGGCCGAGCTGCTGACCGATCCGGAAGGGGCATACCGGTTCCTGCGGCAGTCGGCGAACGCGCTGTCGCTGGCCGGGTTCGGCATCCAGCTGCCGTCGGCGTTGCAACGCGGCCCCGAACTCGGCCTGAAACTCAAGGCCAGCTCGTCCACACAGGGGCAGAGCGCGGTCGTCAGCGGTGGCTTGGGACTCAACGAGATCCTGGACTACCAATGGAAGCTCGCCGTCGGCGAGGAGGAGCTCAGCGACGACGAGATCGCCGAGCTGGCCAAGGCCAAGGCACCGCTGGTGCGACTGCGCGGGAAATGGGTCGAGCTGGACAACGCCCGGTTGCGGCGGGCGTTGACGTTCCTCGAGCAGTCCGGCGAAGGCGAGATGACCGCCCGTGACCTGCTGCAGGCCGACTCGGCGCTCGCCGAGCAGGGCGTGGACGTCCCGGTCACCGATGTCGTCGCGGACGGCTGGCTCGGCGACGTGCTGGCCGGGCACATCGAGGACCAGCTCGCGCCGGTGTCCACACCGGACAGTTTCACCGCGACCCTGCGGCCGTACCAGGAACGCGGGCTGGCGTGGCTGAGCTTCCTGTCCAGGCTTGGACTTGGTGGGTGCCTTGCCGACGACATGGGTCTGGGCAAGACCGTCCAGCTGCTCGCGCTGATCGCCGCCGAGGGCAGCAGGCCGAACCTGTTGGTGTGTCCCATGTCCGTGGTCGGCAACTGGCACCGCGAGGCCGCGCGGTTCACTCCGGATCTGCGGGTGTACGTCCACCACGGCTCCGGTCGCGTCAGCGGTTCCGAGCTGGCCGCCAAGGTCGCCGAATCGGACCTGGTGATCACCACCTACGGGGTCGTGTCCCGTGAGCACGAGGAACTGGCCGGGCTCGGATGGCATCGGGTCGTGCTGGACGAAGCACAGAACATCAAGAACTCCGGGTCGAAGCAGGCCCGCGCGGTGCGTGCCTTGCCTGCGGCGCACCGGGTCGCGCTGACCGGGACGCCGGTGGAGAACCGGCTGGCCGAGCTGTGGTCGGTGATGGAGTTCGCCAACCCCGGGCTGCTCGGGCCGGCCAGCACGTTTCGCACCAAGTTCGCCGTGCCGATCGAGCGCGACAAGAGCGAGACGGTCACCGCGGCGCTGCGGCGCCGGACGCAGCCGTTCATCCTGCGCCGGGTCAAGACCGACAAGGAGATCATCTCGGATCTGCCCGACAAGATCGAGATGACCGAGGTCTGCCAGCTCACCGCCGAGCAGGGATCGCTGTACCAAGCGGTCGTGGCCGACATGATGGAGCGCATCGAGAACAGCGAGGGCATGGAACGCCGTGGACTCGTACTGTCCACGTTGTCGCGGCTCAAGCAGGTCTGCAACCACCCGGCGCATCTGCTCAAGGACGGTTCCCGGATGCCCGGCCGGTCCGGGAAACTGGCCCGGCTTGAGGAAATCCTCGACGAGGCACTGTCCGAAGGGGACAAAGTGCTGTGCTTCACGCAGTTCGCCGAGTTCGGCGAGATGCTGCGGGCGCACCTGACGGCCAAGTTCGAGCAGCCAGTGCTGTTCCTGCACGGCGGCGTGACCAAGTCACAGCGGGACGCGATGGTCGAACGGTTCCAGTCCGACGCGGGGCCGCCGATCTTCGTGCTGTCGCTGAAAGCCGGTGGTGTCGGGCTGAACCTCACCGCCGCGAGCCATGTCGTGCACGTCGACCGGTGGTGGAACCCGGCGGTCGAGGACCAGGCCACCGACCGTGCGTTCCGGATCGGCCAGCGCCGCAACGTCCAGGTCCGCAAGTTCCTCTGCGCGGGCACCGTCGAAGACCGCATCGACGCGATGATCCGCAGCAAGAAGGCCCTGGCCGAGATGGTCGTGGGCAATGGCGAGGATTGGCTCACGGAGCTGTCCACGAACGCGCTGCGTGAGCTGTTCGAGCTCGCACCCGACGCGGTCGGGGAGGCGGCGTAGATGCCGGACGACAAGCCCGACAAGAACTGGTGGCAGGACTACCCGTCGACCGGCCCGATCAAGGTCGAGAACGGCATCAAGGCCCGCCGCGCCCGAGGCAAGATCGCGACCACCTGGTGGTCGCAGCGGTTCATCACCGTGCTCGAAGAGTTGCAGCTCGGCGGGCGGATGAGCCGGGGCAAGAACTACGCGCGGGCCGGCCAGGTGATGTCGCTGGACATCTCGGCGGGCAAGGTCATCGCGAAGGTACAGGGCTCCCGGCGGGAGCCGTACGCGGTCAAACTGATCTCAAAGCCGTTGACCACCAAGCAATGGGACCTCGTCACCGAGAAACTCGCGAGCAAGGCGCTGTTCGCGGCGAAGCTGCTGGCCGGGGAGATGCCACCGGAGATCGAAGAGGTCTTCGCCGAACTCGACGTCCCGCTGTTCCCGGCCGCCGCCCGTGACCTGCCGATGCACTGCAGCTGCCCGGACTGGGCGGTGCCGTGCAAGCACGTGGCCGCGGTGTGTTTCCTGCTGGCCGAACGGTTCGACGAGGACCCGTTCCTGATCTTCGAGTGGCGTGGCCGGTCCAAGGCCGAACTGCTGGGCAGACTCCGCAAGAACCGGTCCGAGGAAACGCCTGCCGAACCGGAGACGGCATTGGGCGTGGACAACTTCTTCACCGTCGGGCCGTTGCCACCGCAGCCCGAACCTCAGGACGCCGACCTGGTGTTGCTGCGGGTCGACGCGCCCGCGATCCAGGTCCGCGGCGAACCGTTGATCGACGTGCTCACCCCGCTGTACCAGCGGTTTCGCCGGGCTGATCAGGACCGCTGACTTTCGGTTACGTCTGCACGCCGTCGAACGCACTGCGGCCGCCGGTGACGCGGAGCAGTTCGAGTTTCCCCGCGTCGGTGGTGCCTGCCGCCGCGGTGTAGGTGACCACGCGCAGGTCGGCGCCCGGAACGATGAGCACGTCGCAGTCGAGCAGGATGTCGCCGACCTCCGGGTGCCGGATCGTCTTGCGCTCGGTCACGTGCGGGGTCGCCGTCGCTGTGTCCCAGTTGTGGGCGAAGGCGTCGGACGTCTCCCGCAGGTCCCGCACCAGGCGGTTCAGCCGGACGTCGGCAGGATAGCGGGACACCGCCTCCTTGAGATCGGCGACGATCGACGCGGCGAAGGCGTCCTCGCGGCGCTCCGGCCACACAAGACGCATCGCGGCGCCGTCGCTGAACAGAACGCGGGCGAGGTTTCGTTCGGTGACAGGAACTTCGGACGCGTCGCCGAGCAGCGCGCTCCACATGGGATTCCACCACACGAGGGTCCAGTCGGCGGTGAACACCCCGATGGGGACGTCCCCCAGGCGCGCGGCGAGACGCTGGATGCCCGGCGATACGTGCGTGTTGACCGTCCCGTCCTGGGGCGGCAAGAGGCCGGCGCCGCGGTAGAGCTGGTCGCGTTCGGTGCGGGAGAGCTGCAATGCGCGCGCGAGAGCGCCGACGACCTGAGCCGAGGGGTTGGTCGCGCGGCCCTGCTCCAGGCGCAGCACGTACTCGACGGAGAGCCCAGCCAGCTGCGCGAGTTCCTCACGCCGTAGTCCCGGGGCGCGACGGCCCGCAGAGAGCACATCATGCGCGAGTCACCCGACACGCATCTCCTCGTCGTCGCTCGCGGGGCGCCGCCGGCCGCGGGTTCTCATGTGAACGCGGACCTCGTTTCGCTGACGAGCGTGCGCACGGCGGCCGACGAGATCCGGGATCGGCTGGCACGCGGTGATCTGCCGCCGCTGCATGGCTTCGTGGGCAACGCGGGCATGCAGTACACGAACGCGCTCACCGAAGGGCCCGACGGTTTCGAAGCCACGTTCGCCATCAACGTGCTCACCAACCACCTGTTGTCCTCGGCACTACGAAGGCGCCGACCGGCTCGTACGTCGACCGCGACCACGTGACCCGTTCGTCCGAGGAGTCCTACGACCCACAACGCGAACGCGAACTGTGGGACATCGCCGAGCGGCTCACCGCGGCGTACGCAGCCTGAGCTGCTTCCCGGTGAGGACGCCTGGCCGCTTCATCGCCGTCTCCTGGGGGAATGCCAGGATTGCGCTGTGGTTGATGAAGCTCCTCCCGTGCCTGGTTCCGGTCTGCGCCTTGCCAAGATCGTCACCGAAGTGCTCTCGCCCGCGACGATCGTGGTGCTGCTGCCGTTCGCGGTCGCGTGGAACGCCACCGGGCACAAGGTCCTCGCGACCATCCTGTGGTCGCTGGTGGTGGCCGTCTTCTACAGCGTGCTGCCGATGGCGTTCATCATCCGGGGTGCGCGGCGCGGGAAGTGGGATGGGCACTGGGTGCGTGAGCGGGAGCGACGCTTTCTGCCGTTGATGATGTGCCTGGTGTCCGCGCTGGTCGGATTGGTGATCCTGCTCGTGTGGGACGCGCCGAGGGACGTGCTGGCGCTGGCGTGGTCCATGGTGACTGTCCTGGTCGTGTGCGTGATCATCACCAAGTGGTGGAAGGTGTCGCTGCACGCGACGGTCGCGGGCGGTGCCGTCGCCACCGTCATCCTGATCTACGGCTGGATCATGGCTGTCCTCATCCCGCTGGTCGCATTGGTGGCGTGGGCGCGGGTCAAGGTGCATGACCACACTGCCGCTCAGGTCGTTGTCGGTTCAATTCTCGGGCCTGTCGTCGGCGGTGTCGTGTTCGTGCTGCTTCGCTGATCTAGCAGGTAGGGGCCGCTTTTCCGGGAGACGCGGGACACATCGGGTTGTCCGTGAGAAGGTTGGACGTCAAACTATTGAGATGACCTCTCAGGCGCCTTTGCACCGGCCGGCGAACCCGGTCCGGTTCGTCACGGCGGCCAGCTTGTTCGACGGCCACGACGCCGCGATCAACATCATGCGGCGGATCCTGCAGTCCCAGGGCGCCGAGGTGATCCACCTCGGGCACAACCGCTCGGTCAAGGAAGTCGTCGCGGCCGCCATCCAGGAAGACGTCCAGGGTGTGGCGATCAGCGCCTACCAGGGCGGGCACGTCGAGTACTTCTCGTACCTCGTCGAGCTGCTCAACGAGCGCGGCGCCGGGCACATCAAGGTCTACGGCGGCGGGGGCGGCGTGATCGTGCCCGCCGAGATCGACCTGCTGCACTCGCGCGGTGTCACGCACATCTTCTCGCCGGCCGACGGCCAGAAGATGGGGTTGGCCAAGATGATCAACACGATGGTCGAGGCCTGCGACTACCCGCTGGCCGACCGGGCGCCGGAGACGTGGGACGGGCTTTTCAGCGGTCAGCAGGACGTGCTGGCGCGGGCGATCACCCAGATCGAGGCCGGTGTCTTCGACAAGGACGTCCTGAAAACCGCCCGCCAGGTGCCGGTTCTCGGCATCACGGGCACCGGTGGATCCGGCAAGTCGTCGCTGACCGACGAGCTGGTCCGGAGGTTCCGGCAGGACCAGCAGGACAAGGTGCGCATCGCTGTCCTCGCGATCGACCCGACGCGTCGCCGTGGCGGTGGCGCGCTGCTGGGCGACCGCATCCGGATGAACAGCGTCGATGGCGAGAGCGTCTTCTTCCGCTCGCTGGCCACGCGCCGTGCCGGTGCTGAGGTTCCGGATGGTCTGGCAGACGCCATCACCGCGTGCAAGGCCGCAGGGTACGACCTGATCATCGTCGAAACGCCCGGTATCGGTCAGGGTGACGCGGCGATCGTGCCGTTCGTCGATCTGTCGCTGTACGTGATGACGCCGGAGTTCGGCGCCGCGTCGCAGCTGGAGAAGATCGACATGCTGGACTTCGCCGACGCCGTGGCGATCAACAAGTTCGAGCGCCGGGGCGCCGAGGATGCCCGTCGCGACGTCGGGCGCCAGATGGTGCGCAACCGGGAGGCGTTCGGCCAGTCCTGGGAGGACATGCCGGTCTTCGGTACCAGCGCCGCGACCTTCAACGACGACGGCGTGACCGCGCTCTACCAGTACCTGCGCGACGCGTTGGTGGACAAGGGCCTGACCGTCAGCGAGGGAACGCTGCCGGTCGTCGACCACAAGATTTCGACGTCCGCGGCGACCGTGGTCCCGGCGTCGCGAGCCCGGTACCTGTCGGACATCGCCGACACGATCCGCGGCTACCACGAGCGCACCGATCAGCAGGTCGCCGCGGTCCGCGAACTGAAGCACTTCGAGGCGACCAAGGAAGCGCTTGCCCGCGCCGATCTGTCCACAACGGACGTCGACGGCCTGGTTTCCACCGCTGCCAAGAAAGTCGACCAGGAAGCCCGAGACCTGCTGGCGGACTGGCCGAAGACCAAAGAGGACTACACCGGCGACGAGCTCGTGGTGCGGATCCGCGACAAGGAGCTGCACACGCCGCTGGTCAGGGAGACGTTGTCGGGCAGCAAGATCCCGCGAGTGGCGCTGCCGACGTTCGACGACGAAGGCGAAGTGCTGCGGTTCCTGCGCAAGGAGAACCTGCCGGGCAAGTTCCCGTTCACCGCGGGCGTTTTCCCGTTCAAGCGGGAAGGCGAGGACCCGGCGCGGATGTTCGCAGGCGAGGGCGACGCGTTCCGCACCAACCGGCGCTTCAAGTACCTGTCCCAGGGCTCCGAGGCAACGCGCCTGTCGACCGCGTTCGACTCGGTCACGCTCTACGGCCGTGACCCGGACACCCCGCCGGACGTCTACGGCAAGATCGGTACCTCGGGCGTGTCCATCGCGTCGCTGGACGACATGAAGGCGCTGTACGACGGCTTCGACCTGACCTCGCCCACCACCTCGGTGTCGATGACGATCAACGGCCCCGCGCCGACGATCCTGGCTTACTTCCTGAACACCGCGATCGACCAGCGGGTGGACGCGTTCCGCGCCGACCACGGCCGTGAGCCGACGGAGCAGGAGCACGCTGAGCTGGCCGCATGGGCGCTGGCGAACGTGCGCGGCACGGTCCAGGCCGACATCCTCAAGGAGGACCAAGGCCAGAACACGTGCATCTTCTCCACCGAGTTCTCGCTGCGGATGATGGCGGACGTCCAGGAGTGGTTCATCCAGAACAAGGTCCGCAACTTCTACTCGGTGTCGATCTCCGGCTACCACATCGCCGAGGCCGGGGCGAACCCGATCAGCCAGCTCGCGTTCACGCTCGCCAACGGCTTCACCTACGTGGAGTCCTACCTGGCGCGCGGCATGCACATCGACGACTTCGCGCCGAACCTGTCGTTCTTCTTCTCCAACGGGATGGACGCCGAGTACAGCGTGATCGGCCGGGTCGCCAGGCGGATCTGGGCCGTCGCGATGCGCGAACGCTACGGCGCCAACGAGCGTTCGCAGAAGTTCAAGTACCACGTGCAGACCTCGGGCCGTTCCCTGCACGCGCAGGAGATGAGCTTCAACGACATCCGCACGACACTGCAGGCGCTGTGCGCGTTGTACGACAACTGCAACTCCTTGCACACCAACGCCTATGACGAAGCGATCACCACGCCGACCGAGGCGTCGGTACGCCGGGCGATGGCGATCCAGCTGATCGTCAACAAGGAGTGGGGCCTGTCGAAGAACGAGAACCCGCTGCAGGGCTCGTTCATCATCGACGAGCTGACCGACCTGGTCGAAGAGGCCGTGCTGGCCGAGTTCGACCGGCTGTCCGACCGCGGCGGCGTGCTCGGCGCGATGGAGACCGGCTACCAGCGCGGGCGCATCCAGGACGAGTCGATGCTCTACGAGACCCGCAAGCACGACGGTTCGCTGCCGCTGATCGGCGTGAACACGTTCCTGCCGGACAACGGCTCGGAGGAGCCGATCGAGATCGAGCTGGCGCGTGCGACCGAGGAGGAGAAGCGCTCGCAGGTCGACCGGACCGGTGACTTCCAGACCAAGCACCGCGACGACGCACAGGAGGCGCTGCGGCGGCTGCGTGCGGCGGCGGTTTCGGGGGAGAACGTCTTCGCCGAGCTGATGAAGGCGGCCAGGGTGTGCACGCTGGGCCAGGTGACCGAGGCGTTCTTCGAAGTCGGCGGTCAGTACCGCCGTAATGTGTGAGCTTATGAGTGAAGGGACAAGCGTGAGCGAGATCCGCCGCGTGGGTGTGATCGGCTGTGGTCTGATGGGTTCGGGTATCGCGGAGGTGTGCGCGCGGTCCGGGCTTGACGTGAAGGTCACCGAGGCGTCGGCGGACGCGTTGGCGGCCGGGAAGGCCCGGATCGAGAAGTCCCTCGACCGCGGCGTCCGCAACGGCAAGCTCTCGGCCGAGCAGCGGGAGGCGGCGTTCGGCCGGATCCACTTCTGCACCGACATCGGCGAGCTGGCCGACCGCCAGTTCACCGTGGAGGCGGTCGCGGAGAACGAGCAGATCAAGACGGACGTCTTCACGGCACTGGACAAGGTCGTCGAGGACCAGACGGCGATCTTCGCGTCGAACACCTCGTCGATTCCGATCATGAAGCTCGGCATGGCCACGAACCGGCCCGAGCAGGTCATCGGCGTGCACTTCTTCAACCCGGTGCCGGTGCTCAAGCTGGTCGAGCTGGTGCCGTCGCTGCTGACCGGTGCCCAGACCCAGTCCCGCGCCGAGGAGTTCGTCACGTCCGCGCTGGGCAAGCAGGTCATCCGGTCGCAGGACCGCGCCGGGTTCGTGGTGAACGCGCTGCTGGTGCCGTACCTGCTGTCGGCGATCCGGATGCTCGAATCGGGCTTCGCCTCGCCGGAGGACATCGACAACGGCATGGTGCTGGGGTGCGCGCACCCGATGGGCCCGCTGCACCTGACGGACCTGATCGGGCTGGACACCACCAAGGCGATCGCGGAATCGATGTACGCGGAGTTCAAGGAGCCGCTGTACTCGCCGCCGCCGTTGCTGCTGCGCATGGTGGACGCGGGTTTGCTGGGCAAGAAGAACGGGCGCGGCTTCTTCCAGTACTGAAGTTCCAGCGTGGGCCTCGTGAGTGGTTCGGCCGGTTCTAACCGGACTAACCACTCACGAGGGTTCTAGGCTGTTCGTTGTGACTTCCGCTGAGCCGAATGCCCTGCTTGACCTGGTGCTGACGGCAGGGCTGGTGAGCGATCCGGTCAGCGAGACCATTCTCGACGCGGCCCTTGCCGAGTTCCTCGACTACGGCCTGCGGCGTACGAACGTCGACTCTGTGGCCAAACGTGCCGGTGTGTCCCGTGCGACCTTGTACCGGCGGTTTGAGAACAAAGACGTGCTTGTTCAGGCAGTTCTGGTGCGCGAGTCACGCCGGTTCTTCGGCAGTATCGCCGCGGCTGTCAACAAGGTGCCGACCGTGCGGGAACGGCTGGTCGAAGGCTTTGTGGTGGGGATGCGGTATACCCGCCGTGACCCGTTGTTGTCACGTCTTCTGTCCACTGACCCGGAAGCGTTGTTGCCGTATCTCACCGTCAACGGCGGGCTTGTGGTGGCCGCCGCCCGTGATTTCCTGGTCAGTCAGGCAGAAGGGCTGCCAGGCGGTGACAAGCCGGTTGACGGGCGGGATCCGGCAGGTGTCGCCGAGCTTTTCGTAAGGCTTGCCATCTCGTTCGCGCTCACTCCGGACAGTTGCATTCCTCTGGACGATGACGACTCTGTTCGCGCATTCGCGATAAGTTACTTGGCAGTATTGATGGGGCCTGCCGCGACACCCCCGAAAACATAGACTCAAGGATGACGCTCTTACTCATTGGTAGCCACCAAGATGTGCCCATGGGTGGAGTTTCTGCTGTGAAAGTTTCTCGCCTTCGGCAGGCCACGGTGGTCGCCGGCGCGCGGATCATCGGATTCGGCGCCTACCAGCCGTCCACTGTGGTCACCAGCGAGGAAACCGCCAAGCGGTTCGGGCGGACGGGGGAGTGGGTGCGGGGGCGCACCGGCATCGTGTCGTTGCGCAAGGCCGGCGCCACCGAAACGGTGCACGAGATGGCGATCGCGGCCGGGCGGCAGGCGTTGGCGAATTCCGGTATCGAGGCCTCGCGAATCGGTCTGGTGATCGTCGCCAGCTGCAGTGCCGAGAAACCAATGCCGGACGTGGCCTCGGAAGTCGCGCAACGGATCGGCGCACGCACCGCGGGCGCCTTCGACCTGAACGCGGCGTGCGCGGGTTTCTGTTACGCGCTGACTGTCGCGGCGGATGTGGTGCGTAACGGTTCCGCCGAATACGTCCTCGTTGTCGGTACCGAAAGGATGACGGCGTGGGTCGATCCCGCCGATCTCGGAACGTCGATTCTTTTCGGTGACGGTGCCGGTGCCGCGGTGGTCGGCCCGTCGGCAGAACCGGGGATCGGGCCGGTCGGCAACACGTCGGCCGCGTCGATTCCCCTTGCTCTGCAACGGCTTGTCGAGGCCAAAGCGGTCGAGCGGGACTCGCTCGCGCTGCTGATCGGCTTCGGTGCGGGCCTGAGCTACGCCGCGCAGGTGGTCACCTTGCCCTGACTTGGGGGAACGTGTCCCGCACCAGCGTCAGCAGGGTATGGCTGAGCAGCAGGTGAACCTGGTCGCGGCTGAGGTGGTTACGCATCACCCATTCCCGCCCGGCCGCTTTCACCATGGCCGCGTACGCCCTGACCATCGCGCGTAGTTGTTCGCGGTGCTCGTGCACCTCAGTCATACCGACAAATTCCAGTACACGGTCGGCCGCGTGCTCGTCTGCCTCCGCCAGTATCCGTTCGACATCCGCGTCGTGTCCCACTCCGCCGACCGCGACGAGCCACGTTTTGCTGTGCCGTAACACCCGGTCAAGGAACCAGCTCACACTCGCGTCGATCCGCTCCTCCAATGTGCCCGGATGCGCTGTCTGCGGTGCTGAACTGGGAATAGTCACCATTCGACGGACTACTTCCAGATAAAGATCGCGTTTCGTGCCGAAATAGTGGTTGATCAAGCCGCGCGCGACGCCTGCTTCACCGGCGATGTCCGTTGTCGACACGGACGGGTACGGCCGTTCACCAAATAGGCGGATAGCGCAGACGAGGATCTGTTCCCGCCGAGCATCTGGTTCGAGTCGTCGCCAGCGTGGTTCGGAAGCAGAACTCATGCCTTTACTCTTCCATGCCGCTGATGGCGGCGTGGAATGAGGGTTGGGCTTTGAATGTCAGGCTGTTCGCTTACCGGACTTGGTCTTCTTCTTCGGCGCGGGCTTGTCCGCTGTCTTCGCGCGGGTCTGTTCGACACTGCGTTCCAAAGCGGTCATCAGGTCGATCACATCGCCCTGATCTTCCTCTTCTGGTCGTTCGGGCAGCTCGGCACCCTCGGCCTTGGCCGCGACGAGCTCGGCCATGGCATCGCGGTATTCGTCGGTGAACTGCTCCGGTTTGAACGAACCAGCCATGTTGTCGATCAAAGAGGTGGCCATCTTCAGCTCCTGCGGGCGCACCTCAAGATCTTGATCAAGGAATCCGAAATCGGGTTTCCTGATCTCGTCCGGCCAGAAGATGGTGTGCAGAACGAGAACGTCATCGCGGGCCCGCAAGATCGCCAGCGACTCACGCTGCCGGATGGTGATCTTCACGACCGCGTGCCGATCGGTGTCCTCAAGCGCTTGCCGCAACAGCACGTACGGACGTCCCGCGGTTTTGTCGGGCTCGAGGTAGTACGTCTTCTGGAAAAAGATCGGATCGACCTCTTCGGTCGGCACGAACTCCAGCACCTGGATCGACTTGTCGGTGGAGACCGGCAGTTTGTCGAAATCCTCGTCGGTCAGGATGACCACACGGCCGTCTTCGAGCTCGTAGCCCTTGGCGATGTCGCGGTATTCGATCTCGTTGCCGCAGATCTCGCAGACACGCTTGTACCGGATCCGGCCCCCGTCCTCGGGGTGGACCTGATGGAACCGGAAGTCGTGCTCCTCGGTCGAGCCGAACATCCGGACGGCGATGGTCACCAGCCCGAATGAGATGGCACCTCGCCACACGGGTCTCATAGTGGCTTTGGTACCTATCCTGAAGCCTTTTCGCAACCCCAATCGGCCAAATAGTCGCAGGTCAGCAGGTGCCGACCCGGATCTTCAAGCAATCAAGCGGGTCGCTGGCCACGCATAAGTTGAAAGCTTCCCGGTGACACCCAGCTACACGGTCCGGGGTAAACCGAGCACAACCCGAACTCTTTACGCCCCCAACCCCACCCAGGACATCCCCCGCCACTCCCGCAGGCTCCGTCGAAGTCGTTCACCTGCATGAGAGCGGGCACGGCTTCTAGTTGGTCATGTGTTTGTCGAGGTCGCATGATCATGTGCGAGAGCGGTGCCTGCCGTTGTGTCTTCCCCGATTACTGTTGTGCTGGATCACCGGGGGCCGGTGAACCTGCAGCACAGCGCTGACCGTCGGGTCTATGTCGAGCAGGTCGCCGATCCACGCGACGCTCCAGGGTGTGCGGCATGCGCCGGCCGCGGCAGCGGCAGGCAACAGACCCACACCTGGGCCGGTGTCACCGACCTCGGCCCCGACCAGGCCACACCCGCCCAGATCGCCGAGTCGTCACGCGGGCACTGACACATCGAACATCGACTGCACCGGGTCCGCGACGTCACCTACCGCGAAGACCATTCCCAACACCGCACCGGCACCGCGCGCCAAGGCCACCCCGCGCAACCTCGCCATCAGCGTCCTGCGCCTCACCGCAGCCACCAACACCGCCCAAGCACCCCGCAGCATCAGCCGGGACACCACCCCGACCACTCACACTGCTCGCAATCCCCACCCAGCCAACACAAACCCGACTTTGACGGAACCCTGACCACTCCCGGGGGACGGCCCCTGGCCAGTCTATCGGGGATAGGGCCTGGTCAACGGGGTTACTGGGCGGTTGTGGACAGCCAGATTTGGCGACGATCCCTTTGGCGCGGCATCGGCTCGCCAACCTCGAGGCAGAACGACCAGACGGCGGATCGAATCTTCAGCGCGGCGCTGACCGCGAACGCTGGCGAACCGGAACGGCTCAGGGAAAAACCCGTGCGTCAGCCGTCGTTGGACAGGCTCGCACGCAGCGTGTCGAGGCTTTTGGCGAGCAACCGGGACACGTGCATCTGGCTGATCCCCAGCCGATCAGCGATCTGCGTCTGCGTCAGGTTGCCGAAGAACCGCAGCGTGATGATCTTCTGCTGCCGCTCAGGCAGCCGTTTGATCAGCGGATACAGCGCCTCACGGGCATCGACCACGCTCAACTCCGGGTCGTCGGCGCCAAGCGTGTCCGCCAACGACGCCGAGTCCGGGTCGTCGGTCAGCAAGTAGTCCAGGGACAACGAGTGGTGCGCGTTGGTCGCCTCGAGGCCCTCGAACACCTCTTCCCGGCTGATCCCCAGGTGCTCGGCGATCTGGCTCGGTGTCGGCGCCCGGCCGAGCTGCTGTGACAACTCCGTCACCGCGCTGCCGATGGACAGTCGCAGCTCCTTGAGCCTTCGTGGGACGTGCACTGCCCAGCTGGTGTCTCGGATGTGCCGGCGGACTTCGCCCATGATGGTGGGCACCGCGTACGACATGAAGTCCGAGCCGTGCTGCGGGTCGAATCGGTCGACCGCGTTGATCAGGCCGATCCTGGCGACCTGCGCGAGGTCTTCCAGCGGGGCGCCCTGGTGGCTGAACCGGCGTGCGATGTGCTCGGCGACCGGGAGGTGTTCGGTGACGAGCCGTTCCCGCAGTTCCGCGTGCTTGGGGTTGTTCTTCGGCAACGACGCTAGCTCTTCGAACAGCGGGGCGAGGTGGTCGTAGCCGCCGCGCGGGTTCACTCGTTGACCAGCCCGTTGCGTTTGGTCAGCTCGATCCACAGGCCATGGCCACCGGGGTCGGCGGGCGCCTGCGTGACGCCCGCGTCGAGCGAGTCGGTCAGCGTGGACAGCACGTGCCACGAGAAGGTGCTGGTGTCCGGCCACTCGTCGCTGTCCGACAGCACCGTGGCCACCACTTTGATCTCGTTCTTCGGCGTGAACCGGACGGTCAGGATCGAGCCGGTGATAGCCCTGAGCACCAGCATCGAGCAGGCCTCGTCGACCGCCATCTTCAGGTCGGCGATCGAGTCGAGGTCGTAGTCCTGGCGCATGGCCACCGCGGAGGTGATCGCGCGCAGCATCGGCAGCTGCGCCGCGTCGGCGGCGACCCTGACCTCGATCTCGTCGCCGGACGGGTCCGGCTGCTCTGGCTTCGTCACCCGCACAACTGTAGTGCTAACGAACGTTTGCAAGAATGTCGGCATGACGGTCCGCCGCCAGCCTGACCGGACGGATTCAGGCGAAGGTGATGAGGCCCGCAAGCCGAGCAAGGGCGACTTGACGTCGCAGGCCATCCTGGACACCGCGGCACGGCTGCTGGCCAAACGATCGATGCACGAAATCGGCATCGACGAGCTCACGGCGGGTGCGGGCGTGTCCCGATCGACGTTCTACTTCCACTTCGAATCACGCGAAGCCGTGCTCTACGAGCTGTCCGAGCGGGTGCTGCGCGAGATCTACCACTCGGGCATCGTCTGGTTCCGCCGCAGTGACGAGAGTCCCAGTGTCGCGGTCCGCCGCGCGCTGACGGCGACTGTGGCGTTGTGGCGCAAGCACGGTCCGGTGCTGCGAGCGTCGGTACGCGGCCGGGAGACCGACCCGCGCTTGGCGCAACTGTGGGTCGAGGTGGCACGTCGGTTCATGCGGTCGACTGCCGTGCAGATCGAGAGCGAGCGCCGGGCCGGGCTGGCGATCGCGGGGCCGCCGTCGGCCAAGACGATGGCCAGGGCGCTCGTGCTGATGAACGAGCACGTCTGCTACCACCAGTCGATGGCCAAGAAGTCGGCCAAGTGGGACGCGGACATCGTCGACACGCTGACCACGATCTGGCTGCGCACGATCTACGGCCCGGGCGTCGAGTAGTCCTGATACATCCCTTCCGACAGCCCTGAGGGGCGAACCCGCGGCGCGCTCGCATGGTCCCTTCGCCGGTGGATCAGTGACCCGATCGGTTCATCGTCTTGCACATGACCACAGACAGTGCGAACAGGAATCACCGGATCAGGCGAACTTTGTTGCGTGGCGGTACGGCCGTCGGCGTCGTGTTGCTGATCGGCACGGGTGTCGCGGGTGCCCAGCCGGGCGCCACCACGATCAAGGGATGCGTGGGCACGACGGGCCTCTTACGAGTCATCGCCCCGGCCCAGAACTGCGGCTTGCTGGAGAAGCCGTTGGAGTGGAACTCCCAGGGACCTCAGGGCCCGTCTGGTCCGACCGGGCCCGCCGGCCCTGCCGGACCGGAGGGACCCAAGGGCGACACCGGCCCGCAGGGACCGGCTGGGCCGTCGGGAATCATCGGCTACGAGCAGGTCTTCACCCCGATCGACAGCCCGGACGGCTCGTTGCGGTCCGGAAACATCGACTGCCCGCAAGGGAAGCGGGTCTTCGGTGGCGGTGCCACGATGAACAACCTGTCCCTCGAGCTGGTCGAGTCGCACTCGTACGACTTCGAGGTCGCCGGCGTGCGGCATTCCGGCTGGTTCGTCGACGTGCAGAACCGCGGCGGCGGCGACCGCACCTTCCACGTGTTCGCCATCTGCGCCAACGCTTCCTGACCGGGCCTGGTTTGGCTCAGCGGGCCATCACGGGCTCGGTCAGCTTCGAGCCGTCCGCCTTGCCGACGAAGCAGTACGTCAGCCGGTTCGACATCCGGTAGCCGTCGTTCGTCTTGACCTTCCACGCCTCGGTGTTGGGCACGATGACCCAGAACTTCAGCGTTTCCTCCTTGTTCGGCACCGGCACGGCCTCGGACAGGAAGATCCGCGTGCACATCTGGGTCGTGTCCTCGACGAGTTTCTCGAACGACGGATACGGGACTTCCTTCTCCAGTTCGCGGTTGGCCCAGTCCTGTTCGAGGACCTCCACGTCGTGCGGGCCGTAGCAGCCGACGTCCGCGTCGATGTCCGGGTCCTTCGCGCCTTTCTTCGGCACCCAGTTCAGGCATTCGCCGGAGATCATCGCGCCGGACAGGTCCGGGATGTCGCCGCCCGGTCCGTGGGTCATCACCGGCACCATCGCCTTGGACGTCGCCTGCGCCGTCATGGAGGTCGGCACGGTGGAGGTCGGCACAGTGGAGGCCGGCACGGTGAAGGAGAACGTGGGCCTCGGTGCGGCGCTCGGATCCGATCCCGAGTTCATCGACAAGACCACCGCGACCACGAACGCGGCCACCAGGACGACCGCGATCGACGCCGCGTAGAGCGGTTTCCTGTTCTTGGGCTTCGCCACCGGGGCGAGCCGGTTGGTCGGCGGATCGACGGGCTCCTGGCTCAGCGCCTCGTCGATCAAGGTACGGGCTCTGTGCGTACTCAGGCGATGCTCGGGATCACGCGCAAGCAGGCCCATGATCAGCTGCGCCATCGGGCCGTGACTGAGCCGCGGTTGCGGGTACTCGGTCATCACCGCGAGCATCGTCGCCGAGGTGTTGGCACGCTGGAACGCCGAGAATCCCTCCACGGCGAAGAACAGCGTCGCGCCCAGCGCCCACAGATCCCAGCCGGGCGACACCTCGCCGCCTTCGAGGCGTTCCGGCGACATGTACGCGGGCGAGCCGATCAGCATGCCGGTCGTGGTCAGCCGGGGGTCCTCAAAGGACTGGGCGATGCCGAAGTCGGTGAGCTTGGCCGAATCCTTCGCGGGCACCATGACGTTGCCGGGTTTGACGTCCCGGTGCACGATGCCCGCCTCGTGCGCGGCCTCCAGCGCGGACAGCAGTTGCGCCGCCAGCCTCGCGGCCTTGGTGACGGGCATCGGCCCGTCGCGTTCGATCAGTTCGGTCAGGGTCGGCGCCTGGACGTACTCCATCACGATGAAGGTGTCGTCGTTTTCCCTGATCAGGTCGTACACCCGGACAATGCCGGGGTTCGCGAGCCTGCCCGCGATCCGCGCCTCCCGCAGCACGCGTTCCTGGTACGGGCCGCGCTCGCTCTCCGGCACGATCAGTTCCTTGACGGCGACTGGGCGGCCGAGCACGGTGTCTTCCGCCAGCCAGACCACGCCCATCCCGCCACGACCCAGTTCGCGGACAAGCGTGTACCGCCCGCTGCCGATCTGCCGCATGACGGCGCAGTGTTCCAGCGCGGCGAGCCGTCCGGACTGTCCTTTCGGGCAGCCAGACGGTCACCCGAACGTGCTCAGTGGAACCAGGATCCGCCTTCGCTGATCTGGTGGTAGCCCAAGGCCCGATAGGCCGCGTCCACCAGGGACTGGCCGCGTTCGTTGACGCCGATCCCAGGTCCCTGCTTGTTCATGGCGTACCCGAAGGACAGCCGGGCCCGCGGATCGGCGAAGCCCAGCGCCCCGCCCATTCCACTGTGGCCGAACGCGTCCTCGGACAGCAGGATGCCTTCCTGGTCGTTGGGCGCCAAATGCCGGTTGTCCACGGTTTTCAAGAACCCGCTGGCGAACCTGCTCGGCACGAGCACGGCGGCGTCGACCGAACACGCGGACGTCACCTGACCCATCACCGCGACCTGGTTCGGCCTGACCAGCCGGACGTCTCCGAACGTCCCGCCCAAGGCAAGCGGCCGGTACATGTCGGCGAGGCCCCGGGCATTGGTCACGGCACCGACCGCGCCGATCGTCGACGCGTGCGCCTTCCGGGAGTTGAACTCGCCGGGCACCATGTAGCCGCCGGTGTTGAACATCATCAAGCCGGGGATGGACGTCGGATCGCTCATCGCGAGCATGTACAGGCTCGGTACCGGAGTCCCGGGCTGGGTCAGATCCGGCGGGATGGTCGGCGCGACCCTGGACTCGTGCTCCTCCGGCAGGCTCAGCCAGAAGTCGAGCTCCAGCGGGCCGGCCACCTCGGCGTCGAAGAACTCGGCGAGGGTGCGCCCGGACACCCGCCTGACGACTTCGCCGACCAGGAACCCGAAGGTCAGGCCGTGATAGCCGTGCGTGGTTCCCGGCGTCCACAACGGCTCGGCGGCGGCCAGGGCGTTGGTCACCAGTTCCCAGTCGTAGAACGCGCCCTCGGGCAACTGCTGCCGCAGACCGGGCAGTCCGGCCTGGTGGTCGAGCAGGTGCTGGACGAGGACGCCTTCTTTGCCGTTCTGCGCGAACTCCGGCCAGTACTTGGCCACGGGTGCCTTGAGGTCCAACTCGCCGCGGTCGGCCAGGATGTGCGCGCACAGCGCGGTCGCTCCCTTGGTGCACGACCAGACGTCGACCAGGGTCTGCTCGGTCCACTCGGCGCCGGTCGCCGGGTCGGCCACGCCGCCCCAGAGGTTCACGACCGGCTTGCCGTCCACGGTGATGCTGACCGATGCCCCGATCTCGCCCCGTTCGGCGAAATTCCGCTCGAATTCGGCCAGTACTTCGACGAACTCCGGCTCGTGCGTCCCATGGATCGACATCGGCCTGCTCCTTCGCGACGGGGCTCCCATCCCATCACCCGGTACATCCGATCGCCAGTGATCATGTGTCGAAGAAGGCGATCAGGGCCGCCGCCACATCCTCAGGGCGGCCCCGGCGGTCGGTGTTCGACGCGGCCGAATGATCGGCACCGACGAGTTCGTGGAAGCTGGCGTGTGGAATCGCCTTCCGCAGGACCTCCAAGGCGTCCTTGAGGTACTGAGGACTGTTGCTGCCGCCAAGCAGGAGGACGTCCGCGGTGATGGCGGCGAATCGATCGGCCGGGCCGCTGGCCTCGGTGACGACGGCGTAGTCCTGGCGCAGGGTGGGAGCCAGCGTCCGCATCGTCAGGTACTCGGACGGAGGCTTGCGTTGTTCGGCGTTCATGCCCGCGGTGATGAGCGGGGCCAGCAGCCACGTCGGGATGGCTCGCATGAAGGCCGGACCCATCTGGGCGCCCTTCATTCCGGTGGCCAGTGCGGCGGCCAGCCGGCCGCGGTCGAGGTGGCGATTGAGGGTTGCGGCAAAGGCGGCTGGGACAGCCTGGCTGGGGAACAAGGGCGGCTCGAAGATGGCCGCGCGGCGGATCGCCGGAAGGGTACGGGCCGCCTCAAGACAAACGATGGCTCCCGAGCTGATGCCGAAGACGTCGTGCGCGCCGGTCGCGGTGAGAACCGCGTCGAGGTCGGCCACCTCGGAGGCGATCCCATTGCCCGCAGGCGCGTGCTGGCTCAGGCCGCGCCCGCGTCGGTCGACGAGATGCACGGTGTGCCGATCGGCCATGGCCTCGGCAAGCTGTAAGTGGTCGTACCCAGAGCACATCGCGCCGTGCAGCACGACGATGCCTGGCCCTTGGCCGATGGTGCGGTACCTGATGTCTGTCATGGCGTATGTCTCCGGTGGAATTCGTTCCATTGCGGCGCCCAGCCGTTGTCGGGGTCTTGGATGCGGGCGATGAAGCGCTGGGTGAAGGCGATGTCGGCGTCCAGCTGGGCTTTCCGGTATTCCTCTTCGACGAGGAACAACGGGTGGACGCCATCCGCGTCGGCTTGCTCGATCAATGCCACGGCCTCGGCGCGTTGCCCCGCGAGACCGTCCAGCCGTCGACGCAGCGACGCGAGCGCCTCTGCTGGAGTCAGCGCGGCGATCAACGACAACGCCGCCACATAGCCCGGGTACTCGTGCCGCGGCTCGGCGACGAGCTCGTTCAGCCATCCGCCGAGCTCGGTTCGGCCTGCCTCGGTGAGCCGGTATTCGGTGCGTTCCGGGCGCTGACCTTCGCGGCTGCTGCCGGCCGGCTCGATGAACCCGGCCTTGGTCAGCTGCTGGAAGACCATGTACAGCGAGCCGTGGTTGAACTTGATGCTGCGCTCGTCGCCGTGGCCGCGCATCTCGCGGCTCAGCTCGTACGGGTGTCTCGGCCCCTGCGTCAGATAGGACAGCACGGCCAGGCCGAGCAGGTTGGCGGTGCTTCGGTTGCGGCTCATCGTCCACCCTCCAGTCAACACTGACTATCCAGCTCTGAATAGTCAGTGTCAACTAATTTGCCGGGCTGGCTGATGTGGGAGTTTGTTCGGTTTCTGAAGAAAGAGACCTCGCTCATCGGATTGTCCGCCCAAATCATCGGACTTATCTGCTTTCGATGAGGTCACAGGACTGGACGGGGAGGACTCCTAGGCGATATACATCGGATGTCTTGCCGGGTGGGGAGGAAGGGAAACCGACATGCACCTGATGCGCCTCGGCGCGATCGGCGAGGAGAGGCCCGCTGTTCGTGCCGAAGATGGAACGCTGTCCGACATCAGTGGGCTGACCGGCGACATCGATGGTGCTTTCCTGGCCGGGGACGGGATCCAGCGGGTGGCTGACGCCCTTGCCGCCGGTTCGCTGCCAGTTTTGGACGGTACCGGGCTGCGGATCGGCGCGCCGATCGCCACGCCTGTCAAGGTCGTGTGCATCGGGATGAACTACGCCGAGCACGCCAGGGAATCGGGTGCGCCGCCGCCCAGCGAGCCGGTCGTCTTCATGAAGGACCCAAGTTGTGTCGTCGGGCCGTACGACGACGTCCTCATCCCCAGGAAGTCCACCAAGACCGACTGGGAGGTCGAGCTGGCCGTCGTGATCGGCAAGACCGCGCGCTACCTGGACTCGCCCGAGGAGGCGCTGAAGCACGTCGCCGGGTACGCGATCTCCAACGACGTCTCCGAGCGCGAGTTCCAGCTCGAGCGCCCGGGCGGTCAGTGGGACAAGGGCAAGTCGTGCGAGACGTTCAACCCGCTCGGCCCGTGGCTCAAGCCGGCGAGCGAACTCGGCGACCCGCAGGACCTGGCGTTGAAGACGTGGGTCAACGGCGAGCTCAAGCAGGACTCGAACACCAAGGACATGATCTTCCCGGTCGCCGAGGTCGTGTACTTCCTCAGCCAGTACATGGTGCTGCGGCCCGGCGACGTGATCAACACCGGCACGCCGCAAGGCGTCGCGCTCGGCCAGCCCGAACCCAAGCCGTATCTGAGGGCGGGGGATGTGGTCGAACTGGAGATCGAAGGTCTCGGCCGCCAGCGGCAGCACGTGGGGCAGGCCTGACATGCCCCATATCGTCGGTATGGACGTCCTGGACGTCCGCTTCCCCACATCCCGCGAGCTGGACGGCTCGGACGCGATGAACCCGGACCCGGACTACTCCGCGGCTTACGTCGTGCTGCACGCCGACGAAGGCCCGGACGGGTATGGCTTCGCGTTCACGATCGGCCGCGGCAACGACGTCCAGGCGGCCGCGATCCGTGCCCTGGAAGGCCATGTGGTCGGCCTGCCGGTGCCGCAGGACGCGGCGGCACTGGCTTCCCTGTCCCAGCAACTGGTCGGTGACTCGCAGCTGCGCTGGCTCGGCCCGGAGAAGGGCGTCGCGCACATGGCGGTCGGCGCCGTGGTCAACGCCGCCTGGGACCTCGCGGCACGGCGCGCGGACAAGCCGGTCTGGCAGTTCCTCAGCGACATGACGCCGGAGGAGATCGTCGGCCTCGTCGACTTCCGGTACCTGACGGACGCGATCACGCCGGACGAGGCGTTCGAGATCCTCAGCAAAGCCCAGCAGGGCAAAGCCGAACGCGTCAACCACGTGCTGCAGAACGGATACCGCGCGTACACGACCTCACCAGGCTGGCTCGGGTACTCCGACGACAAGCTGGTGCGGCTGGCCAAACAGGCCGTCGCGGACGGCTTCGACATGATCAAGCTCAAGGTCGGCGGCAGCCTCGACGACGACATCCGGCGGCTGCGGCTGGCCAGGGAGGCCGTCGGCGACGACATCCGGATCGCGGTGGACGCCAACCAGCGCTGGGATGTCTCGATCGCGGTCGAGTGGATGCGCGCACTGGCCCCGTTCAACCCCTATTGGATCGAGGAGCCGACGTCACCGGACGACATCCTCGGCCACCAGGCCATCGCCGAGCAGATCGCGCCGATCAAGGTCGCGACCGGCGAGCACGTGCAGAACCGTGTTGTCTTCAAGCAAATGTTGCAGGCCAAGGCACTGGGCGTGCTGCAGTTGGACGCGGCCAGGGTCGGCGGCGTCAACGAGAACGTGGCGATCCTGTTGCTGGCAGCCAAGTTCGGCGTGCCGGTCTGCCCGCACGCCGGCGGCGTCGGACTGTGCGAGCTGGTCCGGCACCTGTCGATGTTCGACTACGTCGCGGTGTCCGGCAGCCAGGCCGACCGGGCCATCGAGTGGGTCGACCACCTGCACGAGCACTTCACCGACCCGGCGATCGTGCGCGGCGGGTACTATCTCGCGCCACGCAAACCCGGCTTCTCCGCACGCATGCACGACGCAACCCTCCGCCGCTACCGTTTCCCGGATGGTCCTGAGTGGACAGGAGAGAACCCGTGAGCGACTTTGACGGCTTGGTCGCGATCGTCACCGGTGGCGCGTCAGGCATCGGCCTGGCCACCGCGAAACTGTTGAGCAGCAGGGGAGCGAAGGTCGCGGCGCTCGACCTGAAGCCGGACGGCCTGCCCGACGACATCGCAGGCTTCGAAGCCAACGTCACCGACGACGCACAGGTGAAAACGGCTGTGGAGGCGGTCGTCGAGCGCTTCGGGCGGCTGGACATCGTGGTGAACAACGCCGGGATCGGCGCGATCGGGGATGTCACGGCGAACGATGACGACGAGTGGCTGCGCGTGCTGGACGTGAACGTGGTCGGCATGGCCAGGGTCGCCCGGCATGCGTTGCCGCACTTGCGAAAGTCCCCGGCCGCCGCGATCGTCAACACGTGTTCCATTGCCGCGTGGGCAGGTCTGCCGCAGCGTGCGGTGTACTCGGCCAGCAAGGGAGCGGTGTACGCGCTCACCCTGGCCATGGCGGCCGATCACGTCCGTGAGGGCATCCGGGTGAACTGTGTCGCCCCGGGCACAGCGGACACGCCGTGGGTGAGTAGGTTGCTCGACCAAGCGGAGGATCCGGCGGCCGAACGGGCCGCACTGAACGCGCGTCAGCCGACGGGCCGTCTGGTTTCGGCCGACGAGGTCGCGAACGCGATCGCCTACCTGGCCAGCCCGTTGTCGGGCGCCACGGTGGGAACGGTGCTTGCCGTGGACGGCGGCATGCACGGCCTGCGGCTGCGGCCGCCGGCCCAGCAGTAGACCCGGACCGACAACGCTTCCAGTTTGAGATGACACCGCCGTCAAGGAGGACCTGTGGTGCCCGTCCGCAGATCAGTCAAGACCCTCGCCATCGCGTCCGCGGTGGTGCTGGCCGCAACGGCCTGTGGGGAGTCCACGAGCACGTCCCCGGGCGGCTCGGCAGGCGATCCCAACGCGAAGGTGGGCGTGGACTTCCCGCGCGCCGACTCGGACTTCTGGAACTCGTACATCAAGTACGTTCCGCAGTTCGCCAAAGAGCTCAACGTCAACATGATGGATCCGACCAACTCGCAGAACAAGGTCGAGAACCTGGTCGCCAACGTGCAGTCGTTGCAGGGACAGGGCGCCAAGGCGATCGTGATGGCACCGCAGGACACCGGCGCGATCGCGACCACGCTGCAGCGCCTCGAGCAGCAGAAGATCCCCGTCGTCACGGTCGACACCCGGCCGGACAGCGGCAAGGTGTACATGGTCGTGCGCGCGGACAACAAGGCGTACGGCGAGAAGGCCTGCAAGTTCCTCGGTGACAAGCTCGGCGGCAAGGGCAAGGTCGTCGAGTTCCAGGGCGCACTGTCCAGTGTGAACGGACGCGACCGGTCCGAGGCGTTCGCGACGTGCATGAAGCAGAACTACCCGGACATCACGGTGTTCGAGGAGCCGACCGACTGGGAAGGCGCCAAGGCCAGCTCCGCGCTGCAGACCCGGTTGAACCAGCACCCGGACATCAAGGGCATCTACATGCAGGCCGGTGGCGTGTTCCTGGCGCCGACCCTGCAGGTGCTGCGGGCGAGCAACAAACTGCTGCCCGTGAGCGACCCGAACCACATCTTCATCGTGTCCAACGACGGCATCCCGCAGGAGTTCGAGTCGATCCGCAAGGGCGAGATCGACGCGACCGTCTCGCAGCCCGCGGACCTGTACGCCAAGTGGGCGCTGTTCTACGCCAAGGCCGCGCTGGAGGGCAAGACCTTCAAGCCCGGCCCGACGGATCATGACTCGACCATTGTGGACGTGGGCAACGGCAACCTCGAGGACCAGCTGCCCGCACCGCTCGTGACCAAGGACAACGTCGATGACAAGACGTTGTGGGGCAACCAGATCGGTCGATGATGAGTTCTGTGACCCAAGCGGCGGCGGGCGACCAGCTCGCCGCCGCGGCGCGCAACATCACCAAGCGCTACGGCAGGACGGTAGCGCTCAACGATGTGGGCATCGAGATCCGCGATGGCGAGTCGCATGCCCTTGTCGGCCGCAACGGCGCCGGTAAGTCCACTTTGGTCTCCGTGCTGACCGGGCTGCAGGCGGCGGACAGTGGCGAGGTTTCGTTCTACGGCAAGCCTTCGCCGGCGTTGAGCGACCGCGAAGCATGGCGGCGCAACGTGGCCTGCGTGTACCAGAAGTCCACGATCATGCCCGCGTTGTCGGTTGCCGAGAACCTGTTCATCAACCGCCAGGGCAAGACGCTGATCACCTGGTCGAAGCTGCGCAAGCAGGCGGCCGAGCTGCTGGAGCCGTTCGACGTCAAGGTCGACGTCAGCAAGCCGGCGTCGGATCTCACGGTCGAGCAACGCCAGCTCGTCGAGATCGCTCGTGCGCTGTCGGTCGGCGCGAAGTTCATCATCCTCGACGAGCCGACCGCGCAGCTGGACGGCCCGGCGATCGAGCGCTTGTTCGAGCGGATGCGGGCGTTGCAGGACAGCGGGATCACGTTCATGTTCATCTCGCACCACCTGGAGGAGATCTACGAGGTGTGCCAGACCGTCACGGTTTTCCGCGACGCCAAGCACATCCTCACCGCGCCGGTCGCCGACCTCGGCCGCGCGGAGCTGGTCGACGCGATGACCGGCGAGCCCGGCGGTCTCTCGGTGCCGGGCGCGGCCGACCGGCCGGACGTCTCGGGTGACACCGAGGTCGCGTTGAACATCGCCGGACTGACCGGGGATTCCTTCGACGACATCAGCCTGCAGGTCCGCAAGGGTGAGGTGATCGGCCTCGCGGGCAGTGCGTCCAGCGGCAAGCACCAGCTCGCCGAAACGGTGTACGGCCTGCGCAAGGCCTCGTCCGGTGTGATCGAAGTGGACGGTGCGAAGCTCAAGCCGGGTTCGGTGCTCGCCGCGTTGCGCAACGGGATCGGTTGTGTGCCACGCGACCGGCACCACCAAGGGCTTGTGCTCGGGTTGAGCGTCGCGGAGAACGCCGCGATGACCGTGATGGACAAGCTCGGACCGGCGGGCATCGTCCCGCCGAAGCAGCTCACTCAGGTGGGCACCAAGGCGATCGCGTCCTACGACATCGTCACCTCGGGCGCTGACCAGCCGGTGTCGGACCTTTCCGGTGGAAACCAGCAGAAGGTCGTGATGGCACGGGCTTTGGCCAGCGATCCCAAGGTGCTGGTGCTGATCAACCCGACCGCGGGCGTGGACGTGAAGTCCAAGGAGTCGCTGCTCGGCGTGGTCGACCAGGTGGCACGCACGGGCGCGGCGGTGATCGTGGTGTCCGACGAGCTGGATGACATGCGGGTATGTGACCGAGTGCTGGTGATGTTCCACGGCGAGGTGGCACATGAGTTCGGGCGGGACTGGACCGAGCACGAGCTCGTGGCGTCCATCGAGGGAGTGACCGAGTGATGACCAAGACATTGTCGCCCGAGCCGGGCGTGTCGACGGCCCCCGCCTCCGGCCGCCGCCCGCTGATCCGGTTCGCCCGGTTGCGGGACCTCGCACTGGTCCCGGCGATCATCGTGCTGATGATCATCGGCGCGATCATCAGCCCGACGTTCCTGACGTTCGGCAACCTGGCCGACGTGCTGCAGCAGCAGACCGCGCTCGCGCTGCTGGTGCTGGCCGAGGCGATGATCCTGATCACGGGCAAGTTCGACCTGTCGCTCGAGTCGACGATGGGGTTCGCCCCCGTCCTGGCGATCGTGCTGGTCGTGCCCACCTCCGCGCACGGGCTGGGCACCGAGTGGCCACAGTGGATGGCCGTGCCGTTGTGCCTGCTGATCGGCGGGTTGATCGGCGCGTTCAACGGACTGCTGATCCTGAAGTTCCAGCTGTCGGCGTTCATCGTGACGCTCGGTATGTTGATCACCGTGCGTGGTCTGCACATCGGGTTCTCCGGGGGCAGCAGCCTGTTTCAGCTGCCGCAGTCGTTCATGTACCTCGGCTTCGAGAAGTGGGGCGGGATCGCGGCGTCGGTGTGGATCGCGCTGATCGCGTTCGTGATCGGCATCATCGCGCTGTCCTACTTCCGGCAGGGCCGGGCGCTGTACGCGATCGGCGGCAACGTGGACGCGGCCAAGGCAGCCGGTATCCGGACGAACGCCGTGACCTGGACCGTGCTGATCATCGGCGGTGTGCTGGCCGCACTGGCGGGCACCCTGGAGACCGGCCGCCTCGGCGCGATCGGCGCCAACATGGGCGAGCAGCTGATCTTCATGGTGTTCGCGGCCGCGGTGATCGGCGGGATCAGCCTCAACGGCGGCAAGGGCACGCTGTTCGGCGCGTTGTGCGGTGTGCTGATGCTGGGCCTGATCCAGAACCTGCTCACCCTGATGGGCGTCAGCGGGCACTGGTACAAAGCGATCTACGGTGCCATCATCCTCATCGCGCTTGTGCTGTCCCGACTGACGACCGGCAAGGCTCAGGAGTAGCTGCCTATGGAGACGGTTGCGTTGCACACCCGGCTCAAGCCGGGCAAGGAAGCCGACTACGACCGTGAGCACGCGGTCATCCCGCAGGAGCTGGACGTGGCCCTGCGGGAGGCCGGCGTGCACTCGTGGCGGATCTGGCGCAGTGGCCGGGATCTGTTCCACGTCGTCGAGGTCGACGACTACGCCCGGATGCGCGAACAGCTGCGGGATCATCCGGCGAACATCCCGTGGCAGGCGCGGATGGCCGAGCTGCTGGACGTCGAGGACGACTACTCCGGCGCGCAGCCGGACGTGAAGAAGGTCTGGGAGCTGCCGTCATGAGGGTTGATGTCACGAAGTTCGGCTTCGGCGCGGCCGGAATCGGCAATCTGTACACCGAAGTCGCCGACGCCGACGCCGAAGCCGCGCTGCAGGCCGCGTGGGACGCCGGTGTCCGGTACTTCGACACGGCACCGCACTACGGACTGGGCCTGTCCGAACGTCGCCTCGGCAAGTTCCTCGCCGGTTTGCCGAGGGACGAGTACGTGGTGTCCACAAAGGTCGGCCGGGTCCTGGAACCCTACGACGGCACAGGGTTGGACCTGGACAACGGGTTCGCCGTACCGCGGAAGTACCGCCGCGTGTGGGACTTCAGCGCGGACGGGATCCGCCGGTCGGTCGAGTCCTCTTTGGAGCGTCTGGGCCTCGACCGGGTCGACATCCTGCTGTTGCACGACCCCGACGACCACTGGGAACAGGCTTCGCGGGAGGGTTTCCCGGCGCTGGCCGGGTTGCGCTCACAAGGCGCGGTCGGTGCGGTCGGGGTCGGGATGAACCAGTGGGAGATGCCCGCCCGGTTCATCCGGGAGACCTCGATCGACGTGGTGATGCTCGCCGGCCGGTACACCCTGCTTGAGCAGACCGCCGCTGAGGAGTTCCTGCCGCTGTGTGAGGAGCGCGGGGTTTCCGTTCTCGCGGCGGGTGTTTTCAACTCGGGCCTGCTCGCTCGTACCACGGTTCCCGACAACGCGAAGTACAACTACGCGCAGGCGCCACGTGAGCTGGTCGTTCGTGCGCAACGGATCGCGTCGGTGTGCGAGCGGCATGGTGCGACCTTGCCTCAGGCGGCCGTACAGTTCGTGCTGCGGCACCCGAGTGTTGCTTCCGTTGTGCTCGGCGTGAAGTCGGCAGAGCAGGCCGCCCGCAACGCGGACCTGTTCGACAAGCCGGTGCCGGCCGAGCTCTGGGACGACCTGCGCGCGGAAGGCTTGCTTGGATGAGGGTCGACGCGCACCATCACCTCTGGGACCTCTCGGTTCGCGACCAGGACTGGATCGACCCGATCACGATGTCGGTGATCCGCCGTGACTTCGACACGGCGGACCTGGCCGACGCGGCCACGGGTTTCGACCGGACTGTGCTCGTGCAGACGGTCACCGTGCCCGAGGAGACCCCGGAGTTCCTGGCGGTCGCCGCGGAGTCGGACTTGGTCGGCGCGGTGGTCGGCTGGGTAGATCTGACTTCGTCGTCGGTCGCGGACGACTTGGCCGCGCTGCGTGCTGGTGCGGGTGGGGAATGGTTGCGCGGAATCCGGCACCAGGTTCAGGGCGAAGCCGATCCCCGGTGGTTGTGCCGTGACGACGTACAGCGCGGGCTGCAGGCGGTGTTCGACGCGGGCCTGTTGTACGAGCTTTTGGTGCTGCCACACCAGCTTGAGGCGTCGATCGAGACCGTCGCGGCGTTCCAGGACCACCCGTTCGTCCTGGATCACTGCGCCAAACCGCCGATCGCCGGCGGTGCAGTGGAGCCTTGGGCGTCGTCGATCCGTGAACTCGCCGGTTTCGACAACGTGACATGCAAGCTGTCCGGGCTCATCACCGAAGCGGACTGGGCTAAGTGGACGGTCGATGACCTGCGGCCGTATGCCGAGGTTGTGCTCGAAGCGTTCGGGCCGTCACGGGTGATGTTCGGCTCGGACTGGCCGGTGTGCCTGCTCGCCGGTTCGTATGCGGACGTTGTCGAGGCGGCCAAAGACCTGACCTCGGGCCTCTCACAAGCGGACCGGGATCAGGTCTTCGGGGCAACAGCGGCTCGGGTCTACCGGCTCTGAAGGACCTTCTTGCGGTCGAGCAGACCGGAGTACACGGCCACGGCGAGCCCGGCGATCGCGAGCAGCGCGCCGATCCAGTTCGGGGCGGTGTAGCCGAGGCCCTTGTCGATGGCCAGACCACCGAGCCACGCGCCACCCGCGTTGCCCAGGTTGAACGCGGCGATGTTGGCGGCTGAGGCCAGTGCCGGCGCACCTTCGGCCTTGTCCATCACACGGGCCTGAAGTGGTGCCACGGTGGCGAATCCCGCCGCACCGAACAGCAGGATCGTGATGGCCGCGGGGATCTGGGCGTGTGCGGTGAACGTGAAGACCGCCAGGACAACGGCCAGCGCGGCCAGGATTCCGTACAGGCTTGGCATGAGCGCCTTGTCCGCGGCCTTGCCGCCGAACAGGTTGCCCGCGACCAGGCCAACGCCGAACAGCACGAGCAGCCAGGTCACCATGCCGGACGAGAACCCGGCGACCTCGGTCATCATCGGCGCGATGTACGTGAACGACGCGAACACACCGGCGAATCCGAGCGCGGTCATGGCCAGCGCAAGCCACACCTGCGGACGTTTGAACACGGCCAGTTCGTGACGCAGGTTGGTCGCGGTGTCTTTCGGCAGGTCAGGGACCAACGCGATGATGCCGACCAGGCCGATCACACCGAGGATGGCCACGGCCCAGAACGTGGAGCGCCACCCCAGCGCTTGGCCAAGAGCGGTCCCCAACGGCACGCCGAGCACGTTGGCCACGGTCAAGCCGGTGAACATCATCGCGATCGCGCTGGCTTGTTTGGCGGGCGCGACCAGGCTCGCGGCGACAACCGAGCCGACGCCGAAGAAGGCGCCATGGGACAGCGCGGCCACGATGCGCCCGGCCATCAGCAGGCCGTAGGTGGGCGCGATCGCGGCGAGCACGTTGCCCGCGATGAACAGTGCCATCAGCCCGATGAGCAGGTGTTTACGCGACCAACGGGACCCCACTGCGGTGAGCAGAGGTGCGCCGACGACCACGCCGAGCGCGTAACCGGAGATCAGCAGTCCAGCCGAGGGGATGCTGACCGAGTAGGTGGCGGCGACTTCGGGCAGCAGCCCCATGATGACGAACTCGGTCGTCCCGATCCCGAAAGCACCGATTGCCAGCGCCAGAAGCGCAGCAGGCATGACGTTCACTCCAGATAGTTGCACACGCGGGTATTTGCTCGTGCCTAATACTGCGGCGCGCATGGACTGGATGCAAGTGATCAACCGGTGAACCAGGTCACGGCCCGTGTCGGCAAGTGGGTGAGCGCGCGCCGTAGCCCAGGTAGAGTTGCAATTACCGGCTTCCGCGATAGTTGCAGGCGCCTCGTACCTTAAGGAGTGGTGGACCATGTCGCTGGACGATGACGCCGCTGAGGCCCGCGCGCAGGGATGGCGGACGCTAGCGGCCCTGCACGCGTCCCTTGAAGACGCTCTCGAGCGCGCCCTGCAGCGTGAACACGATCTGTCAGTGAGCGAATACAGCGTCCTCGACGTGCTCGCCCGTCAGGACGGCTGGCACATGCGGATGAACCAGTTGTCCCGCGCTGTGGTCCTCAGCCAGTCCGCCACGACCCGGTTGGTGACGCGCATGGAGAACCGCGGGTTCCTCCAGCGGTACCTGTGCCCGACCGACCGGCGTGGCATCTACACCGAGGTGACGCCTGCCGGGCAGGACCTGTTGGCGAAGGCCCGCCCGCTGCACGACGCAACCCTGGCCGACGCCTTGCGGGAAGCCCAGAAGCTGCCGGAACTCGCGCCGTTGGTCGACGCCCTCGCGCGGTTGCCGGTCAGTCCTGCGAAGGCTTGAACCGGCCCCAATGCCCGTGGTGGATGACCTCGTCGGTGCCACGCCGGGACCTGGTCTTGGCTGAGCCTTCGACGGGCTGCTCTTCGGCACGGTAGCCGACCAGGATCGCGCCGATGGGCGTGTACTCGTCCGGAATCCCGTACTCCGCACGGAATTGCGCCATCTGGTCCGGCTGGATGCCGAAGAAGAACCCGCCGAGGCCTTCGTCGATCGCCGACAGCAGCATCAGCAACGCGGCCATACCGGTGTCGATGTACCAATACGGCACCGGCCACCGGGCTTCCGCCTTGTCCTGCCAGCCCTTGTCCGGCTCGGCGTACCGGTCCAGATATGCCTGTTTGTGCGCCAAGGGAACAACAATCAAGGGCACGTCACGCGTGGTCGGCCAGCTCTGCACGACCCAAGGCGCGGCAACGTCCCAGAACCGGGCGCGATCTTCCGCGGACGTCAGCGAAAGAAACGCGTACCCCTGCGAGAAACCGGCCGACGGCGCGCGCAGGGCGCTGGCCAGGATCCGGTCGACGACCTCGGGAGCCAGCGGCTGATCGGTGAAATGCCTGACCATCCGGCGGCGCCGGATCACCTCGGAGAACTCCACGCCGATGATCCTAAGTGGCTAACGGCGTATCAGTGGGTAGCCGAAGGTATGGACGTCCCACCCAAGCCGGCGTTGAGCAGACCACCAGGGCGGCACGAGCCTCCAGGTGTGCAATGCGCAATCGCCTGGGAGAGGAGAGAACAGTCATGCCCGACATTCCGACGCGCGAGGACGAACTGGTCGCCACCGAGACCGACGACTTGCCGTCGCCACGCGCGTCCGAGGACAGCGAGTTCGAGTACGAGCCGACCATCGTGCGCGGGCTTGAATGACAGTTTCGCTGCCCGGTAACGGAAAACGGGCACCCCTGGCCGCCTGGGGGTCGCGGTCCAGGGGTGCGGGTGGCCTCGGGGAAAGCCACCATTCAGTTGGTACTTGGGAGATTGGCGCGCCCCTGGCTCGCGGAGGGGGGATACGCGAGCCAGAGGCGCCAAAGGGCGGCTCTAGGGGTGAACCACCCTTCTTGAAGGGCCCCTGGCCGGTGGAGGGGGGATACACAGGCCAGAGGCACTACGTGGGCGGCCCTGGGGGTCGACCGCCCATTGGGGACAAGGTCTGGGCTGGTGCGGCGGTCGCCTCGCGGCGAGTGGCGCATGGGGGCTCCGGCGTTACCCGGTATTCCCCGATGGCTTTGGGTGAGGCCCGGGGACTCGATCCGCACCAGTCACCTAGCTTAACTCGCTTCGCGGCTGTGGTGTTCCGGCCGCGGGTGTGACGTGGCTCGCCACCGGGTAGTCCATTGCCGGAAGGGAGAACAGCCATGTCTGCCCGTGTAATGATACGGCTACTCGTCGGCGTGATCGGCGTTTTCTATGTCGTACTGGCGATTTCCGGGTTCGCCGCGATCAGCGACGACACCAACGTCGGCGGCGGCTTGCGCGGTGGCAACGACCCCGACCTGTTGTGGGGCCTCTTCGGCGTCAGCACCGTACTGAACTTCATCCATTTCCTGTTCGGCGCGTTGACCCTCATCGCGGCGTTCACCGCGGACCGGACGAAGCTGATCTCCGGGACCATGGCGGGCGCGTTCGTGGCGCTGTTCGCCTACGACATCATCATGATGCTCGTGCGTGAAGGCATGGATCCGTTGGCGATCAACACCGCTGACGTGTGGCTGCACGCCATCACGGCCGTCGCACTGATCATCGTGGCGTTCCTGCCGCTCCCGGCCATCGCTGATGACCGGCGCGAACGGGTCACTCGGGATCGCCGGTCGGCTCCATCACCAGAATCGCACCCTCGGTAGCCCCGCCGGTGGGGCTGCGCAGGGCGCCGACGACGATCCGTACCTTGGTCTTGCGGCCGCGCCGATTCACCGCGTTCAACTGAAGCGTTTCCGCAAAGGACGGATCGTTCACCTCGTCCAGTTCGGCGCTGCGCTCGCGCAGCGTGTCGTTGATCGTCTGCAGCTCTTCTACAGTGGACTGAAGTTCTTCGTTGGTCGTCTCCAGTTCCTCGTTGGTGGACTGCAGTTGCTCGTACGCCGACTCCAGCTGCCGGTTGGCGCGTTCCAGCTCGTCGAGCAGTTTGCGAGCGGCGGACACGTCGTGGAACACGATCGACACGCCGAGCAGACCGTGCCCTGCTGTTCGAAGTACTGCTCGATCTGCTCCTCGGTCAGGTTGTCCAGTTCCGCCGCGTTGTACGACGCGTGCCTGGCCTGTGCCAGCGCCTCGTCGTCCACATCGGTCGCGTATATCTTGACCCGCTGCCGGAACCGTTCCGGACCGAGTGCGTCGGCGAACACCATCGCGAGGCTGTACGCCTCCTGACCGGAAGCGCAGCCGGCGCTCCAGATCCGCACGGGATCGTCCGGTCCGCGTTCGGCGAGTATGGCGGGTACGACATCTGGGTACGAACCCCCACACCTTGGCAATGGCGGCGACAAGCAGCAAACCGGAGGCAGGCACACCGCCTCCTAGCCGTTCGCGCAGCACCGGCGGCCGAGGGTCGTCATCGGAGACCGCGATGGTGAGCATTCCGCGACGCAGTTCCATCCGCAGGAAGGCGGCGGAGTCCGTGTGCGCCAAAGTGTTCTCGACGAACGCCGTCACCACCGCCATCGCATCGGTGGCGAGGTCAGCCACATTCCACCTGTCGCAGTTCATCCGAACGAAGTACCGGGCGCGACGGGTACTGACCGCGGACGGGGGCAGTTCGATGACTGCCCGCAGCCGGGCGGGTGGTTTGTCCAAGGCGGCGATCGCCGTCTCCGCCGAGTCGTGCACTGGAACGAACCGCCTGATCGGACTGGTCGCGAGCATCAGCCGTTTGCGGTCGTCCCGTGCCGCCAGCATCAGCGGCACACCGGGCCAGTCGGCGACCCGCATCGCCACCATGGAGAACACCGACAGGGCGTGTGCCGAGGGCATCGCGAGCTCATCGAGCTCCACCACGATCCCTTGCGGTTGCTCGGCCCCGTATTTGAGCAGGGTGTCGCGCAACGCGGGATACGTGGTGACGTTCAAAGTCCCCACCGGGCGCGCGATCGTGACGCCGCTCGTGTAACGCACTTGGACGCGCAGGCCGTCAGTTTTCATCCCGCGTCCCCAGGTGCGAAGGGAGCGTGGTCAGGCGGTTGCGGAGCACGTCGGCCGCGTCCCTGGCTTCGTCGGCCATGCTGGTGTAGCGCTTGATGACGCGTGCGTAGCCCTTGGTCTCTGCCTGCTGACGTATCCGCTCGGCCATGTTCGCCTTCTCCTCAAGCGCGCGGATAGCCGTCCACATTGCTCGTTCGACGGTGTCGCCCTGTGCTTGAAGCAGCGCTTCGGCGGACCACCCGTGCCCGACCCGGCATCGGAAGCGCCCCGAACCAGCACCCAGTTCACTCAATACGCCCTGGCAGTCAGACACGAGAAACCGCTGGAGACCCCCAGGCCATTCGCCTGGTAGTCCACATCCGACCGCTGGTTGTTCGCGATGTCGTTCTCCAGCTCGAGCAGCGAGGAAAGCGCAGGCGCCGAGCCGATGTGGTTCTCGGTGGTCAGTTTGGCCAGCTGCACACCGATGACGCGTGGCCCCATGCTCACCGCTGCGGAACGGAACAGGGCGTTGATCGCCGGGCGGTGCCCGTTCTCGGTCGGGCCATGGGACAGCACGAACTGGTCTTCGATCACCAGCGTGTGGTGGTCCGGCGGCGCGGCATAGATGGTGCCTGGCCGCACTGGCATTCCGTTGCCCGCGCTGACCGTCGGCAGCTTGCCGGACCGGCGGAGGATATGGGGCAACGCGCTGACCCCGCCTACTGGAAGGTGCAGCACGACTGCCACCGCGGCACGCAGGTCGGGCGGCAAGGTCGCGACCAGGCTACGCAGCGCCTCGACACCGCCTGCCGAAGCGCCGACCACGATCAAGTCGTGGCGCTGCGGTGCCATCGCGACCACTTCCTCGGCTTGCGTGTGCCCCCACGGTAGCCCCTCGACCCCATGCGACAGACCCCTCCTGGAATGGGAGTACCCGGAGACGCGCGAAAAAAATTCGGACCGGCACCGATCCGGATCTTCGGCGGCTCCGTATAAGAGGTGTCCGAGGGAGGACGAGGCGCATGACCGACCCTTAAGGATTGGTTATGCAACAACCCCATACCGTGCGTGTTCCACGCAAGGCACGTGCTACCGCGGCGCTGTTGGCGGTGGGCGCGGCGTTGGCCGGAGGGTTGGTCCCCGGTTCAGCCACCGCGTCCAGCCACCGTGAAGCGCCGCTGATAGCCGCCGACCCGACTGTGGACAACACGGATCTGTACGCGTTCGTCAGTCCGGACAAGCCGGACACCGTGACGATCGTGGCGAACTACTTCGGGTTCCAAGAGCCCGTCGGCGGCCCCAATTTCTACCCGTGGGCCGAGAACGCGCACTACGACATCAACATCGACAACGATGGTGACGCGAAGCCGGACCTAACCTTCCGGTACACGTTCACCACCGACGACAGGCGCAAGAACGCCACGTTCCTGTACAACAACGGCGAAGTCACGTCGATCAACGACGAGAACCTGCTGTTCCGGCAGAACTACAAGCTCGAACTGATCGACCAGCGCGGCGCCGGCAAGGTGCTGATCAAGAGTGCCCGTTCGGCCCCGTCGAACACCGGTGCCGCGTCCATGCCGGACTTCCGGACCATCCGTGACCAGGCGATCGCCCAGGTGCCCGGCGGTGGACTGAGCTTCGCCGGCCCGGCGGAGGACTCGTTCTTCGCCGACCTGCGGGTGTTCGACCTGCTCTACGGCGGTGACCTGTCCAAGACCGGCCAGGACACGTTGCGCGGCTTCAACGTCAACACGATCGCGCTGCAGATCCCCACGCACCTGCTGGCGCTCAAGGGCGACGCCAAGCGCAACCCGGTGATCGGCCTATGGGCGGACACCGAACGCCAGTCCCTGAAGCTCTCACCGGGCAAGGCCAAGGCCGAAGGCGACTTCGTGCAGGTGTCCCGGCTGGGCAACCCGCTGGTGAACGAGGTGGTCGCACCCGCGGGACTGAAGGACGCGTTCAACGGTCTCACCCCCGATCAGGACGGCAAGGTCAAGGCGCTGCTCGATCGGGTGACCGATCCCGAACTGCCCAAGCTGATCGAGCAGATCTACAAGATCCAGGCACCGGCCGGGCCGCGTGAGGACCTGGTGGAGATCTTCCTGACCGGTGTCACCACCAAGGCGGGCGGGCCAATCAAGGCCGACCTGAACTCGCAGCTGAACAACGCCGACGTGATGGCGCACATGTTCGTGCCCTCGGAGATGCTGCGGCTCAACATGGCCGTGCCGCCGACTGCCGAACCCAACCGGCTCGGTGTGCTCGGCGGCGACAACCAGGGCTTCCCGAACGGCCGCAGGCTGACCGACGACGTCATCGACATCGCCATCCAGGCCATGGAAGGCGCGGCGCAGTCCGGCAACCTCGTGCAGGCGCTCGCCGCCGGTGACAAGGTCGACGCCAACGACGTGGCGTTCGAGCAGCGGTTCCCGTACGTGGCCGTGCCCAGCAACGCCGCGGTGAACTCGGCGGTCCAGGCCCAGGTGGAGACCAAGTCGAGCATCCTGGGCGACCTGCCTGCCGGTGCGCTGATCGGTGGTGCGCTCGGTGCGCTCGTGCTGCTCGGCGGCACGGTCTACCTCTGGCGCAAGCGCCCGACCAAGGCGCGTCACCGCAGTACTCGTCCCTGGTGAGTGTCCGAATTGACGCACGGAGGCGCGATCACGATCGCGCCTCCGGCGATCCTGGAGGCATTGGCGTGCAGTCGTTTCTCGAACCGGAGCAGCCGACCATCCTGCGGTGGTGGCCGTTGGCGGCACTGGTCGTCGGACTGGCCACGGTGTTGTCGGTGTTCACCGGCTACTCCGAACCGCAGACCGCGGCCGCGTCGCCGAATCCGACCCAGCAGAGCCGGATCCTGCAGTCGGTGACGCAGTTGCAGGGCAGGCTGCACCGGCTGCCTCAGGACGCGCTCGGCTGGGCGCAGCTCGGGTCGGCCTACGTGGAGCTGGCCCGGATCACCGCGGATCCGTCGTACTACGCCAAAGCACAAGGGGCATTGGACAAATCGCTGGCCTTGCGGCCCGCGGACAACGGTCCGGCGCTGCTCGGCATGGGCGCGCTGGCCAACGCGCGGCACGACTTCGGTGCCGCGAAAGACTGGGGGCTGAAGGCATTGGCGGTGCAGCCACGCTCGGCCGAGGTGTTCGGGGTGCTCGCGGACGCGTACACCCAGCTCGGCGACGAGGGCGGCGCCATGGAAGCGACGCAGAACATGCTGGACGTGAAGCCGAACGTGGCTTCCTTCACGCGTGCCTCCTATTTCTTCGAGACACACGGGCGGGCCGATGACGCCCGGATGGCGCTGGACCGGGCGCTGGCCGCGGCCGGAGCGCCCGACGAGATCGCGTTCTGCCGGTACTACCTCGGCGAGCTGGCGTTCAACTCCGGCAACCTCGACGAGGCGGAACAGCAGTACACCGCGGGACTTCGGGTCGTGCAGGACCAGACTTTGCTGCAGGGACAGGCCAAAGTGGCCGCCGCGCGCGGCGACTTCGACCGGGCGTTGAGCGCGTACAAGAATCTCGTGCTCAGGACCCCGTTGCCGCAGTACATTTTGGAATACGGCGAGCTGCTGGACGCGGCCGGCCGACCCGACGAGGCCGCCGTACAGTTCGAAATCCTTGCACAGCAACAGAAGCTGATGGAGGCCCAGGGCGCGACCGACGACCTGGCGACCTCGTTGATGCTGGCGGACCACGGCGACAAAGCCGAGGCGCTGCGCCGGGCCGAGGCGGAGTGGGGCCGCAGGCAGAACGTGCTGGTCGCTGACGCGCTGGCGTGGGCGTTGCACGTCAACGGCCGGGACGCGGAAGCGTTGCCGTACATGGACAAAGCCATGGCGCTGGGATGGAACAACGCGTTGTTCGCCTACCACCGTGGGATGATCCACTTGGCCCTCGGGCAGCCGGCCGATGCGGAGAAGTACCTGGCCCAGGCGCTGGCGACGAACCCGCACTTCTCGGTGCTGCACGCGCCGATCGCCCAGAAGCGACTCGCCGAACTGCGGAGCGGCCGATGAGAACGCTGGCCAAGGCCGGCCTGGTCGCCGCGGTCGCGGTACCCGCGTTCCTGCTCGTGACCGGGCACGCGGACGCCCATCCGCTCGGAAACTTCAGCGTCAACCACTACAACGGCCTGCACCTGCACCCCGACCGGGTCGAGCTCAAGTCCATCGTGGACCTGGCGGAAATCCCGACACTGCAGGAGAAATCCATGGACGCGGCGCGAGAGTGCGGTGCGCTCGCGTCGTCTGTCCGGTCCAGTGTGGACTCACGGACGCTGACGTGGTCGGTCCGATCGTCGCATGTAGAGTATCCGAAGGGACAGGCCGACCTGGCCACGACCAGGCTGACCTGCGAGCTCACCGCGCCGGTGGAGATCAGCGGACCGGTCACGGTGTCGTTCAGCGACTCGTTCCGGCCGGACCGGGTCGGCTGGCGGGAGATCACCGCTGTGGGGTCCGGCGTCTCGTTGGATTCGCCCGTGCCCGCGCAGAGCGTCAGCAATGAGCTTCGGCAGTATCCCGAGGACTTGCTGGCCAGCCCGCTGGATGTGCGGACCGTGCAGCTCAAGGCCCAGCCGGGAGAGGGGACGTCGGTCACCGCCGTCGCTCCGACCGGCGGCGATGCCGGGATCCTCGATCGCGCCTCGCTCGCGTTGGCGGACTTCGTCGGGCGGCACGAGCTGACACCGGCGATCGGGATGCTGGCGATCCTGCTGTCTTTGGTGCTCGGGGCGTCGCATGCGGCTTTGCCCGGGCATGGCAAGACCGTGATCGCTGCTTATCTCGTGGGGCGGCGGGGGACTCCGCGGGACGCTGTTCTCGTTGGCGCGACAGTGACTTTGACGCACACTGCCGGTGTTCTGGTGCTGGGGCTGCTGTTGAGCGTGTCCAGCGTGCTGGCGGGGGAGAGCGTGCTGCGTTGGCTGGGGATCGCGAGCGGGTTGCTGATCGCGGGGATCGGCGTGATGCTGCTGCGCTCTGCCGCGCGGAACCGTGAACCCGCACTCGTCGGCCACGGCGGGCTCGGTCATGGGCACAGTCACGGCCACGCGCACAGCCACAGCCTTGGCCTCGGTCACGGCCACGGGCATGGCCACGACCACGACCACGGTCATGGGCACGGTCACGGCCACGGGCATGGCCACGGCCACGGTCCGCGCTTTGGCAAAGGCAGCCTGATCGGCATGGGGGTGGCCGGTGGCCTGGTGCCCAGCCCGTCCGCGCTGGTGGTGCTGCTTGGCGCGGTCGCATTGGGGCGCACGTGGTTCGGCGTCCTGCTGGTGCTCGCCTACGGGCTGGGGATGGCCGCGATGCTCACCGCGGCCGGGCTGCTGCTGGTCAAGTTCTCCGACCGGCTCGAAGGCTGGTCGTCCCGGTTCAAGACGCAGCGGTTGATCGCCGCCGCGCCCGCGATCACCGCCGGCATGGTGCTGGTGGTGGGAATGGGCCTGACCGTCCGAGCCGTCCTAGGGTAGCCCCCGCGCCCGGCCGCCCTGGACAGGCCCGGCGCCCGGCCACCTGGAGCCGGGCCGCCCTGGATTGGCCCCGCGCCGGGCCACCCTTTCGGCCGGCCGCACAGCCCGCCGGGGAGCCGGGCCGCCCTGGACAGGCCCGGCGCCCGGCTACCTGGAGCCGGGCCACCCTTTCGGCCGGCCACACAGCCCGCCGGGGAGCCGGGCCGCCCTGGAGCCGGGCCGCCCCTGGATTGGCCCCGCGCGCCCTCCGGTCACGCGCCGTCCGGTCACCTGGCTCACCTTCCGAACTCGGCGACGAACCCGGCGGTCGTTGGGTTCCAGCAGCGACGAATCATCCAGGGTTGGCCCCCGCACGTCATTCTGGATGGGCCCCGCGCGCGCCTTCCGAACTCGGCAACGAACACCACGTTCGTTCGGTTCCAGCAGCGACGAATATAGCGAGCAACCTTGCCAGCAGCAGCCCTGGCCGCGCTGAACCACATGACCGGGCCGGAAAGAATATAGCGATCTACCAGGCCACGGGCAGACTAGCCACCCCATAGATCCCGCGTTCGACGTTCAACGGTACGTCGGAGGGGTTGACAGCGAGCCGAAGGCCGGGGTAACGCGCGAACAGGGCCGAGAAGCCGACACGCATCTCGATGCGGGCCAACTGCTGGCCGAGGCACTGGTGCACGCCATGCCCGAAAGCCAGATGTCCCGCGGTCGACCTGCCGACGTCCAGCTCGTCCGGTCGTTCGAACTTGTCGCGGTTCGCGGCGGGGATGGACACCAGGACGGTCTCGCCTTTCCTGATCACCTCGCCGCCTCCTGATCACCTCGCCGCCGAGTTCGACGTCCTCCAGTGCGGTCCGGTTGACCTCGTACTGCACGACGCTGAGGTACCGCAACAGTTCCTCGACCGCGCCGTCCACGTCGTCGTGCAGCTTCGCCAGCTGATCGGGGTGCTGCAGCAGCGCGAATGTCCCCAGCCCCAGCATGTTCGCCGTGGTCTCGAACCCGGCGAACAGCAGCATGATCGCGATCCCGGTCACCTCGATGTCATCAAGGTCGTCGACCAACCCGCTGATCACGTCGTCGGCCGGTGCGGCGCGCTTGCCCTGCACGAGTTCGTACAAGTACCCGAACAACGCGTCGCCTGACGCGTCACGGACGTCCGTGCTGATGGTCGGGTCGACCATCTCGTGCGACTTCTGTTGGAAGAACTCGTGATCGGTGTACGGGACGCCCAGCAGTTCGCAGATCACTCGTGACGGCAACGGCAATGCGAACGCCCGCACCAGATCCGTCGGCGGTGTCATGGCGTCCAGTAGTTCCTTGGTGATCTGCTCGATCCGCGGTTCGAGCATGCGCATCCGCCGCACGGTGAACTGGCCGGTCAGCAGCTTGCGGTAGCGAGTGTGCTCCGGCGGGTCCATGAACAGGAACGACCCGGGCGCGGAGGGCTGTGTGGCCGGCCGGATCGGTGATCGCACGATCTCGCCGCGGTGACTGAACCGTGGATCCGACAGCACTGTTCGGCTTTCCGCGTGTGTGGTCACCATCCAGCCGAGCGTGCCGTCGGCGAACCTCAATCTGCTGACCGCCTTCCGGTCGCGTAACTCGGCAGGCGGATCGAACGGGCATGTTCGCGTGATGGGCAGTGCTTCAGTCATGCGTACATCGTACGTGCGTTTCTTTCCCTGAACTGCCCTATATTTTCTGCTAGTGCACTAGTGCGCTCTACGGTTTGCGGCCGACCGCTCCGGCAATGCAGTACGAGACCTCGGTGAGCGGTTTGATTCGCGGGCCGTCCGGCCACCAGTTCGCGCACAGTACGAAACCGGGTTCGACGAGTTCGAGACCGGGCAGCATGCTGCGGATCTGCTCCTCGGTCCGGAACAGGCCCGTGCCCATCGGGCTGTGCACGAACATGTCCTCCATGCGCCGGGCGAGCGTGCTGTGTTCCTCGGTCTGCGGGTCGAGGAAGTGGCTGACGCCAACGTAGGAGCCGGACGGCAGCGCGTCGATGTACTCCTGCATGATCTCGCGGTAGTCGTCGCCGTCGTAGTGGTGGATCGTGCCGAGCTGGAACAGTGCGATGGGTTCGGTGAAGTCCAGTTCCTGTCGCACGATCGGGTCGTTGAGGACCTCGTGCGGTTTGAAGATGTCCGCAGAGGTGAGGTACGTCTGGTCGTTCTCCTCCAGCAGGGCGCGGCCGTGCGCGAGGACGACCGGGTCGTTGTCCACGTAGACGACTCGGGATTCCGGCTGGATCCGTTGTGCCACTTGGTGTGTGTTCTCCGCGGTGGGCAGTCCGGAGCCGAGGTCGAGGTACTGGGTCACGCCGGTCTCCATCGCGATGAAGCGCGTGACGCGGATCAGGAACCCGCGGTTGTCGAAGGCGAGCTGCTGGGCTTCCGGCGCCACCGACTGCACCCGGCGCAGAACCTCGCGGTCGACTTCGTAGTTGTCCTTGCCGTTCAGAAAGGCGTCATAGACCCGGGCGATGCTCGCCTTTGAGGTATCGATATGTGTGGGCACAACCTTCTGCGACATTTGATCCTCTCAGCCCCGGAATCGTCTGTCAGGGTTTTCTATCCCATCACACCCACTTTGTCATTGGGCAGGGCCGGCTGGCTATCATCGGAATCTACTCCGATCAGGTGACGTGTACACCTGCTGATCGTTTTCCGACTACTATGAGTCGGTTTAGACAACAGCGTGGATGAGGGGGTCGTCCCGGAATGGATCAACGGGCACCGGACGGCGGAGCCACCCGGCCGGCTGGGCCGACTGCCTTGCGCATAATTCTCGGTACGCAGCTGAGGAGGTTGCGGGAGGCCGCTGAAATTTCACCGGCGGAGGCGAGTGCGCGCATCCGTGGCTCGAAATCCAAGATCAGCAGACTCGAGCTGGGCAGGGTCGGGCTCAAGGAACGAGATGTAGACGATCTACTCACTCTTTACGGTGTCACTGATTCGAATGAACGCCGTCAGTTCCTTGAGATGGTCCGGCAGTCCAACGAGCCCGGTTGGTGGTACCGGTTCGCCGACCTGATGCCGGAGTGGTTCCAGGACTACGTCGGCCTTGAAGAGGCCGCGATTCGCATCCTGACCTGTGAACTCCAGTTCGTGCCCGGTCTCATGCAGACGGAGCACTACGCGCGGGCGATCGCCACGAGCGGGCACCCCGATCTGGCCACAGAGGACGCCGAGTGGCGGGTCACGTTGCGTATGCGCAGGCAAAAAGTGCTGCACCGGCCGGCGCCGCCGCGGCTGTGGGCGGTCATCGACGAGTCCGTGTTGCACCGTCCACTCGGGGGCCGCGAAGTCCTGATCGAACAGATTGATCATTTACTCGAACTGACCACGTTGCCGCACGTGACACTGCAGGTCGTGCCCTATGCGCTGAGCGGATACGCCGCCGAGGGCGCGTTCACGATGCTGCGTTTCGCGGAACCGGAATTGCCGGACATTGTCTACATCGAACACCTCACCGGTGCTTTCTACCTGGACAAACGCGAGGATGTCGAGCAATACGGCCGCGTGTTCGATCAGTTGACTGTGGACGCGGCCACGCCACGCGAGACGCGACAGTTGCTCATGAAAGCGCGCGCATCCGTCTGAAGCATCACCCTGTTAGCCCTATCGGTCGCATCTGCACGTGCTACCGTTGACCGCAATCCCGAATGCAATTGCATCCCACTTCATGGTCGACAGAGGAGGATCGGCGATGCACACTGCCGCGTCCTTGCCCGCTGATCTGTCCTGGCGAAAGAGCAGCCGGAGCGGAAAGAACGGTAACTGCGTCGAACTCGCGTGGGTCGATGCCGACCGGGTCGCAGTTCGCAACTCGCGTAATCCGCTCGGCGCTGTGGTGATCTATCGCTCTGGTCAACTGCGGGCATTGGTCACCGGAATAAAAGAGGGGGTCTTGGATTGAACGCCGCCGAAGTCACCGAGGACAGACTGCGGCAACTGATCGCACGAGGTTTTAAATTCGTCCACCCCCGTGACGAATCCGGCGCGATCACGGCGATCGTCGGCGTCCGCCCGCACGACAATGTGATCGACGTGGTCCAGCTGCGCACCGAGGACGACGCCATCGCACTGCGGATGGCAGGCGACACCAAGGATGTGCTGGCGCCGGAAGCGCACAGCTGGCGGGCCGAAGGCCCAGCTCCGCGTGTCCTCGACGAGCTGCTCAGCCTGCCGGATGTCGTTGCGGAGGAAGGGACGCGGACCGGCGGCTGCTGGATCCACACCGACAAGAACCGCGCCAAGTGGGTTCCGGCCACTTCGCAGTGATGCCGCGATCTCGGGCGTGCGTATTGGTTGCCCCCGCCTCCGCACGCCCTTTCCCTTTCGTTGTGCCACGATGAAGTCGTGGAGCGGGAGAAGATCACGCTGACCGGGGCTCCGGAGACCATGCTCGCCACGCTCTACGGGCGTGCTTTGGACAGCCGGCGGCCGAATTCCGTCTTGCACGACACCGCTGCGGTACAAGCGGTTTCGCGGATCGACTACGACTTCCGCAAGACCCGGATGAAGGGCACGACCGCCGTCGGCGTCGCCATCCGCGCCAAGGTCCTCGACGACTGGACACGCGAGTTCCTCGCGGCATATCCCGCCGCGACCGTGCTGCACCTCGCGTGCGGCCTGGACACACGGGTGCAGCGGATCGCGCCTTCGAGCACCGTGCGCTGGGTCGACCTCGACGTTCCGGACGTCGTGGCCTTGCGGCAACGGCTCATCACCCCGCCGGACGGCGACTATCAGCTAGTTGGCGCTTCGGTCACGTCCGACTCGTGGCTTTCCGACGTGCCCAACGACCGGCCGACCGTGGCCGTGTTCGAAGGATTGTCGATGTACCTGCACAAGGAGGACGGCAAGCGGCTGATCGAGCGGATCACCAGCCGGTTCCCCACCGGGCAGCTGCTGTTCGACGTCTACGGCACGACCGGGATCAAGCTGCAGAAGCTCGTGCCCGCGGTGCGCAACGCGGGAGCGACCTTGCACTGGGGACTCGACGATCCCGCCGAGGTCGAGGGCTGGCATCCGGGGCTGAAGTGTCTGGACGCGCTGCGCAGCGTGGACATGCCGGGGCTGGACAAGCTGCCGTTGGGCGGGCGGATCGGCCTGAAGGTCGTGTCCAAGATCCCCGGCCTGCGCGACGCCGGGCGGATCCTCCGGTACCGCTTCTAAAAAATTCGAACAAATGTTCGAAGCTCTGACCAGGAATTACGGTGCTTCGCTAGGCTGAATGGGTGAAGAACGGCTGTGCGACAGACTCAAAAATGTCGGACCCCTTCGGTAGCTTGCTGGTCATGAACAGAACCGATCGACAGTTCGCCCTGGTGGAGGAGCTTCGCGCGGCCGCGCCCGAACCGCGTGCGGCGCGGTGGCTGGCAGATCGTCTCAACGTCTCGATCCGGACGATCGAGCGTGACCTGGCTGCCTTGCAGGAGTCAGGCCTCCCGGTCTACGGCGACCGGGGACGACGTGGGGGCTACGTACTGGACAAGGACCGCACCTTGCCCATGCTGAACATGACAACCGAGGAGGCCATGGCGGTCTCCGTCGCACTGCGGGAGCTACGCGGCGCACCCTTCGAAGCAGCGGCACGATCAGCGCTGGCCAAGCTCACCAGCATGATGCCCGAACAGGACCTGGCGCGAGCAGAACAACTCGTCGACCGCGTCCGTCCGGTCAGCGCACCACCCGGCCCACGCTCAACGGTGCCACGCCCAATCCAGCGTGCCTTGGAAACCGGCCGCGTCCTACATATCGACTACCGCGACCGCAACGACCAAACCACGCACCGCACAGTGGAACCCATGGGCCTCTTACACGGCCCGCGCGGCTGGTACCTGCTCGCCTGGTGCCGGCTGCGCGACGCCCCACGCGGTTTCCTGCTCGACCGCGTCCACAACGCCGAAATCGGGGAGGAATCCGTGGTCGACCGCAGCGTCGACCTCAACCCATCGGGGCCCGGCGCCCCGACTCTGCGGGTAGCGGGCTAACTCGCCACCTCGATGGGCGGCCCAGCCGCCCATCGAGAAACCGCGTGATCACTGGGCTGTGTTGTGGTGCCGACGACTGGCTCGTCATCGTGGTTTCGAGGTTGGTTGGGCGGTTTGAATGCGGTACCTAAACCTGACCCTGCATCTCATTGGACCGGCATGCTGTAGCAGCCCTCGGTGTGCCACCACGTGCGGAAGGCGTCGCTGCATTCCTGGTGATCGGCGTACGCCTGGCCGAGGTGTCGGATCACGGTGGCGACGTGGGTCGCGATCGGACCGTCCGGCCGGTAAATCAGACGCAGCCGTTGCCTGAGCGGATGGCCTTCCAACGCACGGATCGCCAGTCCCGGCAACGCCTCCGTGGTAGCCAGAACCGGTGCGACAGCCAAAGTCCTCATGACCAACTGGCGGGCTTCGGACAGGTTCACGGCGGACTGTCGCATGTGGAGCGAAACCCCGGCGTGATGGCACACGTGCTGCAAGTACACCGGCCACGTCGTAGTCCCCACAGGCTCGTCCACCCACGGATAGTCCGCCAGTTCCGGAAAGGACACCACGGACGACTGGGCCAGCGGGTGCCTTTGGGACATCATCACGAAGACGGGCTCATCGGCGAACACCACCCGCTCACGGACTTTGGCCGGCCGGGGGAGGGCCACCGGCGGCCAGTCGTAGACCAGGGCGAGGTCCAGGTCGCCGTCCGCGACCATCCGGATGTTGACCCGCGAATCCGGGTTGTCACGCAAGTGGACACCGGACGCCCACGCCTCCCCGGCGATTCTCCTGCCGAGCTCGCCCAACATGATTCCGGCGTAGCCACCGATCCGGACACGCATCGTTTCCCCTGGCTCGGCGTGCGCCTGCTGTCGTGCATCGGTGAGCACGGCGTCGCCGAACGGTGTCGGGACGCATCCGGTGTTGCTGCGGACGAACAGGTCGCCGCCCAGGGCTTGTTCGATCCGCCGCAGTTGGGCGGACAGTGCCGCGTGTGAGGTTCCCAGCCGCAGCGCTGCCCGGCCGATGCCGCCAGCGTCCGCGACGGCGATGATCACCCGTAGATGGTGATTGGTTACGTCCACGCTTCCCGGTTTCCATGGCTGGGCCCGCGCCGGCGAGAGCGTTTTTGTGCCCACTGAACGGCTCCGGCGGGTTACGTCGGGCGTTCGGAACCCACTGTGCAATACGCGAGCCGATTCTCATGACAGCATCGCGCCATAACTCCGGTTGATGGCCCGGGGTATTTTTTCGGCGATCTATCCGGTTGGGTGTCCGGCATGGAGATCGTCGAAGGCCCAAAGCTGGTGGCGCTACCCGAGACCCGCTACGTCGGAATTCGTGTCGTCACACCGTTTCGCGGCATGTTCGCGGTCCGCGACAAGCTCATGGCCGAGCTGTACGGGTGGCTCGACGACCACGGAGTCACCGACTTCGGTCACACCTTCTTCCGGTTGCACGTCATCGACATGGACGGCCCGATGGACGTCGAACTCGGTGTGATCACCGAACATCAGGGCGACGACCGCGTCCGCTCGGGCGTCCTGCCCGCGGGCAACTACGCGAGCCTGACCTATGTCAACCACGCTCGGCGAGCGAATCGCACCTTGGTCGAGTGGATCCGTGACAACGGCTACAAGGCCGACAGCTGGGACATCTCCGAGGGTGAACAGTTCGCCTGCCGCTACGAGGCCTATCTGACCGACCCGCGCACCGAGCGGATGAAGACCAAGTGGCAGGTCGGTCTCGCCATCCGGGTCACCGACCCCAACCGTCCACAGAGGACTTGATCCGAAAGGCTCACTGCCGATCCGCCGATCGTCCTACGTCCATCGGGTTGAGGCGCTGCGCGCCCGTGCAACCCGCAGGTCCGCACCGATAGTCGCCCGAAAGGGCGGTGTTGATCAGTGGCACGCGCGAGAACCTGTAGGCCGAGCCAAGACGAGGCAGAAGGAGCACTTCATGGCGGCGACTTACGGCGCCCCAGGCGTCTACATCGAGGAGCGACCCAGCGGTTCCATGCCGCTGCAAGGTGTGGGCACGGCCGTTGCGGCGTTCGTGGGTTTCACCGCGACCTACAACGCCGACGCGGGCGACCCGACCGATCCCGACGGCGTCAAGCCGCAACTGGTCACCAGCTGGCCACAGTACGAGCGGATCTACGGCGGGTTCGCGCCGGGCATCCTGCTGCCGCACTCGGTGAAGGGCTTCTTCGAAAACGGTGGCGGCATCGCCTACATCGTCCGCATCCCGAGCGGCAACGGGACCGGCAAGGCGCAGCGCGCGCTGCCCGCGTCCGGCCGCCAGGAGATCGAGACCCTGAACGTCGAGGCGCTCGACCCGGCCGCCACCTACGACATCGTCGTGGAGCCCGCCCCGGTCGCCGAGGGCGAGACGACCCAGGAGTTCACGCTCAAGGTCATGGACAACGGCCAGGTCCGCGAGGAGTTCGGCGGCGTCCACCTCGGCCGCGGCCCGAAGAGCGTGGAGAAGACGATCAACGAGCGGTCCAAGCTGATCCGCGTCGAGGTCAAGAACGCGCAGGGCCTGTCGGTCGCCGAGCGCGCACCGGCGCCCGGCCGGTACGCCATTCAGGCCGTCGCTCCGGCGACGAACTCCGTCTCGCCCACCGAGTTCGAAGGCTCCGAGGTTTCCCGCACCGGTTACGAGGGCCTCGCGATCGCCGAAGACGTCACCATGGTCGCGATCCCCGACCTGATCACCGTGGCCACCCGCGCCGACGGCTCCTTCGACACCGAGGGATATCTTGCCGCGCAGTCGAAACTGGTCGACTGGTGCGAGCGCAGCCACACCAAGATGGCCATCCTCGACTCGCCGCCCGGGCTGAACGCCCAGCAGGCGCTCGAGTGGCGGACCGCGCTCGGCAAGGACAGCGCGTTCGGCACCGCGTACTACCCGCACCTGGTCGTGCAGAACCCCTTGGCGCGTCCCGGCGCGACCGACGGCGAGAAGTTCCTGACCGTCCCGCCGTCCGGCCACGTCGCCGGTGTGTGGGCACGCACCGACGCCGCGCGCGGTGTCTGGAAGGCCCCGGCCAACGAGGTCGTCCGCGGCATCGCCCGGCTGGAGACCGACGTGACCACCGGCGAGCAGGATCTGCTCAACCCGCAGCAGGTCAACTGCATCCGGTCCTTCGGTGCCAACGGCATCCGGATCTGGGGCGCCCGCACGCTCGCGGCGACCGACCAGAGCTGGCGCTACATCAACGTCCGGCGGCTGTTCAACTTCATCGAGGAGACCATCCGCCAGGGCACCCAGTGGGTCGTGTTCGAGCCGAACGACGCCGACCTGTGGGCACGGGTCAAGCGCACCATCAACGCCTTCCTGCGCAACCTGTGGATGCAGGGCGCCCTCGTCGGCAACACGCCGGACCAGGCGTTCTACGTGCTGTGCGACGAGAGCAACAACCCGGCGTCCTCTGTGGACGAAGGAAAGCTGATCGTCGACGTCGGACTGGCACCGGTCAAGCCGGCCGAATTCGTCATCTTCCGGCTCAGCCAGTGGCAGGGCGGCGCGGAGACCTCGGACTGACCAGGCGGATCAGGGAATAAGGAGCAGACGCTATGTCAGACGTGACAGCCACGAACATCTTCGTGATCGAGGCGGACGGCATCGAACTCGGCACGTTCATGAAGTGCAGCGGCGTCGTCAACGAGTCCGAGGTCATCGAGCACAAGGAACTCAACAAAGAGGGCCGCATGATGATCATCAAGACCATCGGCGCCCTGAAGTGGTCGGACATCACCCTCGAGCGCCGCGTGGACAACGACACAGGCCTGTGGGAGTGGCGCAAGGAGATCATCAACGGCGACATCACCAAGGCGCGCCGCAACGGCTCCATCGTGGCCAAGAACTCCAAGATGGAGGAGGTCGCGCGGTGGAACTTCACCAACGCGTGGATCTCCAAGTGGGAGGGCTCGGAACTCTCGGCCGACGCGAACTCGGTGAGCACCGAGAAGGTCACCATCACGCACGAAGGTCTTGAGCGGGTATGAGTGAGCTTGCGAGCGAATCGTCGATGCAGGGCCGGGCTCATGCGACGCGACTGGACCAGATCGAGGAGCCCGCATGAGTCTGAACACCGAGTACCCGTTCACGTTGCCGAAAGGCTTCGTGGACGACGAAGGCGTGATCCACCGCGAGGGCGTGATGCGGCTGGCGACGGCCCGCGACGAGATCGAGCCCTTGCGCGACAACCGCGTCAAGGACAACGAGGCGTACGCGACGGTGATCGTCCTCGCGCGTGTGGTCACCGAGCTGGGCACGTCCGGCCGGGTGACCACGCGGACGATCGAGCGCTTGTTCGCCAGCGACTACCGGTACCTCCAGGACTTCTATCGGGTGATCAACTTCGGTGACCCGTCGATCCTGGAGAACATGGAGCCAGGCAGCCCTTTCCCGGAGGAGGCGGCAGCCGTGGGCTGACACGCTACGCCGCCGCCACGCTGTGGCGTGAGATCACGTATCTGGCCTACCACTTGCACTGGGGGTTGGACCAGCTGCTGGATCTCGAGCATGGCGACCGGATCACGTTGCTGGAGGAAGTCAGCACATTGAACGAACGTTTCTGGCAGGGGATCGGCGGCAATGGCGAATAATCAGGCACGCAAGATGGACCCGCCGTTCTCCGGCCAGTTCGTGTTCACTGTGGACGGTTTGACGATCGGGACGTTCCTCGAGGTCTCCGGGCTGTCGGTGCAGATCGACACCGAGGAGATCATCGAGGGCGGCCAGAACCAGTTCACGCACAAGCTGCCCAAGCAGATGAAGTGGCCCAACCTCGTGCTCAAGCGCGGGATCACCGAGACGGACACGCTGTTCGAGTGGTTCGCCAAGTGCTCGGGGGAGGGCCTGGACGCGGCGGGCAGCAAGATCGAACGCAGGCACGGCTCGGTCCAGCTGAAGGACTCGACCGGCAAGGTGGTGCGGCGGTGGGATTTCACCGACGCCTTCCCGGTCAAGTGGAGTGGTCCCAAGCTGGCCGCGTCGTCGAAGGACCTGGCCACCGAGGAGCTGGAGGTGTGCCACTGTGGCTTCAAACCGGCGAACTAGCATCGGTGGCCGCCTGCGTGGGCTGATCTCGTTCAACCGTAGGCAACCGAGGGCGGCGCAGGCCGCCCCGGTAGTATCGACCAAGTCGCTGGCCGTTCGTCCGCCGTGGTGGCGGGCGGCAGCTCAGCGGCTTGTCGGTGGTTTGCTGCCGGGGTTCCGTTCCGGCAGCGACCCCGGTGCGCCGACGCGACCACCCGAGCCGACCTACACCCCAGAGCGCCCTTTGCTGGCCCGGCGGATACCGTTGACCGGCAAGGCTTCCATGCTGGGCAAGTCGAAAGACACGGTGATCGGCGGGTCGACGGCGCATCTGGCGATGGCTCCGCCGACCGGTGCGCAAGGCGTGGTACAGCGGGAAGCAGCGTCCATTGTGGTCCCGCCGGTACAACCGTTGATCAGCACGCCCGTGAAGGGCGCAGTGGCTCCCGCGAATGTGTCGGGCCCGGTGGCGAACTCACCGGGAGCGATCGCGGCAGCGGCACACACGCTCGCAGCGCAGATGTCGGCAGCCCAGGGGGCGTCGGCGCAGGGATTGGCGGCTGCGGCGCCAACGCCGACAGGACAAACATCCTCGGCTCACCCGCTCACAGCTGGGACGAGCCTCGCCGCACTGACTCCAAAGTCGACAGACCAAGCACCCGCGGCGCCGGTACCTGGACGTCCATCGGGTGAGGCGCCGGCGGGCCGAATGTCGGCACTGCAAGCTCCAGCGGTCCAAGGGCTGGCAGCGCAGCGTCTCGCGGCGGCGGGCCGGATGTCGACGCTGCGAGCTCCAGCGGTCCAAGCGCTGGGTGTGCAGCGTCTCGCGGCGGCTGCCTACCTGGCGACAGGTCAGGCCTCGTCGGCCATGAGCGCCTTGGCTGCCGCTGAGCCGGCCCCAGCATTCCCTGCCCAGTCGGCCACTGTTTTCCCTGTTCGACCCGCCGCCCCGCTGTTCGCGGCGCGCTCACTGGCCGTCCAGACACGCCCGATGTCCTTGCCTGGCCGACCGCCCGCGCCACTGTCCCCCATGGCTCAGCCTGGCTCGATGTCCTTGCCTGGCCAGCCACCCGCGCCTGCGTCCGGCATGCCTGGCCTGTCGGCTCCGTCGTTCGCGGTCGGCTCCGCCATGGCCCAGCGTGGCCAGCCGCCCCTGGCCGCCGCGGCTCCCGAAATCGCCGAGCGGCCCGCTTCGCCCGAACAGCGCTGGCGTGCGGCCGTCGCCTCGGTTCCCCTGGAATCGCCGAAGCCTTTCCCGACCAGCATGCGCCCCTTGGTGGCACAGCTGACCGGAAGTGCCGACGGCGCTTCCTACACGACCGGTCCCGCGACCCGCCGAGCCCTCGCCGAGGTCGGTGCGCTGGGCGCGACCACCGGCCGAGTCGTCCACTTGGCACAGCAGCCGGGCAGTGACCCGGCCTCCCTGGGCGTTCTGGCACACGAACTCACCCACGCCCGTTCGCCGATCACCCGGCCACGGTTCATGCTCCACAACCACACCGGCTCGATGGACTCCGACGAACGGCACGCCCGGACCGTCGGTTCGCAGTTCGAAACCGCTGCGCCCATGCGGGTACAGCGGTTGTTCGGCGGTGGCGGGCTGCCCAGCGTGAGTGGGCTGACCAACCAAGCGACCGGTGCGCTGGGCTCTCTTGGCAACCAGGCGACCGGCATGGTCGGCGGTCTGGCGAACAGCGCGACCTCGGCAATCGGGTCAGGCGCGAGCGAGTTGAGCAACGCCGCCAGCGGGATGACCGAGCGTTTCTCCAGTGCCGCTTCGGGTTTCGCCAATCGGATCGGCGAGGAAGCCGGATCCGTCTCGGCCGGCCTGGTCGACAGCCTGCCGGTCGGCGGCGGTGCGAATGGCGTTGTCGGTGCCGTGTCACAGATCGCCAGGACCGTTGTGGACAATGCGGTCCGTGAGGCGACACAGGGCGCGATCAGCGAGGCCAACCAGGCTGTCAGCCAGATGAGCCAGGCCGCGCAAGGCATGGCCGGACAGGTCCAGGGCATGGCCACCGATGGCGTGAACGGCCTTGCCGGGCAAGCGAACCAGTGGGTCAACGGTGCGATGTCCCAGGCCACGGGTGCCGTGCAAGATCTTGGCAACCAGGCCATGGGTGTTGTCGGCGATGCCCAGAACGCTGTCACCAATGGTGTGAACCAGGCCATGGGCGCCGTGGGCCAGGTGCTCGGCCCTGGTGTGCAGCAGGCACTGTCCGGTGTGGACCTCGACCGGATCGCCGAGGCGTTGGAGGAACGACTGCTCCGCCAGCTCGAGCGGCGCGGCGGACGCTATGCGGGGGTGTTCTAGATGGCAGCGGTGAAGGCGTATCTGCTGACTGAGGGTGGCGACCAGATCAAGTGCCTGTTCAACCCGGCCGAGCTGACCATCAGCAAGTCCAACAGCTGGCAGGGCGGCGAGGCGAAGGGCAAGAACGCTCCTGAGCTGCGGTTCCAGGCCGGCCAGTCGGCCACGATGTCGATGTCGCTGATGTTCGACACCACCCGGGAGGGCACGCCGGTCACCGAGCACACCGACAAGCTGCTCAAGCTGATGAAGGTCAACCCGGCGTTGGCCGGCGCCGATCCAAGCCGCAACAAGGCACGTCCGCCGTGGGTGGAGTTCCACTGGGGCGACACGAAGTCGTTCAAGTGCATCGTCGAGCGCGTGCAGATCCGGTTCACGTACTTCGCCAGCTCGGGAAAACCGTTGCGGTGCAAGGCGGATCTGACGATGAAGCAATGGAAGGACGAGGACCAGCTGCCGCTGCAGAACCCGACGTCCTCCACGCCGACCCTGCACACCGTGCACCAGCTCAGGCCAGGGGAGACCTTGGACCGCGTCGCCGCGGCGCACTACGGCGACGCGACGCGCTGGCGCCAGATCGCCGAGGCCAACGGCATCCTCGACCCGTTGATGCTGCCGAAGGGCAAGCAGTTGGCCATTCCTGAGCAGGGCACTCGCCGACGGGACGGCGGTTATGCCTGAACAGCGGCGCCTTGACGGAGTCATCCTGACCGTGGACGGTTCGCCTTTGCGGACCGAGCTCTACGGCAGGCTGATGCTCGTCCACGTCGAGGAGTCCGTGCAGCTGCCGGACTCCTTCGCGCTGCACTTCGACGACCCGCACTTCGAGCTGTTCGACGAGGACAAGTTCCGGCCGGGAACGAAGATCGAGATCGCGTTCCGGGCCGAGGGCGAACCGGTCGTGGTGACGTCCGGCGAGGTCACGGCGGTGTCGGTGGAGCCTGGTGTGTCCGGGCGGCACGAACTTGTGGTGACCGGCCTTGACCTGACACACCGGATGGCCCGTGGCGGCAAGTCGCGTGCGTTCACCAACATGACCGACGCGGACATCGCCCGCCGGATCTCCGGCGAGTACGGCCTCGACCCGGACATCGACGGCACGTCCGAGGTCCGTACGCACATGCTGCAGCACAGCGAGACCGACTACGCGTTCCTCAGGAGGATCGCGAGCTCGATCGGCTACGACTTCTGGATCACCGAGAACAAGTTCCACTTCAAGCGCAAGCCCGTCGGCCGTGGCCAAGCGCCGAAGCTGACATGGGGTGAGAACCTGCGTAGCTTCAAGGTCCGCTTCACCTCGGTCGACGCCTGCGACGAAGTCGTTGTCACGGCGTGGGATCCGGTCGACAAGAAGACGATCACCGGCCGCGCCAACACTCCCGACCCGGGCACGGACGCACCCGCGGCGCAGCAGATGGCCGCGGCTGCGAAGCGAGCGTTTGGTCAGGTGACGCGCCGGGCCGGGCAGTTCCCGGCGGCCAGTCAGTCCGAAGCGGACGCTCGCGCGAAGTCGTTGATGGCCAAGGCATCCGGCGGCGGAGTGATCCTTCGCGGCGAAGCGGTGGGCAACCCGTGGATCGGCGCGGGCAATGATGTGACATTGGACAAGGTCGGCAGCAGGCTCGCGGGCAAGTACCGGGTGACCATGGTCGAGCACACTTATGGTGCCGATCGCCCGTACGTCACCCGTTTCACTTGTGGCGCAAAGGAAGCCGAGAGCCTGGTCGACATGATCGGCGGCGGTGGCGTGGCCAACCGCCAGGAGCACCGAGGGTGGGGAAGCCTTGTCGTCGGGGTTGTCACCAACAACGACGACAAGGAAAGCCAAGCCAGGGTCAAGGTGAAGTTTCCGACCCTGGCAGATGATGAAAGTCAGTGGGCCCGCGTCGCCACCATCGGCGCGGGCGCGTCCCGTGGCATCGAGTGGTTGCCCGAAGTCGGCGACGAAGTCCTTGTCGGGTTCGAGAACGACGACAAGTCGCGGCCGATCGTGCTCGGTGGCCTGTGGGGCCGCAAGGACAAGCCACCCGAGCCGAACCCGACTCAGGACGGCAAGGTCAAGGACCGGGTGATGGCCAGCCGTAAGAACCATCGGATCGTGCTGACCGACGACCCGAAGAGCAAGATCACGATCAAGCTCGGCGACGCGGAGTGCGAACTGACGCTCGAGAAGGACGAGTCGAAGCTGACCGGTGAGACGAAGCTGGTGATCAGTGCGAAGGACATCGAGATCAAGGCGGGCAACTCGCTGAAAGTGGAAGCGGCGAAGATCGACATCTCGGCCAAGGGCGCGATCACCGCGACCGGTAAGCCGATCAAGCTGAACTAAAGACCTCGTGAGTGTTTTGGCCGGTTCTAACCGGACCAACCACTCACGAGGCTTGAGCAGGGGAGTTGGGTGATGAGTCAGCCGGGCAACGGCGATCTGATCGGTTCGGGCTGGGCGTTTCCCGGCCAGATCACGCCGGGCGGCAGCGTTCGTCTTGTCCAGGGCGGCGAGGAGATCGACGCCGCGCTGCGGATGATCCTGACCACCGCGCCCGGCGAGCGCGTGATGCGCCCGGACTTCGGCTGTGCCATGTGGGAACAGGTTTTCGCGCCCGTGAACGCGAACACGCTCGGCCTGATCGAGCAGAGCGTGCGGGAGGCGGTGACGCGGTGGGAACCGCGGGTCGAGCTCGAATCCGTGGACGCGGTGCCGGAGGGTGACGGGTCGATGGTCTCGATCGACATCGCCTACCGGATCAAGGCCACCAACGACCACCGCAACCTGGTCTACCCGTTCTACGTCATTCCCCAGGAGGAACCGGCGCCATGACCCTCCCCGCGCCAAATCTCGACGATCGCCGGTTCCAGGACATTGTGGACGAGGCCAAACGGCGAATCGCCCGACACTGTCCTGAGTGGACTGACCACAACGTCTCCGACCCCGGCGTCGCGCTGATCGAGCTGTTCGCCTGGATGACCGAGATGATCCTGTACCGGCTCAACCAGGTGCCCGACCGGCTGTACGTGAAGTTCCTCGAACTGGTCGGCATCGAGCTCGCCTCGGCCAGCCCGGCGCGCACGGACATCCTGTTCACGCTGGCCGCGCCGCCCGAGCAGTCGATCCGCGTGCCCGGTGGTACGCAGGTCGGCACCGAACGCGGCCACGGCGAGGACCAGATCGTCTTCATGACCGACACGGACCTGATGCTGGTCCGGCCGAACCTGACCGCGCTGCTGACCCGCACCGACGGCCGGTTCGAGAACAGGACCGAGGAACTCGGCCTTGAGGGCACACAGATTCCGGTCTTCCCGTCGTTGCATGTGGACGACGCGATGTACCTCGGCTTCGAGGAAAGCCTTGAGGGCAACCTGATCCGGGTCGACATCGAGGTGAGTGGCGCGGCCGGTCGCGGTATCGACCCGCGTAACCCACCGCGGGTCTGGCAAAGCTGGAACGGCCGCGACTGGACCAACGCGAGGGTTCTGAGCGACACCAGCGATGGCTTCAACACGTCCGGCGAGATCACGTTGTTGCTCAAGGGACGGCACGAGAACCTGGCGATCGGTCCGGTGCGGGCGCACTGGGTCCGTGCCAAGCTGATCGACCCGGCCGTCGAAGGACAGACGTACGACACGCCGCCGCTGTTGGACTCCGTCGAAGTCATCGGCCTCGGCGGCGCGGTGGCCGCACACCACGCCGAGCCCGCTCCTCGCGAGCTGATCGGGACCAGCAACGGAGAACCCGGTCAGGTGCACGTCGTGCGTCGTGCGCCCGTGCTGCCTCGTCGTGGTGCTCGCGAGCGTGTCGAGATCGTGCCGCCGCGGCGTGAACCTGGCGTTGACCCGGATCCCTTGCCGTGGACTGAGGTCGCGGACTTCACCGACGCGACCGAGAACGACCGCGTGTACACATGGAACGGTGCGACCGGCGAGATCCGGTTCGGGCCACGCGTGATCGGCCGCGACGGCCGGATCCGCCAATATGGTGCCGTTCCGGAAGAAGACTCGCAGATCTGGGTGACGGGATACCGGTACGGCGGTGGCAGGCGCGGAAATGTCGGTGCGGGCAAGCTGACCGTGCCGTTGAGCGCGATCCAGTCGGTGGATTCGGTCCGTAACCTCGAACCCGCCACGGGTGGCGTCGACGCGGAAACCGTGGAGAACGCCAAGGTCCGTGGACCGCTGTACCTGCGCGGCGGACACCGTGCCGTGACAGGCAAGGACTTCGAGCGGTTGACCTTGGCTGCCGCGCCAGGTGCCGCGCGTGCGCGTTGCTTGCCGCCGTTGAAGGCGGGCGATCCGGTGCGGCTGCTTGTGGTGCCGCGCAGCGATGTCGCGCCCGAGTCGATGAAGCTGCAGGATCTGGCGTTGAAGCAGGACCTGGTCGACCAGATCAAGGGATACCTCGACGGTCGCCGTCTGCTGACGACCCAGGTTCGCATCGATACGCCCTCGTACCAAGGGATCACGATCGTCGCCGAGGTGCATGCGTCCCCGACCGTGCGGTCGGAGAAGGTTCGTGAGGACGCCGAACGGGCGCTGTACGAGTTCGTCAACCCGGTCACCGGCGGCCCGGATGGCAAAGGCTGGCCGTTCGACGCGGACTTGTCCATCGGCGACGTCTTCTCGGTTCTTCGTGGTGTGGCTGGTGTTTCGCGCGCCGAGACCGTGCACATGTTCATCGCGGACCTGCGTGGCCAGCAACAGCCCGAGGAAGTCGGCCAGCGCGTCCGGCTCGCCAAGGAAGAGCTGTTCATGTCGGTGTCGCACCGGGTGGTGGTCAGGCAGTGAGCGAGCTTGCGAGCGAACCATTCAACACAGCGCCGCCGTCATGCAACGTGCTCAACCACAGCGGGAGGTGCGCATGACGGCTAACGCTGGCTGGCTTGTCAACCAGCTCCCGGCGATCATGCGCCGGGACCCGGTGATCTCGGGTTTCGTGCGGGCGTTCGAGGAGATCGGCGACTCGGTCCGTGAGCAGGTCATCGACATCGAGCACGAGCTCGACGTCAACCTCGCGTCGCCCGAGATGCTGGTGTACATGGCTTCATGGATCGGCGTGGACGTCGACGCCGCCATGCTCGCCTCGGAGGACGCAGTCGTCCGGGACGCCCAGCGCCGCCTGATCCGCGCGGTCGGCCAAGCGCTTGTCTGGCGTGGCACCAGCCGTGGCCTGGAGTTGCTGCTCGAGGCGCTGACCGACAGCCGGGTCGACGTGTACGACTCCGGCGGCGTGTTCGGCCCGCGCGACGACGTGCCGCAGGCGTCCCATGTGGTCACGGTCGAGCTCGACCACACCGGCCTGTTGACCAAGAAACAGGTGATGACGTTCCTCGCCGAGGAACTCCCGATCGGCGTCCGGGTCGACCTGGTCGTCCGGTCCGAACAGCAGGAGCAACGATGAACTGCCCAGAGTGCGGCCACCCGGTGCCGCCGCAGGGCGCGAAACTCTGTGCGCACTGCGGCTATCCGTTGTTGTTGGACAAACCGGCACACGTGGAGCCGCAGCCCCACAAGGTCACCCACAAACCGGTCGACGACGGTGTGATCAGCTACACCGGACAAATGCCCTACCCACCACGGCAACAGCAACGCGCGTACGCGCCGCCGCCCCAGCCGCATCGCCCGCCGCCGCAGGTGATGCGGGAGCCACCGCGGGCGCTTGGGCCGCATTGTCCACAGTGCCGTCAGGTGAACCCGCCGCACCGCAAGCGTTGCGAGGTCTGCGGGTGCGAACTGTGGCCGGGCGCGGCCTTCCCGCCCCGCTGGATGCCCGAGCCGCCGCCTGTCGCCGCAGGTCCGAAGCGCAAGAGCCAGTGGTGGAAGACGGCGTTGCTGATCGGCTTGCCGTTGGTCGCGATGGGAACGGTCTGGGCCCTGGCCTACTTCCTGTGAGGGCCTGCGTATCCTCTGCGCGTGTCAGTTGATCTTGAGGCGACTCTGCGCACGCCGATCACGTTGGCTGTCCTGATTGACCGCACCCGCAACGTTCTCGCCCAGCTGCTGGGTGGGGTCGAGGTGCCTGACTTAGCTGTTCTCACTGATCGCAGGCGTGGCCGCGTACTCGGCCAGGCTGGGTTGAGCGCCGCGGTGATCGGCGAGCCGATCGCGCCCGACCAGGACGGCCTGTCCGGCTCGGTCTTCTACGACATCGACATCCCGGCCACCGGTGACGGGGTCCGGCTGATGGTCATCGACTTCATCGGCGAGGCGTCCATCGACGACGACCGGCACGCCGTGTTCAGCCCGAGCCGGACACCCGTCGGCATCACGGTGGCGACCGGATTAGCCCTGGCCACAGCACAATTAGGCGACGGCGAGTTCATCGACGACGAGATCCGCATGCTCACGCCGCCCGTCCGGGAACCGGACGAGGTCGTCAGCCGGACCCGGCTGGCAGGCCCGGCCGGCGACTTCGCCACCCAGTGCGTCAAATACCTCGAGCAGTTCAGGGAATCCGGGTGAAGCCCACACCCTTGAGCAGGATGTTGGTGCGACCGCCGATGTCGGGCTGAACGTCCGGGCTGAGGCTGAAGATCACGTCCTTGATCGGCTGCTTGCCCTGCGGTACCTGGAAGGGGATCGCGACCTTCTCACCGATCTTGGTCGCGGTTCCCTGTACCGCCTGGGACGTGCCGTCCAGGAAGTTCATCGTCGCCGTGTACCGAGTGCCTTGCAGGCCGGTGAAGTAGACGTTCACCGCGGTGAGCGGCTTGTCGAACTGCATCCGGATCGGGACGATGTTGCACTCACGGATCTCGGTCGGGATGCCTGACGTGACGTAGACCCCCGCGCCGGCCAGTGGGTTGGTCGAGTTCGGGTTCGCCCGGTTGACCCGCAGGGCCACCTGGGTGGCGTTCTTGCACTGGATCGGTCCCCGGTCCGCCAGGGCGACCAGATTGAGGCCTCTGTCGGCGTAGTGGTTGGCGGCGATCGGGCCGTCCCTGGTCACGGCCTGGCCGCTGAGGTCCTGCTCGAAGTCGATGTTGTCGGTCACCGCCACCGGCTGCGGCGCGCCAGACTGAGCCGGAGGAGGCGGGGCGGCAGGCTGGGAGGGTGGTGGCTGGGCAGGGCCTGAGCTCTGGTTCGGCGGTGCGGGCGGCTGGGTCTGCGCCGGTGGGTTCTGCTGCTGCGGAGGTTGCGGGACTTGCTGCTGCGCCTGTGGCTGGACCTGTGCCGCCGTCGCCGCGGCATTGTCGGCCTTGATGTCACGCAACAAAAGCGCGCCACCGACGGTCGCGCCACCCAGCACGGCCAGGCCCGCGGCCAGAGCACCGAACTTCATCCAGCCGCCACGGATCTTCGGCCGCTGCACGAACGAGACCGGCTTTTCCACCACGGTCTCGCCGGCGTGGGCGCGCAGCGTCGCCGAACGGTGCTTCTCCGAGCCTGTCAGGGGTTGGTCGGAGTTCACGGTCACCTGCGAGCCCGCCACCATGCCCGGTTCGAGCCGCAGTTCGCGTGGCGCGAACTTGAAGCCGACCCGGTTCTCCGGGTCCGTGCCGGTCAACGTCACGGCCATCGGCATGTTGCCCTCGTTGGCCAGGTTGATCACGTAGTTGCCGACCTTGCCGCCGTTGGCGACTTCGGGCTGCACGTTCATCGTCAGCACGGGCGCCGGCCGCACATCCAGCGGGAGTTCCTCGCAGCGGGACACTTCCTGGCTGTACGGCGACTTCACCACCAGGCCGAGGATGTACGGGCCCGCGATCATGCCACCGCGCTCCGGCACGGAGATCTGCATCCGTAGCGTGCCGACTTCCTTCGGCCGCAGCTTCACCACGTCCGGCTCACACCGGAACAGGTCGTTGCTGGGCAGACCGACGACGTGTGCCGCGAAGTGCTCGACGACCTGGCTCGCGTTCTGGACGGTCAGCTCCACGTCCGCGGTCTCGCCCGGCCCCAAGGAGATCCGCTCCGGGCTGACGGTCACTTTCATCGCGATGGCCATGGCTGATCATCCTTCGATTCGTGGTCCGACCCAGGACGCCCAGTCCTGTGCCGAGTTGGGGCCTGCGTTGAAGCGGAACCTGATCCCGGTGGCACCCGCGTGCGGGGTCAGGTCGACGTTGATGGAGTGCATGGCACCGTCGGAGGCGGAGTCGTTCACCGTGGCGATCGTGGTCGCCGCGCCACCCTTGATGACGCTCACGATGAACGTGCCGCCACCGGCCGACGGCGGGCTGCCCACGGCCATGAAGCCGACCGTGGCCTTGAACCTGTCACCGGCGATGATCGGGCGCGGCAAGGTGAAATTGCCTTGGATGAAGCCGTTGTTCACCCACTGCGGGTGCGTTTCGAGGAATGCGGGCTTGGAGCCGTCCTCCAACGGCAAACCGCTGCGCGGCTTGACGAATCCGCGTTCGTCGACGTCGCTTCCGTCGAACGGCAGCGTTCCTGCGCCACTTGTCCACTGTGCACTGGATGCGCGTGCGCGCAGGTCGATCGGGGCAGGTTTACCGGAGGAGACCTGCAGCGTCACCATGGTCTGCGGTGCGACGACCTTGCCACCGGTAGGGTTCTGGGAAATCACCAGCCCGGCCGCGACGGTGTTGCTCGCGACGTGTGCCACGGTGGACTTCAGGTTGGCGTTGGCGATCGCCGTGGTCGCCGCGTTCTGGGTCTGTCCGATGACCGAAGGCACGGTGGTGTCCGGCGGTTTGGTGACCTCGATCGTCCGGGACGTCATCGCGCTCTGCCCGTCCGGCATCGTCACCTGCACGCTGACCTGGTACATCCCGATCGCGGCCCACTTGTGGCTGACCATCGCGCCGCTGCCGCTCTGGTTGTCACCGAACGACCACGACGCGTGCTTCGGGGCGACGCCCTTGGCGTCGTCGACCTTCAGCGTGATGTTCTCGTTCACCACCGGGCTGGCCTTGGACGGCGTGATCTTGACGACCGGCTTTTCCGGCTTGGGCGGCGGATCCGTCGTCGGTGGCGGCGGAGGTGGAGGTGGTAGAGCCGGTGGCGGTGGTGGGGGAGGAGGCGGCGGCGGGGGTACGTACGGTGGCGGAACCTGCGGAGGCGGCTGCTGTCCCTGAGTCGGTGGTTGCTGCTGCGTCGGAGGCAGGACAGGAACCTGTGACGGGTCCTGCTGCGGCGGCTGTTGCGGGTTCGGTTGCGTGGGCACGCCCTTGATCGGCGCGTTCAAACCCTTGTTCGGGTCGTTCTTGTCGTACTTGGCGACATCCAGGACGGTTCCGTCCAGCGTGATCACGCCGGCCTCGTCGGAGTCGGGGACGTTGAAGAAGACCACGCCGTCCCGTGACACCAGTTGGAACTGCCGGGCGGACTTGACCACCCGCGGCTGCGCGAGGACGGTTTTCTTGTCCAGATCCACGATCCAGACCTGGCCGGTGGTGTAGTCCGGAACGAACAAGCGATTGCCCGCCTCGACGGCCGCGCCGAGCCTGCCGCCTGCCAACGGCACCGCGTTGGAACAGCTTTCCTCGGCCAGACCGCAGATCGTGAGCACGCCGCGCGGCGCGACCACGTAGAACCGGTCGCCGTACGGCGAACCGCTGAGCTGGACCTCTTCGCCCTCACGCAAGTCCAGATCGACGGTCATGTCGGCCGTGCGCAGCAGTGGGTCGACCACGGTCGCCTTGCGCGCGGCCACTTCCACGACCACGGGTTTGCCGTTGACGATCGTCAGCATGCTGCGCCCCGGCTGGGTGACCTTCTTGATCGGGTCCTGCTCCGCACCGTCGACGAGTGTCCGCACATCACCGGTGGCGTTGTCGGAAATCCAGAGCCGTCCGTTGTTGTCGATTCCGGTCGTGTTGGGCGCGATCTGGGTCGCCAGGGTTTGCGGCGTGCTCAGCGCACGTCCGGTCCGGGGGTCGGCGTTGGTGAACAGCCCCCGTTGAGTGTCCACGATGTACAGCTTGCCGGAGCCGGCGAACGCGGTCAGCCCGGCGCGGGCACCCTGTATCGGTGTTTCCGGCGCGCTGACCTCGAACGTTGCCCCGTCGATCCGTCGAATGGTCCCCGCGGTCTGGTCGACCGAATACGCGTTCGGCCCGGCCTGCACGACGTCGAGCACCGAACCCGGCTGCGCGACCTGCACCTGCGCGGAGACCTCGGTGGACGTGCCGTCCAGCAGGCTCAGCTGGCCCACTCGGCCGGACGGCAGCCACGCCGTGCCGGACAGCAGCTTGACGTCCTGAACCTCGTTGCCACTGTCCACTCCGGCCACAGCGACCCCGCCGACGGCCGCCACCGCGCAGCCGGTGGCGATCCCGTTGCGGATCCACGGTTTCTGCAGGGATAACAGTGTCATATCCCCACCTCCCGTTGTCGCTTGTCCCGTGCCGCCAGCGGTGGGATCCGCAGGCCCAGCATGGGCAACAGCCAGATGAAGGTCGCGGACCCGACGGCGAACCTGCCTGCGATGGTCGTGTCGTTGAAGACGTTGAAGGTGCAGTCCGCCTTGCTTCCCGCGCATGGGCCTTCGGTCCAGCCGGCGAAATGTGAGTCGGAACGGGCCACGGCCGAGAGAAAAACAGCGTTGGTGTCCGGTTCGGTCACGGTGTACGTGCACGTCACAGTTTGGGCCAGTGCCGCGCAGTCACGTCCGTCCGTGCCGCCTCCCCTGACCTTGACGGTGCCGGAACTGCCGGTCGCGGCTGTCACCCGGACGGTCAACGTCGTCGGTTGTGGCTTGGCCTCGAACTCGTTGGCCACCGAGATGCTTTCGGTGTGCGTGCTCGTCCGCACCGTGCAGGTCGCGCTGGTCGAGTCCGCGCATTCCGCGGGGCTGCGCCACTTGCCGACGCGATGCGAGGAGTCGGGTTCCATCCGGAACGTGATGTTGGTACGCCGGTCCACCTCGCCGGTGCAGCGCGAACCGGACGAGCATGAAGCCAGACTGCCTGGGCCGCCGGTGATCCGGCCTCCTTGAGCCACCGTCACACTGACGCTTATCGTTGGCGCGGCACCGACCGTCACGGTCACCGATCCGGATGTCTCCCTGCCGTCCGGGATCCGGGCCTGCGCACTGACCAGGTACTGGCCCTCCTGGCTCCAGGTCTGCTGCACCGGCGCGCCGGTCTTGGTTCCCCCGCCCTGGAAGCTCCAGCGAATGTTCGACAGCTGCTGGCCATCGCTCGCGGTCACGTTGAACGTGGCGGGTTCACCGGCGACCGGGGCCGACGGATTTGCCGTGATTCGCAAGCTGGGCAGGGGATCGGGCGTCGGCGACGGTTGTGAGGTGCTGCTGCTCGAAGAGCTCGACGGTTGCTGCGAGTGGGAACTGGACGATTGGTTCGGATACGGCTGCTGAGGCTGCTGTGTCTGGTGAGGCTGGTTCGGCGTTTGCGTGACCGAAGGTGTGTTCCGCGGGCTGGTCGTCTGACGCGGCTGGCTGGACTGCGTAGGCGGCGTGGGCTGGTTGGTGTTGGAGGACGGCGGCGTCTGTCCTGATTGGCCTACAACGGGTTGGGTCAGGCCTTTGTTCGGATTCGCTTCGTCGTACTTCGCCGTGTTCAAAATGGTGCCGTCAAGCCGGATGACACCGGCGCGTGCGGACTGCGGGTCGTTGAAGAACACCACGCCGTCGCGCGACAGCAGCTGGAAATCGCCTGCGGGCGTGAGGACTTGCGGTTTCGCCACAACGTTTCCGCCTGCCAGGTCGATGATCCAGACCTGACCGGTGGTGTAGTCCGGCACGAACACACGCTTGCCCGCCTCCACGGCGGGGCCGAGTTTGCTGTTGGCAGTCAACGGGATCACCTGCTCGCAGGATCCCACGGTCAGGTCACAGATGTGCACGACACCGCGCGAAGCCACGATGTACACGCGAGGATCGTGGGGTGATCCGCTGACCTGGACGGTGTCGTTGGCCCGCAGGTCGAGGCCGATCGTCCGGTCGGCCGTTCCGGTGATCGGGTCGACCGTGATCACCTTGCGGCCTTTGACGTTCACGACCACCGGAACGCCACCGCCGATCGTGACAACGTTTTCGCCGGGCTCGGTGATCTGCGCGTTCGTCCGCTGCTGGCCGTCGAACCTGGTCAGCACGCCGGTCGCGTTCTCGAGCACCCACAGGCGACCGGCGCCGTCCAAAGTGGCCGTACCGGCACCGATCTGCGCAGCAAGCGTCTGCTCGCGGCCACGGCGGGTGACGGTGCGTGGGTCGGTGTCGACCAGCACGCCGCGCTCACTGTCGAATGCGTACAACACATCTTCGCCCGCGAACGCTGTCAAACCGGAACGGGAATCGGGAATCGGCGCTTCGGGCGTGCTCAGTTCGAAGGTCGCGCCGTCGATCCGGCGGATCGTGCCCGCGGTCTTGTCCACCGCGTACGCGGTCGACCCGGCCTGTACCACGTCCACCACGTTGCCGGGCGGGGCGACCTGCAACTGGGCAGCCACCTCGGCCGTCGACCCGTCCAGCAGGGTCACTTGTCCGACCTTCGCCGACGACAGCCATGCCGAACCGGACAGCAACCGGACGTCCTGTGCGGGAATCCCGTCATCGGCACCGAAAACAACCGCCGCGCCGACAAGGAGCGCAGCTGAGACGACCCACGCACTTGAACGCATCTCATCCTCTGGTCAGCTTGTCCATCGCGCGCCTGCGCCGCCGTTCGTCGCGCCAGCGGGCATACAGCGGCCGCGGGTCGAGCCAGGCGCGGAAAGTCAACAGTGGACTACGAGCCTTGCGCAATTCCCTGCGGAGCTGACCTTCCAGCTGCCAGGCTTCCGCAACGGCGTTCTCGTCCGGCTCGGCCGGTTCGAACACCGCCTTGGTGACGATCGGGGCAAGCACCGCAAGCGATCCGGTACCCGATTCGCCGATCTTCTCACGCGCTTGCTCGCTGACTTCCCGCGCGGTGGACGACGCTGTTACCGCAACACCGTGTTCGATCAACCGGTCTGTCGCTTGCTGCCACGCGCCGATGATTCTGGCCGCACGGCTACCAGAACGCCGTTGTTGCCGTCGCCGGAACTTCTCGATCGCGATGGCGATCGGGGTGAGAACCGCGAGAGCACCGAGTCCGATGAGGACGAACAACGCCCAGTCGAGCACGGTCAGCGCGCCTTCGCCGAGCCGGGGCAGGTTCGGGTCCTCGGCGGGCTGTGACGCGGTCGAGTTCTCCTCCGGCCGGTTCTCGTCCGCGGGGGTCTCGGTGTCCTTGGGCTTGGGAGCGTTGGCGGGATGGCGTTTCGGATCGGTCGGCTCGAACGCGACCCAGCCGTATCCGGCGAGGTTCACCTCCGCCCACGCGTGCGCGTCGCCGGATTTGACCTCGTAGGTGTCGCCCTTCTTGCGGTCCTTGTCGAGCAGGTACCCGACCGCGACCCTGGTCGGGAATCCTTGTGTGCGAGCAAGCACGGCGAACGCCGACGCGAACTGTTCGGCGTATCCGACCTGCTCGTTGATGTTCGGCCCGAACAACCGGCTGATCGCGTCGTAGGAATGTCCCGGACGGGTGTCCAGGCTGTACGGGAAGCTCTGCATGTACTTCTGGATCGCCATCAGCTTGGCGTACGGCTCCGAAACGCTCGCGGCCAGCTCGGTGCCCTTGGCCAGGATGACATCCGGCATCCGTGGATCTTCCCGCGGCAGCTGGGTGTACCGGTTGGAGACCGAATACGGCACGCTCTTGTCCAGCCCGGTCTTCCGGCCGACCTCGGTGACCAGCTCGTAGTTCCAGCCAGTCGGCTGCTGATCGGTCGCCAGGATGCCGGAGTCCTTGCTGTAACCGACCCGCGGCGCGCCGCTGACCGACACGGGCGCGCCGATCTGCGGCAGGTACTGCCCTGGCAGGCCGTTGACCTGGACGTTGAGCGTCACCCTGCGCGGGTTGACCAGCGATTCGTCCTGCGGCAGCGTGCTTCCGGCGAGCAGGAACTGGTCCTGTGAACTCCACATCGCGCCGTCGAACGTGTCCAGTGCCACGGTCCTGATCCGGTCGATGCCCTCGGTGTCACCGTTGAGCTTGACCGTGAACATGTCCGCGTCCGGCTTGCGCAGCTGGGTTTTCAGCGTGGCCAACGGGTTGATCAGGTCGTCGATGTTCAACGGCGGCTCGACGACGTCCCGTAGATCGAACCGGTTGTCGCCGTCCGCGAGCGGCACGAACTGCATCCCGGCCAGCCCGGCGGCGATCGCGACGACCACCACGGGCAGACCGAAGAGGAACCGGCCCCAGACCGCCTTCGCGTTGATCGTGCGCGCCATCGGATCGGACGTCCCGGCCCGGATCAACGTCACCAGCAGCACGACCGCGAGCAACACGCCGACCGGGATCATGCCGCCGACCGACCGCGGCGCGGTGATCGGCAGCGCGATCATGAACGCCAACACTGGCGCCAGAATCGGGGCAAGCAAGTACTTGGTCCGCAACACCAGGGACGCCGCGACGACCCCGCCGAGGAAGCAGATCAGCGCGGGCGTGAACTCCAGCTCGCCACTCGGATCGGCGGGCAGGTTGACCGACAGCATCTTCACCCAGCCGGAGATCACGCTGCCGGCCAGGGACTGCAGCGTGGTGCCGGTGGGAATGCCCCGGTTGAGCGTGCCGCGGAACACCGCGAAGATCGCGACGAGCAGGAACCCGAGTACGCCGACGCCGACCGTGATCAGCAACGACCATCGGCGAACCGCCGCGAACGTCCCGATCAGCACGCCGGCAGCGGCCGCGGTGAGAGTCGAGATCAGGAAACCGAGACCGCTGAAGAACCGCAGGTACACGAGGCTGGAAACACCCATAGCGACCCCGATGAGCACCAGTTGCGAATACGCGGGCAGCCCCATCTTCAGCCGTGGCTGGGTTTGCGGGATGTGCTGCCGGGCGCGTTTCACCTTCTTGGCCGGCGGATCCGGGTTGAGCAGAGCCGACTGCGTCACGCTGACGGTGTGCGTGACGTCGCCGCCCGCGCTGCGTGGGCCGGCGGGCGGCGATTGCGGGCGAATGGCGGTCACGTTCGCACCAGCTTGTTCCAGGCGTCGGCGAACTCGTCGGCCGTGCGGACGGTCAGCGACACGACCCCGTTCAACGGCGTCGGCGGGGCGTTGAACCGGCTGGAGAACTGGACAAGGCTGACCATCAGGAAATGCCTGCGGACCGTCGGCAGGACGGACAAAGTCCGAGGGTCGGGCGTTCCCGTCACCACACCCAACGCCACGCTGTCGTCGGTCGAAACCATGCTCGGCAACGCCGTCAGGCCGGGATCCTCTCTGGTTGCTTTGGCTGCGGCCAGAAGATCCAGCGCGGCCACCGCGCCGTCGTACGCCTTGTCGCTGGCAGCGACTCCGCCGCTGGTCGTACGCAGTTCGAGCGGGAAACCACCACGGATCGCCGCCATCGCCAACGAAGCCGCCGCACTGACCGCGGCCTCGAAGGTCTCCTCGGAGTAACCGAGCGAGTTGGTGTCCAGTACGACCATCAGCCGCGGCTGATTGGGAACGACGTTGTGCCGCACCATCATCTGGCCGGTGCGGGCGGTCGACTTCCAGTGGATCAGCCGCCAGTCGTCGCCGGGCACGTACTCACGCAGGCTGTGGAACGCCACACCACCCTGCGGCGAGTAGCTGGACGTCGGCCCGTCCATGTCCCTGGTCTGCCCGGTCGGCACCGGTTCGACGTTGAGCAGCCGCGGATGCACATATAACGTTGAAAACGCTGAAAAAACAGTACCGACTCGCATCAGCCGCAACGGATCGGTGTGCCCGATCGACATCGGGCCGACCTGGTAGATCCCGCGCCGGTTGGTCGGCAGGTAGTACGTCGTGGTGTGGTCGCTGCCGCCGGCCAGGCTCGGGATCGGCACCTGGACCTGCCGGTTGGCCATCTGCTCGGACGCCAGGATGGGCGGGCTGCGGCGTTTGGACTCGTTGGTCAGCGTGATCACGCCCATCGCCTTCTCGCCTTCGGAGACCCGCTGCGGGCGGACCTCACGAACAGCGGAAAGGTCTGGGCGCAAGGCCATCCACGCGCCCGCGACGGCCAATGTCGCCAGCGCGGCGAAACCGAGCGCGATCAGTTCCGGGTAGTCGGCGAGCCAGCCGAGGGCGAGCAACACGACCGCCGAGACGGCCATCGCCACACCGGACTTCGTAGGCATGTCACGCCCCGACGGGAGCCTGCGGCACCGGGACAGCCGCGAGAATGCGGTCCACGATCCCTTCCGGCTTGAACTCCTGCACGGCGGCCTCGGGGGTGAGCACCAGCCGGTGCGCCAGCACAGGCTTGGCCATCTGCTTCACGTCGTCCGCGGTGACGAACGCGCGCCCGTCGACGGCCGCCCGCGCCTGCGAGGCGGTGGCCAGAGCGTTGCTGGCACGAGGGCTCGCGCCGAGCTTGAGCTGCGGAATGGTCCTGGTGGCGTTGGTGATCGTGACGATGAACGCCTGCAGCGCCGGTGCGACGTAGATCCCGCGCACCACTTCGATCATCTGCTGCATGTCCTCGATCGTGCAGACCGGCTGCAGCTGTTCGGGCAGCCTGCGGGCGATCGCGTCGCCGACGATGCGGACCTCGTGCTCCGGGGTCGGGTACCCGATCCGCAGCAGCATCATGAACCGGTCCAATTGGGCTTCCGGCAATGAATACGTGCCCTGTTGGTCGACCGGGTTCTGGGTGGCGATCACGAAGTTGGGCCGGGGCAGCGGGTACGTCACACCGTCCACAGTGACCTGGCGCTCGGCCATCGCCTCGAGCAGCGCCGACTGCGTCTTCGGTGAGGCGCGGTTGATCTCGTCGGCGAGCAGGATGTTGCCGAAGACCGGGCCTTCCTTGAACTGGAACTGGCCCTTGTGGGTGTCGTAGATCTGCACACCGACGACGTCGGACGGCAACAGGTCGGGGGTGAACTGGATCCGGCGCATCGATCCGCCGATGGAGTGCGCGATCGCCTTGGCCAGCGAAGTCTTCGCGACCCCTGGCACGTCCTCGATCAGCAGGTGCCCCTCGGCGAGCAGGCCGACGATGGCGTTCCAGATGACGTTGGTCTTGCCGTGGATGAAGTGCTCGACGTTGCGGACCAGATCGTTGCAGCGCCGCTGGACCCAGCCGACGCGCTCGGCGAGCTGAGTTCCATAGGTCATCGAACGCCCCCAGCCAATCTTCTCCCTGAACCTGTCTGGAAAACACTATTCCGATTGGACCGCCATGGCCTGCCCGAAAGGGCGGCGATACGGGCGCACGGCTGTGACGAGAAGTGATCCGGCACGGGGATCGGCGCCGAACGTGACAGTGTGACCACTACTGTTTGCCGGGTGACCTATCCGCTGGGTGTCGATATCGGGACCACATACACCGCGGCGGCGTTGTGGCGCGAAGGCCGGGTACAGACCGTGCCGCTGGGAAACCGCGCCAACGCCGTGCCGTCTGTGCTGTTCCTGCGCGACGAAGGCAGCTTCCTGGTCGGTGAGGCCGCCGCTCGGCGTGGCATCACCGATCCGGACAGACAGGCCCGTGAGTTCAAACGGCGGATGGGCGACGACGTTCCGATCCTGGTCGGCGGCCGGGGTTTCACCGCGCAGCAGCTGACCGGCGAGGTGCTGAAGTGGTCACTGGCCCGGGTGGCGGAACTGCAGGGCGGACAGCCGAACCACGTGGTGCTGACCCATCCGGCGGCATGGGGTGAATTCCGCAAGAACCTCCTTGTCCAAGCGGCGATGCAGGCGGGCCTGCGCGAGGTAGGGCTGTTGCCCGAACCGGTCGCGGCGGCCACGTGGTACGCCGCGCAGGAAAGAATCGAACCGGGCTCACTGATCGGCATCTACGACTTCGGCGGCGGAACGTTCGACGCGAGCGTGGTCCGCAAGACCGCGACCGGCGTGGAGATCTACGGAGAGGCGGGCGGCGACGACTCGATCGGTGGCATCGACTTCGACCACGCGCTGTTCCGGCACGTCGGAGCACACGCGGGGGTGGACGTCGCGCAGCTGGACTTCACCGACCCGGTGGTCTCCAGCGCGATGGCGCAACTTTTCAGCTCGGTAGTTGAGGCCAAAGAGGCACTGTCGGCCGACGTCGAGGTCGTCGTACCGGTCGTCCTGCCGGGCGTAAGCCGTCAAGTGCTGGTCACCCGCGCGGAATTCGAAGACCTGATCAAACAGCGAGTACTCGGCACGGTGGGCGTGTTCGGCCAGGTGGTCAGGCGAGCCGGAGTGGATCCGGCGAAGCTGCACGGAGTCCTGCTCGTCGGCGGGTCAAGCCGGATCCCCCTGGTACGCAAGCTGTTGTCGGACGAACTAGGCATCCGAGTCGCCCTGGACGCGCACCCGAAATACACGGTCAGCCTGGGCGCGGCGATTGCCGCGGCGCCGCGAGCCACGGGCATCCGCTCGTCAGGCGGTTTCGCGCCGCCCGCACGCCCCGCCACACCCCCGCCACACCCGCTGTACAACCCAGCGGGCTCCCGGCCAATGACGCCCCCACCCGCGTACCAACCGGGCCAACGTTCCCAACCCGCATTCCCCGCACCACCCGGCCCAGGCCAGCGAAGCATGGGCACAATCGCGCCGCCAGGCCAGCCCGCGCCGGCCGTGAGCGAGAAGGTCGACTTGGCCCGCTCGGGCCTGACCGGCGTCACGGACATCCGGACCGTGCTCAAGCAGATGCAACCGCTTGAGCCCGTGACCATGACACCGCCGCCGCGAACCGGCGACCAATTCGCCGAAGTACGCACCCGTGATGCGAAGGGCAAGGGCCGCGGGCGACTGATCGCGCTGCTGATCGTCCTGGTGATCGCCGCCGTAGTGGCCGGATTGATCATCTTCGTGATGAACCAGGGCACAACCGAGCTTGGGCCACAACAGAACCAGCAGAACCCGGCGGAAGGCGTCGTCGGCCTGCCCGCGGTCGGCAAGATAACGCTGACCGGCCAACCATTGGTGATCCCACCGAACGGCACCGACGAGATGCGAGCGGTCACCGGCCGCGCGAACGGCGATGTGGTCGCGGTCGGGTTCTCCCAGAACCGGCAGCCGCGAGCCTGGCTGAGCAAAGGCGGCAAAGAGGACTTCGTCCCCGTCCCGGTCGGCGAGGACGGCCAGGGCCTGATGCTGGACGTCACGCCGATAGGGTCCACTTTGGTCGCAGTAGGTTGGAGCGGAACAGGACAGAAGAAACGCGCCGCGGTGTGGACCTCGCCAGACGGGTCGAAGTGGGATCTACTGCCGCAGCAAGGAGATTTCAACCCGAACTCGGGCTTCAAGGAACTCACCGCGGTGACCGCCGGCCGGGACAATTCGTTGCTGGCCATCGGGCGTGACGACCGTAACGACCGCAACGACGGTGATGCAGCGGTGTACATGTCGACCGACGGGAACACGTGGAATCTCGTTGCCACGACAGGACTTTCCGGCACCGGTCCGCAGGACGTCGAGAAGGTCACCAAGACCGCCGACGGTTCCTACATGGCGGTCGGGACCGTGTTGCAGGGCGCCAAGCGTGGTCCGGGCATCTGGACTTCGAAGGACGGCGTCAAGTGGGAGTTGTCGCCGTACCTTCCGGAAGGCGCGCCGGCGCTTCGTGGCGTTGCCCGCCTGACTGACGGGACCATGATGGTGTGCGGGTCAGTCGGCTCGGGCCAGCCACCGCCCGCGAGCTGCTGGACATTGACCAAGGATAAGAAGTGGGAGCGCTGGAACGTCGCCAGCGCACAGGGTTCGCCCAGAGCCGTGTTCCTCAACGGGATGTTCCCGGTCGAGGGCAACCAGGCGGTGATCGTCGGCCTCGGACAGTCAGGCACGCAGAACACAACGGACGCAGCAATGTGGCTCGGCACCTTCGGCCCAAGAGGAAGCAGCTGACAGCCAGCCGAGGGAAAGAAGGTAAGAAAAGGTGACCCAAGAGCGGCGCCGATTTACATGGAGGGGCGCCGCAAATAAGCTTGTCGGCGGGCAGGGCCGCAGGTCCTTCCCGTGTTTTTGGTCCTGTCTTTGCGGCGCAGAGGCTCCATGTCATCTATGAAGGAGCGGGGCCGGTCAAGTCCTTGGTGGACTGTTTTTCGGCGGTGCCTGGCGTTAAAGGGTCGGACG
>JOAA01000019.1 GCA_000720375.1 Rhodococcus rhodnii | reverse complement strand
GCTCTCTCATGATCATGGGACTTCGACAATCACATGATCAACGAGGCCGTGCCCGACCTATGAACCGGGTGATCAACTTTGCCGACCCCCTGCCCGGGATGGGTGGGGGAATGTCTGGGGCCGGCTTGGCCGGCTCCGGTGGCAGGCTCAGCCGACGAGGTGTTCGGCTGGGACGATCGCGCTGATCGGGCCGATCGGGTTGACCAGCAGCGGGAAGCCGTCCAGCAGTGGAGCGATGTCGCGTCCGGTGACCAGCCGCCACCCCGGCCACGCCGCTGGAACGTGCTCCTCGGACGTGCAGACCGGCACGAAGACCCGGCCTTCCGCGTCCGGGAACCCGAGGACGTCGTACTCCTGGGCAGACCGCGCATAGAGCAGCAAAGTCGCATCCCGCAGCACCGGCGCCAAATCCGCAGCCTCGCGATGCCCCGTCCGGACGAGCTGCAGCAGCTCGTCGACCGGACCCGCGGGAGCGGGCATCCGCAGCGCCTGGGGTGACGGGCGGTAGCGGTCGTTGGGCTGGAAGTCGTCCTCGATCTCGCCGTGGGCGTCGACCGGGTAGGCGCCGACCACACCCCACGGCGGTACGTCTGCTTCGGACTCGAACAGTGGATCGATCACATACAGCCACGTGTTCGGGTTACTCTTCGCACTCGCCCGCATCTCGGGCGTGATGTCCGGCGGCATTCGTGGATCGTAGGCTCGGTTCCGATCACGCACCGGAGTGGGGTTCGGTAACGTCCTGCCCCATGGGGAGCTTCAGGGTGGGGATTCTGGCGGTCGTACTGGCCGCGAGCGCGTGTTCGAGTACCGAAGCGGGCACGCCGATCGCGCGGCCGGGAAATGACGGCAGCACGACGACGCAAACCCCTTCCACGACGACTTCGACAAAGCCTGCCCGGCCGCGAACGATCGACCTGAAGCAGTTCGACCCGTGCAAGATCATTGAAAAAGTCGCGCCCGAGCTCGGTTTGCCCGCCGAGAAGCTCACCGCGGAGCCTGCGCAGGGCTTTGCGCCCGGATCGGTCCGGTGCGCGCAGATCCGCAACCGGGGCATCGGCAGCGACTTCGGGGTGCTGCACGCGATGAGCCGCAGTGTTCAGGAGCACGCCACCAGCTATCTGGTCACCACCCCGATCACGCTGGAGGGATTCCCGGCGTTGGTGATGGAGGGCACCTACGCCAACGACTGCTATGTCGGCGTCGACGTGGCCGACGACCAGACCCTCGTCATTTCGTGGACGATCTACTTGGAAAACGGTAAACCCGCGATGAACGACGTGTGCGCGGGCACCAAGAAGGCGGCTGCCGCCGCGATGAAGCTGGTTGTCGCGGCATGATCGGCGGTCACATATTCACTGCACGAAGTTGTGAGGTTGTGGGAACCACTCCCGGACCAGATGCATCAGAGCTAAAGTCATCGCAAACGCACAGGCAGATCAGGGAGACGCGCCGTGTTGATTGATGGTGGGGGGTCGTCGGCACCGAGCCCCGCAGGATCGGGATCGCCACAGACAATGAGGGTCAACCCGGCCGCTATTCCGGGCGCCCGCGATGCGTTCCACGAAGCTTCGCGTCAGATCAAGGAGCTCGTCAAGAAGCTCTCCGAACTGCCGACGCCCAACTGGGCTGGTGACCCGGTCAGCAAGATCACCGCGGTGCGGTTCGACGCGGGTGACGGCTCGACCGGTCGCCGTGCGGCGATCGAGACGCTCGCCAAGTACGCCAACGAGCTGCAGAACTCCGGTGACGCTCTGCAAGCGGCGCACGACCACTACGTGCGCGTCGAGGGCGTCAACTCCGAGCGGTGGCGCGGCAAGGGCTTCGAGGACGTCTGAGGGGGTTATGACGATGACGAGTGACATCAGGTGGAATGGCCTCGACCATCCGGCCATCTACAACATGATCAACGCGGGCGCAGGCCCGAACGCCTCGGACACCCCCGCGGACTTCTGGAAGATGCTGTCCGAGGGCTTGAAGGAGATCAGCGACACCCTGCACAAGAAGCTGGGCGACCTGGACGTCCACTGGCAGGGTCTGTCCGCTGACCAGGCGCTGGCCGGGATGACTCCGCTCAAGGAATGGGCAGGCAAGGCCCAGGGCGGCTCGAACGTGATGCAGACGTCGTTCGAGCTGCAGGGCAACTACGTCGGTGACGCCCGCAACGAGGTGCCGCCGCCCAAGCAGGTGACCACGCCCGCGCCGTCCGGCTGGGCGATCGCAGGCGCCGTCGCCGCCGGGATTGTCGGCAACCCCGGTCCGGCCGCTGCCGTGGCTGCGCAGTCGGCCGACCACGAGGCGCAGGAACGCGCCCAGGATGAGGCCGCGCGCCAGGCCGTGCAGGCGATGCAGAAGTACGAGAAGAGCAGCGACTGGAACGCGGACACCCTCGGCCACTTCGAGGACCCGCCGAAGCTCGTCGTCGAGACGCCGCCGCCCGACCCGTCGCTGCACCAGGGCTCGGTCGACAGCCGCGGCATGTACAACACCACCGGCGTGCACAGCAACCAGTCGACCTCGACCAGCTCGGCGCACCACACGCCGATCGGTTCGCAGACCTCGACGCAGCCGAACGTGACGCCGAACCAGCCGTACACGCCGCCGCAGACGACGAACCCGAACCAGTTCACGCCGCCGCAGAACTACCCGACGCCGCCGCAGAACAACCCGGGTCTGCCGCCGACGCCGCCCAAGCCTCCGATCCAGCCGCCGCTACCGCCGAACCCCGGCCCTGGCCCCGGCCCGTGGGGCGGTAACCCGTACCTGCCGGGCACCGGTCCGTACTCCGGTCAGGGTGGCCAGAACACCAGCCTGCGACCCGGCATCCCCGGTGGTGGCGGTGGCACCGGCGGCCCGAACTCGGGCGGTCGTGGTGGCATCGGCAACCCGAACGCCGGTTTCGGACAGAACTCGTCGATGTTGGACGAGTCGCGGCAGGGCCGTGCCGGCATGGGTGGCAACCCGATGCTGCAGGAAGGCGGCGCCCGGTCGGGTCCCGGCGGCAACATGGGCCAGGGCGGCCGTGGTGGCCCCGGCGGTATGGCGCCAGGTGGCCGTGCGGATGGCGAAGAGGACACCGAGCACGAGACGCCGGACTACCTGATGGAGACCGACGACATCTTCGGTGACGAGCGCATGATCGCGCCATCCGTGATCGGCGAGAAGCCCGAACAGCAGTGATAGATCTGGGCGCACCCGTGCAACCCAGGCCGATCACCATTTCGGCACTCGAGTTCGACGTCCTGTGGGAGCACCTCGGCTACGAGGACATGCCACTGGCCGTCAAGGTGCCCTCACCGGGCGCGACGTGGACCGAGCGCAAGCAGCTGGTCGACCAGGCCTGGACCGCGCTGGAACAGCGTGGTCTCGGCCGGTCGGTCGAGCTCGACCCGGGGGTCGAGCGTGCCCTGGGCATCCTGTCCCGGCCCGACCGTGAGGTCGACGGCCGGACGTGGCTCGGTCGGAGTGTCCGTTTCCTCGCCGCCTCGCGCGAGGGGGAAGCGGTGCTCACGATCCTGGCGGACAACTTCCTGACGTTCCACAGCGTGCCCGCGCAGTCGTTGCCGAGCGTGGCGACCGGCGTGCTGTCCCCGGTGCCCGCGGGCCCCGGCCAGTCGGTGAACATCCGCGCCGAGGACTTCGAGACCGCGGCGAACAGCGCCGGTGGCACGCAGAAGGGCTTCGAGCAGGCCCTGCGCAACCGTGGGATCAGGGAAGACGACGTCCAGACGCTGTCGACCATGATCAAGGACGTGGTGGCGACCGGGAACTTCGGCGCGGCCGCACGCGACAAGTGGGGCAAGCGGCATCGCGCCGAGCGCGTCGTCGCCTTCTTCGACACCGAGGACGGCCGGTACGTCCAGGTCCGCAAGCCGTCGTCGGACGGCGGGTGGACCACGATCTCCCCGACCGACAACCGGCGCCTGACCCACCAGGTCGAGCTGCTGCTCGGCGAGGTGGTTCGCGAAGCTGAGAGCAGGTAGTGCCCCGAAAGCCCGTCGACCCGCACGAACTTCGTGCCGCGATCGCCGAAGTGATGCCATGGCTCACCGGCGAGACAGACGAAACGCCCGCACGGCCGGTCCTCGCGACGGCCGTGCGGACCAGTCTGCGGACCCTTGAGCAAATAGCCCCGGGGCATACGGTCGAAGTCAGGGTTCCGCCGTTCGCGGCGGTCCAGTGCATCCCCGGGCCACGGCACACCCGCGGCACGCCGCCGAACGTGATCGAGATGGATCCGCGGACCTGGCTGGAACTCGCGACCGGCCTGCTCGCGTGGCCGGACGCCGTCGAGGCCGCGCGCGTCTCGGCTTCCGGAACCCGCGCCGACATCGCGGAACTCCTGCCGATCGTGCGCAACGTCTGAAGTAGGCCATAAGGGCGGTAACGCGGTCTCGATAGTGGGGCGCACCACAGCCGGTTGGTCCGTACGGGTGGTAGAGCCATCTACACTGGAGATCAGCCTGCATTCCGTCCCCAGGGAGCGCTTCGCGTGGTCACCGACCAGTCAGCCCCCCAAGCCGGCACCATCGACTCAGAACCCCGCGAGGAATGCGGGGTGTTCGGAGTCTGGGCGCCCGGTGAGGAAGTCGCCAAGCTCACGTACTACGGGCTGTACGCGTTGCAGCACCGTGGGCAGGAAGCAGCCGGTATCTCCGTGGCGGACGGCCGACAGGTCGTCGTGTTCAAGGATCTCGGCCTGGTCAGCCAGGTGTTCGACGAGCAGGTGCTGCACTCGCTCAAAGGGCACGTCGCGGTCGGCCACTGCCGCTACTCCACGACCGGGTCGGGCACCTGGGAGAACGCCCAGCCGACCTTCCGCACCACGGCTGACGGCAAGGGCCTGTCGCTGGGCCACAACGGCAACCTGGTGAACACCGCCGAGCTGCTTGAGCGGTCCGAACAGGCGGGCATCACCACCAAGAACGGCGCGACCACCGACTCGGATCTGATCTGCGGCCTGCTGGCGGCGGCCGCGTCGGACACGAGCCTCGAGCTGGCCGCCATGGAACTGCTGCCCACGCTGCGTGGCGCGTTCTGTCTGGTGTGGTCGGACGAGTCCACCTTGTACGCGGCGCGCGACCCGCACGGCGTGCACCCGCTCGTGCTCGGCCGCCTCGAGCGCGGCTGGGTTGTTGCGAGCGAGACCGCCGCGCTGGACATCGTCGGCGCGTCGTTCGTGCGTGAGGTCGAGCCCGGTGAGCTGCTGGCGATCGATGAGGGCGGCCTGCGGTCGTCGCGCTTCGCCGTGCCGGAGCCGAAGGGCTGCGTTTTCGAGTACGTCTACCTGGCCAGGCCGGACACCACGATCGCGGGCCGTGGCGTGCACGCCACCCGTGTGGAGATCGGCCGCAGGCTCGCCACCGAGCACCCGGCCGATGCCGATCTGGTGATCCCGGTTCCGGAGTCCGGCACGCCCGCGGCGATCGGCTACGCGCAGGCGTCGGGCATCCCGTACGGCCAGGGCCTGGTCAAGAACGCTTACGTCGGGCGGACCTTCATCCAGCCGTCGCAGACCATCCGGCAGCTGGGCATCCGGCTCAAGCTCAACCCGTTGCGGGATGTCATCCGCGGCAAGCGCCTTGTCGTCGTGGACGATTCGATCGTGCGCGGCAACACCCAGCGCGCTTTGGTTCGGATGTTGCGCGAGGCCGGGGCGCTCGAGGTGCACGTGCGGATCGCGTCTCCGCCGGTGAAATGGCCGTGTTTCTACGGAATCGACTTCGCCTCGCGGGCCGAGCTGATCGCCAACGGTCTCGACTTCGACGGTGTACGCAGGTCAATTGGCGCGGATTCACTCGGCTACATCTCGCTGGAGAGCATGGTCGCCGCGACCGAGCAGCCACGCAGCAGGCTATGTATGGCCTGCTTTGACGGGCACTACCCGATCACGCTGCCGGGCGAGGCGTTGATCGGTAAGCATCTGCTGGAAAGCGTGGAAAAAGGTGTCGCAGGGCCGGCCACACCGGTCTTGGTCAACGGGTACGGTGCCGAGGACGCGTTGCAGCGTCCCTGAGGCCGTAACCACACGACAAGGATGACCGCTCGGTGATGACACCGCACGACCATGGCTCGACCAAGACCGCTGCGGAGCACATCCAGAAGCTCAAGCCGTGGGCGGAAAAGGCGTCCCGGCCGGAGGTGCTGTCCGTGCTCGGCGGGTTCGCCGGGCTGTTCAAGCTGAAGCTCGACCGTTGGAACGAGCCGGTGCTCGCGTCGGCGACCGAGGGCGTCGGTACGAAGATCGCGGTCGCGCAGGCGATGGACGTGCACGACACGATCGGCATCGACCTCGTCGCGATGGTGGTCGACGACCTCGTGGTGTGCGGCGCGGAACCGTTGTTCCTGGAGAACTACATCGCCACCGGCAAGATCAACCCGGACAAGATCGCCGCGTTGGTCAAGGGAATCTCCGACGGCTGCGCCAAAGCGGGCTGCGCGCTGCTCGGCGGCGAGACGGCCGAGCGGCCCGGTCTGATGCCAGAGGAGGACTACGACGTCTCCGCGACCGGCGTCGGTGTCGTCGAAGCGGACAACATCCTTGGTGCGGAACGGGTTCGCCCCGGCGACGTGGTGATCGGCCTCGCCTCGTCGGGCCTGCACTCCAACGGCTATTCGTTGGCCCGCAAGGTGCTGCTGGAGATCGCCAGGATGCCGCTGGAGGGCCACGTCGAGGAGTTCGGCCGCACCCTCGGCGAGGAACTGCTTGAGCCGACCCGGATCTACGCCAAGGACTGCCTGGCTTTGGCCGCGGAGACCGACGTCCGGACGTTCGCGCACATCACCGGCGGCGGCCTGGTGGCCAACCTCGCGCGCGTGATCCCCCAAGGCCTGACCGCGGTTCTCGACCGCGGCGGCTGGACGCCCGCGCCGGTGTTCGGCCTGATCGGCCGCCGTGGCCGGATCGAACGCGACGAGCTTGAGCGCACCTTCAACATGGGCATCGGCATGGTCGCCGTGCTCAGCCCCGACGACATCGACCGCGCGCTGGCCATCCTCACCGCCCGGCACGTGGACGCGTGGGTGATCGGCGAGGTGGAAGTCGCCGACGCCGGCAGCCAGCGTGCGATCCTGCGCGGCGACCACCCACGTTTCTGACGCGGTTAACCATTCGCATTCGGTGTGATCACGCGTCACACTTGATGTATGGCTGAGAACTTGTTCGTGACGGGTGCGCTGGTGATCCCAGCGGCCGAGTTGCGCGAACGCTTCTCTCGGTCGTCCGGGCCAGGTGGGCAAGGGGTGAACACCACGGACAGCCGAGTGGAGCTGTCGTTCGACGTGGCCGGTTCACCGTCCATTCCGGACACATTGCGCCCGCGTATCCTTGATCGCCTTGCCACGCGGCTGGTCGACGGCGTCGTCACGGTCGCGGCGAGCGAATTCCGTGCGCAGCTGGCGAATCGGCAGGCGGCGCGCGAACGGCTGGCTTCGTTGCTGCGTAGCGCTTCCGAGCCGCCACCGCCCAAGCGGCGCCCGACCCGGCCGAGCCGGGCGGCGAAAGAGCGTCGGCTCACCGAGAAGCGCCGCCGTGGCGAGACGAAGCGCTCCCGCCGGACTTTCAGCGATTGATTTCGTGCGTGCCTTCCGTGCTGATCAGGACGACGACTGAGTCCGCTGTGAGGTGCTCCCGGAAGGCTCGGACGCCCGCGAGGCTCGCGGCGCCGCACTCGCCCGCGACGATGTCCTTGTCGGCGAGGTCGCGCATGGCCTGGTCGGTCTCTTCGTCGGTGACCGTGACTGCCGCGTCGACTCCGTTCTTCAAGTAGGGCCAGGCGTGGGCGTCGACGTCGCCCGCGTTCAGGCCGGCCATCTTCGACGGGTGCGGGCCAGGAACGTTGACGGGTTCGCCTGCCTGCAACGACTTCAGCAGGCAGGCTGCGGAATCCGGTTCCACGGTCAGGATCTGGGGGTGGGCTCCGTCGCTTCGGTAGTGCTGGACGACCGCTGAGGCGAACGCGCCCGCGCCGACCGGGACGACGACCAGGTCCGGTGCTTCGGTCAGTTGCTCGTCGATCTCGTGCAGGATCGTTCGGTAGCCCTGGGTTGCCCAGATCGGCGTCATCGAGTTTCCGACGTCCGCGGCCAGCAGGGCTTTCGGGTCTTCGCTCGCTCTCTGTGTCGCTCGGTCGACGGCTTTTTGGTAGTCGCCGTCGACGACTTCCACCTTCGCGCCTTCGCTGCGGATCGCTTCGATCCTCGCTGGGGCCGTCCCCGCTGGGATGAAGATGTGGGCCTTGAGGCCCAGCAGCTTCGCCATGTACGCGACCGCTCGGCCGTGGTTGCCCGCTGTGGCGCTGACCAGCGTTGTGTCCGGGTCGACCTTGAGGTCTTCGAGGCTTGTCGTGCCGCCGAGGCCTTTGAAGATCGCCCAGGCCGCGCCGAGGATCTTGAACGACGGCAGCCCGGCTCTCAGGTGCTCGTCCTTCACCAGCACTCGGCGCACTCCGAGCTCTTCCGCCAGGTCGGGGACTTCGATCAACGGGGTGGGCGCGAATCCGGGCAGCTCACGATGCACTGCCCTGGGGTCTCCGTCTGGCGTGGTCGCCGCCGCCTCGGGGTGACCTTCGGCGGCACTGGCTGCCGCCTTGGGGTCTCCGCCCGGGGTGGTGGCCGGTGCTGCTTCGCGGCCTCCGCCCGAGGTGGCGGGCGGTGCCGTCCAGGAGCGAGCCGAAGAGTTGAGGTACACGCCCTGAACTCTACATTCTGAATTCAGAATTCAAAGCACAAAGTACGAAGCACAGCATGCAACACTCTGTGTTCAGCATGTAGTACTCTGTGTTCATGGCGATAACCAAGCGCCCCCTGCGCGAGCAGATCCGCGACGAAGTGCTGGCCAGGCTGGTCCGCGGCGACTACCCCGTCGGCGAGCGCATCAACGAGGGGCAACTCGCCGACGACCTAGGCGTCAGCCGCACCCCGCTACGAGAAGCCCTGGCCGGCCTCGCCCAAGAAGGCGTGCTCGAACTCCGCCCCAACCGAGGCTTCTGGCTCTCCCCGCTCACGGTCGACGAGGTCAAGGAGACCTACCCGATCATCGGCGCGCTGGAAGTCGCCGCACTCCGCAAGTGCGCCATCGACGTGCTGGTCGCAAGCGTGCCAAGGCTGAACGAACTAGCCCAGCGCATGCTCGACGTGGACCCGATCCAAGCAGGCACGATCGACGACCAATGGCACGACGAACTGCTGAAGTCCTGCCCGAACAAGCGCCTGCTGCAACTGATCAAAGCCCAGAAGACGGTGGTGCACCGCTACGAGTTCGCCTACTTCACCAGCCGCAAACGAATCATGCGCGCCGAAACCCAGCACCGAATGATCGCCAAAGCCATCCTCGAACACGACATGGACAGAGCAGCAGGCGAACTGATCGGCAACTGGACCGTCGACCCCGGAGTCCTCCGCGAGATCTTCGACCAAGGCCTGAGCTGACCGCCTCGGGCCCACGCCGACGCCTGCTCTGCACATTCGCTGCCATCCCGATCGACCGCGCATCAAGCCTGCCCTACGTTCCGACCTGCGCAAACGCAAAACTGTCGTACCCCTCCGGTAGCGTAAAAATTGCTGTTGCGATGGGGTGCGGCCGAAGGTGCGGTCAGGCGTTGAGCCACCTGTAGCGGCGCTCTGGTCGCCCGGTCCCGCCGTACTTCAAGGTCACCTCGGACTTACCCGTCTCGGTGAAGTGCTCGAGGTACCGGCGAGCCGAAACCCGAGACAACTCGGTCAACTGAGCGCATTCCGTGGCGGACAACCCTTCCGGGTGCTCGCGCATCACACGCTCCACGAGTTCGGCGGTCTGCTCGGTGAGCCCCTTGGGCAAGCTCGTCGCCCCGCGCGGACGAGCCCCGAAAACCTGATCGACATCGGCCTGCCCAGCCACCGCAAGCCGATCGAGCTTCTCGTGCAGAGTAGCGAAATGCCGCAACTGATCGAACAAAGCCGAGTACGAGAACGGCTTGATCAGGTAGTGCAGCACGCCACCCCGCATCGCCCGCCGCACGGTGTCCACGTCGTTCGCAGCGCTGATCACGATCACGTCGGTATCTCCCTGCGACGACCGGAGTTCTTGCAGCACAGCAAGTCCGTCCATGTCCGGCAGGTAGATGTCGAGCAAAACCAAGTCCGGCTTGAGTTCCCGCGCAGCCTGCAAGGCATCGGCCCCCGTGTGCGCTACCCCGACGACCGAGAACCCCGGTGTCCGGGATACGTATCCACTGTGGACCTTCGCGACCATGAAGTCGTCGTCGACCACGAGCACCGTCTTCATCGCGGCACCAGCGCGGTGAACACCGCGCCCCCTTCGTTGTGCACGTCGATCCATCCTTGCCTGCGGATGCAGGTCTGCCGTGCCAACGCCAGCCCCAGCCCGCGTTTGCCGCCTTCCTCAGCCGCCTTCGTGGTGAATCCGTTCCGGAACACTTCACGGGCGATCTCCGGCGCCACGCCCGGCCCGGAGTCGCGCACCACCACCCGGACCGCCTCGTCGAGCTCGCTGATGTCCACTTCGATCCACCCGTCCCGCACACCGCCGAGTGCGTCGACGGCGTTGTCCACCAGGTTTCCCAGCACTGTCACCAGGTCCGCGGACAGCGCCGGGTCTACTTCGGACAACCTGCTGCCTGCGGACAGCCGCAGGCCGACGCTGTGCTCGGCCGCCACGCTCGCCTTGGCGATCAGCAACGCCGCCACCGCCGAGTCGTGAATGCTCGCACTCACTGAGGCGTGCCATTCCTGTTGGGTGTGCGACACCGTTGTGATGAATCGCCGGACTTCGTCGTACTCGCCGAGTTCGATCAGGCCGGAGATCGTGTGCAGGCGGTTGGAGAACTCGTGCGCCTGGGCGCGCAGGGTGTCCGTCGTGTTCTGGGTCGCGGCGAGTTCGTTCTGCAGTGCGACCATCTCGGTACGGTCCCGCATCGTCACCACCGACCCGATCGACTGGTCGTGCAGGGTGATCGGCATCCGGTTCATCGTCAGCACCCGGCCTTTGCGCAGCACGATCTGGTCCGCTCCGGCCGCGCGCCCGGTCAGCACGTCGGTCATCCGCTCGTTGAAGTCCAAATCGGACACCGACTTGCCGACGCTGTCGCCCGGAATGGACAAAAGCGTCCGGGCGTGGTCGTTGACCAGCACGATCCGGTCGTTGCGGTCGAGGCCGACCACGCCTTCCTTGATCCCGTGCAGCATCGCTTCACGCTGCTCGACCAGCGAGGTGATCTCGGCCGGTTCGAGCCCGAGTGTCTGCTGCTTCACCCGTTGGGCCAGCAGGAGCGAGCCGGTCACACCGAGCACAGTGGCCAGTCCGAGCAACACGAGCGCGTTCGTCGGCGACTCGACCACGCCGGCGAAGAAACCTTGTGTCTCCACGCCGACGGCGGCGACACCGATCACCTTGGCGTCGTTGCCGAGCACAGGTACGTGGGCGACGAGCATGCCGTCGATGACGCCGACCCATGACCGTCCCGTCCGGATCGTGCTGTCGCCGATGTCCAGCTTCGAGCCGTTACGACCGGGGATCGTAGACGTCACCACGGTCAGATCCGGCAACGCGAAGGTGACCTCGTCCGCGCCGGACAGGCTGCGCGTGGTCTCAGCCGAGCCGGGGAGCGCCGGGTACCGCAGCGGATCGGCCAAGGCGCCTGGGATGGGCTCACCGCCGCGCGCGTCATCCGTGCCGCGGACGGCAGGCATGGCGGCGAGGTTCTCGGCGGCCAGCAGCATCCGGCGTCCCTCGACGTCCATGAAGGTCTCGTTCGACTGGATCGCCGAGAAGGCCGCGACCGCGGTGAGCAGGGCGACCACGATCACCACCTGCCAGGCCAGCAGCTGGCGGGCCAGCGAGCCCTTGACACCCACGCGCACCTCCTCGTGACCACAAGTACCGAAACCTTCGATAAGCGCCTAAGCGCGACATCACGGTAAACCGCGTGCAACATAAGTCAACGCTGTCGTCGAAGTCACAGAGAGGTGAGGTGTCGCGACGTGCGAGCGAAGACATGGCTGGCCATCCTGGGTGCGATCGCCGCCGTGCTGTTGATTCCCCCGCTGCTGAGCTCCGGCAGCGACGAGGACGTGGGTGACCAGGTTCGCGGTCTGCGAGTGCTGGTGCCCAACGCGCCCGGCGGTGGTTACGACATCACGGCGCGACACGCGGTCAAGGCGATCGAAGAAGCGGACCTGTCCAGGCGGATCGAGGTATTCAACCTGCCTGGTGCGGGTGGCACGGTCGGCCTCGGCCGGATCGTGAACGAGCGCGGCAACGGCAAGCTCGTGATGTCCATGGGACTTGGCGTGGTCGGCGCGGTGTACACGAACAAGTCGCCGTCCTCGCTGGCGGACACCACACCGATCGCGAAGTTGATCGAGGAACCCGACATCGTCGTGGTCAGCAAGGATTCGCCGTACCAGAACATCGGCCAGCTGCTGGAGGCGTGGAAGGCCAACCCCGGCCAGGTCCCGGTCGGTGGCGGTTCACGGGCGGGCGGTCCTGACCACCTCGCTCCGATGCTGATGGCTAAGGCAGCCGGGCTGGACCCGCGCAAGGTGAACTACGTGCCATTCGATGGCGGTGGCGAGCTGCTGGCTTCAGTGCTCGGCGGCAAGATCGCGTTCGGTGTGTCCGGCATCGGCGAGTACCGCGACCAGATCCAGGCCGGTGAGCTGAGGGTGCTCGCGGTGACCAGCCGCAGCAGGCTGAACGGGGTGAACGCGCCGACCCTGACCGAGTCCGGTGTGGACGTTGTGTTCACCAACTGGCGCGGCATCGTCGCGCCGCCGGGGATCAGCACGGGTGAGCGGACGCGGCTGGTGAACCTGTTCACCAAGCTCAACGCCTCGCCGCAGTGGCAGCAGGTGCTCGCCAACAACGGCTGGACCTCGGCGTTCCAATCGGGTGAGGACTTCGGCAAGTTCCTGGCCGCGGAGAACGACCGGGTCGCGTCGACGCTGAAGGAGCTGGGGCTGGTATGACCACAATGGAGCGTCTGAGGGAGCGGTCCGAGCTCGGCATCAGCGTCCTGCTCGCGGCGCTGGGCGTGCTCGTGCTGGTCGACGCGATCAGCCTGCCCGCGGTCCCGACCGAGCGAGGCATCGGGCCGGACGTGGTGCCGATCGTGGTCGGTGCCGCCTTGCTCGTGGTGGCCGCGTTGCTGGCCAGGGACGTGTTGCGGGGTGGCAAGGGGGAAGCAGAGGGCGGCGAGGACATCGATCTGAGCGCGCCCGGTGACTGGCGGACAGTGTTGTTGCTGGCCGCGGCTTTCCTGGCGAACGTCGTACTGATCGGGCTGGTCGGTTTCCCGATCTCCGGAACGGTTTTGTTCTGGGGTGCGGCGTATGCGTTGGGCAGCCGTAACTTCGTGCGTGACCCGCTCGTCGCGGCCGGGCTCTCGCTCGTCACCTACTTTGTGTTCAACGACCTGCTCGGGGTTTCCCTGCCGGGCGGGCCGCTGATGGGAGTGCTGTGATGGGTTCCTTCGCCTCTCTGATGGACGGTTTCGGTACCGCGTTAACACCCGTTAACCTGATGTACGCCGTGATCGGCGTGCTGCTCGGCACGACGATCGGTGTCCTGCCAGGCATCGGTGCCGCGATGGCCGTGGCGTTGCTGCTGCCCATCACGTACGGACTCGATCCGACCGGCGCGTTCATAATGTTCGCCGGTATCTACTACGGCAGCATGTTCGGTGGCTCAACGACTTCGATCCTGTTGAACACGCCGGGCGAGACCGCGTCGGTGGTCACGGCGATCGAAGGCAATCCGATGGCCAAACGCGGCCGCGGCTCGCAAGCCCTTGCCACGGCAGCGGTCGGACACTTCGTCGGTGGTCTGATCGGCACGCTTCTGTTGGTACTGCTCGCTCCCGCGGTCGCCAAGCTGGCGGTGGGCATCGGTGCCCCGGACTTCTTCGCGATCATGCTGCTGGCGTTCATCTCGGTCACGTCGGTGCTCGGCAAGTCGCGGATCCGTGGGTTCGCGTCACTGCTCATAGGCCTGGCGATCGGGTTGATCGGTCTCGACGAGATGACCGGCCAGCAGCGCCTGACGTTCGGCTCGTTGCACCTGTCCGACGGCATCGACGTCGTGGTGGTCGCGGTCGCGTTGTTCGCGGTCGGTGAGTCGCTGTGGGTCGCCGCGCACCTGAGGCGCATCCAGGCCGAGCCGATCCCGGTCGGCCGCCCGTGGCTGGGCCGTGACGACGTCCGGCGGTCGTGGCGGCCGTGGCTGCGTGGTCCGTTCATCGGCTTCCCGTTCGGCGCGATTCCCGCTGGTGGCGCGGAAATTCCGACGTTCCTGTCGTACGTGACCGAACGCAGGCTGTCCAAGCGCAAGGACGAGTTCGGCAAGGGCGCCATCGAAGGCGTCGCGGGTCCGGAGGCAACGGCTTCGGCGTCCGCGTCGGGCACGCTGACGTCAATGCTGACCTTGGGTTTGCCGACCACGGCGACCGCGGCCGTGATGCTCGCGGCCTTCCAGCAGTACGGCATCCAGCCGGGGCCATTGCTGTTCGAGCGGGAGTCCGGCCTGGTGTGGGCGCTGATCGCGAGCCTGTTCATCGCCCTGGTGCTGCTGCTCGTGCTCAACCTGCCGCTGGCGCCGGTGTGGGCCAAGCTGCTGCGCATTCCGCGGCCGTACCTCTACGCGGGCATTCTGTTCTTCGCCAGCGTGGGTGCGTACGCGGTCAGCGGTGACGTGGTCGACCTGATCGTCCTGTTCATCATCGGTCTGCTCGGTCTGGCCATGCGCCGATACGGCCTGCCGGTGCTCCCGGCGGTCATTGGAGTGATCCTCGGCCCGGCCGCCGAACAGCAGCTACGCCGGGCGCTGCAGATCAGCGACGGCTCGATCAGCGGGCTGGTCAACACACCGATGTCGGTGATCGTCTACGTGCTGATCGTGGCGATCCTGGCCTGGCCACTGATCCGCAGGCTGACCCGTCGCCCGGCCGCGCCGAGTTCGGAGCGCGAGAAGATCGACGCCTAGGGCCGTATGGTCTTGGCATGATCGAGGAGTTCGACGTCGCAGGGCCGGACGCAGGTCCATACGGGATCGTGTCCGGCCCTGACGACGCGTTGTGGTTCACCCAGGTCCACGCGGCCAAAATCGGCAGGTTCGCGGCCGGCGAAGTCCGTGAGTTCGCACTGGCGCCCGACTCCGACCCGACAGTGATCACGGTCGGCCCGGACGGCGCACTGTGGTTCACCGAGTACAAGGGCCACAAGATCGGTCGAATCACGGTCGAAGGCTCGTTGACCGAGTTCGAACTCCCCACCCCCGACGCCGAACCGTACGGAATAGCCGCGGGCGCGGACGGCGCGTTGTGGTTCACCGAGATCAACCTCGACCGAATCGGCCGAATCACCCCGGACGGCGCGATCACGGAATTCCCACTGCCGGTCGCGGGCTCGTTCCCCGGCCACATAACGGCGGGCCCGGACAATGGCCTCTGGTTCGCCCTCAACCAGGCCAACGCCATCGGCCGCATCGACATCGGCGGCGACGTGACGATCCACCCACTGCCGACCGAAGCCGCCGCCCCAGTCGGAATAACCGACGGCGGCGACGGCGGCCTCTGGTTCGTGGAGATCATGGCAGGCCAAGTAGGACGGATCGCAGTGGACGGTCACGTCGACGAATTCCCGTTGCCCGACAAAGAATGCCGCCCACACGCGATAACCGCGGACGACCTGGGCAACCTGTGGTTCACCGAGTGGGGCGCGAACAAGATCGGCCGGATCACCCTGGCAGGCAAGATCGACGAGTACGAACTGCCAACCCCGAACTCCGAGCCACACGGCATTACGATCGGTCCGGACGGCGCCGCCTGGACCGCCCTGGAGAACGGCAAACTCGCCCGGATCACCGGCTAGCGATCAGTCCGCCGCCAACTGATAGTGCAGCTCGTAGCGGTTCGCGTCGAGCACGATGTCGTTGACCTCGACAGGGCGGTCGGCCGTGTTCGCAACACGGGTCACGGCCATGACTGGACTGCCCTCAGCGAGCTGCAACAGAGACTTTTCTTCAACGGTCGGCATCCTGGCCGACACGAACACGTCGAAGTGATCGAGGACGTGGCCGGAGTCCTCGAGTCTGGCGTACACGCCGCCTGGTCCGGTGTCGACGTCCTCGATCACGGTGCCTTGAGTGAGATCGCGTGGCAGTCGGGAAACTGCGAGCTGCGCGACGACATTGTCGGCCCGCATCACCCGATCGCGAACAAGCACCTCTGCTCCAGGCCTGATGTTCAGCAGATCCGCGATGCGCTCGTCGGCCGCCTCGACCCGCACCTCGACCGAAACGTTCGGCACGAAATCACCGGCTGCCGCGTCGCCCATGAACGCGCCTTTGTTCTCGGCGCGGGCTGATCGAGACAGCCGCGTTCTCGCAAGGCGAGTGACGAGATTGTGGGACCGGACGAACACACCTCGCCCGTGCTGCGCGACGACTAGACCGCTGTTTCGCAACAGCTTGACAGCCTCGCGGATGGTCGGCCGTGACGCATCGTAGGTCTCGACGAGGTCGCGTTCGGACGGAAGTGGCGAGCCGGGGGCAAGCTGGCCTGACTCGATCTGGCTGCGCAGATCGTCGGCGATCTGCCGATAGGCAGGCACGCCGCTCGTTCGGTCAACCACGGTCAGCACCTCCCGCCTCGCTGGTCAAGACGTCGCGATGATCCGCGCAAGACTACCGACCGTCACCCCTTCAGGGAGTGTCGGCCTACTGGTATTGACCAGTTGTCGGGGCCAACCCTACAGTTCAGTCATCAACACGTCTTTACCAGTCGTCAATGCTCAAGGTAGTGGGTCGCCTGCCGCGTTGCCAGCAACAGGGATCGGCAGACGATGGCCTATTCGGCCAACCGGGAGATCGTGCTCGTGTCACCGCCAGGCGAAATCGCGCGACTCAGCGTCGACGAATCGATGTTGCTCCGCGCGGCACTGACCGATGCCGAGCGCGCGCACGAGCAAGCATGACCACGATCGAGGTGCATCTCATGGCGCATGTTCTGGCCGCGGTCCTGAGGGCCGCCATGGTCGAACGCTTGGCAGGGCTGACCACCACCGACTTCGGCAACCTGACTTCAGCGGTGCGCGAAATCCTCGAATTACACCAACCTGACTGCAAAGGCCGGTGCCGGGAGTGCACCGGATGGCCGCGAAACCGCAAATTCCCTTGCCGCGTCTGGCTTATCGCGCATCGTCACCTACTGATCCCGTCAACCAACCAGAAGTTCGACCATGTCTGACATCAACGCAATGGTTGCGGCCCATGCGCCCCGCCTGTTCGCCACAGTCACCGCCGATGGCCGCAACCAGTACATCCTTGCGGAGGCCGAGACGCCTTGCTGTACGTCCGATGTGGACCGGAGGTCACGCCCGACCTTGTCTGGGTCGTGCCCTCCGGTCCATCGTGCTCAGAACGTCCGCGGTAGCCGGTCGAGTGCTTCGGCTCGCCGTTGCTGGGCGTCGCGGTCGAGTGTCAGGCCGGAGGTCCTGGACGCCTGGCAGAACGTGTCCCGCGGCGCCAGTTTGCCGTCGACCAGGTAGGTCGTGGCGATGTTCAGCGCGCATGGGTTGTCGTCGAACACGTACACGCCGTGGCCGCTCTCGTTGACGCTCACCAACTGGGACCGCTGGCCGAACTTCTCCTTGAGCATCACTCCGCCGCGGTGCGGCGTGGCCGGGTCGCGCAGGTTCTGCATGATCAGGACGTTGCGTGGCCCGTCATCGGTGATCTTCACCGGTGGCTCGGCCGGTTCGTATTGCCAGTACGCGCAGGGCGTGATGTTGGCGCCGGCCGCGCCGAACAGCGGGTACTTCTGGCGATCTTCGGCTACGCCGCGCTGGTATGTCCGGACATCTTCCGGCCAGTCCACGTCGTTGCAGGTCACGGCGAGAAACACCGACCAGGCGTTGTCGTACGGCGACAGCCCCAGTGGTCGCTGGACCGCCGCCTCGTCAAAGTTGAGCAGTGCCTGCCATTGCTGCGCTGTCATCGCGTACGACGACTCGCGGTAGAGCCCTGCGAAGGTCCCCAGCCGGAAGGTGGTGCCGTCGATCTCGCCCACCGGCGTCTTGTCGAGTCGCTCGGCGAGTGTGAAGTAGGTGTTCCGCACCTCTTCCGGCGTGCGACCCAAGCCGTACGCGTCGTGCCGCGCCGCTGCCCATTTCGCGAAGTCCGGGAACGCTTGTTCAGCGCCCAGGCCGAACCTGCGCATTCCGTCGCGGTCGAGGAAGGTGTCGCCGACGTTGCTGTCGAGCACTATCCGGTCGGAGCGTTCCGGGAACATCGAGGCGTACGCGGCACCCAGCGCCGAACCGTAGGAATACCCGAGAAAACTGGCTTTGTCCTCGCCGAGCGCGGCTCGGATCCGGTCGAGGTCACGGGCCATGTTCGCGGTCGACACGTGGCGCAGCCGCCCATCGCGAGCGCATTGCTTGGCGACCGCCTCGGCGATCTTGGCCTGCTCGGCGACCGCCGCGTCGTCGACCGCGTACGGCGGGATGTTGCCGGAGTAACCCTGGTCAACGGTGAAGCCGCAGCTCACCGGCGACGAGTGTCCGACGCCGCGGGTGTCCATGCCGATCAGGTCGTAGCTGTCCAAGACGCTGGCAGGCACACCAAGGGAAAAGAGGTCCGCGGGCATCGACAACCCGGACCCGCCCGGACCGCCTGGGTTGAGCAACAACACGCCACGCCGCTTGCTCGGATTCGGGCTGGCCAACCGGGACAGCATGATCTTGATCTCGGCGCCCTCGGGATCGGTGTAGTCCAAGGGCACCGAAACAGAAGCGCATTGCAACGGCGTCGCTCGGGCATTGACGTCCGAGGGGCAGGCGCCCCATTCCACCTGAAACGCGGGCTCATCGGCCACGGCGGGTGTCGCGGCCACCGAACTGGCCAGGCCGAGCGCCACCACCACCATGGCCAATCCACGTTTTCGATCCATATCCGTACTCCCCGACATTGGTCTTGCTGACCCACGGATTCGAACCTGTGCCCTTGGGGCATAGTCAAGAGAGCCCCCAGTGACTCGAGAGGTGAATCGGATGGCGTGGAGTACGCGCGAACTGGCTGATCTCGCCGGTACGACGCTGAAGACCGTCCGCCACTACCACAGGATCGGGCTGCTGGACGAACCGGAACGAGCGGCGAACGGGTACAAGCAGTACCAGATCAGCCACTTGATCCGGCTACTGCGGATCCGCCGCCTCGTCGACTTGGGCGTGGCGCTGTCCGACATCGCCACGATGGAGGAGTCGGACGAGCACGCCGAACAGGCGCTGCGCACCCTCGATGCCGAACTGGCGACGAGTATCGAACGCCAGCAACGGATGCGCGACGAACTGGCGGTGATCCTCCGGCATCGCAACCTTGTCGACCTGCCGCCGGGTTTCGACAAGACCGCAGCCGATCTGTCCGCAGCCGATCGTTCGCTCCTGCTGCTCTACTCCCGGGTCTTCGGCCATTCGGCGATGGCGGCGGTGCGAGAACTGGTGACGGTTCCGTGCACATCGGTCGACAAGCAGTTCGAAACCCTGCCCGCGGATGCCAGTGCGGACACCCGGCAACAGTTGGCCGAACGCCTCGTCCCCGAGATCCTCGTGCAGTACCGGCAGCACCCGTCCCTGAAGGACGCGGCGGTGCAGACCCCGCAGGGAAAGTCGGTCGTCGTCCAAGGGCTGGTCGAGTTGTACAACCCAGCCCAGCTCGACGTCCTGCGGCGCGTCAACGCACTCCTCAAGGCGGACGCTGAATCAAGTCAGCCGTGAGTGGGAAAACCCAGGTCGATGCCGGACTGGCGGGGCCAGCGTGACGTGATGGCCTTGGCACGCGTGTAGAACTTCACGCCCTCAGCGCCATGCACATGCGTGTCGCCGAACAGCGAGTCCTTCCAACCGCCGAACGAGTAGTACGCCATCGGCACCGGAATCGGGACGTTGATACCGATCATGCCGACCTGCACCCGGCGCTGATACTCCCGAGCAGCCAAGCCGTCGCCAGTGTAAATGGCTGTGCCGTTGCCGTAAGGGTTGGCGTTGACCAACTCCACGGCCGCGTCGAACGTAGGCACGCGCACCACACTCAGCACCGGACCGAAGATTTCATCGCGATAGATGGACATCGATGGGGTGACGTTGTCGAACAGCGTTGGCGCCAGCCAGAAGCCGTCCGGGTGCCCATCGGGGGCGAAGCCGCGACCGTCCACCACAAGGGAAGCGCCTTCGGAAACGCCAGCGTCCACATAAGACGCAACGCGGTCTCGGTGCACTCCGGTTACCAGCGGGCCCATCTGTGAGGAAGGATCCGTCCCCGGTCCAGTGACCAACGAACCGGTCCGGGAAGCAATGGCGGAAACCAGAGAGTCAGCGATGTCCCCGACAGCCACGACAACCGAGATCGCCATGCAACGCTCACCGGCACTGCCGTACCCAGCCGAAACGGCGGCGTCCGCGGCGACGTCCACGTCGGCGTCCGGCAAAACCACCATGTGGTTCTTGGCCCCGCCCAAAGCCTGGACCCGCTTGCCATTGGCCGTTCCGCGGGAATACACGTGCTTCGCGATGGGAGTTGAGCCGACGAACGACACACCGGCGACGTCCGGGTGGTCCAGCAAAGCGTTCACGGCAGTCGCGTCGCCCTGCAAGACGTTCAGCACGCCTGCAGGCAGACCGGCCTCGGTGAACAGCTCGGCCAGCCGGACCGCCGTCGACGGGTCACGCTCGGAAGGCTTCAGCACAAAGGCGTTCCCGGCCGCGATCGCCAGCGGGAACATCCACATCGGCACCATGGCGGGGAAGTTGAACGGCGTGATCCCGGCGACCACACCCAACGGCTCGCGAACCGAATAAGCGTCGACACCGCGCGACACCTGCTCGGAGTGCTCACCCTTCAACAGATGCGGGATGCCGCACGCGAACTCCACCACCTCAAGCCCGCGCTGCACCTCGCCCGCCGCATCGGACAGCACCTTGCCGTGCTCCGAAGTGATCAAGGCGGCCAGTTCGTCCCGGTGCGAGTGCACGAGCTCACGGAAGGCGAACATGATCCGGCTACGGGTCGACAACGACGACTCCGCCCAGTCGCGGGCCGCCTTCGCCGACGACGCCACCGCGAGGTCCACATCGGACTGCGAAGCCAAGACCACCTTGCGGGCGAGTGAGCCGGAGGAAGGCTCGAACACGTCGCCGGTGGCGACCGAGGCACCGGTGGTCCGGGCGCCGTCGATGTAATGCGGGACAACCGAAGTCATTTCAGCTCCTGGCTTGGGTGGTCGAGCGGACTACGAGTGAGGGGTGCAACAGCTTCTTCACCGGCTCGGTCCGCTCGCCGCGGACCCGTTGCACCAGCGCCTCGCCCGCGAGCCGGCCGATCTCGTGGCGTGGTTGGTCGATCGTGGTCAGGGAGACGTGCCGGAGGCCGGCCAGCGACGTGTTGTCGTAACCGACGACCGACATGTCCTGTGGGACACGCAGTCCGGCCTCTTCCAATGCGGAGATCGCGCCCACCGCGTTGAAGTCGTTGGCGGCGACCAACGCCGTCGGCAACGGGCCTTGTTCAAGCAGTTGGCGGACGGCTTTCGCCCCGGCGATGTCCGTGTACTCGCTGGGGATCACGCGCGGTGTCAGGCCGTGGCGTTGCATGGCGGTGATGTAGCCGCGTCGGCGTTGCGGTGCCTGCGAACCGACGCCGCCATCGAGGTGGGCGATCTCGCTGTGGCCCAACGACACCAAGTGATCCACCGCCAGGCCCGAACCGGCCTCGCCGTCGTCGTTCACGGTGTCTAAAGTCGACAGACGCGACGATCGCGCCACCAACACAGTGGGCGCCTGGGAAGCGGCGTCGGCCAGGGTGTTCGGCGGCACGACCGGGCCGAGCAGCGCAAGGCCGGCGGGACGGAAGGCCAGCAGGCCGTTCACAGCGCGCTTTTCGCGCGCCGGGCTCCGGCCACCGGTGTTGATGATCAGCTCGAAACCCTCGGCCTGCGCCACCTCGTCGATACCGTCGACGACCTCGGCGAAGAAGGCGTTGTGCAGGTCGGACACCATCACGCCGAGCACTGTCGACGTGCGGCTGGCCAGCGAACGGGCCATCGCGTGCGGTGAGTAACCGAGCTGCTCGGCGGCGTCGAGCACGGCCTTGCGGCGCTGCTCGCTGACTTTCGGCGAACCGTTCATCACCAGCGAGACCAGCGCGCGGGACACGCCGGCCACACGGGCCACGTCCTCCATGGTCGGCCGGGTCAAAGGCCCCTCCGGGGTAACGAGCGGGCAACATGCCCTTGACATGACCTGGGACACGTTACAGCATTGGAGCGCTCCAACAAATAGAGCGCTCTAACGAAGACGGGCCTTGACCTGCGGATCCATTGGAGAAGCATGCGTATCGGAGTAGCCGGTGTCGGGCGGATCGGCACGATGCACGCCGGCAACCTGGCGTCGCTCGACGCCGTCGACGAGGTCGTCCTGTTCGACCCGATCCCCGGCCGGGCGGCGCAGGTCGCCGAAGGCATCGGTGCGAAAGCGGTCGACGACCTGGACGCGCTGCTCAACGCCAGCGACGGCGTGCTGATCGCGACTCCGACCACGACCCACCCGGAGACCATCCGCCGGGCCCTCGCCGCCAACACGCCCGCGCTGTGTGAGAAGCCGATCGCCAGCGACTACGACGAGATGGTCGCGCTGGTCGACGACATCGAGGCCTCGGGCGTCGAAGTGCTCGTCGGGTTCCAGCGCCGCTTCGACCCGGCCGTCGCCGAGCTCTACCGGCGTATTCGCGCAGGTGAGGTCGGCAAGCTCTACCTGGTCCGGGCCACCGGCAACGACGCGGAGCCACCCGACTTCGGCTACCTGCCCGCGTCCGGCGGGATCTTCCGTGACCTGCTGATCCACGACCTCGACGCGGTGCCGTGGCTGGTCGGCGAGCCGGTGGTGGAGGTCTACGCGTCCGGATCCGTCCTGGTCGACCAGGCCTTCGCGGACGCTGACGACGTCGACAACGCCGTGGTCACGCTCAAGTTCGCGGGCGGTGCCCACGCCGTGCTCGTCGGTGGGCGGCACGACCCGTTGGGGTACGACCACCGCATCGAAGTGTTGGGCAGCAAGGACTCCCTGGCGGTCGGCGTGGACTCGCGCACTCCGCTGACATCACTCGAGCCAGACGGCCCGAAGGTCGGCCCGGACGCGTATCCCGGCTTCGCGGAACGGTTCCACCGCGCCTATCTGAACGAAATGGCGGTATTCGTGGACGTTGTCGCGGGCAAGTCGCAAAACCCGTCGCCCGCAAGGGACAGCTTGACGAGCTTGCGCCTCGCGCTGGCCTGTGACAAGTCGCGTCGGTCCGGAACTGTGGAGGTGGTCGCGTGAAGCTCGCTGGAGCGCCGATCTCTTGGGGCGTCTGCGAAGTCCCGGGCTGGGGCACGATGCTCGACCGCGACACGGTGCTGAGCGAGATGGCCGACCTAGGCCTGACCGCGACCGAACTCGGCCCGCCGGAGTACCTACCGACGGACCCGACCAAGCTCCGCGGGTTGCTGACCACGTACAACCTGACTTTGGTCGGCGGCTTCCTGGCAGTCCCGCTGCACGAGGAATCAAGCATCGCCGAAGCCGAGCGGACCGCGAAACTCCTGGCAGCCTGCGATGCCGAGGTGCTCGTGCTGGCCGCGGCGACGGGCCTCGACGGCTACGACGACCGGCCCGCGCTCACCGACGAGCAATGGAACACGCTGATCAGCACCGCGGCGAAGATCCGGGACATCGCGGCCGAACACGGCCTGCAGACCGTGCTGCACCCGCATGTGGGCACACACGTGGAGACCGAGGCCGAGGTCGAGAGGTTCATCCGGGACTCGGATCTGCCGTTGTGCCTGGACACCGGGCACCTGATGATCGGCGGCACCGACCCGGTGGCGCTGGCGGAGCGTTACCCGCAGCGGATCGGGCACCTGCATCTCAAAGACGTCCGGGCAGACCTGGCGGACAAGGTCCGCGCGGGTGAGCTCGGCTACACCGAAGCGGTCGGGCAAGGCATGTACGTGCCGCTCGGGCAGGGGGACGTGGACATCGAAGCGGTCGTTCGCTTTGTCCACCAAGCGGGTTACGACGGCTGGTACGTCCTGGAACAGGACACCGCCCTCAGCGAGCAGAGTCCTGTCGACACACCCAAACTGGACACCGCTAGCAGCCTGCGACACCTCAACCAGATAATCGGCGGCCTTTAGAGAAAGTCCCGCCCAGCGAGGAGAGACGATGACGTCCGATCGCTTCGTGAAGTTCAAATTCGCGGCCAAGATCGCTTCTGTGGCCGCCGGAGCGTTGGTATTGGCCGCGTGCAGCGGTCCGCAAGGTGACCAGCCCAGCAACGCCGGTGGCGGCACCGCGCCGACTCCAGGTGGAAGCGGCGGAAGCCTGCGGGTCGCCGTCGTCACGCATGGCAGCGCAGGCGACGCCTTCTGGAACGTGGTGAAGAACGGTGCCGAGGCCGCAGGCAGGCAACTCGGCGCGCAGGTGGACTACAAGTCCGACGGTGACCCAGGTGCGCAGGCAAAACTGATCGACAACGCGATCGCCCAGAAGGTCGACGGCCTGGTGGTCTCGATGGCCAACCCGGACGCGTTGCGTACCTCGATCGAGAACGCGGTGAAGGCCGGAATCCCGGTGGTCACGATCAACTCCGGCGAGTCGAAGAGCGCGGAGTTCGGCGCGATCACGCACGTCGGCCAGAGCGAGACGATCGCGGGAGAAGGCGCGGGCAAACGCCTGAAGGACGCGGGCAAGACCAAGATGCTGTGCGTCATCCACGAGGCAGGCAACATCGGCCAGAACCAGCGGTGCGACGGCGCCAAGAGCGCGTTCGGCAACGTCACAACGCTGCAGGTGGACATCAACAACCCGACCGACGCGCAGTCCCGGATCAAGGGCGCAGTGCAGGCCGACCCGGCAGTCGACGCGGTGCTGGCGCTGAACTCGCAGGTCGCGGCCGGTGCCGTGACAGCGATCAAGGGCGCGGGCTCGAAGGCCCAAGTGGCCACGTTCGACCTGAACACCGACGTCGTCAACGCGATCAAGTCCGGCGATGTGTTGTTCGCGGTGGACCAGCAGCAGTACGAGCAGGGCTACCTGCCAATCGTGTTCCTCAAGCTGTACAAGGAAAACGCCAACACCGTCGGCGGCGGCCGGCCCGTGCTGACCGGTCCCGGGTTCGTTGACAAGTCCAATGTGGACACGATCGCGCCGTTCACCGAGAAGGGCACGCGGTGACGGTCGCGGTGCGAACACGACCAGACCGGCGAGTGGCTGAGGCCGCTCGCCGGGCCCGGCTCGATCGCGGTGTCAGCGCTGCTGTCCGCACGCAATTAGCTCCGCGCCAGGGCATCTCCGGCGAGGGCGTGAGGTGTCAGGTCATCCCCCAGACCATCCGGCGCCGCGGCTTCGCCCGCCAGAGCATTCCCGGCCAAAACGTTCTGCGTCGCGGCATTCCCAGCCACGGCATTCCTCGCGAGAACACGCGGCGCCAAGGCATCTCCGGCCGGACCATGCGCCAGGACATCCCCGGCCAGAACGTCCTGCGTCGCAGCATCCGGCGTCAGGGCATTCCCGGCCAGAACGTCCTGCGTCGCGGCATCCGGCGTCAGGGCATTTCCGGCCAGAACGTCCTGCGTCGCGGCATTCCCGACATCTCCAGCCAAAACATTCCGCGACACGACATCCCCCACCAGGGCATCCCCCGCCACTCCCTGGGGGACGGCCCTGCTCCAGCCTATCGGGTATATGGGCTGGTCAAAGGGGTTACTCGCGGGTTGTGGACAACTGGATTTGTGAACGGACCGTTGGCTCGGGACGCATGTCGTTGCTGCCATCGGACGAGCCCACGGCACGAGTGTCGCGGCGCGATTCAGGCTGGGCGAGCACGCCCGCCGGTCACTGGGAAAGGGGTCGGTGACCCATGAGTGTCGCGGTGCAAGCGCAGCCCGACGAGCGCCTGGTGAAGCCCCGGCTCTGGGACCGGCTTGTGGTCCGGCCGGAGATCGGCGCTCTGCTCGGGGCACTGCTCGTCTTCATCTTCTTCTCGGTCGTCACCGGCCAGTTCCTCAGCCCGCTCGGCGTGGCGAACTGGCTGGATGACGCCTCAACGCTGGGCATCATGGCGGTCGCGGTCGCGATGCTGATGATCGGCGGCGAGTTCGACCTCTCCGCAGGTGTGATGACCGCGTCGACCGCGCTCGTCACCGCGATCCTCGCGACGCAGCTCGGGTTGAACGTGTGGTTCGCGCTCATCCTGTCGTTGATCTTCGCGCTCGGTGTCGGGGCGCTCAACGGCTGGCTGGTGATGCGGACCGGACTGCCGAGCTTCATCGTGACCCTCGGTACTTTCCTTGCCCTGCAAGGACTCAACCTTGGTGTCACCAGGCTCATCACCGGAACCGTGCAGGTTTCCGGAATGCGGTCCACCAATGGCTACGAGTCCGCCGGAATGCTCTTCGCGTCCACCATCAACATCGGTGGCACGGACTTCCAGGTCTCCATCCTCTGGTGGGTGCTGTTCGCCGCAGTCGCCGCGTGGGTCCTGGTTCGCACCAGGTTCGGCAACTGGACCTTCGCGGTCGGCGGCTCGTCCCTCAGTTCCCGCGCTGTCGGTGTCCCGGTTGTCCGGACGAAGATCATGCTGTTCATGACGACCGCGTTCGCCGCGTGGATCGTCGGGTCGATCAACATCCTGCGCAACGCCAGCGTGCAGGCCAACCAGGGCATTGGCCTTGAGTTCCAGTACATCATCGCCGCGGTGATCGGCGGGTGCCTGCTGACCGGTGGTTTCGGGTCCGCGGTCGGTGCGGCGATCGGTGCGCTCATCTTCGGTATGGCACGCCAGGGAATCGTCTACGCGCAGTGGAACAGTGACTGGTTCATGTTGTTCCTCGGCATCATGCTGCTGGCCGCCGTCTTGGTGAACAACACCTTCCGGCGCCGGGCGGAAAGGGTGCGCCGATGAGTCCGCTCATTGAGGTCCGAGAAGTCGGCAAGACCTACGGCAGCGTCATCGCGTTGGCCGACGTGTCCACTGTGGTCAATGCCGGTGAGGTTACGTGCGTCCTCGGCGACAACGGTGCCGGGAAGTCCACGCTGATCAAGATCCTGGCCGGGGTGCACCAGCACGACAAAGGCCAGTTCCTGGTCGAGGGCGAGGAGGTCCGGTTCTCCTCACCACGGGAATCGCTCGACCGGGGCATCGCGACCGTGTACCAGGACCTGGCCGTGGTTCCGCTGATGAGCGTGTGGCGGAACTTCTACCTGGGGTCCGAGCCCACGGTGGGCTGGGGTCCGTTCCGGCGGCTTGATCGCAAGAAGGGCCGCGACACCACCAAGACCGCGTTGGCCGAGATGGGCATCGACCTGCGTGACGTCGAGCAGCCCGTGGGCACGTTGTCCGGTGGTGAACGGCAATGCGTGGCGATCGCGCGTGCTGTCCACTTTGGAGCGAAGGTGCTCATTCTGGACGAGCCCACCGCAGCCCTTGGTGTGAAGCAAGCTGGGGTCGTGCTCAGGTACGTCGCCCAAGCCCGTGACCGTGGGCTTGGGGTCGTGCTGATCACGCACAACCCGCATCACGCCTATCCGGTCGGCGACCGGTTCCTGCTGCTCAAGCGCGGCCGGAGCCTCGGGTCGTTCGACAAGGGCGACATCACCATTGAGGAGCTCACCCGGCAGATGGCCGGCGGGGCCGAACTCGAGGCCCTGGAGCACGAACTCAGGACGGTACAGAAATGACATTGGAGGCTCTGACGATTGGCCGGGTCGGGGTGGACCTCTACCCCGAGCAGAGCGGTGTTCCGCTGGCCAAGGTGCAGACCTTCGCCAAGTCGCTCGGCGGCACCGCGACCAACGTCGCGGTCGCCGCCGCGCGGCTCGGCCGCAAGACCGCAGTTCTCACCAAGGTGGGTCCGGACGGGTTCGGCGACTACGTCCGCGATGCGTTGACAGAGTTCGGGGTTTCGCCGTCGTACGTCAGTACGTCGCCGGATCTGCTGACGCCCGTGGTGTTCTGTGCGCTGGACCCGCCCGAGGACCCGCCGCTTCTGTTCTACCGCTTGCCGACCGCGCCCGATCTCACCCTCACCGCCGAGGATGTGCCGTGGGACGTCGTGTCGGAAGTTCCTGTGCTGTGGGTGACCGGAACGGGCGTGAGCACCGAACCGGCCCGCGGCACCCAGCGCAAGATCCTGGAGACGAGGGGCCGCCGGGAGCACACCGTGCTGGACATGGACTACCGGCCGATGTTCTGGTCCGATGTGGACGCCGCGCGCGAGCAGATCTCGTGGATGCTCGACCACGTCACGGTCGCGGTCGGCAACCGGACCGAGGCCGAGGTCGCGGTCGGCACATCCGATCCGGACGAGGCCGCGCGCCGGATCCTCGACCGGGGTGTCTCGTTGGTGATGATCAAGAAAGGCGCGGACGGCGTTCTGGTCGCGACCGCGGCGGGCTCGTGGACTGTGCCGCCGCACCCGATCCAGGTCGTGTGCGGGCTCGGCGCTGGTGACGCGTTCGGCGGCGCCTTGATCCACGGTCTGCTCAACAACTGGGAGCCGGTCCGCATCGCCGAGTACGCCAACGTCGCGGGCGCCATCGTCGCAGGTCGGCTGGCCTGTGCCGACGCCATGCCGGTAAGCACCGAGATCGAGGAGCGGCTGCGTGATCAGTGACAGAGAGTGGGCAGATCTCCTGCACACCCGTGCGACTGATCCACAGGCTGTGCATAAGCTGTATACAACTCGTGCGCGGCGTGCATCTTTGTTGACAGACAGCGGCACGATGTTCCTCGTCGCGGCCGACCACACGGCTCGCGGCGCGATGGGCATCCCCGGCGACCCGAACGCCATGGTCAACCGTCGCTCGCTGCTGGAACGCCTGCTCATCGCGCTGGAGAACCCCGCGGTCGACGGCGTGCTCGGCACCCCGGACATCGTCGAGGAGCTCCTGCTGCTCGGCGCCTTGCAGAACAAGATCGTCATCGGTTCGATGAATCGGGGTGGCCTGGCCGGGGCCGAGTGGGAGATCGACGACCGGTTCACCGCGTACACCGCGTCCGCCATCGCTGACCTGGGCCTGGACGGCGGCAAGATGCTGCTGCGGATCGTGGACAACGACGCCGGCACGGTACCGACGCTGCAGGCCTGCGCCGACGCGGTCACCGCGCTCGCGGCGAAAGGCCTGATGGCGATGGTCGAGCCGCTGCCGTATCGCCGGGTCGGCGACAAGCTCCAGCTGCTCAAGGACGGCCCTTCGCTGGCCAGGGCCACGACCGTGGCCTCCTCGCTGGGCGAGACCTCGGCGTACACCTGGCTGAAGCTGCCGGCGCCCGAAGAGCCCGACTTCGTTCTGGACGCCACGACCCTCCCGACGGTCGTGCTGGGCGGTGTGCCCGGGCCGAGCGTGGAGGACGACATCGCGTCCTGGGGACGATCCCTCAGGCACCCGGTTGTCCGCGGCCTGGTCGTAGGCCGCGCGTTGCTCTACCCGCCTGACGGTGATGTCGCAGGCGCTGTCGAAGCCGCTGCCAAGGTCCTGCACGAGGGAGTGAAGGCATGAGCTTGCACCGTCCACACGGGACTCTGTCCGACGATCGCGATCCGATCCGGCTGACTCCCGGACAAGCGGGCTGGACGTACACCGGGCTGCGGGTGATCCGGATTCCCCGTGGCGCCACCAGAACCGTGTCGACCGGCGAGTTCGAGGCGTTCATCCTGCCGCTGGCCGGAGGACTCACGGTCGAGGTGGACGACGAGAAGTTCGAGCTGCAAGGCCGGGACTCGGTCTTCACCAGAGTCACGGACTTCGCTTACGTGCCGCGAGATGCCTATGTCACTTTGTCGACAAAGGACGGTGTCGAGGTCGCGCTTCCCATGGCGCGCTGCACCAAGCGCCTGGCACCCAAGTACGGCCCGGCCGAGGACGTCCCCGTCGAAGTGCGTGGTTCGGGCAACGCGACCAGGCAAGTCACCAACTTCGGCGTGCCGGGAGTCTGGGATCACGCGGACAAACTCAACGCGTGCGAGCTGATCACCCCGGACGGCAACTGGTCCTCGTACCCGCCGCACAAGCACGACGAAGCCAGCGAGTGCGAGGTCGTCAACGAGGAGATCTACTACTTCCGGATCGCCGGCAAGGACGGGATCACGCCGTCGCGCGAAGGGTTCGGCTTCCACAAGACGTACACCGCCGATGGTGAGATCAACGAGGACGTGACCGTCCGCGACGGTGACGTTTTCCTTATCCCACGCGGATATCACGGCCCATGCGTGGCCGCGCCGGGTTACCCGATGTACTACCTCAACGTCCTCGCCGGGCCTGCGGACGACCGGTCGATGGCCTTCTGTGACGACCCCTCCCACACGTGGGTGCGGCAGTCCTGGGAGAAGCAGATCGACGACCCACGCTGCCCGGTGACCTCAGCCGAAGGGAGGGTCCAGTCATGAGGTTGACCACCGCACAGGCCCTGGTCCGTTGGCTTGTGGCACAACGGACCGAGCTGCTCGACGGCACCGAAGCCCCGCTGTTCCCGGCGGTCTACGCGATCTTCGGGCACGGCAACGTACTCAGCCTCGGCGCCGCGCTGGAGGAATACCGTGACGAGATTCCGGTATGGCGCGGGCATACCGAGCAAGGCATGGCGCTCGCGGCCGTCGGCTATGCGAAAGCCACGCATCGCCGCCAGGTTGGCGTTGCCACGTCGTCGATCGGCCCTGGCGCGCTGAACATGGTCACGGCCGCGGGTGTCGCGAACGCCAACCGCCTGCCATTGCTTTTGCTCCCAGGGGATACGTTCGCCAACCGCGCGCCCGACCCTGTACTGCAACAGATCGAGCCGTTCGGTGACGCGACGGTCAGCGTGAACGACGCTTTCCGGCCGGTCAGCCGCTACTTCGACCGGATCACCCGTCCCGAGCAGCTGATTGCGACCTTGCCTCAGGTTGCCCGCGTGCTGACCGATCCCGGCGAGTGCGGGCCGGTGACTTTGGCTCTGCCGCAAGACGTTCAGGCCGAGGCGTTCGACTTCCCCGAGTCGCTGTTCGAGCCGGTCGTGCATCACGTGCTGCGCCCGCGTCCCGACCGGCGTTCGCTCGGCCGGGCCGCTGAGGTCATCCGCGCCTCGCAGAAGCCGTTGCTCGTGCTTGGTGGTGGTGTCCGCTATTCGGGCGCCGCGCAGACCGCGATCGAGTTCGCTGAGCGGCGCAACGTGCCCATTGTCGAGACGACCGCTGGCCGGACGCTCGTGCCGCATTCACATCCGCTGCACGCGGGTCCGCTGGGCATCACGGGGTCGGCATCGGCCAACGCGCTAGCGGCTGAAGCGGACGTCGTCATCGCCGTAGGAACGCGCCTCCAGGACTTCACGACGGCCTCGTGGTCCGTTTTTTCGCCTGATGTCAAGCTTGTAACGATTAACGCGGCCCGCTTCGACGCGGTCAAACACGGGGCCGTGGCGGTGGTCTCCGATGCACGCGAAGGCCTCGAAGAACTCCCGCTCACCGACTGGAACGCGCCCCAGGAGTGGTCCTCGCGGGCGTCGGCCGAGCTGGCGAAGTGGGACTCGCACATCACGGATCTCCGGACGGCTGGTGGCTCGCTGCCGACGTATGCGGAGGTCGTCGGGGTTGTGAACGACCTCTCCGGCCCGGACGACTACGTGATGACGGCGTCCGGCGGGCTGCCCGGCGAGTTGATCGGCGGCTGGCGAGCGACCGGTGAGTCGACAATGGACGTGGAATATGGCTTCTCATGCATGGGTTACGAGATCGCGGGCGCCTGGGGCGCGGCGATGGCCCGCCCGACCGGGGTCGTGACGACGCTCCTCGGTGACGGCTCGTACCTGATGCTCAACTCGGAGCTCTTCTCGGCGGCGTTCGCAGGGCACGGATTCGTCGCGGTCGTGTGCGACAACGACGGATATGCCGTCATTGACCGACTTCAGCGCGGCCAAGGTGGTGCCGGGTTCAACAACATGTACTCCGACGTCCGCAGCCGCCTGCCCGAGCCGCCCCGCGTCGACTTCGCGACACACGCCGCCGGGCTGGGCTGCGCGGTACTCGTGGCGGATTCTGTCGCGGATCTCCGTGCGGCTTACACAAAGGCAAGGGAACACGCGCAATCCGGCGTACCCGCGGTTGTGGTGATCAAGACGCACCCGAGTTCATGGACCGAAGCCGGGGCGTGGTGGGAAGTGGGCGTGCCACAGGTCTCGCATCGCTCGGAAATCGCCGCCGCCCGCGAAGAGCTGGACGAAGCGAAGGCAAAGCAACTGCGGTACCTGCACCCCTAACCCGCGTGTCCACCTTTCCAGCACCCCGAAACACACTTTCCAGCACCATGAAATTCCCCTCGACCGTGTCGCGAGGGGAATTTCATGGTGCTGGAATGGTGGACACGCTGTGCTGGAATGGTGGACACGCTGTGCTGGAATGGTGGACACGCCTGGGGTTAGCCCAGGGTTCTGAATGCCCTGACCGCGTCTTTGAGGCCGGGGTCTGCCTCGGCTTTCTCCAGGGCTGCCCTGAGCGTTTCCTGGTAGGTGGGCGTCGCGTCGTCGAGGGATTTGCGGCCCGTCTCAGTGAGCATCGTGTAAATGCCGCGCCGGTCTTCCTCGCAGATGTCCCGCTCGCTCAGACCGGCCGATTCCAGCCGGGCGACAAGGCGGCTGACCGAGCTCTGGTTCAGTTCCAGCGCCTCGGCCAGCTCCTGGATGCGCATCGAGTTGTTCTTCCCAGTGGCCCTCGAGAGATGATCGAGCGCCCGGTACTCCGAGAGCCCGAGGCCGTGCCTGCGCTGTAGGACTTTGCCCAGCTCGCCCTCGATCCGGGCATGCAGGGCGACCAGCAGGCCCCACGCTTGTTCGGTAGTCATCCGCCCGCCCTCTCCTTGACATCAGCTTACATGCAGTGACAGTCTCTGCATGTACATGCATGTAAATCCGCGACAGGATCAGGGGGCACGCAAGTGCGCAAGTACCTGTTCGTCCTGGGCAGCTCACGCCCGGGCGGCAACACCGAGACACTGGCCCGCAAGGCGGCCGAGTACCTGCCGGAAGGCGTCGAGCGGCGCTGGCTGTGGCTGGAGGACCTGCCGCTGGAGCCGTTCGTGGACACCCGGCAGTTGGGTGGCACGCATCCCGAGCCGACCGGCAACGAGCGGCTCCTGCTGGACGCCACGCTCGACGCGACCGACATCGTCATCGCGTCCCCGCTGTACTGGTACAGCGTGTCGGCCACGACCAAGCGCTACCTCGACTACTGGAGCGGTTGGCTGCACATGCCGGACGTGCCGTTCAAGGCCCGCATGCGCGAGAAGACCCTATGGGGCGTCTCGACCGCGGAGGAGTACGACAAGTCCGACTCGCTGGTCGGCTCGCTGTACAAGTCAGCGGAGTACCTGGCAATGGGGTGGGGTGGCGTCCTGCTCGGCCACGGTCACCATCCAGGTGAAGTGCTGAACGACGCTCTCGCCATGAAAGCCGCGGAGAGCTTCTTTCAGAGTTCCTACGTCACCACGTAAGAGGACCTAGAGATCTCCGGCACACAGACACCAGGGCAGGCCACAACAGCTAGCCCTGGTGTCTGTGTGCCGAGATTCAGCGACGGTAGTCGTCGTAACCGTCGTCGTAGTCGTCGCTACGGTCCTCGTCCTGGTGGTCGTTGGACTGGCCCGACAGCTCTCGTTGCAGAGCCTCGAAGTCCGTGTCCCGAGTGCTGTACTTGAGCTCTCGGGCCACCTTCGTCTGCTTGGCCTTCGCCCGGCCGCGCCCCATGGCTCGACCCCCTCGCACAGGGATGGGGCGGCCGGGGGAAACGGCGGCCCCACACATCTCGACAACTGATTCCTGACAACTACCGTACCGTGCCGATGGGGTTGGACGCGACGCGGCACCGTGTGCCGGTGATGACAGATCAGCCTCGATCGGCCGATCGCCCGGTTCCGGGCGACCCATGACAGCATGAAGTAGTGCCTCGTCCGTTCGTCGCCTACCTTCGGGTGTACGAACCGTTGTCGGCTTTTGACACTGAGTTGTCAAATCGGCTACGGAACGTAGTAGAAACCGGTCCCATGGTGCGTTCGGCTGTCGGCGAACGCGAGCGGGAAATGTGGTTCAGGTCACAACTTTCCGTGCCGGTCCGATTGCTTCCGGGCGAGTCGGCCGACGGCAGCCCGTCCCCGCGCACCTTCAAGGACGTCCTCGTCCTCGATCCGCGGGATGTGCCGGGCGCCGACCCGCAGATCGGCCCGCTGGTCTGTCCGCTGGACGTGATGCCTCGTTCGGCGGCGGCTCTTGTCGGGTTTTTGGCCACTGCCCATCCCGCATTGCGGGACGCGGCGATCACCGTCTCAATGGACAGCGTGCGGGCCAGAGCGGCTGCGGTGCTGTCGCAGCAACCGTCTGGCGCTGTGCACGCCGTATCGACGACGTGGACGGTCCCGTTGCCGTGGTTTGTCATGTTCGAGCCGGAGCGGCGCAGGCTGCGGCTGGAAACCCGGGATTCACCCGACCGGGAGAGTTCGTGGCGCGCGACGATGGCCGACGCGCAAGCCAGGGTGTCCCGTGCCTACGAGCTGGCGGCGAGCACGTTCGGCGAGCGAGGGCCGGCCAAGGTGCTCGAGGACACGGCCGGCTGGCTGGAGCACTTTGACGGTAATTCTGCCGTCGAACTGGACTACGGCGGACTCGTACAGTTGCTGGACGACAAGCAGCTGCAGAGCGACTCGTCCTGTGAGGACGTGAACGCGATCGTGGACGCGCTGGAATCCGGCGACGCGGAGATCGTCGCCGAACGGTTCGAACTCCTCCGCGAATTCTGGGGTGAACTCGCGATCCGGGAGCGGTTCAACTAGCTAGTCGATGCCGCCCTGCTCGTCGCGCTCCCGCTCGGCGGCCAGCAGCTCGTCCACCGACGCCTTGCCCTCGCGGTACCGCTTGGCGATCTCCGCGTTGAGCAGGTCCATCACCACCTGGACCTGACGGCGCCGCTGCGAGACCGAGGCCTCTTCCTTGGCGTACGTCTGCAGGGCCAGTTCGAGCCGCTCGTCGGGCAGCGAACCGACGTCGGACAGGTCCGCGTCGGACACCAGCGCCTCGACGTGCCTGCGGTGTGCCTCGGCCCGTGACGGCTCCAGGGTCTGATAGCGACCCATGCCCATCGCCGGACCGACGGCGTTGTCAGCCAGGATTGTCGCGAGTTGTTCGACGACCGAGGCTGAGCCGCCCTCGGTGCGTCGCTTCTGTTCGGCCCGCACGATGTCGATCCGACCGTGCAACAGCCTGCGCAGGTAGGAAAGATCCGTTTCCTCCTGCGCGGCATCGTCCCGCCGTGCCCGGACCTCGGCCAAGCCGAGCCGGTCAAGGCCCTCGATGTAGTCCGGGTCGAGCACGCGGTCGATGCGTCGGCGCCCACCAGGTCGGACTTCGATCACGGGATCATCCTCCGGCAACCACGCCTAGACCGCCACATCGGCCAGCCCCTTTTCACCCTTGACCCCCAGCAATTCACGGACTTGAACGGACGCCAACGGCGGCCGCTGCGCGATTCGGGCCAGACCGGCCGCCCTCGCCACTAATTGCGCGTTGTCCTTGACCCGCTCGCCCCGCGCGTACGAGATGGTGTCCTCCATCCCGACCCGCAGATGACCACCCGCGGACAACGAAGCCAGCATCACCGGCAGGGTGCTCCGGCCGATGCCCGTTGCCGAGAACGTCGCGCCATCCGGAATGAGCCGCATCGCCGACACCAGCGTCTCGGCGTCCCCCGGCATTCCGCCCGGCACCGCCATCACCAGATCCACATGGACATGACCACCCGCGGGTGGCCCGTATTTGTCCAGCAATCTGTGCAATGAGGCGAGTTGGCCGAGATCGAAGATCTCGTACTCCGGGACGATCCCGCGTTCCTGCATTCCCTTGTGCAGTTCGACGATGAACTCCCACCGGTTGAGGAAAACGTCATCGCCGAAGTTGACCGTCCCCATGGTGCACGACGCCGAATCCGGCATGGCGTCGAGAACCCGCAGCCGGTCCGATTCCGGATCGGTCACCGCGCCGCCGGTGGAAAGCTGGACGATCAGGTTCGTCTGTTCGCGCAACGCTGCCACAGTGTCCTTGAGACGACCGAGGTCCAGCGTCGGTTTAGCGGCGTCGTCACGGATGTGCACGTGGATCATGGCCGCGCCCACGCGCTCACAGTCCTGCGCGGTGCTGACCAGCTCCGCGAGGGTGACCGGCAGGTTCGGCACATCGTTCTTGGCGTGCTCGGCCCCCGTCGGCGCCACCGTGATGATCGTGCCAGTCGACTGGGACATGGCGTGATAGTGACACAGCGCCGGGGCGTGTGTCGTCGGGGACCGGTCCCAGAACCCGATTGTTGCAATCGTTCGCTGATGGCCGACCGACATGGTTGAGCATCGAAATACACGCTGCTGCGGCTGCGAGAAATTCTCCGGACGAACGGCGGGGTCCATTGGGTCCATCGTCCTACCGAAGGGGTGAGCCGTTCGGCCGATCTCCGTTCACTTCCGCGAAGACTTTGATCGTTTGCGCTGGTCAGCGCCGCATAGTTCCCGCTCACACCCTGTCTGACTCGTGGTTGAAAGCAGGACTTCATGGGCGTAGGAAAATCCGGCCGCGCGGTGGTGGCCGCCGCTGCCTTACTGGGCACCGCGTTGAGCGTGCCCGCGGCGCACGCCGCGCCGTCGGGACCACCGATCCGGCTGATCACCGGCGACTTCTACCCGCAACCCAGTCAGGCCGCGCCCGCCGTGCCTGGCCTGCACGCCAATGCGGTCGGCGACAACGACGCGACCAGCTATCTCGTCCAGTTCAGCGGGCCGGTCCAGGCACAGTGGGTTGGGTCACTCCAGGCCGCCGGCGCCCAGATAGTGGAATACCTGCCCGACTTCGCCTTCAAGGTCCGGATGACCCCGGCGCAGGCCCGTCAGGCCGAGAAGCTGGCCGAGGTCCGGTGGGTTGGCAGGTTCCAGCCCGCCTGGAAGGTTGACAAGGCGGCCAAGCGCAAGATCGACAGCGGCAAACCCGGCGTCTACAAGGTCAAGGCCACGAACCTCACCGCAGCCAAGACCAGCACCGAGCAGACCGGCGCCGTGGTCACCAAGGCGGCGGACAGCACGCTGCTGGTGGCCGCCGAGCCGAGCCAGGTCACCAAGATCGCCGGGCTTGACGAGGTCTCGTGGGTTGAGGAATTCCGGATTCCCATCAAGCACAACGAATCCGCGGCAGGCGTGATCATGCGCGGCGACGTCGCGAGCACGCGTGGCTACGACGGCTCGACCCAGACTGTCGCGGTGGCCGACACGGGCCTCGGCGGCGGAACGAAGACGACCGCACACGCCGACGTCCCGCAGGAGCGGATCACCGCGATCCGTGACTGGGCCTCGACTTCCGCGGCGGGGTGCTACACGGCCAAGCCGGACGGCGCCAAGGACGTCGACAGCGGCCACGGCACGCACACCGCGGTGTCCGTCGTGGGTGGCGGTGACGCCAACGGCCTCGGCAAAGCCGCCGCGTACAAGGCAAAGCTCGTGTTCCAGGCGGTCGAGGACTACATCGACATGACTGGCGCGTGCGCGGCCCAGTACCCCGACGGCTACTACCTGTTGGGTCTGCCCGACGACCTGACTTCCCTGTTCCAGCATGCATACACCGACGGCGCGCGGATCCACTCCAACTCGTGGGGCTCGTCCGACGCGGGCGCGTACACCGACAACGCGCGGCAGGCGGACGCGTTCGCCAACTCCCACAAGGACATGCTGATCACGTTCTCCGCGGGCAACGACGGTGTGGACGCCAACTCCGACGGTGTGGTCGACAGCGACTCGATGGGCTCGCCCGCGACCGGCAAGAACGTGCTCTCGGTCGGTGCTTCGGAGAACAAGCGGTCGAGCTGGACCTGTGACTCCGCGCTGACGTATGTCGCGACTGGCAAGGAAACCCCGACCGTCGGCGGCAAGTCCTGCAAGGATCTCGGTGGTACGCAACCGCTTCCGACATGGGGCGCCTGGTGGCCGGACAACTACCCGGCCGAGCCGTTGAAGTCCGACGTGCAGGCGGGCAACGACCAGCAGATGGCGGTGTTCTCCAGCCGTGGCCCGACCGACGACGGCCGGATCAAGCCGGACGTGGTGGCGCCGGGCAGCTGGATCGTCTCCGGTTACTCGGACATGTACCAGCAGCAGTACGACTCGGCCGCCAACCCGCAGAACGGCGGGTGGCAGCACGACGGCTACGGCTACCCGGTGAACTCGAAGTACAAGTACTTCTCCGGAACCTCGATGTCCAACCCGCTCGCCGCGGGTGGTGCCGCGGTGATCCGTGACTTCTACAAGAAGAAGTACACCTTGGACGCGTCGTCCGCGCTGGTCAAGGCCACCATGATCAACAGTGCCGACGACCTGCTCGACGAGAACAACGACGGCGCCGATGACAACGACTTCCCGGTGCCGAACGTGCACGAGGGCTGGGGCCGGGTGAACCTGGACCGCGCCACCGACGCATCGGCGAAATACGTTGAGGGCACTGGACTTTCGACCAACGGCGTGACGGAGTACAGCCACACCGTGGCCGCGGGCCAGCCGCTGAAGGTCTCGTTGGCGTACACCGACAAGGAAGCCTCGACGACCGCAGCGGTCAGCCTGGTCAACGACCTCGACCTGGAAGTCGTCGCGCCGAACGGGACTGTGTACCGCGGCAACGTGTTCGCCGGTGGGTGGACGCAGACCGGTGGCAGCGCGGACCGGCGTAACAACGTCGAGAACGTGTACATCCAGAACCCGGCTGCGGGAACGTGGAAGGTGCGCGTGAAGGGCTTCAACGTGCCGCAGGGGCCGCAGACCTATGCGGTGGTCGCGCGGGCTTCGTTCGGCACCGATCCCGGCCCGGGCCCTGGCACGCAACTGCTTGCCAACCCTGGCTTCGAGTCCGGTGCCACGGGCTGGACCGGCACGACGGCTGCGATCACCAACAGCACCGCACGGCCCGCGCACGGCGGCTCGTACTACGCCGCACTGGGCGGAAACGGCTCCACCTCAACGGAGAACCTGGACCAGCAGGTCGCTGTTCCTGCCACGGGAACACCTTCGGTCTCGTACTGGGTGCGGATCGACACAGCGGAGACCACCACACGCACCCAGTACGACAAACTCCAGCTGCAGGTGCTGAACTCGTCCGGGGCCGTGCTGGCGACTTTGGGCACACTGTCCAACCTGGACAAGTACGCCTCCTATGTGCAGAAGACGTTCGACCTCTCAGCCTACAAGGGACAGACGATCCGCGTCCGGTGGCAGGCCAGTGAGGACACCTCGCTGCAGACCACCTTTGCCGTCGACGACACAGCGGTGACTGTCTCGTGAGTGTTTTGGCCGGTTAGAACCGGCCAAAACACTCACGACCTTCACGCTGGGACGAGCCCGAGGCGAACGGCCAGGACGGCGAGCCGGACCCGGTTGTCACACCCGGTTTTCGTCATCATGTTCGCCACATGGGTCTTCACCGTGGTGACACCCACGTGCAAGCGCTCGCCGATCTCGGCGTTGGACATCCCGGCGCCGAGCAAGGCGAGCACTTCACGTTCCCTGCCCGTCAGATCAGGGGGTTGCGGGCCCGGCTGGTTGGCCGTCATCGCGCGGTCGACCAGCCGACGCAACACAGCCGGGCTGAAGGGGCTCTCCCCGGACGCGGCCTTGCGGATTCCGTCAAGCAGTTCCGGCGGCGCGATGTCCTTGGCCAGGAATCCGCAGGCGCCGGCGGTCAGCGCTGGGTAAACATGATCGTCGTCGTCGAACGTGGTGAGCACGAGAACGTTGGTGGACGGCCGGATGTCCAAGATCCTTCTGGTCGCCGTGATCCCGTCCATTCCTGGCATGCGCAGGTCCATCAGGACCACGTCCGGCAGATGTTGTTCGGCCAACGTGACGGCTTCCCTGCCGTTCCCGGCTTCACCGGCCACCACGACGTCCTCTGTGGACTCACAGAGCATGCGCAGGCCAGCTCGAACAAGCACTTGGTCGTCCACCAGCAGTACGCGGATCATGCCGGCAACCACGCGTGCACTCGCCAACCCGTGCCGACCGGGCCGGTCACCAGCTTTCCACCGACCAGTTCCACGCGCTCACGCATCCCGATCAGGCCGTGACCCGGTTCGGCGGCTTGCGGTGGGTTCGGTGCGTCGTCTCTGAGCATCACGTCGACCGCGTGGTCCTCCCGGGTGATCCGCAACGAGACCTTTGCTTTTGGGCCAGCGTGTTTGAGTACGTTGGTCAGTCCTTCTTGGACGACTCGGAGCACCGCGAGGCGCACGACGGCGTCCACGTCCCCGACCTTCGGGTCGATCTCGGCCCGCACGTCGGGTCCGGCGGCCGCGACCCGTTCCACGGCCGCGTTCAGCGAGTTCACCAGGTCCGTCGCCTCCAGCGGCTCACTTGAGCGCAGCACGCTGACCAGCGTCTTCAGGTCGGTCATCGCCGCCGTCCCGGACTTGTGCACCTCGTCGAGGATCTCCGCGACCTTCGGGTCGGTCTTCAGCACGTGCCGTGCCACACCGATCCGCAGGACCATCGAGGCGACGTGGTGTGCGACCAGGTCGTGCAGCTCGCGCGCGATGGCCGTGCGCTCCTCGGCGCGTGCGGCTTGGGCCTCGGACGCCGAGAGTTCCTTGGCCTGCCAGGCGATCTCCTGGACCGACCGCAGATGCATACCCAGCAGTACGGGCAGGGCAGTGATGACCACCGCCGCGAAGATCTCGGGCACCACGCCGTCGATGTTCGGCCGGAACATGCCGGCGAGCAGCACCGCCGTGGCGCCAAGCCACATCTGCCAGCCTCCGCGCCGCCAAGACAACTCACCAAGCGCGAACAGGCTCGCCATCGTCGCCACGCCCTGCCCGAGCTGAACGGACTGGAACCCGAACACCAGAACGGACAGCAGCAGGGTGGCGACCAGTGGCCAGCGGCCCTGGATGGTGATCAGCAGGGTCGAGCAGATGGTCGCCGTCCAGCCCGCCGGCGTCGGTTGCAACGAGCCGTGCAGGAGCAGCATGTAGCCGAACCCGAGAGCCAGCGGGACCAGCCGGATCGGCAGGATCCACCGGCCGAGCAGTTCACGTCGCACTGTCCGACCGTACGGCCGCAAGGCTGAGAGACGCTTCCTCCCCAGGTAGGAGGCGGTCCGGCTGCGTGGCCGAGGTTTTGTTCCTTGATCGAGCCGACCGTGGCGGCATGACCTCGGAGTTCCAGACCTTCTTCGCCGCCGCGATGCGCAGGCCCGGCGTGATCGGCGCCGTCGCCCCCAGCTCACCAGGCCTCGCCGACCTGCTCGCGGCCATCACCCCGACCACCGGCTCACCGATGGTCGTCGAGCTCGGCCCCGGCACGGGCTCGGTCACGGCGGCGATCCAACGCAGGCTGCCCGCGACCGGACGGCACATCGCCGTCGAGATCGACCAGGCGATGATCGACTTTTTGGCCGCGGCACACCCAGGGGTCGACGTGGTGCACGGCGACGCGGCCAATCTGACCGACCTGGGAGTCCGGGCGGACGCGGTGGTCAGCGGCCTGCCATGGTCGCTGTTCCAGCCCGAACTCCAGCGGCGGATCCTCGACCAGGTGGCGGCCATCCTCACGCCCGACGGGGCCTTCACCACGTTCGCCTACCGGCACGCGGGCGCCCTGGCAGGCGCCCGCAGCTTTCACAGGCTGCTGCACGCGGTGTTCGACGAGGTGATCATCAGCCACACCATCTGGCGCAACATGCCACCAGCCAGGATCTACGTGTGCCGAAGGCCGTTAGCCGTGCAGACGTTTGACGGCCTCGCGGCCAAGACCAGGGGTGTCGGCCGGGATTGAGTCCGGATCGATCGACGCGGCCACACCGCCCACGCTCAGTTCGGCCTCCGGGCCGATGGACCGCTTGATCAACGCCAACGCGATCGGACCGAGCTCGTGGTGCTGCACGACCGTGCCAACCCGGCCTACGGTCCGCTCGCCCACATTCACCGGGTCACCGGTCTCCGGCAGTGAATCCGCGGAGCCGTCCAGGTGCAGCAGCAACATCCGGCGCGGTGGGCGGCCGATATTGTGCACTTTGGACACAGTCTCCTGACCGCGGTAGCAGCCCTTGGCCACGTGTGCGGCCGACGGAACCCAGTTCACCTCGTGCGGAATCGTCTTCTCGTCGGTGTCCACGCCCAACCGGGGCCGCAGCGCCTCGACGCGAAGGGCTTCGTAACCCCAGCTGCCCATCGGACGCGCGCCCGCCTCCGTGAGCTTCGACCACCAAGTGGTCAGTTCGTCGCGGGGAACGAGCAAATCGAAGGTGTTGCCCGGCATCCGGCGGACGATCCCGTCGACGCCGTAGGTGTCCGTCGGCGTGCTCAGGCCGACGGCCTCGAGCGTCTGGCCTGCGTCGGGGCCGATCAACGACAACAGAGCGATCTCCGCGGTCGCGTCCCGAGGCTCAACTTTGGACCAGAACTTCATGGCCTCGAGGTAGTCGAGCAACTTCTGCTCGTCGCCACGTGCGCCAGTGGCCTTCGCACCTGGCTCGGTGTCCATCCAGACCGTGCCGTCACGGTGCGCGAGCACCATGTGCGCGTTCACACGGCCCTGACTGTCCAGCACGAGCGCCTCGGTGCCGGTGTTCTCCGGCAGGTCGCTGACGTGCTGCGAGATCATCAGGTGCAGCCAGCTCAGCCGGTCGTCGCCGGGGACCGCGATGATCTCCCGGTTCGAGCGGTCCACCACCGCCACCGTGCGTGCAGCAGCCCGTTGCTCACCGAAAGGGTCGCCGTAATGCCAGGCGATGCCCTGGTCCGGGTTGTCCTCGGGCGGTGGCACGGCTCCCGGCAGCGTCACTTGCTCTCCCCGTTGATGCAGTTCCGGCATGTGCCGGACAACGCGACATGACTGGCATCAAGACTGAACCCGTACTCGTCGCGCAGTGTTCCCGCGAGGTGGTCGAGCATCTCGTTCGGCACTTCCTGCACGTCGCTGCACTGGTGGCAGACAAGGTGGACATGCTCGTGGTCGCGCGCCGAGTACGTCGGCGCGCCGTGCCCGATGTGTGCGTGGCGCACCAACCCGAGCTGTTCCAGCAGGTCAAGCGTCCGGTAGATGGTCGTGATGTTGACCGTCGGAGTCGTCTGCTGGACGCGTTTGCACACCTGTTCCGGTGTGGAGTGCTCCAACGCCATGACTGCGTCGAGCACGAGTTGACGCTGCGGCGTCATCCGCATGCCGCGTTCATGCAGCGTGGACTTGAGCGCCGCCCGTTCTTTACGAGTCGTCTCCACGTACCCAATATATGCGGGAGTACGTTGACCCTCATGCCAGTACTTGCGCTTCTCGACGGAACCATCGCCGACCCGACCCAGCCGCTGATCCGCGTCGACGACCTAGGCCTGATGCGCGGCGACGGGATATTCGAGACCGTGCTGGTGGTGGACGGAAAACCCCGTGAGCTGGGGCCGCACTTCGACCGTCTGGTCCGCTCGGCGGCGATGCTCGACATGCCCGAGCCCTCCCGAGCGGACTTCGACCGCGCGACCCAGGCAGTGCTTGACAACTGGACCGGCGGCTCGGAGATCGCACTCAAATGGGTGTACACCCGAGGCATAGAAGGTGGCGACGGCACGCCGACCGGCTTCGCCCTCGGCCTGGAGATCAGCGAGACGGTGAAGCGCCAGCGCGTGTCCGGCATCGCGGCCATCACCCTCGACCGAGGTTTCGACTCGGACGTCGCCCAACGCGCACCCTGGCTGCTGCTTGGCGCGAAGACGCTGTCGTACGCCGTGAACATGGCCGGCCTGCGTGAGGCCGCCCGCCGTGGAGCCGAGGAGGTCATCTTCACAACCCCGGACGGCCTCGTCCTCGAAGGCCCGACCTCGACCTTGGTCGCTGTTTACGGCAAGACGCTCCGGACGCCGCCGGCGACTCTCGGCATTCTTCCCGGGACGACCCAGGCCGCTCTTTTCCGGGCCGCGGAGCGTGAGGGCTGGTCGGTGAAGACCGAGCCTGTGCGGGTTTCGGAGCTGGTGGAGGCGGACGGGCTTTTCTTCGCTTCCAGCGTTCGCAAGATCACCCGCCTGCACACGCTCGACGGCACCCCGTTGCCCGACAGCACGTCGGTGCACGGCGAGCTGACCCGCCTCTACGACTCCGAGTACTGATGAAAAACCCCTCGTGAGTGTTTTGGCCGGTTAGAACCGGCCAAAACACTCACGAGCTTTTATCAGCGCAGGCCGGTGTCGACCGCGTTCATCAGCAGGCCTGGGTCGCCGGACATCTCCCACGCCATCGCGCCGAGAAGTCCGCGTTGTTTGATCCACGCGGTCTTGCGTTGGATGGACCAAACGTCATCGAACGTCCACCATTGGCTGCCGGTGTAACAAGAAGTCGCCACGGCGGCTTCGTCGTGATACACCGTGCAACCCGGAACGCTCGCGACCAAGTTGCCATAACCCCGAGTTCCAGCCTCCTCGGGGAATTGCCCCGGCGCCGCGCCGTTAGCGCTTTGCCATTCGCCGTTCTTGCCGCCGTTCGCCACGCCTTGCCAACCGCGGCCATAGAAAGCGAGGCCGAGCGTCAGCTTGCGTGGATTCACGCCTGCGTTGGTGTACGCATTGATCGCAGATTCGGCGCTGAACTTGAACGGGTACGGGTCGTCCGCGTCGACGTACAGGTTGCCCTGGTGACCGGTGCGGTTGGGCTCCCATGAGTTGTCGCTGCCGGAGCCGTGGAAGTCGTAGCCCTGCACGTTGGCCACGTCGAGGTACTGGAAGATCTTGCTGACGTCCCAACCGGCTTGCACCTTGGCAGGGTCGGCCGGGGTGAAGGCCTGCAGTTCGTAGCGTTTGCCCGTAGTCGCGCCATAGGCGTCCATCTGCGCACGGAACTCGGCCAGTAGTGCCGTCAGGTTGTTCTTGTCGTTGGGGCTCCAGTGGTTTCCGGCGTGACCGTCCGGGCTGCCCGGCCATTCCCAGTCGATGTCGATGCCGTCGAAGATCCCGGCCGCCGTGCCTGGGCCGCCTGCGCCGCCATAGGGCTTGATGTTGCCCTTGAGCCATGTGTCGACACATGATGCGACGAACTTCTTGCGCGAGGCGTCCGTGGCCGCCACGTCCGAGAAGTACTTCGAATACGTCCAGCCGCCCAACGAGACCAGGATCTTCAGGTTGGGATACAGCTTCTTGAGCTTCTTGAGCTGGTTGAAGTTGCCGCGCAACGTTTCCCAGCCGGTGTCGCCGACGCCGTCGACCGACTGCGACGCGGCGAACGGACGGCTGTAGTCGGCCTCGGCATCGCCCGCGCCGTCGCCCTGGTTGGGGTCTTGTGGGTTAGACGACGTCGCCTTGGTGACACCGGACAGACAGGTCAGGTTGACCGGGTCGATGTTCTGGAACGCGTACAGCAGGTGGGTGAGTTTGCCTGCCGCGCCTGAGGTGTGCAGGTTGCGGACGAAGTACTGCCTGCCGTAGATGCCCCACTGCACGAAGTAGGCGACCTTCGCGTAGCCCGACACAATGTCCGAAGTGGACACCGTTACAGCAGCGCTCGCGGCTGAAGCGTTGTCGTAGCCGTCTCGGGCGCGAACCGTGAACGTGTACCTTGTGGACGGTGCGAGACCGGTCACCCTGGCGGTGGTGCCGGTCACGGTCATCGCCAGCGTCACGCCGTTGTAGACGTCATATGCCACAACGCCGGTGTTGTCGGTGGACGCATTCCATGCCAACGAAACGCTGCCGGAATCCGTACCAGTTGAGCGGAAGTTGCCAGGCACGGTTGGCGCCTGGGTGTCGTCGCTTGGATTGTTCGTACGAACGGTCACAGGAGCGCTGGCGGGAGACTTGGTTCCCTTACGGTCCAACGCCACGACTGTGAAGCTGTAATCGGTGTTCGGGGTGAGTCCGCTGATCGAAGCAGTCGTGGTCGTCGGAGACGCGACGAGAGTGGTGCCGCGATACACCTCGTAGCCGACGACTGGGAGCGATCCCGCAGTGGAAGCGTTCCACGCCAACGTGATGGTCCGGGTTGTCTTCACTGTCGCGCGTACGTTGGTCGGCACGCCAGGGGGCGTGTCCGCTGAGCCGTCACAGTTGCCGTCGTCGATCCGGCAGCTCGTGGGGGTTGTGGCCGTGCTGAAGCGGACGGTCGGGTTGTAGGGGTACGTGGAACGGCCTGGCGCCAGCGAATTGATGTAGTACGCCGGTGTGATGGTCACGGAAGTGCCGTTTTGTGACACGGTTCCGTTCTCACCTGTGCTCGCGGTGACGCCCGCGGGCACTTCGAAGGTGATCGCCCACCCGGTCACCGTGGCTGTGCCCGCGTTGGTGACGGTGTACGTGCCTACGTTGCCGGACAAGGAGAACGCCGCTCTCAGACTGCCGGCCGCGTGTGCTGGTGCGCTTAGCGAGACTGCGCCCGCGATCGCCAGCACGGCCGCGGCAAGGGCCGTGATCAAGCGGGTTGTGGTGGAGCGAGGTTTTTGTGACATGGCAGGGTTCCTCACGCCGTGAAAATCCACACAGTGGTCTAGACCAGAGTGCGGCGCTGTGACCCGGCGCACAACGGGCCACCTCAGTTGTTCTGCATGCTGAAACGCGTACTACGCCGTTGGGCGGAAGCGGATTCGTACACCTGGCCGTGCCTGTGCCAGCAAAGGCAGGCTCGCGGTAGCCACAACCCCGATCACCGGGTAGCCGCCGGTGGTCGGGTGGTCGGCCAGGAAGATCACGGGCAAACCGTTGGGCGGCACCTGGATCGCGCCCGTCACGAGGCCCTCACTAGGGAGTTCCACGTCCCGGAAAGCGGTGTCGCGCCGCAGGACCGTGCCGATCAGACGCAGCCCGACGCGATTGCTCTCCGGGGACACCTTCCACTCTCCCGCGGCGATCTGTTCGCTCGGCTTGGTAAACCAGTCGTCGCGCGGTCCAAGCAGGATCGGAATGACAAGGTCGTCCGCCGGTCGGCTGGGGGCGATCTCGTCCACCCCGACAGGCAGGCCAGGCGTGCCGAGCGGCAGCACGTCGCCCTTTTTCAACGCGTCAGGACCGATTCCGGACAACACATCGGTCGCCCGCGACCCCAGCTCGGCAGGCACCTCTATGCCGCCGGAAACGCCGACATAGCACCGCAAGCCGCCGTCCGGAGTGCCGATCGTGAGTTCGTCACCGGCCGACAGGTGCACTGGATTGTGTGAGCCGACCGCGTGGCCGGACACCGAGACTCCCACCGACGGGCCAGTCACCGCGATCGTGCACGACGCCTCGGCACGCACCGACAATCCACCGAGCAGACACTCGACACCCGCCGCCGATTCCGGATTGCCCACGAGCCGGTTCGCCAGCCGCAGCGAAGGCTGGTCCAACGCGCCCGATGGCGGCACGCCCAGATGCGCGTTCCCCGGCCTGCCAAGATCCTGGACCAACGCCAGCGGCCCGGTGCCGAGCACGGTGAGCGCCCTCATCGGATGGCCTCGAACCGCACGAGGTCCCCAGGCGCAAGCAAAGCAGCGGGCTCACGGCGTGAGTCGAACAACGTCACGTCGGTACGGCCGATCAACCGCCAGCCGCCCGGCGACGCGGTCGGGTACACGGCGCTGAACTCGCCCGCGATCGCCACCGAGCCGGGCTCGACGCGCTTGCGCGGGTTGTCCAACCTGGGTTGCTGCAAAGCCTCAGGAAGCCCTACCAGGTAACCGAATCCGGGCGCGAATCCGGAGAACGCCACCCTGTACTCGGCGCCGGCGTGCAGCTCGATGACTCCGGCGACATCAGTGCCTGCCGTCGACGCGACGAGCTCAAGGTCAGGACCGTCGTAGTGCACCGGGATCACGACCTCACGCGGCTCGGTCGCCGCGCGTTTGGTCAGATCAATGGTGTCGAGCAACGGCCGTAGCCGTGCCAAGCCTGCGGCCCCTGGCTCGAAAGCCGCCAGAACGGTCCTGGCGGCTGGAACCAGCTCGACGAGCCCAGGAAGGTCCGCATCGGCCAGCGCGGAGCGCACGGCGTCGACCTCGTCCAGTGAGTCCACTTCGACGAGCATCGCGTCCGCGCCGCACCGCCTTAAGCGCATGCTCAGCCGACGACGCGTGTCAGGTAAGCCGAAGTGTGCGGCTGGAGGTCCTGGCCGACCATCGTGCGTTCCTCGACGTACGCGAGGTCGCCGTTGTTGACCAGGCCGTACAACCGCTTGGCGCCGTTGACCTCCTTGGCCGACGAGGTCCGCACGACGGCATCCGTGGTCAGCTCCCACGAGGTCTGGGTGCGCGGCTCGCCGTAGAAGATCTCGACGATTCCGGTGGCGTGCGCGAGAAGCAGCTCGATCGTGTCGTCGGCCTGCACGCGCCACCAGCCGACTTCCCGAGCCGCCGGCCGGATCACATTGCCGTCGTCGTCCAGCAGCCAGGCGCGGGCCTCGTAGGACAGGAACGGCCTGCCGTCGTGGGCGAACGTGATCTGCTGGCCGAACTTGTGAGTTTGATCCAATGTGGGATAGACGACTTCGCCCTCGCCACGCCACACCCCGACCAGCGGCAGCAGCGCCAGCAGGGCGTCGTTGAGGTTCGGCCCTTCCCGCAGGTTCGCGGTGTCCCCGGGAATCGGCAGGTCGTCGAACTGGGGCAGGTTGCGGTGGCGGGTCAGCTTCGCCCGCTCCGCCGCGGCCTGCACGGCAGCGTCGCCACTACCCGGCACCGTGTCGCTGTTGTCCGTGCTCATCAGCGCTTGTCGCTGTACAGCCGATAGACGACATAGCCGGCGAACCACAAGGTCGCCAGGGCCATGATGACCAGCAGCGAGGTGAAAATCAGCTCCACGGCACTGAGGATAACCGGCTGCCCGGGGCAGCCCGAGGAGGGAGGACACCCCACCGGCGTCCTCCCTCCTCTTTATCCCCCTCATTCAGGGTGGTCAGCAGCCCCACCCGCCACTGGCGGAGACCACCAGGTACAGCGCGTTCCACGTCTTGGGACCGACGATGCCGCTGTCCTTGATCCCGGCGCGGCGCTGGAAGTCCTGCACCATCGCGACGATGTGGCCGTCGTACGCGCCCCACTCGGTCAGCTGGTACGGATGGATCCGCATCAGGGCGTTGTAGAGGTAGTTCAGCTTGTCCTGGTCGGTCTCACCCGGATTGATGCCGAAGCTCGGCGGTGTGACCGCGCCGTTGCCGGTCAGCGACGGCGGCAGCTTGCCGACCAGTGCGTGCCAGGTCTTCGAGCCGACGATCCCGCTCGGGTTGATTCCGTTCTTGCGCTGGAAATCCTGCGCCGCGGTGAGCGTGTTGCCGGCGTAATTGCCGGTGCCGTTGAGGTAGGTGTAACCCTCGTTGCGCAGCGACAGCTGCAATGCCAGAACGTTCTGCCCGGTGTCGCCCGGGTTCACTTGCGGCAGAGTCGACGCGAGCCGATCGGACCGCTGCTGCTCCTCACCGCACGCCATTGCCGGGCTGGCGGCGATGATTCCTGTGGTGACGGCCATTCCCCCGGGAAAGACCGCGACCGCGAGAGCTTTGATCAAGAAAGTACGCATTGTTTTCCCCTCCCCGATTTGTTGATTGGTCAGCAGGTCCAACCGCCGCTGACCGAGACTGCGTGGATCAACGCGGCCCACGTCTTCGGGCCGACAATTCCGCTCGCCTTGATGCCGGTGCGCTTCTGGAAGTCCTTCACGAGCGCCTGGGTCTCCGGGCCGTAGGTGTCGAAGCCTGGGTCATGGACGCCTTTCTGCGGCAACGACGAGTACGGGTGGATCCGCTCGAGCACGCCCCGCAGCGTGGCCAGTTTGTCCAGGTTGCGCTCGCCGGGCAGGATGCTGAAGGTCGGCGCGCCGACGAACTTGCCGGTCAGGCTGTGCTGCTTGTGGCCGACAAGCGCGGTCCACGTCCTGGTGCCGACGATGCCGCTCGCCTTGATTCCGTGCTTGCGCTGGAAATGCTGCACGGCGGCCAGCGTTCTGACGGAGTATTGGCCGGTTCCCTGCAGGTCGTACCCTTCCTTGCGCAAGGCGAGTTGCAGGGCGACAACGTTTGATCCCCGATCGCCGAATTTGACCTGTGGCAAGCTCGCCGCGAAGGTGTACGACTTTTCCGGGTCATTTCCGCAGGCCATTGCCCCACTCGCTCCGGCAATTCCGGAAGCGGTCGCGATTCCGGCGGTCAGCATCGCCAAAACGGCAGCACGGAGCACAAGCTTCTTCATTGGATTTCTCCCCCAGCGGGTAGTGATTGTGTGGGCTGTTGTCGCCCTTATGCCTATAAAGACGGCCACGCCATGGGGAGGTTGCACAAGCGGGAACAAAAACCCGGATAGCCCGTTCGGGCTACCCGGGTTCAGTGCTGGACAGGTCAGGCGACGGCTACGGCCACCTCGTGCACGCCAGGACCGTCCGCCTGGATCGACGCCTCACCGTTGCCTGTGCGGTGCAGTGCGCGCACCGTCCACGAGCCAGGCGCGGCGTAGAACCGGAACTCGCCGTTGGGCGAGGAGACGACCTCGCCGGTGAAGTCCCCGTTGCCGTCGAGCAGGCGCACGAACGCGCCGCCGACGGGGGCCTCACCGGACAGGACCCGTCCGGAAAGGACGGTCTGCCCGCCTGCGTCGGCGATCGGCGCCGACTGGTCGGGTGCTCCGCAGCTGCTGCTCACATTCACTCCTTGCCAGTGCCGGTTTCAACCGGGACGCCGACCAGCGACCCGTACTCGGTCCATGAACCGTCGTAGTTCTTGACGTCCTCGTAGCCGAGGAGCTCGTGCAGCGCGAACCACGTGTGCGACGAGCGCTCGCCGATACGGCAGTACGCGATGGTCGCCTTGGCCTCGTCGATGCCGGCTTCCTTGTAGATCTCACGAAGCTCGTCGTCGGACTTGAACGTCCCGTCCTCGTTCGCGGCCTTGGCCCACGGCACGTTGATCGCGCTCGGCACGTGGCCGGGACGCTGCGCGGACTCCTGCGGCAGGTGCGCGGGGGCGAGCAGCTTGCCGCTGAACTCATCCGGCGACCGCACGTCGACGAGGTTCTTGGTGTTGATGGCCTGGACGACCTCGTCACGGAACGCCCGCAGCTTGAGGTTCTGCTCCTGCGCGGTGTACGTGGTCTCGTCGCGCTTGACGACGTCCTGCGACAGTGGACGACCGTCAAGCTCCCACTTCTTACGGCCGCCGTCGAGCAGCTTGACCGTGTCGTGGCCGTACAGCTTGAAGTACCAGTACGCGTACGCGGCGAACCAGTTGTTGTTGCCGCCGTACAGGATCACCAGGTCGTCGTTGCCGACACCCTTGGCGGACAACAGCTTCTCGAAGCCGGCCCGGTCGACGAAGTCGCGGCGGACCGGGTCCTGCAGCTCGTTCTTCCAGTCGATCTTGATGGCACCCGGGATGTGCCCGGTCTCGTATGCGCTGGTGTCCTCGTCGACCTCGACGAAAACCACCCCCGGCGTCTCGAGGTTGTCCTCGGCCCACTGGGCCGACACCAGCACGTTTTCGCGGCTCATCGAGCGCCTCTCGCTTTCTTTCTAGGGGTTGGTGGTGGATCAGGCCGGTGTCTGCCGGCCGACGGACGGGGTGAGCCTGCGCAAGAGCAGGTAGGTCTCGCAGCCGAGGCAGAAGCCGAAAGCCGCGTTGAGGAAGGCCGCGGCCAGCGCGAACGCCGTCGCGACGAGGCCGAGCGCGGTGCTACCGAGCGCGAACCCGACGGTGCCGACAGCAGCGAACGCGAACCCGACGCCCTGCGCGAACCGCAACGGCGCCGCATCTTCACGCTCATCGGTCGGCGCAAGCCGCGGCGCGACGAGGTAGCGGTAGATCAACGAATATGGTGCGTACTTCAACCCGACGAACGCGCCGATGGCGAAGACGACAGCCTGGACGGCCAGCAGCGGCCACCACTGCGTGGCGAGCGCAACGGCCAAGACGACGGTCGTGATCCAGGCGGCGAGCCTGGGACCACGGGGATCAACGGGTGGGCCTGCGGACATCGTGTCCTCCTGACCTGGGGGCAAGCATGGGGGTGCGCCGCATCAGGGCGCGCGGGATCGCCTGGTCAGAGGGTTGCTGGACAGAGGCTGGAATCCACGCGGCAGTAATCCACCGCGCGGCGCCTGGTCAGCAACGTATACACGGTCGCGAGACTACCTGGATCTCACATTTCAGAGCACCGCTGTCCACCCACTGAGAAACCCGATCGAGTGAGGATCCCCGTGCCGAGGTCAGCGCGTGATTACCCTGCCGAATCGTGAAGCGGCTGGTCATCATGGGGTGTCTGGTTCTGGTGGCCTGCGGTGGCGGTCCCCGGGAGTTGTCTTCGGAAGAGGCGACCCGGCTCGCCAACGTCCGGGTCAGCAACCATGCGGTCCGGTTCGCGTCGATGGATGCCCGGGTGCCGACGGCGGCCGGTGTGCTTCGGCTGGTCGGCCGGATGGATTTCGTGTCCCGGATCGGCTCGGCCGCGCTGTCCACCGAGGGTCGCACGGATACTGCGGCTGGTGGGGAGTTGCAATGGAGCCCGGAGTTGCTCGCTGTCCGCCAAGGTCCCGACTGGCAGTACCGGCCTTTGCAGAAAGGCGCCGAACTGGACACCGTGCTGGTGCTTTTGACCGGTCTCAGTGCTGATCGTCCTGATGAGGTGCCGGATTCTGCTCGCTGGTTGCGGTCGGATTCGGCCGGTGGTGTGGCCGTGGATGTTTTCGATACGGGGTCGTTGACTTACTGGGTGGACAGCGCCGGGCGGCTGAGGCGGCTGGACGCCAAGATCGGCGACCAGACCGCGACCATCACCTTCCAACCCGGCGCTGCACCCTTCGAAACCCTCCCTGACCTGCGCTAGGCCTTGCGGCGGCGGTAGAGGAGCAGCAGCAGTCCGATCGCGAGGACTCCGACTCCGCCGGTCACGAGCCAGCCGATCGACGCACCGGTGTGGGCCAAAGCCTTGGGCGGCAGCAGCCCGATGTCGGCCGTCAGCACCTCGCGTTTCGACGAGCCGACGTACACCGGTTGGCTGCAGCCGCTGGTGGTGTCCACATCGGAGTCTCGGGTGTCCTCGCCTGCGTCGCGGGTGGCGATGCTGTAGCCCTTCAGTTCCGAGCGCGGCAGGCAGACGACGTAGTTGCCGTCCGACAGCCCGTCGAACAGGTATCGGCCGTTCTTGTCGGTCACGGTCTTGGCGACCTCCTGGCCGTCCTCCAGCAGCACCACGGTCACGTTCGCCGCCCCGGCCTCCGCGGAGTCCTGGAGGCCGTCTCGGGACTTGTCGACCCACACGAAGTCGCCGATTCGGTTGCGTGGCGACACGAGACCCGCGTTCAGCGACAAGTCCTCCCACTTGCCCGCGTACAACCGAGTCGGCGCCGTGCACCAAGTCGACGGGTCGATGGCGACGGCCTGGTACTCGCCGAATCGCGCGAAGCACGCGACATACCGTCCGTCTGGCAGGCCTTCGACCAGGTACCGGCCGTCCGGACCGGTGACGACCTTGTGCGAGCCGACGGTCACCTCAACCCCGGCGACCCCGCCTTCGCCCGCGTCGGGGATGCCGTTGCCGTTCGTGTCGTACCAGACGAGACCGCCCAGTTGGTTCGGCGGACGCAGCCCAGCATCCAGCGACATCACTGATCTGTTGCCTGGACCAAGCGTGACAGTTTCGGCGCAACCATCGGGCTGTGTGTAGAGATAGTTATCCGGCACTGTGAAGCAGACGCGATATGAACCGTCTGGCAAGTCGTTGAACAGATATTTGCCCGCAGCGTCCGTGACAGTTTTCAGGGAACCTGCGTGCACCGTGATCCCCGGCAGCCCGGACTCATCGGCATCCAATGAACCGTTGCGGTTCGAGTCCAGCCAGACCAGGTCACCGATCTGGTTCGGCGGGGCGACCAACCCGGCGTCGACAGTCAGGAACTCCCGTTTCCCAACGCCCAGAACCACATCGGCGGCACACGAAGCCGTGAAGTCCTGATGCGCCCCGAAGCACACCTGGTACGCCCCGTCCGGCAGGTCGCTGAACAGGTACTTGCCGGAAGCGTCGGTCACGGCCGTCAACGACCCGGCCTTGACCGTGACACCCGGTGCGGGTAGTTCGCCCTGATCCGCAGCGCCATTGCGGTTACGGTCCAGCCACAAGAACCCGCCGATCCGGTTGACCGGCGACATCAGGCCCGCGTCAACCGTCAGGTCCTCGCGGTTGCTCGGACCGAGTGTCACGGCAGGAGCGCACTTCGACGAAGGATCCGCGTTGGAGTCCTTGTCCGCCGAGCCTGCGAACGGCTTTGTCAGCTGCAGGTCGTCCTTCAAGACGAAACACACGACATGCTTGCCGTCCCCGAGTTCGGGGAACGCGTACTCGCCGTTGGCGCCGGTGACAGTCGTGAGACTGCCTGTGGTGACGGTGATTCCGGGCATTCCGGGCTCATCGGAGTCGTAGAGCCCGTTGCGGTTGGTGTCCCGCCACACCAGGTCACCGACCTTGTTCGGCGCGGACAACAGCCCGACGTCCACCGTGAGCACCGACCGGTTGCCTGGGCCGACCGAGACTTCCGGTGCGCAACCGGTCGAGTCGACGCCGACGCCGAGCTTGAAACCGTTGACAGCGAAGCAAACCCGGTGTTTGCCGTCGGGCACGTCCGACAGCAGGTACTTGCCGTCGGCGCCCGTGGTGGTTTGCAAGGCGCCAGCGGTGACCGTCATACCCGGCACGCCGGGTTCACCGGAATCGAAGCGGCCGTTGCGGTTCAGGTCCGACCAGACGAAGTCACCGATTCGGTTCACCGGCGACGAAAGTCCGGCGTCGACCGTGAGTACGGATCGGCTTCCCGGCCCGAGCCGGACGGGCGGTGCGCACCCGGAAGCCGGGTCGGCGTCCGAGTCCAGCCCGTCGTCGCCCGCGTTGGGCTTGGTCATCTGCAGGTCGCCTGGTGCGGTGAAGCACACCGTGTGGTCGCCCTCAGGCAAGCCCGTGAACAGGTATTTCCCGTCTGGCCCGGTCGTGGTCTTCAGCGCGCCGACGGTCACCGTCACGCCCGCGACACCGGATTCGCCGGTGTCGAACAGGCCGTTGCGGTTGGCATCGGACCAGACGAAGTCACCGATCGACTGTGGCGGCGCGGAGAACCCGGAGTCCACCGACAGCACCGACCTGGCGCCCGGGCCGACGGAAACCTCTGGGGCACAACCGGTCTTCGGGTCGGCGTCGGAGTTCTTGTTGTCGTCACCGGTGTTCGGCGTGACGAAGTCGAAGTCCGCGTACCGGCCGAAGCACACCGTGTACTTCCCGTCCGGCATGCCTTCGAACATGTATCTGCCGTCCGCGGCGGTGAAGACCTTCTGCGCGCCCAAGGTCACCTCGACTCCGGCGACGCCGGGCTCGCCGGGATCCTGGCGGCCGTCGCGGTTGAGGTCCGACCAGACGAAGTCACCGATCCGGTTGACCGGCGGCACCAGGCCCGCGTCGACCGAGAAGTTCTCCGCGTTCCTCGCGTCCAATGTGATCGGTGGGGCGCACCCGGTCGCCAGGTCGACGTCGGAGTCTGTCGCGTCATCGCCCTGGTTGGCCTTGGTCGGCTGGAAGTCCAGGAACGCGGCGGGCAGGTTCTTCAGGTCGAAGCAGACCGTGTGCTTGCCGTCCGGCAGCTTGTCGAAGACGTACTTGCCGTCCAGCCCGGTCACGGTGGTCAGCGACCCGACCGTCACGGTCACGCCGGGAACCGGCGGTTCGTCGGCGTCGAACAGGCCGTTGCGGTTCGTGTCCGACCACACCAGGTCACCGACCTTGTTCGGCGGCCGGACGCCGAAGTCGATCGTCAGGTCCTCGCGTTTGGCCGGGCCGACGGTGACCGGTGGCGCGCAGCCGGAGCCGGGATCCGCGTCCGAGTCGGCGCTGTCCGAGCCCTGGTTGGCGATGGTCGGCAGGTATCCGGCGGGCCAGCCCGTGAAGCAGACCTGGTACGTGCCATCGGGCAGCTCACCGAGGACGTACTTGCCATCTTGGCCGGTCACGGCCTTGAACGAGCCCGCGGTGACCGTGACTCCGGGGACGCCGGGTTCGCCGGAGTCGAAGACGCCGTTGCGGTTGTTGTCCATCCAGACCGTGTCGCCCAAGGTGCTGGTCGGCGCGATCACTCCGGCGTCGATCGTGGTGTCGACCGATCCCGCAGCGCCGGTGGTGACTGTGGCAAGGCCGGACGCTGGGTCCACATTGGAGTCGGCGGTCCTGTTCGGCCCGGCTTGTTTCACGGTCCATTTCAGTGATGAACCCGGTGGTGCGCCTGGCAATCCGGTCGTCACGGCACCGGAGAAGTCGAATTTCACGTTGTAACAGGTGTCCGGGAGGACGCCCGCGCTGAACGCGTACTCACCTTTGCTGTTGGTGGTCTGCGCAGGCAACGCGGCGCCACCGGCACACGGAGTCGCGGTGACCTTCACGCCCTGCAGCGGTGGTTCGTTGCCGTCCTGGATGCCGTCCTTGTCAGCGTCGAACCAGACCCGGCTGCCCAGCTGAAGCGGCGCGAGATCACACAATGCCTCCAGGTCAGCGAGGCTGTTGGCCTTGCCCCAGCCTTCCTGGTCAGCGATCTGGAAGGTGCCGCTCGCGGCCCCCGCCGCCCGGTCCACCCACGTGGCACCACCGAGCGTGGTCACGGGCAGCTTGGCCGCCCCGGGCACCATGGCCAGTGCGCCCATCGCGGTCTTGGTGTCTTTGAACGTGTTCGCGCATTCCTGCTTGCAGCCGCGCTCCAGTGTTCCGGCGATGACGGCGTTGTACGCGTTGTTGCCGTTCGGTGCCGGGGTCTGGTGCCCGAGCTGGTCGCCGAACCGGTCACGGAACGCCAACACCATGTCGCCGTTGCCTTCCACGGCCATGTTGGTCAGAAACGGCTGTGCGTAAGCGACATCGGCGCCCGTGGCGGTGATTTGCTTGAGGTCCCAACGATCGAGCCACGCGTGCCAGCCCGCGCCCAGCGCCTTGGTCAGCGCCGGAGCCCCGAAAGCGCCCTTCTGGAACGGCAGCACCACGGCTTTGAGGTCTTGCCCGGCGCAGACACCGCCGACGTACAGCACGCCGTCGTGCGCGGCGAGAGCACTTGGCCGCCAGTCAGCCGCGTTCGTGCAGCCGGTGGCCGGAATGTCATACGCACCAACAGGAGAAGACGCCGCCGGGACTGTGGCATCGAAGACGTACAGCTTCTTGTCGGCCAGATTCACGGTGTAGAGGGCGGTGCCGTCCTCGGACATCTCCAGATCGCCCAGGCTTTCCTTGCCTGGCACGGAGAAGAACGACCCGTCGTGGCCGTCGGAGTGCTGGGTGCTGCCCGCGTTCGGGACCGTGGCGAACTGCGATGTCGCGCCGGCGGGCGTGGTCACGTAGATCGCGCCCGGTCCGCCGGGGCCGTATGGCGCCAGGCGCTTGGCGAAGGCGCCGCTGAACAAGCGCTTGTCCTGCTTGCGATACGCGAGACCGAAGACCGAGCCGGTGTCGCCTTGCTTGGCGATCGCGGTCGGCGCGGGCGCGTTCCCGCGAGCGGTGAACGGGAAGGTCATCAGCGAGCGGGCCGCCGGATCGTTTCCGGCCTTGGAAATGTTCCGCTGGCACGCGGTCGCCAGGGTCGGGTTGGCTTGGCAGTACCCGGCCGGGTTCCACACGCCCATCGTGATCGACGGGTTCGGCCCGCTGACGAACTCGGTGAGGCCGGACAGCCCGTTGCCGGTGGGCGCGGGCCGCAGGTGCGGCATGGTCGAGGGGATCGAAGCCTCGACGCGGTAGCCGCCGCCGGTCACCGGTCCGAGGTCGACCTTGACCACACCATCGGGGCCGGTTGTGCCGGTCGCCGTGCCGCCCGCCGGGTCGGTCACGGTCACCGGGATGCCGGCGACGCCGACCTCGAGCGCGGGATCGTACGAGCCGTTCCCGTTGACGTCCCGCACCATGCGGACGGTCAACGTTCCATCCGACGGACCGGCCGTGGCGGTCGTGGGGACGGCCAGTCCGGCGAGGACGAGCGAACCGGCCGCGACCAGTCCGGCGACTCTGCTCACAACAGCTCCTTTTCCTGCGACATCAAGGAAAAGTTAACTGTTGATCTTGCTTGAGATGACGCTCCGATGAGCGGGGTTCACGGAACGTGTCGGGTCCCTTGAACTACGGTCGCTCCAAAGTGGAACGTCGCGCGTCAACTTGTCGGACGGTGACCGGTCGAAGCGTCGGAGTGCGCGAGCTTGATACCGGAAGTGGTCAAACCGCCCGTTCAGGGCTCGTCACGGGCTTGTGCGTGTCGCGCCTAACCCAGGTGCGGGCGCAGAGCGTCGAGCAACACATCCCGTTTGGGCACGCCACCCACCCGCATCAATTCCACTCCCTTCGAGTCCACCGCCAGCGTCGTCGGCGTGCTGAGGACACCAAGCGAGGACGCGACCTCTGGGTGATTGGTCACATCGAAGTCCACGTGCTCCAAGCCGTCCGTCTTCTTGGCCAAATCGGACAGCAGGATCCGGGTGTGACGGCACGGCGCGCAGAACGTCGTGGAAATCTGCAGCAAGGTGACCCGGCTGCCCGGATCGACGAGTTTGTGCAGCTCAGCGGGAAGCTCGGACATCTTCGCGGTACGTACGCGGCCTTGGGAGCGGCGCCAGGCGAGACCGGCGACGCTCGCCAGGGCGAGCGTGCCGATCAACACCCAGATGCCGGTCGTCATCCCACGAAGCCTCGAAGTTTCACGTTGGACGCTTTCCCCTTCAACGATAGCGAGCCCGGGTCGACCTGGACGGCCGTCGGCGTGATCGCCACCGGGAGCTTGCCTGGGTCGAGGCTGACCGCGAACAGCGACAGGAACTGCTGCTGGATGCTCGGGGCGATCAGGTTGTCGCCGATCGAGTTGGCCAGCGTGACCCGCTTCGGGGTGACCTGGATCTTCGACTCGACCAGGCTGACGATCCCGTAGATGACCAGGTCGGTCTTCTGGCCGGCGAAGTCGACCGTCGCGCCGACCCGTACGCCTGCCGTGGTGTCCTCGGTCTCCTGCTTCAAGGCCTCCTGGTCGGCCTTGTCGTCGATCTCGTCCTCGGTGCCTGGCGTGGCGTTCACGCGCAGCTCACTCACCGGCGCGATGGTCACGTTGGTGATGTCGCTGGTCCGCACGCGCAGCGAGTTGGACTGCAGTGCCCGGTTGAAGTCCGCTTCCTTCACCCGCAGCTGGCCTTCGATCTCCCTGACCGAGATCGTGTCCGTCCGCCCGGCCAGCAGGTCCGACAGCGGCGCCTGCACGCCGCGCATCTCCGCGTGGACCTCGACGTCCTTGAGGATGTCCTTGATCGGCACGCCACGGGCGTCGACCGTGATGTGGTCGTACTCACCGCCGATGGCCTGGGTCAGGAACGGGAAGCCGCGCACGGTCACCGCCGGGTCGTCGGACAGCCCGAACGCCGCCTTCGCGCGCTTGGAGACCTGGTACTCGGCCACCGCGGCCGCGCCGAAGTCCACGCCGACCAGCAGGGCGGCCAGGATCACAAGGGTGATGACCAGCGGACGCGTCTTCGATCGCTTCGGCTTCTTGGGCCTCGAGGGGTTGGCCGCCGCGTTTTGAGCTGCGTTCGGCACCGTTGTCATGCCACCACCTGTGTCGATGTTCGCTCTTCAGACGTCTGTGTGCACGTCTCGTTCAGCCAGGCCGCGATCCGGTCTACCAGACCAGGGTGCGTGCCTGTCTCGGCGTGTCCCATGCCCGGCTCAAGCCACAGCCGTGCAGTCGCATCATCCGCCGCGCGATGCAGGGCCAATGCGTGCTCGGCCGGGAAGTAATGATCCCGGTCGCCGTGCACGAGCAGCAGCGGGGTCGGCGCGATCCGGTGGACCACCTCGATCGGGCTCGCCGGGACGCTCGGCCACGGCCTGCCCAACCGCACACCAAGGATAGGTGCCAGCAGCCTGGCGTGTGGTGCTTCCAGCAACCAGTGCACCCGGCGCATCGCCGGGGTCTGGCGGATGTACCAGCGTGACGGCGCGCTCACCGAAACGACTGCCGCGGGCGGTTCGTCCAAATCCTGGGACGCGTACAACATGGAGACGGCGCCGCCCATGGAGAATCCGACCAGCGCCACCTTCGAATATCCGCGGTCGTGCGCCAGCCGGACGGCCGCGTCCACGTCATGGACTTCCTCCGGTCCAACTGATGTTTTTCCGGAAGACCTTCCGTGGCCACGGAAACTGAGCGCAACGACGGCGTAATGCCTGTTCAGGCGGTCGGCGATGCGGCGGAAGAACGGCCTGCCGACGTGCCCGGTGAACCCGTGAGCCAGGACAATCGCCAGGTCAGACGGCATTTCACTGGGTGCGAACAGGCCGCGCAGCATTACTCCATCAGCGGTGACTTGTCCCACGTGTGTGAACCGCGTGTTACGAACAGGGGATTTTCCGGCCACGATCGCTATTCTCCTGGATAACCACGTGAAACCCGTGCGAGGCGGTGCTCACGTGCGCCGTGATCAACCACAGTGAGGAGTAGGCATGAGCCTCGACCTGCTGCTGCTGACCGCGGACCCGGCGCCGGGTTCGGTCCTTCCTTCTTTGATGCTGCTGCCGCACAACGTGCGGACCCAGCAGCCGGAGGTGACCGCGCTGCTGGACGCGGGCTCCCGCGACGCGGTGCTCGTCGACGCTCGGACCGACCTCGCGGGTGCCAAGAGCCTCTGCCGCCTGCTGGCCAGCGGCGGCGACTCCGGCCCGGTGATCGCGATCGTGAGCGAGGGCGGCCTGGTGGCCGTCAACTCGGACTGGCGGGTCGACGAGATCCTGCTGCCGACCGCGGGCCCGGCCGAGGTGGACGCCCGGCTGCGGCTGCTGACCTCCCGCGGCCCGGCCGGCCAGGGCGGCGGCGACGGCGCGATCCGGCTCGGTGAGCTGGTCATCGACGAGGCCACGTACATGGCGCGGCTGCGCGGCCGCCCGCTCGACCTGACCTACAAGGAGTTCGAGCTGCTCAAGTACCTCGCCCAGCACGCTGGCCGGGTCTTCACCCGTGCGCAGCTGCTGCAGGAGGTCTGGGGATACGACTTCTTCGGCGGCACCAGGACGGTCGACGTCCACGTCCGGCGGCTGCGCGCGAAGCTCGGCATCGAGCACGAGCAGATGATCGGCACCGTCCGCAACGTCGGCTACAAGTTCGTCCAGCCGCCCAAAGGAGCCACCGCTGCGCCCGTCACGGAATCAATGAGCCTTGACGTGGTTCAGTAATAAATGTGACTGAACTCGTCTGGCGCACGTCCCTGTCCGAGCTGGAAGCAGCGCAAGTCCGTGAGCTGCTGGCGTCCGACGAGGCCCATATGGACATGCCGTCCGGCGGTGAGCACTTGCTCGCCGTCCAGGATGGCGTGGTCGGATACGCCAACCTCGACACCGCGGGCGACCAGCTGGGCAACCAGGTCGCCGAACTCGTCGTACACCCGGGTTTCCGCAGGCAGGGCATTGGGGAGCAGCTGCTGACGGCGGTCGCCGAGCGGGCCCGGCCGGTGCGGATCTGGTCGCATCGTGATCATCCGGGGGCGGCGAGGCTGGCCGAGAAACACGGCTTCGAGCGGGTCCGTGCGCTGCATCGGATGGGCATGGACTTCGGCGCCGACGAGTTCGCCGAGCCTCGGCTGCCTGAGGGTGTCCGGTTGCGCACGTTCGTGCCTGGCCAGGACGAGGAGGCCATGGTCGCGGTGAACGCGCGGGCCTTCTCGTGGCATCCGGAACAGGGCGGCCTGACGGTCGAGGCCGTCCGCGACACCGAGCGGGAGGGCTGGTTCGACCCGGCCGGGTTCTTCCTCGCGGTCGACGCGAACGACAAGATCCTCGGCTTTCACTGGACGAAGGTGCACCCCGATTCGACCGGCGAGGTCTATGTCGTCGGCGTCGATCCGGACGCCCAGGGCGGCGGCCTCGGCAAGGCCTTGACTTTGGCGGGATTGCGCCACCTGCGAAGTCTTGGTTTGCCCCGAGTCATCCTGTATGTCGAGAGTGACAACGCGCCCGCAATCGCCGTATACACAAAACTAGGGTTTCTGCTACGCGACATTGGGGTGCAGTACGCACGGTAGTCACACGTTCCATCACCCTGCGCAAACCCCCAGGTCGCGGCAAGGTCACGGGCCAGTTTCATTGGGGTAGCCCTGCTCACAATGGGTGTCTTGTTCACCTGTTGTTCACCTCTACAGGGGCATCCGTTCGGCCGGGCTGCTTAGCGTCCGGTCACGTGCGGCGAGCTCGTCGCGAATCGGACGAAAATCCTCGACTGGAGGACCTGGTGAAGATCAAGCGGCATGGCGCCCTGATCAGCCTCATGGCGGCCGGCGCTCTTGCGCTCACCGCGTGCGGCTCGGACCAAAACACCCCGCAGAGCGGCGGCAACTCCGGTGCGCCTGCTCCGACGAACACCGCGCAGGTCGAATGCGGTGGCAAGAAGAGCCTTGTCGCTGAAGGCTCCAGCGCGCAGAAGGGCGCGATGGACCTGTTCATTCAGGCGTACGGCGCCAAGTGCGCGGGCCAGCAGCTGGCCTACACCCCGTCTGGCTCGGGCAACGGTGTCAAGCAGTTCACCGGTGGCGTGAGCGACATCGGTGGCTCGGACTCGCCGCTGAAGGAAGGCGAGGAGACCACCAAGGCCACGGACCGCTGCAAGAGCAACCCGGCGTGGAACCTGCCGCTGGTGTTCGGCCCGGTCGCGGTCGCCTACAAGCTCGACGGCGCCACCGACGTCACGCTGACCCCGGACGTGCTGGCCAAGATCTTCAGCGGCCAGGTCAAGACGTGGGACGACGCGGCGATCACCCAGGCCAACGGCGGCAAGGCGCTGCCGAGCAAGCCGATCACCGTGGTCTACCGCGGCGATGACTCCGGCACCACCGACAACTTCCAGCTGTACCTCGGCGCCGCGGCCCCGAGCTCGTGGACCAAGGGCGCTGGCAAGAAGTTCAACGGTGGCGTCGGCCAGGGTGCGCAGGGCTCGTCCGGTGTGGCGGACGCGCTGGGCGCCGCGGACGGCACCATCGGCTACGTCGAGTGGTCCTTCGCCCAGGACAAGAAGCTGAGCATGGCCAAGATCGACAGTGGTGCCGGTGCGGTCGAGCTGACCGCGCAGAGCGCCGCAGCCGCGATCAAGGAGGCCAAGACCAAGGGCAGCGGCAACGACCTTCAGCTCGACCTGAAGGCGCTGTACGCGACCAAGACGGCCGGTGCGTACCCGCTGGTGCTCGCCACCTACGAGATCGTGTGCTCGAAGGGCTACGACGCCGACACCGCCAAGGCGGTCAAGGCGTTCCTGACGGTCGCCGCCACCGACGGCCAGCAGCAGCTCGCCGACGCCGGCTACGTCCCGCTTCCGCAGGAGTTCCAGACCAAGTTGCTGGATGCCATCAAGGCTATCGCCTGACGAAGTAAGGGCTGGCACACTTCGCCATGAGTGAGATCCCGAACAGGTCTCCACGCCCCGTCGCCGCCGGTCAACCCGGCGCGCGGCGGGGCGGTTCGGCGACCGAGACACCTGCGGAGGCACCGAGTCCGGTGAGCCCTCAAGACCCTCCACCGGCGGCAGCGACCGAGCCGCCCAAAACGGTGACCCGCCCCGGCGACCGGATCTTCTCCGGTTTGGCCAAAGGTTCGGGCATTCTGATCGTCGTCATGATCGTCGCGATCGGGGCCTTCCTGCTCGCCCAGGCGATTCCGTCGCTCGCGGCGAACCAGGCGAACTTCCTGTTCTCCAGGCAGTGGGTCGCCGGTGACCCGAACAACCTGTCGTTCGGTGTGCTGGACCTGCTGCTGGTCACGGTGTTCAGCTCGCTCTTCGCGCTGGTCATCGCCATGCCGATCTCGTTGGGCATCGCCCTGTTCCTGACCCAGTACGCGCCGAAGAGGCTGGCCAGGCCGTTCGCCTACATCATCGACCTGCTCGCCGCGGTGCCGTCGATCATCTACGGCCTCTGGGGCGCGGTCGTGCTCGCGCCCGCCCTCGAGCCGATCACCGGCTGGCTCAACAGCATCTTCGGCTGGCTTTTCCTGTTCCACGAAGGAAACGTGAGCCGTCCGATCGGCCAGACGATCTTCACCGCGGGCATCGTGCTCGCCGTGATGCTGCTGCCGATCATCACGGCGATCAGCCGTGAGGTGTTCGAGCGGACGCCCACCATGCACATCGAGGGCGCGCTGGCACTGGGCGCCACCCGGTGGGAGGTCATCAGGACCACGGTGCTGCCGTTCGGCAAGGCCGGCTACATCAGCGCCTCGATGCTCGGCCTCGGCCGTGCGCTCGGTGAGACCATCGCGGTGATGATCATCCTGGCGACCACCGCCGAGAACTTCGGCTGGAGCCTGTTCGACGGCGGCGACACGATCGCGTCGAAGATCGCCCGTGCGGCCGCCGAGTTCAACGACCCGCGTAGTGCGGGTGCCTACATCGCGGCGGGTCTCGTGCTGTTCTTGCTGACCTTCATCGTGAACGCGATCGCCAGGTCGTTCATCGTCGGGAAGAAGGAGTACGAGTGACCACCACCGATCTCCAACGTCCCGCGACGGCGCCGGCGTTCCAGCAGATCAGCTCCGGCCGTAAGGCCAAGAACCTGACGGCGACGATCCTGGTCGGCGCGGCCTTCGTGATCGCTGTCGCACCGCTGATCTGGCTGCTGTGGACAGTCCTGGAGAAGGGCTTCACACACGTCCTGACCGCGGACTGGTGGCAGAAGTCGTTGGCGGGCCTGACGTCAAGGCAGGCGGGCGGCGGGGTCTACCACGCGATCTACGGGACCCTGATCCAAGGCCTGATCTGCGCGATCATCGCGGTCCCGATCGCCATCATGGTGGCGATCTATCTGGTCGAGTACGGCCGCAACTCCCGGCTCGCCAAGGCGATCACGTTCACAGTGGACATCCTGTCCGGTGTGCCGTCCATTGTGGCCGCGCTGTTCATCTACGCCCTGTGGGTGACCACCTTCGGCCTGCCCCGCAGCGCCTTCGCGGTGTCACTGGCGTTGGTGATGCTGATGATCCCGGTGGTCGTGCGGACGACGGAAGAACTGCTCAAGATCGTCCCGGACGAACTGCGAGAAGCCTCCTACGCGCTGGGCATTCCGAAGTGGAAGACGATCGTGAAGATCGTCGTGCCGACCGCGTTGTCCGGCATCATCACCGGCATCATGCTGGCGGTCGCCCGTGTGATGGGTGAGACCGCGCCGGTGCTGATCCTGGTGGGCTACACGCAGTTCATCAACTACGACCCGTTCGGCGGGAACATGGCGTCACTGCCGCTGTTCATGAACTCCGAGCGGCTGACGATCAACGAAATCGGCGAGGCCAGGGTGTGGGGTGCGGCGGTGACCCTGATCTTGATCATCACCGTGATCAACCTGTTGGCAACCGTGATCTCGCGGCTGACCGCCGTGAAGACGAAGTGAGGCGGCCATGGCCAAGCGCATAGACGTCAAAGACCTGAACCTGTTCTACGGCAAGTTCCACGCCGTCGACAGGGTGACCCTCTCCGTGCCGCCCCGCAACGTGACAGCGTTCATCGGACCCTCCGGCTGCGGAAAGTCGACGGTGCTCCGCTCGCTCAACCGCATGCACGAGGTGATCCCGGGCGCCCGCGCCGAAGGCGAAGTCCTGCTGGACGGCGAGGACATCTACGCGTCCGCAGTGGACCCGGTGTCGGTCCGCCGGACGATCGGAATGGTCTTCCAGCGCCCGAACCCGTTCCCCACGATGTCCATCAGGGACAACGTGGTGGCGGGCCTGAAGCTGGCAGGCGTGCGGGACAAGAAGAAGCTCGACGAGGTGGCCGAGCGAGCCCTGCGCGGCGCGAACCTCTGGGCCGAGGTGAAGGACCGCCTGAACAAGCCGGGCGGCGGTCTCTCCGGCGGTCAGCAGCAGCGTCTGTGCATCGCCCGCGCGATCGCGGTCCAGCCGGACGTGTTGCTGATGGACGAGCCCTGCTCGGCGCTGGACCCGATCTCGACGCTGGCGATCGAAGACCTGATCACCGAGCTGAAGAAGGACTACACCATCGTCATCGTCACCCACAACATGCAACAGGCCGCGCGTGTGAGTGACCAGACGGCGTTCTTCAACCTGCTCGGCGTCGGCCAGCCCGGCAGGCTGATCGAGATCGACGACACCGAGAAGATCTTCTCCAACCCCAGCGAGAAAGCCACCGAGGACTACATCTCCGGCCGCTTCGGCTGAGACCCGACGTGGGGGGAATGCGGGCCGTCAGGGGCAACCTTGGCGGCCCGCTCTTTTGTGCTGTGCGGGCTATTCGCGGATTTCGAATCGTATTGGCGATTTCGCATAAGCGTGCGTGCTGAACACGGTTACGGAATCCGGCCGTTTGGCTGATCGTCAATTACGCCGAATGCCGCCGGTAAGTGTCGATCACTCATCCGAGGCATTATGTGTTGTGGATCACTGCCTCGGGTGTGAATGGCTGGATTTGCCGCGTGTGGAGGTTACGGACCGCTTTCAGGTAAGGACCAAGTGGGTGGAAGTGGTCGTACGGTAGGGACACGCTGGGTGGTCGGTTGATACCGTGCGGTCAGATCCGGCGCTACCCAAGGGGTTCTCATGTACGAGGATGAGAAAACAGGCGTTCCGGCGGCTTGGAACGATCCCGCGCGCACCGCGTTGGATCAGATGCTCGAGAACATGAAGAACTTCAAGGTCAGCGCGGCATCCGGCCAGTTCTCGGTCACCCCGGCCAGCGGCGAGGATCTGCTCAGGGTGATCCGGATGCTGCAGGACTGGCTCGGCGGCGACCACGCGAACACGCTCGACCAGAAACCGATGCTCGGCGGCAGTCACGGTGCCCGCGCGATGGCGCCTTTCGTCCAGCAGATCGCGTCCGACCAGCAGGGTTTTCTCACGCAGCTCAACCGTTTGCGCGACGTGCTGGCCGACGCCGAGAACGGTGTGTGCCAGGCGATGGCCAACTACCGGCAGAACGAGCGCGCGGTCGCAGGCACTTTCGGTAAATAACGAAAAGAGGTGGCCATGCCGAACGAGTCCGACGGCGTCTACATCGACGACCTGGGCACGGTGGGCACCACCGGTCGGGCCGAGCTCGCTGTCTCCGGCCTGATCGCCAGGATCGCCGGGCATGCGACCGCGACTGCCACGCCGCCTCAGAGCGCGGGCACCCGGCAGGCGCCGATGCCCGAAGGCGTGCTGTACGAGAACGTCGACCACCCCACGCTCAAGGCGATGGTCACCGAGAACGTCGATCCCGACCAGGTCGGCGTGCTGGCCACCGGGTGGCAGAAGGCCGGCGCGAAGCTGACCCAGTTTCAGGACGACGTGACCGGCGCGATCAACAGCAGCCGGGAGGACTGGCAGGGCGCGGCAGGCGAAGCCGCCCGCGAGTTCATGATCAGTGTCGGCCGGTGGATCGGCGACGCCGGCCGGGGCGCCGAGCTGGCCGGAAAGCAGGCCGCGAAACACTCCGAAGCCTTGGCAGCGGCCAAGAACGCGATGCCAGAACCGGTTCCGTTCGATGTGGGCGCCGCGAACGCCGAGCTGCGCCAGATCACCGACCCGATCACGTGGCTCTCCCGCTACGCCGACCACATGAAGGCCTACGCCGCACAGAAAGCCGCCCAGCAGCGGGCGGCCGAAGTGGTCGCGACGTACGACGCCGCACTGGCCGAGTCGAGCACGATGCCCGCGTTCGCGCCTCCGCCCGTCATGGCAGGTACAGGCGCACCGATGCCTAGGACGCCCCAGGACGGCACATCACCTATGTCCGCGTCGAACAGTGTGCCCACGCCGATCAAATCGCCGGAGAGCGTGATTGCCGACGAAACCCCGCCGCAGGCCGCCGCGGCTGTGCCCATGGCGGGCGGGTTCGCAGCGATGCCGCTGGCGACACCGAGCGCCAGGTCGGTCGAGCACGCCGTGCCAGGAGCGCTGGCGGCGGAGAACTACCTGCTTGAGGGCGACCGGACGTTCGGGACCAAGCCGACGACGCCACCGGTGATCGGCGGATGACCGACTCGTTCACGCTGTCGCTCGCGGCGGTGGACATCCTGGCCGAGGCGCTTGGCGTGGACTGCCGCCGCTATCCGTTCCAGTTGCCCGGAATCGGCGACTTCGTCGACGATCGCGTACGGATCGCACGGGCGGTGTTCGCGGATCTGACCCGACGCGGACTGGTCCGCAACGACCAGCTGAATCCCGATGTCGCGGAAGGGCTGCGGCTGATGTCCCGCTACCGCGTCTCGATCGCGGTTCTGGGCACGTTGGACGACGAAAGTCCGTTGTACGCCAGGGTTTCCACCGACGGCGAGCGTGGCCTGCTGGTCATCCAGGATGGCCAGATGTTCCGGTTCGAGTTCGTCCGGCCGGAGTCGTTGGCCCGTACCGCGGTCAGCCTGCTGCCGAGACTCCGTCCAGGACACGGGCAATCAGTCACAATCACGGCGAAACCCGCTGCCGCGGAAGAAAAACGCGAAGGCTTCGGCCGTGAAGTACGGCCCGCGCGTACCGCGTCACAGGCACAATTGCTTGCCGCGCAAGAGATGCTGCGCAAACCGAGAACCGGCGCAGGTTACTTCGTTGTGTCCCTTATGGACAGAGATGGCCGGGAGACCAGGGCGCCGGGCCTGAGCTGGCTGGACACCGAGGACGGCCGGTACATGGCGCAGGCGCACCCGGACGATGGCGGCGGGACGTTCGCGCCCGCCGACACCATCCGTCTGGTGCAGCAGCTGGAAAACCTGATGGAGTCGCTGACTTAGAGCTCGTCGGTCTCGTAGCCCGGCATCTTGCCGGTCACCACGAACACGACCCGGTTGGCGACCGACACCGCGTGGTCGGCGAACCGCTCGTAGAAGCGGCCAAGCAGCGTCACGTCGACCGCCGCGGCGACACCGTGGTCCCAATTGCGGTCCATCAACACGGTGAACAAGTGCCGGTGCAGGTCGTCCATCTCGTCGTCGGTCTCGTCGAGTTCGCGCGCGAGCTTGATGTCCTGCGTACGGATAACCTGTTCGGCCTGTTGCGCCATCTTGCACGCGACCTTGCCCATCTCGGCGAAGTACGGCTTCACCCCGTCAGGAAGCACCGGGTTGGGGTGACGGCGGCGCGCGGCCTTGGCCACGTGCAGCGCCAGGTCGCCCATCCGCTCAAGGCTTTCCGCCGCGTGGATGACCGCGAGCACGGTCCGCAGGTCGGTCGCCACCGGTGCCTGCAACGCCAGCAGCGCGTATGCCTCTTCTTCGGCTTTCGCGCGGGCGTCGTCGATCTTCGCGTCGTCGCCGATCACCTGTTCGGCCAATGCCAGATCGCTCTCCAGCAAGGCACGAGTGGCCAGCGACATGGCGTCGCCGACCATGGAGCACATGTCTGCCAGCTGATCGGCAAGTTGTCCGAGCTGGTCACGGTAGGCCTCACGCATGGCGACAGCCTACGTGCAGGTGTCTGTTCTTACCGAATCCTCACGTGAACCATTGGTGAACCACGACCGACATCTAGGCGCAACCCTGGTCGCCCGCGTTGACGGTCGACAGGCCCTTCGGTACCTCCGGTGCTGGTGGCGGGGCCGGAGCGTTCTGCCCACCCGGGGTTCCCTGCGACGGGTTCTGGATCTTGCCGCCGTAATCCTGGCCGAGGAACAACATCACCGCGCTGCCGAGCGAGTCGTCCTTCTCCAGCTTCGAACCGGGCACCGCCGCGGACACCGTGGTCGCCGCGTTGAGGTCCGTGCCGTACTTGACGACCGTGTTCGGCAGCTTGGTTCCGGATTCGACCGCTTGCAGCACCACGAAGCCCTGGTTGCGCAGCGCGGTCTGGGCACGCCTGCCGTCGCCGTCCTTGGCGCCGGAGTTGAGCACCTGCACCTTCACCGACTTCGGGTCGACGATCTGGCCTTGCTGGTTCTGCAACGACTCCGGCGGCGTCTGGCCTGCTTGTGCCTGTGGCGCACCGTCCGGCTGCTCGTTGGGCAACGGCACCTTGTTGATGATCGCGTTGAACAGCGCCTTGTTGTCCTTGTCCCGCAACACTTCGTTGCCGCGGCCGTTGGGCAGGCCGACGGTCGGGACGGTGATGAAGGTGACCTTGCCCGCGCCGACGCTCTGCAGCGAACGGCCGAGCGTGATCAGCTCGTCGGTGCCGATGCCCTCGCCGAAAGTGGCCTTGGTGAACGCGCCGACGAAGTCACTGAGCTTGGCCGGGTCCAGCAGCACCTGACCGGACATCGCCTTGCGCAGCAAGGAGGACAGGAACTTCTGCTGGCGCTTGATCCGGCCGTAGTCCGCGGTCGGGTCGCCCTTGTCGGTGTGCGGCCCTTCGGTGACGGCCCTGGCGCGCACGAAGTTCAGCGCCGCGTCACCGGTCAATGTCACGTTCTGGCCGGGCTTCTCGACGATCCAAGTCTTCAACTTGGTGTCGTACATCGGTTTCGCCACGCACATCTCGACGCCATGCACGGCGTCGACCATGTCCTTGAAGCCGTGGAAGTCGATGCCGACGAAGTGGTTGATCTTCAGTCCGGTCAGGTTCTGGACCACCTTGGTGACGCACTTCGGCCCGCCGACCATGAACGCCGCGTTGATCTTCTCGTTCTTCAGCGGCTGACCGGGCTCGCCGTACTTGCCGGTCGCGGAGTCGTACTTCTCGCACGCGGGGATCTGGACTTCCAGGTCACGCGGGAACGACACCATCACGACGCGTTTCCGGTCCTTCGGGATGTGCGCGATCATGATCGTGTCCGACCGCGCGCCCTTGACCTGCGCGGCGGTGCCGACGCCGTCCTCGGCCTCCGCGCCTTCGCGCGTGTCCGAGCCGACCATCAGGAAGTTCTCGTCACCCAGCTGCGCGGCGCCGTCCTTGATGTCCGACGAGTTCTGGTCGAGCGCTGCGACCTCGTTGAACTGACCGTCGATCCATTCCTTGCCGCCCCACACGACGCCCGTGCCGACGAGCAGAACCGCGGCGATGGACGCGGCGGCGATCCGGCCGGACCGGACCAGCCGGTTGGTGGGTGGTTTGCGCGTGCCTCCACCGCCTGCGGTCTTGCGCTCCGGCTCGGGCGGATCGACGTGCTGGGTGTGTTCGACGTGTTCGACCACTGGCCGTTCGTTCACCGTGGGAAGATCGGCCAGTTCACGGTCGAGGGTGCCTGCTGCCTGGGTTTCTGCGAGGACGTCAGGCTCTTCGTCGCCCTCGCTTTCCCCTTTTAGCCACGGCATCAAGCGCTCGCGCTTTTCCTTCTTTAGTCGTTCCTCTTCGGCGAGCTCGTCGTGGACGGCGGAGAACCGCGCGAGGGTGGCGTCCACCCGGCGGATTTCCTTGACGTCTTCGGAGATGGCCTCCATCTCCGTGGTCATGCTGATGGCGTCGATCTCGCGGCGCGGCGGCATCGGCTTGCGCTCGTTCGACGGCGCCGAGCGCTTCAACGCGGGCGGGACCTGCCCGTTGCCGTTCGCCGGGCGCTCTTCCGGCTCGGCCGCGGGCGCCTGCGGGACCGGCAGCTGGGCCGACATCTGGCCGACCGGCTTGGGCGGACGGCCGTTCTGACCCGCGTTCGGCACGGGAAGCTGCTGGGACGGCTGCGGGACCGGCAGTTGCTGAGACGGCTGCGGCGGACGCGCGGGCCGCGGCTGTTGACCGGTGTGCCCGTTCGTGTGGCCGTTGGTGGGCTTGGCAGGCGCCGGGAGCGCCGCCGAGTTCTGCGGTACCGGCCGTGGGCCAGAGGTGTGCCCGCGCGGGGCAGGCGGAACCTTAGCGGCCGCCACCTGGGCTGCGGGTATCGAATATGTACCGGATGCTTGCGCGACCGGTCTCGGCGCCGGGTTCGGCGGCATTGGACGCTGACCAGTCGCGTCCCGCGAAGGAACGGGCCGCTGCCCGGTCGCCTGCTGCCCGTTGGGTGCGGCTGGCGGTTGCGGGGCACGGCCACGGGGCTCAGGGCGCGGCATCTGCTGCGACATCTGCTCCGGGCGGGGCTGAGCCTGCCGACGCGGCGGCGCTGCGCGGCGCTGTGCCTCCGGCGGAGGGGGCGGTGGTGCCTGCGGTGCCTTCGCCGGCTCGGCTTCGCGCGCGGCCCGTTGCGGGGCACGCGGCGGCGTCTGCGGTACCGGTTGACTCGCTGCGGGCGCACCGTTGACCTGCGGAATCGGCAGGTCTGTTCGCGACGTATGGCGCTTGACCAAATCCGAGACGCTGACGCCGCCCGAATCCTCCATTGACCGTCTGCGACGGCGTGGCTGCTGTTCGGGTGACGCTTCCTCGGTCGAGTGACGACTGCGGCGAGCACCGGTGCCGTACGGGCGATCTTCGTCGGGCACCAGGTCTCCCTCCAATCTCAGTCACGTCACGATATCAACACGGCCCCGCTTGTCCAGACGCGCCGGGGAGCACAAGTGTTGCAGACCGACAGTGGTCGTTGCCCAGCGATAGTACGGGCGGTGTCCACTGTTGACGACAGCCCGACGAACTTTGTTTACGTTCAGTACGCGGAATCGCGCAGGCTGCTAGGCCGAACGGGGGACGTCGGGCGTTAGTAGACCAGGGCCTTCGACTCGGTCACGGCCCGGCGGCCGGCCGCGGGCCCGGCCAAGAACGTTCTTCCGCCCACGCGATAGGCGACGGCGTTTCGTCCGGATTGCTTCGCCGTGTAGAGAAGTCCGTCCGCCTGACGCAGCTGGCGCTCCGGGCCGGATCCCAAGCTCAGGGTCGGTTCGTGGGCGATCCCGATGCTGACGGTCACCCGCAGCCCGAGAACGATCTTCGACCAGGGATAGCTCTCGATCTTGATCCGGGCGGCCTCGGCCATCGCGACCGCGGTCGGGCCGTCGACACCGGGCAGGACCAGCGCGAACTCCTCGCCGCCGTACCGCGCGCAGAACGCGTCCTCGGGCAGGCCGTCCTGCAGCAGATCGACGACCCGTTGCAGCACCCGGTCGCCGATCAGGTGCCCGAAGGTGTCGTTCACCTGTTTGAACCAGTCAAGGTCGACCAATGCGACGGCAAGGCCGCCGACCATGGTGTGGCGGTCGGCGAGCAACGTGACCAGGCGCTGGTCCAGATAACGGCGGTTGTAGCTGGCGGTCAGGCTGTCGCGGATGCTCTGCTCGCGGGCTTCGGCGTGCTCACGGCGCAACCGGTCGACCTCCCGGCGCAGCTGCTCGGGAATGCGCGGCGCTTCGGTCTTGTCGGCGTGGATGAGTTCGAGTGCGGAGCGGAGGTGCTGGTAGGCCTGGCGCCACTGGCCACGCGACGCCAGCAGGGTGGCGATCGACTCGTGCAGCTGGACAAGAGACGTGCCGTCAGGCGTGTTCGCGCCGCCTGTGTCCTCGTGCACGGCCCACTCCGGCGGGTCTGACACGGGCTCAGGCTCGGCGATACCGCGTCCGAGTCCGGTCACCGCCTTCACCTCCCTCAAGTATCTCTGTCGACCGGTTGGCGGCCCGGCTTGAGACACTGAGGGCAGGTGTATACAGAAATCCCTCATCTGGTGGATGAATGACTGCTCCAACCCAGTGATGGGGTGTGACACGCCTCGCAGTCGTCTTCAGTTTTGCCTAAGGCAAGGCATAAAGCCGTAAACGGCCCCGTCGAGCACCACGATCCGCTCGGATCCGATCTGGTCGCCGAGTTTCTGGCCGTCCCGGCTGACGGTCAGTGATACAGCGACGACGTACACGTCACCGCGCGGCCGATCTGCCCCTTCGGGCACCCATTTCGCGTCCGGCCGCAACGTGGACAAGGTCGGCTCGACGGTGATCGTGACGCCGGCCAGGTCGCAGATCCGGTTGGTGAAGTCGGGATGTTGCGTGCGGCGCAAGAAGTCCTGTTGGGCGGCGGGCCCCTGCGCCGCGGCGGCATCGAAGTCGGCGAAGTACTTGACGATGAGGTCCTTGGCACCCGCCGCACCGGCGACGGGACTGCCGTCGACCGCGATCGAGCAGCCCGCCAGCAGCGTGACCACTGCGAATGCCGCTCGCATGGCTAGGAATTTATCGCCTCGACGAGCTTCGCGGGTGTCTGCATGTGGGCAACGTGACCGAGGTCGTCGAGCAGCAGCAGCTCGGCGCCGATGGTGTACGCCAGCGTCTCGGTTGGCCTGCCGAACGGCATTGTGCCGACATTTTTGGCCCCGAGAACAACCTTGGCCGGCGCCCGTGGCGGCGTCACTTGGTCGTAGTCGATGTCATGGGCGAGCAAGGCCTCAAGTTCCTGGATGGCCGACGGTACGAACGGCAACTGCGACTGCCACATCCGGTTGCCGCGATAGCGCGCCAGGACATCGGGTGGAGTCGGCGACACGTCCGTGACCAAGATCTCCATCGCGGCATCGAGGTCGCCTGCCTCAACTGCCCGCTTTGCCCGTTCCACTGCCGTGCCAACGAAAGCTTTGAGCTGATGACCCGTCGCGATGGGCTCGTACAGGATCACGCTGTGTAGATCGTCGCGCTGTTGCGCGGTGAGCAACGCGATCACGGCGCCGTAGCTGTGGCCGAAGAGAACGGATCCGGGCCCGGCTTCGTCGAGAACGCGGTGCAGATCCTCGATCTCCGTTTTGACGCTGTAGTCCGCATTGAGGGCGATGCCATTGCGGCCACGGCGATCTCTCGCGATCACCTGATGGCCGGCGGCCACGAGTTCGGTACGGACGTCGTTCCACTGCGCCGCGTCGGCGAGGACTCCGTGCACCACGACCATGGCCATGTTGAAGGGAACCCATTTCGGCGATGAAGCATGCCGTGACGCGTGTCACTACCCGCCGGAGTGCATGACGTCCGCGCCCACGGGGACAGCGCGGTCGTCCGGATCGTCAAGCCAACCGTCCGGCAACGTGACCTTCCCAGGCGAACCCTGACGCCCGCGCGGACCTTCAGCGTCGGCGGGGAAAGGAGCGTCGTGATCCAGTTGCGTGATCAGATCCTCGATCTGCCCGACGGTGTCGACCAACGCGAACTGCTGGCGAAGCTCGGAGCCGATCGGGAAACCCTTGAGATACCAGGCCATGTGCTTGCGCAGGTCACGAATGCCCTTGTCCGGACCGAGATGGTCGACGAGCAGCAGGGCGTGCCGGTGCAGGATCCGGGCGACAGTGCCGAGATCCGGGGCGTCCGGAATCGGCTCACCCCGCAGCGCTGCCTGCAGTTCGGCGAAAAGCCAAGGCCTGCCAAGGCACCCACGCCCGACAACGACACCATCGCAACCAGTCTGCGCCATCATCTTGACGGCGTCGTCGGCGCTGAAGATATCGCCGTTGCCCAGCACGGGAATGGTCGTCACGGCCTCTTTCAGCATCGCGATCTTCGACCAGTCAGCGGTGCCCGAGTACCGCTGCGCTGCGGTCCTCGCGTGCAACGCGACCGCTTGCGCCCCTTCGGCTTCCGCGATCCGCCCGGCGTCAAGGAACGTCTGGTGCTCGTCGTCGATGCCGACCCGGAACTTGACCGTGACGGGTACATCTCCCGCAGCGTCCACAGCAGCCTTGACGATGTCCCCGAAGAGTTTCCGCTTGTACGGAAGAGCCGCTCCGCCACCCTTCTTGGTGACCTTGGGCACCGGGCACCCGAAGTTCATGTCGATGTGGTCGGCTCGGTCCTCGCCGACGATGATCTTGGTGGCCTCGGCGATGGTGGCCGGGTCGACGCCGTAGAGCTGGAGTGACCGCGGGTTTTCGTGCTCGCCGAAGGTGATCATGTGCATGGTCTTCTCGTCGCGTTCGACGATGGCCCGCGCGGTGATCATCTCGCACACGTACAGCGAGGTGGAGCTGCCGAACTCGCGGCAGAGCTGCCGGAACGCCACGTTGGTGATCCCCGCCATCGGCGCGAGCACGACGGCGGGATCGACCTCGTAGGGGCCAATCCGCAGGCTTCGTGTCGACGCTCGCATGCCTCCATTGTGCGGGACACCTCGAATGGTTTCGGGGCTGACCCGAATACCTGTTTGATAGTGAAAACCACTTTCAGTAAGGTGTCGTGGGGCTCATCCTCGTGGAAGGGGATCAGGGTGGAGATTGATCACGTGGTGTTGGCCGCGCGGTCGAAGGCCGACGCCGAGAAGGAGCTCAAGCGGGCCGGGCTGGGGATTGCCCGCGGTCGAGTCATTCCGGGCCTCGGGCTGTCCAACCTTGTCGTACCACTCCGGCGGGGGCAGTGCCTGGAAGTCCACTACCCGAACGGTGAGTCTCCGGCGCCAGGTGCCCCGCCGCTGCTTCAGTTCGACATGGAGGCCCTCGACACGCACCCTTCGGCGGCCATGGTTCCGATGGCCTGGCTTGTCGTGATCGAGGACGAGTCCCGCTTGCGCGACCTCGCTGCCGCGGGCGACGAACCCGTGCATGAGGTGCCTGCGGAAGACCCCGGCTACCCGTCATACCTGCTCGCTGGATTCGGTGCGAACTTCGACCGGAGATGGTTGCCCGTCCTTATCCACTGGCCGGAGGGGACTGCTGCGCTCAGCGCCGCGCATCAGCGCCAACCAGTGGGAATCGCCCGTATCGAGGTGGCAGGCCCGGCCGAGGACATTCAACGCTGGTGCGGAGGAGAACCCCACGGCCTGCGTACCTTGCCTGGCTCCGCGGGCCCGCTGCGGGTCGTGATCGGTTTCGCCGACGGAACAACCCACACACTGGGTCTCACCGATTAGGCTCACCGAGTCCCGGATTCGCCCAGCGCAGAGTTGTCAGTGTGTTGGCTTAGTTCCAGCCTTCGCGCCCTCAAGGCTAACCGCTGGTCCACACGGCACATGTCGTCACTCAGCGCGGGCGCTTGAACCTGCTGTGCGGCACGACCGCGATCGGGACGAGTTCGACGAGCAATTCCGGGATCACCAAGCCGGGCACTTGGATCAGGATGCTGGCCGGAGCCGTCCGGACATCGAAGTGGCGGGCGCGGACCCGTTGAATGGCCGGCAGATCCTCGCGGTTGAGGAAGTAGATCGTCATCGAGACGATGTCGCCGAGCGTGCCGCCGACCTCGTCGAGGACTACCCGGACGTTGTCGATGGCCTTCTCCATCTGCGCTTCGGCGTCTGCCCCGCCGACGACGTTGTCGTGCTCATCCCAGGCGACCTGCCCGGTGATGTGGACGACTTCGCCCTGGCCTTGGACGACGCCCTGAGAGAAGGCGCGGCCATTTGGCTGCCACATTCCCGGTGGGTTGAAGTGGTCAGCCATCGGCGATGCCCACCGTCGACGCGCACCCGGCGACCTGGTGGCGACCGATTTTCAAGGACGGCGTTCCGGCATTCACGCCCCCGAGCCTAACTGGCAGGTCACAGCGCCGGCAGCGTTTCGCCCACGACCGGCTCCCGTCCCTCGGCCAGCCAGAACACGTAGCCCCGCAGGTACGCCTCCATGCCGTTGTCCAGGTACGCCACGAGGTCAAGCGCTCCGTTCGCCGCTTCGACCTCGTCCTTCACCTCGCTGACGGACCACTTGGCAGCCAGCTTGGTCGCCCATTCCCGGAGTCGCCCGCGATCGGCCCACCACTCGCGTACGGACGTCAGTGTCCAGTGGTTGTCACCGTCGGCGGCGTAACCTCCCCACGGATCGTCTCCGGCCGCGTCGAGCACGCGCCTGAGCTCTTCGGGATTCTGTGGCTGGCGGTAGATGAACTCCTGGCCGTAGTCGTCGTCGTACATGACGTGTTGTGGCGCGACAGTCTGCCCATCCAGCAGGTGTCGGTTTCGGCTGCGTAGAACGGGCCCGGGGTGTTGCGCCAATTGCGCGCCTCCCACTCGCCTCTGAGGCCGACGCATGCGATGGGTAACGGATTCCAGTACACGCGGCGGATCGTGCAACCTCCACTGGGCTTGAAGTCAAGCCCACGGGCCGACACCGGAGATGCGCTCCGGCTTGATCCGGCCGATCAACCCGGTCGGTGTGAACCTGTTGGGGAACGGGAAATCCGTGCCCAGGTACCGATGCGACTGCTTGTCCATGAACGCGGCCCACTCGTCGACGATGCCTGGGCCGTGGAATGTGACCGTGCCACGAATGATCAGGTGCTGACGGAGTCCGGCTGGGTTGTTCCGGTCGTCCTCGATCATGACGGTGATCCGTGGATCGCGGCGCAGGTTCCTGGTTTTCACGCGGAAGTCCTCGACGCCGAAGAGCAGATCGTCACCGTCCCTGGACACCCACATCAGGCTCGTTTGCGGTGTGCCATCCGGGTTGATGGTGATGAAGGTGGCGTAGCGGTCGGTCTCGAAGAGCCGGTAGGTGCTCGGCGGAAGCGTCGTCATGATCAGCAGCCTATGAAGCCGACGGTCACCCGCCGGTACCCTGGGAACCGTGGGTGACTTTACTGGTGGGGACGTATTTCTGGCCGACTGCCCGGCCCGGCTGGCGGTCGAGATCATCACCGACAAGTGGGCCGTGGTCACGTTGTACGGCCTCAGCCGCGGCCCGCGCAGGCACGGCGAACTCATCGATCTCATCGGCGGCATCTCGAAGAAGATGCTCACCCAGACGTTGCGACGGCTTACCGAACACGGTCTCGTCACGCGCATCGCCTACGCGGAAGTCCCGCCGCGAGTCGAGTACACGCTGACCGAACTCGGCACCACCTTGATGGCGCCGATCGAAATGCTCACCGAATGGGCTGAACACAACGGCGCTGCCGTCGTCGCAGCCCAGGAAGCCGCATCAGCGGCCTCGCGTGCGCTTTAGGTTGCGTGCGGGCGGCTTGTCGTGCCGCTTGTGCGAGCCGGGCTCTCGGTAGAACACGAACACCAGGAGCAACGCAGCGAGAAGCGCCAGCACGATGCCGCCAACCCAGATGCCTGCGGAGAACAACGCGTAGCTGCCAGCGGCAAACGCCAGGGCTCCGACCGTCCACGCCACTCGGGCAAGCCGAGGTGCGACATCGGCCGCTCGTCGCGGGATGTACGGCATTCAGTGCGCCTCGGGATTGCGGGCACGGCTGGGCGCCACCCGGTCGGGCTCGTTGGGCTGCTTGGGGTAGACAGGCGGCCACGGCGCGTCCATCAATCCGGCGGCCATGTCCCGGGAATGCATCTCCAGCAACGGTTCCAGCGACTGCGGGCGCATCGACTCCCACGGATCGCCCAGCGACGCCAGTCGTGCGGGCACCGACGCCAAGGTCAACGTCTCGGGTGAGATCGAGTCCACTTCGGACCAGAACAGCGGGGTCGAGACCGGCCCCGTTATCTTGTCGCGCACCGACCACGCCCCGAACACCGTTTTGTGCGGGGCGTTCTGGTTGTAGTCCACGAAGATCCGCTTGCCCCGCTCCTCTTTCCACCACGCCGCCGTGATCAAGTCGGGGCGACGACGCTCCAGCTCCCGGGCAACGGCCACGGCAGCTGACCGGACCTCATAGGAGTCCCACCGCGGCTCAAGCCGCATGTACACGTGCAGTCCGCGCTTCCCGGTTGTCTTCAGATACCCCTCAAGCCCCAAGGACGACAGCAGCGCCCGCAGCTCGTGAGCGGCCTCGACGGCCTGGGCGAAACCGGTCCCGGGCTGTGGATCAAGGTCGAGCCGAAGCTCGTCCGCGAAATCAGGGTTCGCTGCCGTGAACGGCCACACGTGGAACCCGAGGCATCCGAGGTTCACGGCCCACGCCACATGCGCGAGGTCCGCGATTACCAGGGCGTTCGACGGTGTCCCGTTCACCGTCTGGACGACGGTCGTCTCCAGCCACGGCGGGACCTTGTCCGGCACACGCTTCTGGAAGAACGACGGCCCGCCCGCGCCACGCGGGAAGCGCTGCATCAGCACCGGCCGCCCGCCCATCGTGCGCATCAGCGGCTCGGCCACCGCCAGGTAGTAGTTGACCAGGTCGAGCTTGGTCTCGCCGCGATCAGGGAAGAACACCCTGTCCGGGCTGGATAGCGTCACCTCACGTCCAGCGACCTGCATGTTCCGGACGCTACCGGGCAGAATCGACGTGTGCGAGCGAGTCGGTTGCTTTCGGTCCTCCTGCTGCTGCAGGCCCGGGGCCGGATGACCGCGCAGGAACTGGCCGACGAGCTGGAGGTCTCGGTCCGCACGATCTACCGGGACGTGGAGTCGCTCAGCGCCGCGGGCGTGCCGGTGTACGCCGACCGCGGGCCGGCGGGCGGCTATCAACTGCTGGACGGGTACCGCACCAAACTGACCGGGATGACCACGGCCGAGGCCGAGACGTTGTTCCTCTCCGGCATGCCTGACCAGGCCAAACAGCTCGGTCTTGGTGAGGTGCTCGCGGCCGCGCAGCTCAAGCTGATGGCCGCGTTGCCGCCCGAACTGCGCGAGCGAGCTCAGTCCATCCGGGAACGGTTCCTGCTCGACGCGCCTGGCTGGTTCCGGGAGGGCGAGTCCGCGCCCTATCTCTCCACGGTCGCCGCGGCCGTGTGGGAGCAGCGGCGGATCTCGGTGCGCTACCGGCGTTGGGGCAACGCAGAGGTGGACCGCCTGCTGGAACCGCTGGGCGTCGTGCTGAAGAACGGAACCTGGTACCTCATCGCCGCGAGCAAAGGTGAGCCGCGCACCTACCGGGTGTCGAGAATCCTCGCGCTGGAGCCGACCGAGGAGAAGTTCGACCGGCCCAAGGACTTCGACCTCGCCAAATACTGGGAGGCCTCGGCCGAGCGCGTGCAGGACACCCTGTGGAGAGGCGAAGCGACGGTCCGCCTTTCGCCAACTGGCCGCAAGATGGTGTTTCTGCTCGGCCCGGTCGTCGGCCGTGCGCTGCGTGACCACGAACCCGAGCCCGACGAGGACGGCTGGATCACCGTCACCGTGCCCATCGAGACGAACATGCACGCCCTGCACGCCATCCTGCAGCTCGGCGCGGACGCGGAAGTCCTTGAACCACAAGAACTCCGGGACATGTTCGCCAAAGCGGCCGCGGATCTCTCTCGGCTGTACTCCTAGCCGACGTCTCGAGCCATCAAATCCTCCTCCGTTTCCCGGCGCACCAAGGGGCGCGCCCAGCCATCGCGCACACCGATGATCGGTGGACGGCAGATCTGGTTGTAGTTCGAAGCAAGTGAATGGTGGTACGCGCCGGTCACCGGCACCGCAAGCACATCACCCGCATGCACGTCAGCGGGTAGCGACACGTCGCTGGCGATCACATCTCCTGCCTCGCAATGCCTTCCGACGACCGAAACCGTCCGAAGTGGAGCTGTCGAGTTCCGGCCGGCGAGCCGGACCAGATAGCGCGCGCCGTACAGACTGGCGCGCATGTTGTCACTCATTCCCCCGTCAACCGCGACATATGATCCTTTCACTGTGACGACCCGATAAAGCGTGACGCCCGCGTTGGCGACCAGGGCTCGGCCCGGCTCGATCGTCAACTGTGGCGAGGGCAGCCCGAGCGTGGCAGCCGTGTAGTTGACGGCGACCTGAACCCGTTGGGCGTACCCGACCAGGTCGAATTCCTGTTCACCAGGCAGATACGGCACCGCGTGACCGCCGCCGAGATCCAGTGAGCGCAGCACAATCCCGTGCCGGTCCCGGATCTGGCCGATGAACTCGACCATCCGCCGGGCGGCGAGCTCGAAACTGGCCACGGACTTGATCTGCGAGCCGATGTGGCAGTGCAGTCCGTCCAGCCGCAGCCCAGGCTGCGCCAGCACGGCCGATATCGCGGTCATCGCATCCCGCAGCGGGAAACCGAACTTCTGATCCTCCATTCCTGTCGCGATTGCCTTATGCGTGTGCCCGTCCACGCCCGGCGTCACCCTGACGAGCACACGCTGCGGATGTCGTGCCAGCGAGCCGAGTTGCTCGATCTCGTCGAGCGAGTCCGCCACGATCCGGCCGACCTCGTAGCCGAGCGCCGCTTTCCAGTCTTCGGTCGTCTTTACGTTGCCATGCAGCAGAATCCGCTCGGCTGGGAAGCCGACGGCGCGCGCGACCGCCAGCTCACCGGCTGAGCAGACGTCCAGTGCGAGACCCTCCTCGGCCATCCAGCGCAGCACCGCACGGCAGGTCAGGGACTTGCCCGCATACGCGATCTCGAAGCCGGGCAGCGCGGCCCGATAAGCCTGGCAACGGCGCCTGACCTCGTGCTCGTCGAGGATGTAGGCAGGGGTGCCGAACCGTGCGGCGAGTTCGTTCGCCGAGATGCCTGCGATGGACAGTCCGTCGGCTGTGGCGCTGGCACTACGTGGCCAAACGTCCGGCTCCAGTTTGGTCTGCAGCGATCGACCCATACTCGGGAGCACATCTGTGAGAGTCACACTCCCAGAACAGCGTCATTCAGCCGTTCCGGACCCGGGCACGACGCGGTCATGATGACCGGAGGGGACTTGTTAGCGCGGTCTTGACGCCCTGAGTGATGACGACCACTCAGAAGTTTTTGGCGATATCACGTGCTTTCTCGTGTGCCGTCCGGCGATCGACGTCGCCGGTCGTAGTGACCAGGTCGGGCCGGAACTGGATCTCGGAGATGTCGTACACACCGGCCCAGCGCAGCCAGTTGTCCAGGTACGGCTGCTGGAAATCGGCTCCGAACGACGGTGGCAGGCCTTCGCCGTACACCGCGCTCGTGTAGATCACCGCGGCCTTCTTGCCCTGTAACAGGCCGGTGTAGCCGTGCTCGGGATCGAACGAGAACACCATGCCCGGCTGGCTGATGACGTCGATGAACTGCTTGAGGATGTACGGCACGGTCGCGTTCCACATCGGAACGCTGAACAGGTACCTGTCGGCGGCGTTGAACCGCTCGAACGTCCGGATCACCGCGTTCCACGCCTCGCCAGAGGGCTGCTGACCAGCGAACAAGGCCATCTTCGCCGCTGCGGCCGCCGGACCGAACTCGGGCAGTGTGCCGTCCCACAGGTCGAAGGTGACGATCTCGTCTTCCGGATGCATTTCCTCATACGTGTCAAGGAAAGTGCGCGCGATCGCCAAGGATTCGGATGCCTCGCCACGCGGCGAGGCGGATATGTGCAACACGGTGCTCATGACTGACCTCTCGATAGAAGCGGACTTCGGTCCGATTTCTTCAAGATTAGCGGACTACGGTCCGCTTGTCACGCCAGTGAGGACCAGCCTGGTCAGTGACACGGCACCCGCCGCGGCGCGTTCCGACGGGTAATCGAGGGCTTTGTGCAGGTCAGCGGACAGCGGGGCGAGGATCGCGTGCGCGAGATAGTCCGCGTCCAAGTCGGGACGGGCCTTGGCGAGCAGGATCGTCACGTGCCGATGCCAGAGCTGGTACGACCCGATCCGATACCGGGCGCCTGGTGAAGCCGTCTCGGAGACGTGGATCAGATCGACATTGGCGTCCAGGAAAGCCGCATAGGCCTCGACGAACGCGATCAGCCGGGCGTCGGCGGGCGCATCTGGGCCAAGCGGCGGCGGGCCGGACAGGATGGCCTGTTGCAGCTCGCGTTCCCGGTCGTCCAGCAGGGCGACGGCGAGGCCGGACTTGTCGCCGAACCGTCGGAACACGGTGCCTTTGCCCACCCGGGCCTCGACGGCGACCTGGTCCATGGACACCCTGGTCACGCCGTACTTCTCGAATAACTTCGCCGCGGCCTCAAGGATCTTCTCGCGGTTGCGGGCCGCGTCAGCGCGTTCTTTCGGCGGCGTGGCACCGATCTTCAGTAGCTCATCGTCAGGCACAAGGGGACTGTAGTCCGAATCCATGCTTGCTCGCGTAGTCAGCCAGCATATGTGCGAACTCGTGGGTGAGCTTGTGCAGTGTGCGCCGGTAGATCCAGCCCATGCCGGGCACTTTCGGCCGGAACGACGTGTGCCAGCGAATGTCCGTGCCCTCGCCGTTCGGCGTCAGGTCGATGTCGGCGCGGTAGTCCTTCAGTGCGAGGCCGGACAGCAGGATGTAACTGAACCGCTTGTCCTGCACCAGTTCGGCGACCTGCTCACGCATCTTGTACCGGCCGGTGTAGAAGTTGCGGATCGCGCCGACGCTCTCCGGCTCAGGCGAGCTGGGCTTCTCCAGTTCGAACCGCTCGAGCTTCGACCAGGCCGGCCAGGTCGAGCCGTCCCGTAAGAGCGCGTAAACGCGGCTCGGCGCGGCGGTCGAATGCGCGGTGACCTCGAATTCCTGCTTCGCCATGTACCAGATGGTACATGTACCATGTGGTTCAATGGTAGACGCGAAGCAACGGCTGTTGTCCGCGGCAGTGGACTACGTGGCCGAACACGGAGTGGGTGAGCGAAGCCTGCGGCAGATCGCGGCCGGGCTCGGCACCAGTCATCGGATGCTGATCTACCACTTCGGCTCCAAAGAGGGCCTGCTCGTGGAGATCATCAGGACGGTCGAGGCGCGTCAACGCGAAGTCCTCGCCGACTTGGCGCATGAACCGGGCGAATCGGCCGGGGACATGGCCCGCCGGTTCTGGCGGCGGATCTCCGACCCGGCGCTGTGGCCGAACGTCCGGCTGTTCTTCGAGGTCTACGGCCAGGCGCTGCAGGGCCGGCCCGGGACGACGCACCTGCTCGACGACGTGGTCCACGCGTGGCTCGACCCGGTCATCGCCCTCGGTATCGCCCAAGGCTTGTCCGAAGAGGACGCTCGAGTGATGGCGCGCCTGGGCCTCGCGGTGACTCGCGGACTGCTGCTGGACCTGCTGGCCACGGGTGATCGCGAGGCAGTGGACGCCGCGATGGAGCAGTACATCGTGAGTTACGAGGCTCAGCTGCCCGGCCGGACCAGTCCACTCTCGTAAGCAAGGACGACGGCCTGCGTCCGGTCCCGGGCGTTGATCTTGGTGAACAACCGGGAGACGTATGTCTTGACGGTCGCCGGGGTGAGGTCCAGTTCGGCCGCGATCTCGGCGTTCGTCCGCCCTTTCGCGATCAGCCTGAGCAACCGGCTGTCCTGTTCGGACAGCTCAGGCAGCTTGATGCCGCCGGGCAGCGTGACAGTCTCCAGCAGGCGCCGGGTGACCGAGGGCGAGAGCACGGCGTCGCCCGCGTCAATCGCCCTGATGGCCTCGATGACGTGCTCGGGCGGAGCGTCCTTGACCAGGAATCCGCTGGCGCCTGTGCGCAACGCGGCATAGACATTGTCGTCGTGGTCGTAGGTCGTGAGCACGAGGACACGAGTTTTGGTGTCCTCCGCCAGGATCTGCCGTGCGGCCTCGATCCCGTCGACGTGCGGCATCCGGATGTCCAGCAGCACCACGTCAGGCTTTAGTTCCTTGGTCGCGGCAACGGCTTCGGCGCCGTCAGCGGCCTCGCCGACCACGGACAAGTCCGGTTCGGATTCCACCGCCATCCGCAGGCCCATCCGGACAATGGGCGCGTCGTCGCAGATCAGGACGGTGATCATGCCGGCACCGGGAAGATCGCGCGGACTGACCAGCCGCCTTCCGGCCGTGGACCGGCGCGCAGTGCGCCACCTGCCAGTTCGGCCCGCTCCCACATGCCGGTCACGCCATGACCAGGGTTTACGGCGCCGCCTTTGCCGTCATCGGTGATCTGCAGTTCGAACGCGTCCGGCCAGTACTTCACGCTGACCGTGGCGACTTTGGCGCCGGAGTGCCGAATGACGTTCGTCAGCGACTCCTGCACGATGCGAAAGGCCGCGGCGCCTGCCGTCAACGGCATTCGCACTGGTTCGCCCTCAATCTGGACCTCGACGGCCAGGCCGGTCTGCCTGGCTTCGTCGACCAAAGTAGACAGATGGTCGAGGGTGCGCACGCTGCCCTCCTGTACCGAGTCGAGCAGCATCCTGGTCTCCGCCATACCTTTCCGGCCGACATCTTCGATCTTGACGAGCGCGGCGACGGCGGCCTCGGGTTTGGTCTCGGCGATCTTGCGTCCGCCACCTGCCAGCACGACCATGCCGCTCATCGTGTGCGCCAACATATCGTGCAGTTCCCTGGCGATCCGGGCACGCTCCTCCGCTGCGGCTTGCGCGGCAACGGCTTCTCGCTCGCGTTCCAGCTGCGCCGTGCGTTCTTGCAGCTGGGCAAGGTAGGCGCGTTTGGTTCGGTGGTAGCGGCCCAGGAACCACGCTGTGCCGACCCAGCCGAATGCCAGCAGTACCGTGATCGCGAAGTTCTGGTTGGTCTCCTCGGTGACGACGTAACCCATCAGGACGATCACGCCGGTCGTGGCCCCGATCAGGCCAAGCACTGTCTTCGTCGGCTCGACCTTGATCGAGTACGCCGCGAGTCCGTAGAGCCCGAACCACGCGATGAACAGCAGCGGGCTTGCGGAATCCCAGTGCCACAACAACGACGCGATGAACGCGAGTGCAGTGCCGAGGAAGATCGCCCTAGGGAAGCGGCGACGCCAGATCAGCAGGACGCTGCCGACAACGGTGACCGTGATCGGGATCCAGCGGTCCCAGTAGAGAGTGGTCAGCACGACAGCGAGGATCACGGCGAGCGCGATGTCCTGGCGGCGTTCGGTCCACATGGGCTCCACCATAGGCCCATCAACCCGGGTCAACCCGAACCATCACCCCTGGTCAACTCCAAGTTCGGACCGTAGACCGATGCCCCGAACCCACCCGAATTCGTAGCGTGGAATCACACAAACGACTCGGGGGAACAGATGAGAAAACGCATCACCGTGGCTGTACTGGCGCTGGTTGCGGCCACGCTGTCGGGCGCGCCCGCGTCCGCGGCGCCGCGTGCCATGGAGGTCAAAGACGTCGTAGAGGTCAGGCAGATCCCGGAAACCCGGATCTCGCCGGACGGCAGACAAGTCGCCTTTCTGGTGTACGAACCGTCCGTCGCGGCGAACAAGGTGGTCAGCCGGATCATGGTCGCCGACTTCGACCGACCGGACCGGGCCAGATCCGTCTACGCGGGCGAACGGATGACCAACCTCGGCTGGCACGGCGACTCGATCACATTCCTGACCGCTGTGGACGGTGCCGACGAGGTCTGGTCCGTGCCTGCTGCGGGTGGCAGACCGCGCAAGCTGTTCGACGCTCCGGTCCCGGCGGTGCCGATCGGCGGACAGCGGTTCGCGTTCTACAACTCCAACACGCCTGCCCATGATGCGAAGGTCCTTCGGCACGAATGGTCCCCTGACGGCCGCAGGCTCGCGTTCATCACGCCGAACCTGGTGCAGCCGGATACCCGCGCCGGAGTGGTGTACGACGAGAGCAAGTACGGCATCCAGTCCATTGTGGAAGGACAGTACAGCTCGGCTCGGGTCGGCGTGTGGCTGTGGGACGCAGGGCGGCCTCGACATCTAACCGATCTGGACCTCGGCCCGCAGGGTGGTCTCGGGCCCTCGGTGACGTGGGCAGCCGACGGCAGCCGGCTGGAACTGGCCTTCCGCGGCGAGTCCTGGGTAATCGAGGTCTCAACAGGCAAGGAGATCAACGTTCCGTCGTCGAAGCCGCCTGTACCCCCGGCGCTCGGTGCCGACAACTTCAGTGCGTTCTCCTATGCGGTAAATCGAGCGGCCGCCGTCCGTCAGACCTGGTCTTCTCCGCCTCGGTTGGTGGTGATCGAGGGCCAGAAGATCCGTGACGGCCACAATCCCAACGCACACTTCGCCGGAGTGCGGTTCCAGCCGCCCGTCGCAGCACAGTGGACGGACGTACACGGCCACCAAGCCGGTGGGTACCAAATCGTTCCGCCACAGTGCAGGTCGACGAGATGTCCGGCCATCGTCATCACTCACGGCTGGGATGCCTCAGCCAACCGCTTCATGTCAGAAGGCCATGAATGGCAGTACCCGTCACAGCTCTTCGCCGCCAAGGGATACGTCGTACTGGGGGTCGACGAATCCACCACAGCCCCGGGCGGACCAGGCAAGGACTGGCCGGAGACCTTGCGAAACCTGCTGGAACCCGTCGCCATGATGGAGGCCGCAGTGCGGTCTGGCATCGACGCAGGGTTCGTGGACCCAAGCCGCGTCGGCATCGCGGGCTACAGCCGCGGCGCCGAAGTCAGTCAGCTCGCCGCAGCCCATTCCACGATGTTCAAAGCAGTCTCGGCAGGCGAAGGCGGAAACGGCACAGTCGGATACTGGCTGCTCGGAGCCCAAAACCCGAATGCCGCCGAGATGGCAAAGCAGGTCTTCGGCGGCTCACCTGTAGATCCCCAAGCGGCAGAACGCTGGCGGCAGTTCGCCGCAGACCTACGAGCCGCGAACATCCGCACACCGATGCTGCTGCAGGCCGCCTCGTTCAACGCAGTGGCGAACATGGAACTCCGCGCCTACCTGAAAGCCCAAGGTGTCCCTGTGGACCTGATCGTCTACCCCGACGAAACCCACGTCTTCCACCAACCGGCACACCGCGCCGCGGCAATGACCCAGAACTTAACCTGGTTCGACCGCTGGCTCCCCGCGCGATGATCGGACGGCTCGCGATGCCGTCCGTCATCTCGACGGACGGCATCGGCGGCCACGCGGTGCGGCCCTCCAGGAGGGCTCAGCGCTTGAGCGTGAAGGTGAAGTCGCCGGAGAGCTTGCCGCTCAACCGGACTGCCGAAACGAGTTTGCCCTCCGCGAGGAGTCTCTTGACCTCGCCCCGTGAAAGACCGCAGGCCTCGGCGATCAGCTGCACGGGCCGGACCGGGATCCGTGCCGCGAAGCGGACCGAGACGTCGATCACCTCACGGTCGAGGTGATCCGATCCGCCGGTGTCGAGGCGCCAGGCGTTGTCCCAGTCGAGGGCGATGCGATTACGGCGCTGCACGACCGGATCCTGGAGCAGTTCGGCTATCAGGCCAAGGTCGTTGTCACGCAGCCGGTTCAGCAGCTCAGGTCGTATGGAGCGCACATTCACCCGCTCCAGGACCGTGAGCTTGGCAGTGTCCCCGCAACCTGTACAGAGCACGAGGAGCCAGGCGTCGATGAGCTTGTGGTGTGCGTTGACGCGAAATTTCCCGCTTGCCCGGAAACGCTCGGACGTGCACAAGTGGCAACGGCGGCGAACGAGTGGAAGGCAGGTGGGAACAACCACCCAGTTTATGAGCACAGAAGTACACCGGTTTCTGTGAGAAGTCCGCAGCAAAAAGAAGCGCGGCGCACATGCGCGACGCGCGACAAAATCAGCGCTTGGGAGGTCTCACAGTGTGTACAACGGCACGCCTTTGACTAGACAACTTGGCCCGCCAGCACGGTAATGGCGTACAGCGGCGCCGCTCCACTGGTTTTCGAGCGCCTCACCGCCAGGCTCCATCCGGGCGGATCATGGACCAAACCAGAGCCAGATCGCGATGACGGCCGGACCAGTCACATGAGCCGTCGGGCAGGCCGCACTCCGCATCGGTGGCAGCAAGGAGGACGCCAATCCCGACACGCGGAAGCTCTTCGCCGGACACCGACCCAACCGTGTCGCACAGGTCCGCCCCACGGGAATTGAACCACTCGACGTCCACACCGAAACCCGCGCCGATCAGCGTTGGCGTGCCGGCGAATCCGAACTCGGCCTGAAGCCATTCCTTGATGCCGTGGCTGTTGAAGGTGCGGGTACTGGAACGGGTTGGTCGAGCCTCGTCAATACTGGAACTCCTTGCGCGACAACCTAATCAGCTCACCGACGACACCGCCGAGCTGATCGTGATCGCCATCGTCAGCTGAGCACCCTGTGCCGAAGCAAGTGGCGAAGTCCTCTGTGCATTGAGAGAGATACGGTTCGACGATCTTGCCGAAGGAGATTTGTCGGTCGTGCCGAAGCCTGTCCGCCGGAGTTCCGGCGGCGTGCTCTGGACCTGATCGAGGCGGGCCGGTCGGTGCCGGACGGTGCCGGTCGGTGCCGCGTCGCTGGGCATCGCGCAGTCCTGCTTGTACCGCTGGAGGCAACAGGACCGGATCGACCGAGGATGGTCTCGTCAGGTCCTGAGGCGATCGAATTGGCTGCGTTGGCAGCGGCCCAAGCGCGGATCGCGGAGTTGGAGAACGAGGTCAAGATCCTGCGCAAGGCCGCTGCCGCGGTCGAGCAGGGTGGTGCCCCAAAAGCCCGGTTCGCCCTCGTGGCCGAACTGGTCGTTGAGGACGTCCCGGTCAAGCAAGCCTTTTTGCGCTGGGAGTGCCCCGCTGCGGGTTCTACGACGCCCGAACCCGCCCGCCGTCCGCCCGGGCTATTCGCCAGGCGTGGCTGACCGACCAGATCACCGCGGTGCACGGGGCATCACGGCACACCTATGGGGCACCACGGGTGCGCGCCGAACTGGTCCACGGCCGGGGCGTGACCGTGTCACGAAAAGTGGTGGCTTTACTGATGCGCCAGGCCGGCCCGGCCGGATTGCCGTTGCGGCGCAAGGTCAAACGAGTGCCCGCAGGAGTGACGGTGACGGATCTGGTCAAGCGTGACCTCCGTCGCGGTGGGCCGAACCAGTTGTGGGTCACCGACGTCACCGAACACCCCACGCGTGCGGGCAAGGTCTACTGCTGCGTGGTTCTCGACGCCTCCTTCCGCCGGGTAGTCGGCTGGGCGATCGACTCGCGGCAACGAGCCGATTTGGCTACCGCCGCGCTGGGGATGGCCATCGATACTCGCGGTATCACCGGCCAGGTACCGGATGGGATCATCCATGCCGACCACGGCACCCAGTTCATCTCGTGGATCTTCACCGAACGCGCCCGCAAGGCGGGACTCTTGCCCTCGCTGGGCACCGTCGGCGACCCGTATGACAACGCTATGGCCGAGGCATTCTGGGCACGCCTGCAAACTGAGCTACTCGACCGGCAGCGCTGGCGCACCAGGATCGAGCTCGCGAGCGCGATCTTCGAATGCATCGAAGGCGGCTCGTCCAGCAGCAAGATCGTGCTCGACTTGCCGGCCCGCGCCCGCATCGGACGCGGCGAACAGGATCCGGGACAGCTCGACGCGGCGGCGTTGGCCACCGGCTTCGATAACCGCCGCCGCAGACACTCTGCCCTGGACTGGATGAGCCCGATACTGTTCGAAACCACCACCCACCGTCGAGCCTGATCTCCTCACCGCCGAGTCCGTGAAACCGGGGCAACATCATCGCGCGCCATGGATCTGTCGCCGGGTAACACGATCAGGTTGATCGGCCTTGGTTGTATTTAGTCACATTCCTGGCCTCTTCACCGGAGTTAGAATCGGAATGTTTGCTCCGCATCACCCCGATGCGGCGGACCAGGCATTTCGACCAGGTGAGGAGCATGACCGAGACCGAAAGGCCGCTCAGGGCCGACGCGCGGCGTAATCGGGCGCGGGTGCTTGAAGTCGCCCAGCAGGTCTTCGAGACCGAGGGACTGGCCGTGCCGGTCGACGAGGTTGCCAAGCGGGCCGGGGTCGGCATCGGCACCGTGTACCGGCACTTCCCGACCAAGGAGGCGCTGCTCGAGGCCATTCTGATCAGCAGGGTCGAGGGGCTCGTCGCGGACGCGCAAGCGCTTGCGGACGCGCCGGAACCCGGTCCGGCGTTCTTCGGCTTCGTCGTCCGGATGGTCCGCAACGTCGTCGGCAACAAGGCCCTTGGTGAGGCGCTGGCCTCGTCGGGCCGTGACCCCGTCGAGGTGCTGGGTTCGGCCCATACCGAGTTACGCGCTGCTCAGGATCACTTGCTTGCCCGTGCCCAGGAGGCTGGTGCGGTGCGCGCGGACGTGACCGGCGCCGACCTGAAGGCGATCATCGTGGGGATCATCGCCGCCGAACGGCACATCGACGGCGAGCCGGGCAGGCTGGGCTCGATCATGATCGAGTCCCTGCGGGCCTGAGTTCAGAGATCCGCGAGGGTGTTCCAGAACATCAGCTCGTAGTTCAGCAACATGCGCCCGTGTCGACGCGCCTCGTCCGGTCGCCAGCCGCCGTCCAAAGCCGATTGAATTGCGTTCAACGCATACTGTTCCGGTTCGGGGACAGGCTTGGCGAAGAAGTCAAAGAATGCGCACGCGCGATCGTCGAATCCGTAGTGTTCGCGCAACGATGATGCTATTGCCGCGCAGTATTCGCCCCACGCCGCAAAGTTGGCGAACAATGCGAGCAGGGCGTCGACCGGTGACGCGTTGAGCGCCAAAGACGCCACATATGCCGGATATGCCTGACATCCCGCCTGCGGCGTATAGCCGGCCAAGTCGGCGCCTGATGCCTCGGCCAGTGGGACAAGCAGGTCGAGCGCTACGCTCTCGCCACCGGCGAGGAAGCTGAAGAACTGTCTGGTGGACTGTTCCTCCGCGCGAGCGGCCAAAGTCAGGAACGCCCGCCAGTCACTGGCGATTATGTGCCGTTCTTCACCGGCCAGTGCCGCGATGACCGACACTGGGGCACGGCCGTCCGCGACCAGCGGTAGCAGGCGGTTTGCTCCCGGCAAAGGAGTGAGTTCTGCTTGGGTCTGACTCAACACTGCGCGGGCTGAGGTCGTCATTGCGCAAACGTTACGGGACCGAAGCATGGTGAACGTCACCTTCCCGGACGCATCACCCTTAAGTTCACCGCACGTCTCAGTCGCATGAGAGCAGGAGGAGTACACAGGAGTATGGACTACCTACCGGACTTAGTCGCGGCGCAGTGCGAGCGCGCGTACAAGTCCGAGATGGCTTACGAGCGTCTCGCCGGTGAAGCAGGCGTCGGCTCCGAGCACGCCAGCCATCTGCTGCGGTTCGCGGTGCAGCGCATCGCCGAAGGCACCGCGACCACGATGGATCCATACGCCCTTGCCTCCGAGTGGATCCGGGCATCCCACACACGCGCCCGGCCATGAGCGCCGGGCGCGCCACGCGACTCCCCCTCGCATCCGGCGTGTCCACGCCACACCAGCAAGACCCCTAGACATGCTGCTGTTCAGGCGCGGACACGCCTGTTACGTTCCGCTTATGGTCAACGATTGACTGCCGCGGCATTGGTTTGCAGGGGTGACTTGTCGACTCTTTTGGGAGACACCACTGCGTCACCCCACTGGAGCAGGGAGGACAGCCTGTGGTCGGGGTCGCGCGGGACAGCTGGCAGATCGAGCAGAAGGGCATCGACTGGGTCGGCGACACCGAGCGGCACAGTAGCCCGCCCAGCCTGTTCTGGCCGTGGACAGCGGCGAATTTCAGCTTTTTCACCGTGGCTTATGGCGTCTTCGTGGTGGGTTTGGGCCTGAATCCGTGGCAGGGCGCCTTGGCGGTGGCCATCGGGCTGGCGGTTTCGTACCCCGTTGTCGGCTTGGTCGCGCGGGCGGGGACCAAGGGCGGCGCGCCGACCATGACGCTCAGCCGGGCGGCCTTCGGCCACCACGGCAACAAATTACCAACCTTCTTCGTGTATTTGTCGTTAGTAGGTTGGGAGACGGTCAGTGTCACTCTCGGTGTTCTCGCCACGCGCACGATCCTCGATCGGATCAGTCCCGACCTGAACAACACACCCATGGTGGTTCTCGGCTTCGTGATCACGGCCGGCCTGGTCATGGCGATCGCGATCTACGGCTACGACGTGATCCTCCGCGTTCAGAAGTGGATCACGCTGGCTGTCGCCGTCGCGGTCGTCGGTTACCTGCTGATCATCATCCCGGACCTCGACTTCTCGTCCGAGACCGGAACGGCAGGCGTCGCGCTGGTGATCGGCGGCATCACGCTGGTGATAGCCAACGGCATCGGCTGGACACCGGGAGGCGCGGACTACAGCCGGTACACCAAAGGCTCGGCGAAGTCGGTGGTCTGGTGGACGGCGATCGGCGGTGCGACCGCGCCTGCTGTGCTGATGCTCTTCGGCGTCCTGCTGACCGCGGGTAATCCAGCGTTGGCCGCAGCGGCGGCAGCTGACCCGATCGGTGCGTTCGCGGTCGCGTTGCCGACGTGGTTCCTGATCCCGTTCCTCCTGGCCACGATCCTCAGCGTGATCGCGGGCGCGGTGTTCAACCTCTACAGCTCGGGACTGAACCTGCTCGCCCTCGGCCTGAAGATGCCGCGGTGGGTCGCGGTCGCGATCGACGGCGTGCTGATGATCATCGGTGGGATCTACTTGGTCTTCATCTCGCCGAGCTTCTTCGCTCCCGTGCAAGCGTTCCTGATCGTCATCGGTGTCGTCACAGCGGCGTGGTCGGCGATCTTCGTGACCGACATGTTCCTGCACCGCAAAGGCGGCTACGACAAGGACGCGCTCTACGACCCGTCAGGCAAGTACGGCGCCTTCAACGCGGCCGGAGTGCTGTCGATCGTGGTCGCGATCGTCGTCGGCCTCGGCCTTGTCACCTCGGCAGACGAGAACATCCGCACGATCCTGGGCTACTGGCTCACACCGGCGGCCGAAGCAGGCAGCGTCGGCGCGAGCAACATCGGCGTCGCCGTCGCGTTCGTCATCGGCGCTGCGCTATATGGGTTGCTGAGCACGACTTTGCTGCGACCGGCCGGGCGTTCTGGTTGAGTGATCGAACGTGCGCATCATCCTGGACACCGACCCGGGCATCGACGACTCGCTCGCGATCCTGTTCCTAGCGGCACAACCAGACATCGAAATCGTGGCGGTGGGAAGCGTGCACGGCAATGTGCCAGCCCCGACAGCCGCCGACAACGCCCTACGAGTCCTGGACGTCGCGGGCCTGAACAACGTCCCGGTCGCCGTCGGCGCAAACCGCCCACTGGCACAAGAACTACATACGGCCGAATTCGTCCACGGCGCAGACGGCCTAGGCGGCCAAGCAGGCCCAGCCCCACACCGACGCCCAGTGGACATCTCGGCCGCGGAACAGATCGTCACCCTGGCGAGGGCGAATCCCGGCGAGCTGACCCTGCTGGCGTTGGGCCCGTTGACAAACGTCGCAGTGGCAGCACTGCTCGAACCCCGCCTGCCAGAACTGCTCCACTCGGTCATGGTCCTGGGCGGAGCGCTTAGCGTGCCCGGAAACGTGACCACCCACGCCGAAGCGAACATCTGGCACGACCCAGAAGCCGCAGACCTGGTATTCGACACAGGCTTTCCAAACCTGACCTTGGTCGGCCTGGACGTGACGGACACAGCCCGTGCCGACGAGGCCTGGCTCGCAGCGCTGGCCGAGGTCTCCACACCGCGAGCCCAATTCGCGAGCGCGCTGCTGAAGCACTACGCGGACTTCTACTCAAGAATGTTCGGCTTCCGCACCTGCACAATCCACGACCCGCTGGCGGCGGTGCTGCTGCAAGACCCCACTTTGGCGGAATACCAGGAAGTCGTGGTGACGGTGGAGCTGCTCGGCACCCACACCCGCGGCCAACTGATCACGGACCGGCGCAACATCGTCGACGACTCCGACATCGAAAGCAAAGCAGGCCAAGGAAGAACCCCAGTCCGCGCAGCGAAATCGGTGAACAGAGAAGCCTACCTGACCCGCCTGTTCGAAGCATTGAAGTGAGCCGCCGCCCGTCGCTGCCTACCATCACTCCGCCGCCAGGCAACCCCTGCCAAACATCCGGCACCAGGGCTGTGTCTCGGCGGCACGGGCGGGATCGCGGCTGCTTGGCGGAGTAGCCAGAGGGTGCAGACCCCGGTCGGTAGATGTGCGTCCGCACGGCGCTCGTCGGGAGACCACCCGCCGCTGCCAGACATCCCCCGCCGCTGCCCGGCGTGCCTTGCCGGACGTGCCCTGCGGACATGCTCTGCCAGACATCCCCGCCGGACGTGCCCCGCCAAACACACCCCGCCAAACACACCCCGCCAAACACACCCCGCCAAACACACCCCAGAGCATCCCCCACCGCTCCCGGGGGGGCGACCCCGACGCCATTCTATCGGGGATATGGGCTGGTCAAGGGGGTTACCGGCGGGTTGTGGACAACTGGATTTGCGAACGGACCGTTCGCGCGGGTCGCCCGACCCGACAGTGGCAGGGCCCTCATCGCGACGTTGCAGCTGCTGGTGTCAGCCGGCTGTGCGAGGTGTTGACGAGAGCAGCGCCCGCACGTCCTCAGCGCGTGGGTCGTCCAAGTCCGTGAAGATGGCGAGGGCGTCGTGCCACGACTCACGGGCGGCTTCAGCCTTGCCGGTGTCGAGCAACAGGCGGCCTCTGCTGTGCAAGGTTTCTGCTTCGCCCCAGCGGTCGCCGATTTCGCGGCGTGCCGCAAGGGCTTGCTCGAAGTTTGCCAGTGCGTCCTCTGGCTTGCGCAGTCGTGCGTACAGGTCTCCGAGTTTGACCAGGGTGTATCCCTCGCCATGCTTGTCCGCGATGTCACGGAAGATGTTCAGCGCTTGGGTCAGTTGGTCGAGTGCTTCGTCGTAGCGTCCCAGTTCGCGCAACGCGGTTCCGAGTGAGGCGCGCGCGATTCCCTGACCTTGTTTGTTCGCGGTCAGCAGGGCTTCGTCGCCGGCGTGTTCGCGTTCGACCTCCGAGCGGATTCGCAGTGCTTCGAACAACGAATCCGCCGCCGCCGCGAACTCGTTCTGGTCGCAGTCGACGAACCCGATCGCGGTGAGTGTCCACGCCAGACCGACTTGGTCGTTGATCTGCTTGCGGATTTCCAGGGCTTCGGCCAGGTGTTCCTTCGCGTCCTTGAACCTTCGCAGTTCACGGAAGCCGTGCGCGACGTTGTTCAACGTCCACGCCTCGCCGAAGCGGTCGCCTAGCCGCCGAGCCCCCGCGATGCCGAGTTCGTGTGCGCTGATCCATGGGCTCCACCGCTTGCGCAGGAACACGAAGTTGAAGCTGCCGACCGGGATTTTCCAGGCGATCGCGTCTTCGCCGTATTCGAGTGCCAGCCGTGGTGCCGCGATCAGGTTCGGCATTTCGGCTTCGCACCATGCCAAGGCCTCGTCGTACGAACCGAACTTCAACGTGGGCAACGAGAACGGGCAAGGTTCGAGCGGCGGGTCGAACCGCTGCGGGGAAAGCACGTGGTTCGCTTCGAAGCACGTCTGCAGGTACCAGTGCAGAACTCGTTGTACCGTAAGGTTTCGAGCCTCCAGTGGTTCCTCTTCCAGCGCGCGTTCGGCAGCGTAGACGCGCAACAAGTCGTGGCACCGGTACCGGCCGCCACCCAGACCTTGAACCAGGTGTACGCCAACGAGGCGGTCGAGCAGTCGGCGTGCATGGGGCACGGGGGTGTCAGCCATAGCCGCTGCGGCGTGCACGCTCAGGTGAGGGCCGCGATGCAAGCCGATCAACCGGAACATCCTGGCTGCTTCACCGGACAAGTCGCGGTATGACCACGAGAACACTGTCCGCACGGCGACCGAGTCGTCTTCTGTGGACAGTACGTCGAGGCGTTCTTCCTCCGCGCCAAGCTCATCGGCGAGTTCGTCCACCGAGTGGTGCGGGTGTGTCGCGACGCGTTCGGCCGCGATCCGCAGCGCCAGCGGCAAATGGCCACATCGGCGGGCGAGGCCTGCCGTCGCCTCAGGTTCATCGTCGGCCCGGGAGTTGCCAATCACCGTACGCAGCAACAGGATCGACTCGTCTTCACTCAGCGGCCCGAGCGTGATCCGCTGGTCCTGCCTGATCGGCAGGCCGCCGAGGCGCATTCGACTCGTCACGATCACGCCGCAGCCCGCCGAGCCAGGCAGCAGGTGCTCGATCTGACGCGAATCACGCGCGTTGTCGAGCACGAGCAGAATCCGCCTGCCGTCGAGCAATGACCGGTACAGGGCCGCCCGCTGGCTCGTTGATGACGGGATCGCGGCAGCGTTCGTGCCCAGCGCGACGAGGAATTCCTCGAGTACGACGTCCGGCCGGGATGGCTGACCGTCCGGCGAGTAGCCGTGCAGGTCGACGTATAGCTGTCCGTCCGGGAACCGGTCCTTTACCTGGTGCGCCAGGCGCAACGCCAACGCTGTTTTGCCGACGCCCGGTGGCCCGTCGATGGCGACTGTCCACGGTGCACCGGTCATGTCGCCCGACAGGGCGAGGTCCAATTGGCTCAGTTGGTGCTCGCGGCCGACGAATGTCGCCGCTGCCGCTGGCAACTGGGCCAGTCGCGGCAGGCCTTCCGACGTCGCCAGCGCGATCAGCTGGCCGCCTGCCTCCAGGACCTGGTCACAGCGCCTGGCCAGTTCCGTGGTCGGTGGTTTGTCGCCGGTTTCGACTTTGCCGATGTACCCGCGGGTGTAGTTGACCAGTTCGGCCAGCTTCTGCAGGGACAGGCCGCGCCGGGTGCGCAGCCTGCGGAGCTCACGTCCGAATGGCGAGCTGTCATCCCCCAGCTTCACCTGCGGCATGTCTGCGAACCCAATCGTGTCGACGCCCCTACCCGAGGATTTCAGGGTTCCGGTTACCAGAACAACCTGGGTGATCAGCGTCCCTCGATTGGAGTAGCCCTAGCCACGAGGAGTCGCGGTCATGATCAGCTCGGCCCAGTTCGGCCCCGCATCCGACCACTCCAGGTCGGTGCGCACTACGGCGACTGTCGAGGTCTTGAAGGTGGTGTGGGTGCCGGTCAGGTGCTCGGCCAGGTCCTCCATGTCCGGGTTGTGGCCGACGAGCATCGCCGAGGCGACCTCCGGCGGCAGGCCACGGACCACTTCGAGCAACGGGCCGTAATAGATCTTGGCGTGCTGCCGGACTTCGGGCTGCGTGGCCAGTTCGGCCGACACCAGATCCCACGTCTGCCGTGCCCTGAGCGCGGGCGAGCACACCACGAGGCTCAGGTCGGGCACGTTCTCGTTGAGCCAGCGGCCGACCGCCGGGGCGTCCCGGCGGCCGCGCTCGCCAAGCGGGCGTTCCAAGTCGGGCACACCGTCCGGCCATGCCGACTTGGCGTGCCGTAGCAGCGTGAGTGTCCTGGTCACCGGCCCAAAACTAGCAGGGTGAGGCCGACAAGGTGATGGTCCGAAGTGTCGTTCAGCCGAGCCAGCGGCGAGCTCGCGACCGGCCAGAACACCTCGGAGTGCAGCGGGATCAATCCGTACGACGGCAGCACGTAGTCCACGCGCAGGTTGCCGGGTGCGTTGTCATTGAAGTCGCCGGTGTCGTAGCGCGGGTTGGTGCGGTGCTTGAGGTTCGCGCCGCCTTGCGTCTCCGCGGCTTCGACCGCGCCGCGGCTGCTCGGCTTGGTGTCGATCAGCCGCCGCGAGTCCAGGAGTTGCTGGATCGCGCCCGGCACGCTGTCGCCGTCGGCCGGGTCGGAGTTGTTGTCCCCGGCGATGACGAACTTCGCGCCACGCGGCAGTCCGCCGCGCTTGCCCTTGTCGTCGTAGAGGTAACCGGCCTTACCAGTGATGTAGTCGGCCCAAAGCCGGATCTCATCGTGGTTACGCGTGCCATTCCGATCCTCAGCACCGTCGAAAGCGGGCGGAGTCGGGTGGGAAACCAGGAAATGTACGGTTTGCCCCTTTATCCGAAGCGGCACGTCCCAGTGCGATTTCGACGAAAGCCGGAACACTTCCAGGGCTTGCGGCGAGTACCAGTCCGCCTTCGCCGGGGTGGCCGGGTCGTCCGGCAGCAGCGCGCCCGGCATGTCCTTCCAGCGGAAGTTCTGGAACGTGCGGACGCCCGAGCGGTCGATCGGGAACTTCGACAATACGAGCATGCCGTACTGACCTGGGAAAAGCCCGAAACCGTACGCGTCGTCCGGCCCGTCGGCGCGGCCGTCGCGGTTGAAGTCCAAGCCGCTCGGCACGCCGGTGTTCACCGGTGCGGTGTAGGCGTACGGGTAGTCGATCGGCTTGGCGCCGTTCTGGCCGCGCCGCAGGTAGTTGGCGCGGAACTTCTCGGCAGCCTGATTGTTGGGCACGTAGTCGAACTCGTTGATGAGCAGCACGTCCGGCCGGTCGAGCTGGATGACCTCGGCGACCTTACGGGCCTGCGCGTTGTCCGGAGTGGACAGATCGGCGACCAGCTGTCCGGCGGCCGACCGGTTGAGCGAGGCGTTGAACGTCGAGAAACGGACCTTCTCCGGCCCGAAGCCGCGCTCCTCAGCCTGGGCAGGCTGGGCTACGACCGCACCTAACAGGACACACGTGAGCAGCACCCGAATTCGCACAGCGGATGACTCTGCCACGCGTGAGCAACCGTCGCACCCATCGCAGGATGAACTTTAGGTTCAGCCATCCAGGGGACGAATAGTCCGTTGGAAGGTGTTCATATCGACCGATTGTTTGTATCTTAGGCCGCCGATGAACCCATTTGGGTTAACCCAAAGGAGTTGTCTCGGTTGTCTCTCCCTGCACAGGCAACCGGTGTGACCGCTGCTGCCGCAGCCGTCGCATTGGTCCTGCTCATCCCTGCTCAGGCGCAGTCCGCGCCCAAGACCGACGCCGGCCAGCCGGTCGAGACGGTCAACGCGATCGCCCTGTCGGTGGTCAACGACATCCCGGTCGCGAAGGTCAAACAAATCGTCCGCAGCGATCACTTCCAGGTCGACCAGGAAGGCCGGATCAGATCGGTCGAGAAGAAGAACGCCCCAGCGGCGGCTCCGTCGTCGGCGCTGGCCGTGCCGCCTGGCGTCGACGTGTTCAAGCTGCACAGCCGTCAGGGCTCCAACCGCACGATCTACCTGGACTTCACTGGTCACAGCGTCGAGGGCACGGCGTGGAACGGCGGTGCCCGCATCGACGCGCCGCCCTATGACTCCGACGGCAACCCGTCGTCCTACAACGACGCCGAGCGGGAAGCCATCTACCAGGCGTTCCTTGCCGTGTCCGAGGACTACCGGTCGTTCGACGTCGACGTGACCACCGAGGAAACGATCGAGGACAAGATCACCCGGTCCGGCTCCGCGGACCAGGTCTACGGCACACGCGCGGTGATCACACCCAAGGACGTCACCAACTGCGGTTGCGGTGGCCAGGCGTACATCGGCACCTTCGACGAGGCCAACCGGCACGCCAACTACCAGCCCGCCTGGGCGTACGCGACCAGCGGTTACGACGGCAAGTCGATCGCCGAGATCGTCTCCCACGAGACCGGCCACAACCTGGGCCTCGGCCACGACGGTCAGACGACCGGTACCGAGTACTACGGCGGCCACACCAACTGGGCGCCGATCATGGGCGTCGGCTACGGCCAGCCGGTCACCCAGTGGAGCAAGGGCGAATACACCAACGCCAACAACACCGAGGACGATCTGTCGGTCATCCCAGCCAATGGCGCCCCCACATTGGCTGACGACTTCCCGAACGACCCGGCCTCGGCCGCGTCGCTGACCGACAACACCCCGGTCACCGGAATCATCAGCACGGACGCCGACGTGGACGTGTTCGCGATCCAGCACGCGGGCGGAACGCTGACCGCGAAGGCGTTGCCCGCGGTCTTCGCTCCCGACCTGGACATCAAGCTCACGGTCCGGGATGCGAGCGGCACGGTCGTCGCGACTGTCGACCCGCCGGTGCGGCGCGTGAACACCAACGAGGCGAGCGGGTTGGACGCGAGCTTCTCGCAGAGCCTCGGGGCCGGCCGGTACACGTTCCAGGTCGAAGGCACGGGTGCAGGCAACCCAGCCACTAACGGTTACTCCGGCTACGCGACGCTCGGTCAGTTCACGCTGACCGTCGACGCGGGCTAACGCAGGAGAAACACCTTCGTCAGGCCGAACGGCGATCCCGCCGTTCGGCGCCTGGCGTGCACGAGTCTGCGCGTGATCGCGGCCCGGCCAGTGGCGAGGATCGTCTGCTCCTCGACCGGGTTGTAGTAGATGATCTTGAGTTCCCGCGGGTTGCGGTCAAGCGTGGCGACCAGGCGCTCGATCACCGTGGTGAACACCGGCCCTTGGAACGGGTTGTTGAAGAACACCACGCTCACGTCGTCCGGGATCTCGTACTCGAGCACGTCGGTCCGCACGAGTTCGATGTCACGGCAGCGCAGGCGCTGCCGGGTCCGTTGGACGTTGTCCTGCGCGATCTTGTGCAGCTCGTCGGACAGTTCGACGCCGATCACCCGGCCGAACGGGAACCTCGCCGCCTCCAGCACCATCCGGCCCATGCCCGAGCCGAAGTCGATGAACACGTCGCGGCCGGTGATCTCCTTGCGCGACAAGGTGCGTCGCAGAGTCCGCCAGCTCGCGGCGACGTAGTACCCGCGCCCCTCGCCGTCGATGCCGAGCTTGTCCAGCTCGATCAGCTCAGCGGTGCGTACGCCGTAGCGCTTCTCGTATGCCAGCTGGCCAAGGGTCCTGCGGAGCCGGGCGTAAGTGGTCTTCATGGCTCGCTTCCGGTCGGAGGGATGCATCCGATAGGTCCGATTTCACCCGGCTCGGCGTTACCGCCCCGACCCGACGACTGCCCGCAAGGGCTGTCCGAGGGAATAAAAACTGCCCGGATAGGATTTTCTCAGTCAAGAATGATGACAAGCGGAAGGTACTGGGGTGTCTGACTTCAACACGCAGGTGATCGAGGAGTTCCGGGCGAACGAGGGCAAAGTCGGCGGCATGTTCGAGGGCGCGACGATGACCATCCTGACCACGACGGGTGCCAAGAGCGGCCGGTCGGTCAGCAGCCCGCTGGTGTACCTGCCGGACGGCGAGCGCGTCGTGATCATCGCGTCCAACGGCGGCGCGGACCGCAACCCGGCCTGGTACCACAACATCAAGGCCAACCCGGATGTCACCATCGAGGTCGGCACGGAGAAGTACGAAGGCAAGGCCGAGGAAGTGACCGACCGCGCCGAGCGTGACGCGCTGTACGCCCGCATGGTCGAGCGGGCGCCCGGTTTCGCGGACTACGAGCGCAAGACCGAGCGCTTGATCCCTGTGCTTGCCGTCTACCGTAAGAACTGACGTCGAGTCCACTCTGGACGGACTGACGTCAGGTGCGGAAAGTACGGCGGTACGCGTCAGGAGGCACGCCGACCGTGCGATTGAAATGACGACGAAGTGTCGCGGCGGTGCCCATTCCGGTCGCCGCCGCGATGACGTCGACGCTGTTGTTGGTGGTCTCCAATAGTTCCTGGGCGCGACGGATCCGTTGGGTCAGCAGCCATTGCAGCGGAGTTGTGCCCGTCGCCGACCGGAAGTGCCGGCCCAGGTGGCGTGAGCTCAGGTTCGCCTGCCGGGCCATGTCCGCCACGGTCAACGGTTCGCCCAATCGTTCCAGCACCCAGGGGAACAGCTCGGTCAGCGGGTGATTTTCCTTGGCGGGCACGGGAGTCGGCACGAACTGGGCTTGCCCGCCGGCCCGATGAGGCGGCACAACCAGGTTGCGCGCAACCTGGTTGGCTATCGCGGAACCGTGGTCGGAGCGGACCATATGCAGGCACAGGTCCATCGCGGCCGCCTTGCCCGCAGAGGTGAGCACGGTGCCGTTGTCGACGTAAAGCACATCCGCATCGACCTCGATCTGCGGAAACCGAGCGGCCAACGCGTCTGTATGTGCCCAGTGGGTGGTCGCGCGCTTCCCATCCAGCAATCCTGCGGCGGCCAGCGCGAACGCACCTGTACAGAGCGAGGCCACGCGAGCGCCCGCCTCATGAGCCGCGCGCACCGCGTCAACCAGGTCATTGGGCGGGTCCCGGTCCACATCGGCCAACGCGGGAACGATCACCGTATCGGCCTGTACGAGCTGGTCAAGGCCGCGATCCGGCTCGATCCCGAACCTTCCTGCCCGCACTGGACGATCCCCGCAGACGGAGATCTCGTACCACTGCCGGACCGCCTGCGAGCCGAAGACTTCGTAGGCCATCGCCAGCTCGAAATGAAGCATCCCGTCGGTGGCGGCGACCGCGACAGAACCCATGTCCGAAATTGTACGCATCACGTCGTTCCGGACACTGGTCCGCGGATGCCGCGATGATCAGGATGTCCAGTGTGGACAACGTGATGGTGTACGGGGCCTACGGGCACACTGGACGATTTATGGTGGCAGAGCTGGAAAAGCGCGGGTACATCCCGCTTCCGTCCGGCCGTGACGCGAACAAACTGGCGGCGTTCCCAGCAGCCCGGCCAGCCTCGGTCGACGACCCGGCTTCGCTGGACCGCGCCATGGACGGCGCGGCAGCCGTGATCAACTGCGCCGGACCGTTCGCTGCGACTGCGGCCCCGGTGATCGACGCGGCTGTGCGCGCAGGGATCCCGTACGTGGACGTGGCTGCCGAGCTCGAGGCCAACATCGACACGTTCAAGGCGGACGCACCTACGTTGGTGGTCCCGGCAATGGCCTTCTTCGGTGGCCTCGGCGACCTGATGGCCACAGCCGCAATGGGTGACTGGACGTCGGCCGACTCCGTGCACGTCGCTTACGCGTTGAGCAGCTGGCACCCAACCGCCGGAACCCGTGCCGCGGGCGCGGTCTCCCGGGAACGACGCAACGGCCGCCGTATCCGCTACGCCAACGGTCAACTGGAGTACCGCGACGACGCCCCACCGGCCGAGGAGTGGACGTTCCCGGCTCCACTCGGCACCCAGCCGGTGATCGGCGAGTTCTCGATGGCCGACATCATCACGATCCCCACTCACCTCGACGCACCCGAAGTGCGCACGTACATGACGGCCAAGGCTGCCAAGGACGTGTTGACCCAGGAGGTAGGCGACGAGCGCACTGCGGAGTCGTTCCTGGTCGACGTGATCGTGCGTTCCGGTGCGGCCGAGCGTCGCATCGTCGCCCGTGGCCAGGACATCTACGCCGTCAGCGCGCCGCTCGCGGTGGAAGCCGTGCACCGGGTCCTCAACGGACAGACGACCGCGACTGGGGTCGTATCCGCAGGTGAGGCGTTTGACGCGGCGGATTTCCTGCGTGCACTGTCGCCGTACATGGAGATCGAGTGGGCCCCCGGGGGATCGAACCCCGAACCCGCGGATTAAAAGTCCGCTGCTCTGCCAATTGAGCTAGAGGCCCTAGCTGCACATAGCCTACCTAGTCACGCGAGCGAGTTATGAGCAACCCTCACACCGCCGTGACCAGCATGTAGCTCATACCCAGCGCCATGACGACGCTTGGCACGCATGACGGGCGTGTCGCAGACCACAGTGCGTAAGCCAGGAAGTACGCGGCGAGCGCCCATGCGACGTACGGCAGGGCGAGGCCGGGCTGGTGGATCACCCACGGACCGGACATGTGGTGGGCGTCGTGGGTGCCTGCGGCGAGCATGTAGGCCATCGCGGCGCCGGCCACGGCGAGGTCGAGTCGGCCGCGGATCGCCGCACAGGCCGTCAGTACGCAGAACAGCGTCAGCCAACTGGCAGGTGACAGGGGGCCGCCAACGGGTGACGACATCACCGCCATACCGGTGGCCATGACGATGTGGGCGACGTCGGCGGCGCGGTCGCGGTCGGGGTATGACGGATGCCGCCCGGCTATGGCCAGGCGGCGTACGTGGAAGCCGGCGGTTGCCAGGAACGCGACGGTGAGCAGCCACCGGATCCAGATCGGGCCGGCCATTCCCCCGGGCTAGGAGGGCGTGGTCGCCAGCAGTGCGTCCAGTGCACCGTCTTTCACGTCGCTGACCAGCGCGTGCAGTTGCGCGAGGCTCATCTGGATGCGCTGCCCGAAGTCGTCGGTGATCACGACGCGCTGCTCTTCCGTCGCGTCCGCGTCGATCCACAGTTCCGGGCAGCCGCAGTTGCACTGCCCGCAGAAGGTGGCGATCCGTTCGAGCTTGCTCATTGTCCTTGCCGTCCTCGGGTGCGGCGAAAATTCCGACTAGCAACCAAAGCAGAGCCCGCGTGGTCGGGACCATCGGGCAATCAGGCGATTGACCGACACACACGGGGGATTACGCCTCGTGACGGATCACAGGGCGGTTACTCCATGCCGGTATTTGCACGTGGCCGGACGGGCGTGGTGTTGACTCTGTGACCATGGGAGCTCCGGTCAGTGCGCCGCCGACGCAGCGAGGTGACGCCGTGCGACGGATGGCTCGCTCCGCGCGCACCACGCCAGGTCGGTTGGGAATCATCGCGAGCGCGCTCGTGGTGCTGAGTGTGCTGACGGGTTTTGTCGCGGCCTTGGCGCTGCAGACGAAGCAGGACACGATCAGCAATCTCGCCGAACACCGCGAACCGCTTGCCGCTGCGGCACAACAGATCTACCGGTCGCTGTCGGACGCCGACGCGACCGCGTCGAGCGCGTTCCTCTCGGGTGGCCTGGAGCCGGCCGCACTGCGCGAACGCTATGAGGTCGACATGGCGCAGGCGGGTGCCGCACTGGCCAAGGCAGCGTCCGACATCGGCGGGATTCCGGAGGCCGAGAAACAGGTCGACACGCTCGGCCAGCAGCTGCCGGTCTACGCCGGCCTGGTCGAGACGGCACGGACCAACAACCGGTTCGGGCTGCCGATCGGTGCGGCCTATCTGCGTGAGGCGTCGACCTTGATGCGGACGAAGCTTCTGCCTGCGGCGCAGGAGCTCTACCGGATCGACGTCGGCCGTCTCACCGACGAGCAGGACGACGCGACGAGCTTCCCGTGGCTGACAGTGGCGCTCACGGTTGTGCTGCTGGGCGCGTTGATCGTCACTCAAGTGCATCTCACGCGGAAGACCAACCGGCTCATCAACGTCGGGCTGCTGGTCTCCACGATCGCCGTCGGCATCGGACTGATCTGGGGCGTGGCCGCGGGCTGGGTGTCCGCCGCGGCTGTCGGCAACGCGCGGGACGACGGCTCGCAGCAAGTGGATGTGTTGGTACAGGCCAGAATCGTGGCCTTGAAGTGCCGTGCCGACGAGACTCTCACGTTGGTCGCGCGCGGCGACGGCGCGATGTACGAGAAAGAATGGCAGGAGCTCGCGCCGACGATCTCCGGCGCGGGCGGCGACAAGGATCTGCTGGTCAAGGCGCGCGAGGCGGCGACGGACTCGACGATCAGCGAGCAGGTCCGTGGCGCGGTCGACAACGCGCAGTCCTGGCAGGAAGCGCACCGCAAGTTGCGTGAACTCGACGACGGCGGCCAGTACGAGAAGGCCGTCGAGATGGCCATCGGTGACAAGGACGACAGCGCGGCCAAAGCTTTCAACAGGTTGGACGAGAACCTCTCCGGTGCTATTCAGAAAGGCAGGGAGAAGTTCGTCGAGGCGACATCCTCGGCTGAGAACGCGCTGACCGGGCTGGTGCCCGGCGTCGCGGTGCTCGCGTTGATCGGCGCGGGCGGCGCCTTGGTGGGGATTCGGCAACGGCTGCAGGAGTACCGGTGATGAAACGAGTCGCAGTGTTGCTGGTGGCGGCATTCGCGCTGACCGCGTGCGGCGGGCCGGGGCGGCCCGTCGACCTCGCCGTGGTGACATCCGCCGACCGCCCGGAGCCGGAAGGATCCGGGCCAGGCCAAGCCAACGCGGCCGGTTCGCAGACGCCCGACTGTGGCGACCCCACGGCCAGCCTGCGCCCCGCCGGCCTCGGCATCGGCTCAGGCTCGACCATGGCCAAGATCAGGGAACGCGGCCGGTTGATCGCCGGCGTCGACCAGAACACGTACCTGTTCGGCTTCCGCAACCCGGCGACGAACGCCCTCGAGGGCTTTGACATCGACATGGCCAAGCAGGTGGCCAAGGCGATCTTCAACGACGAGGGCAAGATCCAGTTCAAGGTGATCAGCTCACGCGACCGGGAGAAGGTGCTGGAAGCCGGCGAGGTCGACATCGTCGTGCGGACGTACACGATCAACTGCGACCGGCTGCAGAAGGTCGCGTTCTCGACCGTCTACTACACGACCGGGCAGCGCGTGCTCGTGCCCAAGGGCGCGCCGGTCAGCAGCATCGACGACCTCGCGGGCAAGAAGGTGTGCGCGAACGCGGGATCGACCTCGCTGGCCCAGATCGCCAAGCACCCGGCCAAACCCGTGCCGTGGTCGGTGATCAACTGGTCGGACTGCTTGGTGTTGCTGCAGCAGGGCCAGGTCGCCGCGATCTCGACGGACGAGCCGATCCTGGTCGGGATGGTGGCGCAGGACCCGGCCGTGAAGATCGTCGGCCCGAAGCTGACCGAGGAGCCGTACGGCATCGGCATTCCCAAGGGGAACGTCGACATGGTCAAGTTCGTCAACGCGGTGCTGGATCGCGCCCGCGGCGACGGCTCGTGGCAGCAGAGCTACAACCGGTGGGTGGCGGAGCGGCTCGGCGAGTCCGCGACCCCGCCGACGCCGAAGTACCGGGACTGACAAGGGGAAGCACCGATGGCCAAGTGTCAGCGACCGGGATGTGGCGGCGAGACGGCGTTCGGCAAGTGCACCCAGTGCGGTGCACCGGACCAGCAGGCGTGGACGGCACCACAGCAACCTCCGAGGCAGGAGGACGAGGCCGGAACAGGCTGGTTCCGGCACCCCGACGTGCTCAGCGGATCGCAGCCCTCGCCGCCGAAACCAAGCATGCCCACATCGGGGGCACAAACTCAGCAACCACGACCGGTCACCCAGTCACAGCAGGCACCTCCGCCCAAAGCCAAGCCCGATCCGGAAACCCTGACCATCAGGCCGGTCACGCCACCGCACGGGCAACTCGCGCCGGCGCCAGGCCAATGGGCCCAAGGGGTCCAGGTCCCGGCTGTCCAACCACAACAGATGCAGTCGCCGCTCGCGGAAGTGCCGCAGCCGACGAGCGTGCTGGCGACGGCGGAACCGACGCAGAGCATCGTGCCGCCGAAGCCGGTCGTCGAGGAATCCCCGCCATCACAGGATTCCCAGCCACGCAGCGACTCGGTGCCGTTCCCCGGACCTGGCCACGGCACGGGCTCGCGGCGGACGAGTTCGCGTGTCGCTCGCGGTCGTGGACTCGGCGCCGGCCTGGTCGACGTTCCGCCGGTGCCGTACCGGGATCCCACGTCGGCTGTGATGACCGATCCCGTTGTCGCAGAGAACAAGCGGTTCTGTGGCAACTGTGGTGCCGCGGTCGGCCGTGGTGTCGATGGTGAACCGGGCGCGGCGGAGGGCGAGTGCCCGAACTGCGGGGTGCGGTTCTCCTTCAAGCCGCGACTTCGCCGCGGGGACATCCTCGGCGGGCAGTACGAGGTGCTCGGCTGCCTGGCGTACGGCGGTCTCGGCTGGATCTACCTGGCCAAGGACCACAACGTCAGCGACCGGTGGGTGGTGCTCAAGGGCCTGATCGACACCGGTGACCCGACCGCGCTGGCCGCGGCCGTCGCCGAGCAACGGTTCCTGGCGCAGGTGGAACACGCGAACATCCTCAAGATCTACAACTTCGTGCAGGCGCCGGACCCGACCACCGGGACGTCGGTCGGCTACATCGTGATGGAGTACGTCGGCGGCCAGTCGTTGCGGCAGATCGCGCTGGAACACCACCGCACGCTCGGCCGGGCCGAGCCGCTGCCGATCGGCCAGGTGATGGCGTACGGCCTGGAGATCCTGCCGGCCATGGGGTACCTGCACAGCATCGGCTTGCTGTACTGCGACCTCAAGCCGGACAACGTGATCCAGACCAACGAGACGCTGAAGCTGATCGACCTGGGCGCGGTCCGCCGCGAGGACGACTACGAAAGCCCGCTGTTCTTCACGCTCGGCTACAGCGCGCCGGAACTGTCCGAACGCGGTGCCTCGGTGGCGTCTGACATCTACACGGTCGGCCGCACGCTGGCGGTGTTGTCGATCGAGTTCACCGGGTACACCGGAAAATACCGGCACACCTTGCCGGGCCCGGACGAGATGCCGCTGTTCAAGCTGTTCGACTCGTACTACCGAGTGCTCAAGCGGGCCACGCACCCCGACCCGGACCGCCGGTTCCCGACCGCCGAGGACATGGCCGAGCAGCTGACCGGTGTGCTGCGCGAAGTGATGGCGCTCGGCACGAACCGGCCGCGCCCCGGCGTGTCCACAGTGTTCGGTCCAGAGCCGCGGACGTTCGGCGCCACCGTGCAGACCGATGAACGTGGTGTGTCACTGGCGGTACCGGATCCGTCCGAAGTGGTCGGTGCGTTGCCGGTGCCCCAAGTGGACACAGATGACCCAGCGGCCGGCGTGCTCGCCGCGACCGTGGCGTCGGACCTGAACGAACTCGTTGAGGCGCTTGCCCACGCACCGCAGAACTCCGTCGAGGTGCGACTGCGGATGATGCGTGCCCGCACCGAGCTCGGGGACATCGCCCGCGCGTCCGGTGAGCTGGAACTGGCCCGACGCATGGCCTCGGACCCGCATGACTGGCGTCTGCAGTGGCACCGTGGCCTGCTGGAGCTCGCGATGCGGCGGCCGAACGAGGCTCGTGCCGCGTTCGACGCCGTGTACGACGCCCTTCCGGGTGAGGCCGCGCCGAAGCTGGCGTTGGGAATCAGCCTCGAATACCTGCGGGACTATTTCGGCGCGGCACGTTTCTACGAGCAGGTCTGGCGGACCGACCGCTCATACGTCAGCGCGGCCTTCGGTTTGGTACGCGTGTACCTCGCCCAAGGCGCCCGCGCGGGCGCGATCGAGGTGCTCGAGTCCGTTCCGGACAGCTCGAGCCATTACGTTGCGGCACAGGTGGCCGCGATCAAGATCAAGGCTCGTGCCCACGAAGTGGCCAAGCTGGCCGAACCGGACCTGTACGACGCGGCACGCCGACTCGAAAGGCTCGCGTTGGACGCGGAACGTCGCACACAGTTGTCGGTCGAGGTGCTCGAAGCGGCATACGGGTGGGTGAAAGCGGGCCGTCCGGGTGGTGGTCACGCAACCGGAACTGTCTTGGGCTGCAACCTTTCCGAGCGTGAACTACGCTTTGGTCTGGAGCGCTGCTACCGCGCTCTGGCACGGCTGGCCAGCACACCGGAACAACGCCACGAGTTGGTCGACCGCGCCAACGCCATCCGCCCGAGGACACTCACCTGATGTGGAGACATATAGGTCGCGTGTGGACGAGCGGTGAGCAGTTCCTGGTCATGGACAGGTACTTCCTGTACGCCTGGCAAGGCGAAAAGGACCAAGTGGACGCTCTCGCCGATCTGCACTGGTCGGAGACAGCCACGGAAGTCGGCACCGGAATGGCTGCGGTGGTAGCGGTCGACGGAGCGGTGAAACCGGAAGGCTGGCTCGAAGTCTTCAAGAACCGCAAGACCATCGCGATCGTGCAGGCACAAGGCGAGCCGTACGCCAGGGCACTGGGCAAAGCGCTGGAGTACCCGGCGGACGGTGACCACGTCGGCGACGTCGTCCCGGTACCCAGCGGCGACATGTACTTCTTCTCCTCGGTGCTAGGCGGAGACGGCGACTGGCCCAAAGCCAAGCCCGGCAAGGCACCCGCGAGCTGGGAACCCGCGGACGACGCACCCAACGGCCTGCGCTTCGACGTACCCCGCGGTGACTACGTACTGCAGGTTCGCTGGATGACAGAACCGGACGGGGAAACGTGCTTCGCGCGCTGGCTGTTCACGCCTGTCTTCGTCTGAGCGCGTGACATGATCAACCGCATGGAACTTGTCCCGCACAACCCGACCGCAGGCGTGTACCCGGCTTCGGACGACTACGTGCACGCGATGGAAGTCCGGAACCCGTCCCGACTGGTTTATGTGGCCGGGACCATGGGCCTTGACCAGCACGGCGTACCGGCCGCGAGCCTCGACGAGCAACTCGACCTGATCTGGAACAACATCAGGACCATCCTGGCCGCCGCGGACATGACCGTCGACAACATCGTGCGGCTGACCAGCTACCTGCGTGACCCGGTGTATGCGGAGGCCAACGCTCGCGCGCGGGTCGAGGCTTTGAAGGGCCGTCCCGTCCCGACGACCGCGATAGTCGCTCAGACCTTGGACAGCAGCTGGCTCGTCGAGATCGAAGTCATCGCCGCGGAGTGAGTCCTGCGCTGTACCGATGGTCCGTTCGCAAATCTAGTTATCCACAACCGCCCAGTAACCCCTTTGACCAGCCCATATCCCGATAGACTGGCCTGGGGTCGTCCCCCCGGGAGTGGCGGGGGATGTCCTGGGGTAGGGATGGGGTGTCCTCAAAAGCCCGGCTTCTGCTCCGTTGGCCGGAGCGTGTCGCGGTGTGACCGTTAAGCGTCGGTGTCCGGGTTTCGAAAAGGGATGTCAGGCCACTCAGCGAGCTGGGAACCCGCTTTTGCCAGGATACGAAAGCTTCCGGCACGGCCCGCCTAACGGAACCGCAGGGCGACGACGGTCAAGATCGTGTCGGGTCGCCCTGGTCGACTTCGATGACGCCGAATTCCCGCCGTCTGGCCGCGTCCACGTCGCTGGGCCAGATCGTCGTCCTGTCCGCGAGTGCACCGGTCAGCACTGTCCGATCAAGGATCGCTCCGGTCAGGTTGGCGCCGCGAAGGTCCGCATAGCTGAGGTCGGCGTCGCGCAGGTCCGCGTCTTGCAGAAAAGCTCCCGTGAGATTGGCTCTGGCCAGCTGTGTGCGTTCGAGGTACGCCCGGCGGAGGTCGGCGCCATTCAGATCGGCGTGCTCCAGGTGCACCTTGGCCAACACGGCGCGCGCGAGGTTGGCGTGCCGGAATTGCGCGCCGGTCAGGCGTGCGCCGCGAAGTGCGACGCTGCGGAGATCCACTCGCGACAGGTACATCACTTCCTCGGGTTGAGACGGGACGCGGCGCCCCAAGACACCCATCGCCGCCTGAATATCGGGTGCACGGACACGCATCCACGGCAAATGCTCGTCCACGGATTCAGTGGGGTGTTGCGGTCCATCGGGAGCGCCGACAGGCCAGGGTGCGTGGTTGCGCACGAAGGCAGCAAGAATGTACTGGATGGTGCTCCGGTCCGACGGGGAGTTCCTCGCGATTCGCTCCAGTGAGTAGATCCCGCCAATGCGCACGTCACGGTTGTCGCTGCCGATTTGATCGACGGCACGGGTGAAGCGCTCGGTGATCTGCCCATCGCGGTTGACGTACGCCTGTCGCCACGCCGCCGCCGCGCCAACGGTGACCAGTAGCCCCGCGGTCAGCTGAAGCAGGGTGGCGCGGACGTTGTTCTGCAATTGGGCCTGTGCTTGTTGCAGTTGGATACGTACGTCCGCGCCCGGCACACCTTGCAGCTCGTCCTCGCTCAGCGGCGGATGGAGCCACTGAGGCACCAACGTCAGGCCGACGGTCACGATGCAGAGCAGGCCGATGATTCCAGCTGTCGCGCGCCAGAGCGCTTGTCGTGTCACGAGATGTGAGTCTTGTCCGTACTTGCGACGCTGTGGAGTCCGCCATTCAGGAGGCGGGTTTCGAGGCCGTCGAGGATTGTTTCGAGGCCGAACTCGAAGCTTCGGTCCGGCTCATCGGCATACGTCTCCAGCCGCGCCTTCAACCGCGGGAACTGCTGCGCGAGCGCAACCACCTCGGCGCTGACATCCGCGGATTTCCCGTCCCGTTGCGCCCGAAGGTCCGCCTCGACCTGGGCGGCGTGACCCATCGCCTGCCCGAGCACGAACAAGAAAACCGTGCTCAGTGCCCAATCGGCATCCGTGCCTACGAACCCGGCGGCCTCGTAAACCGCGAGAGCGTGATCGTCATGCCGCATCTTGCCTGGGCCGTGAATCGGATGGGTACTCATGCACGTCACTAACCACGGGTGGCGAGTGAGCATCGAGTACAACCCATGTGCCATCGATGATGCCGCTTCCCGCCAAGGCTCTGTCGCGGGAAGCGAGATCTCCCGCCACACCTCATCCCCGGCGAGGATCACGAGGTTGTCCTTGCTCTTCACGTGCCAGTAGACGGCCGTCGCCGCGGAGTTCAGCCGAGCGCCCAGGTTGCGCATGTTCAGCCCGGCCAGGCCTTCGGAGTCCAGCAGGTCGATCGCCGTTCGGACGATCTGCTCCTTGGTGAGCGTCTCTCGTGGCATGCCGGAAGTGTACTTGCACAAAGTTCAAGTCGTGCCCTACGGTGAACTTGTACAAAGTTCAAGTCGATGGGGGTGCATAATGAAACGCCTGGTCACGACCATTCAGCTGCTGTTGGCGGGCACGTTCTTCATCTCGGCGATCTGCGGCGCGGTCTTCGGTCCAGAGGCGCAAGAAAGAGGCCTCGCGGAAATTCAGCGCCAAGGTTTCCCGGCGACCTACCTCGCCGACCACGGCCTCGCGTTCGACGAGAACGCGCTGAACATCGTCTTACCGATCCTGATCGCGATCGGGCTCGCAATCCTTGCGCTGAAGGGCAACCGGGTCATCTCGTTGGTCGTGCACCCGATCCTGATCGTCCTCGGGGCGACGATCATGGCCGCCCAAGTCTTCATCGAAAGCAGCGTGCAGTCCTACCTGGAAAACACGACCGTCGACGTGCCCGCGCTCGTGGCGGCGGCGAAGTCAGCGTTCCCGGCCTGGTATCCGGTCAACGTCTACGCCCGCTTCATCCTGGCGACCGTCGGTTCCCTCGTTGTCATCGTCGTCCTGGTGTGGCAGCGAAACCGTGAACGTGCTGCCCTTGCCAAGCTCTGAGGAAACCGTTACGTGGCCGCCGTGCGCCTCGACGACAGCGGCCACAATAGACAGTCCGAGGCCGGCGCCGCCATGCGTCCGGGACTCTGCGGCCCGATAGAAGCGCTCGAAAACCCGCTCGACGTCAGCGATCCCCGGACCGGTGTCATGCACCTCGACAACCGCCCACGCACCAACAGGAACAGCGCGGACGTGAGCCGAAGAAGTCGTGTGCTGCAAGACGTTGGACAGCAGATTCCCCAAAACCTGTCGCAACCGCAACGAATCTCCGAGGACCGTCACCGGCAAGGCATCCAGGGTGATCTCCCGTCCGGGATCCGTCGCCAGCGCATCGGCGACCGCATCGGCCGCCAACGCCGACAGGTCGACCGGGGCGCTTTCCAACGGCCGCCCCTGATCCAGCCGGGCGAGCAGCAACAGTTCGTCGACGAGTTCGCCCATCCGGGCCGCCTCGGACTCGATCCGCCGCATCACCTTGGCGAGGTCGTCCGGCCGGGAAGCCGCGCCACGCCGGAAAAGCTCGGCATGGCCGCGGATCGTGGCGATCGGCGTCCGCAGCTCGTGCGACGCGTCGGCGATGAACCGCCGCAGCCGGTCCTCGGACGCCTCCAGCCGCGACAACATTCCGTTCAACGCAACCGAAAGCTTGCCGATCTCGGTGTTCGCAGGAGCGGACGGCACCCGCCGGGACAGGTCACCGGAGCCGATTTCCGCCGCGGTGTCAGCGATGTCGTCCAACGGCCGCAGACCCCGGCGTACCACGTGCCACGAAAGCACACCGACCGCGAGCAGCGCGACACCGCCGGAAATGAAGGCCACGTTCAACGACCGCGACAGCAACTCCTCCGCGGAACGGGTGGTTTTCCAGTCCTGCAAGGCACCCCATGTCGCACCCAACGCGATGAAGAGGCCGAGGGCCAGCAGCCCGAGCACGCTGAGGATAAGACGAGTACGCAGCGACATCAGCGCACCCGCACGATGTAGCCGATCCGGGGGATCGTATGGATGAGCGGCGGATCGAACGCGTCCACCTTGCGCCGCAAGTAGGACACGTACGTCTGCACGACACCGTCGTTGCCGTTGAAGTCATATTCCCAGACGTGGTCGAGAATTTGCCGTTTCGACAGCACTTTTCCCGCGTGCACGACCAGGAAACGCAGCAGTTTGAACTCGGTCGGCGTCAGGTCGATCAGTTCGCCGTGCCGACGGACCTCATGCGCGTCCTCGTTGATCTCCAGGTCCGCGAAGCGCAGGACCTTCGTGTCACCTTTGGTCCTCCGCAACACGGCCTGCACGCGCAGGACGAGTTCCTCGAGGCTGAACGGTTTCGTGACGTAGTCATCCCCGCCGACGGTCAGTCCGGCGATCTTGTCCTCGGTCGCGTCCCGCGCCGTCAGGAACACCACCGGCGCCAGGCAGCCGGTACGCCGCAGCTTGCGGCAGATGTCGATGCCGGAGCCGTCCGGCAGCATCACGTCCAGCACGATCAGGTCGGGCTCGAACGACGCCACCAGTTCGCCCGCCTCCCGCCCGGTGCCCGCGATCGCGGTCTCGAACCCCTCGTACCGCAACGCGGTGGCCACCAGGTCGGCAAGGTAATGCTCGTCGTCGACCACCAGGATCCGCCCCATACGGCTGGAGTCTGCCAGGCCGTTCTTAAAGAACTCTGTGACAGCGAACTCCCAGAACTCCGGCAGAGCCCCTGAAGACCGGCTTGGTGGCCTGTACGGCATGGAAAAGCTGTCACGCTACGTCCTCGCGCACAAACGCTTGGTCGGCTGGCTCACGGTCGGTGTCGTGCTGCTCGGCGGGGCGGCGTTGGCGCTGCTGTTGCCGAACGTCTCCGAGCGCAACGCCTACCCGGGCCTGCCCGGCTACGAGGCCAACCAGAAGATCCTGCAGACCTACGGGACAGGCGGCTACGAACGGCCGTTCGTCCCGGTCATCACGTTGCCTCAGGGCGCAACCGCCCAAGATGTCGGACCGGCCTTCGATGCCGTCGCACAACAGACCAAGAGCCGCGTTGCTTCGTACGCCAACACAGGTGATAGCCGGTTTGTCAGCGGCCAGACCACATTCGGGCTGGTCTTCGGGGGACCCGTGGAACAGGGCGGCATTCCCGGCAGCGCGTTGGGCGAGGGTTCCGAACTAGACACGGCGATCGACGCGATCATGCGGCCGCTCCTGCCACCGGGCAGCACGCTGCACGTCACCGGCCTCGATTCGCTCGCCACCGGCGCCGACACCGGCGGGCTCAACGTCCCGGTCAAGCTGTTGATCACGATCGGCGCCGCGATCGTCATCCTGGCCTGGGTGTTCCGATCCGTGCTCGCGTTCGTGCCGCTGCTCACCGCGCTGGTCGCGTTGCCCGTGTCGTTCATCGGCCTGCTGGTGGCCAGCCTGGTGATCGACATCCACGAGACGACGTTGACGATGATCCCGTTGTTCGGCCTGGGAATCGCCATCGACTACGCACTCATCCTGGTCACCCGGTGGCGCGAGGAAGGTGACGTCCATCGGGCGATGGCCACGGCAGGGCACGCGATCGTGTTCTCCAGCGGAGCGGTCGCGATCGGTTTGCTGGCAATGATCGTGCTGCCCGTTCCGATCATGCGCAGCCTTGGCATCGGCGGCATGATCGTGACGGCCGCAAGTGCGTTGGTATCACTGACAGTGCTTCCACTCCTGCTCACGAAAGCCAAGCCGGAAAAGGAAAGCGCCGCGTGGGCGAAATGGGCGGCGACAATCGTCAAACATCGTTGGCTCGCCTTGATTTCCGCCACAGGCGTGCTCGTAGCGTTGTCCATTGCCGCACTTGGCATCAACCTCAACGTGCCGACCACGGACAATCTCGCGCGATCCGGAAACGGCCATGACGGCCTGATTGCCTTGACGCAAGCCGGAATTCCCACCGGCGTCCTGACCGCTTTCGACGTCTACGTCCCGCCCGGTGTCACCGGAGTCGACGAGACTTTGCGTTCCCTGCCTGGTGTTTACGCCGTCACGGCTCGGGACGGCTTGGTAACAGTGTTGCCGTTCGGGGAAGGGGGCTCGGAAGGCGGCAAGGACACGATTCGCCGGGTCAGGGCCGCGGTGCCGGACGGAGTCCTGGTCGGCGGCAACGTCACCCAGCAGATCGACTACGTGGACGTGACGTATCGCGCCTTTCCCTGGATGCTCGGGCTGATCGCGGTGATCACGTTCGTCATGCTGGCCAGGGCGTTCCGGTCGATCATCCTGCCGCTCAAGGCGATCGCGATGAACCTGTTGTCGCTGGGCGCGGTGCTGGGCGCGACCGTGATCCTGTGGCAATGGGGCTGGGGAACCGAAGCTGTGCTGGGAATCCAGCCGGACGGCGCGGTCGGCACCTTCATCCCGGTGACCGTGTTCGCGTTCCTCTACGGCCTGTCAATGGACTATGAGGTCTTCATCCTGGCCAGCATGCGGGAGGAGTACGACCGCACCGGATCAACGCGCCATGCCGTCATCCATGGGGTCAGCAAGACCGGACGGCTGGTGACGTGCGCGGCACTGATCTTGTTCTTCTCGTTCGCGTCCATGGCCACCGGCGGCGAACTGGACGTCGCGATCTTCGCATCCGCTGTGGGACTGGGGATCCTGATCGACGCGACGCTGATCCGCTCGATGCTCGTGCCCGCGGTCGTCGCGACGATGGGGAAATGGAACTGGTGGCTGCCCGGCTGGGCAGCCACCGTTCTCAACGTGCGGTCGTCACCGAAGAGCTGACTTGCTGACCCACTTGTCCCAGCTGACCGCCCAGTCGAAGTAGTCGAACTGGGTGTCGGACATCTTCACGCTGCTGCCGGTCACCTCGACCGGGTCACCGATCATCGCGCTGTCGAAGTAGATCTTCGCGTTGGCCGGCGACAGGTTGGCGCAGCCGTGCGAGACGTTGCGCTTGCCCTGGTCCGGGATCGAAGGCGCGTAGCCGTGGATGAACTCGCCGTGGTTGGAGAAGCGCACTGCCCACGGGACAACAACGTTGTCGTAGTTGTAGCGCGGGTTGCTCATCGAGTACGTGTTGTGCTTCTCCATCACTACGTGGATCCCGCTCGGGGTCACGCGGCCCGGGTCGGACTCGAGGCCATAGCTGGCCGGGAAGTCGTGCACCACGTTGCCGTTCTGCCGGACGATCAGGCGCTTCGTCTGGGTGTTGGCCTCGACGGTCTGCGCCCGCCCGATGTTGAACGTCGCCGAGACGTCGTTCTTGCCGTACACGCCATTGCCGAACGAAACGCCGTACAGCTTGGCGCTGACCGTCACCTTCGTGTCCGGCTTCCAGTACTCCTTCGGCCGCCAGTGCACCTCGGACTCGCCCAGCCAGGCCCACGCGCCCTCGGTCGGCACCGAGGTCTCCACCTTCAGTGCCTTCTCCACCGATGCCTTGTCCGCGACCGGGTTCTTGAAGTCGATCTTGACCGGCATCGCGATGCCGTACGTCTTGTTGTCGCCGACGTTCAGCGAAGCCTGCTCGGTGCGCTTCGGCTTCACCGTGGTGAAAGATCCATTGATCGGCACCTGCTGGCCGTTGCCGCCCACCGCGGTGCCCGACCATGTGTAGGTCTTGCCGTAGCCGAGCTGCTCACCCACGGACCACGTCTTCTTGTCCGCGGCGAGCTCGCCCTTGACCTCTTTGCCATCCGGGTTGGTCAGCCGGATCTCGCTGATAGTGCCGTTTTCCACGGCTGCCTGGACGGTTGCGCCCGGGCTCGCGTCGGTCGCGCCGTTGGCTGGCTGCGTCGTCACCGTCGGCATGGTCACGGCGGCAGCCGGCGCCACGCCCGTGTCTGTCGATGTTCCGGGCTTCGGTGCGCCTTCATCCCCGCTGCACGCGGTCAACCCCAGCGTCGCAACGATCGCCAGGCTGGCGATCAGCTTGAAACCGCGTCGATTGGTCATGGTGCTTGCCCCCGTCCTCACACCCATCACGACGCGGTTCTGGGTCACGGCGTTGACAAGCTGTCACTGTGACTCACATCACACTTCCGGGGTGGCGGAGCGTGAAGGTCATCAGCCGAAAGATTGTGGCAGGCAGCGCGCGCATCGGCACGTTCGGTAACGAGGGAGGATCACACGAACGGCCCAGCGGATAGTGAATTGAGGCAGTAGTGCGGCGAGTTTGCAGGCGATAGGCTCGTTCTCGCAGGCCGTAAGTTTCTGTGTTCGTGCTCCATCACGCTCGCGGAACAAAACGCGGGCGTGCTGCTTTCTCGCTGCAGTTGGCGAAGGGCGACGCCCGGGACGGCCCGGGATTGCACGGTGTAATCCCAAGCTGATCCGGCGACGGAGGCAGATGTATGGCTCAGGGCACTGTCAAGTGGTTCAACTCGGAAAAGGGGTTCGGCTTCATCGCGGTCGACAGCGGCGAGGCTGACGTCTTCGTGCATTACTCGGAGATCCAGGGCAAGGGTTTCCGTACGCTCGAGGAGAACCAGCGCGTCGAGTTCGAGGTCGGCCAGGGCACGAAGGGCCCGCAGGCCACGAACGTACGGCCTATCTGACCTGACAGCGAAGGGCCCTGGACGACTTACACGCCGTCCAGGGCCCTTTGTTGTTCTCTCGGGGTTGTTGTGTCTCAGCTCTGCGGGTACCGCGGCAACTGCTGGGCTTCCCACGACAGTCGCTCCATGACCCATTCCTGAGCCAGTGCGTGCGGGGAGGTCTGGCGGTGCGCGGCCAGCTCACGGAGCTGCTCATTCGCGATGAGGGACAGGCGCAGCTGGTAGACCTCGGCGTTGCCGAAGCGGCGGCCGGACGCGGTGGTCTCCACGTCGGCCTCGGGCGCGATGGCGGCCAGGTAGCTTTCCAGCTCAGTGTCGGGGGCGAGCTGGTCGGCTGCCGGGCGCCGGGTGTTGGCGCTCTTGCTGCGGCTGCGTCCCAATGATGGCAAAGGCACCCGGACACGATAACGGTTAGGTTGCGGGAAGCCATGCTCTGTGACCCGCGACACACCGATGGAGTGCAACCATCCGCCAGCTGGGGCGTCTGTATCTGCAGGTCGAGCGCTGACGGCCAAGACCCGGCATGTGCCGCATCACAACGCCTGTGCACAGTGTCAACACCCCGAGTGAACGCCGACGGTGATCACCCGATAAGGTGAGGTCCATACCAACCACCGCGAAAAAGCAGTGCTCGACAAGCACAGCCAATCGGTGCACAAACTTGAATACACACACAACAGAACAACAACTCCACCACCGCGCGTAATCATTAGCAATAAGCGTGAAAGCGCTATTGCAAAACACTCGCGTTAGTCCCCCGTTAAAGCGCCTACGCTGGTTCGCAAGGAACCGGTACGTGGGGGGCTTGGGGGGCTCGGCCCTCCAAAATAATTCGCGGGGGCCCGGTGTGAAGCCGACGAAGGAGGCAAGCACCGATGCGGAGGCCCCCGCGCCAGGGGGAGGAACGCGGGGGCCGGAGGGGATCTCCACAGGCGCTGACCGGGGGTGTGTCAGCTCCTAGATTGTTGCACGCTCACCTGTCGTAGGCGAGATGTCTGCGCCCAAAAATTCCAGAGAACTGTTCACTTGATGTTTCCCTGCCTGGTGAACGGCTGGGAGTGGGTGTTGTCCGCTGTTCTGGGTGATGAGATTCGCTTGTTCCCGGCAAAAGATTAGAACGTGTTCTAGCTGGCCAACTCGTATCCGGCTTCGGTAACGGCGGCTTTGATCGCCACGTCGTCCAACTGCGCGGAACTGGTGACGGTGACCGCGCCGGTGGCCAGGTCCACTGTGACGTCGGTGACGCCATCCAGCTCGGACAGCTCTTCGGTCACTGATGCGACGCAGTGCTGGCACGTCATGCCGGCGACGGTGTAGGTGGTCTGCACTCGAGGTCCCTTCGCGACACGTCTTTACCCATAGGGGGTACAGGTAAGGCGGCGGTTTGTGTACACAATATCGTCCACCGCGCTCACCCGAATGGCCCTACCCGGAGGCGGACGGGACGCGTACTACCCACTACCGCCGGTGCCAAACGCGCACAAATGACTACCCACCGTCGTACCCGGTTCACTCTGCGGGGGGCTGTGTGCAGGGCTTTTAGTCCCATAACCTCACGGCCACAGCCGAGCCGGGGAGGCGTCATGAGCGGGTCCCTCGAAGTGCGGAACTTCTTGATGCAGCAAGACACGATGACCGGGAACGGAGCCGGGCTCACCGGCGGCGTCCCGGCCCAGCGCGGCGGAGAAACCTCGCGGGTCACCGACGAGCAAATCCGCAAGGCACGGCTCGCCGTGGCCCGAAGCGCGCTGGACGCCGAGGACTGCCGACTGCTCCTGGACATGCTCGGCCTCGTGCCGGGCGACGACGGAATCCCGCCAGTCAGCCGGTAACGCCAGGTCAGGCAGCTGGGGACTGGGGGCGGCAGCACACCTCGTCGCGAATGTGACGAGGACCACCAAGTGGTCCATGGGCTCAACGGGGCGCCCATGGGCCCGAAAACAGCCCGTTTCGCAAGGGTTTTCGCAGGTAGCGGTCTTTTGGATAACCCGTTTTGTAGGACCATGGGGTCGTGCCCTATAGTTCTCCTTGCTCCCAGCGGCAAGCCAAAGGGACTGGGCTCCCATCGTCTAGCGGCCTAGGACTCCGCCCTTTCAAGGCGGCAGCGCGGGTTCGAATCCCGTTGGGAGCACGCGGTAAAATGTCAGAAGCAAGGCCCAGTGGCGCAGTTGGTTAGCGCGTCGCCCTGTCACGGCGAAGGTCGCGGGTTCGAGTCCCGTCTGGGTCGCCACCGAAGGTCCGCCTCGTGTCGAGCGGACCTTCACGGCCAGGTAGCTCAGTTGGTACGAGCGTCCGCCTGAAAAGCGGAAGGTCGGCGGTTCGACCCCGCCCCTGGCCACGTAACTCGATTGCCTCCGCTTGCTCGTCGCTTCGCGACTTCGCCGCGGATCTCGTTACATAATGTTGGGGGGCCGAGCCCCCCAAACCCCCACGGTGCGTGCTCCTTGCCAACCAGCGCTGGTTGCTTTTTGGTTTGACCAGCATGCTTTTTGGCTGGCGGTCTGCTTCCCTAAGGTGTGGATTTTGGCTTCCGGTGCTAGTTGTTCTTTCGTTTGACCAGCATGCCTTTTCGTTTGGCTGGTGGTTTCAGGCGTCCTGCGGTTCCGGTTGCGCAGTTCACGCTTGCCCTCTTTAGAACCGTATGTTTCTTGGTGGCTGAGGAATCGCTTCTTCTGCCGTTGTCTTGGAACTCCTCCCTAAGGAACGCTCCGTTTCCAGGATCGAGTTATTGTCTGCCATCCCAACTTTCTGCCTCGCAACTTAGTCGAGCGGAACGTTCCGTTCCCTAAGTTTGGGTTGTCTTGTTGTCTCGGTGGGTTCAGGTCTCATTGCCGCGCCGCGCCTAGTTGCCTTCCGATTTCGCCTAAAGGAAACGTTCCGTTCCCTAAGTTGGATACATGTCTCGGCTCGGGTGTCCGCTTGTTGCCTTGGTGGGTTGAGAGTCCGTTTCTTGCGATCTTGGTTCCGGTGCGTCGCAACTCCCCTAAAACTTGCTTCGTTCCTGGGCTGAACTCGTTCCCCTGCGGTCCCTTGTCGTGGGTTCAGCCCTCGGGTAGTCGGGTGAGGCGATTATCCGAGGGCTGTGGGGGTGGTGGCTATTGGCGGCGGGATGCTGGGTCCACTCGGGCGTAGGTGAGTAGGTCGACCATTGTGAAGCGGTCGGCCGCTCTTCTGGGGAAGGTTGGGCGCCAGGTGGGTTGGGCCACCAGGTAGCTGGTTGGGTCTAGCTGCAGGAGGCCTATGAAGACTTCTCCGACTATTCGGGCACCGATTCCCGAGAGGGTTAGGCCGTCGCCCAGGACTTGGGCTTCTTTGAGGATGTAGTACCAGAGCGGGGTGCTCGCGTCGAAGCCCACGTTGAACTGGCGCAGTTCCGGGAAGCTGTCCGCGCCGAGGACCGGGATGCCCATGGCGCGGGCGATCGCTTGACCGGACGGCAGTGACCATGTCACGTAGCGCAGCAGGTTGCGTTGCGGCAACGCGGTTGGCGGGTCGCCGGTTGCGATTGTCTGCAGTGGCAGGTTGAACAAGGCCGTCGAGATCCTTGTGTCGATTCGCTTGTTCGGACGCACTTGGCCGTCGCCGAAGTCGAAGAACGTCTGCCAGCCGATGAACCGGCGCCTTGCGCGGGCACGGCCGCGTAGATCGACCGGACCCGACTGGCCCTGGCCCGCCGGGTCGAAGATGAAGCCGAAGAACGGGTTGCCGTTGTCGCCGGCCAGGTTGGCCCGGTACGACGGGCGCACCATGCTGTGCCCGAAGCGGTACACCGCGCCCTGGAACTCCACCGGCATGAAGTGCTGCCCCGGCGCCGGCCGGTAGTGCCTTCGGCCGTGCCGCAGGATGTCCTGTGTCAGGCCGAAACCGATGATCTGTGGCAGGAACTCGTTGACGATGATCCACTGGTAGTGCCAGGTGACCAGACGCTTGGCCTCGTTGTACACCTGGTTGCTCGGCACGCCCCGGGCCCGGGCCTCGTCGACCGCGCGGTTGTGCGCCAGCAGGAACGCGACCTGGAGGCCGGCGATCATCATGTTCTCGTCGTTGCGGGGGTCGGCGATGATCGCGACCCGGTCGGAGCGCCGCGGCAGGTCCTCGAACACGCCGCCGCTCTCCACCCGGAACTTCACCCGGTCACCCGGATCGAACAGTTCCGGATTCGCCCCCGGCCCACCGCCGTACACCGAATCCAGTGACAGGGTCGGGACTCGGGTATTGGGCGAAGTCTCCGGCTCGGTCGGCACGCCGAGCCGAGAATTCAGGTCGAATGTGAAGTCGTGGTCGATGAATTGCCCGAGAAATGTGGTGCCGGCCGTGTGGAATGGGTTGTCGACATTGTTGGGGCTCAGTTCCGGGTTGGTGATGAGCCGGATCGGGCCCTCGTGCAGCGGATCTCTGGCGTCCATCAGGCCGCCTGGCCTGCCAAGCTCCCGCAGCGCCTCCAGCACCCGCTGGCTGGGCTGCGCGAACGGCGGCAGCCGGAAGATCCGGCCGAAGAACCTCGGATTGGTCGCCTCCGGTGTGGTTTGCGCCAAAGCCGTGCCATGCAATGATGCCGCAGCCGCACCAGCGGTAACACCTCCGATGAATCCTCGCCGAGTAAAACGTGCAGGGGTCTTATTGTTTGAGCCACTCACGCAAAAATTGTCCATTTTTGACTGAATTCCGGCCATGACGAACAAGTCCTAGGAGTGGCCCGCATTCCCTAAGCGATCAGCCGGCATCGCCAGCGACGCGGATGCCGACGCCGACGCGGACGCTGACGCTGATGCCGACGTGGGTGCCGATGCGGATGCGGACGCGAGTGCCGACGCCGACGCGAGTGCCGGTGCTGATGCCCATGGCGCGGCCTCCGGCCCCCGACGCCAGCCTAGCCATCACCACCGACGACCCACCGCCCCGCAAGATCCACAAAGCCGACTTGTCCACACCCGCCGAGTAGTCCACAGCGCGCACGACACAAACCCTGTCGATCAAGCCCCGCCGATAGACTGGCCGAGGGCCGTCCCCCCGGGAGTGGCGGGATGTTCTGGAGTGGGGGATGTTCCTCGCCGACGTCAGCTCCAACGGTCTGGTCATCGAGCGGGAGAACGGCCTGTGCGCCTTCTGGAACGGGGGATGTTCCGGGGCCGTCGGTCGGAGGGATCTTGGGCGGGTGGCGGCAGAAGTCGCGGCCGCGCTGCCTCTGGCTCGTTGAACGGCCTGCGGATCGCCGCGGTCCACGGCACGATGCGGTCGTGCTTCACGGCGCGATGCGGTCGGCCACCTCTGGGGTGCGTCGCCGGCGGGATCGAACGCCGCGCGCGTGGGAGGCGGCACAGTGGCGGGCTGGAGTTTGTCAGGTTGGTGACAGGTTTGGGAAAACGTCACTGACCTGCGTCGATGGCCTTTTTCGGTGGTAAACGTATTCCTTTTGTGCATTGTGGTTGCGTTCACATTTGCCAGTTTGCTCAAGCAATTGCCACGTCGTCATGGAATGTCACTCGGCCGGGTGGTCGGGCAGTTCGATAGGGTGAAATACCCCGCGCGGGGGATTCTTGTCAGGCGGCCGTATCGGCGAATGGCCTAGGGTCGTTCACCAGAACGGCGCATGGTCGACATGCTGCGTGACCACCAGGTTCGATGATGTTGGGCCGACCGGGTGATAGTTGCTGGCGGCGGTCACAGTGAGTCGTTTTTTCACGGTGACCCAAGTGAATGGCTCAGAAGCGCCATTCGTAATGTTCCACAAGCGGTAACGGTGTCCGAAGATGGAACGACTCCCTTCGTGAGCGCGGGTCTGATCATCTTTTTCGCCGCTCCAACCTGCCATGGCTGCACACCAGGAGAGACTGCATGAGAGAACGGGCCGGGTCAGTGCGTCGTTTTCCTTCTGCCTCCCAGCGGCATATGCCCGAATCGGCCCGGCCCATGGTCGCCGGCTGGGAAAGGCGTTACCAGCTTGCGGTCATCGGTGCGGATCTCGCGGTCATTCTCGGCGTGGTGATCACCGTCAACGCCGTCGTCGGCGCGGTGACCGCGTTGCACGCCAGCCTCTTCGCGGTCTTCACGCTCGCGGCGGTTTTCGTTGGCCTGAGCGGATCCCGCGCCTGGAGCGCGGCGGCGCTCGGCGACGGCGCCGAGGAATTCCGGCGCATGTACCGCGGTCTGTTCACCGCATTGATCATCTTGGCCATCGGCGGGTACGCGCTCAGCCTCGAAGGCCTGCGCCCCTGGGTTTTCCTTGCCGTACCGGCGATGGCGGTGATCGACTTCCCGGTCCGCTATCTCCTGCGCCGCGTGCTGCACAAGCGCCGCCAGGCCGGCCGTTGCCTGCTGCCAGTGCTTGCGGCCGGTGGCGTCAGCACCGTCAAGGACCTGATCGAACGGACCCGCAAAGCGCCTCACCAAGGCTGGCGCGTCGAAGCGGTCTGTACGGCTGACGGCCTGGGCACCGGTCCTGACGGACGGGTCGACGGTGTGCCGGTGGTCGGCCGGATCGAAGACGTCGCCGAGCAGGTGCAGCGTGGCGGCTACCGGATCGTCGCGGTGACGGCGGACGCGTACTGGACCCCGACGCGCCTGCAGCACTTGGCGTGGAAGCTGGAGAACACCTCCGCCGAACTGGTCGTCGCGCCCGTGCTGATGGAGGTCGCGGGCCCGCGGCTGCACGTCACCGGCGTCCTGGGCATGCCGCTGCTCAAGCTGTCCGCTCCGGTCTTCACCGGCGCGCGCCGGGTGGTCAAGGAGATCGTCGACCGGATCGGCGGCGCGCTTCTCGTCGCGCTGTTGAGCCCGTTCCTCGGGGCAGTCGCCTTGGCCGTCAAGTTCGGTGACGGCGGGGCGGTGTTCTACAAGCAGCGCCGGATCGGCAAGGACGGCAAGGCTTTCACCATGATCAAGTTCCGGACGATGGTTCCGGACGCGCACGCCCAGCGATACCAGCTGCTGGCCGTGAACGAGGCCGAGGGCCCACTGTTCAAAATGCGCAAGGACCCGCGGGTGACCAAGATCGGTGCCGTTCTGCGACGGTTCTCAATGGACGAACTGCCCCAGCTTTTCAACGTCATCGCCGGGCAGATGTCGTTGGTCGGCCCGCGTCCGCCGCTGCCGGAGGAGACCGAGCGCTACAGCTCGGACGCCCGACGTAGGCTGCTGGTCAAGCCGGGACTCACCGGGTTGTGGCAGGTCAGCGGGCGTAGCGACCTGCCGTGGGAGGAAGCCGTCCGGCTCGACCTGCGATACGTCGAAGACTGGTCGCTCGCGTTGGACGCGCTGATCCTGTGGAAGACGGTTCGCGCCGTGCTGAAAGGCCAAGGAGCGTATTGATGATCTGCCGACTCTGCGGCTCGGCTGAGCTTCAGAGCGTGGTCGACCTGGGAGCAACCCCGCCGTGCGAGCGGTTTCTCGCCGCCGCGCAGCTGGACGAGCCGGAACCGACGTACCCGCTGCACCTGCGGGTCTGCACGAACTGCTGGCTCGCCCAGATTCCTCCGCTGATCACGCCGGAGGACACGTTCACCGAGTACGCGTACTTCTCCTCGTTCTCCACATCCTGGGTGGAACACGCGCGCAAGTTCGTGGACAAAGCCGTCGAGAAGACGAAGCCGGAATTCGTCGTCGAGGTCGCGAGCAACGACGGCTACCTGCTGCAACACGTCGTGGCCAAGGAAATCCTGTGCCTGGGCATCGAGCCTTCCGTCAATGTCGGCGCGGCGGCACGGGAAAAGGGTGTGCCGACCAAAACGGCGTTCCTGGACAAGGCGACCGGCGCGAGTGTCCGTGCCGAACACGGTCCGGCGGATCTCGTTGTGGCGAACAACGTCTACGCGCACATCCCGGACATCCAGGGCTTCACCGCGGGCCTGCGGGAGCTGGTCAAGGACGACGGCTGGGTGTCCATCGAGGTCCAGCACCTGCTCAGCCTGGTCCGCTTCAACCAGTACGACACGATCTACCACGAGCACTTCCAGTACTACACCGTCGCCTCAGCCCAGCGAGCGCTTGCTTCGCACGGACTGCACGTCGTCGACGTCGAACTCCTGCCGACCCACGGCGGCTCGATCCGGATCTGGGCGCGCCCGATCGAAACCGAGCCAGGCAAGGCCGTCGGGTTCGTCCTCGAGGAGGAACGCAAGGCCGGTCTGCACGATCTGTCCGGCTACCAGGACTTCGCGCGCAACGTGGACAGCGTGCGGCAGAATCTGCTCAGGTTCCTGCTCGGCGCGGCGGCCACGGGCAAGACGGTCGTCGGCTACGGCGCGCCCGGCAAGGGCAACACCTTGTTGAACCACTGCGGAATCCGGCCGGACATCCTCAAGTACACAGTGGATCGCAATCCGTACAAGCACGGCCGGTTCACCCCCGGCACGCGGATCCCGATCCATCCCCCGGAGAAGATCGCCGAGGACAAGCCGGACTACATCCTTGTCCTGCCGTGGAACCTGCGCACGGAACTGACCGAGCAACTGTCCTATGTGGGCGAATGGGGCGGCAGGCTGGTGTTCCCGATCCCGACACTGGAAGAGGTCAAGCCGTGAAGGTCGTGCTGTTCTGCGGCGGCTACGGAATGCGCATGCGCAACGGCATGGCCGACGACGTGCCCAAGCCCATGCAGATGGTCGGGCCGCGGCCGTTGCTGTGGCACGTGATGCGCTACTACGCCCACTTCGGCCACACCGAGTTCGTGTTGTGCCTCGGTTACGGCGCGCACCACATCAAGGACTTCTTCCTGACCTACCAGGAGACCGCGTCCAACGACTTCGTGCTCAGGGACGGCAAGGTCGAGCTGTTGTCCACGGACATCCGCGACTGGACGATCTCGTTCGTCAACACCGGCCAGGACTCCCCGATCGGCGAGCGCCTTCGCCGCGTCCGCCACCTGGTCGACGGCGAGGACATGTTCCTGGCCAACTATGCCGACGTGCTCACGAACGCGCCCCTCGACGAGATGGTCAACCGGTTCAGTGCCAGCGATGCCGGCGCGTCGATGATGGTCGTGCCGCCGCAGTCCTCGTTCCACTGTGTGGATATGGGTGAGGACGGCAGGGTCAGCGGGATCACGCCGGTCAGCGACCTGCCGTTGTGGGAGAACGGCGGCTACTTCGTGCTGCGCCAGGACGTGTTCGACCATCTGCCACCCGGTGGCGACCTGGTTCAGGACGCCTGTGGGGAGCTGGCCAAGGAGGGGCGGCTGCTGGCCTACCCTTACCGTGGTTTCTGGCAGCCCGCCGACACGGTGAAGGAGCGGGCGGCTCTTGACGCCGCGTACGCACAGGGCGACCGGCCATGGATGTTGTGGGAGAACGATGCGGGCGTTTCGGCCTGATGCCCTCGACCGTGTCGTGCTGCTCGGCGCGCACTGCGACGACATCGCGATCGGCGCGGGCGGAACGCTGCTGACGATGTGCCGATCCCGGCCAGGTCTGCAGGTCGACGCCCTGGTGCTGAGCGGCGGCGGAACGCCGAGGGAGGCCGAGGAACACGCGGCACTGCAGTCGTTCTGCCCGGGCGCGGAGCTCAAGCTCACGGTTCTGGACCTGCCGGACGGCCGGTTTCCGGCCAACTGGGAACGGGCCAAACAGGCCGTCGAGGACCTGCGGGCCCGCACCGAGCCCGATGTGGTGATCGCGCCACACGCCCGCGACGCCCATCAGGACCACCGCACGCTGGCGGAACTCGTACCGACCGCGTTCCGTGACCACCTGTCTCTCGGCTACGAGATCCTTAAGTGGGAGGGGGATCTCGGTGCCCCGACCGGGTACCAACCCTTGCCGGATGAGGTCGCTGAGGCCAAGGTGGAGAAGTTGCTCCGGTACTACCCCTCCCAGTCTGGGCGGTACTGGTTCGACCGCGAGACCTTCCTGGGGCTGGCGAGGGTCCGTGGCGTGCAGTGCCGGGCACGCTATGCCGAGGCGTTCTACCTCGACAAACTGATCGTTGGCTTGGAGGCGTGACGTGCGTGTGTTGCTGACCGGACACCAGGGCTACCTGGGCACGGTGATGGCGCCACGGCTGGCGGCCGCTGGTCATGAGGTCGTGGGCCTCGATTCCGGGTTGTTCGCGCCCTGCGTGCTGGGGCCGCAGCCACAAGATCCAGCGGGCCACCAAGTGGATCTGCGCGAGGTCGCGGCCGAGCACGTGTCCGGTGTGGACGCGGTGATCCACCTTGCGGCACTGTCGAATGATCCACTGGGGTCGCTGGCGCCGCAGCTCACGTACGACATCAACCACCACGCCTCGGTCAAACTGGCGAAGCTTGCCAAGGACGCCGGGGTCAGGCGGTTCCTCTACGCGTCAACGTGTTCCGTCTACGGCGCGGCGGGCGACGGCCTGGTCGACGAAGACGCTCCCTTGCGGCCGGTGACTCCGTACGCGGAGAGCAAGGTACGCGTCGAGGACGATCTTCTCGAGCTGGCCGATTCGGACTTCACCCCGGTTTTCCTGCGCAACGCCACGGCTTTCGGCTTCTCGCCGCGGCTGCGTGCGGACATCGTGCTGAACAACCTCGTCGGGCACGCGGTGCTCAGCGGCGAGGTCAAAGTCCTCTCGGACGGCACGCCGTGGCGGCCGTTGGTGCACGCACAGGACATCGCGGACGCGTTCATCGCGGCTTTGGACGCGCCGAGGGAAGCCGTGCACGCCAAGGCTTTCAACGTGGGCATCGAGGACAACAACCTCACGGTCGCCCAAATCGCCCAGCACGTGGTCGAAGCGGTCGCCGGATCCAAGCTCGTGATCACGGGTGAGGCAGGCGCCGACCCGCGCTCCTACCGGGTGGACTTCTCCCGGATCCGCGCCGCGATGCCGTTCACAGCACAGTGGACAGTCAAGGCGGGCGCGGTCGAGCTGTTCGATGCCTACACCGAGCACGGCCTGACACGCGAGGACTTCGAGCAGAAGTTCACCCGACTGGCCTGGCTGAAGAAGAATGGTGGGCTCTAATGGGAAAGTCCCAGCGTGGGCCTCGTGAGTGTTTTGGCCGGCTAGAACCGGCCAAAACACTCACGAGGCTAGCTGGGCTGCCAGGGACCTGCCGCCAGGTCGCGGGCGCTGATCTCGGTGACCGGCAACGGCCAGTCGATGGCCAGCGTCGGGTCGTCGTAGCGCACGGCGATGTCCTCGCGCGGGTCGTGCGGCCGGTCGATGCGGTAGCAGACGTCCGCGATCGGCGTCAGTGCCTGGAATCCGTGCAGCATCCCCGGCGGGATGTACAGGTGCGTGAAGGTCTCGTCGTCCAGCTGGAACACCTCGTGGTGGCCGAAGGTCGGCGAGTCCGGCCGGGCGTCGACGACCACATCGGACACCGCGCCGTGTGCGCAGCGCACGAGTTTTGCCTCACCGCGCCCGGATCGGCCGTGCAGGCCGCGCAGCACGCCCTGTTTGGAGCGCGACTGCGAGTCCTGGATGAACGAGTTCGGGTCGATGCCGTGCTCCGCCGCGATGGTCGCGTCGAACGTCCTGGTGAACAGGCCACGCGAATCGTGGTGCGGGGTGGGCACGAACAACAGGACGCCGTCGATCGAGGTGGTCCGCACATGCATCGGTCCATCATGGCGTCCCCATGCTGACGCCGATCTGCCGGTCCTGCCGGGCTCGCCGCGGCGAGGTCGTCCTCGACCTCGGCCGCCAGCCGGCGAGCGATTTCTTCCCGCCGCTCGCGGACAACGGCCCCGACCCGGTCTACCCGTTGCGGATGTGGCTGTGCGCGGAATGCGGTCTGGCGCAGCTGGCCGAAGACCCCACTGTGCCCGAGGAACCGCGTGGGGTCGAGCCTGCCGCGCTTGTCGCGCAGGCCAAGGACGCGATCGGCCGGGTGATGCGCTCCGGCCTGATCAAGGCGGACGCGCAGGTCTTCGAGTACGGCAGCCCGCACGGCGGTTCGTGGCTGCCGATGCTCGCCGAGCACGGGTTGCGGGCGGTCGAGCAGCCGAGCGATCCCGCGGATGTCGTGCTGGACAGCTTCGGCATGATGCACAGCGCCGACCAGCACGAGGCCCTCGCCGAGCGGGCGAGGAGGCTGACCGACGGGGGAATCCTGCTGCTGCAGTACCACTCGCTGGCCACGATCATCCGAAATGGACAGTGGAACGCGCTGCGGCACGGGCACTACGCGTACTACTCGACGGCCGCGTTGACCAGGATGCTGTCGATCGCGGGCCTGACCCCGTGGACGGCTTGGCGGTTCGATCTCTACGGCGGCACGGTTCTGCTGGCCGCGGGGCGTGGCGGGCAGAGTGATCCCGAGGTCCGTGCGCTGATGGCCGAGGAGACCGGAAGCGGCGTCGACGACCCGCGGATCGTGCGGTCGTTGCAGGAGACCGCGGAGAACAGCATCAACGCCCTGCGCGGCTGGCTGCAGCGCCAGCGCGGTACCGGCCGCCAGGTTTTCGGGTACGGCGCCGCGTCGCGTGCAGTCGCTTTGCTTGCCGCAGCGGGAATCGACAACACGATGCTGTCCGGTGTGGCGGACGCGTCCCAGGCCAAGTGGGGCCGCCGGATGCCGGGCACCGCGATCCCGGTGATCAGCCCGGCGGAGCTGGTCCGCGCGAAGCCGGACGCGGTCCTGCTGTTCGTGCCGGACCTGCTCGAGGAAGTCCGCGCCGCGCTGCCCGCGCTGGCCGGGCGCTGGGTGGTCGCCGAGCCGGTGCCCACCGAGGATCCGCAGACCCGCCGGATCATTCCGCCCGCGCGGCTGGCCGGTGACAACCGGTCATGAACCGCCTGGCCGTTCTGATCGTCCTGGCCAGCATGGTGTTCGGTGCGCTGGTCGGCTTCGCCGTGCCCACGCTCAGCGGGACGGTGTACCGCAGCGGCGCGACGATCGTCTTCACGGCTGTCCAGATCCAGCCCAAGCCCGCGACGGCTTCGGTTGCCAGGCACGTTTCCGAGCGGATGCCCAGCTGGGCCAAGGTCGCCGCGAGCGGTGCGGTGGCAGGCGAAGCGCACCTGGGTGCGGGCGAGTTCATCACTGCGCACGAGATCTCCGGGGTGCAGTCGCTGCGGATCGAGCTCAACAGCCCGAACCGGGACGGCCTCGCTGAGCGGACGACGGCCGCCGCGAACACGGTCATTTCCGTGGTCACACGGATGGAGTTCAACCGTGTGTCGGGCGTGGTGTCCGAACCCGGCGGCGAACCCGTGAACATGGCGCGGGCCTGGGCGATCTGGGCGGCCATGCTGGGTGCGGTGCTCGGTGCCTTGGCCGGCTGGCTCGTCTGTTCGCTTCGACGGCCCGGCCGATGGGTTGCCCAGATCGCCGACGGCGGGTCACGAGTCGAAGGCGCGGAAGCGTTTGCGGCCAGCGTCGACCACGAGATCCGGGCGCTGTGGTCGGCCGTACGCACCCGGCGCGGGTTCATGGTCATCGGCCTTGGTTTCTTCGCCATCGCCGGGTACGCGGTGACCGGCTCGGTCGGTCCGCCGTTCCTGGTTCTGCTGGTCGCCGGCTACGCGGCATTCCGTGACCCACGGTGGATCGCCGGCGCGCTGCTGATCCTCGGCGCTTCGGTGCTCCCGCCCAAGCTGGAGCTGGTGAAGATCGGCCCGGTCACGCCGACCGTGCTCGAAGTCGCCGTGTTCCTCGGCTTGGTCCTGGTCTGGCGCAAGCCAGGTAAGTCGATCTTCATGTGGCCGTTGATCCTGGTCACCGCGGTTGTCGCGATCGGCTGCGCGCGCGGGATCACCGGCGGCGGCGAGTTCTCCGAGGTCGCCGACGCCATGCGGGCCTTGCTGCTCGTGCCGCTCGGGTTCGTGATCGTCTACCGCGCGTTCGCCGGAAAACTCCCTCAGCTCGTGGCCGTCGTCGCCATCGGCGCTGCTGTGGCCAGTGCCGTCGAGTTGCTCGCTTCGGTGATGGACTGGCAGCGGCTCTTGGTTGACGAGCGCACGTCCGTGATCACCGGCGACGACACGTCCGAGGTGTCTCGGCTGTCGGCGCCGATCCTGCCGCTGTGGGGGCCGCTGCTGATCCTGCTGGCCTCCGGGGCCTTCCCGATCAGGCCACGCTGGCGGCTGCTGCTGATCGCGTTGCCCGGCCTCGCGCACGAAGCGCTGAGTTTCAACCGGTCGACGTGGGCGCCGCTGCTCGGGTGTGTCGTGCTGGTGGCCATTGCCCGGTTCGGCTCGCGTGGCCTGGTCAAGCGTTTGCTGGCTGCGGCGGCCTTGGGGGCGTTGGCCCTCGGGCTGGCCAGCGGCGGCGTGCTCGGCACGACGGGTGAGGCCCTCGCCGGGCGTGTGACCAGCGTGTTCAGCGGTGAGGCGCTCGTCGAGGACAGCCTGGCCGACCGCGTCCGCGAGAACACGGCCGCGCTGAATACCTTGCTGGAGCATCCGGTCGCGGGCAGTGGCGTCGGTGTTCCGTACGGCGGCGAGATCATTTGGTACGACGAGGTGCACGACCGGACCGTGGTCGAGGCGCGGCCGTGGATTCATAACCAGTACCTGAGAATGTGGCTCTGGTTCGGGGTGTTCGGGTTGTTCGCCGTGGGGCTGCTGATGGTCCGCGTGGCCTCGGCTGTCGTGCACAGTTGGCGCCTGAGAGCTCCGGGTACCGTGCTGGTCGTTGCCTTGGGGCTGGGGCTGGCCTGCATGGCCATGCAGTCGATCTTCCAGACGACCTTGATCGATCGGCCGTCGCTGATGGCGATCGCGCTTACCCTGGCAATGCTGGCGCTCGCGGTCGGCTGGCGGCCGCGATTCGATCAGGTCGGAGAAACGCCGTCATCAGCGAGAAGGATAATGACACGGTGAGGTTGCTCAAGAACGTAGCGTGGTGGCAGTGGCTGCTCGCGGCTGGTGTCGTGGTCGGCCTGCTCGGTGGCGCGTACTACAGCAACCGGCTCAGCAACGCCGTGTACATCTCGGCCTCCGAGGTGCTGATGACCGGGCAGAGCGACCCGAACCAGCCGGACACCGCGTACACCAGCAACCAGTACGTGAACCAGCGGATGACCACGTATGCCCAGATCGCGTCGAGTGCGCAGGTCACCACGCCTGCCGCGCAAGCGCTTGGGGTGGATCCGGCCACGCTCGCCGCGCAGATCACCGCGACCGTCGCCGGCGACACGACTGTGTTGAAGCTGCAGGTCACCGGGTCGAATCCGGAGACTGCCCGGCGTAACGCGGTGGCCGTGACCCAGTCGTTCATCAACGCGATCACCAAGCTCGAGACCATTCCCGGTGGCGCGTCCCGCGTGGTCGTCAACGTGATCACCGACCCGACCACGCCGCCTGCCCGTTCGGCGCCTGCCCTGTGGCTGCTGCTCATCGGCGGGTTCTTCGGCGGCCTCGTGGTCGCGGTGATCGCGATCCTGGTGTTGCGTTGGCTCTACCCCAAGCGTTTCCCGGTGCAGCTGCGCCGCGAGAAGAGGCGGGTCGGCGAGGAGACCAGCCGGATGCAGCCGGTGACGCAACCGGACAAGAACACGTGGGTGCCATGATCCGCGTGCTGATGGTCGGCTCCGCGCCGACCGAACGCGGCGGGATGGCGACCGTCACGAACTTGCTGCTGCGCCACGGCTCCGGGGTCGCCGAAATCCGGATGATCACGACCCACAAGGAAGGCCCGGCCGCGATGCGGCTGCGGCTGTGGTTGACCGGCACGCTGCAGGTCGTGAGGTCGTTGCGGTACGCCGATGTGCTGCACGCGCACGTGTCCGAGCGGGGCAGCGTGATCCGCAAGGGCGTGCTTGTCTGGATTGCCAAGGCCTTCCGCAAGCCCGTGGTGCTGCACTGCCATGGCGCCGAGTTCGTCGACTGGTACCGAGGCCTGCCTGGCTTGGCCAAGCGCTTGATCGCGTTGACGTTCCGGCGGGCCGATCTGGTGGCCGTGCTCGGATCGTCGTGGCGGACCACGTACATGGATCTGCTTGGCGTCAAACGCGTTGTGAACCTGGGCAATCCGATCGAGCTGCCGCGCTCGGTGTCGGCCGCGCCCGGCTTCAAGATCGTGTTCCTCGGCCGGTTCGGCGAGCGCAAGGGCTCGGCGGACGTGCTGTCGGCGGTGGCCGGGCTGTCCGCACCGGTCGAGCTGGTGATGGCCGGTGACGGTGAAGTCGCGGAGACCAAGGCGTTGGCCGCCCGGCTGGGGGTGAACGCCCGGATCCGGACGTGGATCTCGCCGCAGGAGCGGGACGTGCTGCTGAGCTCGGCGCACGTGTTCGTGCTGCCGAGCCGCGACGAAGGCCTGCCGATGGCGATGCTGGAAGCCATGGGCCATGGCCTGGTTCCCGTGGTCACCCCGGTCGGCTCGATCGGCGAGGTCGTCAAGGACGGCGAGAACGGCCTGCTGGTGAAGCCCGGCGACGTCGGCGGGCTGACTCGCGCTTTGCAGTCCCTGCTTGACGATCCCGGTCTGCGGGCCCGCCTGGCCAAGGCCGCGCGCTCCACAGTGGAGCCGTACGAGATCTCCCGCTACCTGCAGGTCCTCGAAAACCACTGGTCATCCCTCGTGAGTGGTTAGGCCGGTTCTAACCGGCCAAAACACTCACGAGGGTTTACCTGGTGACTTGTGGTCGGATCACCGCGTTGGTCGGCGTGCTCGGCGGTGCCGACGTCGTCGGCCCGGTGGGCCGGGTCGGGGACGTGGCCGGGACGTTCTTCGGTCGCCAGTCCACTTTGTCCCGGGTGATCACCCAGGGGTCGTTCATCAGCTCTTCGACGTACTTGTCCCTGGCCAGCTCCATGACCTTGTTCTCCCAGCCGTGCCAGCAGTGGAAGTACGTCATGGCCGGGTAGGTCTCCTTGATCCGCTTGATGATCGTGCGGGCATCCCACGAACCGTCCAGTTTGGTCGCTGGGCCGCATTCGCCGAAGCCGACGGGTTTCCCGGTCGAGACGATGTCCTTGTAGTCGTTGTTCGGCGATTCGCCTTTGCGCTCGCCCAACATGAACATGTCGTCGTCGTACCGGGTCGGGCAGACCATGTCCACGTACTCCGGGCCGGGGTAGTACGACAGTGCGGGCCCGTCCCACGACGCGCCAGGCGAGTAGACCCAGAGCACGTTGTGCAGCCGCCGGGTCTGCGTGATGTAGTAGAAGACATCCCGGTACAGGTCACGTGCGAACGTCCGGCGGGAAGACATGTCCTGGCCCCACCAGAACCACGACCCGTTGCCTTCGTGCAACGGCCGCAGCATCACCACGGCGCCTGCCTGCCCCAGTTCCTCGACCAGGTCGCCCAGCTTCTCCAGCTGGCCGCGCCACACGTTGCGCTGCGGGCTGGAGTCCGAAGTGGCCAGCAACATCCGCAGGTCTGGCTTTGTCGCTTTTGGATCCTTCACCCAGGCCGAGTTCGCGCCACCGGAAGGGTTCCACGGGTTGGTCGGGTGGATGTCCATTGTGATCAGTCCACCGCGCTTCCAGTGGTCGATCAGGATCTTCGAGTCCGCTCTCGTCCACGCGTCCCGGACCATCACGCCGACCAGTGCGGGGTATTTGCCGGTGCGTTTCACCAACGCCTCGATGAAGTGGTCGAAGCTCGCCGCGGTGATGTCGTCGATCTGCTGTCCACTCACGACTCGCTGCGAGTCGCGGGTGGGCAGTTCGCGGAACCATTTCAGCAAAGCCTGCGCGTCCGGCGTCGCCGCCGGGTCCGCGGTGATCGGCTTGGTCTCCTGCTCGGCCGTTTCCTCAGGTCCGAACCACTGTTGGTTGGCCAGCGCGATGCCACCGGCTGCCCCGAGTGCGATCGCCCCGGCCGCTGCCCCGATGAACCGGCGCCGTCCGATCTCCTCAGCCATGCGGACCATAAAAACACGACATTAGGCCAAATGTCGTAACCCTTCGCCGGTCAAATCCCCCTTACGGGTGATATCTGGCGGCCTGGGCGAGCACATCGGCGAGCTTTTCGACCACGAGGGCCGCGCCGTACGTCTGCTCGAAGTGCTTGCGGCTCGCCGCACCGCGACGGATCGCAACGTCCGGATCGGACAGTTCGGCGAAGGCCGCTGCCAGGCCGTCGGCGTCGTTGACCCCGATGCCCGGCTCGCCGGGCGGCTGGAATTCCGGCAGTCCGCCGGAGTCCGAGACGATCGGCGTGACACCGAGCTGCATGGACAGCAGCTGCACGCCGCTCTGCGACGCCTGCCGGTAGTGCACCACCGAACCCTTGGCGCGCCCGAGGATCGGCAGAACGTCCGAATAGGAGTAGCGCTCCCTGCGCCACTCGCACCGCGGCGGAAGGTCCTGTTCGGACACGTCCAGTGGACCGTCGCCGAGCAGGATCAGCCGATCACCCTTGTGCTGACCGGAAAGCAGGTACTTCTCCCACGCCTTGAGGGAGATCGGCACGTTCTTGTACGGCGACATCCGGCCGTACAGCACGAAGTCGCGCCGTTCGGTCGCCGCCGGCGGAAGGTCCTTCTCGCGGACGTCGCTGGTCAGGGGCACCACGCTGGCCGGGTACGGCAACTGCTTGGCCACGTACTCGCTGAACGCGACGACCCGCGTGGCACGGTTGCTGAACCTGCTGAACAGGCGCCGCTGCCAAGCAGGCCTTTGCTCGGTCTCGTCGTGCGGGGCGTCGTCGTGCACCAGGTGCACCATCGGCGCCAGCCTGGCCAGTATGAGCCAGCGTGGGTCCCAGACGAGCTCGACCACGACCACGCTCGGCTGCCACGCCCTGGCTTCCCGGACGGTGCGCATCAGCGGGCCGAGGGTGCGCAGGTCCTTGGGCCGCGGGTCGAGGACACGCTCGTACTCCAGCGGTTCCATCTTCTCGTAGTGCTGATCGGACGTGATCAGCAGGCATTCGTGCCCGGCGTCCTGCAACGCCTCCACGTGCACCCTGGACAGCGTGCGCATCCAAGGCGACAGCCACAGAACTCTCATCTCACCGCCGCGATCGCGGTCTCGTACGCATCCGTCATGGCGTCCACTGTGTACAGCTCGGCGGCCCGCTTGGCGCCTGCCGCGGCGAGCGCCGTGAGCCGGGCCGGTTCTTCGATGATCGGGCGCAGCGCCTGTGCCCAGGCGGCTGCTGTGACTGCTTCGACGAGTACCCCGGCGCGCCCATTGTCCAGCAAATCCGGCACAGAACCTACGGCCGATGACACAACCGGCAGACCTCGTGCCATCGCTTCGACGATGACCAGCGGGAACGCCTCGGCCCGACTCGGCACGCAGAGCACGTCGAATGTCTGGAAGGCATGGTCGGGTCCGGGTGAGGCGCCGTGCCAGCGGACGCGGCCGTTCTCCGGCGCCATGGCCTGGAGTCTCGCCCGGTCAGGACCGTCGCCGTGCAGGTCGAGCGTCCAGTCGAGGTCCTTGAGTTCGGTGAGTGCCTCGATCAGCAGGTGCGGGTTCTTGTGCTCGACCATCCGGCACAACATGCCCAGCCGCACCGGCTTCCTCGGTGTGAAGCCACGATCTTGTTGCTTCGGAACACCATTGGGTGCGATGAAGTGTTTCTGGTTCAGGTGCTGATGACGGGTGACAGCGTCCCAATGCCTTGGCGACAACGCGATCACGCCGTCGCTGCGGCTGATCACCTTGGCCAGCTTGTCGCCGTATGTGGGCTTGTCGGCCTCCGCGGGCTCGTGCGTGGCCGCGAGCCACTTCCCGTGCCGGTTCAACGCCTTCCACCCGGCGGCGAAACCCGCTTCGGTGTTCGTCACGCCGGTGATCAGGACGGCGTCCTTGGTCGGCAGATCAACGAGCGGCTGCCACCACGGCGTGAGGACAAGCCGCACGCTCGGGTCGAGTTCCGGCGTCAGCGGCCCGAAGTGCTGCAGGCACGCCAACGTCACCGAGTAGCCTCGTTTGCTCAGCTCGTTGGCCAGCAGCACACGTTGCCGCTCGGCACCGCCTTGGCACAATTCGTTGCTGGTCAACAAAATGCTCGGCTTCCCGGGCGTGACTCGTGCACGTGCCGCCGCCTTCTCACGGCTCCGGTCCTGCCGATGCGACCGCTGCACCCGGTCAAGCACATTGAGCCCGGCCGTGAAGATCGCGCCGGGGCCGTAGTTGCTCATCCCGAGCATCTCGGCCTGGCCGGCTCTGAGCAGGTCCCTGGCCCGGCGTTCGGCCAAGGGATCACCCGCCATCGTGCCGCCGGCGGCATGCCGGACGTCGGCTTCATCGGCCAGGATCAGCCGCCACCCGTTCTGATGGGCTTTGCGCTGCCAGTCCGACTCTTCGCCGTACAGAAAGAACTTGGTGTCGAACCCACCGAGCTCATTCCAGGCTTTTCGGGAAATCAGCAGGCAGCAGCCGGAAAGATAGCCGTCGACCGCACCGGGCTGGTGGGGGTAGTAGTCGGAGAGAGCCTTGCCGCGCAGGCGTTTCCCGTAACCCGAATGGCTGACAAGACTGCGCAGGACGGTCTGCTTACGCCTGGCGACATCCCAATCCGGGCCATCGGTGTCCTGCACCTTCGGCGAAACAGCGGCGACCCTGTCCTGGCTCAGCGCAGCCCGAGACTTCGCCAGCGGCCCGGTGAGCTCGGCGTCGGGGTTGAGCAGGAGCATGTCGTCTTCGGTCCGCGCAGCCAGGCCGTTGACCGCGGTGGCATACCCGACATTGCTGTCGGAGAAGACCCATTCCACGTCCGGATACTCGTTTTGCAGCTGCCGAATCGCAGGCGTGCCCTCGGACAGGTTGTCCCACACCAGAATCCGGCACCCGGACAGGTGCTTGTGGACACTGTCCAGGCATCGCCGCAGCAAATCCGCCCGCCGGTAGCTGACGACCAGCACGGAGAGCGGACGAGCAGCCTGACCGTCGATCACGCCGTCACCTTACTCACGCCCGGTGTGTCCACCATTCCGGCACGGTGTGTCCACCACACCGACACCATGAGTTGCACTTTTCCAGCACAGTGAAATGCCCGGAACCCGATGTCGTGGGGATTTCGGGGTGCTGGAAAGGCCGAAATGCGGTGCTGGAGTGGCGGACATGGGGTGTTGGAAAGGTGGACACGGCGTGTTGGAAAGGTGGACACGGCGGGTCAGGCTGGGGCGCTGTTGCGGCCGGGTTTCATGGCGCCGAGCAGGGCGCCGCGCATTTCGTCGGGGATGGCGCCGCCGAGCCAGGCGCCGACGAAGTAGCCGATCATGCCCGCGACGATGGGGAACACCAGTGGCAGCGACCACGTCAGCAACATCGCCAGCAGCGACAGGTTCAATCCCGGCACCAGGCGCACGATGTACGTCAGCGGCAGCGGGTCCACGCCGACCTTGCGCAGCCGGATCTGCGTGAACACGACACCCGACAACTCCGTGACGATCAGGGCGATGCCGCAGCCGACCGCGCCGTACATGGGGATCAACACGATGTTCAGCGTGATGTTCACGACCAGGTTCACCGCGGACAAAGTGGTCAGGAAGCGCTGTTGGTGCGCCGCGACCATGGCGTCGCTGATGATCGACGTGAGGAAGCTGATCGCGCACGCGATGAAGAACAGCCGCAGCACCGGTGTGGCGCCGTCGGCGAATTCGTCCGTGCCGACCGCGGTCACCAGGCGTTCGGCCAGCGGAATGCCAAGGACCGCAACGGGTGTGGCGAACAGCAACAGGAACCGGTATCCACTTGCGACTGCCCGCCGGAACCGTTCCGGGTCGGTCGCGTAGCCCTCGTTGATGGTCGACAACGCTGTCCGAGAGAACACCTGGGGCAGCATGTTCAACGTGAACGCGAGCTGGACCGCGATGCCGTAGGCCGCGACTTCGCGGGTGTCGGACAACAGCGACAGCAGTACGCCGTCGACGCGCCAGTAGATCACCGCGATCAGCATGATCAGGGTGAACGGGATGCTCTCCTTGACCAGGTTGATGATCCCGTTCACGTCACCGACCGGCCGAAGTGGCGTGAGCTTGTGCGCCGCCAAACCGGTCACGACCATCTTGATCAGCTGAGGCAGGATTTGCACCGCGCACATCGCCAACAACCCGGCGTCGGTGAACGCGATGGTGGCCGCGCTAGCCAACGTGACCACGCGCGAAAAGAACTCGGCGGTCGCGACGGTTCCGTAACGGACGTGTACGTCGAACACCGCGTCGAAACACGAAGCGATCGCGCTGCACACCAACCCTGCGGACAGCACCAACAAGGCCCCTTGGACCTGGGGATCGGAGTACGTCAGCACCCCGATGCTCGCCGCGGTCAGTGCCAGCGGCACCGCGTAGACCAACGAGAACGTCAGGTCCAGGCCGATCAGCCGGGACAGCGACGCGCCTTCGCGGCCGCTCACCCTGCGCACGATCACCGTGCCGATGCCCTGGGACGTCAGGGTCTCGAACAGTCCGACGAACACGATCGCGGTCGTCATGATGCCGTAGCCGTGTTCACCCAAGTACTGGGTGGCTATACCGAGAGTGACGATTGCGAGCGGCAGTGCCGTCACCCTCGCCACCACTTGGAGGGCGACCCCTCGCGCGATCGCCGCCGCCCTGGACACGGGCCGTAGTCTAGTAACTTCGCGTTGCTGCAGATCCCATGTGGTGCACAGGCGAGGTGGAGGTCAACACGGTGCGCGCTTATCTCGAGTTGTCGCACGGTCTACATCCCGCCGAATGGAGTAGCCGACACGCCCGTGGGGAAGTTCCCGATCACTGGCCGTATGGGCTCGACCGGCTGGCGAACCACGGAGTGCAGCCGATCATGCGAATTCCGGCCGGCGGCCGTGTCGCTACGCGGATCGGCCGCGCGGCGCGCCACCGCCTCGGTGGTTACGAGTGGGCCGACGCGTTCCGGCGCACCACCGGCGACGTGATCTTCTGCTGGGACGAGTACTCAGGTGTGCCCGCCGCGCTGCGTGAACGCCGCAAGCCGGTGATCACCGGCGTGGTCTGGCTGACCGACGAAGTCGACAAAACCACCGCTTGGTTCGCGAAACGGGCCCTGCCGCGAGCGGCCAGGGTGTGGGCGTCGTCGAGCGCGATGATCCCAAGGCTCGAACGCGACTGGGGAGTCAGGAAAGCACATCACGTCCCACTCGGGATCGATGTCGACTTCTTCACCGCCCGCCCGAAAACCGAGGAACGCCTGGTGGTCAGCGCGGGCAACGACCGGCACCGCGACCATCACTTGCTGATCCGCGCGGTCAACAAAGTCCCCGGGGCCCGGCTGGAGATCGCCACCCGGCTGACGATCCCGCAGAACTACGCCCGCACCGGGCTCAACGAGGGCCAGGTCCGCGATCTGTACCAACGGGCGAGCGTGATCGCGATCGCCACCACGCCCAACGTCCACGCTTCGGGATTGACTGTCACCCTTGAGGGTATGGCTAGTGGCCGTCCGGTAGTGATCCCGGACACTCCCGGCCTGACCGATTACGTCGAGAACGAGCGCACCGGCCTGATCTATCCGGTCGGCGATGAGGATGCGCTGGCGAAATGCGTGCACCGGCTGCTCAGTGACGAAGCCATGGCCCAGGAACTGGGTGAGGCGGCACGCCGTAAGGTCGAACAGCATTTCTCGACCGAGCTGCAAGCCGCCCGGCTGGCGGAGCTCATGCTCACGATCTGAATCTGGAGTCGCAACTGTGTCGCGCGTGCGTGCCTGGGTGGAACTGATCCACTACCTCGACGCAGCCCAATGGCCGGAGCGCAACGCGACCGGCGAGGTCCCGAACGTCACCCCGTTCGGTATCGACGAGCTGAGCAGGCACGGCGTGGATGTGGCGTTCCGCAAGGTCCTCAAAGGACGTGTCCCGAACGCGGTCGCCCGCAGGGTGCGTGACCGCGCCGAAGGCCTGGAATGGGTCGAAGCCCTTGCGTCGCAATACAACCCGCTCAGGCGTAGTGCGGATGTCGTACTGTGCTGGGACGAATACACCGGTATCCCGGCGGCTTCGTTGCCCGGCGGCCCACCGGTCGTCAGCGGTGTGCAGCTGCTGACCGACCCCGAGGCCAGGACGCCCCAGTTCCTCACTCGCGCGCGCAAGGCGCTTGGCCGGATGGAAGCGGTGTTCGTCCAGGCGCAGGGCATGATCCCGGTGCTGCGTGACGAGTGGAACGTGTCCGAGCGCAAACTGCGGTTCGTCCCCTTTGGTATCGACGCCGACTGGTTCCGGCCGATCGACGGGGACGTCGACCGTGATCTGGTGGCCAGCGTCGGCGATGACGCCCACCGCGACCACGAGACGCTGATCAAGGCGGTCGCGGACGTGCGTCGCCGCAGGCCTGGCACCCGGTTGGAGCTCGCGACGCAACTGGACGTGGATCTCCCGGGAGAGCTGGGCGTTCTGCACAGGGGCCACCTCGGCCGTAAGCGCCGTCAGTTCTACGGCCAAGCGAACGTGGTCGCGGTGGCCACGAAGCCGAACATCCACGGTTCGGGCATGTCCGTGATCCTCGAAGCAATGGCGTGCGGGCGTCCCTATGTCGTCACCGCGAGCGCGGGTCTTGAGGGTTACCTCAAGCACGGCCATGACGGTTTGGTTGTGCCACCGGGCGATGTGGACATGTTCGCGTCCGCGGTGGGCGCGCTGATGGCCGATCCCGAGCGCGCCGACGCGATGGGCAAGGCAGGGCGGGCCAGGCTGGAGCGCGAGCTCACCACGGACGTCCAGGCCCAGCACCTGGCCGAGGTGATCAAGGAAGTGGCACGGCCTCGCTGAGCGGTTTCCCGGTCTGCGCCGGCGCCGGATGCCCGAGCTCGGTCAGCCACTCACGGAACAGGTGGTGCAGAGCCTCGGCGCCGACCACACCCTCCGCGCGCACGAACTCGGTCGGATAGACGAGGAAGCCCTGGGTCTGCGGCCCGCCGAGCCCGCCGTGTGAGCCGACGTGCGGCTCGAACGGTGACGCCGTCTGGGTTTCCGGGTCGTACCGGCTGTTGATCATGATGTCCGCGCAGTGCGGGAACTCGTCGGTCCGGCGGATCAGGTCCGCGGCGTGCGGGCCGTAATCCTTCAGCGGGTCCTCGCCGATGATCACGCCGGTGGCCAGCCGGTGCAACCCGTCACGGCCGAGCACGACCGGCCCGAATTCGCTGCTGCGCACCAGCATGAAGCCCACGCCGGGGTGATCGACCAGCTGTGGCAACAGTTCCGGGTACTCGCGCTCGATCGTCTCCAGCGGCACACGGCCCTCGTGCTCGGTGAACGACACCATGGCCACGTGCCCGGACACCACCACGACCACGCCGGGAGCGACCCGCGCGACTTCGCCCGGCTCGCCACTGGGCGAACGGTGCAGCTCGCGGCTGACTCCGGCTCGCTCGACCCGGCCACGCAGCCGCCGCGCGATCAGGCCGCCCTCGGCCAGCGCCGCGTTCATCTGCCAGCCTTCGGCGGCGTTGCGTGGCTTCGTCACCTTGGAGATGTCCGATGGCTCGCCGCCGCACAGCCTGCCGATGAGTTTCTCGATCGGCTCGCCGAACCGGTTCGCGAACGCCCAGCCCTGCGTCTGGCCGTGATCCGACAGCACGACAAGGTAATACGGCCGCGGCCCGAGGCGGGTCGCCCGGTGCAGTCGTCCGATCTGTTGGTCGATTCCGCGCAGTACGGCCAACGCGTCGAAGCGCTCGATCCCGGAGTGGTGCGCGACTTCGTCGTAGCCAAGGAAGTCCGCGTACACCACGGGCCGCCCGGCCAGAATGTCCTCGATGATCGCCGAGACAACGACATCGCGCGTGATCACTGTCGTGCCGGAACGGGCGATCGGGTAGAAGCCGCCGCGCTTGATCCGGGGTTTGACCCCGCGCCGCTTCTGGCTTGTCGAAGCCCAGATCTCCCTGATGATGTCCACGATCGCCGAGCCGAACGTGCGCAGGACGTTCACCGGCCGCGCGAAATACGTGTAGTAACCGTAACCAGTCTTGGCGTGCCTGCCGCGACGAACTCCCTTGCCCAGCACGGGAACCGCGCTCATTGTCAGGGTCACGTGATCCGCGTCGCCGGTGAAGAGGTTGCCGTGGCCCGCGCCGCCGCCGGACAGCAGACCCTTGCCGTTGGAGTGACGCCGCTCGATCTCGGCCGCGTCCCGTGGATGCGCGCACGCCATCACGTGGTCGCGATCCTTTTCGTACCAACGGAATCCGAGAATGTCGTAGTTGTCGCCGTGCAGGATCCCGGACACGCTCGCGCCGGTCTGTGAGCTCCAGTCGGTGTGCCACGTCGTCAGCGTGTGGGTGTCCTCGTTGAGCCACGCGGCCAGCGTCGGCATGTCACCGTCACGAACGGCCCGGCGGACGGTTTCGTAGCCGAGCCCGTCGACCTGCAGGAAGATCACGCCTGGCGGAGTGTCGTGCGGCATCTCTTTGGGCGTGCCACCGCGCCGGGCGATCCGCCGGAAGAAGATCTCGTCATCGTCGATCGCGAGCACGCTGCTCATCAGGGCACCGACGGCTGCCATCCCGATCGTCACGGCGACGGCCGTCCGAAGGTTCTCGATCTCGACGCCCGGCACCGTGTTGAAGATCGCCAAGGCACCCGCGCCGATCACGATGAAACTGCCGAGACCCAACGTGAACAGCGCGAACGGCAACGCGACGCGCAGGATCAGCGGCCAGACGACCGTGGCGATCAAGCCGAGGATCAACGCGCAGACCGTCGGCTGCCACCACTCGGTCATCGTGAAACCGGGCAGCAATGCGTCGAAAGCCCTCAGTGCCGCCGTCACGATGATCCAGACCAGCAACAGCCGCGCCGTCGCCCGGCCACCGCGCAGCAGCTTGCCCGCGTCGGGCGCGCGATGCTGATAGCGCGCGATGACGGCCATAAGAACAGTGACGACGAGAACAAGAGCCGTCGCTATGAGGCTCGCGATCAGCGGCGAATCGAAGATGCCGCCGCTCGCCACACCCAGCAACGCGTACGCCACCGCCCAGATGAGCGCAGCGATCAACGCGGTCGGCAGAAACCGTCGCCACGGATACGCCAACGCGCCGGCCGCCAGCAACACCGGGATACGCCCAGCCGGCAACAACCTGCCGACGACCACGATCTGCCAACCCCGGCGAGAGAACTGCTCACGAATGCTCGCCACACGATCCGCGTGCTGATGACGCGCCAACCAACGGACCGCCGGATCGCCACCGAGCCGGGCGATCGCGTACGTGGCCACGTCACCGATGTACGCACCGAGCGTCGACAACAACAGCACCAACGGCAACGACAGCCCAGTGGTCGTCATCGCGACAGCAGCGCCAGCACCCACCACGGCCCCCGTCGGCACGATCGGGACGATCGATCCCAGCAGCACCCCGAAGAAGATCACCGGATAACCGATCGACGACGTGGTCGTCAGATCAAGCGCTAGGTTCATGCATCACCTCGGTGCCTGGTGGCGTCACGACGACTCGACAATTACGCACGGCCGCGGCGAACTCGTGCCCCGGTTCGGCGAGTAGTCGCCGCATCCGCGGGGTCCGCGCCAGACCAGGTAACGCCAGCGTCCCCCAATGCACCGGAACGGCGAGCCTCGGCTTGACCAAGTCGACAGCTTTCGCGGCCCGGAGAGGGTCGAGATGCCCCGGCCCCAGCGTCATTCCCCAGCCCCACACGGGCAGAAACGCGACATCCACCGGTCCCAGGTCGGCCATGCCTTCGTAGAGGTCGGTGTCGCCCGCGACGTAGATCCGCTTCTCCGCCTCGAGAATATGACCGACTGCGGGGGCGTGCGGCCCGTGTGTCAGCCGTGGTCCCCAACGATGTCCGGAATGGTGGGCGGGCACGGCAGTGACGGTCAGGTCGCCGTCTTTCAGGCTTTCGCCGATGCCGAGTTCGTCGACGTGCGGGAACCCCTTCCGCCGAAGCCACGCACCCGCGCCACGCGGTACGACTATGCGGGCTTGGCTGACCAGCCTTAGTGAAGGGAGGTGGAGGTGGTCACCGTGCTGGTGGGAGATCAGGACAAGATCGACACCGGCCCAGGCGGAGGGAGCCAGCGGAGGGGCGACCCGGATCAGCGGTCCGACGCGGGGTGTGAGGACGGGGTCCGTGAGCACGACTCGGCCACCGATCTCGATTCGGACCGTCGAATGGCCGAGAAAAAGCACATCTCGAGTATCGGATCAAGAATGGCCGAACGCACCCCGGAGCGACAAAGCCCACGTCATGACTCGTGAGTGTTTTGGCCGGTTAGAACCGGCCGAAACACTCACGAGGGTTTCTCAGCGGCGGACGCGGCGCATCGCTGCGCCCGCGAGGAGCATCACGGCAAAAGGGAGGTCATCCCGCAGGTACCGACGCGCCAGCCGACGAGGCTCCATCACCAACCGGTGCAGCCACTCCAAACCCAGCCTCTGCATAGAAGCCGGCGCGCGCCTGGAGTCCCCGGAAGCCATCGGGATCCCCGCACCGCAGCCGACGTACCAAGCATTAGGCATCACCGCGCGCAACCGTTGGATCAACTTCTCCTGCTTGGGGAAACCCATCCCGATCAACACGAGGCTTGGCTGCGCCAGCACGACCGAGTCGATGACCGACTGAAGACTGTCCTCGCTCTGGTCGAAGCCGACGGGAGGAGCCGCGATCCCGGCAATCTTCAACCCGGGCGACTGCGCCTGCAGCACGGCGGCGGCGCGTTCGGCAACGCCGGGAGCGCCGCCGAGCAGAAAGACGGACCGGCCGTCGAGGGCGGCCGCGTGGCTCAACGTATGCACAAGCGAGCTGCCGGTCACACGTTCGGGGATTTCTGAACCCGCGATACGTCCCGCCCAGACCAACGGCATGCCGTCGGCGACGGTCAACGTGGCAGTCGACGCGAGTTCGACCAAGGACCTGTCACGGCTGATGGCGCGCACGATGTCGACGTTGGCCGTCAGGATCCAGCCGCCGTCCTGCCAGGTCTGTCGCACCTGGTGGACGACCTCCGCCTCGGTCAGTGCGTCGACCACTACCGTGCCAACTGGTACGCGCCGCTCTGCCACGCGGGCAGGGTACCGCTCTGTGTCAGCTCGGCTACCAGGTGTGGGAGGTTGTGCATGTGAACGACGATTTCCGCAGGTCCACCGAGCTGCAGGAACGCCTGCACGACCTCGTTCCGGGCGGAGCGCATACGTATGCGCGCGGTGCCGACCAGTACCCGGAGGGCATGGCTCCTGTCCTGGCAAGGGGCAAAGGGGCGACCGTGTGGGACGTCGACGGGAACTCTTATGTCGAGTACGGCATGGGTCTGCGCAGCGTCACGTTGGGACATGCCTATGGGCCGGTCGTCGAGGCCGTGCGTGAGGAGCTGGGTAACGGGCTGAGCTTCTCCCGGCCGACCGAGTTGGAGCTCAGGGCGGCCGAGGACTTCCTGAGCCTGGTTCCTGGCGCGGACATGGTGAAGTTCGCCAAGAACGGCTCGGATGCGACGACCGCCGCAGTCCGGTTGGCTCGGGCGGCGACTGGGCGGGAGATGGTCGCGATCTGCGATCAGCCGTTCTACTCCGTGGACGACTGGTTCATCGGCACCACCGCGATGGACGCGGGCATACCACAGTCGACGGTGGCGCAGATCTGCCGATTCCGCTACAACGACCTCGAATCACTGCGAACGTTGTTCACTGAACACAGTGGACAGATTGCCGCCGTTGTGCTCGAGGCGGCGACCGCGTTGGCCGAACCGCGCGAGGGCTTTCTCGAAGGTGTACGGAAACTATGCGACGACCATGGGACGGTCCTCGTTTTCGACGAGATGATCACTGGCTTCCGCTGGTCGGCAGGTGGCGCTCAGAAGTGTTACGGGGTCACACCCGATTTGTCCTGTTGGGGCAAGGCTATGGGCAACGGGTTTCCGATCTCCGCACTGGCAGGCAAACGGGAACTGATGGAGCTGGGCGGGCTGCGCACCGGCGAGCCGAGGGTGTTCCTGCTGTCGACCACGCACGGGCCGGAATCGGTTTCGCTGGCCGCGTTCCGCGCTGTTGTCAAGGTATACAAGGGCGAGGATCCGATCGGAACCATGGAACGATCGGGCACGGCCCTCGCTGACGGCGTGAATTCCGCAGCGAACGAACTGGGCATCGGCCAGCACGTATCGGTGATCGGCCGACCATCCTGCCTGATCTTCACCACCAAGGATCACGAAGGGCACCCGTCGCAGGCGTTCCGGACGCTCTTTCTCCAAGAACTGTTGCGCCGTGGGGTGCTGGGCCAGTCCTTCGTGATCTCGGCCGCGCACACCGAAACGGACGTCCAGCACACTGTGGACGCTGCCGCCGAGGCGTTGTCGGTCTACCGCAAGGCGTTGGAGTCTGGGAGCGTGACCGGATTGCTCGCCGGCCGACCGGTTGCCCCGGCGTTGCGGCGATACGCGGAGCCGCGCCGGTTGGCGCGCGACCATTCGTCTCAACAGCCCACGTGACAAAGGTAAATATTCTCGGGTTGACACTGACACGATCGGGCGTACTTTGCGTGGCGTCGCATGGTGTTCCGGTGGGCACCGCAGGTGATGCAAGGCTCCGTTCGGCCTACCCCGTCGCGGGGATGGCGGGGCCATTTGCCCGTTTTTCTTACCGGTTCGGGTGAATCGCGCGTCCGCTGAGTTGATCAGTCGGGAAGTCACCGACCAGACCCGCGCCACCGCAGCCGAAAAACCGGTTAACCCCACGCGTAACGGCCGGAACTGGCCGAACGACTGATGGTTTGGCGACGCACCGCAGCGCCGACACCGACTCGTTACGTACCAATGATTTTGCCGAACGACAGCGGGTGATCCACCGGATCGTCCGCCGGGAAGCCTTTGCCCAAACCCGAACGCCGGGGGGAATCAGACGATGGGTGAGCAAGCCAGTCCGACTCGCCATGGCGTGCACGGCCGTCTGTCGCCGCAAAGGGCGCGACGCGTGCTGCCTGTCGGCGAGCCGCGTCAGGCTCCGATCGCGGCGTGGGAGCCGCGATACCGCCGCTCGGTAGTGCTCAGCGACGTCATCGCCACCGTGCTCTCGGTCACGGTGGTGGGCTTGCTGTTCGGTGCCCGCGGTGCGGACAACTGGCAGCACCTATGGATTGTGCTCGGCGTGACCACGGTCGTGCTGGTCCTGTGTTGCTTATTGATGAACCGGGCGTGGAGCCCCAACGTTCTCGGGCATGGTGCCGACGAGTTCGGCAGGCTGGGGCGTGGATTGTTCTCCGCGGCCGTCGTGCTCGCGCTGGGTGGACTCGCTGTCGACTCGACGAACATCCGGCTCTGGGTGTTCGTGGCGATCCCTGCGATCGCGCTACTTTCGTTCCCCCAACGCTATCTTTTACGTCGTTTCTTGCATAAATCCCGCAAGGAAGGCAAATGTCTGCTACCGGTACTGGTGGCGGGCAGCACGGAGACCGCTCGCGATCTGATCGTGCGCACCAAACTGGCGCCCCACCTCGGCTGGCGCGTGGAAGCGGTCTGCACGTTCGACGGCCGCGGCGACAACGATGCCGACCTTGAAGGCGTTCCCGTTGTCGGACGGCTGAAGGATCTTGCCGAGCATGTGCGGCGCGGTGGTTACCGGGTCGTGGCGATCGCGTCGGATCCATATTGGACCCCGCGGCGGCTGCAGGAGCTGGCGTGGAACCTCGAAGGCAGCGAAGCCGAGATGGTCGTCGCGCCGGTGCTGATGGAGGTCGCCGGACCGCGATTACACGTCAGCGCGGTACTCGGCATGCCGTTGTTACGTGTGAGCGCCCCGGTTTTCTCCGGCGCGCGCCGGGTGGTCAAGGAGATCGTCGACCGGGTCGGCTCCGCCTTGCTGCTCACCATATTCTCCCCCTTGATCCTGGTGATCAGCCTGCTGATCCTGACCGACAGCCGGGGCGCGGTGTTCTACCGCCAGCGCCGGGTCGGCAAGGATGGCAAGACGTTCATGATGATCAAGTTCCGGACGATGGTGAAGAACGCGCACAAGATGCGCGGCACCCTCACCAACGAGGGCTCCGGCCCGTTGTTCAAGATGCGCAAGGACCCTCGGGTGACCAAGGTCGGCGCGGTCCTGCGCCGGTACTCGCTCGACGAGTTGCCGCAACTGTTCAACGTGGTGACCGGGTCGATGTCGCTGGTCGGCCCGCGGCCGCCGCTGCCTGAGGAGACCAAGAAATACGGTCCCGACGTGCGGCGCAGGCTGCTGGTCAAGCCGGGAATGACCGGCCTGTGGCAGGTCAGTGGCCGCAGTGACTTGCCGTGGGAGGAATCGGTCCGGCTGGACCTGCGGTATGTGGAGGATTGGTCGCTCACCCTCGACGCAGTGATCATGTGGAAGACGGTGCGCGCCGTGGTAACCGGGCAGGGGGCCTACTGAGATGGGAACTTGCCAATGAGGATCAGGCCCGTTCTGCTTGTTTTCGCCATCGTGGGGGCATTGTGCGCGGCGACACCCGCGTACGCGGATCCAGTCGAGGTCGAAGCGACGGTATCGCCCAACGAAGTGCAACCGGGCGACACCTTCACGATCACCGAGACCGTCCACAACGTGCACTCGTTCAGTATTCTCAACCCGACCATCCGGGTGCTCAGCACGCCGGCACCGTTGGCCGAGTACGCGGAACTGGTCAGCTGCACCGGCCCACTCGTCGCGTCCTGCGCTACTTTGGACGGTCCAAGTGGACCGATCGGCTACCAGGCGATCCTGGCCGAGGCGATGAGCGGATTCGAATCGCAGACCGCCACCTTCACCCTGCGTGTCAAACCGGGTGCGGTCGATGCCGTGCACACGTTGCAAGCGCAGCTCTTCGGCCGAAACTACGGAATCTTCCCTGTCGACTTCGCCACGCTGACGGTGTTCAACCAGGCCGACGTCGCGGTCGGGATCACCGCGACACCCAAGCAAAGCCTGCTGGTACCCAAGATCGACGTGACCGTGCGAGTCACCAACAAGGGGCCAGGGAAGTTGCGTTCCGCCGAGGTTCGTGGCGGCCTCACCCGTGGCCTGACGGCGAACGCGGGCACCAACTGCACCGGCGGAGCGGTCCCGGTCTGCACGTTCGGCGAACTCGCCGCCGGCGCGAGCGCGACGGGTACGTTCTCTGTCCCCATCGGACTGCTCTACATCGGACTGCCGTACCAGTTCTCGGACACGAGGACCGCGTCGAGTCCGAATGATCCCAACAGCGCGAATGATTCGGCAACGACCACGTGCAGGGTTTTGACCCCGCTACTGGTCAGCTGCGGTTGACCCCCGGCCGCGGCGGAAAGAAACTCGTGAGTTCGCCATTCGGTGAACTCGCGAGTTTCTCCATATGGCACTTGTGACCGAACCTTGACCACCCTTTCGGGCGGTCTACCCCGAAAGTCGTAACGTCAACTGTCGGATAGCCGATTTTTCCAGCGACAACAGGGGCGAAGAGGTGTGGGCTGGAAGGCGGAACAATGCGTTCGGTATTCAGACGATCGCGACGAAGAATTGCTCACCTGATAGGTGTCGCGTTGGTCGCGGCCAACGTGACAGTGCTCGGCGTTCTGCCGGGCTCGACCGCCGTTGCCGAGACGCCAGCCCCCTGCGCCCCTCCTCCGGCCCCGCCCAACCCGGTGGCCTGCGAAAACCTCGCCGCGCCCGGCAACACCGGCGACTGGATGATCACCGCGATCGACGACACGATCGTCGGCTTCACCGACAACATCAGCTACACCGTCGGTGAAACGGTCAGATTCAAGGTCAAGACCGATGCGCCGAGGTTCCGGTACGACATTTACCGGCTTGGTTACTACGGCGGTGCCGGTGCCCGCAAGATTGTGGACAACCTCGAGGTCGTCAACACGGTCAACCAGCCGAACTGCTTCGAGGACAATCCGGCCGTCCAGGCCCAGGACACCGGAATTGTGGACTGCGGAAACTGGTCCACATCAATGACGTGGACCGTGCCGAACGGAATGGTTTCCGGCGTTTATTACACCGTGCTGAGGCGTGAATACGGAAACGGCGTCATCGGCGAGAGTGACATCGTCTTCGTCGTTCGTGACGACACCAGCACGTCGGACATCATGTTCCAGACCGCGGATGCCACCTGGCAGGCGTACAACACCTACGGCAACCGGCCCACCCCCAACGATCCGCCACGGGGCAACAGTTTCTACACCGGTACGGCACAGGGCAACGGTGGTTCGGCCTACAAGGTCAGCTACAACCGGCCGATCATCGGTGGTGAGCAGGAGAACTTCTTCTTCAACGCCGAATACCCGATGTTGCTGTGGCTGGAGAAGAACGGCTACGACGTCACCTACACCACCAATGTGGACATGTCGCGGCGCGGGCACCTGCTGAAGAATCACAAGGTGTACATGCCCGTCGGCCATGACGAGTACTGGTCGAACGAACAGCGCGCGGCCGTGGAGGACGCCAGGAACGCCGGCGTGAACATGGCCTTCATGACCGGCAACGAGATCTTCTGGAAGACCCGGTGGGAGCCGAGCCAGGCCGGCCCGGCGACGAACTGGCGGACTTTGGTCTGCTACAAGGAGACCAAGCCCGGCCAGGTCGATCCACATCCGACTGAGTGGACCGGAACGTGGCGGGACGCACGCAAGAGCCCGCCGAAGGACGGCGGCAGGCCGGAGAACGCCTTGCTGGGCCAGATCTTCACGGTCAACGGCGAACGATGGGACCAGCTGGTCGTTCCGCCAGGCAACCGGCTGCAGCGCTTGTGGCGCAACACCCCGACCATGGGCACGCTGCCGAACGAGGCTTACGTCTTCAAGCCCGGAACACTGGGCTACGAGTGGGACACCGTTGAAGAGAACGGTTTCCAGCCGCCAGGTGTGGCACAGCTGTCCCGGACGACCGTCACGATGAACGACGGGAACTACGTTCTGCAGAACGAAGGCGACGTGTACGCCCCGGGAACCAAGACCCACGCGTTGACGCTCTACAAGCACCAGCCAAGTGGCGCGCTCGTCTTCGCCGCTGGATCCGTGCAGTGGTCGTGGGGCCTGGAGAACAAGCACATCCGAAACCAGGGCGACACTGCTGACCCACGCATCCGTCAGGCGACCGCGAACCTGTTGGCGGACATGGACGATGTCCAGCCGCGAACACCCCGCGACATCACGCCGGCGACGATGACGACCGACACGACTGCGCCGACTGTCGTCATTGGAACGACGGTCTCGCCGGTCGTCGGTTCGGCGTACACGTTCTCCGGCACGGTCAGCGACGTGGGCGGCAGGCCCGCCGGCGTCGAGGTCTCGGTCGACGGAACCTCATGGCGCGCAGCGAACTGGCAAGCCGGTTCGTCCAGCTGGAACTACACGTACACACCGTCGAGCTCCGGTCCGGCGACCTTCCGGGTTCGTGCGGTCGACGACTCGGCGAACCTGTCGGGCGAGTTCACCCGCAGCGTCACGGTGAACCCGAGGGCGTGCCCGTGCAGCATCTGGGCGGACAGCGCCGTTCCCGCAACGCCGGACTCCGGTGACGGCACGGCTCTTGAACTGGGCGTGAAGTTCCAGGCGGCGTCGAACGGCTACGTGCGCGGTGTCCGGTTCTACAAGGGAATTGGCAACACCGGTTCGCACACCGGTTCGCTGTGGACGACAGACGGCACGCTTCTGGCAACCGGGACATTCCTCAACGAGACGGCGTTGGGCTGGCAGACGCTGGCCTTCCCCGAGTCGGTCGCGATCACCGCCAACACCACGTACATCGCCTCGTACCACACGAACACCGGGCACTACGCGGCCGACGCGAACTACTTCACGAACTCGTCGACCGGATTGGAACCGTTGACGGCCTTGCAAGGCACGGCAACCAACCCGAACGGTGTGTTCAAGGTCGGTGCGTCCGGCTTCCCGGACCGCAGCTACCAGAACGCGAACTACTGGGTCGACGTCGTGTACGGCTACGACCCCGGACCGGACACGCGTGCACCGCTGGTCGCGTCGACCAGCCCGGTGACCAACGGCGGCAGCGTCGCGCTGAACGTGAAGCCGACGATCAGCTTCGACGAGCCGATCGCCCCGGCATCACTGCAGTTCTCGCTGACCGGCCCGAGTGGAAGCGTGCCCGGCACGTACGCCTTGTCCCCCGACGGCAAGACGGCCACGTTCACGCCGAACCAGCCGGTGGCCTCGGGGACGACGTTCACCGCGTCGGTCCGTGCGTCGGACAACGCGGGTAACTCGATCGCGAACCCACCGTACAGTTGGTCGTTCACCACCGGCAACCCACGGCCGGCCACGTGCCCGTGCACGATCTGGGACGACTTCGCCACGCCGGCGGTCGCCGCGGTGAACGATCCGGCCGCGGTCGAGCTGGGCACCAAGGTCCGGTTCGACAGCCGGGGCACCGTGCACGGCATCCGGTTCTACAAGGGACCGGGCAACACCGGAACGCACACCGGTTCACTGTGGACGGCCAACGGCACGCGCCTGGCGACTGGCACGTTCAGCAACGAATCGGGCGGTGGCTGGCAGACCTTGCTGTTCAACGCGCCAGTGAGTGTCCAATCCGGAACGACTTACGTCGTCTCGTACTACGCGCCCAATGGCCGATACTCCGGCACAAGCGGGTACTTCAACGGCGTGGGCGCCGACTACGGAGCGATGCACGCGTTGCCAAGCGGTGTCGACGGCAGCAACGGCGTATACCGGTACGGAGCCGGCGGTGGGTTCCCGACCAACTCGTACGGCAACACCAACTACTGGGTCGACGTGATCTGGCAGGCCGGCGCCAACGGCGACAGCACACCGCCGTCGGTGACTAGTACGAACCCGCCAAACGCAGGCACGGGAGCCTCGTTGACCGATCCGGTCAGCGCGACGCTCAACGAACCGGTGGACCTGCCGACGGCTCAGTACACGGTGAAGGACTCCGGTGGCGCGGTCATCAACGGCACGCTGTCGCTGTCCGCGGACCAGAGAACCGTTTCGTGGACTCCGGCGGCACGCCTGACGGCAGGTGCGACGTACACGGCCAGCCTGAAGATCGCTGACGTGAACGGAAACATCATGCCGACCGCCACGACGTGGTCGTTCACCACGACACTCACACAGACGTGCCCGTGCACTCTGTTCAGTGAGGCGACCGTTCCGACAGTCACCGCAGCGAACGACTCGGGCAACTACGAGCTGGGTGTCCGGTTCAGCACCTCGGCGAACGGGTTCATCACCGCGGTGAAGTTCTACAAGGGAACCGGCAACACCGGCACGCACACCGGTTCGTTGTGGACGGCGGGCGGCCAGCTACTGGCCACCGGGACGTTCACCAACGAGACGGCGACGGGCTGGCAGACGCTGACCTTCGCGACACCGGTCGCTGTCCAAGCCGGACAGAGCTATGTGGCCTCGTACACCGCGCCGAACGGCCGGTACGCGGCGGACGGTGGCTACTTCAACCGGACAGCGGTGACCAGCGTCCCGCTGAGCGCACCACTGTCCGGGCCGGGGAACGCCAACGGTGTCTACAAGGTCGGGCCGGGCTTCCCGACATCGACCTTCCAAGGCGGCAACTACTGGGTGGACGTGGTTTTCGCACCATGAGGCCACTGGTAGTCGTCGCGTCCGGAGTGACGTGGGATGGGGTCAAGGGCTCGGAGCGGCAACTGGCCGAGTCCCTGACCCGCCACGCCGACGTGCTCTGGGTGGATCCACCGGTGTCCCCGGTGACACCGGAACGGTTCCGGGGCAAGGCGGGCAGGATGTGGCGACCGCGGTTGCGGCCGCTCGCACCGCGGATCGCCCGCCTGACCCCGGTCGGCCCGCCCGGCTGGACCAGGCCGGGCATCAGGTCGTTGACCTGGCCGATGGTCCGTGCACAGATCGGGTGGGCGCTGCGGAAGTCCCGGCGCAGGCCCGATGTGTTCATCGCGTGCACGCAACACGATCTCCTCGGCAGGTGGGGAGATCGTGTCGTGGATGTGTTGTACGGCACGGACGACTGGGTCGCGGGCGCGTCCTTGATGAACCAGGACGCGCATTTCGTGCTTCGGGAGGAGCGGGAAGCCATTGCCCGTGCGGATCTGGTGCTCGCCGTCGGCCCGGAACTCGCCGAGCGCTGGCGTGAGCTCGGGGCGCATCCGATTGTCTTCCCCAATGGCTGTGATCCTTCGCCGTACGAAGTGTTGTCCGAACCCGGTCCGATTCCTGCCGGTTTCCCTTCTCGGATCGCGGGGTTGGTCGGTCAGCTGAGCGACCGGATCGACATCTCGTTGCTGGAAGCGGTCGCGGACACCGGCCTGGGCCTGCTTTTGGTCGGTCCGCGTGAACCGGATTGGGAGCCGGGCAGATCGGACGGTCTGCTGCAACGACCGAACGTGCATCACGTTGGTGCGGTGCCGTTCGAGGAGTTGCCGCGATGGTTCGCCCGGATCGATGTCGGCCTCACGCCTTATGCGGACACGGCTTTCAACCGGGCTTCTTTCCCGCTGAAGACGTTGGAGTACCTGGCGGCTGGTCTTCCGGTCGTGAGCACGGATCTGCCTGCGAGCAAGCGCTTGGCCAGCGAGACGGACAGCATCCAGATCGGCGGGGACGCGAAGGAATTCGCTGACGCTGTCGTGAAAGCGGCGATCGACAAGGCGTCGCCGGACGTGGTCGACCAACGACGTTCCGTTGCGGCAAGCCATTCCTGGGCGGCAAGGGCGGACACTTTCACCCGTCTGGCCGGATTGCGGCGATGAACGGTAAGAAACCGGGCTGTGCGAACGATGATGCAAGCGTGGCTCCCATACTCCTGCTGGGTGCAGGCGACCGCGCACGAGCGGCTCTAGCAGCCGTTCGCAGACGGCCATACGCGTGGATTCCCGTCGGTTTCCTCGACGACGACCCCACAACGCATGGCAAAGACGTCGACGGCGTGCCAGTCCTCGGCTCGATCGACCTCGTCTACGAACTGCCCGAAGCCGGCCTGGTGGCGTGCGAACCGGGTGTGCGGGACCGCGTTCTGCTGCCTGACGAGCGGTGGGTGACGCCCTGATGCGAATCCTCGTCTACCCGCACGCGATGGAGATCGGCGGCTCCCAACTCAACGCCATCCAGCTCGCTGGCGCTGTCCGCGACCGCGGGCACGAGGTGATCGTGTTGTCCGAGCCGGGACCGTTGGTCAAGAAGGTGCACGATCTCGGTCTCGAGCACATCGAGATCCCGCGCAACCGCCGAAATCCGTCCCCCGAAGTCCTCGCCACTCTGGTTCGGACAGTCCACAAGCGACGAATTCATGTCGTTCACGGCTACGAATGGCCGCCGGTCGTCGAGGCCTTCTTCGGGCCGGGTTTGCGTTGGCGGACACCGGTTGTCGGCACTGTGATGTCGATGTCTGTGGTCCCGTTCTTCCCCAGGACGGTGCCGTTGGTCGTGGGCACTGAAGCCATCCGTGAGGCCACGCTCGCAGCGGGTCACCACCGAGTGACGTTGCTGGAGCCGCCCGTGGATACGGACACCGACCACCCAACGGTCGATGGGTCGGTGTTCCGCAAGGAGCACGGGATCCCGCAGAACGAAGTGCTCATCGCGATGATCTGCCGACTCGTGCCCGAGCTGAAGCTGGAGGGCCTGCTCGCGGCCTGCGACGCCGTTGGCGCGTCGGCCGCCGCAGGCCACAAGGTGCAGCTGGTCCTCGTTGGCGATGGCCGGTCCCGTGATGAGATCGAAGCCCGTGCCGCCAAGGCGAACGCGTTGGCCGGTCGCACGGTTGTCCGGCTGACTGGCGAGGTCGCGGATCCACGTCCGGCTTACGCCGCCGCGGACGTGATCGTCGGTCAAGGCGGTTCGGCCTTGCGTGGCATGGCATTCGGTAAGCCCTTGGTCGTCGTTGGTGAGCAAGGGTTCAGCGAACTGTTGACGTCCGACACCGCACCGCTCTTCCTCAAACAAGGTTGGTACGGCCTCGGCGGCAACGGTGTGCTGGATCTGCAAAAGCACATCGAGGCGCTCGTGACTTCGCGTGATCTCAGAGGTTCGCTCGGCGAGTTCGCCCGACGGCTGGTCGTCGACCGGTTCGCGCTCACCCGTGCGGCTCAGGTCCAGGAGGACGAATACCTCTTCGCCGCCAGGACACGGCCGGCGACCGGGGCGGTCGCCGCCGAGCTGGTCCGCTCAGGCAGCGGTGTCCTGGCGACGAAAGTCCGGACCAAGTACCAGAGGTGGCGTGGCACGGCCGCGACCGACGACGCCAACGCCACGCCTATCGTGGTGTCACGCGGGAAGCCTTGAACACGAAGTCGTACATGCGGTGATCCGGGTTGGCCAGCGTCCGCGTCTCGGCCACCTCGACCTTCCACTCGTCCTCTGACAGCAGCGAAGTGATCTCCTCGGCGCCGAAGAAGATGTCGTCGGGGACGTCGATTTCATGCCGGTGCATTTCCTGCTTGTCGTGCCCGACGATCAACAACGTGCCACCGGGTGCGACGGCTTCGGCGATCCGCTTGTAGACGAGGACCATGTCCTCTTTGGGCTTGAGGTGTACATAGTGGGCGGTCACCAAGTCGTACGTGTCGGGCGCGTGCTCCTTGGTCAGGTCGAGGTGCAGCCACTCGACCTCGGTGCTGTGCTCCTTGGCCCGCTCGAGTGCGACGCTGGAGACGTCCGCGCCGGTCACTCGCCAGCCGTGCTCGGCCAGCCAGATCGCGTCGGCACCCTCACCGCAGCCGACGTCCAGAGCCGTGCCCGGCTTGAGATCTGATGCTTCCGTGACCAGCTGCGGGTTGGGCTTCCCGCTCCATTTTCTGGTCGTCTCCCGGTACATGTCGTCCCAGAACGCTTCGTCCATCACACCGTGTTCCATGCTGCCGAGGATGCGCGCGCCCGTCCCAAACGGGCAACTTTTGTTGCTGAAACCGCAACGCCGGTGGTGCTAGGTCCACCACGAGCGGAGAGCTCAGCTTTACTGACTGTGCTCAGGCAGCCCGGAAAACTTCGGACCCATGCGAATACTCATGGCGTTGACAGCGGGGGTTCTTGTCGCGCCACTGATCTCGATCACGGCCCACGCGTCGGTGCGCTGGCGGCCCTGTGAAAGTCTCCCGCTGGAATGCACGACGGTCAGCGTGCCGCTCGACTACGGCAAGCCGCATGGCCCGAAGATCGGCATAGCTGTGTCCCGCAAGAAGGCGACCAAGGCCAAGCGAGGCGTGCTCCTGCTCAACCCAGGCGGCCCTGGTGACGCTGGGCTGGAAGAGCCGAAGTTCGTCAGCGATCGTTCGACACTGGCCGAAAGCTATGACTTGATCGGCTTCGATCCGCGGGGTACCGGCCGTAGCGCGCCTGTGACGTGCGGGTTGACCGAGTCCCAGCGGCAGCCTTGGAAGGTCTTTCCCTATCCCGCTGCCAATGGCGACATCACGGAGAACATTGCTTACGCCCGCCAGATCGCGAAGCAATGCTTCGAGCACGACGGCCGGATGCTGCCGCACATCACGACGGCCAATACCGCGCGGGACATGGACCGGATCCGGATCGCGTTGGGCGAGCGCAAGATCTCGTATCTCGGGTACTCGTACGGCACGTACCTCGGCGCGGTCTACACCACCCTGTTCCCGCACCGAGCCGATCGTTTTCTGCTCGACAGCGCAGTCGACTCGGGCGGGATCTGGCGTACGGCGTTCCAGTCTTGGGGGAGGGGTATCGAGGAGTCGTTCGACCACTTCGCACAGTGGGCAGGGGGAGATGTTCGAGCGGCCTACTCGGCGCTCGCCGCCAAACTCGGCAACCCGTTCCGCAGCCAGGTACGCACGATGCTGTACTCGGAGAAGGGTTATCCAGCCCTGCTTGAACTGCTCAGGACCGGCAGGCTGGCGCCAGCGAAGCCCAAGAGCGCCACATCGTCGTCGGTGTGGTGGGCCATCGCGTGCAACGAAGGCAAGTGGCCGCGTGATCCCGGGCAGTACCAACGGGATGTACTGGCTTCGCGGGAGCCATACCCGATTGCCAACGGCTTGTCCGCGAATATCTGGCCGTGCACTTTCTGGCCCGTTTCACCGGTCGAACCGGTCAAGGTCGGCAAGGCGCACGCGAAAGTACTGGTGTTGCAGAACACCCAGGATCCGGCGACTCCGTTGAGTGGTGCGGTGGCGATGAGTTCGGCGCTGGGGGCGAGGCTCGTGGTCGCGGATCAAGGTGGGCACGGCGTCTACCTGTACACAGACCATCCCGTGACCGCCGTCGCCACCGATTTCCTACTTGAGGGCGCTGAGGGTTTTGCGCAGCGGCCAGACAGCGGGCAGATAGGCCAGCAATCCCAAGGCACCACCCAGGAGTAGCTGCAGTAGGGACGGTTCGGTGAACCACCGGACCACCAGGATCACCAGGACCATGCACACGGTTCCGAGCACTGGCCGCGCGAGGGGGGCGGCCAGTGCCCGGACCGAAATCCCGGTTCTGGCCACGGCCATCGCGTACGCCGGCAGCACAACCAGCAAGGCAACCGCGGCGTGCGCGATGCCGACACCTTCGATCCCGCCGAGCCACGCACCGATCGGCAGGCATACCAACAGCGCCACGAGCCATCCGGCCTGAAGCCACAACGTCGTGCGGGAACGGCCGAGGGCGACCAGGAAGTCGTACGCCAACTCCGACACGACCCGGACAACCCCGAGCAATGCGAGGAACTGCAGTGCCACCGCCGACCCGGCCCACGGCTGTCCGTACAAAGTGGTCACGACTGGTAGAGCGAGCAGACCGAGGACGGTGCAGACAGGCAGGCTGGGAACAGCCAGCAGCATGGCCATCTTGGCGAAGACGGCCTGGCGCTCGGCCGGATCCTCCTGCACACGGGCGAAAGCAGCCAGCGACACCCGGCGGACCACAACCGAGAACACGTTCACCGGCCAGGAAGCCAGGTTGAACGCCTGAAGGTAGAGACCGAGGGCGACCGCGCCGAGCATCGGGCCGGTGAAGACCTTGTCGACGTTCCACATCGCCATCATCAGCAGGCTGGCACCGGCCAACGGCAACCCGAACGCGATCAGCTCACGCGCGAGCTTGGGATCGAAGCCCAGCTTCGGCCACTTGCGGCTCAACGAGAACAACACCAGCGCCGAAACGGCGTTACCGGCGATCTGTCCCCAAGCCAAGCTCCACGCGCCGTGCCCCGTCGCGGCCAACGAGACGGTGAGGCCGGTCGTCACCACCAGGTTCGACAGGTCGACGAAGAGCCGCAAACCCTGCTTGAACTCGCGGTTCATCAGCTGGGCCACCGGCGAAGTGAGCCCGTCGACCAAAGCGCCGATACACAGCACCCGGACCACACCTGTGGCTTCGGGCACTTCCATGGCGTCCGCGAAAATCGGCGCGCCGAACCAGCACATCGCATAGACGAACACGCTGGTCACCATCGAGATCGTGGTGACCGTCGGCCGGATGCGCTCGGGATCTCCCGGCCACCGCACAATCGCGAGGCTGACCCCGAGTTCGTTCAGCGACAACAACGCGATCAACGCGACGAAAGCGATCGCGTACACACCGAAGTCGTGTGGCGTGAGCAATCTGGCCAGAACGATGCCCGTGATGAACGTGCCGAGCTTGCCCACCACCGTGTTGAGCAGGCTCATCCGCAGTGCCTTGCGGATCGGGGACTTGGTCGTGGTCACGCGATCCGCCGCCTGTCCCACCAGACGACCACAGTGGACACCGCCAGGATGATCGTCAGTTCGTCCAGCGGCACCCGGAACCGGATCCTGGTGAAGAACACCGCGAGCAAGAGCACGTTCAGCACGATCGCCCAGACGCAGAGCTTGTCAACGCGCCGCAGCGGGAACCGTTTGGAGAGCATTATCCGGAGCACCGCCAGTGCGAGGATCGGGTAGTAGCTCAGCGCGGCAAGGAGATCCGAGGCTCCTTGGCCCTCGGTTTTCAGTGTGTCGCTGTAGGCGAAGTTGTGCGCGACCTTGGCGACGTACAACCCGGCGGCCTGGGCGGGGTTCGAGGTGATCCACTCGACGGCCTGGTCGCTGTAGAACTTGTCGATGCCGACCTCGTCGAGGTTCAGCTCTTTGGCCCGTTGTTCGTATGCCATCACGTCGACGCTGGTGCCGCTGCTGCCCGTGGCGCTGGGGTTGTTGCCCAGCAACAGGTTCACACCGTTGTTCGTGGACACTGGGATGAACGCGCCCATCACAACGGCGTTTCGGATGCACCACAGGCCGGGGATGATCGCCGCCGCGACCAGCAGCACGGCGATGGCTTTCCTGGCACGCCAGCCAATGAAGATCGCGAGCAGGAGCAAGGTCGGTGCGAACGATGGCACGGTGATCGTCAGGAATCCCGCGGACAGTCCACTGGGGATCGCCCACACCCAGCGATCCCTGGCCCGTAAGCCGAACTCCAGCATCATCAACAGCAGGAAGAGGGCGGGCATCTGCGGGTACAGCGCGGTCGCCGTGTAGACGAACAACGGGTACGCCGCCGTTACGACCGCGACGAGCGCGCCCGCGACCGGTGAGATCCGGTGGGCCAGCAAGTACCCGAACCACACCGCGCCGACCAGGCACGCGACTCCCAACAGCCGCATGACGAACACGTTGCCGCCGCTCACCAGATGCAAGGGCAGCAGGAGGAACGGGTAACCCGGTGGCCGGTATGCCGTGGAGTCCGTGCCGAACGCGAAGCCGCGGCCGTCCACCAAGGACTGGGTGAGCTCGAGGTAGACGTGCTCGTCGGAGTAACGCAGCTCGTTGCCGAGGATTACGCCGTAACCACCGGCCAGCAACAGGCTCAGCCCGATCGCGGCGACGGCGATCTGCTTGCTTCGGGTGCTGAGCCAGTCGAACAGCATGGTCGACCGGCGTGTAGCCAACTCCGTCATCGGACTGCTTCCCACATCGGCGGCAGGACAGGGGTTTGTGCTTTGACCGCCCGCAGCAGCGCCCCGCTCGCACCGACGAGGACGAATGTCAGGCCGGTCGCGGTGGAGAACCACAGCAGGTCGAACGTGGCGGCCCCGAGCGCCACGATGGATTGCGCGGCGATCAGCGACAGTGCCAGATCGCGGACGACCGGGTCGGCGCTGATCGCACGAACCCGCGCCGCCGAGTACATCCCGGCGAGAAACAGGAAAATCAGGACAATCAGTCCTATGTAGCCATTTTGGACAAGCGTGCCGAGATACTGGTTGTCCAGCGGCCCGTACTTCTCCGACAGGTACGTTCCGTTGCCACGACCGAGCAAGTAGTGCTTGGCGATCTGCTCACCGGCGGACTCGTAGTCGTCGGTACGGCCCTCGATGCTCGGGTCTTCACTGATGTTGTCGAACAGACTGTAGAGAGTGCCGATCAGGCCGGGCACGACCAACCTGAGCACAACGAGAAACCCGGCCGCCGCGATCAGCGCCTGGACCCGTCGCTTGCCGGTCCACCCGATCAGCAGCACCAGGCCACCGAGACACATGCCCAGAATCGCCGAGCGGGACAACGAGACGACCGCACCGGCCGCGATGATGGCCAAGCACAGCCACCACTTGCCGGCCTTCTGCCCGGCTTCCTTTGCCCGATAGGCGTAATGCGCGGCGAAGGGGACACCGATCGCGCACACAACGCCGAACTCGATCGGATGCCCAGTCGTCCCGGCCGGTCGGCGGAAAGTTGCCCGTTCCAAGACGAAGCCGTCATCGGTGACCGGTCGAAGGCCAGGCACGGCAAGGTATTTGGTGAGGTCGAAGGCCAGTGCGAACTGCAGGAAACCGATGAACGCGACCACACCGATCAGGACCGTCATGAACTTCAGCAGCATGTCGAGGCGCGCGAGGTTCTTCACGCCATCGCACACCGCGATGCCGACGCAGATTGTGCCGAACACCACCACGATCGTCCGGTCGGCGCCTTCCAGTTCGTCCATCGGGAGGTAGTTGCGAGTCGCGTACCCGTAGGTCGCCAGTTGCGAGATCGCGTAGAGGAACAACGCGGTTCTGGCGAGATTGCGCCCCTTCGCTACGCCAAGCGTGGTTACCAGTTGACAGCAGAACCAGATCACGCCGAGCCCAAGCCCGGCCAAAGTGGCAGGCGTGATGGACATCGGAATGCCGCTGATCACCAACCGGGCCGGGATCATCAACAGCATCAACAGGAATACGCATACCAACGTGGCGCCGTCGGCTCGCTGATCGGACACCGGTTACCCGGGTTTCTGCGTGACAGGGTGCATCCGCACCGTCTCGCCCGAAGATCCGTTCTGCTCCAACGAGCCTTGTTGGTGCTGCCATTCCTGCTGCGCGCGCTCCCGGCTGCGCTTCTTCTTACGCGTCTGGGTGAAGCTCTCCATCGCGTACGCCGACGACAAACTCGCGATGAACCCAAGCGCGAGCGCGACGGCAGCGAACCTGACCTTGCCACCGGTCTTCGCCTCGGCGTTGGTCGGCGCGACGATGTCGACAGGTGTGATGAACGTGGAAGCCGGGGCTTTCAAAGCCTCCTGGCTCGCCTTGAGTTCGGCCCGGGCCCGGTCGAGCACCTTGGTCACGGTGCTCTTGGCGTCGTCCGGCGTGCGCGCCAAGGCAACGACGACAATGAACGGCCCAGTCAGCTGACCGTTGCCGATCTCGTACCCGATTTCCTTGCTACCGCCGGTCAACTGCTCCTGGACGATGGGATCCTGCAGCTTCTGGATGATGATCGTGGCGGAAGTGTTGAGGCTGCCGTCGAACGCCAGCAACGGATTCACCCGATCGGCGGGACCCTGCTGGCCTTCGGTGACCTTGGCGCCGTCGGTGGGTGAGGTCAGCACAATGGAGCCGGTGGACTCGTACTCAGTATCGACGGAGAGGTAGACACCGGCAGCCAGGCCAAGGGACACCGCGAAGACCGGCACTGCGACGCGCCAGCGGCGCAGCAGCACCTTGATCGTCTTCCAGAAGTCCATCACGTCCCCGATCGGCGTGGCTCGGTGTTGCCCTCTTCCCGAGCAATCTGCGTGACCAGGGTTTCTGTTACGTGGTGTCATCACCCTCACGGGCAGAGTTCATCCGGCGACTCAGTGCTTCAGGGACGGTGGTCGGGTCGGTGCGCTGCGTGGTTGGATGGCGCGCTGGTGGGTCGCCGCAGCGCGCGCTGTGCCTACTTCGGCGCGCTGCTGCGCCGACTACTGCTTAGGGCGCGCCTTTCTGTCGCTGGGGCGCGCCTTCGCTCTGGCTTGGAGCGCGCCCTACCCCTCGAACCAGAGCCGCGCCCTCCATGTACCCCACCATCAATGCACTTTCGTGCATGGCCGCCGATGCCCGGGGGATGCCTGCTAACAGCCCATGCTCACCCGGCGATGTCGTTGGCAGTGACCGGGCCCAATACGGAGGTGGCGCGCCATGTACGTCGCCTCGACGCGCAGTCCAGGTAGGACACCGCGCGTGTCAGGCCGGTTACCTGGAACCGTTTTCGCGCTCGGAACGGTCAGTCTGCTGACCGACATCTCCGCGGAGATGGTGACCGCGTTCCTGCCCGTTTACCTCATCTACACGCTGCAGATGAGTTACGTGCAGTTCGGACTGCTTGACGGCCTGTACACCGGCGCCACCGCTGTCCTCCGTCTTGTCGGTGGTTACGTCTCCGATCGGACCAGTCGCCCGAAGCTGGTCGCCGTCTTCGGTTACGGCCTCTCCACCGTCACCAAGCTGCTTTTCCCGTTGGCTGGTGCATCGAGTGTGGGGATCGGCGGCGTGCTCGCGGTCGACCGTGCGGGCAAAGGGATTCGGACCGCGCCCCGCGATGCGTTGATCTCTCTGGCGACGCCGCCGGACCAGCTCGGTACGGCTTTCGGCGTACATCGGGCGATGGACACGGTTGGCGCGTTGTGTGGGCCGTTGCTGACTTTCCTGATTCTGTACCAGTTGGGTTCTGCCGCTGGGCCGGTGTTTGTGGTGAGTTTCGTCTTCGCCGCGATCGGGCTGGTGGTGTTGCTGGCTTTCGTCCGCGAGCACCGGGGGCGGGTTCAGCGCAAGCGGGTGTCGCTCAAGGCCGGCCTCGACCTCATGCGGGACACCAAGTTCCGACGGGCCACGATCGCGGCCGCGCTGCTTGGGCTGGTCACGATCAGCGATGCGTTCGTCTTTGTCGTGCTGCAGAAGGTTTCGGACATTCCGGTCGGGTTCCTGCCGTTGCTGCCGTTGGGTACCGCCGCTGTCTTTCTGCTTGGTGCTGCGCCGATCGGCCGAATGGCGGATCGGTTCGGGCGGTGGCGGGTGTTCTTTGTCGGGCACGTTCTGCTTCTCGTCGCCTACCTGATGTTGCTTGTGCCACAGGGTGGATTCACTACGGCGGCGGTTGCGTTGGCGGCCCATGGTCTGTTCTACGCGTGCACCGATGGCGTTTTGTCCGCTTACGCCAGCGGGTTCGTTCCCGCTGACCTTCGGGCGACCGGGTTGGCGACCATCCAAACCGGACAGGCGTTGACCCGGATGGTGTCTTCGGTTGTGTTCGGCGTGATGCTTGCCGCGATGGCCATGTCCACTGCCGTCATTGCCTTGGTCGTGGTGTTGGTTGTGGCGCTGGTCGCAGTCGCGTTGCTTGTGAGGTCCGCTTGAAGGCGTGGGTGTCTGGGCATCGGGTGCTCGTCGGTGTCGTCGCGATTATGCTGCTGGTGCTCGGTGGCGGCGGATACGTGGCGTGGACTGCCGTTCAGCAACCGGCGGTCAGCGAGAACGCGCCGAAACCGGTCGCGGGCGACGTGATGTTCATCGAACTGAACGGTGGCCAAGACCGCGTGATCACGCGGACACCTGACGGTCAGCGCGCGGCCAGCGCCTTGCGGTGCCAGCGGTTCTATCGCGCGGCCACGACATCGGTATGCCTGCGGCTCGCGGGGCCTGGCCCCACCTACGAAGCAGCGGTGATGACGGCCGACAACTCAGTCATCAAAACGATTCCGCTCCCCGGAATTCCGAGCCGTGCGCGGGTGTCGGCGTCCGGCAACATCGTGTCCTGGACGTCCTTCGTGACTGGTGATTCGTACGCCGTTCCCGGCGGGTTCTCGACCCGCACCGGGTTCTTCGACCTGCGTACCGGCGAGGTCACCGAGTCGATCGAGCACTTCGACGCCACGGTCCAGAACCGGCCGATGAAAGCCGCGGACGTCAACTACTGGGGCATCACGGTCGCCGCGGATGACACCACCTTCTACGCCACGCTCGCCTCCGGCGGGCTGAACTGGCTGGTCAAGGGCGACCTCAAGGCCAAGACGGTGAAGAGCGTCCGGCAGAACGCCGAGTGCCCCTCGCTGTCCCCGGACGGCACCAGGGTCGCGTACAAGAAGCGCCCGACACCGCTGGACAAGTGGGAGCTCGTCGTGCTTGACCTGCGGACGAACCAGGAGGTCAAGCTGCCTGGCACTGGAGGCATCGATGACCAGGCCGCATGGATCGACGAGCGGACTCTCGCCTTCGGCATGGCCAAGGACGAAAAGAAAACAGCGATATTTTTCGTGCCCGCCGACGCCTCCGCACCGGCACACGCGGAGATTGATAACGGCGCTTCACCGGTTTCGGTGAAATAGTGGGGGCTGTGGGTGAACCTGTGGTCAGTGTCGTCATCGCGGCACACGACGAGGAGGCAGTGATCGCGCGCTGTTTGCGATCGCTGACCAATGGGGCCAAACCGGGCGAGTTGGACATCATCGTGGTGGCCAACGCGTGCAGCGACCGGACCGCGCAGATCGCCAGAGCCGAACGGGCCCGCGTGGTGGAGACACCGATCGCGGGCAAAGCGCATGCGCTCGGCCTCGGAGACGCGGAATGCCGGACGTTTCCCCGCCTGTACCTGGACGCCGACGTCGACCTCGACATGACTTCGTTACGCCGCATGCTGACCGCGATCGACCGTGGGGCGCTCGCGTGCTCACCCGTTCCGCACTATGACTTGCAAGGCGTTTCTGGTGTCGCCGCACGGTTTCACCGCGTGTTCGACCGGTTGCTCGCTGGTCGCCGCGGCTTGTCGGGAACTGGCGCTTACATGCTCAGCAAAGAGGGGCATGGCCGAGTTTTCCCGTTGCCAGAAGTAATCTCGGACGACGGCTATGTGCATCGTTCATTCTCCGCGAGCGAGCGCCGATCGGTCGAAGATGCACGCTCCGTGGTGCGACCGGCGCGTACGGTCGGCGCTGTGATCCGGCGGCGGGCCCGTGTCCGGCTGGGCAATCGTGAGCTGGAACGCTTGGGGCGCAAGGCTGATGAACCCTCGCTGGGGATGGGCCAGTTGGTAACGCTGGTTCGGCAGCGACAGGTCGGAGTGCTGGATTCCTTGTGTTTCCTGGTGGTTCTGCTTGCCGACAAGGTCGTCGCACGCCGGCGGCAGATGCGTGGCACAGACACGACGTGGTCGGCCGATCGCAGTTCTCGTTAGGCCATTCTGCCTATCCCGCAATGGTTATTAACGGTCTCGGTGTGCGCTGAAGTGACCGGATCACTTGCCCGAACGGACGCATTTGGCGTTGTTTCTCCAAACCGGTAACCCCCACCGCCTCCACAACGACATTGGGAATGTCGGCCAGTACGGAGGAAGAGGGCGCCAAGGTGACTCGTGGGCATGTACTGATCATCGTCCAGAACCTGCCGGTTCCCTTGGACCGCAGGGTCTGGCTGGAGTGCCAGGCGCTCACCGCCGCCGGTTTCGACGTGTCGGTGATCTGTCCAAAAGGGCCGAATGACCCCGCATACCAGGAGTTATCCGGCGTTCACATCTACAAGTACGCCCCGCCACCGCAGGCGAAGGGCGCGCTTGGCTACCTGCTCGAGTTCGTCTACTGCTGGCTGCGTACGGCCAAGCTGACGTGGAAAGTCTGGCGCCGGGCGCCTTTCCACGTGATACAAGCCTGCAACCCGCCGGACACGTACTGGGCGCTCGCTCGGTTGTGGCGCGCCCGTGGGGTGAAGTTCGTGTTCGACCACCACGACCTGAACCCGGAAGTGTTCCGGTCGCGGTTCGGTGAACCGAAAGGCCTCGCCGCACGTGTTCAGCTCGCCGGCCTGTACTGGCTGGAACGCAAGACTTTCCACACCGCCGACCGGGTGATCTCGACCAACCAGTCCTACCAACGGATCGCCTGGGAACGCGGTGATGTACCACCTGAGCACACGACTGTGGTCCGGTCGGGCCCGGACACGTCCGTGATGAAACCAGGTGAGCCCAAACCGGAACTGCGCAACGGCCGTGAGCATCTGGTGGCTTGGCTGGGAATCATGGGCCCGCAGGACGGCGTCGACGGTGTGCTCGAGATCGCCCGAAAGGTCGTGCACGAGCACGGCCGGGAGGACGTGCAGTTCGCCCTGCTCGGTTTCGGCGACTGCCTTGAGGATCTGAAGAAGCAGTGCACCGAGCTCGGCCTGGACGACTACGTGACATTCACCGGACGCGTCGGACCGCCGGAAATCGCCGACTACCTGTCCACCGCGTCACTCGGGCTCTCGGCCGATCCGCTGAGCCCGTTGAACGACGTGTCCACAATGAACAAGACGATGGAGTACATGGCGTACGCACTTCCTGTGGTTGCCTACCGTCTCACTGAGACAGTTGTGTCAGCGGGCGACTGCGCTGTGTATCTGGAGCCAGGCGACACCGACGGGTTCGCCAAGGCCGTGATCGACCTGCTCGACGACCCCACCCGGCGCAAGGACCTCGGTACCGCGGGCCGCACCCGTGCCGAAGAGGTGCTCGACTGGCGGCCGCAGGCCCAGGCCTACGTCGGGGTTTACGAATCGGTGTTCGGTTTGGAGCCGAGCTTATCCGTTGTCTGAAAGGCAGCACATGTTCGCCAGACGCATCGCGGTGGTCGGGACCGGTTACGTGGGTCTCACCACCGGCGCTTGCCTCGCGTCGCTCGGCCACCGGGTGGTGTGCGGTGACGTGGATCCAGCAAAGATCGAACGACTGAGACGGGCCGAGGTGGACATCCTCGAACCCGGTCTCGCCGAGCTCGTCGCCGAAGGCCTCGCGGCCGGCCGACTGTCCTTCGTGGTCGGTGCACAGGCGGCGATCACCGGACACGAAGAGGGCGCCGAGATCGTCTACCTCTGCGTACCGACTCCGATGGGCGTTGGCGGCGTTGCCGACCTCAGCACGGTCGAGTCCGTCATCGACGAGGTTCGTGACCTGCTCAACCCGGGCACGGTGATCGTCAACAAGTCGACTGTCCCGGTCGGCACGGCCGAGCGCACCAAGGAACTGCTCAACCGCGCGGATGTCTCCGTCGTCAGCAACCCCGAGTTCCTGCGGGAAGGTTCCGCGGTCGACGACTTCCTGAACCCGGACCGGATCGTCGTCGGGTGTGACGAGCAAGACGCCGCCGAGCGTGTTTCCGCTCTGTACGCGCGTTTGGGCGCGCCCACGGTGCTGACCGACGCAGCGAGCGCGGAGTTGGTGAAATACGCGGCGAACTGCTTCCTGGCGATGAAACTGTCCTATGTGAACGCGATGGCTGAGCTGTGTGAACGCCTTGGCGCCAACATCGCGGACGTCACCGAAGGCATGGGCTATGACCGCCGGATCGGCCAGGCCTTCCTGGCACCCGGTCCCGGATGGGGCGGCTCCTGTCTGCCCAAGGACACCTCGGCGATGCTCCAGGTCGCGGACTCCGCCGACTTCGAGTTCCGCTTGCTGCGGGCCACCATCGACACCAACGAGCGGCAGCGCCAGCGGATCGTGGACAAGATCCGCCTTGCGGTGACGGGCAAACGCGGCGGCTCTTTGTCTCACATGCGACTCGGCCTTTTTGGACTGACGTTCAAGGCCAACACCGACGACCTGCGTGACTCGCCCGCGCTCGCGGTCGCCGCTCTGTTGCGGCAGGCAGGCGCCGAACTCGTCGCGTACGACCCGGCTGTGCGTTCGGACAGTCTCCGCCCGGAGATCGGCTCGGTGACTGTGGTCGACGATCCTTACCTGGTCGGCAAGGAAGCCGACGCGTTGGTGATTCTGACCGAGTGGCCGGAGTTCCGGACGTTCGACTGGTCGAAACTGGCGTCGACGGTCCGCAACCCTGTTGTTGTGGACACTCGCAATCTGCTGGACAAGGACACTGTTGGCCGCGCGGGTTTCACTTGGACCGGCCTCGGCCGCTAGCGGAACTTGCGCACGATCGCCTTGAGCTGAGGGGCGATCGGTGACGCCTTGGCAGCAGCGACAGCGGCCCGGCTCATCCGCCGGGCCGACGTCCGTAGACCGGACGTGACGGCACCAATGCACACAGTGGACGATCCGGTCATCGCGCGCCGCTTGTACTCGTCCTCACCACGGCCGAGATCGATCCTGGTGATGCCGAGGCCCGGCGCGGCCATCACCATCTCCCGCAACAGGATCCAGCCAGGCGAGTAGGAGCCGAACTTCCGGTCGAACACCGGGAACCACCAGTGCAGCACACCTTGGGACCGAATTCCGAAATGTGCGGCCAGCAGATGCGACCCTGCGTACACAGTGGACAGCAGGCCGAGCTCCGAGTCGAGCAAGCGATAGAGCAAATCTTGGTGCACCGGATCGGCGAAGTGGTCTCGGGCTCCTGTCGACGCGTACTGCTCGCGTTTCAGGGCGATGACGTGGTCCAGTCCTTCGCGCGCCTGGACCGTGAACTCGACTTGCCCTAGCTCGCGGGAAACCTTGTTGGTGAGGCGACGGGCTTCGGACATCTTGTCCCGCCCGCTCTTGTCGACCCGCTTGGTGTAACCGTCCAGACCGCCGGTCACGTCCATGAACGGCGAGACCCGCTTTTCCTCGATCCAGGGTTCGAAATCCTGGTAACCATCCAGCAGATGGTCGAACGAGAGTGACCGGATGCCAACGGACGCAAGCAATCCCTGCGGCGAGAACCTGGCACCCGGTTCGACGAGCGGTCCCTGGAAGTCGGCGCCCGGCGAGCCCGCCGGTCTGGCTGAGCTTCCGGACTTGTGCAATGGCCAGATGAATCCGTCGCCGATCAGCACCTCGACCGGTCGTCCAGCGTGGACGGCAGCGATGTACTCGGGCGTGAAGTAGGGACTGTCCCATCGGGAATCGCCGTCTCGGATCGCCCGCCATGCCGCGAAGTCGCCATCGGTCAGTGACCCGAAAGGGACAAGTCTCATTGTGGCAGCACCCGCAGTCTCCTGGACGGTCTCAGTAACCATTCAAGTGCTAGTTTGGCTGTCCGCCTGCCCGCCAGTGCACGGATTCCCTCACCGACGACAGCGGCCGCGTAGTATCCGGCCCAAGCCCAGAAACCGTAGTGGCGACGGACAACGCGCGTCCGGTTGACCGTGAGCAGCGCCCACAGCATGGGATTGGTTCCGGAGTCGCCGCCATCGTGCTCGAACACGGCATCCGGCGTGTACCACGTCAGCAGACCCAGATTCCCGGCCCGCAGTGCGAAGTCGGTTTCCTCGCCGTACAACAGGAAAGACTCATCCCAGCGGCCGGCGGTCATCACCACTTTGGCAGAGAGCATCAGCACGCCACCGGTCGCCCAAGCAGCAGGCCCGGCGACGTCGTAGCGACGTGGGTCGGTGATCAGCTCACCGAGAGAGGCCCAGCGACCGGCACGGTTCCCGCCGATCAACGCCTCTGCCCACGCCCGCAACACGGTCGGCGGGCGCCGCAACGACGGCTGCAAGGTGCCATCGGGATTCTCCAGCTTGGGCGCGGCGATCCCGACACCAGGACGTTGGAAAACCTTGGCCAGCTTGGCAACCGCACCGGGGCGGACCCGGACATCCGGGTTGATCACCAAGACGGCGTCGTACGAACCAAGGGATGCGATCCCGGCGTTGATCCCGGCCGCATATCCCGCGTTACGGCCAAGGTCGACGACGCGCACCGGCAACTCGGTGAAGTTCTTGGCAATTTCACACGTCGAGTCCCGGGAAGCGTTGTCAGCAACCACGATCTCGGTGAGGTCGACGCCGTCGCACCCGTCGGGGAGCGACGCAAGACACGAACCGAGAGCGTCCGCGCTGTTGTACGTCACAATGACGACGGCGACTCTCACGCCAATCTCATCGCGCCGGGCCACGAGTGCGTTTCACCAGTCCCGCGGCGAACCTGCGTGCTTCGCGCCGCAGTCCCGGCTGACCGGCGAGCACATCCGCTGTCCAAGATGGATCGATGTCGTGCCGCAGGCTGGTCCTGGCCTGCACCCACGATTCCGGTTTCGCCGCACCGCCGTCACTCGTGTAGACCAGACTCGCGCCCGCGTAACGCAATCGGCCCAACACAAGCCGGTCGTAAGAGCCGAACGGCACCGCCACTCTGGTCACCGAATGGCCGATGACCTCGCCGAGAACCCGTGGCGCGGTAACCATTTCCTCGACCGCTTGGGGAAAATCGACCCTCCGCCAGTCGCGGTGTGACCACCCGTGTGAACCGATCTTCATCCCGGCCGCCTCAAGCTCACGGACATCGTTGCGGTCCAGTCGGCCCGGTTCGCCGAGCAGCCCGGCCAGCACGAAGAACTCGGCAGTCAGGCCGCGTTCCAGCAAGCGGGGCAAGGCGATCTCGATGTCGGAGGAGTTGCCGTCGTCGAACGTGATGCGCACGTCCGGCCTGCCGATAACGGCGTCCATGACTTGCTCGAACTGCTCGACGGTGACCCAAGTGCCGTCTTCGCCGGGTTCCAGTTCCCGTGGTGGTTTCCCGATGCCGTGCACGGTGAGGTTGATGACCTTTGCTGGCATCGAGGGCCCTTCTCGCGGCGAGGTGTCCACTCGGGTATCGGAACCGGGGGCGGGTTATTACCCCTTGACAGCCTCATTTGGTCTAGTCCACCGTGAAAGGCGCTGACTGTAGTCGGCCGCCTCCGGTCCGACACCGCCGCCTAAGACGTCGGAGGTGGGCTCCGCACCCCTGCATGCTGGAGGACACAAATGAAGATCATGCGGCGGATTCTTGTCGCGGCGGCAGCCGTGAGCATGGCTGTCGGTCTCGCGCCCGCGGCGCAAGCCGCGGTGAATCCCATCCTCGCCGCTCCATACCTGTACCAGTGGAGCAACCCGCCCAACCCGGTGACGGTGATGAACCAGACCGGGATCAGGGCGTTCACGTTGGCGTTCATCCTGTCCAACGGAACCTGCAACCCGATGTGGGACGGCAACCGCTCCCTGACCGGTGCCGACATCACGCGCGTCAACCAGATCAGGGCTGCGGGCGGCGACGCGATCCCGTCCATCGGCGGCTGGTCCGGCCGCAAACTCGGCACGTACTGTTCGACGGCGCAAGCACTGGCCGGCGCCTACGTGAAGGTGATCGACGCAGGCCGTTTCACCGCGATCGACCTGGACATCGAGAACACGGACGAGTTCTCGAACGCGGCCGTGCAGGACAAGATCCTGAACGCGCTCAAGATCGTCCGTCAGCAGCGGCCCGCGGTGAAGATCGTGATCACGATCCCCACGGAGGTCAACGGCCCCGAGACGTGGGGCAACAGGTTGATCCAGCGAGCACGCGACCTCGGCGCCCCGGTCGACGTGTGGACGGTGATGCCGTTCAACTTCAGCTCCGGCGGCGACATGGTCGCGATGACCAAGAGCTCGGTGACGGGACTGAAGAACCGCGTGAAGGCCGGCTATGGCCTGACTGACGACGCTGCGTGGCGCAGGTCGGGGCTGTCGTCGATGAACGGCCGCACCGACACCGGTGAGATCGTGACAGCGGCCAACTTCCGCGCCATCGTCAGCTGGGCCAACTCGGTCCACCTGGCTCGGGTGTCTTTCTGGGCGCTGAACCGCGACTGCAACAACTGCGGCGGCATCAGCCAAGGCCAATGGGAATTCACCCGCGCCAACGCCACCGTGACTGGCTGACCCACCCGGCGCCCAAGCTAGCCCCTTGGGCGCCACCTCCAGTCAGTCCGCCCTCTCGCATCCCGCCCCCGGCGTCCCGTGTCCCCAAACCTGGTCCCGGTATCCCGCGCGGCGCCCGGGCACTCGGCGACCCGCATCCTGTGTCTCGCCCCCGGCGCCCCGCACCCCCATCAGCACTTCGCACGAACGGTCCGTTCGCAAATCCAGTTGTCCACAACGCGCCAGTAACCCCTTTGACCTGCCCATATCCCCGATAGACTGGCCTGGGGCCGTCCCCCCGGGAGTGGCGGGGGATGTTCTGGGGTTGGGGGTGGGGTCGTCGAAGCGCCTGGCGCAGTGGGGACCGCCGAACGAGCGCTGCAGGCCGCCCGGAACCCCTGCGCACTCCTAGCTGGACCAGCCCGAGCCGAACCTGCTGCCGGGCAGGTCAGCTTTCCGAGTACTGGGCCTGCAGGTGGTTGCCGACCTTGCTCGTCGACTTCCTGCGCGTGCGCGGCAGCACGACGATGCCGATAGCGGCGATCAAGAAGCACGCGCCCTCAGCCAGCGTCGCCACGGTCGAAGTCTTCGCGCCTTCCCCGAGCGCGACGTAACCGATGCCGATCGCCACGATAGGATCCGCGAGCGTCAAAGCCGCGACCACGAGATCCGGCGGTCCGCTGGCGTGCGCTTGCTGGATGAACCAGACCGCGACCGGGATGGACAGGATCGCGCCGATCAGCGATCCGGTCGGGAAGTCGGCCGGGTTGCCGTGCTCCACGCTGAGTGCCGCGAGCCGGATCACCACCGACGCGAACCCGAACACGACCCCGCCACCCGCGGCGAACGCCAGGCAACGGACCAGACCGTGGCCGATGCTGCCGATCAGTCCGAGGACCATCAGCAACAGGCCGACGATCATGGCGATCAGTACCGCCGTCTCGTCGGAGACTCGGGTGACTTGTGCGTTCGATGCCGCCAGCGACGTGAAGCCGCCGACGCCGAGCACGATCGCGGCCAGTGACAGCCAGGTGCCGACGGACAGTTGGGAGTGGTCTCGCCTTGCGGAGGCCACTGTGGTCACCGCGATGCCCAGGACGCCGATCGGCTGGATCACGGTGACGGGTGCGAACGCGAGCGCACCGAAGTGCAGTGCGCTTCCGATGATCACGGCCAGCTGGCCCATCAGCCAGCGGCGGTTGCGTAGCAGGTGAAGTAACGCGGCGATGCTGACCAGCTTGCCGGTCTGGTTGTCACGGACCGCGGTGTTCTGCCACAACGCCCCCAGGCCGTTGAGCACCGCCCCGGCGATTGCCAGGGCGAGCGCCAGCCATAGCAGACTTCCCACAAAGTCAGCCTATTGGGCCTCGACACCTGACACTGGCCGATCGCTGTGCTTCCTAGGTCACAAACAGAACTCGGAATGCCCGCGTGACCTGCTGTGTCAATCTAGGTTGACATCGGGACGGGTGTCAATCTAGGTTGACGGTATGAGTGAGGCGACCAGGCTGGCGACCGCGGCCGGCGACAAAGATCCCAAGGTGGGACTGCGTGCGGTCGCGGCGTTGCGCAAGCTGCTCGAGTGGCTCGAAGCGGTCCAAGTCCGCAACGCGCGGGCCAATGGGTGGTCATGGCAGGACATCGCGAACGAACTCGGGGTCAGCAGGCAAGCGGTGCACAAGAAACACGGGAGGGGCTGATGTTCGAGCGATTCACGACCGCCGTCCGCAATGTGGTCATCGGGGCGCAGCAAGAGGCGCGGACGTCCGGATCCGCCGAGATCGACAGTACGGACCTGCTCGTCTCCCTGATCCGACGACAGGACGAGACAGCCGTGCGGCTACTCGACGGCCATCACCTGACCGTTGAGGAACTCACCGAGGAGTTCGACCGCGTGAAGCGGCGCGGCGGGCTCACCGACGAAGAAGCGGCCGCGCTGTCCGCGGTCGGCGTGGACGTCGAGAACGTCATCCGGAGTGTCGAGGCTTCGTTCGGCAAGAACGCGCTGGCGCCTGCGGGACGGCGCAAACGGCACATCCCGTTCAGCACCGAGGCCAAACGGACGTTGGAGCAATGTCTCAAGGAAGCGCTGAGCAGAAAGCACAAGTACATCGGCTCGGAACACCTTCTGCTGGCGCTGCTGTCCCGTCAGTCGCTGGCCGCGCAGGCGCTCGAAGCCAAGGGCGTCACCTACCGGGGCATCAGCGACCAGGTCGCGTGACCCGCATTCCGAATCCACGGTTCGTGCTGCTCAGAGCCGTGCTCAGATAGGTCCATCCGTTCAGGGGTAGTCAACGTACCCTCAGACGCTGTAAAAAGCAGTGCGCCGGATGGCGTAACCGCTTCGACCTGTTGGTCGTTGCGTATCCATCCGGCGCACTAGCCGTGTCTTCTCGGGTTCCATCACACCCGGTCGGACACTCTGGCCGCTCGTCCTGCGAGTGGTCGGCACAGCCCCTCGTTGTGCCGGCCAGGCGTAGCAGCCAGTTGGGGAGCCCCGGCGCCGCGGGGGCATCGCGGCACCGGGGCCCAGGTCCCGACCTGACCGGGCGCGGTCGGCAGGTCGGGTGGCTCTGGGGTGTTGCGTGTGGACGCGGGAAAGCCCCGGGACATTCCTCGCCCAAGGTGAGACGCACTCAGGGCAGAGTTATGCCGCGAAAAAGAGAAATCAGTCAGGCGGAGTCGCCGGCAGGCCAGCCGAGCGGCCTACCTCAGTGACGCTGTCCGTCGCGTGCAGCAAGCCCGCGTGCGGCGGAACCAGCAAAGTCTGCGGCGTCAGGACGGCGAGCATGCCACGCGCGTCCCAGCCGCCGTTGCCACCGGCCGACGCGGTCGGCGCGGGTGCGGCCGGGGCGACCGGGCCCGACGGACCCGGCAACGGGCCGGGTTTCTTGTCGGCGGGCGCTGCCTTTTCCTGAGTGGAACCCACCCGGACCGGATGGGCGACTGCTTGCGTTCTGCGTGCCTCGTTGTGAAGGCGCGGACGCTCGGCGACGGGAGCAGCCGCGGCCGGTTCGGGCGTCTGCGGCACCGCTTCCGGCGTGGAAGTCACGGTCTCGTCCGTGCCCCGCACGGTGCTGGTGTCCTTGTTGGAGCCGGAAGTCTTGGGCTCCGGGCTGAGCAGATCGGTCACCGGCTTGGGCAGCAACGAATCCTTGTCGCCGTTACTGGGCGGCAGGACCGCGGGCGGGATGTCAGTCACCGTGTCGACGACCTTGTCGACCGTCTTCGTGACGTTGCTGACGGTGTTGGTCACCGTCTTCGTCACTGTGCCAACGGTGTTGTTGACCGTTGTGGTCACTGCGCCAAGCGTGTCGTTGAGCGTTGAGGTGACGCCGCCGAGCAGTCCGTCGACAAGGCCGGTGGTGTTCTTCTTCGCCGGTTTCTCAGTCGATTGCTGCTGCGACGAAGTGACCCCGGGAATCTCCGGCAACTTGATCAGATCGGCGGACGCGGTGCCGTTGGTGAGCAGAACGCCGGCCAGCCAACCGGCCGCGGTGAACCCGGCAACGAGGAGAAAACGCATGACAAGGCGACGCAGCATCGGCAAGGCGCCACGCGCCTGACCCGAGCCGGTCACCAAGACCACCACCGTTTCCGCCTTACCAGCCTTGGACACATCAGCGATGACACTCATGCCCGCGCACTCGCATCGCCGATTGCACCCTAGCTTCGTAAGCGCCGCCCGGAAAGGCGGATCTCGTTGTCTGACCCCGGTGTGTCCATTCGGCAATGATCACGGTCCGTCGTATTCACCGAACTGGGTGATCCTTCTAGTGCGACTGGGCGAGTCCCATCCCATCCCGCCAATGTGTCCTTCGTGGACACTCAACGCACCATGCGGCTGTCCGAATGGGTGAGCCGATGGCAATGGCGGATGCCCGACCTCGTCTTGCACGATCCAGACGGGCCGCGGGAATGCCTTGTCCGAGCGGGACAATTGGTCGTCGAACCGGACGCGGTCCAACCGGTCTGTCAAGAACTGCGCCGGTGGGTCGACCGGATTGACCCAAGTGGACGCATCATGTTGCGCGCCGAATTGCGTGAGCGTCCCGTTGAAGTAGCGGCAGATGTGAACAGCCGATGGCGAGTCGCGCCGAATCACGTCCACATCGCGGGCCCGATCATGCACGGCACACCGACATGGATCGGCGGCCCGGAAATCGACGTACCCGCCCCGCGGCCACCGGCGCCGGAAACCTGGGACCCACCGGTCACAGTGGCCGTACTGGACACCGGACTCGACCCGCACCCGTGGTTCGCCGGCCGAAGCTGGTTCACCGAATGGGGACTGCAACCCGAAGTCCTCGACCACGACGTGGACGGAAACCCGGACTGGCAAGGCGGACACGGCACATTCGTCGCAGGCGTGCTGATCAGCAAAGCACCCGGCGTCACCATCCGCCACCACCGCGTCCTGTCCTCCATGGGCCTCACCGACGACACAACAGTCGCGGCCGCACTGCGCACAATCCGCGCGAAAGGCCACATCGACATCATTCTGCTCACATCAGGCTGCTACACGGCCGACAACCAATGCCCGCCGATCCTCGCCCACGAACTCGCCCAGTTCCCCGACACAGTGATCGTCGCCGCCGCAGGTAACGGCGGCAGCAGCCGTCCGTTCTGGCCCGCGGCACTCGAGGCAGTGATAGCGGTCGCCGCATCCGACCAAACCGGCACAATCGCGGGATTCTCCAACCGAGGCCCCTGGGTCAACGCCACCGCGCCCGGCGTGGACATCACATCCAGTTACGTCCGCCTGAAAACCGGCACAGAAGGTGTCGCCCCAGGCACGGAAGCACGTGAATACGGCACGGCCCGCTGGAGCGGAACCAGCTTCGCAGCCCCAGCCATCGCGGCCGACCTGGCAAAACTCCTGCACAGCGGGCACACCCCGGCCGAAGCGATCGACAGTCATTCACTCGGCCAGCCAACATTGTGAACGCGATTTAGCAACGACCACTGGCACGCACAGTCGCCGACGCGCTACTCTATGGATGCTCGCCCCCTCCCCCTCGGCGAGCCAAACGTCCCCGCTCCCCGGGACCCCCAGCCGGGTCGAGCGGGGACGTCCTACGCTCCAAGCCTTACTCGCTCGCTGCGCTCGCTTCGCTCGGCTTGGACGATTATTTTGGGGGCCGAGCCCCCAAACCCCCCACGGTGCTTGCTCCTTCTGACCCAGCGCTGGGCACGTTTTGTTTTTACTAGCACCGGGCGCTTTGCGCCCTCTTTTTAAAGATCTGCGGAGCGTGCTGCGCGCGCTCGCGCTTTTGTAAAAGTGAACGTCCTCGGGGAAATGGAATTGCAAAGGGAATGGTGGGCGAAGTGGAGGTTCGATTTTACTTGGGGTGGCGGCGCGCTTAAACTGTTCGGTGCGGGGAGGCCCCTCGCGCCACGAAGGAGAAATGCGGGCTGAAGGAATGGGGACTCCCCGGCTTCCTCCCCGAGCGCGCCGCAGGGGCCCCAAGTCAAATCGAACCGGGGTAGGCACCAAAGGGGCCGGAATTAGCGGAAAGTAGCGGGCGTCACTCGACTGGGTGGGATTGAGAAAGTTTGGAGCCGACGCGGGGATTGTCTCGTCTGACGGGACATGGATGAGCCTGATGAGCAGGGATGGCGGGAGCTTGTTGCCGCTCATGGGCCCAAGGTTTGGGCCGTGGCGCGGGCGTACAAGCTGAGTGATGCCGATGCCGATGATGTTTTTCAGACCACGTGGCTCAATCTTGCCGAGCATCTGAAGGATATTCGGGATTCCGGGCGAGTTTCGGCGTGGTTGGCCACCGCGGCCAAACGGGAATGTCTGCGAGTTCTGTCGGTAAGGCGACCCTTGCCTGTTCGGTGGCAGCCGGAACTCGTCGAGGATGGCGTTGAGCACGTGATCCTGCGAGACGAACGAGATCGCCAGCTCTGGCGGGCTTTCCGGACATTGCCGGACCGATGCCAACGCCTTCTCCGGCTGTACGTGTACGCACCGGAATTCAGCTACGCCCAGCTGGCCGACGCCATTGGCATACGGGCCGACAGCATCGGCCAGACCAAAGGCAGATGCCTGCGCGAGTTGAAAGGCCGACTGGACAAAAGCCTCTTCGACCAGGTCGACCCGACGCCCGAAGTGATCGCCGTGCCCCGCCAGACCGGACCGCGATTCACCACGTCGTCGCAAGCCGTGACCAGGAGCGCGGACGCCTCGCTGCGGTTCGACGACCACGAGCGCTGCATCCAAGTAGAGATCGGCGCCCTGCTCACCGGGATGGTGACGCCCCGCGCCGACATCCAGGTGTGGTGGCCGAACGGCATGGTCAGCGTGGACGTTGACCAGCATGGGCTGTTCAAGGCCGACGTGCCGTCGGGGCCGGTGCGGCTGGCGGTCGACGGCGTGGTGACCGACTGGTTCGTCCGATGAGCCACACCGAGGCGCTCGAATCAGTCGAACGCGGCGACTATCCGCGAGCGCTGGTCGCGGCCCGTGAAGCACTCAGTGAAGCCGACGCCGGGCAGGTCAGGCTGACCCTCGCGTGGATAGAGCTGGAGCGAGGCAACCCCCGGGGATGCGCCCGAGAACTGCGAAAAGCCAGGGAATTCGGCGTTTCCCCAGCCAGAGCACGGTGTTTGGACGGCCTGCGCCTGTGCGCGATCGGCGCGTACGAGCAAGCGGTGACCGAGTTGTCGGCGGTCATGGACTCCCTGCAAGCCGACCCGAAGTGGCTCAGCAACGCGTTGATCGGACGCGGCGTAGCGCGCGGCTATCTGCTCAGACTGCCTGCGGCGGACCGTGATTTCGCCGAAGCGGCGAGGATCCTGACCCACTTGGGGGAGCACGAACGGGTGGCAACGTGCATCCACAACCGTGGCTTCGTTGCGCTGCAAGCAGGAGACCTGCCGACGGCGTTGGAGTTGTTCGAGCAGGCCAGTGACGGAATTCGGGCAGGCCGAGCGGAAGCGTTGATCGACCACGCCTCCGCCCTACTCGCCGCGGGAATGACGAGGGACGCGAGTGCCTTGTTGGAGCGTGCCGAACCGTTGTTGGCCGGGCGGGCAAGCCGGTTGGCGGAAGCAGTGCTGGCGGCGGGCTACTGCGCGCTGAGAGCAGGGGACATCGATCACGCGGCGAGCGAAGCCAAGCGAGCGCAAGAACTCTTTCGGATCCAGCGAAGACCCGCGTGGATCGCGGCAGCCGACGCGTTGGCGTTGCGGACGAACTTGGTGGACGTGTCAGCAGCGCGCAGGGTCGCCGATCGCTGTCTGCGATGGGGAAAACGTACAGAAGCCGCAGAACTTTTGCTTGATGCGGCGAAAGTAGCGCCCGACCTGCTGACCAAATTGGAAGGTGAGCGCAACGCGAACACTGCGCGGTTGCGAGCGATTGGGTGGCTGGCCCGAGCCAAACTCGCGACCACGAGCCAGGCGCGGACAGCGGCCTGCCGGGCCGGTTTGCGGGTGATCACGCAGTACGCGGCGGCGATGGGCGCAGGAGCGAGCGAACTCGCCGCGGAGCTTGCGGCAGTCGCGATCGACGGGACACGCAGGGCGCGCACTGTGTTCGGGTGGATTGAGCGGCAGAGGATCACTCTGCTGCCACGCGTGCACACCGCGGACCTTGTCCAACTCCGGGCCGCGGAATCGAACGGCGACATCAGAAACGCTGTCCGGTTTGAGAATCGATTGCGCCGACGTGTCAGTGCGATCCATCGACACGGTGACGTTGACCGGGTCAGGGCTGCCATCGGCGACCGGTTCCTCGTCAACTACTTCATGCATGGCCGCGAACTGCTTGCCTGCACCATCGCGGATGGCCAGGTTCGCAGTCATCGTCTCGGGCCGCTCGATCCCGTCGAACTCAGGTACTCCGCCGAACTGTCCGAGAAGTTGGATGCACAGATCCTTGAGCCATTGGGCATCGGCGATCGCTCACTCGTCATCATCCCGGCAACAGGAATGTCCGACCTCGTCTGGGCCGCCCTTCCTTCTTGCAGTGGCCGACCTGTTTCCGTCGCCCCCTCGGCTGGGGCCTGGCTATCGGCCACCCGATCAACCCCCGGTACAAGCACCTTCGCCGTAGCAGGGCCGGAACTCGTCCATGCCCAGCGAGAAGTAGCCCTTGTCGGACACCCCACCGGAAAGTCCACAGTGGACGAAGTGCTCGCGGACATGGACGGCGCTGACATCGTGCACATCGCGGCCCATGGAACGTTCCGCCGCGACGCCCCGATGTTCTCCTGCCTACGCCTGTCCGACGGGCCGCTCTACGGCTACGACCTCGCCCGCCTCAAGCGCGCACCGCGAATCCTCGTGCTCTCCGCGTGCGAAGTCGCCCGAGCCGACGTCTTCGCGAACGTCCTACTCGACCGCGGCGGCCAAGCCTTGATCGCGAGTTCGATGCCCGTTCCGGACGAGGCCGCCGTCGACCTCATGGTCGCGTTCCACCAGCACCTCAAGGCCGGGGTCGCGCCCGCCAAGGCGTTGGCGGACGCGCAAGCCCGGTACGGGCACCTCGGCTTCAGCTGCTGGGGTTCGGGGTGAGTTTGTGCAGCCGGGCCACGGCTTCGTCGAGCACCTCGTCCTTCTTGCAGAACGCGAACCGCACCACGTGTTGCCAGTTCTCCGGTGTGTCCGTGAAGACCTGCACCGGCACCGCCGCGACACCGATCCGCTCCGGCAGTTCCCGGCACAGCTGGAAACCGTCCGTGAAGCCAAGAGGCCGCACGTCCGCGCACACGAAGTAAGTCCCCTGGCTCGGCCGTACCCCGAAGCCAGCTTCCGTCAAGCCCTCGACCAGGCGGTCTCGTTTGGACTGCAACTGCGTACGCAAATCGGCAACCCACGCGCCTTCGTGGCGCAAGGCGTGGGCGACCGCCGGCTGGAAAGGCGCGCCGCCGACGAAAGTCAGGAACTGCTTCGCCGCCTTCGCCGCCGCGACCAGCTCGGCGGGCCCGCACATCCAGCCGATCTTCCAGCCCGTGCAGTTGAACATCTTGCCCGCACTGGAGATCGTCAACGTCCGCTCGGCCATCCCTGGCAAAGAACCCAAAGGCACGTGGGACAACTCGTCGAAGACCAGGTCCTCGTAGACCTCGTCGGTCACGGCGATCAGGTCGTGTTCCACGCACAACTCCGCGATCGCGGTCAGCTCAGCGCGGGTGAACACCGTTCCGGTCGGGTTGTGCGGGGTGTTGATCAGGATCAACCGGGTGTTCGGCGTGATCGCCGCCCGCAGGGCCTCGATGTCCGGCGCGAACCTGCCAGTCTCCGGATCCTCGGCCAACGGCACCACGCGACGAGTCGCGCCCGAGAGGGCGACGCACGCCGCGTACGAGTCGTAATACGGCTCGATCAGCAGCACCTCGTCACCTGGTCCGGCCAGGCCGAGCAGCGCGGACGCGATGGCCTCGGTCGCGCCGACCGTGACCAGCACCTCGGTGTCCGGATCGAATCGCGTTCCGTACCGGGTCCGGTGCTCGGCGATGGCCTGACGCAGCTCGGGACGCCCGGGGCCGGGTGGGTACTGGTTCATCCCCGACGCGATCGCGTTCTGCGCCTCGGCCAGCATCGACGCAGGTCCGTCGGTGTCCGGGAAGCCTTGGCCGAGGTTCACCGCACCGGTCCGGGTGGCCAGCGCGGTCATCTCCGCGAAGATCGTCGAGGTGAACGGCTGGAGCCGGGGTGTCAAAGCAGGACGACGCACGATGAGTCATCCTCACGGACAATGGACGTGTGGAGCAACTGGGTGCCGTTCCCCGGGCCGCCGAGAAGCAGCGTGCACTACGCAAGATGAAGCTGGTGGCGCTGGCATTCCTGGTCGGCGCGACTGTGATCTTCGCCTTTGCCTGGGCGTGGGAGGCCAACGGCGGACCTGCGTGGATCGGGTACGTGCGGGCCGCCGCCGAGGCGGGCATGGTCGGCGCCTTGGCCGACTGGTTCGCCGTGACCGCGCTGTTCCGCTACCCCTTGGGCATCCGGATCCCGCACACCGCGATCATCCCCAACCGCAAGAACGTGCTCGGCGACAGCCTCGGTGAGTTCGTCGGCGTCAACTTCCTGTCCGAGCAGGTCGTGCGCGAGCGGCTGGCCAAGGTCGACGTGACCAAGCGGCTCGGCGAGTGGCTCGCCCACCCCGAGAACGCCGAGCGGGTGACGTCCGAGCTGGCCACGGTCGTCCGAGGGGTGGTCACCGTCCTGCGTGACGACGACGTCCAGGCCGTGTTCGAGCAGGCCGTGACCAAGCGGATCGTGTCGGTGCCGTGGGGGCCGCCGCTGGGCAAGCTGATGGAACGCGTCCTGGCTGATGGGACGCATCGACAGCTTGTCGATTTGCTCTGTGACCGGGCGTACGACTGGGTCAAGGAGAACCACGACAAGTTCGTCAGCATCATCTCCGAGCGAGCGCCCTCGTGGTCGCCGAAGTTCGTCGACTCGATCGTGGCCGATCGGATCTACGGCGAGGTCATGTCGTTCGCGTGGGCGCTGAAGACCGACCCGAACCACCCGATGCGCGTGGCCATCGACCGGTTCCTGATCGGGTTCGCCGAGGACATGCAGCACGACCCCGAGATGATGGAACGGGCCGAGAAGGTCAAGCACCAGGTGCTCGAGCACCGCGAGGTGCAGAACGTGATCGGCTCGGCGTGGACCAACGTCAAGCGCCTGCTGCTGGACGCCGCCGAGGACCCGTCCTCCGAGCTGCGCAAACGGGTTCGCGAAGGCCTCATCTCCCTGGGCAAGCGGCTGACCGGCGAAGACGCGCTGCGCGACAAGGTCGACAACTGGGTGCAGGACGCGGCCGCGTACATCGTGCTGAACTACCGCGACGAGATCACCACGCTGATCACCGACACCATCGACCGGTGGGACGCCAAGGAGACCTCTCGCAAGATCGAGCTGCAAGTCGGCCGTGACCTGCAGTTCATCCGGATCAACGGCACGGTCGTCGGCGCGTTGGCCGGACTGCTGATCTACACGATCGCGCACTTGTTCACCTGACTATTCACTACGTGTATACGCGCGGTGTATAGTGGATCGCGTGACGATCAGCAACACGTTGTTGGGCCTGCTCGAAGCAGGCCCAAGACACGGTTACGACCTCAAGCACGCGTACGACGAGCGCTTCGGGCATGACCGGCCGCTGCACTACGGGCAGGTCTACTCGACGCTGTCCCGATTGCTGCGCAACGGGTTGGTCGAGGAGAGCGGCATCGAACCGGGTGGCGGGCCCGAACGCAAGCGGTACGCGATCACCGAGGCGGGCGTCACCAACCTGGAGACGTGGCTGACCTCGCCGGAGGATCCAGCACCCTATCTGCAGAACACGCTGTACACCAAGGTCGTCCTGGCGCTGCTGTCCGATCGCAGCGCCACGGAGATCCTCGACCACCAGCGATCGGCGCATCTGCGGGCGATGCGCGAGCTCACCAAACGCAAAACCGCCGGTGACCTGGCCGATCAGCTGATCTGCGACCACGCCTTGTTCCACCTCGAGGCCGACCTGCGCTGGCTCGAGCTCACCGCGGCCCGTCTCGACGACCTGCGAAAGCAGGTGGTCACGTGACACCGCTGCTGTCCGGGGCCGACCTGCGCAAGACGTTCGGCAAGACCACCGCGCTCGACGGCGCCGGTTTCGAGATCTGGCCCGGCGAGGTCGTGGCGGTGATGGGCCCGTCCGGTTCAGGGAAGTCCACGTTGCTGCACTGCCTCGCCGGGATCATCCAGCCCGACAGCGGCACGGTCACGTACGACGGCCGCGACATCGCGACCATGCCGGACGGCCCGCGAAGTGCCTTGCGCCGCACGGACTTCGGCTTCGTCTTCCAGTTCGGCCAGCTCGTCACGGAGCTGACGTGCCTGGAAAACGTCGCGTTGCCACTCCGTCTGGCCGGAGTGAAACGTGCGGTCGCCGAACACCAAGCGCGGGAATGGCTTGACCGCCTGCAGGTCGAGGACGCGGCGGCCAAGCGTCCCGGCGAAGTCTCCGGAGGCCAGGGCCAACGTGTTGCCGTCGCTCGCGCGCTGGTCACCAAGCCGAAGGTGCTGTTCGCCGACGAACCCACCGGAGCGCTCGACTCCCTCAGCGGCGAACGCGTGATGAACCTCCTGATCGGGACGGCAAAGGAGATCGACACCGCAATCGTTCTGGTCACGCACGAGGCGCGAGTGGCGGCGTACTCCGACCGCGAAGTGACCGTCCGAGACGGGAAGACCATTTCCTTCAGCCCGGCGGCGCGGCCATGAGGCTTACCGCGTGGGCGAGAGACCTTGCTTTGGGAGTTCGGCTGGCGGTCGGGGGCGGCCGGACTCCCAAAGCAGGCTTGACCCGATTGGTTCTCGGCGCCGTCGGCGTCGGCCTCGCGGTGATGGTTCTTCTTGTCGCGGCGTCCGTGAAGCCTGCTCGGGAGGCGCGCGACGACCGAGTCGCCGGGCAGATGATGGTGTCCGAGAAACGTCCAGGCGTCGATCCGCTCTATGTCTGGCATCGCAACACCAAGTTCCGCGGTGTCTCCGTCGAGCGGATGTACGTGCGGGCGGGTGGTTCCAACGCGCCAATTCCGCCAGGCGTCGACCGCCTGCCTGGCCCGGGTGAAAGCCTTCTCTCACCGGCGCTGGCCGACCTACTGTCCTCATCGGACAGTTCGCTGCTTCAGCCCCGGCTGAGCGAGCACGTCGTCGGGGAACTAGGTGTGGCGGCGATGAACAGCCCGATCGACCTCAAAGCGGTGATCGGTGCCCCTCCATCGTTCCAGAACGGCGCCGAGGTCTACGGATTCGGTGGCTACAGCGGGGAAGCACCACTCACCAGAATCCTGTACGTGATCTTGATGCTCGGCTTGGTGACGTTGCTGACCCCGGTGTTCATCTTCATCGCGAGCAGTTCACGGATCGCGGGCGCCGAACGGGATCGCCGGCTGGCGGCGTTGCGACTGGTCGGCGCGGACGTCAAACAGGTCCGCCGGATCGCCGCGGCCGAATCGCTGGTGAGCGCGGCCGTCGGCTTGGTGCTCGGCAGTGCGATGTTCTTGGTCGTCAGATCCATGGCCGCGGACATCGTGATCGCCAACGAGAGCTTCTTCCCGGAAGACCTCGTACCGTCATTGCCGCTCGTGCTGCTGATTGTGGCCGCTGTGCCGGTGGTTGCGCTGATGGCGTCGCAGTTCGCCTTGCGGCGCACCATCATCGAGCCGCTCAACGTCGTACGGAACACCAAACCGGTTCGACGCAAGCTGCTCTGGCGCGTGCTGGTACTGGTCGCCGGCGGCGCGATGCTGATGTCTGTCGATCCGTCGGATCCCAATCCCTGGCTGTTGGTGTTCGGTGCCGCGCTGCTCCTGATCAGCGGGCCGACTCTGTTGCCATGGCTAGTCGAACGAGTCGTGTCCCGGATCAGAGGCTCGGGAACGCCTGCGCTGCAACTGGCCACCCGGCGGTTGCAGCTCGACTCGGGAACGGCCGCCAGGGTGGTGAGCGGTGTCGCCGTCGTGCTGGCCGGAGCGATCGCGCTGCAGATCATCCTCGCCGGGCAGAGCGCAAGATACGAGTGGCCGCGAGACGATCCCTACGACGGATTCACCAGCCTGGAAGCCGAAGAGGCCGTTGGTGGCGCTGCCGTGGCAGCGATCAGCGCGGTACCCGGCGTGCAGACCCATGCTGTCGTCCGGACGTTCGTCGTCGAGAAGGGCGGTGAATATGGCTGGGTCACAGTGGCAGATTGCGCAATGGTGAAAGCACTGCTCGTCGTCGAGCAATGCCACGACGGCGACGCGTTCGTGCGAACCTATCCGAGTTTCAACGACATCAGGCCCGGTGACACCGTTGGTGCACGGAAGCCATGGTTCACCGATACCGGGCCGCCGACAAGGATCCAGATCCCGGCGAACAGCAGGAAAGCCGAAAGCCGTCCAACTGGTTACTCGCTGGCGAAACAGTTCGTGCTGACGCCGGGGGCGATGCGTGGAATGTCCGAGGTTCCCACGGTCGTCAGCGCTTCCTTCAAGGCGGATCCACGCGATCCCGATCTGATCGAGCACGTCCGCAACGCGGCGGAGCCCTTCTCATCGGGCGTCCGCGTGGAGGACCTCAGCCTCCTCCGGTACTCCGACGCGGCGAAAGCGTTCGCGGACATGCGAAAGGGCCTGTTCATCGGCTCGGCGGTGATCCTCGTGCTGGCAGCGTTGAGCCTGCTGGTGATGACCGTCGAACAGACGCGAGAACGCCGGCGCTCCATCGCGGCGTTGTCCGCGACCGGTGTCCAGCTCAGCACGCTGGTGCGATCCGTGTTGTGGCAGACCGCAATCCCCATGCTGATCGCGATCGCGGCAGCGCTGGCAACCGGAGTCAGCTTCGCCGCGATCGCCAGCTGGGTGATGCGCAATCCGTTCACAATGGACTGGACAACCATCGGATTGCTCACTGCCACAACCGCAACACTGATCGTCCTCGTCACCGCGTTGACGCTGCCGGCACTCCGCAGCGCCACCCGGCTGACCACATTACGCACCGAGTGACAGTGCGGTCACAGCTGTTTGATGACGCGACAAGGGTTTCCTGCGGCGAAGACCTTCTCGGGCAGGTCGCGGGTGACGACGCTGCCCGCGCCGACGACGGTGTTCGAGCCGATGGTGACGCCAGGGCAGACGATGACGCCGCCGCCCGTCCATACGTTGTCGCCGATGGTGATGGGGGCGGCGGTTTCCCAACGTTGGCGGCGGGCTTCGTGGTCTTGCATGGGATGCAACGAGGTCAACAGTTGCGCGCGAGGGCCGATGGAGACGTCATTGCCGATGGTGACCGGGGCGCAATCCATGACTATCGCGTCGTAGTTGAAGAAGCTGTTGCTGCCCATACTGATCAGGTAGCCGTAGTCGCATTGGAACCGCGGCATGATCCAGGAGCCTTCGCCGAGTGAGCCGAGCAGCTGCGACAGGATTTCCTGCCGCAGCGCGTCGTCGGCCGATTTGGTCGCGTTGAACTCGTCCAGCAGTTCTTGGCAGCGCTTGCGTTCCGCCACCAGGACCGGGTCGCTGTCCTTGTACAACTCGCCACGCAGCATCCGCTCTTTTTGATCACTCACCAGACCAAGCTACAGCAGCAGATAGGCCGCATTGCCCAGTCTGAGAACTGTCTCGTGGGACGGCAGGGGCTCGAAGCCCAGTGTCGGCCCGCTGTTTCGGCGGTGGAACGCGATCAGGACGGCGTGCCGTGGCTCGGTCGAATCGTTCCGGGTGCCCGAATGCCACAGGTGGCTGTTGAACAGCCAGCACGTGCCCGCCGGTCCGGTCAGCAGCACTTCGTCCGGATGCGGCCCGTGTCCGCGTGGTGGTTTGAAGTTCTGGTCCACATGGGACCCTGGCACGACACGGGTCGCGCCGTTCGTCGACGTGAAATCGGTGAGTGCCACGATCGCCGTGCACACTCGCCACTGACCGGGACCGGCCCGGTCGGTCGCGTCCATGTGCAGTGCTTGGCCGCCGTGCCCGGGCTTTCCGGCGCGGTAGTGCATCTCCCTGACCTGGAAGTCCGGGCCCAACAGGTGCGTGACCGCGGCCAGCAGCGCAGGCCGCAGCCACAGCGTGTCGAACAGGCTGCCCTGGTTGAGCAGTCCCTTGAGGTGCAGCGTGCCGCCTTGGCGGCTGCCCTCCAGCAACCGGGTGATCTCCCCGATCATCTCCCCGGTCACGTGCGCGTCGATGTACCCGTCGAGCCTGCAGTACCCCAGCTCGTCGAGATCCTCTCGATGTCGTGGGACGAGCGCCTCGGGTGAGACCCCCAGCTCGTCCAGTACCTCCCGCATGCTTTCAGGCTCGCCGCTCGTCGCGCGACTCGCCAGACATGTCACCTGATCAGGCCTCTTGTCGGGCATGGTCACGATTCTTGAGTTCAGCCATGAGCATCTTGCGCTTCAGTGGCCGGACGTGGTTCACCACCCGCATTCCGGTGCGCATCATCGCCAGGCCCGCGCGGCCGATCACCGGCTTGTACGCCAACGAGTTTCCGTTGAACCTGGCGCGCGACTTCACCACCGCATCCCATGCGTAGCCGTGCATCTGACGCTCGAAGTCCGCGACCGCGTGCAAAACCGGCAGGCGAACCAGGTTGTCGCCAAGGATCTGCGCGTCCCGCAGCGCGGTGTTCGCGCCCACACCGAGCCCTGGCGTCATGGTGTGGATCGCGTCCCCGATCAACGTCACGTTCGAACTCGGCCACGGATCCACCGGCTCGGACGTCCGGATGTTCAGCGGGAAGCAACTGCTCGGATCGGCCAGCTCGAACAGCTTGCGCAGGTCCGGATGCCACGACTTGGTCCGCTCGATCACCAGCTTGTGCAGGGCGGGCCCGGGCATCGACATGAAGTCCGGCGGCAGCAACCGCCGATGCGAGCCGAAGCCCCACATGATGTAGTCCCGCGTGTTGTCGAACGTCATCCCCGGCCACGCCTTGACCAGCTCGGGATCGGTCTCGCCGCGCTGCCACTCGAACTCCATCACATGGAAGATCGTGTTGATGCCCTTCGGGGCGAACACCATCGTCACGCCCCGCAGCATCCTCGGCGTCAGCAGCTTGCGTGTCTCGTCGTTCAACGGCAGCTTCCCGGTCACCCCGAACAGGTCGGTTTCGACCAGCTTGGCGTCCGGCAGGTATTGCCTGCGCACCTTGGACGACGTCCCGTCCGCGCCGACCAGCAGATCGCCGGTGGCCGAGGTGCCGTCCGCGAAGTAGGCGGTCACGGTCCCGTCCGGATTCTGCGTGTACCGCTCGAACTTCTTGTCGAAGTGGACCACGTCCTCAAGCCCGGTCAGCAGAACCTGGCGCAACGTCATCCGGCTCACGGATCGCTCGCTGGCTTCCGGGTCCACCGGCGCAAGCAGGTCCTCGTCCTCCGGACCACCGGCCGAGAACAGCTCGCCGAGCTGCTCGGTGACGAAGTTCGTGTACTGCGGGGAGATCGCCGCGGTCGCCTTGAACGTCTCGAACAACGGGCGGGGCAGACAACTTCGCAGGGCGCGCGACCCATCCGGGGAAATCCCGACGCGGTACCCGAACAGGCCATCGGTCCTGGTCCGGTCGCGCTCGAACACGGACACCCCGATCCCAGCCCCACGCAGCCGCTGAGCCAAGCACAACCCGCCAGTCCCCGCTCCCACGATCAACACATGCATGACGACCTCCAGTAGCTCTAGTATGGAGTAGCTCAAGTTGCTAATCTCTCGATAACTGAGAGATTAAGCAGAGTGAGAGATCGTGTCAACAGGGAAGGATGTGCGGGGTGGACCGAAATGAGGCTCGGGGCGACTTGGGCGGGCGTGCCGAGCTCCTTGCCGCCATCGAGAACGCGGCCCGGATCTCTGCTGGTCGCGGTGTCTTCTTCCATCAGGCCGTGGCGAACCGGCTCGGCATCAACACGTCCGACCTGAACTGCCTGAACATCCTGCAGCTCACCGGCCCGCTCACGGCCGGTCAACTCGCCGAACGCGCGGGCCTGACCAAAGGCGGAGCGATCACCGCTGCCCTCGACCGGATGGAACGAGCGGGGCTCATCAAGCGCGAACGTGACCCCCGCGACCGGCGCCGGACGATCATCCGGCACACCCAAGAGGCCCTGGACCGGATCGCGCCCCTGATGCCGGCCGAGCCGTGGCGCGAGGTCTACAGCCACTTTTCCGACGACGACCTGCGGATTGTGCTCGATTACACCGAGCGGTCCAGTGAGGCCGCCAGGATCTGCATCGAGAAACTTCTCGGTACCTGACAGAAATTGTCAGGTACCACCGACATGCTCAAGGCATGAACAACTTCGAATGCACCGCATGGGACGAGAACGTGTACGCCGGCGCCGAGGACGGCGCCAAGATCGGCGACGCGAAAATGACCTTCCGCTACACCGGGATCCTTGAGGGCGAAGGGAAATCCGCCGGTCTGCTGATGTACACCGCTGACGGGTCCGGCAACGCGACTGGCGCGGAGTTCTTCACCGGCAAGATCGATGGCAAGCAGGGCACCGTGATCCTGCGAACCACCAACACTTTCAGCTCCGAGAAGGTCACCGGGACGTTCGAGATCGTGCCGGGTACGGGCACCGGCGAACTCGAAAACGCCAAGGGCCACGGCAGCTACGAGATGAAGATCGGCACGATGTCCACCGAGTACACGTTCACCGGCTGATCGTCAGCACCCGCAACGCGAGCTGGATCTCCAGCGCCCGGTCGGGCGAGTTCCAGTCCGGCCCGAGCAACGAGGCGATTCGGTCAAGGCGTTGCACCACCGTGTTCACGTGTACGTGCAGCACGTCCTTGGTCGCGGTCAGGCTTGAGCCGCAAGAGAAGTACGTCCGCAGTGTCCGGACCAGCTCGGTGCCACGGCGTGCGTCGTAGTCGAGCACTGGTCCGAGCGTGCGCTGTGCGAATCCCGCGACGTCCGCGCGGTCGCCGAGCAGAACTCCGACGAAACCCAAGCCGGACAAGGACGCTCCGGTGCCGTCCAGCCCCAACGCCTGCAGCGCACGCAGGCATCGCCCGGCTTCGGCGTGGGCCGCCGCCAGCTCGACGGGACCGGTCGCCGGGCCGGCCGCGCCGACGGTCACCGGGCAGCCGACGGCCGTGGTCAACGCGTGCGCCATTTTGTCCGGGTCGCCGTCGGGCGTCAGCAACACCACCTGCTCGGCATGCACACCCACAAGAGCTGCTTGACCCGTGGCCGCTGCGGCGAGGCGACCACGGGACACGCCGTCCGCGTGCGCGATCAGCACGCTGTGCGGCGCGGCCAGGTTCACGCCAAGCCGACGGCCTCGTGCGATCAGCGCACCAGGATTGCGGTCGGGCGCCGTGAGCAGGTCGGTGAGCAGTTCACCGCGCACCTGCTCTTCGGCCTGTGCCACGGAACGCCTTAGCAGCAACAAAAGCGCGGTCACCTGTGCCGCTCGCTCGAACAGCAGCCGGTCCTCGTCGGTCAACGAGGCGCGTCCGGTGAGCACCAGGCTGCCGAGCAGTTCCGGCCCGGCCAGGACCGCGCACACCCAGATGTCGCCTTGGGCCACCGCCCGCCCGCTCGCCTGCGCCCGGGCAATCGCTTGTGCGGGCGGGGCGACCGACATGCCAAGGCACGCCAGCTCGACACCGGCCGCGTCGTGCAGGACGATCCCGCCGCCGAGCACCTGGGCGACCGCGGCGGCCACCGAGTGGAAGTCGGCGCCACGCAGAACCAACGCGGTGAGCTGGTCGTGGACCTCTTCGGCCCGCCGGATCGACGAGTTGGCCCGCCGGGTCTCCGCGAGCAGGTGCGCGTTGTCGATCGAGATCGCCGCGAGGTCGGCCAGCGACGACAGAAAGGCGACCTCTTCGGGTGAGTACGTCCGCGCGGCGCGGTCGGCCGCGTACAGCACGCCGATCACCCTGCGCCCCAACATAAGCGGCACACCGACGATCGACACCAGCCCTTCGTCGCGGACTGCCGTGTCGATCGTGATCGTGTGCTTGAACCGAGGATCGGCGAGGTAGTCCGGCGTCGCGTAGGGCAGACCGCTCTGAGCTACCAATCCGCCGAGTCCTTCTCCGATACCCAGCGAGAGTTGTTGGAACAGCGCGGACACCGATCCCTCGGTGACCCGCATGTACGTCTGACCGCCCGTTGAGTCGTTCATGCTCAGGTACGACACGTCGACGCCCAGCAGCATGCGCACCCAGTGCACGATCTGCTGCAGCACGGCTTCCGGATCACGCAATCGCGCCAGATCGTTGGCCGTGTCGACGAGCGCGGACAACTCCGTTTCCCGGCGCTGGTGCTCAAGCAGCGTCCGCCGGACGCTCAGCGCGGCCTCGGTCGCGGCTTTCCACTCCGCGCCCTCGTCCGGCGGCAGCCCGGCGGCGCGGGTGGCGGCGAGCTTCGCCAGCTCAGTGCCATCCGCGCCGTCGGCCAACAGCTCAAGCAGTTCCCGATACGCTCGCACGCACGTCATCCTGTCCCAGATGCCTGCCCCGCGTCTCGCTGGCGAGCACCACCGCGACCACCGTGATCAGGCACATCGCCGCGACGTAGATCGAAACCGGCCACGCCGAGCCGTAGTCCGCGAGCAAGGCGGTCGCGATCAACGGCGCCACCGCACCCGCGCCGAGCGACGCCAGCTGGTATCCGATCGACGCACCCGAGTACCGCACGCGAGTGTCGAACAGCTCGGAGAAGAACGCGGCCTGCGGCCCGTACATCGCGCCGTGCAACACCAGACCGAGCGTGACGGCCGCCGCGATCACCCAGAACGACTTGGTGTCCAGCATCGCGAAGAACAGGAACGCCCACACGCCAAGGCCGATCGCACCGAACAGGTATACCGCGCGGCGCCCGACCCGGTCCGACAACGCCCCCCACGCCGGAATCGCGACCAGGTGCACGGCGGAAGCGATCACCACGGCGTTGAGCCCGGTGGACCGGGACATGCCGAGCTCCTGTGTCAGGTACACCAACAGGAATCCGGTGATGATGTAGAACGAGCCGTTCTCCGCGATCCGGGCGCCCATCGCGATCAGCACCTCGCGCCAGCTGTGCTTGATCACCCGGACGATCGGCGCCTTCTCCGGCTTGTCGCCCGCCTTGGCCACTGCCTCAAGGAAAATCGGCGATTCCTCGATGCTGATCCTGATCCACAGCCCGATCAGCACGAGCACGGCCGACAAGAGGAACGCGATCCGCCAGCCCCACGACAGGAACGCCTCGTCGGACTGCACTGCGGCCAGAATCGCCAGCACCGCCGTGGCGAGCAAGTTGCCCGCGGGAACGCCCGCTTGCGGCCAGGACGTCCAGAACCCGCGTCGTTCCGCGGAACCATGTTCGGACACGATCAGGATGGCGCCGCCCCACTCACCGCCGATCGCGAAGCCCTGCGCCAGCCGCAGAAGCGTCAACAGGATCGGCGCTGCCACGCCGATCGTGGCGTAACCCGGCAGCAAGCCGATCAGGAAGGTCGCGATCCCCATCATCAGCAGGCTCGCGACCAGCATCCGCTTACGGCCGAGTTTGTCGCCGTAATGCCCGAACACCAGCCCGCCGAGCGGCCTGGCGACGAAGCCGAGCGCGTAGGTGCCCAAAGACAGCAACGTGCCGTTGAGCGGATCGGACGTCGGGAAGAACACCTTGTTGAACACCAAGGTCGCGGCCGAGGTGTACAGGAAGAAGTCGTACCACTCGACCGTGGTGCCGACCATGCTGGCGCCGATGATCTTGCGTAATGAGCCCTGGTTCGTGGTCGTCATTGGCCACACACCCTCCTCAACTGGCGGTCCAGCCGCCGTCCATCGCGATCGAGGTGCCGGTGACGTGGCTGGAGTGCGGGCCGCACAGCCAGAGCACGACGTCGGCGACGTCTTGCGGTTCGATCAGGCGCTTCACCGCGGTGCGGTCGAGGATGATCCGCTCGACCACCTCGTCGGTGCTGATCCCGTGCGCATCGGCCTGTGCGGCGATCTGGCCTTCGACCAGCTGGGTCCGCACGAAGCCAGGATTGACGCAGTTGCTGGTCACGCCATGCGGCGCGCCTTCGAGGGCGGCGACCTTGCTGAGCCCTTCCAGCGCGTGCTTGGCGGTGACGTAACCCGATTTGAAAGCGCTGGCCCGCAGGCCGTGCACGCTGGAGATGTTCACGATCCGGCCCCAGCCGTTGCGGTACATGTGCGGCAGGGACCGCCGGATCAGCAGAAACGGGGCGGTCACCATCACCTGCTGCAGCAGCGCGAACTTCGCCGGCTCGAATTCGTGGATCGGCGCGACGTGCTGCAGGCCCGCGTTGTTGACCAGAATGTCGATGTCGGTCGGCAGCGAGTCGACGTCCTTGGCCAGATCGACCTCGTGCGCCTCGCCGCCGATCTCGTCAGCCGCAGACTTCGCTGCAGGACCGTCAAGGTCCGCGATGTGTACCTTCGCGCCGCTGTCGGCCAGCGCACGGGCGCACGCCAACCCGATGCCATGCGCCCCGCCCGTGACGAGAGCGACCCGCCCTGTGTGAGGTACGCCACTGCTCATGCCTACTCACGCTAGGTGCCACGCGCTGTCACGGCTATGTGCGATCACCACACACTCTGTTGCACCTATATGTGGATTGTGGCGGGGACTGCGCATGCGGCTTCGACGATAAGTAGTCTGGCGGTGTGATTTGCCCGAAGTGTCAGAACGCGATGCAGACCGTCGACCGTGGTGGCGTCCACCTCGACCAGTGCCAGGGCTGCCGGGGAATCTTCCTCGACCGTGGTGAGCTGGAGCAGATCCTCGCCGCCGAACAGCGCTATCAGCAGCAATACGCGGCGCCTCCGCCCGTTGCGCCTCCGCCCATGTACCGCGGCGACTCGGCCCCGCCATACCGCGGCGGCCATGGCGGATACAAGGACTCCGCCCCGCCATATGGTGGCGGCTATGGGCACCGTGGCGACTCGCCGCCGCCGTACGGCGGTCACGGCTACGGGCAGCACGGCCACAAGCGCAAGCGCAAGAGCTTCCTGGAAGAGCTGTTCGACTGATCAAGTCGCCGGTGGACCTGAAGATCTGCATGGGCTGCGGCGCGCGGATGGACGCGCCCGTGGTCCTGGCCGACGAGGCTGTGCTGATCTGTGCGGAATGCGGTCATCGGCAGCCGTTCCTGCGGTTGCCGATGTTCGCCTTGACGGGCCCGAGCGGAACAGGGAAGTCGACGGTCAGCCGTCTGCTGACGAGCCTGCTCGGTGACCAAGTGGTCGTGCTGGAACAGGACGTCCTGTGGACGGCGGGTCTGCGTGACCCGCACAACGACTTCCAGCTGTTCCGGTCGACGTGGCTGCGAATGGTGGGCATGATCCATCAAAGCGGCCGGCCGGTTGTGCTGTGCGGGACAGTCGTGCCCGTGCAGTTCGAGGAGATTCCCGAACGTCCGCTGATCGGGGATATTCATTACCTTGCGCTGACTTGCGACCGGCTGGTGATGCGCGAGCGCTTGCGTGCTCGGCCTGCTTGGCGGGAGTGGGATGAGCCTCGCATTGACGAGATGCTCGAGTTCAACGACTGGGTGCGGCGGGAGGCGGCGACTATGACGCCGCCGATGCGCTTGCTGGACACCACGCACAAGCCGGTTGAGGAGACCGCGCGGGAGGTCGCGGAGTGGGTGCGGGCTGGGCTTGCCGCGACCAAACTGCCTGTGTGATTCGGCCTCCGGCCTTGGTGAGTGGGTGTCGGGCGGGCTAAGGCCTCGGGCTGGCTGGGTGTGGCCTGGTTTCGGGTGTGGCCTGGTTTCGGGTGTGGCCCGGCCTCCGGTGTGGCCCCCTCCGGTGTGACCCGGCCTCCGGTGTGACCCGGCCTCCGGTGTGACCCGGCCTCCGGTGTGACCCGGCCTCCGGTGTGACCCGGCCTCCGGCCCCCGATCACCAGCCTAGACCCGACCACCGACGGAAACCGTCCCCGCGAAGATCAACAACGCCGAGTTGTCCACAGCGGACCGGTTGTCCACAAGTGGATCTTCGCGACCCCTGTTGATCATGGCCCGCCGATAGACTGGGTCCGGGGTCGCCCCCCTGGGAGCGGCGGGGGATGTCTGGCGGGGGATGTTCTGGGGGTCGTTGGTGCTGGTTCAGGGCTGAGTGGCTGATCTTGGTTGAAGGGGCTGAGGCTGGGCCAGCGGATTGGGGATGGCCAGCGGGTTGAGGTACTCGCCCCGAAGGCGGTCGTTGGGTGAGCGTGACGTGCGAAAGCCCCAGCCTTGGACGTGCGAAAGCCCCGGCCGAGGGGTCAGCCGGGGCTTTCTTCTGCTTTGACGCTCCAGTGCCTTGCCGGGATTACCCGGCCCGACTCACTTCTGCGTGGTCTTGCTGGCGGCGTTGGCCTTCGTGGTCGTCGTGCTGCGGGTCGCGGCCGGCTTGCGGGCCGGGGCGGTGCGGTTGGCGACCTTGCGGGTCGTGCTGCGGACCTCGTGGGCGACGTCGTCACCCAGGTCCTCGACGGCCTCGGCGGTCTCGTCGGCGAACTTCTTGACGTCGCGCGCGGCCTTCTCGCCGACCGAGCGGGTCTTGCGGGTCACCTTGGCGAGGACGTCCTCGGCCAGTTCGCGGGCGTCGGTCGCGACGTCACCGGCGCGGGCCTGTGCCTGGGCGATGGCGTCTTCCAGCTGGTCGACGACCTTCTTCACCTGCGGCTGGGCGCGGAACTTCTCCACGGCCTCCTCGCCCTGCTCGGCCAGCTTCTTGTACAGGTTCACCGCGGCCTCGGTGTACTCCTCGATCGCCTTGCGCAGCTCGGCCGGCTCCAGCTTCGAGCGCAGCGTGCTCACGTCCGACGGGACGTTCTGCACGGCTTCGCGGGCCTGCTCGGCGGCGGTCTCAGCGCCCGAGCGGGCCTTGCCGACGGCCTCGATCACGGTCTTGGCCACCAGGTCGCCCGCGCCCACGGCGGCGAGCAGCGAGGTGCGGACGGGCTCGACGGCCTTGCGCACGTCCTCAGCGTTCGGACGGGTCATGTCGATCACTCCTCAGTGGGTTTCGTGTTGTCCACATCGGACTTATCCACTGTGGACCCAAGTGCTGTTGATCGCTGGGCGGCGTTCTCCTTGCGGAAGGACTCGTAGACGTCCAGCAGCACTTGCTTTTGACGCTCGTTCAGTTCTTGGTCTGCCCTGATCGCGTCGGCGACCGGGCCGCCGGTCGGCAGGTCGAGAATCCCCGCCTGCACGTACAGCGCCTCGGCCGAGATCCGCAGGCCTTTGGCGATCTGCTGCAGGATCTCCGCGCTCGGCTTGCGCAGGCCCCGCTCGATCTGGCTCAGGTACGGGTTCGACACGCCGGCGAGCTTGGACAGCTGGCGCAACGAGATCTTCGCGTTGCTGCGCTGCTGGCGGATGTACTCACCGATGTCCCGGCCGAGATCGGCGACCTTGTCCATCGGCGACTGGTGTTCGTCTGTCACCGTGGTCATCTCCTCTCGACATACTCCACGGTAGGCCGGAGTGCTAGCTATTGCAAGCGGTGTGCTTGCAAGTTCTGGGTGGGGTCGGTCACATCGGGCTACAGTGAGGGCGGTGAGCGTGAAAGCGGATGTGGAAGGCGCCGCGGCACGACTGCGGAGCCGGCTTGTCCGCGCGCTCGTGCGCAACGGCACCCTCACCGATCCGACCTGGCGGGACGCCTTCCTGGCCGTCCCGAGGCACGCCTTCCTGCCGCGCTACTTCCAGCAGCGAGCTGGTCGTTGGGAGGCGGTCGAGGAGGGTGACGAGGACTGGCTGACCCAGATCTACGCCGACCGTGTGCTCGTCACGCAGCTCGACGGCGACAGTTCACGCTGGCAGGCCGCGCGCAGCAACGGCCCCGTGCACGGTGCGCCGACCTGCTCGTCCAGCATGCCGACCATCATGGCGGTGATGCTGGAAGCCTTGCTGGTCAACGAGAATCACCGTGTTCTCGAAGTCGGGACGGGCACCGGATACAACGCGGCGCTGCTCTGCGTCCGCCTCGGCGACGACCGGGTGTCCACAATAGACATCGACGAGTCGCTCGCCGGCCCGGCCGAACGGCACCTCGCCGAATGCGGTCTGCGGCCGACTTGTGCGGTGGTGGACGGCGTCAACGGCTACCCGCAGGGCGCGCCCTACGACCGCGTCCTGTGCACGTGCGCGGTCCCGCGGATCCCGCTGGCGTGGCTCGAGCAAACGCGTCCCGGCGGCGTCGTGGTGACCACGCTCAGCCGTCCGCTCGGGGCCGGGCTGTTGCGCATCACCGCGGGCGAAGGGGCGACGGGTGAAGGCAGGGTGCTTGCTGACGACGGCCGTTTCATGCCGCTGCGAGCGCCGCAAACCCATGAGGTGTCGTGGCCGGAGACGGGCGCCCCGGGCAGCTCGCGGTCGACGACGTTGCCTGCCGGCGTGATCAGCCCGACGAGTCCGTTCGAGTTCTTCGCGGGCTTGGAATTACCCGACGTGCATGCCGCCGGCGCGCCGCGGTGCGTGCTGTTGACGCACCCGGACGGCTCGTGGGCGCGGCACGAGAACGACTTCGTCGTGCAGTCCGGTCCACGCAGGTTGTGGGACGAGGTCGAGACCGCGTATGAGCTGTGGCGGACCCTCGGCGAGCCGCGACGCGCCCGGTTCGGCGTCTCGATCGATGGCGAACGTCAGGAACTCTGGCTCGACGAGCCGGCCGGCCAGTATCGCTGGCCCCTGGCCTGACCTGCGCAATTCCATTCAGCGGAAAAACGGTCCGACTTTGTGAAGTCTTGACCATGTGGTCATAGCCTCACGCGGCAACGTAGTCTGAGGATGTGCCGACGTTCGCCTTTTACATCGTGACGGCCATCAACTGGGCTGCGATCCCGGTCGGTGTGTTCGCGTTCGTGCACGCCCTGCTCCAGCGTGCGGACGCGTTCACGGCCATCGACCGGATGACGAAACCGGCATGGCTCGGCATCACCGGCGGTGGCGCGGTGGCCCTGGCGCTGTTCTCGTTCGCCAACTTCACCATGATCTTCTGGATCGCCGGACTTGTCGCCGTCCTGGTCTACATCGTGGATGTGCGGCCCAGGCTGATCGAGGTCCAGCGCGGCAACCGGTGGTGAGCCGGCAGGCCTACGGATCGGGTGACCCGGTCACGATCGTCGTCCCAGGTCTTGGCGCCACGCCAGGGGAAGCGCGGATTCCGGCATCCGGACTGCCCGGAACCCGTGTCGTGGTCACGTTGCCGTCGCACGGCGACGAGCCAGACGCGCCAGAAGGCTATTGGCGCTACGAAACCATCGCCGCGGACGTCGCGAAAATCGCCGACGAGGTGCGCGCCCAGAAAGCCATCGGTGTTTCGCTCGGTGCGGCCGTGCTGACCAGGATCGCCGCCGAGGACCCGGACCGGTTCGACCGGATCGCCTTGCTGCTGCCCGCCGTCCTCGACCAGCCGCGCTCCGCCGAGGTGCAAGCGGTGCTGCGCAAGCAGACCAGCGAGGACGAGATCGTCAAGACTTTGCCGACCGGTTACGCCCTCGGCGACTACGTGCAAGCGCGCGCCAAGGCGATGCGCAGGCTGACCATGGCCATCGACGAGCTCGCTGTTCAGTTCCCCATCGCCGACCGCGAAGCGCTACGCCAGGTCACCGCGCCGACCTTGGTGATCAGCGCGACCGGCGACCCGCTGCACCCGACCGAGATCGCCGAGCAGGTCGCGGCCGCGTTCGCCAAGGGGCAGCTTGAAGTGTTCGACTCCACGGCGCCGTTGATCACTCACCGCGCTCAGCTGCGCAGCCTGCTGCAAGTAGCCTGGCGGGCATGACTTGGACCATCGCGGGCTCGTTGCAGGTAGCGAAAGCCACTGACCGGACCGACCTGCTTGCCGCGCCCGTCGCCACCGCGCTTACTGCCCTCGACGCGAACGACGCCGCCCGTGTCGGGGTCGTGCAGATCGACCCGGAACTCGCTGACACCGCGCAGTTCTGCGAGGCCTACGGCTCTCCGATGGAAGCGTCCGCGAACTGTGTCGTCGTCGCAGGCAAACGTGCAGGTGAGGAGCGTTTCGCCGCGTGCCTCGTGCTCGCCACGACCCGCGCGGATGTCAACGGTGTGGTCCGGCGCAGGCTGGACGTGCGCAAAGCGTCGTTCGCGCCGATGGACACCGCAGTCGAGCTGACCGGCATGGAGTACGGCGGGATCACGCCACTTGGACTGCCGGACGGCTGGCCGTTGCTGATCGACGCGGCCGTCGCGGCGGCGCCGGAACTCGTGATCGGCAGCGGGATCCGCGGCAGCAAGATCCTCATCCCTGGCGAGGTGCTCGTGAAGCTTCCCGGCGCCGAGGTGGTCGAAGACCTAGGTCGCTGAGTACTTCCGCAGCAGAGCCACGGCTTCGTCGACGTCGTCGGTGACGAGGATCCACTGTTCGGCGTCCCGCCCCCGCGCCAGTTGCTGGACCAACGGCGCGGCGGGCACGTCGGTGGTCCAGAAGTCCTTGTCCAGGAACACCATGGGTGCGGCCGGGCCGACCGACTTGTAGTGGTTCTGCGTGTAGTCCTGGAAAACCTCCTGGACCGTGCCCGCGCTGCCCGGCGTGTACACGACTCCGCCCGTCGCCACGGTCAGCAGACCGTCCTCACGAACCGAGTTCGCGAAGTACTTGGCATGCCAGTGGCACGCGGGGTTGGGCGGTTCATGGCCGTAGAACCAGGTCGGGATGCCGATGGTCAGCGGCTTCGAATCGGGCAGCTCGCAGGCCAGTCCAGCGGCGAGCCACTGGCCGATCGCCGCGGCGCCCTCGCCGAACCGTGGGGCTTTGGCCAGTTCGGCGTGCAGTTCGTCGATGTGGTCCGGCATGCGGACGCCGTAGGGCACCGCCTCCATGGCGCCGGGGCCGCCGCCGGTCAGCACAGTGAAGCCCGCACGACCCAGCGCGGCGCCAAGGCGCATCGCGGCGAGGTAGCCAGCTGAGTCACGGGTCAGCGCGTGCCCGCCCATCACCGCGACGGCAGGATTCCGGTGCGCCGCCAGGGTTTCGCCGAGCGCGGAGGTGATGGAGTGGTCGTGCAGCCGCTCGGCCAAGGCATGCAAGGGGTCCGGTGTCCGGCCCTGTTCCTTGCTGTGCTGGTAGATCCGTGCGTCCGGAGTGTCCGCATAGGACTCCGGGCGGGCCGGGTCGAACCCGGCGAACAGCTCGGCCGGGGTGTACAGCGTAGTCCGGTAGACGTGGTACGGCAGGTCGGGGATGCTCGGGAAGATCAACGCCCCGGCCGCTTCAGCCTGCCGCCGTGTCCTGCTCGACAGCTCGCACCCGAGCAGCACCGCGCCGTCCATCGCGGTGCGGAGCAGATCGTCCTCGCCGGTCAGATCCAGCCCGACGAGCACGACATCGCGCAGGTCATGACCGGTCGCGCGATGGTCGCGCAACGCCGCAAGGTCGGTGATCTCGGTCCGCATTGCGGCAGCTTACTTCGCTGCTCGCGGATCATGGACCCGTTCTGTGAACTCGCGATCGGGGCGGAAGGAAAGTTTCACGTTACGCTCACGAGGTGGAGAACATTCGCGCCCGCGTGGTCAGGTTCGCCGATTCGACCGGTATCGTCCACATTGGACTGAACGAGGGCGAGGTCGTCAGACGGCTGCCGGGTGAGTGGCGGATCGCGGATCTGCTGCGGGTCCGGGTCGACGACATGCGCGAGATGGTGGCGCTGGCGAGCTCGGAGATCCCAGCCGACAGTGTCCGGATGCTCGCCCCGCTGGACGGTTTGATGGAGGTCTGGGCCGCGGGCGTGACCTACGAGCGGTCTCGTGACGCGCGGGTCGAGGAGACCACCGAGCCGACCGTGTATGACCGTATCTACCAGGCCGAACGCCCGGAACTGTTCTTCAAGGCGCCGGCTTGGCGGGTGGTGACCGACGGCGAGCCGATCTCGGTGCGTGAGGACTCCATGATCAACGTGCCCGAACCGGAGCTCGGCCTCGTGATCAACGCGTTCGGTGAAATCGCCGGATATGTCGTGGTCAACGACATGAGCTCGCGGTCGATCGAGGGCGACAACCCGCTGTACCTGCCGCAGGCCAAGATCTACGCGGGCAGTTGCTCGGTGTCGGCGGGAATCGTGCCCGCCTGGCTGACCGGCATCGCGGCCCTGGACATCGGGATGTGGGTGCATCGCGCGGGCGAGATCGTGTTCGAGGGACACACGTCGACCGCGTCCTTCCACCGCCCGGCCGAGGGGCTTGTGCCGTATTTGACGTCTTTTCTGCGATTCCCGGACGGTGTCGTGCTGTCGACGGGCACCGGGATCGTGCCGGATCTGGATTTCGACCTCAAACCGGGCGATACCGTGGAGATCAGGATCGCGAACGTGGGCAGCCTGACCAACACCGTGCTGCGCACGCGGGAGTGGCTGGATAGCGTGGAGTCGTGATCGGACGTGAGATCCGGCTGGCCGCCCGGCCGGTGGGTGAACCAAAGCAGTCGGACTTCGAGCTCGCCTCGGTCTCCGTGCCCGAACCGGGTCCGGGCCAGGTGCTCGTGCGCAACGTTGTGCTCAGCGTAGATCCGTACATGCGTGGCCGGATGAACGACGCGGAGTCCTACGCGGAGCCTTACCGCGTCGGCGAGGTCATGTGGGGCGGTGCCGTCGGTTCGGTCGTGACGTCCACAGTAGACAATCTTGTGGCCGGTGATTTCGTTCTGCACAACTTGGGTTGGCGCGAGTACGCCGTGGTGAACGCTGCCGAGGTGCGCAAGGTCGACCCTTCCGTCGCGCCACTGAGTGCGTATGTCGGCATCCTTGGCATGACGGGGCTGACCGCTTACGTTGGCGTGGTCGACATTGCTTCGTTGAAACCCGGTGACCACGTTTTCGTTTCGGGTGCGGCTGGTGCGGTCGGTTCGGCCGCTGGTCAGATCGCCCGGCTGCGCGGCGCGGCTCGGGTGATCGGCTCGGCCGGTTCAGCGGAGAAAGTCCGGTACCTCAAGGAAGAACTCGGCTTCGACGAGGCCTTCAACTACAGGGACGGGCCCGTCGCCGAGCAGTTGCGCGCGGCCGCGCCGGACGGCATCGACCTGTACTTCGACAACGTCGGCGGCGATCACCTGGAAGCCGCGATCGGCGCGATGAACCGATACGGCCGAGCCGCCCTGTGCGGCGCGATCTCCCAGTACAACTCGACTTCAGCGGCGCCGGGACCGCGCAACCTTGGCAAGATCGTCGGATGGCGGCTGCGGTTGCAGGGGTACATCGTCTCCGACCACTACGACCGGATGCGTGACTTCGTCGCCGAGGCCGGGGAATGGGTCCGGACAGGTCAGCTGAAGTACGCCGAGACGGTCGTCGAAGGCATCGAGAACGCGCCCGAAGCCTTCATGGACATGTTGGCAGGAAAGAACACCGGAAAGATGATCGTATCCCTTTAGCACAGGGGTACGACATTTCGTTCGCGGCGCCCCCGGACACCCAAGTCACTCCGAGGGGCCGACAGTTCGGACCGCCTCCCGGGGGCCTGTGGACGACGGGATTGTTTCCCGGGTCCGCCAGGACACCTTCCTCTGGTATCCGGGACAGCGTTTCGCCGAGCATCCCAGTGTCCAATGAGGAGGCAGGCGATGCGTAAGTTGTTCGGCGTGCTCGTTGTCGCGGGTTTGCTGGTGTTCAGTGGGGGTACCGCGCACGCGGCGGAACTGCACCAGTGGCGGTCGGGCACCAACCTGTGCATGGAGGCCGGCGCGCCGGGCGGCTTCCTTCTCCCGCTCGGCAAGCCCTGCCGCTACGACCGCACCCAGTGGTGGACCGACCACAATCTGGGCAACGGGTACTGGATGCTGGAGTCGTCGCAACACCCGGGACAGTGCGTGCAGAACACCTCGTCGCTGGACAAGTACTACTACACGGCGAGGCTGATGCCATGTGACGCGGCACGGACGTTGATGCACTGGACGCGGTATCGAGTCGGGACGGCGTGGCACTGGAAGACCCGCGAGTTCGGTGGCCGGTGTCTGCGTGCCACGGTCGAGGACCAAGGACTGCTCGGTGGAGTCTGCGACACGGCCGACACCAGGACATTGTGGACGGCCTCGCTGATCGGCTAGAACACCACGGTTTTGTTGCCGTGCACCAGGACTCGGTTCTCCAGGTGCCAGCGCAGGCCACGGGCCAGCACGACCTTCTCGATGTCACGGCCCTTGCGGACCATGTCCGGGATGCTGTCGGCGTGCCCGACGCGGATCACGTCCTGTTCCACGATCGGGCCGGCGTCCAGCTCCGCCGTGACGTAATGGCACGTCGCACCAACGAGTTTCACCCCTCGTTGGTGCGCCTGGTGGTACGGCTTCGCGCCGACGAACGACGGCAGGAAGCTGTGGTGGATGTTCAGCGCGCGCCCGGCCCACTCCGCGCACAGCTCCAACGGCAGGATCTGCATGAACCTCGCGAGCACGATCGCGTGCGGATCATGCGCGGCCACCAGGGAACGAACCTGCTCGAAAGCCGCTTCCTTCCCATCACGCGGGAACTCCACGTGGTGGAACGGAATCCCGTGCGCCTGCGTGATCCCCGCCAGTGCGGCGTGGTTGCCGATCACCGCGGGGATGTCGACGTCCAGCTCGCCCGAGGCCACCCGGCCCAGCAGGTCGTACAGGCAGTGTGCTTCCTTCGACACCAGGATCACGACTCGGCGGCGCTCGCCGGTGTCCGTCACCGTCCATTCGCCACCGAGTTCCGAGGCGACCTCCGCGAACTGCGCCCGCAGCGCGTCCATGCCGAAGGGCAGGGAGTCGGCCAGCACTTCCTGGCGGGTGAAGAACCACCCGGTGTCCTGGTCGGTGTGGTACGCCGCCTCGACGATCCAGCCGCCGGCGTGCGCGAGGAACTGGGAGATCCGCGCGACGATACCGGTCCGGTCCGGGCAGCCGAAGGTGATCACGTACCGGCGTTCAGGCTGGGTCATGACCGGACATTCTCCTCAGCCGCTGTTGACCGCCTGCAGCAGCTCCTCCCGGCCGTTCAGGATCGCGTGGCTCGGCCGCTTCCAGACCGCCCGGTACACCGCGTCCGCCGTACCCGCCAGGGTCGCGTCGGCGGCGGTCGCGGAGTCCTCGACCGGGCCTACTTCGACGACGCCGCCGCGGGCGTGCAGTATCCACGCTCGGCCCGCGTCCGCCGCGTGCACGAGGAGTGTTCCCTCGACGGTGACCTCCGGGCGTTTGGCCCGGGCGCGGTACACCGACATGGTCGCCAGCACCTCGTCGATGCCGTCGGCGGCGAGTTCGGAGTCGAACAGCAGCGTGGGGACCTTCTCCGACTGGGCGTGTTCGGCATCAAGGCGGTGGATGGCCGTTTCGTGTGCCTGCCGGCGCGCCCACCAGCCGTACGTGCCCATCTCAGGGATGAAGCTCCACGCTTGCTTCGCCGGATCGGCCTCGCCCAGCGCGGTCACCATCTCCATCCGTTTGGCGTCCCACCAGGCGACCAGCTCGTCCCAGTCCTCGGGCAGCTGCGCGATGGCCGGGCGCTTGTCGTCCCGGCCGAGCTTGAGCCCTTCGACCACCATGTTGTGTACCTGTGCGATGTGCTCGACCAGGTCCTTGACCGTCCACTTCGGACAAGTGGGTGCCGGTGCCGACGGACCCGCCGCGACCGCGGCTGCCTTCAGCGCCTCGGCCTGTTCCACGATGTGAGCTAGATGCGTCTCGTGATCCACTCACCTGAGCCTAGTGGAACATCTCCCACGACAGGGTGACTTCGCCGAGCCGCCAGCGCTTGCGGGTGTCCAGCACCGGCCAGTCATCCGATGAAAGCCGCCGCACGGTCTCGACCCAGCGCGCTCGCGGTCCGTACGGGCTCAACGGAGCGGCTGCGGCCCAGTGCGTGTCCAGTGCGGTGAGCAGGTCGTGGATCCGCTCGCCGGGGACGTTCCGGTGGATCAACGACTTCGGCAGTCGTTCGGCCAAATCGGACGGTTGCGAGAGATCAGAAGGCAAGCACGCCAACGTGAACAGGAACGGGCCGTCGGCCGAGAGCGTCACCCAGCAACACCGCCTGCCGATCTCGTCGCATGTGCCCTCCACGAGCAGGCCGCCGGGAGCCATGCGGGACAACATGGTCTGCCAAGCCGCCGCCGCGTCGGGCTCGGTGTACTGCCGCAACACGTTGAACGCGCGCAGCACCACCGGCCGGGCGCCTGCCAGCTCGAAGCCGCCGCGCCGGAAGTCCAGGAACGGCGGATCGGCCGCGGGCTTCGCCGCCTCGACCCGTTCCGGATCGAGCTCGAGGCCCAGCACGCGGACATCGGGCCGGACGGTACGCAGCCTGGTCGCGAACTCGACCGTGGTCACGGGCGACGAGCCGTAGCCGAGATCGACGACGAGCGGATCCGGCGCCGACCGCAACACCGAGGCGACCCATGGCGTACCGGTCATCCACCGGTCCACTTTGCGCAGCCGGTTCGGGTTCGTGGTGCCGCGCGTCGGGACGCCGAGCGCGCGGGCCCGGCCCGCCGCTAGCCGCGGTGTGCGAGCCATTTCTCGGTGAACGTGGCCTCGTTGGCCAGCAGCTTGAGCACCTGCTCGCCGATCGACTTCTCGATCTTGCCACCGACGAGCGGGATGCTGACCTTGACCTCGAGCGACGTCACCCATTCCGTGCCGCCGTCCACGTCGGACAGCCGCGTTGTGCCGTTGATCTCGCCGGGAACGCCCTGCACAGAGGCCTTGACCGAGCCGGTTTTGTCCGATCGCCAGGTCTCAGTCCGGTCAACGACCAGGTCACCCTTCAGCAAGGTTCGGACCGCTGAGGGAAGATGTTCCGCGGCAAGCCCCTGGCGTACCCGGAACGTCGTGGCCTGTGCCGACTCCGTCCGGTCGACGATGGAGGCGTTGTTGCCGCCGAGAGCTTCGAGCCGGTCGGCCAGGAACGCCGGATCGATGACCGCGGCGTACACGGAATCGGCAGGGGCGGCGAACCTCGCCCGGTGCTCCATACGGCTAGGCATGAACCGGAGGTTACCGTTGACGCCCGTGACGACCTCGCGTCCCGGCACTGACGTACGCACAGCGGTACCGCTGTGCGGATACACGACGCTGCGCCTCGGCGGTCCGGCGACGAGGTTCATCGAAGCGAAAACCGCCCGTGCGGTGGTCGACGCCGTCCGCGCCGCCGACGAGGCGGGTGAGCCGCTGCTGGTGCTCGGTGGCGGGTCGAATGTCCTGGTCTCCGACCACGGCTTCGACGGCACAGTCGTCCACGTCGCCACGAAGGGCATGACCGAGGACTGCACGACCCCTGGTCTGGTCCAGCTCACCGCGGAAGCGGGCGAGAACTGGGACGACGTCGTGGCCAAGACCGTGTCCGCGGGTCTCGGTGGCCTGGAGTGCCTCTCGGGCATCCCCGGCCTGGTCGGCGCCACACCGGTGCAGAACGTCGGCGCGTACGGCGTCGAGATCTCCGAGGTGCTCGTGTCGGTCGACCTGCTGGACCGGGCGAGCGGCGAAGTCCGCACGCTGACGGCCGATCAGCTGAGACTGGCCTACCGCACGAGCGTGCTCAAGGGCACAGACCGCGCCGTCGTGCTGCGGGTGCGGTTCGAACTGGCCGACACGGGCTTGTCCATGCCGATCCGGTACGCCGAACTGGCCAACACGCTCGGCGTCGCGCCGGGCGAACGCGTGCCCGTCGACCGCGTCCGCCAGTCCGTGCTGGACCTGCGGCGCGGCAAGGGAATGGTCCTCGACGAGGACGACCACGACACGTGGAGCGCGGGCTCGTTCTTCACCAATCCGGTGCTGCCGCACGACGAGCTGCAGGAAGCCCTGGCCCGGATCGCCGCACAGGTGGGCACGGACGTGCGAATCCCGCAGTACCCGGCCGACGGCGGCGGAAAGTTGTCCGCGGCTTGGCTGATCGAGCGTGCGGGCTTCGCGAAGGGGTACCCGGGACCAGGGAACCGCGTGTCGCTGTCGCACAGCCATACGTTGGCGTTGACCAACCGGGGCGATGGCACGACGGCGGACCTGCTGTCGCTGGCCAGGGAAGTCCGCGACGGCGTGCACAAGGTGTTCGGTGTGCAGCTCGAGGCCGAGCCGGTTTTGGTGGGGGTCACACTGTGACCCAGAACAATGTGGCGCAGCTCACTTTAGGCACACCGGGTGCCCTTTGGTGCGTCTTTACGAGTAGATGGACGATGAGATAGACGGAGGTCGACGTGCGGGCAGGACGAAGAACGGTCATCAGCGCCTTCCTCCTTTCCGCCGTACTCGCCGTCGCCGGCTGCTCGACGACCGAGACCGGCAACCCCAACGCCGAGGGCGAGGCTCCCGCGGACGGTGAGACCCGCCCGGTGGCCAAGATCGTCGCCGACCCCGCCGGGGACGCCAAGGACGTCGAGGTCGTCAAGCCCATCAAGTTCTCCGTCACCGACGGCACGCTGACCGAGGCCACGGTCACCAACAACGAGGGCAAGCCGGTCAAGGGCGAGATCGCGCCGGACAAGCTCAGCTGGACCAACACCGAGAAGCTCGGCTACGGCAAGACCTACACGTACACCGCGAAAGCCAAGGGCACCGACAACAAGGACGTCGAGCTCAAGGGCAGCTTCACCACGATGACCCCGGCCAAGCAGATCAGGGCGACGCTCAACCCGGTGGACAACGCCACCGTCGGCGTGGGCATGCCGATCAGCGTGAAGTTCGAGACCGCGCCCAAGGACAAGGCCGCCGCGGAGAAGGCGTTGAAGGTCGAGACCTCGCCGTCGAAGGTGGAGGGCTCGTGGGCGTGGCTGTCGGCCACGCAGGTCGACTGGCGGCCCAAGGAGTACTGGCCGGCCAACACCGAGGTCAAGGTCTCGGCCAACCTGTACGGCGTGAACTACGGCAACGGGCACGGCCGCGCGGACGTGACCAGCAAGTTCAAGATCGGCCGCAACCAGGTGCTGAAGGTCAACACGCCGGACCACAACCTCAAGGTCTACCGGGACGGCAACCTGACCGCGACGTACCCGGCGAGCAACGGCAAGGACGCCGACCCGAACCTCAACACGCCCAACGGCACCGTCATCGTGATGGCCAAGGAAGAGGTCGGCGACTTCTCCAACCCGCGCTACGGCTACACCAACGTGAAGAAGAAGTGGGCCGTGCGGATCTCCAACCACGGCGAGTTCATCCACGAGAACGAGGAGAACCGCGCCAACATCGGCAAGAACAACACCTCGCACGGGTGCGTGAACCTGTTCGAGGCCGACGCCAAGGCCGTGTTCGACGCCGTGCTGATCGGCGACCCGGTAGAGGTCACCGGATCGAAGGCCACCTTCCCCACGACTTCGGACGTCAATGATTGGCTGTTCTCGTGGGACAAGTGGAAGAGCATGTCGGCGATCAAGTGACCCTCCACCAGATCACCGGTGGAAACGGGGTTCGTCTCGCGGTCCGCACAGCCGGGCCGCCTGGTGCACCCGCGATCGTCCTGCTGCACGGCTGGGCCCAGTCCAGCGCCGCGTGGTCGGCCCAACTGGCCGACCCGAAGCTGACGTCGAAGTATCGCCTGGCCGCCCTTGACCTGCGTGGACACGGGTATTCGGACGTACCGGACCCGGTGGACGGGTACGGCGACCCTGACGCATGGGCCGACGACGTCTCCGCCGTACTCGACCTGGTCGGCAGGCCGGTCGTGCTGGTCGGCTGGTCGTACGGCGGCGCCGTGATCACCGACTACCTGCGGGCCTTCGGCGACCAGGACCTCGCCGGGATCGTGTTCGCCTCGGCCGCGGTGGAGGTCGGCCGCGATCGCCCGGGCGCCGGACCGGGCACGGCGATGCGGGCGGTCGTGCCGTACGTGAACCTCGAAGACCTCGACATGGCCGCGCGTGGTTTCACCGAGTTCGTGCGGGGCATGTCTGAGTCGCACCTGCCGGGTGAGGTGAGCCAGCGGATCGTCGGCGACGCCCTGCGGGTGCCGTGGGAGGTCCGGCGAGCCATGTTCCGGCGGGATTTCGACAGCTCAGGGGTGCTGCAGCTGATCAAAGTGCCGACCTTGGTCGCGCACGGTCAGTTGGACGCGGTGGTCGATCCGGTTGTGGCGCAGTACACAGTCGGGAAGATTCCGGGGGCGCAGTTGCGTTGGTTTCCCAAGACCGGGCATATGCCCTTCGCCGAACGCACTGAGGAGTTCGACGGGATGTTGCTGGAGTTCGCCGATCGAGTCATGGGGGCATGAAGAGTGACTCGTTGGCTTCGGCCACCCCGCCGCGTCGCGCTGCTGTCGGTGCACACGTCGCCGCTTGAGCAGCCCGGGACAGGCGACGCGGGTGGCATGAACGTGTACATCGCCCAGACCGCGACTCGGATGGCCGAGCGCGGCGTCGAGGTCGAGGTGTTCACGCGGGCTACCTCATCCGAGTTACCCCCGGTGGCGGAATTGGCGCCAGGGGTGCTCGTCCGGCACGTGCCAGCCGGGCCCTACGAGGTGCTCGACCGCAGCGAACTGCCCTCGCAGCTGTGCGCTTTCACCGCGGCGGTCTTGCGGACCGAAGCGAACAACGAACCTGGCTTCTACGACCTCGTGCATTCGCACTACTGGCTGTCCGGGCAGGTCGGCTGGCTCGCGCGGGACCGCTGGGGCGTTCCGCTCGTGCACACCGCGCACACGTTGGCGCGGGTGAAGAACGCGGCGCTGGCCGAGGGGGACACGCCGGAGCCGCGGGTTCGTGAGATCGGCGAGCAGCAGGTCGTCGACCAGGCCGACAGCCTGGTGGCCAACACCGAGATGGAAGCCAACGACCTGATCTGCCAGTACGACGCCGACCCGGCGAAGGTCAGCACGGTCTCACCCGGCGTCGACCTCAGGCAGTTCACGCCGGGCTCGCAGCAGGACGCCCGGGTCGCGCTGGGGATTGCGCTTGACGCGACGGTTTTGGCGTTCGTCGGCCGGATCCAGCCGCTGAAGGCGCCGGACGTGTTGCTGCACGCGGCCGCCGAACTGTTGGCGCAAGGCCGGATCGACCGGTCGAAGCTGGTCGTGCTGGTCGTGGGCGGACCGTCGGGCACTGGTCTCGAGCAGCCGCAGGCCTTGCAGGATTTGGCCGTACGGCTGGGAATCCGGGACGTTGTCCGGTTCCTGCCGCCGCTGCCAGGGCCGGCGTTGGCGAAGGTCTACCGCGCGGCGGACGTTGTCGCGGTGCCGAGCCACAACGAATCGTTCGGGCTCGTCGCGATCGAGGCACAGGCCTGCGGCACGCCGGTCGTCGCGACCGACGTCGGCGGATTGCGAGTCGCAGTGAACGACGGCGTTTCCGGGCTGCTCGTGCCCGGGCATTCGTCGGTCGACTGGGCGAACGCGTTGGCTCGATCCGCTGAGCTGCGCGGAAAGTTGTCCGTCGGGGCACTCAACCACGCGCGTGCGTTCTCGTGGGATCACACCACGGACGAGCTGATCGGTGCGTACATGCGCGCTGCGGTAACGTTCCGGGAGGTGCAGGACCGGGCGGAGGTGGCGTCGTGACCGATGTGGACGAGGTGATCAAGTCCACTTTGGACGAGCGGGAGATCGCCTACGACCGGCCGGAGCCCGGCAAGTTCTTCGTGACCCTGCCGGGAACCAAGAAGCTGCAGACCAACTGCTGGCTGATCGTCGGCGAGCACGCGCTGGTGGTCGAGGCGTTCGTCTGCCGCCGCCCGGACGAGGCGCACGAGGACGTCTACCGATTCCTGTTGCGCCGCAACGCCAAGCTCTACGGCGTGCACTACACAATCGACAGTGTCGGCGACATCTACCTGCTCGGCCGGATCGGCCTGCACGCCGTCACCCCGGACGAACTGGACCGCCTGCTCGGCCAGGTCCTGGAAGCCGCGGACGGCGACTTCAACGTGCTGCTGGAGATCGGCTTCGCCACGTCGATCAAGCGGGAATGGGAGTGGCGGACATCCCGTGGCGAGTCACTGGCCAACCTCAAGGCCTTCGAACATCTGGCGAAGCCGGACGGTGACCAACGGGTGTCCGACTCGTAACCGCGGCCGGACAACGACTCTCCCAGATCTTTCCGTCTGAGCGGCATGAGCAGACGAAAGAGTGGCTTATACATCTCGATCGCCGGGGCGGCTCTGCTTCTGGGGTTGACCGCCTGTTCGAGCAGCGGCGGTGACATGACCAGCGCGGGAGGCCAGGCCGCCGCGCCCATGCCCGCGAAACCGAACAGCGCGAGTGGCGGCGGCGCCGCGAAGGAGGCGCCCGCGCAGAACGCGCAACCGCCCGCACCGGTCCAGGACCGGATGCTCGTGCAGACCGCGCGCATCGAGATGACCGTCAAGGCGATCTTCGACGCGGTGAGCGGCGCGCGTGCGATCGCGACGACCAACGGCGGATTCACCGGGCAGGAGGAATCCCGCAACGACAAGGCGTCCATCACGCTGCGTATCCCGTCTGACAAGTTCGACGCGGCACTGCGCCAGCTCGCCGACCTCGGCGCCATCAAGTTCCAGCACAAGCAGGCCGAGGACGTCACTGAACAGGTCGTGGACCTCGAGTCGCGGCTGCGCACACAACGCGAAAGCGTGGCGCGGATGCAGGCGCTGCTCGCGAAAGCGTCGAGCGTCAGCGAGATCGCACAGATCGAAAGCGAACTCACCCGCAGGCAGAGCGACCTGGAATCGTTACAGGGCAGGCGGGACACCCTCGGCGGCAAGGTCGCACTGTCCACTGTGACAGTTCAGATGACGCAGGAGAGCGCGCCGCCACCGCCCGTCGAAGCGGCCACGGCCGGCGGGTTCTTCGACGGACTGTCCGAGGGTTGGGGCGCCTTCGGGGAGTTCTTCACGGTGACCACGCGTGTCCTTGGCGCGATGCTGCCATTCCTAGTCGCGCTCGGCATACCCGCCGGTCTGTGGTTCTACTTCCGACGCAAGCGTAGGAAAGCCGCACGGCCGGTCACGGAAAGTGTTTGAAGTAAGAACGTTTCACAGGATGGCCCGAGCGAGGGGGAGTCGCGTTCTCGAGCCATCCTGTGACACAAATCCCGCACCGTACGCGTGGGGCGGGGGGCACCCCAGCGTCCCCAGCGGGGTGCGGCTCGACAGGGGAGACGAGCCGCGGTCTGCCTCTGCCGACCGGGGAGTGCGTGGGAGCCGGTCGGTGGAAGCTTTGTCAACTTGGCAGACTCATGCGATGACTTCAAGCCTGCCGCTTAACCCATTCGGGTTTTAACCCGGAAAACGAGTCACAGTTCTATTTCGGACTCAGTCCGCTGGACAACTGGCTGTGGGCGGGTGCGCCGAAAGGCCTTGCCGACGCGCACCTGTTCGGGTGAAACCCGGACGGTCTGGCAGGCTCTGCGGTATGGCAGTCGGAACCCTGGTGTTGCTCCGCCACGGCGAGAGCGTGTGGAACGCACAGAACCTGTTCACCGGTTGGGTGGACGTACCCCTGTCCGAGAAGGGCGTGAAAGAAGCCGAGCGAGGCGGGCAGTTGCTGCGCGACGCGGGCATCCTGCCCGACATCGTGCACACCTCGTTGCTGCGACGGGCGATTTCCACCGCGAACATCGCCCTCGACGCGGCCGACCGGCACTGGATCCCGGTCCGCCGAGACTGGCGCCTCAACGAGCGGCACTACGGAGCGTTGCAGGGCAAGAACAAGAAGCAGACCCTCGACGAATTCGGCGAGGAGCAGTTCATGCTCTGGCGCCGCAGCTACGACACCCCACCCCCGCAGATCGAACTGGGCACGGAGTTCAGCCAAGACGCCGACGCGCGATACGCCTCCATCGAGGTACCGCGCACCGAGTGCCTGAAGGACGTCGTTGCCCGGTTCCTGCCGTACTGGGAGTCAGCGGTCGTGCCGGATCTGCGCGCGGGCAAGACCGTGCTGCTGGCCGCGCACGGCAACTCGCTGCGCGCCCTGGTCAAGCACCTGGACGGGATCGACGACGACACGATCGCCGGGCTGAACATCCCGACCGGAATCCCGCTGCGTTACGACCTTGACGACTCTTTGAAGCCGGTTACCGCGGGTGGAACGTACCTCGACCCGGACGCGGCGGCCGACGCGATCAAGGCCGTGGCCAACCAAGGCCGCTGAGCGGAGCTTGATGACTGACCTGGTCATCCGTGCCCTGGCGGAGGGCGAGGAACACCTGTTCACCGGCTACGCACAGCCGGACGTGGTGGGCTTCGCGGTCTTCGGCCGGAAATACGGCGACTACGTGGCGAAGAACGAATACCGCCCGGAATGGACATGGGTGGCGCTGCGCGACGACCGCGTCGTCGCGCGCGCCGCCTGGTGGGGCGGCCCAGACGACCCGTCACCGATGACGCTCGACTGGTTCGACTTCGAGGACCCTTCGGCAGGCGAGGCTTTGCTCAAGGCTGCCCCGTTCCGGGTCGAGTACTGCCTCGCGTTGCCGCCTTCCTGGCGGGACGCGCCTGAGCCGGCGCAAGCCCGGATCGACGTGGCCACGCGAGTGGGCATGAAGCCGGTCGTCGAACGCCTCCGTTACACGTGGACGCTGGCTGACGGCCTGCCTGAGCGTCCAGGTCGCCTGGAATTCCGGTCCGAACCGGACGACTCGGTGATCGTCTCGGTGCTCGCCGAGGTCCAACGCGGCAGCCTGGACGCGCACAAGGTTGCGGATCTGGAGCGGATGAGCCCGTTGGAGGCGGCTCGGTCAGAGCTGGAGGACCTGAAGTGGTTCCCGGGTCCGCGTGAGTGGTGGAAGCTCGCGTACACCAGGGACGGTGAACTGGTCGGGATCACGGTGCCCACCAGGAACTACGCGAGCCCGGTCGTTGGCTTTGTCGGCGTCGTGCCCGGCCAACGCGGCCATGGCTACGCCTACGACCTGCTCGTCGAATGCACGCACTTGCTGGTTGAGGCGGGGGCGACGGAGATTCAGGCCGACACGGACGTGAGCAACTTCCCGATGGCGGCGAACTTCAAGCGCGCGGGTTACCCGATCACGCAGGAACGCGTGTTCCTGGGCTTCTAGAGCAAGCCGAGCTCCGAACGAAGGCGCGCCCCGCCGACAGCGAAGACGCGCGAGAAGCACAGCGGAGGCGCGCCCAAAGTCCAGCGAAGGCGCGCCCCAGCGACAGAAAGGCGCGCCCTAAGCAGTTGTCGGCGCGGTTTTGTGTGGAGTGGCGCCGCAAATAAGCTTGTCGGCGGGGCAGGGCCGCAGGCCTGCCCGCTTTTCCCTGTCCTTTGCGGCTGCCCAGAAAAAAGACACAGCCTCCTTGGAGACCACAGCGGCTGGAGCCAGGCTGGGTGCTCCACACCAAATCGCGTCGACCCCGGGTAGCAGCGCGCCGAGGTGACCACAGCGCGCGCCGAAAGTAGGCACAGCGCGCGCCGCGGCGACCCAAAAGCGCGCCGAAACCAACCACGAATCGCGCCAAAACCATAGAGCGCGCCGTGGCGGGCACAGTTTCGTCTAGAGCAGCCCGAGCTCCCGAGCCCGAGCCCCCGCCTGAAACCGCGAACTAGCCCCCAAAGTCGCCATCAACTCATCCACCCGGCGCCGATAAGTCCGTAACGAAATCCCCATAGCCCGAGCCGCGCCATTGTCCGAAGCACCCGAAGCCAAAAGCTCAAGGATCCGAGGCGCAACAACCCACAAATCCCCATAAACCCGCTCATACTCGGCAAGATCCGTCGACTGGCTCCACACCGTGTTGAACAGGGTCAGCACGCCCTGCACCACACCGGGAATCCAGACGACCGTGAACGTCCGGTCACCGCCCGCGATGATCGCGACCCGCCGATCCACGATGATCGTCTCGTTCAGGTCGCTCGTCGTGATCCGCACCTGCACGCCTGCCGCGGCCACGTGCCGGGCGTGCTGTGCACTGGTCGGGTCGAGTAACACCCCCGGCCGGTAGAGCTTGCGGATCTTGCCCTGTGTCGGGGGCTGGTTGTGCGAGGCCCAGGTGCGCACGTCGCTTGCGGCGAAGGTCACTTCACGGGCTTTGTCGAAGAGGTGCCACGTGCGCTCGTACAGCTCGCGGTGCCCGCGTAGCACGACGACTCCAGCACGTGTCTCCATGAGGCTTCTGAGTCTTGTCTCGCCGACCCCGCTACGTCAACGGCCGGTCTTTTGGACACGATTGGGTGAACTGAGATTGACCTGCGGGCGAACATCCCGCCGATCGGTGTCGCGGGGATCACGGAAGGGCACGTCGGACTAGTACAACCGGCCCCTCACCTGCTTACCATTCGGCTGTGACCGCACCGGCCTACCTGGCCTTGTCGATCTGCGTGCTGCTGATCGGCGGCATTGTCGGTTACGTCGTCGGACTGACTCGCGCCCGCAAAACGGAGCGCAAGCCGACCGGTCCGACGGTGGCCGATCTGATCCAACGCCTCGTCCTCGATTCCCGTAACGGCATCGCCGTCGTCAACCCCTTCGGGGGAGTCGTGCTCTACAACTCCCGCGCCGCCGAACTCGGCGTGGTGAGCAACAACCGACTCGACGACCGGGCGCGTATCGCCGCCGAGGGTGTGGCCGAGACAGGCGAAGCCGTCGACATCGACCTCACCCCCGTCGAGAGCAGAGGCAGACAGCCCGAGGCCGTTCGTGCGGAGATCCGCCCGCTGATCGACGGGTTCACCGTCGTGGACGCGGCCGACGAGTCCGAGGCTGTGCGGCTGGAGGCGACGCGGCGTGACTTCGTGGCCAACGTCAGTCACGAGCTGAAGACGCCGGTCGGCGCGATGGCGCTGCTCGCCGAGGCTGTGCTGGACGCGGCCGACGACGTCGAGCAGGTGCGCCGGTTCGGCAGCAAGATCCTGCGCGAGGCCACCCGGCTCGGCACGCTGGTCACCGAGTTGATCGCGCTCTCCCGGCTGACCGGCGCCGAAAAACTCCCCGAACTGAACTCGGTGGACGTGGACGCGGTCGTGCAGGAAGCACTCGGCCGGGCCACGCTCACGCTCGAGTCCAGCGGTGTGGAGATCGCCACCGACGAACCCAGCGGCCTGCTGGTCGACGGCGACCGCACGCTGCTGGTCACCGCACTGAGCAACCTGCTGGAGAACGCAGTCGCGTACTCGTCGCCAGGCAGCCCGGTATCGATCAGCCGCCGCATGCACGACGGGTATGTCGAGATCGCGGTGACCGACCGGGGCATCGGCATCGCCGATGAGCACCAGCAGCGCGTGTTCGAGCGGTTCTACCGCGTGGACAAGGCGCGCTCGCGGGTCACCGGCGGCACCGGCCTTGGCCTGGCGATCGTCAAACACGTCGCCGCCAACCACGGCGGCGAGGTCAAGCTGTGGAGCAAACCGGGGACGGGCTCCACGTTCACCCTCCGGATCCCGGCACGACGGGTGAACGGAGACATGGTTCTCGCGCGCATACCCGCGCCGGGTGCGGAAATCAAAACTGGAGGAGCGCTGTGACGAGGGTTCTCATTGTCGAGGACGAGGAGTCCTTCGCCGACCCGCTTGCCTTTCTGCTGCGCAAGGAGGGCTTCACCGCGGCCGTGGCCTCGACCGGCCAGCAGGCTCTTGAGGAGTTCGACCGCAACGGCGCGGACATCGTGCTGCTTGACCTGATGCTGCCCGGGATGAGCGGCACCGACGTCTGCAAGGCGCTGCGCCAGCGCTCGGCCGTCCCGGTGATCATGGTGACGGCCCGGGACAGCGAGATCGACAAGGTCGTCGGCCTGGAGCTCGGCGCGGACGACTACGTCACCAAGCCGTACTCGTCGCGTGAGCTGATCGCGCGCGTGCGCGCCGTGCTGCGTCGCGGCGGCGAGGGCGGCCCCGAGGGCGAGCTGCTGCCGCAGGTGCTCGCGGCAGGTCCGGTGCGGATGGACGTCGAGCGGCATGTGGTGACCGTGGACGGCGCCGAGGTGTCGTTGCCGCTCAAGGAGTTCGACCTGCTGGAGTACCTGCTGCGCAACGTCGGCCGGGTGCTGACCCGCGGTCAGCTGATCGACCGGGTGTGGGGCGCCGACTACGTCGGTGACACCAAGACCCTTGACGTGCACGTCAAGCGGCTGCGCTCGAAGATCGAACCGGACCCGTCGTCCCCGCGCCACCTGGTCACCGTGCGGGGCCTTGGGTACAAATTCGAGTCCTGACGAGCATGTGCCAGGCGGGCCGGTACAACCGCCAGGTAACGTTTCGGTTTATGCGCCTTGGCGTACTCGATGTCGGTTCCAACACCGTCCACCTGCTCGTGGTGGACGCGCACCGGGGTGCCCACCCGCTCCCGGCGCGCTCCGAGAAGACGGTGCTGCGGCTCGCCGAACGCATAAACAAGGCGGGTGACCTGTCGAAACACGGTGCGGACGAGCTGGTCCGCACCGTGGCGACGGCCAAGCGGTCAGCGGCCGAACTGGGCTGCGAAGAGCTGATGGCGTTCGCCACATCCGCGGTCCGTGAGGCCGACAACTCCGCGGAGGTGCTGGACCGGGTCCGTACCGAGACCGGGGTGGAGCTCGAGGTGCTCTCCGGCGAAGACGAGGCGAGCCTCACATTTCTCGCCGCGCGCCGGTGGTACGGCTGGTCGGCGGGCAGATTGCTGGTCCTGGACATCGGCGGCGGCTCGCTCGAGCTCGCGGTCGGCCGGGACGAGAGCCCTGACCGGGCGATGTCCGTTCCGTTCGGGGCGGGCAGGCTGACCCGTACCAGGTTCCGCAGCGACCCGCCCAGCCGCGACGAGATCGCCGAGACGGCAGGCTGGCTGGAAGATCAGCTTGCGCCGGTGGCCAAGAAAATGCTCAAGTACGGCGAACCCGATCGGGTGGTCGCGACATCCAAGACCTTCCGGTCACTGGCCAGGTTGACCGGTGCCGCGCCATCCTCATCCGGACCACGGGTGCGCCGGGTGCTCACCGAGGCCGGCCTGCGCCAGCTGCTCGCGTTCATCTCCAGGATGTCCGCGAGCGACCTGGCCGAGCTGGAGGGCGTGAGCGCGAGCCGGGCGCACCAGCTGGTCGCGGGCGCGCTTGTGGCGCAAGCCACGATGCGCGCGTTAGGACAGCCGGAACTGGAGATCTGCCCGTGGGCATTGCGCGAAGGTGTGATCCTGCGGCGGTTGGACCAGGAACCGAAATGACGGCGCGGAGCACTGGACTGTCGCGCCCGTATTGGGCACGGTGGAAGAGATGACACGAGGAGAGGAAGGGCCGGAGCGCACTCAGCGCACGGTGGCCGAGCTGCTGGCCAAATACGGCAACAGCTCGGAGGAGAGCACGCCCAGAAGGCGTCGCCGCCGTGCTGATGACGCCGAGGAGACCGCTCCCCAGGCCATCATCGACCGGGTCCTTTCCGACAGCGGGAACCTGCCGAGAATCCCCGCCGAGGAAGCACCCCCCGCTGATCGCAGGCAGCAGCCCCCGGCCAGCAGACATCGGCCGGCGCCCAGCCCGCAGCAGTCCTCGGCCCAGTTGCCGAAGCCGGGCCAGCAGTCCTCGGCTCAGCTACCGAAGCCGCAACCGACGCCGCCTCCTCCGCAGGCCGCGCAGCCGACTCAGCGCCAGATGCCGCCCGTCGCGCCGCCGCCCGAGCGCCGCGCGCCGACCGAGCAGCGCAGGTTGCCCCAGAACTCCCAGTCGATGCCACGGCCGAAGCCGCAGCCGCAGCAGAGCGCGCAGTGGCCAACGCCACCTCCTGGCGCCGCGCCGCCTCCCACCGCCGAGGCAGGCGGTCTGGCAGCGCGCCTGGACGGTCGCCAGGACAGCCGCAGTGACATGCGTCTTCCCGCGGTCGAGCCGCCGCAGCGGATGCCGATCGAGGGCGTCACCGAGCAGATGCCCCGGATCCCGGACGAGCCGCCGCCCGGTCCGGGTTCGCGCACGGGCCAGCACCCGGCGCCGCACCGCGTCGCACGGACCCAGCGGTCCATGCAGATGCCGCAGCCCGCGTTCCCGCAGCACGAGCCGGACGAGCAGGACAACTACCCCACCGAGTACCACGGCTTCGAGCCCGTCGCCCCAGGTGGGGAGGCCACGCAGTACGTCGAGGGCCTTGAGCGCGAGGACGACGAGCCGTACGACTCCCGTCCGTCGATGCCGTCCATCGAGCTCGACCGGCCGGTCGCCGACGACGACTTCGACGACGTGGACGAGCCCGAGCAGGAGGAGAAGTCCGGCTCGCCGGTCAAGGAATGGCTGTCCATGGCCGGGCAGCTGGCGATCGGCGTGATCGGCGGTGCCGCGCTCTGGCTGGGCTTCAACTGGCTGTGGGGCCAGCTGCCCGCCGCGGCGCTGATCGTCGCGCTCGTGGTGATCGTCGGCCTGGTCTGGGTGGTCCGCAAGATCCGTCGCGCCGACGACCTGCAGACCACGATCCTCACCGTGCTCGTCGGTCTGGTCGTCACGGTCTCGCCGGCAGCCATGCTGCTGCTCGCCAGATAGTGGCGCCCATCCCGGTCGGACTGTCCACGGCTTCGGTGTGGCCGCAGAACGCGGCCGCGGGTTTCCAGATCGCCGGAGCGTTGGGCTACGACGGCGTCGAGGTGATGGTCTGGGCCGACGCGATCAGCCAGGACGTCGACGCCTTGCGCCGATGCGCCCGTAACCACGGCGTGCCGGTCCTCGCCGTGCACGCGCCGTGTCTGCTGATCACGCAACGGATTTGGTCGCCCGACCCGGAAGTCCGTCTGCGCCGTGCCGTCGAGGCCGCGATGGACCTCAACGCTCCCACGGTCGTGGTGCATCCGCCCTTCCGATGGCAACGTCGTTATGCCGACAAGTTCAGCGATTTGGTGGCGTCACTGGAAGACGAGTCGGGCGTGGCGATCGCGGTCGAGAACATGTTCCCGGTGAAACCGTTGGCCCGAGCCAGAAGCGTGTCGGCGTTCAAACCGTCGATCGACCCGACCGAGGCGGGACACCGGCACTACACCATCGACCTCTCGCACACAGCGGCGGCGCAGGAAGATGCACTGGCGTTGGCGAAACGCATGGGCACAGGCCTGAAACACGTGCACCTGGCCGACGGCACCGGCCTGCCCCGCGACGAGCACCTGGTGCCTGGCCGAGGCAACCAACCGTGCGCGGAACTCTGCGAAACGTTGGCAGCAAACGGTTTTGACGGCCAAGTCGTGCTGGAGACCAACACCCGCAACGCCCGAAACCCGGCCGAACGAGCCAAAGATCTCGCCGAGGCCCTGCTTTTCGCGCGCCTGCACCTGGACCGCTGAGCCTGCTTTCGTATTCGCCCGGATGCGCGATTGACACCTGATCACCTGGGGACAACGGGGATACGGCCCGAAATGATCTTGCTACGTGGTCGTAGAGTCTGTCCGTGCACCCGCTGCGATCGCTGATCCTGGCGGCGGCCGGCAACGACGCGATCCGTCGTGTGGTGGCCACCGCTCCGGTCAGCCGAGACGTCGTCCGGCGGTTCGTCGCGGGCGAGCAGACGGCCGACGCGATCGCCGTGACACGTGAGCTCGTCGCGTCCGGCCGGTCGGTCACCCTCGACCACCTCGGCGAGGACGTCACCGACGCTGACCAGGCCGATCAGAACGTCCGCGCTTATCTCGAACTGCTCGACGCGCTGCACGCCGAAGGCCTCGCGCCCAAGGCGGAGGTCAGCGTCAAGCTCTCGGCCTTCGGCCAGAAGCTGGGCGAACGGCTGGCGCTGGCCAATGCATCGCGCGTATGTGCTGCCGCTGAACAATGTGGCACCACGGTCACCCTCGACATGGAGGACCACACCACCACCGACTCGACCCTGCGCGTGCTCGCCGAGTTGCGCCGCACGTGGCCGTCGACCGGGGCCGTGCTGCAGAGCTACCTCCGTCGTACCTTCGACGATTGCGTCGCCCTCGCCGGCACCCGCGTCCGGCTCGTGAAGGGCGCCTACGCCGAACCGGAGTCGGTCGCGTTCGACGGACACGAGACCGATTTGAGCTACGTGCGGTGTGCCAACGCTCTCCTGGCTGGTGATGGTTACCCGATGTTCGCAACCCACGATCCCCGTCTGGTGCGTATCGTCGCTGAACGGGCACGTTGGTACGACCGGAAGCCGGGAACCTACGAGTACCAAATGCTTTTCGGAGTCCGGCCCGACGAACAGCGCCGGCTGGCGCGGGAGGGGGAGACAGTGCGGGTCTACGTGCCCTACGGATCTCAGTGGTATGGCTACCTGATGCGCAGGTTGGCCGAAAGACCCGCCAACACAACGTTCTTCGCGCGTGCACTGGTCAGCCATTCGTGAACGGGCGAGGAAGCAACGTGATCTCGTTCAGTACAGCCGCTGCCATCCGTCCGCTTGGCGATGGCACCTTCACCGCCGAACTGCCCGCTGAGTGGACAGTCGGCGGCAAACCACACGGCGGTTTCCTGCTCGCGCTGCTGGCCAAGACGGCAGTCGCGTTGCACACCGGCAACGGCACGCCGTTGGTGGATCCCCTCGCGGTCAGCGCGCAGTTCCTGCACTCACCTGGTGTCGGCCCCGCGTTGCTGCGCACGGAGGTCCGTAAGACCGGCAGGCAGGCCACAGTGGTCGCGGTCAACCTCGAACAGCGCGGCCGTAGCTGCGTCGAGGCCGTGATCACCACGGGCCGGTTGCCCCGCGACCGTGCCGCGTGGACGGATCTGCCGAACCAGCCCGCCGAGCCGCCCGGCAACGCCATCGACATCTCGACTTTGCCGTCGGCGTCGATGTTCCGGCTGACCGAGGGCTGCGACGTGCGCCTCGACCCGTCCGGTGCGGGCTTCCTGCACGGGCACGTAGGCGACCCGTTGCGGCTACGGCTGTGGGCACGGCCGCGCGGTGAGCACGCGGACCCGTTGTTCGCGCTCGTCGCCGGGGACATCTCGATGCCGGTCACGTTCAACCTCGGCCGTATGGGTTGGTCGCCTGCCGTGCAGCTGACGGCGTTGCTGCGCTCGCGGCCCGCGCCGGGGTGGTTGCGTATCCAGGTCGACTGCCGGGCCGTGCACGGCGCATGGTTCGACTCAGACGCCACCGTGGTCGACTCGACCGGGCGTCTGGTGTGCCAGGCACGGCAGCTGGCCCTGACAGCCACAACGGGCTGATCTGGCACGCTTACGGGTCATGACGACCATCGCTGTGCTGGGGGCGGGCAAGATCGGTGAGGCGCTGCTGTCCGGGCTGCTGTCCGGCGGGCGCAGGCCGGAAGAGCTGATGTTCACCGAGCGCTACCAGGAGCGCGCGGCCGAGCTGACCAAGCAGTACGGCATCCGCGCGGTCGACGTGCCGACAGCGGCGGCCGAGGCCGAGGTCCTCGTGGTCGCGGTGAAGCCACAGGACATCGACCCGGTCCTGGACGAGCTCGTGCCGGTGGTCAGCGACCGCAACCTGGTCGTCTCGCTGTGCGCCGGTCTGCCGACCGCGCTGTACGAGCGCAAGCTGCCCGACAGCGTGCCGGTCGTGCGCGTGATGCCGAACACGCCGATGGTCGTCGGCAAGGCGATGAGCGTGATCTCCGCGGGCGAACACGCCCAGCCCCGGCACCTCGAACTGGTCGAAGAGCTGCTGTCCACCGTGGGAGAGGTCGTCCGGGTGCCCGAGGCCCAGCAGGACGCGGTGACCGCGCTGTCCGGCTCCGGCCCGGCGTACTTCTTCTACCTGGTCGAAGCCATGATCGACGCGGGCATCCTGCTCGGTATCCCCCGTAACGTGGCCGAGAAGCTGATCATCCAGTCGGCGGTCGGCGCGGCGGCCATGATGGCCGAGACCGGCACGCATCCGGTCATCCTGCGTGAGGCCGTCACGTCCCCGGCAGGCACGACGATCATGGCCATCCGCGAGCTCGAACGTCACGGCGTGCGCGCGGCCTTGCTCGCCGCGATCGAGGCGGCGCGGGACCGTTCACAGGAGCTTGGCAAGGCGCACGAGGCCTAAACCCGTGTCCACCGTTCCGGCACGGTGAGATGCACTTTGCGGCACTGTGTGTCCGCCGTTGCCGCACGTCGTGTCCGCCTTTCCGGCACCGTGTGATGCATTTTGCAGCGTTGTGGGAGGGGCTTTTCCGCGGGTGAGTCAAACTGCTCGACTCGCTACCAGCCCCGCTGATACCCGCCGTGCGCCGCTCGCGCGTTCAACACACCATGCCGGAGCCGGTGGACACGCGCGTGGCCCTTCGGCCGTTCGCTTCGCTCCGGTGTGCTTAGGTCAGGTGTCCTCCCGCGCGATGGCCTTGGCAGGCGCCGGTCGCTACGCTCCGGGTTTCCTGGCTACATGCATCGACGCGTTTGGCGGGTCGCATGTGTCACACGAGTCCCGCTACTCTCTTCAGAAGCACGTGCGTGTCGATACTGTCGATGGGGAAGATCGGCAGCGCGACGCGTGGCTAAGGACGCGTGAACCATGCCGACCAACAACAGAAGTGAGCCGACTTCGATCACCCAGGTGCAGTTCCTGACGGTGGCCGAGGTGGCCAAGATGATGCGGGTCTCGAAGATGACCGTGTATCGGCTCGTGCACTCCGGTGAGCTGCCGGCGGTGCGGGTCGGGAAGTCGTTCCGGGTACCGGAAAAAGAAGTCCACAACTACCTCGAGAACGCGTACTTCGACGCTGGATGATTGACGTCGGCGACCGCCGGGTAAACTCGGCGGTCGCTCGTGCGTGTGCCCCGATCGTGGCCCTGCGCGCATACGACCCACCAACAGACAAGGCAAGGACCCCGAATGGGCTCGGTTATCAAGAAGCGACGTAAGCGCATGTCCAAGAAGAAGCACCGCAAGCTGCTTCGCAAGACTCGTCACGCGCGTCGCAAGCAGGGCAAGTAACCGGCTTGAGCCGATCGGGTGAAACCTCTGGAAACCCGTGTGACCTGCGTTAACACCTCGTATCTCCGGCCGGGTTTCGGCCCGGCGGGCGAGTAGGCTACCGGCGGTCAGTACGCCTGTAGAGGGGATCGAATGACGCCGAAGGTCGTCTTGGTCACCGGAGCAGGCGGGTACGTCGGAGCACATCTGGCCGCACGCCTCGCCGCCAACCCGGATATCGAACGAGTACTCGGAGTGGACACCGCTCCGCCCGCCAAGGACCTGTTGAAGTCCATGGGACGGGCGGAGTTCGTCCGCGCCGACATCCGCAACCCGCTGATCGCCAAGGTCATCTCCTCGGCACGGGTGGACACGGTCGTGCACGCCGCGACCACGGACAATCCGCCGGGACCGGCCCGTCGCACGGCGATCAAAGAGATGAACGTGATCGGCACCATGCAGCTGCTGGCGGCCTGCCAGCGGTCGCCGCAGGTCGGCAAGCTCGTGGTGAAGTCCAGCGCGGCGGTTTATGGCGCGGGTGCCCGCGTACCCGCCGTGTGCACCGAGGACATGGCGCCGAAGGACATCTCCAGCAGCGGGTACGCGAAGGACGCGGTCGAGGTCGAGGGATACGTGCGCGGTTTCGCACGCCGTCGTCCGGACGTGCGCGTGACCACCATGCGCCTGACGAGCATGATCGGCCCGGGCATCGACACCGTGCTCACGCGGTATTTCGCGCTGCCCGTCGTGCCGACGGTGCTCGGCTTTGACGCACGTGTCCAGTTGCTCCACCCCGAGGACGCGCTCGCTGTGCTTGAGCGCGCCACCACAACCGACCGCCCCGGCGTGTACAACGTCGGCGGGGACGGTGTGCTCACTGTGTCCCAAGCGATTCGACGGGCCGGGCGTGTCGCCGTGCCGGTGCCCCGGATCGCCATGCCCACTGCCGCGCGTGTGTTCCGTAGCGCGCGAGGCGTGGACTTCTCGAACGACCAGATCCAGTTCCTGAACTACGGCCGGGTCGTGGACACCACCCGGCTGAAGCAGGATTTCGGCTTCACACCGCGGTGGAGCACGCGACAGGCGTTCGATGACTACGTACACGGCCGAGGCATGCACCCGGTTCTGAACCCGGAGCGCCTCGCCGTCCTGGAGAACAGGATCCGCCGAACCGATGGGTGAAACGCTCATGCAGGAAGCCCAAGTGATTCCGCTGCGCAGCCCCGAACAACGTCGTCGGTCAAACCGCACCTTCACGGATCGCGTCGACAGCCGCCCGGTTGTCGCGCCCACTCCGTTGCGTCCCGCTCCCGAACCTGCTGGCGTGCAACAACATCTGGCCAATGCGTTGGGGTTTCTGAGGAAGCGGCTGACCGGTGAGTACGCGGTAGACGAGTTCGGGTTCGACAAGCAGCTGACCGACAACGTCATCCTGCCGCCACTGCGGCTGATCTACGAGAAGTGGTTCCGGGTCGAGGCGATCGGCACCGAGCACCTGCCGTCCGAGGGCGGTGCGCTGATCGTGTCGAACCACTCCGGCACGTTGCCGCTGGACTCGGTGATGACCGGGATCGCGGTGCACGACAACACCTCGCCGACCCGCTACCTGCGGATGCTCGGCGCCGACCTGGTGTTCCAGGTCCCGTTGCTCGGTGCGCTGGCCCGCAAGACCGGGCAGACCCTGGCGTGCAACGCCGACGCGGAGCGCCTGCTGACGGCGGGTGAGCTTGTTGGGGTGTGGCCCGAGGGCTTCAAGGGCGTCGGCAAGCCGTTCAAGGACCGATACAAATTGCAGCGGTTCGGCCGGGGCGGGTTCGTCTCCGCCGCGCTGCGGACCGGTGTGCCGATCATCCCGGTGTCGGTGGTGGGCGCCGAGGAGATCTATCCGAAGATCGGGGACCTCAAGCCGCTGGCGCGGCTGCTCGGCTTCCCGTACTTCCCGGTCACGCCGACCTTCCCGCTGCTGGGCCCGTTGGGTGCGGTCCCGCTTCCCTCCAAGTGGTACATCGAGTTCGGTGAGCCGATCCGGACCGACCAGCACGATCCGGCGGACGCCGACGACCCGATGATCGTGTTCAACCTCTCTGACCAGGTGCGGGAAACCATCCAGCAGACGTTGTACCGCTTGTTGGCGCAGCGTCCGGGGATCTTCCGGGGCTAAAAGAAACCGATCGCGTAACTGTTGTTCTCCCCGATTCGTTAATCGGGTGTGGACAGCCGACCGCGTGACGACCAGGCCGAGCGCTTCGCTCGCGCACTGGAGTCCGACGCTGTCGACCCCGAGTTCGCCACCGAGCTCGCGATCGTCGCCGCACTGCGCAACGTGGACCTCGGCCCGGACGAAGTGGCCCGCAAGCGGATGTTGGCCAAGGCCACGCCCGCGGTCAGCTCACGCCGGAGCCGGTTCCTCGTCGCCATGGCCGCGGCTGTTGTCCTGGTGTTCGCGCTGGCCGGGATGAGCCTGCTGCTGTCACGTGACGCATTGCCCGGCGACACGTTGTACGGCATCAAGCGCACGGCCGAGGCGGCGTCGCTCGGGCTGACGTTCGGCGACGAGTCCAAAGCGCTCAAGCACCTCGAGTTCGCCAACGCCAGGATCGGCGAGATGGAGACCCTGGCGCAGCGGTACGCCGATCCGGCCGATGCCCCGGTCGGCGGGTACCTCACAGCGTTGACGGACTTCGACACGGACGCCGCGCAGGCGTCCCGCCAGCTGATCGCCTCGGCGACACGTGCTGACCTGCAGCAGCTCAACTCCTTGCGTCAGTGGACCGTGCAGCAGAACGCACGGCTGGCCGCGTTGATCCCGCGTTTGCCCGCGCAGGCACAGTCGCGGTCGGAGATTTCACGGCAACTTCTGGACAAGATCACCGAGCGGGCGACCACATTGCTGGGTCGTGCCGACTGCTACCAGATCACCACCGGCAGCTCCGATGACGTGGGCGCCTTGCCCGCCACCGACGAGTGTCACCGCGACACCGCTGCCAGCGTTGCGCCCGGTGCCCCGAGCGCGCCCGTCCAACCCGTGCCCCCACGAGTGCAGGCGTCCTACACCACGCCGCCACCTGTTTCCACGGCGCCGACGCCGCCCGTCACAGCCGCTCCTCCGGCGGTTCCGTTGGTGCCGGCCCCGGTGCCGACACCCACCGTCCCAGTGCCCTCAGTGCCGTCCCAACCACAGCTCCCAGTGCCGATTCTGGAAGTTCCGCCGCTGCTGCCCGGACTCCCGGCGATCCGCGTCGGGTGAGACCGTTCGGGTCAGTACCCTGTCTGGATGGGGGTAACTCGCGAATTTCCCGGAGGCTCGGTGGTGACCCGCAGGCGCGACAAGGACAGGCAACCGGAGCTCGAGCGGCTGGCCGCGCTCGCCGGTGCGGCGTCCGCCGACGCAGCGGTCGCGATGGAGACCGACGCCGCCCCGGTCACCGGTCCGCCTGACCTCACGGCAGCCGCGTTCTTCGACGTGGACAACACGATGATGATGGGCGCGTCGATCTTCCACTTCGCCCGTGGCATGGCCGCGCGTAAGTTCTTCACCACCGGAGACCTAGCCCGTTTCGCGCTCGAACAGGCCAAGTTCAGGCTGCTGGGCAGCGAAAGCAAGGAAGGCATCCGCAAAAGCCGTGAAACCGGCCTCAGTTTCATCGCCGGCCACAGCGTGGACGAAATGCGCGCGCACGGCGAAGACATCTACGACGAACTGATGGCCGACAAGATCTGGGCAGGTACACGCGCACTCGCCCAGATGCACATGGACGCCGGTCAGCGCGTCTGGCTCGTCACGGCGACCCCCGTCGACCTTGCTGCGATCATCGCTCGCCGGCTCGGCCTGACTGGTGCACTTGGCACGGTGCTCGGCAGCGAGGACGGTGTCTATACGGGCAAGCTCGTCGGCGATCTTTTGCATGGTCGTGCCAAGGCGCATGCGGTTCGTGCGCTGGCTGCTCGTGAGGGTTTGGACTTGCGGCGGTGCACGGCGTATTCGGATTCCGTGAATGACGTGCCGATGCTGTCCGTCGTGGGGACGGCGGTGGCGATCAATCCCGATGGCGAGTTGCGGGATGAGGCTCGCAAGCGCGGCTGGGAGATTCGGGACTTTCGCACGGGTCGCAAGGCCGCCAAGATCGGCGTTCCTTCCGTGCTCGGGGCTGGTGCCCTTGCTGGTGCTATCGCTGCCGGGTTGGCTTATCGGCGGCGGGTCTCCTGAAGTGCTCGTGAGTGTTTCGGCCGGTTAGAACCGGCCAAACCACTCACGAGGTTCTATCAGCGCAAACCGGTCGGTAGGAGTTGGGCGAGTCGGCGGACTGCGCGGTGCTGCAGGGCTTTGATCGCGCCTTCGTTGCGGTGCATCAGTTCCGCGGTCTCCGCGACCGAGAGGCCTTGCAGGAAGCGCAAAGCGATGCACTCGCGTTGGTCGTCGCCGAGTTGCTCGATGCACTTGAGCAGTTCGGCGTTCGTGATCTTGGACAACACCTGCTGCTCCGGGCCCGCCTGAACCACCCGGCCGTCGTCGACCTCGGCTTTGGGGACCTCGAGGCGAAAGCGGCTCGACTTGACGTGGTCGAGTACCAGGTTGCGGGCGATGGTGACCAGCCAGGCGCCGACGTCGCGGCCTTGGTACGTGACCGACGTGATGCGGCGGAGCGCCCTGAGGAAGGTCTCGCTCGTCACGTCCTCCGCGAGTTCCTTGTCGCCGACGCGGATCAGGACATAACGGTAGACAACGTCGACATAACGCCCATAAAGCTTGCCGAATGCCGAGGTGTCGCCGCGCTGAGCACTGTGCACCAGGTCCCACGCCTGGCGGTGCTCGGCGTCCGGCTCGTGTTCCGAGCCGGTCTCCGGCCGTGTCTCGGCGCTTGAACGCGCCTGCCACGACGGTGAAGGCATCGGTACTCCCTCGTCGGTTCCCTGGGCGACCGCACCGCCGCACCAGAGCCGTAACGCAGCATACGTGTTGTTACTGCAAAGTAGGTAGCGGGTCGAAGTATGAGGATGAGACACGATAAGAGCACCTGCGTGACGCGAGTGGGGCATGCCACACTGCGTGTCGCGAGATGGCCCCGATAGATGAAGTGAGGTTCGCATGCCTGAGGCGCCGCGCAACGTGTCCGACCTGGTCGCCAACGCGGCCGAGAAGGCGCCGGACCATCTCGCGTTCGCCGAAGCGTCCAGCGACAACGCCGTGAACTGGGCAAAGCTGGACAACGCGGTCAACGCGGAGGCGCGCAGACTGCTGGACGCCGGCATTCAGCCTGGCGATCGCGTGGCCATCCAGCTGCCGACCGGGATCGGCTTCGTGATCGCGCTGTTCGGCGCGTTGCGGGCCGGGGCGACCGCGGTGCCGATGGCCATGGGGCTGCCGGACCGCGAACGTGATCGCATCCTCGACGACAGCAAGCCCAAGATCGTCACCGATCAGGCGCCTGACCTGGACGCTTCCGCCGACGTTGTCCGTGGTGCGCCGGGTGGTGAGGACATCGCGCTGCTTTGCTACACGTCCGGCACCGCAGGGACGCCGCGGGGCGTGATGTTGTCGCATCGGGCGTTGCTGGCGAATGTCGAGCAGTGCGCTTCGTTGAAGCCCGCGCCGGTCACCTCGACCGACCGCGTTCTGCTTGCCGTACCGCTCTTCCACGCTTACGGCCTGGGTCCCGGCCTCTTCCAGGTCGCTTCGACCGCCGCGAGCGCCGTACTGATGGACCACTTCAGCGTCGAGCCCGCGCTGAAGCTCTGCGAGGACTTCCGGATCACCGTGATCGTCGGCGTGCCGCCGATGTACCAGGCGTTCGCTCAGGTCCCGGCGGAGCGGCTGGCGTCGTCGCTGGCCACGTTGCGGCTGCTCACGTCCGGCGCCGCGCCGCTGGAGCCCAGCGTGCTCAAGGCCATGTACCAAGCCACCGGCCTCAACATCTACGAGGGCTACGGCCTGACCGAGACCGGGCCCGTGTTGACGTGGACGCTGGTGGGCGGCGTCGCGAAGCCCGGTTCGGTCGGGCGCCCGATCCCCGGCGTGGAGCTCCGGCTCGTCGACAGCGACGGCACGCCCGGCGGTGACGAGGACGACGAAGATGACGCGGGCGTCGTATCTGTGCGCGGCGCCAACCTGTTCAGCGGGTACTGGCCGGACGGCGCGCACGGTCCGGACGCCGAAGGGTGGTTCCGCACCGGCGACGTCGGTTACCTCGACGACGACGGCGACCTGCACCTGGTCGACCGCGCCAACGACCTGATCATCGTGAACGGCTTCAACGTGTACCCGCACGAGGTCGAGCAGGTCCTGTCCGAACTGACGGAGATCGCCGAGGCAGCCGCCGTGGGCGTGCCTGACGAGCGCACAGGCGAGCGAGTCAAGGCCGTGGTCGTACTGCGTGAGGGCGCTGAGCTGACGGAGGATCAGGTCCGCGAGCACTGCGCCGCGCGGTTGGCGAAGTTCAAGGTGCCCGGGCCCGTCGAGTTCGTCACCACGCTGCCGCACTCCATCACCGGCAAGCTGCGGCGCGCGTCGCTGCGCTAGCCGGATACGGTGATGCCGTGGCTCATGTGACCGTAATGACCAGGACAGGCTGTCACGCGTGCGAGGTCGCCGAAGCAGACGTCGCACGGATCTGCGGCGAGCTCGGCGTTTCCTGGTCGGCCGAGGATGTGGACGCGGATCCGGAACTGCGCGCCGAATACGGCGACCGGGTCCCCGTCATCCTGATCGATGACAGGGAGCACGGTTACTGGAAGGTCGAAGAGCCGCGCCTGCGCGCGGCCCTCAGCACTGCTTGACCATCTCCTGGAAGTTCTTCCGGAACTCGTCCTCGGAGATGGATCGGATGGTGCCCTTCGCGGCGTCGAGGCACGGCTTGGTGGCGGCGGAGTTCTGCTCGGCGCGTTGCTTGTCCGACACCGCGCCGGCCCGCTCCCTCTCCGTGTCCTCCAACTGCTTCGTGGTCTTGGACAGGTTGCTCCGAACGGTCTGCAGCTCGCTGTTCGTGCCCTTGTGATCGCCTTGTTCGACCAACCACAGCGCACCGAATGCGCCTGAGGCAAGGAAGAACACGATCGCCAAGACCGTCATCACGATCGCCGGCTTGTTCCGCGGCTTGCGCGGCGCAGGCGCCGGATAGGCGACCGTAGGCAACGGCCCGCTCGGGTGCTGAACCGGCGCGCCTTGTGACGGAGTCTGTGGATCCGTTGTCACGTAAGGGCTTTGCGGCAGTACCGCAGCGGGGAACTGGTCGCCCGGCAGTGGCTGCCACGCGGTATCGCTTGGCGCAGCGGTGTTCTGTGGCGGCGTGATCGTCAACGGCGGCAGCGCGGGCTGCTCGTCGGGTTGCTGAGCGTCCGGTGTGTTGTCGGTCATCAGCTTTCGCCTCCACAGTGGAACCACGCGTTGTCGAACTTCTCCTCGAACAGCTTCAGGTCCCGCGCGAGCGCCGCCGCGTTCATTTCCTTTGTCGCCTTGGCGCAATCCTCGTTGGCCCAGGCGGTGGTCTCGGCCGTTCGCCTCGCGTTGCCTGCCTCGGTGACTTGCTTGTCCAAGTCGGCCTGCTTCTTCTCGGCCTCGCTCAACTTGGCTCGGACACCGTCGGTTTCGGTGCGCACGACCGTGAGTTCCTCGGAAACCTTGCTGTGGTCACCACGCTCAAGCAGCCACAACGTGCCGAACGTTCCAGCCGCGAGGACGAAGAGCACAAGGACAACGAGTGGAACAATCATCCGCTTGCGAGCGGGCGGGTTCGGTGAAGTCATCTCAGTCATCAGTCGTCCCCCGGCCTTACTCACATCTCGCGCGGATAAGCCGAACAGCGGCGGCGATCGCCCGGTCTGACCCGTCGGTGGACGTGGCGATGAGCTCACGGCCCGCCTCGGCACACGGTTTGGCGGCTGCGGCGTCCGCCTCGAGCTTCTGGCGTTCGTCGTTGGCTATCTTGATCCGGCCCTCGGTGTCGACATGGCGTTTCTCCAGGCCCGCCACTTTCGCCTTGACGCCGTCGAGGTCAGCTCGTGCGGTGGTCAACTGGTCGACCGAGGCCTTGTGATCACCGCGTTCGAGGATCCACAACGTCACGAACCCCGCCGTGGCGAGCAACAAAACCACCGCGACCGCCCAGAGGACAACGCGTTTGCGGCTCCGCGTGGGCTCGGCTGGCGGCGGAGGCGGACCGGCCACATACGTGATGGGTGGTGGTACCTGGGCAGGACTGTCGTCATCGGTCATCAGGATCCCCCCTGATTGGAAACAAACTTCCGTTTCGCTTGGTGTCGTTCGAGCGGGCCGGAACGTAACGGAATCGGCTACTACTCTTTTCGGCAGAACGCGCCCACTTCGCGGATTTTCTTATCCAGCTGGGCGGTGTTGCCCGCAGGCAACGCGAGCCATTCCCTTGCCACCTCGACACACCGGTGCGAGCTGCGGCCCACGTCTTCGGCTGCCAACCTGGCATTGGACACGTCCATGATCTTTCTGTCCCACTCGGCCTGCTTCTTCTCCGCTTCAGCCACCTGTACGCGGAGACCGTCGACCTCGGCACGCAGGCCGGTGAGTTCGTCGGTCGCTTTCCTGTGGTCACTGCGTTCGAGCAGCCACAGCGCGCCGAAGGCCCCCGCGGCAAGAACGAACACCACGGCCATGATCGGGATGATCATTCGCTTCACTTGCACCGCGCTTCCAATTGCCGGACAGCCGCACGGATGGCGGCGTCTTCCTCGGCTGTCACCAATTCGTGGCCGGCATCGGTGCACGGCTTGTTCGCCGCTGCATCGGCCTCGTGCTTCTGGATCTCCTGCTCCGCCTTCTTGACCCGGTTCTGGACGTCGATGTGCCGCTTCGCCATGTTCGCCAGCTTCGTTTTGGCGTCCTGGACTTCGGCTCGCGCAGTGCCCAGGTGGTCGGCCGTGGTCTTGTGATTGCCGCGCTCGATGAACCACAGCGCGCCGAAAGCGCCCGTAGCCACCACGAACACCGCGACGACAACCAGCGACCATCGTGTGAGCCGCGATCTTTGGGCAGGACTGTTCTCGTCAGTCATCAGGTCCCCCCTGATTGGAAACAAACCGTCACCGCGCGTGGTGTCGTTCGAGGGGGCCGGAACGTAACGGACTTCTTACCGCTTGTCGTTCACAGATGCGAGCCAAGCGGTCGAAGGCGTCGAATAGGTGTTGTGGAGAACTCTGACAACAGGCTGTCGCCCTGGCGCGCGGTGTGGGCGGGCGTCCTCGGCGTGGTCGCGGCGGTGGCAGCCGGGCACCTTGTCGCTGGGCTGCTCGACGGCAACGCGTCGCCGTTTCTCGCGGTCGGCAACACAGCGATCGACCTGACGCCTGATCCGGTGAAGGACTGGGCCATCGCCACGTTCGGCACGGCGGACAAGGTCGTACTGCTGATCGGGATGACCGTGGTGTTGCTCGGGTTCGCCGCGCTCGCCGGACTGCTGTCCCGACGAAGCCCCGCGCCGGGCACGGTCGTGGCTGTCGTCGTTGGCGCGCTCGGCTTGATCGCCGTGATGATCCGGCCTGACCTCGGGCAGTTGGCGATCCTCGCGCCGCTGGCCAGTCTGTTCGCGGGCGTCTTCGTCTTCCGGTTGATGCATCGGCTGTCGCGGCCGCCGATCGAGTCGGCCGAACGCCGCAAGTTCCTGCAAGCCTCGGCAGGTGTGGTCGCGGGCATCGGGGTCGCCGGACTTGGCGGACAACTGCTCGGCAACCGTACGGACGTCGAGGGCTCCCGCGCCGCGATCGGCCAGCTGACCCCGGCGCAGCCCGCGCCGCAGATCCCGGCAGGCGCTGACTTTGTCCCTCGTACGCCACGGTTTCTGACGTCCAACCGGGACTTCTACCGGATCGACACCGCACTGAGCCTGCCGAAGGTGCGCGCGGAGGACTGGGTGCTGCGCATCCACGGCGCCGTCGACAAGGAACTGACCCTGCGCTACGCGGACATCCGGCGCTTCCCGCTTGTCGAACGCACGGTGACGCTGACCTGCGTGTCCAACGAGATCGGCGGCGACCTGATCTCCACGTCGAACTTCATCGGCGTGCCACTCAAGGAGATCCTCGCCGACGCGGGCGTGCAACCCGGATCCGATCAGCTCTTCTCCACCAGCGCCGACGGCTGGACATGCGGCACGCCGGTCGCCGACATCCTCGACCGCGGCCTGCTCGCGATCGGCATGAACGGCGAACCGCTGCCCGTCGAGCACGGCTTCCCCGCCAGGATGGTGGTTCCTGGCCTCTACGGGTACGTCTCGGCCACGAAATGGGTCGTCGACATGGAGTTCACCACCTTCGCCGAGAAACAGGCGTACTGGCTCGAACGGGGCTGGGCCGCCCGCGGCCCGATCAAGACCCAATCCCGCATCGACACCCCACGCGGCTCGGCGTCGGCGGGCAAGGTGACCGTCGGGGGCGTCGCGTGGGCACAGACTCGCGGTATCGCGAAGGTCGAAGTCCGTGCGGATGGACGGGAGTGGATACCTGCGCGGCTGGCCACAGAAGTGAGCCTGGACACGTGGCGAATGTGGGAAGCGGACGTGGAGTTGGCGCCTGGCGAGCACACGCTCCAATGCCGCGCGACGGATCAAACGGGCTACACGCAGACCGATGTGATCGCCGACCCCGTCCCGGATGGCGCCACCGGCTGGCACACGGTGAGCATCAGCGTGCGCTGACGGCCACCCCGTGCGGGGGTTCATGGCGACGTGGCTGCGCAGCCCTGCGTCGACCCGGGTGCTCTGCCCACCACCGCCACGGCCGCAGAAAGCCCAGCTGCGCTGACCTGCGCCGACCGGTATCCCCGGCCGCCACCCACCCGAGTGAACTTCGAGCGAAAGGACCGTTCGCACGGCCATCACCCTTGCGAACCCCCTGCTCACACCCCACCACCGGTAGACTGGCAAGCGGGGAGCCCCCGGGAGTGGTGGGGGCTATCTTGGGGGCGCTTCGTCTGCTGGAAATGGGCTTGGGGCTGCGGATTCTTTGGTCGGTTTGGGGGAGACTGGCGTGGGGATTTTCGGGCTTGGTCGTGCGGCGCCGCCGCGGCGAGAGGGCAGACGCATCCGAGGCGCCAAGGGCCCGCAAAATCCGTGCGGCTCCCAAAGCGGCGTGTGATGCACGCGATGAGGTGTTCGACTGTCCGGATACGGCACGTGCTTCCGATGCCACAGTGGGGCTACAACGCTGTCATCGGACCCGGGACGGATGCATGGGATGGCGAGTTGCCCTTAAGAGTCCCTCATGTCACATTCCCCCGACGGCTCGGCCGGGGGATGCTCATCCAATGAGGTCGCTGGGCCGCTTGCCGGCGAGGCGCGGTGTGAACCGCGTCAAGCCCAGTTCCAGCCACTTTGTGCATTCGTTCACAAATGGCTACCGTAAGCACATCACCCCGGACGCCTTCCAGTCTCCGGTGGTCGTACCAGTCCGGGTTTCGGTGAGGAGTAGCAGCGTGGCGGCAGCGCGTGGGCAGCGTGGCGGTGACCGGGATGCTGCGCCCAACGCAGCCGAAGTCACCATGCCGATCCCGCCTGTCTCCGACACCCCTATGCAGCGGGCGCGTGCCATTCCGGAGGCGGCCGTCGCGCGGCTCGCGGTTTATCTCCGTGTGCTGAGTGGCATGGCCGAGCAGGGCATCGTGACCCTCTCGAGCGAAGAGCTCGCCGCCGCTGCCGGTGTGAACTCCGCCAAGCTGCGCAAGGACCTGTCCTACATCGGTTCCTACGGCACGCGCGGCGTCGGTTACGAGGTCAGCGTGCTTGTCGATCAGATCGAGCGCATCCTCGGCCTCACCCGCAGCCACAGCGTCGCGGTCGTCGGAATCGGTAACCTCGGACATGCCCTCGCCAACTACGGCGGGTTCCCGAGCAGGGGGTTCCCAGTGGCCGCGCTTTTCGACGTCGACCCCGATCTCGTCGGGGTGCCCGTCGGCGGCCTTCCGGTGAGCCACATCGACGACATCCCCAAGGTCTGTGCCGAGCGGGAGATCTCCATCGGCGTCATCGCCACTCCGCCCGCCGCCGCGCAGGCCGTGTGCGACCGGTTGGTCGCCGGGGGTGTCGCGAGCATCGTGAACTTCGCGCCCGTCGTGCTCCAGGTTCCCGACCACGTCGAGGTCCGCAAGGTCGACCTCGCGGTCGAGCTGCAGATCTTGTCGTTCCACGTCGCGCGCAGGGCGGACAGCATGAACGTCAACGGGTCGGCGTTGGGCAACGTCGACGGGGTGGTGATCGGCCGATGAGTGTCCTCGCGGTTGGGGTTTCCCATCGCACCGCGGACGTCGATCTGCTTGAGCGGGTAGCGGTACCCGCCGAGAAGACCGACAAGGTGCTCGCCGACCTGTTGCAGTGCGCGAACATCTCCGAGGCGATCCTCGTCTCGACCTGCAACCGGGTCGAGATCTACGCCGTCGTCGAGGCGTTCCACGGTGGCCTGTCTGACGTTGTCGACGTGCTGTCCCGGCACTCCGGTCAGCCAACGGCTTCGCTGTACCGCCACCTGTACGTGCACTACGCGGGTGCTGCCGTCGAGCACCTCTTCACCGTCGCCGCGGGTCTTGACTCGATGGTCGTCGGCGAGGCGCAGATCCTCGGCCAGGTGCGCACCTCGTACAACACGGCGCGCGAACAAGGAACTGTCGGTCGCGTTCTGCATGAGTTGACGCAGAAGGCTTTGCGCGTCGGCAAGCGGGCCCACTCGGAGACCGATCTCGACCAGGCCGGCGGCTCGGTCGTCTCGGAAGCCTTGTCGGACGCGGAAAGCGTGCTGAACGGCCTCGCCGGGCGGAAAGCGCTCGTCGTCGGCGCCGGTTCGATGGGCGGCCTGTCCGTCGCTGCTCTCAAGCGCGCGGAGATCGGCGCGGTCGTCATCGCGAACCGCTCGCGTGCCAACGGTTCCCGGCTCGCCAACACACTCGTTGAGGACGGCATCCCGGCGACCGCTGTGGGGCTTGAGGACCTCGATCGGCACATCGCCGACGCGGATGTCGTTGTCTCGTGCACAGGTGCGGTGACCGCGGTCATTCGCCAGACCCACATTCTCAAGCGCGACAAGCCTTTGGTCATCTGCGACCTCGGCCTGCCGCGTGACGTCGAGCATGGCGTCGGTGACATCGACAACGTCACCGTCGTCGATTTGGAAAGCCTGCAGCGGCGGCTTGCCGACGCGCCGAGCGGCCAGGGCGCCGCGCGGGCCGCGCGCATCGTCGCGGAGGAAGTCCAGGCATACCTTGCCGCGCAGCGTTCCGCGGAGGTCACTCCGACCGTCACGGCGTTGCGTCGTCGTGCCGCCGAAGTGGTCGACTCCGAACTGCTCCGGCTCGACTCGAAGCTGCCCGATTTGGACGGTGCGGTGCGTGATGAGCTCGCCCGCACGGTCCGACGTGTTGTGGACAAGCTGTTGCACACCCCGACCGTGCGGGTGAAGCAGCTCGCCGCGAACCCCGCTGGCGCCGGTTACGCCGACGCGCTGCGCGAGCTGTTCGCACTCGACCCGGCGAAGCCGGACGCGATCACGAAGTCCCATGTGGACGGTGAACTCTGAGATGAAGCGGACCATCAGGATCGGGACCCGCGGCAGCGCATTGGCGTTGACGCAGACCCGTATGGTCGCCGACGCGCTTGAGCGTGAGGGCGACGTGAACGTCGAGATCGTCACCGTGTCGACGCCCGGTGACCGGTCGGACAAGCCGATCGCGGAGATCGGTGTCGGCGTGTTCACGTCGGCCCTGCGCGACGCGCTCGCCGACGACGAAGTGGACGTCGCTGTCCACTCTTACAAGGACTTGCCCACCGCGCCGGATTCACGGCTCGCGCTCGCGGCCGTGCCGCCGCGCGAGGATCCGCGGGACGCGTTGGTGGCGCGGGACGGGTTGACGCTCGGAGAGCTGCCGCCCGGATCGACCGTGGGCACGGGTTCCCCGCGCCGGGCCGCTCAGCTGGAAGCGCTGGGCCTCGGGCTGCGGATCGTCGGCCTGCGGGGCAATGTGGACACTCGGGTGCGCAAGGTCACCGACGGCGAACTGGATGCGGTCGTCCTTGCCAAGGCGGGTCTTTCCAGGCTCGGCCGCCTCGACGTGATCACCGAGGTGCTCGAGCCGATCCAGATGCTGCCCGCGCCCGCGCAGGGTGCGCTCGCGGTCGAGTGCCGTGTCGACGACGTTGACGTCGAACACCTTCTTCGCTCCATTGTGGACGATCAAGCCACCAGGGCTGCTGTAGCCGCTGAGCGGGCCATGCTGGCCAAGCTCGAAGCCGGATGCAACGCGCCCGTTGGCGCACTGGCCGATGTCGTGGAGGACCTCGACGACGACGGGCGCGTGGTGATGCGCCTGTCGTTGCGTGGCGTCGCCGCGGTTTACGCGAAGGACGAGGACGGCAACCCCGTCGTCGTCGATCTTCTTCGCGCCTCGGCCACTGGTGACCTGACCGCTGCCGAGCAGCTTGGCCGTGATCTGGCCGCGGAACTGCTCGACCTCGGCGCCGGTGTGCTGTCCGGCCCCGAGAGCCGTAGTTGATGGGAAGTGCCCTGAAATGACGACCAATGCACGTAAGGCCCCTGGCCGCGTCGCATTCGTAGGCTCCGGCCCCGGAGATGCCGGCCTGCTCACGGTTCGCGCGCGCGAGCTGATCGAGCGGGCGGAACTGCTGGTGACCGACCCCGACGTGCCGGCCGGCGTACTCGCGTACGCCAAGGCCGACGCGGAGGTACGGCCTGCCGTCGGCCAGCCGGCCGACGTGGCCAAGGACTTGGCGAACGAGGCGAAGGCCGGGCGCTCGGTCGTCCGGTTGGTCGCCGGTGACCCGCTGACGCAGACCGCGGTGGTCGCCGAGACGCAGGCGGTCGCCAAGAGCACCACCGCGTACGACGTCGTGCCCGGAGTGCCTGCGGGCACTGCGGTTCCGGCGTACGCGGGTGTCGCGCTCGGCTCGCAACACACCGAAGTGGACGTTCGCGGCACGGTCGACTGGGCCGGCCTGGCCGGTGTGCAGGGCCCGCTTGTGTTGCACGCCAGCGCAAGCCACCTCGCCGAGGCGGCGTCTTCGTTGGTGGAGCACGGTCTTGCGCCGCAGACCCCGGTCGCTGTCACCTCCGACGGCACGGGTTCCTCGCAGCGCACCATCGACACCACGCTCGCTTCCCTTGCCGCGGACGCGGGTGAGCTCGTCGGCCACCTGATTGTCACTGTGGGACAAGAGGTCGCCGGTCGCTCCAAGCTGTCGTGGTGGGAGTCGCGCGCGCTCTACGGCTGGAAGGTCCTGGTGCCGCGCACCAAGGACCAGGCGCAGGAGATGAGCGAGCGGCTGCGGATCCACGGCGCGATCCCGTCCGAGGTCCCGACGATCTCCGTCGAGCCGCCGCGTAGCCCGGCGCAGATGGAGCGTTCGGTCAAGGGCTTGGTCGACGGCCGTTACCAGTGGGTCGTGTTCACCTCGACCAACGCCGTGCGCGCGGTGTGGGAGAAGTTCTCCGAGTTCGGTTTGGACGCTCGGGCGTTCTCCGGCGTGAAGATCGCTTGTGTCGGTGAGTCGACCGCCGCCCGGGTGCGGTCGTTCGGCATCATCCCCGAGCTGATCCCGTCGGGTGAGCAGTCCAGCGAGGGCCTGCTCGCGGACTTCCCGCCGTACGACGACATCCTCGACCCGGTCGACCGGGTTCTGTTGCCACGGGCCGACATCGCCACCGAGACGCTGGCGGCCGGTCTGCGTGACCGCGGCTGGGAGATCGACGACGTGACGGCGTACCGCACGGTGCGCGCCGCGCCGCCGCCCGCCGAGACCCGCGAGATGATCAAGACCGGTGGCTTCGACGCGGTGTGCTTCACCTCGTCCTCCACGGTCCGCAACCTCGTTGGTATCGCAGGAAAGCCGCACGCTCGCACGCTGGTTGCCTGCATTGGCCCGAAGACCGCGGAGACCGCGCGGGAATTCGGCCTGCGGGTTGACGTTCAGCCCGAGGTGCCACAGATCCCGGCGCTGGTGGACGCGCTCGCCGAGCACGCGGCCCGGCTGCGTGCCGAGGGCGCGCTGCCACCCCCGCGCAAAACCAAGCGCGCCCGCAGGTAATCCCTCGTGAGTGTTTTGGCCGGTTCTAACCGGCGAAAACACTCACGAGCTTCTAGCAGCGGAGATGGGCATGTTTCCGAGTCATCGGCCCCGTCGGTTGCGCCGCACCGCGGCGCTCCGGCGGATGGTGAGTGAGACGACGCTTCGGCCGGAGCAGATGATCCTGCCGATGTTCGTGAAGGAAGGGTTGACCGAGCCGGTCGCCGTTTCCTCCATGCCCGGTGTGCTCCAGCACAGCCGTGACTCGCTGCGCAAAGCCGCTGTCGAGGCCGTGCAGGCCGGTGTCGGCGGCCTGATGTTGTTCGGCGTGCCGGAAAAGCACGACGCGGTCGGTTCGGGCGCGACGGACCCGGACGGCATCCTGAACGTCGCACTGCGGGACGTGCACTCCGAAGTCGGCGACAGCACGGTGATCATGTCCGACGTGTGCCTGGACGAATTCACCGACCATGGCCACTGCGGAGTCCTGGACGCGCACGGCAACGTGGACAACGACGCGACCCTGGAGATCTACGCCGAGATGGCGGTCGCCCAGGCCCGCGCGGGCGCGCACGTGCTCGGCCCGAGCGGGATGATGGACGGCCAGGTCGGCGTGATCCGCGGCGCACTCGACGACGCGGGCTTCCAGGACACCGGCATCCTCGCCTACTCGGCCAAGTACGCCTCGGCGTTCTTCGGCCCGTTCCGCGAGGCGGTCGACTCACAGCTCAAGGGCGACCGCAAGGCCTACCAGCAGGATCCGGGCAACGTCCGTGAGTCGCTGCGCGAGGTCCAGCTCGACCTGGCCGAGGGCGCGGACATGGTGATGGTCAAGCCGGCGCTGGCGTACCTGGACGTGATCAGGGCGACCGCCGAGATCTCGGACGTCCCGGTGGCCGCGTACCAGGTCTCCGGCGAGTACGCGATGATCGAGGCAGCGGCCGCGAACGGCTGGCTGGACCGGCGGCGCACGATCACCGAAGCGCTCACGTCGATCCGCCGCGCGGGGGCCGACATCGTGCTCACGTACTGGGCAGTCGAGGTCGCGGGCTGGCTGCGCGAGGGCTGAGGGTAGCGTGCGTATCGTGAAGATGCGCATATCGGACGGTGACACGGACGCGCCTTCGATCGTCCGGGCTTCCTTCTGGGCCTGGGTGGCGGCCGCGGTGGTCGGCCTGCTTGACGCCGTGCTGTTCTTCTACTTCAAAGACCAGCTGATCGAGAGCACCATCCGGCAGAACCCGGCGCTGAACGTCGACCAGGTCCGGTCGGGTGCCAACTCGTTCGTCTGGCTGACGTTGATCCTCGCGGTGCTGTTCGGGTCGCTGTACGTGTACTTCGGCCGCCGCATGCAAACGGGCGAGCGCAAGTCGCGGACCAGGCTGCTCATCGCCGGGCTGGTGCACCTCGCGCTCAGCATCCTGTTCCCGGTGAGCTACATCGTGCTGCTGGGCGTGCTGCTGTCGGTGGTGGGAGCATTGCTGATGTACCTGCCGCAACCCGCCAAGACCTACTTCTCCAACGAGGTCTAGGAGTCTTCTCCCGTGTCCGACCCGCTTTTCCCCGCCCCGAAGCACACCACGCCGGAGCAGAAACCGCCCAAGCCCGCGGTGCCGAAGGAAGTCAACATCGCCTTCGCGGTCTGGGTGCTGTCCGCACTGGTGTCCGCCGTGCTGCAGGCCATCGACGCGGACGTGTTCGTCCAGCAGTTCGTGCAGCAGTCCGTCGGCCGTCCGGAGGCCCAGCTGCCGCCGAGCACGATCAAGACGATGTTCTACTTCGCGCTCGGCGTGGTCGCCCTGCTGATGGTGCTGTTCGCGTGGCGGATGCGGGCGGGACGCAACTGGGCGCGGATCCTGCTCACCGTGCTCGCCGTGTTCGGCCTGCTCACCCAGGCCTCCGCGGTCGGCATGACGTCGGTGATCGGGCTGGTCTCCGTGGTGATCACGGCCACCGGGCTGGTGTTCATGTTCATGCCGCCGTCCAACGAGTACTTCCGTCAGTTCCGGAAGCTGCCGCCGCGGTGACGACCGGGCCGGTCTTCTACGCCGAACCCGGTTCCACCTGGTGGCCGGTGTTGTGGGGACCGGTTTTCGCCCTGGTCGGCGCGATCGTCGAGTGGACGACCGGGCCGGTGCACGTCGTCGCGTGGGTGATCGTGGCGTTCCTGTTCGCCGGTGCCGCCGCGGTCTGGGTGCAGGCCAGGCGCAGGATCTGCTCGGTCGAGCTGACCCATCTGGTGCTGCGGCAGGGCCGTGAGGAGCTGCCGCTCGACCAGATCGCCGCAGCCGACGAGGAGGTCGGAACCCCGATGGCCGCTCGTGTTCTCGGAGGTGGCCTGGCCGTGCCGCGCAAGTTCGAGTCCGTTCCGGTGAAGCTGCACGACGGCACGACCGTGCTCGCGTGGGCCAAGGACGGCGAGGCGCTGCGGGCTGCCCTGCGCGAGCGAATCGACTCGTGAGAAGCTGCATGACGTGACTGCCCAGCCGAAGACCGCCCCGGAGCAGGAACCCGAGCTCCCGGCCCTGCCGCCGGTGCGTGCGAAGCTGAACCAGCCGAAGCGTGCGCTCGTCGCCGCAGCGGAGGTGCTGGTCGCCGCCGGGCTGATCTGGCTGGCCTTCTACCTGTGGCCGAAGGGTGTCGCGACCATCACCACAGTGCTCGACGACGGCCGCACCCTGGTGTCGCACCGCTACTACGGGCACTGGATGTCACTGGCGATCTTCTCCGGCACCGTCGCGGGTGTGCTGGTGGTCGACGCCATCCGCCAGCTCGTGCTGGCCGCTCGCGCGAGGCCCAAGCACAAGGCCTGATCTCCTCCCAGCCAACTCCCAGGTCGCTTCCAGCAAGCTGGGACCTGCCGCGTCGAGCATTGCGCCATGAGACGCGGACGCCGTGCGTGGTTGATCAATGGGGTTCTCGTGGTGGCTCTCGTCGCCGCGGGCTGGGGTGCGTACACCTTCTTGTGGCCGAGTTCGAACGCGGCGACGCCGACCGGTGTCCGGTCCGTCGCCGCGACCCGGACCGATGTCGTCGAAACGGTTTCGGCCGCGGGCAGCGTGGAAAGCAGTTACACCGGGACCGCGGATTTCGCCACGAGCGGCACGATCACGCAGATCAACGTCAAAGTCGGTGACACCGTCAGCAAAGGCCAGCAATTGGCCAAACTGGACGACACACAGGCGAAGCTGCAGCTCGCGGCCGCAAAGTCCAGTCTGAGCGCGGCCAAGGAGAACTTGGCCAACGCGTCCACCACCACGACGACGACTCAGCAAGGCCAGTCTTCGCAGCAACAGAGCACGAAGTCGTTGCAGGCTCAGGTGGATCAGGCCGAGGTCAGCGTGGACCAGGCGCAGGAAGCGGTGAACGCGACCACATTGACCGCGCCCGGCGACGGGACGGTGACCGCGATCAACGGAACCGTCGGCCAGAAAACCGGTTCATCGTCCGGCGGAGGGTCTACCAACGGGTCCTCGTCCACGTCGGCGAATTCGTCCACATCGTCCAGTTCGACCGGGTTCATCACGATCACGAACCTGGCGAGCCTGCAGGTCAAAGCGAACCTCGCGGAGATCGACGTCGCCAAGGTGAAAGCGGGCCAGGACGCCACGGTCACGTTGAACGCCATGCCGGACACGCCACAGGCAGCCAAAGTGTCCGCGATCGACCTCACGGCCACGACAGGCTCGAACAATGTCGTGACCTACGGCGTGACCCTGACGCTGAACACGCCTCCCGCCCAGTTGCGGCCGGGACAGTCCGCGAGCGTGGCGGTCACGGTTGCCAGGGCTGATGACGTGATCGCGATCCCGTCGGCCGCGATGCGCACGGTCGGCACATCGCACACGGTGAATCTGCTGTTGAACGGCCAGGAGACCAGCCGCGCGATCGAGATCGGCGTGCGCAGCGAGTCCTTGGTGCAGGTGACTTCCGGGCTGAACGTCGGCGATCAGGTCGTGCTGCCCACCGCCCCGGCTACCAGCAACCAGCAGGAACGCGGTGGCGGCGGCGGATTCGGCGGTGGGGGTCTCGGCGGCGGCAACGTCCGGATCCAGCCTGGCGGCGGCGGGACAGGGCGATGAACCCGGTCATCGAAGTCAGTGCATTGCACAAGACCTACGGCAGCGGCGAAACCGAGGTGCACGCGTTGCGCGGCGTGGATCTGGCCGTGTGGCCCGGCGAATACCTGGCGATCATGGGCGCGTCCGGTTCGGGCAAATCGACCCTGCTGAACGTGCTCGGCTGCCTGGACGTGCCGAGCAGCGGAACGTACAAACTGGACGGAATCGACGTCGGTGACCTCAACGAACGCCAGCTTTCCCTGGTGCGCAACCGGAAGATCGGATTCGTCTTCCAGTCCTACAACCTGGTGCCGCGCACGTCGGCACTGTCCAATGTGGAGCTTCCGCTCGTCTATGCCGGTGTCGGCCGAAAGGATCGACGCAAGCGAGCCATGGCAGCCCTCGAGATGGTCGGGCTCGTCGACCGGGCCGGGCACAAACCGAACCAGCTCTCCGGTGGCCAGCAACAGCGGGTCGCGTTGGCGCGTGCGCTGGTCACCGGGCCGGCGATGGTGCTGGCCGACGAGCCGACCGGAAACCTGGACAGCGAAAGCACCGACGAGGTGCTCGCGGTGTTCGACCGGCTCAACCGGATCGGCCGGACGATCGTGATGATCACGCACGAGAACCACGTCGCCGGGCACGCGGCTCGAATGGTCCGTGTCGCCGACGGTCAGATCGTCGAGGACACGTCGCAGTGGCACATGGCGGGAGCGCTGACGTGAAGTTCGGTGAAGTCCTGCGGTTCGCCGTGCGCGGGCTGGCGGCGAACAAACTCCGTTCCGGCCTGACGACCCTGGGCATCATGATCGGCGTCGCCGCCGTGATCCTCCTTGTCGCGGTGGGAAGCGGGGCATCGGCTTCGATCGAGCAGAGCATCGCCGGACTGGGCACCAACGTGCTGACGGTGTCGCGTGCCGGCGGGCAGAACGCGAACGCGCGGCCGTTGACCGTCGAAGACGCCAAGGCTTTGGTCGATCCCCTTGGCGCGCCTGACGTCAAGGCAAGTTCGCCCGTGGTCTCGACTCCGGTCACGGCGGTCTACCAAGGCACCAGTTACGAGGTGCCGCAACTGATCGGCACGAACGCGGAGTACTTCTCGACGTCGAACAGCGCTCTGGCTTCAGGTTCATTGTTCACGGCGGACGACGTGACTGCGGCTCGCAAGGTCATGGTCCTCGGTCCGACCACAGCACAGGAGTTGTTCGGCAACGCCGACCCGGTCGGCAAACAAGTGCTGGCCAACAACATTCAGTTCACCGTGATCGGCGTGCTGCAGTCGAAAGGCTCGTCCGGCCTGAACGACGCCGACGACACGGCGATCGCGCCATTGACGGCCGTACAGAATTCGCTGACCGGCTACGGCCAAGTGAACCAAATCCTCGTGCAGGCAACGAGTGCCGAGTCGATGTCCGCCGCACAGGCGGAGATCACGGCGATTCTGACCGCACGGCACCGGATCTCGGCGAACCAGACTGCGGACTTCCGTGTGCTGAGCCAAGAACAGCTGTTGGCGACGCGGACGACGGCAACCGAGACGTTCACCGTGTTGCTGGCCTCAGTGGCCGCGATTTCCTTGCTGGTCGGGGGAATCGGCGTCACGAACATCATGCTGGTGACGGTGACCGAACGGATCCGGGAAATCGGGATCCGCAAGGCGATCGGCGCGACGCGCGGCGTGATCCTCGGGCAGTTCCTGACCGAGGCGACGTTGCTGAGCCTCTTCGGCGGAGCTCTGGGCGTCGCGGCCGGGGTGATCGGCAGCCAGTTCACCATCGCCGGGATCACGCCGGTGGTCGTACCCGGCTCGATCTTCCTGGCGTTCGGCGTGTCCGCGCTGATCGGCCTGTTCTTCGGCAGCTACCCGGCGGGCAGGGCCGCCTCGCTGCGCCCGATCGAAGCCCTGCGTCACGATTAGGAGAGAGTTGATGACCGAACAGCAGCAGAACCCGATCGCCACCCCGCTGCCCGGCGATCTCGACCATGAGCTCACCCAGGCCAAACGCGGGCTGTCCAAGGTCACCATCGGCCTCGGCGTCGTGGTGCTCGCGCTGGTCGCGTTCTTCGGCGGCGTGTGGACACACTCCGCGATCGCGGGTTCGCCGGGTGCGACCGCCGCTCCACAACAGCCGGGCGGCATGCGTCTCGGGCCTGGTCAAGGCGGCCAGGGTGGACAAGGCGGCCAGGGTGGCGTGTTCCGCGGCGGCACGATGGGGACGGTCGACCGGATCGAGGGCAACACGATCTACGTGAAGATGCCCGACGGCACCGAGGTGAAGGTGACCACATCGGACTCGACCAAGGTGGAGACGACCGTCGAGGGCAAGCTGTCCGACATCACCCCGGGCTCGTCGGTGATGGTTCAGGGCGAGCGCACGGACGACGGCGTGACCGCGAACACCATCACCAAGCGCCCGGCTTCATAGGCACAGTCCTCGAAGTCCGCTGGCCGTCACGGCGAAGCCCGCCCCGGTTTCACGGCGAAGCCCGCCGGCCGTCACGGCGAAGCCCGCCCCGGTTTCACGGCGAAGTAGTCCGCCCCGCCTTCACGGCGCCGACCTGTGGATCCCTTCCCCAAAGGGATAGTTCGCAAATCCAGCTGTCCACAGCGCCCCGAAGCCCCACTGTTGATCAAGCCCCACCGATAGACTGGCCAGGGGACGCCCCCCGGGAGTGGTGGGGGCTTGTCTGGGGTTTGTTGGTTGGGGCTTGTTCGGGGCCGTGTCTCTGGGTTGGGATGGCCGTGATGGCGCCGTTTGAATGCCGGGACTTTCGCAGGACGTATGACCCTGGCGCACGGGCTCGCCTGTTCCCCGACATGCCCGTGCGTCAGGCCACATCCGGACACCTGTAAGACTGAAGTTGTGAGCACAGGTGTTGAGCAGGTCAAGACCTCGGCCCAGTTGTTCGAGCGCGCGAGTGCCCTCATCCCCGGCGGGGTGAACTCGCCGGTCCGCGCGTTCCATTCGGTGGGCGGCACGCCGAGGTTCATGGTCAAGGGCGAAGGCACGTACCTCTGGGACGCGGACGGCAACCGCTATGTCGACCTGGTCAGCTCCTGGGGCCCGATGATCCTGGGGCACGCGCACCCGAAGGTCGTCGAGGCCGTCCGGGAAGCCGCGATGAACGGGTTGTCCTTCGGGACGCCGACGGCGGGTGAGGTCGAGCTTGCCGAGGAGATCGTCAACCGGGTGCGGCCGGTGGAGCAGGTGCGCCTGGTCAACTCGGGCACTGAGGCAACGATGAGTGCGATCCGGCTGGCGCGTGGCTACACCGGCCGCTCGAAGATCATCAAGTTCGCGGGGTGCTACCACGGTCACGTTGACGCTCTGCTCGCCGAAGCGGGCTCGGGGGTGGCGACGCTGGGGCTGCCGACGACACCTGGTGTCACGGGCGCTCAGGCCAACGACACGATTGTCCTGCCGTACAACGACATTGACGCGGTTCGCGAGGCGTTCGAGAAGCACGGCGACACGATCGCGGCCGTGATCACCGAGGCCGCGGCCGGGAACATGGGCGCGATCGCCCCGATCAACGGCTTCAACGAGGGCCTGCGTTCGCTGACCGCTCAGTACGGTGCGCTGCTGATCATCGACGAGGTGATGACCGGGTTCCGGGTGCATCACGCGGGCTGGTTCGGGCTTGAGGGTGTCGCGGGCGACCTGTACACCTTCGGCAAGGTCATGTCGGGCGGCCTGCCCGCGGCCGCGTTCGGCGGCAGCAAGGAGGTCATGTCCCGGCTGGCTCCGCAGGGCCCGGTCTACCAGGCCGGAACCCTGTCCGGGAACCCGGTCGCGGTCGCTGCCGGGCTCACCACGCTGCAGAACGCCGACGCCGCGGTCTACGAGAAGCTCGACGCCAACGCGCACCGCCTCGGCGGCCTGTTCACCGACGCACTCACCGAGAAGAGCGTCCCGCACCGGGTGCAGTACGCGGGCAACCTGGTCAGCGTGTTCTTCACCGAGGATCTGGTGACCAACTACGACGCCGCCAAGAAGGCCGATACCTGGCGCTTTCCCGCCTTCTTCCATGCGCTGCTCGAACGCGGTGTCTACGCCCCGCCGAGCGCGTTCGAGGCGTGGTTCGTCAACGCGGCCCTCGATGACGAGGCGTTCAACGTCATCGCTGAAGCTCTGCCCCACGCGGCCGCTGCTGCTGCGGAGGCCGTCAAGTGACCCGCACGATCGTTCACATGCTTCGGCACGGCGAGGTCCACAACCCGACGGGCATCCTGTACGGCCGTATCCCCGGTTTCGGCCTGTCTGACCTGGGGCGACGGCAGGCGCTGACCGTGGCGGAGTTCCTCAAGGACCGTGACATCACGCACGTCGTGTCCTCGCCGCTGCAACGGGCCCAGGAGACCTCGGGGCCGATTGTGGACTCGCACCAGCTCGACCTGGCCACGGACGACCGGCTGATCGAGTCGACCAACGTCTTCGAAGGCCAAATGGTCTCGGTCGGCGCCGGCTCGTTGCGGTCGCCCAAGCATTGGAAGCATCTGACCAACCCTTTTCTGCCGTCGTGGGGCGAGCCGTACCTGCAGATCGCCCATCGCATGCTCGGCGCCGTGCATCGTGCGCGGGCGGCGGCCGAAGGCCATGAGGCGGTGTGCGTGTCGCACCAGCTGCCGATCTGGACGCTGCGGCGGTTCCTCGAGGCCAAACGACTGTGGCACGACCCGCGGCACCGTGAGTGCTCGCTGGCGTCGTTGACCAGCCTGGAGTTCGACGACGAGCGGCTGGTGCGGATCACGTACCAGGAGCCCGCCGGTGCCACCGACCCGAAGGTGACAGGCGCATGAGGAAGCTTCTCGCGATCGCGGCGGCCCTCGCGGCCGTCGCGGGGTGCTCGACCGGGACGGACGCGGTCGTGCGCGGCACGGAGTTCGACTTCGTCGCGCCTGGCGGCAAGCTGGAGATCGCCTACGAGGGCGCCGACCGCAAGAAGCTGCCCGAGCTGACCGGCGAGAGCCTGCTCGAACCTGGCAAGCAGATCAAACTGTCCGACTACGCAGGCAAGGTCGTGCTGATCAACATCTGGGGCGCGTGGTGCCCGCCGTGCCGTGCCGAGGCCCCTGAGCTGCAGAAGTTGTACGACGAGAACAAGGACAAGGGCGTCCAGGTGCTCGGCGTCGATGTTCGTGACGACAGCCGCAGCCAGCCCGAGGACTTCATGCGCGACCGGGACCTGACCTACCCGTCGATCTACGACCCGGGCAGCCGGTCCCTGCTCGCGCTCAAGGGCTATCCGCGCAACGCCGTGCCGAGCACGATCATCCTGGACAAGCAGCACCGGGTGGCGCAGGTGTTCCTGATCGGCAAGCTGAAGTCCGATCTGGAGCCGATCGTCCAGAAACTCGCGGCCGAGCCTGCCTGAGCGATGTGACCAGGGACCTAGGTCCCGGGTGCCGGTTCTTGGCCTGTCAAGAGCCGTGCCTACCCTCTAATGCGTGAATCCGACCGAGATCGCGGTGTCGGGGCCATTGCTGTTCGCCAGTGGCCTCTCCCTGCTCGCAGGGATGATCTCGTTCGCATCGCCGTGTGTGGTGCCGCTGGTGCCCGGCTATCTCGCCTACCTGGCGGCGTTGGTCGGCGCGGACGCGCCCGCGGTCAAGGCGGATGAGCAGACCAAACGCGGCCGGTACCGGGTGGTCGGCGCGGTCGGCCTGTTCGTGCTCGGGTTCACCGTCGTCTTCACGATCACGGTCGGCGGCCTGGTGTGGCTGTCCGACCAGTTCGTGATCAACCAGGATCTGCTGCAACGCGTCGGCGGTGTGGTGATGATCCTGATGGCGCTGGTCTTCGTCGGGCTGGTGCCGATGCTGCAGAAGGACGTCCGGTTCCACAAGCTGCCGCGCGGCGGGCTGATCAGTGCCCCGATCCTCGGCGGCGTGTTCGGCCTTGGCTGGACGCCGTGCATCGGGCCGACCCTGTCCGGCGTGCTCACGATCGCCGCGAGCACCGGCAGCACGAGCGCGCGCGGCATCCTCCTGGTGCTCGTCTACTGCCTCGGTCTCGGGGTGCCGTTCCTGCTGATCGCGCTGGGTGCGCGGTGGGCGGTGCGGGCGACGGCGTGGTTGCGCAACAACGGCCGCAAGGTCCAGATCTTCGGCGGTGTGCTGATGTTCGCGGTCGGCGTGCTGCTGGTCACCGGCTTGTGGGGCGAGGTCATCGCCTGGATGCGCTACGCCTTCATCACCGACACGGAGTTGCCGCTGTGATTCCGTTCCTGCGCAACACATGGCGTGGTCTCACGTCGATGCGGACGGCCTTGATCCTGCTGTTCCTGCTCGCTTTGGCGGCAATGCCCGGTGCGTTGCTGCCGCAGCGGACGTTGAACGCCAACAAGGTCGCGGACTACATCGCCGAGCACGGCTGGTGGGGCAGGCTGCTCGATCAGCTGCAGTTCTACAACGTCTACGCCAGCGTGTGGTTCTCCGCGATCTACATCCTGCTGATGATCTCGCTGGTCGGCTGCCTGCTACCGCGGACGTTGGAGTACGCGAAGGCGTTGCGCACCAAGCCCGTGCTCACGCCGCGCAACCTGAGCCGGATGCCACACCACAGTGAGTCCACTGTGGACAAATCGGCCGACGAGGTGGTCGCGCAGGCGATCAAGGCGCTGTCCGGCTGGCGCAAGGTCGAGCGGGAAGAGGACAACGGCGCCCGCACGATCTCCGCCGAACGCGGCTACCTGCGCGAGACCGGCAACCTGGTCTTCCACTTCGCCATGCTCGGGCTGATCATCGCGCTGGCGGTCGGCAAGCTCTTCGGCTACGAGGGCCAGGTCATCGTGAAGGCCGACGGCAGCCAGGAGTTCTGCAACTCCGGCGTGCTCGGCTACGACTCGTTCCAGCCAGGACTGCGCGTCGACGGCACCGATCTGACGCCGTTCTGCCTCAAAGTCGCGTCGTTCGACGTGAACTTCCTGCCGACCGGTCAGCCCGATCTGTTCCGCGCGAACCTCGAGTACCAGTCCGAAAAGGACCTCGACAGCGGCAGGTGGGAGCGCTACGGCCTGGAGGTCAACTCGCCGCTGCGGACCGACGGCGACCGGATCTACCTGCTGGGCCACGGCTATGCGCCGGTGTTCACGGTGACCTTCCCCAACGGCGAGAAGCGCACCATGGACACCCAGTGGCGGCCGGTCGACCAGGTGACGTTCCTGTCCGAAGGCGCGACCAAGTTCGACCCGCCGGGCATCACGAACTCGGAGGAGCGGCGGACCAAGCAGATCGCGGTGACCGGTGTGTTCGCCCCGACCGCGCAGCTGCACGGGTCCCTGCTCAACTCCAGCTTCCCGGCGTTGAACAATCCGATGGTCGCGGTCGACGTCATGCGTGGTGACCTGGGCATCGACAACGGCCGTGGTCAGTCGATCTTCACCATCGACCAGAACCAGGTCGACAACGGCAGGCTGAAGAAGGTCGCCAGGGAGAACCTGGCGCTCGGCGGCGAGGTCAAGCTGGACGACGGCACCGTGGTGCGGTTCGACGGCGTGAAGCGCTGGGTGTACCTGCAGGTTTCGCACGATCCCGCGCAGGTGTGGGTGCTGGTGTTCGCGATCGCGATCATCATGGGTATCGGGGCGTCGCTGATCATCAAACGGCGCCGGTTGTGGGTCCGTGTGGTGCCCGCGGCCGATGGCCGTACCGTGGTCGAGGTGGGCGGGCTCGCCCGCACTGACCAGGCCGGATACGGCGAGGAATTCGAACGGCTCTCGGGTGCGGTAACCGGAGGGAAGAACTGATGGTCAACGAGACCCTTGCCCAGTTCGGTGACTGGACGTACGGCGCGACGGTCGTCGTCTACATCTTCGCCATGGCGCTCGCCCTGATCGAGCAGGCCTTCGGCCGGGTGCGGCCGAAACGTGCCGCCGCCCGCCAGCTCGCCACCGTCGGCGGCCCCAGCATCACCGAGGAGCCACCCGCGCAGGCGATCGGTGCGAGGCCGAAGCAGGACCGGGCGGAGCGCTTCGGGCGGATGGGCGCCGCGCTGATGGTGCTCGGCGCGTTGCTGCACTTCAGCTCGCTCGTGCTGCGCGGCTTGGCCGTCGGGTGCGTGCCGTGGGGAAACATGTACGAGTACATGTCCGCGGTCAGCCTCGTCGCGGTGGTCACGTGGCTCGTGCTGATGAAGAAGTTCCCGGTCCGCCGGTTGTCCGCGTTCGTGCTGCTGCCGATCGTGATCCTGATGTTCCTCGGCGGCACCGTGCTGTACTCCGAGGCCGCGCCGCTGCAGCCGGCGCTGCGCTCGTACTGGCTGATCGTCCACGTGGCCGCAGCGATCATCGCGTCCGGCCTGTTCCTTGTGCCCGGTGTGGCGAGCATCCTGTACCTGATCCGCAATCGTTATGACCACGATCAGACGAAGTTTGTCCGGCTCGGTGAGCGTCTGCCGGGTGCGGATGTGCTCGATCGGGTGGCCTATCGGACCACGATCATCGCCTTCCCGATCTTCACCTTCGGCGTCATCTGCGGCGGAATCTGGGCCGAGGCGGCGTGGGGACGGTTCTGGGGATGGGACCCGAAGGAGACTGTCGCCTTCGTCGCGTGGGTGATTTATGCGGCCTACCTGCACTCTCGTGCCACCGCGGGGTGGCGTGGCGGCAAGGCGGCGTGGATCAACATCCTCGGGTTCTCCGCGACGGTGTTCAACCTGTTCTTCGTAAACCTGGTGACTGTCGGACTTCACTCGTACGCGAACGGATGACCCGAACGAACGGGTAACCCCCGTTCGACCTGCGCGCACAGCTACAGCTACCGTCGCAACGAGGTGGTCGAGGAGGTCTCGATCCTTGACGTCCGCAGGAGGGACACCGGGGTGACTGGACGCTACGACGACTCCGCTCAGCGGCCCGATGCCGCGTGGCAGCCGCCTAGCGGAGACAACCCTCCGGCCGATCACACCGCTGAGGACGAGACGGCCGCTGACCAACCCGAGCTGTACGTCGAACCGTCCACGGATTCGGCGCCGTACCCGTCGTCGTCGTCGCCGCCGCCGAGCGACGCGAGCGAGTCCGGGCAGCACCAGGTGGCCAGCGAGTCCGGCCAGCACCAGGTTCCCGGCGGCTCTGGTCCGTATCAGGTGCCCCCGGGTGGTTCCGGGCCGTATCAGGTTCCGCAGGGTGGCTCAGGTCCTTACCAAGTTCCAGGCGGCTCCGGGCCCTATCAAGTGCCCCCGGGCGGTTCGGGTCCGTACCAAGTGCCTGGTGGTTCCGGGCCGTACCAAGTCCCTCAGGGTGGTTCCGGTCCGTACCAAGTGCCTGGCGGCTCTGGGCCGTACCAGGTCCCCCAGGGTGGATCGGGTCCTTACCAGGTGCCCGAGCAGCCGCAGGGATACCAGTACCCCCAGCCGTACCCGCCGCAGCAGCAGGCCACGGGCCACCCGGTGCCGCACGACCTGGCCAGCTCCAGGCTGATCAAGCAGGAGAAGGCGAAGCCGCAGTCGGGCTGGCGCAAGGCCGTCTACAAGGCGACCGGCCACCTGATCAACATGGGCGAGAGCGCCGAGGACGTGCAGCGCCGTGAGCTGATCGCCCGGGTCAGCCAACCGCTGCGGGGCTGCTACAAGATCGCGATGCTGAGCCTGAAGGGTGGGGTCGGCAAGACCACCGTCACCACGACGCTCGGCTCGACGTTCTCGTCACTGCGTGGTGACCGCGTGATCGCTGTCGACGCGAACCCGGACCGCGGCACGCTCAGCCAGAAGATTCCGTTGGAGACAACGGCGACTGTTCGCCATCTGCTGCGCGACGCGAGCCGCGTGACGAAGTACAGCGACGTGCGCGCGTACACCTCGCAGGGCCCGAGCAGGCTGGAAGTGCTTGCCAGTGAACAGGACCCGGCGGTGTCGGAGGCGTTCAGCGAGGACGACTATCGGCGCACGGTCGCGCTGCTCGAGCACTTCTACAACATCGTGCTGACCGACTGCGGCACCGGTTTGATGCACTCCGCGATGCGGGGTGTGCTGGACATCGCCGACTCGCTGGTGATCGTGTCGTCCGGCTCGGTCGACGGCGCCCGCAGCGCCTCAGCGACCTTGGATTGGCTTGACGCACACGGTTATCGCAACCTGGTCGCCAGGTCGGTCGCGGTGATCAACTCGGTCCGGCCGAGGTCCGGCTCGGTCGACTTGGACAAGCTGGCCGCGCACTTCGGCGCGCGATGCCGTGCGGTGTGCCGGATCCCGTTCGATCCGCACCTGGAAGAAGGTGCGGAGATCGAACTGGATCGGCTGGAGCACGCCACCAAGATGGCGTTGCTCGAGATGGCCGCTACTGTCGCTGACGACTTCGCCACCAAGCAGTAGCGCCGATGTCAGGCCGGCGGATCGTCGCCGGCCTTTTTGTTGCGTTCGTCCAACCCGCGCAAGAACTCCGGGTCATCGTCGGGGGCGACCGGGCCGCGCTCCCGGCGTGTCGTGACGCCGGCTGCCTGCGCTCCGAACGCGCGCCACAGCAATACCGCGACGGTCAACGCTCCGACCGCGGCGAGCAGATACAGCATGTCGCCACCTCCTCGAGTGTCCGTACCCGAGGTTAGCCCGTTCGTCCGACTTGCGCCGCCACCCCATGCAGGCGATGGCCGAATGTGACGGACAGTGGTATCAGTCGTTATGACTGGCTTCGGTGGTCAGCTCGGCCAGCAGGGTCTTCACCTCGGACTCACGGAACCGACGGTGCCCACCCGGGGTGCGGATCGAACCGATCCGTCCGGCGGTGGCCCAGCGGGTCACGGTCTTCGGGTCCACCCTGAACAGGGCGGCCACCTCTCCAGGGGTGAGCAGTCGTTCGCCGACGTGACCAATGGTGGCTGTCATCTCCGCCTCCTTACACAAATTCCAGGCGTTCCGGTCGCATCGTGTCATCTCGCCCGTCGGGTACTCGAACGGCTAAGTAAAGGTAAAGAGGTAGTAAGGGGCAAAACGCCCACTTTGGACACCACCCCCTCTGACCAGCTAAGACAGGCAGAGCTCATTGCCCTCCGGATCCGTCATCGTGACCCAGTTGATGGGTCCCTGCGATTCGCGGTGCAAAATTTTTGCTCCGAGGGCGGTGAGCCTGGTCACTTCCGCCTCCCTGTGCTCGTCGCCGATCCTGATATCGAGGTGGACCCTGTTCTTGCAGGTCTTGGCCTCGGGCACGAGCTGGAAAAGGATCCGCCGTCCCGTTTCCGGGTGCAGGATGGCCTGGCCGACGCGCCAGACGAGCACGCCGTTGTAGATCTTGGTGTCGGATTCCGAGGCTTTACCTTCGTCGACCATCTGCCGGATGAAGGCCTCCTTGCTGGGCTCGACGTCCCAGCCGATCGCCTCCGCCCACCAGTCGGCCAGTGTGTGCGGGTCGGCGGAGTCGATAGTCACCTGAAAGTCGTATGCCATGGCCGCGACCGTACTGCCCACTACCGACATTTCGGCGTGGTCGTAGGCTGCTCGACGTGGACGACTTGGACCGCCGCATCATCAATGAGCTCAGGCTCAATGGCCGCGCCACATACGCGGAACTCGGCCGTCAGGTGGGGTTGTCCGCGTCGGCGGTGCACGAGCGGGTCGGCAAGCTCGAAACCAGCGGGGTCATCACCGGGTATCACGCGACGGTCGACCCGAGCTCGATCGGTCTCGGCGTCACCGCCCTCGTCGGAATCCAGCCCTCGGACAACGCCGAGGACAGCGAAGTCGCCATCAAGCTGGGTGAACTGTCCGAGGTCGAGTCCTGCTGGGCGGTCGCGGGCGACGAGGCGTTCGTGGTGAAGGTCCGTGTCCCCACGGTCGATGAGCTCGAACGCACGCTCGGCCGGTTGCGCCGGATCGACGGCGTGGCAAGGACCCGCACCACGGTCGTGCTGTCCACGAGGTTCGAGGGGCGGCCGAACACGGAAACCGGCGAGTAGGCTGAATGACTGTGGAAGCCCATTTCGGCAGGGACCTGGCGTTGTACACGGGGGCGCGGATCGCGCTCGTCGCCGTGGTGACCGCGGTCCTCGTATTGGTCAAGATCCCTTTGCTTGTCGGGCTGGCCGTCGCCGTCGTGGTGGCGTTCCCGCTCAGCCTGGTGCTGTTCAAAGGCCTGAACCAGCGGGTCACCGCGGGCATGGCCGCGCGCGGCGCGGAACGTGCCCGGCTGCGCGCCGAACTTCGCGGCGACAAAGAGTCGTAGGGACTTCGATTTCCCGCCTGTTCCGTTCGTGGGGTGGACATGAAATACATGCTGCTGTTGCACGAAGCGGATCAGGACTGGACGTCGGCTCCCCAGGAGGTGCTGGACAAGGCACTCGCCGAGCACGGTGAGTTCATCCAGTACCTCACCGAGCGGGGCCGTCCCTTCTCCGGAGAGGCGTTGCGGCCCTCCTACACCGCCACCACGCTGCGGCCGAAGGGTGACGAAGTACTCGTCACCGACGGGCCGTTCGTGGAGCTCAAGGAGCACATCGGCGGGTTTTACGTGATCGAGGCGGACACCCTCGACGAGGCGATCGAGGTCGCCAAGCGGGTGCCGATGAGCGCGGGCGTCGAGATCAGGCCGATCTGGGAAGCATGACCTTCCCGGCGTTGGAACAGGCGCATCGGCGTGAGTGGGCCGCCGTGCTCGCCGCGACGATGCGCCTGACCCGTGACTTCGACGCCGCCGAGGACGCCGTCCAGGAAGCCTTTGAGGCCGCGATGATCGTCTGGCCACGGGACGGCGTGCCGCCCAACCCGGGTGGGTGGCTGACCACGACCGCGAAACGCAAAGCCCTCGACCGAATGCGCCGCGCGGACGCATTGGCCCGCAAGCTGCCGTTGCTCGTCGTGCCGGACGGTTCGCCCGAGGTGATCGAGGACCAACGGCTGCGGTTGATCTTCATGTGCTGTCATCCCGCGCTGGCGCTGAACGCGCGGGTGGCGTTGACCCTGCGGCTGGTGTGCGGCCTGCCGACGAGTGAGATCGCGCACTTGTTCCTCGTGCCACAGGCGACCATGGCCGCGCGGCTGACCACGGCGAAGAAGAAGATCCGCTCGGCCGGAATCCCGTTCCAGGTACCCGACGACCTCAAATCCCGGCTGCCGGCCGTACTCGCCGTCGTGTACCTGGTTTACACAGCCGGTTCGACGGACCGCGCGCTGGAATTGGCTTCGTTGTTGGAGTCGTTGCTGCCTTCACCCGAGGTTTACGGATTGCTGGCGTTGATCCGGCTCTCCGCGGCCCGTTCGGCCGCGCGGTTCGTTGATGGCAAGCCAGTTCCACTGGCCTCGCAGGACCGTTCGTTGTGGGATCACGCGGCAATTGCTGAGGCGCTGCCGTTGGTGGAGAAGGCTTTGCGAGGCGCGGGGCCGTATGCGCTGCAGGCCGCGATCACCGCGCTGCACGCGACAGCCCGGAGCTATGCGGACACAGACTGGCCGCAAATCCTTGCCCTGTACGACGAATTGGTGGCGGTGTACCCATCGCCGACCGCCGCATTGGGTCGTGCGGTCGCGTTGGCCGAGATCGACGGCCCAGCAGCGGGTTTGGCCGAGGCCGACCGCCTTTCCGTTGACCTGGGCCACTATTACCTGCTGCACGCCGCCCGCGCGGAGTTCCTTCGTGCTCTCGGACGTGGCTCGGAGGCGGCGGAAGCCGACCGGATGGCGGCTTCATTGGCCCCGACCCCGGCCGAGGCAGCGTTCTTCGATTCGCGAGCCCGGCCATGATCGGTCAGGCTGGGACGGGTGTTGTGGCGAATTGTGCTATCTGTTGCTATCGCGACCGCGGCTGCCCTGCTGGCCGGTTGGCTGACAGGGGTGCTGGTTCGCTTCGTGGCGCGACGCCGTTACCGGCGAACCCTGACCAAGCTGCACGAGAACTGCCATAAGCCGTTCGTGGCCGTGCTTGTGGTGGCGGCGAACTACATCGTGCTGTTCGAATACGAGAACCGGGTCATCGCAGGCATCCGGCACGCGTTGCTGCTGGTGCTGATCGTGGTCGCGGCCTGGCTGGTGATCAAAGTCCTCTTCGTGATCGAGGACTTCGCACTGCAGCGGCTGAACATGGACGTCCCAGACAATCGCCGGATCAGACGGCTGCGCACGCAGGTCGCGTTGATTCGAAGACTGACAGGTGCGGCGATCACGATCATCGCGATCGCCTCGATGTTCATGACATTCAGTGAACTGCGCACGCTCGGTGCGTCCTTGCTGGCCTCAGCCGGAATCGTCGGCGTGATCGCCGGTCTGGCAGCGCAGACGACGTTGACGAACGTCTTCGCGGGCATGCAGCTGGCTCTGACGGACTCCCTGCGTTACGACGATGTCGTTGTGGTGGAAGGAGAATGGGGTCGCATCGAGGAGATGACCCTGACGTACGTGGTGGTCCACCTGTGGGACGAACGCAGGCTGGTCCTGCCGACGACGTACTTCACCAAAACCCCGTTCCAAAACTGGACCCGCCACGAAACCCGCGTAATCGGCGCGGTCCAACTGCACCTCGACTACCGCGCACCCGTCGAGGTGCTGCGCACCGAAGCCCAACGCATCGTCGAAGCCTCGGACCTCTGGGACCGACGCGAATGGGTCCTCCAGGTCGTCGACTCCACGCAGCTGACCATGGTCGTGCGGGTGCTTGCCTCCGCTGCGGACGCCCCGAGCGCTTGGGACCTGCGCTGCGAGATCCGCGAGAAACTGATCGTCTTCATGCGCGACAACTACCCCGAGTTCCTACCCGGCGGAACTCAGCGGGTGATCGCCCAGGAATGACCGCGGCTCTTCAAAGAGAGCAGCCCACCCCCACCCCAGAGCATCCCCCGCCACTCCCGGGGGGACGACCCCAGGCCAGTCTATCGGGGATATGGGCTGGTCAAGGGGGTTACCGGCGGGTTGTGGATAGCTGGATTTGTGAACGGACCGTTCGTGCGGCTTGGGCGATGGTGGTGGCGCTGGTCAGGCGCATTGCGTTGATGGTGAGGGCGCGCAGGATGGCCATGGTGCCGGTGCGGACCTGAGGTGGTTGGGTCTGCTCGGGTGGTGCTGTTATCGCTGCGGCGCAAGGTCTTGTTCGGGGCGGAGTCGTGGATCGGGCTGGCTGTCTTGGCGGCGGTGATCCGCCTACGCAAACCAGCCCCCAGCGTTGGCGATACGGATCGCCGCCGTCCCCCAGTGCGCGGTAGCGCAGTCTGGTGCTTCGTGCTCCCTTCCTCCCGTCTGGCCTGTGCTTCGCAAACCATGGGTGTCAAGGGGTCCGCCTACGACGACCAGCCCCGAGCGACAGCCAAACGGACCCCTTGACGCCCGTGGTTCCCCTCGGGCAGGCCGGGCGGGAGGAAGGGAGAGCGGCCCCCTTTTCCTCTTGGTGGCCTCCCTGCCGCATGTCTTTCACACCCGGATTTCGAGCATCCGCCTGGAATCCGGGTGGCGTGTGCAGGCCTTCACCAGGCCTACAGCTCGAATCCCGGGTGTCCAGACAACAGGGACAAACCCACGTTGCGGCTAGCACCCCAGCGACCACAATCCGACAGGCCCCAACCCCCACCTCAGAGCATCCCCCACCACTCCCGGGGGACGACCCCAGGCCAGTCTATCGGGAATATGGGCAGGTCAAAGGGGTTACCAGCCGGTTGTGGACAACCAGATTTGCGAACGGACCATTCGTGCGGAACAGCTGCGTCTGCGCATACTGTGCATCCGTGACCACAGTCGATCGATGTTGTGAGACTACCCGGGACTGGGTGTGCGAGGCCGTGCGGATCATCGAGGCGGACGCCAACCGCAGCGCGGACACGCACCTGCTGACGTTCCCGCTCCCCCCGGACTGGGGCGTGCGGCTCTACCTGAAAGACGAGTCGACGCACCCGACCGGCTCGCTCAAGCACCGGCTCGCGAGGTCACTCTTCCTCTACGCCCTCTGCAACGGGTGGATCACCAAGGGGACCCCGGTCATCGAGGCCTCCTCCGGATCGACCGCCGTCTCCGAGGCGTACTTCGCCCGCCTGCTCGACCTGCCGTTCATCGCGGTGATGCCTGCGTCGACGAGCACCGAGAAGGTCGCGTTGATCGAGCGGCAGGGTGGTCGTTGTCACTTCGTCGACGAGCCGAGTGCGATCTACACCGAGTCGCGGCGACTCGCGGCCGAGCTCAACGGGCACTTCATGGACCAGTTCACGCATGCCGAGCGGGCCACGGACTGGCGGGGCAACAACAACATCGCCGAATCCATGTTCGAGCAGATGGCGTTGGAGCCGCATCCGGAGCCGGCCTGGGTGGTCGTCGGGGCGGGCACCGGCGGCACGAGCGCGACCATCGGGCGTTACCTGCGCTATCGGTCGATGCGGACGCACCTTGCTGTCGTCGACCCCGAGCGGTCAGTCTTCTTCGATGCGTGGCGCGACACCTTGCCTGAGCTCACCGGTTGCCGCGGGTCGCGGATCGAGGGCATTGGCAGGCCGCGGGTCGAGCCGTCGTTTGTCGGGCAGGTGATCGATCGGATGATCAAGGTGCCGGACGCCGCCTCCATCGCCGCGATCCGTTACGTCGAGCCGATTCTCGGCCGTCGTGTCGGCGGGTCGACGGGCACGAACCTATGGGGTGCGTTCGAGGTGATCTCCGAGATGATCGCCGCCGGCGTACAGGGCAGCGTGGTCACGTTGTTGTGCGACGGCGGCGAACGGTATGGGCACACCTACTACGACGACCGCTGGGTGGCCGCCAATGACCTCGAACTTGAGCCGTACCACCGGGTTCTGGCCGACTTCTTCGAAACCGGCCGGTGGTCCTCATGACACGATCGCGGCGACCGTCGTCGCGACCGCCCAGATCAGCATGGCGATTCCGGTGTCCTTGAGGACGGGGATCAACGCCGGCCCGACCGCTCCACTGTAGACAGCGCGGACGCTCGGCGAGATCTTCAGTGCCGCGAACAGGCCGAGCAGGAACCACGGGCTGGCAAGGAATGTGAGTACGAAGGTGACCACGAACGGGATCAACGCGAGCACGGCGTAAAACGTGCGCGCGCCTTGATCACCGAGGCGGACAGCCATTGTGCGCTTGTCGGACTCCGCGTCCGTCGGCCGGTCACGCAGGTTGTTGGAGGCCAGGACCGCCGCGGAGAAGCAGCCGAGCGCGATCGACGCGATCACGGCGAGCCAGGTGATCCGTCCTGTTTGGACGTACAGCGTGCCGAGGACAGGCACGGGACCGAAGAACAGGAACACCGCCAGTTCGCCGAGACCGACGTAGCCGTACGGATTCTTGCCACCCGTGTAGTACCAAGCGCCCAGCAGGCAGACGAAACCGACGGCGATCAACCACCACTGGCCGCTGGAAATGACCAGTCCCAATCCGGCCAGGCATGCGATGCCGAAGCACGCGAACGCCGCCGTCCGCACCGCCGCCGGTGGCACGAGACCCGAGCCGACCAGACGCAGCGGGCCGACGCGCTCGGTGTCCGTGCCGCGGATGCCGTCCGAGTAGTCGTTGGCGTAGTTCACGCCGACCTGGAACGCCAGCGCCACGATCAAGGCGAGGACCGCCTGCCACCACACGAACCCGTCGATCGCCACCGCCGCGCCGGCGCCGACCAGCACCGGCGAGATCGAGTTGGGCAACGTGCGGACTCGTGCGCCCGCCATCCACTGCGCGACTGTCGCCATACCGACAGTGTGGCAACTCAGCAGGTGGTGGCGCCCGCGACCCCTGACACATACGCCTTGGCCACGTACCGGCCGGGCGCGATCCGCAGCCACCGGTCGCTCGTGCCCTGGCTGCCGGTCAGTTCCTCGCCGACGGTCTCGCACTCGACCCGTACCTGGGCCAGATGCCCCGCGAGCCCGACGATCGGCGCGGTCGAGTTGGTGCCGCTACGGACGTTCAACGTGTCGCCTGGCGTGCGGACATAGCCATGCGGGCCGGAACCCGTCCACAGGTAGGTCACGGTCACCCACGCGTTGCCGGTGAGCTTCAGTGCGTCCCAGAACGTTCCGTCGCCAAGGTCGATACCGGCGGGATTGCGGACGTTCCGGCCGAATTGGTCGAGGCCTTTGTTGTAAGCGTTCTGGTAGGCCGCCTGCGCCTGTGGCGTGCCCTGCGGCAGGTCCTGCCATTCCTGGCGCGGGTGGTTCCAATAGTCATCGCGGGTGTTCCACGGGCCGACGTCCCACACCGGCGCCCACGCACAGCGCCCGTTGGCCGCGCACACCTGGACGCTGTAGCTGCCGGTTTGTTTGGGCGACAGGCCTCGCCGGGACGGCAGGGCGGCGAAGTGGTCACGTTCGACGATGATGTGCCCGTTCGCGGTCTTCCCGCCCACGAGCCCCTCGCGAGTCGCGAATACGCGATACGACAGCGGTGTTGCGTTCGTCCTTGGTCGAATGGGGACGTGCCACAGAGCCAGGCGCGCGCTGCGGACCTTTTCGTTGAATACCAATCGAACCTGCACGGTCTTGGTGGACACTTCGAGCGTCCCCGTGTCGGTCCACTCAGTCCACCCGCCGTCCGGCAGCTTGCCTCGCAGGTCGAGCTGACCGCCGGAAACCGCGGCTGTGAAGGTGTTCACGGCCATCGGCAGCTCGGTCGGCGGATAGATGGCCATGCCCGTGTCGGCGGTCGAGATGCCGTCGGCGGTGCGGAACACGCCCGTGCTTTCCTGGCCGTAGTCGGCGAGCGGGACGTCGACCTCGAATTGAGTGCTGGCCAGAGCTGGAATGGCTGTCGCGGCTAGACAGACGGCAACTAGCGCGAATGCGCCCCAGCGTCTCATTCCGGCCGCCAGGATGAGGCTGTGCGAACACTGTTGGCGACGCTTGTGGGAGCGGTGATGAGCCTGGTCCCGTGGGTCGCGGGCCTGCTCACGCCCCGGATGGCGGTGAACTGTGGCGACACTTGGTCGTGCGTCTTCGCCTCCATGAGTGCCGCCGCTGTGGATCTCGTGGTCGCCGTGCTGTTCCCACTCGTGCTCACGCTGGCGTTCGTGCCGGTGCTGAGCTGGCTGTCGCTGCACTTGATGCGTGTCGAAGCGGCCGGGGTGATCACCACTGTCGCCGTGCTGCTCGTCCTGACCAGCTGGTTGGTTGCCAGACCAGCGGTTCCTTCGGTCGCCGCCACGATCATGTGGGCAGTGTGCTACCTCGTCGCCGAGGTGTCGGTCAGCTGGATCCGGGCGCGTCGCGCTCGATCGGGTTGAGTATCCGGCGTACCGCCGCCCGATCGACCTTTCCAGGGCCGCGCAGGGGCATCTCCTCGATCACTTTCAACACCTTCGGCACCGCCGGAGCGCCGAGTTCGGCCCGTACGTGCCTGCGCAAGTGCTCGATGTCGACGTCGCCGACCACGGCCGCGGCCACGATCTGACCCCACTCGGGATGGTCGAGCGCCACCACACAGGCCGCTTTGACGTGCCGTTCCAGCAGCCGTTCGACCGCGTTGGCCGGGACCTTCAGCCCGCCGGTGTTGATCATGTCGTCGGCCCGGCCGAGGATCTCCAGCTTGCCGTCGACGAACCGGCCGAGGTCGGACGTGATGAACCAGCCGTCGACGAAGCTCTCCCGGGTCAGATCCGGCCTGCCGCGATAACCCCTGGCCAGGACCGGTCCGGCGATGGCCACCCGGTCGTCGACGAGCTTGATCTTGACGCCGTTCAGCGGCACGCCGTCGTAGACGCAACCGCTTGCGGTCTCGCTCATCCCGTACGCCGACACGAGCTTCGCCCCATGGGCGGCCTCGCGTAGCTCAGGTGAGAGTGGTGCGCCACCCATCACGATCCCGTCCAAGGACTGCAGAGCTGCGAGGCCTTCCGGCACGGCCACGATCCGCGCGAGCTGCGTCGGCACGAGCGCGGTGTAATGCCTGCTCGGCGTCTTCAGGACTTCCGTCACCGCTGCCACGAAATCCGGGACACGGAACCCCGTTTCGAGGTCGACGGGGACCGGTGGCATCTCCGCGAGCAGCGACCGGACCAGCACCTGGATGCCGCCGACGTATCGCGGAGTGGTCGCCAGCACCCATCGGCCCGGGCCGCCGAGACGCTGGTGCGTCGCCTCGGCGGACGCCAGCAAGGCGCCTTTCGACAGCAGAACACCCTTGGGTTCGCCGGTCGAGCCGGACGTCGCGACCACGACGGCCGTGGGGTCTGCCGCAGAGTCCTCACCAGGCCCAAGCGGACCCGTCAAGGAGTCGGGACCGCCAGGCAGCAGTGCGGGACCTGACCCGTCCAACGCGGCGGGCAGGTACTCGAGGACCTCGGCAGGCGAGATCGCGACGACGCTTCTCATCAGCTCATCAGTAGTAGTACGGGAAGGCCGACCAGTCCGGCGTCCGCTTCTCCAGGAACGCGTCCCGGCCTTCCACCGCCTCGTCGGTCATGTACGCGAGCCTGGTGGTCTCGCCCGCGAACAGCTGCTGGCCGACCAGGCCGTCGTCGATCAGGTTGAACGCGTACTTGAGCATCCGCTGCGCGGTCGGGGACTTGCCGTTGATCTCCCGCGCCCACTCCAGCGCGGTCTTCTCCAGCTCCGCGTGCGGCACGACCGCGTTCACGGCGCCCATCTGGTGCATCTGCTCGGCGGTGTAGCTGCGGCCGAGGAAGAAGATCTCGCGGGCGAACTTCTGGCCGACCTGACGGGCCAGGTACGCCGAGCCGTAGCCGCCGTCGAAACTGCCGACGTCCGCGTCGGTCTGCTTGAAGCGGGCGTGCTCCTCGCTGGCGAGTGTGAGATCGCACACCACGTGCAGGCTGTGCCCGCCGCCCGCGGCCCAGCCGGGAACTACGCAGATGACGACCTTGGGCATGAACCGGATCAGCCGTTGGCACTCGAGGATGTGCAGCCTGCCCGCGCGCGCCGGGTCGATGGTGTCCGACGTCTCACCACTCGCGTACTGATAGCCGGTTTTCCCGCGAATCCGCTGGTCACCGCCGGAGCAGAAGGCCCAGCCGCCGTCCTTGGGCGACGGCCCGTTGCCGGTCAGCAGCACGCAGCCGACGTCGGAGCTCATCCTGGCGTGGTCCAGCGCCTTGTAGAGCTCGTCGACCGTGTGCGGCCGGAAGGCGTTGCGCACCTCGGGACGGTTGAACGCGATGCGCACAGTCCCCTGGTCCACGGCGCGGTGGTAAGTGATGTCGGTGAAGTCGAAGCCGGGGATCTCGCGCCAGGCGGCTGGATCGAACAGCTCCGAAACAACGGTGTCAGACACATTTGCGAGGATAGGCATGTGAACCCGTCGACTGCGCAGGCCATGGTCATCGCCGACGAACTGGCGCGCAACGACGTGCGGCACGTCGTCGTCTGCCCCGGATCCCGCAACGCGGCGCTGAGCATGGCTCTGGTCGACGCGGACGCGGCAGGCAAGCTCCAGTTGCACGTCCGCGTGGACGAGCGCAGCGCCGCGTTCCTGGCCATGGGTCTTGCTGTGGCGACTGGTCGCCCAGCTGCCGTGGTCTGCACGTCCGGGACCGCAGTCGCGAACATGCACCCGGCCGTCCTCGAGTCGCACCACGCGGGCATCGGCCTGATCGTCATCAGCGCGGACCGGCCGCCCGAGCTGCACGGCACCGGCGCGAACCAGACGATCGACCAGCGCAACCTCTTCGCGCCCGCCGCGATCCTGGTGGACTTCCCGGTGGCCGAGCGGCGGACCGGGCAGAACCCGGTGTGGCGCGGCCTGGTGTGCCGGGCGGTCGCGCAGGCCGAGGCGGGGCATCCGGTTCAGATCAACGTTCCCTTCCGGGAGCCGCTGGTTCCCACGTTCGAGCCGAACTGGCCAGAAGAGCTTGACGGCAGGCCGGAGAACGAGCGCTGGACGACCTCCGCGCCGCCACGGTCCGTCGCCAGCAGCCGGGTGGACTTCCCGCTGCCCGCTCGGACGCTGATGGTGGTCGGCAGTGGCAGGCCGGACCGTGCCGCCGCGGCCTGTGAGGTGGCGACTCGTGCCGGGTGGCCGATCATCGCCGAGCCGGTGGCGACCACGGGCGGAGCGAGCGTGCTGCGGTGTGGACCGCTGCTGCTGGGATCTCTCGACAAGGCACCGGATCTGCGACCTGAAGCCGTCGTTGTCGTTGGCAGGCCGACCCTGTCGCGCGGCGTGCGTGGCCTGATGGGCCGCGCACCGGTGTACGGGATCGGTGACCATCCACAGTGGACGGACCCGCAGTATGTCGCGATCCACGTCCGCGGCTGGCTCGACAGCACGGATCTCACGCACGTCCAAGGGCACGATCCGGAATGGCTCACGTCATGGCGGACGGCGGCCGAGCGTGCCGCAACAGTCGTCGACAAGCTGCTCGAAGAGGACGCCTGGCCGTCCGGGCTGCGTATCGCGCGTGACATCGTCGACGCTTTGCCGTCTGGCGCAATGCTTTTTCTGGGTTCGTCGAACCCGGTCCGGGACGTCGACCTGGTCGCCGAAACCCGGACCGACCTGGCGATCCACGCGAACCGAGGGGTTGCCGGCATTGACGGAAACGTCTCAGCCGCAATCGGTTTGGCATTGGGCGAACCAGATCGTCCCGGATACGCGTTGCTGGGTGATCTGACCTTCCTGCATGACTCCAACGGTTTGCTGATCGGGCCGGACGAGGCCCGGCCGAACCTGGCGATCGTGGTGCTCAACGACGACGGTGGCGGGATTTTCTCGTTGCTCGAACAAGGTGCCGCGGAACACAAGAACAGTTTCGAGCGGGTCTTCGGAACGCCCCATGGGGCAGATCTGGCCGCATTGTGTGCGGGATATCGCGTACCGCATGTAGTCGCTCAAACACCGGAACAGTTGCGTGACGCACTGCGGCCACAACGTGGTTTGCGAGTCATTGAAGTGCGCGCCGATCGCGCACGGTTGCGGGACCTGCACGCTCGGCTGCGAGCGGCGGTCGCCGATGCTGCGTTCGGGTGATCTCGCCTTGTGAGATAGCCACTTTGGTGGGTATTCGCGACCCGATCGCCCGATTAGGTTCGACTGCACCTTTCGCGAATTGGAGGGGGCAACCGAATTGCTTCAGCGATCCAGAGTGGCGATCGCCGCGACCGCGGCCGGACTCGTCACGGCGTTATTCGGAACGACCGCAAGTGCCGCGCCTACGCCGGGAGCACCGGGCGTCGGGGATCCGTATTACCCCAACGACGGCAACGGCGGATACGACGTTTCCCACTACAACATCCGAATCACCTACAACCCTGCGACAGACCTGCTGACCGGGACGACCACGATCCTGGCGCGCTCGACGCAGGAGCTGTCCAGCCTCAACCTGGACCTGCTGCTGCCGATCAAGTCGGTGCGAGTCAACAACTTCCTGTCGCGCACGACCGTGAACACCGGTGAGGTGACGGTCACGCCGCCGTCGCCGATCGGCAACAACCAGAACCTCACGATCGTCGTCCAGTACGAAGGCAAGCCGTCCACGGTGAAGGACGCGAAGGGCGCCAACTACTGGAAGAAGACGCCAGACGGCGCGCTCGCGGTGGACGAGCCGCACATCGCGCAGTGGTGGTTCCCGAGCAGCGACCACCCGACGGACAAAGCGACGTACGACGTCTCCATCGTTGTGCCGCAAGGCGTCGAGGCGTTGTCGAACGGAACCTTCGTCGGCACCCAGCAGACCCTCAACGGCTGGATCCGGTGGAACTGGCGCACGGTCAGCCAGCAGGCGACGTACCTGGCCTTCCTCGCGATCGGCCAGTACGAGATCCGCAGCAGCACAGCGCCGAACGGCCAACCGGTGATCAACGCTTATGGCGAGGACCTCGGCGCCAACGGCCCGGCGGCGCGAGCCAGCATCGAGCGCACGCCCGAGGTGACCGAGTTCCTGGAGACCCAGTTCGGCCCGTACCCGTTCGAGGCACAGGGTGGTGTCGCCTCCACGGGCCTCGGTTTCGCGCTGGAGACCCAGACCCGCCCGGTGTACAGCACGCTGTTCTTCCCGCGTGGGGCGAACACCAGCGTGGTCGCGCACGAGATGGCGCACCAGTGGTTCGGCGACTCGGTATCGGTGAAGGACTGGCGTGACATCTGGCTGAACGAGGGCTTCGCCCGTTACGCGGAATGGCTGTGGGCGGAGAACCAGGTCGAAGGCACCGCGGCGGAGATCGCGCAGTACTACTACGACCGCAGGCCGGCCGAAGACCCGTTCTGGCAGTTCGTCGTCGGCGAGCCCGGCGCGGGCAACGAGTTCAACATCGCCGTGTACGACCGCGGCGCGCTCGCCGTGCACGCGTTCCGCAACGCGGTGGGTGACGAGGCCTTCTTCGAGACCCTGAAGATCTGGCAGGCGACGAAGAAGAACGGAAACGGCAAGATCGAGGAGTTCATCGCGCTGGCCGAGCGGATCTCCGGCAAGCCGCTGTTCGCCCTGTTCCAGACGTGGCTGTTCACCAAGGGCAAGCCGTCCCCCGAAGACCTCGGCAACACGGCGGTAGCAGCCCGCACGGCGAGTGCGGCCACGCCACCGAAGGCGATCGAGAAGCTCGACCTGACCCGTGACGTCCTGGTGCGCACCAACCACCTGGACCACCACGCCGGTCATGACCACGCTGGCCACGACCACGCTGGCCATGACCACAACTAAGAGTTAGTCGATGAGCCCTGCCCCACCGGCGCCCTGCTGGTGGGGCAGTTTTTTCTTGACGGGCGTGTCAGTCGCAGGTGCCGTTGTGCCAGTGGGCGCTTTGATTGCTGGGTTGGTCCGGGCGTGCCTTCCCTCGGGGCGGCTTGGCCGCCAGCCAATTGGAACGTTATCGGTGTGCCGAGGTCTCGACGCCTCGGGCGGGCGTGGCCATCTTGATCGCTCGGTACAGTGCGGGCGTGCCAGTTGAAGCGGCAGAGGGACGGGCGGGGCGGGCGGGGCGAGTGCGCCGGATCGCGGCGATCGTGTTGGTGTCGATCGGTGCCACGGTGACGCTGCTCGCCGTTGTCCTGGTGATTGGGGCGTATCGGGAGGACGCGGGGCTCAACTCGCGGGCGGTGCGGACTACTGCCGAGGTTCTCTCGGTTTCCTTCGACCGCACGCTGGTGCGCTACCAGACTCCCGATGGTGCTGACCACATTCCGCCCGATGGTGTCGGGTATCCGGCAGGGTTGCAGCGGGGGCAGCTGGTCGAGGTCGAGTACGACGCGGCCAAGCCTGACCTGGTCAAGGTCGCGGGCCGGGGCGCCTACCTGACGTTGATGCCTGCGGGCACGTTGGTGTTGTTCATGTGGCTCGTGATCCTGCCCATCCTGTGGTGGATGAAGCGGTACGGGCCGTTGTTCACATCGAATCCACCACAGTCGCTGTCTCCTGCCACCAAGTGAGTACCTCGTCGGATACTCCGGGCGCTGCGACCAACAGGCCGTCCACCGGCAACGCGGTGTCTTCGCCGTGCCGGTCGAGCACCGACGCACCTGCTTCGATCGCCAAGGCGACCGCGCCGGCGACGTCCCACTCGTGGTAGCTGTGCAGCACGGCCGCGGCCGCGTGGCCCAGTGCGACCTGGGCGATCGCCAGGGCCGCTGAGCCCAGCACCCGGACGCCGGCGTGCGCTCGCGCCGCGCGCTCGATGAACCCGCCCATCCCTGGCCATGGCCCGGTTCGGGTGAGCTCGGTGCAGACGATCGCTCCTGCCGTGGAGAACCGGTCGGTCAGCGACACCTGGACGCCGTTGGCCCGGGCGCCACGGCCTCGCGCGGCTGCGTAGATCTGCCCCCGGTACGGATCCGCGACGACCCCCACCACCGGGCCCGACGCGTCCACCAAGGCCAGGCTGTACGCGCACCACGGCACGCCCGCGACGTAGTTCGCCGTGCCGTCCACCGGATCGACGACCCAGCGGTACTCGGCGGCGTCCGAGCCGATGTCGGCGCCGAACTCCTGCCCGACCACCGGCATGCCGGGGAACTCGGACGTCAGCACCCGGCGGGTGTGCCGTTCCAGGGTCCGGTCGGTGTCGGTGACCCAGTCGAACGGGGAGTCCTTGCCGCCGGGGCGCGCGCCCCGGCCCGCTGTCGCGGTGATCACGTCGGTGGCGTCGTTGGCCAGCCGGCCGGCTACTTCCAGTGCCCGTGACAACAGTCCCGGCTCAACTGGCCTGGGCGGGCGCGACGACAAGAGGGTCATGCCGACCTAGAGTGACCGCGCTGGGTGTCCGGTACGCGACCGGGAGGTGACCAGCGAAGGATCGCAAAACCACACGTTGGAAGTTTCGGCTTCGTTCCCCGGCACGTCATTCGCCCGTCGCCGGTCTGCTCGGATGCCGGATCATCGTGAGATCCGTGCGAGTCGCCATCGTCACCGAGAGCTTTCTGCCGCAGGTGAACGGCGTGACGAACTCCGTTCTCCGCGTTGTCGAGTACCTGCGTGACCACGGTCACGAGGCACTCGTGGTCGCTCCTGGCCCTGGGCCGGACAGCTACCTGCACGCCCCGGTCGTCCGGACCCGTGCGGTCGACGTCCCGGTCGTCACCTCCCTTCCGATCGGTCTGCCGGGGCCGCGGATCACCTCGGCCCTGCTGGATTTCGAGCCCGATGTCGTGCACCTGGCATCGCCGTTCGTGCTCGGCGCGGGCGGGCTACGAGCCGCGCGCCTGCTGGACGTGCCGACCGTGGCGGTCTACCAGACCGACGTGGCCGGATTCGCGTCCTCGTACGGCCTCGCCAGAGGCGCGGCCGTGGCCTGGCGCTGGATCCGCAGGCTGCACACCCTGGCCGACCGGACCCTGGCGCCCTCGACCGATGCCGTGCGCTCCCTGGTCGAGCACGGCATCCCACGCGTCCACCGCTGGGGCAGAGGCGTCGACACGAACCTGTTCAACCCAAGCCGCCGCGACAGCCAACTTCGCCGTGAGCTGGCACCCAACGGCGAGATGCTCGTCGGCTACGTCGGTCGGCTGGCGCCGGAGAAACAGGTCGCCAAGCTGGCAGCCCTGGCCGACATGCCCGGCGTCCGGCTGGTGGTCGTCGGCGACGGCCCCGACACGGACAACCTGCGGGAAAAGCTGCCAGGGGCGGCCTTTCTCGGGTTCCGGACGGGCGAGCCCCTCGCCGAGGCCTACGCCAGCCTGGACGTGTTCGTGCACACCGGGCCGCACGAGACGTTCTGCCAGGCCGTCCAAGAGGCGATGGCCTCTGGTGTGCCCGTGCTCGCCCCCGACTCGGGCGGACCGCGTGACCTCGTTGACCACGGCAAGACTGGTTTCCTCCTCAAGGACATGGACACGGAACTGCGTCCGGCCGTCGCGGAACTGCTTGACCCGGCACTGCGCACCCGCCTGGCCACCGCGGGACGCCGTGCCGTCCAAGGCCGCACCTGGACGGCCGTGTGCGATCAACTGATGGGCCACTACGGCGCGGTGACCCAGCTGGCCCAGGTGGCGTGATGCGCGTTGTCCAGCTCGCCAACTTCTACGGTCCGAAGTCCGGCGGGTTACGGACGGCGCTGCACCACCTGGGCGCCGGGTACTGCGCGCAGGGCCATGACGTGGTCCTGGTCGTCCCCGGCTCCGGCTACGCCGACGAGCCGATGCCCAACGGCGTGCGCCGAATCACGCTGCCAGCCCCCAAAATCCCGGGCACCGGGGGCTACCGGGCCGTCGATCCCTGGCGCGTGCGGACATTGCTGACCCGTCTCGAACCCGACCGCCTTGAGGTCTCGGACCGGCTGACGTTGCGCGGCATGGGCCGATGGGCCCGAAGCCACGGCGTGCCGAGCGTGGTCATCTCGCACGAACGCCTGGACAGATTGCTCGAACAGTTCCTCCTTCCACCGCAATGGGCACGCAACGTCGCCGACCGGGCCAACCGCCGAATGGCCGGGTACTACGACACCGTGGTGTGCACGACGGAATTCGCCCGTGAGGAGTTCGACCGCATCGGCGTGACGAACGTCCGGCGAGTCCCGCTCGGTGTCGACTTGTCCACCTTCACCCCGGCCCGAAGATCGGTGTCGCTAAGACAGGATCTGGCGGCCGGAGCGGAGACGCTGTTGATCCACTGTGGACGCCTCTCGCCGGAGAAGCACGTGGAGCGCAGTGTGGACACCTTGGCACAACTGCACTCCGAAGGTCACAGCGCAAGGCTGGTCGTCGCCGGTGACGGCCCGAGCATGGGATCGCTGCGCCGCCGCGCGACGGGCCTGCCCGTGACGTTCCTTGGATTCGTTCAGTCCCGCACCGACGTCGCCCAGCTGCTCGCCACGGCGGACGTCTCCTTGGCGCCAGGTCCACATGAGACGTTCGGGCTCGCGGCACTGGAAGCACTCGCGTCGGGAACTCCGGTCGTGGTCTCGGCATCATCGGCTCTCCGGGAGATTGTTCGGCCAGGGTGTGGCGCCGCGGTGGACGACCACGCGGACGCGTTCGCCGACGCGGTGGAAGACCTGCTCGAGGCACCGGAGTCGCGGCGCCGGGAAGCGGCTCGGGCGCGGGCGGAAGAGTTCAGTTGGCCCACGTCGGTCGAGGGCATGCTGCAGGCGCTCAGCCTGGCCTAGCCCGCGTGGCCCACACGAAGTCCGACGTCGCGCTGACCAGTTGGGGCGGGATATCCACAGCCGGGTTGAGGCCCGTTGCCGGTGGGGCGAAGTACGGGCATTGTTCAGGCAAACCGGGCACGGCGAAGTCCGGGAAGAACGAGTTGCGCAGGTGGCTGAGGCGGGCGAGCGCGGCGAGGTAAGCGGCATGCGCGGCGCGGGCCTGCGTGAAGCAGTGGCGGATGTTGTCGAGTAGTTCGGCACGGGTCATCTCCTCTATCGGAACGGCGTTTTCGCTCACATGTTCAAGTTACCGGCACATGTGGGTTGCTGGCAGGTCTTTCACTCTTTCGGGGATGTGCTGGCTTAGAGCCTGCTCAGGTGGCATCATGCGCACCTCGGTTCTCGCTTAGAGTTCGGTCATGTCCCGTGCCAGCCTTGAGAAGAAGCCGCGCGAGGTCGCCAAGATGTTCGACGGCGTCGCGCGCGGGTACGACCGGACCAATTCGGTCCTCACGTTGGGCTACGACCGGCGCTGGCGCGAGATGACCAGGAGGGTCCTCGACGCCCAGCCGGGCGAGCGGATTCTCGACCTGGCCGCGGGCACGGGCGTGTCGACGGTCGCGTTCGCGCGGGGTGGCGCCTGGTGCGTGGCCGCCGACTTCTCGGTCGGCATGCTCAGCAGCGGCGCGTCCCGTGAGGTGCCGAAGGTCGCCGCGGACGCGATGCGGCTGCCGTTCGCCGACGACTCCTTCGACGCGGTCACGGTCGTCTTCGGCATCCGGAACTTCTTCGACACCGAGGTCGCGCTCGCCGAGATGCGGCGGGTGGTCAAGCCCGGCGGCAGGCTGCTGGTCTGCGAGTTCTCCCAGCCGCGGTTCAAGCCGTTCCGCACGGTGTTCCACTGGGGCATGAAGCGGGTCGCGCCCACGATCGCCAAGGTCGTGTCGTCCAATCCCGAGGCGTACCGCTACCTCGGCGAGTCGATCAAGGACTGGCACTCCCAGCGCGGCCTTGCCGAGATCGTCGCCAAGGCCGGCTGGAGTGACGTGGAGTGGATGAACCTCACTTTCGGAGTCGTGGCCCTGCACCGGGCGAAGAAGCGCTAGGACTGCTCAGTCACCGTGCCGACGAGCTCGACCTCCTTGGTGCGGTCCGCTGACAGGCGCAACTTCGAGTAGACGTACTCGGTCGGTTCTGCCTCGGTGTCCGCCACCGTGGGCATGGTGATCTCACCGGTCAACGACCCGGCCGGGATATCGAAGTAGAACATCAGCCGGGTGTCCGACAGCGGCCGGGCGGGCAACGGCTCCTCGGCGGTGTTCTCCTTGAACCACGTCGGATCCACGTCGGTGGTCGACAGTTGCCGGCCCTGGGTGGGCGGAATCGTCCGGCCCCATCCGGTGATCGGCGAATCGGCGACCGCGGACGAAGTCACGGTCCACTTCATCGTGCCGCCCTCGGTTGTGGTGGCAGGCGCGATTGTGATGGCGGGCGCGGGATCGTCCTCGATCACGGTGATACCGCCGCCGTACGCACCCGCGACTGTGCCTTGGACGGCCTTCGCGAGCACCTGCTGACTGGATCCCCAGCTCCACCGGGTGTTGCCGGTGACCTCCATGGGCAGGTCGATCGTGTGCTGTCCTGGCTCGACGGTGACCAGGCGCGCCTCGAACTCGGCCTTGTCACGGCCGATGAACAGCCGCACTTTGCCTGCCCTGTCGCCGGACACCGACACCGGGATCTGGTACTTCTTCGTGCCCGAGTCGCCCTCCTGGACGGTCAACGCGCCGACGTCCACCCGCGACAACGGAACCGGCCGTGGGTCTGGCAAACCGTTGTTCCAGCCGTACGCGTCAAGCAGCCAGGCCTTCTCGTTGCCATGCGGCACAAGCTCGAGCGAAGCCACCTGACGCAGATCGATACCGTGCCACGGCAATGGAACGCGCACTTCCTGGGACCACAGCGCCGAAACATGTTCAGTGGCAGGCAAGCCGTCGAGCTTCACCGAGCCCAGTTGGGCCTTACGGCCGCGCGTGTCGGTGATCGCGATGTCGAACCTGTTGTCCTTGGTGTTCGGCGGAACGATCAGCCGCAGCGCCAGATCGCGTGACCCGGCCAGCGACACCGGCTTCGCGGGACGCACGGTTCCCGCGCCGGACAAGGACACGGCGAACCGGTCGGGATCCTCACTCACACCCCAGAACCACACGAAGTGCGTCCTGTTCTCGACTCCGCAGCCCTGCGCCTCGTCCTTGGTGACCTGCTTGCACAGTTTCGCTCCGCCACTGGTCGCGGTCGCGGCCTCCGGCGTGACGAACGAGGTCCGCTCGCCACCGACGGCGTGCGAGAGCACACGGGCCGGATCGGCCGAAGGCGCGCGTACGCCGCTGCCGTCGAGCAGAGGAAGTACTCGCCGGTCCCCGCCGACGAAGAGCTGCGCCGCCGCAGCGATGTACGTCGCACCAGCGGTTTGCTGCTGCGCTGCGGTGAGCCGAGTCGGCGTTCCCGGCGAGCACACCGCGTCATCGGTGCTCCGGAAGTCGTCCGACGACGGCGCCACGGACTGGCCAGGCGTCCACTCGGTGTTGAAGAAGTTGTGGTTCGCGCCCACGAAGTACAGCGAGCTGTGCAACGCGGCACCGCGGCTGACGCCTCGCGTCCCGTCGATGAACATCTGTCCTTGCAGGTCGGAGACGTCACCGTCGCAGCCGGGCAGGATCGTGGCCGAGGGCACGTCGGGCGCCGGGTTGTGGCCGAAGATCGTCGGACCGATCAGCAGCGTGCCCCGGATCTTCCACAGCGTCGGCAGCGTGTCGCCGGGCGGCGGGTTCAGGCTGTCCATCGCGGCTCGGTTGACGCCTTCGCCGCCGCGCGAGTGCCCCATCAGGAACACGTTCGACAGGTCGGCCACGGGCACGGCCTTGACGATGTCCGGTGCCGAGCCGCGCCCTGCGCCTGCCCAGTCCGCCCAGCGAGTCAAGTGCTGGCGTACCAAGGAAGAACGCCCTTGTGCGCCCAGGTCAAGAACGTCGGCGTCCTGCCCGTTGATCCCGTTCGCCGAGATGGACACGGTCACGTACCCCTGCGACGCGAGCAGTTGTTGTGCCTGCTGGTAGCCGGTGTAGCTGGGGACGGGTTTCTTGCCTTCCGCACACGGCCAGTCGATGTTCTGATACCTCGGATCTGCCGGGTCGTAGCACGAGATGTGCCTGCCGTGCAGGAAAAGTGCGAGTGGTCGCCGGCCAGGTGCGTTGACCGGTGCCACGACCAGGCCCTGCATCTCGATCGCCGCCGGGTAGTCCGGCAGCTTGATCGGGTCCACTGTGTACTCACCGGTCGTCGTCTTGTACGGGCCGGGCACTCCGGGATCGACCGTACCCGCGGGTTGCGGCGCGGGTGGTGGCAGCGGCCGCGTCTTCATCGGCCGTGGTGCTTCTTCGACGTCCAGCCGCTTGCCCGATGCGCGAACGGACAGCTCACGTGGGTCGACCGCGGTTCTCGTGCTGAGTGTGAACGTGCGATGGTCGGCCGACGGGCGGGGACGGCCCAGCAGCCGGTCCCCGGCCCAGAATTCGATGGCCGCGTCGCCGACCGGCAGCGGATTGTCCGATTTCCAGACAAGCTCGCTGCCACTGACTGACCAACCCGATGCGGTTTCCGGCGGTTGTGCTGCCTGTGCGGGCGTGGCCAAACCGGCCACGACCAGCACAGGCAACACGAGCCTGAGCAGACGCATGTGAATTTCCCTCCAGTTGTTCCCTCCGCAACTGGTTCTAGCGGTGTTGATCATGCGCCCGCAAGGGGCCTACGTCGGGTCGCTCACCTCACCGATGACTTCGGACTCGATCCGCCCGTCCGGCGTGACGATGCCCAGCCGGACCCGCTCAGTAGGCTCGGCCTCGTTGTCGGCGACGGTCACCACGGTGACGTCACGGCTCAGTTGACCAGCTGGAATGCCGAACTGGATGAAGGCTCCGGCGCTCGAGAGCGAACGAGAAGGCAGCGGGTCGGATCCCCGTGTCCATTCCCGGAACCAGGCCGGATCGACGTCCGTGCTGGACAGCTCGGGCCCGGACTCGACCGGCAGTGCGCCGACGAACCGCGGGAAGGTCGAGTCCGCCACCGCGGAGATCGTCATCCGCCACGTCAACGTCCCGCCTTCGGTGACCTTGTCGGCGACCGGCGTGATCGTGACCGTCGGCTCGGGGTCGTCGTTGAGTACGACCATTCCACCGGCGTAGTCCGCCGCGACCACGCCTTGCAGCGCCTTGGCGAAGACCAGGCGCCGGATCGAAAGACTCCACCGGGTGTTGCCGGTGACGTCGAACGGGAGCTCGATCGTCTGCTGTCCAGGTTGGACAGTGATGACCCTGGTCGTGAACCCGCCCGCGCCATCGGACACGAACAGCCGTGCGGTGCCCGAGGTGGTGCCTGACGTCGAGACCTTGACCTGGTAGGTCATCGTGCCCGAGTCACCTTCCCGGATGGTCAGATCGCTCACGTCAACACGTGGCAAGGCAACGGGTTCCGGGGCAGGCAACCCGGTGTTCCAGCCGTAGGCGTCCATCAGCCACGCCTGTCCTGTGCCGCGCGGCACGAGTTCGAGCGCCGCGACTCGACGCAGGTCAACGCCGTACCTCGGCAGCGGAACGCGGACTTCCTGAGCCCAAAGCGAAGCGATGTTCTCTGTCGCGGACAGGCCATCCAGCTTGACCGTGCCCAACGGTGCCTTGCGGCCGTGGACATCGGTGATGGCGATGTCGAACTGGTTGCCCGTGGTGTTCGGCGGGACGATCAACCGCAGCGCCAGATCCCGTGACCCGGTAAGGGAAACGGGCCTGGCCGGGCGAATGGCCCCCGAGCCGGCCAACGAGACCGCGAGCCGGTCCGGATCCTCACTGAGCGTCCACTGGATCAACGCCGAATGCGGTTGCCACCACGAGATGGCCGGATCGAAGCACGAGTCAGTGCCCCCTGTGACCAGCTTGCACAGCTGAGCGCCTCCGCTGGCCTGGGTAGCGGCTTCCGGCACCACAAAGGAAGTCCGTGCGCCGCCGACGGCGTGGCTGAGTACGCGGGCTGGGTCGGCCGACGGCGCCCGCACTCCCGTACCGTCGAGCAGCGGCAGGACGCGCAGGTCACCGGCCACGAAAAGCCGTGCCGCGGCAGCGATGTACGTCGCACCCATGGTCTGTTGCTGCACCGGGGTCAGCCGGTTGGGCACTCCCGGCGAGCACAGCGGATCGCCTTCGAGGGAGAAGTCGTCGCCGGCCGGAGCCTCGGCCTGACCAGGTGTCCACTCGGTGTTGAAGAAGTTGTGGTTCGCCCCGACGGCATACAACGCGCTGTGCAACGCCTTGCCCCGGCTGATCCCTCGGGAGGCGTCCACGGACATCTGTCCTTCGAGGGTGATGACGTCGCCGTCGCAGCCGGGCAGGACCGCGACCGAGGGCACGTCGGGTGCAGGGTTGTGGCCGAAGATCGTCGGACCGATCAGGAACAGGCCACGGATGGTCCAGCGAGTCGGCAGGTTCTCCCCGGTTGGCGGGCTGATGCTGTCCATCGCGGCTCGGTTGACGCCTTCACCGCCGCGCGAATGACCCATCAGGAACACGTTCGACAGGTCGGCGACGGGTGCGGCCTTGACGATGTCCGGTGCCGATCCGCGGCCCGCGCCTGCCCAGTCGGCCCAGCGGGCCAAGTGCTGGCGTACCAAGGAAGAACGCCCCTGCGCGCCGAGGTCGAGCACGCCGTTGTCCTGAGCGTTGATGCCGTTGGCGGAGATCGAGACCGTCACGTAGCCCTGCGAGGCGAGCAACTGCTGCGCCTGCTGGTAACCCCGATGACTCGGAATGGCTTTCGCGTCTGGTGGGCACGGCCAGGCCAAACTGGCGGCCCCGCCGGGGACGTAACACGTGGCATGCCTGCCGTGCAGGAAAAGCGCGAGCGGGCGCTTGCCGGGGGCATTGACCGGTGCGATCACCAAGCCCTGCATCTCAATGGGCTGCGGGTAGTCCGGCAGCCTGATCGAGTCCACTGTGTACTCGCCGGACGTGGTCCGGAACGGGCCTGGCACCCCGGGATCGACCGCTCCCGCGGGCAACGGCGCAGGTGCGGGCGTTGGCGCCGATGCCAGCGGACGCCTCTTCTCCTCGACATCGATTCGCCTGCCACCCGCCCGGACCTCGGGTTCACGCGGGTCGGCGACCGCTGTGCTGTCGAGCGTGAACGTGCGGTGATCGGTCGACGGGCGCGGTCTGCCGAGCAGCCGGTCGCCGTCCCAGAACTCGATCGCGGCGTCGCCGACCGGCACTGGCTCTGGTGCACGCCACACCAGTTTGCCGTCCTCGACCGACCAGCCCGTCGCCGCGAACGTCGGTGGTGGTGCTGCCTGTGCTGGCGTCGCCAAGCCGGCCACGACCAGCACAGGGAGCACTAATCTGGCTATGCGCATGTGGATTCCTCCCAGTTCTCCCCTTCTGACAACCGGTCTTATCCACATTGCGGGCCGACCACAAGGCTTCGGCACGAACAGGCCACATCAGCGGCTGACCCAGCGTTCCCGCCACGCGATGGTCAGCTCGACGGTCCGCAACACCTCCCCGTCGCCGAGCAGGTGCGTGAGCACATCCCGTTCGACCTGGGAGCACAGGTCCGACAGCCGAGCGGGGACGTTGACCCGGTCGATCGCCGGGTCCAGCGCGACGGAGATCTTGGCTCTGCCTCTGACCTTGCCGTTCGGGGCGAGCCGGGCACGCGTGTAGTCCACGCGTCCGTTGACGACGTGTTCGTCGGCGATCAGATGAGCGAACACCATCGCCGGGACGTCACGCGCAGAAGGCAGTTGCCACGAAACCCATATCGGCCGGAACACGGCGTCATCCGGTTCTCCGATGTGTGGATCGACCGGCCCGGTCCGCAGCAGTTGGTAGTCCGTCGCGGGTGTGTCTTCGATCCGGCCCGTACGCCGTGCGCCACGCCGTGCTGTCAAACCACAGTCGCGGGCAAGCGCGCCGAGCCCAGCACTGATGGGCAGGCACTTTCCGGACGCCGTGGTGGATCCCTTGCGTGCCGGGGCAACTGGCACGACCACGTTGACGAACGCGATCTCCTGCAACGTGGCTTCGGAGATGGACAGCAGGCCGATGTTGCGAGCCAGCAGATCGGCCGCGATCGCCGCGGAGGCCCCGATCCTGGCGGGCCCGACGAACGTCAGCAGCTGGGCACAGTCCGGAACGCCGTCCGGTGCCCAGCCGAAGAGCTCGGTTTTCTTGCGCTGGTAGATGTCCGGCTCGTGGCGCAGCACCGACCACCATTCGCCGCGGACCCGGCCGAACCGACGGTCGGTGACCTGCAGGCCCATGCCGTACTCGGCCGCGACCCAGGCGATGTTGCGCACCAACGCCAAGCGTTTGCGCGGATTGCCTGTGTCCAAAGCGATCAGCATGCGCAGCGCGAGGCCGTTGGATACGCGGGGAGCCTCGCCGGAACCGTCGACCCGGAAACGCGGCGGCGGATCCTTGAACGGAGCCACCGGCGACTGCAGGAACAAGATCGGCACCTCGCCGCCCGCGGCCGTGGTCATCACCTTGTACGCCAGCGTGACCATCAGCGAGTCGGCGTAGTCCGGGCGCCACGGGTCGTGCCCGAGGGTCAGCAGGATCTCGGTGCTCTGCGCGGAGTCGTACAGGAAGTCCGGGTTGATCATCACGCTGCCGCCGAACCGGCCTGCGCCGAGTTCGTCGGCGATCACCCCGGCGGGCGGGTAGCCGGGCGTCACCGGCGACCACGTGTGCAGCTGGAAGCCGACGCCGCCGATCCGGACCGCCAGGATCTCGCCGACACCTTGCGGTGGCTGGTGTTCGGGCTGTTCGTCCGCGAAATGTCCGACGCTGAACTGGATCGCCGGGCTTGCCGAACCGGCGGCCCGCGCGGCGATCTTGGCGAGCGCGGGGTACTGCCGGGTCACGTTAGACACGCGCATCACGCCCCAAGGTGGAGAAGTTCACGACACAGTCCCGTTTGCGGCGGTCGACAGCGCCTGTCAGTTCCGCGATCAGCCAGTTCGGGCTGACCGTGCTGAACGGCACGCGGCTTCGTCGTTTCACCGCGTTGATCACGTTGTTCGCGACCATCGACGCGGCCAGCACGGCCAGCAGCCAGATCGCGATCTCGAAGGGCAATGCCAGTGCGTTCGCCTGGGCCGCCGCCACGAACAGCGCGAGCGCGCCCGCGATGATCATCGACACGTACGCGACGTATCTGGGAAACAGCCTGAGCTGACCGAGAACCGACCGCGCGGACGGGATATCGAGTCTGGCCAGCAGCAGACCCGGAACCAGCAGGAGAACGGTGACCACGGCGTCCGCCGACGAAACCGGGGACTGCTCGTCGAAGTTCGGTCTGAGCCCGCCGCCGAGGTCGTCGAGGAAAAGGATGCCGCGGAACAGACCGGGTTGCAGGATCACCCCGAACACGAGCACGAGCAGGGTGACCGCGAGCAGCATCTTGGACACGTTCGAGGCCAAGGACGGCGGATCGTCGACCAACGCGATGTACAGGTTCGCCTCGACCGGCTCGACCGACTGCGGATCGGACCCGAACGGCCTGCGCCGCCAGTGCGCGTGCCCGGCGTTGTCCCTCGGGTCGTTGTCCACGTACAAGTCCTTGTCCACATCGGACGCTTCGAGGTCGTCGGCCAGTTGGCGCAACATCGGCGCGGTGAACACGCCGTCCGCCAGCTTGCGGTAGTGGTCGGCCTCGTACTTCTGCGAGAACTCCGACAACCAGCTGATCAGCCGGCCGTTCGCGGGGAACGTGGGCCGCCGGTTGGTGAAGCCCGCGTAACAGTCCTCGAGGTACGTCTTGAACGAGTCGAGGTCCAGCCTGCGCCGGCGGCCGAACTCGGCCAGCCGCGACCCGATGCTCTGTAACTCCTGCTCAAGAAGCTTGGGCGACACGGAGTTGAGCTCGTCGTACTCGTCCGCGACCGCCCGGATGTCGTTGACCAGCGTGCGCAGCGCGGGCCCGTCCACGTCGCTGGTCAGGAAGAACCGCCGGACCGCGATCTCCGACGGGACTTCGATGGTCACGTGGTACGAGTCGACCGCGCGCGGGATGACGGTCTGGTACCGGACGGTGAACTCGTGCCGAGGCGTCAGTCCACGACGGATCGTCGCGCGGTCCCGTAGGTCCTGCGAGCGTGCAGGCATCACGGGCGCGTCGAACTGCAGGAACACTTGAGGCTTGTTGGTCGGGACCTCCGTAACCAGCAGGTACTCGGACGATGCGATGTCCAGCAGCCGCAGGAAAGCGCTGTCCTCCGGGAAGAGCTGGTCGATCGCCTGCTCGGCTCGTTCCCGGATGCTCTCCGAGTCGGTGGCACCCCGGCGCGGCGCGTGGTCGGCGTGGGTTCTCGGCGGCTGGACGCCCTTGTCGATCATGTTCGCGATCGCGGCCTGGATCAGCCAGCGGGACCGGTGCAGGCCGTGCCGGATGCCGTAGAGCGGCTCGTCCGGGTCGGCGGTACGCGGATCGGCCTCGAGGAACATCCGGAACGCCTTGGACATGCCTTGGATCAACGCACTGGACGTCTCCGCATGAGTGGCACGCGGCAGAACCACGTTGGTCGCGTCACGAACGACAACCGGGGCCTGATCGGTGCGGGCCTGACGAGCTACAGGCAGCCACACGGTTTCCGGAGCCTTGGTGGCGTTGGGATCCGTCCGCAACGCCTGAAGCTGATCAGGGGTGAGCACTGTGAGATTGATGTCGATGCTGACCGAGCGGGTCATGTGAGTGGAGTCGACCAACGTGAGCGCCTCGGTCATCCGGTCGACGTGCTCAAGTCGCAATGCCAACGCGAGCAGGTTCAGGCCGAGCGCTTCCTGGTAGCTGTTGTGGGGTAGGGGCGAGGTCGGAATCGGCGTCTGCCACAACGCCGACCGCAACCGGTCCAAGGTCATGGGTTACCTCCGCGCCCATGGTGTCCCAGGTCACGTCCACAACGCAGCTAGAATTGCACCAAGGGGAGATCGTGAAACCATTCACAAGGGAGCCGCTGTGGGTACGCGACGACGCCCGGGTGACGACGCCGAAGTGATCGTCGTCGGCGCGGGCCCAGCCGGATCAACCGCCGCGGCGTACCTGGCCCGAGCAGGCGTGGATGTGTTGCTGCTGGAGAAATCCCAGTTCCCCCGCGAGAAGGTCTGCGGCGACGGACTCACCCCGCGCGGCGTGAAGCAGCTGATCGACCTGGGCATCGACACCAGCGAAGAAGCTGGCTGGGTGCACAACAACGCACTCCGGATCATCACCGGTGACCTGCAGCTCCACCTTCCCTGGCCGGAACTTTCGTCCATGCCGCCCTACGGCGTCTCCCGGACCCGCCAGGACTTCGACGAGCTGCTCGCGAAGGTGGCCGAGCGCGACGGAGCCCGCCTGCAGCAGAACACGACGGTGACCGGGGCTGTTGTGTCTCGGACCGGCCGCGTGACCGGGGTCCGAGCTCGGGTCGGCCGCGACAAGACCGAGGTGACGTACTCGGCGCCGCTGGTGTTGGCGTGCGACGGCGTGTCCGCCCGGCTGGCGTTGTCGGTCGGAATCGACAAGCACGAAAATCGCCCGATGGGAGTAGCGGTCCGGCGCTACTACTCCTCGCCGCGTTCCAAGGACGACTTCATCGAGGGCCACCTCGAACTGTGGGACCGAAGTGACCCCGCGAACCCGAAACTGCTGCCGGGCTACGGCTGGGTCTTCCCGCTCGGCGACGGCACGGTGAACGTCGGCCTGGGAATGCTGTCGACTTCGTCTTCGTTCCGCAGCACGGACTACCGGGCTTTGCTGCGGCAGTGGTTGGACGGGACTCCGGAGGAATGGGGTTTCCGCGAGGAGAACGCTCTGGGCAAGGTCGGCGGAGCCGGACTGCCGATGGGCTTCAACCGCACTCCGCACTACCGCGACGGCATGCTGCTGCTCGGGGACGCCGGTGGCATGGTGAGCCCGTTCAACGGCGAGGGCATTCAGTCCGCGATGGAGTCGGCGAAGATCGCCTCGGAGATCGTCGTGCAGGCTTTGGCTCGTTCGGAAGGTCCTTCACGGGAACGGGCTTTGCGGGCTTACCCCGTTGCGATGCGTGAGCTTTACGGCGGTTATTACCGCCTGGGCAACATTTTCGCGAAGATCATCGGAAAACCGAAGATCATGCGCGCGGCGACCAAGTACGGGTTGCGCGTGAACTCGCTGATTCCGCTGATCCACAAGGGTCTGTCGGGGTGCTTCGACCCGAAGGACGGGGACGTGGTGGACCGGATGATCTCAGTGGCCAGCAAGATCGCCCCCAACCTCCGCTAACCCCAATCCAAAGCACCCATAAGCAACGCCCGAAGCAAAGCGAAGCGGCACCGCAAGGGCCACACGCGTGCCCACCGACGAGGCCCATGGTGTGTTGAACGCGCGAGCGGCGCACGGCGGGTATCAGCGGGGCTGGTAGCGAGTCGAGCAGTTTGACTCACCGTGCCGGAATGGTGGACACGCGCCGGCTCGCGGGCGAAGGAAGCTGCCTTCTGTTCTAGCGGGGTTAGTCCTGTCCCAGCGGGGCTGGTCGAACCGAATTACCGCGTGTCCGCCTTTGCAGCAAGCGTGAGTCCTCCATCCGCCTCGCTACCAGCCGGGTTGGCTGCCGCTGTGCGCCGCGGACGGAGCGACTCCCACGCCGCAAAGGCAGACACGCGCGGCCACCCGTCACCGACTTCTCTCGCTCGCTTCGCTCGCGGAGGCGTCGTTGTTGCCCGGGTGGTGGGCCTCACATGGACGCTTGGCGGACCTGGGGGTTCCTTCTTGTGAGCCAAGTCCTAGACTGCCGCTACGTCTTGTGAATGGTTTCACATCGTCATGAGACAGCTTGTGAAGACTTTCACAAGCTCGGCGACAAGCGTTCGCGCTGGTCGGGGCCTGAAAGGGCGGGGAATGGCACGGCTTGTTAGGCGTGCCTAACCACCAGGGGTGTGAGCAAGACCCCTTAGGGTGCCGACGAGGGCGATCGATGCGCGGGGAAAGGACGGCGTTGTCAATGGTCGACGGCGTGAGCGTGCTGGCACAGAGCGGTGGTTCGGAACTCGGCTCGTACCTTCCGTTGGTGTTCCTGCTCGCACTGGGAGCGCTGTTCGCGGGGGTCTCGGCCACGCTCGGCGCTCTGGTCGGGCCCAAGCGGTTCAACCGGGCGAAGCTCGAGGCGTACGAGTGCGGCATCGAACCGTCACCGCAGCCGGTTGTCGGCGGCGGTCGTGTTCCGGTCGCCTATTACCTGACCGCGATGCTGTTCATCCTGTTCGACATCGAGATGGTCTTCCTCTACCCGTTCGCGGTCACCGCGGACGCTCTGGGCGCGTTCGGCGTGGTGGAGATCGTCCTGTTCATCGCCACCGTCGGCTTCGCCTACGCGTACGTCTGGCGACGCGGCGGACTGGACTGGAACTAGAGGGGCAAGCATGGGAATCGAAGAGAAGCTCCTCCCCAACGGAGTCATGCTGGCCGGCTTGGAAAAGCTGGTGAACTGGGCACGGAAGAACTCCGTGTGGCCCGCCACGTTCGGTCTGGCCTGTTGCGCGATCGAGATGATGACCGTCGGTGGCGCCCGCTACGACTACGCCCGGTTCGGCATGGAGCGCTTCAGCGCCAGCCCTAGGCAGGCCGACCTGATGATCGTGGCCGGCCGGGTCACCAACAAGATGGCCCCGGTCCTGCGCCAGATCTACGACCAGATGCCCGAGCCCAAGTGGGTCATCGCGATGGGTGTCTGCGCCTCGTCCGGTGGCATGTTCAACAACTACGCGGTCGTGCAGGGCGTCGACCACGTCGTCCCGGTCGACATCTACCTGCCCGGTTGCCCGCCGCGCCCGGAGATGCTGCTCGACGCGATCCTCAAGCTGCACCAGCGGATCTCCGAGGAGCCGCTGGGTGCCCGCCGGGCCGCGAAGCTGGCGGAAGAGGGCTTCCAGCCGGCCGAGCTGATCCCGTCCTCCGAGCGCTACGCCAAGAAGAAGGGCTGAGCGGTGACTACCCCAGGCGACGAGCACTCGAGTGCCGAACGGCCCGAAGAAGGCCTCGAAGCCCGTGACACGGCCCCGAAACCCGGTGTGGTCGCGGGCAAGTCCCGCAAGGGCATGTTCGGTGTCTCGGACTCCGGCGACACTTCTGGCTTCGGCGGCCTGCGGCTGCCCGCGTACAGCCCGCCTCCGGCCGAGCGCCCCTACGGCGGCTGGTTCGACGAGGTCACCGACGAGATGATGGCGGCGTTCTCCCGCCGCAACATCCCGGCCGAGGCGATCCTGCAGGTCACCGTCGACCGCGGCGAGATCACGTACTACGTCGCGCGTGAACACCTGCTGAAGATCTGCCGGATCCTGCGTGACGAGCCCGCGCTGCGCTTCGAGCTGTGCAGTTCGGTCTCCGGCGTCGACTACGGCGTCGACGTGCCGCAGCGGCTGCATTCGGTCTACCACCTGACATCGATGACGTTCCGGCGTCGGATCCGCCTCGAGGTCGCGCTGGATGTCGAGGACCCGCACGTGCCGAGCGTCGTCGAGGTCTACCCGACGGCCGACTGGCAGGAGCGGGAGACCTGGGACATGTTCGGGATCGTCTACGACGGCCACCCGGCGCTGACCCGGATCCTCATGCCGGACGACTGGGACGGCCACCCGCAGCGCAAGGACTACCCGCTCGGCGGCATCCCGGTTGAGTACAAGGGCGCGGAGATCCCACCGCCCGACCAGCGGAGGTCTTACTCGTGACCACAAACCCGACTGACGCCACCACACCTGATGCGAGCGCCGCGACCGGCGACCCGTACGCCGCCGAAGCAAGGCAGACCACCGAGGGCCCGGTCTACACGCTGACGGGCGGCGACTGGGACCAGGTGCTCGAGGACGCCACGCACGACGAGCGCATGGTGATCAACCTCGGCCCACAGCACCCGTCCACGCACGGCGTGCTCCGCCTGGTGATCGAGATCGAGGGCGAGACCGTCACCCAGGCCCGTTCGGTGATCGGCTACCTGCACACCGGGATCGAGAAGAACTGCGAGTACCGGACCTGGACGCAGGGCGTCACCTTCATCACCCGCACCGACTACCTCGCGCCGCTGTCGCACGAGGCCGCGTACTGCATGGGTGTCGAGAAGCTGCTGGGCATCGAGGCTCCGCGCCGCGCGCAGCTGATCCGCCAGCTGCTGCTGGAGATCAACCGGATCTCGTCGCACTTCGTGTACCTGGCCACCGGCGGTATGGAGCTCGGCTCCACAACCGCTGCCGCGCTTGGCTTCCGTGAGCGCGAGGTGCTGCTGCACACGCTGGAGTACATCACCGGTCTGCGGATGAACCACGCGTTCATCCGTCCTGGCGGGGTGGCTCAGGACCTTCCGGAGGACTGGAAGGACTACCTGACCAAGTTCGTCAAGACGATGGAAGAGCGCATCGCCATGTACCACAAGCTGTTCACCGGACAGCCTGTGTGGCGCAACCGCTTGAAGGACGTCGGCTACCTGTCGCTGGACGGCTGCCTGGCGCTCGGCATCACCGGCCCGGTGCTGCGGTCCGCGGGCCTGGCGTGGGACCAGCGCAAGATCGAGCCGTACCTGGCGTACGACGAGGTCGACTTCGAGGTGCCGACGTCGACCGACGCGGACTGCTGGGCGCGCTATCTCATCCGCATGGAGGAGATGTCCCAGTCGCTCAAGATCATCAAGCAGACGATGAAGCTGCTCGAGCCGGGCCCGGTCATGGTCGAGGACAAGAAGATCGCGTGGCCGGCGCAGCTGACCATCGGCCCCGACGGCATGGGCAACTCGCTCGAGCACGTCCGCAAGATCATGGGCCAGTCGATGGAGTCGCTGATCCACCACTTCAAGCTGGTCACCGAGGGCTTCCACGTTCCGGCGGGCCAGGTGTACCAGCCGATCGAGTCGCCCCGCGGCGAGCTGGGCTACCACCTGGTGTCCGACGGCGGCACGAGGCCGTTGCGCGTGCACGCCCGCGAACCAAGCTTCGTGAACCTGCAGGCAATGCCCGCCATGGCCGAGGGCGGGCTGATCGCGGACCTGATCGCCGCGGTCGCTTCGATCGATCCAGTCATGGGCGGTGTGGACCGATGACCACTTCTGGACCTGGGCAGACCTACGGCGGTTCCACCGTCGGCAGCGAGCCCACTTTCCAGTCGACTGTGGACGACTCGCGGGAGGCGGCGGTCGCGTCCGTGCTTCCCGAGGCGGAGACCGAGAAGCTGGTCACCGAGATCCGCGAGGACCTCAGCGTCTTCGACGGGATCGTGGACCGGGCGCAGGCGATCATCGCCCGCTACCCGCAGTCCCGCTCGGCGCTGCTGCCGATGCTGCACCTGGTGCAGTCGGTGCAGGGTTACGTCAGCCAGGCCGGGATCCAGTTCTGCGCTCAGCAGTTGGATCTCGCCCCGGCCGAGGTCAGCGCGGTGGCGACGTTCTACACGATGTACAAGCGCAAGCCATGCGGCGAGCACTTGGTCAGCGTGTGCACGAACACCCTGTGCGCGGCGCTCGGCGGCGACAGCATCTACGCCAGGCTGCGTGAGCACCTCGGTGAGCCGGGCAAGCCGCTTGGCCACGAGGAAACCGCTGGTACGCCTGGCGAACCCGGCTCGATCACGATCGAGCACGCGGAGTGCCTCGCGGCCTGCGACCTCGGGCCGGTACTCCAGGTGAACTACGAGTTCTACGACAACCAGACGCCGGACAAGGCGGTCGAGCTGGTGGATGCCTTGCGGCGCGGCGAGAAGCCCGCACCGAGCAGGGGCGCCCCGCTGACCGACTTCAAGGACGTGTCGCTGCAGCTGGCAGGCTTCTTCGAGCGTGAGTCCGATGTGGACGGTCCGTCGCAGGCGACGGAGACGCTCGCGGGCGCGCAGTTGGCGCAGGACCGCGGCTGGACCGCGCCGGCCATGCCGGCGACCGTGGCGTTCCCCGACCTGGAGAAGAAATGAGCACAGTCGACCCGGTGACGCCGGTACTCACCAAGCGCTGGCTGTCTCCCCGCTCCTGGTCCATCCAGACCTACGAGCAGCTGGAGGGCTACACCGCCGTACGCAAGGCTCTCGGCGCGACGCCGGAGCAGATCGTGCAGGTGGTCAAGGACTCCGGCCTTCGTGGTCGCGGTGGCGCGGGCTTCCCGTCCGGCCTGAAGTGGTCCTTCATGCCGCCCAACGAGGACAAGCCGCACTACCTGGTGATCAACGCCGACGAGGGCGAGCCGGGGACGTGCAAGGACATCCCGCTGATGATGGCGGACCCGCACTCGCTGATCGAAGGCTGCATCATCGCGTCCTACGCGATGCGCTCCCACCACTGCTTCATCTACGTGCGCGGTGAAGCGCTGCACTGCATCCGCAGGCTCAACCAGGCCGTCGCGGAGGCCAAGGCCGCCGGGTACCTCGGCGCGAACATCCTCGGCTCCGGCTACGACCTGGAGATCACGGTCCACGCCGGTGCGGGTGCGTACATCTGCGGCGAGGAGACCGCTCTGCTCGACTCGCTGGAGGGCCGTCGTGGCCAGCCTCGCCTGAAGCCGCCCTTCCCGGCGGCGGCGGGGCTTTACGCCGCTCCCACCACAGTGAACAACGTCGAGACGATCGCGTCGGTTCCCTACATCATCAACGGCGGCTCCGACTGGTTCCGCAAGATGGGCACCGAGAAGTCGCCCGGCCCGAAGATCTACTCGATCTCCGGGCACGTCGAGAAGCCGGGCCAGTACGAGGCTCCGCTGGGCACCACCCTTCGCCAGCTGCTGGACATGGCAGGCGGCATGAAGGACGGCATCCCGCTGAAGTTCTGGACTCCTGGCGGATCCTCCACGCCGATGTTCACCGCGGAGCACATGGACGTCCCGCTGGACTTCGAAGGCGCCGCGGAAGCCGGCTCGATGCTCGGCACCACCGCCGTGCAGGTCTTCAACGAGACGGTTTCCGTGCCGTGGGCCGTGATGAAGTGGACCCAGTTCTACAAGCACGAGTCGTGCGGCAAGTGCACTCCCTGCCGGGAGGGCACGTACTGGCTGACGCAGATCCTCGAGCGGATGGTCGACGGCAACGGCACCGAAGAGGACATCGACACGTTGCTCGACGTCTGCGACAACGTGCTCGGCCGGTCGTTCTGCGCGCTCGGGGACGGTGCGGTCAGCCCGATCCAGAGCGGGATCAAGTACTTCAGGGACGAGTTCCTCGCGCTGTGTCAGAAAAACCGCGAGAAGAACCGTAAGCCTGCACTGGCGGGAGCGAACTGATGACCGTTGCACCCGAGAAGAACGAGCTTGTTGTCCCAGAAGGGCACGTGAAGCTCGTCATCGACGGTATCGAGGTGGTGGCTCCCAAGGGCGAGCTGCTGATCCGGACCGCCGAGCGGATGGGGATCACGATCCCCCGGTTCTGCGACCACCCGCTGCTCGACCCGGCAGGCGCTTGCCGCCAGTGCCTGGTCGAGGTGGAGATGGGCGGCAGGCCGATGCCCAAGCCGCAGGCATCCTGCACGATCACGGTCGCCGACGGCATGGTCGTCAAGACCCAGATCACGTCCCCGGTCGCCGACAAGGCGCAGCAGGGCGTGATGGAGCTGCTGCTGATCAACCACCCGCTGGACTGCCCGATCTGCGACAAGGGCGGCGAGTGCCCGCTGCAGAACCAGGCGCTGGCGCACGGTCGCACGGACTCCCGGTTCGTCGACAAGAAGCGGACGTTCCCGAAGCCGATCCCGATCTCGACCCAGGTTCTGCTGGACCGCGAGCGCTGCGTGCTCTGCCAGCGCTGCACCCGGTTCTCCGCCCAGATCGCCGGTGACCCGTTCATCGAGCTGCTGGAGCGCGGCGCCGAGCAGCAGATCGGTATCGCCAAGGAGAAGCCGTTCCAGTCGTACTTCTCCGGCAACACCATCCAGATCTGCCCGGTCGGTGCGTTGACCAGTGCCGCGTACCGGTTCCGGTCGCGACCGTTCGACCTGGTGTCCACGCCGAGCGTGTGCGAGCACTGCTCCTCCGGCTGTGCCGAGCGCACGGACTGGCGGCGCGGCAAGGTGATGCGCAAGCTCGCCGGCAACGACCCCGAGGTCAACGAGGAGTGGATCTGCGACAAGGGCCGCTTCGCGTTCCGCTACGCCTCCGCCCCCGACCGCGTGCTGCGGCCGAAGGTGCGGGACAAGGCGACCGGTGAGCTGAAGGACGCGTCCTGGACCGAGGCTCTGCAGGTCGCCGCCGAGGCGCTGAGCAAGGCCCGCGGCAACGCCGGTGTGCTGACCGGTGGCCGGCTGACTGTCGAGGACGCGTACGCGTACTCGAAGTTCGCCCGGGTTGCGTTGGGTACCAACGACATCGACTTCCGCGCCCGGCCGCACTCGGTCGAGGAGCAGGAGTTCCTCGCGTCCACTGTGGTCGGTACGACGCCGGAGACCGGCGTGACCTTCGCCGGGATCGAGGCCGCGCCGACCGTGCTCTGCGTGGCGTTCGAGCCTGAGGAAGAGGCGCCGATCGTCTTCCTGCGGCTGCGCAAGGCGGCTCGCAAGGGCCGGACCAAGGTCTTCCACATTGGACAGTGGACGTCCCCCGCGGTCGAGAAGACGTTCGGCACGCTGCTCGCCACGCCGCCCGGCGGCGAGGCGGCCGCCGTGGACGCGCTGGACCAGCACGCGGCGGACGTGACCGAAGGCTTGGGCAAGCCGGGTTCGGTGGTTCTGGTCGGCGAGCGCGCCGCGCAGATCCCTGGCCTGTTCTCGGCCCTGCTGCGGTTGTCGGCCAAGACCGGCGCCAAGATCGCGTGGATTCCGCGGCGCGCGGGAGAGCGTGGTGCGGTCGAAGTCGGTGCGCTGCCGACGTTGCTGCCCGGCGGCAGGCTCGTCGCCGATGCCGCGGCTCGTGCCGAGGTCGAGCAGGCATGGGGCCTTGAGCCCGGCTCGCTGCCCGACACTCCGGGCCGCGACACCAGCGGCATCATCGAGGCCGCCGCGAACGGCGAGCTCAGCGCGCTGGTGGTCGGCGGCGTCGACCCGTACGACCTGCCGGACCCCGAACTGGCCCTGAAGGCGTTGGAAACAGCGGACTTCGTGCTCAGCTTGGAGCTGCGGGAAAGCGCGGTCACCGCGTTCGCGGACGTCGTGCTGCCGATCGCCCCGTCGGTCGAGAAGGCCGGCACCTTCCTCAACTGGGAAGGCCGTCGCCGCGAGTTCGGCACCACCTTGGACGGGACCGGCGCGCTGCCGGACTGCCGGGTGCTGGACACGCTTGCGGTCGAGATGGACGCCGACCTGTTCACCCAGACGCCGACCGCGGCCGCCGGTGACCTGGCCAGACTGGGCGAGACCGCGACCGCCAAGGCCACCGCGCCGAACCTCGAGTCGCGCCAAGCGGGCCTGCCGCAGAGCGACGGCCAGGCACTGCTCGCCACCTGGCGTCAGCTGCTGGACAACGGTTCGCTGCAGGACGAGGAGCCACACCTGGCAGGCACCGCCCGCAGGGTCGTGGCCCGGCTGTCCGAGCACACGGCCGCAGTCCTCGGGGTCGACAAGGCGGAGACCGTGACGGTCGCCACCGACCGGGGTGCGGTCACCGTGCCGTTCGAGTACGCGGACCTGCCTGACGGCGTCGTGTGGCTGCCAGGAAACTCCGGCGACGTAACGGTTCGCCGCACTCTCGGAGCCGTGCACGGCAGCGCCGTGAACGTCCACCCAGGAGGGACCGCATGACCAAGGGCCCTGAAAACCTCGTGAGTGTTTTGGCCGGTTCTAACCGGACTAACCACTCACGACTGATGACCTGGGGGGATGTGGCATGAGCAGGGCAGAGCTGCTGGCCGACGACCCGATCTGGCTGATCCTGCTGAAGGTGCTGTTCATCTTCCTGTTCGCGCTGCTCACCGCGATGATCACGGTGTGGGCCGAGCGGCGGCTGATCGGCCGGATGCAGAACCGGCCCGGTCCCAACCGGGTCGGTCCGTTCGGTCTGCTGCAGCCGATCGCCGACGCGATCAAGATGCCGTTCAAGGAAGAGATCATTCCGCGCACGGCCGACAAGGTGACCTACCGGATCGCTCCGGTGCTTGCCTTGGCACCGACCATGATCGGCCTCTCGGTGATGCCGTTCGGCGGGCAGGTGTCGATCTTCGGTGAGCAGACCGTGCTGCAGCTGGTCGACCTGCCGGTCGGTGTGCTCGTGGTGCTGGCGGCCTCGTCGGTCGGTGTCTACGGAATCGTGCTCGCGGGTTGGTCCTCTGGCACCCCGTATCCGCTGCTCGGTGGTCTGCGCTCAGCCGCGCAGGTGATCTCGTACGAGATCGCGATGGGCCTGTCGATCGTCGCGGTGATCCTGCAGACGCACTCGTTGTCGCTCGGCGACATCGTGGACGGCCAGCACGGCCTGTGGTTCGGGGTGGCGCTGTTCCCGGCGTTCGTCATCTACGTGGTCTCGATGGTCGGTGAGACCAACCGGGCCCCGTTCGACCTGCCGGAAGGCGAGTCCGAGCTGGTCGCGGGCTTCCACACCGAGTACAGCTCGATGAAGTTCGTGATCTTCTACATCGCCGAGTACATCAACATGATCGTGGTCTCGGCGATGGGCGCGACGCTGTTCCTCGGCGGCTACATGGCCCCGTGGCCGATCTCGCTGATCAACGACAACTACTTCAACACCGGCTGGTGGCCGATGTTGTGGTTCATCGCCAAGGTCGGCCTGGCGCTGTTCTTCTTCATCTGGGTCCGCGGCACGCTTCCGCGTTACCGCTACGACCAGTTCATGAAGCTGGGCTGGAAGTTCCTCGTTCCGATCAGCCTGGTGTTCATCGTGGTGCTCACCGTGATCAACGCGTGGGACTCGCTCGGCACCACCGGCATCCTGATCTCCGTCGGCTTCGGCATCCTCTTGCTGATCGCGCTGGTGATGATGATCCCGGACCGCAGGGACCCGAGGGCGGGCCGCGTGCCGCTGTCCGGCGGTGGCTACCCGGTGCCGCCGATCGACTTGCAGATTCCGAGCAAACCGAGGCGGACCAAGCAGGCCCGCTCGCGTGCCGGCAGGCGTCAGACCGTCGCGGCTGGCGCAAAGGAGGGCGACGATGGGGTTTCTTGATCCGGTAAAGGGTTTCGGCGTCACCTTCGGGATGATGTTTCGCAAGGTGGCCACCGAGAAGTACCCCGAGGTCAAGAAGGTCACCGCACCTCGGTACCACGGCAAGCACCAGCTCAACCGGCACCCGGACGGGCTGGAGAAGTGCGTCGGCTGTGAGCTCTGCGCGTGGGCCTGCCCGGCGGACGCGATCTTCGTCGAAGGTGGCAACAACACCGACGAGGAGCGTTATTCCCCGGGTGAGCGCTACGGCGCGGACTACCAGATCAACTATCTGAGGTGCATCGGCTGCGGCCTGTGCATCGAGGCGTGCCCGACCCGCTCGCTCACCATGACCAACGAGCACGAGCTGGCCAACGACAACCGCCAGGTGCTGATCTTCACCAAGGAAGACCTGCTCGCTCCGCTGCTGCCGGGCATGGAGATGCCGCCGCACCCGATGCGGCTCGGCGAGACCGAGCAGGACTACTACGTGAAGGGTCCCGAGCTGGCCAAGCAGGTGGGCTTGGAGGAGCACAAGTGAACTCCCCGATGCTGCTCGCACAGGCCGCCGAGGTGGCCAAGGTGTCGCAGGGCGAGGCGATCTCGTTCTGGATCCTCGCCCCGCTCGCGCTGGCAGGCGCGCTCGGCATGATCTTCGCCCGCAACGCCGTGCACTCGGCGATGTTCCTGGTGATGACCATGCTGTCGCTCGGCATCATGTACATGATCCAGCAGGCGCCTTTCCTCGGCTTCGTGCAGATCATCGTCTACACCGGCGCGATCATGATGCTGTTCCTGTTCGTGCTGATGCTGGTCGGCCGCGACTCCTCCGACTCGGTGGTGGAAGTCCTTCGCGGGCAACGGGTCTGGGCCGCGATCCTCGGCATCGGCCTGGCCGGCCTGCTGGTCTCCGGCGTGGCCGAGGCGCTGACCTCGGTCCGGCCGGTCGGGCTGAACGAGCAGAACGCGGGCGGCGGCAACGTCGCCAACATCGGCCGCTCGATCTTCAGCGACTACCTGTTCCCCTTCGAGCTCACCTCGGCGCTGCTGATCACCGCCGCGGTCGGCGCGATGGTGCTGGGCTACACCGGCAAGAAGCGCAGGACCCAGCGGGAGCTCGCGGACGCGCGCTTCCGCGGCGAGCATGACCGGCCGAGCCCGCTGCCCGGTCCGGGTGTGTACGCCACGGCCAACTCGGTCGCCGTCCCGGCCCTGCTGCCGGACGGCTCGATCGCGCCGGAGTCGGTGTCGGCGATCATCGAGGCCACGGCCTCGCGCGAGCTCGCCGCGGACGTCGAATCGGTCGCGGGCGCGATCCCCGGCCCGGACGCCCACGCGTTGAAGCCCGCTTCTTCTTCGAAGGAGGGTGACGAGTGACCCCCACGTACTACCTGCTGCTTTCCGCGCTGCTGTTCACCATCGGCGCGGTGGGCGTGCTGGTCCGGCGCAACGCGATCGTCGTGTTCATGTGCGTCGAGCTGATGCTCAACGCGGTGAACCTGACCCTGGTGACGTTCTCCAGGATCAACGGTTCGCTGGACGGCCAGGTGATGGCGTTCTTCGTGATGGTCGTCGCCGCAGCCGAGGTCGTGGTCGGCCTGGCGATCATCATGTCCATCTTCCGCACGCGTCGCACCGCTTCGGTCGACGACGCGAACTTGCTGAAGTACTAGAGGGGTAGCAGGTGACCCAGAAACTCAGCCTCGCCGCCGAGCAGGTGATCCCGGCGAGCGGACTGGCGAGCTCGGCGTGGCTTCTCATCGCGCTGCCCGCCTTCGGCGCACTCGTCCTGCTGGTAGGCGGCCGTCGCACGAACGCGTGGGGCCACCTGCTCGGCATCGCCACGGTCGTCGCCTCGTTCGCGTACGGCATCGCGCTGTTCTTCGACTCCGGCAGCAGCCAGATCCAGGAAGCCAAGCTGTTCTCCTGGATCGACGTGAACGCGTTGACCGTCGACTTCGGACTTCGGCTCGATCCGTTGTCGATCACGTTCGTGCTGTTGATCACCGGTGTCGGCTCGCTGATCCACATCTACTCGGTCGGCTACATGGCCGACGACGACGGCAGGCGCCGGTTCTTCGGCTACCTGAACCTGTTCGTCGCGGCGATGCTGATCCTGGTGCTGGGCAACAGCTTCGTGACGCTGTACCTGGGCTGGGAAGGCGTGGGTCTCGCCTCCTACCTGCTGATCGGCTGGTACCAGAACCGCCCGTCCGCGGCCACCGCCGCGAAGAAGGCGTTCCTGATGAACCGCGTCGGTGACGTGGGTCTGGCCATCGCGATCTTCCTGCTGTTCAAGAACTTGGGCACCACGCAGTACACCGAGGTGTTCGCGCGGATCGGCGAGCTGTCGCCCGCCACGGTCACCGCGATCACGATCCTGTTGCTGCTGGGTGCTTGCGGTAAGTCCGGCCAGTTCCCGCTGCAGGCGTGGTTGCCGGACGCGATGGAGGGCCCGACTCCGGTCTCGGCCCTGATCCACGCCGCGACGATGGTGACCGCGGGTGTCTACCTGATCGCCCGCGCCAACCCGATCTACAACCTGACCGCCGACGGCCGCCTGGTCGTGATCATCATCGGCGCGGTCACGTTGCTGATCGGATGCATCATCGGTTGCGCGTACGACGACATCAAGAAAGTCCTGGCGTACTCGACCGTTTCGCAGATCGGTTACATGATCCTGGCGGTCGGCCTCGGCCCGTTCGGCTACGCGCTGGGCATCATGCACCTCGTCGCCCACGGCTTCTTCAAGGCCGGACTGTTCCTCGGGGCCGGTTCGGTGATGCATGCCATGAAGGACGAAGTGGACATGCGCAAGTACGGCGGCCTGTGGCGGATCATGCCGATCACCTTCGGCACGTTCCTGCTCGGCTACCTCGCGCTGATCGGTATCCCGCCGTTCTCGGGCTTCTTCACCAAGGACGCGATCATCGCGGCCGCGTTCGGCCAGGAAGGCTGGCGCGCCTGGGTGTTCGGCGGCGCGGCGCTGCTGGGCGCCGGGCTGACCGCGTTCTACATGACCCGCCTGGTGCTGATGACCTTCTTCGGCAAGCAGCGCTGGAAGGAGTTGAAGGCCGAGGACGGCTCGGACTTCCACCCGCACGAGGCCAAGTCCGTGATGACCGTCCCGATGATCATCCTGGCGATCGGCTCCGTCGGTGCCGGGTTGTTCTTCACCAGCGGTAACCGGTTCGTCAACTGGCTGGCCCCGTCGCTGCAGCCGTTGCAGGAAGCCGAGCACGGCGTGCTGTCGCACGGCACGATCCAGATCCTGGTGATCGGCCTGTCGGTGCTCGGTGTGCTGCTGGCCTGGCTGATCGTCGGCCGCAGGGACGTCCCAGTGGTCAAGCCCGTGAGGGTTTCGCCGGTGGTCCGCGCGGCCCGCGCCGACCTGTACGGCAACCACCTGAACGAGGCACTGGTCGCCAAGCCGGGTACCTGGCTGGCCCGCGCACTGGTCTATGTGGACAACAAGGGCGTCGACGGCATGGTGAACGGGATCGCGGCGTCGTTCGGCGGTAGCTCCGGCAGACTCCGCCGGCTGCAGACCGGGTTCGTGCGTTCGTACGCGCTGAGCATGCTGGCAAGCGGGATCCTCGTGGTCGCCGCGCTGCTGATGGTGAGGTTCTCGTAATGAACACACAGCCGGCCGCGATGATCGCGGGTACGTCCGGCGGCGGCTCGGGCCTGCTGCTCGCGCTGCTCCTGCTGCCGTTGCTCGGCGGCATCGTGGTGGCCTTCCTGAAGGACGACCGGATGGCCAAGGTGACCGCGCTGACGGTCTCCCTGGTCGAGCTGATCCTGGTCATCCCGGCGTGGATCACCTTCGTGCCCAACGGTTCCCGGATCCAGCTGGCCCTGTCGGTCGACTGGATCCCGGCGTTCGGCGTGCACTTCTCGCTCGGCATCGACGGCATCGCGCTGACGATGATCGCGCTGATCGGCATCCTGACGCCGATCGTGATCGGCGGCTCGTGGGCCGACAAACTGCCGGAAGGCCGTGGCGCGGCGGGCTTCTACTCGCTGCTGCTGGTGATGCAGACCGGCATGGTCGGCGTGTTCGCCGCGACCGACGTGTTCCTGTTCTACGTGTTCTTCGAGGCCGTGCTGGTCCCGATGTACTTCCTGGTCGGCCGGTTCGGCGGGCCGCGCAGGCAGTACGCGGCGATGAAGTTCTTCCTGTACTCGTTGCTCGGCGGGCTGATCATGCTCGCGTCGGTGATCGGCCTGTACGTGGTGAGCGCGGACTACAACAACGGCGTCGGCACGCTGGACTGGCAGACGCTGTCGAACGTGATGGACCAGGCGCCGCTGAGCACGCAGATCTGGTTGTTCCTCGGCTTCTTCGTGGCCTTCGCGATCAAGGCGCCGCTGGTTCCGTTGCACACCTGGTTGCCCGACGCGACCGCCGAATCCCCGATCGGCACCGGCGTGCTGCTGGTCGGTGTGCTCGACAAGATCGGTACGTTCGGCTTCCTGCGCTACTGCCTGCCGCTGTTCCCGGCTGCCAGCCAGGAACTCGCGCCGCTGGTGCTGATCCTCTCGGTGCTGGGTCTGCTGTACGGCGCGATCCTGGCCACCGGCCAGAACGACATGAAGCGGTTGATGGCGTACGTCTCCATCGCCCACTTCGGGTTCATCGGGCTTGGCATCTTCGCCTTCTCGACCCAGTCGATCGCCGGGTCGGCGCTGTACATGGTCAACCACGGTCTGGCGACCGGAATGCTGTTCCTGGTCGTGGGCATGGTGATCGCGCGCGGCGACTCGCGCCTGATCTCCGACTACGGCGGCATGTCGAAGGCGACCCCGGTACTGGCCGGGCTGTTCCTCTTCAGTGGTCTCGCGGCGCTGTCGCTGCCCGGCACGAACTCCTTCATCAGCGAGTTCCTGGTGCTGGTCGGGTCGTACCCGAACGCTCCGGTCTACGCGATCCTCGGTGCGGTCGGCATGATCCTCGCCGCGGCGTATGTGCTGTGGGCCTACCAGCGGGTCTTCCAGGGCCCGGTGCGCGGCAACGCCTTGGTCAGCGTGGCGGGTGGTCCCGGCACCGCGACCGACCCGGCCAAGGCCAAGCTCAAGGACCTGGACGTGCGCGAGAAGGTCGTGCTGGCCCCGCTGGTCATCCTGATCATCTTCTTGGGCTTCTACCCGGCGCCGGTGCTGGACGTGCTCCAGCCGACGGTGGACGCAACGCTGCAGTCGGTCGGCCTGGCCGACCCAGTGGGAGGCAAGTGACGTGTTGGCTCTACAACCACCGACGCAGGCACCGATCGACGCGCCGCAGATCGAGTACGCGGCGATCCTGCCGATCCTGATCCTGCTTGGCGCGGCGTGCATCGGCGTGCTGGTCGAGGCGTTCGTGTCCAGGGCGAGCCGGTGGGCCGCACAGGTCACACTGTCGCTGCTGTCGATCGTTGCGGCAGGCGTGGCGTTCATCGTCTACGTCACCGACTCGCCGCAGCGCGGGCTGACCACGCTGTACCGGACCATCGCGGTCGACCGGCCGGCCCTGTTCCTGTGGGGAACGCTGCTGGCCCTCGGCCTCGGCGCGATCCTGCTGATCGCCGACCGGACGGTGGAGCGTGGTGGCGCGTTCGTCGCCACGGCCGGCATCCGCCCGGGCACGCTGCAGGACCGCGCGCAGGCGCAGTCGGGCGGCATGCAGACCGAGGTCTTCCCGCTCACGCTGTTCGCGCTGTCCGGGATGATGATCTTCTGCGCGGCCAACGACCTGCTGACGATGTTCATCGCACTCGAGGTGCTCAGCCTCCCGCTGTACCTGATGTGCGGTCTGGCCCGCCGGCGCAGGCTGATCTCGCAGGAAGCAGCGGTCAAGTACTTCCTGTTGGGCGCCTTCGCCTCGGCCTTCTTCCTCTACGGCCTGGCGCTGCTCTACGGCTACGCGGGTTCGGTCAAGCTGGCCGACATCGCCAACGCGGCAGCGGGTTCGGCGGCGTCGGACACGTTGCTGTTCGGTGGCTTCGGTCTGCTGGTCGTGGGTCTGCTGTTCAAGGCTTCGGTCGGTCCGTTCCACGCGTGGACGCCGGACGTGTACCAAGGCGCACCGACCCCGATCACGGCCTTCATGGCCGCGTGCACGAAGGTCGCCGCGTTCGGCGGCATCCTGCGCGTGCTGACGGTCGGGTTCGAGTCGACCAGCTGGGAATGGCGCGGCGTGCTGTGGGTCGTCGCCATCGCCTCGATGGTGATCGGCGCGGTGCTGGGTCTGACTCAGACCGACGTCAAGCGGATGCTGGCGTACTCGTCGATCGCCCACGCGGGCTTCCTGCTCGTCGGTGCGCTGGCCCTTCGTCCGGAAGGCTTGTCCGGCACGCTGTTCTACTTGCTCACGTACGGCTTCACCACGCTGGCCGCGTTCGGCGCGGTGAGCCTGGTGCGCGACTCGTCCGGTGAGGCCACGCACCTGTCCCAGTGGGCCGGTCTGGCCAAGCGGTCGCCGGTGTTGGCGGCGGTGTTCACGTTCCTGTTGCTCGCGATGGCGGGTATCCCGATGACCAGCGGGTTCATTGGGAAGTTCGTGGTGTTCTCGGCGGGTATCCAGGACGGGATGACCCCGCTCGTGGTGATCGCCCTGATCGCCTCGGCCGTGGCCGCGTTCTTCTACCTGCGGGTGATCGTGCTGATGTACTTCAGCGACCCCGCGCCCGACGGCCCGACCGTGACCGTGCCCGGCACGTTCACCACCGCGGCTATCACCCTGGGCGTGCTCGTCACGCTGGTTCTGGGCCTCGTGCCTGCCTTTGCCCTGGATTGGGCGGGGACGGGGACGTTCGCCTTTTAAATAGGGAGTGCTGTACGCCACGGTCCCCCTGACTGAACAGCCTCAGCGTCCCCTCAGCGTTTACGCTGGGGGGACTTGGTAACACTGCTGCCGGGGAGCGACAACGACGTGACAGCCGAACAGACGCCGGCCGTTGGCGACCCGCGCCTGCCCTTGGGCTTGAGCGCGGCCGATCCTGACCTGGTGCACGCCGTTGGCGTGGCCCTCTCCGACGTGGAGAAGATCCTGCACGGGGTCGCCGACAGCGATGTCTCGTTCATTGACGAGGCCGCGTTGCACCTGGTCAACGCGGGTGGCAAACGCTTCCGCCCGCTGTTCACCCTGATCTCCTCGCACGTCGCCGACGGTCCCTTGCCGGCGGTCATCACCGCGGCCGCGGCCGTCGAGTTGGTGCACCTGGCGACGCTGTACCACGACGATGTGATGGACGAGGCGACCATGCGTCGCGGCGCGGACAGCGTCAACGCCCGGTGGGACAACACCATCGCCATCTTGACCGGTGACTTCCTGTTCGCGCACGCTTCCGGGCTGGTCGCCGACCTTGGCACCGATGCCGCGCGGATCATCGCCGAGACGTTCTCCGAGCTGGTCACCGGCCAGATGCGGGAGACCGTCGGCCCGGCGCCCGGCGAGGACGCCGTCGAGCACTACCTCTCGGTCATCGGCCAGAAGACCGGGTCGCTGATCGCCACTGCCGGTCGCTACGCGGGCATGTTCTCCAATGCCACCCCCGAGCAGACCGAGGCGTTGCACCGGTACGGCAAGATAATCGGTGCGGCGTTCCAGATCTCCGACGACATCATCGACATCGCCTCACCCGCGGCCGAGTCGGGCAAGACCCCCGGCACCGACCTGCGGGAGGGCGTGAAGACCCTGCCGATGATCTACGCATTGTCGCATGCTGGCGACGACCGCCTCACCGAGCTGCTCGCCGGACCGATCTCCGACGACGCCGAGGTCGAGGAAGCGCTTGAACTGCTGCGTGGCTCGAAGGGCATGCAGCGGGCACGGGAGACCCTTGAGCAGTACGCCGAGCGTGCGCACACCGCGCTCGCGCCGCTGCCCGACAGCCCCGCCCGCGATGCCCTTGAGCTGCTGACGCGGTACGTCATCGAGCGGACCCGCTAAGGCTGTGATCCCATCCAGCTAGCACAGACTTCGGCCCCTTCCGCGATCCATGCGCCGAATTCAGGCCCGTCGGTGCTCACAGATACGTTCGTGAGCGGGGGTGCCAGGGGGTGAATCATGCTGGTTGGCCGGAAGTACCGGCTTGCGTTCACCCCTGAGCAGGCCGGACTCGCCGAGACCATTGGCGGGATCTGTCGGTCGGTCTGGAACACCGGGCTTGAGTACCGGCGGCGTGGCGCGTGGATCAACTACGTTGAGCAGGCCGGGCAGTTGGCCGACGCGAAGACCGAGCACGACTGGCTGAAGCAGGCACCCGCGCATGTGTTGCAGCAGACCCTTATGGATTTGGACCGGACGTGCCGCCAGCACGGTACGTGGAAGGTACGGTGGCGGTCCGCCCGTGGGTGGTCCCCGTCGTTCCGGTTCCCCGATGGGAAGCGGATCAGCGTGGAGCGGGTTGGGCGCAGGTGGGGCCGGGCGAAGTTGCCGAAGCTGGGCTGGGTGCGATTCCGCTGGTCGCGGTGCCTGGCAGGGGCTGTCCGTTCGGCAACCGTGTCCTGGGACGGCCGACACTGGTTCATTTCATTTCTGGTCGACGACGGCGTCACCACGCCAGAACAGCACGCGAGGACCACGGTTGTGGGCGTCGATCGTGGCGTCACGGTCGCCGTTGCCTGCTCGGACGGATGGATGCGTGACCGAGAATTTCGTACACCCGGTGAGCAACGGCGGTACCTGGCATTGCAGAAAAAGCTTGCCCGGCAGTTAAGAGGTTCCGCGAACCGTGAGAAGACCGTTAGCTCGATGCGGCGAATCAAGCGTCGCGAGAGTGACCGTCGTAACGATTTCGTGGCGTGGACGGCGAGTCAGCTCGCGACTCGGTACAGCATGGTCGTGATCGAGAAGCTGAACACCAAGGGCATGACCCGATCGGCGAGAGGGACTGTCGAGCTGCCGGGCAGCCGGGTTAGCCAGAAGGCTGGACTGAATCGGGCCATCCTGGACAAGGGTTGGCACGCTTTCGAGCTCGCCCTGCGTAATGTCGCCCGACGGACCTCCTGTCGGGTTGTCACTGTTCCAGCACCGTTCACGTCACAACGTTGCTCGGAATGCTGCGTGGTGGACCCGGAGAGTCGTGAGAGCCAAGCGGGTTTTCGGTGCGTCGCCTGTGGACACTGCGAAAACGCGGACGTGAACGCGGCGAAGAACGTATTGGCCGACGGGCTGTCGGTGTTTGCCTGTGGAGACCTCGGGACGACCCGGTCTATGAAGCAGGAACCAGGTGGGATCCCGCGAGGCAGTACCACCCCGATCCGCAACGTGAGCAGGTTGGATTCCGCGGCCTCCGGTCGCGGGAGGACGTCAACCATTAACCCCGTAGGGTAGGAACGGGGTGGGGACCACGAGGGAGCGAGTGCATGCAGATCTTCGGCCAGGTCTGGCTATGGAGCCTGGGGTCGTTCCTGCTTGGCGTGTTGTTCACATGGTTGTTGCTGGTCAGGCCGATGCGCAAGCGGGTCGTCGAGCTGGAGGAAGCCGGCTCGAACCAGCCGCGTGAGTTCAAGCAACCGACCCGGGTGGCCGAGCCGGTCGGCCCGCCGACGGGCAAGGAAGCCGACAGGTTCCTCGACGACCTCTTCGACACGCCTAAGCCGCCGCAACCGGCGCCGCCGCAGCACCACGCTCCGGTCCAGCAGCCGATCCGCCCGCCGCAGCTGCCACCGCCGCCCATGCCTGCGTCCGCGCAGCCTGGCCCGACCGCACCGCCCGAGCTGCCTCCGCCGCCGATGCCAACGTCGGCGCTGCCGGGGCCGATCGCTCCGCCGGAGTTGCCTCCGCCGCCTCAGCAGTCCTTCTCGTCACGGCTGGACCCGCAGGCTCCGCCCGAGCCGCCGATCCCGGACGAGAGCGACACCGAGCTGTCGGACGCGCCGTTCCGTCAGTTCACCGAGAGCACCACGGTTTTCGTGCCGCCCGCCGACCTGCGGATGCCCGACAAGGCCGAGGCGTCCGGTGACGACTGGTTCGCGGACGAAGAGCCGCTTGCGGGCTCGAGCATCGGCACTGCGGCAGACCGGGATCCGCACCTGATCACCGACGTCGAGGACGACGAGCAGGTCGACGCCCGGGGCACGATCTTCACCCAGCACACCACACCGATCCCGGACGGGATGATCCGGTCACTGGACGAGACGCCCGCTCAACCGGAGCCCGAGTCCGTGTCCGAGGCCGTCCAGCACTTCGAGCCGGGCGCTCCGGCACCGGAGCCCGTTCAGCACTACGAACCGGAGCTGCCGCAGCACATCGAGCCGCCGAAGCTGCCGGACCCCGAGCCAGTCGACGCGGTCGAGCCTGCGGCGACGCAACGCTTCGAGCCCGTCGCGGCTCCGGCCGCCGAGCACGATTCGAGCCGGTCGCTGTTCGAGCCGGTCGTGCCGGTCGCGGGCCAGCTGGACGAGGCTGCTGCCGCCGGGGCGGACGACTTCGTCCCGCCAGGTCCGTTCGGGCCGGGGTCGGCAATGCCGCTGCCGGGCGGCGGTGCCCCCGCGCCGGAGTTCAACGTCAAGGCCAGCGTCACCGCGCTGCGCTACTGCACGGAGGACAACCCGCAGTTTGACCGGATTGTCGCGGAGGTGTGGTTCCGGTCCCCGAGTGACGCTGAACGTGTTGGTTTCCGTGTTCTGTCATAGGGTTTACAAAAAGCTCTCAACGCTTTATATGCCCCTAATGTCGGAGTGACGCGCTCCATGGGGTCCGTTACGGTGCCTGCATGGCGGACCAGATCGGCCGACTGGGGGTTCGGCACTGGGCTTTGTGGCAGCTAACCAACCGAGCACGGATTGGTTATGTGCTTGTCATTGACGCACTGGCGGTCGTCGGTGCGGTCATCGCATTGACACTGATTCCAGTCCCGTCGGCGAATCTGCTGCCATTTGCGCTGCTCACCAGTTGTGCGCTGGTTTACGTCGAACTGTCCCGGCCGATCGAACGCCTTCGGATGACGCGCAGACCGTTCATCGACCTGAATTCGGTGTGGATGTTCGGGGCGATCCTGTTGCTGCACCCGGCGCTGGCGGCATTGGTGATCACGGTTTCGTACCTCGCGCAATGGCTGCGGGTCCGGCCGGGCAGGCTGTACCGCAAGGCTTTCTCCGCCTCGGCGACGATTGTCGCAGGTTACGCGGCCAATACAGCCTTCGCCGTGCTGAGCGACGCCAAGTTCCAGGACCTGCCACGGGACATAGCGTCATTCGGCCTCGTGGTCGGCGCGGGCCTGGTTTTCCTGATCTTCAAATGGGCGGTGTTCTATTTCGCCGACGCGATCGCCACACCGGGCGACTACGCGTTGGAGGCTTCGGCCATCGCGCTCGGCATCATGCTTGCCTGGGCGCTTGTCGACTGGCCGATTGTCCTTCTGCTGATCATCGGGATAACACTGGTGTTACATCGGGGTGTGCTGATTCGTCAGTTACGGGACCAGGCCCGAACGGACCCGAAAACCGGGCTGTTGAATTCCGCGTCCTGGTCGAACGACGCCGAGACGCAGTTGGCCCGCGGCGAGAACGCCGCCCTGCTCATGCTGGACCTCGACAATTTCAAGTCGATCAACGACAGGTACGGCCATCTGGTCGGCGACAAACACCTGAAAGGAGTCGCCGACGTTCTCCGGTCGGAAGTGCGGGCCACCGACATGGTCGGCCGGTTCGGCGGCGAGGAATTCGTCATCCTGCTGCCAGGAGCGTCGCAGGAGGACGCCATGGCCATCGCCGAACGCATCCGCCGTCGCGTCGAAGGCTTCGCCGTGGAGGGCCTTGGCATGGTGACCGTGTCCGTTGGTGTGGCTGCTCATCCCGACCACGGCACGACCCTCGAAGAGGTCATGAACGCGGCCGATCTGGCGTTGCTCGCCGCCAAGACCGCGGGCCGCAACCGAACTCTGCTTTTCGCTGCCCCGTCGACATAGGATTGGTAACGTGCTGCCGGGGAGCGCGCAGCAGAGATTGGCGGGAAATGCCCACGACGTTCGGGTTGTCCTTCGCGGCGGTCGACATCCTGTCCGAGGGACTGCAGCTCAATTGCCGGGTCTACCCGTTCACCATTCCGAGTTTCGGTGAGTTCGCCGAGGACCGGGTCCGGATCGCCGGCGCGATCAGGGACGACCTGATCAACCGGGGCCTCGCCGACCACGAAGGCCTCGGCCCGGACGTGACGACCGCCTTGCGTCTGTTCAACGACTACCAGGTCGCGGTCGCGGTGATGGGCGACGTCGAGGGCGGCAAGAAGGTCTACGCCCGCGGTGCGGTCACGGCACGACGCGGCATGGTCGTCGTCCAGGACGATCAGCTGCTGAAGTTCGAGATGATCCGCCCGGAAGGCCTGGCCCGCGGCATCGCGGCGCTGCTGCCCCCGTTGAAGGCCGGCCCCGGCCAATCGGTGACGGTGACACAACCCAAGGCCCAGCCGGCCATCCCGGACGACGAGCAGGGCGGCTTCCGTCAACCCATCGCCCGGCGGGCACAAACCACGAACCCGGCCCAGATGCGTGGCGCCGAGGAGATGCTGCGCCGCAAACGCCTTGGCTCAGGCCACTTCGTGGTGACCGGCCGCGACCGCAACGGCCACGTCATCCAGGCCCCCGGTCTCGGCTGGATCGACACGGACGCGGGCCGCTATCTCGTGCAGTCCATCGCCAGCGACGACGTGGAAGGCGGCACGTTCTTCCCCGCCGACAACGTACGGATGATCCACCAGCTCAACGAACTGCTGAAGACGGTCAGCTGACCTTGTCGGCGAGCGCCGCGATGACCTGAGCGATCTCCTTGGGAGCCTTGAGATCCGCGCCATGATCCCGTCCGCGCATGATGCGTGTTTCGGTACGTGGCATCACTTTGGCGATGGCGCGCAGCGCCGAGGTGAGTCGTTCCGGGCTGCGGCCTCCGCCAACCAACACAGTGGGCACGGTGTTATGAGCGTAGGCAGCGAGGGAGTTGCCCACCTCGTGCATCGCCTCGAGGTCGTCGATCTGGCTCGGCACAAGCCGGCGGTAGTGCGGGACGAGGGCGGTGAACACGCCGACCAGCCGGGCCTGCCATGCCGGTAGGCCGATCGCCCGGTGCGTGAAGATCGCCGTGGCCTTTCCGGGATGACCCGCTGCGATTGCCGCGCGCATCTGCTCGATGACCTCCGGCCCGGTCCACGGCCCGTCGACCGGTAAAGCAGGTTCGAAGATCACGGCACCGGCGAACGACGACGGCGACGCGACCAGGGCTTCGAGCGCGACCACCCCGCCGGACGAATGACCGTAGATGATCACTGGCTCGCCGACGTGCCGGGTAACCGCGAGGACGTCCTCAACCTCTTGAGCCACCGAACATGGCTCGAGGTCCAACCGGTACTGACGCCGATGCACACGCAGGACGCGGAACCGGTTGGCCAGGATCGCGGCGAGTTTCCTGGTCCGCGTGCCGTCGTCCAATCCAGGTCCCACGATCACGATTGCCGGCCCGTGGCCTTCGTCGTAGAAGCGGACGTCGGTCCCGTCCGGGGAAGTTGTGGTGTCCATGACCCCTCCTTAGCAATGCTAAGGCTGACTTAGCGGCGCTAAGCTGTCAACCATGTGCGCAGCCAACCGGCCCGGCCTGACCAGACAGGTGTTGATCGACACGGCGTTGCGGCTGCTTGGTGAAGTCGGATTGGAAGGGCTCACCGTCCGGCGACTGGCCGCCGAGCTCGGCGTGCAGTCACCGGCCCTGTACTGGCACATCCGCACCAAGCAGGAACTGTTGGACGGCATGGCCGAGCACATCATCGTGGCTGCCGGAATGGGCCCACCCGAGGACGGCGAAACCTGGCAGAAGTGGCTGGCGCGAAGGGCCAGGGCCTACCGCCAGTCGTTGCTCGCACATCGCGACGGTGCTCGCATCGTGGCCAACGCCGCCTGGTTGAGCCCGCAGACGATCAAACTGTTCAACGACGAGCTGGCCGCCATGGTCGACCGCGGTTTCCCGGCCGATCTGGCGTTGCGCACCATCACGGCGCTTTCCCAGTACACCAACGGATTCGTCCTGCAGGAGCAGGCGGCGTACAGCAAGGACGCCACGCGGCCGGTCGAACTCGACAGCTCGGCTCTGCTGCTCGTGGCCATTCGCGAAGGCGCCAGCACGATCGGCGACGACGCCTTCGACCACGGCGTCCAGGTCATCATCGACGGCACAGCCTTGGCATTGAAGAAAAGCGGGTGAAGGCCGTGGCCTCCACCCGCTTTCACTTCAGCGCTTCTACTCGACCGTCCAGGTGTCCCGGCCGTTCAGCAGGGCCTGCAGGTCGGCAGGCTTCGTGGCCTTGGCCGTCGTGATCTGCTGGCGTGCCATGTCGTCGTACGTCGCCCGCTGGACGTTCCGGAAGATGCCGGTGACCGTGTGGGACAGGTCCTCGCCGCCGATCCGCGACAGCGCGAACGAGTACGTCGGGTCCTCGATGGTCGGGTCGTGCACGACGAGGTTGTCCTCGCCGACCTCCGAGACCTTCGCGACCTCAAGGCCGCCCCAGCCGCTGCGCACGACGCCGTAGTCGCCGTCGGGGCCGAAGCGGATCGGCTCACCCTGCTGCAGCGGGATCAGCCTGCGCTCCTTCTCCTCCGGGTCCTTCAGCACGTCGAACGCGCCGTCGTTGAAGATCGGGCAGTTCTGGTAGATCTCCACCAGTGCCGACCCCCGGTGCTGCGCCGCGGCCTGCAGGACCTCGGTCAGGCCCTTGCGGTCGGAGTCCAGCGCGCGCCCGACGAACGTCGCCTCGGCGCCCAGCGCCAGCGAGATCGGGTTGAACGGGTGGTCGAGCGAGCCCATCGGCGTCGACTTGGTGATCTTGCCGGTCTCCGAAGTCGGGGAGTACTGGCCCTTGGTCAGGCCGTAGATCCGGTTGTTGAACAACAGGATCTTCAGGTTCACGTTCCGGCGCAGCGCGTGGATCAGGTGGTTGCCACCGATCGACAACGCGTCGCCGTCACCGGTGACCACCCACACCGACAGGTCCGGGCGGGCCACCGCCAGACCGGTCGCGATCGACGGCGCACGGCCGTGGATCGAGTGGATGCCATAGGTGTTCATGTAGTACGGGAACCGCGACGAGCAGCCGATCCCCGAGACGAACACGATGTTCTCGCGCTTGAGGCCGAGCGTCGGCATGAACGCCTGCACGGCGTTCAGCACGATGTAGTCACCGCAACCCGGGCACCAGCGGACCTCCTGGTCCGACTTGTAGTCCTTGGCGGTCTGTTTCTCGTCCGTGGTCGGAATCCCGGCAAGGCCGGGCAAACCGAGGTCGATGGCGGTCATGCCGAGACCCCCTTCACAACGTCTGTGAGCACCCCTTGTAGCTCCTCTGCCTTGAACGGCAGTCCAGCCACCTTCGTGTAGCTGATCGCGTCGATCAGGTACTTGGCTCGGATCAGCATCGCCAGCTGGCCGAGGTTCATCTCCGGGATCACCACCCGGTCGTACGAACGCAGCACGTCACCCAGGTTGGCCGGGAACGGGTTGAGGTGCCGCAAATGTGCCTGTGCCACCGCGTGTCCGAGCTTGCGGACCCGCCGGCAGGCCGCCCCGATCGGCCCGTACGACGAGCCCCAGCCGAGCACGAGCACCCGTGCCTTGCCGGACGGGTCGTCCACCTCCAGATCGGGCACCTTGATGCCGTCGATCTTGCGTTGGCGCAGCCGCACCATGTGGTCATGGTTAGCCGGATCGTAGGAAATCGAACCCTTTCCGTCCTGCTTTTCCAGACCGCCGATCCGGTGCTGCAGGCCGGGCGTGCCCGGGATGGCCCACTCGCGTGCCAGCGTCTCCGGATCGCGGACGTACGGCCAGTGCTCGTCCGAGCCGTCGGTCGCGTTCGGCTTGGTCGCGAACGTCACGCGCAGATCCGGCAGCGTCTCGACATCTGGGATCAGCCACGGCTCCGAACCGTTGGCGATCGCACCGTCGGACAGCAGCAGCACGGGAGTGCGGTACTCCAACGCGATCCGCGCGGCGTCCACAGCGGCGTCGAAACAGTCCGCGGGCGACTGCGGCGCGATGATCGGCACCGGCGATTCACCGTTACGGCCGAACATGGCCTGCAACAGGTCGGCCTGTTCGGTCTTGGTCGGCAGACCGGTGGACGGGCCACCGCGCTGGACGTCGATGACGACCAACGGGAGCTCGGTCATCACACCGAGACCGATCGTCTCGGACTTCAGCGCGATACCCGGGCCGGACGTCGAGGTCACGCCGAGCGCGCCGCCGTACGAGGCGCCGAGCGCCATGCCGATACCGGCGATCTCGTCCTCGGCCTGGATGGTCGTCACGCCGAAGTTCTTGTGCCGGGACAACTCGTGCAGGATGTCCGACGCCGGGGTGATCGGGTACGTGCCGAGCACGATCTCCAGCCCAGATCGCTGGCCCGCGGCGACGATCCCGTACGCCAGCGCCGTGTTGCCGGTGATCTGGCGGTACGTGCCGGAGTTCAGTTTGGCCGGGGCGACGTGGTAGGTCGTGGCGAAGGATTCGGTTGTCTCGCCGTAGTTCCAGCCCGCGCGGAAGGCCAGGATGTTGGCCTCGGCGATGTCGGGCTTCTTGGCGAACTTCTCCCGCAGGAACTGCTCGGTGCCCTCGGTCGGCCGGTGGTACATCCAGGACAGCAGGCCGAGCGCGAACATGTTCTTCGCGCGCTCGGCGTCCTTCTTGGAAAGGCCGGTCTCCTCGAGCGCGCTGCGGGTGATCGTCGCCATCGCGACCTTGTGCACCTGGTAGGAGTCCAGTGAGTCGTCCTCGAGCGGGTCGGCTTCGTAGCCGACCTTCTGGAGGTTGCGCTTGTTGAACTCGTCGGTGTTGACGATCAGCGTCCCACCTGGTGGGAGGTCGGCGATGTTGGCTTTCAGCGCGGCCGGGTTCATCGCGACAAGGACGTCCGGCCGGTCGCCGGGCGTGAGGATGTCGTAGTCGGCGAAGTGCAGCTGGAAGCTCGACACACCGGGCAACGTGCCCTGTGGAGCGCGGATCTCCGCCGGGAAGTTCGGCAACGTCGCGAGGTCGTTGCCGAAGGCGGCGGCTTCGGATGTGAAGCGGTCACCGGTGAGCTGCATGCCATCGCCCGAGTCGCCCGCGAACCGGATCACGACCCGGTCGAGCTTCGTGATCTCGGTGTGCCTGATCGACTTCAGCGCGTGGCCGTTGGTTTCACCCTCGACACCTGTGCTCATTGGGCTCGCCTGATCCCTCTCTGTCGCAACCGTGAAGTCAGTTGCTTGCCCCACTTCGAGCCTAGTCCTCGAATCTCGCGTCGGCCTCGCACCTAGCTGCAGACGGACTAGTCCTTACCTGTTACCAAAGGTAGATACCGGGCTTGGACCGGTACTCCCGAAGCGGTCTACGTCACATGCCATAAGTATATGTTACCGGCGGTAACACCTAAGAGCGGCCGGTGATCCGCGATCGCAGCTTGTCCAACCGCTCACCGAACTCGGCCGACGCCATGCTCGCCACCTGCGCTCTCACTTCAATGTCAACGGCCGTCGCATGATCGACATTGCCGGAAGTCGCTCGCAAAGTTTGTTTCGTAATACGGAGTAGCTCACGTGGGGCGTTCACCGCACCTGCCGCGAGTTGGACAGCGGCGGCGACCGGATCGGCGGCCAATTGCCCCGCAAGACCCTTCTGAACGGCGGTTTCCGCGTCGAGAACGCTCCCGAGCAACGTCATGGCCACGGCAGTCTGCCGGTCGACCGTGCGCTGCAACATCCAGGTCATGCCGCCACCCGGGTGAATCCCAATCTGTAGGAAACGGGCGTCAAACCTTGCTTTCGGGCCCGCGATACGCATGTCGCACGCGAGCGCGAGATTCAGGCCCGCGCCGACCGCGGCACCGTTGACCGCGGCGATGGTCGGCAGACTGCAGTCAGCGAACGCGAGGAACCCCGCGTAGATCTTCCGAAGCCCTTCCTCGTGCGCCTCGCCGAGCGTGGTGAGGTCCGCACCCGCGCAGAAGGCGGGCGGCGCGCCCGTGACGACGATCGCGTGCACGTCCTCGTCGTTCTCACAGGTCTGGACCACGTCGACGAGGGCGGCGGAGATGGGCAACGTCAACGCGTTGCGCCGATCCGGGACGTTGAGCGTGACGACCGCGACACCGTCGGCACGCTCGAGCAACACCTCGGTCATGGCAAGAACCGTACGGTGTGGACCCTGGTGTTCGACTGCGCGTTCCGGTTGGTTGGACAGTCCCTCATGGCCGCGGCTCGGGCGTCGGCGATCGTTCGAGCAGAGTGGACAGCACCACGGTGGACACGGTCCGGTCGATCATGTCGACCCCGCGTAGCCGTTCAAGTGCGTCTTCGAGGTGATGGATGTCCGCGGCCCGCAGATGCACGATCGCGTCGGCCGCCCCCGAAACGGTGTAGGCGGCGACGACCTCCGGCAGCGGCTCAAGGCTGGCGCGAATCTGCCCCGGCGACACGTTGCCCCGGTAGCGCACCTCGACGAACGCCTCCGTGCCCCACCCGAGCGCCTCGGGGTCGACGACGGCGGTGAAGCCACGGAGCACGCCTTTGTCGAGGAGGCGATCGACCCGCCGTTTGACCGCGGGAGCCGATAACCCGACGACCTTGCCGATCTCGGCGTAGCTGGAGCGGGCGTCGGCGACAAGCTGCGAAACGATTCGCTGATCTATCGAGTCCACACGCAACATTCTGCATGCTCAAGCGCAATACTACGAGCTTGATCGTATGCCGGAGCGACCCATACATTTCGATCCATGACATCTGCGGACCGGATGCCCACGACGCGGCGGTATCTGATGTGTGCGCCGACCTACTTCGAGGTCGCCTACTCGATCAACCCGTGGATGGACCCCACCAAGCCGGTGGACCACGACCTGGTGATGAAGCAGTGGGAGACGCTGCACGACACCTACGTGGAGCTCGGCCACAAAGTGGAGACCATCGAGCCCCAGCCAGGCCTGCCGGACATGGTCTTCGCCGCGAACTCGGCGACCGTGATCGACGGCCGCGTCCTAGGCGCCCGCTTCCGCGCCGCGCAACGCGCACCGGAAGCCGACCACTACCGCAGGTGGTTCAACGAGAACGGCTACCACAACGTGGTGATGCCCACGTGCATCAACGAAGCCGAAGGCGACTTCACCTGGACCGGCAGGTACTTGCTGGCAGGCACGGGTTTCCGCACGGACCCAGGAGCCCACGCCGAGGCCCAGGAAGTGCTGGGCGTGCCCGTGGTGTCCCTGCACCTGGTCGACCCCCGCTACTACCACCTCGACACAGCGCTGTTCGTCCTGAACGAGGACGAGCCCAACGTCGCGTACTACCCGGGCGCGTTCTCACTCGGCTCACAGCAGGTGCTGCGTCGCCTCTTTCCCAATGCTGTGATCGCCACGGCCTCGGACGCGGAGTGCTTCGGCCTGAACGCCGTGTCTGACGGCCGGAACGTCATCCTGCCCACAGAGGCAACGGGGTTGGCCGCTGAGTTGACCGCCCGCGGCTACGAACCGATCTTCGTGGACATCTCGGAGCTGAAGAAGTCCGGCGGCGGCCCCAAGTGCTGCACGATGGAGATCCGCGGCTGACCGGAAATCACCCGTCTGTGATCTGCCGTACATGTGTTCGACTGTGCGAAACTGACCCCATGGCCGAAGAAGACAGCATCGAGCGGAAGCTGCGGAAGCTGGAGATCCAGCACGCCGAGACCCGCTGGCTGACACTTCGGTTAGACGACGACGTCAAGGAGCTGCGCGAGGATCTCCGTGAGGTCAAGGCGACTCAGCAGGACCACACGACGATCCTGAACGAGCACAGCACGATCCTGAACGAGCACAGCGCCAAGCTCCAGGAACACGACGCAAGGTTCGACTCGGTCGACAGTCAGCTCCGGTCGCTGACGCAGATGGTCGGCCAGGTACTCGATCGTCTACCGGAGAAGTAGCCCAAGAACTGCCCGTCGCCGCCCAGCGAACTCCCGGTTCGCTGGGCGGCTTACATTGGGCGCGATGAGTACTGAACGGCGGCGGGCACGCAGGCAGCCCACCAAACTGTGGCGGGTGCCGGTGATCCGCACCCACCGGATCACCCCGAGGATGGCCAGGATCACGGTCGGCGGCCCGCAGATCGACGACTTCGTCGGCGCGGGCACGGACGAGAACGTGATGCTCTACCTGTACGAGCCCGGGGCAGAGTTGCCTGAGCCGCTCACCCTCGAGTCGGCGCGAACCGCGATGTCACGAGTCCGGCCGTACATGCGCACGTACACCATCCGCAGGCACGACCCCGAGACGAACGAGATCGACTTCGACTTCGTCCTGCACGGCGATCATGGCCCCGCGTCGAAGTGGGCAGCCAATGCCCGGCCTGGCGACGAGGTGATCTTCGTTGGCCCGTCGCCCGCGTATCAGCCGAATCCGGACGCTGACTGGCACCTGCTCATCGGGGACGAGACCGCCCTTCCGGCGATCAGCGCGATCATGCGGGCGCTTCCCGGCAAGACCGTCAAGGCGTTCGTCGAGATCGAGGACGCTGCCGAGGAACAGGACCTCGACGTCACCTGGGTGCATCGAAACGGTGTTCCCGCGGGCAGTGCTGAGCCCTTGGTGAAGGCATTGGCCGACGCGGAGTTCCCTGAGGGCCGCCCCGCCGTGTGGGCTGCGGGTGAACGTCAGGTCATGCAGGCTGTCCGTGAGGTTCTGGTCGAGCGGGGCATCGACCGCTCCAGCGTGCGGCCGGCCACGTATTGGCGACTCGGTCACGCCGGGTCCTAACAGGAACTTCCTTTCCTACCAGAGCGTTGTTTTCAAAGAGGCACCTTAGGAAGGAGGGCACCGTGCACGGTCACTACAACGGGTTGAAGACAGCGTTCCTGCTGGGCGGCATGAGTGCTCTCATCCTGCTGATCAGCTCCCTGTTCGGGCGTACCGCCCTCGTCATCGGGCTGCTGATCGCGCTCGGGGTGAACGCCTACGCGTACTTCAACTCCGACAAGATCGCGCTGCGGGCGATGCGTGCACGCCCGGTATCGCAATGGGAACAGCCTGCGATGTACCGGATCGTGCATGAGCTCGCGAACGCCGCGCGCCAGCCGATGCCACGGCTGTACATCAGTCCGACGCAGGCGCCCAACGCGTTCGCCACGGGCCGCAACCCGCGCAACGCCGCAGTGTGTTGCACCACAGGGATCCTGGAGATCCTCAACGAGCGTGAACTTCGCGCCGTGCTCGGACATGAGCTGTCGCATGTCTACAACCGCGACATCCTGATCTCGTGTGTCGCGGGCGCGCTGGCCAGCGTGATCAGCTTCCTCGCCAACTTCGCGATGCTGTTCGGCCTGTTCGGTGGCGACGACGAGGACCGGCCGAATCCGTTGGCGATGCTGGCGATCGCGATCCTCGGTCCGGTCGCCGCGGGCGTCGTGCGGATGGCGATCAGCCGTTCGCGGGAGTACCAGGCAGACGAGTCCGGCGCCGAGTTGACCGGTGATCCGCTCGCGCTCGCTTCGGCGTTGCGCAAACTGGAGATCGGCACGCAACAGGCCCCGTTGGCGCCCGAGCCGGCGATCGCGTCGCAGTCGCATCTGATGATCGCGAACCCGTTCCGGCCGGGTGAACAACTTGCACGGCTGTTCGACACGCATCCGCCGATCGCCGAACGAATCCGGCGACTGGAGGACATGGCACGTCGCGGACTGTGACGTCTGGCGGTGTAACCGGACCGCTTCCGCTGGGATGGTCCGAGTCATGGTGGACGGTGACATCCGGCAGCGGTTGGCCTACGGCGACCACAACGCGCTCGCCGAGGTGTACGACCTGCACAGCGCAACGGTCTACGCGGTCGCGCTAAGCGTCACATCGGATGCAACGGTTGCCGAGGACATCACCGTCAATGTGTTCGTGAGCCTGTGGAGTCGTCCGCTCTCGTATCAGCCCGGTCAGGCGAGCCTGGGCTGCTGGCTGGCCATGCTCGCTCATCGGCAGGCGGTGGAATGGTTGCGTAACAACAACATTCCCGCTCAGCGGGTGACCGTCGAACGGCCGGTCGTCCTTGCGTCCCTTCCGGACCTGACCAGGCAGGCCCTCGAACTGGCCTATTTCGGCGGCCGGACGTACCAGCAGATCGCGATCGAGCTGGGAATCCCAGCGGGCACAGCGAAATCTCGGCTGCGGGCCGGGCTGCGCGAGCTGGCGGCGGTGCTGTGAGGGACCACGCGGCAGTGTCCTCGCTGCTTGCTGCCTGGACGATGCACGCGTGCGACCGTCACGAATCGGACGCCGTCGAGGACCACCTGAAGAGCTGCGAAACGTGCCGCGCCGAAGTCCGCGCGTTCGCTCAAGCCGCCCAATCCCTTGCCGGCAAAGGAACCCCGCCGCCGAAGAGAGTGCGGGAGAAGATGGTCACGGCCGTGGGCACACTCGACATTCCAAGCTACGCCAAGGCTTACGCGGCCAGCGTCGCCGCACTTGACGCACTGCTCAAGGAAATCGACGCGCACCAATGGACAGGAGTCGTGGCGCACGAGCCGTGGAGCGTCCTGGACCTGGTGGTGCACCTGACCGCGACCGACAACCTGGTCGCCGACCACCTCGGACTGCTCGTCCACCCCGCGGTGCAGCCCGGCGAAGACCCGGACTCACGCACAGACGTGCTGCTGGCCATGCCGCGTAGCCAAGACACGGCGTGGCAGGACTGGCGCCGCCAAGCCGAAGCGATCTGCTACGCGTTGACCAACAAGACACTGCCGCCCGACCTGATGCTGTCGCGTGCGTACGAAACCTGGATCCACGCCCGAGACATCGCATTGGTGACACACAAGGACCTGCCCCCACCGCCACCGGATCACCTGCACACCATCGCGGACTTCGCGGCGCGCCTGCTCCCACACGCGGCCGCGTACCGTCGCGTCGCCCGCCCAGGCAATGCCGTCCGGCTCGTACTGGCCGGGCCCGGTGGCGGCACGTGGACACTGCCGCTCGGCGGCCCGGACCTCGGCGTCACAGTCGAAATGACCATGGACGTGATCCAGTTCTGCCTGCTCATGGCGGACAGGCGAGAACCACGCGCGGTCGACGTGATGATCCGCGGCGATGTCGAACTCGGCTACGACCTGCTGGACGCAGCCCCGGCGTTAGCCCCCCGTTGACCCGGCGGCCCGGGCGACGGACATCACATAGTCGCCGTAACCGGACTTGGCCAGCTTCGCACCAAGCGCGTAGCACTCGTCGGCAGTGATGAACCCCATGGTCAACGCGACCTCCTCGAGGCACGCGATGCGCACACCCTGCCGGTGCTCGAGCACCTGCACGAACTGACCCGCCTCCAGCAGCGAATCGTGCGTACCCGTGTCCAACCACGCGAACCCACGGCCCAAGTCGACCAACTTGGCGCGGTCCTCACGCAGATACGTCACGTTGACATCGGTGATCTCCAACTCACCGCGCGGCGACGGCGACAGTCCCTTGGCGATCTCCACGACCTGGCTGTCATAGAAGTACAGACCGGTGATGGCCTTGTTCGACTTCGGCACGGCCGGCTTCTCCTCGATGGAGAGCAGCTTGCCGGAGTCATCGACCTCGCCCACGCCATACCGCTGCGGATCCTTGACCGGGTAACCGAAAAGCGTGGCACCGTCCAACGACCACGCCTCGTTCCGCAAGATCTTCGAGAAACCCTGGCCGTAGAAGATGTTGTCGCCCAACACCAACGCGACCGAGTCGTCGCCGACGAAATCGGCGCCGATGATGAACGCCTCAGCCAGCCCGTTGGGCGCGGCCTGCTCGGCGTAGGAGAAGTTCACGCCGAACTGCGAACCGTCCCCGAGCAGCCGGGAGAAGTTCGGCAGATCAGCAGGCGTCGAGATGACCAAGATGTCCCGGATCCCCGCCAGCATCAAAACGGAGATCGGGTAGTAGATCATCGGCTTGTCGTACACCGGAAGCAGCTGCTTGGAAAGCGCCTGCGTGATCGGGTGCAGCCGGGTCCCGCTCCCCCCGGCGAGGACGATGCCGCGCATCAGCGGTAGTTGGTGAACTGGAGGGCGATACCGAAATCCTTGTTCTTCAACAACGCGATCACATCCTGCAGATGGTCCTTCTTCTTGCCGGACACCCGAAGCTGATCACCCTGGATCTGCGCCTGCACACCCTTCGGGCCCTCGTCGCGGACCGCCTTCGCGATCTCCTTGGCCTTGTCGGCCGCGATGCCCTGCAGGATCTTGCCGGACGCCTTGTAGATCTTGCCCGACGGCTTGGGCTCGTCGGACTCGAACGCCTTCAACGAAATCCCGCGCTTGATCAGCTTCTCCTTGAAGACCTCGATCGCGGCAAGACACCGCTCCTCGGTCTCAGCCTCGACGGAAAGCGACTCCTCACCCGTCCAGTCGATCTTGGCGCCGGTGCCACGGAAGTCGAACCGGGTCGACAGCTCCTTGCCTGCCTGGTTGATCGCGTTGGTCACCTCCTGCCGGTCGACCTTGCTCACCACGTCGAACGACGGGTCCGCCACGTCACCGCACCTCCGAGTCGATCCGCCAAAAGCCCAGGCGATGCTACCGCTGAACGCTCAACGGGATACCCGTTGGCACCGGGCTTAGGGGGTTGGGTACAGTTTCCTCACCCCGGCGGGTTGCCCGAGTGGCCAAAGGGAGCTGACTGTAAATCAGCCGCGCAAGCTACGGCGGTTCAAATCCGTCACCCGCCACGGGCTCGGGCGACCCTGCTCGTTGCTTTGCAACTTCGCAGGGTCGCCCTCCATTATTTTGGGGGGCCGAGCCCCCCAAGCCCCCCACGGTGCCGGCTCCTTCTGAACCAGCGCTGGGCACTTTTCGCTTGGACCAGCGTCGCGGCTTTGCCGCTTTGGCTTGCCTGGGCCCTTGGGGCGGTTCCTCTTGAACCGGCGGTGGGTGCTTTTCGGTGGGGTCAGCGGTGGGGCTTGGCGGGGGCGTGCCTCCGTTGTTTGGGGTCGGGCCCTTCAAGTCCTCCATGGGGTGGGTTTCTTCTGGATCGGCGGTGGGTGCTTTTCGCCTGGAAGCAGCGGCGCGGGTTCGCTGCTTCGGCCAAGGCAACGCATTCCCAGGTCATGTCAAGCGGGCGAAAGGCTGTCTAGGTTCTGATGGCGTTCTCTGCTTGGGGCGCCATTTCTTTGTGGTTGCGTGCGGTCTGCTGCGTGGTCATGTTCTTGGTGGGGGTTGCGGTGTCAGTGGTTTCGCGGTGGGTGCGGATTTCGTCGTGGTGAGTTATTGCCCAGGTGACCAGGGAACGGACTATTTCCAGCAAGCTGGTGCCCAGGGGTGACAGGGCGTACTCCACCCGAGGTGGAACTTCCGGGTGGGAGGTTCGGGTCAGCAGGCCGTCACGGTGCAGCTGGCTCAGCGTCAGGGTCAGCATTCGCTGGGAGATTCCGGTGATCGCTCGCTGGAGGTCCGTGTAGCGCAGCGGGCCCCGGGCCAGGTTCGTGATCACCAGCAGGCTCCACTTGTCGCCGATCCGGCCAAGGACCTCCCGGATGAAGTCCTCGTCGCCGATTGGCATCACGGCTCCGGTGCAGCGTCTCGTTGGCGTGTCCATCGAGCTCCTTACCGCGCACATGAATGTTCGTTTTGTACGGCTTTCAATAGTGGCGCATGATGGGTTCAGCGCGCCAAAACAAGCACTGACCTGGCGGTTTCTCGTCAATTCCCGTGTTCTGCCGTGGGTGACGCACGCCCATATGAAGGAGTTCGCATGTCCACAGCTGTCGCCACCCGGAATGTCATCGGTGGTGTGATCCTCGCCATTGTCGGGGCCAACGTCGTCAACGCCGGGATCGCCATCGCGGCCCGAGCGATGACGGACGATCTCGCCGATTTCGGGCCATTGGACCCATTCCCGTACATCTTTCTGACCACCGTGGGGATCATCGCCGGTGCCGTCGGCTGGGCCGTCGTGCGGCGGAGGGCCGATGACCCCGCGGCCGTGCTGCGGTGGCTCGTTCCCGCGGTGGTCCTGTTGTCGTTCGTTCCCGACTTTTTCCAGTTCGACCGGGGCGGTGTGGTGGGAGTCGTCGCTCTTCTCGTGATGCACGTCGTCGTCGCGGCGTTCGGCGTCGCCGCCTATCGGCGGGCCATGCCGCTTTGAGCGACCGATCGGCTCGACTGCGAGTGGCGTCTGCCCGCTCGCAGTCGCTTCCGTTCCCCCAGACGGGCGTAGTTGGCTGTGGCCGCGATAACAGGTTGGTCACAACTGGTGTGATGGCCGGATAAAGTCTCCGTCGCGGCGCGGTTCCGCCGCGGATTCTTCGCTACCAGCCGGTTCAGGCGTGGAAACTTCGCCTGCCGTCCAAGGGGTTGGAAAGTGATCAACGTCATGCCCGCGGCGCGGCACGAACGCGCCTGGTTGTCACCGGTTCGCGAGGTCGGCGGGGACTCTGTGCCGTCAGAATGGGTGGCTATTTCGCCTGATCGGGGTACAGTAGCCCGACTGCGCAAGCTGTGGTGACGCTGTGGTGATGCCGCGACGTACCCGAGATGCCCGTACCCCGGTCGGACGAGGAGGCGGCATGGCGGAGCGACCGGATGCCGTGGAGCCGGTAGATGAGACCCCGCTTGTCCGTCGTTTCCGTTTCTACTCTGTCAGCGTTGTCATCCTCGGTTTGCTCGGAGCCCTGCTTGTCTCGTGGTGGCTCCCGCCGACCGACTACAACACCGGCCACATCTGGACCGGGTTGTTGCTGGTCGTCGGCTTCCTGGTAGCCGAACAGCTCGCCATCAACGTCGACGTACGCAGTGGCGTGAGCTGGTCGATCTCGTTCACCGAGATCCCGCTAGCCATCGGCCTGTTCGTCGCGCCCTTCGAACTTGTGCTGCTCGCGCACGTCGTCGCGGGCGTCAGCACACTGCTTATCCGTGGCGTGCACGACCGTGTGCTCTACAACGCGGGCGTGCTGGTGATCGAAATCAGCACCGCGTTCGCCGTATTGCACGCCTTCCACCTCGGGCTCGACGGCGTCGGCCCCAGCTGGGCGGGCGCGTTCGTCGGCGCGTTCGCCGCGCCGGTCTCGAGCACGCTGCTCGGCCTGGTCACGGTGCACGTCCTCGGCAGGCGGATGCGGCTTTCCGCGGGCATCCTGCTGGTCGGCCGCACGCTCGTGCTCGGCATGGTCAACTCCGCGGTCGGCGTCGTCGGCTACGTCGTGACCGTGCAGGAAGAGGGCGGGTGGCCGCTGATCCTGCTCGCGCTGTCCGGGTTCGGCGCGCTGTACGTCGCCTACTCCGGCCTGCTTCGCGACCAACGTGATCTTGAGGCGCTGTCCCAGGTCAGCTTGATCGTCGCGCGCTCGGGCCAGCAAGCCGCCGCCAAACCGGCGTCCGGCCTGGACGACATCGCCGCGGGTGTCGCCAACGACGAATGGCACGCGATCGCCGAACGGATCAAGGACCAGCTATCCGCGACCAGAGTCGTGCTGCACATCAGGTTCGATCCGCAAGCGCCGATGCGAACCATCGTCGCGGGTACGGACTTGCCGCAGGAACTGAACGCCGGCGACGCGACGGGCTCCAAGGGCGACCCGTTGCTGCGTCTGCCTGGCTCGCACGTACGGCACTTCCGTCGGATCGACGCCATGCCGGAGATCCGTCAGTCCTTGCTGCGTAGGGACGCGACGGAAGCGCTTGTTGTCCCATTGCGGAGCGCGAGCCACCTGCTCGGCGTTGTCGAAGCGCACGACCGGCAGAGCCGTTGGCGTGGCTTCGGTACGGCCGACATGCGCTTGATCGGCACGATGGCCAGTCACCTCGCGACCGCGTTGGACAACCGCAGGCTGCTGTCCAGGCTGCGCCACGACGCGTACCACGATCCGCTGACCGGCCTGCTCAACCGGCCGGGATTCCGGCAGGCCGCGACCGAGGCGTTGCGCTCGGACCCGCAGGCCATGGTCATCCGGGTCGACCTCGACGTGCTGTCCACGGTCAGCGACGCGCTGGGTTACGCCTGGGGCGACCGTATGGTCTCCGCGGCGGCGCGCCGGATCCGTGACACCCTCGGCCCGGAGAGCATGATCGCCAGGCTGGAGGGCATGGGCTTCGCGGCCCTGCTGCGCAGCCGTCCGATCGACGAGATGCACGCCATCGCGGAACGCCTGCGGGACATGCTGATCGCGCCTTACGTCGTGGAACGCCTCACGCTCGACGCGGGCGCCGTTGTCGGTTATGTCTCCGCCTCGATGGAAGACGAGCAGACGGTCATCGACGTGGACACCTTGCTGCAGCACGCTGACGTGGCCGTACGCGCCGCGAAGGCGGGCGGCGAGCCGGTCCGCGCGTACATGCCGAGCATGGGTCAGATCTTCCTGCGCCGGTTCCAGCTGGTCACCCAGTTCCGCCACGCGGTCGAGACCGGCCAGGTCAAGGTGCACTACCAGCCCAAGGTCGCGCTGCCCAGCCGCAACGTGCTCGGCGTCGAAGCGTTGGTGCGCTGGACACATCCGGAGTACGGCAACCTCGACCCGGACGAGTTCGTGCCCGCCATCGAGGCCGCCGGCCTGGTCGGCGCGCTCACCGGGTTCGTGATGGAGCAGGCGCTGACCAAGGTCCGCAAGTGGCTGGACAAGGGCCTGCGGATCTCGGCCGCGGTCAACATCTCCGTGCGCAGCCTGGCCGAGCAGGACTTCCCCGAGCAGGTCTCGGATCTGTTGACCCGCTACGGCGTCCCGGCCGAGCTGCTGACCCTGGAACTGACCGAGTCCGGCGTGATGGCCGACCCGCAGAAGGCGCTGCCGGTGCTGCGCAGGCTGCACGCGCTCGGCGTGATCCTCGCGGTCGACGACTTCGGCACCGGCTACAGCTCGCTGGCGTACCTGCGGCAGCTGCCGGTGGACGAGGTCAAGATCGACAAGAGCTTCGTGTTCGGTATGGGTACGGACCTGTCCGACCTCGCGGTGGTGCGCTCGATCGTCGAGCTCGGTCACTCACTGGGTCTGTCCGTGGTCGCCGAGGGCGTCGAGGAGGACGTGGCACGCGACCAGCTGTCCGCGATGGGCTGCGACGTCATCCAGGGCTATCTGATCTCGCGGCCGCTGTCGGAGAGCAGGCTGGAGGCCTGGTTGCAGGCTCGGACGACCAAGACGTCCGGTCGGCTGGACGAGACCGTGCTCACGTTGTTGTCCTAGCAGGGGACCCCGGTTTTAATCCCTGGAGCGGGTTGTGTAGAGTTCATCTCGCTCCAAGAGCACGCCCCAATAGCTCAGTCGGTAGAGCGTCTCCATGGTAAGGAGAAGGTCTACGGTTCGATTCCGTATTGGGGCTCTGTGGGCCTAGCCGTGATGTCCACGTGGCATCGCGGCTTGATCCATGTGGCGGTGTAGCTCAGGTGGTAGAGCAAACGGCTCATAATCGTTGTGTCGCCGGTTCAAGTCCGGCCACCGCTACGCGATTGGGAGAGGTGTGCTCGCAGAAAGCGCGAGCCTTCATCGCTCCGCATTACACTGGGGGCGCTGCCCCCAGACCCCGCCCAGGGGGCTCCGCCCCCTGGACCCCCGTCAGCGGGGTGAATGAAACTTATCGCTTTAGGAAGGTACTGCTGTGGCTGCCACTGACGTGCGACCGAAGATCACGCTCGCGTGCGAGGTGTGCAAGCACCGCAACTACATCACCAAGAAGAACCGGCGCAACGACCCGGACCGCATCGAGCTGAAGAAGTTCTGCCCGAACTGCGGCACCCACCGGGCGCACAAGGAAACCCGCTGAGCTAGTCCCTCATGGCTCTCGATCCTTCCTTCATCGGACGCACGTACCCCGCCTCGCCCGTCTACGAGGTGAGCAGGGCCAAGATCCGAGAGTTCGCCGAAGCGATCGGTGATGACAACCCGCTGTACTCCGACCCGGCTGCCGCACAGGCCGCCGGGTATCCGGATGTCGTCACCCCGCCGACCTTCCTCACCATCATCAACCTGGCCGCGATCAACGTCGTGATCGAGGACCCGGACCTGGGGCTGGACTACGGCCGCATGGTGCACGGGGACCAGAAGTTCGACTACCACCGCCAGGTGCACGCCGGTGACCAGCTGCGGGTCGTGGTCCACATCGAGAACATCATGTACCGCGCGGGCAACGACTTCATCGACATGCGCGCCGACATCCTCGACGCCGACGACACCATCGTGGTCGTGTCGCACGCCCAACTCGTGGTGCGCGACGCCGAGAAGCCCGAAGAGGTGGTGGCCGTATGACCGCCGTCGGCGACGAGCTGCCCCCGCTGTCCGTCCAGGTCACCCGTAAGGACCTGGTGCGCTACGCGGGCGCCGCGCTGGACTTCAACCCGATCCACTGGAACGAGCCGTTCGCCAAGGAAGTCGGCCTGCCGGACGTGATCGCGCACGGCATGCTCACCATGGCGCTGGCCGGCCGTCTGGTCACCCAATGGGTCGGCGACCCCGGCAAGATCCTCCAGTACGGCGTGCGCTTCACCCGTCCCGTCGTGGTTCCCAACGACGACAAGGGCGCCACGGTCGAGCTCTCCGGCAAGGTCCGTGCGATCAACGAGGACGGCACCGCCAAGATCGACATCACCGCCAAGTTCGAAGGCAAGACCGTGCTCGGCAAGGCACAGGCGTTGCTGCGCCTGTCGTAACCAGCTTGACTCGGGGGTTATGAACCGACGTCAGCTGTTGCTCGGCACCGGTCTTGTGGCCGGCAGTCTGGCGGTATCTGGCTCGTCCGCATCGGCTTCCGGCTGGGAGGCTGTGCGCAGCCAGTTCCGCACCGATCCGAAACTGATCAACTTCGCCCACTTCTACCTGGCCTCACATCCGCGCCCGGTGCGCGCCCGGATCGAGTACTTCAGCCGATTGCTGGACGAGAACTCCTACGAAGCCATCCACGGCACGCTGTCCGGTGACGTGGCGGCGTCGATCGCGGGCTACATCGGCGGCAAGGGCGACGACATCGCGTTCGTGCCCAACACCACGACCGGTCTCGGCATCGCGTTCGCCGGGCTCAAGCTGCGGCCCGGCCAGGAAATCGTTGTGCACGAACAGGATCACTACGCGATGCGGCAGTCCGCGCAGCTGGCCGCCGACCGCGCCGGGGCGCAGCTGCGAACTGTGAGCATGTTCGCCGACTCCGCGAAGACCACAGTGGACGAAATGGCCTCCCGGCTTCGCTCCGACATCACCCCACGGACCCGCGCGGTCGGCGTGACCTGGGTGCAGTCGAGTACCGGTGTCCGCACGCCTCTTCGCGAGCTCGCGGCCGTGGTGGCCGAGGCCAACCGGGGCAGGGCGGAGCAGGACCGCTGTCTGCTGGTCGTTGACGGCGTGCACGGCTTGGCGGCGGTCAACGACGACCCTGCGCTGACCGGCGTGGACGTTTTCGTTGCCGGAACGCACAAGTGGCTGTTCGGGCCGCGCGGCACCGGGATCATCTGGGTGAAACCGGACGCCATCCAGCATTTCGTCCCGACCGTGCCGTCGTTCGATCCACGGACTCCGACTTCCAACCTCGGCCCCGGCGGGTTTGTCGCGTACGAGCACCTGTTCGCGCTGCCTGAGGCCGTGAACTTCCATCAGCGGTTGGGACGTGCCAAGGTGGCCGCGCGGATCTCCGAGCTGCAAACACAGGTCAAGGACGGGCTGGCGAAGATCCCTGGTGTGACTATGCACACGCCCGCGGATCCTGCGGTTTCAGCAGGCGTCGCGTGCTTCGACTTCGGCCGCCTGCCGCGGGATGAGGTCGTGAAACGCCTGGGCGCCAAGGGAATTCAGATCACCGTGGCGCCGTACGCCACCCAGCACCTGCGGATCGGGACGTCGATCCTGAACACCCCAGAGGAGATCGACAAAGTCCTGAAAGCCCTCGTGAGTGTTTAGTCCGGTTAGAACCGGACTAAACACTCACGAGGTTTTACCTGGCTTCGCGCAGCAGGTCGCCCATCCGGGTCAGGCCGGTCGCGAGGTCCGCGTCGCCCAGCGCGTACGACAGCCGGAAGTAGCCGGGGGTGCCGAACGCCTCACCGGGCACCACGGCGACCTCGGCGTGTTCGAGGATCAACGCGGCCAGCTCATTGCTGGACTGCGGCCGGACGCCGCGGATCTCCTTGCCCAGCAACGCCTTCACCGACGGGTACACGTAGAACGCGCCCTTCGGCGTCGGCACCTCGACGCCGGGGATCGCCGAGAGCATGTCCACGATCGTCCGGCGCCGCCGGTCGAAGGCCTCGTGCATCTCCCGCACGGCGTCCAGCGGACCCGAAACGGCCGCCAGGGCGGCCCGCTGGGACACGTTCGCCACGTTCGACGACAGATGGGACTGCAGGTTCGCCGCGGCCTTCGTGACGTCCTTGGGGCTGATCATCCAGCCGACCCGCCAGCCGGTCATCGCGTACGTCTTGGCGACGCCGTTGATGATCACGCACGTGTCGGCCAGTTCCGGCACGACGACCGGCATGGACTCGGCCGTGGCGCCGTCGTAGACCAGGTGCTCGTAGATCTCGTCGGTGATCACCCAGATGCCGTTCTCGACCGCCCACCGGCCGATCGCCTCGACCTGCTCACGCGGGTACACCGCGCCGGTCGGGTTGGACGGCGAGACGAACATCAGCGCCTTGGTCCGCGGCGTGCGAGCCGCTTCCAGCTGCTCGACCGTGACCAGGTAGTCCTGCGTCTCGTCGGTCACGACCGGCACCGCCACGCCGCCCGCCAGCGTGATCGCCTCCGGGTACGTGGTCCAGTACGGCGCGGGCAGGATCACCTCGTCGCCGGGGTCGAGCAAGGTCGCGCAGGTCTGGTAGACCGCGTGCTTGCCGCCGTTGGTGACGATCACCTGGCTCGCGTCCACGTCGTAGCCGCTGTCGCGCTTGGTCTTCGCCGCGATCGCCTCCCGCAGTTCAGGCAGGCCCGCGGCGGGCGTGTAGCGGTGGTTGCGGGGGTCAGCGGCGGCCTCGACGGCCGCCTGCACGATCGGCTCGGGCGTCGGGAAGTCCGGCTCGCCCGCGCCGAACCCGATCACCGGACGGCCCGCCGCCTTGAGCGCCTTCGCCTTGGCGTCGACCGCGAGGGTCGCCGATTCGCTGATGCCGCCGATCCTGGCCGAAACGCGTGCTGACATGGCTGCATCGTCGCAGATCCGCCAGGTGGACGGCCCTTGGGGTGACCGCGATTTCATGGCCGCTCGGGCCTTGCCGTACACTTTCGAACTCGGAACGAAAGTCACTTTGCCCCACGCGGTCAGACCTGACAGAGTGGGGACAGTGAGTCTCGTCCACCTCAGTGGTTCGAGGGCCACACAGAGGGGCGTAGCTCAATTGGCAGAGCAGCGGTCTCCAAAACCGCAGGTTGCAGGTTCAAGTCCTGTCGCCCCTGCAACGCAAGGACAAGGCTGGCGAGCGGAGGAACTGGCGTGAGCGAGGAGCCGGGCAAGGAGCGGGAAGAGGACCAGAAGCCTCAGTCCCGTCCGGTCACCGCCGCTGCGCGGCGTGAGCGCCGTGCGTCGGCGCGTCCCGCCGCGCGCAAGGACGCCGCTCCGGCCGCCAAGGCCAAGCCGAAGGGCAAGCCCGCGGCGGAGACCGAGGCCGAGGGCAAGAAGGGTCGTGCCACCCCGACGCGCGACGGCAAGGAAAAGCGCGCGGGCATGTTCTCGCGGCTTTTCCGGTTCCTCAAAGAGGTGGTCGCCGAGCTGCGCAAGGTCATCTGGCCGACGCGCAAGCAGATGATCACCTACACCGCGGTCGTCCTGGTCTTCCTCGCCGTGATGGTGGCCATCATCGCCGGGCTCGACCTGGGTATCGGCAGGGGCGTGCAGGCCATCTTCGGGTAAGCAAGCCGCACGCGAGATGTAGAGATAGGAAGCGAGATCACAGTGACCTCCGAGAACGGCGCCGCTGGCGGCCAGGGGCTGACCAGTCCGGCCGACGACGAGGTCGTCGCCACTCAGGACGAGGAGCTCCTCGACCAGGCGGAGACCGACGAGGACGTCGACGCTGCCGAAGAGCCGGCCGCCGCCGAAGAGGCGGTCTCCGAGGACGAGGACCCGGTGGCCGAGCTGCGCGAGGCGCTGCGCCGCGCGCCGGGCGACTGGTACGTGATCCACTCCTACGCGGGCTACGAGAACAAGGTCAAGACCAACCTCGAGACCCGGATCCAGACCCTCGACATGGAGGACTACATCTTCCAGGTCGAGGTGCCGACCGAAGAGGTCACCGAGATCAAGAACGGCCAGCGCAAGCAGGTGCAGCGCAAGGTGCTGCCCGGCTACATCCTGGTCCGGATGGACCTCAACGACCCGTCGTGGAGCGCGGTGCGCAACACCCCGGGTGTCACCGGGTTCGTCGGCGCGACCTCCAAGCCGTCCCCGCTGACCATCGACGAGGTGGCGAAGTTCCTGCTGCCGCAGGTCGAGCAGACCAAGCCGGCCGCGGGCAAGCCCGCAGCCGCCGCGGCCAAGCCGGCCGTCGAGGTCGATTTCGAGGTCGGCGAGTCGGTTACAGTTATGGACGGCCCGTTCGCCACGCTCCCCGCGACCATCAACGAGGTCAACGCGGACGCGCAGAAGCTCAAGGTCCTGGTGTCGATCTTCGGTCGGGAGACCCCGGTCGAGCTGTCGTTCAGCCAGGTCTCCAAGATCTGACCGGCCTGTGTAAGGCCGGCCGGCCACGCGGCGGCACGGCAGGTTCGCCGCGCGGACCCACGCAGGAAACAGGAATACGAGAATGCCACCCAAGAAGAAGAAGCTTGCAGCGATCATCAAGCTGCAGATCACGGCCGGCCAGGCCAACCCGGCACCGCCGGTCGGCCCGGCGCTCGGTCAGCACGGCGTCAACATCATGGAGTTCTGCAAGGCCTACAACGCCGCGACCGAGTCGCAGCGTGGCACCGTGGTGCCGGTCGAGATCTCCGTGTACGAAGACCGCTCGTTCGACTTCAAGCTCAAGACCCCGCCGGCCGCGAAGCTGCTGCTGAAGGCCGCCGGTGTGGAGAAGGGCAGCGGCGAGCCGCACCGGACCAAGGTCGCCAAGGTGACCTGGGACCAGGTGAAGGAGATCGCCCAGCAGAAGCAGGCCGACCTCAACGCCAACGACATCGACCAGGCAGCCAAGATCATCGCGGGCACCGCCCGCTCGATGGGCATCACGGTCGAATAAGCCGACCAGGCGTCACGGTCGAATAAGAACTTTTCGCAAGACATGTGGGAGGGCCTCGCGCGGCCCGCGACCACAACTGTTAGTGAGGAAAACAGATGGCAAAGCGCAGCAAGGCCTACCGTCAGGCCAGCGAGCTGGTGGACAAGGAGCGGCTGTACTCGCCGCTCGAGGCCGCCAAGCTCGCCAAGGAGACCTCCAAGGTGAAGATGGACGCGACCGTCGAGGTCGCGATCCGGCTGGGCGTCGACCCCCGCAAGGCCGACCAGATGGTCCGCGGCACCGTGAACCTGCCGCACGGAACCGGTAAGACCGCCCGGGTCATCGTGTTCGCCACCGGCGACAAGGCCGCTGAGGCCGAGGCCGCCGGAGCCGACGCGGTCGGCGCCGAGGACCTGATCGAGCGCATCCAGGGTGGCTGGCTCGACTTCGACGCCGCGATCGCCACCCCGGACCAGATGGCCAAGGTCGGCCGGATCGCCCGGATCCTCGGCCCGCGTGGCCTGATGCCGAACCCGAAGACCGGTACCGTCACGCCCGCCGTGGCCAAGGCCGTCGCCGACATCAAGGGCGGAAAGATCAACTTCCGCGTCGACAAGCAGGCCAACCTGCACCTGGTGATCGGCAAGACCTCGTTCGACAACGAGAAGCTGGTCGAGAACTACGCGGCCGCGCTGGACGAGATCCTGCGGGCCAAGCCGTCTTCGGCCAAGGGCAAGTACCTGAAGAAGGTCACCTTCACCACGACGATGGGCCCCGGTATCCCGGTGGACCCGGCTCGTACCCGTAACCTGCTCGCCGACGAGGCCGCCGCGGTCTGAGCGGCCACTGAGGCACCCGAAGGGCGGACCCGGACAATCGGGTCCGCCCTTCGTGCTGTTCCAAGGGTTTCTCCCGGAAGACAGCCCTGACCCGCCGCCCTACCGTGAACGCGTGGGGAGACATCTGATCGCGCTCGCCGCGACGCTCGCGTTCATGCAGGCCTATCACTACCTGGGGTTCTGGCCGGGACCCGAGCCGATTCCCTTTGCCATCGCCCTCTTTCTCGCCACGGTCCACGGGCACCGGGCGTTGGCCATCGGAGCGGCTGTCGTGGCTGCCGTGCTGGTCACGGTTCCGCAATGGTCTTTCGAAGACTTGCCGCAGGTCCTGCCCACCCTCACCGCTGTGATCGCGATCGGCGAGATCGTGCGGATCCGGCGGGCGTATCTGCGCCAGGCCAGGCAACGTGCCGTCGACGCTGAACGGCTACGGATCTCGCGCGAGCTGCACGACGTGCTCGTACATCACATGTCCGTCGTTAACGTGCAGGCTGGCGCGGCATTGCACAGGCCGCATCGCGCGACAGATGCTCTGATGATTATCAGGCAGGCTAGCCGGGATGCTCTCGATGAGGTTCGCGGCGCACTTGGCACATTGCGTGCACCGAGCATTCGCCAGCTGGACGAGCTGATCGATCGCGTTCGTACCGACGGTCTCGTTGTCAGCAAACGGATTCGTGGACGAATCGAGTTGCCCGCCGAGGTGGACCAGGCGGCGTACCGGGTTGTGCAGGAAGCGCTGACCAATGTCGTGCGCCATGCCGACGCGACCAAGGTCGCGGTCCATCTCGACTGCCGCCCTGACCAGGTGACCGTCCAGGTTCGTGACAACGGCAAGGGCGGCGATGCGTTGCCGGGCAATGGTTTGACCGGAATGCGGGAACGCGTGGCCGCGCTCGGCGGCCAGTTGACCACGTCCGGCGAAAGCGGGTTTCGCGTCGAGGCAAGGATTCCGTTGTGATCAGGGTGGTTCTCGTTGACGATCAGGCGTTGGTCCGGGGTGGGCTGCGGGCGATTCTCGACGGCGAGGACGACATCGACGTGGTCGGCGAGGCGGGCGATGGCGCCGAAGCGCTGCGGCTCGCCGCCGCGTTGCGCCCCGACATCGTGTTGATGGACGTCAAGATGCCCGGGATGGACGGCCTCGCGGCGACCCGGCGGATCCTGCAGGATCCCAACTGCCGTGGCTGCAAAGTCGTTGTGCTGACGACGTTCGACCTCGACGAGTACGTCTACGAGGCGCTCAGGCTTGGCGCCAGCGGATTCCTGTTGAAGGACAGCGATCCGCTGGAGCTGATTCAAGGCGTGCGGGTGGTCGCGCGGGGTGACGCGATGCTTTCACCGCGCGTGACCGCGCGTCTGATCGGCGAGTTCGCGCATCGGGTCCGGCCTGTTCGAAAGACCTTCGACGCGTTGACAGACCGCGAGCGCGAAGTGATGGACCGGGTTGTGGCCGGGCTGTCCAACGAGGAGATCGCCCGTGAGTTGTTCCTCAGCCCGGCGACGGTGAAGACCCACGTCAGCCGGATCCTCGGCAAGCTCGGCGTCCGGGACCGGGTGCAGCTGGTGGTGCTCGCCCATACGACTTGAGATGTACGTGCTTCGGTCTGACGGCCGACGAAAACGGCTCGAAGGCGCCGGATTCTCGGACTATGAAATGGATTCTTCCCCTACTGCTGGCGGTCGCAGTCCTGGTGCCCGCCGCGGCTTCGACAGCCTGTCGAACGGTCGAGCAGCTCACTCCGGACGAGCGGCTCGGCCAGCTGATCATGGTGGGCGGCGATACCAGCCGTGCCCAAGAGATGCACGCGGGTCTGGTCAGCCTGCCGGACATGCCCGATGTGCGCAGTGCCGCCGAATTCACCCGGCAACAGGGCAAAGACGTGCTGGTCGGCGGCGATTTCGAGCACGGCGCGATCCACGGCATCGGCGGGACGACCGCGTATCCCCGGCCGATGGGGCTCGGCGCGACCCGTGACCCGGCCAAAGCGGCCGCCGCAGCCCTCGGCACAGCGACCGAGTTGAAACAAGCCGGGGTACGGCTGAATCTGGCGCCGTTGGCCGACGTCAACAGCAATCCGCAGTTCCCTTTCGGCGTGCGGTCGTACGGCGAAGATCCAGGTCTGATCTCCCGGATGGTCACCGCCCAGGTGCTGGCGTACCGCTCGGCCGGAGTCGTGCCCGCCGTGAAGCATTTCCCCGGACACGGTGGTGTGAACGCGGATCCGCACTGGGAACTGCCCACAGTGGACGCTGACCGGGCCACTGTGGACCGCGTGCACTTCCCGCCGTTCCGGGCGGCGATCGCGGCCGGTGCGCCGATGATCATGACGGCACATGTCGTGCTGCAGGCGGTGGATCCGGATCTGCCGTCGACGCTGTCCAACAAGGTGATCACCGGCATCCTGCGGTCGGAGATGGACTTCGACGGCGTCGTGATCACCGATTCCATCCAGATGGGCGCCATCAAGGAGCGCTGGGGCGTCGCTGACGCGTCGGTCCGTGCCCTCAAGGCGGGCGCTGACGTGGTGCTTTCCACCGGGCCGCACAGTGATCACGTCGCGATTCGGGAGGCGTTGCGTGCCGGTCTGACGCAGGAGCGCATCGACCAGTCCGCGGCTCGCGTGCTGAGACTGAAGTGCCAGTACCGAGGCCAAGGGCTGTCCGCCCGCGTCGATCCCGATCCGATCGCGCAGGCCTCGATCACGTTGCTGGACAACCGATCCAGGGCGCTGCCGTTCAACTCCCAGGCGCGGACGTTTGTCGCGGGCGTGATGGACGTCCAACCGTTGGCACAGGCGATGGGCGCGAGCTGGTGGCAGGCGTCCAGCGACAACCCGACCGACGCGGAGATCGCCGAGGCCGTCCGCCGAGCCGAGGACCAGGTTCTGGTGGCGACGTACTCCCGTGGTCCTACCCTGCCCGAAGGCCAGACCAAGCTCGTCCAGGCACTCAAAGCCGCAGGTAAACGCGTTGCCGCGGTGTCATTGGGCGTGCCCTATGACGTCAACTCCTACCCCGACCTGGGTGCTGCCCTCGCTGCCTACGCTCAAACCCAGGTCTGGGGTCCGCCGCCACCCGCGAACATGACCGTGCTCAAGGCGCTGGCCAAGGTCGTATTCGGGGCACAGCCGGGAGGCAAGCTCCCGGTCACGGTCAGCGCGCGATACCCGTACGGCCTAGGACTGCGGTACTAGCGCGAAGTGGTGGTTGTCGGACTTGGGGTTGTGCAGGTCTCGGTCTCGTGGCCGGAGATGATCCACGCCCGCTCGAAGGGCGTGAAGATGAAGACGCCCAAGGACGTGGTGCCCGGTTTGACGTAAAGGTCGCATGAGCTCACGCGGATCGAGGTCGCTTCCTGAGGGATCGCGATCCGCGGCGGCCTGGTCAGCGTAGCCACCTGGGGCTTGAGTTTCGCGACGGCCGCCGGGCAGTCCGGCGCTCCGTAACTGGCGGCGAACGCCGCGGCTCCCGTCGGGCTGAACGACGAACAGGCAGCTGTCGCTTCACCCCTGGCGATGCTGTCGTACAAGGTGTACATGACCTCGTTGGGCCTGCCGGGGGACTGTTTCGCGCCAGGACCGGCGCCACCCTGCACGCCGAGGCCGTCATCCTGGGGCGCGACGTTGAACACCTCACGCAGGTACGAGCATCCCCACGCGACCGCGGCGATCACGGCAGCGAGCAGCAGCAACCGCCGGAAGGTCTTGCTGAGCAGGAACTTCGCCCAGCCGGGCAGCGGCTTGCGCGGTGTCTGCGCGGGCGGCAGCTGACCCTGTCCCTGCATCTCCTGGAACTTCAGGAACTGCTGGTACTGCTGGAACTGTTCGAACTGCTTCTGCTGCTCGGGGTCGAAGGGTGCCGGGTGGTTGGGGCGCTCGTTGTCGGCCACGTCCCCATCATGCCGGGGGCGATTTGGAGAGGCAGCGTTGTGTCCCGTATCGTTGTCGCCGTTCTACCGAAGACCGCTGGTCTCTTCCCCCGTGAAGATGAAGATCCCGCAAGGGTGGCCCGCGCAGGAGGAACGAGCTTCGAAGAGGTTTAGTGCTTCTTTCTTACGCCCGTGCCTGCGCGCCGGGCGTTTCGTCTTTTCTCAGGCATCGAGGGCAAGCGGTCGTAGCCCAGAGAGGAGGCGAACATGGCGAAGCCGGACAAGGTGGCCGCAGTCGCCGAGATCGCGGACAAGTTCCGTACGAGCTCGGCCGCCGTCGTCACGCAGTACAGCGGCCTCTCCGTGTCGCAGCTCACCACGCTGCGCCGCGCTCTCGGCAAAGACGCGTCTTACCGGATCGCGAAGAACACCCTGGTCAAGCTGGCCGCCAAGGACGCCGGAGTTGAGGGCCTCGACGCCCTCTTCGAGGGTCCGACGGCCATCACGTTCGTCGACGGCGAGCCCGTCGACGCGGCCAAGGCGCTTCGTGACTTCGCGAAGGACAACAAGGGTCTGGTCATCAAGGGCGGCTACATGGAGGGCCGCCCGCTCTCGGTCGACGAGGTCACGCGGATCGCTGACCTGGAAAGCCGTGAGGTGCTGCTCGCCAAGCTGGCGGGCGCGATGAAGGGCAACCTCGCCAAGGCCGCCGGGCTGTTCAACGCCCCGGCCTCGCAGGTCGCTCGCCTGGCCGCCGCGCTGCAGGAGAAGAAGGCAGCAGCGGAAGCTCCCGCCGAGAGCTGAAGTTCACCCCCACCCGCTTAGCTAGAAGAAAGGAGCCGCCATCATGGCGAAGCTCAGCACCGAAGAGCTGCTCGACGCGTTCAAGGAGATGACGCTGCTCGAGCTGTCGGCCTTCGTCAAGGAGTTCGAGACCACCTTCGAGGTCACCGCGGCCGCCCCGGTCGCCGTTGCCGCTGCCGCCGGCCCGGCCGGTGCCGCCCCTGAGGCTGCCGAGGAGCAGGACGAGTTCGACGTCATCCTCGAGTCGGCAGGCGACAAGAAGATCCAGGTCATCAAGGTCGTCCGCGAGGTCGTCTCGGGCCTGGGCCTGAAGGAGGCCAAGGAGCTGGTCGAGAGCGCCCCGAAGCCGGTCCTGGAGAAGGTCGCCAAGGAGGCCGCCGACGCCGCCAAGGAGAAGCTCGAGGCCGTTGGCGCGAAGATCACCCTGAAGTAACGACGAACAGGCGAGCGAAGCGAGCCATGTGAGTCGCTGAAGGGTGTCCCGCGCGTGTCTGCCGCTCCGGCATGGTGAGTTGAACGCGAGCGGCGCAAAGCGAAAGAAAACCAAGCTGGAAGCGAGTCGAGCAGTTTGACTCACCCGTGCAGGTGGGGCGGACACGCGGTAATTCACCCAACCCAGCCAAGCTGGGACATAAAGCACACGAAACGCCCCGAGGCCTACAACCTCGGGGCGTTTCGTGCGTTCAAGGCATTTCACGGTGCCGGAAAGTGCATTTCACGGTGCCGCAAAGGTGGACACGGTGTGCCGGAGTGGTGGACACACCATGCCGGAATGGTGGACACGCGCGGGGTGGTTGGGGTTAGCGCCAGCCGGTGACTTCGGTCAGGCGGGCTGCCGTGATCCTCGCGCCGCTGTTCTGCGAGCCGCCATAAGCGTGGAAAGCCAGCGAGCACCAACCCGAGCAACCAGGGGATCCGGCCGGGCGGTTGGTGGCAACTGCGCTGCCGCTGTTTCCGCCGATGGTGTCGTTTTGGTAGAACAGCCTCAGCGTGTTCGACACGCGGATCTGGTCGGTCGACAGCCATTGCTGCTTGTTCTTGTCGCCGCCGTAGCCCTGGATCGTGGTCGGGGTTCCGTTCAGCGAAGCGGTTGTGGCGAATGCGCCGTACCAGCCGACGGTGTTGCCGATGGTGCAGTTCAGGTTCGCGCCGCCGTAGTCGTGGTCGGCCGAGCCGGAGCTGATCCAGCCTGAGCTGGCGCGCAGCTGGGTTGCGGTGCACGAGCCGTATGGCGCTGTGGTTCCGTTGTAGCCGGGGTAGAAGCGCAGTCCTGTGTAGAACGAGCCGCCGCCTCCGGGGTGCACGCAGTGCCCGGCCGTCAGTACCAGGGATGGGCCGAACATCCAGCCGGTGCAGTGCTGGCGCTCGACTCCGCCCGACACTCGCGTGATCAGCACGGTCGCTCGTGCTGGGAAGGTCGTTGTCGGGTTCACCCTGACTCGGTTGTCCGGGCCGATGATGGACTGGACGCCTACTCCCGTGAAGCCCTCGATCTTGTGGCCGGGGGTCACCGGGGAGGCGCCGACGAGTGTGGGGTCCTGGATTCCGCTGCCCTCATATGCCGGGACACCTGTCAATACACCGCTCGCATTCGCGGGTGCGGCGAGGACGACTCCGGCGGCCAGGACTCCGCTGAGTAACGCCGCGAGGCGTTTGCCCATGTCTCTCTCCGTCCGTTGCAGGGAAGATGCAGGGAAGACAACTGACGGTATCCAGTCGACCCCGTTACGCACAGCATCGTTAGTAGCGAATACGAAGCGCTGAGCTGACTGGTCTAGGGTGCAGGTCCGGGTGGCAGATATGGTCGTCGGCCGTACTAGGTAGTAACCCCTTCGGGCCCCGCTCGTTGGGTGGAAGAGGTACTCAAGCTCGGGAGGGTCGATGGGCGCCGAAGTGGTGGTCGAGGGTCTCACGAAGTCCTTCGGCCGGCAGACCATCTGGCGGGATGTCACCTTGACCCTGCCGCCCGGCGAGGTCAGCGTGATGCTGGGTCCGTCCGGCACCGGTAAGTCCGTCTTCCTCAAATCCATGATCGGCTTGCTCAAGCCGGACCGCGGCAAGTGCGTGATCAACGGCGTCGACATCGTGTCGTGCTCCGAGCGCAAGCTTTACGAGGTTCGCAAGCTGTTCGGCGTGCTGTTCCAGGACGGCGCGCTGTTCGGGTCGATGAACCTCTTCGACAACGTCGCCTTCCCCCTGCGTGAGCACACCCGTAAGTCCGAGACCGAGATCCGGCAGATCGTGCTCGAGAAGATGGAAATGGTCGGTCTCACCGGCGCGGAGAAGAAACTCCCCGGTGAGATCTCCGGCGGTATGCGCAAGCGGGCCGGTCTGGCGCGCGCTCTCGTGCTCGACCCCGAGATCATCCTGTGTGACGAGCCGGACTCCGGTTTGGACCCCGTGCGCACGGCTTACCTCAGCCAGCTGCTGATCGACCTGAACGCGCAGATCGACGCGACCATCCTGATCGTCACGCACAACATCAACCTCGCCCGTACCGTTCCGGACAACCTGGGCATGCTGTTCCGGCGCGAGCTGGTCATGTTCGGGCCGCGCGAGGTTCTCCTGACTTCCGACGAGCCCGTGGTCGAGCAGTTCCTCAACGGCCGCCGGATCGGGCCGATCGGGATGTCCGAGGAGAAGGACACCGCGACCATGGCCGCCGAGCAGCGATTGGCCGACGCCGGCCACCACGACGGATCCACTGAGGACGTTCGTGGTGTCGTGCCGCAGCTGCAGCCGACGCCTGGTTTGCCTGAGCGCCAAGGTGTCCGGCGCCGCAAGGACCGGGTGATGAGCATCCTGCACACGCTTCCGCCCGCCGCGCAGGAGGGCATCATCGAAAGCCTGACCCCGGGCGAACAGCAGCGTTACGGCGTGCACCCGCACATGATGGCGACCGTCCCAGCTGGACACAGACCGTCTCCGACGCCCAGAAGCAATGTGGGCAGTGAGCGCATCCAGGGCGACCTCGCCGACATCCCGCAGACCCAGTGGCAGCCGCCCCAGCAGGGCCAGGGTGGTGGCGCGTGACCGTTCGCTCCACCAGGTCGTCATTCCCTGGTGCAGGCGCGCTTCGGGAGACCGGCCAGATGTTCGCCCTCGGGCTGGACGTCGTGCGCGGGTTCTTCCAGCGGCCGTTCCAGTTCCGCGAGTTCGTCCAGCAGTCCTGGTTCATCGCGAGTGTCTCGATCCTGCCAACCGCGCTGGTCGCGATCCCGTTCGGCGCGGTCATCGCGTTGCAGCTGGGATCGTTGGTCACGCAGCTCGGCGCGCAGTCGTTCATGGGTGCGGCGAGCGTGCTCGCGATCATCCAGCAGGCCGCGCCGCTGGTGACGGCGTTGCTCGTCGCCGGCGCCGGTGGTTCGGCGATGTGCGCGGACATCGGTGCACGGACCATCCGTGAAGAGATCGACGCGATGGAGGTGCTCGGTGTTTCGGCCGTGCAGCGCCTTGTCGTGCCGCGGGTGCTCGCGTCGATGCTCGTCGCGGTGCTGCTCAACGGTTTGGTCAGCGTCGTCGGTGTGCTCGGCGGCTACTTCTTCAACGTGGTCCTGCAAGGCGGCACGCCCGGTGCGTACCTCGCCGGTTTCTCCGCGCTCGCGCAGCTTCCCGACTTGTGGATCAGCGAGATCAAGGCGTTGATCTTCGGGTTCATCGCCGGTGTGGTGGCCTGCTACCGCGGCCTGCACCCCGCTCCCGGCCCGAAGGGCGTCGGTGACGCGGTGAACCAGTCCGTGGTCATCACGTTCCTGCTGCTGTTCTTCGTGAACTTCGTGCTGACCACGGTGTACCTGACGGTCGTCCCGGCGAAGGGGAGCTGAGATGGCTGTCCGAGACCAACTCCGCAAGCCACTGGACGTCCTGGACAACGCCGGCGACCAGATGTCCTTCTACGTCAGGGCACTGGCGTGGATCCCGGCCACGATCACCCGCTACATGCGCGAGACCATGCGGCTGCTCGCCGAAGTGAGCTTCGGCAGCGGTGCGCTCGCGGTCATCGGCGGCACGATCGGCGTGATGCTCGGGCTGACGTTGTTCGTCGGCACGGTCGTCGGTCTGCAGGGTTACGCGGCGCTCAACCAGATCGGTACGGCCGCGTTCGCCGGCTTCGTGTCCGCGTACTTCAACACCCGCGAGATCGCGCCCCTCGTCGCAGGCCTGGCGTTGTCCGCGACGGTCGGCTCAGGCTTCACCGCTCAGCTCGGCGCGATGCGGATCTCCGAGGAGATCGACGCGCTGGAGGTGATGGGCGTCCCGTCGCTGCCGTACCTGGTGACGACAAGGATCATGGCCGGGTTCATCGCGGTCATTCCCTTGTACATCATCGGTTTGCTGTCTTCGTACGTCGCCTCACGGACCATCACGGTCTACTTCTACGGCCAGTCCGCGGGCACGTATGACCATTACTTCGACCTGTTCCTCCCGCCGCAGGACGTGTTCTGGTCGTTCGGCAAGGTCCTGATCTTCGCCGTGCTGATCATCCTGACGCACTGCTACTACGGCTACCGCGCCAGCGGCGGCCCGGCCGGTGTGGGTGTCGCCGTCGGCCGCGCGGTGCGGACCACGATCGTCTCGGTCACCTTGCTCGACTTCTTCCTGAGCCTGGCGATCTGGGGCACTACGACGACCGTGAGGATCGCCGGATGACCACGCTCCGCCGAAGGCTGCTCGGCCTGTTGTTCATCGCGACGCTGGTCGGTTTCGTGGCGCTGAGCGTCGCGTTCTTCAACAAGTCGTTCTCGTCGTTCACCCGCGTCACGCTGACCACCGACAAGGTCGGCAACCAGCTGCAGCAGCGCTCGGATGTGAAGGTGCGCGGGCTGATCGTCGGCTCGGTCGAGAAGATCACGCCGACCGCGCACGGCGCCGAGCTCACGCTGGCACTCGATCCGGACAAAGTGGACTTGATCCCGAGCAACGTGTCCGCGCGGTTCCTGCCGAAGACCCTGTTCGGCGAACGCTATGTGGCACTGCAGATCCCGCAGCAGCCGTCGGTGCAGACGCTGCGCGCCGGTGATCAGATCAAACAGGACACTTCGGCTCCCGCGATCGAGGTCGAGAAGGCGCTGAACGACCTCCTGCCGGTGCTGCAGGCGGTTCAGCCGCAGAAGCTGTCCAGCACGCTGACCGCGATCTCGACCGCGTTGGAAGGCAGGGGCAAGCCGCTCGGCGAGACCCTGTCGGACCTCGGTCAGTACGTCGGTGAGCTGGCGCCGCACGTGCCTCAGCTGCAGCACGATCTCCAGGCGCTGGTGAAGTTCTCCGACACCTACAGCGCCGCCGCGCCGCAACTGGTCCAGGCCCTCACGGACCTGACGACGACGTCGAACACGATCGCCGAGCAACGCACCAACCTGTCCAATTTGTACGCAAGTGTGACCACGGCAGGCACCGACCTGAGGACATTCCTCGCGGTGAACAAGAACAACCTGATCCAGTTCGCGGAGACCTCCCGGCCGACCTTGGAGCTCCTGGCCAGGTACGCGCCCGAGTACCCGTGCTTCCTCAAGCAGATGGCCGAGACCGTGCCCGTCCTGGACAAGGCACTGGGCAAGGGGACCGACGAACCCGGTCTGCACGCCACGATCGAGATCACGGTCAACCGCGGTGCGTACAAGCCGGGCAAGGACGAGCCGCGGTACCTCGACAAGCGTGGTCCGCGTTGCTACGACTTCAAGCAGTTCCCGAACCCTTTCCCGCAGCACCCGCCGGAGGGCCCGCTCAAGGACGGCTCCTCTTCTCCGCCCGCGGCCCGCTCCGCGCAGGATGGAGTGCTGCCGCCGAGCTTGATCGGGCAGGTCGTCGAGGGCGGCACGTCCCCGTCGTCGGCCGGTTTCGGCTTGGCCAACACGCAGACCGAGCAGGAGTTCGTGGCCGCGATGATGGCCGGAAGGCTTGGCGTGGAACCTGAGCAAGTGCCCGCGTGGACGACATTGCTTGCCGCGCCGGTGTTCCGTGGAGCGGAGGTGACCGCGCAATGAGGGGTCTCGCCGCACCGGCGATCAAGCTGACGGTGTTCATCGTCGTCACCGTGGTCGCGACGGCCGCGCTCGGGATCAGCATCGCGAACACGAACCTGAGCTCCACCAATACCTATTCGGCCAGGTTCACCGACGTGACCTCGTTGCTGCCCGGCGACGACGTGCGGATCGCGGGTGTCCGGGTCGGGCAGGTCGAGGAGGTCGGGATCGCGGACCGCAAGCAGGCCGAGGTGAAGTTCTCGGTCGACGCGGGACGGCAGCTGCCCGCCGGTGTCACCGCGACGATCAAGTTCCGTAACCTGGTCGGTCAGCGGTACATCGCGCTGGCGCAGGGCACCGGCAGCGGACTGCTCGCGCCGGGCGCCACGATTCCGTTGGAGCGCACCAGGCCCGCACTGGACCTGACCGAATTGTTCAACGGCTTCAAGCCTTTGTTCCGCGCGCTGTCCCCGGACGACGTGAACAAGCTGTCCTACGAGATCATCCAGGTCCTGCAGGGCGAAGGCGGGACGGTCGAGTCGCTGCTGTCGCACACCGCGTCGCTGACCAAGACGATCGCGGACAAGGACGCGGTGATCGGCGAAGTGATCACCAACCTGAACAGCCTGCTGGACACCGTGAACGCCCGCGGACAGCAGCTGAGCGACCTCGTCGTCCAGTTGCAGCAACTGGTTTCCGGCCTGGCCGCGGACCGCAAGCCGATCGGTGACGCGATCCAGGCGCTGTCCGGGCTGGCAGGAACCACGTCCGGCCTGCTCGACGAGGCCCGCGAGCCATTGAAGAACGACATCGCCGCGCTGGGCACGTTCACCAAGAACCTCAACGACAACGAGCAGATCGTGGAGCACTTCTTCCAGTTCATGCCGGAGAAGCTGACCACGCTGACCCGCACGGCCAGCTACGGGTCCTGGTTCAACTTCTACCTGTGCTCGGCGTCCGGCCAGGTGGCCCTGCCGCCGTTGATCAACCAGCCGATCAGCATCCCGATCGCGCCCGTCAGTCAGCCGAGGTGCAAAGGATGACGTCCTTCCGTTCCCGCAATCCGATCACGATCGGTGTCACCGGTCTGGTGGTGATCGCGCTGGTGCTGCTGGCCGCGGTCTACTCCGACGACCTGCCGATCATCGGTGGCGGCACGACGTACCAGGCCCAGTTCTCCGAGGCCGCGGGCATCAAGCCGAGCGACGAGGTGCGCATCGCGGGCGTGAAGGTCGGCAAGGTCACCGACGTGGACCTGGACGGCGACTCGGTGCTGGTGTCGTTCAAGGTCAAGGACGCCTGGATGGGCGACCGGACCAGGGCGGCCATCAAGATCAAGACGTTGCTCGGGCAGAAGTACCTCGCGATCGAGCCGGACGGCGGCGGCACGCTGGACCCGGGCAAGCCGATCCCGCGTAACCGCACGGTCGCGCCCTACGACGTGATGGAAGCCTTCCGCGGCCTGGCCGAGACGGTCGACGCGGTCGACACCCCGCAGCTGGCCAAGAGTTTCGAGGTGCTGTCGGACACGTTCTCGAACACCTCGGACAACGTGAAGGGCGCGCTGGACGGCCTGCAGGCACTGTCCAAGACGATCTCCAGCCGGGACGAGCAACTGGCCCAGCTGCTGGGCAACACCGCGCAGATCTCCCAGACGCTGGCCGACCGGGACGCCGAGGTGGCGAAGCTGCTGGAGGACGGCAACAAGCTGCTCGACGAGGTCCGCAAACGCAAGCAGGCGATCAGTTCGTTGCTGGACGGCACCAAGAAGCTGTCCGCGGAGCTGAAGGGCCTGGTGGACGACAACTCCAAGCAGCTGGACCCGGTGCTGGCGTCGCTGGACCAGTTCACCGCGATGCTCCAGCGCAACCAGGACGACCTGGGCAAGGGCATCGAGAAGCTGGCCCCGTTCGTCCGGCAGTTCGCCAACACGCTGGGCAACGGCCGCTGGTTCGACAACTACATCTGCGGTCTGCTGCCGCCGTCCGTCGGTCCGATCAATCCGCAGGGGTGCACGCCATGACGTTCAAAACGCGCCAGGGCCGCGACCTAGGACGTGGTGTGGCGATCGCCTGCGTGCTGGCCCTTGTCGCCGCGGTGGTGCTCTGGTTCGTGCTGACGGACAACGGAAGCAAGCGCATCACGGCCTACTTCGGCCAGGCAGTCGGCCTTTACGAGGGCAACGACGTGCGCGTCCTCGGCGTCGCGGTCGGCACCGTCGACAAGGTCGAGCCGCATGGTGACCAGGTCAAAGTCGAGCTGCTGATCGACAGCAACCGGTCGATCCCGTTGGACGCCAGCGCGGTCGTGGTCGCTCCGAGCCTGGTCAGCGACCGGTACGTGCAGCTGGCCCCGGCGTACGTGGCCGGACCGCAGATGAACACCGGCGCCACGATTCCCCGCAACCGCACGGCGACCCCGCTTGAAGTCGACGACCTCTACAAGAGCCTGAACCGGGTGAGCACCACGCTCGGTCCCAACGGCGCCAACAAGGACGGTGCCCTGTCGGACCTGCTGGACACCCTGGCCAAGAACCTCCAGGGCAACGGCCAGGCCACCCACGACACGATCAAACAGCTCGGCCAGGCGGCCAGAACCCTGTCCGGCAGCCAGGAACAGCTGTTCTCCACAGTGGACAACCTGAACAAGTTCACCGGAACGCTGGCCGCGAGCGACAAACAGGTCCGGCAGTTCTCCGAGCAGCTCGCCGACGTGAGCAAGTTCCTCGCCGCCGAACGCGGCAACCTGGCGCAGGCGGTCGCGCAGTTGTCGACCGCGCTGGAACAGGTGCAGGCGTTCATCAGGGACAACCGAGACCGCTTGAGGTCCAATGTGGACAAGCTGGCGTCGATCACGCAGGTGCTCGTCGACCAGCGGGCCGCGCTCGCCGAAGTCCTCGACGTCGCCCCGCTGGCCCTCAGCAACGTCCTCAACACGTACAACGCGTCCTCGGGAACGCTGGACGCGCGCGCGAACCTGAACGAGCTGACGCAGCCGCCGATCGTGATGGTCTGCAAGCTGCTCGAACAGGGCACGCCCAAAGAGATCCCGCCGCTGCTGTCCGATACGTGCAAGACGGTCGCGCCGCTGGTGAAGGGCCTGCCGTCGGTCGCGCAGCTGATCACCGCGTACGACAACGGCTTCAAGCCGCAGTTCCCGGTGCCGCTGGGAGGTGGGCGATGAAGTTCCGGCGGATTGTCGGCGCCTGCGCGGGCGTGCTGGTGCTGAGCTCGTGCAGCTTCGACGGCATCTATGACCTGCCGTTGCCCGGCGGTGCCGACCTCGGCGACCAGCCGTACACGGTGAAAGCCCAGTTCCGGGACGTGCTGGATCTCGTGCCGCAGTCCGGCGTGAAGGTCAACGAAGTCCCGATCGGCCGGGTCGAGGCGATCAATCTGGCGCCGGACGGCTGGACCGCCGAAGTCACCATGAGCGTGCGCGGTGACGTGCAGCTGCCCGCCAACTCGTTCGCGCGCCTGCGGCAGTCCAGCCTGTTGGGTGAGAAGTACGTCGAGCTGGCGGCGCCGGATCCGGGCAAGGAACAGGGCAGGCTGGCCAACGGCGCGTACATCGGGCTGGATCGGACCAACCGAAACACCGAGGTCGAGGAGGTCCTCGGCGCGTTGTCCATGCTGCTCAACGGCGGTGGCGTCGACCAGCTCAGGACGATCGCCAATGAGCTCAACCAGGTCGCCGACGGCAACGAGCCGCAACTGCGCGCGTTGCTGACCAACACGAACAAGCTCGTGTCCGATTTGGACGCTCGGCGCGGTGACATCACCAAGGCGCTGGACGGGCTGAACAAGCTGTCCGGCACGCTGGCCGGGCAGAAGGACAAGATCGCCAAGGTGATCGACGAGATCGGCCCCGGCCTGCAGGTGCTGGCCGAGCAGCGGCCCCAGCTGGTGACCATGCTGCAGAACCTCGACCAGCTGTCGGACGTCGCGGTCGACACCGTCAACAAGAGCAAGGCCAACGTGGTCGCGGACCTGAAGGCGCTCGCGCCGACGCTGCAGAAGCTCAGCGAGGCGGGCGCGAACCTGCCGAAGGCGCTGGAGCTGCTGCTCAGCTTCCCGTTCCCGGACTCCGCGGTGGCCGGCGTGAAGGGTGACTACTTCAACCTGTACGCCAAGATCGACCTGAACCTCGGCGAGGTCATGAACAACCTGTCCCGCAGCAGGCAGAACCCATTGCAGGACATCCCCTTGCTCAAGGATCTGCTCGTCGGCCAGGAAGGCACGCAGCCCGGCGCGCCGCCGCCGCTCGGCGTACCGAACCTCGGCAACCAGCCCAGCACCCCGAGCAAGCCGTGCGACAACGCCGGTGGCCTGCTCGGCTCCATCCTGGGAGGCCAGCGATGCTGACCAAGCGGACGAGGCTGCAGATCATCGCGTTCTTCGTGATCGCGATCGTCGCGGTGGTGTACGCGCTGTTCCGGTTCACCGACGTCGGCAAGGTCTTCGGCCGGGACGGCTACACGGTCCGGCTGCAGCTGGCCGACTCCGGCGGGATCTTCACCAACGCCGAGGTGACGTACCGCGGCGTGCAGGTCGGCCGGGTCGGCGAGATCCGGCTGACGCACGACGGCATCGAGGTGGACCTGGACATCCAGCCGGACGCCCCGCAGATCCCGGCGGACCTGCAGGCCGTCGTGGCCAACCGGTCCGCGGTCGGTGAGCAGTTCGTGGACCTGCAGCCCAAGCAGGACTCCGGGCCGTATCTGTCCGGCAGTTCGGTGATCATGGCCGACCGGACGAAGACGCCGCTGTCCACCGACCAGGTCCTGCGTGACCTCGACGACCTCGTGGTGTCGGTGCCGACCGACTCGCTGAAGACGGTCGTGGACGAGCTGGACAAGGCCTTCTCCGGCACGGGTCCGGACCTGTCCCAGCTGCTCGACTCGACCGGCGAGTTCACCAAGGCCGCGCGGGAGAACCTGCCGCAGACGATCGAGCTTGTGAAGAACGCCGGAACGGTGCTGGACACCCAGAACCTGGAGTCCGGCAACATCAAGTCGTTCTCCAACAGCCTGGCGCAGCTGAACGAGCAGCTGAAGAACTCCGACGGCGACATCCGCAGGCTGATCGCGGCGACGCCACAGGCCGCCGAGCAGGTCACCGGTCTGCTGCGGGAATCCGGCACCGGGCTGAGCGTGGTCCTGGCCAACCTGCTGACCACGTCGAACATCCTGGTCACGCGCAACGCCGGGCTTGAGCAAGCCCTGGTGACGTACCCGGTGGTCGCGGTCGGCGCCCACACCGTCGCCCCGAACGACGGCACCGCGCACCTCGGCCTGGCGTTGAACATCTTCAACCCGCCGCCCTGCGTGAAGGGCTACGAAGGCACCACCCGTCGCCCCGGCGACGACCAACGGCCGGTCGCGACGAACGAGAAGGCATACTGCGCCGAGCCCGTCGGCAGCCCGATCAACGTCCGCGGCGCGCAGAACGCCCCGTACGGTGGGAAGGTCGCGGCACCATCGCAGGCGCAGATCCAGGCCAACGCGGGCAGGCCGGCGCAGCAGCTGGCGGAGCAGTCCGGTGGGCTGGTCGGCGTGCTGGGCCAGCCGATGCAGCCGGGACCGCTGACCTTCCTTCAGACGCTCGGAGGATCATGACGAACCGCCCACTTGTTCAACGCGGGGTGCTGATCGGCTCGATCGCACTGGTCGTGCTCGCGGCCGCGTTCGCAGCGGTTTTCGGCATCTGGTGGGCCAACGCCAGCGGTGACGACGCCGACGTGCGCCGCGCCCGTGAAGAAGTCAGCACGACAGGCGCCGCGGCCGTGGCGACCCTGACGTCGCTGGACTTCAACAACGTCGACGCGACGTACCAACGGTTCCTGGACGTGTCGACCGGCGCCGTGCACGACGACTACGCCAAGAACCAGGACGCCTTCAAGAAGCGGATCTCCGACGCCAAGGTTGTCACCACGGCGGCGGTCCGGGAGACCGCGGTGACCGACGTGAACCTGCAGAAGAAGGTCGCGACGATCATGGTCGTGGTGGACACGACCGTGAAGGAGAGCGACAAGCCGCCGACCACCAAGCGGCTGCGCATCGAGGCCGCGTTGGACCAGACCGACAACGGCTGGAAGGTCAACGCGCTGCGCCAGGTCCCGTACTCCGCCACCGGCCAGCAGTAAGGACATCGACCGTGCCACCCCCTCGTCGCCGTCCAGCCCCAGCCACCCCACCGGCCCGGCGTCCCAAGGTCGCCGGCCTGCACCGCCGCACAGACCAGCCTGAGCAAGAAGAGGCCACGCCGGCGCTCGACGTCCCCGTGATCGGCGAGGACGCCCCTCCAGCACAGGAGGCCCCTCCGGCCGATCCAGTCGAGGAGCCAGCGCCGCGTGAACGCAGGCGTGCGGCTCGCGCGCAGGACCCGGCGCCTGAGGAGGAACCGGCTGCGGCCGTGATCGTCGTTACCGGAACGAGTGAGTCCGAGGACCAAGAGCCGGCCGAGCCCCAACCGCTGAACCTGGTGATCCCGGCGGTGCTCGTGGTGGTCGCGCTGTTGGTGGCAGGCCTGGGCGTGTTCTTCATGCAGCAGCTCAGCGACGCCAGGATCGGCGCGGGCAACGAAGTGCTGTCGGACGCCAACACCACCAAGGACGTGGTGGGCGCCGCGAACACAGCGGTGGTCTCAGTGCTGTCGTACAAGTTCGACGACATGCCCGGCGCGACGGCACGAGCCAAGGAATACCTGGCAGGTGAAGCGGTCGACCAGTACGACAAGTCGATGAAGGCGCTGGAAACCGAGATCCAGACCCAAAAACTGCAGGTCGTCGTGAACCCCGTCAGCGTCGGCGTGGTGAGCCTGACCGGCGACGAAGCCCGCGTCCTGGTCTTCGCCGACCAGATCGGCACCCGCGCAGACAAGCAGCCGTCCGGCGGCCCGACCCAGTTCGCGATGAACATGCAGCGCGTCGACGGCAAATGGAAGATCGTAAAGCTCGACTTCTTCGAGACCCCCAAGTAACCCCGCGCGTGTCCACCACACCAGCACCGTGAGATGCACTTTCCGGCACCATGAGATGCACGGTGCGCGGGGAGTGCAAGCTGACAGGGCCCCCCTTCCCTCTGGGGCCCCTGCTGCTTGCCCCGCAACCTGAGCTGAACACCCGGTTGAAGGCCGCCTGACGGACCCCAAAACATCCCCCACCGCTCCCGGCAGGGTTCCGTCAAAGTCGGTTTGTGCTGGTGGGTGTGGGGATTCCGAGCAGGGTGAGTGGCCGGGTGATGTCGCGGGCCATGGCGCGCGGGGCTTGGGCGATGGTGGTGGTGCCGGTC
>JOAA01000018.1 GCA_000720375.1 Rhodococcus rhodnii | reverse complement strand
AGCCTCAGACAGCACGATCTCCGCAGCAGACGGACCCCGGTGCGACATGCCAGCACCGTAACAACTAATCCCTAGGATTTCCGGCGCAACACACTAGCCGCCCTCCTCCGAACCCTCCTCACCGCCCTCGAGCAGTAACAAAACCCCCTCCGCCCGCCAGCACGCGGGTTTGGGGTCGGTGGGTTTGGGGATCCGCGAGCGAAGCTCGCATCGGGGGGTTTGGGGGGTCGTCCCCCCAAAATGACGGCGGACGACCCGGTCTGCCTTTCTTAGGCAGACATGGGTCGCCCGAGTCCGCGGTAGCGGTGGGATTCGAACCCACGGAGGGCGTGAACCCTCTCATGTTTTCAAGACATGTTCCTTCGGCCGCTCGGACACGCTACCGCCGACGAGCCTAGCTGATCGCCGCACGCGAATTCAGGTCTGGTCGAGGTGGGTGAGCACGCGCTCGAACACCGTCGCCAGCACTGCGCGCTCCTCTGGGCTGATCAGGTCGATGAGGTGGTCGCGGACGCCTTCGACGTGGGTCGGGGCCGCGGTGCGCAGTTGTTCCATACCTTTGTCGGTGATCTCCGCCAGTACGCCGCGGGCGTCGTTGGGGCAGTGGGTGCGACGGACCAGGCCGGCCGCTTCGAGGCGGGAGATCTGGTGGGAGAGCCTGCTTTTGGACTGGGCGACCTCTTCGGCCAGCTGCGTCATCCGCATCTGGCCCGCGTCCTGCTCCGACAGGCGGACGAGGACCTCGTAGTCAGCCAGCGGCAGGTTGTGGCCGTCTTGCAACTCCGTGTTGAGGCGTTGGCGCAGCCGCTCGCTGCCGATCACGTACGCGCGCCAGGAACGTAGCTCGGTGTCATCCAACCAACGGGGTTCAGCGGTCACCTTCCAAGGCTAACTGCCTGATGGCCGCCTTCCGACCGCTCAGCCGGGCAGACTTCTCCGCCCGGAATCCGGTCCGGCTCCTCGCGGAGCCGGACCATCCGAAAGTCAGGCCAGGACGGCCAGCCCGGTCGTGCGCATCGCGTGTTCCGCGGTGCCCGGGGCAGGCGGGCTGGTGTTGACCGGCGACGCCTTCATCGGCACGGGCCAGGCGTACGGCATCAAACTCCACCCGAAGGCCGCGATGTTCGGGCCTGCTGGGTTGTCCCATCCGGATTCGTACTTCGGCACCCACAACAGCTTGTCGTCGCAGATGTAGCAGGGCACCGCGTTGGCGTAGCCCATCACCCAGAGGCGTCTGCTGGTCGACGCGCGGAAGAAGGAGTCGTAGCGCGAGATCACCTCGCCGCCGATGCCCATGATCGCGAAGTCGGTGCCGAACTTCCAGCACTGGATCGGCACGTCGACGTGGTTCGGCGACTCGCCTGCGCTGAGCTCGTCCAGCATCACCTCACAGAACCGCAGGTTCTGCGGCGCGATGTTCTGGTCGCTCTTGCGGGCCTCGTAGATCTGGATGAGGTTCTGGCGGACTGCCGGGTCCTCGGTGTCGACGGCCAGCGGCAGGGATGCGGTCTGCATGTTCCTGACGACCGACCCGTTCACGGTCTGCAGTCCACTTTGGATCTTGCTGAGTACCGCGTTGCCAACGGCGGTACCGGTTTGCACCGTCTGGGTGTTGCCGCCACGGATCAACGGGTCCTGGTCGCCCGCGCAGCCAAGGAAGAACATCGCCGGACAGCCGAGCGCGTCCTCGATGACCTTCGTCGCCACGCCGGGGTAGTCGCTGTCGTAGAACCCCTCGTCGCCACGGCACACCGGGTGCGCGGAGAAACCGAACAGCACGAACGCCTCGGTCGTACCGCGGAATCCGGCGAGGATCGGCACCCGGTGGATCACGTCGGGGAAGCCGCTGCGGTTGTCCAGCAGGCCGGACGTGGTGCCCTCGCCGTACTTCAGGGTCACCGGCTGGGTCTGGCCGGCCAGCTCGACCATCGTGTCGTCGATCAGCTGCTTCAGCGCGGCGACCAGCCAGTCGGAGTACGCCTGGACACGGACCAGGTTCGTCGGCGTCAGCCCGAAAATCACGTACGGGTCCGGCGATTCCGGCAGAACCGGTCCGGAATGCGTGTGGCTGGACACCATCATGAACGACTGGACGTTCGTGTGCCCTTGGGCCACGACGTGGTCACGAATTTCGTTGTGAATGACGGGCGGAATGCTGACCACGTCGAGCCGCACCATCACGAGTGGTGGTGCGGAGTCCGGCTTGATCGCGATGCAGTCGGCGTAGAGTTTCCGATTCGCGATGTAAAGCCGGCTTGCCCTCCGGTCCCAGCCGTAGCCTGCCATCCACGGATTGCCGCCGTTGTTCTTGGTCGGCGTGATGTCAGTTCGGTTGTGCGCGAACATGTAAACAGTCATTTCGACCCCCCTCAGGTCAAGACCAGGATGACGCGCGGGGCTTGCGCAAATCTTGCAGTGCTTTGGAAATATCGCCGGTCGGCCGGAAATGTTTCACCCGGCGAGGGCGAAATACGCGTTGTGTCCTGCCGATTCCCCTAGGTGACCAGTCGTGACAGTAGGCTTGCCGCGGGCAGCCGCCCCTTCGGGCGGAAAAGTGGACATTTCAAGGAGCACCGGGCAGTGGACAGTCTTGACGGCCGGAAGTTCAGGGCGGTTGCCGATACGGTCGGCGGCGAGGTCGAGGCGACGACCGAGTTCACGTATCACGAGAAAGACGGCGAGATCTGGGCGGAGTACGCCGGCGGCAAGATCAGCCGTGGCTACCTGGTCGGCACGCGGACCGGTGACACCCTGGATTTCCGTTACGCGCAACTGAATACAGCGGGCGAGACGAATACCGGGCACTGCGTGTCAAGGATCGAAACACTCGCCGACGGCCGGCTCCGGCTGACCGAGAAATGGGAGTGGGAGTCCCGCTCCGGCTCGGGCACGAGCGTTGTCCAAGAAGTCCGTTAGCATTGCGCCGTCCCGGCTTTGACGGCCAAGATCACTGTATGACGATACTGGGGCCCGGCGACATCGTCGGATTGGTGAACAGCACGTATGCGGCTGATCTCTTCGTCACGGTGGTGGCGGAGTTCGATATCTTCACTCGATTGGCGCAGCGAGACGCGACAACCGCGCAGCAACTCAGCGAGTTGCTCGAGATCGACGAGCGCGCCGCGGACGTGACCCTGACTTACCTTGCGGCGCTGGGACTTCTGGAACGCCTGCCGGACGGCGCCGTTCGGGTGACCGAGCCGGCTGAGCAGTACCTGCGGGCCGGTTCGAGTATCGACTTGCGGCATTACGTGCGAACGGTGAGCACCCGGCAGGGCTGTCGGCAGGCCAGTCAGGTGCTCAGGACCGGACAGCCCGCGTCATGGGAGGGCGACGGCGGCGACTGGCTGGACCGGATGTCGGAGAACGACTTCGCCGACTCGTTCAGCGCCGCGATGAACGCCCGCGGCACTTATCTGGGCCCCGCTCTCGGCGAGGTGCTTCGCGACCTCGGGCGGTCGCCGGCCCCCGAAATCCAGCCTACCGGGGACAACCGACAAGCAGCCCCGGCCGAAGATCCACACACCCCAGTTGTCCACACCCCGGAGGTTGTCCACAGCGCGCACGACACAACCCCTGTTGATCACCCCCCATCGGTAGGCTGGCAAGCGGGGAGCCCCCCGGGAGTGGTGGGGGATGGAGTTACTGGGGAGATAACCGGGTCGGTTCGGAAGATCCTCGACATCGGTGGGAGTTCCGGGATCTACGCCTGCTCGCTCGTCCAAGCCTTGCCGGGGACGTCCGCGGCCGTGCTCGATCTGCCCTCGGTTGTCGACTTCACCCGCGAATCCATCGCGGCCCGTGGCCTGTCCGACCGGGTGGACGTGATCGCCGGCGACATGTTCGGCGACCTGCCGCAAGGCTTCGACCTGCACCTGTACTCGAACGTCTGGCACGACTGGGATGCGCAGAGCATCGGCAAACTCGCCGCTGCCTCCTTCGCCGCGTTGCCGCCGGGCGGGGTCATCGTCGATCACGACATGCACCTGGACGACGCCAAGTCGGGGCCGTTGCGGCAGGCCGAGTTCTCCGTCCGGATGATGCTGATGACCGTGGGCAAGTGTTACTCGACCCCTGAGCTGGCGCGGATCCTTGGCCCGATCGGGTTCGAGGACATCCATCTGCGGCCGACCACCGCGGGCTACAGCGTCGTCGTTGCGAGGAAGCCGGCGTGATGAAGGTCGTCTACGCGGGACAAGAACCGCCGGACGCGTGGGACGCGTCGATTTTCCTGGCCGGCCCGACGCCACGCCGTGATGACGTGCGCAGCTGGCGGCCGGAGGCGCTCGCCGAGATCGAGCGGCAGTGGACCAAGACCGCCAGCCTGGTCGTCTTCGTTCCGGAACCGCCGGACGGCACGAGATATCCGTCGTACGACGACCAGATCGCTTGGGAGGAGCGGTGGCTGGACGCGGCGGACGGCATTCTCTTCTGGGTACCAAGGGAAATGTCCACCCTGCCCGGGCTCACCACGAACATCGAGTTCGGCCGGTACGAGTCCTCCGGCCGGGTCGTGCTCGGTGCTCCGGAGAACGCGCAGCACGTGCGCTACATGCAGCACCACGCAAGGCAACGCGGCGCGCAGGTGACGTCGACGTTGCCGGAAACCGTTCGTGCGACGCTCGCATTGCTTGGCGACGGCGCGTATCGGCGTGACGGCGAGCGGCATGTGCCTTTGCTCGCGTGGCGGATTCCGACGTTCCGCAATTGGTTGTCCACACAGCAAGCGGCGGGGAACGTTCTCATCGATGGCCGTCTGTTGTGGATTCACCGGCAGTTCCTCTGGGCTTTCCACGCGCGGATGCGGGTCGGCGCGGAGAATCGGGAGAAGCACAACGAGATCGTGCTCGGCAGGCCGGATGTCGTGTCCATTGTGGCCTACCGGCCCGGTGAGACGATCCGGCAGAACGAAGTCGTGCTGGTGCGGGAGTTCCGGTCGCCGGCGTGCTCGATCGACGGTTACGTGCATGAGCTGCCCGGTGGGGGCGTGATGCAAGGCGAGCCTGTCACGCAGGCCGTGCACGAGCTCGCCGAGGAGACCGGGTTGCGGATCGCGACCGAACGGTTGCGGCAAAGCCAAGTGCGGCAAGTAATTGCCACACTGTCCGCGCATCGGGTCCACGTTTTCTCGGTTTTGCTGACCGATGCGGAGATCGTCCAGTTGCGGGAGAATCCCGGCCCCCACGGCGTCCTCGAGGATTCCGAACGAACCTTCGTCGAAGTGCGTACATACGGGGAAATCCTGGACAACGGTCACGCAGACTGGGCGACGTTAGGTGTGCTCGCTGCCGTGTTCACCGCACCTTGACGGTGATCCACGCGTCGAGTCCAACGGTCTGACCGGCACCTTCGACCGAAATGACTGTCCACTCCGGACGAACGACAGCCGAGCCGCCGATGTCCGACATGTACATGATGTTGGCGAATCCCAGTTTCCTGAGCTGGTTGTCCGCTACGACAGCGGTCTTTCCGGGCAGGTCACCTGGGATCGTCGACTCGGCTCGGCTGTCCTCCAACGAGAAGGTCAGGAAAATCGCGACCACGGCGACGAGTCCCAGTAGCCATGCTGCTGTCTTGGATTCCGTGGTCACACCTGCATGTACCCGTTGCCCCGGAGTGTGTTACATAAGTAGCGTCGCTACCGGCTAATGCTCACAGGCGACGCCGTCGCGGTCCCTGTCGAGTTCGTCCCGGTAGCCCGGTTCGCCGCGGCGAAGTGGTGCGCGGCCAAAGAACTTCGCGGTGTCACAATCCGGGAAGAACAGCGGTAGTTCGGGAACTGTGATGGTGATCGTCCATCTTGACGTCTTTGACGGATCGTGCCGCGTCGACTCCTGCACCGGGGCTTGCTTCGGCGGCGAATGAGTCGGTTTCACCGGCGGCGGTGTGGCCGCGGCGGTCGTCTGGCGCACGGTCGTCGCGTCCACCGTCGGCGTCACCAGGATCGGGCTGCCGACGTCAGGTTTGTAGTCGACAGTCGCGAACGGATGCGAGACAAAGCCGCTGACGTTCGATGTGTCCTGCATCAGCACCGCACCGACAACCGCGGCTGCGGCCGTACCTGCGGCGATCCAGTGCCACGGTCTGCCACCCATAGCTTTCCTAACCGGCTCGGTTACCGGACAGATCCCCAGCGGGGGTCCCGGTGTTACAACGCGGATCTCCCTCTGCGGAGGGATTTGCCTCGCTCCACCGATCGATGTGCCGGGACCTGCGGCAAAGCGACCGTGAACGTTATGAACACAAGCACCGGCGCCAGAACGATCATCCAGGCCATCGATGAGGAACTGGCGCACGTGCTGCGCACACAACTCGGCCAAGTCGAGGACCGGCTGCGGAAGACGTTGCGCGATCCGGAGAACCCGTTCCTGTCCCGAGCCGCGACGCACCTGATCGACGCAGGTGGCAAGCGGTTTCGGCCGATGATGGTGTTGCTGGGCGCGCAGTTCGGTGAATCACGCACGGAAAGCGTGCTGGACGCGGCGGTCGTGGCCGAACTCGTGCACGTCGCGACGCTGTACCACGACGACGTGATGGACGAGGCGCGCGTCCGGCACGGCGCGGTCACCGCGAACACCAGGTGGAACAACACGGTCGCGGTGCTGCTCGGCGACTACTTGCTGGCCAGGGCGGCGGATCTGGGTGCGAACCTCGGCGATGCCGCGCTGCGCCTGCAGGTTCGTACACTCGGTCGACTGGTTCGCGGCCAGATGGCCGAAACCGTTGGCCCGCAACCGGGTGTGGACAGGATCGGGCACTGCCTTCGGGTCATGTCGGACAAATCGGCCTCGCTGATCTCGATGTCGATCCGGCTCGGCGGCATGGTCTCCGGGGCGGACCGCGATGTGGTCAGCGCTTTGGACATGTACGGCGAAGTTCTCGGCATGGCGTTCCAGATCTCCGACGACATCCTCGACATCGAGGCGACCGAGCGGGACCTCGGCAAAGCGCCAGGCACCGACCTGCGTGAGGGAATCGTGACGCTGCCCGTGCTTTACGCGATCGAGCACAATCCGGACATCGCCGATCTGGTCGCCGAGCCCATCACCGACGATGGCCGCCGGGCCGAGGTGCTGGACATGCTGCGCGCCTCACCAGGACTGGAGCGGGCGCGCCAGGAGGCGGACCGGCACGTCCAGCGTGCCAAGGACATGCTCTACGACCTGCCGAACATCCCCGCCCGGGCCGCCTTGTTCGCCCTGTGCGACTTCGTCACCGGCAGAACTACTTGAGATCAAGGAAATTGCTGTCGATGTTGATCGTCACGCCGTTGTACGACTCGTCGTGGCCGCCGAGGTACTGGTGGATCCGGCCGCCCAGCCACCGGTCGGCGGGCAGGAACTTGCCTCCGTCCACATTCGCTTGTCCGTTCCACCAGGCGAACCAGACGTGGTCCGGCCGTGAGTACGCGCGATTGTCGTGGTTGCGCACCAGGTCGGTGATGCCCGAGCCCGCGCTGCTGTAGACACCGGAACGGTAGCCGCGTTCGCGCAGCTGATCGGTCCAGCCACTGAGGAACGACATCACGGCCGCACTGCACGGCCCGTCGCCGATGTTGTACGCCTCCATGTCGTTGTAGATCACGGTTCCCGGGTTCATCCCCAACCGCGACGCCTGCGCGATGCCGTCAACGGCAGCCTCCCTGCCCTGTCTGCGGGCGGCATCGGTGTTCAGGTCGATCCGGTGCCGGAACGACGTGCAGGGCGCTTGCAGGCCAACGTAAGTGGGGATCAGGTGCCATCCCTTCTTGACCTGCGTGCCCACCCAGCCAGGCGTGAGGTTCGGCTGCGCGCACGCCCGGTGGATGCCGCCGATGTACACGCCGACCGCCCGGAACTGTGTTCCGCCATGCCACGCGTCCATCGCGCCTTGCGAAGGCGCCGCGCACGCGTCGAATCCCAGTCCTGTGTAGACACCGGGCTGGACCGTACGGACCTTCGCGGGCTCGGCGGCCTCGTCGACGCGGGTGGCCATCGCGGCGTACCGGTCCCCGGTCACGGTCACGCGGGTCCGGTCGCCGACCGGTTCGATCAGCACGGCGTCGGTCGTCGGCCCCATCCCGGCCGCGCACCGCTGATCCGGCCCGGGTTTGCCGAGGTACACCGCGTTGCGGTCGAACCGCACGCACTCGGTCGGGTTCTTGGCCAGATCGATCACCGGCCAGCCGGCGGGCACGGTCAGTTCGTATCCGCGATAGCTGACCGGCCGCTGCTGCTCAGCGTGAACCGGGCTGGTCAGGACGGCCGCGAGCATGATCACGCTCGAAGCGACGATCGACGCGCGCATGCAGATCACTTCCCGATGGTCACTCTCCGTATAGGTATGCGGACATCTTCGGTGATCTACACGACCTCGGCCACTCGAACGTCGTAGTCACGTGTCACGATCGCCCGGATGACTCCTCTCGAGGCGACCCTGATCGCACTGGCCGGCGTGTGCGCCGGAGCGATCAACACGGTCGTCGGCTCCGGCACACTGATCACATTCCCGGTGCTGATCGCGCTCGGTTACCCGCCGGTGGTGGCCAACGCGTCCAACAGCATCGGCCTGGTGCCGGGCGGTGTCGCGGGCGCGATCGGCTACCGCCGTGAACTGGCCGGTCAGCGTAAACGCTTGCTGCGGCTGGGTGGGGCGTCGTTGCTCGGCGGTGTCACGGGCGCGGTGCTGCTGCTTGTGTTGTCGCCGGACGTGTTCGAAGCGGTCGTGCCGGTGCTGATTGTGATCGCATTGATACTTGTCGTGGCGCAGCCGTGGTTATCGCGCAAACTCGCGTCGATGGAACGCCACGAGCACGGCGGCGCCAGCGCGATCGCGGCGGCGTACGGCACGGGCGTGTACGGCGGCTATTTCGGTGCCGCGCAAGGTGTTCTGCTCGTCGGCATGCTCGGCATCCTGATGGACGAGCGGCTGCAACGGCTCAACGCGCTCAAGAACGTGCTGACCGCGGGCGTGAACCTGGTCGCGGGCCTGGTGTTCGTGGCGATCGCGGACGTCGACTGGTGGATCGTGCTGCTGATCGCGGCAGGCTCGACGGCCGGCGGCATCCTCGGGGCCAAGATCGGCCGGAGGCTGCCGCCGACGGTGCTGCGCGGGCTGATTGTCGTGGTCGGACTGGTCGCCGTGGTGCTGCTCGTTATCGACTGAACGACTTCGCCGCGGCCAGGAAGACGTTGTTCTCCTCGGGTGTCCCAATCGTCACGCGCGCGCCGTCACCGACGAACGCACGCACCACGACCTTGTGCTCAAGGCAGTGCTCGTTGAACTCGGCGGTGCGCTCGCCGAGTGGCAGCCACACGAAGTTCGCCTGGGTCTCCGGCACCTCGTAGCCCGTGGCGATCAGCTCGTCGCGCACCCGGACCCGCTCGCCCTTGATCTCGTGGACGCGCTCGAACAGCTCGTCCTCCGCCTCCAGCGAGGCGATCGCGGCGGCCTGAGCCAGGTGGTTGACGCTGAACGGCAGGCAGACCTTGCGAACCGCGGCGGTGATCTCCTCGGAGGCCACGCAGTACCCGACACGCAGCCCGGCAAGGCCGTACGCCTTGGAGAACGTCCGCAGCACGGCGACGTTGTCGCGCTCGCGCACGTGATCGATGCCGTCAGGAGCGTCCGGGTCCGTGACGAACTCGAAGTAGGCCTCGTCCAGCACAACGAGCACATTGGACGGCACCGCGGCCAGGAACCGGTCCAGCTCGGCCTTGCGCACGAGCGTTCCAGTTGGATTGTTGGGCGAGCACACGAACACCAGCCGTGTCCGCGGGGTGATCGCGGCGAGCATCGCATCGAGGTCGAGCGCGTGGTCGCTGGTCACCGGCACGCGGACCTGCTTCGCGCCGACGACGTGCGTGACGATCGGGTATGCCTCGAACGACCGCCAGCCGAACACCACCTCGTCGCGTTCGGTGCACGTCGCCTGGATCAGCTGCTGGCACAGGCTCACCGAGCCGCAGCCGACGGCGATCTGCGCCTCGGCCACGCCGAGCTTGGTGGCCAGCCGCGCGGTGAGCTCGCCCGCCCCGGTGTCCGGGTAGCGGTGGATCTGCAGGGCCGCGTCCGCGATCGCCTTCGCCACACTGGGCAGCGGCCCCGCCGGGACCTCGTTGCTGGCCAGCTTGATCGCACCGGGAATCGACCGGCCGGGCACGTACGACGGCAGTGTCGCCAGATCAGCCCTCGGTTGGACGTTGCTGGGGCGCACGGTCGTCACATCAGGTTCAGCCACACGCGAACGGTAACTCCCCGACGGCAGGCGTCGCGCAACCTTTTGGACTCGGATGCGGTTTTCCGGCCTCTTGCTGGACGGTCTATCGTGATTGCCTCGTCTGTTTGGTCACGTTGACTGATGTTCACCCCTACGTGATTGGGTGGAGCCATGACCGAAACACGCACGGAGGAGTTCCAGCTCAAGGACGGTCGCGCCGCGGTGCTGACTGTCGCCGAGCCGGAACAGGTGGTCCGGGGCGGCCTGGTGGTGCTGCATGAGGCCGGCGGTGTGACCGACACAGTGCGCCTGCTGGTGAGCTCACTCGCCGCGGAGGGGTGGCTTGCCGTCGCCCCGCACCTCTACCACGGCTCGCTGCCGCAGGAAGAGCAGGTCAGACACCTTTCCGGCGACTCGGTGCTGGCCGACACCGACATCGCGTTCGCCGTGCTCGCCGAGCGCAAGATCACTGCCGACCTGATGGGCGTGGTCGGTTTCGACCTCGGCGGGACCGCGGCCATGGTCGTCGCGGCGAAGCGGTCCATCGGTGCGGCCGTGAGCGTCGGCGCGAGCGGCATCATCGAGCCGATTTCCTCGGCACTGCCGCCGCTGGTCGAGATCGCCGGCGACCTGAAGTGCCCGTGGCTGGGCATTTACGGCGACCAGGACGACGTAATCCATTCCACCGAAGTGGAAAAGCTGCGGGATGCGGCGGTCGGCGCGGAAGTGGCCACGAATGTCGTGCGCTATCCCGCGGCAGGACACCGTTTCGACGCGGATCCCGCCGCTGCGACCGAAGCGTGGCACCGCACCCTCAACTGGTTCGATGCGCACCTGAGGTAGGCCTTTCGTGGGTATGGTGCCGGGCATGCCCCAGACACCAAAGCCGGTCGGTGGTTTCTCGGCGCCGGCGGCCGGCCTCGCACCCGTTGCGGGCCAGGTCAAGGAGACCAAGCGGAAAGCGGAAGTCGAAGGGCTGACGCTGGATCCGGCCGCGGCGACCGCACTGCTGAACACCATCGCCCAGCTGCGGGCGCGCGTCGACGACCTGGTCACCGAGTGCGCGGAGCTGGACCAGCCGCTGAAGTTCGGCGCGAACTTCGTCGGCAAGACCGTCGCGAACCGCTTGCAGGACACGGCTTCCGGGGGCAACGCGTCGGTCACGCCGGTGCTGACCTCGTTCGGCAAGGTGCTCGGGGATCTGCAGTCGCTCATCCAGGTGGCTTCCGGCCGGTACCTGGTGACCGACGACGAGGCCGCGAAGAAGATGAAGACGTTCATGTCGCCCTTCGGGTTGGAGGCGCGATGACGGTCCGTGCTCCGCTTCCGTGGCCCAAGCCGGAGCCTCAGCCGACGCCCGGCGAGGACGCGCTGTACGACAACGTCGACTGGATGACCTTCACCCACGAGCAGCTCTACGAGATGGTGCACCAGGGCATCGACGTCTCGGGCGCGAACGCGGTCGCGGCCAAGTGGGCGATGCTCGGCGCCGCGATGCAGGAGATCGGTGACGAGCTGGCGAAAGCGCTTGCGGCGTCACTGGAAGCGTGGCAAGGCGCCGCGGCGGACCAGGCGCGCGGCAGCTTGGCGGCGCTCTCCGCGTGGTCGACCGACGCCGGTGTCACGGCCAAGGACGTCTCGGCGCTCGTGGCTCAGGAGGCGAGCAACGCCGAGAACGCACGCCGCAACATGCCTGAGCCGGTGGCGACGTTCCGGCCAGACATCCCGATCCCGGCCAACGCCACGTCGCCGATGAGCGCGGCCTTCGAGTCCGCCGTGGACATCGTCAAGGACCCGCACGGCCCCACCCATACGCAGCACGCCGCGCACCAAGAAGCCGCGCAGGTGATGCAGCAGTTCCAGACCGCGTCGCAGGAGGTGTACGGGACCGTCCCGCAGTTCGCGCCGCCGGACACCCGTGGCGTGTACCGGCTTCCTGAGTCCGTGCCGCCTACGCCGCCGCCTCAGCAACCGCAACCGCCTCAGCCTCCGCCTGTGCCTCCAGTTGCGGTCCCGCCGCCAACTCGCGGTCCCGTTGTCGCTGGAGGCAGCGGTCCTGTTTCCCCTGTGTCCCCGGTTTCGCCTGTGCAGCCGCCGCCAGCGGCTCGTCCTCCGGCCGCGCCTGTGGGTGCTGCTGTGCCGCCGCCTGTCGAGGAATCCCGGCCCGCTCCCCGCGTGGCGCCCGCCGCGTCTGCCGGTGGCGGCGGGATGAGCATGTCGCCGGTGGGTATGGCCGGTGGCGCGTCGAAGGAAGAGGATCAGGAGCGCAAGGCGCCCAAGTACCTGGAAGGCGACCCGGAGCTGTTCCGGATCGCGGACCGGCTCGCGCCACCCGTGATCGGGGAGGACAACGGCGGTGCGTGACCCGCGTTCCGGGTGGATCCAGCTGTCCGCGGCGGAGTTCGTGCTGCTCTGGACCGCCCTTGAGCTCGGCCCGATCCCGCTGGCGCTGGGCATCCCCGCGATCGGCCGGACAACCAGGACCCGCAAGGCCCTGATGGACGAGGCCTCGTTGACGCTGGAGTCCCGTGACCTGGGCACAGTCGACGCTCCGGCCCGTGACGTCGCAGGCCTGCTGCGACTTTTGGCCGAACACCAGACGCTCGTGGACCTGACCGTCGACGGCCAGGACTCGTCGTTGGCCGCGATCGGTGCGTCCAGTTCCCGAGGCCGTGCCGTCGCCGCGCGGGTGGGCGACGAGGTCCGTGTCGGACACGTGGACCGCGTTGTCATAGCGCTGTTGGACGCCGTAATCCCGCTCCAGGCCGGTCCCGGCTCACCCACCAACATCCGCGCGGCCGACTACGAAGCGGCGTGTGCTGAGGGCGCGTACGACGGGATATCCGGCTTCGTCAGAACGCTGACCGACGCGGGTATCCGGCAGAACGACGCGAGCATGGTGGCGCGTGCGTTGACCACCCGGCTGGGCGGTGGCCGGCTCGGCGTGAGCCATGGACGTGACCGAGCCCATATGTCCTGGGTGGACACTCCGGACGGCCGGTACGCGCTGCGTGCGGTCGGCGGATGGGTGAGCGTCACACCTGTTGACCCGTATCGGCTGGGTGCTATGGCTGACGAGATGGTGGTTTCCGCATCGGCCATGAGCTAAGAACGGGGCATGACCACTCCAGAGTTGCTGTGGCAGCCCGACCTCGCCACCGAGACCCGGTTGATGGAGTTCCGTGCCTGGTTGCGTGCCAACCGTGATCTCGACCTGCCCGACTACGACGCCTTGTGGCGCTGGTCGACCACGGACCTGACGGGCTTCTGGGGTGCGCTGGCGGAGTTCCTCGGAGTGATCTTCCACTCGCCGCCGACCGCGGTCCTCGGCTCTACAGGGATGCCCGGTGCGCAGTGGTTCCCCGGCGCGACGCTGAACTACGCCGAGCAGGCGTTGACCGGCCAACCCGCCGACGACCTGGCAGTGGTGTTCCACCGCGAGGACGGCAAGTCGTCGCAGCTGACGTACGGCCAGCTGCGGGCCAAGGTCGCGGCTGTCCGTGCCTCGCTGGTGTCCTTGGGCGTCAAACGCGGCGACCGGGTGGTCGCGCTGGCGCCGAACTGCCCAGAGACCCTGGTGGCATTCCTGGCGGCGGCGAGCCTCGGCGCGACCTGGTCGTCCTGTTCGCCGGACTTCGGCCCGCGCGCCATCGCGGACAGGTTCACCCAGATCGAGCCGACGGTGTTCATCGCGGTGAACGGCTATGTCTACGGTGGACGGTCCTTCGACACCCGCCCGACCGTGGACACGTTGCGTGCCGAGATCCCCAGCCTCAAGGCAACGGTCCTGATCGACTACCTCGACAACGGCGCGACCCTGCCGGACACCGTGTCCTGGGATTCGCTGGTGGATGCGCCGGGGGAGCTGGCGTTCGACGCGGTGCCCTTCGACCACCCGCTGTGGGTGCTCTACTCGTCGGGGACCACAGGCCTGCCGAAGGGGATCGTGCAGGGCCACGGCGGGATCGTGGTCGAGCACCTGAAGATGCTGGCGCTGCACAGCGACCTGGGGCCAGGGGAGCGGTTCTTCTGGTTCACCACGACCGGCTGGATGATGTGGAACTACCTGATCTCCGGCCTGATGGTCGGCTGCACGGTGGTGCTGTTCGACGGAAACCCGGGCTACCCGGACCTGACCGCACTGTGGCGGCTGGCAGAGCAGCACAGGGTGACGTATTTCGGCACGTCAGCGCCGTTCATCCAGTCCTGCCTGAAGAAAGGCATCAAACCGGCGGCCCAGTTCGACCTGACGGCCCTGCGCGCGATCGGGTCGACCGGAGCCCCGCTGGCACCCGAAGGCTTCCGCTGGCTGATCGACGAGGTGGGGCAGGACGTCCAGATCTGCTCGGTGTCCGGCGGAACGGACCTGTGCACGGCCTTCGTGGCGGCGGCACCCGAAGTCCCGGTGTGGCTGGGCGAGCTGTCCTGCCGGGCGCTGGGAGCGGCGGTCGCGGCTTTCGACGACGACGGCAAAGAAGTGATCGACGAAGTGGGCGAACTCGTGATCACGGCACCGATGCCCTCGATGCCCGTGTCCTTCTGGAACGACCCGTCCCGAGAACGCCTGAAGGCGTCCTACTTCGAGCAGTACCCAGGCATCTGGCGGCACGGAGACTGGATAAAGATCACACCCAGGGGCTCAGCGGTGATCTACGGCCGCAGCGACTCGACCCTGAACCGGGGCGGAGTCCGAATGGGAACGAGTGAGTTCTATCGCGTGGTCGAAGGCTTCCCGGAGGTGGCGGACAGCCTTGTGATCGACACCACGGGAGTGGGGCAACCAGAAGGAGAACTCCTCTGCTTCCTGGTCCTCGCCCCAGGCGCGTCGTTGGCCGAGGTGGAACCCCGCTTGAGGGCCGAACTGCGGACGGCGCTGTCACCCCGCCACGTGCCGAACAGGTTCATTGAGGTCGACGCGATCCCCAGGACCCTGAACGGCAAGAAGTGCGAGGTCCCGGTCAAGAAAATCCTGGCCGGAGTAGCCCCAGACAAGGCCGTGAGCAGGGACGCACTGGCCAACCCGGACGCGCTGGCCCCCTTCGTCACCCTGGCAGCTCCGAGGGAATGAGGGGGCCGCTTTTCAGCCTGCCGAGGGCCCTGTAGTACTCTTCTCGTCGAAGCGGCCGAGGGCCCCGGGAGGCTTCGCCTAGTCTGGTCTATGGCGCCGCACTGCTAATGCGGTTGGGGATAACACCCCTCCCGGGTTCAAATCCCGGAGCCTCCGCAGGACGTTCGGCCCCGGCTGAGCGACAACTGAACATGCACCCGTAGCTCAACGGATAGAGCATCTGACTACGGATCAGAAGGTTAGGGGTTCGAATCCCTTCGGGTGCGCCAGACAAACCTGCAGCTCGGAGCGATTCAGATTGCTCCGAGCAGTGTGGTGTGCGTAAGATCGATCCCTATACGTTTCCCTAGAGGTGTAGGGATGACCAGGTCGTATAGGGGTGCTCCTCGGCAGCGTGCACGCCGTGGGGATGGAACCAGACGAGAGCGTTCTCCAGGCGTGTGGGAGATCCGGGTGGTGACCGGGACCAGCCCGGCCACGGGTCGAAGCGTGCAGCGTTCGTTCACGCTGCGAGGTGACGAAGCGCTCGCCGAGCGTCGGCAGGCCGAGCTGGTGGCGCAATACGGGATGCACCGGGTCGCCATGCCTGCAGGCGAGCGGATGACCGTTGCGGTGATGTTGAAGCGGTTCATCAATGCGCCACATCGATGGAGTCCGACGACGGCGTACTCCCATGAACACGTCGCCCATTTCTTGATAGCGGACGGCATAGGGCGGTGCATCGCCGATCGGCTGACCAGCAATACGGTCGAGACCGCGTTGGCCCGATGGGCTGATTCCGGTGCAAGTGTGTCTACACTGTCGGCGCGATTCCGCGTCTTGCACGCCGCAATCTCATGGGCGCTCTGTGAGCGGCTGCTGTGGACCGATCCTTTGGTAGGAATGCGTGCGCCGGCACGTCCATATCCGCGTAAGCACTTGCGGCCAGAGTTGGGCCGTCGGTTGATCGTCACCGCGGAGGAGATCCGGGACAAGGCGAGGGCTGCTGTGGTCGAGCGGCCAGAGCTGCGGGGTCGTGTGTTGGCCTTGTTTCGTGCTGAGCAGAACGTGCTCCTGGTCCGGTTGGCCGCCGATTGCGGTGCTCGCCGGGGTGAGCTTGCGGCGTTGCAGGTGCACGACCTGGATCGGCGGGTGCTGTCGATCGAACTGGCCGCCAAAGGATCGATGATCGGTTCGACCAAGACACATCAACGAGCTCGGTTGACGCTAGGGGCAACCGTAGCGCGGTGTTGGGAAGAGCACGTGGCTGCATGGCGGACGCATCCGCTGGCTGGATCAGAGCCAGGGCCGTGGCTGTTCACTGCAAACCCTTCACGCCAGCGTCCATTGCAACCAGGCGGTTTGACGCAGCGGTTCGACCTGTTGCGACGCGAAGCAGGTGTGCGTGAAGCGAGTCTGCATAGACTTCGGCACACAGTGGCGACCCATCTGGTGTCCCATGGCAAGATCCTCAAAGCCTCAGCGAGGCTGCGGCATCGCGATCCCTCCACCACGATGCGAAACTACGTTGACGCGCTCCCGCTCGACGACGTAGACGTCGCCGATGAGTTGGATGCTTTGTTCAATCCGATTGTGCCGCACGACATCGAATAAGCACGCGTGAAGGCGGCCCGATCAACGCATGCCTTTGGCCGTACCACGTCGGTGCTGTCATCTACTGGTTCACGGGACATCCCCGCACCAGCGGTGTGCCACGGTTGAGGGGCCAACCGAATATCGGCTTAACGTCGCACCGATAGCCCGAGACGATCTTTCGACCGTTGGTCGTCGTATGCTCTCAGGAGAGATGGCTGAACCGTCCAGTTCGGACATCTCCGACCGTGCCGCCGATTTGTGATGGAGATACGTCATGGCCCAGAAGGTCCTCGTCCAGCTCGTCGATGATCTGGATGGCACTGCCTCCGATGACATCACGACTGTCATTTTTGGACTCGATGGTGCGAGTTACGAGATCGACCTGACCGCCAACAACGCTGCCAAGCTGCGTAACCAGCTCGGCGACTTTGTGGACCGTGCGCGTCGGACTGGCGGCCGGGTCAAGCGGGGCACGTCACCCATAGCCGCTGCGCCGGCGGCCAACCGCGAGCAGACCAGGGCCATCCGGGAGTGGGCCAGGCAGAACGGCTACGAGCTGTCTGACCGCGGCCGTATCCCCTCCACCGTCATCGAGGCGTTCGAGGCGGCGCATGTTGGTAGCAAAAGCAAGAAGAAGTAGCCCTATACACGGAAGGCGGCCCTCCGGCGAGCCGGTCGCGCAACGGTCGCCGGGGTGCCTGGAACCAGCAGCGTCAGGCAGTCCGCGTTGCCGATAGACGCCGGACAGGCTTCGCTGCAGCAACGGCCTATTAGCGAGATCATGGAGATCACGTAGGAGCTCGGCGTCGAGGTCTGGCTGGCTGCGTGGGGGATGGCCATGGACTCTTCCTCGCGAGGTCTCTCGGATCATGGGGACGTTGATTGGTTCGTCTGGGCCGACGCCGCCTGTACCGCTCGAAAAGCCGTAGCGCCTGGTCAGGACACCAAGCAAGCGTTGAGGTCATGGTCCAGTGATCGTGTCATTGCTGTATCACCTGACCCGACGACTGCTGTCCCGTCCCCGCGATGCTGCTGCACCGTGACACCACTAAAGACGCCGAACTGCTCGTGCTCCGGCACGAGAACGCCGTCCTGCGGCGCCAGATCACCGGTCAGTCCGGTACGAGCCGGCTGATCGTTCTGGTTCGCCGCGCTATCCTCGCTGCTCCTCCGCCGCCGCTGGCGCGCATCACGGTTCGGCCGTTGCTGCGGACCTTCGAGTCCGGGATTCAGTCGTCAAATGTCGGTGTCGTCTCCGTAGTCGCGGTGCCCAGCAGGACAACTTCGCGCGGGAGAGCGGTGACGCCCTGGTCCCGCTGGCGGTGAGCAGTTCGTTCCAGGTCAGGAGGTCCGGCGATCGTGGCCGGACCAGTGAGCGGGTTCGTCGACGTCGTAGACCCTCTCGCGGCGAAAGATCGTGTCGCCGACCCAGACCAGCAGAACCTCACCGAACGAACTCGATGCGGCTAACGGGTGAGAGCGGTGATCATGTCGATCCACGCGCGCTCGTCGCCGGTGGCTTTCGCTGTGTGGTTGTTGAGTTGGTCAAGTCGCGGTGGTTCTGTTTCGCTTTGGGAGTGCCGGCTGTCCGGCGCAGGGTCGAGCGCCAGAGGACGGCTTGGCCGTTGTCGTGTCTGGTCACGGTCGTCATGTCGGAGAGGGCGAGGGATTCGACTCGGCTGCTGGAGCGGAATTGGCTGCTGGCGTAGGTTCCCGAGGGGAGATTATACCAGGTCACGATGCCGGCCAGGTTCCCGGTCGCGATCATGGTGTCCGTGATAGCGATGTGGACGACGCGTTCGTCCTGTCGGTGGGCCGCCAGTGCCCGGTTCGAGGAGACGTCCCAGATTCGCAGGGTTCGGTCGAAGCAGCCGGCGACCAGGAACTGGCCGGACCGCGCGGACACGAGTTCCCACGCGGACCTCATGTCGCCGTCCAGGGTGATGACTTCCTCACCGGAGACACGCCACAGCCGGACGTATCCTGTACCGCTCGAAAAGTCATCGCTGCACGTCAAACCAGGTATCGGTCTTCGTTGATGACGCCGCTGATGACCGGGTACGTGGCGGCGCGATGCAGATGAGACCGTAGGCAGTGCTTGTGCCCCGTCACCACAAACGCCGTCCTCCTCAGCCAGATCGCCGGCAGGTCCGATACCCGCACCAGGGCTCGCAGACTGCTCCGCACCAGCGTCCTCAGAACCTCATCAACGAGCACAGTTACAGTTACGCCGCTCGACGTGCAGCGATGACTTTTCGAGCGGTACGGGACCGGACTCAAGCGGACTCTGTCGCAGGCTGCGGCCGAGGCTGTTGTAGTCACCGAGATCAGCGGCCATGCCAGACGTAGCGTTCGGACAATGAACGCGAGTCAAACCAGATTGAGCCAGATGGCCACTCGAGCGGCCATCTGCATGACCAAGATCGTCATGAGGTACGGTTTCGCTGGCTCAGCGGGTCATGCGAGCTCGCCAAGCACAGCTTAGTTGACATCGACCATGACTGCTTAACTAAGACTGTTTGCATTTGCGATTAGATGTTTGTAATAATTGCATCGTAACGAAAGGTTATATTGTGCTACGAGGTGGAGAAAGCGACGGCGGCGATACGGGCGATAAATAGCTGCGCCTGCAGTCGATGCACCCGCCGGCGACAGTGGGTGCATCCCCTATTTGAGGTCTAGGCGCATTCCAATCAACCGATCTGGTTCCACGTTGCGAGCTACGAATGACACTTCCACTAAGTTGGAGCTGTTGCGACTTGCGTATATCTCGCAACCATTCTCTCCATTTCTAAATCCAACCGGGTCGTAGTACGCGTCTTCTCCTGTTGGGAGTACGACGACGTATCTGGCAAGCTCGATGACTTTGCTAAAGTGGATACGAAATAGGTCAGGTTCCCGGTGTTTTAATAGAAGTGCAGACTTGGCTGGCCAATAGACCTCCATTGAGAATTTTGCCTCACTGCCATGCTGGGCTGGTGTGTCGAAGTGTGCCAGAACTTCGATTCGCCCGTCGGCTAGCCAGTAGGTGGTGGCGTCGAATCTGGTCCCACCAACTCCGTCAATGAGAACGTTTCTAACCTTGACGGTGACGCGCTTCCTGAGCCTGTCCGGCAGCGGCTCGCCGAGTGAGCCAAAGCGTAGGCGAAAGAAGTGAAGCTCTTTAGAGTCGACGCGGGCGTGGATAGTGATCGTTTCCGTCGTGTCACCATTGCTTTCCAGGAGGTCAATCTGTTCCCAGAACAGTATCCTCCATGCCGGGTCAAGTTCCTCAATGATGATGTCGCAGTATCGAGAGAGTAGGCGCTTGTCGTGTTGATGAAAGCGTTGGACGTCCTTTCGGCTAGCGAGCAGCAGGGCGAATAACCCGAGAATGCCAACAATGGAAGCTACGATGGCTGCGGCCTTAATTCCGCTACTGCCGAATAGTGCGCTTAGCATGCCGCCGAAGGCGAGAAGACTAGTGACAGCTCCAGCTATCCCGATCACGCCAGCCTCTGCTGCGTATCCGTCGATTGCCGCTATGACACGCTTCAGCACCTGACCTCCCCAAGGGCCAAAGGGATGGGGTCACGTCGCGGTCGTCCAACGATCAACAGCGACGACACATGGGCAACACGGACTCCCTTCCGCGTGCCGCACCCCTCCCGATGACCACAGCCGGTGCAGGCCTGATCAACGCTCAGTATAGAGTTTGTTTGATGCTGATGGGTCCAACTTTCGGCGACGTTTCGGGGTTGCAACCCAAGGTCGGGGTCGATCAGAACTGCATTTTGATCAATGCGTTCGATGTCAGCTCACCTGATCGTCTGGCTAACGCGCCTTACGATCGGTGCCGCTTCACTCGGGAACCGAGGGAACGATGCTGTACCGCTCGAGAAGTCGTCGCGCCTGGTCAGGGCGCTAGGACAAGGGCATTGAGATCATGGTCTGGTGATCGTGTCGCTGCTGTACCAACTGACCCGACGACTGCTGTGTGTTCCGATGGTGTTGCTGCGCCGTGACACCGCCAAGGACGCCGAACTGCTTGTGCTCCGGCACGAGAACGCCGTCCTGCGCCGCCAGATCACCGGTCAGGTCCGGTACGAGCCGGCGGATCGGTTCTGGTTCGCCGCACTGTCCGCGCTGCTGCCCCGACGCCGCTGGCACGAGATCTTCCCCGTCCAACCGGCAACAATCCTGGCCTGGCACCGCAGGTTCATCGCTGCGAAATGGGACTACAGCGCACGCCGACGCCCTGCCGGGCGGCCGCCCACCCACGCGACGATCAAGAAGCTCGTCCTCCAGGTGGCCCATGACAACCCGCGCTGGGGTCACCGGAGAATCCAAGGCGAACTCGCCAGGCTCGGTCACCCGATCGCCGCATCCACCGTATGGAAGATCCTCAGCACGGCAGGGATCGATCCCGCTCCGCGCCGGACTGGTCCCACCTGGACACAGTTCCTGGCCAGCCAGGCCCGCGGCATCCTCGCGGCAGACTTCTTCCACATCGACACCGCGCACTCAGGTGTCATGACCAGGCGCGACGACTTTTCGAGCGGCAGAGGTTGGTCTTTTCAGGAGAGCTGCCGCCCGGTCGGCCGCTTCCGCCCGACTCCGGCCCAGAGGACGGAATGGCTGGGTTCAGGGAAGTCCACGTTGCTGACTGATTCCTCCGGGTGCCACTGCGGTGCCCACACCATGCCGGGCCGGATCAGGTCGAAATCGCCGAGCAGGGCGTTGACTGCGCGGTGCGAGCGGCAGTATGCCTCGCCGATCTGCCAGTCGTCGCACAAGTGTTGCAGGGTAATGAGTTTCGAGATCAGGTCGGCTGGCACGCCCTCGCTCGTGATGTGCGACATGCCCAGATACGAACCGGGCGGGATCAGGTCGCGGTAGTGGGCCATGAGCCGCGCGGCGGGATCTTGGTCGCCGTGCTGCGGGGGCAGTGAGTGCAGAGCTGAGAACATCAGCACCGCGACCGGCTCGTTCTGGCGCAGGACGTACGTGCTCCAGACCTGGTTCCACAGCTCGTCCGGACGTCGCAGGTCGGCGTTGACGACCACGTGCCGGTCGGGATCGCCTTCCTGGTCGAGGAGAATCTCGGCGTGGGCGACCGTGACCGAGTCGTTGTCCACGTACACGACTTTGGTGCCGGGTGCGACGGCGTTCGCTATCTGGTGTGTGTTTCCGCTGCTGAACACGCCGCAGCCGATGTCAACGAATTGCCGGACACCACGTTTGACCAGATGTCTTACCACGCGGTGGACCAGCATCCGGTTCGCCCTGGCAATGTCACGGAATTCGGGGAACTGGTCGAGAACCTGATTGGCGAACGACCGGTCCATCGCCCAGTGAGCGGAACCTCCCAGTAGAAAGTCGTACACACGGGCAACGCTGGGATGCTGCAGGTCCACTCTCGCTGACGTGGTCGCTGGTAAACGCGGGTCAGGCACGACGGGGCCTTCCTCAAAGATGCCGAGGGCTTTCATCTTACACATCTCGTCGACAGGTGCATACAGGCAATTGTGTACACGACAACTCGGGGGTCGACGGCTGACTACCTGATCAGTCCTTTCAGGAATTCCCAGCTGGCCGCAGGGTCAAGGGCCGCCGCGCTGAGGTCTGCCCAGTACTCGCGGCATTTTTCCAGCTCATGCGCGGCCTTGCACTTGCGCGAACCACCCGGATACTCGATGTAGACGAATTCGCAGTGTGGAGAGTCGCCGTCGAACATCAGATGCTGAAAATCGGTGTCCGCGAAGCGGATGTCGGCATCGAACGTCAGAATCCGAAGATCCAGCTGACTGTGCGCGGCCATCAGGCCGAGGAGATGATCCACCTGGTCAACCACTATTTCAGGGGTGCGGCCGCCCGGCATCCGATGCAGCGACGACTCGCTGAAGATCACGTTGTACGAAGGCGGATTGGGTAAGGTGAATACCTTGGTACGGGCCTTCCATTCGCGTAGTACGTGCGTGATCGCGCTGCTGTCCGCGAGTGTGAGCCCGTGCTGCTTAAGGACATACATCTCGGACTGCAACGGCCCGGGTATGCGCTCGCTGTGCCAGCACCGTATCTCGCGCGCCTCCGGTTCGACCTCGCTGAGCATGCCGAACGCCGCCATCGTGTCCGCGTACTTCGTCCGCGGCGGGCCGTCCTGCTGGTCGAGTTCGGCCAGCATGCGCAGCTCCGCCGCCTCGTCCGGCGCAACCTTGTACAACTGGATGAGTTTCTCCAGGTCTGGCGGGTCGACCCGGACGAGCTTGGTCTCGATCTTGTTGATCTTGGCCTGGCCGCATCCGATTCTCTCGCCCACTGCCGTCTGAGTGAGTCGGGGCTGGGCTGCTTCGCGTGCTCGACGCAGGAGTCGGCCCAGCTGCGTTCGACGGGCAGCGGCATCTTCGTTCACCCGAAAGTCACCGTTCACTCGTTAGTGGAGGTTGACGGCGACAATAGTGATGTTGCGGGGTTCTGACAACGATCACTCTGGGGATGCGGAATGTGGTGTTCGCGCTTGAATGCCGCGTCAGCCCAGTGTTCGACAGTGTGTCAGGAATGCCGTCCATGAGACGTTGTTCAGTGCATGGAGGGCGGTCTTGCTCTTCGAGTCGCGAATGATCACGCCGGCCTCCGTGTGGCCCACCTCTACGCAGTTCTTTCCCGGGGTGCAGCGGCTCGACCTGAGCCAGATCCGGCTGGAGTTGATGTCTCGCACGTCAGCCGCCATGGCGGTTCCTCCCAACGACGCCGTGGACGTTGGAATAATCCTGCCGCCGGAATAATCCCGGGGCAACCCGTTCATCGGATCGACGGCCGACATGTGACCTGCAGTGGGCAAAACGTGGACAAAGGATCTTAATCGCGAGCGTGGCGGCTGATCGATTGCTTGGCCGGGCCGGAATCGCTCGGTGCCCGGATTATTCTCGTGGAATATTCCTGAGTGACGGCGTATTAGATGGAAAGTCAGGCCGGGATTATTCCGGGCCTGACACGCGTGTGAAAGAAAGTTGCCGACGCGTATTGAATAGGGCACCATGCTGCGCAACAGTGATCACCCCGACGGGTCGTTCGCGAATAATCCGGCCATTCCTGGAAAGGCGCTCATCGGCAGTCCGGACACGCACGCACGCGTTCCCAGCCAACCGGGAGTTCTGCTCTCTGTCTCCTGGGAGCCCGGGATGTCCACGCTGCAAACACATCGGGCCCTTCAGACCACAAAGGAGAACATGATGTCCACGACCGCGGAAGGCCGATCGCCCCTCTGGCAGCCCGGGCGCGGGGACCTCGAGATCTGGTACCGCACGCTTGAGGTGTACGCCGCGTCCGCGCCGCAGGACAACGCCCACTTCCACGGACCGCACGTCGCGGTGCCGGCGCCACTGCGACGGGTCCAGGAAGGCCTTCGCTGGCTCCAGGCCAACCACCGGTCCGAACTGGACGCCATGCCGCTGCCCACGCTCGAGCAGATGCGTGCCGAGCTGGTTGCCCGGAGTCGTCCCAGTGGGGACATGACCGTCCTCGACAGCGGTTCGCCGTGCCACAACCTGTGGCACTGGATCACCGGCAGCTGACGGCGACTACCGTTCGAGGGGGACACACGTGCGAAGCTACCCAGCTTTCCTGAGTTTTTCCGGCCCCAGCAAGGAATTGCTCGTCTCCCGCCTGCTCGCGGTGGTGGCGGTGGCATGCCTGGTGGCCGCCGCCGCCACACAGCTGCTCGACCTGGGAACTGGGTCGGCTGCCCACCTGCGGCACTGGGTGGTGGCCGTGGCATGCACGCTGCTGGGAGTGCGCATCGTGGCGTACGCGCCGCGCAACGCCGTCGGCTGGCTGATCCTGGTGATCGGCTTGTGCAGTGCGCTCACAGTAGGTACGCAGGCCATGTCCACCTGGTTCTTCCCGGCCTGGGTGAGCACATGGTCGTGGTGGCCCAGCTATTCCCTCTTGCCGGTGCTGGCCATCGTCTTTCCTGACGGCCGGCTGACTTCGGCGCGCTGGTGGCCGGTCCTCGTCGTGGCCGCGATCGGCCTTGTGCTGCCCATGATCGGTATCGGGTGGGCTTCGTGGTCGGCACCTGTCACTTTCTGGGATGCCGGCGTGGCAGGCACAGCGACAGGCGGTCTGCCCGTCGTCGTCACCGCGATCGGCATCGGCTGTCTCTTCGCCGCACTGGTCGGTTCCCTTATCTCCCTTCTCGTCCGGTGGCGTCGCGCCGCCCGCGACGAACGACGTCTGCTCGTCTGGTCGGTCGGCTGCACGGCTCTGCTCGCGCCCACACTGGCCCTCGAGATGGCCGGCCCCGGCACGCTGTGGGTCTCGTGGGCGGTGTTCGCCGCCGCGTTCCCGGCTGCCACCTTGATCGCGATCCTCCGGTACGGCCTCTACGACATCGATCTGCTCATCCACCGATCCATCCTGTTCGGGGCGCTCACGATCATCCTCGCCGGCGCGTACACGGTCACCGTCATGGTCTTCACCACGCCGCCGACCCCGGGGGACGTCATCGGCACCATGGTGGTGGTGCTGTTGCTGGCCCCGCTCCACCGGCGACTTCGGACACAGCTGGACCGCTGGCTGTACGGCGACAGCGCCGACCCTTACCGCATGCTCTCGCGACTCGGCGAGCAGCTCGAGAACCTGCTCCAGCCAGACGAGGTGTTCAGGACGATCGCCCGGTCGGTTGGCAACGGGCTCAAGCTGCCTTACGTGGCAGTGCGGGTGGACAGCATGCTCGCCACGAGCGGCGCCAGCCGGCAATGGCCCCAGGTCACGTTTCCGCTCAGATACAACGGTGACGACATGGGCGCACTCGTTGTCGAGGCACGCGCGCCTGAGGAAGGCCTGCGGCGAAGCGAGCGGCGTCTGCTCGTCGTCCTCGCCCGCCAAACCGCCTTCGCGGCCAGGTCGGCCAAGCTCGCGAAGGAACTCCAACGGGTCGGTGAGGAACATGTCGAGGATCTCGTTTACATCACCGGCGAGGTGCACGACAACGTGGCGCCGGGTGTGGCCGCGGTGCGGCTTCAGATCGACGCATTACGGCGGACGCTCGCCAGCGCGGACATCCACCTCGGCAGGAAACTTGGCCAGATCGTCGAGGACCTCACGAACGTGCTCGCCGAGATCCGCCATGCCGTCCGATCCGTGCGGCCGCACGGACTGCATGCAGGCCTCGTCGAGACCATACGGCGGCGCGCCGCGAAGTTCACGAGCGCGGACCTTGCGGTGACCATCACGCCGGTCGGCATGCTCAACCGGCTGCCCGCGAACGTCGAGGACGAGGCCTACCGGATCGTCAGCGCGGCACTGAGCAACGTCGCCGAACACGCCCGTGCGTCAGCCTGCGAGGTCCGGCTCGTCCGGCACACCGACCGGCTCGAGATCGACATCGTCGACGACGGCGTCGGCATCCCGCTGGACGCCGTGCCCGGCGTCGGGCTCGAGTCGATGCGTAGGCGCTGCGAGAAATGGGGCGGTTCGTTGCGGACAGAGCGCCTCCGCAGGGGGACCCGGATCGTCGCGATCCTTCCCGTCGATGAACCCACCGCCACAGTCACACATCACGGGGAACCAGATGACCGATGAACCAGGAGCGCCGGCGGACGCGAGTCTCAGCGTCGTGATCGTCGAGAACCACCCCCTGTACCGGAAGGGACTGCGTTCCCAGTTCGAGACCGACTCCGCGATCACGGTGATCGCGGAGTTCGACAACGCGGCTGAAGCTGTCCGGGAGGTGCTCAGGTTACGTCCTTCGGTGGTCCTGATGGACCTCCACCTGCCGTGGACGTCCGGCATGCGGGCGACCTACTGCGGCGCCCAGGCGATCACCGAGATCCGGCAGGACTGGCCGGCCGCGAACATCGCCGTGATCACGATGTTCGACGACGAGGAACGGGTGCGCGAGGCCCTCAAGGCCGGCGCGCGGTCCTACGTCTCGAAGGATGGCGAACCGGACGAGGTGATCCATGTCGTCCGGCTGACCGCGCAGGGGATCGCGGTGCTCAACCGCGAAGCCAGCGAGGTCGTGAAGAAGATCCTTCCCCACGCCAGGAACGGGTTCACGTCGTTCTCCGAGCTCGGCACGCGGGAGAACGAGCAACTCACCCTGGCCGCGGCCGGTGCCACCGACAGGCAGATCGCCGCGAAGCTGAGCCTAGCGCCGAAAACGGTGGCCAACTACTGGACGAACATCCGCACCAAGCTGGGTGTGCCGAGCCGTGAGGCGGCTGTCGAGTTGGCTCGTGCCAACGGATTCCAGCCGGGCGAGCCGGCTCCCGGCAGTTCGGGTGATCCCGGGTGATCTCGCTCTGTCGCCTGGGAAGGTGGGAAGGACAACGTCTCTGACATGATCAGCAAAGAACAACCTTGCTACCGCAACGTCTTCGGGGTCGACGTCGAGAGTTCGACAAAGCTGAACAACAGCGCGAAGGCGCGGATGCGCAACGCCATGTACGACCTCGTCACGACGGCGTTCGCCCGTAGTGACATAACTCCGGACGACCACGACCCGTTCCTCGACCGGGGGGACGGTCTCTTCGCGTTGCTCCGCCCGATCGACCGGGTGCCGAAGACCTTGCTGCTGCAGTCCGTCGTCCCGACGCTGGCCCGGCTGATCGACGAGCACAACGCGTGCCACCCCGCGGACCGGCTCCGCTTCCGCGCCGTCCTGCACGCCGGCGAAGTGCACTACGACACCCGTGCGCCCTTCGGCGAAACACTCGACATCGCATCCCGCCTGCTCGATTCACCCGTGACCAAGCGCGCCCTGCGTAGCATAACCGCCCCGCTCGTTCTCGCCGTGTCAGAGGACATATACCAGTCCACCGTCCGCCACAACTACGACGGCATCGACCCGCTCAACTTCACAACGTTCATGACCAAACGGAACTCGACCACATGGGACTCCGGCTGGCTCTACGTACCCACCCATGCCAGACCCGCTTTCATTGAGGGTGACTTCGCAAGCCAGCCATCCGTGACCTCGTGAGAGCTGGTAGCTGCCCTGGGTCTCCGCCTGGGCCTAGGGCAGCCCAGCCGAGTGCCGGATGGCTGCCGGTCAGACCGGTTCTGTGTCCAGGGTGGGGCCTCTGGATGGGGGTGGGGCTGCTGGGGTGGTGGTGCGGCGGGCGAGTGGTCGGAGGGTTCGGTTGATGATGAAGTACTCGGCGACGAGAACGTTGACTGTGAAGGATGACCATGCGGCAGCGTTGCGTTTGCCGGAAACGTCATCCGTGCTGGTCAAGCACTGTTTGGTCAACAGCCACTCCACCCGTACTCATGGCCCCCGACCACGGCAGGATGATCAGCCGTGCTGCTGCGACTGGCCTACCTCGGCCTCACCAACACCTTCGCCCTACTTCGCCTGCTCCCGATGACCGACCAGGACAAGTACATCGAGATCCTGGTGTTGCGCCACCAGATCGCACTGCTGCAACGGCAACTCGGCGACACCAAGGTGCGATTCAGCCCGACCGACAGGGCGTTACTCGCCGCGCTCCTGCATCGACTACCACGCCAGACCTTGCGCAGGCTCCGCCTGCTGGTACGCCCCGATACAATCCTGCGCTGGCACCGCGACATACTCCGCCGACGCCACGCCAAGGCATCCCGGCCGAAACGCCCCGGTCGGCCACGCACCATAAGATCAATACGAATCCTGATCCTGCGCCTCGCGAAGGAGAACCCGAGCTGAGGTTACCGGCGAATCCACGGTGAACTGCTCGTCCTTGGCATCAAGGTTGCCGCCTCTACCGTGTGGCAGATCGTCACCGACGCCGGCATCGACCCCACGCCCAAGCGCGCGTCCAGTACCTGGGCCCAGTTCCTCCACTCCCAAGCAGAAGTCCTGTTGGCCTGCGACTTCCTCGAAACCATCACCCTCACCGGCGTCCGCATGTACGTGCTGGTGGTCATCGAACACGCGCAGCGCCGGATCCACATCCTCGGTGCAGGAGCGCTGCGAGCAGCGCCCGGTCCACCGGAGTGAACCGCACCCTCGTGTCACCGAGTTGGCGCTGTAGGACTCCGATCTGGTGCCGTAGCGCGAGGATCTCGACGTCTTTGTCTCGGACGCTCTTGGGGAACAGGCGAAGTATCGCGAAGGTGTTTGTCAGCCGAGGTAGCCCAGTCGCAGCAGCACGGCCGATCATCCTGCCGTGGTGATCGCCGTCCACGTAAGAGGACGGACCGCAGATCGGTACACGAGCTACCAGCACGGATGAGGTTTTCGGCAAGTGCACCGCCAGGCACAACCGCTGGTCAACACGAACACGACCGCGGTGAACACCGGGAGGTCATCCACTGGTGCCATCCCGCCACGCTGCGGACGCGGATCAAACCCTGGAATCAACGGCTGCGCCAACGCCCACAAGATCGCTGACACTCCCGTGGAGGTTGGGTTTAGGTAGGGGTGCTGGGGTTGGTGAGGAAGCCTATGTTTTGGTGGCCTGGGGTGAGGTTTTGGTGAGTGCAGGTGGGTTTGTCCAGGGAGCATGTCAGCAGGACCCAGGTTACGTTGGGTGCGTGGGTGTTGGTCAGGGATGTTGTGGCGCTGAATTCGTGGCGGTTGGGGATTACTGCGGTTTCGGTTGGGGGTGATGTCATTTGTTGGGGGAGGGGATAGGTTTTCTTGGTTCGGGAGTTGAGGTTTTCGTCTAGGTCCAGGGATTCCAGATGGTCTGGGTCGGGGGCGCCGATGACAGTGATTCCGGTGGTTGACCAAGAGCCGAGGCCGGTCCAGCGCAGTCCGGTGTCCTGGAGGCGGGCCAGTTGGGCGCCGGTGGTTGCGGAGCGGATTTCGAGCGCTCGTTGTTGGTCTGGGCCGGTTTCGATGGCGAGGAGGACGCGGTCGTGGTCGGGAGCGATGGCGACGAGGGCGGCGTGTTCGGCTAGAGGGCGATCGGTGCCGGGGCCGCTCGTTACGCGCAGGTTTGGCATCCCGGGGCCGTCGGGTGCGGCGTAGATCAGGTGCGGGCCGGCCCAGGCGATGGGGGTGAGGAGTTCGCTCGCCGCTGTCCAGCGGGTTGGGCTCGGGGATGTGGGATCGAGCACTGCGATGGATGCTAAGCGCGGGCGGAGGTGTCGGTCGTCCGGGTCGTCGAGGAGGCCGACGGCGATGCGTCCGTCTGGGGCGACTGCCGGGGCGAAGGCGCCGTCCACCAGGAGGTTGTCATCTGTTGGGGTGGCGATTCTGACTGACGAGCGTCCGAGGACGGTGCCTTCCTGCTCTGCTCGGAGTTGGTTGAGGTCGGTTTTCTGGTCGTAGGTCACGTAGACAATCCGGTTGCCTGGCGCCTGCACGGCTGCTGGGCCGTCGGTGCCGGCCAGGCGTGCGAGGGGCACCTTGGCCAGCTTGGGCGCGGTTCCGTTGGGCAGGTGGATGGTCTGGTCGGTGAAGAACGGGGTCGCGCTGTGGAGCTTGGTGTTGTTGTCGGTGCTCGTGCAGGCTGGCAGCGCAAGGGTGAGGGCTACCAGCCACGAAACGTTCTTTCGCATGGTTTTTCGCCACCATTTCGGTGTGGTGAGTGTTGTGGCCGCCACAACACTCACCACAGTCAGTTGGATTACGGGCCGGCTACGATCAGGTAAGGTTGTGCTCCACCCCAGTAAGCGCGGTGTAGGAAGAGCTCCGCGATGTCGCCGGGTGTCATTTTGATGCACCCTTCCGAGTAGTAGTCGTTGACGCCGTTCCACTGCTCACGCTCGATAGTGCCTTGCGTGTTGTTCACGGTCTGTTCGGAATGGATGAAGAGTTCCGTTCGCGTGACTGTGCCTCGTGAGCAGACCTTGTCGCTCAATCGGATTGCCCGGCCGTTGATGAGCGAGCCGTCGTAGTTCGTGCGCCATTGTGTTCCGTAGACGCCGTTCGGCAGCCAGCCGTGGTTTCGGTAGCAGTCGTCGCGCCATCCGGTGGGAGCACCGGAGCCGGCCCGCCAGGTTCCGCGGATAACCGATCCTGTGCTGTAGGAGAGCTTTCCGCTCCGCGGGTCACTCGAGCTCTTGTTGTACCAGACGTACCTTGCGTCGTCAGCGACTGCGGCTGCCTCATCGGCTTGAGCTGCGCTCGCCGAACTCACGGTCCATGCCATGAGCAATGCGGTCAGTGTGAGCAGATATGCCATTACGCGCTTGGCCACTGCGGATTTGTCCATCTGATTCTCCGCGTTCCTTGAATCGAATGAGCGGTGGCGTTCAGCACCGCGTCACGAGGTTCAAGGGGCGGTGGGCCGTCGCGGAAGGCGGCCGGGCGGCCGGGTCTGACCCGTCCGGGTAGGCAGGTTCTTGACCTGCGAGTTCAGGATCCGTCGTACTTGGCGCAGGTGCCGTTCGTGCCGTCGTGGTACACCCAGTTGAGGATCTTGCGGGTCTTCGGACCGTAAATGGCGTCTGCTGGATCGACACCCGTGGCGGCCTGGATGAACCCGACGGACTCCGCAGTTTTGACATCGTACGACAGCGTCCCGGTGACGTATTTCGCGTTGTTGCAATAAATCAGCGCGGTCTGCAGGGCGGCGACCCCGTCACCGTGTGCTCCGTAACTGAGCACGCAATCCAACGAGCCGCCGTACGACGGCAGTTGGATTCGTTGTGTGCCCACATGCCGGAAGGTGTGGTCCGTGCACCGCGGCAGTGCGACAGGCGGGGAAACAGGTTGTGATGAAGGCGGAAGCGGCACCGATAACAGGGTGGATGGCGGTTTTGTTGAAGTGCCTGGCGGTGGCTTCGCCGTGTCTGTCGGCGTGATAGGAATGAGTGGCGGGGGGCTGGCAAGCGGCAGTATTAATGTATTGGATGGTGTTGGCGAGGCTGGTGGAGCTGAAGTCTCGGGCTGGCTTTGCTTCGGTGATGTTGGGGCCGCCTGGGCCTGACCTGGATCCGGGGTATTCGAAATGTCAGGGTCCCGTGGGGTATACGAGGCAAGGACAATCGACGCGACAATGACGACTGGTGTCATGGCCATTGCCAAGCGCGCAGGCCAGCGAGCGTGCCGAAGGAAGGCTGGGATACGAGCTACCGGGCGGGCAACGTCGATTGGCGATGGTGTCGCGGCAATACGACGGCGTGCGTCAACCCAAGGCTCAATGTCCTTTTCGCCGCAGGCCTGGACGAAGGCCACGATCAAATCCTCACGCGGCAGTGTGTCCCGGGTCAGCGCGGCGGTCAGGGTGCTGCGTGGCAGCGCCTGTCCGGCTGCGGCCGCCCGCTTCTCCAACTGCCGGAAGCCTTGCCCGGTCCAACGCTTCAGACGTCGCATGGCCTCGACGAACTCGGGTGCGCTGCTCGCCAGGGTGGGATCGGGCTTGCCGTTTCTGCCGGGTGAATCCACGCTGTCAGCCATGGTCGGCACCTCCCCGCTAACCGGCGGCGATTCTAGCGAAGCCAGCATGGCGGTGTGGGTGCTTTCCCACGACGGGAGTGGTCTCGTTATGGCGAGCGGCGGTGCTCGCGTGCAGGGAGACTCATAGGCGGCGTCATTATCAACTACCGGACCGGTGACGGGGACTGGGCGGCGACCACTATCTCGCGAGAGTTGGCGGGCGAGTCCGGGCCGGAGAATGTGTATTTTCGCCAGCAAGCCGATCCGGGCCGGGAGTGGATTTCACCACCCGGATTCTGGACCGTTTGCGGCAGTGCGATGTGGTCTGGTGTGCTAGATGAGTGATTCCGTGAAGATCACGTGAAGTGAGGCCTGTCCGTGGACATGGGAGGAGGGCGTTCAAGATCAATGTGTGAGCAAAGAACTGAACACCCTCCTAGTCGCACTCTACGTGCTCATCGACGATCACGTGGTACCACCCCGCACGGGACGTGGGCGTCGGCCGATGCTGTCGGACAGCGAACTGATCACGCTGGCGGTAGCCCAGGTGCTGTTGCGCCACCACAGCGAGCGGCGCTGGATCCGGCTGCTGCATTCCAGTGCCGAGTGGCGGGCGATGTTTCCGTACCTGCCGAAGCAGTCCGGCTACCACAAGCGGCTCAAGGTTGTTCATCCGTTGCTGTGCAAGGCGATTGTTGTCCTGGCGGCGTGTTGCCCGTCCTGGTTCGACGATCTGTGGATCGCCGACGCTACCCCGGTTCCGTGCGGCATGTCCCGGGAAACGGTGAAACGCTCGGACCTGGCCGGGCACGCCGGTTATGGCTACTGCGCCAGCCATTCCCGGTTCTACTGGGGCCTGAAGCTCTACCTCGTGTGCACGGGCGATGGGATGCGGATCATGTGGTGCCTGGCCAACCCGAAACTCGGCGAGCGCGAGGTACTGGCCGCGTTGCTGGAGCACAACCACCACCTCATCCAGGTCGGGCAGATCCTGTTGGCCGACAAGGGCTTCGCGGGCAAGCATTTCCACCAGCTGACCGCTGGGATGGGACTGCGGCTGCTGCGTCCGGACCGCCGCGACGAGACCTACCGCCACGGCAACCTCGGCCACGTGCGCCAGTGGATCGAGTCGGTCAACCAGACCCTCAAGGGCCAACTCGACCTGGAACACCACGGCGCCCGCACCCCGGCCGGGGTGCTCACCCGTGTCGCTCAGCGCCTGCTGGCCATGGCCGCCGGGATCTGGCACAACTGGGAAACCGGCGCGACCAGCAAGCGTTCACTGATCGCGTTCGATCACTGAACACCAACTTCACGAAATCAGTCATCTAAGCCCGGTGACGGTCGACCAACCCCGCGCCGAGGCGGCCGCCACCGCCGCCCGGCCCGGACGGCAGGTCGCCAGGGGCGAACTGGTGGCCTGCCGGGTCGGTGAGCGGTGGACGCCGTTGTGGGCGCGCCTGGTCCCGGCCGGGGCGGGCCAGCGCAGGTGTTCGTGGACGGGTGGTGCCGGAGTCGGAGCGGCGCTGAGGCCCGGCAGGACTCAGCGCGGGCCGATATGTTGCGGGACCGGTCCCCGAATTGCCCGAACACACTGCCGGTGTCCAAGGTGACGGCCATTTCTCCCGCGAAGCCGGCTACAGCCGTCACTTTCTCCAGGTATCAGAAGGACGGTGGAATGGCGTTGTCGAAAAACATAACGAGGATTGTCAGCGGATCGATGATCGCCCTGTTGGCCTTCGGACTCGGTTCGGCAGGTTCGGCACAGGCCGCTCCGGGACGACTGGACACCGCGGCGCAGGCACGGGCCCTTGGCCTGGAACCGGCGCAGGTCTCCTTGCTCCAGGGCACGGTCGACCAGTATCTCGCCCGCATGGGTGGGACGCAGACCGGCCCGAACACGATCGATCTTGCCGGGGGTGGGCAGGTATCCATCGCGTTGCCGGGTGAGGACTACCCCCGCCGACCTGCCACCGCTGCCGCCGGTCCGTGCGACGGCGGTACGGCACCCGGCTACTTCTGCGCCTACCGGCGCGCGAACGGCAAGGGCGACCAGATTGTCATGCCCGGCTGCCTCGGTTACTACATCCCGGCATTTTGGAGCACCGGGTCATGGGGCAACAACAAGAAGAAAGGAACCAGGGCCTGGTTCCTGGACAAGAACAAGAAGATCATTTTCGAGTACCCCGCTCCGTCCAACCGTCAGTCCTATAGCTGGTCCGCGACGGAACAGGTGGCCCCGTGCTGATCCCCTGAGCTTGCCGCGCCGGTGGGGGAGCGTGTGGCCCGCACCTCCTCCACCGGTGGGCTGCCAGGCATGGGTGCGGAGGCTTGGACGGGCGTCTGCCGAGTGCAGTCCCGAGATCATCCACCGGGTAGCCGTGACGTCGCTGCTGGTCCTCGGGCGGCGCCACGGCCCCTTCACGCGGAACGGACAACCTGGATGGATCAGCGCGGCAGCTTGGCGGCGGCTACCGTCGCCAAGTTGGTTGCCGTACGGCAGTACTCGGAGCCGGGCCGCTCGCCGCTCACCGTCAGCACCATCAGTTCGATTGTTCTCCGGTTCCGGTTCGCCGGTTGAGAAGGCACACTGACCGTGCAGCTGGTGTTCGTGTCCAGCTTGACGTAAGCGTCGTGGCCGCCCAGCGGGATCAGATCCCCGCTGATCCGCTCCCCTGCCGGTTGCCGGTCGAAGCGCAGGTTGGCGCCGGGTCCGCCGGTCGTGCTGTACCACTTGCACGCCCAACCGCCGAACACGTTCACCGACATGCTGGTGTCGACTGCGGGCAGTGCGGCCAGGGCTCTGTTGTCCAGCAGCTGGCAGGTGTCGACGTTGGCCAGTGAGTCGGCCGGGAACGGCACGGAGCGGCGCGGGACTGGCCCTTTGCGGAGCACGCTCTGCACGGTGTCCAGCGCGACGACGGCGATGGCGCACAGGTCCACGGGAGGATTGGGTATCTTCGCCGTCACCCGGACGGTGTACGTCTCGTCCACCACCAGTGTGCGATCACACTGGTCACGGTCTGAGGGCACGGCCACGACCTGGAACGGCTCTCCCCGTACCGGGCGCGACTTGCGGGTGACCAACTGGACCTCGACGTCCACAGGCTTTATGGCACCGACGTCAACCAGGACATCGCAGCGGTTGAAGTTGCCGTACTCGGGCTGTAGTTCAGTCGGGCCGAAGTCCTTCCACGCGTTCGTGTCGATCAGCGCACACGGATCGGCTGTGCGCTCGTCGCCGATGAGGCCCGAACTGGGTGCGGGCGTTTGGCGCGACTCTAACGGCTGGTCCAACCCGACGAAGACCACAGCGCCGATGGCCACAACCAGCACTACTGCGGCTATCACCCGGGCCAACGGGCGGCGCCAGAACGGTATCCGATTGAAGGCTTTGACAGGCGGTGACAGTGGCTCCCATTCGCCGACGATCTCCTTGAGCCGCTGCCGTACCTGGTTCGCGGTCGGCCGCCTTCCCTGGCGTACCGCCAGCATCTCGGACAGCAGCGGAGCGAGCGGACCGGCTTTGCGCATCGGGAGGATGTCGCCTCGGCGTGCGCGTTCCAGAATCTCGTATGGCTCGCCGGTGCCGAACGGCGGGATGCCTTCCACCGCAGCGAAAAGTGTCGCGCCGAGCGAGAATACGTCCGAAGCCTCGTTCGCGGGTTCACCGTTCGCCACCTCCGGCGCGGTGTACGCGGGGGTTCCGCAGATCTTTCCGTCGTCGGTCCGCGTCACTTCGCGCCAGAGGGAAATACCGAAATCGGTCAGCTTGGCGAGGTCGTCGTCGGTGACCAGGATGTTGCCTAGTTTGACGTCCCTGTGCAAGATCTTCCTGGCGTGCACGGCCGCGAGTGCGGACGCGATCTGCATACCGATCCGCGCGACTCGTTCTGGTGGCAATGGGCCGCTTGCCGCCAGAACCCTGTCCAGGCTCTGCGCCGACAAGTACTCCATCACGAGCCAGCACTCGTCGGCATCCACCGTGTCGAAGACCGAGATCGCGTTCGGGTGGTGCACCTGTGCGGCCGTCTCGGCCTCCCGGCGAAACTGAATGCGGTCGGCTTCACTGGCCACGACGTGTGGCCGCTTGAGCGCCACGGTCCGTTTCAACTTCGTGTCGAACGCGGTCCAGACGACGCCACCGGATCCTGAGCCCCGCGCGTCTTCGAGCTTGTAACGCCCCTCAATCACATCCCCGGTGCGCACCCAAAGAAGCGTAGCCATTCCCCTCCGTGACCACCATGCATCCTGCTACGGACATTCGACACCACTCGGAAGGGCTAATACGCCAGTGAGGCTTCGCCTCGCCCCCACTTCACATGATCTTCACGGAATCAATCATCTAGGCAACGCGACCGAGTTCCGCCGAGACCTAGAGGCATCGGAGTGAGTGTGGGTGCTTCTCATCAAGCACTAACGCGCTCTACAACATCACCACCCCTGTGCGTGCACTCGCCCCAGAACCAGACCCACGGCAAGCACGGCCGACGTTGTGCGTCTGGACGCGGGCATAGTCATCTCATGAGAGGGGGCGCACCGTATGCCCGGAAGCTCCGGCCGACGGTGAACTGGCCGCCGGGGAGGTCGCTCCGGGTGGTGTGGGAGGAGTTCGGGATCACCCAGCCCGCAGTGGCGCGACATCTGAAGGTACTCCGCGAGAAACGGCGTCGCGCGGGTCCGGAATCCTGCTTGCCTGGCAGCACGGCGTCACTTGGGCCAGCCTCCTGCAACCCGGCTGCGGACGCGTCCTAACCGCCAAGCTGATCCTGTTCACCCTCGTCATGGCCGCCGCCACCCAGCACGGCATCGGCCCAAGCCAAACACCGACCCGGCACAGCCCGAGCCGCCGCGATCACCGCACTTGCCGGCTCACTTGGCGTCATCCTGCTCGCCTCCGGCCTCGTCGAAGCTAGCCGTATGTGACCCAAGTTGACTCCATCCGACAGAATCGGGATTCGTAACACCGGAATGGCCGTCCACAGTGCACCGAAAGCGGACCGCGGTTGGTTACCCCGCGGCCGACGGCTGCGAACTGTATCTGCTGATCTTTGGCGATCCGCCCTCTGCGCGCAGAAACGGAATGTCCCCGTAGGACGACACACCACACACAGCGGCCCCATCCCCCGGGCCCCACCCGGTAGCCCCGGCCACGACAGTGTGGCCGGGGCTGCGCGATGACCATCTCACGCTCAACCCACGCATTGGCGGCCGCCGGCAGTGGCTTGGCTCGTTCGGCGGTCTCCCTACCTGGTTCACGGCTCTCCTACCCGACGTCGGCATCGCGCACGTCGTGGTCGGCCTACTGGCGTCGGCTTCCAGTACGCCCGCGACCACGGCGGCAAACGCACGGACGAGCGGTTCCGTCATAGATGCGGCTGTACCTGGCTGCCGCTGCCCCTCGTGCTCGTCCATTGCAGCCCTTCAGCTAGAGCAGTGCCGCAACTCATAGCCGCTCTTCGCGTGTCGGGAGTCCTGTGAGGTTCCAAAACGCTGCACTGCGGGCTTGACCTGTGATGAACGCACCGGTCGACGGGCAAGGCATGATCGTGGGACGTGGGGTTGCGACTGGTGTATCTGATCTTCGTTCGACTGGGTGGGTGGCTTGTTCTGCTGGGTCGGTCCTCGGCGTCCAAGGACGTCGAACTGCTGGTATTGCGGCATGAGATCGCTGTGCTGCGCCGCGCGAATCCTTGCCCTCGGCTGGACTGGGCTGATCGTGCCGTGCTTGCCGCCCTGATACGGCGACTGCCGGCCATGTTGCGCCGACATCGGTTGGTGACACCGGGCACGCTCCTGCGGTGGCATCGGCGTCTGGTGGCCAGGAAGTGGACGTACCGGCTCCGATTCGGACGCCCTCCGGTCGACGGCACCGTTGTTGCGCTGATCGAAAGGAGGATGGCGGGAGAGAACACCGGTTGGGGGCTACCGCAGGATCCAGGGTGAACTGCTCAAGCTCGGGCATCGGGTCGGTGCTTCGACTATCCGCCGGGTCCTCCAGCGCCTGGGGATACCGCCAGCGCCGAGCCGGGACTCGGACACCTCCTGGCGGCGTTTCTGCGGACCCAGGCGACCACGATGCTGGCGTGCGACTTCTTCACCGTCGACTGCGCGGTCACTCTGCGACGGATCTACGTGTTCTTCGTGCTCGAGGTCGCCACCCGCTATGTCCACGTCCTGGGCACTACATCCCATCCCGACGGCCCCTGGACCACCCAACAAGCCCGGAACCTGCTGATGGACCTGAGTGACCGGGCCGCCAGCTTTCGGTTCCTGGTCCGCGATCGCGCCGGCCAGTTCACTACCTCGTTCGACGCTGTCTTCGCCGATGCCGGGAGAGAGGTGGTCAAGATTCCTCCCGGGTGTCCGCGAGCGAACTGCTACGCCGAGAGGTTCGTCGGCACGGTACGGCGCGAGGTCACCGACCGGCTTCTCATCGTCGGCGAACGTCACCTGTGGACCGTGCTGGCGCGGTATGTCTCGCACTACAACCGACGCCGTCCCCATCGAGCTCGCCGACTCCGCCCGCCACGGCCAGACCGTCCGATTCCACATGAGAGTTGCACGCAGGTCCAACGCCGACTCGTACTCGGCGGCTTGATCAACGAGTACGAACCGGCAGCAGCTTGACCCGCAGGTCAGCGCCATCGGCCGACTTCTGGAACCCCACAACCCGTGAACGTCTTCCAACCGCTACGTTGCCTGACACCGAGAAAGGCGGTTTCTCGCAGTTCGTCAACCAGGATTCTATTGGTCAGCACGCACCGAATAACCCGACTACCTGCCCAAACTGTCGAAACTAGGGTGGAGGCGACGCGCCCGTCTGCATGACGTTTGATTGATCTCGGCCTGATGTACGAGACTTTGAAGCAATAGCGGATCAACGAGGGATACACATGAGCAGTGCACCTCAGCGGCAAGTCGAGCGGTCACCACCAGGCCAGTCTGATCGAATGTGCGCTAAGGAATTGGCGCTGTCAGCTGCGAGAGCTGCAGTGCAGTTTCGCCCAAGCCCCTTAATCAAGCGGCACGACTCTTTAACGAAGACGTAGATGCCGGCCTCGAAGTACTTTCGCTTCCAGTGGTCGGACCGTGGCAGTCGGGCCGTTCTGGCATGGCCAGGGTGTTTGACCAGGGCGAATCCTTAGATGGCTTCAGCTACAGAATGTGGCAGCAGAGTTGGGGTGCGTAACCGACGTTGTCGGCACCCGAACGGGTGATGGGGTCCCTAGCGCAAACCCAACCACATGCGACAAGCTGTACCCGTCACCCCACGGAGTGACATGAGCTTGTCTGCACTCTTTGTCTCCACTGCGGCTCCGCCGTGATGGCGCGGCTAGTCCGTCAGCACGGCGGACGCCGCAACACCGGTCGATCCCGACCGGGGTGAGGAGACAGCATGAGTGATGATGAGCCGCCAGCCTGCAAACCGGAAGAACCGCCTGACGGCGGCAAGCAGCCGGAGGCTGGTGACAATCGACGAGGCTCAGCTTGGTGGTGGGATAACCTCCGCACCGCTCTGCTAGCCCTAGAGGCCGGGTGCGTGCTCGTACAACGAGACGCCCTCGCCACGGGGGCGAGGGCCATCGTTCTCATAGGAGACGTGGTCTTCCGTCGCTGACGGCCGAGACCACACTGGCGGGCCCAGTGTTCGCAGCACTGGGTCCGTCTCCATACGGAACTATGCAGCAACCCGCTTGTCAGATTCCCGTAGCTGTACCGGTTTGCCTCCATGATCTAGTCTGACACCAAGAGCGATTTCCTTGGGAGGACTTTGCCTGAGAGGCCGATGGGGTCGAAATCGCCACAAGTTGCCGAAGGCGACTTGCGGGCTGCACTGGAGCGCCTTCGTGAGGCCGCCGGTGGGCCAAGCCTACGCGAAATTGGCAACCGTGCGGGCATTAGTCACGACACAGTACATCGCGTTCTTGGAAACCCGGAAGACGCTACCTGGTCGAGTCTGAAGCAGGTTGTCGAAGCCCTTGACGGCGAGGCTTCCCAATTCTTTACTGAGTGGTCCACTCACCATTCCGCAAACGAAGTTCGTGACGCTTCGGCTGCGGAGCAGGCCGCTCTCGCGGTACCTCCAACGTCGTTCGGTGCTCTAGCGCTCGATTCGGGTCGTAGGTTGGGGCGGAGAGGGACCGGCGTCCTGCCGTATCCTGCAGGTTCCCTCTTGGGACGGCTTAGCGACCGGACGCGTGAAGATTTTCTGGCCGTTGGTGTATCGGAGAGCCGTCCAGCCGGTATGACGCTTTACACGCAAGGAGAGACGGATTCGAGCGCCATGCTGCTGTTGCATGGGTCAGTGAAGATTTCCGGCAGTGATCCGGCTGGAGAACGAACCTTGCTGGCCATACGGGTTGGAGGCGATCTCATCGGTGAGATGTCGGCACTCGATGTTGGCCCGCGTGAAGCTACGGCCATCACTGTGACTGATATATTTTTTAAGCGAATGACCAGAGCTGAGTTGCGTAACTTCTTGGCCCGGCATCCCGACGCGGCTATTGAAGTGGCCACGATGCTCAGCGAGAGACTGCGTTACGCGGATCGGCGCCGGATGGAGCACGGTAGGCCCGCCAGCGTCCGTGTCGCTCGAGTTCTGGTCGATCTGTATGAGAGTTACGGCATCCGTACCGGCATGCGGTGGGATCTGAGTGTCCCGCTCACGCGAGAAGAGCTTGCCTCTATTGTCGGGATTAAGCTGAGCACAGCTGAGAAGATTATCCGAACGTTTCAACAAGAAGGTCTTGTTACCGGACGCTACAGAGGAATCGCGGTAATTGACATGGCCAGACTGCGTCTGCGTGCGGAGATCATGTAGGCATCACGCCTGAGTGGCGGTCTCCGTGTACTGAAAATGCCGGATGGCGGCCTTCAAGTCTGCTACAGGCATGCGTGCGTTGACGCTGGCTTCTTCGCTGCGAGACTGCATGTACCAGCCGAGAAACGGGACGATCTCGCGCAGCTGCTTCTGATGCTTTCGGACGGACTCGGGGTGTTTGTTGGCTTCTCGAGCCAGGAGCAGGTCGACGTAGGAGTCGTACAGTTCGGTGCGCTGGGTGGGAGTAGCGTCGCCGTGCTTGTGGAGCAGATCGAGCAGGATCGTCAGCTGCATCGGGTTTCCGGCAAGTTCCCCGATGTAGGGTTCGGCGCTCTTGGCCTTGAAGTTCTTCCGCAGGGCCCGTCCTTCACTGCCGTGGATACCGCGGACCGCGCACCACTTCCGCAGGTACTTTGCCTGTGCACCGAGGAACGAACAAAATCCGCTGAGACAGCGGGGAATGACTCCTCAGACGGGACAATGACTTGAGGGTTGCCTCATGATCAGCGAGACAAGCGGCGGACCGGATGTCTCAGCTATCTGAGGCACTGCAGCTCAGCATGCGGGCCATGCCTCGTGATCGATGAGACAGGACAAGAAGTGACCGCACTGGACGGTGGACGCGGGCCGGGCCGCCTACCTCCCGGTGGGCTGGACGTGCTGACGCTGCGCGGTGACCGGGTCGCGGAGGTCGTGTCGGTTTTGACCGCGGACTTCGGCCGCTTCGGTCTGCCCGGCGAGATTCCCGGCTGAATTCCCGCCGCGGGCGATGAGTTCGGCGGCCTTCGCGGGTTGTAGGGGTGACCGCAGCCTTGCGAAGGGAGTCAGGCGATGACCGTTGACGAAGACCAGATCCGCACCATGATCGAGTGGTGGGCCGCCGCCGTGCACGCCGGCGACATGGACGGGGTGCTCGCCGACCACGCCGCCGACATCGTGATGTTCGACGTCCCGCCACCCGAGGACGGGGTGCGCGGCCTTGACGCCTACCGTGACACGTGGCCGGAGTTCTTCCGCTGGCAGGCCGATGGCGCGGTGTTCGAGATCGCTCGCTGGAGGTCACCGCCGGCGACGATGTCGCGTTCGCCCACGCGCTGCTGCGCTGTGGCACCCCCGAGGAGCTGGCCGAGCATCCGGACCGGCGGCTGCGGCTCACGCTGGGGCTGCGCAAGGAACACGGCCGCTGGGTGGTCGCGCACGAGCACCACTCCTTCACCCACCCCACCGAGACGACTGCCGAAGCCGAGGTGCGCGCGGTGCACCAGCGGTGATTTGACGCCACCGCCCGCAACGATCTCGACCGCGCGGGCTCGACTGGTCCGCCACCGGCGTCACTGCCCGCACGTACCGATCCCGGTCAGTGACCTGGTGGTTCAGCGAATACGCCGCAACCGCCGGCCTGGCAAGCAGACACCCCAGCAACGCGAGAACAGCGGCGATACCAGTGCGAGACACGGGCCAACCCCAGAGTCGCGTGAGGCCACGCTCGACCGGATTCGGCTGCGCCGCAGCGAGTAGACGGCAATAGCCAGGCCGGCCAGCGTGAACAACGCGCCAGCGAGATAACGCTGACGTGGTCCGCTGGCATTGACCTGTCCGCCCAGCCAGCTGTCGAACGCGACATTCGTCCTCGACCGGCTTGAACAGCAGAACCTGGTCGAGCGCCGCCCGCACCCCACCGACCGACGCGCCAAGCAGATCGTCCTCACGCCTGACGGAAAACGCTGCCGTGACAACATTCTCAAGCACCTGAACGTCAGGTCCCGTTGACGTCACTCACTTCGGCGCACCAGGAGTCCTTGCGCGACCTGCCGCGACAGCTGGTCGAGCAATAACAGCGCAGGGCCAAGGAACCATACAGCGATGCCGAACCGCTCGAACAGCTCGACATATCGGACGAGCGGGACACGATCGACGTCCGCGGCCGGGCAGAGACCAGGACTATCGCCGCCCCGTGTACGGGGCGGCGATCATTCGGCCTGCATGATCTGTGTCCATAAAGGAGATTTCGATGACAGTGCAATCCGTTGTGGCACCGTACGTCTTGGTGAGCAGGGGTCTACCCAGCCGCACAAGGGGACAACGAGATGGGTGTCAGTTCAGCCAGGCCGGTCGCCGTCGGTGCCATGCTCGCTGCCACCGCACTACTTTCGGCATGTTCTGGCCAGAATACCGCAGTGTCCGCAACCACTGTGACCACATCGCCGAGAAACCAGTCACAGCAACAGTTCCAGGCCGACGTCGAGGCCCTTGAGGACGTGAACTGCAGCACACACGGCGGCAAGGTCGGACCGGCAGGCGGTACCCAGGTCGACCTGATCGCCGTCGCGTCCACAGCGGGCCGTGTGGGATGTTCCGAGGCCTTCACCGTGATCATCGAGTACTACCGGGACGCTCCAACAAAATCCGAGGGCGCCGACTACGCTCTGACTGTGCGCGGCTGGCACTGCATAGCCGACACCGGCGCACAGGGCACCGGGATCATCGACTGCAAGAAGGATAGCCTTTCCTTCCACACTAGACAGTCCGGCAGAGACGACGGCGCAAAGAATCCAGTGTGGACAACCGGCGGTTCGTCAACAAGACCGTGACCGTGCAGCTGAGCGGCTATAACACCGAACTGGGGCACGCATGAGAGTCAGGGCCACCGTCGTCCTTCCGCGGCCGGACTCGCCGACCAGCCCTGCGCTTGCCAAAACTTTTTCGTCGCTGGTGAGGCCGCGTGTCGATATTCGATGAGGACACCGGCCAAGCGTTGGTGTAACCCGGTGACGTACCACAGGAAGCACTACGGCAAGGGCTCCGAGCTACTTGACTGAGCAGATTCGGTATCCGTACAGGCCAAGGCCTGTGGGTCGTCACAATCCACCCGCTGGGCGATGTAGTTCTTACGGTCCGTTCGGTACACCGATTACGGCGAGTGCGCTTGGCATCGCGAGCGGTCCGCTCCCAAACGAGGCAGCCATGATCACACAAACATAACATTGTGCACGATGTAATAGGGCACTATGCTTCCGGTGTGTCGTCATCCAGTAACCCGCTCCCCCTCGGCGAGCAGACATGCTTCGCGCTCTACGCCGCCCCACGGGCGGTCACCGACGTGTACCGGCCCATGCTGGCCGAACGCGATCTCACCTACCCGCAGTACCTGGGACTCCTGGTGCTGCGGGAGCGGGATACGCAGCCGGTCAAGGAAATCGGCGCGGGCGCTGCTGGACTACGGCACGATGTCCCTGCTACTGAAACGGCTCGAGACCGCCGGACTGGTCAGCCGCGACCGGCTGGCCACCGACGAACGCACGGTCGTGGTGAGCCTTACGGACAAGGGCGCCGCCCCGAGAGCGCCCGGTCGGGATCCCCACGGAGACCGGCTGCACGCTGGGGCTGGGGCGACAACGAGCGGCGGGCACTCATCCCAACACTGAGAGGGCTCACCGCGCCACTCGCGGACTTACATAGGAGGACACCATGTTGAGACGTGACGCCACCACACATTGGGAAGGCGATCTGATGAGCGGCAAGGGAAGTGTCCTGCTGGAGACGTCCAGAGCCGCCGAGTTCGGCATCTCGTTCGGGAGCAGGATCAGCGAATCAGGGGGACACACCAGCCCCGAGGAGCTCATCGCGGCGGCACACTCGGCGTGTCTGGCGATGAACATGTCCAGGGTGCTGGCGACGAAAAGGCTGGTCGCGACCTCGATCGACGTGAACGCCGCCGTCACCCTAGACCGGGCCCAAGGCGGCGGAATCGACATCAGCCGTGTCGCACTCACATTGCGCGCGGTCGTGCCCGCCGTCAGCGCCGAGCGTTTCCACGACCTGGCCACGCTCGCCGCCCTGACCTGCCCGGTGAGCAGGGCCCTGACCGGCACCATCGTCACCCTCGACGCCGATCTCGAGGGAAGGTACCCACGTTGAGGCATGTGCGCCCGGACAGAGGGGCTCGAACATCACTGGCCAGGCCTCGGACGGCGTGGCCAGTCGATCTGGTGGCCGTTTGGTGATCATGGTGGAGTGTCCGCTGATCGACGTCCGTCCTCCGAGGACCCTTGCCGCTGAGAATGCGGCGCTGCGGACGTTGGTGAAGGGACTGACGGCTCGGCTGGACGCATTGGAGGCACAGAGCGCACACGAGTGGCGAACACGCTGTCATCGGCACGTGAGGATGTCGGCCGATGTGTCGTAGATGAACGTGCGCATCGCGGCTGCCTAGAGACTTGGGGTAGGAGAGCGGTGTCGGGTCAGACTCGGTCCAGGTGCCTACTCCTGTCTTGCCGGAAGGGGAAAGAGGAGACTTCACGGGGATTTCGGGGTGTTGTTCGAGGTCACGGGAGTCCGGTTCGGAGGGTCGTGGGCGATACACCCGGCAGTGCATGATCGGGTTCTGGGTACGATGGTGATACCCCACTGCCCGAGCAACTCCAGGCCGAGTTCGGCATCGCCCTCTGGGAGTGGTCGCGCCTGAAGCTGGTCTACGAGAAGGCCCTGGCCGGCATCCCCTTCGCCCGGCGGCTGATCGCGGACATCGAGGCCGACCGCATCACGGTGTCCGCGGCCTACGGCGAACTGAAGAAGCGCGAGAAACTCGACGCCCAGGCCGGCACCCAGCCCAGCAGTGTCCGGTTGCCCGTGGTGTATGAGCGGGTGTTGCGCATCCACGCGTTCGCGCAGACCACCGCGGCCGCCCTGCGGCACGGTGTCCCGGTCAGCACTACTGGCATGTCCGAACAGGACATCACCGAGTGCATCCGTCTGATGCGCGCCACCAGCGTGTCGCTCAAGCAGGCCGCTGACACCCTCTCCCGATCCCGAGTCGGAGGCACAACCCGCCATGGCCCTACGAAACAAGCGCGTGCGCGCCGGTGATCTCACCGTGGACCCGCGCGTCCAGCGCGACCATCTCACCCACAGCAAGCTGGCCAAGATCCGCGACAACTACAACCGCGCGGCCCTGGGCACCCTGCAGGTCTCCGAACGCCCCGACGGCAGCCTGGTCATCCTCGACGGGTGGCACCGCTGGACCATCGTCTCCGAACTGGAGAAGGACGACTTCCCGCTGCAGTGCCAGCTGCACACCGGCCTGACCCTCGAGCAGGAAGCGGGCCTGTTCGTCCAGTTCAACCAGCAGGAGGCCGCGAACAAGCTCGACCTGCACAAGGTCCGGGTGACCCAGGGCGAGCCGGTGGCGGTCGCGATCGATGAGGCGGTGCGGGCCAACGGCTGGGCCGTCGGCCTGGGCGAGGGCAAGATCCGGGCCATCCTGGCGCTGGAGAAGGTCTACTACACCGGCGAAGGACTCCACGAGGGGCACGGCAAGACGCTCGTCGCCGACACGCTGCGCGTGATCACCACAGCGTGGGGGCGTGAGGACGCCAAAGCAGTGGATCAGAACATCCTCAAAGCCGTCGGGCAGTTCCTGTTCCTGGTCGAGAAGCACTGGACCGACGAGACGACAGGCCGCGAGCTCGACCACGACGCGCTCGCGGCGGCGATGGGCGGCCTGAAGAAGGGCCCTGCCGGATGGCTCGCGGCCTGCCGCGGCCAGGCTGAAGGCTCGGCCAAGACGCTGCGCGCAGTCCTGCTGCACGAACTGCTCACCCTCTACAACAAGGGCCGCCGCAGCGGCAGGCTCCCCGCCACCCTCATCACCACGTAAGACCCTTACGGCGAGCTGTCCCGCCCGGACAGGACAGAGCCGTCGATCCAACCACCGCGTCCGTCCACGTCGGACGTTGCCGGAACACGAGCAACCCCATCCGAAGCCGCAGCGCGACGGCCATCATAGGGCCATGAGCATGCATCGGCAACACGCGACCAGCGGCATAGAAAGACGTTCTGCGTGTCGGTGCCGGGCGAGGGAACGTCCTCCTGATGAGCGGACGATCGACAACTACGGCCAACCGGCTCTGGCTCAACATCGTCGGCTCTACCACCGGAGATCCGCAGAGGTCTGTGGATCATGGTGCGTGCAGCGCAGCGTCGCTCTCTGGCATAGAAGGGCACCGGGGCTCCTGCGGATATCGCGCCAGGAACCCCGATGCCCATCGTCACAGCCTTGAGTGCTCACACAACGTTCTGACTGAACGGCATGGGTTCTAGGCCTTGCAAGGCCCGGCTGTTGGCAGTGTTCAGAGGGATGGATCGAAGCGGACCCTTGCTGGCTTTGCCTTTGCCAGTTCCCCGCGGAACCTGCTGTCCTTGATACCGAGGGTGGCATCGCCGAAGTTGGCGTTGGCCAACGTGCGTCGGATCTGGCGTGGCAAGCCGTCCCAGTCGACCAGGGTTGGATATTGCCAGGCGCCGTAGTGGTTTTCTGGTCGCTCGTCCGCGGCTGCGAAGCGGAAGCTGTGAGTCACTCCCTTGTGGTAGACGATCCGTGCGTGCGTCCCGGACCAAGCGACCTGAGAACTGGGACGCGTGGTGTATTTGCCGTGTGCTGACACGGAAACGTAGCGCGCCTGGTCTTTCCATACCCACACCACGACGTGCTCGATGTCGTGGCGATGGCCACCGCCGAGGAAACTGGCTTGATCCTTTTCGAAGTACAGGGCATAGACGTAGGCGCACCAGCCATTGTCGCATTTGGATCGGACATACGAGTTCGTGTTGTCCAAGTCGGAACGATCGCGGCAATTACCGTTCACGGCTCCCGAGGTCTTCAGCCCTGGGGCTACGGTTCCGTCCCTCCCGATGGCGGGGGTTGGATAGCAGCCGTCCTTGTCGTAGTCGAATGCCGGCTGCCACTTGACTGCGTTCGGACTCGCGTTGGCTGGCAACGCGGTGGGCGGGGCGGCATGTGCGAGGGGAGCCAGTCCTATCATCAACACGGCCGTTCCAGCCAAAGGAAGGAACAATTTCCGTACGCGCCCGAAAGCTGATGTTCTCACGTATGCCTCTCTCCTGAATGTAGTTGCTTTACCGTGTGTCGAGACCCGGCGCCTAGCGCGATCTGACTACGAGAACGTTTGTCATGGTGACGTTCGTGTCGAAGGTCCGAGTGGACGCGGGCGTTTGCTCGGCGTGGTGATGTGTGCATTAGACCTAGTGCTTGTCGTGCGCCGCTAGGCTTACCGGCGTTCGGGAACAGAGCGGATATTCCATCCCCTCTGGCCAGCGGGAATGACGATTCCGGGAACAAGTGAGACGACGGTGATGATGCAGCTGCAGGACCTGCCTATCGACCTACCGGCGGAAGTTAGACAATGGGCGACAATGTTACGAAAGCTGGCGGAGGCCACGGGGGAGACCACCGCGTCTGCTCTTGCCGCCAAAGTGAACTGCGCGCAAGCCACTCTCAGTCGTTATCTGCAGGGGCAGCGGCCTCAAGCAGCGTTCGACGCCGTTGTTCCACAGATGGTTGCACTCACGATCGAACAAGGTCGAAATACATTCAACCTCGACGACCTGCGTGTCGCCGCAGAAAGGGCTGCACTGATCACAGGGCCCGCATCCCGGGTGCCGATCGAGACCTCACGAATCGAACCACCGCCCCCAGCGCCCCAGCCGGTCATCCGACAGGCTTACCTCGAACCAGAGCGAGATGTGACGGATGCGGCTGTACATGCTGCACCTCCCGTGGAATCACCAGAGGCGTTACCCGGGCAGCGGCACGTGAATGAAGAAGATGCATTTCTGCGGCTCGCGGATCCAGAGGAGCCGTCTCACGCTCCTGCACAGCGGCGACTACAGAACTACACCAAGAAGCTGGCCATCGCGATAGCCGGCGCTGCCCTGCTAGGCGGTGGAGCCTGGACATGGAGCTCATCGCGAGACACGTCAGGTTCCCCTGGATCTACCGTGCCAGGTCCAGTCGTCGGGGGTGCACCTTCTGTGCCGTCCTCAACCGTGACCGCAAGAACCGACGCCAAGCAGCTGAATGACAAGCGCTGCGCCGTGGTCATCGTCGCAACGTCTCCCGTATGGGTGCACATCGGAGACGACACACCCCTGAAATGGAAAGCGAAAGATGATCGGATCCGCCTGATCGACATCCCTGTCCACGACACCGGCCACGGTTCTTACCAGGCGGTCCTTGTGCCCAAGGACAGTCCTACTGGGCAAGGCTGGATGCCGCTCGCTGATCTTGCCCCGTTACCCTGTGCGGCTCCGTCCTAATCCGCTGACCGACCGCCTGAGGGAGACCTAGCGGCGGCCGTCTCACACGATTCGCTCCGGCGTGGAGCCTCCCGGGTGAAGAGACCTCGCCAGCTGACTGTGGCGCTGCTGGCGCGGTAGTCGACGAACGGTGGGCGTATCGCTTCTGGTGTTGCTGGTGCCGATGTTCGCCAACGCCGCAGGCGTCGCCAGTTGGGCCACCAGCTGGCGCCAGTGCCAAGCCAGCCATCGGACGCCGCTGGCGGGTGGTGTCACCAGCTGGTGGCGAAGGGGTGTCCACATTGCCTACGCGATCAAGGGCTGGTGGTTTGCTGGCGACAGGACCGCCGCCAGCCTCGCCACCTTTGCCCCGTGGGACTGGTGGCTGTCACGCCAGCGCGCCGCGGTCACCGCTGTCATCGTGTGGGGTGCACTGAGATCACAAGGACATCTCGGCGCGGGGTTGGTGGTCGGTGTCGCCAGCTGGCGGTGGGCTGGCGCCAGCCTGGTGTTTGGCGGTCGCCAGGAGCGCGAAGCCGGCGACGACCATCAAGCCGTCGATCACCAGAGGGCCGACCGCGGCGGCGAGGTGGCCGTAGCCCCAGGAGGTGAGGACGGTGTGGATGTGGCCGTAGGAGATGGCGGCTGAGCCGAGGGCGACGCCGACGACGCCGCCGTATCGGGCGAGTTTCCAGAGCACGCCGGACGGCCACCTCACTCGTGAGAGTGCTTCGACGGCCAGCAGGAGTGTGATGGGCCAGACGGCGGCCCCGACTTGCGCGAACAGACTCGGTTGCCAGTCAAATGAGGCGTTCGCCGGAGGGATGCGAGACGCCAGGACGTTGCCCGCGACGGGAGACGAGCGAGCCGAACACAAACCCGGTCCAGGCGACCAGTTTGCCGCCAGTGTCCGGCTCGGCTGGCGAGCCCTGGCGGTGTGGCTTGCCAGCTGGCGCCAGACCGACATCATCGGCCGCCCCGACTGCCGTGGCCGATGGCGACAGCGGGGCTGCTGAATTGTGGTCGGGCGCCATCCCATCCGTGGCTTGGTGGTCACCTGGCGCGAGGTGGGTGAGGGCTGGCGCCAGGAGTACGTCCGGGCTGGCGCCAGGCTGGCGGGCGTCGCCAGCGAGGTCGCCAGTGCCCGCCAGCGGTTCGCCAGCAGGTAGGCCACTTGATCTTTGGGGCGTCGTGTCATGGGCGGTGATCTCGCCGCGTGCGGCGAGAGCTGGCGATGGGCTGGTGGCGGCTGGCGCCAGCGCCGGATCGGTGTGGCGGTGTTCTGACGGGCTGGCGTCGCCAGAAACGCCAGGGTCGTCGGGATGGCGAGGGATCGCCTGGGTGGTGACCGACGGACTGGTGGGCTGCGCCTCCTCCTCGGAGGCGACCATGTGCAAGGCCTTCTTGATGGCGTGGTCGGTGGCGCCGGTGAGCCGGATGAGGGTGGGGCGCCCGGGCACGGGGCGACCTTCGCGTGTCGCGGCGTGGATGGCGTCCCGTACCTGGGTGAGTACGTCGTTGTCGGTTCGGTTCACCGGTGACCTTCCTCGACACAGGCAGGGGCGGTTGCGAGAGCGGCGGGGTGGCAGCGTGGGCAGGGCTGGGAGGTGTGGTGGGCGTCGTCGAGCCATACGACGCGGGCACTTACGGGCTCGCCGGGGCGTGCGTCGCATTGCCCGCAGACCGGGGGTGGGGGTGTGCCTGGTGGGCGAGCGGTGCGCGTGGGCGGGTGCACGCGCTCGCGCGCGCGTTGGGTTCCTGGGTGGTTAAGGGATGGTTCGGCTGCATTCTGTGCACCCCGTGACGTTGTTGTTTGCACCCCGTTCGGTCGTGTGTGCACCTCGTCGGGCGCAGCGGGGTGCAGTGTCTGCACCTCGTCGTCCGGGTTGTGGATAGAGGTGTGGGTGGTGTGGATGGCGAGGTCCCAACCGTTCGGGCGGCGGTCTTTGCGCCGGACGTGTGCGGCGATGATTTTCGGGTCGGATGGTGTGATGAGGCCGAGGTTTTCCAGATCTCGTATCGCGTATTGGACCGCGCGTTCTTTCAGGCGGGTGTATAGGGCCAGGGTTTTGACCGCGGGAAACGCGTTGCGCCCTTCGGAGTCGGCGTGGTTTGCCAATCCGATGAGCACGATCGCGAGGCTTGACGCGTTTTTCCTATTCGTCGGGATCGGGGCGTGGTTGAGGGCCCAGTTAATCGCTTCGATGCTCATTTCCGGCGCCCCCGGTTGTCGGCGATACGGACGCGGCGGAAAAGACCGGCGAGGGGGTCGAGAATGGTGGGATCCCACGTCGACAGGCGTTCGAGAAGGTCTTGGTCATCGTGACTGAGCGTGATTCCGCGCAGGGCGTCCAGCACCGCGGGCGCGTCGGCGCACTGCAGGAAACTCACCGGATCCGGCCTGGCAGTGTCTCCCACTCGGGCACTGTGCCGGGGAGTTGCATCGCGCGCCGCGAGGGAACCTGTGCCGGTGGATTCGGGGAGCAGCGGATCACTGACTGTAGGTGCTGGATCCGGTCGACCGTCGTTCGGCGGGCTGTGATCGGGTCCGTACTTAGGGGTCTCCGGGGTGTTCGATGGGTGTTCGGACGTCAAAGAACCTGCGCGGATTGGGCAGGACGGAGAAGGACAGTGAGGCGGCCCGACCTGGCCATTTCCGGACTGGTCTGGACCGAGAAGGACCTCCTGGACGGATTTCTTCGGACTACGGATCAGAAGGTTAGGGGTTCGAATCCCTTCGGGTGCGCGCGTCCTCAAGGACGACCCTGATCGCTTGCTTCGCAAGCTCCCCGGGGTCGTCCTTGATTATTTTGGGGGGCCGAGCCCCCCACGCCCCCACGGTGCGGGCTTCGGGCCTTCCAGCGGTGGGCGCTTTTCGCTTGGACTAGCCGCGCGGCTTTGCCGCGAAGCCCTTTGCAGGATGCTTCGCATCGTCCAGGGCTGGGTCCGTTGCGTTTGGATCGGCGGGGGCGGCATTGCCGTGAAGCCCTTGGGTGGGGATCTTCGTATCTTCCAGCGCTTTCGTTTGGGCCAGCAACCGCTTATGGCGTGACTGGTGGGTAGAGGCGGGACATTGTTTGGATCGTTTCTGTTATGTGGGTTACCAGGTTGGGTGGGGCTAGGACTTGGACGTCTGGGCCTAGGCGCAGTAGGAGTGCGGTGGTGTGGGGGATGTTCTCCATTGGGATGGTGGCGTGGTGCCAGCCGTCCTCTTTGGTGGGTGTGAGGGTATTCAAGGCTTGGCGGGCGGCTTTTGGGCCGAGGACGTCGGGTAGGGCGGTTACGCCACGCGGCGTGAGGCGTACGGTGGCGACTTCGTCGGTGTCGGGTTGTTCGTAGCGTTCGACGTGGTCTTGCCAGAATTCGGCCAAGTTGAAGTCGTCTGGTCGGGGGAACCGTTCCCGCAGCGGTTTCAGGCTGACGATCGCGGAGACGCGATAGGTGCGTGGCTGGCCGTGTCCGGCCGCGATCAGGTACCAGACACCTGCCTTGAGAACCAGGCCCAGTGGGTGCAGTCGCCGCGTCACCTCGCCTGGTTGGGGCGACCAGCGTCGGTAGCGGACCTCGATGGCCTGGTCCTGCCAGAGTGCGTCGGCGACCGCCAACAGGTGCGGCACTGTGTCGGGCTCCCGGTACCAACCTGGGGCGTCGAGGTGGAAGCGCTGGCGGATACGAACCGACGCATCCCGGTATGCGGTTGGCAGCGCCGCCATCAGCTTCAGCTCTGCGGCGGCTACTTGGGCGCCGAGACCTAGTTCGGCGGCTGGTTGCGGCATTCCGGTCAGGAAGAGCGATTCGGCCTCGTCCGCGGTCAGTCCGGTCAGCCGGGTGCGGTAGCCGTCCATCAGCTTGTATCCGCCGGTCGGGCCATGCTCGGCGTAGATCGGCACACCGGCCGCGGCGAGCGCCTCGACGTCACGGTAGACCGTCCGGGCTGTCACGCCGAGTTCCACTGCCAGTTGTGCGGCGCTCATCCGTCCCCGGTTCTGCAGCAACAGCAGTAGTGACAGCAGTCGACTGGCACGCATTGTCGGAAGTCTGCCAGCCGCTGACAGAAGCTGTCAGGGGTAGTCCGTCACGATCTGCGGCATGAACGACTTCGACTTCTTCATCGGCTCGTGGAACGTGGTCAACCGCCGGCTCAGGACGCTGTTCGCCGGCAGCGACGAGTGGGAGACCTTCCCTGGCACCACGACCTGTCGGCCGATCTTCAACGGCGGCGGCAACACCGAAGAGATCGTCTTCCCGACGCTCGGCAGCCGCGGCTTCACCTTGCGGCTGTTCGACCTCGAACGCAAGGAATGGTCGATCTACTGGGCGAACAGCCGCACCGGCGTGCTCTTTCCACCGGTCGTCGGCACCTTCACCGACGGCCGCGGTGACTTCTACGGCGATGACACACACGACGGCGAACCGATCAAGGCGCACTTCATCTGGTCCGACATCACACCCACCTCAGCCCGGTGGGAACAGGAATTCTCCGCCGACGGCGGGAAGACCTGGGAATCCAACTGGGTCATGGAGTTCACCAGGGCATGACACCCTCCATTGTGGACCGCGCTGGTCAGTGGGGGCGCAGTTGCCGGGTCAGGTGCCAGAAGATCTGGAAGTTGGGGATATCTCTGGTGTGGCGGGACCACCATGGGTGGCCGTCGACCTTGATGGTGACGACACCGTGCTCAGTAGTCAGTTCGGTCACCCGCCACCATGGCACCGGGCCTGCGGGGCCGGTGATTCCTTGCTGGGCTATTGCCACGTCGCCGAATGGCACGTGGCCGCCCGCGTTGAGCTGGTTTGTCGCCGTCGCCAGGATTCGGTCGCTTACTTCCTGACGGATCACCGGTGCGAGGACGGACTGGGCTTTGTTCGGTCCGCTTCCGTCGCTGCTGACAAAGCGGACTTTCCAGCCATTCGATGCCACGAGGGTGTATTCGAAGGTCGTGTTCGCGTATTGAACGCCGCGATAGTGGTGGGTCACGTTTTCGTAGACCTGGGTGATGGAGTCCCAGCGGAACGGCACTGCGTTGTCGACGGTAGGACACACCATGCCCTGCTGGAACCGATAGGCCACCTCGTACGGCTGAGGGCCGGCGCTTCGAACGCGCCGTCCTCGCACGATGGCCAGGACAATGACGCCTACGACGGGTAGGAGGAACGCGGCGCCGACGGCTGCGTTGCCGCTGCCGAAGAACATGAGCGATCCGACCAGACAGCCCGCGACGACGAGGATCAGCAGCCGGATGATCCAGCGTTCCGCCGCTGGATTGCCTGGAGGTGGGGCCAGGCTGTGCATCACGTGGGTAGTGGCGACCAAACCGCCGAGTCCCATGGCAGCCGCCGCGTGCATCACTGCTGGTGACGGCGGCGGCAGTTGGTCCGCCCGCCAACGCGCCATGCCTTCCCCTCCTGGAGTGACACTGTCGCTCCAGGAACCGTAGCGATGCGGCCAAGGTGCAACCAGGTCAGGCCAGTTGGCTTCACTGGGGCATGGAGAGAGCCTGCGCGCGCGTGATCAAGTCCAGTTGTTCCGGTGAAGTCGCGGTCAACGGTCGGCCGGCGCGGTCGAGTACCACAACCGACGGGGCGAGCACGGCTTCCAGCAGGCCGCGCAGGACTGGATGGCCGGAGGAGAAATTCATCTCGAAAATGGCCTTCACCAGTGTTTCGTACGAGTCAAGCTCGATCTCGTACATATCCGAGGCGATTTCGATCAGCCCGGTGGGCAGGTTGAGCATTTCCGCGATTTCGCGCAGGAAACGGACGTAGAGGTCGCCGATTTGCAGCGCGGGACTCCATACCGTGTCGTCGCCGACGTCGAATACGTAGCTCATTCTGCCCACTTCACTAGGATGGTCACGTCAGGGTACTTGACGCGCAGGTCCGCTATTGCCTTCTCCACCGCCGCCTTGAATGCCGGATCCGGGTTCGGGGTGGTGAAGTCGATGCCGACCGGGGCGTTCTCGCGGCCCGCGATGTGCTGGCGTGCGTCGATGTAGGCCTCGGTCTTCTTGATGACCTGTTTGTTCACCCACTTGTCGATGTCCGTGGCGTTGACCGCGGACTTCTCCTCCCACAGCACCCCACCCTCCGGGCGGTCGATGTCCGTGATCGTCCGGGACAGGTCCGTCGGATCGTCGATCGGAACGTCGTGGTCCACGCCGTCTCTGATGTAGTACTTGCCGTCGCTGCCCAGGTTCGGGCGCCTCGGGTCGTCGAACGTGACGCCAGGCGGTGGTTCGGTCGGGTCGCTCGGTTGTTGTCCGCCGCCTGGCCGGGACTCGCTTGTGGTGCCCGGGATTTCGGCTGGCTTACCGCGGTCACGGGCTGTGCCGATCGCGTCCTGTGCGTTGCTGACGTTCTCGCCCGCGTTGATCGGCCCGTGCTGCTGCGACGGTTTGCCGTCCCCATCACCGTTTCCGTCGGGTGGTTTGCCCGGGCCGTCCGGCGGGGTGCGCCGGTGCAGTGCGAACCACACCAGGATCATCAGAAGTCGCATCTACGCTCCGAGCAGCTTCGTGAGGTCGGTCAGACTGGTGATCAGCGCGGTGGTGTAGACCAGGATCCGGCCCGCCCACTTGACCACCGCCGCCGCGATCTGTGACGCGATCACCGGGATCGTCACCACGAAGATCGCCTCGACCGCCCAGACGATCACGCGGGCGACCAGGTCGGCGATCAGGTCACGGACCAGCTCGCGGGTCAGCTCCACCAGTCCGCCCGCGCCCTCGGTGGCCGCCGCCATCGCCGCCGACACCGCGGCAAGGCCGCCGATCGCCTCGACGTTGTTGGCCATCAGGCTCTGGTACGCGTTGGCGGCGTCGCCTTTCCAGCCGGGCAGGTCGTTCTGCAGGTCCGCCTTGAGATCGGCGGCCATGTCGTGCAGTTCGGTCGCCATGTTGTTCCAGGTTGCCGCGTGTGCCCTGACCACGTCCGGCTTGCCGGTCAGGTCGTCGAGTACTTCCCGCAGTGGTTCGAAGTACTCGATCGCCCAGCCAAGGCCGTTGGCCAGCAACGCGCTGATCGGATCCATCACGGTCGCCGCGATCTCGACGCCTGCTGCCGCACCGGCCAGCGCGTCGTCGACCCATCCTTCGGTCTTGATCGCGTCGACCAGGCCTTCGATGCTGTCGGCCAGGCCCGCGCCGGTCCACGCCTCCCTCGATGACTGGACCGGGGCGACCAACGAGTTCTCGGTCACAGCAGGCCCCCGTCGGCGACTTCCTCCATCAGGTCCACGTTCGCCCGATCGACGGCCTGGTACTCGTTCGCGCTGTGCCGCAAGGACTTCGCGACCAGATCCAGGTTCTCCTTGACTTGGCCGAGCAGTTCGTCCTGCCTGGTGTGCCTGCCCTCGAGCACACCGGAGATCCATCCGCACAGCAGTCCGTACGCCTGGTCGTCCTGTGCGATGTGCGCGCTGGCGGATTTCACGGCATCGAACCGGTCCCTGATCGCTTCGATCTTGCGGGCGTGCGCGAGGAGTTGCTCGGTGTCGACCTCGAATCCCTGTCCCATGGTCACTTCCGCCACAAGTCGGAGCGGACGTCGTAGTCCTCGTTGTCCGCGGAGGTGGCTGGAGCGGGCTGCTCGACCGGTGTGCTGCGCAGCTGCCGCCCCACGCTCTCCGCGATCGCCTGTGCCGCAGCCGATTCGGTGCCCACCGTCGACGCGATGATTTCCTGTGACCGGTCGGCCAACTGGTTACGGGCTTCGCTGATCGCGGCCAGTACCGCCCGCGATACGGCTTCCGGGGTCGACCGCAGCATTCGATCGGTCAATCGCAGATCCACCAAGGCCCCGGTGGAGTCGACTGTCACCTCGGCCAGTCCGTTGGGGTCGGTCACGCTGATCCGGACTTCACGCAGCTGGGCGCTCATCGCCTGCGTGTCGGCGGCGAGTTTGTCGATCCGCCCTTTCCACGCGGCCAAGCGCTCCCGTGCGCTGTCCGGGTCGAGGATGTTGCCGTCCATATCGCCCCGATTCGCCTGAAGTGTCTGCGCCGAGGTGCGAGTGTAGGCAGCGGCATGCTTGCGTAACAGTGAAACAGGCAGAGAATTACAGCTTGGTGTAAGCGATCTCCAGCGAGTGCTGGGTACGGGTTATCCACACCGAATGGGCCGCTGCGGCAAGCATCGCGAGCACGCCGAGGTTTTCGCCGAGTTCCTCGGCGTGGTACGTCAGTACGTAAAGCGGGCCGCTTTCCCCGGAAGCGATCAACAGGCCCTGGAGTGCCTCGCCGCCCAAAGCCGCGGCGAGCAGCAAGACGCAGCCGACGATCATGTGCCAGCGGGCGCGGCCGTGCAGGTGCCGGGCGAGCAACAGCAGGCCGATGGCGACGATGAGACCGGCGACCAGGCCGGGGAGGAGCCAGTAGAACGGGAATCCGCCGTCGTAGGTCACGAGGTGGCGGCCGATGCGGTCGAGGCGTTCGTGTAATTGCGTGTGGTCGTCGAGGGATAAGGCGCCGAGCATTGCCGCGCTGGCGAACCAGGCCCAGCTTCCTTTCACCCGTGCGGCCTGTCCGATGGCTCCCACCATGGCATGCGACGCCGCCGCGATCACCAAAAGCCCTGTGCTCCACCAGGTCGGCAGATTCCCCTCGACGAAAACGTCGAGGTAGTCGTGGATTTCGCCACGATTCGTGGTCAGCGGGTGGTCGATCAACGCGGGCACGGCCATGCTGGCGACGTTGATCGCCAGCGTCACGCCGAGCAGGATCCAGCCGGTCCGGCGGAGGCTTATGCGGCGGGGAATGAAGATCCGCTCGGTGTCTGCCTCCACCACGGCCTCCGGTAATCGGACATTTGGGACCTCGGCACGCTAGCGCAAGAGAGTCCCGTTGAACGCAAGATGAAGGTTTCTTCATCGGCGGCTCATGGCCACATCATTCCCGCCGTAGATCGTGCTGGCATGGCTGATCTCGCACTCCTGACGGGAGCGGCGGCGGGTGACATGCTCGCCACGATGGTGGCCGGGGCCGGCGGCGAACTGCTGCACTGGGCCGCCACGCAGGTGGATCATCAGCCGGGGAAGCGGACCACGGTCAGCTACTCGGCGACAGTCAAATGGCCTGACGGGACACGCGACGAGACGTTGGGCGCCTCGACCGGACACCTGCCCGACGGCGTTGTCCGGATCAGCGATGGCACGACAGACGTTGGTGTGTGGCGGTTTCCGTTCGATCCGGACCTGCCTGGGCTGCCACGCGCGGTCGACCCGGCGCAGGCGCGCATCCTCATCGAAGCCAGTGGCCTGGACGTCGGCGGCGACGTGAGCATCCACACGAGGGCGTACCGGCCGCGGCGCCGCGCGGTTGTCGAAGTCCGGCTTCCCGACCAGCGCAGGGTTTTCATCAAGGTGGTACGGCCGAAGCTGGCGAAAGAGCTGCATGACCGGCACCGAATCGCCACCACGGCACCGGAGTCGTTGGGGTGGACGGACGACGGCCTCGTCCTGCTGGCAGGTCTGCCCGGCCGGACGTTGCGGGAAGAACTGTTGGACTACAAGGGAGTCGACCCGCGCAGCGTCACCGAAGCCCTGGACGCTCTGCCATGGGAGCTCGCAGACAAGCGGAAACCGACATGGGGTCAGAAGGCCGTGCACTACGCCGAAGTCGTCGCCGTCACCGCGCCGCACCTGAGCAGACGGGCCCGGCTGATCGCGGCGAAGGTGCACCACGAATCACCGGAAAGCCCGGATGTCCCGGTGCACGGGGACTTCTACGAGAGCCAGCTCATTATCCACAATGGACAAGCGCGGCTGCTGGACATCGATACCGCCGGTCGGGGCGAACGGCTCGACGACGCGGCATGCCTGCTCGGGCACTTGTCCGTGCTGGCGCAGATCCGTGCGGACCACGCCGCCCACATCACCGACGTCCAGGATGAGCTGGCCGCGCATTTCAGCGAACAGCTTGACCCGCAAGCACTTCATCGACGGACGGCGGCCGTGGTGCTCTCGCTTGCGACGGGACCGCACCGCGTGCAGGAGGAGAACTGGTTACGCAACACGGAACTCCGCGTCGAGTTGGCCGAGCGCTGGCTTGAATGAGAGGTCCTTCATGGACATCCACCCGTTCCTTTCATCTCCGGCCGCCATTGTGGAAGTACAGCCAAGCAAGGAGAGGACACCATGAACAGCAAACGACCGTGGATCATCGCAGGCGTCACCACCTTCGCGCTGGCAGGCTTCGGTGCGGCAGCGGCTGTGGCTTCCGATGACGGCGGTAGTCAGGTGCGTGACCCGCATCCCGCGCCGGTTGTGCAGAAGTACGACGCACCCCTGCCGCAGAACGGAGCGTTCGACAACTCTCCCGAGACCGCTGATTCGCCGGCGGCATCGGTCGTCGACTCGGCCGATCCTGCGCTCGACACGGCCGACTCGCCGGATGACAAGATCGCCGCACCAGCCGCACCGGCCGTGAAGGTCAACAAGGAGGCCAAGGTCACCAAGGTGGCGAAGGTGCAGGCGCCCAAGAAGAAGGCGCCCGCGGACTCGGCCGACTCGGGTGACAGCGCCGACTGACTTCACCCGCGGAGTGCGGCCTTCCTGCCAGGTACAGGAAGGCCGTACTCGTGTGAACGTTTCGTGCATCCGACGTGAATGACACGGTGGTTACGTCCACGGCATGGAGACTTCACAGCGAGTGGCATTGGTGACGGGTGGATCGCGCGGGATCGGCGCCGGGATCGTACGGCGGCTGACGAACGACGGCGTGCGGGTGGCGTTCACCTACCTGAAGTCCAAAGAACTGGCCGACGACCTCGCGCGGGAGACCGGTGCGTTGGCCATCCAGGCCGACAGTGGCGCGGAGGACGCGGTCAGGTCGTCGGTCGACGAGACTGTCAGGCACTTCGAACGGCTGGACGTTCTGGTGAACAACTCCTATGCGGCGACAGGACTGCCGATCGAACAGCTCCCGATGGCCGAGTTCGACCGGATGTTCCAGGTCAACGTGCGCGGTACGTGGATCGCGATCCAGGAAGCGTTGAAGCACATAGGCAACGGCGGCCGAATCGTCAACATCGGCAGCATCTTCGCCGACCACCTGCCCACAGGCGAGGTCATGCGGACCGGCCACGCCGCATACTCCATGGCCAAGGCAGGGCTGGCCGGGATGACGCGTGCGCTGGCCCGCGAGCTCGCGCCCAAGGGCATCACCATCAACACCGTCCAACCAGGCCTGATCCTGACCGACGCAGCAACACAGGAGATCGCCGAGCACATGACGTCGCTGACACCGGTCGGCTTCGGAGGCAACCCCGCCGATGTCGCCGGTGTCGTCGCCTACCTGGCCAGCTTGGAATCCCGCTTCGTCACCGGTTCGACGTGGGATGTCGACGGCGGTTTCGGCGCGTAGGTCAGCAATCTGGCGGCTTGACCCGTCCGTGCGTTGGTCTGCCACTTCAGTTGGGCGCCGTGCAGCGCCGTGACGACCGACTGGATCACCACGAGGTATGTCAGCTGCCGGTACACCAGTTGCTGCAGCGGCAAACCCCACAGCGGCCGGAGCGATTCTCCGTCCAGATGCAGGGCGTATCCGGCGCCCGCGGTCTGGATTGCCAGGAACAGCAACCAGATCACGATCGCGTACGGCGCGTCCGCGATGAACATGCCGTACAACACGAACACGTCCATCGCTGGACCGAGCAACGGCAGCAGCAGCTGGAACGCGAACAGGTAGATCAGGCCGTAGCGGCCCATCCGGCCGGATGGGCCGCTGTCCCGCCAGCTGGCGCGGTGTTTCCACATCGACTGAAACGTGCCGAACGACCAGCGGTAGCGCTGCCGGTACAGCGCACCCAACGTGGCGGGAACCTCGGTCCACGCCCGCGCATCGGGTGTGTACGTGACACGCCAGCCCGCGCGAGTGATCGCGATCGTCAGGTCGGTGTCCTCGGCGAGGGTCTGCGAACTGATGCCGCCGACTCCACGCAAGGCCTCACGCCGGAACGCACCGATCGCGCCAGGCACGGTCGGAATGCACTGCAGTGCGTTCAGGATCTGCCGGTCCAAATTGGACCCGGCGCAGTACTCGAGGTGCTGCCATCGGCCGAGCAGACTGCTCCGATTGGCGACCTTTGTGTTGCCGGACACCGCACCCACCGTCGGGTCGATCATCGGCTGCACGAGGTGGCCGATGGTCTCCGGCTCGAACACCGTGTCCCCGTCGACAAGAATCAGGATGTCGTGTTCGGCGTGGGCGATTCCGGTGTTCAACGCCACCGGCTTGCCCGAGTTGCGCTGCCGGACGACCCGGACGCCCGGCAGCCCCAGACCAAGCACCAGGTCGGCCGTGCCGTCCGTGGAACCGTCGTCGACCACGATCACCTCGACGTCAGCCGTGTGCGTATTGGCTAGCAAAGACTGAACTGTCGCAACGATGTTCGCCGATTCGTTGTACGCAGGCACAATCACTGACACCGGCGGCGAATACCACGGCGGCGGATTCTGCTCCCGTTCCCGCGCGAGGCGCCGCGCCGTGTTCGCCAAGCCAAGCTGCATCAACGCACGGAGCACAGCCAGCAACGCGGCGATGATGATCAACGCGTTCAGCACGAACACGAGCGTGCCGCCGTAGTTCTGGGCCGCGGCCGCCAAGTGACCGGTGATCCTGCTGCCCAGACCGGCCTCTTCGTGCGGCCGCGGGACGATCAGCGCCTCGGACATGTTGGCGAACCGGTGCCCGCGAGGGGACATTGTGGATAGTAGGCCGTTCACCTCGTCCACGGTCACGCTGCCGTTGTCGGGCATGCCGACTACCGTGCCGCGTCGCGCGATCGCGGAGAGTGCCGGAAGATCGCCCCACGGCAACGACAACGCGTCCGTGGTGGGTTCGACGACCAGGTAGCCGTCGCGCCGCAGCGTCCACAGGACCTCGTCGGACGTCTCCGAGAGCTGCCCGAAGAGTCGCGTGTGGACACCCGCGGCCGCGGCCAGTGCCTGCTGGGCCAGCGAGAGTTCCAGATCACGCTGCCAGCCGGGCAGTTGCGTGACATCACCAGGCCGCAGCCCGGTGATGCCGACGTCGTGCCCTTCGTCGAGCATCCGGCGGACGAGCTCGGGATGTTCGTTGACGCGCGTTCCAACGACCATGAACGTCGCGTGCGCGTTGTGCCTGCGCAGCGCGTCCAGGATGCGCGGCGTCCACTTCGGATCGGGTCCGTCCTGGATCACCAGCGCGATCGTGTTGTCCGCGATGTCCACGGTGCCGTCGGCCGGTTCGGTCGAAGCCTCTGGGGAGGTGGTCACGTTGTACGCGTGGATCGTCAACATTCCCAGCAGCAGGAACACCGCGACGAGCAACGTGATCCAGTGCGCCCAGGGGATTCGGCCTACCTGAGATCGGTGACGGGCCATGGCGTCGCCGCATCGTCGTGAACGGAGCCCAGTGTGGTCGCGACGAGCACGACGACAAGGACAACCATGCCGACCGCCAGCAACCTGCTGGTCAGCCGGACGAACTTACGGCCTCTGCTTGTCGAGGCGAAGACCGGTCTGTCGGCGTCCTGCATGACTTTCTCCCCCAGATAATGACTTCTCGCGTCTCAAGAGACGAATGACCGCGATGCCGATGCCGACGCCGATGGCGGCCGCGAGCCACGGGAATCCGTGAAGGTACGGTGGCGCGAACTCGGCCACAAGCTGTTTTGTGTTGCCCCACACCGGTTGCCACTGCCACACGATGCGGATCGTCACCACGATCAGCAAGGCGATCGGGGGCGCGGGCACCACGACCCAGAGGCCGACCGGCCGGACGAGCACCGCTGCCACGCCCGTGCCGATGATGACCCACGTCCCGAAGACCCAGCCGACCACGCCACCGTCCGTGATCAACCCCATACCGACGAAGACGGCGAGCATGGCAATGGCCGCAACCGCTGGTATTTCCACTGGTACACGCGGATGTACCGGCGTATCCCCCACCACTGCCGTCCCAATGTCTAGATCGGACTCCGTTGAGGATATAGCTCAACCACCCCGTGGCGTAACATCCGGATCATGGGGTGGCTGCGGACCTCCGCGCTCGTAGTGGTCCGGACCACTTGGATTTTGGTGTCGGTCGCGCTGATGGTGGCCGCGGGCGTGGCCTGGGCCACGTACCAGGACCTCGACGAAGGCGTACGCCGGTCCAAGGCGATCGCGCCGGACAGCCCGAAATCCGTCGGTGCGCTGAACATCCTGGTGATGGGCCTCACCACCCGCCTCGACCTGAACGGCGAGCCGTTGCCGGACGCCGTGCTGGCCCAGTTGCAAGCCGGGGAGAGCGATCGTGGCGGGTACAACGCCAACACACTGATGTTGTTGCACATCCCCAATGACGGTTCACAAGCCACCGCGTTGTCCGTCCCACGGGACAATTTTGTTGATTTGCAGGGCATCCCGGGTGGTCCTGTCCGTGGGAAGATCAAAGAGGCGTACGGCAGGGCGAAGATCGCCGAGGAGACCCGGCTGCGCGCCGAGGGCGTGCGGGACACGCACGAACTGGAGTTCCTCGGCCGGGAAGCGGGCCGCCGCGCGCAGGTCGAGACCGTGCGGACGTTCCTCGACGTCCCGATCGACCACATCGCGGAGGTCAGCCTGGCCGGGTTCTACTTCCTGGCCGGGGCGCTCGGCGGCATCGAGGTCTGTGTGAACAACGCGACCCACGACCCGATGTCCGGCGCCGATCTGGTCGCGGGCAAGCAAACCCTGAACGCCTCCCAAGCGCTTGCTTTCGTGCGCCAACGGCACGGCCTGAAGAACGGCGACCTCGACCGCACCCGCCGCCAACAGGCCTTCATCGCGGCCGTGCTGCACAAGGTCCGCAGCCAGGCCGCCTCGGTGCTGCCCGGCCTCGTCGACGTGGCCAAGCAGAACGTGGTCGTGGACGAGGGCATCGAGCTGTTCGACTTCGCCGTGCGCATGTCGAATCTGACCGGCGGCCGGATGAGGTATGAGACCCTGCCGATCGAGGACACCCAGACGGTGGACGGCGAAAGCATCAACATCGTCGACACGCAGAAAGTGCGCGCCAAGGTCGCCGAGAGCCTCAACCCGCAACCAACACCGAAAAAGCCGGAAGCTCCGGCAGCGTCAAAGGCAGCCCCGCCGGTCAATCAGCCAGCCGCGCCACCACCACCGCCACCCACGCCGATCCCGTGCGTTGACTGAAACGCCAAGCCAGGCTCAGTCCTTGTTGTTGTTATTGCCTGACTTGCGCTCGTCACCTTTGCCTTTGTTCGAGCCTTTGCGTGATTTCGTGGTGGTCGATTCGTCCGGCTGATCGCGTTGAGTAAGGGAGACGGTGGTACCGGTCCTGTCATCGACCGGAACGACCTCAGGCTGTTGCGTGGCGGGCGACGGAGGCGGCTCCGCAACGGGAGCAACGGCACTGGTGGAGGACGGCGGGATAGCCGCGGGAGGCGTTGTCGTTGGCTGTGCGCCGCCACCGCTCACCAGCAACCACGTAGCCCCGGCGAGAGCGACAAGCGCGGCAGCGGCTGCGAGGGAACGCCGCTTCGTCGGTGTGGGAGCGGGAGGTGGTTCCAAGAGCTGAGTGGAGGGACAGCGGAGAGCCTCGGCGCACTGCACGGCGGTTGGACGGCGACGCGCGGTCAGCGACGTCATCAGCGTCAGCAACCGATGTAAGTCCGGCGGCAGGTCTTCGGGGACGGTCGGCGGCCGGTGCAGCCGGGCGACCGCTGTCTCGATCTCGTTGCCCGGGTACTCCCGTTCGCCGGTGAGGCATTCCAGGAGCACCAAGCCGAGGGCGTAGATGTCGGCACGGCCGTCGACCTCTTCGCCACGGACCTGTTCGGGAGCCAGATACGCCGCCGTTCCGACCAGCATGTCGGCCTGGGTCACCCGGCTCGCCCCGATGAGCTGGGCCAGGCCGAAATCAGACAGGTACACCGTGCCGTCGCTGTCGATCAGAACGTTGGACGGCTTGACATCGCGGTGGATCACACCGTTCGCGTGCACGTATCCGAGGGCGTCGGCGAGCTGAGCGCCCAGCGCACGAACCTCGGCGACCGACAGCGGCCCTTCGGAGATCCTGTGGCTGAGCGTCTGGCCCTCGATGAGTTGCAGTACGGCGAAAGGCTGCTGCTGAGTCGTGTCGGCGTCGTAGACCGAGACGAGCCCGGGATGCGACAACGTGGCCAGGGTGCGGACTTCTTTGTCGAAACGACTTCGCGCGGTGTCGTCCGCTTGCGGGCGGAACATCTTGATGGCGACCGAGCGGTGCAGGCGCGTGTCCCACGCTCGGTACACGTCGGCCATCCCGCCCGTGCCAAGTAACTCGTCGATCCTGTAGCGGTCGGCCAGCACAGCCACTCCTCCGCCTGGGGAACAAGCCTATTCGGGATGCCCGTTCGGCGGCCGCTCGAAACGCGTGAAGGCCGGGCTGGCGCACCAGCCCGGCCTTCACGCGTACGGGATCAGGACTTGAAGAGGCGGTCCCAGTTCTCGCGAGTGGTCAGGTCGCCCATCGCGCCGCGCCATTCCTCACGGGCCAGAGTGCCTTCCTTGGCCAGCCTGGCCAGCAGCTTCGTACCGCGCTTGGCGAGGTCCACGACCACGTCCTTGTCGAAGTTGCGCACCCGGAACGCGTCCTGCGCGGAGTCCGTGACGATCACGGACTTGAACAGCGACACGTGCCACCACTTGGCGTCGCGGGCCATGATCTGCGCGGCACCGCCGTTGCGGCCGGTCAGGATGTTCAGCACGCGCTTGACCATCACGGCCTTGGGCAGCGACGGGTTGCCCGGGTCGTCGATGATCGGCAGCGTCGCGGCGCCGTCGACCTCCAGGTCGGCCGGCTGCTTGCGGTGGGTGTCCGGGTACTCGTTGCGCAGCTTGCGAATCCCGGCCGCCGCGGCCACACCGCCGTCGGTGAGCACCGACGGGCCGGTGAGGAAGTCCTCAAGGGCCTTCAGCAGGGTCGCGGCCATGCCGTACTGCATCGACACCAGGTACTCGGCCATCTGCTTGGCCAGCACCTTCGCCGCGGCCTTGCCGTCGAAGCCGTCGAAGTGCAGCGCGGAGGTGATCAGCGAGTTCCGCAGGCTGAAGTACCGGGCCCAGTCGTCCCAGTCCTTCCACGCGAAGTCGGCGTGCCACACGGCGGCACCGGGCAGGGTCACGGTCGCGAAGCCGTTGCGGCCCGCGCGGGTGCCGTACTCGATGTCGTCCCACTGGAAGAACAGCGGCAGCGGCAGGCCGCAGCGCTCGATGACCTCGGCCGGGATCAGGCAGGACCACCAGGCGTTGTAGCCCGCGGTCACCCGCCGGTGCGGCAGCTTCTTGGTCAGGTCCACGTTGTGCAGCGCGCCCGCGACCGGCACACCCGGCCGCAGCAGTGCGAGGTCCGTGGTCTCCGCGCCGATGTGCAGGCGGTTCGGGTGGTACAGGTACAGCATCTGGCCGCCGACGATGACCGGGTCGGTCGCGTTGTTGGCGAACGACGCCATACGCAGGACCGTCTCCGGCTCGAGCAGCACGTCGTCGTCCATCAGCAGGACGTTGGCGTGCTTGCCGCCGACGCCGCTGATCTCGAACATGCCGCGGGTGAAGCCGCCCGCGCCGCCGAGGTTGGGCTGACGCAGGTAGCGCAGCTTGCCGTGGAACAGCTCCACGACCTTGTCGAAGCCCTCACGGCTCTGCACGGTGTCGTTGCCTTGGTCGACCACGTACACGTGCTCGAGCATGGCCAGCAGCTCGGTGTCCTCACCGAGCGCGCGCATGGTGTTCAGGCAGTCGTCGGCACGGTTGAACGTGCAGATGACCACCGAGGTCAGCCGGTCGCGCAGCGGCTCGCCGACCACCCAGCGGACGTCCTCGATTGTCAGCTCTTCCGCCGTGGTCACGGCCTCGATCCAGATCGAGCCGCCGTCCATGAACCGGTCCAGCGTGACCTTCAGCCGGACTTCCTGCTCGGCAGGCGTGGCGACCTCGGCGGTGGACAGGATCCGCGGCTCGCCCTCGGCGTCCGACGCGTGGATCTCCAGCCTGCCGGAACCACGGACCCGGAACACCGCCTCCAGCTCGCGGATCTGCGTCCACCGCTGCAGGTAGCTGGCGGGCAGCCGGCCGAAGTACGTGTTCGTGGTCAGCCGGGCGTCCGGCTCGACGACAACGCGGTGCCGTTCCGGCCGGACGGCTCCGTACGTGCCGAGCGAGTACAGCTCGTTGGGGGCCTGCGGGCTGGGTGAGGCGAACAGGATTCGCTGAACCACGCCGCGGATGCTCGATTGGGAGCCGCCTGTTTTCTGGGGCTTGGCCACCTTCTGCTCCTGCTGGGTCGGCATGCGTACTTCCTGCTCCTCAGATTCTCTCGTCGTTCGGTCCCGCGTGCGTCAGGACCGGGGAGATGTCCGTGGTGGCATCGTCGACGCCGCCATCGGGTCCGTTCTGCGGTGCCGCGTCGTTGCGGCGCCGGGTGCGGCGGACGGTCCGCCACCACCACAGTGTCTGGATCAGCACCACCAGAGTGGCACCACCCACCAGCATCACGCCAAGCCGAAGCCCCGGTGTCGCGTAGTCCAGTGCGAGCGTGTGCTCACCTGCGGGCACATCGATGGTGATCAGGCCGGCGTCGCCGTTGCGAACCTCGACCGTCTTGCCGTCGATTGTGGCGCTGTACCCGGGCCAGTCAAGGCGAGCGAATATCAGCTGACCGCCCCCGGTTGGCGCATTGAATTTGACTTGCTCAGTGGCGGGCTCCGAGGTGGACGAGGCCACGGTGACGCCACGTGAGGCCCAGGATACGCGGCCGGGGTATGGCAGCGGCGCGTCCCGCGTCCACACCGTGGCGCCGTCCTCGCGGGCAACCACTGTCCAGCCCCTCGGCGGCGGGTTGTTCACCACGTTCGGGAACAGCGCGTCCTGCAGCACCAGCGTCTCCACGCGCAGCGCGTCGATCAGCGGGATGTTGGTGCCCTGGACCGGGCGGAACGCGTTGCGGTACGCGTCCGGGCACACCGAGCCCTTGTAGTCCATGCACAGTGCCTGGGTGAACTTGGTGAAGCCGATGCCGCTGTACCGGGTGATCGACTCGTGGCCGGTCAGCACGGACAGGTTGCCGAACATGACTTCGCCCTCGTCCTGCTCGCTCGTGCCCTTGACCAGGCCCTGCGCCGCGAGCTGCAGGTACGTGCCCTTGAACTCTGCGGTGCCTGCCTTGACCTGGCTGACGTCGCTCGCCGGCACGATGGGCGGGCCGACCTCGACACCCGGGTACGGGATCCGGTTGGTCTGGTACGTGGCGACGCCGATCGTGCCGATCAGCAACGCCACACCCAGCGCCATCCAGCCACGCTTGCGGTACGCCCACAACGCGGCGAAGAAGAACACGAGCACCAGCACGGTCGCGATGGCGTGCATTCGCCAGTACTCCGGCCGTACCGCGAACGACAGGTACGCGCCGACGCCGACCAAGCCGATCGTGGCGATCGTCCGGTTGCGCAGGTGGTCCTTGGCCAGGCCCTTCGACAACAGCACCGCGAACACGACGGCGATCGAGAGGTACAGGTACTCGACCAGCCGGATCGGCCAGCGGAACAGCCAGAGGTTCGACGGGCCGAAGGTCAGCATCGCGTAGATCCCGCCGACCACGGCCAGGCTGACCAGCGAACGAGCCGGCGTGAGCAGCGTGCGCCAGCGCAGCCACGGCAGCAGCGGGATGGCGAACCAGACGAAGTAGGTGGACGGCAGGCTCTCGCGGACCTGGCCGTTCCAGTTGGTGATCGCGGGCAGGTAGCTCGGCGCGCTCGACGAGACGAGGTCACCGACGCCCGGCACCATGAAGGTGTCGTTGGCGATCATCGCGAGCTCCTGGCGCGAGGTCACCGGCATCGCACCGAGCAGCGGGAAGAACACCAGCACGGCCACGGAGCCGACGCAGGCACCCATGATCGCGAGCTGCACGAAGGTACGGACGTTCTTGCGGACCAGAAGTTCGACGCCGATCCCGAACATCACGATGATCAGGCCGAGTGCCGCGTACGGGTTGCCGACCGTCATCGCCATCGCGCCGATCAGGAACGGCAGCAGCGGGGACGACGCACCGCGCGCGAACCGTCGCGCGGCCCACCAGAACCAGGTGACCCAGACGAACGCGGCCAGACCGGCGGGCCAGCCAGCGGCCTCGTAGTAGAGCGTGAAACCGGTCAGCGGCACGGCGAACGCGAACACCGTCGACGACACGCGCGCGGCGCCGTACTCACGGGCCAGCAGGTACGTGCCCATCGCCAACAGGCAGAGGTGCGTGACCATCACGAAGGCCGCGGCCGCCGTGAGGCTGTTGAACTGCGCGACGACGATGTAGCAGAGGACGAGGACGGGGTTCCACGTGGACGCCGCGGCTTCACCGATGTAGTTGCCGCCGTACCAGCCAGCCGAGTCGATCGTCGGCCAGATTCCCTTGAGCAGCTGCTCGCCGTAGTGGTACCAGTTCGGCACGAACGACTCAGGGTTGTCGCCGACGTAGTAGAAGTACGGGTTCTGCAGGTACGGGATCAAGAAGACCACCGCACCGATCAGGCCGATCGCGATGACCCATAGCCACTCAGGGACAGACCGCCCGGTGGCTCCTTCGTCCGGTCGCACGTCGGCGGCCGTACTCCCGTTAGTCAACGGTCTGCCCTCTCGCTCTTTTTGCGCGCTCGGCCCGATCAGCAACGATCCGTTCCCCCGGCTGCGAACCGTCCGAAAGTGTAGTTAGGGGCCTGACGACCCAGTACTCGGCCCCAAAGCAGCGAACAGGCCGCGTCCTTGAGTGGACGCGGCCTGCGGGCTACGGGTTTACGTCAGTGTTTGCCCGGTTTGGTCACCTTCGCGATGACCTGCTCGTTGTTCCAGGTGTAGCCCTCGTACGTGAACTGCACGCCGGTGCGTTCCACGTACTCCAGCCACGCCTTGTACTCGTGGTTCTGCCAGCCGGGGAAATTGAAGAACTCGTCGAACAGGATCACGCTGCCTTCGCGCAATCGGGGTCCGACCAGGTCGAGAACGGTTTTCGCCGAGCTGTAGAGATCGCCGTCGACGTGCAGGAAATCGACGACACCAGGGTGTTCGTCGAGGAACCCGGGCAGCGTGTCGTCGAACCAGCCGACGACGAGCTCGGCGCCCGGCACGTCCGGCAGCCCGTCGACGGTGAAGTGGCCGGCCGGGAAGCCGCTGCGCCAGTCCTCCGGCAGGCCTTCGAACGAGTCGAAGCCGTACACGCCCTGGCCTTCACGCTCGGTGGCGATGATCTTGAGCGTGGTGCCCTGCCACACGCCGAACTCCAGCGCCATCCCGCCGGTCGGCGCCATCGACAGCGCGTGCTCCAGCGTCTTGTGCGCGTGCGGGAATGCGGGCTTGGTCGGCATCTGCTCGTGCACGAACCGCGCGCTCTCCTGCGCGGCCTCGTGATCCGCCGCGAACGGGATGTCGCGGCGGTGCCGGATCTCGAACTCCAGTATCCGGTCGCGTGTCCGGTCACCCTGGTGCGCGATCTCGTTGTGCAGCTGTTCGCGCAGCTCACTGACCTGCCGCTCGAGGCGAGCGATGTGCTCGGCCTGCTCACGGTGGTAGCGGCCGACGACCTGGTCCACGACGCTGACGGCTTTGTTGCGCATCGCGTGCTTGATCTTTTCCAGGTCGAACAGGTCATTGACTCTCTTAGGCACCCTGGGCTGCTCCTTTCCGGCCCCACGATGGATACGCATCGTAAGGCGTCCGGTGTGCCGAGTGAACTGCGCCTGAACCAGATTGCCGCGATAGAGCGTCACGTTTCGGCAAACCCGCAGGTAGGAGCCGGTGTTACGACAAATGGCGGAATATTCGCGGGCATCTGGTTTGTCCACAGGGGACGAACGTCACCGCCATCCACATCGGCGAGGGCCCCGGCCTGCGGATGCGAGGGGAGTTATCCACAGACCAGGCCACTCATCCACAGAGTTGTCCACAGGTGGAAAACCCCGTTGACCGGCATGCGACGCTTCTCCCATGACGAAGCGCAATCGCATGCACTGTGGTGGTTCCCCGCCGTGAGGACTTGAAACGTCCCGGCCGAGGGAGCCGCCTGTCGCTTGCGATGGGCGGCTTTTGTTTTTCCGAGATGGCCCTTTTCCCGCACGATGTCTCAGTGGCAGCACAACCGACTGCGGCGTTCGGCGCGGCCCTTCTTTCCCGCACGATGTCTCAGTGGCAGCACAACCGACTGCGGCGTTCGGCGGGGCCCTTCTTTCCCGCACGATGTCTCAGTGGCAGCACAACCGACTGCGGCGTTCGGCGCGGCCTTTCTTTCCCGCATGGTGTCAGCGGCAGCACAACCGACTGTTAATCGGTAAGGCCAGGTTCGAATCCTGGTGCGGGAGCGGTGTTTCACCTGCGCGCACGGTCCGGCGACCACCTGGAGCTCATATCTCCGGCGAGCCTGGTTCGACCCCAGGGTGCGCGACCAACTTCCGGCGGGTACCGCCGGAACACATGCATGGCCCTGAATGAGACATGCCGTCCTTTCCCCTGCAAACGGCACATTCAGGAGGAACCCATGAAGCTCCTCGCGGCCATGGTTCTCGTGGTCGGAACAACCGTCGGAACCGTCACCCCGGCACACGCGGTCGCTGCGGCACCGGACATCCCGGTCGCCAACGTCCAGGCCCATCTGGCTGAGCTGCAACGGATCGCAACCGCCAACGGCGGCAACCGGGCGCACGGCCGCCCCGGCTACCGCGCGTCGCTGGACTACGTGAAGGCCAAACTGGACGCCGCCGGGTACCAGACCCGGATCCACACGTTCACCGCCAGCGGTGCGACCGGCTACAACCTGATCGCCGACTGGCCACACGGCGACGCCAACAACGTCATCATGTCGGGTGGTCACCTCGACAGCGTCAGCCGTGGCCCCGGGATCAACGACAACGGCTCCGGCTCGGCCGGACTGCTCGAGGTCGCATTGACCGTGTCACGCCAGAACCTCCGGCCGCAGAACCGTTTGCGCTTCGGCTGGTGGGGTGCTGAGGAACTCGGCCTGCTCGGCTCGACGGCGTACGTCAACAGCCTGACCGCCGCACAGCGCAGCGTGATCAAGGGTTACGTCAACTTCGACATGATCGGCTCGCCGAACCCGGCCTACTTCGTGTACTCGTCGTCCGGCCAGCCCAGCGGCTCGCAGGCGATCAGGCAGCTGCTCGAACAAGGCTTCGCGGCCAAGGGCGTGCAGACCGAGCTGACCAGCGTCGGCGGTCGCTCCGACCACGCCGCCTTCGCCCGCGCGGGCATCCCGATCGGCGGCACGTTCAGTGGCGCCGAGGGCCGCAAGACCGCCGCGCAAGCCCAGAAGTGGGGCGGTTCGGCCAATGTCGCGTTCGACCGCTGCTACCACCAGGCCTGTGACACGACCAGCAACATCAACGCCACATCGCTGGACCGTCACTCCGACGTCATCGCGCATGCCCTGTACGCGCTGATCGGCGCGTGACCTCAGACCGCGGCCACCACGTCGATCGCGTGGTGGCCGCGGCTGTTCAGCGGCAGTTTGTAGATCGGCTTTGGTGCTAACCGCGCGGCGCCTCCTTCACCCGAGTCACGAGCTGCGTCGGATTGACGAACCGCAAAGCGATGAGCAGCAGCAACACCGTGGAAAGCATGTAGACGACGGCAATCGCGTCCACGGTCTGGTCGGCTCGGATGCCCGCGCCGCTCTTGGCCGCGTACAGGGCGACGACGAGGGTTTCGCTGTCGGCGCCTGCGGTCAGGAACGTCAGCTCGAACATGCCGACCGTACGGACGAGGACCATCACGGCACCGGCCAGGATTCCGGGCAGCAGCAACGGTCCCAGCACGCTGATCATGATCCTGGCCGTGCCCGCACCCAGCGTTCGCGCGGCGTCCTCGACGCGACGGTCGACCTGTTCGACGAACGGGGTCATGGTCAGCACCACGAAAGGCAATGACGGCACCAGGTTCGCGAGCACGACACCGGCCATGTTGCCGCCGAGGCCCCATTCGTACAGCAAGGTCGCCAACGGAATGCCGTACGTGATCGGCGGAACCAGCAGCGGCAGCAACAGCAGCAGGCTGACCAGCTTCTTGCCCGGGAAGTCCCGCCGGGCCAGGACGTACGCGGCCGGGACGCCCATCAGCACCGAGAACAGCACGACCAGCAGGGCGACTTCCATCGTCACCAGCAGGGTGCTGCCGAGACCGAACTCCGTCCACGTCTGTTCCCACCAGCGGAACGTGAAGCCGTCGGGTAGCCATGTGCCGAGCCATACCGTGCCGAACGAGCTGACGAACACCGCGACGATCAACGCCAGCACGAACACCAGGAACACTGCGACCCCGAACCACGTCAGCCACGCGGTGGGGGACAGCACAAGCCGTTTCATCCTTTACCCCCGGAAGCCGGACCGCGGTACAGCAACGAGCGCGCACCTAGCACAAGCACGACGAATACGAGTTGGGACGCGGCAAGCAGCATCGCGACCGCCGAACCCATCGACGGATCAAGCCGTTCCTGCGCTTCCTGATACGCGATCAAGGCGAGCACGCGCGACGAGCCCGACGGATCGCCGAGCAGAACCGCTGATGGGAACACCGAGAAGGCCATCACGAAGTTCAAGCACAGCGTGACTGCCGCGCCAGGCAACAACAGCGGGAAGATCACGTAGCGGAACCGTTGCCCGCGTGAGGCTCCGAGCGTCGCCGCGGCCGATTCCAGCGACGGGTCGATGCCCGAGGCGTACGCCAGCATCAGCAGGAACGCGAACGGAAACCCGCTGACCACAAGGGAAAGGAACACGCCCCACCAGTTGTTGGTCAGCCGGATCGGGTCGTCGATCAGGCCGATGCCGAGCAACGCCTTGTTCAGCCAACCGGCCGGGCCGAGCACGTTCAGCATGCCGTCGGCCAGGAAGACCGTGCCAAGGCTGACCGGCACGACCAACGCCGCGGCGAGGAGGCGGCGGCCACGGAACGCCCGCCGCATCCGCACCGCGATCGGCACAGCCGCGACGACGTTGACGAACGTCGCCGGGACCGCGATCGCCAGCGTATTGGACAGGCTGCTGAAGTAGTACGGATCGGAGAAGAACGACCGGTAATTGTCGAGCGGGTTGTTGAATCGCTGCGGTGACAGGGAAAGCTGGATGCCGAAGATGAACGGGTAGATGAACAGCGCCAGCACCACGATCACCGCGGGCGCCAGCAACAGCAGCCGCAGATCCACGCCACGCTCGGCCAGCCTGAGCCGCAAGGCCGGAGCGGCGGCTTCGGCTGTCATGACGCGAACACCAGGAGCCGGTCCGGCGCGACGCCGACTTTCACCTTGTCCCCGGGCGCCAGGGCTTCCGGCGATACCGCGTGCAGTGCGAGCCCGGACTCGGTCCGGACCTCCAGCAGGAACTGGCGCCCGTGGTACTCGACGACCTCGACGGTCACCTCGATGGCGTTCTGCGGCACCCCGACCCGCAGGTCCTCGGGCCGGCACATCGCGATCGACGCACCCGCCACGGTGGATTCGCTGGTCCAGGTCGCGTCGGCGAACGTGAACGAGCCCGTGCCCGGGATCTGGTTGCGGAACCCCATGAAGTCGGCGACGAACGGCGTGACCGGCTTGGCGTAGAGCTCTTCCGGTGTGCCGATCTGCTGGACCTTGCCGTCCTTCATCAGCACGAGCCGGTCGGCCAGCGACAGCGCCTCTTCCTGGTCGTGCGTGACATAGATCGTGGTCAGCCCCAGTTCCTGGTGCAGCCGTTTGATCTCGGTCCGCATCTCCAGCCGCAGTTTGGCGTCCAAATTGGACAATGGTTCGTCCATCAGGATCAGCGGCGGGCGCAACACGATCGCTCGCGCGATGGCGACCCGTTGCTGCTGGCCACCGGACAGCTGGCCGGGAAACGACCGCGCGAGGTGCTCCAGATGGACCAGTTCCAACGCTTCCCTGACCCGGTCCCGGATCTCGGATTTGCCGACACCGCGCATCTTCAGCCCGAACGCGACGTTGCGGTCGACCGAGAGGTGCGGGAACAGGGCGTAGTTCTGGAACACCATGCCGAAGCCGCGCTTTTCCGCCGGCTGTGTGTCGACGCGCTTGCCGTCGAGGGTGATCTGCCCGCCGGTCAGCGGAAGCAGACCGGCGAGGCAGTTCAGCGCGGTCGACTTGCCGCAGCCGGACGGGCCGAGCAGGGCGATGAACTCGCCCCCGGTGATGGTCAGGCTCAGCCCGTCCAGCGCGGTCACGGATCCGAAGTTCCGGCTGACCCCCGAGAGCTCCAGCTTCCCGAGCGACGGCACTACTTCTTCACCTTGCTTCCGCCGATCTCCCTGTCCCACCGCTCGAACGCGGCGACCATGGCGTTGGCGTCCAGCGGCGTCTCAATGGGGTTGTCCTTGATCAGGGACTCGTACTCGGGGCGGCCGAATTCGGTGATCGCCTTCTGCGACTCGGCGGGCGCCATCGACAGCGGTACGTCCTTGACCGCGGGGCCGGGGTAGAAGTAGCCCTGGTCGTACGTCTGGGCCTGGGCTTCCTTGGTGAGCATGTACTTCATCAGCTCGTAGAGCACGTACCGCTTCTCCGGTGACACACCCTTGGGAACGACCATGTACTGCGCGTCCGCGACCCAGTGGAAGCCTTGCAGCGCAGCGGTTTTCATCTCCTTCGGAACCTGGCCGAGCGCACGCGGGTTGATGTCCCAGCCAGTGGTCGAGACGACGATGTCGCGCGTGCCCTGGGAGAGCTCCTTCATCACCGCGGACGTGCCGGACGGGTAGTACTCGACGTACTGCCCCAGCTCAGCGAGGTACTTCCAGGTCTTCTCCCAGCCGGCCTTCGGGTCCTTCGGGTTGCTGTCACCGAGCAGGTAGGACAGTCCCATCAAGAACGTGCGGCCAGGGCCGGAGTTCGCCGGGCGGGCGTACATCAGCTTGTTCGGGTTGGCCTTGGCCCAGTCGAGCAGTTCCTGCGCGGTCTTCGGCGGGTTGGGCACCTTCGCCGGGTTGTACTCGATCAGCGGCCCGGACGGGTAGTACACCACGATGATCCCGTTGCCCTCGGCCAGTTGCTGCATCCGCTGGGCCGGTTCCTGCAGCGTCGACTCGAAGTCGCCGAGCACGGGTTTGGCGTTGTCGGTGACCTTCTCCCACAGGCCCTTCGACGCGCCTGCCGCCAGTGCGTCGGTGCCGGTGAGGACGAGGTCGATCTCGACGCGGCCGGCCTTCTGCTGCGCGTCGATCTTGCCGGGCAGTTCCGGCGCCGTCGAGCGGGTGAACTCCACGCTGGCGACCAGGTCCTTGTGGTCGTCACGGAACTTCTCGATGGCCTTCTGGGTGAGCTGCAGGTTGCCTGCCACATCCGCGACCGTGAGCTTGACCGGCTGGTCGGGCCGCTTGACCGGCTCGGCGGAGCCGGTCTGTTGCTGCTGTTGCGCGGGCTGTTTCTGCTCCGGCGCACCGCAGGAGGCCGCTAACAGTGCTGCGGCGCAGCTGATGGCCAGTAACAGCTTCGTCCTCATGGCTCTCCTCACGGCGTCGCTGCCAGGGAAACATAGGATGAATACGTTTTCAGCTGTTACAGAGGCTACTGCCGTCGGACCGGCTGGTCCAGACCTCCGGACGGCGAATAATCGGTGGACCACACCCGGCGAATAGGTCATAGTCATTCCCGTCAACAACGGAAGGGAGGAAGCAAGAATGAACGCGTGGCGTTACCCGCAAGACGACCGTGACATGAGCTTCCATGCAGCTCAGGACGGCTCTCCGCGTTGAGGAAATGATTCGACGCGCGAGAGCCGCCGGTCGGGAATCCGATTCGGCGGCTCTTTTCTTTAAGTCCTCGTAGCTCAGCTGGATAGAGCGCGGCGCTACGAACGCCGAGGTCCGAGGTTCGAATCCTCGCGGGGGCACCGCCTGGCACGGCGGGTGATGTGGAGCAACATGTGGGGTGCTGGTGGGGACGGGTCCGTGCGCCCGCCCCCACACAACAACCGGCTCACCCCAACCGTTTCAGCGCCTTCTTCGCCTGAGCTCGGACGTTCCAGTCCTCGCTGTCCAGCGCTCGCTCCAGATGTGGTTTCGCGGGCGCGTACTTGATCCGCCCCAGCCCTTGCACGGCGAACGGTGCGACAGCCGGATCGTCGAGCAGTTCGATCAGGACTTCCGGCACCCGAGGATCCTTCGTCTTGGCGAGACCGGGGGTTCACGATTCCTGCACGTCCTTCGCCGTGGCTGCGGTCGAGGGCCAACTCGATGTACTCCGTGGCGACCGACGGATCGGCGAAGTCACCGAGAACGATTCCCAAGCGCCCCTTCAAGACTCCTGCGGCGAACGGTGAACACCACGTACCGGGCGACCGCGGACCCAGGCGGCTGCCGCCTGACCCGTCCCTGAGATGGCGAAGTGGGTGAGCCGGTCGCGGCTCACCCACTTTTCATGGTGCCTCGTGCCTCAGCCGATGTCGCGGCGGCGCAAGCCGGCGAGACCTGCGGCCATCAGCGCCACTGCCACGACCGACAACCAGATCAGCGGGCCAGCGCTGATGTCGCTGAGCAGCTTCGGCACGTGCGTGAACGGCGAGACGTTCATCAGCCACTGCGGCACCTGCAGCGCGGGACCGAGTTGACCCAGCAGCCAGAAGACCGTCAGCGCTGCCCAGCTTCCGATCACGTACCGAGGCGCCAAACCGAAGAGCGCCATGGCAATCCCGGCCACGACCAGCGTCGCGGGCAGCTGGACCAGCGTCGCCTCAAGGACATTGCCGAGCTGGCCGCCGACGTCGTCGACCGAGATCCCGTAGGCGATGCCCATCGCCAGACCGGCTACCAGCAACATCACCACGGCCCCGATCACCGCGAACACCAAGTGGCTCAGTGCCCAGCGGATTCGGCTGACGGCGGTCGCCAGCACTGGTTCCGCGCGCACCGCCGTCTCCTCGGAACGCAGCCGCAGCGTCGCCTGAACCGCGTAGACCGAGGCGACCAACGCGATGATGCCGAGGATCGCCGTCATGAACGCGTCGACCAGCGCCGACTTGCCGCCCATCTGCTCGACGATCCTGGCCACCTGCGGGTTGTCCTTGACCAGATCGGTCGCACTGTTCGCGATCGAGCCGAACATCACGCCTGTGACGACGAAACCGATCATCCACCCGGCGATAGACCCCTTGTGCAACCGCCACGCCAAGCTGATCGGACCGCTCAGCGACGCGCTTGCCTCCGGCGGTCCCGGGCGTGGCCGGACCAGGCCTGCGCCGTGGTCACGCTTGCCCACGAGCACAAATGCCACTCCGACAAGGACAATCGCGACGAACAGCAGCAGAGCGACTATCCACCAACGGTTTTCCGCGTACGGATGAGCCTTCTGCAGCCAGCCGATCGGCGACAACCAGCTCAGCCACGTCGCCGAACCCGCGTCGCCGACCAGCCGGAGGACGAACGACACGGCCAGGACGAGCACCGCGATCCCGGTGACTGTCCGGGTGTTCTCCGCGAGTTGAGCTGCCACCGCGGCCACTGCGGCGAACGCGATTCCCAGTGCCCCGAACGTCAATCCCGCCAGGAAGGAGCCGTCCGCGGGCAGGTCCTGGCCCGCGAGGCCTGCCGCGATCAGCAGTGCCACCACGATGTTCGCGCCGGTCGCGAGGAGCAGCGCCGCGGCCATCGGCGCGTGCCTACCGACCACGGTCGCGCCGATCAGCTCCAGGCGACCGGCTTCCTCGTCCTGACGGGTGTGCCGGTTGACCGTCATGATGCTCATCAACGTGACCAGCAAGGCGCCGGTGATCGCGAGTCGCCACATCACGACCGCGCCGGGCGATGTGTCGTAGACCGATCCGTAGATCGCGGTCATCGCCGGGTTGCTGCCGATGGTGGTCGCGATCTGCCTGCGCGAGGCCTCGTCCGGGTAGAGCTCGGCGACCGAGCTCGCGGTCGCCAGCACCAGACCGGCCGTCACCAGGATCCAGATCGGCAGCCGGACCCGGTCGAGCCGCAGCGCCAACCGGATCAGCGATCCAGTGCCTACGAGGGTGTTCATTTCAGTTCATCCTCGTAGTGGCGCAGGAACAGCTCTTCGAGCGTCGGCGGCTGACTGGTCAGCGACCGCACGCCGACCTTCGCCAGGTGCTTGAGCACGCCGTCCAGCTCGGCAGTGTCCACTTCGAACTTGACGTGGCTGTCACGGGCCTGCAGGTCGTGCACGCCCGGCAGCTCGCCGAGGCCGACGGCATCGCCGGCCAGTTCCGCCTCGATCGAGGTTCTGGTCAGGTGCCGCAGCTCGGCGAGCGTCCCGGTTTCGACCGTACGGCCGTTGCGGATGATGCTCACCCGGTCGCACAGTGCCTCGACCTCGGACAGGATGTGGCTGGACAGCAACACTGTCCGCTTGCCTTTCTCCTCTTCGATGCACTCGCGGAACATCGCCTCCATCAACGGGTCGAAGCCCGATGTCGGCTCGTCCAGCAGGAGCAGTTCGACGTCGGAGGACAACGCGGCCACCAAGGCGACTTTCTGCCGGTTTCCCTTGGAGTACGTGCGTCCCTTCTTGGTGGGATCCAGTTCGAAGCGCTCCAGCAGCACGGCTTTGCGCTTCTGGTCCAGGCCGCCCCGCAGCCTGCCGAGCAGGTCGATGACCTCGCCGCCGGACAGGTTCGGCCAGAGTGTGACGTCGCCGGGCACGTAGGCCAGACGGCGGTGCAGTTCGGCGGCTTGCCCCCAGGGGTCGCCGCCGAGCAACTGGGCAGTGCCCGCGTCGGCGCGTAGCAGGCCCAGCAGAACACGGATGGTCGTCGACTTGCCTGCGCCGTTCGGGCCCAGGAAGCCGTGCACCTCCCCCTCGCGGACGGTCAGGTCCAGACCGTCGAGCGCACGCGTCCGGCCGAACGTCTTCACCAGGCCGGACACGGATATCGCGTGTGTCATGACCCAGAAATTACACTCACTTCACAAAGTCATGAAGTTAAGAAAGCGTATAAACTTACATGTGGCAACCAACTCCCGGGAGAGGATGTCGCGGTGAGCGAGGCGCAGGAAACGCAGCGCGACCCAGTCGCGATCGGACGGTTCATCGAGCGGTACGCGGCGCTGCTGGCCGACGCCGGCATGCAACGGATGGCCGCCCGGGTGTTCGTGGCGTTGCTGTGTGAGGACTCCGGCCGGATGACCGCGACCGACATGGCCGAGTCACTGCAAGTCAGCCCGGCCGCGATCTCCGGAGCGGTGCGCTACCTCGGCCAGGTCAACATGCTCGAGCGAGAGCGCGAGCCTGGCTCCCGGCGCGACTACTACGTCGTCAAGGACGACCTCTGGTACGACGTGATCACCCGCCGCGAGCAGACCATGCACCGCTGGGAGTCGACCATGCGCGAGGGCATGGAGCTGCTCGGCGAGCAGACGCCCGCGGGGCTGCGGTGGAAGGAGACCTTGGAGTTCTACGCCTTCATGCACGAACGTCTGCCGATGTTCATGGAGGAGTGGAAGGAGCGACGGGCGCAGCTGCACCGCAAGTGGGGATTGAACGACTAGTTTCTAGATCTATGACGACCCCTCCGAGCCAGGCCGACGCGCTGGCGGACGAACTGATCCGGCTGGGCTTCGACCGTGAACCGATCGGCGCGTCGATCCTCGGCGTTCCCGGGTACGACGCGCTGGTCGGCGATCCGTCGGCGGCGGCGGACGAGGAGACCAAGGCGCGTGCGCTGGAACTGGCCGAGCGCGCCGACGCGATCGACAAGACCGGCGTGGCCGGCAAGGACGCGATCACCCTGGCCGTGGTGGCCCAGCAGGCGCGGGCGATGGCCGATCGGATCGACTCGAAGCTGGCCGAGTACACCATCACGGACCTGTTCATCAGCCCGGCGGCCAGCCTGCTGACGCTGTTGCCGATGACCACGTTGCCGACCGAGCAGAAGGCGACGGACTACCTGACCAGGCTGCGCGGCCTGCCCGCGTATCTGGAGGGGTACGCGGCAAGGCACCGTGAAGGCGTTGCCGTGGGCCGTGTTCCGGTCGCGCACCTGGTCAACGCCGCGATCACCCACCTCGATCGGTACATCGGCGCGTCCCCGGACGACGACGCACTGCGCAGGCCGCAGCCACCCGCCGAAGTGGCGGAGTCCTTTGTGGCCGAACGCGACCGGATCATCGACGAGGTCGTCCGCCCGGCGTTCGCCCAGTACCGTGCCGTCCTGGCCGAGGAGATCGCGCCGCACGGCCGGTCGGCCGAGAAACCGGGGCTGACCTGGCTGCCCGATGGGGACGAGCTCTACGCGCGGCTGTCCAGTGTGCACACTTCGACCAAGCGTTCGGCCGAGGAGCTGCACCAGACCGGGCTGGAGCTGATCGACTCGTTGTTCGAGGAGTTCGCCGAGGTCGGCTCGCGCGTCTTCGGGACAACGGATGTTCGCCAGATCTTCACCCGGCTGCGGGAAGACCCGGCATTGCGGTGGAGCTCGGAAGAAGAACTGCTCAGCACGGCACGGGCGTCCATCGAGCGGGCGGAAGCCGAAGCGCCGAAATGGTTCGGGCACGTGCCGTCGCACAGCTGCAAGGTCGAACCGGTGCCCGCGGCGGAAGCCCCTGGCGCGCCGATGGCCTATTACTTGCCGCCGTCATTGGACGGCCAGCGCGCGGGCACTTATTTCGCGAATACATATCAGCCAGGGGAGCGGTACAAGCACATCGCCGAGGCCACGGCATTCCACGAAGCCGTGCCAGGCCACCACTTCCAGCTGACCATCGCCAGCGAACTTGACGACCTGCCGTTGTTGCGGCGGTTGGCGGACGTCAACGCGTATGTCGAAGGCTGGGGCCTGTACTGCGAGCGGCTGGCCGACGAAATGGGCCTGTATTCCGGGGACATCGCCCGATTGGGCATGTTGGCGTTGGACGCGACCAGGGCCGGGCGGCTGGTCGTGGACACCGGACTGCACGCGAAGGGCTGGTCACGGCAGCGGGCCGTGGACTACATGACCGAGAACGTGCCGATGCCGCCGCTGGAAATCGGGACCGAAGTGGACCGTTATATCGCCTACCCGGGACAGGCACTGTCCTACATGGTCGGCAGGCTGGAGATCCAACGGATCAGGGCGGCGGCGGAAAAGGCGCTCGGGTCACGATTCGATATCCGGAAGTTCCACGATCTTGTGATCGGCAGTGGGCCGCTCCCGCTCACTGTCCTTGACCAGGTCGTCACCGATTGGGCGACGCGCTGAACGTACCCCGCATCACAGTGACTTCACAGGGTGGATAGAGTCACGCCGCTGATCGGTGGATGTACGCCAAGTGGTTGTTCGCGCAACCCGTTAGAGGGATATAGGGCGAGCGTGTGTCGCGAGCAGCTGCGATTGCAACACGGGGTAGCTGGGGCACTAACCGAAAGAGGGAGCGCCAAACGTGAGTCGGGTGAAGAAGCTGCGCATCGGCGCCGCGCTTGCAGGTGTGACGGTCGCGGCCATGATGGCCTCGGTGACGCCGGCGTCCGCGGAAGCCGCGACGGGCAAGATCGTCGAGCCGGTCGGTGAGGAGATCGCCTCCGGCAAGGGCTACCAGATCGAGCTGAGCAACGGCCCGGAGAACAAGCGTCACTTCGACACTGAGCTGTTCGTGCTGCAGGTCGGTGACAAGCGGTTGCGCACTTACTGCGTCGACATCTACACCGACATCCTGGACGGCGCGCAGTACGAAGAGGCCAACTGGGAAGAGCACCCCAACCAGAGCACGTCCTTCAAGAAGAACAGCGCCAAGATCAACTGGATTCTGCACAACGCGTACCCGGAGATCAGCGCGGCCGCTCTGGCCAAGAACGTCGGTGGCGAGTTCGAGGGTGGCCTGAGCGTGGCCGAGGCGGTCACCGCGACGCAGGCCGCGATCTGGCACTTCAGCGACAACGCCCAGCTGAACCTGGACAACCCGACGCCGAAGAACAAGGACGCCAAGAACGACGTCGTCAAGGTCTACAAGCACCTGATCGGCGACGCGAACAAGGGCATCCAGAACGCGCCGAAGCCGGTGCTCACCCTTGAGCCGACCAAGCTGACCGGCAAGCCCGACAGCCTGATCGGACCGTTCGTGGTGACCACGACCGCAACCGGCATCACCATCTCGGCCAAGCTGCCCGAGGGCGTGATCTTCAGCGACAAGGACGGCAAGGAGCTGCCCAAGGCCGACGTCGCGCAGAAGATCCAGCAGCTGGACAAGTACGAGTTCTACGTCAAGGTCCCTGCCTCGGTGGCCACCGGCAAGGTCGAGTTCACCGTGACCGGCGAGAGCGAGTTCTCGCTCGGCCGCCTGTTCGTCGCCAAGGGCAAGAAGGGCGCCCGCTCCGACTCGGCCAAGTTCTCGCAGTCGATGATCCTGGCCTCGTCGCAGAAGGTTCGCCTTGACGCCCAGGGCTCCGCGGAGTGGGGCACCACGCCGACCACGCCGAACGAGACCCCGGCGCCGCAGCCGAAGAACAACGACAACGAGCTGGCCAACACCGGTGCGTCGGTGCTGACCCCGCTGATCATCGGTGTCGTGCTCGTGGGTGGCGGTGTGGCCGCGCTGGTGTTCCAGCGCCGCCGTCGCAAGGCGTGACCTGAGCAGCACTCCAGGCCCGGTGGCGAGTCCACCGGGCCTGGTTTTTGTTTAGATGGGCTTGTGGCGGGGTCGACGGCAGCGGGCAAGCAGGTCGCCGCTCCACATTGGCTTGTCCAATTGCTCCGGTCGAAGAAGCTGCCCGTGCCGTGGAAGCGGATGACTCGGGCGGCGATCACGATCACCGGGCCGATCGCGATCGGGCTGGCGCTCGGCCGGCTCGACATCGGCGTGATCGTTTCGATGGGCGCACTCTGCGGCATCTTCGGCGACGCGGAAGGCCCGTACCGCTACCGCGCCCGGCGGATCGGCTGGGCCGCGATCGGCGGCGGGATCGGGTTCTTCCTCGGCAGCCTGGCCGGTGGGCACGGCTGGTGGTCCACCGCGGTCATCGTGCTGCTGGCCGGGGCGTCCGCGTTGATCAGCGCGGGCGGCAACATCGCCTCGCTCGCGGCCTTGCAGATGCTGGTCTTCGCCGCGCTTGGTGCTGGACAGCCGCGCGACACCCTCACCGCCACCTTCTGGTTCCTCGTCGGCGCGGGTCTGGTGTGGCTGCTGGCGATCGCGGCGTGGCCGTTCAAGGCGACAGGCCCGGAACGAGCCGCTGTCGCCGAGATCTACGACGAGATCGCCGTGATGCTCGCGGCGTCAGGAACGGCGGGGGCGCGCGCGGCGAGGCGTGACCTCACCGCGGCCCTCAACGACGCCTACGACGCCTTGCTGACGGCCCGTTCGCACCTGTCCGGGCGAGATAGGGCGTACCGCAGGCTGATGACGCTCCTGGCGGACACAACGCCCGTGGTCGAGGCGAGCGTCGCGTTGGTCAACGTCGGACGCCAGCCGCCCGCTGAGGTCGTCATCCACATGACCGCGATCGCCGAGGCGATCCGCCTGGATCAACCGTTGCCGCCGGTGCCCGAGTTCGAAGAGGCGTCACGTGGCCTGGCCGCGTTGCGTGCCGGTCTGGAAGGGCTTTCCTCGCCGAGCGGCAAACGTGATCACCGCGATCCCGAAGACCACGTGCCGTTCACCGAACGCCTCGAGACATTCACCGGCCGGGTCGCGTGGTCGCACGCGGCTCGGCTGATGCTGTGCATGGGCGTGGCGGAATTCGTCGGCTGGGCGCTGAAACTCGAATACTCGTACTGGGTCGCGTTGACGGTCGCGATCGTCCTCAAGCCCGACTTCGGCTCGGTGTTCGGCCGCGCGGTCCTGCGTGGCGTCGGAACGCTGGCAGGTGTGCTGGTCGGCGCGGCTGTGCTGGGCATCGATCCGCGTGGCTGGGTGCTCGTCGTCCTTGTCGCGCTGATCGCCGGAGCGCTGCCGTACGGACGGGACCGCAACTACGGGATCTTCTCCGCGTTCGTCACTCCACTGGTGATCGTCCAGCTGGATCTCGCGCATACAGGCGACTGGGGTCTGGTGCTGGCCAGGCTGACCGACACCGCACTGGGCTGTGCGATCGTGATCGTCTTCGGATACCTGTTGTGGCCAGGCAGTTTGCGGCCACGGGTGGGCACCCAGCTGCTGGGCACACTGGAGTCGCTCGGCAAGTACATCGAGCACGGGCTGTCCGGGTCGGACAAACGGATGAAACTTCGCAGGGAGACCTATCGGCATCTTTCCGACCTGCGAAACGCCTTCCAGCAGGCCGTTGTGGAGCCCTCGGCCGCAGGCCTGCAGGCCGCGGCGTGGTGGCCGGTGATCGTGACCCTCGAACGGGCGACAGACGCCGTCACCGGACTGGCTGTCGGCATCCAACGCGGCGCCGAGCCGATCGACCCCGAAGCGATCGAGGCGCTGACCGACGCGGTGGCCGAGGCGGCGAAGTCGATCAGGGAGGAACGCCCGCCGGAACGGATGCCGATGCCCGACCTCGACCGGTTGTCACGCCTGGTCGGCGAGTTGGTGTCGGTGCTGGCCACGCTGCGTGGACCGGACTGGTACACCCGGACGGGGGGACAGATCGTCCGACGACTGCTGCAGCCGGTGCGCCGCGAACGGTAGCCTGCGAGACGGGCCTGTAAAGGGAGATGACATGGGAATTAACTTCGACGAGCTGAAGAACAAGGCGCAGGACCTTGTCAAGCAGCACGGCGAGAAGATCGAAGAGGGTGTCGAGAAGGCAGGCGAGTTCGCCAAGCAGAAGTTCGGGCACGAGTCCCAGGTCGACGCGGTCGTCGACAAGATCCAGGAGATGATCCCGGACAAGCCCAAGCAGGACAACGCGTGACCACGACGATCACCCGCAAACCCACCATCCTGACCTGGCAGGGCGTCGAGTCGCCCCGGCTCGAGTCGGTCCGGTTACTGGTCGCCGACAACCGCTTGAAGGCGTCCGGCCGCATCATCGCCGCGGCCTCGGACGACGAGCCGGCGTTCAGCGCCTCCCTCGAGGCCACGACGGACCAGACCGGCGCGTTCGGCCGGTTGCTGATCCGCGCGACCACGGCCGAGGACGAGTGCCAGATCTCCGTCACCCGCACCAAGGACGGCCTCTGGCTGGTCGACCGCGGCCAAGGCAGCGAACGCGCGGCTTTCGGTGGCGCGATGGACGTGGACGTCGCGGGCGCGGTGCTCTTCAACTCCCTGCCGATCCGCAGGCTCGGGCTGCACAAGGAATCCAGCAGGCACGAGCTGCCGGTTGTGTACGTGTCCTTGCCGGATCTCGCAGTCCGCGTCTCGCAGCAGACGTATACGACGGTTTCGGTTGGTGAGGAGAGCTCGGTCGTGAACTACGCCGACGAGACGTTCAGCGCCGACCTGACTGTCGACAGCAACGGCTTCGTGCTCGAATACCCAGGCCTGGCGCAAAGGGTCTAACGAGGGATCGACCACGTTGTGTTCGTGAATCCTGGGGCGACATTCGGATCCGTGCTGACCGCCTTGACTTCGAGGATGTGCGGCCCGGGTTCGAATGCCCCGCTGTTGAGCGCGACCCGCCACTGACCGGCGACGGCAGGCCCATCAACCATGGTCGGAATCCCGACGATCCGCTTGTTGTCGACGAAAATCTCGACCCCGGCCAAACCCGCCTGCGCCGAACCACCGTCCGCGTTCACTTCGAGCACAACGCGACTGCGCGACATGATCTCGTTGTTCTCGATCTTCTGCCCGGCGGCGTCCAAGAACTGTGTGTCGAACGAGGCCAGCATCAACGCGGGCCGCGCGGCCGGTTCCGGCGGAGGTTCGGCCTGGTTGGGCGACGGTTTGGTCGCCGGATCCGGAATCAGCTCCAACTCGGCGTGTTGCACGACAGGGGAAATCGCGGGATTCGCGCCACGAACGGTGATCCGCAGCTCCCGGCGGTCACCGGACAGTACGAGCGCGTCGGCGGGCAGGTCCGCGACGATCGGAAACCGGTACGAGGGCGCGAAAACGTGTCCCTCGACCGCGGGCCGTGCCGGAAAGGCCCGGCCGGCGATCTCGACCGTGAACGGCATCATCTGTTCCCGGATCGTCGTCCGGACAGTCATCCGCAGCTGCCCGCCCAGCACGCCGGCCATCAGCTCGGTGTTCGCCGCCCGGCTGATGTTGGTCGACGTGATCCTCGGCGGGGCAACGAAAGGCGGTGTGTCCGCACTGGAGAGTCCGATCGCGTCAATGCCGATGTAGGTCAAACCGTTGGGCGGGCCGGTGAAACCGAACAGCGGCGTCGCCGTCGTCCACGTGGGCACGAATCCGCTCGCGGCGACTTTCGTTCCGTCGCGCCACAATGACAGGCCGTCGGTCCGCAACACGAGTTCCCAGCGCACGCTCAAGCCGGTCTTCGGCGGGATCGCGACCGCGTCGGCGCCGGGCAACGTGACCGAGTCGGCCGTGATCTTCACGCGCAACGTTCCCGGCGGCGGGCTGGTGTCGATCAGGTCGGCGGGCCCGGGAACAAGGTCGAGCACCAGGCTGCCGTCCTTGGCCGGGCAGTCGGTCTCGATCATCATCCGGCCGAGTTCGCCGCCGATGTCCTTGAGCTGCAACGGAGTTCGTGACCGCAGAGCCACGGATTCGTTGCCACACGCAGCACTGATCACCAGCCGACGACTGTCATCGCCGAGGCCACGGGTCATTCGCGCGCATGCCGCGTTGTTCGCCAGTCGCCAGCGCGCCGGATCTGGCGCCACTGGGCCGTCGAAATGATCGACCAGCGCGTATCGGCTTTCGTCAGGACGGTTGGCAGACGGTCGTTTTCGCGCGGTCGACGGTTCCGAGCGTTGTCCGAAGGAATCCACAGCGCGCACGTCGACCTGGTACTCGACGGTGTTCTCGAGGCCGTCGAACTGCATCGCGTTACCCGCGACCAGTCGGGTACGCAGCACATCACCGTCACCACGTAACTGCACTTCATAGCCGGGAGTCTTGGCTGCCCACGTCACCTGTAATCGGTGCGGGCCTGGGATGAGCGTCAGATTCGCCGGTCTTTCCGGCCGGGCACCAGGTTTCGGCGCCACCGCCGCTTCGTTGACGAACTCCTTGACGGTGGTCTGGATCGGCGCGGGCGGCGGTGGGTTCTGTTCGCTCGGAGCGTCGACATTACGCAGCGCGACCACGGCTCCGGCGACGAGCACGAGACCGCCGGCCACGTACCCGGCCCGACGCAACACACGACGCTCCACCCAGACAAGCTAGGCGGGAATGTGCCCTGGTTCACACTTTCGTTGCGTTGTCGATATCGAAGCTCAGCCGGTGAGCGCGAAGTCTCCGTCGAGTCCGACGATCCGGCCACCGCGCTCGCCCAGGGCCAGGAGGGTTTCACGGGTGTCGGGCGCGCTCAGGTCGATCCTGCTGTGCGGACGTTCCGCGGTGCGGTAGTTCTGCAGCGCCTGCCACCCGCGGTGGCCCGCTTCCACAGTCGCGCCAAGGGATCCCGTTGACGCCAACGCGCCGCGGGCCGCGCCGAGCCTGCCGAGCGCGTCGTCGACGGCGTCGAGCAACGGTCCGCGGTTGCCTTCACACATCGCACGGACCAGTTCCGGACGCGTGCCCGCCACGCGTGTGCCATCGGAGTAGGAGCCTGCGGCCAATGCCAGCGAAAGGTTTCCGCCATCGGCACCAACCGCGGCGAGCACCGCGGCCAACAAGTGCGGCAGATGCGAGATCCGGGCGACGGCATCGTCATGTCCTGCCGCGGTCGCGGGCACGATCTGCGCGCCGCAGCCCAGGACCAAGTGCGCCACATCGCGCCACGCGTCGAGGTCGGTCTCGTCCTCGACGGTCAGTACCCACGACGCGTCCTTGAACAATCCGGCCGACCCGGCGGCCCAGCCGGACGAAGCCGTGCCCGCCATCGGGTGCCCGCCGACGTACCGAGCGCGCGGTGCACCTTGCTTGACCGACATCTCAACCGGCGCCTTCACGCTCACCACGTCAGTCAGCACGCACTCGGGTGCGTACGCGGTGATCGCCGCTAAGGTCTGGTCCACCGCGGGCAACGGGACCGCGATCACGACGATCGCATCACGTTCCCTGGCGAGCCGAAGTGCGCCATCCACTCTGGACTCGACCTGGAAGCCGTCCACTGTGGCGGCATCGGCATCCACTGTGGACGTGGTGAAGCCCCACGCCTGCCTGCCCGATTCGCTCGCCGCGCGCAGCAGCGAACCGCCGATGAGCCCAAGTCCGATCACGCACACTGGCCGCACGCCGCACATCCTGCCCTAACGAAACAAGTACAGGTTGCGGATAGTGGCCCCGCGAACACGTTCTGTCCAGTCCTTTGTCCTACCGCAGCGTGTCCAGGGCGAACGCGGCATACATCGCTACGCCGTTGGCCAGTGCCGATTCGTCGAAATGCACCCGGTTGGAGTGGTTCGGGTCGGCATCGGCCGGTTCGACGCCCGGCGGGCACGCGCCGAGGAACGCGAATGCGCCCGGCACCTTCTGCAGGACGTATGAGAAGTCCTCGGCACCCATCAGCGGGGTGGGCATCGGTGCGGCGTACCGCTGCCCGAGGACGGCACTGGCCAGGTCGACCACGTGCGGTCCGATCACGTCGTCGTTGACCGTCACCGGGTAGCCCGGGTGCAGGTCGACCTCGGCGGTGCAGCCGTACGTCGCGGCCACGTGATGGCAGAGCTTGGGCAGCTCCTCGCGCACCTTGGCCCGGCTGGCCTCGGACAACGACCGGAACGTGCCCTCGAGCTCGGCCGTCTCCGGGATGATGTTGGACGTGGTGCCCGCGGTGATCCGTCCGACGGTCACCACGACCGGCTCGAACACGCTGATGTGCCTGGTCACCATGGTCTGCAGGGCGCCGACGATGGCCGCCGCGGCGGGCACCGGGTCGAGCGCGTCGTGCGGGATCGCGCCGTGCCCGCCACGGCCGGTGATCCTGACGACGAAGTTGTCCGCGGCCGCCAGCATCGGGCCTGCCTTGCTGCGGACCACCCCTGAGGTGTCCGTGGCCGTGATATGCAGGGCGAACGCGCGCTCGATCGGCCGTCCGCCCGCGTCGAGGATGCCCTCGTTGATCATGTACTTGGCGCCGTGGTAGCCCTCCTCACCGGGCTGGAACATGAACACCACCCGGCCGGCCAGAGCCTCTTTCCGGCTGGTCAGCAGCCGTGCCGCGGACACGAGCATGGCGGTGTGCGTGTCGTGCCCGCAGGCGTGCATCGCACCGTCTATTTCGGAGGTGTACGACAGACCGCTGTCCTCTTGGAGTGGAAGCGCGTCCATATCGCCGCGCAGCAGCACGGTCGGGCCAGACCGGGCGCCGTTGAGCACCGCGATGACCGAGCTGATCTTCTCGCCGGTCATCACGTGCAGGCCGAGCCCGTCCAGCGCATGCACCACGGCGGCCTGCGTGAGCGGCAGATTGAGGCCTCGCTCAGGATTTTTGTGGATCTTTCTGCGCAACGCCACCGTGCGCGGTTGCAGTGCACGGGCCGCCTCGACCAAGCCTGTGAACCTCGGATCGGTTGCCATTGGAGGAACGGATGGTGAATGGGTCGAGCGTGAGGCGTTCATGTCTTCGATAGTGACACTGCGGGCGCGCCGATGGGGGCTGGTTCTTCCGGGTGAACACCCGAGGGGAATACGGTGTGCACATGTCTCTCCAGGAGCCAGTCGCCGGCTTCGCGGTAGCGGTCGTCCGGGAGGACGGCAAGTGGCGGTGCGACTCCATGGGCGCGGGCGCCCTGCGCGAGCTCGACTCGGCGATCACCGAGCTGCGCAAGATCCGGTCGACCGGAGCGGTCTTCGGCATGCTGGCCGTCGACGACGAGTTCTTCCTGCTGATCAGGCCAAGCCCAGGCGGGATGTCGCTGTTGCTGTCGGACGCCGCGGCGGCGCTCGACTATGACGTCGCGGCGGACGCGCTGGACCTGCTGCGGGTGGATCCGCCGGACGAGGAGGACGACGAGCTGTGGCCGGAAGGCTCGCTGGACATCCTCGCCGACCTCGGCCTGCCCGCGCCCGAGCTGCAGGTGATCACCGGCGAGGTGGATCTCTACCCGGACCAGCAGCTGCAGATGATCGCCCAGCGGTGTGGGTTCGCCAATGAGTTCAACGCGCTGCTCGACCGTATCCAGCAGTGACCGATGAGGAGCTGATGCGGTCCGCCATGGCGGTGGCCGCGGACGCGGTGAAAACCGGTGACGTGCCGATCGGCGCGATCGTGCTGGATCCGTCCGGTGTGGAACTGGCGAGGGCGTGCAACGCGCGTGAGGCCTTGGGCGATCCGACCGCGCACGCCGAGATCCTTGCCTTGCGCGCGGCAGCCCGTGAGCTGGGGGACAGCTGGCGGCTGACCGGCTGCACACTGGTCGTCACGGTCGAACCGTGCACGATGTGCGCGGGCGCGCTGGTGCTCGCCCGGATCGAGCGAGTGGTGTTCGGGGCGTGGGAACCCCGGACGGGGGCCGTGGGGTCGTTGTGGGACGTGGTCAGGGACCGAAGGCTGAATCACCGGCCCGAAGTCGTGGGCGGCGTGCTCGAGGAGGAAGCCGCCGCGATGCTGGCGGAATTCTTCCGATCCCATCGACTGTGACCCAGGTCACATCACGGTGTGCCACTGTCTGGAACGGGAATTCCATAGCCATGAGTGGCTTCGACAAAGTGAAGGACAAGGCCGAACAGCTGATCGGCAAGGGCAAGGAAAAGCTCGGTCAGCTGACCGACAACGAGGAACTGGAAGCGGCAGGCAAGCGCGACCAGCTCAAGGGCGAGGTCAAGGAAGCCGGCCACGACGTGCGGGACAAGACCGCGGGCGCGGTCAAGGACGCCAAGGACTCGCTGCGCGACGATAGGTGACTCAGCGTCCGTCGGCTGTCACCATGACGGCGAACGACATTCCGTTGGAGGACAAGCGATTGCCGAGCCACGAGCCGTCCAGTGTGGAAGATGACGCGACGCTGGTCGGCGGTGCGCTCGACGGCGACCAAACCGCCTTCGCACGACTGCTGAGCCGTTACTCCGACCGGATCTTCCTGATGGCCATGCGCATCCTCGGCGACCGCGCGGACGCCGAAGACGTAGCCCAGGAAGTGTCCGTGATCGCCTGGCGACGCCTGGCGGAACTCACAGAACCTGCGGCGGTGCGCACCTGGCTGTTCCGGGTGACGCACCGCCAATGCCTGCACGTATTACGCGTACGCCGCGCCCACGACCGCATCGACACGGTCCCCGACGTAGCGGCGAACAACCCAGCATGTGACCCACCCCGCATGGCCGAATCCGTCGCCGCGTTCCGCGCCCTCAGCACAGCACTGGCTCAACTCCCGCCACCCCAACAACGAACCTGGCTGCTCGCCGAAGTCCATGGCTTGCCCCACATGGAAATCGCCCGCCTCTCCGGCGGCACGGAGCAGGCCGCGCGGGCCCGCCTGGCCAGGGCCCGGGTGCGTCTCGCCGCCGAAATGCGGGCGTGGCGGTAGGGGCCGCCAGACCGTCCGGTAAGCTCTTCGGCGGTAGCGTGTCCGAGCGGCCGAAGGAGCACGCCTCGAAAGCGTGTGAGGGTTCACGCCCTCCGTGGGTTCAAATCCCACCGCTACCGCCACGTCGAGGGACCTGTGTCTGCGGAAAGCGCGGACCAGGTCCCTCGCCATTATTTGGGGGGGACGACCCCCCGAACCCCCCGAAGGCGGGCTTCGCCCGCACCCTGCCGTCATTCGGGGCGACCGCCCCAAAACCCGAAGGCCCGCACTCCCGCCCGGCAAGTGCGCCGTGCTTGGCGTCTTAGGTTGAGGGTCAGGCAGTGAGGAGTGAAGGGGCGATTGGGCGTCGTTCGTTCGACAGCAGTGACTCGCCGAGTGGAGTCAGCGTGTGCAGGACCGCGGCGCCGCGGCGCTGGGTCTCGATGAGGCCGGCTTCGCGAAGTACAGCCGTGTGGCGGCTTACAGACGCGAGTGAAGTTGCCACCCGACGGGCCAGCTCGGTTGTGGTCGCGCCGCCGTCGATGGCGTGCAGGACGGTTGCGCGGGTGTTGCCGAGCAGGTCTGCCAGTGACTTGGTGCCTGCGATCTCCCAGTGTGAGTCGTGGTCGATCGGGTAGACCAGGGTCGGCGGGAGTTCGGGATCCGCCAATGCCACCGGCGTACCGCGGCAGAAGAACGACGGCACCAGGCGCAGTCCGCGGCCGCCGAGGTAGAGGTCTCGCTGAACGGGATAGTCCACTTCGAGTACCGGCGCCCGCCATCGCATCGTCGGCGCGAAACCGGCCAGCAGTTGGTCGATCCCGCCGTCGAGGAGGTCACGCCCCCGGCGCTGCCTGTCCGCGTCCACTCTGGACTGGATCTGGGCGTCCAGTGGCTTGATCGCGCCTTCGTAGTAGGCCCGCAGCGACTTGTCCAATGCGGTCAGAACTTCGGGTTCGCCGTCGGACATCCGGCGCACCCACGTCGGTAATTCCGAAGTTGTCGCCAGTTTCGCGATCTCCGCGCTCAGCCGAAGTCGTGGTGTGCTGAGCACCGCGTCCATACCCGCGTCGAAGCCGGCCGCGGCTTGCGCCGGCGTCATGAAGTCCGGAAAGTACGGGCCACGTGGACTCAACGCGGCCAATGCCACCAGTCCCGGCCGAAGCTGGGACGAGCCGGACTGCGGCCGCATCTGTTCCACCCAGGGCCGCAGGACCAGCGCAGTGTCCTGTTCGAACAGCCGACGACGGCTGAGGACCATCTCCCAGAACGGATCCGCGGCCGCGGCCACTCTCGTCTGGATCAGGTCAGCAGTAGTGAAATGAATCCTCAGCACCTTAGACACCCCCAGTGCGAAGCCACCCCTTCTCTTCAAGACGTGTCGCCCGGCCCTCAGGTTGCCAGGAGACGACAGACTCGCCCCTCCCGCTCGGTCCATCGCCGAACGTGTCCTGAATGTTTCCGTCTGCTTGCAAGAGTGTGGTGAGCCATCTCGGCGCGCCGTCACTGTTTTCCCGCTGGAGCAGCAATTTGCGGGGAGGCAAGTGATGCGTTGGATGAGAACGATGGTCGCGGTGGCCGGTCTGGCCGCCGCACTGCTCGCTGGGACGGCCGTGCCTGGCGCGGCGTCGCAGCCGGTCAGCCCGATGGTGACCGACGGCGACTCGTTCGTCGAGATCGAACGGTTCGGCACGCTCGTGCACTGGCAGCGGTCGGGTGAGACGTTCACATCTCGGCGAACGAGGGTGAACCTGGCGGGCGTGCGGGCGATCACCAGCCTGGACGCCGACACGTTCCTGGCGATCAGCGACGACGGCAGGCTTACCGAGTGGACAAGCGCTGGAGATTCCTACACCGGGCGCCTGATCGGTACCGGTTGGCAGGCCAGCCGGATCACCGCGATCAGTCCCTACCGGTTCCTGGAGTTGAACCTCGACGGCGACTTGGTGATGTGGGAGTTCGAGCCCACCGGTGAGCTGCGGTCATGGCTGATCGGCATGGGCTGGACCGACACGAAGATGCTCATCGGGCTTGATGACATGGTGTTCCTCGAGGTCAAGCACGACGGCACGGTGTCCGAATGGGCCGGGATGCGGGAACGTCCGTTGCCCATGCTCAACCTTTCGGACGCACGTCTGGCCGCCGGGCTCGACCGGGAGCGGTTCGTTGCGGTCACCAGGTCGACCGACGAGCTGGTCGAGTACCAGCTCGATCGGTTCGGTGACTACGTGCCCACGGTCCGTGGCAAGGACTGGTCGCACGCCCAGCTGATCGGCTGATCACGACAAGGTTTGGACACGATGGAGCGTCGCTGCGGGCACACTGCCCGCAGCGACGTGATGTTTTCGCCGTCCCGAACGATGAGCGGTTGTACGGCCGAACGGAGCAGAGGGGATGGCTGCTATGGGAAGCGAAAACGAAGCGGCGGCGACGGTGGAGTCGATCGGCATTCAAACGACCATGGACGGCTCGTTCATGGAGGTCAACCTCCAGGGCCAGCTGGTGCGATGGACGCGGTCGGGCAACTCGTTCGCCTCCCAGGTGCGCGGCAGCGGCTGGGGACAGACCCACGCGATCACCAGCCTTGACGACAACACGTTCCTCGAGATCAAGCCGGACTACCGGCTGTCGAAGTGGACGTGGAACGGCAGCACCTACATCGAGGCCGTCGTCGGGCAGGGCTGGAACAACGCGCGGCTGATCACCGGCATCACGTCCAACCGGTTCGTTGAGATCAACATGCAGGACGAGCTCGTGCTCTGGGAGTTCAACGCGACCAACCAGCTGACCCGATGGGTGATCGGCTCGCAGTGGGGCGCCACCCGGCTGATCGCGGGCAAGGGCAACATCAACTTCATGGAGGTCAAAGGCGACGGTGGCCTCGCGGACTGGTACGACTTCGGCTGGGGCCAAGGCGTTCAGCAGGTCTTCCACGATGGTATGGACCTTTCCGACGTCCGGCTGATCGCCGGCATCGACCTGGACCGGTTCATCGTCATCGACATGCCCGCGGGCGATCTGTTCGAGTACACACTCGACCCTGAGCTGGGCTACGTGAAAGAGCAGCGCGGCAATGGGTGGAACAACGCACGGCTGATTGGCTGACGTTTCCGCTGTGGCGCAACGGTGTGGTGAACGTGTAGTCCCACGCGCGAGTCTGGTGCGGTACTGCCAGAGCGAGCGAATAGAGGGGACGCAAGCAGTGCGATTCACCAAACTAGCGACCATGACGGCTGTTGTCGCCGCGATGTTCATCGGTGCGGCGGGCACGGGTTCCGCGGTCGAGGGCCAGCCGCTGGTCCCGCGGGGCGGCGTGAACATCAACGACACGCGCGATGTCTCCGCGCAGAAGACCGACGGCGAGGTCTTCATGGAGATCAACAACCAGGGCAACCTGATGTTCTGGTCGAGATCCGGCGAGACCTTCGCCGGGCAGCAGCGCGGCAACGGCTGGCAGAACACCCGGCTGATCACCAGCCTCAGCCGGGACCGGTTCCTGGAGATCAACGGCGCCAACGACCTCGTACTGTGGACGTGGACCGGCAGCCACTACACCGCCAAGGTGGTCGGCACCAACTGGGCCCCGGCGCGCCTGGTCACCGGCATCCACTCGCACGCGTTCCTGGAGATCAACGACCAGGGCCAGCTGCGTAACTGGTACTTCAACGACAACTACGACATCGTCGGCTACGAGCAGATCGGCTCCGACTGGCACAAGACCCGTGCCATCGCGGGCAAGGAGTTCGTCGACTTCGTCGAGATCAAGGGCGACAACTCGGTCTCCGAGTGGTTCGACTGGAACAACGCGGGCCACTCGCTGCAGGAGATCCAGTTCACCGGGGCGGACTTCAGCAACGTCCGGTTGATCATCGGCACCGACTTCTACCACTTCGTCACGGTCCGCAATGACGGCCTGCTGGTCGAGTACACGCTCGGCACCGACGGCTACTACTACGAGGGCCTGCGCGGCACCGGCTGGGGCAACGCGCGTCTGATCGGCTGATAACCGTCCACAACAGCACAATCACGGTGGGTCCGTCCGCAGGCGGACCCACCGTCTTATGTGGAGCGTTCGGCCGAACGGCCGAACGTTGGTTACGCCAACAGGGTTCACGCCCAAGCGGAGAGCCGTCGCTTCGTCCGATGTGGCTGGTCGTGGCCGCGGCGAAGTTATGTTTCCACTGTGGCGCAACAGTGTTGTCCGGGATGTCGGAAACCCACGAGAATGGTGTCAGGTCGTAAAACGGCCGACAAACAAAGGGGAGACCTCAAAGTGCGACTCATGAAGGTGGCGGCGACGATCGGTGTCGCCGTGGCCATGGCCATCGGTGCCGCGGGTACTGGCTCGGCTGCGCAGAACGACTACAGCGACCAGAAGGTCAAGGTTCCCGCGAAGGACAGCGGGGTCAGCGCACAGCGGACCAATGGGCACTCCTTCTGGGAGATCAACGCTTCGGGTGAGCTGAACTACTGGTACCGCTCCGGCGAGAGCTTCGAGCGGAGCGTTCGTGGTTCCGGCTGGCAGAACACCCGGCAGATCACTTCGCTGAACGCCAACGTGTTCCTCGAGATCAAGCCGGACTACCGGCTCGCCCGCTGGACCTGGACCGGCAACGGGTTCATCGAGGAGATCGTCGGCACCGGCTGGCAGCCCGCCAGGGTCATCACCGGTATCGACGACAACCGGTTCCTGGAGATCAAGCAGGACGGCACGCTGACCCACTGGACGTTCACCCCGAACGGCCTGTCGGCGTCCAACGTCGGTGCGGGCTGGCAGAACGCCCGGACCATCGCAGGCCTCGGTGGCCCGCAGGACAACGTGATCGACTTCATGGAGATCAAGAACACCGGTGCGGTCTCCGAGTGGTACTCGACGGGTGGCCCGTTCGAGGAGTGGCCGTTCGGCACCGTGGACTTCTCGGATGTTCGCCTGATCGCCGGCATGGACGCTGACCACTTCGTGTTCATCCCGAACGACGGCACGCTGTGGGAGTTCGCGCTGGTCTTCGACGAGACCGAGCAGCAGTGGTACTGGATCGCCGCTCAGCGTGGTGCTGGCTGGGGTGGCACTCGGCTGATCGGCTGATCTGGGTTAGTAGCTGGACAATGTGGAGGGCCCCGCCGGGAGGACCGGCGGGGCCTTCGCTTTGCCTTGGAGTTGGTTGGTTTCGGGGCGGTGGTTCTTTCGGCGCGCTGGTGGCCGACTACTGCTTAGGGCGCGCCTTAAGTGGGCGGGGCGCGCCTCCGCTGGGGCTGAGGCGCGCCTTGTTGTTGTGCTGGGGCGCGCCTTGTGGTGGGCGGGGGCGCGCCTTCGCTGTGGTTGGGGCGCGCCTCCAGTTCGATTAGTGCTGTGCCCCGACCCACGAGAACCCCGACCGTCGACCGGTGCAGCACCCCTCGACTCTTCTGGCCTGCTTACCTACCAGCCACGTAAATGTCACCGTCGGCGATGGCTACGTCGCGGGCGCTGGACGCGCCACTGGCCAGGATCCGTGCCGGGTCACGGAAGTTGCCGATCACCTCGACCCGTTGAACCGGCTTACGCGTCGTGATCACGGTTTCCGGCCGCCAGTTCTTGCCGAAGGTCAGTAGGTATGTCTCGATGTTCGGCTGGCCGTCCCTGGTCGCGTACACCCGCCAAGTGGCCAGGTTGACCCGTTCGATCTCGCGTGTCCGGATGCCTGAGGCCACCTGCTGGGTCTCCCACTTCCAGCCGTTCCACACGCTCGCGTGGTTCAACTGGGTGCCCGTGGTGTTGTCGAACGTGAACCACAGCAGGAACGGTCGGCCGATGTTGCCGCCGACCTGCTGGATGTAGTCGGGGGACTTCAGGGTGCCGGTGGGGCGCTCCAGCGGTGTCTCGGCGACCTTCAGGTGCGTTTCCTGGTCGGCGTCGTCGATGTCGTAGCCGAGGTCACGCCAGTTCGCTGAGTAGAAGTGCAGGTTGTACGGGTTGAACACCGCGTAGTAGATGTTGCGGTGGTAGTAGTCGTGCACGTGCTGTGTCGGTCCGCCGCCGGCGAGGGTGTAGACGATGTGCACCAGGCCGGTCACTGGGTCTTGACGCAACTGTCCGATGTAGATCTCGTTCATGTTGTCCGGTCGCGACGTTGAGCCGATCGCGAATGGCTTTCCGGTCAACTCCACCGAGTCCTTCCATGTCAGGCCGTTGTCCTTGGACACGAGGTACTTCATCGGCCTGGTGTCGGTCGGGGTGACCTTGTCGATGTCACGCGTTGTCTCGCGGTAGAACACGAAGAGCGTTCCGTCGACCATCTTGAAGGGCATCGGGTAGCTGGCGGCCTTACCCGCGGGTGCTTCGTAGGTCGTCCAGTCGCCGTCCAACGAATGCGGTTGCGGTGCGCGGCTGATCACCGTCGCTGTGTTGTGCATGCCGCGGACCAGCAGGATGTGTCCGTCGTTGGCCTGGATCATGGTCGGGTAGTTGTGCGGGTCGGATTGCCCTGCGGCGATGAACTTCGGCGCCGACCAGGTCTTGCCGCGGTGGTCGTACGCCTGCACGTAGGTGTCCGCCGCCTTGCCCGACCACGAGATGAACGTCTTGTTCACCTTCGCGTCGTACAGACCGCCCGCGACCGGTCTGCGATCGGTTCGGGACGCCACCTCGGTGGCCGGCGTCATGACTGTGAACGACTGAGCCGCCTGGACGGCCGGGGCAAGTGCCACCGCCGTCGCGAGAACAGTCAGAGTCGTCAGAATGCGCTGCGTTCGGCGCATATAGCTGCCTCCTGGTCAATCTACCCAGGCGGCGGGAGCGACCACATGTTTTCACATCGGCTGCCGTGAGTGAAGAGGCCGAACAGTTGCCTCCGCGTACTTCCTTCGTTCACTCGGCCGGGGGACGATGCCACGGTTGATTTTCACGAGGGAGGACAGAGCGTGACCTCATCCTTACGCGGGCTCGCCGTGGCGGCGTCCGTCGGGCTTGGCATGGTGCTGGTGGTTCCAGCCGCGAGTGCCGCGCCGAGTACGGACATCCTGATCGGCGAGGTGTACGGGGGCGGCGGCAACTCCGGCGCCACGTTGACCCAGGACTTCATCGAGCTGACCAACGTCGGGACGGCGCCGGTCTCGGTGGCCGGGTGGAGCGTGCAGTATCTGCCCGCGGCGCCGAGCTCGAGCAGCCGCTGGCAGGTGACACCCCTCGCCGGGTCGGTTCTGCCGGGCAAGACCTACCTGGTCAGCGAGGCGAAGGGCACAGGCGGAAGCGTCGAGCTGCCCGCGTCGGATGCGGTGGGCACCATCCCGATGGCCGCGGGTGCGGGCACGGTCGCGCTGGTGAAGAGCACCGCGCTGCTGACCTGCTTGACCGCTGCGGACTGCGCCGCCGACACCCGAATTCACGACCTGATCGGGTACGGCAACGCTACGGTGCGTGAGACTGCTCCGGCGGCCGCGACCAGCAACACGACCTCGTCCGCCCGTATCAACACCGCGGACACGGACAACAACTCGGCTGACTTCGCGTCCGGTGAGCCGAGCCCGCGCAACGCCGCAGGTGAAGGCCCTGGCGGTGGTACGCCACCGGTTCCCGCGAAGATCCATGACATCCAGGGCATTACGCGCGTTTCGCCTTTGGCGGGCAAGAAGGTCGCGGATGTGACCGGTGTTGTCACCGCGATCCGTGCGTTCGGTCAACAGCGTGGTTTCTGGTTCCAGGACACCGTTCCGGACGCCGATGTGCGCACCAGCGAAGGCCTTTTCGTGCTGACCGGTTCGGCGGCCCCGAACGTCAAGGTCGGTGACGCGGTCGTGGTCACGGGAACGGTGAAGGAAGCTCTGCCCAACGACGACGCCAACTCGACTTACCAGTCGCTGACCGAGCTGATCGGCGCGACATGGACCGTCTCGTCGGCAGGAAACCCCTTGCCGCAGGCGGAAAACATCGGCGCGCTCCCGGCAGGCTACGTGCCGACCGGTGGGAACATCGACTCGCTCGAACTGAAGCCAGCCGAGTACACATTGGACTACTTCGAGTCCCGGGAAAGCATGCGGGTCGCGGTCACGGACGTCCGCGTTGTCGGCCCGACCACGGAGTTCAACGAGTTCTACGTGACCGTGCGGCCGAACGAGAACCCGACCGCGCGCGGCGGCACCTTGTACGGCGGTTACGACCAGCCGAACCCCGGCCGGTTGAAGGTCATGTCGCTGATTCCGTTCTCCCAGCGGCCTTTCCCGCAGGCCAACGTGAACGACAAGCTCACCGGCCGGACCGAGGGCCCGTTGGACTACTCCAACTTCGGCGGGTACACGTTGCAGGCCACCACGCTCGGCGAGATCGCCAGTGGTGGGCTGAAGCCGGAGAAGACCCGCAGGCAGCGCACGGGTGAGCTCGCGATCGGCACGTACAACGTCGAAAACCTCGACCCCGGTGACGAGCAGGCCAAGTTCGACCGGCTGGCCGAGGGGATCGTTGAGAACCTGGCGAGCCCGGACATCGTTGCGCTGGAAGAGATCCAGGATGACAACGGTGCCACGAACGACGGCACGGTGTCGGCCGACCAGACCTTGCGGAAGTTCACCGACGCGATCGTCGCCAAGGGCGGCCCGCGCTACGAATGGCGCCAGATCAACCCGGCGAACAACGCCGACGGCGGTGAGCCGGGCGGGAACATCCGGGTCGCGTTCATCTTCAACCCGAAGCGTGTGTCCTTTGTGGATCGCCCAGGCGGTGACGCCGCGACGCCGGTGCAGGTCGTCAAGCAGCACGGCCGGGCCGCGCTTTCGGTGTCACCGGGCCGGATCGACCCGGGCAACGCGGCGTGGGACCGGTCGCGCAAGCCGTTGGCCGGTGAGTTCGTGTTCAAGGGCCGCAAGGTGTTCGTGGTCGCGAACCACTTCAGCTCCAAGGGCGGCGACCAGTCCGTGCACGGCCGGTTCCAGCCGCCGAACCGGGTGACCGAAGAACAGCGGATCAAGCAGGCGATCACGTTGCGCGCGTTCGTGGACAGCGTGCTCGCGGTGGACCGCAAGGCGAACATCGTGCTCGCCGGCGACCTGAACGACTTCCAGTTCTCCCCGGCGTTGGCCGAACTGACCAGGGGCGGCGCGGTCCGTGCGCTGATCGACACGTTGCCGGCAAACCAGCGCTACACCTACGTGTTCGAAGGCAATTCGCAAGTGCTCGATCACACACTGACCAGCAGAGCCCCGCGCGGCGTGGACTATGACATCGTTCACATCAACGCGGAATTCGCCGGTCAGGCCAGCGACCACGACCCGCAGGTGGTCCGATTCCGGCCCAGTACCGGCGATGAATGGCTCGATCTGCTGTTCGATCTGTTCGACCTCATCGAGCAGGCGCACACCTCCCATGGGTAGTGTCCACTTTGACACGAAGAGGAGGGCGTGGATGAGTTCGGACAATCACGAGCAGGTGGTAACGCGGCGGCCAAGCCACGCGTTGCCAGACGACGCCGAGGGGCCGCACCCCCTGGTGGACCTGTCGCGTGACCCTCGGCCGGGTGTCGCGGATCACGCCAAACCGGACGAAGAGGACTAATTGGCGCGCCGGGGCTTGAGTCTGACGCCGACGACTCAAGCCCCGGCGCCCACGACGTTCCCCACGCCCCTTCTCATCGAGACGGCGGAACCAGCCGCGTCCACGAGCCCGCGTGGCCAGGACGCACCTCCGCAGGATCATTCGAAACAGTCCAGCCCAACGGCCACATCGCTGGGACGACCTCGGCATCCGTGCGTACCGCGGCGGAACCGAAGTTGACCGAGGCGAACTCCGTCTGGCGGAAGTAGAAGATTCCACTGAATTCGGCGTCGCTGAAATCGGCCTCCGCGATGAAGATCGCGCTGTCGAACTGGGCGCCGTCAACGAACGCGGCACCGACGAAGAAGGCGTACTCGGTGAATTTGACACCGGCGAAGCTGGCTGAACCGACGAACTTGCTTCCAGCGAACGCCGCCGAGGCGAACTCAGCCAAGTTGAAGCCGGCCTCCTCGGCGAACTCGACGTCGGTGAACATGGCTTGCTCAGCGAATTCGGCGCCGAAGAACGCGGCATCCCGACTGAACTTGGCCTCGGCGAACCACGCTTCCCCAGCGAATGTGGCCCTTTGAAACGAAGCCGCACCGGCGAACTCAGTGCGGTCGAACGTCGTGAATCCGACGAACGATGCCTCGTCAAACCAGGCCTTGCGGATTCGTCCGCCGATGAGACCGAAGTCGATGAGAGTCGCGCCGGACAGGTCGACATCGATATCCGGCCAGAACGTGTCCACCGGCCGGGAGCCGTCGTCGCCTGGGCTCAGGTGAGTGATGAGAATACGTTGCGCGGTCAGCCGAACCTCGCGTTCCTGCTGGGCCGCGTTCGCGCTGTCGCGCACCGGCACGGACACCGACGGCCGATGCGCCGGCAATGGGTGGCCAGGCCGAACCGGCCGCCGATAGCCCAAACGTCGAGGGCCGACCGGGTGGGTGGTCGGCGCGGTGTAGGGCATACGCAGATAGGCGCATATCACGTCCACAATGGTCTGCCGCTGCGCGGGATTGCTCTGCCCCACGCGTTCAAGGGCGTGCAGCGCGGCCAGTCGCACCGGCGCCTTGTCGGACCCAAGTTGGTCGACGGCCTTCAGATAGAGCTCAGTGATCCGCCGCTCAGCAGCGTCCTGCTCGGCATGCCGCTGGACCTGCTCCTTCTGCGCGAGATCCCGCTCGGCCGTCTGCTGCCGACGTGCGGCGAGCAGCAAGGCGATGGCCCCACCAGCCCCGAGCACCAACGACCCGACCGTCCGAATCGCGTCCAGCCGCGCCCGGTCGGCTTCACTGCCACCACCGAAGTTGGCCAGCAGCAGCCACGCGGCCCCGGCCGCGAGCAGTACCACCAGTGCGGCACTGACTACGATGGAGCGATTGGACAGCACCCGGCCGGTTTTGTTGCTCACGGCCGATCATCGTGCCGCACCCGGCACCACCATGAAAAACGCCGGTCACCTTGCAGGCGACCGGCGTTCTATGGCGGAGGATAGGGGATTTGAACCCCTGAGGGCTATCACACCCAACACGATTTCCAATCGTGCGCACTAGGCCACTATGCGAATCCTCCGCCGGAGAGGTTACCGGATGGGGTCTGGACCAGCCAAAACGGGTGGTCGCAAGTGCCTCGACGTGCGGCGATGGGCCTGCGCCGGGCTGAGAAGCGCACACTATCCGAGCGGTCGTCACCCGGCCTGGCCTGCACGCTTCACAGCTCGTTGACCCAGAACGGTCGCACGCCAAGGGTTCCGTTGCCGCCGGCGCAGTTCATCGTCGCGGTGGTGTCGCGGGTGATCGTGTAACAGGCGTCCACGAAATCGGGGTCGTCGGTCCACCAGCTGGTGGGCAGGGCGTCGAGGATCGCGTTCACCAGCGGCACATAGGCGCCGCCGTCGAGGATGTACGCCAGCGCCGCGACCAAGGCCTTGGCCAGGTTCAGGTAGTTCGTGTCGCCGTCGTCCTCCATGAACACGATGTCCGCCGCGCTGTACTTGTAGCGGTTCCAGTGCAGGACAAGCTGATTCGGGTAGTACGTCTTGTTCTCGTCGTCGAGGTACGGCAGCGTCAACGTGTCCGCGCGGACATCGCCGTTCATGTCGAAGCCGCCGGTGATCGCGAAGATCTCCGCGTCACCCTTGAACCACGGCTCCTGCACGTCGCCGAACCGGATGCTGGTGATCTGCGTGGCCCAGTAGCCGCCTGCGGCGCGGGCTGCGACCGGTGTGCCGGTGTGTCGTTTGATGACTTCTGTGCCGAGTTGTACGGCCGTTGTCACGTCCACTTCAACGAACACCACTGGACGGGACGGGATTGTCGCTGTCGACAGCGTCAAGGCCTTGCCGCCGGGCAAATATCCGGTGAATTCCGTGGCGCCGTCATCATTCGGGGCCGCGGCCATCATTGGCGCAGCGCCACTGCGCAACTGGGAAACCATGGAATCATGGGCGAGACGGATTCGGGCCAGTCGTGCCGAACCGGCCGGCAGACCCTTTGCGGTAAGCAGGTCCGCGTTGGCCGTGGCAAGAGGCCTGGTCAGACGACCGTGGACGTCCAGCGAGCTGGGGTCGACGGCGTCGAGCGGCGCCATTTTGGTCAGCGCGTGCCGCGCGTCTTTATCGGTCAGTTCGACCGAAATAGTGCGCGCCAAGGAATCGGTTATCTCCGAAACGCTGTTCGTTTTCGCCGTCGCGGTCGGCGCGGCGACAAGCGTGCCTGTGAGGGCGAGTGCGAGCAGGGTTGCGATACGCATGAGTCGAACTTCGCGCAGCAGCCAACGGCCCGGCAATTCACCGAACGGTCGTATTTCATAACGTGCACAAAAGTTGAATACTGGGAACCGGGTACGGTTGGGGCATGCGAATCGCGTTCGCCGCAGACGACGAGAACGACACCACGAAGGCTGTCCTGGACTACCTGGCGGCCGAGCACGAGGTGGTTCGCCCGGCGCAGGGCGAGTCCTGGCCACAGCTTGGCGCGGCGGTGGGCCAAGCCGTGGTCGACGGGAACGCGGACTTCGGGATCGTGATGTGCTGGACCGGCACGGGCACCGCGATCGCCGCGAACAAGGTCCCCGGCGTGCGGGCCGCGCTGGCCTGGGAGGCGTGGATCGCCGAAGGCGCTCGCAAGTGGAATGACGCGAATGTCCTTGCGATGAGCCTGAAGCGGCTCGCGCCGGACGTGGCGGTCGAGGTGACGAAGGCGTTTCTTGGTGTCAGCGAACCGGATCCGGACGAGGCCGCCAACATCGCCCAGCTCTAAACCGCGTACGGCACAGCGGTTCGAGCGTTGCGCAGCGCGGTGCCCCACCACGTCAGTTGGTCGAGCATCAGCTTGGCGTTCTCGTTGTGCGTCTCGGCGTCGACCGGCTTGCCGTCGGCGTCGAATTCCATCCAGTAGCGGTGAAAGCTGACCTGGTCCCGCACGGTCGTCGCATGCAGCTCGGCGAAGACCGACCTGAGCTGTTCGACCGCGCGCAGGCCGCCGCCGATCGAGCCGTACGACACGAAGCCGACCGGTTTCGCGCGCCACTGGCTCCAGTGCCAGTCGACGAAAGCCTTGAGAGAAGCCGGAAAGCTGTGGTTGTACTCCGGCGTGACGATCACGAACGCGTCCGCCTGCGCCAGAACCTCGGTGGCCGCGGCCAAAGCCGATGGCCGTGCCGGTTCGGCCATGGCGGGTGGTTCCGGCGGCATCACCAGAGGTAGTTCCAGCTCGGCGAGGTCGATCACGGAGATCTCGAACTGACCGTGCTGTCCGGCGTAGTCCACGAACCAGTCGGTGATCAGCGGGCCGCGGCGGCCTTCCCGCACGCTGCCCACGATCACGGCGAGTTTCATCTGAGCCATGCGGGTAAAGTACAACGTGCATGGCAAATTTGTAAAACGGTCGTTGTAACTTGTGAGGAGAACCATGGGCCGGGCGGACAAGCGGGAAGCGATCATGCGCGCGGCCATGGCGGTCTTCGGCCGTGTCGGCTACCTGGTCGCGAGCATCGACATGATCGCCGCCGAGGCCGGCGTGTCGACCAGGACGATCTACAACCACTTCGACAGCAAGGAAAAGCTGTTCGCCGAGGTGCTGCTGACCAGTTCACGCCAGGTGGCCGAGGCGCACGAAGCCCTCATCGACCGCAACCTCACCGATGTCACCGACCTGGAAAGCGCGCTGGTGAACCTCGCGGAGGACTGGAACCGGCCGTCGCCACAACTCGCCGACCACTTCGCGCTGAGCAGCCGGATGGCCGCCGAGCGGGAGCACTTCCCCAGGGAGATCTACGAAGCCTGGCGGGAAGCCGGGCCGTGGCGGGTGCAGGGCGCGTTGGCGTCGAGGTTCGAAAAACTGCGTGACCAGGGCAAACTGGACATGCCCGACACCAGGTTCGCCGCTCATCTGCTGAGCGTGATGGTGACCGAAAGCAAGGACTACAAGCAGATCGTGCACGCGTTCCTGTACGGCTACGTGCCTAGGCGAAGCGCCGAATGATCTTGGCGAGGACACTCGAGGCGATCAGCCAGAACAAGGCCGCGATGCCGTAGTTGACCAGCACGAACGCCTTGGGGTCGCTCGGCGTGAACAGGTCGCGGAACCCGAGCGCGAGCGGATCTGCCCATGAGGCGAAGAAACTCGTGATCCCGTTGTTCGGATTGGCGCTGCCGACGGTCAGCAGGATGTGGATGACCAGGACCAACGTGCAGAGCAGGCCGACCCATCGGACCACATTGGCCACGATGCCAACGACCTGCGCACGCGTGGCACCCGCGCTCTTGGACGAGCGCCCGGATTCGGCGTGCTGGGCCATGTCAGGAGTCTGGCACGGCCCAGCAGCTTTGGCTACTTTCCAGTAACAAACCGTTACCGGCCAATGATTCGCGCCAGGATCGACCCGATGACCAGCCAGAACACGCCCGCGAGGCCGTAGTTCAGTATCACGTCCAGGTTGTAGTTACCCGTCGCGAACAGGCCAGGGAAGAACAGCGCCAGCGGTTCGGCGAGCGACTGGATGAACGTGTAGAAGCCGTTGGTGGTGTTCGCATCCAAGACGATCAGCAGGATGTACACGGCTTCGATCAGTGCGAAGATCGCCGTGACCCCGAACACAACCCGAGCCGCCGTTCCCCGCCCGCTCGTGACATGCCATCTGCGAGTAGTCATATCTTGGGGTTGACCTCGGCGAGCAGCCGGAAACCCCGCTGAACGGAGTAACCCACTCCGCCCAGCATGTGGGACGCCTGGTTTACGGATCAGGGGGTCGGCTCGCTACTGTGGAGCCGTGGCTCGATCCCTCCTGCTTCGCTGCCGCGACGGGGCCTGACGAAAGACCGGCTCCCCGCCGCGGAGCTCAGCGTTGCCGCCGGTCGTCCGCTGATGAAGCTGGAGACCCCTTTCGATGACCACAAATCCCGATTCGTTCCGCTCGTCCAAGATCCGCAAGCCCGCGCGCCCGGCGCCCGCGGACCAGCCGGTGTGGAACGCCCAACTCGGTTCCTCGATGCCGGTACACCGCTACCGGCCCTTCGCTGAGCTGGTCGAGGACGTGACGCTGGCCGACCGCACGTGGCCGGACAACAAGATCACCAAGGCCCCGCTGTGGTGCGCGGTCGACCTGCGTGACGGCAACCAGGCGCTGATCGACCCGATGTCGCCCGCCCGCAAGCGCCGGATGTTCGAGCTGCTGGTCAAGATGGGCTACAAGGAGATCGAGGTCGGTTTCCCCGCGGCCAGCCAGACCGACTTCGACTTCGTCCGCGAGATCATCACCGAGGACGCGGTACCCGACGACGTACGCATCCAGGTGCTGACGCAGTGCCGTCCCGAGCTGATCGAGCGCACGTTCGAAGCCCTGCAGGGCGCGAACAAGGCGATCGTGCACATCTACAACTCCACCTCGATCCTGCAGCGCCGCGTGGTCTTCCGCGAGGAGCGCGAGGGCATCAAGAAGATCGCCACGTCGGCCGCGGAAATGGTGGCTGAGCTGGCGGACAAGTACACCGATACGGACTTCCGGTTCGAGTACTCGCCCGAGTCCTACACCGGCACGGAACTGTCCTACGCCGCCGAGGTCTGCAACGCCATCACCGAGATCTGGCAGCCCACGCCGCAGCGGCCGGTGATCCTGAACCTGCCCGCGACCGTGGAAATGGCGACGCCGAACGTGTACGCGGACTCGATCGAGTGGATGCACCGCAACCTGGAGCGCCGCGACTCGGTGATCCTGTCGCTGCACCCGCACAACGACCGCGGTACCGGCGTTGCCGCCGCTGAGCTGGGCTATCAGGCCGGCGCGGACCGCATCGAGGGCTGCCTGTTCGGCAACGGCGAGCGCACCGGCAACGTCTGCCTGGTGACGCTGGGCATGAACATGTTCAGCCAGGGCATCGACCCGCAGATCGACTTCTCCGACATCGACGAGATCCGCCGGACGGTCGAGTACTGCAACCAGCTGCCGGTCCCGGAGCGTCACCCGTACGGCGGTGACCTGGTGTTCACCGCGTTCTCGGGCAGCCACCAGGACGCCATCAACAAGGGCTTCGACGCGCTGCACGACGCCGCGGGCAAGGCGGGCACCCCGGTCGACCAGTTCGAGTGGGAGGTCCCGTACCTGCCGATCGACCCGAAGGACGTCGGCCGCACCTACGAGGCCGTGATCCGGGTGAACTCGCAGTCCGGCAAGGGCGGCGTGGCCTACGTGATGAAGACCGAGCACCAGCTGGAGCTGCCGCGCCGGCTGCAGATCGAGTTCTCCGGCGTGGTCCAGAAGATGACCGACAGCGAGGGCGGCGAGGTCAGCCCGGCGCAGATGTGGGACATGTTCTCCTCCGAGTACCTGTCGGCCACGGCACCGCTGACGCTCCAGCGGCACAGGCTGTCCGACGACGGCCAAGGCCACGACGAAATCGCCGCGGTCGTGTACGTCGAAGGTGACGAACACGAGGTCAGGGGCAACGGCAACGGCCCGATCGCGGCCTTCGTCGACGGGCTGGCGAGCGTGGGCTTCGACGTCCGGGTTCTTGACTACACCGAGCACGCTCTCACCGCGGGCGACGACGCGCGCGCCGCTGCTTACGTGGAGTGCGCGGTCGGGGACCGTGTGTTGTGGGGCGTCGGCGTGGACTCGTCGATCGTGACGGCGTCACTGCGTGCCGTCGTATCGGCGGTCAACCGAGCAAATCGATAGAACTCAGGGAATCGGGCTGGTCAGGCATGCCGACCATGACCCCGATCCCGATCGCCACAGCGATGAGCCCGGCGACGACACCGATGGCGGCCATCCCGCCATCGGTGGCCCGGCCCTTGCGCGCGCGAATGACTCCGATGACCCCGAACAGCACGGCCAGTGCCCCGAAAACGGTTGCGAGCAGACCGAACAACACGGACAGCCCGAACCCGATGCCGACGATGCCCAAAGCAAGGGCAGTCGTGGCGAAACCATTGCGGAAGATCGGCGTTGCGGCCTCTGGCGGCCGGATCGCGGCGCTCATGGGCAACTCCCGTGCTTGCGGAAGGTCCAGGTTGGACGCTTGGCCCATAAATCGATGTTATCCACGATCGTGTTACCGCGTCACGACTACGTCAACCTATTGGCGTACAAGGGAAAACACCCTGTGTACGAGCCATTGCGCAGCGTTGTGACTTGACCGATTCTGTGTGGGATGTCGCCAAGTTTGTCGACGAACTCGTCAGATCTCGCCGAGCTTGCGCTGGATGTCGCGATACTCCTTTTCGACGTCCTTCTCGTCCATGTCCGCCCGGTCTCGGTAGATCCGGGCGACCGACTTGCGGAGCTTCGTGTGGTCATCAGCGGATCGCAGGAAGTTTAACCGCGAGAAGCTCAGCTCGGTCGCCTCCGGGCGGCGGAAAACCTGCCTGCCGTCCCGCCAGTCGGTCGCAGTCGATTCGTCATCCTTTTTCCTTCGGAAAAAAGGTCGCATAATGTCCGCCACAGTCATGATTTCTTCCTTTCCGCAAGAGTGGTCGTCTCGTCAGCCGTTGTCAAGTCCTCGTTCGGGGCGGTATGTCGATCACCCGCTCGTTGCAAGTTGTCGAGGTAGTACCGCGTTTGGTCACGCCGTTCCCTGATCAAGAAAATGGCGACACCCCAGGTGACGATGGACAACCCCAGCCAGATCCAGTCGGTCTGCCAAGGCGCGCTTCCTGGCCAGAGCGCGATGGACACCTCGGTGGCCAGGTTGGTCGTCGCGTCGTATGCATAGAGCAGTGTCGCTCCGATGGACGTGATGAATACTGCAAACAATCCGAAATACGTGATCAATGATGACCGTGTCATCCGGCTGCCATCCACGCCTCTTCCCAATGCGGCAGAAATGAATGCAGGGACTGTAAAAAGGAGTGCGGGTAGACTTGATCCGGTTGATCGTTGATCGGTCAGGCCGAGCCGTGTGATGGTCAGAAACAGCATGACTGTGGCGACCACAGTTGCCAGGGTCGCGGCGGAACCCAGCATACCCGGCGGTGTTTCACGCAGCGAGAGAACGGATTTGACGCCTGACCCGATCCGCTCGGATCCGCGGACATCGCTGACGGCGAAGGCCGAACCATGTCTGCGGACATAAAGGTGCGCGATTGTTCTGCTCTCCTCGTGATAGAGGCGTACGTACTGCTGCACCCCACCGATCTGGAAATCCGTCTGCCGGAGTGGTTTGTTGCCACCGAGTGCTTCGAGATGATGGCTGAAGACGTGTAAGCCTGGCGGTGCGGTGATCTGGCAGTGGTATGAATCGGCTTGCAATATCCGTGGCATTGCAACGTCGACCATGTGCGGGTCGAGACCGAGGCGTGCACGGAGTCGTTCCTTCCCTCGGGGAAGTGATCGTTCGGTCTCAGTTCTGGCGGTGTATTTGACGATCAGGTTGGTGCCACTGGGTTTAGGCACTTCCGCGATGATCAGGTAGTTGTCCGCGAGCGACAAGCACACTGCCTCCAGGCGCTCGTAGAACTCCGGTGCCATGACGGATCGCAAATCGGCTAGTCGCTTGAGTGCCTTGTCGCGGCGCTCGCTCAGGTGGCGTGTGGCGGATGCCTTGGCCAACTTGTCCGGTGCTCCGACGAGGCAGATCGCATCCGTCATGATTTCTACGTAGGCGGCTTTCAGGTTGGCTTCGGCCTGCTCAAGTGCTCGCCTACGCCACGGCAGCGTTATCCCGCGCCTTGCCGAATCCTCATTGACGAATCCAAAGAGCGCTCGCACTGCTAGTGCAGTCACGCCTCTGGCCTCCCACTGCGACAGAGTCGGAAGGACACGGCCGGACGCGTCCGTTACTTGGAGATTGTCGAACAGGAGCCCTTTGCGCGCCATGATCACCGGGACGAGAATCGTTCTCGTGGCCTGGCAATTGATCGGTGTGGTTTCAACCGGTGGCCGCATTCTCAGATGTAGGGTTGTGGTCGACTCAAGCTGACCGTGCGATAGTTTGATGTCATCATTTATTCGGAACAAGTAGCTCGGTAGGTCGGTTAACATCGCGGTGAACAGCCGTGAAACGTCACCGTCGTATACCCGAAGGCAGTAACTTTCCGCCTTGAATATCTCCAGCCCGGCGTCTCGCTCAGTCCGCAGTTCCGGTGATCCGATGTACAAGTCGCTCAGGTCGGGACGGTCTCTCTTGCGTACCAAGTACACGGCGATTCCCGCACCACTGGCAATTGCCAGCACGCGCAGCGTGGCGTGGACGAATCCCGCCGGTAGGGAGATGTTGTCGAGCCCAAGCGTACTCTGCAGATTGAGGACTCCCCATGCGGTGAGTACCAGCATGGCGAAGATCGCTAGTACTGCTCGTCGTCGAAGCCGGTTGATGCCGCCATCCATTTGCGGGTGCCGCTGTTCTCGCGCCATTGATCCGCTCCCTGAATTGCTGGGTCGGTTCAAGAAGCGCATCGCGCAGTCGCGCACAGGTGCTACGCAGGGCTACCTTTTTGTAACCTGAATGCCGGAATCGTGGCACTTTCGGAGTAGTCGGGAGGATGTCCCGGGTTAGATCGGGGTCAGGTGAGCCGACTTATTCATACGAGTATTGCGAGGAATGGTCCAGCATGTCGCGTGGTGCGACATCACCCCACGGCTGCATCACCTCGTCAATATCCACGACGTTGGCTGTCCCGGAGACCGGTATGTAGGTATTTCTACCGTTGCGGAGCTGCCAGTCGGACCACAACTTGTCGACATGGCAATGGTGGAGCCAAAACACGGGATCATTCGGCGATCCCGCGCCCGCCATCGTGCCGTTTACCCATACGTGGACCCGGTTGTGCAGGTTCGGTCCGCGGAACCCCTCAAGGCTGTTGCGGAAGCTCCCGTTGGACGTGCTGTTCCACGGCGCGGTGTCGTACGTCCGGATGCCCAGCACAGTCCGGACATCCCGAGCCGTCGGCAGTGAAACACCGCCCGCGCCAAAGTTTCGGCGCAGGAATCCGGCTGAGTCGCTGCGTACGGTCAGCGGCCAGTCGGATCCCGCGAACGGACCACTGGTCACCCGGCCGTTCTGTGCCGGACTCCCGTCGGGGCCCATGAAGTCCGTTGCCCACAAGGATGATCCGGCGCCTGCCGTGGCCCAGTCCCAGTACGGCAGGTTCACCGACGAATCGAAGGCCTGCAGCGCACGTTCGAACTCCAGCAGGAATTTCCGGTGCCACGGCAGGAAAGACGGCGACCGGTGGCCGATCCTGGTGCCGTTGTCGCTGTCGCCGTTCAACCGGTCGATGTGTTGGCGGACAAAGGTGTCGTAGACGCCGGAGTCTTTGATCGCCAGCAACGCGCTGACCAGATTGGTCTTCTCGGTCGCCGTCAGGTCTTGCTGGTTCTTGCGAATGCCCATGGATGATCCCCCTTCTCAGTGCGCGTGCGTGACCGGGCGCAGATCGCCGAGGGTGTCGACGGCGCGCCGGGCCGCGTCACGCAGCGACGTGAACGACTCGTAGTGGTTGATCGATGTGCTGTACGAGCCGTCGGCGTTGCGCATCACGTGCACGACGTCGCCGTCGACAAAGATGAGTTCGCCCTTGCCGTGGATTCGACGGCCCGCGTAGATCTCGTCGAAGTCGGTTTGTGCGGCGAGGGCGTTCCAGCCGATGACCGCCCCGCATGCCACTGCGGCGGCCCCGGTCATCAGCAGTTTCCGTCTGCTCAACATGACATCGAAACTATCGGCTGTGCCACGGGAGAAACCGCCGCCAAGTAGCGGAAAACCTTTGGTCATAGGAGAAAGCGATGACCAGACGGCCAGATAGGAGGCTAGAAAGGGCTTTCTGTGCGGTTGTTCACTGTAACGTTGGTTAACCGACGAATCAACGCCGAAGCCGGTTCCCGCCAGTACAGCACGGTCCGTCGTCTTACCGGATTCCCTTGCAGCGGACGAAGAACCAAACCGTCCGGTGCGCAGCGGGTGAACAAACCGACCGCGCGCCCGGACCGCACGACAAGGCGAGCCGCGCTGGGATCGGCGATCCAGTACCGGATCCGTGGCTCGAATCCCGCGTGCTGACAGGCCAGCCGCAGACCGCTGTCGCCGAACGGAGTGTCCACCCAGTCGTGGTCGGCAAGCTCGGACAGCCCGATGCTGCGTCGATCGGCCAACGGATGCACTCGTGACAGTCCGATCACGCACGGCTCATCGGTGATCACTCGTCTGTGTACGTCATCCGGCACTGAAAACCCGACAGGCTCAACGGAGACGCACACGTCCAGTGACCCCGCGGTCAGTTGCTGCAACAGCCAGTCGGCCGAGTGATCCACGCGCACTTCGACGTCCCTGGGCAGCAGCGGGATCAACGCGAGCATCGTCGGGCACGGCTGCCCGGCGATCCGCAGCCGATCCACACCGCCCGCGACGCTGCGGGCCGACGACACCAACTGGTCCATGTCCGCCGCCAACGTCCGCGCCTTGACCAGCACCCAATCACCCAACGGCGTGGTGCGTACGCCCTCGGCCGATCGATGGAACAATTCCCCACCGAAGTACTTCTCGATCCGCCGGACGTTGCCACTCACGCCCGCCTGGCTCTGACCCAGCCGGATCGCCGCCCGGCCGATGCTGCCGCACTCCGCCACGGCGATGATGGTCTTCAAATGTCCCTGTCCGAGCTCCATAATGCTTCAGATCTTCTCGTGAGAAGATCTTTTTGCAACAGTATCTTTCGACCCCTCTGGCTTATGCTCTACAGGTGGGGTCAACTCAAGACCGGCCGACGCTCGAGGATGTCGCGGCATACGCGGGGGTATCCCGCTCGACCGCGTCGCGCGCGCTGAACGAGGAAATGTACGTCAGTCCGAGGGCTCGGGAGGCGGTGCTCGCGGCCGCGCGAGACCTCGGATACTCCCCAAACCAGGCAGCCCGCTCATTGGTGACAAAACGGACAGGAGCGGTCGCGCTGGTCCTTTCGGAACCCGAGTCGAAAGTCCTCGACGACCCGTATTTCCTGATCGTGATGCGAGGGGCGTTCCGCGAACTGGCCAACCGAGGCAGCCAGATGCTGGTGATGTTCGTGGACGCCCCGGACGACATCCCAAGGACGATGAAGTTCCTCGACGGCGGCCACGTCGACGGAGCACTGGTCTTCGCCCCACACAGCGGCGACCCATTGCCGGTCGCACTGAAACTGCTGAGAGTCCCCGTAGTCTTCGGCGGACGCCCAGGCCGATCAAGCGCCGACCTGTACACAGTGGACTACGACAACATCGCCGGCGCCCGTATGGCGGTGGAGCACCTGCTGAGCGTCGGCAAGCGCAACATCGTGACGGTCTGCGGCCCCCAGGACCACCCGGCGGCGATCGACCGGCTGACCGGCTGGCAGGAAACCCTTGCCGAGAAAGGAATGCCGGTCGACGGCCGAGCGGAGAACGGCGACTTCACCCAGACCGGCGGCGAGGCAGCGATGGCCAAGTTGTTGGAACGCGAACCCAACCTGGACGCCGTGTTCGCCGCCAGCGACCCGATGGCGATTGGCGCGTTGCGAGCGCTGAAGGCCGCGGGACGGCGGGTTCCCGAGGATGTGGCGATCGTGGGCTTCGATGACAACCCGAAGCTGGCACCGGCCGCCGACCCGCCGCTGACCTCGGTGCACCAGGAACCGGCTGAACAGGTCAAGCAGATGGTGGAGATGCTGCTGGATTTGCTTGCGGATCAGGCTCCGGAGCAGCGTCGGCGGGTGTTGCCGGTTTCGCTGGCCGTCCGGGAGTCCACGCAGAGACGGTAGGTAGATAGGTAAAGGCGCGCCCCAACCAGAGCGAGGCGCGCCCCGGCCGAAAGCGAAGGCGCGCCAGAAGCACAGCGGAGGCGCGCCCCAACCGAAGTGGAGGCGCGCCCGTCCCACCACGCGCCGCAAATAAGCTTGTCGGCGGGCAGGGCCGCAGGCCTGCCCGTGTTTCCCTGCTTTTGCGGCGCAGAGGCTCCACACCAAATCGCGCCGACCCCGGGTAGTAGCGCGCCGAAACCAACCCCAGCGCGCGCCGCAGCAACCCACAGCGAAGCGCCGGACCAGCCACAGCAACCCAAGAGCGCACCGAAAAAGGCCCCCGCCAAAAGACGAGGGCCTTCTCGCTACACCACCTTGACGGTGTGATCCGCGTCCGGAGTGTTCTCCGGGAAGTGACACGCGGCCCGGCGACCCGGTGCCAGCTCAACCAGCTTGGGCTCCTCGGTCTTGCAGATCTCCTGCGCCTTCCAGCATCGCGTGTGGAACCGGCACCCGGACGGAGGATTGATCGGCGAAGGCACGTCGCCCTTCAACCGGATCCGTTCCCGCTTGGCCTTCCGCTCCGGATCCGGCACAGGCACCGCCGACAACAACGCCATCGTGTACGGATGCATCGGCTTCTCGTACACGCCGGTCCTGTCGCCGAGCTCGACGATCTTGCCCAGGTACATCACCGCGACCCGGTCCGACACGTGCCGGACCACCGACAGGTCGTGCGCGATCATCACGTACGTCAGGTCCAGCTCGTTCTGCAGATCCTCCAGCAGGTTCACCACCTGCGCCTGGATCGACACGTCCAAAGCGGACACTGGCTCGTCGGCGACGATCAGCTTGGGCTTCAACGCGAGCGTCCGCGCGATCCCGATGCGCTGCCGTTGCCCGCCGGAGAACTCGTGCGGGTATCGGTTGTAGTGCTCCGGGCTCAGGCCGACCAGTTCGAGCAGCTCTTGCACGGCTTTCTTCACGCCGTTCTCGGTCTGCACCTTCTGCAGCTTGAACGGCGCTCCGACGATCGCGCCCACGGTGTGCCGTGGGTTCAGTGACGAGTACGGGTCTTGGAAGATCATCTGCACGTCGCGGCGCAGCGGTCGCATCTTCGACTGTGACATGTGGGTGATGTCCTCACCCTCGAAGACGATCTTGCCGGCCGTTGGCTCGAGCAGGCGGGTCAGCAGCCTTCCCGTCGTGGTCTTGCCACAGCCGGATTCGCCGACCAGGGAGAGCGTTTCGCCCTTCTGCACCGAGAAGTCCAGTCCGTCAACGGCCTGCACGTGCCCTTGCACCCGCTGCAACAGTCCCTTTCGGATCGGGAAGTACTTCTGCAGTCCCGATGCCGACAGCAGGGTCTCGGCGGGCGCGGTGGGAGGGGAGGTCAGTTCGCTCATCGACTCACAACTTCGGCTTGATCTCGTCGTTCCAGATCCGCTGACGGTCTTCGCCAGACAGATGGCACGCGATCCGGTGTCCAGGACTGATCTCGCGGAACTCCGGGCGCTCGGTCGTGCTGAGATCGCCGTTGAGCTCCCCGTAGGCGCACCTCGGGTTGAACGGGCAGCCTGTCGGCACGTTGATCAGGCTGGGCGGGGTGCCCTTGATCGGCTGCAGCCGCTCGGTGCGTTCCCGGTCCAGCCGGGGCATCGATCCGAGCAGGCCCCAGGTGTACGGGTGTTGCGGCGACGAGAAGATCTCGTGCGACGTGCCGTACTCCACCGAGCGGCCCGCGTACATCACCATGATGTCGTCGGCCAGTTCGGCGACCACGCCGAGGTCGTGGGTGATGATGATGACCGCGGAGTTGAAGTCCTTCTGCAGATCCACGATCAGATCCAGGATCTGCGCCTGCACGGTCACGTCCAGCGCGGTGGTCGGCTCGTCCGCGATCAGCAGTTCCGGGTCGCACACCAGCGCCATCGCGATCATCGCGCGCTGCCGCATACCGCCGGAGAACTGGTGCGGGTAATCGTCCACTCGCTTGTCCGGCTGCGGGATGCCGACGCGGTCGAGCATGTCGATCGCGTGCTTGCGCGCCGCCGCCTTGGACACGTTGTGGTGAACGCGGTAGGCCTCCACGATCTGGTTGCCGACCGTGTAGTACGGGTGCATCGCCGACAGCGGATCCTGGAAGATCATCGCCATGTTCTTGCCGCGCTTGCGGCGCACCACTTCGGGATCCGCGCCGACCAGGTTCTCGCCGTCCAGCTTGATCTCGCCGGAGATACGGGCCGAGCCTTGCTTGTGCAGCCCCATGATCGACAGGCTGGTGACGCTCTTGCCTGAGCCGGACTCGCCGACGATGCCCAGCGTCTTTCCCCGATCGAGGCTGAACGACAGCCCGTCGACGGACTTGACCACGCCGTCGTCGGTCGGGAAGTGCACGCGCAGGTCGCGCACCTCAAGGAAAGCCGACGGCATGCTCAGCGCGGCGCCGGCGGTGGCCGACTCCTCGGAGTTTTGGGTTCGCGCCATCAGCTAACGCCTCACAGTCGGGTCGAGAACGCCGTACAGGACGTCCACCACCAGGTTGGCCAGAACGATGAACAGCGCGGCGAACATGACCACGCCGAGCACCATGGGCAGGTCGCTCTGGATCACCCCGTCGAGTGCCAGCTGACCAAGTCCCTTGAGCGAGAAGGTCTTTTCGGTGAGCACCGCGCCACCCAGCAGCAGGCCGACGTCCAGACCGAACACGGTCAGGATCGGCGTCAGGCTGGCGCGCAGCGCGTGCTTGCTGATGACGGTCCGCTCACGCAACCCCTTCGCTCTCGCCGTGCGGACGAAGTCCTCGCCCATGGTGTCGAGCATCCCGGCGCGGGTCAGCCGGGCGTAGATCGCGGAGAACAGGAACGCCAGCGTGATCCACGGCAGGATGAGCCCTTGCGCCCATAGGCCGGGATTGTCCAGGAACGGCGTGTATTTCACCGGGGGTAGCAGACCCCATTGGTGCACAACGAATGTGAGCGACAGCAGACCGGTGAAGAAGATCGGCAACGACACACCGGCCAGCGCGATCGCCATGGCCGAGCGGTCGATCACGGTGCCGCGGCGCAGAGCCGACAGCACACCGACGCCCACACCGGAGACCAGCCAGATGATCGCGGCACCGATGACGATGGACAGTGTCACCGGGAGTCTGCCCGTGACCTCTTCCAGCACCGGTTGGTTGGTGCGGAACGAATAGCCGAGGCACGGCGCCGGGCAGTCGATGGTCCGGGTACCGCTCTGGTAGGTGTCCCCGGCGACGACCGCCTTGATGAACATCCCGTACTGCTCGGCCACGGATTTGTCGAAACCGAACCGTTCCTTGATGGCCTGCACGGTTTCCGGCGTCGGGGACTTCCCGGCGAACCGGGCGGCGAGGTCGTCCGCGGTCACCCCGGCGATGCGCGGCACCAGGAAGAAGATCGCGAAGGTGGCCGCGCTGATCACCAGCAGCAGCACGATCGCGCCCGCGAGTCGACGAACGATGTAAGCGATCACAGCATGCGGCCATGGGTGGTCTGCGCGGCCTCGCGCAGACCACCCGGTGCCTTCACTCCTTCAGCTGACCGATGCGACTTATCAGGACACGCCGAGGTTGGCGTAGTCGTACATACCGAAACCAGCGTGGAAGTACACGTTGGTCAGGTTCGCCGGCCGGTACAGCAAGGACTTGGCGTAGACGTTCGGCAAGTACGCGCCCAGCTCAAGCGCCCTGCGGTCGATCTGGTTGTAGATCTTCTCGCGCTCGGCCGCGCTGTCGATCTTGACGACGTCGTTCCACCACTTGTTGATCTGGTCGTCGTTCAGCTCGGGCGCGTTGGTGTTACCGCTCGGCTGGATCGCCTTGCCGTCGGTCAGCGCCTGCAGGTAGCCGTAGCCACTCGGCCAGTCAGCGGCCCAGCCGTAGGTGCCGAGGCCGACCTTCTCGTTCGCCATGAAGTTCGGCGAGCCCAGCTGGTCGGTGGTGTACGAACCCTGCGGGTAGCCCTTCAGGGTCAGCTTGATGCCGACCTTGGCCAGCGACTGCTCGACCGCCTCGGCGACGGCCTTCTCCTTCGGCCGGTCGCTGCGGAAGATCATCGTGGTGGAGAAGCCGTTCGGCTGACCGCACTTGGCCAGCGACTCCTTGGCCTTGGCCTCGTCACCCTTGTAGCCCTGACCGATCTTGAACAGGTCGTTCGCCTGACGGCCCGGGATGATCGGCGGCTGGATCGACGTGGACATCTCGCCACCGACATCGCCACCGTAGGCACGCCACATGGCGTCGCGGTCCGCCGCGTAGATGATCGCCAGACGGCAGTCCACGTTCGGGATGACCTTGGTGCTGATCGGAACCAGCCAGTGGAACCCGGCGTACGGGTTGTCCGCGTTGGCCTTCAGCGCCGGGTCACCGAGAACCCGCTGGCGGGCGGCTTCCTGCAGACCGGTACCGGCCAGCTCGACCTGCACGTCACCGGACAGCAGCTGGTTGTCCAGCTCCTCGGCGTTGACGCCCGCGGCGACCTCGATGCGGTCGGGCAGCTGCTTGCGGTTCGGGTCGGTGGCCTGGTCCCAGTTCGGGTTGCGCACCAGCGCGCCACCCTGCTTGGGCTTGTAGTTGCCTTCCCACATGTACGGGCCGGTGGACAACGGGTGCAGCGCGTACTGCTCGCCGGTGTCCTTGTCCGCCGGGACCGGAGCGGTCTGGCCGCTGAACATGACCAGCTCGTTGAACTCGGCGAACGAGTCCTTCAGCTTGAACACGACGGTGTAGTCGTCCGGGGTCTCGACGCCCTTGAAGTTGTCGAGGTTCTTGTCCTTGTACGGACCCTCGTAGCCGTCGGCCGCGAGCAGGCTCTTGAAGTACGACGGACCACTGCGCAGCACACCGCGGTCGAAGGTACGGGCCACGGCGTACTTGATGTCCTTGGCCTTGACCTCGGCGCCGTCCTCGTACTTGATGCCCTTCTTGAGCTTGTACGTCCACGTCTTGCTGCTGTCGCTCGGCACACCGGGCGCCTCAGCCAGGTCGGGCACTGGCTTGGCGCCGTCGGTCCCGGGCTTGGACGCGTAGGTCATCAGCATCCGCGCGTACAGGCGGATGAAGTTGTTGCCGAACGCGTAGTAGGTGTTGCCCGGGTCGGTCGAGTCGAAGTCGTCGCTGCTCGCGAACTTCAGCGTGCCGCCCTTTTTGTCCGAGGCATTGACGACGCCCTTGGAGCCCGCGTCGAACGCGACGGTGCCGCTGGTCCCGCCGCCTCCGTTGCCTCCGCTGTCGCCACCACAGGCGCCCAGCACCAGGCTTAGGACGACTGCGCCGGACACAGCCGCTATCCGGGTATTGGTTTTCCTCATCGGTTTCCTTTCACTGTCGCCAAGGTGTGCGACGCAAGGTCATCGGGCGCGCGGGTCGAGCGCGTCGCGCAAACCGTCTCCGAACAGGTTGAAGGCCATCACCGTGAGGAAGATGGCGAGCCCCGGGATGATCACGAAGTGCGGTGCGACGCTGTACACCCTGGTGGCGTCGGTCAGCATGCCGCCCCACGACGGTGTCGGCGGGTTGATGCCGACACCGAGGAACGACAGCGCCGCCTCGAACAGGATGTTGGTGGGGATCATCAGCGTCGAATACACCAGGATCGGGGCTACCAGGTTCGGCAGGATCTCCTTGAACAGGATGTACGGGCTGCGAGCCCCGAGGCTGCGCGCCGCGTCGACGAACTCACGTTGGCGCAGCGACAGCGTCTGCCCACGGACGATGCGACCGATGTACGGCCAGCTGAAGAAGCCGATGATGAACACGAGCATGGCGATTCGCAGGCCGTTGCCGCTCAGGCCGAGCAGCTCGTTCGGGCTCACACCCGCCAGCGCGATCGCGAACAGCAGCAGGGGGAACGCCAGGAAGGCGTCCATCGTGCGGGAGATCAGCGTGTCGACCCACCCGCCGAAGTAGCCGGCGATCACGCCGAGCACCGTGCCGATGATCACCGACACCAGCGTGGCGAGGAACCCGACCAGCATGGAGATCTGCGCGCCGTAGACGATCCGGCTGAACAGGTCACGGCCGTTGCCCGGCTCGACACCGAGCAGGAAGTCCCAGCTGATCCCGCCGAACGCGCCGTACGGCTTGCCGAGCGTGGGATCGACCAGTTCCTGGTGGAACTCGTTGGGCGGATGGCCGAGCAGCTTCACGATGAGCGGGGCGAAGATGGCGACAAGGACGAGCAGCAGGACCACGGCTCCGCCGGCCATGGCGATCTTGTCGCGCTTGAGCCGCATCCACGCGATCCGGCCGAGTGACCGGCCCTGGATCGCCTTGCGGCTGACTCCTTCCAGTACGGCTTCCGGTTGTGCCGATTTGTCAGAGTCGGTGACCTCGATCGGAGCGGTCATCGCTGTGCCAGACCCACCCGTCGCATCGCGCGCGTGAGAGCGCAGCTGTACCGGGAGGCCATGCGGCTGGGTTGCGGCGACAGCGGGTAAGCCATCACGCACTCCTTCCGAGTCGGTCCGGGATCTGTCCGTTGGTGGCGACCTTAGCCCCCTTGTTCGCCATCGATTGACCACCCTGAGGTCACGATCCGGGAACACGGGCAGGCCAACACCTTGACGCGCAGGACTGATCACGGAATGTAGCGGTCTGCGGTGCTGTTTCAGTCGACTGACACAAATAGGACAGTCACTAACCGAGTGCCTCAGTGATCGACGCCGGGCCGGCCAGCGGGTCGTCGGCTCCGACAACGCCGCCCGCGCCGTCCTGCTCGATCAGTTCCGGCCTGACTTCGTGTGGACGCAGCCGCCCGGACCTGATGTCCTCGGCGAAGTGGCACGCTACCCGATGGCCAGGGGCGATCTCCCGCAGTGCCGGACGCTCGGTGTCGCAGCGCTGCTCCTGGCGCCACGGGCAGCGGGTGTGGAAACGGCAACCGGCCGGCGGGCGCGCGGGCGACGGAAGGTCGCCGGCGAGCAGGATTCGTTCCCGCCTGTCCTCCACGAGCGGGTCGGGCACGGGCACCGCCGAGAACAGCGCCCGGGTGTACGGGTGCAGCGGCTCGGCGTACAGCAGGTCAGACGGTGCTTCCTCGACCAGGCCACCGAGGTACATCACGCCGACGCGGTCGGAGATGTGCCGGACCACGGCGAGGTCGTGCGCGATCACCAGGTAGGTCAGCCCGAACTCTTCCTGCAGGTCCTCAAGCAGGTTGATCACCTGGGCCTGCACCGAGACGTCCAGCGCGGACACCGGCTCGTCGGCCACGATCAGCTCCGGATCGACCGTGAGCGCCCGCGCGATTCCGATGCGCTGCCGCTGGCCACCGGAGAACTCGTGCGGGTACCGGCGCAGCGCGTTGCTGGGCAGGCCGACCGAGGAAAGCAGTGAGCGCAAACGCTTGGCCGTGGCCTCGCGGTCCTTGTCCAGCCCGTGCGCCCGCATGCCCTCGACCAGGATGGACTCCACCGACTGGCGCGGATCCAGCGACGACATCGGGTCCTGGAAGACCATCTGCATCCGGCGGCGCATCTTGCGCAGTGCCTCGCCGCGCATCTGCGACAGGTCAGTCCCGTCGAACACGACCCGGCCGGACGTCGACGGGGTCAGCTTGAGCATGGCACGGCCGAGCGTGGACTTGCCGCAGCCGGATTCCCCGACCAGGCCATAGGTTTCGCCGCGCCGGATGGACAGATCCACTCCGTCGACCGCGTACACGTAGCCGATGGTCCGGTCCAGCACGACCCCGCGCTTGATCGGGAAGTGCACCTTGACGTCTTCGACCTCGACCAGCGTCTCGGTCGTCACAACGTCGGTCATACCAGGGCCTCCCCATCGCGCACCGGTTCGACCGGGTTGTGGCAACGCAGCAGTCGGTCGTCCGGCACGACCTGGTCGGCCGCCATCTCCGGGGTCACCTCGACGCAGGTGTCCACGGCGTTGGGGCAGCGGGGCGCGAACGCGCAACCCGTCGTCCACGGGATGTTGTCGGCCACCGAGCCCTTGATCGGCGACAGCCGCTCACCCCGTGGCGCGTCCAGCCGGGGGATCGAGGATAGCAGGCCGTGTGTGTACGGATGCCTTGGCACTGCGAACAAATCGTGCCGCTTGGCCCGTTCGACCACGCGGCCGCCGTAGAGCACGTTCACCTCGTCGCACAGTCCGGCGACCACACCGAGGTCATGGGTGATCATGATCAGTGCGGTCTCGGTGTCCCGCACCAAATCCGTCAGCAGGGCAAGGATCTGTGCCTGGATGGTGACGTCGAGCGCGGTCGTCGGCTCGTCGGCGATCAGCAGCCGGGGACGGCAGGCCAGCGCGATCGCGATCATCGCGCGCTGCCGCATACCACCGGACAGCTGGTGCGGGTACTCGTCGAGCCTGCGCTTGGGGTCGGGGATGCCGACCTTGTCCAGCAGGTTGGCAGCCTCCACTGTGGCCTGTCGGCGGGTCATGCCCCGGTGGCGCTCCAGCACCTCGGTGACCTGCAAGCCGATCGGGATCACCGGGTTCAAAGAGGACAGTGGGTCCTGGAACACCATGCCGAGGTCACGGCCGCGCCGATCACGCATTTGCCTGTCGGACAACGACAACAGCTCGGTTCCTTCGAACCGCGCCGAACCGGAGACGCGCGGGCCACGCTTGGGCAGCAGACCCATGATCGTCAGTGCGGTGACGGACTTGCCGCAGCCGGACTCGCCGACCAGCCCGACCGTCTGGCCGGGCTCCACCTGGAAGCTGACTCCGTCGACGGCGTACACGGGGTCTTCACCCTTGCGCCGGAACTCGACCCTGAGGTCGCGAACGTCGAGCAATGCCACCTTTACATCACCGCCGGCTCTTCGGGTCGAGAGCCTCGCGCAGCGACTCGCCCACCAATGTGAAACCCAACGCGACCACGACGATGCAGCCCGCCGGCCAGAACGCCAGCTCCGGGTGGCTGTCGATGACGTTCTGCGCCTGGCCGAGCATCTGGCCCCACTCCGGGATCCGGTCGTCGGGGTTGCCGAGGCCGAGGAACGACAACCCGGCCGCCTCGATGATCGCGATCGCGAGCACGAGCGTGGCCTGGACGATCACCGGTCCGAGCGAGTTGGGCAGCATGTGCCGGAACACGATCGCGCCCTCCCGCACACCGAGCGAGCGCGCGGCGAGCACGTGATCACTGTGCCGTTGCGCCAGCATCGAACCACGCAACAGCCTTGCGAACACAGGGATCTGCACGACGGCCACCGCGAGGATGACCGTGTACTGGTTGGGCTGGGCGAACAACGAGCCGATGGACACCGCCAGCAGCAGGCCCGGGATCGACAGCATCACGTCGACAACGCGCATGACCGTGGAGTCGACCCACCCGCTCAGCGCGCCCGCGAGCGTGCCGAGCACCAAGCCACCGGCCAGACCGATCAGCGTGGCCAGCACACCGACCAGCAGCGTCTGCTGTGCGCCGACCAGAAGACGGGACAACAGGTCCCGGCCGACCTGGTCACCGCCGAGCGGATGACCGTCCTGTGCCGGCGGGATTTCGTTGCGGGCCCGGATGACCTGGTCGCCGAGCATCGGCTCGCCCGGGTCGTGCGGGGCCAGGAACGGGGAAAGCAGCGCCAGGATCACGAACGCGATCACGATCGCCGCGCCCAGCAGGAAAACCGGGTTGCGGCGCAGCCGGCGCCAGGCCGCGGCGGCCAGGCTCACCCCGGCATCGGACTTGGCGGCCCGCTTGGCCAGTTCGTCGATCTTGTCCGTACGAGCCGTCATCGCCCACCGCCCGAGGTCCGGATCCGTGGGTCGATCACCGCGTACGACAGGTCGACCGCCAGATTGACAAGCACGAAAACCCCGGCAGCGCAGAGGATCAGCAACAACAGCACCGGATAGTCACGGCGCTCGAAGCCGATCGCCAGCGCCTGGCCGATGCCGGGGAAGGCGAACACCTTCTCGGTCAGCACGGCACCGGCCAGCAGCGCACCGGTCTGCAGGCCGATCGTGGTGACCACGGGCAACATCGCGTTGCGCAGCACGTGCCGTCGCCGGATCACCGGAGTGGTCAGGCCCTTCGACTCGGCGGTGCGCACGAAGTCCTCGTCGAGCACGTCCAGCACGGAGGCACGGGTGATCCGGAAGATCACCGAGAACGGGATGCTGGACAGCGCGACCGCGGGCAGGATCAGGTGTTTGAACGCGTCCCACGCGGCGTCGAACTCCCGCGTGATCAGGCCGTCGAGAATGAAGAACCCGGTCACCCGGGTCGCGTCCAGCCCGCCTTCCTGCCGCCCGGTGGTGGGAAACCAGCCCAGCTCGACGGCGAAGACCTGCTTGAGCACGAACGCGAGGAAGAACACCGGCACGGCGACGCCGATCAGCGAGCCGACCACGCTGAGGTTGTCCAGGATCCCGCCGCGACGGCGAGCGGCCAGGAAGCCCAACGGGATGCCGACCGCGATGGCGATCAGGATGGCCAGCACCGACAACTCGATGGTCGCCGGAAACCGTTGCAGGAAGATCTCCATCGCCGAGTCGCCCGGCTGCACACCGGTGGAGACACCGAAGTCCCCGGACGCGGCGCGCCCGAGGAACTTGAAGTACTGCACGAAGATCGGTTGATCAAGGCCCAGCTCGGCGGTCAGCTGGGCACGCAGGGCGGGAGTGGCCCGCTCGCCCAGGAGGGCCGAGACCGGCCCTCCTGGGAGCGAACGCAACCACGCGAACAGCAGCAGCGACAGCGCTACGACGACGAGCACGAGCTGCAGCAGCCGCCGGACGGTGTAACGGAGCACAGTTTTCTAAGGTCCTTCTGCGCCTCAGCCGAGGCTGACGGTGTCGAACCGCTCGTCGGTCAACGGGCTGGCGACCAGGCCACTGACCTTCGCGGAGGTCACCAGCGCGGGCGGCGAGTGGGCCACCGGGACCGCGGGCAGGTACTCCGCCTTGAGCTTCTTGTTCAGCGCCTCGTACATCGCCTTGCGCTTGGTGGTGTCCGGCTCGGCGTCGGCCGCCTTGATCTCCGCCGACAGCTGGGTACCCCACGTCGCCGAGGCGGTGGCGAACCGGTTGTTCGGGTCGGAGAAGAAGCTGCCGATGAAGTTGTCCGGCGTGTTGTAGTCACCGTTCCAGCCCAGCAGGAACACGTCCGCCTTGGCCTGGTCGACGTCCTCGAGGTAGCCACCGTTCCACGGCTTGCTGACCACGTTGAGCTTCATGCCGACCGCTTCCAGGTTGCCCCGGATGAAGCCGAAGATGTCGCGCGGGTTGGGCATGTACGGCCGGGTGACCTCGGTCGGCCAGTAGAACGTGACCTCGAGACCGGTCGCGCCCGCCTCGGCCAGCAGCGACTTGGCCTTGTCCGGGCTGTACTCGTACTTCTGCACGTCGCCGGTCCAGCCGAACATCGTGTCCGGGTAGAAGTTCTCGGCGACCTTCGCACCCTCCGGGTACTGCTGCTTGATCAGGCCTTCGCGGTCGATGGCGTGCGCGATGGCCTGGCGCACCTTCAGATCACGCAGCTTGGCGTTGTTCTTCTGGCCGATGCCCAGGTACATCACGTTGAAGGCCGGACGGATCAGCAGCTTGTGCCCGTCCTTCTTCAGCTGGTCCCAGTCCGCCGGGGCAGGCAGGTCGTAACCCTGCACGTCACCGGACTGCAGTGCCTGCTTGCGCGCGGTCTCGTCCGGGATCGCCCGCAGGATCAGCTTGTCGAGCAGGGCCTTGGTGCCCCAGTAGTCGTCGTTGCGGACCAGCTCGACGGTGCCGTTCGCCTTGTCGTACTTGGCGAACTTGAACGGGCCGGTGCCGACCGGGTGCTCCTGGCCGTACGCCGGGTAGACGAAGCTGTCACCCTGCTGGACCACGTTGTCCGCGTCGTACTGCTTCATCGCGGTCGGGCTCTGCATGGCGAACGACGGCAGGCCGAGGATGTCCGGGAACTTGCTGGTGTAGCTGGTCAGCTCGACCACGGCGGTCGACGGGTCGCTGGCCTTGCACGACTTGAACAGCGACGGCTTGGCGCCGTCGGAGAACCCGCCGAAGTTGTCCTGCCAGTAACCGGTGACGGCCGCGCTCTGGCCCGCACCCTTCTGGTTGTACCAGCGGTTAAAGTTGTAGCAGGCGGCTTCGGCGTTGAACTCCGTGCCGTCGTGGAACTTCGCGCCCTTGCGCAGGTTGAACGTCCACGTCTTGCCGTCCGGCGTGGACGACCACTTCTCGGCCAGACCCGCTTCGGCCTCCGCGGTGCCCGGCTTGAACTCGATGAGCCCCTCGAAGATCTGCTGCGAGGTCCGGAAGGTCGCGCCGTCCGTGGCGAAGAACGGGTCGAACAGCTTGGGTGCGCCCTCGGTCGCGAACGTCATGGTGCCGCCGACCTTCGCGGCGCCGCCGCCACCTTGATCGTTCTGGCCCCGTTGGGACTCCGCGCAGGCGGACAGCACGAGAGCCGTGGAGAGGCCTAACGCCACCAGGCGGCCCGCTCGAACCCTACGGGTCTGGACCATCGCACACCTCAAAACAAAGTCGGGAACTCAGTCTTGGGGACGGACCTTATATCGACCAAAGCGGATTACTGGTACTCCGCTTGGTCACGAATCGGCCAAACAGGGCTCGGTCAGAGACTGCCCAACGCCGCGTCGACGACGTGATCCGCGTGCCGGCGAGTGCGGTCCACAGCGAACCAGCCCTGCTCGAACAGCTGCCAGGCGACCAGGTGGGGCCTGCTGGCCTCGCCGTCCCGCGCCACCGCCCGCTCGAGGCGTTCGGCCTGGTCAGCGTGTTCACACCAGATCAGCGCGGACAACAGCGGCCGGATCGAAACTCTGCCCGCCGAGACGCCCTCAAGGACCAGGATCTCGGGCACATCGACGGTTCGGCTGGGGCCTGGCCGCGGGATCCCGCCGACCCACTCGACGGCGCGATAACCACCAGGTCGACCCGCCGCCAATTGGTCTAGTACACCCTCGACCAACCGGGGCCACCAGGCAACGGGGTCGTCCCAGGTCGCGAAGTCGTCGGTGGAGACAAGCGCCGCGTCATGCAGTCTCGCGGTGAGCCGCCGGGCGAAGGTGGACTTGCCTGAGCCAGATGGACCGTCGATCGCCACCAAGCGGACACCGCCGAGCCTTGGCGGCGCCGCGTTGATGGCCGTGACGATCGTGTCGATCGTGTTGATCAAACCGCGCGACGCCCGGACAGCGCGCGGGTGAGCGTGAGCTCGTCGGCGAACTCCAGGTCCCCGCCCATCGGCAGGCCGGACGCCAGCCTGGTCACGGTCAGCCCGGGGAAGTCCCGCAGCAGCCGGATCAGGTACGTGGCGGTCGCCTCGCCCTCGGTGTTCGGGTCGGTCGCCAGGATCACCTCGGTGACGTCCTGCTCGCCGATCCTGGTCAGCAGCTGGCGGATCCGCAGCTGGTCGGGGCCGATCCCGGACAACGGGTCCAGCGCGCCGCCGAGCACGTGGTAGCGGCCCTTGAACTCACGGGTCCGCTCGATCGCCAGCACGTCCTTGGGCTCCTCGACCACGCACACCTTCTGCGGGTCGCGCCGGGCGTCCCGGCAGATACGGCAGGTCTCCTGCTCGGAGACGTTGCCGCAGACATCGCAGAACACCACGCCCTCTTTGACCTTCTGCAGCGCATCCTGCAGCCGCGCGATGTCCGCGGCCTCGGCGGACAGCAGGTGGAAGGCGATGCGCTGGGCGCTTTTCGGACCCACTCCCGGCAGCCGGCCGAGCTCGTCGATGAGGTCCTGGACCGGGCCTTCGTACATCAGAAACCAGGCAGTCCGAGCGCGCCGCCGAAGCCACCGGCCAGGCCGCCCATCTTCTCCTCGGCCAGCTTCTGCGCGTTGTGGTTGGCGTCCCTGATCGCGGCGACGATCAGGTCGGACAGCGTCTCGACGTCCTCGGGGTCGACCACCTTGGGGTCGATGGTCAGCGCGGTCAGCTCACCGGCGCCGGAGACCGTCGCGGTCACCAGGCCGCCGCCCGCAGTGCCGGTCACCTCGACGTCCTCGAGCTCCTGCTGAGCCGACGCGAGCTTCTCCTGCATGGCCTGGGCCTGCTGCAGGATGTCCTGGATGTTGGGCATTCCTGGTCCGGGTTGCACCGCTGGCTCCCTCGAGTCGCGTCAGTGTTGCTGCTGTCAAGACTAGTCTCTCTTGACGTGACGCCTTCGCCTCGCCGCGCCTGCCTTGCCCTCGCTGCCGCCCTGGTCTTCCTGGCCGCGTGCGGAACGGTGGAGACAGGCACACCGACAGCGGTGACCAAGGTTCAAATGAGCGCCTCGGCAGGGGTGCCAACCGTGCCGAATGCCGCCCCGGTGCCGACTGCGCCCAGTTCGGTGTCCAGCACCGCGCCGTCGTCCTCCGCTGCCGTGGTTCCTGCTGCGGGCAAGGTCGTGGTCCTCGACCCCGGGCACAACGGCGGCAACGCGGCAAACCCCGCGGAGATCAACAAAAAGGTGCCCGCGGGCCGTGGCCAGACCAAGGCGTGCAACACGACCGGGACATCGACCAACGCGGGCTACACCGAGCACGAGTTCACTTGGGACGTTTCGGTGCGGGTCCGGGAGTTGTTGTCGGCCAAGGGAATCAAGGTCGTGATGACCCGTGACAACGACACCGGCGTCGGGCCCTGTGTGGACAGACGAGCCGCGATCGGCAACCAGGCCAACGCGGACGCAGTGGTGTCCATTCACGCGGACGGCTCGAATTCCCCTGGCGCACACGGGTTTCACATCGCGTACTCGGCGCCCCCGCTGAACGCCGCCCAAGGCGAACCGGCCAAGCGCCTCGCCACCACCTTGCGAGATGGCTTGCGCTCAGCGGGTTTCGCCACCTCGACCTACATCGGCTCAGCCGGACTGTCCCCACGCGACGACCTCGGCGGCATGAACCTCTCAGAACGCCCAGCAGCCCTGGTGGAATGCGGAAACATGCGCAACGCCGACGAAGCAGCGGTGTTGTCGAGCCCATCCGGCCGCCAGCGCTACGCCGACGCCATCGCAGCCGCAATCCTCAAATACCTCACCTAACCCGCGTGTCCACCACTCCAGCACCCCGTGTCCACCATTGCGGCACCATGGGTTGACCATTCCGGCACACCGAAATCGCACCCGCCGGCCCGCACTGCGATCTCACGGTGCCGGAAAGGGCATTTCACGGTGCTGGAACGCGCATTTCACTGTGCCGGTACGGGCATTTCATGGTGCTGGAAAGGTGGACACGCGGTTTCGGGGGCGGGCTAGATCTTCCTCGCTCCCAGTTCCTGGATCAGCAGCTCGATCGCCACTTCTTCCGGGTCACGGGCCACGATCCGCTCGCCGTCGCTGGGCTTCTGGGAGGCTTCGGCGAGCATTTCCTCCTCTTCCTCCGCCTCGGTCTTCGGTGGGGGAGGTGGCGGGAGGGGGTCGTCGGGCTCGGGTGGCTCCGGGGGCGGCGGGATGTCGTCGTGATCCACCGCCGGACGTGAAGCCTGGCGCTGCGGCGGCTCAGGCGCGGCCGCCGGACGGCTCGGGCGCGTCGGTTGCGGGCGAGGCTGCGGTGCGGCCTGCGGGGGCGGGGCCGCTATGCCACTGCCGTGCACGCACGTGACCCGCCAGTTTCCGCCGATCACGTTGTTCAGCGCTTTGCCGATCAGGTCGACGTTGCGCGCCTCGGCCAAGCGTCGGGCCAGCGGGGCCGCAGCGTGCGCGATGATGACCGTGTCGCCCTCGATACTCTGCACGGTCGCGTTGGTGAGCATGGCTTCGGTGCTGCGGCCGCCTGGCTGCTTCCGTACCTCGGCAAGCAGTTCCGGCCAGATTCGCCGTACCGAGGCCGCGTCCATCGCACCCGGTTCCGCTGGTGGAGCGGCGGGCGCTTGCGGTGGTGGTGGAGGAGGAGGTGCTTGCGCGGCAACCGGTTCCGGCTGCCTGGGCGGCGGCGCCGGAGCAGCGGCCGCGGGCTGAGGAGCCGGCGGGGCGGCTTGTTGCTGAGCGATGGCGGGCACCGCGGCCGCGGCGACCGGAGCCACGGCAGCGCGCCGCTCCAGTTGCTCAAGTCGTTGCAGCACAGCGGAATCGAGCGCCGGATCGCCCTGAACCGCGGCGGGAAGAAGCATCCGCGCGGACAGCAGCTCCATCACCAGACGTGGCGAGGTGGCGCCACGCATCTCGATGAGTCCAGTGTGGACGATCTCGGCGAACCGGGACAGCGTCGCCGGGCCCATCCGATCCGCTTGCGCGGACATCCGCGTCAGCTCGTCGTCGGGAACGTTGACCAAACCGCGCGCACCCGAATCCGGCACGGCACTGAGCAGAACCAGATCCCGCAGCCGGTCCAGCAGGTCCGAAGCGAACCGCCGGGGATCGTGCCCGGCGTCGACAAGTCGCTCGATCGTGCCGTACACGGCGGCCGAGTCGCCGGTCGCGAGCCCGTCGACCATGTCGTTGATCAACGCGATGTCCGTGACACCCAGCAACGAGATCGCGCGCTCGTATGTCACACCATCGGGTCCAGCGCCGGACAACAGCTGGTCCATGACCGACTGGGTGTCACGCGCCGAGCCCCCACCCGCCCGAATGACCAACGGGAAGACGGAAGGCTCGACCGTGACACCTTCGGCAGCGCAGTTGCGCTCCAGGAGCTCCCGCATCACGCCCGGCGGGATCAGCCGGAACGGATAGTGGTGGGTACGGGAGCGGATGGTCGGCAGGACCTTGTCCGGCTCGGTGGTGGCGAAGATGAAGATGAGGTGCTCTGGTGGCTCCTCGACGATCTTGAGCAGGGCGTTGAAACCCTGCGTGGTGACCATGTGCGCCTCGTCGATGATGAAGACGCGGTACCGCGAGATGGCCGGTGCGAAGAACGCCCGGTCCCGCAGCTCACGAGTGTCATCGACACCACCATGGCTGGCCGCGTCGAGCTCGACCACATCGACACTGCCCGGCCCGTTGGGAGCGAGGGACACGCACGACTCGCACTCGCCACAGGGATCGGGCGTCGGCCCCTGCGCGCAGTTGAGGGACCGGGCCATGATGCGCGCACTGGAGGTCTTCCCGCAGCCACGAGGCCCGGAGAAGAGGTACGCATGGTTGACCCGACCGGCCGCGAGCGCGATGCGCAGCGGCTCGGTGACGTGCTCCTGACCGACCACCTCAGCGAAGGTCGCCGGACGGTACTTGCGGTAAAGGGCGAGCGCCACGGCAACGACCCTACCGGGCCCCACCGACAGTGTTGAATTGTCCTCGCTTCGCTCGGACGGGCTCGGTCGCCAAAGCCGGACTGTCACATTCCGACCCCCTGCGGGGGCCGCCCACCCCCAACCGCTGGTCCACCCCGCCCCACGCAGCCGACACCGCTGGAGTGCCTGCTCGCCGCCGTGGCCGGGGCGGCGTCGGGCGCGTTGCGTGGCGTAAACGACCAGCGCGACCAAGCCCCGGTCCCGGCGCCAGGACCGGCTCGCCGGTTCGCTACACTGTCAGTGGACCTCGTGCGGTGTCCATCTCGTGAACCTCCCCAGGGCCGGAAGGCAGCAAGGATAAGCGGGCTCTGACAGGTGCACGAGGTCCCCTTTTCATTTCCAGGGGCAATCATCGGCCCCACTGGCAACGTCGTCGACCGATCAGCGGTTGCACGATCTGTCGTCGCCCGATTACTCATGGATCATGCCGCTCGACCGGGAGCGGCCATGAGGAAAAGGAGACAGCCATGGCGGCTACCCTGCCCCGCCTGGTTCGAGCCTGCGTCGTCGCGGTCGTGACGACGCTGGCCACCTTGTCGTCGGTGTCGGTGGCATCGGCGGACGTCACTCCGATGATCGTTGGCGGCACCCGCGCCAACATCAACGACTACAAGTACACCGTCTACCTGGCCAGCTCCTCCGGTTCGCAGTTCTGCGGCGGCACGCTGGTCAGCGCGACAAAGGTGGTCACTGCGGCGCACTGCACCGTGGGCCGCAGCCCGTCGAGCACTCGTGTGGTGTGGGGCCGTGAGGACAAGCAGAGCACCGCGGGCACGGTCGCGACCGTGACGCGGATCTGGGTGCACCCCAACTACACCAGCGCCACGCGTGGGTACGACGTCTCCGTGCTGACCCTCGGCACGAGCCTGCCTGGCCCGTACCTTCCGCTGGCCACGCCACAGGACACCGCTCTGTACGCGGCCGGTACCCAGACCACGATCCTCGGCTGGGGAACCACGAGTTCCGGTGGCTCGGCGTCCCGCTACCTGCTCAAAGCCAATGTCCCGCTGACCAGTGACGCCACTTGCCGCAGCGCGTACGGTTCCTCGTTCATCCAGTCCGCCATGGTCTGCGCCGGTCTGGCGAACGGTGGCGTGGACACCTGCCAGGGCGACTCGGGTGGTCCGCTGATCGCGGGCGGCAAGTTGATCGGTGACACGTCATGGGGCCGTGGCTGCGCGCTGGCGGGTTACCCAGGCGTGTACGGCCGGATCGCGACCTACCACGCCGCTATCACGGCTCAGCTGTAAAGGGTTTTCCCCACTCACCGGTAAAGGCGATCTCCGAGAGCGGCAACCGCTTGCGCGGGGCGAGTTCTCGCTCTCGGAGATCTTCCGGAATGCTCGACCGGTCCCCGAGTTTGCCGACCGCGATCACCACGACCGGCCGTGCCTCGGGCGGCAGTTCGAACAGGATCCGCGCGCCTTCCGCGTTGAACCCGCCCATCTGGTGTGCGACAAGGCCTTCGTCCACCGCCTGCAGCACCAGGTTCTCGGTCGCCAGTCCAAGGCCGTACTCGTTCAGCGGCAACGTGCCCTTGTGGTTCACGGTCATCGCGATCCCCAGGATCAGCACCGGCGCATTCTGCGCCCACTCCTGGTTACGTCGCGAGAGCACCTCGAAAATCCGCGAATAGGTCGTATCACCGCGACGCCCGACCATGTAGCGCGCGGGCTGTGAATTGCCGTACGAAGGCGCCCAGCGCGCGGCCTCCAGCATCGCTTGCAGCTGCGCGTCGGTGACCTCGGCGGACGCGTCGAGCCACCGCGGGCTCCACCGGTCCCTCATCAACGGATGCATCAGATTGCCCAGCTCCACACCGTCAGCGAGTAAGCGCCGAACCAGGACGTGATCACAGCCAGCCCGGTCAGCGTGGCGACGACCGTAGCGGTCTGTCGTTTGGCGAGGCCGACCGCTATCGGGATCAGCAACACGAACGCGGGCAACAACAGCCGCGTCTTGGACGCCATCAGCCCGTTCGACCCGATGTCCATGACCAGCACGCCCAGCCCGAAGACCATCAGCGGCCACGGCAGCTTCATCCTGAACCCGATCACGACCAGCGCGATGGCCCCGAGAAGCAGCAGGATCGTCACGCCTTCGAGCACCGACAGCTGCCGGGTCAACGCCTCGACCGCGAACCTCCACGTGGCCACGCCGCCGTCGAACCGCGAGTCCCAGCCGCGTTCCTGCAGGCTGAAGTACCCGAACAGCTCGCCGGTCCGGACGGCGACCCAGCCGAGGTAACCGAACAGGCCGAGCGGCACGAGCAGCCCGCCGAGCCATGGACACCAGCCGTCCTGGCGTTTGATCACGGCGACCAGCGCGGCCAGGCCGACCGCCAGCACCAGGGCCGCGGCCGTCGGCCGGACCAGACCCGCGCAAGCACAAGCCAGACCGGCCAGGATCCAGTTCCGTTCGAGCACTCCGACCAGCGCCCACGCGGCGAAAGCGCAGAACAGCGCCTCGGAGTACGGCATGACCAGCACCACACTCATCGGTGCCGCGGCGAACAGTGCGACCAGGATCAGCCCGATCCGGGGCGACCCGCCTGGGATCCGTCTGCCGATCCTGGCCAGGGCGTACGCACAGAAAACGCCGGCGACGACCGTGATGGTGAAGGCCGCGACCAGCCGTGCGGTTTCGGTGCTTCCGAAGGGCGCGGCCAGGTAGTTGATCAGCTTCGGGTACCCGGGGAAGAACGCCAGCGGTGTCTCGGGGCTGCGCTGGTTGTAGGCGTCGACCAGCCGGTGCGGCACGTTGTCGTAGCCGCCGGCGGCGATGCCCAGATACCAGTCCGCGTCCCACGATGTGAGCGCCTGTCCCATCGGGAAACGTGTCTGATAGCTCATCCACGACAGCACAAGCAGGCCGAATTCGCGGATGCTCAGGTAGATCAGCGCGGGCGCGAGCAGGTATGCGACGCGTCGCACAGTCCAGGTTCTCAGCCGGATTTGTTCAGTTTTTTCCGCGATCGCCGCCGGTTGCCGAGTCACCTCCGTCGTGGACACGCGACAAGGCTAAAGCTTCCTGACCTGAGTGGTCGGCACCACACGATGCGGAAAACCCCCTACCAGGCGCAGGTAGGCTCACCACGACGTGGTCTGAAGCGATTGAGGAGAGGGTTGAGCGGCGTGGCGCTCGTTGTCCAGAAATACGGCGGTTCATCCGTTGAGAACGCCGACCGGATAAAACGTGTCGCCGAGAGAATCGTGGCCACCAAGAAGGCGGGCAACGACGTCGTCGTGGCGGTCTCCGCGATGGGAGACACCACCGACGAGCTGCTCGACCTCGCTGGCCAGGTCGCGCCGGTGCCGCCGGCCCGTGAGCTGGACATGCTGCTCACGTCCGGTGAGCGGATCTCGATGTCGCTGCTGGCCATGGCCATTCACGCGCAGGGCCTGGAGGCCCGGTCGTACACCGGCTCGCAGGCAGGCGTGATCACGACAGCCGCGCACGGCAATGCCCGCATCATCGACGTGACCCCGAGCCGGATCCAGGAGGCGCTGGACGACGGCGCCATCGCGATCGTGGCCGGGTTCCAGGGCGTGAGCCAGGGCACCAACGAGATCACCACGCTCGGCCGGGGCGGTACGGACACCACGGCGGTGGCCCTCGCGGCCGCGCTCGGTGCCGACGTCTGCGAGATCTACACCGACGTGGACGGCGTGTTCACCGCCGACCCGCGGATCGTGCCCAACGCCAAGCACCTTGACCGCATCACCTACGAGGAGATGCTGGAGATGGCCGCGAGCGGGGCCAAGGTGCTGATGCTGCGCTGTGTCGAATACGCCCGGCGGTACGGGGTGCCGGTCCGGGTCCGGTCGTCGTTCAACCAAAAGCCCGGCACTGTGGTGACCGGGTCGATCGAGGAGCTCTCCGTGGAACAAGCGATGATCACGGGCGTCGCGCACGACCGTTCCGAAGCGAAGGTCACCGTGGTCGGTGTGCCGGACAAGCTCGGCGTCGCGGCCAGCATCTTCCGGGTGATCGCCGACATCGGCGTGGACATCGACATGGTGCTGCAGAACGTCTCGTCCACGCACACCGGCCGAACCGACATCACGTTCACGCTCTCCAAGGCCAACGGCCCGAACGCGGTGGCCGCGCTGGAGAAGGTGCGCGCCGAGCTGGGCTTCGAGCAGGTCCTCTACGACGACCACATCGGCAAGGTCTCGCTGGTCGGCGCGGGCATGCGCTCGCACCCCGGCGTGACGGCGACGTTCTGTGAGGCGCTGGCCAGGGCAGGCGTGAACATCGAGATCATCAACACCTCGGAGATCCGGATCTCGGTGCTGATCAGGGACACCGAGCTGGACGCGGCGGTGCGCGCGATCCACGACGCGTTCGACCTCGGCGGCGACGAAGAGGCAGTGGTGTACGCGGGGAGTGGTCGCTGATGGCACCGGTACTGGCACTGGTCGGCGCGACGGGCGCCGTCGGCAGCGTGATGATCGACATCATGAACAACCGCCCCACTTTCCCCTGGGGTGAGGTCCGGCTGATCGCGTCGGCGCGTTCGGCGGGCAAGAAGATGACCGTGCGCGGCCAGGAGCTGACCGTCATCGAGATCTCCCCGGAGGCCTTCGACGGCGTGGACGTCGCGATGTTCGACGTGCCGGACGAGATCTCGGCCGAGTGGGCCCCGATCGCGGCAGCCCGCGGCGCGATCGCCGTGGACAACTCCGGCGCCTTCCGGATGGACGACGAGGTGCCGCTGGTGGTGCCCGAGGTGAACGTGGACAAGATCCACGAGCGCCCACGCGGGATCATCTCGAACCCGAACTGCACGACGCTGTCGATGATGGCGGCAGTCGGTGCACTGCACCGGAAGTTCGAACTGACCGAGCTGGTGGTGGCGTCGTACCAGGCGGCGTCCGGAGCGGGACAGGCCGGCATCGACCGGCTGTACGCCGAGATGGAAGCCGTGGCGGGCAAGCACGTCGGCGGCCGCGCGGGTGACGTGGCCGAGGCACTCGAAGCGGCCGGACTGTCCAGTGAGGACTCGCCGTTCCCCGCGCCACTGGCGTTCAACGTGGTCCCGTGGGCCGGTTCGCTCAAGGACGACGGCTGGGCGAGTGAAGAGCTGAAGGTACGCAACGAGTCCCGGAAGATCATGGGAATCCCGGATCTGAAGGTCTCGGCGACCTGTGTGCGTGTCCCGGTCGTGACGACGCATTCGCTTGCGGTGCACGCGACCTTCGCCAACCCGGTGACGGTGGCCGAAGCGCATGAGGTGTTCAAGGCACAGCCGTCGGTCGTGCTGATCGACGACCCGGCGGCATCGAAGTTCCCGACCCCGGCGGACGTCGTGGGCGGGGACCCGACCTACGTCGGCCGGGTCCGCCAGGCCCTGGACTTCCCGAACACCCTGGACTTCTTCGTCTGTGGTGACAACCTGCGCAAGGGCGCCGCGCTGAACACGTACGAGATCGCGGAGGCGCTGGTCGTCAGCTAGTTGTGTCGAGGAACTGCAAGCCACGCGATAGAAGATGCTTTTGGCGGGAGTTGCCGGTGGCGGTATGCGCTGCCGAGCCTGCGGTCTCCGCCTTCAGACTTTGACGCTTGCGGGTTCCGCGAGAGCGGGGGCCGGTGACCGGCGGATGAGCATGGCCGCGCACGCGGCGATGACCAGTCCGCCGGCACCGGCGCCGACGAAGCCCCAACCCGGTGATCCGCTGTGGTCCACCACAAACCCGATCGCCGGGGAGCCCAGCGCCACCCCACAGGTGAACGCCGAACTCTGCAGCCCCGTCGCTTCCCCGCGCACAGCAACGGGAACAAGCTGAGCGACTCGCTCTCCCGTCGATGCGATGGTCGGTGCGCACATCGCGCTGGCCGGCGCGAGTGCGAGCGCGAGAATCCACCATGTGCTGTCCACGAACAGCACTGGCATCGTCAGCGCGCCAAGCGAAGCCATCAAGACAACCTGTGACAACGACTTCCGTACGGCGCCGTGCACGAGTCCGCCCGCGATCGACGCCAGGCAAAGGATCACCGTCGCCGCGCCCGCCCACTCGACCTCGTTGTGCTGACGCAGCACCGCGATCATCGTCACTTCCGTGCCGGCCAACACGAAGACCGCGCCGAACCCGACCAGCAACACTCCGATGAGCCTGCGGGAGAGCCATTCGCTCCTCGGCGGACGGTCCACAGTGACTTCGTCGCTGCCGCGAAGCGGTGGGTTGAAGATGAACAACGAGACACCGGTCGCCAGGAACCCTGCCGCGAGCACGAGCAGCGCGACTGACGTGGAAACTTGGGTTGCCAGTGCCACGGCGACCACCGGGCCGACCATGAAGCACAGTTCGACCGAGATGGAGTCGAGCGAGTAGGCCGTGCGGCGCTGTGCCTCCGGCACGAGTGCGGCGACCGCCTGCCTGCCGATGGACATCGGCTGGATGGCGAGCAGTCCGCCGAGGAAGGCCATCGGCAGCAGCACCGGATAGGGCATCAGCGGCGCGGTCGCCCAGAACGCGGTCTCGCCGACGGTCGTGATCACCAGTGCTCTGCGCAGGCCGTAGCGGTCGATGAATCGGCCGTAGAGCGGCGCGCCGATCGCGATGCCGATTGTCGAGGCGCCGCCGACGAGGCCCGCTGCTCCGTAACCGCGGCCGAGATCGAGAACCACGTGCAGGGTCAGCGTCATTCCGGCCGCCGCGACCGGGATCCTGGTGAGGAAGATCAAGATCAGGAGAGACCGGACTCCCGGCAGCGCGAACAGCTTTTGGTATCTCTCCACGAACAGTCAGGGGATCATCTGATTACCCCACCAGGCAACCGAGTTTTCGCCCGGTTCTTCGCAATCACACGAATGGACGAGGTCTAGACCAGGACACTCCGGGCCACCCTGTAGCAACGGGTGACCACCCTGCGGTCGCCCGAACGAGTCGTTTTATTGACTCGTTCCAGTTTAAGTGGTGAGGTGGCAGTGATGGCGACACCGACAGCCCCGGACCGAGCTCGGCTGCGTGACCAACTGAAGGCTGCCGGTCTGCGCGTCACGGCACCGAGGCTGGCGGTGCTCACCTTGCTGAACGAGCTTCCGCACGCCACCGCCGACCAGGTCGCGACCGGGGTGCGGGAGTTGTTGGGTTCCGTATCCACGCAGGCGGTGTACGACGTGCTGAACGTGTTCACCAGCGCGAAGCTGGTCCGGCGGATCGAGCCGGCCGGGCATCCGGCCCGGTTCGAGACCCGCATCGGGGACAACCACCATCACCTTGTCTGCCGTGAGTGTGGCCGCACTGAGGACGTCGACTGTGCGGTCGGCCCGGCACCATGTCTCACGCCTTCGGAGTCGGCAGGCTTCGTCGTCGACGAGGCCGAGGTGGTGTTCTGGGGCATTTGTCCTGATTGTGTGAACACCACGCCCTGAAGCCCTCCCACCACGAGGAAGAACGGCCCGGTGAGCCCCTCGCTCGCCGGGCCGTTCGCTGTGCGCGCCGAATATCGCGAATTCACTCACCAAGGTGAAGGTTCGCTCCGTCGTGGCTGTTCAGCGGGCGTGTGCTCGCCGTGTCCGGCGCCGGTCCGTGATCAGCTTCCTGACGCACGTCCCCACCCCGTGTCGGAACTAGTTGATCTACGCCGACAAATCGATTACCTAGCGTAAATCGTCGATTACGACCTTGGTAAAGAACTCTGGCGAGCCTGCCGCAGGCTGGTGACTATGTTCCGGTACTAGCGGAGTCCGCTCATTGTTGGCTACGTCATCATTTGAGCGGGGGGAGGAGTCGAGAATGAGAATGGGATTCGTCAAAAAGCTCGCCGTCGTCGTAGTCGGCAGCATGATCGCGTTGGCAGGCGGAGCCTCCGCCGATGACTGGCACGGGTCCGGCTGGACCGCCACAGCCGACCCCGAGGTGGCCGCCAAGACCGTGCAGCGCATGCACGACCAGCTGAAATCTGCGTACGAGGCCGGCGACGTGGCCGGTGTGAAGAGCAACGTGCGCGAGCTCGACGGCGTCCTCGACGCGCTTGTCACCAGGACCGACGAGTGGGCCACCCGTACGGAGACCCGGGACAACTCGGTCAAGGCCAACGACCTGAACACCGAACTGGCCGGCAAGCTGGCCACGATGCCCGACGGCACCGCGAAGGGCCTGCCCGGTCTTGACCTGCTGTCCGGCGTGACCGCACTGCTCACGTCGCTGTTGCAGACACTGCTCGACCTGGTCACCAGCCTGCTGGGTGGCCTGCCGGTCCCGGTTCCGCTGCCGCCGCTGCCAGTGCCGCCGCTGCCGGTCGCTCCTGTCACCCCTTGACGGACCCGACGTGAATGTCCGGCGCGTTTTTCCCGCGCCGGACATTCGGCTATTCTCCCGCCGATTCCCCGGTCAGCGATTCCTTGGGGCCGATTTCCAGGCCGGTGCGCAAAACTCCGGCGGCTTCGAACATCGCTTCTCGAAAACGAGTTCCAATAGTGAGTAAATTGGCGTAACCGTGGATCAGGTCGGCGTGCCTGGACAACACAACGGGCACGCCGGCCTCCCGCAGACGCTCGGCGTAGGTCTCACCTTCGTCGCGCAGCGGGTCGAAGCCCGCCGTCGCGATGTACGCGGGCGGGAATCCGGACAAGTCGGGCGCCAGTGCCGGTGAGTAGCGCGGGTCCTGCTTGTCCTGCTCAACCGTGGCGTAGTGGCCCATGAACCAGTCCATGTCGTCCTTGGTCAGGAAGAAGCCCTGGGCGAACAGCTCCTTCGACCTGGTCTGCTTCGTGGCGTCCGCCGACGGGTAGAGCAGCAGTTGGAACGCGGGCTTCGGGCCGCCCTCGCGCGTGGTCACCTGCGAGACGACGGCCGCGAGGTTGCCACCGGCGCTGTCGCCGCCGACCGCGATCGCCCTCGGGTCCGCGCCCAGGTCCGCCGCGTGGGCGTACGCGTACTTGAATGCGGCGATCGCGTCCTCGACTCCGTTGGGGAACGGATGCTCGGGCGCCAGGCGGTAGTCCACCGACAGCACCCGCACTCGTGCGTGCTTCGCCAGGAACCGGCACGTGTTGTCGTGCGTCTCGATGCTGCCGATCACGAACCCGCCGCCGTGGAAGAACACCAGCAGGGGCGAGCCTTCGGGCAGTTCATCGGGCGTGTAGAGACGCGCGGGGATCGATCCGTCGATCGTCAGGTCCCGCGCGGCCACGGGCTGGATCGACTCTCCCGCGGCGATCTTGGCGCCCGCGATCAGATCGTGGCGAGCTTTCGCCGGGGTGCCGCTGGACAGCGGCGGCAGTTTCGACATCTCGCGCGCACGCAGGAACAACTGCGCATCCAGCGCCAGTTCCTGACCATCCAGGCGAATCGGTCGTCCGGCGATCAACCTGCGAATAGGGCGCGGCAGAGCGTAAAGGGCACGAAGCGCGGCGCCCTGCAGAGCGAGGGTTGAGAGCGGCATCACTCGATCCTACTGTCGGTAAGTTCAACTGCGGGTCTGGAACTCAACCGGGCTTGAAGTCCTAAGCTCGAATTCGTGGCCATACATGTGGTGGGAATCGGTGGTTCCCTACGAGAGAACTCGCAGTCCGAGCGGGCCTTGCGGGTCGCGTTGGCCGGCGCGGAGGAGCTGGGCGCCAAGACCACGGTGATCACCGGTGAGGACCTGGTGCTGCCGTTCTATGACCCGGCCGTCCCGGAGCGCTCCGCCGCGGCGCGCAGACTCGTCGAGTACCTCCGCGAAGCCGACGGCGTAGTGCTCGTCTCACCCGGCTACCACGGCACCATCTCCGGGCTGATCAAGAACGCCCTGGACTACATCGAAGACCTGCGTGAAGACTCCCGCGTCTACCTCGACGGCCGCGCGGTCGGCTGCGTGGCGACTGCGCAAGGCTGGCAGGCCGCTGTTACGACCCTCACATCGCTGCGGTCGATCGTGCACGCCCTGCGCGGCTGGCCGACCCCGCTCGGCGCCGCGATCAACTCGGCCGAGGTGCGTTTCGACGGCGCGGGCGAGTGTTCCAGCGAGTCCGTGGCCACCACGCTGCGCACGATCGGACGACAAGTGGTGGAGTTCGCCCAGAGCCGCTGACGCGTAGCGTTGGCGGCGTTCACTGATTTCGGATCAGAGAGGCAATCCCATGGCGCAGGCGCTGTACACGGCTGAGGCAACGTCCAAGGGGGACGGTCGCAACGGCGAGGTCGTCTCGTCCGACGGCGTGATCGACGAGAAGCTGGCGACGCCGAAGGAGATGGGCGGCCCCGGCGGCCCGCACACCAACCCCGAGCAGCTGTTCGCGGCGGGGTACTCGGCCTGCTTCCACAGCGCGCTGCGGCTGGTCGCCCGGCAGGCCAAGATCGACGTCCCGGAGACGAACGTGACCGCGGCCGTGACGCTGAACAAGGACGACAGCGGCCGGTTTGTGCTCTCGGTCACGCTGACCGCGCACCTTCCCGGCCTTGAGCAGGGACAAGCCGACCAGCTCGTGGCGCAGGCGCACCAGGTCTGCCCGTACTCGCACGCCACTCGCGGAAATATCGAAGTCACTGTTACGGCCACGGTTTGACGCCATAGGCACCGGGTAGGTCTTCTGGTGAGGAGGCGATGTGCAGTGAGCAAGTCCCCGATCACCAGTCCGCTGCCGGAGGCGGACAAGAAGACCACCGGTGCCATCCTGCAGGCGACCCTGATCGACCTGATCGACCTTTCGCTGGTCGCCAAGCAGGCCCACTGGAACGTGGTCGGCAAGAACTTCCGCAGTGCCCACTTGCAACTGGACGAACTGGTCTCGACCGCACGCACGTACGTCGACGAGGTCGCCGAACGTGCCAACGCGATCGGCGTCTCTCCCAACGGTAAAGCCAGGACAGTCGTGGAGAGCTCCGGGATCCCCGACTACCCCGATGGCTGGCTTTCCGACGAGCAGACCGTCAAGGCGATCGTCAGCACCCTGGAGGCGTTGATCAAACGCCTGCGCGCCCGGATCGACGAGACCGACAAGGCCGATCTGGTCACCCAGGACCTGTTGATCGACATCGCCAAGGACCTCGAGCAGGCCCACTGGATGTGGCAGGCCCAGTTGGCCTAGCTCAACCCAAACTGCCCCGCGGCGTATCTGGCAGGGAGGTACGTGCGCGGGGCAGTGGGTTGTCTACTTCTTGATGCCGAGCATCCGCATGACGAAGTGCACCTCGATGCCGACCTGCTTGATCATCTCGGCGACCACGAGCGAACCGTGCCCGGCGTCGTACCGGAACTCCTCGTACTTGGCGCCGCGCTCGGCGAGCCGGTCGAGATAGTTGTCGATCTGCCGGATCGGGCAGCGCGGGTCGTTCTCGCCGGCCCAGATCAGAATCGGGGCGCGTACCTGGTCGACGTAGGTCATCGGTGAGCATTCCCGGTACAGGTCAGGCAATTCCTCGGGCGAGCCGCCGAACAACGCGCGGTCGAACGCCCGCAACGGCTCCATCTCGTCCTCGTATGCCGCGAAGTAGTCGGCGACCGGCACGCCACCGACGGCCACCGCCCACTTGTCCGGCTGGATGCCCGCGGCGAGCAGGCTCAGGTACCCACCCCAGGAAGCGCCCGCCACCACGCACTTGTCCGGATCGGCGAGGCCCGTGCTGACCGCCCACTTGTGCACGGCCGCGACATCCTCGAGCTCGGTCAGGCCAGGGCGGCCTTCGATCGCGTCCCGCCACGCCGAGCCGTATCCCGTGGAGCCGCGGTAGTTCACGTGCACAACGGCGAAACCAGCGTCGATCCACGCCGCGCGGTAAGCGGAAAACCTGTCCTCGTCGGCAGAATGCGGGCCGCCGTGCAAGCTGAACACCGTCGGCAACGGGCCGTCCGGGGCGTCAAGGGGACGCGCGATGAGGGCGTGCACCTCGCCGCCTTCGCTTGGCACAAAGGCATCCGTGAGGTTGACGGATCCCGGAGCCCTGTCGCCGGGCGGCGTCAACAGGACCCGATCGGTGCCGTCCACGTGCAACGCCCGGATCATCGACGGCTCGGCCGCGGACGACCACGAGTACTCGATCGTCCCGTCCGGCCGTACGCCCGCGGCCCCGACTGTCCCAGCTGGAGTGTCCAGGAGGGACAGAGAGTCGGTCTCGATCTCGTAGCGGTGCACTGTGTTGCGCGCCTGATGCGTGTGAACGACCAGAAGCGAGCGGCCGTCCGGATACCACGTCGCGTTCAGCTCGCCGGGCAGGTCGAGGCTGATCTCGGTCTCGGTGTCCGCGGCGACGTCCCAGATCAGCAGTTCCTCGCGGCCGTGCCGCTCGTGCAGAACGAGCAGGCGCGGGTCGCCTTCGACCGGGCTGAAGCCGATGGCGTCGAGGCCTTTGCCCTTGCCGTCCCACTTCTCGGAGACCGTCTCGCCGGCCTTCGTGACAACCCTGAGCGCGGGGTGCCGGTTGTCGCCGTGCTCGGAATGCGAGATGACCAGATACTGCTCGTCCCGCGACAGCCCGGACACTCCGGCGTCGTTCTCGTTGACGTAGATGACCTGGCCAGGCTGACCATCTTGGGAGACAACGATTGTCGTGCCGTCGTCGGTGGAGATCCCGATCGACGTGATCGACCGGCCGATCTCCACGCCGGCCGGATAGCCACGCGGGACCTCGGCGATCGCGGGGTGCGGCTCCTGGTCGATCGGGCGCCCGGCGAACGGCTCGACCACCCAGTTGCCGAACTCGTCGCCGTCGGTGTCGGCGAACCACCAGATGTGCTCGCCGTCCGGGCTGATGGTGGAGTTGTACGTGCCGTTGGGGCGGTCGGTGACCTGTCTGTGGTTGCCGGTCAGCCGGTCCCACGCGTATGTCTCCCACACCCCGCTGGCGTTGGAGGTGTACACATTGCGGTCGGGCGCGTCACGGGCCCATTCGGGAAGGCTTACTCGGGCAGCCCGGAATCTGGCCCGCCACCGCGCGTCCGCGTCGGCGTCGGTGAACAGCTGCTCGGGCTCCTCTGCTGCGGGATGCTTCGTCACAGGTCGATCCTGCCTCATCCCACTGAAGATTTTGTTGACACGACCGGCGGTGGTTATCCGATGCGTCCACTCGGCGGAAGCTCCTCGGCAAGGATCTGCTCGACCTTGCTCGCCGCGACCCGGAACGCCCGGACAACCCGTGCGACCACGACCATGCCTGCGGCGACGATCAGGACAATCCAAAAAGGAATTAGAAACCCAAGGAAGACAAGGAAAGCGACGAACAAGCAGACGGTGGCAAGGCGAGCGGCATGCAGCCGCAAGCGGGGATCGAACGTGGAAAGGCTGCTCATCAAGGGGTCCTTCCACCCGCGTTGGACACTCACGGTCTACTCGCACTGATCAAGACTCCTGTTACCCACCGTGAGTTGAACCCTAAACATTCACCCGATCGACGGATTCATGGTCGAACCTTGGTGACTTTCAGTGGGATTTGAACGGTCTTAAGACCCTGGTGTCCCTCGGTCAACTGTTCGGTAGGCGGGTAGACACACTGCGCACGACCACTGCCTCAAAACGCTGTACCGGTACGTCGTTTCGTCGGATTCCGATCTTCCTGGTGGCTCGCCACGATGGATTCAGGGAGGTCTTGATGAAAGCGATCATTGTGGCGGGGGCGGCGATTGCCGCACTGATGGCCGGGGCTCCGGCGGCGACTGCCGGTTCGGACGGCATCTACGACTGGGAGTTCGGCGGATACTTCCCGACCTACGAGGAATGCAAGGCGGCGAAGAACAAGGAAGCCAATACGTTCCGCTGCTATCCCCCCGGGCAGATCAACGCCTGGGAACTGTGGAACGGCTACTACACCTGACAGCCACCGGCGGAATTCCACGTCGGCACAGCCCAGCGCTGGCCCAAACCCAACACACCCAGCGCTCGACAGTCACCGGCAGGGTTCCACGTCGGTAGAGCCCAGGCTGGTCCAATCCCACGTGCCCAGCGCTGGTCCAATCCCACGTGCCCAGCGCTGGTTGGTAAGGAGCACGCACCGTGGGGGGTATGGGGGGCTTGGCCCCCCAAAATAACAAACCGGCGGCCCGAGGAAAGGTGCGAAGCACCGACCAAGGGCCGCCAGTCGCCGGTCGGGGTGGCGGGATTCGAACCCACGACCTCTTCGTCCCGAAGCAATCGCTTGCTTGGTTTGACCTCGCTTCGCTGCTGGTCAGAGGCATGGACGCGTCCGTGGACGTCCAGCTCTGTGTCCGGCGGTCCGCCTGGATTGTCAGGCAGTACGACAGGCACTATCAGGCGGGATGCGCGGCCTGTGAGTACGCCTTCGCACGCTCTCGAGGTCTGAGCATCGTTGTTCAGGTGGGGTCGTACTCAGTATCCGGCCTGGTAGATGTCGTAGTCCGTCCGACCAGAACGGGATCGAACAGCTATGAACGAGACTAGGACTGAGACTGGCTGACCTCTCCGGTGTGAACGGCACCGGGTAAGGTCTCGGATGTTCACGGTGGTCTCATAAGACCTGCCGTGAACTGCGCGGATGTCGCGCTGAATCTCACCGGCTCTCGTGCCGCGCGTCCAGTTCCGGTTCGTCCCAGCTACCGGTCTGGTCACCAGATCTTGGTCGAGGTGCCGACCTGCACGCCCGCTGCTTCACGGTCAGCTTCTTCGCCCGGACAGGCCAACACCAAGATCGGTCACGGCAGGGTAGAGCAACCAGAGTCGCATACCACTACGGTATGCGGAGCGGGTCGTGCTTCCGCTCAGGATTTTGGCATGTCTGTATGTACACAGGATCCGCTCCGGACGAAAGAGACTGAACCATATAGGAAGGGCTTGCGCCGTCCCCATATGATTCAGTCTTTTGGGGCCTGCACTGTTGCAGGAAAGAGAGGCAGATTTAATTAGTGGCGGTGTAGTGCCGTGCCTGTAAGGTCAGGCCGCTATGACTGCGGTTGTTTGTGTCACCACCGCTAGGGCGCGAGCGCCCAGGCGCTCAACGTCCAGTCGTCCAGGTCCCAATTTACGCCCACACCCTTTACGGCTACCTGCACCTGGATGGTGTGGGTGCCGTCGGCGGTTGCTTTCACGGTACGCACCCGCTCCATACTATGCGATTCCAGCGACTTACTGGTTGCCGTGTTGTTGTCGGTACTGTCGAACCTAAAATCCTCCCCCGCCTTGGGGTCGGCTTCCCCACCGTCGACGAGGATACGTGCCGTGCAATACCCGCTTCCTCCATAGCAGGCGCTCTCTGCACTGAATCGCACTAGAATGTGACTGTCACCCGAGGCGGAGATGACGCTCGTCGCAAAATCTTTAAAAGTCGTTTCGGTTATGGTCGGCTTAGGTGCATCTTCGGTCACTACCGTGACCCGTGTCAGGCTAGCCGCGGAGAAGGTTTTCTGTGCGGCGGCCGCCAAACCGGCGCCGAGTACGAGGCTGAGCGTGACCCCGAGCACGACTACCTTGCGTCGTTTCAAAATACTCATGAGACCCCTTCTGAGGCAATTTCTGACGGAGTCTCATTATGCATTCATGAATTCGACGGACATAGATGGCCATATATCTGGCCTCGTGCACAAAGTGGCGGTCAGATCCGAGTGACGACAGATGGAAAGGTAGCACGCTGCTCCCGCCTCCGGAGGGCGGTGCCAACTTCAGGTCGGCTAGTCCTCTGACCAGCTAAGACGTTGCCGGAGGTGTCGGCGTGTTGGCGACTTTGGCACGCATTTGCCACAGGACGACCTCACTTGTGATGCCTAGGGCGAGGGTCGACAGTCGGCGCGGGATTCGAACCCGGCCAAGGCGTTCGAGAGCCGCAGCAAGGGCCGCGCGGGTGCGAGCCTCACATGCTTTCGAGGTCTGCGAACCACTGACCGAACATGATCGCCAAGCGTATTTCCGCCGGTCAGTGACGTAGGCCGGTCGCTGATGACCACCCGCGAACCCCAGCGAATGCAACCACGAATGCAACCACGGTGCGCCGGGAAGGCCGCGCGAGAAGTCCGATGTAGACGGTTGAGGCGGTGCCTATCGGGCGACCTGCGAGAGTTCCGACGGCCAATCAACACCTGGGACGGCCGTTCGTGCCGTCTACGGCCACGCCAGGGCGCGACTACTTGGACTGGTCGCCGCGCAGCAGTTCCAGGATGGCGTCCAGCTTCTCTCCATGCTCTGCCTGGGCAGTCGCAATCTCGTTCAACCGGTTGCCCTGCCGCTTCTGCGTGGCGTCGATCGTGGCCAACAGCTCGTAGATCGACTGGACGTCGTTGTCGAGCTGCCGCACCTTGCGCTCGATCTCTGCCGGACTCGCCATGACGACAGAGCCTAGCCGCTCGACAGTCGGCAAGTCGCGTGTTGTAGACGCCTGGGTAGACCAATGCCCCACCAGCCAGGCGTCCGCTCCCCTGCTTGCCAGGAAGCGTAACTGCCGTAACTGCCGTAACTGTGCAGGTCAGGCGATTACGGACGCTGCCTGAGATCCGCAACTGGTTACGGACACACAGAGCCATCCGCAACCGCCTGACCAGGGAGGTTACGGCAGTTACGGCAGTTACGGACCTCAGCGAACAGGCACGCCACCCAGACCAATCTCCAACAACATGTGCCGTCGCGGTACTTGTTGCCAGATCAAGTGATCGGGCTACTCGTGTAGTTGGCTGATTTACAGTCCGCGGAGTACATCGGGGTTGACCAGGGCGAACACGCTAAGAATGTCGCGTTTCGGTACGTCCTCGGGGCGACAACGCCGGTGTGAGCGGTGATACAGCTGCGCTACAACCGTGTTCCTCTTCGTTCTCAGTGACCCGGCTGCGGTCGGACGTCCCTAGCGAAGGCGCGTATGGCGCTGCTGAGATCGCTTTCTGGGCGGCAGTAGACATACCTCGAAGCGGCACGAATTTGCCAACCATTGGCTCGGTGAACTTGCTCATAATCTAATTCAATTAGAGCGTTCGTCGATCCGGTGGACACGGTTAGAAATGGGCCAAGCGGCAAGGCGATAGTACTGGCAGATGTAACGCCTACACCTTGCCTGACGCCAAGTCGGCCGTCGGAGCCTACAGCAATAGCGGGTGCGTCACCTATGATGAACTCCCCTGATGCAGGCCTCGAAACTTCAAGTCCGAAGGTATCGAGATGTCTGCTCGCCAGATTAAACAGTCGCTCCAGACTAGTACGAAAGTATGCGCCCTTATCCCTGAGTTTTAGTTGTGGCGCCATGGCATCATCTAGGATCGATTCAAGTGCTTCTGGGCCAGCGGGATAAAGTCCGTACTTTCTCTGAAAATCTGCAATCAGCATGTCTCGTTTAGTGGCAAGTATTTCTCGCCGGAAGCGGGGAAGGAAATCGCGCCACAGATCGTCAAGATAAGGGCGTGTGTGGACGCTTCGAACAAAGTGTACGGCGATCGCGTCCTTGAGGGTCTTGATGTGCTCGGGGTGGTCAAATATGGACCCATCATCGCATGCAGCTATGGCTGCGCTGAGGTTGTTCTCGACGGTCTGCCAAAGCTCTTCAAGAGATTGGGAGGCGTAAGTAACATAGTTATCGACGCGTCCACATCCGAACGGGCCTAGAAAGGTCGACTTTGCGTTCAGCCAGTCAAGGTTGACAATTTCAAGCAAACCGGCTCGCTTGTGAAGCGGGGCCGCCGCGAACCGCTTTAAGATCACTCTCGACACGGTGTGTTGTCGAACCACGTTTGCGTCGGCAAGAGGCGCAACCGCTTTGAGGTGATCTGCCGCGTCCATGTCCTAGATGATCGCACGCTGCTTCAACGAGTTTTGTTGAGGAGAGGAGCAGGTTGAGCTTCCACAGCGTGTATCGCATGCAATCTGAGATACTGCTGGACGTGACGCCACTCAAGTCTGTCGTAGCGGCTGCGATTGTTTTGGACTTCTCCATGTTGGCTCTAAGTGGAGTTCCTGACGACCTTCCGACGCTTCCGCCCGGCGCCGAGTGCGCGTCCCACGGGTGCTACTCACCTGGTTCTGTTGCGAGCGAGCTTGCACGGCCCAACGACAGTCATGAGGAACAGCCAACTTTGCGGTACGTCGACAACCGGTCTCCGTATGTGACCGGTGCGCCTGCGCCGAACGCTGAGCAGCGAGAATGGCTACTCGTAGTCGAGTCCGCAGACACCTATGCAGCACGGGCTCTTCTCGGGCTTCTTTGACCTCCGCACGGACACACCAACGTATGCGCTCCGGCCTATGTAGACGATCTGGGACGGTGGCCTTCGCGAGGTCGTAACCGCCGCAACCGCCGCAACCCTGCAGGTCGGAGGGGTACGATGACGGGCTCGTTCCCGCTCTGGTTACTGGTGTGGGAGTTGGGGACTGGTCAGTGACTACTTGGCCAGTCGATTGCATCGGTGCGATCATCCAGTGGAGGAGACGTAACTCCACATATCGAACTCTCGGCATTTGCCCTAGAGTTTTCGTATGGAATGGATTGTGGCTGTCATGGCTGTCCTCGGTGGAATTCTGCCCCTTGTAGCGCTGTACCTTGCTAGTTCTCGTGTACGGAACGAGCTCGCTAGGCTTACTGCTGCGCTTGACAAAATCGACGACTATATAGCAGATACGTCAATGTCGGAGCAGGAAAAGCAGGATGCTATCCAGGGAACTCTAGAGCCCAAATTTAACTGGGGTAGAGTAACGTATACATATGAATGGATTCAGCGTCTAATCCTGCAAAATGCGCTCGCTGATTTGCGCGGTCCGGTTCTTCTGACCGCAGTTGGCGTCTTTTTCGCTACGACTGCGAGCGTCTGGTCGATCTGGCTGTCGTAGGGTGAGGTTCTACAGCTTAGGTAACCGGGTGGAGGCACGTATCGCATCGATAACCACGCCCCGTCACACCAATGCAAGGCAACAGAATCACGTAGACACTAGGGATCAGCCGTAGGTCAATGGGCACGCTGTCAATGCTCGCCGACGAGGTTACCGGCGAGATCCATCGCCTGTACCCCCAACGACCCCGCCGCCCGCGCCATCACCAACGAGATCCGCACGGCACGCTAGTCTTTCCGGCATGCTTGACCACCCCCGTGTGACTGCGCGCAAAATGTGACGGATGAGCCAGGAAGACAAGCCGGGCCGCTCGCACTATCGCGTGTTCTCGACCAGAACGATCTGGATTTGGCGCATTGTCATGGCCGGAGTGCATCATGCTCTTGGCTTCACACTTGTACTGACCATTCCTGTCATTGACGTGAACTCGCCACTTCTGGCCCCCTCCTGTGGATGAGCTGCGGATGTAGGCTCGCCGTCTCTCACTAGGTGGTGGCGACAAGAGTATAAATGGGTTGAGTTTCGACTATTCCAAGGAATAGCTTGAGAGTTTTCGCGAGCACTCTGGCGACTGCGGACCGGTCGAATGCCTTGGGGATCTTGTCCGGGCTGAGCGGTCAGGATCAGATGGGGATTCTACGGGTCTTCGAGATGTGAAGTGATTGAGTAATTAATTATGTGATGGCTAGTTTGAGCTCCAGGAGATGAACCGGAGTATATGCAATGCTATACAATGAGTTAACGGTCCTGAATGAAATTCTAGGTTACGATCTTCCCTCTATCGACCGCGCCTTCTCGCGGTCGCTCATCGATGTTGAGTACAGGCAGCGTCTGATTGGAGACGCGAGAGCGGCCTTCGCTGAAGAAGGGGTCCACTTTCCGGACGGCGTTTCAGTGACCTGTCACGAAGTCGATCTAAACGACCGCCACTTCTTCTTGCCTCCTATGGTGGACGACCCTGTGCCTGTCGAGCCCAGCGGCGCCCCACAGAACCGGCCGGACATAGCCCCGGAGAACGTGCCAGTGCGGGGTGGTGTACGTCCGGGGGTCGCGCGACCCTTCATGCTGGGCGACCATTACCCAGGACCTCCACCTGCTGGCGACGAGCCAGACCAGCGCTGGTAAGGGGGATGGAGTCGTGGCGCAGGTAAGCGCAAACGTCTGGGGAATTGTAGTAGAGCTTGACGATGCAGAAACCAAAAAGGTTCAGGAGGGCACGGGCAACGCCGGTGCCGCTGGCCCAGTCATAGCAACTGCATGTGCGGCGGCGAATGTTGCTGCACCTATTTGCGCGGCAGTTGGTGCTATTATCGTGGCCTACTTCGAGGCCCAGTCATGGCTTATATCCCAAGTCAATACGGGCTGCGGAGTCTACTTAACTTTGCCGTGGGTCGCTATTTACTCCGGGCAGATTTATGCGGTCATACCGACCACCCGTCCCTGTTCGATCCCACTTCCGACGCTGGAGTGGTCGCAACAGTCGGCAGGCCAGTTCGGCACCAATGATCCGGCGGACACGATTGGCTACCAGATTGAACACGGAGCCGTTTCCGCTGACGTCGTTGAGTTCGTTCTAGTCATTGGACCCAACTCTTCGGGTTGGGACAAGGCTGTGTTCATGCCCGACGGTGAGGGCAGTGAGTGGGAAATCAAGGCGACTGGCGGCCGAGGCGGGCAAGCCGCCAACGCTCTGTGGGCACATCAAGTCCGCAACGGCCAGCAGTTGCGGTTTCACAAGCCAAAGGATCTTGGAATCTGGCGTCAGGTGCTCAGCTTGGGTGGCCTTCAGTACCTGGTGGGCGGTGACCGCTGCACCTTCACCTGGCTCAGAGACTAAGCCTGGATTCACGTGTGTCACGAACGAACGTTGAGAGGAGCTTGATGTAGGGAGAGCTGCGAACACAAGGGCCATTTACCTGGCCTACAGCTCCGGTGCACATCGTCCAGCGCACAGCCAAACGGCCGATGCGGGTAACCCTCCCGATACGCGACGCTGCACCTGCACGTCGCCGGTCGACTACAGACCCCCGCTTCCGTTTCGTCCTATTGTCGGGCGGGTTTGGTGCGTTGTCGGGCTTCAGGTGATGGTTGACGGTTTGGCGTCACCTGATCCTTGACGTTGGACCTAGTGAATCTAGTGGTTCTGGGCTCGTTTGTGGGTGACTGCGAGGTTGGTGGTGCGGGGGACGGTGGCCAGCAGGTGTGGTCCGTCGTGGACGTGGATGGTGGTCTCGTCGAGTGTGAGGGTGAGGACTTTGCGGGCGTGTTGGCGGCCGATCTGGATGCGTTGGCGGGCGATCATGATGCCGCCGCTGCTGGAGACGATCCGTTCGACGGTGACCGGTGCGGCTGGTGGCGGGGTGGGTGGTGGTCCGGCTGGTCGGGCTCCGCGCAGGTAGGCGACGGCTCTGGTGGTCAGCGGGCTGGGCAGGGTGCGCAGCAGGGTGCGGTCGGTTGGGTCGAGCACGGCCATCACGCCTGCCTCGAAGCGCAGGATGACCCGGCGGCCGGCCGGGGAGAACCCGACCGTGATGGGTTTGTTGGCCAGGGCGATGGTCGCGGCCGCGCTGACGGTGCGTTCGACCTCGATCGCTGTGCTGCCGGGTTGTTGGATGGTTGTGGTGTCGCCCTCGATGATGCGGGCGTGCTGGGTGTGGACTAGGGCGTGCAGGTCTGAGGCGGCCAGTTTGGATGCGACGGTTTTGATCGGGACTCCGGCCAGCAACACCCGCAGCAGGCTGGTGCTGATCCGCAGGGTGATCGGTGTTCCGGCCCGGTCCGGGCCGAGCCAGATCTGCTGGCCTTTCACTTGGAGGTTGCCCGAGGCGGGCACGGTCTTGTCCAGTTCGATGGTGATCGGTGCGGCGACCGGGGCTGGTCCCATGTCGTTGAGCCGCAACAGATTCACGGGCATCGAGGCGATCTCGGCGTCCGGTTCCGGTTCGTGCTGGTTGTCGATCACGTCGAGTTCGGCGGGCAGCACCAAGGGCAGTGTCTCGGCCTGCCGTGCGTGTTCCGGATCGGTGGTGGTGAACCGGTCGACCGGCGGTGTCATGTCCAGGGCTTGGTGGGGTCGGTCGATGTTGTAGCCGGTGATCCAGGTGTCGATCACCGCCTGGGCGTGAGTGATCGAGGTGAAGGGTTCGTGGTGGTCGAGCAGTTCGCGGCGCAGGCTGCCGTGGAAGCGTTCGATCTTGCCGGTGGTGGTGGGTGAGCGGACCGCGGTCAGTCGGTGGGTGATGCCGTTGTCCCGGCAGATCCGGTCGAACAACACCTCACCCGCCCGTGGCCCGCCGAAGCGGCCGGTGAACTGTTTTCCGTTGTCGGTCAACACTTCTCCAGGGACTCCGTAACGCCGGAGCGCGTGGGCGAAGGCGGCTGACACGGCCCTGCCGGTGGCCCGTGCGACGACCTGGCAGCAGACGATGAACCGGGAATGGTCATCGATCTCGGTCACGATCTTCACCTCGGTGCCATCAGTGAGGAACACCCCGCCGACAATGTCCATTTGCCACAGTTGCATCGGCGCGGAACGCTCCCACCGGCGATACTCGGAGCGTTTCCGCTTACGGGACACCGGTTCCAGCAACCCGGCCCGCAGCAGCACCCGGTAGACCGTGGATCGGGACGGCAGCGGTTCGACCTCACGCCGAGCGAGTTCGTGCACCAAACGACGGGGTCCCCACCGGGGATGGGTGCGGCGCAGCTCGCAGATCAACGCCTCAACATCACTGTCGAGCTGGTGCGGGCACGACCGGGGCCGGTGGGACCGGTCGGCCAGTCCGGGCATCCCGCCGTCGCGGTAGCGCTTGACCCAGGTATGCACCGATTGGCGCGAGACCCGATATCGGGCGGCGACCTCGGTCACCGGAATGCCTGCCAGAACTTCCATCACGGCGCGATACCGCTGCTCGACCACACTGAGCTCCACCAGCATCAGGCCCAGGCCCTCCCGAACGGCGACGTTCGGGTGATCAAACCCAGGACCAGCGGTGTCAAGCATCAGGTGAAGCCAACGTGTCAAGCATCAGCCGAATCACGACATAGGTCTAGAGCCTCACCCCTCTAGACCTAGAGCCCCTTCTAGACACCCTCAATACCCCTGATCAGCGCCCTAGCACCTAGAGGCGTCGGCCGAACACGGCCCAAAACAGCCCGTGGAGCCACTTTGAACACCCTCATCAGCCTCGAAGGCATCATCGCCGTTGCCGCCGCCCTGTTCACGCTCGGTTACATCTGGTCGTGCGGCGTCTTCCCGTACAAGGCCTGCCGATCCTGCCGTGGCCAAGGCATCTTCCGGTCCGCCATCTTCGGCGCCATCCGGCTGTGCCGCCGCTGCGACGGCACCGGGCGCGTCCTGCGCTTCGGCCGACGCCTCTACAACCGCTGGACCCGCGTCCGCCGCGCCATCCGAGCCGACCGGCAACGCGACCGCCGCGACGACCACCGCTGACGACCGTCCCGTTTGGAGCGACCATGCTACCTACAACAGACCTCGAAGCCGCGGTTGTCGGCGTGCTCATGCAGCTCACTCCCGACGCCGCCCAGCCACACCTTGACCATCTCGAATCGAGCGACTTCACCGACTGGCGTGCAGCCGCCGTCGCCAAGCTCCTGACCGACCTGTGTGCCGCTGGTCTGCCCAGCCTCGACCCTGCCGCCGTCGTCGGTTACGCCCTGCGTACCGGCGCGGTGAGCGGTGAGCACAAGCTCAAGCGCATCGCCGAATGGGCCGCTGACGCCTACCGGGCCGCGCCGATTGTTCCGGCAAGCCTGGATTTCCACGTCGGCTTGCTCGTCGAAGCGTCCTACCGGCGACACGTCGTCATGTACGCCAAACGCCTGCTACAGGCCGAAACCAGCGGCGCGCTGGACCTGTTGGACGAGCAGATCACGGCCGGATACGCCCGGCTGGCTGCGCACCGGCAGCGGTTCACCACCACGCCAACGCCACTGCACGTGATCAGCAACCACGTCGAGCAGGGCGCGGCATGAACAGCCACCGACCACCACACATCGCCAACCCACGCACGCGGATGGTCGCGCTGGAAGGCGGTCCGCGTCACTGCCAGTGGTGGCCCTACCGGGACTGGTTGGCAGTTCGGGAATCCAGCCGCCGCGACGGTTACCCGCTGGATCACTCGTGGGGATCGTGCCGCTGCTACCTGCCCACCGACCGGTACACCGTCAACACCGATCCAGGTTTCCCCCGCCGAATCGGTCGAGCCCGTGTGTGGCAGTACGTCCCGCCGCCCAGTGGGCGCGCTGGGGTCACGAGTACTTCACGCCCGAAGAGTCCACCAGTCACGGAAGGAAGGCAGCATGACCGCCGCATTGCGGGTCGTTCCGACCCCGACGTCCCTGCCTGGTCACGAGGTCCTGAACCAGGTTCGTGACTTCGTGGCGCGATTCTCCGTGTTCCCGCATGAGCATTGCGCGCCGATGCTCGCGCTCTGGTACGCGCACACTTGGGTCGCTGACGCCTTCTACATCACGCCCCGGCTCATCCTGTCCTCTCCGGAGCCAGCATCGGGGAAGACGCGCGTGCTGGAAATCGCGCAACACCTCACCAACCAACCGGAAATGACCGCAGGAGGGTCCGCTCCTGCATTGGTGCGCATGGTCGCCGCCGGACCGATCACCATCCTGTGGGACGAAGTGGACACCGTGTTCAGCGCGGGCGGCTCAGGCAACGAAGATGTGCGCGGCATGCTGAACCTCGGCTACAAACGCTCTGCCACCGTGCCGAAAACCAAAGGCGACCCCGCGAGCGGGTTCACTGTGGAGCGGCTACCGGTGTTCGCCCCTGCCGCACTGGCCGGACTCGCCGGACGAATGCCTGACACCATCACCACCCGCGCCATCACCGTCAATTTGCGCAAGCGTCGCCACGACGAACACGTGGAGTCCTATCGGGAATCGAAAGTCATCCGGCAGGCCACGCCGATTCGCGAAGCATTGAGCGCGTGGATGAGCAGTATCGGGGAAAGGCTGGTCGAGGCAGAGCCCGACATGCCTCCCGGTGTAGACGACCGTCCCGCTGAGATCTGGGAGCCGCTACTGGCCATTGCCGACGAAGCGGGCGACCACTGGCCGACCACCGCACGGACGGCGTGCAGCCACTTCGTGTTCAACCAGAAAACCACGCCATCACTTGGTGTCCGCCTGCTGGCCGATCTCCGCACGCTGTTCAACACGGAGGCCACAGAACGGATGCACACTGCCGAGATCATCACGCGTTTGCGTGCGATCGACGACGCGCCATGGTCCGACTTGAGCGGCAAACCGTTCGACGCTCGCCGACTCGCCCAAGAGCTGAACCCGTACCAAGTCGCTCCGTTGACGTTCAAACACAACGGCGCCAACGCAAAGGGCTACGTCACCTACCCCACCAACACCCAAGTCGAACAGGTCGGTCTGGCCGATGCATGGGCGCGTTACCTGCCTGCTGAGCCGTCTGGAGGTGACGCGTGAACACCGAGCCACGCAACGTCGAAAGCTCTGATCTCTCGCTGGAAACCACGGCGGCTGTTCCTACCGCTGTCCCGCTCCGACACCTGTACCGGATACCGGAGGCAATGAGGTTGCTCTCCATGAGCCGCTCGGTCATCTACGAGCAGATTCGCGCGGGTCGCCTGCGCTCGGTCACGCAAGGCCGAACGCGACTCATTCCGGCGCTCGCCATCCAGGACTACGTCCAGCTACTCATGCGTGAATCGGGGGTTGAGTATGACCAAGCGTCGTAGCCGTGGTGACGGCAGTCTGCACTGGCACGAGAAGCGGCAACGGTGGATTGCAGTGGCCACCGTCGGATGGACTCCGGCCGGAAAGCGGATCGTGAAGTCCGGGAGCGGCAAGACGAAGACGGAGGCCAAGAACAAGCTGAAGGAGATTCTCCGCGACTATGACGACGGCTTGGCCATTGCGCCACACGACTACACGGTGGAGAAAGCCGTCCGAGACTGGCTGACCTACGGATTGAGCGGGCGCGACCAGCAAACGGTCAAGACGTTGACCATCCTCGCCGAGACACATGTCATCCCAGCGTTGGGTGCCCGCAAGCTTCGAGACTTGTCGGCTGAAGATGTCGACAAGTGGCTCGCGGAGAAAGCTAAGACGCTCGCCACTCGAACGCTCCGTGACATCCGGTCAGTGCTCAAGAGGGCGATTGCCCGAGCGCAGGCGCGCGACAAGGTGAAGCGCAACGTTGTGTTGCTGTGTGATGTGCCGGTTGGGCAGACAGGTCGGCCGTCTAAAGCGCTCACCTTCGACCAGGCGGAGGCGGTTCTCGCTGCTACGGAGGCGGAGCAATCCGTCATTGGCACATACATTGTCGTCTCGCTGCTGAGTGGTGCCCGGACAGAGGAAATGCGACCACTGACCTGGTCACACGTCGATTTGGCCGGGAAACCCAAGGCGAGTCCGCCAGTGCCCCCGCACATCATGGTGTGGCGGTCGGTGCGCGCTGGGGGAGACACCAAGACCCGCAAGTCACGCCGCACGTTGGCCCTACCTCAGCGATGCATTGACGCGCTCAATACACACCAGGATCGGCAGGCCAGCCGACGGGCAGCAACAGACGGGGAGGGATGGACAGATCACGACCTGGTCTTCGCCTCCGAGGCCGGTACACAGTTGGACGCGGCCAACGTGCGGCGTGCGTTCCGCCGAGTAGCGAAGGCGGCCGGGCTGGTCGCGAAGGACTGGACACCTCGTGAACTCCGGCACAGCTTCGTGTCGCTGCTCTCGGACAGAGGAGTCCCGATCGAGAAGATTGCCCTGCTGGTCGGGCATAGCAGTACGAGCGTTACGGAGCAGGTCTACCGTCACCAGCTCCGGCCGGTCATCGAAGACGGCGCGGTCGCGATGGACGGCATTTTCCCGGCCTCGGAGGCTTAGACAGGCAGTTAGACAGGCAGAGCATTAAAAGAGCCCGTCCACTCTAAAGTGGACGGGCTCTGACCTGCGTCGGGGTGGCGGGATTCGAACCCACGACCTCTTCGTCCCGAACGAAGCGCGCTACCAAGCTGCGCCACACCCCGGCTTGTCTTGCAGGGGATACTCTAGCGGACGTCTGCCCGGGCCCCGAAACGGGTATTGGGTTTGGCTGCTTCTTCGCCGTTCGTCCTGGGTACGAGGGTCAACAGGCTGGCTTCGGGCGGGCAGGCGAATCGCACTGGGGCGTATGGGGATGTGCCGAGTCCGGCCGAGACGTGCAGCCACATGTGGCTGCCCCAGCGGGAGGCGCCGCGGGCGCGGGAGCGATCGAGATCACAGTTCGTCACGAGTGCGCCGTAGCCGGGGACGCGGAGTTGGCCGCCGTGGGTGTGTCCCGCGAGGACCAGGTCGTAGCCGTCGTTGGCGAAGGCGTCGAGGACTCGCGGCTCTGGTGAGTGGGTGATGCCCAGCCTGAGCGCTGCTGTGGGGTCTGGGCGGCCGGCGATTTCCTTGTAGCGGTCGCGGCGCAGGTGTGGGTCGTCGACGCCGGCGACGGCGATGTTGCGGCCGTCGATGCTGACGATCTTGCGGACGTGGGTCAGGTCGTGCCAGCCGCGTTCGACCATGGCGGCGCGGAGGTCGCGCCACGGGAGTTTGATGCCGTGGATGCGCTTCTTCTTCGCGCTGGGCAACAGGTAGCGGACTGGGTTTTTCGGTTTCGGCGCGTAGTAGTCGTTGCTGCCGAAGATGAAGATGCCAGGCCTGTTCATCAGGGGGCCGAGGGCGCGTACGACCGCGGGTACTGCCTGCTTGTGCGCGAGGTTGTCACCGGTGTTGACGACCAGGTCGGGTTCGAGTGCGTCGAGGGCCGCGATCCAGCGCTGCTTCGACCGCTGGCCGGGCAGCATGTGGATGTCCGAGATGTGCAGGATCCGCAGTGGCCGTGCGCCTTCACCGAGGACGGGCAGGGTGGCTTGGCGCAGTGTCCAGCGTCGTCGTTCGATTCCCGCCGCGTACGCGACGGTCGCCGCACCTGCTGCTGTCGTTGCCATAGCGATTCGGGCCCACGTACTCACACCTTCGAGAGTACGGCGGCGCGCACATGCCGTGGCAGCCGCCGCCATGTTGGAAGGCGGCGGTAACGTTCGTGTTATGGCGGAGCTCAAGGACAAGTTGAAGTCGGACCTGGTCGTCGCCCTGAAGGCCAAGGACACCGCCCGGCTGGGCACCCTGCGCATGGTGCTGGCCGCGGTGAGCACCGAGGAAGTCTCGGGCAAGGAGGCACGGGAGCTCACCGACGAGGAAGTCCAGCGCGTGCTCACCCGTGAGGCGAAGAAGCGCAAGGAAGCCGCCGAGGCCTTCGAGTCCGCGGGCCGCGCCGACCAGGCTGCCGCCGAGCGCGCCGAGGCTGACGTCATCGCCGAGTATCTGCCTGCTCAGTTGTCCGACGACGAGCTCGCCGATCTCGTCGGCCAGGCCGTCGCCGAGGTTGCCGAGCAGACCGGCGGCGCCCCGACCCAGAAGCAGATGGGCCAGGTCATGAAGGCCGCGAACGCCAAGGTCGCCGGTCGTGCCGAGGGTGGCCGGGTCGCCGCTGCGGTGAAGGCCCGCCTCAGCCAGTAAGCCGCACTTCGTCGGGCGCCAGCCAGAGCCCGTCCTGATTTTCTCATGGTCGGGCTTTTGGCTGCTGGAAATCCGTTCCATGAGAAAGCCCGCAGGCGCGGTGCCTGCGGGCTTTCCTTGTTCGGTTTATCCGCCGCCGGGGTCGCCGCCTCCGCCTCCGCCGCCCCCACCTGGATCGCCGCCGCCTGGGGTGCCTCCGCCGCCTTCACCGCCAGTGGGTGGTGCGCTGCCGGATGACGGTGGTGGGTTGGCTGTGGTGTCGTGTTGCACCGGGGCGGAGCCTGTGGACACGTAGATCGTGATCGTGCCGCCGGGCAGCTTTGTGCCTCGAGGTGTTTGGCCGACAACGGTTCCGCGTTTCCTGCTGTCGTCCCGTTGTACCACGCTGACCTGATAACCCGCGCCTTGCAGGATGTTCGTGGCTTCCTGCTCCGTTTTTCCTACCACGTCGGGCACTCTGATCTCCGGGCCGCCGTCCACATACCTCTGGTCGACCGGTGGCAGGGGGAGCTCAGGTTCGTTGCCGTGCAACGGTTTCATTGCCGCGTACCAGGTTTGTGCCGGTATCTTGCCGCCGAAGATGTTGCCGTTGCCCGCCAGGCGGGGTGGGTCGACGTTCACGTTGATCGGCAGTGGGCGGGGACCGTCGTTGAACGTCTCCACCGCCGCCGCGTACTGCGGGGTCGCGCCGACGAAACCGGCCGACTTGAATTCCTGGGTCGTGCCGGTCTTGCCCATCATCGGGCGGGTCCAGCCCGCGCGTCGTGCTGCGTTGTACGCGGTTCCGCCGGGCTCGTCGTCCTTGCTCAGGCCGGTGACCAGGGTGTTGGCCAGTGGTTCGGCCACGGCTTGCTCGCAGGGCGCTTCCTTGCCCTTCAGATCCACCGGGTTGCCGTTGCGGTCGATGATCTCGACGATCGGTGACGGCGGGCACCACACGCCGCCGCTGATCAGCGTCGCGGCCACGTTCGCCAGCTCAAGCGGGCTCATCGGGCTCGGGCCTAGGGTGAGCGCGGCGTTGCCTGGGTAGCCCGGCTTGCTCTTGAAGTGCTGTGCCTGGGTTTCCTCGCCCGGCTTGGCCGGCTTGCCGTTCATGTTCGACGCCATGGTGTCGCGCATGCCGAGGCGCACCAGCATGTCCACCACCGGGTCGGTGCTGCCGAGCATCTCCTCCAGCTTCACGAAGCCGGTGTTCGGCGACGTCGCCAGCGCCTGCTGCAGCGTCATCCGGTCGGGGTAGTGGTCACCGGAGTTGCTCAGGCAGTACCAGGACGTGTCCCGGCCGTCGCGCGGGTTCTCCGTGCGCGGGCAGTTCTTCGGGTTGCCACCGATGAACAGGCGGGACGTGTACGAGTTCGGCGTGTCGATGATGCTGTTGATGCCGAGGCCTTTTTCCAGCGCCGCGGCCGCGGTGAAGATCTTGTAGATCGAGCCGGTGCCGAACTTGTTCTCGATGCCGTACGGCTGCGGGTACGTGGTCTGGCCCTTCGAGGCGTCCGTGCCGTAGTCCCTATTGGACACGAGCGCGAGCACCTGGTGCTTTTCCTTGCCCGGCTTGACGATCGCCATCACGTTCGCGATGCCCTCGGTCGTCTTGGGCACCTCGTCCATCGTGGCCTTCTTGGCCAGCGAGGTGGCGTTCAGGTCGAGGCTCGTCTTGATCGTGTAGCCGCCGATGGCCAGCTGGTCCTGGGTGAAGCCCAGCTTCTCCAGGTACTCCACCACGTACTGGCAGAAGAACCCCGCCTCGGGACCGGCACCCGTGCAGTTCTTCGCAGGCTTGACCGGCTCCTCGGCCACCCCGAGCGGGCTCGCCTTCGCCGCCTCGCCGTCGGCCCTGGTCAGCCTGCCCGTCTCGATCATCGTGTCGATCACGACGTTGCGTCGTTCCAGCGTCTTCGGGGCGAACCGCCACGGGTTGAACAACGACGGGTTCTGCACCATCCCGGCGAGCATCGCGGCCTGCGGCACGGTCAGCTTGTCCGGCGTGGTGTTGAAGTACGTCTGCGCCGCCGAACCGATGCCGTAGATCGAGTTGGAGAACTCGACCACGTTCAGGTAGCCGGTGATGATGGCTTCCTTCGACATCTTCTGCTCGAGCTGCAAGGCGATCCGCGCCTCGCGCAACTTTCGCGCGATGGTGGGCTCCTGAGCCTTTTGCTGCTCGGTCTTGTTGTTCCGGTAGACGACGTTGATCAGATAGTTCTTCACGTATTGCTGCGTGAGGGTGGAGCCACCCTGCTGGTTGCCACCGCTCGTGCTCAACGCGGCACGCGTTGTGCCTTTCCAGTCAACGCCGTGGTGTTCGTAGAACCGCCGATCCTCGATGGAGATCAGCGCTTCCTTCATGATCGGCGAGATCTGCTCGGCCGCCACCGGGATGCGGTACTGGTCGTACAGCGTGGCGATCCGCTGGCCGTTCGACGCGACCATGGACGTGATCAAGGCGGGCGGCACTTCGACCATTTCCGCCTGTGCGCTGTCGATGGTGTCACTGGCCCTGTTCGACGCCACACCGAGTGCCCCGACCACCGGAAACAGGATTCCGGCTACCAGGACGCCCGCCAGCAGGCACAGGCTGAGCATCTTGAACACGCCGTTGGTGAAACGCACGAAGGCCAGGGTACCGAGTGACCCGTTAGAGTCGCTGGCTACGCTACGTCAATCGCATTGACATCAGAGCGCCCTGTGTGCGAAGTAGTCAACGAAGGGGTGGAACCGGGGGCGTTCGAACGTCGTCAATCTTGTCACGACAGGCAGCTGGAGCCGGGGGGCTTCGGGCAATGGACACGACGGTAGGAGCTGGGGGAGATGTATTCGCAACCCAAACCGCAGGACTGGCGCGTCAACGCGGCTTGTCGCGGTGACGATCCAGACGAGCTCTTTGTACGCGGGGCGGAACAGCGCAAGGCCAAACTGGTATGCGTGGCATGCCCGGTGCGCACCGAGTGCCTCGCCGAGGCGCTCGACAACAGAATCGAGTTCGGCGTCTGGGGCGGGATGACCGAACGCGAGCGCCGTGCGCTGTTGCGCCGCAGGCCGGACGTCACGTCGTGGCGCGACCTGCTGGACAACGCACGCCGTGAGCAGTCGGAGGACGCTCGCGTCGGATGAGACTCAGCCCGCGCTGAGCTGCTCACCGATCTGCCGCAGGCCCGCCAGGTCATGCACGTCCGACGGCATGGCGGGCACGCGGGTGACAGGCACACCCTGATGCGCCCGGGTGAACCGGGCGACCAGGCGTCCTTCCCGGTCCGCCACGGACACGCGGTCGGCGTGCAGCCTCAGCACCGCCGCTGCCAGCGGCGAGTCGCCACGACGCTCCAGCGCCTCGGCGGCCGCCAAGGCCTTCGGGCCGGGCAGGTCGGCCAGCACCGGATGGGTGCGGTTGACCACGAGCCCGGCCAGCGGCATCGACTCGCCCGCCAGCCGCTCCACGAAGTAGCTGGCCTCGCGCAACGCGTCCGGCTCGGGCGCCGCGACCACCAGGAACGCCGTCCCGCCCGACCTGAGCAGCTCGTACGTGCGGGTCGAGCGTTCCCGGAACCCGCCGAACATGCTGTCGAAGGCCTGCACGAACGCTGACGCGTCGGCCAGCAGTTGCCCGCCGACGATCGTCGACACGGCCTTCGCGAACAGCGAGAACCCGGCGCCGACGATCTTGCGCAGCCCCCAGCCGCCCGCCTTCGCCGGACCGGCCAGCAGCTTGATCATCCGGCCGTCCAGCGCGGTCGACAGACGCTGCGGGGCGTCGAGGAAGTCCAGTGCCGAGCGGCTCGGCGGCGTGTCGACGATGATCAGGTCCCACTCGCCGTCCGCGGCCAGCTGCCCGAGCTTCTCCATCGCCATGTACTCCTGCGTGCCGGAGAACGAGCTGGAGATGGTCCGGTAGAACGGGTTGGCCAGCACTTCCTTGGCCTTCTCCGGCCCGGCGTGCGCGTGCACCATGTCGTCGAACGTGCGGCGCATGTCCAGCATCATCGCGGACAGCTCACCAGCCGGCTCGAATCCGTCGACCTCGACCTTGCGCGGCTGATTGCCCAGCTCAGGAAGGCCGAGTGCCTGCGCGAGCCGTCGCGCGGGGTCGATCGTGAGCACGACGGTCTTGCGGCCGCGCTCGGCGGCCCGCACCGCGAGGGCGGCGGCGGTGGTGGTCTTGCCGACCCCGCCGGAGCCGCAGCACACGATCACCTTGGTCGACGCGTCGTCGATCAGCTCGTCGACCTTCAGTGCTGGGGTGGTGGTCACCTGACCCCCTGTTCGACCATGATCTCGGCCATTTCGTACAGCGCGGCCACGTCGACTCCGTCGGTCATCTCCGGCAGCTCCAACGCGGGCAGGTCGCTCTCGGCGAGCTCCTCGCGCGAAGCGCTCTCGGCCTGCACGCGGATGGCGTGCTCGACCGTTTCGGCCACCAGTCCGTCCAGCACGTCCGCGGCCAGGTCGATCCCAGCGGCGTCCAACCCGGTACGGATGCGCGACCCGTCAACACGACCGCCTGCCGCGGACGTGACCGATCGGGCCGGCAGGCGCGGCGGACGGACCCGGTTGAGGATCACCGCACCCGGCCGCAGGTCGGCGCCGTCCAGCTCGCCGACGGCTTCCATCGTCTCCCGGACCGGCATCTCCTCGAGCAGCGTGACCAGGTGCACCGCGGTGTCGTCGGAGTGCAGCAACCGGACGACGCCCTCGCTCTGGCCTTTGATCGGGCCAACTTTCGCCAGATCGGCCATGGCCCTTGTGACGTCGAGGAATTTCACGATACGGCCGGTCGGCGGGGCGTCGAGGACGACCGCGTCGTACACGTGCCGCCCGTTGTCGCCGGTGCGCCCGACGGTCTCCTTGATCTTGCCGGTGAGCAGCACGTCGCGCAGGCCGGGAGCCAGCGTGGTGGCGAAGTCGATCGCGCCCATCCGGCGCAGCGTCCGCCCGGCGATGCCCAGGTTGTAGAACATCGACAGGTAGTCCAGCAGCGCGGCCTCGGCGTCCACGTGCAGCGCGCGGACCTCGCCGCCGCCCGGCGCGGCCGCGATGCGCTGCTCCTCGTACGGCAGCGGCTGCGTGTCGAACAGCTGCGCGATGCCCTGGCGGCCCTCGACTTCGGCGAGCAGAACCCGTTTCCCGCCCGTGGCCAGCGCGATCGCCAGCGCCGCGGCCACGGTGGTCTTGCCGGTCCCGCCCTTGCCGGTCACCACGTGCAGCCTTGCTCTGGCGACGTGATCGGTCCAACCAACGACAGGGGTGGTCACAAGTTCAGCGTAAATGTCGGATTAACCCTGTGCTGCCGACAGGCATCAGCTCGTGAGCAAGAGCACGGTGTTGACGACTCCGACGGCCGCGACGATCACCCACACCACCGGACCCGGCAGGACCGTCAGGGACAACACGCAGAGCAACACCACGATGGTCAACGAGATGGTCCCGGCGAGCGCGACACTCGAGTTGGTCGCGCCCTTGCGGTCACGCGTCTGTGCCATGGCCAGCAGCACAAGGATCACGCCGCCGATGGCGATCAGTACGCCCGCGATGACTCGCCACGTCTCCACACGCTGACGCTACCCGGACGTCTGGTCGGTCACGTAACGACACGGGATAGTCTCCGGCTCATGACCAAGTGGGAGTACGCGACCGTTCCGCTGCTGACGCACGCCACCAAGCAGATCCTCGACCAGTGGGGTGAGGACGGCTGGGAACTCGTCACCGTGCAGCCGGGACCGACCGGTGAGCAGCTCGTCGCCTTCCTGAAGCGGCCCAAGGCATGAGTTGGTCTCAGAAGCTCGCTGAGCTGGGCATTCAACTGCCCACGGTCGCGGCGCCGGTCGCCGCGTACGTCCCCGCCGTGCAGTCCGGATCGCACGTGTACGTCTCCGGTCAGCTGCCCTTCATCGAGGGCGCGCTCGCCGCGACCGGCAAGGTCGGCGGCGAGATCAGCCCGGAGGAGGGCAAGGCGCACGCCCGTACGTGCGCGCTGAACGCGCTCGCCGCTGTGCACAGCCTGGTCGGGATCGACGCCGTGGTCCGCGTGGTCAAGGTGGGCGGTTTCGTGGCCGCCGCCGAAGGGTTCACGGCGATCCCCGCCGTGATCAACGGCGCCTCGGAGCTGTTCGGCGAGGTGTTCCAGGACGCGGGCAGGCACGCCCGCGCCGCCGTCGGCGTGGCTGAGCTGCCGCTAGGCGCGCCGGTCGAGGTCGAAGTGATCTTCGAGGTGGGCTGAGCCCGCCGCTGGGAGGAGAAGCTCCAATGGACAGCTACGCCGAGTCGGACTGCCACGAGCTGCTGCTGCGGCTGGCCGGCCGACTGCCTGATCGTCAGCTCTGGCGCTTCCGCGACTGGCTCGCCGCGGGTGCGGTGACCGCGCTGGCGCGCACGTTGCCGCTCACTCTGTTGCGAGAACGTGTCGGACTCACAGCCGAAGAGTCTCGCCTGCTCACGAACGCATTGCGACCGGCTGGAGCAGATCCGGAGCGGCTGAATGCGCTTCCATGGGTAGACGAAATCGCCGAAGTCGACTACACCTTCACGTCGGAGTCGCCCGAATGGGTGAGCATGGGTGACTCTGCGGGCGTAGTCCTCGGGGCGATTGTTCGGGACCGCACCGATATCGGTGAGGTTCGTGGAACATGGCGGCTACCACGAACGGGTGGTGGTACGGCCACACGCGTCGTCCTGGTGACCGCGACCACGCAGTGCGCGAAGCTCTCAGGCGAGCTGCAGCGCGTACTGCGAGCGCTCGGGGAACACGAACCGAGCGTCGAGGTGATCCCGAGGGGCATCCTGCTGCCTCGGTACCACCAGGCGGCACTGGCTGCGTCGGTGCCGTTGGCCATGGGTGCGGCAGAAGGGGGCCATCTGGTCCCAAGCTGACGCGCCCGCTCGACCAGCTGGAATGGAGAGAAGTCGTGACCCAGGTCGCCGACCGCGTCGCACTCCCGATCCGTGTCCATGACCTCTTGCTGGGCCTCGCGGGCAGGTTGGACGACGACGCCCTGACCGATGCCCGTGAGCTGCTGGCATCGGCGGAACTGGACCGCTCGCTGGAACTGATCGCGGGCTGCCTGGTCGCCGGACGGATCCCGTTGTCGCCGGTGGAGCGCCGGGACTTGGACGCGATGTTCGCCGAGGCGAACTGCGACACGACCCTGATCCAGCAGCTGAAGGTCGACGACGGCCGGGCCCGCCCGCCGGTGCACAAGTTCCACCCGGGACTGGTGGACTCGCAGATCGGCGGGGCCGAGGCGGGCGTCAGCGAGGCCGTGCACCGCATCCTCGAGGTGCTGCCGGACGTGCGTGCGCTGTGGTGCGTGTGGCGGACCACCCCGGCAGGTGCCGTGGCCGGGCCGGTGCCGCACCGGATCGTGCTCGTCGAGATCGGGCCGCGTGGCTTCCCGCCCGCGACCGCGTACCGGATCGAGCACGCCTTGCGGCGGGCCGGGATCCGCGCGGCGGTCGAGGTGCTGCGCGACAGCTCCCCGCTGACCGAGTACCACCGCCAGGGCATGCAGCAGGCGCGTCGGGTGTCGTTCGACGGCGCACCAGAGGAGCCTGCTTCAGAGACGCCACGGACGTGGGCCCAGCAGCGTGACTCGTGGAAGGAAGACGTTCCGTCGGCTCCGGTCGCGGTCCCGGCACCGGTCGAGGACCAGCCCGCGACCAGCAGCTGGATCCCGGAGATGGACTCGGCGCCGTCGACGACCCCGGCCAAGGCGCCCAAGCCTTCGCTCAAGGAGACGACGAACGTCATGGAGCCGGTGATCGAGCCGGTCGTTGACGCGGCACCGGAACCTCCGGCGCGACCGGAGCGGCCGAACTTCGACCAGCCAGGCCTGCGTCAGGCAAGCCCGGTGGTCGACGAACCCGAGCCGGCGCCGAAGGCGAAGAAGCCCGCTCCCGCGCCGACGCCGACGTCCCTGTCGTCGAAGGACACGTTCGAGGACAGCGACCTCAACGACCAGGAGCGCGACCTGCTGCGTCAGCTGCAGGAAGAGCTGGCCAAGCGGGAGCAGGCCGAGGCGGCGTCCAGCAACAAGAAGCTGAGCTGGCAGACCGACAAGTCCAGCCGCCACTCGGACCCCGAGCCCAAATGGCAGACACCGTCGACGGTGACGCCGCGAATCATCAACGGCGTCCCGCCGACCGCAGGCGGTTCGGCCGAGCCTCCCCGCTTCCCGCCGGGAGCCTGACCGCTCAGGCGATCTTGTCGGTGATCGCCTCGATGACGCGTTGCAGGTGAAGACCGCGCTGAGCGTCACACGGGTGCGATGTGGTGCCGCTGTGCACCATGGCGACGAAGTCGTCCAGCAGGACGGTGAAAGCCTGGTCTGACGGTGTCTCACGGCCAGGCAGCAACCGGTAGCCGTGGTCGCCGTACACGCTGAAGTCGACGACGGTCGGCTGCAGCGGCATCTGCAGCGAGATCGTGATGGTGCTTGTCGCGCCGGTCTCGTGGCCCAGCATGAAGTGCCAGAGGTCGCGCTTGCCGCGTGTGGCGCCGAGGACTTCGGTCACCTTGCCGAGCGCGGCGTCCATCAGGTCGATCACGTGCGGGCCGATGTCCAGCAATGCGCCGTTCTCATGGCGCCACGCCGAACCCGCGTAGTCGTTGGACAGCAGCGCGCCAGACATCCACTGCGCGTTGCCGCCGACCCAGCCGCCCACTGCGCGCAGGTCAGCGAGCCAGTCGATGGTTTCCTGGGCGTACCGGCGGACAAGGGAAACGAGCGACGCCACCCCGGCCTCGGCGATCGCGCCGGCCAGGCGTTCGGCTTGGTCGACCGTGGCGGCCAAGGGCTTTTCGAGGATCACATGCTTGCCCGCCTTGGCCGCTTGAAGCGCGAGCTCGGCCTGCACCTCCGGTGGGACGGCGAACGCGACCGCGTCGACCTGGTCGATCAGTTCGGCCGGGGAATCCGCGGCTTCGGCGCAATAAGTCTTGGCTATCGCGTCGGCGGCCTCACGGCGACGAGCCCAGACGGCGGTCAGGTGCACTCCTGGATGGTTGGCCAGACCAGGCGCGTGTGCGCGCTCCGCCCACAGTCCGGCGCCGATCAGTCCAACCCGCACTTGTTCGTCCACGGGCCCAGTATCGACGGCTCCGCATGTCCGGGGTGAATGAGGCCGGGGTCACGGCGTGGTTCGTCGATCTCGGCTTTAGGCTCGGGGAGTGCGTGAACTGCCGAAGGAGATGGTTCTGCCGGAATCGATGGTTCCGGACGAGTTCCCTGATCCGCCGGTGACGCCGAAGGACGCGGCCACAGTGGTGCTGCTGCGCGACACCTCGGCCGGGATCGAGGCCTTCCTGCTGCGCCGGGTCGTCGGCATGGCGTTCGCAGGCGGCATGAGCGTGTTCCCCGGCGGAGGCGTGGACCGGCGAGACGCCGACGCGGACATCGCCTGGGCCGGTCCGCCTGCCGAGTGGTGGGCTTCGAAGTTCGCCTGTTCGGTGCCGCTCGCCCGTTCTCTGGTGTGCGCGGCTGTGCGGGAGACGTTTGAGGAATCGGGTGTGCTGCTGGCAGGCCCGTCCGCCGACAGCGTCGTGTCCGATACGGGTCCGTACTCCGGTGCTCGGAAGTCCTTGGTAGATCGTGAGTTCTCGTTCGCTGAGTTCCTCGCGGACACGGGTCTCGTGCTGCGTGCGGACTTGCTGCGGCCGTGGGCGAACTGGGTCACGCCGGCCGAGGAACCGCGACGCTACGACACGAAGTTCTTCATCGCCGCACTTCCGGAAGGCCAGCGCGCGGACGGTTCGACGTCCGAAGCCGATCACGCCGAATGGCGCCGCCCCACCGATGCGATCGACCTGTGGAAGGCGGGCGAACGCGGCCTGTTGCCGCCGACCTGGATGACCCTGACCGAGCTCGACGAGCAGGCGACCGTCGCCGACGCGATGGCCACCGACCGGACGATCAGCAAGATCATCCCCAAGGTGATCAGGGAAGGCCGGATCCTGCGGCCGGTCCTGCCCGGCGACCCCGCGTACGACCGGGCCGTCGGCCACCTCGACGCCCGACCTGACGACACCCTCGGCTGAGGAGGACGCGTGAAGCACCCGGCGTATGGCGTGTTGCGTGAGGTCACGCCGACCGCATCGGTGATGCTCGAGAACAACCCCGGCCACATGACCCTCGACGGCACGAACACCTGGCTGCTGCGCGGCCCGGACGCCGAGGACTACATCGTCGTCGACCCGGGCTACGACGACGTCCCACACCTGACGCGGGTAGCGGACACCGGCCCGATCGCGCTGATCCTGGTGACCCATCACCACGGGGACCACGTCGGCGGCGCCCCTCGGTTGGCCGAGCTTACCGGAGCACCGATCCGCGCGTTCGACCGCAAGCTCTGCCGTGACGCCGACGCCGTGTCGCACGGCGAAGTCGTCACCGCAGCCGGCCTCAACCTGACCGTCCTGCACACCCCAGGCCACACCGACGACTCGATCTGCTTCCAGCTCGACGACGCAGTGCTGACCGGTGACACGATCCTCGGCCGCGGCACGACCGTGATCTCGTCACTCGGCCACTACCTCGACACCCTGCGCCTCCTCCGGACGATCCCCGGCGTCGCCGCATTGCCCGGCCACGGCGAAGAACTCCCGGACCTCGCCGCAGTCGCCAGCGAATACCTGGCCCACCGCGAGGAGCGGCTCGATCAGGTCCGTGCCGCGTTGGACCAACTCGGCCCGGACGCGACAGCCCGCCAGGTCGTCGAAGTCGTCTACGCGGACGTCGACAAGTCCTTGTGGGAACCCGCGGAGTGGTCAGTGCGTGCCCAGCTGGAATACCTGCGCAGCATCCCAACCCCCTGAACCCCCGTGTCCACCCTTCCAGCACACCGTGTCGACCTTTCCGGCACACCGTGTCGAGCCTTGCCGCACCGTGAAATTCCCCTGCGCGCATCGGCCCGGCGAACTCGTGGTGCCGGAACGTGCATCTCGTAGTGCAGGAATGCGCATTTCATGGTGTCGGTGTGGTGGACACACCGTCAGGTGGCGGGCGGGCGCATTGGTGCCACCATGTAGCGCAGGTCCATCACCTCCTCGGCATTGGCCGAGCTGAACACGGTTGCTCGCATGCCTGGCTGGATGGCCAGGCGGACTCGACCGCCGGAGAACGGCTTCAGCGCGTCGACCAAGAACCGTGACTGGAACGACGGCGACGTGCGGCCGTCGGACACGTCAGCTTTGAGCGTCTCCTCGGCCTCGCCTGCTTGCTGGTCCGCCGTGCGCAGGCGGATCTCGTTGTCGCCGACCTCGAGTTTGAGCACGCCTCGGCTGTCCGCGTAGAGCGCGACTCGTCGGACGGCCGCCAGCAGCGCGTCGGCGTCCAACTCGACATTGGTGTCCACAGCGGACAACACCAGTTTGCTCTCACTGAGGAACGAACCGTCCAGCAATGCCGTGGTGACGACCGAGTTATCCCACGCCAGGCCGACGCGGTTGTCGTCCACGTGCAGTGCGACCTGGCCTCGGGCCTGTTTGGCGACCTCGGCCAACAGCGTTGCCGGGATCAGTGCGTCGAGGTCCGCGGCGACCGGCGTCCACGGCAGGGAAGCGACCGCCATGCGGTAGCGATCTGTCGCGGCCAGCACCAGCCTGTCGCCGTCAGCGCGGACCCGTACGCCGGTGAACAACGGCAGCGCCTCATCACGGGAAGCGGTCGCGGCGACAGTCGTCAGGGCGGAGACGAACAGGTCACCGTCGACCGAGCCGGCGAGCGGAGGCGCGGTCGGCACACCTGGGTGCAGATCCGCGTCGAGGAGCGGCAACGCGAACCGGGCGTTCGGTGTCCGGACAGCCAACCGCGCACCCTCCACGGCGATACGCACCATCGGCACGTCCAAGGCGCGCAACGTTTCGGCGAACGGCTTGGCCGGTACGAGCACACGCCCCGGTGTGTGCACGGCGGCCGAGCAGGACAGCCGGATGGCGCGCTCCCGGTCGCTGCCCGCGAGGACGACACCGTCGTCGGAAGCGGTCAGCAGCAGCCCGGCGAGCACAGGGTCGAGCGTCCGGCCGGGCAGCAGGCGCACTGCCTCGGCGGCCGCGTTGGCCAGGTCTGTGGTGGTGGCGGTCAGGTCCATGCTCCGCACCGTAGCGGGCACCTGTGACAATTTCGTGTTTTCGCAGGTAGGTTCGTGAATATGACGGATGATCAGGCCTGGACGATCACCGGCGCGTTCGATCCGGGCGCGCCGGACTGGCACTACCTGCCGGTCGAGATTCCGGAAGGTGTCCGGGAGATCGAGGTCGTCTACCGCTACGACAGGCCGGACGTCCCGCCAGGCGTCCGAGGCAACGCGCTGGACATCGGCGTTTTCGGGCCGCGCGAACGGTTTCGCGGCTGGTCCGGTGGCGCGCGGGACCGTTTCGTGGTCAACGCGACCGAGGCCACCCCGGGCTACCTGCCTGGCCCGATCGAGCCGGGTGAGTGGCAGATCATCCTCGCTCCCTACACGGTTTCCCCGCAGGGCATGACCTTCGAAGTGGGCGTGACTGTCCGATTTGGACCAAACGGTCTTGCGTTCCAGCCGAACCCCGCGCCGGGGATAGCACCGCAGGCCGATCGTGGGAAGAGTTGGTACCGAGGTGACGGCCACCTGCACACGATCTACTCGGATGGCCGGCGCGAACTGGAAGAACTCGTCGCCGACGCCCGCGCGGCCGGTCTGGACTTCATCGTTTCCACTGAGCACAACACTCCGAGCGCGCACCTGCAGTGGGGCCACCACGCGACCGAGGATCTGTTGATTCTCAACGGAGAGGAGGTCACCACAAGGAGCGGGCACTGGCCCGCGTGGAATCTCCCGGCCGGCCAGTGGATCGACTGGCGTTACCGTGATTCGCGGGAGCTGCGGAGGTTCGTCGACGAGGTGCACAAGTCCGGCGGCCTGGTCGTGGCGGCGCACCCGTTCGGCCCGTGCATCGGCTGCACTTGGGAATTTGGCTACGAAAGCGCGGATCTGGTCGAGATCTGGAACGGTCCGTGGACGTTGGACGATGAAGCCTCAGTCATCGCGTGGGACGGCTTGTTGCGGGCCGGGCGCTGGATTCCCGCAGTCGGCAACAGCGATTCACATGCCCACAACGACCGAGTTGGCTTGCCGCACAACGTAGTCCTGGCCGACGGACTGACCGGCAGCCAACTGATGGAGGGTTTTGCCAAGGGGCGCAACTGGATCGCCGAGTCGTCCAGCGTCCAGCTCGAGTTCACCGCGACCGCTGACGGCACGACCGTGGGCATCGGCGAGACCATGAAAACCGATCCGGGCACGCCGATCGCCATTGAGATCAAGGCAAGCGGCGCGCCCGACACGCACGTCCGGATCCTGGACCAGCACGGTCCCCAGTGGGGCGGCTACGTTCCCGCCGAAGGCGCCACGATCACGTGGACGACGCAAAGCCGTTACAGCAAATGGGTTCGCGTCGAGATCCGGCGTGAGGAGCCGACACCGACCACACGGGACACCATGGTCGCGCTGACGAATCCGATCTTCTTCCGTTAGTACCGGCTGGTCAGCTCGTCACGCACGAACGCACGCAGCTCGTCGGCGTCCGCGTCCAGTGCCACATCGACCAAGCGCTGGGTAGGCGGCTTGAGCCCGTTGCGCTGGTCGGCGAAGGTCGCGCCGCTGCCCGGTCCGTCAGTGCAGTCGACATCCAGCTCCAACGGCGTGGTCTTCAGGATGCCCGGCCTGATCGCCTCGGCGACCGCGATGGCGTCGTGCATGATGAAGTCGTCCTTGCCGGTTTCCTGCCGGTAGAACTCCCTGTAGTGCGGCGTCATCGCGACCAGTTCACGGCCGACGGCGTTGGCCGACGAGACCGCGGACAGCCACTCCTCGCCGACCGCGCACTTCATCGTGATGTCCAACGGCACGAGTGTGACCGGGACGTCCTCGACGACCAGGACGCGCCGGGCCGCCTCGGGATCGACCCACACGTTGAACTCGGCGGTCGGCGTGATGTTCCCGCCGGCGATGCCGCCGCCCATGATCACCAGCCGGTCGATCTTGGACTTGATCCCCGGGTGCGCGGCCAGCAGCAGCGCGATGTTGGTCAACGGTCCAATCGGGACGATCGTGACCGGTTCCGTGGCCGCGCTGAGCAGATCGACCATGAACGTCACGGCATCGCGCGGATCCACGCTCACCGACGAAGTACCGATGTTGTACCCGTGCCCACCGAGGCCGTCGTTGCCGTGCGCGTCGTCGGTGCGGGGCGGCCTGCAGAGAGCCTTGTCGGCACCCACAGCGACGGGAACGTCCTCACGCCCGCACATCGACAGGACGTTCAGCGCGTTGCGCGTGGTGTGCTCGATGCCGATGTTGCCCGCCACGGTCGTGACCCCGAGCAGGTCGACGTCCGGATGGCGAGCCGCCAACGCGATGGCGAAGGCGTCGTCAACGCCAGGGTCGGTGTCGATGATCAGGCGACGCATGGTTCTCCTAGCTCGTTAACTCGCGAGTGCGTGGTCTGCTTTCCGGCCGGGCACACCTGCGGCGATCGTGCCACGGAACACGAACACCAGGCCGGCGAAGAGGACACCGGCGACCGCCGCCGCGACGAACGCGGAGGACACGCTGACGTGCTCGACCAAGTAGCCGCTCACCGACTGCCCCAGCGCGAGGCCGAGCGTGACAGCGGTGATCACCCAGCCGAAGGCCTCGGTCATCGTGCTCGGCGGCGCGACCTGCTCCAGAGCGGTCGAGTGCGACGTCGACTGCGGCGTGATCATCGCGCCCGCGATCAGCAGCGTCGCCCCCAACCAGAACAACGTGGTGGGGATGGCCGAGAACGTGACAAGGATGGCGAACACGCCAAGCAGAACAGGCAGCCGCAGGTGCAACGGCCGCGGCCACGGCCGCATCCCGTAGATGACGCCGAAGATCACCGAGCTGACCGACCAGACGCTCAGCATCAAGCCGCCCATAGCCTGTTGACCGGCCGCAGTCGCCGCGGCAGGAACCGCGACCTCGACGAAACCAATGACGACACCGAAGCCCATCACCGCGAGGATGACGGTCCACATGCCGGGGCTGACCAGCGGACCAAGCAGGCGCGACCCACTCACCACCGCCATCGGCCGCTGCGCACGAACGGTTTTGGTGAGCGCGAACGCGATCGCACCGACCGCCTGCGTGACCGCGCTGATCAGCACGCCCGTGCCGGCCCATGGCAGCGCCGAAAGCAGCCCAGCCAGACCCGGCCCAAGGATGAAGAACACCTCGATGCTGATCGCGTCGTAGTTGTAGGCGGCCTGACGCGTACGGCCCGCGGGCAACAGTCGCGACCACAACGTCCGCGACGCGGAACCGACGGTCGGCTGTGTCATGCCAACCGTTACGGCCAATGCCACCAGCGCAGGCGTACTTGCCCCTGACTCGACGCTGATGACGGCGACCGTCACGAAGACGACGAAGGCGGAGGACGTGACCAGCAGAGGACGGCTCGGCCCAAGACGGTCCATGATCCGGCCTTGGAACACCGAACCGACCGCGGCACCAACCAGCGCGCCAGCCGACACCAGGCCAGCGGTCGCGTAGGAGCCGGTCGTGCGCTGGACGTAGAACAGCAGCGCGAAGCCGACCATCGCGATCGGCAAGCGGGCGAACACGGCAGCGATCATCGGGCCGCCGGCGCCAGGAGTGGTCAGAGCGGTCCGGTAGTCAGCGAAGGAGACGTTGTGGGACACGCGTACCAGTATGAGGCAACTGGTACACCCGTACCACTAAATTACGGTGGGTTTCCTCACCATCGTCCGATCGGGGGATTCGCCGCCCCGCCGGATCACGGTTCCGTAACGGAACGTGAATTCGTGGCGAACTCGCACAACGAATATGACTCAACCGAGTCCTGGAGGGTGAAAAGACTTGAGGTGCAGGGGTCCCTCGGGCGATGGTGGATTTCGCCGCCGGTCACCCGGGTACTACACAGCAGGCGGCACAACAAGCTCCCTCCGGCGGAAGGGTCGGGGCCAAGACGCACGGAGGGCGGGGAGCGCGAACCGTCGGGGGATGGCTCGCGCGAAGAAGAAAGGCGCCTGGTGGCCACGTCGGGGGTGGCCGCCAGGCGCCTTTCTTCATGCCAACGCCCGAGCTTACGGAGATGCCCAGCGACCCGTGCTCTGCAGGTCCGGGCTAAGCCGAGTACAAGCGCAGGGAACGGTGGGGATGTTGGGTGATTTGGGTCTGCTCGGTAGTGCTGTCCCTCGCTGCGGCGGAAGGTCTCGTTCGGGCTCAGCGATAGATCGGGCTGGCTGCCTTTTGCGGCGGTGATCCGCCTACACAAACCAGCCCCGAGCGACAGCCCCACGGATCGCCGCCGTCCCCCTAGTGCGCGGTAGCGCAGACGGGTGCCCTCTTCCTCTTGATGGCCTCCCTGCCGCATCTTTTTGAGCACCTGGATTCCGAGCATCCGCCGGGAACCCCGGGTGGCGTGTGCAGGCCTTCACCAGGCCTGCAGCTCGGATCCCGGAGAGGCTCAGCCCGGGGCACGGAGACACATGCCTGAGCCCTTGGTGCCGGAAGACTGCGGGGGCAAGACACAAGAGAGCCCCGGAGCCGAAGCCCCGGGGCTCGGTCGAGCCGATGTCCTAGCGGGCGCGGCGAGCCAGGCGCTCCGGGTCCAGGATCAGGACGCTCTTGCCTTCCAGCCGCAGCCAGCCGCGGTGCGCGAAGTCCGCGAGAGCCTTGTTCACCGTCTCCCGCGAAGCCCCGACGTACTGGGCGATCTCCTCCTGCGTCAGGTCGTGCGTGACCCGAAGCAAGCCTGCCTCCTGGCTGCCGAACCGCTGCGCGAGCTGCAGCAGAGCCTTGGCGACACGCCCGGGCACGTCCGTGAAGATCAGGTCGGCGAGCATGCCGTTGGTCCGGCGCAGCCGACGGGCAACCACACGAAGCAGCTGCTCCGCGATCTCCGGGCGGGTGGCGATCCACTGCCGAAGTTCCGGGCGACCCATCGTCACCGCGCGGACCTCGGTCACGGTCGTTGCCGTCGAGGTGCGGGGGCCGGGGTCGAAGATCGAGAGCTCACCGAACATGTCCGACGGCCCGAAGATGCCCAGCAGGTTCTCTCGCCCGTCTGGCGATTTCCTGCCAAGTTTCACCTTGCCGGACAGGATGATGTACAGCCGGTCGCCGGGCTCACCCTCGGCGAAGATGACGTGACCGCGGGGGAACTCCACGTTCTCGAGCGTCTGGCTCAGCGCCTCGGCTGCCGCGGGCTCAACCCCCTGGAAGATGCCTGCCCTGGCCAGGGTCTCGTCCACGCTCGTCCCTCCTGTCGAGACACGGCGAACTAAACGCCGTCGCCGTCTTCACTACCTGCAGTGTAGGACGTTCACCCGGATGCACTTACCGGGCACGCCGCACGCTACCGCGTGGTAGTCACATGCGCACGCGTTGCCTTGTCCGCGCGGCTCGCCCGCCGCGGCGGCGGAGCCGGAAAAGGTCGAGAGCGCGGCCGATGCCGTGGCCGTAGAGCGCGCGGGCCTCGTCTGGGCGCATGTCCTCGAGCAGTTGGGTGACCTCATCCTCACGCACCGCCGCGTCTCGCAGGCGGGTCTCGACGCGTTCCATGAACAGCGCGAAGAGCATGATCACGAGCGGGACTACGAACACGAACCAGACAGCCACCATCGGTTTGATCCTCGCTTAACGTGCTCGGGGGTGCACATTGACTAAGACGTCTGGGGTCGGTCGACGTTGTTCGGCGGCCCGTAGGCTAGTCCCGTGCCTCCCGCCACCAAGCAGCCCCCCGGGCAGACGGTCAAGCCGGCGACGGGGTTGGTTCGCCGTGCCCGCCGGATGATGCGCGCGTTGTCGGAGGCGTTTCCGGACGCGCGGGCCGAGCTGGATTTCACCAACCCGCTTGAACTGATCGTCGCGGTCGTGCTGTCCGCGCAGACCACGGACGTCCGGGTCAACCTGACCACGCCCGCGCTGTTCGCGAAGTACAAGACCGCCGAGGACTACGCCTCCGCCGACCGCACTGAGCTGGAGGAGCTGATCCGGCCGACGGGCTTCTACCGCAACAAGGCCGCGGCTCTCATCGGCTTGGGCGCCGCGCTGGTCGAGCGCTACAACGGCGAGGTCCCCGGCACGATGGAAGAGCTCGTCACGCTGCCCGGCGTGGGCCGCAAGACCGCCAATGTCGTGCTGGGCAACGCCTTCGGCGTGCCCGGGCTGACCGTGGACACGCACTTCGGCCGGCTTGTCCGGCGTTGGGAGTGGACGGCCGAAGAGGACCCGGTCAAGGTCGAGTACGCGGTCGGCGCGCTGTTGCCGCCCAAGGACTGGACGATGGCATCGCACTGGATCATCTTCCACGGCCGCCGCGTCTGCCACGCCAAGAAGCCCGCATGCGGCGCATGTCTGCTGGCCAAGGACTGCCCGTCGTACGGCACCGGCCCGACGGAGTTCGAAGCGGCCGCCAAGCTCGTCAAGGGTGTGGAGGCCGAGCACCTGATCGCGCTCGCCGAGCAGGCAGGCAAGCCGAAGCGCAAGGCCGTCGGTTGAGCGTCAAGGTTCGCTGGGCGATCGTCGCGCTGGTCCTCGTCGTGGCCGGGGCGATCGCCTTATGGCCGCGCAACGAGGAAGCGCCGGCCCAGGCAGCGCCACCGCCTGAGCCGATCAAGACCAACCTGCCGACGTGTGCACGGCAGGGCGTCGCGTTGGAGACCATGCAGGGTCTGAAGGCCACGTGCCTGGCCGACGGCGGTGTCGCGGACGTGGCGCAAGCGTTTGCCGGACCGGTCCTGGTGAACGTCTGGGCCACTTGGTGCCCGCCGTGCCAGGACGAACTGCCTGTCCTCTCCGCCTACGCCGCCGAGCCGGACGCGATCCCGGTGGTGACGCTCGCGATCGAAAGCGACCAGTCCACCGCGATCGCGATGCTGACGAACCTGAACATCGAACTGCCCGCGCTGCTCGACAAGGACGGCTCGGTGCGCAAGGCGCTGAAGGTGCCGGACGCGCTGCCCGCGTCGTACCTGATCGACGCGCAGGGAACGGTGAACTTCGTCAACGATCCACGCGTGTTCAAGTCTGTGGCGGACGTACGCAGGGCGGCAGGCCGATGACGCACGGTCCGCTGGTGGATCCGGCCGACGTGCCGCACTGGATGAGCAAGCTCGTCGAGGGCACGCGGGAGATGGACGCCGATTTGTTCCGCAGACTCAGCCCGCCTGATCACGTGCTCGCGCGGGACGCGGCCGTGCTGATCCTGCTCGCCGAAGGCCCCAACGGGCCGGATGTGTTGTTGCTGCTGCGGTCGGACGCGCTGGGCTCGCACGCGGGCCAGGTCGCGTTCCCCGGCGGGAAGGCCGATGAGGGCGACGACTTCCCGATCGGGACCGCGCTTCGTGAGGCGGCCGAGGAGACCGGGGTGTTGCTGCCCGGGGTCCAGCCGGTCGCCGTTATGCCCGCTCTGTATGTGCCCGTTTCCAAGTTCCTTGTCACGCCGGTGCTCGCGTACTGGCACACGCCGTCGCCGGTGCGGGCGGTGGACCCGGCGGAGACCGCGGCCGTCGCTCGTATCCCCGTTGATCACCTGGCGAATCCGGCGAACCGCTTCATGGTCCGCCACCCGTCCGGGTTCACCGGCCCGGCGTTCTCCGCGCCGGGCATGCTGGTGTGGGGCTTCACGGCGGCCCTGCTGACGGTCGTTCTGGCGGTCGGCGGGTGGGAAGTGCCGTGGGACACGACCGATGTCCGGGAACTTGACGTAGCGTGGCGGTCTAGCCGTCCGGAGGAGTGAAGCTTGAACTGGGTCGACGTGCTGGTGCTCGCACTTGTCGTGCTTGCCGCGATTTCCGGCGCACGGCAGGGCGTTGTGATCGCGCTGCCGGCCCTGATCGGCGTGTTCGGCGGGTTGGTGCTCGGCGCCGTCATCGCGCCGCTGATCGTGGAGAACTTCACCAACTTCGCCACCAGGGCGGCGTTCTTCATCGCGATCGTGGTGTTCCTGGTCGCTCTGGGTGAGACAGCAGGCGTATGGGTGGGCAGAACCCTGCGCCGGAAGATGAAGACGCCCAACCTCACGCCGGTCGAGAGCATCCTCGGCGCGCTCGTGCAGGGTGTCGTGGTGTTCGTGGTCGCGTGGATCATCGCTCTGCCGCTGACCACGGTCACCGGCCTGCCGGGGCTGGCGCAGGCGATCCGTGGTTCGGTCGTGCTGGGCGGCGTGGACGACATCATGCCGCCGGGTGCCGAGCAACTGCCCAACGGTGTGAAGAAGCTGCTCGACGACTCCGGTTTCCCCAGCGTGGTGGGGCCGTTCTCGCAGACTCCGCTGGTGGACACCAGCCCGCCGGACCCCGCCTTGCAGTCCAGCCCGGTCGTGCAGCGGGTGCGGGGCAGCGTGCTGAAGATCCACGCGCGCGCCCAGTCGTGTTCGCGTGCGCTGGAAGGCACCGGTTTCGTGATCTCGCCGCAGCGCGTGATGACCAACGCGCACGTGGTCGCCGGTACCGACCAGGTGTCCGTGGAGACGGACGCCGGTCAGCTCGACGCCCGTGTCGTGTTGTATGACCCGTTGGTGGACGTCGCGATCCTGTCGGTGCCGGAGCTCAACGCACGGCCGCTGCAGTTCGCCGCGCAGGAAGCCAACAAGGGCGACTCCAGCATCGTGCTCGGCTATCCGTTGGACGGCCCGTACACCGCGTCAGCAGCGCGGATCCGTGAGCGGATCAACCTGCGAGGCCCGGACATCTACGACGCCAGCACGGTCACCAGAGACGTGTTCACGGTGCGCGCCAAGGTGCAGAGCGGTAACTCCGGCGGCCCGCTGGTCGACCCGAGCGGCAACGTGGTCGGCGTGGTGTTCGGTGCCGCGGTGGACGACGACGAGACGGGCTTCGTGCTGACGGCGAAGGAGGTCTCCGAGGAGGTGCAGCAGGCGCCCCGGCTGACCCGCCGGGTCGACACCGGGGCCTGCGCGGCCTAGAAAGTCCCGGCAAGCCAGGACTTCAGCGCTTTGTTGACGGTGTCGGGCGCTTCCTCATGCGGGTAATGGCCCACGTCAGCCAGTACCTGGAGCGGTGCGTCGCGCCCGAGCCATCGGCGTGACGCTTCCGCCGTGGCAAGGAGCATGACCGGGTCCTTGGCCCCGTGGATCCGTAGCGACGGCACGGGAACCGGTTTGTCCAACGCCTCGGTGAACCGGCGGCCTTCGCTGCGGATCTGCGACCGCACGGCCCACCGGTAGTACTCCATCGCGGAGAACGCGACGCCACGGATACGGATCGCGTGCTTGTAGCGTTCCACTGCGGCCGTGAAATCGGTGCTGTCGGCCCATTCCCGGCCCGCCCACTGGCGCATCAGGTGTTCCAGCGCGACCGCGTCGTCCTTGACCAGCTTGCGTTCCGGGTACATCGGGATCTGTCCGCGAAACAGCGTCCCTATTGCCCGTGCCTGGTTATGTGCCTTACGGCGCAACACAGTCCGACGGATCTGACGGCGCAACGCGAGCGGGTGTGGCGCGCCGAGTGCAACGACCGAGTGCACGAGACGCGGGTGCAATGCAGCGGCGGACCACGCCAACAGGCCACCCCAGCCGTGGCCGATCACGTGCGCCTTGCGTTCCCCCAAGGCTTTGATCAACCCGCCGACGTCGCCCGCCAGCGTCCAGGCGTCGTAACCACGTGGCGGCTTGTCCGAGTCCCCGTATCCCCGCAGATCAACGGCCACTGCCCGGTACCCGGCGTCGCTCAGCGCGGTGAGCTGGTGGCGCCAGCCCCACCAGAACTCGCCGAATCCGTGCAGCATCAGCACGAGCGGGCCTTCGCCGGTCTCGCTGACGTGCAGCCTTATCCCGTTGGCGTGCACATCGCGGTGTGCCCACGGACCGTCGATCCGGACCGTCGCCGGATCAGGGCTTCTCATCACTGTCGCGCTTGAGCGCGGCCATGGTGTCCTGTGCCGTCTTGATCGTCCGCCGTGGACCCTTGATGCCGCGCACCTTCTTGTAGCCGAGGAACCCGAACAGGCCCACGAGCAGCAGCATCACGCCCCACGTGATCAGGAACCCGAGCCAGCGCTGCAGCCCAAGCTCGGCCAGCCCTTCGGCCAGCGCGATGAACGGGAAGTACAGGCTGAACAGCAGTACGACCAGGGCGATGATGAAGAAGATGCTGCCGCGCAGACCACGCTTGACGTCCCGGGAGACCTCGATCTTGGCAAGCTCGATCTCGGCCCGCACCAGTGTGGACAGATGTGTGGTCGCGTCCTTGACCAGCGCGCCGATCGACTGGTCGCCAGGGGGCAGACCGACACGGTCCTCGGTCAACGGAATTGACGGGACCTGTGGCAGTCCCGCGCCTGCACGGTCGTTCTGCTGCGCACTCGTCACCTGGTCATCGTGCCACGTGGGCAGTCAGGAGGCCCGGTGTGCCCGGCTGCGTCGCACCAACATCGCCGCGGCCAGCAAGGACGCGGCCGCGGAAGCCAGCAGTACGGCGGCTTTCACGCGCTCCGCCGCGCCCGCGTCCAGCGAGAGGTCGGCGATCAACAGGCTCACGGTGAAGCCGACGCCGCCGAGCATCGACACCGCGGCCATGTCCCGCCAGCCCAGATCGGTGGGCAGCACCGCGACCTTGAGCCGGACCGCGGCGAACGTCGCGCCGAAGATCCCGATCAGCTTGCCGGCCAGCAGCCCGGCGATGACAGCCACGGCCACCCGGTCGTCCAGCATTTGGCCAAGCGCGCTCGGGGAGACCGGGACACCCGCTGCGAACAGCGCGTACGCCGGCACCGCGAAGCCCGCCGACAGCGGCTGGAGCCGGTGTTCGAGGCGGATGGCAGGCGCCTCGCGCTCGTACGGGTCCTTCCTGACCCTGGTCAGCAGTCCGAGCGCGACTCCGGCGACGGTCGCGTGCACACCGGACTCGTGGACCGCGAACCACGTGCCGAGCGCGATCGGCACGTACAACCACGACGACCGAATTCGCTTGTGCTGCAAATACGCGTAAAGCCCGAGCAGAACGACAGCCGCTCCGGCCGCGACAAGGTTGAAATGAGCGGTGAACAGAACAGCGATGATGATTATCGCGCCGAGGTCGTCAACGACCGCGAGACTGAGCAGAAATACCCGCGCACTGCTCGGCAGGCCGGATGCTGTGAGGCTGAGCACACCTAACGCGAATGCGATATCCGTCGCCGCTGGAATCGCCCACGCCTGGTCCATTCCCGGCGCGCCCCAGCCGACCGCGAGCGCGACCCCGATCGGCACCACCATGCCTCCGACCGCGGCGAGCACGGGCAGGATCGCGGCCTTGAAGCGGGACAGCTCGCCGACGACGAGTTCCCGTTTGAGCTCGAGTCCCGCGACGAAGAAGAACACCGCGAGCAGGCCGTCCTTGGCCCAGTCGCCGACCGAGAGTTCCCAGATGTGGAAGTCCCTGACGGCTTGATACGCCTCGCGTAACGGGGAGTTCGCCAGCAGCAGCGCCACTGCCGTCGCACCGAGCAGGATGATCCCGCCGACGGTCTCGGTCCGCAGGTACCTGGCGAACTCGCTGACTGGGCTGCGCCGCATGACACTCCTGGAAATCGGTAGCACTGGAGAGGTGCCGACCAGACTTCCCGGCGCGCCTATACGTGATCTTAACTCAGGCGATGGGGTCGGGCAGAAGCCGAACGTGGTATTCCGTGGAAATGGTTCGCCCGGTCAGCGGATCGCCGAGCTCGACCCGCCATGCGTCGGCGAACTGGTCGACGCCCTTTTTCATCGGAATCGTCCCGGAAAGCAACACCGTGCCGGGTGCGTAGAGCTTCTGGGCGTGTAAGACGTCGATCCAGTACTCGGGCGGTAACAATTCCCCGCAGGTGCCGGACTGGATCTCGGTCCACTCGCCGTTGCGCACCCACGCGGTCAACGTGAGGTCGTCGATCCGGTCGGCCACATCCGAGAGCCGCCACGCCTGACGGCCGAGCATGTCGGGTGCGGCCTGTTTGCTCCACGCGACGCCGTGCACTTCGAGGTCACGGTCGGTGTGGTCGCAGGCGACGGTGAGCAGCACTTCGTCCCTGGTGATCACGATCGCCCACTCCGCCTCGCCGGACGTGCGGCCGTGCTGTGCGTAGACCTCGCCGGACTGCACGGCCAGGAACGGGGCGATCGGGTAGAGACAGGGCGTCTTGGTCGGTGCCGGGATGCCCATCGCGACCAGCTCGGCGACGTGTTCGGCCACGTTGTCCTGGCTGCGGCCGGCGAACCCCGCGTTGAGCAGTTGGCGGACGTCGACGCCCACCCGTTGCCCGTCAGGGAGGCTGAAGTGCAGCACCGGCACCTCCTCTAACTCTGCGTAGTTTACTGGGTAATACTTTGCGTATACGACTTGTATACATACGATATGCGACAACTCCGAGGAGGTGCGACATGACTTCTGCGACTGTCGACAGGCGTTCGCTCTGGCGCGCGTTCACCGCGAGCCTGTCCGGCACCTCGCTCGAGTGGTACGACTTCGCGGCGTACTCGGTGGCGTCGGCGACGATCTTCGGCCCGCTGTTCTTCCCCGGCAGCGACCCTCTTGCCAGCACGATGCTCGCGTTCTCGACTTACGCGGTCGGGTATGTCGCCCGGCCGCTCGGCGGATTCGTGTTCGGCCGACTCGGTGACGTGATCGGCCGCAAGCGAGTCCTGGTGATCACGCTTGTGCTGACCGGGGTGGCCACGTTCCTCATCGGACTGCTGCCAACGTACGCCACAATCGGTGGTACCGCCGCAGTTTTGTTGGTGCTACTGCGGTTCGCCCAAGGTGTGGGCATCGGTGGCGAGTGGGGCGGTGCGGTCCTGCTGTCCAGTGAGTTCGGTGATCCGGCAAAACGGGGATTCTGGGCGTCCGCCGCGCAGATCGGCCCGCCCGCCGGAAACCTGATGGCCAACGGCGTGCTGGCGCTGCTGGGCGCGGTGCTGACGGACGAGCAGTTCATCGGCTGGGGCTGGCGACTGGCGTTCCTGCTGTCGGCCGTGCTGATCGCATTCGGACTGTGGATCCGCGTCCGTCTTGAGGAAACACCGGTTTTCAAGGCGATCGAGGCGCACGGCGAGCGACCGAGCGCGCCGATCAGCGAGGTGTTCGAACATGAGAAGCGCGCATTGGTCGCGGGCGTTTTCGCGCGTGTCTGCCCGGATGTCCACTATGCCCTGTTCACTGTTTTCGTTCTGACGTACGCCACTCAGAAGCTGCACATCTCGCGTGGCTGGGGGATGGCCGCGGTGCTGCTGGGATCCGCGCTGCAGCTGGTGCTGATCCCGGCGTTCGGCGCGCTGTCGGACCGGATCAACCGGCGCAAGCTCTATCTGGTGGCCACGCTCGGTGCGGCGGTGTGGCCGTTCGTGTTCTTCCCGATGATCTCCGGCGGCTCGGTCGGCCTGCTGATCTTCGGCGTGATCGTGGCGCTGGTGCTGCACTCGGCGATGTACGGCCCGCAGGCCGCGTTCGTCACCGAGCAGTTCTCCGAACGGCTTCGATACACCGGCAGCTCGATGGCGTACACATTGGCCGGGGTGATCGGCGGCGCGGTCGCGCCGTTGCTGTTCACCGCATTGCTCTCGTGGACTGGCAGTTGGCCCGCGATCGGGGTGTACATCGTGGTGACAGCGGTGATCACGGTTATCGGTCTGGCGCTGGGGAAGGATCCTGAAAAAGCCACCGTCAAAGCATGAGCTGGACTCGCAACGTCTCCCGCAGGTGACCGTCGATGGCCTCTCGTGCGCGCTCGACGTCCTTGTCGGCCAAGGCTTCCAGGATGGCGGTGTGCTCGTTGAGGACACTGTCCTGCCGCCCGGGCACGTTGGCCAGTGCGATCATGCCCGCGCGCATCTGCCGGTACCGCAGGCCTTCATACGTCGTGGTCAGGATTTCGTTGCCGGTCGAGCGCACGAGCGTGGTGTGAAAACGGGTGTCCGCCTCGATGAACTCCTTGGCCTGCGCGGTGCCCTTCAGCAGGTGCTGCGCGGCCAGTGCGTCCCGCATCTCGGCGACCGGCGCGTCCTGGACGGCGAAGGTGGCCGCGTGTCGCTCGATCACGCCGCGGGCCTCGATGAGCTCGGTGAGTTCACGGCCGGACATCGGCGCGACGTACGCGCCGCGCTTGGGCACCAGCTCGACCAGCTGCTGCGCGGCGAGCATGAGCAAGGCCTCGCGGATCGGCGTGCGGGACACGCCGAGCTGGTCGGCCAGGGTCTGCTCGTTGATGAACTGGCCCTGCATGCCCGGATCGGTGAGCAACTCGTGTTTCACGAAGTCGTACGCCCGCTCCCGGCCAGAGACGCGCATGAATACTCCTTACATACACGTTGTATACAAGTAATATTAGACCGGTGCGAGGTGATGTGTGATGCGAATAGCGATAAGTCAGTTCGCAGCGGACACCGATCCGGAGCGAAATCTCGACCACATCAAGGCGGCGATCGGCCAATCGGGTGACGCTTCCATCGTGGTCTTCCCGGAAGCGACGATGGCCCGTTTCGGCATCCCGCTCGGCCCGATCGCCGAACCGCTGGACGGCCCGTGGGCCAGTGCGGTCCGTGAGATCGCCGAGCAAGCGGGCAAGCTGATCGTCGCGGGAATGTTCACGCCCAGCCCGGATGGCCGGGTGACCAACACGCTGTTGATCACCGGCCGTGGTGTGGACACGTACTACGACAAGATCCACTTGTTCGACGCTTTCGGGTTCGCCGAATCCGAGACGGTCGCGCCTGGTGAGCGAATTGTCGTGGCCGAAGTGGACGATGTGCTGGTCGGATTCGCGACGTGCTACGACATCCGTTTTCCCGGACTGTTCCAACGACTTGCCGACGAAGGTGCGGTAATCACCATCGTGCCGGCGTCATGGGGATCAGGTCCCGGAAAGCGCGAACAATGGGAACTTCTTGTCCGTGCCCGCGCTTTGGACTCCACAACGTGGATAGTCGCGTGTGGACAGGCCGATCCGGAGACCATCGGCCAGAAGCCGTCCGGCCGCGCGCCGACCGGCATCGGCTACAGCCTCGCGGTGTCGCCGCTCGGTGAGATCCGTGCCCAGCTTGGCCCGGAACCCGCGCTGCGTATTGTCGACGTGGACACGAGCGAGGTCACCGAGGCCCGCAAGATCGTGCCAGTACTGGCGAACAGGAAGTTCTGATGCACGACTACCGGGTGACCGTCACGTGGACCGGCAACAAGGGCACGGGTACGTCCAACTACCGTGCCTACGGCCGTGACCACACGCTTTCCGCGGACGGACGCCCGGACATCCTCGCCACGGCCGACCCCGCGTTCCGTGGCGACGCGACCCGGTGGAACCCGGAGCAGTTGCTCGTGGCGTCGCTGTCGGACTGCCACATGCTCTGGTACCTGCACCTGTGCGCGACTTCAGGCGTGGTTGTGGAGTCGTATGTCGACGAGGCCATCGGCCTGATGGAGATGGAGAAGGACGGTTCCGGCCAGTTCTCCGAGGTCCTGCTGCGGCCGCAGGTCGTGATCACCAACGCGGACAAGGTCGACGAGGCACGGGACCTGCACCACAAGGCACACCAGATGTGCTTCATCGCGCGGTCGATGAACTTCCCGGTACGCTGCGAACCCACAGTGTCCCCCTCGTGAGTGGTTTCGCCGGTTCTAACCGGCGAAACCACTCACGAGGGCTGAGCTGGGGTTTTAGTCTTCCGAGCCGCCCTTGTTGAGGCCCTGGGAGATCAGGTCCATCACGGACGAGTCGGCCAGCGTGGTCACGTCACCGATCGACCGGTTCTCCGCGACGTCCCGCAGCAACCGGCGCATGATCTTGCCGGAACGGGTCTTCGGCAGCTCGGGCACGACCATCACCTGACGTGGCTTGGCGATCGGGCCGATCTCCTTGGCCACGTGGTCACGCAGTGCTTTGACCGCGTCCGCGCCGCCGTCGACCGCGTCGCCGCGCAGGATCACGAACGCGACGATGCCCTGACCCGTGGTCGGGTCCGTCGCGCCGACCACCGCGGCCTCGGCCACGGTCGGGTGCGACACCAGCGCGGATTCCACCTCGGTGGTGGAGATCCGGTGCCCGGACACGTTCATCACGTCGTCGACCCGGCCCAGCAGCCAGATGTCGCCGTCGTTGTCGTACTTCGCGCCGTCACCGGCGAAGTAGAAGCCCTGGTCGGCGAAGCGTGACCAGTACGTCTCGCGGTAGCGGTCGTTGTCGCCCCAGATGCCACGCAGCATCGACGGCCACGGCTTGTCGAGCACCAGGTACCCGCCACCGCCGTGGGGGACCTCCTTGCCCTGGTCGTCAACGACCTTCGCGGAGACGCCGGGCAGTGCCTGCTGCGCCGACCCCGGCTTGGTGGACGTGACGCCGGGCAGCGGCGAGATCATGATCGCGCCGGTCTCGGTCTGCCACCAGGTGTCCACGATCGGCGTCTTGTTGGCGCCGATGTTCTCCCGGTACCAGATCCACGCCTCGGGGTTGATCGGCTCGCCGACGCTGCCGAGCACGCGCAGCGACGACAGGTCGTACTTGGCCGGGATGTCCTTGCCCCACTTCATGAACGTGCGGATCAAGGTCGGCGCGGTGTAGTAGATCGAGACACCGTAGCGCTGCACGATCTCCCAGTGCCGACCCTCGTGCGGGGTGTTCGGCGTGCCCTCATAGACCACCTGCGTCACGCGGTTCGACAGCGGTCCGTACACGATGTAGCTGTGCCCGGTGACCCAGCCGATGTCGGCCGTGCACCAGTAGACGTCCGTGTCCGGCTTGAGGTCGAAGACGTTGAAGTGCGTGTACGACGCCTGCGTCAGGTAACCGCCGGACGTGTGCAGGATGCCCTTCGGCTTCCCTGTCGTGCCGCTGGTGTACAGGATGTACAGCGGGTGCTCGGAGTCGAACGCTTCCGGCGTGTGCTGGTCGGACTGCTTGTCCACCAGGTCGCTCCACCAGATGTCGCGGCCCTCGGTCCATGCGACTTCGGTGTCCGTCCGCTTGACGACGAGCACGTGCTCGATGGTCGGCGTCTGTGCGACAGCCTCGTCCACGGCCGGCTTCAGCGCAGCCGGGTTGCCACGGCGGTACTGCCCGTCGGTCGTGATGACCAACTTGGCCGACGCGTCCTCGATCCGGGACCGAAGCGCTTCCGCCGAGAACCCACCGAACACGACACTGTGCGTCAGGCCGAGCCGCGCGCAGGCGAGCATCGAGAAGATCGCCTCGGGGATCATCGGCATGTAGATGGCGACCCGGTCGCCTGCCTGCAGGCCGAGTTCGGTCAGCGCGTTCGCCGTCTTGCTGACCTCGGCCAGCAGGGTGGCGTACGTGATGGTCCGGGTGTCGCCCGGCTCGCCCTCCCAGTGGATGGCGACTTGCTCACCGTGGCCGGACTCGACGTGCCGATCGACGCAGTTGTAGGCGACGTTCAGCTTGCCGCCGACGAACCACTTCGCGAAGGGCGCGTCGCTCCAGTCGAGGACCTGGTCCCACTTGGTGTCCCAGTGCAGTCGCTCAGCCTGCTTGGCCCAGAAGGCCTCCCGGTCGGCCTCGGCGGCCGCGTACAGGTCCGGGCCCGCGTTGGCGGCGGCGGCGAACTCGTCGGACGGCGGGAATGTCCTGCTCTCGGTGAGCAGGTTGTCCAGTGCGGGGCCCTGGGACTGCTCGGTCATCTCGTGTGACCTCCTCGAAAGGCGTTAATTCAGATATGGGGTGACCGTAGTGCGGGGCGGCGCGCATTAATAGGCCGGGAGGCAAAAAGGTCCAGACCAATTACCCCGTTCAGGTGACCGGTGACCGGCGGAGATCGAGTTGGGAGTCGGTTCCCATGATCCACAGAGCCCCGATAGTGTCAGCCCGTGACCGATCCGCTGGGCCCGCTGCTAGACCTCCCCGGGATCGCCGAGGCTGTGCAGTCCGCTCGCCAGAGCGTTGACGCCGTCCACCAGCATCCGGCGAACCGCCGTGGCTGGCCGACTACCGCAGCCGAGGCGTCCGTCCGAGCCGCGCGATCGTCAGCCTACCTGGACGGGGGCAATCCGGAGATCCCCGACGATGGTGAGGTAGCCGACCCTGTTTTGGCTGGTGCACTGCGGGTGGCAGAGGCTATGGGGCCGTTGCTCCCGGTCTGGCAGCGCGCTCCGTTGCAGGCGTTGGCGCGGCTGCACCTGTTGGCCGCCGCCGACCTTGTTCCGGCGTCGCAGGACGAGCGGCTCGGTCGGCCGCGGACCGCGCGTGGCGTGTCCGGGCGGTTGGATCTGCTCGCGAACTTGGTCACCGGAGCGACCCAGGCGCCAGGTCCTGTCCTGGCAGCGGTGGTACATGGTGAGTTGTTGACGTTGGCACCGTTCGGCATCGGGGACGGAGTCGTCGCGCGGGCCGCCGCCCGGCTGACGATGATCGGCACCGGTCTCGACCCCAAGGGCCTCACGGTGCCTGAGGTCGCGTACCTGCGTCGCCCCGAGCGCTACCGCGAGGCGGCCGAGGGATTCGCCAGCGGTGAGGCTGACGGTGTCCGCGGGTGGGTGCTGTTGTGTTGCGAGGCGATGGAGATCGGTGCGCGGGAAGCTGTGTCCATCGCGGACTCCGCCAACGCCTGACTCCCTTCCGTCACCGCCGCGTGGCCAAAGCGAGACTGGAATTCACTCCATGGTGTGACCTCGGTAACAGTGTGTGTGGCTGTGTGGAATCAATTCACAGCCGGATGGTCACTTAGGACGAACCGGTTGGCGGAATTCGGGGTCTCCTATGCGGATCATCAGCGCCATCGCGTTCTTGGTCTTGGCAAGTGCTTGTGCCACACCGACTCCCACATCGGCACCGGTGCCGATCAGCCCGACCGCGACGAGATCGACGACGACCACAACCACGTCCACGACCTCGGCCACGCCGACGGTTCAGCCGGTCACCATTCCGCTCGATCTGGCAGGCCGCACGGCGTCCAAAGTCGACAGTGAGCTCCGCGCGCTCGGCTTCACCGTGATCAAATACCTTGGCCCAGACGGAAAAGAGGTCTGGGGTGATGCGAGCTGGATTGTCGTGTCGGTCGTAGGTGCGGGCGGTGCGGTACGCCCGGACTCGGTCGTCCACGTCAATGTTGACAAGCCCGCTCCGCCGCCCGCTCCGAAGACGTCCACTCCGAAGGTCACGCCGAAACCCACGCCGCCCAAGACCCAACAGCCGCCCGCGCCTCCGAAGGCCGCGTACTACAAGAACTGTGCCGCGGCGAGAGCCGCGGGCGCCGCGCCCGTCCGTGTCGGCCAACCGGGTTATGGGAGACACCTCGACCGTGACGGCGACGGCATCGGTTGCGAGTAGTAACCGTGTCACACGATGGTGTGAAAGCCGTAACGCCCGTCCGACCTGCGAAGACTCCACGGGCATGAGGCTCGTGTGCGCGATCGTCATGGTGGCCTTCATGAGTGCGTGTGCCGTACCGGATCGCACAATTGGTCCCGCGCCCCAAATCCCGACGATCACGGCCCCGATACCAGAGGTTCCAGCGGCTCCGGTGGTGGCACCACCATCCCCGGAGCCGCCAAGAACCACGCCAAAGCCAGTGGCGGTGACTTCGACGTCCACATCCGCGACCCCGTCGATGCCGCTGCCGGCCAAGTCCGCGTACAAGAACTGCTCCCAGGTCACCGCCGCGGGCAAAGGGCCGATCCGCCGTGGCGACCCGGGCTGGGCCGACTGGCTCGACCACGACGGCGACGGGGTCGCCTGCTTCCCTAAGAAGCGTTGAGCCGCAGGATCTTCAGGGCGGGTGAGGCCAGGATGTCCCGTTCGCAGAACCGTTCGGTGATCCACTGCTTCGTGGAGAACAGTTCGGGCTGCTGATAGGACACGACAGCGCGAGCGTCCGGGCAGGGCGTTCCGTTGAACGCCACGACCCGCACGTATCCGGAGCTGTTGGTGCCGCCCCTGCCCTGGCCGATCCCGTGGTACCCGTTGTCCCAGTTGCTGGCGATCACGTTGAAGGTGCCGGTTTCAGGTCGGCTGCCGCCGAAGGGAATCCGTTTGCCGTCCCGTTCGACGTACTGGTGCTCACCCAGCGGCGCGTCGAAGGGGATGCCCGCGGCCTTCAGCTCGGCCACCGCGTCGGTGAAAGCCTTGACCACAGCCGGATTCGCGGTGTTCAACGTGTTCGGGGTGCGGACCGGGTCCTTGACGTCGAACGGCACCTTCCAGTCCGGATCGCGGCCGATGCGCGTCCAGAACCGGCTGAACAGCAACGCTCCTCGACTGTCCACATTGGCGCGCCGGTCCCACTTCGCAAGTGTGTCACAAGCGTTGCCCATGTCCGGCAACGTCCGGCACATCGCCACGGTGTCGTCGACCGTCAACTCGGCCGCGAAGACCCGGTTGGAGAACACAAGGTCCTGTGTGGACTTCAGGTCGAACTTCCCCAGCCCCTCGTGCACCTCGGTGAGGGTGTCGCGAGTACGGACGTTGCGCGCGGTCTCGAAGCTGCCGACGATCCGGTTCAGCCGCTTCATCGGCGCACGAGCGTTGGTTAGCCAATAACTTTCGTTGGAGTTGGCCACGTAGTCGTTCCGCCACAGCTCTGGCAGGTTGGCCGGGCCGAAAATCCCTTGCTGGAGTGCGTCTTTGTCATTGCGCCATGCGCAATCGCCGCGGGAGCCGTCCAGTGTGGCGAGGCCGCGCTTGAAGGTTTCGTGCCCGAGCGCGGTGCTGCAGCTGTCCACCAGCGAATCGGGCACGTTCGGAATCACCGTCTGTCCTGAATAGACAGTACGGCCCTGTGCGTCGGTCGCCATCATGTTGAAGATGGGGTTGCCCTGGGTCCGGTGCAATGCAGACGTGAAGTCACGAACGTTCTGCGCCTTGGCGAACTCGGCCATGGTGTTCAGGAACCGCAGATTTCGGGTGTTCGGGTCCGCGAACGAGTACGCCTTCTCCGACGTCCACGGCAATGCCAGGCCATAGGCGTTTGTGACAACCGGGCCGTACCGCGTCGAGTATCGCGGTTTGGTGACCGGCTTGAGTGTTCCGTCCGGTTGTTTGACCTGAATGGTGATGTCCTGTCGGCGCATTCGTTCCGGCTTGCCATCGACCAGATACGTCGTCGGATCGGTCAGCTTGAGTTCGAACAATGTCGCCGGGACCACCGCGTCCGCGATCGTGCCGGACCACGCCATGTTCTGGGTCGCGCCCGCGATCACGAAAGGCGTCCCGGTGAATGTCGCGCCGCTGACGTTCAGCCGGCCGGGAATGGTCAGCTGGAGCATGTCCCACGCGACATCGCCGTGCCACGGCAAGTGCGGATTGACCACCGCGATACCGCGTTTCGACTTGGTGGCGTCACGCCCGAGAACAACGGCATTACTGCCGGGGCCGGACATATCCTGCGTGGTCTTGGCCAGTTCGTCCAACGAGCCATTGGTGGTTGTGCCGGGAGCGGCCGCGACGATTCCGTCGGCATTGCCGCCGGACGCCATCAATGTGCTCCACGCATATACCCGCCGGTAGACGTCCTGCTCGGTGATCGGCAAGGCGATCTCGGGACAACTGGTCGGATGCCGTTCAGAGACGTACGCGCTGTAGCCGGCGGCATATCCGCGAACCATTTGTCGAACGTCAGTCGACGGCTGATCGAGTAGCCCGTCCAGCGACACACTCTTGAAGTACAGATCACTGGTCACGTTGTCGGCCGCGCGCGTCAACGTTGTCGTCGCCGGGCCAGGACCGAAATACCGGGACCGCTCGCCACGTAATGTGATCACACCGTCGGCAATGGCACAAAGATTGGCCCGAGCCGCCGCGTAGCCCTGGCCATAGCCGAGACTTCGATAATCGTGGGCGACGATATGAGGGATATCGTATTCCGTGTAGCGGACGGTGATACCCGATGAGGTGGGAACGACCGCTCCCGCAGCGAGTGTCAGTGCGACCGTGAGCGAAGTCAGCATGATGACAACCCTGCCGACCAGCCATCGGACAGACATTGGTGACATCCACCGAATGCGAGGTGGGGACAGCCTCACTACCGGGCTGCGGCGCCCAGCATGTCCAAAGCGTTGCGGACGTGACCGTTGGTCTCGCTCAACGCCTTCGCGGCGCGCTCGGAGTCCGCGCCGGAAAGCAGCTGCACGAGTGCGACCTTCAGATCACCGTTCGCCGCGGTCAGCGCCTCCGCGCATTCCTGGAGGCTGAAACCGGTCGCCTCACGCAGGATCCGCAAAGTCCGGCCACGCAGTTTGGCATTCGTGGCACGCATGCTCACCATCAGATTCGAGTACGTGCGTCCCAGCTTCACCATCACCGCTGTCGAGAACGCGGTCAGCACCAGTTTCTGCGACGTGCCCGCCTTCATCCGCGTCGACCCGGCGACCGCTTCCGGCCCGGTGTCCACGCTGATGACGACGTCCACATCGGCCGTCCGTGCCGAGATCGGGTTGTTGGAAACCAACCCGGTGGTCGCGCCCTTGCGCCGCGCCGCGGACAACGCACCCAGCACGAACGGCGTCCGGCCCGATGCGGTGAGGCCGAGGACGAAATCCCCGGCCTCCACCTCACGCGTCAGCAACGCGGCCCCTGCTGCCGCGTCGTCCTCCGCGTTCTCCACGGCCGTACGCAAAGCCTGGTTGCCGCCCGCGTGATGGGCGACGAACCAGTCGGCCGGAGCGTTGAACGTGGGAGCGAGTTCGGCGACGTCCAGGCTGGCCAGCCGCCCGGACGTGCCCGCGCCCACGTAGTGCACCCGGTGTCCTTGCCGCAACGCCTCCGTTGCGAGGTCGACGGCTTCCGCCAGCTGCGGCAACGCCTCCGCCACGGCGCCCGGCACAAGCCGGTCCTCCGCGTTGATGACGCGCAGAACCTCGAGCGTGGGCAACGTGTCCAGCTCGGTGGTTCTCGGATTTCGGCCTTCAGTCGGAGAGTCGACGTAGACCGCTTGCTGGGGAACCGTCATCGCCGTCCTGGTGCTCTCATTTTCCGGTGTCGCGAGTCTTGCGACGTCCGTCCGGCCGGGTTTCCAGCCGGTGTGGGCCAACCGCGTCACGCGTGGCTTCCAGCGCACCCATCGCCGTCGGCAGGTGCCGTTGTGCCACCCCGATGAACAGGCAGTCGATCACCGTCAATTGGGCGATTCTGCTTGCCATTGCGCCGGAGCGGAACGTGGTCTCCCTGGCCGCGGTGGTCAGCACGAGATCGGCCACTTCGGTGATCGGGGAGCGCGGGAAGTTGGTCAACGCCACGGTTGTGGCGCCGTGTTGCCGCGCGGTGCGCAGCGCTTCAACGGTGTCGGTGGTCGCTCCGGTGTGCGAGATGCCGACCGCGACATCTCCGGAGCCGAGCACCGCCGCCGACGTGAGCATGATGTGCGTGTCGTTCCACGCGAAGCTCACCCGGCCAATGCGATGCAGCTTCTGCTGCAGGTCGAGTGCCACGAAGGCACTCGCGCCCACGCCGTAGACGTCGACGCGGCCAGCGGCGGCGATCACGTCGACGACCTGCTGCAACGTGGCGACATCAAGCTGGTCGGCGGTTTCCTCGACGGCACGGGCGTCAGCGAAGGTGACCTTGCTGACGACCTGCGCGAGGTCGTCCTCCGGGCTGATCTCACCACCGAGGTCACGCTCGGCGCGTGCCTCCGTGCGGGCGGTGTCCGCGGCCAGCGCGATGCGCAGCTCGGGATATCCGCCGACGCCGATCGCCTTGCAGAACCGGGTGACCGTGGTCTCGCTGGTCCCTGCCGCGTCGGCGACCTCGGTGATGCTTCGGCGCGCTACCGCCGCCGGGTTGTCCAGCACCACCTTGGCGACTCGCTGCTCCGCGCGGGCGAGGCCCGGCAGGAGCGACCTGATGCGTACGAGCGGGCTGGACTCGCTCCGTTCGTCGACCATCTCTGCGGTGCTCACGTGGGAAACTTACTAACAGTTACGGGATCCGACAAGGTCACGGCTAGACCTCCTGACGCAACGACACCCAAACGTGTCCGAAACTTGAACCTGCAACCACTGTGGCTTGCGTGGGAAATCGCAGGTAATGGGGGTGTCGTTAACAAACTTTATCATCGGATTCGACGTTCCCAAGCTTGTGAATCGAACGCGGTTGGTTGTTTTTCACCGTCCAGAAGTGTCCGGCTACCCTCGGTGATTTTGATGTTGTCCAATAACACCCCGCGCCCGGTGAGGGTTCTGTCCGTACTGAACCGCCAGCGCAAGAAGATCTTGTCGACAGTCGGCACCTCCGCGAGGACGTTCCACCAGGTCCGGTGCCCTGCGCCGGAAAGAAACGAGCGTTCGCCGCTCGGTGCGCCGCGCCCGCGCGCGATCACCGGAACGACTTGCCACAACGCGCCGTCACCGCTCGACTCCAGAACGAGGTGGTCTGAAATTTCGGTGTCCACGAACGTGTCGAAGGTAACCCGGATGGCCGCACCGCGCGTGTTGAGCTCGCGTGTGGACAGTGTCGCGGTCGCCGAGTTGCCGATCCCCGTGTACCAAGCATCACGGCCGTGTCTCGGTCGGACAGCCAGTGCCTTGGCCAAACCGGTCGCGAGCGTCTCGCGGGCCGGGTTGATCGATCCCCAGTTGCGCGACACGTGAACCCTGTTGGACAACAGGATCGCGATGGACCGCGACTGTAGGTCGAGCACCAGGGTGGTGCCCGTGTAGCCGGTGTGGCCCGCGGTGGCCGGACCGCTCAGCCCTCCCATGTAGAACCTTCGGTCCAATTCGAAGCCCAAACCGTGGGCGTAGCCAGGAAAGTCGGCCGTGTAGTCGGTCAGCATCGCCCGCACGGTGTCCGGACGGAGTATCCGCCTGTGGGCATAAATGCCGCCATTGATGAGACTTTGCGCCAGCACGGCCATGTCCGACGCGGTGGAGAAGATCCCGGCGTGCCCGGCGACGCCACCGAGTGACCACGCGTTCTCGTCGTGTACTTGTCCCCGAACGATTCCACGCGCCGGGGCGGACTGGTACTCGGTCGCCGCGATCCGGTCCAGTTTGGACGAAGGCGGGTTGTAGCCGGTGTCGGTCATCCCGAGCGGCTCGGTGATCCCTTTGCTGACAACGTTGTCCAACGTGGACCCGGTCAGCCGCTCGACGAGCACGCCGAGAGTGATCAAATTGAGATCAGAATATTCGTACGTGGACCCCGGAACGTGCTTGGGCGCGATGTCCATCACGGCCCGCAGCCGGGACGCCTTGTCCGGGTACATGCTCCACAGTGGGATGAACGCGATCAGCCCGGAGGTGTGGATCAGCAGCTGCTTGACCGTGATGCCGGCCTTGCCGTTAACGCCAAACTCTGGCAAGTACCGGGAAACCGGCGCGTCGATGTCCACCTTGCCCTGTTCAGCCAGCTGCATCACGGCTATGGACGTGAACAGCTTGCTGATCGACGCCATGTCGAAAATCGTGTCCTTGCGCATCGGAACACGCTGTTCGGCAGGAAGTTCGGTGCCAGCCGCATCGGAATACCGCACTGCGTAACCAGATGCTGACCGGCTGACGATGACGCCCTCGTGTGCGAGCAGCGTCACCACACCGGACATCAACGGTTTGGGCACCGGCGGCTGCGTGGGATTCGTCCGCGTCCACTCGTCTATCTGCCTGAGCGCCGCGTCGATCGGCGCCCGGTCCAAGTTCACCTGCGCGGGGGTGCCCTCGCGCAGCTGCGTCCAGGGCGCGGCGAATCCGACCTTGGGCCGGTCGAACCGGCCGGAGTCACCGCCGTGCGCTTCGGCGGACACCACACTCGCACCCGTCACACCGACCATGGTCAGCGCGAGTAACGCTCGACGAAACATGTCCTACCTCACCAATAGATCAGGTATTGCCGTCGTTGCCGGCGGAACTGTGCCAGCTCGTCGCGCCACGCGCCGGTGACTTCGGCGACGCCCGCGCCCGCGTCGATCATCGTGCGCAGCCGGGCCGAGCCGGAGAGCTTGTCGATGAAGTTGTCCGGCCGCCATGCGAACAAGGCTGGATAGAGCCGCTTCGCGGTGACCAGCATGGCCACCGCTGTGGTGATCGGGTCGTAGGACTGCTCGTCGGTCAGGTGCACCTGGACGCCGCCGCACGTCTTGCCGACGAACTTGTTGAACGTCGGGACGAAATAGTTCTCCCGGAACCGCACCCCGGGCAGGTTCAGCTTGTTCAGCTCCTCCGCCCAGTGCCAGTCGATGTCCGGCATCCCGACCATCTCGAACGGCCTGGTCGTGCCACGCCCTTCGGACAGCACGGTGCCCTCGAACAGGCACGTGCCCGGGTAGACCAGCGCGGTCTGCGGCGTCGGTACGTTCGGGCTCGGCGGCACCCAGTCCAGCCCGGTCCGGCTGAACAGGGTATCCCGGTGCCAGCCCCTGACCGCGATGACGTCCAATTTGGACAAGCGGCGCCCGCCGGTTTCGGCGGGCAGGAACTCGGCGTCGAAGAACTTGGCCAGCTCGCCCGCGGTCATCCCGTGCTGCTGGACGATCGGCTTGCGGCCGACACCCGAGGCGAACGCGGGATCCAGCATCGGCCCGAACGCGTTGCCACCGACCGGGTTGGGCCGGTCGAGCACGACGAACGACGCGCCGGTCTCCACCGCGGCCGCCATGGCCGTGTACATCGACCATATATAGGTATAGAAACGTGCGCCCACGTCCGCGATGTCGAACACGACCGTGTCCACGCCCGCCTTGCGGTACATCTCCGCGAGCTTGGCCGTGGTGATGCCGTACGCGTCATACACCGGAACCTTGGTTCGCGGGTCGGTATAACTACCCTCAGAACCACCGGCCTGGGCCGTACCACGGAAACCGTGCTCCGGGCCGAACACCGCGACCGGCGCCATTCCCGCGTCGACCAGAGAGTCCACGATGTGCGTACGGTCTTTCAGCACGCCCGTCGGGTTGGTCAGCACGCCGACCTTACGGCCCGCGAAGTCGCGCCAACCCCGTTCAGCTAAACGATCGGCACCCGGAGTGACTCCGCGTCGTCGTTCCTCCTGTGCCGCTGCTGGGCTCGCGGCGGCGACCATCGCGGCGGGGGCAGCGGCCAGCAGGCTGCGCCGGGTCACCATGTCAGGCCCGTTCCGAACGGGAACAGAATCTGTGCCGGGTCGGCGGTCGGCACGTTGACCGGCAGCTTGCCCTGCGGAGAGATCTTGCCGAGGATCACCTTCGCCAGCGATGCCATCGAGATGTCACGCCAGGCGTACGTGGTGATCCACGTTGGCGCGTCGACAAAACCAGGGTCATAGGGCACCTGTGCGGCGACGGCGATTACTGGTTTGCCGGTCTGCAGCAGCCTGGTGAGCAAGGCCCGCTGCGGCGCGGACGTGCGCAGGCCGTTGGTCAGCACGACCACGAGGTCCGAGCCGTTCGCCGCCGCGACTGCCTGGTCGATGACCGCGGTCGTCGGTGCGGCGCCGGTCGACAGTGCTGTGGCACCGAGCTCTTTGGCCAGGGCCGCAACCGGTTCGGCCGGCTTTCCCGGGAAGGCGGGGTTGTTCCACCCGGTGACGAGGACCTTGCCCGGGTTGGACTTGACCGGCAGCAGCTTGGCGTCGTTGCGCAGCACGGTGACCGTGCGGTCACTGATCCGTTGGATCTCCGCGAGGCTCTGCTTGGTGCCCACCTCACGCGGCAGCGCGCGCTCGTCGGCGAACGGCTTGAGGAAGACGCCTCGCTTCCACTTCTGCTTCAGGATCCGCAGCACGCTCTGGTTGATGCGCTCCTCGCTGATCCGGCCGCTGCGTACGGCGTCGAGCACGCCCTTGATCGTGGTGTCCAGGCTCGGCGGCATCAGCATCTGGTCGACGCCTGCCTCGAGCGCCAGCACCGGGATCTCCGCGTCCGGGTGCTTCTTGCGCACACCTTCCATCGCCAGCGAGTCGGTGACGATGACACCGTCGTACTTCAGCTCGTTGCGCAGGATGTCGGTCATGAACCGCTTGGACAGCGTGGCGGGCTCACCGGATGAGTCGATCTTCGGGACTGCGATGTGCGCGGTCATGATCGAGTCGATGCCCGCCGCGATCGCGGCCTTGAACGGCGGCAGGTCCGTCTTGCGCCACTCGTCCTCGGTGCGGTTGATCGTCGGCAGGCCGTAGTGGCTGTCGTCGGCCGCGTCGCCGTGGCCCGGGAAGTGCTTGGCAGCGGCGGAAACAGTGTCACCCGGCCAGCCTGCGCGCTGGTAGCCGGCGATCTGGGAGGAGACCATCTGACCGGCCAGCGTCGGGTCCGAGGAGAACGACCGGGCCGCGATGACCGGGTTGATCGGGTTGGAGTTGACGTCCGCGACCGGCGCGAAGTTCTGGTTGATGCCCATCGCGCGCAGCTCATGGCCGCTGATGGCGGCCAACCGCTTGGCGTCCTCGGGTTTGCGTCCGGCACCCACGGCCATCGCACTCGGGTATTCGCTCGCGGGCGCGACGACCCTGGTGACGTTGCCACCCTCCTGGTCGATCGAGATCAACAGGGGGATGTGCGCGCCGGAGGTCAAAGCCGCGCGCTGCAAGCCATTGGAGAACCGTGTGAGCTGCACGGGATCGTCGATGTTGTCCGTGCCTGAGTGGTTGAAGTAGATGACGCCGCCGACCTGGTAGCGCTGCACGACCTGTGCGGGCGTGTCGACGCCGTAGCGCTTCATGTTCTCCGGGTGCGCTTCGTCGGCGGACTTGCCCCACACCGTCGCGACGAACAGCTGCCCGACCCGTTGCTCCAAGGTCAAGTGCCGCAGGGCGGCGTTGGCCCAGCTCGTCATCGCGTCTGCCTCGGGGGCGGCGGAAGCGGGCGTGGTAACGGTGGCCAAGGCTGTGACCGCGGCCAGCGTTGGGGGGATCCAGCGACGTGACACCTCTGCCTCCCTGGAGGCGTAAGATTCTTACCGACTCTGAGCTTCAATCGGTAAGTTACCCACGTCACTTGAGGGAAGCCAAGACCCAAACGGCGGTGTTTGTTTACGTCACCGTTGCTTGACGCAACGCTACCCGCCTGGCCAAAGCCCGGATCATCCCCTGGGTCCCGAACTCATGAGAGGCGTGCTGGTCGAAATCGAAGTAACCAGCGCTGGGTCGGAAGGAGCTCGCACCGTGGGGTTTGGGGGCTCGGCCCCCGAGAAACAATGACTTCGAGCCGAGCGAACAGGCTCGGAGCGAGAAGTGGCGGCGCCCGCTGACTTACGTCTGCGAACGCCGCCGCCAAGCGCGAACGTCTCGGGTTACCAAGCGTGCAACTCACGTCGTACTCACTGGGCCTCGGCGCCCGGCGTCCCGGTACGCAGTCCCTTGACGACAAGCCTCCCGCGGCGTGCTGCGCGTGGGTGCCCGGAGTCCGCGCACGGAGTTCCATCGGGGTGGACCAAGCTTCTCTTCGATTGGTCCCGGGCCGATCAGAAGTCCGCACTAACTTTGTACCTAGTGAGCGCGGTCACTTCAAGGGCACGGACGGGTGCACCGGTACAGAGTCGGTGAGCGGTAGATCAACACGCCTCGTGGTCGAATGGCCCATGGCTAGCGGGCGTGCGGCCGCTGCCGCTACCTCCGACCGGGCTATCGACATCCCCCACATGGATGGCTACTTGCGCCTCCGCCGCCGGATGCCGTACCACGTCGCTCCGGCGGCCGCCGCAACGCCAAGACTCGCCGCGGTGATGGCCACAGCGGTCCCGGACGGCATCTGGATCCTGGAACGCAGCGAGACGGGCTTGGAGAACGTCAACATCGGCCAGCCCCGCTCGGTCGCGAGCTTCTTCAACGCGCGATCCGGATTGACCGTCGCCGGGTGCCCCACCACTTCGAGCATCGGCACGTCGGTAATCGAGTCGCTGTAGGCGTAGCAGGCGGTCAGGTCGTAGTCGCGTTCCGCGGCCAGTTGCTTCATCGCCACGGCCTTGTTCTCGCCGTAGCAGTAGAACTCGATCTCCCCGGTGTAGCGGCCGTCCTGCGCCACCATCTGGGTGCCCACGCTGTCGGTGGCTCCGATCATGCGGGCGATCGGGCGCACGATCTCCTCACCTGAGGCGGAAACCACCACCACGTCGTGACCTTGGTTCTTGTGGTCGGTGATGAGTTCGGCGGCTTCGGCGTAGATCAAGGGATCCACGATGTCGTGCAGCGTCTCCTCGACGATGGACCGGACCTGTTCGATGTCCCAGCCCTCGCACAAGGCGGTCAGATGCGCCCGCATCCGGTCCACCTGGTCGGCGTCGGCGCCGGACTGCATGAAGACGAACTGGGCGTACGCGCTCTTGAGCACGGCACGGCGGTTGATCAGCCCGCCCTGGAAGAACGGACGGCTGAAGGCCAGCGTGCTCGACTTGGCGATGACCGTCTTGTCCAGGTCGAAGAACGCGGCGACCCGCTTCGTCGCTTCGGTCATAAGCCGAGCATATGCCCCGTCTGGCGGACGCCTGCATGGTCGGTGTGCATAAGACACACCAATAAAAACCTGTATCCATGACCACGAGCGCGCGGGAAGGGGATACAGTAAGAGCGTCCGGTCTTCGACACCGGGCCGGTTCAGTCCGACCCCCCGGGACTGAACCTATTGACGACCCCCGTCCCTCCCCCCTGGCGGGGGTCGTCCCATATCCGCACCCGTTGCGCAACCGGAGAATCCGGCCACCGATCCTCGCGCGGGTAAATTCTACGTCAGCGTAGAAACCGGTCGGGTGCGGGGTAGGACATGGTGTCTCGACACCGTGTCGATTCCTGTGGAACCACTGCGCCGGAACGACTTCGTCGGCCGTTTGGGCTGTCGTCCCGGGTCCGCGGGGCCGCTTGGTCCACTGTGGACCTGTGTGCTCGGAGTACTCGTGCGATCAGCACGCGGTCACCAGGAAATGCTGAATGACCTCAGTTTCTGCGGCTTCGAGCGCTACTCACCGGCAAATCTTCGCAGTCCAGTTCTTCGTTGGCGGAATCCTTCCGGGTTCTCGTCTTTCGGGAATTTTGCGAGATCCCAACTCCCCGTTCAGCAAACGTCGCTGCGACCTGCTGGGCAGGCGTCAACCCCAGGCTCTTCGCTCCATGAAACCCGGCCGCGTCCCGCTCGTCGCACGGTCTTCTCTAGCAGCGAAAACATCTCAGGCCACGGTTCGGTCCAAGATCACCTACTGCGAACAAGCCTCCGCGTATACCACACCCGACCAACAAAAAGCCCCCGCGAAGCCCCATTCCCGGCGACTTATCCACACCCACCCCACTTATCCACAGCCCGAACCCGCACCCATTGCCCCGAAAACCGCCAAGCGGGAGCGTGGAACTACACGCCGCACAAGCCCGTCAGCCGAATCCCGGGGGTAATCCGATGACTGAGAACCGACCGCTAGTCCTCGTCAACAACGAGGCTGTGCTCGAGGAGTTGCTGCGCCTCGCGGCCGCGGCCGGGTGCGATCTGCGGCGCGTGCCCGACGCGCTCGCGGCAAGACCGCTGTGGTCCAGCGCTCCGCTCGTGCTCGTCGATCCCGCTGGCGCGCGGGAGATCCAGGCCGAGCGGCTGCCGAAGCGCGGCCGCGTCGTCATCGTTTCCCCTGACGCGTCGACGATCGACAGCCTGCAGGCGGCGATCGAACTCGGTGCCGAACGGGTCGTCGAGCTACCGACGGCAGAAACTTGGCTGGCCGACGCGATCGCCGACGCCGCGGAAGGTCCAGGTGGACCGCCCGGCCGGGTGATGGCTGTCGTAGGTGGCAGAGGTGGTGCGGGCGCATCAGTTTTCGCTGCGGCCGTTGCCAGAGCGGCGGCTCGGGCAGGGCATCGCGCGATGCTGGTCGACTGCGATCCGCTGGCAGGCGGGCTGGATCTGGTGCTCGGCGCCGAAAGCGAGAAAGGCTTGCGCTGGCCGGAGATGAACGTCAAAGGCAGAGTCGCGGCGTCGTCGCTGCGTGCCGCGCTGCCCGGCCGGGAAGGCTTGAAAGTGGTGTCCGGCGCGAGAAAGGGATTCGCGCCGGAGCCGGATGCGGTCACCGCGGTGATCGAAGCGGGCAGACGCGGCGGAGACATAGTCGTCTGCGATCTGCCGCGTGAGTTGTCGGCGACGGCCGGAGCCGCACTGGATCTCGCGGATCTCACAGTAATAGTGGTGCCCGCAGAGCTTCGTGCGTGTGCGTCGGCGTCATTGGTTGCCGACCGGTTGAAAGCACGAGGTGTGGTCGCGCAGGTGCTCGTCCGCGGCCCAGCGCCGGGCGGGTTGACGGCGGACGAAGTGGCGCAGGCCGTTGGCCTGCCGCTGATGTCCTGGATGCCGCACCAACGCGGGCTGGCTGAGGCCTTGGAGAAAGGCGAGTTCACCGGCAGACGCGGACCGTTGCTCGACGCGGCCCGGCGAGCACTGGAAACCCTTGGCGTGGAACAGAGAGTGGCATCGTGAAGACAGACTTCGTCGAACGCGTGCGCCGCCGTGTCGTCAACGCGGGCACAGGCATCACCTTCGCCAGCGTAGCTGCGGCGATCCGGGACGAATCCGGTGGTGTGGCAGGAGATAAAGACGTGCTGGACGCTCTGCGTCTGCTCGGCCAGGAACTCGAGGGCGCCGGTCCGCTGGATCCGCTGTTGCGAGATCCCGACACGACCGATGTCCTCGTCACCGGGCCCGGTGATGTCTGGGTGGAAGGCAAGACCGGCCTACGCAAGACCGACGTCAGATTCCCGGACGAGCCGTCGGTCCGGCGGCTCGCGCAACGCCTCGCGGCGGCAGCCGGGCGCAGATTGGACGACGCACAGCCGTTTGTGGACGCGTGGTTGCCGGGCGGCATCCGGATGCACGCCGTCCTGCCACCCATTGCGCCGGCGGGGACCTGTTTGTCCTTGCGTGTCCTCAGGCCAGCAGTACACAACGTGGACACGCTCTGTCGACTTGGGACGGTCGACGGACAAGGCGCCGAGTTGCTGAGAGCCATTGTGTCGGCCCGGCTGGCGTTCGTCGTGGTAGGCGGCACAGGTTCGGGCAAGACAACTTTGCTTGGCGCGATGCTCGGCGCGGTCCCACCCGACGAACGAATCGTCTGTGTCGAAGACGCGGCCGAGCTGGCCCCGGTGCACCCTCAGTTCGTCCGTCTGGTGGCGAGGCCGCCCAACATCGAGGGCACGGGAGGCGTGGGCGTTCGCGAGCTCGTCAGGCAGGCGTTGCGGATGCGGCCGGATCGCCTGGTCGTCGGTGAGGTTCGTGGTGCGGAAGTCGTCGAACTCCTGACGGCGTTGAACACAGGACACGAAGGCAGTGCCGGAACGCTGCACGCCAACTCGCCGGCCGAGGTGCCGGCCAGATTCGAAGCACTGGCAGCACTTGGCGGCCTGCCTCGGTCCGCTTTGCACAGCCAACTGGCCGCCGCCGTGCGGACCGTCCTGTTCATGCGCCGCGAAGGCGATGCCCGGCGGCTCGCCGAAGTCGGTGTGCTGCAACGAAATGGTGACTACGTGACAGTAAGCCCGGCATGGCGGCCAGCCGAACGGCTACCCGCGAGGGCCGTCTTGGCCGAATTGCTCACCGAAAGAGGAGTGACGCCGCCATGGACGCCGTGACCGCGTTGACCTTGGCAGCAGCACTGCTTATCTGGCCGGCAGCCACGGCATCGAAACGCCTCACCGCCCTGAAAAGCCCACCCAGACGTGCTTTTCGTCTGCCGAGACCGAGTATGGCGCTGTTGGCAGTCGTTGGTGGACTGGGTGGTTGGGTACTGCTGGGGCCCGGTGGTGCGATCGCCTGCGCGGTCGGTGGAACAGTCGGCTGGCGGTACTGGCAAGCCAGACAACGGCTCCGGCAACGAGTGACCGCCGTCGAAGAACTCGTCGAAACCCTGCGATCTCTGGTGAGTGAGCTCAAAGCGGGTGCGCATCCCGTGGCCGCTGCCGAGTCGGTAGCGGCCGACGCGCCGCCGAGCGGAGCCGAGGCGATGCGTGCCATCGCGGCGGCGGCCCGCATGGGTGGCGATGTCCAGCAGGCCGTCCACGAACCGCTCTTTGCCGACGTCGCCCATGCCTGGGCGTTGGCGCAACGGCATGGCCTGCCGCTCGCCGACGTACTGGCCGCTGTGGTGCGGGACCTCGATCAGCGGGTCCGGTTCGCCAAGCAGACACACGCGCGAATGGCAGGCCCGAGAACCAGTGCGGTCGTACTGGCGTGCCTGCCGCTGGCTGGGATCGGCTTGGGACAACTCCTCGGTGCGCAGCCGTTGCGGATGTTGTCCAGCACGCTCGCCGGTCAGGTCCTGCTCGTCGTCGGTGTCGCCTTGATCTGTGCAGGCGTTCTCTGGAGCGGGCGGCTCACCCGTCAGGTGGTGCTGCCATGACGATCGACTCGTGGGCGCTTGTGGCGTTGGCGGCAGCGTTGCTCGTGGCGCCAGGTGCCGCGGTCACCAGATTGAGGCTCGCCGCTCTGGCACGGCGTTCCAGACGGAGACTGTCCGGGAGTCGTTTGATTCCTGCGACGGCCGCCGCCACATCGGCGGGGCTGGTAGCTGTGTTGGGCGCGTGGGTGATTGCCTTGCCTGTCGCTGTGGCCGCATGGTTCGGCGCAAGACGGCTGCTCAGACCGCCACAACCTCGGGCGGATCCGCTTCGACTGGCGACGAGCTGGGATCTGCTGGCAGCGTGCCTGCGGGCCGGCCTGCCGGTGCCCGCGGCGGTGGGCGTGATCGCAGACCGGGTGCCTGGTGACGGCGGCAAGGCACTGCGGACCACTGCTGGGTTGCTCGCCTTGGGCGCTGACGGCTCCGATGCCTGGAGACCGGCCCTCGGTGTTCCCGCCACCGCACCGTTGGCGCGCAGTGCACGCCGAACGGCGCGGTCAGGGACCGAGTTGGCGACAGTTGCCGCAGCCCTGGCGACCGATGTCCGAGTTTCAGCGAACGACATCGCCGAGGCTCGCGCCCAGCGAGCCGGCGTGCTCATCGCAGGTCCGCTCGGGCTGTGCTTTCTGCCCGCCTTCGTGTGCCTGGGCATCGTGCCCGTCGTCGCCGGGCTGGCCGGAGACCTGGGGCTGGGCGGATGACTGTGCTGGAGAAGACCCGAATCGGCTATCCGAAAGGACCGAACGATGCCGAGCACCAACTGGCTGCACCAGTTCCCCGACGACGACGAGGGTGCGGTCACGGTCGAGTACGCGATGCTCTACCTCGTCGTCGGCGCGGCCGCCACGATCTTGGTCATGCTCATCACCAGCGACTGGTTCCGGGCACTGATCACCGACTTGATCAAGGGGGCGATTCAGGTGCCGTGACAGTCGAGGCGGCCATCGTGCTCGGTGTGCTGATGACTGTCTTGTCCCTCATCGCGGCTGGATTCATGGCCATGGACGCACATTTGAGATGTGTGGACGCGGCCAGGGAGGCGGCGCGGCTGGTCGCTCGTGGCGATAAGGACAGAGCACCGGAGATGGTGGGCAAGATCGCGCCGAGCGGGGCGAACCTACAGGTGGTCACCGAAGGAGACGAGATCACCGTCGAGGTCGCGTTCGCGCCCGTCGGCCTGCTGCCGGACCTGGCCATCACAGGGACCGCGTTCGCGGTGGCCGAACCGGAGGCCGCTGGGTGAGCCCATGCCATCGAACTCGGACCGACGACGGTGCGGCGACGGTCTGGGCGGCGTTCGTGGTGGCGGCGCTGGTGATGATCTTCGGGCTGATGCTCATGATCGGTGCCGTCGCCTCGGCCCGCCACCGCGCGAACAGCGCGGCTGATCTCTCCGCGCTTGCCGCTGCGGCCTACGGGCCGTGGGGCGAGCAGGTCGCCTGTGGCCAGGCGCGATGGGTCGTCGATCGGATGGAGATGCGACTGCGCGAATGCCGGATGAACGGTTGGGTGGCACGTGTCGAGGTGATCACCATGGTGGTCGGTCTAGGCGAGATCACCGCTCGTGCCACGGCCGGACCGGTGGCGGAGATGAGTCCGGCTGAAGAAAACACGGGTTCGATCGCGGGCAGCGGTCGCCCGAGAGCGGTGAGCGGCATCACCGACGGGTCCGGGCGTGTCGGCGAGCGGTACCGCCGACCGGTTGACGTTCGGCAGGAACGTCGGGCCGGTTTCACTCGCCGTTCATTACCGACCAGTTGCCGACAGACAGTTACTACAGACGGCGGTCGTGCCGTTTAGTCAGATGTAGGGCACGGATGGTGCCCGCCGGTTTAGGAGGCAAGTACCCAAGATGTTGGAGACAGACTGGTCGGATAGCTGGCGCGGGGCCTTCCGCATCGAACTTCGTGCGGAGGCGGTCGGCCTCGCGTGGCGTGGGTGGCCAGTGCTGCCCGGCACCTATCCGGCGGGCTCGCAGTGGGCGGGCCGCGAGGGCACCGAGAACGTCGGACCGGTTCCCGTGCACCGGGACTGGCAGGAGCGCATCGGCACCAAGCCGGAGCAGGTCGCCGCATGGTGGACCGGGCGCCCCTACAGCCTGCTGGTTGCCACGGGCGTCGTGCTCGACGCGATCGAGGTCGACGACTCGCTCGGCCGCAAGGCGGCCGGTGTGCTGCGCACCTACGGGATGCCGGTGCCGATCGTCGCGACCCCGACCGGCCGGTGGATGTTCCTGACCAAGACCGGGCGTTCGCTGCGCCGCGAGCTGGCCGCTGACGAGCATGTCACCTTGCACGGCGCCGGAAGCTACGTGCCGCTGCCCCCGAGCCCCTTCGAGCACGGCGTCGTCCACTGGCGCGTCAAGCCCGAGGTGTGCGGCTGGCGCCTGCCCGAGCCGGCCGTGGTCCAGGAAGCCCTCGCCGACGCCCTGGCAACCCCAAGCAGGCTGAGCTCGATGTCCGAGCTCGTCGCAGCCGACTGAGCCACCCCAGACCGACAACTCAACAGTGCCAAGGCAGGCCCCAGCCCGATCCCGGGTCCAGCCAGCTGAGGTGCAGCGATAACTCCATAGCGCCGAGGCCACGCCCGGCCCGGTCCCCGGGTTCAACCGGCCGAGGTGCACCGAATAACTCAACAGTGCCAAGGCCACGCCTAACCCGACTCTCGGGCGCAGCCCGCCGAGGCACAGCGACAACTGAAGAGCCGAGGTCAGGCCCAGCCCGCCCAGGTGCACCGATAACCCAACAGTGCCAAGGCCACGCCTAGCCCGATCCCGGGTTCAGCGGGCCAACGCACACCAACAACTCCATAGCGCCAAGGCACGCCCAGCCCGACTTTCGGGCCCAACCGGCCCAGGCACACTGACAACTCCATAGCGCCACTCAGGTTTGCCTCGTTCTCGGTCGATTCGCCGGTTTTCCCGCAACCGCAGCGACGACGAGGACCTGGCGGCCTGCCGAGCACCAGCACTTGGCGTGCGGCCTCCCGTTCCGCGACTGCCTCCGGTGAACGCGGCCCCACCAGCCGCGATCGGCGATCCTGCCCCCGGGATGAAATCTCCGGCGGTCGACGCCTTCGCCTCCCGGCGTCGACGCGCTGACGGCAGTCGCGTCGAACGGTCGCAGGCCCCACGCCACTGGCTCGGCGGCAAAAGGCAATACGCAGTGGATGTCGTACGGAACCGGCATCCCCTGCGTATTGCCGTATCCAGGGCAAGTTATGGGCTCTTCGCGCCGACCCCTCGTAGATGATCTCCAGCCCGTCTTCTTCGTCCCACTGGTCTCCCACGGCGACGAAGCCGTACTGGGACGCCAACCGATAGGACGCGACGTTGTCCGGGCTGATGCTCACCCGGACAGTCCGGACCTGCGGCTCGCAGGCCGCACGGAGCAAAAGCGCTTCTAAAGCCGCGCGGGCATAACCCTGCCGTCGGTACGCAGGGTCGACGGCGTAACCGATCTCCACCATCCCTGCTGCGTCGGGCGGCCCGTGATACCCGGCGCGCCCCACGGCCAGGGCCCGTTGTTCGTCCCAGATGGCGCCGGTGACCCAGTCCGCGGCCGCAGGGTCTTCTTGCACCTGGGCGTGGCGCATCTGCCACACCCCTCGCCAGTCAGGACCCGCGAAGTAGTCGGTCAACTCAATCGGACTCACCGAGTTCGCCGCCGACAGGTCACCCCTGGCCAACGCCTCGAACGTGGCACCTGGCAGGTGCACGATCCGCACTGCTTTCGGATCCATCTAGGCCTTGTCGAGTTCCATCGTCACGCGCCGAACGGCCATTTGCTTCTCCTGTTCGGGAAGCGCCTCCGCGGCAAGCAACCTCGGTAGCAGCTCTGGTTCTCGCGTCAACGCGCGGAACGCGACGTTGACCGTGACGTCGTGGTCGGGCTGATGGACGACTTGGATCGGATCCCCGGCCTGCACAAAGCCCGGGGTGATCACGCGGAGATAGGCGCCTGGAACTGCCTTTCCGACATAGGTTTTGACCCAGCCGCGGATCTCGAGCCAGGTGGCGAAGGTCCGGCACGGCACCCTGGCCATCGAAACCTCCAGCACCACGTCCGCGCCGATCTGCCACCGCGTGCCGATCAGGGTGTCGGTGATGTCGAGACCGATGGTCGTGAGGTTCTCGCCGAACGCCCCGGACGCCAGCGGCCGTCCCAGTTCCGTCTCCCAGGCGTCGAGGTCCTCGCGCGCGTAGGCGTACACCGCTTGGTCATCACCGCCGTGGTGACGCAGGCTGATGATCTTGTCACCGACGAGTCCGCTGCCACCGATGCCTTTCGGGCCGGGGGCGCGTACCTCGACAGGACCAGTGACCGGTCGCTTGTCGATGCCGGTCAGGCCGACTCCTGGCAGGTCAATCGCCGTTCCCAGGTTCACGGACAACACAGAGGCCACGACCCGACACTAACCGCCGGTCAAGCTCGTGCCGACTGGTTTTCAGGTGATGGCCTTCAGCACGATGTCCAGTACGGCCACCGCACCCGCCTTGTCCAGGGGCTCGTTTCCGTTGCCGCACTTGGGCGATTGCACGCACGACGGACAGCCGGACTGGCACTCGCAGGACGTGATCGCGGTCCGGGTCGCGGTGAGCCAATCGGCCATGGAATGGAAGCCACGGTCAGCGAAGCCCGCGCCACCTGGGTGGCCGTCATGCACGAACACGGTCGCCTCGCCGGTGTCGGGGTGCATTGCCGTGGACACGCCACCGATGTCCCATCGGTCGCACGTTGCCAGCAGTGGGAGCAGGCCGATTGCCGCGTGCTCGGCCGCGTGCAATGACCCGGCGGTGCGGGCGCGTTCGATTCCGGCTTCGCGCAACAGGTCCTCGGAGATCGTGTACCAGACCGCGCGGGTCTCCAGGGTTCGCTCCGGCAGGTCCAACGGCACCTGGTCAAGCACTTGCCCGGAGGGCAGACGCCGCAGGTAGCCGACGACCTGTGAGGTCACCGCGACGTCCCCGAGGCACAGGGTCACGCCGTCGAAGTCCTGTTTGGTCAGGGTTTTCAGCACCGAGATGTCCACGACGTCCCGTGGCTGCGTGGTCCACTCCGGGTCCTCGGGGTGCACGAGCGCCACGCCGGACTCCAGATCGAGTTCGTCCACCACATAGGACGTGCCCTGGTGCAGGTACACCGCGCCGGGATGCACCGTCGCACAGGCCGATCCGGGATCGACGGTGCCGAGCATCCGCCCGGTGTCCTCCTCGACCACCATCACCTGCTCGCCACCCGAGCCGCGGATGTCCACGTTGGCATGCGGCCGATCCCGGGACGTCCAGTACCACCCCGCCGGACGTTTGCGCAGCACTCGATCCGCGACCAGGCCCTGCAGCACCTCGCGGGCGGCATCGCCGCCGAACGCCGGAAGGTCCTTCTCGGTCACCGACAGTTCGGCCGCGGCACAAGCGAGGTGCGGCGCCAGCACGTAGGGATTGAGCGGGTCCAGGACCGTTGCCTCGATCGGCCGGTGCAACATCGCCGACGGGTTGTGCACTAGATAGGTGTCGAGTGGGTCATCCCGGGCCACGAACACCACCAGCGACCCGTCGCCTGCTCGGCCCGCGCGGCCGGCCTGTTGCCAGAACGAGGCCAAAGTGCCTGGATATCCGGCCACGACCACCGCGTCCAACCCGGCGATGTCCACGCCGAGCTCCAGCGCGTTGGTGCTGGCCACACCCAGCAGTTCGCCAGAGGCGAGCGACTTCTCCAGTGCACGGCGTTCCTCTGGCAGGAACCCGGCGCGGTACGCCGCCACCCGGCCGGCCAGCGCACTGTCCACTTGAGACAGTGCGTGCCTGGCGGACAGTGCGGTCAGTTCGGCGCCACGGCGCGAGCGCACGAACGCGAGCGTCCGTGCGCCTTCCACCACCAAGTCGGTGAGGATCCGTGCAGTCTCGGCCCCTGCTGAGCGGCGGACGGGCGCGCCGTTCTCGCCCGTGAGCTCGTCCATCAGCGGCGGTTCCCACAACGCGACGGTTCGTGCGCCGCGCGGCGAGCCGTCTTCGGTGACCGCGACGCATTCGACGCCGGACAACCGGGTCGCCGAGATCGCCGGCTCTGACACCGTTGCGGATGCTGCAATGAATATTGGGTCCGAACCGTAATGCTTGGCCACTCGGCGCAGCCTGCGAAGCAGAAGCGCGACGTGCGAACCGAACACACCGCGGTACGCGTGCGCCTCGTCGACCACTATGTATCGCAACCGCCGGAAGAACTGTGCCCAGCGCGCGTGGGACGGCAGGATCCCGCGATGCATCATGTCCGGGTTGGTGAACACCCAGCGGGCGTGCGCCCGCACCCAGTCCCGTTCCTGCATCGGTGTGTCGCCGTCGAAACTCGCCGCCCGGATGTCCGGCAGGTCCAGCTCACGCAGTGCGCGCAACTGGTCGGCACCAAGGGCTTTCGTCGGCGAAAGATAGAGCGCGGTGCACTTGCGGTCGGTCGCGAACGACGACAAAACGGGAAGCTGATACGCCAAGGACTTTCCGGACGCCGTCCCGGTCGAGAGCACCACGTGCCGGGAGTTCCAGATATGCTCGGCGGCCTCGATCTGGTGCGCCCACGGCCTTTCCAGTCCACGCGCCCGGAACGCCTTGACGACCTCCGCAGGCGCCCAACCAGGCCATTCGGTGAACCGTGGCTGCCGTTCGGGCAGATCTTCCGCATGGGTCAACGGGTTCTCGTCAACCGGAACACCGGCCAGTACGCGCGAAAGCAACTGCCGCCCGCGCTCGATACGCACGTCACCCACGTTCATGACTTAAGCACAGACCCCCGACAAGGCTGGAGCGCCTCGCTCGGCTGACCGCCTTCATTCGGTCAGGTGACCGAGCGCACGTCTTGTGCACACCATGAACGACCAGCGCGAATGAGGCGAAGTCTCTGTGCCGCAAGGGTAACGAGGAGGTGCGGGCACAGTTCTTGATCGATACCGTGATCGATAAAACGAAGATAACGGAACGTGCACGGCCGGGGACGCCTCACAACCACGGTTTCCCTTACACATAGACTCCGCCGACGTCCCACCACTTGTGGTGGTGAGCACGTCCCGTCGGGGTAGTACAGCGGACGGGAGAAATCGGCAGATGTCACAGGAGGACATGGATGTCCGGGCAGTACCACCTTGCGGAGGCTGCGCTCTCCGGTGGTGACCGCAGCGTTGTCGCTGTAGTCGCCGTGGTTGCCCTCGCTGCTCTTGCCGTCGGTTATGTGCTGCTCAGGGAGGTGCTGGCCGCGGGCCAGGGCACCGCGAAGATGCAGGACATCGCCAAGGCGGTTCAAGAGGGCGCGGCGGCCTACCTCAAACGACAGCGAAACACCCTGACGATCTTCGGCGTCTTGGTGTTCCTGCTGCTGTTCGCGCTACCGGCCGACACCGTCAACGAACGGATCGGCCGATCGATCTTCTTCCTGGCCGGCGCGGTGTTCTCGTTCGCCATCGGTTATCTCGGCATGTGGCTGTCCACGCAGGCGAACCTCCGGGTCGCCGCGGCCGCCAACGACGAGGGCGGGCGCGAGAAGGCGATGCGGATCGCGTTCCGTACCGGCGGTGTCGTCGGTATGGCCACCGTTGGTCTCGGTCTGTTCGGTGCCGCACTGGTCGTGCTCGTCTACGCCGGTGAGGCCCCGAAGGTGCTGGAGGGCTTCGGCTTCGGTGCCGCACTGATCGCGATGTTCATGCGTGTCGGTGGCGGTATCTTCACCAAGGCCGCCGACGTCGGCGCCGACCTGGTCGGCAAGGTCGAGCAGGGCATTCCGGAGGACGACCCCCGCAACGCGGCGACCATCGCCGACAACGTGGGTGACAACGTCGGTGACTGCGCCGGTATGGCCGCCGACCTCTTCGAGTCCTACGCCGTGACCCTGGTCGCCGCGCTGATCCTGGGTAGTGCCGCGTTCGGCACGCAGGGCCTGCTGTTCCCGTTGATCGTCCCGGCCATCGGTGTGATCACCGCCGTGATCGGTGTGTTCATCACCAAGGCGCGCCCCGGTGAGAATGGCCTGAGCGCGATCAACCGGTCCTTCTACATCTCCGCGCTGATCTCGCTGGTGCTGTGCACCGTCGCCGCGTTCACGTTCCTGCCGACCTCGTTCGCGGGGCTGGAGGGCGCCAAGAACGCCGCGCTGGCAGGCAACCCCGGTCTGATCGCCGCGGTCGCCGTGATCATCGGCATCGTGCTCGCGGGCATCATCCTGTGGCTGACCGGCTACTACACCGGCACCGAGCACAAGCCGGTCAAGCACGTCGGCGAGACGTCGGAAACCGGTGCGGCGACGGTGATCCTGTCCGGTATCTCGGTCGGTTTCGAGTCCGCGGTGTACACCGCGATCGTGATCGGCGGCGCGGTCTACGGCGCCTTCCTGCTCTCCGGTGACGTCACCGTCGCGCTGTTCGCGATCGCTCTGGCCGGTTGTGGTCTGCTGACCACGGTCGGCGTCATCGTCGCGATGGACACCTTCGGCCCGGTGAGCGATAACGCGCAGGGCATCGCGGAGATGTCCGGCGACGTGCACGGCGACGGCGCGCAGATCCTGACCGAGCTGGACGCAGTCGGCAACACCACCAAGGCGATCACCAAGGGCATCGCGATCGCGACCGCCGTGCTCGCCGCAACCGCGCTGTTCGGCTCGTACAGCGAGGCGATTCGTGACGCGGCCAACGCGTCGGTGGACTTCGCGGCCAACATCATCAGCCCGCAGACCTTGGTCGGTGTGCTGATCGGTGCGGCAGTCGTGTTCATGTTCTCCGGTCTGGCCGTCAACGCCGTGTCCCGCGCTGCGGGTGCGGTGGTTTACGAGGTGCGGCGCCAGTTCCACGACAACCCCGGAATCATGGACGGCACGGTCCGTCCGGAGTACGGCCGCGTGGTGGACATCTGCACCAAGGACTCGTTGCGTGAGCTGATGACGCCGGGTCTGCTCGCCGTGTTCGCGCCGATCGCCGTGGGCTTCGGTCTCGGCGTCGAATCGCTCGCCGGTTACCTCGGCGGTGCGATCGCGACCGGCACGCTGATGGCCGTGTTCCTCGCCAACTCCGGTGGTGCGTGGGACAACGCCAAGAAGCTCGTCGAGGACGGCAACCACGGCGGCAAGGGCTCTGACGCCCACGAGGCCACCGTCATCGGTGACACCGTCGGTGACCCGTTCAAGGACACGGCGGGCCCGGCCATCAACCCGTTGATCAAGGTGATGAACCTGGTGTCGGTGCTGATCGCACCTGCCATCGTCACATTCATCATCGACGGCGACACCGCGCTGCGGATCGTCATCGCGCTGGTCGCGGTGGCCATCATCGCGGCGGCGGTCGTCGTGTCCAAGCGTCGCGGCAGCGCGATGACGGACAGCCCGGCAGAGCAGGTCAACAACGCCTGATCAGCTGGACTCAAGTGCAGGGCCACCCCTCCTTTGGCGGGGTGGCCCTCACTTTGCCCAAACCCGGACGCGGGTACCGTCGCGCTAGCCACGTCATCGAGGCCAGGAGAGTTCATGAGTCGTCGCCTCACGATCGCTGTGTTCGCGGCCACGCTGGCCCTAGCCGGGTGCTCGAGCAGCGACGGCGATAAACCGCAGAATCCCCCAGCTCAAGGGGGTACGGCCGCGGGGCAGCCGCCGCAGAACGGTGGCGGCGGAGGTGGTGGCGAACCGACACCGCCGCCCCCACCGCCGGAGCCGAGTAACGGCGACCCGGTCAAGTGGATGGACAACCTCTGCATCCCGATCAGCGACTTCACCAGGTCGCTCGGCGGGCGGATGGGCGATCTGGCCAACGCCACCGACCAGGCGCAGATGCAGGCCAAGCTCGGCCAGTTCATCGACAATATCGCCGGTGGCCTCGGCGGCACGGTCGCCCGGCTCAACCAGCTGGAACCCGCACCGGTCAAGGGCGGTGACGAGGTCAAGAACAAGATCGTCAGCTCGTACACCTTGTCGCAGAACGCGTTGAAGGAAGCCGCGGCGAAGATTCGCGCCGGTGACCAGGACGCGATGGGCCAGGTGATGCAGAGCCTGGGGGACGAGACCGCGAAGATGGTCGACCCGTTCAAGGACAACGACCCCGCTGAAGTGCGGGACGCGATGGCGAAGGCACCACGATGCAAGGACCTGCTGACCAGTTGACCGTGCGCCGTGCCGTCATCGCGCTGTTGCTGCTGGTCGGTGTCACAGCGTGTCAGGTGCCCGCGAGCTCGTCGAACCGGCCGGCGCCGACGACGGCACCGCCGGCGACGCTCGCCGCGGTCGAGTGGGCCGACAAGCTCTGTGGCGTGATCCTGGAGTACGACGGCGCCTCCGTGAAGCTCGAGGTGGACTCGACCAGCACAGAGGCGGCGGTGACGTCGTTGCGGCGCTCGCTGGAGGCGATGTCGGCTCAGGTCAACAACACCCTGACGAAGCTGAGGGAGGTCGGCCCGGCCCCGGTCCCCGGCGGCGACGAGGCCGCACAGAGCTTGATCACGCTCCTGGAGGGCCGCAAGGCGGTCCTGGAGCGGTCGCAGGCCGAACTCAAGCCCGACCTCGCCAGCGACCGTACGGCGGCCAGTGCGGTGCTCCAGCAGGTCGGCAGGGACCTGCAGAACCTCAAGCCGCCGGTGAACCCGCTCGAAGGCATGGGCTCGCGGTTCCCGGAGCTGCAGGCGGCCGCGCGCAGTGCGGACAACTGCACGGAGATCACCAGGGTGCGGGCGAGCAGGTCGGCCCTGCCGCCGACGCCTTCGTACTCTGACGAGTTTCCGACAACCACTCCGTCGTTCCCGCCGCCGGTGACGCCGACTCCACCGCTTTCCGGGACTCCTTCGCCGCCGCCGGAGCCGACGTACCCGACTTTCTGACGCCTCGCGGGGTTGGAACATATGTTCTACTCTGTGACACGTGGGGCAGATGTCGTTCTTCTCCGCCGAGGCGATGCAGCCAGGTCTGGCCGACCTGGCTGGGCTTTTGTGTGCATCGGGCCAGGTCGTGCACTTCGCCCGGCGGGCCGCGCGGCTCTCGGTGGTGGTCGACGAACTGTGGCGCCGTGACGCGTTGGCGCAGGCCTTCGCCGAGCGCGGCATCGATCCTGAGGTGGGCGTGTCCGAGGAGGAGCACCCGCTGGTCAGGACCGCTTTCCGGATCGATCTGATCGGCATGGCCGACGCGTGGACCCGGGGCGCGGTCAAGTCCGTGCCGGTCGGTCTCGCGTTGGACGGCGCTGCCCTGCGGTTATGGGCGCTCGCGGCTGGTCGCTGGGTCGACAACGGCTACATGCTCGGCCTCGACCCCAGGGCGCCCGAGACGCATGAACCGCTGGTCCAGGCCCTGACCAGGATTGGGCTGCCCGCTGGACTGCTCGGGATCCGCGGTGGCGGCCCGGGCCTTCGGCTGACTGGTCGACGCCGGATCGGCCGCTTGGTCGAACTGGTGGGCAGGGTGCCCTCGCCCGCCGCCGAGCCGCACTGGCCGGTCTGAGATTCATCCAAATGGGTGAAATTCTCTCGCGCGCGTAAGGTCGCTATCGGTGATGCACGCGGACAGGTGGTCGTGCTAGTAGTGGATTGCCCGTAGACCGAGCCGTATCGGGCTTCACGTGCGACGGAACGCACTGGAAGTAACAAGCCGGACGCTCTCGGCGAGTTAGAGAGGGTCGTCGGCGGTAACCCGGGCGAAACGCCGTCGGCCGGTGTGCCCCGGGCCACCTCCGCTACGGCAAGTGGCACCGGGCAGTGCACACTGACGGGCTGATGCTCGAAGTCGAGCATCTCGACAGGCGGGACAGAGGGCAGGAAAGCGTGGCAGCAACTCGGACGAAGAAGAGCGACAGTTCGGCCAACGGTGCCGAACCGCGCCGGTTGGTGATCGTCGAGTCGCCGGCGAAGGCGCGCAAGATCGCCTCCTACCTCGGCCGTAACTTCGTGGTCGAGTCGTCCAAGGGGCACATCCGTGACCTGCCGCGGAAGGCCGCCGAGGTGCCGGCGAAGTACAAGGGCGAGTCGTGGGCCAGCCTCGGCGTGAACGTCGACAGCGGCTTCGAGCCGATCTACATCGTCACGCCGGACAAGAAGTCGACCGTCACCGAGCTCAAAGAGGCACTCAAGGACGTCGACGAGGTCTACCTCGCGACAGACGGTGACCGCGAGGGCGAAGCCATCGCGTGGCACCTGCTGGAGACGCTCAAGCCCAAGGTGCCGGTCCGCCGGATGGTCTTCTACGAGATCACCGAGCCGGCCATCCGGGAGGCCGCGGCCAACCCGCGTGACCTGGACCAGCACCTGGTCGACGCCCAGGAGACCCGGCGGATCCTCGACCGGCTCTACGGCTACGAGGTCAGCCCGGTGCTGTGGAAGAAGGTCATGCCGAGGCTGTCGGCAGGCCGCGTGCAGTCCGTGGCGACCCGGATCGTGGTGCAGCGCGAGCGCGAGCGGATGAGCTTCGTCTCCGCGTCGTACTGGGACATCGCGGCGACCATGGACGCGGGCGAGAAGGCCGACCCGCGCAACTTCGGCGCTCGGCTCATCGCCGTGGACGGCGCCCGGCTGGCGACCGGCCGTGACTTCGGCCCGGACGGCAAGCTCAAGAACGCCGGCGACGTGCGTCTGCTCGACGAGACCGAGGCGCGCCGCCTGGCCGAGGCCCTCAACGGCGTCGACATGCGTGTCGCGAGCGTCGAGGAGAAGCCGTATACCCGTAGGCCCTATGCGCCGTTCATGACCTCGACGCTGCAGCAGGAGGCCAGCCGCAAGCTGCGCTTCTCCGCCGACACGACCATGCGTGTCGCCCAGCGCCTGTACGAAAACGGCTACATCACCTATATGCGTACCGACTCCACGACGCTGTCCGAGACAGCGATCGCGGCGGCCCGTGCGCAGGCCGAGAGCCTCTACGGCAAGCAGTTCGTCCACCCGACGCCCCGCCAGTACACGCGCAAGGTGAAGAACGCGCAGGAGGCGCACGAGGCCATCCGCCCGGCCGGTGAGGTGTTCCGCACGCCCGGCCAGGTCGCCAACGAGCTGCAGTCCGACGAGTTCCGGCTCTACGAGCTGATCTGGCAGCGCACGATTGCCTCGCAGATGGCGGACGTCCGCGGCACCACGATGACCGTGCGGATCGTCGGCACGGCCGCGTCCGGCGAGGAGTGCACGTTCTCCGCGTCCGGTCGCACCATCACCTTCGCCGGCTTCCTCAAGGCGTACGTCGAGACCGTCGACTCCGAGCAGGGCGGTGAGGCCGACGACGCCGAGCGCAGGCTGCCGCAGCTGGTCAAGGACCAGCCGGTGACCGCGACCGAGCTGACCGCGGACGGGCACTCGACCAACCCGCCGCCCCGCTACACCGAGGCCAGCCTGATCAAGGCCCTGGAAGAGCTGGGCATCGGCCGTCCGTCGACGTACTCGCCGACCATCAGCACCATCCAGGCGCGCGGCTACGTGTGGAAGAAGGGCGCCGCCCTGGTCCCGTCGTGGATCGCGTTCGCCGTGGTCGGCCTGATGGAGCAGCACTTCGGCAGGCTCGTGGACTACGACTTCACCGCGACCCTGGAAGACGAGCTCGACGGCATCGCCGCGGGCCGCCAGGAGCGCAACGACTGGCTGTCCGGCTTCTACTTCGGCGGCGCGGTCGGCCCCGAGGGTTCGGTCGGTCGATCGGGCGGGCTGAAGAAGCTGGTCGGCACGGGCGTCGACGAGATCGACCCCCGCCTGGTCAACTCGATCCCGATGTTCGAGGACGCCGAAGGCCGCAAGGTCGTCGTGCGCGTCGGCCGCTTCGGGCCGTACCTCGAGCGTGAGGTCGACGGCGAGTCCCAGCGCGCCAACCTGCCCGAGGACCTGCCACCGGACGAGCTCACCCTGGAGATCGCCGAGCAGCTGTTCGCGACCCCGCAGGAAGGCCGTTCGCTGGGCACGGACCCGGTTTCCGGGCACGAGATCGTCGCCAAGGACGGCCGTTTCGGGCCGTACGTGACCGAGATCCTGCCGGAGGAGAACGGCAACAAGAAGGTCAAGCCGCGGACCGGCTCGTTGTTCAAGTCCATGTCCCTGACGGACGTGACCTTGGAGGACGCGCTGAAGCTGCTGTCGTTGCCGCGTGTGGTCGGCAAGGACCCGCAGTCCGGCGAGGAGATCACCGCCCAGAACGGCCGCTACGGCCCGTACCTGAAGAAGGGCACCGACTCCCGGTCGCTGAGCACCGAGGACCAGATCTTCACGGTCACGTTGGACGAGGCGCTGAAGATCTACTCGGAGCCGAAGAAGCGTGGCCGCGCGGCTGCGGCCTCGACTCCGCCGCTGAAGGAGCTCGGCAACGACCCGGTCTCCGGCAAGCCGATGATCGTCAAGGACGGCCGTTTCGGCCCGTACGTGACCGATGGCGAGTTCAACGCGTCGCTGCGCAAGTCCGACAGCGTGGAGGCGTTGACCGACGAGCGCGCGGCTGAGCTGTTGGCTGAGAAGCGCGCCAAGGGCCCGGCCCCGAAGAAGGCGCCCGCTCGTCGCAAGACCACCGCGACGAAGACGACTAAGACGGCTGCGACTAAGACGGCTGCCACGAAGACCGCGGCCAAGCCGCGTGCGACGTCTTCGCGCGCCAAGTCGAAGTCCTGAGTGGAGTGCCCGGAGGCGGCTGAACCGCCTCCGGGCTACTGGAACGCCACTGGTTCCAACGCAACGTCGACCGCGTCGACCGGACGCGACCTCGACCGCGTCCACCGGACGCGACCTCGACCGCGTCCACCGGATGCGCCTGCGCCGAGCCCTCCACTGTTTCTCACCCACTACCCGAGTTGTCCACAAGCACCCTGTGGATCATGAAACACTTGTGGTCTCAGCAGCTCAAAGGCCAAAAATCCTGTGGATAACTCGCCCTCTTGACCCCGCCTTGTCACCCCGCACCGATAGCCTGGCAACCGGGGCCGGAGGCCAAACCCCCCATCCCAGCCCACCGCCGCGCCGCCACCTTCCACCCAAAAACCCTTTCCCCCCAACGCTTTTGGACACACGTCTGCCACGCCCGAGGGGGATCCCCCTAATTTTCAATCTACCGGGGAGGGGTGACAGGGCGCGATTGTTGCCCACAAGTTGTCCACAGGGCTTGGGATGGATCCCCGATTTCTGGTATCCGCCCAGGTCAGGAGTGACCTTCGGCTGTGGATAACTTGACCGGATAGCGTTACCCCCGGACTGGACTCTGTGCTGGGGGAGGACGGCTGTGCACGGTAGGGCGGAGCGGCGAGCGGTCGAGACCTGGTTTCGCCGCCGGGGTTTGCCGATGGTGGTACGCCGGGCGAAACGGGGCACGCCGCTGGTGTCCCGGGCGACGCCCGGCCTGGTGTTCCTGATCGTTTTCCTGCCGCTGCTCACCTTGGTCGGCGAACTGCTGGAAGACGTCGACGTGGACGCGGTCAACACCTCGCTCGCCCTCGGCGTCGTCGCCTTGGCACTCGCGATGGTGATCGTGCCCGCGTTGGCCGCCTGGGTCGCTGCCTGGCTCCTGCGGCGCCGCACCGAGAAGACGCGGCTGATCATCGCGATCTCCGGGCTCGTGGTGTGGCTCGTGCTGTTTCCCGCCGTGCGCAAAGTGACCGGTCTCGGCACGAACCTCACGACCTCGATCGGAGGGGCCGTCATCTCCACGCTGCTTGTGCTGTTGTTCGTCCTCGTCGGTGCGGGATCGATCCTTGGCTGGGCGCTGCGGGTCGCGATGCGGCACGTCGTCGGGATCGGCAGCCTGGCGAGCCGGGCGTTGCCGTTGCTGCTGTTGTTCCTGCTGTTCGGGTTCTGTTCGGCGGAGACCTGGCAGATCTCCGAGAAGCTGGAAGCCAACGGCCACCGGACCAATCTCTGGCTGGTCATCGGCTTGTTCGCGCTGATGGGCTCGCTCTTCCTGATCGCGATCCTGCGTGACGAGGGCCGCGACATGATGGCCAAGCACCGCGCGGCCGGAGCAATGGACTACGAGGTCGTCCTGCGGGCCACGCCACTGCGCGGCCTGGTGTCCGAGGTCCGTAACTTCCGGTTGACGCTGCGGGAGAAGGCCAACCTGGCCGTCGTGGTGTACCTCGCCCAGGCGTTGCAGGCCGTTGTCTTCTCGTTCGTGGTGTTCTGGTTCTTGGTGGTGTTCGGGCTGATCGCGATCGACGACAGCGTGATCGAGTCGTGGCTGGGCCACCCGCCGTCCGCGGGCGGGAAGCTCTTCACGATTCCGCTACCCGGAGTGAGCGATGAGCTGATTCGCGTCTCGATGTTCTTCGCCGGCTTCTCCGGGGTGTACTTCGCCGCCTCGATTGCGACAGATGCGACGTATCGCAAGTCTTTCTTTGAACCACTTATGGCCGACGTCGCCGTGAGCCTTGCCGCAAGGGACGCTTATCTCACGTTGTGGGAGGGAGATGAGCCCATATCGGGCTACCCTGAAGGGGGGCCTTTGGCAGCGGAGGGTGACCTGGAGTGGCAGAAGACTCAGTGACCGGGGTCGACGGCACTTTCGAGCCGGCGCCGCCACCATTGCTGTCCGATCCGCTGTCCGGTCTGGTCACCGGCGCGAACCTGCCTATCCAACGCCGTGACGAGCATCTGCCGGTCGCCGCGCCCAAACTGCCGACCCCGGATGACATTCGTGAGGCAGTCGACGCCGCGCTCGAAGAGGAAGACTCGGCACCCACACCCGCGCCAGCACCACCGCCTCCTGTGGCCAACGAGACGCCGACAGGGATCATGCGTCCGCTCAGGCAGTGGCCGTCGGCAGCCGCCGTGGCCCGCACACTGCGCGCCACCCGTGAGCGGATCCAGGTGCCGCCCGCCGTGCGCAAACCGGCCGGCATGCGCAGCGGAATGGCCGTGGTTATCGTGATAGTGCTGGTCACAGTCGTGATTCTGTACTTCGTGATCACCAGCCTCGCCGACACGTTCAGCCAGCTCTTCGGGTGATATCCGGCGCGGATACGCTGGTGCCGGAATGAGGTGGGTCGTATCAGCGTAGGCGGGGACCAGACTGCACGGGCCGAGGACATCCCCTCGGTCCGCTCTGACGCATCGCTGGCGCACCGGATCCGCAGCGTGCTGGCCATCCGGCCGTTTCGCAGGCTCTGGGGCGTCAGTTTCATCTGCAGCACCGGCGACTGGCTGTCGCTGCTGGCCCTGACCGGGCTGATCACCAAGCTCACCGACGACTACGCGTTCCAGAACTACGCGTTCGCCGGTGTCGTGCTGACCCAGCTGCTGCCCGGGCTGCTGTTCGCGCCCTTCGGCGGCCTGCTCGCGGACAAGTTCGACCGGCGCAAAGTCATGGTCGCCTGCGACGTGATGCGCGGCGGCCTGCTGATCTCCATCGCCGTGGTCGGCACTCCGGTGTGGCTGCTCATCGCCAACTTCCTGGTCGGCTGCTGCCAGCTGCTGTGGATCCCGTCCAAGGACGCGGCCGTGCCCAACCTGCTGCGCCGCAAGGACCAGGTGGAGACGGCCAACCAGCTCGCGCTGGTGATGACCTGGGGCATCTCGGTGATCGCCGGAGCCGGCCTCTACGCGCTGATCACGGGTATCTCCTCGCAGGTGTTCCACGTCAAGCTGGACGACACCGGCATGGGGATGGCCACGATCATCGTGGCGATCAACGGGCTCTTCTACCTGACCTCCGCGGTCATCGTCGCGACCCGGATCCCGGAACTGTCCATCCGGGTCGTCGCGCCGGTGAAGAAGGACGAGCCGCAGAAGGAGAACACCAGCCTCTGGGCGATGCTGCGCGACGGGCTGCGCTTCATCCGCAGCACGCGACTCGTCCGAGGCCTGCTCATCGGCATGACCGGCGCGTTCGCCGCGGCCGGGGCGCTCGTCGGCAGTTCGAAGCCGTATTCCTCCAGCCTGCTCGGCGGTGACTCGGCGTTCGGCTGGCTGTTCGCGGCGCTGTTCATCGGCCTTGGCGGCGGGATGGCGTCGGCTACCAAGATGGCCCAGCGGATCCCGCACAACCGCCTGTTCGGCATTTCGATCGTGCTCGCCGGTCTTGGCCTGCTGCCGATCGCCGCCTCCCCGCACCTCTGGGTGTCACTGGTCGCGGTGGCGTTCGTCGGAGCGTGTGCCGGAATCGCGTTCCTCACCGGCGTCACGATCATCGGCACGCAGGTCGAGGACGCCATCCGCGGCCGGATCAACGCGATCTACCAGTCGCTGATGAAGATCATCCTCGCGCTGTCGATGATCACGGTGCCGCTGTTCATCGGCCTGGTCCGGCCGCGCAACGTGGAGATCTTCGGGGCCGCGGTGCGGGTTGACGGCACCCGGCCGGTGCTGTTCGTGGCCGGATTGATCGCCGCGCTGGTCGGCGTGATCGCCTACAGGCAGATGGACGACCGCCGCGCCGAGACGATCCTGGCCGACCTGAAGGCCGCGATCCGCGGCAAACCGCGTCGGTCGACCGGCCTGCTGATCGCCATCGAGGGCGACACCGCGCAGGACACCGCGTCCCAGTCACGGCTGCTGACCGACTGGCTTCGCAAGTCCGGCAACCGCGAGATCCTGCTGGCGACCGATCCCACGCTGAACGACCGGCGACTTCGTGCCGTCCTCGCCGGCGCGGAGCTGACCGGTGCACGGGCGCACGCGTTGGTCGCGGCGGCTGTGCGAGCGGACATCGTGGAGCGCGAGATCCGTCCGGCATTGGACCGTGGCGCGATCGTGGTGATGGAGCGGTTCGTCGACAGCCCGTTCGCGCACTTGTCCGCCGTGGCCGGGCTCGACCCGGAGGAAATGGAAGGGCTGACGGACTGGGCGACCGCGAAACTGCGGCCGGACCTGACCGTGCTGCTCGACCGTGACCCGGCGACACTGCCGCCGACGAGGTACCAGTCCAACGACCACCACTGGCGTGTGCAGGATCTTTTGCTGGAGATGGCGTCGTCCGACCCGGACCGCTACGTCGTGGTCGACTCCGACGACAATGACGAAGCCACCTCGCAGCGGGTCATCATGGCCGTGCGTGGTGCGATCGCGGCCCGCAAGCTCGGGCTCGACGAAATCGATGATCGGACGCCAGTGGAGGCCCAGTGACCGTCTGGTCGCAAGTTGTCGGGCAGGCCGATGCCGTCGAAGTGCTGACCAAAGCCGCGCAGGCGGCTGCGTTGATCGTGCGCGGCGAACAAGCCGCGTCGGGTGGCATGACGCACGCGTGGCTGTTCACCGGACCGCCTGGCTCGGGCCGTTCTGTTGCGGCACGGGCGTTTGCCGCGGCTTTGCAGTGCGATTCCGGCACGGGTTGTGGCGAGTGCAGCGGTTGCCGCACAACCATGGCCGGGACGCACGCGGACGTGCGGCTCGTCGTGCCTGAGGGTCTGTCCATTTCGGTCGCTGAGATGCGTGCGCTCGTGCAGACCGCCGCACGGCGCCCAACCAATGGCCGCTGGCAAGTCGTGATCATCGAAGACGCCGACCGGCTGACCGAAGGCGCGGCCAACGCGCTGCTCAAGGCCGTCGAGGAACCGCCGGAGCGCACGGTGTTCCTGTTGTGTGCCCCGTCAGATCACCCTGACGACGTGTCGGTGACCATCCGGTCCCGTTGCCGTGGCGTGTCTTTGCGCATTCCGCCAGCCAAGGCGATCGCGGAAGTGTTGGTAGAGCGCGATTCTGTCGATCCCGACACCGCCAAGTGGGCTGCTTCGGTGTGTGGCGGCCATGTCGGGCGCGCGCGACGCCTGGCGACCGACGAAGCCGCGCGTGAGCGCCGTGCCGCGGTGTTGCGAATCCCGTTGGGTTTGCGGCGTCCTGGGGACGTGTTCACGCTCGCCGACGAGCTGGTCAAAGCGGCCGAGAACGAGGCGTCCGAGCAGAGCGGAACGCGGGACGAGATCGAACGCGAAGCACTGAAAACCGCTTTGGGCGCAGGCGGAACAGGTAAGGGCACGGCGTCGGCGACTCGTGGCTCGGCTGGTGCCCTGAAGGAACTCGAGCGTCGCCAGAAATCCCGCGCCACCCGGACGCAGCGAGACACCCTCGACCTCGCTTTGGTTGACCTGGCTGGGTTCTACCGTGACGTCCTGGTGACGGCGAGCCGCTCAGAAGCCGCGTTGAACCACCCCGATCACGCGAACGACGCCCGTACCGCCGCTGCGTCTTGGTCACCCGAGTCGACGCTCCGGCGGCTCGAAGCGGTCTTGGCGTGCCGCGAGGCGCTGGAGCTGAACGTCAAGCCACGCATTGCCGTCGAGGCAATGGTGACCACGCTCTACTACGGCTGAGTTTCGTTGCTGGGCTGAACCCGGCGGATCCGGCGCTGGGGGAGCGCCGCGACCATGATGACGCCGAGCAACAGCAGCGTCGTGCCCGTCCAGAACATCGGAATGGCCTGGTAGGCACTGGTGTACGCGAGCGGCGGCTCCTTCGGCGCGGGCGCCTTGGCAGGCGGCGGCCCGCCCGCGGTCCCACACACCACACCACCGGTCGGCGCAGCGGCCCGCGCGACCTGCTCACCCATGGACACCTGCGCCAACGCCGAGGGAAGACCCGGCAGGCCAAGCGCTTGCGTCGGCAGCACCTGCAGATCGAGCATGCGCGCGCTGGCGGCGAGCTGGTGGCCCTTGAACGGCTGCGTCATGTCCTCGGCCTTCTGCTGCAGGCCGGCGATGGACAACCGGAACACGCCGATGTCGAGCTTCAGTTGGTTGAGCTCACCGGCCTTGGGCAGGAGAGGTGAGTCCTTCGGCAACGCGTTGGCCAAGTCACCGATCAGCGGCAGCTTCTTCAACGCGTCCGGCAGCTGGTTGCTCAAGGTGGGCAGCGGAATGCCGATCGGGACGTCGAAGGTCGGGTGCGCGGCGTCCAGTGTGTACAGAACCTTGTCGCCCTGCTTGACCTGCAGGACCGGAGCGACGTACTTGACGGTCGAAGTCTTGGCGTCACCGGTGGACGTGACCTGCAGAGTGGGCTGGCTGACCACGTTGACGGACATCGCGAACGGCGTGCCGCCGAGAAGGTTGAGGCTGGCGACCTGAAGCGTGGACGTCGACCGAACGGCCTTGTTGGCAGAACCAGGAAGGTCAACGAGTTCGACGACAGACCGTGTGGACAACGTGTTCGGCAGGCTGATCAGCGACCCGTCACCCTTGTTGTTCGGCCCGGGCAACAACCCACCAAGCTCCGCGAGCGGCCCAGGCAAAGCCTTGAGCTGATCGGTCAACGCGGTCAACTGCTCAGGATTGAGCTTCGACTCGGTCAGCTTCCCAGTGAGGTCATTGGTGCCGGGAAGAGTCGGAATCGCGTTCAACAGGCTGAGATTGGCAACGGAAGTGCTCGCGTCAGACAGAGGTGTGACGCAGGGGCCGAGAGTCTCGCTCCACCGCGCGTGCGCGCTGCCGTTCATCAACCCAACCCGCACCAACGCGTCGAGGGGAGTCTGCGGCGGGTTGAGCCCGAACGTCATCGGCTTCTCGTTGTCCGGCGGAGAAGTCTGCGCGACCGCGCCCGGAGACTGCGGACTCTTACCCTGAACAGCGACCCCGCCAGGAGAAGCCTGCGCGATGGAATGCTCGGTGGCCAGGTAAGACTCGGAGTTGACCTGAGCGCTCGACAACCCGAACCCAACCTCAAGAGCGGACTGCTTGGGCAACTTGTCGGAGTAGCCGGGAAGAATCGTGTTGGTCGGAGCGGAAGCAGGCAGCAACCGGATCATCGAAAGCGCGGTCCCAGCATCCCCGATCGCATGTCCCAACGGCTGCGGACCATGGGGAGCGGACGCGGGCGGCGCGTTCGGGTCCTTCGGCGCGGGAATCGGCGTGGTCGAAGGCGGCTGAGCCAAGGCGGCAGGAGCAGACACAAGCGCGAGCACAGCCACAACAGCTGGCATAGCCAGGGCGCTTCTGCGCATGGACGAACCCCTCCTCGTGCGACCGCCGTCACACTTCCAACGACCGACCAGCCGATCGGTGACTCACCCGAGCGGGTGGTCGTAAACGCCTCGACGGGGCCCGGTACACTGATCGAGGACACGCCGCCTTAGCTCAGTCGGCCAGAGCGACGCACTCGTAATGCGTAGGTCAAGGGTTCGATTCCCTTAGGCGGCTCCACCGCTAAACCGCAGTTCACGACTTGTGAGCTGCGGTTTTGTCTTCTCATGTGCTGATCTGCCGCAGGAGTGCGCCGTCAGATGCGGCGACTTGTGAGCCCGAAGTGAGCCCATGAGGTCGGGCGTGAGCCCGAGGGACCAGCCGGGCTGCTGCCTCGGCTGCGTCTTGCGCGACCTGCGGAAGCACGCTCGTGTACGTGTCCGAGGTGATCGTGATCGACGAGTGTCCCAGCATCTCTTGGACGATCTTCATGTCCGCACCGGCTGCCAATGCCAGCGTGGCCGCACCGTGCCTCAAGTCGTGCAGGCGCACCGGAGGAGGCAGACCCGAAGCCTTGACGGCGCGCTCGGGGACGCGGCCGAGGAACCCATTCGGAGGTCGATCCCGATACCGCCTAGAACCGCACCACTGATGACCAAACCGGCCCAGCCAAGGACGCCGACGGCCATGCCCTGGCCACAGCCGCGGCACGGTCAGCAAGCAGCCAAGGCCGAATCCCACAAACAACAGCGTGCCGTCGCTGGGTTGGAGCGAGTCCGGCAACAGAAACGTCCCGACGGCCGTGGCCACACCGGCGAGCACCGCCAGCCACACGCGTGGTGAAACTCTGCGTGTCGCCTGCATCCGTCTGCGGAGCCGATCCATTCCACCTCGCTCACGCCTGACAGCGTCCATCGGGGCGGTCGGAGATGGTGGCCATGTGCGTTGGCTCGCACGGCGGGATGTGACCGGTCCGCAGGGCATTCGTTAGCAAAGGGCGATTCCGGTGGGCCCCCGAAGTGGTGACCCTGCCGCGTTTGTCAGATCCCGTGACTGGACAGTTCTGGGGTGTCCTCACGCAGCCAGTGGTACCAGTTGGCGATCGAGCGCTTGTAGCCGTCGGGCATGTTCAACGTGGGGACTTCGTGTTCGGCGAACAGACCGATTTCCTTGTGCTCATGGGAGAGCACTGGGTCGGTGTCGCCGTTCGCGTGGCAACCGTAGGTCACGATGAAGACGTACTTCTTCGCCACGTCGATGTAGTGCATCCAGGTGTCGAGGATCGGTCCGATGGTGACCTTCCACTGGGTTTCCTCGGTGATCTCTCGGGCGACGCACGCCTCCGGGGTCTCGCCGAGTTCGATCCGGCCGCCGGGCAGTTCCCACTCGTTCCGCTCGTTCTTGAGCAGCAGCACTTTTCCGTCGCGCACGACCACGCCTTTGATCGACACCGGAAAGGTGGGCGGGTCGGTCATCGAGACGTCCTCCGGAGTCACTGACTGGCTGCTCAACGGCAAAGTAGCACCGCAGACACCAAAAAGCCCGGGTGGTGACCCGGGCTTTCGTTGGTTACGCGGCGAGTTTCGCGTAGACGATAACGTTGTCCTTGTAGCTGTGGGCTGCTTTGTCGAAGACTCCGCCGCAGGTGATCAGGCGTAGCTCCGACTCCTGCGTCGTGCCGTAGATGGCGTCCTCGGGCAGCTTTTCCTTCGGGACCTGCTCTGTGCGAGTCGTTACGAAACGCAGTTCTTTGCCGTCTTCGCGCTTGACGAAGATCTCGTCGCCGGTTTTCAGCTCGTGCAGCTTGTAGAAGATGCCCGGCTTCTTGTTTCCGTCGACATGTCCAAGCAGGATCGCCGGACCCGCGTCGCCGGGCACTTGGCTGTACTTGTACCAGGCCGCCTGCATCGGCTGCTCGACCGGTGGGACCTCGATCGACTTGTTCTTGTCCAGGCCCGCTTCGACCAATGTGGACTCCGCCTCGATCTTGGGGATTCGCACGTTCGTCGGCTTCGCCCGGCCGTCCTCCGTCGTCGCTGCCGTCGCTGCGGCCGCGGAGGACGTGGGGGCAGGCGGCGGCGCAGCCGGGGCTGAGCCGCACGCGGCGATGGCGAAGGTGAGGGTGGCCGCTACGAGGCCACCCATCAGCTTCCGGTGCATCAGACCGTCTGCAGGGCGGTCGCGCCGCCGCCGGTCTCGATCTTGCCCTTCGGCTTGACGACGCTCTTGCGGCGCACGTCATCGCTTGTCGGCGGCTTCGACTGCACCGGTGCGTCCGCGGTCACGGTGAACGACGCGGTCAGCTTCTGCGAGTCGCACGAGGCCGTGACGGAGTGCTTGCCGGGTGCGGCGTCCTCCTTGACGATCGCGCCGATCGCGGTGATCGGGCCGTCCTCGTACCGCGACTCGGCAACGATGTTCAGCGCGTCGGAGGCGAAATTGCTCACCTTGCCCTCGGGGCAGAACACCACGATGGCGACAATGCCGCCGCGGCCGGCGGACTGCGGCTCCACGGCGATGTCCGCGGCGGGCACGGGTGGCGTCGGCTGGTCGTCGTCGATCTTCTTCTGCGCCTTGGTGATCGCCGCGTCCGCGGCCTTGATCGCCTCCTGCGCGCGGTGCATGACCTGGCCGACCGCGATCCGGTCCTGGTGCTCCTTCAGGTCAGGGCTGTCGAGGAACGCCTGCAGCTCCTTGTCGAGCGTGTCCGCAGCGGCCTTGACCTTCTCGGCCGCTGCCTTGGCTTTCTGCGCCTCGGCCTTGTTGCCGGCCGCTTCGACCGCCTGCACGGCGTCCTTCAGATCGGCTTCGATCTGCTCGACGCGCTTCTTGTACTTGGCGATCCGCTCTTTCACGTCCGACTGCGGCTGCTCGGCGCCGGTTTCCGGCGTGCCGGTGACCGGCGTGGCCAGTGCTGCGGGGGCTGCCAGCACGGCGGCGGAAACCCCGATGAGGACAGCGCGCGACAGCAGGCCCATCGACTTCTTCAAGACTTTCTCCCCTTGTTACGCATAACAGCGAAAATTCCCCCGAATGCCGCTCAGCTAACCCGAGGACGGGGTTTTCGCCAAGCTGGTTATGCGTGAACAACCTCACCGGCTGAAGCTGTAACAAAAACCGGATCCCGAGGTCGAGGGCAAGATTTACGCGACTTCGTCACGGCGCGTGCTTACTATCTTCGTCTTCCGCAGTCGTGCCCGCAATAGCCCGATGGCGTGGCACAAGGTGAAGGCTAGACAGAGCCAACTGAACCAGTCACCGAAGCGGGTATAGACGGTCGCGCCGGGACCTAGCGGAACGTCTGAAATTACAGTCGTGAAGCCCGTCGTGCCCGTGGGTGTGGATGCGATCACGCGGCCATAGCCATCTGCGAGCAGCAAGTTTGTTTGTCTGCCGCCCCAGGCGATGGCGACGCCGTTCTCCACGCCGCGTAGCAGTGCGGTACGGCTGTGCTGCCAGCCGTTTTCGTCTTCGTCCGAGGCCGGAATGGCTAACAGCCGGGCGCCCGCGGCGGCGTAGGCGGCGCTGGGATTGCGGTGGTTTACGTCCATGCAGATTTCGACGCCCACATGCGGTTTGGCGAATGCCAACGAATGGCCTGGCGGGCTCACGGTGTCGTGCTGCTTGAGGTATCGGGCCGCTCCCGGGAACGTCAACGCGTAGTTGTACTTCGCGTCGGTCCATTCCGCGTAGCCGACGACAATGGTGAAGCGCCGGGCGAGTTCTTCCATTGGCGGAATGAGGATTCCGGGATCGGACGAGCCGAAGGCCGCCTCAGGTAAGACGACAGTCTGGACGCCCTCAGGCAACGCCCTCAACTGAGCGACATAGGCGTCGAGGAGCGAACGGTCGGTGCGGAGGTCGGCGGCCCAGCCCTTCTGGTCGCTGGCCACCAATGCCACCCGCTCGGTCGGGCCCGACGACATCCTTAGAGCGCCGAAGGAAACGACGATCACCGCGACACCACAAGCAAGCAGGGCGCCACGAAGGCGCAACGTGGCGAGCGCCGCGGGGACGAACAGCACCAGGAACTCGACGCCCATCGCCCCTGTCACCGACGAGATCTGCAAAACCAAGGGGAAGTCCGCTTGGGTCGTCGCCAGCGTGCCCTGGATGCCCATCGGGTTGGACACCCATACCAGGTACAACACGGAGACCCAGGCCGCTGGTGCCGCGAGGGCCGCGAGAACAGGGCTGCGGTCGCGCAGTCGGTGGAAAAGCCATGTGCTCAGGCCGAATGCCAGCGATGACCCGACGCTGATGACCAGACCCCACGGCCAGAGCGGCATGTCGTGCGAGCCCGAGTAGAAGACCCAACTGTTGGTGGTGCCCAGCAAGTAGGCGATTGCCCCGGCTGCGAACGCCTTCCAGCCGGACAAGCGTGGCGCCAGCACCGGAATCGGCGCGAGCCACGTCAGGACTGGAATCGGCGTCAGCCCGGTGCCGAAGAAGAACAGTGCACCGGAGGCGAGCACGCTAACGAATGCCATTGAGAACCCTTTCGACCGTTCGCTTGCACAGCGCCCGGAATTCCTGCTCTGGCAACGTGATCCGGCCGCCGTGGTACTGCTGCAGCAGACCCATGACCGGTGTGGTGATCGCGAGCGTGACCTCGAGAACGTCGTCCTGGCGCAGGACCTTGTCGCGCATCCCCCGCGACACGGCTTCGAAGACCGGCGCGAAGGCGGGGGAGCCGCCTTGCCGGAAGTCCGAAGGGAACTGCCGGGCGTCCGGCCGCTCTTCGGTGACCAGGTACTTGTACAGGTTCGGTTTGCCGAGCGCGAAGTTCAGAAAGAGGTCAAGCAACTGGTCCGTGCGCGCCGCGAAGTCCAAGCCGGGATCCCACTCGCTCCACGACGCGGTCTCGTCCGCGACAGCGTCGTGGACTGCCTTGTGCAGCAAGGCTTCCCTGTTGGGGAAATGCCGATAGGTGGCCATCGTGGTGACGCCCGCGTCGGCCGCCGCTCGACGCATCGTCACCGCCTGGGCGCCTTCGCTCAGCAGGATCGCCAGGACCGCGGCGGTCAGCCGGTCCGGAGTCGGAGTCACGTGTACAACGTACACGTCGATGTGTACGACGTACACCTTCACCGTCTGTGAGATCGACATCTACGGTCGGTGTGATCGGCTGGAGCGCCGCCCCGAGTTATCACACTTCGGAAATTTCAAGGTCACGGGGCTTGCTACGGACCGTGTCGGAAGGGAGCATGCATCGGGTTCACCAATGGGGGCGGACGTCGGAGGCGGCATGCGCAAGATCGAGTTCGCCGAGTTGGGTGGCGGCCCCGTCGCCGACGGCAACGGTGTGCGGATCACCGGACGCTGTTACAAGGGCCCGATCCGGGTCGGTGATTTCTTCACCGAGGCGCGGGGCGGCGGGGGCAAATTCGACGTCGCACTGAAGGTCAACGCCGTTGTGTACCACGGCGAGTTCTTCAACGAGATGGTCAAGGGTCAGAGTGCCGAGATCGTGCTGACCGGCAACGGCTTCGAGCGGGTCACCGCGGGCGTGCGGCTGCGCGGCCTGATGCCCTGACGTTTCCCGATCGACCTCACTCATCGCTAACTGGCTATTGACGTGGCCGTAGCGCATCTGTAACGCTCGGACTCCCGACCGCAAAAAAATGACAACTGGCCGAAATATCTACAACAACCGGCCGGAAGATCCAACCTTCTCGTTTACCCCTGCCCCCGGACGAGAGGTCAGTCAGGCATGACCAGATCTCGGCTGTCAGCCGCACTACTCATCGCAAGCCTCGGTTTGTTCGGCGTGTCCACCCCTGCCGTCGCGGCGCCGAACACCGACATCCGAAGCAGCAGTGTCATTCGAGACGGCAACCAGAACTCGTACTGGCAGAGCGGCGGCGCACCCGCGCAGATCGACCTCGGCCAGGCCAAGAGTATCTCCGGTGTCGTGCTCAAACTGCCTGCCAAGTGGGAGGCACGGACGCAGCACCTGTCCGTGCAGGGTAGTTACGACGGCGTCGGATACTTCACCATCGCCGCGGCCAAGGACTACAAGTTCGAGCCACGCGAGCACAACACCGTCCAGATTCCCTTTGGTGCCACGGTGACCCGGTACGTGCGGGTGGACTTCGCCGGCACTGACGGCGCACTGGCCGAGATCGAGACGACGCCGACGATTCTGGCCGGACCGAACCTCGCGCTCGGCAAAGCAATGACCGCCAGCGGATCCGTCGGCGGCTACGGCCCCGGCAACAGCAACGACTCGAACCAGAACACCTACTGGGAAAGCACGAACAACGCCTTCCCGCAGTGGCTGCAGGTCGACCTGGGCGCGTCGATCAGCACGACCCAGATCGTGCTGAAACTGCCCGTCGCCAACTGGGGTCCGCGCACGCAAAGCCTGACCGTTCAGGGCAGCGCCAACGGCAGCACATTCACGGACATCGTTGCCTCGGCGGGCTACCAGTTCAATCCGGCGACCAACAACACCGTCACGATCAACTACACCGCAACGACAACCCGGTACCTGCGGCTGCATTTCACCGCGAACACGGGTTGGCCTGCGGGCCAGGTGTCCGAGTTCGAGGTCTACGGCCCTGACGGCGGCGACAACGAACCTCCGACCGCGCCAGCCAACCTCCGGTACACACAACCGGGCTCTGGTCAGGTCAACCTGCAGTGGAACGCGGCCACGGACAACGTCGGTGTCACCGGCTACGACGTCTACGCCAACAACGTGCTGCGTACCAGCGTGACGGGACTGTCCTTCACGGACAACCAGCCGGACAGCGCGACGGTCACGTACTTCGTGCGCGCCAAGGACGCTGCGGGTAACCAGTCTCCGAACAGCAACAGCATCACCCGCATCGGGCAAGGCAACGGAGGCACGAACCTCGCGGTCGGCAAGCCGATCACCGCGTCCTCGACGGTGCACACCTTCATCGCTACCAATGCCAACGACAATGACGTGAACACGTACTGGGAAGGCGCGGGTGGCTCGTATCCGAACACGCTGACCGTCCAGCTTGGCTCCAATGTGGACACAAGCTCGGTGGTGGTGCGGCTCAACCCGGCCACGATCTGGGGGCCACGGACGCAGACCATCGAGGTCCTCGGCCGTGAGCAGGGCGCGTCCGGCATGACCAGACTGGTGCCAGCGACCACGTACAGCTTCGACCCTGCGACAGGGAACTCCGTCACCATCCCGGTGGCCGCACGGGTTGCCGACGTCCAGTTGAAGTTCACCGCGAACACCGGCGCCCCAGCCGGGCAGGCGGCGGAGTTCCAGGTCATCGGTGCCGCGGCACCGAACCCTGACCTGACGATCTCCGGGTCATCGTGGTCGCCGTCGTCGCCAGTGGAGACGGACTCGATCACCGCCACCGCGACGGTCCGCAATGCCGGTGCACTCGCGTCCGGTGCCACGGATCTGAACTTCTACCTCGGCACGACCAAGGTCGGCACCGCGCAGGTCGCCTCCATCGCGGCAGGCGCGCAAGCGACGGTCTCGGCGAACATCGGTGCGCAGACGGCCGGTTCGTACCAGTTGATCGCCAAGGTCGACGAGTCGAACAAGGTCATCGAGCAGAGCGAGGCCAACAACATTTTCACCAACGCGAGCTCGCTCGTGGTGAACCCGGTCTCGAGCTCCGACCTGATCGCGTCACCGGTCGGCTGGACGCCGGACAACCCATCGGCCGGGAACACGGTGAACTTCTCGGTCGCGATCAAGAACCAAGGCACCATCGCCTCGGCGAGCGGTGCGCACAACGTCACCTTGCAGGTGGCGAACGCGGACACGGGCGCCGTTGTCGCCAATCTCAGTGGCGCCCACAATGGCGTGATCGCCGCTGGAGCCACGACGGCGCCCGTGGCCCTCGGTACGTGGACCGCCGCCAACGGCCGGTACACGATCAAGACCGTGATCGCCAATGACGGCAACGAATTGCCCGTCAAGCAAGGCAACAACACCACTACCCAGTCGTTGTTCGTCGGTCGTGGCGCCAACATGCCTTACGACCACTACGAAGCCGAGACCGGTGTGCTCGCCGGTGGCGCTGCGGTCGTCGGTCCTAACCGGACAATCGGTGACCTCGCCGGTGAGGCGTCCGGACGGCGTGCGGTCACGTTGAACAGCACAGGCGCCTCGGTGGAGTTCACCAACCGGCAGGCGACCAACACGCTGGTCACCCGGTTCTCCATCCCGGACGCGCCGGGCGGCGGTGGTATCAACTCCACTTTGGACATCTTCGTCAACGGTACGTTCCACAAGTCGATCAACCTGACCTCGCGCTACTCGTGGGTGTACGGCAACGAGGCCAGCCCGGGCAACAGCCCCGGAGCGGGCGGTCCGCGCCACATCTACGACGAGGCAAGCGTTCTGCTCAACAGCACTGTGCCTGCGGGCAGCAAGATCCGGCTGCAGAAGTCCGCGTCCAACACGAGCACGTACGCGATCGACTTCGTGGACTTCGAGCAGGTGTCCGAAACCCCGAACCCGGATCCGGCCAAGTTCGTCGTGCCTGCCGGGTTCTCGCACCAGGACGTGCAGAACGCGCTCGACCGGGTGCGGATGGACACCACAGGCACCTTGGTCGGCGTGTACCTGCCGAGAGGTGACTACCAGACCGGCAGCAAGTTCCAGGTGTACGGCAAGCCGATCCAGGTTGTCGGCGCGGGCCCGTGGTTCTCGAGGTTCCTCGCGCCCAGCAACCAGGAAGGAACCGACATCGGGTTCCGGATCGAGGCCGCGGCGGGTGCGTCGAAGTTCTCCGGGTTCGCCTACTTCGGCAACTACGTCAACCGGATCGACGGCCCAGGCAAGGTCTTCGACGCCAACGGCGTCACCGGCCTGACGATCGACAACGTCTGGACCGAGCACATGGTGTGCCTGTTCTGGGGCGCGAACGTGCAGAACATCTCGATCACCAACTCGCGCATCCGGAACATGTGGGCCGACGGCGTCAACATGACCAACGGCAGCAAGAACAACCGCCTCAGCAACATCGACGCCCGGTCCACCGGTGACGACAGCTTCGCGTTGTTCGCCGCGACCGACGCGGGCGGCAGCGGGCAGACCGGCAACGTGTACGAGAACCTGTCCTCCACCACGACCTGGCGGGCGGCAGGCCTCGCGGTGTACGGCGGCCAGAACAACACCTTCCGCAACTTGTACATCGCGGACACGTTGACGTACTCCGGCGTCACGATCAGCTCGCTGGACTTCGGATACCCGATGGAGGGATTCGGCCCGGGGATCACGTCGTTCCAGAACATCTCGCTCGTCCGGGCGGGCGGGCACTTCTGGGGCGCGCAGACCTTCGGCGCGATCTGGATGTTCTCCGCCAGCAAGGTGTACCGGGACATCAGGGTGTCCGATGTGGACATCGTGGACCCGACGTACAGCGGGATCATGTTCCAGACCAAGTACACCGGCGGTCAGCCGGAGAACCCGATCACCGACTCGGTGCTGACCAACATCTCGATCAGCGGCGCGCGGCTGTCGGGTGACCAATTCGAGTCCAAGTCCGGCTTCGGTTTGTGGGCCAACGAAATGCCCGAACCAGGCCAAGGTCCGGCGGTCGGTGAGGTCACCTTCACCAACCTGCGGTTCGCCGACAACCATCAGGACATCAAGAACACCACGACCACGTTCAAGATCAATATCAACTAAGGGGTGATCGACTCCGGGGCCGTACCGCCAGCGCCGGTACGGCCCCGGTTCCATGTCGTCCCATGATCCAATCGCAAGGCATGTGTGACCAGTGCTAATGGGGGCTTGACGGGAGCACGCCGGTGCGCAGACTGGGAGGGCAGGACGGGTGAGGGGGTGCGTGAGGATGCCGGTGTCCTCCGTGGTGCGCAGAAGGTGCCGTGAGCTGTTACCAGAGGGGGAGCAGATCAGGTACATGTTCCCCGCCAGCTCGGTGGCGGCGATGGGGGAGTATTTGATCGTCGTTACGGACAACACGGTGACGGTATTGGGTTGCAGATGGTTCAGCCGTCATAGACCGGCCGGAGTGCTGGCGACATATCCGCGGCGGACCAAGCTCGGGCCAGTCGAGTTGTACGGCTCGCTGTCGCCGACGGTCACGCTTGGCCCGTTGTTGCTGGAGATCGACGAGGAGTACGTCTCCGTTGTCCGGGCGGCGGACGCGGAGATCATGACTGCGGACTTCCTGCCGCCGGATCCGTTGCCGGACCTCTAATCCAGTATTTCTGCCAGTCGGCGGGTCACTGGCCAGGCGCCTTCGGAATCGTTGGACATCACCGTGTACGTCAGGCCGGTCGCCGGTTTGTGTGTGCTGCGGAATGACACGCCCGCGTCGTAGCCCTCGAGCATCACCGTGTGCTTTCCGGTCGGTAGCCAGAAGCCTAGGCCGTATTGCAGAACCTCGTCGTAATCACTGCGCGGACGGGTCATGGCCGCCACCCAATCGGCCGGCACGATCGCCCCGTTGTGCAAGGCGGACCAGAATGCCGTGAAGTCCGCTGTGGTCGAGTGGATGCCGCCGTCACCGTTGCCGCGAACCGGTAGGTGGAAGATGTTGGTGCGATTGCCGACGTATCCGAGCGCGGTTCGCGGTCCCGGTTCGTCGCTGCGCAGGAATTCGGTGGATGTCATCCCGGCAGGCGTGCACACGCGTTCGCGGACGAGCGTGTGGAATGGCGTGCCGCTGACACGCTCGGCGATCAGGGCGAGAACCACATAGCCGCCGTTGCAGTACGCGAAATCAGTGCCCGGCGCGAACTGCTGTGGATACCCGTCCAGCACGGGCAGATATTGCTCGGTGTCGGCGAGTTTTTCTGGAGCGGCCGGAAGCAGATAGGCGGCGATGTCGTCGTCGGGATCCTCTTGGTAGTAATCGCCGATACCCGATCGGTGGCCCAACAGGTGTTCCACGGTCACCGCGTCGTCGATCAGCGGCAGATCCTTGCCCAGCACCGATCGGGCCGTGGTGGCGAGCTCCAGCACACCGTCGACGATCAGGCTGACGACCGTGAGCGCGGTCAATCCCTTGACACCACTGGCAATCGAGAACCTGGTGTCCACTGTGTTCGCGATCTGATAACCGCGATGTGCGTAGCCGTAGGCCTTGGCGAATTCGATCCGGCCGCCACGGTCGACGGACACCACGCCGGAGAATCCGGTCTCGGCGGCGACCTTCTCGACCTCTTCAGCGATCATTGCCGCAGCCTAACGAGCCGTTGGTCACCGACGGCAGTCACCAAGGGGCAGCTATGTGGACAGTGTGACGACCTGGTTGCGACCGTTGGATTTCGCTGTGTAGACGGCCGAGTCCGCGGTCAGCATCAGCTGTTCGAGCGAAGTCCCGCTGCTCGGATAGATCGCCACCCCGATCGACGCGCTGAGGTTGGTGATCATCGCTTCGCCGTTCTCCGTCGGCGCAAGCACTTCCAGCTCGGTCACCCGCTTGCGTAGCCGTTCCGCGGTCGACACAACGTCCGTTGGCGAGGAATCCGGGATCAGCACAGCGAACTCCTCGCCGCCGAACCGGCCGGCCGAGTCGTAGTCACGCAACTCGTCCTTGAGCATTCGGGCGATCGCCTTCAGCACTTCGTCGCCAGCCAGATGGCCGTAGGTGTCGTTGACCCGTTTGAAGTAATCGAGATCGACCATCAGGACACCGAAACAAGACTGCTGACGCTCGGCCCGGGAAAGCTCGTTCTTCGCCGCTTCATGCCACGCGGTCGCATTGAGCAATCCGGTCTTCTGATCGGTAATGGCCAACTCTTCCAGCTGTTTGACCAGCACCGCGCGATGCAGTACCAGCAGCGGCGGCAGGATCAGCACGATCAGGTAAGGGACATTGTCCAACGCCAATGCGGTGAGCGAACCGAGACACAAAGTCGCGATTTCCAGCGCCAGGTCCGGCCAGGAGACCAGTACGTGGCTCGGCCGGCCGTGCAGCGATGCGGCGGTGGCGACCAGAATGTTGTTGATCACCAGGAACACCAGCGTGGCGACGGCGATGATCACCGGTGTTGTGGTCGACGAGACCCAGCCGTGGCTCTGCTGGAGCATCCGGCCCGCGGTGTAGATGCCACCGGCGGCGTACGCGCACAGCATGATCATCGACGCGGAGAAGATCACGCGGTGGATCGGCCGGGTGCCCATCTTGCGCTGGATGCGCAGCCACAGGTGGCCGTAGACGATGATCACCAGCAGCCCGGCGAGGCAGTACGGCAGCAGCAGCACACCAGCGAACACCCAGACCGACGTCATGTTGACGTGCGGCGCGTTGGTGATCAGCCGCCTGGCCTTCTCGATCTTCCGGCTCGCCTCGGCCTGCAGCAGCGCGAACCCGCACAGCACCGCGAACTGCCACCAATGTTTTGTGGTCACTTCGTCACGGAAAGCAAAAAACACCGTCAGTGCGGCTACAGCGAGTTCAATAGTGAGGAAAAACCTGACCAAGGCGCGGGGCTGCCGCCAAAGCGTCCACCCTCGAGGGTGCAGGCTTCGGCTAAACGGCCTGGCTGACCCGCTCAAAGTTCCTCCCCGCTCAGCCACTGGAACGTGGATGTCTTCAAGCTACACTCTCAATTGCCGAATCGATGCACGTGAAAGAGGTACCGGCCATGGGCGGGATCGAATACTGAAATCCTCACACACCGGTAGCGGGCTGTGGTGCGGTGGTGGCCCGATTCCAGGCCACCGCCGCCGGAATGGCGATCACGGCTCCCAATGCGCCCGCGATGGCAACGGTCTGCCCCACTCCCACGTAGTCGGCCAGAATCCCGGCGATCAACACGCCGACACCTTGTGCGGTAAGCACTCCTGAGTTCAGCAGGCCCATCACCGACGCGCGGCTTTCGGCCGGTGTCGACGTGCCGAACGCGGCGCCGACGAGAACCTGGTACGCGGTGAACATCCCGCTGACGAACAGGATCGCCAGCACCGCCAACAACCCTGGCCGCAACGCGCACAGCGTGAGGACGATCCCGGCGAACGACGCCATCGGACCGACCAGGCGCAGCCGAGTCTCCGCCGGAACGAACTTGGTCATCAGCCAGGCACCGACGACCAGACCTGCGGCGGGAGCGCCCATCACCAGCCCGACCGTTTTGGTGGTCTCGCCCATTTCCGCGACCCACGCGGTCGCGAGTCCTTCCGGTCCGATGTAGAGGCCCGCGAGCATGCCGAGGACGAAGAGCGCCGGCAGACCCGGGATACCGGCGATCACGCGGGCGCCGTGGACCGACGAGGCCCAGAAGGCGCGTCGGGCGTTCGGGTGCTGCGGCGCGGGACGCCACGGCACGACAAGACGCAACAGCAGCGCGGACGCCAGGAACGTCAACGCGTCGGCTGCGAGCGCGAGATACGGGTTGATCAGCGCGACAACCACGCCGCCCAAGGCGAAGCCGAGCAACTGGGCGGTTTGGATCGTGATGCTGCGGATCGCGAGCCCGGCGACGTACGCCTCGCCGCTGAGCACTTCGGGCAGCAACGCCAGCCGTGCCGACCTAAAGGGACCGCCGACGAGCGAGACACCAGCCATCGCCACGCAGACAACGGTCAGCGGCATTCCGGGTATCGCCATCAGGATCACGAGGCTCGCCGAGACCAGATCGCAGACGATCATGACCTCGCGGCGGGGGAACCGGTCGGCGAGTCCGGACAGCAGCGCCGAGCCCAGAAAGGACGGCGTGTAACTCAGCGCGATGGTCAACGCGGCCAGTGCGGCCGAGTTGGTTCGCGAGTAGACGAGAACCGCGAGCGCGACGCGCGCGAGCTGGTCACCGAGCTGGGAAAGCGCTTCAGCCGCCCACAGCGCGCGGAATTCGCGTACGCCGAAGGCCGACCGGAAGCCAGAACGTTGCGCTGCTTGTGTCATGTCGATACCCAATGTAGGTGCCGACGGTCACTAAGCCAATACCGCCTGGAATCGACGGTTCACGCATCTGATGGGTGCGATCACGCACCGTTGTAGAAAGCGGTACCGGGTCGGTGTCGGCGCACCGACCCGGCACCTACCTCCCTGTGGAGTGGTTCCGCCGCTGTCGTTGACCGGAGGCAACGGACCGGATACCGAAAATATGGCTCCAGCCACTAGCTCTGGCTCATCCGAAAGGGGTATCAAGAACACTTATGGCTGAGTTGGAGCTACGCCACCTTCGAGCGGTCTGCGCGATCGCCGAAGAAGGCAGTGTGACGAAGGCCGCAGCGCGGCTCGGGCTCACCCAACCCGCGCTCAGCGCGCAACTGCGTTCGGTCGAGCGTTTGGTCGGCGGGCAGCTGTTCGAACGCACCCCGGCCGGCAGCGTGCCGACGGATCTCGGGCGGTACGTGATCCGCTCGGCGCACGTCGTCCTCGACGACCTGTCCCAGCTGCTCTCGTCGGCGCGGGAACGCGCCAGTGTCCCGTCCCAAGGCCCTTTCGTGGCCGCGGCGACGCCCATGCTGTGGGTCAGCCAGCTCGTCGACGAGTTACGCGCGCGGTTCCGGTGCACCGAGGTCCGGACCGAGATCGACTGGTCCTGGCAGACGTTGCTGGACATGCTCGTGTCCAAACGCGCCAACCTGGCCGTGTTCGACTACTTCGAAGGCGTCGACCGCAGGCACCTGACCGGAATCGAAGTACGGACCTTGCTGCACGAGCCACAGTTCGTCGCGGTCTCCGCGGAGAGCCCGCTCGCCGCGTACGACGTCGTGCCTCTCGCCGAGTTGGAGAAGTACGACTGGGTCGCACTGCCCCCGGAGTACGACAGCGCCCGCATGCAGCTGCACACCGCTTGCGCGGCGCTCGGGTTCACGCCTCGGATCACGCACCACGTCATCGAGACAGGCAATGCCCGGGCGTTGGTTGCCAGCGGCGCGGTGTCGTTGGCTTCGCCCGCGTCGCGTAACTGGGACGGGATCGCCATTCGCCCGCTCGTCGGCGACCCGATCTCGATCCGGATCATGGTCGCGACCCGGACCGACGGACTCGTCGCCGGCCGGGCGCATGAGGCTTTCGCTTGTGCGGCACATGCCTACCGGGCCGTGGTCGACCGCAACCCGCACTTCACCAAGTGGTGGGCCGAGCATCCGGAGGCACACGTTGAGCTGGACGCGGCCTTGCGCCTGGCCCGGCCGAGCACTCCCCAATAAAACGTGAATATGGTTCATGTGGCGGCTTACGGGAAGTCACCTGGGCCCGGTATGCACAGCGCATGCGCAGAGTTGCCGTAGTCGCCCTGCTGGCGACGGTAAGCATGAGCCTGGTCCCCGCCGTCGCGCAGGCCGCGTCGCCGGTGGGACCGTGGAACCCTGTTGGCTCTGACCGGGCGCGCCCGCTCGACGAGAGCCAAGGCCTCGCCACCATTGTCCGTCCGAACGAGACGATCATCCGCTACACGGGCATCGGCACCATCCCAGCGGGAGTGTCGAGCCGCGGCTGGAACCACGTCGGGGACCCGGGTGCGGGCCACGGCTACTACGTCGAGCCGTATCAGCGTGACGACCGCGGTGCCAAGCTGTTCCGCGTTCAGGCGCCGAACAACCAGTGGTCGGAGTACACCCACGCGCTGGAGTCGTGGGAGGCCACCAACAACTCCTTCTCCGCCGTCTCACCGGACGGCCAGTGGATGGTCGCAGGCGAGTGGGGCACGATGAGCCGTTTGCTCGTGCATCCCATGCCAGGCATCAGGTTCACGACTCCCGGCCAGAACCTGCCGCTGGCCGGTCAGATCCGGCTCGACCGGCCGGTCCGGGACGTGCAGGGCTGCGACTTCACCTCGCCGACCCAGCTGCTGTGCCCGTCGGACGATCCGGACGGGTCCTTGTTCGGCATCAAGAAACCGTTGCTGCAGGTGGATTTGGCGTCGCCGCTGAACGGCAGCGACGTCGCGGGCAAGGTGACCGCGCTCGGCCAGCTGCCGCTGGAAAGCGGGTGCAGCGGCGACTTCGAGGTCGAAGGCATCGATTACGACGAGCGCGACGGCACACTGCGGGTGGTCGTTCTGTCGCCGAGCATCTGCCTGCTGTTCGACAGCAAGACCTGGCGGTTCCGTAAATAGTTTTGACTCTCCCGTAACGAGAGACTTTAACGTCGCTCGCCGTCTGAGACGAAAGGACGGCGAGCGATGCCACCCAAGAAACAAAGCCATCAGGTGACGATGGCGCTTCCCGCCGGTGCGGCGCCGGTCGCCGAGCTCGGCAAGATGCTCGGCATGACCGGGGTCAACCTGGTCGCGCTGAAAAAGGAATACGACTCGCTGACCGCGGCACAGCGCGGCGAAATCGTGCCCGCCGTGATCACGATCTTCGACGACCGCTCGTTCACGCTCAAACTCAAGACACCGCCGACCTCGTTTCTGATCAAGCAGGCGTTGAACGGTGGCAAGACCTTGAGCCGCGAGCGGCTGCGGGCGATCGCGGAGCGGAAATTGCCGGACCTCAACACCACCGACATCGAGGCCGCGATGCGGACCGTCGCGGGCACCGCGAGGTCGATGGGAGTGCAGGTGAGCTGATCAGCGAGGCTGACAGGGCGGATCGGCCTTGGCAGCCTCGCGAATCAGCTCGGCGAGGCCGCGGACGTCGATGCACTTCTCGTCGTTCTCTTTGGCGATCTCGCGCCAGTCCCGCTGGTCGCTGAGGAACATGTCCATGGTGATACCCGATCCTGCGAGCAGATCTCCGGTTAACCCGACGATAGTCCAGTTCTGCTGCTAGCGTCCGCCCCTGATGAAACGATTCGCTGCCGTTTTGACCGCGCTGGCACTGCTGGGTGCCAGTGCGTGCGCGATGAGTGTCGACGGTCAACCGGTCGGCGAGAAAGGTGTGAACAAGGTCGGCGATGGCAAGAAACCCGACCAGTACACCTTCCCCGAGAACAATTCGGGTTTCGCCCAAGGCGAGATAGATCAACCCGACCCGGTGCCAGGATTCAACTGGCGAGGCTGGGACAAGCAGGCGAGCGGCCGGTGCGCGTGGGTTCCGGCCGGTTTGTTCGACGGAATCGCGGTCACGCCACCAGGCCCGGCCGGCCACTTCTGCTCGTTCTTCCTCGACCAAGCTGCCGGCGACGCGGTGCAGATCACCTGGGGCGGATCGTTCACCCCGTTCGATTTCGACCCGATCGCCTTCATGGAACCGGCGACGATCGCGGGCCTGCAGGCCAGGGTCTACGACCTGAAACGCAACCAGGACGCGTACCCGGGATCGTGCCAGGTCGAGGTGAACACCAGATCGGTGAACAAAGTGGATCTGCTGGTCTGGAACCAGAACAAGAAGCCGATCGACCGCACGAAGAGCTGCCAGACGGCGAAAACCATCATGGAACGCATCGTCAAGGCGATGGTCCCGTTGGCCGGCGGCAAAGTCTGGGACCGGACACCGCAGCAACCAGTCCGCGGCTCGGTGAGTGAGGCGTGCAAGCTCGTCACCGACGTCGTCACGACGTACGCGGTGATCGAGGTCGGCGACCGCAAGCACGTGCAGGGCAAGAACGACATGGGCACGACGTGCCTGGCGCAGACAGACGTGCGCAAGGCGGAGACGTTGCTGACCAATGGCCCTGACCAAGGGCTTGCTCAAGTGCAGCCTGTCAGGGGCGCGCAGGTGACCGAGCACAAGATCGGCCTTCTTCCAGCGCGCCAGGAGATCGTCGGTTACGCCTGCGCGTACGCGGTCGAGGTCGTGCCGGGCAGGTTGCTGCGCATCCAGTACCGCGACCATCTCAACAAGGGCAACGGCTGCATGTATGCCCGCACTTTGGCCCAGCAGGCGGTTTCCGAACTACTCGAGGACGCCGAGTAGCCATCCTTCGCCGCTCCCGGACGACCCACTTCGAGCCCATGCCCCAACGCCCAGACAGCCCCACCAGTCCCGTGCGACCGCAGCCAATTCCGAGTCCATCAACCAGCACCCAGGCATCCCCCACCACTCCCGGGGGCGACCCCGACGCCATTCTATCGGGGATATGGGCTGGTCAAAGGGGTTACCGGGCGGTTGTGGACAACTCGATTTGCGAGCGGACCGTTCGCGCGATCAGCGGTTGGGGCGCAGTGTCCAGGTCACGGTCACCTCGGCGGTCGTCACGTCCTCAGCGTTGCGGATGGTGACGTGCACCGGAAACTCCGGCCGCGTGCCGTTGTCGAGTTCGGCGACGATCTCCGACGCCGGGCGGCCGAGGACGGCCTCGGCAGTCAAGTCGCCCATAGCGACCTTCTTGTAGTCGATCTCCGAGCGCTTGACCAAAGGCGTTGCCCGCGCGAGCTGGTCGCTGAACGACGCCAGCACAACCGCACCCGACGCCGTCTCCGCCAGGCCGAACGCCACAGCCGCGTGCGCGCCGCCGACATGGTTGTGGTTCACCGGATTGTCCGGCAGCACCGTGACGACACGGTCGGTGGCGACGTCCTTGAACTCAATACCGGCCGTCTTGACCCAGGGCACGGTAGTTTTCATGGCTTCGCCGAGCATGCTCAAGTCCATGGCGTTGATACTACTCATCAGTAACTTAGTGGGAAGATAGGATCTGGCACCGTGCATCAGCCCGCGATTACCGACCTCGCCACCGCGGACCCCGAGATCGCGGGTCTGGTCGAGCAGGAAGCCAAGCGCCAGTACGAGAAGATCCGGCTCATCGCGTCGGAGAACTACGTGTCCACCGCGGTCCTCGAAGCGACCGGCTCGGTGCTGACCAACAAGTACTCCGAGGGATACGCCGGCAAGCGTTACTACGAAGGCCAGCAGCTCATCGACCCGATCGAGAGCCTGGCAATCGAGCGCGCCAAGGCGGTGTTCGGCGTCGATCACGCCAACGTGCAGCCGTACTCCGGTTCACCGGCCAACCTCGCCGTTTACATGGCGTTCCTGCAGCCTGGCGAGACCGTCATGGGTATGGCGTTGCCTGCGGGCGGTCACCTCACGCACGGATGGAACGTCTCCGCGACCGGCAAGTGGTTCCGCAGCGTCGCGTACGGCGTCCGTAAGGACACCGGCACGGTTGACCTCGACGAGGTCCGCGACCTGGCGTTGGCCGAGCGGCCGAAGCTGATCTGGTGTGGGGGCACCGCGATCCCGCGCACCATCGACTACCCGGGCTTCGCTGCGATCGCCCAGGAAGTCGGTGCCGTGCTGGTCGCCGACATCGCGCATATCGCTGGCCTGATCGCCGGTGGTGCGCACCCGTCGCCCGTTGGCCACGCGCCGGTCATCACCACCACGACGCACAAGACCCTGCGTGGTCCGCGTGGCGCAATGATCATGTCGGACGCTGAGCACGCGAAGGCCCTCGACAGGGCCGTGTTCCCGGGCCTGCAGGGTGGTCCGCACAACCACACCACCGCCGCCATCGCGGTCGCGTTGGGTGAGGCCGGCAAGCCGGAGTTCTCGACGTACGCGCACGCCGTCGTCGCCAACGCGAAGGCCCTGGCCGCGGCACTGGTCGAGCGTGGTTTTGACCTGGTGTCCGGCGGTACGGACAACCACCTGATCCTGATCGACCTGACCAACAAGGGCATCGCGGGCAAGCCGGCCGCGAAGGCGTTGGACCGCGCGGGCATCGAGCTGAACTACAACTCGGTTCCGTTCGACCCGCGCAAGCCGTTCGACCCGTCCGGCCTGCGGCTCGGCACGCCCTCGATCACCACGCGCGGGCTGGGCACCGAGCAGATGGTCAAGGTCGCCGAGTGGATCGACCAGGTCGTACAGGCCGAGAACGCCGGCGACGAGGCCACGATCGAGCGAATCGCGGGCGAGGTCCGTGAGCTGCTGGCCGCCTATCCGATGCCGGGCTGGCGCTGATGTACGTCCGCTGACGTAGCCGAGAGGCCGCACCAAGACGGATTCTTGCCGCGCCGGACTCGGCCAGGCTGCCAACCATGATGATTACGACAGCAGTCATGGTTGCCGCACTGATCGCGCCCGGCGCGGCCGTCGTTGAGGCACATCGCGTCCACACCGGCGTCATCGACGGCGCGCAGTACCGCGTCGAGGTGCCGTCCAAGTGGAACGGCAAGGTGCTGATCTACAGCCACGGGATTTACCCGAATGGGTACATTCCCGAACAGATCGAGTTAACCAACCGGGTCGAAGCCAAGCCCGTGCTCCTGGAGCGGGGATACGCGCTCGCGGCCTCGCTGTACTCGAAGCCGCACGGGCTGTCGGTCCGCGAGGCGGTCCACGACCAAGGCGCTTTGCTGACGTGGTTCACCAAGAATGTGGGTCGGCCGCGCCAGGTGCTGGCATGGGGAGCGTCCGGCGGCGGGCTGAACTCCGTGGTGCTGGGCGAAAAGGATCACCGCATCGACGGCGTGCTCGCGATGTGCGGGCCGGTCGCGGGCGGGACCGCGCTGTTCAACCAGTTCCTTGACATCGGATTCACGGTCCGCACGCTGCTCGCGCCCGAGCTGGAGATCGTCCGGATCGCCAACCCCGCGGCCAACGTGGCCAAGGCGCACGAGGTGATCACCGCGGCCTTGGCGACTCCGTCCGGGCGTGCTCGGTTGGCGCTCGCGAACTCGTTCGCCGGCGTTCCTGGCTGGTCGCGGACGCTCCAGCCGCGGTCGACCGACGTGGCGGAGCAGATTCGCCAGCAGACCCGGTTCGTCGCAGGCGTGTACGACGATTTGATCTGGGGTGATCTGCGGTCGGACGTGGAGATCACCGCGGGCGGCAACCCGAGCTGGAACGTCGGTGTCGACTACCGGCGTGTGCTTTCCCGTGCCAGCGAACGGAATCTGGTCGAACAGGCATACCGCGAGGCGGGCATGAGCCTGTCCGCCGACTTGGACAAACTCGCTGCCGCACCACGAATCGCGCCTGACTGGCGTGCGGTCGAAACGCTCACGCGGGTGGGGACGCCGATGGGGCGTGGCAAAGCGCCGGTGGTGACGTTGCACCCGGTCGGTGACGGCGTCGCGCCTGAGCACGAGCGGACTTACGGCGCACGCGTTGATTCGTCGCAGATCAGGCAGTTGTACGTGAACCGCGGCGGGCACTGCATGCACACGGCCGCCGAAGAGCTCACGGCCCTCGGCGTGCTCGAGCACAGGGTCAACACTGGACGGTGGCCGGACACGTCACCGGAGGCGCTGAACGCGACCGCTGGTCAGTACGGACCGCAGTTCGGCGGACTGTTCGACTGGCTGCACAACGAATTCGGTGTCGTGCAGCCCGCTTTCGTCCGGTTCCAGCCCGGGTACTTGCCGCGCTAGATCAGCCGCGCGGTCAGGTCCGGCGTGGCCATGTCCGGGTCGAACGGATAGAGCGGGCGGACGATCTGCTTGTGCCCCAAGCGGATCAGATCCTGATCGACCCCGCCTGGAGTCAGCGCCAACAGCCAGCCCTTGGCCAGGTTGTAGAGCTCTGGCTCCAGGTAGCCGATTTTCACCACCGTCAGGTCGGCCTGTGCCGGATCCAGGTCGAGGTCGTAGAAGTCTTTGACCAGGTGGTACGGCTTGCGGCGCTCCGTGATGATCACGTGCAGGCCGCCGGACTTCACGACCACGATCGTGCCGCCGACCGGGTCCTCGTGCACCTTCACGACCGTGCCGGACAACGGAACCGGCCCTGCCGGACCAGAGTCGATCTTGCCGCCGACCATCAGCTCGACCTCGCCGCCGCCCTTGGCGATCGCGACGGACTCGGGGTCCACGATTGAGGCGTAAATGATTGTGCGCGACTTATATGCCCGCAATACGCGCAGGGTCCATGAAACATCGCCCGCTCCACCTGCGGTCGGGTTGTCCCCGGAGTCGCTGATGAAGAACGGTCGCGCGTCGCTGGCCAGGCCTTCGCGGATGCAGTGATCCAGCGACCCGGTCGGCGCGACGAACGCGAAATCGTCGCGGACGCGCCAGTAGTCGTTCGCCAGCTTGGTCGCCTGTCGCTGGACGAGCTCGGCGTCGTCACCCATCACGACAACCGCTGCCTGGCAACGAGGTTCGTCCGCCCACGCGTAGCCGACCCAGATCGAAGCGTCCAGAATCCCTTCCATGGCTTCGATTTCCTCGATCTGACCGTACAGGCTCTTGGCCGGTTCGATCCGGGTGCTGGTCTTCTCGCCGGGCAACAGGACCGGGATCTGCACCCACGCCAGGTGTGGCTTGCCGCCTTCGCGCAGCCGTGCGACCAGGTTGCGAGCGGCCCTTTCCTTTGTCTGCCAGGCATCTTCGTGCGGCGCCATCCGGTAGCATGTGACCAGGTCGAGGTGCTGGACGAAGTCGTACGACACGTTGCCGTGCAGGTCCATCGCCGCCGAGATCAGCACATCCGGCCCGACGGCCGCACGGACTGCTTGCGCCAGATCGGCTTCGGCATCAAGCAGCCCGACAACGCTCATGGCGCCATGGATGTCCAACAGCAGCCCGTCCAGCGGGCCGGCGGCGCCGATCCGGTCCAGGATTTCGGTTTTGAGCTCGTCGTACACGTCTTTCAGGACGGCTCCGCCCGGCAGGGACACCGCGTGCAGCAGCGGCACCCATTCGACGTCGAGTGACGGGTCCTCGGTCCAGGTGTAGCGGGCGAGCAGTTCCGCGCCTCTGGTCACCCGGAAGTCGGCCATTCCGGTGCGATGCGGCGAGAACGTGCTGCTCTCGATGGCGATGCCAGCGATCCCGATCCGCACGGTCAGTTCCTTTCCTTGCGGTGGACTTGGTGCAGCGCAAGCATTCCAGCGCCGAGCGGGCCGGCGTCCTGGCCCGCCTGCGCAACCGCGACCTCCAGATTCTGGGTGGCCATCGGCAGACAACGTTCGTACAGCGCGCCTCGGACAGCTGCGACATACGGCTCGACGGATGAAAGCAACCCGGTCAGCAGGACTGCGTGCGGGTTGAAGAAGTTGACCACTGTGGACAGTACTTCGCCGAGATGCCCACCGGCACGTCGTACCGCTGCTGTCGCTTGTGGTTCGGCGTCGTTCGCCAGTTCCACGAGGTGCCTGGTGTCGCGTGCGCCCACGCCTCGCGCTATCGCGGCGCCACTGGCGATGGTTTCGAGACAGCCGGTATTGCCGCAGGCGCAAAGGGTTTCGCCGGCGGCTTGGACGCGGACGTGGCTGACGTCGCCGGAAACCCCGTTGGCGCCGCGGTGCACGACGCCGGAGACGATCACGCCGCAGCCGACACCCGTTCCGGCTTTGACCACGACCAGGTGCTCCGGGCCGCGGTTGCGGGTGTGCAGTTCGCCGAGCGCGACCACGTTCGCGTCGTTGTCCACCGCGACTGGGATGTTGAGCCGTTCGGTCAGCCAGTCCCGTACTTCGAAGCCATGCCAGCCTGGCATTCGCGCGGGCCGCTCGACTCGTCCGTCTTCGAAGTTCACCGGGCCGGGCAGGCCGACGCCGAGTCCCAGCAGTCGTTGCCCGGCAAGGATTCGGCCAAGATCGTCGATGATTTCGAGCAAGCCGGTCAAGCACGCTTCCGGACCGGCGGCGATGTCCAGTTCGACTTCGGTGAGGTGCAGGCGTTCGCCGGACAGGTCGTATCCGGCGAGCCGGACGTGCCGGGCGCCGACGTCCGCGCCGACGACGTAACCGCCGTCTCCAGCGGGTTTGAGGACTCGCGGCTTGCGTCCGCCTCGGGACGGGCCTTCGCCGGTTTCGGTCAGCAGGCCCGCGTCGATGAGCTCCTGGACGCGCAGCGAGACGGTCGATCGCGCGAGGCCGAGGATGCGTGCGAGATCCGTGCGGGAGGAGGCCTCGCCGGAGGACACCAGCCGCAGGATCTCGGCTGTCGGCGGCTGCGGCACACTGCCTCCTTTGTTCGAAATCGAACCAAGATACCTCGGAAACACTATCTCAACCCAGAGCTTACGACGATAGGTCTTGTGTTTTGTTCGCCGCAGGGATTAGCGTCCGGCAAATCACCGACCGACCCGGGGAGGCGCGATGTCCCGCCGTTTCCTGACCGCTGTGCTCGCCGCGGCATTGCTCGCGGCAGGCTGTAGCAGCTCTTCCGGTTCTGGGCAGTCCACCGCCCAGAACGGCACGGTCACGTTCGCCTTGCCGCCCAACGCGACCCCGAACTGGATCCTGCCCGTGAGCATCCCCGGGCATTTGGCGACGTACAACTCCAGCATCTACCAGCTGTTGTTCGTACCGTTGGTCGTCTACAACGGCACGTCAGGCACGGTCGGACTCGACGAGAAGGCGGGCGCGGCGCGCAAAACTGAGTACAGTGCCGACGGCAAGACCGTCACGGTGACCCTGAAGGACAACCTGACCTGGGCAGACGGCTCGAAACTGACCACAAGGGACGTCGAGTTCTGGTACAACCTGGTCAAGTACAACAAGACCAAGTGGGGCGGCTACGCCAAGGGGCGGATGCCCGACAACATGGTCGAGTTCAAGACGATCGACGAGAAGACCTTCCAGTTCGTACTGGACAAGCCGTACAACCCGGACTGGTTCACCGCGAACCAGCTGGTCAACGTCCGGCCGATGCCGCAGAAGGTGTTCGACAAGACCTCGGCCGGCGGCGCGATCGGTGACCACGACCGCACCGAGGCGGGTGCCCAGCAGGTCTTCGACTTCCTGGTGGCACAAGCGAAAGACCTGCCGACCTATCAGACCAATCCACTGTGGAAAGCGGGGAACGGTCCGTTCGCGGTCGAGGAGTTCACCACCGGCGGCCAGGTGACTCTGGTGAAGAACCCCAAGTACACCGGTGAGGACACCGCGTCGGTGAACAAGGTGGTCTTCAAGCCGTTCACGAGCGCGGACGCGGAATTCAACGTACTGCAGACAGGCGGAGTGGACTACGGCTACCTGGCATCGGCGAACCTGAACCAACGGTCCTCATTGGAATCGAAGGGCTACCAGCTGCAGCCGTGGAAGGGCTGGGCGATCACGTACATCCCGTACAACTTCAACAACCCACAGGCCGGCCCGATCTTCAAGCAGCTGTACGTGCGCCAGGCGATCCAGCACGCGGTGGACCAGGACTCGATCGTCAAGAACATCTGGCGCGACATGGCAGTCGCCGGCTACGGCCCAGTCCCACAGGACCAGTCGTCACCGTTCTTGTCGGACACGCAGAAGAACAACCCGTACCCGTTCGACATCGCCAAGGGCAAAGCTCTGCTGGAGTCGCACGGCTGGACGATCGGCGCCGACGGCGTGGCCGCGTGCACCGACCCCTCTCGTTGTGGGCCAGGGATTTCGGCCGGTGCGCAACTGAAGTTCACGCTGCTGGCGGAAAGCGGCTCCAAGGAAACCGACAACATGATGGCGGAGCTGAAGTCCTCGCTGTCCAAGATCGGCGTGGCGCTGGACCTGAAGCAGGCACCGTTGAACACGGTGTTGGGCAACAGCAAGGCCTGCCAGTCGACGGCGCCGGAGTGCTCGTGGCAGATGTCGTTCTTCGGCACGCAGGGCAGCTGGTACTTCAACGCTTATCCGAGCGGTGAGCGCATCTTCGGCACGGGCGCGACCTCGAACCTCGGCAGCTACAGCGACCCGAAGGCGGACGAGTTGATCGCCGCGTCGACTTCGACCGCCGACCACGAGTCGATCAAGGCGTACGGCGACTATCTGACGAAGGACCTGCCCGTGATCTGGCTGCCCAACCCGGTGTACCAGATCTCCGCGGTGAAGAAGAACGTCAACATCGGCAACCAGGACCCATTGGCAGCAATGCAACCCCAGCGCTGGACCGTTTCATGACCACGAGTCCGCCTGATCACCCCAACACCGGACCCCGCTTTCCCATTGCCGCCGCCCAAACAGCCCTCACCACTCCCGGGGGGCCGCCCCGACGCCATTCTATCGGGATTGGTGTGGTGGAAGAGGTTTTCAAGGGGCGAGCCCGTGCGAATGGCCCGTTCGCACGAGGTTCACACCTGTGGGTGAGCTGTCAGCTGGGGACGCCGCGTGGCTAGGTATGTCCTTTGGCGGGTGGCGCAGGCGGTCGTCGTGATCTTCGTGGTCACGGTCGTCGTTTTCTTCCTCCTGCACCAGATTCCCGGTGGACCAGCCCGCGGAATCCTGGGCATCCAAGCCACCGAGGACCAGATCCAGGCGTTCGAGCACGAGCAAGGTTTCGACCAGCCGGTGCCGATCCAATACCTGCACTACCTCGGCCGCCTGCTGCAAGGCGACCTCGGCGAATCCTTCCAGCTCAACCAAACCGTCGCCGAACTCATCGGTGACCGGCTGCCGAAAACCCTGGTCCTCACCATTCTGAGCACCCTCGTCGCCTTGCTGCTCGCCATCCCGCTCGGCGTGTGGCAAGCGGTGAAGCGAAACCGCCCAACCGACTATTTGCTCAGCGCGCTGACCCTGCTGGTCTACTCGACCCCGGTCTTCCTGGTCGGGTTCATTCTCATCATCGTCTTCGCGATCAACGCGGCGTGGTTCCCAGTCGAGGCACCGCAAGCGGACACGCTGGGCGGCATCTTCGCGGACTCCCAAGCGCTTGTTCTGCCAGTCCTCACCGGTGCGGGAGTCGTGCTCGCGGTGTTCAGCCGGTACCTGAGATCGTCCGTTGTGGACAATCTGGATGAGGACTACGTCCGGACTGCCCGCGCCAAAGGGGCGTCCGAAACAAGGATTCTCACCAGGCACGTGTTCAAGAACTCGCTCACGTCTCTTGTCGCGATGCTCGGGTATTACTTGCCGGTGTTGTTCAGTGGCGCGCTGGTGACCGAGAAGCTGTTCAATTATCCGGGGATGGGTCTGCTCTTCTGGAACGCCGCCCAAACGAGTGATTTCCCCATTCTCCTTGGGGTGGTGCTGGTTCTTTCCGTCGCCACGGTCACCGGCAGTCTTCTCGCGGATGTCGCGCAGGCACTGATCGACCCGAGGACCAGGCGGGTGAAAGCATGACCGGCCCGACGACAAGAAGGCTCAAAGTCTTCCGGCGCAACAAACTCGCGGTCGTCGGCATTACGATGCTCGGGCTGCTCATCCTTTTCTGCTTTGTCGGGCCGCTCGTTTACCACACCGAACAAGTCCTCACATCGCTGCAGAACAGCAAGCTCGAACCGGGAGTGAACGGGCATCCGCTCGGCACCGACGACCTCGGGTACGACCTGCTCGGCAGGCTGATGCTCGGCGGCCAGACCTCCTTGATCATCGGGTTGTGCGCGGGTGTGCTCGCCACGCTGATCGGCACTCTGTGGGGCACGATCGCGGGTTACGCGGGCGGCTGGGTCGACGCGGTCATGATGCGCATTGTCGACGCGGGCATCGCCATTCCAGCGCTTTTCCTCCTCGTTGTCGCCGCTGCGATCGCGACGCCGAGTGTGCCGATGCTGATTCTGGTGATCGGGGTTGTGTCATGGCTTGTGCCCGCGCGCCTCATGCGCGCGGAATCGATTGCCCTGAGAAGTAGGGCTTACGTCGAATCCATGCGCGTAATGGGTGGTGGAAGTGTCCGGGCGATCGGCAAGCACATCATTCCGAACGCGATCGGCACGGTCATCGTCAACGTGACCTTCCAAATCGCCGACGCCGTTCTCCTGGTCGCGTACGTCAGTTTCCTTGGCCTTGGTATTCCGCCGCCCGCGGCGAACTGGGGCGGGATGCTCAGTGACGGCCTGACATACGCACACGACGGCGCCTGGTGGCTGATCCTGCCGCCCGGCCTGCTCATCGTGATGACCGTGTGCGCCTTCAACTTCATCGGTGACGGGCTGCGGGACGCGTTCGACGTGCGATTCGAGGGCCGCTGATGCTCGACTACGACCACCTCTCCATCACGTTCGGCGACGTCGAAGCCACCAAGGAAGTCAGTTTCACGGTCAACCCCGGCGAAGTCGTCGCGGTCGTCGGCGAATCCGGCTCCGGCAAGACCGTCACCGCGATGTCCGCCTTGGGCCTGTTGCCACGCAAGGCACACGTCACCGGCAAGATCATGCTCGGCGGGCGTGACGTCCAGGGCCTCGACACCAAGGAACTGCGGGAACTTCGCGGCAACGAGATCGCGATGGTCTTCCAGGAGCCGATGACCGCGCTCAATCCCGTGCGCACGATCGGCTGGCAACTCATCGAAGCGATCGAACTGCACCAGGACATCCCCAACGCCAGGCAGAAAGCCGTCGAGCTGCTGACCATGGTCGGACTTGACCGCCCTGACCAGCGTCTCAAGCAGTATCCGCACGAGCTTTCCGGCGGTATGCGGCAACGCGTGATGATCGCGATGGCCATCGCGTGCGACCCCAAGGTGATCATCGCGGACGAGCCGACCACCGCACTCGACGTCACCGTCCAGGCCGAGATCCTCGACCTGCTCAGGGAACTACGCAACCGGCTCGGCACCGCGATCGTGCTGATCACGCACAGCATGGGGGTTGTCGCGGACCTCGCCGACCGAGTTGTGGTGATGTACCGGGGCGAGGTCGTCGAACAAGGCGGTGTCGAGGACGTCCTGCTGCGGCCGAGTCACGACTACACCAAGCGCTTGCTCAAAGCGGTTCCCCGGCTCGGCAGCGGATCACGGCAGGCCGAAACGATCACTGAGCCGGTGCTGAAGGTTCAGAACCTCGTGGTGTCCTTCGGCGGTCAGCGTGCGGTCGACGGAATCTCCTTTGAAATAGGCAAAGGCGAAGTGCTTGGGCTGGTCGGTGAATCCGGTTCCGGCAAGACGACCGCCGGACGCTGCGCCGTTGGCCTGCAGAAGCCGACCGAAGGCGCCGTCGAGCTGTTCGGCCAGGACATCGCCAAACTTTCGACCCGCAGGATGCGTCCGCTCACCGCCCGGCTCGGCATGATCTTCCAGGACCCCGCGTCCTCTTTGGACCCACGGATGACCGTCGCCGAGTGCGTCGCGGAACCGTTGGTCTTGCACAAAGCCAAGAATCACAAGGAAAGAGTCGCCGAGCTGCTGGACGCGGTCGAACTGGGCGCCGCGACCAAAGACCGCTATCCGCACGAACTGTCCGGCGGGCAACGCCAACGGGTCAGCATCGCCAGGGCTCTCGCGCTGGATCCGGACCTGCTGATCGCGGACGAGCCGACGAGCGCGCTGGACGTGTCCGTACAGGCCAGCATCCTCGAGCTTTTCCTTGACCTGCAACGACGGCTGAAGTTCTCGTGCCTGTTCATCAGCCACGACCTCGCAGTCGTGGACATGCTCGCCAACCGGGTCGCCGTGATGCACCGAGGCAAGATCGTCGAACAAGGCAGCCGAGCCGACGTGTTCGGCAACCCGCAGCAGGACTACACGCGCCGGTTGCTGGCCGCCGCGCCCGTGCCCGACCCGGTTGAGCAGCGCGAACGACGGGTCAGCCGCGGATGACCGACATCAGGGCCGCGACCCCGTCGGCGTCGGTCTCGAAGTGGTCGAACCCTTCCGGCACGCCGACGCCCGCGAACGACACCGCACCGCCCGCAGCACCCAGCACCGGCGCGCGAACGCCCGCGTGCACATCGGAAACCCCAGTCGCCGCAATGACTTCCAGGACGTTCGAGGCACGTACACCACCGCACGCCATCACCTGGATGTCGTCGCCCGCCTGCGCGACCAGCGACTTGATCAGCGGCGCGCCGTCCAGCGCCGACCGCTGCTGCCCGGAGGTCAGCACCCGCTTGAAGCCCAATTCCATGGCCTGCTCCAGCACCCGCTGCGGCGACGCGCTCACGTCGATCGCCCGGTGCAGCGTGACCGGCTTGTACTCGGCGGCGTCGATCAGCGCCTCGCACGCCGGATCCAGCAGGCCGTCCTCGCCCAAAGCACCGACCACGACCCCATGCGCGCCGGATTTGTCGGCGCCGTGGATGTCTCGCACCATGACCGACATTTCGTCCTTCGAGTACCGGAAGTCGCCCGGCCGCGGCCGGATCAGTGCGTGCACTTCGGTGTTCCCGGCACGGATCGCCGCCAGCTCAAGCAGCGCCCAACTCGGCGTCAGGCCACCGTCGGACAGCGAACTGCACAGCTCGACGCGGTCCGCGCCATGCCTGGACGCGATTCGGACGCCCTCGATCGACTCGACACTGATCTCCACCCGCACTGCCATGATCGCGAGTATCCAGTGAGCTGGCTCGGAGTGGACATCGGCGGCACGAAGATCCAGCTCGTGCGGTGCGACGACGACCTGCGTGTGCTGGACAGCCGACGCGCGGAGTCGCCGCCGGGCAAGATCCTCGCGACGGCCATCGCGATGGCCGCTGAGCTGGCCGAAGGCGCCCAGGGCATCGGGATCGGCGCGGCCGGTGTGATCGACCCGTCCGGCGCGGTCGCCGCGACGACCGAGGTCTTCCCTGGCTGGGAAGGCACGAACCTGACCGAGATCGTCAGCAGGGAACTCGGCCTGCCGCTTGTCGTGGACAACGACGCGAACGCTTTCCTGCACGGCGAGGCCACGGCCGGTGCGGCGCGCGGCTACAAGCACGCCTTCGGGATCACGGTCGGCACAGGCATCGGTGGTGCGCTGATCAGCGACGGCGTGCTGCTGCGTGGCGCCAGCGGCGGTGCCGGGGAAATCGGCCACACGCCAGGCTTCGGCAACGAACCCTGCACGTGTGGCGCTCGCGGACACCTCGAATCCGTCGCGTCCGGACTGTCCATCAGCCGGCGCTACGGCCGGGACATCAGTGCAGGTCAGGTCGCCGAACGGGCCCGGCTCGGCGATCCGGAGGCCAGGCAGGTCTTCGACGAGGCGGGCGTGGCTCTAGGCCAAGCGATCGCGGTCGTGGCTACCGTCCTGGACAGTCAGATAGCGGTACTGGGTGGAGGCGTGATCGGGTCGTGGGACCTGCTCGAACCGACATGCCGTGCCACCGTTCAGGCGACCGTGCTGCCGACCAACGCGGATCTTCTGATCGAACCCGCCCAGCTGGGGGACTACGCGGTCGCGATCGGCGCGGCCGCCCTTGCCGCAGCTCAAGTCTCGTGAGTGGTTAGTCCGGTTAGAACCGGCCAAAACACTCACGAGTCCCACGCTGTGACTTGGGCCACCGGTTATTCGGTTGCTGGAATAACGGCGTCAAGCGCATGCTTGTATCGAGCAAGTAATTGGATGATGCAAGCAAATCAAGGGGACGGCATGGTCGCGACAAGCTCGGAAACGACCACAACCGAGGCTCCCACCGAGGCCGAAATCGAGTTGGGATCGCGTCTCGGGGACGCGATGATGGGGCTCGGCAGGCAGTGGGCAGCGGTGTCGTCCCAGCTGAGCAAGTTCGGCATCGACAAGACGTCGATGCTGCTGCTCGGCGCGTTGAAACAGATCGGCCCGGTCAGGTCGAACGCGCTGGCCGAGGCGGTGTACTCGGACCCGTCCACGATCTCGCGGCAGGTCGCCGCGCTGGTCAAGGACGGTCTGATCGAGCGCCGCGCCGATCCGGCCGACGGGCGGGCGAGCCTGCTCGCCGTCACCGACAAGGGGCGTGCCCTGCTGGACGCCCGGCACCGCCAGCGCAGTCGCTCGCTGGCCCGGATGCTCGCGCACTGGTCGCTTGAGGACCGTGAGCGGTTCGTCGAACTGCTCGAACGGTTCGTGGTCGACCACGAGCGCAACATCCCGAACTTCATCGAAGAGCACGCCGCGCTCATGGCGGGCTCCAAAGGAGAGAATTGATGTCCGAACAGGCAACAGCCGCCGCTGGGGAAGCCCCCTCGCGGGCCGGCGCGCTGAGCCACCGCCAGATCCTGACGATCCTGTCCGGGCTGATGCTCGGCATGTTCCTGGCGGCACTCGACCAGACGATCATGGCCTCGGCCATGAAGACCATCGCCGACCAGCTGCACGGCCAGACCATCCAGGCGTGGGCGACCACGGCCTACCTGATCACGGCGACCATCTCGACCCCGTTGTACGGCAAGCTTTCCGACATTGTCGGCCGTAAGCCGATGTACCTGGCCGCGATCTCGATCTTCCTGGTCGGTTCGCTGCTGTCCGGTATCGCGACCTCGATGTACGAACTGGCCGCGTACCGCGCGGTGCAGGGTCTTGGTGCCGGTGGTCTGATGTCGCTGGCCCTGGCGATCATCGCGGACATCACGTCGCCGCTTGAGCGCAGCCGCTACACCGGTTACTTCATGGGTGTGTGGGGACTGTCCAGTGTGGGCGGTCCGCTGATCGGTGGCCTGTTCGCCGGTCTCGACACGTTCCTCGGCATCACCGGGTGGCGCTGGGTGTTCCTGCTCAACGTGCCGATCGCGCTGGTCGCGTTGGTCGTGGTGAGCCGCGTGCTGAACGTGCCGCACACCAAGGTGCCGCAGCGCATCGACTTCTGGGGCGCCGCGACACTGACGATCGGTCTCGTGCCGCTGCTGATCGTGGCCGAGCAGGGACGTGAATGGGGCTGGGATTCCGCGGCCTCGATCGCGATGTACGTGACGGGTGCCGTCGGTCTGGTGGCCTTCGTGTTCGTCGAGCGGTGGATGGGCGACGCGGCGCTGCTGCCGATGCGCCTGTTCCGCCGTCCGGTGTTCGCGCTGACCAACGTCATCAACTTCATCATGGGCATCGGGATGTTCGGCATGATGATGTCCCTGCCGCTGTACCTGCAGATCGTCAAGGGTGCGTCGCCGACCGAGTCCGGCCTGATGACGCTGCCGATGACGTTCGGCATCCTGGTCGCGGCCATGGGCAGCGGCCGGATCACGTCCAAGACCGGGCGCTACCGGATCTTCCCGATCGTCGGCCTCGGCGCGACCACGCTGGCGCTGTTCCTGTTCGCCCAGATCGGGACGGACACGGCGCTGTGGCAGACGATGCTGATCATGACGCTGGCCGGCGCCGGACTGGGTCTGTGCATGCAGAGCCTGCTGCTGGCGATCCAGGCGGACGCGCCCGCGAAGGACATGGGCGTGGCCACCTCGTCGGCGACGTTCTTCCGGTCCATCGGTGGCACGGTCGGTACCGCGGTGTTCCTGTCGATCCTGTTCGGGATCGTCGCGGACCGGATCACGGCGGCGCGTGCCGCGGCGAGCCTGCCGCCGATGCCCGCCGGAGCCGGTGGTTTCGACCTGAACAACACCACGTTCATCAACCAGCTGCCGCCGCAGGAGGCCCGGCCGGTCCTCGACGGCTTCGCCAGCTCGCTGGACACGGTGTTCATGGTCGGCGGGGTCGTGGTGCTGGTCGCGTTCGCGCTGATCTGGTTCCTCAAGGAGGTTCCGCTGTCGAACAAGTCCGGTCTGCAGCGGGCAGCGTCCGAACAGGACTCCGCGGCGCCCGTGGCCGCGGTGCACTGAGGTTTCCCAGCACGGTTTTTCCCACCACGAAGAAGAGGGCCCCGCTCGTGCGAGCGGGGCCCTCGGTGTCTCAGTGCTGTTCGGTTTCGGCGTGCAACGCCTGGTAGCGCTCGTACGACCGCTTGATCTCGGCCTCGGCCTCGGTGCGACCGACCCAGGTCGCGCCCTCGACGCTCTTGCCCGGCTCGAGGTCCTTGTAGACCTCGAAGAAGTGCTGGATCTCCAGCCGGTAGAACTCGCTCAAGTGGTGGATGTCACGCAGGTGCTCGGTCCGCGGGTCGTCCGCGGGCACGCACAGCACCTTGTCGTCGCCACCCTTCTCGTCCTTCATGCGGAACATGCCGATCGCGCGGCTGCGGATCAGGCAGCCGGGGAACGTCGGTTCCTGCACGAGCACGAGAGCGTCCAACGGGTCGCCATCCTCGCCGAGGGTGTCGTCGACGAACCCGTAGTCAGCCGGGTACTGGGTGGCGGTGAACAGAGTCCGGTCCAACCGGATCCGCCCCGTCTCGTGGTCCATTTCGTACTTGTTGCGTACGCCCTTGGGGATCTCGATCGTGACGTCGAACTCCACGTCTGTTCCTCGCTCATCATCTCTTGTATTTGCTCGCCACTAGTCTGGACTACGCCTCGGGCTCGGCCGACATCACCGCAGTCGGTCAGCGGATGTGATGGTGGACAGGGAGACACTGAGTGGCAGACCAGGACAACCCCGCTTGGCCGACCGCCGACGACGACCGTTCGTCCACAGGTTTTCCGCAGGTAGATCCCGATAAAACGCAGTCAGGCGACGCTGTTTCGCAGCCCGATGAACCGCCGAGGGCGATGCCCATGCGGATCGAGCCAGGCAAGCCACCGAAGCCCGCTCAGCTGAAAAGCGACCCGCCCGCGGGGGCGACAACGTGGTTCGAATCACCCGGCGAACCGCCTCGGGCGATGCCGATGCGCATCGAACCCGGCCAGCCGATAAGGACCGGGGAGGAGCCGAAACCGGTTACGGCGAAGGAAGCGGGGGCGTCGGCTGCTGACAGCGATAGGTCGGTGGCGGCGGGTTCGGAGGCCGGCCCCCAGGAGGCGGTCCCGGGCGAGGCTGCGGCGGCTGGCGAGGCTGCCGGGGTGGACGATGCTGTGGCGGCCGGGGCCGAGAAGGTTGTCCGGGAGGAGACCGCGGCTGCTGACGGGGTAGACGAAGCTGTGGCGGTGGGCGGCGAGAAGGCTGCCCCAGGCGAGGCTGCGGCGGGCGCCGAGAAGGCTGCCGATGAGGACACTGCGGCAGTTGACGGGGCGTCGGTCGAGGCTGATCGTGAGGCTGCTGCGGCTGGGGCTGAGAAGGCTGTCCAGGACGAGACAGCGGCGGTTAGCGGAGCTGCCGGGGCGGATCAGCCCGCGGCGGCTGAGGCCGAGAAAGCCGCCCCAGGCGAGGCTGCGGCAGTTGGTGCCGAGAAGGCCGCCCTGGACGCTGGTGGGGCGTCGGTCGATCGTGATCGCGGGGAGGTCGTGGCGGCTGGCGCGGAGCAGGCCGACGTCGTCGGCGAGGCGTCGGGGGATGAGGACAGCGAGAACGCTGTGGCGGCTGACCCAGAACCCGTCGTAGAGACCGCAGCCTCGGAGAAACCTGCTGACAGCCCGGCGATTTCTGCCACCGAATCCGACGATTCGGAACCCGAGGCTGAGCAAGGTCACGGCGACGCTGACAGCGAGCCCGAACCAGCCGACGAGAAACCTGCCGACGACTCAGCGGCGGATCGCGAGCCTGAGTCCAGCGACGACAAGACTGATGCGTCTGCCGAAGAGCCCTCGGACTCTGTTGAGTCCGACACCGAGAAGGCCGTCGCCCCTGTCGATCAGGAGAGCACAGACGAGTCGGCAGACGCCGAGACCGTTGCGCCGGAACCATCGGCGACGGACGAAACCAACCCTGCGCCGGAGTCACCGCAGGTCGACGAGGCCTCGGCTGAAAGAACCGAGTCCCTCGATGAAGAGGCGCCGAGCGACGAGGCACAGTCAGCCGACGAGCCAGACTCGCCGGTGGCGGACGAGGTTGAACCTGCTGCCGAGCAAACCGTGCCGGTACAGCAGGTCGCGAAGGACAGCGACGCCGAGCCTGTCAGCGAGACAGCGCTGGAAAGCGCCGCTGCCTCGGTAGACGAAGGCTCGGATCGGCCCGTCGCTGAGGCTGAGCAGGTCGCCAAAGCGAGTGAAGCGCCGCCTGCAGTAGAGCGGTTGGAGCCGGACGGCGAGCAGGCCACGCCGGTTCGGCAGGGCAGCGATGTGTCGCCGGTTGATGTCGAGCCGGAGCCGCCGAGGGCTGAGGGCATCGAGCGGCCTGCGGCCGAGGAGCCTGCCGGTGAGCAGGCTCCGCCGGTTGAGCCGACCAGCGATGTGCCGCTGGTCGATCCCGGGCCAGAGCCGCCGAGGGCTGAGGGCATCGAGCGGCCTGCGGCTGAGGAGTCTGCCGGTGAGCAGACCGCACAGGTAGCTGCGGCCCAGCCGGTCAAGGACAAAGAGCCCGAGGCTCCGCCCGCGCCCACACGTGACGATCCGACGCCGGAGCCGGAGAAGCCGCAGGCGCTCGAAAGCCCCAAGGAATCCGGTAGCAAGCCGGAACCTGTTGGCGAGAAGACCGTGCAGATGCGCCCGGTCGCCAAGCCCAGCGATACCCAAGCCCCCGATGACAAGCCAGCTGCCGCACCCGAGCAGCCAGTCAAACGTGGAAAGCCGGAAGACTTTGGCGGGCTGCGTCGTGCAGTCACGCCTAAGGCGCCCGAGCGTCAAACCGCCGAGCCCGTCGACGAGACGCAGCCGGTCAGCCAGACGGGCCCCGACGGCTCGGCTGGACCTGGCGAGAAGGCCCCGGCTCGGCCTGCCGCTGATGTCGGCAAGACCATGCCCGTGCAGCGGCCGCCCAAGCCGGCTGAGCCGCGTCCGGACAGCCGGGGCGAGCCTGTCGGTGAGCAGACTGTCCAGGTACGGCCGGTTCAGAAGCCCGGCGAAAAGCCACCTGCCAACACGACCGCTGACTCCTGGTTCTCGGCGCCGACGCGCAGTCAGCCCACGGCTCCGCCCACCGGGCCCGGGGAACGCAGCGAGCCCCGTAACCGGCCGGTCGGCGACAAGACCACCCGGCTCGGCGCTCCGGACACCGCGGCCCCCAAGCGGCCGGACGGCCCGTTCGCGATGCCGACGCGCAGCCAGCCGATGCCCCCGCCGCCCCGGCCCAAGACTCCGGAGAACCTGGGCCGAGCACCTGAGGGCCCGCCGCCGTTCCCACCGCAACGGCCGACGCGCCCGACCGACGCGCCGACTCGCGCTCAGCCGAAGCGGCCGGATACCGATGGCCCGACCCGCACGCAACCTCCGCAGCGCCCGATTAACCCGGCCGACGCGCCGACACGCAGCCAGCGGCCGGAAATCGAAGGTCCGACACGCCATCTGCCCGTGCCTCCGCCGAGGCCGAAGAACCTCGAGACCGAACAACCCAAGCCACAAACCGAACCCGAACAACCATCTCCCTCCAATGAGGACACGCACCGCTCCCTACGCCCCCTCCCCAGCAAGAAACGCCCTAAGCGACTCCTTGTCCTCGTCGCCATCGTCGCTGTCATCGCGCTCGGGGCCGGTGTCGTCTTCCTAGTCCCCGGTGTCAAGGAAGGGCTTGGGCTCGGGCCGTCCGAGACCGAGGCTGCTGTCGCTCCGCCACCCGCACCGGTTGCCTTCACGCCTCGCCTCAAGGCGCCGAATGCCGACGGCCCGCTACCGACCCCGCAGGGCGTACAAAGCACTTTGGCTGGTGCCGCAGGCAATCCCGCGTTGGGCACGTTGACCGGTTCGGTCATCGACGCCGCCACCGGGACTGTCCTGTGGGAGAAGAACCCGACGACTCCGCTCACCCCCGCGTCCACCACCAAGGTCCTGACCGCGGCCGCCGCACTCCTCAAGATCCCGCACAGTCAGCAGTTCAGCACCAAAGTCGTCGCGGGCAAGGATCCCGGCACCGTCATCATCGTCGGCGGTGGGGACGGCACGCTCAACTCGTTGCCAGCGGGCAAGAATTCCGTCTTCCCCGGCTCCCCGCGTCTCGATGACCTTGTCGCACAGGTGAAAGCCAAGGGGCCGGTCGCCCAGGTCTTCTACGACCGCACCCGATATGCCGATGACGGCCTTGCCCCTGGTGTCCTTCCTGGTGACGTTGCCGAGGGCTATATCTCGCCGATCAGTCCTTTGATGATGGACGGCGCGCGGGCGGATCCGGCCAAGGACCGCAGCCCGCGTAGCCCGAACCCGGCCAAGACTGTCGCGACCGAGTTCGCCAAGCGCCTTGGCGCGTCCGTCGCCGCCCAGCCCGCGGTCACCGCCCCACCCGACGCGCAGGTCCTCGGCGAGGTGAGGTCCGCACCCCTCACCGAACTCGTCGACCAGTTCCTGCAGGCTTCCGACAACGTCCTCGCCGACGTCGTCGCCCGCGAGGTCGCGCTGGCCGCCGGTGAGGAGCCGTCGTTCGCCGGCGTGCACAAGGCGACTCTGAAGGTGTTGTCCGAGAACGGGTTTGACGTTACGGGTGCCGAATTGTTCGACGGCAGTGGGATGTCCACGAGCAACAAGACGCCCGCTCGTCTGCTCGCGCAGGTTCTCGCGGTCGCCGCGGGCGACGGCAAAGACCCGCGGACCGCGAAGCTGCGGCCGTTGCTCGGTGGCCTTCCGGTCGCCGGTGGCAGTGGCACCCTCGCCGGCCGGTTCGGTGACGGTCAGGCCGCCAACGGCAAGGGCTGGGTACGGGCCAAGACGGGCACTCTTCCCTTGGCCGGGATCAACTCCCTGGCCGGCGTTGTGCTCGATGCCGATGGGCGGATTCTGGTGTTCGCCCTCATGACGAGCCAGAGTGACACCCTCGCCGCCCGGCCTGCCCTCGACGCCGTCGCGGCCACTCTGCGATCTTGCGGCTGCAAATAATGAGCACGCAATCACACAGAGCGCAAATGCTCAGGTAGCGTCGGTGTTGTGGAAGCGGCGACGGAGTTCAAGCGGGGTGCGTCCTCGCCGGTCGACTGGTCACTGGCCATCTCGACCGGGCAACGCCTGGTGCGGCGTGGACCCGACGTTCCGATGGCGGAGGCGGAGGCCACCGTCCGTGACCTGCGAGACGCCACCGATGTCGCCGAAGGGCACGTTCGCGAGCTCACCGGGCTCGGCCACGGGCTTGCGCTGCCACCCGGCGAGGTCGTCGACCGGCCTGGCTGGATCCGGGCCGCTGCCGAAGGCCTTGAGGTCCTGACCGAAGGCGCTCTGCCACGGGCGTATTCCGGCCCGGTCGGCGCCGTGATGTCCGGCAGCGCCGGGGTTCAGGCCGGCATGGTGCTGGCTTTCCTCGGTGCGCGCGTGCTCGGCCAGTACGACCCGTTCAACGACGGCCGTCTGCTGCTCGTCGCGCCCAACATCATTGGCGCGCAACGGGCTCTGGACGTCCCGGCCGGCGATTTCCGGATGTGGGTCTGTCTGCACGAGTGCACGCACCGGCTGCAGTTCACCGCCGTGCCTTGGCTCAAGGACTACTTCTCCGGCCAGGTCCGCAAGTTCCTGTCCGGAATGGACGACAGTGCCGCCAGCGCGCTCAACCGGTTCCCTGACGTGATCAAAGAGGCGCGCCGCCGGTCGCTCGACCCGGACGCCTCCGCCGGACCGGTCACGTTGATGGAACTGCTGCAGTCCAGCGAACAACGTGAGGTGTTCGACCGGCTCATCGCACTGTCCACGTTGCTCGAAGGGCACGCGGACTTCGTGATGGACGCGGTCGGCCCGTCGGTCGTGCCGACCGTCGAGGTCATCCGCAGCCGGTTCACCGAGCGCCGCCGGGGCGGCGGCCTGCTCGACCGGGTGCTGCGCACGCTGCTCGGGGTGGACGCCAAGGTCAAGCAGTACGCCGCGGGCGCCAAGTTCACCAAGCACGTCGTCGACCAGGCCGGGATGGCCGGTTTCAACGCGGTGTGGACGTCCGCCGAGACGCTGCCGCTCCGCTCGGAGATCACGGACCCGGACGCATGGCTTCGTCGAGTGCGACCCTGACCGTTCGCAAGGCCGTCAAGGATCTGCTGAGCACAACACCATCCGGCCCGGTCGCCGTCGCGGTCTCCGGTGGCGCCGACTCGCTCGCCCTCGCCGCGGCCACGGCGATGCTGACCGATGTCACGGCCTTGATCGTCGATCACGGCCTGCAGGACGGCTCGGCCGGAACCGCCGAGCGGGCCGCGGGCCAGCTCAAGACCCGGGACATCCAGTCTAAGATCATCAAGGTCGACGTGACCGGCCGCGGTGGCATGGAGGCCGCGGCCAGACGGGTGCGCTACCAGGCGCTCAAAAACGCGCACAACGGCCTGATCCTGCTCGGCCACACCCTCGACGACCAGGCCGAGACCGTCCTTCTCGGACTCGGCCGGGGATCTGGCCCACGGTCGATCGCCGGCATGCGGGCGTACGACCCGCCATGGGGACGGCCGCTGCTGAAGATCCGCCGGACGGTCACGCTGGCGGCTTGCGCGGAACTCGGGCTCGAACCGTGGTCCGATCCGCACAACAGCGACCCGGCGTTCGCGCGCGTGCGTCTCAGGCATGACGTGATCCCCCTCATGGAGGAGGTTCTGCAAGGTGGCGTCGCCGCAGCCCTCGCCCGGACCGCTGATCAACTCCGCGAGGACCTCGACGCACTGGACGCACTCGCCGCGAAGATCCGCCAGGGCAACGAGAACATGCTGGTGGCGGACCTGCGGCCGCATCCGCCCGCGCTGCGCAGGCGGGTCATCCGAAGCTGGCTCATCGCCGCCGGAGTGCCCGAACTCACCGACGGTCATCTGCGTTCGGTCGACGCTCTGGTGGGTGAATGGCGTGGTCAGGGTGGCGTCTGGCTGCCAGGCGGCTTTGTGGCGTGCCGCGCGCATGGGAGGCTCTGCGTGCAACCGCCCGGCCAGTAAGAAGAGGCCACAGTTCAATCTCGAGAGGGAGCAGGCGTGTACGACGGCGACATCGCCTCTGTGCTGATCACCGAGCAAGAGATCAACGAGAAGATCGCCGAACTCGCCAAGCAGATAGCCGAGGACTATCCGGCTGGCGGCGCCCGGCAGGACCTTGTTCTCGTCGGTGTGCTCAAAGGCGCAGTGATGTTCATGACGGACCTCGCGCGTGCCCTGCCCGTGCCCGTCCAACTGGAATTCATGGCCGTCAGCTCATACGGCTCGGCCACGTCCAGCTCCGGTGTCGTGCGGATCTTGAAGGACCTCGACCGCGACATCGCCGGCCGGGACGTGCTGATCGTCGAGGACATCATCGACTCCGGACTGACGCTGTCGTGGCTGCTGAAGAACCTGGCCTCGCGCGGCCCCGCCACGCTGCGGGTTTGCACGCTGCTGCGCAAGCCGGAGGCGGTCAAGGTGGACGTCCCGGTCGAGTACGTCGGCTTCGAGATCCCGAACGAATTCGTCGTCGGATACGGCCTGGACTACGCCGAGCGCTACCGCGACCTGCCTTATATCGGCACGCTCGAACCGGCCGTCTACTCATCCTGAGGAACCCCTCAGGATGGTCGGGAACCGAACAGGGGAATTCACCCGTTATCAGTTTCAGTCCAGCGCGGAACCGCCGTGACGAGCTACCCTCAGTCACTTGGCGCGTGAAGCGCTGGAAGTGGGCGGTACGCTGGATGGACCGGATTGCCCCGCCGGCCGGGTAGTGGGGCTCACTACCCGAAATGCAAGTCAGGGAGGGTCGAGGCCGCCCGGCGGCCGTAAGTGAATGGACCGCAAGCGACTGCTCCGTAACCCGCTGCTCTGGATCCTGGCGGTGGTCCTGCTGTACCTCGCGTTCAGCACGATCCTCGACTCGGACCGCGGGTTCGCCCAGGTGAACACGACTCAGGCGATCACCCAGATCACCACGGGCAACGTGGAATCCGCGACGTTCGAGGACAAAGAGCAGCAGCTCAAGCTGGTCCTCAAGGACGCGGCGAAGGCGAACAACCAGAAGCAGATCATGACGTCGTTCCCGGCTCAGGCCGGCGACGACATGTTCAACCTGCTTCGGACGAACAACGTGAACTTCGAGACGAAGGTCACACAGGAGTCGATCTTCACCCAGATCCTGTTGTTCGCGATCCCGCTGGTACTGCTCGGCCTGCTGTTGCTCTGGATGATGAACAACGTCCAGGGCGGCGGGAACCGGGTGATGAACTTCGGCAAGTCCAAGGCCAAGCAGTTGTCCAAGGACATGCCCAAGACCACGTTCGCCGACGTGGCCGGGGCCGACGAAGCCGTCGAAGAGCTGTACGAGATCAAGGACTTCCTGCAGAACCCGGGCCGCTACCAGGCGCTGGGCGCGAAGATCCCGAAGGGCGTGCTGCTCTACGGGCCGCCGGGAACCGGTAAGACCCTGCTCGCCAGGGCCGTCGCCGGTGAGGCAGGCGTGCCGTTCTACACGATCTCCGGCTCCGACTTCGTCGAGATGTTCGTAGGTGTCGGTGCCTCGCGTGTTCGCGACCTGTTCGAGCAGGCCAAGCAGAACGCGCCGTGCATCATCTTCGTCGACGAGATCGACGCCGTCGGCCGTCAGCGTGGCGCAGGCCTCGGCGGTGGCCACGACGAGCGCGAGCAGACCCTGAACCAGCTGCTCGTCGAGATGGACGGGTTCGACGCGCGCGGCGGGATCATCCTGATCGCCGCGACCAACCGGCCCGACATCCTCGACCCGGCGCTGCTGCGGCCTGGCCGCTTCGACCGCCAGATCCCGGTGTCCGCACCGGACCTGACCGGTCGTCGCAAGATCCTCGAGGTGCACGCCAAGGGCAAGCCGATGGCTCCGGACGTGGACCTGGCCAGCCTGGCCAAGCGCACGGTCGGGATGTCCGGCGCGGATCTGGCCAACGTGCTCAACGAGGCCGCACTGCTCACCGCCCGCCAGAACGGCTCGTTGATCGACGGGTCCGCGCTGGAGGAGTCGGTCGACCGCGTGATCGGCGGTCCGGCCCGCAAGAGCCGGATCATCTCCGAGAAGGAGAAGAAGATCACGGCCTACCACGAGGGTGGGCACGCGCTGGCCGCGTGGGCGATGCCGGACCTCGAGCCGGTGTACAAGCTGACGATCCTGCCGCGTGGCCGCACCGGTGGGCACGCGTTGGTCGTCCCCGAGGACGACAAGGGCTTGATGACCCGCTCGGAGATGATCGCCCGCCTGGTGTTCGCGCTGGGTGGCCGGTCGGCCGAGGAGCTCGTCTTCCACGAGCCCACCACGGGTGCGTCCTCGGACATCGAGCAGGCCACCAAGATCGCCAAGGCGATGGTCACCGAGTACGGCATGAGCGCCCGGCTGGGTGCCGTGAAGTACGGCCAGGAGCACGGCGATCCGTTCCTCGGCCGCTCGATGGGCCACGCCGTGGACTACTCGCTGGAAGTCGCGCACGAGATCGACGAGGAGGTGCGCAAGCTCATCGAGGCGGCGCACACCGAGGCGTGGGAGGTGCTCAACACCTACCGCGACGTGCTCGACGAGCTCGTGGTCGAACTGCTCGACAAGGAGACCTTGCAGCGCAAGGACCTCGAGCGGATCTTCTCCCGGGTGGAGAAGCGGCCCCGGATCACCGCGTTCAACGACTTCGGCGAGCGCGTGCCGTCCGACAAGCCGCCGATCAAGACCCGTGGCGAGCTGGCGATGGAGCGCGGCGAGCCGTGGCCGCCGATCCAGGAAGAGCCGGAGCCGACCCCGGTCGGTGCCGTCGGCGGGGCCAAGGACCTGCCGAAGGAAGCCAACAACGGGCAGGTGCCCAACGGCTTGCCGGCCAGCCCTGGCCCGTACATGCCTGCCGAGGGCAGGCCTGGTGGCCCGCCGAACTACGGCGCGCCCCCCGGCTGGCGCCCGGCGACCTCGCCGCCGCAGCCGGAGCAGGACGACCGGGACGGTAAGAACTGAGCATCGAGTCACAGAACGGAGTGGGTGCCGCCTCTTCGGACGGCGTCCGCTCCGTTCGTCCCGTTTTCGACCAGGCACGCGCCGAGAAGGCCGTGCGTGAATTGCTTTTGGCGTGCGGCGAGGACCCTGACCGGGGCGGTCTCGCCGACACCCCGGCTCGCGTGGCCCGTGCGTACCGCGAGATGTTCGCCGGGTTGTACATGGACCCGGATGCCGTACTGGCCAAGACTTTCGACGAGTCCCACGAGGAATTGGTCCTCGTCACCGATATCCCGATGTACAGCATGTGCGAGCACCACCTCCTCCCATTCCATGGGGTTGCGCACGTCGGTTACATCCCGAACGAGCACGGCAAGGTCACCGGACTGTCCAAATTGGCCAGACTGGTCGACGCCTTCGCCCGGCGGCCGCAGGTGCAGGAGAGGTTGACCTCCCAGGTCGCCGATTCGCTGATGCGGACGTTGGATCCGCGTGGGGTGATCGTGGTCGTCGAGGCCGAGCATCTGTGCATGTCGGTGCGTGGCATTCGTAAGCCCGGCGCGCGGACTACGACGTCCGCTGTGCGTGGGCAGTTCAAGACTTCGGCGTCGTCGCGTGCGGAGGCGCTGGATCTGATCAAGGCGCGTCGATGATGCACCGGCTGCTGCCTGATCCTGGCCGCTGCGTGGTGATGGGTGTCCTCAACGTGACCCCGGATTCCTTTTCCGACGGCGGCCGTTACTTCACTGTGGACGACGCGCTGCGGCACGCCCATGAGATGTGGGATGCCGGCGCGGACCTGATCGATGTCGGCGGCGAGTCGACAAGGCCCGGTGCAGAGCGGGTCGCCGCCGAGGTGGAGATCGGCCGGATCGAACCGGTGATCAAGGAACTGTCGTCGGCCGGGATCCAGATCAGCGTGGACACCATGCGGGCGCGGGTCGCGGAGGCGGCGTTGGCCGCGGGTGCGACGGTCGTCAACGACGTGTCGGGTGGCTTGGCGGACAAGGCCATGGCGCGGGTGGTCGCGGACGCCGGAGTGCCGTGGATTCTGATGCACTGGCGTGGCCACAGCAAGGACATGAACTCGCTGGCCAACTACACGGACGTGGTCAGCGAGGTTCGCGCTGAGCTCTGTGAACGGGTCGACGAGGCGCTGAGCGCAGGCGTTTCGTCGGACGCGATCGTGATCGACCCGGGCCTGGGATTCGCCAAACACGCCCCGCATGACTGGGCGTTGCTGCGTGGCTTGGACGTCTTCATGGACCTCGGGTATCCGGTGCTGGTCGGGGCGTCGCGCAAACGTTTCATCGGCAGGCTGCTGGCAGACAAGGACGGCACGCCGCGCCCACCGGATGGCCGTGAGGACGCGACCGCGGCGATTTCCACGTTGGCCGCCGCGAAGGGCGTGTGGGGTGTCCGAGTGCATGACGTGATGCGGTCGTTGGACGCGGTACGTGTGGTGGCGGAATGGGGGCGGGCGTGAGCGACCGGATCACGCTCACCGGGCTGCGGGTACGTGGCAACCACGGTGTGTTCGAGCACGAGAAGCGTGACGGCCAGGATTTCCTCGTCGACATCACGGTCTGGCTCGACCTGACCGAGGCCGCCAAAACCGACGACCTCGCGAAGACGATGCACTACGGCGAGCTGGCCGAGCGGGCGGCGGCGATCATTGCCGGACCCGCGCGAGACCTGATCGAATCGGTCGCCGGGGAGATCGCCGACGACGTGCTGACCGACGAGCGAGTCACGGCGGTCGAGGTCACCGTGCACAAGCCGTCGGCGCCGATCCCGCTGACATTCGCCGACGTGGCCGTCACTGTGCGGCGGGACCGCGCATGACCACGGCCGTCCTGTCGATCGGCTCGAACATGGGCGACCGGCTCGCTCATTTGCAGTCCGCCGTGGACGGACTGCCCGCGCTGGCCGTGTCCTCTGTGTACGAGACCGCGCCGTGGGGCGTGACCGATCAGGACGATTTCCTCAACGCGATCGTGATCGCGTCCCGTGAGGACTTCGGCGAATGGGACTGGCTGCGACTCGCCCAGGAACTGGAGAACGCGGCCGGGCGTGTCCGAGAAGTCCGGTGGGGCCCACGATCGCTCGACGTGGACGTGATTACCGTCACGGGCGTCACGAGCACCGATCCGCGGCTGGAACTGCCGCATCCGCGAGCGCACGAGCGCGCGTTCGTCCTGGTGCCGTGGCTGGAGTTGCAGCCGGACGCCGAGCTGCCGGGACACGGCCCGATCGCCGACCTGGTGGCGGCCCTGGGATATCCAAAACAGGGGGATGAGGGCGTGCGGCGCCGTGACGATCTCAAGCTGGAGGCAGTGTGAGGTTCACCAGGCCACGTGACCTGGTCATCGCAGGGCTGCTCGCCGCGGTCGTGCTGTATCTGATCATGCAGTCGGCGTACGGCTCGCTGCCGCCGTTGCCCACATTGGCCGGCGTCACGCTCGTCGTCATCGCGATCGTCGACGTGGTGTTGGGTTTCTCACTGCGGTCACGAATCCGTGGGACCAAGCCGGGAAAACCCGTCCAAGCGCTGACCGCGGCCCGCGCGGTCGCGCTGGCCAAGGCGTCCTCTGTGCTCGGCGCGATCATGCTCGGCGCGTGGATCGGCGTGCTGGTCTACGTCTTTCCCAAACGGGGGGAGATAGTCGCCGCGTCGAACGACACCTCCAGTGCGGTCATCGGCGCGGTGTGTTCGGCCGCCCTGATCGCGGCGGGTCTGTGGCTGGAGCACTGTCTCAAGACGCCGGATGAACCGAAGGAGCCGGACGACCGTTGATCGATGCAAAGCGTGGATTTAACGCACGTCCGGCCACGAGCAGGTCTCGGACCGATAACTGACGGGTACGGTGTTAGGCATGTCCGGCCGTGCCGCCTCGACGCGCGACTCCAGCAGGGTGCCGAGCACGGCTCGGCTCTTGCTGGGTGGTGCGCTGGTCCTGGTACTCGGCGCGACGCTGATCCTGGTGCTCACCGACGACGCCCGATTCCTCAAAATGGGCATCTTGGCCGCGTTGTGGGCCGCTTTAGTCGGTGCGTTCCTGGCCGCGCGGTTCCGCCGTCAGGTGGCCGACAAGACCGATGACGCCAAAAGTATGCAGGCGATCTATGAGCTAGAACTCGAGCGGGAGATCGCCGCGCGGCGCGAGTTCGAGCTGGAACTGGAAGCTGAGGCCAAGCGCAAGGCCGAGGAGCAGTCCAGGGCGGACATCGAAGCCCTGCGTACCGAACTGGGCCAGCTCAGGGAAACCCTGCAGACGTTGCTCGGCGGCGAGGTGCTGGTCGAACGGTTCGCCCTGCAGGCGCAGGCGACCCGGATGCGCTCGTTGCCCGACGAGGCGCACCAGTTGCCGCAGCAGGGCCAGATGGTGAAACGCCTGAACCCGTCCGCGAAGCAGCAGCCGGTGATCATTCCCGGCGAGCCGCAGACCGAACTGATCGACCGCGTGCCCGACCGCCCGCGTGGCGGCAACGCCCGGCCACAACCCCCGCGGCCGCAACCACAACGCCCGCCGCGCGAGCCCGCGGAGCGCCAGGTGCAGATCCGCCAGCCCCGCCGGGACGATCCCAGCAACCCAGGTTCCGGCTGGTGGGACCCGGTGACGCCGGTGAGCCGGGACAACCCGTACCACCAGCCGGTAGCCGGAGACTCGGCCAACAGCCTGGGTGAGGGCATCGACCCGAACTGGACGCCGTCGTGGGAGCGCACCAACACGCCCCCGCCACCCCGGCAGCAGGCAGGTCGTCCGCCGCGGCCACCGAAGCGACCCGAGCCCCAGCCCAGCCAGCCGATGATGCGCCCAGCCGCTCAGCCCAGCCAGCCAATGATGAACCCGGTGGCCCAGCCGAGTCAGCCGATGATGAACCCGGTGGCTCAGCCCATGCAGCGCCCGGAGCCGGAGTCACCGACGCAGATCCAGCCGCTGCCGGAGCCCGCGGAACCAACTGTTCAGCGGCCCGTCGTTCGTACGCCCGAGCCTCCACCTCCGCCGCCTCCGGTGCGTAAGCCCGAGCCTTCGACCCGCGTTGTCCAGGTGCCTCCCGCTGCTGAGGAGACCGGCGGGCGTCGGCGTGCACCGGAAGCTCCGGCCGCCGAGGCCTCCGGTGGCGGGCGACGCCGCAAGCCGGACGACGCGCCTTCGTGGCAGGAGACGTACCAGGCACGCCAGCAACAGCAGGCATCCGGAAGTCACGCGAAGCCCGCAGCTCCAGCTCAGCCTTCAGGTTCGCACGCGGAGGGCAAATCAGTGAACGAACTCCTGGCCGCATACGGCTCGTCGGGGGATACGCCCCGTCGCCGTCGCCGTCGCGAGGACTAAGCCCCAGCCCGCCCCGGCCGTGTCCACCATTCCGGCACGGTGAAATGCACTTTCCGGCACGGTGAGTTCGCCGGTTCGCGCCCTGGTCACGCACACCTCACTTGGTTCGGCGCGCGTTCGGGGGCGCACGTTTGTTCAGGACGCTAATGTTCCCCGCTGTGATGATCCAGGAGCCGGCTGTGCCCGTTCGGCCGACGCCACGGCGTAAGACCGTTTTGCTGCCCATGGTCGGGCTGATTCTGCTGAGCATGGCCGGGCTTGGCGTGTTCGCCTTCCTCACGGCGAGCGTGGGCATCGTCGCCGAACTCGTCGGGTTGGCGGTCGCCTTGTTGCCGGTCGGCCCGGTTGTCGCCGCGTTTCTCTGGATCGACAGGTGGGAGCCGGAGCCTGCCCGCCTGCTGTGGTTGGCGTTCGCGTGGGGCGCCTGTGGTGCGACGTTGACCGCGCTGCTCATCAACAACACCGCAGAGGTTGTCGGTGACTTGTTGCTTGGCAAGGGTGGTGGCGACGCCATCGCTGCGGTGGTTTCGGCGCCGCTGATCGAGGAGGCGGCGAAGGCCGCGTTCGTTCTCGGCGTTTACCTGTGGAAGCGGCAGGAGTTCAACGGTGTCGTCGACGGCATCGTCTACGCCGGGATGTGTGCGGCCGGGTTCGCGTTCACCGAGAACATCTACTACTTCGGGCGCATCTTCGGTGAGCACGGCTTCGGCACGGTCGACTCTGCCGGTGTTGTCGCCGCGTTCATTCTGCGCGGGGTGATGTCGCCGTTCACGCATCCGCTGTTTACCGTGATGACGGGCATCGGGATCGGTGTGGCGGCGGGGACCGCCAAGAACTGGGTCAAGGTCGCGGCGCCGCTGGGTGGTTATCTGGGTGCCGTCGTTCTGCATTCGCTGTGGAACTCCGCGGCGACGCTGGGCAATGCGACCACGTTCCTCAACGTGTACTTCCTGATCATGCTGCCGGTTTTCATCGGCGCCGGCGTGCTGGTGAACTGGGCGCGCAAACGGGAGCAGAAGATCATCGCAGTCGCCTTGCCCCGGATGGTCGGTGACGGGCTCATCGCGCCCGGTGAGGTCGACGTGCTGGCCAACCTCAAACGTCGCCGGCAATGGCGCAAGAAGGTCGCTCGGAAGGCTGGGCCGGATGCCGGACGTGCCGTGGCCGACTACCAGACCGCCGTCTCTGAGCTGGCTTTTTACCGAAACAGTCATTCCGACGGCCAGGTTGAGCAGTTGCTCGTACAGGCAGTTCGCGTGAGCCGGGCCACGGCGGTCAGCGCTGCAAAGCAGCAATAGTTACGCTCTGACCTTGGCTTGACGAAAGGACAAGGGCAATGAGCCGTCCCGCGCGCCTCGGAGTGGGCGTGGTGTCCGCTGGCCGAGTCGGCGCGGTGATGGGCGCCGCGCTGGCCAGGGCCGGACATGCGGTGGTCGCCGCGTCCGGGGTTTCGCGTGACTCCGTTCGGCGTGCCGAAGACCTGTTGCCTGGTGTCCCGTTGCTGCCGCCGGACGAGGTCGTCAGCAAGGCCGATCTGGTGTTGCTCGCGTTGCCGGATGACGCCCTGGAGGGCATGGTCCGTGGCCTGGCGGCCGCGGGAACGCTGCGGCCTGGGCAGATCGTGGTGCACACGTCCGGCGCGTACGGCGTCGACGTGCTGCAGCCCGCGGCGGATCATGGTGCGCTGCCTTTGGCTTTGCACCCGGTGATGACGTTCACCGGACGTGCTGAGGATCTTGACCGGCTTGTCGCATGTTCGGTCGGCGTGACCGCGGAGGACGGCGACGAGGCGGCGTGGAACGTCGGCGAGGCCCTGGTTGTCGAGATGGGATCCGATCCCATCCGGGTGCCGTCGTCGGCTCGCCCGGCGTATCACACCGCGTTGGCACACGCGTCGAACCACCTGATCACGTTGGTCGCCGACGCTGCGGACCTGCTGCGGCAGTCCGGTGTCGGCAATCCGGAACGCCTGCTGGGCCCGCTTTTGTCGGCCGCGCTGGACAATTCCCTGCGGCACGGCGATCGTGCGCTGACCGGTCCGGTCGCCCGAGGCGATGCCGGTACTGTGCGCAAGCATCTGAATGTGTTGCGGGACAACGCGCCCGAGCTGCTTCCCAGTTACCGGGAGATGGCGCGGCGGACCGCGCGCCGGGCGACCGACAGCGGTCTGCTGCGCGGGGATCTCGCGCCGGACGTTTTCCAGGCCATAAACGAGGAGCGCTGAGTGACGGCACCGAAGGCACCCGAGTTCACCCGTGGCGCGCTGCATGTGCACAGCAGCCCGAAAGAGGTCGCCAGGGTCACCCGAGCGCTGCGTGCGGTCGGCAACAAGGTCGTGCTCGTGCCGACGATGGGCGCGTTGCACGCCGGTCACCGCGAGCTGTTGCGTCGCGCGCGCAACATCCCGAACACCGTGGTGGTCGCGTCGATCTTCGTCAATCCCTTGCAGTTCGGGCCGAACGAGGACCTGGAGCGCTACCCGCGTCCGCTGGAGGCGGACCTGGAGGCGTGTCGCGACGAGCGCGTGGAGATCGTGTTCACGCCGGAGCGCGACGACATGTACCCGCCGGGTTCGCAAGTGACTGTCCACCCTGGACCGATGGGTGACGAGCTGGAAGGCAGCGTCCGAAAAGGACACTTCGCCGGGGTGCTGACCGTGGTGAACAAGCTGTTCAACATCGTCCGGCCGGACTACGCGCTGTTCGGTGAGAAGGACTACCAGCAGCTGATGCTGATCAAGCGGATGGTCGCCGATCTGGACATGGACACGCACGTGATCGGTGTGCCGACGGTCCGCGAACCCGACGGCCTCGCGCTGTCGTCGAGGAACGTCTACTTGAGCGCCACCGAGCGGGAAAGCGCCGTCGCGCTGTCCGCCGCGTTGGCCGCTGGCGCGTACGCGGGACGCGAAGGGCGCGAAGAGGTGATCAAAGCTGCCCGACAGGTCCTGGCGGCGCACCCCGAGGTTGCCGTTGACTACCTCGAACTGCGCGCCCCTGACCTCGGTCCCGCGCCGGAACAAGGAGAAGCCAGGTTGCTCGTGGCCGCCCGGGTCGGCACCACGAGACTCATCGACAACACCGGCCTGCGGCTCGGCGAACCGCCTGAGCCCGGGCACTGAAAGGGGGTAACCGCGATGCTGCGCACCATGCTGAAGTCCAAGATCCACCGGGCCACGGTCACCCAGGCCGACCTGCACTACGTCGGCTCCGTCACGGTGGACCTCGACCTGATGGAAGCGGCCGATCTGCTCGTCGGCGAACAGGTCACCATCGTGGACGTGACCAACGGCGCACGCCTGGAGACCTACGTCATCGAAGGTGAGCGCGGCAGTGGCGTGATCGGCATCAACGGCGCGGCAGCGCATCTGGTGCACCCCGGCGACATCGTGATCATGATCGCCTACGGCCTGATGGACAACGCCGAGGCCGCCTCCTACCGGCCACGAGTGGTGTTCGTGGACGGGCAGAACAAGGTCGTCGATCTCGGCGCCGACCCGGCGCACGCACCCGAGGGATCCGGCCTGGTCAGCGGGGCCACCGTGGATCAAACCGTGGACCAGACGGCGGAGACGGCGGATGCCGCCGCGCTGGACGCGTTGCTCCAGCCGGAGAATTCCTGACGTGCTCTTCGCGATCGACGTCGGCAACACCAACATCGTCCTAGGCCTGTACTCCGGCGAGAAACTGGTCCGTGACTGGCGAATGCGGACCGTCGCGGGGATGACCGCGGACGAGCTCGCCCTGACCATGCGTGGCCTGCTCGGTGAGCACGCCGACCGGGTCACTGCGGTGTCGGCGTTGTCGACGGTGCCCGCCGTGCTGCGGGAGTTGCGGGTGATGCTCAGCCGCTACTACGCCGACGTGCCGCAACTCATTGTGGAGCCCGGGGTCCGCACCGGCGTTCCGTTGCTTGTGGACAATCCGAAGGAGGTCGGCGGTGACCGGGTGATCAACACCTTGGCCGCGCACCACCTGTACAGCACCGCCTGCGTGGTCGTCGACTTCGGCACGTCCACCAACATCGACGTGATATCGGCGAAAGGCGAGTTCCTCGGCGGGGTTTTCGCGCCGGGCATCGAAATCTCGGTGGACGCGCTGGCCGCCCGCGCGGCCGCGCTGCGCAAGGTGGAACTGGTCAGGCCCCGCTCCGTGATCGGCAAGAACACCGTGGAATGCCTGCAGTCCGGCATTCTCTACGGCTTTGCCGGGCAGGTCGACGGCCTGGTGAAACGGATCATCGCGGAACTGCATTCGCAAGGGCATGACAAAGCCGGGCCGGTGAGCGTGATCGCGACCGGCGGCCTCGCGCCACTGGTGATCGCCGAGTCGGAGACGATCAGGCACCACCATCCGGATTTGACGCTGCTGGGCTTGCGGCTGGTGTTCGAACGCAACCTCAGGACGTGACTCGTTTCCCCCGGAAAACCGTGGTTTGGAAGGGAAAGTCGAACTCGCCGGGCTTGGTTTCCGGCTGCGCCAACAGGTATGCGCGCATCCGCTCGTTGACTTCCCGGCGTTCTTCGGGACTGGCGACAAGCATGTGGGAATGCGTGCCGACCATGGCGAGCAAACTTTCTACGGTATGCCGGACGGTATGCCGGAAAACCTGTCGTTCGAACGGGTCGAACAGCGGATGATCGGAAAACGGGTCCGGCTGTGTCCGTGATCCGCGATCCCGGCCGCGGGCCACCTTGTCGAATGTGGAAACCCACGTGACCTGTTCGTCCTCATGGTTCCACAGCGCCCCCAACATCCCACCGGGCCGCAGCACCCTGGCAATCTCGGTAAGGGCGGGTTGCTGATCGAACCAATGGAAGGCCTGCCCGACGACTACGGCATCGACACTGGAATCGGGCAACGGGATCTGTTCCGCGCTGCCGACCACCGCTTTGACCGACGGAAATCGTTTTCTGAGTTCCTCGAGCATGCCCTCGTCCGGTTCGACCGCGGTCACGTTCAGGCCACGGCCGGCCAATGATTCGGTGAGTTTTCCGGTACCCGCCGCGAGATCAAGAACGTCGGCCGCGCCTTGTGGCAGCACCCAGTCGATCGCGTCGGATGGATAACCGGGCCGGTACCGGGCGTACAGCTGCGCGTGCGCGCCGAAGGAGTTCGCTCGCCTGGCCCACAGTTCGGCATCGGAGAGTTCGGTCACCCGACTCACGCTAGTGATATCCGGTTCGCTTCGCCGCCGGGCTTTTCCGTACCCTTTGCAGGCGTGAGTGACGAGCACGTTTCCCCAGCGCCCGAGCAAGACGACCTCCCCGAGCAGATGCGCATCCGCCGGGAGAAGCGGGAGCGGCTGCTCGCCGCCGGTGTCGAGGCTTATCCGGTCGAACTGCCGCGGACCAGCACGCTGGCGCAGATCCGGGCGAAATACCCGGATTTGGAGCCGGGGGCGTCCACCGGTGACATGGTCGGAATCACCGGCCGGGTGATGTTCCTGCGCAACACCGGCAAGCTCTGCTTCGCCACGCTGCGCGAAGGCGACGGCACCGAACTGCAGGCCATGCTCAGCCTGGCCAACGTCGGCGAGGAGGCGCTGGCCGCGTGGAAGGCCGACGTCGACCTGGGTGACCACGTGTTCGTCCGCGGCGAGGTGATCGCCTCCAAGCGCGGTGAGCTGTCGGTGATGGCCGAGGAATGGCGAATGGCCGCCAAGGCGTTGCGCCCGCTGCCGGTCGCGCACAAGGAGCTGTCGGAGGAGACCAGGATCCGGCAGCGCTACGTCGACCTGATCATGCGCCCGCAGGCCCGCAACGTGGTGCGGACCAGGGCCGGAGTGATGCGCGCGCTGCGGGACAGCTTCCATCGGCGCGGGTTCACCGAGGTGGAGACGCCGATGCTGCAGACGCTGCACGGCGGCGCGGCGGCGCGCCCGTTCACGACCCATTCGAACGCCTTCGATATCGACCTCTACCTGCGGATCGCGCCGGAGCTGTACCTGAAGAGGTGCGTGGTCGGCGGTATCGAGAAGGTGTTCGAGATCAACCGGAACTTCCGCAATGAGGGAAGCGATTCATCGCATTCGCCGGAGTTCGCGATGCTGGAGTTCTACCAGGCGTACGCGACTTACGACTCGGTCGGCGTGCTGACCCGTGAGCTGATCCAAGAGGCCGCGGAGGCGGTTTTCGGTACTCAGGTGGTCACCCTTGCCGACGGTTCGGAGTACGACCTTTCCGGGGAATGGACCTCGCTGACAATGTACGGATCGTTGTCGGCGGCCCTGGGTGAAGAGGTGACCCCGGAGACTTCTGTCGAGCAGTTGCGCAAGTTCGCCGAGCGGCACGGCCTTGAAGTGCCGCCCAAGCTGGGACACGGCAAGCTGGTCGAGGAGCTGTGGGAGCACCTGGTCGGCAACGACCTGCACGCGCCGACTTTCGTACGGGATTTCCCGGTCGAGACTTCGCCGTTGACACGCCAGCATCGCGACACGCCGGGAGTTGCCGAGAAATGGGATCTTTACGTGCGCGGTTTCGAACTCGGTACCGGTTACTCCGAGCTTGTCGACCCGGTGGTCGAACGGCAAAGGCTGATGGATCAGGCCAGGTTGGGCGCTGCCGGTGACGATGAGGCGATGCAGTTGGACGAGGACTTTCTGCGCGCACTGGAGTACGGAATGCCACCCAGCGGTGGAGTCGGAATGGGTATCGACCGGCTGCTGATGGCACTCACCGGACTGGGGATCAGGGAGACGATCCTGTTCCCACTCGTTCGTCCGCAATGAAACATGGGTGAGTGACTATGCAAATTCGGATGGATTTGCGCTAGCCTACGTCCACGCGAGAATCATTCCGTACCGGAATCACCCCGAGGAGGCGGCGTATGGCGCAGAAGGTCACGGTGACCCTCGTTGACGACATTGACGGTTCGGAAGCCGAAGAGACGCTCGAGTTCGGACTGGACGGCGTTTCGTACCAGATCGACCTGTCTGGCGACAATGCCGGGAAGCTCAGGGAGATCCTGAGTGACTATGTGGACCACGCCCGCCGTTCCGGTGGTCGTAAGCGAGCAGCAGGTCGGCTTGGGGTCGGTGGCCGGGTCGCGCGGACGGCCGCGGTGGACAGGGACCAGAACCAGGCAATTCGGGAGTGGGCGCGGAAGAAGGGATACAAAGTTTCCGATCGCGGCCGTATCCCGAAGGAAGTCACCGAGGCTTACCACAACAACAGGGACTGATAAGCAGACGTCCCCAAAGGCCCGCGGCAGCAGCTGCGGGCCTTTTTAGTCGCTGTGATTCCGGGGTTGGGCCAGGCCAGGAGGGTCAGTTAGCCTTACCTAACCACTCCGGGGCTATGCTCCCGGGTGGATCTTGTAGGAGGTGCTGGTGACTCAGGTTCGGTTACAGGCGAGCGACCTGGCGCTCGGCTACGGCGAGCGGCTCGTGGTCGACGGCCTGGACCTCGACGTCCCCACCGGCACAGTGACCTCGGTGATCGGCCCGAACGGCTGCGGCAAGTCGACGCTGCTGCGCGCACTGGGCCGCCTGCTGGCCCCTCGTGCGGGCCAAGTCCTGCTCGACGGCAAGCGCATCGACAAGCTGCCGACCAAAGAGGTGGCACGAACCGTCGGCCTGCTCCCGCAAACCCCGGTCGCCCCCGACGGCCTGACCGTCGCGGACCTGGTGGCGCGCGGCAGGCACCCACACCAGACGTGGTACCGCCAATGGTCGGTGGAAGACGAAGCGGCGGTCACCGACGCCTTGCGGCTGACCAAGATGGACGAACACGCCAACCGGGTGGTCGACGAACTTTCCGGCGGCCAACGCCAGCGCGCGTGGATTTCCATGACCCTCGCCCAGGGAACAGAGTTGTTGTTGCTGGACGAGCCGATCACTTATCTGGATCTGGCGCACCAGGTGGACGTACTGGACCTGGTTCACGATCTGCACACGACCCGTGGCACAACGGTGGTCATGGTGTTGCACGATTTGAACCTCGCGGCGCGGTATTCGGACCGGCTCGTGGCAATGCGCTCCGGAAAGATCGTGGCGCAAGGGGATCCGAACGACGTGTTGACCGAGAACTTGCTCCGGGACGTTTTCGACCTGGACGCCAAGATCCTTACGGACCCGGTCGCCGGCACTCCGATGGTGGTGCCGATCGGTTCGCGTCACCGGGCAGCGGCGGCAGCAGCAGCCGCGAGCTGAGGGTGGGTGGCTGGGCGGCGCTTCGCTGTAGGTCACTGCGGTGCGCGCTGTCGGGTATGCCTTCGCTGTGGATGGCTGCGCGCCTCGCCCCGCCTTTCTGTCAGACCCTCTCAGTACTTTGGGTCATCGGGGGGTGCTCAGGTCGGACACCGATTTCTGTCGGTGGCATGCCGTAGCCTCGCCGCACGCGGTCTGCGTTCTCGCCGGGCGGGCCTCACCGGGGGCGTCTTCGACGCGGCTGCCCAACCACCTCCACCCGGACGTCCAGTTTGTCCGTATGTGCCGCTCCGATGAAAGTTGGGCGAAGTTGGGCCGAATGAGTGAGAAAGTGATCGCGGTCACGCTTGGACGCATGCTGTTCGCGGATAGCGGACACGTTCCATTGGATGGAATCGATGCCGGAGAACCCACGTTGTAAGGGGTGTTCGGCGGTGACGTCAGGCGAAGTTCCTGGTCCGTCACCAATCTGTGGTCGTGCGTGGCACTGAGCGCGACAGGCCGGGCGACTACAGTGGTCCTACGGTGCTGAATCCACCAACATGACGAGTGGTGAAGGGCCGCCGGCGCAGCAGTCAGGGAGTGCGAATGTTCGAGAGGTTCACCGACCGCGCGAGGCGGGTGGTTGTCCTGGCCCAGGAAGAAGCCAGGATGCTCAACCACAACTACATCGGCACCGAGCACATCCTCCTGGGCTTGATCCACGAGGGTGAAGGTGTCGCGGCGAAGGCGCTCGAGTCGCTCGGGATCGCCCTGGAAGGCGTGCGTCAGCAGGTCGAGGAGATCATCGGCCAAGGGCAGCACGCGCCTTCCGGTCACATCCCCTTCACGCCTCGGGCGAAGAAGGTGCTGGAGCTGTCGTTGCGCGAGGCGCTGCAGCTCGGGCACAACTACATCGGCACGGAGCACATCCTGCTCGGGCTGATCCGTGAGGGTGAGGGCGTTGCCGCCCAGGTGCTGGTCAAGCTCGGCGCCGACCTCAACCGGGTCCGCCAGCAGGTTCTCCAGCTCCTGTCGGGTTACCAGGGCAAGCCGGAGACCGAGCCGGGCAGCCGCGGAGAGGGCACTCCGTCGTCCTCCCTCGTGCTGGACCAGTTCGGCCGCAACCTCACCGCCAGTGCCCGGGAGGGCAAGCTGGACCCGGTGATCGGCCGGTCCAAGGAGATCGAGCGGGTCATGCAGGTGCTGTCCCGCCGTACCAAGAACAACCCAGTCCTGATCGGCGAGCCGGGTGTCGGTAAGACGGCCGTCGTCGAGGGTCTGGCGCAGATGGTGGTCAAGGGCGAGGTGCCCGAGACGCTGAAGGACAAGCAGCTCTACACGCTGGACCTCGGATCGCTCGTCGCGGGCTCGCGTTACCGCGGTGACTTCGAGGAGCGCTTGAAGAAGGTGCTCAAGGAGATCCGCACCCGCGGCGACATCATCCTGTTCATCGACGAGATCCACACGCTCGTCGGTGCGGGTGCCGCCGAGGGCGCGATCGACGCGGCCTCCATCCTCAAGCCGATGCTGGCCCGTGGTGAGCTGCAGACCATCGGTGCGACCACCCTTGAGGAATACCGCAAGTACGTGGAGAAGGACCCCGCTCTCGAGCGGCGGTTCCAGCCGATCCAGGTCGGTGAGCCGAACCTGGAGCACACGATCGAGATCCTGAAGGGTCTGCGCGACCGGTACGAGGCGCACCACCGCGTCTCGATCACCGATGGCGCGTTGGTGCAGGCGGCCACGCTGGCCGACCGGTACATCAACGACCGCTTCCTGCCGGACAAGGCGATCGACCTGATCGACGAGGCCGGCGCCCGGATGCGCATCCGCCGGATGACCGCTCCGCCGGACCTGCGCGAGTTCGACGAGAAGATCGCCGACGTGCGCCGGGAGAAGGAATCGGCCATAGACGCTCAGGACTTCGAGCGTGCCGCCAAGCTGCGTGACCAGGAGAAGCAGCTCCTCGGTCAGAAGGCCGAGCGGGAGAAGCAGTGGAAGGACGGCGACCTCGACGTCGTCGCCGAGGTCGACGAGGAGCAGATCGCCGAGGTCCTCGCGCACTGGACGGGCATCCCGGTCTTCAAGCTGACCGAGGAGGAGACCACCCGCCTGCTGCGGATGGAGGACGAGGTCCACAAGCGGATCATCGGCCAGGAGGAGGCCGTCAAGGCCGTCTCCAAGGCGATCCGCCGGACCCGTGCCGGCCTGAAGGACCCGAAGCGCCCGAGCGGCTCGTTCATCTTCGCCGGCCCGTCCGGTGTCGGTAAGACCGAGCTGTCCAAGGCGCTGGCGAACTTCCTGTTCGGCGAGGACGACGCCCTGATCCAGATCGACATGGGCGAGTTCCACGACCGCTATACCGCCTCAAGGCTGTTCGGTGCCCCTCCCGGTTACGTCGGCTACGAAGAGGGCGGCCAGCTGACCGAGAAGGTCCGCCGCAAGCCGTTCTCCGTCGTGCTGTTCGACGAGATCGAGAAGGCGCACCAGGAGGTCTACAACACCCTCCTGCAGGTCCTTGAAGACGGCCGCCTGACCGACGGTCAGGGGCGCACGGTCGACTTCAAGAACACGGTCATCATCTTCACCTCGAACCTGGGCACGCAGGACATCTCCAAGGCTGTGTCCCTTGGTTTCGCGGGTGGCAATGAGCAGACCAACAACTACGAGCGGATGAAGCAGAAGGTCAACGACGAGCTGAAGAAGCACTTCCGCCCGGAGTTCCTCAACCGTATCGACGACATCATCGTCTTCCACCAGCTCACGGAGGACGAGATCATCCGGATGGTCGACTTGATGATCGGCCGGGTGGAGGTCCAGCTGCGGAACAAGGACATGGCTCTCGAGCTGACTCCGCTGGCGAAGAAGCTGCTGGCCAAGCGTGGGTTCGACCCCGTGCTGGGCGCCCGGCCGCTGCGCCGGACCATCCAGCGCGAGATCGAGGACCAGCTGAGCGAGAAGATCCTGTTCGGCGAGCTCGAGCCGGGTCAGATCGTGATCGGCGACGTCGAGGGCTGGACCGGCGAAGGTTCGGACGACAAGGCGCACTTCGTCTTCCGTGGCGAAGCCAAGCCGCGCAACGTCCCGGACTCGCCGCCGGTCGACCTGGCCGCCTCGGCGGGCACGGGCGAGCCCGAGGGTCTCGAGGACCACGGCTGATATCCGAATAGCCCGAACGGGCCCCGGTTTCCTGGTGGAGCCGGGGCCCTTTCGCGTATCTGGGATGCTGGGTGACGTGCGTGTCGCTGTGCTGGGGCCGTTGCGCCTGACCGACACCGCCGACCAGGAAATCGAGGTCGGCGGCCCACGGCTGCGCATGCTGCTGGTCCGGCTTGCCCTTGAGGCCAACCGGATCGTGCCGACCGAGGCGCTGATCGACAGCCTGTGGGGCACGCAGCCACCGGTCGATGCCACGAACGCGTTGCAGTCCCTGGTTTCCCGGCTACGGAAAACCGGCCTGGCCAAGCGGATCGAGTCCTACCCCGCCGGATACTCCTTGGCGGCAACAGAAGTCGACGTGGACACGTTCGAACGCCTTGCCGCCGAAGGAGGTCGTCTGCTCAAACAGAACGACGTCGTTCAGGCCGCCGAAGTCCTCACCCGCGCCTTGGACCTGTGGCGTGGCCCGGCGCTTGTGGACGTGGCTGACGCCCCGTTCACGGCCGCGGCCGTGGCGCGGCTGGCCGAAGTTCGCCTGACCGCACTCGAAGACCGGATCGAGGCAGACATCCGGCGTGGCCACGAGGTGATCGTCGAACTGCAAGCCCTGGCCAGAGAACACCCGCTGCGGGAACGCCTGACAGCCCTGCTGATCCGGGCTTTGCGGAAGGCCGGCCGTCAGGCGGACGCCTTGGCCGCCTACGAGACCGCGCGCCAGAACCTGGCCACCGAACTCGGTGTGGACCCAAGCCCGGAATTGCAGGAAGCCCACCTCGCACTGCTGCGGTCGACGCCGGCCGAAGTCCCCAACAACGGCAGCAGGCTGCCCGCACAGTTGACGAGTTTCGTCGGCCGAGGGCAAGAGCTGAGCGAACTGGAAGGGATGCTCGCCCGCGATCGCCTGATCACCCTGGTCGGCCCAGGCGGTGCCGGAAAGACAAGGCTGGCAACGGAAGCAGCCAGCCGAACAGTGGATCGGGTGTGGTTCGTGCACCTGGCCGGGCTCAGGGAAGCGGTCGACGTGCCTGCCGCGCTGGTGACCGAACTGGGCCTTGGTGACCCGGCCGTCACCGAGAACCCGCGAAGCTGGCACCGTTCGGTCGACGTGACGACCCGGCTGCTGGATGCCCTGGAAGACCGGTCCGAGCTGATCGTGCTGGACAACTGCGAGCACGTCGTCTCCGCGGTGGCCCACTTGACCGAGACACTGCTGGCCGGCTGTCCACGGCTGCGAATCCTGACCACCAGCCGGGAACCACTGGCCATCACGGGCGAAACCCTCTTCCCAGTGGGACCGTTGGAGCTACCAGAGGAGAACGCGTCAGCGCGGCAAGCAGTTGAACGTGCGGCTGTGCGGCTTTTCCTTGACCGCGCCCGATCCGTGCGCCCTGGGTTCACAGTGGACGAATCCAACGTCGTGGACGTCGTGTCCATCTGCCGTCAACTCGACGGTCTGCCCCTCGCCCTGGAACTGGCCGCCGCGCGGCTGCGTTCGATGACAGTCGGGCAAGTCGCCGAACGGCTGGACGACCGGTTCCGGCTGCTGGCCGGTGGCAGCCGGACCTCCTTGCCCCGGCATCAAACCCTTGGTGCGGTGGTGGAGTGGAGCTGGAGCCTGCTCACCGAGGCCGAACAGACCCTGGCGAGCAGGCTGTCGGTGTTCGCCAATCCGTCCACTTTGGATGCGATAACCGCGGTCTGTGCCGACGACAGGCTTCCGGCGCACGACGTGTTGTACGTGCTCGCTTCCCTTGTCGAGAAATCGCTTGTGGAGGCGGGCGAAGGACCCGACGGCCCGCCGCGCTACCGGATGCTGCAGACGATCAAGGCCTTCGCCGCGGAACGACTCGTCGACACCGAGCGGGTGATGACCCGGTTCGCCGGGTGGGTGATGGCGGCGACCGAGCACGCCGATCCGCTGCTGCGCGGCCCTGACCAGGTTCAATGGCTCAGGATGCTGGACGCTGAGCGGGAGAACGTGGTGGCCGCGGTCCGGTACGCGGTCGACCGTGGCGACGCGGAGACGTCCTACCGGATAGTGCACAGCTGGGCGTGGTACTGGCTGGTGCGCCAAGGCATCTTCGGTGAAACGCTGACCGAGCAGATCCTGCCGATCGGCCGGATGCTGCAGATCGAGGACCGCGCGCCACAGCACACCGTGGTGCTGATCCGGATGCTGTCGGTGCTGGGTGGTGTCGAAGAACCGCGATGGCACGAGATCGCCCGGATCGTCGAGCTGTGCCGAGCAGGGTACGAGAAGGCATCGCCGCTGACTGTGCTGATGGAAGCCACCGGGTTGGGAATGCTGGGGGACTTCGCGGCCGCGGGAGTCGCCTTCCGGCGTGCGTTGCGTAACCCTGATCCGTGGGCACGAGCCTCGGTCGTGCTCGGCGGGGCGATCATGGCCGAGAACCTCGGCCAGGTCGAGCAGTCCATGCGCTGGCACACCGCGGCGATCCGGCGGTTCCGCAAGATCGGCGACCGGTGGGGACTCGCGATGGCGTTGAACGCCTTGGCAGTCCACCGATCCACGATGGGGGACATGGCCGGGGCGATCGAACTGCACACCGAGGCACGCATGTTGGAACTCGAGCTGGGACAGTTGCCGGACCCGGCGATGACCAGCAGCAGGCTGGCCGAGCAGTACTACCGGCTCGGTGACTTGGACCGTGCTCGCAGTGAGCTGGAACGTCTGGTGACGCTCACGGTCGAGAACGGGCAACGGGCGGTCACCATGGCGGTGCTGGTCCGGCTCAGCCTGGTCGCCAGGGCCAGCGGTGATCTCGCCGGCGCATGGGCACACGTCGCCGCGGCACGGCGGGAGTTGCGGCACTGGCCGGAGAACCTGAGCGACCCGTTCTCCGGGTGGATCGGCATCGCCGAAGGTCTTCTGCTGGTGTCCGAAGGAGATCTGGCCAGGGCCAAAGCGGTGGTGGCCGAGGCGTTGGAAGTGACCACGAGCGGAATCGGATACATCACCGAAGCACGCCGAGATCTGCAGAAGAACAGGTTGATCGCGGCCGAGGCGCTGGAGGCGTTCCAGCAGGGAGCCATCTACATGCGCGACGCGCAGGGCATCGCCGATGTCGGCGAGTGCTTGGCGGTGGTCGTGGCCGCCGAAGGTGATCTGACGGCCGCCGCCCGGATACTGGGCGCCAGTGCCGCCATCGCCGGAGCGTTGGACGTCGGCTCGCCGGAAAACCGCGCGCTGCTGGACAAATTCGGTCCGGCGGAGCATGAAATCCTGGCGGCGGCTCGGAAACTGCCGCCGGACGAGGCGATTGTGGTGCTGAAACAGGGTGTCTCCGCTCCCCCTGCGGAGACACCCTGAGCCGTCAGCGCATCCGTCGCCGATACGCGACCATCGCCAACGGGTAGAACACCGCGATCAAACCGGCCATCCACACCAGACCGCCGAGCAACGGTTCGGCGACCGGACCGCCGTGCAGCAGGCCACGGTTGACCTCGGTCATGAAGCTCGCCGGATTGACCTCGGTGACCGCTTCCAGCCAGCCCGGCATGGTCGTCCCGGACACGAAGATGCTGCTGCCGAAGCTGAGCGGCATGATCAACAGCATCAGCAGGCCGGGCACCGTCTGCGGGTTCTTGACCAGCAGGCCGATCCACACCGACATCCAGCACAGGCTCAGCGCGAACAGTGCCATCACGATCAGGTCGATGAGTACCGCGAACACGTTCGTCTGGACCTCGAAGCCGACCATGAAGCCGAAACCGAGGGTGAGCACGACCGAGAAGAAGTAGCGCGGGAGATCACCGAGCACCGCACCGATCAGCGGAGCGGACCGGGCGATCGGCATGCTGCGGAACCGGTCGAACACGCCGTTGCTGACGTCGGTGCACAGCGCGACACCGGTGGCCAGGCTGACCAGGAGGGTGGAGTACACCATCAGGCCCGGTACCAGTTGCTGCACGTAGGCGTCGGTGTTGCCGCCGGAGATCGCGCCACCGAGGACGAAGACGAACAGGATCATCGTGATCAGCGGCTGGACCACCAGGCCGATGATGTCGCTCGGGTTCTTGATCAGCTTGCCGAACGCGCGGCCGGCGAGCAGGAACCCGTGCCGGACCGCCTGCGTCGGCGGGACCGTCGGGGAAACCGTTGTCATGCCTGGACTCCTTCCTTGCTGCCGGTGATCGCCAGGAACACCTCGTCAAGGCTCGGCAACCGCAGTCCCAGCTCGTCGACCTGAACTCCGGCGCGATCGAGCCGATCGACCACAGTGGACAGCACGGCCGGCTCGTCGACCGGCGTGTTGAGCACCCGGCTGTCGTCGTCACGGTTGGGCTGCCGCCCGGTCAGTTCCCGCAGGATCTGCGCCACCACGTCCATGTCCTGCCACCGGCTTGGCCGTACCTGCAGGGTCTGGCCGCCGATCTTGCGTTTCAGCTCGTTCGACGTGCCGTCCGCGACCACCCGGCCGTGGTCGAAGACGGTGATCCGATCGGCCAGCTGATCGGCCTCTTCGAGGTACTGCGTGGTCAGCAACACCGTCACGCCCTCGTCGGTCAGCCTGCGCACGATGTCCCACACTTCGTTGCGGCTGTGCGGATCCAGCCCGGTCGTCGGCTCGTCCAGGTACAGCACCCGCGGACGGCCCATCAGACTCGCGGCCAGATCAAGCCGCCGACGCATACCGCCGGAATACGTCTTCACCGGCCGGCTGGCGGCGTCGCTGAGCTCGAACCGGTCCAGCAACTCCTGCGCCCGCGTGCGCGCGTCCACTTTGGACATATCGTGCAACCTGCCGAACAGCACAAGGTTGGCCCGCCCGGTCATGTCGTCGTCCACAGAGGCGTACTGGCCGGTCAGCCCGACCAGCCTGCGGACCGCGACCGGTTCACGCAGGACGTCGAATCCGCCCACCCGCGCCGTTCCCGCGTCCGGCAACTGCAACGTCGCCAAGATCCGGACGGCCGTGGTCTTGCCCGCGCCGTTGGGTCCGAGCACACCGAGGATCGCGCCTGATTCCACAGCGAGGTCCACGCCGTCGAGCGCGGTCGTCTCGCCGAACCTCTTCACCAAACCTTCGGCTTCGATCGCGTAGCCCACCCCGTCCCCCTCTCGTTCGTCGATCTCGGGGACGACTGTCTCCGACAGCGCTGTTGAGCCGCGCACAGGACGCTGTCATCCGGTTTCGGGCAAGCTGGTGGCGTGACAGCGACCCAGAAGTTGGCGCCGAAGGTGCCCCGGACCGGGGCACGGCAGCCGGTGAAGACGTGGATCGTCGTGGTGTGGCTGGTGCCGTCGGCGGTGTTCCTGGCGTTCGCCGCGTTGCGGCTGCTCGGCGTGACCGGCAATCGGTACATCATCGCGACGGTGGCGTTGACGCCGTACATCGGTGTTATCGGGTTGGCGCTGGGGGTTGTCGGGCTGTTCATGCGCCGCTGGATCTTCGGCGGGATCGTGCTCGCGTTCGCGATGATCAGCAGTGCGGCCGTTGTGCCGCGAATGGTGACCGACAATCAGCCCACTGTGTTCGGGCCGCAACTGACTGTGATGACGGCGAATCTGTACGTCGGCCGGGCGGATGCGGTGGCGTTGCTGGATCTGGTCAAGCAGCACAACGTGGACGTGCTCAGTATGCAGGAGCTCAGCCCGGCGATGGTGCAGGATCTCGACCGGGCGGGCATCGACCGGGTGCTGCCGTACCGGCTGTTCGACGCGCAACGCGGGGCTTCCGGCTCGGGGTTGGCGTCGAAGTTCCCGCTGCGGCAGACGCAGATCGCCGACCCGGCGACGTTCGCGCAGCCCAGCGCGATCGTCGACCTGCCGGGGGTGGTGGATCCCGAGGTGCTGGTCGTGCACACCGCACCCGGTGTCGAGGCGCAGTGGACCGGGACGTGGAAGGCAGAACTGGCCGAGCTGCCGTCGGCGTCTGAGGGCAAGGACAAGCCAAGGATGCTGATCGGCGACTTCAACGCCACGCTGGACCACCCCGATCTGCGGGACGTGGTCGACCGCGGCTACGTGGACGCGGGCGAGCGGCGCGGGGCGGGCCTGACGCCGACCTGGCCCGCGGGGATCTGGCCGCCGCCGGTGACCATCGATCACATCCTGGTCGACGGCCGCTGTGCGGTCCTGGACTACCAGGTGTTCGATCTGCCAGGCAGCGACCACCGGGCCGCGGTCGCGACGGTCAACCTGCCGTAAGCCGCTTGTCCAATTCGGTCAACGCGTCCAGTGCACCGAGGGGAATCTCGACGCCGCGGCCGTGCCGGATTTCCGGTTCACGCGGGTTGATCCGGACCAGCGCGCCGTTGCGGGCCGAGGCCAGTTCGGACATCCGGCGAACGGTCGGGACCGCGCTGCCCGCGCCCAGTTCGATCACCGCGAGATTGTCCTGGCGGGCCCGCCACTGCGTCACGTCGGACAGGATGTCCTCGCTGCGTTCGCCCTCCCAGTCCCAGTCGCCGAACATGAGGATGTTCGGCCGGGCAAGGCCTTGACAACTCGGGCAGGACGGCAGTTCGCTGACCGCCCGCATGGTGTCCTCGTCGATCTCGACATCAGGACCGGCAGGCCAAACCGGCTGTCCACAGTGGTCGAAACACTGCAGGTGGTGGATCGACCCGTGCACCTCGGCCACGTGGCCCTCGGCGAATCCGGCCTTCTGGAACTGACCGTCCACATTGGACGTGAACACGCGGACCGGCTTGCCCCACGACTGGATGATCCGGAAACCCTGATGCGGCTTGGTCTCCCGGTAGAGCCGCAGCCGGTGACCGTAGAAACCCCAAGCCAGCTCCGGATCCTCCCGGAAGTGCACGGGATCGGCGAGCTCGACGAAGCTCAGGCCAAGGCGTGCGTACGGCGGGTACGCACGCCAAAACCCTTCATTGCCACGGAAATCCGGCAGACCGGAGTCAACGCCCATCCCGGCACCCGCGCACACCAATAACGCACTCGCGCCCCGGATGAGCTCCGCGGCGCGGTCTAGCCCTAGCTTGGCCGCGCCGATCACTGACGCCTCGCGACATGTCCGACATCGCCCCAGCCACAGCGACGGCCGACCAGCGACGAAGATGTCGGCCGCGTGCAGCGGGATGGAAATGGTTGGCTCTGGCGGCCAAGCTCGCCGAGCGGAGCGAGGCCATCGAACACTGTCACTCCGGCTGGATCGATTCGACGATCTCGAACTCCAGCAGGCTTGCCCCGGTGGCCACCGGCTTGTCGCTCGGCGGGCCCGAGTGCGCCGCCATCGCAGGCCCCTGCCGCCAAGCCTGGAACGCCTCGTCGCTCTCCCACCGGGTGAGCACGAAGTACCTGTTGTCGCCGCTGACCGGGCGCAGCAGCTCGAAGCCGAGGAAACCAGGGGAGTCCTTGATCGTGCTCGACCGGGCGGCGAACCGCTTCTCCAGTTCGGCGCCCGCGCCTTCGGGCACCTCGATCGCGTTGATCTTCACGACTGCCATGAGCCCCAGCCTACTGACCCGGCATGATGCTCACCCGTGGCTCATACCGTGGCGGTTTTCTTCGACGATGAGGCCGAACGCAAGGTCAGGGCGCTGTGGCGCAGGCTTGACCAGGCCGGAGTGCCGAGCCTGGCCAAGCATCCGAACGGCCGGTGGGCGCCGCGTGTGACGTTCGCCGCGGCGAAGCAGATTCCGCGCAAGACCCGTGACCTGCTCAAGGACGAGCTGCGGACGTTGGCCATCCCCAACCTGTGGCTGTCGAACCTCGGTACGTTCCCGAACACCGAGAACGTCCTGATGCTCGGCGCGGTCGTGGACGCCGAACTGCTGGCCGTGCACTCGGCCATCCACGATGTGCTGGCCGGTCGTGTCCAGTCGCCGCAGGCGTACTGGCTGCCGGGGTCGTGGACGCCGCATTGCACGCTCACGCAGGGCGTCGATCATCACCAGCTGGTCGAGGGGTTCGCCGCGTTGCACCCGGTCGATCGGATCGAGGCACGCGTCGAGCACGTCGGGATCGTGGACACGCAGACCGCGGAGGTCGAGATCATCAAGTGAGCGACGACAGGAACGCCTCGACCGCGCCTCGGTAGATCTCCGGCTGGTCACGATGCACGACGTGGCCAGACCCCGGCACGACGATGTGCTGACCGCCGCCGGGGGAGCGCACGGGCATCTGCGCCATCTGACCGGGCGGCATGGCACTGTTGGCCGCTTCGATCGCCAGCATCGGGCATTGGACCTTCTCGATCAGGTCCCAGTAGTCGCGCTCGCCCCACTCGTTGGCGATCGGGTAGAGCCGGTCCAGGTCGGCGATCAGGTGGTAGCCGTCCTCGCGTTCCTCGAAGCACTCGATGAAGTGGTCGCCGTACTGGCCGAAGAACTCCTGCACGTGCGCCAGCGACTGGAACGGGGTCGGCCACGAGTCGAAGTAGGCCTTCCACTTGTCCACGGTCTTGCCGCGCTGATCGGGCGCCATGTCCTCGACCACGATGCCTCTGACCAGCTCAGGGCGGGTCGCGGCGAGCGCCCACGCGTGCAGTCCGCCCATCGAGTGCCCGATCACGACCGACGGCCCGAGGTCACGGACCACCTCGGCGGCGTCCGTGACGAAATCCTCGGTCCGGCCGGTCAGAACGGGGTTACGGCCATGCGCGCGGGCGTCGATCCCGACGACCCGGCCGTAGCGGGTCAGCCACTGCGCCACCGGCCACCAGATGGTCGCCCGCCCCATCAGTCCGTGCAGCAGCAGGATGCCCTGACCAGAGCCTCCGAATTCGACCACTCGACGCATTCGACTTCGTCCTTACACCACGTTCGTTACGTTAGGCCGCATGGAGCACTCACCCGGCCGCCTCGCGACTACCTTGATCGCGACATCCATCATGGTCGTGGGATGCACCAGCTCACCACCTGATTCCCCGCCTCCGCCCTCGCCGACGGTCAACGCGGCGGGCGCCGGCGCGGACGGCGCAGGGGACCCGTACTACCCGCAGGACGGCAACGGCGGTTACGACGTCACCGACTACAACGTCTCCATCAGCTACGACCCGGGCGTGGGCAACCTCGACGGCGATACGACCGTCACCGCGAACGCCACGGCTGACCTGAACAAGTTCAACCTCGACCTGGTCGGCTTGGAAATATCGGCCATCGAAGTCAACGACAAGCCCGCGCAGTTCACCCGCGAAGGCGACCACGAACTGTCCATCACGCCACCGGAACCGCTGGCCAAAGGCTCGACTTTCAAGACACGCGTCCGCTACAAGGGCACGCCCACGGTGAAGGAGGACGGCCAGCTCGGCAAGAACGGCTGGCAGAAATCCCGTTCCGGTGGTGCTTTCGTCGCGGGTGAGCCGCATTCGGCGACATTCTGGTTCCCCGCCAACGATCACCCACGCGACAAGGCCACCTTCCGGCTGACCGCGAAGGTCCCGGACGGGTGGTCGGTGGTTTCCAACGGCCGGGAAGAACCCAGCACCGCGGCCGACGGATGGACGACGTACCGCTGGGTCGAAGAGACCCGGTTGGCGACGTACCTGACCACCATCGGGATCGACAAGTGGATCTACGAACGGTCGGCTTTGCCTGACGGCACACCGGTTGTCTCCGCGTACGCGCCCGGCGTGGAGAACAAGAAGCAGCTGGAGGCGCGGCTGCCGGAGATCCTCGAGTTCCTCAGCTCGAAATTCGGCCCGTACCCGATGAAATCGGCGGGCGGGATCTACCTGAACGAGGACATCGGGTTCTCCCTGGAAACCCAGGGCAGGCCGATTTACGCCAGGTGGACGAACCTGGAGACGGTGGTGCACGAGAACGCACACCAATGGTTCGGTGATTCGGTGTCGGTGGACACCTGGGCCGATATCTGCCTGAACGAGTGTTTCGCCAGCTATTCCCAATGGCTGTGGACTGAGGCGAAAGAACGGCAGAACCTCGATCAGCGTTACCGCACCGCCATCGACCGGGTTAAAGGCCGCGACACGTTCTGGGGCAACAAGCTCTACGGAATGGGCAAGGGCAACGAGTTCCACGGCGTGTACGACAAGGGCGTGCTCGCGATCCACGCGCTGCGCAGGCAGATCGGCGAGGACGCGTTCAACCGTGTGCTCAAGGAATGGCCCGCCGCGCACAAGGACGCCAACGCGTCATGGAAGCAGTTCGAGGACTTCGTGCAGAACATCGCAGGCCAGGACCTGCGCGGCTTCTACGACGCGTGGTTCCACGGCGACAAGGTGCCCGCAGACCAGTACCTCTACCCGGGTTCCCTGCGAGGTTGAGCCTCGTGAGCGTTTTGGCCGGTTCTAACCGGACCAAACACTCACGAGCATTCACCAGGCAGGGCGAACAGGCCGCTGGAGGTCTGCTCCATCAGGCCGTCCACGAGCAGGGAGTCCAGGCACCGGTCGCGCTGTGCCGAGTCCGCCCAGACCGCGTCGAGCCGGGCGCGTTCGACCGGCCCGTCGGTGTCGCGCAGGACATCCAGCAGCAGACCACGGACTTGACGGTCGGTTCCGGCGAACCGCTGAACCGGCTTCATCGGCCCGGTGTACTCGGGCCTGCCCGCCTTGTGCCACGCGCAATCAGTCAACAGTGGACAGTCGACGCATCGCGGGTTCTTTGCCGTGCAGATCAAAGCGCCGAGTTCCATCAGCGCGATGGACATCGTCGCGGCCGGTCCGACCTCGACGGGCAGCAGCTTCTCCACGTCGGCCATGTCGCGGGTGTTCGACGCGGGACCCGCGTCACCGGCGCCGTGCACGGCCCGCGCGACGACCCGCCGGACGTTCGTGTCCACGACCGGAGCCCTTTGTCCGTAAGCGAAAACCGCCACGGCACGAGCGGTGTACGCGCCGATGCCCGGCAGGCCGAGCAGAGTGTCCACATCGGACGGAACGATGTCGTTGTGTTCCTTGGCGATCACGCCGGCGGCCTCGTGCAGCCGCAGTGCCCGGCGTGGATAGCCGAGCTTTCCCCACGCCCGCACGACTTCGCCCTGCGACACCGCGGCGAGCTTGGACGGCACCGGCCAGCGGTCCATCCACTCCAGCCAGATCGGCTCGACCCGGGCGACCGGGGTCTGCTGCAGCATGATCTCGCTGACCAGAACGCCCCACGCGGTCGTGTCCGGCTGACGCCAGGGCAAATCGCGTTTGTTGTGTGAGTACCAGTCGATCAGCAGTGCGTCCATCGACTGGAATTCTGTCAGACGACCTCGGTCAGCTCGCCGGTGTGCACGTCGTAGACGAAGCCGCGGACCAGATCCTTGTGCGGAAGGTAGATCGCGTGCTTCACCCGGTTCATCGAGGTCCGGACGCTGTCCTTGACCTCACGGAAGGCCTCGACCGACCACGTCGGCCGCAGCCCGCTGGCCTCTTCGAGCTCGTCCTTGAAGCCGTCCTCGGTGACCTGCTGCAGTCCGCAGTTGGTGTGCTGGACGATCATCACCTCGCGCGTGCCCAGCTTGCGCTGGCTCAACGCGAGCGAACGCACCACGTCGTCGGTGACCACGCCGCCCGCATTACGCAGAACGTGCGCTTCACCCTCCTGCAGCCCGAAGATCGCGAACACCCGGATTCGGGCGTCCATGCAGGTGAGCAGGGCGATCCGCATGGACGGTTGCGGAGTCGAGCGGTCACCCAGCGTGCGCTCGGTGAGGTTCGAGTTCCGGCGCAACAGCTCGTCGATCGCACTCATGACACCGATGGAACCTTCTCGGGTGGGGGTAGCGCAATTGTCGGTAGATGGACGTCACGTAGCCGAACACAACCCGATCTAGTGAATGTAAGATCCACAACCCGCGGTAGTCGCGGAGTTACTTTTCCCACATGAATGAGCCAACGTCTATCTACTGGCGTCGGCGCATGGTCGCCATCGGCGGTGTGGTCGTCGCGCTCGTGGTGCTCGGCTGGGCCGCCGGTGGATTTTTCGGCGACGGGTCACAGGTCGAGGACACCAACGCCGGTGTGCGGGAATCGCAGCCGCCGTCCAGCCCGCCGCCGCCACCTCCGCCGGCGTCAACGACGTCCTCGACTTCGTCGGCAGCGCCGACCAGTGCTGTCACCACCACAACCACAACCACGACACCGCCGCCACCTCCGCCGGATCCGAACCTGCCGTGCCCCGATACGGCAATGCAGGTCACCGTGGAACTCGGCGCACCGCAGTACCAGGTGGGCCAGCGCCCTGTGCTCAGACTCGTGGTCGCCAACGCGGGCACGGTCCCGTGCACCAGAGACCTCAGCCGCTCACTCCGCGAGGTCCTCGTGACCAGTGTGGACGGTGCGAACCGGCTGTGGTCCAGCAAGGACTGCTACCAGTCCAACGAGCCGGACCTGCGGATCATGCAGCCTGGCGAACGCCAGCAGTACGAAGTGAAGTGGGCCGGGAGAACTTCGGCTCCCGGCTGTCCGACAAGACGCACGACCGTCCAGGCAGGCACCTATCACGTCGTCGGCAGACTCGGCGGTCTGACGAGCGGCGCCGTGCCGCTCGTCCTGACCTGACCGCCGCGCCGATCCCGGTCCCCTCCGCGCCTAGCCCTGTCCGCCGCAGAACACCGTCTTGAGCACCTTCGGCAGCGCCTGCCTGACCGCGCCCGCTGTGGTCATGGCGTCGTCGTCGACCCAGGTCACCGAGGCCTCCAGGGTCTTGCTTCCATCGGGCGTGCTGAACATCAGCGCCGCGGCGCCCTGCACCCCGCCGTTGTGGGTCAGGACTGTGACGCCGCAGCCCGCGTCCTGAACCATCATCCCGAGGCCGTAACCCAACGCGGCTGGGTCCGGGTGCGGATTGCGCATCTCGGCCAGCAGTGCGGCCGGCAGGAGCTTGCCGCCCACCAACGCCGCGAAGAAGGTGTGCAGGTCCTCGGTCGTCGAAACCATGTCACCAGCGCTGGAGATCCAGGAGGGGTTCTGGCGGGTGACGTCGGCCGTCTTCCACTGGCCTGCGGTCTCGTACCGGTAGTAGCTGTGGGCGTGCGGCCCGGGGATCTCCGGCCAGGTGCCCGGCGAGATGGTGTGCCGAAGCCCAAGCGGCCGCAGGATCCGTCGGTTCAACTCGTCGTCGAACGACTGGCCGGTGACCTTCTCGATCAACAGCCGTGCGAGCACGTAGTTGGTGTTGGAGTAGTTCCAGCTCGTTCCCGGTGCGAACCGGGCGGGCTTGGCCAGTGCGAACCGGACCAGCTCCTCGGGCCGGTAGGTCTTGAATCGGGTGTTCTCCACCCATTCCTTGCCGTTCCAGGTGATCCCCGGCACGACCGTCCCGTCGGGGTAGTACTCGCCGGTGAAGTTGAACACGCCGCTGGTGTGCTGGAGCAGCATCCGCACGGTGATCCGCCGGTCCAGCCCGAACTGGGGCAGGTGGTCGGCGACCGTGGACTCCAGCCCGACCTTGCCCTCGGCCACCAGTTGCAGGACCACGGTCGCGACGAAGGTCTTGGTGTTGCTGCCTATCCGGAACAGTCCGTTCGTCGGCGGCTTCGCGGTCTCGCCCAGTTTGCGCACCCCGGCGCTGCCGACCCATTCGCCGTGCTGGTCGTGCACGCGCATCTGCATTCCGACCGCGCCGGCGTCCACAACGGCCTGCATGGCCTGCCGTAACTCAGGGCGATCCGGCCTGGCGTTGGCCACACCAGGTGCGGCTGCCCCGGTCAGCAGCGTGACGGCCAGGGCCGTGGCTCCGATTCGCCGGAAAACCCGTGTCATCTGTGTCATGGCGGCAACGATCGCCTGCCGCCCTGACGCCGCACGGTCACCGCACTGACACGCTGTCAGGGCACGACTGTCAGGGGCCGAACCAGCGTTCCTCGGTCGTCCGCGGCGGTGCCGCGGTTGTGCCCGGCAGGAACTCGGTTTCCAGCGTGATGCTGCGGGGCCGGGTCCGCTCGGACGGACTCAACAACAGCCGCCCCGCGGCCTTGCCCTTCTCCAAAACCGGCTGGCGCACGGTCGTCAGGCCGACTCGCTCAGCTTCGACGATCCCGTCGAAGCCGGTGATCGTCAGGTCCTGGGGCACGCGCAGGCCGCGGCGCTTGGCCTCGGCCAAAGCACCCAGGGCCAGGATGTCTGATGTACAGATCAAGGCTGTGATCTGCGAGTCCGCGTCGAGCAACTGGGCCGCGGCCGAGGCTCCCATCGCGCTGCTGTGGTCGAAACGCTCGACCACCGGCACGGAGGCCCAGTCCACGCCGACGGTCTCGAAGGCCGTCGCCAGCCCGCCAAGACGGGTCCGCTGGACGTGGAAATGCGCGCTCTGCTGCCGTTCCACCGAGGCGAAGCCATCGTTTCGGTCACGGGCGAGCCGCATGCACACCACGCCGATGCGCCGGTGTCCCAGCGTGATCAGCTTCTTGGCCAGTTCGGTGATCGCTGTGCCGTCATCGATGCCGACGCGGTCGACGCCCTCGATGTGCGGTTGGTCGGCTATCACCGTCGGCACTGGGCGGGAGAGCACCGCCGCCAAGTGCGGGTCGTCGTCCGGTACGGAATACACCACGAAACCGTCCACGCCCGCCCGATGGACTGCCGCGACGTCTTCCCGCTCGGGGTTCACCGGCACCAGGTGCAGGCCTTGGCCCGCGCCTTCGCACGCCAGCGCCAGTCCCTCGAGGAATCCCAGCGCCGCCGGGTCGCGGAACGCGTAGGACAGGTTCTCGGTCAGCAGCAGCCCGACCGCGCCCGCCTTGCGCGTCCGCAGCGATCTGGCCACCGGGTCGGGGCCCGGATAGCCCAGCCGTCTCGCGGTCTCCAGCACCCTTCGGCGAAGCTCTGGAGACAGCTGGTCCGGCCTGTTGTAGGCATTGGAGACCGTTGTCCGGGAGACCCCCAGTTCGGCCGCCAGCGAGGCCAGCGTCGCCGGTCGCCGTACATGTATTGACCGCGCCATGCGGTGACGGTAACGGTTCAGAACCAATTGCAGAAGTCCGCCGAAGGGTGACTAGATCACTTCGTTGTTTGCCGAGGTCCAGGCGACGAAATTCCATCTGTTGGTCTAGACCATTCAAATCGACCAAGAATGCTGGTAGAAACGTCGGATAGCAGTGGGTAACCGGTTACTTTGGTCTACACCACTTCGATACGCGCTGATGGCTGACGTATCACAAAAGACCAGCTACGGTGAGCGAGAACACAGCAGTAATCGAAGGGAACAACACAGATGGCCGAGGTCTCGTACGTGGGCGCGTCCAGGGTGTTCGCCGGCAACCCGCCGGTACGCGCGGTGGACCAGCTTGACCTGGATGTCGCTGACGGCGAGTTCCTGGTTCTGGTGGGCCCGTCCGGTTCGGGTAAGTCGACGGCGCTGCGGATGCTCGCGGGTCTCGAGGACGTCGACGAGGGCACGATCCAGATCGGCAGCAAGGACGTCACCAACGTGCCGCCGAAGGGCCGGGACATCGCCATGGTGTTCCAGTCCTACGCGCTCTACCCGCACATGACGGTCGCCGAGAACATGGGCTTCGCTCTGAAACTGCGTGGCACCCCCAAGACCGACATCAAGGAGAAGGTGGCCGAGGCGGCCGCCATGCTCGACTTGACCAAGTACCTCGACCGCAAGCCCAAGGCCCTTTCCGGTGGCCAGCGGCAGCGTGTCGCCATGGGCCGCGCCATCGTGCGTGAGCCCAGCGTCTTCCTGATGGACGAGCCGCTGTCCAACCTGGACGCCAAGCTCCGAGTGGAGACCCGCGCGAACATCGCGGCCCTCCAGCAGCGCCTCGGCACGACCACGATCTACGTCACGCACGACCAGGTCGAGGCCATGACGATGGGGCACCGCGTCGCCGTGCTGAAGGACGGCATCCTTCAGCAGTGCGACACCCCGCGTGCGCTGTACGACAAGCCGGCCAACGCCTTCGTGGCCGGGTTCATCGGCTCGCCTGCGATGAACCTCAAGACCGTTCCTCTCGCGGCTGAGGGCGCCAAGCTCGACGGCATTGTCGTGCCGCTGGAGCGTTCGGCCCTGAGTGCCGCGCAGAGCGCGGGCCTGTCCACCGTGACCTTCGGCATCCGGCCGGAGTCGCTGCGGCTGGCCAGCGTGGAGGAAGAGGGCATCGACATGACCGTCGAGCTCGTCGAGGAGCTCGGTGCCGACGCCCTGGTGCACGGTGCCGTGAAGATCGGCGACGGCTCGGAGCGGTTCGTCGTGCGGGTGGACGGCCGTACCCCGCCGCAGCTGGGCCAGAACGTCAAGATCGCGGTCCGGGACGCCAGCGAGGTGCACCTGTTCCACCCGGAGACCGGTGAGCGCCTCACCGACTGAAGTTTCGCTCGAAAAGGCGGACAGGGTCATCCTGTCCGCCTTTTTCCTATTTGTCGCTGACTGTAATCGGCGTCACCCAATTGGCGGAAGGATTTTCCGCGAGGTGTCGTAGACTCTGTCTGAAGACGACAACGGTTTCCATTTCCATGCAGGAGTGCGCATGAGCCCCCGCCTTGCTTGGCCCGTCGCGGGCATCGCTGCCCTGGCGCTCACTCTGGCCGGTTGCGGTAGCAGTTCCGAGAACCCGCCCCCTCAGCAGCAGGCAGCGGGCGGGGCGGCGAAGATCGCGGTGGTCGCGTCGACCAACGTCTGGGGCAGCGTGGCGCAGGCGGTCGGCGGTGACCAGGTCGACGTGAAGTCGATCCTCAACGACCCCGCGGCGGACCCGCACTCCTACCAGAGCAGCGCCACCGACGCGACCGCGGTGAAGGACGCCAAGCTGGCGATCTCCAACGGCGGCGGCTACGACGACTTCTTCTCCGCACTGGTCAGCGAGGCCGGACGGGACGCACGCAAGATCGTCACCTTCGAGGTCTCCGGCAAGCCGGAAGGCACCAACGAGCACGTCTGGTACGACCTGCCGACCGTCAAGAAGGTCGCGGACAAGATCGCCGAGGAACTCGGCACGATCGCGCCGGACCGCAAGGACACGTTCACCGCGAACGCCAAGACCTTCGACGGCCAGATCGACGCGCTGATCGCCAAGACCGAGCAGATCGGCAAGGCCAAGCCGGGCGCACAGGTGGTCGTGACCGAGCCGGTGCCCGAATACCTGCTGGAAACCGCGGGCGTGCGCAACGCGACGCCGGAGGAGTTCTCCAAGGCCGTCGAGGAGGAGACCGACCCGCCCGCCACCGCGATCGCGCAGACCACTGACTTGGTCAAGAACAAGCAGGTCGCCGCCCTGGTCAATAATGAGCAGACCGAGACACCGGTGACCAACCAGCTCGACGACGCCGCCAAGTCGGCTGGGATCCCGATCGTGCAGGTCACGGAGACCTTGCCGGCCGGAGTCAGCGGTTACGTTGACTGGATGACGAAGCAGGTGGATGCGCTATCCAGCGCGCTGACGAAGTAACGACGACAACGCAGGCGCCCACGCGAATCGCCCTGCGAGGTGCGACGCTGGCCTACGGCAAGCGCACCCTGTGGTCCGGCCTGGACCTGCGGCTCAAGCAGGGCGAGTTCGTGGCGGTCCTCGGGCCGAACGGATCGGGCAAGACGAGCCTGCTGCGCGTGCTGCTCGGTCAGCAGAAGCTCAGCGGCGGCTCGATGGAGACCCCCGAGGGCCTGGGCATCGGGTACATCCCGCAGCAGCGGGCCCTCGACTCGACGATCACGCTGCGTGGCCGTGATCTGGTGTCGCTGGGGTACGACGGACACAAATGGGGATTCGGTCTCAAGGGCATGCGCGAGCGCAGGCAGCGCGTCGACGCGGCCATCGAGGCCGTCGGCGCCACAGCGTTCGCCAACCGGCCAGTGGGCCTGCTGAGCGGCGGTGAGCAGCAGCGGCTGCGGGTCGCGCAGGCCCTGGTCTGCGACCCGGACGTGCTGCTCTGTGACGAGCCGCTGCTGTCACTGGATCTCGCGCACCAGCAGGCCGTCAGTGAGCTGATCGACCGGCGCCGGACCGAGGCCGGGACGTCGGTGCTGTTCGTGACGCACGAGATCAACCCGATCCTGCCGCTGGTCGACCGGGTGCTGTACCTGGTCGACGGCCGGTTCCGGATCGGCACGCCGGACGAGGTGATGACCTCCGAGGTGTTGTCCGAGCTCTACCGGACGCGGATCGACGTGGTGCGGGTCCGTGGCCAGATCATCGTGGTCGGCGCGCAGGGCGCGATCGAGTCCGACCAGCCGCATCACCTGCAGGTGGACTGATGGACAAGTTCTTCGACATCAACGAGACCATCGAGGTTCTGCAGTACGGCTTCGTGCGTGACGCCCTGATCGCCGCGGCCATCCTGGGTCTTTTGGCCGGCGTGCTCGGCCCGTTGATCGTCAGCCGCAACATGGCCTTCTCGGTGCACGGCACCAGCGAGCTGGCCGTGACCGGTGGTGCGGCGGCACTGTTGCTGGGGATCGGCGTCGGTTTCGGCGCCTTGGCCGGTGCGATCATCGCCGCGCTGGTGCTGGGACTGTTGGCGCGCAGGGGTTCCGAGCACGACTCGGTGATCGGTGTCGTGCTGGCGTTCGGCCTTGGCCTCGGTGTGTTGTTCCTGTGGATGTACCCGGGCCGTGCGTCGAACAAGTTCGGCCTGCTGGTCGGTCAGATCATCAGCGTGGACTCCAGCTCGATCGCCTTGCTGGCGGTGTGCGCGGTCGTCGTGCTCGCCGTACTCGCCTTCATCTACCGGCCGCTGATGTTCGCGTCGGTCGATCCCGATGTAGCCAAGGCACGCGGTGTGCCGGTCGGCGTGTTGTCGCCGATTTTCGCTGTGCTCGTCGGTGTCGCGACCGCTCTTGGCGTGCAGACCGTGGGTGCGTTGCTGGTGCTCGCGTTGATGGTCACGCCTGCCGCCGCGGCCGCGCGGATCACCGCGAACCCTTTGCGGGCAACGATTCTGTCGGTCGTGTTCGCGGAATTGGCCGTGCTCGGCGGGATCATCCTGTCGCTCGCGCCCGGTGTGCCGGTCAGCGCGTTCGTCACCGCGATATCGTTCCTGATCTACATCGGCGCACGCGTCTATTCACGCGTCCGCGCGACCGCTTAGAGCAGCAGCACCTGCAGCTCGCCGACGGCGAACCCGATGATCGCGCCGACCGCGATGAGCTTCCACTCGTCGCGGCGGAACGCCGGCCGCAGCAGCTCTTCGTATTCGGTACGGGTCAGGTCGCGCATCTTCGTCGCGATCGTGTTGCCGACGTCCAGCGTCTCGGTCAGGTAGTCCTCGGCGTGCCGGATCGTGTCGGGCAACCGCCGCACGGCCGTCATCGCCGCGTCCCGTTTCATCCGCCGGAGTCGGTGTTCGCCGATCGCGCTGATCACCAGCGGCCTGGCCAGCGCGGCCTGCTCGTCGACCGTCTCCCAGACGACCTTCTCCACCAACGCCTTCAACCGGTCGGCCCGAGGTCCATTGAGGACGGAGTCGAGGATGTTCGGCACCGTCATGACCTCGTTGGCCACGAGCCTGCCGTACTGCTCGGCGACCTCGTCGCGGCGCTTCTGGAAGATCCCTTGGAAACCGAGTTTCCGTTCCCGTGGGAAGAAAACCAGTTTGATGGCCAGCCAGTCGGTGAACCAGCCGATGCACATCCCGAACAGCGGCAGCACAATCGGTTCCTTGGTCAGCGCCCAGACAAGTGTCTGCACGAGACCAAGCGCGAATCCGAAGTAGATCCCCGACCGGGCGATGAACGCCATCTCCGGCCTGGAGACGTCCTTGATCAGCCGGACCATCAGCGCGGGATCGCGGCGCAGCACGCCGACCGCGAGCTCCTTGATGTCCAGCACCTGGTCGATGTTGTCCTGCAACGCTTCGACGATCTTGCGGACGGCTTCCGGTGAGCCAGCCTGGACCTGCTTGACGACCACGTCCTGGGCCAGTACCGGCAACGCTTCCCACAGGCCGGGATGGTGCTGGGCCATCACCTCGCGGGTGATCGCGTCCACCTCGAGCAGCAACGCCGTTTCGAGCTCGCGAGCCAGCCGATCCGGGTCGACCCTGGCGAACACCTCACGGGCGTCGACCAGCCGCGTGGTCAGCATCTCCGCGGCGATCCGGATCATCCGTTCGGCGTTGCGGGGCACAACGCCTTGCCAGCCAAGGAATGTGCCCGGGATCCCGATGAACCGCAGCGGCCGGAACATCATCTCGATGGCGATCCGTTTGGTGACGTACCCGAGCGCGGCCGCGACGAACGGCATCGCCACGTAGACCACCCAGTCCGCCATGACGATCACGGTAGCGAGGATTCAGGGCAGTCTGCCCGGCGGGACGCTCGGCGGGACGTACGGGAACTCCCCGGCTCGGACGGCCGGGCCGCCCAGCGGACCACCGGGCCGTTTGCCGTCCATCTCCATCAGCCGCGCCTCCGTTTGCTGCAGGGCGCGTCTGCGCTTGGCCGCCAGTGTGAAGCCTTCGGTGTAGCTGAGCAGGCTTTGCGCGAACGGCCACAGCAGAAACCCGCACGCCAGTACCGGGCCCAACACGAACCGCTGGCCAGGATGCTGCTGCGCGCCGATGACGGCCAAGCTCACGCATCCGGCCAGTCCGATCGACGCGACGGCCAGTGCGCCGATGCCGGGGAACTTCCTGCGCGCCCTGGCAGTCCGGGCGTCCAGATGCGCGGCGAGCTGGGCGCGCACGAGCCAGAGGCGCCGGAGTGTGTGGTCAGGCGGGACGTCGCCCTCGGGAACGTCGGTCTCCGGGACGCCGGTCACGTCGGGCACGTCCGGCAACGGATCGGGAAATTCGAACCACGCCTCGTGCGGCAGCCACTGCGGGTTGCGGCTCGGCCGGAAGTGCCGCGTACCGAGGCGGCCTGCGACGTCCCAGTCGGACACCGACTCCGGGTCGTGCCACTTGAAGCCGTACAACGCCAGGACCATCCCGATCACCAGCGGGAAGGCGACGACCGCCGGGGACGTGTTCCCGGACGGGAAGTCGTTCTCGATGTCGTAGCCCACCTTGACCAGCACGAACACACCGAGCAGCGCTGCCAGCACCTTCAACCAGAACCCCAGGATGCTCACACCCGATGTATCGCCTGCGGGGCCGCCTGCGTTGACAGGGCCGCCATCGAGTGAGACATTGAAACAAAGATGGCCACTTTGTCTCAGGGAGGCCCTGGTGCTGGTTTCGCGACTGTTGGATCTCGGCGATCTGGCCACGATGGGCAATCTGAAACGTGGCATCGCGCTGACCTGGGCAAAGGCGTTGAACGCGGACAAGCTGCCGGGGGAGCAGTACACCGGCCCGCGCGGCGATCCCGGACTGTTCGGCCCGAAGTCGGTCATGTGGTACGTCCACGACGACCCATCCGGCGTGGTCGGCGGCGTGATGGGGCTGATCCTCGGCTCACTGCACGAGCCGACGATGCACGGCACGAACAAGCACTCGGTCTACAAGGACGACCCGCTCGGCAGACTCGGCCGCACGGTGTCGTTCGTCAACACGATGTGCTGGGCCAGCACCCCAGTCGCCGAGAAGATGGCGCAGACCGTGCGCCGCATGCACAAACACGTGCACGGCACCATGCCCGACGGCCGGCCGTATGACGCGTCCTCCTCGGAGCATCTGACGTGGACGGGGGTGACGCAGGCGCACGGCATCATCCAGGCACACCTGCGGTACCACCCGCACCCGGTGTCCAAGGCGGAGGTCGACCGGTACTACGCCGAGTACGCGGTGATCACCGAGATGCTCGGCGCTTCGGACGTTCCCAAGACCGCGGCGGACGTCGACGCGTATTTCGAGGAGATGCGCCCGCAGTTGACGTACTCCGAGGAAACCGCCGACGTGGTCCGCTTCTTCACCGGCCCGATCGGCAAGACGCCAGTCGCCCGCGCGGGCAGCAAGTTGCTGAACAAAGCCGCGTTCGACCTCTTGCCGCCGTTCGCCAAGCGGCTGTACCGCCTGCCGGACAACCTGATCGACCAGGCGATCACCCGGCAGTCGCTGCGCGTCCTGCTGCAGATGCTGCGCGACGCCGTCGGTGACTCGCCGATCAAAACGCAGGCACTCGAACGCGCGACGGCCCGGCCGGAGGTACTGTCACAAACCGGTTAGGGCGATTTCGAGGAGGCCATCCTGATTCCGCAGTGGGTGGTCTACGTGTCGATGCCGTTCATCGCGGCGGTGATCGGCTACGTCACCAAACGCGTCGCGATCGAGATGATGTACCGGCCGGTGGAGTTCGTCGGCATCAAAGGCACGTTCATCGGCTGGCAGGGCGTCATCCCGCGCAACGCGCACCGGATGGCCAGCGTGGCGATGGAACTGCTGACCACCAACCTGATCCGGCCGAAGGAGATCTTCGCGCGGCTCGACCCGTCGAAGGTCGCCGAAGAACTCAGGGAACCGTTGCTGCGCGCGGTCGAGGACGTCACGCGTGAGCTGATGGCGGAGTATCAGCCGCAGTTGTGGGAAATGCTGCCCGCGCAGGCCCAGCAGCGGGTGATCAAGCAGGTCCAGGCGGACGCGCCGCGCGTAGTCGAGAAGCTGATGCACGAGATCGCGGGCAACATCGAGGAAGTCCTCGACGTGCGCGACATGGCTGTGCGCAACCTGGTGCGCGACAAGGCTTTGCTCAACCGGCTGATCCGGGACGTGGCGCAGCCGGAGATGCGGTTCATCGCGCACTCGGGCATCTACTTCGGTTTCATCATCGGCCTGGTGCAACTGGGCGCGTGGGCGCTGACGCACAGCCCGTGGATCATGCCGATCTTCGGCGGCCTGACCGGCTGGCTGACCGACTGGCTGGCGCTGAAGATGATCTTCTTCCCGCGTGAGCCGCGGAAGTTCCTGTTCTTCACCTGGCAGGGCATGTTCCAACGCCGCCGGATGGAGGTCGCGCACGACTACGGCGACCTGATCGCCCGCGAAGTGCTGACCGTGCAGAACGTCCTCGAAGCGGTGCTGACCGGCCCGAAGTCCGACCGGCTGTTCGCGCTGGTCCAACGCGAGGTGCAACGCGCGATCGACACCCAGGTCAGCCTGGTCAAGCCCCTGGTCGTGCTGACCGTCGGCTCGCGCCGGTACCAGGAGATGAAGAAGGTGGCCGCCAAGCGCGCGATCGAGTTGTTGCCCACGACGGTGAAACACGTCGAGGACTACGCCAGCAACGCGCTCGACGTGCGTAACACGATCATCACGCAGATGCAGCAGCTCACCCCGATCCAGTACGAAGGCCTGCTGCGCCCGGCGTTCCGGCAGGACGAGTGGAAACTCATCGCGGTGGGTGCGGTGATCGGTTTCCTGGTCGGTGAACTGCAAGTGCTGTTCCTGCTGCACTGAACGCCGTGTCGGATAGCCGCCAGAAATCCTTGCCTAGGCAAGCTTTCATGGAGGTATGAACACAAAGGTCGCCCTGATCACCGGGGGCAGCAGAGGAATCGGTGCGGCAACGGCGATCCGTCTCGCCCAGGACGGCGCCGACGTCGCATTCACCTACAACCAAAGCGAAGAACGCGCGGCGGACGTCGTCGAGCAGATCAAGGCAACCGGCCGCCGCGCACTGGCAATCCAAGCCGACAGCGGGTCGGCCGAAGCAGTCCAAGACGCGGTATCCCAGACCGTCGCGGAGTTCGGACGACTGGACATCCTGGTCAACAACGCGGGCACGGCAGCGTTCGCGCCGATCACCGAACTGTCCATATCGGACTTCGACACGGTGGTCAATGTCAACGTGAAGGCCGCGTTCGTGGCGTCCCAGGCAGCGGCAGCTCATCTGGGCCCGGACGGGCGGATCATCACGATCGGCAGCTGTGCGGCAACTCGCGTCACCGGTCCCGCGTATTCGCTGTATTCGTTGAGCAAGACGGCATTGATCGGACTTTCCAAAGGCCTGGCGCGGGATCTGGGGCCACGAGGGATAACGGCCAATTTGATCCACCCGGGCCCGATCGACACGGAGATGAACCCCGCATCAGGCCCGATGGCTGACCAGAACCGCAGCCACGTAGCACTGGGAAAGTACGGCGAGGCGTGGGACGTCGCAGCGATGGTTTCGTACCTGGCGGGTGAATCCGGCCGGTACGTCACCGGCGCGGAGATCGCCGTCGACGGCGGCTACACGGCCTGACCGGGACAAAGTCCTGAGCTACTTGGGGACACGGTCACTGGCGAGCCGGGAGTCGTGGCGTGGACGCTGGTGAGGTGACTCACCGCGACACGAAATCGGTCGACTGCATCATCGACGCGCTCTACGAGGTCATCTCCGGCCCGGCAGGCGAGGAGCGCGACTGGAACCGGTTGCGCCGATTGTTCCTGCCGGGCGGGCGGCTGATCCCGACCGATCTGCCGGTCGAGGGCATCGAACCGCGGCCGATGGACGTCGAGGAGTTCATCGCCCTCGCCGGGCCAGTGCTGTCCACGATGGACTTCTACGAAGTGGAAATCCACCGGCTAACGGAGAAGTTCGGCCCGATGGTGCACGCGTTCAGCACGTACGAGTCCCGCAGCACCCCGAACGGTGAGCCGTTCATCCGCGGCATCAACAGCATTCAGCTGCAGTACAAGGATGACCGCTGGTGGGTCGTCACCATGTTCTGGGCGAACGAACTCCCCGGCCAACCGATCCCGGACAAGTACCTGCCCTGAGTCAAGGGCTACTGACCGGTTGTGGACAACAGATTTGCGACCGAACCCTTTGGTGAATCAACTTGTCCACAACGCACCGGTAACCCCTTTGGTCAGCCCATATCCCGATAGACTGGCCAGGGGGTCGTCCCCGGGAGTGGTGGGGGATGTGCTTTTCTGGGGTGGGGCGTTGTCGAAGTTCGGTTTGTGCACGGTTTAGCCCAGACCCTCTAGAGGTGTCGCAAGTTCGGGAGTCATACCCGAGGCTCGAGTTTCGGCTCTTGGAAGGAATGGCAGGGAGGCCACCCCTGTGCTACCGCACAAGGAAAGCCACCCGTCACACCGGACAAACCACAGTCCCGCTGTGGCCACCGACTTTGACGAACCCCCGCCTGGGAGCGGCGGGGGGGGGGGCATCTCCTTTGCCAGGGGCTAGGCGCCTGCTGCTTCGCGGGCATCCTCGCGACCATCGTCCGCCTTGGTCGCCTCATTCGCCATTTGGCTGAACGAAGCACCAAAAGCACCAAGCGGGATCTGCATGCCGCCGACGCTCACCATGTAGCTCGGTTCGCGAACGTTCTTCGCGGTCTCCAAAGCGTGCATGACCTCATTGCTGTGCTTGTTGCCGAACAGCTTGCGGGCGATGTCCGCGATTGCCTGCTGCGGCAACCGGTTGAGCTCGTTGATCGGCCGCATCAGCTGTTCCTGGTTGCGGTAGCCGCCCTTCGTCCACGCGGCCCACGAACTTTCCGGGACCGCCTTGGGCGGAGGCATGTTCGGCATCGTGTCCGCGCGCTTTGGCGGAGGCGGTTCCTCGACCTTGGGCGTCGTGCTCGACGTCGAAGTGCCCGGTGGCGCCGTGTCCTGCCGCTTAGGCGGCGGTGGCGGGGTGCCGTCGGCAGGCATGGAGTTCGACCGAGGCGGCGGAGTCGGCGTCGGCTCCGGAGTCTTGGGAGGCGGCACTGCCAAGTCGGGCGGTGCCGTGTCCGAGCGCTTAGGCGGCGGCGGGGCCGACGAACTCGGGGAAGTCTTGAACGGCGGCAAGTTCGCCAGATCGTCCGACGGGTTCTTCCAGCTTCCGCCCGGCCGCCATGGGTTACGCCGTGCGGCGTCGGCGAATCGGTCCATCCGCTTGGCGACGTCGTCCATGTACTTGGACAGGTCCGCCATCCGCTTGGACATCCGGCCGACGATCCCGGTCAGCTTCGAGATCAGCTTGGCGATCTTCGCCGCCGTCGACGCGGCCAAACCGATTGCCGTGGCGATGAAACCCGCGATCGACGCGCCGAAGGTGAAGAACGCAGCCGCCACCGCGGCCAGCGCTCCAGCGACCAGGCCGCCGATCAGCGTCGCGATGATGTCCCGGACCAGTGCACGGGTCGCGGCGACAGCCACGCCCATGTTCACCGTCGTGTCCGAGGCGCCGGACACGATCTCCCCGTACGACTGCAGTTCCTCGGACAGGTCCTGCATGCTCTTGCGGAACTTGTCCGCCGCTTCGCCCTGCCAGCCCGCGACCGCGGCCAGTGCCTGGTCGTGTTCCGCCGCGTACTGCTTGAACTTCACGGCTTCCATCTGGATAAGGGCCGCGTTCGCCTTGATCGCGTCCGGGTCGCCCATCAGCAGGTCCAACGGTTCACGCAGGAAACCGATGTGCTCGATCAACCACCCGACCCCGGCCGCGAACACCGTTCCCAGCGGGTCGAGCACCATGCCCAGGACGTCAAGGCCGACCGTGACGCTCGCGACCGCGATCTGCGCCGCGTCGTTCTCGCCTTCCTTCTTGATCGCGCCGACCAGTTCGGAGAACGACTCGACGATGCCGCCGCCCGCGAACTTGTTCTCGTCGTCGAGCCGGAAGTTCGAGTACTCGTAGGCCTCCCTGACCTCTTCCTCGGTCTTCGCCTCAGCACTCACTGGTTGCCCCCGAAGTTGTTGTTCGCGAGGAAGGTGTCGTTGTCGGCGTACGCCTGCGCGGAGTTGTCCACGCCGGTCGCGGCGTCCCGGATGCTGTTCGCGCCTTTCTCCAGGGCCGCGCTCGCGTCACCGGTGGCCTTGCGTGCGCCGATGGAGAACAGCTGGCCGACGATGCCCCATGTGGTCACGCTGTAACTGACGCCACGCACCGCGTTGGCCGACGAGTTCACCTTGTCGGCGGTGTCCCGCAACGCCTTCGCGAAGGTGCGCAGTTCGCCTTCGACGACCGCGAAGCTCTGATCAGGCACTGTGTTCTCCCAACGTCACCAAGGCTGCTCGAAGTCGTCGTCGTCCTGTGTGGACGGACGACGGGGTGGCCGCGGTGGCGCGGCAGGTGGCGGCGGAGGAGGCGGTGTGGACGGCCGGGGCGGCTCGTCGACATCGTCCACGCCGGGCAGGCCGTCGACTGGCGCGTCGGAGACGTGTTCCGGTGGCGGCGGCAGGAAATTTTGCAGCATCTGCATCGCGTCCGTGCCCTCGGCAACCGGGGCGAACGCTTGGGCGACGCGGTGGGCGGCCTCGCGCTGGGCTTGCGCGGCGATACGCATGATGATCCCGGCCAGTTCGGCGGGCGGATACCGTGTGGTCGACGGTGAAAGCTGCAAGTCCTGCAGTGCACCGGTGGGGCCGACGGTCACTCGCACGCCACCGTCCGGTGACGTGGCGGTCGCGCCGGAGGCCGCGATGTTCTGCTGCAGGTCCGCCGACTTGCGTTGGATGTCGGCGATCCGGGCCTCGAACCCGGCCATCCAGTCGTTGATCGCTTCGGTCACCAGGGTCTCGCTTTCAGGCTGCGCGCAGCAGTTCGTCGATACGGTTTGCGATCCGGTCGGCGCCGGCCGGCGCGATGCTGACCCACGTCCCATCGTGCACCATCAGGTAGCGCCCGGTCCCGGTGTCGAACCACGTGATCATCGTCTTGGACCGGGTCCGCCGGCTGGCTCGCATGCTGGTCGCCCTGCTGGCAGTGGTGACGCCGAACTGTCCACCCCGGACACGACGGTTGGCCAGTTCGAGCAGTTCCCTCGCGTCGTGCTCGCTGACTCCGTTGCGCACCAGGATGCTGCGTTCGTCGTCATCGCCGAACGGATCGTCGTCGTCCCCGTCGATCGCGCGCTGCACGACCTGATGCGGCACGGAAATCGCGCTGCCGGTGCCGGGATTTCCGGCGGGTAGAACGTCCACAATGGAGCGAGTCAGCGAAGTGTGACGGATGGCCGTGAACGACACCGTGTCGTCCTCGACCGTGGCCAGCACTCCCTGACTGCCATCAGACGCGGCCAAGCCTCGGATCGGGCCGTCGGCGAACCCGACGGTGTCCACGGAGACCGTCGGCGCGGCCAGCACCCGCAGCAACTCGGGCAGACGGCCGCGCAGCAAACCCCTGTCCGCCAAGGCATCGAGCGCTTCGGTACGCATCCTGTCCCGTTCGCTCATCGTCGTGCCGTTGCTGGGCACGTCGATCGGATACGGCATGCGCCCGAGTTCGAGGTGTTCCCACAGGAAGTCGAACTCCCGCGCGGACACACTGAAGTCCGTCACGACTCCTGCCGTTCTTCCCGGTGCTGCTTGGCGGTCTTCTCACCGATGACAAGCGGCACCATCCGGCCGGGCTCCTCGACGATCTTCTCGCCGGTGGCGTACTTGGAGCGGTGCTCCTTGTCCTCCTCGCCGCGTTGCGCGCCACCCATGGGACCCATGCCCATCCCAGGCGCGCCAGCCGTGCCAGGCCGACCCGCGGCGGCATTGTTACCGCCGCCACGCATTGCCGCTTCCTCCGCGGCGTAAGCACCGATGCCCGCGGCGCCGCCGGGCGAGCTGAAGCCGGCACCGCCACCCATGCCACGAGGCACGAACCCACCGCTGCTCGCACCACCAGTGGGAACACCGCCGCCGGCGTAGTTCAGCCGTGGTGCGTTGGGATCCCCTGCCAGCGGGGAGAAGAGGTTCGGTACCTTTGGAGGCGTGTAACCGGGCGGCAGGTAACCAGGCGGCATGGTTCCTGACGGGTAACCGGACGGCATGTTCGGGTTCTTCGACCCAGTGGACCCGGTGACGTTCGGGTTGTACGGCGTGTACGTCCCACCGGGAAGGTTGGGGTTGGGCGGCGTGTAGTTGACGCTCCGGTGTGTGGAGTCGTTCGGATAGCCGCCACCGGTTCCCGGAATCGTCGGCGGCGTGTAACCGGACGTGCTGGTGCCGATGTTGGGAACGTTGGGCACCTGGATGTTCGGTGGCGTGTACGACTGTGGACTGTTGAAATTGGACGGTCCGGCCGACGCGGCTGCCGGGTTGTACCCGAAACCGCCTTGCGGAACACCGCCCCCAGCAGCGAAACCGCCACCGGGGACACCACCAGGAACGCCACCGGGGACACCGCCGCCGCTGAACCCGCTCGGCGAGCTGATGGGCGTTCCAGGCTGGCCTGTCGGCACGCCTCCACTGGACATCGCCATCATCGCGCCATCGGCAGCGGCCGTCGGCGTGCCCGTCGCGGCGGCCATCGGCGAACGCATCATCAGGCCGTTCATCGCGCTGCTGTCATCGGACGTGGCGTCCGGCGGAACGACGAACCGTGGAGTCGTCTGGTCAACGGACCGAGACTCGTTCTCCATCTCGGTCATCACCCGCACTGCCTGCTCATGCGCGGTACGAGACTGCTCGCTGGCAACCTGAACGTCCTTGGCGGCAGCCATGAATCCGGCGAGGCCGCCGGAGCGGAAGCCCTGCTCCAGCATCGCCCGGTAGTCGAACTCGAGCGGCTCGGGCATCGCGGCCTTCGCGCGTTCGGCCGCCAGCCCCTGGTCCGCGATCCGGGTTCCCATGTACTGCGAGGTCTGCGCCGCGTCGCCACCCCAGGTCGCGAGCTTCAGCGTGGACTCGCGGGCCATCTGGGCGCCGACGCCGGTCCAGCCGGACTCGGTGCTGCGGATCGCCTCGTCCATGGCGCGGGAGTTGTCCGCCATCATGTTGCCGAGGTCGGTCCACTCCTTGGCCAGCGCGTACGCCTCGGCCGGATTGTTGTTGGTGTGCACCGATTCGTACAGCTGGCGGTGCGGCACGCCCGCCCAGTTGCCGGACTCGGTGATCACGCGGTCCTCGCCCAGCGAGACGTTGTCGTCCAGCTTGTTCGCCGCGTTGTCGATCCTGATCTGGTCGAACAACCGGCCGAGGTCGCCGAAGAGTCCTTGTCGGCCAGGATCGGTCTGGTCGGACACCGGTGCGTCGAAGGTGTCGTAGCGCTCGAACTCGTCCTGGTCGAACCCGCTGTGGTGCCGATCGTCCGCCATCAGGCCAACTCCCCTGACACGCCGTGGAACGCCTGCGCCGAACCGCGATCGGTGCTCTGGTAGCCGCGGATCGCCTGATCGACGGCGTCGTGCGCCTTCACCAGCATCTGGTGGTACTGCGCCAGGACGTTCACGAACGAGACGTCCTCGCCGTCGGCGCGGCGTTCGAACTTGCCGGACATGGCCTCGCCGACCCAGTTGGTGCCCAGCGGCACCGGACGCGACATGCCACGCAGCCTGGTCAGCCACTCGGCGGCGGCGTCCGCCTGGCCTCGTAACGTGGTCAATAACCGTTGGCCCGCTTCGGGTTCGAGCGTGACCTGGCCGGACTTGACCGCGGCATCCAGGGCCGCCACATCCACCATCCGCTCGCTCAACGTCGTCGCGGCATGGCTGGCAGGAGTGTTCGGCGCGTCGGCGGGTTCGTCGACGTACATGGAGGTTCCTTCGCAGGGGAGACGCAATGAGGACCGGAAGCGCTCTCACGTTACGCGCGCAGATTATCGACACATCGTCAGAACTGCCCAGCGGGGGTCGTGGCGCAAATTCGCCACGTGACTAGAACTTGACGTAGAGGAACGGGCTGAACGTGCCGGACGCCACCAGGATGGCGGCGTAGGCAAGGCCGACGATCATCACGCCGATCCGGACGATCGTGGCGGGCTTGCTGGTCGAAGACTCGATCAGCGGCCCGGTGACCGGGTGCGCGGGCATGAACAGGATGGCCAACGCGGCGATCATGACGACCAGACGCTGGTTGGTCAGTGCGCTCTCGGCGATGTCGGTCAGACCGTCGAAGTCCGGCAGGAACATGTGGCCGACCATGTTCATCGCGCTGGTCAGGTCATCGGCGCGGAAGTAGACCCACCCGATCACCACCAGCAGCATCGTCAGCGCGCGACGAGCGATCCTGGCGCCTTGGCGCTCGGGTGCCTCTTCGAGGTGGAAGCCACGCTCGACGATCAGCAGCGCACCATGGAACATGCCCCACACGAGGAAAGTCCAGTTCGCGCCGTGCCAAAAACCGGTGAGCACGAACACAATGCAGAGGTTCCGGTACGTCTTGGCGGCGCCATGCCGGTTGCCACCGAGGGGGATGTAGACGTAGTCGCGGAACCAGCGTGACAACGACATATGCCAGCGCCGCCAGAACTCGGTGATCGTGACGGACGAGTACGGCCGTGCGAAGTTCTCCGGCAGCCGGAAACCCAGCATCCGGCCAAGCCCAATGGCCATGTCGGAGTACCCGGAGAAGTCGAAGTACAACTGCAGCGTGTACGCGATCGCGCCGAGCCACGCGATCGCGAACGTCATCTGGTCATCGGGCGTGCTGAAACACGCGTCCACGAACGGCGACAACGAGTCCGCGATGATGACTTTCTTGCATATCCCCAGCGCGAACCGGGGAAAGCCGGCGGCGATGTCGTCGAGCCGATGGCTGCGGTGCTGCGGCAGCTGATCCGCGATCTCCCGATACCGCACGATCGGACCGGCGATGAGCTGCGGAAACATCGCAATGTACGTGACGAAGGAGACAGGATTGCGAGCCGCGCGCCGTTCACCGCGATAGATGTCCACCGCGTATGAGATGTGGTGGAACGTGTAGAACGAGATGCCGATCGGCAGCGCCAGCTCGGCCACTGGGAAGTTCCCGCCGAAGATCTGCGCCAACGCATCGATCTGCTGGGTAGCGAACCCCGCATACTTCCAGATCGCCAGCACAGCGAGGTCGAACGCGATGACCGCGAACAGGATTGCCCTGCGCTGCTTGCGATTGCGATCCCACTGATCCGGCTCGAGAAACGGCCCAGCCACGAAGTTGACCACCATCGTGGTCAGCAGCAGCCACGTGTCCGAACCCGCAGCCGTCGCGTAGAAGAAAAGGCTGGCGACCGCGACGATGCCGTTGCGCCAACTACGCGGCGCGATGAGGACAGCCGCCAGCACCGTCGGCATGAAGTACCACAGGAACAGCGGGCTGGCGAACGACATCGAGTACCTCGTTGGAAGGACAGGGCCTCGCAGACCTTATCCGACCAAATGGGTGAATGTGTCCCGATCCCGCGCGCCGAGGCCAGACCCACAGCAAGCCACAGCGGATGCGGCTCCCGTCGCCTGCCAAGGGCACGGGTCTCGGGTCAGGGCTCGTGGTGGGGGCGCGGCACGGGTCGTCGGTAAGAGCTCGGTATGGGTCGAGGTCTGGGCTCGTGGTGGGGGCACGGCACCAACAAGGTGCGCCCCAGCCAAAGCGGAGGCGCGCCCCAACCAGAGTGGAGGCGCGCCCCAACCAGAGTGGAGGCGCGCCCTAAGCAGTAGTCGGCGCGATTTTGTGTGGAGTGGCGCCGCAAATAAGCTTGTCGGCGGGCAGGGCCGCAGGCCTGCCCGTGTTTCCCTGCTTTTGCGGCGCAGAGGCTCCACACCAAATCGCGCCGACCCCG
>JOAA01000017.1 GCA_000720375.1 Rhodococcus rhodnii | reverse complement strand
GCAACGAGGCGCTGACGACACTGCTGGACGGGATCTCCAGCAGAACCCTGCGGGCGAGGGTGTGGCGCGGCATGACAGACGACAACGCGGCACCTCTCACCTTGGCCCAGCACACCGGGATTTACCAGGCGCTGGCCGACAGTGACGCCGCTGCGGCACACGCGACCGCCCTGATCCATGTCGGTACGTCCGAGCGCTGGTTGCGCGGACACATGGCGGAGGGCGACGGAGAGGCCACCTTCTAGGGGGGCTGTCGTGTGGTGCACGGCTTCCACCTCGTGGAATTCGTCTGTGGCCATGTGTGTCGTCGACCCTGCCGCACGTGCCGTGTCGTGCTGCCACTAACACCGGACCGGTCACCGCTGTGTTCCGGGGGCGACCCATCTGTTGCCAAACGGCATCGGTGTGATTACAGTCTGTACTGGGAGCGCTCCCAGAACTGGCAACGACGCCCACAGGAGAGCACATGCGCCGGACGATCGCTGTGGCCATGACCATCCTGGCCGCTTTGAGCGTTACCAACGCCTCGGCCACGGCACCCAAGGGGCCGTGCCCCGGGGGACCGTTCGGCAATCCGCTGCCCTCCCCGAACCTGACCGCGACCAAGATCAAGGACGGGTTCAACTTCCTGGAGGGCCCGACCTGGGACACGACGACGCAAACCTTGTTGCTGACCAACATGTACGACGGCACCGGTCCGCAGAACGTCCAGCCTTCGGACATCCTGCGGTTCACTCCCGCGACGGGCACGTTCACCACGTTCATCAAGAACGCGGGCAGCAACGGCCTGGCGATCAGTCGCGACGGTCAGTCCGTTTTCGCGGCGACGCATGACCAGCGCAGCCTGTCCTCGTACAACCTGGCCACCGGACAGCGGACCACGATCGCGGCGAACTACCGGGGCCGGATGTTCAACTCTCCCAACGATGTCACTGTGGCTGCGAACGGGACGGTCTACTTCACCGACCCGAACTTCCAGCGTGCGAACCGGCCGGACCAGATGTCTGGTAAGACAGGCGTCTTCCGCGTCACCAACGGTGTTGTGACCCTGATCGACGACACGATCCGCCAGCCGAACGGAATCGAGCTCTCCCCGGACGGCAGGACCCTTTACGTCGGCGGCAACGCGACCGGCAAGATCTACCAGTACCCCGTCAACGCGGACGGCAGTACCGGACCTCGCAGCGACTTCGCGTCACTCGGCGGCACCGACGGCGGCACGGTCGACTGCGCCGGAAACGTGTACCAAACCACCTACGGCGACGGGAAGGTCCACGTGTTCTCCCCAGCAGGCCAGAAACTCGGCACGATCTCGGCCGGCCGCAACGCCACCAACGCCGCCTTCGGCGGTCCCGACGGGACCACCCTCTACATCACGTCGGGAACCGCGTCCACCGGCGGTAACACCGGAAACTTCGGCCTTTACCGCATTCGCCTGAACGTCCCCGGCTGGCCGTACTGACCTGGCAAACCAGCGCAGTGCGGCGGGGACGTCGGATGGTAGGAAGTCGGGTGACGGCTTTCGTGGCGTATGACTCGTTCGGCGGTGGCGGTGCACGCGCGAAGGCGGGGGTTTTCAAGCGCGAAGGAGTGGTGCTGGGGATGTCGGCCGTTGACGGTATTTCCGCGGATGAGCCGGTACCGCCGACCATCGACACGACCAAGCCCAGCATCGCTCGGGTGTACGACATGTTCCTGGGTGGCAAGGACCACTACGAGGTGGACCGCGAGGTCTACCGCAGGACGATGGAGATCAGTCCGGAGGTGCCGCTGCTGACGCGGGCATTTCGGCAGTGGCTGATCCGGGTCGTGCGGTTCTTGGCGTCCGGTCCCGGGATCGACCAGATCCTCGACTGCGGATCGGGTCTGCCCACCGCCGAGAACACCCACCAGGTGGCGCAACGCGTTCGTCCCGAGACCACGGTCGTCTACGTGGACAACGACCCGATGGTGATCGCGCACGGCCGGGCTCTGCTGGAGGAGAACGACCGAACGCACTTCGTCGACGCCGATCTGCGTGACCCGGAAGCGTTGCTGGCCCATCCCGCCGTCACCCGATACCTGGACATGAACCGGCCGCTCGCGCTCATGCAATGCGCGACACTCCACCATGTGAGTGACGAGGACAACCCGGGTGAGTTGATGGCGCGCTACATCGAGGCGTTGCCGTCCGGCTCGTACGTCGCCATCAGTCACTTCTGCGATCCGGCTGATGGCAGTGAGATGAGCGAGCTCGCCCGCATGTTGGAGACGAACCTCCGCAACGCCGTGGGATCCGGGTGGTGCCGGACGTACTCGCAAATCGAATCGCTCTTCTGTGGACTCGAGCTGGTCGAGCCAGGCTTGGTCCCCGCGGCCGACTGGTGGCCGGACGGTCCTCGCGTCAGGCCGCTGTCCGCCGTCGAGCACATCGCGTACGGAGCAGTCGCCCGCAAACCCTGACGGTACACATGCGTACACCGGAGAGCTGTCGACTCGCACGCTGGTGTTTCCAAGGCGACGGCGTCGGCCCGGACGTGATGCTCGATCTCGCAGGAGCCGACCAACCAGTCGAGTGCGCGGCGATGACGTCGCTGGTCCTCTCGGTTTCCGTCAGAAGCCGGGGAAAACGCGACGCAGGTCGTCGAGCGTGATGCTGCCGTCGATGGTGACGCCGTTGTCGTACGGAGCCTTGAGTCGGCCGCTGATCAGCCGGACAAACGCTTCCGCCGGGCCGTTGAACGTCGCCGAAGGTGACTCGAGATGGTCAACCACGGTGACCGCGTCATCGATCACCAGACCGGCGCCTGGGATCGCGACGGACACCGGGTCGGCGAGCTCGGCCGGCTTCGCGAGGAAATTCAGCATGAAGGCCACGGGCCCGCTCAGGAGGTCGACAAGTACCGCGGCCGAGTCGGCGTCCACTCCGGCGTGGGCGTCGAATGCCACGCGCACGTCCCACGAATGGTTGGCCACCTCGTTGAGCCGCATGCCCAGGGCGGTCACCAGCGGGACCGGCTCCGGCAGGAACCCGAGGTCGACGGTCAGCGACGAGTGCTGCTCGGGCGTAAGCGCCTCGACTGTGTCGAGCCAGCGGCCGTTGTATTCCAGAAAGCCCTCGGCCTGCGCTCGCGGCGCGGCCGCGTCCCAACGAGCCCAGATCGTCTGGTTGTCCTCGGCCGCCACGGTCTGTCCGACTGCCCGCGCAATCGGCGCGTGGCCGATCTCCGCACCGCTACCGAGGTGGGAAAGGACCTGGGAGACGGTCCATTCCGCCGCGCCGCTCGTGGCGGCCAACTGGTCGTCGGTGAGGGTGCGCACGAGACCGGCAAGCATGTCGTGCTCGGAGCGAAGTGCAGTGATCGTGCGGTCTACGAGTTGGCTCATGTCACGCCCAACTCCCGAACGGGCGCATCTGTTCCACGATCAATGCCTCACTGGCCCGCCCCCAGGCCGCACCGCCGGTGGTGAACGTCCCGAACTGAACCTGCCGATCAGTTCGGGATCACCACAGACGATCTGGCCGACGTCCGTGCCTGGCACAGCAAGGACGACCAACTTCACGCGCCTCCACGGAATTGGAACCGTCCAAACAGGACGTTGAGTCCCGTCGAGGCCGCGCGCTACGCACCATTGTGGAAGGCGTTGCATGCCGAAGTGCCAACGATCTGGCGATGATCGCCGGGATCGGAAAGTCCACGGCAGGAAAGATCCTTGCTCGATGGGCGACCGAAGGAACTCATCCCGCCGGGGTGAAGCCGCCCCGAACCGCGAAGGCACCGCCTGCGGTCGTGGCTTGCGCCCGATAGCTGTCGGCGTTGGCGTTGCGCGTGCCGGCGGCGTGGTTGTACTGGGCGGCGAAGGTGTGCTGTGCGGCAGGCACGGTGCGGCCCGGCTTGAGGTCCCAGCGGTAGACCAGTGCGCCGCCGATCTCCTGCACGGTGAGGGTGAAGTCGTCGCCTGGCCCGGTCTGCCAGTGGCCGGTGGACTGGACGCCGCCGGTCTGCGCGATGCGCAGTTGCACGGTGAGCGTGGTCAGCGGCTGGGTGGTGGTGAAGACGAGCCTGCTCTGGGCCCAATAGATGTTGGTGTCCGGATCGATGAAGCCCTCCGACGACAGTGGCCCGTCCGAGAGCTGGCTGTAGGTGGGCGAAGCCGAGGTCGGGTTGCCTGACGTCGTCCGGCCGGTGGTCGTCCGGCCTGGCTGACTCGCCGCTGACGGCGGAGCCGAGCCGTCGGTGGCGCGGGCGGAGCTCGTGGAGCTGGGAGTTCCGCTCGGGCTCGGGTCGGCTGGAGTCGTCGCGATGTCCGGGGGCGTCGGCGTGGAGTGGAGAATCCCGGCGACGGTGAGACCGGCAGTTGCCAGGATGCCGGCTGCGGCGAAGCCGGCGAGCGTCACCTTGGGCCAGGACGTCGCGATGCCCGACGTCCGGCGGCGGCCGGTGGCACCGGCCATGCCGCGCTCCAGGCGTGCCTGCATCCGGGCGCGATCGGGCTGGTGTGCCCCCGCGGCCTCGCGCAGTTGCCTGCTGATTTCCTCGTTCAACGGCTCCTCCTCCCCGCCACCATGTCCCCGGCTGCTCGCACGCCGAGTAGGCGTTCCAACTCGGCCAGCCCTTTCGATGTCTGGCTCTTCACCGCACCGACCGATATTCCCAGCGCCAGCGCGGTGTCCTTTTCCGACAGGTCGAAGGCGTGCCGGAGGACGACGCAGGCCCGCTTGCGGAACGGCAAGCGGTCCAAGGCTGCCCGCACGTCCACCACGGCGGCCACATCCGGGCCTTGCGCCTGTTGTGGACCACGTGACCAGAACAGTGCGATCCGGCGGCGCTCGCGCGTCGCGCTGCGGATCCGTTCCCGTGCCAGGTTTGCGACCACGCCGCGGGCGTACGCCAGCGGGTGCTGGGCTCGGCGCAGTCGGTCCCAGTGCTGCCACAGGGCGATCAGTGCGTCCGCGGCCACGTCGTCGGCGGCATCCGTCTCGCCGGTCAGGAGATAGGCGAGACGGGCCAGTTCGGCGTAGTGCTGTTCGAAGAAGTCGTGGAACTCCGCCGACGCGTCATCGAGGAGCATGTCGCTCGGCTGCCCTCTCCCTACCCATGAGCCCCTCCACGGCGGCAACGTAGCAATGGCCGGTCACAGCCCCCGATACCGGGCGCTCCCGACGGCCCGACCAGCGGCCGGGCCGTCGCGGCCTGGTGGTCAGGACGGGTCGCCGTACAGCACGCCGCGGCCGTTGGTGCCCACGTAGACCCGGCCGTAGACCTCGGGGTCTCCAGTGACGACACCGCCAACGGCCCCGCCGTACTGGTTGCGGTCGTCGTTGATCCGTACCCAGGCGGTGCCGCCGTCGGTGGAGCGGAAGATGCCGGCAACGCCGCTCACCGTGCCGATGAGGTAGAGGGCGTGGTATCGGGCGCCGGGGGCGGCCTTGCCGAAGCCGACGGCCACGGCGCCCTGCACTCCGCTCAGTTTCGTGAAGCTCGCCCCGCCGTCGGTGGAGTGCGAGAGTCCGCCGCCGCCCGCGATCCACAGATCCCCGGCGTTGCCCGGGGCCGCCTTGAGGCGTTCCCCGGCCAGCCCCTTGGCACGGGCGGTGAAGCTCTTGGCGCCGTCGGTGCTTGCGAACAGGGTGCCGCCGCTGAGCGCGTAGAAGGTGCCTGCCGTGGAACGGTCCGCCACTACGGCCGCGCCCGACGGCAGGCCGGACGACGCCTTCCAGGTCTTGCCCCAGTCGGTGGAGACGGATGGCACCTGGCCGGACGCGGTCCACACCACGGTGCCGCCGTCGGCTGAGATCGCCACGGTGCCGCCGCCTGCGGCGCTCACCGGAGCCCCGGCGAACGGCGTCCAAGTGACGCCGCCGTCGGCCGAGTAGGCGCCGCGCTCTTCGTGGCCGTAGCCGACGCGTACCACGATGTTCGGCTTGGCCTGCGCGAAGTCGATGCCCGTGGTGTTGGTGAAGCGCGGTCCGGACGAGGCCCCGGCCGGCACCTTGTTCACGTCGTCGTGGCGGAATCCGCCGATGTCGCCGAGTGCGCTGATCAGCTTGCCGCCGGGTGGCGCGACCAGGCCGAGGACCGCGGTCTCCTCCAGTCCCTTGACGGGGACCGTCCAGTGCGTGGCGCGTCCGCTGTCCGCCGCGGTCACGTCCTTGCTGGCCCACAAGCCTGCTCCGGTGCCGTACAGGGCGTGTCCGGAGTCGAAGGGGTCGATGGCCAGCGCGCCCATCCAGTGACCGATGCCGGTGCCGACGTACGGCGCCGCGGAGGCGTCCCGGACGGACGTGGCCCCGAGGGCCTTCCAACTGGCGCCGCCGTCGGTGGAGCGAAACAGTTCGTCCGACGGCCACCAGCGGTCGAGGGTGGTGACCATCACCGTGGACGGGCGCTGCGGATCCACCGCCAGCCCCGCGTAGCCGAAGCTGGTGCCGGGGATCGGCGAAATGTCCTTCCAGGCCCCGTCGGACGGTGTGTGCTTCCACACCGAACCGGCCGTCACCCCGTTCGGGCCGGGGGCGTCGGTGTACGTCACGTAGAACGAGCCGTCACCGGACAGGACGCCGTGGTGCGGCAGGTGCCCGGTGGGCTGGCCGGGCACGGCCTTCCAGGTCGTGCCGCCGTCGGTGGAGCGGTACAGCGAGGTGGCCTTGTCGGCGACACCCACGTAGATCGTCTTGCTGCCGGCCGGTCCGAACGTCACGAAGGACAGGCCGACTCCGCTGCTGGCGCCGTCCTTGACAGGGAAACTCGCCACCTGGCTCCACGTCACGCCGTAGTCGGTGCTGCGCCACAGCCCGTTCTTACGGGTTCCCAGGTACAGCGTGCCGTGGTTGGCGGGGTCGATCGCGAGCCGCTCACCCATGGACCGGCCGTCCTCGTTGCTGCCCAGCTTGAACGGCAGGTCGGTGCGCTGGAACGTCCGACCCTGGTCGGTGGAGCGCAGGATCGCGCCGTTGCCCGCCCACTCGTTGGTGTAGGTGCCGGTGGCGAGGTACAGGCGCTCGGGGTCAACCGGGTCCGTCGCCACGCTCTCGATGCCCAGCATGTTCCAGTCCGCCACCCAGTCAGTCAGCGGCACCCACTGGCCGGCCTTGCCGTCCCAGCGGTACGCGCCGCCCATGTCGGTGCGCGCGTAGAGCAGGTCCTTGCGGCTGGTGTTGAAGACGAAGCCGGTGACAAAGCCGCCACCAGCGATTTGGACGTTGCGCCAGGCATAACCACCCGAACCCGCAGCAGGCCTGGACGATGTGGACGGCATGGGCGGCGTGGCGGACGCGCTCTGGGAAGGACTCGGCACAACGGCGGCCACCGCGGGAGCCGAGGGTGTGGCGACCGTGTCGGCTTTGGTGAGCTTCCACTGTTGGTCTGTGCCGCCCCTGTCGGTGGATTGGATGACCGCTTGGCCGTCGGCGCCGGAGCCGTTCACGCACAGGACCAGGCCACTGCTGCGCGAGACGATCTTCACCGCGCCGCCGCCGACATCGGTGAGCTTCCACTGCTGCGTGGTGGCGCCGATGTCCGACTGCTGTTCGACGTTGGCCTGCGCCCTCGAGCCGCCACGTACTCCCAGGACCTTCCCGCTGTTGTGGTTGACCAGCTGGTAGTAGCCGCCGTCGGTCGGCTTCACCCGCCACTGCTGGCTCGCGGCACTGGCGGCGCGTTTCTCCTGCTGGATCCGCACACCGTCCGCGTTGTCCGCCCCGGCCACGTCCAGCGCGTTGCCGCTGTGCACCGAGACGAACTGGTAATAGGCGGCGGCGTCAACCGGCACCGCCTCCGAGTCGTCCCGCATGAACAGCAGGTAGGGACCGACAAGCGCCGGCACACTCAATGCCAGGGCAATCGCCGTCCAGCGCCCGCGGTGGCGCCTGCGTCCCTGCGGCACCGCGGGCACTCGGCCCGCAGTGAACTCGGTCTTACTCATAGCAGCACTCCTTGACGGCTCGGGTGACGCCACTCTCCCGAGCACGCCGCGCAACACGCGGCAGTCAGGACCAGGCAACCCAGCGTTTGATCGTCTTCGAATCTGCCCGCAAGTTGCCGCTGCTCCCGGAAAGGTTTCCGCCCGATGCGAGATTGGTGTTCAGACCTTGTTCGCCGTCCACCACCCGGGCCGTGCCACGCTCCTTTGTGGATCCTGTCGCACCAAGACCGGCTCGGGCCCCGCCATCCGAGAACTGGCAGGTCGTGCCCGCCGACCGGCAGGGTTCTGGCCAGCCGGTCGGCGGACAGGCCGGAGCGGAACGTGGAGACGATCCGCCCCGGCCGGGGCTCAGCGGATGTACTTCGCCGGTTTGGTGGCGAGGCTGAGCAGGTGCTCCAGCGGTCCTTTGCGGACGAAGCGTGGCCGACGTAGGCGGTCGTGATCAACAGTTGGACAGGGCGGCGCGTCCGGCGAACCGGTCGGCGATGAATGCCTTGGCGTCGGCGTTTCCGGCGAAGATGCCGAGCAGATGGTCGGCGATGTACGTCTTCCAGGTCACTTGCACGCCTTTGCCGCAGTACGTCCTGTGCAGTGCGTCGGCCTGCGGCAGGTTGACGATCTCGTCGAGCGCCGCGTGGTACTGGAAGACCGGCACGCGGATAGTGCCGTTGCCCAGTTTGTTCTGCGCCAGCCTGGCTTGCCAGGTTGGCGTCGGCAACGGGTTCGTCGTGGTGTAGTCGGTGATCTTCTTGAACGCGTAGTTGGTCAGCAACTCGACCACACACGCCTCTTGCTTGGCTTTCGTCAGCTCGGTACGACCCGTGTTGTTGAGGTAGGAATCGAGTTTCAGATCGGGGTACGCGGCGTCGAGGCCGATGGCCGCGAAGGCCAGGAAACCGAACCCGATATTGCCGTCGAGTCCTTTCGCGACTTCATTCAAGTCGCCGGGAACACCACCGCCGACGACACCGACCAGGTTGAGTTCCGGCGCGTACGCCGGCTGTTTCTCGGCGGCCCACAGCGCCGCGCCGCCGCCCTGGGAATACCCCTGGAAAACCACCTTCGCGCCGGCTGACAGTTTTGCGCTGGACAGCCGTTGAGCGGCACGAACGGAGTCGATGACGGCCGGGCCTTCCGACTGGCCGGTGATGTACGTCGGCGTGGTGGCAGCGGAGTAGCCCTCGTAGTCGGTGATGGCGACGGCGTAACCGCTGCTGATCAAATCGCCCACGGCGGGCTGGTCATACAGCGTGCCGCGTTCGATCGCCTTGGACGGCGTGCATTTGAACGCCGGTCCCTGCGTGCCGACCGCGAACCCCACGATCGGCGCCTTCGCCGGGTCGCCGTTCTTGGGCACCAGGATCGTGCCGGTCACCGCGTTGCGTTGACCGAGGGCGTTCGTGGACAGGTACATGACCTCCCACACGTTGGCGTTGGCGGAGTTGAGCAGGGCGAACGAAGGACGCCACCGAACGATGTCACCGGGCTGTCCGGCGGGCAGTGGCGTGGGCGGAACGTAGAACGAGTCGTCGAACGGACCCGGCAGGGGTTCGGCGGCCCCCACTTGCCCGGCGGCCGGGGTGATCAGGGCGATAAGACCGGCCACACATGTCACGGCGAGGCAGGCGAGACGTTTCAGCGGTGCCAGAACGGTCATCGTCGACCTTCCTGTTACTCGGCAGTAATGACGATCCGAAGTTAACGCAGGACGACGATTTCTCAATGACTTTACCGATAATTCGAGCGGTTGTGACAAAGGGTGCCAGTGAATTTGTCAGAACGGGTGAATGTGCATTTTCGTGAGCACTACGGCCGATGCTTTTGTCATGATCCGACAGGTGAGGTTCAGGCGGATCCTGGCGCCGATCCGTTCCAGCTGCGTCGTCAAACTTCACAGCCCACAGTTCGCCACGGTTGTACTGCGGCGCGGACGGCCGGACGATCCACTCTGTACCGCCTGAATCGCGGCATCACGTGGGTGTTCGCGGGTCTGCGGTCTTGTTCAGGCCGTCCAGGAGCAGGTCGAGGCCGGTGATGAATTGGTCGCGGTCGTGGTGGTCGCGCAGGTCCGTGGTGGTGCGCGTCAGGAAGGGGTAGTCGGCGGGGTCAAGTTCTTCCCAACGGTCGGCGGTCTGGGTGAGGTAGGCGTCGCGGCTGGTGGTCGCGCCGAGGTTGGTGTGTGGGGTGATGATCTGGGCGCTGACGCCGGTGATGTAGTAGGAGATCGCGGTGGAGACCGCGAAATGCCGTTCGGTGGGCAGCCCGGTTCGTGCGACAAGGGTGCCGATGCGGTCGAGCAGGCGCAGTGCGTTCGCCAGCGTGGCCGGCGCGGTGACGTGGGACGCCGCCCACGGATGCCGATCGAGGGCATCGAAGACGGCGATCGCAAGTGCGCGAAGCCCGGCGCTGGCGTCGTCCTCGAGGCGCGGGGCTGCGGCGAAGGCGTGGCCGAGCACCTGATCGGCGGCCAAGGCGACGAGCTCGTCCTTGTTCGCCACGTGCCAATAGAGCGCGCCGGGTCCGGTGTTCAGCTGTTTGGCCAGCAGCCGGAAGGTAAGTCCTCGCTCGCCGTGCTCGTCCAGCAGCATAACGGCCGCGCTGACGATCATCTCTCGGGAAAGGGCGTCGGCGCGCCCCCCGGAGGGTGCTCTTCCGCGTGTCCGTGGCATGGCCTCATTTTGACACACCCTGGAACAGCGTTCCATACTGCTTATGGAACGCTGATCCATATAGATGTCGGGCAGATGCCCGGCGCTCCGCCCACAGAAAACGAGAAAGCCCATGAACGCCAGCCATCACCCGATCGCCATCGTCGGCGCCGGCCTCGGCGGCCTGACCCTGGCCCGGGTCCTGCATGTCCACGGCATCCCCGCAACGATCTACGAGGCCGATCCCTCGGCAAAGTTCCGGACGCAGGGCGGCCAGCTCGACATCCACGAGGACGACGGGCAGCGCGCGCTCGCCGACGCCGGCCTCACCGCCGAATTCCGCGCGATCATCCACGAAGGCGCTGAGGCGTCGCGTGTGCTCGACCAGCACGGCAAACTGCTGTTCGAGGCCCCTGACCACGGCATGGCGCGGCGTCCCGAAGTGCTCCGCGGAGACCTGCGCCGGATCCTGCTCGACTCCGTGCCCGACCAGACGGTCCAGTGGGGGTGCAAGGTCACCGGTGTCCGGCCCCTCGGCGACGGCCGGCACGAGCTGACCTTCGCCGACGGTGCGACCGCGACCAGCAGTCTGCTCGTCGGTGCCGACGGCGCCTGGTCGAAGATCCGCCCGCTGCTCTCCGACGCCAAGCCCGAGTACATCGGCACGACGTTCATCGACACCTACCTGTACGACGCCGAGGAGCGGCACCCCGCGACGGCCAAGATGGTCGGTGCTGGCGCGATGTACGCGCTGGCCCCAGGAAAGGGGATCATCGCGCACCGCGAAGCGGGGGACATCCTGCACACGTACGTCGAGCTGAACCGCTCCGCCGAGTGGATCGCCGACATCGACTTCACTGATGCCGCCGCCGCGACCGCTCGGGTCGCGGCCGAGTTCGACGGGTGGGCCCCGGAGCTCACCGCGTTGATCACCGACGGCGAGACCGCTCCGGTCGCGCGCATGATCCACACACTCCCGGACGGACACCGATGGGAGCGTGTGCCCGGGGTGACGCTACTCGGCGATGCCGCGCACCTGATGCCGCCGTCCGGCGACGGCGCGAACCTGGCGATGTTCGACGGCGCCGAACTCGCCAAGGCAATCGCCGCGCACCCCGACGACATCGAAGCGGCACTGACCGTCTACGAAGCGGCGCTGTTCGCCCGCAGCGAGCCCTTCTACGCCGACGCCCACGAAATGCTGGACCTCTGCCTCGGCGACCGCGCACCGTTCGGATTCATCGACCTCTTCAACGGTGATCCTCAGGGGCAGTCCTGAGCCACCTGTCCACAGACCTCGGTGTGATCGCCCGGCGCAACGAACCCAGCCTTAGTAGGCCTACCACTGACATCCGGCTGTTATGGTCGATCGGGGTGGTAACCGTGACGGAAAAGCTTGGCCCCCAACGCATGTGGGTCGGTCTGTGTCGATGTGGAAGAAGTCTGCAGGGAGACCTCCCGCCCGGGGACAGCCTCCTGGTGACATTCGGGATCGGCTCCTCGGCCGGTGCGACGACATTGCGGGTTCCCGGCTGGCTCAGCGGCCCGTGTCACCCTTGGGGCGGCCGCTGACCTGACCGTTCAAATCGGACACACCGGCAAGCAACGCCAGCGCATCGCGTCCTGGATCGGTTGCTGTGTCCGGGTCTTCCTCGAGCACAGTCAACACAGCGCCGACGAAGGCCGACACGGCCGGCGACTGCGCACCACGCGGCCAGGCAAGGACCAGTTCGGCAGGCGCGAGGTCCTCGACGGGCACGTACGTGACTCCGGACCGACGGTTGCGGGCGGCCACTGACGCGGGTGGGAACCAAACGGCACGACCCAGCTCGATCAGGTTCAGCAAATGCGTCATGTCGCGACAAGGAGCCGCGCCATCATCGGTTGCAGGCTCTGAGGGCACCGGTCCGAGGGTGGCGGGTGTCCCGTCGGCGAGGACTTTCCCGGCCAGGTCCGCCAAGCGCAATGACGGGCGATCGGCCAACACGTCACCCGCTGCCAGCGCGACAAACCGGGGTTCGGTCAGCACCGGCAGGGTGTCCAGGCCGCGATCGTCGAACGGCACGGGCACCAACGCGACGTCCGCCCTGCCGTCACGCAGCGCTTGAACCTGTTCACCAAGGTCACCGAGCAGCAGTTCGACCGGGTGGGTGTTCTCGTCGCGTTGGTAGGCGGCCAGCACACGAGGGAGCAGTCCCCCGTCGTAGTCGACCTTCACCGCCACCCGCAGCGTCGACTCGCTTTGTCCGGCCCGCTGGGTTCGGCGTGTCGCCGCGGCGATCGAATCCAGCACGACCCGGGCTTCCCGCAGCAGAACCTCCCCGGCCGGGGTCAGCCGAACCTGACGAGTTGTGCGCTCCAGCAACGAGACACCCATTTGACGTTCCATGTCGCTGATCGTCCGAGACAGCGGCGGTTGTGCGATGGACAACCGTTCGGCCGCCCGTCCGAAATGCAGCTCCTCCGCGACCGCCACGAAGTATCTGAGTTGACGAACGTCAAGCTCACTCATACTCGCATGATATCAATCCTTATCGGAATAGTATTTCACAATGGCGGCGAAATCTTGTTGACTGATCCGGCCGCCTTGTGGGCAGGCCCCCACCAGTGTGTTCTCTGACTGGCGACGCCGTGGAGACAGATCGAGGAAGGAGCGGACGCGCACGGGTCCTCGATCCATCTCCGGCGCGAACAGTGGCCGAGAACTTTTCTTCGGGCTCATTGACGACAACTCGCCAAAAGCAGCCAGTAGTCGCTTTTGTGCCTGGAGGCACCATCACTTAATCGGAGGAAAACCATGAACGACTCAAGCGCTTCCGCGGACCGGCGTGCCGCCAAGTCCGAGCCGGGCCTGCTCGGGCGGCGGCCGCTGCTCGCCGGTGTCGTGGGTGCGGTGGCCGGTGGAGCCGCGACCACAGCGATGCCCGGCGTGGCCGCAGCCTCCCGGCCTGCCTACGAGGTGATCAACCCCGCCGACGTCCCCGCACCGCTCGGGTTCTCCCACGGCATCGCGGTCGAGGCCCGCCGGACGGTGCTGCTTGCCGGTCAAGTCGGTCAGAAACCGGACGGCAGCTGGGAAGTCGGTGTCGTGGCCCAATACGAGCGAGCACTGCGCTACTTGCTCAGCGTCGTGCGACGGGCAGGAGGCAAGCCGAAGCACCTGGTCAGCCTGACGATTTTCGTCACCGACCTGCCGCAGTTCCAGGCGCACTACGACGAGATCCAAGCCGTGTGGCAACGGTTGGTCGGGCCGAACTTCCCGGCACAGGCGGTCATCGCGGTCAGCGGGCTCTGGTTCCCCGAAGCGTTGATGGAGATCCAGGGAACCGCGGTTCTGTTCGACTAGCCCCACGGACAAGGAGCACTTGTTGTTCGACAACCGGGGATGCCAAAAGGGTGACGCACCTGACCTACGCCGTCGGGGAGCGGTAGGCGTGTTCAAGGCCACGACTGGTGAACCGGTCCCGGACATCGTCGATGTTGTTCGCGAGCGTGACGGGTAGTTCGTAGAACTCGTCGGGGACGGCACGCGAAGAACGCCTTCTCCCGTGCCGCCAGGTCACGTACCGCTCGCCAGAGCATCCCGAAACAGCCGCGTCGAAGAGTTCTCTCGCCCTTTCGGACCAGGCGAGGCCCGCGGAGAACGCGGGCCCCGTCGGCTAAGCGCTCACCCCGTTGATCGTCGTGGCGCCCTGCTGTGCCGGGAAGCCAAGGGTGTGCAGGAACGGCACGGGGAAGTTCAGCTCCGGGGTGGTCAGTCCGTCCAGTTCGGCGAGTTCGTCCGGCGTCAGCGTGACTTCGAGCGAGGCCAGGTTCGCGGTCAGCTGGTCGGGTGTGCGTGCCCCGATGATCGTGGATGTGATCATCGGCTGCTGCCGTACCCAAGCCAGCGCCACCGCGGCGATCGTGGTGTCGTGGGCCGCGGCGATCCGGCCGAGTGCGTCCACGAGCGACCAGGTGCGTTCGTTGAGGTGTCGTCCGACGAATGCCCCGCGCCCGGACCCGGCGGGGTTCGGGTTGTCCCGGGTGTATTTGCCGGTGAGTACACCGTTGGCCAGCGGGCTCCACGGCATCACGCCCAGCCCGAGTTCCTGTGCGGCGCCGAAGAGTTCACCCTCGGACGTGCGCTCCAGGAGGTTGTATTCGAGCTGAACGGCGGCGATCGGGGTCCAGCCGCGCCATTCGGCCAGTGTGGCCATGCGTGCCACGGCCCAGGCCGGCGTGTCGGACAACCCGACGTAGCGCACCTTTCCTTCGCGGACCAGATCGTCCAATGTGGAGATCGTCTCCTCCAGCGGGGTGTGCCGGTCCCAGTTGTGCTGCCAGTACAGGTCGAGGTAGTCGGTTCCGAGCCGGTTCAGTGATTCCTCGACGTGCCGGCGAATCGCCTTGCGCCCCGTGCCGCCGTTGTTCGGGTCGTGCGGGTCCATGGTCAGCGCGAACTTCGTGGCAATGACGAGCCGGTCACGCAGCCCTGGGTGCTTGCCGAGGTAGGTCCCGATGACCCGTTCGGATTCGCCGTCCATGTAGCGGTTCGCCGTGTCGATGAAGTTGCCACCGGCGTCCAGGTAGCGGTCGAGGATCTCCATCGAGGTTGCCTCGTCGGCGCCCCAGGACGGGTCGCCGAAGGTCATCGTGCCCAGGGCGAGCGGGCTGACGCGCAGACCGGTACGGCCGAGCGTGCGGAAGTCGGTGAGGCTCATTGTCTTGTGCTCCAAAATGTTGTGGATGGTCATGCGGGGAAGTCGGTGGAGGCGGCGAGAACGCGGCCGTCCTCGACCTCGCGCAAGCGGCCGGACAATGCGGCGTGCACGGCCTGGTAGGCGTCGCTGCCGAGGATCAATCGGCGTGGAGCCGGGTTGGTCGACGCGGACGTGATGATCGCGGCGGCGACGCGGGCCGGATCGCCGGGCGCCGCGCCGGTCAGGTTCCCGCCCGAGGTCTCGATGTACTGGCGGACCTGGCCGGCTGGAGTCTCGCTGTACGCGGGCGAGGCCTCCGCGATCGACAGTGCCGCCCCGAACCCGGTGCGCACGCTGCCCGGCTCGACCATCGTGATGCCGATGCCGAACGGCGCGACCTCACCGATGATCGACTCGAGGAAGCCTTCGACGCCCCACTTCGAGGCGTGGTACAAGCTGGCGCCGGGACTGCTGATCTGGGCGCCCATGGTGGAGGTCTGGATGATCCGGCCGCCGCCCTGCGCTCGCAGGAACGGCAGTACCGCGCGGACGAGCTGGATCGGGCCGGTCATGTTGACCGCGACCTGCTCGGCGATCGCCTCGTCGGTCAGCTCCTCGGCCGCGCCGACCGCACCTCGGTCGGCGTTCGAGAACACCACGTCGATTCGGCCGAGTTCCTCGAACGCCCGAGCCACGACCGCGCGTACCGCCGCGGTGTCGGTGACGTCCAAGTCCGCTGTCCAGACCATCCCCGGGTACGCCTCCGCCAGGTCCTCCAGCCGGCTGGCGTCCCGGGCCGTCGCCGCCACGCGGTGTCCGGCCGCGAGAAGCTGCTCGGTCACCTCACGGCCGATCCCGGCGGACGCTCCCGTCACGAACCACTGAGCCATCTCGGCGCTCCTTTGAATCCAACTGGTTGGTTGTTTTGAACCGTATCGACGGGTGGCCGGAAAAGCAACCATCTAGTTGGTTTAGATGTGCGGCGTGGTGACCGTCACAGTGATCGGGATGGAACTCGACACTTGGATTGGTGACTGGTGACAGGGTTCGGCTGGGCGCGCGACGTCACGGTCCAGTGCGAGCGGGACTACCGCACGGGGCTGATCGATACCCCGTTGCCAGCTACCGACTGGCAGATCGCCTCGACGGCCGCGACCACCATCGCCCGGTGTGCGGCCTTCCGCTGTTCCGGGTCCTCGCTGCCGGCTGCCCGCAGACCGGGTGCCATGGTGCTCCAGGCCGTGCTGATCGCCACCACGATCTCAAGGATGTCGATCGCGGTGCGGTCGTCGGGCAGGTTCAACGCCGTGCGCAACGCGACCGCCTTCTCCAGATGCGATTCGATCTCACCCGGCGTGGCGTCGTCACGCTCCAGCCCGCGCCAGCGGGTGAGGCGCAGCAGATCGGGGGTGTCGTTCAGGGCGTCGAACAGCGCGCCCGCATAGCCCGGGAGGTCGCTGGGCGTGTACGGCACCGTGTCGGCGAGCACCTTGAGGCGATCGCCGAGCACCGCGTCGAACAGGTTCTCCTTGGAACCGAAGTAGGCGTAGATGGCCTGCTTATTGGCCGACGCCGCGGCCGCTATCCGGTCCACCCGAGCACCGGCCAGTCCCCACTTGGAGAACTCGTAGTAGGCCGCGTCCAGCAGACGGGCACGAGTGGCTGCGGAGTCATACGGCACACGTCCACACTAACAAAACCAACCGGATGGTTACAATCGTGATGCCTCCACATGCGTAGGGCTCCGCCGCGCCTGTTCACTCGGGCAGCAGGCCCGCTCGACGCGCCAGCGCCCGGCCTCGATCGCCCGCCTGCTTCAGCAGCGAGGTGACGTACAGGTCGTTCACTCGAGTGAACTTGCCGTTCTGGACGAGGAGTTCGCCGTCCACCATGACGTGTTTGGCGTCCCTGCCGCGGGAGGCGTTCACGAAGGTGCTGAGCACATCGTGCACGGGCGCGGAATGCAGTGCCTGTAGGTCGAAGACCGCGATGTCCGCGGCCATTCCGGGTGCGAGGGTGCCGATGTGGTTCTCGGCGCGGACGGCACGGGCGCCCGCTGATGTTCCCATCGAGACGATCTTGTCGAGCGGGATCGACGAGGGCGTGAGGTGGACCTGGTTCTGCAGCAGGCGGGTCCATTTCAGTTGTTCGACCATGTCGTTGCTGAGGTCCACCATGGGGCCGTCGGTGCCTACGGCGACGTGGACACCGTTGGACAGCATGCGGGCGACCGGTGTGATGCCGCCGCCGCGCGCGGCCTCGGAACTCGGTGTGTGGGCGACCGTGCTTCCCGATGCGGCGATGAGGTCGAGGTCGTTGTCACGTGGATGGATGGTGTGCGCGAGGATCCAGCGGTCGTCGAGCACTCCGAGGCGGTGCAGGAACTGCAGATCGGTGCGGCCGGTCTCCAGGACGAACTTGAGGTAGCCGGTGGTACGGGACATGGTGCCGCCCGCGATGTGCGACGAGACGAACGTGTCCTTGGCGACTGCCAGTTCGTGGCCGCCGATCACCATTTCCTCGGAGCACGTTCCCATGTGGACCCAGTGCGCGGTCGCTTCGAGCACGAACCCGACCCGGACGCGTCCGTCGGCGTAACCGTCCCACTTGGCGAAGGACTCCTGCGCCGAGGCGTAGCCGTCGGCGGCGTCGTGTGGCCGGATGACTTTGCCGAAGTACTGCCGGATCCCCGTCTCTGCGACGGGTTGCAGGATCGCTTCCTCCTCGGCCAGCGTCGTCTCGTTGACCTGGTGGTTGACCGAGGTCGTCGTGCCGCCTCGCACCATGTCGAGTGCGGCGACTTCGCTGGCCAGTCGCAGGTCGTCCACGGTCAGGCGTGACTTCATCGGGAACAGGCAGTCGGAGATCCACTGCTCGAGCAGCATCCCGCCGCCGAGGCCGCGGCCGTAGATGTACCAGTCGTGCTGGTGGGTGTTGATCAGGCCGGGCAGCACGAGACAACCGGTCGTGTCGACCGTCCGGTCGGCCGCTTGCTCGCCGACGGGCCCGATCGAGGCGATCGTGCTGCCGTCGACCAGGACGTCCACGTCGGTGCGCAGCTTGCCCTCGGCGAAGACGGCACCACCGGTGAACAACGTCCTCATGAGACACTCCTGATGATCTTGGCGGATCGGACGAACCACAGCGGGACCAATGCCGCCAGGGGTACGACGGTGAACTGCCACAACGCTGCCTGCGTCCACCCCATGGCGTCGACCAGTTCGGCGAAGACATACCCGGACACCGCGGCGGCGACGTAGTAGGTGGTCACGAACAATCCCGCGGCACGGCCGACTTGTTCGGGCCGGACGGACCGTTGGATCGCGCTGTTGCAGTTGGTGAACAACGATCCGAGACCGAACGTGGCCATGATGAACGAGGTGACGTAGTGCCATGCCGGTGTGTCCGCGCCGTTGAACACGAACCACGCGGACACAGCGAGCCCCAAATAGGTCACGAGAAGGACCTTGCGTGGGTCGAACCGGTCGGCCAGCCACCCGGAGAACAACGACGTGGCGGCGCCTGCTCCGATCAGGCTGGTGGCCAGCGCGGTCTGCCCCGGCGTGAAATGCAGTTCGGTCCGCAGGTAGGTCGGATACAAGCCCAGGAATCCGTAGACCGTCAGCCCGCCTGCGGCCGTGGCGACCGCCAGCAGCCTGGTGTTGCGGTTGTACGGCGACGCTGGGATGTAGTCGTAGTCAACGGTTTCCCGTTGCGCCGCACCGGCAACGGCCTCGGTAAGCCGACGGCTGACGAGCAGTCCGATGAGGACGGCGAGCAACAACCCGACCGCACCGAACGTGATGAACGGCGCGTGCCACGTGCCGTGCGAAGTTGCCAGGCTGGTCCCGATGATCGGGCCGAAGAACACGCCGAGGCCGAACGCGAATCCGAAGATCCCCAGCACGAGTGACCTGCGGACGAAGAAGAACGCGCCGATCGCGGCGTACAGCGCGGTCGCCTGCATCCCCTCGCCGAATCCCGACACCAGTCGGTAGACCGCCATGTCGGCGAACCCGGCCGCGGCCGGGGTCAGCAGCGTGCCGACCGAGTAGACCACGATGCTGACCACCAACAGCGTCTTGCGCGACACCCGGTCGGCCAGATACCCGGCAGGCAGGCCTGCGCCCGCCATGCCCAGCGTGAAGCCGGTTGCCAGCAAACCGCCTTCCGACAACGAGAAGCCATACGTGGTGCGGATGTCGGGTAGCAGCGGGTAGAAGACCTGCCGGTCCATCGCGTTGACCATGAACGACACGGCCAGCAGCGTGAACCCGGCGATGACGACGAACGCGGGTACAGGCGTCGTCGGTCGCGCGGTCATGGACGAGGGTTCGCTGTTGGCCATACCGACCTCCTGCACCACCGAATGCGAACGATTGCACACGGTAGAGCTGCGGCCATGCCCCGTCAATACCCTCACTTGCTGCAAACGCTATTTACTCGCTGTAAGCCAGCCGGGCATCGCCCGTCTCCGTGACAGCCCTTCGCGACTCCTTGTGTCAGAAGGGTTGAGAGATCAAGTAGTCACGTATCAGTACAATCACGGTTGATGCCGATACTCGCTTCGCCTGCCTTGAAACGCATCCACGTCAGCCGGCCGAGCCGGCGCCGAGGACCTGTGCTGGTCGAAAACTCGGTCACCGGTTCTGGCCTGGACCTTCACGCAGCAGGTCGGTACTCGTTGAGCAGTCCGCCGAGACACTGTCGGCGTCGAATCTCGTCGATCCGGGCCGGGAACGGGATCGTGTTCGGTTCGCCGCCCACTGTGAAGCCCTGACCCGAAGTCACGCGCTCCAAAGGGGACCACCGTGTCCTCTTTGGAGCGTTGAGCTGTGCCGGCGGTCAGGCGGCCGGCCGGGAGTGCTGCGGAAAGGTGACTCACGTCAGTTCCTCGCCAGACCTCCCACAGGTGGTGCGCCACCTTGGCGTCCCGCGCCTTCGCTGAACAGGCGTCTAATTTCTGGTGCTGCCTCGGGTTACGAGCGAGACGGTGCTGACGATGTGTTCCGGGGCGGCGTTCTTGTCCGCGAGCTGTCGGCGCAGCAAGCGCAGCGCCTCGGCCACCATTGTCGGGCGATCGGGGTCGATGGTCGTCAGGCCGGGGGCGAGGTGCTGAGAGATATCGAGGTTGTCGAACCCGACGAGCTGGACGTCATCCGGAACACGCAACCCGGCATCGTGGAGGCCGGCCAGGGCGCCGATCGCCACCTCGTCGGTAACGGCGAAGATGCCGTCGATCTTCAGTCCAGCAGCCAGCACATCAGTGATCGTGGCTCGTGCCTCCGCGATCGAATAGTCGTGGAGTGGAATCACGAGGTCAGGGCGGGGATCCAGGCCCGCGTCGGCGAGCGCGCCTGCCCAGCCGTTCGCGCGATAGGTCGCCATCTCCGGGCGAGGTGCGGTGATTTTGCCGCCCAGCGCCGCGATTCGTCTCGCGCCGCAGGTGATCAGATGCTCGGTGGCCAGTCGCGCTCCGGCGGCGTTACGCATCTGGACGCGGTGGTAGCGGTCTGGCACGTCCTGCTCGCCGAGCAGCACGATCGGCAGGTCCGGATGGATCCGATCGAGATCGGCCATGTCCAGTCCGACAGCGCCGAGCAGGACGCCGTCGTACTGCTGGAGCCGGGCGAGCGAGAGCGCGGAGAGCTCGCGTTCACGGCTCGCGCCCGACTGTTCGACGACGAGGTGCATCCGATCCGCTGCCAGTGCGTCCGAGATCAGGGACGCCAACTCGCCGTAATAGTGCAAGTCGAACCTGGGCACGATCAGGCCGACAGTGCCGGTCCGCCCCGATCGAAGACGCCGGGCACTCAGGTTGATCTCGTAGCCGAGCCGGTCGACGACTTCCAGTACGTGAAGCCGGGTGTCGGCCCCGACGTTCGACCGGTCGTTGAGCACGTTCGACACGGTCATCACCGACACGCCGGCTTCGCGTGCCACGTCGCTCATCGTGACGGTGCGTCGTCTCATAACGGTCACTCTCTCGGCTCGGGTGCGGACCTGGGCAGCGGCGTGTAGCGACGATCAGTCACAAAATGGCGACGATGCGCAGTGTTCGGCTTGACGACGGGGTGTCTAGTCGCGAACTCTTTCCGGTCGAAAGTATAACGATAAACTACGAAAGTTTCGTAGCTCAAGCGCCGCACAGACACCGTCCACACCGGAAGGCGACATGACGACTACGGCGATCATCAATCTGGACTTGCCTGGTCCGGTCATCTCCCGGCATGTGTACGGCCACTTCGCCGAGCACCTGGGCAGGTGCATTTACGGCGGGTTCTGGGTGGGCGAGGATGGAGGAGTTCCGAACGTCCGCGGCATCCGCGCGGACGTCGTAGAGGCGCTGCGGGCACTGCGGATTCCGAACCTGCGGTGGCCGGGGGGCTGCTTCGCCGACACCTACCACTGGCGCGACGGCGTCGGGCCGCGCGAGCACCGTCCGCGGATGGTGAACAGCCATTGGGGTGACGTCGTCGAGGACAACTCCTTCGGCACCCACGAGTTCCTCGATCTCTGTGAGCTGTTGGGCGCACAGCCGTACGTGTCAGGCAATGTCGGCTCCGGCTCGGTAAGGGAGATGGCCGAGTGGGTCGAATACCTCACCCGTGCCGGCGACTCGCCGATGGCCGCGTTGCGCCGGGCACACGGGCGGGACAAGCCGTGGCGCGTCCCGTTCTGGGGAATCGGCAACGAGGCCTGGGGGTGTGGCGGCAACATGCGGGCCGAACACTACGCGTCCCTGGCCCGCCACTACTCGACGTTCGTGCGTGACCAGGGTGACAACAAGGTCTACCGGATCGCCGTCGGCCCCAGTGACGGCGACTACGCGTGGACCGAGACCATGATGCGCTCGTTCGACGACCTGGCTGCCGACCCGAGCGCGCCGGCGGCTCCGTTTCAGGCGCTGTCGCTGCATTACTACACGATGACCGGTTCCTGGTCGGACAAGGGTGCGGCGACCCGTTTCACCGAAGACGAGTGGTACGTCGCGTTGTCCCGCGCCTCGCTCATGGAGGAGTACCTCACTCGGCACAGCACGGTGATGGACCGCTACGACCCGCACCGCAAGGTCGGGCTCGTGGTCGACGAATGGGGCACCTGGTGGAACGTCGAGCCAGGCACCAATCCTGGGTTCCTGTACCAGCAGAACACGTTGCGCGATGCCCTGGTGGCCGCGGTGCATTTCGACGCTTTTCACCGGCACGCCGACCGGGTGGTCATGGCCAACATCGCCCAGACGATCAACGTGCTCCAGGCCGTGCTGCTCACTGACCCGGATTCCGGCGCGCTCGTGCGTACGCCCACCTACCACGTGTTCGAGATGAGCACGGGCCACCATGACGCGGCGTCGTTGGACGTCCACCTGCGCGATGTTCCGACCGTCGAGTCGGACGGGCGAGAGCTCGGCCTCGTCTCGGTCACGGCGTCGACCAAAGACGACGGCGCGCTCGTCTCGCTGGCCAATCTGGACATCGGCTCCCCGGCCGAGGTCGTGCTCGACCTGCGCGGGCGCACCGCACAGTGTCGCGGCGCGCGGATCCTCACCGCACCGACGCCCGCGTCGCACAACACCCCAAACACTCCGTGCGCCGTGGCACCCGCTGCGTTCGACGGTGTGCGCGAGCATCCGCGCGGCCTGCTCGTCGAGTTGCCGCCGCACTCCTACCTGACAGCTGAGCTCCAGCTCACCTGACCCGCCGCGATGCGGCACCAATGCCGAACGTCAGCCAACCAAGGGAGTTGTCAATGATGACACGCAGGTACCGCTCCAGGACGCTTGGCGTTCTGGCAGGCACGATGGCGGCAGCCCTCGCACTGTCGGCCTGTTCGACAGGTCCGGAAGCCAGCGATTACAAGGAAGGCGATCCGTACACCCTCACCGTCTGGACCAACTACACCGGCGAGGCCGGCCTGGCCTGGTTCGACAGCGTGGCCAAGCAGTTCGAGGCCTCGCATGCGAACGTCACCGTCAAAGCCCAGCACATCCAGAACGAGGAGCTGGACGGAAAGCTCCAGACGGCGCTGAACTCCGGTGACGCACCGAGCATCTTCATGCAGCGCGGCGGCGGCAAGATGCGGGACATGGCCAAGGCCAACCAGCTCCTCGATCTCACTGGCAGCGCGGTCGACTCCGCTGAGTTACGCCAGAAGCTTGGCGACGTGTCGTACAAAGCGCTCACCGTCGACGGCAAGCTGCTGGCCGCGCCGCAGCTGGTGCAGCCCGGTGGCATCTGGTACAGCAAGGATCTGTTCTCCCAGGCAGGCATCACCGAGATCCCGAAGACGGTCGACGAGCTGGCCGGCGCGATCGACAAGCTCAAGGGCGCCGGCATCACCCCGATCGCGCTCGGCGGCAAGGACGCCTGGCCCGCCGCCCACTGGTACTACTTCTTCGCGCTACGCGAGTGCTCGACAGGCACCCTTGAGGCGACGAACGACTCGCTGGACTTCTCCGACCCGTGCTACGAGAAGGCGGCCAAGGACGTCGTCGACCTGGCGGCCCTCAAGCCGTTCAACGAAGGCTTCCTGAACACGTCCGCGCAACAGGGCGCCAGCAGTTCGGCCGGCCTGCTCGCCAACCACAAGGCAGCCATGGAGCTCATGGGGAACTGGCAGCCGGGCGTCGTCAAGGACCTCACTCCGAACAAGGAACCGCTTCCCGACCTTGGTTGGTTCCCGTTCCCGCAGGTGGCGTCCGGCCAAGGTGACGCGAAAGCGCTCATGGGCGGCAAGGGCGGATTCTCGTGCTCGGCCCGTGCGCCGAAGAAGCTGTGCGGGGAGTTCCTCGCGCTGATGAACTCGGAGAAGAACCAGGAGAGCTTCTACACCGCGTTCGGTTCCATACCGCTGCACGCCGACGCCCAGGACGTGGTGAAGAACGACTACGACAAGCAGATGATCGACGCCCTTAACGAGGCGACGTACGTGTCGAACTTCCTGGACACCAACTATGGCCAGAAGGTCGGCACCGTGCTGAACCAGGCGGTCATCGAGTTGCTGACGGGGAAGACGACTCCGGCGGGGTTGGTCAAGGCGATCACCGAAGCGGCCGACCGGAACTAGGGGCCGACCACATGGAGACAGCCGCGCACGTAAACCGCGACGTGCCGGACAGTGCGCGGACCGGGGCCAGCGAGGCCCCGGCCCGTGGGTCGGCTCAGGGTCGTCGAGTGCCTTGGCGGCGGTGGGCGGAGATCGCGCTGCTCGCCGGCCCGGGGGTCGTCGTCTTTGTCACGTTCGTGATCGTGCCCGTCCTCATGGCCGGGTACTACGGCTTCTTCGAATGGAGCGGTTACGGGGTCCCGACCGAGTTCGTCGGCCTGCGTAACTACGAGCTGATCTTCACCGACGGCGCGTTCCTCGAGGCGATGTGGCACAACGGGTTCATCGTGGTCATGTCGCTGATCCTGCAGGGGCCGGTGGCCATCGGGATCGCCCTGCTGCTGAACCGGAAGATGCGCGGGCGTTCCCTCATCCGCGTGCTGATATTCGTTCCGTATGTGATCTCAGAGGTCATCGTCGCGATCGGTTTCAGCCTCATGCTGCACCCCACCGGTGCGGTCAACGACGTGCTGGGCCGGATCGGGCTCGGTGGTGTGGCGATGGATTGGCTCGCCGACTCGGACGTCGCGATCTGGTCGCTGATGCTGATCCTGGTGTGGAAGTACATCGGGTTCGCGGTCATCCTCATGCTCGCCGGTCTCCAAGGGATCCCCGACGAGCTGCGCGAAGCGGCCGCGATCGACGGCGCGTCGTACTGGCAGACGCAGTGGCACATCGCACTGCCGCTGCTCGGTCCGACCATCAGGATCTGGGCATTCCTGTCCATCATCGGCTCGCTGCAGGTGTTCGACCTGGTGTATGTGATCTGGGGCCAGTACGTGGCCGACACCGCCGGGACGTCAACGATGGCGACCTACATGGTGGCCAACGGCCGAATTTCCGGCGAGTACGGCTACGGCAGCGCCGTCGCCGTGGTGATCTTCGTGATCTCGCTCGTGATCGCGCTCATCTATCAGCGGTATGTGTTGCGCCGCGACACCGAGGGCGCGCTGACTGAAGGTGTGGCCTGATGTCCACTGCTGTCGCATCCGGCACGACCGCTCGCGGGAATGACCGCTGGGGTGTGACCGGACGAGGGAGCCTGGCCGCCTACCTGGTCGCGTTCGCCCTGGTCGGCCTGTGTCTGGCGCCCGCCGTCTACATCATTCTGGGTGGGTTTAGGACGAACTCCCAGATCATCCGGTCGCCTGCCGGTTTGCCAGAGCCCTGGGAGGTCGGCAACTACACTGGGCTACTAAGCGGCGAGGTTTTCTGGCAGCAGCTCATCAACTCTGTGATCGCCGCGGTGGGCACCACGGTTGGCGCCGTCGTGCTCGGTCTCATGGCCAGCTTCGTGATCGCCCGCTATCCGTTCAAGGCCAAGCACCTGATGTACTCGCTTTTCACCGCGGGACTCATGTTCCCGGTCACGGTGGCGATCACCCCGCTCTACATCATGGTGCGCGACCTCGGACTGACCAACACCTTGGCCGGGATCATCCTGCCGCAGATCGCGTTCGCCATGCCGACCACCGTGATCATCCTCGTGCCGTTTCTGCGAGCCATCCCGAAGGAGTTGGAGGAGGCCGCGCTCATCGACGGCGCGAGCCGGCTTGGCTTCTTCGTCCGGATGGTGGTTCCGCTGTCCCTGCCCGGCGTGATAACCGTAGGGATCTTGGCCTTTGTAGCGAGCTGGAACAGCTACCTGCTGCCACTGTTCTTGCTCAGCGACAACGACTTGTACACCCTGCCACTGGGAGTGCAGGCGTTCGCAACGCAGTACTCGGTGGACACCGCGCGCGTGCTGGCGTTCGTCTCGCTGTCGATGATCCCCGCACTCATCTTCTTCTCCATCTTCGAACGCCGAATCGTCAGTGGTCTGACCGGGGCGGTGAAGGGGTGACTCATTGCTAGCGGGGGATCCTCTGGATCCGCAGATCTGGGTCCTTTGTGGACGACCGTGGGGTCAAGGGGTCGCAGGTTCAAATCCTGTCGTCCCGACGGTCGCAAGCAGGCCCTTCGATACCGACGACCGTGGCGTGGTGCAGGAGCCGGTCGAGCATTGCCGCGGTCGTCTCGACCCGGTTCACCGGATTCGACCGTTGACCTAGGGCTTTGTGTTGTGTTCATGGCGGCCATGAGGCTTATCGTGCGGCGGTGATTTGTTCTCGGAGAATGTCGCCATGGCCGGCGTGACGGGCGAAATCCTCGATCAGGAGCAGGTAGATAAACCGAAGGCTGACATCGCCAGCGAGCGGGTGCGTCTTGGTGTCGTCGAGTGCGAAGTCGGCGGAAATCAGGCGGGAACGCTCGCTGGCGTGCTCGAATTCGGTGATCACGTCGGCAAGCGTTTCGCCATCGGCGACAACGAAACTGCCGTCGCCAGGGGTGGCGTAGCCGTCGCATTCGGATTGGTCCAGGCCGAGCAGGATGCGCTGGAACCAGCGGCGCTCGGCGACGGCGGCGTGTTTGATCAGCCCGATCGGTGTGGTCAGTGAGGCGACCAGACGCAGCCGTGCTTCGGCTTCGGACAGTCCTCGCGCGGTGTCGATGAGCGCTTGCCGGTTGCGGTCGAGCATGTGCTCCAACATGAGACGTTCGGGTCCAGTGGTCATTCGGGGCAGTATTGACATTGGTCGTTCAGCTTTCTGGGTTGACGGGGACGTTTGACAGATCCGGACCATGGGCGCGTGTTCGATCAGACAGGGCTCACCTCGATCGCCGAGGAGAACACCGATGACATCGGTGCCGAAGGCTCGCTGGGATATAAGCGCTGCGACACCACGATGCAAACGCTTTGCGGCCCTTGTCAGACGGTCCTCGGGGAATACCGTGTCCAGAGCCGAGGAGAGCCGGATCGACGCCGAGGATAACGTCCAAGCTGTGTGTGCGTCAGCAGCGTGGCGTGGCCAGGCCGTCGATGATGGCGAGCAGGTTCTTCTCGACGGTGCGATTCATCTCGGCCAGACGCTGGTGTCCGGTGCGGTCGGCTTGGGCAATCAGGGTTTGAGTCTGCTCGAGTTGGCGACGGTGCTGGGGCAGGAACTCAGGCGTTGTGACGAAGACCGGGCAGGTCACGCACTTGACCATGTCATAAGCGAACCGTCCCGCGTTGGTCTTGGCGCACAACAGCATGTAATGTCCGTTTCATGACACGATGCACTGTTTCATCATCGTGCCGTTGACCTGCTCTTCCCACCGATGACGCGGTGTGACCGCGGAGAACATCACACCTGCCCGGCCCGGCAACGTCCGATCCACAATCTCGTCACGAGAGAGGTCAATGTCATGGGTATCTTCGACATCATCAAGGAAAAGGTCTCCGAACTCGTTTCCGGCGCTGGTGACAAGGTCACCGAGCTGACGGGCGGGGATGCCGCTGATCAACTGGCGCAGTCCGCCGACGGCCTCGCCGACACCGCTACCGCCGCGGGGCAAGATCTCGCGGGTACGACGCAGGGCTTGAGCGAGACCGTGACTGGCACGGCGAACGACTTGACTGGATCCGCGTCTGAGGCAGCCAACAGCGCGATCACCGACGCAGTCGACCCGCGCAACAGGTAGACCAATCATCTGCGTACGACCAGGTCCATCTTCAAGCGCTTCGCAGTGTCCTTTATGGACATATCGACGCGGCTTACTGGGCTGATGGCTGAATGCTCGCTGCCCGAACGCCCATGAAGGTGAGCGACCGGCACGCCGTGGTGGCAGGATCAGTGCTGTCGTCTGCTGGCAAGGCGACGCCGCCTGTTCGTGCGGATGGCGCGCCGAGGTCGAACACCCGGCCACGGAGGCGGGTAAAGAAGCGGCGGAAGCGCAATGGAAGACCGAGCACCTGAGCCCGCTGATCGAGGCCGCCCGCGCCTCCTGGGAGAGCTGGCCGGGTCATCTGACCGGCTTGGCACGGTACGCGCAGGAGCGGATACAAGCGCAGGACGCCGCTGAGGCACTGCGGATCCTCGACCAGATGGTCGCCGACGTCGACCACCGGCGCCGCACCGTTGCCCGGCTATCAGGTCAACAGGAGCGCGAGGCGCACGAATAAGCTGCGCAGGTTTGGGGCCTGTCGTCGATGTGATGCCGCGCGGTTTGCGGGCCGCGCGGGCTGTCAGTCTTGTTGGCGCAGTTCGGCGTTGAGCCGTTGCGCCTCGTGGAGTTGGTCTTCGAGGGTGACGATGCGGCAGGCGGCGTCCAGGCCGGTGCCCTGATCGACCAGTTCCCGCACTCGGGCGGCCAACCGCAACTGGTAGCGCGAATAACGGCGGTGCCCGCCAGACGAGCGCTGCGGCTCGATGAATTTCGCCTCGTCCAGGCTGCGCAGAAAACCTGGCGTGGCGCCCAACATCTCTGCGGCCCGGCCCATGGTGTAGGCCGGGTAATGCTCATCGTCAAACTTGTCACCCGCGCCGGGCGCAGGGGTGTCACGCGGTTCAGGGACCATCGCACCTCCACATCACAAGGGGCCCCGGTAGCGCTCAACGCGCCCGGGGCCCCAGGGTTTGGGTTTTATCATCGTCGCCGATCGCGAAATCGGCTTAAGCACCCGCGTCCACCATGAGCGGATTTCGCGGGGATCGCTTGCCAGTAACCGAGAACCACCTACCAATCTGATGGGACTGCGGTACCCGCGCGGCGAACTACAGCCACGGCGGGCGATCAGATGACGTGACCCTTCCCTTCTCTCCTGTATGTTCTGTTCATCCTGTTCTGCTGTGGCGATCACCGTCTGGAACCCCTTACTGAGATCGGTCCCAGCACGCGTGGCGCGCCACTGATCAGTGGCCGGAGCCGCTTCAACCGATCGGCTCCGGCCACCTGACCGTCTTTACTGCGTACTGCAACTTCACCAGCTTCGTGGGCGCACCAGCTCCACCCACGCCTTGCACTTGCTCATCGGGGCCGGCACTGCACGAACTTCAGGCCCCGGTCCTGCTCGGCCGCGAGGACGTTGATCGAAACCGTCACACCGACGACCGTTGTGTCTCACCTCGCGGGTAGTTACGTCCTCTCCCGCGCCTGCTAGACATTTTCTCTTCGCTCGGGGAGAAGACTACACACAGCCGTAGACGAATGTCTACCCCGGCCACCATAGATTTTCTCCGGACGACGTCTGCAGCGTCATCATGGAACAGGGTGGGTCTGGTTTTGTTCTTACGTGTCCAGGTAGCGGGTCTCGTGAATCCGGGTGTCCCTTGGTGCCGGTTTGCGTAGGGCGCGAGGGGATGGGGTGTAGTCGTGTGGCCAGGTGGTGTTGTGGTCGGCTACGACGTCGCGAAGGGTGGCGTTGCGGAGTTGTGCGTTGGTGAGGTTGGTGCCGAGAAGGATCGTTCCGTCGAGGTGTGCTCCGGTGAGATCGGCATCGGTGAGGTTTGCGTTGGTGAGATCGGTACCGGTGAGGTCGGCGTTGGTGAGGTTGGCGCCTGCCAGGTCTGAGTCGTTGAGGTCGGCTCGACGGAGGTCGGTGCGGGTCAGGTTGGTGTTGCGCAGGGTGGTGTCAGACAGCGTGGCGTCGGTGAGTTTGGTGTCGATGAGAGTGGCGCCGTCGAGGTTGGAGTGTGCGAAACATACGCGGGGGAGGGTGAGTTTGTTGAGTTCGGCTCCGCGGAGGTCGACTCGTTCCAGTTCTGACCAGCCGTCGAAGATCGCTGCTTGTCTGCTGAGTGCGGCGAGTGCGCCGCCGATGTCGTCAAAGGTGCCGCCGTGCAGGGGTTGTGCTGTTGGGTCGGTGTCGGTGTTGGTGGGTGGCCAGGGTGCGTGTCGGCGGATGAACGCGGTGAGCAGGGCGTGGGCGTGTCCGTGGTAGCGCTTGTCGAGTTCGGCCAGTTGTTCCAGCGCGTAGACCCCGCCGTGCCTGACGGATACTTGGTCGCTGGCGAGCATGTCGATCGCCTTGGTGAACAGTTCGATGGAGTGTCCCTCGCGGTTGGCGCGGACTTGCCGCAAGGTCATGACTGCGCCGAGCGCGACGCCACCGAGCGCGAGTTATCCTCCGAATCCTTGCAGGAGGGTGGATCGGACGTCGTTTTGTGCCTTGAGCCGCTCGGCTGCTGTGAGGCCTGATCCAGCTCCCACGATCCACGCGGGCCCGAAGATGACGCATACCGCCAGGGTTGCAAGAACCATGCCGGTCAGGACGAGCACTGTCGTCAGCGTCGCAAGGCGTCGAGATGTCATGTTCGTGCTCTCGTCCGGTGTCGGGGGCGACTCGGCGTTCCTCAGGAGCGAGGTTGCAGGAGGTGCGGCGCACCGTCAAACTCCACCCCTCGACCACGAACACAGATGTGCCACGATCACACGTCGAAGGCACAATCAGACATCACCGGTCGTGCCGAAGATGTCGAAGGCGAGCACCTGGATCGAGCCCGGGTCGAAGTCCGGCATCGCAACCCCCGTTCCTGAGCCGATTCTCAAGGACTCAGTAGACAGGCAGACCGGGGGCTCGGTGGGGCCACCCCCAGCGACCCCACCGAGCCCCTCCCCCAGAGGCGTGACGTCATGGTGTCGGACGCCGTGTACCAACCGCGTACCAATCGCGTACTCGCCTGCCGTCAGGCGTTCTTCATCCAGTCCGTCACCACGTCGGCCAGCACGGCGAGCGGCAGGGCTCCCTCCCGCAGCACCACGTCATGGAAGGTCCGGATGTCGAACCGGTCGCCCAGCTCGCGTTCCGCCGCGGCCCTGATCCGGTTGATCTCCATGCGGCCGACCATGTACGCCAGGGCCTGGCCCGGATAGCCGATGAACCGGTTGACCTCGGCTTCGACCTCGATGTCCGGCAGTACCGTGTTGGCCCGCACATACTCCACGGCCTCGGCCCGGCTCCAGCCCTTGGCGTGCAGTCCCGTGTCGACGACGAGGCGGACCGCGCGCAACACGTCCGACACGAGCATGCCCATCCGGGACAGCTCGTCGGAATAGAGCCCCATCTCGTCGGCCAACCGTTCCGTGTACAGCGCCCAGCCTTCGACGTACGCCTTGCTCAGCGGCAGCCTCCGAAGCACCGGCAGGTGGCTGAGTCCCTGCCCCCGCGTCACCTGGAAGTGGTGGCCGGGCACGCCTTCGTGGAACGCCAGGACCTCGGCGAAGTAGCGGAACCGCTCGGTGGGCCTGGTGATGTTCGTGAAGTACGTTCCGGGCCGTTTCCCGTCGGGCGAGGGTGCCAGGTACATCCCCGACGGGATCGCCGTGTCCTGTTCCGGCGGAACGGCTTCGACCGCGCATCGCTGGTTGGGCACGACCGTGAACCAGTCCGGAGCCACGACCTCGGCCCTGGCCACCGCGATCCGGCCGACGTCGAGGATCTCCTGCCCGTCACGCCAGCGCAGCTGCTCGTCGAACCGCAGCCGGTGGAAGACAGCCCCGATGTCGGACATGCCGAACACCTGCCGGCCACTCCGCGCGATCTCGGCGTGGATCTTCGCGACCAGGTCCTTGCCGGTCTGGTGGAGTTCCTCCGGGGACCTGTCGGCGTCGGTGTGGACGCGGATCAGGCCGGCGTAGATCGACTCGCCGCCGGTGATCCAGCACAGGCCGGGCCGCGAGTCGGGCCGGGCCTGTGGCGCGATCTCGCCAAGTACTTCGCGGTACGCCGCCAACGCAGGCCGGATCTCCGATTCGAGCAGCCTGCGGCCCTGTTCGGCGTACTTCTCCATGCCGTCCTGCCGCAGCGGTTTCAGCAGCGGATCGCCACTTCCGGCGGCCAGCACACGGTCGACCTGCGTTACGGCCGAGTCCATCAGCCTCGCGACCGGTGGCCTGCCCGCGCCGGTGCCGTCCACGTGACGCTGCGCCGCGGTGGACAGGTAGTGGCGAAACTGCGCCAGCCGGGCCACGTAGACCTCGGCCTGGGCCGCATCGTTGACCGTGACCCGCGGTACGAAGTACAGCGCCCTGGCGACAGGGGCGTTGAAGAAGTCGGTGACCGTGTACTCCACGGCCCGCGAGTCGATCCGGTGGCACACCGCCAGGGCATGTTCCTCGACCGTGGCCTTGGTGATCCGGTCCACGGCAGGCAGCGTGGCGTCGTCCAGCGCCTGCGCCCTGGTCATGACGTCGAACGCCCGCGCACGCACCGCACTTCTGGCATCCTCCGACAGATCTCCCATGTCGCCGTCGGCTTCCCTGATGCCGTACATCGACGCGAGCAGCGGGTCCTCGTCGGCGAAGATCTCGACGAGTTCATCGGCCAGCATGTCGGCGGTCGTCATCAAGTCCCCTCAGCACCGGGCCCGACCTACCCGGGCCACGACTGAAGCCCACATCACGCCGCGTACTGGGCGCGTACTCTCGGCGAACGAGACTAGGATCGAGGACACTTCGCATGGCCCGACCCGACGGGGGCGTAGATGGTGGGAGACACTGACTTCCGCCTCTTGGGGACCCTGGACGTGACGGTGGCAGGCCGGGGGATCGCTGTACCAACCGGTACACAGCAGGTGGTGCTGGCCGGCCTGCTGCTGCGGGCCAACCAGGTCGTCCGGGTCAGCGAGCTGATCGACTGGCTCTGGGACGAGGACGTGCCGGACAACGCGGCGTCCACGGCTCAGGCGTATGTCCGGCGGCTGCGGCAGACGCTGCGGGCGAAGGACCTCATCACGACCATGTCGAACGGGTACCGGATCAACCTGGAGCACGACGAGCTGGACCTGATCCGGTTCCGCGGCCTGGTCAAGCAGGCCGACGAGACCGCCGACCCGGCCGCCCGGACCGACCTGATCACCCAGGCCCTCGCGCAGTGGCGTGGCCCCGCGTTGGCCGACATCCCGGCCTGCTCGTTCCGGGAACGCGAGGTGACCCGGCTGACCGAGGAGCACCTGCGGGCGGTCGAGATCCGTGTCGACTGCGACCTCGCCATCGGGCGGCACGCGGAACTCCTGCCCGAGCTGCAGAACCTGACCACGCAGCACCCGTTCAGGGAACGGCTGCACGGCCAGTTGATGCTCGCGCTGTACCGCTCGGGACGCCAGGTCGAGGCGCTGTCCACGTTCCAGCACGTGCGTACCAGGCTGGCCGACGAGGTCGGGGTGGATCCGAGCGAGCAGCTGCGGCTGCTGCACCAGCGGATCCTCACCAAGGATCCGGAGCTGACGCTGCCGCCGAAGCCGAGTACCGCGCCGGCCCCACCCGAGACGGAGACCGCGCCGGCTGAGCGCCAGGTGCCCAGGCAGTTGCCGGCGGGCCTGCGGAACTTTGTCGGCCGGGATGAGACGTACCAACAGATCGCCGGCCTGTTCTCGCACGACGGCGGGACGGGTGTTCCGGTCGTGGCGATCTCCGGTCAGCCCGGAGTCGGCAAGTCCGCGCTGGCCGTGCAGGTCGCTCACCAGCTACGGGCACAGTTCCCGGACGGCCAGCTCTTCGTCGACCTGCTCGGCAACGCGCTGGAGCGGGAGCTGACCGCGGAGCAGGTGCTTGCCCGGTTCCTGCAGGCGCTCGGCCTGCCACCGGACCAGCTTCCCGACGACCTCCATGGCCTCGTGGCCGCGTACCGCACCGCGCTCGCCGACCGGAAAGTCCTTGTGGTCCTGGACAACGCGGCCAGCGCCGGGCAGGTGCGCAACCTGCTGCCCAGTACGCCGGGATCGGCCGCGCTGGTCACCAGCCGCAAGTCGCTGCGCGGCCTGGCCGCGCTGGGCGGAGCGCGACTGGTCAACCTGGACGTGCTCAGCGCTGAGCAGTCGGTCGCGCTGCTGAACACCATCGTCGGGCACGACCATCCGCACGATGCCGCTGTACTGGCCGAGATCGCTGAGTTGTGCGGCCATCTGCCGCTCGCGCTGCGGATCGCGGGAGCGAACCTGCTGCTGCGGGACGACGACTCGGCGCAGGCGTACGTCACCGACCTACGGCACGGCAACCGGCTCACCGCGCTGGAGATCGAGGACGATCCGGGCGCCACCGTACGTGCCGTGTTCGACCTGTCCTACCTGGCGCTGAAACCCGAGGTCGCGCGTCTGTTCCGGCAGCTGAGCCTGGTGCCGGGACCGGACTTCACGCGGCAGGCGGTGGCCGTTCTCGCCCAGCTGCCCGAGCAGCGCGCGGGCAAGCTGCTGACCGACCTGGTCGCTGCGGGACTGCTCCAGCAGATCGCGTCCGACCGGTTCCGCTTCCACGACCTGTTGCGGCTCTACAGCGAGGAACGCTGCCAGATCGAGGAGAACCCGGACGAGGTGGCCGCGGCGCGAGCCTGGCTGTTCGCCTACTACGTGCGCTGGGTCGACGCTGTTGCTGACGTGCTCTGGGAAACTTGGTACCGGCTGCCACGCACCGAAGTGGAGCTGGCGGTGCCGAGTCCAACGTTCGACGGCAAGGCGACGGCGTCCGCGTGGATGGACCAAGAGGGTCCGAACGTCATGGCGGCGATCCTCGACGCGGCGGAACGCGGACCGGTGCACGCGGCGTGGCACCTCGTCGAATCGCTACGCGCTTACCTGGTGACCCGTGGCCGCTACCGGGCCGAAGGTTTGGTCGCCGCGAAGGCTGCTTTGACTGCCGCGCGGGCGGCGGGAGACGCCCGCGCGGAAGCGGCCATGCACTATGTCCACGCCTCCATCTCGTTCCGCTTCCAGGACCGCGTCACGGCAATGGAGCACACCTTGGCGGAACTGGCCGCCTACGAACGGTGCGAATCCGATGAGGGCCGGGCACGGGCACTGATCGCCCTGGGCATCCTGCATTTCGTCGACGGCAGGCTCGGGCCCGCCGTCGACGAGATCGAACGGGGCGTGCGCCTGGCCGAAGAACACGGGTCCGCCAAGGTCCGGCTGTTCGGACTGATCAACTTGAGTGTGGTCGAGGAGCGGCGTGGGCACCTCGACCGGGCGGAGTGGGCCGCGCGGGAAGCCCTGACAATGGCGCCGGCGAGCGGCACTTTGGTGACCGTGGCCGCGTCCCGCGCGGTCCTTGGCGACGTGCTGGTCCGCCGGGGCCGCTTCAGCGAGGCCATCGGACAGTTCTCGGCGGCCCTGGCCAGCTACCAGGAAACCGGGACGCGGAACAACGTGACCAAGACGCTGCGTGGACTGTCCGACGCCAACCGCTTGGCCGGTGACCACAAGGCCGCGTTGGCCAACGCGCTCGAAGCGATGGCCGTCGCCGACGAGTCCGGCATCGAGCAGGACCAGGTCGACACATTGGTCACCCTCGCCGCGGCACATCAAGGAATCGGACACGCCGACGAGGCGGCCACGTGTGCCCGCACCGCACTGGAGATGGCACGTGGCCTCGCCTACCACCGCGGCGAGATCTCCGCACTGCTGGAGCTGGCAGCCCAGAGCCGCCAGCGGGGTGACCTGGCCACTGCACGGGAGCACGCCCGCCAGGCCGTCGAGCTCAGCAGGCGCGCGGAGCTGCTCGACCTTGAAGGGCGCACCGAGACCCTGCTGGCCTGGCTCGCGTTCGAGGCGCACGACCTGGTTGTCGCACGGGAACATGCCCAGCGGGCACTGGCCGTGCACACCAACGCCGATTCCCCGTTCGGCCAGGCGCAAGCCCTGCATGTGCTCGGCTTGGCGCTGGCCGCGAGCGGGGACCACGAGCAGGCAAGATCGTCCTGGCAGCAGGCGTTGGACCGGCTGTCCGGACTGTCCATTCCAGACACTGACGAGCTACGCAGGCTGCTCGCTTCTGGTTGACGACGTGGCCACGCGCCATGCCGCGAGCAGAAACGCGCACAAGACCAGACCAGCCAGCCCAGTGCCGATGATCACCGACGACGGTGCGAACGACTCTGCCAGGACACCGAACAGCACCACGGTGATGCCCTGGGTCACCCGCATGAACGTGAAGAGCAGGCCGGCGAGCTGACCACGCCGCGAGTCCGGAGCGGACTGGGTGTACTCGGCGCCAAGGGGAATCCAGAAGCACAGGGCGGCACCGGAAACGGCGAACAGCGCGGCACCCGCCCAGATACCGGGCTGGAGAACGAAGGCCACGAAAGGCACGCACGTCAACACCATGAGCGGTGCCATCAGCCGGGACCGGCTGGTGGGCTTGACCCAGCGGGAGTACGCCCACAGGCCGACGACGATTCCGGTGCAGTTGGCGGCCATCAGCACTCCCGCGGCGGCCACGTCCGCCCCGAACTGCGCGGCATACGGAACGGCGAGCGTCACGCAGATCGGGGCGATCGCGATCAGCAGTGGGAAGAGGATGAGGACGCGCAGCCGCCGATGCCGGACAACGAATCCGACGGCTGACCGCAATGAGACGAACCACTGGCCCGCGTCCGTCTCGGCTGCCGTCGCGGGCCGCAGCCGCACGCCGAAGCGGATCAGGGCGGCTGACCCGAGGAACGTGGCGGCGTTGAGCACCAGCACCCCGCCGATCCCGATCCAGCCGACCATCACGCCGGAAAGCCCGTAGCCCAGTGCGTATCCCAGGTGGGCGACCTGCAGGTTCATCGAGGTGGCAGTCACGAAGGACTCGCCGGTCAGCACCACGGAGATGGTGGCGGTGTGCGCGCCGTTGAACGGCGTGTCCAGCAACCGGGTCGCGATCAGCAGCAGCCACAGCCCGGCCAACGGCATTCCGGGGATCGCCATGCCCAGCAACAACACCGCGCGGCCGACGTCCGAGCAGATCATGACGGTCCGGCGGGGATACCGATCGGCCAAGCCTGCCAGCAGCGGACCGCCGAGCAGGTCGGGGATCGTGGTCAGCCCGAACGTCACGGCCATCAGGCCGGCGGACTGGGTCCGCTCGTACACCGCGATCATCAACGCGGCCCTGGCCAGGTAGTCACCGGCCGTCGAGAGGCTCCGGCCGAGGAACAGCGCCCGAAACTCCCGGTTCGCGAGCGCCTCGCGGTAGCCGACGCGCTCGGGCGCCGACGTCACGCCTTGTTCCCGATCACCGCGCATCCCATCACCAGTTCGCCGGCCGGATCGATGCCGAGCAACTGCTCCACCAGCTCGTCGCGGACCGCCGAGGTGAACGTCATGCCCAGGCCCAGGGCGGTGACCAGCAGATATACGGTCTGGTTGAGGTGTCCGACATCGAAATGCAGCACCCGGTAGATTCGCGCCGTGTGGTATTTCCACATGCTTCGTTCCAGGACCGCGGTGTAGAAGACCACCATCGCCGAATTCTCGGTCCACGCCTGTTCGGTGAGAATACGTGAAAGGTCGTCGTCACTACACGGTCCACCAATACGCGCAAGCGTGTGCGCGGTCGGGTTGTAGTGATAAACCCCGGGCTCGATCCCGTCGACCGCGCGTACGAGGACGTAAACCTCGGTGGGATGCCGTCCGCCACCTGACGGTGAGGTCTTGAACACCGTCTGCGATTGTTCGTCGATTTCGACAATGCCCGCGGAAACCTTCAGCAGGGCAGCCGCCGATTCCAGCGGAATCGGCTTGTCGATGAATTTCCGGTCACTGCGTCGCCGATACAGCAGCTCGAGGAGATCACGTTCCTGCCAGTCCGCCGCGGACCAGTCGGGCAGCTGGACGACCGGAGCGTCGGCGAAGGTGTGGTGCGCCCGTGGCGGCGGGCCGAGCTTCAGGTTCTCGACCAGCATGGCGTCGTAGTCCTCCGGGGACATCGCCGTTTCGTCCGCGAGGTTGCGGGTGGCGAAGTGGAACGCGGACGCGAGCCTGCCCCACGGCTGGAACGTCGAGGTGGCCGACTCCTCGAACCGATGCCGAGGCGATCCTTCCGCGACCAGAATGTTGTGGTCCAGAAAGATCTTGGCGATCTTCGCGTAACGCTCACGGAGCACGGGATCGTCGGTCATGGTGTCCGTGGATTCCAGCGGCTTCCACTCCGAGAACCAGCGCAACAATGCTTCGGCACCGTCAACCAGAGCGAATTGACGGTGCCCGAGGGTGTCATCCCACACGAGTTTCCCGGCGTCCCAAAAAGACACGCCACACGAGGAAACCCGAACCCGAATGGATTGGTGATTCATGGAAAACGGTCGTCGGGCTGTTACCCTTCGGACCGCGTGACGAACCCGAAAATCTCGTCGATGGGCTTGTCGTATTCCTGCGAATACGGCTCGAACGCGATCGCGAGGTCCACATCCTCGATCATCGAACATTCACCCCTGTCTACCCCTATGGATGCTGCGGCACCGGTGATTCTCCACCGCGGTCAACTGTACGCGCATCGCCGTTACGGGCGATAGGCATGGTCCAGTTGGTCTGCTACCGAGGTCGCCGCGGTCTTCGATGAGCCGTCCTGTTGAGGTACCTGTTCGGCCCCGGCAAGGCCGACGAACACCGCGACCGACATCTCGTCGCCGCTTGGGATCCGGAGTGGCTCGACTGCGACATCGCTCAGAACAGGGTCGCGGGCTCAACCGGCTCGGGCTCGGGCAGTGGGTCGAGGCCGGGCAGGAGCGTTCGCACGTCGTCGTGGAATCGGCGGGCGAGTGCGGGCGCGTCGGCGTTGTCGGGGGTGTGCAAGAAAACCGTCGGCGATCGGCCCTCGCGCAGCCAGCCGGCGACCACCGCGGTCCAGGGCTGCCACCCCGCAACCGTCTCCTCGATCGAGTCGCGGCCCAGGTAGCGGACAATCGGCTGGTCGGTCAGTGCCCGTGTCCGCCTGGGTAGCCGCGGTTTCTTGGCCCAGGCATCCTGCTCGGCCTCGCTGGTCGGCGGGCTCCGGAAGAAAACCGTGGTGTCGAAGGGCAGCCATTCGGCGTTCGCGTCCGCGAGCGTTCCCTCCAGCAGCGACGTCGAGCCGGCGTCGGTGAAGAACTGGGGGTGACGCACCTCCACGGCGCGTCGGCGGTCGGCGGGGAGCCTGCGCAGGAAGCGGCCGAGGGCATCGACGTCCGACGGGCCGAACGAGCCGGGCAACTGGGTCCACAGGACCGCCCGTTCGCCGAGGGGTTCGATCGCATCAAGGAACGTCCGCATCTCGGCCTCGACACCGACCAACCGGCGCTCGTGCGTGACGACCTTGGGCAGCTTGACCACGAACCGGAAGCCGGGATCGGTCTGCTGCGCCCACGTCGCGACGGTGGTCCGGGTGGGGGTCGCGTAGAAGGTGGTGTTGCCCTCGACCGCGTTGCACCAGCCGGCATAGGCACGCAGGCGCTGCTTGGCCGGCAGCGACTGCGGCAGGAACCGCCCAGACCACGCCTTGTGGGTCCACATCGCGCAGCCGACATGAAGACGTGCCACTCTGCCAACTCCCATCGATCGTGAGTGAAGATAGCCTGTTGCCAGCTCGGAAGGGTGGCGGTAGCCGAACACCCGCCCTTGTCGCTGGGCGGCCGTCACTCGCTCTCGTTGACCTGATTGAGCGGCTCGGCCTGGTGGAGCTGCTGGATTGCGCCCGCTACTACGCGAAGCACGCCCACCCAGAGCAGCTCGGCGCACTGGAGTGACGAACGCGCTTGGACTGCCATCAAGCGCGTCGGCCGTTTGTGGTGGCGAAGTCCAAAGAGGAGTGTCTGCCTGCCTATGTCGTGATCGATCTGTCCACCTGTGCCGCCGCGCCGGCCAGGCTGGACACCGCACCCGCCGATGAGTCCAAGGAGGACTGAAACTCTTGTCGGTCAATCGGATCCGGGCCACAAATGAGTGAAGCCCGCCGCTATCAACAACTTCGCGCCCACTTCTCCTAAGACCGCCGCGGCGAGCCGGTCCACCTGCCGTGAGATTTCGTAGGGGCGGCCGACGAGCAGCACCAGCACCACCGGCGCTCCGACTGGACCATCAGGACCGGCGGGACGCCCTTTCCGTCCATTGTGGGCTCCACCCGCTCGGTCGCGGACCGCGTGAGGCGACCAGCGAGCGCCCCGACGAGCACGAACACGCCGATGGTGAGCCCCATCGCCAGAGCCGTCCAGGCACGGTCCGACAAGAGGCCAGGCGTCTTGGGGATGAGCGCGCGGCCCGGAGCCCGTGCGACGGAGAACGCCAGAACGCGTACGCCCGCCGCGGCCATCGGCGCCTCAGCAACATCAGACGATCCATCTGTGATGCCAGATCCTGGCGTCTTGCGGCGCCCGCCGATCGCGTCGATCCGTGTTGCGGCGATACAGCGCCGCAACAGCTCGGAGAATCGCCGGACGGTCCTTCGGCTCAGTGCCACGCAGCGCCAACCAGACGATGACCATTCGCAGCAGGGCCGCGATAGCTCCGGTCACGATAACCGCGCCGCCGAGGGTGAGAAGGCTGCCCACTTCCGTGAGCTCTGCGCGGGCCTCGTGGGCTCGCCGGTCGCGCCGTGGTCAGGTCGACGAGATCTGGTGGCCATCGGGGAAGTCGGTGGAGCGGGACAGCTCCTCCCACTCGTGCAGGTCCTTGTCGACCGCCGAGCGGCCTGCCGTGACCAGTCGCAGCGCATCTGAGCCCAGTACCAGATGCACGGGCGGCTTCCCGGCTTCCAGGACCTTCATGACGGCCTCGGCCGCTTTGGCCGGGTTGCCCAGTTGGTTGCCGCTGGCCGCTTGCCGGGCGGCGCGGATGGGTTCGAACAGCGTGTCGTAGTCCTGGATGGATCGTTGCGTGCGGACCATCGATCGGCCCGCCCAGTCTGTGCGGAACGAGCCGGGTTCGATGATCGTCACGTGCACGCCGAAGTTCGCGACCTCCTTGGCGACGGTCTCCAGGATGCCTTCCACGGCGTACTTGCTGCCGCAGTAGTAGGCCAGCCCGGGCACGGTCATCAGCCCGCCCATGGAGCTGACCGCGAACACGTGCCCCGTACGACGCTTGCGCATGAACGGCAGTACCGCTTGGACCGTGGCGGCCACACCGAACACGTTGACGGCGAACTGCGCCCGCAGCTCGGCCAGCGGTGATTCCTCGAACACTCCCTCGTGTCCATATCCGGCGTTCGCGATGAGCACGTCGATCGGTCCGACCTGCGCCTCGATCTCACCCACGACGGAGAACACCGCGTCGTCGTCGGTGACATCCAGCTGACGCGCGTGCGCACGTCCCGGCGCGAGCGCTTCGAACGCCGCCATGTCGTCGGCCCAGCGGGCCGTGCCGATGACGGTGTGCCCGGCGTCGAGCGCCCTTTGGGCGAACGCACGGCCGAGACCGCTGCTGACACCGGTGATCAGGAAAAGCATGGCTACTCTCCAGGTAGGACGCGGCACCAGATCTCGACCATCGTCTCGGTCATGCGATCCAGGCCGCCGGGTTGTGCTGACGCGTGGTAGAAGTTGCGTTCGGTCATCCAGCACAGGGCCTGGGCGAGCGCCGCTGCGCCGGTCGGGCCCTTGTCGTCAGGCAGGCCGGCCGCGACGAGGACACGAGTCATGGCCTCGGTGTTGTTGGCGATCGTGTCGCGCCACAGTTGGGCGATCTCGGGCACTTCGGGGCCGAACTCGACCGCCGCCCGCATCACGTGTCCGTGCTCACGCCAGGTGCGGGCCGTGTTCTCCACAGCCCTTCGCACGGTGTCGTGCGTGGGCAAGCCGGGGTCGGCGGACTGATCGTCCAGGTGCAACCGGGCGACGGTGCGTGCGACCAGTGCGGCGAGAACCTCCTGTTTCGACCCGAAGTAGAAGTACAGCGAGCCGCGGGAGATTCCCGCACCCTTGGCGATCGACTCGACGGTCATCGGCTCGGTGTGTTCCCGTTCGAGCAGCACCTCGGCGGCGTCCAGGATCGCCTGTTCCCGTAGGTCGCCCTTGGTCGGGGTCTCACGACGTTTCGCTGCCACGACACCACTATGACACAGTGCAGAGAAAAATCTGCACTGTGTCAAAAAAATTCTGCGTGACGTAGACCGCACTGCTGCGCCCGGCGCGAAGCCTCAGCTCGGGGGGGACCACAGCTGGCAACAGATCCCCGGCGGGTGACGATGGCTCGGGGGCACTGCCCGGGGGCAGTCTCACGCCGAGGACACGCCCGTGGCTGGGTTCTACGGCCGGCCATCGATCAGTCACTGCTCAGCAAGCAGGCAAGGGCAACTCGGCCCCGAGGCTTGCCACACATCGAACATCCGCTTCTGCCGCAGACATCGCATGTCATCACGGCGAAGGTTCCCCGGCAAGGCAGGCCCCACGGCAAGAACACGTTCTGGATCTGACCAACAGTGGGTGGTCCACCGACTGGTCCCTTGACGATGGCGATGGCAGACGACACGAGCGGGACCCGAACCGCAATTCGGCAAGTTCTGATTCCGGTGTGAGCTTCCCCGGCGAAGGCATCAACCAGCCCTCGACTTACCTGGGACAGCGCAGCGAAGTGAGCACCGTGGATCAGACCCCGGTGTTCCCTTTCGGACACGGCCTGTCCTATGCGTCGCCCACCTGGCTTGGCGTGACGCACTCATCCGGACCGTGGCCGACCGACGGCCCGTGCAACAGTTGATCGCCGCTCACCGTGTCGAGCTCGAACCGGGCGAGGCCCCGCCGCGAAGTCGGTTTCGATCGAGTGATGCACCCCGAATTCCGCTGACCCGGGTGTTCGGCGTGGCGCGGTGAGCGAGAAAAGTGTGAACTGCGTGTGAAAGTTGGCACAACGCTGGATCTCTTCTCGCAAAAGCTCGACCGGTGACTTCGCGACGTCACTCCCGGAATGCGTTCCAATTGGCCACCGTATAACGCGAATAAGACAGTGAACGCCTGAATCGCGGCTTTCCGTCGACGAGGCGAAACCTCAGCGCAAAATTGTCGTCACGTCCGCACGTGGCGGGCGAGAAGTGTGCCGGAATTGCATAATGTGATGACGGTCACATTGTGATCAATTGTTGTTCGTCGCAAAGCTTGAAAGTGCCGAAGAGCTTTGTCTTCGATCGCTGATCATTCGCCGGACCCATTGCTGCGTCTGCTGATGGTTGTTGCGCCACGCATTGCATTGGGGGCTCATCGATGGACACCAATTGGCATAACGACTGGAATGGGCTGATTATTGGCATGATGCCATTCGGTCAGCCGCAAGCGCGACTGGCCGCGGCAATTGGAGCCGCGGGGGCACTGGGCGTCCTGGACGTACGGAAAGGCAACCGGGCCGATCGTGCGGCCGTGTCGGCCGCGGCCACATGGACTGATCGGCTGGGCTTGCGAATCGGTCCGGACAGCGTTTCGGCGCTGCCGCTGTTGCGGGCGGCAGCGGGATCCACATTGGACGTTGTTGTCCTCGATTGTCCCGCGACCGCGCGCCGGGCCGCGGAGCTTGGAGAAAGTCTTTCGGAGCAACCATTCCTGGTCGAGGTCGTCTCGCTGGACGAGGCTGTGACCGCGGTCCGGCTTGGTGCCGCCGGTGTGCTCGCGAGAGGTTCCGAGGCGGGCGGGCGTGTCGGTGAATCGAGCGCTTTTGTTCTGCTGCAACAGCTTGTGGCCGATGACGCCATCACTGTGCCGGTCTGGCTGTGCGGCGCCATGGCACCGAGGACCGCGGCCGCGGCGATGATCGCGGGCGCTCGTGGTGTGGTGCTGGACGTCCAACTGGCTCTACTGGCCGAATCCGATCTGCCGCACCACCTGGTCGCCACGCTCAGCGCGGTCGACGGCACGGAAACCGAGGTGGTGGACGGACATCGTGTGTTGCGTCGCCGCTCCATCCCCGGTCAGGTCGCGCAAGAACCGTTGCCCATTGGGCAGGACGCCTACCTCGCAGCCTGGTTCCGGGACGAGTACGGCACAGCCGCCGCGGCGGTACGTGCGATCCACCGTGCGATCGATGGGGCCGTCGGACCCGAAGCGCTCGCCGCGGCGACCAGTCTTTTGTCCGCCGGTGGCCCGGCGGCCGCGGCTTTGGGATCACGCCTGCCGGTGGCGCAGGGGCCGATGACCAGGGTCAGCGACCAACCGGAATTCGCCTCGGCGGTGGCGGATTCCGGAGCGGCCGCGTTCGTGGCCCTCGCGACCGCAAGCGGTGAGCAGACCAGGCAACTGCTTGACCAGACCGCGCAGCGATGCGCCGGAAAGCCTTGGGGTGTGGGGATTCTCGGGTTCGTACCCGACGAGCTGAAGGCCGCGCAACTGGCGGCGGTGAGCGAGGTGAGGCCGCCTCTCGCGATCATAGCGGGCGGTCGGCCCGCGCAGGCGGCGAAGCTGGAGGAACTGGGGATCCGGACCTATCTCCATGTCCCGTCGCCGATCCTGCTTGATCAGTTCCTTGCCGCGGGTGCGCGCAGGTTCGTCTTCGAGGGGGCCGAGTGCGGCGGGCACATCGGCCCGCGGAGTAGTTTCGCCCTTTGGGCAGCGCAGATCGAAGTGGTGACACGTGCTCTCGACGGCCCGGACGCGTTCCCGGCCGAAGATCTTTCGGTCCTCTTTGCCGGCGGTGTGCACGACGAGCGCTCGGCCGCTGCGGTCGCCGCGCTGGCAGCCCCGTTGGCTGCCCGCGGTGTCGCCGTAGGGTTGCTGATGGGCACGGCATATCTGTTCACCGAGGAAGCCGTACGACATGGCGCAGTGCGTCCGTTGTTCCAGCGAAAGCTGGTCGAAGCCGGGCACACCGAACTGCTGACCACAGCTCCGGGGCACGCGACGCGGTGTTTGCCCAGCGAGTTCACCGCGGAGTTCGGCCGTGTGGCCCATTTGCTCCAGGAACAGGGCGTACCTGAACGTTCACGATGGGCACGACTGGAAGAGCTCAACGTCGGCCGCTTACGCATCGCAAGCAAAGGCCTTCGGCGTGAGGGCGACCATATCGTCACCGTGGACGAGCGCCAGCAGGACGAGCAAGGGCTGTTCATGGCCGGGCAGGTGGCGACGCTGCGCGGTGAGGTCACCACGCTGGACCAGTTACACGCTCAGGTCAGCTCAGGCGCCATCGAGTTGCTCGAACAACGCGCGGATGTGGTGCGCCAGTGGATGAACGACACCTCAGCGTCCACGGAGGGCCTCGACATCGCGGTTGTCGGGATGGCGTGCAGCTATCCGGGCGGCACGGATTTGGCGGCCTTCTGGGACATGGTTCTGCGCGGCGGTGACGCGATCTCCGAGGTGCCGCCGTCACGTTGGGACACGGGGGTTTACTACGACGAGGAAGTACGCGTCGGCCGCACCACGCAGTCCAAGTGGGGTGCCTTCTTGCCGCCGATGCCTTTCGATCCGCTGAAATACGGCATCCAGCCCAAGTCACTGGCCAGCATCGACCCGGTGCAGTTACTCGCACTGTCCACAGCGGACGCCGCGTTGACCGACGCCGGCGTCACGATGGATGCCCGGACTCGCAGCCGGACGTGTGTCATCTTCGGTGCCGAGTCGGGCAGCGACCTGGCCAACGCCGTCGGCTTGCGGATCATGTTGCCGGGCTGGTCCGGTGAGCTCGACGAGACGGAGAACGAGCGGCTGCCGGTCATGACAGCCGACTCTTTCCCCGGCATGCTCGCCAATGTCGTCTCCGGCCGGATCGCCAACAGGATGGATCTCGGCGGGACGAACTACACGGTCGACGCCGCATGCGCGTCGTCGCTGGCCGCTGTCGACATCGCGTGCAAGGAACTCGTGTCGGGGACCGCGGACCTGGCGGTGTGCGGCGGAGCCGACCTGCACAACGGCATCAACGACTATCTGCTGTTCTCCTCGGTGCAGGCGCTGTCACCGACCGGCGGCTCCCGGCCCTTCGACCAGGACAGCGACGGCATCACGCTAGGCGAAGGCGTCGGTTGCCTGATTCTCAAACGGCTGGCCGACGCCCGCCGGGACGGAGATCGCGTCTACGCCGTGATCGCCGGAGTGGGCAGCTCCAGTGACGGCCGATCCCTGGGACTGACCGCCCCACGGGCGCAGGGACAGCGGGCAGCGGTCAGCCGGGCCTACAACGTCGCCGGGTTCTCGCCCGCGGAGGTGTCGCTCGTCGAAGCCCACGGGACCGGCACTGTGGTCGGCGACCGGACCGAGCTGACCGCCATCACGGCGGTGTTGGAGGAGTACGGTGCCGAACCGGGGTCGGTGGCGCTGGGTTCGGTCAAGGCACAGATCGGCCATACGAAATGTGCGGCAGGCGCCGCCGGTTTGATCAAGGCCGTGCTCTCGGTCCACACCGGTGTACTGCCACCCGCGTGGAAAGTCGAACGGCCCAATCCCGCATGGCAGCAGGGCAGCCCGTTCGTGTTCCTGCCCGAGCCACGGCCATGGCCGGTTCCGGCCACGGCCCGGAAGGCCGGAATCAGCGCGTTCGGCTTCGGCGGAACGAACTTCCACGTCGCAGTGTCCGGCATGCCCGACGGTCCGCCGCCACGACACGGCAGGCGGACATGGCCGGCGGAACTGCTGTTGTTCGCCGGACGTGACAACAGCGCTGTGGCGGACGCCTTGCGTGCCGCGGCAGACCTGGCCGAGCGCCGAGTGCCGTTGCGCGATGTCGCCGCGGCAGCGTGTGCGCGTGCCGAGAAAACCGGGCTGCCGACAGCCCTGGCCGTCGTGACAACAGATCTGGACCATCTGCGGACGTTGCTCACCCGTGCTCTGGCCGGTGAGACCGACCCGGCGGCCGGCCTCTTCCGGGCCGTCGTGGGGGACGAACCCGGCGGTATCGGTTTGCTGATGCCAGGGCAAGGCAGCCAGCGGCTGCGGGTGTTCAGCGAGTTGTTCGGCGCTTTCCCGCAGTTGCAGCGGTATCTCGATCCAGCCGTCGCGGCCGTGGCGTTCCCGGGCGCCGCATACGACGACGAAACGGCACAGGCACAGCATGAAGCGGTTACCGACACCCGAGTGGCCCAGCCTTTGCTCGGAGCCACTGGAATGGCCGCGTACGAGCTTTTGACCACAGCCGGCGTGACTCCGGACGCGTTGGCAGGTCACAGTTACGGCGAACTGGTGGCGTTGGCGGCCAGTGGTGCGCTGGATCCGTCTGCCCTGACCGATGTGAGCATCGCGAGAGCCAAGGCGCTCCTCGACGCCGCGACCGGCGATCCCGGCAAGATGGCCGCGGTGTCGGCTGCGGCGCCGGATGTCGCCGCGGGTCTGAAAGCCGCTGGCATCGCGGACAAAGTCGTCATCGCCAACTACAACGCACCTGCTCAGGTCGTCGTCTCTGGCCCGAGCGACGATGTCGACGGTGCGGTCGAGGCGTTGCGTGCCAACGGGCTCACAGTCAGGCCACTCAAGGTCGCATGCGCGTTCCATAGCCCGGTGGTTGCCGGTGCGGCCGTACGGTTCGCTGACTTCCTGGCGGGACAACAGGTACAGAACCCGGAAGTACCGGTCTGGTCCAACCGCACCGCCGAGGTTTACCCCGGCGATGTCCGGACCGAGTTGGCCGCGCAACTGGTTGCTCCCGTCCGCTTCGCCGACCAGGTGCTCGCCATGCACGACGCCGGAATCCGCACCTTCGTCGAAGCAGGCCCAGGCAGCGTGCTGACCGGGCTGGTCAAGAAGGTGCTGGCCGACAAGCCGCATGTCGCGCTCGGCATGGAAGAGCGCGGGCACACCGGCATACCTGGTTTTCTCCGCGCGCTGGCCGCGCTCGCCGTACGCGGTGTTCCGGTACGAACCAGCTGGTTGTTCCGTGAACGTGCGAACAGTGCACCCGTGCCGCCACCATCCCGTCCGCAATGGACGGTGGACGGCCATCTGGTGCGCGACGCCAACGGAGTTCCCCTTTCCGGCGGGCTGCGTCCCACCGATGAGCCAAGGCCCAAGCGGGTCGCCGTCCGTCCACTCGAGCCGGCCCTGGTCCGGTCCGCCGTCGGCCATTCGAATGAGGAGCTGTTCGTGTCCACCACCGTCCCGACCGTGAACGGCGTCGAAGGACCCGATTCCCGGCTCGCCGCAGTCACACAATTCCTGCACGTCAACAGTTTGGCCGTGAGTGCACAGCGTGATGTCGTGCTGGCTTTCCTTGGCTCGCCCGCCTTACCCGCGCAGAACGGCCACGCCACCTTCGAGACATCGAACGGATCAACCACCACTGACCATGTTCCGATGGGTGGCCGAACGCCGGCACCCGTTGCGCCGGTCGTCGCGGTACCGGTTGACACGAAACCTGCCGCAATGGCCCGGCCTGAGGTGTTCGCGGTGGTCAGGCAGGTGGTGGCGGAGCGGACGGGGTATCCGGAGGAGATGATCGAGCCGGGTCTGGATCTGGAGGCCGATCTGAGTGTGGATTCCATCAAGCGCACGGAGGTGGCGGCGGAGTTGGTCTCACGGGTTGGCGTGCGGCTGACGAGCGCTGACGACGAGTCCCTTGAGGACCTTTCCAAGGCCCGCACAGCGGACGCCATCACGGATTGGTTGTTCGCCAGGATCACCTCCTCGCCCGCGGAGCCAACAGCGGCAAAGGCCGGCCAGCCGACGCGAGAATTGAGCCGGGCCGAGGTGTTCACCGTGGTCAGGCAGGTGGTGGCGGAGCGGACGGGGTATCCGGAGGAAATGATCGAGCCGGGTCTGGATCTGGAGGCCGATCTGAGTGTGGATTCCATCAAGCGCACGGAGGTGGCGGCGGAGTTGGTCTCACGGGTTGGCGTGCAGCTGACCAGTGCGGACGACGAGTCCCTTGAGGACCTTTCCAAGGCACGTACGGCCGACGCCATCACAGACTGGCTCTACGCGCGGATCTCGCCCACACCCGTTGTGGAAGCTCAGCCTCCTGCACCGGCGGCCACTGAAGTCAGGGCTGTCGAACCCGTGAGGACCGAGCCGCAGCGGCCGATGCGTTACCTCTGGCGTAACGAACCGATCGAAGCCGACGGCGAAGGCCGTTCACTCGTCGACACCCGGTTCGCCCTGCTGGGTGGCCCGGCCGAACCCGCACAGACGTTGGCCGATGCGCTGAACAGCCTCGGCGCCAAGGCAGAATGCGTCGACGAGGACACCAAACCGGCCGAACAGCCCGATGGCTTCATCTACCTCGGCGCGTTGGACTCCTCCGAAGTCCTCCCAGACGCGTTCCCCGTGTTCAAAGACGCGCTCGCGACCGGGCCACGCTGGTGCCTCGCTGTCGCACCGGCGTCGGTCGGCGAACCTGTACCAGGGCGCTCGGCCGGGCTGCGTGGACTGTTTCGCACCATGGCCAAGGAGTTCCCGCAGACCGTACTGACCTTGGTCGAGGTCCCCGCGGAATCGTCGGCCGAACAGATCGCGCAAGCAGTCACCCAGGAGATCACGCAACCTTCGGGACGTGCGGTGGTGCAGCGCCGAGGCGGATTCTGCTACGCCGACACGGTGGTGCGCGCCGAACTTGGCCCGCTGGCCAGCGCAGGTGCCGGTCCCGCGGACGACGGTAGCGCGGAAGCCGCCGCCATCGGTCTCGACCGCGACTCTGTGGTTCTGCTTCTTGGCGGCGCACGCGGAATCACCTCCCGATGCGCCGCGGCGCTCGCCGCGGCCAGCCGTTGCCACATCGAACTCGTCGGTTCGACCGAGGCGCCGGACGGGCCAGAGGACCCTGTTACGGCAGCAGCCACTGACCGCACCGCGCTGCGGGCTGTTCTGGCTTCCGACGGTCGCCGCGCGGTCGCTGACATCGAACCCCTGGTTCGTAAGCTGTTGGCGCAGCGGGAAATCACCGCGACGATCACCGAACTGGAAGGTATCGGTGTTCCTGTCCGCTACCGTCAGGCCGACGTGCGCGACAGCGCAGCGGTGCGCGCACTGGTGCTGGAGATCTACGCCGAATACGGACGGCTCGACGGTGTCGTGCACGGCGCCGGCATCAACCTGGACCAACTGATGTCCCGCACATCACCGGAATCGTTCCGCGCGGTCTACGACACCAAAGTGGACGCTGCCCGCGCCTTGCTCGATGCCACAGCGGGTTTGCCGGTTCCGCCGTCGTTCGCGGTGCTGTTCGGCAGTATCGCCGCGGTGCTCGGCAGCCGGGGGCAGGTCGGCTATGCCTCGGCCAACGACACGTTCGAAACCCTCACCGCTGACTGGGCTCGCCGCACCGGGGGCCGCGGACTGACTCTGCACTGGGGCCCCTGGGCCCCGGTGGGGCTGCACGCCGGCATGGTGTCGGCCGAGCTGCACCGGGACTTCCAGCGCCGCGGACTGGGCACGATCGACCCGCAAGAGGGCGCGATGAGCCTGCTGCGTGAACTGGCGTGGGCGGCCGAACCGACGACCTCCGTGCTCTACGCCCCGGCCGGCTGGGTGGCGTCGTGACCGAGACGCCCGCTGCCATCGTCGGAATGGCGGTCGTCCTGCCCGGCGCGGACGACTTGGCCGGGTACTGGGACAACCTGGTCAACGGTGTGGACGCGATCGTCGACGTGCCCGAGCACCGGTGGGACCGGATCTTCTACCGGCCCGCGGACGGATCGCCGGTGCCCCCGGATGTCGTGTACTGCCACCGAGGCGGGTTCGTGGACTCGTCGGCCTTCGTCGACACGACCAGCTTCGGCATCCCGCCCGTGTCGGTATCAGGGACGGAACCAGACCAGTTGATCGCGTTGCACGTGGCCGCGGCCGCCGTCGCGGACGCCGGGGGACCAGACCGCTTGCCGGACCGAGACAGGGTCGGCGTGATCCTCGGCAAGGGTGGCTACGTCGCCCCGGCAGGCCTGAAATTCAACCAGCGGGTACGCGGTGTGCACCAGTTGTCCAAGACTCTCGGTGAATTGCTGCCGCAGCTGGACGATGAAGCACTCGAGCTGATCCGCCGCACGTACATCGAAGGACTGGGAACGTTCCGGCCGGAGTCGGCGATCGGCCTTGTGTCCAATTTGGCCGCTTCCCGGATCGCCAACCGATTGGATCTGCGCGGCCCGTCGTACACAGTGGACGGTGCGTGCGCCTCGTCGTTGCTCGCCGTCGATCACGCGGTCCGGGAACTGGCGTCGGGCCGCTGCGACATGGTGCTCGCCGGAGGCCTGCACCATACCCATGACATCTCTTTCTGGAGTGTGTTCGCCCAGCTGCAGGCGTTGTCCACCAGTGAGGTGATCCGCCCGTTCGACAGCCGGGCTGACGGAACACTGATCGGAGAGGGCACCGCGGTGATGGTGCTCAAGCGGCTGGCGGACGCCCAGCGAGATGGCGATCGCGTGTACGCGGTGGTGCGCGGCGTCGGCGTTTCCAGCGACGGCCGGGGCACCAGCCTGGTCAACCCGGACAGCGGCGGCCAGGTTCGAGCTGTGGCAGCGGCTTGGCGGGCCGCAGGCCTCGATCCCGCCGTGCCCGGCGCGATCGGATTGCTCGAGGCGCACGGCACCGCGACGCCGGCAGGCGACACAGCCGAACTGACGACCATCAATTCCGTCTTCGGCGGGTCGCAGACGGGCCCCGCGCCGGTGCTCGGCTCGGTGAAGTCCATGATCGGGCACACGATGCCCGCGGCAGGCGCGGCCGGCATGGTGAAGACCGCACTCGCGCTGTACCACCGGGTGCAGCTGCCAACCCTGCATTGCGAACATCCGCATCCGCTGCTGGCCGAGTCCGGGTTTCGGGTCCTCGACGAAGCTCGAGACTGGCAGCCGGGTCCCGTGGGGATCCGCCGGGCCGGGGTCAACGCGTTCGGCTTCGGCGGGGTGAACGCACACGTGGTGCTCGAAGAGGCGCCTGGCGCCGGGCACCCGGTGCCGCCACGACCGTTGGGCCGATCGCCCCGGGCCGTGCGCCTGGACCTCGGCGGTGCGTTGGTTTCGCTGAAACCGGCGACGCTGGCAGCACTTCGCGCTTCACTCGCCGTCGGCGTGCCCACCGCCGAGATCTCGCCGTTGCCCGCACCACAGTCCACTGAGGATGGTGGCTGGCGCGCACAGTTGACGGTGTCCACACAGAACCTTCCGTATCTGCGTGACCATTGCTTCTTCCACCAGCGTCCGGACTGGCCGGACGAGGCCGACCGGTGGCCGGTGATGCCGGCCACCACGATGATGCACATCGTGCTCGACCTGGCCGAGCATGCCGCCGGCGGGAGCCGGGTGACCAGTTTGCGGGACGTGAAATTCCACCAGTGGCTGTCCGCGGCGCCTGCCACCGAGGTCACTGTGCTTGCGCGGCCGGCAGGGAAGTCCCAAGTGGACGTCTCACTGGGTGAGCACGCGCGGATGGTGGCCGGGCTGGCACCGGACTACCCGCGGCCGCCGGAGCCGTGGCCCGCTGATCCGGACGAGAAACCGGTCGAGCGGGACGCCCAGACGCTCTACACCGGCAGGCTGATGTTCCATGGCCCCGGCTTCCAGGGCATCACCCGGCTGACCGGAATGAGCGACCACCACGTACGGGGCCAGATCACCGCGCCTGCCGCACCTGGTGCGTTGCTGGACAACTGCGGTCAGTTGCTTGGCTTCTGGGTGATCAGCCACTACACCGAACGTTCCAGGGTACTGCCAACGGGACTGGACATGATGGAGTTGTTCGGGCCCCATCCCGCGCCGGGCACGCTCGTCGACTGCGTCGTGCGGATCAACTCGGTGGATTCCACGTGGGTGACCGCTGACATCGAGCTCACCGTCGACGGCCGGGTGTGGGCCCGGATGGCCGGCTGGCGCGACCGTCGGTTCGACAACGACCCGACGACCCAGCTCAGCGAGACGTTCCCGGAGTACAACACGTTGTCCCAGCCGCATCCCGGCGGCTGGGTGGTCCTGCACGAACGCTGGGACGACCTGGCGACTCGGATGCTGGTGGTGCGTAACCAGCTCGGCACACCCGAGCGGGCGGCGTACGAGTCCGCGCCACCGAGGCAACGCCGTCATTGGCTGCTGCGTCGCGTCGCCGCGAAGGACGCCGTCCGCCGATGGCTTTGGGATCAAGGCGAGGGACCGATCTTCCCAGCCGAGATCGAGTTACGTGAACAGGACGGCCGTCTGGTCGCCATCGGGCGGCACAGCCGCGAAGTACCCCAGTTGGACATCTCGGTGGCCGTGACCGCTGACACGGCCGTGGCCGCGGTCCGTGCCGCGGGTTCCGCGCGGCCGCCGGGTGTTGCCATAGCCACGCTCGACGAACATCAGGATGAAGGCGTGGTCGCTCACGAGTTGGTCCGTCAGGCCGCCGCAGTGGCCCACAGGGCAGATCCGGCCGCGGCCGAGGTCGTGGCGGCTGATGGCGACACCAGGGCTGTCGCCGTACCCGATTCGGGTCGCCGCCGGACACGTCACGTACAGACGGCGGTGTTGCCTGCGGTCACAGGACTTGTCGCCGAACCACGCCTGGTCGCGTGGACTTGAGAGAGAAGCGATGACGCTCATCGAACTTGGCGATGTCGTGGTCAACACCACTGTGCTGCGCCCGGCTGATCGTGCGCCCGGCCACCCGGTCGCGGTCTGCGTGCACGGCCTCGGCCGGGACAGCATGGCCAGCTTCTACTCGACCATCGCCATTCCGTTGGTCAGAACTGGGTTCACCGTGGTGCTGTACGACCTGCGTGGCCACGGCGGCAGTTCCCGGCCGGCGTCGGGATACCGGCTGGACGACTTCAGCAACGAGCTTGGTGGCGTGATCGACTACGCTGCCGCGCACGAGGCGGCGACCGGTCCGTTGTTCTTGGTCGGCAACTCGTACGGTGGTGCCGTCGCGTTGCACTACGCGTACCGGGAACCGGAACGGATCGCGGGGATCGCCGTGATCGAGACCGGACCACCAACCGCCCTGTGGTCCCGGTCCATGCGACTGGCCGTCGATGAGGTGCTGAAAGCCGCGCAGCGCCCGGAAGTGCTGAAAGCGTTGGAAAATCGGCTCGGCCGCGCCGCCATGACCGAGACGGTGAAAACCACCCAGGCCATCGCGGGCACGACGCTGTCGGCTGAAGTCCCCACTGGTAGCCTGCTGACCGAGTCTCAGGTGCGAGCCTACCCGCACCCGGTTCTCGCCCTGTTCGGCGGCGCGTCACCGGTGTCAGCCGTCGCACCCATCCTGGCCGAGCAGATGCCGGACTGCCGCACTGAAGTGCTGGCCGGACACGGACACACGGTGCTGGTCGAAGCCTCCGATGAGGTGCGGGATCTGGTCGTCCCCTGGCTGGCCGACCGCGCGGCCGAGAACAACCGAGTGCGAACGAGGAGTCGTGAATGACGTCGTGGGTTCGGCACGTGATGTGGTGGCAGGTATATCCGCTGGGGTTTCTCGGCGCTGAGCCACAACAGCTGCCCGCCGCGGCCGAGCCGGTTCACCGGCTGGCCGGCCTGCACACCTGGCTGGACTACCTGGTCGAGTTGGGGTGCAACGGCCTTGCCCTCGGCCCGATCTTCGCCGCTGAGACACATGGCTACGACACGGTCGACCACTTCCGGATCGATCGGCGGCTGGGCACCGAATCGGACTTCGACACTCTCGTCACCGAGTGCCGCAGGCGCGGGGTCCGGCTGCTGCTTGACGGCGTGTTCAACCATGTGGGCCGTGATTTCCCGGCGTTTCAGGACGTTCTGCGGCACGGCCGCGACTCGTCGCACGCCGGCTGGTTCCACATCGACTTCGACGCAGGCGGACCGGACGGATTCCGGTACGCCGACTTCGAAGGCCACCGGCATCTGGTCGCGCTCAACCACGGCGAGCCAGCCGTCGCCGACTATGTCGTGAAGGTGATGAACCACTGGCTCGACCGCGGGGCGGACGGCTGGCGGCTCGACGCCGCATACGCCGTTCCGCTGGAGTTCTGGGCAACAGTCAGCGAACGCGTGAAGGCAGCGCATCCGGACGCCTGGCTGCTCGGCGAGGTCATTCACGGCGACTACCCGGCGTGGGTCGACAAGGGCGGGCTGGACTCGACGACCCAGTACGAGCTCTGGAAAGCGGTGTGGAGCAGCCTCAACGACCGGAACTTCTTCGAGCTGTCCTGGGCACTGGACCGGCATGCCGTGTTCTCGTCGCAGTTCCTGCCCTTGACGTTCGTCGGCAATCACGACGTGACGAGGCTGGCCAGCGTGCTCCGGGATTCACGACACGTGGAGCACGCGATCGTCGTGCTGTCCACAGTGCCCGGTGTGGTCAGCGTCTACGCCGGTGACGAGCAGGCTTTCCGTGGCGTCAAAGAAGATCGCGCGGGTGGTGACGACGCCGTTCGCCCGGCGTTCCCGGCCGAACCGGCCGGACTCGCGCCTTACGGCTGGCCGATCTACCGCCGTCATCAGCAGTTGCTCGGCCTGCGCAGGCGACTGCCGTGGCTCGTGGACGCGAAGATCGAGGTCGTTCACCTCACGAACGAACAGATCGCTTACCTCGCAAGCGCTTTCGACGGATCGGACGCCGTGCTGGTGATGCTGAACGTGAGCGATCAGCCACAGCGGTTGTCGGTATCCCCAGGCTCGGTGGTACTGGCCGCGGAAGGTCACAACGGTGACGCGGCAGAGGTTCCCGCGCACGGCTGGGTAATCGCCCGGCCGCATTAGGAGATCTGTTCAGCTGGACGGAGGAACCGCATGCCCTCGACGACCAGGACCCGATCGGTGCTCGGGGTGCTGCTGATAGCTGTGCTGGCGGTGTTCACCGGGCAGTATCTGCTCAGCGCGGTGCTGGCGCCGTTGTCCCGGGAGATCCAGCTGAGCGAGTACCACCTCGGGCTGGTGATCACGGTGGCGGCGGTGGCATTCACCGTCGCCAGCATCGGCTGGGGCAAGCTGTGCGACCGGTGGGGCACGCGGCGGGTGCTGCTCACCGGGCTCGTGATCGGTGCGATCGGGCTTGGTTTGTTCGGCGCGGTGTGTGCGTGGGCGGTGGCGGGGGAGCGTGCGACGGGTCTTGTCCTCACGGCGATGATCGTCACGAGGAGCGCGTTGTTCGGGATCGGCTTGGGAGCGGTGTCGGTGGCGGCGCTCGCCTACGCTGGTGCGTCTTCCAGCGGCGAGGCCGAACGGACCAGGGCGATGTCGCTCATCGCGGCAGCGCAAGCATCGGCGCAGATCCTAGGGCCGGGGTTAGGTGGACTGCTGGCCCTGGCCGACCTGCTCGCGCCGGTGTATCTCGCGCCGGTGCTGCTTCTGCTGGCCGCGTTGGTGGTGGCGGTGTTGTTGCCGAAACCGCCTGCGGCGGAACGAGAATCCGCTCCGGCGGAACGAATCGCCTTCTGGGACAGCCGGATACGCCACTATTTCCCGATCGGTTTCCTGCTGTTCCTGTCGCTGGGTGTGGTGCAGATCGTGATCGGGTTCCTGTTCCAGGACAGGCTTGGACTGGACGCGCGGACCACCGCGGCGGCCATCGGGGTAGCGGGTGTCCTCACTGGACTCGTGCTGATCGTCATGCAAGCCGTTGCGGTGCCCCGGCTGAGATGGGGACCGGTCCGGCTGCTTCGAGTCGGGGCTCCGGTCGCCGCGGTGGGTTATGTGGTGCTGGCCTTCGGTTCAAGCTACTGGTCCATGATCGCCGGGCTGATCGTGGTGACGCTGGGCCTCGGGCTCGGTCTGCCCGGTTACACCGCCGGGCCAGGCTTGGCGGTCGGCGCGGACCAGCAGGGGCAGGTATCGGGACTGATCAACGCGACGAACGGCCTCACCTACATCGTCGGGCCGTTACTCGGCACGGCCCTCTACGAGGTGGCCCCGGTGGTTCCGGTCGTGTTCTGTGTCGGTTTGTGTGCGGTCGCTGCCATGATGCTCGTGGCGACCCCTGCCTTCCAGGTGGGGAGTCGTTAGCGCTCGTTGGTCGCCGCGGTGGCTTGTAGGCTTGATCTGGTGAACGATCAGCCTGTCGATCCGGTCAGCGTTCTGCGGGATGCCATCGACGCCGCACTGCCGCCACTCCAGCTCGCGGACGACAACGCGGACGACAACCCTGCGGCAGCCGACATCGAAGCCGCGCTCAGCACCTTCGCCCGATCCGTCTCACCCGTGCTGGACCAGTTGGCCGCGATGGCCACAGCTGAGCCCGGCGGATCGGTCGACGCGGCCCTGAAACAGTTGCGGCGCGCGTTCAACCACCGCGGCACCGGCACCATCTCGCCAACCTGCCGGTGGCAGATGCAGCGTGCCCAAATCGCCCTCAACCGCCACAGCCAGCGCTGACGGGGCATCGCGCGCTGTTGCGAATGACATCCCCGTTCACTCTCGTGCTGATCGCCACCGTCCTCACAGTCCTCATCGGACAGACAATGGGAATCTGGCTGTGGCGGCGCAGGCGGACCGGCGGGGGAGGGGAACCCCTTGGCTGGCCTGCCGGACGTCGGGAGCAGGCAGAAACCCCGACCGTCACACCCCACACCGAGGTGGGTGGAAGTGTCCGGGGTCATCATTGTCGTTGTGGTACTGGTCATCACGCTCACCGGCATCGTCCACAACTCGTCTACTATGATATCTAGTATTGCGTAGGGGTGAAGGCGCCGTCTGCCCCGTGTTCGTCCTGTCCGGAGTGAGCCCGACATCATGCGGAAGTCGTTGGTAGCAGCCACGACCGTACTGGCGTTCGCGGTTCTCGCCACTGCCTGTGGCGGTGACGTGTCCTCGCCCGGACCGCAGAGACCTCCGAGCAGTGTGACCGCGGCAGAAGGGGACCACAACGAACGGGATGTGACCTTCGTTCGGCAATTGGTCCCGCATCTCTCGGAAGTGCGGGACCTCGCCAAGCTGGTCCCTTCGCGCAGTACCAACCCGGCCGTGCGCGACCTGGCGGCGCGGATCGGGAGATCCCAGAATCCTGACATGCAGCAGCTCATGAGATGGCTGTTCATGTGGGGCGTGGAGTACGTGCCCGAAACCGACAACAAAGCGATCCAGCAGCTTCAACAGGTTGATGACGCGCAGTTCGATCGCATGTGGACACAGATGACGGTCGACCGGCATGAACGCGCGATCGCCGTGGCCAAGGCCGAGCTTGAGAACGGAAGAAACCCGGCCGTCAGGCAATTCGCCCGGAAGATCGTTGACACCCGCCAAGCGGAGATTGTCGAAATGCGGAAACTGATGCGGTCCTAACGCCGACCGGCTGCGTGGCGATCAGTCAACTCAGCTGAGCACGTACCGAAAACGTGCGGCCACCATCTCTGGACGAGTGGATCGCTGTCTCTGTGGCGACGTGGACTTCGCCAGATCCGTTCGCGATGACTGCTCTCGGCTCACCCGGCACCTTACCCTGTTGCGACCAGGTCACACCGGCATCTTGACTCGTATGCACGCTGCCGTCCGGGGTGATTCCGAGCGCCACCGTCACGGTTGGCCAGTCCACCAAGAGGAGATCCGGAGCGGAGGACACCGGCTTGAAGGTGCGACCGCCGTCGGTGCTCAGGGCGAGTCCCCGCTCGGTCGTGGCGAGCAGAGTGTTCGGGTCGATCGGCGAGACCGCGAAGTCGGCGAGGGCGACACTGGCACGGGAATTCCAGTTCTGCCGATCAGTGGACACCAGCAGGCGGCGAGTCTGACTGTCGTAGCCGTACACCTGGTTGTGCTTTGCCTCCAGGGCATGGAAATCAGCTGCGCCGCTCAGCGAGAGCGATCGCCAGTTCTGCCCGGCGTCCGTGCTTTCGATCAGCCCGAGATGATCGGGCCCGTTCTGCGCTGGATCCGGATGGCCGCTGCCGAGGAAATGCCGTGATCCGACGACGGTGAAGCCCATCGTGTCTTGACGCGACTCGGTCACGCGCTCAGGCCGGCCCGTTGCCGGTATGCGGAACAGGCCGTAGTGACTGGCCGCGTACAAAATCCCGTCAGCGGGGTCGATCCCGAGTCCATGTACATGGACCAGACCAGGATCGGCCACAGGCTGGCCGCTCGGCGACGTGACTGGTGTCTGGGAGCACGCGGCAAGCACCATGCCGCTCGTGGCCAGTAGCGCTCCCTTTCGCATCGCGGGCATCCAGCGCGCCATGACAGCCTCCCTCGCTTCTACTAGTCATCCTAGTAGGTGTTGCCGGGAGCCTCGCGGCAGGTTGTCTGTGACGACTTGTGCGTGGGTTGAACGTCGGCGCACCGGCCAGTCCAGGGCGACCGGCCACCCAGGCGCCGCCGAAGACGATGGCCGAGGCCGGTCCGTAGGCGGACACCTTGGTGGCGGTTGCCATGGGATTGCTCCTCGGGTTCAGCCAGCGAGCTGGTAACCGGCCTCGGTGACCGCGGCGCGGACTTCGTCCTGGGTGAGGTCGCGATCGCTGCTCACGGTGACCTTCCCGGTGGCGAGGTCGACCTGAACGTCCTGGACGCCGTCGATCTGACCGACCTCTTCGGTGACCGAGCTGACGCAGTGGCCGCAGGTCATGCCGGTGACGGTGTAAGTGGACTTGGACATGGCTCTTTCCCCTTCGAAGATGGTTCGTGGTCAGGAGCGGACCAGGCGGGCGATGGCGTCGCTGGCTTCGGTGATCTTCTTCTCGGCGGTGTCGCCGCCTTCGGTGATCGCCTCGCTGACGCAGTGCCGCAGGTGCTCGTCGAGCAGGGACACGGACACCGCCTGCAAGGCCCGGGTGGCCGCCGAGATCTGCGTCAGGATGTCGATGCAGTACTCGTCGTCGTCGACCATCCGCTGCAGGCCGCGGACCTGTCCTTCGATCCGCCGCAGCCTGCGCTGGTGGTCGTCCTTGTTGTGGGTGTAGCCCGCCATGCTCGTACTCCTGCCTATCCGGTCCACCGCGCGGCCGGCCAGGCGGCCGGGGGAACGGTGAACGCCCAGCCCTTTATACCCACAGGGGGTAGGGGTAACGCAAACGATCCGGCGTGTGGGCCGTGACACATCCGATTCGCGAGGGGATCGCGCCGGCCGCTCTTGCGTCATACCGCGAAGGGGTATACAACTCGTCATCGCCAGATACCCGTATGGGGTATATCGACAGAGGAGGGTCAACCATGACCGAGACGCACGCAGCCGAGCATCACCACCACGCCAAGGCGAGCTGGTCCACTGCCGCGTCGGCGACGCTGCACTGCCTCACCGGCTGTGCGATCGGCGAGGTGCTCGGCATGGTCATCGGAACGTGGCTGGGTCTGGGCAATGTCGCGACGATCGTGCTGGCGGTGGCCTTGGCCTTCGTGTTCGGATACGCCTTGACGATGCGCGGTGTGCTGAAGGCTGGGCTGACGGCGAAGCAGGCGCTGAAGGTCGCGCTCGCTGCCGACACCCTGTCGATCGTGGTCATGGAGGTCGTCGACAACGCCATCATGATCGGTGTTCCTGGAGCCATGGACGCTGGGCTCGGCAGTTGGTTGTTCTGGGGTGCTCTGGCGTTCGCCCTCGCCGTGGCATTCGTACTGACAGTGCCTGTGAACAAATGGATGATCGGCCGGGGTCGCGGTCACGCGGTGGTGCACGCGTACCACCACTGAGGGCGTCCGGGCGAAACACTACGATGCGCAATAGTAAGAGCGCTCGGAGGAACAGATGGCAGACGGACTGGTCACGGGTGGCATGACCACGCGGTGCGCGAAGGCGTGCCACCGGTGACCGGGGCGCTTGCTCTCCTGTTCGGCGTTGTGGTCGTCGGCTGGGGACTGCCACGACTGCTGAACCGGGCAGACCTGTGGCGTCACGACCCCTTGCCCGTCATGGTAGGCCTGCTGGTCGCGATGGCCGGTTTGGTCATCGCAGCGGTCGCCGGTGTGGCGTTGCTTCTGGTTCCTGGCCATGGTGTGGTGCCGCCGCTGCTTGGGGTGTTGCACCATTGCTGGTCGGCGTTGCGGCACGGTTCACCTCCGCGGGTCGAAGAACTGGTTGGTTTGCTGGGAGCTGTTGTCCTGCTCGGCATCACTCTGCGAGTAGTGATCGTCGGACCTGGGGCGCGCTGGCGCAGGGCGCGGACTCGCCGGAAACACTTGTCGGAAGCTGGATCTCCCAGTACCTGGTGGCTGGCCCATGACCGGCCGCTGGCCTTCAGCCTTGCCGGACGACCCGGCGTGATCGTGGCGACGGACGGGCTTGCCGAGCATCTCGACCCTGCCGCGGTCGGAGCGGTATTGGCTCACGAGCGAGCGCATCTGCGTGGCCGGCATCATTTCCTGGTCGGTCTCGTGGAGAGCCTGGCTACGGCGCTGCCGTTCATCCCGTTGTTTCGGCTGGCTCCCAGGATGATGCGTCAGTTGGTCGAACTGGCAGCCGATGTCGCGGCGGTCCGGGAGTACGGTGCACCGGCCGTGCGGACAGCTTTGCTGACCGTCAGTGGGCATGGTTCGCCCGGAGTTGCCCTCGCGATGGGGCGGGACTCGGTAGCCATCCGGCTACAGCGGCTCCGTGATGGCGGGATGCCGACGGGGCGGCTTCGTCGTGCTGTGTCGTGTGGCGTGGCAGGCGCGGGAGGTGTACTCGTGCCGTTCCTGGCTGGTGCGGTTATGTTGCTGGTTCTTGCCGTGCTGACGTGCCCCATCGGGGCGTGACAAGGGTCCGCCGATACCAACCGTCTTAGCAGGCTGGGGCACGACACGGAAGTCTACTACCATAGTTAGTAGATGAGTGGAGGCGGTCGTGTACGGACTCGGCGAGCTGGAAGCGGCGGTGATGCACGTATTGTGGCACGCGGCCGAACCGGTCAAGGTCCGCGACGTCCTCGGTAAACTGGAGACCGGCAAGCCGCTTGCCTATACCACTGTCCTGACGGTGCTGGACAACTTGCATCGCAAGGGCTGGGTGCGGCGAACTCTGATCGGAAAGGCCTACTGGTACCGGCCGGCGCACAGCATGGTCGAGACAGTCACACGTTCGCTTCGCGCGGTGCTTGACGAGTCCGGCGACCCCGAAGCGGTGCTGCTCGATTTCGTCAGCTCCGTGTCCGATCACGAATCGGAACTCCTGCGCAAGGCTCTGCGGAAACGGCATCCGGACTGAGTCGAAGTACAAGAGGGGTGTGCTGATCCGGTCGGTGAGATGCCCGCGTACCGAGATCGCCGTGCGCTCCGATTGAGAGCGTCCACTTCGGATCTGACCAGGAACCCGCGCCTCCTAAATAGTACTCGCATGTTCGGATTACGAGCGTATCGTAATCCGGACAGTGATGTTGATCCAGGACCAGCTGTCGCTCAGCAGGGTGGCTCTGACCTGGGTGGTGACGGCGTACACGCTTTGCTTCGGCGGACTGATGATGCTCGGCGGGCGCCTCGCGGACACGATCGGACGGCGGCGAACATTCCTGGCAGGTTTGGTGGTCTTCACGATCGCGTCGCTCGGCTCCGGCCTGGCCGAGAGCGGCACCCTGCTGATCGCGGCGCGGGCCGCGCAAGGAATCGGTGCCGCCATGCTCTCCCCGGCGGCGCTGTCGATCGTCACCACGACGTTTCGCGGACCAGAACGCAACCGGGCCCTGGGGGTATGGGCGGCGATCGGCGGTGCGGGTGCGGCCGTCGGTGTGTTGCTGGCCAACTTCTTTCTCAATTCGCAGTACCTGCAACACGTGCTACGGCTGGATGCGCTGCGAACAGGGCTGACCTTCCTGCCTGTCGCCTCGGTGATCGGGCTCGGCACTCATCTCGGTGTGCGGGTCATCGGGCGCTTCGGCGGTCGTGTCTGCGGAGTGGTGGGCTTCGTGTCGGCCGGAATAGGAGCCTTGTTGCTGGCGCAGGTGCCGGTGAAGATGTCAACCTCGACTGGCCCGGAGTGACGGTCTGAGGTGGACCCGCGCGAGGTCTCTTCAGACTGACGGTTGTTGGTCGAGCAGCCCGGCGGGGTCGGTGCTGTAGGCGACCATCCAGCTGGGGTCGATGCGATACCAGACGCTCTCGTCCCAGAACGGGTTCTCGCTGTCGTCGTCGTAGTGGTTGACGAGGTAGTCGCGGATTGCCGGCCAGGTCGGGTCGCTGCTGGTCCCCTCGGGGTTGAGCGGAACGGCGTGTCCGTGCGTGAAGATGCCGAGTTGCTCGCCGCGCATGAAGGTCGCGCTGATGCCGGGCCGCGCGGCGAGATGACGGGCTTTGGCGGCCTGGCGGTGGGTGCCGATGATCCAACGGCCGTGCAGGAGGTGCCCGTCGGCGCCGCTGATGCGTGGCTCACCGCGCCGGGTGACTGTGGCGATGGCCAGGGTGCACATGCCTTGGCAGACTCGGACGACCTGCTCGGCGTTCAAGGTGCTTTCACCTGGCCGGATGATCGATTTGAGGTGGCTGCTGGAGTTGGCCAAGGACGTGTCGAGCAGGACTTGGAGGCTGTGGAGCTCGTCGGGAGTTTCGAACATTCGGCTAGTAAATCAGCCCCCACCGACAGTGTCGGCTCAGTGCGCAGTCGTTGACCGGGCGTGGGTGAGTCGGTAGGAGGTGGTGCCGGTCTCGAGGATGTTGCCGGCGAAGGTGAGTCGGTCGGTGATCGGGGCGCGGAGACGTGGGTCGGTGAAGGTGCGGGTCCAGCCGGAGAAGGGCTGGTTGGAGGCGATGGCGGATTGGTCTCCTCGCGTTCGGTGAGGACCTGGAAGTGCAGTTCGGCGCCGCGGCGGTCGAGTTCCAATCAACACCGGCCATGAGCTCGGTGCGACGCTGGGGATCGCGTTCGTGTCCACTGTCGCCGCGACGAGCCTGACCGGAGGAGGGATCGGCGGGTACGGCTCTGCTTTCATCGCTGCCGCAGTGGCTGCCGCCCTCGCTGCCCTGATCGTGCTGTCGCTCGTCCCGCCTGGACGGCCGCCGGCGACTGAAGGTCCGGTGTTCGCGCACTGAGATCCGTAGGCTGATGCCCGTGAGTACGACTGACACCCGGCGCGGCGCGGGAGAGCCCCGGCGTCGCGCCGACGCCGAGCGCAACATCGCCGCCATCATCGACGCCGCGACCATCTGTTTCATCGAGCATCCGCAGGTAAGCATGGCGGACGTCGCCAAGGCAGCCGGTGTCGGCCGGGTAACCCTGTACGCCCATTTCTCGTCCCGCGAGGCGTTGCTGGAAGCCGTTCTCGAGCATGTGATCAGCCAGTCAGCCGGGATCATCGAAGCTGAGGCGCCGGACGAGGGTGCTGCGGACGATGCGCTTCGTCGATTGGTCAAATCCTCGTGGCGTGAACTGGACCGGCACCGCAGACTCTTCGAACTCGCCCAGCGGGAGCTGGGGCCACAGCGGCTGCGTGCCTATCACGACAAGGCACTGGCCCATGTTCAGCGGCTCATCGGCCGGGGCCGGAAAGAAGGGGTGTTCCGCACAGACCTTCCGTCGCACTGGTTGGTGACCACGTTCTACAGCCTGCTGCACGCCGCCGGTGAGGAGGTGAACGCCCGACGCCTGCGCAAGTCCGACGCCGCCGACGTGCTCGCCGCGACCTTGCTGCCCGCCCTCTCGCCACGCTGACCTTCCGTGGAGCAGATCGATCGCACCGATCCAGGCAAGTGGTCCTGAGTGGACATCCAGCTTCTAGTAGTGCCTTGCTTTTCGCGGCCACATAGGGGCTTTGGCGAGCGTTGACGTCGGGCTGCCGCTGTCCTGCGGCCGGAAACCCCGCAGCGACCTGAGATTCAGCTCCCAGCGATCGGGCATGTCGCCACACCCATCACGATCAGCAGGGTGGCCGCTGTCAGGAGCGGTCCTGCGGCAGCGACGACTCCGGTCAGCCCGCAGCTCATGGCTCGCCGCAGGCCGCTTGCCGTCTGTGGAGCATTGCGCAGGCGCGCAAGCCGCACGTCGATCGCGTCGCGGGCCATGGCAAGCGCTACTCCGGGCGCCTGGCTGGACACACAAGTGGTGAGGGCGGCCTGCACTGCGGCGGCTCCGTGTAGTCGCACCGCCGCGACATCCGCGGCAAGTTCAGCCAATTCCCGCATGGCCGTCGGCGCCTGGTGGAACAGTGGCACGAAAGGCAAGGCCGCGCGCAGCGCATCGGTGACCGCGACGAGCAGGTGATGACGCCCTCGCAAATGCGCGCGTTCGTGGGCGAGCACGGCCGCCACGCTCTCATCCGGAAGATGCCGGTGCAGTCCCTCGGTGGCGACGATCACCCCTTGGCGACCAGCCATGCTGAACGCCAGCGGCTGATCGTGGGCAAGCCACAGGGTCGCTGGCGAACCGTTGTCCTTTCTGCCCGCTAGGCGGAGAACGCTCAGATGCTCCCTGCGCCGGTTCGCCCGCTTGCGGGCCCCGCGTACCGCGATGATGGTCAGTCGCGCGGTCATAGCGACTACGACTGCGCTTCCCATCACACCGCCGAGCGCCTCGACATCAGGTGGCGAACCGTGCCGTACCGCGTCCCAGCAGTGGTGCAGCGCAGCGACGAAGTGGCCCACGTTCCCGTGGTTCGGGATGAGCAGCAGCACGACTCCGGCGACGGCCGCGAACGCCACACCGGCCATCGACATGAGCCACGCCACGATCAGCATGCGCGGATCGCGTCGGCGAAGATCAACACGGGCGAGCCATCGCGGCACCAGCCACCCGGCCAGGGCGGCACTGCCTAGCAGCGCGACCGCTACCGTCATCGGCCGCGCGCCTTCTTTCGCAGCCCGCTACGCAAGATCTCCCGCTCCCGGTCAGACACGGACGAGGCGAAGTGCATCAGCACTGCCTCGGCGTCCCCTGACGCGTCGATCACGTCGCGCAGGGCACGAGTCGCCGCCTCCTCACGACTGATGGCCGGTTGGTAGAGGTACGCCTTGCCGTCCAGTTCTCGGTGTACCCAGCCCTTGCGGTACAGGTTGTCCAGCACGGTCATCACGGTCGTGTACGCGAGCTTCTTGCCGGTGCTGAGGTTGTCCAGGACATCACGCACCTTCACTGGCTCGTCCGACTCCCACAAAACGGCCATCACCGCGGATTCGAGGTCACCGAGCCCGAACATGACACCTTCCCCAAGAAGCACTGGGCCGCCGCCCCGCGACCTCCTAGGCAGGATAGTCGACCAAGCAGGCGGGGCGGCCCGCTGGTGAGGCCGCCCCGCGTCCGTCACTTCACAAGGCCCTGCATCTCGGCGATCTCGGCCTGCTGGGCGTCGATGATCTTCTGTGCCAACGCCTTGGCCTCAGCGCTCGCGCCCTTGCTCAGCTCGGTGCGAGCCATCTCGATCGCCCCCTCATGATGCTTGATCATCATCTGCATCCACATGCGATCGAACTCGGCACCCTTGGCGGACTCGAGTTGCTTCATCTCCTCGGCGGTCATCATGCCGCCGCTGCCGGCCGACCCGTGTCCGCCGCCGTGGTCCATGCCCGGCGTGCTCGACGTGCTGGTCGGCGCCGAGCCCCACTTCTTGAGCATGTCCGTCAGCTGCTGGATCTCCGGATCTTGCGCCTGCTGGATCCGCTTGGCGAGGTCGAGCACCTTCTGGTCGGTGCTCCGGGACGGCACCAGCTTCGCCATCTCCACCGCCTGGGCGTGGTGCGGGATCATCCCCTGCGCGAAGCTGATGTCATCGGCATTGTTCCCGGTCGCGGCGGCTGGAGCGCTGGTGCTGGTCGGAGCGCCGGTGGTCATGGTGCCGTGCCCAGCCATCCCGGTGTCGTTCCCGCTGCTCGTGCAACCGGCGATCAAGGCGAGCGCGGCAGCCGCGCTCGCACCAACAAGGAGCTTCCTCATGGTGTACGTGTCCTGTTCTGCGTTGTCGAATGGCAATGCGACCCGGACGGCGACACTGTGGAGTGCCACCGTTGGGCCTCCTATAGCCGCAACACGCAGACCGAACTGAGCAGGTTTCGCCCAGATGACCTGGGCGGGCGCTCCACGCGCTGGACGCGTCGCGTTAGGCGAAGTAGTGGTGTATCAACGGGCCGGCGCCTGGCGAGCAACAGTCCGATGAGGACAAATCCGGCGATCGCGCACAGCACAGCCATGCAGAGGTGCAACAGATCATGCACCGGACTCGGGATCGGCCCGTCCGGCTCGTGCATCGGGTCCGGCGCGGGTGCGTCCGTCATCGCGTGCGAAGCCGCGGTCACATGCTGATCATGTGCTTCGGTCGGAGCGAAATGATGCATGCTGACCACGCCGAGCAGAAGCAGGCACAACAGGAGCCATCGTGGCCCTGCCGTACGTACGCTCAGCTTCATGCCCACCAACGTGGTCCCGCTCCGGATTTGTGCCCGGCAGATCGATGCACCGGGTGCTTCCCCTAAACAGGATAGTACTAACCGACACCGTGGATGTGAGGATGCCTGACCAGCGTGGTCCTGAACGACCGTGAGCCGGGTCACTCCTTCATAACGGCCGAGGCGGGCCACTGTTCAGAGGGCTGCCAGGACAACGTATCGCTGATCGCGTGAAGGTAAAACGCGTGTGGGTATGACTCGCGCAAGCACATTGCGTCCCGCTGCCAGGAATGGGTTGTGGCACTGGCCGACTCGACCGGCCAGTGCGGACACGCGGACCAATCGCTGCGTGCGGGGTCGTCGTATGCGGTCATAGTCCGCTAGTGCGGCGTCAAGATCAGGCGCGTCGGCGGTCAGACCGGCCAAGGTGACCGCATCTTCCAGTGCCTGACAGGCACCCTGGCCGAGATCGGGAGTGACGGCGTGCGCGGCATCGCCGAGTAGGACAACACGGCCGGTCACGTACCGGGGAAGTGGCGTCTCCACCGAGTAGATGTCGTGACGCAGCAGCGTTTCCGGCGGACTCGCGCCGAGCAATTCCGGGATGGGCGCGTGCCAGCCATCAAACTGCCGCGCGAGGTCGGCGAGTTCGGCATCCCGCCGCGCTCCTTCTGGCAGTGACACGCCTGCGAACCAGTAGACGCGTCCGTCGGGCAGTGGAACGACGCCAAACCGTTTGCCACGCCCCCAACTTTCCGTCAGGCCCGTCTCGACCCGGACATCGGCCTCGGCGGGCACGACGTTGCGCCACGTGACATAACCGGCATACCGAGGCCCGGGGTGGTCCGGAAACAGATCAGTCCGAAGGCGACTGTGCAGGCCGTCGGCAACAACAACGAGATCAGCGGTCGCCGTGACCGGTCCGCTGGGGCTTTCATACGTCACGGCCGCCGCATCCGGTCGGCTACGTACGGACGTCACCTCATGCCCCCTCGCCAGCTTCGCGCCCGCAGTGGCCTCAAGAAGCATCTGATGCACGTCAGACCGGTGCAACGCGAACCCTGGCACTCCGAACCTCGCTTCGAACTCGGCCAGATGCGCGCGCATGAGCCAGCGTCCTGACGACGTCCGCAAACCAGCGCCGCCCTGTGCCGTACCGGCGGCACGCAGCCGATCACCCAGGCCAAGCCAGTCAAGGGCACGCACAGCATTCGGGGCCAGCGTCAGACCGGCACCGACTGGCCGGAACTCTGGTGCTCGCTCGAAAACGGTGACCTGCCAGCCGCTTCGAAGTAGACCGATGGTCGCCGCCAGGCCCCCGATGCCGCCGCCTGTCACGATCGCCACACGTCCCATCGCCACCTCCTGATCGTAATTCAAACATCTATGTTCAACTTACGACCGTACGCTCACTTCTCGCGGTTATCAGGCGAGCGGCCCGGCGACGGTCGAGCAATCAACTAATATGAATCGTAGATCCGGTGAACCTCCTCGTGGCCGCACTCGTGTAGACGATGTGCGACCGCAGACGCGCATGTTCCCGCGGACCAGCAGATCTGGAGGACGAATCGTGGTCAGGAAGTCTTTTGCCGGCACAGTTCTCGCCGTGCTGGCGGCGGCCGTGCTGGCTGCCTGTGGCAGTGAGGCCGGCAACACCGCCGGTGCCGGCGCCCCTGCTGGTGGGCAGCCCGCTTCGGGCGGCTCCACCAGCACCCAGCAGCAACCTGATCACAACGAGGCGGACATGACGTTCGCCAAGGAGATGATCCCGCATCACACGGGAGCAGTGGAGATGGCCAAGCTGGTGGAAGGGCGTACGAGCAACACCGCACTGCTGGATCTGGCCAAGCGCGTACAGGCCACTCAAGCTCCAGAGATCCAGCAGATGACCGACTGGTTGGGCAAATGGGGCGCGATGCCGGAGATGACCGGCGGAGCATCGATGCCGGGTATGAACGGGCATTCCATGCCAGGAGCCATGGGCGCGGACGACATGACGAAGCTGAGCAAGGCCAAGGGAGCGGCGTTCGACCGGATGTGGCTGGACATGATGATCAAGCATCATGAGGGTGCGATCGAGATGGCGCGCACGCAACTCGGCAAGGGCAGCAACCCGGACACGAAATCGCTTGCGCAGAAGATCATCGATGCTCAGCAGGCCGAGATCACCGAGATGAAGGCCATGCTCGGCAAGCAATGACGGTGCTGCCATGTGTCCGTGGAACAGGTTCGAAGTAGCCGGTATTCAGGACATCCGTCGGGATCCCGGCGACCGCGGCGGCCACGCCGATGCCTCTTGCCAACCGATGGGCTTCTCATTCCACATAGGACACTATCGTCATCATCCCGGCCTCACCGTGATACACGTTGTGACAGTGCGTCAGCCACTGCCCTGGATTGTCGGCGTCGAAGTCCACCTCCAGTGACCGTCCCGGCAGCACGGTCACTGTGTCCTTCCGAGGCCCGCGACCCGCCTGCGTGCGGACCTGGAATGCATGGCCGTGCAGATGCATCGGGTGGAACATGGCCGACTTGTTCCGCATCCGCAGCCGCACCCGTTGTCCTTCTTGAACCGGAAGGCCGTCGCGTGGGTCGTACATCTTGCCGTTGATCGTCCACCGGTCGATCCGCGCCAGTGTCGCCGCCGAGCAGGTCGGACTTGGGCATCGAGCCGTGGTCCATGCCGGGCATTGACGTACCGTTGCCCATAGTCATTCCGTTTTCCCGCAGTTCCTTCAGAACGCTGTCCGGATCGCGGCCGAGGGCCGTCCAGCCAGTCGTCCAACACGACCACGAGGTCATTGTCGTAGTCGGCTGCGGCAACCGGTTGCGCAGCCGCACCCGCAGAATGTCACCCCTCGTGACACGGATCTGCCGCCGGGAAGCAGTCCATCGTAAGTTCAGGTGTTCACCGTTAGACCGCCCAGATCCACCTCTCCGGTCGCGGCAGTGCGGTCCACTGTGGCCATGCGCGCGTTCGCCGCACGGCGGGCACTTTCGGCGTCCGCGACTCTGGCGGAACCTGGGTCGATCTTGGATGGGGTGAAGGGGAGAAGTGGAAGGCGCCTGTGCACTCCGGGCAGCGCAGGTTGACCGGAAGGTACTCCGCGGATGTGACGCTACTTCTTGTCATCGCCTCGCTCCCTGCCGCGTTCACTCCCCACCATCCTACTAAGACAGATAGTAGAACGGTGGTCAGGGTGCGTTGCCGCCTCTCATCAACGATCAACGCCACCCCGGTCGGCCCTGCGTGTACCGGCCGGAGCGGCGTCGCGCGGCTAGCCCACGAGGCGTCGTGCGCCGATGAAGTGGCCGTCGCCTCTCATGGATCGCACGTCGACCAACTGTCCTTCGGTGGGGGCGTCGATCATCTTGCCGTTGCCGACGAACATGCCGACATGATGGATCTGATCAGGGTTGCCGGTGCCGTCGTCATAGAACAGCAAGTCACCGGGCTGTAGTTCGTTGGCCGACACGGCTCGGCCGAGCTTGTACTGCATACGACTGGAATGCGGCAGCTTGATGCCCGCGGCGTTGTAGGCCCACATCGTCAAACCAGAGCAGTCGAACTCCTTGGGGCCGACCCCTGCCCACTCGTATTCGGAACCCCGCTTGGCCAACGCTGCCTGCAACGCGGTGTTCGCGGCTCCAGGAGGTCCGAAGTAGGCGCCGGTGTCCTTGACTGTGCCCAAGGACTTCTTCTCCGTCGGGCTCAGCCTGTTCAGTGCCTGCTTGACCTCTTTGCTGCGCTTGTCCAGCTCGGCCTTGCGCTGCTTGACTTCCTCGACCAGCTTCGCCGCGCTGTCGGTGGCTTCCTGGGCCTTGCGCTGGGCTTCAGCCGCTGCGACGCGGGCGCCGTCGGCCTTCTCGACCGCGGATCGCAGCTGCTGGAGCGCGTTCGAGTTGTCCGCCGCGAGGACGTTCAACGCGGACATCCGCTCGAGGAAGTCCTGCTGCGAACCGCTGACCAGCAGTGCGGAAATCCCGCTGAGGCGTGCTCCGCGGAACGACGCCGAGGTGAACTCGCCTACCTGGCCTTCGAACTGCGCCATGGTGGCCTTGGCCTGGTCCTCGGCACCGCGCGCGGCAGTCAGGTCGCTGTTCGCCTTGGCCAGGTCGCCTTGTTTGGCCTTGAGGTTCTCCTGCGCGTCGACCAGGTCCTCGTCGGCCGCTGCTGCCTTGGCGCCGAGGTCGTTGTACTCCTTCATCGCATCGGAGCTGGTGTCCGGCGGTGGTGTGACCGGTTGGGCACTGACCGGAGTGGACGACAACGCGGCCGCGAGGACCGCGCTGACTGCCAGTGACCTGCGTAGGGTGCGTTTGAGTCGATGCGACGCCACGTCGCGTATATCTCCTTCAGGTGTCGACCGCCGGTCTCGCTGTGAACTCCCACGGCGGTACTCCCCGAAGCGCCGTCCGGAACGGACGGGCAGTCGGACCCCGGGGAACGCCGTCACCCTAAAGAAGTAACGATCCGATGTCTACTATTGCAACTAGTACTAGTCGTCATCGTGGTTGAGGTCCCGGGTCTCCTCACAATAAGAATGACGCCAAGCACCGTACGGTGCGGACATGTCGTCTGTGTAAGGCGGTGCGGCCCTGGTTGTGCTGCCAAGAACGTTGTTCGCCCGCTGAGGCAGACGGATGTCGAGATGGGTGACATTGGCACGATCCGCGATGGACGTCTGAACGCGCGCCAGATGTCCTGATCGAGGAGTCCAAAGAGGAGTATTCAACTTGGCTGGGAGTCAAGGGGGTTGCAGGTTCAAATCCTGTCGTCCCGACGGTCGTGAGCAGGCCCTCCGATCTGGATGAACAACCAGTTCGGAGGACCTTTTGTGTCCATCGGATGATCATGCTCCAACCTGTCCACAATGGTCCAATCAAGATCAGCAGGCCACTTCTGGAGCGAAACTGGAGTGGATCATGAAACTTTTGACCCAACGGCCAAATAGGGCCGTGGGCCGCCAGCTGTGAGTACAAGGTGTTGCCAGTATCTGGCTAGCACGGACACGGTTTCGGCAAGCGCAGGTACCCCCACGCGCGGTACTCCACGCGTGGGGGCACCTCAGCGGAGGAGGCGCTTGTCCGGCTTGCCGCTCGGCGCCAGCGGCGGCTCGCCGATGATGGTGATGGTCGCTGGTACGCAGGCCTCGCCGAGTTGGTCGGCGACCAGCTTTTTGAGCGCGGTGAAGTCAGGCGTCCGGCTGCTCGCTGGTACCACGAACGCGTGCACTGCCTCGCCGGTGTCCTTGTCCGGGGCGCCGACCACGTACGCCTCGGCAACGTCCGGGTGTGTGGCCAGGACTCGCTCGATCGGGCCCGCGTAGTACAGGTTGGCGTTGACGATGATGACGTCCCGTGCCCGGCCGGTCAGGTACAGCCGCCCGTCCGCGTCGAGGTGGCCGAGGTCTCTCGTGCGCACCCAGCCGTCGACGAACACCTCCGCGGTCTCGGTCGGCTCGACCCAGTACCCGGCCGCCTGCGCGGGTGTGCGGACGTACAGCTCACCGTCGACACCTGGCGGCACCGGTGCACCGTTGCTGTCGCGGACGTCGACGTCGATCACGTCGGGTGGGAAGCCGACCGAGCCGGGTACGTCGGACGGGGTCGCCATGGAGATCATGCCGGTCTCGGTCTGTCCGTACCCGTGGAACACGACCGGGCCGAGTACGTCGAGTGCCTCGCGCAGCCGGGCCGCTTCCAGTGGCGAGCCGGACACCATGAGCGCACGGAGGCTGCTCAGGTCTGCCGGGGACTCGCGTTGCGCCGCAACAAGTTTGTGCAGACGCGGCACGGTGATCACGCTGGCGGACGCGCGCAGCCGGGTGATCGCGTCGGGGAACGTCGGCGGGTCGGCGACAACCATCGTGCCGCCGGCGGCGAGTGTGAGGACGCCGTACTCCATCATCACCTGGCTGCTCAACGATCCGAACACCAGATAGCGCTCCAACCGTGCCGCCAGTTCGCGGATCGCCGGTGGCCACGCCTCAGGCCGGGCCGCCCACGCCGCACTCATGGCGGCGTAGGTCTGGGCGCATGCCTTCGGGTTGCCGGTGCTGCCGCTCGTGTAGATGAGGCGGGCGACGTCGTCCGGCCGCGCCAGTAGTTCCAACTCATCGGCCGGTGCGGCAAGGAGTTCGTTCACGGTCAGAACTGTTGGCGCCGTGGCGTCTTTGTCTGTCACGACCGCGGTGACGTCCTGGCTCAGCACGTGCCGCAACTGCCTCTCCGGTAGCCCGGGCCGCACACCCACGACCCGGGCACCGACGACATGACCGGCGACGTTCGCGGCGAACGCCTCCGGGTTGACGCCCAACATCATCGCGACGCCGTCACCTGGTCCGATGCCCGCGGCACGCAGCCCGGCCGCGAGCCGTCGAACCAGGTCGAGCATGTCCGCGCCGCTGACGAGACGGGCGCCGTGCTCGAACACCGGCCGCTGTCCGGCGGCGGTGAGGAGGTCCAGCACGGGCTGTGGGTACGTGTCAGGCAAGGCACTCCTTCACGAAGACGGCCAGCGGTTGCTGGTGCACCTCCGGCAGATCCCAGTCGTTCTCCAGGTTCTCCGCGAGGTGGTGGGTGCCGGTCAGTTCGCCGTCACGGTAGTACCGGACGACGGGGTGCAGGTACGCGGAATCGTGGGCGTTCGCGGCGTCGTTCTCCGCGGGCCGTGAAACGGAGATATCGAAGGGGTCTGCGTTGTTGTGGCCCTCGCCGTACTCCAGGTTGACGACGAACCTGTGCCGCGCGGGCCCGAGGCCCTCGTCCGCGACATACGCGATAGGGACTTCCTCCTGATACAGCGCGGTATCGCCGTCGACGGTGACCACGTCGCCGAGCATGCTGAACTGCTGCCACAGGGCGGACGACACATTGACCCTGGCGATGATCGCGTCGCTGATGGCGTCCGGCGTCGGCTCCACGTCCGCGGCTGGCCAGTTCTCGCCGTGATAGCGCGTGGTCAGGATCCGGTACAGCGCACGGACTCCGTACCGGAAGCCGTGGATGAATCCGCTCGTCGACTTCTTGAAGTCGCGTTGCTGGGTGAGCGTGCCGGCGAAGTACAGGCCGGGCACGTTCGTCGACTCGTACGCCGATGTCTGTTCCGGAAAGCGGTCCTTGATGACCAGCGTGGGCCGGCAGTTGTCGTCGAAGACCGAGGCGTCGAACCGGAAACCGGTGCACGCGATCACCCGGTCGTAGTGCAGTTCCCGCGACTTCTCCACCGTGCGCGCGTATCGGAACATCACGCGATAGCGGCCGTCCTGCGTGCGTTCGATGCTTTCGACGGTGCCGTCGAGGACTGTGTTCTGGGACTTGAGCTGGTAGGTGTCGAGGAAGTTGTTGTTGACCGCACGCAGGTGCCCGACGAAGTGCGACTGCCAGGCCATCCGGATGGAGTGCGGCCCGGCGACGTGGATGACCGACGCTTTCTCCACGAGCGCGTCGGCGGTCTCGAACGCCGAGTTGCCCTTGCCGATGATCAGGACTCGCTGGCGGGTGAAGGACCGCGGGTCGGTGTCGAACGTGTCGTAGTGCTCGGCGTGTTCGATGCCGGGGATCGGCGGCACGTACAGCCGCGACACGCCCGTGGCGACGACCAGCCGCTCACTCCACCACGACTGTCCATTATGGTCTGTAACGGTGAAACCGGTGTCGTCCTTGCTGATCCGGACGACGTCGGTGTCGTAGTGCACCCGGACGCCGGTCGCCGCGGCGAAGTCCGCCAGGTACCGCACGAGGTCGTCGGCCTGCGGGAAGTACCGCTCGCTGTAGCGGGTGAACAGCAGTTCTGGATCGTCGCTGAGCAATGAGTTCCAGTCCATCCGCATCCGCAGTTCCGGGTCGTCGTACCCGGTGTTCACCTTGTTGATGGAGATCAGCTGACGGTGCCGGGGAAACCGGGTGAAGAAGGTGCCTGGTGCGCTGCCACGTTCGAGGACGGCGTAGTCGCGACCGTCGCGCTCCAGCAGAGCGGCGAGCTGCAACCCGGCCGGACCCGCGCCGATGATCAAGTACTCCGTTCTCGCGACCATACCTGCCTCCATGGGCGATCGACTACTGACCGACGTGCACTACGCGGCCCGGCCACAACGGGTTCAGCGACGCACCGGGATTTCGCCGCTACGCTCGGAAACGTGCACACGGATTCGATCGATCTCGGCGCCCCGCTGCGCCCATCTGACCTTCACCGTGCCGCCACACCGGTGCCCGTCGTGGTCGACGCCGCGGTCCGCGGCCGGGTCGAGCGCGGCCGTGAGTTCCTCCGTACGGTGCTCGCGGACGAGGACCGCCCGGTTTATGGTGCGACGACTGGCTTTGGCGCCCTGGTCGGGTTCGCCGGCCGGGCCGACGAGGCGGACCAGTGCGACAACACGCTCGCGCACCTGGGCGCTGGGCAGGGACCGGACCTCGCACTCGAGGTGAGCCGGGCCGCGTTGCTGCTGCGGACCTGGTCGCTCGCGCAGGGGGTGTCCGGGGTGTCGGCACACGTGGTCGACGGGCTGGCCGCGATGCTCGCGACGACGTTCGTTCCCGTGATCCCCCGCTACGGTTCCGTTGGGGCCAGCGGTGATCTCATTCCCCTTGCCTACGCCGTCCAGGCACTGCGTGGCCGAGGGCACGCGTACGTCGACGGTTCGCGAATGCCGGCCGCTCAAGCGCTCGAACTCGCCGGGCTGACGCCACTGACACTTGACGGCCGCGACGCTCTCGCGTTCGTGAACGGCACATCCCTCACCACTGCGGCGACTTCCCTTGCCCTGGACGGCGTCCGGGCGTCCCACCGAGCGCTCCAGCGCCTCACCTGCCTGCTGGCCGATCTGCTCGGCTGCGACCCCGGCTTCCTCGACCCGCATCTGTTGAACGCGTACGGGCATGCCGGCGCGGTGGACGTTGCGGACGGCATGCGGAAAACCCTCGCCGGGATCGTGCCGAGCGGCACACGGGCATTGCAGGAGCCCTACAGCATCCGCTGTTCCCCACAGTTGCTCGGCGCGGTAGAGGATGCCCTGCGGTACGTGGACGGTGTGGTCGAGGCGGACCTGCGCAGTGTCAGCGACAACCCGCTGTTCTTTCCTGACAGCGGTGCGGTCGTGCACGGCGGCAACTTCTTCGGCCAGCCGGCCGCGTTCGCCGCCGACGTGCTGGCGATGGTGACCGGCCAGCTCGGCAACCTGGCCGAGCGGCAGCTCGACCTGCTGGTCGACCCGGCACGCAACGGTGGTCTGCCGCCGATGCTCGCCGCTGGACCCGGTCAGCAGCACGGGATGCAGGGCGTGCAGCTCGCGACCACTGCTTTCGTAGCGGAGATCCGGCGTGCGGCGGTGCCGGCTTCGATGCAGAGCCTGCCGACGAACCTGCACAACCAGGACGTTGTGCCGTTCGGGACGCAGGCCGCGTTACGCGCGTACGACATGGCTGCCCTGCTGCGCTTGCTGTGTGGCTCACTGGCAGTAGGGCTGCGGCAGGCTGTGCACGTCGGTGCCCGCCAGCCAACGTCCCCTGGCTGTGCGGCACTGCTGGACGCACTGGTCGAGTCGATCCCGCCGATCGACCCTGACCGCCCGCTCGACGCGGACGTCCGCACGGCCGCCGACCTGGTGGCCGCAATGCTTTGAACGTGATCGGCTCCGCTACTCGAACACTCCGTAGCCCGCGACGGCGTGTGCCCGGACGCCGTCCATGTCGAGCTCCACGCCGATGCCGGGAGTGTCGGGAAGCGTGATGTAGCCGTCCTTGACGATCGAGCCGCTCCCGTCGGGGGCGTGGACGTAGCTGTCCCACACCGCGCGCTCCTCGAGGGCGTGCCATTCCTGGACGAGGAAGTTGGGGATCGCCCCGCACTGGTGCGACGTGGCCATCGTGCCCAGCGGCGTCGACACCAGGTGCGGTGCGAAGGGAATGTAGTGCAGCTCCGCGAGGTTGGCGATCTTCTTGGCCTCGGCGAGGCCACCGCACTTCGGCACGTCCGGCTCGATGACGTCCACGGCGCCGCGTTCGAGCAGCTCGCGGAATCCCCACCGCAGATAGAGGTTCTCGCCCGCGCAGATCGGCGTACGTGTCTGTGCGCGCACCCGCGCCAACGCGTCGATGTTCTCCGCGGGCAGCGGCTCCTCGAGCCACATCAGGTGGAACGGCTCGAGCTCCCACGAGATTCGGCATGCGCTCGGCACGTCGTAGCGGGCGTGCAGGTCGATGGCCAGATCGACGTCTGGTCCGATCGCTTCCCGGACGGCTGCCACGCGCTCGACCATCGATCGCAGCTCGGCGGCGTTGATCGTGTGGTTGAAGGCGTCGAACTTGGCAGGGTGGTGCAGGTTGTCGATGTCGAACTTGATCGCGGTGAAGCCTTCGGCGACCATCCGCTGGGCTCGGTCGACGCACCCGGCGATCGAGCCCGCTGGGTCGTCGCCGTCGCCGCAGTCGGCGTAGAGCCGGATCCGGTCGCGGAACTTCCCGCCGAGCAGCCGGTGGACCGGCTGGCCCGCGGCCTTGCCCGCGAGATCCCACAGCGCGAGCTCGATCCCGGACAGGGCGATCACGAACACCCCGCCCTGGGGGCCCGCGAAAACCTTGCCGCGGCGCAGCTTCTCCCAGCACCGCTCGACGTTGCGCGGGTCCTCGCCGATCAGCAGGGGCGTCAGGAAGTTGATCATTCCGACGACGGCGCCCGCGCCGGCATCGGGATTGGCCTCGCCGAACCCGCTGAGGCCCTCGTCGGTGTCGATCCGCACCAGCGTGGCCTCACCGTGGTAGGCCACCACCGCCGTCGTGACGTTCACGATCCGCATTGCTCTCCCGCCGCCGGGTCGTGCAGATGAACGGACTGTCGCGATGTCCAACTTGTCATATAAGCTGCTGACATGCAAAGGGGACAAGAGTCTCCGGACGCTGTCAAGATCCGGACTCTCCCGGTGCAGGTGGCGGCACACCTGACCCGGCGCATCGTCAGCGGTGCGATCGAGGACGGCCGGGCCCCGTCGGAACTCGAGATCACCCGGGAGTTCGGGGTGTCCCGTGTGGTGGCGCGGGAGACGATCAAGATCCTCGCCTCGCTCGACATCGTCGAAGTCGCGCAGGGCCGCCGCGTCGTCGTGCGTCCCCGCGCGGAGTGGGACTACCTGAGCCCGTTGCTGATCGAGTGGCTGCCCACGGAGATCGTCGGCGAGCTGCTGCAGGAGCTGCACCAGATGCGCGCCCTGCTCGAGCCTGAGCTCGCCGCGATGGCCGCGGCCAGCATCACCGACGAGACGCTGGACCGGCTCTCCGACGAGCTTGACCGCATGTCGGCGCTTGAGGCGGACCCCGACGCCTACCTCGAGGTCGACCACGAATTCCACATGGAGATCTGCCGGGCGGCGAACAACCGCATCCTCGACCGGATCATGTACTCCGCCCGCTGGCTCGGCACGACCAGCCGACGCATCACTAACGAGGCGCCGTCGGGGCTGCGCCGCGCCACCGCCGAGCACACGGAGATCTACGAGGCGCTAGTGGCGCGCGACCCGGAAGGTGCCCGCGCGGCGATGCGCAGGCACCTGAGCAACAACTACTCCACACTCCTCGCGGAGAAGGGGAAGCAGACCAAGCGGGGTTAGCGCACTGCACGACCGAGATCCGGAACCAATGATGAGGACGGACGAGGCATGGCAGCACCTACGATTCCGCCGATCCGGCTGGGGCTGATCGGCACCGAGGACGTGCTCGCCGGGTTCGAGCCGGAGCACCGCGCGACGCGCAGCGGTTCCGACGCCACCACCCACACAGCCACAACACATACGACAGTCGTCCGCGGTGTCGACAACGACTACCGCGGGGAACTCATCGACTTCGCCGATGCCGTGCAGTTGGGAGTGCGGCTGGTCGGCAGGGTTGCGCAGAGCGTGGCCAACGTGATGGTCGTCCAGCGGGCGCTCGACTCCGCGCAACGGGCGGCGGTACTGGCGCTCGACCCCAGGTCTGACTCGGCCGGGCGGCCAGGACAACGCATCAGAAGTTCGGCGTCCTTCGCCGCATGAACGACCGCAGCGCGGCGCTCGCCTCGCTGTCCCGCCGGTTGCGACGTCGCCCGTCGGTACGCGTCCCGCTCGACCGGGCGCGAGAGGAGTGGTCATGGAAGAGAAAACGGACTGGTCGAGGCGCACGTTCCTCGGGGTGGGCGCGCTGGGCGTGCTCGGTCTCGCCGCGTGCGGGGGCGAGCCCGCCGCGCCGCAGGTCGACGTCCAGGTGCCCAAGGCGTTACTCGACCAGGCGGCCGGGCTTCGCGGCGGCTCGGTGGGGATGCTCTCGCAGAAGTTGTACGCGGAGGCCGCCAACAAGGCGCTGGACAAGTCGCTGCAGGTGTTCGCACAGGCCACCGGCACCACGGTCCGCAACGACCTGGTCTCCGGCGACGCCGGCGACATGGTCGCCAAGATGGACGCCGAAGTGAAGGCGGGCACCAGCCGCGATCTTGCCTTCATGAGCGACCGGCGGTTCGTCGGCCAGCTCCACAACCTCGGCCACCTCACCGACGTCACCGACGTGGTCGAGGAGATGCGCACGCTCTACGGGGAACCCGCGACGGAGGCAGCGAACTACTGCGTGTTCGACGGGCGCTGGTACGCGATCCCGTACCACTTCATCGCGTCCGGGATGTACCTGCGCAAGGACTGGTACGAGGAGAAGGGCATCCCGCTCAAGCCTCACTACACGTGGGAAGAGCTGCGTGACAACGCGCTGGCGGTCTCCGACCCGGCGAAGCGGCGCTATGGCTGGGGGCTCACGGTGAACCGCTCCGGCGACGCCAACGGCTTCATCACGAACGTGATCAACTGCTACGGCGGGGCGATCGCGGACAACACCGGCAAGAAGGTGGTGTTCAACTCGCCGGAGACCGTCGCCGCCGTGGAGTTCATCGGCGACATCTACAAGAACCCGAAGTACGCGCCGATGCTGCCACCCGGGATCGGCAGCTGGACCGACTCGAGCAACAACGAGAACTGGCTGGCCCAGATCCTGGGGCTGACGCTCAACCAGTTCAGCGTCTACGCCGACTCGAAGACCAAGAAGAACCCGGTCTACGCCAACACGCACGTGTTCAACGGCGCCACTGGACCGGCGCTCGACCGGCCACTCGCGTACGGCGAGTCCAACTCCTTCGTCGTGTTCAAGGGGGCGAAGAACCCGGACCTGGCCAAGCTGGTGGCGAAGTACATGGTCAGCGGAAGCGCGCTGCTCGGCGTCGCGAAAGAGGCACCGTGCCTGGTCAACCCCTCGTGGGACAAGGTGTGGGACTCCGACCCGTACTACACCAGCGGTGACCCGGCCTTCGCCGCGTTACGGGAGCAGACCCGCGCACCGCTGCCGATAACCACCAAGACCGGCTACGCGTTCCCCCAGGCCCCGAGCCCCGGCGAGCAAGCGGCTACCGCCGCCTATCTGCTGACCGACATGATGCAGTCGGTCATCCAGGGCACTCGGCCTGCCGAGGCCGTCGCCGCGACCCATGCCCGGATCGTCCAGGTCTTCGAGCAGCAGGGCTACAAGCAGTGACCACCCTGCGTCCGCGTCCGGCGCCGGCCCGTCCGGCGCCGAGCGGGTCGTCCTCGCTCACCAGATCGCAGCGGCTGCTCGGGCGCGACTGGCGCCTCGCCGCGGTGTTCATCGGGCCGACGCTGTTGCTGGTCGCAGGGTTGATCCTGGTCCCGATCGTCAGCTCGATCTTCACCAGCGCCACGGAGCGCCACGGTGCGGAGACGGTCTTCGTCGGACTGGACAACTACACCGCCCTCATCGACGACACCGTGTTCCACAAGGGCGTGCTCAACTCGTTCGTCTTCACCGCGTACGCCGAGATCTTCAAAGTGACCCTCGGTCTCATCGCGGCGTTGATGCTGCACCACATGCGCCGCGGCCGCGCGATCGTCGCCGGGGTGCTCCTGCTGCCCTGGGTGGTGCCGACGGTCGTCACGGCCTTCACCTGGCGGTCTTTGCTGGACCCGATCTTCGGCAGCGTCAACGTCCTGCTCACCGACTCCGGGATCGGGCCCGGCCTCGCCGCGATCGGGCTCGTCGACTCCTGGCCCGCGGAGTGGCTGTCCGATCCCGCGCTCGCGATGCCCGCGGTCATCCTGGTCAACGTCTGGAAGGGCATCCCGTTCTTCGCGGTGACGTTCCTCGCCGGGCTCAAGGCCATCGACAGCGGTCTCTACGAGGCGGCGATGGTGGACGGCGCCTCGCCGTGGCAGCGCTTCGTGCACATCACGCTGCCGGGGCTGCGCCACGTCATGATCGTGACGGTGCTGCTGTCGTCGATCTGGACGTTCAACAACTTCGACCTGATCTGGCTGATGACACAGGGCGGACCAGGGGACGCCACTGCCCCGTACGTGATGGTGGCCTACTCGAAGGCCATCCTGCAGCTACAACTGGGCGCGGGCGCCGCGGTCACGCTGGTGATGCTGCCGATCATCGCCATCCTCGTGGTGATCCTCGTGCGGATGATGCGACGCAGCGACCTGCCAGGCGCGGGCGACATGGGGCGCAGGCGGCTGACTCCCGCTCAGCGCCGGGCGCTGCCGTGGGTGATCGTCGTGGTCTCGGTGCTCGTGCTTGTCTGGGCGTCGCCGCACATCGTGTGGAAGGCCGCGCTCGTGCTGGGCGTGTTCGTCGTGCTCGCGGCCGCTGTCGGACGGGTCGTCTCCGCGCTCGCCGCGCGGGGCAACCGGCTGGCCGCACGCCTGGTCAGCGGCGCCGGCACGGGGGTCGCGCTGGTGGGTCTGCTGGGCTTCGTGCTCGCCCCGCTCTACTGGATGACGATCACGGCCTTCAAGTCCGACGACCAGATCGTCGCGCGCACCGACGACCTCTGGCCGACCCCGTGGACCACCGAGCAGTTCACCAACCTGTTCACCGGCAGGGCGTTCGGCACCTGGTACGTCAACACGATCCTGGTGTCGGTGGCGTCCACCGTGATCGCCCTGATCTGTGCGGCGCTGGCCGGCTACGCGCTGGCGCGGCTGAAGTTCCGGGGTTCGGACAGCTTCACGGTGACGATCCTGCTCACCTACGTGATGCCGGGCGCGCTGCTGTTCATCCCGCTGTACCAGATGGTGAGCGGGATCGGGCTCAACGACTCGTTGTGGTCGCTCGTGCTCGCCTACCCCACGTTCACCCTGCCGTTCGCGACGTGGCTGCTCGTCGGCTACTTCAAGTCGATCCCGGCCGACCTCGAGGAGTCCGCGCTGGTCGACGGCTGCACGCGGTTCGGGGCGTTCATCCGGATCGTGTTGCCACTGGCCAAGCCTGGCCTACTCGCGGTCGCGCTGTTCACGCTCACCAACGCGTGGAACGAGTTCCTGTTCGCCTTCGTGTTCATCACCAACGACGACTACAAGACGCTGCCCGTCGGCATGCAGTCGATGATCTTCGGTGACGTCGTGCCGCAGGGACAGTTGGCCGCGGCCTCGCTGCTGATCAGCATCCCGGTCGTGCTCATGTACGTGTTCGGGCAGCGGTTGCTGACCGAGGGCCTCACCGCGGGGGCCGTGAAGGGATGAGCGAGACCCCGGCGGTCACGGAAGAACACGTCGCGACGGCATCCCGGCCGAGCCGGCTGCGCATCACCGACCTGCGGGTGGCCAACGTGGCCGGCGTGCCGTTCCGCTCGTCGATCATCCGGATCGACACCAACCAGGGGCTGGTCGGCTACGGGGAGGTGCGCGACCAGGCCAGCGCCACCTACGCGCTCATCCTCAAGAGCCGGCTCATCGGTGAGAATCCCTGCAACGTCGACAAGATCTTCCGCAAGATCAAGCAGTTCGGGTTCCACGGCCGCCAGGGCGGCGGCGTCTCCGGCGTCGAGATGGCGCTGATGGACCTGGCCGGCAAGGCGTACGGAGTGCCCGCGTACGCGCTGATCGGCGGCCGGTTCCGGGACGAGATCCGTTGCTACGCGGACACTCCGTCGTTGCCGGACCCGCACGTGATGGGCGCCCGGCTGCTGGAACGCAAGCAGCGCGGGTTCACGATGCTGAAGATGGATGTGGGCATCGACCTGCTGTGGGACGTGCCGGGGGCGCTGATCGCGCCGACGGGTGCTCGCGAGGACCTGACGACGATGCATCCGTTCACCGGCATCCAGGTCACCGCGAAGGGCGTCGACCATCTAGTGTCCTATGTGGACACTGTGCGCTCCATCGTCGGCTACGACGTCGCGCTCGCCGCCGACCACTTCGGCCACATCGCCCTCGATTCCTGCATCCGGATCGGCCGCGCGCTGGAACCGTTCACCCTGGCGTGGATCGAGGACCTGATCCCGTGGCAGCTGACCGACCAGTGGCGCCAGCTCACCACGGCCGTCGCCGTCCCGACGTGCACGGGGGAGGACATCTACCTGCTCGACGGCTTCCGGCCGTTGCTGGACGCCGGCGCCATCCGCGTCGTGCACCCTGATCCGGCTACGGCGGGCGGGATCGCGGAGACCAAGCGGATCGGCGACTACGCGCAGGAGCGCGGGATCGCGATGGCGCTGCACCTTGCGGCGTCGCCGATCGCGACGATGGCGTGCGTGCACCTGGCCGCCGCCACGGAGAACTTCCTCGCACTCGAACACCACGCGGCCGACGTGGAGTTCTGGAGCGACCTCGTCACCGACCTGCCGCGCCCGCTGATCAAGAACGGCCACATCACGGTGCCGGACACGCCAGGACTGGGGTTCGGCGACATCGACGAGGAGCTGCTGCGCCGTCACCTCGACCCGCGCGATCCGGTGTTCTTCGCCGAGACGACACACTGGGACGCCGAGTCGAGCCACGACCGATTGTGGAGCTAGGCCCGGTCTTGTTCAGCGCGCCACCGTTCGTACTCGGGCCGGGCCTCGTCCGACAGCGGGTAGTACAGCCGCATGTCGCCGCCCTCGGCCAACCGGATTCGGGAGAACTCCTCCCATTCCGCGTGCTCCTGAGCGACAGCCAGCAGGGCGGGTGCGAGCTTGACCGGCACCACGACCGCCCCGTCGTCGTCGGCGACGATGATGTCGCCCGGTTCGACGAGCGTGCCACCGCACGCCACCGGCACGTTGACGGCGGTCGGCACGATGTCGGTCTGGGTGTGGAAGTTCGGCGTGGCACCACGGATCCACAGCCCGAGGCCGAGCTGCTTGGCCTGGCCGATGTCGCGCAGGCACCCGTCGATCACCACGCCGGCGCCGCCGCGGCCCTTGAAGTAGGTCAGCATCATCTCGCCGAACACGCCGCTGCGCATGTCGCCGCGCGCGTCGACGACGATCATGTCGCCGGGCTGGGCGTGGTACATGACGTGCCGATGCAGCTGCTTCTCCGGCTCGGCGTACTCGTCGACGGGATAGAGGTCCTCCCGCTTGGGCAGGAACTGCAGGGTCAGCGCCGGGCCGGCCACGCACACGCCGGGCGTCACCGAAACCGGGCCTTGGATGAACGCGCTGCGGATGCCCATGCGGCTGAGCTCGGCGCTGGCCGTCGCGCTGCCGATGGCCGCGAGGGCCGCACTGAGCTCGGCGGGCGGGCGAACGATGTCGTGCGTCTCGACCACGTCGGTGGCTCCCTCGCGTCCGCGCTGACTGAAACTATCGGAGAGTTTCGATGAGATCTTGATCCGAGCGTAGTGCGGCGAACCTGCTTTCGCGACGTCCGGCGGGTTGTGACGCAGTGCAGCTCCGCACGACTAGAGCGATGCCGCTCGTATCCAGAGGCCCTAGCAGCGATTCCGTTTTCGTGCCGAGGTCGACCTCGAGTTCGCCGCTCAGATTTCGGGCGGGGATGAAGTATTGTCCGCGTGCTTGATGGCGGGGGAGCGCTACGGCGGCGCCAAGCGGAACTACTGCGTAGACGGTGATCGTGACGCTCAATTTGAGGCTGGAATCATGACTCTCATAGTTCTGCGGTGGCTTTCTGGAGTTCCAGCCGTGGAAGATCGGCAGCGGGGACTAGGAGGCGGACCAGATCTGAATGTTTGGCGCTGCGTATCGATGTGCCTTCGCGCCAGGGAACTTCGCGTTCGACGGGACCACCGCTCCCGCCTTGCTGTCCGTGTGCCGGGTTACGGACGACGAAGGGAACCCGGTCGGTCTCAAACACGAGCGCGACCACGACGTGATCGTTGTATGTCAGGGCGAGGTCGTGGAAACCCGGCGACTGTTCGTCGAACTGGGCGGCTACTTCGGGCCACCATGTGGCCATGTCTTGGTGGTCGGCGCCGGTGATGCCCGTGTTTTCGTCGACGCCGATGAGCCAGAGGATCTTGTCGCCGGCGCTGGCGCTGCAGTGTCCGGCGATACGGCGGGCGGCGTGATTGGCCTTGATCCAGTTCGCTTTCAGCTCGACGCGTGAGTCTTCGATGGGCAGGCCTTGCTGGACGCGGTCGAGGACGCTCAGTGCCCAGTTCTCGATCTCGACGGCGCGCACAGATCTTCCTGCTTGGTGTTGGTGTCCGTAGACCTGGTGGGCTGGAGACTATGTGGTGGCCGTGGTGGAGGGAGGTTCACCAGCGTCGCGAGTCGTGGTGTGGGGAGTTTGTTCGGTGTTGGAGGTTGGGTGTGGGTGACCGGCGACGCGTGGATGCGGCCTGGTGCGCCCGGCCGAACCGGTGGACACCGAAGACCCCGTTTCGTGACTAGCCCGACGCCAGTATGGCCAGTTGCTGGTGAAGGTCGGCGATGTCGCTGTAGGCCGGTTCGACCACGCTCAGCGTCCCGCGACCCGCTCAGCTAATCACCGCTCAGTGACATCCGCAGGGCAGTGATCGAAGTGCTCGAGACCCGCCATCTGTTGTTCTCCCGGACAGTTCTGACCGTACCCGCGTCGGTTTCGGCCGGCTTCACCACGATTTCAGCGGTCGCGCTGCCGCGCATCCGCACAGTCGTCCCCGCCGTAGCAAGCGCATCCACCATGCGCTTGGACGCGCCAGGGCCATTGGCCTTCTCGATCCTGTCGGCGAATTGCAGAACGGTCCGCTCGCAGCCGGTAAGAGCAAAGCCCTTGCTCCGAGTCTCCGCGCTGACCAACTGGCAGGCCGTCGACGCGTCCCCGACAACGGCGGCCTGCAGGAAGATCACCGCTGTCTGCGCGGCCCCCTTGTCATCGTCCGCCGCACCGACGAGCGCTACGTCGTCGGAACTCATCCCCTCCTGGTACACGATCGTCGAACCGTCACTGTCGCCAGTAACGTTGACGATCACCGCGGAGCCGCCGCCAACCACCGCCAGGACGGCAAGACCGGTCAGGCCGATCCGATTGGTAGTGCGCTTCCTGACGTTGCGGATGTCTCGGCCAGCCACCTGCCCGGCTTTGAGATCACCTTGCGCGTTCAGGTTGACCCAATTGCCGGAAGGTGGCTCATTCGAATCAACTCGCGTCATCTTCACCCCTATCCTGGATAGTCACCACGGTAGGGACGCCGACAGCCATCGGACATGGCCCAAAGGTGGAACTCTGGGCCTACCAAGCGAGGTGCTCATGAAGGGGACCAGACCGCCGGGGCCGCTCGGCACCACTGACCTCGACCGGGTGCTGAAGGTGCTTGAGCACAGCGGATGCGAACCGAACCTCGCCGGATTCCGCGAGGCGACCGTCGAATCGTTGGGCCGGCATTTCGGCTACCAGCACGCCACCTTCTTCACCGGCCGGACCGTCCCCGACTTGTTCACCGACCCGAACCCGGTGGCCAACGGCCTGCCACCGCGAGTGGTCCGCCAGTACGTCGAGGACGCACATCTCAGTGACCCGTTCGCGCAGTTCGCTTCCCTGCACGGATACCAGCGCGACCGGATGGTGTCACTCGACCGGCTTGCCCCGGACAGCCTGCCAGGGGCCAGGGAGTACTTGGACTCCTTTCTGTTCCGCAGTGGGATATTCGCCAAGATGGTCATCTTTCTGCGTGCGCCTGGGGCAGCGGCCGGTATCGGGTTGCTGTCGCGCGAGTCCGGCGCGTTCGGCCCTCGTGACCTTGCGGTGGCACAGCTGTTGAGCAAGCACCTGGAGAATCTGTTCCGGCTGTATGCGCGGCAGGATTCAGCAGTTCCAACGAAACCACACCTGTCACCCAGACAGGCCGAAGTGGTTGACCTGGTAGCGCGCGGGCTGACGAACCGCGAGATAGCCGAAGCGCTGTTCGTCACGACAGACACGGTGAAGAAGCACATCACCCACGCGCTGTCCGTCACCGGATGCGCGAACCGCACTCAGCTGGCACTGGAGTGGGGCAGGAGCTAAGACTCACCAGCGGAGCACACGCGGTCAGGAACCACCCGGAGTGCCGGGTCGGTGTCTGTCTGTTCCGCGCGAAGATGGCGGTGGACCAGATCGCTGACCTGCGGTTGTCCTGTCCGGCCGAACTTGGCGGGTTCGGTGGAGGATCAGTCACCTGCGGCCTACCGCTCGCGCACGGTCGGCACCCTGCCACTCCCGCTCAGCGTGGCAGGCCATGAAGGATCCACCGTGATCGTCGGACTCAACGGACTCCGCCTGCTCCGCGACTCGGCATGGCAACCAGCTCGACGAGACACAAGCCCGCGCCGTCCCATGACTCGCGAAGGAATCAGGCAACCAGCGCCGGGTTGTCAGCGGTCTTCTTCGGGGCCGGGGTGGGAGTGCCGGCATTGGTGGTGGGGATGCTGAGCACGCCGGCGAACATGCTGAACATGATCGTTTGGAAGCCCAGCACCATGCCGAGCACCGCGGGGATGGCAGTACGGATGTTCTGCGCGGTGTCCAGCGCACCGAATCCGACGCTGCCCCAGCGCAGCAGCTGCAGCAAGGCGACGATGATGCCGGCCACGAAGATCACGACGCCGAGGACCAGCCCGCGCTCGATCGAGAACCGTTCGATGAGCTGGCGGTACTTCGGGCTCATCGGCAGCAGGCCTTCCCTGGCGGCGAAGAGCTTGACCATCACCGAGAACAGGACCGCCTGGTAACCGAGTACGGCGAACGCCGCGGTGTAGAGCATTGTGCCCACGTCGAAGCCGGCCGAACCGATCTTGACCGGACCGACGAGCAGCGCCAGCGTCGCCACCAGCCCGACCGCGAGCGCGGCGAGACCGGGGTAGAGGAACAGCCAGCGAGGGCTGTAGATCAACAGAAACCTCAGGTGCCGCCAGCCATCGCGCCAGCTGCGCAGGTGCGGCGGGCGGCTGCGGCCGTCCTTCTTCAGCGTGGTCGGCACTTCGGCGAAGCGCAGTCCGGACAGGCACGACTTCACCACGATCTCGCTGGCGAACTCCATGCCTGAGGTGTGCAGGCGGATGGCGAGGATCGCCTCCCGGCGGAACCCGCGCAGTCCGCAGTGGAAGTCACCGACCGGCGCCTTGAAGAACAGCTTGCCGATCGCGGACAGCACCGGGTTGCCCAGGTAGCGGTGCAGCGGGGGCATCGCACCCGGCTCGATGCCACCTTTGAAGCGGTTGCCCATCACCACGTCAGCGCCCTTGCGCAGCTCCGCGACGAACGGGTCCAAGTTGGAGAAGTCGTAGCTGTCGTCCGCGTCGCCCATGATCACGTAGGTGCCGCGGGCCACGCGAATGCCGCCCATCAGGGCGTTTCCGTAGCCCTTCTCGGCCACGTCGACCACTCGGGCACCCAGTTCCGCGGCGATGTCCTGCGACCCGTCGGTGCTGCCGTTGTCCGCGATCAGCACCTCGCCGCTGACGCCTGAGCGATTGAGATAGCCCTGCGCTTTGCGAATGCAGGTAGCCAATGTCTCCGCCTCATTGAGGCAGGGCATGACAATCGACAGCTCCACCATTGCAGTCATGCTTTTCCGTTCGCCAGCAGACTCTCTGAGGTCGCGGGCAGACTACTGGCGAAAACTGTTAGTCTCGGCAGGGTTCACGACCCTGGAACATAGTGAAACATGCCCGCAATGAAATTACTTTCTTGTGAATTCAGGAGGATCCGACGTGCCCGGTTCTGTAGATGTGCTGCGCATTGAACTAAGCCGCGGCGTCGGTGCCATCCGCGACTCGATCAAGGAAAAAGGAATTGTCGCGACCGCGAACCTGGTCGTCGCGACGGCGGCCGGTCAAGTCGCCTTCCCGGTCACCAAGGCCAGGCGCCAGCGCGAGCGATTCACGTTCCGCGGACACGAACTTCCGTACACGCTGCACCGGTACAACAACGCCTACCGCAACGAGCGCACCGTCGAGATCTCCATCGCGATGTGGTTCCTGTCCGGTGAGGACAACGGCCGGGTGCTTGAGATCGGTAATGTCCTCGCGCACTACGGCGTGACCGGGCAGACCGTGCTCGACAAGTACGAGACTGTGCCGGGCGTGTGCAACGACGACATCGTCGACTACACCCCGGAGCAGCCGTTCGACACCGTTCTCGCAGTGTCCACATTGGAGCACGTCGGCTGGGACGAGCGGCCGCGCGAGCCGGAGAAGGTGTTCCGCGCCTTCGAGTCGGTGCGCAACTGTGTCGCGCCGGGCGGAAAGCTGCTCGTTACCGTCCCTATTGGACACAATAGGGCGCTTGACGAGGGTCTTCGCAGCGGAAAGTTGAAGTTCCAGCAGGAGACCTGGCTGGTGCGTACCGCGAAGCGCAACGAGTGGCGCGAAGCCGACCGGGACGAGGCACTGAGCAAGGAGTACGGCCGGCCGTTCCGCAATGCCAACGCCATCTTCGTCGGCTCCGAGAACGTCTGACGGGCCCGCCCGAGCCCGGGCCCGGCCGAGTCACCGGGCCTGGGCGACGGCCTCCTCGATCCGCCCAAGGATCTGGGCGGCCGCCGCGCGAACAGTCTTTGTCCGGCGCGCCTGCTCGAACCAGTCGGCGGTCGTCTGGCGCAGCGGTGCACCCGCCGACACGACGTCGACGATCGCCGCGCCAAGCTCCTGCGGCGCCACTGAAGCGGCGATCCGCCCGTTGACGCCGTCCTCGATCAGTTCGACTGAGGCGTTGTCCTCGCCCGCCACAAGCACCACGGGCGTGCCGGCTGCGCATGACTCGACGACGACCAGGCCGTAGCCCTCCCTGGCCGACGGGTTGACCAGACACGCAGCGTCGCGCATGCCCGCGTCGAGCTCGTGCTGGTCGACGAAACCAGGCGTGGCGATGATCTCGCCGAGGCCGAGCCGGTCGATCTCCGCGAGCACCGCCTCGCGGGTCTGGCCCTCGCCGAAGATCGTGGCGGTGAGGGCCGGGATCGTCTGCCGCGCATGGGCGATCGCTGCCGGCAGTGCTTCGACCCGCTTGTCCGGGATGTGCCGTCCGACATAGACCACTCGCGGTGGTTGCGCCGCGACCAGCGACGGTTCACCGGTACCCTCGCCGTCGATCAGGCCAGGACTGACAATCGGCGCTGACCGCAGCTTGAGCTCGATGAGCCGGCGCGCGTTGAGTTGGGAGTGGCAGCTCGCGATCGGGCTGGACCGTACGGCAAGCCCCTGTATGGCTCCGGCCACCCGACCGGCCACCGGTCCTGAGTACTCGAGCCACTGGGCCGGGCGCCACACTTCGAGCCAGTCCACCGCCAGCACGGTCTTCGAACCGGCCAGTCCAGCCCTCGCGGCGGGCACGTTGGTTGCCGGGGTCGCGCTCGCCAGCACCGCGTCGTAGTCGCGGTGCGTGCGTAGATGCCTGAACAGGCCGTAGGCGAACCGGATCGCCGGGCTGAGCCGGCGTGCGCCATTCGCGTCGTAGAGCTCGGTATCCGTACTGATCACCTTGATGTCGAACGCGTCGGCAGCCGGTGGCTCACCGTCCCACTGCTGCCGGGTCAGGTAGGTCACCTGGTGCCCGGCGGCGGCGAACTCCTCGGCGAACACGCGGTACTGCCGTTCGCCTCCCCCCTTGGAGAACGGGAACAAGCAGTCGTACACGACGGCGATACGCAACGAAATCCTCCGGAAACTCGATCAGGCCGGACCGGGCATGGGGTCCGGCTTTCGGTTGCGGGCGGCCAAAGCCGCGCCACCGGCCAAGGCAAGGTCGACCACTGTGAACATCACTCTGGACACCACCGCCAGTGCCAGCGCGGAACCGGCCGGCAGTGTGGTGGACAGTGCCGCGACGAGCACGACCTCGCGCGCGCCGAGGCCGGATGGCAGGAAGAACGCGAGCAGACCGGCCGTCATCGCCAGGCTCATCGCACCGATGCACAACATGAGGCCGCCCAGCCCCGGCGAGCCCAACGAGTCGGCCAGCAGCCACAGATGCACACCGAGCAGGACGAAGGTCGCCAGCCCGAGGCCGAGCGTCTTGAAGATCGCCGCGGCGGTCAGCGGGTGCGGCAAAGGGGCGCGGCGCAACAAGGTCAGTGCCCGCGAGACGATCCAGGTGAGCGGCCGCGGGTGCAGCAGCACCAGGCCGAGCGGCAACAGAATGAAGATCCACAGGTATTCCTGGTGCCCGTCGAGGATGACCGGCATGGCCAGGAATCCGGCGATCAGCGAGGCGACGATGCCAAGACCGGCGGCGACCACTGACGCGGTGAAGGCGCGGACCCGCGTCACCCCAACGGTTTTGGCCAGCTCCATCTGCAGGAGGAACGCCCACACCGAGCCGGGGATGTACTTGCCGAGTTGGCCGACCAGATAGATCATCGACGCGTCGCGGATCCGGACTGGGGTGCCGAGATCGCGCAGCACCGTCCGCCACATCGGCGGGCCGAGGCAGAGCCCGGCCAGCACCGCGAGGAACGACAGCACGACTGATGGCCACGGCAGGGACGCCAGGGTGCGCGACACATCGGGCCACTGGACCACCAATTGGTAGGCCGCGGCGGCGAGCACAGCGATGACCAGAATCCGGCGCAGCCAGGTGATGACGACTGCCCTTTTGTTTCCGGCAGTTTTCGGTGCCGTTTCAGTTAATGTGGGGTCTGCGATCATCCTGCGCCTTTCGATCATTTTGGCGGGGACGGCGTCAATGGCGTCGGAATTGGACGTTACAGTCACGCCCGTGTCGAATCGCGCCGAGGTGGGTACGTCCCACAACACCAGCCGTGCCGGGGAGATCCTCCCGCTCACTGGCGTGCGGATCATCGCGGCGCTCTGGGTGGTGGTCTTCCACATCCGTGGCAACCTCTATGTCGAATTCCCCGAGCTCGGCCGGATTGTCAGCCCGATCCTCAACCACGGCGATCTCGGCGTCGATCTGTTCTTCGCGCTCAGCGGTTTCGTGCTCACCCTCAACTACGTCGAGAAGATGGGCGGCCGGCTGAACCGGCGCGACACCGCGCGGTTCCTCTGGGCCCGGCTCGCCCGGGTGTGGCCGGTGTACTTCGTGACGCTGAACATCGCCGCGTTGTGGCATGGCTGGCTGCTGATGCGTGGCGGCCCCGACCCGGTCGCGCCGGAGGAGTTCTCCGTGCTGAGCTACCTGCGCCAGCTCACCATGGTGGTGATGTGGACCGAGCCGGACAGCGAGCGGCTGACCTGGAACGGCCCGGCGTGGTCGATCAGCGGTGAATGGCTGGCGTACCTGCTTTTCCCGCTCTTCGCGTTGCTGCTCCTGCGGCTGGCGCTGGTGCTGCGGATCCGGCACCTGGTGATGCTCGGCGTGATGGCGCTGTTCCCGGCGGTTCTGCTCGCCTTGGTCAGCGGCACCCTGTACTCGCCCCACTTGTGGGTGCTGCGGCTGCTCGGCTCGTTCGTCGCGGGCGGGATCGCCTGCCTGGTGGCCCGGCGCGTGGCCAGAACCCGGCGCAACGACACGGTCACCGCATGGTGCTCGGCCGGGTTCACCATCGGCATCGTCGCGATCCTGTACCTGGCCCGGCTCACCGGTCACGAGCGATACCACGTGCTGGCTGTCTTTCTGTTCGCGCCACTGCTGATCGCGCTCGCGGTGTCCGGCCGTGGTCTGTCCAGGGTTTTGTCGACGCGGCCGTTCGTGCTGGGCGGCTACATCTCCTACAGCCTTTACCTCGTGCACATGCTGCTGATCGAGCCCATCTGGTGGGCCCAGAACGTTTGGCCGGAGGTGCTCGCGCCGCAGACGGTGGTCACGAAGCTCGTGTTCCTTTCCGTGCCAGTGGTCGCCTGCGTTGCGGCGTACGCCATGTGGCGGTGGGTGGAGGAGCCTGCCCGCAAGACCATGCGCGCCATGAGCAAGCCCCCGGCACGGCCTTCGCCTCAACTGGGCAACGGTGCCCACGACACCGGTCTGGACGTTCCGCGACCGGTACACGAACCCGCCTGACCCCGTACCCGCTGCGAGAACTCAGTCGCCTGGAGGACCCGTTCCATGACCGCATCCCAACTGGCGGCGGTAGCGTGCTTCGTCCTGGTGCTTTTTGTGCCAGGACTGGTCGTCGGTGCCGCCGGCGGCCTGCGTGGCTGGTTGCTCGCCGGCTCCGCGCCGGTGCTCACCTACAGCCTCGTCGGCCTGGTTTCGCCGCTGGTTCCCGGCCTGGTGCCGCAGTGGTCGGTGTGGGCCCTGCTCGTCGGCGCGGTCGTGATCGCGTTGGTGGTGCTCGGGGTTCGTCTTGCCGCGGCTCGATGGCTTGGGCGCCACCAGGAAGCCGTCACGATGCCGAGCCGCTGGCAATGGCCTCACCATGCCGGTGTGGCGGCGGCAGTCGTGCTCGCGGTGGTCGTCGGCCTGGTGGTGATGTCCAGGGCAACCGAGGCGTTCACTGGGGTGCATCAGTTCTGGGACGCGATGTTCCACACCAACGCGACCCGTTACATCGCCGACAGCGGTCAGTCCGCGCCGGGCGCGTTGGCCGCCCTTAACGCTCCCAGCAAGCCGGACTTCTTCTACCCCAACGCCTATCACGTGCTGGGTGCGACGGTGCTGCAGCTGACGCACCTGCCGGTCAACGAATTGGTGAACGTGTACGGCGGCTTGTACGCGGGGATCTTTTCCCTGTCGATCGTTGCCGTGGTCCGGGTGGTCAACAGCCGGCCCGCGCTGGCCGCGGCGAGTGCGGTCGTCGCCTCCGGTATGGCAACGCTGCCGTTCGGCCTGCTGTTCTTCGGTCCACTGTGGCCGTTCGGGGCTGGTCTGGTGGTGCTGCCCGGGTTTCTCGCGCTGTTCGTCGCGACGGTGCGCTGCCGCCGGCTCGAGATGATCGTGCTGACCGCGCTCGGCGCCATCGGTATGGCCGCGTTGCACCCGAGCGCCGCGCTGGCCACCGGCGTCTTCTGCGCGTGCTATCTGCTGTTCCACTGGATCGAGTTGCGCCGGGTTCCCCTTACCGAGCTGCGTTCGCTGGTGGTCCTCGGTGTGCTCGCCGGCTTGTACGTGATCCCGCAGTACCTGGCCGCGACGAAGGCAGCGGCCACATTGGACGTGTCGTGGCCGATCATCGCGCCGGCCGGGCATGCCCTGGGTGCATTGCTGTTCTTCAACTACGTGTCGGCTCCGCAGTGGTGGCTCGTGCTGGCGGCGCTGGTCGGGCTGGTCGCGATCCGCAAACTCGTCGGCCTGCGCTGGCTGATGCTGGGCGGCGTGGTCTTCGCGTTCCTGTTCGTGCTGGCGGCCAGCTACAAGGGATGGCTGGTGTCGTTGCTGACCAACCCGTGGTGGAACGACGCGTGGCGCTTCGCAGGCCTGGTGGCGATCGCCCAGGTTGTCCTGGTCGGGCACGGCATCGTGGTCGCCCGCGACGGACTGCTCGGTTGGCTGGCCCGCAGGCGCACACAAGCGACCGGCGCCATGCGGGTCAGGGGCGCGGCACTTGTTGCCGTGGGGCTCGTGATCGCCGCCGCCAGCGGCGGGCTGTACCTGAGACCGAACGCGCAGGTGGTCCACAATGCGTACGGAAACGGTCCGACCGTGACCGGGAACGAGCGTAACGCGATGGCCGAGCTGCGCACGATCGTTCCGCCCGGCGCCACGGTCATGAACGATCCGCTCGACGGGTCACCCTGGATGTGGGCACTGGACGGCGTGCGCCCGGTGTTCGGCTACCCTATTGCCGGTTCGGCCGAATACCCGGTTATCGGTCCGGACCGGGTGATGCTGTACGAGAAATTCGACGAGCTCGACAGCAATCAGAAAGTGCGCGATCTCGTGCGCTCATCGAACATTCAGTTCGTCTACATCGGATCGGGCTTCGCCAGCCCGACCAGCACCCGGGCGCCTGGGCTGGCCGGTCTGGACAGCGTACGGTCGTTGCGCCTGGTGTACGAGAATTCGGATGCCCGTGTCTATCGCGTCGAGCTGTGAACTATTCTTCGATAACGCTTCGGCAATTGCGCACGTTAATTGTCGATGTCGGCCGCCCTGTGATTCGCGGGGCAAGTTTAACGGCACCGTAACACTTATTCGTTGTAGTTTGTCGGCCCGGCCTGGATAGCATCTCCCAATCGATCTCCACTCTTCCGCGAAACTGCTGTGAGAGACATGACCTCTGGACAACTGCAGCAAAGCCTCACATTCGAGGTGATCGACGAAAGTGGCGTCGGCCTCACCGGCGACGGCCTGCTCGACGAGCGGGAACGCCGACTGGTGTTAGGTGCGGCCAATTTTCACGCGTTAGCCGCCCCCGGGTCGACATTCCGGCTCACCGTGCTGCGTGGACCGGAAGGTGCGGTCCCGTCGTTGACTGGTGAGGACGTACGCAGCATCGAATGGCAGGACGACCGCGAAGTGGTCGGTTCGGTGGTGTTCCGCAGCCTGGTGCACACCACCGCTACCTTCTCCGACACGGACGGCCTCGTCGATCTCACGGTCGACGTCGGCGGGCGCGGTCAGCTCATGTCGGGCTACCACAAGCTGCCCGGCGTGCTCGGCGCGGCACGACGAGCCGTGCGGTTCACCGTGCCCATCCAGTTCGACGCCCTGCGCCAGGTGCGTACCGACGTGATGGAACAGCGCTATCGGTCGCGCGATGTCCCGAGGCGCAGCCCGGTCCGGCTCGATCGTGGCTCTTCGGCGCTGGCGTCAGGCAGGACGCCCGCCGTGCTGTTCGGCATGCACTGGCTGGAAATGGGCGGCGCGGAACGATGGGCCCTCGAGTCGGTGCGGATGGCCCGCGATGAGGGCTTCACGCCGATCGTGATCACCGACCGTCCCTCGACGCACCAGTGGATCACCCGGCCGGAGCTGGACGGGGCGATCGTGGTCCCGCTGACCCAGCCGCTCGTGCTCGACCAGGAGGCCGCGTTCCTCAACGGAATCCTGTCCAGCTTCGATGTCCGCGGTGTGCACGTGCACCACTGCGGCTGGCTGTACCAACGGTTGCCGTGGATCAGGTCGGTGCGCCCGGACCTTCCGGTGGTCGACTCGCTACATGTGTTGGAGTGGCGCAACGGCGGGTTCGTCGACATCTCGGTCCGTATGTCGAACATGATCGACGTGCATCACGTGATCTCGCCGCAACTGCGGGACTACATGATCGGACGCCAGGGCATCGCCGAGGACAAAGTGCAGCTGGCCACGCTGGCGAACCTGACTGTGCCGAGCCTCGAACCGCCGCGTGCGCGGTCCGCCCGGACGAAGCCGTTCACCGTCTCGTTCGTCGGCCGCTTCACCCAGCAGAAGCGTCCGTACCTCTTTCTCAAGCTGGCAGCCGAACTGGCCCGGACTGCTCCGGTCCGCTTCATCATGCACGGCGACGGCGAGCTGGCCGACGAGGTCCGCGCGCTGCGCGGCCGGCTCGGGCTGACCGAGCTGATGGAACTGCGCGGCCCGGACCAGCCGGTGAGCAAAACCTTTGCGGACAGCGATGTTCTGGTGATCTCATCGGACAACGAGGGGCTGACGTTGACCTCGTTCGAAGCGACCGCCGCCGGGGTGCCGGTGGTCTCGGCCGACGTCGGCTCGCAAGCATCGCTGATCGCCGACGGCCTGCTGTGTCCTCGCCATCCCTACCCGTTCGTCCGCCATGCGGCGGGACGCATCAAGGCCATGATCAACGCGCCGGGCCGGCGGGCAACCTGGTTCCAGCAACAGGTCGCGAAGGCAGAGGCGTTCGCCAAACTGCCGGACGCCCGGTCATGGACTCGCGACCTCTACAAGGGATGGATTTCTTGAACGACGTTGCCGCGGTCGTAGTCACCTACAACCGCAAGGACAAGCTGGTCAAGGTTCTCGACCACATTCTCGGACAGTCGGTGCAGCCTGCCTGGATCGTGGTGGTGGACAACGCGTCCACCGATGGGACGGCCGACTACCTGGCCGAGTTCGCCCTGTCGCACACTCAGACCGTGGTGATCAGCCTGCGCGAGAACACCGGCGGTGCCGGGGGTTTCGCCACCGGCATGGGCCGCGCCTACGAGCTCGGCGCGAACTTCGTCTGGATCATGGACGACGACTGCTACGCCGAGGAGAACGCGCTGGAAGAATTGCTGAACGGGCTGGGCAAAGCCGAAGACGCGATGGGTGTGCGGCTGCCGTATGCCTGTTCCCTGGTCAAATGGGTGGACGGCAGCATCTGCGAGATGAACAACCCGGGCACTACCTGGGACTGGGGCAGGCTGATCGCCCAAGGTCAGCAGAACGTGCTGGTGACTCACTGCTCGTTCGTCTCTGTGCTGTTCCCGCGCTGGACGCTCACCCGGTTCGGGTTGCCGCTCAAGGAGTACTTCATCTGGTTCGACGACCAGGAGTTCACGCTGCGGGTGACCAAAGCCGGGCCCGGTGTGCAGTGTCTGAACAGCACAGTGGTGCACGATCTCGGGTCCAACCGGGGCGTGAACTTCATGGACGTCGACGAGTCCAACCTGTGGAAGTTCGAGTACGGCGTGCGCAACGAGACCTCGTACCGGCTGCACCACCAGAATCCGGTCTCGATGGTCAAGTTCGCCCTGCGCATGGTGCAGGGCCTGCGGGCAGGCCGGGTCCCACTGCCGATTCAGATCAAGCTGATCAAGAAACTGATCGAGGGAATCCGGTTCGACCCGAAACCGCAGTTCCCCCGATCGGTACTGTGAGCTTCTTCCAGTGCGGGGACCGACACACAGAAGGTCGATTTGCTGCACGGTTTGCGCAAAGTCGTCCGTGACAAGGTCGTCCGCGCTCTCGAAGAAGTCACCGGTTGTCATGCTGCTGAGCAGGCCGCTCACATCGCCGAACTGCGCCGGGAAGTAGCCGACCTGAACGGCAGGCGGTCCCGGGACCTGCACGAACAAGCCGGCCATATCGCCGCGACCGTCAAGGAGGCCGTCCGCAGCGGCCGGCCGGACATGTCACAGGCCGGCGAGCTCGAAGCGACTCTGCAGAGCGCGGCCTTGATCCTGGAACACATGCGGGAGGCACAGGCCTTGCACTCGGCACGCCAGACTCTGGAACACGCGTTGACGCTGGCTTCCCGCGACGGCATGGCACTGGAGTTCGGTGTGTACACCGGTTCAACGCTGGAGGTCATCGCCCACGCCCGCGACAAGAAGTCGGTGTACGGCTTCGACTCGTTCCAGGGCCTGCCCGAGACATGGCGGCCCGGCTTCCTCGCCGGAACGTTCGCCATGGACGGTCTGCCCGACGTCCCCGGCGCTGAACTGGTCGTGGGCACATTCGACGCCACCCTGCCTGGCTTCCTCGCCGAGCACGCCGGCCCAGTGGATTTCCTGCACGTCGACTGCGATCTCTACGCGTCGACCAAAACCGTGCTCGACCATGTCGGCCCGCACCTGCACCCGGGGTCCATTGTGGTCTTCGACGAGTACGTCAACTATCCAGGATGGCAGGAACACGAACACCGGGCCTGGTCGGAGTACATCGAGCGGACCGGCCTGCGATTCGAATACGCCGGCTACACCGTCGATCACGAGCAGGTCATCGTAAGGGTGCTCGGCACCTCCGGTTCTTGACCTGACTCAGGCCGGACCATCGCGCCCTGCTCGGCGCTGGAGCAGTGATGGCCTGCTGGGCAAGAACGTCGAGCCCGCCGAGTTGCTGCGCGCCATCCGGGTGGTCGCCGCAGGCAGGATTCGAACCTGCGCTCCCGCCTCCGGAGTGTGGTGGCGGCCAACTGTTCGTCGTCCATCGGCCAGATCGGCAACGCGCCTTGTAGGCCTCGGCTGAACAAGACATGAAGAGCTGCGTCGGAAGATTGAGACAAGCAGACAACTAGCCCTGCCGTGCCGTCGGAAACGCCGCGATATGTCCACAGTGGAGGTGCTTGCCCAGGGAACAGTCAGGCTGGACACGATCTTCGTCCGCGCTTCGCGTAGTGCTGCGCGGTGGTCGTCACGACGTCAAGCAAGCAGTTCACCAAGGGATGCTGGCGGGTTCCCTGGCGGATGGCGGCGTAGAGCGTGCGGTGGACACCGGGCTGCCGGATGCCGAGGAGCCTGACATCCTCTCGTGAGCCCGGCACGGCGATGCTGGGCAGCAGCGTGATGCCGTGGCCGGCCTCGACCAGGGCGGTGGCGACGGCGAAGTCGCCGCAGTGCGCTACGACGTGCGGTTCGTAACCGGCCAAGGCACAGGATCGAAGCAGGATCGTCTCGCAGGAGCTGCCGACGGCCGGTGAGATCCAACGCTCGTCGCGCAGCTCGGCCAGGTCGACGTCGGGCCCGTGGACGGCGTGGTCGGACGGCACGGCGATCAGCAGGGCCTCGGTGAACAGGTCGATGCGCTCGATGTGTGCGGGGGATCGGTTCGGCGTGAGGCTGTACTCGCCGGCGAGGACCACGTCCAGATCTCCGCGCGCCAGGGCGGGCAGGCCCTCTTCTGGTTCGCACTCTCTGATGCGCAGGTCCACGCCAGGTGCCGTGGCGCGGAGCGTGGCCATCGCGGCAGGGAGCACTGTCATGCCAAGGGTGGGGACGGTGCCCACGGCGATCGTGCCACGCAGGTCCCCGCCGAGCTGGGCCATGTCGGCCTCGGCCGCTTCCAAGTCGGCCAGCACCTGGCGCGCATGGCCGGCCAGCCGGTGCCCCGCGGCGGTCAGTCGGGCAGTACGCCCGCTGCGGTCGACCAGAGGGACACCGAGTTGGCGCTCGAGCGCGGCGATGTGCTGCGACACCGCCGGCGGCGTGAAAGTGAGTGCCCGGGCGGCCGCGGCGACGCCGCCGTGTTCGGACACCGCCAACAGCACCCTGAGACGACGCACATCAAGCATAAAGCAATACTACAAACCTGCTGCGAGATCCGTTACTGGCGCTTACATACTTCCTGGGGCACGCTCGTGGCGTGATCAAGGATCGACAGGTGATCACCGCGGTCATCGTGACCGTGGTGTTGTGGGCTTCGGCGTTCGTGGCCATTCGAGTGGCTTTGCCCGGTTTCGGTGTGGCGAGCCTGTCGGTGGGCCGGCTCCTGGTGGCATCACTGGTTCTCGTGGTTGCCGCCCCGCTGCTGGGGGTTCGTCGGCCCGCCTCCGGCGACATCCCTCGCATCATCGGCTGTGGGCTCACCGGGATGACCGCCTACCAATTGCTGCTCAACGCCGGTGAACGCAGCGTGTCGGCCGGGACCGCCAGTCTGCTGGTGAACACCGCGCCGATCGTCGCCGCCGTGCTGGCCTTCGTCCTGCTACGGGAACCGTTGCACCGGTGGGGCATCACCGGTCTACTCCTGGGATTCGCCGGTGCTGTCGTCATCGCACTAGCCCAGGGGACTGGGTTGACCCCAAGCCTCGACGCGCTCCTCGTGCTCGGCGCCGCCATCGCCCAGGCGTGTTTTTTCGTGCTGCAGAAGCCGTTGCTCACACGCTACCGAGGCGTCGAGGTCACCTGCTACGCCATGTGGTCCGGCACCGCGCTGTCACTGCCGTTGTTGCCCGCCCTGTTTCGTGACGCCCCGCACGCATCGACCCAGTCGGTTGTGGCGCTGCTCCTGCTCGGGATCGGGCCTAGCGCGATCGGATTCGTCACCTGGGCCTACGCACAGGCCCGGCTCCCAGTGGCCACTGCCGCCAACACCCTTTACCTCGTGCCGTTCCTGGCCATCGGCATCGGCTGGGCCGTCCTCGGCGAAAGCGTCCATCCCGCTTCGCTCCTCGGCGGGGTGATGGTGCTCGCGGGTGTCGCCGTCAGCCGGAAAACCCCTTACCGGGCTTTTCCGGCCGCGAAGCCAACCATGAAGTAAGGCATCCGTTGGACCAGAACGTGTTGCCGACGCATCCGCAGCAGATTCACGGGATCGCCCCGTGCGCCAAGACGGCATGTACTCCCCACGTCTCGTTCACGACCTGTGTGATGCGCAGGTCTACGACCAGACTGGCGAGGGCCGTGGCTGTGCCCCTGTCCAGGTCGTACAGATGCTGCATCCACGTGACCATCGCGGTGAGAGCTTGCGCCATCGCCGCATTGAGATCTGCGTCGAACCCGAACGTGATACGCCCGCTGGGAGTTGTGGCGTGCAGGCCGGAAACCGGGGCTTCGGTGACGATGTCGAGCGTCACCACCGTCGTCATAGGACATTCGATCGCAGTGCCGCACACCTCGCCGTCGCCCTGCGCGGCATGGCCATCGCCGAGGTGCAGTCGCGCGCCGGGTACGGTGACCGGCAGGAACAACGTCGCACCGGCGGTCAGGTCACGGCAGTCGATGTTCCCACCACCGGCCGCTCGCGGGGGAATGGTGGAGTGTTGGCCCGGCTCGTTCGGCGGCATTCCGATCACGCCGAGGAACGGCGCGATTCGTAAGGTGTGGCCGCGGTCGCTGGTGGCGGTTCCAGCGGCGGCGTCGATCTCCCAGAGCAGCCAGGAAGGCGCTCCGGTGAGACCGAGCGCGCGGTTCAACGCGTTGTCCTTCGCACCGGCGGCAGTCCAGCCCCAGTCACCCGGGGTGGCCGAGACGATGTGGACCGCGAGCACGTTCCCCGCTTGCGCACCACGCACCTCGATCGGGCCGGCGAGGCAGTGGCCGCGCCGCTCGTCGAACATGGTCGGCCGCTGCTCACCCGGCGAGTGTTGCCGTTCGAGGTACCCGGACGCGTCGAGTGATCGCACGACGACGGTGTCGCCCGGGTCCACCGCCAGTACCGGCGGCGCATCACGGTCGAACACGTCCGTGGTGAATCCAGGCTCAGGATGCAGTTCGTGAACAGTCACAGGGGTTCCTCGTCCTCGCGGGGACCGACGACGATCTCGGCTGCCCTGGCCCGCGACCCACACAGGCCAGCAAGCTCGAAACACGCTGCGTTTCGGTCAACACGCAGTCGCGGTGCTCGACCTCGCCGTCGAGGACCGAGAGGCGACACGTGCCGCAAACACCGGCTTCGCAGGACGAATCTACGCGAACACCGTCGCGGCGCAAGGCGGCGAGCAGCGAGAGGTGCGCGGGAACGTCCACCCGGCGCCCATCCGGGCCCCAGACCGCGGTGAACGGCGCGGACATCCCCAAGCGACCGGTTGCGAACTCCTCCATGTGAATCCGGCTCATGCGCCAGTGAGCCGTCAGCGTCCGCACGGACCGCGCGAGTGCCGCAGGACCGCAGCAGTAGATGCGTACGTCGTCGTCCGGCACGGCAAGGTAGGGCCACAGGTCGAGCGGTCCGCGTTCGTCACTGTGGTGCATGATGTCCTCCGGACCGTCGAACTCCTGCAGGAACGCGGTTTCCTCAGCGGACCGCGTCAGATACAGCAGCCGCACATGGGTGCGGCCATCACCGCGCAACCGGCGCACCATCGCTCGGATCGGCGTGATGCCGACCGATGCCCCGGCGATGAACAGGTACCGAGGCGAGGGTTCAAGAGGAAACCTGTTGACCGGCGCGGACGCCCCGTGCGTTTGTGCCCGGCTGGTCGTCCGGTGCACGGCACGCACGCGCACGCCGCCCAGACCGAACTCTCGCCCGATCGCGTCCAATTCGGACCACGCCGGCAGGCCGTCCACGAAGACGTTGGCCCGGAACCGGATCGGATCACCGCGTTGTCACGACCTTGCTCCGTGCTCAGGTCAGCCTCCAGCACGTCGTGATCCGCGACTCGCGCGGTGAGGACGTCGGTTTTCGTGTCCAGGTGTGTCGAGTCCGGCGAAGCGGTGGTCCGAGACCAGTGCGAAGAACTCCTGCTTCGGTAGTCCTGCACGCGTTCCGGGCCGGTACCTGCCGTCCGGCCGAGCGAACGCGAACCTCTGGTCGTTCGGATCCCCTTGCCCGGCTGGAGCGCGACACGGTCCAGCGGCTGCGCACTGAGCCCTTTCACGGGGTAGACGAACAGCTCCTCCACCCAGCCTTGTCCCTTCACGATGTCAGTCGACGGCGGTTTCCGGCGCGACGCCGCTTCGGCGACGGCGGATGTGGCGGACGACTTCGATGGCACCGGTCACCACGAATGCGAGACCGATGCCGACGGCGATCGCGAGCAGGGTGTTCTCCTGGAACACGACGCCGCCGAGGTAGCCGGTGAGGGCGGTGTAGGCACTCCACGTGGTGGTGGCGAACCCGACGAACAACATGTACTTGCCCCACGGATAGCCGACCAGCCCGGTGGACAAGGTGGCCAGGTAGCGCCCGACCGGGATGAACCGTGTGGTCACGAGGATGAAGCCGCCGCGGGCGTCGAGCTCCCGGGTGAACCAGTCGTGTGCTGCTCGTCGTTTGCTGCCGGGTGGCAGTCGCTTGAGCATTCGTACACCGAGCAGTCGTCCGACTGTGTAAGGGATGAGGTCGCCGAGGAAGGCACCGAGCGCCGTGGCGGCGATGACGAGCACGATGTCGGTCTGGCCGGTCGCCGCGTAGACGCCTGCGACGATCACGACGGCCTCGCTCGGGATCAGCGGGAGGAAAGAGTCCAGACAGGACACTGCGACGAGCACCGCGTACAACCACGGGGAGGTGATGAGCGACTCGGCCAGCCGCAGCCAGTCAACCATGGTCGCTAACCGGCCAGCGGCAGGGCCACGGTGCCGGGAAAGCGCGGTGCCTCGGCCTCGTCGAGCATGGCCGCGGCGACGGACTCCCGGCTGACCTTCGCCCCGAGGTCGAACGGGGGTGCTGCCCGCAGACCGACTGTGCGCCGAGAAGGGCTCGCCGGTCCGTCGGAGAGCACCCCGGCGTGGAACACCGTGCCTCCCGCTGCGAGAACGATGTCGTCCGCTTCGACCTTGTCCGCCAGCCGCTCGCCCAGCAGCGTCACGAGGACGCTCGCGGCGTCTCCGGCGACGTCGGCGGAGACGCCTGTGCCATAGGCGCCGAGCCAGATGACGCGCCGCGGTCCAGCGGCGACAACCGCCTTGGCGCCGGCGCGGAGAACCCCCGTCTGGTCCGTGCCCAGAGCGGAAAGGACAACGGAATCCGCGTCGATGACTGCGGCGATACTCGCCGGGTCGGTCACGTCACCCGCCACTGTGCGCAGGCTGGCGGAGCCGGGAAGCGTGATGCGCCCTGGATCGCGCGCGATCGCGGTGACGGTATGGCCACGCTCCAGCGCTTGTCGGGTGATTGCGAGTCCGGTCCGGCCGGAGGCGGCGAGGACGGTGAGATTCATGTCGAAAACGCTAGACAGGCCCTCAGTTCACAACAATGGCAAGTTTGTCAACGTGTGTTTGCCTCAGGTGCAATCGGCGCCAGGTGATCACCCTGCTCGGCAGCGGTGGCCATGATGTGGCGGGTGCGCTCCCGCAGCAACTGATGCGTGCGGTCGTGGTGGTTGCGCGGGTGCCACGCCATGCCGATCGTCAGGGACGGCAGCGCCAGGGGGATCGGGAACGTGCGCAGCCCGAGCGTGTCAAGCATCGGCCGGCCGAGCCTGGCCGGTGCGACGCACACGACGTCGGTCTCACGGGCCAGGAACAGCGCGCTCGCGAAGGTGGGGACCACGGCGGCGATGCGCCGGCGCAGGCCCAGGTCGGCGAGCTGCTCGTCGATCGGACCGTGGGCTCGGCCGCGCCGCGACATGACGATGTGGTCGGCCGCGGCGAACCGTTGTGGTGTCACTGTCTTCGCCCTCGCCAGGGGGTGGTCCGGCCGTACCACGCCGATCAGCGTCTCGGTGACGAGTGTTTCCGAGCGGATCTCCGGCTCGCCGGGGCGAATGATCCCGATTTCCAGATCCACCAGCCCTTCGCGCAGGGCCGGGGTGTCCTCGAGGCTCTCCGGCCGCAGGCGCAGTGAGATGCCGGGAGCCTGGATCCGCAGGTCGTCGATGAGCGACGGGATGAACGTCGTGGACAGCATGTCGGTGACCTGCAGGTCGAACATGCGCACCGCGGTCCGCGGATCGGCGGTGTTCGACGGCGCGAAGAGTGCTCGCGCCCGGGCGGCGACCGCGTGCACCTCACCGCGCAGCTCCAGGGCCCGGGGTGTGGGCACGAGATCGCGTCCGGCACGTACGAGCAGCGGGTCGTCGAAGGCGCGCCGCAACCGGGCCAGGGTGCGGCTCATCGCCGGTGCGGAGGTGTTCAGGCGCGCCGCGGCCTTCGTCACGCTGCTCTCGGTGAGCAGCGCGTCCAACGCCTCGATCAGGTTCAGATCGACATGATCCACCCGCCGATTATCACATCCGGAATATCTCTGTACCAACGTTGCACTGGTGTGAATCGGCTGTGGTTCCTACCGTCGACACCGAACAGGAGGAGAACACGGTGGAAATGAGCATGACCGGGGGTCGGTTCTGATGCGGGCTGTGGTGATCGGTGGCGGGATCGTGGGCCTGACGAGTGGGCTCGCACTGCGCCGCGCGGGGATCGATGTGGTGATCTGCGAGCGTGCGCCGGAGATTCGTGCCGCCGGGGCCGGACTGGGACTCTGGGCCAACGCGCTGGCGGTGTTCGACGAGCTCGGCATCGGCGAGCAGGTGCGCGCCATCGGCAAACCCAGCGAGATGTACTTCCACGACCCGGCCGGGCGGCTGCTCGACACCCCGGACTTCGGTGTCGAGGACCACCAGTACCTGCTGGTGCACCGGGCAAAGCTGAACGATCTGCTCGCTGACTCCGTTGGGCGGGAGAACATCCGTCTGGCCACCGCGTTCGAGGCGTACGACGAGCACGCGGACCATGTCACGGTCCGGTTGTCCGACGGCAGTAGCGAGGACGCCGACGTACTCGTCGGAGTGGACGGCGCGTACTCGTCGGTGCGTGCGCAGCTGGTGCCCGGCACCGCGGCGCGGGAACACCCCGGCCACCACGCCTGGCGCGCCGTCCTTCCGGCCACCGACATCGCGGTGCCCGAGGACCGGCTGATCCTGGGCACCCACGGCTGCCGGGGCGGGTACCTGCGCACCTACGACGGGGGCGTCTACTGGCTGGTCAACCAGTTCAACTCACCCGCGCTGACCGGCACCCCGAAGCAGCAGGCCATGGAACGGGTCGTCCACCTCGAGCAGGGAGGGCGCAACGCGGTGCTGGCCGAGCTGATCGCTGCGACGCCGGAGGAGCAGATCCTGCACAACCAGATCATGCTCGTGCCACCGCTGCCACACTGGGTTTCCGCGCGGGTCGTGCTGGCCGGGGACGCGGCCCACGCGATGTCGCCGCACATCACCGCCGGTGCGACGCTGGGCATCGAGGACGCCGCCCTGCTCGCCTGCCTGCTCGCCGCCACCGCCGACGTGCCCGCCGCGCTCGCTGCCTACGAGACCATCCAGATCCCGCGGTACGCCCACGCGGCGAGGCTGTCCGCGGCGGTGGAGCACGCGCCGACGCCGCAGGAGTTCGCACGGCACTACGTCGCGTTCAGCCACTGGATGATCAGCGAGGAACCGGTGTGGGCGTGAGCTTCGTCGTCGACGTGGACGTGCCGGTACCGATGAGCGACGGTGTCGCACTCGCCACCAACGTATGGCGGCCTGAGGGGCCGGGACCGTTTCCGGCGTTGCTGGTCCGCACCCCCTACGGCAAGGACGACGCCGGCATGTACGGCAATCCGAAGCTGCCGGACGTGTTCGCCCTCGTGGCCGCCGGTTACGCGGTGGTGGCACAGGATGTCCGCGGGACCTCCCGCTCGCCAGGAACGTTCGTACCGAACGCCCATGAGGGCTCTGATGGTGCCGACACCCTCGCCTGGCTGGCCGAGCAGTCGTGGTGTGACGGCGCGGTCGGCATGTGGGGCGGGTCCTACATGGGATTCACGCAGTGGCAGGCGGCCGTGCGCAGCGCACCGGCGCTGCGTGCGATCGCGCCCGTGATGAGTTCCGCCGACCTGTACGGGGCACCGTGGTACTCCCCGGGCGGCGCGTTGTCGCAGGACGCCGTCCTGACCTGGGGCACGCTCTCGGCCTTGCGCAACCTGCGCCGTGACCTCGCCGCCGGCCAGGAGGACCCGGCCGACGCCAGGGTCCTCCTGGCCGGCCTGTCTGACCCGCGGCTGCTGCACGACCCGTTGCCGGTCGCCAACCGCGGCGCACTGACCCGCTACCTGCCCTGGGTCGGCGAGGTGCTCGACCATCCGGAACGGGACGCGTTCTGGCAGGACGTCGCGGCGATCGACCGGTGCGCCAGCATCACCGTCCCGGCGTTCCAGGTGGGTGGCTGGTATGACGTGTTCATCGGCGAAACCGTGCGGGCGTACACGATGATGCGCCACCACGGTGGCAGCGCCGCGGCCCGCGACGGCCAGCGGCTGCTCATCGGCCCCTGGTGCCACGCCGATGGCGCCGACCTCGGCACCTTCCCCGACCGGTCGTTCGGACTCGGCGGCAGCATCAAAGCCGCCGACGTCACCGGAGCGCACCTGCGGTTCTTCGACCGCTGGGTGCGCGGCCGGACGGAAACCCCCGATGACGCCAACCGGGTCCGGATCTTCGTCATGGGCATCGACCGGTGGCGCGACGAGCTGGACTGGCCGCTGCCCGACACCCGCTACACCGAGTTCTTCCTGGCGGGGGACGGCCGCGCCAACAGCGCTACCGGAGACGGCATCCTGACGCGCGACACCCCGTCGGTGGAGGCGGCGGACACCTTCCTCTACGACCCGCGCCGCCCGGTCCCCACTCTGGGTGGCACCGTGCTCGCCGCCGCGCCCGGCGCCTATCCCGGACCGGCCGACCAGGCGGCAATCGAGACGCGCGAGGACGTGCTGTGCTTCACCACTGCCGTCCTCGACCGTCCCGTCGAGGTCACCGGTCACGTCACCCTGGTACTGCACGTCTCGTCCTCGGCACCGGACACCGACTTCACCGGAAAACTCGTCGACGTGCACCCCGACGGCAGAGCGATCGTGCTGTGCGAAGGCATCCAGCGTGCCCGCTACCGCGAGTCACTCACCGAACCGACGCCCCTGGCACCCGGGACGGTCTACGAACTGACCATCGACCTGCGCGTCACGTCGAACGTTTTCCTGCCAGGACACCGCATCAGGCTCGAGGTCTCCAGCAGCAACTTCCCCCGCTACGACCGCAACACCAACACGGGCAGGGTGATCGCCACCGACGGCGAGGACGACCTAGCCATCGCGGTGAACCGGGTCCACCACGGACCGACCCGTCCCAGCCGCCTGGTCCTGCCACTGATCGAACGCGCGGAGGTGCTGGTGTGAGCGCACTGGAAGACCGAGTGGCGGTCGCCGATATCGTCGCCGGCCTCGCCCACGCCCAGGACGACCGGGACTGGGCCGCCCTGCGGCGACTGTTCGCCGATGAAGTGCTTCTGGACCTGTCGGCCCACCACTTCGGAAGACCGCCGACGACCGTGCCGGCCGACGACCTCGTCGAGCTGGCCCGCGGGACCCTGGAAGGCTTCGACTGCACCCACCACGCCGCCTCGAACCTCGTCGTGCGGCTGGCGGGCGACGAGGCCGAGTGCCGCACGCACATGGTCGCCTACCACCACGTCCCCGCGGAACCCGGTGTCGTCGACCACTGCACGATGCGCGGCTACTGGCAGCTCAGGCTCCGCAAGCTCGGCGGACGCTGGCTGATCACCCATTGGGCCGTGGTGCGCACCGGTCCGTGGGAGGGATCTCCGGACGTCTACGCGCTCGCCGCCGCGCGCGGCGCTGCCCAGCGCTGACGGCTACCGCGAAGGAGGAGCACCGATGTTCTACGAGATCCGCACGGAGTACGCCCGCCCTGGCAGCGGCGCCCAACTGGCCGGCTACATGGACGAGACCGTCATCCCGCTGCACCGGGAGATGGGAATGAACGTGGTGGGAGCGTTCACCGTGATCGGCGACGAGGACAGCTTCGTATGGATCCGGCGGTTCGAGGACGCGGCCGACCGCGAACGCATCCTGGACGCCGTCCACCAGCATCCCCGGTGTGCGGCCGTGGTCGACACCTTCTCCGCGCTGGTGGGCAGGACCGAGTCCACGGTCCGCTTGGAACCGACCCCTGCATCCGGCCTTCGCTGACACAAGCCGCTGTCCAACGCGACCGACGCGTATCTGCAGAGCAGGGACCAGTTGTTGCGGCTGCGCGGCGAGCACGCCCGCGCCGTTGCCGGTCCACGACTGCTGTCCCGGGCCTCGGACCGCCTGTCGTCGTGGCTGGCCGCCCACGGTGTCCACAAAGGAGACCCGGTACTGCTGATGCTCGGCAACCAGGTCGAGCTGTGGGAAGCGATGCTGGCCATCATGAAGCGGGGAGCGGTGCCGGTAGGAGTCGCTTCCTGATCCCTAATGGTGAGGTTGCTGGGCACGGCAGGCGAGGATCGAGAGGCGACCGGGCACGCCGGACAGTTGCCCAGCTTCGTCCTTTAAGGACTTTCTGTACGGTTGCGGGCTAAGTCCTGGTGAGCGCCTCGGGCATCGTCCAGTCTGGCCGACCTATATTTACTACTCTTTACTGTTGCTTTACTTTTTGACCCTCAAGGTTGATACTGGGCAGTGAGGGGAGTACTTCCCAAAGGCCTGCCCGGTCAGTACGGACACCAGTTGGTGTCCCCGGGAGGTCGCCCTATCGGGTGAAGGAGACCTCGAACATCGACGTTCGAGGAGGTCCTGATGCCCGGCACGGCCCTTGCTTTGGCGCGCCCAAACGAATCCATCGGATCGACGGGTTTGTGGCTGCTCAGTATCGCGGTCCTGCTAGCCCTGCTGGTGACCGACTTCGTGGTCACCCGTCGCCCGCACGACGTGTCGATGCGGGAAGCCGTTGGGTGGTCGGTGTTCTATCTCGCGCTACCGGTGCTCTTCGGATGCTGGCTGTGGCTTGACATCGGCAGTGGCCAGGCGCTCGAGTTCCTGACCGGCTTCGTGGTGGAGAAGTCCCTGTCGGTGGACAACCTGTTCGTGTTCATGCTGCTGCTTGCGGCATTCGCGGTCCCACCCGCCGTGCAGCAACGCGTTCTGCTCTACGGCATCGTCGGCGCACTGGTGCTGCGAGGCGTCTTCATCGCAGCCGGTGCCGCGCTACTGGCGGCCGGAACCTGGGCGTTTCTCGTCTTCGGCATGATCTTGTTCGCCTCGGCACTGAAGATCCTGCACCAGGCGGTGACCGGTGCAGGCGCCGAGCGGGACATCTCCCGGATGAGATCAGTCCGGTTGCTGCGCAAGCTGATGCCGGTCACCGACGACTACCGCGGCACCCGCCTCACCGTCCGCGACCACGGGCGACGCGCACTCACTCCGCTGGCAGTCGTGGTGGTGGCCGTCTTCGCCACCGACGTGGTGTTCGCCGTCGACTCAGTACCCGCCGTCTACGGCATCACTGAAGACCCATACCTTGTCTTCGCCACCAACGCATTCGCCTTACTCGGCCTCCGCGCGCTCTACTTCGTACTGCGCGCCGCGCTGGCCAAGCTCGTTCATCTCAACCACGGCCTCGCGGTCATCCTCGCCTTCATCGGTGTGAAGCTGGTGTTGCACTGGGCACATGGAATCTGGCCGGGCGTGCCGCAGATCCCTACCCCGATCTCCTTGGCTGTCATCGTCATCATCCTGGCGACCGTCACCCTGACCAGCCTGCACGCCAAGCGCCGTACCGGTCTGCACAGTCAGAAAGCCGCCACATCCCAGGAATGACCATGCTTACCGAACTAGTCATCACCGCCATAATCGACGTCATCACCACCGCGCTCATGCTCGCGGCGCTGGTGATCACCTGCGCGGCCATGATCCCGCCCCGGCCACCAAGCGGACCACGCCATGGGTAGCTGGACACCGGCGCGGATCTCGAACGACAATAGGTCATCCGCGGCCGGGTCTGTCCCCTTGGAACAGATGGGGCGACAACCCGGCTCTGCCACGCATCATGGAGACCGAACCACGATGATGCGAGCGCTGACTGATAGCGCGCCGGAGCGGGGCACAGTAGTGGATCTCCAGGTCTCAGCTGCGCTACACGCGCAGGTTCACCCCAGTTGGACGCGACTGGAGAGCCTCGTTTCAGGGGCGGTGTTGACGGGGCGGGGAGAAGTGCGGTGGTGAGATGGTCGATCGACGGCAGCCCTGCCGGGGCTTCCGCGAGCGCTTGTGCGCCTCGTTCTTTGTCCCGTCAGGCTGGGTGGTTCGGGGTTCACATCTGGCAAGGTGTCCGGGCGGACCGTCGAACCAGGCGTTGACACCAGCGTTGGTGACTCCGATGCTTGCCGTCCGTGGGTTGACCGTCTCCTCGCGAGATGGGAACGCCAGGAACAGGTCCGATGTCGACTGTCTTAAAAGGACGGAAGGCCATCCTCGAACTGTTTGTCAGTCGTTCCCCGCCACCGCGCCTCCTGACGAGCCTGCGCCAGCGCTCGCAACCCAACAGTCCCATGTAGGTGATCTGTCAGATCTAGAACGCCACAACTGACGCACTACTCAACATCTCCTGCGTCGGTGTCAACCCTTCTGGCTGTGTCAAGGTCCGAAGTGGACGTAGCTCGCCCACAGGGCTGGATCGTCAGGGAAGCGGTGGCGTAGGGCAAGCACGGCGTGGTGGACGGCGCGGGCGGCGCGTGTCGGTTCCAGGGTCGGGCCGTCGTGGAAGTGATCGTAGACCTGTTCGGCGACCGTGGCGGCCAGCTTGTCGTGGATTCGCCAGAGGGTGGCGATGACGTGCTGGTAGCCGGCGAGTTGCAGGGCACCACCGAGATGTAGTGCCTCGTTGGGCAGGTGCGCACTGCCGCGGGCGGTTTCGCAGGCGGAGAGGTAGGCGAGCTGGGCGTGTTCCAGGCGCAGCCGGGAGATGTCCAGGACAGTGAACGGTGTGGTCTGGTGGTCGTGCAGGAAGAGCGTGCTTCGGCTCGGGTTGCGTGGGTGGTGTTCGGCATGGCAGGCGAAGTGCGCCCAGGCATGCTTGCGAAGGGCCGTGCTCACCTCGGAGTGGACGGCGCGGTCGCCGTCGAGGACTGCGGTGTGCACGAGGGCGGCCAGCTTGTCCTTTTCACGGGTTGCCCCAGGCAGGGGTGTCAGGCTCGGTGTGTGTGGCATGGACACCACCAGTAGAGACCGCAGTTCGGCTGGCGGGTCGCGATGCCGGGTGGCGGCCCCCAGCGTGCGTAGGCTGATCGCGTAGGAGGACACGACCCGGTCCAGCACCGCATCACCCGGGGCGGCTGGGTCTTGGGCGGCGGCCGCGTGCAGGGGAAGAAAGCCGAGCATTCCGGTGGGGCACCAGTGCACGCGCGGCCAGGCCGCGTCCTCGGCTGGTCGTCCGGTGTGGCCGAGCGCGTCGAGGACTGGTGCGGTGATCGTGCGCCACATCCAGTCGAGAGTCTCGGCGATGCTGTCCCGTTTCGCGACCACGTAGTGGAAGGCCGCGGCCCGGGTGGCGACGTCCTGCGCGGTGAGTTCGGGCAGCGGGATCAGTTGCACGCCTGCGGAGGTGACCACGAACGCGTCGCACCCCAAGACGGCCACATTGATCATGACGACTGTCTGCCCGTCCGCTGGCCGTAGTGCTGCCTGCCGTGGAGCACGGAGGAAGTCGGTGAAACCCGCGCGGGTGCGGATGTCGGCGACGAGCGTGTCCCAGTCCCGCGCGAGGGCATGGCGACGCGCATGCTCGCTGGTCTGGGTGAGGTCGAGCTGGATCCGGTCCAGGCGGGCGGCGAGATCCGGTAGGGCGGCGCGCAGGCGCGCGGTGTCGCTGCGGATATCGAGCGTGTGGTGGGTCAGCACGGCGCGTCCGTGCTCGAGGATCTCCACGGCGCGAGCCGCCTTGCCTGCCCGTGCGTGCGCCGCGGCTGCCTGATTGACGAACTCCGACCACGGCGCGAGGTTTTGCTCCTGGTCGGCGCGATCGAGCCCGAGCCAGGCCAGTGCGGGCAGCAGGCCGACACCCTCGGCGAACGCGTCGGCCGCGTCGTTCCAGCGGCCCGCCGCCGCCGCGAGCTCACCGGCCTTCCTGGCATCGTTCAGCCGCCCCGCGACGAATCTCGTGTCGGTGAGCGCGGTTCGGAGCAGGGTCATCGCTTCGTCGTAGGAGCGTTCGTCACCGGTGAGCAGATAGTGGCGGCGCAGCGCACTACCGAGATCGGAGCGTGCGAGAGCGTCTTTGGTCGTTCCTGGCCGGATGACGAGCATTCGCTGCCGCTGCAACGTGATCGCGCGCTCCAGGACCGCGGCGTCACCGGTGATGTCGAATCGGTAGGCCAACGCGTTGCCGAGATAGCCACCGAGCGACCGGTACTCCGCGGTGCTCTCGGGCAGGGCGCGCATGCCGTCGGTCAGCAGGTCGATGCAGTGGTCGAGCAGTTCGATGTCGTTGGTCAGGTCGACCTGGGCAAGGACATGCGTGCTAAGCGACTCCAGATGGCTCAGCCGCTCTGGCGAGGTCAGCCGCGCGTGGCGAAAGAGCTCCACGTACTCCGCGATGTCCTCGGCCGGCGCGGGTTCCCGGCGCAGAAGCCACAGCATGAGGGACTGTTCCATCGAGGCCAGGCGATACCGGTCGGTGTACGGTGCGCCGGGTTCGAGCCGATCCAATTGGTCCTCGATGGCCGGTTGCGACGCCCGCATGCCGTCGAGATCGCCGCGGTTCATGAAGTGCGCGCGTTCCCCGAGCAGTGCGCTCAGGGCCAGCATGTCACGCGGCGAGAAGTCCTCAGGAAGTAGCTCCACCAACCGTTTCGTCTCCATGATGGTGTCGACGATGACGGTGTCGTCATTGCTGTGGGCACGACGCGTGACCAGCGCCTGGAGCAGGGCGATGATCACGGTAGCGCGGTACGGATCGTCCGGTGCCGCTGACGCGACCGCCGGACGCAGCAGGTCCAGGGCCTCGTCGAGTGTGTTGTCGTCGTAGTACACGTCGGCCACCGTGACCAGCGCCCTGCCCAGGGCAACCACCGCGACGAGCCGACCGTCCTGCTCAAGCGGAATGGCGGACAGTGCCGTTCGCGCGTGGGCCACGGCGGACGCGAGATCATCGTCGTCACGGGTGTAGTCGAAGGCAACCAACAGGATTGTCGACAATTCGATCCGGGTGTCCGGGTCGACATCGCCCAGTCGCTTGCTGATCATCTCCGCGCGCCGCGTCAGCGCGATCGCGAGCCCGACGTCGTCGGATGCATCGCTGGGGAGCGTGGCGCCGAAGAGTTCGGTCGCGCGGGTCGTCAGCGAACGCAACTTCTTCGTCAGGGCTTTGCGCCGTGTAACGCGCCACATGCGTCAGCGTCCGGCGAGTCCGGCGACGAGCAGCGCGAGCACGATGACGAGCGCTACACCAAGGGAGGCCTGCCACGCGTGCCTGGCGAGCCAGGCGAGCAGCCCGCGTCGCGGTTGCATGCTTGGCCGGGTGGTACTGACATAGGCGGCGGCAATCGTGGAGATGTCGCCGCCGGCCACCACCAGGGTCTGCCAGGACCGAGTGAGCTGGTCGGGCTCGGCGGCACCGGGTGGGCGGATCGTCAGCGGCGCGACCAGCAGCAGGTCACGCTTGGCCGGGTCGGGTTCGGTGGAGTAGCCGGCTGTGTAGCCGGTGATCGTCGTTCCGTCCTTGAGCTGCACGCTCAAGAACACGCGCGCACCCGTCGGCGCCATCCGGCTGAACGCCGTATGCCACACCGTTTCCTGGGCGATTCGCCGCATCGGCGGGGTCAGCAGCGCGTGCGTGGCGACCGCTGCGCACAACGCCAGCAACACGGTGGCGGCGAGCGTCACCAGGACCAGCCTCGGGTGCTCGGTCATGTACCGGTTGCCGTCCCGCAGCAGCACGGCGGGGTCTGCCGCCGAACCGGGTACGACCGCCGCCGCGACCGCCACGACCACCGTGGCACTGCCGCTGAACACCACTCCGGCCAACAGCACCCGGCTGATCTCGATGAACGTGCTCTCGTCACGCCGCGGTCTGGTCCGCTGCCACAGCAACTCGAATGCGATCCCCGGCGTGACCAGCAGCAGGAAGACGACAACCGCGGCGGCCGTCGAGGGAACCATGCTGCTACTGGGTTTCCGCGGGATCTGCTGGCGCGGGTGGCTGGGCCGGCTTGTCCGGTGGCTCGGCCACGACCTCGACGGTCGCATCGTCGCCCAGCACCACGCCGCGGAAGTCGCCAAGGTGTGTCTCGTCCACGAGGACCTCCCGATTCCCGGACCTGCTGATTGTCATACCACAGGCGGCGAATGATCCGGTGGTGTTCAGGCGGCCAGGAGAGCGGCGAGCAGTGCTCAGTCAGCTGGATTTGCTGACGCCACAGCGGATGCCGGTGATCCGGGAGGGCCCCACTGCGGTACCTGACCGACCGCGCCGTGCAAACCCGCCACGACAGCCACTTTCCATGGGGCACCTTCAGCGTGAACGTCGTCGGCTGTCTTGTCCTCGGCGCGCTGGCTGGAGCCGGTACGCTGTGCCGGGCGCACTGGTCACCTTGCGGGGCACCGGGTTCTGCGGCGCGCTGACCACCTACAGCACCTTCAGCTTCGAGACACTTCGCCTGATGGAACAAAAGGCGTACTTCCACGCCGCCATGGACGTGATCGTCAGCGTCATCGCCGGACTGGGTGCGGCGCTGCTGACCTACACGACGGTGCATTCAGTCGTCAGCTAGCTCGGTGTCAACGCTCCGGCTCGTGGCCCACGCCGAGTGACTCGCTTTATCGTTGCCGCGTGGACTTCACGTATGTGCCGCGGCAGCCGGGCGGCTCGCTTGCACCGTTGGTCGAGTCGATCTGGTACGCCCGTGGCCGGATCACCTACCAGCGGGAGCACATCGCGCCGACCGGGTCCACAGTGGCCGGGATCGTGCTGGGCCCGCCGATCCGCCAGACCGCGGCCACCGGCGAAACACTCGAAGCGGCAACGGGATTCCTGATCGGACCGCACGACCGGCCGATCGTCAACCAGCCCACCGCGGAGACTTATTGCGTCGGGATCGTGGCCGGGCCGGTGGCGTGTCAGGCCGTGTTCGGCCTGAGTCCGGCCCAGTTGCGGGGCCGCGTCGTCGATCTCGTGGAGGTCTGGCCGCCCGCCGCCGAGCTCCGTGCCGGACTGCTGCGACTGTCCACTCCGGACGAGATGCTCGACCTCTTCGAAGCGACGCTGCGACGCACCGCCACGCCCGTCCCCCGCATGGATCGCTGCCAGCAGGCCGTCGCCGCGCTGGAACGTGATCCGACGCGGAGCATCGCCGAAATCGCCGCGGAACTCGGTGTCTCCCATGGGCATCTCGATCGTGAGTTCACCAGGGTCGTCGGCCTGAGCCCACGAACGCTGGCCCGGATACTGCGCGTACGCGGGCTACTGGACCACATCGACGTCTACGGCCAGGTCGCGTGGATCGAACTGGCCGCCACGCTGGGCTGGTTCGACCAGGCGCACCTGATCCGGGATTTCAAGCGGCACACCGGGGTGACCCCGTCGGCGTACCTGGCCGCGCAACGGGCGGCGTTCGCGCCTGACCAGGCCGAGCCCGGGTTCGTGCCGGACGTGAAATCCGTCCAAGACGACTGAGCCCGCCGGCATGCACCGTGTCGCGGTGACCAATCCCGAAGCGGCTGCGGCGACGCAGATCAAGAACATCGAGCGGGCCACCGGCCGGACCGTGCCGCAATGGCACACGCTGGTCGCCGGCACGGGCTTGACCAAGCACGGCCAGATCGTCAGCTACCTCAAAACCGAGCACGGTCTCACGCACGGCAACGCCAACGCTCTCGCCCACAAGATCCGCGAGCTGGCCGCTGGCGGCCCCGCATCGGCGAACGACCTGCTGGAGGCCCAGTACCGCGGGACCAAGGCCGGGCTGCGGCCGATCTACGACGAACTTGTGCTGTCCGCGCAAGCACTCGGCGACGACGTGACCGTGTCGATCAAGAAGACCGGGGTGAGCCTGCGCCGGTCCAAACAGTTCGCCCTGATCGAGCCCAAGTCCGCGAAACGCGTCGAGCTCGGGCTGAACCTCGAGCAGACCCCGCCGACGGACCGGTTGCGCGCGGCCGGCGGGATGTGCACGCACCGAGTCGCGCTGACGGATGTGGCCGAGGTGGACGACGAGGTCGCGGGCTGGCTGCGGGCGGCGTACGAGCAGTCCTGAGGCTCAGTAGCCAGGCAGGTCGATGTTGGTGGCGAAGCGGTCGGTGAGTTTCATCATCGCGCCGAACAGGGCGGCGCGTTTGAAAACCAGGTTCCGCATGCTGATCCCCCGTTTCGTCCTGGGTGCGAGGAAAGGACCGGCGGTGCCCTTCTGGTTGCCCTTCGCGTAGGGGCGGAGCAGTTCGGTGTACCGGTCGAACGCGGTCACGTGGTCGTATCCGCTCCGATGCAGCTCATTGGCGAGTACGTACGCACCCACGATGGCCAGGCCTGTGCCGAACCCGCCGAGCGTGTTGCCGTACGCGGCGTCACCGAGCAGCACCACCCGGCCCTTGGCGTAGTGATCCATCTCGACGCGGCTGAGCGAATCGAAGTAGAAATCGGGTGACGCGGGCACTTTCGTGAGGACCTCAGGAATGCGCCATCCGCCGCCCCGGTAGGCGTCGAGCAGCAGTTTCTTCTGCTGCTCGGGGTCGTATCGGTCGTAGCTGAGCTCTGGCGCGGCGAACACGAAGAACGACTGCGCCTTCGGCCCACCGATCACGATCATCCGGCCGGGCTCGTTGTACATCAGGTTTTCGCCGTCGATGTCCAGGTTGGCCAGTGCGTAGTAGTAGCCGAGGAAGCGGACGTGGTCCTGCTCCGGCCCGAACGCGAGGCGGCGGACGTTCGAGTGGATCCCGTCCGCGCCGACGAGGAGATCGAACGTCTGCGGCGGGCCATCGGCGAACGTCACGTGCACGCCGTTGTCCGTCTCGGTAAGCGAGGTGATCGAGTCGCCGAAGATGTACGCGCACTGGTCCTTCGTGCGTTCGTACAGCAGTTCGGCCAGATCGCCTCGGCGGATTTCGATGTCCCCGCCCGTGAATTCGCCGGGGATGACGGTGACCGGTCGTCCCTGCGCGTCGACGATCGTCTGGTCCTGGCCGCCGGTTTGACGGCGGCGCACTTCGTCGAGGATGCCCATCCGCTCGAGGACCGTGTGGTGCGTGGCGCCTCTGAAGTCGACGGCCTGCCCGCCGGTGCGGAGCGTGGACGCCTTCTCCACGACTGTCACGGTGGCGCCGTATCGGGCGAGCCAGAGAGCCAGTGCGGGGCCGGCGACGCTGGCGCCGGAAATGAGGATGTTCATGGGCTCTAAGGTCGCGGGCCCCGCTGACAACGCACCGACAACCCACCGACAGCGCTGTCAGGAGAGTGCTGTCAGGGCCTGGTCGCGAGTCTGCCGTACCCCGTCGGCGTAAGCCGCCGCGAAGGCCTCCGCGCCAAGTTCATCGGTCGCCTTCGCGGCCGTGGCCGCGACGGTCGGATCGCCTGCGATTGTCGTGCCGCGCAGTGCCACCGCGGTGCCAAGCAGGAACGCCGCCCGTGATGCGGGCTGGACACTCGCCAGCCCTTCCACTGCCGCGGCCAGCGTCGTGATCATCGGCGATGTCCAGGCGACCGCGACTGCCTCCTCGTGCCGCCCCAACGCTGTCAGGACACGCGCCCTGGTCTGCATGCCGAGAAAGTCGTCGCCTGTCACGGCCAGCGCCCGGGCCAAGAGCTCCGCCGAACCGCTGACCGAGCCCAGGCCAAGCAGCACCTCGGGTGACTCCGGCAGGCCTGCTCGCTTGGTCAGCTCGCCCGCGCGCCGGAAGTCCGATTCGGCCGCCGCGGCATCGCCTTGCCGCATCAGGCAATCGGCCCGTCTGCACAGCACGTCCACGCACTCCTCCAGCGCACCGAACCGCTCGTAGTGCGCCAGCGATTCCGCCCAGAGTGTTGCGGCGCGGTCCCATTCGCCGCGCCAGCTCGCGACTTCACCCAGCCAGTCGAGCGCCTGCGCCATTCCCCAGCGCTCACCGAGATCACGAAACGTCGTCAGCACGTCTCGCAGCTCGGCCTCCCCTTCGGCGGGTCGGCCGTCCAGGACCTTCATCATCGCCAGGCTCAACCGGCCGAGCGCCGCGTTCCACGGCCCGGCGCCCAGCAATTGATCGGTTTGGTCCAGCGGTCCCCACGGGCCTGTGGTCATGCCCCACACCGCAGCAACGAACGGATACCGCATAGGTCCCGTCAGGCCGCGCATGACCTCTGCTGCCCGTGCCCAATGCGCCTCGTCCTTCGGCGCAGCATGCAGCACGCCCGCCACGTACTGCTCATCCAGCACGAAGTCGCGTTCGAGCAGTGCCGCGCACGCCTCGCTCGCCTGGCTGCGGCGTCCGGACAGCCACCAGTACGCGGTCAGCGCCGCCACTATCCGGTACCCGGTCGCCGGGTCGTTGTCTGCCGACCAGCGCAGCGCGGCCATCAGGTTGTCGTGGTCGGCCGACAGCGTTGCGAGCCAGTCCAGCTGTTCGGCACTCCGCAAATGCGGATCGGCGCGCTCGGCGAGGGTGAGGTAGTAACGGGCGTGTGCGCGCCGCGCGTCTGGCGGAAGGCGTTCCGCACAGAACCACCGGATCGTGTCGAGCATGCGATAGCGACGCCCGTCCGTCTCAATGAGCGAACGGTCGATCAGATCCGCGAGTACGTCGTCGGTCGTCTCGCACACAGCCTCCACCGCCGCGAGCGACGCGCCGCCGGTGAACACGGAGAATCTCGCGGCCACCGCCTGCTCGGCGGGAGTCAGCAGATCCCAACTCCACGCCACCACAGCGCGCAGGGTTTGGTGTCGCGCGGCCATTGTCCGGTCGCCGCGCGACAGCAACCGGAACAGGCCCTGCGTCACCAGCCGTTCGGCCAATTCCTCAACCGTGAATTGCCGCAGCCGCGCCGCGGCCAGCTCGATCGCGAGCGGAAGTCCATCGACCGCCGCGCAGATCGATGCGACGGTGTCGCGATTCCGGTCCGTCACCGAGAATCCCGGCCGGACAGCGGCTGCGCGATCCGCGAACAGCCGTACGGCATCCTGCTCAAGCGGAGCCAGCGGCAGGAGCGTTTCGCCCGTAAGGCCAAGTGGTTCGCGGCTCGTCGCGAGAATCGACAAGCCAGGGCACTCGGACAGCAACGTGCGAGCCAAGGCCGCGGCGGCGGCCACCACCCGTTCGCAGTTGTCCAGGACCAGCAGGATGGGCTGGTCGAGCGCGGCCACCAGCCGTCGCATCGGGTCACCGGTGTCCAGCGCGAAACCGGACTCGCGCAGCCCAAGCGCACCGAGCACCGCGTGCGGGACAAGGTCACCGTCACTGACAGGGGACAGGTCGACGAAACACGCCTCGCGCCCGCGTGCCGCCTCCACCGCGAGCCGGGTCTTGCCAGTGCCGCCGGGACCGACAATGGTCACCAACCTCGTGTCCCGCAAGGAATCCAGCCGCGCCAGTTCGGCGCTACGGCCCACGAAGCTGGTGAGCTGCGCGGGCAATCCGGCTCGCCGCGGCATGTGGTCCGTCCGCAGAATCGCCAAATGCGTGGCGGCCAAGTCGGCGGAGGGATCGGCGCCGAGTTCGTCGGCCAGCAACCGGCGGGTGTCCTCGAACTCGGCGAGCGCTTCGGCCTGCCGCCCGGCAGCGTGCAACGCTCGCATCAACTGGCCACGCAGCCGTTCCCGCAAGGGGTTGGCGGCGACCAAGGTCCGCAGCTCCGCCACTGACGTGCCCGTCGGCAACGCCAGCTCAGCGTCGATCAGGTCCTCCATCGCGGCCAGCCGCAATTCATCCAGCCTCGCCGCGCGCGCTCCACCGAACGGCAGGTCAGCCAGCGCCGGGCCGCGCCACAGCCCTGTTGCCTCGCGGAGCATGGCTGCGGCCTTGTCGTACGCGCCGGCCTGAAGCAATCGCCGTCCATCCGCGGCAAGCCGCTCGAACCGCAGCGCGTCGACATCGTCGGCATCAACGGCGAGCCGGTAACCGCCGCCGGCAAACGTCACACCGTCGACCACCTTGCGCAGCCGTGACACGTGCGCCTGCACGGCGCCTGCCGCATCAGCGGGCGGGTCTTCGCCGTACTGCGCCGCGACGATCGCGTCGACCGTGACCACCCGGTTCGCGTTGTAGGCAAGCAACATCAGCAACGCGCGAGGCCTGGGGCCACCGACCGCGATCGGCGCACCGTCGTCACCCCACACCTCAAGTGACCCGAGAATCCCGATCCGCACGTCAACGATTGTCCACGATGGTCATGATCACATGTCGGCAAAGAGCGATGGATGCGAGTTGACGCTGGGCTAGCGTCACGGCGCATGTCCTTATTGCGCCTTCAGCGCAAGCGGCCCGCGTGGTATATCCCGACCGTGCTCGTGGCGCCCGGATCACCCGGACTCCATCCTCGGCTCTCCGCAACCGCGTGAGGTACTCGACCTGGGACAACCGATCGGTCTGCTTATCGGCGTCATCGCCGACACCGATGTCGCCATGTACGGCGCCGTGGCCCGTAAGGCCTGACCGATACGAACAACGAGATTCCGGTCACCGCGACGGACTCTGGTCCACTCTGGACTGTGGCACACCGCGACGGTGATCACCGCGCCCTGCAAGCGATCCTGACCGAACTTGAGCCAGGTGGCGGCAGTGGAGACAGCCGCATTCGCTTGCTGGCGACGTCGAGACCGTCATTGTTGTTGAACCAGCGGTCGGCCGCTGTCGCGCGGCAAGGATGCGGCGTGTTGCTTCGTATGGCCTATGACTCCGCGGCCGCTTCGGTGCGAGCGTTGAATACGAGTTCCCAAATGTGCCCGTCGGGGTCACTGAAGTAACCCATGTATGACCCGTCATAGTCACCTGCGGGCCTGAAAACCGATCCTCCTGCTGCCTCAGCGCGCACGAGGATGTCATCGACCTCTTCCTTGCTGCCAATCGCACACGAGAAGATGCACGCACCCGCAGCAGGAGCATTGGGTGAAGGAATACCGGCACGGCTCGTGTAAGTCGTGTACTCGGAGTGCTCGATCAGGAACAGTGACAGGTTCGGCAGCTCGAACGCGATGATGTTCTCGTCGACGTCGGGCGCGGGAAGCCTCAGGCCATCGCGATAGAAACGCAACGACCTGTCCAGATCCGTGACAGGCAACGAAACGATGACGGTCGCGGGTCTCATTGGGCAACCCTACCGGGCGTGGGTTGGACATGACAGTCACCCTGACGGGCCCGGCCGGGCCCCATGACGATCAGCCGGAACGCATGATCATCTACACGCGGCTGTGTACGCGACTCCACACCGACGCAACCAGGATGACGCGCGCTGTCTGTCGCCAGCAACGTCGTCGAACACGCTTGTCTTGCCACAATCAGCACGCTGATGTTGTTCGCCGCCTGCAGCCGATGGGCCCGTGCGGCGCGCGTCGTCGTGTCCGATCACGGTCTGTGGCGCCCACCTCCAGCCGACCGCGGACGTCGCTGCCGTGGGTCCTCGGCTGGTCGCTAGTTCACTGACCTGCGTCGTCAGCGCGTAGTCCTCGATCAGGCTGGCGTCGGGTAGGGCTTCGGCGACTGTTTCCATGTGATGGACCGCATTGTTGATAACGATTATCGCATGCAGTTATGCTCTCGCGGCCCCTCTCCACAGATTGGTCGGCTTACGCATGCTTGTTCGTCCGCGGCCTCCCGCGTCCTCGTCGGTCGACCGTGACCGGCGGGCGTCCGTTCGTCGCCGGTCACGGATCCGGCAGCGAGTTGCGGTCGTGGTCCTCGGCGTCGCGATCCTGGTGATGCTGGTCGTTTCCGGCGCGGTCGGGACGGTCGAGGTCGGCTTCGTGGATGCCGCGCGGATCGCTGTCGGCCATCTGGTGCCGAACATGCCCTGGATGTCGGATGGCAGTCTGACCGTATTGCAGGACCAGGCGGTGTGGCAGTTTCGTCTGCCTCGGGCGTTGCTGGCCGCGCTCGCTGGCGCCGGTCTGGCGCTGGCTGGGGCGATCATGCAGGTGATCGTGCGCAACCCGCTCGCCGAGCCCTACTTGCTTGGTGTGTCGTCGGGTGCGGGGGTTGGCGCGGTTCTCGTCATCACCCTCGGTTCGGCCGCTGTCGGGGGCCTTCCGTTGGGCGCTGCGGCTTTCGTCGGCGCGCTCGTGGCCAGTGCGTGCGTCGCGCTCACTGCTCGACACCGCGGGGTTCTCTCGCCGACCAGGATGGTTCTCTCCGGTGTCGCCCTCGGGTCGCTGTTCAGCGCGGTCACGAGCTATCTGACGTTGACCACCGAGGCGCAGAACGTGTTCAGCGTCCTGTTCTTTCTGCTGGGTAGCGTCTCCGCCGCGTCCATGGGCTCCTTGGCCGTGCCCGCGGCGGCGTTGGCGGTGGCATGTGTCGTCGTCGGGCTGCGGACCCGGGCCATGAACGCGTTGCTGAGCGGCGACGAGTCGGCCACCGCGCTGGGTGTCGACGTGAACCGGCTCCGTGCGGTCCTCCTCGTGACGGCGGCGTTGCTGACCGGGTCGATCGTGTCGGTCAGCGGCGGTATCGGGTTCGTTGGCCTGGTGATCCCGCATGTGGCTCGCATCCTCGTCGGCGCGGATCACCGGCGGATGCTTCCGGTCGCGGTGCTCGGCGGCGCGACGTTCCTGATGCTGGCCGATCTGCTGTCGCGCACTGTCGCGGCGCCCACGGAGGTGCCGATCGGCATTCTGACCGCGGTGGTCGGTGCGCCGTTCTTCCTGTGGTTGATGCGCCGGGACAGCGCGGCGCAGGCGGGACTCGACCGGTGAAGGTCCACTTCGACCACGTCAGCGTCGCTCTGGGCGGCCGTGAGGTATTGCGTGACGTGGACATCGAGGTCCGTCCCGGCCGGTTCCTGGGACTGGTCGGCCCCAATGGAAGTGGCAAGTCGACGCTGCTGCGCACGCTCCACCGAGCCGTCGCGCCGTCGTCGGGCCGGGTGCTGCTCGATGAGCTGGATGTGTGGCGCGGCAACCGGAGGACCGTCGCGCGGACTGTGGCAGTGATGACCCAGGACAGTTCGACCGAGTTCGATCTGACTGTTCTGGAGGTGGTGCTGCTGGCCAGAGTGCCGTTCCAGCGCGGGTTCGGCCGGGACACCGAGGCCGACCTCGACCTGGCATGGACCGCTCTGGAGCGGGTGGGTGCCGCTGACATCGCCGACCGGCCCATCGGCCGATTGTCCGGCGGGCAACGGCAGCGGGTGATGCTGGCCCGCGCTCTGGCCGCGGACACCCCGGTCCTCGTGCTCGACGAGCCGACCAACCATCTCGACATCGCCTTCCAGCTCGAACTCATGCGGATCGCGACAAGCCTGGACCGCACCATCATCGCTGCGTTGCACGACCTCAACCTGGCCGCGACCCACTGCGACGACATCGCGGTCCTCGACTCCGGACGGCTCGTCGCCACCGGCACACCAGCCGAGGCACTCACCCCACAGGTGGTCCAAGACGTGTTCCAGGTCGCCGTCGACCAGCTCATCCATCCGCGCACCGGCCGTCCCGTCCTGGTCTTCGACCACCCGCCACAGTCCCGTCCAGAACACAGCACGCACAGAGGCGAGATTCATGCGTAAAACCCTGTCCCTGATCGCTCTCGGTGTCAGCGCCACGCTGATCTCCGGCTGCGGCTCCTCAGTCACTCCCACCGCGCCGGTGGACAACGCGGCCAAGGCGGTCACGATCACCAACTGCGGCAGGGACGTCACGGTCAACGGTGTGCCGAAGGCGGCTGTCGGGCTGAGTCCGTCACAGACCGAACTGCTGGTGCGGTTAGGTCTCGCGGGCTCGCTCGTCGGGCAGGCACAGACGGCCACCGCGCCGCTGTCCCAGGACGTGGCCGGTCTGGCCGCCAACGTCCCGGTGCTGAGCGAGTCCGGGCCGCCGAGCCGGGAGAAGCTGCTGAACGTGCGGCCGGACTTCGTGTACTCCCCGACAACGTACGAGTTCACCGCCGAGCAGGGCTTCGCGAGTCTTGACCAACTGCAACAGGCCGGTGTCGCGGCGTACGTCGCCGCGGGCGGATGCCGTGAGCGGCGGATGAGCGGCACGGTGGAGGACCTGTTCGTCGACCTGGAGAACCTCGGCCGGATCTTCGCCGTGCCGGACAAGGCCAAGGCCATGATCGAGCAGGGGCGGGCGGATCTGGCCGCAGTGGACAAGGCAGTGGACAAGGCTGTCGCGGGCCGTGCGAAGCCGACTGTCGCCCAAGTGTTCTTGGAAGGCACCACCGTGACGGCGATCGGCGCTGGTATCGAGTACGACATCATCCGCAGGGCCGGAGGGAACAACGTGTTCTCACCGCAGGACCCCCAGTTCGCCAAATTCTTCGCCGCGCAGATCACCCCCGAGGCACTCGCCGCGAAGAACCCCGACGCGATCGTGTTCGCCGTCAACGGGCCTGCGCACAAACAAGCGACTGTGGACTACCTGACTCGTACGTTCCCGACGATGACCGCCGTCCGGACGCAACGGCTGATCGCGATCGACGCGGCCGACACCTACCCGGGCACTCTCGGGAACATCTCGGTGGTGCGGGAGATCGCGCAAGGGCTCTACCCGGACGCCTTCAGGTCGTGATCCACCGCAGACTCCTGCAGTTGGCCGGCGTCGTCGCTGGACCGGTCGTACTCCTGGCGGCACTGTCGACGATGGTGTCGGCCTGCCACATCGCCGGAGCCGTGCTGGCGGCGACTGTCCTCGCCGATCTCACCGGCGGGAGCCTCACTGGTGTGCCGCCCGTGATCGCGGTGCTGGCCGGCGTCGTCGTGGTACGAGCGGTCCTGTTGTGGACCCGTGAGGTCACCGCAGCCCGGTTCGGCATCGCGATCCGAACCCGGCTGCGCGGCGAACTGTTGCGCCGTATCACCCGGCTTGGACCCGGGTGGACGCAGGGAGAGCGGGCCGGTGCGATCACGCACACCCTCGTCGACGGCGTGGAGGCACTCGACGCCTACTACAGCCGCTACCTGCCGCAGCTGATCGTGACCTGTGTCGTTCCCATCGGCGTCGCGGGGTGGCTGTTCACCGTCTCGACCCCTGCCGCCGCGGTCCTCGCTGTGGCGGTGCTGTGCGCCGTGGTCGTCCCCCGTTTCTGGGACGCCCGGCTGCTCAGAACGGGACGAACCCGTTGGAATGCCTACGAAAAGCTGGCGGCGGACTACCTCGAGGCAACTCACGCGATCAGCGTGCTGAGGGTGTTCGGCGCGGGCAGGCGAATCGGCGAGGCACTCTCCGAACGCGGGGAACACTTGCACCGCAGCACGATGGCGCAGTTGCGAGTGTCGCTTGTGGAGGCTGGCGCCAGCGCGCTCGCACTGCACCTGGGCACGGCTGCCACCATCGTCGTGGCCTGTGCCGGTGTCCTCGGCGGTGCCACACCGGCCGGATCGGTGTTCCTGTTCCTGTTGTGCGCACGGGAGTGCTTCCGCCCAGTGCTCGACCTGTCCGCCTACTGGCACCTCGGCTACCAAGGGCTGGGCGCGGTCAAGGGCATCGACGAGATCCTCACCGCACACCCGACCGTCGCGGACACCGGCACCCGTACGCAACCCGCTCGCGCCGGGGCGCGACTGCGCCTGCGGAACGTCGATTATCGATATCCCAACGGAACGGGGGTGACGGACGTCAGCTTCGACTGTGCACCGGGAAGCACCACGGGGATCGTGGGCCCGTCAGGCGCTGGCAAGAGCACACTCGCCCGGCTCATCGTCAGGCACGCCGACCCACAGCAGGGCACGATCGAACTCGACGGGACCCCGATCACCGACTACACCCTCGCCGCGCTGCGCGCGAGCATCGGCGTCGTCGGCCAGCACACGTACCTGTTCCACGGCACAGTGGAAGAGAACCTGCGCCTCGCACGTCCCGACGCCACATTCGAGGAAGTCCGCACCGCCGCCTTCATCGCGGACGCGCTCAAGTTCATCGAGGCGCTCCCGCAAGGCTTTGCCACTGTGCTCACCGAGAACGCGGTTCAGTTGTCCGGTGGTCAGCGGCAACGTCTGGCCATTGCCCGGGCCGTGCTCGCCGCGACCCCAGTGCTCCTGTTCGACGAAGCGACCTCGGCGCTGGACGTCGACACCGAGCAACGTGTCCTCACTCGGCTCGCCGAGCACTGCCGCGGCAGCACCCGGATCGTGATCGCGCACCGCGAGAGCGCCCTGCGCGACGCTGACGTGGTCGTCACGATCGAGTCCGGCCGTGTCGTCTCCTCGGTGGCACAGCTATGAGCGGTCCGCTTCGCCGTCTCCTCCCGGTCATCGCCGAGCAGCGGGGAACCTTCGTCTGGACGATCACGGCCAACGCCGTCGTCCAGCTAGGCACACTGACCATGGCCGTCGTCGGCACGTGGCTCGCGGGGCGAACGGCCGCGACCGGCGCAGCACCACTCGCGGCCGTCGCCGTCGTCCTGTTCGGTCTCGCGGTGCTCACCGCCGCGATGACGTGGCGGGAGTCGTGGGTCTCCCACGACCTGGCCTATCGGCTGATAGCCACTCTGCGCGCCCGGGTGTTCGACCGTCTGCGGATCAGCCTGCCCGACCGCCGGAAACCGCGCAGGAGCGGGGACCTCGTCTCCGTCGCCTTCGCCGACGTCGACCGTCTCGAATGGCTCTACGCCCACACCGCGGCACAGGTGCTCACCTCGACCGTGCTGGTCGGCGTCACCACCACGTTGTCGTTGCTCATCACACCGTGGCTGCTCTTGGTGTGGGTGCCGTTCGTCGTCGTGACCGCGGCACTGCCATGGCTGTTCGGGCGGGTCAGTGCCCGGCAGGGGACCGAGTTGACGGAGGCTGCCGCGGCGCTCAACGCCGAGCTCGTCGATACCGTGCGTGGGCTCGACGAGCTCAGCGCCGCAGGAGCCTTGGACCGCCGCGTCGCGGCGCTCAGTCGGCACACCAGTGTGCTGACTGCGGTGCAGGCACGGATCGGCGTCCGTACGGGCCTGGAACGTGCCGCCACCGACGCGGCACTTTCCCTCAGCGCGATTGGTGCTCTCGTCGTCTGCGCGGTGAACCTCGAGACGGTCGGTCGCACGCTTGCGCCCGTCGCCATGGTTCTGGCGACCGCGGCTCTCGGCCCTATAGCGCAGATCTCCGACCTGTTGCGCAACGTCGGGACCTTGCGCGCTGCGGGCGCCCGGATCGCCAGCGTCCTGGACCGGGCCCCAGCTGTCTGTGAACCCCAAGCGCCCCAACCCTTGCCACCCCGCGACCGGATGACCGGGCTCGTGTTCGACCGCGTGACATTCCGATATCGCGACGACGGTCCGCCCGCACTGCACGACGTTTCGTTCGCAGTCCGTCCTGGCGAACGAGTCGCGCTCGCCGGCCCCTCCGGCGCCGGCAAGACTACTTGCGCGCTGCTTGCCGTGAGGATGTGGGATCCCGATGCCGGCCGCATCACTCTCGACGGTGTCGACCTCACTGAGCTGGCGGACGGAGACCTGCGCGGTGCGATCAGCGTCGTGCCGCAGGAGCCCGGTCTGTTCACCGGGACGATCGCGACCAACATCCGCCTCGGCCGCCCCGACGCCAGCGACCACGAGGTCGAGCAAGCGGCACGGCGCGCCGGGATTCTCGCCCCACGAGCCGGTCTTCCGGCCGGACTCGCCACGCCTGTCGGAGAATCCGGCACCGGACTGTCCGGCGGCCAACGGGCGAGGGTCGCCGTCGCCCGGGCCCTGCTGATGAAGCCACGCGTCCTCATCCTGGACGAAGCGACCGCGAATCTCGATCCCGACGCCGACGAGGCCATCACGGCCGCACTCACGTCAACCGACGAGAACGTGGGCGTCCTCGTCATCGCCCACCGTCCGGCCACTCTGGCCCGCTGCGACCGAACCGTGGAGCTACGGGACGGACGGTGCACCATCTGACGCCGAGGTTGGGCACCGGAGATCGTTCCGAGCAGTCGCTCCGGGACGCACTATGTCAGCACTGACCGACCTTGAACCAAGTCGGGGGGTGAGCGAACACTTCCTGACGCAGGCGGTCAGTGGTCGTCATAGTGCCCATTGTGGGCGGCGTGACGGTGTCCATCGTGGACGTAGTCGAGGTGGTCGCCATGCGGGATGGCAACGTGTCCGCATCCCTCGCCGTGGACGTGGCGGTGTGCACGGTGTGGGCGGTGTCGGCTTGGTTCGCAGTCCATCCATCGCCCAGGATCGGCCTGCCGGTGCAGGCTGCCGTTGTGGAGGTAGTCGACATGGTCCTGGTGGGGGATCGCGACGTGCCCGCAGTCTGGCCCGTGCTCGTGGGACTCGCTGTGGTGCGCTGAACGGTCGGTGGCGTATCGCCGCAGGAGTAGGGCGAGGAGTTCAGGTGGCAGGCTGTCGGTCAGCGCATAGGTCACCGAGCGGCCGTCCCGCTTGGCGCGAACCAGGTCGCCACTGCGCAGAATGCTCAGATGGTGAGAGACGAGCGGCTGAGGCGCGTCCAGTGCTTCGCACAGTTCGGTCACGCGGGCAGGCTCGTTGGCAAGGCGAAGCACGAGGGAAAGCCGGAAAGGCGATGACAGGGCGCGAAAAACCGCTGCCAGCGACTCCAGGGGCGCCTGCGACAAATCGGGCACAAAACAGCAAAACATCAACATGTGACGATGTCAATCAAGGGCGCCGCGCCGGCATGTATCGAACATGATTATCATGTGCAGATGCGTGAACGCACTCCGGTCACCGTGCTGTCGGGTTTCCTCGGCTCTGGGAAGACCACTCTGCTCAACCATGTGCTGGCCAATCGGGAGGGCCGGCGGGTTGCCGTGATCGTCAACGACATGAGTGAGGTCAACATTGATGCGGCGCTGGTCGCGGGTCAGGGTCGGCTCGATCGGACCAGTGAGCGGCTGGTCGAGCTGACCAATGGCTGCATCTGCTGCACGTTGCGGGAGGATCTGCTGGACAGTGTCGGCGAGTTGGCCCGGGGCGGTCGGTTCGACACGATCCTGATCGAGTCCACCGGGATTTCGGAGCCGATGCCGGTGGCCGCGACGTTCGACTGGACGTTCGAGGACGGCACGAGCCTGTCGGATCACGCCCGGCTGGACACCATGGTGACCGTGGTGGACGCCGCGGGATTCTTGCGTGAGCTGACTGCGGGCGACCGGCTTGCCGAACGGGAGATGGCCGCGGCCGAAGAGGACGAGCGCACGATTTCAGATCTTCTGGTGGACCAGGTCGAGTTCGCGGATCTGTTGGTGGTCAACAAGATCGACCTCGTCACGGCCGAGCAGCTCGCGACGCTCGAGGCCGTGCTGCGCCGCCTCAATCCGGCCGCGCGGCTGATCCGCACCCGGCGTGGGGTTGTCGATCTGGCCGAGGTGCTCGACACCGGCCGCTATGACCCGGTCACCGCGGCGCAGGCTCCCGGCTGGGCTGCGGAACTGGCGGGCGGGCACACTCCGGAGACCGAGGAGTACGGCATCCGGTCGGTGACCTATCGCGCGTCTCGGCCGTTTCACCCGGTGCGGCTGGTGGCCGCATTGTCCGATTGGGACGGTGTGCTGCGCAGCAAGGGTTTCTGTCACATCGCGACCCGGCCGGGCGTGCTGGGCGTGTGGTCGCAGGCGGGGCCGACTCTGACGTTGGAGCCCGGGCAACTGCTGGACACGCCGGTGGCGTGCCAGGAGTTGGTGTTCATCGGTGTGGATCTCGACCTCGGCGAACCGCGCCGCCGCCTGGATCCGGCGTTGTTGACCGACGAGGAGTTCGCGGCCGGTCCGGAGTACTGGCGCACCCTGGAGGATCCGCTGCCGGTGTGGAACACCGACGAGATGCACGATCACGCGTCATGACGGGGCCGTCGACTGTCGATCCCGCTGCCGCCGAGGCGGTCTTCGCCCCGGTCGAGTGGGCGTTGGTGGACCCGCTGCCGGTCGGTGACGCCGTGGCCGACATCGGGCCGGGTACGGGCACGATGACCGTGCGACTGGCAGAGCGTGTCGGCCCGGCCGGCCGCGTCTACGCCGTCGACAACGACGAGACGATGCTCGACCTCGTTCGTGAACGTGCCGAACGGGCCGGGGTTGGATCCAGGGTGCGCACGCTGAAACATGACCTCGACGACGGCCCCGTGCCGTTGCCAGAGCCGGTGTCGCTGGTCTGGTCCGGAGCGTGCGTGCACCATGCGTTGTCGTGGAGCGATGCCGTGGCCGGGCTCGCGGGACTGCTTGCTCCTGGCGGCATCCTGACCCTGGGCGAAGGTGGTCTGCCGATGCGGTGCCTGCCCTGGGATGTGGGTGTGGGACGCCCCGGGCTGGAGATTCGACTGGACGCCGCGCACAACGAATGGTTCACCGCGTGGTTCGAGGACAGGCCTAGGGTTGTGCGCGATCCACGCGGCTGGCCGGACCTGTTGCGTGCTGCTGGACTCGAGCGGGTCACCAGTAGCAGTGTGCTGCTGGATCTACCCGCCCCGCTTGCGCCTGCCGCGCGGGATGCCGCGCTCGCGGAGTTGGCCGCGCGGGTGGGGCGTGCGCGGGCGTATCTGACTGCGGACGATCTCGACGCCTGGACCCGGTTGTTCGCCCAGGATTCCCCGGAGTGGCTGGGCAACCGTACCGATCTCGCTCTGCTCACCGCCAGAACCGTCCATACCGGAACCAAGGCGGGCCGCACGTCGACGGCCGGTCCGCGGTCGAAAGCCGGGGCCGGATCGGCTACGTCCCCCAGCGGCACGACTTCGCGTGGGACTTCCCGATCTCGGTCGAGAAGGCCGTGATGTCGGGGCGGGTGCACCGGATCCGGTGGATGCGCCGTCCCCGGCAGGCCGATCGGGGAGTTGTCCGGCGGTCAGCGGCAGCGGGTCGGTGGCTTGTTGCTGCTGGTGGACTTGTTGCTGCACAAGCATCTTGTGGCGGCCACATTGGACCGTGAGCCGGCCAGGTCGGCCGGCCTGCCGGTGTTCGCGCTGGACATCGCGCTCTATGTGATGGTGACGCTGGCGATCGTGATCTCGCTGCAGGCGGTGGGCAACATCCTGGTGCTCGCGCTGCTGATCACCCCGGCGGGCACTGCCCGGCTGCTGACCGACCGGCTCGGCGTGATGATGCTGCCCGCTCCGGTCATCGGTGGTGTGTCGTGTCTGGTCGGCCTGTATCTGTCGTACGCCTTCGACCTGGCCGCGGGCGGGCTCATCGTGCTTGTGGTGACAGGCATTTTCGTGCAGGCGTGGTTCTTCGCGCCGAAACATGGCCTGGTGTCACGGACGCGAGCACGCCGGGGCCAGCCGGCTTCGTCACCTGTGGCGGGTGTGCCCGGCTGAGCTGGTTCGCTATGTCGGCGAGCAGTCGGCGCACAGCCCGACGAGGGTGATCCGGATGGAGTCGTCGGCGAAGCCGATATCCCGCAGCCTGCCGTTCGACAGCTGGCCGGGTAGTGAGTCGTGGACTTCGACCGCGCGATGGCATTGCCGGCACAGCAGATGGTGGTGCGCGGTCGGCGAACAGCGGCGGTAGCGGTGTTGCCCGTCCGGGCCGAGCAGGACGTCGACCTGGCCCGCGTCCACCAACATGTGCAGCGAGCGGTACACGGCGGTCACTGAAATGGTGTCACCACGTGACCACAACGCCTGGTGGATCTCCATGGCACTGGTGAACACGTCCCGCGAGACGAGTACCTCCCAAACTTGCCAGGTCCTGCCGGAGAAACGCATGAGCAGTCCTTCAACGCCGTGACAGCCGAAAATGACCGGCAGCCGCCCCGTGTCACCGCGGACGGCTGCCGGAATCACCGGTACTGCCTGGTGATCAGGGCTGAACCTCGAAGGTGAACGATGCCGGTGCCGAGGTCACCGTTCCGCCACCGGCCAGGGTGCCGGTGACCTGGAAGGTGACTGTGTAGGTGCCGGCGGACTTGAAGGCCCAGTTGGCATGCGCGTGCGTGCCCACGGACACCGCCCGCGAGTCAGGCAGACCGTCGCCGCTGTTGAACAACACCGTCGGCGTGCCGAAGGCGTTCGTCGTGTACACCGCGAACTGTCCACCCGAGACAGACAGCAGCGTGGTCTGGGTACTGGTGAACGTGCTGCTGGACAACCGTTCGGTGTTCCAGCCCGGCCACAACAGGTTCGCGTTCTGGGTCTGGGGCAGGATCCACACGGTCGAGCCAGGGGTGCCCAGGAAGGCGTACGCCGAGCTGCTGGGCACCGTGGTCTTGGCCGCGGGCAGCACCTGTAACACCACGTCCGCCGGATCGCGGTGCACCGGGGTACCGGTGGTGGAGTCCTTGACCTCGATCTTCAATGTGCCTGCGTCGTATGTCGGGTCGATGACGTCGACGTGGCCGACGCTCAGGCTGACGGCGGGCAGGGCCTGAGCCGGTAGGGCGGTGGTCAGCGTCGCGGCGACCATCAGCACGGTCGCGGCAACGGACTTGCGTAAGCGCATGGTTTCCTTCTCAGGAGTTGAGGACCTTGAAGGTGACCGTGGTCGGCTCGGACGTGATCACCTGGTTGTTCGCGGACAGCCGGGCCGAGACGTGGAACGTGACGCGATAGGTGCCCGCGGCAGTGAACGCCCAGTTGACGTGCTTGTGGGTGCCCGCCGACAGGGTCGTGGTGTCCGGCAGGCCATCGCGGCTGTTGAACACCACGCTAGGGCTGCCGACGGCGTCCGTGGTGAACACGCTGAGCTTGCCGGGACCGGACACCCCGCACAGCGTCACGGCGACTTGGTCGCCGGCGAACACCCCGGCTTCCAGTTCCTCCGTGGACAGTCCGGCGAACAGCAGGTCGGGATCCTCGACCTGCGGCAGGATCCAGACCGGTCTGCCAGCGGCACCAAGGAAAGCGTAGGCCGGGTCGTCCGGGACGGTGGTCTTCGCCTTGGGCAGCACGCGAAGCAGCGTCTCGGCAGGGTCGAGCTCACCCTGGGTCTCGTGGTGGATGTGCAGCTCGAATCCGCCGTCGGCGTACTCGACGTCGACCACGTCGACGTGTCCCTTGTCGAGGGTGACCAGCGGGGCGGCCTGTGCGGGCGCGCCCACCCCAAGGCCGAGCACGAGTGCGCCGGCCAACGCGGCACCGCGGGTAAGTAAACGCATGGGTTCTCCGTTCATCCCAGAACCTCCACCCAAGGAGGCTTAATGAACATGATATGCATTTTCATCTCACCAAGGATAGGGTAGACAAGCGGCTTATTGGGCATGAAAATCATTGCCTATCAGGTCGGAGAGGGGACTTGGGGATGACGAGAACGAGGCGCTGGCTGGGAATGGGTGCGGCGGCCGCCGTGCTGGTCGCGACCACCTGGACCGCGGCGACGATCCCGGCGGCTGCCGTGCCGGACAGCAAGAACCGGACCGTGCTCAACGATGTGCACACCGATGCCGTCGACGTGCAGTACGCCGACGGCCGGCTGGCACTCAAGACACGGGTGGGCAGCGCGCCGTACCAGTTCTACGAGGCGAGCGACGTCATCTTCCAGCTTCGCGACGCCGGCCGGCTGGCCGTGCCGGACGTGCCCGAGTACGCCTTCCTCGGCCCGGCGAACAGTCCCGTGTGGATCGCGCCGCAGGTGCAGGACCCGTCGCTGCTGTTCGCCGGATGGGACACCGAAAGCGTGCCCACCGGCGTACTCGCCGGGGACACCGTGGACCTGCACTTACGTGGCGTCACCGGCCCCGGCAAGGTCGAGGTGTTCCAGACCGATGGCGTTGGCCAGCCAGTACGGATCTTCAGCTCCACTGACCCCCTCTACACCAGTCGGCGTGAAGCCGTCGGCGAAGGGCACCACGTACACGCCAACTGGGCCTTCGGCGCGCCAGGCCGCTACCGGCTCACCTTCGAGGTCACCGCGGCCACGATCACGGGAGCCGCGCTCAGTTCCGGCCCAGTGGAATACACGTGGTATGTCGGCGGGACCAACCCGCAGGACGTGGTCGCCGACGCGACAACCACCACGCTGACAGCGGCACCCGCCACGCCCGGTGTGACACTGACCAGCGCCGTGACACCCGCGAACGCCCCGGGTTGGGTCGAGTTCTTCGACGGCGCGACATCCTTGGGATACAGCGAAGTCAGCGGCGGCACCGCGGCACTGACCACACAGGCGCTGGCAAATGGGACACACACGCTGACGGCGAAGTTCGTACCGCGCTACGCCAACGACTACCAATCCTCGGTGTCCCCGCCGGTGTCGTACGAGGTCGTCGGCGGACCGACAACAACAACCACGACTACTACTACCAGCAGGACGACGCAGCCGACGTCAACCACCAGCGGGACTCAGACAACGAGCCAGCCAACCAACTCCGGCACAACCACAACCACACCAACCACCACGACGACGTCCTGTGTACCGACGACCAGCCGGACCGGCGTCGTGCTCGACAAAGGACACGTCGACTATGCCGCCCGCATCGTCGACGGACGCCTTGTGTCCCAAGTGAAAGACGGAACCACCGGGGGAACGCCACAGTGGCGCGCGCCTGGCCAGGTGGTGTTCCACCTCGGTGCCGCAGCGGCGACCACGGTGCCGTCCGATGCGTTCTCGTTCCTGGGTCCGCCAAGTTCCCGCATCTGGCAGATACCGCAGACCCAGAAGCCGGATGTGGTGTGGCTGGGCTGGAACACCGAGGAAATCACCTCGGCGCAGGCCACCGGAGAAGTGAAGTGGCAGCTCACCGAGGTCAGCGGCCCGGGCTCGATGGCCATCTACGAGCTCGACCCGTTCGGCAAGCCCGTGGTGATCTTCAACAGCAAGGACGGCCTGCCCGACACCTACGGCATCCGGCTCGGTACCCACGCGCACGGCAACTGGGCGTTCACAGCGTCCGGCGCCTACCGGCTCACCTTCACCCAATCGATCACGCTGACCTCCGGCGCGACGGTCACCGACAAGCAGGTGGTGACCTTTGCGATAGGGGACATGGACCCGAAGACGCTGTTGCCTACGACGACGACGGGCTGCGGCGCGGATGGGACAACGAATTCCGCCGCGGCGAGCCGTCTCGCCAGTACCGGCGCCTCGATTGTGCCGCCGCTGGCCGTCGGTGCGGCATTGGTCCTGCTGGGCGGCGGCCTGCTCTTCGTGCTACGCCGACGTCGAAACGAGTCCTGATGACCGACGAGCAGCAGACCGACTACCGCGTCGCCTTCGACGCGGCCGCGGCCGACTTCACCGCCCTTGGCCGCCACCTGTGGGATGTCATCGGTGCGGCCACGGTGGCGGTCGTCGGGCCCAAGCGAGGCGAACGTGTCCTCGATGCCTGTTGCGGTGCCGGCGCTTCGGCCATCCCCGCAGCTCGGCTGGTCGGACCAGATGGCGTCGTTGATGCCGTCGACCTGTCCGGTCCCATGGTCGACGAGCTGCGCCGGCTGTCGCCGGGCCTGCCGCAGTTGCGTGCTCATCAGGCGGATGTGACCACATGGGCGACCGAGGGGTATGACGTGGTGCAGTCGGCTCTCGGCATCTTCTTCTTCCCCGACATGACAGGCGGCACCGAGCGCTTGATCAGTCGTGCTCGTCCTGGTGGGCGAGTCGCGTTCACGATTTGGCGCGGCGACGCGATGGCGGCCGCAGGGCGTCATCTCGGCCGCGCCATCGCCGAGGCCACGAACACGCCACCTCCGGCGGAACGTCCGCCCCACTTGATCGATCGGATGTCACCGTCAACGAGCTACGGCTGACCATGACCCCCGATGTGGCGTGGCTGGTGATCCTCGGGTCCGGATACCGGGGCGCACTGGCGAAACTCTCTGCCGACACCGTGGACGCCGTGCGCGAGCTGTATTTGGTATCACTGCGCGATGATGGCGTGACTGAACTCGACGCGACCACGTTGATCGGCAGCGGGTACCGTTCCTGATCGGGTCGACGTACCGCCATGACGACAGCCTCCAGGGAAAGCACGACGTCTGTGCGCGTTGTGCCGCAACAGTGCGGAGAGCACCGCGTCGTGGCAGACGCCAACGAGCATCGTTGCGGCGGCTCGGCGGGTTGAGCCACTGGGAACTTTCTGCGCCAGTTGGTCGACTATCAGAGCGGTCTGGCTTCGTACTGGGAGGGTTGCCAATGAAGAGCAGTCGTCGAACGGTGTTGCGTGCTGCCGCTGCCGGAGCTGTGGGCGCGGGTGTCGCTATGGTGGGTACCCCGGCGTGGGCCGAGAGCAGCTCTGGACCGCGGATCGGGATTCTGTTGTACGACAGGTTCAGTCTGCTTGATCCGACTGGACCAGCGGAGATTTTGTCGCGGTTGCCGGGTGCTTCGGTGACGATGATCGCGGAGCGACCTGGGCTGGTGCGGACGGATACTGGTGACGTCGCGTTGCTCGCCGAGCGGGCGATGGCGGATGTGCGTGATCTGGATGTGCTGATTGTGCCGGGTGGCAGTGAGCAGGCTGTGCTGGCGGTGTTCGAGCGGCCTGCGGTGCTGGAGTGGATCCGGCGGATGCATCGCTGTACACAGTGGACGACGTCGGTGTGCACGGGCTCGATGATCCTGGGTAAGGCCGGGTTGTTGGTCGGTAAACGGGCGACGACGTATTGGTCTGGCAAGGACTATCTGGAGACGCTCGGTGCGACCTATGTGGCCGAGCGGTACGTCCGGGATGGGAAGATCATCACGTCGGCGGGTGTGTCGGCGGGACAGGACATGGCGTTGTACCTGGCGTCGTTGATGGCTGACGATCAGACGGCGAAGGCGTTGCAGCTGGCGGTGGAGTACGATCCGAAGCCGCCGTTCGACACTGGCAGCCCGGACAAGGCCGGGCCGGAGTTGCAGAAGCTCGCGTTGAAGTTGCTGGCGGATTCGCAGGTGTAGTCACATCGCGGAGCGGCGGGGCCGGTCCGATTCCCGCATGGTCTTGATGAGGTCGTCACGTGCTCTGATGACCCGGGATCGGATCGTCCCTACTGGACAGTCGCAGATCTCCGCTGCCTCGGCGTAGGACAGGCCGAGGCGCTGCGTCAGCACTAAATGCTGCCCTGCGGTCCTCGTCCAGGCGGTTGACCCAGATGGCCCGGAGCGATTGCTTCGTCGAACCTGGATGCGGCGTGCCTGTTCGGCCCGCGACCTGCCAGTCCAGTCGCATTTGATTACTTCGCGGTGTGGATGACCACTGCGCGTTGGCAGTTCTTGGTTGGGTTGCCCAGCAAAGTTGAGGCCTGGTACGCGGTTGCCGCAGCAGGTGCCGTCGGACATGCGGTGCTGCTGGTCGTCGAGCAGTTGATGAAAGGTCGTTCGGGCGCGTTCTGGGCGTCGACTCGAAGTTCGATCCGGTTCGATGTTGGCGACGGCGTCGCTCGGCGCTTTAGTTGTGGATCAGGGGCCGGATGGTGTCGCGGTAGTGGGTCACCCAGGACCCCAGTCTGTGTACTGACGCAGCGCCTTGGCGGGCACACCGGTTCGCCGGGACAGTTCGCCCACCGTCATCAGCGAGGCGGAGTTCGTCGCACTCATAGGGGTCATGGTCAACCCGGTAGTGCGGTACAGCGTCAAGTGGTCTGCGAGCGCCCGAACCGCATGAAGTCGCCGAACTCAGCGATGGCGCAGGCCAGAGCTTCCTGCTGGGAGAGCACGGTGCCGGTGGTGTGCGGATGAGCAGCTTGCCAGGTCTCCGCGGCCGTGGTGCTGGTGAAGAAGTTGATGTAGCTGCACGTGCGGTCGACTGACGGGCAGCACGTGTCGTCCGTCGCGCCAGCGAGGACCACCGCGGATGCCGGGCTCCAGTGTGCTTTGTGGCGGTCGACGTCGACGGTGATGGTTGTGCCGGTCTCGGGTTCGGCGGAGATGATGGCTACCGGGCGGTCGAGCATGGCTGAGATGCCCAGGGCGTCGATGGCGCACATCGCGTAGGTCCGCGGTCCGCCCGGCCATGTGATGACATGGTTCGTGGGTGTGGGGGAGAACGGATACGCTGCGCGGATCTCGCCGTGGTCGTCGACGGCGAGAAGGTCTCGAGCGATGAGTTCTTCTGTCGCGCTGCCCGGCTCGACACCGTGGTCGTGAGCCATTGTGTTCAGGTCCGGCCGGTTCGGGGCGTGACCGGTGTCGGCGATGTGGGTCAACAGCAGCTGGTGAAGTCGGCGGGCCTGCGGGGTCAATGCGCCGACAGCTGAGCGTTTGGTCAACTGCGGATCGGTGCGATCCATCGCCGGGCCATGGGGTTTGCTCATGCTTGGCCTCCCTCGAGAAGGTCTGACCACCGTAAAGCCTGTACTCGAGAACAAGGTCAACCCGCACTGGGGGTAGCCATAGTGGACACCGCGAAAGCGTTGACTTCGTACCTGGGTACCGGGCCGATACTTGGAGTGTCCTATGTGGAGGTGATCAGGTGGAGATCCGGCTGTTGCACGTTCCGGACTGTCCCAGTATGGCGTTGTTGACCACGCGGCTCAGCGAGCTGGTGGCGGGGCGTCAGGATGTCGACATCGAGTCGCTGGAAGTCGACGACGATGACCGGGCGGCAACGCTGGGGATGACCGGGTCTCCAACGATCCTGATTGACGGCGTCGATCCGTTCGGTGAACCGGAGCGTTCGCCGAGTGTGTCCTGTCGGCTCTACCGGGATGAGGAAGGTCGGCTCAGTGGAGTGCCGTCGGCGGCGATGCTGCGCAATGCGCTCCAGCCAGACGGCTCCTGAGTGTCCTGGCTCTCGGTAGGCGGGACGAACATGGCGGGATCCTGGCGCGTTGTTGACCCTGTAGCTGCGTACAGGGTTGACACTGGGAGGGTGAGAACCAGCGAGCTCGCCGCCCAGGCAGGCGTCAACCCGCAGACGCTGCGCTACTACGAACGCCTCGGCTTGCTGCCCGAGCCAGAACGAACGCCCGGCGGCTACCGCAGCTACCCGACCGAGTCCGTGCGTCTGGTGCGGTTCGTCAAACGAGCCCAGGAGCTGGGCTTCACCCTCTCCGACATCGCCGACCTGCTGCACCTGGCCGAAGGGGGCCCAGAGTCCTGCACGGCGGCCCGAGATCTGACCATCAACAAAGTCGCAGACCTGAACCGGCGCATCGCCGACCTCATCGCCATGCGCGACGCGTTGGACCAGCTGGTGGCGACCTGCGACAAGCCCCGCGAGTTGCGTGACTGTCCCATCCTGGGAGAGATAGCACGTCAATCAGGGGGTGGATGATTCCGAGGCGGCGATCCCGCCGTTGTCGGTGTTGGCGAGCAGTTGCGTCGTGGCCAGTTCGGCGTAGAGCGGGTCGGCGGCGACCAGTTCGGTGTGGGTGCCGACGGCGCGCACCTGGCCCGTGTCCATCACGACGATGCGATCGGCCATGGTCACGGTGGACAACCGGTGCGCCACGACCAGCACGGTGGTGGTGCGAGCTGCTTCGGCGATCGTCTCTCGCAGCGCGGCTTCGTTGACCGCGTCGAGCTGTGAGGTCACCTCATCGAGCAGCAATAGCCGTGGGCGGCGAAGCAGGGCACGGGCAATCGCGACGCGCTGACGTTCCCCGCCGGAGAGCTTGACGCCGCGGTGCCCGACGACGGTGTCCAGGTCGTCGGGCAAGCGGCTGATCACCGCCTCGAGCCGAGTCACCGCGAGAACCTGGTCGAGGTCAGCTTCGGCGTGCGGAGCAGCGAAGAGCAGGTTGTCCCGCAGCGTTCCGGACAGGACAGGAGCGTCCTGCTCGACGTACCCGATGGCAGCGCGCAATCCAGCCAGTGACCAGTTGTGCACGTCGGTGCCGTCGACGAGGATCCGCCCGGATTCGGGCTCGTAGAACCGTTCGATGAGCGAGAACACCGTGGTCTTACCCGCACCGGACGGGCCGACGAACGCGGTCATGCCGCCGGGCGGGATGGCGAAGGTGACCCCGTGGTGCACTTCCGGAAGATCGGCGCTGTAGCGGAAATGCACCTGCTCGAACGCCACAGCGGCCGGCGTTGCGTCGACTGCGGCCGTTGCAGCCGACTCGTGAGGTTCTGCGGGCAGAGATTCGACTTCCTGGATGCGTGCGACCGCGGCGGCACCAACTTGGTACTGGGTAGCGACGTGGGCGAGTTCCCGCATCGGCGGCATCAGGTAGTACAGGTAGAGCAGGAACGCCACCAGCGTCGCGACATCGATCGCACCGGACACGACACGGGCGCCGCCGAGGCCGAGGACCACGATGAACGACAACTGGATCGCCAGCCCGGCGGTGTTGCCCGCGACCGCTTGCCACTTCGCGGCCTGCACCCCGCCACGCCACGCCTCCAGCGCCGCGTCATGCAGGCGATCGCGCTCGCGTGCCTCGGCCGTGGACGCCTTGACCGTACGGAGATTGCCCAGCGCGCGTTCCAATGCCGCGCTCATCGTCCCGACCGATTCCTGGGCGACTTTGGCGGCCCGCGAGATACGGGGCACCACGACGCCGAGCACGACCTGTGCCAGGCCGAGCGCGGCCAAGGTGACCAGCAACAGCACCGGATCCAGCAACGCCATCATCGTGACGGTCGCGACGAGCGTCAGCGAGCTGGTCACCGCGGACACCAGCGATTGCGAGCTCACCTCGCGCAGCAATGTCGTGTCGGCGCTGACCCGCGACATCAGGTCGCCAGGCTCGGTCTCGTCCAAGGCCGGAATGCGCAACCACAACAGCCGGGACACCAGCTGCCGCCGAGCGACCAGCACCACCGACTCGGCCGTGCGTTCGAGCAGGAAGCTCCCGAACGCGCCGATCGCGGCGTTGGTCAGCACCAGGAGCGTCATCACCAGCAGCAGGCCGCTGATCTCGGCGCCGGAACCGAATCCCTCGATCAGCTCCCGCACGACCAGCGGCAGTGCCAAACCCGTGGCAGCCGTGGCCAGGCTCAGCACGCCGCCCAACACGAGCGCGGAGCGGAACGGACGAACGTAACCCAGCAGGACTCGCCACGCCGGTTGACTGGTCTGTGTGCTCACTGATGACCTCCGCCGCCGAGCGTGCACGCTGTACCGAGGTACAGAGTCAACAACATCGATTGGACGGTCGGGTACGCATCGACAACCTAACCTTGTCGCATGGACGGCGTGCGGACGTTCGACCAGCTGATCGGGCCAGGTGGAACAGGTCACGGCTGGCGATGACCCGCTGTCATGACTGGACACCGCAGCGAGAAACGTGCAACCACGCCACTGCGCCTGCCTGGCCCAGGCCCAACGACAAGCCGGCTGGGTGATCATTCTTGGGGCGAGCGCGTGGCGTGCGACACCTTCCACGTTCTGGGGAACGAATCGGGTGCCGGCCGGGTTGTACCGGGTGGTCGTAGAGTTTTGTGTTCGTGTTTCATCACGCTCGCGGAAACGTTGTTGCGGGCGCCTCTTTCTTTACCTTGCAGGACAAGCTGGAGAAGTCGCCGTCTGAAACCCCGGCCGGGAACCGCGCAGTGCGGCGCCCATATCCAGCTAGATACAAGGAAAAGGCATGACACACGGAACCGTGAAGTGGTTCAACTCGGAGAAGGGCTTCGGCTTCCTCTCCCGCGAGGACGGCCCGGACGTCTTCGTGCATTACTCGCAGATCGACGGCCACGGCTACCGCAGCCTTGAGGAGAACCAGCGCGTCGAGTTCGAGGTCAACCAGGGTCCCAAGGGCCCGCAGGCCGTCGGCGTCCGCGCCGTCTGACCCGGCAGCAGCGGAAAAACCTGATGGCCGAGATCTTCGTGCACCACTCACAAATCGGTGGCAACAACCCCCGCTCCATCAGCCGAGGCGACCGGGTGAGGTTCACCCTTGAACCCCACGCTCGGGGCCTGCGCGCCGCGGACGTCTGCCTGGTCGCCTAGGTGGTTGAGGGGCACCGACGTGTCCGAATAGGACAGGCGTTCGGCGCCGAGCAGGCCCTGGACAAACGCGGCTTGCTGCGGTGGGCGGCCAAGTATCAGGCGTGAACCGCGCTCATGCTTGGACAGGACCAGTCAAGCTTTGGCGAGATTGTCCAATGAGGATGAATCTGCGGTTGTCTAGTCCGGAGTGGACGCTGTGCGGACGAGGTCGGCAGCGGCTTGGCGGAGTGTCGTGTTCGTCCGCTGGGAATGCTCGATCAGGCGCCGCATGGCTTGGTCTTGGGTGATTCTGTGTGTCGCCATCAGAATGCCCTTGGCTTGTTCGATCACCGCGCGTGACTTCATCGCGATGTCCAAGTTGTCCGCGAGCTCGCGCGTTTCCTGGTAGCGGCGTGTCGTTCGCAGCCCGAAGGTCACGACTGTGGTGTAAAGGTCCAGCAGCTTGGAGTCGGTCTTTTGGAAGCCGTGGTCGTCGAATCCGAAGAGGTTGATCGCGCCGGAGAGGTGGTCGTCCACGCGAAGCGGTGCCGCGAGGTAGCTGCCGATGCCCGCGCGTGTGGCAGTTGCGACGAAGCCAGGCCACAGCTCGCGCGCGGTCGGCAGCGACAACCGTACGATCTGCCCGGTTTTGGTGGCATGGAGGCAGGGACCGTCTCCGGCTGCGTACTGCGCCTTGTCGACTTCCACCGCGCGTTCGTCGGTTGAGGCGGCTGTCTGTCCACCGCGGTCGTCGATAATCGTTATGCTGGCCATGTCGGCGCCTGGTACGGCTCGGATTGCTTCGGCGCAGACGGCGGTGAGCATCTCCGTGGTGTCGGTAGTGTTCTCCAACGCGGTCGTCAGAGCCGACATGGCCTCTGTGACGTCGTCCAGCAATCCGGTCATGTTCGCTCCGCTCGGACGTCTGGCATGTGTGCTTCGGTACCTACTGACCGGTCGCCCAAAACAACGTCGGTTTGCGGGTCGCCGAAACCAGTCCACTCTACCTGTGGCGGTGTTCGAGACGGTCTCACAACAGCCTGATGCCAGGATGAAGCAGCCGCGCCGCTCGGTTTAGGTGGTTGCGATGCCGGGTAAACGCAGGATGCACCTTGAGCACGCAGGGTGGATTCGGAGGTTGTCCCGATGAACAGCTCCGCCGCTGAAGGCCCGTGGGACGAGGACGAGATCGCCCCCACGGGCGACTTCGCTGAGCTTCAGCGGCGCGTCGAGCAACACTCCCAGCGGCTGAGCCAGCATGCCCGTGAGCTACGTCGCCTGCGTGATGATCTGGACGGGCTTGAGCAACGCTTCCGTTCGGCGTGAATACCGCGCTGCACGGAGCGGGGAGAAGCCGGGCAGGTTGCTCGGAGCGCGCATCGATGTCGTACTGGCTTGAGCCAGCCAGCGGCGGCAGCCGCAGACCGGGGTTGCGGTCCTGCCTGACCACATATCGACCTTGGCTGTCGAACCGGGTCGACCCAGTGGGCAGCAGTTTTCCGGTTCTGTCAGCCTTGCCTTTGCCCGGCGATCACAGGTGCGTCGGTTCTTTGCGGCAACGGGAACTGTCTGGTTGGGATGTTCGCCGAGCAAGTCGATAGCTTGACCGCCAAGCATGCCCGCTGGACGTCGTTGTGCCGTAAGGCGTTGGAGCACATCGGATCGGCGCTGGCCGGCAGGGCCGGCGCCGCTTGGCCGAGAAGACCCCGGTCACCCGGATCCTGGCCGAGATCCGTGCGCAGGGCTACACCGGCAGCGCCGCGAACCCAGACGAGGGCCCGTCACAAGGTCCGCGTTGAAGTTGGTGCGGGTGAAGTTGGTGCGGGTGAAGTTGGTGCGGCATCCCAGGCGGTCTACGCGTCGCCCGGTCTCGCGTGCGGGGCTGGAGCTGAGGTCGACCTTGGCGGCCTGCTGGACACCGCGATCACCTGTGGTCGCGGACGGCGCAACGCTGGGTTAGGCTCGGGGTGCCGAGGTTCCTCGCGCGCGCCGGTCCAACGGTACGCCATCTCGGTGGTGTTCCGATCTCGCGCGAACGACGAAGGACGCGTCGCGGCGGGGAGGACGCGTGCGATCCCTTTCCTCGTCCAGCAGCGGGCCCGGAACGCCACATCTACTCGGCCACCATTTTCCCGGTGGCCGTGATGTCGTACGGTTCGCTCCGGCCTCCTTCTCGCTCGTATCTTGAGGTTCTCCTCGTTCGGCGCTGGACCGAGAGGGGAACTGCTCATGGAGCACGAACGCGACGACGAAGCGTGGCCGGTGGTGCTCGATGAGGTCACCGGAGCATTGGAAACCCTGACCGCGGCGCTGGACAGCGTCAATGACTTCACGATGCTGCTGCACCAGGTGTGCGAGCAGGTGACCCGGGCGGTGCCCGGCGTCGACGAGGCCACCATCACCCTGATCACCCACGGCGTACCGGTGACCGTGGCGTCGACCAGCGACGTCGTGACCGCACTGGACCATGACCAGTACGCCATCGGCGATGGTCCCTGCCTACGGGCCTCGCGGAGAGGCACCATGGTGCGGGTCTCCGTCGCCGACGCCGCCGAGCTGTGGCCGGTGTTCGCGAAGGACTCGGCCGAGGCGGGGTTCGGCAGCTTCCTGTCCGCGCCGCTGGTGATCAGCGACGGGCACTCCGGCGCGGTCAACTGCTACAGCACCCGCAACCACGGCTTCGCCGATCTCGACGAAAAACTGCTCGACCTCTACACCACCGCCGCCACGGCCGCGTTGCGCGCCTACCGCCGCTACCAGCAAGCCCACGAAACCACCGAGCATTTGCGTCAGGCGCTGACCAGCCGCGCGGTGATCGACCAGGCCAAAGGCATCCTCATGGCCCTGCGCCAAGTCTCCGCCGACGAGGCGTTCACCTTGCTCGTCGAACAGTCCCAGCGGGAGAACGTCAAACTGCGCGACCTGGCCAGCCGCTTCATCGCCCGCGCCACTGGCGTGCCGCCCACAACGTGAAAGGAAAGGTGCGCTCGGAGTCTGAGGGCGATGTGAGGCGCGGCGAGCCCCGACTGCAGTTCAGGATGATCGCTGCTGGCCCGAAGGGCACGTGGGTTGAACCGAGCAGGTTGCTCCTCACACTACGCCGCCGCAGTCGTGCCTGCCCGGCGGACTGGCTTCGCCGCGCTCCAGCTCTGCCGCCACCGGCGGGTAGCGGTGACCGATCCATAGAGGCTGGCCGGGTGTGGATTGGCCCCGGACGCGTTGCGGCCGGGATGTCGGTTCATTCGGTGAAGCTGTCGAACTCGGACTTAATGACCCGGTAGCACTCGCAGGCGATGGACCCACCGCGACCAAGGCGCTCACCGGCTCTGAAGGGCGCGCTCGCCGCCGCCAGCTGAAACCCTGCGGGTCACGCCCAGATCCGATTGTTCCAGGCCAGTCCACTGTGGATCACTTCGTCTTCGTGGATGCTGGAGCGGGAGTCAAATGGGAGGATTGAATGTGTCCTATGTGGCCTGAACTGCGCTGAAGTGCTTGAACAGAATCGGTTTGACGTCGGAATTCTCTGTTCCCGCAGGTGAGAGTCCTTTGCTCGGCTGGAGTCAAGGGGTCGCAGGTTCAAATCCTGTCGTTCCGGCAGCAGCAACAAGCCGCTGACTCTGGAAACACACCCAGGTCAGCGAGCTTTTCGGGCCTGCTTAACGATCACGGTCCGAGTGTCCACAATGGCCTTGGTCAAGATCGACAGGCCAGATCTGGAGCGAAACCGGGGTGGATCATGAAGCACGAGGGCCATGGGATGGCGAATGGATGCCGTCCAGTCCCGTCGATCGGCGTGATGTCGTTCGTTGATCCGCTACCTGCGACACTTTGGACATGCGTATCGCTATGCTGCTGGACGTCTGGGACGACGCTCCGACTGGGGCGGTGATCTCCACCCGACGTTTCGTGGAGCGGCTACGCGATCGCGGGCACGCGGTGACCGTCGTCTCCACCGGGGCGCATGCCGCGCACAAGATCGTTCTGCCCGAGTTGTGGGTGCCCTTCGCCCAGCCGATCATCACCAAGATGCGCACGCCGCTGGCGTGGCCGGACCGTCGGTCGTTGGCCAGGGCAGTCGCTGATGCCGACCTTGTGCACGTGCATACCCCTTTTCTGTTGGCGATGCGGGGGATTGCCATGGCGAAGCGGGCTGGGGTGCCCACTGTGGCGACCTTCCACGTTCGTGCCGAGCACGTGCTGCGCAACATCGGCGTCCGCGGTCAGGCCACAGCGGATGTGCTCAGCCGCTTCTTTCTTCGCAGCGTGTACAACCGCTGCGATCACGTGATCTGTCCAAGTGAGTTCGGCGAGCATGAGTTGCGCAGGCATGGGCTGCGTCGGCCGGCCACCGTGATATCCAACGGGATACCCGAGGAGTACCGGCCTGCCGACAGGCCGGTGAACGACAGGTTCGTGATCCTGTCGGTCGGCCGGCTGGCCCCGGAGAAGCGACACGATGTGCTGATCGAGGCGATCCGGCGGTCACGGCACGAACCGGATGTCCAACTGGTGATCCTTGGCGACGGCCCGCTGAAAGATCGGCTGCGTGGTCAGGCGCGAGGTCTGACCAACCCGGCACTCTTCGACTGTCTGCCACCGCGTGAGTTGATCTCGTACTACAACGCCGCTGATCTTTACGTGCACAATGCTGAAATCGAGGTCGAATGCATGAGCGTGCTGGAGGCGATGGCCTGCGGGCTGCCCTGCCTGATCGCCGAGTCGGCAACCGACGGCACGGCGCGGATGGCTCGATCAGAGCGATTCCGGTTCTCCGCGGGATCACCGCAGGCGCTGGCTGCCCGCATCGACTACTGGATCGAGCACCCTGACCAACTGGAATCCGCCCGCACCGACCACGCCAACGCGGCCCGGCACTATCCCATCGACGCCTCGATTGACCACTTGCTGGCGCTGTACCAACGCCTGGCAGCCCGGCACCGCGTGCTGGACCGCTAACGTGCTGCCCTTCGCACGGCCAGGGCAAGTGCGACCAACAGCGCCAGTTCCGCGCTCAGTGCGACGCGTTCGAGCAGCCCTTTGGGAAGCCACGGCACGATCTGGGCCACACCGAACATCGCCGCGCAGGCCAGGACCAGCACGGCGAATCGCCGGATCCACGTGGCAACACTCGCCCACCGGGGCTCGGACCGCAACGAACGGGCCAGAAGCCAGCACGCCACCGGCAGACAGGTGAACAACACCGCGCCGCCGAACCGATGGATGTGCCCGGACAAGGTCTGGTCGGTGACCAGCCGATCGCCGGGAAACACCACGCAGAGAAGCAAACCCGCGTACCAGAGTCCGAAAAGGACGCTCACGGTCCGGTCCCTCGGCATCCGCGCGCCGTTCATCCCAGCCCGTACCAACAGCCCGGCGAACAGCAGCAGTAACACGGCCGCGACGAACAAGGCGCCACCAGCACCGTGGAACACGTAATCACTCACCGGATCGGTCACCGGATCCACCTGCCCGCTCAGCGCCGCGGTCATGCAGCCGGTCACCACCAGCGCACCGCCAAGCAACGCCAGCGCCAGTCGGGCGAACATGTCTGCACGTGTTCCGACAGCGGAGGGCGCGGACCGGCGGCTTGTCATCACAACCCCATTGTCCGCGCTGACGATGAGAGATCGAAGAAATCCGCCGCGAACCGCGGATCGTCAACGATCCGCCCAGCTGAGGGGTAGAGTGAGGTGACCGAAGGTTTCCGGACGTCCGCAGCCAGGCCGGCGTCGCCTTGGGGCGATTCCAACACCGGCCTGCGTCATCGTGGGCCGGAGACCGGAGCCGGACATGACCAACCAGCCGAGGTCACTGCGGCTCAGCATCAAAGCCGATGACGCCGCGCCCAGCCGGTTCGACGGCGGGTGGTGGCCTCGTTCGCCGGATCTGACGGTCGAGTTACCCATCCTCGTCCGTGCGCTCATCCCACGGCTGGGCCTGGTCAGGAGAATCGGGTACAACCCCGACACCTGGGGTCTGCTGCCCAGGCACATCACTGTCGACGGTCACCCCACCCGGCTCGAGGGATTCACCAGGCTGGACCCCTACAGCCTCAGAATCACCGGAATGACGCGCAGGATGCTGTGCCTGCTGGTCGTCCCGCCGGACGCCGATGAGCACTTCGGACACAGCGCATTGACCGCCGCGTGTACTCAGAACGGGCTGTCCCGTCACATCCTCGCAGCTTGTGGCGTGTTCAGCTACGGCTGACGCGCCTCGAAGTGTCAATTGTGGACGAATTCTGGCCGACGCTCGAGATGTCATCGGTGACCCGTGTACACTAGGGGCAGGCGTCATGGGACGCTGTTTCGCCGAGTGTTCCTCGACCAGCGCGGATGGCGGCCAAATACACACCAGGCGTCTCCCGTGGAACGAATCCAGGATCGTCGGCGTTGGAGTATGTGGTGGCCCAGTGCGGCCCTGCCCGCGGAGACGATGGTGCGGGCACTTCTCCCGCTCGCATGGGACAAGCCAGAAACGTCGGCGTCGGATCCGTTCCCACGCTGTGTCTGACGCAGATCACCGAAATTTCTTGTCCTGGAGGGCAATCAGTCATCATGACCACAACCGAGACTCAGCCGCCGGATGCCCGGCGGGGCAGCGATTTCGCGCTCCTGGCACGAGAGATCGGCCAGGCCGGTCTGCTGGACAGGCGGCGTGGCTACTACGTGCTGCGGATGGCGATCAACGTGCTGCTGCTCGCGGCAGGCGGTTTCGCGTTCGTGCTGCTGGGCGACTCGTGGTGGCAGTTGCTGACCGCGGGGTTCCTCGCGGTCGTGTTCACCCAGTTCGCGTTCATCGGTCATGATGCCGGGCATCGCCAGATCTTCCGGTCCCGCCGGGGCAACAACGTCGTCGGGTACCTGCACGGCGCGGTCACCGGGATCAGCTTTCAGTGGTGGGTGGCCAAACACAACCGGCATCACGCGAACCCCAACCACGAGGACGACGACCCGGACATCGACATTCCCGCGCTGGCGTTCAGCCGTGCGCAGTCTCACACCAAACACGGCCTGTACCGGTGGATCACGAAGTATCAAGCGTTCTTGTTCTTCCCGCTGCTGACGCTCGAAGCAGTGATCCTGCGCATCGCCGGCGTCCAGGCGGTTTTCCGCCGTGAGGTCAAACGTCCTGTGCTGGAGGCAGTTTTGCTGACCATGCCTCTCGTGGGTTACCTGGCCGCGCTGTTCTTGGCGTTGTCCCCGCTGCAGGCGGTGCTGTTCATGGTGGTGCACCAGGGGGTCATGGGTGTCTATCTCGGGTGTTGTTTCGCGCCGAACCACAAGGGCATGCCGATCCTCACCCGCGAGGAGAAACTGGACCACCTGCGCAAGCAGGTTCTCACCTCCCGCAACATCTCCGGTGGACGGTGGGTGGACGGTCTGCTCGGCGGCCTGAACTACCAGATCGAACACCACTTGTTCCCGCACATGCCCCGCGTCAACCTGCGCCGGGCACAGCCTGTCGTGCAAGCTTTCTGTGCCCGGCACGGCATTTCCTACCGCCAATGTGGCCTGTTCGCTTCCTACGCCCAAGTCCTGCGGCATCTGCATGACGCCGGTGCGGCGCTACGCCGCCCGACGGCGCTGGCGAGTGCCGCATCATGACCGTCCTGAAAGGACCATCTATCATCACGACAACGACACGTACGGGGCGCGACCTGTTCAGCCATTCCCGCCCCCATCAGACGACTGACCACAGCGGTCCTGTCAGTCAGCGCAGGGTTTCGCGCGAGAACCTGTTCAGTGAATCAGCCGATCCGCATCCAGTGCCCGCTGCCCGGACGCCGCCGCCCCGCGACCCCTTCGACACAACCCGGTAAACCGGGTCTTTCCCGGTAAAACGCCCGATCATGGCCGATGAGGTGTACTGTCGTGGTGTCGGAAGCTTTTCGTATGGGAGCGATCAAGCTCGCATCGTTCCGGCAGGATTTCAGGATCGCACGCGCATCGCCGAACCCTTCGGCCACATGGTCATTGAGCTACCTCGTGCGTCTTCCGGTTGACGGTGGACGCCGAAGGTGCCCGCTCGGGTCAGCCGATCGCGCGTGATGGTCCTGATCACGGGAACTGCCAGCCGAAGCGCCTCGCTGTGCGATCGACATCGGCGAGCAGACTATGGATCCGACGTGAGCTACGAGCAAACCAGATTCACCCAGGGCGCTGCGATCGCGCGGAATGCGCAACAGCCGCCACCTTCAGCCGATGACCTCGGCTCGACGATGTCCCATCCCGCCGCGATGGCCGAGCAGACCAGGTGGCTGCGGATCGGGTGTGCCTTCGAGTATCGGGCCGAGATCGAGACGCCCACCGTGTTCCAGGTACAGCCAAACGGTGACGGGGTGCGTGTGACTGGCGAGCGGTGGTCGATGCAGCCCGATGTGCCGATACGCCACTACCGCGACATCTACAGCAATCCGTGCACGCGAGTAGTGCTGCCGGTCGGCTCGTCGAGGCTGAGGTACGAGGCGTTCGCCGAGGTACCGGACGTGGCCGATGACGTCGCCGAGGACGCCGCCGAGGTGCCGCCGGACAGGCTGCCGGACGATGTTCTTCTCTACACTCTGCCGAGCAGGTACTGCCTGCCTGACGTCCTTGGCGATGAGGCGTGGTCCCGGTTCGGTTCGGTCAGCCCCGGCTACCGCCGCGTGCAGCGGATCTGCTCACACGTACATGATCACCTGAACTTCCGGTATGGCAGTTCCACCACGATGTCCACCGCCGCGGATGTCAACGCGTCGAGGTTCGGCGTCTGCCGGGACTTCACCCACCTGGCGATCTCCTTCTGCCGTGCGTTGAACATTCCCGCGCGCTATGTGTTCGGATATCTGCCGGACCTGGACGTCCGCGCTCAACCGGGTCCGATGGACTTCGCGGCCTGGATGGAGGTATGGCTGGCCGGGCGCTGGTGGACTTTCGACCCGCGCAACAACACACCTCGTAAGGGCCGAGTGCCGATCGGTCGCGGCAGGGACGCCGCCGACGTCGCGATGGCCACCACGTTCGGCGGTCCCCACCTGGAGAGGATGCGGGTCACCGCGGAGGAATGTGTTCGGCAGGGCTGACTTGGAGTTTGGTATGAATCCTCAATGGGAGTGGCGAGCCTGCGCGCCTTCATCTGTCGGGCGCGTGCCATTGCGGCTGACGTTGAAGCCGCCGTCGTCTCCCGCGGGGGCGATCGACGGTGGCTGGTGGCCCCGGTCAATGGATCCACTGGCAGAGTTTCCCGCGATGATCGCCGGTGTGACCGACCGGGTGGGCCCGGTCAGCAGGGTGGCCTACAACATGGAGGCCTGGGGTGATGCGCCCAGGCGCATAACAGTCGACGGTGAAGTGGTTCGCCTTGACGGCGTCCGCTCGCTCGATCCGCGCACGGTGTTCGTGTCAGGGCGAGGTTGGCAGCGGAAGACCTTGCTGGTCGTCCCGCCCGACGCCAGCGAGAACACCGCACACGCCGCGCTGGTGAGTGCCGCGAGCCCCGGTGTTCGTGCCTGCGCGGAACGAATTCTGCTGGCGGATGGCATCGGCTGCTCCGCCCCGGATGGCGCTGTTCCCGCGCCCCGCGCGAAGCCCGGCGAAGCTGGAAGGTGAGTCGCGCGCACGACAGTGCAATCGAGTGGCATGCTCCTATTTGATCGGACACAATGGACTGAATCGGCCGTGGAGTCTTTTACGGTCCCATGATCGGTGCTGTACTGTCGTTAAGTACAGGACGGTCGTCAGTTTTGTGTTCGTAACACTACGCTCGCGGAATCGATGTTGCGGGTTTCTTCTTCTTTGCCGGACAAGCCGGAGAAGTCGCCGTTTCACCCACGACCAGGCAGTCGCATCGTGCGGCGCCTATCCAGCCTGTAGCAGGAGCGAACATGGCACAGGGAACCGTGAAGTGGTTCAACTCGGAGAAGGGCTTCGGCTTCATCTCCGACGGCGACGGCCCGGACGTCTTCGTGCACCAATCCGAGGTCAACGGCGGCCTGCAGGAGAACCAGCAGGTCGAGTTCGAGATCAACCAGGGGCCCAAGGGACCGCAGGCCGTCAACGTCCGAGTGGTCTGATTCCCCGCTCGCCGGTCGGCCGGGTGGAGCCGTTCCGACCGGCGTTGCGTTTGCCGAAAAGGAGTTTTGCCGCACCACGCGTCAGTGGTCGGCTTTCTCCTCCAGCGTACGGCGTCGAGCCGTCACATCGTCGGGATCGTCCCCGAACACCAGCAGTTGCATGGTGCTCTGCCGGACTGGATTGTCCGTGCGTACGGTGTCATGACCGGCCACGATGAGCAAACCACCTGCGGCCAGGGCCGGGCGCACTTCGTCGAGCAGGTCGGCCAGCGGACCGGCCACGGTCAGGTTGACTGACTCGGCTGGCTGGTCGAGGGTGTCGGGCCGGACGGACTGCAGCGCCAGCAACGGGATCGAGCCGCTGGTGATCCGGAAGTTCAGATCGAGCACGACCTGCCTGCCGTCCTGGGTTTGGGCGCAGTCGAGGCTGCACAGGCCACGGTAGCCGAGATCGGCTGCGCGCTGGGTGGTCGCCAGGCATTCGGCGAGCAGTTCGGCAGGCGGATCGACGACCGCACCGAATCGGCCACCGGTATAGATCCCGGTCGCGTCGACGCGCTGTTCGGTCACGGCCAGCAGCCGGGCTCGTGCGTCCGTTCCCACGTAGAACTGCAGTCCCCAGTTGCTCAAGATCTGCAAGTACTCCTCGACGACGAACTCGTCGAGCACATCGGTGAACCCCGGCAGCGTGATCGGTTGCTTCGCCCGGTGCAGGTACACGTCAAGGCTGCCGCCGTGCGCGTCGTTGGTCGCGGCCTTGAGGACCCAGGATTTCTCCGCCGGTGCCGCCTCTGCGAGCTGCCTGCGTGTCACAACCCTGCGGTTGGCTTGGAAACGTGGGTCGACCAACGTGGTGATGCTGGCCTTGTTGTTCAAGTAGCCCACAAGTTGCGCGCTCTTGAGCGCGCGTTCGTCCGGGCACAAAGCGGTCGGCTGTGGATACTCCATCGACATCAGCAGACCATCGGATATCGCTTCCGTTACGCGGCAGGCGAATTCCGCCTCGCTTCGGAACTCGCGTAGGTCTGTGCCGACCTGCAAGCCGCTGTCACGTAAATGCGCCAACAGTTCGGGGTCCGTACCGCCGGCGCTGCAGATCATCGGTGTATCCGCCGCGACAGCGATCGGTCGCGCGGAGACCACGTCGCCGGTGTGCCGGTGCCTGTTCATCGGTTCAGTGACGGCCAGTTCGGGCCGCGCGCATACGGCGATGCCCGGGCCGTACACATCAGTGAGTGAGCGAGGAGCGCCGACAGCAGGCGGTAATGCAACGGAAACGCTAATGGAAGGTCTCCTGTGGGGTGGAGGGATCGGCCACACCGGCCGTGGAATGGTGGTGGAACTGGCGGAACGGTGCCGATCGTCGCTCAATTGTCCATAGCGGACATTCAGATGTGCTTTGCTCAGCGGACTTTCTCAGGAATGTGGTTGAGGGCGTCGAGGATGCGCTCCGCGAGTTCGAGCGAGGCCTTCTCGTCGAGCTTCGAATGTTTCCGAAGTGTGTCCTTGACGAGGTTGACGCGTTCGTCATAACGGGACACGTACTTGGCGGCAGTGGCCATCAGGTCTCCTTGGTTGTGCAGACGCAACCGCGACTGCTTGCGTCGGACGCGCGGATGGTCGCGGTGCAGTAACGGACTGCGATCTGGTCGTGGTCTTTCCAGGGGTGCGGGCACGTTTCGCAGATCGCGTCACTCCGGACTTCGATGGCCAGCTTTATCGTGCCAAACGGTGATGTCATGGGCGAGGTCCTGTGTTCGGGCGCTCTCTGGGCGAAACGCCATTGCTGGCAAGGATTTGGTCAACAGTGGCGACCGTGTCCGAACGGGACGCCGCCCTGAGCACCGCGCGGGCCGCACCGCCCGGCGTGGTCGGCGGCACTACCAGCAGACGGATTCGCTTGCGGTTCGGACCGGTCACCACCACGGTGTTCGCGGGTATGTCACATGAGCGCGCCAAGGTCACCGCCCAGTTCTCCACGATCAGTGTGCTCTGCACGGGATCCCAGTCGACAGGGTGATAGGCCATCTGCCGGGCTGGTCCGACCCACGAGCTCAATGCCATGACCAGTGCGGGAAATTCCGCGGCGGGATCGGTCGACCATGGCCACCAGCCTCCGTCGACGTTGCCGACAGCCGCTGTACTCGGCTTGATCTGCAGCCGCAGTTCGCGTTTCGCGCGCAACGCAGTCACGTTTTCGGAGTTGTCGCGGTGGGGAACTGATCGTGAGACTGACATGGAGCCAGTGCTCCGTCCCGGCCGCCTCGCGACCTGATCGGGATACACCGAGGACGGCGCCAGCCCGACTGCCTGCGCACGAAATGCTCTCGGTATGACCATGATACGCCCACGTGCCGGCGAGGCCACCAGCGGCGTAGTGAAATGTCGTGGGACTTCGCCTCAACAGCGCGATACGGCCCCGAGGCTGTCACGTGGACCTGTCCAGCTCGACAGTGTCATCTCCGGACGCCGAAGCGCACCAGGCCACCATTCCGCGTGCCGCGAGGTTCGGCTGGTTCACCGAGACGGAAGACGGGATCCGAGCACTGAGCACGCAGCTGGCCGTGACACGATTGCGCTGTTGTGTGAAGGATCTCCATTCGGCTTGGTTCCACAATAGACTGTCTGGTTGTGGAGCCTGCGGTCATGTGCTGGTGTCATCCACAGTGCTCGCACTCGGTCTTTGCTGGTACTCTTGCCGGGCAAGTGATACGCACGGGTCGCAGTCTGCTTGTCCAGCTTCTCTCGCCTGCTACGGCCACCTGATCCGCCCGAATTTCGGAAGGTGCCCTGTGGCAGGCAACTATGGTTTTCTCACCGCGTACCCCCCTTCTCTGTGCGGCGTGGCGACGTTCAGCGCGGCGTTGCGGCGGCATCTGATGGCGCTGGTGCCTGACAGTTGCGTGGAGGTGGTCAGAGCCGTCGATCAGGCCGGGTTGTCCGCTCCGGCCGAGGTGGTGCACGACCTGGTCAAGGGGTCCCCGCGCAGTGTGGTGGTCGCCGCCGAGGTGCTCAACGGGTTCGATGTGGTGGTCGTGCAGCACGATCACGACATCTACGGTGGCCGAGACGGCGAGGAACTCCTCGACTTGCTCGAGCTGGTGGATGTGCCGGTGATCGTGGTGCTGCACGCTGTTCTGACGCAGCCCACCAGACATCAGCGGCTGGTCCTGACCCGGGTGGTCGATCGGGCCGACGCGGTGGTGACGATGTCTGACGCGGCGGCAAGGCGGTTGCTCGACGGGTACACAGTGGACCCAGACAAGCTGGTGGTGATCCCGCACGGTGCACCGGCGGACGGACTGGCGATGGCCGCGCTGGCCCGGGCTCGGCCGACTATCCTCACCTGGGGCCTGCTCGGGCCTGACAAGGGCATCGAGACGGCGATATCGGCACTGCCCGGCTTGCGTGACCTGGAACCCCGTTACGTGGTCGCCGGGCAGACACATCCCAGGGTGCTCACGCACACCGGCAGGCAGTACCATGACTCGCTGCGTGCGCACGCTTCTGCGTTGGGCGTGGCCGATATGGTCGAGTTCATTCCGACGTACCTGGATCCGCACTCGCTTGGCCAACTGATCCGGCAGGCCAGAGTCGTGCTGTTGCCCAATGACTCGACCGAACAGGTCACCTCCGGAGTGCTGGTCGAGGCGATCGCGGCGCGACGGCCAGTGGTCGCGACCTGCTTCCCGCACGCGGTCGAGATGCTGTCCAACGGCTGCGGCCTTGTGGTCCCGTATCAGGACTCAGCGGCCACAAGCCGGGCATTGCGCCGCGTGCTGACCGAGCCCGGCCTGGCTGTGGCCATGACGGGCAAGGCGTCCGCGCTGGCGCCGGAGTTGCGGTGGCCCGTCGTGGCCGAGCGCTACCGCTGGCTCGCCGACAGCCTGCTGATCGCTGGGACGGCGGTGCCGAGATGACATCGATCGCCTGAACGACGCCTTGTCGCTGAGGTTCAAGTGCTTCGCAAGGCACCGGATGACTCAGTCGCGGGTTCGGCCGCAGCAATCTCCAAAGTGGACTGTTGGTGGCGAGTGATTTCGGCATCACGTCGTGGCGGTGGTTCTCAAGGCTTCGTGGTGCACCCGAGGCCTCGATTGCCGACGCTCGACATGCCCTCAGTACGTGGGGTGCGGCCGAAAAGGATTGGTCGGTGCGAATTTCCTTGGCCCGGTGCTCGGCGTGGATGTGGAGTACAGTCAGCACGGTCGAGACATTTCGGCGCCGGTGTTGGATCCGGTGATCTCGATGGTGGAGTGGCCGGATCCCCGGCCCTGACAGGAGTCGCCGCTCGTCGTCGGCTCGAAGCGAGTCACAGCGCCCCGTCGGCTGCCATGGCCATTGAGCAGCCTCGGCTGGTGGTATGCCGATGGCGCTCAGGCGGGGCGTGTCGAGCGCTTCGGCGTGGCCGTGACCCCTGTCTTTCGGTTGAGCCTGCGTGTAACCGGTGATCCTGGGACAGGCGGGCTCAACCAGGGCGACATCGTCGTTCCAGGAGCGATACCGCGTCACGTCAACGTGACTTGGTCGAGTTCGATGGAGACGATGACCGGTTCCGCCACGCGGCGGCCCTCGGCGTCGGTCTGGTGCACACTTCGCTTGGTGGGGAATACGAAACCATCGAACTGTTGGTGGTCCCAGCTGTAGTGCGCCGAAGGAGATGACGACAGTCGGCGTGTGGAGCCCAGACGACCAGGAGGGGACGATCCCTGGCGATATCGAGTGCTCGGCGCACTACTTCGACGTGCACAAGCGAGTCGTCGCCTATTCCTGGTACGAACAGGGAACCCGTTTCATCGACATCTCCAATCCGGCCAAGCCGATCCAGGTCGGCTACTGGCGGCCGGACAGGGCCATGTCGTGGCGCCTCACTGGCACAGAGGGAACGTTTCGTCGCGGACTTCAGTCGTGGCGTGGAGATCGTGTCGCTGACCCAAGGGAGCGTACGAGGCGCAGGAGAACGGAACCAAGATCGAAACTTTCGGTCCCACGGCGGTGACTTCCGTCAATGAGCCGTCCGGCTTGACGTACATCAGAGTCTGCCCTGCATCCTCTGTCTCTGGCCGCACCCGCGATTTCATCATGGGTGGATGGCACAGAACGCGCTGGTTCACCGGATACAGCAGTCGATCATCGGCGACGGCCAGCTCGCCACCGGGCCTTACGGTCCGCGACGGGTGACCTACGCTGACTACACGGCATCTGGACGTGCAGTAGGGTTCATCGAGGATTTCGTCCGGGATCGAGTGTTGCCCTGGTATGCCAATACACACAACGACTCCTCGGCTACGGCGGCGCAAACCAATGTATTGCGGGAAGATGCCAGGCGTGTGATCCGGGATGCCGTCGGTGGCGACGAGGACACGGTGGTGATCTTCTGCGGGTCCGGGACCACCGGTGCCATCAGCAAACTGATTGACATTCTCGGGCTGCGTGTGCCGGCCCGACTGCAGGACCGGTACGGGTTGGCCGAGATGATCCCTCCGCAGGATCGGCCGGTGGTGTTCGTAGGGCCGTACGAGCACCACTCGAATGAATTGTTGTGGCGGGAATCCATCTGTGAGGTGGTGGCCATTCCGGAGGGTGCGGATGGTCAGCCTTCGCAGTCGGTTCTGCGGGATGCGCTGATTCGGTACGTGGACAGGCCGTTGATGATCGGGTCGTTCTCCGCGGCGTCCAACGTGACGGGCATCGTCACTGATGTCCACCGGATCTCGGATCTGCTTCACGAGCATGGGGCGCTGTCGTTCTGGGATTACGCGGCCGCAGCGCCCCATGGGCGTGTCCAGGTGGATGACGAGTGCGAGGAGCATCCGCTGTCCTATAAGGATGCCGTGTTCATCTCGCCACACAAGTTCCTCGGCGGTCCGGGCACACCTGGTGTGCTGGTGGTCCGCCGAGAGCTGATCGAAAATCGGGTGCCCAGTGTGCCCGGCGGCGGGACAGTGGATTACGTCAGCACGACCGATCACCACTACATCGGCGATGCCGCGCACCGGGAGGAAGGGGGCACGCCCGCGATCGTCGAGTCGATTCGGGCCGGCTTGGTGTTCGGTCTGCAGCAAGCAGTCGGCACGCAGGTCATTCACGATCGAGAGCAGACGTTCCTTCGGCGTGCGCTCGATTCGTGGTCCACCAACCCGAATCTGGAGATCCTCGGCAACCTCGACGTCGACCGGCTTGCGATTGTGTCGTTCATGGTACGCGGGCCAGAACTGAAGCAGCTGCACCACAACTACGTGGTGACGTTGCTCAGCGACCTGTTCGGTATTCAGGTGCGGGGTGGATGCTCGTGTGCGGGCCCCTATGGTCATCGTCTGCTCGGTATCGATCCGGCTCTCTCACGGCGGTTCGAGCGTGAGGTCCTGTCCGGCCGGAAAGGGATCAAGCCTGGCTGGATTCGGGTGAGCTTCAACTACGCGATGTCCGACACGGTGGTGGACTACGTGATCGAAGCTGTCCGCCAGGTCGCCACCCATGGCTGGAAGTTGTTGAGCGACTACCGTTTCGACCCGTCGACGGGTCTGTGGAGCCACCACCGTGCGCCCGGACCCCAGTTGCGCCTGGCGGACATGCGGTATGACGTCGACGCTGGGCAGCGCCCGGATTCGGTGGGGGAGGACGCACTGGCCGGATACCTTGACCACGCGGCGCGCGTTTTCGCCGCCGCGGACAAGTTCGATGGTGTCGGGCAGGCGCGCGTATCTCCCGGTTTCGACGAACTCCGTTGGTTCGATCTGCCGGCTGTGTGTTTGCCGCGGCAGTCGGCGGGTGTGTCTCGGTAGCTGGTCTTGCTGTTGCTGGCTTGGCGGCGGCCATTGTCAGCGCTCCAGCTGCCGGTGCGGCAGTCCGCGGCTTCTGCTGGTGCCGAGTGCGCCCGCTACGCGTGGAGCGGCCACTACCAACTACAAGACGCTCTATTAGGACGGTACGTTGCCGGAGGACACATCGGTCTTCGTTTACCAGGTGGTTGGAACTCGGTGTCAGCTGACGAATCCCCGGCAATAGTCGCTACCGTCCTACTTGGACACGACCCAGGAGGACGGTAGCGCGGTGTTTGGTGACGAGCTGGAGCCGGCCCGTTGGGGGACGGCAGCAGGCTGTCCCCGGTGCGTGTGAGATGACGCACTCCCGAGTTCAACCTGCCGGTTTCACGAGCTCAGGGGCAGGTCACGAGAGGGTTGGGATTGCAAACCCACCCGGGATGTGGCTAACCTCGATCGTATGAGAACGCCGCGTGTAGTTGATCCGCGTGTGTGCTCGATCGATGCAGCATTGAAGGTCATCGGGGAGAAGTGGGCGCTGCTGGCGCTGAGGGAGCTGCTCCTGGGCTCGACTCGGTTCGACGAGATCGTGTCCAACACGGGTGCACCGCGCGATCGGTTGAGCGCGCGGTTGCGCGCACTGGAGGAAGCCGGTGTCGTGCGTCGCGAGAAGTATCAAGAGCGACCCGTGCGGTACTCCTACCACCTGACTGAGGCTGGCGAGCAGTTGTTCGGTTTGCTCCAGCTGATGCGCGACTGGGGTGACCGTTTCGTCCGCGACGATCCCGAGTACATGGCCGTGTTCACGCACGAATGCGGCAAGCCGCTGCGGCCGGAGTTGCGTTGCGCGGAGTGCGGCGAGGTTGTCCAGCCGGGGTCGGTTACCACCGATCGTGACGTGCACCAGTCCGACGTGGTCAATGCCGGGCGTGCCAACGGTGGGTGAGCCGGGCGCTTAGTCGCCGCGCGAGTACCGGTGCCTCGGTGAACGGATTCTGCCCTGGCTCGGCCTCGGCGGCCAACTCGCCGATCTGGTCGAAGTGGCGCCTGACTCGACCCGTGCACCCAGTAGGCCAACGCGCCCGGCTGCGATTCCCCCGGCGGCACCTCCGCCAGGGAACTTCGACACGTCAACCCCGTTCGCGCCGAGCAGCGGATTGTCGACGTCGGTCGCGGCGACGATCTCGATGTCGTCCAACTGCGGCCTGTCAGGCGGTGCGGTTTCCAGGCATCGTCTACTGTGGGCTGTCCGTTCAGCGTGCGGCCGTGGTCGTCGAGCAAGCGATAGCCCAGTGCCAGCGCCATCCCGGCGCCGCCGTCAGTCGTCCCGCTGCCGCCAAGGCCGACCACTATCCGATGTGGACTGACGTTCGCGGCGTACAGCAAGAGTTCTCCGACTCCGGCACTGCTTGCCGCGACCGCACTCCTGTCCGTCAGGTGCAGCCCGCACGCTTGGGCGCACTCGAGATACGCGATATCGCCGTACGAGGCCCACCTGGCTGCGACCGGCGTATCAAGTGGACCGGACATTCGCGTTGTGCGGACGGTCGCGCCGACCGTCTCCGGGCTGCCCGGCAGGAGCTTGGCCCCGGTCCAGTAACCCCAGATCCCGACGTTCTGGAACAGCTCGTGCGGGGTACGCATGTCGAAGTGCTTCTTGCCCAGCACACCGGTCCGGCCGGACGCGTCCACGAGGAAGTCGAACGTGGCGGTGTGGACGGTGTCTCGGTCGACCAGCTTGCGCCAGTCCAGCAGCCATTCATCCTGCTCCCACAGGAAAACCGACCCTCGCTTGACGGTGAAACCGGCCGCGGCCACGTCGTCGAACGCCCCTGACAGTCGTAACGTCGACAGGCACGACGCGGGCAGCGACTCACCAATGTGGTAGCGCGGGAAGACCTCACGCTCCAACAGCAGGACGTCGAATCCGTTGCGGGCCAGCATCGCGGCGGCCGTGGAACCTGCCGGGCCACCGCCGATCACGACCACGTCCGCGTGTTGTCCGGAGTCGGTCATACCGACGGCTCCGTAACCCGAGCCAGGCCCAGCCGTGGGGTAGTGACCAGCGTGTACTCCGTCGATTTAGCGTCTCTCAGTGGGTTTTCCAGCACCGAGGAGAAGTCCGGCTTACTGACACCGTCCACACCGGACACGGACCGCTGCTGGACCTTGAACGCCTCGTCGGCCAACTGTTCGGTGAGCACCCGCGTGCCGGCATCGGTGGCCTCCCGCATATCGGACACGCCGCCGATGATTTCCGCGAACGACAACGAACTGGGCGCGTCATCCGGGTTCGGACTGGTCGCCCCGACAAGGCGGTCGGAGATGTGGAACAAGCCGTCCTTGCCGAGGTAACGCTCGTACATCACACTCACCAGTGCCAGCAGACGCGTGTAGGCCCGCCGGTAGGCGAACTCGAAGAAGTCCAGGGCTTCCTGCTCTGTGACCTCACCGCGGTCCACCGAGGCGATGCTCGCTGCGGCGTTGAACGCGCTGTACACGGCAAGGTGCACACCGGACGAGAGGAGTGGGTCGAGGAAGCACGCCGCGTCGCCGACGATCATGTATCCGGGACCACCGAAGTGGCCGCCTACGTAGGAATAGTCTGTTTCCACGTGCGCGGTTCCCTGATACTCGGCATCCTCGACCAGGTCGCTCAACGCAGGCGACTCGGCGATCAGTGGCAGGTAGATGTCGTTGAGCGGGGCCTGGTTCTGCCGGTGCCGGGCGAAGGATTCCTTACTGGTGACGAAACCAATGCTGGTGCGGCCGTCCGCCAGCGGGATGACCCAGAACCAGCCTTCCGGCGTGGAGATGATGTTGATCCCGCCGGTGGGCGTGTCCGGCAGCATTTTCGCACCGGTCCAGTAACCCCAGACAGCCACGTTCTGCAGGTTCTGGTGCGGGTGGCGGTCCTTGAAATGGCGGGCACTGAGCAGGCCATAGCGACCGGTCGCGTCGATCAGGTAGTCGAAGTCGTCGATCGTGTACAAGCTACCGGAGTCGGTGGCACACCGAACGGACGTCGGCCGGTCGCCGGTGAACTGCACTGCCTTGGCAGTCACACCCATCGACACTTTCACGCCGTTGTCCTGTGCGTGGTTCAACAGCAACAGGTCGAATTCGGATCGGTCCACCTGCCACGACCGGGAGCCCACCTGCGACCCCCAGTCGAAGATCCAGCTGTCGGTGTCCCACCGGAACGCGCCGCCGTGTTTGATGACGAAACCGTGATTGTCCAGTTTTTCCGCTACCCCGATCTGCTCGAGGATCGTGCGGCAGGAGGGCGTCAGCGACTCGCCGATGTGGTAGCGGGGGAACTGGGCGCTCTCGATCAGCTGGACCGAGATGCCCTGCTGCGCCAAGGCGGTCGCGGCGACGGATCCCGCAGGGCCACCGCCGACCACCAGCACTCTGGTTCGGCCATTGCTGTCAGTCATCACTACGTGTCCTTTGTTCTTGTTCACTCGGCGTTTCAGGCCGTGCGGCACCCACAACGGTTGCTGAGAAGGAAGAAGACGGGCTGTGGTCAGTGTGGGTATGTCACGCCCGCGAAGTGGCCGGCTCCTCGACCCGTTGACGCTTGTGCCTGCGTTCCAACAGGTTTCAGTACCGGGCCGGTCATCGCCGTCGTGACCAGAGCCATCACCACGAGCATCGAGTACAGCTGTGTGGTGAGGATGCCCAACTGCAACCGCCGGGCGACCATGCCGGCCAGTCTGGTGGCGACGAGGATCGCGGCGAGCCCGACGAGCAGGAAGACCGCCTGGTGAGTGGTCATCACACCGCCTCGATGTCGTTGTCCTGGAGAGCACTGACTCCACGATAAACGGACGAACGTACTTTTAGATGGCGTCATGACGCCATCCGTGAACCGAAATGTCCACTGTGGATGGTGGATACGCTTTGCGCGCAGACGCCGCGCCGCGGCGGCCGGGTGAAGGCGGGGGAGTGTATGCTCGGTTGTGTAAGGGCCAAGGGCGATCCGCGCCGGATCGTCCTCGCCTTTTTCCTCGATCGGCCTGTCTTGCGCGAATACCCTGTGGTGATGCCGTCGTCCAGTCACCTCCATGTAGGGGCGGCAGAATCAAGCCCGGCGGACGACTTTGTCCACTGAGGAGTGTCCGGTGCCGGTTGTGGTGCGGCCGACCGGGTTCGAAGGCGTGCGGGTCCCGTTCGACCGGACCGGCTACGCCTGATCACCCACGACCGGATCGGTCAGACCGCGATGGCCAGACGTCGGATCGTGCTGCCGGCGAGCTCGAACTGGTAGCGAAGGACGACGGTGCCTCCGGGGAAAGTTCCGTCCACGCGGACGCGAACGGTGACGGTTTCCGCGTCGGTGATCTGCTGTCCGATCGGGGTGTTGGTCCAGGTGTACTCGCTGGCTGAGTTCTCGATCCAGGACTGGATCGCTTCGATGCCTTCGTAGGACTTGCCGTCGTCCACCACAACGGCATCCGGCGCGAAGTGGGAGACAGCCTCGGCGTGGCGCTGTTTTCGTGAGCATCGAGGTAAGCCAGGACCACGGCTGGCAACTGGTCGGCGCGAAAGTCGGTGAAGGTCTCGGTCACGGGAGTTCTCCTGTCGTTCTTGTGGGTTGCTGCGTTGGGTCAGAGCGTTCGGATGGTGCCGCCGTCAACGACAATGTCGGCGCCGAGGATGCTGGTCGCCTGGTCAGAGACGAGGAAGGCGACGGTGTCGGCTACCTCAGCGGGGCTGACGAACCGGCCGAGCGGGACGCCGCCAAGCGAGGCCAGCAACGAATCCCGAGCAGCGTCGGTGTTTCCGTCGAACTGTTCGGAAAGGCGCTGTACGAGTTGGTCGGCGGCATCGGTTTGGATTCCGCCCGGCGAGACGGTGTTGACTCGGATGCCATGCGGGGCAAGTTGGTTGGCGAGTCCCTTGCTGTACGTGCTCAACGCGGCCTTGGCGGCGGCGTACGCGAGCGTGCCGTCCCACAGCGGCATCCGCGCCTGGATCGACGAGACATGCACGATCGTTCCGCGACCAGCCTCGATCATCGCGGGGATGAGGACGCGATCAAGCCGGACCGCGGACAGCAGGTTCAAGTCGAGCTCGTGTGCCCAGTCGTCGTCCCCCAGGACGGCGAACCCGCCCGAGGGAGCATTGGACCCTCCGGCCACATGCACAAGGACATCTGGAGCGCCGTCGGCCAGGAGCGTGGGTGCGATCTTGCCTGCCGACTGCGGATCGGTCAGGTCAGCGGTGACGAGGGCAACGTCTGGTTGCTCCGCTTCACCTGGACCGCGGGCAACCACGGTTACTGCCAGGCCATCGGCGCGCAAACGGCGTGCGATCGCTGCGCCAGTGCCGCGGGTGCCTCCGGTGATTACGGCCCGCTTGGTGCCAACGTCGGACAGGCGGCCATTGCCAGTGGGTTCTATTTTAGAAGTCGTCATGACTGCTAGATTAGCAGTTACTCGGGAGGGTTGCTCGCGAGGGCACTCTGGGTATGTGTCGAAACTGGACTGTTTCGCACGTGCGGCGCGAACATTGAGCTGTCACAACGTGATCCATGCCGGTCCCGTTGTGACGTACTAAGCGCCTGTGGGAAGAGCTCGCTCGTCAGTGTGAGCAGAACGCGTACTTGTTCACGATTCGACGGGGACGGCGACGTTGGCATAACGGTCGCGGAAGGCGGCGCTTGCAGCGGGACCAGCGGCGAAGACGAAATCGTCGCCGTCGACGCGCCGTCCGGTCTTGGCGTCGACAAGTACGGGTTCGGCCTCTGCACCGGTTGTCGCGTCCAGCAGGATCATGCTCCGCTCGGACGGATCAAGCCGGCCGTTTCCCCATGCGGCGAGTGCGATGATCACCGGTCGCAACGACCGGCCGAGCTCGGTGAGCGTGTACTCATACCTGACGGGGTGGGACTGGTACGGCTTCTTTTCCAGCAACCCGTTCTCGACAAGGGATTTGAGCCTGCTGGTGAGCATGCTCGTGGAGATCTTGAGGTTTTCCTGGAACTGGTCGAAGCGGCTGTAGCCGTCGAAACAGTCGTGCAGGAGCAGCAGTGTCCACCATTCGCCGACGTAGCCCAAGGCCGTGGAGAGCGGGCATTCGCGGTCCTGCAGGCGAAGTTTGGCGGCCATGCCTTGCACCCCTAACGCTAGAACAAGGTCATTAACTTCAAGGTTAGCAGGGTCTTCACGGCTGCCTCGTGCGCCGAACAGTGTCGCGAACCTTGGCCGCGCCACGGTCAAGCCACTCCTATGCGATCGCCGCATCGGTGCATGACCTGTGTCGCCGCTCACACTCGGTTTGATTTTCAAACCCACCCTCAGATACTGGACGACATCAGTCCTGCATCAGGACTAACCGCTACTTATTCAGGAGAAACAGTGACTGACCTGCTGACCAAGGTCCTTGACGCCCACGGTGGACTGGATCGGTATCGCTCCGTCTCCACGATCACGTTGAACGTCGCATTCGGCGGGCCGTTCTGGGAGTTCAAGGGACACGCGGACTTTGTGGACACCGGGGAGGTCGAGGCCGATCTGCACTCCCAGAAGATCCGTCACCGGCAGCTGACGACCGGTCGCACCATCGAGTTCGATCGGGCGCAGAACCTCGTCGCCGTGACCTCCGCGGACGGCGATGTGATCGACCAGTTGAAGAATCCGCGGGCCACCTTCGAGGGCTACACCACGGAGAGCAAGTGGAGCCTTGCGCAGATCGCCTACTTCCAGAGCTACGCCACCTGGCACTACCTGCCCGAGCCCTTTGTCTTCGGCTGGGAGGGGGCTGTCACCGAGGAAATCGACCCGTGGGTGGAGAACGGGGAGAGCTGGCGCGGACTGAGCGTCACGTTCTCGAAGAACGTCGACACGCACAACGAGACCCAGAAGTACTACTTCGACGATGAGGGTCTGCTGCGCCGCATGGACTACCAGCCAGTGGTCAATGGGTTCTCGCCGACGGCTCACTACATTCGGCAACACGCGAAGGTCGACGGCATCGTCGTGGCGACCAAGCGGCACATCCACATCCGTCAGGAGGACGGCACCCCGGATCTGTCGTGGATCCCGATCACGCTTGATCTCAGCGACATCACGATCAAGTAGGTGGGCCAGAGGGCGTCGGTGGTGACATCCGGCCCCCTCTTTGGGGCTGACATCTCACGGATCACGCAGGGCGTGGGAAATATGACGGACGGGTTCGGTGCGGATCATCAGGAACGATGAGTCTTTCGAGGTGTTTGCGGGTGATCGCATCCATTTAGGACGCAGCCGTGGCAACGCGGTCGACGCCGAGCTCGAGGCCACAGTGGAATCATACTGGGACCTCATCTTCGGCGCGTCCGACTGTGCGCGACCTTCTGAATTCAGGTGACGTTAGCCTTCATGGGTCGATTGAGGCCGCCCAACTGTTCTTCACGCTCTTCGCGGCGCCAGCAGAAGCGCCGAGCCATCACCGCACCGACAGCGCGGTGATGGCGTAGCCAGCAATCATCGACGCTTCCTTGAGGCGCGTTCGAGGTCACTCCAGGCCCTGTCATGGCCGTGTTGGCGGCGCCGTTCGCGGGGTGTTTGGTGGATCGGTTCGGGTCACGGGCGATCGCCGTGCCCGGGGCGGTGTGGTGTTCGGCGCGGGTGCGCTGTGGCTGTCGTTGCACTTGGACGGGTCGTATGCGATGGGCTTCTTGCCGGGCTTGTTGATGACAGGTCTGGGTGTCGGGTTGTCGACCACTTCGTTCACCAGCGCGGCCGTGTCCCAGCTGCCCGCTGACCGCGTGTCCACCGGGCGGTCATGGGCGCCTTGGCCGCTGTAGCCGCCTTGCTGGTCGCGCGGCCGGTGTCCAATCAGGTCAGAGCCGTTCGATGATCGTGGCGTTGGCCAGACCTCCGGCTTCGCACATGGTCTGCAAGCCGTACCTGCCGCCGGTCTGTTCGAGAACCGACAGCAGGGTGGTCATCAGGCGTGCGCCGCTCGCGCCCAGCGGATGGCCGATCGCAGTCGCGCCGCCGTTGACGTTCACCTTCGCCGGATCTGCACCGGTTTCGGCCTGCCAGGCCAGGACAACGCTGGCGAACGCTTCGTTGACCTCGAACGCGTCGATGTCGCCGAGCGTCAGGCCGGCGCGGTCGAGCACCTTGGCGGTGGCGGGAATGACGCCGGTGAGCATCAGCAGCGGATCGTCGCCGACGACGGCGGAGCTGTGCAGGCGTGCACGCGGCTTAAGACCGAGGCGTTGCGCCGTCTCGCTGCTGGTGATCAGTACCGCCGCGGCGCCGTCGTTGATCGGTGACGAGTTGCCTGCGGTCACGTGCCAGCCGATCTGGGGGAACCGAGTGGCCCAATAGTCGTTGTAGAAAGCCGGTTTGAGGCCGGCCAGAACGTCCACAGTGGTCGACGGGCGTACTGACTCATCGGTCCGCACCTCGTCCGTACCCACTTTCAGCGGGGCGACATCACGGTCGAACCGGCCGTCGGCCCACGCCACCGCGGCGCGCTGGTGGCTCGTGGCGGCAAATGCGTCGAGCTGTTCTCGGGTCAGGCCCCATTTGGCGGCGATCAGCTCGGCACTGATCCCCTGGGGCACAAGGCCGTCCGAATACCGGTTGGCGACCCGCGGGCCGAGGAAGTCCCGGCCGTCCTGCTGGCTGCCGATCGGCACGTGGCTCATCGACTCGATGCCGGAGGCGATCACCACGTCGTAGGCACCGGCGATCACGCCCTGTGCGGCGAAGTGGATGGCTTGCTGGCTGCTGCCGCACTGCCGGTCGATGGTGACGGCCGGGACAGACTCCGGAAGTCCCGCGGCAAGCGCCGCCCACCGTGCGGTGTTGCCGCTCTGCTCGCCGATCTGGCCGACCGCTCCGGAGATGACATCGTCGATCTTGACCGGGTCGATGCCCGTCCGGTCGACGAGCGCGCGGATGGCGTGTGCGTGCAGGTCGACAGGGTGTACGCCGGCCAACGTTCCCGTGGCTCGGCCTTTGCCGATCGGTGTGCGGACCGCGTCGACGATCACGGCGTCCCTCATGGCCTACCTCCTAGTTGACTTGCTTGAAGCAAGCTTACGTCGGGTAGGCTTGCTCGGAGCAAGCCAATGTGAGGAGCGTCCCGTGCTGCGTCAGGACTGGTCGAAGCACCCGTGCCCGATCGCCCGATCGCTCGACGTGGTCGGCGATCCGTGGGTGATGCTCGTGCTGCGCGAGGCGCTGCTGGGCACGACGAAGTTCGAGCAGTTCCGTGAGGTCCTCCAGGTCGCCGACAACGTGCTGGCCCGCAGGCTTGCCCAGATGGTCGAGGCGGGACTGCTGCTCCGCAGGCCGTATCGCGGCAAACAGCGGATGCAGCACGAGTACGTGATCACCGACGCCGCCGCGGACTTCCTGCCAGTCCTTGACGCGCTCGCCAAGTGGAGCGAGAAGCACACGCAGGCGCCTGCGCGTCACCTCGAAATGTCCATCCTGCACCGATCGGGTGATCACCCGAGCAGCTCGCCGACGGTGTGCAGCACCTGCGGCGAACCGCTGACTTCCGCCGACCGGGTCTATCAGCGCCGGTGGGCGGGCACGTCCGCGAGATGATCCGCGATAAGGGCTCTTACCAGCACGGTTTCGTTGTAAGACTCAGCTATCCTGAGCTTGTGAAACGGACGTCGTTTTCCCGGTGGCCCTGCTCCATCGCGCGGACCATGGATCTGCTGGGCGACTGGTGGACCCCACTGGTGTTGCGTGAGGCGTTCTACGGCATCCGCCGCTTCGACCAGTTCCAGCAGGAACTGGGCATCGCGCGCAACACCCTGACCGACCGGCTGCGGCGGTTGGTCGACGAGGGCCTGCTGGAGAAGCGGCCGTACCAGACCGAGCCGCTGCGCTACGACTACCTGCTCACCGAGAAGGGCAAGGACTTCTTCGGAGTGCTGGCGGCGATGTCCCGCTGGGGGGACCGGTGGCTGGCCGGCGATGAGGGCGCGCCGGTGGTCTTTCACCACGACGCCTGCGGTCACGACGCGCACGCCGAAGTCGTCTGTGCCGCGTGCAGCAAACCGTTGCGGGCGGAGGAGACTTCCATGCGGATGGGGCCGGGCTATCCGGAGCGGCTCAAGTCGCGGCCTGATGTGCAGCGCCGTTTCGCGGACTCGACAAGCTGAAGACTTCTGACGCCTTCTGCCGGGACGTCGTGCAAACCACGGCTTGCCGATCTGGTCCGCACCAACTCGTCCACGGCCAGCGTGCGGCAACGCCCGTCTTCCCATCCGTGTGGTCTCCCGGCCGGCCTGTTCGCGCTGCCGCAGCACCTTCCGGAGGATCTTTCCCGTGGGGGACTTCGGAATCTGGTCGACGAACTCGACGAGCCGGATCTTCTTGTATGGCGCCACTCGGGCGGCCACGAAATCCAGAACCTCCTGCGCCGAAAGGTTGTCGTCGCGGTCGCTCTTCGCCAGGCGAGCGCGATGGGCGGGGCAATGAACAGGTGGTCGATTCGGTGCTCGTCGATCGCACGCAACAGCCCAGTGAGGTCGAACCTCGCGTCCAGTACGAAAAGATCGACGACGAGGGGCTGCACGTCAGCGACCGCGATGGTTATCGGGTGCTCGCCGTGGACAACGTCGTTGTGTGCGCTGGGCAGGAGCCTGTCCGGGATCTGCGCGAGAGATCACCGCCGCGGGCGTACCCCTGCACCTGATCGGTGGAGCCGACGTCGCCGCCGAGTTGGACGCCAAACGGGCGATCGACCACGGCGTGCGTACCGCGGCCGCTCTCTGAGAGCCCATGGCAGCGGGGTTGACATAGTCAGTCTAGTTAAGCAACTCTAGTGGTCAGAGCCACAAAGGAGGCGGACCTCGATGGAGTGGACGGGTGCCCGTTACGTCGACAAACCGACGGTGGAGGTACGGACGTGGATCGATTCCCCGCCGGAGCAGGTGTGGGCCGTGGTGTCCGATGTGGACTTGATGCCGACCATGAGCGACGAGCTGTGCTCGATCGAGTGGCTGGACGGCGCAACCGGCCCGGCGGTGGGCGCGCGGTTTGTCGGCCGCAGCAAGCACGAGGCATTCGGGGAGTGGGCGACGACGTCGACCGTGATCGAGTGCGAGGCGCCGAAAGTGTTCGCCTGGGCGGTTGAGGATCCCGAGCACCCCACCGCGATCTGGCGCTTTCGCCTTGAGCCGAAGGACGGCGGCACGCAGCTGTCGGAGTGGATGCAGATGGGGCCCGCCCGTTCCGGGCTGTCGTTCGCGATCGATCGGATGCCGGAGAAGGAACAGAAGATCGTGTTCGTGCGGATGCGGGAGTTCGAACGCAACATCGGCGCCACGCTGGAGCAGATCAAGAAACTGGCGGAGGCGTGATGCGCACCGCGACGACGATCGAGGCGTCGGCCGGTGACCGCTGGTCCGAGCAGGTCGATTTCGTGGTGGAGGCGGAGAAACTCGGCCTGGACATCTGCTGGGTCGCCGAGGCCTGGGGTTCGGACGGTCCGTCAGCGCTGGGATACTACGCGGCCAAGACCGAACGGATGCTGCTCGGCTCCGGGATCATGCAGGTCGGCACGCGTACGCCGGTCGCGGTCGCACAGACGGCGATCACCCTGTCGAACCTGTCGGAGGGCCGGTTCCTGCTGGGGCTGGGTGCGTCCGGCCCGCAGGTGATCGAAGGCCTGCACGGGGTGGCGTTCGCGCGGCCGCTGGCGCGGATGCGGCAGACGGTGGAAATCGTGCGCCAGGTTGTCGACGGCGGCAAGATCTCCTATTCCGGCACCGAATTCCAGATCCCGCGGCCCGGCGGTGACACGAAGCCGATGCGCCTGTCGATGCGGGCGCACCATCCCATCCCGATCTATCTGGCCACGCTGTCGCCCGCGATGCTCCGGCTGACCGGCGAGACCGCCGACGGTTGGCTGGGCACCAGTTTCGTGCCCGAGGGCGCGGCCGGGGCGTACTTCGCCCACCTGGACGAAGGACTGGCCCGCAGTGGACGGACCCGGGCGGATCTGGACGTCTGCCAGGGCGCGGAGGTGGCGTTCGCACCCGACGAGGACGCATTGCGCCAGATGGTGGCCGGACGAAAGAAGGAGCTGGCGTTCAGCCTTGGCGGAATGGGTTCGGCCTCGACGAACTTCTACAACCAGGCCTACAGCCGGCAGGGCTGGGCCGAGATCGCCGCCGAGGTGCGCGAACGGTGGCAGGCAGGCGACCGCGACGGCGCGGCCGCGCTGGTGACCGACGAGATGGTGCTGGGCACCACGCTCATCGGCACCGAACCGATGGTGCGCGAGCGGCTGCGAGTGTGGCGCGACGCCGGCGTGGACACCGTCCGGCTCTATCCAGCCGGTGACACAACGGATGCGCGACTGTCTACTTTGGCCCGGGCGATAGCCGTCGTCCGCGAGATCGGGAGTTCGGCGTGAGCCAGTGGCACAAGACCGCCTGCAACCTCTGCTACGTCAACTGCGGGCTCGAGGTCCACGCATGAGCCGGTCAGCTGGGAGACTGCGTTGGCCGAGATCGCGGCCAAGTTGCAGGAAGTCCGCGACGCCGATCTGGCTGAGGGACGGCCGGGCTCGTTCGCCTATGTGGGCGGGGGTGGCCAGGGCAACCATTCTGGTGGCGCGTACGGGCACGCCCTGATGAAACGGAGGTGACCGGGAACTTCGGCCGGCCAGGCACCAACGCGCTGCACTCGTGGCCGGCGCCGGTGTGGGGCGAGTCGCGCGGGGAACGGTCGGACATCACGGGTTTCGAGTACATCGGCGGATACCTGCCGCTGAACACACTTTCCGAGAGCTTCGAACAGCCACGCGTAGATGGAAGTGGTTTGCCGGCCATTCGAAGGCGAAGAAGGTCCACTCCCACTTCTCGTATCTCGGCTTCCACCAAGGTTCCGGGGCAGCCCGGTACTGAAGGACAATCCTGCGATCCAGCGGACTTGCCTTCAGCCGGCACGAGTACGACGAGATCTGGACCTTGGTTCGCAACGAACGCATCCAGCTCGCCATCCCGCAGCTGCTGGACTGGCTGGCCGGCCTGGACCCCGAGCGGGACCGCCCCGACCCCGACTATCCGCTGTCTCTGATCAACGGCCAGCGCCGCAGCCACAACGCCAACCAGATCCTGCGTCCGCCCGCCTGGCGTAAAACCGACCCCGACGGTGCGCTTCGGGTCCGCGCCGACGATCTCGCCGCGATCGGCGCTACGGCAGGCGACTGGGTCGCCGTTGTCTCGAAGATCGGGCGCATCGTCGTCCGGGCCGAGATCGACGACAGCCTCCGCCGTGGCCAAATGGCGCTGTCCCACGGCTTCGAGGCCCGATGCCGTATCAGTCCTTTTCGGACAGGGAGGCCCGGATCAGGTCGGCCAGCGGAGTGGCGGGCCGGCCCAGCAAGGTCGTCAGGTGCGTCGGCGGCACGTCCAACGCGCCGTTCGACGCCGCCCGGTCAGCATCCGCCAAAGTGGCCGCTACTGGTTCGGGCAGGCCTACGTTGACCAACATCGCGCGGAAGTCGTCCTCGCCGAGGTTGTTGTAGGCGACTGGTTTGCCGGAGTGGCGCGAGATTTCGGCGGCCAGCTCCGCGAGCGTGACCGGCGGGCCGGCCAGTTCGTAGACCCGCCCTTCGTGTCCCTCACCGATCAACACGGCCGCCGCGGCCTCGGCGTAGTCCGCGCGAGAAGCGATACCGATCTTGCCGTCGCCCGCGGCTCCGAACAGGCCGTGCTCGATCGCCTGCTGGACGTCGTAGTTTTCGAAGTACCAGTTGTTGCGCACAATCACGTGTGGCAGGCCGGACTGGCCCAGCAGCCGCTCGGTGGCGAGGTGTTCGCCCATCAGCTTCATGTCGCTGGTGTCGGCCTTCGGTCCGCTGGTGTAGACGACCAGCCCGACACCTGCTTCCTTGGCCGCCTCGATGACGTTGGTGTGCTGTGGAACGCGCTGGCCGACCTCGCTGCCCGAGATGAGCAGCAACTTGTCCGCGCCCGCGAAGGCGGCCTTGAGGCTGTCGGGGTCGTCGTATGACGCCTGCCGCACCGTGATGCCGAGGTCGGCGATCTTGTCGACCTGGCGACCCACACCGACGATGTCGGACGCAGGCACGCCCTTCGCAAGCAGTGCCTCGATGACGTGGCGGCCGAGGTGTCCGGTGGCGCCGGCAACGGCGATGACCATGTTGATCTCCCTGTGTGTTCCGTGCTCTAGAGAGCGCAACTTTCCCGATCGCGGATAACTTCCCTGCGAATAACAGGCACTTTGAAGTGCAGTACTTACCTCGGCGATAGTGTGCTGGCCACGGCAGCCTTTTGGTTCTTTGATTCCGGCTGGAATGGATGCCAGTGACCAGGCCGATTGCGAAGGTTGATGGGACGGCTGATCTTGTCGCCGGCGAGCGAGAAGTAGAACGACAGTTCAAGCTCCGGAGGGAGGTTGGTCTTGTCGTACTCGCCGTCCATCAGCGCGGTCACCACGATGTCGGCGTGGTGGGGTTCGACGCGGCGGATCTCCGCGGCGACCACCTTGTCGCCGATGATCTCCTTCTCGAGCCACCTGCTGATGGACTCGATGCCGCGGAAGTCACGCTGGATGTCGTTGACCCAGGGGTCCTCGGCCAAGGTGTCGAGAATCCCGTCGAGGTCGAATTCGTTCATCGCGTCGAAGTAGTCGCTGACGACCTTCGGCAACACCGCATTGGTGGTCGTGGCATCTCCAGGAAAAAGGACTTCAAGGCACTTGACCCCTTCTTCGACGTCATTCAGGAAGGTGTCACCGGACATGTGGACGGCGAGCACTTCTTCGACTGGCTCGCCGAGGACGTCGTGTTCGAGTTCGTCGTGTCGTCGCCGGGGTTCCCGAAGCGGGTCGAACTGGCTGACATACACCGAATCCAAGTGTTGGTGGGCAGTTGGACTTCCCCACTGGCGGCCAGTTGTTGGGGAGCTATCTGGCCACAGATTTCACATTCCGTAGCCGCCGTCTATCTTGAGGCCAGCAGTCAGAAGATCTTGGTGAGGACTCCGGACTCGATGACGATCAGGCTGCCGATCGTCATGAAGACAGCGGGAACAAGCCACTGCCCGTACCGTTCGACGATCTCGATGATCTTCTTGTGCGAGCCGAGCCAGGATCCTGCCAGGCACCACAGGGCGACGCCGATGGCGAACACGATGATGGTGACGGCACTGGGGCCGGGACCGATGCTGCGGAACACCGGGGTGTAGACCGAGATGTTGTCGGCCCCGTTGGCGATGGTCACCGTCGCGACCGACACCAGCCCGGACGCCACGGCCGCAGAGGTGTCCCCGCCGTCGTTGCGGGTGCGGATGGCTGCCATCAGCCCTTTGACGCCGAGGGCGACGGGGATCAGACCAAGTAGCCCGACCCAGTCGTCAGGGACGAGTGTCAGTCCGAGTGCGGCGACCACGGACACGAGGACAAGGACCGCGATCCCGGCGTACTGCCCGGCCCAGATCTGCCACCGACGCGGGCTCCCGTTGGCCCGGGAGGACAGGAACAGCACCGTGAGCACAATCAGGTCGTCCACGTTCGTTCCGGCGAACATGCCCGCTGCCACGGCAGCCGTTCCGGCGAGCCGATCCATGGCCGAGAACCTACCGGACCACCATCGCCGGCAATCCGCCGTGCGCTGGGCTGGCACCGCCGGTAACGGGCTCCGTCATAGCTACGCACGGTGACAACGGTAAGTGGCCGTACTCGGGGAATTCTTGCTGGCCGCTGTCACCAAGGTCTGCCAGTCGCAGCAGCACGGCCAGTCATCCTGCCGTGGCACACCGCCAGTCGTGAGTGGACGGCCCGACATCACCATGGACAGCGTCTGATCAGCACGGATGACGTTTTCGGCATGCCCGGGTGGGTGGCCCGATCGTGGGGTGCCAGGTCCGCTCGAACACCGCACGATCGGCCGCGCGAAGGACCAGTTGGCCTGCTGCCCCTGGGCCATACCGTGACCACGGAGCGAGGAGGACTGTGGGTGCGCGATTCGTGGGGCGGGCAGCCGAAACGGACCAGCTCGTCGGGCTTCTGTCCGAGGCACGCGCAGGCCGGGGCGCGTTCGCACTGATCACCGGCGAACCTGGGATCGGTAGGACCGCGCTCGCCCAGCACGTGAGCGAGGCCGCCGACGGCTTCGACGTGCTGTGGGCGACGTGTTGGGCGAACGACCAGGTGCCCTATTGGGCGTTGGTGCAGTTGGCACGCAGGTTCGCTGTCGTCACCGGGACACCGGGTGTGGACAGGGAGTGGTTCGCTGAGGGCACCGACCGGTTCCGGTTGTTCGACACGTTCACCCAGTTGTTGTCGTCCGCCGAACGGCCGCAGCTGGTCGTGGTCGACGACCTGCACTGGGCCGATGTGGGTTCCCTCCGGTATCTGGAGTTCCTCGGCCATCAGGTGCGGGACAGCCGGATCGTGGTGGTGGGAACGACCGAGGACGGCCGGCTACCAGCCGAGCTGGTCCGGTTGGGCACGCGCGTCCCGCTCGCTGGGTTGAGCGAGGGCGAAACAAGCGAGTTGCTGCACGCGCTCACCGGTCGCGAGTCCGACGCCGGCCACGTGCATCGGCGCACGGGCGGAAATCCTTCGCTCGTCACGGAGATCGCCCTCCACCCGGGTAAGCACGTTCCGGAGACCGTCCGGCACGTGCTCGACCGTCGCCTCGCCCACCTGTCCCTCGACGCCATGGAGCTGCTGACGGTGGGCGCCGTGCTGGGCGCCCGGTTCGACCTGCGTGAGGTCGCCGCCATGACGCACAAGTCGGTGATGACGGTCCGGGCGGCGCTGCCGTTCGACGACGGCGTCGTCGTGCAAGGGGACGCGCACACTGTGGAGTTCCCATACACCCTCATGCGGGACGTGATCCTGGCTCGGTTGTCCCCCGCCGACGAGGTTGCGTTGCACCGGCGGGCTGCGGAGGTCGTCGGCCATGACCCGGCACGGTTGGCCGCCCACTTCAGTCGGGCGTGCCACGTTCCGGAGGCCGTGCGGTACGGCGTCGAGGCGGGGCGGGCGGCGATGCGGTCCGGTGCGTACGAGGCCTCAGCCGGTCACTTCCACCGGACCGTCGCCCTGCTGACCGACCCCGGCAAGCGGGCGCGGCTGCTGGTCGAGCTAGCCGGGGCACAACGGCTGTCGGGTGATCCGGCGGCGGCGATGGCGACCGCGAGGCAGGCGTTGGAGTTGGCCAGGGCCGTGGGTGACCACGAGACCGCCGGTTGGGCGGCGCTCGCCGACGGCCACCAGTCCCCGTTGGGTGAGACCGACTGGACACCGGTGCGCGGCATCGAGCGGGTACTGGCCGAACTGCCCGGCGACGACAGTGAGTTGCGTGTCCGCCTGCTGGCCAGGCTTGCCGTGGACACCGGCGACGGTGCGGTCGCCGGCCAGGCGGTCGCCATGGCCCGTCGGCTCGACCAGCCCGAGGTGATCATGACCGCGTTGGTCGCCCGGCACGACACGCTCAGGTGGCGGCCGGAGACGGTCCACGAACGGCTGGCGATCGCGGCCGAGACGGTCGAGCTCGGCGCCGGGGCCGGTGTCCTGGAGTCCGTGGCGGAGGGCCGGCTCCGACAGGTGGAGGGCCTGTTGGAACTGGGGCAGCGGGCCGCCGCCGAGCGGGTGCTCGCCGAGTGCGGGTTGCTCGTGAACCAGACGCGCAATCCGTTGTGGCATCACCTGTACATGACCGCTACCGCGCGGCTCCGTTGGCTCGAAAGGGATTTCGCCGCCGCCGCGGGCATCACCCGGACCATGCTCGACGGCGCCGACGCCGTGCCGTGGGTGACGCCGATGTGGCACGAGTTCGTGGCCAGCCTCGCACTGGCCGAGGGCGACACGGCCGGTGCGGCGGAGGCGGAGGCCAGGTTCGTCGCCTCGGTGGCCGCGGCACCACCGCACTGGACCCGGCCGATGTGGCAGGCACTGGCGGCACGGCTGGCCGCCCGGATGGGCCGGCTCGCCGACGCCCGGCTGACGCTCGACCAGTTGCTCGCCGAGGGCGCGCCCGCGGTGATCGACCGGCGCGGCGGGCTCGCCTGCCTCGCGTGCCTCGCCGAGGTGGCGTACCTCGTCGGTGCCGACGAGTACGCGGCCGACATCCTGACGGTGGCGCGACCGTACGCACACGTCGTGGTCCTGTTCGTGTGGACGCCCATGTCCCACTACCTCAGCCTGCTCGCGACCATGCTGGGTGACGCCGCCGAAGCCGAACTCCACCGACGCTCCACAGTGGACATCGCGCGGCGGATGGGCGCCCGGCTGTGGCTCGACGACCTCGAACCGCCCCAGCCGCCCGTGGCCCCCGATACCGCCGTACTGGCCCACGAGGGCGACTACTGGACGCTCGACCACGCAGGCAACACCGCCCGGCTGCGGCACGGCAAGGGCATGGCGTACCTGGCCAGACTGTTGGCCAGGCCCGGTGTGGAGACGCACGCGCTGCACCTGGCCGGGGAGACCCACCCCAACGGGGCCAATGACCTCGGACCGCACCTGGACGCGCGGGCCAAGGCGGCGTACCAGGAGCGGCTGGGTGATCTCCGCGCCGACCTGGCCGAGGCGACCGAGTACCACGACCTGGAACGGGCCCGCAAAGCGCGGGACGAGATGGACGCGCTGGTCAGGGAACTCGCCCGAACGGTCGGTCTGCGGGGGCGCGACAGGCCGAACGGATCGGCGGCCGAACGCGCACGGATCAACGTGACCCGGAGGTTGCGCTCCACCATCGACCGGATCAGCGAAACCCACCCCGACCTGGGCTACCACCTCGACACAGCGATCCGGACCGGAACGTTCTGCAGCTATCAGCCCGGCCCGGTGCCGAGCGTGTCGTGGCGAGTGAACATCGTTCCGTCCGAGTGAACGCTTCACCTGATGGCTGGGGGTGGAGATGCCATCTGGAGGTTTTCCCGCGTGACCCGACACTATTTCAGACGTGTCACCTCGGTCGTGGCAGCGACCGCGGTGTTGGTGGGGATGGCCCAATCGGCCGTCGCCGCCGAACCACCGTTGAGGCTGTCCGACGGACAGATCGCCGACGCGCTGTTCAGCGCGGCGATGTACGCCAAGGCCAGCGGACTGACCCTGGACAAGGACGCCATCGCCACCGCGGAATTCGTGGACTGGCGGGCGAAGAACCCCACCGCGGACGCCCGGACGTCCCGGATCCACCTCGCGAACATGCGGGCGGCGTACAACAGCCAGCTCACCACCGAGCAGGCCGAGCAGCCGCACGCTGACGTGATCCGCCGCCTGATCACGATCACCTACGCCCAACCGGACGCTGTGATCACCGGCCCGAACATGACCAACATGCTGGGCGTCGCCACCGGCCGGGATCTCTACCAGGCCATCGGTGCCCGCGAGGACCGGCTCACCGGTATGCAGCAGCGCCTGGACCTGGACGTCCAGTTCACCCAGGCGTCGACCACCGCGTGGAAGGCACTGCGCGCCAGGGCGGCCACCGACGCGGTGGCCGCGCAGATCTGGACCGAGCAGATCGGCGCCGCGCTGCCCGGCCAGTTGTTCGCCCTGTCGGCCACCGCGACGACGGCAGAGTTGAAGGCGCTGCCGCCGTTCCAGGGCGTGCTCGACTTCGACAAGATCAACGCCGAGGGCGCCAAGGGTAAGTCCGCGTTGATTGCCGAGGTGATGCGCCAGTACGCACCGGTGCAGGCCAACCTCATCAGCCGCAACGACCAGATCAGCGAGGCGCTGGCGCAGGCGGACGCGGCACAGGCGGCCCCCGGCGGCAGCAAGGCCACGCCACCCGACCCGGCAACGCTCGACCAGGCGAAGAAGGATTTCGACGCAAGGCAGAAGTACCTCGACGCAGGCAAGGCGATCGGCGAGGGCCTGGTCGAGGCCGTGAAGTCCTTTGACAAGGACGCCAGCACGACGCTGCTGACGTGGGTGGAGACCGTGTACAAGCTGGCCTCGGCCGCCAACAAGGTGGTCCAGGCTGTGCAGACGCTCGCCACGACGACCAGTATCGGCGCGACCTTCGGCGGCATCGGCGCGGTGGTCGGTGCGGCCGTCGGGCTCGTGCAGGTGATCTCCGGCCTGCTCAACGGCGGTGGTGACCAGGCCGCGCAGCGGCAGATCCTGGCCGCGTTGTCCGACGGCTTCGCCAAGGTGCAGAGCACCCTGAGAACCATCTACAACACCATGAACTACCGGTTCGACCGGATCGACGTGGCCCTCGGCAAGATCTACGGCGACATGATGGCCAAGTTCGCGCAAGTGGTCGAGATGCTCTACCAGCTGCAGGGCTCGGTCAACCAGCTCCACCAGGACCTGCTGGCCCTGCAGACGAAGGTGGAGGCGTTCGGCAAGGCGACGCTCGACTCCCTGAGCAACGTCCAGAAACGGAACTTTGTCGACAGCGTGGGCACCTACGTCGACTACCCGGCTTACAACGGCGGGCGGACCATCCCCGACTACAACACGTTCGAGCCGCAGGTCGGCATGTACATGACGATGGCCACGGACCACTCCCACGAGGCGCCGTTCGTCGCAGGCGGCGACATCGCCGACCCGCAATTCTTGCTGACGCAGTACGGGACCGCGGGCACCACCGACTGGCTGGCCGACTGGGCGAACCACAACCTTGGCACGAGACTGTCGACCGACCTCGGCAACCCCCAGCCGAACATGGACATGTGGGCCGAGGCGGCGCGGGCGTACTACCTGATCGCGTCGCAGAACCCGCAGTGGGCGGCGAAGGACACGGCACAGGAACGGCCGAAGGCGATCCTGAGCGCCGGGGCCGGCCTGCCGGCCAGCACAGCACAGTTCACCGCGGCTGACCCCGCGGCGGCCGACAAGGTGAACAAGCTGTTCAAGGGCCTCGACGCGGAATACCGCGCCCGCATGGACAACTTCACGAACTCCGTGCGCGACATGCGGTTCGACGTGTTCCCGCTCGACCGCAGGGACTACGACATCTTCCAGCCGAACATCCTGCCCCAGGCCGGGTTCGACAAGCTGAGCAAACTGCCGAACGCGGCCAAGCCGTGCACTCCCACGCCCGGCCGGTTCGACGTCCCCAGGCGAGACCGGATCACGTCGGCGGCTGGCGGCGGTGACGGGGTGAGGGGCTACCGGTGGTCGATCGGCCGGTACCTGGACCCGAGCTGGAAGATGAACCTCTGCTACGACGTGGGCAAGTTCAGCCAGCCGGGGTGGAGCAGGGTGTGCCACAGCACCGGCTGCGTGCACCGTTCCACCTGGTCGCTCGACCTGACCTTCTACGAGGTCGTGGAGGGCCCGCCCGGCGGGCCGTACCGGACCTACTCCCACCACGCGCGCAAGTACTTCAAGTTGTGCGAGTGGTGGACGGGCAGGACCGATCCGGCCCCGACCAGCTGGCCCATCCAGTGCTCGGCCAACGACGAGATCTCGCCGGACACCATCGAGAGGGCGCTGAGCGTTCCGGACAATCCGACCGGCGGCGTGAGCACCGATGTCGTCATCGTCCGCAACACCGACATCCAGGACGGCGGGATCGCCCCACCGGCCGGCGTGGACCCGGTCCGTGACCTGATCAGCGACCGGACCGCGGACTACTACAACCTGGTGGCCAGCAAGGGCGACGCCGCGTTGGGCGCACACGAGCTGGACAACCTGACGATGCTGTACCAGGCGTTCGTCAGCCTCGGCATGCCGAGGGCGAAGATGAACGACGACCAGCTGCGGGCGCTGCTCTTCGGCGCACACGGGATACCCGCCAACCTGCCGGCCACGCGGGAGAACAACATGCAGGCCAACTCGTTGATCGCGAGCATCTACGCCGAAGCGGCGCTCGCCGTCAAGGCCAACAAGTACAAGGGCCCGCTGCCGATGCCGCTGTTGTCCGACGGGAACGAGGGTGACCCGCCGATCGACTGTCGACCGTTCCAACAGGACGGTCGGGACGCGCTGGGGGACTGTCTCGCGTCGGTCGCCAAGCAACGTGCCGACCGGTTGTACGGCCGGATCGCCGTGCACTTCCAGGCGATCGCCAGCGGGGCCGAGTCGCCGACATCGCCGTTGCTGCAGGAGGCGATGGACAACCTGAAGCTCCAGGTCCAGTGGGCCAAGGCGAACGCGACGCCATGAGCCACCGCGGGTGGGCGACCCCGGGGTCGCCCACCCGTCCCATCTGACGTGAAACCAACTGGAAGCCAAGGACAATGCGCAGAGTTCTTTCCAGAACGGCGGGTATGTGCGCCGTTCTGCTGACCGCGACGCTGGCCGTCGCGCCGACCGCGAACGCGGCCCAGCCACCGTCCGGCAAGATCACCACATTGGCCGGCAACGGCCTGGCCGGCGACCCGAACGGGGACGGTGGCCCGGCCGCCCAGGCCAGGATCGACACCCCGTCCGGGGTCGCCCGCGACGCGGCAGGCAACACCTATGTCACCGAGTACTGGAGTTCCCGCGTCCGCAAGATCGCGCCCAACGGGATCATCACCACCATCGCGGGCAACGGCGGCTACGGCTCCGGCCCCGACGGCGGACCGGCCACCAAGATCCCGCTGCTGAACCCGTTCGGTGTCGTGGTGGACGCACAGGGCAACGTGTACTTCTCGGATGCCGGTGACCACCGGGTCCGCAAAGTCGCCCCGAACGGTGTGATCAGCACCGTCGCGGGCGTCGCAGGCACCATCCCGCCCGGCGGGAACGTCGGCGACGGCGGCTCCGCGCTTGTGGCGAAGCTCAACGGCCCCACCGGTCTCGCGCGCGACGGCGGCGGCAACCTCTACATCGCCGACACGAACAACAACCGCATCCGCAAGGTCGACCCGAGCGGTGTCATCACCACCGTCGCGGGCACCGGGATCGCCGGCAACGCCGCCGACCAGCTCAACCACCCGCACGGGGTGGCCGTCGACGGCAGGGGAGCGCTCTGGATCGCCGACACCGACAACAACCGGGTGCTCAAGGGCACCGCCGTGGTGGAACCGGGCGCGGATCCGTTGCCGTACAACCACCCGAAGGGGATCGCGGTCGATCCCGGCGGCAACGTGTACGTGGCCGACACGGGCAACAACCGGATCCGGTCCATCAGCTTCATGGGCAGGAGCCGTCCCTTCGCCGGGACCGGCTCGCCGGGCTTCTCCGGTGACGACGGCTCGGCCACCTTCGCCACCATGAACGGCCCGGTCGCGGTGTTCGTCGACACGACGGCCAACGTGGTCGTCGCGGACCAGACCAACAACCGGGTCCGGGCCATCGCCGGCCAGCCGTTGATCACCAGGATCGCCGGGATCCTCGGCAAGTCCAACCGCAGCGGCGACGGCGGCCCGGCCACCTCGGCGGAGATCGGCGTCCCCGGTGGGGTCGCGGTGGACAAGTTCGGCAACGTCTTCTTCGGCGACGACTTCGCCGACATCCGCAAGATCACCCCACAGGGCGTGATCAGCACCTTCGTCCGCGGCGGCACCAACCGCGCGGGAATGGCCTTCGACCGCAACGGAAACCTCTACGCCGCCGAAGGCGACAGCACGATCCGCCGCTACGACACCGCAGGCAGCTCGACAGTCGTCGCCGGTAAGCCCGGTGTCGCGGGGTTCTCCGGTGACGGCGGGCCCGCGACCGCGGCGACCCTGGGCTATCCCGGCAACCTGACCGTCGACAACGCAGGCAATCTGTACATTGTGGACACCAACAACCTCCGGATCCGCAAGGTGGACACCAACGGCGTGATCACCACGGTCGCCGGTGACGGCGTCGCGGGCCCCGGCACCGACGGTGTCCAGGCCACCGCGTCCCACCTGGCCTTCGAGGGTGCGTGGGGCTGGAAGAGCGGCGGCGTCGCGGTCGACAGCAAGGGCCGGATCTACATCGCGGACGTCGCCAACAACCGCATCCGCCGGGTCGACACGAACGGCGTGATCAGCACGTTCGCCGGCACCGGCCAGTACACCGAGCAGGGCCCCAACCTCCACGGTGCCCAGGCGACCGCCATCGACATGGGCACCGCCTATGACGTGAAGGTCGACGCGCAGGACAACGTGTACTTCCCGGCGCTGTCGAACGTGCTCAAGGTCGGAGGGGACGGTGTCGTGCAGGTGGTGGCCGGCGTGGGCCGGTTCCCCGGTGACCGGGTCGCGAGGAACATGTACCCCTGCCTGGGTGACGGCGGGCCGGCCGTGCTGGCTGACCTGTTCTTCCCGGAGAAGTTCACGCTCGACGCGGCCGGGAACATGTACCTCCCCGCCTGCAACGTGATCCGCAAGGTCGCCGCGAGCTGACACCACCCGTTCGGGCCACCCGCCACCTGGTGGGTTGCCCGAACATCACACGATCGGCCGTACCAATGACCAGGTGGCGACGAGGTCATTGTCGCTGGAGTTGTAGTTCGACGGCTGTGATCAGCAGGTCGAGTCCGAAGTGGAACTCCTCTTCGTGGTCGCAGATGGCCAGGTGTGGCGCGGATTCGACGACATGCGGCAGCTGCGATGCGGTGAGTTCGGCCAGCCGCCGTTCGACGCCGCCCAGGTTCTCCCCACTGAAGGTGGGGCTTGCGGAGACCTCACGGAGCAGGGTGCCGATCACGAAGGCGAGCATTGATCGCATGGCGTGTACGGCGCGGTCGGGTGGAAATCCCGCGTCGCGAAGGATGGACAGTACGGCCTCGATCGGGGCCAGGGCCGCGAACGAGCCGAGCTGGCGGGTGAGGACCAGCGGCGCGCAGCGCGGGTACTGAAGCACCACGCGGCGGAACGCTTGCGCCATCGCGTGTACGTCGTCGCGGAACACGCCGGTGGCCGGTGGTAGTTCCATGCTGGCGAGGACGAGCTCGGTGATCTGGTTGAGCAGCGTCTCTCTGTTGTCGATGTGGTGGTACAGGCTCATCGTGTCGACGTTCAGCCGCCGGGCGAGCCCTCGCATGGTGATCGCGTCGAGCCCTGCCTCCTCGGCCATCATCACCGCCTCGGTGACGATGCGCTCTCTGGTGAGGATCGGGCTGCCGCCCGCGGGTCGGCCGCGCCGCGGCTTGCTGTCCGCCACTCCAGTCTCCCTTGTTCCGCGCTGGACAAATCCTACACCGTAGGCTTATATTCCTACACCGTAGGTTTAGGGAGCGGTCGATGACGACAACCCATCCGTGGCTGGCCGCCGACGTGTCGGTGACAGCTCGGCTGCAACGCCCTACTTTGCCGCCCTGGTGCACCAGTCCCACGTTCACACACGGCCACATCACCCACCACAACAGCCCGGAGACATCATGACCACCTTCACTTTTCCACCGGAGGACGTGCTGCGGGCCCGGCAGAAGCTGGTCCTCGACCACTTCCACGACGAGGTCCGGCAGGACTGGGACGACGTGTTGGCCACGTTCCCGCATCCGCACTACGAGCTGATCGCATCGATGACCGTCCATGACGGCGACAGCGAGGTGCGCGGCTACTACCACGACACCCGGGTCGCCTTTCCCGATCAGGACCACGAGATCATCGCGATCCGGCACAGCCACGACGCGGTGATCGTCGAATTCTGGTTGCTGGGAACGCATCTGGGCCCGCTCGGCAAGATCCCGCCGACCGGGGCGAAGCACCGCACCAGGATGACGGCGTACTTCATCTTCGACGAGAACGAGAACCTCGTCACCGAGCGCGTCTACTTCGACCAGCTCACCGTGCTCAAGCAGCTCATCGGCGGCCTGAACAAGAAAAACCCGCGCGACCTGATCACCCTCGGCCGGGCCGTGATCGGGCTGCTGGCCATGTCCGGCGAAGCGCCCGACCCGCGCCTGCTGCACACCACTCCACCAGATCTCGGAGAAAACGAATGACCATGCGCGCACTCATCGGCGGAACGGGAGCGGACTGGGAACTGCGCGACGACGCCGACATCCCGGCCATGCGGCTGGGCGCGGTCCGCGTCCGTGTGCAGGCCGCGGGCCTGAACCGGGCCGACCTGCACATGCTGGAGGGGATGTACAACCCAGCATGAAGACCAGTGACGTCTACCCGGCGGGGATGGAACTGGCTGGCGTTGTGGAAACCTCCAGCCCGCTTGCCCCACACCTATGCCTTGTGCGACCCGCGCCTGCTGCTGCCTATCCCAGATGGACTGTCCTTTGCGGACGCGGCGGCTTTCCCCGTCGGGCTGGCGACCGAACACGACGCACTGGTCACCCTGGCCGGATTCACCGCGGGCGACATGTGCTGATCGTCGGCGGGACGACCTCGATCGGCCGGGCACTCGAGGCCGGATTCGTTGTGGGGCAAGAGGGGGCGGCTCGGCGGGCCGTTCGGTCGGTTCGCCTATTTGGAGGGCGGGGAGCGGACGAAGGTCAACGTCCGGGTGCCGCTGCAGTTGCTGCGGGCCGGGGTGAAGCTGGCGGCGCTGATTCCGCCGGTGGCGGTGCAGAAGGTCAACACCGAGCTGACCAAGGCGGGTGTGCCGTTTGATCTGGGGCAGCTCAAACCCGAACAGCTCGAGGAGTTCGTGGACCACCTTGACGATCTGACCCTGGATGTGGATCAGACCGACACCACAGTGCGCGTGTTCTGCGAGTAAGGGCCGTCGGACTGGCCCTCCCGAGGCCGTGCCTGCCAGAGCAGAGCTGCCAACTTGAACTCTAGCCGCACATCGGCGCGCTGCGCAGGGCCACTCTCAGGCGTTCGCAACGGCCATGTCAGCCCTGTGACTGCCCCGTGTCAGGACGACGGGCGATCGTGGCTGCCGTGGTCAGCAATCCGCGGCACATCACCTACGACGGGCGCGCCCGTGGCAAGTCGAAGCGCTCGGCGGACTATTCGTTCGAAGCGTGCTTGCGGCACGGCCGCTTACCACCGCAACCACTCCTAGTGGCCGTCCCTGCAGCGTAGGTCTTCTCCTGAATTAGAAAGGGATTACAGCATGGTAGACGCGACAGGTGGGACACCCGAACAACGACAGGTTGGGCGCCGGACCGTGTTGACGGGCGTGCTGGGTGCCGGCGCGCTCGCTGGCCTCACCGGCCACGGCACCGCCTCCGCGAGCGGTGGTGACGATGCCGAGCGCGGTGTTGAGCACGGCTGGGGAAAGGTCGCGGACGTGTTCCGCGCGAACTTCAACGGAAACCCTGGCGAGATCGGCGCGGCGTGCAGCGTCTACGTGGGCGGCCGCCCTGTGGTCAACCTGTGGGACGGCCTCGCCAATCGCGCGGCGAACCGACCGTGGCGCAAGAACACCATCGTCCGAGTCGCATCCACGACGAAGGGCGCGACCGCGATCTGCGCCCATATCCTGGCACAGCGCGGTCAGCTGGATCTGGATGCCCCGGTAGTCAAGTACTGGCCCGAATTCGGCACAGGCGGCAAGGACAAGATCCTGGTGCGCTGGCTGCTGTCACATCAAGCCGGTCTGCCGGTTGTCGACGGGCCGCTGACCTTCGAGCAGGCGTGCGCCTGGCACCCGGTCATCCGTGCACTCGAGGCGCAGAAGCCATTGTGGCAGCCGGGCACCGAGCACATCTACCACGCCGTCACCTACGGGTTTCTGGTCGGGGAGGTCGTGCGTCGGATCACCGGCAAGTCACTCGGCACGTTCTTCGCCGACGAAGTCGCTCGTCCTCTCCGGCTGAGCGCCTGGATCGGGTTGCCTGAGAAGGAAGAACACCGGGTGGCCCGGGTCGAGTTCACCGCGCCGTTGTCCCTGGAGGAGATGATCGCCGCGTTGATCAAGCTGACCGGGCTGGACGCGGACACGGTCACCGCATGGGTCAAATCCTTGTACAGTCCGGGATCGGTCCTGGCCCGCGCCGGCGAACTCGGCGGCGCCTTGACCAACCCCGATATTTACACCACGCGTGCCTGGCGCGCGGCGGAGTTCCCGGCCGCGAACATGCTCTCCGACGCGCGATCGTTGGCACGGATGTATGCCGCCACGGTGAGCCGCGTCGATGGGATACGGCTGCTCAGTCCGGCGACGGTCAAGAGGGCGATGGCCGTGCAGACCGACAAGACACGGATGCACGGGCTGCCGCCGGGGCTGAGCCTCCCGGCTGACCGTACTTTCAACATGTCGCTCGGGTTCTTTCGAGCCAGCCGAGCGGTGCCGATGGGGGTCGGGCCGGGATCGTTCGGCCACCCGGGTTCCGGCGGATCGATCGGCTTCGCGGACCCCGACGCCGGTGTCGGCTTCGGTTACGTCACCAACCTCTGGAACCTCCGGCCCGACGACCCGCGGGCGGGAAACCTGGCCAAGGCCGTCCGATCCTGCCTCGGATGACGCTCGACTGGCGCCAGCCCTCGCGTGCGAGATCCTCAGGAGACACTGCGGGAACGTCACTGCGATTGCCACTTGGCGAATGTCTCTCGCACTTCGCGGGGTGAGTGGGCGAGGGCGTCCTGGTCGGGTTGGGCCGCGGTGACGCGGGGGAGGTGGACGATGACGTCGTAAGCCCGCAGTGGATTCACTTCGGCGTAGTACGTGCCGTAACGCTGCTGGGTGATGGTCTTGACGGTGGCGGTGTCGTGCGGGGAGAGGCGCCGGAGGTCGGTTGCGAACGGGCCGTCGTGACTGGCGGCCATGAGCCCGTCGAGGCTGTCCGGCTTGGGCGGATCCAGGGTGGTGAAGAGCTTGCCGGCGTAGAAATCGGCGTCCGTGTTGAGGGTTTGGCCGGTTCCGGTGGTCATGCCGATCACCCGGTAGTCGTTGCCGAGCCGATCGGCCAGGTGCATGCCCATCGGTGTCATGGTGGGAATGCCGGGCAGCGTGCCGGGCCAGCGTTGGATGTGTCCGTTGTGGGCGGCGAGCAGGATGCGGTTCTCGCGGCGCAGGATCCGTTCGACGGTGTCGGCGATCTCGGCGTCGCGGTTGAACATCGCTGTCTGCATGTCGCCCCGGGCCATTGCTCGGTTGACGGTGTCGAGGATGACCGTGTGGCGTAGCGAGCGCTGTGCGCGTTCGTAGGCGTCGATGGTTGTTCGCTGTAGGTATTCCAGGCGTCGTGCGGTCATGCGCGCGGCGAGCTCGGCGAGGTTGGCGGTGAGCGCGTCCCGGGTGTCGGATGTGAGCTGGCCGTAGGCGGCGATGGCCGCGGGAGCGGAGAACGCGGAGGTCGCCGCGAAGGCCGAGGCCGTCTGCCGGATGCGTGGGTCTATTGTGTACTCGGGATCGGCCTGTGCCAGGTAGGCGGTCACGGCGTCCAGTGCGGGAAGCAGGGACGTGTTCGAGCCGCCCAGGTCGATTCCGTAGAAGCCGGTCGGGTGCCGTCGCATCCATTGCAGATGCGCGCGCATCTGCGTCCACAGTCCGGTCAGCGACGTCAGACCGCTCGCCTGGACCTGGCCGATCCGGCCCTGTCCGCCGCGGATCCACTTATCGGTCAGCCAGCCCTCGGTGAACCCGGTCTCCATCGCGTAGCCGCTGAACCCAAATCGCTCGACCAGATAGCGCTGCAAACGGTGGCGCAACTGGTAGGTCTCACCGTTGTAGTGCGCGCTCTCTCCGATCGCCACCACCCGCGCGTCCCCGACAGCATTGTCCAGCCATTCGAGGTCATCCAACGGCCCGGCCGGATCCAGCGTGCGCAACGGCTGTATCGCCTTCTTGCTCAGCCGAGCCGCGATCGACGGTGTCGCGTGTGCTGGCGATCCTTGTGCCATTCCAACGGTCGCGGCCATCCCGGCCAGCATCTGTCGGCGGTTCATGGTCATTCTCGACTCCCCTCGTAGTTCACCGTGGTACAACCACGCCGAGGGTGTATGCCGCGACCTTCACAGCGGTTTCATGATGGTTTTGCGGCATCTCTGCGTGCAGCCGGTCTGATTCAGCGATCGAAGGACGACGCTCCGATACGCAGCGCTTGGAACCTCGCAAGGTGTCCGTCCGATGTGTAGTCTCGTTGGTGGGTGAATGTCCACTACTCACCTCTTCTGGTTGCTCTCAACCACTGAACCGGACATCAAGCGGTGAAGCCGAGCTGTTGCCAGGCTGAAACCGGCGCTGCTCACACTGCCCGGAGTCATAGCTGCGGACTGGGGAGGCCACGTGCGCCTGCGTCGTGTCGTGATCGGCGGAACGATCACCGCTCTGGTGAGTTCCGTACTGACGATCGTGGGCGGCAGCGTGCCGAACGGTGCGCCGGCGCCGAGAGACAGATCCGTTGAGGCGCCGGATGCCGCGACCGCCGCGGTGCTGGCGAGTGCGCAGGGCTCGCGGGTCGAGGTCGCCGCCGAGCGGACGTCGACCCGCACGGTGTACGCCAATCCCGGCGGCACGATGACCGCGGAGTTCTCGGCCGTGCCGGTCCGCGTGAAGCAGGGCGGCTCCTGGGTGACCATCGACACCACCCTGGTGCGCAAGCCGGACGGTCGTATCGGGCCGAAGGCCGCGGAGGGTCAGCTGACCTTGTCCGGTGGCGGCAGGCGCGATGATCTGGCGAGCATGCACCGTGATGGCCGTGAGTTCGCCATCCAGTGGCCGGATCCGCTGCCCCAGCCGGTCCTTTCGGCGAACAAGGCGACGTATCCCGAAGTCCTGCCCGGTGTCGATCTGGTGATGATCGCCGAGCGCAGCGGATACCAGCAGCATCTCGTGATCAAGTCGGCCGATGCCGCTCGAAACCCCAAGCTGGCCACGGTCAAGCTGGGCGTGCGGGCGCCGGGGCTGAAGCTGCTGTCTGACAAGGGAACACTGAAGGCGGTTGACGAGAAGGGCACCGAGGTCTTCACTTCGCCGCAGTCGAAGATGTGGGACTCCAGCGGATCCGACCCGGTCACCGCAAAGTCCGCGCCGGTTGACGTGTCCTTCGTGGACGGTTCGCTGGTGATCGTGCCGGACCAGAAGTTCCTCGCTGAGGACGGCGTGGTCTATCCGGTGACGGTCGATCCGCCGTGGAGTCCGCCGGGCATCCACGGCTGGGCCACGGTGCTTTCCGGCAAGCCGACTGACAAGTACTGGTGGACGAGCGGCGACCATCCGTGGGCGCAGGTCGGTCAGTGCCATCGGGGGCCGCCCGACTACTGCAACGGCATCGGTGAGGCATGGGCGTATTTCGAGTACGACACGGGCTTCCTGCACGACAAGCCGGTGGTATCGGCTACTTTGGACACTTCGGTTGTCCGCAGCCCGAGCTGTGCGGAACGCAACTTCGAGGTCTACCGCGTGGGCGGCGGCTATGACATCTGGGACGGCATGACCTGGAACAGCCGCCTGCACGGTCACCGGATCGCGACCCGCAGTGCGCCCGTTGTGTACGACAACTGCACCGGCTGGAAGAGCGCGGGTGTGGAGCTCCCGGCCGGTGAGGTCGAGCGGACGGCGAGATCCACGTATTTCCTGAAAGCCGCCGACTCCGGCGACCAGCTCGCGTGGCGGAAGTTCGACCCGGGCTCCACCATACTGAAGGTCACGTACAACCGGTCACCGTCATCACCGACCGACCACATGACCGACCCGCCGTTGCCCGAGCCATGCGCGAACTGCGGTGGTGTCACGTATTCCAGCAAAGACAGCATCCGGTTGAGCGCTCGTCTGTCCGATCCGGACGGAGACATGGTCGACCCGCGCTGGTGGGTCAACCGCGGCGGCGAACAGGAGGACACCGGCTGGCTCGGGCAATTCCAGTCATCCGGTGCGTTCCACGGCAAGAACGTCAACCTCACGGACCTGCATGGCAAGAAGATCGAGTGGGCCGTCATGGGCGGGGACGGCCGGGCGGCCAGCGACTGGGCGTTCTCGCCGCGTCCGTTCGTTGTGGACAGAGTGGGAATCACCAAGGAACCGACCGTCAGCGGCGTGCTCTACCAGGAGGACAACCGGTGGCACGGTGGCGCCGGCGTAGCGGACACGTTCACGTTTGGCGCCAACGGCGTCGACGACGTCGACCACTACTTGTACGGCTGGCAGGATCCGCCGTCGAACAAAGTGAACGCCAACGGGCTCGGCGGCTCCGCGACGGTGACGATCGCGCCTCCCGGTGACAATCTGCGTGAGCTGTTCGTGCAAAGCGTTGACAAGGCAGGCAACAAGAGCACGAAGACCCGCGTGTACCGGATCTACGTCCGGTCGGGCAACGGCCCGGCGGCGCAGTGGTCGATGGAAGGCAACGCCCGTGACACGGCGTTCCTCGGCGACCGGCACGGAACCCTGGAGGGCGGCGCGAGCTTCACCAGCGGTGGCGCGATCGGTTCAGGCGTCGAGCTTGACGGTGTGGACGACCATGTCAGCGCGCCCAACGCGATCCGGAACGACGCCGGTTTCACTGTCTCGGCATGGGTGAACCTCAAGGTGGACAGGGGCGCACGGGCTGTCGTGAGTCAGGACGGCGCGCTGTTCCCAGGATTCGCGCTGTGGTTCCGTGCCGAAGGCGACGGGAGCAACGCGCGCTGGGCGTTCGGCGTGCCCAACTCGACGACTGAAGGCAAGGGCGTACAGGTCGCGGAATCACCGGCTGGCATGCCGCAACAGAACACCTGGACCCATCTGGCTGGTGTTCGAGACCCGGTCAACAAACAGGTGCGTCTCTATGTCAACGGTGTGCTCGCCGGCAGTGTGCCGTTCACCGCCGTGGCCGAGTTCGCCCCCGGCAAGGTCCGGATTGGCCAGACGATGTGGCACGTGCACCCGGCGGTCGATCACTGGAAGGGCACCATCGACGAGGTCCAGCTGCATGACCGGGCGCTGACCGAGGCCGAGATCGCAGCCGCGGTGGGCCAGAGCAACGTCCACGTCGCACACTGGAAGTTCGACGAGGACGGCGGCAAGACCGCGCGTAACTCCGTTGAGGGCGGCGCGGACGGCGTGCTGGGCGACAATGCCTCGTTCGACCCGAAAGGCGCGTCCAAGGGAGCGCTCAACGTCAACGGCATCAATGGCACGATGACGACCAGCGGTCCGGTGCTGCGCACCGACCAGAGCTTCACGGTCGCGGCCTGGGTGCACGCACGGGAGTTCGTCACCGGTGGCACGTCGATGACCGCGGTCGGTCAGGACGGTGCCCGAAACAGCGGCTTCTATCTGCAGTACAACAGTTCCGTCAACAAGTGGGTGTTCCTCCGGTTCACCACCGACGACGACAACCCGCAGTGGATCGGTGTCAGTGCGTCGCAGACGCCGGTGAAGGGCGAATGGGTTCACCTGACGGGCACGTTCGACGCGGCTACCCGCAAGATGCGGATCTACGTCAACGGTGAGTTCGGCAACGAGGGCGTGTTGCCTGCGGCTCCCTGGCATGCGACGGGTCCGTTGACAGTCGGTCGCGGCAAGCTGATGGGCACCCCGACGGACTTCTGGCCCGGTTTGATCGACGAGGTTCGGCTCTACAGCCGGGCGCTGCCGGAGGACGAGATCAGTGGGATCGTCACGCGCGACAATGTCAAGGCGGGCGAGTGGAAGCTGGACGGGACCGCCAACGACACGTCCGGCAAGGCCCTGCATGGCACCCTCAGCACCGGCGGCGCGGACTGGTCAGCGGGTCAGACCATGAACCCGGACCCGGCCGACATGGCTGTCCGGCTCGACGGCGGCAACGGTTTCGTCACCGTGCCAAGGGCGTTCGACACCGACAAGAGCTTCTCGGTCGCCGCGTGGGCACGGTTGGACAAGATCGGTACCCAGGCCGCGGTGGTGTCCCAGGACGGCAACAACGTCAGCGGGTTCACGTTGCGCGCGTTGGCCGACGGCCGGTGGGATTTCGCCGCCGCACGCGCCGACCAGGCCATCGTGGCCGACCAGGCGACCGGGCCGGCAGCGGTACGCGGTGTCTGGACGCATCTCGTCGGTGTGTACAGCAAGGACCGCAAGCGGATCGAGCTGTACGTCAACGGTGTGCTGGCCGCTTCAGCCGCGCACGAAGGCGGATTCAACGCGACCGGGCCGCTGCAGTTCGGCAAGTCCAAGTGGAACGGCAATCCGAACACCGAGCTGTTCACCGGCGCGATCGACGACGTGTTCGTCTACAACAGACCGTTGTTCGCCAGTGAGATCTCCGTGATGGCCGGCCGGGACGTCAGCCTCGGGCACAACTGGACCATGGACGAAGGCAGTGGCACCGCCGCGGGTGACTCGGCCGGGGCCAAGGGCATGACGTTGACCAAGGGCACCGCTTTCGGTGCCGGACGGGTAGGCAACGCGCTGAAGTTCGACGGTGTCGACGATGTCGCGACCACGAGTGGCATCGACGTGCGCACGGACACCAGTTTCACGGTCTCGGCGTGGGTGCACCTTGACGGCAACACGTGTGAGGTGGATCCGGAGACCTTGCGGTGCATGATCAGCGCGGTCTCGTTGGACGGCGGCGGCAGTGCTCCGCCGAAGTTCCGGCTGGGATACGTCAAGGACCTCGAGTCCGGCACGTTCGGCAACTGGATCTTCGAGCTGCCCGAGCGGCAGGACGGCGTCGTGACGAAGGCGTCGGTGGATGTGTTTTCGGGCGAGGACACGAAGTGGGTGCACCTGACCGGCGTGTACGACGCGCCTGCCAAGGCGGTCTGGCTTTTCGTGGACGGTACCCGCAAAGACGACGGCATTCTGCTCAGCCCGTGGCAGGCCACCGGCCAGTTGCGGATCGGCAGCGGGTATGCCCAGGGCCGCGACCAGTTCTGGCCGGGCCGGGTCGATGACGTCCGGATGTACAGCGGCGCGCTGACCATCGACCGGGTTTCCGCCCTGCACCGCTCGTACCCGGTGGAAAGTGGCCCGACCGCGCTGCCGGTCCCGGATGCCGGGCACTGGAAGTTCGACGAAGCCACCGGCACCACCGCGGGCGACTCGAGCGGGCGTGCGTCACACGCGACCATGAAGGGCGGCAACGGCTGGTACGCGGGCCGGATCGGGGCCACTGGCTGGTTCGACGGCACCACCGGATATGCCGACACGGCAGGCCCGGTGCTCAACACCGACCGGAGCTTCTCGGTCGCCGGCTGGGGATATCTCGACAACATGTCGCGTTACGTGACGGTGTTCGGCCAGGACGGCGACCGCGTCAGCGCCTTCCACATGCAGTTCGACCCCACCGCCAAGAAGTGGGGAGTGGTGGTGCCCAAGGAGGACAAGGACAATCCCAGCCTCGACTACCTGATGTCCGCCGAACCCGCGGTGGCGGGCTGGACACATCTCGCGGTGGTCTACGACTCCGGCCTGGAACAGCTTCGCTTGTACGTCAACGGAGTGCTCTCCGGTGTGCAGGTCGGCATCAAGGTCCGGGCGTCCGCCGGTGCGTTCTCCATGGGCCGGTGCAGGTGGAACGGAGCGAACGGGTGCTTCTTCCCGCGTGGCGTCGACGACGTCCGCGCGTTCCGCAAAGCCTTGTCCGACGGTGAAGTCCGCGCGATCCACGACGACGCGCCACCGGCTTTGCACGGTTACTGGCGGTTCGACGACGGCACAGCGCAGGACCACTCGTGGCGCGCGAACCCGACCACGTTGTCCGGCACGACCGGTCTCACGACCGGTGTGATCGGCAAGGCATTGCAGCTGGACGGCGCAACTGGAGCGGCGACAGCGCAGTGGGCAGGCACGCCGACGCACGACAGTTTCACGGTGTCGGCATGGGTGAAGCTGTCCCGCAACGACCGGGTGTCCACTGTGCTCAGCCAGGAAGGCAGCAGGCAGAGCGCGTTCCTGCTGCAGTACCGGCCCGAGATCGGCCGGTGGATCTTCGGCGCGGCCACCGCGGATCAGGATGGTTCGCCGCTGACGTACGCCAATTCGTTGCAGCCGCCCGAGGTGGGCAAGTGGACACACCTGACCGGTGTGTACGACGCGCCGATGCGGCAGTTGCGCTTGTACGTCAACGGCCAGCACGTGGGCACGAAGGACGACACGTTGCTCTGGCCTGCGTACTATCCGTTCCATCTCGGCCGTGCCAAGGAGAACGGCGCGATGACGGGCTACTTCAACGGCGCGCTCGACGAGGTGACCACCGACTACGGTGCCGCTTCCGTCGACGACATCGCACAGCGGGCGAACTGGCCCGCGCCCTCGGGCGGGCAGCTCGGCAGGTTCAACGCGATCGGTGGCGGTGAGCACCGGTCGGTGTATTCGAGCGCGAGCATCTGGGACAAGTTCGACCAGGCGCCTGCCGGTTACCGGTACGAAGGGCCGCTGGGCATGATGCTCACCGAGCAGAAACCTGGGTCGCGTCGGCTGTACAGCTGCCTTGGCGACAACGTCGACTCCTTCACTTCCGCCGATCCGGGCTGTGAAGGACAGGTGAAGCTCGCCGATCTCGGCTGGGCCTACACCTCGGCTCCGGAAGGCATCGCGACCGTTCCGTTGCGGCGATGCGTGTTCGAAGGTGAGCGATTCGACTCGATCTCACCGACGTGTGAAGGGCACACGGACGATGGCCTTCTCGGCTACCTCGTCGGTTACGCGCCGTTGACACGGTACTACCACCCTCGTGCGCGTGACCACATCGCCTCGCCTGGCTCTGCCGGACCCGGCTACCGCCGGGAAGGCATGCTTGGCCTGGTGGCGATGATTTCCGAGGCAGGCACGCAGCAACTGATGTCCTGTTTGGACGGAATGGATCAGTTCCTCTCGATCGATCCCGCCTGTGGTGGCAAGACCGTGGCTGGAAAGGTCGGCAGGACCTGGACACAGCCGCCGGACGGACTGAGCTCACGGGAGCTGTTCAGCTGCAAGATCACCGCCGGGGCGGCGGCAGGTGAGCTGTTCAGCTCATGGGAAGGCACATGTGAAGGCCAGACCGTGATCAGCTCGCTCGGATATGTGCTGACGGCCGTACCGGGACCGCTTCGGCCATGACAACCAGACCCATGGGGAGAACTGTGCGTTCCAGATCGATCGCGTTGACGCTCAGCGTGGTGCTGGTCACGACGCTGGTGCAGGCCGTCGCGGGGCCCGCTGCTTTCGGGCAGACCGGTCCGTCGGTGCCGTTGCCGCCGACACCGTCCACTCCGGTCACCGCGCCGTCGTTGGAAACGCTGAACCAGGACCAGGCGTCGCGCAACGAACTTCGCAACGACCAAGGGCCCAAGCAGACCGCGCCGGACGGGCACGGCACGACGGCCGCGACTTCGTTGGCACCGTCGGCGAGTTGGACCGTCGCGTCGCACACGGGCGACTTCAGCTGGTCGTATCCGCTTCGGGTGCCTCCGGCACCAGGATCGCTGGTACCCAATCTCGCGCTGTCGTATCGTTCGTCCGAAGTGGACGGACGGACGAGTGCGACGAACAACCAGCCGTCGTGGGCCGGTGAGGGGTGGAACCTGTCTCCTGGGTTCGTCGAGCGCACGTACGGCGCGTGTGGCGACGACGACATGGGCGACGTCAAACCGCCGCAGGAGATGGCGGATCTGTGCTGGCGTAGCGACAATGCCACCGCGTCCTACGGTGGCAGTGGCGGTCCGCTGATCCGCGATGGCGGCAGCGACAACTGGCGGACGAAGAGCGACGACGGTTCTCGTATCGAGCGCCGTGAAGGTACCGACAACGATGACAACAACGGCGAGTACTGGGTCATCACCGCTGTGGACGGTACCCAGTACTGGTTCGGGTCCGAAAAGGACTCGAAGTCCACGTGGACCGTTCCTGTCTACGGCGATGACGACAACGAGCCGTGCAAGGCGGACACCCTGGCTGCCTCGCACTGCGTCCAGGCCTACCGGTGGCTGCTGGACAAGGTGATCGATCGCAACGGCAACATGATGCGGTACTACTACCGCACCGAGACCAACAAGTACGGCCAGAACCAGCAGGAGACCGCGGTCGAGTACGTCCGCGGCGGCACGCTCGAGCGGATCGACTACGGCCTGCGCGACACCGTGACCACCCCGAGCGGCCGGATCCTCTTCGGCATCGACGACCGGTGTGTGCCTGGCAGCGACTGTGTCGAGAGCAAGAAGGACAACTGGCCGGATGTCGCGTGGGACAACAAGTGCGACGCGACTCCGTGCAAGGTGCACCACCCGTCCTTCTGGTCGACCAAGCGATTGGCCAGCGTCACCACCCAGGTGTCGCGCGGGACGGCGTTCGACGACGTCGACCGGTGGGATCTGGAGCACTCGTTCCCGAACCCCGGCGACAGCGAGAAGGCGTCCCTGTGGCTCAAGAGCCTCAAACACACCGGCCTGGTCGGCGACGGCACGGCGGTCCAGCCACCGGTCACGTTCGAGGGCACCGCATTGCCCAATCGGGTCGACACCGCCGCGGACGGCGTCTCGCCGATGTACCGCTACCGCATCACAGGTGTGCGGACCGAGTCCGGCGGTCTGGTCTCGATCACCTACACGTCCCAGTGCACACCGGGGACCTTGCCGGCCAAACCGGAAGAGAACACGCAGTGGTGCTTCCCGGTCAAGTGGGCGCTGAAGAACCACGCTGAGCGGACGGACTACTTCCACAAGTACATGGTCACCAAGGTGATCACGTCCGACCGGTTGCGCGTACAGAACGACCAGAAACTCAGCAGCCCCGAGCAGGTGGTGAGCTACGAGTACCTGGACGGCGCGGCATGGCACTGGGACACTTCGGAATTCACCAAGGACAAGACCTACAACGAGTTCCGTGGTTTCGGCCGGGTCCGCACGCGCATCGGGGCGCCCGATGAGCTGTCCGGCAAGATGACCATGTCCGAGGAACGCTTCTACCGTGGCATGGACGGCGACAAACTGCCCAACGGCACGCGGTCGGTCACCGTCGAGGACTCCGAACTGACCGACTACACCGACTCGGATTGGCTGCGAGGCTTCGGATACGAGTCGGCCCAATTCGCCTACGAAGCCCCAACCGTCGCCGACCGGCCGGATCCGCCGCGGATCGCCAAGTCCATCATCGTTCCCGACGTGCAAGGGCCGACCGCGACACGCGGCGACCTCAAGGCGTACATCGTCAGAACCGGTACGCAGCGGTCCTACACCGCGCTGTCCTCAGGCGGTTGGCGGATCACCGAAACTGACTCCGACTACAACGATCGTGGCTTGCTGACGAAGGTCAGCGATCTTGGTGACGTCAGTACGGCGCAGGACGACCGATGCACGATCAACACGTACGCCCCCAACACAAGCAAGTGGATCATCGGCCTCATCTCCCGTGAGGAGATTGTCTCGGTCAAGTGTGGCGAACCGCTGGTCTTCCCACGGGACGCGTTGTCCGACACGCGTAACACCTTTGACGACAACGGAAATATCACAAAGGCGGAGATCCTGACCGACCGTCCCGAGGCCGGCCCGGTATATCTCACAGTGTCCACAACGGAATACGACGACCATGGCCGTGTCGAGACCGTCAAGGACGCGGCCGGCCGCACCACGACGACCGCGTACACCCCGGCCTTGGGTGGACCGCTCACGCAGACGATGATCACCAGTCCAGCGCCCAAGGTGGGTTCAGCCGGTCTGACGACCACGACGGCCTACGATCCGGCATGGGGCATGCCGGTCAAGATCACCGACCCGAACGGCCGGGTGACGACCACGGCCTACGATGCCGCGGGACGTAAGACGATGGTCTGGCTGCCGAACCGGCCGACCAACGAGAAGCCCAGCGTCAAATACTCCTATCTGATCCGTGACGACGGCGCGAGCGTGGTCAGCACCACCAGGCTGGGGCCGAAGAACACGGAGATCACCAGCAAGACACTGTACGACGGCCTGCTGCGGCCAAGGCAGAGCCAGTCACCCGCGATGGGCGGCGGCAGGCTGATCACCGACATCCGGTACGACTCTCTCGGCAGGCAGTGGATGAAGTCCCAGCCGTACTTCAACACCGGTGAGGTGGACGATATCCTGTGGCTGGCTTCGGACGCTGAGATGCCTGGCCACACTCGCAGTTACTATGACGACGCTGGCCGGTTGTCCGCGTCCGTGTATTTCGCTGGTGCGCACGAGCAGCGGCGGTCCACGATCACCTATGGCGGCGACCGGGTGCACAACATGCCGCCATCGGGCGCTACACCCGTCACCAGCATCACCGACGCGCGTGGCCAGGTGGTGGAGCGACGGCGTTACCACGGCCCGAAGCCTGAAGGTGCTTACGACGCAACGCTTTACACGTATACCAAGGGCGGTCAGCTTGCCACGGTGACCGACCCGATGGACAAGGTCTGGCGCTATACGCATGACTTGCGCGGTCGTCTGGTGACCAGTGAGGATCCGGACAGCGGAACGTCCACTGTGTCCTATGACGACCTGAACAGGCGAACGTCGGGCCGCGACGGTCGCGGTGAGACAGTCGCCTTCGAATACGACAATCTGGACCGTCCAATCGCCACCTACGCCGGCCAGATCGGCGGCACCAAGCTGACTGAGTGGACGTATGACACGGCATTCAAAGGCGTGGGCAAGTTGGCGTCCTCGACCCGGTGGGTCGACGGGCAGGCTTACACGAGAAAGGTCATAAGCTACAACCAGTTGTATCAGCCGACTGGCACGACACTGACCATTCCCGCGCGCGAGGGATTGCTGGCCCGCACTTACACGAGCCTCGCTTCGTACAATGTGGATGGCAGCGTGTCGAGTCAGACGTACGACAAAGCCGGTGAACTCCCGGCTGAGGGCGTCAGCTACAAGTACGACCACCTCGGCCCGATTCTGGAAAGCTCGGGCGGCTACAACGGAAGCACGTTCCTCTACGGAACCGCGACCGAGTACACGCGTTACGGGGAACTGCAGCGCGTGCAGCTCGGCCCCACCGGCAAGCACGTCTGGCAGTCCTACTACTACGACACCAACAACCGGCGGCTGATCCGATCCGTTGTGGACGCGCAGGTGCCTGCGCCGATGCAGTCGGACACCAAGTACACCTACACCCCGGCGGGCACCATCACCTCGGTGGCGGACGTGCCGCAAGGGCAGCAGCCCGCGGACATCCAGTGCTTCCAGCAGGACTACCTGCTGCGGACCACACAAGCCTGGACCGCGAAGGCCGCAGACTGGTCGGCGGACGAGGGCTGCAAGGCCGAACCGAGCCTGGCCGGTCTGGACGGACCTGCGCCGTACTGGCATTCGTACACCTATGACAAGTCCGGCAACCGGACGGCGGAAGTCCAGCACTCCAGCACCGGCGACACAGAGCGCTCGTACACCTACGACGTCGCGGGGCACGGGCACGCGCTGAACGCGGTCACCACGAAGAAAAACGGAGTGACCACCCGCGAGGAGTACCAGTACAACGCCGGCGGAGCGGTGACGCGCAAGGGTGACCAGGAATTCACCTGGAACGTCGAAGGCAAGCTGGCCGGGGTCAAGAAGGACGGCAAGGACACGTCGTTCATCTATGACGCCGAGGGTAACCGGTTGATCCGGCGAGACCCCGAAGGCACGACGCTCTACCTGCCGGGCCAGGAACTGCGGCTCAATGTCAACGGCGGCAACCCGACGGTCACCCGCTACTACAGCCATGGCGGGCGGATCGTCGCCGCCCGGCAAGGAAACGGAACACTCACCTGGCTCGTCGGCGACCATCAGGGGACCGGACAGATCGCGATCAACGCAGGTACGTTGGAAGTGACCCGTCGCCGCCATCTGCCTTTCGGCGGCTCTCGTGGTACCGCGGTGCAATGGCCGACCGATCACGGCTTCGTCGGCGGCGTCGAGGACGACAGCACCGGCCTGACACACCTGGGCGCACGGGACTACGACCCGTCGACCGGCCGGTTCGTCTCTGTCGACCCGATGCTCGACCTCGCCGACGCACAACAGTTGAACGGGTACACGTACAGCAACAACAACCCGGTCACGTTCAGCGATCCGGCCGGAACCTACTGCGACAGCTGCGATTTCTACGGCCGCCAGGATGAGCAGAGGGGCGGCAGCGGCTCGGTCTGGACGCCGGTCGCGCCGGGACAGCCGACCAAACCCAACGCGCCGGCCGGCTACGGTCCGGCGGCGGCGAAGGCCGAACGGGCGATGATCATCGACGGCAGGAACAAGGACAGGTCGAAGCAGCCGATCCTGTTCGACCGGCCGATTCCGACGTTCGAGGACCTGAGGGCGTTGCGACTCGCCCACCGCGGATACGCCGACGACGAGTACGACGACGCGGTCAGGGACTGGGCGAAGCACGTCTGCCGCCGGGCAGTCGGCAACGAGGGCTTCTGCTCCTACGTTCAGGACCTCGGTGCGCTGGATCGCGACAAGTCGCCGATCGCGGAACTGGCCGTCGGGATGATGCCGGTGGCAGGCGCCGGGCAAAGCGCCGCCGAGTGCGCGACGGGCGAGTCGTCCTGCTGGTGGCTGCTTGCCGATCTGCCGTTGTTGTCAGTGCTCAAGGCGCTCAAGGTGGGCAAGATCGCCGCCAAGCCGGTGGCGAAGGCGTGCAGTTTCACCGGGGAGACCAAGGTGGTCATGGCCGACGGGACGGTGAAACCCATCGCCGAGGTGAAGATCGGCGACGAGGTCCTCGCAGCCGACCCACAGAGCGGCACCACGATGGCCAAGGCCGTGAAGGCCCTGATTCAGCACCGGGACAGTGTGCTCGATCTCGTGACCGAGGACGGTGCCAAGGTGACCACCACCGAGGACCACCCGTTCTGGAACGAGACTGACCGGCAATGGCAGCGCGCCGATCGTTTCGACCGCGGCGACAGTCTGCTGACTTCGTCCGGCGGGCGTGTCGCGTTCGGCAGCCTGCGAGCGGACACCCGGCGTTTCGCCGTGGCGTACAACCTCTCGGTCAAGGATCTGCGCAGCTACTACGTGCTGATCGGGGCCGACCCGGTCCTTGTCCACAACGACGACCTGTGCCTCGTCGGTGAGGCAGGCGACGTCGTGTCGACGGTCGATGGCCCGATACACACGATCACGGTCAGCGAAGGCACGGTCATCAGAGGCGACGTGCACGGCACCGTCCACATCAGAGGCGGTGCGGTCCTGGAGGGCAACGTGTACGGCACGTTGATCATGACAGGGGGCTCGGGTTCGACTTTGAAGGGCAACGTGTACGGCACGGTCATCCAGGTCGGGAAATTCGGGCCTTACTCAGGCAACGTCATGAACAACTACGGGCCTCACCCGGGTGAGCGGCCAGACGGTGTGTTCAACCATATTGAACCGGGTCCGACATCGGCGGGCACGATAATGCAAATCGGAACCCTCCAGGGCAGCATCATCTTCGGACTCACGGAGTGACGCGCAACCTGTGACAGCCGCGAACGCCTGGCCGGTGATGACGCCGGCCAGGCGTTCGGCTGTGCCGGGTGAGTCCTTCATGCCAGGTGATCAGCTCTTGTGGTGTGGTGTGGTGCGGTGGTGATCTTCGAGTTGTCGGCGTGCCTGACCTGCGCCCGCCTTGATCGTGACCCAGGCCACGGGGTGCGCGCGGGGTAGAGGACCGAAGCTGTCCTCTTCAGACGCGATGGTGGACAAGTACACGGCACCGGGCCGTCGCCATCAAAGGAAAACGGCCGTGACTGCTCTCAGCTGCCAAGGTGGATTCCCATGACTCAGGCATCAGGCCGGCTGCTCTCTCTTCTCTCGCTGCTGCAGGCGCGGCGTGACTGGCCCGGCCATCTGCTCGCCGAACGGCTCAATGTCACGCCGCGAACAGTACGCCGTGACATCGATCGGCTGCGCGAACTCGGCTACCCCGTCGTCGCGGTGAAAGGACCGGACGGCGGCTACCGGCTCGAAGCCGGTACCGAGGTGCCACCGCTGCTGTTCGACGACGACCAGGCCGTGGCAGTAGCGGTGGCGTTGCAGCTCGCGACCAGCTCGGGCGTGGACAGCACCGACGCCGCGACGCGTGCGCTGGCCACGATGCGCCAGGTGATGCCCGCTCGGTTGCGACACCGCATCGACGCTGTGCAAGTGACGGTGGTCGAGCGAAGCACCGCGCGTCCGGCGGAAAAGGTCGACAGCGCGGTGCTGCTGGCGCTCAGCGCCGCCGTACGGGCCCACGAGGTTCTGCGCTTTGACTACGCGAGCGAGTTGCCGCAAGCCGATCCCGCCGACGGCAGCTTCATACCGCCGCGTCGCGTCGAACCACACCACGTGATCAACCGGGCTGGGCGTTGGTATCTGGTCGGCTGGGATCTGGACCGCGCAGGCTGGCGGATCTTCCGGGCCGACCGGATGACGCCGAAAACGCCGACCGGGCCCCGATTCAGCCCGCGGGAGATCCCCGGCGGTGATGTCGCCGTGTTCGTCAACGCCAAGTTCAAGGGTGCCGCGGGCGTCAAGGACGCATGGCCGTGCCAGGGAGAGGCCGTGATCGACCTGCCCGCCGACGAGGTGGCGCCGTTCGTCGGCGACGGCATCGTCGAGCCGATCGGCGACGAACGGTGCCGGCTCATCGTCGGTTCCTGGTCCTGGGCCGGCCTGGCCGCCTCACTGGGCCGCTTCGACGCCGACATTCACATCGTCGGCCCCATGGAGCTGCGCAACGCCGCCGTCCTGCTTGCCCGCCGCTACCGCCAGTCCGTCACCTGACGGCATCTGCTGATCGCATTGCCTCGGCGACCACGCGCAGAGTCCCGGTCGGGTCCTCGCCCATGGCGTGCACGCCGACGTGACTCGCCCCCGCTGCCAACTCCGCGCGGATGCCGTCCGCGATGGCTGCGGCGTCGCCGTGCAGCACGAGCTCGTCGATCAGCCTGTCGCTGAAGGGATCGGTGAGGTCCTGGTCGGTGTAGCCGATCCGCCGGAGGTTCTTGGCGTAGTTGGCGATGCCCAGCATGGGCCGGACACCGGCCCGGCCGGTCGCGCGGGCCCGCTCGACATCGGTGTCCAGCAGCACGCCGTGTCCCGGCACCACCAGCTTGTCCGGTCCGAGAATCTCCCGGGCGCGCCGGGTGTGTTCGGGCGTCACCTGGAGCGTGACAGTGCCCGCGACGCGGTCGGCCGCCAGGCGGAGCATCTTGGGCCCGAGGGCGGCCAGCACCAGCCGGTCGGCCGGCACGCCGCCTGCGGTCAGGATGTCCAAGTAGGCCGTGATTTTCGCGACGGGGGAGGCGTACCCGGCGTCATGTTCCCGGTGGCCGGCACCGATGCCAATGACGAGCCGACCGGGGTGCTTGGCCTCGATCCGGTGGTAGGACTGCGCGACAGTGTCCGCGTCGGCCTGCCAGACGTTGATCACGCTGGTGCCGACCACGATCCGGCTGGTGGCGTCGAGCAGCCGTTGCGCGGTCAGGAGATCGGCGGTCGGCGAGGCGGCCAGCCACACCGCGTCGTATCCGGCCTCCTCCAAAGCGACGGCCTGCGCGGTGGTCGCGTCGGCGGCGGTCAGGTAGGCCCCAAGCAGTCCCAGTTCGATGGTCATGGTCACGACTTCAGCACCGGCCGGCGACGCGAACCAGATTCAACCGGCATGCGCTGCGATAAGCTCGCCTTATCGTCGGAGCCGTACGGGCAGGAACCTATGGAGTTGCGGGCACTGCGCTATTTCGTCACCGTCGCCGACGAACTGCACTTCGGCCGGGCCGCCGAGCGGTTGCACATCGCGCAGCCGGCCGTCAGCCAGCAGATCGCCCGGCTGGAACGGGAACTCGGGGTCCGGCTGCTCGACCGGTCACCCCGGCGGGTCCGGCTCACCGAGGCCGGGCAGCGGGTGCTCGACGCGGCCCGCAAGACGCTCGCCGCGGCCGAACAGGTGCAGGTCGCAGCCATGCAGGTGATGACGACCGTGCGCATCGGCACCGCCGCCGGCCTGACCGCCCGCCTGGAACGGGGGATCGACGCCCTGCGCGAGCGCGCGCCCGAGTTCGACGTGGTACTGGTCGATCTGCCAGTCGAAGCCCGGCTCAACGCACTCCGGCATGGTGAACTCGACATGGCGCTGACTCGGGGCGTTCGTTCCGTGCCCGGGCTAACGGTGCTGCCGACCTGGAACGAACGCCTGTTCGCGGTGGTTTCCAAGCATCATCCGGCTGCGGACCGCAGTGCCGTCGGTCTGGCTGAACTGGCCGACTACACGCTGCGGGTTCCCGCCCGTAAGCACGATCCGCCGCTGCATGACGCCGTCGTCCTGGCGCTGCACAACACCGGGCTGTGCCCGAGGGCGGGCCGGCCGACCGGCACGCTGCAGGACACCATTGTCGAGGTCGGCTCGGATCCACAGAGCTGGACGGTGCTACCGGCCGACCAGGCCGCCGAAATCCGCTCAACCCGCGTCCGATCGATCCCGCTCGAGCCGGCGATCACGATCGCCGGCAGCATCGTCGTCGCCGCGGCCAACGCGGGCAGTGCGGCCGAGTGTGTGGTGGCGGCCTTCCGCGACGACCTGGCAGGCGGACTGCACCGTCCACAGTAGACCCAGTGGACGGCGGCGGGTCAGGAGGGCGTGTACGCGGTGGCGACGTCGAGCACCCAGGTGATGCCGAAGCGGTCCTTGAGCATGCCGTACAGCGGTGCCCAGGCGGAGGGCGCCAGAGGAGCGATGACGGTGGCGTCGTCGGACAGCTTGTCCCACAGGGCAGAGATCTCCTCGGCGGAGTCGCCGCGCAGGGAAACGAAGAAGGGGTCGTCGCCACGACTGAAAGGCCTCCCGGCGGGCACGTCGTAAGCCATGACGTGGAAGCCGTTGTCGGCGCGGACCTGGCCCCAGACAACCTGATCGGCTTCGTCGGGGTTCTCGACGTTGCCCATGTCCTTGTAGGTGATGATGGCCAGATCGCCGCCGCAGACGGACTGGTAGAACTCCAAGGCTTCACGGGCGGTGCCGCGGAAGTTGAGGTGGGTCGTTGTAGTGACGGACATGAGGTGCTCCTGACGTTCCGGTCGGCGTTCGTTGTGCCGCCTGCGTGATCACTCTTTCGTCCGTACAGGACGCTGGATGTCCTCTACCCGAACGAGCCCCTGCGGGCTGGATCACACCGGTTGAACCTTCTCGACGAGTGCGCGGAAGCCGCGTGGGGGCCGGCCGGTGATTCGCTGAACGCTGTCGGCGTAGCTCAGAGCTTCTGGTCCGGTCAGGACAAGATCGGTGTTGGGGGCGCGTTCGTCGGTCAGTGCGTGCGTCGCGACGGCTGCGATGTCCTCGGCGTCGACGAAGCCGACACGGCCGTTGCCGGTGGCGGCAGCGGCAGGCGTCGGCAAAGGAACGCTTTTCTATGCCTTCGGCGACCGCACGGGACTGGTTCGCGCGCTGTACGAGGCACGGCTCGAGCCGCTTGCCAACGCGGTCGAAGCGGGTCCGCCGCCCCTTGGGCCTGCCACTGCGCCGCTTCAGCGCATACCCGCCCTGCTCGACGCCCTCTTGTGCTTCAAACTCGACAATCGCCGGCTCGCGCCTGCCCTGGAGGAGCCGGGAAGCGCCAGTCCTTATCGGACAGAGCAGTACACGCGATGGCATGGCCTGCTCCAAGCCATGCTGGAACAGATTCCCGATCTGGTCGACCGCGACTTCATCGCTCACGCGCTACTCGCCGCCACACGAGCCGATCTCGTCGAACATCTGGCCGGGCAGGAGTCTGTGCCGCGGGAAAGGATGCGGGAGCAGCTGGCGAACTTCACCGCCAGGGTCCTGGGTTCCCGCCTGGTGGCGGAATGACCGCCGGTCGTCTCAAAGGAACGTACCGATCACGGTGGCGCCGATCCACACGATCACGCCTATCGAGATGAGCACGAGCACCGCGACGGCGATGGCCAGCTTCTTCCT
>JOAA01000016.1 GCA_000720375.1 Rhodococcus rhodnii | reverse complement strand
CAGCACCGCCGCAGCGTTCTTCTTGGCCTGCTTGGCAGCCAAGATCCGCGCGGCTTCTTCGCTTTCCTGCTTGGCCTTCTCGATCGCGTCCCGCTGATCTTCCAGATGCAGCGTGTAGATCGTGGTGGTGATGAACGTCTTCCACGCCGCCGCGTCGCCGCCCCACGCGTTCACCGCGCCCTCTTTGACCTTGGGGCCGGTCGAACGACGCCACACCTGGTAGACGAAGTTCTGGTCGTTGCCGTCCAGCATCGCCGCGTCCGCTGGGATCTCCGCGAACGCCGCGGCCTTCTGGCGCGCTTCGCGGGCCTGGCGCGCCTCTTCCTGGCGGCGGGCGTATTCGAGGTGGTCACGGTCGACGAAGTCGTGAATACCGGTCCGGATGAACGCGGTCGCATCGGGTGCGTCCGGCGTGTCCACGACGATCTTGTAGACCCGGTAGGCCTCGGCCTTGGTCAGCGGGTACTTGTCCGGGTTGATCTTGTCGTAGACCCGGAACACGAAGTTCTTGTCCGACAGCATCAGCCACTCGTCGGTCGCCTCGCCGACCTCGATCGCCCGCACCGCGCGGACCTTCTCCACCTCAGTGGACTCCGGCACCGCGGTGGCTGCGGGGTCGGCGGCCAGCTGCGGGATCGCCGGTGCGTTCGCGGTCGCCTCCGAGTTGCGGGAAGCCGCTGCCGGCGGGATGTCCGACGGCGCCGCGTGCGCTGCCACCGGCGCCATCAGGCCGGTGACGAGCGCGGCGGTGACCAGTCCGCGTGCCAGACGTCTACTGTGGACTGTTGTTCTTCGCATACCTTCTCTTTTCTGGGCATGGCAAAGCGATCGCCGCTACGGGCGAATGCTCTTGTCGGTAAAAGGTCAGAGGGTGTTCTTGACGCGCTGTTCGCCGTCGAGAGCCTGCTGCAGCAGGGCGTTCCAGTACGCCGCCTGCTGCGCCGCCGAGTCACGCTCGGCCAGCCACGCGGTCTCCGACGTCTTCGCCGGATCGATGATCGACGTCCAGTTCGGACCCTGCGCGGCCTGCGCCGCAGCCAGCACCGCACGCCAGTTCTCGGCCTGGCGCAGGGCGAAGTCCTGTGCTTCGGTCCAGCCCGAACGAGCGGGCTGCGTCTGCGTGCCGACCTGCTGCCACGCACGCGTTGCCGCGTCCTTGGCCTGCTCCTTGGTCTCTTCCGAAGCGTGCTTCGCCGCCTCCTCCGCGGCTTCGGCATCGGCGATCAGACGCGTGATCGTGCTGCGCCACTTCATGTTGTCGCCTGCGTGCCGCATCCGGAAGACCTCAAGGTCCAGCCTGGACCCGGTCGCCCAGCCGTAGGCGAAGAACTCGACCAGGTCGTCGTCGGTCGCGCCTTCCCGGACCGCGTAGGACGCGGACAGCCGCACCTGCTCACCCGGGTCGTTCGTGGCCAGGTTCGTGACGAAGTCCCGGTCCCGCTGAACAAGTGCTTGCTTCTGGGCGCCGATCTCGTCGCGATACACCCGATCGCGTGACCGTGCCGACTCGTAACCGGTCCGCACGAACGCCTCACGCTCGGCGTCTGTCGCGTTCGGACCGAGCAGGCGCTTCGCCTCGTTGTGGACCTCGGGCGAGTACTCCACCGTCGTCGTCTCGTAGACCCGACGGATGAAGTCCATATTGCGCACGCGACGCTGCTGCGCGCGCTCGACCGCGTAGTCGTAACCGGACTCAAGGAACGCCGCGATTGCCGCGTCGGGATTGCTGCTCACCAATGCGGACCACGCTGCGGTCCGCACAGTGCTGTACGGATGCGCGCTGGCCAGGTATCTCACCCAGATCCAGTCGTCTGACGGCTGTTCTGCGTTGATCGTCACGGACGGTCCCGCGTAGGCAGCAACGGGTGCTGCCACCGAGAAGGACGCCATAATGCAGGCAGCACAAATTAGGGCACGTCTCACCCGGTAATCCCCCAGTGTCATCGAGCCCCCCGGCTCGTTCAGATCGCAACGTAACCACCGGACTGCCGCCGCGCAAGGGAAACCGATCACACTGTTGCGCAAGTTCGGACAGATGGCGTAGGGCGCCAGACCCGCTCGAAACAAAACTGTCGGTGGGCCGACGTAAGCTTGTCGGGTCCGACTCTTCGGCAAGGGGAAGCTTCCGTGACTCACGCTCCGCTGACTGGTCTGCTGGCCGGCCTGTCCGCTGATCCCGCGGTCACGGCTGTCGCCGAAGCCGCTGGCGCGCCGGTGTACGAACTCGAAGGCCCGCCCGCGGTGCGCCCGGTGGTGGCCGCGACGCTCGCTGCCCACTCGACGGTCCTCGCGGTGACCGCGACGGGCCGCGAGGCCGACGACTTAACAGCCGCTTTGGGGGATTTGCTCGGTAAGGACGCCGTCGCGGCATTCCCTTCGTGGGAGACGTTGCCGCACGAGCGGTTGTCACCGCGTGCTGACACGGTCGCGCAGCGGCTATCTGTCCTGCGCAAGCTGGCGCACCCGGAAGGGCCGCCGATCAAGGTCATCGTCTCGACCGTGCGCAGCCTGATCCAGCCGATGGCGCCTGGCCTGGGCGAGCTCGCGCCCGTGCGCCTCACGACCGGCGAGGAGCACGACTTCGACGAGCTGATCGAGCGGCTTGTGGTGCTCGCGTACACCCGCGTCGACATGGTCGAGAAGCGCGGCGAGTTCGCGGTGCGCGGCGGCATCCTCGACCTCTTCCCGCCGACCGCCGAGCACCCGTACCGCGTCGAGTTCTGGGGCGACGAGGTCAGCGAGATCCGGCCGTTCGCCGTGGCCGACCAGCGCTCGCTGCCGACCAAGGTCAGCGAGGTGACCGCGCCGCCGTGCCGTGAGCTGCTGCTCACCGAGGACGTGAAGCGACGGGCGGCCGACCTGGCGACCGAGCACGCGACCGACGCGCACCTGGCCGAGATGCTGACCAAGCTCTCCGGCGGCATCCCGGTCGAGGGCATGGAGGCGCTGATCCCGGTGCTCTGCGTCGGCGAGCTTGAGCTGCTCACCGACGTCCTGCCGGACGGTTCGCACGTGCTCGTGGTCGACCCGGAGAAGATCCGCACGCGGGCGCACGATCTCGTTCGCACTGGTCAGGAGTTCCTCGAGGCCTCGTGGATGGCCGCGGCCGGCGGTGGCAAGGCCCCGATCGATCTCGGTGCGTCGGCGTACCGCGAGCTGGGCGAGGTCGTCACGCACGCCCGCGAAACGGGCCGTCGCTGGTGGACGTTGAGCCAGCTCACGGGCTCGCCGGACGTGCTGTCCCTCGGCATCAAGCCGGTCGACTCGTACCGCGGCGACATCGAGCGCGCGTTTACCGACCTGCGCGCACACACGGCCGCTGGCGGCGCCGCTGTCCTGGTTGTGCCTGGTTCAGGTACGGCGCAGCGTGCGGTTGAGCAGCTCGGCGAGGCTGATGTCCCGGCGCGGTTCGCGTCGGATGGGCTCACCGAGGCGCCCGAGCGTGGCGTGGTCACGGTCGTACGTGGTGCGTTGGAAGACGGCTTCACCGCGCCTGAGTCCGCATTGGTCGTGCTGACCGAGACCGACCTGACCGGCGGACGGCACGGAACGTCCACAAAGGACATGTCGGCCAAGATGCCGTCCCGGCGGCGCAACGCCGTCGACCCGTTGGCGCTCAAGACCGGCGACTACGTAGTGCACGAGCAGCACGGCATCGGCAAGTACATCGAGATGGTCCAGCGCACGGTCGCGGGCGCGACCCGTGAATACCTCGTGCTGGAGTACGCGTCATCGAAGCGTGGCCAGCCGGGAGACCGGCTCTTCGTGCCGACCGACCAGCTCGACGAGGTCTCCCGCTATGTCGGCGGCGAGCTGCCGACGCTCAACAAGCTCGGCGGGTCGGACTGGAAGAACACGAAAGCCAAGGCACGCAAGGCAGTCAAGCAGATCGCGGCCGAGCTCGTGCAGCTCTACGCGGCCCGGCAGTCCGCGCCGGGGCACGCGTTCGGATCGGACACGCCGTGGCAGCGTGAGCTGGAGGACGCGTTCCCGTTCACCGAGACCGTCGACCAGATGGCCGCGATCGACGAGGTCAAGGCGGACATGGAACGCGGCGTCCCGATGGACCGCGTGATCTGTGGTGACGTCGGCTACGGCAAGACCGAGATCGCGGTCCGGGCCGCGTTCAAGGCGGTACAGGACGGCAAGCAGGTCGTCGTGCTCGTCCCGACGACCCTGCTCGCGCAGCAGCACCTGAACACGTTCGCCGAGCGCATGCGGTCATTCCCGGTGACGGTCAAGGGTCTGTCCCGGTTCACCGATCCGATGGAGTCCGAGAAGACCATCGCCGGCCTCGCGGATGGCGAAGTCGACATCGTCATCGGCACGCACCGCCTGCTGCAGACCGGAATCCGCTACAAGGACCTCGGCCTGGTGATCGTCGACGAGGAGCAGCGCTTCGGCGTCGAGCACAAGGAACACATCAAGGCACTGCGCACGCACGTGGACGTGCTGACCATGTCGGCGACGCCGATCCCGCGCACGCTGGAAATGTCGCTCGCGGGCATCCGTGAGATGTCCACGATCCTCACCCCGCCCGAGGACAGGCACCCGATCCTGACCTATGTCGGGGGATACGACGAGAAGCAGGTCGCCGCCGCCATCAGGCGTGAGTTGCTGCGTGACGGCCAGGTGTTCTTCGTGCACAACCGGGTCTCGTCGATCGAGCGCGCCGCCAAGCGGATCCGTGAGCTCGTGCCCGAGGCGCGCGTGGTCACCGCGCACGGCCAGATGAACGAGGACCGCCTCGAGAAGATCATCCAGGGCTTCTGGGAACGCGAGCACGACGTGCTCGTGTCCACCACGATCGTCGAAACGGGCCTGGACATCTCCAACGCCAACACGTTGATCGTCGAACGCGGCGACCTCCTCGGCCTTGCTCAGCTGCACCAGCTGCGCGGCCGGGTTGGCCGTGGTCGCGAGCGCGGATACGCGTACTTCCTGTACCCGCCGGAGGCGCCGCTCACCGAGACCGCGCACGACCGGCTCGCGACCATCGCGCAGAACACCGAACTCGGCGCGGGTATGGCGGTGGCCATGAAGGACCTGGAGATCCGCGGCGCGGGCAACATCCTCGGCGCCGAGCAGTCCGGGCACATCGCGGGCGTCGGCTTCGACCTCTATGTCCGGCTCGTCGGCGAGGCCGTCGAGGCGTTCCGCAAGCACGCGGGCGCCGACGCGCCGGAAGGCGAGGAGGAGCTGGCCGAGGTCCGCGTGGACCTGCCGGTCGACGCGCACATCCCGCACGACTACGTGCCGGGCGAGCGGTTGCGTCTCGAGGCGTACCGCAAGATCGCCGCGGCACGTGACGCCGATGAGCTCGCCGGAGTGATGGAGGAGCTCAAAGACCGCTACGGCGCGCCGCCGCTGCCGGTCGAGCGGCTCTTCGCGGTGGCCGGATTCCGCCAGACCTGCCGTAAACACGGCGTCACCGAGGTCACCACCCAGGGCGCGTCGATCCGGTTCACCCCGTTGGACCTGCGCGACTCGCAGCTCGTCCGGCTCAAGCGGCTGCACCCGAAGGCGAACTACAAAGCGGTTACGAACACCGTGACGGTGCCTCGCCCGACCGAGGGACCAGCCGGTGGCCGGATCGGTGCGCCACAGCTGCGTGACCAGGAACTTCTCAAGTGGTGTACGGACTTCCTGGCGAGCCTCGTGATCGCCCCGGCCCCAGTCGGGTGACAACATCGCCTATGAGAGGCTTGCCACTGTGACGACTGCCATGCGCCGCTCAATCGGGATGATCACCGCAACGGCCCTGCTCGTGGCCGGTTGCAGTGCAGGTCAGGGCGACCCGAAGGTCGCTTTGACCGTCGGTGACGTGAAGGTGTCCACGGTCGAGCAGATCCAGCGAACGCTGACCGATCTGCTGGCCACCAACCAGGGCGCGCAGGAGCAGGCCCGCCAGCACAAGCTGGACCAGGTCTCGCGCGGCATCGTCACGCAACAGGCGGTCCACCAGCTGATCGCCGAAACCGCGCAGCGCGAGGGCATCCAGATCCCCGATGCACTGGCCGAGCAGGCGATCCCGCAGCTGACCGGGCCAGAGGCGACGCAGGGCGACCCGTTCCAGTCGATCGTGGACGCCGCGTTCCCAGCCAAGGAGATCGCGCGCTACCGGTTGATGCTGGTCGAGCTGGGCCGCCGCGCGATCGGCCGCGCCGCGATCACGTTCGACGCGGCGTTCCCGCAGAACTTCGACGACGCACGCGAACTGGCCCGCAAGATCGCCGCGGACCCGACGCAGTCTGCCGCGTTGATGCAGGCAACGCCCAACCCGCAGCAGGACGCGATCATCAACCAGACGCAGAGCCCGGCGACCGTCCAGGACCCGTCGCAACTGCTGCAGCTTGCCGGCACGCCGCTGTTCAACGTCCCCGTCGGCTCGGTGGTCGCGACGCGGCTCGGCGGTGAGCAGGGCGGGTACGTCGTGTTCTACCTGAAGGCCAGGCAGACCGCGGCGCAGCCGGCCGGGTTCGACGCCAGCCAGATCCCGCTGATGCAACTGGCCCAGGTCGGCCAGGCGCAGCTGATGGACGTGGCGCTGAAGACCCGGATCGAGCCCAACCCGCGCTTCGGCACGTGGGACCCGATCAACCTGCGGGTCGTCTCCGGTGAGGAGGCCGCGGTGGTCAGCACAGTGCACCAAGCCGCCGCGACGAAGCCGTGACACCAGGCGAGAAGTTGCTCGAAGCGGTGGCGGTGATGGACCGCCTCCGCTCACCGGGCGGCTGCCCATGGGACGCCGAACAGACCCACGAGTCGTTGCGGCAGTACCTGATCGAGGAATGCTTCGAGCTGATCGAAGCGATCGAGGACGGCGACCGCACGGCGTTGCGTGAAGAACTCGGCGACGTACTGCTGCAAGTCCTGTTCCACGCCCGAGTCGCGCAGGAAGACCCAAGCGACCCGTTCGACATCGACGACGTCGCTTCGGTCCTGTCCGCGAAACTGATCGGCCGCCACCCACACGTCTTCGCAACAGACCCAGCCGTCCGCGACTCGGCGACCCAGGAAAAGCGCTGGGAAGAACTCAAGCAGGACGAGAAGAAGCGCGAATCCAGCATCGACGGCGTCGCCCTCGGCGCGCCCGCCCTCGCCCTCGCCGCAAAACTCGCCCAACGCACCGCCCGCGCCGGATTCCCCGCAGACCTCCTGCCCTCCGGCGACAGCCCAGCGGAGCAACTCTTCGCAACCGCCGCCCGCGCCAAGATCGCCGGCGAAGAACCCGAGGGCGACGTCCGCGCCGTAGCCCGAAAATTCGCCGAGGACGTCCGAACCGCCGAGCGCGCCGCGAAAGACGCCGGCCTCGACCCATCCGCCTTAACCGCGGACCAATGGCGCCAACACTGGCCCCACTGACTTTGTCAACCCCTCAGACCAAGATCGCCCAGTCCGGAACCTCCAGCGCCTTCCCAACGTTGAGCGAAGAAGTCGAGCGCGCGCGGGCCACAGGGCTGGTCGACCCGCTGCCGTCGCAGGGTCGGCCGATCCCCGGCGTGGCCAGACAGTAGGTCCGAGAGCATCCGGCGCACGCTGGTGAAGGTCCGGCGGGATCCGGTGCACGCGGGATAAGGGTCCAGGGGAATCCGGCGCAGGTTGGGAGTGAAGGTACGGGGGAAGCTGGCGCAGGCGGGGGTGGAGGTTGGCCGAGGTCCGGCGCACGCGGGGGTGAAGGTCCGGGGAATCCGGCGCACGCTGGTGAAGGCCTGGTGGATCCGGGGCACGCCGGTGAAGATCCGGGAGAATCCAGCGCACGCTGTGAAGATCCGGGGATCCGGCGCACGCTGGTGTGCTGGACCGGTTGGTCGGTGATCCGGAGGAGACGCGGCACCCGGAAATCGCCTGGCACGCACAGGCCGCGGTACGCAAGGAGTTGCGGTGACGGTGAACCAAGACCACCTCAGGCGAGCGATCGCACTCGCGGCCGAAGCACGGGCGGGCGGGAACCCGCCGTTCGGGTCGCTCCTGGTCGGGCCGGACGGCGCTGTGCTGGCGGAGGAACGCAACTCCAGCCTCACCGACAACGACATCACCGCCCACCCGGAGCTGAAACTGGCCCGCTGGGCCGCCCAGTCGCTGGACGCCGCCACCGCCGCCGGGACCACGATGTACACCAGCTGCGAACCGTGCGGGATGTGCGCGGGCGCGCTGGCTCGCTCCGGGATCGGACACGTGGTGTTCGCGCTGTCGGCCGAGCAGCTCGACGGGTTGAAGACGTCCGGTGGCGGATTCCCCGCAGTGCCGACCGACGGACCGCACCTCTACGACGAGGCCAAGATCCCCGTCGACGGGTACTACTGACCGCGGGCCAGTCGGCGGCGGATGTGAAGTCGCTGGACGCCGCCAGGGTGACAGGGGCAGCCGAGCTGGTGAGTGGGGCTGGGGCAGCCGGCCAGGCCCGCGTGACTGAGCAGCCGGCCAGGTGGGCGAGGGCTGGGGGCAGTCGACCAGGTCGGCGGGGCAGGCCGAAGTGGGTAGGCCGAAGGGGCCGGACGCGGTGCTCGCACGACATCTGACCTCGATCTCGGCCCCGAGGCGCTGGCCTCCGGCGAGAAGGGCCAGGCCCTCGGCCAGGACGTTCGGTTCGAGAAGTTCACTCCCGAACAGGCCCGCGAGCAAGCCAGGAAGCTTCACGGCCGCCAAATGTCGATGCCGATTTCGCGTGTCTGCTCGCTGAACGTGCCGCTTGGACTGGTGTCATGCAAGAGCTGCCGTAGCTCGGCCTCGAACTTCGCCAGCTCGTCGCCGAACAGATGCGGCGCGGCGCTCGACAGCGAGAACACCGCGGCGACAACCTCGTCGGTGCTCCGAGCAAGCACCCTCCCAGGAACCTCGATCCGCTGAGGACCACCGAAGCCCGCGGCCCGATAGATCCCGGCCTCGCCACTGGCCGTGCCCTGGGCAAGCGAGCCCTGGCCGGCGCGGCGGGCAGGGCCCAAGTACGCCCGCACGAGCTCCGCGATCGCTGCATGCGGAGGACGAGGGTATGGAAGGGCCGAATCCCCGTCGACGCCCTGATGCGTTGTGGCGTGCACGTGGGCGCACGCACCGTCAGCGTCCAGCATGCGTCGGGCGATCGAGGCGACCTTTGGGCGGTCCATCCAATGGAAGGACTGAGCGAAGGTGATCAGCCGGAAGCTGCCGAGCCCGGCTGGCAGGTCCTCGGCGCGCAAGTGCAGCCATCGCGTGTTGTGGATGCCCGTCTCGGTGGCGAGGAGACTCGCTTCGGTGAGCATGTCTGCATCCGCGTCCACGCCGACCGCCTCATCGAATCGGTTGGCCAGCAGCAAGGTCAGGGAACCTGGGCCGCATCCGACATCGAGCAGACGGCCCGACCCGTCCAGGCCGAGCTCGGTGGTCAGGGCGTCGGCGAGGGATTGGGGATACGGCATACGCCCGCGCTGGTAATACCGAGCACTGCCTGAATAGAGCGACGGGTCCCATTGCCAAGTTGCCACGTCGGCCAGCCTAGGGGCCGCGCGACGGTAAGTTGGGTCGAGTGAGTGACGCGTATCTGCGGTTTCCCCACCTGCACGGCGACCTCGTCACCTTTGTGGCCGAGGACGACGTTTGGCTCGCGCCGATGGACGGTGGCCGCGCTTGGCGGGTGTCCGCCGATCAGGTTGCGGTGACCCGGCCGCGGATTTCCCCTGACGGCAGGCACATCGCTTGGACCAGCACCAGGGACGTCGAGCCCGAGGTGCACGTGGCACCTGTCGACGGCGGAGAAAGCCGCAGGCTGACTCATTGGGGCTCGGTCAAAACCACCGCCCTCGGCTGGAATCCCGCAGGCGAGGTGCTCGCGATCAGTTCCGTGTCGCAGGCACAATTCCGGCGCACGTGGGCGTACGCGATTCCGCTTGATGGTCAGCCGCGCCAATTGCCGTGGGGCCCGGTTGGGGACATCACTTACCGCGAGGACGGCGCGGTGCTCGTTCAGACGCGGGATTCGGACGATCCGGCGTATTGGAAACGCTACCGGGGCGGCACGGTCGGCCGGTTCTGGGTCGACACCGCAGGTTCTGGTGAGTTCGCCCGTATCCTGTCCGAATTGGACTCCAGCTTGGTTTCGCCGATGTGGATCGGCGATCGGATCGCTTTCCTGTCCGACCATTCCGGGGTCGGCAACGTCTACTCGTGCTTGCCGGATGGCACGGATCTGCGGCAGCACACCGATCACGAGTTCTACGCGCGCAACGCGTCCACCGACGGAACCCGCGTGGTGTACCACTCAGCCGGTGATCTGTGGATCTTGGACGGTCTGGACGCCGAACCGAGTCGGCTGTCGATCAGGCTTGGTGGGCCGCGGGTTTCTCGTCAGCGGTACCCGATCTCGGCTCGGTGGTCGATCGGTGACGTCGCTCCCGACCACACCGGGCGGGCGAGTGCAGTCGAGGTGCGGGGGACCGTGCATTGGTTGACGCACCAGGACGGGCCTGCTCGCGCCTTGGCTGCGGAACCCGGTGTGCGGGCGCGACTTCCGCAGGTTCTGGGTACGACTGGACACGTCATCTGGGTCACGGATGTCGAGGGCGATGAAGCGCTGGAAATCGTGCCAGTCGAAGGCGGCGCACCCAGGCGCATTGGCTCGGGGCAAATCGGGCGCGTCCATGAGCTGGTTGCCGCACCGGACGGGCGCAGGGTCGGCCTGGTCACCAACACTGGCCGTGTTCTGCTCGTCGAGGTGGAGACGGGCGAAATCCGTGCCGTCACCGAGGTTCGTGACGGCGATCCGACCGGGCTGCAGTTCTCGCCCGACTCCGGGTGGCTGGCGTGGTCCCACCCGGGACCGTCGCCGCTGCGCCAGATCAAGATGGCCGACACCACCAATTTGTCCATAGTGGACGTGACGCCGTTGCGGTTCGACGACCACGAACCGGTTTTCACCGCCGACGGCAAGTACCTGGCTTTCCTTTCCGCGCGCAGCTTCGATCCGCGTTACGACGCGCACGTGTTCGACATGTACTTCGCGAGTGGATCGCGCCCTTACCTGGTGCCTTTGTCGGCGACGACGCCGTCGCCGTTCGCGCCGCAGGTTCAGGGTCGTCCGGTCACCGAGTCTGACGATGACGAGAAGGATGACGACGAGGAGACGACACCGCGGGTTTCCGTTGACGTGGAAGGGATGTCCGACCGCATCGTGCCGTTTCCGGTGGCCTCGGCCAGGTATTGGTCGTTGTACCCGGCCAAGGACGGTGTGTTGTGGATGACGCGGCCGCTGTCCGGTGAACTCGGGCACGACCTCGCGTCCAGCGACGACAGCCCGCCCAGGTCGTCGTTGGTGCGATTCGACTTCGACAAGCGACGCACCGAGACACTGGTCGACAGCCTCGACCAGTTCTGGATCAGCGGTGACGGCAAGCGGATCGTCGTCCACGATGGACGTTCACTGCGTGTCCTGCCCTCGGAGCACAAGGCGGACGACGACAGTTCGGACAATGTGGACGTTGACTTGTCCCGTATCCGCGTGACCGTCGACCCGCCCGCCGAATGGCGCCAGTCCTACAACGAGGCCGGCCGCCTGATGCGGGATCATTTCTGGCGCAGCGACATGGGCGGCGTCGACTGGGACGCTCAGCTCGCGCGTTACCGGACGTTGTTGCCACGCCTGGGTTCCTACGATGACCTCGTCGACCTCATCTGGGAGGTGCAGGGCGAACTGGGGACTTCGCACGCGTATGTCTACGAGACGCGGGACTCGCCGGATTCGCGGGTGCGGGTCGGCTTGCTCGGCGCGGACTTCTCACCCGACGCGGCCGGAGTTTGGCGTATCGACCGGATTTTGCCCACCGAGACGTCAGATCCCGATGCGCGGTCACCATTGCGCGCACCGGGCGTCGGGGTCCGGGTCGGAGATGCGATTCTGGCCGTCGATGGACGGGCTGTGGATTCGTTGGGACCGTCCGCGCTTTTGGCTGGTTCCGCGGGCAAACCTGTCGAGCTGACCATCGGTCCGGCGGCAGGCGGAGCGTCGCGGCGAGTTGTCGTCGTTCCCTTGCTGGACGACACGCCTCTGCGGTACCACGCCTGGGTCGCTGACCGCCGTCAGCACGTGCATACGTTGTCCGAGGGGCGTGTGGGATATCTGCACCTGCCGGACATGCTGTCGGCGGGATGGGCGCAGCTGCACAGGGATCTTCGGTTGGAGATGCGCCGCGACGCGCTGGTGGTCGACATCCGGGAGAACCGCGGCGGGCATCTTTCCCAGCTGGTGGTGGAAAAACTGGCTCGCCGGGTGGTCGGCTGGCAGATCAGCCGGGACGGCGCGCGGCCGGAGTCCTATCCGCAGGATGCTCCCCGCGGCCCGATCGTGGCGGTGGCCGACGAGCAGACCGGCTCGGACGGGGACATCGTCAACGCGGCGATCAAGGCCTTGGGGCTCGGACCCGTCGTGGGCATGCGCACGTGGGGCGGGACGATCGGGATCGATAGCCGCTACCACCTGGTCGACGGGACTCTGGTGACGCAGCCGTGCTACGCCACCTGGGTGCAAGGCCCAGGCTGGGGCGTGGAGAACCACGGCGTCGACCCCGACGTCGAAGTACCGATCACGCCGATGGATTACGCCGCCGGACGCGACCCGCAGTTGGATACCGCGGTGCGGCTGGCATTGGAGGCTTTGGAAACGCGTCCTGCCGTCGGCCCGCCCGCGATGCCTGAGTTGTAGCAAATGCCGTATTGACCAGAAGTCAACGACTTCACGGAATGCGACGACCGTCACCGCAACCTAACTGTTTGTCAAGCGTCCAGCCGGTCATCTCACTCCGTGTGTACGCGAATTGCGTATGGTGGGCCTCGATGACTTCCTCCCTGCCGATCGCTCCGTCACCGCCCCAGCGACGCAGGCCCAAACGGCGCGGCTTGCCCAAGGTCCTTCTTATGGGCCTCCTGGTGGGCGTAATCGTGGCTGCCTACCTCGTGCTGCGTGATGACGGCGAGGAGCCCCGGCGCCGCCCGCAGCCGTTCCCCGTGCCCGAGCTCACGCCGCAGGCGAATACGACGCTGCCGTTCCAGGCGCCGCCGGTCGACCTGGCCAGGGTGCCCGAGCTGAGCCGCCGGATGCAGATCCCCGAGCGGATGCTCGTCGCGTACGCCAAGGCCGAGGAACTCCAGCGGCAGGTCGACCCGGACTGCGGGATCTCGTGGACGATGCTCGCGGGCATCGGCCGCAAGGAGTCGTTCCACGGCCGGATCAACAGCACCTCGATCAACCCGGACGGCACGCTGTCCAAGCCGATCATCGGCGTCCCGCTGGACGGTTCGCCCGGTTTCCGCGCGGTCAAGGACACCGACAACGGTGCGATGGACCAGGACACCACCTGGGACCGTGCGGTCGGCCCGATGCAGTTCATCCCGACCACGTGGAAGCGGTATGCCGTTCGGGTCAGCGGAGACGGTCAGCCTGCCGATCCGCAGCAGGTCGACGACGCCGCGGCGACGGCAGCCCGGTACCTGTGCGAGGTCGGCGGCAACGAGCTGACCCGTCCGCAAGGCTGGTGGAAGGCCGTGTTGACGTACAACGAGTCCGTCTCGTACGCCAGGGACGTGTTCAGCGGCCAGGACGCCTACGCCAAGGCCGTGCAGTCCCAGTGATCGGCACCCGTTCGGCGGAACGGATGCGTCTGCTTACTTCTCGTTAATCCACTGCGCGTGTGGCGTTCACCTTCCGCACGCTCTGGAATCCATCCATGGGATGAATTGTCGGCCCCGACCGTGAACCGGTGACCTGTTCTCGGTCGGGGAGGGGATATGGCGAGATTCCAATGTTTCAAAACGGATGGGAGCGGTGTCAGATGGCGGCTCCTCGGCGGCAACAACCGTGTCCTGGGTGTTTCGGTACGCGGACACACTGATCACAGCTCCGCGGTAAAGGAATTGGACGCGCTGCGGGACGTCGGTGACGACGCGCGGCTGGAGTTCGAACGGTCGCTTGCCGGCCAGTGGTGGTGGCAGCTGTCCATTTCGGACGTCCCGGTGGCCAGGTCGGCGCAGGGATTCGCCCGGAAGATCGACGCTGACCTGGCCGCCAAGCGGTTCATCAGGCGGGTCGGTGAGGCGTCGCTGGATTCATCGGTAATGGTGTTCCAGCCGGGACACCGTGGCCGAACGACGAATGTCGTTAATTGACAACCATATGAACGCGCCTGCTCCCACCCTTGGCAGGCGTGCGAACACGGCGCGGGAGGGCTTCTCGGTGCCTCGCGCTGGGTTCGAAGATTTCCAGCGCACGCACTCCGCTTGCCACGAAGGAGGAAACCTTGCGTACACGCTTGCTCTCCGGGATTGTCAGCGCGATACTCGCGGCCGGTGTGATGGCCGTGTCGGTGGTCCCGGCCAATGCCGAAACCACGCACGAGACCGGTTTCGTCAAGGGCCAGACCGTTGTCACTCTGGACCCCGGGGCTGCCTTCGCGTTGCGGTTCTTCAAGGTTCAGCTGGACACCTTAAGACCGGCCACCGCGGCCGCGCCGGCGTACACGTTCCCCGTCTTCGGAAACCCGTACGACGGCACCACTGAGCTGGCCGGTGGGCTCAGGTTCACCGCCAACGACAAGTGCTTCGCCGCCTACGCGCCGGTCGTCAACACCAAGGCCGGCGTGGTCAAGGCGTGGGTCAACGGTGGCGCGCGGATCGAGCTGTTCAAGATCGACGGTGCCAAGCTGGTGCTGACCGAGGCGGGGGCGAAGGGGCTCAACGACGCCCTCGGCTTCACCGGCCTGTTCACCGCGGGCTTTGTGTTCGGTACCTACCAGACAACGCTGAACTGAGTTCTCCAGCGGGTACTTTTGCCGACTTTGGCCGGCAAAAGTACCCGCACACACCAAAGGCCGTGTGGCGGCAGTGGCTCGTTGGCTGCGCGTTCACCTCGCGTGCCGGAACCGGACATGACCGCCGGTTTGGCTGGGGCACGGGAAATCTGGGAACTGGGAGGATCGCGAGCTGATGACCACGGACGTCGACCGGCCTAGACCGGTGCGGCCGTCAGTACCGCTGTCCGACCGGGTCTTCCGGGGCGTGGTGCGCGCGGCGGGCATCACCGTGCTCGTGATCATGGGCGCGATCGGCCTTTTCCTTGCCTACCAGGCGGTTCCGACGCTGCGGACGTTCGGCTTCGACTTCTTCACCGAGCCGTCGTTCATTCCGAACCAGGAAAAGCTCGGTATCGCCGCGGTCGGGCTGTTCACGCTGCAGGTCGCCGGGGTCGCGATCGTGGTCGCCTTCCCGCTGGCACTGATGACGGCGCTGTACATCTCGGAATACGCGCCCGGCCGGCTCAAGCGATCGCTGATCGCCATGCTCGACCTGATGGCCGCGATCCCCAGTGTGGTGTACGGCCTGTTCGGGTTCGTCTTCCTGACACCGCACATGATCTACCTGTCCCGCTGGCTGTCGAAATACCTCGGCTTCCTGCCGTTCTTCGACGTGCACACCGACGTGAACGCGGCGGCATGGGAACAGTCGATGTACACCTCGTCACCGTTCATCGCGGGGATGGTGGTGGCGATGATGGTGCTGCCGTTCGCCGCGGCGATCATGCGCGAGGTGTTCTCGCAGGCACCGCTCGGTGAGCGGGAAGGCGCACTGGCATTGGGATCCACCCGCTGGGGGATGATCCGGTCGGTGGTGTTGCCGTTCGGCAAGGGCGGGATCATCGGCGGCTCGATGCTCGCACTGGGACGCGCGCTCGGCGAGACGATCGCCGTGGTGATGATCCTGGCGCCGGTGTTCGACATCCGGTTCCGCATCCTCGAGAACGGCGGCGTGACGATCTCGTCGTTGATCGCGCTGCGGTTCGGTGAGGCGACACAGTCCCAGCTGTCCTCGCTGATGGCCGCGGGCCTGGTGCTGTTTCTGTTCACGCTGGTGGTCAACACCATCGCGTCGACGATCGTGGCCCGCACTCGCAGCGGGTCGGCCACCGAAATCTGACGGGGGAGAACGACAGTGGCGGCGCCGACCATCTCAGAAGAAGAATCCGTTCACGACGAAGAACTGGCCGCACCGGAGCCGGAGATCGTCGACGACGAGCCGCGCAAGCGGGAACTGCACAGCAAGACGCTCGACGATGTCCTGGCAGCAGTGGGTTCGGTGCTCGGTGCGCTCGGCCTGGTGTGGGTGCTGTACGAGAACGTATTGCCGACATCGGGTCCGCTGGGCTTCTTCGTGTCCTGGTTCGTGGTGTTCGTGTTGATGTACGCGGGCGTCACAGCGATGCGGCATCCGCGCGTGATCATGGCAGACCGGGTGGTGTCCGCCGTGGTTCACGCGTTCGCCGGTCTGGTCGGGCTCTGCGTGCTGCTCGTGATCGGCTACACCGCGGTCCGCGGTGCGGAGGCGTTGATCCACGTCAACTTCTTCACCACCGACCTGAGCAGCGCGGGCCCGCTCGACCCGCTCACCGTCGGCGGTGTGCTGCACGCCCTGGTCGGCACCCTGGTCGAAATCATGATCGCGGTCGTGATCACGTTGCCGCTGGGCATCGGGACCGCGGTGTACCTCAACGAAGTCGGCGGCCGGGCCGCCCGTCTGGTTCGGACGGTCGTCGAGGCGATGACCGCGTTGCCGTCCATTGTGGCCGGTCTGTTCATCCTGACCACCGTGGTGCTGATGGCCGGATTCCAGCGCAGCGGACTGGCCGCGGCGCTGGCGATCAGCGTGATGATGCTGCCGATCATCGCCCGGTCCGCCGAGGTGGTTCTGCGGGTCGTGCCCGGCGGGTTGCGTGAGGCCAGCCTCGCCCTTGGCGCGTCGCAATGGCAGACCGTGTGGCGGGTCGTGCTGCCGACCGCGCGTCCTGCGCTGGCCACCGCGCTGATCCTGGGCATCGCCCGTGGCATCGGTGAGACGTCCCCGGTCCTGCTCACTGCCGGGTACACGACCTACCTGTCGTTCGATCCGACCTCGGGGCCGATGGTCTCGCTGCCGCTGATGACCTATCAGCTGTCCCGATCTCCCGAGCTGGTGGACCAAGCGCGTGCGTTCGGCGCCGCAACGGTTCTGCTGCTCGTCGTGTTGCTGTTGTTCGTGGTCGCGCGCGTCGTCGCGCAGCGTTCGAAGACCGGAAGGTGACTGATGATGAAGCGGATGGCCGCCACGCTGGTCGTCGCTGTCCTACTCGCCGTGACATCGTCCGTCGGACCGGCGCAGGCGCAGAACTACGTGCAGATCAACGGTTCCGGTTCGACGTGGAGCGGGAACGCGCTGGCGCAATGGGTCGCGGACGTGAAGAACGTCGGTATGCGAGTGGACTACGGCGCGATCGGGTCCAGCCAGGGCAGGCTGCAGTTCGCCCAGAAGCTCACGCACTTCGGTGTGTCGGAGATCCCGTACGGAATCAGGGACGAACTGACCGGCACGACGGACAACTCCAACAACCGGCCGTTCGCCTACATGCCGATCGTGGCAGGCGGGACCGCGTTCATGTACCACCTGCGCAAGGGCGGGCAGCTGGTGCGCAACGTGCGGCTGTCCGGCGAGACCATCACCAAGATCTTCGCCGGTGACATCACCAACTGGGCGGATCCGGCGATCACCGCGGACATGAACGGCGAGGCGCTGCCGTCGAAGAAGATCATCCCGATCATCCGCTCGGACGGCTCGGGCACCTCGGCCCAGTTCACCAAGTGGATGGCCGAGCGGCACGGCAACGTCTGGAAACGCGGCATGACGTCGTACTTCCCGCAGGTCGCCGGATCGGTGGCCAAGGGAAGCTCCACCGACATGGCGCAGTACATCTCGGCCCAGTACGGCGAAGGCGCGATCGGCTACGTCGAATACTCCTACGCCCGGGCGCAGAACTTCCCGGTGGCCAAGGTGCTCAACGGCGCCGGGTACTTCACCGAGCCGACCGACTACAACGTCGCGGTGGCGCTGCAGGCGGCACGGATCAACAAGTCCAACCCGAACGATCCGGCCACCTACCTGACCCAGGACCTCAGCGGGGTCTACGTCTTCGACGACAAGCGCACGTATCCGCTGTCCTCATACTCGTACATGATCCTGCCGACGGCCGTCGACGGGAAGATCAACAACGAGACTGGCTACACCCTAGGCGCCTTCGCCTACTACTTCTTATGTCAAGGACAGCAGAAAGCCGGTCCACTTGGGTATTCGCCACTGCCGCTGAACCTGGTGCAGGCCGGCTACGAGCAAGTGCACAAGATCCCCGGTTCGGAGAAGAAGTCGTTGGACGCCAGGGGATGCAACAACCCGACGTTCGATCCGAACAACCCCGGCTCGAACAAGCTGGCGACGACCGCGCCGATGCCGCAGGAGTGCGACAAGATCGGCCAGGGGCCGTGTGGCAGCGGTAATGGCGGCGCCGGTGGTGGCGGGGCCGGCGGCGGTGCGGGTGGCGGCGCTGGCGGTGGCGGGGCCGGCGGCGGTGCGGGTGGCGGCGCAGGTGGTGCCGGTGGCGATCCCAACAATCCCAACGGTGACGGCCCGCAGATCGACCCGATCACCGGTGAGCCGATCGGATCCGGCGGTGGCGACGGCACGGGCTCCGGGGCGAGCGGTGTGGCCACTGAACTCGCGGCCAGCCGTTCCGGCACCAACACGATGCTGGGCGTGCTCGCCGCCATCGAACTTGTGCTTGTCCTAGTGGTTCCCGCGATTGTCGCGCGGGCGGTCAGCAGGCGGCGTGCGATCCGCGCCGAGCAAGAGGGGACATCGAGATGAGAACCCGGATCACATGGCTGGCACTGACCAGCGTGATCGCCTTCCTCGCCGCCGGACTGGTGATTCTGCTGCCGGTACCCGCGGCCGGCCAGACGGTGTCCTCCGCGCAAACCCAGACCAAGGCGCTGGACGCCCGCTACGACAAGGGCGGCACGCGTTACACGGCCTCGGTGACCGTGTCGCAGACGACGGATCTGGTGCACCAGAAGGTGAAGGTGTCCTGGTCGGGTCTGCGGCCGACCACCGCGCAGGGCACGTACCCGGTGGTGATCATGCAGTGCTGGGGCAAAGCCGCCGAAGTCACCCAGCAGACCTGCTGGAACGCCGGGACGAACGTCGGGACGCAGCGACTGGGGTTCGGCTTCCACGACGTCCTGTTCAACTCCGCCGATCCGGCCACGAAAGCGATCTTCGGCGACACACCGTCGGAGAACTCCGTGGTGCCGTTCAAGGCACGCGACGACGGCATGTTGTACAACGGCTGGCAGGGCAGCGAAGGCTGGGGCAAGGACGCGGAGGGAAAGGACAAGGTCACCAAGACCAACCCGACCGGGTTCTCCGTCGCGACCAGCAACGCGGTCATGCCCGGCACGTACGTGGGCCGAACCGGTGCGAACGGTTCAGGTGAGCACGACATCGAGCTGCTTACCGAGTTCGAGCTGAAGCACCTTGGCTGCGGCAGCACCAGCCCGTGTTCCCTGGTCGTGATCCCGGTCGGTGACCCGCACTGCAACGCGACCAGGGACGCGCAGTGCCTGTCCTCCACCAGTGCCAGCCTGCGCAACGCGACGACGTGGATGTGGCCGACGAACTGGTCGCGCCGGGTCGCGTTCGACTTGTCCTTCCGGGAATCCCCCGAGGCCTGCAAGCTCGACGACCGGCTGGAGACGGGCCTGGCCGGTTCCTGGTACGCGTACCAGTTGCTGAACAACAGCTGGCGGCCCAAGTTCTGCAACGACCAGAACCTGTTCAAGCTCGGCTACACGGCTTTGTCCGACGGTGACGCACGCGGGCTGTTCGGGACCGCGCTCGCCGGCGCATGGCAGGACGGGTCGACCAATGCCTTGCTCACGTCAAGGGCAATGGCGGGTGAACCGGTCAAACCCTTTGTGTACGCGCCGGTCACCGTGAGCAGCGTGGCGGTGTCGTTCATCCTGGACGCGCCGGACGGCACCAAAGAGGTGACCGACGTCAAGCTCAATGCCCGGCTGCTGGCCAAGCTGTTCACCCAGTCCTACCGGACGACGGCCGCGGCGGGCGCGGAACACCCGGCGCTGAAGAACAATCCCAAGTGGTGGGGCGCGGATCCGGAGTTCACCGCGTTGAATCCGAGCCTGGCCGGTCTTGCCGCGTTGACGCGGGAAGGTTCGGAGTACCCGGTGTTCTCGATCGGTGACATGGACGCGCTCTACGCGCTGACGGCGTACATCGCGGCCGACAAGGACGCGGTGGCGTGGCTCAACGGCGCCAACGACGGCTACGGCATGTTCGTCAACCCGTGGTACCACCAGTACCAGCTGCCCGTCGGCCTGTTGGAGCTGCGGGACGACTGGGTCGTCACGGACGAGCGGAGCCCGTTCAAGGGCGAGAAACTGTTGGGACAGCACGCCAATACGGCCGACAACATCAACGTCGGGGCGGTCGCGGCCACGCAGGCATGGCCGACGGCGTTCATCAACCGGTCCTGCACCCCGGATCCGGACCCGGCGAAGCCACCGACTTGTATCTTCAAGCGCAAGGACCAGCGGCAGGTCGGCGGGCAGCGGGCGATGCTGGCGGTCACCTCGCTCGGCGACTCGAAGGTGTATGGGCTCCGGCAGGCCGCGTTGCAGACGGCTGCAGGCAAGTTCGTCGCGCCGGACGACTATTCGGTCGCGCTGGCGTTGCGTGGCACCAAGCTGGACGAGAAAACCGGTGTGCTGAGCACTGATTTCGAGAAGATGCACCCGGACGCCTACCCAGGAATGTCCATTGTGTACGCCGGGATTCCGACAACCGGTCTGAGCCTGGCGACCGCGGGCAACTACGCGAAGTTCCTTGACTATGCCGCGGAACCCGGCCAGGTCCGGGGCTACGCGGCCGGTCAGCTGCCGGACGGCTACGTGCCGTTGAGCGAGCCGCTGCGCGAGCAGACCCGCAACGCGGCGAAGGCAGTGCGCGAGCAGAAGGGCGAGGTTCCACCGCCACCGGCAAGTCTGGCTGAGGACCCGGCGGCTGGATTGTTGCCGCCCGCCGGCGGCGGAGGTGCCGCCAATGGGGCTGCTGGCGGCGGCGGTACGGGCACCAACGCGCCTGCCCCAAGCGCTTCACCGAACGCGTCACCGTCGGGTGCGCCCACTGTGGACAAAGCGGCGACGTCCGTGGCCACCCGTACCGACTCGTCCGGGTTCGCCAAGTGGGTGCTGCCCGGCCTGCTGGCCATCGCGGTGCTGGCGGGCCTGATCGCGTTCGGTGCGATGGTCTGGACCCAGCCTGACCACCCGGTTCGCCGTGCGTTGCGAGCCGCGGCCGATCGACTCCGCCGCTCATGACGAAGTCACGGATTTTCACGCAGGCACTGCTGGTGCTGTCGGTGCTCGCGCTGGGGTTCGCCGGATACCTGCTGGTTCTCTCGCCGATCCAGCAGGACCGCAGCCAGACGGTGCTGTACGCGCAGGCCCGGCAGACACTCGCCGAGATCAGCATGCCGACTGGCGGAAAGATCGACCCAGGCACACCGGTCGCACTGCTGGAGATCCCTGGTTTGCAGCTGTCCCAGGTGGTGGTCGAGGGCACGGCGGGCAGCCAGCTCGCCGAAGGCCCCGGCCACCGCCGGACAAGTCCGCTGCCCGGCCAGCCGGGTACGTCTGTCCTGTTAGGACGAGCGCAGACGTTTGGCGCGCCGTTCAAGGAGATCGGCAAGCTCCAACCCGGCGACGAGGTCACCGCGACGACCGGCCAGGGAAAGTTCACCTACCGGGTCGACAGCGTCCGCAGGGAAGGCGATCCGGTTCCGCCCGCACTCGCCAAGGGCGGCAGCCGGATGGTCCTGGTCAGCGCGGAAGGTGGTGACCTGACCGGCCCGGAGCGGACTTTGTTCGTGGACACCACACTCATCGGTGAGGCCTTGGCCGCACCCGGCGGTCGGCCGCGGACACAGCTTCCGGAGGAGGAAGCGCTGTCGCGGGATACCGGTGAGTTGATCGAGCTGGTGTTGTGGTTGCAGGTTCTTGTGCTTGCTGTGGGGTTCTTTGCGTGGGCGCGGATTCGGTGGGGTCGTTGGGAGACGTGGTTGGTGGGCGTTCCGGTCGTGGTCGCGGCGACTTGGCAGGTGTATCACTCGGGAGCAGTGGCCCTGCTCCCGAACCTGGTGTAGCAGGGCAAGCGAGGGCGTCGCTGGAACCGAGTCTTCCGGTGTTAGCCGCACTCGGCGAAAGAATCAGCCGAAGCGGCCGTTGACGTAGTCGAACGTGCGCGGGTCGGCCGGGTTCTCGAACATCATCTTGGTCGGCCCGGCCTCGACGATCTGGCCGGGTGTGCCTGCTTCGGCGAGGAAGAACGCGCAGTACTGGGAAACCCGGGCGGCCTGCTGCATGTTGTGCGTCACGATCACGATCGTCACCTCGTGCCGCAACTCCGCGATGGTCTCCTCGATCCGCCGGGTCGACGTCGGGTCCAGCGCCGAGCACGGTTCGTCCATCAACAGCACGTCCGGCCGCACGGCCAGTGACCGCGCGATGCACAGCCGCTGCTGCTGGCCGCCGGACAGGGCGCCGCCCGGCTGCTTGAGCCGGTCGCGGACTTCCTTCCACAGCCCGGCTTTCAGCAGGCACTCCTCCACCAGGTCCTGCTTCTCCGACCGGGATGCCTTGGTGCCGGTCAGCTTCAGCCCCGCGGTCACGTTGTCCGCGATGGACATCGCGGGAAACGGGTTGGGCTTCTGGAACACCATGCCGATCCGCCTGCGTGTCTCGGTGATCCGCTTGCCCGGCTCGTAGATGTCCATCCCGTCGAGCAGCACCTCACCGGCCAGCGACGCACTCGGCACCAGCTCGTGCATCCGGTTGAGGATGCGCAGGAACGTCGACTTCCCGCAGCCGGACGGCCCGATCAGCGCGGTCACCGTGCCTGCCGTCATCACCAGCGAAACCCGTTGCAGCACCTTGTGGTCGCCGAACCAGGCGGAGACGTCGACCGCTTCCAGTTCGCTGCCGTGATAGGGCTCTTCGTCGATCGGCAGTGCCAGTTCCTCGGTCGACACGACACTCCTCTAAGGACAGAAAGGCATTCGTCGGACGCTCACGCTATGCCGGTTTTCCGGCCAGCCGGTGAACTGCCGGTTCACCCCGCATGGCCCGGCTGCGAGTTTGTTGCTCGTTAAGCAACTAGGCGTGTGGCGGGAAACCAGTCTTCGCGCGGTCACGGTGGTTGGCCTGTGCCGCCCGCGGAAAGGATCTAACCAGCTCCGATCGGAGCAAACCTTTGAAGGACAAGGAGATTGTTCCATGCGCTCCATCCTTTCCAAGGCGGCGGTCACGCTGGGGGCAGCCGTGGCCGTGGTGAGCCTGGCCGCCGGCAATGCGGTTGCCGACCCCAGCTCCACGCCGCTGAGAGGGGACATCGTCGGCGTTGGCTCGGACACGACCCAGGACCTGACGCAGGACCTCGCTGAGCTGTACAACTCCGAGCACGCGCGGCCGGCCGACTGGCTCGCGTCGTGGCACGCCACCGGCTCGAGCCCGATCCAGCCGAAAGACGGCGCCCCGTCGATCACTCGCCCGAACGGCTCCAGCGCGGGCATCAACGCGCTGATCGCCGACGGTGACGCCCACAACCTCGACTTCGCCCGGTCCTCGCGCTACCGCGGCTCGAACCCGGTCGAAGCCAACTACAGCTTCCTTCAGTTCGCCCGCGACGGTCTGACCTACGCGACGGCCACCACGTCCAATGTGCCGACCACCACGACCACCGCGGACCTGCACGACATCTACAGCCGCAGCACGCCCAACTGCGTGCCGCTGCTCAAGCCGTACGTCCCGCAGCTGGGCTCGGGCACCCGGCAGTTCTTCCTGGCCAGCATCGGCCTGACCGAGAACACCCTGGGCAACTGCGCCGCCGTGTCGCAGGAGCACGACCCGCGGGTCGTCGTCAACGACCCCAACGCGATCGCGCCGTTCTCGGTGGCCCGCGGCTGGGGCGTCGATGGCCTGAAGCTCAACGACATCGACGACTCGGTGCTGCCTCCTGGCAAGACCCCGAACACGATGGCCGAGGACAACCCGCCGAACGGCGCCATCTCGCCGATCCGGGTCTACGACCGTGGCCTGTTCCACGTGATCCGCAACTCCGACGTCAGCGACCCGAAGTTCGACAGCGTCTTCGGCCCGGGTGGCTGGATCTGCACCGACGCTGACGCGCAGGCCGTCATCGCCGCGCAGCACTTCCGTGCCGCCGACTCGCTCGACTGCGGTACCGACACCCCGTGATTCACCGGTTGTGAAACAGGTCCGCCCCGAGCACCTGCTCGGGGCGGGCTTTTCTCATCCGGTCTAGTCCACGTCCTCGTTGAGGGCGATGCGCGCGTTCACTTCGCTGAGGGCCTCTTGGTACTCGGGCACCGGGTGCATCGCCGTGGCCAGCTTCAACTCCAGGCGTGCCTCGGTGTACCGGCTTTGCCGTTGCAGCGCGCGGCCGAGGGCGAAGCGGGCGTAGTGATCATTCGGGTCGAGTTCGATGACCTTGCGGAACGCTTCCTCTGCCCGGCGCAGCTGCGCCGAACCGAGGTAGGCGCGGCCGGCCAGCAGTTGCACACTCGGTTTGTCCGCTTCCGCCTCGAGCACGGGCGCTAACGCGGCCAGCGCGTCCAGCGGTCTGCGCATGGCTACCAGCTGCTCGGCCTGCCGGAATGCCGCAACCATGTCGCTCATCCACTCCACTTTACGGATCTCTCCCGCCCAGAGGCCAATCATCTGCTGCGACTAGGCTGTGCGGGGACTAAAGGTCAAAGCTGGGAGGCAACCAGTGGCGGTAATCGAGCAGGTCGGCGCGCGGGAGATCCTCGACTCGCGGGGCAATCCCACAGTCGAGGTGGAGGTCGCGCTGGACGACGGCACCCTGGCCCGTGCGGCCGTGCCGTCCGGTGCGTCGACCGGTGAGCACGAGGCCGTTGAGCTCCGGGACGGCGACAGCAACCGCTACCTGGGCAAAGGCGTGGAGAAGGCAGTCACCGCGGTCCTCGACGAGATCGGGCCGGAGCTGACCGGCATCGAGGCCGTCGAGCAGCGGGTCGTCGACCAGAAGCTGGTCGACCTGGACGGCACGCCGGACAAGTCGCGGCTGGGCGCCAACGCCATCCTCGGCGTGAGCCTCGCGGTCGCCAAGGCCGCGGCCGAGTCGAGCGGGCTGGAGCTGTTCCGTTACGTGGGCGGCCCGAACGCGCACGTGCTTCCCGTGCCGATGCTGAACATCCTCAACGGTGGCGCGCACGCCGACACCGACGTGGACATCCAGGAGTTCATGATCGCGCCGATCGGCGCGGACTCGTTCCGTGAGGCGCTGCGGTGGGGCGCCGAGGTGTACCACTCGCTGAAGTCCGTGCTCAAGAGCCGCGGGCTGGCCACTGGTCTGGGTGACGAGGGTGGCTTCGCGCCGAGCCTGGCCAACAACCGTGAGGCCCTCGACCTGATCCTGGTCGCCATCGAGAAGGCGGGCTACCGGCCCGGCCGTGAGATCGCCCTCGCGCTCGACGTCGCCGCGACCGAGTTCTTCAACGACGGCTCGTACACCTTCGAGGGCGAGAAGCGCAGCGCCGAGCAGATGACGGCGTACTACAAGGAACTGGTCGACAACTACCCGCTGGTCTCCATCGAGGACCCGCTGTCGGAGGACGACTGGGACGGCTGGGTGCGGATGACCGCCGAGCTGGGCGAGCGCGTCCAGCTGGTCGGCGACGACCTGTTCGTCACCAACCCGGAGCGGCTGGAGGAGGGCATCTCCCGCCGGGCGGCCAACGCCCTGCTGGTGAAGGTCAACCAGATCGGCACGCTTTCCGAGACGCTCGACGCCGTGTCACTCGCGACTTCGTATGGCTACAAGAGCATGATGAGTCACCGGTCCGGCGAAACCGAGGACACCACGATCGCCGATCTGGCCGTGGCCACCGGTGTCGGCCAGATCAAGACCGGCGCGCCCGCCCGCAGTGAGCGGGTCGCCAAGTACAACCAGCTGCTGCGCATCGAGGAGACCCTCGGTGACGCCGCCCGCTACGCCGGGGACCTCGCGTTCCCGCGGTTCAACCCGGAGAGCTGATGGCCGACGAACCCGCCGAGGTTCCGCAGCGCCCGGAGCGGTCAGCTTCGCGGCGTGGCCGGTTCACGCGCGGGTTCGTCAGGTCCACCAAGTCGGACAAGTCCGGCACGCCGGACAAACCTGACGGTGCGGAGCGTCCCGGCCGGCGTGCCCGGCCGGGGCGACGCTCCGAAGCAGCCGACAAGCCTGACAAGAACGACACGGCTGAGCCGGAGCGCCGTACCCCGCCGCCACGCAGGCGCCCGGCGCCCAAGCCCAAGCAGCACTCGCGGTTCGTCGCGCGCCTGATGGGCCAGGCGACCACGCGCCGTGCCGCGGTCCTGGCGACTGTGGTGGCCGCGTTGGCGTTGTCGGTCGCGGTGCCGCTGCGGACGTACCTGTCCCAGCGTGACGAGGTCGCGGCCCAGGAACGCCGCCAGGCCGAGCTGCGGGCCCAGGTCCAGCAGCTGGAAGAGCGCAAGGCACAGCTGTCGGACCCGGCGCAGATCCAGGCCGAGGCCCGCAGGCGACTGCGGTACGTGATGCCCGGCGAGACCCCGTACATGGTCCAGCTGCCCGGTGACGTCGGTGGCCAGTCTGGTCAGCAGCCTGCGTCGCCGTCCGGGCCGCAGCAGCCGTGGTTCCAGTCGCTCTGGGACTCGATCAAGGAAAGTAGATAGGTGCATCTCGAGCCAGTCACCGAGGCGGATCGCGCGGTTGTGGCGGCCCAGCTCGGCAGGCCCCCGCGCGCGTTGCGGGCCGTCGCCGCCCGGTGCCCCAGCGGTCACGTCGCGGTCGTGCAGACCAGCCCGCGGTTGGAGGACGGTACGCCGTTCCCCACGCTCTATTACCTGACGTGCCCACGGCTGACATCGCTGTGCAGCACGCTCGAGGCCGCGGGCGTCATGAAGGAGATGACCGCGCGGCTGGCCGAGGACGTCCAGCTGGCGGAAGCCTATGAGAAAGCCCACCAGTCCTATCTCGCGCAACGTGACGAGATCGAATCGCTCGGCACACAGGTCAGCGCGGGCGGGATGCCTGGCCGCGTGAAATGCCTGCACGTCCACTTGGCACACGCTCTGGCCTGCGGACCCGGCGTGAATCCGTTCGGCGACGAGACGCTGCGGTTGATCTCCGAGCAGTGGCCGGCAGGAGACTGCGCGCCCGCTAACAAGGGATGACTGGTAACTGTCGAGTTGCTGAGAGACTGCGCCAAACAGACTAAAGGCCCGTGAAAGTTCCGAGCGGATGAGGCACGCTAGGGAACCGGAGCCACCACAGGAGAGCCGAGAGAGCCGGGGAGGCCGGGTCCGTGTCGTTCGTGCCAGCGCCTGCGAATAGGGCTGCCCGACGGAAGCTGCTGCGTTACCTGCGGCAGAAGCGTGGACTGGCGGCGGTGACCGCGGCGCTGTTGCTCGTGCCCGCCGCGCTGGCGGGCGACACCGTGCCAGGCTGGAGTTCCGACGAGCGTTCCCTGACGCCGGTGGCCAACGGCCTCGGCCGTGGCTTTTTCGGCATCGACCTGGAAGACCTTGGCGCCAGCGGCCAGCTGCCCGAGGTCGACGGCCTGTCCGACGAGCTGCTGCGGATCGCGGGCGACCCGAGCGCGCTGGCGTCCGGCGGCGACCCGATCAACACGCCCACCGGTGCGCTGATGATCCCTGGCAAGGCGCTCGAGGCCTACAAGAAGGCCGCGGACATGGTGAACGTGACGCACCGGACGTGCAACATGCACTGGTCGCTGCTCGCGAGCATCGGCCGGATCGAGTCGAACCACGGGCGTGGCCAGTACGACGCCAAGGGCAACACGATCGACCGGATCCTCGGCCCGGTGCTCAACGGCGGTGCGTTCGCCGCGATCCAGGACACCGACGGCGGCGTGCTCGACGGTGACCGGTCGTGGGACCGCGCGGTCGGCCCGTTCCAGTTCATCCCGGGCACGTGGAGGGGCTACGCGTCGGACGCCGACGGCGACCGGGTGGCCAACCCGCACAACATGTTCGACGCCGCGCTGTCAGCGGCGAAGTACCTGTGCTCTGGCGAGCTCAACATGAGCAACGACCAGCAGCGCGCCATCGCGGTCTTCCGCTACAACCACTCCGACAGCTATGTGTCGACCGTGTTGATCTGGGCGAAGGCGTACGAGTCGGGCGTCACCCCGATCACCGGAGGCACCGGGGGCACGGGCGTCACCATCGACCCGAACGCGCAGGCAGCGCCCGCGCAGACGCCGGTCGCGACGACGCCGTCACCGACGACGAGCACCACCACGCCGCCCCCGTCAACGACTACGACGAAGCCGCCGGTGGACACGACGGTCACGCCGAAGCCGCCGCTGCCGTCGAGCCCGCCGTCGAACCCGTCGACCACACGGCCGTCGCCCAGCGTTCCGCCGACGAACCCGTCGACCAGCAACCCCTCGTGCGAGACCACGCCGACAACGACGTCGTCCACTTCGGCGCCGAACACGCCGTCGGGTTCCGACGCGCAGCAGCCGTCGACCGGAACCGGTCCGGCGGCGGCGAACGCGGGCTCCGGTGAGGAAGAAGATCCCTGCAAGCCCGAGTAGATTGGCCGTATGCCAAGGGTTGCTGCCATCGACTGCGGGACTAACTCGATCCGTCTGCTCGTCGCGGATGTGACCAAACGGGACGATGGCACGTCCTGGTTGCGCGACGTCCACCGGGAACAGCGCGTGGTCCGGCTCGGCCAGGGCGTGGACGCGACCGGCATGCTCAACCCGGAAGCGTTGGAGCGCACCAGGGTCGCGCTCGCCGACTACACCGCGATCCTGCGCCGCAAGGGCGCGGAAAGCGTTCGGATGGTGGCGACGTCGGCGACCCGGGACGCGAGCAACCGGGACGACTTCTTCGGGATGACCGAGGCGCTGCTGGGCGCGCCTGCCGAGGTGATCTCCGGTGACGAGGAGGCCTCGCTGGCGTTCACCGGCGCGGTCGGCGACCTCGACCCGGACGACGGCCCCTTCCTGGTCGTCGACGTCGGCGGCGGTTCGACCGAACTCGTGCTGGGCACGTGGGACGGCGTCAAGGCGACGCCGAGAGCCGCCCGGTCGACGGACATCGGCTGCGTCCGGATCACCGAACGCTGCCTGCGCAGCGACCCGCCGACCGCGGGCGAGATCGCCGAGGCCCGTGCGCTGGCCAAGCAGGTGCTGCAGGGCGCGTTCGACGTCGTCCCGGTGGACGAGGCCAGGACGTGGATCGGCGTGGCGGGCACCGCGACCACGATGGCGGCGATCTCCTTGGGGCTGCCCGAGTACGACTCCGACGCGATCCACCTGTCCCGGATCGCCAAGCCGAAGCTGGTCGAGACCAGCGAGCAGCTGCTCAAGCTCAACCATGAGCAGCGCGCCGCGAACCCGGTGATCCACCCCGGCCGGGTGGACGTGATCGGCGGCGGCAGCCTGATCTTCCAGGTCCTGGCCGAGCGGTTGGCCGGAATCGACGAGCTCACTGTCAGTGAGCACGACATTCTGGACGGTATAGCGCTCTCTCAGCTGTGACCGGGTGCGCAACTTTCGAACTAAGCCGTTCGGGGGATATCGGGCACATCGTCACTCTTCTGTGACTGCTTCTGAGGTGAAAGGCACTCAGCCGTCAAGTTAACGTCCTCTCACACTTCGGGATCTCAGCTGGGGTAGTGGAGGAGTCACATGCGTAAACCACGGCTGGTGGCGTTGACGGCTGGGCCGTTGACGCTCGCCTTGGTTCTGTCGGCGTGCGGAGGCGGCGGCAACACGAACACGAACACGAGTACCGCCCCGAATGCCGGTAGCGGCAACCCGAACGGCGCGATCTCGATCTACGGCACCGAGCCGGAGACGAACATGCTGCCGGCGAACGCCACCGATGCGGGCAGCGCCAAGATGCAGGAGGGCCTGTACTCGAAACTGGTCGGGTTCAAGCCGGAGGACGGCACCACGTACAACGAGGTGGCCGACTCGATCACCACGACCGACTCCAAGGTCTGGACGATCAAGCTCAAGAAGGGCTTCAAGTTCCACGACGGGACCGAGGTCAAGGCCAAGAACTTCGTCGACGCGTGGAACTGGGGCGCCAACGGCAAGAACTCGCAGCTGGCCGCGTCGTTCTTCTCCGACATCCAGGGCTACAACGAGATCCACCCGAAGGACCCGGACGGGGCCGACGGCCCGCAGAAGGCGCCGGACCCCACCGTGGACAAGATGTCCGGCCTGAAGGTCATCGACGACCTCACCTTCGAGGTCACCCTCAACGGCCCGTTCTCGGTGTTCCCGTCGAAGATCGGCTACCACCCGTTCTCGCCGCTGCCGGACAAGTTCTTCACGATGAGCCCGGACGAGTTCGCCAAGAACCCGATCGGCAACGGGCCGCTGAAGTTCGTCTCGCGCACGCCGAACGTGGACATCAAGCTGACCAGGTTCGATGACTACAGCGGCGCCAAGAAGGTCAACTTCAAGGACCTGACGATCCGGATCTACTCCAGCCAGGAAGCGGCCTACAAGGACCTGCTGTCGGACAACCTGGACTTCATGGAGGCCCTGCCGCCGTCGGCGAAGGCAGGCGGGAAGTTCGAGAAGGACCTGGGCGACCAGGTGCTGCGGGCGAACCTGCTGTCGATCAGCGCGCTGGCCGTGCCGACCTACGTGCCCGCGTACCAGAACCTGAACGTGCGCAAGGCCATCTCGATGGCGATCAACCGTGAGCAGATCACCAAGACGGTCCTCAACAACACCTACGTGCCGGCCGACGGCCTGGTGCCGGAAGGCATCGAGGGCTACGAGAAGGGCCAGTGCGGTGAGGCCTGCGTCTACGACCCGGCGAAGGCCAAGGCGCTGTGGGACACGACCGGTTTCCAGGGCAAGGTCACGATCATGTCCAACGCCGACGGTGGCCGCAAAGAGCCGCTGGAGGCCGCGTGCAACAGCATCAAGAACGCGCTGGGCGTCGAGTGTGAGTTCCTGCCAGCGACCAACTTCGGCCAGTTCCGCCAGGTGGTCAACAGCAGCAAGCTGACCGGCCTCGGCCGCTCGGACTGGTCGGCGGACTACCCGTCGATCGAGAACTTCCTGGTGCCGATCGTGAAGACCGGTGGTTCGTCCAACGACGCGCGGTACTCCAACGCCGAGGTGGACAGGCTGCTCAACGAGGCGAGCACCACCGCCGACAAGGCCGCGTCGATCAAGCTGTACCAGCAGGCCGCCAAGCTCGCGGTGAGCGAGCTGCCGAAGATCCCGACCTGGGTCGAGAAGGGCATCGGCGCCCGCTCCAAGAAGCTGACCGCCGCCCAGCTCAACTTCCGGCGTCAGCTTGAGTATTCGTCCGTCGTAGTCAAGTAGCAGCCACGGCCACTCGGGCCCTGTCCGGTTTCCTCGGACAGGGCCCGATGGCGGTTTAGCTCCCACCACGTTCTAGGAGTGGACGCATGGGTCGCTACGTGCTGCGACGCCTATTGCAGTTCGTCCCCGTCTTTCTCGGGACGACTTTTCTGATCTACGCCCTTGTCTGGGCGGTTCCGGGTGATCCGTTCGCGGGCAAGTGCGGCGACCGGCAGTGCCCGCCCGACTTCATCGAGGCGATGACCGCGCGGTACGGCCTCGATCAGCCACTGATCTTCCAGTACTTCGGCTATCTGGGCAAACTCTTTACCGGGGACTTCGGCACCACCTTCAACGGCAACTCGATCGGCGAGCTGATCGGCAACGCCTACCCGATCACTGTGCGGCTCGCGTTGATCGCACTGGTCATCCAGATCCTCATCGGCGTCACCGCCGGTGTGCTGACCGGCCTGCGGACCAACAAGAGCTTCCTGGACAACCTGGTGCTGATCTCGACGCTGTTCCTGATCTCGATCCCGGTGTTCGTCACCGGCTCGATCCTGCAGATCGTGCTCGGCAACGAGTGGGGGATCATCGATCCGACGGTGTCCTCGGAGGCTCGGTTCGACGAGCTGATCGTGCCGGGCTTCGTGATCGGCAGCATCTCGATGGCCTACATCACCAGGCTGACCCGCACCAGCATCGCCGAGAACAGACGGGCCGACTTCGTGCGCACGGCGATCGCGAAGGGCCAGCCCGCCCGCCGTGTGGTCGGTGTCCACCTGCTGCGCAACTCGGCCATCCCGGTCATCACGTTCCTCGGCACCGACCTCGGTTCACTGATGGGCGGGGCGATCGTGACCGAGGGCGTGTTCAACATCAACGGCATCGGTGGGTTGATCTTCCGCAGTATCGCGGAAAAGGAAGGCTTCATGGTCACCACCATCGTGGTGCTGCTGGTGCTGGTGTACTTGATCATGAGCCTGATCGTCGACCTGCTGTACGCCGTTCTCGACCCGAGGATCCGATATGACTGACCCTGGCTCCGTCGGCGGCGGCCCGGCGCTGGAGGATATGGCCAGCCACGAGGCTGCCGACCTGGCGGCCGTCGATGATTCCGCCCAGAAGCAACGCAAACCCCGCAGTCTGTGGGGTGACGCGTGGGCGCAGCTGCGCCGCAAGCCGATGTTCTACATCTCCGGCGTGATCATCGTGGTGATCGTGCTGATGGCGTTGTTCCCCAGCATCTTCACCTCCCGCCCGGCCGACTTCAACAACCTGGACCTGCAGAGCCAGCCACCGTCCGCGGATGCGTGGTTCGGCTATTCGTTCCAGGGCTACGACATCTGGGCCCGTGCCATGCACGGCGCCCGCGCGTCGCTGCTCGTCGGTCTGCTCGCGACGATCCTGACCGTCCTCATCGGATCGCTGATGGGCATCATCGCCGGGTTCTACGGCAAGCTGACCGACACGTTCATCTCGCGGTTCGGTGACATCTTCGCCGGTCTGCCGTTCGTGCTCGGCGCGATCGTCATCCTGACCACGCTCAACCCGCCGGGCACCAGTCCCAGTGAGACGACGATCGTGGTCCAGGTCGTCCTGTCGATCGCGGTGCTGTCCTGGCCGGTGTCCATGCGCATCATGCGCTCGGCGACGATCGTGGCCAAACAACTGGACTACGTGAAAGCGGCACGGGCGCTCGGTGCGAGCACGCCCCGGATCATCTTCCGGCACATGTTCCCCAACACCGTCGCGCCGGTGCTGGTCTACGCCACCATCGCGCTCGGCGCGTTCATCGGTGTCGAGGCGACGCTGGCGTACCTGGGCATCGGGGTGCGGCCGCCGGTGGTGTCCTGGGGCGTGATGATCAACGACGCCAAGGACTACGTGCAGACATCGCCGCACGAGTTGCTGTTCCCGGCCGGCCTGGTGACCATCACCGTGCTGGCGTTCGTCATGCTCGGCGACGCGGTGCGCGACGCCCTCGACCCGAAGTCACGGTGAAGCGAATGTCCACAGTGTACGACGGAGAAAAGGGCGAGTTCGTGACGCCGGACGAGACAGCATCCGACACGGCACCGCTGCTGGAGGTCGAGGACCTGCGGGTGGAGTTCCGCACCGGCGACGGGGTCGCGAGTGTCCTCAATGGAGTCTCGTACCACGTCAGGGCCGGCGAGACCCTCGCGGTGCTCGGCGAGTCGGGCTCCGGCAAGAGCGTGACCGCGCAGACGATCATGGGCATCCTGGACATGCCGCCCGCGGTGATCCTCGGCGGCGAGGTCCGGTTCCACGGCGAGGAACTGCTCAAGGCGAAGCCGTCCCGGCGGATGGAGGTCCGCGGCGACGGCATCGCGATGATCTTCCAGGACGCGTTGTCGGCGTTGAACCCGGTGTTCACCGTCGGGTTCCAGATCGAGGAGCAGCTGAAGGTCCGGCGCGGGATGAGCAAGGCCGACGCCCGCAAACGCGCCATCGAACTGCTCGACCTGGTCAAGATCCCCAACGCCAAGGGGCGGGTCCGCAACTACCCGCACGAGTTCTCCGGCGGTATGCGGCAACGCGCGATGATCGCGATGTCGCTGGCGCTGGACCCGGAACTGCTGATCGCCGACGAGCCGACCACCGCACTGGACGTCACCGTGCAGGCCCAGATCATGGACCTGCTGCGGGAAATCCAGCGCGAACGGGACATGGGGCTGATCCTGATCACCCACGATCTCGGTGTGGTCGCCGAGGTCGCCGACCGGATCGCGGTGATGTACGCGGGCCGGATCGTGGAGCAGGCGGACGTGTTCTCCTTGTTCCGCAACCCGGCGCATCCGTACACCGAGGCGTTGCTGCAGTCCTTGCCGCGGCTGGACCTCAAGGGCCAGGAACTCAAGGCGATCAAGGGCCTGCCGCCGAGCCTGGCCAACATCCCGTCCGGGTGCCCGTTCCACCCGCGGTGCCCGCGTGCGGTCGACAGGTGCAAGCAAGAGGTCCCGGACTACCACCAGTTGGGCGGCGGCCGTTACTCCGCATGCCACTTCGCCGAGGAGCTGATCACTCATGGCTGAGGCGATTCTCGAAGTCCGCGACCTGGTCAAGCACTTCCCGGTGCGGGTCGGCGTGCTGTTCAAACGCACGATCGGGCACGTGAAAGCGGTCGATGGGGTGTCGTTCGAGCTGAAAAAGGGCGAGACTCTCGGCATTGTCGGCGAATCCGGCTGCGGGAAGTCCACACTCGCCCAGGTGCTCATGCGACTCGAACCACCGACGAGCGGGACGGCGTTGTTCGAGGGCAAGGACATGTTCGCACTGCGAGGCAACGATCTGCGCAGGCTGCGCCGCGATATTCAAATCGTGCTGCAGGATCCGTACACGTCGCTGAACCCGCGCATGACGGTCGGCGACATCATCGGTGAGCCGTTCGAGATTCACCCGGAAGTCGCGCCGAAAGGCTCACGGGAAGGCAAGGTCCGGGAACTGCTGGACGTCGTCGGACTGAATCCGGAGCACATCAACCGCTATCCGCACCAGTTCTCCGGCGGCCAGCGGCAGCGCATCGGCATCGCCCGTGCGCTCGCACTGCGGCCGAAGGTCATCATCTGCGACGAGCCGGTGTCCGCATTGGACGTCTCGATCCAGGCCCAGGTGATGAACCTGCTCGGCGAACTGCAGCGGGAATTCGGACTGTCCTATGTGTTCATCGCACACGATCTGTCCGTGGTCAGGCACCTTTCCGACCGGGTCGCGGTGATGTACCTGGGGAAGGTTGTCGAAATCGGGACCGAGGAGGAAATTTACGGCCAGCCGTCGCATCCGTATACCCAGGCGCTGCTTTCCGCGGTGCCGGTACCGGATCCGCAACTGCGGGGACGGCGGGAAGTGATCCGATTGACCGGAGATGTGCCCAGTCCGGTCGATCCACCCTCCGGATGTCGGTTCCGAACCAGGTGCTGGAAGGCGCAGGATATCTGCGCGGAGGAGGAGCCAGAACTCATCACCAGGGTGGCGGGGCACCCGAGCGCCTGTCATTTCGCTGAGGCGCATGTCGTAGTAGGGGCAGAAAGGGAGATTTCGTGAGACGCAAAACCGTGTTGGCGATAGCGGTCTTACCGCTGTTCGCCACACTGACCGCCGTCACGGCGCCGACCGCGTCGGCGTTACCGCGACTGCAAGGAAAGAGCGTCGACTACAACGTGCTCGCCGCTCCTGGCACGAGTGTCGAGACGATCGAGGCGGCCGCGCGGGCGGCTGGGGGCAAGGTCGTCGACCGCAACGCCGCGATCGGCTTGATCACGGTCACCGCGCCGGAGCACGGGTTCACCGAGCGCGTCAACAGGGCACGTGGCGTGACGGCAGCGGCCCGGACCCGCGCCGTCGGCCAGTCACCGAAGACCCCGGGCGCACCGAAGCACGATGAGCAGGCAGGCGTGGGCCTGGCCCCGTCGCCAAGCCCGGCGCTGCAGAAGGCGGCCGAGGCCCAGCAGAACAAGGCGCAGTCCCGCTCGGCCGTGCAGTCGGTGGGCATGGACCCGCTGGACAGCAACCTCTGGGGCCTGACGTCGATCCGCGCCGACCTGGCGCGTGACCACACCATCGGCGACCGCCGCGTCAAGGTCGGCATCCTGGACACGGGCGTGGACGGCAAGCACCCGGACATCGCGCCGAACTTCGACCGCGCGCTGTCGCGCAACTTCGCCAAGGACATCCCGATGGATGAACTGGGCCAGGTCGTCGACGGCCCGTGTGAGTTCCGCGGCTGTATCGACCCGTCCGACTGGGACGACAACGGGCACGGCACGCACGTCGCGGGCACCATCGCGGCATCGGCCGACGGCTTCGGCCTGTCCGGTGTGGCCCCTGGTGTGTCCATTGTGAACATCCGTGGCGCACAGGACTCCGGCACCTTCTTCCTGCAGCCGGTGGTCAACGCGATGACCTACGCCGGTGACGCCGGGCTTGACGTGGTGAACATGTCGTTCTTCGTCGACCCGTGGCTGTACAACTGCGACAACAACCCGGCCGACACGCCGGAGCAGCAGGCGCAGCAGCGGACGATCAAGACCGCGATCAGCCGCGCGATGGACTACGCGTACCGCAAGGGCGTGACCCAGGTTGTCTCGCTGGGCAACCAGCACACCGACCTCGCCAACCCGTTGCCGGACAACAGCAGCCCGAACTACCCGGCGAACACCGCGCACCCGCGCACGATCGACAACGCGACGTGCCTGTCGCTGCCGATCGAGGGCCCGCACAGCATCGGCGTCGCCTCGTACGGCCCGTCGGGCATGAAGGCCGACTACTCGAACTGGGGCACCGAGCAGATCTCGGTGTCGGCCCCGGGTGGGTACTTCCGTGACTACTTCGGCACGCCGTGGTACCAGACGCGGGAGAACAACATCCTTTCGGCGTACCCGCGCAACGTGGCGTTCGCCAACGGCCACATCGACGCCGCCGGGAACATCCTCCCGCCCGGTGCCGCGCTGAAGGTCATGCGTGAGGTCAAGCCGGACGGCACACTCGCGTTCTACCAGTGGCTGCAGGGCACTTCGATGGCGTCCCCGCACGCCGCCGGTGTCGCGGCGCTGATCGTGAGCAAGTTCGGCAACTACGACGCCCGCGGTGGCGTCCTGCTGAACCCTGACCGGGTCGAGCGGGTGCTGCAGGGCACCGCGACCAAGACCCCGTGCCCGACCCCGCGAGTCTTGGACTACCCCGACCGTGACGATACGTACACTGCGACCTGCCTCGGCGGTCCGGAGTTCAACGGGTTCTACGGTGCGGGCCAGGTCGATGCCTTGCAGGCGATCGTGAGTGGAGCAGATTACCTATGAGGAAGACGATCATCGCAGTTTCGGCCTTGCCGTTGCTGGTGACGCTGATGGCCGCGCCGACCGTGTCGGCACTGCCCCAGCTGTCCGGCGCGCCGGTCGAGTTCAACGTGCTGGCCAAGGACGGCGCCTCGGCCGCTTCCATCGAGCAGGCCGTGAAAGCCGCAGGCGGAACCATCACCGAGCGCAACGACGCGGTCGGCTTGCTGACCGCCAAGGCGCCCGCGAACGGCTTCACCGAGCGGCTTGCCCGTAACGGCTCGGTCATGTCGGCGACCAAGGCGCAGACGATCGGTCACGCTCCCGGTGCCGGGAAGAAGAAGCGTGACAAGGACGTCGAGAAGGAACGCGGTAACGGCAACAAGAACCAGAACCAGGCCAAGACGCCGGTCGGCCTCGACCCGCTGGACGAGCAGCTGTGGGGCCTGAAGTCGATCCGCGCGGACCTGGCGCGGGACAAGACGATCGGTGACAAGCGCGTCAAGGTCGGCATCATCGACACCGGCGTGGAAGCGTCCCACCCGGACATCGCGCCGAACTTCGACCGCAAGCTGTCGCGCAACTTCACCAAGGACATCCCGTTCGACGAGCTCGGCAACGAGATCGACGGTCCGTGTGAGTACCGCGGCTGCATCGACCCGGCCGACGTGGACCACGGCGGCCACGGTACGCACGTTGCCGGAACCGTTGCCGCGGCGGCAAACGGCTTCGGTCTGTCCGGTGTGGCCCCCGGTGTGTCCATTGTGAACCTGCGGGCAGGCCAGGACTACGGGTTCTTCTTCCTGCAGCCGACCGTGAACGCGCTGACCTACGCCGCCGACAACGGCATCGACGTGGTCAACATGTCGTTCTACGTGGACCCGTGGCTGTACAACTGCGACAACAATCCGGCCGACACGCCGGAGCAGCGGGCCCAGCAGCGGATGATCAAGACGGCCATGACGCGGGCGCTGAACTACGCGCACCGCAAGGGCGTCACGCTGATCTCCGCGTACGGCAACGACGCGACGGACGCGGGCAAGCCGAAGCCGGACACCTCCAGCCCGGACTTCCCGCTGAACTCGGCGCACGACCGGACGATCGACAACGCGACCTGCCAGTCGATGCCGTCCGAGCACCCGAACGTGATCAACGTGTCGGCGTACGGCCCGTCGGGCAACAAGTCCGACTTCTCCACCTACGGGTTGGAGCAGATCTCGGTGTCCGCACCGGGTGGCTTCCGCTTCGACTACCCCGGCACGCCGTGGTACAAGAGCTACGACAACAACATCCTGTCGACCTACCCGCAGAAGGTCCTGGTCGAAGAGGGCTATGTGGACGCCGCCGGCAACGTCACCCCCGGTGGCGCGGCGGTCGGCGTGGTCAAGCTGGACCGGCCGGGCGCCTACTACAGGCCGCTGCAGGGCACCTCGATGGCAGCCCCGCACGCGACCGGTGTCGCCGCGCTGATCATCAGCACCTACGGCAAGTTCAAGGGCGGCGACGTCAGCCTCGACCCGACCAAGGTCGAGCGGGTGCTCGAGGGCACGGCGACCGCGACCCCGTGCCCGACGCCGCGGACGGTCACCTACCCGGAGCGTCCGGCCGACTGGACCGCGACCTGCGAGGGTGACCTGGAGTTCAACGGCTTCTACGGTCACGGCCAGATCGACGCTTACCAAGCCATCGTTGGTGGAGCGCAGTTCCTGAAGTAAACCGCTTGGTCCGCAACGGCCGCAAACCCGCGCTGGGTTTGCGGCCGTTGTCTTGTCACCAGGACGTGCGGATGAACGCCGCGAGGTCCTCGGACTGCTGCAACCGGCTGGGCTCGTGGACGTACATCATGTGCCCGGCGGGGTAGTACTTCGTCTCGACGTTGCCGCGCAGTTCCTCCGGGATGGCCAAATGCGCGATGACGTGTTCGGCCGCGTAGTACGGAGTCGCGCCGTCGTGGTACCCGGAAGCGACGTGGACCTTGAGGTTGTGGTTGGCGCGCATGGCCGCGGACAGCTTTTCGACGACCGTGACCGAGGCGTTCTCGAACTCCTTGAAGGACCAAGGATGCACGTTGCCGGTCAGGATCTCGTACGGCAAGTCGTTGGAGTAGTTCAACTCCGCGCGCACGTAGTGGTTCAGCGCGGCCGTGTACGGGCCGAGGATGGCCGAGAACGACGGGTCCTCGCTCATCAGCTCCCGGCCGTAGTCGTTGTCCCAGCCCAGGAATCGGGCGTCGAGGCGGCCGGTGACGCGGCGGCGGTGGCGTAGTACCTCGGTGAAGAACCGGACGTGTTCGATCCGCAGGTTCACCCGGTCGACGAAATCCGCCGACAGTCCCGTCAAACCGGCGATCTTGTCCACAATGGACTGACGGTCGGCGAGCCGGGCACCTTGGGCCAGTGCCCATGGGTAGTCACGGCTGGCGAACTCCTCGGCTTCGGCGAGCACGTCTTCCAGCGAGCGGTCGCCGTGCAGGCCGTGGTAGTGCGCGATGGCCGCGTAGGTCGGCAGGAACAGGACGTACGGCAGGTCGTTGCCTTCGTTGAAGTCGATCGTGCCGAAGTCGAGCACGGACGAGATCAGCATGATCCCGTTGAGGTACATGCCGTGCCGCGACTGCAGGTGCTCCGCGAGCCCCGCCGCGCGCAGGGTGCCGTAGGACTCGCCGGCGAGGAACTTCGGTGACAGCCAACGCTGGTTGCGGGACGTCCACAGCCGGATGACCTCGCCGACCGATTCGATGTCGGACGTGAAACCGTGGAAGTCGCCGGGTTTCTCGCCCTTGGTGGCCCGCGAGTACCCGGTCGACACCGGGTCGATGAACACGAGATCGCTGTGCTTGAGCAGCGATTCGGCGTTGTCGACCAGTTCGTACGGCGGCTTGGCCAGGTCGCCCGCGTCACCGGACAGGACCCGCCGCGGGCCGAACAGCCCAAGGTGCAGCCACACGCTCGACGACCCGGGGCCGCCGTTGAACGCGAACGTCACCGGCCGGGTCGCGGCGTCGGCGCCGTCCAAGGTATAGGTGGTCATGAAGACCTCGGCCTTGGCCAGGTGCCCGTCGAACTTGCCGTCGGTGAGGATTTCACGGCGCAGGACGACCCGGCCGGCGGTGGCGGTGTACGCCAGGTCACCAAGGGTGTGACTGGTCGTGACAAGATCGTCGGTCGGGTCGGCCGGCTTGGGCTGCTCCTCGTTCTCTGCCATGCGCGCACCCTATGTGGTGAAGAATCTTGAACCGTGCCGGAGACCCTCGACGAACTGGACGAAGCCGTCACGTCGTGCCGATCCTGCCCCCGCCTGGTGCGCTGGCGCGAGCGGGTGGCGGCGGAGAAGCGCGCGGCGTTCCGCGACCAGACCTACTGGGGCCGCCCAGTGCCCGGCTTCGGGCCGCCGGATGCGCGGATAGCGATCGTCGGACTCGCCCCGGCAGCCCACGGCGCCAACCGAACCGGCCGCATGTTCACCGGCGACCGCTCAGGCGATTTCCTCTACGCAGCGCTGCACGCCGTCGGCCTCGCCTCGCAACCAACGGCGACTCACGTGGACGACGGCCTGGAGCTCTACGGCGTCCGCATCACCGCGCCGGTGCATTGCGCGCCACCGGAGAACAAGCCGACACCGGCGGAACGGGATGCGTGCCGCCCGTGGCTCGTCCGCGAGTTCGCGCTGCTGCGGCCGACCTTGCGGTGCGTCGTGGTGTTGGGCGCGTTCGGCTGGCAGGCGCTGATGCCCGCACTGGCCAATTGGCAGGTACCGATCCCACGCCCCAAGTTCGCCCACGGGGTCGAGGTGCCGTTGCCCGCCGTCGACGACGGCCCGGATTTGACGCTGCTCGGCTGCTACCACGTCAGCCAGCAGAACACCTTCACCGGCAAACTCACCCCGCCCATGCTCGAGGCCGTCCTGACCAGGGCGAAGGAGCTCAGCGGTGCGCTTCCAGGCAACTCGTCGAACTGAGATTCGTACGGCTGGCCTGGCCTTTGTACGCTGGCCGCCGATTCCATCCGAGTGGCCACATGCTGTTCCGCAAATGAGCATGTTCCATGTGTCACGGAACGACATGCGTGACCCATCGGACCGACTGCTGAAGACCTTCGCGGTTCTGCTGCCGCCAAAGTGGTTCTCGAACTGTCGGAGACCGCACTGCCTGTCGGTGTCCGAGAGACTTCGTCACGGCACCGACTACCACCGATGGCCCCTGAGGCGTTGTGCGGCCGCCGGTCCGCCGGTCTGCACCCGCCGCACGATGACAAGTTCACTGCTCGCAGGACGTTCGGACTCGAAGCGGCGGTGGTCGACAACGAGAGCCCGACACCGCGTCGTTGGCCCAACGCTTCGGGCAACTCGCCTCGGACAGCCTCGCGGGCGAGGTGGTGGAGCAGACGGCGCAGAACCTTCGCGACCTCGCGGCAGGTCCGGAGGACTTGCTCCCGGTGCTCGCCGCGGATGCCGAGATCGGCATCGGCGATCGTGACGAGATCAAGATGTCCATGGTCGCGCTGGTCGGTGAACTGCTCGGGCGCACTCGACGACGCAGAAACCGGCAGGCGAGATCCGGTCGGCCACGCCTGAAACACCAGTGAGCGACGAACAACGGATATTCGTCCCATGACCGTGGCGAGTTTGGGATGCTCTGGGGATGAAAGTCCGGTTGCCGGTATTGCTCGCGGTCGCGGCCTTCCTCCTGCTCGCGGTGGTGGCGGCGCGGGGCGGTTCGGGCATTCCGCGGGGCACGCCGGACCTCGGCTTCGGGCTGAACTCCAATCCGGGAGATCCACCCCTCGGCGTACCGCCGATTTCGTCTGAGCCGGTGGCGTACGGGGTGGGTGCGCTGGTCATTGTGGTGCTGGCCGCTGTCCTGTTCGGGTTCGCGATGGTGCTCATCGCATTGAGCAGCATTCGCTTCTATCGGCAAAAACGGTCGCGGACGCGCGTCGTGCTCGCTGATGAGACCGTTGCCGGCAGTGAGTCGTGGTTGTCCGACGCGACGCGGCGTGCGATGGTGGAAATGGACCGGAAAACCGGGGGACCGCCTTCCGACGCGGTCATTGCCGCCTGGGTCGAGCTTGAGGCGTCGGCCGCGCGGACTGGGATTGAACGTGAACCGCATCAGACGCCGACCGAATTCACTGCCGCTGTCCTAGCTGGACAGAATGCCGACGAACAGGCGTTGCGGACATTGCGGAGGCTTTATCACCGGGCTCGGTTCGGCAAACCGGGCAATATCACCGAGGATGACGCGAGCCAGGCGCGACGAGCGTTGGAAACAATATGAAGCCGTTGAACGCCATTCTTATCTCCGTCGTCATCGGTGCGGTCGTCGCGGTTCTCGCGGCTTGGCTGATGGCGATGCCGGTGTTCTGGTCGATCGCCGTCGCACTTCCGATCACCGCGGTCACGGCCATGGCACTGATGGCCCTTGGTGTCGCCGCGCCGAGTTGGCAGGCGTTGCCCACCCCAGACGAGACCTTGACGATGCATCAGGCCAGTTCCCTGTCGTCCCGGCTCGCCGAGGCCGCCAAGGATCCAGGCCGGTTTCGGACACGAGTCCAGCCGCGACTCCGCCGCCTCGCCGCGGACACGCTGCGGCGCAAGGGAATCAGCCTCGGCGATGACCGGGCGCGGGAAGTGCTCGGCGCCGAACTGCACACCTTGATCACCAAGCGGGACGCGCAGCTGCCGTCCCCGGACCGGCTGGCTGAACTGCTCGGCCGTCTGGAGGGAAAGTGACCACAGTGCCATCCTCGGGCGTCCAAAGTGGACTCGACGTGGACGTGATCGCGGCCGACTGCCGGGCCGTGCTCGATGCCGTCGGCACCGTTGTCGTCGGCCGCGAGCGCACGACGCGGCTGGCGCTGGCCGCTGTGCTCGCCGGCGGCCACGTGTTGCTGGAAGACGTGCCAGGATTGGGAAAGACACTGCTGGCGCGCAGCCTTGCCCAAGCGCTTGGTCTGGACTTCAAACGGCTGCAGTGCACACCCGACCTGCTGCCCGCGGACGTGACCGGCTCGTACCTCTACGACCCGACCGAGCGGGAGTTCAGCTTCCGGCCGGGACCTGTCTTCACCGGCCTGCTGCTGGCCGACGAAATCAACCGTACACCACCGAAAACCCAGTCCGCGTTGCTGGAAGCCATGCAGGAACGGCAAGTCACGGTCGAAGGCCACACGCACGTGCTGCGGCGCCCGTTCCACGTCCTGGCGACCGCCAATCCCGTTGAGTACGAAGGCACATACCCATTGCCGGAAGCCCAGCTCGACCGGTTCCTGGTGCGACTGGACGTCGGCTACCCGCCTGCCGAAGAGGAAGCCGAAGTGCTCCGCCGGAGGCTGGCCCGCCGCCGCGAGGAAACCGAAGTCGCTCCGGTCGTCGACGCGGAGCGCCTGCGACACCTGCAGTCCAGCGTCGAACGGGTCGACGTCGACCCGGATGTGCTGCGGTACTGCGTGGACCTCGCGGCCGCGACCCGCCAGCACCCGACCGTCGAAATCGGCGCTTCGCCGCGTGGATCGCAGGCGTTGTTGCTGGTCTCACGGTGCCTCGCGGTGCTGGATGGCCGGGAGTTCGTGCTTCCGGAGGACGTCAAGGAATGCGCGGTCGCCGCGTTGGCACATCGGTTGACGCTCCGCGCGGAGACGTGGAGCACTGGCGCGACCGCCGTCCAGGTCGTCACCGAGTTGCTCGGCCAGGTGCCGGGTCCGGCGAGCACGAGATGAGCAACCGCGTCCTGAAGTGGATGCGCACACAGCGGGACACCGGACGGTGGCGCAACACCGACGCGATGTACCGCGCTGTCGTCGTCGGCGTCGGATTGATCGTCGCGGGCGTCCTGGTGCATCAGCTCGTACTGGTCCTGTTCGGCGCTCCGCTGCTGATCAGCGCGGTGTTGGCGATGACGCGGCCGCAGCCCGGCGAGCCGGACGTCCGTCAACCCAAGCTGCCAAGGGCGTTGGAACAGGCACAACTGGCCGAGGCGGTGTTCGAGATCGACGCGGACCCGGGCGTCGAGCTCGTCGCGTTGCGCGCACCGCACGGCAAAGTCCGCGGCGTCGGTCCCGTCCATCTACTGCCTGGGACGGTCAAGAACGTCCGCACGACGCTGGGCTACGGCGGCTGGGGCGAGGGCGTCGACCTACGACTGGACCGTCTGTTCGCAGGACCCGACGCGCTCCGTGTGTTCGGTCCGATCGTGGGCACCGAAGGCCGTAGGACGATCCTGCCGCCGGTCAAGCTGCTGCCCGCCGGACCGCTGCCGCCGCGGCCATCAGGCCTGGTCGGCGTACACCGCTCACCGCGCCCCGGCGACAGTACGGAGCTGAGGGACATCCGTGCGTTCCAACCGGGTGACCGGCTGCGACGGATCGACTGGCGCGTGTCGCTGCGAGCGTCGGCGTCCGCGGGCGGGGTGATGTCGCCGAGCATGCTGCACGTCCGTGAGCGCCACGCCGATGCTGACGCCTCCTTGGTGCTCGCGATCGACACGCGGGTGGACGTCGGCGCCGAACTCGACGAGTGGTCGACCGCGCTGGTCGGCAACGGCGTACGAGTGGGCGGTTCGCTCGACACTTCCGTACAGGCCGCGTGTTCGCTCGCCGCCAGCTACCTGCGGCAAGGAGATCGCGTCGGTCTGGTGGATCTTGGCCGCCCGCAGTTGAGCCTCGCGCCGGGAACCGGGCCGAGGCAGTTGTTGAAGCTGCGGCACCAACTGGTGATCTGTGCCCGCTCAGCGGGATGGGCGCCGAAACCGGTGTTACGGCCGCGACAAGCGCCCGCCGGGTCGTTGGTGATGGTGCTCTCACCGTTCCTCGACGACGCCATGGTGGAGCTCACCGCGACCGTCGTCCGGCGCGGAACCCGTGTGCTGGCAATGGATTTGTTGCCCGATCCGCTCGTTCCCGCCGCCGATGACCCGTGGGGTGAGGTCGTGCTGAAGGTGTTGCGTGCCGAGCACGCGGTCCGGCTGGAAACGTTGCGGGAACACGGAATTCCAGTTCTCCGGTGGGGCGATGAGGTGTCCGCCACACTGCGCGGGCTGGCAAGGGGGCGGCGGCGATGAAACTCGCCGCCGGGGTGCCCGCGTGGACGTTGCGCGGTGCCGTTCTGTGTGCGGTCGTCCTGATTTCGATCTTGCTTGCCGGACAGGGCGCCGACGTGTTTCCGTTGGGGGTCATCGCTTTGGTCGGCGTGTTGTCCGTCACGGCACCCGGCACGCCCGCGCCCGCGGTCCTGATCGTCGCCACGGCCCTCACGGCGGTCATGCTCACTGGTGGCGCGCTGAACATCGGAGTCCTCGCACTGATTCCGCTCGTCCATCTCGTCCACATCGGATGCGCGCTCGCCGCTGTGATTCCCAGCACTGCCCGGATTCACCTCGCCGCGCTGCGCCCGGCCGCCGTCCGGTTCGCCGTCGTGCAGTTGATCGTCTTCGGTCTGGCCGGTGTCGCCGCACTCGTGCCGAAAACCGTTACACCAGCGGCATTGGAGGTCACGGCGTTGCTCGGCGCGACATCGCTGGCCGTCCTCGCGGCACGGTTGATCATGAAGCGTCCACAGTGAACCAATCGTCAGTTCGCGACCGGGGTCACACCTGACCAGGGGCGACGGGCGGGGCCGGCGAGATGGTGCGACCATAGAGCCATGGCCAAGGGCAAGAAGCAGCCGAAGCGGATCCTCATCGTCGGCGGTGGGTATGTCGGGCTGTACACGGCGTTGGGCCTGCAGAAGAAACTGCGGTCACTCGAAGCGTCGGTCACGGTCGTCGACCCCCAGCCGCACATGACGTATCAGCCGTTCCTGCCGGAAGCGGCAGCCGGATCCATCGAGCCGCGCCACGTCGTGGTGCCGCTGCGGAAGGTCCTGAAGCGCTGCCATGTGCTGACCGGTCGCGTCACCAAGATCGACCACGCGACCAAGACGGCGACCGTCGAAGCGATCGACGGGCACACCGACACGGTCGAGTACGACCTGTTGATCAGCGCGCTCGGTTCGGTGTCCCGGCTGCTGCCGATCCCCGGCCTTGAGGAGCGGGGCGTCGGCTTCAAGACCGTGGGTGAGGCGATCTACCTCCGTAACCACGTGTTGTCGCGGCTCGACCTCGCCGAGTCGACCAGCGACCCGGAGCTGCGGCGCAAGCTGCTGTCCTTCGTGGTCATCGGCGGCGGGTACGCCGGTGTCGAGGCGCTGGCCGAGCTCGAGGACATGGCCCGGTACGCGGTTCGCTACTACGACACGATCAGCGCCAAGGACATGCGCTGGGTGCTCGTCGAGGCGTCCAACCGGATCATGCCCGAGGTGAGCGCCAAGATGGGCGTCTACACCGTCAAGGTGCTTGAGAGGCGCGGGATCGAGGTGTTCCTCGACACGCGGGCCAAGTCGTTGGAGAACGGGCACGTGATCCTCGACGACGGCACGGAGTTCGACGCCGACACGATCATCTGGACCGCGGGCGTCAAGGCCAACCCGATGCTGGCCAACACCGACCTGCCGCTCGACCAGCGCGGCCGGGTCCGGTGCACGGCCGAACTGCAGGTCGAAGGACTCTCGGACGCGTGGGCGGCCGGCGACAACGCCGCCGTGCCGGACCTGTCGCGCACGGCCGAAGACCCGACCGCCACGTGCAGCCCGTCTGCTCAGCACGCGGTTCGTCAGGCCAAGCGGCTGGTGCCCAACGTGCTGGCCGCGCTGCGGGGCAAGAAGCAGAAACCCTATGTCCACAAGTACCAGGGCTCTGTGGCCTCGCTGGGGCTCTATAAAGGTGTTACCGATGTGCTCGGGGTGATCCGGTTGAAGGGCTTCCTCGCGTGGGGCCTGCACCGGGCGTACCACCTGTCGCGGATGCCCACCTTCAACCGCAAGGTGCGCATCATGTTCGACTGGCTCGGCGCATTCGTGTTCCGCCGGGAGGTCATCTCGATGGGACAGATCCAGGACCCGAAGACCGAATTCACCCGAGCAGCGAAGAGCTGAGTGGACCAATTCGATAGGCCAGCTGGATGAGTTGTCGGAAAGTGGCTCCAAAGGGAGCGCCGGAACGCTTAGGCTTCACGCGCCCCCGTAGCCCAACAGGCAGAGGCAAGCCCCTTAAAAGGGTTGGAGTGCCGGTTCGAATCCGGTCGGGGGCACGCTGACCGGGTAGTTCATGTCCATGAAACGCGATGGACGTGGACTACCCGTTCTCATGTGCGCAGTCGGTCGCATTCACGCCAGGCGATCAACCGAAAACGCTCCGTATTGATATCACTTACGGCGGTCAATCGGCGACTGGTCGTATTCATCGCGCGCAAAACATTTCCAAAACGTTATCTGCGCATTCAGCGGCCCGGTCATCGGACCGTTATGCCCTAGTCAGCGGGGTGTGCCACCCTGATCACCGTGGGAGACCAAGAGGCGGCCTTCGCCGCGGCGCGGGAAGGCGACGCCGGCAGACTGGCGGAGCTGATCGACGGCGGCGTGCCGGTGAACCTCAGCAACGAGGTGGGCGACACCCTGATCATGCTGGCGGCGTACCACGGTCACGTCGAAGCGGTGTCCACGCTGGTCAACCGGGGCGCGGACACGAACAGAGCGAACGACCGAGGCCAGACACCGCTGGCCGGAGCGGTGTTCAAAGCCTCGGACGGCGTGGTCGAGGCCTTGCTGGACGGGGGAGCGGACCCGTTCGCCGGAACCCCGTCGGCGGTGGACACAGCGCGGATGTTCGGCAGGCTCGAGTTGCTCGCGCTGTTCGAGCGCAAGGGCTGACGGGAACTACCGGGCTGTCACGGGCGACTATGTAGGCATGGACTGTGGGACGTGCATCCAGGCCCTGTCCGCCCGGCTGGACGGCGAATCCTTGGGGTGGCCAGAAGCCGACGTGGACGCGCATCTGGAGACCTGCGCGTCCTGCCAGGACTGGTACTCCGCCGCGATGGACCTCAACCGCCGCGTGAAGGTGCGCTCGTTCGTGCCGACACCGGACCTGGTGTCGTCGGTGCTGGCGGAGACGACGCCGCGCCGCAAGCCGGTCGCCCGGATAGCACTGGCCGGGGTGGGCCTGATCCAGCTGCTGCTCGCTGTGGCCCAGTTGTTCGGCACGGACACGCATTCGGCGCACGGTGCCACGTTGACGCCCCACTTGATCAGCGAGGGCGCGGCGTGGAACTTGGCGCTGGGGCTCGCGATGCTCGCGGCCGCTTGGCAGACCAAGCGGGCCAGTGGGTTGCTGCCCGCGGTTGGGGTGTTCGTGGCGGCTTTGGTCGTGTTCTCGGTGATCGATTTGGCGACGATCGGGGTTCCGGCTTCGCGGCTGTTGTCGCACATCCCGCTGCTGGCTGGAGTTGCGCTGCTGTACTTGGTGCAACGGGAGCACAAGCGGGGTGGCGATCCCTCGCCGACCGTGCGTGAGGATGACGATGAGTCCTCGCAGGTGAGTTCGGAGCCGGATGAGGATCGGCGCGCCGGTCCCAGCAGGCCCTGGCTCCGGCCCGCCAGCCATGACCGCAAGGCCGCTTGAGAGCCACCTCCCCGCCTATACCCCCGGCGTGTCCACCGTTCCAGCATGGTGTGTCGACCTTTCTGGCATGCCGTGTTCACCTTTGCGGCACAGGCGGATGCGCGTTCCAGTTCAGCGTCGACCCCTTCGCGCCATGCCACGTGGTGTCCAACCGAGACAGACGGACGTGACCCGCGCCACAGTCGGCAGGTTTGGTTTCCGTCGCTGCCCCGCTGAGGTGCGAATGCGCGCATGGCGGAATTGGGCAACTTCGCACGCCGTGCGTGGCGTTCTCCTCACTCGTTGTCGCTATCTGCGCGGCGGTGTTGACGATCACGGTGATCAGCTCGGGCATCTCGGTCAACCAGGGCCTGTGAGGCGGGGCTTTAGTTGCGGCTGCGCCCAGGGCGGCCGCTGGCCCCCGATCACCAGCGTAGTCGGGGGTACCGACAGTTTGGGGCGCGTGGAGATCCAGCTCGGTGGGTTGTCCACAGCCCAGGGCACGGCTTCGATCACATGCCGGTCAGTCCTCGACTGGGGGTGGCATGAGTTTGCGTTGGATCCACCAGACGATCTCGACCAGGACTACGCCGATGGCGGCGATGCCGATCGCCAGCATCGTGTAGCTGGTGTTGGTGGGGTCGAGGGCGAAGAAGCGTTGGGTGAAGGGCAGGACGAACAGCAGGAGCGAGGCTGTCGACATCAGGGCGATCAGGCCGATCTTCCACCACTTGTACGGGCGCGCCACGATTGCGAGGACCCACAGGGCGATGATCATCAGGGTGATCAGGGCGGTCGTGCCTGAGCGTTCGCTGGTGGTCTCGTTGTGGACGAGCATGTAGGCGACAAAGGTTGCGGTGGCGATGATCGCGCCTGACGGGATCGCCATGCGCATGACTCTGGCGACGAAGCCGGTGCGGGCGCGTTCGTTGTTGGGGGCCAGCGACAGCACGAACGCTGGGATGCCGATGGTGAACCAGGCGATCACGGTCACGTGCCGGGGCAGGAACGGGTAGTTGACCTGCGCGATGCCGACCATCAGGGCGAGGATCACCGAGTAGACCGTTTTGGTCAGAAACAGGTTCGAGACGCGTTCGATGTTGCCGATCACGCGCCTGCCCTCGCCTACGACGTGCGGCAGAGTGGCGAACTTGTTGTCCAGCAACACGATCTGGGCGACGGCTCTGGTTGCCGGGCTGCCGGAGCCCATGGCGACGCCGATGTCGGCGTCCTTCAACGCAAGCACGTCGTTCACGCCGTCACCGGTCATGGCCACGGTGTGTTTGCGCGACTGGAGGGCGCCGACCATCGACCGTTTCTGCGCGGGGGTGACGCGGCCGAAGACGGCACGCTCCTCCAGGACCGAAGCGAGTTCTTCCTTGTCCTCGGGGAGGTTTCGGGCGTCGATCGGGTCTGCTGAGTTGGGCAGGTCCAACGAGGCCGCGACGGCGCCGACGGACAGCGCGTTGTCGCCGGAGATGACCTTCACCGTCACGTTCTGGGACGCGAAGTAGTCCAGGGTTTCCTTGGCGTCCGGGCGGACCTTCTGCTCCAGCACGACAAGCGCGGCGGCACGGACTGTGCCTGGCGCCTCGTGAGAGTCGAGCGGCACATCGGTTCGGCCGAGCAGGAGGACACGCAGGCCTTGCGATCCGATCTGTTCGGCCTCGGTGCGGGCTGCGTCTCCGGCGGGTAGCAACACATCTGGCGCGCCGAGGACCCAGTGGCCGTGGTCGGTGAAGCTGGCACCGCTCCACTTGCGAGCGGACGAGAACGGCGCGACGGCGGTGGCGTGCCAGCCCGGATCGTCGGGGTACGCCTCCGCGATCGCGAGCAGGCTCGCGTTGGGGCGGGCTTCGGTACGGGCCAACGCGGCCAATGCGAGGGTTACCGAAGCGTCGCCGTTGGTGCTACGGACTTCGGACAACCGCATACCGTTCTCGGTCAGCGTGCCGGTTTTGTCCGCGCACACGACGTCCACGCGGGCGAGGCCTTCGATCGCGGGCAACTCCTGGACGAGGCATTGGCGTTGGCCGAGCCGGATCACCCCGACGGCGAACGCGATGCTGGTCATCAGGATGAGCCCCTCGGGCACCATCGGCACGAGCGCGGCGACCATCCCGCGCAGGGCGTCGGCGAGCGACTCGTTGACGTTGAACAGCTGGTTGTAGATGGTCAGCGCACCCGCCGGGATCAGCAGGAACGTGATGAACTTGAGGATCTTGTCGATGCCGGACCGCAGTTCGGACTTGACCAGCGTGAACTTGCTGGCTTCCTCGGCCAGCTTGGCGGCGTACGCGTCCCTGCCGACCTTGGTCGCCCGGTAGGCGCCGCTGCCGGCGACCACGAAACTGCCGGACAGCACCTGGTCGCCGGGGTGCTTCACGACCGGGTCGGACTCGCCGGTGAGCAGTGACTCGTCGATCTCCAGCGAGTCGGCGGCCAGCACCACGCCGTCGACGACGATCTTGTCGCCGGGACCGAGTTCGATCACGTCGTCGAGCACGATCTCGTTCGGCGCCAGCTCGACGGGCGCGCCGTCCCGCCGGACGGTGGGCCGCGCCTGCCCGACGATGGCCAGTTTCTCCAGCGTCCGCTTGGCCCGCAGCTCCTGGATCATGCCGATACCGCTGTTGAAGATGATCAACAGGCCGAACATGCCGTCCAGGAAGTACCCGGTGGACATGATGATCGCGAACAGCACACCGTAGATCGCGTTGATCCGGGTGAGCACGTTCGCCCGGACGATCTGGCCGACCGTGCGGCTGGCCCGCGCGGGCACGTCGTTGGTCTTGCCCGCGGCGACGCGCTCGGCGACCTCGGCCGAGGTCAAACCGCCGTCGATGGTGCCGAGCGCGGTGTGGTCAATCGACATGCGTCCGACAGTAGGCCTACCCGTCGTCAATCCGCGTCACCCCAGGGTAGGACCACCCTATGGGGGATGGCCCTACCCTGGTTCGGTCATTTCACCCGATAAGCACGAATGACTGTCTGGGTAACGCCCTTGCCGTCTGGATAAGACGCCTGGGCACGCAGTGACACGAACCCGTCAGACGGGTTCCACACGATCGCCCACCAGTGGTCGTGCACCTTCACCAGCGGTGCCGGACGCCAGGTCGTGCCGTCGTCGGTGGACATCTCGACCTTACGCACCATGCCGTCCTTGCCCGGCCGTATCGGGATCGGGAAGTACGTGCCGGCTTTGGCGTAGTTGTCGTTGTCCACCTTGGGGTCGAGCGTGATCGACGGTAACGTGCCGGTCTGCGCCGAGCGGAACACCCACTCCGCACTGATCTTTGTGGACAGCGGCCAGTTCGGGTTCGCTCTGGTCGCCTCCGTGCTCAGCCGGTAGTCGGCCGGTCCGGCCACGGTGAACACGCCGGATCCGGGGACGCCGCTACGGCCGATTTCCTTGCCGTTCGCGTACAACACCGTGTCGCCCTTGTCGGCCGGGACCGTGGGACCAACGCGCTGCGCGGCATCGGTGAACAGCGGGAGGAAGACATCGAGCTTGTCACCGGTGCGGTTGAGCCGCGCACCACCCGGGCCGATCACCGCCTTGTTCCAGTCCGCTGTGGACACTGAGCCGCGCCGGTAGACCGTCTCCGGGCTCGTGACGTAGTACTGCCGGTCGATGAGGAACAGGTTCGACCAGCTGACCGTGTCGGTCGAGTAGTACTCGGTGCGTGTGGTGGGCAACGGGATCGCCGGGCCGCCGATCGCCACGATCCCGCCGAACCCGACCGCGGTCACTCCCGGCAGTACCTCCGCTGTCGCCGCGGTGGCACGGTAGTTGGCACGGACCTCGGCCAGATCCTTGGTCTTGACCTGGCGAGTGAGGTTGGCCGGAACGCTGCCGTGGCTGGGGAACGAAAGCTCGTAGTGATACGGGCTCGTCCGTATCCCGGCGAGCCGCACACTGGCTGTGCCCAGCTTCGCGAGCCGCGGCCCTTGATCGTCCAACGGGTACACCGTCGGTATCGCCGGGGCCTCAGTGAGGGCGGGAGCGCCGTCGGTGAAGTAGATGAAGGCGGCAGCCGCGCCCACGTCTCGCAACGCCCTGAGCCGCGGGTTGAACTCCAGTTCCTCGCCTGCTGCCACCGTGAAGACCGCGAGCTTGCCGCGAACGTCGCGCTGCGCCAGGTCTTCCGGGCGGGCGCGGACGACGTCCACAGCGGACAGTTCGCGGGTGTCGGTGATCCGTGGCGAGTCCGGAACCCAGTCCACGATCGGCTCGAACTGCTCCGGCTTGGTGACCAAGAGCCGGATCAACGGCTGCTCGAACGACGCCGAGTCGAAGTAGACGAAGTGATCGTGTCTGCCCGCGGTCGGTGTCGCGTACACCGCCGGGCCGCCGGTGAGCAGACCGCCGACGAAGTCACCGATCCGGAATCCCTGCCCGGAGACGCCGTCGAGCTTTCGCGCGTCCGGTTTGTCGACCGTCATGCTGACCGGGATCCCTGGCCGGGCATCCACTTCGAGCACGGTGTCGCCGCGGACGGCTATCTCGGGTCTGGGGACCATGGTGGCGCTGGGCGGCGTTCCCGGCGTTTCCACGTCCGTGAGAGCGCCGTAGCGCCCGGCCGGAACCCGGATGGTGTCACCGGGCAGCACTGGGAAGAACGAGATGTCGGCGTTGTCCAGGTTCATCACCATGGCCAGGCCGAAACCGTTCACAGCGCCGTTGCGGTCGATCGACCGGAGGGTGAGGTCGTAGCTCTCTGGCTCCTTGTACGCGCCGACCGCGGTACGCACCTCGGTCGATCCGCTCTTGGCCAACAGCGATGCGCCATGAGCCGCGTGTGGGGCCTGAGCGGGGTCGAACGAGACTGTCACGGAAGCCTCGCCGCCAGCGGGCACAGTCACCTCGTTGGCACTGACCTTGAACAAGGCGGAGTCGGTCGACAGCGCGAGCGTGACCGGTGCCGCGCCGGAGTTCTTGTACGTCAACGACTTGCTCAGCACCTCGCCCGGTCCCGGCCACTTGATAAAGCCGAGGCTGAGGCTGCCGACGTTGGTGCTGACGGTCTGGTTGACCGCACGAGCCACGTCCAACCGGCCCGCGCCTTGTTGGTAGACCGTGGCACCGGCGACCGGGTGCGCGCTGTTCATCAGCGCGACCTTGATCTGCTGGCCGGTCCAGTCGGGGTGTTGCGCGGCAAGGATCGCCGCCGCGCCCGCGACATGCGGTGTGGCCATGGACGTGCCGGTCAGCCGGGCATGGAACTCGTCGACGGCCACGTCGTTGAGCGTGCCCTTGGCGCGAGCGGCCACGACGTCCTCGCCTGGGGCGGCGATGTCCGGCTTGACCGCGTGGTCCTTGAACCGTGGGCCCGGCGAGGAGAACGGGCTGGCCACGTCCTGCTTGTTCACGCTGCCCACGGCCAGCGCCGCGTCGGCCGCGGCCGGTGTGGAGACCCGTGATCTTGGCCCCGCGTTGCCCGAGGCGATGACGAACAGCGTGCCCTTCTCCGCGGAGATCCGGTTCACCGCCGCCGACATCGGATCGGTGCCGTCGGACTGCCCGCCGCCGAGGCTCATGTTGACGACCTTGGCGCCGCTGTCGGCGGCCCACTGCATGCCGTCGAGAATCGCGTCGAACGTGCAGCCGAAGGTCATGCAGACCTTGCCGATCAACAGGTTCGCGTCCTTGGCGACCCCGGTGTACTTGCCGCCGGACGCCTTGCCGCGCCCGGCGACGGTCGCCGCGACGTGGGTGCCGTGCCCGACCGTGTCACGGATGCCCTCGCCGGTGAAGTCCTTCTCGCCCTTGACGATCCCGGCCAGGTCGGGGTGCTCCGGGTCGTACCCGGTGTCCAGTACGGCGACCGTCGAACCGGCGCCGGTGTGGCCCTGCTGCCACGCACCCGGTGCGCCGACCTGCGGAACGCTGCGGTCCAGCGTGGGATATGCCTTGCCGTTGAGCCAGATCTTGTGTTGCTTGGCCAGTTCGAAGAGCTTGGCCGCGTCGCGCTTCGGCGTGGCCAACGCGGTCATCCCGGCCGCGGGCAGGTTACGCGTGACGGTGCCGAGCGCGGCCACGCTGGGGCCGGATTCCACCAATAGTGGGATATCCGGGGTGTGCTCGTCGTCGTAACCGAAGTTGATCAGGCCGGTCACGTCGAACAGGGCTCGGTCCAGTTGGCCCGATCGGACAAGTGGTGCGACGGATGCGGGGATGACCGTGACCCCGCTCGGTCCGACGTGCCGGAGAAATCCTTCCCGCGCACCGATTCTCGCGGCGGGCTGGACCCGGACGTCCCATGAGGCGCCTTGTCTGCTGACGGTCACCTTGTCGCCGGTGATGAGCGTGACCGTCTTCGGTTTCTCTTGTGTCGTAGGAGGTTGTGCGGCAGCCGCAGGTGCGACCGTCACACCGCTGACGAGCGCGGCAAAGATCACCGCGTGGACTAGCACGCGCATGTGTGAACTCCCCTCGGGGTTGGCCGCCCCCAGCCTCGACCCGGACCTCCACCGTACCGGGTTGATCTTGAAGCGTCACCCCGAGGGGAATCTCGTTATTTCACAGCACTATTTCACGCGGTAGGCCCGGATCACGGTCTGGTTGACCGAGTTGCCGTCCCGGTCGGACGCGCTCGCCCGCAAGGACACGAACCCGCTCGCCGGGTTCTGGACCACTGTCCAGTAGCTGCCATTGACCTTGACAACAGGTGCGTTGCGCCAAGTCGTACCGTCGTCGGTGGACACCTCGACCGCCCGCAACGAAGGCGCGCTTCCGGTTGCGCCCGTTTGCCGGTCGACCCGTACCGGGATCGCGAGTACGGTGTTCGCCCGCGCGTGGTTGGTGATGTCCAGCTTCGGATCGAAACCGACTGCCAACAACGGCAACGGAGTCGCCTGTGCGGTGTGCCCCGAGCGGAACGTCCACTCGGCACTGACCTTTGTGGACAGCGGCCACAGCGGGCTTGTCCTGGTCACCTCGGATGTGAGCCGGTAGTCCGCCGGTGCGGCGGGCACGGTGAACGCCCCGTCGCCGGGTACCCCGCTACGGCCGATCTCCTTGCCATCTGCGTAAAGCACGGTGTCGCCCTTGTCGGCGAAGCTGTACTCCTCCGGACGAGGGAAACCGGAATGCCTTGCCGCGTCGGAGAACAACGGCAGCACGGCGGTGATCCTGTCACCTTCCCGTCGGATCATGTGCGGCTCGCCCGTGTACAACTCGTTCGACACCGAGACGCCCGGACTGATCACGGCCTTGTTCCAGTCGGTGGTGAACCGCTCGCCAGGTCGGTAAGTCCGCTCGCCGACCAGATACCCGTGCTCCGGCCCGCTGTCCCGGTTCGGCGCCACCCGGAACGAGTTCTGCCAGCTGACGGGCGAGTAGTACTCGTTGCGCCGCAACGGCAGCGGTACGAGCGTCGACCAGAGGCCGCTGCCCATGTCAAGATCGCCCGATCGTGTCATGTAGTCGATGTACGCGATGCCGCCGTCGACCAACGAGTGGTAGTTCGCCTGCACGGTGGCCAGGTCGTTGTTCCGGGGCCGGTACGTGAGATCGGCGGGAATGCCGCCGTGGTGCGGGAAAGCGAGCTCGTAGCGGTACGGGCCGGCCGGCAGCCCGGTCAGCGTCACGCTGGCGTTGCCCAGCTTGGCCAGACGCGGACCGTCCGGGCTCGTCGTGTAGACCACCGGCACCGGTGGCTTCTCCCGGACACCGATGCCGATGGATTCGGAGAAGTAGAACAGCACGGCCGCCGCACCGGCGTCACCAAGCGCCTTGACCCGGGCGTCGAACTGCATGGAGTCACTCGCGCCGAGCGTGAACACCGCGAGCTTGCCTTTGAGATCACGAGCGGCGATCTCCTCAGCCGTGGCATGCCCGACGTCCACGGCGTTGTACTCCTTGGCACCAATGGGCGTTGGCGACCGCGGCACCCAGCTGACCGGTGGCTCGAAGGTCTCCGGCTTGCTGACAGCCAGCCGGACGAGCGGCCGTTCCAACTGCTGACGGTTGTAGTAGTTGAAGTGGCGGTGGTTGCCCTTTGTCGGTACGGCATACGTTTCATCGGTCACGTCGCTGCTGTATCCGACACTCCGGCCGTCGCCTCTGCTGACCACGATGGCCGTGACCGCGGCCGCGCGCCGCGCTTCCTTCTCGTCCACCTGCACGGTCATCCGGACACCCTGGCGAGCGTCGAGCGGGACGGCAGTGTCCTTGCGGAGGTCGATTTCGGGCTCGCCAAGCAACGTCACCGACGGGTCCACCTGCCCCGCGATCGGCGTCATCACGACCCCGAACACCGCGTAGCGACCGACGGGCAGCCGCACCGGCTGGTTGCTCCCGACGATGTCCCAGTCGGTCGCGTCGAGCCGCTGCCAGACCACAGACCCGTTCCCGCTCGGCTGCAGCTCGGTGCCATTGCGGTCAGTCAGCTTGGCCGTCAGCGAGTAGCTCTCCGGCTCCTTGGTCGCACCGATCGCGGTCTGCACTACCGTGTCGCCGCTGCGGGCAGTCAGCCGGCCGCTGTACTCCGCGACCGGACCCGCTGTGGGGTCCAGCGTGACGTTCACGGTCGCCTGTCCCTGCGCGGGAACGGTGATCTGCTTGACGTCAGTGCTGAACACACCGGCATCCTGCAGTTCCAACGCGAGCGTCACGGGCGTGCTGCCGGAGTTGGTGTACGTGACCGGCTTGGTCACCTTGTCGGTGCTGTGAGGCCACTTGATGAAGCCCATGCTCAGGCTGCCGACGTTCGCCGTGACGGTCTGACTGACCGCTCGCGCCACGTCAAGGCGTCCTGCACCCTGCTGGTAGATCGTCGCCGAGACGGGGTTGGCGGTGCTCATCAGTGCGGCCTTGATCTGCTGGCCGGTCCAGTCGGGGTGTTGTGCGGCAAGGATTGCCGCCGCGCCCGCGACATGCGGTGTGGCCATGGAGGTGCCGTCCAGCTTGGCGTAGTACTCGTCGACGGCCACGTCGTCGAGCGTGCCTTTGGCCCGTGCGGCAACGATGGCCTCACCGGGTGCGGCGATGTCCGGCTTGACGGCGAAGTCGCCGGTCCGGGGACCAGGGGAGGAGAACTGGCTTGCCTGGTCCTGCTTGTTCACGCTGGCCACGGCCAATGCCGCGTCGGCGGCCGCGGGTGTGGACACCTTGTAGCGCGGGCCGTAGTTGCCCGCGGCGATGACGAACAAGGTCCCCTTCTCGGCGGAGATCCGGTTCACCGCGGTCTCGATGGGGTCGGTGCCGGTACCGGGTCCGCCGCCGAGGCTCATGTTGACGACCTTGGCTCCGCTGTCGGCGGCCCACTGCATGCCGTCGAGGATCGCGTCGAACGGGCAGCCGGACACCTCGCAGACCTTGCCGACCAACAGGTTCGCGCCCTTGGCGACACCCGTGTACTTTCCGCCACGGCCGGCGGCAGTGGACGCCACGTGCGTGCCGTGCCCGACGATGTCCTTGATGCCTTCGCCCGAGAAGTCCTTCTCGCCCTTGACGATTCCCTTGAGATCAGGGTGTTCCGGGTCGTAACCGGTGTCCAGCACGGCGATCGTGGCACCGGCACCGGTGTGCCCGGCCTGCCACGCGGCTGGCGCGCCGACCTGCGGCACGCTCTGGTCCAGCGTCGGATAAGCCTTGCCGTTGAGCCAGATCCTGTGGGTCTTCGCGGTCTCGAACACGTCGGCCGCACGCTGCTTCGGCGTGTCGACCGCGGTCATCCGTGCCGCGGGCAGATCCCTTTTGACCTCGCCGAGCGCGGCCACGGTGGGCCCGGATTCCACCAGCAGCGGGATTTCCGGGGTGGCGGCGTCGTCGTAGCCGAGCTTGATCAGGCCGGTCACGTCGAACAGGGCCTTGTCGAGCCTGCCTGACCGGACCAACGGCACGGCATCCGACGGGATCACGATGACCCCGTCCGGGCCGACTGACTTGACGAAGCCGCCCGGCGCGCCGATCCGTTTCGCCGGTTCGATCCTGGCGTCCCAGCTGTGCCCGCGTTGGGTCACGGTCACCTTGTCGCCGGTGATCAGCGTGACCGTCTTGGCTGGCCCGGGTGTCGCCGATGGTGTTCTCGCAGGGCCAGCGGCCGCGGGCAGCCCCGCGAACCCACTGATGAGCACGGCCAGGACAGCCGTGTAGATGGTTCCGCGCACAGTTGTTGCCCCTCGTCGGAAATTCCCCAGCACTGAGGTAGACGCCGAGCAGGGCATCGATGTTGGCAGTTGTGGAAATGTACTACCTGGATGGCCGAGTGATCGCGCCAATCAGTAACAGAACGCAACCGCCCGCCGTGTTCCAGAAGCCCTGCCGGAACTGCGACGCGAAGGCCTCGACCTGCATCTGCTGGCCGAGGAACACGGCGAACACCAGGACCGAGAGGAAGGCGCCGAGCGCCATCATCCAGCGTCTGCCGATGATCAGCCCGAGCAGGGACAACGCGACCGCGACCACGATCGGCACGAACAACGAGTTGGCCATGTCGGTCGTCGTGGTCGTGACCCCGTTCCAGAGCTCGTTCAGCGGGATCTGCCTGCCCTGCCGGTCGCGGTACCAGGGCAGGAACGTGCTGTAGACGACCGCCGCGGCACCCGCCACGGTGGCCACTATCGCGATCACCATCCGCATGACCACCTAGCATGCCAGCGTGGCGGAGTACCGGATCGACGACCTGGCCAGGGTGAGTGGCACGACCGTGCGCAACATCCGGGTCTACCAGGATCGCGGGCTGCTGCCGCCGCCCATTCGCCGGGGCCGGACCGCGATCTACACCGACGCGCACCTGTCGCGGCTGCGGCTGGTGACCAACATGCTCGGCCGTGGCTACGCCTTCGCGCAGATCGCCGAGATGCTGGCGGCCTGGGAGTCCGGCCGCAGCCTCGCCGACGTGCTCGGCCTGGAAGAGGCCATGGGCGCGCCGTGGTCGTCCGAGCTTCCGGCGCCGATCACGGTCCGCGAACTGCGCCGGATGTTCGGCAACCAGCTCACGCCCGCGAACACCCGTAAGGCCTTGGAACTGGGGTTGCTGCGGCGGCAGGGCGTGGGGTTCGTGGCGCCAAGCCCGCAGTTGCTGGAAGCCGGGCACGAGCTGGTCAAGCTCGGTGTGCCGCTGGACGAGGTGATCGAGCTCGCCGGGGTGCTGCAGCGGGAAGTCGATCACGTCGCCGGGCTGATGGTCGGCCTGGTGCGGCGGTACGTGCTCGACCCGAAGGGCGAGGACTGGCTGCCCAGCGGCGACGAAGTGCCGTACTACGCCGACGTGCTGCGCCGGCTGCCGCCCGTGGTGATCTCGGCGCTGACCGCGGCCGTGGCCCGGTCGACCGCGCGCGTGATCCCCGACATGCTCGGCGACCGGCTCGAAGCGCTGATCAGGTCAAGCAGGCTTTCGAGCGATTAGCCATCGCGCCGCGCTTCGTCACGCTCAACGGCACGTCGAGCTCCTGCGCGGCTTTGTCGGCGGCTTCCCGGCTGACCCGCCGGACCAGCAGATAGTCCCTGATGGACGCTTTGGTGGGCAGCGTGAGCAGCGGCGCGTCCCATGCGTCCACCTCGACCTCGCCGAACACGTCCCGGACGATCTCCGGCGCTTCCTCGGCGTCGAACGTGGTCGGCGGGCGGGTGCGGTACCCGGCGAATTCGGGGGAGTCCGTCCGGGCGATCGTGGCCGCGATCATGACCCCGCCGGGCTTCAGTACCCGCTTGGCCTCTTTGAGCGCCGGCCTCGGATCTGTCAGGTGGTACAGCATGTTCACCGCGGTGACGCCGTCAAAGGTGTTGTCCCGGAAGGGAATCGCGGTCGCATTGGCCTGGATTCGAGGCGCCGGGTGATTGCGCAGGAACGGCATCGACATGTCCAGGCCGATCAAGCGTTTGTCCGGCATGGCTTCGCACAGCACGCCCTCGGCGCACCCGACATCCAGCACGAGGTCCGCGCCGGTCAGCCGCGCGGCCACCCGTGCGTAGAGGTTGATCCGGGAATGGTCGTTCGACAGCTTCGAGCCCATCCGGTACCGGTCCGGGTTGCTGTCGTAGTCGAACGGCACGGCGCCTGGAGTTGCCATGTCTCCATTCTGCGGAAGGTGGGAACCTACTCCCGGTAACCCCATTTTACCTGCGGAAACACGGGTTTGTCGTTGCAATGATGTCAATGGCCGTTGTAACGTTTCTTGTTGTCAGCGACGACGGGAGCGGCCATGCGGACGGTCAAATCGGGCGACGTGTCCCTTGCGGTGTACGAGCAAGGCGACCCGGCCGATCCGACTGTCCTGCTGATCCACGGCTACCCGGACAACCACACGATGTGGGACGGCGTCGCGGCGCGTCTCGCCTCCCAGTTCCACGTCGTGTCCTACGACGTCCGGGGTGCTGGAGCGTCGACGCGGCCTCGTGCGGTTTCGGACTACCGGATTCCGCTTCTGGTCGAGGACCTGTTCGCGGTCGCGGACGCCGTCAGCCCTTCTCGGCCGGTGCATGTCGTAGCGCATGACTGGGGTTCGATCCAGGCCTGGTACGCCGTGACGTCCGGGACGTCGCGGATTGCCTCGTTCACCACGATCTCCGGGCCGTGCATGGACCACGTGGCCTTCTGGACGCGCCGCCGGCTGGCCCGCCCGACGCCCCGCAACCTGGCGCAAGTGCTCTGGCAACAGCTGCATTCCTGGTACATCCTGTTCTTTCACCTGCCGGTGGTCTCGGACCTGGTGTGGCGGCTCGGCTTCGGCAAGATCCTCGCCCGGATCGAAGGTCTGGACCGGGCTCCGTCCGTTTCGGACGGTGTGCACGGGATGAAGCTGTATCGCGCCAACATCTTCCAGCGGATGAGGGACGCGACCGAGCAGCGAACCGACATCCCGGTCCAGATGATCATGCCGACCGGCGATCGTTACGTGACACCGGGCCTGCTTGAAGACGTACCGCGATGGGTGCCGAACCTGTGGCGCCGCAAGGTGATCGGCAGCCACTGGGTGGCGCTGAAGCGACCGGCGGTAATCGCGCGAATGGCCGAGGAGTTCATTGCGCACATCGAAGGCGCGCCCACGACCCGTGGCCTGCAACGCGCGACCGCGCCATCGTCGTTCGCGCACCGCTTGGTCCTGGTCACCGGGGCGGGCAGCGGAATCGGGCGGGAAACCGCGCTCGCGTTCGCCCGTGAGGGCGCGGACGTGATCGTCACCGACTTAGACCCGTTGTCCGCCAATGAGACCGCACACATGATCGGCCCAGCCGCCACGGCCTACCAACTCGACGTGACAGACGAAGCCGCGATGCGGCGGCTCGCCGACACCATCGTGGTGGAACACGGCGTACCCGATGTCGTGGTGAACAACGCCGGAATCGCGATCGCCGGGCCATTCCTGGACACGTCCACAAAGGACTGGCCGCGCATCGTGGACGTGAACCTGCTCGGCGTCGTGCACGGTTGTCAGGTATTCGGGGCACTCATGGCCGAATCCGGCGAAGGCGGGCACATCGTGAACGTCGCCTCGGCAGCGGCGTACTTGCCTTCCCGTGCGCTGCCAGCGTATTCCGCGACGAAGGCCGCGGTACTGGCCTTGTCGGGTTCGCTGCGCGCCGATCTCGAGTCCGCCGGAATCGGCGTCTCGGCGATCTGCCCAGGCTTCGTGCACACGCCGATCACCCGCGCGGCGACATTCGTCGGTGTGGATTCATCCACCCAGGACGCGATGCGGGAACGAACTTCGCGGCTCTACCGGCGGCGAGGATTCCCGCCCTCCCGGGTCGCATCAGCGATCGTGGCCTCGGTCCGGTCGAACAAGGCGGTCGTGCCGGTCACGGCCGAGGCAAGAATCGGGCTGTTTCTTTCGCGGTTCGCGCCGGGCATCATCCGGCGCCTGGCACGAATCGGGGTGGACAGGTGAACATCTCCTACGAACGTCGCGGCTCAGGAAGTCCGTTGGTGCTCCTGCACGGCATCGGGCACCGTTGGCAGGCATGGGAACCAGTGTTGGACCGGCTGGCGCAATCGCATGACGTGATCGCGATGGACCTGCCCGGATTCGGCCTTTCGCCGTGTTTGCCCGAGCCGTACACGGTGGCAGCGGCTGTGGATGCGGCTGTGGACACCTTCAAGTCCCTGGGGATAACGCGGCCACACATGGCAGGCAACTCCCTGGGCGGAATGCTGGCATTGGAACTGGCATCCGCCGGCCACGCGAGCTCGGTGACAGCATTGGCCCCGGCGGGTTTCTGGACAACGGCTCGCGGGCGGGCGTGGGCGTTGCGCGTGCTCACCATGATCCGGGCGACCGGGCGGCTGTCCGAGCGGACGCGGGTGGCTGTGATGTCACGTAAGTCTTTGCGGTTGGCGAGTGGGAGCTTGCTTTTCGGGCATCCTTCGCGGGTCCCGCTTGAGGTGATGCTCGCCGATTTGGCTTCGATGGCGGCGGCGCCCGGGTTCGACTCCGTGGCCCGGGCAGGCCGGGATTATTTCTACCGCAGCCCAGCACCGACCGTTCCGGTGACGGTGGCGTGGGGTACGCGCGATCGGATCTTGTGGCCGACGCAGGCACGCCGGGCCGCTCAGCTTCTGCCGGAAGCCCGGCATGTCACGCTGCCGGGGTGCGGGCACGTGCCGATGCACGACGAGCCGGAGCTGGTGGCTCGGACGATCCTGGAGACGTGCGCCAAGGTCCCGGTGGCCTGACCGCACGTCGGCCAGCTAGATCCACGGCTCGGCCAGAACAAGACCTTGTGCTGCGGCGAAACAACTCCATCCAAGTAGACCCAGACAGCCCCACCAGCCCCCAGGCATCCCCCACCGCTCCCGGGGGGCGTCCCCTGTCCAGTCTATCGGTGGGGCATGATCAACAGGGGGCTGAGCGGTGCCTGTGGATAACTAGATTTGCCGATGATCCCTTCGCCGCGACAAAGCCACATCCGCAGCAAGGCGAACCTTTGCGGCAAGGCTGCTCTTTGCGGCAAGGTTGGCTTCTGCAGCGAGGTCAGCCTTTGCGGCGAAGCTGTCCTTGCGACAAGATCGACTTCTGCGGCAAAGCCGCCCTCCGCGACAAAGTTGCTTTTTGCGGCAGGTCCGCTTCTGAGGCGAGGCCGCCCTCCGCGACAAGGTCGGCCTTTGCGGCGAGGCCGCCCTCCGCGACAAAGTTGCCTTTGCGGCAAGGCGGCCCTTCGTGACAAGGCCGCCGTTCGTGACAAGGCCGCCGTTCGTGACAAGGCCGCCCGCGAGCCCAGCCCCGGCGCACCCAGCGTTGCTGCGGACCGTCGGTGCCACCCGCGGCAGCACGCCTGCTACCGCGAATACCTCAACGCGGGACGCCTTCCGCCGCCAACCTCAACGCGGCACGCCCACCCGACACCTCAACGCGGCACCGGGACGAAGCACCTCAACTCGTCGGCTTCCCCGCGATGATGTCCGCCTCGGTCTCCAACGGCTCCAGCAGGTTCGAGCTTTGGTTCAACAGCTGGCTTGTTTCCCGCAACCGCTCGGAAACCCGTTGCCGCAAACCGGTGAGCTGGTCGATTTTCTGCTGTGCCTCGGTCGTCCGGCGGTCTGCTTCGGCTGTCGCGTCGGCGACCAACTTCTCCGCTTCGCGCTTGCTGGAAATCCGGCGGTCGGCGATTTCCTGGTCCAACGCCGCCCGCCGCGCCGCCATCGCCGACTCGAATTCCTGCTCGACCTGCCTGTGTTGTGCGTCTGCTTGCTCGCCGAATTTGCTGCGGCGTTGCTCGGCGTCCGTGGACATCTGCGTCAGCTGCGCGCGGGCTTGGTCCAGTGCTGCTTTGTGCTCGGCCTGCATCTGGGCTTGTTGGGCTTCCAGGTCGGCCACGAGGAACTCGTAGCGGCTGCGCAACGCGGCAGAGGCCTGCTGCGCGGTGGTGAACGTCTGTTCGGCCGCCGCTTGGGCGCGCGCGGTGATTTCCATGGCCTCCGCGCGGGTCACTTCCAGCATTACCCGCAGCTGCTTGTGCACCTCGTCGGTCGGCTTCAGCGGCTGGGTCGCGCCAGTGACCTGCTCGCGCAACTGGGTCAGTTCCGCGCGCATCGCGTCTATTTGTCTGCTCAGCTCGGCCGACTGGGCGCGGGCGTTGTCCCGGTCCGCGGTCAGCCGCCGCAGATTCGACTCCAGATTGGTGACGTGCTGCTGCACTTGCGCGCGGTCGTATCCGTGGCGGACCACGTCGAAACCGAGCGGTATTGGGGCATCGGCGGGGGCCATGCCGCGAGGCTACCCGCCGTGTCCAGATCTACCAGTGGAACCCTCTGGTCAATCTGACCAACGCGGCCGCCGCGGCGGACAGTTTCCGTTCACCCTTGCCGAACTTGACACGGCCTTCGCCGCCGGCCGCGGCCGAGTCGGGGAACACGCGATAGCCCTGGTAGGCGATGGCGTCGACCAGCCCCGGCGCCAGCGTGTAGGCGGTTTGGATCAGGTAACCGGTCGGCGTGCCGATGTGCTTCGGGCGGTCACGCAACGCTTCCAGCACCATGTCCGCCGCCTGATCGGGTGATTTCGCCGGGAACGCGTCGTAGATCTTCGTAGGTCGGATCATCGGGGTACGCACCAAGGGCATATGCACCGTCGTGAACGTCACTCCGGCGCCGTGTGTCTCGGTCGCGGCGATCTTGCTGAAGTAGTCGAGCGCGGCCTTGGACGCCACATATGCCGAGAACCGCGGCGCGATTCCCTGAACGCCGATCGACGAGACGTTCACGATGTGCCCGAAACGCCTTTCCGTCATATGCGGCAAAAGCGCCAGGATCAGCCGGATCGCTCCGAAGTAATTGATCGCCATCGCGCGCTCGTAGTCGTGGAAACGGTCGTACGACAGCCTGATCGACCGGCGGATCGACCGCCCGGCATTGTTCACCAGCATGTCGATGCCGGGGTGTTCCTCCAGCATCAGCGCCACGGTCTTGGTCACCGACTCCGCGTCGGTCAAATCGCACGGATAGGCGTACGCCTGTCCGCCCGCGGCCACGATCTCGGTGCGCAACTCGTCCAATTCGGCCGCGCGTCTCGCCACCAGCAGCGGTATTCCGCCGGCCGCCGCGACTTTCAACGCCGTCGCCCGGCCGATTCCGGACGACGCCCCGGTGATCACGATTCGCCTGCCGTCGAGTTTCCCGTGCCTGCCGGATCGGCGAGCCCGGAACGGGTCCAGGTGTTCCCGCCAATACCGCCAGAGCACATCCGCGTACGAATCCAGCTCAGGAACCTGCAAACCCGGCAGTTCCTTGCGGGTCTCGGCCGATTCGAACCGCGACTGGAACGTCAGTGCCGACAACACGATCGGGGGAATGCCCAGCCGATCGAGTACCGCGTCGCGGGCCAGCGTGAACCCGGGCAGGTACTCGCTCAGCCTGGCCAACTCGACCAGAGGCTTGCTCAGCCCGGCGCCCAGTTCGAAGTCGACAGTGGGCGCGCCGGCGGCCCGGGCGAACGCGTTGTAGACCGACTTCGCGGACTGCGGCGACGGGTTGACCAGGTGGAACGTCCGCCCGTCCAAACCGGGCTTCGCGACGAGGTGCGCCAACGCGTCCGCCACGTAGTCCACCGGAACGATGTTGGTGTCGCCGATGTCCGGTGCCACAACGGGAACGCTCGGCAAACCCGCCAGCCGCGACAGCGCGGGGAAGAAGTAATAGGGACCGTCGACCTTGTCCATCTCGCCGGTCTGCGAATGCCCGACCACGACCGCGGGCCGGTACACCCGCCACGGCACGGTGTCCTGCTCGCGAACCAGCCGCTCGGACTCGAACTTCGTCCGGTGATACGGCGTGACCAGGCGTTGCCCGGCGTCGAACATGTCCTCGGTGAACGTGCCCGGGTAGTCCCCGGCGACCGCGACCGACGAGACGTGGTGCAGACATCCGGCCTCGATGTCCTCGGCCAGCTCGATCACGTGCCGCGTTCCGTCGACGTTGGCCGCGGTGCTTTCCTCGTCGTCCGCCGTCACGTCGTAGAGCGCCGCGAGGTGCACGATGTTGTCCACGCGCCCGCGCAGCGTGGTCAGGTCACGTTCGGAGATCCCCAGGTTCGGCTGCGAGATGTCGCCGACGACCACGGTCACCCGGTTCGGCGTCGGCCACGAGCGCACCAGTTTGGCCAGTTTGTCCTGCGAGGAGGCCCGCACGACCAGCCAGACCCGCTCGATGTCGGCCGTTTCCAGCAGGCGCCGCGTGAAATGCCTGCCGATCAGCCCGGTCGCACCCGTCACCAGATAGGTCGCCATGCCCCGAGATTGTGCCCCCTATGCGGCCGTGTCGGCAGCCGCATAGGGGACGTGTATCAGCAGTCGCGCAGCTCAGGACTTTGGTTGAGCAGCTGACCACGCGGCGAGATGAACTTGCGGTACCGCTCACCGTCCACAGCGGACGGGAGGAATGCCGCGACCCGGTGGCAGTTCTGGAAGCTGAGCTTCACGCCGAAGTGACGCTCGAGCCCGCCGCGGATCGCGTCGGACGCCAGCGCGCGCAGCAGCTGGCCACGTTCGGCCTCGCTGGGTGGCGGCGTGGTGTTGTCGGCGAACTCCTCGGTGCCTTCCTTGGCCCTCGAGGCCACCTCGCTGATCAGATCCCACGCGTATGGCAGGGACACACGGACGCAGTCGACGAACTCGGCGTCGGTGACATCGCCACGCTCCGCCTTTTCCAGCAACGCGGTTGGCACGTCCAAGGACATGAATACCTCCGTGTTCTGCGGTTGGTGTTATCCAGCGTTGACGGCCGAGCCAGCCAACGCGACCGCCCCAAGGGTGAACTCGGGGTCGATCTGCTCGGCGAGGTCCCGCCCGGTGCGCTCGTTCGCCCACGCGTGCGCGTTGCGCAGGTGGAATTCCACCGCCTGGTCCTGGTAGCGCTGCCAGTCCTTGCCGGTCGCGTCGACCAGTGCCTGCATCGTGCGCAGTGCCTCGCGGTTCTCCGGCTCGAAGGCGTCGATCGGCCGGACCTCGCCGCGTTCGGCCGCGCGCACGTGCCCCGACCGGGACACCCACGTCAGCAGGTCCTCGCCGACCTGGTCACGCAGGAACGCGAGGTCGTCATCGTCGGAGATCTTGTTGCCGACGACCGCGACCTTCACGCCGAAGTCCTTGGCGTAGCCCAGGTATTGCCGGTACACGCCGATGCTGCGCACGGTCGGCTCGCAGACCAGGAACGTCACGTCGAACCGGGTGAACAGGCCGGACGCGAAGGAGTCCGCGCCCGCGGTCATGTCGACCACGACGTACTCGCCGGACCCGTCGACCATGTGGTTGAGCATCAGCTCGACCGCGCCGACTTTCGAGTGGTAGCAGGCGACTCCGAGGTCGTCCTCACCGAACGGGCCGGTCACGGCCAGCCGCACGCCGTCGATCTCGCGCACACACGCGTCGTAGATCGGGTTGTCCTCGACGACCCGCAGCACACGGGATCCGCGGCCGGCCGGGGTCGTCTTGACCATCTCCTCGACCGAGGCGATCCGCGGGTTGTCGCCGCGCAGGTAGCTTTTGATCAATGGCAGGTTCTCGCCAAGCGTCGGCAAAGCGACGGTTTCCGGCTCCGAAGCGCCCAGTGCGCCTGCCAGATGCTGGTTGATGTCGGCGTCCACGGCCAGTACCGGCCGCGCGGCGGCGCCGAGGTGGCGGAGGAACAGCGAGGCCAGCGTGGTCTTGCCGCTGCCTCCCTTTCCGACGAAAGCGATCTTCACCCCGACATTGATATCGGTTTTCATTATCCGAGCGCAAGTCGGGCCTGCCGCTGTCACTCGGTCGGTGCGCCGCTCAGTACTTGACGCCGGGCAGTTCGACGATCGTGTACAGCTCCTTGCTGCTGAGCGGGGGCTCGACCCTGGTCGGTCGGGCCGGAGCGGATGCCATGAGGGTGGCCGGGGCGCGGTTGGAGGTGACGACATGGACTCGTGTGCCGTCCGGGCGAACCGCGTCGACAGCAAGCTCCTTGTAGCCCGTGTCGCTGGTCACGGGACCATCGCCGCCGCCCACGTACCTGCTTAACGCTGCGTACGTGCCGTCGGGCAGCGTCGTGTCCGCGCAGTCGACGAGCCTGACGATCGTCAGCGGCGGCGTGCTGGGGCTTGTGCATCGGCCGTTCGTGCCCTTGTCGCTGATGTACACGTCGAGCGAGCCGAAGCCGTCCTTGTCGTTGCCCACGTCGGCGCTGGCGTAGTACGGCCACTGCGGCCGCAGCATCGAGGGGTTGACCGGCTTGATGACCTTGAGCGCCGAGTCGGTGCCGCCGAACCAGCTTGCCGGGCGGGGCTTCGCGGTCTGCCCGGCCGGGATGAACTTGTCGGCGGACTCCTGCAGTGCCCTGGTCAGCGCATGTGATCGTTGGTCCTCGGTGAACATGGGGCATGCCCCTGCGGGAGAAGGGCACGCTGAAGGTGTGGATGACGCGGCGGGGATGGCCGTCGAGTCGTCGGCGGTTGGCCGGACAAGCGTGGTGAGAAAGACAACACCGACGACAGTCAACGCCACCGTGCCGATCGAGGCCGTCCGGATGACCACGGTGTGGCGGCGTCCTTTGCGCACCAGTTCCCGTGAGTCGATGGTCACCGGCGGCTCGTCCTGCAGCAGCGAGCCGAGCAGTTCACGTGCTTGTTTGCTCTCGTCGTCGCTCATCGGTGTCCCTCCAGTTGATCGGCCACCAAGCCCCGCAGCGCGGCCAATCCCTTCGCGCACTGACTTTTCACGGTTCCCTCGGTGCAGTCCAGCAGCCGCGCCACCTCCGCGATCGGCAAATCCTCCCAGTAACGCAACACGATGGCCGCGCGCTGCCTGGGCGGTAACGCCGCCATAGCCCGCCGTAAGTCCATGGAAGCGTCCTGGTCATAGCTCGCCGATACGGCGTCAGGCAGGGGATAGGTGGGGCGTTCGTTGCGCCAGAACCGCCGTGATTCGTCGATGACCGTGTTGGTCAGGGTCTGCATGGCGTACCCCAGCGGGGAGGCGGCGACCTTCGACCATGACTTGTACACCTTCAGAAACGCGACCTGGACTAAGTCCTCCGCGCGATGCCAGTCACCGCACAGCAGATACGCCGTGCGTCTGAGCCGGGCGGCGTTCGCGTCGACGAACGCCGCGAACTCCAAGTCGCGATCCCCCATGCACCTCATGACGAGGCGGGAACCGGGAAAGTTGTCCGGACGGCTCAGGTTTGTGCGGCAGGCAGCCGACGGAGTTGCTCGAGCACGGCCGCGTCCTGCGCCTCCATCCACTTGATCACGTCGGAGAACGTCGTGCACACGGTCTCCGGCTTGGTGCACACCTCGGCCATGAACTGCTCGGCGGCGACACCGAAGCCGCCCCCGGCCCAGTCGAGGAAGTGATTGCCGATCAACAAAGGCGCACGGTTGCCGCGCAGCGTGGCGTCGTAGGCGGCGCGGTAGACCTCCAGCGTCGCCCTGGCGAACTCGTCCCGCTTGGACTTGTCGTCCTTCGAGCGGTTGAGCGCCTCCCAGATCTGGTAGTCGACCATCGTGACCTTTTTGTTGTTCACGGCTGGCATCCGCACCATCGGCAGCGCGAACTCCCAGATGTCCTTCTCCTTGGCCGGCCACAGCACGCCGTCGGAGACCTGACTGGAGTCGTAGGTCAGGCCACGGCTTTTCATCGCGTCGAACACCGCGTCGAACTTGCCCTCCAGGCACGGCAGCCTGCCGCCCTTGATGCTGGCCGAGTCCACCTTCAGGCCCTGCACGCCCGCCTGGTCGACGAACTGGAAGAACTGCTGCAGCTCGGTCTGCCATTGCTGAGTGGTCCACCGCGGGCTGCAGTAATGGCCGTTGTAGTGCGTACCGATTTCGATTCCGGCCTTGGCCGCGGCGTTCAGATCGGCGATCCGGGTCCTGACCTGATCAGGTGATCCCCCGAACGAGATCGACGACTGGCCGGCCGGCTGTCCCGGCGCGGTGTACTGCTTGCGCTGGTCGTCGGCCAGCAGGTACACGCCGGACAGGAACGCGGTGAACCTGGCGTTCGACTTGCCCGCGAGATCCAGCAGGCGCTGCCACTGGTCGTGCGCGCCCGCGCCGTCGAAGGAGAACAGCACGAACTGCGGCGGGCGCTCGCCGGGGGCGAGTTTGCGCATCCAGTCGTGCGCAGTGGCGGACGCCACTGGTGCGGGCCGGCTGTCCTCAGGCTTCTGCATGCCGATGACCAGCAGGATCACGAAGGTCACGATCAACGCGGCACCCAGCGTGATCGGCCGCCAGTTCCTCGCTCTGCGTGCACCCATCACCCACAAGGTAGACGCACGATGCGAGGACGTTACAAGAGGCTGAAAACCGCAGGTGAAGGTTACGAACGGGGCACATCGCCCCATCCGGACGCGTTAGGCTGCGGTTCGACCTGATCGATTTGGTTGGATCGATCTGAGTAAAATCCGCTTTACCCGACGGGAACACACGGGCACTTTCGGCCGTTGGACCCGATGAAGGCCACAACAGGCCCATGGAGGATCAGGTGCGTTCTTCGAGCAACCCCGCGTTCCGCAACTTGCAGGGTCGCGGAAACGTTGGTTACGCGGGCTTCGGCAGTCCGCAGGGCTACCCACAGGGTGGGATGCCCGGATACGGCGTTGACCAGGCGCCGCCGACTCAGGCGGACCGCCCGATCACCGTCGACGACGTCGTGATGAAGACCGCCACGACGCTGGGCGTGGCCCTGCTGACCGGCATCATCACGGCCGTCCTTGTGCTGGGCGGATCGATCAGCCCGTACCCGCCGCTGATCATCGGTGGCCTGGTCGGTCTGGTCGTGTCGCTGATCGTGATCTTCAAGCAGACCCCGAACGCGGGTCTGATCTTGACCTACTCGGCCGCGGAAGGTGTCTTCCTCGGTGCGCTGACCGGTGTGTTCGAGACGTTCGCCCCGGGCATCGCCTTCCAGGCGCTGCTGGGCACCGGCCTGGTGTTCGGCGTGATGCTGGTGGTCTACCGGACCGGCGCGGTCAAGGTGACCCCGAAGCTGACCAAGTGGGTCATCGCGGCCGCCGGTGGCGCGTTCCTGCTGATGCTGGTCAACCTCGTGCTCAGCCTCTTCGGTGTCGACATGGGCATCCGGGGCGCTGGCCCGCTGGCGATCATCTTCAGCCTCGTGGTGATCGGTATCGCCGCGTTCATGCTGCTGCTCGACTTCGACCTCGCGGACCAGATGATCCGTGAAGGTCTGCCGTCGAAGTGGGCGTGGTACGCCGCGTTCGGCCTGATGACCACCCTCGTCTGGCTGTACGTCGAAATCCTGCGCTTGCTCTGGGCACTCAACAGCAGCGACTGACAACCACAGCGCAGCAACTCACTACCGGACCCCGGCTTTCCGCCGGGGTCCGGTTTTTTGCGCGCCCAGGGGTTGCAATGACGTGAACGGCACCCGGGGCAGCGCGGGTACGCGCCCCGCCGAGGTTGAACCGGAACGTGCGTCTCGCGGTGCCGCAAGGCGCATTTCAGGGTGCCGGAATGGTGGACACGATCGCTGTGGCGAAGGTGGCGTGGGTGGCTTTTGGTGACCGCCCGGAGCCGCCCGGCGACGCCTGGAACTGTCGGACCCCAGGGGTAGCGTGAAATCAAGGGCGTCCCTGGTGGCGGGATTTGTCGCGAGTGGGGCTGGCCGGGTCGTCGCTGGGCTTGGGCCGTTGGGTCGTCGTCGGGTTTGGGGTGTCGGCAGGGCTGGGCCGTTGCGGGGACGCGGGGCGTGGCCAGGGCAGCTATCGCTGGGGGCTGGAGCGTTGCCCGGGCTGGGCGGTCGCTGGGAGCTGAGGCCGTCGCTGGGGGCTGGGGCGGTGCGGTGCGGGGCGGTCAAGAACGCGGATCTCATGGTGCCGCAAAGTGTGTTTCAGGGTGCCGGAATGGTGGACACACGCTGGGCGGAAATCTGGTGGGAACCTGGGGGTGGGGTGGTGCCTCTTCCGTGGTGGAGGAGGAGGGTCTCATGAGCAGCCAGATCAGTCCGGCGCCGCCGAAGAGCCTGGTGGAAGTCGCGAGTGCGGGCGGGTTCCTGCTGACCGAAGAGGGCGGCCAGCCGATCATCGACGCGATCGCCAAAGTCCGCAAGGAACTCGACGCGCACCGAAAGACGCTCGACCAGATCGACCGCGAGCCGTACCTGAGCAACACGCCGGGTGGCAAGTTCGTCTCCGAGCACGCGCGGCTCGTCGCGGCGGGCGACGAGCAGTCGTTGCGGGAAGTGCTTGTCCAGGTTGAGCAGGTTCTCGATGACCTGGAGTCTGGGTTGTCGACCGCGATGGACAGCTATCAGCACGTCGAATTGGCCAACGGCGGACTGATCGAGGGGTCGAGCAGCGTATGACCGAGAAGGAGCGCAACCTCGCGGACTCGTTCCGCAAACTGCACAACGCCCAAGAGGACCTGGCCGACAAGAAGCCTGGCACGCAGGAGTACAAGGACGCGCAACGCAAACTCGCCAAAGCCGAGAAGGATCTGCAGAAGCAGACCAAAACCCAGGGCAACCGGCTGCAGAAGGGTGCCGAGTACCGGGCGCTCGGTGCCGCGCCCAACCCGGACTACCTCGGCTACTCGCACGAGGAACTCAAGAAGATGGTCGACGGGCGCAACGACCCCGGCCAGGTCGGCACGATCGGGTCGTCGTGGACCAAGCTGGGCAACGCTTTCGTCGAACTCTCCGATGCGTTGCACAAGTCCGTCACCAAGAGCGCGTCCGAGTGGCAGGGCGCGAGCGCGGACGCGGCACGGGACTTCACCGGTTCGCTGAGCACGTGGTTCAACTCTGTGGCGCAGGGCGCGCAGTTGGCGGGCAACAGGTTGACGGCGCAGGCCCAACTCGCCGCGGACATCCGCAACAGTGTGCCGCCGCCGGTGAAGTTCTCGATGACGGACGCGTTGCAGCAAGCCAACGCGCAGACTGATCCGGTCGCGCAGCAGCAGGCGATGTCCCAGATGCGGGAGAACGCCGCCGCGCAGGAAGCCGCGCACCGGCAGGCCGCGGAATTGGTCGAGAAGTACGACAAGGCACTCATCGACTACGCCGCCACGATGCCCGCGTTCACCCCACCGCCCACAATGGCCGGTTCCGGGCAGTCCGGGCAGAACTTCGTCACGCAGCTCGACGGTCACCAGCCACAAGGCACACGTGACGTCCTGGACGAGCAAACCCAACGGCCGCAACTGACTCCGCAGCAACCGCAGCCGGGCATCGAGCCGAAGCAGCAACCGATCCCGGTGACGCCGACTCCCATCGGGCCCCAGGTGCCGACGCCGTCCGTGGCTCCGGATATCCGTACTGGGCAACAGAGTTTCTCGATGCCGAGCACGAGCTCGTTCGTTCCGTCCAGCGGATCGGGGTTCACGTCAGGATCTCCTGGATTCTCAACGGGTTTCGTCGGAGGAGGGGGAATGCCGCCGCCCATCACCTCCCAGCAACCCGGACCTGGCTCCCGAGCCGGCATCGGCCCGGTTGCGGCCGATCGCGCCGGAATGGCGGCACGCCCTGGTACGCCAGGAAATCCAGGTATGCGGGGTGCGCCCGGCATGGCCGGAGTGCCTGCGGGACAAGCACAACGCGAGGAGGACTACGAACACCAGCGCGCCGACTACCTGGTCGAACCGGACCCGAACGCGATCTTCGGCATCGACCAGCAGACCGCGCAACCGGTGATCGGGGAGTGATGACGGACTTCACGTTGTCGTTGGCGGCCATGGACATCCTGCGGGAACAGCTCGGCATCGAGACGTCCGCGTATCCCTTCGAGATCCCGCACAACGGCGTGACCCCGGAACAACGTGCCGGCATCCGCACGGCTGTCGTCGCCGATTTGGAACGCCGCGGTCTGGCGCACCGCGGCAAACTCTCGGCCGAGATCGAGGACGCCCTGACGACCATGGCCAAACGGGACGCTGCCATAGCCATGGTCGGGATCGACGAGGGCAGCTCGTGCGCTCGCGCGTTGGTGGTGAGCGCCGGTACACGGGTGTACCGGATCGTGCAGGACGACCAGCTGTTGCGGTTCGACACGCCGACCGGCCTCGTCCGCGGCATGGTCGAGCTGTTGCCGGACGTGAAAGCGGGGCAAGGCCGTTCGGTCACGTTCGCCGCGAACGAGGAGTCCAACGACGCGCTGACCGCAGGCACCTACCTGAAACGACCGCGGCTAAGGCTGGGGCAGCTCAGCGTCATCGACAGGTTGGAGCTCACCTGGTTCGACACCGATGTCGGCCGCTACATCTCGTACGCCCAGAACGGCTGGCTGACATACGCGCCCGCCGACAAGACCCGGATCGCCGCGCTGCTGCAGGCGGCGATCTGAGCGGGAGCGCTTTTTTCGGCAGAATTGACATATGGCGCTCAAAATCCCCGGTCCACGGACCGTGTTCGGCTGGGCCGTGCAGACGGTGACCACGGTCGTGTCGATCCCCGGCCGGGTGTTCGGCCTGCTCACCGCAGCGGAACAGGCCGTGCGCCGGGCGAACGAACTCGTTGAACGCACCGACGCCGTGGTCACCTCGGCCGAGGCGGCGGTCGAACACGCCCGCAAGGTGACCGTCGCGGCCGAAGAGGTCATCGAGGCCACGAAGCCGATGGTCCGGTTCGCCGCGGAGATGTCCGCGCACGAGGTGGAGGCCGCGATCCGGCTGGTCGACGAGCTGCCCAAGCTCGCCGAGCACATGGTCGAGGACATCATGCCGATCCTGGGCACCCTCGACCGCGTCGGCCCGGACATCCACGAGCTGCTGGACGTCGCGAAGGACGTCCGGCAGGCGATCCTGGGCATTCCCGGCTTCAACTACCTGCGCCGCCGCGGCGAGGACCGGCAGATCGAGGAATGATTCCCGGCTGACCAGGGGGCAAGCACCCTTCCAATTGGGACAGTCCGGCACGAATTCTCCCTTCAGAAACGAGGGAGAAGAACATGGCCAAGACCCGGACACTGCTCGTGCTCGTCGCCGTCCTGTTCGGCGTGCTGGTGACGCCCGCGTCGGCGGAGGTCCGCTACAGGGTGCTGATCCAGAACTCGTACACCCGCAAGTGCCTTGACGTGCGCGACTGGAGCAAGGAGAACCTCGCACCCGTCGTGCAGTTCGACTGCCACGGTGGCGCGAACCAGCAGTGGACGCTCAACACGCAGACCGGCATCGTGACCAACGCGCACAGCGGGAAGTGCCTTGAGATCATCGGCTGGGTCACGGGCAACGGCGGCCACGCCGTGCAGTACGACTGCCACTACGGCGCGAACCAGCTGTGGAACATCAACCTCTCAGGCGGCCTGCTGGTCAACCGGCACAGCCAGAAGTTCCTGTTCGTACTGGGCAACCGGACCGACAACCTGGCCCCCGTCGGCCAGTGGGACTACATGAGCTCCGGCCCGGCCGTGCACTGGAACATCGGCTGAGCCACACGAATGCCCCCGAAGCGACGTACTTCGGGGGCATACGAACGAAAGCGGGTCAGCTGAGGCGTTCGATGACCATGGCCATGCCCTGGCCGCCGCCGACGCACATCGTCTCCAGGCCGAACTGCTTGTCGTGGTGCTGCAAGGAGTTGATGAGCGTGGTGGTGATGCGCGCGCCGGTCATGCCGAACGGGTGGCCGACGGCGATCGCGCCGCCGTTGACGTTCAGCCGGTCGATGTCGATGCCGAGGTCCCGGTAGGACGGAATCACCTGCGCGGCAAAGGCTTCGTTGATCTCGACCAGGTCGATGTCACTGATCGACATGCCCGCACGGGCCAGAGCGCGCTGGGTGGCCTCGACCGGGCCGAGACCCATGATCTCCGGCGACAGGCCGGAAACACCGGTCGACACGATCCGGGCCAGCGGCGTGATGCCCAGCTCCGCTGCCTTGTCGGAGCTCATGATCACCAAGGCGGCCGCGCCGTCGTTCAACGGGCAGCAGTTGCCCGCGGTCACCCGGCCGTCGGGCCGGAACACCGGCTTCAACGTCGCGGTCTTCTCGTACGTCACGCCAGGACGCGGGCCGTCGTCGGCCGAGACCACGGTGCCGTCGGGCAGGGTGATCGGGGTGATGTCCTTGGCCCAGAAGCCATCCGCGATCGCCTTCTCCGCGAGGTTCTGTGACCGCACCCCGAAGTGGTCCATGTCCTCACGGGACACGTCCTTCAGCAGCGCCAGGTTCTCCGCGGTCTGGCCCATCGCGATGTACACGTCCGGGACCTGACCCGACGAGCGCGGGTCCTCCCACGAGTCCGCACCGGTTTCGGCCACCGAGACCGTCCGGGCCTCCGCGTCGGCGAAGATCGGGTTGTGGGTGTCGGGCCACGAGTCGGAGCTGCCCTTGGCGAACCGGGACACGGTCTCCACGCCCGCCGAGATGAACACGTCGCCCTCGCCGGCCTTGATGGCGTGGAAGGCCATCCGGGTCGACTGCAGGCTGGACGCGCAGTACCGCGTCACCGTGCAGCCGGGCAGATGGTCGTAGCCGAGTTCGACGGCCAGCACGCGGCCCATGTTGAAGCCCTGCTCACCGCCGGGCAGGCCGCAGCCGAGGATCAGGTCGTCGATCTGTTTCGGGTCCAGCTGGGGCACCTTGTCCAGCGCCGCGCGCACGATCTGCACAGCGAGGTCGTCCGGCCGGATGCTGACCATCGATCCTTTGCCGGCGCGGCCGATCGGCGATCGGGCGGCCGAGACGATGACGGCCTCAGGCATGGTGCAGCTCCTTTGCTCCGCGAAAGTTACTCACCGGTCACTGTAGGCCCACCGGTGAGATCCGCGAGGGGAGCCCGATCACATTGACGGTCACATTGACGCTGTTACCGCCTGGCACAAAGGAGCCAGCAACACGGCCGACGCGTGCCGGTATCCGGCCCCGTTCGGGTGGAACCGGTCCGGGCTGAACAGCTCCGAGTACCGCATGTGGAATTCGGCCGAGATCAGGTCGGCGGCGGGCACAGGGATGCCGCCCGCCCGGAGCACCGCGTGCCGTTGGGCCTTCGCCAGCATGCGCCCCCATTGGCGGACGACCCAGCGCAACGGCTGCGGAATCGGCCTGATGGTCCCGAGATCAGGGCAGGTCGCCACGACCACGGCGGCCCCGGCCGCCCGTAGCCGCGCCACCTCGATACCCAGCAACGCGGCGGAGGTGCGCACGCGCATCTTCCCGGTCACGTCGTTGCCGCCGATGATCACCAACGCCAGATCCGGCGGATCCGCGACCGCCTGGTCGACCTGGGAGATGAACGTCCTCGTGGTCGCCCCGACCCGGGCATAGGTCGTCAGACGCACCGAACGCCCGGTTTCCTCGACCAGACCGCGTGCGAGCAACACACCCGGCAGCAGGTCGGCGTTCTCCGCGCCGAGCCCGGCGGCCAGCGAATCACCCAGTACGGCGAACTTCAGCACACTCCCGACACCGCCCGGGTAAACCCCGTCCGCCCGGTGCGGGTCCGTTGTGGATCGCCCGATCAATGTCCGCGCCCGCTTGCCCTGCCCGGTGAGCAGTCCGTACATCGCGCCGGACAGTCCGCCCACCCCGCAAAGAGTCACAGCGGCGACCCGAATCCCTCGCAATATCCCCACGGTCGCCTCCCCTCGCAGCCCTGATCCCACTAATACACGGATCATGACCGCCGGGGCACCCGGAATCTCCCCTAATCGGGGTACCTAAGGGGCAGTCCTTCGGTCCGAGGGGACGGAACGGCGCAGGTCGGGATGGGCCTGCGGGCGAAGGCGACTTCGAAGCCGTAGCGCCGGATCCGGGTCACGTGATGCAACAACGTCACCTTGTCGAGAAACGGCAACGCGCCAGGTGGATCCATCGCGTAGACGAAGCGCGGTTCGTCGACTGTCCAGTCGGGCCAGTGGGCGCGGTGGATCTCGGACAGTTCATCACGGCACGAAGGCCATTCCCGCCAACGCTTGGCGGTCGCGCTCGCCCTGGCGAACGTCTGCGTGGTGAACACCAGGTCCAGGTCCCTGGTCATCACATCCGCGTGCCGGGCAAGGGAAACACACGGCTGTAACGCGATTTCCCCTGTCACGTCCGGGATCGCGGCGAGCTTGCCCTCCAGTGCGGCCAATTGGCCGCGGTCGACCAGGAACCAGTGGTGTTCGGCGAACACGTAGAACTCGCCGCGGTGGCGCAGTTCCGGCTCGTGCTGCCCGACGTTCAGCCCGGCTCTGATCCGGTGTCCCAGCGTCAGGTCCAACTGCGCCTTGACGTTCGACCGGGGCGGGACCGCGCGGATGATGTCGAGCAGCGGCGCTTCGGTGCGATACCGGGTGGAGGTGTACCGGGCCAGCAGTTCGGCGAGCAGTTCCGGTACGGGCTGCCGGGCGTCCACATGCAAGGTGTGTGATCCCGTCATGCCGCGCACGAGTCCGTCGTGTGCGAGCGCGCGCGACCACTCCGGGTCGAGCCCGATCGCGGGCAGGTACACCGAATTGGCAGCGACTCTGATGCCGAAGTCAGGGACGAGCAGTTCGCGCGGCGGGGTGGTGCCCACCGCGAACAGCCGCCCGTCGATGTCGTACGAGTTGGCGTCGTGCAGGTTGGGCAGGTCGGCTGTCTCCACCAACAGGTGCACGCTCAGTCTCATGCGAAACACCCCCTGTAACTAAAACCATACGGTCGCCCAACTCGCGTGCACTGCTCCTTAAGAGTGAAAAACCGCAGGTTAGGTACTGTTGGCCGAGTGAACTTGGCCGATTTCTACCGCGATCTGCACGAACACCCGGAGCTCTCCGAGCACGAACACCGGACGGCCGAGCGAATTGCGCAAGCGCTTGTCCCCCTGGGCTACGAGGTCACGACCGGAGTAGGCGGCACAGGCGTCGTCGCGTTGCTACGTAAAGGCGACGGCCCGACGGTCATGTTGCGCGCGGACATGGACGCGCTGCCCATCGACGAGAAGACGGGCCTGCCATACGCCAGCAAAGTGCCCGGCGTGATGCACGCCTGCGGACACGACATGCACGTGACGTGTCTGGTCGGCGCTGCGCAGCAGCTCGTGGAGGACCAGTGGTCCGGCACGCTGATGCTGGTGTTCCAGCCGGCCGAGGAGACCGCCAAAGGCGCGCGGGCGATGGTCGCCGACGGCCTGTTCGACCGTTTCGGCAAGCCGGACATCGTGCTGGGCCAGCACGTCGGCCCGCTGCCTGCCGGGATGCTCGGCTACGGAACCGGCCCGATGATGGCGGGCGCCGACTCGGTCCAGGTCACGCTGCACGGCCGCGGCGGGCACGGCTCACGGCCGGAGACCACGGTCGACCCGATCCTGATGGCCGCCAACGTGGTCACGCGCCTGCAGGGCATCGTGTCCAGGGAGGTCCCGCCGGGGGAGACCGCGGTCGTCACGGTCGGCAAGCTGCACGCGGGCACGAAGGACAACATCATCCCGGACACCGCCGAGCTGGGCATCAACATGCGGACGTACACCAAGCAGACGCATGACCTGGTGCGCGGCGCGATCGAGCGGATCATCCGGGCCGAAGCGGCGGCGAGCGGCGCGCTGAAGGACCCCGAATTCGACTGGAACGACAGCGCTCCCGTGCTGGTCAGCGATCCGGCGGCGACGACCAAGACCGTCGCGGAGTTCACCCAGAAGTTCGGTGCCGACAAGGTGATGACGATGCCGTTGATCACCGGCAGCGAGGACATCGGCATCTTCGGCGAGGCCGCGGGCGTGCCGACGGTGTTCTGGTTCTGGGGCGGCCTCGAGTTCGACGTCGTCGTCGAGGCGTTGCGGCGCGGCGGGATCGAGGCGCTGCCGAGCAATCACTCGTCCGTGTTCGCGCCGGTGCTCGAGCCGACGTTGACCACCGGCGTGCAAGCCCTTCGCGTCGCTGCTCTGACCTGGCTCGGTCCAGCGAGTTAGGCTGACCGCGCCAAAAGCGTGACCGTAGTCAAGAAGGAGACAGTGGTGGAGTACGTCGAGCATGTCGCTGATCTGATCGGCAACACCCCGCTGGTCCGGCTCAACTCGGTCACCGACGGGCTGAAACCGCTTGTGCTGGCCAAGGTCGAGTACGTCAACCCCGGCGGCAGCGTGAAGGACCGGATCGCCGAGCGGATGATCGACGCCGCGGAGAAGTCCGGCGAGCTGCGCCCGGGCGGCACGATCGTCGAGCCGACCTCCGGCAACACCGGTGTGGGCCTGGCGATGATCGCCCAGCGCAGGGGGTACAACTGCGTCTTCGTCTGCCCGGACAAGGTCAGCGAGGACAAGCGCAACGTGCTCAAGGCCTACGGCGCGCGCGTCGTGGTCTGCCCGACCGCGGTCCCGCCGGAGCATCCCGACTCCTACTACAACGTCTCCGACCGTCTGGTCCGCGAGATCGACGGCGCGTGGAAGCCCAACCAGTACGCCAACGTGAACAACCCGATCAGCCACTACGAGACGACTGGCCCGGAGTTGTGGCGCCAGACCGAGGGCAGGATCACGCACTTCGTCGCGGGCGTCGGCACCGGCGGCACGATCTCCGGCACCGGCCGGTACCTCAAAGAGGTCTCCGACGGGCGCGTGCAGATCATCGGCGCGGACCCGGAAGGCTCGGTGTACTCCGGCGGCTCCGGTCGTCCGTACCTGGTCGAGGGCGTCGGCGAGGACTTCTGGCCGGAGACGTACGACCGGGACATCGCCGACGAGATCATCGAGATCTCCGACGCGGACTCGTTCACCATGACCCGCAGGCTCGCCCGCGAGGAGGCGCTGCTGGTCGGCGGCTCGTGCGGAATGGCCGCGGCGGCCGCGATCAGGCTGGCCGAGCGGTGCGGCCCGGACGACGTGATCGTCGTGCTGCTGCCCGACGGCGGCCGTGGCTACCTGTCGAAGGTCTTCAACGACAAGTGGTTGGCGTCCTACGGTTTCCTGCCGCCGGAGCACAGCGGTGCCACGGTCGGCGACGTGCTGCGCCGCAAGGACGGCCGCATTCCCGAGATGGTGCACGCGCACCCGACCGAGACGGTCGCGGACGCCGTCGCCTACCTGCGTGAGTTCTCCGTCAGCCAGATGCCCGTGGTCAGCGCCGAGCCGCCGGTGATGGCCGCCGAGGTGGTCGGCGCGGTGAACGAACGGGATCTGCTGGACGCGCTGTTCACCGGCAAGGCCGCGCTGGCCGACCGGCTGGACAAGCACATGACCGCGCCGTTGCCGACGATCGGCGCGGGCGAGCAGATCAACGTCGCGATGAAGGCCCTTGCCGGTGCCGACGGCGCGTTGGTGCTGATCGACGGCAAGCCCGCGGGGGTCGTGACCCGTCAGGACCTGCTCGGGTACCTGGCCGGAAGCTGACTGTCCAGTCGAATCGTCTAGCGTGTTGCGCCAACAGCGTGCCGACCCAGGGGGATACGCCCGATGAGTGCTCCGCAGAACCCGAACCAGCCACCGCAGCAACCACCAGGGGCTCTGGCGAACCCGGAGCCGACGATCGCGATCGGCGGTCCCGGCAAACCGGCCCAAGGCCAGGGACAGGACGTCAACCCGGACGCCACCCAGGTCGTCCGGCCCGGTAGTGGTGGCCCGGCCGACCAGCCCGAGGCCACCCAGGTGGTCCGGCCCGGCCAGGGCGGCCCGCCGTCCGGTCCGCAGCCCGCCCAGCAGCCACCGCAGCAGCCCTATGGCCAGCCCACGCCGCCGCCCGGCTACCCCCAGCAGCAGCCGCCGCAGGGATACGGCCAGCAGCCGCCCCCGGGATATCCGCCGCAGCAGCCGGGTGGCTTCGGGCAGCAGCTCGGTCAGCAGCCGGGTGGCTACCCGCAGCAGCCTGGTTATCCGCCGCAGCAGCCGGGCTACCCGGGCGCACCTGCCGCGCCGTACCAGTACGGCGGTGCCTACCAGCTCGCGAGCTGGGGCCAGCGGTTCGTCGGCGGTCTGATCGACTACGTGCTGATCAGCGGTATCGCGGCCACTCTCGCCATCGTCGGCTCCACCCAGGGCACCGTCGCGCTCGGTGCGGTCGGTGGTCTGATCAACCTGTTCAACCTCTTCTACAACATCTGCTACCTCGGCGGCGTCCAGGGGCAGACGCTGGGCAAGAAGGTCGCCGGGATCAAGCTGATCCGTGAGGACAGCGGCCAGGTGGTCGGCTTCGGCCTGGCGTTCGGCCGCCAGTTCCTGCACATCGTCGACGCGTTGCCGATCTACATCGGCTTCCTCGCGCCGCTGTGGAGCGCGAAGAACCAGACCTGGGCCGACAGCATCGTCAACACGCTCGTGATCGTGGCGCCGAAGGCGGGCCAGGGTTACCCGCAGCAGCAATACGGCCAGCAGCAGCAGCCTTACGGCCAGCCTCAGCAGTACGGACAGCAACAGTACGGACAGCAGCAGCCGCCGCAGCAGTGGTGAACTGACTGATCGAAAAAGGGCCCGCGGTTCGGCGGGCCCTTTTTTCATGATCGTGTTATCTCCGGCGAATCGTCCTGACCTGGACTAGCGTTACACCCGAAAGTGAGATTGCAGGCCTAGGGAGTTGTTGAAGGCGATGAGTGCTCCGCAGCCGCCGAACGAGCCATGGCAGGGCGGCCAGCCACCGCAGGAGCAGGGCGGCGCGCCGCCGGAGCAGCCGGAGAGCACGCAGGTGATGCAGCCCGGCCATCCGGCCCAGCAGCAATCGGCGCAGCAGCAGGACCAGTCGCCGGAGGCGACGCAGATGGTCCAGCCGGGGCAGCCGCCGCAGCAGGGTGAGTCCACGCAGATGGTGCCGCCGGGGTCGATGCCTCCGCCTGCGCCGCAGTACGAGCCGCCGCCGAGCGCGGCCGACCAGCCGCCGTCGCCGCCTGGTGGGTTCGCACCGCCTCCCGGCCAGCAGCAGACCCAGGTGATGGGCAACTACGGACAGCCGTCACAGTTCGGCCAGCCGTCACCACAACCGGGCTTCGGTCCGCCGCCCGGCTATCAGCAGCCTGGTGCGTACGCGGCGCCTCCGGGTTACGGCCCGCCGCCGGGCTACGGCCCGCAGGCCGGTAGCGGCGGAAACACGCAGACCATGACCATGGTGGTCGCTGGCGTGGCCGCACTCCTCGGCCTGCTCACGGCGATCTTCGTGTTCGTGGACTTCGGTGACCTCAGCGACTACGCCGAGGGGTACGCGAGCATCCCGGAGGCGATGCGTGGCAGCACGCCGTTGCCGTCAGGCACGTTGCTCTGGATTCTCGCCATCGCCACGCTGGTCGGTGCGCTGGCCGCGATCGGCGCGGGTGTGATGATCTTCATGAAGAACGCCATGGGCGCGATGCTGCTGCTCGTTGGTGGCGGCCTGATGGTCGTGGCCACGGTGGTCTGGTTGATCGTGAAGGACAGGGTGCCGCTGGACGACCTGGGCCCGTTCGTGATCATCGGCCTGATCGCCGGCATCCTGGTCGCCGGCCTTGGCTCGTTGCAGTTCTTCCCGAACACCAAGGCGTACGTCGGCCTGGGCGCTCCGCAGACGCCGACTGGCGGGTTCCAGCAGCCGCCGCCACCTGGGTTCGGCCCGGCACCGTACGGCCAGCAGCAGCCGCCGCCCGGCTATGGGCAGCAGCCACCTCCTCCGGGATACGGCCAGCAGCCGCCGCCCCCAGGGTTCGGTCAGCAACCACCGCCTGCCGGGTTCGGTCAGCAACCGCCTCCGGGACAGCAGCCGCAGGGTTACGGCCAGCCGCCACCCGGATACGGTCAGCAGCAACCGCCACAGCAGTGGTGATCAAGGGGCGCCCCGCGGGGCGCCCCTTGCCCGTTCGGGCCGAGTGTTCAGCGTCGGTTTGGTCAAAACGGCCTGATCAGCGACCAACTGGTTTATGGTCTTCGCACAGGACGCCGACAGCCCGCCCTAGGGGTTGGGGGAGATAGTTGTGACTTATCCACAGCAGGGTGGTTACCCGCAGCAGCCCTATCAGCCACAGCAGCCCTACCAGCCCGAGCCGAGAAGCGGCGGCAACCCCGCGACCGCGATCATCACGGTGTTGTTCGCGCTCGCGTGCGCGGCGTTCGAGATCGTCCTGCTGGTCAACTGGCTCGAACTGATCGACGGGCAGTTCGGCAGCCTGCCCGGCGAGCTGATCGTGGTCCTGTCCATCCAGGCGCTGGCCACGTTGCTGCTGGTGCTCGGCGCGATCCTGGCGCTGTTGCGCAAGACGGCCGGTGCGGTGCTGGCGATCGGCGGTGCGATCGTGGCGCTCGCGGGTTTCTTCATCGAGCCGCTGCTCGGCACTCGCCCGAACCTCGGCAGGTACCTCGAGTCGGTCTTCGAGTTCGGCAACTCGGCCGCCACGTTCCGCGCGCTCGTGGCGATCGCCGCGGTGCTGACGCTGATCTTCGCCGTGCTGCCGCCGACGTTCAAATACCTGCGCGGCAACCGGAACGACGACTTCCCGCAGCAGCAGTACCCGGGCTCGGGTGGCTTGCCGCAGCAGGGTTATCAGGGCAACCCGAACTCCGGCGGTTTCCCGCAGCAGCAGTACCCGGGCTCGGGAGGTTTCCCGCAGCAGGGTTATCAGGGCAACCCGAACTCCGGTGGATTCCCCCAGCAGGGTTACCCGCAGCAAGGCGGTTACCCCCAGCAACAGCAAGGCGGCGGTTACCCCCAGCAGCAGGGCTGGTGACCAGTCGTCCAACCGGGCGAGATGTCCCACGATGTGGTCACTCGACCGGTCCCACGTAGGATTGCTCTATGTCAGAAGGGGATTCCAGGCTGGGTTTTGAAACCCGGGCCATCCACGTTGGGCAGACGCCGGATCCACGGACCGGCGCGGTCATCCCGCCCATTTACGCGACCTCCACCTTCGCCCAGGACGGCGTCGGTGGCCTGCGTGAAGGCGGCTACGAGTACTCGCGTACCCGTAACCCGACGCGGACGGCCCTGGAGGAGTGTCTGGCTTCCCTGGAAGGCGGACGGCACGCGCTGGCGTTCCCGTCCGGCATGGCCGCGAGCGACGTCGCGATGCGCACGATGCTGCGTCCCGGCGACCACATCGTCATCCCGGACGACGCGTACGGTGGCACGTTCCGCCTGGTAGACAAGGTTTTGGCGCTCTGGGGCATCGAGCACACGCCGGTGCACCAGGCCGACCTGGCCGCGGTGCGGGCCGCGATCCGCCCGAACACCAAGGTGATCTGGTGCGAGACGCCGACCAACCCGCTGCTGGCCATCTCGGATCTGGCCGGGCTGGCCCAGATCGCGGCCGAGGCCGGTGCGCGGCTCGTGGTCGACAACACGTTCGCCACGCCGTACCTGCAGTCCCCTCTGGGGCTGGGCGCGGACGTGGTGCTGCACTCGACGACCAAGTACCTCGGCGGTCACTCCGACGTCGTCGGCGGCGCGCTGATCACCTCGGATGACGAGCTGAACGAGCAGTTCGCGTTCCTGCGCAACGCTTCCGGCTCGGTGCCGGGCCCGTTCGACGCGTGGTTGACGCTGCGTGGCGTGAAGACCCTCGCGGTGCGCATGGAGCGGCACTCCGACAACGCCGAGCGCATCGTGGAGGCGCTGCTCGGGCACTCGCGTGTGGAGCGCGTCTACTACCCGGGCCTGCGGGAACACCCTGGTCACGAGGTGGCGGCCAAGCAGATGCGCCGGTTCGGCGGCATGGTGTCGTTCACGGTCGCGGGCGGTGAGCAGGCCGCGCTGGACGTGACGGCGAAGACAAAGCTCTTCATCCTGGCCGAGTCGCTCGGTGGCGTGGAGTCGCTGATCGAGCACCCGCACAAGATGACGCACGCCAGCGTCGCGGGTTCGGAGCTCGAGGTGCCGGACAACCTGATCAGGCTGTCGGTGGGCATCGAGGACGGCGCCGACCTGGTGCAGGACCTGCTGCAGGCGCTGGCCTGACGGCGTTACTGCTGGAGGAACGAAGGCTCGCCCTGGTGGACCGCCGGGGCGAGCGGCGCGGGCGGCAGGTCGTGTGAGTCGATGCAGCCGCCGACGAGTTCGACGTAGCCGTCTCGCTGGACGTACTGGCCAGGGCTGGCACAACCGGCACTGGACGCGCTGAACACAGCGACGCCCGCGAGCGCAGCGGCAGTGGCCAGCGCACCGACCAGTGGCACCATTCCAGCGGCCCGGTTCGCGCCTGCCATTTTGCTTACTCTGCCCCTCGTCGATGACTACTCGTTGTCGCTGAGGATACCCGCCCGGTCGGCAGGATGTGCTCGACCGGCCACAATGACAGGATTCCTTAAGGGAAGCCGTGGTTTGCCGGATGCATCGGCGGAATGGGCTACCGTTTCGGCTGGTAGCCGGCGGGCAAGCCGGAAGTGACGATCTCCCGGTACGTGTCCACCGCGTCGGTCGGCTGCCGTACCAGCGCCGGATCGGTCTCCACGTCCACTGTGTACAGTCCGAAGCGCGGCCGGTAGGTGCCCCACTCGAAGTTGTCGGTCAGGCTCCAGTAGTTGTAGCCGAGCACGTCCACGCCCTCGGACTGGGCCCGCTGCATCCAGTACACGTGGTCACGCAGGTGGTCTGACCTGGTGTAGCCGTCTGCCCGCGGGTGTCCGTTGTCCGTGGGCATCCCGTTCTCCACGATGTACAACGGCAGCTTGGGGAATCGGCGCGCGTAGTGTTTCAGCGCCCGGTACATCCCCTTGGGTTCGGGGTCGATCTTGTACAGCTTGCCGGTCGCGCCGTGCAGTGCGGTGACGTTGCCCGGCGTGACGTCGTAGTAGTAGTCGATCCCGACGAAGTCGAGGAAGCCGCCGACCCAGTCGAGGAAACCGAAGTCCACCAACCGGTTCACCACCGGGATGTACGCGACGTTGCTGGACACCAACGCCTGCGGGTCGGCCTCGTGGATCAGCCGGTACGCGCCCTTGTGCGCCTGGACCATCCGGCTGGGCATCATCGGGCTGAACCGGCGCTGCCGGATCTCGTGTGCCATGTAGACGGTCGGTTCGTTGAAGGTGATCCAGATGGTGCCGTTGCCCGCGTAGCGTTTCACCACGCGATCGGCATTGGCCAGCCACAACTCGACCATGCGCGGGTTGCGCCAGCCGCCCGTCCACGCTGGATACACCCAGTGGTCCAGGGTGATCATCGGACGCATTCCGGCCGCGCGGACCTTCGCCACGACGTCGTCGTAGAACTCGAAGTCCCATTCGCCCGGCACCTGCTGGACGCGGGCCCACTCGACGCACAGCCGGAAGACCTGGACGCCGAGGTCCGCGGCGAGTTCGATGTCCTGCGGATAGCGGTGCAGGAAGTCGACGGAGTCCCGGTAGCCGGTCACGAACCGCGACCAGTTGCTGTCCGGAGCCGCTCCCTCGGATTGGTACCCCGCGCCTGCCACGCCCCACAAGAACATGGCAATCAGGCTATCGAGACCCTCGCGATAACGGGACGTAGTCAGAATCGTCGCCCGGTCGTGGCGGGCGTAACGCCTTCCGGCGAACCTGGCCATCCGGTGTTCTGATCTGGGTCTGCCGTGCGTCCTACTGGGTGTGACTGCTGAGATTTACGACATCGGGATTCCCCGTCGGCTGAGTCGCGCGGAGTTGACCTTGCTGTGCCAGCAGAACCGGGCCTGGCTGCTGGCGTACTGCCAGAAACGCGTCGGCAACCAGCACGACGCGGAAGACCTGGTGCAGGCCGTCTTCGAGAAGCTGCAGCGCAGACCGCCCAAGCACCCGATCGTGAATCCGCGGGTCTTTCTCGCCACCGTGGCGCTCAACCTGACCAAGGACGCGATCCGCAGCGAGGCGCGCTCGCCGCGCTCCGCGTCCTACGCGATGGAGCTGCTTGACCAGCTGGCGGCGGAGGAAGTGGTCGGCCGGACCAGTTCGCTGGATGCCAAGCGGTTCATCGAAATGGCCAAGCCACTGTTGACCCCACGCCAACTCGAAGTGCTCGCGTACAACCTGGCACTCGAAGGCGGAGTGCTGACCGAGGACGAAGTGTGCGTGGAGCTGGACCTCAAACCGTCCGCGCTGCGGGTGACGTTCCAGCGTCTGGCCGAGCACGTCGGCGAGGCGATCGTCGCGGCGACACTGGCGGCGGACGACGCCATGCGCTGCCCGGAAGTGGCGAAAGCAGTCAGCAAACCGGATCCGCACGGCACCCTGTGCACGCGGATCCACAAGCATGTCAAGACATGCGCGGCGTGCCGGGAACGGAAAGCGGCCACGCTGGAAGGCGTTCGCAAAGCCATCTTCGTTGTACCGATCGGCCTGCTGGGCACGTTGCTGACGGTGAAGAAGGTCGCCGTCGCCGCCGTTGTCGCCGCCGCGGCCATCGGCGGTGCGTTGATCGTCACGCAGGACACCAAAATCGTCGAACCAGGCGTGGCAATGCCCGCGACGGTAAGCCAAGTCGCGTCACCGGTCGTGCAACCTGAAATGCCCGCCCAGCCAACGGGAAGTGCCTCGTCGGTCGTGTCAACGCCTCCTGCGATTCGCTCGACATCCTCGACGCCAGCGAAACCCCCGCAGGCCGCACCACCTCCGTCACCCGTGGCGCAGACGAGAAACGGCGTCGCTCCAACGATTATCGCCGGCCCGAACGCGATCGAACACCGGACGATCGGCACAGGGGACAGGTGCCGATCGTCCACTCGGGTCAAGGTCGGCGTGCACGCCCCGGACGGCGTCGAATCGGTGAAGATGACCGTGCACATCCGGGACACGACCGTGACGATCTCGATGATCCGGATAGGCGAGACCTGGTACAGCCAGGTCGGTCCGTTCCCGGAAAGGTACGCCGGTCACGTCGCCGACGTGACCGTTGTGGTCGTCGGCGCGGGCGGCCAGAAGGCGACCAAGGACTTGGGGCAGGTCCAGGTCGTCGCATGCTGAGGGGTGGCGTTTTCCCCTGCCACGCAAGGGGAAAACGCCACCTTTCAGTACTCCACAGGGAGGAGCTCGTTCCCGCCGGTTTTGTCAGACCCTTTCGGTACTTTGGGCCATCGGGGGGTGCTCAGTTCGGGCCCGGCTTTTTGTCGGTGGCGTGCCGTAGGGTCGCGGAGCCAGGTCTGTCTCAGCGGTTGCTTCGGTTGTGCTGGTGGCGCGATGTGCTTGCGGCGGCGCCATTTGATGTGGAGCGAAGTGCCTGGCTCCCGCCGCTGGGAGCTTCATGGAGGCCGCCGCCCTCGGTAGTGCAAGACGCGGGCAGGGCTGGCGCCCAGCCGCGCCGAAAGCATTGGGCGGCGCTCCACACCAAGTCGAGCCTTCGCTGTGCTTGGGCTGACAGATTGCCTCAGCTGTGCTGTTGCGCCTCGCTGCCAAGATTGCCTCGGCCGCGCCTTGCCGTTAAAGATTGCTTGGGCCGAGGCTGATGGCGCCTTGCCGTTAAAGATTGCCTCGGCTGAGCTGATGGCGCCTCGCCGTTAAAGATTGCCTCGGCGCTCCTGCTCACGCTCGATGGCCTCGAACAAGGCCTTGAAGTTGCCTTTGCCGAAACCCAGCGAACCGTGCCGCTCGATCAGCTCGTAGAACACGGTCGGCCGGTCACCGATCGGCTTCGTGAAGATCTGCAGCAGGTACCCATCCTCGTCCCGGTCGACCAGGATCCGGTGCTTCTTCAGCGTCTCGATCGGCACCCGCACCTCGCCGATCCGGGCGCGCAACTCCGGGTCGTCGTAGTACGAGTCCGGCGTCTCCAGGAACTCGACGCCCGCCGCGACCATCGCCTCGACCGTGCCGATGATGTCGTTGGTGGCCAACGCGATGTGCTGCACGCCGGCGCCCTCGTAGAACTCGAGGTACTCGTCGATCTGCGACTTCTTCTTCGCGATCGCGGGCTCGTTGAGCGGGAACTTCACCCGGTGGTTGCCGTTGGACACGACCTTCGACATCAGCGCCGAGTAGTCCGTGGCGATGTCGTCGCCGATGAACTCCGCCATGTTCACGAAGCCCATCACGCGGTTGTACCACTCGACCCAATAGTCCATCTTGCCCAGTTCGACGTTGCCGACACAGTGGTCGACGGCCTGGAACAAGCGCTTGGGCGCGCCTTCCGGTCGCTTGACAGTGCTCTCGCGAGCCACGTAACCCGGCAGGTAAGGGCCGGTGTAGCGGGAACGGTCGATCAGCGTGTGGCGGGTCTCGCCGTAGGTCGCGATCGCAGCCGTCCGCACCGTGCCGAACGAGTCGGAGACGTCGTGCGGCTCCTCCAGCACGGTCGCGCCCTGCTTGCGGGCGTGCGCGACGCACTGGTCCACGTCGCCGACCTCCAGCGCGAGGTCCACGACACCGTCACCATGACGGCGGTGGTGGTCGAGCAGCGGGCTGTCCGGCGCCACGCCGCCGTTGATCACGAACCGGGCTGAGCCCGACTTGAGCACATAGGACTTGTGGTCCCGATTGCCCGTTTCCGGCCCGGAGTACGCGACCAAGCTCATCCCGAACGCGGCCTGGTAGAACCAGGCCGTCTGGGTGGCGTTGCCGACGACGAACACCACCGCGTCCATCGACTTGACCGGGAACGGATCCCTGGCCGAGTCGTAGTCCACCAGGCCGACCAGCTGCCTGAGCTGGTCGAAGCTCACGTCATCCAGCTGCGCTTCGGGGCGTCCAAGAATGTCGGTCATGTCCGCCAGGATCGTCCTGGGTCCACAAGTTGAGCAAGAGTTGGAAAATTCGCTGTACAAGCTGACCAGCTCATACCCGGGTTTGCCGGAAATGTTGTGCAATACGACCAGCGTCACTCTTCCTCCACTTGCATAGCGCGCACAACAAGCGAATGCTTGGGTCAGGCAACTAGTTGTAAAGACCAAGCATTTGTAGCGGAGCGCGGGTCATGGCTGACCAAGGACAAGACCTCGCTGTCGCCGAGGAACTGGGTCATCAGTTGGTCCGGCTGCTGACCATGGTCGGACGAGCCAAGGCCCAGTTCTCGCAGGCGACGAGCGAAGGCATCGAGCGAGCGGCGTACGCGCTGCTGGCGCACCTGGTCCGGGAGGGACCGAAGCGGATCACGGCGCTCGCGGACGCCGTGCACTCCGACACATCCACGGTCAGCAGGCAGACCAGTTCGCTCGTAGCGCACGGCCTGGTGGAACGCAAAGCCGACCCGGAAGATGGCAGGGCATGCCTGCTGGTGGCCACCGAAGCGGGGCGCGGCACGTTCGACCGGGCAAGGGCGGAACGGACCAAGCACATCGCGGCGGTCGTGGCCGACTGGCCCGCGAGCGAACGACGCACGTTGGTGATGCTGCTCGACCGCCTCAACACAGACTTCGAGAACTACCACCCCCTGGGGGAAGTCCGATGACCGAAACCGCCGTGGCGCAACAGCACCAGGCGCCGCCGGCGCAGCTGTCGCACCGGCAGATCCTGGTGATCCTCAGCGGCCTGATGCTCGGCATGTTCCTGGCCGCGCTGGACCAGACCATTGTCGGTACGTCGATCAGGACGATCGCCGACGACCTCGACGGGCTGAGCCTGCAGGCGTGGGCGACCACCGCGTACCTGATCACCTCCACGATCACCACGCCGATCTACGGCAAATTGTCCGATATATATGGACGTAAGCCGTTCTACCTGACGGCCATCTCGTTGTTCGTGATCGGCTCGCTGGCCTGTACCTTCTCGCAATCGATGTACCAGCTCGCGGCTTTCCGTGCGCTGCAAGGGCTTGGCGCCGGCGGCCTGATGTCGTTGGCGTTCACGATCATCGCCGACATCGTCTCGCCGCGGGAGCGCGCGAAGTACCAGGGCTATTTCATGGCCGTGTTCGGCACGTCCAGCGTTCTCGGCCCGGTGCTCGGCGGATTCCTGGCCGGGCAGCAGGAGATCCTGAACATCACCGGCTGGCGCTGGGTGTTCCTGGTGAACGTGCCGATCGGGATCATCGCGCTGTTCGTGGTGGCCCGCGTGCTGAACGTGCCGCACGAGCGGCACGACCACAAGGTCGACTGGTTCGGCGCGCTGTTCCTGGTGGTCGGCGTGGTGCCGTTGCTGATCATCGCCGAGCAGGGCCGGGAATGGGGCTGGGCCTCCGAGCGCGCGATCCTCTGTTACATAGTCGGCGCGATCGGCCTGATCCTGTTCCTGGTGACCGAGACACGGATGAAGGACGCCGCGCTGATCCCGTTGCGGCTGTTCAAGAATTCGACGTTCTCGATGGTGATCCTGGCAGGCGTGATCCTCGGTGTCGGCATGTTCGGCGGGATCACGATGGTGCCGCAGTACCTGCAGATCGTGAAGGGCGAGACCCCGACGTCGGCCGGTCTGCTGATGCTGCCGCTGATGGTCGGCATCATGATCGCGTCGTTCACGTCCGGCCGGATCACCGCGAAGACCGGCCGCTACAAGATCTTCCCGATCATCGGCAGCCTGTTCCTGATCGCGGGGATGGGATTGTTCTACACGATCGAAGTGGACAGTCCACTGTGGCAGCCGATGGTCTACATGGGAGTGTTCGGCCTCGGTCTCGGCCTGTCGATGCAGACGCTGACCATCGCGGCGCAGAACGCGGCGCCACCGCGTGACATGGGCGTTTCGACCGCGTCGGCCACGTTCTTCCGCCAGATGGGCGGCACGATCGGTGTCGCGGTGTTCCTGTCGGTGCTGTTCAGCACGGTCGGCGACAAGATCCGCGACGCCTTCACGCGAATCGCGCCGACGCCCTCGTTCCAGGCCGCGTTGACCGACCCGGCGGTGCTCGCCAACCCGGACAACCGCCAGGTGATCGAAGGGTTGCAAGGCGGCGGTGTCGGCAACGTGCTGCAGGATTCCTCGTTCCTGCAAAGGATCGACGCGCGCTTGGCCAGGCCGTTCCTCGAAGGCTTCACCGACTCGATCCAGACGGTGTTCCTCGCCGGGACGTTCGTGATGGTGCTGGCGTTCATAGTTTCCTTGTTCATCAAGGAAATCCCGCTGCGCACCGGCAACGCGATCCAGGCGGCGATGGTCGAGGGCGGCGAGGCACTGCTCGAGGAACCTGCACACGGCAAGCACGTCAAGCCCGAAGTGCCAGTCTCGACCAACGGACACCAACCCGTGCACGGCCTGATCCAGAACGGCGACGGCACAGCGGTCGGCGGCGCGATCCTGACATTGATCGACCACACCGGCCAACAAGTGGCCCGCAGCAACGCCGACGCATTCGGCCGATACCAACTGCAGGCACCCAGCCAAGGCGCCTATGTGCTCATAGCTTCGGCGCCAGGCCACCAACCCTATGCGTCATCCCTGAAGCTCGACTCCCAACCGATCGTCGTCGACCTGACATTGATCGGAGCGGGCGAAGTAGCCGGTGTGATCCGTGCCGCGCGTGTGGGCAGCCCAGTCCAGGCCGCGACGGTGACGTTGACGGACCGCGCGGGCCACGTCATCGGGTCACACCGCAGCGCGTCCGACGGCACGTACCGCTTCACCAGCGTCGGCGCAGGCGCGTACACACTGGTTGTCAACGCCTCCGGATACCGCCCGGCAGCCGTCCCATTGGCCGTGCCCGAGGTAGGCGAGGTCCGTCAGGACGTATCGCTGACAAGCGGCGCCGAGCTGTGCGGTGTCGCACGTAACCACCGAGGCGTACCCGTGTCCGAGGCCCGCATCACGGTCGTCGACAAGGACGGCTCGGTCGTCAGCGTGACCACAACCGATGACGACGGCCGCTACCACGTCACCGACCTAGGCCCCGGCGAGTACACGGTCATCGCCAGCGGATACGCGCCGACCGTCGACCACCTTCGGTTGGGCGACGGTGAGCGCATGAACCACGACGTGACCCTAGGGTTCGAGGAGTGGAAGTAAATCCGATCGACTCCCTGGACGCCCGGCTGCTGCTGTTGCTCACCGACGAGCCGCGGCTGGGCGTCCTGGAGTGTTCCCGCCGCCTCGGCGTCGCAAGAGGGACAGTCCAGGCCCGGCTGGACCGGCTCGTCAAGACCGGGGTACTCGCCGGGTTTCCGCCCGAACTGAGCCTCGAAGCGATGGGCTACGGCCTGACAGCGTTCGCCGTCGTGGAGATCGCCCAGGGATATCGCGGTCCGGTGACCGAAGGCCTGGCGTCCATCGACGAGGTGTGCGAGGTGCACGCGACAACCGGCCAAGGAGACCTGCTGGTCAGGATGGTCGCCCGGTCGAACGAGGACCTCCAGCGCGTGATCGACGAGGTGGTGAATGTCGCGGGCGTGCAGAGGATGTCCACCTCGATCGCGTTGTCCACGCCGATCCCGCTCCGTTCCCGCCCCCTGCTCGAACGAGTCGCCCAGACGCAGTCCTGACAAGGCCGAACCCGATGCCCTGCCACACCCGGGAGGGATAAGTCGCCGCGGCGCTGTCAGGTCCTTGTCGTGGTCCCGGTGCGGCAACGCGGGGATGGCTCTTCTGGTGCCGAAGCTTTCCGGTTCGGCGGCGCAGGAGTGGCTGTTCTCTTCGGGTGCGGTAGCACAGGGGTGGGCTTCGTGGGTGTTCCCTCCGGTATGGCCTGGGCTTGTCCAACCAGGGGGTGTCCAGGAGGTCGGCCTACGAAAACCAGCCCACAGCGGAACCGATACCGACCTCTTGACACCCCGTGGTTCCGTCAGGCAGGCCGTACCGGAGGGGACACACACGCCCACCAGACAACGGGGAAATTCGAGCTGAAAGCCCCTCCCTCTGGGTGGCCTCCCTGCAATTCTTTTCAAGAGTCCGGAACAAGAGCGTCGAGGAGAAACCCAGCCGCCACGTCACAGTCCCGACCTGGCCGACATGCGCGACGGCAACACCCCCAGAAAAAGACATCCCCCACCACTCCCGGGCAGGGGGTCGGCAAAGTTGATCACCCGGTTTATGGGTCGGGCGCGGTCTCGTTGATCATGTGATTGTCGAAGTCCCATGATCGAGAGAGCCGTGCCCGTGGTGGAATCTTGCCTGATCCCTGCCGTGTTCGATCGGTTGGCCCCTGGTTGTGGCGGTCACCCCCATCGGGTGATCACGCCGGAGCAGGCGGCTGACCTGCGTGATTGCCTGGCCCTGGTGCCCGATCCGCGGGATCGGCGTGGGGTGCGGCATTCGGCGGGGTCGTTGCTGACGTTGGCCGCGGCGGCGGTGCTGGCCGGGGCACGGTCGTTCGCCGCGATCGGGGAATGGATCGCTGATCTGCCGCAACGCGTGCTGGCGATCATGGGCGCGCGGTTGGATGCCTGCCAGGACCGGTATGTCGCGCCGGAGGAATCAACTGTCCGGCGACTGGCCCAGCAGGTGGACGGTGACCTGCTGGATGCCGCGATCAGCGCCTGGCTGCGCGCAGACACCACCAGCCAGACCGGTGACGATCACGCCGGTGACAGTGCGGACACCGACGGCCTGCCCGCAGCGGTCGCGATCGACGGCAAGTCGTTGCGTGGTACCTATCCCCGCGCCGGCGGCACGGGCGTGCAGGTGCTGGCCGCGATCACCCACACCACCGGCCAGCCGCACACCGAGGGAATCGTGCTGGGCCAGCGCCTGGTCACCACCGGCACTAGCGAGATCGCCTGGGTGCAGTCCCTGCTGGATCAGGTCGACCTGACCGGAAAGGTGGTGACCGCGGACGCCTTGCACACCGTCGCCGACCATGCCCGCTACCTGCACCGGCGCGGCGCCTGCTACGTGTTCATCGTCAAGGAGAACCAGCACCAGCTCTTCGAGCAGCTGGATGCGTTGCCCTGGCACGACATCCCGATCTGCACCCGGGACGAGACCGGCCACGGCCGCACCGAACGGCGCACCATCCAACTCGCCCCGCTCGGCGACTACCTCGGCTACCCCCGGGTCGAGTTCCCCCACGCGACCCACGCGCTGCTCATCGAGCGCTATACCACCCAGCACAGCACCGGAAAACGCAGCGCCTACGCCGAACTAGGCCTGCCCACCCTGCCCACCCGGCACGCCCACCCTGCCCAGGTCGCGGCCTACGCCCGCAACCACTGGCACATCGAAAACCGGCTGCACTGGGTCCGCGATGTCACCTACGGCGAAGACCACTCCCGCGTGCGCACCGGCAATGCACCCCGGTTCATGGCCACCCTGCGCAACCTCGCCATCAGCACCCTGCGCCACCACGGCCGGACCACCATCGCCCAAGGCCTGCGCCACATGAGCCGAGACTTCACCCGGCCACTCACCCACCTCGGAACCCCCACCTGACAACGCAAACGACTTTGCCGACCCCCTGACCACTCCCGGGGGGCGACCCCGACGCCATTCTACCGGGGATATGGGCAGGTCAAAGGGTTACCGGGCGGTTGTGGACAACCAGATTTGCGAGCGGACCGTTCGTACGATCGAGGCTCCAAGAACCCCCGCATCCGGGCACGCCAAAGTGGGCACGGCCGATTTCCGTGCCCACTTGGATGCGTCTGTCAGGCGCTGTACGGAACCGCCTTGATCAGGGTGACCTTCTGGGAGGCGCCGCTGGGCAGCTCGTACTCCCGGGTCTCGCCTTCCTTGGCGCCGAGCAGAGCGCGGCCGAGCGGGGATTCGGGGGAGAACACGTCGAGGTCGCCCTCCGCGCCTTCCTCGCGCGTGGCCAGCAGGAACTGCTCTTCGTCGTCGTCGCCTTCGTATCGGATCGTGAGCACCTTGCCGGGCTCGGCCAGGCCGTCGTTCGCGGGCGCCTCACCCACCTTGGCGTTACGCAGCAGCTCTTGGAGGTGCCGGATCCGTGCCTCAGCCTGCCCCTGCTCCTCGCGGGCCGCGTGGTAACCGCCGTTCTCCTTGAGGTCGCCCTCTTCCCGGCTGGCGTTGATCTTCGCGGCGATGACCGGGCGGTTCTCGATCGCCTCGTCAAGCTCCTGCTTGAGGCGGTTGTAGGCTTCCTGCGTCAGCCAGGTCACCTTGCTATCGCTCACGGTCACCAACTCCTCGTCTTGCTCCCGGATCCCGCGGATGCGGGTCGGTGGTTTCCGCACCCGTAGGGGCCGGAACGTCAAAACACGGCCCGCCAGGGGCCGTGCCGGTATAAGAGGATAACACGATCAGTAGTGATCACGTTTCCGAAATATCCGATTTGTCGCCTCTCGGCTTAGGTTTCACTCCGTTGGCCGCGCCTCCGTGGACAGATATGGCGGGACCTGGTACGAGCACCCGAACACGTCCGCGGTGACCGGTTCGCCGGAGCTCTTGATCACAGTGGAAATCGTGCTCTCACCTGGTGGGATCAGCACTTCCTTGCGGCCGCCCTCGGAGCCGTCGAGCACCCGTGCCCGCACTACGCACACGGCCGGCCGCGAGGGCTCGTCTCTGTTCACGGTGAACGTGATCCGGACCGCGTCGGAGCCAACCGGGCTGAACCCCGTGCTCTCCGATTCGATCGGGGCGGAGCCGAGGTTGCGGTACGCGACGAAGGCGATGGCTACAGCGAGTAACAGACCGACGCCGGTCAACACCCATTTCCACCGGCGAGCGAGCGGCCGGGCTCGTGAGGAGCCGTAACGGCCCTCAGGCAGGGTGACGCGGCTCTCCAATTCAGGGTCTCCCGATCAACGCTGTAGGCCCCACGGGAACAATGTAGGGCGCGTACTTGTCGAGTATCCGTGGGGGCCTGGGGGACTCACACGCGGGGTACACGAGAGAGGGACCATGTCGGAGAAGCTGCGTCTGATGGCGGTACACGCACACCCGGACGACGAATCGAGCAAGGGTGCCGCGACCATGGCCAAGTACGTGGCTGATGGGCACGAGGTCATGGTGGTCACGCTGACCGGTGGGGAGCGCGGCAGCATTCTCAACCCGGCCATGGACCGGCCGGACGTGCTGGAGAACATGACCGAGCTCAGACGAGAGGAGATGGCCGAGGCCGCGCGCATCCTCGGCGTCCAGCACCGCTGGCTCGGCTTCGTCGACTCGGGTCTGCCGGAAGGCGACCCACTGCCGCCGCTGCCGGACGGGTGTTTCGCGCTCGTCCCGCTCGAAGAGGCGACCGAGAAGCTGGTCGAGGTGGTCCGCGAGTGGCGACCGCACGTGATCGTCACCTATGACGAGAACGGCGGCTACCCGCACCCCGACCACATCAAGTGCCACGAGGTCTCGGTGGCGGCCTTCGACGCCGCCGGCGACCCGGATCGGTTCCCGTCCGCGGGCGAGCCGTGGACGCCGCTGAAGCTGTACTACTCGCACGGCTTCTCCCGCAAGCGCCTGCAAACGATGCACGACGCGATGCTGGAGCGCGGCCTGGAGTCGCCCTACACCGAGTGGCTGGAGAAGTGGGATCCGGACAGGCCGGACAACGCCGACCGGGTCACCAGCCGGGTCGAGTGCGGCGAGTACTTCCCCGTCAGGGACGATGCGTTGCGGGCGCACGCGACCCAGATCGACCCCAACAGCCGCTGGTTCTTCGTACCCTTGGAGGTCCAGCAGGAGGTGTGGCCGTTCGAGGAGTACGAGCTGGCCCGCTCGCTGGTGGACACGACGCTGCCGGAGGACGACCTGTTCACCGGCATCAACGAGAAGGTGACCGCATGACCTTCACGGCAATGGTGGCGCAGCCGCCACCCATGCCCGACGACCCCGGCGGCCGCGGGGAGGACTTCGGCAAGTCCTCGCCGGTCGGCCTGCTGGTACTCCTGGTGTTCCTCGTCGCTGTGGTGTTCCTGGCCCGCTCGATGACCAAGCACCTCAGGCGCGTCCCGGCCAGCTTCGACCCGCCGGCGGGCAAGCACGAAGCCCCGGAAAAAGGCGCCGCCCCGGTCGAGAAACCCGAAGAGCAGAAGAACGGCGCCTCCTAAGCCGCCACCAACCGCAAATCTGGTTATCCACACCCGGTCGGCAGCCCTATCCCGATCGAATGGCGACGCGAGTGCATCGGGAGGGCGGTTTCTGGCGGTGGTTGCAAGACCACGGCTAGTTGGCCGCGAGGGTAGCTACGCGCCAACACGCAGCCCGCTCCGCTATTAGGTCTCCGGTGCCCCGGACATGACATGGCGGCACCGGAGAACGAGGCAAAGGGATCATCGGCAAATCCGGTTGTCCACAACCGCCCAGTAACCCCCTTGACCAGCCCATATCCCGATAGAATGGCGTCGGGGTCGCCCCCGGGAGCGGTGGGGGATGCCTGGGGTGGGGATTGGGATGGCGTCGAAATCCGGCTTGTGTTCGGTTTGCCAGTCCTTGTCGAGGTCACGTGAAGCTTTAGTCCCAGGTGCCTGGAAAGACAGCAGGGAGGCCAGGTGCCCTGTCAGCTTGAATTCCCCCGGTGGTCGTGTGCCCTCCGGTACGCCTGAGGGCTTGGGCAACGCCCAGGCCATACCGGAGGGACACTCGCGAAACCCACCCCTGCGCTGCCGCCCACATGACGACCTGGGCAGGGGTCCTGGTGGTGGCTGCGCAGGGCAGCCACCACGTGGCCTAGAGCCGCGGGTCCACCGGCTCGGACTCCAAGGCGAGCACGGCGAAAACGCACTCATGCACCCGCCACAGCGGCTCACCGCGCGCAACCCGGTCCAAAGCCTCCAGACCAAGGGCGTACTCCCGCCCAGCAAGTGAACGCTTACGGCCGAGGCTGCGCTGTTTAAGCCGCTTGAGGTGCTGAGGTTCGGTGTAGTCCGGGCCGTAGATGATGCGCAGATACTCCCGCCCTCGCACCTTCATGCCCGGCTGCACCAGCCACTTCGGCCCGCGGACCAGGTTCGCGGCCGGTTTGACGACCATGCCTTCGCCGCCCGCGCCGGTCATCTCCTCCCACCAGGCGGTGCCCTCGGCCACCGACTCCTCGGAAGTCGTGTCCACGAACAAGCGCTTGGTCGAAGCGAACAGCGAAGCATCCGCCGAGACAAGCCGATCGGCGATGGCCAAGTGCCACGAATGCGGTGAGGTGGCAAAGGACTTCCCCTCGGCGGCGAGCAGCTGGAACGGTGCCAGTCGCACGCCGTCAAGCCCATCGACCGGCCAGCAGTACCGGCGATAGGCCGAGCGATATCCGGCCGCATTGGCTGCCCGGGATCGTGTCGAGGCCAGCAACGCCCCGACATCGATTCCACGGTCCGCAGCCGCGGTCAGCGCGTCAAGCGATGCCGAAAGAGCCGCAGAAGAGGCCGCGCCGACGGGTGCGTACTGCTGGGTGATCAGTCCCGATGCCTTGGCGCTCCACGGCATCAGCTCCGCGTCGAACAGCAGCCAGTCGGTCTTCAGCTCCTCCCACAGTCCGGCGCACGCCGCCCGGACTCGGTCAAGCAACTGCTCGGTCAAATCCGGGTCGAAGAACGACCTGCCGGTACGTGTGTACACCGCGCCGCCGCCGTCGATTCCGAATCGTGCAGCGCCGGAATCACGACATACCAATACGACCGCGCGTGAACCCATGTGCTTTTCTTCGCACACAACGGACTGGACTCCGTCAGCGCGGTAACCGGCGAACGCTTCTGCCGGGTGTTCGAGCACGCCCGGCAGGTCCGAAGTGGCCACTGGGCTCATCGTTGGCGGGAGGTACAGCAGCCAGCGTGGGTCGACCGCGAACCGGCTCATCACCTCCAGCGCTGCCGCGGCCTGCTCCTCGCGGACCGACACGCGACCGTGGTGCTCTGTTTCGACGATACGCCGGCCTGCCACGTCGGTGAGGTCGAGGACGTTCGGGGCTCGCCGGGTCTCCGAAGGCTGCAACGGCTTGACTGGCTCGTACCAGACCTTGTGTGCGGCAACGGAAACCACTTCCCGTTCCGGGTATCGCAGCGCGGTGAGCTGTCCACCGAACACGCATCCGGTGTCCAGGCACATGGTTCCGTTGATCCACTCGGCGACCGGGGTCGGTGTGTGTCCATACAGGACCATCGCGCGTCCTCGGTAGTCCTGTGCCCACGGGTATCGCACCGGCAGGCCGTACTCGTCGGTCTCGCCGGTGGTGTCGCCGTATAGCGCGAAACTTCGCACTGTGCTCGACGCGCGGCCGTGGTAGTTCTCTGGCAAGCCTGCGTGCGAGACAACTAGCTTGCCGTCGTCGAGGACGTAGTGCGCGATGAGGCCACCGCAGAAGTCCTCCGCGCGCTTGCGGAACTCGTCGGTCTCGGCGCCCAGCTGCTCCAGTGACTCCGCGAGCCCGTGCGTGACCTGGACATTGCGCCCGCGCAATGCTCGCACCAGCTTCTGCTCGTGGTTTCCGCAGACACACAAGGCATTGCCCGCGTCGACCATGCCCATCACGAGCCGCAGCACGCCGGGGGTGTCCGGTCCGCGGTCGACAAGGTCGCCGACGAACACGGCGCGGCGTCCGGCTGGGTGTGCGGCGCCGACCGGGCGGCCTTCGGCGTCCCGGTTCAGCACGTATCCCAGTTTTTCGAGGAGTTCCTCCAGTTCCGCGCGGCAGCCGTGCACGTCACCGATCACGTCGAACGGGCCGGTCTCCGACCGCTTGTCGTTCATCAGCGGCTCGATCTCGATCCGCGCCGCCTCGACTTCTTCCGGTGTACGCAGCACGTACACCCGCTTGAAGCCTTCCTTTTCCAGTCCTCGCAACGATTTCCGTAGTTCGTTGCGGTGCCGCCGGATCACGTGCGCGCCGAAGTCGCGGTCTGGCCGTGTCGCATTGCGTTCGATGCACAGGCCTTCGGGCATGTCGAGCACGATCGCGACCGGCAGAACGTGGTGCTTCTTGGCCAGCGCCACCAACTGCCCGCGCGACGACCGCTGCACGTTCGTCGCGTCGATCACCGTGACCTTGCCTGCAGCCATTCGCTTCTCTGCCACGAAGTGCAGCGCCTCGAACGCCGGTCCTGAGGCGGTCTGGTCGTTCTCGTCGTCCGCGACCAGGCCACGGAAGTAGTCACTCGACAGCACCTGGGTGGGTTTGAAGTGCTTGTGCGCGAACGTGGACTTGCCCGACCCGGTCGCGCCGACCAGTACGACCAGTGCCATGTCTGGAATGGACAGTTTCATCGGGACACCTCGAACACGGCTAGCTGGGTCGGTGGGCCGACTTCCGGGTCGTCCTGGCCGACCGGGAGGTAACGGACGCGGTAGTCATAACGTTCGGCGACGCTGTCGCCCCACGCGCGGAACTGGGCACGAGTCCATTCGAAACGGTGGTCCGAATGGCGCATCTTGCCGACGGGCAGCGTCGGGAACCGAACGTTGTATTCAACATTCGGTGTTGTGACGACAACCGTTCCCGGGCGCGCCTCACCGAACACGCTGTGCTCCAACGCGGGCAGCCGCGGCTCGTCGAGGTGCTCGATCACCTCCATCAGTACCGCCGCGTCGTACCCGGCCAGCGACTTGTCCACATAGGTCAAGGCGGATTGCCTTAGTGTCACGCGGCTACGCACTCGCTCAGGCATCCGCTCGAATCGCCGGGCAGCGACCTCCAATGCGCGCGCGGAAACGTCCACGCCGACGATCTCGGTGAACGACGGCTCCTTGACGAGGTCACGCAACAAAGCCCCGCCACCGCAACCGAGATCGAGAATCCGGTTCGCGCCGGCGGCCTTCAGGGCCGCGACAACGCTTTCCCTGCGCTGCACGGCAAGCGGCACCGGACGATCCGGCTCCGCCTCGACAATCGGCGCGTCGAGCGCGTTGTCCAGCTCCTCCTCGTCGGATTCGTCCGCTTCCGCCAGGCGGCTCAGCGCCAACCGGACGTAACCCTTGCGGTGCCTGAGGTACCGCTGGCTGATCAGTTCCCGGGCCGGGTGCTCGGCCAGCCAGCCTTCGCCCGCCCGTAGCAGCTTGGTGATCTCCTCCTCGGTCACCCAGTAGTGCTTCGCGTTGTCCAGCACCGGCAACAGCACGTACAGATGCCGTAGCGCCTCGGAAAGCCGGTGTGTACCAGTCAGCCGCAAGTCGATGTACGGCGACTGACCCCATTGCGGGAACTCCGGGTCCAGCGGGACGGTCTTCGCCTCGACCTGCCAGCCGAGCGGCTCGAACAGCTTGACGACCAGGTCAGGGCCACCGCGCGACGGCACAGCGGGGATGTGGATCGCCAGCGGGATGGCCGTGTCGGCGAGCTCCTGACGGGATTTCAGGACCCCGTTCATCGCGGTCTTGAACACCGAGCTCAGCGCGACCGCCATCATCGACCCGGCCGCGTACGGTCGGTCGTTGACGTACTGGTTCAGCGTGAAAGCCCGGTCGTACCGGCCGCGGACCAGCTCGATGGGGTCGATGTCCAGCAGCAGCGCCGCCGTGCACTCATCCTCACGGGCCGTGGGGTAGAACACGTGTGCCATGCCGGCCGCGACAGGGAAGGATTGCGCCTTCTCGGGATGCTTGTGCAGCAAGAAGCCGAGGTCGGTCGCGGGACGATGCGTCGTGGTCATGGTCAGCAGCACCGCGTGAGTGTCCCGCATCCGCCGTCCCCCTTCATCTGGTTTCCGGAACTAGGGTGGGGACATGGCGAATCGACTGGCCGAGGCCACGAGCCCGTACCTGCTGCAGCACGCCGACAACCCGGTCGACTGGTGGCCGTGGTGTCCCGAAGCGTTCGCCGAGGCGGCGGACCGCGATGTGCCCGTGTTGCTCTCGATCGGTTACGCCGCGTGCCACTGGTGCCACGTGATGGCGCACGAGTCGTTCGAGGACGACGACACCGCCGCACTGATGAACCGGCATTTCGTGAACATCAAAGTGGACCGTGAGGAACGGCCGGACGTCGACGCGGTCTACATGACCGCCACCCAGGCGATGACCGGGCAGGGCGGCTGGCCGATGACGTGCTTCCTGACTCCGTTGGGTGAGCCGTTCCATTGCGGCACTTACTATCCGCCGCGCCCGCAAGGCGGCATGCCGTCGTTCAAGCAGTTGCTTGCCGCGATCGTGGAAGCATGGGACCAGCGGTCGGACGAGGTGCGCACGGCTGCTGGCAAGCTCGTTGCCTCGCTCGCCAGGCATTCCGCAGCGTTGCCTTCGTCCGCTGTGGACAATGCCGTGCTGGATGGCGCCGTTGCCTCGTTGCTCGGCGACTTCGACCGGCGCAACGGCGGATTCGGTAGTGCGCCGAAGTTCCCGCCGTCCATGGTGCTGGAGTTCCTGATCCGGCACCACGAGCGAACCGGCTCGGTCGAAGCCTTGTCCATTGTGGAGGCGACGGCCGACGCGATGGCGGGTGGTGGCATCTACGACCAACTCGCCGGCGGGTTCGCCCGGTACAGTGTCGACGCTTCGTGGGTCGTGCCGCACTTCGAGAAGATGTTGTACGACAACGCTTTGCTGCTCGGTGTGTACACCCATCTGACCAGGCTGACCGACAGTCCGACGTACCGCCGGGTCGCCGTCGAGACCGCGGAATTCCTGATCAGGGACCTAGGCACGCCCGAAGGCGGCTTCGCGTCGTCGCTCGACGCGGACACCGAGGGCGTCGAGGGACTGACGTATGTCTGGACTCCGGCCCAGCTGACCGAGGTGCTCGGCGAAGAAGACGGCGCCTGGGCCGCGACGTTGTTCCGTGTGACGCCGGAAGGCACGTTCGAGCACGGCACGTCCACGCTCCAACTGCTGGAGGACCCCGACGATCTCGAGCGCTTCGAAGGCGTCCGGTCACGGCTGTCGGCTGTCCGGGCGACCCGGCCCCAGCCCGGCCGGGACGACAAGGTCGTGGCCGCGTGGAACGGGCTCACGATCACGGCGTTGGCCCAGGCAGGCGTGTATTTCGCGCGCTCGGAATGGATCGAAGCGGCCGGCCGGGCCGCGGATCTGTTGTTGACGCTGCACCTCGTGGACGGTCGTTTGCGGCGGACATCGCGCGACGGCCAGGTGGGAACGTCCGCCGGAGTGCTGGAGGACTACGCGTGCCTCGCCGAAGGCCTGCTCGCGCTGCATCAGGCGACAGGGGAGAAGCGTTGGCTGGACGCGGCGGTCTCGTTGCTCGACGACGCGTTGTCGCGGTTCGCGGACCCGGACAACGTCGGTGCCTTCTTCGACACGGCTGAGGACGCTGAGACCTTGGTGCACCGGCCTGCGGATCCGTCGGACAACGCCAGCCCGTCCGGTGCGTCGGCATTGGCGTCCGCGCTGCTCACGGCCTCTGCTTTGATCGGGCACGAACGCGCGAGCCTCTATCGTGAGGCCGCTGAGCAGGCCGTTTCCCGTGCCGGACTGCTTGCCGCGCGGGCGCCGCGGTTCGCCGGGCACTGGTTGGGCGTGGCCGAGGCGTTGGCTCAGGGCCCGGTTCAGGTGGCGATCGTCGGGGACAGTCCTGCGCTGCTCGCGGCGGCCGTACATAAGGCGCATGGTGGCGCCGTCGTGCTCGCGGGCGAGCCGGACTCGTCGCCGTTGCTCGCCGACCGTCCGTTGGTCGACGGGCAGGCAGCTGCCTACGTATGCCACGGGTATGTCTGCGACCGCCCGGTGACCTCGGTCGAGGAGCTCGTCGCGGCGCTCAGCTGAGAGAGAACGTCCTGTCGCCTTCAGGTCTACACGCGTAGCTTGAGTAGTGGTGTAATCATGTAATCAAGGAGCTGCGCATGTTTGGAGTACGACACATGGGACGTGGTGGCTGGCACGGGCGCGGCGGCTTCAAGGGCCGTGGCGGATGGCAACAGGCGGATCTGCCGTCCGCGGACGACGCGTCCGCATGGTTCGCCGGACGGTTGCCTGACGGCTGGTTCACCGAGCCGCCGACGGTCACGGTCGACCGCGAAGAGATCATCATCGTCGGCACGTTGGCCCCGGTCGAGGGCGAATTCGAGGACGACGCGGCCCGTGCCTCGGCGGAGGCGGGCCGGATCAGCCGGTTCCGCGAGGAGACCAGGGACGAGCGGATCGACATCGCCAGGCAGGCCGAGCACCGCTACGGCCGCAAGGTCGCGTGGGGCGCTCGCGTCGGCTCGACGGAAGAGCTGTTCACCACGCTGTCCGCACCGGTGATGACCAGGTTGCGGCAGCCGGAGCGGCTGATCCTGGACACACTGGTCGACGCGGGCGTGGCCCGGTCGCGGTCGGAAGCCCTGGCGTGGGCGGTGCGCCTCGTCGGCGAGCACGCCGACGCGTGGCTCGCCGAACTGCGCGAGGCGATGTCCAAAGTAGACGATCTGCGGGCCAAGGGCCCCGAGTTCGAGGCCTGATTCAGCCCTCGTCGACCGGGTCGAACATCCCGGGCGAGGCCACGACGTCGGCGATTTCCGGGTTGCGCAGCAGTTCGCGGAATCGCTCGTCGTGGGCCGCCTCGATGTGCTCGGCCGACTCCCACACGGTGACGTTGACGAACTGGAACCGTCCTTCGGGGTTGCGCGCCCGGTACATCCGGTAGTTCACAAAGCCGGGCTTCGTCTTGAAGTGCTCGACGGCCATCTTCCGCCAGACGGCGAAGAACTGGTCCTGCTGCCCGTCGGGCACCTCGAAGCAATTGATCCATGTGACCACTGGCTAGACTCCCGTTCTGTTCACTAGAACAACGTTCTACTGACTAGGGTACCGCGTCGTGGACGAGGTGCTTCCTGGCGTGGTCCGGCTCCGTGAGCAGCGGGAAGCCCTGACCAAACACACGATCTTGCGCGCCGCGCGTGAACTGTTCGCCGAACGCGGCTACGCCAACACGCCCGTCCGTCTGCTCGCGCAACGGGCGGGCGTCGCGCTGCAGACCGTGTACGCCACCTACGGCTCGAAGGCCGGCGTGCTCGCCGGCATGCCGGACCTGCTCGATCATGAGGCGGGCGTGGTCGACCTGTTCGCCTCCCGCGACTCCATCGACGACCCGGTGGAACTGGTCGGCCTGCTGGCCAAGATCGCCCGTCAGATCAGGGAACGCGGCGGCGACATCATCAAGATCATGAAATCCGGTGCGGCCGTGGGCGGCGCCGAGATCCTCGCGGAAGGCCACCGGCGTCGCAGGCTTGGCGTGCTCTCGATCCTGGAACGCGTGGAAACCCTTGGCGCACTGGGGCTGCCGCATGATCGGGCCGCCGACATCGCGGTCGCGTTGATGACCGACGAGGTCTGCGACGTCCTAGTGGACCAAGGCGGCTGGTCGTACCAGGAGTACGAGGACTGGCTCAAGGCCACCCTGGCCAAGCAACTCCTATGAGAAGTACGGCTCGGCGCGATCGTCGAAGCCATGCTGAATGCGCAGCCGAGTCGCCGGGTGGATGGGGAGCTCGTAGAGCAGCGATTCCTCCACCCACTCGGCGGCTTTGCTCTCACCCGCGGGGCGCGGCTCGCCGCCGAGGGGACGAGCCCGGAAACAGATCGAGAACTCCTGCCGAACATCGCCGGGGCCGTACTCGATGACGTGCTCCGGATCGGAGTAGATGCCGATGAGCCCGGCGATCTCGACGTCGATCCCGGTCTCCGCCTTGGTCTCCCGGATCGCCGCCGTGGCCACGGTTTCGCCAACCCGCTGCACCCCACCAGGAAGATGGCAGAGGTTGGTGTCCTTCCGCCGGATGATGAGAAGGCGCCCACCCTCGTCGAGTACGAAGACGCTGACGCCCACGACGATGCTGTTCGCCTGAGGAGCGTGCGCCTCGAGATAGTGATCGATCCGGGCCATACCTCTGCTTACCACGCGGCGGCATCGACGTCCGTCTGTACGCACCAAAGACGAAGGCCGCCACCAGAACCGCTGATGGCCTGGTGACGGCCTTGGCAAGATCGAAAGGGGTAAGCCGCAGCTAGGGGTACATGGCGAGCCAGATCGCGATGTAGTGGCAGATGGCCGCGAGGATGGTCGCCGCGTGGAAGAACTCGTGGTGGCCGAAGTGGCCGGGCCACGGGTTGGGCCACTTCGTGGCATAGAACACGGCACCCACCGTGTACAGCAGGCCGCCGGCGAGGATCAGGACGAGTGCGGCGACGCCTGCGTGGGTGAGCAGGTCCGGGAGGACGAAGACGGCGACCCAGCCCAGCGCGATGTAGATCGGCGTGCCGAGCCATCGGGGGGCGTGGGGCCAGATCAGTTTCAGCGCCACGCCTGCGAGCGCGCCGCCCCAGACCACGCCCAGGACGATCAGGCCGGTGTCGCGTGGCATCGCCAGCAGGGAGAACGGCGTGTACGTCCCCGCGATGAACAGGAAGATCATCGAGTGGTCCAGGCGCTTCATCCATGCCCGGGTGCGCTCGTTCTCCCACCATGTGCGGTGATACAGGGCGCTCACGCCGAACAGGCCGAGCACCGTGGCGCCGTAAATCGATGTCGCGAGGGCGGCCATTGCCGATACGGTCGACGCCGCAAGCGAGATCAGTGCGGCGCCGGTGGCGATCGAGACGAAGAATGACCAGAAGTGGAGCTTCCCCCGCATGCTCGGCTTGTCGGCAGGTGTGGGCCGGTCGAGTGTCGCTGCGGTCACGAGTCGCAAGGCTACGGGACCGTAACCTGGTGCCAAACCCCTAGCCCTGGTTCCACAGAGAACTCTTAGCTTTACGCTGTGCGACAACGGATGCGTGTGAGGCATAGGCCACACATCCCTGGCCTGATCGGCTCAGCCGCGCTACCGACCGGGGCGACGACACTTTTACCCAGTACCCTCGGTCGTCGTGGATCGTCGGAGTTGGATCAGAAGGCGTGTCGCGGACGTCGTGTACCGCCTGTATGAGGCGCGGCTGTCGGCGCAGGTGAAGGGCCTGAAGCGGCGGCCGAGGCACATCGGCGTGATGCTGGACGGCAACCGCAGGTGGGCACGGGCCGCCGGGTTCACGGACGTCGCGGACGGCCATCGAGTCGGCGCCGCGAAGATCGCGAAGCTGCTCGAGTGGTGCCAGGAGTCCGGCATCGAGGTCGTCACGCTGTGGCTGCTGTCCACGGACAACCTCAACCGCCCGGAGTCCGAGATCGTGCCGTTGCTGGAGATCATCGGCGACGTCGTCGACGAGCTCGCCGAGCCGGAACTGCCGTGGCAGCTGCAGATCCTCGGTGCTTTGGACATCCTGCCGCCGGAGACCGCCGACCGGTTGACGGCCGCCGCCGCCCGCACCAAGGGGCGGTCCGGCCTGGTGGTGAACGCCGCGGTGGGTTACGGCGGGCGCCAGGAGATCGCGGACGCCGTCCGCAAGCTGCTGCAGACCCACGCCGAGCAGGGCACGTCCATCGAGGAACTGGCCGAGGTGCTCAGCGTCGACCACATCGCCGAGCACCTCTACACGTCCGGCCAACCCGACCCTGACCTGGTCATTCGTACCTCAGGTGAGCAGCGGATGTCCGGCTTCCTGCTCTGGCAGTCCGCTCACTCGGAGATGTGGTTCTGCGAGGCCTACTGGCCCGACTTCCGGCGCACCGACTTCCTGCGCGCATTGCGTGACTACGCCATCAGGCACCGTCGATTCGGCTCCTGAACACACGAAAATGGCCGGGAACTCGTGGTTCCCGGCCATTTCACGTTGTACGACGTCAGTCGTCGATGCCGCCGGCCGCGCAGGTCTCGGTGATCTGCGGGGACAGCACCGGGACGGCCGCACCCAGAACGCCGACGTTGTTGCCGCAGGCGCCGACGATCAGGTTGACGTTGATGTCCTTGGCGATGTCGATGTCGTTCAGGTTGACCAGGCCAACCTGACCGTTGTGCGCGCTGTTGATGTCAGCGAACGCCGGGGCGCCGAGCATCATCAATCCGGCCGCCGCGGCGGCGATAACACCAGCCTTCTTCAGCACTTGACACACTCCTAAATGGGTCCAGGGCGGTTAGTGGAGAACAATGCCCTTTGCTCTCTTGCGGAGTGAACCTACTCCGAATCATGGTGACAAAGGTCGCGTATTCCACCATCGTGTGACCCGGGCGCGATGAATCATCCCTATTCCGGTGATCTTCGCTTTTTCCGGCGTGTCGTATTGCGCCGGTTCAGGGTCACTGCCTGCGGGAACGTCGTTGATGGGGTCGGCGAGGATTACTGCACGTAACACCGTCACCTATTGGTGGGAAGGGCGCGAAAAAGCGCAAGGGGCGCCGGAGAACTCCGGCGCCCCTTGCGCTGGTTTACCAGTCGTTACTGGTCTCAGTCACCGTCGACGATGCCGCCGGCAGCGCACGTGCCGGTGATCGACGGGGACAGGATCGGCACAGCGCCGCCCAGGACACCCACGTTGTTGCCGCAAGCGCCGAGAACACCATTGAGGTTGATGTCCTTGACAATGTCGATGTCGTGCAGGTTGACGAGTCCAACCTGGCCGTGCTTGGCGTTGTTGATGCCGTGGCCCGGGGCCTCGCCGGCGAAAGCCGGAGCGCCGAGCATCAGCAGTCCAGCCGCGGCCGCGGCAACCACACCAGCCTTCTTCAACACTATTCCCACACTCCTGCAGTCGGGGATCTTTCGAGAAGTTCGAGCGACGCCCGTTGTTCTCGCGGTGAAACCTACTCGGCATATGTCGGGATTACCGCGCGATATCCACGATTGTGTGACCCGCGAATTCCAAATATCCCCTAATACGGTGTAGTTCGATTTTCGAGTTGCGGACCGGCGAGTCGTCGCAGCGCTCCGCGTTGTGGCAGCTACGCAGGGCTATCACGGCGCCGTCGAGGCGCTCGGACGGTCCTGTCGGCCCTGAAGATCAACTACCGAATGTGATCACGATCCCCCGTAAGGAGGATGTTCGGTGGGTGAACAAGCGGCTGCGTCGAGCCCGTTGAACCCACTCTGAACAGGCCTTATGCCCTTCCGTGGACCCCGGGACGGGCCCTGCGGCGTGTTTCGTCATGGTGACCAATTGGCGAATCACCTGTGTGGCAGCCTGCGCCACCGACCGAAACGCAGGTAACTTTCGGAAGTGATGGGTCGTGCGCATGCGGCCTGTCCCGGGAGGCCCTGGTCGTGGCAGTGACGAGCACGAGGGGGCCGGCACCGGGCCCCCGTTGGCGACGCGCTTAGCCAAGCGAGAGTCGTCAAACCAGGGAGCCAGTACCGGCCCAACGAGGAAAGCGGACGCCGTGCCGCGTTCGTCAGGGAGTTGCCGTGACCGCACCGCGTTCGGCCAGGCGTTCCGCCGGCCAAGGTTCTTCCCGCAGTTCCTCCCGCGGCGCCTCGCGTCGTACCACCCCCACCCGTCATGTCTACGTGCTGGACACCTCTGTCCTGCTCTCGGACCCTTGGGCGCTGACCCGGTTCGCAGAGCACAGCGTGGTGCTCCCGCTCGTGGTGATCAGCGAACTGGAGGGAAAGCGGCACCACCCCGAACTGGGTTGGTTCGCCCGGACCGCCCTGCGCATGCTGGACGATCTGCGGCTGCGGTACGGCAGGCTCGACAAGCCGGTGCCGATCGGCGAGGCCGACGGCACGCTGCACGTGGAGCTCAACCACTCGGATCCGTCGGTGTTGCCGGCCGGGTTCCGTACCGATTCCAACGACGCCAGGATCCTGGCGTGCGCGCTCAACCTGGCTGCCGAGGACGCCGGCCAGATCGTCACCCTGGTCACCAAGGACATCCCGCTGCGGGTCAAGGCAGCCGCGGTCGGCCTGAACGCGGACGAGTACCGCGCGCAGGAGGTCACGCCGTCCGGTTGGACCGGCATGGCGGACGTCGAGGTGGCTCAGGAAGTCGTCGACGCCCTGTTCGCGCAGAACGTCGTCGACCTGGCCGATTACGGCGTCGAGGAGGCGGCTGAGCTGCCCTGCAACACCGGTCTGCGGCTGCTGGCCGGTACGTCCAGCGCCCTGGGCAGGGTCACGCAGGACAAGCAGGTCCGGCTGGTCCGTGGCGACCGTGAGGTCTTCGGGCTGCACGGCCGTTCGGCAGAGCAACGCATCGCGCTGGACCTGCTGATGGATCCCGATGTCGGCATCGTGTCGCTGGGCGGCCGGGCCGGTACGGGCAAGTCCGCGCTGGCGCTGTGTGCCGGCCTCGAGTCGGTGATGGAACGCGGCCTGCACCGCAAGGTGGTCGTGTTCCGGCCGGTCTACGCGGTCGGCGGCCAGGAACTGGGATACCTGCCCGGTTCGGAGAGCGAGAAGATGCAGCCGTGGGCGCAGGCTGTCTTCGACACGCTCGGCGCGCTGGTCAGCCAGCCGGTGATCGAGGAGGTGCTGGATCGCGGGATGCTCGAGGTCCTGCCGTTGACCCACATCCGCGGCCGTTCGCTGCACGACGCGTTCGTCATCGTCGACGAGGCGCAGTCGCTGGAGCGCAACGTGCTGCTGACCGTGCTGTCGCGGCTGGGCACCGGCTCGCGCGTGGTGCTCACGCATGACGTCGCCCAGCGCGACAACTTGCGGGTCGGCAGGCACGACGGCGTGGCGGCAGTGATCGAGAAGCTCAAGGGCCATCCGCTGTTCGCGCACGTCACGCTGACGCGCTCGGAACGGTCCCCGATCGCGGCCCTGGTCACCGAGATGCTGGAGGACTACCCGGGCTAAGGCCCCAAGGCGGGCGCTCAGTCGAGCGCCCGCCTCATAAACCCCTTGATGCCGATCGCGCTGAACACGATCACTGAGCCGAGCATCACCACGAGATCCAGCCACAGTGGGATGTGCGGCACTTGCGGGACGAGTTCGGCGCGCATCGCCTCGCTGACGTACGTGAGCGGGTTGAGCGCGCACACCACCTGGAACCATTCGAGGTTCTCCAGGCCACGCCACGGGAACTGGGTGGAGCCGGTGAACATCAGCGGCACCAGGATGATCGCGAACATGACGTTGATCCGGGTCGGCGGGACCAGCGTGCCCAGCACCAGCCCGATGGCGGCGCCGACGAGCGAGCCGAGCACGATCACCAGGATCACCAGTGGCCACGAGCCCGCGGACCACGTCACGTCGTCCAGGATCAGGAATCCGACGGGCGCCATCACCAGGGCGGACAGCACGCCGCGGATCGCGCCGAAGATGATCTTCTCGATCGCGACGAGCGGGATCGGGATGGGCGCGAGCAGCCGGTCCTCGATCTCCCTGGTCCACGCGAAGTCCATCACCAGCGGCATGGTCGTGCTCTGCAACGCGCCGAAGAACCCGTTCAGCGCCACCACACCGGGCAGCAGGATCGCCGCGAAGTCGCCCTGCACGTAGCCAAGGTCGGCCAGCACCTTGCCGAAGATGAACAGGGTCAGGAACGGCTGGATGACGGTTTGGGCGAGGAACGGGACGATCTCGCGCCAGGTCACGAAGATGTCGCGCCACAGCACCACGAAGAACGTCCGCATGGCGACGCTGAGACCGGCGCGTGGCATGTCGACGGCGGTCATCGAAGCTCCCTGCCGGTCAGGTGGATGAACACGTCCTCAAGGCTGGGTGTGCCGATCGACAGGTCGCTCACGTCGCAGCCCAGGTCACCGAGGGCGCGAAGCACGGCGGGCAGCACGACCGCGGGTTCGACTTCGGTGTAGAGCCGGAAGTGGCCCTCGGTTTCCTGTACCGGCGGTGGCATTCCTCCTGGCGGCGCACCGGGAGGCGGGCCGCCCATCATCATTCCGATGGGAGGACCGCCGGACGCGATCTTCTCGACCCGTTCCACGCCAGGGATTTCCTCGAGCGCGGTGGTGACTTTGCCGGGATCGATGGAATCCAGCGAGAGGGTGACGCTCACTGTCGTGCTGCCAGGCAGGTTTCTGGTCAGGGCGGCGGGCGAGTCGAGGGCCAGCAGCTTGCCGTGGTCGATGATGCCCACGCGGTCGCAGAGTTTGGCGGCCTCGTCCATGTCGTGCGTGGTCAGCACGACCGTCACGCCATCATCGTGCAGTTCCTTGACCCGGTCGTGGACGAACAACCGTGCCTGCGGGTCCAAACCGGTCGACGGCTCGTCCAGGAACATCACTTTCGGCTTGTGCATCAAGGCACGCGCGATCATGATGCGCTGCGACTGCCCGCCGGAAATGAAGTCGACCTTGTCGTTCGCCCGATCGGTCAGCCCCATCCGCTCCAACAACTCGTCGGCTCTGCGGTGGCGCTCCGCGCGTCCCATGCCGTGATAGGCCGCGTGGAACAACAGGTTCTGCTTGATGTTGAGCGACCGGTCCAAGTTGTTGCGCTGCGGCACGACAGCCAGCAGTTGCCGCGCGGTCGCCGGTTCCTTCGTGACGTCGACGCCGTGCACCCGGGCGTCACCCTCGGATTTGATCACGCGAGTGGTCAGGATGCCGACCGTGGTGGTCTTGCCCGCGCCGTTCGGGCCGAGCAGGCCGAACACCTCGCCCGGCGCCACTTCGAAACTCAGCCCGGCGACCGCCGGTTTGGGATTCTTCTTGTACTTCTTGACCAGGTCGACGACCTCAACTGCCCGCACGTGCTCAACCTATTGTCGCGGTCAAATCGAATAGTTCAGCCCTTTCCGGGCAACAGCGCACGGACCGCGTCAATGGTGTCGGCATCGGCCGCGTCCTTGTCCGGCCGGTAGCGCAGCACGCGCGCGAACCGCAACGCGACGCCACCGGGATACCGCGGACTCACCTGCGCGCCGTCCAGTTCGATCTCCACGACGAACTCGGGGCGGACGTAGACGGCGAAGTCGTCCCGGTGCGACTCGATCGTCTGCAGTTCCTGGGTTTGCCAGGCGAGCAGCTCGTCGGTCATGCCCTTGAACGTCTTGCCGACCATGATCGGCGGGCCGCCGTCCGGATCACGGGCACCGAGGTGCAGATTGGACAGATAGCCCGTTCTCCTGCCGTGTCCCCATTCCGCGGCGAGTACGACGAGATCGAGAGTGTGCTCCGGCTTGACCTTCTGCCACGCCTTTCCCCGCCGTCCCGCCGCGTACACCGAATCCAGCGCCTTCACCATCACGCCTTCATGCCCGGCCGCCAGCGAGTCGGCCAGGATCTGCTCGACGTTCTCGGTGCCGCCGGGAATCACGCGCTCGCCAACGGCTTCGCGCAAGGCCTTGTTGCGTTCCCGCAGCGGTACATCGAGCAGGTCGACACCGTCAAGGTGCAGGCAGTCGAAGAAATACGGGTGCAGTAACAGTTCCCGCTGGTTCGTGGCGCCGAACCGGCTCATGGTCTCCTGGAACGACCTGGGTTTCCCGTCGTCCTGCAGCGCGAGTGTCTCGCCGTCGAGCACAACCGACTGGCACGGCAGGCCTTTCACCAGTTCGACCAACTCGGGCACGCTGCCGGTGATCTCGCGCAGCGTTCTGGTGAAGATGTGCACGTCATCGCCGTTCTTGTGGACCTGGATCCGTGCACCGTCCATTTTGTACTCGACGACAACGTCACCGAGCTCGTCGAGCGCGCTCTGCAGGCTCTCGGCCGGTGAGGCGAGCATCGGCCGTACCGGACGGCCGACCTCCAGGTTGAACTCGGTCAGCGCCGCCTCGCCACCGGTCAACGCGGCCACGGCGGTGACCGTCAACCTGCCGGAGAGCATGAACGCACGCCGCACCGCCTCGCCGGGCACGTCGGCGGCCGACGCGATCGCGTCCAGCATCACGCCCTCAAGGGCACCCTGCCTGAGCTCGCCGGTCATCAGTCGGCGGAGGAACTCCTGCTCGCGTTCGGTAGCCGCGCCGAACAGTTCGGTGAGCAGGTCGGCGCGCTTCTGCGTGGACCCTTTGCCTGAGGTGTGCGAGAGCTCTTCGAGGATCTCGTCGGTGCGCTCCACGGTCAGCCCTGGCTCGGTGGACGGCGTGGCCTTGAGGTCGTAGAGCGTACGCCAGCCCGCGCCGGTTCTGCCCTGCCTCGGCGCACCGGCGAGGAAGGCGACCGCGGGCTCGACCGCGCCGGGGCCTGCCTTGGCCAGCAGGCCGGCCAGCGCCTTGACCTTGGCCAGCCTGGACCTGGTCGCGGCGACCTCGGCGGACGTGGTGACGACGTCGGCGAGCAACATAAGGACATCCTGCACCCGGGGACCGACAGTTTCCGGTTGTCGCCGATCGTCGAATCAAACTTTGGTCTGACACGGTGTGTACTTCCGGTCCATGGCCGGTGCCAGGGCGGCAGGGCATAGTGGCGGAGTGAGTCAAGCGACATCCCACCGCCTTCAGTTGCGGGTACGCCCGCCGGCGCACCAGGTGCATCCCAAGGCCGTGCTCTGGTGGACCTTGCAGAGTGTGGTGTTCTGGGCGGTCGTGCTGGTCGGTGGCGGGATCGCGCTGTACTTCACCGACGCTCCACTATGGATGATCATCGTGGAGGTGGCGATCGCGGTCGTCGCCGTCGCCGAATCGGCCATCTCGCCTCGGCTGCAGTATCGGGCGCACCGCTGGGAGGTCACTGACCAGGCGGTTTACGTCCAGTTCGGGGTGCTGGTGCGGGAGTGGCGGATCGCTCCGCTGTCCCGGGTGCAGACCGTCGACAGTGAGCGGGGCCCGCTGCAGCAGTACCTGAAGCTGGCCACGGTCACGGTGACCACGGCGTCGGCGTCCGGGCCGTTGAAGATCCAGGGGCTCGGCCAGGACGAGGCCGCTGAGCTCGTCGACCGGTTGACGGCGATCACCGAGGCCACTCCGGGGGACGCGACATGACCGAGGTGACGTGGCAGCAGCTGGACAAGAGGACCATCTTCGTCGCGCCGCTGATGCCGCTGCTGTCCGTGATCGGCGTGGTCACGCTGATCGTGCTGGTCCGCGGCTGGGAGCGGGTCAGCTTCTGGGAGCCTGCGATCACTGGGGGTATCGCAGTAGCCCTGTTCGTTGCGAACGCGTGGCATTGGAAGACCACCCGCTACCGCATCACGGACACGCACGTCGAGCTGCACAGCGGCATGCTCGTGCGCAAGCACAGGTCGTTGCCGAAGGACCGGGTGCGTGCCGTGGACATGTCGGCGGATGTGTTCCATCGGATGTTCGGCCTCAGCGTGGTCACGATCGGTACGGGACGGCAGGTCGCCGAGTCCGATGACGAGTTGAAGCTTGAAGCAGTGTCCGCGGGGGAGGCCGAAAGGCTGCGGACACTGCTTCTGCACCGCGGTGACGCGCCGGTCCACATCGCGCCGCAGACCGGCACGCTGGCCACGTTCAGTCCGCAGTGGATCCGGTACGCGCCGTTGACCTGGTTCGGGTTCATCGCCGTGGCCGTGCTCGTCGGTGGGCTGTTCCAGCTGGCCAGAACCGTGGACGTGGACCTGTGGAACTCCGGTCCGATCAAGGCGTTGGTCTCGTTCTACGAGAGCACGCCGTTGCTGATCGCCATCCTGGCGACCGGGGCGGTCGTCCTGGTGCTGACCACGATGCTGTCGGTCCTGTTGTACGCGGTCTTCTACTGGGGTTTCGAGATCACCCGGCAGAGCGGCGCGCTCAGGGTCCAATATGGACTGATCAATCGACGGTCGGTGTCCATTGAGGAGAAGCGGCTGCGTGGCGTCCAGGTGGACGAGCCGCTGTTGGTCCGGCTCACCGGCGGGGCGCGGGTCAAGGCCGTGGCGACCGGTTTGACCAAGAAGAAGGACGACAACGACAAGTGGGAGCTGGACGCCGACCTTCTGCTGCCGCAAGCGCCGAAGGAGGACGCGCGCAAGGTCGCGTCGGCGGTGCTCAACGCCAGCCCGCCGACGGACACAGTCCTCATCACGCACCCGGCCGCCGCGGCCCGAAGGATGATTCTCTGGCACACGATCGGTGCCGCGGTCCCGGCGGTGGTCCTGGGCATACTGTCCACACTTGACCTCACGCCGTGGTGGATCGCACAGCTGCTGCTGATCTTGATCCCGTTGGGTGCGCTGATCGGTTACGGCGAGTACCGCGGTCTCGGGCACGCCATCGACGGGGATTTCCTGGTGGTGCGCTGGGGCGTCATGCCAAGGTCCACGGTCGCGCTGCAGCGGACCGGGGTGATCGGCTGGAACATCAGGCAGTCGATCTTCCAGCGCCGGGCCGGGTTGATCAGCGTGACCGCGACGATCGCCGCAGGTAGCGGGTCGTACACGATCCGGTACGCCGACCAGTCCGACGGGCTGCGAGCGGCCGAGAACGCCGTGCCCGAGTTACTCACGCCGTTCCTGACCAGGGACTGATCGACTTTCTGGTTGCTTCTCGCGATTGGTTTGAACCAAGTTTGTTACCTGATCGTATCCAGGGGTGAGGCGCAGGGAAGGACCAGAGGAGTCATGAATGTCCCTGTTTGGAAGCAACGGCAGGCACCGTAAGCGCGCGACCATCGGATTGGCCGCCCTACTGGGTGCCGCGGGTATCGCGGGCGCTGTGTTCGCCTTCAACGGCGGAAGCAGTGAGGCCGCGGAGTCCTGCCAGGGACTGGACACCGCGTTGCAGAACAACTTGAACTTCATCGCCGGTCAGCAAGCCAATCCGGACGCACAGTCCGAGGCGCGGATCGCCAACCGGCAGGCGGTCGTGGATTTGATCCAGCAGCGCCGGCAGGCCGCCGGCTGCACTGGAAGCGTTGTCGCGCAACCGGTCAACACCGGTGGTTCGGGTGAATCGTGTGCCGGGCTGGACAAGGCCCTGCAGAACAACCTGAACTTCATCGCAGGCCAGCAGGCCAACCCGGACGCGCAGTCAGCCGCCAGGATTGCGAACCGGCAGGCGGTCGTGGACCTGATCCAGCAGCGTCGGCAGGCCGCCGGCTGCAATGCGGGCGGTGGCGCGGCTGAGGAAGAAGAGCCTGCCAACAACGGAAACGGCAACGGGAACGCCGGGGCCGGCAACAACGGAAACGGCAACGGGAACGCCGGAGCCGGTAACAACGGCAACGGCAATGCTGGAAACGGCAACGCGGGCAACGAAAATGCCGGGAACGGCAACGGAAACGCCGGCAATGGCAACGGCGGCGGGGCCGGTGAGGTCGTCTGCCAGGGCTCGACGGTGACGCTGTCCGGTGAGGCTGGCGCGCCCGCAGCGTCCAGCAACGAGTTCCCGATCGGCACCCAGCTCAAGGTGACCAACCTGGACAACAACAAGTCCACCACGGTCGAGGTCACCTCGGTGTCCGGCAGCTGTGCCCTGTTGAACAACGCGGCCTTCGAACAGGTCCGTGAGCCCGGCAAGTTCCTGATCCGCCGCGCCCGCATCGAGCGCGTCGGCTGAGAAACCCTCCACAGGGGACCCCTCATGACCCTGCATCATGAGGGGTTCTCGGAGGCTTGATCGCGCCGGTCATTACGCAACGCAACACGCCCGACCTCGCAGGAAAAGTGGAGATGCCGGAGCGTGGGGCTGGGTGAACCAGCGGTTGGGGTGGGCGGCCCCCGCAGGGGCCGGAATGTGACAGTCCGGCCTTGGCGATCAAGCCTCGCCGAGTGGAGCAAGGCCATCCAGTGCTGCGAATTCCATTACCGCGGCGCGGAGGCGATCCGGGGTGAGCGTCGCATAACCGACTACCAGGCCGGGGAAGATAGGTCGTGTCGAGTAGTCGGCCAGAGCGGGAGCGTTCACCCCACGGGCGGCGAGCGCCTGCGACAGCAGGCGGTCGTCGATCCCGTCCGGCAACCTGATCACCAGGTGCAGGCCCGCCGCGATCCCGATTGGACGCCAGTCAGGTAGCTTGTGTGCCAACGCATCCAGCAACGCGTCGCGCCTGCGCCGGTACAGCGTCCGAGTTCTACGCAGATGCCGGTCGTAACCACCAGACCGCAACATCACGGCGAAAGCTGCTTGTGGCAACGTCGCGCATCCCATGTCGCTGACACGTTTCCGGTCGATGATGGCGGACCTCAACCGATCCGGGATCACCGACCAGCCCAGTCGTAGTGCCGGGGCCAGGACCTTGCTGACACTGCCCTCGTAGACCACGCGTGACGGGTCGAGTGCTTGCATGGCACCGAGAGCGGGCCGGTCGTAGCGGTGTTCGGCGTCGTAGTCGTCCTCGATGATGTACCCGTCGACGTCCCGGGCCCACGCGAGCAAAGCCCTGCGGCGCTTGGGATGCAGCACCATGCCGAGCGGGAACTGGTGTGCCGCGGTGACCATCACCGCACGGCAGTCCGTCTTCGCCAGTTCCGAAACACTCAGGCCGTGCTCGTCAACCGGGACGGGAACGGCCTCAAGCCCATGCGCCGCAACAAGTTCGCGTTCGCCCGGGTGACATGGGTCTTCGACGGCGATCCGGCGGTGCCCGGTCAACCGCAGCTGTTCGCAGACCAGACGCAACCCATCCGCCGAACCGTTGGTGATCACGATCTGTTCCGGCGTCGCCGAAACCGCCCGCACCCGGCCGAGGTAGCTCGCCAGTTCGGCACGCAAAGGCGCGAATCCGGCCGGATCGGGGTAGTCCAGGCCTTCGTCGGGCAACGAAGCCAACGCGGACCGGTTCGCGGCCATCCACTCGGCCCGCGGGAACGCCGACAGCGCAGGCACTCCGGTCCGCAGATCCAGCCGCCAGGTCGGTGTTTTCTCCAGCTGTGTGCTGGGTTCGTCATGGCTGATCGTCGCCACGACCGTGCCCGAACCGTGCTTGGCCAGCAGGTATCCCTCGGCGACGAGCTGGGTGTACGCGGCCGTGACCGTTCCGCGCGCCACCCCGAGCTGCCCGGCGAGGTCACGGCTGGACGGCAGCCTGGTGCCGGGCGACAGCCTGCCGTCGCGGATCGCCTCGCGCAGGGCCGACTCGATCGCCCGGCCGCGTCTCGGTCCGTCCGGCAGCAGCAGCTCGCGCAAAGTGGTCCAGTTAGCGGCCATGGAAGTGGAGCTTAAAGCTAGGCCACATCTGCGACAGGCTCGCCGCGTGACCAAGGCGATGATCGCGGCAGCGACGGCATGTGTGCTCGTGGGAGCATCCGTGCCGATCACGGGAATGCTCGACGGCTATCCGATCCTGGCGGGCCAGGCGGTCCGCTACGGCATCGGTGCGATCGCGCTGCTGCTGTGGCTCCGGGGCCGGCTTGTGCTGCCTTCGTGGCGCGATGTTCCCGGCCTGATCGGCATGGTCGGCGCCGGGATGATCGGGTTCAACGCCGCGATCCTGATCGCTCAGCGGTACGCCACGGCGGGCTTTGTCGCCGCCGTCCTCGGTGCCAGTCCGCTTGTCCTCGCCGTTCTCGTGCCCGCGCTGGCCGGGAAGTTGCCGAACTTACGCGTGGTGGTCGGTGCGGTGCTGGTCGTGATGGGTGTGGTCGTTCTGACCGGTGGCGGCTCGTGGCACGGCCCGGGCCTTGCGCTCGCACTGCTCGTGCTGGTCGGCGATGTCGCGTTCACGCTGGCGGGGGTGGGTGTCGTACGGCGAATCGGGGCAGCCTCGGCGTCCACATGGGCCTGCATCGGCGCGGCCGTTGGCACCTCGGTGATAACAACTTGGCAAACCGAGTGGGCGTTGCCAACGTGGCGGCAGGCTACGGCGTTGTTAGTGCTGGGAACTTTGGTGACAGCGGTCGCCTTCGTGTTCTGGTACACGGGCGTAGCAGTGCTCGGCGCTGATCGGGCGGGGGTCCTGATCGGGCTTATGCCGCTGTCCGGACTGGGGGTCGCGGTGATCGTCGGCGCGCAGGCACTGACGATCACCGCGCTCAGCGGAGCTGTCGTTGTCGCGGCTGGATGTGCCGCCGGGCTCAGCGGAAGCCGTGGTAGATCGCGGACATATCGGACTTCGCGTGACCGCGATCCGCTGCCTGAGTCAGCACCGAGTGGATTGCCTTCATGACCGCCGAGTCGGTCCCGGCTGCCTGCATCGCCTCGGCGATCAACCCGGCGTCCTTGACCGCACCGTCGAGCCCGAACGCGGGCGCGAAGTCGCCGTTCAGGATGGCCTTGCCCTTGACCTGCGCGTACGCCGAGTCAGTCGCGCCACCGGCGATGCTGTCGAAGAACAGCGCGGGGTCGAGGCCAAGGCCCTCGGCGAACGCGATCGCTTGGCCGGTTCCGGCGACCACGGACAGCACCCACGAGTTGAGCACCAGCTTGAGCTTGCTGGCGTCGCCGGGTTCGTCCGACACCCACACGGTCCGCTGGCCGATCGCGTCGAAGATCGGCTGGACGCTGGATTTCAGCGCCGCCGGACCGGACGCGAGGACGAGCAGCCGGCCGTTCTCCGCAGGTTGTTTGGTGCCGAGCACGGGCGCGTCGACGAATCGGTCGGTCAGCTGGGCCAACCGAGCCGTCGCGTCGACGCCGACTGTGCTGGACTGCACCCACACCGCGTCCGGGCCGAGTTGGACGTCCTTCATGACCGCATCGACTGCGTTCTCGTCGAACAGCATCGTGACGACAACATCCGCGCCATCGACCGCTTCCGCGGCGGTGCCGGTGACCGTGGCGACGTCCGACAACGGCTCGGCCTTCTCGCGTGAACGGTTCCACACGCGCAACGAAAGGCCTGCTTTGGCGATGTTCCGGGCCATTCCGGCACCCATGATGCCGGTGCCCAGCAGTGCGACAGTCGTCATTTCCCGCCTCCACGGGCCATTTTCAGCACGTCCAGAGCTTCGTCGAGCTGCTCGATGGTCAGCTTGCCGGACTCCACGTGGCCTCGCTCGATGACGACCTCGCGGATCGTCTTGCGCTCCTTGAGCGACTGCTTGGCGATGGAAGCCGCTTCCTCGTAACCGATGTAGCGATTCAGCGGTGTCACAATGGACGGTGAGGACTCGGCGTACTCGCGGGCCCGCTCAGTGTCCACTTCGGTCCCTTCGAGGACCTTGTCGGCCAGCAGCCGGGACACCGCGGCGATCAGCCTCGCCGACTCGAGCACGTTGCGCGCGATCACCGGCAGCATCACGTTCAGCTGGAAGTTTCCCTGGCTGCCGGCGAACGCCACCGCCGCGTCGTTGCCGATCACCTGCGCCACCACCATCATCGTGGCCTCGGAGATCACCGGGTTGACCTTGCCGGGCATGATCGACGACCCGGGCTGCAGGTCCGGCAACCGCAACTCGGCCAGGCCGGTCCGCGGCCCGGAGCCGAGCCAGCGAAGATCGTTGGCGATCTTGAACAACGACACCGCGATCGTGCGCAACTGCCCAGAGGTTTCGACCACGCTGTCCTGCGTCGCCTGGGCTTCGAAGTGATCACGTGCCTCGGTCAGCGGCAAACCCGTTGCCGCGGCCAGTTCTCCGGAGACCAGCGCACCGAAGTTGTCGGGTGCGTTCAGGCCGCTGCCCACCGCGGTTCCGCCGATCGGCAACTCGGCCAGCCGCGGCAAGGACGCCTGCAAGCGCTCGACGCCGTACCGGACCTGCGCCGCCCACGCCCCGGCTTCTTGGCCGAGCGTGATCGGCACGGCGTCCATCAGGTGCGTACGCCCGGATTTGACGACATCCGCCCAGTCTCTCGCCCGTTTCTCCAGCGTGCCCGCGAGGTGTTCGAGTGCGGGGATGACGTCGGAGATCACGGCCTCGGTCGCCGCGATGTGGATCGTGGTCGGGAAGGTGTCGTTGGACGACTGCGACGCGTTGACGTGGTCGTTCGGGTGCACGTCCGAGCCGAGCGCGCGGGTGGCCAGGGTGGCGATGACCTCGTTGGCGTTCATGTTCGACGAGGTGCCGGAGCCGGTCTGGAACACGTCGATCGGGAAGTGGTCGTCGTGCTTGCCGTCCGCGACCTCCTCGGCGGCCGCCGCGATCGCGTCGGCCTTGGCCGCGTCCAGCACGCCCAGCTGTTTGTTGGCACGGGCGGCCGCTGCTTTCAGCAGGCCGAGTGCCCTGATCTGGGCCCGTTCGAGGCCACGGCCGGAGATGGGGAAGTTCTCCACGGCACGCTGCGTCTGCGCGCGCCACAGCGCGTCCGCTGGCACCCGGACCTCGCCCATGGTGTCGTGCTCGACGCGGTACTCACGTTCTGCCATGCCTTTGAGTCTTCACCCTCCCCCAGTGGTTGCGCTCGTCGTAGGCTCGTGATCGTTCCCACCACCACGGGGGTGTCTGTTGACAGACGTCGACTTGTTGATCATCGGGGCCGGACCGACCGGCCTGTTCGCCGCCTACTACGCGGGATTCCGGGACCTGTCCACCGCGATCGTGGACTCACTGCCCGAACCGGGCGGTCAGGTGACCGCGATGTACCCGGAGAAGCAGATCTTCGATGTGGCCGGTTTTCCGGCGGTGAAGGGCCGTGACCTGGTCGCCGCCCTCGTTGAGCAGGCCGGGCAGTGGAAGCCGACCTATCTGTTGGGGCGTAAGGCAAGCACCCTGACAGCGGTGGACCCCTCGGGGTTCGACGTCGGCCTCGGCGACGGCACGTCCGTGCGGGCAGGCGCCGTGTTGATCACCGCGGGAATGGGTGAGTTCACGCCGCGACCGCTGCCCGCAGGCGACGGCTGGCTGAGCCGCGGCATGGTGCATTTCGTCCCGGAGCTCGCGGTATACCGCGACAAACACGTGGTCGTCGTCGGCGGCGGGGACTCGGCGTTCGACTGGGCGCTGGCCCTGCACCCGATCGCCGCGAGCGTGAAGCTGGTGCACCGCCGGGCGAAGTTCCGCGCGCACCCGCCAACCGTCCGCCAGGTCGAGGAACTCGGCGTACCGATCATCACCGACGCCGAGGTCACCGAACTGCGCGGGGAACCCACGGTGCAGGAGGTGGAGATCAAGGTCAAAGGCCAGGATCCGACGATTCACAAGGCTGACGTGGTCGTCGCGGCGCTCGGCTTCGTCGCCGACCTCGGGCCGATCGAGTCCTGGGGCCTGAAGATCCGCAAGGGCGACCGCGCCATCGAGGTCGACAGCACCGGCAAGACCGCCATCGAACGGATCTACGCGGCCGGTGACATCGCCTACTACCCCGGCAAGGTCAAGCTGATCGCCACCGGTTTCGGTGAGGCCGCGACGGCCGTCAACAACATCGCGGTGGCACTGAACCCGGAGGCGCACCTGTTCCCGGGCCACTCCAGCAACGAGGGCTAGTCCTCAGCATCGGCGACGAAGTTCACCTGCTTGGTCAGCCACGCCTTGACCAGCTCCAGCCGCTCGGGCTGGAGCTGGTCAAACGCATCCGCCAGCCACTCGGGAAGTTTTCGGCAATTCAGCCTGCAGTCTCCGAGTTCTTCCAAGACCTGGTAGTAGTCGCGCGAGTCGCTCGCTGTTGCCGGATAGGTCATCGCTTCGACAGTGATCAGCATCAGCCGGAGCAGCAGCCAGCCTCGATCCGTTGTCAGCTCTTCGGTTCGCAACGTGCCACGCTTTTCGAACGGATGTACCCGGATCCGAGGGACGGAGATCCAAGGTGGATCACCGAGCCCGTCGATGAACGAATTCAACCAGTCTATCTCCGCGATCGTCATAGGAAACTCCTCCACGGTTCCGCCGCCCAACTGGAGAAGGCGTTCGGGGAGGAATGGCCCGAATTCGATCCAGCCGCCCTGGATATAGCGGTATTTCGGTTCGGCGAAGAAGATGTTGAGCGGATAAGTCTGGGCGAACGGACCTTCGGTCACCAGGTCGCTCAGCGAGATGAAACCATGCCGCCATGCGGCGAACCACACGGTCGCATTTCCGTTGGCGAGGATTGTCTCGCGGTGTGCTTCGAAGATTCTCCGGCGCAGCTCGGTCCATCTGTCGAAGGCGTCGAAGGCGGCGTCAGTATCACGTTCGTGCAGTCGGGTCATGATCGTCGGTAGGTGGAGGGCCACTTCGATCGCGGTATCCCGGCGACGTGAATCGCCGGCGGTGATCGCTGCGGACAGGATGGTGAAAATCTCCTGCTCGACCGGCTCATGCAACTCCGGGATCAATAAGTATTGTTGCGGAATGATCTCGGTGTCTTGGGGTTGCAGCATGGTTTCGATGAAAGCGGCCGCGATTTGCCTGGCCAACGGCACCGGCACATGGGCGAAGCCAAGGCAGCGCATTGCGAACGCGTGGATGTTCCGGCGGCTTGCCGCACTGCGGTAGCGCTTGTTCGTCAGCACGGTGGACAGTAGTCGGGCCGCGCCGTCTCGGAAATGCCTGTCCGATATCTGGACAGCGAGTTGAGCAACAATCTCCCATTCCGCTGCGGCGATGTGTGGCAGCACCGTCCGTGCGATGTTCTCCGGGCCATTGTGGCGGCGTACCAGTTCGAAGGCCGCGAAGTACTCCATGAACGTGCGGTGGGTGAAGGCGAACAGTGATTCGCCGGATGCCGTGGTTCCGACATCGGTCAGCACCCAACCGCGCCCGCGACAGAACTCGATGAATTGCCGCGCCGCTTGTTCGGCTTCAGGCAGCGAGCTGAAGGCGGGTTCAAGATAAGCGACCGCCTCCCTCACAAGTTCGCTCTCCACCACGCCCTGCGCGGCTTCCGGTGTGGTGAACATCCAGTAGGCGAGCTGCTTGATGGCGCCATCGACGTGCGCGCTGGCCTTCAGCTTGACGTAGATCTCCCTGCTGCTGTCCCACTTCTCGAACAGCAGCTTGGCGCAGTGCTCATACATCTCCGGGCGGTTGCGCGGAATCCAGTGCTGGCCGCGATAGATGATGCACATCAATGCCAGCATGAGCGGGTTGCGGCGCAAATCCGGGACAGCTTGGCTTTCCTGCACGAAGGACTCCGCCAGTTGCCGTGCTCGCCCCTCGGCCGCGCCGTCAACGTGCACAAACCAGTTCTGCACATAGGTTTCGACGTTCTCGTCGGAGAACTCGGCGAGTTCGAACACCTCGAACACGGACCGGTCCATCGCGGCTTCCTCATAGCCCACTCGCCGTGACGTCACGATCACTCTGGTGAGCGGGTACTTGGTGCAGAAGAGTTCGACTCGCTCGGTCACGGCCCGGCGTTTCGACGTGTCGATCAACTCGTCCAATCCGTCGAAGAAAACGATGGCTCGGCCGGACAACAAGAGACCCTCGACCGCGCCAGGCGGTGGGGTACATTGGTAATACGCGGACAGGCCGGACTCGATGTGGCCGAGGATCGACTGCTTGAGATCGACAACGGTACGCAGGATGACCATGAAGGGAATCGGTCCGTCCTTGTCGTCGGCCGCGTGCCACGCCATGGCATTGCTGGCGGTCGATTTTCCGCCGCCCGGATCGCCGAGCAACACCGTGCGGTCGATTTCGTGGAACAGGCTCCATACATCGGTCACTGACGTCGTGCGTTCGTTGTTCCTCGGTGAAACCTTGGGAGACACGAACAAGGAGTCGATGGGGATCTTCTGTTTGCGTTCGAAGTCCGGCGGAACGATGTGGCCATGGGCAAACCGCAGCTGTGCCCGATATGTCGTCACCCAGCCGGCGAGTTCGGCAGCCTGCTGCAAGCTGGTTGATTGCTTGAGGTACGAGTTGTGCCGCTTGATGTTGTCGGATCCGGCATTGAGCAAGGTCAGCGCCGCTGTCTGGCGGAGTTCGGCGAGACCTTTCAGGTGCAGGGTGTCCAACTTGGCCACGAGTTCTTGGACCACGCGGTCGATCTCGTCGAACAGCACTTTGCCGAACGCCATGGTCAGCTCCGGATCGCTGTCCGGGAACTCGAGGTGCGTGGCCAGTTGCATGTTCTCGCAAACGTTCGACACGACCGATTGCGGCATGCTCATCAGTCGAGCCGCCACCAGTTCGTGCGTTAATCCCTGGAAGACCGGGCCTTCAAGTTTCTTCCGCACGGCGGCGAGGGAAATTCCGGCAGGCAACGCGGGTAGAATCATTGTGAGCCGGAAGCGGCCACTGAAGTCGTACGCCATCAGTTGTTTGATCACGTCCGCGGAGACGCGTTCACGACGACCGGCGGCGGACAGGTGCCTTGTCCATAGCCGTTTCCCCACTTGGGTCGCGGCAGCGGTGAGGGATTTCTCCAATGCCGCTAACGCGGCGGCCTCAAGCGTCACAGCGTGAGGACATTACGACTTGTTCTTCAGGTTCTGTACCACCGCATGGGTTGCGTCACCGAGCATCTCGACCTGTTCGCGGGTGAGGTGGTCGAAGAAGTGCCTGCGCACGGATTCGACGTGCCTGGGCGCGGCGGCTTCGATGGCCTTGCGGCCTGCTTTGGTGAGCACGATCGTCGCGCCGCGGGCGTCGTCGACGCAGTCCTCGCGGGTGACGAGGCCGCGTTGCTGCATCCGGGTCACGTGGTGCGACAACCGGCTCTGGGACCAGAGCATGCGTTCGGCCAGCTTCTTCAACCGATACCGGTGGTTCTTGGCCTCCGACAGCGTCGACAGGACGTCGTAGTCCGGCTCGGACAACCCGCACTCCTGCGCCAAGTCGCGGTTCACCTGGGCGTTGAGCAGCAGGAACATCTGCCGGTAGCCACGCCACGCGCGGTCTTCGGTCTCGTCCAGCCAGCGCGGTTGCGTCATGCTGGACACTGTAGCGTTTGTTGACATGTCATGTAAGTTGCGAGTATGGACGACAAGCTCTCCGATTTGCTTGCCACGAGCACAAATGGTGTGCTCGTGACCCTCAAGCGGGACGGCCGCCCGCAACTGTCGAACGTGAGCTACAAGTTCGCGGACGGGACCATCCGGATCTCGGTGACCGACGGCCGCGCCAAGACCAAGAACCTGCTGCGCGACCCGCGCGCCAGCTTCTACGTCACCAACGCGAGCTTCGGCCGGTACGTGGTCGCCGAAGGTATGGCGACGCTCTCGGACGTGGCGACCGAGCCGGGCGACGCCGCGAACGACGAACTGGTCGAGCTGTACCGGTCGATCGCGGGGGAGCACCCGGACTGGGACGAGTACCGCGCCGCGATGATCACCGACAAGCGCCGGGTCGTGCGCATCCCGGTGGACCGGATCTACGGCCTGGCGATGGACTAGGCAACGACCTGGACGCCCGCTTTCACCGGGAGTGCGTCGAAGAAGATCTTGGCGACCTCCGGCGACAGGTGCACACAACCATGCGATGGCTCGGTCAGCGGTCCTTCGTGGAACGCGATCCCGCCGGGCGCGAAGAACACCGAATGCGGCATGGGCAGGCCGTAGATGCTGGACGTGTGCACCGCGTCCTTCCACGCCACCTTGAACGTGCCCACCGGGGTCTCGTGCCCCGGCTTGCCATGGGTGATGGGCACCGGGCCGTACTCGACGGCGCCGTCCTTCAGCAGCCACGCCAAGTTCTGCGACAAACTCACGCAGGCCCGGATCGGTGCGGCGCAGGGCAGCGTCGCGACGACCACAGGCTGTGGCTCCGGTGTGGGCGAACTGGTCGTTGTGGTGGTGGTCGTAGATGTGGACGGCGGCGGAGGCGGTGCCTGCAAGGCCCGTTCCTGGGGTGCGCCGGAACATGATGCGAGCAGCAGAGCCGCTGCCGGGATGACCAGGGCCAAGCGCATGAAAAAACCTTCCCTTTCCTCGCGTGCAGCCTTACTCACGCGGGAAAGGGAAGGTTGGTTGCAAAGACTCGCTTAGCGGACGACCTCGACGACTTCACCGACCGACAGCTCGCTGAAGTACTTCTGCGACGCCGCAGGCGACAGGTGGACGCAGCCGTGCGACTTCTCTCGCAGGCTGCCCTGGTGGAACGCGATGCCGCCGTTGAAGAACACCGAGTTCGGCATCGGCGCGCCGCCGAAGATGCTGCTGCGGTGGTTCTTGTTCTTGAAGGTCACCCGGAACGTGCCCGGAGGAGTCAGGTAACCCTTGCGGCCGTGGGTGATCGGCACCGGCCCGTAGACCACCTTGCCGTCCTCCATCAGCCAGGACTGGTTGGTGGACAGCTTGATGCACGCCTTCGCGGCCGTGCTGCACGGCGCTTCCTTCGACGGCTCAGGCTTGGCCTTCGGCGTGGTCGTCTTGCTCGTCGGCGGCTTCGGCGTGGTCGTCTTGGTGGACGACGACGGGCTTGACGTCGGTGTTGACGCCGGCGACGAGCTGCTGGTGGTCGGCGGCGTGGTCGATCTTTCCGTCGTCGTGGTGGTGGCGGGTACGTTCTCCTGGCCCGCGGCAGCGACGACCGGCCGCTCACTCGGTGACGAGCAGGCGCTGAGCACGGCTGCCGCGGCGACTGCCGCCCCCAGAATCAGCTTGCGTACCCGCATTGGTTTCTCCTCTGCCCGGTGATCCCTACGCCCTAGAGACGACTGGTGATACCCGCGGGTTGCGCCGAAAAGGTCTCAACCGGATCTCAGTGACATCACACGGTTTGCTGGCTGATCCAGTCCACAAAGGCACCCACGTTGGTGTATATGGACGGTCCGCTGCCGCAAATCGACGTGTCATGGCCGGAACGGCTGGTCACCCCGACAACTCGCCAGCCGTCGGGGTCTTTCACCAACTGCGGGCCACCGGAGTCACCGAAACACGCGCCCGCGACACCGCCCGGGCTTTCCGTGCACAGTTCCAGCACGCCGTGGATGTCCAGGCACTTGGCCGTTTCGATGAGCCTGGTGTCCAGCTGCTGCAGCTTGGCGGCCGGGCCGCATTCGCCCAGCCGCGGGCAGGTCTGGCCCCAGCCGAGCAGTCTCGTGGTGGAACCGACCGACGCGCTGCGGATCGCTATCGGCGCCGCAGCCGACGGTTTCGCCAGCTTCAACAGCGCGATGTCGTTGCCGGGTTTCACTCCGTCGAACTCGGGATGCACCACGATTTTCGTGATCGCCGCTTCCTCGCCGCCGCGACTGGGCTCGCTGCTGCCTATCCGGGCCTTGATGTCGGCGGGCGGGTTGTTCTGCACGCAATGGGCGGCGGTGAGAATCCACTCGGTTTGGATCAGTGACCCGCCGCAGAAATGCTCGCCGCCGGTGTCCTGAATCGAAGCCATGAAAACGTAAGGCTGATCGGCGTCCTGGCCGCCGACGATCGGTGCGATCAATGCTGACATTCCGAGGAGCAGAGCACGGAGCACGCCTCGAAAGTACGCTTTTCGTCCGTGGGTCGCGATCCGGCCGCCGAATGATTTGTTCGGCGGCCGGATCGCGTTCAGTCATCGAAATTCACTGGATCGGGTAAGCGTTTACGGCAGAGGAGGGATGGTTTCCTCGTCGTCGCCCGACTTCAGGTCGAAGTCGACGGTCGAGTACTCGCGCAGCTTGGTCAGCCGGTGGAAGCCGTCGATCATCCGGACCGTGCCGGACTTCGAGCGCATCACGATCGACTGCGTGGTGCAGCCGCCGGACCGGTAGTGCACGCCGCGCAGCAGATCGCCGTCGGTGATCCCGGTCGCGCAGAAGAAGACGTTGTCGCCGCTGACCAGGTCGTCGGTGGACAGCACGCGGTCCAGATCGTGGCCGGCCGCGAGCGCCTTCTCCCGCTCGGCGTCGTCGCGTGGCCACAACCGCGCCTGAATCGCGCCGCCCATGCATTTCAACGCCGACGCGGCAATGATTCCCTCCGGTGTACCGCCGATACCGAGCAGCATGTCCACACCGGTATTCGGGCGGGCCGCGGAAATCGCGCCTGCGACGTCACCGTCGGAGATGAAGTGGATTCGCGCGCCCGCGTTGCGCACCTCGGTGACGAGCTGCTCGTGCCGCTCACGGTCCAAAATGCACACTGTGACGTCGGAAACGTCGGTGTGCTTGGCTTTCGCGACCCGGCGGATGTTCTCGGCGACCGGCGCGGTCAGGTCGATCACATCGGCTGCCTCCGGGCCGACAGCGATCTTTTCCATGTAGAACACCGCGGACGGGTCGAACATCGCGCCGCGCTCGGCGACCGCGAGCACCGCGATGGCGTTCGGCATGCCTTTGGACATCAGCGTTGTGCCGTCGATCGGGTCGACGGCGACATCGCACGCGGGGCCGCTGCCGTCACCGACTTCCTCGCCGTTGTACAGCATCGGGGCTTCGTCCTTCTCGCCCTCACCGATCACCACGACGCCGTTCATGGACACGGTGCCGATCAGCTTGCGCATGGCGTCGACCGCGGCACCGTCACCGCCGTTCTTGTCGCCGCGGCCCACCCAGCGGCCCGCCGACATGGCTGCGGCCTCGGTGACCCTGACCAGTTCGAGTGCGAGGTTGCGGTCCGGCAATTCGCGCCTGCTGGCGGCATTCGCTTCGGTCATCTGTCCTCCTCGTCGCGACTTGTCGATCCTCGCAGATCGGGCGGGGCCCGCGGTAACGGCGCGTTACGCCAACTGCGACGATGGAGGTGTGTCGGCCCCATCCCGGTTCAAGACAAGCGCCCGCGACATGGTGTTGTCGCTGGCGGTACTGACGGCCATCATCGGCGTGATCGTGTGGCTGACGCAGGGATGTGAGTTCAGTCCCAGCGGCCCGACGGTGGACCCGAGCTCGGCGCCGTCGGTCGATGCGCCGAAGGAATTGAGCGGCGCCGCCCGGCGCGTGGACTTCCCCGTCCGATCACCCGCGGTGCCCGCCGATTGGCGCGCCAACTCGTCGAACACGACGCCTGTCGGCGAAGGTGCCCAGCGCACGACCGCGGTCCGCGTGGGCTGGATCACGCCCGGCGGCAAGTATCTGCGGCTCAGCCAGTCCAAGGCGCCGGTGGCGGACCTCGTGGTGATGGAAGCGGGCGGTGGCGTCTCCGCTGGGAGCACCGGCTCGGTGGACGTCGCCGGTACGCAGTGGACCAAGTACCGGGGCAGGGGCGACGAACCATCGTGGGTGCTGTCGAAGGACGGCGTCCAACTGTTGATCACCGGCAGCGGGACCGAGGACGAGTTCCGGGTGCTGGCGACCGCCGCCCAGACAGCGACGCCGATCGCTCGCTCCTGATCTGACGGGAACGGCTCGGGGCGCCCCGAGCCGTTCCCGGTGTTCGTCAGACGTTGGCGACCAAGCCCTTGCTCAGCACGGTGGCGGCCGCATCGGACAGGCCTTTCTCCGTGCGCAGGTGCTCGGCCACGCGGGCGATTGCCTCGTCCCGCGGCACATTGTCGATCTTGATGCTCTCGATCAGGTCGGCGAGTCTCGGCGCCCACACCCGGATCAGCCCGGCGATCGGCTTGAAGAAGTACTCGTTGAGCGGCTCACCGATTTGCGGGAAACGGCTCAGCGCCTCACCGACGTACTCGATGAAGGCCGAGGCGATCGGTCCGCCGTAGCGCAGCGCGGCGACGGCAAACGGTTGCAGGACCTTGAAAGCCAGCTTGAACGCCTCGATCCAGTCGATGTCCTCAATACCCTCAACGGACACTGTGGACAATACGGCCTTGGCATCGGTCAGCTGGGCGACTGTCGTCGTGTCACCGGCTGCGGCGGCTTGCGCTGCCAGCGCGTCGATCTGCTCCGGGGTAACGGCATTCCGAAGCGTCGCAAGCAGGTTCTCCTGCTGCGCGGTGATCGCGGCACTCGCCCGGTCGGCCTCGGTGACGGCCAGCGCGGTGGGCGCGAAACCCGTGACGAGAACGGCGGACGTCACCAAAGCGGCGACGGGCTTGAGAAGTGAGCGTGGCGGCATTGTTTTCTCCTTGCAGGTGGGGAAAATCGCGGCCGAACGCTATGGGCACGGAGGCATCGCGGTCTGCGTGATGTGGCGTGACTCTCAGTGGTCGCCTGATTTCAACGAGCTACGAAATCGCCAGGACCTGCAAGTTTCACTGATGGCCATCTGGATGGCACGGAGTCGTTGCCTACTCGGGGGTAACCCGCGAGGGGTAGGAGCTGAGCTGCCTTGGCGCGTGATCGAGGCCGCTGCGCCGGAACAGCGCCTGTTGGTCGGCTCGGCGAGAGCCGCCTGGAGCCAGGCCGGCGCAATAGCCCTGTCAGGACTCGGGTTCTTTATCCGCCGCCGCCAGCGCGGCCTCGACACGTTCGCGGGCGCCTGCGAGGTGGCGGTCGCAGATCTTCGCCAACGCCTCGCCGCGCTCCCACAGCGCCAGCGAGTCCTCCAGGGACAGGCCGCCCGCTTCGAGCTTGGCCACGACGTCCGCGAGTTCGTCGCGTGCTTGTTCGTAGCCGAGCTGTTCGTCACTCACTTGATCATGCTCCCAACGCGGATCAGGGCGGTCGCGACGGCCTCGTCGTAACCGATGAAAGCCTCGGCGAACTCGGCGCCGTCCCGGTCGACGACGGCGTCCTCGATGCGTTCGCGGGCGCGGCTGATCCGGTTGCGTAGGTGGGAACCGTCGCCGTACCACCACGCTGAGCCCGCGTAGACGGCTGTGGCGTCGGCTAGTTGGCGCAGGCGTTGGGGCAGTACTCGGCGCCCTGGCCCGTCGCAGCCGCCGAGCAGGGCTGCCCAGCACTCGGCCGCGGCCGAGTCTGCTTCTTCGGCGCTGCGCCTGACCACTTCGGCTCCGGTGGACGCCGCCGCGTTCATTGTCGACGGGAGGAAGGCTGGTCTAGTCGTCACCGCTGCCTCCCCTCCCCGACTCGGACGACTCCTGCTCTTGCGACACGGTCGCGTGCACGGCCCCGTCGCCCACCCTGACCCGCAACCGGGTGCCGGGTGACGCGTCGGTCACCGACCGTAGAACCCTGAGATTTTCATCCAGAGTGACGAATTGCACAACCGCGTATCCCCGGGCCAGAGTGGCGGCTGGGCCGAGGGTCGTCAAGCGGGCTTTGGTCCCGTCGATCGCGGACTGTTCGGCCTTGACCAGCGAGATGATCTCCCTCCGGCCGCGCTGGCGCGCCGTTTCGACCTGTTCAGCGTGCCTTTCCAGTGGTTTGAGCGGGTCGGCGAGAACTGGCCTGCTGCGCAGTTGGTCGAGCAGCCGCCGTTCACGATCCACCCAGCCGTGTAGTGCCCGGCGGGCGCGGTCGCGCAACGTGCGGACGCGTTGGATCTCCTCCGCGACGTCCGGGACGACCCGTTTGCCCGCATCGGTCGGCGTGGAACACCGAAGGTCCGCGACATGATCGATCAGCGGGGTGTCCGGTTCGTGCCCGATCGCACTGACGACCGGCGTGCGGCACGCGTAGACCGCGCGGCACAGCGTTTCGTCCGAGAACGGCAGCAGGTCCTCGACGCTGCCGCCGCCCCGGGCGATCACGATCACGTCGACGCGCTCGTCACGATCCAATATGGACAGTGCATCGAGGATCTGCGGGACCGCGAGAGCTCCTTGTACCGCAACGTTTTCCACCCGGAAGTCCACGGCAGGCCAGCGCGCTCTCGCGTTCACCAGGACGTCGCGTTCGGCCGCGGACGCCCGGCCGGTGATCAATCCGATCGTGCGCGGCAGGAACGGGAGCCTGCGTTTGCGCGAGCGTTCGAACAAGCCCTCCGCGGCGAGCAGGCGGCGCAATCGCTCGATACGGGCGAGCAATTCGCCGATACCGACCGCCCGGATCTCGTCCGCGCGCAGGCTCAGCGTGCCGCGGTTCATGAAGAACGTCGGACGGCCGTGCACGATCACCCGCGCGCCTTCGGTCAGCGGCGGTTGGAACTCGCGCAGCAACTGGGTCGGGCATGTCACCGTCATCGACACGTCCGCGGCGGGATCGCGCAGCGTCAGGAACGCCGTCTGCGTTCCGGGGCGCAGCGACAGCTGAGTGACCTGACCCTCCACCCAGACCGCGCCGAGCCTGCTGATCCACTCGTTGATCTTGCGGGCGACTGTGCGGACCGGCCACGGCTGTTCAGCCGTTGTCTGTTCGGTCACTGCTGATCAGGCGGGGACGCGGCCGAAACAGACGCGATACGCCGGGTCAGCATGCCGATGAACGACGGCCGCGCGGCGTTTGTCTCCTCGTAGCGCAGTAATTCCTCGAGCTCGTCCTTGGAGAAGGTGCGCAGCCGCGCCCGCAACTGCGGCAGCGACAGGTCGTCGTAGTTCGGCACTCCCGCGGGCGGCGGGGTCTGTTCGACCTGCTCGACCTGTTCGACCTCCTGTTCGACCTCCTGCTCGGCCTCCGCGATGGCCGACTCCTCCATCTCCCATGGGTCGGTCACCACGGCGCCGTTGGTCTCCGTGGTGTTGATCGGACGGCTGACGTCGTAGGCATCGATGTCCTCGTCGAAGGTCGCCCACTCGGGCGTGTCCTCGACCGGACGCAACGATGCCAGCGCCTCGTCGCCTCTGATCGCCAGCGCGGTGATCTCCTGCTGCACCCGCATGGACAGCTGCATCGCTTGACTGGCAACCGTTACCGGCAGCCCGACGAGCTTCTCCGGCAGTTCACGCGCCCGCTCGATGGCGGTCGCGGCGAGACCGGCAGCGACCCGGAGCGGCAGCGGCAAAGGCGTCATGTGCATAGCCTGCCGCAGATCACCTGTTTCACCCAACTGGGACCCGGGTCACTCTGGGTGCCGCCGTACCCTGGGTGGCATGAGCGATACGACCAAACGGGTACTGCTGGCCAAGCCGCGCGGTTACTGCGCGGGCGTTGACCGGGCGGTGGTGACCGTGGAGAAGGCGCTCGAAACGTACGGACCGCCGGTCTACGTCCGCAAGGAGATCGTGCACAACAAGCACGTCGTTGAGACCTTGCGGGAGCGCGGCGCGATCTTCGTCGACCAGACCGAGGAGGTGCCCGAAGGCGCCCTTGTGGTGTTCTCCGCGCACGGCGTGTCCCCACAGGTGCACCAGGAGGCCGCCGAGCGCAACCTGCGCACGATCGACGCCACCTGTCCGCTGGTGACCAAGGTGCACAACGAAGCGAAGCGGTTCGCCAGGGACGACTACGACATCCTGCTGATCGGCCACGAGGGCCACGAGGAGGTCGAGGGCACCGCCGGTGAGGCGCCTGACCACGTGCAGCTGGTGGACACGGCCGAGGACGCGGCGCGCGTCGAGGTGCGTGACCCGTCCAAGGTGATCTGGCTGTCGCAGACCACGCTCTCGGTCGACGAGACCATGGAGCGCGTGGACCAGTTGCGGGAGCGGTTCCCGATGCTGTCCGACCCGCCAAGCGACGACATTTGCTACGCCACGTCCAACCGGCAGTACGCGGTGAAGACGATGGCGCCGCAGTGCGAGCTGGTGATCGTGGTCGGCTCGCAGAACTCGTCGAACTCGAAGCGGCTGGTCGAGGTGGCGCTGCAGGCCGGGGCCAAGGCCTCGTACCTGGTCGACTTCGCTCACCAGATCGACGAGACCTGGCTGGAGGGTGTGTCGACGGTCGGTGTGACCTCGGGTGCGTCTGTGCCGGACAACCTGGTGATGGACGTGCTGGCGTTCTTGGCCGACCGGGGCTACCTGGACGTGCAGGAGGTCACCACGGCGAACGAGAAGATCGCCTTCGCGTTGCCGCGTGAGCTGCGCAAGGACCTCAAGACCGGCTGATTTCCCGGCATACGAGAGGGCCACCCCGGATTGTCGGGGTGGCCCTCTCGCGTCAGTAGTCCTCGCGGGGTCGACGCCGTTGCTGCGGCTGTGGGCCGCGGGGGCGGCCGCCGCCCTGGTCTCGTGGCCGCGGTGGATTGCGGCGCGGTGGGGCCTCGCCCCGGTCGCGGCGGTCCTGATCGCGGGCAGGCCGACGGGGCGGCGGGGCTTGTTCGCGCCTTGCCGCCTGTGGACGGTCTGAGCGGTCTGGTCGGTCGCCCTTGGCGGGCCGGGGACGCTCACCTCGGTCGTCTCTGTCCCGATCGCGGTCCCTGTCCCGGTCTCTGTCGCGGTTTCTGTCACGGGACGGACGCCGGGGCTCGTCGTCGAAATCGCGGTCCCTGTCCTTGGGCCGACGTGCCGGGCGCTCGTCCTCGTCCGCCTCTAAGCTCCCCGCGCGCCCGGCTGGGTCGCGCTGGACGAACAGGCGGATGACGCCGAGTGCGATCGTGGCGGCCGTGGCGCCTGCCATCCACGGGAACGAGCTGGCCAGCGGCAGGGCGACCTCGAAGATCAGCTTGCGGCTACCGGACTCGGACGCTCCGGCGCCCGCGGACTCCCGCATGAACTGCACCGGGATGAAGGTCGCGGCGAAGATCAGCGGCGGCTGCACCATCGGCCCGAACAGGTTGCGCCGCCGCACACCCAGCACCGCCAGTACACACCCAGCCAGGAACAGGGCGTGGTAGATGCCGAACCCGGTCAGCCGCTGGTCGTCGACGAGCCTGCTCTTGTCGATCACCGCACCCGCGGCGGAGAGCAGCAAAGCGAGCAGGACGGCACCCCACCAAGGCAGCCCACGACGGGTACCGAAGACGGGACGTTCGTCCCACGCGGCCTCGGCCGCGTCCATGTCAAGATCGCTGTCGCGATCGCGCGTGGCGGTCACGCTTCCACACGGTAGACGCTTGCTGGTGAGGGCTGTCGTACCAGCCGCCAATAGCCGTCGGGTTTACCCCGTTCGGTGTGATTTCGGCCACTCCGTTGGATTCAGTTATGCCCGTTTCGGCCGGTGATCACCTCTTTGTCTCGTTCGGCCGGACCTGAGCCGCAGCCCGTTAAGGAACCGACCTGTGGACGGCCAATGGCCGCGATGCATGCGACCGGCATCACCACCCCCGGCCACCGGGCCCAACACGCGCCCCGATCGATGTCCCAGCCGCCCCGACTGTCCAGCCCGGAGGCTGGACCGGGGTCGCTCAGCGGGCCAGTGGCTGTGGCTCGATGGCATGGTGGCACCGGCAGCGTGGTGGCCACGGCAACGGTGTTGGCGTCCGGACGGCGCCGCCAGTAGTCGCCTGCTCCAGGCATCTAGCCCCGCTCCTCGCGCCCACCCCGCTGTGGGAGTTCGGATGGCCAGGTCACCGCACCCACCGCCTAGCGCGCTCACCGCAGTCACCGCGTGGCCCGGTCACCGCGTTCGCGGGCTCGGCGGCCCGAGTGAGACCACGCCGTTGATGCCCCTGCGTGCAGATGACCTGTCCGCGTGGCTAGCCGCCCCGGGGACCTGTTCGGCGGCGGGAGACCGGACTCGGTGCCGCGGCTACAGCTTGTGGGGCATCCAGACTGCGCGGCCCGCAGCCACCCCGCTTCGGGCGTCCTGACCGCGCAGCCGCAGTCGCAGTGCGGTCGGCACCCAGGTGCGGCTCGTGGGCCCGGCGGGGCCGTGTGACCGTGCCCTCGATGCCTCTGCACGGACGACCTGTCCGCATGCCTTGCTTGCCCGCGGCGTGGCCTGTCCGATGGCAGGTGCGACGGCGTGGGGCCGACTCGTGGCGGAGCGGGGCCTGCCCTGGCCTGCTGTGTCGGCGCCGTGGGGCGCTGTCTTGGGTCAGTCGACGGCTGGTTCCTCCTCTCGATCGGAAACACCGGTTGTGATCTCGTCCGCGCGTCGGACCGAGGCGATGGGGGTCGGGCTGGCCGAAGCGTCGGTGAGCGGGCTGACGGCCGCGCGGAAGCCCTCTAGCGCGTCGAGTTCGCGGCGACGGGCGGAGAGGAACCGCTGCAGGTGTGTGCTCGACAGGTTGACGGCGTCGATGGCTGCACCGGCCATCCGGTGGGCGTTGGCGGCCGTTGCGCGGACGGCTTCGACGTCGGCGGCGAGTGCGCGTTCGGTGGCGGCGAACAGCGCGCCTGACGCGACGACGGCGAAACCAGTTGGGCCGCACAGGAAAACCCGTCTGTCGAGCAGCCAGCGCAACAGGTTCGGATCGGTGTCCAGTGCGGCGACGACCGCCGCGTCCGACGGCACGAACATGACCGTGCCGTAGATCGCGTCTGCCCATCGTTGGTAGCCCTTGGCGGCCAGTTCGGTGGCGCGCGAGCGGATGTTGCGGACGTGCACCCGCAAGGCGTCGAGCCGTTCCTCCGGGTCGGACGTCTCGACAGCTTCCGCCCAGATCGACATGGAAGCCTTGGCGTCAACGGGAACCCGTCTGCCGTCGCCGACGAGCAGCACCATGTCCGGCCGGGACGAGCCGCCGCCCGCCAGATCGGTCTGCAACGTGAAGTGGATGCCCTCCCGTAACCCGAGCATCCTGGCCGTCTCGACGAGCACCTGCTCGCCGAGTTCGCCACGGCCGGAGATGGACGCGAACGCCACCTCGTAGCGCCGTAGCGCCGTGTGCTGCTCGTCGTAACGCGCGCGTTCGGCCGCGAGCTGCTGCATCGCTGCCTCCGTGCGCCGCATTCCGTCGGTGTAGAGCTTCCAGAGCGCCAGCACCGCACCGAGGAGCAGCAGGGACAGAACAACCACTGCCCAAGCCACTGGAGATCCTTTCCGTGTGTTGGTCGCGCCATGATGCCGCAGGGGTACGACAGTTTTTGTTGTTGTTCTGTTCTAGCTGGGAGTTTCACTCTGTCGGGAGGACACGCCGGGGGTGGTGCCGGGGAATGTCGGGCTCGCCCCCTAACTTGGTCCCATGAGGTTGCTGCACACGTCCGACTGGCACGTGGGGCGGACCTTCCACGGAGCGGATCTGCTGGCCGAACAGGAGTCAGTGCTCGGCGGTCTCGCGGACATCGTCGCCGATGAGCGCATTGACGTCGTGGTGGTCGCCGGCGACATATACGACCGCGCGGTCCCATCGGCCGAAGCGGTGCAGGTGTATGAACGCGTGCTGGTGCGGATCCGTGAGGCGGGCGCCCAGTTGGTCGTCACGCCCGGCAACCACGACTCGGCCCCGAGGCTCGGCGCGATCGGGAAGTTCGCCGAGGCAGGCGGACTGCACATGCGGACAAGGATCCAGGACATCGACCGCCCGGTCCTGCTGCGCGACGACCACGGCGAAGTCGCGGTGTACGGAATTCCTTACCTGGAGCCGGAAGTCGCGAGGCATTCGCTGGGCATCAGCGAGCGCGGACACACCGGAGTACTGACCGAGGCGATGAACCGGGTCCGTGCGGATCTCTCGGCCAGGCAAGCAAGATCAGTGGTCCTCGCGCACGCTTTCGTGACCGGCGGTGAGGCCTGTGATTCCGAGCGGCCGATCGCGGTCGGCGGCGTCGAGCAGGTTCCCGGGTCGACCTTCGACGGCGTCGACTACGTCGCATTGGGGCATTTGCATGGCGCGCAAGAACTTGCCGATCACCTGAGGTACTCGGGCAGCCCGGTGGCGTACTCGTTCTCCGAGGCGCGCCAGCGCAAATCGGTGTGGCTGGTGGACATCGACAAGGGCGGCCTGGCCGGGGTCGAGCGCCGGATGCTGCCGGTGCCGAGGCCGTTGGCCAAGCTCGAAGGCCTGCTGACTGACCTGCTCGCCGACCCGGCGCACGACCAGTTCCGCGAGCACTACCTGTCGGTCACGGTCACCGACCAAGTCAGGCCGGTGGACGCGTTGCGGCGCCTGCAAGATCGCTTTCCGTACGCGGTGCACATGGAGTGGCAGCCCGCGGGCGGGCGGAACGGGGAATCGTTGCGCTACAGCGAAGCCGTGCGTGGGCGTGACGACCTTGAAGTGGCGTGCTGCTTCGTCGGTCACGCGCGCGGCGGCGAACCCACGGAGCGCGAGAGCGCCTGGCTGAGGGAAGCGCTGGAGACCGTCACCGCGGCGGAGAGCGAGAAAGAACGATGAGGCTGCACAGCTTGGAGGTGACCGCCTTCGGCCCGTATCCGGGCACCGAGGTGGTCGACTTCGACCTGCTCGGTGCGGACGGATTGTTCCTGCTGCACGGCGAGACGGGTGCGGGCAAGACGACATTGCTCGACGCCATCGCGTTCGCGTTGTTCGGCAAGGTCCCTGGCGTCCGCAACGACGCGCGTCGGCTGCGTTGCGACTACGCGGACAACGACACGCTGACCGAGGTCAAGCTGGAGCTCACCGTGCAGGGCCACCGGCTGCGGCTGGTCCGTGGCCCGGAGTACGAGCGCCCGAAAAGGCGCGGCGAGGGAACCACGAAACAGCAGGCCAGGGCGTCCCTGACCTGGGTGAGTGACCCGCCGGGCGGCTACAACCGGGACGGCCTGATCCGGATCGACGAGGTCAGCCGGACGGTCGAGCGTTTGCTCGGAATGAGTGCGGAGCAGTTCTTCCAGGTCGTGTTGTTGCCGCAAGGCGAATTCGCGCGGTTCCTGCGCGCGGACACCCAGGAACGCGAACAGCTGCTGGAGAAATTGTTCAGCACCTACCGTTTCGCGGACGTCGAGAAATGGTTCAGGGATCGCAGGACGGAACGCGGCCGTGATCTCGAGGCCCGTCGGGCGGGCGCGATGCGACTGGTCGCGCGCGTCGCGCAGGCAGCGGGTGAGGAACCGCCGGAAGACCATTCGGCCGACGGTGAATGGCTGGATTTGATGGTTTCCCGGCTCGGCGAAGCCGAGACCGAAGCGCGTGAAAAGGCCAGGCAGGCTGGTGTCGCGGCGGCCACTGCCGAGCAGGCGATGACGAAGGCCCGTGAGCTCGCCGACCGGGTGCGCCGGTTGCGCAACGCCAGGGCCGAGTTGGCCGAATGCGAAAGAATGGAGCCGCAGCAACAGGAATGGCTCGCTGAGCGCGCCAAAGCACGGCGAGCGGTTCCGGTCGTGGTCGCCAATCGTGGCGCCGCGCAATTGCAGGTCGAACTCGACCACGCGACCAAAGCGGAAGAAGAAGCGATTGTCGCGGCGCGGAAAGCGGGCTTTCACCGCGTCGACGCGGACGAGTCCTTCCTGCGTGCGGAATCCGCGCGGCTGACCGAAGAAGCCGGCGGCCTCGCGCAGCTGCTGGAGGACGCGAAGCAGCAGAAAAAGGCGAAGCTGCGGCTGACCAAACTGATCGACGCCGACTGGGCGGCGGAGGAGAAGGTCAACAACCTGGAAGCCGATCTGGTGGCATTGCCGGAAAAGCTGAAGGCCGCGTCCGACGAACTACTGCTTGCCAGCGAAGCCGCAGCCCGCCTCGACGGCCTACGCGCCCGGAAAGCCGAACTGACCGAGCGGCTCCGGTTGCGCGAGCGGCTCGGTGATGCCGAAGAGAAGGTCAAGAACGCGGAAGCCGTGCTGCGTAAGGCAATCGACGCGCACCAGCAAGCACGTGACCACTCGCTGACGATCCGGGCGCGACGCCTCGACGGTATGGCGGCCGAACTCGCGAGTCAGTTGGCTGCCGGAGACGCGTGCCCGGTCTGCGGCTCGACCGAACACCCAGCGCTCGCGCAGTTGATTCCGGGCGCGGTCAGCGAGGCCGAGGAAGCAGCGGCCGTCGCGGTCGAGCAGGACGCGCAGAACGAGCGCGGCGAGGCGGAGCGCGCCCACCACGCGGCAGTCGCCGACCTGACTGCGCTGCAGGAACGACTCGCCACGGGCGACGACCCCGCCGAATTGTCCGAAGTGGACAAGGTGCTGGCTGAGACCGCGGCATTGGCGGCTCGGCGCGAGCCCCAGCGTGAGCTGGTCCGTGAGCTGGAGAAGCGATCCGCGACGATCTCAGCCGAGCTGTCGGCCGCCAAGCAAGAGCTCGCGAGCCTGCGCACGGAACGTGAACAACTCGGCAAAACCGTGGAGATGCGGCAAAAGCGCCTCGATCCGGCCCGCGGCGAATACTCCGACGTACGGGTGCGTCGGGAGCACGTGCTGCTGTCCGCGGCGGCCGTGACCGAGTTGCTCCGGGCACGCGGGCAGCGTGAACAGCTGTCGAAGCGATTGACAGCCCAGCAGACCGAGGTGCACGAAGCCGCGATTTCGGCGGGATTCACGGAGGTCTCCGACGCGCTGGCGGCCGCGCGGGACGAGCTGCGCCTCGCCGACCTCGACCGGATGATCAGCGAGCTGGAAAACCGGGCCGCGGCGGCCAAAGCCGTTCTGGCCGAACCGGATCTGGCCGGTGTGGACCCTGCGGTCGAAGTCGACCTGGACAGCGCGGCAGCAACCTTGGCCAAGGCGCGTGAGGTCGCCGATGCCGAGGTCGCCGTCATGCGCGAGGCGGAACGCCGATCGGCGGACGTGAAGGCCCTGGCAGCCCGGTTGCGCGCGGAATGGGCCGCTTTGTCCCCGGTGGAGGAGGAGTACGCCGAGCTCGCGGCCTTGACCGACGTGGTCAACGGGCGCGGGCAGAACTCGCGGCGGATGTCGTTGCGCTCGTATGTCCTGGCTGCGCGGTTGGAGGAGGTTGCCGTCGCCGCGACCGCGCGGTTGAGCCGGATGAGCCAGGGACGGTACTCGTTCGTGCATTCCGATGCGCGCGGTTCGCACGGTACGCGCGGCGGCCTCGGCTTGGACGTGCTGGATGACTACTCCGGCAAGATCCGGCCCGCGAAGACGTTGTCCGGCGGGGAGTCTTTCCTGGCTTCACTCGCTTTGGCTTTGGGGCTCGCGGATGTCGTGGCCGCCGAGACCGGCGGCGCTTTGCTCGACACGTTGTTCGTGGACGAGGGTTTCGGGACTTTGGACGCTGACACCCTCGACGAGGTCATGGACACTTTGGACGAACTGCGGGCCGGTGGCCGGGTAGTCGGCTTGGTTTCGCACGTCGAGGAGTTGCGGCAGCGGATTCCGGTGCGGCTGCGGGTTCGCAAGGCCCGCAGCGGATCGCGCCTCGAGGTCATCGCCTAGCGGGCACGCTGATGAGCTCGACCACCCGGCCGTTGAGGCTGGCCGGGTTCCTCATCAGCCTGGCCGAGGGGCTCAGGCCGACATGGCCATGCGCCATCACAACAGCAATTCGCCAGGGGGAACCCCTGATTTCAACGTTACCGCAGGGGTACGACAGTTTCGGTTGGCGCGGTGGAGCGCTCCGCGGCCGGGCAGCGTGGTCTGCAACAGTAATTCCCGCAAGGGGATCCCTTGTTTTCACGTTACCGCAGGGGTACGACAGTTTGGTTCGTGCGGCGGAGGGCTCCGTGACTGGGCAGCGTGGTCTGCAACAGTAATTCCCGCAAGGGGATCCCTTGTTTTCACGTTACCGCAGGGGTACGACAGTTTGGTTGGCGCGGCGGAGCGCTCCGCGGCCGAGCAGGGTCGTCTGCAACAGCAATTCCCGAGGGGGTCCCCCTGATTCAACGCTAGCGCAGGGGTCTGACAGTTTTGAGTTTCCGCTGGTCAGCGCGCGGTGGTTTCGTGGTCGAGCAGCCAGCGCTTCGCGGGCAGGCCCCAGCGGAAGCCGCCGATGGACCCGTCTGTCCGCAGAACCCGGTGACACGGAACGAAAAGCGCGACCGGGTTCCGTGCACAAGCGCTTGCTGCAGCCCGGACGGCCGAAGGACGGCCAGCGAGCTCGGCGAACTGCGCGTAAGTCACGGGTTCCCCGGCGGGCACGGTCCGAAGCACCTTCCAAGCGTGCTGGATGAACTCGCCAGACCGCTGGTTCACCGGCACGTCCTCGATCGCCTGCACATCACCCGCGTGGTATTCCCGCACAGCCTGAGTGACCAGGCCAAGATCCGGCCGCGAGTGGACCTCGGAAGGCCGGAGCGACGGATGGATCAGGCTGATCAGCGAGTCGACGTCGGCCGTCCAGCCCGACGCGATCACCTCGTCATCCCGTACCACCGCGGTGAACGGGCCGATCGGTGTGTCTACTGTGGAGTATGAAGTCATGATTCCCTCGAGTCTGCTCGCCACAGGTGCATGCCCGCGTACGACCGCCAAGGCGCCCACGCCGCGGACCGCGTGGCGAGATCGGTGATACCGAGTTTCAAGGCTCCCTTGCGCAAGGCGACGTCGCCGGGGAGCAGGATGTCAGGCGAGCCCAGCACGCGCATCTTCACGTAACCCGAAGTCCACGGGCCGATGCCGCTGAAACTCTCCAACGCCGCGGTGAGTTCGTCCGAGTCCGCGCCGACATGCACATCCAGAGAACCGGAGGCGATCGCGGTGCTGACCGCGATGATGGTCTCGATGCGCTTACGTGGACCAGCGAGCACTTCGGCGCCGTGATCGGCGATCGCCGCAGGCGTGGGGAACAGCGTCGTCAGATCCCCATCGGGTACTTCGAGGCGCTCACCCAACGCCGAGGCGAGACGGCTGAGCGCGGTACGGGCGGCTGCGACCGAAATCTGCTGGCCGATCAGCGCACGAAGCACGATTTCGGGGCCGTCGACGCTGCCGGGAACACGAATGCCCGGTGTCTTCAGCACAGACGATTCCAACGCGGGATCGGTCGACAACAGTTCGTCGATCGCGCACGGGTCAGCGTCCATATCGAACAGCCGACGCAATCGTGCCACCGCGCTGCCGAGATCTCGCATGTCCGACAAACGAAGCGTGCAATCGATGTGATCCGGGGTCGGATGCATGCGGGCTGTGCCGGTGCCGTGTGGCAGTCGGAGCGTTCGCGCGTATGAGTTCTCGCTCGCGTCCTCGACTCCGTTGACAGCACGGGACTTGAGGAAGTCCAGGATGCCTGTTCCATCGAATGGTTGGCGGAATGCCAGGCGCAGGTTGACTTTGCCTGCTGTCGACAGTGGACGGTGTCGTTTCGCGCCGACCCTCAGCTGGGTCGGGGTCGCGGCGAACACGGCACGGATCGTGTCGTTGAACTGACGGATGCTCGCGAAGCCCGCGGCGAACGCCACGTCCGCGAACGACAGCGTCGTGGTTTCGATCAGCAGCCGTGCCGAGTGCGCGCGATGTGCCCTGGCCAGTGCCAACGGGCTCGCGCCGAGTTCGGCGGTGAGCATCCGGGTGACGTGCCGTTCCGAGTAACCGAGGCGCGTGGCCAGGCCGGTCACGCCTTCCCGTTCCACGATGCCGTCCGAGATCAGCCGCATCGCCCGTCCGGCCAGGTCAGCCCGCAGATTCCACTCCGGTGAGCCGGGCACCGCGTCCGGCAGGCAACGACGGCAAGCGCGGTAACCAGCCGCCTGCGCCGCTGCCGCGGTCGCGTAGAACTCGACGTTGCGGCGCTTCGGCGTGGTCGCCGGGCACGACGGCCGGCAGTAGATCCCGGTGGTGCGGACCGCCAGGATGAACTGGCCGTCGAACCGGGGATCCCGGGAAGCGACGGCGCGGTATCCGCGGTCCTCGTCAACGAACATGTATCGACCGTACGTCCGTCGCGGGGACGGTACTAGCGGAAATCAGACATGGCCGTAGGAGGGTGCGAGTTGCTCGTAGCGCTCGCTCCACTGCGGCAGTTCTTCGCTGGCGAGGTGCGCTTCAAGGCGGTCGAAGAACGCGTGCGTGCCGGGGATGAAGCCCTGCGCGTTACGCATGGTCATGCCGCGGTGTGTGAAGGTCAAGACCGTCTCGTCGCCGTCCTGAACGAGCTCGTAGCGGACCACACTGTCCTCGACGATGCCTTGGCGCCATTCGTGTTCGAGCACCCGCGGCGGATCCCATACGAGGATGCGGCCGGTCATTCGCTTCATCTCGGGCGGCGCGGGCGTGCCGGACGGCATCATCTCGATCGTCTCATCAGAGATGGTGGTCTCGCCGAACCACGCAGCGCGTTGCGAGGGCTCGGCGATCGCAGCCCAGACGGTCTCGATCGGGTACGGCAGGCGCCGCACGAACGTCATGACGGCGTGCTTACCGTCGGTGGTCAGGGTGCCGAGCCGGTCGGTCGTCACGTCTCCTCCTGATTGGCCAGGTGCTGGTGCAGTGCGTCGAGGTGGTCGGCCCAGTAACGCCGGTATCGGCTGACCCAGCGGTCGATCTCGACCAGGCCGTCAGCGCGCAACGCGTAGATGCGGCGCTGCGCGTCCGGACGTACTTCGACCAGGCCGACTTCGCGGAGAACTCGCAGGTGCCGCGACACCGCGGGCTGGGTCAGGTGCGGCAGCGTGGCGACCAGTTCGCCCGCTGATCGCTCGCCGCTCGCCAGGAGGTCCAGCAATGCCCGCCGGTTGGGTTCGGCGATCGCCTCGAACACGTCCACGCTGGGAAAATAACAAGAAGCGTATATACAAGCAAGCAGATATTCAGGGTCGTTAGACTGGTTCGTCGTGAGCCTCACCCTCGGGATCGTCGGCCTGCCGAACGTCGGCAAGTCCACCCTGTTCAACGCGCTGACCAACAACGATGTGCTGGCGGCCAACTATCCGTTCGCGACAATCGAGCCGAACGTCGGCGTCGTCCCGCTGCCTGACCCGCGGTTGGACAAGCTGGCGGAGATCTTCTCGTCCGAGCGGACCGTGCCCGCGACCGTGTCGTTCGTGGACATCGCGGGGATCGTCAAGGGCGCGTCGGAAGGCGCGGGGCTCGGCAACAAGTTCCTGGCCAACATCCGCGAGGCCAACGCGATCTGCCAGGTGATCCGCGTCTTCGACGACCCCGACGTGATCCACGTCGACGGCACGGTGGACCCGTCGAGCGACATCGAGACGATCAACACCGAGCTGATCCTCGCGGACCTGCAAACGCTCGAGAAAGCGTTGCCCCGTCTGGAAAAGGAAGCACGCACCCGCAAGGAAGCGCGCCCGGCCCTGGAAGCCGCGCAGAACGCGCAGGAGATCCTCAACTCCGGCCGCACGCTGTTCTCCGCAGGCGTCGACGGCACGTTGTTGCGCGAGCTGAGCCTGTTGACGCTCAAGCCTTTCCTGTACGTCTTCAATGCCGACGAGACCGTGCTCACCGACCCCGCCCGGCGCGCGGAACTCGAGAAGCTCGTCGCGCCCGCGGACGCGGTTTTCCTTGATGCCAAGGTCGAAGCGGAACTGCTGGAGCTGGACGAGGAGTCCCGCCGCGAACTGCTCGAGTCGATCGGCCAGGAGGAGCCCGGCCTGTACTCGTTGGCGCGCGCCGGTTTCCACACCCTCGGCCTGCAGACGTACCTGACCGCCGGGCCGAAGGAGGCCCGCGCCTGGACGATCCGGCAGGGCGACACCGCCCCGCAGGCCGCCGGCGTGATCCACACCGACTTCGAACGCGGCTTCATCAAGGCCGAGATCGTTTCTTACGACGACCTCGTCGCCGCCGGCTCCATGGCCGCCGCGAAGTCCGCGGGCAAGGTCCGGATGGAAGGCAAGGACTACGTCATGACCGACGGCGACGTCGTGGAGTTCCGCTTCAACGTTTGAGGCGCCGGTGGTCGTTGCTTCCAGCAGGGTGCGTAAAGGCGTCGAACGCACCCTGCTGGAGATTCATTGCTGCTTGCCCACTGCGTTGAGCAGATCTTGTGTAAGAGCCACAAAGCTGGGGGCGATAGTGACGTCCCCAGCGCCTGCCTGGGCTGCCAGGATTGGCAGCGGTGACCGAGGCGTGTTCCCGTGGGTTTCCATGACTTTCAAGCCGCGCACGGTCACCCCGCGCGCCTGATCGTCGGCCAAATGCAATCGGACTCCCTGAACCAGGTCCTCGGTTTCGATGGCCTGAAGCAGGCGGAACATGTCGAGGGCGTCTTTCTCTTTGAGGCGCGTGCTTGTGCCGCCATCGGCGTCCGCAAGCCGTTCCTCGATCTTGATCGCCTTCGCGATCAGCAACGCGGCGGGCCCTGCGACTCTGAGATCGAACTGCCTGCTGTCTCTGGGATCCAGCGCGGTGAGCCGGTGGGCAGCGCAATCCACCAGGGCGGGCTCCAGCCCAGCTGTGATTCTGGCCGTGTTCTTCGCGTGCGGAGGGATTCGCCCGGCGCGAGCGTCCTTCTTCATGGTGCCGGATTGCCACGGAACAACCATGATGTCCACAGCGACTTGGCCTCTGCCGAGCCAGCTGCCCGGATTCTTTCCGGGGCTGAACCCGGCGTTCATCAAGGTGCCGGCGATCTCGGGCTCGTGCGCCAAAGCGGACGTGTCGAGTGCGAGATCAGCATCCGTCGTCATGGGAGGCTGGGCCAGGTCACCTGCTCCTGTGTGCAGGTACACCGCTTGGGCGCCAACCAGGATGATGTTCGGCAGATGGCTGTTGAGTGCTTCCAGGGCGTCCAACAGAACCGTGCGTGCAGCCATGTATTCGGCCGAATAGTGCACTCTTACTCTCTCCAAGTCGGGTCTTTCTCAGCTAGTGATTCCACAATCTGTTCGGCTTCTTGGGCCATTCGCCCCGGCAATGTCAGCAGGTCCGCCAGCACCTGCCCGATTGGGGCAATGAGAAACCCTTGTGCTGATAATCGCGGGTCCTTCAGCAGCTCTAGATCCCGTGGTGTGGTGATCATGACGTTGCTGGTGCTCCGGTCGGTTCGGACGAGCTTCAGGCTGTCAGCGATTCCCGTGATGTCCCTGCTGTACAACGTGAGCAGGCTGAGCGGGACAACGGAGGTGGTGGCTGAAGGCAGGTACGTCCGCCCGGCAGCGGAGCCGGTTACACAGACGTCGTCTCGCTCGCGGAGCTGCTCCAGTGTCCGGGGCAAGCCTCGGGGCGCCAGATAATCGAGAACCACGCCGTTGGAGTTCATGAAGCTGTAGTCGGCCGTCCAGCGGTCCAGCAGGGTACGGCGTCTTATCCGAGTGATGGCGCCGTCTGAGGAACGGTCCACGGCCCCGGCGTCGACGAGCGTCGGCATCAACTTGGAAACCGCTGCCGGGCTGCTTGACGAGAGTGTTGCCAGTTCCCGGATTCCCAGGGGCGGATCTAGTTCGAGCAGGCAGCGGATCGTTCGCCCGGCGGCTGGACCGTTGAGACGTGCGGTGTGGGCGTTTTCACGAGGACTCGGGGGCTTGCTCGCGCCTACCGCCCGGATCAGGATCGGGGGTTCGTCATTGATGAGATATGTCCAGCCTGTGGTGTCCAGATAGCTGATCCCTCGCTTCTCGCACTCTCGGCGAAGAGGAGGATTGACGTACTCGGTGACGAACAGCAGCGGACGAGGACCTCTCTCCGCGAAGGCGCGGAGTTGGTTGACGACCTGGTCGGCGGATACACGGGTGGCGTACTTCGACTCGATCGCGAACCTGACCGGGCTCATCGCCCGGTTGCTGATCGTCAAGACCGCATCGTGCTCGCCCGGCCCGGCGCTGACTTCCGCTCGCCAGCTAGCGGGCAGGTTGGCACGTAGGCTCGAGACAGCGCGTTCTATCAGCGCTGTTTCGTCCATCGACCTGTTTCGTCGCACGCGAAACATGCTATTTCGCGAAACAGGGTTGCGCAAGTCGACCTTCGCGGCCTCAGTGCCATGGAGGCAGACCGAGGATGGCGCCGGAGCCGCCGACGGTCACGCGATGGCTGTTGCTCTGTGTCGGAACACGGTGGAGTTCCGCTTCAACGTCTGACCAGGCGTTTCGGGCGACCTCAACGTGCAGGTCAGCGCCTGGCATGAGTCCGGACAGAGAGCTTGGGCCGGCGGAGCTGATCGTGTTGAGCGCCTCGCTGATGCCGGGTAGTTCTCGTCCGGCACTTGGCTGCCGACGATGATCACATTGCTGTTATGCCGAGGTCGTCCGCGATGGTACGGAGTGGCAGTTCGGGACCGCTGTCGCTCCACACCTCGGTCCAGCCTCCCTGAGGGAACTCCTTGGGGTCGACGAACTTGTCGATGTACTCGGCAACCATGGCGAACCCTGCTGCCTCGACTCGAAGTGCGGCCGCGCGATCGGCGACAAGGATTCTGCGCAGCGAGCGTCCGCCGTACCGCTCGTGATCGGCGAACCTCCGGTCGTCGCGAGCGTGGGTGATCCCCACCTTGCGCAGGCCGAGGTGTGGAAAGTGGTACTGGTAAACCCAATGCGGGCCGGACAAGTCAGGACCGCCATCACTGCACCGCAGGCATGGCGGCGCGCCCTCCAGTAGCCGGTGGAGGGAGATCTTTCTCTGGTCTCCGCAGAGCATGCATTCAGCGGGCACGGGATCCGTCCGCCTCGGCATCCTGTCCTCGCCGAGGTACTTGAGGTGATGGTCCTCGAAGTGGGCGACAAGGCTTGGCAGGCCCCAGTTCGTCTGAAACAGCTCCATGCAGTTCGGGCAGGGCATTTCGGCACGCTTGACCCGCTCGATCAGTTGGGACACGACGGCGAACTGATTCTTGCCGCAACCGTGGCAGTGGAGGAAGTACAAGGCATCACGGTCATCCAGGTCGCTTGTCCGCAACTTGCGCAGCGACTTGCCGCCCCAGATCCTCAGGTTGTGCAGTCTCCTGCCCACTTGCGCGATGCCGCCATCAGCGGGCTGGTGCACCAGCTTCATCGCGCATTCGTGGCAGGCCGGAAACTGATGTTCCTCGGACGTCTTCATGCCCCTGATGTCGCCGTACAAGACATCGAGCGTCTCCCCGCACTCAAGGCAACGGCATGCGCGTTTCTCCCGCACCCCCTGGTACGGCTCAAGTGGCTCCAGCCTTCGCCGGCGGAACACGTCCTCGACGCAACGAAGACACAGGCCTGGCTTTCCCCGCCGGTTCGTGCTCGGCCGGTCACAACCCGCCGAGCACCTGCGTGCAGTTCTCACCGCGGCAAGGTATCGAGGTCCTCTGACATTTTTGGGCCTGTGGCCGGTCGGTCGTCGAGGTCCGTTCTGACTGTAACGAGTCGTCACGGGTTGTTACTTTCATTGGATGCAGGTTATGCTGCGTCCAATGAAACCTTCGCCGAGTCTGCTGCCGCTGCTGCGTTCGCGCATGCAAGGCGAGCTGCTCGCACTCGTGCTGCTGCATCCGGACCGCGAATACACCATCACCGAGCTCGCTGAGGCTTGCGGTGTCACGCCGACCGCTGTGCTGCGTGAAGTCGAGCGGCTGACCGACGGTGGGATTCTGGAAGATCGGCGGGTGGGCCGGAGCCGTCTGGTCAAAGCCCGCACGGACACCCCGCTCTACCGGCCGCTGAGCGATCTCATCGCGGCTACCTTCGGGCCGATGCCATTGCTGACCGAGGCCTTGTCCGAGCTGCCGGGCGTGCGCGAGGCGTACATCTATGGGTCCTGGGCCGCGCGCTACAGCGGCGAACCGGGACCGCCGCCTGGCGATGTCGATGTCCTCGTCGTCGGTTCACCTGACCCGGACGAGCTTTTCGACTTGGCTGAACGCGTGTCGCGGCGGCTGGGCCGCGAGGTCAACGTCCATCGGATCACGCCCGAATCCTGGGCGGCGAGCACCACGGATCCGTTCCTCACCAGCGTTCGCGAGCGTCCGCTGACCGAATTGAGTCTCAACCAGGAGGCCTGATGAGCCGGTGGAACCAGGGACGCGAAACGATTGACGCGCTCATCGCGAGTGGCGCCATCGAACACGTCCCGGCCTCTCTGGAGGCTGCTGAGGCGGAGCTTGGCAGAGCTCGCACGCACATCGCTTCGGCGCGGTTGCTGCTGGACTCGGATCCGGAAGGCGCATACACGCTGGCATACGACGGCGCACGTCGCGCTTTGGCGGCCGTACTGCAGAACCAAGGTCTGCGTGCGACGAGCCGTGGCGGTCACATTGCCATCTACGAAGCCGTTCTCGCGCAGCTCGATCCGCCTCTGGGGTCGATTTTGCGCCCCTTCAACCGAATGCGAGTCCGACGAAACGAAGTCGCCTACCGATCTTCAGAGGCTCCCTCAGTGACCGCTGCGGACGTGTCCGCGGATGTGTCGAAAGTGGAGGCGCTCATCGAGGTCGCCGAGAAAGCGATCCCGAACATGCCGCGCTACTGACAACGCTGACGTTCTACCGAGCGTGCGCTGGGCTGTCCGGCGGTGTTCTTGGTTTGTTCCTGGGCGATAGCGTGCCGCCGTCGCCCAGGAGGTTGCCATGCTCAACGTGTTGACTGCGGCCGTGCTTGCCCTTTCCGCGGCGGTTCCGCCGCCTTCGCCGGTGACGATCGAGGTGTTGAGTCTCAAGGGGGACGGGTGCGCGGCGGGTAGTGCCGCGGTCGCGATGTCCTTGGACAATCAGGCGTTTACGGTCACCTACAGCGATTTCATTGTTCAGGCGCATGGTTCCGACGTGCGTAAGACGTGCGAGATCGGTTTGCGGGTCAACCATCCGGATGACTACACCTATGGCATCGCGCAGGCCGATTACCGGGGGTTCGCGCACATTGGTGCGGGTTCACGGGGAATCATGAAGGGGCATTACTTTTTCCCCGGTATGCCGACGCGGCACAGTTCTCACACGTATCCCGGGCCGTTGAGTGACAACTGGCAGGCTACCGATCAGCTCCCTCCCGGTGATGTCCTGCATGGACCGTGCCGGCAGCGGAAACCGTTGACTGTCAACGCCGAACTGCGCGTGGTGGGAAAGTCCGCGACGAGTTTCATGACCATGGACTCCACCGACAGCAGCGTTTCCTCCACGTTCCGGTTGTCCTGGCGGAAATGCTGACGGGGGTCTACCGTCGGGTGCCTAACACCGGGAGGCGAAAGCGATGAGTGGCAGAGTTGTGCACTTCGAGGTTCCGTTCGATGACGCGGACCGCGCGAAAGGCTTCTACCAGGAGGCTTTTGGCTGGGCCATCATGAGTATGCCGGAATTGCAGTACAACATGGTTTCCTCCGGGCCGTCCGATCCGCAGACCGGGCCCACCGAGCCCGGCTTCATCAATGGTGGGATGTTCGAACGCGGCATCAATCCGGTGACGTCGCCCGTATTGGTCATCGATGTTCCGGATGTCGACGAGGCGCTGGAGAAGATCGAGAAGCTCGGTGGCCAGACCGTCACGCCCAAGGTCGCTGTCGGCGACATGGGGTACTCGGCGTACTTCAAGGACACCGAAGGCAACGTGCTCGGACTTTGGCAGAGCGTGCAACAAGCATAGGTTTCGACCGCATGGCCCGTGGCAACTCCTTAGGCAGGTCCCCATGGAGGTGTCATGATTATTCTCGGTGCGATCCTGCTGGTAATCGGCTTGTTAGCCGGTATTTCGATCCTGACCACGATCGGCGGGATCCTGCTGGTCATCGGCTTGATCCTCACGGTGCTCGGCGCCGTCGGCCGTCCGATCGGCCGCAAGACCTATTACTAGCCAAGCAAACCAGGGCCCTGCCGTCGTGTCCGGCAGGGCCCTGGAACTTGCTCAATGACGCAGTAGGTCGTATGCCGCTGCGCCGATCAGCTCGAGCGAAACCTGAAGGCGCTCAAGGCTGATGTTGTCGGCGATGGTGTCTTCAGGCGTGTGGTACGTCGGCTCCAGCAACGCCGGTCCACCCTCGCCGCGCCAGCTGAAGTTGGCTGCTGGCACGCCTTTTTCGTGGAACGGCACGTGATCGCTGGAACCACGGGCGACCGGGCCCTTGGTGCGCGGCTCGTAGCCGAGGCGCTTTGCCGCAGCGGCAACGGCTTGCGTCGTCGCGTTGTCGGCGCCGTCGACCGACAGCAGCCAGTAGATGTGCGCTGGATCGTAAGCCGTGGCGACCATGTCGTTCTGGAACGTACCGGTGATCCGCTTGAGGTCCGGTTCGGACAGTTGCGACACGTAGTGCCGCGAGCCGATCAGCCCGTACTCCTCAGATCCCCACAACGCGAAGCGAATCGCTTTGTTCGTCGGCAGATACCGCAGCACTCGGGCGAGCTCGAGGCACAACACGGTGCCGCTGCCGTCATCATTGGCGCCAGGTGAACCGGGAACGCTGTCATAGTGCGCGGTCACCATGACGACTTTGTTGTCAGGGTTGTGGAATGTCGCCGGACGTTCGGCGATTACGTTGTAAGACGTCAGGTTCTTGTGCTGAACCGACGAAACCTTCACCTTGACGGTGCCTTTGGCGAGCCGCTCACGTAACCGCTCGGCTTGAACCTGCGCGAGACCAAGCACTGGGATCGTGACAGGTGTCGCCAAAGTCGGGGAGAACGCGGAGAGCCTGCGCAGCGGGTCCGCCCCGATCCGGCCGAGCAGCACGGCGGCCGCACCTCGTTGGGCGGCAGTCGAATACGCGTCGGCGACGTTCGTGACCGCCGCGATGAACACGATCTTTCCTGTCACGTCAGCCGGAATCGTGGATCCGTCACCGACATCGATCACGACGCCCTCACGCGTCGCGTCCTGCAGACCCTGCGGGGAGGAGCCGGTCTGCCAGGTGTCCCTGCCGACACGGACAGAGCCGAGGAACTTGTCCGCGATCTGGAACGGCTGCAACGTCACTTGGTACCGCAGGTCTCGCAGAACACGTGCGATGTAGTCCTTGGCGCGCAGTTCGCCTTCCGTCCCGGCAATACGGGGACCGATCTTGTCGCTGAGCACACGGAGGTGCTCGAGCGCACGGCGCGCCCGGACACGCGCGACCACGGGGTAGTCGCCGAAGTTCAATGACGGCGCGTGCTGGGCACCGGTGCGTTGCCGCGTCGCCTGTGCGGCCGCGACCGGATTGAGTCCGATCGTCGCAGCCCCGGCCAAGGCCACCGCGCCGGTGAACACCCGACGTCTGCTCAGATCAGCCATGAAACATCCCTCGCTTCCGTGAATCCCCCATTCCGGAAGCTAAACGGCATGTTCACGCCGCGAACAACCTCCGATCGGCCCTTTTAACCGGGGCCGATCGGAGGTACTGGCTGAGTTACGAGTTGCGGTGATCCGAGGTCTGGCCGGTCGCGGTGTCGTAGAACACGTAACCGTTCTGGAAATCGCTGCGCAGACCGCCAGCGGTCTCGTACTGGTCGCTCGTCGGATAGCCGAGGTACGACTGCTCCGCGCCGAGGGTGGCCCAGTGCTGCTTGATCGCGCCGAGGACCACGTGCGCGCCGGTCGCTTCGGACCAGTAGATCGACCCGTTGCCGAGCTCGAAGTTGTTGTAGCGCCCCACGTTGTCCGCGGTGGTCAGCTCGTCGGTGACGGGGAAGCCGAGTGCGCCCATTTCGAAACCGAGCTGGCCCCACTTGTCACGGATCGCGCCGCCGATGATGACCGCGCCGGTCGCCGCGGACCAGTAGATCGACTTGGTGTTGTTGGCGAAGGTCGTGTAGCGGCCGTCCCTGCCGGTCCTGCTTTCAGCGCGGTACGGCGATCCCAGCGGGCCGGCCTCGCCGCCGGCTTCCGTCCACTTGTGCCAGATCGGGCCGCCACGCCAGAACCCGGTCCGGTTGCCGACCTTCTGCCGCAGCGCCGGCATCGCGTTGTACGCGACCGTGCCCGGGCAGTCGGTGTTGCCCACATCTCGGTGCGCGAAGATCGTCGGCAGCGTGACAGCCGTGCCCGCTGGGTACTTGGACGTGCCGCCACCCGCGGAGATCAACGTCGTCGCGCCGTTGAAGAGCCGGTAGTTGCCCGCCAGCTTCCACGCCACGACCGCCGCGACCGCGTTGAGCTGGGCCTCGCTCGGCGCGACGGTGGAGTACGTGCCCATCATCGAGACGCCGAACGTGAACCGGTTGAACCCGCCCGCGTGTGCCCCGATGACCGGGTACTCCAGCCCGCCGATGCGGCCCTCGAAGACTTGACCGTACTTGTCGACCAGGAAGTTGTAACCGATGTCGCACCAGTCGCGGTCGATCGCGTGGAACAGGTAGACGCCGCGTGCGATCCGGGCGGAGTCACCCGGCGCGTAGTCGTTCGTGCCTGCGGTGTGATGGATGGTCGCGGCTTTGATCGTGGTCGCGTACTCGATGCCGATCCCTTGGCGGGCAAAGCAAGCCTCGCGGACCGACTCGTCCGCGCCCCACCCGGCCCGGCTGATGACGACCGGTTCCCTGGTGTGCACGGGCATTTCGCGCCGCATACCGTCCTCAGGACCAGGGTCGACCAATGCGACGGACAACCCGTCGGCGCCACGCACGCGCAGACCGGTCGAGTCGCCGACCCAGAGCGGCTCGGTCTTGTTGTCGATCGCGTGGTCGGTCTCCAGCGGCTGCCACGGCGCCCATTCGCCGTCCGGTCGCTGCACCTGGATTTCGACGTTGTCCGGCAGTTCTTGGGTGCCGCGTAAGGCGACCATCGCGAACTGTCTGCCGGTGATGTCAGTTCCGTCCAACGATACGATCTGCAGGCCGGGATGGTCCTCTTCGGCTTGCGCGACCGTGGCGGGCAGCCCCGCGGCCAGCACGGCTGTCAGGGAGAGGACGACTAAGGAACGCACCGCGTACCCCCAGGAAGTGGTCGACGATTCCCGGAGGCTATCGGCGGTCGTGGCTGATCTGTTGCAGCTTGTGCCCGACACGTGACCGAATGCGCCCGGTCGGGCGATCGGCGATGGCCCGCAGGCTGACGCCGCCCTTCACCGCAACAGCAATTCCCAAGGGGGTCCCCTGATTTTCACGTTATCAGCGGGGTACGACAGTTCTGGGTCGATGATCATCGGACTTGGCGCGGGCGGTCGCCATCGCAACTGGAATTCCGCAGGGGGACCCCCGATTTTTACGCTACCGCAGGGGTCCGACAGTTCTTGGTTCGCGCAGGTCAGAGGCACGGCGGAGGCCTTGATGGCGCAGGGCTGAGCCGGGCAACGACCCCGTCAGGCCTCGGTCGTGCCCGGGTGGACGGCCTCGATGACGGCGTCGATCTCGGTGGCCAGTGCGGTGTCCTTGGCGGTCAGACCGCCTGCCGAGTGGGTACTCAGCACAAATGTCAGCGTTCGCCACCGGATGTCGATGTCCGGGTGGTGGTCGTCGTTCTCCGCGATCTCCGCTACCCGGTTCACCACCTGGATCGCCTGCGGGAAGCTCGCGAGCTCGACGCTCCGCACGATCGTCGACCCGTCCCGGCGCCAGAGCGGCAGGTGGGTCAGCGCCGAGGTCAGCTCTTCGTCAGTCAGCAGTTCGGCCATCCACCCATCGTGCATCTATGCTCTCGGTTCTGCCACGGGAGTCCGGTGCAACCGGGCTGAGAGGAGGGCGAACCAGCCCTCGACCGTATGAACCTGATCCGGGTAATGCCGGCGCAGGGACGGGAGGAACGCACAGTGCTTCGAACGGCAATTGCCCTGCTCGCGATGGTCACGGCCGGGTGCTCGCTCGCCACCGAGCAGCAACCGCAGCAAGGCAGCCAGCAGACTGTCACCCTGGTCACGCACGATTCTTTCGCCGTCCGGAAAGAACTCCTCGATGAGTTCCAGAAGACCAGCGGGATCAAGGTCGAGGTGCGTAAGTCCGGTGACGCGGGCGCGCTGACCAACCAGCTTGTGCTGACGAAGGCCAACCCGATTGGTGACATTGCTTACGGCGTCGACTCGACGTTCGCGTCGCGGGCTCTCAACGAGAACGTGTTCCAGCCTTACGAGGCGCAGGGTGCGAACAAGCGCTACCAGCTCGACGCGACCAACCGGCTGACGGCGATCGACATCGGTGATGTGTGCGTCAACGTGCACACGAGCGGCCTCAAAGGCACCGCCGAGCCCACGACGTTCGAGGACCTGGCCGACCCGAAGTACAAGGACATGCTCGTCGTCGAGAGTCCCGCGACGAGCTCGCCGGGGCTTGCGTTCTTGCTCGGCACGATCCTGCACTTCGGCGAGGACGGGTGGCAGGGCTACTGGACCAAGCTGAAGGCCAACGGCGTCAAGGTCGTCAGCGGTTGGGAAGAGGCCTACAACCAGGAGTTCTCCGGCACCGGCAAGGGCACGCGCCCGCTCGTCGTCTCCTACGCCTCCAGCCCGGCCGCCACGCCGGACACCAAGGCGCTGCTGGAGACCTGCTACCGCCAGGTCGAGTACGCGGGCGTGCTGCAGGGCGCCAAGAACCCCGAGGGTGCCAAGAAGGTCCTCGACTTCATGCTGTCCCAGCAGTTCCAGGCCGAGGTGCCCGACCAGATGTACGTCTACCCCGCGCGTGAGGGTGTCGCGTTGCCGGAGGCGTGGCAGAAGTCCGCACCGATGCCCGGCGACGTCGAGGCGACGCTGCCCGCGCAGGACGTCGACCGCAACCGGGAGAGCTGGGTCAACCAGTGGCGCTCGCTCGTCCAAGGCTAGGCGTCGTCCTGGTGGCCCTTGTGCCACTGGGATTTCTCACCTTGTTCTTCGCGTGGCCGGTGGTGGCGATCATCGGCCTTGGCGCGCGTGCCCAGATGCTCGACACTCTCACCAGCTCCGACACGTGGCAGCTGGTCGCGTTCACGCTCGGGCAGGCCGCGGCGTCCACAGTGGTCGCCATCGCCGTCGGGATGCCGTTGGCGTTCCTGCTCGCTCGGTGCAAGCTGCCTGGCAAAGCCGTGATCCAGGCGATCGTGCTCGTGCCGTTCGTGCTTCCGACCGTCGTTGTCGGGCTGGCGTTCCGCAGTTTGATGCCGGACGGTGGCGTGTGGTCGATCATCCTGGCCAACGCGTTCTTCAACGTCGCCGTCGTGGCGCGCACGGTCGGTGGGCTGTGGTCGAACACGGACCGGCGCGCCGAGGACGCGGCACGGGCCCTGGGCGCCACCAAGATCAAAGCGTTCACGGCGGTCACGTTGCCCGCGCTCACCCCGGCCATCGGTTCGGCCGCTGCGGTCGTCTTTCTGTTCTGCAGTACGAGTTTCGGGGTTGTGCTGATCCTGGGTGGTGCTGAGTACCGGACCTTGGAAACCGAGATCTACCTGCGTACGGTCCAGCTGTTCGATCTGCCGGGCGCGGCCGCGCTCTCGATCCTTCAGCTGGTGGCCGTGGTCACGGCCCTTGTCATCGGGGCCGTGGCAAGGAAAAGGCGGCAGGCGGCGCTGAAACTGCGTGGGCGCCAGGAGACCGCGCGCAGGCCGATGGGCGGCGAGTGGATCGTCGTCGGGATCGCGTACGGCGTGCTCGTGCTGCTGCTCACGCCGATCGTCAGCCTGTTCGGTCAGTCCAGTGTGGAGGGTTTCAAAGCCCTGTCCGGCACCGGACACGACAACAGCCTGGAAGTCACCGGACTGCGGGCCGCGATGAACTCGTTGAGCACGGCCACGGACGCGACCCTGCTAGCGCTTGTTCTGGGCGTGCTCTCCTCGGTCGCGTTGACGCACTTGGGAAAGACGGCCGAACTCGTCGACGTCGCGATGATGTTGCCGCTTGGCGTGTCGGCGGTCACGGTCGGTTTCGGCTATTTGATCACGTTGGACGCTCTGCCCGGCGACCTCAGGACATCGCCGCTGCTGGTCCCGTTGGCGCAGGCGATCGTGGTGACACCGTTGATCATCCGAATCCTGCTGCCCGTCTTGAGATCCATCGACGACAGGCTCAGACAGGCCGCGAGCACTCTGGGCGCTAGTCCAGTACGAGTGTGGCTCGAGGTGGATCTTCCGTTGGTCGGGCGGTCGTTGGTGACCGCGGCGGCCTTCGGCTACGTCGTCGCACTGGGTGAATTCGGTGCGACGAGCTTTCTGGCCAGGCCGGACGCGCCCACGCTGCCCATCGCCATCGGCCGGTTGATCTCCCGGCCAGGCGAGCTGAACAACCAGATGGCGTACGCCGCCTGCACCCTGCTGATGGTGGTCACGATCGCGGTCGCCGTCCTGATCGAGCGTTTCCGGACCACGGTGGAGGAGTTCTGATGCGGATCCGGAACCTCGCCATGAGGAATATGACAGTCCAGTTCGGACAGCTCAAGGCTGTCGACGACGTCGACCTGGACATCGGCAAGGGAGAGGTCGTCGCCCTCCTTGGCCCCTCCGGCTGCGGCAAATCCACGTTGCTGCGGGCGGTCGCGGGCCTGGAACCGCAGGCCGAAGGCACGATCCTGTGGGGCGACGAGGATCTGACCACGATGCCGGTGCACAAGCGCGGCATCGGCCTGGTGTTCCAGGACGGCCAGCTCTTCCCGCACCGGGACGTCGCCGGGAACATCAAGTTCGGCCTGCGGATGCACAAGATCCGTGAGCCCGAACGGGTCGACGAACTGCTCGACCTGGTCGGTCTCACCGGATACCAGAAACGGCGGGTCACGCAGCTGTCCGGCGGCGAACAGCAACGCGTCGCACTTGCCCGAGCGCTTGCTCCGAAACCCCGGCTGCTCCTGCTCGACGAACCGCTGTCCGCACTGGACCGAGCCCTCAGGGAACAACTCGCGCTCGATCTAGCGAGATTGCTCAGGCGAGCGGGAACCTCGGCGCTGGTGGTCACGCACGACCACGACGAAGCCTTCACGCTGGCCGACCGGGTCGCCTTGATGCGTAAGGGAAAGATCGTGCAGACGGGCACCGCGGAACAGGTCTGGCGGCATCCGGTCGACGAAGCAACCGCGATCTTTCTCGGCTGCGGCATGATCATGCGGGCGGAGATCAGGAACGGCACGGCCAGGTTCGACCTCGGCGAGGTCCACATCCCTTGGGCGCCCGACGGCCGTCACCAGATCGGCCTGCGCCCCAACGCACTCGTCGCCGACCCGAACGGACCGCTGCACGGCGAAGTGAGCGGGCGCGTGCACCGCCGCGACCACGTCCGGCTCCTGGTGAAGCTGGAACACCGCGAGGTGGACGCGGTCGCGAGCATCGCGGACGCCCCCGAACCCGGTCAGCCGGTCACGCTCAGGCTCGACCCGGACGGGCTAGCTGTCCTTGGTGACCATCCGGGCAAGGGCCAGTGAGTAGCCGATCACGATGTAGCAGACCGCCCGCAGCAAGCCGACCACCAGGTTGTCCGGCGGGATCGGGTCACGCAGGAAGTCCACGATGTAGTTCCAGCTGTCGGTGATCAGGAACGGGTCCATCCAGTTGAGCACCGGGATCTGGCTGAGCAGGCCGAACACGAACAGCCCGCCGATCACCGACGCCATCACCAACAGCGGGTGCTCGGTCGTCGCGGACACCGCCAGCGCGATCGCGCCGATCGCCCACATCTGCACGATGACCCATCCGGTCGCCAGCAGCACTCGCCAAAATCCTTCTCCCACCGACAAAGTCGAGCCGGAGATAGAGACGAGGTTGTCCGGCCCCGCGATGATCAAGCCGGTGATGAACGCGATCAGCGCGGTCGTCAGCGCCGCGCCCGCGGACACCACCGCGACACCGAAAGCCTTCACGGCCAACAACCGAACCCGGCTCACCGGCGCGAGCAACAAGCTGCGCAGCGTGCCGTGGGAAGCCTCGCCGGCGAGCGCGTCCGACGCCGTGATGGTCGTGCCCAGCGGCAGGAAGAACACCATGGTCGTGGACAACACGAGCACCGGCAGCATGAACGCGTTGCCGGCCACGGTCGCGACCATCGACTGGTCCCGGGTCGCCTGGACCGGGTCGTCGATCACCTGGGTGCCGATCCCGAACACGATCGGGTACAACGCCAGCAGGCCGAGCAGGGTCAACGTCCTTGGCCGCCGGTAGATCCAGCGCAGTTCGGAGCGCAGCAACCGGAAGATGGGCGCCCTCACCGGCGCGAGCGTGGTCATGACGTCTCCGTGAGCTGCGCGAAGAGGTCCTCAAGTCCCGTGCGCTGCCGGTGCACCTCGTACACCGGGATGTCGGCACGCACCAACGTCGCCACAACCTCTGGAGCTGTGGTCGCGGTCAGGTCGACGAGCAGGCCGTCAGGCACTGCCCGAGCGGGAATCCTGTTGTCCCGCAACGCGTCAACAGCTGCCGTGATCTCCGGTGTGGACACCAGGAGGGCCGCGTTCGACGCCTCGAGCAAGTCCTTGAGCTCGCCCTGCGCGACCACGGTTCCCTGATGCAGCACGGCAACGTGCGTGCACGTCGCCTCCACTTCGGACAGCAGGTGTGACGAAACCAGCACGGTCGTCCCGGCTGCGTGCAGGTCCGCGATCACCGCACGGACCTCCCGTGTGCCGGCTGGGTCAAGGCCGTTCGTCGGCTCGTCCAGCACCACGAACCGCCGCGGCACGAGCAAAGCCGCGGCCAAACCCATCCGTTGCTTCATGCCGAGCGAGTAGCCGCGGTAGCGCCTGCCAGCCGCGCCGGAAAGGCCGACGCGCTCCAGAGCCTCGTCGACCGCGCCCGGGATCGCCGACGACTTCAGCAGCGGCTCAGCCGCCGCGCAGCGCAGCAGGTTCTCCCGCCCGGAGAGGAACGGGTGGAAGCCCGGGCCCTCGACCAGGGCGCCGACCTGCGGCAACACCGCTTGGGCGGCCTCGGGCAACCGCGCGCCGAACAGCTCGATCTCGCCCGCGGTCGGCGTGGTCAGACCGAGCATCATCCGGATGGTCGTGGTCTTGCCCGACCCGTTCGGGCCGAGCATGCCCAGTACCGAACCCTCCGGGACGTCGAGGTCGACGTGATCGACCGCGACTGTGCTGCGGTAGAGCTTGCGCAGGCCGCGTGTTCTTGCGGCCAACATGGGGGTGGGCACGGCCTCGGCCGTGCCCACCCCGGTTGTTTCAGCGAACGTCACTTAACCTGTCCGATGGCCTCGGTGAGCACCTGCTCCGGGACGGCGCCGATCGCCACCCGGCCGTCGGTGGTGACCAGGGCAGTCGCCACCTTGGTGCTGAAAACGTACCCGGTTCCGTACGGACCCGAGACCTCCTTGGCGAAGGACTTCAGCATCGAGCTGACGTCCATGTCACCACGGCCACGGCCGTTGCCCGGCACCTGGCCCAGCATCGAGTTCAGGTCACCCGGCAGCTTGGCCACCGCTGTGGTGTCCCAGCCCTCGCCGACGAACTGCACGTTCAGCCCGCTCAGGAAGTTCTCCATGCCCTTGCGCGCCTCAGCCGGGTTGTGCGGTTTGTCGGCGTCCGTGCGCTCCTTGACGGTCGCGCCCGGCGGCGGGGTGAACTTGAACAGGTTCGCGTCCTGCGGACCCACGGTCAGCTCGGTGAACTCGACCTTCAGCGCCGGGTCGGCCTGCCCGTTGGCCAGCACCTGCAGCCGCAGCGGCAGGCGGGTCTCCGAGTCGACCGCCACGCGGATCTCCCGCAGCAGCGTCCGCTCGGTCGGCTTGGGCGTCACGACGAGCTCGTACGCGGGGCGCGTGGCCACGCGTGCGGTGCCGTCCACCTTCACGTCGCTGTACTGGCGAACCAGGCCGAGCAGGTCCTTGCCGATGGTCGCCGGGTCCTTGCCGGCCAGCTTCTCCGGCGTGGCCTGCTGGCCGTGCGGAACCTTGGTGACCGTGTTCTGCGCCGAGTCCCAGATCCAGGCCGTGCCGCCGTCCTCGACGAAGGTCTTCTCCGAGGTGCGGTTGGGCAGCGTGGCCCGGAACCGGTTCTGCCCGTCGGCCCAGACCGACGCGGATCCGATGCCGTCGAGCAGCTTGATCGGCAGGCCGAGGTTCTCCTGCGCCGAGACCTTGCCGGCCAGCGCCGGGATCTTGGCGTTCGCCACCGACTCGACCAGCTGCTCGGCACTGATCTGCGGCAGCACGGGTGGCGGCTCGTCGGCGCCAGCTGGGAGGGCCAGCACACCGAGCCCGACCACGCCGGCGAGAACGCCCGCCCCCGCGACGGCCAATGCCGTCCTCTTGGTGTTCATCCGTCAACTCCCCGTTGTCGCGTCATGTGATGTTCCCGCAACACAGAGACTGCCTGCCAGCACCTGAGATGAGGCTGAGACGCTGAGAGAAAGCTCAGAAATCCCGGCTGGAAAGCTGAGAGACAGGCATGCTGTGCGCGTGAGACCTCGGGTTCTGGTGGTTGACGACGAACCGGGCGTGCGCCGGGCGCTGCAGCGTGGCCTGACCGGCGAAGGCATGGACGTGGTGGTGGCCGCGGACGGCCCGAGCGCGCTGCAGGTCGCGCGGACCGGGTCGTTCGACGCCATCCTGCTCGACATCATGCTGCCGGGTCTGTCCGGTTATCGCGTGCTGCAGGCGCTGCGAGCAGAGGGCGTCCGCACGCCCGTACTGCTGGTCTCGGCCAAGGACGGCGAGATCGACCAGGCCGACGGGCTGGACCTCGGTGCCGACGGCTACCTGGTCAAACCGTTCTCGTTCGTGGTGCTGGTCGCGCAGGTGCGGGCGTTGCTGAGACGAGGCGCGGTCGAGGGCTCCGGCCAACGGCTCCGGCTGGGGGAGCTCGTGGTGGACCGGGCCGCGCGGCAGGTCAGCATGTCCGGCGAGCCCGTGTCGCTCAGTCCACGGGAGTTCGCCGTGCTCGACGTCCTGGCCAGCCGGGCGGGTTCCGTGGTCACGAAAGACGAGCTGCTCAAGGCCGTCTGGGGTGACGAGCAGGCGGCGACACGCAACGCCGTCGAGGTGTACGTCGGCTATCTGCGGCGCAAACTCGACGCGGTCGGCGCGGGATCCATCGTCCGTACGGTCCGTGGTCACGGTTATCTGGCGTCCACCGGCGAGATCGACGCTGTGATGGGGCAGTGAGCAAGATCAAAGAGGCGTGGTTTCGCCGATCGGTACGGTTTCGTATCGCGACCATGGCCACGGCGGCGACGCTGATCATCCTGCTGGCGTTGGCCTGGTTCAGTGGTCGGGGCATCGGCGGGCTGCTGATCGGCTCGGCGGACCGGGAGTTGCAGCCGATCCTCGACGCCGCCATCGCGGACGTCGCCGCAGGCCGGATCCCGCATCCCGACACGCCGTACGTGCAGGTCAGAGTCCTCGACACGGCCGGAACGCCGCAGGACAACCTGCCGGATCCCGGCCTGAAGGAGTGGGCGCTGCGGGATCTGAAAGGCGCCGAACCGGTTCTGCAGTACTCGGACGACCCGCCGACGCGGTGGATCGGCACGGTAGTGACAGCGCCTGACGGCCAGCAAAGACTTGTCGTCGCGGGTGCTGGACTCGCGGGTTACGAGCAGGCGCAACACGTTGGCCTGAACTGGTTGCTGCTCGCCGGTGTGCTCGGGGCCGCCGCGACCGGGATCGCCACGTGGTTCGCCGTACGGTCCTCGCTGCGCCCGGTCGAGCGCATGCGGGTCGCGGCGTCCCGTTTGCCTGCTGGTCAGCGACTTCCGTTGCCGGACTCGCACGACGAGCTGCGGTCGTTGGCCGAAAGCATGAACTCTCTGTTGGATCGCCGGGACGAGGCCACCGAACGCTTGCGGCGCTTCACCGGCGACGCCGCACACGAGTTGCGGTCGCCGGTCGCGTCCATCCGGGTGCAGGCCGAGGTCGCCGTGGCCAACCCGGATCCCGTGCTGTCCCAAGAGGTTCTCGCGGACATCGTGCACGAGTCCGTTCGACTGTCCACACTGGTGGATGGATTGCTCACGCTCGCCCGGTCGGACGCCGGTGAGCTGCCGAGCGCGGAACCTGTCGATCTGGTCGCGGCGGCCGAGGCCGCGATTTCCCGCTGCACCACCGAAACACCGCGGGTGACGCTGCAGGCGCCGACCGGGTCGGCCTGGGTTCAGGCCGCACCGGCCGAAGTGGACCTCGTACTGGACAACTTGCTGCGCAACGCTGTGCTGTACGCGCGCGCTCACGTGACCGTCGGGGTGTTGCCGGCAGGTGGGTCTATTCGGTTGGTCGTGGACGACGACGGCCCAGGTGTCGCCGCTGAGCACCGGGAAAAGGTGTTCGACCGGTTCTACCGGGTTCAGGACGACCGGGCGAGGCAGACCGGCGGATCCGGCCTGGGGCTCGCCCTGGTCGCCGAACTCGTCCGACGGCGCGGCGGGACCGTCCTGGTCACCGAGTCACCCGACGGGGGCGCACGGTTCCAGGTCCGCTGGAAGTCCCTTTAGGAGAGGAGTTTGACCGCTCCGGACGGGCACAACGTGGCTGCCTGGCGCACCACGGACTCCTCGTCCGCGCTGGGCTCCTTGTGCAGCACCATCACGATGCCCTCGTCGTCCTGGTCGAACACCTCGGGTGCGGTCAGCACGCACATCCCCGCGCCGACGCACACATCCCGGTCACCTTCTACGTGCATATCCCACTCCTACCACTAGTCGCGCCCGGAGAACGCCTTTGTCAGCACAATGTCAGGAAACGCGGGCTACCACGTCACAGGCAGTGCGTTGACCCCCTGAATGGTCATCGCCGGTCGCAGTTCCAGCTCGTCGACCGGCACGGCCAGCCGCAAGTCCGGAACCCGCTCGAACAACGCGGACAGGGCCAGCCGCAGTTCCGTCCGGGCGAGATTCTGGCCGAGACACTGGTGCACGCCGTACCCGAACGCCACGTGATGGGTGGCGCCCCTGGACACGTCGAACCGGTCCGGGTCGGCGAAGACGTCCGGGTCGCGGTTGACGATGCTGCCCACGATCACGATCGCCTCGCCTGCCTTGATCACCTCACCGGCGATCGGGATGTCCGCGACGGCCACCCTGAGCATCGGGCCTTCGGCGATCGTCAGGTACCGCAACAGCTCTTCCACCGCGCCGGGCACCTTGTCCGGATCAGACCGCAACGCCGCCAGCTGGCCGGGGTGTTCCAGCAGGGTGAGCACGCCGAGCGAGATCATCGACGACGTGGTCTCGTGCCCGGCGCCGAGCAACAGCAGCGAATTGAACACCAGGTCGTTCAGTGTCATCGCGCCCGTCTCGACCTGCTCCTGCTTCAGCCGGGCGATCAACCCCGGCGGCGGGTCCTGCGCCAGGTTCGAGATGTAGGCCAGCAGCTGTCCGGTGGCCTTGCCCGCCGTTTCGGGATCCTTGCTCTGGATGACCGTGCGCGTGGCGTTCTGGAAGAACTCGTGGTCCTCCCACGGAACCCCGAGCATCCTGCTGATCACCAGCGACGGGATCGGCAAGGAGTACGCGGTGACCAGGTCGGTGGGCGGCCCGGCCGCGAGCATCGCGTCGAGCGTGCTGTGCACGACCTTCTCGATCTCCGGCTGGAGTTCCTTCAGCCGCCGCACGGTGAACTCGGAGATCAGCATGCGCCGGACCCGGTTGTGCTCCGGGTCGTCACGCACGAGGAACGGCCGGTTCGGCGAGGTCTGCACCGCCTGGATGGCAGGCGGCATGATCATCGGAAAGCCCGGGTTCGTGCGGTCCGAGGACACGCGTGAGTCCGCGAACAACGCCCTGGCCTGTTCGTATCCTGAGACGATCCAGGCTTGCTGGCCGTTGACCAGCGGCAGTTTGCGCAGCGGCGGGCCTTCGCGCAGCTCGTCGTAACCGGGTGCCGGCTGATACGGGCAGGTCCTGGCTTGTGGGTAGGTGATCATTTCTTCCCCCTGTGGTTTGTTACCGCTACCATGGCATTAACTCTACGCCCGTTGAATTAATCGGCGCAATGCTTTCCGGTCGATGAATCTGCAGGTCATCGGCCATTTTGGGGTGGGTAAGACTATGCTTTGCGGTGTGGAGGTTGATCACCGGAAAGGGCCACGCAGGCGCGGCGAGGCGCTCGAGGACGCGATCCTGCGGGCCGCGATGCAGGAGCTGGCCGAGGTCGGCTACACCGCGGTGAGCATGGAACGGATCGCCATCCGGGCGCGGACCAGCAAGGCCGCGCTGTACCGGCGATGGTCCGGGCGGCCGGACCTGATCGTCGACGCGTACTTCAAGCTCGCCGCGTCCGAGATCGACGTCCCGGACACCGGCAGCCTGCGCACCGACGTGATCGCCCTGTTGCGGCGCACGGCGGATCGTGCCACGCCCGCGATGCTGCACCTCGTGTTCGGGGTAATGGCCGACGCGGGGACGAACGAGGAGCTGAAGACCAAGATCCGGGAACGGCTGGCGTTGCTCAAACCCAAGCAGATGCATGGAATCCTCGAGCGGGCCGAGGCGCGCGGCGAGGTCCGTGGCGAGTTGCCCGAACGGCTGCGGACGCTGCCGTTGGACTTGATGCGCAACGAGATCCTGCAGTACGCGGGCGGGCCGAGCGTGCCCGACGAGGTCATCGAGGAGATCGTCGACCAGGTCTTCCTGCCGTTGGTGCGGGTCTGATGCCCGCTCTGCGGACCACGGCGCTGATCGAAGCGCCCGCGCGAACCGTTGCCGGAGCGTGGATCGAGCTGGTTTCCAAGCGTGCGCACCTGGTTTCGGTGTCGGCCGGCAAGATCGCCGCCGTACTGCCCGGCAGGACGTTCCGAGCCGCGCGGCTGACCGGGACGTGTGTCTCGACAGCAGCCGGGACCTTGCTGACGTGTGAGCTGTCCTGGTTGTCGCCCAACGCTTTCGTGGACGGGATCGCGGTACGCCGGCCGGTGTTGTCGTTGCTCGGCTCGGTCGCGGAAGGCACTCGGTCGCGGGCTGTCGAACTGGCCGACGCGCCCGTGATCGTCGGGACCGCGATCGTCCGTGACGGCCGGATTTTGGCTCAGCAGCGGGCTTTTCCGGAAGAAGTCGCCGGAATGTGGGAGCTGCCAGGCGGTCGCGTCGAGCCGGGGGAGAGCGACGAGGAGGCCGTGCGCCGGGAATGCCAGGAGGAACTCGGCATCGAGGTGTCGCCCAGCGCGGCGATCGGGCCGGATGTCGTTCTGCCAGGCGGGAAACTGCTGCGGATCTACGAGGCTTCCACCGACTCGGATCCGGTGGCGGTGGAGCACGAGGAGTTGCGCTGGCTGAGCCGCGACGAACTGGACGACGTGGAGTGGCTGCCCGCGGACCGCATTCTGCTGCCGGTGTTCCGTGCCCTCGTGGACGGCAAGGTCCACGAGGGCACGTGATCTTCAACCGATTCCGGCCAGGCGGAGCACGGACGCCAGCCGATGCGCGCCGCGCTGGGCGGCCCGTTCGGCGCCGGTCGCCCGGATCCGGTCCAGCCCGGCCGGATCCGCCAACAGGTCCTGGGTGCGCTTGCGCACGTCACGCAGTTCCTCGATGACGGCGTCGGCCACGGTCTCCTTCAAAACCCGATAGGAGCCGATACCCTCGGCCGCCTTCTTCGGCGACTGCCCGGTGCACGCACCCAGGATCTCCAGCAGGTTCGCCACGCCCGGCTGCTGTTCCGGCCGGTACTCGACCCGGTCGGCCGTGTCGGTCACCGCGCGCTGGAACTTCCGGTGGATCATGTCCGGCTCGTCCAGCACGAACACCACCCCGGCTTCGTCCCGCGTGGACTTCGCCATCTTGCGGTCCGGATGGGCCAGGTCACGGATGCGCGCGCCGACCTTCGGCATCACCGCCTTCGGTACGACGAACGCCTCGCCGTAGGTGGTGTTGAACCGCCGAGCCAGCGCCCGCGCCAGTTCGACGTGCTGCGCCTGGTCGTCGCCGACCGGGACCTCGTGCGCGCCCGGCAACAGGATGTCCGAGGCCATCAGCACCGGATACGTCAGCAGGCCGAGCCGTACGGTCTTGGCGCCGGTGGACTTCTCCTTGAACTGGGTCATCCGCGACACCTCGCCGAACGTGCACGTGCACTCCAGGACCCAGGTCAGCGTGGACAGCTGGGTGGCGATATCGGACTGCACGAACACGCTCTCCGGGGCGATGCCCGACCCGATCAGCACGGCGAGCATCTCCTTGCTGAGCGCTCTGAGACGCTGCGGGTTGTACGCCGTCGTCATCGCGTGCATGTCGCTGACGAAGTACAGGTCGTCGGCCGCGCCCTCGCGGGCCCACCGCCGCAGCGCTCCCAGGTAGTTGCCCACGTGGACGCGCCCGGACGGGGTGATCCCGGACAGTCTGGTCATGGTGTGTCCTCCCTCTTCAACGGACTTCGGCCGCCGCCGGGGGACACGAAAAAGGCCGCCCGGTCGGGGCGGCCTGTGGCACTCAGCGCACAGCGAGTCGGCCGCCTGCGGCGGCCCACCACATCTGGGTGCTGCTGTGCATGAACCGAGGGTAGCAGGGCCGCATAAAGAACGCGTATATGCGGCGCTGATTTGATTCCGATAGCGCTATGCGCGGCGTACCGTAAATCGCATGTACATCGTGATGCTGGCCTACAAAGCGCCAATAGAAGAGATCGACTATCTGCTGCCTGATCATATGGAATGGCTCAGCAGGCACTATGACGCCGGGCACTTTCTGTGCTCGGGCCGTCAGCCGAGCAAGACCGGCCGGGTGATCATCACCCGTCCGATGCCCCGAGCCAAGCTGGAAGCCTTGCTGGCCACGGATCCGCTCGAGATGGCGCGGATGGTCCGGCACGAGGTCGTCGAGTTCGAGGCGACCCGCACGGCCCCGGAGATGTCCAGGGTCAACGAGGCGCTGGCCAGCTAGCGAGAAATGTGTCGGTACGAAAAGTTTCGGTATGCGCCGAACTGCCCGGATCGACCGGTAGCCGGTCCGGGCCGACCTATCCGAAATGGGCTTTTGAATAAGCTTTTACTCTGCCGGGGCATAACCATTAAGTGACGTGCGTTCTGTTTACGCCGTTCTTGGTCGCCGACCGTGATCTCGTGGTCACTCCGGTGGCCGACTGGGTTCACGTGCAGGTGAAATGCCTGCTTTCGCGATGTACACGCCGAACGGCGCCCAGTCCCGTGCCGAGATGAACTCTTCGCGAAACACGGGCGAACCCCGTGCGGCTGGCGATCGAGGGGTGTCGGCGGCCTCGATGGGCCCTGGCTAGGCGGCGATGTCCTTCGCGCGGCGCAAGGCGAGGACCGGGCACTTGCCGCAGCGATCTTTCGACTTGCAGCACTTCTTCTTGACCTTGCCGGCCTTCATGAGGTTGCGCACGGTTTCCGCGGGCGTCTTGCCCACGTACTTGGCCTTGATCTTCTTCTTGCCCACGCACGCTCCAACCTCGACGAGTCGAAGTAAGGCTAGGTTAACCTTTCTTGATCGTCCTGTGCGGCTGGTCACACCCTTGGTCAGGGTAACCTTTCTGCTGGGCCTCGTCCGCATGGAAGCGTGGGGCCATTCCCATACTCGAGGTACAGGAGCTCTCGCGTGCCCGCATCGGCCACTGTCAGCAGGACCCGGACGGACCTGCGCAACGTCGCCATTGTGGCGCACGTCGACCACGGTAAGACCACGCTCGTCGACGCCATGCTGCGTCAGTCCGGGGCGTTCGGCGAACGTGCCGAGCTGGTCGACCGCGTGATGGACTCCGGCGAACTCGAGCGGGAGAAAGGCATCACGATCCTGGCCAAGAACACGGCCGTACGCAGGCAGACCCCGGACGGCGTGGTGACCATCAACGTGGTCGACACCCCCGGGCACGCCGACTTCGGTGGCGAGGTGGAGCGCGGCCTGTCCATGGTCGACGGCGTCCTGCTGCTCGTCGACGCCAGCGAAGGCCCGCTGCCGCAGACCCGCTTCGTGCTGCGCAAGGCGCTGGCCGCCGGCCTGCCCGTGGTGCTCGTCGTGAACAAAGTGGACCGCCCGGACGCCCGGATCGAAGAGGTCGTCAGCGAGAGCCACGACCTGCTGCTGGACCTGGCCGGTGACCTTGATCTCGAAGACCTCGACGCGGTGCTGGACCTGCCGGTGGTCTACGCCTCGGCGCGCGCCGGCCGTGCGTCGCTGAACCAGCCTGCCGACGGCGGCCTGCCGGACAGCGAGAACCTCGACCCATTGTTCGATGTGCTGCTGCATCACATCCCGTCGCCGACCGGCGACCCCGACGCGCCGCTGCAGGCGCTGGTGACCAACCTGGACGCCTCCAGCTTCCTCGGCCGGATCGCGCTGTGCCGGATCCACGCGGGCAAGCTGCGCAAGGGCCAGACCGTGGCCTGGTGCCGTGCGGACGGTTCGGTGTCGAACGTCCGGATCGCCGAGCTGCTGATCACCGAGGCGCTCGAGCGTGTGCCCGCCGAGGAGGCCTCCGCGGGTGACCTCGTGGCCATCTCCGGCATCCCGGACATCACCATCGGCGACACGCTCGCGGACGTGGACAACCCGGTGCCGCTGCCCCGGATCACGGTCGACGAGCCCGCGATCGCGATGACCATCGGTGTGAACACCTCGCCGCTGGCGGGCCGCAACGGCGGCACCAAGCTGACCGCGCGGGTGCTGAAGGCCCGGCTGGACGCCGAACTCGTCGGCAACGTGAGCGTGAAGGTCCTGCCGACCGAGCGCCCGGACACCTGGGAGGTCCAGGGCCGTGGCGAGCTCGCGCTGGCGATCCTCGTCGAGACGATGCGCCGGGAAGGCTTCGAGCTGACGGTCGGCAAGCCCCAGGTGGTCACCCGCACCATCGACGGCAAGCTGTGCGAGCCGTTCGAGCGCCTGACGATCGACGCGCCGGAGGAGCACCTCGGCGCGATCACGCAGCTGCTCGCGTCCCGCAAGGGAAAGATGGAGCACATGGGCGGCCACGGCACCGGCCGGATCCGCCTGGAGTACGTGGTCCCGGCCCGCGGCCTGATCGGCTTCCGCACGGAGTTCTTGACCGAGACGCGGGGAACCGGCATCGCGAACCACGTGTTCGAGGGCTACTTCCCGTGGGTGGGCGAACTGCGCACCCGCCACAGCGGCTCGTTGGTCGCCGACCGCACCGGCCCGATCACCGCGTACGCCATGATCCAGCTCGCCGACCGTGGCACGTTCTTCGTGGAGCCGGGCCAGGATGCCTACGAAGGCATGGTGGTGGGCGAGAACCCGCGCGCCGAGGACCTGGATGTCAACGTGGCACGGGAAAAGAAGCTGACCAACATGCGGTCGTCGACCGGTGACGAGCTTGAGCGCCTTGCCCGGCCACGCAAGCTGGGGCTTGAGGAGGCACTGGAGTTCTGCGCCAGTGACGAGTGTGTTGAGGTGGCGCCCAACGCGATCCGCGTCCGCAAGCTGATCCTCGACTCGACCCAGCGCGCCCGGGCCCGTTCCCGCGCCAAGACCCAGGGCTGACAAGGGTTACCAAAGGGGGCCGTCACGAAAGTGGCGGCCCCCTTTGACATTCGGGCGACGGCGTCGACGTTCGCTCGAACGAGCAGAAATCGGCCCGGGCCGGACCTGCGGAAAACTGCTCGCCAGCTGGGCCGATGTCGATCTGCTATCGGTCTTTCACACCGGCCCGCCCATTTGTGCGCTGTGACCACCTGCACCTTTCGATTTCCTGGAAAACACCCTATTCGCCGGACGCGATCCGGCCGGGACTGGAAAACTCGGGTGCGTGGGTTGGAAGACAATGGCATCCTCGCAGCCAAGGGGGTGCCGAGCCGTGCGAATGGCAGTCGCAGTGGTCGCTGCGCTGATGCTTGCTGCCTGTTCCGTGACGCCACCGCCGCCGGTCGTCGGCACGGTCCCGCCAATGCCTTCGGCTCCCGCGGCCAAACCCGGCGAGATCGTCGTCGGCGTGGACAGCATCACCGGTGGTTACAACCCGCATGTGCTGGCCGATCAGTCCACGATCACCACCGCGCTGTCGACCATGCTGCTGCCGAGCGTGTTCCGGACCGCTCCGGATGGAAGTCCGCAGCTTGACCGGACCCTCATGGTCTCCGCGGACGTCACGAGCAACGTTCCCTACACCGTCACCTATCGGCTGCGTGGTGACGCCGCGTGGTCGGATGGCGCACCCATCGCCGCTGAGGACTTCCTTTATCTTCGTGAGCAGATGCGTGACGAGCCCGGTGGCGTCGACTCCGCCGGATACCGGCTGATCAGCGACATCAAGGCCGAGGAGAGCGGCAAGGTCGTCCAGGTCACCTTCGCCGCTTCCTACCCGGGCTGGCGGTCCCTCTTCTCCAGTCTTCTACCCGCCCACCTGCTGAAAGACGCTCCCGGGGGGTGGGATCAGGTCCTGGAGAGCTCGTTCCCGGCCACCGCGGGCCCGTTCTCGATCAAGCAGGTCGACGCGGCGCGGGGCGAGATCGTGCTGGAGCGCAACGAGCGCTACTGGGAGCAACCCGCGGTCGCTGATCGGGTGATTCTGCGGCGGGCTGACCAGGCCGGGTTGACCGATGCCCTGCGCACCGGCCATGACCAGTTGGTCGTCGCGCGGACGGACGCGGGCGGCGTCGCGATGCTGCAGGCACTGGGCGAGCGGGTCACCGTGAAATCCGCGCCGAGACCCAGCGTGATCAGCCTTTTCCTCAAGCCGTCCGGGACCGACCTGTCCGATGAACGGGTGCGTACCGCGCTGGTCAACCTGTTGGACCGGGACGAGGTCATCAAGGTCGGCACCGGCGGCGGCCCAAGCGTGCGCGCCGACGCCCTGGTCCTCGCGCCCTCACAGGCTGGATACGCCCCAACTGGCGCGCTGCTGCACGATCAGGCCGCGGCGCAGTCCTTGCTCACCCAGGCCGGGTACTCGCTCGTATCAGGCATCTGGACCCGAGAAGGACGCCCTCTGTCGGTCACGCTGGGTGCGCCCGTCGACAAAGAGCCGTACCTGCTCGTCGCCAAGGAAGTCCAGCGGCAGCTCGTCGCCGCCGGCGTTCAGGTCAAGCTCGTCACCCCGGTCGGTGACCAGCTGATGCGGGTCAGCGGCACGGACGCGGGGCCCGACCTCCTGATCGCGCCGCGCCCGGTCGGCGACAACCCGGCCGCTGTCATGGCGTCGGTCTACGGCTGCCCGACGAGCACGAACGACGCGAGCACGGTTCTGCCAGGCAATGTCATGGGGTTCTGCGACCGCAGCCTGCAACCCACGATCGACTCCGCATTGAACGGGTCGATGTCATTAACCGAAGCTATAGAGAAGGTCGAGCCGCGGCTATGGCGCCAAGCGGTGGCGGTCCCGCTGTTCCAATTGGCCGATTCGGTGGCGGCTCGAGCGGAATTGACAACCGGTGATCTGACCGCGCCGCTCAACGCACCCTTCGCGTCCGCGGTCAGTTGGCAGCGCAAGCAAAACTAGCTCTCTGTGTCCGCTCGGATTCGAAATAGTACCGGCGGGTAACGGATGGGTTGCCGAGCGCTATCGACGTGTCACCCTTTGGTCACGATCAGACCCTGGCTGATGACCCGCGACCATTCGGGTTTCTAGCGTTCCACGGCAGTGCGCGGCTCACGGCAGTTGGGCGCGTCTTAGAGTCATGGGTGCTCTTCAAGCGACAGATCGGCTTGTAAGAGATGACCCTGTGCTAGGAGGGCACGTGTCAATGAGGAGATCAAAGGCAATCTCCGCGATCGCGCTGTTCGCGTCGGCGAGCTTGGTGCTCGGAGCCTGCAGCTCCGGGACGGACAGCTCCGGCGGCAGCGGGGCCAACCAGCAGGACGCGAAGCCGAGGGAGATCGGCGGCGAGGACAAGGTCTACAAGCGTCCCACGGTCCCCGACATGGGTGAGATCACCACGGTGACCGAGGAGAACTCCCACGACTACAACAACCTGATCGGTGTCACCAACAGCGCCGCCAACCTGGTCGCGACCGTTGCGGTGCAGCCGTCGGTGTACATCGGCGTCGTCGAGGGCGGCCAGTTCGAGCAGCAGATCGACGGCGACCTGATGGAGTCGGTGAAGGTCACCTCGAAGGAACCGCAGACGATCGAGTACAAGTTCCAGAAGGCGGCCGTCTGGCAGGATGGCGCCCCGATCGGCTGCAAGGACATCTACCTGCAGTTCCTGGTCCGTGGCAAGGACACCGGCAAGAAGTTCGACTCGTCGACCGCGGGCTACGAGGACATCAAGGAGGTCAAGTGCTCCGATGACCTCAAGACCGCGACGGTGATCTTCGAGAAGCCGTACGCCGACTACCGCGGCCTGTTCTCCTACACCGGCAACAACAGCATCCTGCCCGGGCACATCTGGGAGAAGAACGCGGGCGTCGCGGACATCACCAAGCTGACCCGCACCAGCCCCGAGCTGACCACGGACAAGGCCATCAAGGCCTACACCGAGGCGTGGCTGGGCTTCAAGCCGGAGAACGCGATCTCCGGTGGTCCGTTCAAGATCCAGAGCGCCGACGGGCGCGATGAGCTCGTGCTCGTGCGCAATGAGAAGTACTGGGGCCCGAAGACCGGTCCCTCGAAGGTGACGGTCCGGACCAACACCAACTCGCAGTCCGCCTCGCAGCAGCTGCAGAACAAGGAAGTCCAGTCGATCGACACCCAGGCTGACGGCCCGACGGCCATCCAGCTCAAGTCGATCCCGACGATCAAGTTGCTCGCCCAGGGTGGCCAGACCTACGAGCACATCGACTTCAACATGTCGCGGCCGTTGTTCAAGGACAACCCGGAGATCCGCAAGGCCGTGGCGACCTGCATCGACCGCCAGGCGATCGTCGACAACCTGATCAAGGACATCGACCCGAACGCCAAGCCGCTCGGCAACGTGCTGTTCATGCCGAACGAGGTCGGTTACGAGGACCACTACGCGGGTGTCGGTGAGGGCAAGGTCGCGGACGCCAAGAAGCTGCTGGAGGACGCCGGCTGGAAGCTCGGTGCCGACGGCGTCTACACCAAGGGCGCGACCCGTGCCGAGTTCACCCTCGGCTACAAGACGCTGGACCGCAGGCACAAGACCTGGCAGCTGGTCAGCCAGAAGTGCAAGGAAGCCGGCATCCAGATCAACAGCGGCCAGAAGGACAAGTTCAACGACGACGACCTGACGGTCAGCGCGTTCGACGCGGCCCTGTTCGCCTGGGTCGGTGCCCTGAGCAAGTCCAGCTCCTCGGAGAACTACCTCTCCAAGGACAAGGGCGGCACCGCCAACTACAACCTGTACTCCAACTCGCAGGTCGACACCCTGCTGCAGCAGGCCAACAGCAACCTCGACTTCGCGGCTCGCACCAAGCAGATCAACGAGGCCGACAAGCTGATGGCCGCCGACCTGCACACGATTCCGTTGTTCCAGCTGCCTGACATGGCCGCCACCGACGCCAGCATCGGTGTCTGTGACGCCAGCGGCAAGCCGGGCGACGTCACCTACCTGAACTTCCAGGGTGGGCAGACGTGGAACATGTGGGCCTGGTGCAAGCGGTAAGTCTTCGGCAAAGTCGCTGAACCGGGCGTAATGGGGGCCGGTGCCACGAGCACCGGCCCCCGCTCGCGTTCGTTCATGGCTACCCTGGCCACCGCTGGGAGCCAGGCCTAGGAGTAAACGAAGTGTTCCGTTACATCGTGCGGCGGATCCTGATCACGATTCCGCTGCTGATCGTCGGCTCGTTTCTGGTGTTCGCGCTCGTACAGGGGATGGGCGATCCGCTCGGTGAGTGGAAGCTGCAGCAGCCCCGTTCCCCCGAGGAGATCGCGGCAGCGTACGAGCGGGCGGGCTACAACGACCCGTTCTTCGAACGGTATGTCACCTGGGTTGGCGGGTTCGTCCAGGGCGACTGGGGAACGACCATCATCCCGGGCTCGGGCGTCAGGGACGTCCAAGAAGAGGTGATGCACGGTCTGTGGACCACCTTCCGGCTCGTGGTCGGAGCCGAGATCCTCGCCCTGCTGATCGGCATGGCGGTGGGGGTGATCGGTGCCGTCCGCCAGTACTCGATCTTCGACTACGCGGCCACGGGCGCCGCCTTCGCGCTGTTCTCGATGCCGGTGTTCTGCATCGGCCTGATGCTCAAGAGCGCCGCGATCCCGTTCAACGACTTCCTCGAGTCCCTCGGCATGGACCGGTGGATCACCACCGCGGGACCGCCGCCCGGCGGGTTCTCCGGCAGCTTCGGTCATCAGATCACCCAGTACATCGGCACGTTCCTGTTGCCGACCCTGGCTTTGCTGGCGATCCAGTTCGCGTTCTACAGCCGGTTCCAGCGAGCGTCCATGCTGGACATCCTCGGTCAGGACTACGTGCGGACCGCGCAGGCGAAGGGCCTTTCCAGCGCCCGGGTGATCTTCCGGCACGCGTTCCGCAACGGCCTGATCCCCGTCATCACCGTGTTCGCGGTCAACTTCGGCACCGTCATGGGTGGCGCGGTGATCACCGAGACGGTGTTCAACTGGTCCGGGATGGGCAAGCTGCTGATCCGCAGCATCTATGACAAAGAGCCGTACATGGTGCTCGGTGTCGTGATGGTGACCGCGGTCATCGTCGTCATCGCGAACCTGATCGCGGACATCCTGTACGCCCGCTTGGACCCGAGGATCCGTCTTGTCTGACAACACCACCACAACGACAGCGGGCGTGTCGGCCGATGCGGCAGCGGGCATCGACATCGCCAAGCCACGCAAGCAATGGCAAGTGGTCATGCGCCGGTTCTTCCGGCACCGGGCCGCGATCGTCGGCATGGTCGTCTTCGTACTGCTTGTGCTGTTCTCCCTGCTCGGCCCGTTGCTCTGGAAGTACGACGCGTCGGACCTCAACCTGGGCCGCTACCAGCCGCCGAGTGTCGACCACCCGTTCGGCACCGGCCAGATCGGCGACGACGTGTTCGCCAAGGTGTTGTCCGGCACCGGCTTCTCCATGCAGATCGCATTGGTGGCCGCGCTGATCAACACGGCAGTCGGTGTCGTGCTCGGCTCGATCGCCGGGTACTACCGCGGCTGGGTCGACAGCGCGGTATCCCGGCTGACCGACCTCGTGCTGGTCATCCCGACCTTCCTGATCGCCGCGGTGCTCTCGCGCAGCACGTTCTCCACCGCCGAGCTCTCCCAGGGCGGCGGGTCCAGCAACTGGCTGCAGGTCGCGATCATCCTCGGTGTGACCAACTGGATGATCACCGCGCGAACCGTGCGCGGCATGGTGCTCTCGTTGCGGGAGAAGGAGTTCGTCGAAGCCGCGCGGGCGCTCGGCGGCGGCCCCGGCCGGGTCATCTTCAGGCACATCCTGCCCAACACCATGGACGTCGTGATCGTCAACGCCACGATCGCCATGGCGCAGGCCGTTCTGCTGGAGTCGGCGCTGTCGTTCGTCGGCCTCGGCGTGAAGTACCCGGACACCTCACTGGGCTTGCTGATCAGCGAGAACCAGAACGAGTTGCTCGTGCATCCCTGGTTGTTCTACTTCCCGTTCATCTTCATCGTGCTGATCTCGTTGTCGGTGAACTTCATCGGTGACGGTCTGCGTGACGCGTTCGACCCACGGCAGAAGAGGGTGCGGGCATGAGCGAGCTTGCGAGCGAATCATTCAACACAGTGTCTCGCTCATGCGACATGGGTGGCCACAGCGGGGAGCGGGCATGAGTGACCTCTCGGATTTCGGTGATACGGCACTGAAAGGCGCTCGCGCGCAGGGCGAGGTGACCGACAAGCTGCTTGAGGTCTCCGATCTGTCGGTGGACTTCAACACCGAGGACGGCGCCGTGCATGCGGTGCGCAACGTGTCGTTCTCGTTGGGACAGCGGGAAGTTCTCGGCATCGTCGGTGAGTCCGGCTCTGGCAAGTCGGTGTCCTCCATGGCGATCATGGGCCTGCTGCCCAAGACCGCGGCGGTGACCGGCTCGATCAAGTTCCAGGGTGAAGAGCTGGTCGGCCTGCAGTACAAGCAGATGCGGCCGTATCGCGGCAACAAGATCGCGATGATCTTCCAGGACCCGATGACGTCGCTCAACCCGGTGTTCACCGTCGGGTACCAGCTGGCCGAGGCCTACCGGGCGCACCACGACGTGTCCAAGTCGGCCGCGTGGTCCAAGGCCGTGGAAACCCTTGCCCTGGTCGGCATTCCGCAGCCGGACCGGCGGGCCAAGCAGTACCCGCACGAGTTCTCCGGCGGTATGCGCCAGCGTGCGGTGATCGGCATGTCGATCATCAACGATCCCGAGCTGATCATCGCGGACGAGCCGACGACCGCGCTCGACGTGACCGTGCAGGCGCAGATCCTGGAGACATTGCTGAACATCCAGGACGAGACCAACGCCGCGATCATCATGATCACCCACGACCTCGGTGTCGTGGCGGGCATGGTCGACCGCGTGCAGGTGATGTACGGCGGCACGATCGTGGAGACCGGAGGCGTGCACGACGTCTTCGAGTCGCCACGGATGCCGTACACCGTCGGCCTGCTTGGCTCCATCCCCAACCCGTCGCTGTTGGGCAGGCGGCTCACCCCGATCAAGGGCGCGCCGCCGTCGCTGATGAACCTGCCAAGCGGTTGTGTGTTCTCGCCGCGTTGCCCGCTCGTGATCGACGACTGCCACACGGGTGAGCCCGCGTTGATGCAGACCGGGCAGGCCAACCACAGCGCGCGCTGCATCCGGTGGGAACACCTCGCCGGCATCGAAGATCCGAGCAAGCTCTTCGCCACCGAGGAGATCGGTGTCGTGGAGAACCCGGCCGCGCTCGTCGCGGAAGCGCCGGATCTGGTGCAGGTCGAGGATCTGGCCGTGGTGGAGAAGCGGCTCGATGAGCAGCGGGCGGAGGAAGAATCGTGACTGCGCAGGTGCAGGAAGAAAAAGCTGATACGAAGACCGCGCCGATGCTCGAGGTCAAGGATCTGGTCAAGACGTTCCCGGTGCGTGGCGGCGGGATCATCCCGCGCACGATCGGGCACGTGCACGCCGTGTCCGGCGTGAGCTTCACGTTGTCGCCAGGGGAAACCCTCGGCCTGGTCGGTGAATCCGGCTGCGGCAAGTCCACCACCGGCCGTGCCGTGCTGCAACTGCACAAGCCCACTTCGGGTTCGGTGAAGTTCGACGGCAAGGAGCTGACCAGGCTCGGCCAGCGGGAGATGCGGGCGGTCCGCAGGGACATGCAGATCGTGTTCCAGGACCCGTACGCGTCGCTGAACCCGCGCTGGCAGATCAACGACATCGTCTCGGAACCGTTCAACATCCACGGTTTCCAAGGATCGGCCACGGAACGTCAGCACAGAGTGGACGAACTGCTCGAGCTGGTCGGGCTGAACCCCGAGCACCGCAACCGGTACGGCCACGAGTTCTCCGGCGGTCAGCGCCAACGCATCGGCATCGCCCGTGCACTGGCGTTGAACCCGCGGATGGTCGTGCTGGACGAGCCGGTGTCCGCTTTGGACGTCTCGGTGCAGGCCGGTGTGGTGAACCTGCTCGAGGAGCTGCAGGAGCGCTTCAACCTGGCGTACCTGTTCGTGGCACACGACTTGTCCGTGGTGCGGCACATCTCACACCGCGTGGCCGTGATGTACCTCGGCAAGATCGTGGAAATCGGGCCGAGGGAGGACATCTACACACGTCCGACCCACCCGTACACGCAGGCGTTGCTATCCGCGGTGCCCGTGCCTGACCCACGTCAGGAGCGGGAACGGCAGCGGATCGTGCTCACCGGTGACGTGCCGAGCCCGGTCGACCCGCCGTCGGGTTGCCGGTTCCGGACGCGGTGCTGGAAGGCACAGGACATCTGCGCCACCGAGGAACCACCCCTGGTCCCGCACGGGTCCGGTGGCCTGGCCTCGGCGTGCCACTTCGCTGAGGAACGCCAGGTTCTCTGACCTCAGGTCTGATTCCCTAGGCTTGAGGCGTGATGCTGACCGCTCCACCGAGGTTGCTGCTGGTGCACGCCCATCCGGACGACGAGAGTCTCTGGACGGGCGGCACCATCGCCAAATACGCGGCCAACGGTGCCCATGTCACCCTCGTGACCTGCACGCTCGGCGAAGAGGGCGAGATCATCCCCGATGCTCTCGCCCTGCTCGCGGCGAACGAGTCCGACCAGCTCGGCGGCTACCGCAACGGTGAGCTGCGGGCGGCGTGCGCGGCGCTGGGCGTCGTGGACCACCGCTACCTCGGCGGGATCGGCCGGTGGCGGGACTCCGGAATGGTCGGTGTGCCGTCCAATCAGCATCCACGGGCCTTCATCAACGGTGACTTCACCGAACAGGCCGAGCAGTTGCTCGCGGTGCTGCGTGAGGTCAAACCGGACGTCGTCGTCACTTACGGACCGGACGGTGGCTACGGACATCCCGACCACATCCGGGCGCACGAGATCACGACTGTCGCGTGTGCACAGGCGGACGTGCGCCGGGTTTTCCACGTGGTGACGTCCAAGAAGGCCACCGACACCGGAGTCGCCGAGCTGGCCAGGGTGGACGATCTGCCGTACCGCATAGCGGAACCCGGTGAGCTGCCCGTCACCCCGGACGACGAGATCACCACGGTGATCGACATCGCGGATCACCTCGACATGAAACTGCGGGCGCTGCGGGCACACCAGACCCAGGTCACGGTCTGGCAGGACGACTCCGGCTCGTCGTGTTACGCGTTGTCCAACGACATCGCCCAGCCGATCGTCGACCACGAGTACTACATCCTGGCCAGCGGGCGTCCGGACGACGCGGAGACCGACCTGTTCGGAGGCCTGTGATGGGTGTGCGGCACTGGATGCGGCTGGTCGGCCTGCTGCTGCTCAGCCTGGCGCTCACCCTGATCGAGCTGCTCTACCTGCCGTTGCGGTTCGACGGCGCGCTGCTGCCGATGGTCGGCGGGCTGCCGTTCCCGATCTCCGCCGTGGTCGCCGCGGTGACGTTGCCGTGGCTGATCAAACGTGCCCGCCGGATCTCGCCGCGGCTGCTCGTGGCTGGTTCGCCATTGTGGATCTGGCTGCTGGGCGTGCTGGTCGCGGCCTTCCCCGGGCCGGGTGGCGACGTCGTGCTGATCGGTGACTGGCGGGCGTTGCTGCTGCTTGGCTGCGGCGCGCTGGCCGGTTCGATCACGTTGGGTGGCATGCTCGGCAGGCAAAGCCCGCCGCTGCCTCGGTGATCGGCTTCAAGGGTGGGCCGAACGGCCGTATTGTCTTGCTTCTGCAAGGCTAAGGGGCATGCAGATCACCGTTCTCGGCAGCTGCGGGGCATGGCCGGAGCCTGGCCGCGCGTGTAGTGGGTTTCTGGTCGAGCACGACGGCTTCCGCCTGGTGCTGGACATGGGTTTCGGCGTGGCATCAAGACTCTTCGAGATCTGCCCGGCCGAATCGGTGGACGCGGTGGTGGTGACGCACGAGCACCCGGATCACTGCGTGGATCTCAATGCGTTGTTACGGGCCAAGTTCTACGGCGGAATGCCGAGGATTCCGTTGTACTGCACGCCAGGCGTCGCGGGCAGGCTGAGTGTGGTCGAGCCGAATCCGCCGCTGTCCGCCGCGTTCGACATCTTCGAACTGCCCGGTGGCTACTCGGTCGGTCCGTTCGAGCTCACCGGAATGCTATTGCCCCATCACGTTCCGAATTCGGGCGTCCGACTGGCCACGAAGGACAGTGTGCTCGCGTACACCGGTGACACCGGGCCGGATCCGGCGTTGGCCGTGCTCGCCAAGGACGCGGATCTGTTCATCGCCGAGGCGACGCTGGTCGAGCCGCAGCAAGGCACACGGACCCTGCTGACCGCGCGGGAAGCGGGCCAGTGGGCGGCGAGGGCGAACGCGAAACGCCTGCTCTTGACCCATTTCTGGCCCGGAGGTGACCGGACCGCGGCGGTGTCGTCCGCGTACGCCGAATTTTCCGGTGATATCGCTGCCGCTGTCGAGGGGATGGTTCTACGCTGCTGAATCGTGGCGGAGCCGATCACTGATCAGCATGTGGCCGTGGTCCTGCGGGTGTTCGTGCGCAGGTGTGAGCCGATGCTGACGCGGTTGCGGGCCGACGGTGAACCGGTCGAGGTGGACGCCGACGATCCGGATGTCGACCGGTCCATCGTGGACAAGGTGAAGGCCGCCGTGGCCGGCATCAAAAGGCCTGGCATGAAGGGCTGGGGCCAGCTGCCGATCCAGGAGCGGGTGGACTGGTGGATCAGCCGGGTCGGCCGGTTCACGTCCCTGCTCGCGTCGGTCACCGGACTGGCGGGCGTGTGGGGTGACCGGCTGCCGTTGCAGGACATGCTCGGCTCGGCGAGCCAGGGATTGTTGTTGTGCGCCATCGCTTCCGAGCACGGCGTCGACGACATCGGCGTGCGCGTCCGGCTGCTCGCCTCGGTGCTGTTCGAGCGGGACATCGACCCGGTGACCGCACGCGGCTCCGGCGACGCGGCGGCCGACGAGGAGATGGTCGCCGAACTCGCCCCGGAGGACGAACCGGCCGACGGACCCGTGAAAGGCAAGAAGTTCAGCGTCAAGGCCGGGTTCAAGTGGCTGTGGCGGCAAGCCCGGATCCTCTTCGCGATCACCGATGAGCTGGAGAAGCGCCCGCAGGGCCGGATCTACCACAAGGCACTGGGGATGCTGCCGGTCGTCGGCATGGCCGGCGACTACCTCGGCGAGCGTTCAGCGTTGAAGCGCGCGGCGAAGCGTGGCACCAGGTGGCTGGCTCAGCAGGGGATCCAGTAGCGGTAGCGATGATGCTCGGTGCACCCGAGCATCTCGTACAGACGGATCGCCGCGATGTTGTGCTCAGCAACCTGCAACGCCTGACGCGTCGCGCCCTTCGCCTCGGCCCACGCGTACAGCGCCCTCAGCAGCCCCGCCGCCAAGCCCTGACGCCGATGTGACGGCCGCACAGCCAGGCGCGCGACATGCAGCAGATCACCCACGACCGCGCCTCGCACGGCCGCGACGACCTGACCGTCACGTTCCAGGAGGCCGTAGCCGACCCCGGGAGATGACGACAGAACGTGCCGTTGTGCGGCATTAGGCACTTTTGTGCCAGTCGTGAGTTCCCACCATTCGGGCGACGGCTCGTCGTCGATCCGAGCGCCGTCATGGGACCCCGGCGACAACGGACCGGTCATGACGAGCGACTCAGCACCACCCGGATGGTCCAAGTGGACCACCCAGCCGTGCTCGGCGATGGCGGCCTCGGCCTTGGAACCCATCACCACGTGCGCAGTCGACTGGATGCCGTTGCGCTCGGCGAACCCGACCGCCCTACGCAGCGCGGTCCGGACGTCGACCCCGGGATCACCACAGGTCAGGGTGCTGTTCGCGCGTCCGGTGAACCCGCCGGCGGCACGCATTCGCCAGTCACCGAGCCGCTCGTCGACCAGAGCCGGCCAGGCCTGTGCGCATTCGTGCTCGAGGCGGGTCACTGCGTCCATGTAGCGATTCTCCAGTGATCAACCTGCCCTGCTTGCTGAGATAAGCGTCACCCTGTGGCACCGGGTACTCGTGTGCAGCGTGGACGAGGGATACTGGCGTCAACGCGTACCTCCCGAACGCGCGTGTACAAGGTTTCTCAAAGGAGCAGAGCACCGTGACCTACGTCATCGCCGAGCCCTGCGTCGACTTGCTCGACAAGGCGTGCATCGAGGAGTGCCCGGTCGACTGTATTTACGAGGGCGACCGGATGCTCTACATCCACCCTGACGAGTGCGTCGACTGCGGTGCCTGCGAGCCGGTCTGCCCGGTGGAGGCCATCTACTACGAGGACGACGTCCCCGATCAGTGGAAGGACTACACCAAGGCCAACGTCGACTTCTTCGACGAGCTGGGTTCGCCGGGCGGGGCGTCCAAGGTGGGCAAGGTCTCGGCCGACCCGCAGTGGATCAAGGACCTGGCGCCGCGCGAGACCGAGCATTGATCGCCGGTCTGCCGGACTTTCCCTGGGACTCGCTCGCGGGTCCCAAGGCCAAGGCGCAGGCGCATCCGGACGGGGTGGTCGACCTCTCGGTCGGCACCCCCGTCGACCCGGTGCCCGACAAGATCAGGGCAGCGCTCGCGTCAGTGTCGGACCGTGCCGGTTATCCCACCACACACGGCACGCCGGAACTGCGCCAAGCAACGGTCGAGGCCCTGAGCCGCCGGTTCGACATCGGTGGCATCCCGGCCACGGACGTACTGCCGACCATCGGCTCGAAGGAACTGGTCGCCTGGCTGCCGACGCTGCTGGGCGCCGGCGCGGGCTCGCTGGTCGTGATCCCGGAACTGGCATACCCGACATACGAAGTCGGCGCCCTGATCGCCGGGGCAACAGTCGTGCGCTCGGACGGTCTGACCGCGCTGGGCCCGCAGAACCCGGCGATCATCTGGATCAACTCACCGTCGAACCCGACCGGACGAGTGCTACCCGTCGCACACCTGCGCAAGGTCGTGACGTGGGCACGTGAGCGCGGCGCGATCGTGGTGTCCGACGAGTGCTACATGTCGCTCGGCTGGGACGTCACACCGGTGTCGGTGCTGCACCCGTCGGTGAACGAGGGCAGCCTGAGCGGCATCCTCGCGGTGCACTCGCTGTCGAAGTCCTCCAGCCTGGCGGGGTATCGCGCGGGCTTCATCACCGGCGATCCGTCGTTGGTGGCTTCGCTGCTGGCGATCCGTAAGCACGCCGGGATGATGGTGCCGAGGCCGGTGCAAGAGGCAATGACCGCGGCCCTGTCCGACGATTCGCACGTCGAGGCCCAGAAGGAGCGGTACCGGGCCCGCCGGACGATCTTGCGTGACGCGTTGGAGGCGGCGGGCTTCACGATCGACCACTCCGAGGCCGGGCTGTATTTGTGGGCTACTCGGGGCGAGGACGCCTGGAAGACCGTCACGTGGCTCGCCGACCGCGGGATCTTGGTGGCTCCCGGGACTTTCTACGGGCCGACGGGTTCTCAGCATGTGCGCGTGGCTTTGACCGCGACCGACGAACGGGTCGCCGCCGCAGCCGCCCGCCTCAAGGAAGCCTGAGCCGCTAGGCGCACGCCACGGCGGAGCGGATCACTCCGTCGGCTGCTGCGATGGGCATTTGTGGTCCGGCGGGTCGTCGGCGATGCTCTGGGCGTGGAGTACGTGTCCAGAGTGCCGCGACCGCCGCTGGACGGCCTGATCGACGACCTTTACTACTTGGAAGGCACGCCGCCGTACGCCCGGCTGACGCTGCCGCCGGCGCCGTCGGCGTTGCTCATCGTCAACCTCGGGGCGCCGTTCCGCATCCGCGCCAGCACCGACATCGAGACGGCCGAATTCGCCGACGGCTGCGTGGTCACCATGCCCACCCGCGCGTGGGAGTTCAGCTACCCACTCCGGACCCGGTCCGTCGGCGTGCACTTCAAGCCGTGGGGGCCGGCGCCGTTCCTGCCGATGCCCGCGACCGAGCTGTGTGACCGGCCGGTGACGGTGGAGCAGGTGTGGGGCCGGTCCGCCATCGCTGAGCTGCGAGACCGGCTGGCCACTGCGGACGGACCGCACGAGATGCTGACGCTGCTCGAGGAGGAGCTGATGCGACGGCTGTGCGAGACCGCCGGCCTGGGGCTGGTCCGCCATACGAGCAGCGTCATCGCGGCGACCAGCGGGGCGGTGGCGATCGGCGACCTGAGCGTGGCAGCCGGTGTCAGCAGCACGCATCTGGCACAGCGGTTCAAGCAGCTCATCGGCGTCACGCCGAAGCGGCTGGCCCGCACCTACCGCTTCACCACCACCATGCTCGGGGTCGACCCCGCTGGACCGCTCGACTGGGGCGACCTCGCCGCTCGTGCGGGCTACTTCGACCAGGCCCACTTCGGCCACGAGTTCCGGGCGTTCACCGGGCTCACGCCGACCCGGTACGTCGAAGTCCGGCAGCGGTTCCTGCGCGAACATCCCGGCCACGTGCTGGACGGCTGGCCGCTGCCTGCCGATTGATTTCTTACAAGAGCGACAGCTCACGCCACGCTAACTTGGGGCACCCCAAAGCAGAGGAGAGCCCCGTGAGCAAGGTGGTCATGTACAGCACGGTGTCGGTGGACGGCTTCATCGCGGACGAGAAAGACCAGCCTGGACCGCTGTTCGACTGGTTGACCAGCGGTGACGTCCCGTTGGACGAGAGCGGCGTACTGAAGGTGTCACAGACGTCCTACGACTACACCCGGCCGTACTGGGACCAGATCGGGGTGACCATCGCCGGCCGCCACGTCTTCGACATCACGGACGGCTGGGACGGGAAGCCTCCGGGCGGGGTCGACCACGCGGTCGTCGTGACGCACCGGCCGGCGCCCGAGGGTTGGGACCCCAAGGCGCCGTTTCACTTCGTCGACGGCATCAAGGCAGCCATGGCCAAGGCGCAGGAGCTTGCGGGTGACCGCATGGTCGAGGTCGCCGCTGGCGACGTCGGTGGCCAGATGCTTGCCGCAGGCCTGGTCGACGAGGTGCGCATGGACGTCGTACCCGTCGTGTTCGGGTCCGGCAAGCGCTACTTCGGGTCGGTCCACGCGCAGCACCTGTTGGAGGATCCTGACGTGGTGATTCAGGGCGACCGCGTGCTTCACCTGCGCTATCAGGTGCGCCGTTGACCGATCTGAGCGGAGTCCACCGCGAACGGTGACACAAGATCGGGCCTCCGGCTGCGTTTGCGCATCGCTGTCCCTGGCCGGGCAGCTGACGCCGATCCGCCCCAGCACCTCACCTGCGGCAAGGCGGTGGTGGTGGTGAAGTAGACCCGGTTGGCCCCCTCGGCAACCAGCCCCGAGCGATCGCCAAACGGACCCCTTGACGCCGATGGTTCCCTTCGGGCAGGCCGGGTTGGGGCTGGGGTTTGTCAGATTTTCTCAGCGGGTCAGGCGGCTGTCTTGTGGTTGAACTCCGGCGCCAAGGCCGCCACTGCGTCCCACTTCTCACGCCACTGGGCGCGGTAGGCGAGGCGGCGGGCGTGCTCGCGTTCCACTAGGCGGCCGGCGACGAAGATGACTTCGGCGTCCTCGTGGCCTTCGAGGAGGCGGCGGATGGTTTCCTCGGCGACTGCGGCGTCTTGGTGTTCACCGAGCACCTCCTGGAATGCCTTGGTCGCCTTGATCAGCTGTTTCACCGGTTCCTTGCCCGCCGCGCCGACCAGTTCGGCTGCGTAGCGCAAGCGTTTGCCCTTGATGCGTAGGGCGTGCAGTTGCTCGTCCGGTGGGTCTTCGCCGAGGGCTTCGACGGCTTTGAAGAGCTTTCGGTATGGCTTGTAGATCACGCTGATCACGGCCGGGGTCTTGCCGTTGGCCACGGGTGGGCTCTCTGACGTTGGCTTGGACGCGGTCGCGGCGGCCAGTGACGTGAGCAGTTCGCTGTAGCGCTTGGTTCGCATCGCCGCGAGCATGCGGCGGCGGGCGGCGCGGCGTTCGTCGATCAGGCCGGTGAGCAGGCGTTCGACGGCTGCGCGTTCGTTGTCCTCGAAACCCGCGGCTTCGGCGCGCAGCCGGTCGAGTTGGACGTCGAGGTCGCGGACCGGGCCGAGGGCGTTGCCGAGCCATTTGAGTTCGAGCTGGAGTGGCGGCGCCACCTCACCGAGTCCGGCGCCGTCGGCGTTGACCGCCGCGCGCAGGCGCCGGATGGTGACGCGCATCTGGTGCAGGTCTTCCGGATCCACCCCCGACTTGGTGCCCGCCTCATGCGCCAGCAGCGCACGCAACTGGCTGTCCAGTCGCACGCGGACGTGCACGGCTGGCGGGTCCTTGCGGCGTGCGGCCGCTGGCTCGGCGGGCAGTCCAAGATCCGTGGGAGTCAGGGTCACATGTTTGATTTTAGGTGAAGTACGGGTTAATCGTTGGCGTGCAAAGCGGCGTTCAGGGCGACGCCCGAGCCGCTGCGCTCGACGACCTCGACAGCTCCGGTGCTGGAGTTGCGGCGGAACAACAGATTATTGGCGCCGGACAGGTCGCGCGCCTTGACCAGACGGCCGTCCGGCAACGTGACCTTCGTGCCTGCGGTCACATACAGACCGGCCTCGACCACGCAGTCGTCGCCGAGGGAGATCCCGATGCCGGCGTTCGCGCCGAGCAGGCAGCGCTCACCGATCGTGATGGTCTCCTTGCCGCCGCCGGACAGCGTGCCCATGATCGACGCGCCGCCGCCGACGTCCGAGCCGTCGCCGACGACAACGCCCTGGGAGATGCGGCCCTCGATCATCGACGAGCCGAGCGTGCCCGCGTTGAAGTTGACGAAGCCCTCGTGCATGACCGTCGTGCCGCTCGCGAGATGCGCGCCCAACCGCACACGGTCGGCGTCAGCGATCCGTACGCCACTGGGCACGACGTAGTCGACCATCCGCGGGAACTTGTCGATGCCGTGCACAGTCACGGCGCCACGCGCGCGCAACGCCAGGCGCGTCTCGGCGAAGTTCTCCACCGGACACGGTCCGTGGTTGGTCCACACGACGTTGGCCAGCAAGCCGAAGATGCCGTCGAGGTTCAGGCTGTTCGGCGTGGCCATGCGCGAGGAGATCAGGTGCAGCCGCAAGTAGACGTCGTACGCGTCAGCGGGCGGCTCGGCGAGGGCGCTGATCCCGGTCCGGACCGCGATGATCTCGACGCCACGGGCGTTGTCCGGGCCGAGCATCGCGGAGATCCCGTTGCCGAGCTCCTCGGCCGCCTCCATTTCGGACAGGCGCTGTGTACCTGGCGCGGGCGCGTCCCCCAGCTTCGGTTTGGGGAACCAGCTGTCCAGCACGGTGCCATCAGTGGTGACTGTCGCAAGACCGACGCCGTACGCGCCGCTCGACTCGGGGTTCGCACTCACACGCAAAAGGTAACCAACGCCGGTTCAGGACTCTACGAACGGGTTGCGGATCGTGAGCGAGCCGAAGGTCTGGCCATGCCGCATGTCCTCGGACAGCAGGGTTGTCGCGCCGCATCGAAGCGCTGCTTCGACGATCAACGCGTCCCGCCACGACAGCTGGTACTGCTCGCACAGCGCGCTCGCCGAGACCAGTAATTGCGCGTCGGTGTCAGTCGCGCACCATTCGCTGAAGTCCGAGACGGTATCTCGAGCCTCAGCATGGGACATGTTGAGCTTTCTGGTGGCGACCGAATAGAACTCTTGCAACACCTGTGTGCTCAACGCTCCGGTGTCGGTCTCCCACAGCTTGGTCAAGGTGGCAATCGCGATGGTGTTCCTGGCCGGATCTCCTTCATCGTGTGCGTAGACGAGGACATTGGTGTCGACGAAGACAAGTTCGGGGATTGCGCTTATCACTCGGTGGTTCCTTCGGCTTGCTTGCGTTGTGCCTCGCGGTCGTTTATTTCCTCGCGGGTCCAGGTCACCTTCCCGCCTTCACGAGGGGGCCGGCGGCTGATCGCGTCCATCCTGGCGAGGGCGCGTTGTTTGGCTGCCTCGTAGCGGGCTGCTTCCTCGGTCATCTTGATGACCTGCTGGGAGAGCAAGGCGCTGACGGAGGTTCCGCGCTTGGCGGCCAGCACCTTCGCCCTGTCGATGATCTCTTCGTCTAACTGCACGGTGATGTTCCGCTTCATGACGCCAGACTACCACGTGGGTTTCACGTGGCCCACGTGAATCCCACGTGGACTACGGTTCGGGTTGTGACCCTTGAACTGGACCTTGCTGCTGACCCGGTGGACCTGACCGCCGCACTCGTCGACATCCCGAGCGTCTCGGAGAACGAGGCCGTACTGGCCGATGTGGTGGAGCGCGCCCTGCGAAAGCTCGGCCACCTCGAGGTCGCCAGGTCGGGCAACGCGGTCCTGGCGCGGACCAACCTCGGCCGCGAGCGGAGGGTCGTGTTCGCGGGCCACCTCGACACCGTCCCGATCAACGACAATCTGCCGTCACGCCGCGAAGGCGAGATCATGCACGGCTGCGGCACGGTCGACATGAAGGGCGGCGACGCGGTCATGCTGCACATCGCCGCGAACATCACCGAGCCCAAGCACGATCTCACCTTCGTTTTCTACGACTGCGAAGAAATCGAGGCGGCCCGCAACGGCCTTGGCCGGATCGAGCGGGAGCTCAAGGACTGGCTGCTGGGGGACGTCGCGATCGTCTGCGAGCCGTCGAACGGCACGATCGAAGCGGGCTGCCAGGGCACGATGCGCATCGAAATCCGCACAACAGGCAAGCGGGCCCACACGGCCAGGGCGTGGATGGGCGTCAACGCGATCCACGCGATCGGCGAGGGCCTGCGCCGCCTGGAAGCCTACGAGCCAAGGATTGTGGACATCGACGGCTGCACGTACCGGGAAGGCCTGCAGGCCGTGAAGATCGAAGGCGGGGTCGCGGGCAATGTCGTTCCCGACGCGGCCGTGCTCACGATCAACCACCGGTTCGCGCCCGACCGCAGCCCGGAGGACGCCGAGAAGCACCTGCGTGAGGTCTTCGACGGCTACGACGTGAAGGTCGTGGACTCGGCGGCGGGCGCGCTGCCGGGGCTGCAGGCGCCCGCCGCCAAGGAACTGGTCGAAGCCGCCGGGGGCGAGCCGGTCGCGAAACTGGGCTGGACGGACGTCGCCCGGTTCGCCGCGCTCGGCATGCCCGCGGTCAACTTCGGTCCCGGTGACCCGACTTTGGCGCACACCAAGGAAGAACACGTGCACGTTCAGCAGATCACCGACTGTGTGCGGGTGTTGACCCGCTGGCTCACACCGTGATCGTCCAGGTGTCCAAGGTGCCGGTGTCGGCGCGGTACCGGTCGGCCACGACCAGCGTCCACGTGCCCGAGGCGTTCTCGGAAGTCACTGGGACGTCATAGGTCTTGGTGCCGAACTGACCGCAACCGCCGCTACCGGCGGACTTCACGTTGTACGACCGTCCACTTGGGCCGGTCAACGTGATCTGCAGGTCGTACGCGCAGGTGTGGCTGATCGTCACCGACAGCTTCACCGGCGACGTCGCTGAATCCGTGGCGGTGGACGTGACCGGGCTGCTGACCGTGGCCAGGTCCGCGATCGGGAAGTCCGTGCCGTTGGTGAAGATCCGTGTGCCGGTTGTGCCGACGGTCAACGCGTACTGCGTGGTGTGGTCGACGTCAGCGCCGTCACCGGTGACCGTCACCTGGTAGGTGCCAGCCGGTGTGCTTGACGTGGTCGCGATGGTCAACGTCGACGAGGCGCCGGACTGGACCGAAGCCGGGTTGAAGGTCGCGGTCGCACCAGCGGGCAGGCCGCTCGCGGCGAAGGTGACGTTCTGCGCGTTGCCGCGGATCGTTTGCGTACCAACGGTTGTGGTCGCGCTGCCGCCCGGCTGGACGGTTCCGGAGGCCGGCGTCAGCGAGATCGAGAAGTCGTTGCCGCCCTGCGGCGCACAGGTCGCCTCGCCGGTCTGCGCGGGCACACTGATCGCGTTCCACGCGGCCTTGGTGGCGTCGAACTCGGTGCAGCTGCCCGGGAACAGGTTGACCGCGGCCTGCAAGGTGGCCTTACGGGCGGCGCCGTGGTTCCAGGTGGTGGTCTTCTGCAGCAGGCCGTTGTAGAAGATCTTGCCGGCCTTCTGGATGCCGATACCGGTCACCGTGCTGCCGTCGCAGGTCGGGCTGGCCGGCTTGCCGCCACCCGGGTTGCTGCCCTCGCTCAACAGGTAGAACCAGTGGTTCTGCGGGCCCGCGGCGGCGTGCACCGAACCGGGCAGCGAGGTCGACCAGCAGTTGGGGTGCCCGGAGATCTTGCTCGGCTGGTACATGTAGCGGATCGGGCCCTGGCCGACCAGGTTGACCTCCTCGCCGACCTCGAAGTCGGCCGGGTCCTCCGGGTTGTTGGCGTACGCCTCGGTCAGCGCGCCGAAGATGTCACCGGTGGACTCGTTCATGCCGCCCTTCTCCGTGCCACCGCCGCCGGAGCCGCCGGGGGTGAACTGGAAGATGCCGTGGCCGAACTCGTGGCCGACCACGTCCATCGAGACGACCTGACGCTGGCTGTCCTGGCTGCGGCCGTACTGGGTGTAGCTGCCGGTCCAGAACGCGTTCACTGCGGGAAGCCCGACGTACGCGGGGAAGGCCTTGCCGCTGCCGTCGATACCGTTGCGGCCCAGCCAGTCGCGCAGCATGTCCCATTCCTTCTGCGCGCCGTACATGGCATCCACACACGCGGTTTCCATGTCGGTGCCGGAACCGTTGCCCCAGTTGTCATCCGGGCCGGTGAAGACGACCTTGTTGCTGTCCAGGCCGCACTCCAGGCCAGGACGGGTGGTGTCGCGCATGGCGAAGGTGCTGCCGGACTGCGAGGTGGTGATCTGGACGTCACCGACGTAGTGCGAGTCGCCCGTACCGGCCTTGACGTCGTCGTAGCTCTCGATGACCGAGCCGTCGGCGGCGTCGACGAACACGTGCATGTTGCTCGGAATGGCGCCGTTGTTCCCGGAGACCACGACTTCGTAGGCGAGTTTGGGTGTCGCGCCGGCCAGCACGATCAGCTTCGGCGCGTCGACGGACTTGACGGTCGAAACCTTGGTGCGTGCGGTGTTCGCGGCCGTGGCCGCGTCGATCTTCGCGGTGGTGTCCACGGCCAGCGGCGCGGTCGTGGCTGCGGTCGTGTCACGGACACGGCCCTGATCGTCAGTCACGACAACAGCGTCACCGCCGACGACCTTGAGGCCACGGTATGAGCGTTCGTAGGCGGAGTAGTAGATCCCCGCGCCGCCATGCGTCGTGCTGACGCGGGTGAATGCCTCGTCGGCACCCCTGGCGAGTTCGTCGAGTCCGAGGATGGCCGCTTGGTCGGCGGCGGCGGTGGCCCGGGCCAACGGGTCGGCGGCGGCCTGTGGCGCGCTCGCTTGCGCCTGCGCGACTGGGACCGCCAAAGTCAGCGCGGCGATCGCCAGAATCCCTCGCGTTCGTCTCAAGACATGCTCCTTTTGGGCGCCTTGCGGCGCCCCTTAGCAGGGAGAGAAGCGGGGTTATGCGCATAACCGCATCAGTGAGTAAACGGTGAGGTGAACAGCCACTGCTACCGCCGTTCGTCGGTCAACGATCACCGTTTTTCAGGCGGTCACCGGGCCGAGCGGAATAAGTCACCAGTTGGGCCGGCGAGCGCAACTAGACTTGAGCCGGTGACGATGAACGAGGATCGCCCCAGGGAGAAGCAACGGGGCCCGGTGACGTTGCGCCGTGAGCGCAGCGTCGAACCGACGACAACAGACCAGCGTTTGCTCGACTCGCGTGGCCCGTCGGCGTGGGTGCACACCGACCCGTGGCGCGTGATGCGAATCCAGGCGGAGTTCGTGGAGGGCTTCGGCGCGCTCGCCGAGGTGCCCCGCGCGGTGACCGTCTTCGGATCCGCTCGCACCCCGCGTGACCACCCCGAATACGAGCTCGGCCGTCAGATCGGCGCGGCGCTGGCGCACGCGGGCTTCGCGGCTCTCACCGGCGGCGGGCCGGGCACGATGGAAGCGGTGAACAGGGGCGCGTCCGAGGCGGGCGGCCTGTCCATCGGCCTGGGCATCGAGCTGCCGTTCGAGCAGGGCCTCAACCCGTGGGTCGACCTCGGCGTGAACTTCCGGTACTTCTTCGTCCGCAAGACGATGTTCATCAAGTACGCGCAGGCGTTCATCTGCCTGCCGGGCGGTTTCGGCACGCTGGACGAGCTGTTCGAGGCGCTGACCCTGGTGCAGACCAAGAAGGTCACCAAGTTCCCGATCGTGCTGTTCGGCAGCGAGTACTGGGGTGGCCTGCACAGCTGGCTGCAGGACGTGGTGTTCAAGACGGGCAAGGTCGGCGAGAAGGACCTGGCGCTGATCCACGTGACCGACGACGTCGACGACGCGATCAGGGTGGTCGAGGACGCGTACCGGGCCTGGGAAGAAGTCCACTAGTGCGGATCTGTGTGTTCTGCGGCTCGGCGACCGGCACGAAGCCGCTGTACGCCGCTGCCGCAGCCGACCTGGGAAAACTCCTGGCCAAACGAGGCATCACGCTGGTCTACGGCGGCGCGTCGGTCGGCACGATGGGCGTGATCGCCGACGCTGCGCTGGAAGCGGGTGGCGAGGTCATCGGCGTGATCCCGACGAGCATGACCGACCGGGAGCTCGCGCATCAAGGGCTGAGCGAATTGCACGTCGTCGGCAGCATGCACGAGCGCAAGGCAATGATGGCCGAGCTGGCCGACGGTTTCCTGGCGCTTCCGGGCGGAGCAGGGACTCTGGACGAGCTTTTCGAGATCTGGACGTGGTTCCAGATCGGTGTGCACACCAAGCCGATCGGAATCGCGAACATCGACGGCTTCTACGACCCGCTGATTCAGATGGTCGACCACATGGTGGCGGAAGGCTTCATCCGGGCGCACTACCGCGACTTCATCACCATCGACACCGACCTGGAAAAGCTCGTGAGTGTTTTGGCCGGTTAGAACCGGCCAAAACACTCACGAGGGGTTTTACATGTCCCTATCGTCCTGCGAGGTCACGCAGGGTGCTGAGCGATGGCGCGAAAGCATAGACTGTCCCCTCCGTTCGCACGAACTGTGCGAAGTGCAGCTTTGTTCCTGCTGGCTTCGTGTCCAATTTCAAGGTGGCGTCCGGCCCGTGACCCGCGCCCGCTGACGGGTCGAAAGGCCGGCCGTACGGGATTCCGCGGCGGATGATGCGGCGCGTGTCGGCATTCTTGAAATCGCCGAGGCCATCACGCGGGTTGGTTTTCCGGATATGGGCGAAATGCGGTGTGGTGTGACCGTGCTCGTCGTCGGCGTAGCTGATCAGGTTGTCGTCCGGCGCGCCCGGTTTGGTCGGTGGTTCGGTGTTCGGGTTGTGCGCCACCGACGCACCCGAACGCCACCTGCCGACCACCCGGGCGGCCAGCCACTCTGTGCCGGTGCCGGGAGGCAGTTCGACCCCCTCCTTGTCGAGCTGCCTGCGCGCGGCACCGGCCTGCGCCCACCAGGCCGGCACGTCTTGTGTCAGCCGTCGCACCACCTGGAACGAACCCGTTGCGGGTCCATTCCGGCAGTGGGGGCGCGTCCCCGGTCAGCTTTGGGTGCCCGGCCACGAACTCGCCGGCCGGCAGGATCCGGGTGCCCGGTTTGCCGTCGACGTGAATCGGGTCTCGTGGGTCGGGCCGGTCGAAATCACGCACCCCGGGCTGGCTGATGCCGTCCTTGAACCCGAAGTGCTCGTGTCCTTTGCCTTCGCCGACCCGCAGTTCGGACGCGCGGAGTTCGAGCTTGGCCTGCTCGTCGGACGCGAACGTGAGCACGATCCCCGCGCGGGCGAATGCCCCCTGCACGAACGCCTGCACGCCGCGCGGTGTCTTGTCGGGGAAGGGCTCGGTCCCCATCAGGAACTTCAGCCCGGTGTACGTGAGGCTGAGGTTCACCCAGGTGGCGCTCAGCCCGGCCGGATCGGTGCCCGCGAAGGTGTGCCGCGCGGCGCTGAATTCGCTGTTGAACGCGGCGACCTGGCGGGTCGTCGAGATCTGCGGGATCAGCTGGCGCAGCCATTTCCGGACGGGGCGCGGGTCGTCGGGAAAGCGCAGGAGCAGGACCGTTTCGTGGTCCTTGCGAAACCCGGCGAGAATGTCGCCCTGTATATCGTCGGAATGTCGGAGCGGCAGTTTGCGGGCAGCCGCGTCCGCACCTTCGTCACTCATGAATCCCCCTGGATTCCCCCTGGTCGCGGGAACGGCCCCCATCGCCGTCCCCTACATCCAGTGAGCCCGAGCCTAGCAGCACCTTCAAGGTGATTCACTCGATCAGCTGAATAATAGTCCAATTGGCTGCGTAGTCATGTACGGACCGCAGCAAATCCGGTCGTCGATTCGTCCGATCTTGTGATCACCATTCACAAGGACGGCTCAGCGAGGTGTGGTATAAGCGCGTCAGGCCGCGTCGGGCAGTTTGTGGTATGCGTCCACGTATTCCTGTCCGGACAGTTCCATGATCGCGTACATGATCTCGTCGGTAACCGCGCGGCGAATGGCCGGCGACGCGTGCATGCGGTCGTAACGAGAAAAGTTCAATGGCTTGCCAATTCGGATGGTGACCCGGCTCGGCCGGGGAAAACGCTGGCCAGGGGGCTGAATCCGCTCGGTGCCGATCACCGCCATCGGCACGACCGGCACACCGCAGCTCAGCGCGAGCTGGCCGACGCCCGTGTGGCCGCGGTGCAGGCGCAGATCGCGCGACCGCGTGCCCTCCGGGTAGATCCCGAAGACGTTGCCCTGCTCGAGGACCTTGCTCGCGGCCTCAAGGGCGGCGACACCCGCGCGCGCCTGCCCGCGCTGCACCGGAACCTGGCCGATCGCCCGCATGAACGCGGCCCGCAAACGCTTGTACGGCGAACGGCCGAGGAAGTACTCCTCCTTGGCGAGGAAGTTCACCTGCCTGGTGACGACCAGCGGGATCAGGATGCTGTCGAAGACGGACAGGTGATTGCTCGCCAGGATCACCGCGCCCTTGGCCGGGATGTTCTCCAGGCCTTCGACCCGAGGACGGAACAGCGCCTTCGCGATCAGGACGCAGACGGCACGCAGTGCGCGGTAGAACAAGGGGAGCCTCCTGCGGTGGGGGATAGGTCCACTGTAAGAGACGGATTGTTAAATCGGTCTTCGCGGTAAGTAACTTCACGGCGGTGCGTGGCAGGATCACCGGGTGCGACCCCTCAAGTTCGGTACCCGTGAGGTGGCCCAGAACCGTGCGCTGGTGATGGCGATCGTCAACCGCACGAAGGACTCCTTCTACGACCGTGGCGCCACGTTCGGTGACGAGGCCGCCATGACGGCGGTCGCACGCGCGGTGGCCGAAGGCGCGGACATCGTGGACATCGGCGGCGTGCGAGCGGGGTCACACGGCGAGATCGTGGACACGTCGGAGGAACTACGCCGGGTGATCCCATTCGTGGCAGCGGTCCGGGAAAAATTCCCCGACGTGGTGATCAGCGTAGACACGTGGCGTCACGAAGTGGGCCGCGCGGCGTGTGAAGCAGGCGCGGATCTGTTGAACGACACCTGGGCGGGAGTCGACCCGAGACTGGCGGAAGTCGCGGCCGAATTCGGCGTGGGCATCGTGTGTTCGCACACCGGAGGCGTCCAGCCGCGAACGGACCCGCACCGCGTGCACTACCGGGACGTGGTGGCCGAAGTGGCCGAAGAACTGGTGGCGCGCGCGAACCGGATGGTCGAACTGGGGGTGCCGGCGGAGGGAGTGCTGATCGACCCGACGCACGACTTCGGCAAGAACACCTGGCACGGCCTGGAACTGCTGCGGCGCCTCGACGAACTGGTGGCCACCGGCTGGCCGGTGCTGATGGCGTTGTCCAACAAGGACTTCGTAGGCGAAACACTGGGCGTGGATCTGACCGACCGGGTCGACGGCACACTGGCCGCGACATCGGTGGCCGCGTGGACCGGCGCTCGAGTGTTCCGGGCTCACCAAGTACGACAGACAAGGAAGGTGGTCGAGATGGTCGCCAGCATCGCGGGCACCCGCCCGCCAACGCGAGTCCTGCGAGCGCTCGCGTGAACCCAGCTGCACGGGAATGGTTCGCCGCTCGAACCTGGCAAGAGCCACAGTGGACAGTGACGGAACTGTGCGCCGCCAAAGGCGATCGTACGGTCAGCGTGGTGTTGCCCGCGTTGGACGAAGAGGAGACCGTCGGCGAGGTCGTGCGTACGGTTCGGCCGTTGCTTGGGTCGCTTGTGGACGAGATCGTTGTGATGGATTCGGGTTCGACTGACCGGACGGCGGAAGTCGCCTTGGCTGCGGGTGCACGGGTGGTGCGTCGGGAGGACGTGCTTCCTTTTTTGGAACCCTTGCCGGGCAAGGGAGAAGTGCTGTGGCGGTCGTTGGCGGCGACGACCGGGGACTTGATCGTTTTTCTGGACGCGGACCTGGTCGACCCGGATCCGGCTTTCGTTCCCGCGTTGCTGGGGCCTTTGCTGACCGAGGACGTTCACCTGGTCAAGGGTTTCTACCGGCGGCCTCTGCGCTTGGAGACTGAGGACTATGGCACAGGTGGTGGGCGGGTCACGGAGTTGCTCGCTCGGCCGCTGCTGAACGCTTTGCGGCCGGAGCTCTCCGGTCTCGTGCAACCGCTTGGTGGGGAGTACGCCGGGACTCGGGAGTTCTTGGAGTCGGTGTCTTTCGCGGCGGGGTATGCGGTCGAGATCGGGCTGCTGCTTGATGCGCACTCTTCGTACGGCCTGGATGCGGTCGCTCAGGTCAACCTGGGTGTTCGGAAGCACAGGAATCGGAATTTGCTGCAGCTTGGCGTGATGGCGAGCCAGATCCTTGGCGCTATGTTGCACCGGTGCGACATTGACGGCTCGACCGAGCTGACGCAGTTTGTGCAGGTGGCGGGCGAGTGGCTGCCGGACACAAAGACGATAGAGGTGGCCGACCGGCCGCCGATGAGATCAGTGCGCGCGTAGCACCATTTCGACTTCCATGATGGATTCGTCTCGGGGCAGCGGTCCGCGTTTGCCGGTGCGTTCGAAGCCCAGCTTGGTGTAGAAGCGTTCAGCCGCGACGTTCTTTTCGCCGACCCACAGGGTTACGGTCTTTCCCTTGGCCCAGTTCAGGACTGCGCCGACGGTCTGGGCTGCCAGGCCGGTTCCGCGGGCGTCGGGGTGCGTCCAGATCCTGACCAGTTCGACCTCGTCGCCCTCCAGGGGAAACGCCGAAGCGATCGACTGCACCTTGCCGTTACGGCTGCCGAGGAAAACCACTGACATGGTCAGTCCTCTCCGCCAGTCGGCCTCGCTGTAGGTGATCTCTTTCTGCAAGGTCGAGCCGAAGGCGTCCGGGGCGTCGGCAAGGGACTCAAGGCGGACGTCCATGAACGTCTCCCAATCGTCCGGGCAGGCTTGCCAGACCGTGTTCATCCGGCCAGCTCCGTCGAATAGTCCACAAGGGACTCCCTGGCCGCCAGCAGAGCGTTGTGCAGCTTCTCCACCATGGCCATATCGAAGCCGGAATCGCGCCATTTGTCGAACGGAATACCGAAGCCGAGATGCTCCCACAGCGATGCGTTACGTTCCTCGTGGGCGCCGAACGGTTCGAGCAGCACAGCCGGAGTGGCTGACCACAGCGAGTCCAGCAGGGTGCCGCCGCCTGGCTTGCTGACCGTTGCCACGACGGACTGTGTCAGGTTGAACGAGCCGTGGTGGCCCTTGGTGCGCGTGAAACCGGAGTTGACCTCGCCGAAGGGTGGGTAGCCGTCGTCGTGCCACGGGTGCCACGTCGGGTCGATCATGAAGTGCCGGATGCCTGGGTCGGGCGAGATGTCGCGCTCTTCGTAGGCCACGACGTCAAGCGAGAACCCGTGCGATCGCAGCTCGACGGCACGTTCGCGATACGTTCCCATGCCCCAACCGCCGCCGTGCACGAGCAGTCGCCGAGCCCTTGACTCCCACGGGATCGGCGGCGAATGCGTGACTGGGATGCTGTACGGCAACGTTCCCTCGTCCGCATTGGCCAGCCAGATCGGGCGTGGACTCAACGACGTTTTGACCTTCTGGAACGAGGGTGACACCACGGAGTCCACGTGGCACACATCGACCTCAGCGGCGCCGTATCTTTCCAGGATCGGCAGCCAGAATCCGGAGAACACCACGAACCGGCTGACGTTGCGCGACCGCCACGAAGCCAGCATCGCTTCCTGGGCAGAGTGAGGAATCGCGACTTCTCGCGCGACTCGTTGCCCCACCAACGCGACTCGGAAGTCACGATGGAAGGCCCACTTCATCTTCGTCGTCGTTTCCAGGGTTTCCGGGGGCAGCATTCGCTCCAGCACCGATACGTGGACGTCGACTCCACGTTCTCGCAGGCGATCGGCCAACAGCAGCCCCGGCACGTGCACGCCGAGGGCCACGCCGGACGTCAGGACCTCGATCACAGCTCGGCCGCCGATTCGAGCAAGCACTTGGTCACCAGTTTGTGCATCGCCGCGTCATAGCTGTTTCTCGGCACGACCTCGGTCAGCATGATCAGGTACAGGTAGACCTTGTAGAACGCCAACCTGAACGACGCCGATTCGGTGAACTCCACATGTCCGTACCCGGCAAGGAAAGCGTTGTCCTTGCGGATGTCGCCGAACAGCGCGAGCGACACCATCTCGGCCAGCGGGTCGCCCCAGAACGCGCGCTCACCGTCGATCAGACCGGTGATCCGCGAGTCGTCGATCAGGATGTTGCCCTTCCACAAGTCGAAATGCACCAGGACCGGCGTCGTCACGTCGTCGAAAGCCGGTGAGTCCAGTGCCGCCGTGATCTTCGCAGCCGGGACGGGAAGTTCGACGGAGTACCGCTCGGCATCGGCGAGCACCGCTGTGACCATCGCGCGGAACGCCGATCGCCACGAGTCGTGCAGACCCATTTGCGGGTAACCGAATCCGATTCCACTGATCCTATGTAGACCCGCCACGATCGCGCCGAGCTCACCGCGTAGCTTGGCGGTCAGGTCGTCGTCGAGCTTCTGCGGATACCACGGCTTGCCCGGCAGTTCGGTCATCAGCAGGAAATCCCGCTCGGCGTGCACCGCGTGTGGGACGGGCAGCCCCGCAGCCTCTTGGTAGAACACCGCTTCGGTGGCCATCAGGCCGCGTTCGTACGTCAGCGAAGGCGACGCCGGATCCGGTGCGACCTTGAGGATGTAGCCCGAATCAGCGGTCCGGATGCGGTAGGCGGTGTTGTACGTGCCCTCGGCCAGTTCGTCCCGCACCTGGACTTCAGCGGGATCGATGCCGCACCTCTTCAGCACGCTGTCCAGCTCATCGGATGACAGCACCCGCTTGGTCACGAAACCTCCGTACTAATAGGACTTCGCCATGGCAGCTTCTCGCATACGGTCAAAACCCGCTCCTTGGACCACCCGATCCCATTGCCACTCAGGTGCACGAACAGCTCGCCGTCGGATGTCCGGCGGGCCCGGATGCCCAACGCGCCCGCTCGGCCGATGTCACGAGGTCCGGCCGCGTCGACAACGGCACCCATCGCTTCACCGAACGCCAACGCCTGCGGGCGTGCGTCCATCAGGTACTCGACGAACGGGCACGCAGCGGTAGTGGGCGGATCCATTACATGTTGCTGGGCGCCAAGCACCACATCTCGGACAGCTGCCACATACTCGCCGCTCAGCGATGCGGGCGGGCGCGGGAGGGGTATGTACGCGGGCACCGTGCACGGTCCCGGCAACGCCCGCCATTCCCGGCGATTGCGGCGGCTGAACAAGGTGTTGAACAGCACGTGATCGCCCGGCCAGAGGAACGGCTCCATGGCGACCGCGAACCCGGCCAGCACCGAGACGAACATGCTGCCGCGGTGTGCGCGAGAGAACCGTTCCATTTCCCGGACTTCATCGGCGTCGAGAATTCGTTGCCGCAGCGCGAAGTTCTCCGCTGGTGTGTCAGGCGGCCCAGCGAATTCGCCGATGCCCGCGAACTTCTGCCACCACTCCTCGGCCGCCGCGCGGCCATTCGCCAGCAGGTGTTCCTGCTCCTCGGCGTATTGCCAGTATTGCGCCAGGGGAGCGGGCAACGGGCCTCGGTACAGAGCGGCGAGCTCGTCGAGCAATGCCCACAATGTCACCGGATCGGCCATCAGGTGGTGGATGTGCAGGCACAGCATGTGCTGGTCGGTCTCGATGCGCCTGAGTCGCAGCCGGATCGGGGTCAGGCTCCCGGCGTCCACGGGGACGTGCAGCAGTTCGTCGTCGTCGAAGAGTTCGAGCTTGACCGGGACGTCCGGCCGGATCACCTGCTTGCCGTCCTCAAGACGGGTGCGCAGCAGGTCGTTGCGCTTGACCAGGTCCTGGAACGCCCGGTCAAGACGGCTGACGTCGAGCGGTCCGCGCACCTCGACGACGGCGTTCATGGTGAACCAAGGCCCGGTCGAGTATTCGGGACGCGCGTCGTTGAAGCTGAGCGCGAACCGGTGCCACACCGACAAAGGCTTGATCATCATCGGACCAGAGCTCCCCGAGCTGCCGCGTGGATCCCAGCCATCAACGCGACTCGCTCTCCCGCAGGGTCTTCGGTCGTGAACAACCGATCCAGCTGTGCGTCGTAGTACCCGATCGGCGGGAAGGACCGGATCTCGGTCCGCTCGCCCCTGATCGACAGGTTCAACGGCAGCGCCGCCGCCACCGGCCGGAGCAGGTTCCTGACCCGCACCGAGGCCGACGTGAAGAAGAACTCCACTTCGGCGACGTGTTTCTCGCCGACCGAACAGTCCAAAGTGGCTAGCGTGCCGTCAGCCCACGTCAGCCTGGCCTGGAACGACGTGTCTGTCCCGTTCGGACCGTCGAATGCGGATTCGCCCGCACCCGAAGCGCCGTCCAGACCGACCGTGGATTGCACGGCCTGCAGCCAATAACTGGCGGAGTCGAAGAAGATCCCACCACCCAGTTCAGGACGCGTACGGTAGCTTCCGTCGGCCGGGGTGAGAAACTGGATTCTGGTGTGAACCCGTCGCAGCGAGCCGAACTCGCGAGTGTCGATGATCTCCCGGACGGCTGCCTGCCAAGGATGCCCAGCCGTCGGGATCGCCTCGACGACCCGAACACCGTTCGCGGTGGCGGCGCGGTCGATGTCCGCGAACTGTTCGGCCGTCAGGCACAAAGGCTTCTCGACGATGACATGTTTTCCTTGTGACGCGGCACTAACCGCCCACGCGTGGTGCGCCGAGTTGTGCAGCGACACGTAAACCACGTTGATGTCCGGATCGCGGACCAACGCGTCGTAATCTTCGTGCACGCGCTCGATGCCGTTCTTGGCAGCGAATTCCCGGGCACGGACGACATCGCTCGCGGCGACTGCACGAACTGTCACGTTGTCCTGCTGACTCGCTGGCCCGAGAATCGCACGCTCGGCGATCCGAGTCGCTCCGATCAGGCCGATGTCAAGCCGCATGAGCGACTCCTCTGACCGTTATGCCCGCTGCTGCGACGGCATCAAGGACGCGTTGCCGCAGAGCGTCAGGTTGGTGGGACATCAAGGCGAAGTACACGCGGCCACCTGGTGCCGCGAGCGTGCTGCCATTGAGCACGAGAACACCTTCACGCTCCCCACCCGTGTACCGAATGTCAGCCAGGGCTTGGACGAGCGAGGAAATCCCGCTGCCCGGCGGAACGGTGAGTTCCACTTGCGACAGATGCGCCGGAGTGGCGAAGCGCTCGTTGAGCACCAACGAAAGCAGGCCCAAGGACTGCCTGGCGTTGATTTCCAGAACCGGGACGAGCGTGCCGTCCCGCAGGAGCATCGAGTCGACGCCGACCGGGCCGAAGTAGCCCGCCTGGACCAACGCCTCGGCGACCGAGTCGATGACCGAGAGATATCCCCTGTCCGCCAGGAACTCCGAGAAGTCCGGTGTGGCCGGGGACGAACCCATGTGCCGCAACCCTCGGTTGGTCATCACCTGGATGCCGCGGTGCCGCCACGTGCCGTCCCGGGAGATCAGGACGTGCGCGGAGAAGTCCCGTTCCACCGCGTACTTCTCCTGGACCACCAACTCGATCCGCTTGTCCTGCTTGGTCAGCGTCCGCTCGATCGCCCGCAGAACCCCCGGAGACTCCACGACCAAGGCAGCCCGCCCGGACACACCGTACGGATCCTTGACGATCGCCGACGGCAACCGGGACACCGCAGCCGACAGCTCCGCCACCGACCGGACAACGGTCCCTGTCCCGGGCAACTCCAACTCCTGCGCCAGGGTGTTCGACCAGGTCTTGGAGTTCACTTCGGCGACGACATCGTTGTCAGGAAGCAGAGTCGTCAGCTGAGCCGTTTCCGCAAGCACGGCATAGGGCTCAACGACAAAGTCTGCGACCAAGTCCCGGGACACGTTGCGTTCGAATGGTTCGTGTGGCGCTTCAACCACGATGTGATCGAACGTGATGCCCGCGGCGGCAAGGCCGTCACGGACGGACGCCGTCATCGGATGCCGGGTGATCAGCCGGTCGCCTGGCGAGCAGAAGCCCGCGAGGAGTTCGTCCATCGCGGCGACCGCGTCATCCGATCCGGTACGGGGTATCGCGGGCAGGGTGGCCAGATCGGTTGGGCGCCACCACTTCTCCGCGTCGAATGTGCCCAACCGAGCTGCGGTCATCCGGCCACCACGGTGGTCGACGAGATGAACTCGGCGAACTGGCGTACCGAGCGCAGGTGGTCCAGTTCCAGGGTCTCGTAGTCCAGTTCGAGGTCGAAGGCGTCCTCGATGCCGAGCAGGAACGAGATCGTCTGCAGCGAGTCGAGCCCGTACTCCTCGACCAGATCGGCGTCCGAGCCGATCTCGGCCGGGGTGATTCCCGCGCCCAGCACCCCGGCGAGCACGGTCTTGATGGTGAACTCGGTGTCGGACATGGGTTTCACACTCCGTTCAGGTAGAGCAGGATACACTTCGAGCAGACCGGCATCATGCCGTTGGCCGAGAGGATCTTGCGGATCTCCCGGAAGTCCTTGCTCTGCCACAGCTCCGCGACCGGCGTGTCGTACAGGTTGCCCACCACGAACTCCGGGAAGAACTTGCACGAGCTCACCGCGCCGTCCGCGTGCACCTCCATCCGGTTGGACACCGCGAGGCACTTGTTACGGTGCTGTGCCGGGCGGGACGTGCCCCGGATGAAGTCCTCGACCTCGTCGGCCTCCAGTTGCGGCTGGTAACGCACCCGGACTCGCCACGGCCTGCTCGCCAAGCGAGCCATGGATTCCCGCAACACCGGGAGCTGTTCTTCGGGCAGCTGGTAGGTGTACGAGTGCCAGGTCGGCTTCTTGGTCTTGGTGTCCGGGTTGAGCCACGCGAAGGACTCCTCGTACACCTTGTCCATCGCCTGCGCGACTTGCGGGCTGATGAACCACGGGAACTGGAAGTACACCGTGTTGACGCCGAGTTCCTCGGCCCATTCCATGAACTCGTACATCTTGTACACGGTCACGTGCGACACCATGCAGGACAACGAGATCTCGCCGTCGAACCTGCCTTCGCGCTTGAGATCCAGCATCAGCTGGATGTTCTCCATCGTGCGCTTGAACGTGCCCTTGCCGCGCAGCGCCTCGTGGTCCTCGCCGAGCCCGTCCAGGCTGATCAGCAGGTTCAGGTTCGCGCCGATCTTGAGCAGGTCGTCGAGTTTCCGCTTGAACAGCAGGCCGTTGGTGCACATGTTGACCGTGCGGGGGTACTTCTCAAGCAGGTCCGCGACCTCGTTGAACTTCGAGTGCATCAGCGGTTCGCCGCCCCAGAGGAACGTCTTGGAGCGCACCGGCGCGGTTGTCCGCAGGACCTGTTCGACGACTTCGATGTTCAGTTCGGTGCGTTGCCGCTCGATGCTGAAGTCGCGGAAGAAACCCTGCTCGTTCCACTGGTAGCAGTGCGTGCACCGGAGATTGCACTTGTACGTCAGCTGCATGCTGACTTCCTGCGGCAGCGGAGCCGCGTACCCCGGGTCCGCCAGCAGGCTTTTGCGCGCCCGCGACCGGATCGCCACGGTGTGCTTGATGTCAGCGAACTCCTTGGCGTTCAACGTTCGTGTGGTGGACGGGTGCATTCGATCCTCCTCCTTGCGTTTTGGCCAGCTCAGGAAGTTCGCGGGTGACGCCACGCAGCAGCAACACGCTTGCCGCGATGCAGGCACCGCCGACGGCCAGTACGACGACAAGGCCGGTCGCTGTGCCGAGCAAAGATCCCAGAAGGCCCGCGGCAAGGCCGGCGAGCATGGAGCCGAACGGGATCATCGACGACGCCATGGTCCGTGCGGTCGCATGCACCGTGGATTGTTCGCCCGGCGGGGTCAAGGACTGCCGGATGCTGGTCGTCAGCACGTTCCACACCGGCAGCCAGAACGCCGAGCAGACACGGATGGCGACCAGGAACACGACCGGCGCGACGAACAGCGTGACCGGCACCGCCAGCCACAAGAGACCTTCGAGCGCGCTGAGCAGCAGGGCCGCACGGACGCCGATTCGCCGCGCGATCCGTTGCGTCATCAGCGCTCCCAGCAGGGCACCGACCGCGCCCGCCGCGAGCAGGAAACCGCCGCCCAGACTGGACAGGCCAAGCGCCCGGTACGCGAACAGCAGCAGAACCGCGTCCACCACACCGGTTCCGAACCCGCGCACGGCCGTACCGCAGACCACTTGCCGCAGCAGCGGCTGACTCCAGACGTACGAGATCCCGATGCGGATCCGCGTGGCGATCGAAGGCGGTGAGGACAGCCGCGGCGGCAGTTCCTCGACGACCTTGATGCGGGTCCGGCCGAATGCGGAGAGCAGGAAGGGCAACGCGTTCACGCCGATCGCCGCGATCCCGCCGAGCAGGTTCATCACGGCGCCCGCGAGTGCGGGCCCGATCAGCTTGGACAGGCTGTCCGAGCCCTGCAGCCGCGAGTTGGCCGCGAAAAGCTGTCCCGGCGTCACCAAGGTGGGCACATAGGACTGCCCTGCGATGTCGACGAACACCGTTGCGATCCCAGCCAAGGCGACAACGACGACCAGTTGGGTGACGCTCAGCCACCCGATCAGCGCCGCCACCGGAATGCTCGCGAACGCGGCGAACCGGACAAGCTCGCCGGCGATCATCACGCCCCGCCGCCTGCGCTCAGCCAAGAGCGCGCCCGCGATCATGCCGAACGCCGGATATGCCAGCCATCCGGCCGCCGAGATCAGCCCGACCTGGGCACTGGAGGCGTTCAGGACGAGGATCGCGGCACTCGGCACGGCGAAGCCAGTCAGCCGGTCGCCGACGAAGCTCATCGTCTGGCTGCCCCAGAACCACTGGAATCCGACGGGCAGGACGGCGGCTGGTGGCGTCGGTCGCATCGTCCCCCTTGCATGACGAGCCCATGGCAAAGCCACAGTTCGCGGAACTGTCGGTGATCCCCCAGATGCGTTGAGTTCTAGTTGCCACTCAACTGACACAGGTTCATTCAAGCAAGTAATTAAGTTGTAATGTGATCCAGGTCACTTTCGTTTCCGCAGGTCAAGCGGGGCTGTGGCGCGAATTTGCCAGCATGGAGATCATCTCTTCCGCTCGCCAGGAGTCCTGGTAGTAGCCCTCGCATGCGACGAGCTCCTCGTGCGAGCCGCGCTGAATCACCTGTCCGCCTTCCAGAACGACCACATCCTGGAACCCGGTCAGTTGGCTGAGCCGGTGCGTCACCAGAACCACGGCGCGGTCGTGGGTCGCGGCGAGCACGTCGGCAAGGATCTCGTCACCTTGAGTCGTGTCAAGGCTTTCCACTGGCTCGTCGAGCAGAACGATGGGAGCGTCGGCAAGCAGGGCGCGCGCGAGGATCAGTCGTTGTCGTTGCCCGCCTGAGATTGTGTCCGTGTCGATCGTCGTGTTCCAGCCCTGGGGCAGCGAGGCGAGCCAGGAGTCCAGTCGTACCAGTCGAGCGACTCGGTCGAGGTCGTCCTGTGTGCAGTCCGGCCGGGCGAACGAGAGGTTTTCCCGGATGGTTGTGGCGAAAACGTGCCCATCTGTCATTGCGCCCCGTGCAACCGGTTCGTTGCGCGCGACCTGCGTCAGCAGCGTGCTCTTCCCGGCACCACTTGGGCCGACGATGGCGATGTGCTTACCTGGCCGTAGGTCCAGTACGACCTCGGGCGCTGGTCGGGGCGGTGTACCAGGTTCGGTGAACAGTGCGCGGACACGGGCGATGGCCGGGCGGACTTCCGTCCGTCGCGCGGCGGCGGCCGACAGCGGCAGGAAGACTTCCATCGCAGTCAGGGTGCCGAGCGCGAGTGCGGCCGTGCCGGGGCCGGGTGGCAGCAACGTGATCAGCGCGAATACCGCTCCGATTTGGACGGCCACACCGAGCGCCCCGATGAAGGCTCCGGGGCGGCGTTCGACGGCCGCGATGGATGCCGCTGTGGCTTCGGCTTGCTGAAGCTTGGCCGGGCGAGCGCCGTAGACCTCCAGTTCGGCCGAGCCGTGGATCAGGTCGAGCATGTGATCAGCAAGCCTCGCGCGGTCCTCGACGGTCCGTCGCGCGGTACGCGCCGCGAGCTGCGCGGCGGCAAATGGCAATACGAGCCCGATGATTGCGAGGGCGCACAACAGCACCGCTAGTGCAACGGGCGACATGACAGCCGCGACTGTCAAGCCGATCGCGGCGACCATCGCGGCGACTCCAGCCGGGACAATGCACCGGAGCAACCCGTCCTGCAAGGAATCCACATCGGACACGACCCGGGCGAGCGCGTCGCCTTCCCGGATGTCCTTGCGGCGCAGGAGTGCGGCATAGACCTGGCCCCGCAGGTCAGCCATCGCGCGCAGGACGGCGGAATGACCGGCTAGACGTTCGGCGTAGCGCAAACCGCCACGTGCGATCGCCAGCGTCCGGACGATCACGATGGCCACGGTCAGGGCAGCGAGTGGTGGATGTGCGGCCGCGCTGACGATCAGCCACGCGGCGGTCGCGGTGAGACCGATCGCGGCCAGTTCGGCCAGAACCGCGATGAACGCGGCAAAAGTCATTCGTACGACAGGAAGTCTCATCCGACCCGCACCACCCGATCGGTCTCAGGCAACAACGCGGGGCGATGCGCGACGACCAACGCGGTCTTGCCCGCCAACAGCTTCCGGCTCGCGGCCAGCACCGCCTGCTCGGTCTGGGTGTCCAGCCGAGCGGTCGGTTCGTCGAGCAAAACCACCGGCGCCGAACGCCGGAGCAATGCACGAGCCAAGGCGACTCGCTGTCGTTGACCACTGGACAGTTCACGACCCAGACGGTCCATGGAAACGTCCAATGCAGCCGCCTGAGCGGCACGTGCAATGTCCACATCGGTCGCCTGCGGATTGGCCAACCGGATGTTGTCGGCGACACTGGCAGCCATCAACCACGGCTGTTGTGGCACCCACGTAAGGCAGTCGTGCCAGTCAGCGAGCTCTCGCAGATCCACACCGCCGATCAGTACGCGGCCATCGGTGGGCGTGGTCAGACCGAGCACGACCGACAGCAGGGTACTTTTCCCAGCACCGCTGGGGCCGATGAGCGCGACGCGTTCACCTGGTTCGACCGTCAGCCAGAAGTCTCGCACTGCTGGTTCCGAGCGCCCCGGATAGCGCACGGTCACACCTTCCAGCGAAATCGTCGCGGTGCGCAGGTCCGGCGGTCGCGTTCGGACAGCCGCCTTGGGCGACTTCTCCTTGAGCGCCAAGACGTTCTTGAGAACAGTCACACCCTCGGCCGCCGCGTGGAACTTCGCACCAGCCACTCGCAACGGGAGGTACGCCTCGGGTGCAAGCAGCAACACGAGCAGTGCGGTCGCCAAGTCCACGCCTCCGTTCAACAGACGTAGTCCAACAGGGACAGCGACCAAGGCGATGGACAGCGTGGCAACGAGTTCCAGCACCAACGCCGACAGGAAAGCGATCCGCAACGTCCGCATGGTCGCGTCGGCGTGCTGAACGGCCATCTCCCGCACGATCCTGGCTTGGGCACCGGCCCGCTTGAACAGAATCAGCGTTTCCATGCCTCGTACGACATCCAGGAAATGTCCGCCCAACCGGGACAGCAGATCCCACTGCCGTTCGGTCTGCCGCTTGGTGTGCTTGCCGACCAGCACGGCGAACACCGGAATCAACGGCAACGTGGCCGCGATGATCAACGCCGACGTCAGATCCGCGATGGACAACCGGACCAGCACGGCAAGTGGAACGATCGCCGAGATGACCATCTGCGGCAGATAGCCGGTCAGGTACGGTCCGACCGCGTCAATTCCCCTTGTCACCAACGTGGCCTGTGCACCAGCGGAATCCATCGTGGACCGCAATACCCGCGACCGCAGGTGCCCCTTCGCGGACGCGGCGAATCGGGCCGCCACGCTTTCCTGTACCCACAACAACAAAGCGCGGGCCGCCAACGCCACGATCGGCAATGCGAGCGTGACACTTCCAGTCAGCAGCCCAGCCAATAACTCGGCTTGGGCGAGCACGAGACATGCTGTGCACGCGGCCAGCGCGCACAGCATGTACAGGTAGCGCCGGGAACCCGGCAGATCGGGGATCACCAGAACAGCCCTGTCCGCTCATCGACCCGCTGGCGGAACATCCACCAGATGACCACTTGCAGGCCGATCACCGCGGGTACGATGGGCAGCGCGAGCCAGCCGACCTGAGCCAATGTGCTGGACGATGAAGCGATGGTGGCGAAGGACAATCCGGCGCCGCCATCCAAAGAGGACACCAGGGCGTTCGGCAGGTGAGCGACGGCCACGGCGAACACCGGTAGAACACAAGCCACCCCAGTGCACACAACGGCAGCCATCGGCCGTTTGTCCAACAGCGAACCGGCCGCGAAGACGGCAACGATGGTCAATCCCGCACCGGCCAACGTCAGCCAAGGGTTGGCGAGATCCAGCGCGAACACACCGTTGGCCACGACTGCCAGCACTGCCATGGCAGTCGGCGCGATCAACACCCGGGCCACATGCTTTCCGCGTGCAGCGAGGCGGCCGGTCGACCGTGCCGCGACGAAAGCCGCGCCGTGCAACGTGAACAGCGAGAACGTCAGCACGCCGAACAACACCGTGCCAGAGTCGACCAGACCGCTGAAGTCGCCGGTCGGGTAGCCGTCCGGACCGAGCGGCAGACCTTCGAGCATCGCGCCGAGCAGTACGCCCCATGCGATCGCCGTGACACCGGCTCCTGCCGTGATCATCAAGTCCCAGAACGGTTTACGCCCGATCCCGAGCCGTCCGCGCAGTTGTGCCGCGACCGTGAACACGATGACGCCCAGCACGATCGCCAGCACCGCCGGATACGCCCCGGAGAACAGCCGTCCCTCGAACTTCGGGAAGACGCCGAGCAGAACTCCGGCCAGCGCCACCAGCCACACCTCGTTGCCGAGGAAGAACGGCCCGAGCGTGCCGAGCACCTTTCTTCGCTCAGGCTCGTCCCGGCCGATCAACCGAAGCAGGATGCCGACCCCGTAGTCGTAACCCGCCAGTGCGAAATAACCCGCGGCCAGTACGGCCAGCGTGAGTATCCACAGGAAATCCATGTTCTGCTCCCGAAAATCAGAGGGTCGCCATGACCGGCTCGGGTTTCACCACTTCCACAAGGGGCGCCGGACCGCGTTTGGCGACCCGGGCGAGCAACACCCAATTGGTGATCACCAGTCCGATCAGAACCGCGGTGAACGCGATGTAAGACGTGAGCATGCTGCCCGCGCTGACCGAGGAAACGCCGTCGGACGTGAGCAGCAATCCGTTGATCAGGAACGGCTGCCTGCCCATCTCACGGAACAGCCAGCCGAAGATCGCCGCGACGAAAGGCAGCGGAACAAGGGCCATCAGCAGATAGAGCGGGACTCGCAAGCGGACGATCCAGCTGCGGATGGTCAGCAGCCAGGCGATCCACGCGGCCGCCGAGAGCAGCATCCCGATCGAGATCATGTTGCCCAGGAAGCCGGACACGTCCGGCGGCAGGTAGTCACCCGGCCCGAAACGTGCCTCGCCCGCCGCCTGGACCAGTGCGTCCTGCTCCGGACCGCCGAGCTTGGCCGGTTGGACCTCGTTGAGCACGCCGAACTGCTCGAACCCGAAGCTGATCACCATCGAGCCGGCGACCGCGGCGACACCGAGCCCCAGCCGCATCGACCGGCGGAAGAACTCGACCTCCGTGGTGCGCTTGATGAAGTGGTACGCGCTGATGCCCGCCATCAGGACCCCGCCGGCCAGCAGACCCGCGGTGAGCACGTGCGCCAGCGCGGCCCAGAGCGATGGGTTGCTCAGAAACGCGCCGAAGTCCGTCAGCCGGGCGACGTCCCCGTCCATCCGGTAGCCGACGGGGTTCTGCAGGAAGGAGTTGGCGCCCATCACCCAGAACGCCGAGAGATACGCGGTGAGCACGACCAGCCAGATCAGCGAGAGGTGCACCCAGCGGTTGAGCTTGCCCCAGCCGAAGATCCACAGCCCGAGGAACGTGGACTCGAGGAAGAACGCGACGAGCGTCTCGATCGCGAGCGGCGCGCCGAACACGTCGCCGGCGAAGGCCGTCAGGCCGGTCCAGTTCAGTCCGAACTGGAACTCCATCACGATCCCGGTCGCGATCCCGACCACGTAGTTGATCACGTATAAGTGCCCCCAGAACCGGGTCATCCGCTGGTGGACGGGCTTTCGGCTGACCGTGTAGCGGGTCTGCATGGCCGCGACGAGCGGCGCCAGGCCGAGCGTCAGCAACACGAACAGGAAGTGCAGTGATGTCGTCGTGGCGAACTGCAGTCGCGCGATGGGAACCAGGTCCATGCGTTGCGACGCTATATGTCGGGTGTCTACGTATCAATCGGGGTTTTCCCTGAATCCGGGAGAAAACGCTGGGCGGTGTGACTTCCAACCCGTAGACTCGCTACGTATGAAGCCGGATGTGCTGCGAGGACACCTCGACGCGCTGTTGCTCGCCACTCTCGACGGCACGCGTCTGCACGGTTATGCCATCATCGAAGCACTTCAGCTGCGCAGTGGCGGTGCGCTGGACCTGCCGACCGGCACGGTCTACCCAGCGCTGCGACGCCTGGAAAGAGCCGGGTACGTCACCAGTGAGTGGAGCACTGTGTCCGGCAGGCAGCGCCGTACCTACCATCTGACGAAGGCCGGGCAACGAGCGCTCGTTCAGGAACGCAACGCATGGCGTGAGTTCACGGCTGCGATCGAGGGCGTACTCGGGGAGGGGCCATGGCCGGCGCAAGCGTGATCGACGACTATGTCGCTGATCTGGACACGCGGTTACGGGGAAACCGCAAAGTCAAGCTCGACCTGTTGACCGAGGCGCGCGACAGCCTCGAAGACGCCGCCGACTGCTACCGGTCCGCCGGATTGCGTGACGAGGACGCGCAACGCAAGGCCGTCGCCGATTTCGGCCCGGTTGGCGCGATCGCCCGTGACTACCAAGGTGAGCTGGCCGTCGCGTACGGCACGCGAACGCTGCGCTCGATCCTGTTCATCCTGCCCGCGTTGCACCTCGGCTGGGAGGGCAGCAGGCTGTTCTTCCTGGGGTCGTGGGAAAGCGTGCCCGGTGCCAGCAGTAGCGAGCTGCCCGCGTGGTACCTGCCGATCACGCAGATCAACGACAGCATCCCGTGGGCCGTCTCCATCGCGACCGCGCTCGCGTTGCTGTTCGGACGGCTGATGTCCCGTCGTGTCGCCGACAACCGGCTGATCGCGCGCTGCGCCGCTGGCGTCGCGCTCGCGACGGTGAGCGCCGCCCTGTTGTCGAACCTGTCGCTGGGGATCGCGTCGACGATCCTCAACCCTGAGCTGATGTTCCACACTCCGGTGTTGCTGCTGGCCAGCCTGGCGGCAGTGGCTGTGCTGGCCCAGCTGACCGTCATGGCGCGAAGGGCAGTTCGGTGACGCCGGGACGCCTGGAATACTGGTTGTCTTTCGGCGTTCCGGTCGGTGCCGCCAGGGGCGATTTGAGCCCCAGCAAGGCCAAGGGAGCGGGGTCGCGCGGCACTGGTGGCAAGATTGCTCAGGTGACCACCGCGCTCTTCTACCTCGTCGTCATGGTCTTTGTGGCGGCTGTGGTGTTCCTGCTGGCCTCGGTGCTGTTCGGCCGGGGCGAGGAGCTGCCGCCATTGCCGCCGGGCGCGTCTCCGACGCGGCTGCCGTCCGAGGACATCACCTCGCAGGACGTGAGCAGAGTGAAGTTCCAGATGGTGCTGCGTGGTTACAAGATGTCCGAGGTGGACTGGGTGCTGCAGCGCCTTGGCGCCGAAGTCGACGAGTTGCGCACCAAGGTCGCCGAGCTCGAGCAGCAGCTCGAAGGCAAGGCGGCCACGCAGTGACTTCGAAAGAACTCGTGCGCTGTGCGTGGGGCGACTCGACGCCGGATTACGTGTCGTATCACGACGACGAGTGGGGCACCCCGCTGCGCGGCGTCAACGCGATGTACGAACGCTTGTGCCTTGAGTCGTTTCAGTCCGGCTTGTCGTGGATCACGATTCTGCGCAAAAGGGAGAACTTCCGCGCGGCGTTCGCCCACTTCGACCCGAAGCTGGTCGCCGAATTCGACGACTCCGACCGGGAGCGGCTGATGGCCGACGTGGGGATCGTGCGCAACCGGGCCAAGATCGACGCCGCGATCCGCAACGCGGGCGCCGTGTTGTCACTGGACGAGCCGCTGGACGAGTTGTTGTGGTCTTTCAGGCCGGCCAAGCACAAGCGGCCACGCACGATGGCGGACGTGCCCGCGGTCACCGATGAGTCGAAGGCGATGGCCAAGGAGCTCAAACGGCGCGGTTTCGTGTTCCTCGGCCCCACGACGTGTTACGCGCTGATGCAAGCCACCGGGATCGTCGACGACCATATCGCCACCTGCTGGCGGGCGAAGTGAAATGCCGCGGGAAATCGAACCTGTCCACAGTGTGTCGTCGCGTGACCATCTCGTTACCAAAAACCGGAAAAATAGCCCGGCGTGTCGCGTCTCGGCGTGTCGCGCGGGGAAGTCGTTGAAGTCGCATGTAGACCCGTTACCTCGAATCTGTCACACCAGGTCGGCGAGTGGTCACCAAACGACACGCAAAAGATCGGTTCGATTTCGTCGAGGTGAGCGGATAGGAGAGAATGCAGTTAGCCGAGGCTGGTGGACCCGGCCTGCGGTGGGCAGGCTATGACGGAGGGAGCACGCTATGGCGGCCATGAAGCCCCGGACCGGTGACGGTCCCCTCGAGGTGACTAAGGAGGGTCGGGGCATCGTGATGCGCGTCCCACTGGAGGGTGGTGGACGCCTGGTGGTGGAGATGTCACCGGACGAGGCCAGCGCCCTGGGGGACGCGTTGAAGGCCGCCGCGGGCTGACCACTCCTCTTTAGGCGGGCCCCGGTATCCGCTTCTTTCGGTGGAGCCGGGGCCGCGTCACGTCTTGAAGCGAGCCGCAGGAGGTCTTGCGTTGCGCACGCCCGTGCCGTCGTTACCCAGCCCGATGCCCGACATCGAGGTGGTGTCCTCACCTCGCCGTGGCATTCCCGTCGTCGTGCTCGCGTACGGCGGCGAATCCCCGGTCCTGGGGCCGGGTGGTGCTGATCTGAGCGCTGACTGGGCGGAGACCGTCGGGCTGACCGGCAAGGCCGGTGAAGTGCACACCGCTGCGGGGCACGGCGCCGGCATCCGCTGGGTCGTCGGTGTCGGCGACGGTATGGCCGCGCAGTGGCGCAAAGCCGGGGCCGCATTGGTACGCGCGATCGAGGCGCGGGCGGCGGACGACGAGGACGCGGGCCGCCGCGTGACGAAGTCTGTGCAGCTCACGCTGCCGCCGGAGATCTCCGCGGAGCAGATCTCGGCGTTTGTCCTTGGCGTATCGCTGGGTGGCTACCGCTACAAGGTGTCCTCGACCCAGAAGCCACGGCTGAAGTCCCTGCGTCTGGTGACCGAGTCGGGCGACGAACTGCAGCCCGCGGTGGAACGCGCGATGGCGGTCGCGCTGGGCACCACGGCCACGCGTGACATGGGTAACACGCCGTCCAACGTGAAAGACCCGGCCTGGCTGGCGTCGACGGCCGTCAAGCTCGCCGCGCAGCTGCCCGGGCTCTCGGTGCAGGTCCGGGACGAGAAGTGGCTTGCCGCCGAGGGATTCGGCGGGCTGCTCGCCGTGGGTGGCGGCTCGGTCAGCCCGCCCCGGTTCGTCGAACTGTCCTGGCGGCCCGCCAAGCCAGTTGGACCGCACATCGCCTACGTGGGCAAAGGCATCACCTTCGACACCGGTGGCATCTCGATCAAGCCCGCCGACGGCATGCACCTGATGCGCACCGACATGTGCGGTGGCGCATCGGTGATCGCGGCGCTGGTGACGATCGCCCGGCTCGGTCTGCCCCTCCGCGTGACGGGTCTGGTGCCGCTCGCGGAGAACCACGTCTCGGGCTCGTCCTACCGGCCCGGCGACATCGTCAAGCACTACGACGGCCAGACGACCGAGGTGACCAACACCGACGCCGAAGGCCGGATGGTCCTCGCCGACGCCATCGGTTACGCGGTCCGCCGCGTCAAGCCAGACCTGATGGTCGACGTCGCGACGCTGACTGGCGCGATGAAGGTCACCCTCGGCGTGCGGACCGGCGGCCTGTTCGCGTCCGACGACGAGCTGGCGAGCCGCATCATCGATGCGGGTGCGAGCAGCGGTGAGGCCTGGTGGCGGATGCCGCTGCTGGCCGACCTGGAGGACGAGGTCGTCAGCGACATCGCCGACTGGCGTCAGTGCCCGCCTGGGCCCGGCGGCATCACGGCGGCGCTGTTCCTGCAGAAGTTCACCGGCGGAATCCCGTGGGCGCACATGGACATCGCAGGCCCGGCGCGCGCCGAGAAGGTGTACGACGAGGTCGTGCCCGGTGCGACCGGCTTCTCGACAAGGACTTTGGTGGAGCTGGTGGCGTCCTACGCCTCCTGAGCCGAGGCGAAATCGCGGAAGGCCCGCACCGCAGGCGTGAGCTGATCGTGTGCGGGCCAGACCAGCGCGACCAACCTGCTCGCCCGCGGGCTCAACGAGATCTCGACGAGCCCCGGAGTGGGCACCTCGACCTCAGGCAGGATCGCCACGCCCAACCCCGCGGCCACCAAGCCGCGAACCGTGTCGGACTCCTGGCCCTCGAAGGCCATTCGCGGCGTGAACCCGGCTTCGGCGCACATGTCGTCGGTGATCTGCCGCAACCCGAACCCGTGCTCGAGCCCGACGAAGTCCTCCCGTGCCAGCTCGGCGATCCGGACTTTCGCCCGGCCGGCGAGCCGGTGCGTGTCCGGCAGAACGACCCGCAACTCCTGCCGTTGCAAGGGCGTCCACGCCAGGTCGGGCTCGTCGGGTGGCGGGCCGAAGAACGCCAGATCCACTTCGCCTGACTGCAACCGCGCGATGACGTCCGCGCGGGAAGCCTGAATCAGCCCGAACCGGACCCGGGGGTGCCGGAACCGGAACGCCCGCAGCAACTCGGGGATCAGCGACCGGCCGAGCATGTGCAGGAAACCGAGTACCACCCGGCCGCTGTCCGGGTCGACCTCCTCGATCACCTGCCGGGTGCCTGCCTCGAATGCACCCATCGCGGAACTCGCCGCGTCGACAAGCAACTGACCGGCCCGAGTCAGCCGTACGCCCCGGCCGTCCTTGACCACGACGGGAGCGCCGACCTCGGTGGCGAGTGCGGCCAGCCACCGGCTCACGGTCGGCTGAGGCACGCCCAACGCGGCGGCCACCCTGGTCACATTGCCTTCAAGCGCAAGCGAACGCAGCATGGCCAGCCGCGGCGCGATCGACGCGGCCAGTGATTCATGCGCTTGTGTATCGATAGGCTCATGATGCCGTATTGGACGTATTAGTTGTAGCTCCTTAACGTCCAAGGGCGTGGACAGGTTGACCCTCGGCATCGCCTCGGGCGGGCTCGCGAGTTTCGCGCTGCTCTACGCGCCGCAGCCGGTGCTGCCGCAACTCGCGGACGAGTTCCAGATCACGCCTGGCCACGCGTCGCTCGCGGTCGGCGTCGCCACCGGCGCGCTGGCCATCGCGGTCATCCCGCTGTCGCTGTTGTCCGAAGTGGTCGGTCGACGGCCGGTCATCCTGACATCCGTCGTCGCCGCCGCGTTGATTGGGCTTTCTCTGCCGCTTGTCCACGATTTTCGGCTTTTGCTCGTTTTGCGTGCGCTGCAAGGTGTCGCGCTTGCCGGATTTCCGGCCGTCGCCATGGCGTATCTGGCCGAGCAGGGCAGGCTGAAAGCGATCGGAATGCTCGTCGCGGGCAATACATTCGGCGGAATGGTCGGCCGGTTGCTCGCCGGTCTGTTCGGCACGTATCGCGGCGGCGTCGGGCTCGTCGCGATTTTCGCCACGATCGCCACCGGCGTGCTCATCTGGGCGCTGCCCAAGCGAACCGAACCTGTCAGACGGACCACACGCGGCCTCAGATCAGCGGTCAGCCAACCGCTCCTGTGGGCGCTGTACGGGATCGCGTTTCTGGGCATGGGCTCGTTCGTCGCGATGTACAACGCGATCGGGTTCCGTCTCGCCGCGCCGCCGCTCGAACTCAGCCCACAGGTCGCCTCGCTCGTCTTCCTGGCTTACGCGGTCGGCGGCGTGAGCTCCGCGACCCTCGGCAGCCAGTCGAACCTGCGAAAAGTCCTCTTTGGAATGCTCGGCCTCACGATCGTGGGCACTGTAGTGACGATCCCCACGCATGTCGTGCCGATCGCGATCGGGTTCGTGCTGCTCACGGCCGGATGGTTCGCCGCACACGCCGCCGCGGGCGCGTGGGTGAACGTGGCCGCGCCGAACAAAGGCCCCGCGTCCGGGCTGTACAGCGGTGCTTACTACGCGGGAGCCTGTGTCGGCGGCACGATCGGGACCATGATCTACGCGGCGTGGGGCTGGAGCGCGCTGGTCTTGTCGTCGGTGTCCTGGCTGTCGGCCGGCGCCTTGGGCGTGTGGCTGGCCTTCCGGCGGAACACGCGGTCCAGCGCGAAGAACTTGAGCAGGAACACCGGCGCGCCGCTGGCCAGGTAGGTCACGACCAGGCCGAACGACCGCCAACCGCGGTCGTCGATCAACGGTTCCAGCAGCCAGTCCATCACCGTCGTGATCCCGATGGACAGCGCGCCGCCCGCGGCGGTCACGACGATGTAGGCGATGATCTCGGCCCGCCTGCCCACACTGCCGACGTTGCCCCATGCCCATCGACGGATGAGCAGGAAGTGCGGCACGGACCCGACCAGGAACGCGATGGTGGTGGCTGTCATGGCGTCCAGTTCCCACGCCCAGAACAGCACCAGCAGCGCCACTTGGCTCAACGCCGTCGCCAGCAGCGACGCCATCGTGTACCGCGTGAAAATCCGCTTCACGCTACGAGCATTACTCCTGCTCACTGAGATTGCCTTCAGGCAAGACCAACCTGTAGACATCGACAGTTTGCTGAGCGACTGTCGTCCAGGCGAATTCACGCTCGGCGCGGGCCCGCCCGGCCTCGCCGAAAGCGGCCGCCCGAGCCGGGTCGCCGACCAGCTCGTTGACCTTTTCCGCCAGGCCGGAGCGGAATTCCTCGATGGCGTGCTCGTCGTAGTGGACCAGCAGGCCGGTCTCGCCGTCGGCCACGACTTCGGGGATGCCGCCGACGTCCGAGGCGACGACAGCTGTGCCGCACGCCATAGCCTCCAGGTTCACGATGCCCAGCGGTTCGTAGACCGAAGGGCACACGAACGTGGTCGCGTGGCTCAGGATCTGCCGTACCTCGGCGGGCTGCAGCATCTGCTGGATCCAGAACACGCCTGGCCGCTTCTCCGCCAACTCGGACACCGCGCGTTTGGTCTCCTCGGCGATCTCCGGCGTGTCGGGCGCACCCGCGCACAGCACGAGCTGAGCGTCCGGATCGATGTGGTGCCCGGCCGCGATCAGGTGCCCGACGCCCTTCTGCCGCGTGATCCGGCCGACGAACGCCACGATGGGCCGGTCCGGGTCGATGCCGTAGTGCTCCAGTGCGTCTGTCTCGGTGACCGGGTGATATGCGCTCGTGTCGATCCCGTTGCGCACCACGTGCACGCGCGCCGGATCCAGCGCCGGATAGCAGTCGAGGACGTCCGTGCGCATGCCTTCGCTGACCGCGATGATCGCGTCGGCAGCCTCGTAGGCCGTCCGCTCGACCCATGAGGACAACCGGTACCCGCCCTTGAGCTGCTCGGCCTTCCACGGCCGGCGCGGTTCCAAGGAGTGGGCGGTGACGACGTGCGGCACGCCGTGCAAGATCTTGCCAAGATGCCCGGCCATGTTGGCGTACCACGTGTGCGAGTGCAGCAGATCCACGCCTTCGGTCGCGGCCGTCATCGCCAAGTCGACCGACAGCGTCTGCAGCGCCGCGTTGGCGTGCTCCAGCCCCGGCGCGGGCCCGTGTGAGTGCGCATCCGCCCGTGGCCCACCGAAAGCGTGCACGTCCACCTCGATCAGCTCGCGCAGCCGGGGGACCAGGAAACCGACATGCACGCCTGCCCCGCCGTAGACCTCAGGCGGGTATTCGCGTGTCAGCAGACCGATTCGCACACTTGGTAACCGTAGTTGCCAATGGTTCGTTCCGGTGAACGTGACGCCAAACGTCGCGTTTCGATCTGGCCGTGATCGTGGTCAGGACACTAGGGTCCCAACCGTGACAGGCCAGCCGAAGGTGCTCGGGATCGTGCTGGCGGGCGGGGAGGGCAAACGCCTGTGGCCCCTGACCGCCGACCGAGCCAAGCCAGCCGTACCGTTCGCGGGCAACTACCGGTTAGTCGACTTCGTACTGTCCAACTTGGTCAATGCGGGCTATCACCGGCTGTGCGTGCTGACCCAGTACAAGTCGCATTCGCTGGACCGGCACATCTCCACGACGTGGCGGTTGTCCAACATCCTCGGCCAGTACGTCACCCCGGTGCCCGCGCAGCAGCGCCTCGGCCCGCGGTGGTACACCGGCAGCGCGGACGCGATCTTCCAGTCGCTCAACCTGGTCTACGACGAACGTCCCGACCACATCGCGGTCTTCGGCGCGGACCACGTGTACCGGATGGATCCGTCCCAGATGGTCAGCCAGCACATCGACTCAGGCTTGGGCGTCACGGTCGCGGGTATCCGCGTACCGCGCGCGGAGGCGAGTGCCTTCGGCTGCATCGACTCGGACGAATCCGGCAAGATCACCCGGTTCCTGGAGAAACCCAAGGACCCGCCGCACGTGCCGGGCGACCCGGACGTGACGTTCGCCTCGATGGGCAACTACGTGTTCCGCACCGAGGTTCTTCTCGAGGCGCTCCGCGCGGACGCGGCGAACCCGGACTCCGACCACGACATGGGCGGCGACATCATCCCCATGCTCGTGGACGACAACAACGCGGCCGTCTACGACTTCGACGACAACGTCGTGCCCGGCGCGACCGAACGCGACCGCGGCTACTGGCGTGACGTCGGGACGCTCGACGCGTACTACGACGCGCACATGGACCTCGTCTCCGTGCACCCGGTGTTCAACCTCTACAACCAGGCATGGCCGATCCGTACGGCCACGCCGCCGTTGCCGCCCGCCAAGTTCGTCAACTCAGGTTCGGCCGTGGAGTCCATCGTCGGCCCGGGCACGATCGTGTCCGGCGCTTCGGTGCGGGAGTCGGTCGTGAGCGCGGACGTGGTTGTCGACGACGGTTCGGTGGTCGAGGGCAGCGTGCTGCTCCCGGGCGTACGCATCGGCAAGGGCGCGGTCGTCCGGCGGGCGATCCTGGACAAGAACGTGGTCGTGGCCGATGGCGCCCAGATCGGCGTGGACGTCGAGGCGGATCGGGAGAAGTACACCGTCAGCGCGGGCGGCGTGATCGTGCTCGGCAAGGGTGCCCAGGTCAGCTGAGCAGGGCGGCGAGCAGCCTGCTGAGCTGCTCTCGTTCGCTGGGTGACAGCGGCGCGAACACCTGGTTCTGGACGTCCGCGAGCACGGTGTCGAGTTTGATCAGTTGCCGGTGACCCTGCTTGGTCAGCGTGATGACGTTGCGTCGCTTGTCCACGGGGTCCGCCGTGCGTTCCACCGAGCCTTGCTCGGCCAGCTCGTTCAGGACCGCGACGAGATCGCTGCGGTAGATGCGCGTGCGGTCGCTGAGTTCCGCCTGGCTCGCGGGGCCGAATTCCTCCAGCGTGGCGAGCACGGCGTAGTGCCATTTCCGCGCGTCCACGGCTGCGAGCGCCTCGGTGACCTGACGGTCCGCGTGCATGGCGGCCAGGGACAGCAGCCGCGTGGGCTGGTTGCGCAGACGTGCGGCTTCAGTCACAGCAGGATCCTAGCCCTTGCGTTAGTGGCACTAACGATCTAACTTCGTTAGTGCCACTAACGAATGGAGTTGTGATGCCGACCGTGGAAGTCCTGGACTCGACGATGTACTACGAGGAGATCGGTGCCGGACGGCCGATGGTGTTCCTGCACGGAAACCCCGGCTCGTCGTACTTATGGCGGAAGGTCCTGCCCGGGATCGATCTGCCGTACCGGCTGCTGGCCCCGGACCTGATCGGCATGGGCCGGTCCGGCAAGCCGGACGTGCCGTACCGCTTCGACGACCACGCCCGCTACCTGGACGCCTGGTTCGACCAGCTCGGCCTGGACGACGTGGTGCTCGTCGGGCACGACTGGGGTGGCGCGCTCGCCTTCGACTGGGCTTCCCGCCATCCCTCGCGGGTCCGGAGCATCGCTTTCTTCGAGACCATCGTGCGTCCGTTGTCCTGGAGCGAACTGGGCGACGCCCCGCGCGCCAGGGCGGAGGCCATGCGCGGGCCGAAGGGTGAGGAGTTGGTGCTCGACACGAACTTCTTCGTGGAGTCCGCGTTCACCGCCGGAGTGCTCAACCCGCTGACTGATGCCGAGATACAGGCCTACCTGGCGCCGTACCCGACGCGGGAAAGCCGTCGTCCCATCCTGCGGTGGGCGCGCTCGTCGCCCCTCGATGGTGATCCTGCGGACGTCGTCGAGCGGGTCTCGCAGTACGGGAAGTGGCTGGCGGCCAGCGCGGACGTGCCCAAACTGCTGCTCACCTTCGAAGGCTCACCCACCTTGCTGATCAAGCCCGAACTGGCCGAGTGGTGCGCGGCGAACATCGCGGCGCTCGAGACTGTCCACTGCGGAGCCGCCGGTCACCACGCACCTGAGGACCAGCCCGAGGCGATCGCCAAGGCCATCACGTCCTGGGCACGCAAGCACGAGGGCGCTTAGGTCCCGGCGGCCGCGGTGAGCAACCGCCGCAACTCGGCCACTTCCGGCTCCACATCGGAGGTCAGCTCCGTCAACACCGCGTTCCCGCCCGCGGTCCCACGCGTGGCGGTCGCGAGCTGGTGGCGTTGGCCGACCTCGTTGAACCATTGGGCGAGGGTGAACGGCATGTCGATCATGGTGATCACGCCCGGTTGGCTGGCGTGCGAACCGCCGCGTTCGTCGAACAGGCCGTCGCCTTCCGTCCGGATCATCTCGATGAGCGTGCTGAGCGTCGACTGCAGGGTGCTCCAGCGAGTCGCCATGTCGGCTCCTGGAGCGGGCTCGGCGGGCAGCAACGGCACGATACGCCGGGCGAGAGCGCGTTCCGCGTCGGTGACCGCCCATTCGCCTTCGAGTCCGAGCTCGGGCAGATCCACGTAGACCATGCGTTCACCCTATGTGCGCCCTCAGGCCTTGGCTGCCACCAACAAACCGTCACCGATAGGCAGCAACACCGGCACCAGGCGGTCGTCCTCCTTGACCAGGCGGGCGACCTCGCGCATCGCGGCTGTGTCCGGCTCGCGGTCCTCAGGATCGGCCACCCGGCCCTTCCACAGCACGTTGTCGAACGCGATCACGCCACCCGGCCTCAGCAACCGGACACCCTGCTCGTAGTAACTCGGGTATTCGGTCTTCGCGGCGTCCACGAAGATCAGGTCATACCCGGAGTCGGTCAACCGGGGCAGCACGTCCAGCGCCCGGCCCATGATCAGCCTGGTCCGGCCGGGCGCGACGCCCTCAGCCGCGAACGCCTGCCTGGCCGCCGTCTGGTGCTCAGGTTCGACGTCGATCGACGTCAGCACGCCGTCCTGGGCCATCCCACGCAGCAGGTACAGGCCGCTCAGCCCGGCGCCTGTGCCGACCTCGACCACGGCTTTGGCTCGCAGTGCGGTGGCAAGGAACTGCAGGGCGGCGCCGCCTGCCGCGCCGATCGGCACACAGCCCAGCGCCCGCCCGCGTGCACGTGCTGCGCTCAGCGTCTCGTCCTCGGCCAGGTAGTCCTCGACGTAGGCACGCAGCCCGGCCGGCCATTCGGGTGTCACGCCTGGCGAGATTAGCGTCGTCCGGGCCATTTCTGAGGGAACACTCAGCAAACGCGCCGACGGACGGATTCTCAGGTTCGTCTTAGCTGACTCTCACCCACCCCATAACGCCGTACACGAAGCTATCGACAACAAGGGGAGTCGCACAGCCGAAGTGGGGAACACCGTGAACGAGTCCGTCGTTGTTCAACGTAGTGGGCAGGCCAGTCCGCGGGAGGATACCCACCTGATGAGCGATTCCGACGTCGCGTTGGCGACGCCAGTCGAGCTGGACGACCAGCCGGCGTGGACACCCCCGACCTGGGACGAGGTCGTGCGGGAACACGCTGACCGCGTCTACCGGCTCGCATACCGCCTCACCGGTAACTCGCACGACGCCGAGGACCTCACCCAGGAGACTTTCATCCGGGTGTTCCGTTCCCTGGCCTCGTACAAGCCGGGGACCTTCGAGGGCTGGCTGCACCGGATCACCACGAACCTGTTCCTCGACATGGCCCGCCGCCGCTCGCGGCTGCGCATGGAGGGACTGCCGGACGACACCGACAGGCTCGCAGGCGACGACCCGTCGCCCGAGCAGGTGTACTCGGAGGCCCACCTCGACCCGGACCTGCAGGAGGCGCTCGACGAGCTGCCGCCGGAGTTCCGTGCCGCCGTGGTCCTGTGCGACGTGGAAGGCCTGTCGTACGAGGAGATCGGCGCCACACTCGGGGTCAAGCTGGGTACTGTTCGCAGCAGGATTCACCGTGGCCGTCAGGCCCTGCGCGCCTCGCTCGAGCGGCGCCGTGAACTGACCCGGGAGGCTTCCGCATGACCGACCTGCGCGGGTGGAATCTGCCCGAGCAGCACCTGATGCCGGACGCGGTCGTGGCGTTCGTGGACGGCGAGCTGTCCCCGGGCGCGCGTGACCGCGTGGCCGCGCACATGATGAGCTGCCCATGCTGTGCCGCGGAGATCGCGGCTCAGCGGCAGGCGCGCGCAGCCGTCCGTGCTGCGGATGCTCCGTCGATGTCGGCCTCCTTGCTGGCCAACCTGCGAGCCATCCCGCAGAACACCGACTTGCCCGGCATGCCCGACAACCTGGCGATGACCCAGGAAGGCCAGCTCGTGGCCATCCAACGGCCAGACCGCGTCGGCGGCAGCAGACCGTTGGGCTCGAACGCGGCGTTAGGTTCGCAGCCTCGCCTTGGCGAGGGCCCGAACGTCATCGGTCGCGGCCGCCGCACGGCTCAGGGCGCCGGCGTGGTTGTGTCCGGTCTCGTTCTGGGCGCTCTCGCGCTTGTTGCCCCGTCCGGCGCGCCCGCCGCCAATGGCGACACCGCTCCGGCCGCGCGGCCCAAGGCGCCCGCGCATGTCGCCCCGGTCCTCGTGGCCCCCGGCGGCCCTATCCTTCGCTGACTTTTCTCCTAGGACACGAAGCCCTCGTTGCGACAACGGGGGCTTCGCGGCATTCCGGGTCCTTACTGGGCTTTCACCACCTGACCGGCAGGCTGAGCAGCGATGAGCCAGCACCCTGAGCAAAACCCGACGCCTGAGCCAGACCGGCTCGGCCCGCGCCCGCTGCGCAGGCCGTCGGTCGATCCTTCTCAGGCGGCCGTGTTCGGCAGGCCACCCGGCGTGGACAGCGCGTTCGCCAACCGGAACGGCAGCCACCCGGATCCGGCGCTGCACGCGGCGCCGCCGCCCGCGGCCGCGCTGACCGAGGCGTTCAGCCGTCCGCCGGAGAACCCCGATGTGGTGCTGCAACGACCGCCCGTCGACCAGAACGGCGACGCGCCGGTCGATGCGCCGCTGTGGTCGTCGAAAGAAGCCGACCCGTGGCGCGATCCGGGCGCCGGCGCCATGATCGGCCCGCCCGCCCTCGACAAGCCCGAGGCGGAGCCGAAGGCCAAGGCCGTCAAGGACACCGGGCAGCTGCTCAGCGTGCCCGAGCTGCTGTTCGGGCGGCGCGTGAAGACCAGTGCGCTGATCATCCTCGCCGTGGTCGTGCTCGTGATCGGCGGCGCGGGTGGCGTGGTCGGCTGGCTGATCGCTCGCGCTGGCGATTCGCTGACCAGCGACGTGACACTGGCCGAAGTGCAGCCGAACGTGGAGCGCCCGCCCGGCTCGATCGCCGACATCGCCAAGCGCGTGGCGCCCGCGGTCGTGTCCATCGAGGTGCGCCGCGCCGACGGCCAAGGAAACGCCGGTTCGGGTGCCGTGATCGACGGCAAGGGCTACATCATCACGAACGACCACGTCATCGAGGACGCCGCGGACGATCCCACGGTGAAGATGACCGCGGTGTTCACCGACGGCAAGCGAGCGCAGGCCAAGCTCGTAGGCAGGGACCAGAAGACCGACCTCGCGGTGCTCAAGGTCGAGGTGACCAACCCGACCGTGCTGCAGTTCGGCGATTCCGACAAGGTGGCGGTCGGCGACGCGGTGGTCGCCGTCGGCTCCCCGCTCGGCCTGTCCAACACGGTCACCGAAGGCATCGTGAGTGCACTGCACCGGCCCAGGCTGGTCGGCTCCAACGCCGGTGCACCGCCGGTGGCCTACGACGCGATCCAGACCGACGCATCGATCAACCAAGGAAACTCCGGCGGCCCATTGATCAACTCGGCCGGAGCACTGATCGGCATCAACTCGTTCATCGTCGCGCCGGGAGAAGCAGGCGGATCGGTGGGGCTTGGCTTCGCCATCCCGTCCAACTACGCCCGCAAGATCGCGGAAGCCCTGATCAGGGACGGACAGGTCAAGCACCCGGAAATCGGCATCAACGCCGTGACCAGTGTGACCGCCGAAACCTCAGAGGGCGCGCGCGTGGCGAACGTCGCGGAGAACAGCGCGGCCCAGAAGGCGGGCATTCGCGAAGGCGACATCGTCACGAAGATCGGCGACCGGATCGTCCGCAACGCAGCCGAGCTGACCGTGGCCGTACGCGCACATGAAATCGGGGCGAAGGTTCCGGTGGTGCTCGTGCGTGACGGCAGAGAGCTGACAATCGACGTCGTCCTGCAGTCCGACTGAGTCGGTAAGCTGAAGCTGACTTGGTGGAGGTTGCGGCATGTTCGACAGCATCGGGTGGGCGGAGATCCTCGTCCTGTTGTTGGCTGGGCTGTTCATCCTCGGTCCGGAACGCCTGCCGTCGGCGGCGGCCTGGATCGGCAAGAGCATCCGCAAGGTCCGCGAGTTCGCCACGGGCGCCCGCGACCAACTGCGCAACGAAATGGGCCCGGAGTTCGACGAACTGCGCAAGCCACTGGAGAACCTGCGTGAACTCCGCAGCTTCGACCCCAAGCGCATGGTCACCCAGCACCTGTTCAACGACGAACCCGCCAACGGCACCAAACCCAACGGCTACACACCGCCGCCGGCGGCCTCCACGCCACCCGCAAGCTCAACGCCTCCGCCGCTGAACCCCGGCGAGAAGCCACCTTTCGACCCCGACGCGACCTGAGCTGGGCGGTTGAGTCTGGAATCTGGGTCGGGCGGTTGAGCCCTGGAGCCTGGGTCGGGCGGTTGAGTCTGGAATCTGGGTCGGGCGGTTGAGTCTGGAGCCTGGGTCGGGCAGCCGAGCCTGGAGCCTGGGCTGGGCGGTTGAGTCTGGAATCTGAGCCGGGCAGCCGAGCCTGGAGCCTGGGCTGGGCGGTTGAGTCTGGAATCTGAGCCGGGCAGCCGAGCCTGGAGCCTGAGTCGGGCAGCTAAGCCTCGACCCTGAGCCGGGCAATTGAGCCTCGAACCGCGCGAACGGTCCGTTGGCAAATCCCGTTATCCACAACCGCTCGGTAACCCTATTGACCACCCCCTATCACCGATAGACTGGCCAGGGGACGCCCCCCGGGAGTGGCGGGGGCTGTTCTGGTGCGGGATTGGGCACGAAAAACCGCTGCAGCCGTAGGGCTACAGCGGTTCGTGGTGGGTTGTGCAGTCAGCGGCCGGCCGGAGACACCGACAACATGCGCCCGGCCAGGCCACGGGCCCGAACGGTCAGCCTCTTCGCGATGTCCTTCAGCACGGTGGAAGCCGGAGCCTCCGGGTCCAGCTTGACCAGCGGCGTCCCGGCGTCCCCGCCCTCACGCAACCGTGGATCGAGCGGCACCTGCCCGAGCAGCGGCACCTCGGAGCCGACGGCCCGCGAAAGCGAATCAGACACGGTCTGCCCGCCGCCTTCACCAAAGATGTCCATCCGGGAACCGTCAGGCATCTGGAGCCAGGACATGTTCTCGATCACGCCCGCGATCCGCTGACGGGTCTGCAGCGCGATCGCGCCCGCGCGCTCAGCGACTTCCGCCGCTGCCTGCTGCGGAGTAGTCACCACGAGGATTTCCGCGTTCGGGATCAGCTGCGCCACCGAGATCGCGATGTCACCTGTGCCCGGCGGCAGGTCGAGCAGCAGGATGTCCAGGTCGCCCCAGAACACGTCGGCCAGGAACTGCTGCAGCGCCCGGTGCAGCATCGGGCCGCGCCACACCACCGGGGTGTTGCCGGGGGTGAACATGCCGATCGAGATCACCTTCACGCCGTTCGCCTGCGGCGGCATGATCATCTGCTCGACCTTGGTCGGTTTGCCGGTCGCGCCGAGCATCCTGGGCACCGAGTGGCCGTAGATGTCCGCGTCGACCACGCCGACTGACAGGCCGCGTTCGGCCATCGCGACGGCGAGGTTCACCGTCACGCTCGACTTGCCTACGCCGCCCTTGCCCGATGCAACGCAGTACACGCGCGTCATGGAGCCTGGTTCGGCGAAGGGGATCTTCGGTTCGTCGCCGCGCAACGACTTACGCATCGCGGTGCGCTGTTCGTCGTTCATGACGTCCAGCTCGACTCGTACGTCGCTCACGCCCTCGAGCGCGGACACCGCGGTGGTCACGTCGCGGGTGATCTTGTCGCGCAGCGGGCAACCGGCCACGGTCAGGTACACGCCGACGTCGACGATCCCGTCCGGGTGCACCGTGACGTCCTTGACCATGCCGAGGTCCGTGATCGGGCGGTGGATCTCCGGGTCCTGCACGCCTGCCAGCGCCTTACGGACCGCTTCGACAGTGGGTATCACCTTTCTCATGCTACGGCGAGTAGAGCCAAAGCCCATGCTCGCCCTTATGAAGTAGGGCACTGCGCATCCACTTGCGCGCGTTCCGTAACATCAGGTTGTGCCGGAGTTAGGTGCAACCCGGTTGCCCACCCGAAGCGAAATGGACGCGTGGCGTTCATTTCTGCGCGCGCACGCCAAGGTCACTCGATGTCTTGAGGCCGAATTGCTCGCCGAGCAACGCCTTTCCCTCGGTGCCTACGACGTGCTTGCCGAACTCGCGGAAGCGCCGGACCAGTGCCTGCGGATGGCGGAGCTGGCCGAGGCCGTTCTGCTGTCCCGCTCGGGCGTCACCCGTCTGGTGGACCGGTTGGAACGGGCCGGTCTTGTCGCGCGGGAACGGGTCGACGGTGATGGCCGTGGTGTCGTCGCGCGGTTGACGCCCGCGGGCGCGGCCCGGTTAGGGGTCGCGTCGCGGACGCATCTCGCAGGTGTTCTACGGCATTTCGTGGAGCTACTCGACGAGCAAGAGCTGCACACCATAGGCGACTTGTCGCAGCGCGTGGCCGACGCTCAGCCCTGATCTCGCCACGACGGGTTGTCCTTGATGCTGTCCGCGGACGCGCGGCGGCGCGGTTTGGCGTTGAGGTCTTGGCGCAGACGGTCCAGTTCGCTGCGTAGGTAGTCCCGTGTCGCGACTTCGCCGACGGCGATTCGCAACGCGGCGAGCTCGCGTGCCAGGTATTCCGTGTCCGCCTTGGTTTGGGCCGCGCGTTTGCGGTCTTCCTCCAGCGAGATGCGGTCACGGTCGTCCTGGCGGTTCTGCGCGAGCAGGATCAACGGCGCCGCGTAGGCGGCCTGCGTGGAGAACGCCAGGTTGAGCAGGATGAACGGGTACGGATCCCATTTCAGCGACGCGGCCGTCAGGTTCAGCGTGATCCAGACGATCACCACCAGCGTCTGCCAGAACAGGAACTTCCCGGTGCCGAGGAACCGGGCCAGCCGTTCGGAGAACCGGCCGAACGCCTCCGGGTCGATCTCGAACCGCAGCAACCGGCGCGGCCTGCCGGGCTGGTCGAGCCTGCGGCGGGGCAGCAGCTCAGGCATCGGTGGTGGCCTCCCACAACCCGTTCTCCCGCCAGCCTTCCGGCAGCAGGTGGTCAAGCACGTCATCAACGGTCACCGCGCCAAGCAGGTGCTCGGTCTCGTCCACCACGGGCGCGCAGACCAGGTTGTACGCGGCGAAATACCTTGTCACCTCGGCCAGCGACGCGGTCGGTGGCAGTTTCGCCAGCTCGGTGTCCAGCACGCCGGCGACCAGGTCGGACGGCGGTTCCCGCAGCAGGCGCTGCATGTGCACGCAGCCCAGGTACCGGCCGGTCGGCGTCGCGGACGGTGGCCGGGTCACGAAGACCATGCTGGCCAACGCGGGCGTCAGGTCGGGATTTCGGACGCGCGCGAGCGCTTCCGCGATGGTCGCGTCCGGGGTCAGCACGATCGGCTCCGGCGTCATCAGACCACCGGCGGTGTCCGACGAGTATTCGAGCAACCGCTTGACCGACTCGGACTCCTCCGGCTCCATCAGCTCCAGCAGCCGGTTCTTGTCCAGTTCGGACAGTTCGGCGAGCAGGTCGGCGGCGTCGTCGGGGTCCATCGTCTCGAGGATGTCGGCGGCGCGTTCCTCGTCGAGGTGCGCCAGCAGGTCCTTCTGGTCGTCCTCGGGCAGTTCCTCGATCACGTCCGCGAGCCGCTCGTCGTCCAGCGCGTCGGCGATCTCGTAACGTCGTTTGGGCGGCAGGTCCCGCAGCGCGACGGCGACGTCGGCCGCGCGCATGCCCTCGAAGATGCTCAGAAGTTGTTGTGCGCCTTGGGGTTGCGCGGCCAGGTCGAGAATTCCCGGGCCGCGCACGTCTTCCCACTTCACGATCCGGACCGGGCCGCGCCTGCCGAACCGGCCGATCCGCTGGCGGATCGCCACGCGACCGAGGACCCAGTCGCGCGTGCGCGTCGGCTCCATTCCGATGTCCTCGACGATCGCCTTCGCGTCGGACGCTTCGACCGTGACGTGTGCGTCCAGCAGCTGCCCGACGACCAGAACCTCGTTGGGGCGCTGGTGGAAGTGCCGGAGGTTGACCGAGCCGGTGGACAGCGTCACGGCGTTCGCCTCGATCGACGTCACCCGCAATATGGGGACGAAGATGCGTCGTCTGGTCGCCAGTTCGACGACGATGCCGAGAACCCTCGGCGGCAGGCGGTCGGCGCGCAGCCCGGCGACGATGTCACGGACCCGGCCGATCCGCTCGCCATCCGGCCCGAACACCGCGAGACCGGCGAGTTGACCCGCGAAAACCCGGTTTGTGGCGGCCACGTGATCAGGCTAGTGGCCCCGAAGCGGGAACGCCTGGCACGCCCTGCACGATGTGTCGGCATGGAACGCGTACAAGATCCGGTCACGAAGTGGTGCGTGCTGATCGAGGAGACGATCGGCCGTGGTGAGAGCCAGCGGTGGGGCGTGTCGGAGATCCGCAAGTTCGACACGAGGGACGAAGCGCTCGCCGCGGCGGAGCAGGTCACGCGTGACTACCAGCCGCAGCATCCGACCTTCGCGAAGGGACGGGACGTCTACCAGGTGGGCGCGGACTCCTGGATCGTGTGGGTGCCGGGTGCCACGCGCGAGTACCACTTCCGTATCTCAGTCGGGAAGCAGGTGTGATGTGGAGCTCGAAGAGGAAACCAGGCGCGTACCGCTGGACAGATGGTGTCCTGATCGAGGAGACCGTCGGCCACAGCAGTTACCTACGGTGGGATCTGACGCGTATCAAGTCGTTCGGCAGTCGAGCTGACGCGCTGGCGGAAGCCGCGAACTTGGCCAAGGGCTATGCCACAGCATCCGGGGAAGGGCCGCAGCCGCCGGATTTTCCGGACCGGGGAAGACCTGTGGACGGTCCAGGTGCGCGGTGCCAAGGACGAGACGTCCCATTTCCGGGTGGTCGTCGCGAAACCCGAGACTCAGTGAGAAAGGCGAACACCCGCCGGTGTAAGGAAATCGGCGTAGCATCGGCCTTACCAGATGGGTGGTGGTGCCGATGCTCATCGAAATCCTCACCGGGGCCGTCGCACTCGGCGGAGTGTGGGTCGGGCTCTCGGCTCGCGTGGTGAACCAATACGAGCGGGGTCTGGTGCTGCGCTGGGGCAAAGTGCACCGTCAGCCCCGCGAGCCGGGGCTGACGATCATGCTGCCGATCGCCGACCGGATGCGGAAAGTCAACATGCAGATCGTCGCGATGCCGGTGCCCGCGCAGGAAGGCATCACACGCGACAACGTGACGGTCAAAGTGGACGCCGTGGTGTATTTCAATGTCATCGACCCGGTTCAGGCGGTGATCGGCGTCGAGGATTACCGCTACGCCGTCGGGCAGGTCGCGCAGACCTCGCTGCGGTCGATCATCGGTAAAAGCGAGCTCGACGACCTGCTGTCCAACCGTGAGCGGCTCAACCAGGGTCTTGAGGTGATGATCGACAGCCCGGCGCTGGAATGGGGAATTCACATCGACCGGGTTGAGATCAAAGATGTCGCATTGCCCGAATCCATGAAGCGTTCGATGTCCCGGCAGGCGGAAGCGGAACGGGAACGCAGGGCCCGGGTTATCGCCGCGGATGGCGAGTTCCAGGCGTCTCAGAAGTTGTCCGAAGCGGCCGCTGTGATGGCAAACACGCCGGCCGCACTGCAACTCAGACTGCTCGAAACCGTCGTAGAAGTAGCGGCCGAGAAGAATTCGACGCTTGTGCTGCCGTTCCCGGTCGAGTTACTCAGATTCCTGGAAAACGCGGCGAAGGTCACAGGACAATCACAGGAGAAAGTCGACTAATTACTCGCTGTATATGGTTGCTATGAGCACGGCCACAAAAATGGGTGATCAATTTGCCCGGAGCCGATCACCGGGTTAACGCTTGTCGGCATGAGTTCCAGACGTTTTCGGATCTTCCGCAAGCGGCAGGAGGACGACCTGCTGCAGCGCAGCATGCGGACTTGCCCGGGTTGCCAGCGCGACGTGCACGTTTTCGCCGCCGGCTGCCGTCACTGCGGCCAGCAGCTGGATATCGCCGGCTGAGAGCCGCTTCACACTGCAGGCCCCCGGCAAAGCGCGATACTGCTCGGTAACTGACATCGACGTTCAGGAGCAGATCATGGCTCGCCTTGCCCAGACCGCCGGACTGACCGACATCCAGAGCGAGATCCTGGCGACGGTCCGCGGATTCGTGGACAAGGAGGTCATCCCGCACGCGCAAGCCCTCGAACACGGCGACGAGTACCCGAGCGACATCGTCGAGGGCATGAAGGAAATGGGCCTCTTCGGCCTGACGATCCCCGAGGAGTATGGCGGCCTTGGCGAGTCCCTGCTGACGTACGCCCTGGTCGTCGAGGAGATCGCGCGCGGCTGGATGAGCGTGTCGGGTGTGATCAACACCCACTTCATCGTCGCGCACATGATCAAGCAGCACGGCACCGACGAGCAGAAGCAGTACTTCCTGCCCCGGATGGCGACCGGCGAGGTGCGCGGGGCGTTCTCGATGTCCGAACCGGACCTCGGCTCGGACGTCGCGGCGATCAAGACGCGCGCCAAGAAGGACGGCGACTCGTACACGATCGACGGCCAGAAGATGTGGCTGACCAACGGCGGAACGTCCACATTGATCGCCCTGCTGGCCAAAACCGACGAGGGCGCACCGAAAGCACACCAGAACCTGACCGCGTTCCTGGTCGAGAAGCCGACCGGCTTCGGTGAGGTCGCGCCGGGCCTGACGATCCCCGGCAAGATCGACAAAATGGGCTACAAGGGCGTGGACACAACGGAAGCGGTGTTTTCGGGATATCAGATCCCGGCCAACCGCGTGCTCGGCGACGCGCCCGGCAAGGGCTTCGCGCAGATGATGGACGGCGTCGAGGTCGGCCGGGTGAACGTCGCGGCGCGGGCGTGCGGCATCGCGATCCGCGCGTTCGAGCTCGCGATCGAATACGCCCAGCAGCGCAAGACCTTCGGCAAGGCGATCGCGGAACACCAGGCGATCGCCTTCAAACTCGCCGAGATGGCCACGAAGGTCGAAGCGGCGCACCTGATGATGGTGAATGCCGCGCGCCTCAAGGACTCCGGTGCGCGCAACGACGTCGAAGCGGGCATGGCCAAGCTGATCGCGTCCGAGTACTGCGCCGAAGTCACGCAGGACGCGTTCCGGATCCACGGCGGCTACGGCTACTCCAAGGAGTACGAGATCGAGCGCCTCATGCGTGAGGCCCCGTTCCTGCTGATCGGCGAAGGCACCAGCGAGATCCAGAAGACCATCATCAGCCGCGGCCTACTGCGCGAATACAAGTCCCGCGGCTGAACCCAAACCGACGCACCGCACCACCAGCACACCACTGCGACCCCCAAGATCAACACCCACAACGCAGCCCCCACCCATCCAAGGGACACCGTTGGCGAATGATTGATGCATCAGGCCGCTGGGCGTAGAGCTGCGAAGTGAGATGGTCGTGTTGGTGCGACGGGTTTGTCGTCCCACCAGGCGTTGAGGCGGTTGAGGTTGAGGCCGGCGGCGGTAGGCAGGTGTTGAAGGCCGGTCTTGGCTAATCCACGGTAGCGGGATCGGCGTAGGCCGAAAGCACGGATGCCTTGTGCGATAGTGCCTTTGATGCCAGCTCGGTGCTGGTAGCGGTCCTGCCACGGCTGGGTCTGCTGCTCAGCGCGAGCATGTTGGAGCGTGTGATGGTCGACCTCGTGGCGCACCGTGAGTCTGCGACCGTCCGCGGACCGGGTGCAGAGTTCGCGGACAGGACAGGGTCGGCAGGCCGACACCGGGAACCGCACCTTGACGACCGGAATGCCTCGTTGGGAATGATCGGAGTTCCATTGGGCGGTGGCCTGCCATCCGGTTGCTGATTTGACCGGCCCCAGCAGTTCGATCCTGTGCTTCTGTTGTGCAGTAACAATATTCTCGGCATCGATGTAGCCGGCATCGGCCAGGTGAACCTCGGGGGTCAGGCCACGCTGGGCCAGATCGCTATGGATGGTCTCGATCGTGTCCATGTCCGCGACCGGAGCAGGGGCCCGGAACTCACTGAGCACCGAGTAGTCGAAGCCTCGATCAGCCAACGGCAGACCGAGAGCGTATTTCCAGTCGATACGGGTCCGCACCGCATGCGCGGCTGGCTGACTGCTCGTTCCGCCGCCGTGCCCCTCGTCCCGCCGCGTGCCCCGGTGTCGCTGATGCGAGCGTTGTAATCCAGGGTCACCCGCGGAATGTCGTTGGTTTGACCTGCCCTGAGGTAGTCGAGCTGCTCTTCCGCAGCGAGTGCGTGAAGGTACGGCGCCCGGGGTGATATCCCTGGAGTATGAGAACGCTCGGTGTCGTGCTGGCTCTCGTCCTCACGCTGACCGGATGCAGCTCGGACCCGGTGCCCATGCACTACGACAAGCAGTTCGCCGACCGCCTCGACGAGGTCCGGGACAACGCGCGCACCGTGCGGTTCAAGGACTTGGTGCCGGGCGAATGGGACCGAGTGCAGATCTTTCTCGGCCCGCACACCCAGCAGTGGGTCGAGGACAAGATCGGTCAGCCGCTGGACACCGGCGAGTACGTCTTCGACACCGAAGGCAACATCCTCGTGTTCTGGAACGGCGACGAGGTCGAGCGTCTGCTTGGCACGGTCGGGCGGCTGCTCGCGGAAGGCGAGTTCACCGGCAACGCCACGGTGACCGGTGAGAAGGACGGCACCGTCCGGATTTCTGGCTAGTACTCGTCGCGCAGTTGCACCCTGGTCCACGTCGGTTCCTGCGGCCAGCCCTCCGGTGAGTCCTCCCATTCCTCCTTGCGCCCGTATGGCGTGAGGTCCAGCAGGTTGAAGTCGGTGCGCAACCGGTCGACCCCGCGCCCGGACGTGAAGTACGTCCGGAAGACCTCGTCGCCGTCCAGGAGGAACACGCTCAGCCCGAAGCCGTCGCCGAGGCCGAGGTCGGCGTAGAAGTCGTTGCCGTAGGCCGAATACCAAGGCAGTGTCCAGCCGAACCGGGATCGCACCCCGGCGATCTGCGACTGCGGCGCCGGTGACATCAGGATCAGCCGGGTGTCACGGGCGTTGAGGTGCGTCTGGTCCGAGGCGAGGTTGTCGGTGAACGACCCGCACCCGCCGCAGATGTGCGAAGACCCTGGTTGAAGCATGAAGTGGTACACGACCAGCTGCTGTTTTCCGTCGAACAGGTCGATCAGGCTTGCGTCCGACCCGTCCGGTGCGGTGAACGTGTAGTCCGTGGACAGCTGGACCATCGGCAGCCTGCGCCGCTCGGCGGCCAGCGCGTCCGTGGCCCGGGTGATCTCCTTTTCCTTGACCAGCAACGCATCTCGGGCTGCTTGCCACTCTTCGGCCGACACCACTGGCGGACGGTTCATCGTGCGACCCCTTTCACCAATAAGTTCCTTCAGGAGACTCAAGCTAGCACGATCGGTTCCTTAAGGGAACCCGTACGGCTAAACTCGGCGCATGCAGCGGACTCAGTTCGGGGACATGGCCTGTTCGATCGCACGGACCCTCGACATCATCGGCGAGCCTTGGTCGCCGCTGATCCTGCGGGACGTCTACGTCGGCATCAACCGGTTCGACCAGATCCAGCAGGACCTCGGCATCTCCCGCAAGGTGCTCACCGAACGGCTCAAGTGGCTGGTCACCAACGAGGTCCTCGACCGGCGCGAGTACTCGACCGGCCGGTACGAGTACGTCCTCACCGCCAAGGGCACCGAACTGGCCGATCTGCTGCTCGTCATGGTCCGCTGGGGTGATCGGTGGACCGCGGGCGAGGCCGGCCCGCCGGTGCTCTACCGGCACCACGCGTGCGGCGAGATCAGCCATGTCGAGCCGGTCTGCTCGGTGTGCGCCAAGCCCATGCACGCCTCGGACGTCGACGTTCTGCCCGGCCCCGGAGCAGCCGGGTTCGCGTCTTGATGTCCGGCTTGGCAGGATGGAACCACAGCTGTGCAGCGTGGAGAGGTGAACACCGTGGCCGGTGGTTTTTCTGGGACGGGGCGGCCCAATCCGGGGCTGCCGCGGTTGCCGACGCCGCCGTCAGGCTGGCCGATCGGTTCCTACGAGACTTATGAGGGCGCCCAACGGGCAGTCGAGCACTTGGCCAGTGAGGATTTCCCGGTCACCGAAGTGACGATCGTCGGAGTCGACCTGATGTTGGTCGAGCGGATCGTCGGCAGGCTCACGTGGGGCAAGGTGCTGGGAACAGGCGCGTTGTCCGGCGCGTGGTTCGGCTTGTTCGTCGGCATCCTGCTGGCGTACTTCTCCAGCCAGGGCATGTCGCTCGTTCCGGTCCTCGTCGGCGTTGTCGCCGGTGTGCTGTTCGGGCTGACGTTCGCCGCGGTCAGTTACATGTCGACACGGGGACGGCGCGACTTCGCCTCGGCGAGCCAACTGGTCGCCGGTCGCTACGACGTGCTTTGCCAGCCGCGGAACGCCGAGCGCGGTCGCGACTTGCTGGCCAAGCTGTCAATGCGCCCATCGGGTGGTACCCGGTAAGACCTTGACGTAATCGTTTCTGCATACACGGGCCATTCGCTTGCGAGGGGTGATCAACCCGCCTAAGTTCAGTGGGCCCGAGCGCGTTACAGGTGAGGTTGGGCACATCCGCGTTCGGGGGCACACCGAGGTGCCGGGCGCGCGGTGAGGGGCATGCCCGGTTTCCTCGCAGGACGAGGAGGCAGGGTTCATGCGCAGCGCCAGTCGCACGTCGCGAAGGCGCCTTGTCGGAGCCGTCGGGGCGGCACTGCTCGCCGTTCCGCTGGTCACCGCTTGCGGATCTGATTCGGGTACGACGATCAACGTCTACTACTCACCCGAAGAGGTCTTCGACAAGGTTGTCGCGAAGTGCAACGAACAGGCAAACGGCCGGTACACCATCGTCTACAACAAGCTGCCGCGGGAGGGGGACGGGCAGCGTGAGCAGATGGTCCGCAGACTCGCGGCGAACGATTCCGAAATGGACATTCTCGGTCTCGACGTGGTCTGGGTCGCCGAATTCGCCGAAGCCGGGTGGATTCTCGAGTGGACGGGACAGAACAAGGCAGAGGCCGAACGCGACGTCTTCCCCGGGCCGCTGAGCACCGCGCAGTGGAACGGAAAGCTCTACGCGGCCACGAAGAACACCAACGTACAGCTGCTGTGGTACGACCAGTCGCTCACGCCGACGCCGCCGAGGACGTTCGACGAGATGATCGCGGCGTCCGAGCGGCTCAAGGCCGAGGGCAAGCCGTACCAGATCCTGTTGACAGCGGCCGAGTACGAAGGCCTGGTGGTCAACTACAACACCATCGTCAACTCCGCGGGCGGGCACATCCTGTCCGAGGACGGCAAGAGCGTGGTGATGGACCAGGGTGCGGTCAAGGGCCTTGAGATCCTCAAGCGACTCGCGACCGCGGGCGTCACCGCGTCGGATCTGAACGCGGCGAAGGAACAACAGGTACAGCTGGGCTTCCAGCAACCCAACAGCCAGGCCGCGTTCCAGATCAACTGGCCGTTCGTCTACGCCAGCATCCAGTCGGACGCCCCCGACCGCTTCAAGAACCTGAAGTGGACGCAGTACCCGGGCGTGAACCCGGGTCAGCCGTCCAAACCGACGATCGGTGGCTTCAACCTCGCGGTCAGCGCGTACTCGCGGCACCCGCAGGAGTCCTTCGAGGCCACGCTGTGCCTGCGCAACGCGGAGAACCAGAAGTTCCAGGCCATCGAGGAGTCGCTGCCGCCGACCATCCGGTCGGTCTACAGCGACACGAGGCCTGTCGATCCGTCGAAACCGGCTGATCCCAAGGCAAACCCGACGATGGATCAGGCGTACCCGATGAAGGACGCGATCGTGCAGTCGCTGCAGGAGTCCGAGTCGCGGCCGCTGACTCCCGCGTACCAGAACGCGTCGACGGTGATCTCGACGATCCTTTCCCCGCCGTCGGCCATCGATCCACCGGCGACGGCCAATCGCCTGCGTCATGAGCTGCAGGACGCGCTCGAGTCGAAGGGGGTCCTGCCGTGACCGACACAGCGGTCAAACCCGCACCCGCGAAGACCGGCAAGAAGCCGAAACCCGAGCTGTCGGAAGGAAAACGCGCCGAACGCAAACTCGGCTGGCTGCTCTGCGCGCCCGCGGCGCTGGTGATGGTCGCGGTCACCGCGTGGCCGATCATCTACTCGATCTGGCTGTCCATGCAGCGCTACGACCTGAGATTCCCCAACCAGAGCGAGTTCGTCTTCCTGGACAACTACATCACCGTGCTGGGCAGCAACTACTGGTGGACCGCGTTCGGGCTGACCATGCTGATCACGGTCGTGTCGGTGATCATCGAGCTGGTTCTGGGCATGTGCCTCGCGCTGATCATGCACCGCACGATCGTCGGCCGGGGTCTGGTCCGCACGGTTTCGCTGATCCCGTACGGAATCGTCACTGTCGTCGCGGCCTTCTCGTGGAAGTTCGCGTGGCAGGACACCACGGGTTATCTGAGTGACTTGGTGGCGCCGGACTCGTCGCTGCTGACCGACCAGGTGCCCGCGTTCTTCATCGTCGTGGCGGCCGAGGTGTGGAAGACGACGCCGTTCATGGCGTTGCTGCTGATGGCAGGTCTGGCGCTGGTGCCGGACGACCTGCTCAAGGCAGCGGCGATGGACGGTGCCGGGCCGTGGCAGCGGTTCACCAAGGTGATCGTGCCGGTGATGAAGCCGGCGATCCTGGTGGCGTTGCTGTTCCGCACGCTCGACGCGTTCCGCATCTTCGACAACCTCTTCGTGCTCACGCCTGGCACGTCGTCGGTGTCGATCCAGACCTACAACAACCTGATCAAGGGCCTGAACCTGGGTATCGGGTCGACCATGTCGGTACTCATCTTCATCACGGTCGCGATCATCGCGTTCCTCTTCATCAAGGTGTTCGGCACGGCCGCACCAGGCTCCGATCCGGGAGGTAAGCGCTGATGGCCATGATCGGAACGCGGACACCGGGACGGGTGTTCCGGTGGACCGTGATCGACGTCGTCGTGGTGGTCTACGCACTGGTGCCGGTGCTGTGGATCCTGTCGCTGTCGTTCAAGACGAAGGCAACGCTCACCGACCGGAGCTTCATCCCGACCGAGTGGACGTTCCAGAACTACATCGACATCTTCCAGACCACGGACTTCCTGCGGGCACTGGTGAACTCGATCGGCATCGCGGTGATCGCCACGGTGATCGCGGTGATCCTCGGCACGATGGCCGCGTACGCCATCGCGCGCCTGGATTTCCCCGGAAAGCGCGCACTGGTCGGTGTTTCACTGCTGATCGCGATGTTCCCGCAGGTGTCGCTGGTGTCCCCGCTGTTCGAGATGGAGCGGGCGCTGGGCCTGTTCGACACGTGGCCAGGGCTGATCCTGCCGTACATCACGTTCGCGCTGCCGCTGTCGATCTACACGCTGTCGGCGTTCTTCCGTGAGATCCCATGGGAGTTGGAGAAAGCGGCCAAGATGGACGGTGCCACGCCCGGCCAGGCGTTCCGCAAGGTGATCGCGCCGCTGGCCGCGCCGGGCGTGTTCACCACGGCCATCCTGGTGTTCATCTTCTGCTGGAACGACTTCCTCTTCGCGATCTCGTTGACCTCGACGAACGCGTCCAGGACAGTGCCCGCGGCACTGCAGTTCTTCACCGGCGCCTCGTACTTCGAGGACCCGACCGGGACGGTGTCCGCGGCGGCCGTCGTGATCACCATCCCGATCATCCTGTTCGTGTTGTTCTTCCAGCGCCGTATCGTCGCGGGGCTGACCTCTGGTGCCGTAAAGGGTTGATCATGGCTGAAATCGTGCTTGACAAGGTGACCAAGCGGTACCCGGACGGTGCGCTCGCGGTGTCCGAAGCGGACTTCACGATCGCGGACGGCGAGTTCATCATCCTGGTCGGCCCGTCCGGCTGCGGGAAGTCCACGACGCTGAACATGATCGCAGGCCTTGAGGACATCTCCGACGGCGAACTGCGCATCGACGGCCAACGGGTGAACGAGAAAGCGCCCAAGGACCGGGACATCGCGATGGTGTTCCAGTCGTATGCCTTGTACCCGCACATGTCGGTGCGGGAGAACATGGCGTTCCCGCTGCGACTGGCCAAAGTGGACGACAAGATCGTCAGGGAGAAGGTCGAGGAGGCCGCGCGCACGCTGGACCTGACGCAACACCTCGACCGCAAACCGGGCAACCTGTCCGGTGGCCAGCGGCAGCGTGTCGCGATGGGCCGGGCGATCGTCCGTAGCCCCAAGGCGTTCCTGATGGACGAACCACTGTCCAACTTGGACGCGAAACTGCGGGTGCAGATGCGGACCTCGTTGTCCAAACTGCAGAAGCAGCTGGGGACCACGACGGTGTACGTGACCCACGACCAGACCGAGGCGATGACGCTGGGCGACCGGGTCGTGGTGCTGCGCGGCGGGATCGTGCAGCAGATCGGCTCGCCGCAGTTCCTCTACGAGCAGCCGGCGAACCTGTTCGTGGCAGGCTTCATCGGCTCGCCCTCGATGAACTTCCTGCCCGCGACCCTGGCCGACAACCAGGTCAACTCGCCGCTGGGCAAGTTCGCGCTGTCCGACCGGATCCGCTCGTTGGTCGAAGCCGCGGGGGCGCCCCGAGAGGTGATCCTCGGCATCCGGCCGGAGCACTTCGAAGACGCACGCCTGCTCGACGAATCGGCGAAGGCAGGCGGGGCGACGTTCGCCGCGTCGGTCGACGTACTCGAGTCGATGGGGTCGGACAAGTACGCGTACTTCACCGTCGAAGGCGACCAGGCGACGTCGCAGGAACTGGAGGAGCTCGCCGCGGACTCGGGGACGTCCGATGTGCCGGACAGCGGCTCGCAGGTCGTGACCCGGCTTTCGGCGGCGTCCGAGGCCCAGCAGGGCGCGTCGCTGGACATCTGGTTCGACACGGACAAGGTGCAGCTCTTCGACCCGTCGAACGGCAAGAACCTCACCTACGCCGGCTGACAGCGGCAGGCCGTGCTTGCATGCTGGCATTGTGCTAGCATGCAAGCATGGCGCAGGTGAGCTGGCGTGCAGACGACGAATTGGTGGACCGTGTCCGCCGGGCGGCAGCGGCCCAGCGGCGCAGCATGAACGACTTCATGACGTTGGTCCTCGAGGCGGCAACGAATGCCGACCTGGAAGGCGATGAGTACACCCGGATCAGGGAACGTCTGATGCGGGTGGACCTCGTGTCGCAGTTGCCCGTGACTGTCTACGTGGACGAGGAAGGGATCGCTCGGCACCGGGTGCGTCCACCCCGCGAAGCAGTCGAGAAGGCCAGGAAAGCGGCGGGTAGGGGAAGATCGTTGTCCGACTACGTCAGCGAAGATCGCGGCGAATGATTGTTTTCGGCGATGCGTCGGCGCTGGTGAAGATCTACGCGGACGAACCTGAAAGCGAGCTGATCCGCGGAATCCCGTCGATGGTCGTATCGCAGATCGCGCGAGTGGAGGTGCCGTCCGCGATCTGGCGCAAGGCCCGGTGCGGCGAGCTCAGCGGTGACGAAGCCGCGCTGTTGGTAGCGGATTTCGAGGCTGACTACTACGGAACCGCGGATGGCAGGTCCAGGTTCATCCCGGTCGACATCACTGTCGTTGTGTTGGAAGCCGCGGCCAGACTGGCTCGGCGTCACTATTTGCGTTCAGGTGACGCGATCCAACTCGCCTCAGCCGTGCTCGCCGCCGAGGCGGACCCGGACATCACCGGGTTCGCGGCATGGGACAAACGTCTGCGTGAGGCCGCGGCAACGGAAGGGTTCACCCTAATCCCAGCCTGACCCCGCCATGTCCACCATTCCAGCACCCCGAAATTCCCGCTCCAGCACCGCGTGTCCACCGTTCCTGCACGGTATGTCCGCCTTTCCGGCACGGTGAGATGCGCGTTCCGGTATGCCGTGTCGACCTTTGCGGCACGGCGTGTCCGCCGTTCCCGCACGGTGAGGTGTGGGTTCCGGCGTACGGTGCCCGCTATTGCGCCATGCTGTGTCCACCGGTGCGGTGGGGGTGTTCGCCGTTCCGGCAGGGTGTGGTGCGCGTTGCAGCATGGTGTCTGCCGTTTCCGCATGGCGAGGCGTACATCCCGGCGTGCGGTGCCCGCCACTGTTCGGCCGGACGTGTTCGCCGTTGCGGTGTGGTGAGATGCGCGTTCCGGCTTGGTGTGTCCACCGTTGTGGCATGGCGTGTCGACCATTGCGGCACGGTGTGTTCGCCTTTGCGGCATGGTTGGGTGCGTGATCCGGGGCGCCGTGCCTGCCGATGCGACACGGTGTGTTCGGCCTTCTGGCGCCGGTGGGCCATTCGGGCTTTCTGGGTTGCCGTGCGCATTCGTGCGTTGCGCTCGGTATACCGCGTTGACCTGCGTAAACCGCTCGTTCGGCTGCTGAAATCGGGCATCGGTCGGTGTCATCCTGTACTCGGGGTGATCGATCATGGTGGAAAATGTCACTGTCGGTTGGCAAGTCGGGGCTGATGTCACCGACTGGCAGTTGACGGTCGAGTCGAGGGCACGGCGGGTGCGAGCGGATTTGGCCGCCTTGCCGCCTGCCCCGGCGACGGAAGCGGCGCGCAAAGCAGCTGAGGTCTCGCTTGAGATCGTGGACGCGGCCCTACGCAGCGCGGACAACAAATGGTGGCGCTCCGGTGCGTCCTGGTGGTCGGGCTGGCACATCGAGCGAGCGTGGCGTGCCCTGCACGAAGCCGAAATCTACCTCGCGGCCGCCGACCCTGACCTGCCTTCCCGGCTGCCAGGGCTACGGGCCCGAGTCCGGATGTACCTCGAAGAAGGGGACCCACGGCGAAGTGCCATAGAGCGGGAGAACCCGGACAGGGCAACGGTTGTCGACGCGATGCGGGCGGCGTTCGACGCCTCGGACGACGCGCACGCCGCGGCAAGGGCGCTGCGCAACAAGCTGATCGTCATCAGCATTGCCTTGTTCGTCCTCAACACCGCGCTGGGGTTGGTCGGGCTGCTCAAGCCTGGACTTGTGCCTACGTGCATGCCGCCGAATCTCGCTGCGCCGCAACTGCTTTGCCCCACCGGGGGACGGGCCGCCACCGGGTGGGACGTGTGGATGGTCCAACTCTTCGGGGCGTTGGGCGCCACGATTTCCGTTGTCCTCCTGCTCATTCGGCGCCGGCCTGACCTGAGTCCGTACGTGCTCATCGGCTATCAGGCCTTGGTGAAGATCCTGCTCGGCGCCGCTCTCTCGGTCGTCGGGTTGCTGGCGTTGGGCGCGGGTCTGGTCAGCGGCATTATCTACGTTGGCTCACAGGCGGCTTTGCTGCTCTGGGCGGTGCTTTTCGGGTACGCGCAACAAGTCGGGACCCGATTGCTCGACAACTACGCGGACCGGCTGATGGACGAAGTCCGGCCATTGCCCGATCGGGTCACAGTCGTGGCATCGAAGCGCTAGGAATGTCGTTCCGGCGAGCGATCCAAGAGTCCAGCAACGCGGTGTCCTCGACCGCATGCCTGTGCAGGCTGGCGGCGGCGAGAAGGGATTTGTCGGTGCGGTCCAGCTTTCCGGTGATCTGCGCGAGGCACGCCCGAACCACGGTGTCCGCCGGGAGACGACGCATTTCCGGTTGGGAGTCTTCGAGGTCCGCGGTGTACTCCGCGACCGCCTGCGCCACCATCGCCGCGGGCACGTCAAGCGCCGGACACTGCTCGAACGCCCAATAGCCGAAGTCGACCCACTTCTCGCGGTCGCGCACCTGATCCGCTGCCGTCGCACGGCCCGTGATCGTCCTAATGCGACGCATCCACCAGCTCCACGCGTACTCGGCGGGTTTGTGCTTGGCGATCCACTTCGATCGGGCTGCGGGGGAGAAGTTGACTACTTCCTTCATGCTGCGGTAGATCGCTCGGTGGTCGCCCCAGTCAGGTTGCGCGGGGTCCCGGCGGTAGTCCGAGCCGATCCGCTCCACCTCACCGCACGGCACGTGCACGGTCAGCGTCATCCTCGACTCCGGCTGCCAGTAGTCCTGGTAATCCTCAAAAAGGGGCAGCGGTGTCAACGACACGCCACGGCGGACGAGTTCGGCTTCCAGATCCGCGAAAAGCAGTGGGCGGTTACGCGCGCTGAGCCGGTGAGTCTGCACGCTGAAATGCGAGCCGATCACACCGTGGCCGCTGGCCCGTCTGTGCCAGAAGATCTCCACAATGTCGTAGCCCCACCAGAAGGACTCGCCGTTGTCGTTTTCGTACTCGAAGTCACCGAGGACCCGGCTAATGACCGACGGATCGAGGTCCGCGTCCACGCCGAGCACCGTCCCGGTCTGCACGATGTCCGCGTAGAAACCCGGGTGAGAATTGACCTCAGGCAGCCGGTCACCCGGAATGTCCAACCCACCAAGGCCTCCGCGCGTCGACACAATGAGAGAGACCAGGCCGTCACGAACATGCACAACGACACCGGACGTCGGCTCCAGATAAGTCCCATCCTCCTGCGGGACAAGGGAGACCTTGGCTGCCAGCGCGGAGAACGGCACTTGTTCCGTTGTCCGGCCTAGGTTCACCTCGAACCGGGATCCCTTGACGTCCCAGAAGAACTCGACGAGACCGTAGTCCCACGACAGCTCGGTGTCCCACGGGTCGTCACCCAGGTAGCGCCGCACCTCCTGGGGACTCATGCCCGCGTCGGCACCCAGGACCGTACCGGTACGAACGATCCCGGCGAAGAAGTCGATGTCCATCAATCGGACACTGTGGCCGGTCGGACCCGCGTCGGCAACTCCTTTATCCCTTACGCAGCTTGGCTATCACGTCATCATCCCACCGATGGGTGCGCATCAACCGGTACCGCTGCTCGCTCACCGCGAGGTAAGCCTCGGCCTCGGTCCGGCCACCGATCAGCCCGGCCTGCCTGAGCATGGTGACCACCGGTTCGAACTCCTCGGCGTAGAACCTGGCCGCGATCTCCGCTCGGTTGTAGAACTTGCTCTCGTCCTGCATCAGCCGGAAACCCCACGCCTCAACGGTTTCGCTCAGAATCGTGTACTGCCACGGGTCGCTGAGCACCATTGCCGCACGGGCCGGTCCGGACAACGGCACGCGTTCCAGGAACAGCCTGCGGTCGTTCTTCACGATCAGATCCCCGCGGAACCGGATCCCGTCCGCCGAGATCTTGGTACGCACTTCGGTGACGTATGCCTCGATCGTGTCCTGGCCGAGTGCGTGCGCTACCGAGACCCGGTGGTGCCCGTCGGACACGAAATGCAGGTCGCCGACCCGGTACACCTCGATCGGCGGGATCGGTTCGCCCCGGCGCTGCGCCCGCGCCAGCCGTTCCCACCGCTCCCGCAGCCGTCCCGAGGTCGGCCGGAAACGCCGGTCGAAGTCCCTGGTCCGGTCCACGCTGCCGACGATCGAGTCCAGCCGGATCACCTGGGGACCGAGCCTGCGTTCGCCGACCCGGCCGAGTGCCTCGACCACTTCGTCGAACGGCAGCATGATGTTCACGTCGTCCGGTTCGCGGCGCAGCCACGCGGCCAGCCTGGACAGCACTTGTCTGCGGCGCGCCCTCAGGAAGTCGTTTTCCGCGTCAGCACGTGGAAATCCCGTGTCAGTCTGCACCGTCACCTCCCGGCGTGATGTCCAGGATCTTGTAGCCGACCGTGTTGACGACCCTGGTCTGGTCCATTCGCCGCTCAGGCAATGTCTCACCGTGCGGATGGATATGTCCGTGTAGCAGCCATGCCGGACGCATCCGGCGCACCGCGTCGTGCAGGCAGGCGAAGCCGCGGTGTGGTGGGTCCTCGCGGTCCCCGATCCCCAGCGGTGGTGCGTGCGTCAGCAGCACGTCGACACCTCGCCCATCTCGACGGTACCGACGGTCAGCCGCCCGGGCGAGCGTTTTCACCCGCCGTGATTGCTGTCTCTCGGTCCACTGGTTCGGCCCGTAGCTGTACCGGATCGAACCGCCGAGACCGGCGATCCGCAGCCCCGCGACATCGACGATCCGGCCGTCGGTGTCCACCCAGCCTTGCGGACCGGGCCAGCGCGCGGGAAATCCGTCGCGCATCCAGAGCCCGCGGCGGCGGGCGTAGCCGCCCAGATCCACGTCGTGGTTGCCGGGAACCAGCACGCACGGCTGCTCCAAGGCGTTGGCCAGGTACTCCAGATAGTCGAACGGCAGGTCGCCCGCGGCCAGCACGAGATCGACCGAATGCCGGTGGACTTGATCGGTCCACAGCGATTCGACCACTTCGTCGGACACCGTCAGCACCTTGGCCACGGCACTGAGCGTACGACCGCATTTCGGCCGTCGCGCGGCCATGAACGAATCCGGATAATCGGACACTCGCTGACGCGTGGTGGCCGAGGGAGGACACACCAGTGTTACCGGGGCTTGGCAGTCTTTACCAGGGGTTACTCCACCACATCCGTGGCGCGCTGCCGGTCAAGGCCGGGCGCCGGGTTGACGATGACATCTACGTCACAGGCGGCACGCACTGGAACGGCTACAGCCTCGAGTCGCTGATCAAGATGGTCTCGCGGGAGGCCAATCCGGCTCAGTTGCAGTTCCTCGCCGACACGTGGCGCAGGCAGGGCCAGACGCTCTCGGCCGGCGCCGCTGACCTGGAACGGTCATTGCTCGCGCTGATGCAGTTCTGGTCCGGTGCGGGCGCGGATGAGGCACGAGCCAAAGTCGCGCACAACGCCAAGTGGATCTCCGGGCTCGGCCAGACGGCGACCCGGATCGCCGAGCCGGTCGACGATTCCGGCGGTGCGCTGACCTCGGCGCAGAGCACGATGCCAGGCGCCCCGACGGGCGGGTTGTGGTCCGGTCTCGGGACCGCTGGTGGCGCCGCGGCCGCCGGGTTTGCCATCGGCGGGCCGTTCGGTGCCGCGGCTGGAGGGGGCATCGGCGGCCTGGCGAGCGCGTTCGGGTTCGGCAGCAACAAGAAGAAGCTCAAGCGCAAGGCCGTGCAGACCATGACCCGGTACGAGACGGCCATTCTGGGCATCGACCGCGCGACACCACAGTTCGGCCCGCCGTCGGACGGCATCACCGACCCGATCTGGAACCGGCCGGGCGGACGCGGCGGTGTGGGCACAATGCCGACGAGCAAGGCCCGCTAGGCCTCGCCGACGAGTTCGTGCACCTGCTTAGATTCGGCAGCGGTGTGCTGGATCTCGTTGTCGCTGAGGAGAAAACCACGGTCGGCGCGGTCGTCCTGGCTTACCGGGGCGACGCGCTGATCGTGGTCCAGCGGGCGGCCGATCCATTCGGGACGGTCGTGCTGCGACGCGTCACGCTCGACCAGGCCGTCGACGAGCTGTACGAGATCATCCTGCGTCTCGACGCCGCGCCGACGACACCGTTTACGTTGCCGCGCAAGGCTTTGCAGTCCGCGTTCGACGCGCTGATCAGCGACTTGCCGTCCGAGGACGACGTGCGGCCACGCAAACTCCCGCCACGCGTGGTCGAGGAAATCCTTGGCCAGCACGGTGTTGACGATCGCGTGTCCCGTCGAATGGTCCAGTACCTGCAACCCGTGCTCGGCAACGGCCAAGCCGGGGTGGCGCGCCGGTCTGGACCGGACGACGACTGGCACCGCGCCGGTGACGAAATCCGTTGGCTGGACACCGAAAACGGTCGCTACCAACTGGACGGCGACGGTGACTGGATGAGCGTGAACCCCTTCGCCCCCGAGGAGATCCGTGCGGCACTGAGGAAACTCGCCTCAGCGCTGCGTTAGCGCTGGGCGACCTGCTGCGGGGACTCCATCGAGTGCGCTCGGGCGCCTTCTGGGTTGCCCGCGATGGACACGGTGATCAGAACCAGCCACGCGACGATCACGGTGACCAGCCAGAACAGGGGGTTGAGCAGGAACCGGGACATGATGTGCCTCCCTGTGTGGTGTCAGGGGGTGGACATGGGGCAGGGACCGGGAACCGCCGGGCGCCGAGCGCCCGGCTAGAGCCATCGGTTCTTGCGCAGCACCCGGTAGAGCCACGTGCACACCAGCACAATGAGCAGGATCACCAACGGATAGCCGAACTTCCAGCGAAGTTCCGGCATGAAGTCGAAGTTCATCCCGTAAACACCGACCACCATGGTCGGGATCGAGATGATCGCGGCCCACGCGGTGATCTTGCGGATGTCGGTGTTCTGCTGCAGCGTGATCTTCGCCAGGGTGGCGTCGATCAACGTGTTCAGCATCTCGTCGAACGCCGTCACCCGGTCGGTCACCGTGGTCAGGTGGTCGTCGACGTCACGGAAGTACGACCGGACCTGCTCGGGCACCAACGGCGTGTAGCCCTCGGCCAAGCGCCGCAACGGGTTGGCCAACGGGTTGACCGCTCGGCGCAGTTCGAGAACCTCACGCTTCATCAGGTAGATCTGCTCGGCGCTGACCTGTGTGCGCGGGGCGAAGATGGTGGTCTCCATCATCTCGATGTCGTCCTCGAACCGTTCGGACACATCGAGGTAGCTGTCCACGATCCGGTCGGCGATCGCGTGCAGCACGGCCGCCGGGCCGATGCTCATCCGCTCCGGCTGCTTGTCCAGCTCCGCGCGCAGCGACGCCAGCCCGGAGTGGTTGCCGTGCCGGACCGTGACGATGAAGTCCTTGCCGAGGAACGCCATCAGCTCGCCGGTCTCGACGATCTCGCTGGCGGTTGTCGGCGAGGAGTGCTCGACGAAGCGGACTGTCTTGAGCACCATGAACAACGTCTCGTCGTAGCGCTCGAGCTTCGGCCGCTGGTGCGCCTGCACCGCGTCCTCGACGGCCAGCTCGTGCAGGCCGAAGGTGTCCGCGATGCCCTTGATCTGCTCGGCGTCCGGCTCGTGCAGTCCGATCCAGACAAAGCCGTCGTTGTTCTTGCGTACTTCCTTGATCGCCTCGGCATGCGTCCAGCGACCGGGGACACGGGTGCCGTCGCGGTAGATGCCGCAGTTCACGACGTACGCGGAAACAGGCACCGGGATCGGCGCCTGCGCGTTGTTGCGGTCGGGCTTTCCGCGCAGACCGCCAAGCGGGCGGATCGCAGCCATGGGGCCTCCAACGTTCGTCGTGCTACGGGCGTCAAACGCGCCGGAGTGGACTGGCGTCCTCCCCGGCCTGTCGGAGCGTCCCGGCCGGTACCGCGGGGCCTAGCGGGCGAAGCTGACCCTTCCGGTGGGGACGCTGCTGGTACTCGGCGCGCTATCTGTGCCACTCATGCGTCCTCACCTCCCAGGGTCGGGTCGTGTCAGCGGTGGAGTCGCTCACACACCAGTTGCACAGAATACTCCCTGTGCAACCACACTGTCGTCCTCGCCCATCGGCAGCGTTACACGGAGGTAGATCAAGTGCAGTTCGGTCGCTACTTCGAAGAGTTCGAAATCGGTGCGGTGTACAAGCACTGGCCTGGCAAAACCGTGACCGAGTACGACGATCACCTGTTCTGCCTGCTCACCATGAACCACCATCCGTTGCACATGGACGCGCACTATGCGGCGCAGACAACCGACTTCGGCCGCAACGTGGTGGTGGGCAACTACATCTACTCGCTGCTGCTGGGCATGTCGGTGCCTGACGTCTCCGGCAAGGCGATCGCTAATCTGGAGGTGGAATCGCTCAAACACGTCAAACCGACCTTCCACGGTGACACGATCTACGGCGAGACCGAAGTGCTTGACAAGACACCGTCGAAGTCCAAGGACGACCGTGGGGTGGTCTACGTGGAGACCCGTGGGTACAAACAGGACGGAACAGTCGTGTGTGTTTTCCGTCGCAAGGTGATGGTTCCGAAGCGCTCGTACGGTGAGTCGCGCGGCGGCGAGCAGCCCGGCCGTCCGGAGCCAGTGGCCTGATGGCGTCGTTGGAGCTGGCCAAGGCGCGGCTGACGAACTTCGCCGTGAACGAGGCGGCGGGCATTTCGCCGCTGTACGAGTTGCTGGCCACGCATGCCAAGGACGACGACGAAGTGGCCGCGCTGCTGGCCGCGGCACCGGAGAATTTCGCGCACGGCACGCTGTTCTTCGCCGCTGCGCAACGTCTCGTTCAGGCCGAGCCGTGGATCGAGCTGGCCAACTACTACCTGACGATGGGTGGCAGTTTCGGCCCGGACGAGCGGGTCTGGCCGCTGTTCCGCCAGTTCGTGCTCGGCCGCGCGGACAAGATGCGTGAGCTGATCTCGACGCGCACGACGCAGACCAACGAGGTCCGCCGGGTCGCGACGATGTTCCCGGCCATCGCGCAGGCGGCCAAACAGGCCAAGGGGCCGATCGGGCTGCTGGAGGTCGGCACTAGCGCGGGGCTGCTGCTCGGCGTCGACCGGTACGGCTACCGGTACTCCACCGAGGCCGGCGAGCAGATCAACGCGGGCCCGACGAAGACGCCGCTCGTGCTGACCTGTGCGGTGTCCGGCCAGCCGTTGCCCAAACTGCCCAAGAAGCTCGCCGTGGCCGCCAAGGTGGGCCTGGACCGCCGCCCGATCGACCTGCGGGACGAGGAAGAGCTCGCGTGGCTGGAGGCGTGCGTCTGGGCCGATCAGCCGGAGCGGTCGCGGCGGCTGCGGGTGGCCGCCGAGATGCAGGAGAAGGACCGGCCGACGCTGGTCACAGGGGACGCGGTGGACGGGCTGGCCGACGCGGCCGCTCAGGTGCCTGCCGAGCTCCCATTGGTCGTTCTGACGAGCCACGTGCTGCCGTACCTGGCCGACGAGCGGAGGCAGGAATTCGTGGCCGCACTGGCCTCTCTGGCGGCCACCAGGCCGCTCTGGTGGGTCAGCCAGGAGCACTACCTGGCCGCGATGACGTACCTCGTGCCGGGTCGCACGGACTTCGAGGACAGCTTCCGGGAGATCCGAGGTGTGCTCGCGCTCGTGCGGTGGGAGTCGGGCAAGCCGGACGCCCGGTTGCTCGGCCGCACCGGAGCGCATGGCCAAACCCTTACGTGGCTGTAGAAACTCATGCGCGCGGGAGCATGTCCCAGTCCCGGAGTGTGGGAGCAAGGCCTTCGGTGAGCAAATTCGTCCGTTCGAGTGTGCCGAACGCCGCCAGGTCGATCCACGCGGCCTGCGCGGCGTCGTCTCCCGGGCGCAGAAGGCCTCCGATGACCCGGCATTCGTAGTCGTATATCTCGTACAAACCGCTCGCGGCCGGCCGGGTGACAGTGCCCACCAGACGGCCTATCGAGACCGTCAAACCGGTCTCTTCACGCAGCTCACGGGCCACGGCGGCGGGGTCGGACTCACCCGGTTCGACCCGTCCGCCCGGTATCGACCACAGGCCCTCGCCGGGGGCGTGCGCACGCTGAACCATCAAAAGACGGCCATATGTGTCGTGGGTCACCCCTCCGACACACCTGATCTTACGAACGGGGCCACCTGGCATGAATACGTAGCGTAGCGAGATTTCGGCCGCGTGTCCGAGCGTGTGCTCCGAGTGCTGTACAACTCTCGTCAGCCGCCCACTTGGTGCGGTACAACGGTTTTCAACAGGCGCCACTGGGTGCGGAGAAGGACGGGGTTGGTCGTCGTGAACACGAAGAAGATCCTCGTGTTGACCGGAGTCGCGTTGCTCGTGTTCTTCCTGGTAACTCAACCGCAGGCGTCTGCGGGCATTGTCACCAACATCGTGAGCACGATCAAGGACGCCGCAGAAGCAATTATTACGTTCGTCAGTCATGTCTTTAACCCGTAGGCGCGAGATACTGGAGCCATGTTCGCGCCCAGGGATCCAGACGAGTACCTCCTTGACTCCGAACGAAGAGTGATCCGGGTACGCCGGCATTGGGCGGTGTTGGCGTGGGATGTCTTCGAGGCGGCGGCGCTGCTCGCTGTCGCTGTGATGATCTCCTACATCCTGCCGTCCTCGATGTGGCTGCTGCAGAACGTGCTGTGGTACGCCGCGCTGATCGTGCTGCTCCGCTTCGCCTACCTCGTGCTCGAGTGGTGGGTGGAGCGGATCGTGGTGACCGACAAACGGTTCATGATGACCACGGGCGTCTTCACCACGAAGGTCCTGATGATGCCGATCGGCAAGGTGACGGACCTCACGTACGAGAGATCGTGGGTGGGCAGGCTGTTCGGCTACGGCACGATGGTGGTCGAGTCGGCCGGTCAGATCCAGGCGCTGAACCGGATCAACTATCTGCCCAAGCCAGAGCAGGTGTACGACGCCATTTCGGAACTGGTGTTCGGTGACAAGAAGGCGCAGGCCGAGCGCTTCTCGATGATCAGGGCGAAGAAGGCCGCCCTGGGCAAACAGAAGAACGGCTAGCAGATCATCGCCGGTCATGCAGCACACTGGATGACATGGTGATCGATCTGCATACGCACTCGTCCGTCTCGGATGGCACGGACACGCCCACGGAGTTGGTCACCAAGGCATCGGCAGCCGGGTTGTCCGCGGTCGCGTTGACCGACCACGACACCACGGCAGGGTGGGCCGAGGCCGCGGAGGCGCTTCCGCGCGGTCTGTCGCTTGTCCGAGGCGCCGAGCTGTCCTGTACCTCACCCAACGGGCGTGGTGGCACGGCCACCGTGCACCTACTTGCATACCTGTTCGACCCGACCGCCCCCGCGATCGTGGCCGAACAGTCCCGCCTGCGCGCGGAACGCCGGGCCCGGCTGTACAAGATGGCCAAGCGCATGGCCGAGGACGGCTATCCGGTCGACCCGGACGCCTTGATGGCGTCCCTGCCTGCGGACTCGCCCGCCGGACGTCCGCACTTGGCCATGGCACTGGTCCAAGCGGGTGTCGTCGCCACGGTCGACGAGGCGTTCGGCGTCTTCCTCAACTCTCGGGGCCGGTTCCACGTCAGCCGCCGGGACACCCCGGTGCACACCGCGATCCAGATGATCGCCGACGCGGGCGGCGTGACCGTCCTGGCTCATGCGTTCGCTCACCACCGCGGCCCGACCGTGACCGCCGACGTGATCAAGGAGCTGGCGGCCGCGGGCCTGACCGGGCTGGAGGTCGACCATCCCGATCACGACCCGTCGATCCGCGAGGAGCTGGGCGAGCTGGCCGTGGACCTGCGCCTGATCCGGACCGGGTCCAGCGACTACCACGGTACGAACAAGACGATCAGGATCGGCCAGGACTCCACCTCGCCGGAGGCTTTCGACGAGCTCGTCTCCAGGACCTCCGGCGTACCGCTGCTACACGGCTAGGAACCGCACTTCCGGGTAAGCCGGCGACGGCTTGTCCAGCAACGGTTGCGGCATGCCCCGCAGGTGCTGGTCGAAGAACGCCTTGACGTACGCGCGGGTGATCACCGCCGTCCGTTCCGCAGGCAGAGGCCCGCCGCCGTCGAGGCCGAGTTGCTCGCCCAGCAGGCCGACGTCGGTGAAGGACGCGTGCCGCGTGCCGTCGACCTCGAGCCACCGTTTCCAGCCGGTCATCCGCTGCCACTCGCGCTTCCAGCCGATGTTCTGGGCGGGCCCGGTGCCTTCGTGGCCGATCAACAGGAACGGCCGGTTCAGCTCGGCGGTCGGGTTCTCGTCGTGCGAGCCGCCGTCGATGTTGATGCCCGCGCGGATCCGCGGGTCGGCGAGCATGGCCCGGATGGTGCTGATGCCGCCGACCGAGTGGCCGCCCATCGCGATCCGGTTCCGGTCGATCATCGGGTAGGTCTTGAGCAGCTCGTCGAGTACGAACGAGACATCGGCCGCGCGGCCGTTCTCCAGCTTCAGCCAGAAGGCTGGGTCGTGCGGGATGTCGCAGGACGCGCAGGTGGCGACACGTCCGTCCGGGAATTCTGTGCCGGTGTTCTCGTAGGTGTGGCCGATCGTGGCCACGACGTGGCCCGCGCTCGCCAACTCCTCCGACAGCGTGCTCAGCGTGGCCCGCGGCTTGGTGTAGCCAGGGGAGAGCACGATGAGCGGCCGCTTGCCTGGCGCCGGAACGGCGTTGGTGAACGAATTGGTCCGGACAGTGCTCAGGATCTCGGGCGGCACACTGGGAATCTCCGCCAGCAGCAGCGCGGATTCCTTGGGTGTCATGTACTTCGCTCGTTGCCCCGGTAACAGTGCCGGATATCGCAGCGTGATCATCAGTTCTCGGGGGCCGCCCACCCATGGGTCGGCACGGGCGGTGTCCTTGAGGTACAAGGCTTTCGTGCCGACCGCGAATCTCCCGGTGGGTTTCGGCAGAACGAGATCGGTGGCCGCGGCGGCCGTGTGACCGGTCGCGAGGGTCGCGGCCATGGTGATGACGGTCAAAGCTCGAAGCATTCAGTGTCCTTTCAGGACAGATAGCGACGGACCAGCCGGAAGGACAACCACGTCAGCAGGGCCGTGAGGGCGAGGTAGATCGCGGTCTCGATGGCCTGCAGTCCCCAGAACCTGCTCGACGGGTGATACGTCAGCTCTTGCTTGTAACCCAGGCTGGTGAGCTTCTCGAGGCAGGCGGTCGGCCGGCCCGGTGGCGGTCCCAGTGAAGGCGGCGGGACGGTGCACTCGGCGGCCGTGACCGCGGTGGCCAGGTCGACCGGGTTGCCGGCGGGGTCGACCGTCTGGTTGGCCAGTACCCACGATCCGGGGCTGCTCTCGACCCCGATCTGCTCGAACTTCCCAGCCTCGTTGATATGGATCTGTGTGACGTTGTCTTCGGTGATCGTGACCGTCTGATGGTCAGGTGCGAGCACGTAAGGCCGTATCGCCAAGGGGAACGCGAGTTGTACGGCGATGTAGAGGACGAGCGTGACTGCCATGGCCGCGATCGTGCGCCGGAGCAGGATTCCCACTGTGACACCGAGAACGAACGCGAAGGCGGCGTAACCGATCGGCACGATGCCGCGGACGGCGAAGACCGGAGGTTCGATCCGTGGGCCGAAGTTGGAGTTGCGGGCCAGTTCGGTCGCGGCGTCGATCGGGCCCGCCCACCAGCTGACCACCAGGCTGGCCAGTGCGCTGACGGCCATCGCGGCCAGCCCGGCCATCCCGAGTTTCACCGCCAGCCACCGGCTTCGCGTCACGGTTTGGTTCCACGCCAGGCGATGCGTGCCGGTTTCGAGCTCACGGCTGATCAGCGGGGCACCCCAGAAGATCCCGATGATCGGCGGGATCCCGTACATCACCAGCAGTCCGGCGTAGTAGAGCTGGTAGTCGAGATCAGTGAGCTGGCGGTACAGCGTCTGCGCGTCGGCGATGGACGGCAGCTGCATGGTCACCAGGACGATGGCGAGGGCCGCGACGATCGCCGCGATGGCCGCGGCGGGGAACCGGAACTGGCGCCAGGTCAACCAGATCATCGCAGGACCTCCAGCGCGCGACGGGGTTGTGGACGGCTCATGTAGGCGAGGACCAGGTCCTCGATGGTGACCGCCTCGACCGACCACGCCGGGTCGAGAACCGGCTCGGTGGTATGGATCAGCAGCGTGGTCTGCCGGTCGGTGTGGCTGGCGGAGATCACGTGCTGGCTCTGCGGCAACGTGTCGAGGTCACGTCGCGGGCCGGTCAGCCGGTAGTGCGTGGCGAGCAGTTCGTCGAACTCGCCGGTGATCCGGACCCGGGACTCCATCAGCACGATCAGGTGGTCGCAGACCCGTTCCAGGTCCGCGATGAGGTGGGACGAGAGCACGACACTCAGCTCGTGCTCGGCGACGGCCTCCATCAGGTCCTGTAAGAACTCCCTGCGCGCCAAGGGATCCAGCGCGGCGACCGGTTCGTCGAGCAGCAGCAGCTCGGGCCGTTTGGCGATGCCGAGCGTCAGCGCGAGCTGGGCGCGCTGGCCGCCGGAGAGTTTCCCGGCCTTCTGCGCGGGATCCAGGCCGATCTTGGTGATCCGCTGGTACGCGAGGGCGTTGTCCCAGTTCGGGTTGAGCTCGGCACCGAGCCGTATGTGGTCGGCGACGGACAGGCCGGCGTAGACCGGGGTGTCCTGCGCGACGAACCCGACTTTGGCCAGCTGCTCGGTGCCGCTGCCGGGACGGCCTCCGCACACCTCGATGGTGCCTTCGGTCGGCGCGAGCATGCCCGCGGCGAGGTTGAGCAACGTCGATTTGCCCGCGCCGTTCGGGCCGACCAGGCCGGTCACGTGCCCGGCGGGGATTTCCAGCGTGCAGTCGGTCAGTGCCCGCCGCCGCTTGTACGTCTTGCCCAGTCCTTGGGCTTTGAGGATCACGCTATGTCCTCTCTGGCGGCGGCACGAAAGGTGGTGGTGAACAGGGCCTCGATGCTTTCCTCGTCGAGACCGGCCTTGCGGGCCTTGACCAGCCAGCGCTCCAGGTCCTGCCGTAGCGCGCCCAGGGCGGCGATGGAGCCGCCGTTCAGCGTGGCCGTGACGAACGTGCCGACGCCGGGGCGCGCGGCGACGAGACCGTCGTGCTCAAGCTCGCGATACGCCTTGAGCACCGTGTTCGGATTGATGGCCAGCTGTGCCACCACGTCCTTGACCTTCGGCAACTGATCCCCCTCACGCAGCAGACCGAGCCGCAGCGCGTGCCGTACCTGCTGGACCAGCTGCTGGTAGGGCGACAGGCCGGATCTGCCGTTCAAATGGAACTCGATCACGACTTCCTCCATTTATCTATCTAACTAGTACTATAGGTGAACTGTGCTGACGCGTGCCACCCGTGTGCCGATACCTGCAGGCACGGCCGTGTCCTGTTTGGATGTGCGGGTGGCACTGGCTGACTACTTCGACGCGCGGATGTTCACCGCGACCACGATCACGCTGGTCGTGATCATGGATCCGCCCGGCACCATCCCGGTCTTCCTGAGCCTGGTCGGGCGCAAGTCGCGGGCCGCGCGCGCCGCGGCGGCCAGGCAGGCCGTGCTGGTGTCGCTGCTGGTCATCAGCCTGTTCGCGGTCGGCGGCCAGGCGATCCTGTCGTACCTGCACATCGGCATCCCGGCACTGCAAGGCGCGGGCGGCTTACTCCTGTTGATCATCGCCCTCGACCTGTTGAGCGGCCGTGGCACGACCGAGCCGCAGGAAGTCGAGGACGTCAACGTCGCCTTGGTCCCGCTCGGCACGCCGTTGCTGGCCGGCCCGGGTGCGATCGCGGCGACGATCGTGTTCGTGCGTCAGGCCGAGGGGCATACGGGCGGGTATGTGGCGCTCGCATTGGCGATCCTCGCTGTCCACTTCTTGCTGTGGATCTGCCTGCGCTTCTCGGGTGTGGTGATCCGGTTGATCAAGGAGAGCGGGATCGTCCTGCTCGCCAAGATCGCAGGTCTGCTGCTCGCCGCGATCGCCGTGCAACTGTTGGCGGACTCCGTGCGCGGTTTTGTCAGTGGTTCCGGGTAGAAAGCAATTCTGACTGATCGAGCTAATCCGGGGAGCCATTCCGAAGATTTGAACGTAAGTTCGATACCCTGGCGGTGTGGCAGCTCGGAACAGGCGGTTTCGGACCATTGCGCCACCGTTCACGGTGGCGCCGCCGGATGGTGCGCGGATTCGAGATCGGCTGCGACTGTCGACGGCTGACGAGAATGTGTTGACGCTGGTTGGTCAACATCTAGGCAGTCATGCCCGTCAGGATCTGGTTGACCGCATTCGTATCGGTGACGTGCCGGTCAAGCAGAACCAGCGCGCGCGACGAAAGAGGAAACTCACTTCCGTGGCGTCGTCTCGCTGGGCGGGCGCGATCACTCGCACGTCAGAGGATCAGTTTCAGTTGGCGATGCGGTGCCTGCGGGACGAGCGCGCCAGTCTGCGCCGTGCGGTCAATGCGATACGTCGCCGGTTGAAGGTCGCCTGTGGGGAGCGGCGTGGCCGGATGCGGGGTTATGCGGATCGCAGCGAACGGTGGCAGAAGCAACGACGACTGGCGCTGTTGGAATCCCGGCTGACCGAAGTCGAGAGCCGCATAGACCACGGTCGTCCAGCGATTGTCGTGGGTGGACGCCGGTTGGTGAAGGTCCGTCACAGTCTCGATGACGAGGGACTGAATGAAGAGCGGTGGCGGGAGCGCTGGGATGCTGCGCGGCTTTTTCTAACCGCAGACGGTGAATCAGGCGCCTCGTGCGGAAACTACACGATCACCATCACAGCCGGCGGTGAAGTGGCGATCGTGCTACCCGAGTCGTTGCGGCATCTCGCAAACAGTCCGAGAGGCCGGTACTGCTTGTCTTGTCGGGTGACCTTCCATAATCGCAGGGAAGAGTGGCTCGATCGGGTCGAAGCCAACCGGGCGGTGCGCTACGACATCACTCGGGATCCCGTTCGGGGTAGGTGGTACGTCGACGCGTCGTGGTCAACGGACAAGGCAGAGCTACCTGCTCCCGCAGAACTCATCGATGCGGGAGCGTCCCTACTGGGTGTGGATCTTAACGCTGACCACCTCGCGGTTTGCGTTGTCGACTCATATGGCAACCCAGTTGGGCAGCCGTACACAATTGACGTAGATCTCACCGGCTCAACGACCACGCGAGATGGACGACTCCGGCATGCGGTCACCGCGCTGATCCGCCTCGCCAGGCAGCACGGGTGCGGGATCGCGGTCGAGAATCTCAACTTCGCGAACGCTCGCAGCAGCGGGCGCGAGACCCTGGGACGTGGCAGACGTGCTAAGCGATTTCGTCGTACTGTGTGTACCCTCCCGACAGGCAGGTTCCGGGAGCGACTGCGTGGAATGGCTTTCCACGCTGGACTGGTCGTCATCGCGGTCGACCCGGCGTATACCTCTCGGTGGGGTGCTCAACACTGGAAACCGCCCCTCAAGGAACAGGCCACAACCGGCACCGTGACGCGGCATCATGCTGCCGCGGTAGCTATTGCGCGACGCGCCTGTGGGTACGGGTTGCGGCGGCGGCCAGGTGTGATCGCTCACCACCGGAGTGATGGCGAGCGGAGAGCTACCGGCCAGGCCGCAATCCGGGCTAAGGGCGTGTGGACCGTGGGCCCACCGAGGACGACAGGCAGCCTCATCAGAGGGTGTGAGACCCGAGCGCGCCGAGGTGAGGAGCTCACGTTCCCGACGTCGACGACCGTTCGCGGCGTCACCGGACACCCGTCCGGTTCAACCTGACACGGCCGACAGCCGTCAAACAGAGCAGGAACGGTAACTTGGAGTCTGTGCAAGGGCAGCTCGGATTCGACAGCATGCCGAAGAAACTCGTTCGGGTGACACCGTCGAAGCTGGCGACGTGGGTGGATTGCCCACGCCGCTATCGAATGACGTACATTGACCGCCCGACACCGCAGCGCGGTGGTGCGTACGCGCACAGCACCCTGGGTGCCGTGGTGCACAACGCCTTGCGGGCCTTCTTCGATCTGCCGCTGGACAAGCGCACGCCGGAAACCGGTGCGGCCCTTGTGACAACCCATTGGAAGGACGACGGTTTCGCCGACGGCGGCCAAGCCGCTGTCTACCGTGACCGCGCTCGCGAATGGGTGGCGCGCTACCTGGCGGAGACGGACGTGTCGGTCGACCCGATCGGTCTCGAACGCTGGGTGTCCGCCCCGGCGGGCACGATCGTGGCCGAAGGCCGAGTCGACCGGATCGACGATCGCGACGGCGAACTCGTGATCATCGACTACAAGACCGGTCGGCAGGCGTTGACCACCGACGACGCCCGAGGCTCCCAAGCGCTGGCGATGTACGCGATCGCGACGACCCGGACACTGCGGCGCAAATGCAGGCGCGTCGAACTTCACCACCTGCCCACGGGCGAGGTCGCAGTCTGGGAGCACACCGACGAATCACTGGCCCGCCACCAGAAACGTGCGGAGGAAACGGCAGAGGAGTTGCAGCTCGCGACCGACACACTGGACGCGGGCGGCGATCCGGACGTGTTGTTCCCGCCGCAAGTGGGAAGGCAATGCTCATGGTGCGACTTCCGTCGCCACTGCCCAGAAGGTCAAGCAGCAGGTCCGCCGACCGCCCCGTGGGGGATGTTGCCACCGTGAAATCCGAGCAGGTGACCGAGGAACTGCCGACTCAGAACCCGCACGCGAACACCAACGCGGTGACTGAGGAGTACCCGGCTCAGGGCCGTCACGTCCGCAAGCCGCGTCCGGCTCCAGTGGGACGCCCGAACGCTGTGACCGAGCGCAAGCCGCTTCCCCCAGCTGACGAACGCGCGAACGCCGGGACCGAGGAATACCAAAGCGCAGGTCAGCTCCCTGAGGATCAGCCCAAGCGCCGCAAGGGCCGATTGTGGCGTGAGCTGACCGGGGCACTGGCGGCAGGGCTGACCGTCCTGGCCCTTGTCGTTCTGGTGCTGCAGATCATGTCGTGGTCCAACGGGGTTCCCGGGCTGGGCGTGGTGGAGCTCATCGGACACATCGTCGCCGCTGGACTGGCGGTGTACGCGCAGCGGACAATCGACCGGAGACCCGGCAGACCGGCGTTGATCGCGGGTGTCGGGATCGGCGTGCTCGTCGTGCTGGTGCTCGTCCTGTTCTGGTGGATCTAACCAGCCAGCCACATCCGCCAGGTCGACAGCAGAACCCCAAGCAGCGCCTCAGGATTCTCCACCGCAGGCGAGTGCCGAGCGCCCGGGATCACGGCGAAGTCCGCGTCCAATCGCTCAGCCATGTCCCGTTGTGCCGCGATAGGCCATGCGTCGTCGTCAGCGCCACAGGCCACCAAGCACGGCGTGGCAGTGGTTTCCAGCTGCCTGGCAAGGCTGTCGACGAGGTCAGGCTCCGTCCGTAGCCCCATGGCCATGCCCAGCAAGTTCTCCGGCATCGTGCGCCGGAACCGCTCGGTCAGGAACTCCCGCAACTCGGCGGGCAACCGCAGCCAGTTCGGGTCGTTCTCGTACATCGCCCGCCGGAACTCGGCCAGCGCCTCGATTCCGTGCTCACGCAGCACAGGTTCGGCCAGCTCGAGCATCTTGCGCCGCGGCCCGACCGGCAACTCTTCAGGCCCGCTGCTGAGCAGCGTCAACCCACGAATCGGTGTCCCGGCCAACACGGCCCCGCGTGAAACCAGCCCGCCGTAGGAATGCCCCAGCACGAGAATCGGCCGTCCGTCCGCGGCCAGCTTCCCGACCAGTTCGGCGATCAATCCGCCGAGCGCGGCGGGCAAGTACGCCTCCAGCTCGACCGGCCCGGGGGATTCGTACTGTCCCGGCAGGTCGATCGCGATCGGTTCGATCCCGGCCTCGGCGATCGGGTCGATCAGCGGCACGAAGTCCTCTTTGGACCCGGTGTAACCCGGTACCAGCAAGGCGATCGGGCCCTGGCCGGACACCGGACGGCGCAACGCGGCCAGCGGGCCGTACCGGCCGGGCAGGTCGACGCGCTTGGCGCCGTGCGGGCTGACCTGCGACGGGGTCATCGGAGTGCGACCAATGTCGACCCACGCTGTTCGAGCACCATGGGGCCGAGCGTGGACATCTGCACAGGACCGTTGTACCCGTCACGGTTCACAGGTGTCTGCGCGACACGCGCGCCGGTCACTTGATCGGTCACCAGGTATGCGTCCTTTACCGGTAGCAACAGGTATCCGGCGAACACCGCGCCGGACCCGAGGGTGTTCTCGATCGTCCAGAGTGGCCGCAAGTCCGTTGTGGACAGTGCGATGGTGTGGGTGCCGGTGAACCAGAACAACGCGTCGGTTCCCTTGGTGACCTGGACGACGCCATGCGCTGGATCACCGGCGAAGTCGGCATCGGGGACCGCGACCGGGTACTCCTGGACCTGTTTGCCTTCGTTGTCGTACACCAGGATCCGGGACGGGTCGGGCAGTGCGATCGCGGTGTAGGTCTGGTTCATCGCGATGATCCGCGCCCGGGAGCCGCCGACCGTGTTGCTGAAGAAGACAATCGGCGTGTCGCTCTCGTTCTCCTTGCCCTCTGGGTTGTAGACGGTGAGCCGGTCGTCGCCGGTCACCGTCGGGTCGCTCGCGGCCGGGCATCGTTCGATCACGCCGATCCGGCCCTGCGTCACCGCGATCGAGCCGTACGTGCAGCCGACGCGCGGCTGCTTGTCCGGGTTCACCATGTCCGGCACCTGGCCGTACTCCATGGTCTGCACGAGATCGTTGCGCCAGGTGTTGAGCAGGCGCTTGCCCGTTGTGGTCACGTGCGAGCCGTCGGACAACAACTGGGTGTCCAATTCGGCGTCGCCGTTGCGCTGACGGTCCCGCTCGCCGGTGGCGGCCTTGAGCGAGGTCACCTCGCTGCAGTTGCCCTTCTTGCCCGGGTCGGTGGACGGCAGCGAGTTGTCCGGCTTGCTGAACAGCGCGATCGCGTCGTTCCAGCCCTCGCCGACCGTACACAGTGGAATGTCGCGGGCGTAGCGCCAGCGGACTTTGCCGGAATACGGGTCGCGGCCGACGACCTCGTTGCCGTCACCCGTGACCACGGTCGGGCCGACGGCAACAGGGATCGGAGTCGCGCCACTCGGCGCCCGCCACGCCTCGCCGAACGACGGCGGCAAAGTGCTGGGTTCTTCGGGAGTCTCGACTTCACCGGACGCGGTCTGCGACGACGTCGCGGCGAAGTCGCTGGTGGTGCCGATCAGCGCCCAGCCGGCGACCACCGCGACAACGATCAGCGCGACCGCGATGAAGTCGCGGCGCCGGTGGAACGACGTGCGCGGTGGCCGGGGCGGGTCATCGTGGACCTCTCCGGCGAGGACGTCCTCGCCGGAGACAGTCGTGCCGTGCCCGTCGTGCTCGGCGGTCTCCGGCACGTCGTCCTCCTCGAGAAGCTCGCAAAGTCCTTACTTCACGGTACTCACGAGGTTTCGCCCGCGTCACGGACCACCTCGACACCGCTGCGGCGCCGCGTGCGCTGGCGTCGTGGCTTGTCAGCGGCCTTCTCGGCGGCATCAGGGGCCTTTGGTGCCTCTTCCGTGGTCGCGGTGACGTCCTCACCTGCCCGGCGGCGCCTGCGCTGACGCTGCCGCGGCGGTCGCTCCTCGCCGTCGCCCGAGGGCGTCTCCTTCGTGCGCGTCTCTTTGGTGCGCGACGTGGTCCGGGTGCGCGAGCTGCTACGCCGACGGCGCTTCTTGCCGCCCGTGAGGTCTTCCTCCTGCTCGGCGTCCAGTCCGGCACGGGTCTGCATGTCCTCCGGCAGCTTGCCGGTCGCGTCCGCGGGAATGCCCAGGTCGGCGTAGAGGTGTTCGGACGTGGAGTACGTCTCGACCGGCTCGGGCATGTCGAGGGTGAGTGCGTCGCTGATGGACTTCCAGCGGTACTCCTCGTCCCAGTCGACCAGCGTGATCGCGACACCGGTGCGCCCGGCCCGGCCGGTGCGGCCGATCCGGTGCACGTAGGTCTTCTCGTCCTCCGGGCACTGGAAGTTGATCACATGCGTGACGTCGTCGATGTCGATACCGCGAGCGGCCACATCGGTCGCGACCAGCACGTCCACCTTGCCGGTCCGGAACGCGCGCAGCGCCTTCTCCCTGGCGCCCTGACCCAGGTCACCGTGCACGGCAGCGGCCGCGAATCCGCGTTCGGCCAGGTCGTCGGCGACTTTCTGGGCCGTCCGCTTGGTCCGCGCGAAGATCATCGTCAGGCCGCGGCCCTCGGACTGCAGGGCCCGGGCGACGATCTCCTCCTTGTCCAGCGAGTGCGCGCGGTAGACGAACTGACGGGTGCGCTCGTGGATGGCGCCCTGGTCGTTCTCCTCCGCGCGGATGTGCGTCGGCTGGTTCAGGAACGTGCGGGCCAGCGTGATGATCGGGCCGGGCATCGTGGCCGAGAACAGCATGGTCTGCCGCTCCTCGGGCACCATGCCGAGGATGCGCTCGATGTCCGGCAGGAAGCCGAGGTCGAGCATCTCGTCCGCTTCGTCCAGCACCAGCGAGCGGACCTTGCCGAGCACGAGGTGACGCTGTTCCGCCAGGTCAAGCAGGCGGCCAGGGGTGCCGACGACCACGTCGACGCCCTTGCGCAGCGCCGAGATCTGCTGCTCGTACGGGCGGCCGCCGTAGATCGAGAGAATCCGCACGCCGAGGTGCTTGCTCGCGTCGGTGAGGTCGTGGGTGACCTGGAGACACAACTCACGTGTCGGCACGACGACAAGGGCCTGCGGGGTGCCGTCACCCGGCGTACGCAGGCGGTGCAGAACGGGAACACCGAAGCCGAGGGTCTTGCCCATGCCGGTCCGGGCCTGGCCGATGATGTCGTCGCCGGACATGGCCAGCGGGAGCGTCAGTTCCTGGATCGCGAACGTGCGGTCGATGCCCGCGGCCGACAGCGCCTTGACGATCTCGTCACGGACGCCGAACTCGGCGAACGTCGGGGAGTCGCCCCGGACCGGTGCGCCTGCCTGCAGCGGGTGGGAAGTGTCAGTGTCCGGAACGCCGGCTTCGCTGTGTTCCAGCGCTACCGGATCCAGATTCTCGTTGTGGGTAGAACTCAGGGTGATCGCCTCTCTTTACCAGTGCGCACTGCCCTGGTTGGGCCGCTCGACCGCTGCTGGGCGCTGGGTGGCGCCTGCGCGGGAGGGCCAGCGTGGCGTGCACACACCCTCCACGTGACGGATCTTGGCCGTCACTGTCATACAACGTCGCCTCACGGCGTTGGGTACGCCGGGCGTCACACCGAGTCTACCTGGGCTGTCCTGCCGTTACGCTCACCGCCATGAGCGAGGCTGATTCTGTGGTGGACTCCGCACGGCTACAGGATGGAGTTGTTGATCTACTGGGCGTGCTGGCCTACGGCGAGCTATCGGCGTTCGACCGGCTGGCCGAGGACGCCCGCAGCGCGCCGACCCTGGCAGGGCGCGCGGCGCTGTCGGTGATGGCGGCGGCCGAGATCGGGCACTACAGCAAGATCGAGCAGTACCTCACCGCGCACGGCGTACGGCCGACCGAGGCGATGGAACCGTTCATCCAGCACTTCGAGAACTTCCACGCGTCGACGCCGCCACGCAGCTGGCACGAGTCGATCGTGAAGGCCTACGTCTTCGACGGCCTCGCGGCGGACCTCTACAGCCAGCTGGCTCACTGGCTGGACGAGTCGACGAAGGAACTGGTGCTCGATGTGTTGGCCGACACAGGGCACTCGGCGTTCGCTGAGCGCGAAGTCCGCGCGGCGTGCGAAGCGGACCGGACGCTGCGCGACAGACTGACCCTGTGGGGCCGACGGCTGCTTGGCGAAGGATTGACGCAGGCCCAGTACATCGTGGCGGAACGGGACGGGCTGACGGAGTTGATCGTGACGGGCTCCGGTGATCTCGCGGGAATCGCGGCGTTGTTCCGGCGGTTGCAGCAGGCGCACGGCAAGCGGATGACCGCGCTCGGACTCGGATAACCTTTCGTCGTCACCAAAGAGGCACAAGCTGGAGGTCAGCGTGGAGGTCAAGATCGGCGTGGTGGACAGCCCAAGGGAGCTGCTCCTCACGAGCAACCTGTCGCCCGACGAGGTTGAGGCGCTGGTGGCCGACGCGCTGAAGAACCCCGCGGGCCAGCTCACCCTGGTCGACGACAAGGGCCGTCGCTACATCATCCCGGCGGGACGGGTCGCTTACGTGGAGATCGGCACCGCCGACACGCGCAAGGTGGGCTTCTCGGTCAAGTCCTGACCCAGCCGCCGTGTCCACCTTTCCGACACGGTGAAACACACATTCCGGCACCCTGAGATCGCACGACCGCATGGCTGATGCGATGTCAAGGTGCCGGAATGGTCATTTCATGGTGTTGGAAAGGTGGACACGCGGGTCAGGTCGTCAGGTCTGTTGCGAACGGGGGCCTGCTCGTCCCCGTGATGCGGTATCTGTTCCAAGGGTCCGGATCGGACACTTCCGCGGAAGCCTCGCCCTGCGGAGTCTTCACCCGAGCAGCCGTCTTCTTCCCGCCGGCCAGCGACGAGAGTTCGGCGTTCTCCTGAATCCGGCCATACCAGTGGTAGTAGCCGTCAATCGGCTGGAAGTAGCCGCGCAACTCCACCTCGACAGCCAAATCACGGTCGCCCACCAGCAAGGTCGCCGGCCCCGTGTAGCCCTCTTCGTCGTGCTCGGTCACTGGATTCTCCTCAGCTGAACGACTTTGTTCACTTCGAACGGCTTGTCGGGCGCGATCTGCACGTTGTGCTGGCGCAGGAATCCGTCGATCGCGGCCCAGATGATCGTGGTGAGGTATTCGACGACCGCGTCGCGCGTCATCGAGCGGCGTTCCAGCCACCATTCACCGGTGGTCTGCACCATGCCGACGATCGAGTACGCCCATGGTTCGGCCGCCCCTGAGTCCAGGTTCAGGGCGCGCATGTAGTCGCCGAGCAGGCTGGTCAGGGCCGCGGCGATCAGTTCTTTGTCTTCGCGCACCGGGTCTGAGTCCACCGGTCGGTCGCCGAAGGACCGGCGGGCCAGCAGCCGGTAGAGGTTCGGGTAGTCCTCGATCACGCTGAAGAACGCGTCGAGGCTCTTGCGGATCCGCGGCACCGGGGCTTCTTCCCGGTTGATCGCCGGGATCAGCCGCTCGAACAGGATTTCCGTGCCTCGTTGTCCCAATGCGACGAAGAGGTCCGCTTTGTCGGTGAAGTGCCGGTAGAGCACGGGTTTGGTCACGCCCGCGGCCTGTGCGACGTGCTCCATGCCCAGGTCGGGCCCGTGTTCGTCCAGTGCGCGAAGCGCCGCTTCGACGAACTCCGCGCGGCGGGCGGCCCGGTGTTCGCGCCACCGCTCACGCCGTGCGTCGCCTTGTCCCTTGACACGTTCGCCCATGCGGCTGCATGCTACCAGAAGTAACTGTTACTTCTGGTAACGCTTAAAGGGGTGTTCCGATGAGCCGCGCGTTGCGAGTTGCCCAGGGTTCCGATCGCGAGAAGACCGCCGAGCGGCTGCTCAACTCGTCGGCCGACAAGTTCTACGATCCCGAGGTCGACATCGACTGGGCCGCGCCGCTCCAGGAAGGCATGCGGTACGCGCCCGACCACCGGATTTCCTTGTACGGCACCGAACTGTGGGATCAGCTGACGCCCGAGCAGCGGATCGAGCTCGGCAAGCACGAGGTCGCCAGCGTCGCCAGCAACGGCATCTGGTTCGAGGTCCTGCTGATGCAGATGCTGCTCAAGGAGGTCTACCGGATCGACCCGACCACGCGGCACGCCCAGTACGCGCTCACCGAGATCGCCGACGAATGCCGGCACTCGACGATGTTCGCGCGCGCCATCGAGCGAGTCGGCGCGCCCGCGTACGGCCCGCCGCCGATCCTCAAGCAGTTGGGCAAACTCCTGCCGGTGATCGGTTACGGCCCCGCGCTGTACGGGTCGATCCTGATCGCCGAGGAGATCCTCGACCGCATCCAGCGCGAGAGCATGGCTGACGAGAACGTCCAGCCGCTGGTCCGCATGGTCAACCGGATCCACGTCCTGGAAGAGGCCCGGCACGTCACGTTCGCTCGCCAGGAAGTGGTGCGCGGCATGCAGAACCTGCGCAAGTGGGAGCTGCCGTACCAGCGCTTCCTGATCGCGATCGTGGCGTACGCGATCACTCGCAGCCTGATCAACCCGCGTGTCTACAAGGCTGTCGGGCTCGACCCGAAGCACGCTGCCCAGGTCGCGCGGAAGAACCCGCACCACCAGGAGACGCTGCGGTGGTCCGGCGAGCGGATCATGAAGTTCCTCGACGAGGCCGGGCTGGTCGGCACGCCGGGCATGCGCTGGTGGAAGGCGTCGTTCCTGATCGGCCGCTGATCTCAAAACGCGTCGAGCCCGCGGCAAACGCGGGCTCGACGTGTTCGTAGATCAGGAATGCGGCTGCAGCGGGTACCCGCCACCGATGCCGCGCCACGCCAGCGTCGAGATCAGCTTGACCGCCTCGGCCTTGTCGATCGGACGGTTGCTGGCCAACCACGACTGGGCCGCGACCTGGCTGGCGCCGACCAGGCCGACCGCGAGCAGCCGCGCGCGTTCCTCGTCCATACCCGCGTCAGCGGTGATGGTCGCGGTGATGGCGTCCACACAGGCTTTGGTCGCGCGCTCGATGGTCTCGTGCACGACCGGTTCGCCCCGGATGTCCGACTGGAACACCAGGCGGAACGCCTCGCCTTCGCTGTCGACGAAGTCGAAATATGCGCCGACGGCCGCCTGCACACGCAGTTTGTTGTCCGTGGTGGACTCGAGTGCGCCGGTCACGCCCGCGATCAGTTCGTCGGCGTGGGTCTGCAGCAGCGCCATGTACAGCTCGAGCTTGCCGGGAAAGTGCTGGTAGAGCACCGGCTTGCTGACGCCCGCGCGCTCCGCGATCTCGTCCATCGCGGCAGCGTGGTAGCCGTTGGCGGCGAACACGTCCTGCGCCGCGGCGAGCAGTTGCGCGCGCCGGGCAGTCCTGGGCAGCCGCGCGCTCTTGGTGCCCTGCTGCATCGTTTCCGACATACGGCCTCCTCGCTCCGCTTCAAACCTTACTCGCCGGTATGTCGGACGGACCGGAGTCTCGATATTCGTCCTCACGAAGATGTCGCGACGCACATGCACACTGGACGAATGAACGTCACCAGTGAGCGGGTCCCGCTGACCCGAGTTCCGCTGTCCGACGCGCCGCGTCCGCCACTGGACACCACCCGGCTGCCGTGGCCGGGTGAGCACGTCGAAGCGGGCGGCGTGCGGCTGCACATCCGCAGGACACCGGGCCCGGCCGAGGAGACAGCGTTCTACGTGCACGGCCTCGGCGGGTCGTCGAAGAACTGGACAGATCTGGCCGCCCAGCTGTCGCTGCACGCACAGGGGATAGCAGTGGATCTGCCCGGTGCGGGGCAGTCCGAGCCGCCCGAGGGATACCGTTTCGATCTTGCCGATCACGTCGAGACGCTGGCCAAGTTCATGCGTGGCCTGGACCACGGCCCGGTGCACCTGTTCGGCAACTCGATGGGTGGCGCCGTGTCGATGCTCCTCGCGGCCCGGCATCCCGACCTGGTGAAGACGTTGACGCTGGTCTCGCCCGCGGTGCCAGACCTGCGGCCGTTCCCCAACCGGATGTCCGATCCACGGATCCCGTTCGCGATGCTGCCGTTCATCGGGCCGCGCTTCCGCCGTCAGCTCGCCGCCCTGACGCCGATGCAGCGCGCTCAGCAGCTGGTCAAGTTGTGTTTCGCGAACCCCTCGCTCGTTCCACCGCACCGGATGGAGGAGACGGCGGCCGAGTTCGCCGAACGCGCCAAGATCGCGTGGGCCGCGCAAGCCTTGATGGCCACGACGCTCGGGCTGTTCCGGGCTTGGCTCGTGCCGCCGTCGCAGTCGTTGTGGCGGATCGTTCCGCAGATCACCGCGCCGACGCTCGTGATCTGGGGCGCCGCGGACAAGCTGGTGACTGTCCGTAAGGCCCCGCGGACCGCTCGGCTGCTGCCGAAAGGGCGGCTGCTGGTGCTGCCGAAAACCGGTCATGTCGCGCAAATGGAGCGGCCAGAGACGGTCGCCCGGGCAGCGCTCGGCCTTTTCGAGGCAGAACGAAACGGAACCTGGTAGTCGCCGAGTCGCGCATTCGTTATCAGAGAGTGATGTGGCACCCTGTATGCCGTGAGCCGGAAGACCCAAGGAGGAGACGTTTCGCCGCCGAAAAGGTCACGCTCCGGAGCACCGCGTGGACCACTTGGCCGCCGCGTGGCTGATGATCGGTACGAGCGTGGTGCTCGCCGCGTGTCCGGCGAACCGCTCGCCGCGGCGTGGCAACCGGACGAGCAGAACGCCGAGGAGTCCTTCCGACGGCTTCCGCCGGTCAAGAAGCGCGGTCTGCTGGCCGTCTACGGGTGGCGGCTGTACGCGATCCCGATCTTGCTGGTGATCACCGCGCTGGTGGTGTGGGACACCACCAAGGCCGGGCCGCCCAGCGAGGCGCAGGTGTCCAACACCGGGGTGGCCGCGGACGCTTTCGGTGGCAGCAACGAGGTTCCGACGGACACGCCGGACGCCACCGAGCGGCCGGTGACCCCGATCGACGCCAAGATCCCGACCGCGGAACTGCCGCCCGGCAGTGACTACACGCAGGCGGGCGCCGAGACCTTCCGGGTGATCCCAGGCAGCGGCCAGAAGGTCGGCCAGGGCACGAAGCAGACGTACACGTACACGATCGAAGTCGAGAACGGCATCAACGCCGCCGAGATGGGCGGCGGGGACGACGCGTTCGCCGGCCTGGTCGAAAAGACACTGGCCGAGCCGCGCGGCTGGACCAGCGATCCCCGGATCGCCGTGCAGCGCGTCGCGGACAAGCCGCAGGTGCGGATCTCGCTGACCACGCCCGAGACGACCCACAAACTCTGTGGGCGCACGATTCCGTACGAGTCGTCGTGCCGGTTGTCACGTGACGGCAGGGTTGTCATCAACCTCGCCCGTTGGGTGCGTGGCGCGTTGGCGTTCAACGGGGACATCGGCAGCTACCGGATCTACGCCATCAACCATGAGGTTGGTCACGCGTTCGGCCGTGGCCACGAAGGCTGCGCGCAGGCCGACGGGCTGGCGCCGGTGATGATGCAGCAGACGTTCGGCGTGAACAACGACTACGTTGCCCAGCTCAACGACGCTGTCCCGGGCACGCGGGACCCGGTGAAGGCGGACGGGAAGGTCTGCAAGATCAACCCGTGGCCCAACCCGCAGGGCAAGCCGGCGGGCTGATCCCGCATTGTGGGCATTCGGAAGCTAACGGGCCTTCGCGGTGTTGGATTGGGATAGACGCTTAGGAGGAGTCGATGCCCAGTAGTTCGCTGCCGCCGCTGGTAGAGCCCGCTGCGGAGCTGACCAAGGACGAGGTGGCCCGCTACAGCAGGCACCTGATCATCCCAGATGTTGGAGTCGACGGTCAGAAGCGACTGAAGAACGCTCGCGTGCTGGTCGTCGGTGCAGGCGGCCTGGGCAGCCCGGCGCTGCTGTACCTGGCGGCCGCGGGAGTCGGCACGCTCGGGATCGTGGACTTCGACGTGGTGGACGAGTCGAACCTGCAGCGCCAGGTGATCCACGGCGTATCGGACGTGGGCAAGCCGAAGGCGGTGTCGGCCCGCGAGTCGATCGCGGAGATCAACCCGTTCGTCAAGGTGAACCTGCACGAGGCGCACCTGAACTCGGAAAACGCGCTGGACATCTTCCGTGACTACGACCTGATCCTGGACGGCACGGACAACTTCGCGACCCGGTACCTGGTGAACGACGCCGCGGTGCTGCTGGGCAAGCCGTACGTCTGGGGCTCGATCTTCAGGTTCGAAGGCCAGGTGAGCGTCTTCTGGGAAGACGCCCCGAACGGCCAAGGCCTGAACTACCGCGATCTCTACCCGGAGCCCCCGCCTCCCGGCATGGTCCCGTCGTGCGCGGAAGGCGGAGTGCTCGGCGTGCTCTGCGCGTCGATCGGTTCGATCATGGTGACCGAAGCGATCAAGCTGCTGACCGGCATCGGCGAGCCACTGCTGGGCCGGCTGATGGTCTACGACGCACTGGAGATGTCCTACCGGACGATCAAGATCCGCAAGGACCCGGAAAGCCCGAAGATCACGGAGCTGATCGACTACGACGCGTTCTGCGGTGTCGTGTCGGATGACGCCCAGAAGGCAGCGGCGGGTTCGACGATCACCCCGCGCGAACTGAAGGAAAAGTTCGACCGGGGCGACAACTTCGCGCTGATCGACGTCCGCGAGCCGCACGAGTACGAGATCGTGTCGATCCCGGGCGCGGTGCTGATTCCCAAGGACCGGATCCTGTCCGGCGAGGCGTTGGCGCAGTTGCCGCAGGACAAGCCGATCGTGCTGCACTGCAAGTCCGGTGCGCGGTCGGCCGAGGCGCTCGCCGCGTTGCACAAGGCCGGGTTCGCCGACGCGGTGCACGTGGGCAGCGGTGTCCTCGGCTGGGCCAGGGACGTGGACCCGAGCCTGCCGACGTACTGAGCCTCGTGAGTGTTTTGGCCGGTTCTAACCGGCCAAAACACTCACGAGGAAGAAGAAGGCGTGGCGGGGCTGGCTATCGGCCCGGGACGCGGTAGCGTGCCTGCCGATGGGTACTCCGAAGCCGCCTCCACCACACGTCCGCGCCGCGTTCGGCGCCAGGGACGCGGAGCCGGAGTTGATTGACGCCGGTCCGATGTGGCGATGCGGGGACGGCGCCTTCAAGCCGGCCAGCAGCCCCGCCGAAGCCGCATGGGTCGCGAAGGCCCTGGGCGAACTGCACGTCCCCGGCCTGCGTATCGGGCGCCCGTTAAGGAGCACGGACGGCCGGTGGGTCGTCGGTGGCTGGGCCGCGTATCGGTTCATCGAGGGCCATGCTGAGCCGCGGCATGATGAGGTCATCTCGGTTTCGCTCACGCTGCACGAAGCACTCAAGAGTCTGCCGAGGCCGCGGTTCATCGATGCCCGTCAGGACGTCTTCGCCGTCGCCGACCGGGTCTCCAGCGGCGAGTTGGAGATGCCGTTAAAACCCGACCGGGGTGGCGAGCTGTTCGCCGAGCTCAACGCCAAGCAGAAGCCGCCGAAGCTCACCAAGCAGGTTGTCCACGGCGACCTGTTCGGCAACGTCCTCTTTGTCGGGGACGCCGACCCTGGGCTGATCGATTTCCGTCCTTACTGGCGGCCGCCGGAGTGGGCTGCCGCTGTCGTCGTCGTGGACGCGTTGGCGTGGGGTGGCGCCGACGATGGCATCATCGGCCGGTGGTCCCACCTTGCCGAGTGGCCGCAGACCATGCTGCAGGCGTTGCTTTTCCGCCTCGCCGTGCATGCGTTGCACCCGCGTTCAACTGCGGAGTCCCTGAAGGGCCTGGCCCGCGTCGCCGAGCAGGTCGACCAGCTCCTTTAGCACCTCACGGCCAATTATGTCCCGCTGAGCAGGCAATGTCGCACAGTCGAAACACGGACGCATACCTAGGTAACAACGGCTCCTTAGCGTTCCTCGAGTGACGACCAAGAGCACTGAGACGCATTGCCCGTACTGTGCATTGCAATGCGGGATGACGCTGGAGGGTGCCCTGGTCACGCCACGAGAGTTCCCCACGAACCGCGGTGGGTTGTGCCAGAAGGGTTGGACGTCTGGGGCGTTGCTGTCCAATCCGGTCAGGCTCACGAAACCGTTACTGCACGGCCAAACTGTGAGCTGGGACACGGCGTTGGACTTCGTCGCCGAGCGGATCGAGCGCATCCAACGGGAGTACGGCCGTGACGGCATGGCCGTCTTCGGCGGTGGGGGACTCACCAACGAGAAGGCATATGCACTCGGCAAATTCGCGCGGGTCGCGCTGAGGACGTCGCAAATCGACTACAACGGCCGGTTTTGCATGTCCTCGGCCGCCGCTGCGAGCAACAAGGCGTTCGGCGTGGATCGTGGGATGCCTTTCCCTGTCACGGACCTCGACGATGCGGACATGATCCTGCTGGTCGGCGCCAACCCGGCGGAGACGATGCCGCCGTTCATGCAGCACATCAAGGCCGGCCTGATCGTCGTGGATCCCCGTCGCACAGCCACCGCCGAACGCGCCATGCTGCACTTGAAACCCGCGCCTGGCACGGATCTCGCGCTGGCGTTGGGAATTCTGCATTCAGCGATCAGCGAGGGATATGCAGAACACGATTACATCGAACACAGAACTCAGGGTTTCCAGGATGCTTGGCGTGTCGCAGCCGCGTGGTGGCCAGAGCGCGTAGAGCGCGTCACGGGCGTGTCGGCGACGGATCAGCGTGCGGTGGCAAGGATGCTCGCTAAAGCGAAGAACGCCTACATTCTCACCGCTCGCGGCACGGAACAGCACGCGAGCGGAACGGACACGGTCAGCGCCTGGATCAACCTAGCGCTTGCTCTGGGACTGCCCGGAAAGCCGGGCAGCGGCTACGGATGCCTGACCGGACAAGGAAACGGCCAAGGCGGCCGCGAGCACGGCCAGAAAGCCGACCAGCTCCCGGGCTACCGGAAGATCGACGACCCCGAAGCACGAGCGCACGTCGCCGGAGTGTGGGGTGTGGACCCGGATTCCTTACCCGGGCCCGGCCGGTCGGCATACGAACTGCTCGACGCGCTGGGCCGCCCGCAAGGGCCGAAAGGCCTGCTCGTCTTCGGCAGCAACCCAGTCGTCTCAGCCCCGCGCGCGATGCACGTCACCGAACGCCTGAAGGACCTGGACCTGCTGGTAGTGGCCGACTTCGTGCCCAACGAGACGACCGCGCTCGCTGACGTCGTCCTGCCGGTGACCCAGTGGGCCGAAGAAGAAGGCACGCTGACCAACCTCGAAGGCCGCGTCCTGCACCGCCGTCCGGCCCTGCAACCGCCGCCGGAGGTCCGGTCGGACCTGGAAGTCCTGCAGGAGCTGGCAATCCGGCTCGGCGCGCCGGCCAAGGCCTTCCCGACCATCCCCGAAGAGGTCTTCGACGAGCTCGCCAAGGCCTCCGAAGGCGGGATCGCGGACTACTCGGGCATCACGTACGCGCGCCTGCGCGACGGTGAAGCCCTGCACTGGCCAGTGCCGTCCCAGCAACACCCCGGAACGCCCCGGCTCTTCGAGCACGAATTCGCACACCCGGACGGCAAAGCCAGGTTCATCCCGGTCGACCACAAAGGACCGGCCGAACCACCGGACGACGAATTTCCGCTCAGGGCAACGACAGGCCGGGTCCTCGCGCACTACCAGTCAGGCGCGCAGACCCGCCGGATCGACGATCTGATGCAGGCCGTACCAGAGTCCTATGTAGAGGTTCACCCCGACACGGCCGAGCGCGCCGGGTTGACCAACGGTGACATGGCAAAGGTCGAGTCGCGCCGGGGCGACGTCCAGGCACGCGTGCGATGTGTGCCGTCCATGCGCCCCGACACGGTCTTCCTCCCATTCCATTTTCCCGGTGAGAACAGTGCGAACCGATTGACCAATCCGGCTCTCGACCCGACCAGCCGGATGCCGGAGTTCAAAGTCTGCGCGGTCCGACTAGCCCCCTGGGGGGAAGCATGAGCCCACGCCAGATCGTCATCGCCGGTTACGGTATGGCCGGATCCCGGCTCGCCGAGGAGATCCTCCGGCGCGACCCGGAAGGCGAACGCGTATCCCTGACCATCCTCGGCGAGGAGCAACACCTGGCGTACAACCGGGTCCTGCTGTCCGGAGTGGTCGCCGGGACGATGAAGGCCGAGAACGTCACCCTGCACGGCCAGGAATGGCACAACAGGGTCCGGCTTGGCGTGAGTGTCACGGAAATCGACCGGGACGCCCGCAAGGTGACCCTCACCGACGGCAGCACGATCGGTTACGACACACTGGTTCTGGCGACCGGCAGCCGGTCGTGGATCCCGCCGGTCGAAGGTTTGTTCCCCGACGCCCCTGGGGTGCATACCTTCCGCACACTTGACGACTGCGAAGGAATTCTTGCGGCCGCGCGCCCGGGTGCGCCGGTTGCCGTGCTGGGCGGGGGATTGCTCGGTATCGAAGCCGCGCGCGGACTGGTTGGCAGGGGCTGCCAGGTGACAGTCGTACACCCGGTCGGCCACCTGATGGAACGCCAGCTCGACCAAGCGGGCGGCAAGGTTCTCGCCAAGCAACTGTCCACATTGGGCGTCGAGGTCAAGCTGGACGCCAAGGTGAACGGCTACGTCCCAGGCGACGGCCTGAAGCTCGAAGACGGCCTGGTGCCAGCGGACATGGTCGTGGTCACAGCGGGCGTGAAGCCGGAGACCGACTTGGCCGTCAAGGCGGGAATCGCTGTCGACCGCGGGATCCTGATCGACGACTCCCTGCGCACCAGTGATCCACGCATCCACGCGATCGGCGACTGCGCGCAGCACCCGGGAACCATGGCAGGACTTGTGCAATCGGCGTGGGAGCAGGCCGAGGTACTCGCAGACCTGTTGACTGGCAAGAACGTCGCCAAGCGGTACCGCGGAACCCCAGTGGTCACGCGGCTCAAGGCGCGTGACGTCGACCTGGCCGCGCTGGGCGAGGTGCACGTCGACACCGACGCCGAAGACGCGGAAGTCTTGTGCCTCAACGACCCGACGCGCGGTCGTTACGCCAAGCTCGTCGTCAGGCAGGACCGTGTCGCCGGAGCGATCCTCATCGGCGCTCCGGACGCGGCCGCTACGATCACCCAGCTGTACGACAGCCGGGTTCCGGTTCCGTCGGACCGGCTCGCGGTCCTTTTGGGACGAGCGTTGCCATCGGAGGCGACGCTTGCGGGAAGTCCTTCCGAGTTGCCCGGCACCGCTTTGGTGTGCCGCTGCAACTCGGTCACAAAAGCGCAGTTGGTCACGGCTTGGCGAGCGGGCGCCACGGACGTGACAGACCTGGCGTCGGCAACGAGGGCGACGACGGGATGCGGCAGTTGCCGCGATGCGGTGTGCGGCATCGCCGAATGGCTCTCGACCACGACGTAAAGGAAGAACATGAAGCGTATCGGTGGACGGTGGATCGACCAGTGGGAGCCAGAAGACCAGGCTTTCTGGGACAACGGCGGCCGCAAGATCGCCTCGCGCAATCTGTGGTTCTCGATTTTCGCCGAGCACCTCGGCTTCTCGATCTGGACACTGTGGTCGGTGATGGTCCTGTTCATGGGACCGCAGTACGGTTTGTCGGCGGCTGATAAGTTCCTTCTGGTGTCGACGCCGACGGTGGTCGGCGCGTTGATCCGGATCCCGTACACGTTCGCGCCCGCGAAGTTCGGCGGCCGCAACTGGACGATCTTCTCGGCGTTCCTGTTGCTCATCCCGACCATTCTCGCGGCGATCGTGATGCAGCCAGGGACTTCCCTTGGCACGTTCATGCTCGTCGCCGCGCTCGGTGGCGTGGGTGGCGGTAACTTCGCCTCGTCGATGGCGAACATCAACGCGTTTTATCCCGAGCGGCACAAAGGCTGGGCGCTCGGCCTGAACGCGGGCGGTGGAAACCTTGGGGTGGCCGCGATCCAACTGATCGGTCTGCTCGTGATCAGTACGGCGGGTGCCAGCGCGCCACGGATCGTGCTGTACATCTACATGCCTCTGCTGATCCTGGCGGCCATCGGCGCGTTGCTGTTCATGGACAACCTGGGCACGATGAGTGGCGACACCAAGGCATTGCGCGAGGTTGTCAAGGACCCGCAGTCCTGGGTGATGTCCTTCCTGTACATCGGTACTTTCGGCTCGTTCATCGGCTACAGCTTCGCGTTCGGTCTGGTGCTGCAGAACCAGTTCGGCCGGACACCCCTGCAGGCGGCTTCGCTGACCTTCCTCGGGCCGTTGGTGGGTTCGCTGATCAGGCCGGTTGGCGGGTGGCTGTCCGACCGCATCGGAGGCGCCAAGGTCACGCTCTGGACGTTCCTGGCGCTGGCCGTGGGGACCGCTGTGACGATCCTCGCATCGAACCTGAACTCCTTGCCGCTGTTCGTCGCCGGCTTCATCTCGCTGTTCATTTTCTCCGGCCTGGGCAACGGATCCACGTACAAGATGATCCCGGCGATCTTCCGTGCCAAGGCACAGTCCGCGATCGAGGCCGGTGCCGAGGAGAAGGCGGCGTTGCTGCGTGCCAGGCGGCTTTCCGGGGCCCTGATCGGCCTGGCAGGGGCCATCGGAGCGCTGGGTGGGCTGTTCATCAACCTCGCGTTCCGTGAGTCCTTCATGACCGCGAAGACCGGAATCCCCGCGTTCGTGGCGTTCCTGGTCTTCTACGGAGTCTGCTTCGTTGTCACGTGGGCGGTCTACCTGCGCAAACCGTCGTCGGTCAAGGCAGCGGAGCCCGCCCTCTCACGGGTCTGACCTGCGACGGGAGATTCCTTTAACGCGCCGGAAACACGGCAGAACCCGGTTCGACACGCTCACGACCCAGCATGGGGAACGTGCCCAACAGGGAGGACGCAACTTCTATGACGCGGACATTGGTCGTCGTCGGATACGGGATGGTCGGTCATCGCCTCGCGCAGGCGATGCGGGACCGGGACGTGGATGGCGCATGGCGAATCGAAGTGCTCGCCGAAGAAGCACGCCCGGCGTACGATCGGGTGGCTCTATCCTCCTATGTGGACACGTGGAACGCCGATGACCTGACGCTGCCGCACATCGACGGTGTGAACATCCGGCTCGGCGAGACCGCGCTGGAGATCGACCGCGAGAAGCGGGAAGTCATCACCAGCAAGGGCGAGCGCGTCAACTACGACGCGCTGGTCCTCGCCACCGGGTCGAACCCGTTCGTGCCACCCGTTCCCGGCCGGGAGCTGCCGGGGTGCTTCGTCTACCGGACGATCGACGATCTCGACGCCATTCGGGCGGCCGTCGAGAAAGCCGATCGTCCTGGTAGGCGGGCAGGCATGGTGCTCGGCGGCGGTCTGCTCGGCCTTGAGGCCGCGAACGCCCTGCGCGGTATGGGGCTTTCGCCGCACGTGGTCGAGCTGGCGCCCCGGCTGATGCCGATCCAGGTCGACGACGGCGGCGCCGGGCTGCTCAAGAACCTGGTGCAGAAGCTGGACCTGACCGTCCACACTGGAACGTCCGCCGAGGTGATCGAGCGGGACGGTGACCGGATGGTCGCCAAGCTGACCAACGGCGTCGAGCTCGACGTCGACGTGGTCGTCTTCTCCGCCGGTATCCGTCCGCGTGACGACCTGGCCAGGCAAATCGGTCTGACCACCGGAGCGCGCGGTGGCGTTGTGGTGGACGAAGGTTGCCGCACGGACGACGAGAACATCTACGCCATCGGTGAATGTGCCTGCGTCGACGGAATGGTCTACGGCCTCGTCGCGCCCGGCTACGCCATGGCCGAAGTCGTGGCCGATCGCTTGCTCGGCGGCACGGCGACCTTCCCCGGCGCCGACACGTCGACGAAGCTGAAGCTGCTCGGCGTGGACGTCGCCAGCTTCGGTGACGCGCACGGCACCACCGAGGGCGCCCTCGAGGTGGTCTTCAACGACGCCGTGGCCGGGACGTACGCCAAGGTCGTGGTCTCGGACGACGCGAAAACCCTGCTGGGCGGCATCTTGGTCGGTGACGCGAGCGCGTACACCATGCTGCGCCCAATGGTCGGTCGTGCGATCTCCAGCGACCCGGCCGCGCTCATCGCACCGGCGGGTACGGACGTCGCGATGGGTTCGCTGCCCGATGACGCCCAGGTTTGTTCCTGCAACGCCGTGACGAAGGCGACGATCAAGGGCGCGATCGCCGAAGGCTGCGCGGATGTGCCCGGGCTGAAGAGCTGCACCAAGGCGGGCACGACCTGCGGCTCGTGCATCCCGATGCTCAAGCAGTTGCTCGCCGAGTCGGGTGTCGAGCAGTCGAAGGCACTGTGCGAGCACTTCGAGTTCAGCCGGGCCGAGCTGTTCGAGATCATCTCCAGCACCGGCATCCGGACGTTCAGCGAACTGATCACCAAGCACGGCAAGGGAACCGGATGTGACCTGTGCAAGCCCGCGGTCGCGTCCATCCTGGCGTCGCTGGGCAACGGACACGTGCTGGACGGCGAACAAGCGTCCCTTCAGGACACCAACGACCACTTCCTGGCGAACCTGCAGCGCAACGGCACCTACTCGGTGGTGCCGCGAATCCCCGGCGGCGAGATCACACCGGAGAAGCTGATCGTGATCGCCGAGGTGGCCAGGGACTTCGGGCTGTACACGAAGATCACCGGCGGCCAGCGGATCGACCTGTTCGGTGCGACGGTCGACCAGTTGCCGCACATCTGGCGGCGACTCGTCGACGCGGGCATGGAATCCGGCCACGCCTACGGAAAGGCTTTGCGTACCGTCAAATCCTGCGTCGGTACGACCTGGTGCCGTTATGGCGTACAGGATTCGGTCGGGCTGGCGATCCAGTTGGAGCTGCGCTACCGAGGCCTGCGGTCACCGCACAAGCTCAAGTCCGCCGTCTCCGGCTGTGCCAGGGAGTGCGCCGAGGCTCGCAGCAAGGACTTCGGCGTGATCGCGACCGAGCACGGGTGGAACCTGTACGTCGGCGGCAACGGCGGCTTCAAGCCGCGGCACGCGGATCTCCTTGTGTCTGATGTGGACACCGAGACGCTGGTCAAGCTGATCGACCGGTTTCTGATGTTCTACATCCGGACCGCGGACCGGTTGCAGCGCACGGCGCCGTGGATCGAGGCGATGGAGGGCGGCCTTGACCACCTGCGCGAGGTGATCGTCGACGACAGCCTGGGCATCTGTGCTGACCTGGAGGCCGCGATGGAGCAGCACGTCGGCTCCTATGCGGATGAATGGCGCGGTGTGCTGGAGGACCCGGAGAAGCTCGCCCGGTTCGCCTCGTTCGTCAACGCGCCAGGAACACCAGACCCGACGGTCTCGTTCCGCGAGGAACGCGGCCAGAAGGTTCCCGTCCAGCTGGGCATTCCGGAGGTGGTATCGCGATGAGTGTGACATTTCCGCTGGCACGACTGCTTCCCAATCGGGGTGTTGCCGCCTTGCTCCCCGGTGACGTCCAGGTCGCGGTGTTCCGCACCAGCGACGATGAGGTCTACGCACTGTCCAACATAGACCCGTTCTCGCGGGCAGCCGTGATGTCGCGGGGCATCGTCGGCGACCGGGGTGGCGTGCCCGTCGCGGTGTCGCCGATGCACAAGAACGCTTTCGATCTGCGCACGGGCGTGTGCGTTGATGATCCAGAGGTATCGCTCGAGGTTTATCCGGTACGGGTGGACGCGGGCATGGTCATGGTTGGGGCTCCGTGACGCTCATGGTTGACAGCGTCGAGACCGAGGTTCCACCGCTGGCCGGTTACACGGTCGGCATCACCGCGGCCCGCCGCGCCGACGAACTGGCTGCGCTGCTGGAACGCCGCGGTGCCAATGTGGTGCACGGTCCCGCGATCCGGATCGTGCCGTTGCCGGATGACGCAGAGCTGCAAGCGGCCACTGAGGGAATGATCGCGGACCCGGTCGACTACGTGGTGGTGACCACGGGGATCGGGTTCCGCGGCTGGGTCGAGGCGGCCGAAGGCTGGGGGCTGGGGCCGGATCTGCTGGGGATTCTGGGGAAGGCGGAGGTGTTCGCCCGCGGGCCGAAGGCCAAGGGCGCGGTTCGCGCGGCCGGCCTGGTGGAGAGCTGGTCGCCGGCCTCGGAGAGCAACTCCGAGGTGCTGGAGTACCTGTTGGATTCCGGAGTGGACGGTAAGCGCGTCGCGGTCCAGCTGCACGGCGAGCCGTTGCCGAACTTCGTGAACTCGTTGCGGGCCGAGGGCGCCGAAGTGGTCGAGATCCCGGTGTACCGCTGGACCTTGCCTGCGGACGTCGGTCCGCTCGAGCGCTTGCTCGACGCCGTCCTGGCCGGCTCGATCGACGCGTTGACGTTCACCAGTGCACCCGCCGCGGCGAGCCTGCTGGCGATGGCGCAACGGCAAGGGCGGCACGACACGTTGCTGGACGTCCTGCGAGGGCCGGTTTTGCCGGTCTGCGTGGGATCGGTGACCGCTGGACCACTGCTTGATGCCGGAATTCCCGTCGTTCAGCCAGAGCGGCCCAGGATCGGTGCGCTGGCCAGGTCAGTCGCGACTGAATTACCTGGCCGGGCCACGCGGTTGCGTGTGGGTGACATCCAGTTGGAACTGCGCGGTCAAGGCGTGGTCGTCGACGGCGTGCTACGAGTCGTGCCGCCAGCGCCGATGGCGGTTCTCCGTGCACTGTGCGTGACGCCGGGCAAGGTGCTGTCCAGGCCTGCCCTGATCGGTGTGCTGCGCAAGCACTCCGGGCGTGACGAGGATGTCGACGCGCACGCGGTGGAAACCGCGATCGCGCGACTGCGTTCGGCGTTGGGGGATTCCACGCTGGTCCAGACCGTTGTCAAACGCGGCTACAGGTTGGCGATTCCGGTATGACTCTTGTTCTTGCCGCTCATGGCACTCGTGATCCAGCGGGTAGCCGGGTCATCCACGAGCTCGCTGAGCGGGTCCGGGCCCGGTTGTCCGATGTGGATGTCCGGGTGGCCTTCGCGGATGTGTGCTCGCCCAGCGTGACCGACATGTTGCGGACTGTGGACGGCCCTGCGGTGGTGGTCCCGGCTTTCCTCGCGTCCGGCTATCACGTCCGGGTGGACATCCCCGCCCAGGTCCGTGAATCCGGGCACCGCCAGACCATCGTGACCGACCCTTTTGGACCGTCACCGTCCCTTGTGGCCGTTGTCCACGAGCGACTGATCGAGGCCGGATGGGACGGTGAGCCGGTCGTGCTCGCCGCTGCCGGATCGTCGGATTCCCGTGCGCTGGAAGACGTCCAACGCGCCGCGCGGCTGTTGCAGACCCGCGTGCAGGTGCCTGTCGAAGTGGGGTACGTAACGACAGCAAGCCCCCGGGTCACGGACCTGGTCCGTGATCGGAGGCTTGCCATCGCTTCGTGGCTGCTGGCTCCTGGATTGTTCCATCGGGTCGTCCGTGACGCGGGAGCCAGCCTCGCCGCCGAGCCGATCGGCGCCCATTCCGGCGCGGTCGAGCTCGTTGTCCGTCGTTACCGCAATGCCTACTTGCCGACCGGAGCCGTCAGCTTGCCGTTGTCGTTCGCGACGGCCACGCAGGTGCCCGCCCTGTCGCCCTGCGCCCAGGATTCCTTGGTCGGGTAGAAGTAGTAGATACCCAGCTTGTCCGCGATCGGGCTGGCCTCGACCCGTGCGCCGACCTTGTCGACGCAGAGCTTCTCCACCTCGGCGGCGATCTGGTCGGTGCCTGGGTACGCGCCGCTGCCCGCGACGGTGACCTGGCTGAGCACCTCGGCGTCGTGCGGCTGGGTGCACGGCACGGCACTGACCGACATGACCTCCTTGTTGTCGCCGGGGACGTTGTTGAAGCAGTCGCCGTCCTTCAGGTCGAACACGTCGAGCTGCCCGGCTTGGGTGACCTGGCCCGTGTTGGTGTCGCGCGTGGCGCGCAGTCCGTCGCCGATGATGAAGACGGCGACGAGCAGGATCACCCACGCCGCGGACAGCACGAGACCGGCGATCGCCATGCCCCGGCCCTTGTCACCGCGCTTGCGGATCTGGCTCAGCGCGACGAAGCCGAAGATGACCGCGAACAGGACACCGCCGATGATGCCGAAGATCAGCGCGGCGATGGCGAAGCCGTTGGTCTTGCCCGACGGCGGTGGCGGGTAGTAACCCGGAGGCGGCGGCATGCCCGCGCCCTGGCCCTGCGGCGGCGGCAAGGGTGCGCCTTGCCCATATGGAGGTGTGTTGCCGTCACCTGGAGGCGGCGGCATCAAAGGAGGTGGTTGCGTCACGCGAGCATGATGGCGGACGCCACTACACGCTGTACACACGTTTGGCCGAGGTAACGACCAAAGAGTGACCAACGATGCTGTTCGGTGACACCACTGACTGGGGGAACTGTGCTCAAAACGCGCCGCGCCGTCGCAGCTGTGATTGTCGCAACTGGACTGATGTTGCCGACGACCGCCGAGGCACAGACGTGCACGTGGCAGCGGACAGACTTCACTGTGCCCGCGCCGCACTACAACGTCGACGTGTTCGGCATCGGCGGTGACTACGCCGTCGGCACAGCGACCACGGACGGGACGCGGATTGTCCGGTGGCACAACGGTCAGGGAACTGTCCTCGACGCACCAGCCGAGGGTGACTTCGTCTGGCCGGTCGCGGTGAGTGCTAATGGGACTGTCGTGGCCAAGCACAACAGTCGCGGTTACGTCACCAAACTGGATGGCACGCACCAGTTCCTGGGCACAGGTGAGGGTGAGACCGCGGAACCCATGTCGATCAACGGCCGCGGGGACGTCGCTGGTTACGTCCACGGCAACGGCCAGAGCAAGAACGTCGTCTGGCACGGATCGGACTACTCGACGTACGAGGTCTACAGCGTGCCCAACATCGGTGTCGCGGGCATCGACGACACGAACGCATTGGTCACAACGAACGGCGTCAAGTACCGAAGCCCCAAGGTGGGGTGGCCGCTGCAGAAAGCCCATGGTTACAAGGATGTTGTGGTCGAGGAGTTCGACCATGGCATCGCGGTCGGCTGGACGCACAAGAACGGCTCCCGCATGGCACTCGTATGGAACGAGAATTCGTCCCTGCGCGTCACGATTCCCAGCGCTGTCGCGTACTCGGCGAATACCCGTGGAACGATCATCGGCAGTGCCGGCGACGGAAGCCCACGGCTGTGGCGTGCCGGTGGCATGGGCGTTTTGCCAAGCCCAGCACCGCTTTACTACGCCACCTTCGTCACCGAGGACGACCGACTCATCGGGACATACAAGGACAGCAACGAAGACGGCCACGCAGCCGCGTGGAGTTGCCGTTAGAACAGGCCGGGCTCATCTTTCGATTGAGCCGCGGCCCAGCGGTACTGGCGCATGTTGACGCGGTTGCCGTCCGCCAGAACGCCTTCCGCGCGCAGGCGCTCCAACTGCTCTTCCTCAAGGTGCGGCGCGGGTGTGCCGTCGGAACGCAGGATTCGGTGCCACGGCAGGTCATGGCCGTCCTCGGCGAGGATCCGGCCGACCAGCCGGGGTGATGGTGCGCCGGCGATCGCGGCGATATCGCCGTACGACGCCACGGATCCCTGGGGAACGCCCGCGATCACTTCGCGTACGCGTTCGTGCAGCTGCTCGTCCATTTCAGCCGTTCATGTCGTTCAGGTAAGCCAAAACCGCCAGCACGCGCCGGTTGTCGTCCTCCGAGGGCGGCAGCATCAGCTTGCTGAAGATGTTGTTGGTGTGCTTGCTGACCGCCTTCTCCGTGACGAACATCCGGGCCGCGATCGCCGCGTTCGACCGGCCTTCGGCCATCAGCGACAGCACTTCGCGTTCACGGGGAGTGAGCGATCCCAGCGGCTCGTCGCGTTCGCGCCGCGCCAGCAACTGCGAGATCACGTCCGGATCCATCGCCGTCCCGCCCGCGGCGACCCGGCGGACCGCGTCGACGAACTGGCTGACCTCCGACACCCGGTCCTTGAGCAGGTAGCCGACGCCGCCGGCGCGGTCGGACAGCAGTTCCCTGGCGTAGAGCTGCTCGACGTACTGCGACAGCACCAGGATCGGCAGGCCGGGGACCTGCTTGCGGGCCTCGATCGCGGCTTTCAGGCCCTCGTCGGTGAAGGTCGGCGGCAGCCGCACGTCCACGACCGCGACGTCCGGCTTGTGCTGCACCAGCGCTTCGAGCAGCGCCGGACCGCTGTCCACGGCCTCGACCACATCGAAGTCGTGCGCGGTCAGCAATCTGATCAGCCCGTCACGCAGCAGGGCCAGATCCTCCCCAAGGACTACTCGCACGCACCGACCCTACCGCGCCTAGCGGCCGAGGAAGTCCATGATCAGCTCGGCGGTCTCGACCGGGTGCTCGAACTGCAGCATGTGGCCGCTGTCGAACTCGGTGACCTCCAGGTTGGCATGCATGGTCATCTTGCACGCGTCGACGAACGCGGGCCGGACGAACGGTGACCGCTTGGCCGAGACGAGCAGGGTGTGGGTGGTCGGCGGCGGGAGCTGGGCGGCACGGCTCATCTCGCTCCACGCCGTGGTCACCGCCGAGTAGTTGCTGCGGGACATCCAGCGGCCGTCGCTCGTCTGCACGAAGTTCTCGTGCAGCTCCTCTTCGACGTCACGCAGGCTGATGCCGGCCCATTCGTCGCGCTGCCACGCCCCGGCCTCCTCGATGCTCTGGAAGACCTGCGGCCACATCGGCATGGTGTCCATCACGAACTGCGGGTCCAGACCGATCGCCGGGTCGAGCAGCACCAGCTTGGTGACCCGTTGCGGCGCGAGGCGGGCGAGGTGGATCGCCGCCGCACCACCGAAGGAGTGGCCGATCACCGGCAGGCCGGTCACCGCCAGACTGTCCAAAACAGACAGCAGGTCGGCCGCGTGCTGTTCGAGTGTCCACGGGGGAAGGTGCGTCGACTGCCCGTGCCCGCGCAGGTCCGGCGCGATCACGCGGAAGCCGTAGAGGAACTCCTCGGCCAGCCGCTTCCAACGGCCACCATGGCCGGTCACGCCATGCACCATCAGCACGGGCACCCCGTCGTCGGGGCCGAACTGGCGGACATGCAACATCGGGCTCACCCGCACATGATCGCATGGCACCGGATGATCCCTTTTCTCCGGCTATTTCCGGTTTTCCGGGCCAGCCATTACGGTATGAGGACCGCCCCGGGTATGGAGGGTCCAGCGATGGTCCGAAAGCTCGCCCTGACCTGTGTTCTTATCGCGGTCGCCCTGTTCTTGCCGGTGCCGGCCGTCGCCGAGGCAGAACGCCAACAGACCGCCATTCCGGCATATTGGGGACCCGATACTCCGGACGGAATGACGATCTTCCACCGATTGGCGCAGAACCGTCCGACGAATGGGATTGTCGTACTGAACGGCAGCCGCAGCATGCCCGAGCTGCCGTTCCACCCGGCCTGGGCCTCGGCGATCAGCCGATTGGCCGGGACCGGAACAAAAACGCTGGTTTATGTGGACACCGGCTATCACGGCATCGACTTCGGGCACGGCAGTCATCGCACCCGAAGCGGTGGAACATCGATTCCGGAATGGTCGGCGCAAATCCGCCAGGACATCGACGACTGGTATGCCACATATGGCGGGCACGGGATCAGCGGCATCTTTCTTGATCAGGCCATTCTGCTGTGCGGGCCCGATGACGCTTACGTCAAGCTCTACGCCGAGATCCGCGATCACATCAGGGCCAAGCACGCCGACGCGTACATCGTGATCAATCCCGGTGCGCCGGCCGACCGGTGCTACGAGGACGTCGCGGACACCATGGTGTCGTTCGAGGGCGACTTCACCACGTACCTGACGCACACTTCGCCCGACTGGCAACGGAACCATCCGAACCCGCGCAAGTTCTGGCACCTCATCCACGACGTGCCGACCGAAGCCGACATGAAGACCGCCATCGCGCGCAGCAAGGTCAACAACGCCGGATTCGTGTACACAACCGAGTTGCGGATGGACCCGTACCCGTGGGCCGGTCTGACGTCCTATTGGGACCCTCAACTCGTTGCCGCGTCAGGGATTTCCGACGTCACGCCACCGCAGCGGCCCGCGACACCGACCGCCACGACCCGCGCGAACCCAGCTGGTGCGAGAGTCCGGTTGGCGTGGCCGACACCGGCCGACGACGTCGCCGTGTCCGGCTACGAGATTCTCGCCAATGGTGCCAAGATCGCCGATTCGTACGACAATGCTTATCAGGCAACGGGTCTGCCGCACGCGACGCGATTCGAGTTCACGGTGCGGGCGCGCGACGCGGCCGGGAATCTTTCCGAGCCAAGCGCGCCTCTTGTGATCACCACGCCGTCCAGTGGCCCGCCGATGTCGGAAGCGTCGGCGTGCTTGAGCCCGGAACGCGCGGAATACCGGGCGAGTTTCGGTGCGGTGTTCGGGCATCACCGGGTCTTCGTCGACTCGGACGACAATCCGGCGACCGGCTGGCATCTGCCACCCGGCCTGCCGTCCGGCGTGGACATGTTGATCGAGAACGCGTTTCTCTACCGGTATACCGGGCCTGGCTGGGCGTGGGAACGAGTGCCCGATGTCAACCCTTTGGTATCGGAATTCGGCGGTTCTTTCACCTGGCGTGTCCCAGTGGCCGGGCAGGCCAGACAGACCCTCGTGTTCAGCGGATTCACCGCCGAAGATCCACCGGACGAGTACTCGCGGCCGATTACCGTGGATCAGGTTCCGGTCTGTTGAATTCACTCGGCAGGACTAATGGAAAACTGCTAACACATCCTTGACCGACACCGACGAACCCATTGGCCGGTGTTAGAAATCCTCAAGGAGTGAGCGTGACTGTTCACATGCCGGATTTACGCAGAATCGGCATCGTTGGAATGGGCTATGTCGGCTTGACGCTGGCGGCTGCGATGGCCCGCAATGGCTTTGAAGTACACGGTGTCGACACGGATCCGTTGGTACTCGAATCGTTGTCGCAGGGAAAACCGCACATCTTCGAACCGGGCGTCACCGAGACGTTCACCGAATTGATCAACAAGAACATCTTCATCTCAAGGGAACTGCCACAGGACGGTGTCGACGCGGCCATCATCTGCGTGTCCACACCTGTGGATGAACGGACCTATGAACCCAGGCTGAAGAATCTCGCCGCCGCGGCCGAGCACGTCGCCGCCCGGTGCGCGCCGACCACACTGGTGGTCGTGCGCAGCACGGTCCCGGTCGGTGCCAGCCGCGAAGTCGTGCTGCCACCGCTGGTCGAGAAGTGGGGGAGCGCGCGGCTGGTGATGGCGCCCGAGCGCACCATCCAAGGCCAGGCCCTGCGTGAACTCGTCGAGTTGCCGCAGGTCGTCGGCGGTCTGGACGACGAAAGCCGGGAGCTGGGCGTCAAACTGTTCTCGGGTCTCGCCGCGCAGGTCGTCCCCGTGTCCACTGTGGAGACCGCTGAGCTGGTGAAGCTGACCAACAACTGCCACACGGACGTGATCTACTCGTTCGGCAACGAGGTCGCGATGCTCACCGAGCGGCTCGGCCTCGACCCGCTCGAAGTCATCCGGGCGACCAACCTCGACTATCCACGACCGGACATCGCCAAGCCCGGCTACGTCGGCGGCGGTTGCCTGTCGAAGGATCCGTACATCATGCTCACCAGCGGTGAGCGCAACGGTTACGTGCCGAAGCTGATCGCCGCGGCCCGCACGCTCAACGAAGAAACCCCTGTGCATGTCGCACACAAGATGGTCGAGTTGATGGACGGCGCCAAGACCCTGATGGTGCTCGGCTGGGCCTACAAAGGACATCCACCGACCGACGACATGCGCGGGACCCCGATCGCGTCGATGATGCCGGTGTTCACCGAAGCCGGGATCAGGGTGCTCGGCCACGACCCACTCGTGCTGCCCAGGGTGATCCGGGAGTACGGCGGCGAACCGGTCACGCTCGCCGACGGTTTCCGGGACGCCGACGCTGTACTCGTGATCACCGACCATCCGGACTACAAGGCGATCGACATCGACGCACTCCTGCCCGGCGGGAACGTGCGGGTCGTCTACGACTCCTGGCGGATTCTCGACGCCGACAAGATCACTGGCCACGGCGTGCACTACGCGGCGCTGGGATACGAGGTGCCGGCATGAGGGTGCTCGTGCTTGGCGGCGCCGGGTTCATCGGCCTGCACCTGACCAGGCGCTTGCTCGCCGAAGGTCACGACGTCACGGTGGTCGACGACTTCTCCCGCGGCCGCAACGATCCCGACCTCGCCGCGCTCGAAGTGCCGGTCATCTCGGCGGATCTCACCGACCCCGAGGCGTACGAGCGGATCCCGCACGGCTGGGACCAGGTATACCTGCTCGCCGCGGTGGTCGGCGTTCGCAATGTCGAGAAGGACCCGGGCAAGGTCGTCCGCGTCAACACGATGGTCGTACTGAACACATTGGACTGGATCAGGCCGGAGGAGAAGCTGTTCTTCGCCTCCACCAGTGAGATCTACGCGGGTGGTGTGACCGCGGGCATCGTGCAGGTGCCGACGCCCGAGACGGTGCCGGTGATGATCGAGGATGTCACGGCCCCGAGGTTCGCCTACGCGGCCAGCAAGCTCCTCGGCGAGGAAGCGGTCGTCCACATCGGACGTGCGAAGGGCCTGCAGTTCGTGATCGGACGGTTCCACAACGTCTACGGTCCACGGATGGGCGCGGACCACGTGATCCCCGAGCTGTCGTTGCGGGCCGCGCGCCGGGAGGATCCGTTCAAGGTCTGCGGCACCGACCAGTACCGTGCGTTCTGCTACGTCGACGACGCAGTGACAGCGATGTTGCTGTCGATGGACAAGGTCAGCGGCGAGATCGTCCACATCGGAAACGACGAGGAGACGAACATCGGCGACCTGACCAAGCTGGTCCTGCGGATCGCCGAGCACAACCCGGTGCTGGACGTCGAGGACGCGCCGGCGGGTTCGGTCGCCAGGAGATGCCCGGACTTGACGAAGCTGCGCGGGCTCACCGGATACGATCCCGCGGTGTCGTTGGAAGAAGGAGTCAGGCGGACGTTGGAATGGTATCGCGGGAACGCGTGAACCATCAGCGCGGCGGGCCGATCGCGTTCTACTACGGGATGAACCAGATCGATCGGCTCGTCGCGTTCGACCGTGTGGTGCTGCAAGGCGACGCGTATTCCGAACAGGACATCGCGTCGCTCGTGGTACGCGGCGTGCGGCCGCTCTGCTACCTGTCGCTGACCGAAGACGTGGGACCGCCTGCGGAATGGCAACGCGAGGACCGCAACCCGGACTGGGGTGGCAAGTTCGTCCACGTTGGACACCCTGGGTGGAGCGAGCACGTCCTGAACCGGGCACGCGACATGCGCCGGATCGGGTTCCGGGGCTTCTTCCTCGACACGCTCAACATCGAGCTGACCTACTCGGAGGACCTGCCGCATCTGCTGACGCTGATCGCCGCGATCCGTGAACTGTCCTATCCGGACTACCTGTTGGCCAACCGCGGTTTCGGTCTGCTGCCGCAGCTGGCGGATCTTGTCGACGGGGTGTTGTTCGAGTCGTTCACCTCCCGCTGGCTCGAAAGCGGGTACGCGCCGTGGCCGCCGGATGTGCTCGACGTCCACGCCCGGTACGCGGAGATGTTACTCGGGCTGGACGTCGAGGTGTTCGCCCTCGACTACGCGGACACTCCACGGTTGGCGGAGTATGCCCGCGAACGCGCGGCCAGGTTCGGCATGCCCTGTTTCGTGAGTACCCGTGACCTCGGCACCCTGCCTGGTCAAGGCTCGTGAGTGTTTTGACCGGTTAGAACCGGCCAAAACACTCACGAGGTTTTTCACCAGAGGGCACGGATGGAGGCGGGCAGGTCGTGCTGGGGCCGCCAGCCCAGGGCGGTGAGCCGGCTGATGTCCGCGGCGATCCAGGTCACCGCGCCGGATCGGTGCACCGGCGGGTCGGCTTCGGAGATCTCGCCGGTGAACCCGGCGACCTCGGCCAGCAGTTTGACCGCGTCCCGGATCAGCACCGCGTGTCCACTTCCGACGTTCAGCACCGGGTACAGCACCTCGTCCGCCAATGCCACGGTGGCGATCGCGCTCGCCACGTCCCGGACGTCCACGAAATCCCGGTACGAGTCCAGCGGACCAAGCAAGATCTTGTTCTGGCCGTCCCGCAGTGCCGTGCGGATGCTCGCCGCGGCCCGGCCGAGCACAGTGTCCGCGCCGACACCGGGCCCGATCGGGTTGAAGACACGCAACGACACTGCGTCCAGATTGGACGCGCTGACCATCGACGTGCTGGCCAGTTTGGTGATCCCGTATGTCGCAACGGGAACCGTCGGGCTATCTTCGGAAACCGGGGTTCCCACGGGGACGACGCCGTACTCGCCGGCCGAACCCATCACCACCAACCTCGTTCCGGCGGAGACGGAACTGACCGCGTCGAGGAGATACGCGGTCGTGAGCACGTTGGCCGAAACCAGTTCCGCGGCGGAACCGGATAACAGGCCGGTGCAGTTGACCACGACGTCCGGCTTGACCTCACGCAGCAGGGTCACGAGCTTGGCCACGTCATCGTTGACCAAGTCGTGGCGCAGCCCGGATCGACGACCCGCCTGGACGACCGTCGCCCGCCCGTCGAGGGTGGCGGCGACGTGACCGCCGAGGAACCCCGAGCCGCCGAAGAGCAGTACCCGTTTCACCGCAGTGCCTCCGGGACCAGAATCGGCCGGAGCCGCTCGAACTCCCGGTTGGCTTCGTCGTAGTCGTCCGGCCGCCCGATATCCAGCCAGTACCCGTCAAAGTCGTACGCGGCAGGCGGTTCGTCCTTGGCCAGCAGATCGAGCACGAGTTCGTCCAGTCCAAACGGGACATTGCGCGGATAGGGCGCGAGTGTCTTGCGAGACATCGCGTAGACACCCATGCTGACGCCGTACGACAACGTTGGTTTCTCGACGAAGCGCACGATCCGCCCGTCCGAGGTCTCCAACGTGCCAAAGTCGATCTTCACCTGCCGTTGGTAGGTGGCGATCGTCAGCGGTGCACGGGTTTCGGTGTGGTGGTTCAACAACGCGACATAGTCCAGATCCGTCAGCACGTCCCCGTTCATCACCAGGAAGTGCTCGGGCAGCTGGTCGAGGAAGTTCAGCAGCGGGCCGATCGTGGACAGCGGCGACTCCTCCTCGGAGTAGTCGACCGAGATCCCCCAGCGCGAACCGTCTCCGACGAAGGCCTGGATCAGCGAGCCGAGGTGGCCGATCGCCAGCGTCGCGCGGGTGAAGCCCTGCGATCTGAGCTGCTGCATGATGATGTCGAGGATCGCGTACTCCTCGCCGATCGGCACCAACGGTTTCGGCAGCGCCGTGGTGTATGGCCGCAGTCTTACTCCCCGCCCCCCAGCGAGTATCACCGCGTGCATGATGGAACCCTCCTTTTGCAGATCATCGGTAGCGCCGGACCTCACCGGCGGACACCAGCGAGGTCAGCAGGAACAGCACGAGCAAGGCGGCACAGCAGACGAGGAACACCGCGATCTCGTGACCTGGCAGCAGATAGTTGACGATCACGTTGGTGCTGATCACGACCGGCATGATCGCGAGCAGCCAGCGCAGTCCCTCGTAACGCATCAGTACGAACCCGAGGAAGAACACGCCACCCAGCACCACGTGGGCGTCCACGAGCAGCGAACCCCGGGTGGTCAGCAGGCCGAACTGGCCGAGCACGCCGAGCATGAGCAGTGCGATACAGCCCAGGATCACCAGGCAGTACGCCAGCTCTCGGATCAGCAGCGATTGTGTGGCCCGCCGGAACGCCGTGACGCTGCGGCTGCGGTCCAGTTCGTCCAACGCCTGCTCGGAGTACCGGTGCGCCCGCCATTCCACGGCACCCATGCCGAGGACAAGCGGAGCGACCGCCAGCCCGAGATCCAGATCGGCCAGCACGAACCGCGCGTCGGTGTTCAGCAGGAACGCCGCGCACAAAGCCGAATACGCCACACTCGGCCCGGTCAGCCGCAACAACATGGGCATCCGCGGCGGTTTCCGTACATCGGGCTGTGCCCGGCCCGCCTCGCGCCATGACATGGCCAGTGTGAGCACAATGGACAGAAGGCCGCAGCCGAGCGCCACGAGCATCACGTCGAACAGCAAGTGCGCCGCCCCGCCGGCACACGCGGGAACCATCAGCAACGCGAGCCGTGCTTCCCTTTTGTAGATCACCATGACACAGGACGAGACCTGGAATCCCATCTGTGCCAGACAGAACACCCATAACCTCGGGTCGATCGCGGCGGATCCGAGGGTCACGATGCCAAGCCCTGTGCCGCCGAGGATGCGCAACGACCGCCCGGCCGCGTGGTCGAGACCATGGCCGAGCAAGCGATAGGCCACGAGGCTCATGCCCATCGCCCACCACCACCCGATCGCGGTGGTGAACACCAGGCCACGGACCATGGTCAGCCCGCCGAGCCAGTCGTACACGGCCGGATAACTCAGGCTGGGCAACAGGAAGAGCGGTCCGTGCGACAGTACCCGGAACGTCCTTCGCGTACGTTGCTCGTCCGACGGGGCTTCGACGTCCCGCGGAAGCCGGTGGTACACCACGCTCGCCAAGGCGAAGACATCCTTGACGCCGTAGCGTTCCCTGGCGACCTGGTCGGTGAAGCCCTGGCTTTCCAGCACCGCCGCGATCTGCAGTTCGTCGACCGCGCGGCCGACCATCGGTGCGACCCGATTCGCGAGCTCGTCGACCGCCTCGATCTCGTTCATCGCGTCACCAGCTCACTGTAGATGCCGCGGTAGCTGTCATTCCATTGCTGCAAGGTGAAGTTCTCCAGAACCCGTTGTCTCGCGACGCGGCCGAGCTTGCGCCGCAACGGCGTGTCGGTGAGCAGCTTGACGCAGGCCCGCGCGACGGCTGCGTGATCACGGGGCGCGACAACGAATCCGGCGTCACCGACCGCTTCGGACACGCCGCCGACGTTGGTGCACACCTGCGGTCTGCCTGCCGACATCGATTCGACGACGGTGAACGGGAACCCTTCGGACACACTGGTCAACGCGACCAGATGCCCCGCGTGGTAAGCGTCGATCTGCCGGGGAACCCGGCCTTCGAAGGTCGCGGACGCACCGAGTCCCAGCTCGTCGATCAGGCTGACGCAGCTGGCGTGGTAGCCCTCGTTGGCCGGGGTGACCGGCCCGAACATCCGCAGCCGTGCGTCCGGGATCTCCGTACGCACCAAGTGAAACGCCCTGATCAGGGTGTGCAGGTCCTTCAACGGGTCGATCCGGCCGACGAACACGATCGTCGGCACGTCCGGCTCGTGCTCGACCGGCGGGAAGTCGGCCGGATCGATCCCGTTGTACATCGTGCGCATGCGGCTGGCGTCCGCGCCGTTGTGCAGCTGCCAGCGACGGTTGTAGCTGGAGTGCGGCGCGAGCATGTCCGCCGCTCGGTAGGCCGCGCCGGCCAACGCCCGGAAGAAGCTGAGCAAGAGCACTTTCACGGAGTGCGGCGCGGGTTCATTGACGATGCCGAGGTAGCGCTCTCGCAAGTAAACGCCGTGTTCGGACATCAGGATCGGTGTGCCGTACGTCCATTTCGCGGCCATCGCGACCAGTGCGCTCAGACCGTTCATGGACAGGTGACAGATGTCGGCTTGGACTGGGGGATAGGACAACGGCCGCAGCATGTGTTCCAGCAAATCGGCTGCGGTCAACGCGTCACGCAGGCTGAGCGGTTCGGTCCACAGTGTCATCAACCGGTCGATGGCATCGTTGGACAGCATCGCCTTGCCGAGATCCGCGGTCTGCGCGTACCGGAAGAGATCGGGTAACACGGCCAGCAACGCGTCTGGAGTTCCCGGTGGCCGCAGTGCTTCGAGAAACGAGGCGTGGATCCCGGCGAAGCCCCGGAGCTTTCGCCGTTCCTCCGGCGGTTCACCCCACAACGGCAGGTTCACGACCTCGGCCAGGTTCTCAGGGGCCGCCCAGGTGCTGCGCTCGGAGCCGTCCACGGTCAGTGCGACGGCGGTGAACCGGTGCTCGGGCATGCCGTTGATCAGCTGGTCGCACCACAGGCTGACGCCGCCTGGGTGGAACGGATACGCGCCCTCGGAGATCAGTGCGATCTTGAGGCTTCGCGTAGCCGCTGGTTTCGGGAGTGTTGCCCGCTCCGCCGAGGTCATGAGCGAGGACTCGCCGTCAGTGTGATGGCCTGGCCCGCGGTCACACCGAGCCGGGATATCGCGTCACCGCCGTAGATCTCGGCCTCGTCGGGTCCTTTTTGGTCTTCCTCGGTTGCCTCCCGCGTCTCGATCCCCGTGATGAAGAGGGATCCATTGTTCTTGGGTGTGTACGTGACCGCGTTGGTGACACGGTTCCAGATCGCGTCTTCCTTGAGCTGAGCGAAGTGTGCCGTGCGGTTCTCGACGTAGTTCGCCAGCGTGATCCAGTCGGTGTTCTTCAACGGAACCCGGTAGTACGAGCTGTATCCGGCGAGCACGGCATCGATCCAGTCGAACGCAAGACTCTTGCCGGTGGCGTACTGGTGGAGGTTGCCTTGGTGTAGCGTGTGGACATACGCCGAGCCGCTCATCACGTGTCCTAACGCGACTTCGGCTTCACCTTTGACGATCGCGTCGTAGGTGTGCTCGCCGTATTCAGCGTTGTAGAGCGCGGTCTGTTCTTCTGGCGTGACCGCCTCGAAAGCGATGTTGGTCGGCCAGTCCGGCACCATGAACACGTTGGGTTGCAACGGGTGGTAGATGCCGCAGTTGAAGCAGGACGGCCGGTGCCCGGCGAAGGACATGTTGCCCTGGACGTAGCGGACGCCGAGATCGCTTGCCGCCCTGAGCATTTCCTTGTTGGAACCGCCCAGTCCGTAGTCGGTCGGTGGATCCGGCGACATCGGATCCGGGTTGTAGACGCCAAGGCCGGAGTATTCCGGCGTCTTGAGTACGTTGTGCGGCACCTTCAGCCCGCCGATCGCCGCGTCGTTGAGGTTGCGGCGGATCTCGGTGTGGCTGCGCTCGTAGGAGGTGTCGTTCATCTGTGGATGCGTGCTGGTGTGGTTGATCCACCGGAACTCGTCGGCCAAGCACTTGGTGTAGCTGCTCAACGTTTCGGCGGTGTCGTCACCACATCGCGCCCGGGCGTCGAATTTGCTTGCGTTGTAAGGCAGATTGAGCGTGAAGTCTTTCGCCAGCGGGTGGTTCTGCCGCGCTTTCCTCTGCTGGTTGGCGACTTCGGCGGCCTCGGTGCCGGTCAGCCGGTAGACGTCCTTGGTGCCGTCCGAACGCATGCGCAGCGTGCTGCTGAACCAGTCGTCCACGTCAACGCCGAACCAGTACCGCTGTTCACCGACGAAGACGCCCTTCGTGGCCCAGCGGACCAGGCCCGGCCCGAGTAGCTTTGTCGACACGGCGTCCGGGCCGAGCGAGAACGTCACCGCGGCTCGCTCCCGGCCGTCGGGCGCTTTGCTGATCACGCCGACGATGTCATCGTCGACCTTGAGCACCGGCTCGGCCGAGCAGCCGAGTTTGGCCCGGTACAAATAGGACTGCGTGATCGGAATCTTGGCGTCGTCCTTGAGATAGTCGAACAGCCGGGCGTCCGCGATGGACGCCAGTTCCGGCTTGGTCCCGACGGATCCTTCACCTACCGGACGCAGGCAGTAGTCTTCCGGGGTCTGCCCGGGGAATGTGTTGAGCGCGACTTGACGAACCTGGAACTCGCGTTCGTAGTCCCACAACGCCGTCCACTGTGGAGCGTCGAACGCACTGCGGTAGGCGCCGTTGTTCGCGTAGAGCAAGGCGTTGTTGGTCAACAGGATCGCGTTGTACTTGCCGACGCCATCCGGTCGGACCAACCGGCTGGCATCCAGCCGTTCGGTCCGAGCCAGCAACACGTCATACGGCGTGCCGATCCCGTCGAGGACTGACTTCCACGCGGCCAGGCCGAAATCCTCCGCGTCCGTCGCCACCACCAACTGCCGCAACGCGACGCGTGTGCCAGGTCCCGAATCGATCGATGCGGTACGAACCGGGACTCGTTGTTTGCGTGGCAATGGCGGCTGTTCGGGCAGCACAGGATCTGCCGTGGTTCCTGTGCTCGTGGTCGGGCTGAGTCCCGACGGGCTGGACAGCGTGACGGCCACCAGCCCGAGCGCGACAATGATCAGCAACGGAATGGGCAGATTTCGGCCCAGCCGGCGTGGATTCATCTGCCTACCTCGTCGGCTGCGCGAGCAGGATCTGGGAGCCAGGGCGGACGCTTGCCTGGGAGATCAGGTCCGCGCCGTACCGCTCGGATGGCACGGTGGCGAGGCTGGCCCCGGTGACGAACAGCGTCCCGGTCGTGTCGGCGTTGATCGTGACGATGTTGGTCAGCCGGTCCCACACCACGTCGGGTCCGGCCTTGATCTCGTTGAAGTGGGCGCTGCGAGCCTTGGTGTAGTTCGCCAGCTTGCTCCAGTCCGGGCCCTTCAGCGGCACCTGGTAGAAGTTGTTGTACTGCCGGACGACTTCCTCGACCCAGTCGAAGATCAGGCTCTTGCCCGGCGCGTAGTGGTGTGCGTTGCCCTGGTGGAAGGTGTGCGCGTACGCCGATCCGTTCATCACGTGCGACAGCCCGACCTCGGCCTCGAGCGCGAGGATCTCGGCGTAGGTCAGGTTGCGCGGATGCGTCGGGAACTGACCGTTCGGGCCGTAAAGGCTGTTGTACAGATAGGTCTGCTCGGCGGGTGTGGTGACCTGGTAGCCGATGTTCACCGGCCAGTCCGGCACGACCGAGACCGCGGGCTCCAGCGGATGCGTGATCGAGCAGCTGAAACACGGCGGCCGATGGCCTTCGAAGGACATGTTGCCGTGCAGGTACTTCACGCCGAGATCCTTGGCCGCCCGCAGCAGCTCCCGATTGGACCCGGTCAGGCCGAAGTCCTTGAGCGGGCCGTTCGGCGTGGTCGAGTAGACGCCAAGACCGGAGTATCCGCCGGTCTTCAGGATCTCGGTGGGCACGACAAGCCCGGCGTCCCGCGCCACGGCGAGGTTGTCGCGGATCTCGGCGACGTTCTCGGCGTACGGCGTGAAGTCCATCGCCGGGTGGTGCATCGTGTGGTTGATCCACCGGAAGTTGTTGGCCTCACAGCGGGAGAAGCTGCTCAGCGGGTCGGGAGTGTTCATCGCACTGCAGCGGGACGGCGCGGTCGGGATGAAGTTGCCGCCGTTGTACGGGATGTTCAGGTTGAACTCGTCAGCCAGCGGATACCGGTCACGCAGCGAGTTCTGCTGCGCGTGCGTGGCCGAGACCTCGGGGCCGGACAACCGGAAGCCGGGATTGGTCTCCAGGCGGCCGTCGGGGTACAGGTGCGCGGTGTAGTTGAACCAGTCGTCGACGTCCACGTTCAGCCAGTGCCGCTGCTCGCCGAGGAAAACACCGTTCGTGGCCCAGCGGAGCAACCCGTAGCCCAACAGGTCGGTGTGCACCTGGTACTCACCGGAGGAGAACGTCAGCGCCGCACGCTCTCGCCCATCGGACGTCGTTGAAGTCACGCCCAGCACGTCGTTGCCCACAGTCAACAGCGCCTGCGCGGAACAGCCCGGCTGCAATCGTGAGCGGTAGACGTAGGACTCGGTGATCGGAATTCGGGCGGAAGCCTTCAGATAGTCGAAGAACTGCGATCCGGCCTGCGTCAATGTGGCCTGTACCGGTGTGCTGATCGGGCCTTCGCTGCCTTCCCGCAGGCAGTAGTCCTCCGGAAATGTGCCGTAAGAGGTGTACAAGGAGACCTGGCGGATCCCGTGTGTCCTTTCGTAGGACCACAGGACGGCCCATTCGGCCGAATCGAAGGCGCTGGTCCCCTCGCTGATCAGCGCGTTGTCGGTGAGCAGGACGGCGCTGTATTTCGCCGTTCCGTCATTGTTCACGAGCATGTTCGCTCGAAGGGTGGTGTTCTTCGCCAGTATCACGTCATACGGCTGACCGATCCGGTCAAGCGTGGACTTCCACGTCGGCAAGCCGAAATCAGTCGTCGAACTGGCGATGACCAGCACTCGCAGCGCGACCTTCGTGGTCGCGTTCACCGCGGCCTTGACTCGTGCCGCCGAGATCACCGGCCCGTTGACCACCGGAAGTTTCGGTGGCACGGGCGACTGCTTCGGTCTAGCGACGGCTGCTCGGATCAGCGGATGTTCGTGCGCGTGCTCAACGTGCCCGCCGCTCGGCAGGGCACTGCTTGGCGGGGTGGCGGCGGAACCGGTCACAGCGGCTGCTAACAGGACAGGTAAAACCCGTGTCCTGATCCTTTTCATGGACGGACCCCTCTAGTGGCGTCGTTATTCGGACATGGCGGCATGGCGAGCGCGCCACTCGCGAAGCGATGAAGAGTTATTCCCAATAAGTGGAACAAGGCGCGGAAACGCTCAGCCGGACATGAGCCTCCCAGTTGCAGGGCGGGCAGCTAATGATCGATTAAGGGCGCGACGGCACCTAGGGGTTCGTCACCGGATGTCCGGTTGTTACATGCCGCAACCGCGAGTTTTCAGTCGATCATTGACGATATCGGCATGCTTGAGAGCGCAACAATTCCCGACAGGCGGTTTTGCCTGATTGGGGCGCTTGGCTTGCACCTTGTGGGCGCTTCGGTCTGCCGCCGTACGGCCGTTCGGTCACTCCGGAGGATGGTGCACCGGATATCTCTCCGCCGAACGGGTGACAATTGTGCCAACCGGCTGTTTTCATGTCTCGAAAAAAGTCCTGATCACATTGACAGACCGGCAACTGGGAATGACGTTCGCCACCTGGCGCGAATCCTGAGAGCTGCGGGATCGGGTGATGCCGTGGCCACCTGGGCATCAGGGTGGCGGCCGGGTCGTCGGGGTTCGTCAGCACCTTGGGACCCAGGCGGCCCTCGGCCATCGGGAGGTGGCCTGGCGAGTGGGGATCAACTATCGACCCCGCAGCAGCAATATTGCGACCACCACGAGAAACTAAGCATCCCCCACCGCTCCCGGGGGGCGTCCCCTGGCCAGTCTATCGGTGATAGAGCATGGTCAAAGGGGGGTGCTGGGCGGTTGTGGACAACTGGATTTGCGAACGGGCCGTTCGCGCGGGCGGCTGGGTGATCAACTGCCCAGGTCGGGGTGTCGGTGCGGGGATTGTCGGTGGGCCGTGATTCCATCGTGACGTGGTGACGAAGTCCGCGCCGCTCCTCGTCCGGGCTCCGCGCCATCCTCGTGCGGGTCTGAGCTGGGACGATGCGGCCACCCAGCTGCTTGAGGGTGGTGCAGGCGGTTTTTGTCGTGTGCTGGGCGGCCCTGGCACGGGCAAAACCACCCTCCTGGCGGAACTTGCCGCCAAGCGCATCGCGGACGGCGTGGACCCCGAGAACGTGTTGATCCTCACCGCCAGCAGACGAGCGGCGACCGCGTTGCGCACACACATCACAAACCTGCTCACCGACGGCGGAATGCGAACGGCGCGCGAACCCCTCGTGCGCACGGTCCACTCATATGCCTTCGCCGTGCTTAGGTTGCAGGCGTCACTGCGAGACGAGCCTGGGCCGAGGTTGCTGAGCGGGCCTGAGCAGGATGCGGTTGTGCGTGACCTGCTCGAAGGTGACCTGGAGAAAGGCGCGCCGAAGTGGCCGAAGCGGCTGCGGCCCGCGTTGGCCCTTCCCGGTTTCGCTGACGAGCTACGGGACCTGTTGCTGCGCGCGGCCGAGCGCGGGGTGGGGCCGCAGGATCTCGCGGCGCTCGGGCGGCAGTACGGCCGGGACGAATGGGTGGCGGCAGGGCGGTTCGGCGTTCAGTACGAGCAGGTCACGCTGCTCGCGGGCGCGGCCGACACCGGTGTGGCGCAAGCGAGCGGGCCCGCGCTGGACGCGGCCGAGTTGGTGGACAGCGCGTTGGTGGCGTTCGAGACCGACGCGGAATTGCTTGACCGCGAGCGTTTGCGGGTGCGTCACCTCTATGTCGACGACGCCCAGCACCTCGATCCGCTGCAGTACCAACTCGCGACCACGCTGGCCGAGGGGTCGGCCGAATTCGTCCTCGCCGGCGATCCCGATCAGGCGATCTTCTCCTTCCGGGGTGCCGATCCACGCCTGCTCGCCGACGCGGATCCCAGTGGCCACAACACAATCGTTCTCACCACCGGCCATCGGATGGCCACTCAGATCCGCGAGGCGGTCGGCCGGGTGGCCGGCCGCCTGCCGGGAGCCGGGTCGCAACGTCAGCTCCGCGAGGGCAAGGACGTGCCCCGCGACGGCAACGTGGCTCTGCGGCTGCATCCGTCCGCCGCCGCCGAGGCCAGCTGGGTCGCCGATCAGCTGCGGCGAGCGCACTTGATCGACGAGGTGCCGTGGTCGGAGATGGCCGTGGTCGTCCGGTCCGCGACACGGTCGATTCCCGTGCTGTACCGGGCGTTGGCCGCTGCCGGTGTGCCGGTTGCGATCCCGACCGATGAGGTGCCGTTGGCGCAACAGCCTGCGGTACGGCCGTTCCTAGCGTTGCTTGAGTGTGCTGCCGACCGTTCTGCGTTGGATGCGGACGTGGCGGCGATGTTGCTGTCGTCGCCGCTTGGCGGTGCGGATCCGATGGCGTTGCGGCGACTCAGGCGAGGGCTTCGGCGGCTGGAAATGGCCGCGGGCGGGGACCGTTCCAGTGACGAGTTGCTTGTCGAGGCGCTCGATACACACGACACGCTCGCTGCGTTGGACGATGCCGAAGCCGCGCCGTTGCGACGCGTGGCCGCGTTGCTTGCCGGAGCGCGTAAGGCGATTGCCGATGGCGCGGGTGTCGAGCAGGTGCTGTGGGGGATATGGCAGGGCAGTGGTCTGGAGCGTCGCTGGGTCGCGCAGACCGAGCGCGGCGGAACCGCTGGGGCGCAAGCGGATCGTGACCTCGACGCGATCGTCGGCCTGTTCCACGCGGCGGCGAAGTACGCCGACCGGTTGCCCGGTGCCGGTGTCGCCCGGTTCGCGGATTACCTGACGGCGCAACAGATCGCGGGCGACAGCCTTGCCCAGAAGGCGCCGATCGGTGAGTCCGTCGCGTTGCTCACCGCGCACGCCGCGGCAGGGCGCGAATGGACCGTCGTCGCGGTACCCGGCGTGCAGGAGGGGGTGTGGCCAGACCTACGGCTGCGCGGGTCCTTGCTGGGCGTCGAGCAGATGGTGGACGTGCTGAACGGCGCCGATCCGTATGAATACGTGTCAATGACCGCGCCGCTGCTGGCCGAGGAACGCCGGTTGTTCATGGTCGCCGCCAGTCGCGCACGGTGGCGGCTGTTGGTCAGCGCGATTCGTGGTGAAGAGGAGCAACCGTCCCGATTCCTCGGCGAACTGGCCGAATTCGAGGACGAAGAACTCGCCTTCGTTTCGCTGTCCGGGACAAGGTCGCTTGTCCTGGCGGATCTTGTCGGCGAGCTGCGCAAGGTGGTCTGCGACGGCGAGGAGCCCGCACCGCGCCGCCGCCGCGCCGCGCAACAACTGGCCAGGCTCGCCGAGGCCGGGGTGCCCGGCGCACACCCGGATTCCTGGTACGGCCTGGCCGAGCTGTCCAGCGCCGCCGCACTGCGGGAGAAGACCGAGACCGTGAAGGTTTCGCCGTCCACTGTGGACGTTCTGGCGAAGTGTCCGCTGCGCTGGGTGGTCGAACGACACGGCGGCCAGGACCCCGTCGAACTGCACGTGATCACCGGAACGCTGGTGCACGCCCTCGCTCAGGCCGCGGCCGAGGGCGCGAACGAGAGAGAGCTGCGCGCGCAGCTCGACGAGGCCTGGAAACAGGTCGACGCGGGCGCGCCCTGGTATTCCAAGCGGGAACGGCAACGCGTGCATGGGATGCTCGACACGTTCCTGAGCTGGCTGACCGGCAGCCGTTCCCAGCTCACGCAGGTGGCGATCGAGCAGGACGTCACCGTGGACCTGCCGCAGGAGGACGACGGGCCGCTGATCCGGCTGCGCGGCCGCGTCGACCGGCTCGAAGCCGACGCGGACAAACGCCCGGTCGTGATCGACATCAAGAGCGGCAAGACACCGGTGAGCAAGGACGACGCCGCACAGCACCCGCAGCTCGCGGTGTACCAGCTCGCCGCGGCGTATGGCGCGTTCGTCAAGCTCGGCCTGGACACCTCGGCCGGTGGTGCGCGGCTGGTGTTCGTGGCGAAAAAAGACCGCAAGACCGGCGCGGCGGAACGCGTGCAGGACCCGGTCGAGGGGGAAGCTGTCCAGGAGTGGCTGTCGGTTGTCCGCAAGGCAGCGGCCGACAGCATCGGCCCCGACTACGACGCCAGGGAGAACCCGGACTGCCCGCGCTGTCCAGCCAAGACCAGTTGCCCGTTGCACCCGGCCGGACGGCAGGTGACGGAGTGACCAAGGCGTACGTGGCACGAAGCCGACCGCACTTACCGGTCGCCTGAACCCCGGCAGGCGCGCCGGTCCGCTCAGGGAGGTGCGCTGGTCCCCGGTCCGGTGACGGAGTAAGAAATGCGCGTTTGCCGATGTAGGGTCGGGTCGCTGTGAACGACCGGATGACCCCCAGGCAGCTGGCCTCCGCTTTGGGCCTGCCTGCCCCGACTGACGAGCAGGCGACCGTGATCGCGGCGCCTGCCGAGCCCGCGTTGGTCGTCGCGGGTGCGGGTGCGGGCAAGACCGAGACGATGGCGGGCCGTGTGGTGTGGCTGGTCGCCAACGGCCTGGTCGTGCCCGAGCGGATCCTCGGGTTGACGTTCACGCGCAAAGCCGCCCGTCAGCTGGCTGACCGCGTCCGCGCCCGGCTGCGCAGGCTGGCGGGTTCCGGAGTGCTGGAGCGACTGGATCCCAGCGGCGAACGCAAAGCCGCGGTGATCACGGGCGAGCCGACCATCCTCACGTACCACGCCTACGCGGGCCGCCTGGTCGGCGAGCACGGTCTAAGGCTGCCGGTCGAGCCCGCGGCGCGGCTGCTCACCGAGACCTCGTCGTGGCAGCTGGCCCACCGCCTGGTCAGTACGTGGACCCATGACCTGGACACCGACCGCGTCCCGGCGACGATCACCAGATACCTGCTCGACCTCGCCGGGGAGATCGGTGAGCACCTCGTCGACGAGGACAAACTCGCCGAGCACGCCGAACGGCTCTGCCAGATCATCGAGAACGCGCCGCGTGGCCCGCGGCAGGCCGCGGAGCCGTCCCAGAAACTGAAAGAGATCATTGCGGCGCAACGGTTCCGTGTTGCCCTGCTGCCGATGGTGAAGGCATACGCCGAGCGCAAGCGCAGGGACGGCGTGCTGGACTTCGCCGATCAGATGGCCATGGCCGCCCGGCTCGCGCGTGACCATCCCGAGGTCGTCAAGGGCGAGCGCGCCCGATACGGCGCCGTGCTGCTCGACGAGTATCAGGACACCGGCCACGCCCAACGCATCCTCCTGCGATCGCTGTTCGGTCAGGACCAGCCGATGCCGGTCACCGCGGTCGGCGACCCCGCGCAAGCGATCTACGGCTGGCGTGGCGCGAGCGCGGCGAACCTGCCCCGGTTCACCACGGACTTCCCGAACGAGGATAAACGGCCGGCCACCCGCTACGGCCTGCTCACGAGTTTCCGTAACCCGCCTGAAGTGCTGAAACTCGCGAACGCGATCTCCGACCCGCTGCGCCGTGCCGGTCTCGAGGTCGATGAGCTGCGCGCGCGTGAGGACGCGAACGAAGGCGACGTGCACTGCGCGCTGTTCCCGGACATCCAGGCGGAGCTGGAATGGCTCGCCGACGCGGTGGCCAGCCGCTGGCGGGCGAAGGCGGAGAGCGAAGGCAAGCCGCCGACGGCAGCGGTGCTGGTTCGCCGGCGAGCCGACATGGCGGACATCGCGACCGCTTTGCGCACCCGTGGGCTGCCGGTCGAGGTGGTCGGCCTCGGTGGCCTGTTGGACGAGCCGGAAGTCCGTGACCTGGTCAGCACGCTGCGAGTGCTCGTCGACCCGCTCGCTGGCACGGCCGCGACACGTCTGCTGACCGGTTCGCGCTGGCGGCTGTCCGCCGCTGATCTTGCCGCGTTGTGGCGTCGTGCGACCGAATTGGCTGGTCTGCACGCGCCGGACCAGGTGGACCCGCTGCTGGGCGCGGTGCCGGGGGAGCGGGCCGAGCAGGCCGGATTGGTCGACGCGCTGGACGATCCCGGTGATCCGAAACGGTATTCGACCGAGGGCTACAACCGCATTCGTGGCCTCGGCGGCGAACTCACGCAACTGCGCCGCAGGCTGGACCAGTCGTTGCCGGAGTTGGTCGCGGACGTCGAACGGACCATGCAGCTGGACATCGAGGCCTCGGCCCGGCCCGGCCCGATCTCTCGCGTGCACCTCGACGCGTTCGCGGACGTCGTCGCGGATTACGCGCAGCACAGCCCCTCGGCCAGTTTGATGTCCTTTTTGGACTATCTGTCCGCCGCCGAGGACGCCGAGGACGGCCTGGAACCCGGTGAGGTCGAGGTGGCCGAGGACCGGGTGCAGGTGCTGACCGTCCACTCCGCGAAAGGGCTCGAGTGGGAGGTCGTCGCGATCCCGCACGTCGTGTCGGACGTCTTCCCGTCCAAGCGGCGGGGTTCGAGCTGGCTGCGTGCGGTGACCGAGCTGCCCGCGTCGCTGCGTGGTGACGCGCAGGACCTGCCTGAACTCCGGCTTTCCGGCGACATGAACCGCAAGGAAATCGAAGAAGCCTTGGCGCTGCACAACGAGGGCTTCGCCGAGCGTGCGTTGACCGAGGAACGGCGCCTTTTCTACGTCGCGCTGACCCGCTCGGAGCACAGCTTGCTGGTGTCCGGGCACTGGTGGGGCCGGACCGGCACGAAACCGAAGGGTCCGTCCGAATTCCTCACCGAACTGTCCGAAGTGGACGTCGCGACGGTTGACCACTGGGCGCCCGCGCCCGCGCAGGACGAGGAGAACCCGATCGCCAACGCCGCCCGGATCGCGCGCTGGCCGATCGATCCGTTGGGCAAGCGCCGCCAGGACGTGCTCGACGGAGCCGATCAGGTCCGGGCCGAGCTGGCGAAGTTGAAGCGCGGCAAACCACCCGACGAGGACCAGCTGCTGCTTCCGCTGGAGGACGAAGACCCGGACGGCTGGAAGCGCGATACGGACGTGCTGCTGGCCGAACGCGCGGCGGCGATGACCAAACGGGAAAAGATCGTTCTGCCGGGCCAGGTTTCGGTGAGTCAGCTCGTCGAACTGGCCGCCGACCCGGACGCGTTGGCCCGCAGGCTTCGCCGTCCGTTGCCGTTCCCGCCGAATCCGGTCGTGCGCAGGGGCACCGCGTTCCACACCTGGCTTGAGCGCCGGTTCGGCTCCGGGCGGCTGCTTGACCTCGACGAACTGCCCGGCGCCGCCGACGACAACGCGGCCATCGACGAGGACCTGGAGTCGTTGCGCGCCGCGTTCCTCTCCAGCGCGTGGGCCGACCGTTTCCCGCACGAGGTGGAGGTGCCGTTCACGTGCGACGTCGACGGCCTGTCCGTGCGTGGACGGATGGACGCCGTGTACTCAGACGACGACGGCGGTTGGACCGTGGTCGACTGGAAGACCGGCCGTGTACCTGATGCGGCACATCTGCCTGCGTTGGCTGTGCAGCTGGCCGCCTACAGGTTGGCGTGGGCACAGCTCGCCAACGTTCCGGTCGACCGTGTCCGCGCGGCTTTCCACTACGTGCGCGACAACCACACGCTACGGCCCGCAGACCTGCTGGACGTCGACGGACTCAAGGCGCTCGTACGGTCAGTCCCGTCGGCCACGGACGCGTAGCGCCCACGCGACAAGCGGCCATTGCAACGGCAACCGGGCAAACGCGATCACGCGGGACGGCGTTGTCTTCGCGTCCAACGCCATCTGCACGTTCCCCGGGAACACCGCCACGAACAGCATGGCCGCGAGGAGACCGCCGAGCCGTCGCGTCTTAGGGATGGCTATGAGCAGCGCGGTGCCGAGCTCACCGGCGCCGGACGCGTACGTCCAGGTTCTCGCGTTGCCTGGCAGCGCCTTAGGGATGATCCGGTCGAACGGGCGCGGCACGAGGAAGTGCAGCGTGCCCATGGTGCCGAGCATCGCAGCGAGAAGAATCGCGCGCCGGGAATCGGTCATACGGGTGACCCTACTCGCCGGTAGGGCGACGCACGAGACACCGCCGGAACGCGCGAACGCTAGTCTGCGGCACGTTGACGTCCCACTGGGGAGTGTGTGCACATGATCAGGCGGATGCTGGCCTCCGACCGGCTGACCGACCGGCCGGACCATTCGCTGGTCGGGGTCATCCGGATCCCGGAGGGCTCGGTCAGCCCGGTCACGTCGATCGTGCGCCGGGTGATCGGGGCGCTGCTCGCGCTCGCCGCCGCGGTGGTGATCGTGTACCTGGACCGGGACGGCTACCGGGACGTCAACGAGGACGGACTGTCCCTGCTCGACGCGATCTACTACGCCACGGTCTCGCTGTCGACCACCGGTTACGGCGACATCACCCCGGTCAGCCCGTCGGCCAGGTTGATCAACGTCCTGGTGATCACACCATTGCGCGTGCTGTTCCTGATCGTGCTGGTCGGTACGACCCTGGCGGTGCTGACCGAACGGTCCCGGCAGGCTTTCAAGATCCAAGTTTGGAGGAAAAAGGTGCGGGACCACGTGGTGGTGATCGGGTTCGGCACGAAAGGCCGGTCCGCGGTCAGCGCCGTGATGACGGACGGCATGAAACCCGGCCAGATCGTTGTCGTGGACACTGACCAGAATTCATTGGACGCCGCGTCCGCACTCGGCCTCGTGACAGTGCACGGCTCCGGCACCCGATCGGACGTCCTACGCGTCGCCGGGGTGGACCGGGCGCGCGCGGTGGTCGTGGCAGCGAACCGTGACGACTCGGCGGTGCTGATCACGTTGACGGCACGGGAAATGGCGCCCAAGGCACAGATCGTTTCGGCCGTGCGTGAAGCGGAGAATGTGCACCTTTTGCGCCAGTCGGGTGCGGACTCCGTTGTGGTGTCGAGTGAAACGGCAGGCCGCCTGCTCGGCATGGCGACGCACACACCGTCCGTCGTGGACATGGTCGAGGACCTGATCACGCCCGACAGCGGGCTCGCGATTGCCGAACGGGACGTTGAGCCTGGTGAGGTCGGCGGGTCACCGCGGCACCTCAGCGACATCGTGCTCGGGATTGTGCGCGGCAAGAAGCTTTATCGCGTGGACTCCGCTGAGGCTGATGCGATCGAGGATGGCGACCGGCTGCTGTACGTCCGCAAGGTCACCCCGCCCGACGAGGGCGACGACGTCTGACCTGGCGGTGTGGAGGGTGAGGGCCGGGCGCTGTCCCGACCCCGCCGCGATGCCGGTCCCGCCGCTGCTCCGACCAGCGACAACCCGGAATTGTCGGACCCCTGCGGTAACGTGAAAAACAAGGGATCCCCTTGGGGGAATTGCCATCGCGATGGCGGCTGCGCTCGGCGGGCTCAGACGCGGCGCGCGGTCGACTCAGGCTCAGGCTTAAACGCTGCGCAGCACTGACACGACCGTGCCCAGGATCACCGCGCGATCGCCATCGATGACCTCGTAGGCGGGGTTGCGCGGCTCCAGGTACACGTGACCGTTGCGCTTGCGGTAAACCTTCACCGTCGCCTCCTCATCGATCATCGCGGCGACGATCTGCCCGGAGTGCGCCTCTGACTGCTGGCGTACCACGACGATATCGCCGTCGCAGATGGCCGCGTCGATCATCGAATCGCCGCGCACCCGCAGGCCGAAGACGTTGCCGCGCCCGGTCAAGTTCCGCGGCAGCTGCAGGATGTCATCGACGTGCTCCTCCGCCGCGATCGGCACACCGGCCGCGATGTCACCGACCACCGGGACGGGCACCGAGTCGCCCGACTCCTGCGACGCTGACTCCTGCAGGAACATCCGGACGTCGATCGGCCGCGACACCGAGGCGCTGCGGCGCAGGAAACCTTTGTCCTCCAGTGCCGCGAGGTGCTTCGACACCGATGAGCTCGAGCGCAGGCCGACCGCTTCGCCGATCTCCCGCGTACTGGGGGAGTAGCCGTTGCGCTGGACCCAGTCCTGGATCGTGGCGAGAATCTGCTGCTGTCGCAACGGCAGTTCGGATGCGTCGAGGTGGTCGAAGAGGTCGGTCACCCGCGAAATGGTAGAGGTAGCCGCTCGCGTCCCGGGGAAGGCGCTCCGAGGGAATCTCATGGTGCCGCAAAGGTGGACACACCGTGCCGCAAAGGTGGACACGATCTGCGGGGTGACAGCGAAACAGGGTTCTGAGACCATCCCGCTTGTGGTCTGACATCATCCTGCTTGTGCGGGCCCGCCCGGACGCGGTCCGGCTTGCCGTTGTCGTACTGCTTGGGATTTTCGTCAGCTTGACGCTGTGGTTGGCGGCGCCAGGCCTGTTCGGGCTGTCCACGGACTTACCTAGTTCCACCAAGATCACCGCGAGAGTCACCCACGGCGTCGGTTGCGCCGACCCCGGCGCCGGGGAAATCGTCACGTTCGTCCAGGAAGGAACGGAACATCAGGCCAAATTGGACGCCTGCGGCCACCAGCCCGGCGAGCCGGTCGACGTCAGCGTCCCCGCCGAGCTGACTGGCCAGATCACCGTCCACGCCGCGGAAGCGGCCACCGGCGACAGCGACGCGCGCAGGCCGGTGGCGTACATCCTGTTCCTCTTAGCCTGTCTGGCAGGCGGCGGTTTTTCCTATTTGTACGGCAGGCTCAGCTGACGCTGTTGGCTGGCGCCAGGTAGGTGTTGCACTGGTATGTGCGGTTCTTTTCGTAGCCTTGTTTCTGCCAAGCGCCGTAGTTCTGGCGTTTCCCGTGGTCACGGGGTGCGCTCGGGTTGTTGTCGTCACCACGCTGGTAGCCGTCCTCCAGCATGTCTCGCACGACTGTGTCGGTGATCGAGCCCTTGCCGTTCCACGCCGCCGCGAACCACATTCCGCTGAAGCACTGCGCCTGCAGTTCCTCACGCCGGGAGATCTCAAGACCGGCCGCGGTGTCCGGGCCGACCTCGTAGGCCTGCTGGTACGCCGCTTTCATCGCACCGCTCAAGGCCTGGATGTGGTGGCCGAACTCGTGCGCGAACACCGACAGGTACGAGCCGATCATGTTCTTGTTGGCCTGGACGTTCAGCCCTTCGAACGGCATGTAGATCGCGCCGTCGGGCGGACAGTAGAACGCCGCCGCCTCGCCCTCGGTGACGTCACCGCAGCCGCTGCTCCATCGCTTTCCGCTGGGGAACACCAGTTTCGGACGCTGGTACGGCAGGTTCGCGCGCTGCATCACCGGCTGCCAGGCTGCCTCAAGGCACGGCAACGCGGCGGTGAAGAACGCCTGCGCCGCGGCCGGCGTGCTCTGCCACTTCGGCAGGTTGCAGGTCACGACGTTCGTGCCGTTCTCGCCTAGGAACAGCGGATTGTCCTTGGTTTTGAGCACCGGCCGCGGCCCGCTCGGCGTGCTCGTCGTCGTGGTGGTCCGAGTCGTGGCGCGGGGCGTCGACGAGCCCGCAGAAGGCGGCTGCGTCGGAGTGATGGCCTCACTGCTCGGACCCGGGTCGTACGTCCTGGACGGCGTCGGAGCCTGGCTTTCGTAGTTGTAACCGGAGTCGGCGACACTGTTCGACTTCTTGTCGTCCATCACCACGAGAACTGTGGTCAACGCGCCGACCACCGCGAGCACGGCGACCAATGTGACGGTCACGATCACGCCCGTGTTGGACTTCCGACGCGGCGGGAGCGACGGCGGCATATGCCACTGCGGGGCTGGCGGTCGGTACGGCGGTGGTGGCATAGGCCCAGGAGGCCCAGGAGGACGTGGCGCCTGATACATCGGCGGTGCGGGCATGCGCCGTGGCGGCGGCGCGACCGGCCGTGGCGGTGGATACCTGGGCGGCTGATAGCCAGGCCCATAGGGCGGTTGTGTCATCTCAGTCCCCCCGGGCGTCAGCTGACACTGTTAGCTGGTGCGAGATAGGTGTTGCACTGGAACGTACGGTTCTTCTCGTAACCGTGCTTCTGCCAGTTGCCATAGTTCTGGCGCTTTCCGTGGTCACGGGGTGCGCCTGGGTTGTTGTCGTCGCCGCGGGTGTAGCCGTCGGCGAGCATGTCCCGCACGACCGCGTCGGTGATCGAGCCCTTGCCGTTCCACGCCGCGGCGAACCACATGCCACCGAAGCACTGGGCCTGAAGTTCCTTGCGGCGCTGGATTTCCAGGCCCGCGGCACTGTCCGGGCCGAGTTCGTACGACTCCTGGTGCGCGGCCTTCAGCGAACCGCTCATCGCCTGGATGTGATGCCCGTACTCGTGCGCGAACAGCGCGAGGTAAGCGCCGATCTTGTTGCCGTTGATGTTGGTCTGCAACCCTTCGAACGGCATGTACAAGGTCACGTCCGGGCTGCAGTAGAACGCCGCGACGTCCTCTTTGGTCGAGTCCGCGACGCCACATCCGCTCTCCCAGCGCTTTCCGCTCGGGAAAGCGACCTTCGGCCGGACGTACGGCAGGTTCGCGCGTTGCATCACCGGCGCCCACGCGGCCTCGAAGCACGGCATCGCCGCGGTGAAGAACGCCTGCGCCGCGGCCGGGGTGCTCTGCCAGCGAGGCAGGTTGCACGTCACCGTGTTGGTCCCGTGGTCACCGGCGAAAAGCGGATTGTCCTTGGTCTTCAGCACCGGCTTCGGGCCGCTCGGCGTGCTCGTCGTCGTGGTGGTCCGGCTGGGCGTCGAGCGGGATGTGGCCGTTGTGGACGACGTCGGGCGCTCTGAGGCACTGGCGGTCGCTGTCGAGCTGTACGTCGGCGAAGCCGTCGTGGATGGATAGTCGTATCCGGAATCCGCGACGCTCGAAGGTTTCCGCTTGCCGCCGTCGACCGCCGCGAGCACACCGACTAGCCCGCCGACCGCGACGAGCACACTCACCAAGGTGATCGTCACGATCGTCCCGGTGTTGGACCTCGGCCGCGCCTGTACGTGCCACGGCGGCGGCATGGGAGGCGGCGGACCGTACGGCGGCGGCGCGCCATAAGGCGGCCGGGCCTGGTACATCGGCGGTGCAGGAAGCGGCCGAGGAGGCGGCGCGACAGGACGTGGCGGTGGGAAGCCGCGCGGCGGGAACCCGCCTTGACCTGGCCCGTACGGCGGTTGGGTCACTTTCTCCCCCCAAATTGTCTCAACCGAGCGTGAGCATAAGCGGGCTCCGCTATCGTCCGCAGGCGTGTTGACGAATTGGGGGGTGGCGGCCGCGGGTCTGGCGGCCGCTATCGGGCTGTCAGTCGGGCAACCGCCGCCGTCGATCCCGAACATCCCGATCATTCCCGAGCCGAGCGGTCCGGTGCAGCCACCGTCCTCTTCGGACCCCAAGCCGGGTGGCTCCGGCGGGGTCGAGTTCCCGACGCGCACCCAGCTTCAGCTCAAAGTGGAGCGTGACGGGCTGCTGACGGTCGAGGAGACGATCACCGTCCGGTCCGGCGAGAAGCTCAACCGCCGTTCGCCGCTGCGGATCAAGTCAGGCGACATGGACCGCGTCTTCGTCGTGCGCGACCCGAAGCTGGAGGGCAACGGCTCCGCGCAGGCGACGGCGGACGAGTTCACCGTGTCCGTCGGCGAGGGCAAGTCGGTGCTGCGCTACCAGGTGGAAGGTGCGGTCATCGACCTCGGCGACCGGCAGGAGGTGCGCTGGCAGCTCGCGGCCGGCTGGGACGCCCACCTCAGCCTGCTGCGCGCCACGTTCATCGCGCCTGAGATCCCGATCTCGGTGCGCTGCAACGGCGGCCCGTACGGCACCGAGCGACCTTGCCGACGTGCCAGGACGGACAACGCCGGCGTCACCCGCGTCGACGTGCCGGATCTCAGTGCGGGCGACCGCGTCGACCTGGCCGTCGGCTTGCCCCTGGGTACGGTCCCGGCGAACGCCAAGCTCGTCGAGCCGGAGACAGGCGCGGGTCCGTTCGCTCTCACCTCGTTCTCCGGGTTCGGGTTGCTCGGGCTGACCGTGTTGTTGCTCGGCGGAATCGTGCTGCTGTGGGTCGCCCGCGGCCGGGACGCCAAGGTGCTGGCAACCGACGTCGGGCCAGTAGACGTTCTCGTGCGCGACAAGGAAGGCGTCGCCTTCGCTTCACCCGATGGTGTACTTCCCGGGCAGATCGGCACGGTCACCGACGAACGGGTGGACCCGGTGGACATCACCGCGACCGTGCTGGACCTCGCGGTCCGCAACTACTTGTGGATCCAGGAGATCAGCCAGGACGACTGGCAGATCGTCCGCCGCAATCCCGCCGACGACTCGCTGACTGCGTACGAGCGCGCGGTGTACGAGACCATTCCGGAACAGGGCGGCACAGTGTCCACACTGTCCGTGTCCACACTGTCCGTCGACATGGACCGCATCAAAGACGCGATGTACACGGACGTTGCCCAGCGTGAGTGGTTCAAGCGCCGCCCGGATCAGGAACGCACCCGTTGGATGGCGGTCGGTATCGGTCTCGCCTTCATAGGAGCCGGGCTGACCGCGGTGCTCGCGTTGACGGTCGGCAACGCGTTGCTCGGCCTCGCGGTCGTCATCGCCGGTGTCGCGCTCGCGCTCGGTGCACGGCTGATGCCTGCGCGTACCAAGCGCGGCAGCGTGCTGCTGGCACAGGTGCGTAGTCTCCGCGGTTACTTGCAGTCAGCGACTCCGTCCAGCATCCCGGAGAACGACCGTGAGCTGGTGTTCTCCCGCTCGCTGCCGTATGCGGTGGTGCTCGGTGAGTCGCCCCGATGGCTCGAGGCCTTCGCCTCGGCGGGCGAGCTCTACTGGTTCAGCGGTGGGCGAAACCTGCCGGGCTTCATCACGGCGATGGACCGCGCGCTGGCCAAGTAGGCTCGTGCCATGGCTGCACCCGACCTGCACACGTTCACCCTCCCGAACGGTTTGCGTGTGGTGCTCGCGCCGGACACCACATCACCGGTGGTCGGCGTCAGCGTGCACTACGACGTGGGCTTCCGATCCGAACCGGAGGGGCGAACCGGCTTCGCCCACCTGTTCGAGCACCTGATGTTCCAGGGCAGTGAGAGCCTGGAGAAGCTGGCGCACTTCCGGCACGTCCAGTCCTCCGGTGGCACGTTCAACGGCTCGACGCACCCGGACTACACCGACTACTTCGAGGTGCTCCCGTCCGCCGCGCTGGAGCGGGCGCTGTTCCTCGAGGCCGACCGGATGCGCGCGCCGAAGCTGACCCAGGAGAACCTCCAGAACCAGATCGACGTGGTGAAAGAGGAAATCCGGCTGAACGTGCTGAACCGGCCGTATGGCGGATTCCCGTGGATCCTGCTGCCGCCGGTGCTGTACAAGACGTTCCCGAACGCGCACAACGGCTACGGCGACTTCACCGACCTCGAACAGGCCAGCCTCGACGACTGCGCCGCGTTCTTCGACACGTACTACGCGCCCGGCAACGCGGTGCTCACCGTGGCCGGTGACTTCACCGTCGAGCAGGCCCGTGAACTGGTCGAACGGCACTTCGGTGACGTGCCCGCACGCGAGACGCCGCAACGACCTTCGTTCGCCGAACCGCCGCCGCAGGGCGAACTGCGCGGCGAGCACCAGGATCCGCACGCGCCGCTGCCCGCGCTGGCCGTCGGCTACCGGATGCCCGACCCGATCAACGACCTGGACGCGTACCTGGCGCACCTCGTGCTCGCCTCGGTGCTCACCGAAGGCGACGGCTCCCGGCTGCAGCAGCGGATGGTGCACAAGGAAGCCCTGGTCACCGACATCAACGCCGGTGCCGGGCTGTTCGGCCCGTTCGAGGCGCGTGACCCGGACACGTTCTCGATCACCGCGATGCACTCGCCGGAGGTGACCGTCGACCGCGTGCTCGGCGCGCTGGACGAGCAACTCGAACTGCTGGCCAGCACCCCGCCGTCGGAGCAGGAGCTGGCGAAGGTGACCGCACGCTGGGGCTCCAGCCTGCACAAGGAGCACGACCGCCTGGTCAGCCGGACGCTCGGCCTCGGCGGCTTCCAGTTGCTCTACGGCGACGCCGGGCTGATCTACCAGCTGCCCGACCGGATCGCGGCGGTCACGCCGCAGGACGTGTCCGGCGCGGCCAAGCTGCTGCGCCCAGACTCGCGTGCCGTACTGCAGGTCTCCCCGGCTGGAGGTGCCGAATGAGCGTCAAGACACACCGTTCTGCCGAGGAAATCGGTCGTACCGAGCGGGGCCCGCGCCCCTTGCCGGCGCTGGGCGAGCAGCGCGCGGCCACCGGTCTGTCCCATGTGGACACGACGCTGGCCAACGGGCTGCGCGTGATCGTGGTCAAGCAGTCGGCCGTGCCCATGGTCGAACTGCGGCTGCGGATCCCGTTCGCCGACACGGACCTGATGCACGCGGCCAAGGCCGAGGTGCTGGCGTCGACGTTCTTCTCCGGCACGGCGAAGCGCGACCGGGTCGCGATCGACACCGATCTGGCGCTGGTCGGCGGCGAACTGGACGCGTCGGTCGACCCGGAGCGGCTCAGCATCGGCGGAAACGCACTGGCCAGCGGCTTGGACACGTTGCTCGACGTGCTGAGCGACGCGCTGACTTCGGCGTCGTACGTCGATGAGGAAGTCGGCCGGGAGAAGGCGCGGCTGGTCGAGCGGATCGCGATGGCGATGTCGCAGCCGAGCGTGATCGCCCGGCGGGCGCTGCAGAAGCACCGTTACGGCGACCACCCGGCGACCCGCGAGATGCCGGAAGCCGAGGACGTCGCCAAGGTCACCGCGGACGAGGTTCGCGCGCTGCACCGTGATTTCGTGCTTCCGCGTGGATCGGTGCTGGTCCTGGTCGGCGATGTCGAGCCGGATTCGGCCGTGGCCACGTTGGAATCGGCGCTCGGCGGCTGGACGGCCGACGGCACCGCGACCGAACTGCCTGAGCTGCCAGTGGTTCCGGGCGGCGACTTGCTGTTCGTGCCCCGGACCGGTGCCGTGCAGTCGCAGTTCCGGCTCAGCGCGCAGGCGATCACCCGGACCGATCCCCGGTATCCGGCGTTGCAGCTGGCGAACCTGGCGTTCGGCGGGTTCTTCTCGTCCCGGCTGGTCGAGAACATCCGTGAGGACAAGGGATACACCTACCACGCACGGTCCTATCTGGAGTTCACGCCCGGTGGCGCGACCCTGCTGATCGACACCGACACGGCCAGCGAAGTCACCGCGAGCGCGTTGCTGGAGGTCCGGTACGAGCTCGCCAGGATCGTGCTGTCGCCGCCGTCGGACACCGAAGTGGACACTGTGCGGCAGTACGCGATCGGGCAGCTGCTCACCGCGACCGCGTCGCAGTCCGGGCTCGCGTCGCAGCTGATCGGCCTTGCCTCGCAAGGGCTCGGGGTCGAGTGGCTGGTGTCGTACCCAGGCAGGCTGCAGGAGGTCACGGCCGAGCAGATCGCGGCGGCGGCCCGTGACTTCTTCGCTCCGGTCAACTGGACCGGTGTGATCGTCGGTGACTCGGCCCAGTTCGAGAACGTGCGCCTGCTGGGTGACGTGACGCAGTGACGTTCCAGCTCGACGGCCTCCCGGTGCTCTCCCGCTCCACAGTGGAACGTGAGGAGACGCTGCGGGAGGACCCGCGCAGGCAGGCGGAGCTGTGGCAGGACGGGCGGGTCCTCGTTGTGGACCCGCGCGGCCGCACCCCGATCCGTTCCGGCGGAACGGTTCTGGCGTTCCAGAAGGCCACTGGGGACGAACCGTCACCGGAGGCATTGCTGCTGGGTGAGGAGAAAGGCGCCGGCTACTGGGCGATGCCCGTCGAGTCGTCGGCGCCGGACTCCGGCCTGGACTGGCGGTCATGGCAGGACATCGGCAACGCCGAAGGCGAGCAGTGGCTCGACCTGCGGGCCGCAGGGTCCTTTTTGGACGACACATCGGCCGGCCTGTTCACCACCGCGGTCGCGTTGCTCAACTGGCACCGCAGAGCCAAGTTCTGCGCGAACTGCGGCTCCGCGGTGGATCGGGTCAAGTCCGGGTGGGCGACCCAGTGCCCGCAGTGCGGCCGTGAGGAGTACCCGCGGACCGACCCGGCCGTGATCTGCCTTGTCCACGACCGGGACGACACTCAGGTCCTGCTGGCCCGGCAACCGGTCTGGCCGAAAGGCCGGTACTCGGTGCTCGCCGGGTTCGTCGAAGCGGGCGAATCGCTGGAAGCCTGCGTTGCCAGGGAGATCTGCGAGGAAGTCGGCGTGGACGTCGCCGACATCCGGTACCTGGGCAGCCAGCCGTGGCCCTTCCCGCGTTCATTGATGCTCGGCTTCGCCGCGAGCGCCGACCCGCTGCAGCCGACTCGGCTCGCCGACGGGGAGATCGAGGAGGCGCACTGGGTTGCCCGTGAGGTCGTGCGGGAAGCCCTTGCCGCGGAAGCGGAAGGCCGCGAGCACTGGCTAGGGCTGCCCGGCCCGGCCTCGATCGCCCGGCGGATGCTCGAGTCCTGGGCCGCCTCCTCGTGAGTGTTTTGGCCGGTTAGAACCGGACGAAACACTCACGAGCTTGACCAGGCTGTTTGCCGGGTCACCCGGATGAGGATGAATGGTCCTTCCGGGGGTATCGCCTGGTACTGCGGGTATTTCTCGATCAGCCAGGCCCGCTCGGCCGCGGTCTCGGTGATCCGTGCGGTTCCGTCCGCACGGATCCACCACAGATGCCGCCAGTCCTCGTCGTAGTGGTCGACGAGCAGGGACACTCTGTCGTTGGCCTGGATGTTGCGCAGCCGCTTGAGGTCACGGGTCGACTTGGGCTTGTGGTCGATCGCGATCACGATGACGTCGTCCCTGGCCGCGAACGTGACCGGGACGATGTGCGGCTGGCCGTCCTTGCCGACTGTCGCGAGGCGCGCGACCCGCGCGTCATCGAGCCGCACGGACCGCGGCTTCGACCAGCTCGTCGGGTTCGGCGTCGATGTCCAGGACCACGCCGCGCTCGTCCGGCTGCAGCGGTTCGAGGTCGGCGATCTGCGAATCGAGCAGCGCGGGCGGCATGAAATGCCCCTTGCGGGCCGCCAGGCGCTCCGCGATCAGCTCACGCGTGCCGTCGAGGTGCACGAAGAACACCTCGCCACCGGTCCTGAGCACATCGCGGTACTTGCGCTTGAGCGCTGATGACGTGACAACTCCGCTGGTCTGCTGGTGGTCGCTGATCCAGGCCGCGATGGCCTGCAGCCACGGCCAGCGGTCGTCGTCGGTCAGCGGGGTGCCCGCCGACATTTTCGCGATGTTCTCCGGCGGGTGGAACTCGTCGGCCTCGGCGTAGTCCACGCCCAGCCGCTTCGCCAGCTCACGGCCGACCGTCGTCTTGCCGGCCCCGGAAACGCCCATCACCACGATGACCATCAGTCAACTCTAGAGGCCCCGGGATTTCACTACACTGTGCACATGCCGACGAGTCGGGGGACTGATTGGTACCGCTAGTCACGTTGAAATGGCGACGGGTCGCACCGCGCTGGGCGTTCATGGGCCTGATGGGGTGCTTGGCCGTGCTCGGCGCCCTGTTCGCGCTGATCGTCGCGGTCGACTCCATGAAGCAGGTAACGGCCGGTGGGCAAACCCACGGATTCGCCGTAGTGGTCCTGCTCGTGTGGACCACCGCAGCCGTGCGGCTGTTCCGTGCTGACCTCTACGTCAGCACGGAAGGCATCCGCAAGCGCACACTCCTGCGGCAAAGGACCTGGTCATGGGCCTCGATCCAGGACTTCACGATCAAACCGATGGCCGGCCTGCGCCTGCTGGGCGGCTACGCGATCTGGATCCGGCTGAACGACGGCAGCGAGATCGAGACCTCGGTGCACTACGCCGAGTCGCTGCCGGAGGTCCGTGGCATGTTCATGTCGGACGCCGAAGCCCACGAGATCCTGCGGCAACTGCAGGGCGCGTTGGCCCGATCCCGCATGTCGTCCCAGGCCAGGTGAGATCTAAGCGGACTCGGTGCCGGGCAGCCCGGAGGTGCGCGAGCCCGGCTCGGGGCACGGAGCGTGGATGAATGACAGCCAAGTGGACGCGCGTCGGTGCGAATTTGCGTTTCGTGGCGTTCGCCCGAGGCGTGGCTGTGATGTGCGCCGTGGCTGTCGCCGTGATCGTTCTGGCCGGTCTTGCCGAGACGCTGATTTCGCTGGTTGCTTTTCTGTTGGTCTGGGGGCTGTTGGCGGTTCGGCTGAGCCTCATCGGTCTCTATGTCACCGCTGATTCCGTGCGCCGGCGCGGTGTGTTGGCGACACGGACCGTTCCGTGGTCGTCGGTTTCCGAGGTCAGCGCCACGCAGATCGCGATGAAGGACGGCACGTCGTGGTCGCTCGCGTCGATCCCGGCTGATGCGGTGGCACGCCTGCAGGCCGCTAGCCAAGGGCGCGTTCAAGACTCCGCAGACGAGTGACCAGGTCGCTCGGGGAAGCGGGGGCGACCGTCAGCCACAGGTCGCCGCCGCTGGAAACCGTTGCCAGGTTGAGGAATCGTCCCCACGCTGTGTCGGCGTAGCGCAGCGGGTGCGTGATTTCCGTGCGGCGGCCGAGGGAATCCCGCACCGCGACCCACAGTTCGCCGCTGCCCGTCGACGGCTGGGCCATGACTTGGAGGACCTGTCGTAGGTCGGGCCGCGCCGGTTTCTGTTTCTTCGTGGCCGCACGCAGTTCGTCTACGGAGACAGAGACTGGAGTGCCGGAACCGGGGTGCATGTCCGGAAGTTGCTCGACCAGCGCTTCGGCCAGCTTGCTCGCTTTGGTTTTCCGCAAGGAGATTTCGGCGCCGTCCCGTATAGCCAGGATGGCTTTGCGGCCGGTTGCCGCGGCCAGAATGCTTCGTTGCCTCGCGACCCATCCGTAGTACTCGACGTTCGCCCGGCACAGCACCGACAATGCTGCGGCTACATCGACATCCAGCTGGCCTCTGCTGTCCAGCCAACCGAGACGCTTCGCTTCTTCGTAGGCGCTGGCTTGTGCAGCTTGAGCCTCGTCGTGGTGTCGCCACACCGCGACAGGGGCCAGCACCTCGGGCAATTCGCCGATGCGCGCATGCCTGAGCAGGGTTGCCAACGCATCAACCGGGAGCCGGACTGGTCTCGGAAGCACTATTCGATCACCGGTGGCGCGGTCTGCTCGTCGGTGCCGAAGATCGCTTCCGGATCGGGCTCCTGCAAGAAGGATGCCCGCTCGTGCTCCTCGTCTTCGCTGCTTCTCCCAGGTCCGAACGCGCCCATGGGCACTGCGCCGGGTCCGCTACGTGCACCTCGTGGTCCTTCGACTGGACTCAGGGGGCCGCGCCCGGCAATTGGCTGGACTCCGGCGTTGGGCAGCCCACCGCCGGTGCGGCCGCTGCTTGAACCCGGCGCGCCGGATCCACTGCCTCGGCCTTGTCCGGCCGCGCCTGAACCTGCTTCGCGGGCTTGGCCGCCCGCGCCTGTTCTTGGTCCCGACCCGGTGCTGAATCCCGCGCCACGGCCTTGGCCAAAGCTGTCTGAGCCCGGGTAGGGTCCGAACCCAACGCTGTTCCCGCCGGTGACAGGCGTCGTCCCGGGCGGGATGAGCCCGCCCGAACCAGGACTTCCGGGCGTCGGCGGGACAAAGCTGCCCGGGTCGGTGCCTTGCTGAGGTTGAGGTCCCCCTTGCCCCGGACCTGATGGCGTTGGCACACCTTGCCCAGGCCCTGAGGGTGGCGGCACGACTGGCCCGCCGCTCGGCCCGTCGCCCGGCCGCGCTGACGGCCCGCCACCGGGATTCCCAGTCCCGGGATTCCCACTGCCAGGCCCCGTCCCACCCTGAACCACCGGCGACGGCTGATCCCCACCACCAGAAGGAACCGAGCCGCCACCTTGACCCGCAACGCCCATCGAAGCGTTGTCAGCCAAAAGCGACCCGTAAGAACCAGGCAACCGCGTGGTGTTGTAGGTGCTGGCGTTGTCGTAGGCGCTCATCACGTCCACGTTGTGCTGGGCTGCGGCGTTGTACGCAGCAACTTGCCCCTTATAAGTCGCACCCGCATCCGGAGAAGTGACCATCATCCACGGATCAGGAAAACCAGGCTCAGGCGGAACAGGCCGAACAGAATTCTTGGCATCACCGAACGACCCAACCTGCCGCATCGAAAGATCCTGAGCAACATCGATCTCCGGAGCAGCCTGAGCATGAGCAACCGCCAACGGCCCAGCGCCCCGCTGTGCGGCCCCAGCGGCATCCCCCTGCCAAGCCGATTCCATAGCCGCAGTCAACTGAATGATCTCATCAGCCTGCTGCTCATACTCAGCGACAAGTTCCTTCACGATCGCCGCAGCACTAGCGAGCCCTTCGCCGCCCCGCGCCTCCGTGAAGTTCCGATAGATCTGTTCGGCCGACATGAACACGTCAACCACCAGCCTTCAGCGTCTGCACCACGAAGGTAGCCACTTGCATGGCCCGTTCGCATGATTTTTCGCCGAGTCGATCTTGTTCGATGACCAAAAACGCAAGAGTGTCCGAGATACCCACGTTCATGACGCAGTGGCCGTCTTTGCGGTTGTCTCTGCTGTCCTTGAACACCCCGGGATAGCCGTTCACAGTGGCTTCGATCCAGTATCCAGAGAAGTCGCCTCCGGCGTGCGCGCGATATGTGTCAGCCAGACCGTTCTTGTTTCCGGTCAGAAAGCTGACGGCGACGGAGGATCCTTCGCCGCTGTTGCTGAAGGTGCAGCTCGGCCCGACGTTCTTGGCGACCGCGCTGTCGGTGTCCGGGGTTCCGCTCTCGGCAAGATTCAAGCTCTGAAGTTGAACCTTGGTCAGTGCGCCACATGGTTGAGTCAGCAGCCGTGTTGCGTCCAATGGTTTGGACACCGAAGGCGCGCCGTACCGATTCGCGGCACTTGGACTAGTGGTCTGCGGAGCCTGCTGCGAACCTGGATTCGCGATAGGTGAACCTGGTTCGGACGTCGAGCACCCAGCCGTGACGAACAGTGCGACGGATACGCAGAGCATGGTTCTGGCGAAACGATTCATTCGATCAGCCACCGTGTGTGCTTTTCATGCGCGTCGTGTTCTGGTCTTCGACGCCGACGTACTGGGTCCGGGCGTGCTCAAGTTTCTGGATGTAGGCGTCGGCATACATGTACATGCTGCCTGCGTGCTGCCCCATCGCCTCAAGTGAGTGTTCGAGTGCCTTGGCTTGGATCACGCTCATGATGTCGGCTGCGGGCGGTTCGACAAGCTCTCTGGCCCGTTCGATCCTGAATCGGCGATCACGTATGGCGTCGCGGATGTCCTTCCATTTTTTGATCAAGCCGTCCAATTGGTCCAGGCTGGTGAAGACCCACTTGCCGTTGGTACCACCCCCACCTACGGCTCGAGATTCGTAATCCGCGCCGAGAACGCCTGTGACCGCACGCAACGTCCTGTCCATCGCGACCTCGAGCCGGACCTGCTGTTCGGCGGTTCCGGGTCCCTGCTCCCCAACAGGCACCTTGTGCTCCTCCCCGTCACATGCTGCGCCAGGCTGTGAACCCTGCGTAACTATGATGAGAGTGGCACAGAAACGGTTCCTGAATCTCCGACTCTGCGCCAGCGTCACCCGAACGGTTTAGGAACTGCGCCAGTTGTAGCCGACGACAGCTCCGGCAACGAGTCCGATGAATGCCTGTGCTAGTCCGTTCGCGCCTATCGTGAGCTGCCATTCGCCGATGATCACGAAGTGGGCCAGCAGTACGAGAATTACGCCCGGTAGTACGCCGTAGATCGCGCCCGCAATGGTCCGGCCGAGTTTTGGTGCCATGTTTCTGGCCCCTTTCATGTCCAATTAAGCACAGCAGTGTGGACCGGCCGTACCGGGGCCTGTCCAGGCCCACCAGGTCTGGCCCCCGTTAAGCTGTGATCAGCTGGGGAGCGCAAATTGGGGAGACCATGGACCTTTCCGATGTGCTGCACCACATCGCTCTCGCCGCACGGGCGGACACGCGGATCCGGATCGCCAACAGTCCGGAGACCCGGCAGTTTCTTGAGCTCGGCCTCAGCCTGTTGCGCGAGGACCTGCTGAGGCACACCGGGCCTGTGCTGGACGGCAGCGACAAGTCACGGTTGTTCGACGCGGTGTCCCGGGAACGCATTCTTGCCCGGGACGAATCCTTGTCGGCCACCATGTTCCGGCGGCGGTGGAACCTGAAGAACCACTACACCGAGGACCTCATCGCCTACCTGTTCCGGCTTGAGCCGCAACGGGCCCGGCTTGACGAGATGGACGCCACCGCTGACCGGCTGATGTCCACCGTCAGCTTCGGTGAACTGGTCAGAACCCTGTCAGCAGCGGCACTTCAGCAGGCGATGACGGACGAGTTGTCGTCGCTGGTGACCAATGACCTATGGGTCGACCCGGTCCATCGCTGAGCCGTCCCATGTGGTCTGTGTGCACGCGACGCCGCGGCCGTTGCGCGGGCGCAGGACGTCGTAGATGTGCATGCGGGGGATCTTGTCGGAGACGCCCCAGCCGCTTGGCCACGTGATGACCCAGTCCATGTCCAGGTCGACCAACAGCCCGAGCATTCGGGCGATCGTCGGGTCGTCAAGGCGTTCGAAGGCCTCGTCCAGCAACACCAGTCGCAACGGGTTGAAGTCCTCGGAACTGCTGCTCACCGCGTCGTAGAACGCAGCAGCGGCGGCGAAAAGCGTCACGTAGGACACGAGCCGCGTCTCGCCCGAAGACAACTGGCGCAGGCGGCGGACCCGAGGGCCGCCATCAGGGCCGGTGTCGGCCACGCGCACGGTGAAAGCGTGCCACGAGCGGTAATCCAGGGCACGCGACAAGATTTCCGCGTAACCGCTGGAATGCGTGTCCCGCTCGGCCTCGATCCGTTCCGTGAACACCCGCCGCAAGGTCGCGTCCTGTGCGGAAGTCCTTTCGCCGTACGGCATCCGGACCAACGACAACGCCTGACGAGTCTCGTCGTCCAAGGCCGCGGAGGGCTTCCACTCCAACTGGACGTGCACGCCCTGCGACGACTTCGCCTGGCCGAGCACCTCGTTCATCCGCCGGGCCAGGTCCTCCGCCACGGTGATCTGCCCGCGCAGCCACTCCGCGAGGTCCCTGATCAGGTAGTCGGCGAAGATCCGTTGGTACTGCTCGTCCAGGAAGCCTCGCTGTTCCGCCAGTTTTGTCGAGACCTGCTTGGCGGCCTGCGCCACCGGGCGGCCGCCTTCCTCACCCGCGACCGAGACCGTCAGCAGGCCCGCGTGCTCCTCGGCGGCGATGTCGTAGCCACCGGCCAAGGCTGTCTGCAGGTCCTGCAGCTTGGTGATCACGGCCGTCTCACCGGCGGCCTTACGGTCCGCGGCCTCGACGACCGCCGCCCGCACCGCCGCCAGGTCGGTGTCTTCCAGCTCTGGCAAAGCGGCCGAAAGGACACCTGGAGCCTCGACGACGGACGAGAACTGGCGATAAGCCCCCGCCTGGATCTCCTCGGACGACGCCAATTGCTCGGTCACGCCTTCCAACTGCGCGTCCAGCTTCGCCGCCTGTTCACGCAAGGCCGTGATCTTCTCGCGGATGTCCTTCAACGACACGCGCATCTGCTTGCGGGACTGCTCAAGCTCGGCCAGCCGGGCCGCGATCTCCTTGGCCTCGCCTCCCACCGAGCCGGTGAGCTCGGACAACGTGCCTGCCTGGGCCGCGTATTCGGCGCAACGCTGGTCTGCGTCGGACTCCGCGGTCGTCCGGTCGGCCACCGCCGTGTGGTACCGGTGCGTGGCGTCGACCAGGTCTTCCACCGTGCCGCGGCAGCGCTGGCGCAATGCTTCGGCGAGACGTTCGGCAGCACCCAATGCCTCGGCCGCGGCCTGCTGAGCCTGGCGGAGGTCCTCGGAACGGGGGGACAGGCCGGCGTCGCCCGCTTGCCGCAGCAGGTCGGCAGTTGTTGCCTGCCAACGGTTCTGCATTTGGTCGTGTTCTTCGCGCAGCTGCTGGGCGTGCTTGTTGGCGCGCTCGGTCGCCTCTTGTTCCGTCCGCATCCGGGTGTGTTTGGCGATCAGTTCCTCGTCGCCCGGGAACTTCTCCAGGTGCCGTTCCCATTCTGCGACAACGTCGTTCGCCGAGCGCTGCTGCTCCTCCGCGGCCTGCAGTTCGGTTCGCAGGGAACCGAGTTCCTCTTCCAGCTCGGAGATCCGGCGTTGACGACCGGCCGCGCGGGCACCGGCACCGACGAACTCGGCAGCCGGTTTCGAGCCGCGCCCGTGCAATGCACCCGCGCGCCAGTGGCCGTCGACCGAGAGGGTCATCGCAGCCGAGGATTCGCCCAGTGCAATGCCCCCGAGCAACGCCGTCACGCGGGCCGCGGGCACCGGGCTGTTCGGAACCTCCACCGCCACAAGCACATCGGCCAGCGACGGGCCGGAAACCGCATCCGTTGGCGAGGCCAGCACGTCCTCGAGATCCGGGACCGAGCCTTCCGGCGTGACCCACGCGTTGAGCAGGCGGCTCGCCTCCAAAGCGGACTCAAGTCCGGCCCGGTCGGCCTCCGGCAGGTCTGCCTTGAAGTCCACCAGCTGGTAGAAAGCGGCCCCGGTGGCGGAATCGCGGGAGACCGCGGTGGCGGGCGAACGTTCTTTACCGGCACGCAAAGCAGCGAGCTCGGAATCTCGTTCCGCGATGGCATCACGGGTTTCGGTGCGGCGCGCAGACGCGGCGTGCGCGGCGTCACGCGCGGTCTGTACCAGCGGCGCGGTCCACTGACGTGCCGCTGTGGTCAGCTCACGAGCCTGCCCAGGGTTGGCCGACAAGTCCTCAACGGACGGAAGCTGCAACTGGCGCTCGGGCTTGGCGGACTTCAACGGCCCAGCGACAGACCAGGAACGCACCTGCTCAAGCCACACGTCGGACTCGGTCACGAGCTCCTGGTTGGCCTGGTTGCGCCGGCCGGCCGCCTCAGTCGCCTCCAGCTGGGCGGCACGGGCCGACGAGCGCAACGTCTCGACGTGCTGCTCCTGTTTCTCCTGCTCCAAAGCCTGCTGGTGCAAGGCGAGCGTCAACGCGCTGCGCTGCCTGGCTTCCTTCGCCGCGCGACCCGCTCGCTCGGCGGCCTCGGTCAGCGCCGTCAAAAGCTCGTCACCTGCGACGGGCGGCGGGACTTTGCGCTCGATGGGCAGCGGCTCAGCCTCGGGGTCCGGCTTCGCGCGGACCCGTTCGGTGATCGTCTCGCTTTCGCTCTCGGCCATCCGAGGCAGCGTCGGGCACAGCGTGGTGTCCAAACCGGCCGCCTGCAAGGCAGTCCGCAGCGATTCGCCGAATTCCCCGGCGGAGTCAAGGTCCTGGGCCAGTCGGCGCAGCAACCGCACCACGCCGTCCACGGCAGCGTCCTCGGCCAGTCGCTGCTTGTTGGCCACGTCCAACGCGGCTGTGGCGGCCGAACGCGAGGCGGCCACGAGCTTCTCGCGGCTCTGCAAGTCTTGCAGGTCACGGAATGCGGGCAGCTCCTTCAACGCGCCGATGGTCTCCTCGGCCTGCTGCTCGCCGCCTTCCAGCTCCTGCTCTGCGCGTTCCGCCTCGGCACGCTCGGATCGCGCCTTCTCCAGCTCGGCGGTCAGCTTCTTGGATTGTGTGCCCAGTTTGCGGACGTTGTCCTCACTGGCCTTCAACCGGTCGGCCGCGGATCGCAGCCCGGCCAGGGCGTAGTCGGAGTACGTCTTGAGGAACGTCCGCAGCGCCTTGTCGGCCGTGCCGAGCCGGGTGATGTTCTCCCTGATCGACTCCAGGTCGTCGAAGGACGTGGCCAGCTGCTCGATCATGGCCGCGTCCAACGGCGGCAGCGCGTCCGACAGGATCTGCTCGAGCTGGCCTTCCAGCACCTTCAGGCCGACGTCCGGGTTACGCAGGGTCCGCTGCAGGTGCAGCAGGTCGCCGTAGCGGACCGCGGGCACGCCGTAGACGGTCTCGGCGATCTTGGCCCGGAACGCCGCTTCTTCCAGAACACAGTCGGCGCCAAGGACTTCACGCAACTGAGCGGACCCCAGCGGCACCCGGTCGGGGCCGGCGAGCTGGAAGTCGATGCCCACGCGCTGGGGCGTGATGAACCGCCACGAGTCGGAGATCTGCTGCGAGGTCTTGGACGCCTTCACGCCAAGACCGCAGGTCAGCGTGTGTCCTTCGCGTTTGAGCTCGACCCAGGCGTAGCCGATCCGGTTCGGGCCGCCGTCGTAGTCGTCGAGCATCAGCCTGCGGATGCTGACCGTGTCGAAGCCCTTCGAACCCAGTTGCCGCAGGTCGCCGTCCAGGCACAGCGGCAGCAGCAGTTCGAGCGTGCGCGACTTGCCGGACCCGTTGGTGCCCTGGAAGATCGCGCGCCCGCCGGAGAAGTCGAAGGTCTGCTCGGCGTACTGCCAGACGTTGACGATCCCGCCCCGGTGCAACCGCCAGCGATCCGTCATGCCCCGCCCTCCTCGTCGAACAATGACCACCCCGGTACCTCGGGTTCTGGGGCAGGTTCAGCGATCTCACGCTCCGGGTCGCCGTCGGGCTCCGGCCACCAACGAGCCGCGGCGGGCGAGAGCCACCACCGCTCGCCGTCGGCGACTGCAAGTCCCATATGGACGAACAGCGCCAGCACCTCCGTGACAATCCCGTCGAGATCCTCGGCCGCCTGGCGGGACCAGGCAGCCGGGTAGTCGGCCACAAGCCGTTCGCACACCTCACGAACCCGGTCGGCGGTGACCGGGCGTCGTCCGGCACTGTCTACTTCGGACTCTTCGGCTTCCGCGGACAGCAAGTCGGGCAGTGCGAGCAACCCGATTCGTGCGACTGTACTGGTACCCGGGAACATCACGTCGGAGAGGTACTCCTCCGGATCGGCCGCGAGGATGCCCTCCAGCCGGGTCTCGGTGTACAGCCCGAAACACCGCTCAAGCAGGTACGACTCGCGCCTCTGGTTGCGCAGCAGCCATTCCCGCTCGTCTTCGGCGAGATCGGCGTACAGCACAACCGGTGTCTCGACGATTTTCCTACGCACCTGGAAGTCCACGCGGCGCGGCGCGGTCCGGGCGGCCAGCGTGACCAGATGCCCGGCGTCCTGGGCGTCACCGACCGGCCCGGCGAGCAACTGGCCCAACAGGTCGGTCTCGATTGTGATCAACGCCTCGGCCGGTGCGTCGGAGCTGGCCGAGCCGACCGTGCCCTCGGTCTCGGTGAGCACGCCCAACGACACCAGATGCCGTAGTGCCGCAGTCAAAGCACGCCGGTCGGCGATCGTGTCCACGACCTGCATGCCTGCCTCGATCGCCGCCGCGCGCACGTCCGATACCAGACGGGACAACAGAACCTGACGTCCCGTGCCGGTCAGCGCCGCCATGGTCAACGCGACGTACGCGTAACCGCGTGGCGAGAGTTCCTGCACTCCGCGGGTGGAATCCTCGCCGGGACCGGCTTTGTAGAGCCGCGCGAACTTGCGTTCCACGACCAGCCGGTAGCCCAGCAACGCGGTGAACAGCTCGCCGAGCACCACACGGTGCCGGTACACCAACGGAAGCAGTTCGCCGTCCGGCCCGCCGAGCCGCAGCAACGGCCTGCGCAGCAGGGTCCGGGCGCAGCGCACCACGTTGGCCGCGTCGATATCCGCCAGCCCGTCGAGCGGGTCGGCCGCGCTGAGCCTCATCTCACCACCAGCCGGGAGTCGCGCAGTGTCAACGTTCCGCCGGTCGACCGGACGGTCGCGGTCTCCCCTTCGGCGTACTCGATCCGCACGGTCAAGCCCCGGATCTGGTCCTCCGCCGAGCCGGAGTCCTTCGAGCTCTCGCGCTGCGCCATCGCCATGGTCAGCAGCTCGCACAGCACGCCGAGCGCACCCGGCGACAAGGTCGTTTCGTGCAGTCTCGGTGCCGCTGCGACGAGTTCGGCCACGTCAGCCGCCCTGAGCTCGTCGGCACGCCGGGCATCGGCCAGCAGCGACTGCTCGGTGATCGGGTCGTCCATGATCCGCGAGGTACGGCCGCGCGCCCCACGGTCGCTACGGCTGCGCACGCTGACCGTCACATCGCAGACAGGCCCTTCACTCCACGGCGTGCGCTCGTCGTCCGAGTCGTGCTCGGGCGCAGGTAGGACGTGCCGTGACGAGTACATCCCGAACGCTGCCGCGTACATCTGCGCGGCTTGTGCGGGTGTGCTGTCGTCGAACCACTTGGCGAGCTTGAGCAACTCCGCGCGGCGCCCCGGCAACAACCCGCCACCGGCCGTCGCGCGCTTGACGCTCGCGAGCAACGAACCGATCGCGCGTGCCGTTGCCTCACGCAGGACCGTGACCTGCGATGGGCGTCCAGGACGATCCACGAACCAGTCCGTCAGTTCCTGCCAGTCCGCGGCGCTACGGCCCCTCGCGCGCTCCACGGCGGGCCCAAGGCCGTCGGTCGGGCCCAGGAGCCGGAGCAACTCTGGGCGAGCAGCGGCGAAGCGCCCGGTCAGATGCTCGGCGATGGCCGGGGTCTGCCGCAGCACGTCCTCGACGACCTTCTGGATGTACTCGACCAACAAGTTGCGGAACCCGGAGATCTCATCGGCCGCCAGGTGATGGCGGGTCACGACCTGGCCGAGGTAGGCGTAGAAGTCACGGACGGTCGCGGCGAGCTCGGCGTGCTGCAGGAACAGGGTCGTGACCTGCTCGGACAGCAGCTCGCGGGCCCGTTGCGCGGCGGCCGACTCGGCGTCCCGCTGCTCCTGGCTCACCGCGTTCGACAGCGACTTGCCGAGCTGGCTCAGGCCACGCTCGATCGCGGGCAACAGCTCGCGGGAGACCTCACGAGCGCCTTCCGGGACCCGCAGCAGCTCGTCGACGTCCCGCTGGACACGCACGGCCAGCTTGCTGACCTGGTAGCGGACGCTGCCGTGCTGGAACTCGGCGATGCTGGCGGCGACCACCTCGCGGCGGCCCTGGACCAGGTTGCCCCACTCGACCAGCTGCTTGAGCCGCGTGATCACGTTCTCGATGCGTGACTCGCCGCGTTCGACCGTGCCGTCGCGCTCCGCCGGCGCCAGCGCCGCGGCCACGTCACCCGCGGAAAGGTCGGCGAGCAGGGTCGCGGTGAACAGCCGCATGATCGCCAGGTACGTCGCCTTGTGCTCCCTGGCCTGCAGATACGCGTACAGCCCGAGCCGGTCGGTGTTCGAGCGCGCGGGGACATCGGCCGCACGGTCCTGCTGCTCGGGGTTCACGGCTCAGCACCCTAGCTTCTGACGCTGATCTTGGCGGCGCTACGGTTCGTCTACTGGGTAGGTGCTGGGAGGATGGGTGACCGCGGGTAGAGCAGTCGGGATACTGCTGGGCGTCGTCGCGGACGGTGTTTTCGGTGATCCGCGCAAGCGTCATCCGGTGGCCGGTTTCGGTGCGGTGGCGCAGCGGCTGGAGAAGCTGACTTACCGGGACAGCAAGCTGCCCGGAGCGGTGTACACGGGTGTGCTGGCCGGTTCGGCCGTCGCTGTTGGCGTTGCGGCAGAACGGATCGGGCGACGTCACCCGCTGTTGCGCGTGCTGACGACCGCGACCGCGACCTGGATCGCGCTGGGCGGGAAATCGCTGGCCCAAGAGGGCACGTCGATGGGCCGTGAACTGGACGCCGGCGATGTCGACGCGGCGCGCAAGCGTTTGCCCAACCTGTGCGGCCGTGATCCGCAGGCGCTGGACGCGACGGCTTTGGCGCGCGCGACCGTGGAGTCCGTGGCGGAGAACACATCGGACGCCGTTGTCGCGCCGCTGTTCTGGGGCGCGGTGTTCGGCGTGCCAGGGCTGCTCGGTTATCGGGCCGTGAACACGATGGACGCCATGGTCGGGCACCGCTCACCGCGGTATCGCAACTTCGGCTGGGCCTCGGCCAAGCTCGACGATGTCGTCAACCTCGTGCCTGCTCGGGCGGCTGCGGCGTTGACCGTGGCCGGAGCGCCCGTGGTCGGCGGCTCGGCTCAAGGTGCCTGGCACGCGTGGCAACGGGACGCGAAGGCGCATCCGAGCCCGAACGCGGGCCGCGTCGAAGCGGCGTTCGCGGGCGCGCTGGAAATTCGCCTGGGTGGGCGAACTGTCTACAAGCATGGGGTGGAAGAGCGGCCGGTCCTGGGAACAGGGCGTAGTCCGGACGCCGGGCATGTCACACGTGCGGTTGAACTTTCCCGGGTGGTCGGCGGCCTGGCCGGGGCGGCCGCCGCGGTCCTGGCTCTGTTCGGCAGGCGCTGACAAAATCTCGCCTACCCACTGTGCACGGATGGCTACTCCCGGGAAGATTGGCTGGTGACTTCCCTTGCGTCCCCTTTGCGCGCGTTGGTGCTCGCGGTGCTTATGGTTGCCGGTGTGGTGACCGGCACCAGCGTCGCCTCGGCCGCGCCGCGTCCCGTGATCGGTGCGTACTACGCGGGCTGGAACAGCCAGAGCTATCCGGTCTCGCAAATCCCGGCCGACCGCCTCACGCACTTGTTCTACGCGTTCTCCACGATCGAGAACGGCAAGTGCGTGGTCGGATCCGCGGCGCCCGCCGACTTCGCTGCGTTGGCGCAGCTCAAGAAGGCCAAGCCGCACCTGAGGACGCTGATCTCGATCGGCGGCTGGGGCGCGGGCGGGTTCTCCGACGCGGCGTTGACCCCGGCTTCGCGTGCCGCGTTCGTCAAGTCGTGCGTGGACATGTTCTTCGTGCGGTACCGCGGCAGCTTCGACGGCGTGGACATCGACTGGGAGTTCCCGGTTTACGGCGGCCCGGCCGAGATCACCGACCGGCCCGAGGACAAGCGGAACATGACCCTGCTGACCAAGGAGTTCCGCCGCCAGCTCGGTCCCGGCAAGCTCGTCACCGGCGCGCTGCCGACCGGCAGGCTGCAGACCGACGGCCCGTACGACCCGGCGCTGAGCTTCGAACTCGGCGAGCTCGCCAAGGTCATGGACTTCATCAACGTGATGACCTACGACATGGGCACCGGTTTTTCGGCCGTGTCCACGTTCAACGCCCCGCTGCGCGAGGTCGCCGACGACCCGCTCGGCCAGCCGATGCGGCGCTGGAACAACGTGACCGCCGCGATCGAGTACTACAAGCGCCACGGCGTGCCCGGCCCGAAGATGGTGCTCGGGGTTCCCTTCTACGGCAGGGGTTTCATCGTCAACGAGCCCGGCACGCAGAACGGCCTGTACCAGTCCTACAGGTCAGCCTTCTGGCCAGGTGGCTGGGGCACGATCAAGCAGGACCTGCTGCCCGATCAGGCGTGGCAGGAGTTCTGGCACCCGGTCGCGCAGGCGCCGTGGCTCTACAACGCGGCCGAGCGCAAGTTCCTGAGCTACGAAAACCCCAGGTCGATCGGGATCAAGGCGCAGTTGGCCAAGAAGGCCGGGCTGCTCGGGACGTTCATGTGGGAACTGTCCGATGACGACTCGTCCCACTCGCTGCTGAAGGCGATGTCCGGGCCGTTTGTGAAGTGACCCGATTTCCCGCCCCGGCCGTCTACGATGACGGCGACCGGGGAGGGAAACATGGAACCGTGGGGAATTTCCGGACCACAATTCATCGGCCTGTACATCGGCGGAGTCGTGGTCGCGTTCCTGCTCGGTTTCGTGCTGCGCAAGGTGATGTGGCCCCGTGAACGTCCAACCGGTCCGGTCACTGTGGAGGAAGTTGCCTTCATGCGCGGTGGTCCGTTCCGGGTTGTCGACGTCGCGATCGCGCAGCTTTTGCAAACCGGTGCATTGCGCGTGGAGCGATCCGGGACATTGCACGCGACAGGTGTGCCGGCGCGGACACCGTTGGAACACGCGATATTGCAATCACTGCGTCGCGGGCGTGGCAATGCTCGGATCGTCAAACTGTTGGTACGCAGGCATCCCGCGATCGTGGCAATTCGTGCTTCGCTGGCGAATCGCGGGTTGATCCGGTCGAACACGTTCGCGCAGGTTTCGGTGATGAACCTGCCGATTCTGCTGGTGTTCGGGATCGGGATCGCGCGGCTGGTGAACGGAATCCGGTTGTCGCGGCCGGTGGATCTGCTGTGGGCGTGCCTGATTCTGACGTTCGGGCTGCTACTCGCCCGGTGGTTCACCGCGGGCAAGGTGAAGGAGACCAGTGCCGGTGCCGAATTGCGACGGGGATTGCGAAGTCACGGTCCGGACGTGCACGTCCGGATGCCGGTTGTCGCGTTGACCGGGGTCGCGGGGATCGTGGCATTGGGCGGATTGGCGGCTTTCCCCGACGCGACGATCTCGGTGGCGCTCGCGTCGACTGATCCCATGCGATGGGGCTTCGGCTCGTCCTCGTCGTCTTCGAGCGACTCGTCGTCTTCGTCGTCGTGTTCTTCGGGCAGCAGCTGTGGCGGTGGCGGAAGCAGTTGCGGCGGTTAGGTGGTGGCCTTTTCGCGTTCCGCGGCCTCTTCTTCGGCGACCATTTCCGCCACCGATTTCTTCTTGGGGCGTTCCGTGCTCAACGTGCCGCCGGGAAGCAGTTCGCGCCACGTGAAGTAAAGCCAGCCGAGGATCGCCATCGCCCCGAACGCGATCCACTGCAGGGCATAGGAGAAATACGGCCCCGCGTCGAGCTCTGGCAAGGGCAGCGGACCGAGCACGCCCGGCGTCTTGGTTTCCAGCTGCAGGTACCCCGGCTCGATCTGCAGGCCCGTGGCCCTGGCGACCGTCCTAGAGTCGACGGCCCACGCCTGGCGCTTGCCGCTCTCGTCCACGAAGGCGTCCCGGTTGTCCGAGTTCCGCTCGTCGTTGCGCTGACGTGCCAGGATCTGGGTCTGCCCGGTCGGCGGGGGCGCGTAGCTGGGCACCTTCGACTGCTCCGGCCGCAGGAAACCCCGGTCGACCAGGACAATCCGGCCGTCGGTCAGCCGGAACGGAACCATCACCTCGAACGCGGGCTCACCCTGAACGGTCCGCAGGCGCGCGATGACCTCGTTCTGCTGGAGGAACTCGCCGGTCGCGGTGACCAGCCGCCACTCCGTCACGCCAGGCTGCCACGGCTGCGGCTCGGCCTTGCGCGACGCCGTGATCTCGTCGTTCTGGGTCTTGCGCGCCTCATGCCGGTGAAACTGCCACGGCGCGAGCAGGGTGAAGCACGCCGTGGCGAAAATGATCACCAGCGCCGTGAGTCCCAGCCACCCCGGCCGAAGCAGGTTCCGCAGTCGCACCACCCCACCGTAACGACCCAGGACCAAAGTCCTCGAACCTGGGCTTGCCGCACCGATGGGATCACCCGCAAATCCAGTTATCCACAGCCACCCAGCAACCCACAGTCGATCAACCCCCACCGATAGACTGGCCAGGGGACGCCCCCGGGAGCGGCCAAGGCTCCGTCAAAGTCGATCACCCGCGTGAGTGCAGGCACGGTCTCTAGTTGATCATAGGAGTGTCTAGGTCACACGATCATGCGAGAGCCGTGCCTGCCGTTGTATCTTTCTCCGATCACCGCTGTGCTGGGTTCGTTGGGTCCGGTGAACCTGCACCACGCCGCTGACCTGCGAGAGCTGTTGACGCGGATCGAGGATCCGCGTGA
>JOAA01000015.1 GCA_000720375.1 Rhodococcus rhodnii | reverse complement strand
GCCCCTCGCGCCACGAAGGATAAATGAGGGCTGAAGGAAAGGGGACTCCCCGGCTTCCTCCCCGAGCGCGCCGCAGGGGCCCCAAGTCAAATCGAGCCGTGGTGGGCACCACAAAGCTGGAACCCAAAGCCAAAGGACAGCAAGAACCAGACGAAAGCCGAAGGATAGCGACAAAAGCCAGGCTGGAAGCAGAAGCGAACGACTAGAAGCAAACTGGAAACCTAAGACCGAAGGGCAACAGCAAAAATCAGCCCGAAGCCCTACTGAGCCTTCAAAGGATTAATAGGAATCCGAACCTGAAAAACCGTCTTCCCAGGCTCAGACTCCACCCGAACATCCCCATGATGCTTGTTCACGACAATGCGCCAAGTGATGTCCAACCCCAACCCGGTCCCCTCCCCCACAGCCTTGGTAGTGAAGAAAGGCTCAAAAATCCTGTCCTTGATCTCCGGAGGGATCCCACTCCCCGTGTCAGATACCTCCACAACAGCGTACCCATCGTCCCGAAAAGTCCGAAGAGTCAACGTCCCCCGGCCGTCCATCGCGGCGATGGCGTTGTCGATCAAGTTCGTCCAGACCTGGTTGAGCTCGGCCGCGTACGCCGAAATGAGCGGCAAAGACCGGTCGTAGTCCTTCACGACCTCGACACCGTCGCCGAATTTGGCGTTCAGCATCACGAGCGTCGAGTCCAGCAGGTCGTGCACGTCGACGACCTGGAACGGCGCGCGGTCCATCTGCGAGTACTGCTTCGCCGCACCCACCAAAGTGGACACTCGGGTGGTCGCGTCCTCGATCTCGTTCATCAATGTCTCGGTTTCGACCGTGTACGCGATCCAGCGGACAGCCGCCTCCGCTGTCGCTTGTGGACACTTCGCGGTCGCCTCGGTCAGCCATTCGACGTCCAACCCGCCCGCCACCAACGTCGGTGCGAGGTCCCAGCTGCCTTGGATCCCGCGTGACTCAAGCCAGTCCGCCAACTCGTCCTCGCGGTCGCTGGCTTCCATCGGCTGCAGTTTCGGCGCCTTGGCGACGCGTTCCACCGCGTCCTCCTGCAGCAGCACCAACGACGGCAAGGTCTTCGGGTCGATCGCTCCGCTGGCGAGCATGGCCAGTTTGTGCCGCATGCCGGCGACGCGTTCACGCAACGCTGCCGTCGCACGGACCGCCGCTGCCGCCGGGTTGTTGAGTTCGTGGGTCAGGCCCGCGGACAGCGAACCCAGCGCTAGCAGGCGTTCCCGTTGGCTTGTCATCCGCTGGGTGTTCTGCAGGCCGAAGAACAGGCCTTCGAGCAGGTGCATCGCCATCGGGAACCACTCGCGGATGATCGGCCCGAAATCGGCCGCGGGCAGCTGGAACATCGCCGTGTCGGTGATCGATTGCACCGTCATCTGGTACGTCGTCTTCGACGGGATGTCCGCTTCCAGGTACGACTGGGTCGCGCCGAAGTACGAACCCCGGTGATCCGTCCGGTTCGTCTCGACGATCTCGCCGCCGATGTTTCGGCTCAGCGCCACCGTTCCTTCGAGCAGCACGAAGAAGCAGGTGGCGTCCTCGCCCTCGGTCAGGATCGGCGTCCCGGCCGTGCGGTGCTCTACGTGGCCGTGCTCGGCCAACCAGGCCAGCTTGGAGTCGTCGAGCCGCTCGAACAGGAACAGCCCGCGCAATTCGCCCGGGGTCAGCTTTTCCATGTCACGACCTCTCCAAGTACCGGTGTACCAGCGTGACGGCCATCGCGCCTTCCCCGACGGCCGACGCCACCCGCTTCACCGAGTCGGCGCGCACGTCACCGGCCACGAACACGCCCGGCAGGCTCGTCTCCAGGTGGTACGGCGGCCGCTCGAGGCCCCAGCCCGCGGGCACCGAGCCGTCGGTGATCAAGTCTGGCCCGGCCAGCACGAAGCCGCGGTTGTCCCGGGCCAGTGTGCCGTCCAGCCAGTCCGTCCTTGGCGCGGCGCCGATGAACGCGAACAGCCAGGAGGCCGGCACGGTCGTGGTCTCGCCGGTCTTGTTGTGCCGCAGGGTCAGGGTTTCCAGGTGGTCGGTCCCGGATCCGCCGATGACCTCGGTGCACGTCAGCACGTCGATGTTGCCGGGACCGGACAGCTGGTCGATCAGGTACCGGGACATCGACCGTTCCAGCGAGTCCCCGCGCACGATCAGCACGACCCGCTTGGCGTGCTTGGCGAAGTACATCGCGGCCTGGCCCGCCGAGTTGGCGCCGCCGACCAGGTAGACGTCCTGGCCCGCGCAGCTCGGTCCCTCCGTTGTGGACGCTCCGTAGTACACGCCTCGGCCGGTCAGCTCGCCAAGGCCGGGCGCTTCGAGCGTCCGGTACGCGACACCGGTCGCCAGGATGACGGTGTGCGCCGACAGTTCCGTGCCGTCGTCGAACTGGACGACTCGGGCCGCTCCCTTGGCTTCGAGCGACACCACCTTCCTGGTGGTCAGCATTTCCACGTCGAACTTCAACGCCTGTCGGCGGGCGCGCTCGGTCAGCTGCTCGCCCGACACTCCGTCCGGGAACCCGAGATAGTTCTCGATCCTGCTGCTCGTACCGGCCTGCCCACCGGCGGCGAGACGCTCCACCAGTACGGTCCGCAGGCCTTCCGAGCCGCCGTAGACGGCCGCGCCCAGCCCGGCCGGCCCCGCACCGATCACGATCAGGTCGTAGAAATCGGTCGAAGGTGTGGTGGTCAGGCCCACGCGCGCGGCCAGCTCCGCGTCGGACGGCTGGGTCAGCGCCTCGCCGTCGGGCGTCACCACCACTGGAATGTCCGCTTCGCCGCACTCGCACGCGGAAAGCAGGCGCTGCGCTTCGCTTTCGTTCTGGTCGAGCTCGTACCACCGGAACGGCACCGCGTTGCGCGCCAGGAAGTCGCGCACCTCGTAGGACCGCGCGGACCAACGGTGTCCGATGACCTTGACCTGCCTTACGGGCTGACGGTCTGACGCCTCCCAGGACGCGAGCAGGTCGTCGAGTACCGGGTAGAGCTTCTCCTCCGGCGGGTCCCATGGCTTGAGCAGGTAGTGGTCCAGGTCGACAACGTTGATGGCCTGGATCGCGGCGTCGGTGTCGGCGTACGCGGTCAGCAGCACCCGCTTGGCGACCGGGAAGAGGTCCATCGCTTCCTCGAGGAACTCGATCCCGCTCTTGCCCGGCATCCGGTAGTCCGCCAGCAGCGCCGCGACCTCCTCGCCGCGCAGTTTGATCTCCCGCAACGCCTCGAGCGCCTGGTCGCCGGTCTCCGCGCGGACGATCCGGTAGTTCTCGCCGTACTGCCTGCGCAGGTCGCGCGCGATCGCCCGGGACACGCTCGGGTCGTCGTCCACTGTCAGGATCGAGGGCCGCGTGGCTCGGGTGTTCTCGGGGACCGCTGTTGTCATGTCCACAGTCAAGCATCTGTTCGCGTTGAGGCGTACCTTCATGTCGGACAGTCGCCAACGCCAGGAGCACGCAATGAGCGTTTGTCAGGACATCGCCGCACTCGGTCCCGACCCCGAGCCGCACACCCGCAAGGGTTGTGAGGACTGCTTGGCCGCCGGCGGTACCTGGGTGCACCTGCGCCTGTGTCTGGCCTGCGGCCACGTGGGCTGTTGTGACTCATCGCCCGCGAAGCACGCCAGCAAGCACGCCGCCGAGACCGGGCACCCGGTGATCCGGTCGTTCGAACCGGGCGAGTCGTGGCGCTGGTGCTTCGTGCACGAGACCGCGGCCTGACAAGCTCACCCGGACCGCTTCGACCGTGTGCGCGTAGTGCGAACCGAGGTCGTTGAGGGTGTCCCACAACAGATCCAGGGCTTCGCGGTGGGCGACGAGGAGGTTGACCGCCTCACGGGTGTAGCCCGCCGCCGAGCATTCCAGGATCACCGCGAGGTGGTCGGTGACCCGCAGTCCGGAGATCTCCGACAGCCGGTCGAAGCGGGCATGACCCGCTGCCGCGTAACACGTCAGGTGCAGGCAGCACGGCGGTTCGCCTTCGGCTTCGTCCAGATAGGACATTGTCAGGGTGAGCGGCCCGGCGAGCGTGCCGGGCAGTGATTCGGTGGCGGCACGCGGTGACGGCAGCATCGGGCGGACCGTCTCGGCGCGGTGCGCGAGGATCGCCGATGCCACGAAGTGGGCCAGCTGCAGGGAATCCATGGTGGTCCGTTTTCGTGCGCGTTGATCCACTTTGCAGCGGTGCGGATCGGGCGTCAACGGACGCGTTAGCCCTAAGACCGGCGGCGGCCACCTAGGGAATGAATCGACGGCCGCCGTGGTTGTAGCGGACGTGAAGGTTAGGAACTCTTTGAGGTCGCTGAAGCAGAAGCCGGGCGCTCAGGTCGTCCGGCGTGAGGGCCGGGTGTTCGTCCTCAACAAGAGGGACCCCCGGTTCAAGGCCCGCCAGGGCTGACCGGCTGAGGGCTTCGTGCCGCTCGCCGAATACTGACGAAGGGGTGCGAGAGCGCCCCTTCCGCCGTTTCAGGGCAAAATCCGCCGAACGTGGTCCGGCAGTTCCCGCTGCGCCGCCTCAGTCGGCGTGAGCCATGCATACTCATCGTGTTCGTCCGGATTCAATACGACATCACCGAAGCTCTCTTCGGCCACATCGAAGATGATCGCGTTGATGGTCAACGGTTTGCCACCGATGTCCGGCCAACTCGACTTGGCCCGCTCACCGGTGACCCGTACCTTCAGACCGGTCTCCTCGGCGATCTCCCGTATCGCCGTTTCCTCGGGTGGCTCGTCTTTTTCGACGGTCCCGCCCGGCAGCTCCCACCGGCCACCGAGGAACGCGCCCGGGTCACGCCGGATGAACAGGATCTTCTCGGCTCGCGTGATCCAGCCGTACGCCAGGTTCTTCTCGGCAGTCATGCCGGCAGCCTAGGCCAAGAACAGGATGATCCATGTCGTGATCATCGGATGTCTTTCGAACTGATCACGTTTTTACATTTCCGGCTGTACGGTTCGTACCCCTCCGCACATATTGATGGTTGCGTTACGGAATAGCACGGCAGATGATTGCCGCGCACAGGTGACAACTGGCGACGTCTGGGTGGTGGCCCTGCCGATGTATGCGCCGGCCGACAGGCACGGAAGCACTGGGAGACGTTGGCGGATTTGGCACAAGCTGGCGATTATCGGCGTGGCGTTCACCGCGCTGCTCGCGGGTGCGACTTATCTGTTGCTGGACGCGAACTCGCGGCGGATTGAGCTGACCGACAACGAACTGCGCGGGCTGGAATATCTGGGTCCGCTCACCACTCTGTTGCCCGACCTGGCCGCGCACAAAACGTACGTCCGTCAGGTTGCCGCGGGTGTCCGGCCCGCCGCCGACCTGAAGCCGCTCGAGGACCGGATCGACAGCGGGTACACCGCACTGGCCGAAGTGGACGGCCGGTTGAAGGACGACCTCCGAACCACCGGCGCGGACCTCAACGCCAGCGCGCTGCCCGCGACACAGATACAGAACTGGCAAACCGTCCAATCCGGAAAGTACGACAAAGCGAGCACCGACGCCGCGCACGCGATGCTGATCGGCGACGTCCGCACGCTGATCGGGTACGTCGGCGCCACGTCCAACCTGGTCCTCGACCCGGAGCTGGGCACGTACCACCTGGCCGACGCGATGGTGGTGTGCTCCCCCGAGCTGGTCATCCGGATCAGCAGGCTCGGCAACACCGTCGACGACCTGCTCACCACCAGCCAGAACTCGTCGACCAGTATCTCGCTGCCCGACCGGACCAAGGTGGCCGGTGACGTGGCGATGCTGATGCGGCACGCGGACGTGCTGCAGGACAACCTCTTCACCGCGTTCCGCGCCACCGGCACCACCGCCGAGGGGCGCGCGATGCGGGATGTGCTCGCGCCGCAGCTACGCACCGCGTATCTCGCGGTAACGGACCTGGCCACGATGACCACCCGCGACTTCGTCGAGGCGACGACCGTCCGAGTCGACCGGACCGCGTACGCCCGTGCCATCGAAGACGCGGCGGCCACGATGACGACGCTCTGGGCGACGATCCTCGATCAAGAAGCCCTGATGCTGCAGTTCCGGCAGGCCAGTGATGTCGAGGACCGGACGTTCGCGCTGCTGGGCGTGCTCGTCGCGTTCGCGATCACGATGGTGCTCACAGTCTGGCTGGCTCGTCGGATGAGTACGGACGTCGGCGCGGTCGCCCGGGGAGCGGCCACCCTGGCGCAAGGCAACTTGGCGGAACGCGTGCAGGTGCGTAGCCGCGACGAGATCGGTGACATGGCGACAGCGTTCAACGGAATGGCTCAGCGGCTACAGGAGATGGTCGAGGAGCAGCAGCGCTCGCAGCTGCAACTGAGAAACGAGCACGACTTCGTCGACGCCGTGCTCAACGTGGCGGGCAGCCTGATCGTGGTGTTCGACCGCGGCGGCCGGATCGTCCGGTTCAACCGGACCTGTGAGTTGATCACCGGCTACTCGTTCGCCGAGGTGGTGGGCAAGCGGTTCTGGGATCTCTTCCTGCCGGAGGAGGAATGGGCGCGGACCGAGGCGTACTACCGGGACATCAAACCGTCGGACCTGCCCGCCTACTACGAGCACACGTGGATCCGGCGGGACGGCGCCCGGTTCGACGTGTCCTGGTCCAACGGCGCGCTCGTCGACGAGGACGGCGAGGTCACGCACGTGATCTCCACCGGCATCGACGTGACCGCGCGCCGGGCCGCCGAGCGCGACCTGCGGGACGCCGAGGAACGGTTCCGGCAGGCCTTCGACCACGCGTCCATCGGGATGTGCCTTGTCGGCGAGGGCGCGGTGTTCTTGCAGGTCAACAGGGCGCTGTGCGAGATGCTCGGCCGTACCGAGGCCGAGTTGCTCTCGATGAACGTCGCCGACGTGAGCCACCCGGAAGACTTCGCCATCGGCGGCGCGGCCGTCGCGGCGATGAAGGCGGGCAGCAACGAGCCGTTCCACGGCGTGAAGCGGTATTTCCACGCCGACGGCCGGATCGTGTGGGGCCAGGTCACCGTGTCGCCGGTGCGCCCGGACGGCAACGCACCCGTCTACCTGGTCACGCAGATCGAGGACATCACCGAACGCCGCGAAGCCGAGGCACGCCTGGTGCACCAGGCACTGCACGACTCGCTGACCGGCCTGCCCAACCGCGCGCTGCTGATGGACCGGCTCAAGCAGGTGCTCGCGCGCGCCGACCGTCATCCGACGTTGACCGCGGTGATGTTCCTCGACCTCGACGGGTTCAAGGACATCAACGACAGCCTCGGCCACGACATCGGCGATCAGGTGCTGCGGGAGATCGCGGCCCGGATCAGCTCTCAGGTCCGGCCTTCGGACACGGTCGCGCGCCTCGGTGGTGACGAGTTCGTCGTGCTGTGTTCGGACCTGTTGTCCGAGCAGAGCGCGGTGGAGATCTCCGAGCGGCTGACCGCCGCGGTGGGCAAACCGGTGGCACTGCCGGGCTACGAGGTCGAGGTCGAGGTCACCGCGAGCATCGGGATCGCGTTGTCCGACAACGATTCGCTGACGCCCGAGGACATGCTGCGCAACGCCGACGCGGCGATGTACGGCGCGAAGACGCAGGGCAAGAACCGGTGGGAGATCTTCGACGAGACCCGCCGGGCCCGTGCGGTCGACCGGGTCGCCGTCGCGTCGACCTTGCGTCAGGCGTTGCGGGACGACCGGTTCGTGCTGCACTTCCAGCCGGTGATCGACCTGGACACGGGCAAAGCGGTCGCGGTCGAGTCGCTGGTGCGGCTGGAGGACCCGTGCCGTGGCCTGCTGCCGCCCGCCGCGTTCATCCAGGTCGCCGAGGACAGCGGGCTGATCGTACCGATCGGGACGTACGTACTGGAGGAGGCGTGCCGTCAGCTCGCGGCGTGGCGTGCGTCCGGTGTCGTGCCGCCGGACTTCCGTGCCGCGGTCAATCTGTCCGCGCGCCAAGCCACTCAGCCGGATCTGGCCACGACGGTCGGCGCCGCCTTGTCGCGGGCGAAGCTGGAACCGTCCGCGTTGGCGTTGGAGCTCACCGAGACCGTGCTGATGGACGCCGACACCTCGACGCTGCGGCAGTTCGAGGAGCTCAGGGAGATGGGCGTCGGGCTGGGCATCGACGACTTCGGCACCGGGTATTCGTCGCTGAGCTATCTCAAGCGGTTGCCGGTCAGCATCATCAAGGTGGACCGGTCGTTCGTGGCCGGGCTGGTCACCGACCCGTCCGACCGGGAGATCGTCACCGCGGTGATCCGTCTCGGCCAAGCGCTTGGTCTGACGACGATCGCCGAGGGGGTGGAGGACGCCGAGCAGTTCTCGATGCTCCAGGACCTCGGCTGTGACCAGGCACAGGGCTTTCTGCTCGGCCGTCCGCAGGCGCAGCCGCCGCTGGTCTCGACCAATGGGGCGAAGCTCACGACCTAACTGGATCAGTCCGCACTGTAGGCGCGATCCAGCGCAGGTAGTAGAACACGCTGACCACGGTGTTGACCGCGGCCACAATGGTCAGCCAGGTGAAGCCACCGTCCACAGCGGCCGTGAACACGGCCAGTTTGCCGACGAACACTGGCGTTGGCGGCGTTCCGACCAGCCCAAGTAGACAGACGACGAGCACGACCGCGAGCCATGGTCTAGTCCGGAACAACCCACGGTAGTCGGAAATCGTTGTGGCTTGGGGCAAAGCGCACACGACTGCGAACGCACCGAGGTTCGTCAGTGCGTACGCCGCCAAGTAGACCAACAGACTCGGCTGCGCCCAGTCGCTGCGGGTGGCGACGACAACCGCCATCAGCAGGTAGCCGACCTGACTGATGGTCGAGTAAGCCAGCAGGCGCCGGACGTTGTCCTGGAAGAACGCCGCGAAGTTGCCGAGCGTCATCGTGACCGCCGCGATCACCGCGACCAGCACCGGCCAGTCGATCGGGACCAACGGGACCAGCCGGAACATCGCGATCAGCGCACCGATTTTCGGGATCGTGGTGACGAAGGCGGCGACCGGCGGCCGGGACCCCTCGGTGACGTCCGGTACCCAGAAATGCAGCGGTACACCACCGATTTTGAACAACAGACCGGCGAACACACCGACAAGACCGATCGCCACGATGACTCCGGACGCACCGGCGAGCTTGATTTCCAGGTATCCGGTGGCGCCGCCGACTCCAAAAAGGAGAGTCACACCGGCGAGCAGTACGATTCCCGAGAATGCTCCCAGCAGGTAGTACTTCAGCGCCGCTTCGGTACCGAGATCGTCCTTGCCGAATCCCGCGAGTGCGTACAGCGGGATGCTCGCCAGCAAATATCCGGCGACCAACAGCATGAAGTCATTGGCACCGGTCATGATGACCGCGCCGAGCGAACCGAGCAGCATCAGCACATAGAGCTCGGTTTCCCTCTTGTGTCCCCGGAAATGCTTGACGCTGATGCCGATGGCGAACAGCAATGACCCGATCACGATGTACCGGCCGAGATTGGTCAGCACATCGATCCGGTAGCTCTCACCGAACACTGTCCTGGTTGGACCGGCGAACGCCGTCGCGACAACGCCACCGATACACGCCAGAACAGCGAGCATGATCACCGGCCACTGACGTTTCCGCGGCAGGTACGACCCGAGCAACAGCCCCAGAACAGCTGCCACGGCAAGGAAGATCTCCGGCAGCAACGCCGACGGGTCTTCGTCCATCATCGTCATCGGCTCACCAGCTCCACGACCGTCCTTGAAGCCGGTTCAATGACGTCGAGCATGAACCTCGGGAAGATGCCGATGATCACGGTCGCGACGACCAACGGGACGATCGCCACGCTTTCCACCACCGTGACGTCACCGACCTTCCCCACCGGGGAACGATAAGGGCCGAGGAAGACGCGTTGGAACGCCCGCAGGAACAGCGCCGCGGTGATCAGGATGCCCAGGAAGGCCACCGCGGTGGCGACCGGCGCTTGGCCAAGGGATCCCGTGAAGATCTGGAATTCGGCGATGAACCCGGAGAATCCGGGCAAGCCGAGGGAAGCGAACGCCGCGAGTGCGGTCAACCCGGCGAATCTCGGCGCGGTCCCGGCCAGGCCGCCGTATTTCTCCATCTCGTAGGTCTGGCCGCGCTGGTAGAGCACGCCTGAGAGCAGGAACAAGGCTCCCGTGATCAGGCCATGGCTGACCATCTGGGTCACCGCGCCCGTCACGCCGATCTGACTGAAGGCGCCAAGCGCCAGCAGGATGTAGCCCATGTGGTTCACTGAGGTGTACGCGATCATGCGCTTGAAATCCTGCTGCGCCAAGGCAACCAAAGCGCCATAAACGACACTCACGACACCGACCACGACGAAGACCACCGCGTACTCACGCCACGTGTCCGGAAGCATCGGCATCATGATCCGCACGAACCCGTACGTGCCCATCTTGAGCAGCACCCCGGCCAGGATCGCCGACCCAGCCGCGGGTGCTTCGGTGTGTGCGGGCGGAAGCCACGTATGGAACGGGACTGTGGGTGTCTTGATCGCGAAACCGACACCCAGCGCGACCAGCACCGCGGCGCTCAGGAAGCCTTTGTCCGCCAGCGGGTTCTGCCGGGCGAGCTCGACCATGTCGAACGTGTTCCCGGCGAGGAACAAGCCGATGAAGCCCAGCAGCAGCGCCAGCGAGCCGAGGAACGTGTAGAGGAAGAACTTCAGCGCCGCCTTGCCCGCGTCCCGATGTCCCCAACCGGCGATGACGAAGTACATGCCGACAATGGACAGATCAAAGAAGACAAAGAACAGGATCAGGTCGAGGGACACGAACAAGCCCAGGCTCACGGTCTCCATGAACAGGAACAGCGCGGCATAGGACTTCAGGCGGTCGGTGTCGCGGAACGAGTACACCGCGCATGCCAGGAACAGAAATGCCGTCAAGGCCACCAACGGCAGGCTCAACCCGTCGACACCGAGGTGGTATCCGGAGCTGACACTGGGAATCCACCGGACGTTGACCTCGTACGCACCTGGCGTGTAATCGATCCACAGCCACACGACCAGGGCCATGTCCACGGCGCTCGCGCCGATCCACATCCACCGCGCGGCCTTCACCGGCATCGCCAGCAGCAACATGGCGGCCGCGAGGGGCAGGAAAACGATGACGCTCAGCACGTCCTCACCTCACAATCATCAGCAGGACGGCGAGCAGGACCAAGGCGACGGCGGCCTGCGCGTAGTAGTGGTGCAGCTGCCCGGTCTGCGGCCGACGAGCCCAGCGGCCCAACGCTTTGGCAGCGTTGCCGATCCGCTGGACGATACCGTCCACTGTGATCTCCACGCGTCCACTGGCGACTCTCGCGAACAGGTCCCCGGTTGCCGCTGCTGCTCGTACTCCCCCATCGACTGCCTTGTCGTCGAACCGCGCCAAGGCCGTCGCCAAGCCCATTGTCGGCCGCACGGCGACCGCCTGGGCGACGGCCTCCAGGCCAAGCCAGTTCTGGAGGAGCGCCGGTTTGACCGTCACCCGCCCCAGCGCGATACCCGCGATGGCCAAGGCGCCCGAGAGCAGGAGCTCCCACCAGGTCAGGTCGAGTTCCGGCGCGATCACCAGTCCAGTGACGACCGATGCCGCGGCAAGGAACGGCAGCGGAATCTGCAGCAGGAGGTTCGCTGTGCGGCGTTCAGCCCGCTCGCCCCAGACCTCCCGGAGCATGCGTCCGACGTAGACACCACTGATGATCACGGCCGCCAGGCCGACGATGTAGATTGCGGTCGGCGCCGTGGACAGGACGGCGTCCTTGGTGATCCACAACGACAACGGCGGGATTCCGGCGAGGCTGAGCGCGCCGATCGTGAACGTGATACCGATCAATGGGTACTTCCTCGCCGCACCGGTGAGCTGGGAAAGCTGCTTGGTCCCCAGCAGGGTGAGCCATGCGCCGGCGCCGAGGAAGAGCAAGCTCTTGGTTGCCGCGTGGGCGACCAGGTGCGCGGTTCCGGCCTGCACTCCCCCGGTGCCCGCGGCCAGGACCATGAACCCGACCTGCGAACAGGTCGACGCCGCCAGCATCTGCTTGAGGTCGGTCTGTGCCACGGCAATCACGCCGAGCAGCAACGCCGTGACGACGCCGACCCAGGCGACCAGCGGACCGGCCCATCCGGTCTGTTGCAGCAACGGATTCACGCGCAACAGGAGGTAGGCACCGGCCGCGACCATGGTGGCCGAGTGCAGCAAGGCCGAAACCGGGCTCGGCCCGTCCATTGCCCTGGAGAGCCAGAAGCTGAACGGCAGCTGCGCCGACTTGCCCAAGGCCGCGATGACGATCCCCACAGCGATGAGGTCCCCGGACAGTCCACTGAGGTCGGTTTGACCGTTCGCGAACGCCGCACCTGCCGCCAGATAGAGTCCCAGATCTCCGGCTCGCGTGGTCAGGAACGCGACCGCGCCCGAACCGGCTTTCTCGGGTTCACGCCACCAGTACGCGATCAGCGCGTACGACATCGCGCCCATGATTTCCCAGCCCACCAACAGGGTCACGATGTTGGTGGCGGTCACGGTGATCGCCATCGCGACCGCGAAGACGAGCATCAGGACGTAGAACCGTGGCTGAGGGCCGATGTCCCCCGCTGCGAATATCAAGACCGCGGCCAGGATCGCCGCGAGCGTCACCAACATGGCCGCGGAGAGCCCGTCGATGGCCAGGCTGAAGGGCATGCCCTGGAGGAACGGCATCGGCTCAGCCCTTCAGGTCCGCGGCCATGTCGGTCATGTCCACGTCCCGCTTGCGGAAGATCGCCGTGGTGACCGCGAATCCGACCGCCATCTCGACAGCCATCGCCGTGACCGCGACCAGAACGAGCACTTGGCCGTCCGCCATGGTCGGTGAGACGAAGTACCAGAAGGCCGCCGCACCAACGATGATCGCGTTCACCATCAGCTCAAGCCCCATCATGATCATCACGATCGACTGCTGCGACAACGCGCCGTACAGGCCGACGCTGAACAGCGCCGCCGCGAAGATCAGGAACACCTGTAGTGTCATCGGTCGTACCGCCCGCGATGGGTTGCCAGCACGACGCACGTGACCATCGTGGCGAAGAGAACGAGCCCGAGGACCATCATCACGAGCATCTTCGAGCCCATCAGCGCCTCACCCAGTGCCCGCGTCGGGTCAGGCGGCGGTTCCCCGTTCCGTGTGGGCCACGGCGCCACCAGGATGACGGTCGTCAACAGGATGAATGTCGCGATGGCGATGCCGAGCGACCCTTTCTTGTTGTGCACCATGGTCATCGGCATGAGCCCGCCGGGGTTCATCATGTACATGATCATGAAGACCGCCATGATGACCATCTCCATGATCATCATGAGTACGACCACGAACCCGAGATAGGCGAGTTTCAGCAACAGAACCGTACCCGCGGCGAAGATGAACGACGCGAGCAACGCGAACGTCGCCCTGGCCATGGAGTCCACCCGGAACACCGCGATGCCGGTGACTGTCGCGCCGACCGCGCAGGCCCAGAACGCTATCTGCTGCCACATGTCTCCCACCTATCGGACGAGCACCACGATGGCCACCACCAACGCCTGCACCAGCATCACGGGGATCAGCACGATCCACGCGAACTCCACGTACCGATCCATCCGGATCGCCGGCAGTCTCTTCTTCAACCACACCAACGCCCCGAGCACAGCCGCGGCCTTGACGATCACCCAAACCCAATGCCCGCCACCGAGGAAGAGCGGAACAGCGAAGGCGGCACCAGCCGTCAACAACATCCACCGTCCAGCCTCGAAGAGCAGACGGTCCACACCGGACAGTTCAAGCCGCGCCCCACCGGCGATGTCCCGGCCGACCGGCTGATCGAACGGACCCCAGAACGCCATCCCCAGAACGGAAAGCAAGTAGACGACGAACGCCGCAGGCATCCACACGACGAACCACAACCCACTCTGCGCCTGGACAATGTCGGCAACGCGCAGCGACTCAGCACCCAACGCGGCCGTGATCAACGCGAACATGTGCGGCAGCTCGTACGCCAATCCCTGCGCCACGAACCGGTAGCCACCGACCAGGCTGAACGCCGAGTTCGCACCCCACCCGACCATCCACACAGCGGCCCACGCGACAACCTCGGCCATGTTGAACCAGACAACACCGACACTCGAGTCGAGCACGGCCCTGTCGCCCAATGGAATCACCGCGGCGGCGAGTACCGCGGCAAGCACCAACGCCCAGATCCCGCCCCGCAGCAGCAAAGTGTCCGTCGCCAGCATTTTCCTGCGTTGCTGAACCAACAATCCGGCGGCCGCCCTGAGCGGATACGTGCCCGCGTCAAGTGTCGCCGCACCGAGTGCGAACGCACCAAGGATGACCGGCAGGAGCAGGCCGGCCCACCACTCAGTCATGATCGGTGTCCGGGTCGATGCTGGCGACGATGAGCCTGGCTGTGGCAAGTTCGCTGCCGTCAAGCAGTTCGGAAAGGGCAGCCACGTCCTGGTCGACGTCCACCTGGTCAAGCCACCCGTTCAGCCGGCCCCAGGCGTCCAACCCCCGCCACTCGCCAACCCCGGCCAACGACCACTTGAGAACCCGTGACCGCTTCACGCGCCTGGCCCACCGATGGAAGTCGGTGCCAAGCTCGAGTCCGGCAAGGACTTGGTCGCGGAATTGACGGGCTTTCGCGGCTGCGGTGTCCCATCCCGCGACCGCGAGAAGCCGGCCACAGCTGTCGAGTCTTCGCGCGGGCATGCGGTCCTCGGTCCAGTAACCACCGGGCTTGCCGATCACGTCGACCTCGACCTCGTGGAGGATGTCGCCCTGCATGATGGCCTTGACGACGAGGCCCGGTGGCCAGTCGGAGAGGACAGGGCCGAGGAAGACGTGCAGGTAGTCGAGCGCCAGACCATCACGGTCCTCGGTACGGCTGGCCATCGGAATCCCGCCCGGCAGCACCATCTCCCCCATGTCATGCCCATGGTGGCTGTGCATGGAATGCCCGCCCATGTCATGCGCGGCGGTGCCGTGGCCCGCCACCTCATGCCCAGCCACGCCAGAGCCAGCCACCTCAAGGCGATGCCCAGCCATGTCATGGCCGCCGATGTCCTCCCCCGCAGCACCATGGCCCGCCACCTCATGCCCAGCCACGCCAGAGCCAGCCGCCTCAAGGCGATGCCCAACCATGTCATGGCCGCTCAGTCTGCGTCCGGCATCGTGCTGCCGATGCCGGTCGCGCAACTCCGCGACACCCGCATCCAGCGCCGCCACCACTTCACCTTCGGACCGGAGCTCTACCTTCGTCTTCGGCAGCGGCATCTGCTCCCAGACCTGGTCGACATCCACGTCCCCGGCGACCACCAGCATGTTCGCCTCGACCGGGTTGGATGCTTCCCGCCACCCCCGCTCCCGGAAACACCGCTCCACAGCCAGCCGAGCAGCCGTCGCGCCCGGGACGGCCACCACGAACGGCCGGACAGCCATCCGACGCAGCAGCCACGAAGTCATGTCCATCGCAGCGCGCCTTCCCGCTTCGCGTACCAGACGCCCGCGAACAACACGGCCAAGAACAGGAACATCTCGACCACGGCCGCGGTGCCCACTTCGGACACAACCAGTGTCCACGGGTACATGAAGATCATCTCCATGTCGAAGGCCAGGAAGATCATCGTCAGCGTGTACCAGCGGACGTGATACCTCGACATGGCATGCTCGGACGCGGCATGACCAGCGAGAAACGGCAGGCGGTCACGGGCGGCCACGGCCAACCGGACAGCGCGCGACACGACATAGGCCGTCGCCACAAGTACCGCTGTGGTGGCCAGCAGCGCCAACAGGCCCACGTGCACACCTCCCTCGTCTACGAGGGAGCTTAGGAGGTGCCTCGCCGAACGGCAACCTCATACGGGTAGGAGGTATATGAGACTACCGCGGGACGAAGCCGAAAACTCGGGCGTAGAACGCGATTTCGGCCTCCAGCGAAGCCCGGACGTTCTCCGGCCTGCGAAAACCGTGCGACTCCTTGGCGAACGCCAGGTACGTGTGCTCCACCCCGTGCTCGGACAGCTCCCCGATCAGCGCCACCGCCTGGCTCGGCGGGACGACCGGGTCGATCAGGCCCTGCAGCAACAACAGTGGGCACGTATCCGAGCTCACGTGTCCGAGTGGCGACCGCTCCTCATACAGCGAGGCGCTCTCCGGCAGCGGACCGACCAGGGAGTCAAGGTATCCGGCTTCGAAATCGTGGGTCTGCTCGGCCAACAGCTTCAAGTCGCTGACACCGAAATATGAGACGCCCGCGCTGAACACCGTACTCCTGGTCGCGGCCACCAGCACGGTCCAGCCACCCGCCGACCCGCCCCTGATCCCCAGCCGTTCCGAGTCGGCGCGGCCTTGGGCAACCAGCGCGCGAGCAGCCGTCACGGCGTCGGCAACATCAGTCACGCCCCAGTTGCCCAGCAACCGATCGCGGTACGCACGGCCGTATCCGCTGGATCCGCCATAGTTCAAATCCAGCACACCGATGCCGCGGCTGGTGAAGTACGCCTTGCCGACGTCCAAAGCGGACGTCGAGTGCCCCGTCGGCCCGCCGTGCACCCACAGCACATACGGCGGCAACTCGCCATCCGGCGCGCGGAAGCGCGGATTCGAAGGTGGGTAAAGGAAGCCGTGCACAACAAGACCGTCGTCGCCGGTGAACTCCACCGCCTCGACCGACGGGAAGTACTCGCCATGCACGACATCAGCCTCGGCACGCACCACGTCACAGTGGCCGCTGATGAGGTCGATCTTCACCACCGCGGCAGGCAGATCAGGGCTGTACCCGACGGAAGTGACCGAGTAACCGTCCACACTCAACGTCGTGGCGAACGATGTGTACGGCGTCGCAACGTCGGTCAGTTCACCGGTTTCCGGATCGAGGATGCCGAGTCGCAGCTCGCCGCGGCCGTGCAACACGACAAGCCTGCCGTCTGGCAGCAATTCGAACGGACGGCCGCCGACTTGCCACAACGGCTCGGTGAACTCCTCCTCGACCGGGTGAAGGTCGCGTACTTTCCCTTCGAGATCGACCCGGTGCGGATTCCACCAGCCCGACCGGTCCGAGATCACGTACAGGCTTTCGCTGTCCCGCCAGATCGGCGCGAAGACCGATTCGGTGCCACCGCCGATCACCCGCCGGCCGTCGACCCGCAATTCGGCGGAATCCCACGGCATGTCCGGGCGGTTCCAGCAGATCCACGCCAACGAGCCATCCGGTGACGGTGTCGGAAACGCCAGGAAATCACCGGTGTTCACCAGTTCACGGACATCGCAACTGCCGTCGAGCGCAACGGCCACAATCGACCGGACGGGAGGTTCACCGGGAACTTCCCGGACGCACCACACCTCGGAACCATCGGGGGATATCACGAAGTCCGCGTACCGGCTGCCATCCTCCGGCGTCAGCGGTACGACGCTGTCGCCCACGAGGTAAAGGCGCTGGTCCTCGTGGTTGGCGAAGACCAGACCGCCACCGCGGATCGGGAGGTACGACTTGCCGCCGTACTCATGGACCCGGGTGCGTGCCTCGTATCCGGGCGGCAGAACGGGAGTGACTGTCCCGTCGGCGGCTCGGTGCATCACGAGGGTTCGGCCGCCGCTGTCCGGCGGGATCTCCTGCCACCACACCTCGTCGCCGATCACGTGCGGATACCCGACGCGGAGCCGGGCGCTCGCGACGTCCGCCGCGGTCACCGGCGATTCCCACTCCCCATACGGTGCGACGATCATGAGCCGTCCGCGTCCGGGTCGTCGAAGTCACCGAGATCGCTGAAGACGAACACGCGCACGGCGTACCCGGTGTTGGGGTGGACCTGCGCGAGGTACGCGGAGACCGGGCTGCCGACGATCTCCTCGATCGCCTCGAGGAAGTCGGCCCGGGTGGCTTCGTGCAACGCCTCGTGGTGCCTGATCACCGCGTCCTTGTGGCCGCGCTCGCTCAGCACGGCGTCGGCGACAGTGAGGCTGTCCAGCGACAACACCACCAGGCTGATCGGGTCGTCGTCGCTGACCGACACCTTGACGTTGCGCGGACCGCGTCCGTAGAACGACCGCTCAAGGCTGGTGATCTTTTCGGCCACCGCGTTGCGCTGTGCTCTGGTTATCCGCACCTGGCCACCTTATAGTGGCCTTTCGGGCTTTGCCGTGGTGAACGCGCCGAAGCATGACGCGTTTGACGGCGGCAGGAGCTCGAGCGAGATACCAATCCACGCTGGCCTGGAGCGACGGGGCCCCGACCCGGCGGACCAGGACATCGTGGGTTCTTGGCGAAAGGGCTTGTCTCGTGGAGTTGTCCAACGACGTCGTGCTGTCACCGGGACAGTTGCGAGAAATCGTCGAATCCATCGCGAAATTGCCGAAAACCTGGCAGTCGAAAGTGTATTTCGATCTGACCGAACGGTATTGCGTGCGATTGCATCGCGAAGACGCATACGAAGTGTGGCTGATCTGCTGGGACATCGGCCAGGACACCCTGCTGCACGACCACGGCGGAAGTTCGGGAGCTTTCACCGTGGCCAAGGGATCCCTGGTCGAGGACTACGGAAAGATCACCAAATCCCGCCTGCGCACCCGCAGGCACAAGGCGGGGAAATCGGTCGGATTCGGCCCCGATTACCTGCACAACCTGGTGAACGTGGGCATGGAACCGACCGTGTCGATCCACGCGTATTCACCACCGCTGCGGGTGATGAATTTCTATTGCTCGCTGCCGTCCGGGACACACCATCTCAGAGCGATCGAGTGTGACACCCCGGAACCTGACACGACCGCACTCGAGGCAGAGGCAGCGACACTGCGCGTGGCGCAGCGGTGAGCATGGTCTCGCGGCTGCTTGAGCAGGCGCGGGCGGCGATCACCCGCTACACCCCAGCGCAAGCAGCAGAAGCACTTCGCAACGGCGCGACCTTGGTCGATCTGCGGCCCACGGAATACCGGTGGCGATTCGGCGAGATACCGGGTGCGGTCACCGTGTCCCGGCACGTCCTGGAATGGCGCCTGGACGTCACAGGTCCTTGGCACATCAAGGAATTACGGCACGGCAACGCCGAGCAAGAGGTCATCCTGATCTGCAACGAGGGCTACACGTCAAGCCTCGCGGCCCATCAGGTGATCTCGCAGCTGGGCATGCCCAACGTGCGTGACGTCATCGGCGGGTTCGCGGCCTGGAAGGACGCGGGTTTTCCCGTCATGGCTCGGTTGGGCTGATTTTCCAGCGTGGGTATCGTGAGTGTTTTGGCCGGTTCTAACCGGCCAAAACACTCACGAGGCTTTACCACTCGGCGAAGCTGCCGTCGTCGTGCCGCCACACCGGTGAACGCCAGCGGTGTCCAACCTCGGACGCCCGGCGAACCTGCTCCTCGTCGATCTCGATGCCCAGTCCCGGCCCGGCGGGACGCACGGCGTAGCCCGAGGTGAAGGTGAACGGCGACGGGTCGACGAGGTAGTCCGTGTACTCCGTGCCCACGTTGTAGTGCATGCGCAGGCTTTGTTCCTGGATCAGGAAGTTCGGTGTGGCGAACGCGACCTGCAGCGCCGCTGCCAGCGAGATCGGCCCCAGTGGACAGTGCGGGGCCAGGCTGGCTCCGTAGACCTCGGCGAGCGCCGCGATCCGGCGCAGCTCGGAAATACCGCCCGCGTGGGACGGATCCGGCTGCACCACCGACACTCCGGCGTCCAGCACGGGCTTGAACTCCCAGCGCGAGTAGAGGCGTTCCCCCAAGGCGATCGGTACGCCGCTGCACGCGACCACCGAAGCCAACACATCGCCCTGGATCTCCGGGAGAATGGGTTCCTCCACGAAGATCGGCTGCACTTCCTCCAGCATCGGCAACAACCGACGGGCCATCGCAGGGGAAACGCGGCCGTGGAAGTCGATGGCAAGGTCCCGGGTCGGGCCCAGCACAGATCGCGCCTCGCGGGCGCGGTCCACCACGGCCTGGGCATCGGCAGGGGTGGCGACGGCGTCCATCGGCCCGCAGCCGTTCATCTTCACCGCCGTGAAGCCGCGTTCCACCTGTCCCGCAACAGCTTCGGCGATCCCGGACGGACGATCGCCGGCGACCCAGGAGTACACGCGCACCCGGTCGCGCACAGGGCCGCCGAGCAGTTCGTGGACGGGCGCGTTTCGGTACTTCCCGGCGATGTCCCACAGGGCCTGGTCGAAACCGGCCAACGCACTGGAAAGAATCGGGCCGCCACGGTAGAAGCCGCCGCGCCGCAACACCTGCCAGTGGTCTTCGATCCGCAGCGGGTCCTGGCCGACGATCAGATCCGCGAGCTCGTGCACGGCCGCGCGCACGGTTTCCGCGCGGCCCTCGACGACCGGCTCACCCCAGCCGCTGATCCCCTCGTCCGTGCTGATCTTCAGAAACAGCCAGCGCGGCGGCACCAGGAACGTCTCGACCCCGGTGATCTTCACCCATACCCCCTCACGACGAGTCCTTGTGCACCGACCAGCCACCGTCGACGACGATGCTGGCACCGGTCACGAAGGACGCCTGCTCGGAAACCAAAAAGGACACAACCGAAGCGACCTCGCCGGGATCTCCCAGCCGTCCCAACGGAGTCGCTTGCGCACTGCGTGCCTGATCCGCGGCGGAAACCCGGTCCCACGCACCGGTCAGCACCGGACCCGGGAGCACCGAATTGACCCGGACCTCCGGGGCGTATTCGACCGCCAACTGCCCGGCGAGCGAAACCAATCCGCCTTTGGCCGCCGCGTAAGCCGGATGTCCTGGCAGCCCGAAACGCGCGTGCACAGACGAAACCAGCACGATCGAACCCCGCCGAGCCCGCAGCGAAGGCAGACACGCGTGTGCGCCAAGGTAAGCCGCGGTCAGGTTGACCTCGATCTGCCGGGACCACTCCTCCCGGGAGGTCTCGCCCAACGGCTTCACCACGACCGTGAAGGCGTTGCTCACCAACGCGTCCACACCCTCTGTCGAAGCAAGCACTTGCTCCCAGGTGGCATCCGCGGCCACGTCACCGACAATCGAGACGTACTCTCCAGGATTCACGTCGACGCCGATGACACGGTAGCCGTCCGAAGTCAGACGGCGAGCGGCCGCGGCGCCGATACCCGACGCCGCGCCCGTCACCACAGCACATTTAGCTGTCACAACACCACCTGACGCACCTGCCCGCCGATGCCACGGAACGCGACCCAGGCGGATCCGTTCGCACCAGCCGCGGCACCGAGCGAACCGTCGAACGCGTTGCTCGGGAACTCGCCACGCGGGAACCAACCGCCCCACTGGCCGTCGGAGAAGTTACGCTGCCACAACGTGTAGTCGCTGGCACGGGCGAACATGTAGATCCGGCCTTCGGTGGCCAGCAGCGTCGGGCTGCCGCTGATGACACCGCCGAGCGACTTCCACTCACCGTTCTCGTAGATCCACGCCGCGTCGTCGCGCGTCCGGACCGCCACGTGGACACCGTTGGCGTCGACGACAGCGCTGGGACGGCCGTAGATCGGTTGGAGGTTCGGCGAACCGATCGTGGTCCAGCCGACGTTGTGCTTGCGTGTCCACACCAGACCGAATGAGCCGGTCGCGAACATCGTCCAGTCGTCCGGCGAGGTGAACGCGACGGTCGGCGCGTCGTAAAGCTTGCCGCCAAGGCGGTTCCAGCGTTCCCACCGTCCATTGCGGAACGTCCGCTGGTAAGCCTCGTTGTCCGCGCCACGGACGAACAAGTCGATCCGGCCACCCGCTGAGCCGTACGCGGCGGGCTGGCCGAGGATGCCGCGACGGTCCGGGCCGTCAAGGCGAGTCCACTGCTGAGACCAGGTATCACCATTCTTGGTGTTCACGACAATCGACCCGTTCGCCGCACGGGAGAACACCGCGGCCTGCGTGTCGGAGAACCTGACCAGCGCGGGGCTTGCTGATGTGTCACCGCCAAGCGATGCGCCAGGGGCGAAGTCCGTTCCGCTGAGGCGCAGGAAAGCGGTGCCGTGCGCCGGAACCTCGACCGAGTACGTCCCGCTGAAGGTGCCCACGTTGGCGCGCTTGCGGATGTCCCGCACAGCGACGGCACCGGTCAGGCCCGCCTTGGCGAAGTCCAGCGTGATGGTCGACGGGTTGTCGGACCGGTTGAGCAGCACGACCGAACGCTGGCCACGACCGGAAAGCACCTTGCTGTAAACGTCACCGGCGGGCGAGGACTGCACCCGCACGCCCTGGATGGCCAGCTTGTCCTGGTTGACCGCGATGATCTCCGGGTTGCGCAAGGTGTCGATCATCGACTGCGGCAGCGTGCGCGGGTCCGACCCGATGATCAGCGGCGTGGCCATCTGCGCCCACATCACCAGCTGGGTGGTGGATTCTTCCTCGTTGAGCTCGTAGCCGCTGCCGTCGGGCAGCTTGCGCATCGGGATCAGGTAGTCGGCGTCGTTGTAGTGGCCGGGGCCGTTGGCCTCCGGGTGCGCCGCGTTGTTGTCCATGTTGCGCAGGACGTTCTTGAACTCGCCCGGCCACGGTGTGCCGACGGCGACGTCGGTGTCGGTCCGCCACGAGTCACCGGTCGTCGGGCCCCAGACGTAGTTGTAGCCGGCTTCCTGCTCGGGCGTGGTACCCAGACCCCATTCCCGGGTGACCGGGTTGCACAGGTTGAGGATCATCTTGCGGCCGGCTTTGCGGACCGCGGCGGAGAACTCGCCGAAGGCCTTGCCGGGGTCGAGCTTCTGGGCCACGCCGCACAGGAAGTCGACCTTGATCGCGTCGAACTTCCAGTCCGCGAACTGCTTGGCGTCCCGCTCGTAGTACCCGCCGCCGCTGCCGAGGCCGCAGTGCTTGGGGTCCCACGCGCCCGCGTCGGTGTAAATGCCCGCTTTCAGGCCACGCTTGTGGATGTAGTCCACGATCGCCGGGATGCCGGACGGGAATCGCGTCCGGTCCTCCAGCAGCCTGCCGTCCTGGCTCCGGGAAGGCGTGCCCTGCCAGCCACCGTCCAGCCACACGATCTTGTAGCCGGCGTCCCGCAGACCGCTGGACACCAGGTGGTCGACGACGCCCTTGACCGCCTGCTCGGTCGGCGCGCCGAGCCCGTAGTACGTGTTCCAGCCCATGTACGGGGTGGGCGCGACGCCACTGTCGTAATAGACCGGTGCTCCCTGATCGACACCTGCGTTGGCGGTGGCCACCGGGGTGACCAGCCCGGCTAAGACGGCAACCAGGCTTGCCTGGATCACACGACGCAGCATTGCGACGCCTACCTTCCCGCGTTCAGGACTCTGCGGCGTTGAGCCTGCCGGTCGGGGCGGATCATGTCAACGTTTATTAGTAATTAATGAGCTATACCGCTATTACCACTCAGTAGGGATTTCCCCTACGCTGACCGGCACTACACCCAGCGACGGGAGGTCCAGGCGGATGGCACGGCGGCCCGGCTCGCCCGTGGTGATCCTGAGCATCTTGCTCGTGCTGACCCTCGCGGGCTGGTTCGGATACGACTACCTGCGCACCCGCCTGGCCGCGTCCAGCTGTGACACCGTCACCACGCTGCGGATCACCGCGGCGCCGGACATCGCACCCGCACTGACCACGGTGTCCCAACAGGACACTTCGGCGTGCTACCGGGTCGAGACGGTCGCCGCCCCGTCCGGCCAGGCGATGGAAACCCTTGGCGTGCACAAGCCGGACGTCTGGGTACCGGAGTCTTCACTGTGGCTGCAACGGGCCCAGGAACGCGGCGCGTGGAACCTGCCGGTGACCGGGACTTCGGTGGCGTCGTCGCCGATCGTACTCGGCCTGACCGAAACCGCGGCGCGCAAGTACGGCTGGCCGTCGAAAACGCCGACCTGGTCGGACATCCTCGCGGGCGACCCGGCGATCGGCTTCGTCGATCCGGCCGTTGACCCAACCGGCCTAGCCGCGTTGGTCGGGACGGGCGATCTCACCAAGAACGCCCCGGATCCGGCCGCTGCCTACGCTTTGACGTTGCGCAAGCTGACCAAGCACACGGTCCAGGAGCCCGCGGCGGTCTTCGACCCCGCACTGGAAGGCGCGATCACGTCCGAGGTGTCGCTGAAGGCACACAACCTTGTGGGTGCGTACGCGGATCCGGCCATTCCGTCCTTGGATTACCCGTATGTCGTGCTTCCTGGGACATCGGACGCGCAACGGGCGATAGCCCAGCAGTTCCTGGCCAAGGTGCTTGAGCAATCCGCTGTGCTGACCGCGGCAGGCTTCCGTCCGCCCAACGGCACGCCAGGACCTGATCAACCGCTCGTCACACCGGTGAACCTGCCCGAGGATCCCGACAAACTGCTCAACGAATGGGCGGCGGCGAACCGCAGCGCCCGAATCCAGGTGCTGCTGGACGTGTCCGGTTCGATGGCCGCGGTGGTCCCCAAGGCCAAGGCGGACCGGATGACCCTCACGCTTCGGGCCGCGGAGCTGGGCATCAAGCTGTTCAAGCCGATCACCAAGGTCGGGCTGTGGCGGTTCTCCACGAAACTCGACGGCGACAAGGACTACCAGGAACTGCTGCCCGTGCGGCCGGTCAGCGAGCAGCTGGCCAAGGGCGGCCTGGAGAAGCTGCGGGCCGTCAGAGCGATCAGCAACGGCGGAACCGGGCTGTACGACAGCGTGCTCGCCGCGTATCAGTCTGCGCGGCAGAACTGGGAGCCAGGCCGGATCAACCTGGTGGTGCTGCTGACCGACGGCCGCAATGACGACGACGGCCGCGGTATCAGCCAGCAGCAGCTGCTCGCCGAGCTGAACAAGCTGCAGGACCCCAAGCGGCCGCTGCAGATCATCGCGATCGGTATCGGCCCGGACGTCGACGCGGCCGAGTTGCGCACGATCAGCCACGCGACCGGCGGCGAGGCGTATCCGACGCCGGATCCGACCAAGATCGTCGACACGTTCTACGCGGCCTTAGGCAGGTTGTTGGAGCAATGACCGCAACGGCAACGAGACCGGCGCCTGCCCTGGTCTTACCCAAAACGGTCAGCATCGCCGCCGCGGTGGTCGCGGCGATCCCGTTCGTCATCCACGCCATCGCCACGTTCTCCGGCTACTTCGGCCAGGACGACTTCGTCATCCTCTACCGGGCAGGCAACAGCGGCCCGTTCGATCCCGGATACCTTTTCCAGGACTACAGCGGGCACATCGCGCCCGGGATGTTCCTGCTCGCCTGGTTCATCACCGCCCCGGCACCGCTGAACTACACGATCGCGGTGATCCCCGCGTTGCTCATGCAGGCGGGCGCGTCGATCCTGCTGTGGCGGCTGCTGGTCCGCGTGTTCGGGCATCGCTGGGGTTTGCTGCTGCCGTACGCGATGTACACGTTCTCGTCGCTGATCCTGTACTCCACCATGTGGTGGGCCTACGCCGTGCAGCTGTTTCCCTTGCTGCTGACGATGTTCGGTGCGTTCAACACGCACCTGACGTATCTGCGTACGCGTGAGCCCAAGCATGTCGTGACGACGTTGCTGTGGACCGTTGCGGGAATGGCGTTCTACGAGAAGGCCGCGCTGTTCCTGCCGCTGCTGTTCGGTTTCACGTTACTGCTGGGCGAACGGGCGCCCTGGCGGGTCTGGCTCGCGCATGGCGCGCTGCTCGCCGGGTTCGTGGCGCTGTACGCGGGCCTGACGGCGAGCCGGATCAAGGAAGGCCTGCCGAGCGGTGATGTGATCGCCGAATTCCTCCGCCGGTCGGTGGTCGACGTGTTCCTGCCTGGGCTTTTCGGCGGCCCGTGGACCGATCCGGCGATGGGCGCCGCGATTTCGACACCGCCGTTGGGCCTTCGGATCGCCGCCGCGGCCGTCGCCGTGGCCGTGATCGCCGGCGGAATCCTGGTCGGTGGGCGTAAAGCCGTGCTGGCGTGGAGTCTGCTTGGGGCCTACGTCGTGGTCGACCTGGCGCTGGTGATCATCACCCGGTTGCCGGAGATCGGGCCGTTGATCGGCAACGATCCCCGGTACACCGCCGACGCCGTGCCGATCACCGTGCTGTGTGGCGCTTTCGCGTACTCGTCGCTGCGCCTGAAACGGCCTGCGGCAGGCGTTATGGTGGTGCTGCTGGGCGTGAGCGCGACCCTCAGCTATCTGTGGCTGGCGCCCGGGCTGAAGTTCGAGAAGGCCAAGCAGTACGTGGCCACGGCACAGGCCGCGTTGAAGGCGGACCCGTCGATCGTCCTGTACGACACGCCCGTGCACGAGGAGATCATGAACAAGTGGTTCTTCGTGGACGGCAAGGCATCCCGCGTGATCGGTCTGCTACCGGGACCGCCGAAGTTCGACCAGCCCACCGAGAACATGTACATGCTGGACGACAACGGCTCGCCTCGGAAGATCAACAACGTCCGTGACCCGGTCGTCGGCCGCCCAGGACCGTACGCGAAGTGCGGATACGCGGTCGGCTACAACACCGCGACGATCCCGCTGAGCGGGCGCGTCGACGGCCGCCGTCTGCTCCGAATGGAGTACTACACCTCAGGCAAAGGCCCAGTGACCATGCGGCTGGGCAAAGCGACCCACGAAATCCACCTCAATGACGGCCTGCACGTGCTCTACCTGGTGGTGGACGGCAGTTTCGACCGTGTCGACATCAACCGGGCGACGCAGGTCGACCCGATGTGCGTTGTCGACGTCCGGATCGGCACACCCGTGACGTGACCTGCTGATACCACTGCGATAACGGATAACCTGAAAAACGTTCATACATCCTTAGGATGGCTCGGTGAGTTTCGACGAGGTGCGGCGGGACTGGACGACGCTCGGCGAACAGGACCCGCTCTGGGCGGTGCATGTCGCGCCGGACAAGCGCGGCGGCAAATGGGACATCGGCCAGTTCCTCGAGCTGGGTCGCACCGACGTGGCCAAGGCCCGCGACTGGCTGGCCCGCTGGGACCTGCCGGTCACGTGGAAACGAGTGCTCGACTTCGGGTGCGGCGCCGGACGCCTGTCACAGGCGCTCGCCGAGCACGCCGAGGAGGTCACCGGCGTGGACATCTCCGAGCCGATGCTGGAAACCGCGCGCAGGCTGGACAGATCCGGCGGCAAGTGCCGGTTCGTCCACAACGACTCGCCTGACCTGCGCCAGTTCGACGACGGTCACTTCGACCTGGTCTACACCGAACTGGTGTTGCAGCACCTGCCCGCCGAGCTGATCGACACGTATCTCGCCGAGTTCATGCGTGTGCTGAATTCCGGCGGTATCGGCGTGCTCCAGTGCACCACTCGTCCACTATGGACTCTCAAGGGCGCTCTGTGGCGGTTCGCGCCGTACCGTCTGCTCGCGCTGGGCCAGCGGATCGTGTTGCGCTATCCCGCTCCCATGCGGATGACGGCGGTCACGCCCGAGCATTTCAAGCGGGTCATCGTCGCGCACGGCGGCGAGGTCATCGACAGCATGAGCGAGGACATCGCAGAGGCTCACTGGCAGTCAACCCGATATGTCGTACGTAAGGTCTAATCTCATCGGCGTGTTGACCAAGCTCCGAAGCCCCACCCCGTGGGTGATGCTTGGCCTCACCCTGGTCTCGTTCCTGCAGCGACCAGGCAGAACCACCTTCGACACCAAGCTCGACCTGGCCGTCGACCCGATCGCGTTCCTCGGCCGTGCGCTGCATCTGTGGAACCCGGAGGCGACCGGCGGCGAGCTGCAGAACCAGGCGTACGGCTATCTGTTCCCGATGGGGCCGTACTTCGCGGTCAACCAGCTTCTCGGGATTCCGCCGTGGATCGCGCAACGGCTGTGGTGCGCGTTGTTGCTGTGCCTGGCGTTCTACGGCGTCCTGGCGATCGCGCGGACGCTGAAGATCGGCACCCAGCCCGCGCAGTACACCGGCGCGGTGGCGTACGCGCTGGCACCGCGCATGCTCACCGAAATCGGCCCGCTGTCGGCGGAAATGCTGGCGCCCGCGATGTTGCCGTGGGTGCTTTTACCGCTGGTCAAGGCGGACCGAATCGGTTCACCGAGACGCGCGGCCGGGCTGTCCGGGCTGGCTGTGCTGTGCATCGGCGGCATCAACGGTGCCGTGGTCATCCTCGTGCTGGTGCTGCCCGCGTTGTGGCTGCTCACCAGGGAATGGACGAAACAGCACGTCAAACTCGTGCTGTGGTGGGCCGGTTCGGTCACGGCCGCGGTGGTGTGGTGGTTCCTGCCGCTGATGCTGCTCGGCCAGTACAGCCTGCCTTTCGTCGATTACGTCGAATCGGCCACCAACACGACGTCGCCGATGTCGCTGTTCCAGGCAATGCGCGGGACCAACCAATGGGTCGCGTACGTCGTGCAGGGCAGTCCATGGTGGCCGTCGGGTTTCATGCTCATCGACCACCCGATCCTGATGCTGGCCACCGGAATGGTCGCCGCGGTCGGGCTGCTCGGGCTGGTCCGGCGTGGCCTTCCGGAACGCCAATTCATCACGATCGGCGTGATCACCACGGTCACGTTCCTGACCATCGGTTACGTCGGCTCGCTGGACAGCCCGCTGTCCGAGACCGTCCGGGCGTTGCTGGACGGCCCGCTCGCGCCGCTGCGCAACGTGCACAAGTTCGAGCCTGGGTTGCGTCTGCCCTTGATGCTGGCGTTCATGCACGCCGTATCCCGGTTGGGCGAAGCGCGTGCGCTGAGCCGGGCGCGGCTGGCTTCAGGGATGGCGCTGGTGCTTGTCATGGCGGCGCCTGCGTGGCTTTTCACGCTCCGGCCAGGGCCTGGCTGGAGCGAAGTGCCGGACTACTGGCGTCAGGCGATGACGTGGCTCGGCGAGAACGACCCGCAGACACGCACGCTTCTGGTGCCAGGAACCGGTTTCGGCGAGTACACGTGGGGCAAGACGGTCGACGAACCCGCGCAAGCGCTCGCTCGGTCGCCATGGGCGTTGCGCAGCCAGATCCCCCTGGGGTCCGAAGGAAACACGCGGATCATGGACGCGGTCGAGGACGCGTTGGCCGACGGTCGCGGTTCCCCTGGCCTCGCTGACTTCCTCGCTCGCTCGGGGCACCGGTTCTTGTTGCTGCGTAACGACATCGACCGAGGCGCCACGGGCGCGCCGCCGGTCACGATGATGCGTGACGCGTTGGCGCGGTCACCGGGGATCGAACGGATCATGACGTTCGGCCCGGATGTCGAGGCCCGTGATCAGCCAGGCGTGGCGTCGGTCGACGTGGACGCGCCGCCCGGCAAGGCGATCGAGATCTACGAGGTGAAACGCCCGGTCGCGCTCGCGGTGGCGACCAACCTGACCGATGTCGCGACCGTCAGCGGCGGCCCGGAATCCCTGCTGCAGCTGCTGGATTCCGGTGTGCTGCAACGCGATCGGCCGACCGTGCTGGCGGGTGACAGCACCTCGCCGACCGGCCAGGACTGGCTGGTCACCGACGGCCTGCGGCATCGCGAGCGGAACGTCGGCCGTGCACGGGACAACCTGAGCCAGACACTGGCCGCCGATGAGAGACCCCGGCAGGACAGGCCTGCGACGGACATCCTGCCGTTCCACGGTCTCGAGCATCAGACAGTCGCGGCGTATCGCGGGATTCGCGGAGTGACAGCGTCCACTTCGGCCGGATACGCGGACTCGATCCGGCCTTCGGACCCGTCGTCGATGCCGTTCGCCGCGATCGACGGTGATCCGTACTCGGCGTGGCAGTCCTCGACCATTTCCGGTCCTGCCGGGCAATGGCTCGAGGTCGAACTGGACACGCCCCGCGTGGTGGACCAGGTGGAGATGCGGATCGTGGACGACGAGCGGGTCGGCTGGCCGGTCGCCCGGATCAGGATCACCACGGACTCCGGATCGCGTGATCACGACGTGACCAGGGGTGGCAACCCGCAGAAGTTCTCCGTGGCGCCAGGCCTCACCAGCAAGGTCCGTGTCACCGTGCTGTCCGTCGCAGCCGACCGGGACACCGGCGGCGTCGGCATCGCGGAGCTGACTGTGCCAGGTGTGACGGCGCAGCGTGCGCTGCAGGTGCCCACCGACTTCGCGCCGAATCCCGGGCAGCGGACGAGTTTCGTGTTCACCCGTGGGCCTCAGCCGCGGTATGCCTGTGCCGCGATGGAACGCGAACAGCGTTGCGATTCCAGCCTGACCCGGCTCGGCGAGGAACCCGACGGCATCCACCGGCTGTTCCGCACACGGGAAGCAGGCAACTACCGTCTCGAAGGGACAGTCCTGCCCGCGGCCGGCGGCCGGATCCCGATTCCCTCGACGGCCAACGGATCGACCCAGCTCGCCGGCGACCCGGCCGCGGCGCCGCTCGCGGCGATCGACGGAAACGCCGGAACGACGTGGATCGCCGACTACACCGACGAGACACCCACGCTGCAACTGACGTGGCAGGGCGCCAGAACTGTCACCGGACTCAAGCTCACCACCTCGGAGACCTCGGGTGCGTCCCGGCCGTCCGAGGTCGTGGTCAGGACACCGTCGGGCAACCAGACCGCGCAGGTGTTCGCCGACGGCTCGGCGACCATCCAGCCGGTGGCCACCGATCGCCTTGACATCCAGATCACCAAGACGGAAGGACCGCCCGATCGAGTCCCTGGGCCCGCGGGCATCAGCGAAGTGAAGGTGACCGGCGCGGACGGCGTGTTCCCGCCGATCCCCCAGGACACCAAGTTCACGGTCCCCTGTGGATCCGGCCCCGCCGTGACGGTGGACGGAACCACTTACCAGACAACGGTTTCCGGGACGTTGTCGGACATCGTGAACCACCGCCCACTGGCCATGGGAACGTGCCGAGACCTCGTCGAAGGCATCGACCTGGAGCCGCGGGAGCACGAACTGCGCACCGACCGCTCGGAATCCTTCGTGGTGCAGGACATCCGCGTACTGCCGAACACACCTCCCGCCGCCGCTCCACGGCAACGGTCGGTGGAAGTCGTCGAATGGGACGTCGCGCAACGGGAGCTGCGGGTCAGCGCGGGAGAAGCCGCGGTGCTCAGCATCCCGGAGAATGCCAACGACGGCTGGGTGGCCAAAGTAGACGGTACGCCGCTGGCACGTACCCGTGTCGACGGCTGGCAGCAGGCGTGGGTGTTGCCAGCAGGCGCGGAGGCGACGGTCAGCCTCCAGTTCGAGCCCGATATCCCGTACCGGCAACGGTTGCTCATCGGTGCCGTGGCCGCAGGCTTGTTGTTACTGATCACCGTGCTACCAGCCCGGCGACGGCGTATCAGTACCGCACCTGGCGGCAAGCAATGGGTTGCCGTGGCCCTTGTTGTGTTGCTCGCCGCGTTGGGCGGGATCCTGGCCGTGGTGTTGCTGATCGCGAGTCTGCTTGTCCAGGCGGTGTTCCGGCGTAAGTTCCTGGTATCCGCCGTGCTCGCGCTTGGCGGAATGACCGTGGCGACCTTCGTGTCGATGATCGGCCGGTTGCAGGGCGAAGGTCAGGCTTGGGCGTATGGGCCTGTCGCGCAGGCGGCGATCCTGGTTTCGCTGGCGACGGTCGTGTCAGCGTGTATCGACTGGTTCGACCCGCGTCCGGAACTCGATGAGGGCACCGAAACAGGCCAACGCGGCGGTCGCCACCACAGCCCCAGTGACAACCTGGGTCAACGACCCATGCCACCACCCCAGTACCAACGTGATCTCCGTGGCAACGGCCAACCACGTCAACAAGGTCGACCGCCGATCCGCACTGGCGATCCGGGAATACAACAGGAGCTGCACCAACGACAGCAACGACCCGACCAACGCGAACGGCCACACGGGAATACTGCTGGACGAATACGCCGCTCCCCCAACCAAGGCGACAACCGTTGGCCCTAGCACCGCACAACCAATGACCACAAGCGAGTCCACCGCAGCAACGATGGCCAGCGCCTTGGGCACAAGCTTGCGCCGCACACCCTCATTGGCCAACTTCGGCAGGACAACGACAGCGATCGCATACGGCAGCCAGTAGGCGATTTTCGTAACCACCGAGCCGACCGCGTACTCGCCCGCCTGATGCGCAGGCAAGCTGTGCCGCGCCAGCACAAGGTCCAAGTTCACCAGCAGCACCAAGGCGAGCAGGGCTTGGATGGCGTGCAGGACTTCGGTGACGTGCCCCGCTCCCCTTCTCCCAGGCAACGGCCTCCCACAGATCAGCCAACCGGACAACGCGACCAGCGAAGCCCCGATCGCCGCGCCCGCGAAGGCACCCGTGGGGGTACGGAAGATGAGCAGGCCCGTGAGCGTCCCCCCAACCCGGCCGACCCCTTCGAGCGCGATCAACCGCGCCATCAACCCAAACCGCTCAGTGCCCTGCAGGATTCCGTAACACAGCCCAACCAATGTGATCGGCGCCAAGGCAAGCGCCAGGAATATCACGGTCCACGGGTTGTCGATGTGCAGCAGCACCATGAGAAGCGGAGAGGCAACGAGTGCCGTCACCATGATGGTGGCGCTGGTCAGCAACCCCAGTGTGACGAGCTGGCCGCGATCCTGTTCGGGTTGCCGCGCGACCTTGAGCGCGACCACGGTCTGCAACCCCATCGCCGGCACAGCCCCAATGACCAAAACGGCAGTCAGCGACCCGAACTCCCCAAAAGTCGCCGGGACAAGCAGACGGGCCGCGATCACCGTCATCAGGTAGCTCGCGATGTTCGTGCCCGCGAAGGCGGCGGCGACGTAGAGGGCATCCACCCGAGTCCTGGCTGACAGGGTGCTGGCCATGGACTCCCCTTTACTACTCGCGGGTAGTGCTCCGGGGGAGCATAGCTCTACAGTGGCGGACGCGCTCTGCGGTTGTCGCGAGGCACATGAACCGCTGTCCCCTGGGCCAAACATGGCCGCGTGAGCCTCAAAGTGGCGTTGGGGGTGTCGGTGACCACGAACCTCAGCCGTTGCCGGTTCGACACCGATGGTGGGCTGCGTCGCCGCCGACCTCGGGTCGATAATGGTCCGGCGGTTCGGAGAATTGGGTTGGAGCGAGTGTGGGTGGGTCGCGGTTTGTAGTGCCCGGCGTGTCCGCCCTGCTTGCCCTCATCGTCCTCGGCCCCGTGATGGCACCCGGGTTCGCGTTGAACTACGACATGGTGTTCACGCCGCGACAACCGCTCGTTCCCGATTCACTCGGCCTCGGCACTTCCGTCGCCCGATCGGTGCCCGCTGACGCCGTTATGTCGCTGCTCACCTCCATCCTTCCCGGGGACATTGTTCAGAAAATCCTCCTTTTCCTCATCCTCTTCATGGCCTGCTGGGGCGCGGGCCGGCTTGTCCCCACCGAATCCGTGGCTATCCGTGTTGTCGCGGCCGTTTGGTATGGGTGGAGTGCATATCTCGCCGAACGGCTGCTCATGGGGCATTGGGCGTTGCTCGTCGCCTACGCGTGTCTGCCGTGGATCGCGTACGCCGCCCTGGCCATGCGCAGGAATGAGCCGAGGGCGTTCGCGAAGGTCATTGTGGCGTGTGCACCAGCGTGCATTACGCCGACCGGCGGACTGCTCGCCGTTGTTCTCGCTGTTGTGTGCGCGGGCAAGCAAGCGCTTGTCATCACAATCCCCACCGGGGTTCTGTTGAACCTGCCGTGGATCGTGCCGAGCGTGCTCCGGCCCGGCGGCACACTGTCCAGTCCGGACGGTGTGGCCGCGTTCGCGGCCAGGGCGGAGAACTGGGCGACTCCCGTCGTCAGCGTGCTGGGTACGGGTGGGATCTGGAACGCGGAAGTCACGCCGGCCAGCCGGGCCATGCCGTTGATCCCCATCCTTGTCTTGTTCTCCTTGGTGGTCGCGTTCGTTGGGTTGCGTTCTCTTGCAGCCCGTTGGGGTTTGGCGCCGGCCTTGTCATTGGTCCTGCTCGGTGTCGCCGGCGTCGTACTCGCCGTGTTCACCACGCTGCCCGGCGGCGAGGACGCGATGCGGTGGGCGGTGACCCACGTTCCCGGCGCTGGTCTGCTGCGCGACTCGCAGAAGTGGGTGGCGTGGTGGGCGTTGCCGCTGGCCATCGGGTTCGCGTTGGGTGTACAGGCCGCGAGCAAGTATCTGTCCAATCGGGTCGGTCTGATCGCGGTCGCCACCATCCTTCCCGTGCTGGCCATGCCGGATCTGGCTTGGGGCGGCTTCAAACAACTCGAAGCCGTCCGGTACCCGGTCGACTGGTACACGGCAAGGGACATCATCGCCAAGGATCCGCAAACCGGTGATGTCCTGACGTTGCCGATGTCCCCGTTCCGGCAGTACCCGTGGAACGGCAACCGGACACAGCTCGATCCCGCGCCCCGGATGTTCCCGCGTACCACCGTGATCGACGATGTTGTCACGGTGGACGGCCGTCCCATCGCGGGTGAGGACCCGCGTGTCAACGAGATTCGGCAGACGATCGAGGACAACGGCAACCTTGGCGCTCATGGCATCGGTTGGGTCCTGGTGGAACACCGCACCCCCGGCCGCGTGGAGCAGTCCACGCTCAACCGTCTCAAGCATGAATGGTCGGGCCCCTGGCTCAGCCTCTACCGAGTCCCCGGAATGATCGCGCGACCACCGGCCGGACCGCCGAGTTTGCCCGTTCTGGCAGCCGATTCCGTGGTTTTGACAGTGATCCTCGGCGCGCTATTGTGGCTTGTGTTACCAGCCGGTAGATTCATCCGGCGAAGCCGGTCGCGAACAGCCAAGGAGTAGACGCGTGGGCACTCTGATCGCTGCGATCATCGTCGTGGTCGCCGGCCTTGGCCTTGCTGGCGGGGGAACATACCTGCTCGTGGACAACACGCAGCCGGACGTCTCCATCGACTTCGAGAAGGTGCCACCACCCAACAACTCCGGCGGTGTCGTCAACTACGGCTCGAGGTAGCGTGTCACCCGCTGTGTCACACAGCGCGACACTGGACCGTTCTGTCCGCCTGTTCAAGGCATTCCGGAACGAACAGACCGACCGCGACACCTTCTACCGCCTGCTGGCCGACGATTCCGTCAGCCAGGTCTCCGAGTTCGCGCCGCTTTCCGGCCGCACGTTGCTCGATGTCGGTGGTGGGCCAGGATATTTCTCTGACGCATTCCGCGCCGCGGGTGCCTACTACCTCGGTCTGGACCCCGACGTCGGCGAGCTGTCCGCGCGCGGCAGCTACACCCCCGGCATGATTCGGGCCAGTGGCACGGAACTTCCGGTGCGCACCGGCGCCGTCGACGTCTGCTACTCCTCCAACGTGTTGGAGCACGTGGACAAGCCGCGCAAGATGCTCGACGAGATGGTGCGCGTCACCAAGCCTGGCGGCACCGTCTTCCTGTCGTTCACGCCGTGGTTTTCCCCGTGGGGCGGCCACGAAACGTCGCCATGGCACTTCCTCGGCGGCCACTACGCCCGCCGCCGGTTCCACGCCAAGAACGGCCATCCACCGAAGAATGCCTTCGGGGAAAGCCTTTTCGCCGTGTCCATCGGCGAAGCCCTGCAGTGGGCCCGCACGCACCCGGACGCCACGCTGGAACGCGCACTCCCCCGCTACCACCCGTGGTGGGCGACGTGGATCGTGCGCGTTCCCGTGCTGCGTGAGGTCGCCTCGTGGAACCTGGTGCTGGTCCTCAGAAAGAATGCCTAGACCGGCGCCTTCCGGTCGCCAGCAGCAGGATCCCGATCAGCAGCGCGACACCGCCGACGATCCACAGGATCACCGGCAACCCGGTCAGCAGCCACAGCTTCGACGAGTTCTCCTTGGCCGTGTTCACGTTCTTGGCCACCGAGTCGGCGTTGAGCTCCATCGTGCCGTCGAACACGGTCGTGCCCTGGCCAGGGCCTTGCTCCGACGTGCGCAGCTCCTGCTTGCTCCACTGCCGCAGCTTGATCATCGCGCCGGTGACCGGTTCGATCCACAGTGTCCGGTCGACTTCGTAGTACAGCCCGGCGTTCACCGTCGGCGTTTCCGGCTTGCCGATCAACGATCCGGGTACGTCACGGCTGCTGACCTTGCTGACCGGCACACTTTGCCTGAACCGGTACACGTCGACACCGTTGATCTGCTCCTCACCGTCGAACCGCGCGTCCACCGGCGCGCCGAGCGTCGAGTCGTACCACTTGTACGTCCCCTTCTCGGTGTTGAACGGGAGTTTGAAGTTGTACCCGGGGAACTGCGGGGTCTTCGGCGAGCCCTCGTTCGTGATCTTGACGCCCTTTTCCTTCTCCAGGTACCCGTTGGTGCACGGCGCGACGGCCTCACCGGTGAACCGGTCCAGGCACAACGCACGGACGCTGCCGTTCACCGTCAGGTTGCTCGCGTCATCCTTGACCTCGCTGGCTTCGATCCACGTCACCACGTCGCCGTTCTTCTTCGACTCCGGCGCGCGCAAGTCGCCGGTGACGTACGTCTTCGACGTGAGATTGAGGTTCTGGCGAATCTCCGGCCGTGCGCTCGATCCCTGCGGGACGTAGACGAGCGCGGTCACGCCGCTGCCCTGGGCGACCGACACGGTATTCGGATCCTGGGGAATCTTGGCCAGAGCCGGATACGCGTAGAAGCGCAGCAGCAAACCACCGGCGATACAGAACACGCCCAACCCGATGAGGGTCAGGCTCAACGCGCGTCGCACAGGTCCTCCTGGGAAGTTGGACCGTTGGCACGGCCCGGTTTCGAACTGTAAAGCAGATCCGTGACCACGGCCACGAATCGATGTCCACTCGAGACCCAGTCGAACCGTGCGGCCCAATCCCGGCACGCCTTCCCGACGATCTCCGCTTCCTCCGGACGGCTCAACAACTTCAGCGTGTCGTGCAGCGCGCCCGTCAAGTCATCATCCGGCCCGACCAGCCAGCCGGTCTCGCCGTGCCGCACCGAGTCGCACAGTCCGTCGACGCGGCGGCATACCGTCGGCAACCCGTGCGCCGCGGCCTCGATCACCGCGAGCCCCCAGCCTTCACCGTCGGAGAGCGTCACGTTGAGCCACGAGTCCCGCAACAAGGCGGCTTTCGTCTCGTCGTCGACGAATCCGTGCACCAGGACTGCGTCGCCGAAGCGCGCCGCCAACGACCGCAGTTCCGCTTCCTCAGGTCCGGTACCGATCACGTGCAAACGCAAGGTGGGCCAGTCCGGCAGCATGCCGCCGACGATGTCGATCAGCCGGTCGACCCGCTTGTGCGTGACCAGTCTGCCGAGGCACACGATCGACGGGTGCACCGAGCGTTCGAACTCGGCTTCAGCGGGTTGATCCATCCCGTTGTGCACCACGGAAATCGGCCCGCGCCAGGCGAGCCGGTCACGCATCGCCCGTACGGTCGACTCGGACACCGCGACCGTCATCGCCCGCCGGTACACCCAGCGCGCGGCCGGACCTTCCAGCCAGCGCCCGACTCTGGCCAGCCATGGTGGGAAGTGCACGTCGAACTGCTTGTCGTGCACGTGGTGCATGACAAGCACGACCTTGGTACGCCGGGAAACCACCACGGGGCTGAAGAACGGGATGCCGTTCTGGCAGTCCACGACGACGTCGATCCGCCTTCGGTTGCGGAGCAACCACAACAACGCCCAGAGGTAGACAGTCCACCGGCCGCCGCGGCGAACCGTCGTGCCGTCACCGGAGTCCTGTCCCTTGCCACGCGCGGTAAGGAACGTGACTGTAGCGCCAGCGGCGGTCATCGCATCGGCCATTCGTGCGGCGTACTCCTCGGCGCCGCCCGCGAGCGGATGCCCGCGGTCCCGCCAGTTCACCAACACCACTCGCGCACCGTTGAGCGGTGGCACCACTCAGGCCACCTCCGCGATCGGTGTCGTGACCGGACGGACCTCGTCCAGCTCAGGCTCGGTTTCCTGCTGCTGGGCCAATATCGAGCGCATCCGCGCCAGTGCGGAGAAACTCCGGTATCCGTCGCGCAACGGGTGGAACGTCGAACCGGGCACGTCGTGCCAGTGCACCGGCAGTTCGAAGATGACCGCGCCGATCCGTTGCGCCCTGGCCAGAAGCTCCACGTCGAACGCGAAACCCAAGGTGCGCAACGGCCGGAACACGGCATTGGCCGTCGCGCGGTCGAAGAACTTGTAGCCGCACTGGGTGTCGGCGACTCCCGGCACGAAACCGTTCGCCACCCGGCGGAACACCCACGCACCTGCCTGCCGCAGGACACTGTGTCTTGCTTTCACGATCGAGCTCGGGTGCGCCCGCGAGCCGACCACCACGTTCACACCCGCGCCGAGCTGCAGCAGCGTCGGCTCCAATGCCGCCATGTCGGTGGCCAGATCCGCGTCGCAGAAACCCACGTACGGGCTGTCTGACTCAAGCACACCCGCTCTGACCGCCGCGCCTTTTCCGAGCTGTGCGCAGTGCACCAGACGGATTGGAACCGCTCCCGATTGGTATCTGTGCTGTTGGAACCGCCGGACAATGTCAACGCTGCCATCGGTGCTGGCATTGTCGACAACGACAATCTCAGCGCTCTTGGTGATACCGGTCAGGGCCGTGGTCAGGCCACGCAACGTGTTCGGGAGCCGCGACTCCTCATTGCGCACCGGCACGACAATGGAAAGCAGTGTCATGACGGATCGGCTCCTGATTTTGGCATAGCTAAACCGGCGAGGCGTTGCAAGAGTCCTCCCGTGAACGTGAGGCAGATCGCAGGGCCACGAAGTTACCCAACGGTAGTTCTCATGAAATAGAACTCGTCTGTGATCCACGTCACATCAATTTCGCGGTACCTAGGTAAGCCACCATGCTCGCCCGTCCAGACCCCTGAAATTGACCCAGAAGGGCTAACAAGACCGCCTGTACTGTTCCCGCGAACAAACGCCGTAGGAAGACTTTGTCCACCCGCGTGCGAGTCTCTGGCGCCTTTGTGGACAGGGTTGGACAGGACCATTCGGCCTAGGTATGCGACGAGCGAATAAGGCAGCGCGGTATGCTGTTTGAGTCATGACAGCAGTTCATGACATACAGCGCGTAATCGAGTCCTTTGTGGACGCCTTCAACCGCGGGGACGCCGCGGCGATCGACGAGATCTTCGAAGAGCAGGGCGTGCTCGTGCCCGCCCCGGGCCAGCCGATGACCGGCGACGACCGCAGAGCGGCCCAGAAACACCTACTCGGGTTCGGTCTGCCGATGCGCGCCGATGTCCGGCACATCCATCTATGTCGCCGGGGACATCGCCCAGATCATCGTGGACTGGTCCATCCAGGGCACGACACCGGAGGGCTACGAGATCGACCTGAAAGGTACGGCGACCGACGTCGCCCGGCTCGGCGAGGACGGACGCTGGCGATACGTCGTCGACAATCCGTTCGGAACGGCTGACATGCGTGAATAATGTGCCAGCGTGGGCGTATTGCGGGATGTGATCGTCACGAGCTGGCAGAAGCGGACGACGTGGCGCAGGATTCGCCCGGTCGTCAAGACGCTTGATGCCCGGCGTGGCACCGTGCTGAAGGACCGGCGGTACGGCGGCCGCTTGGTGGCGCCTGGACGCGGCATCACGTCCATCCGCCAGTGCAGCGAGGACGAGGCCGTCGAGCAACTGCTCGAGGCAGCGGCCAGAGCGGGATACGGCGAGCACCAGGTGATCATGAACGGCCGGAAGCGGTCGCTGACCTTCGAGCCACCGGACGGCCTGCCGTTCCTCTGGATCGAGTTCTTCCCAGCCGGAACGCCGATCCGCGGACGCGACCGGACACCAGTCCCGGACGGACACACCGGAATCGTCTTCTCCTTCGGCTAACCCCAGCTGGGGTCCGGCCGAAAAGCCACCAACCGGCGTGTCCACCGTTCCAGCACACCGTGTCGACCGTTCCAGCACACCGTGTCCAACGTTCCGGCACACCGCGTCCACCACTCCGGCACACCGCGTCCACCACTCCGGCACACCGCGTCCACCGTTCCAGCACACCGTGTCCACCACTCCGGCACACCGTGTCGACCGATATGTCGACCAAAACCGAGAGGGCCGCCCAACGCTGGACGGCCCTCTCTCCCCAGTCCCCAAACCCCCACCCCTGGTGGTCAGCGGACTGCGTTACTTCCTTAGTGCGCGACGGCCTTCTCGGCACCCGCGCCGGTCAGTGCCCGAACCTCCATCTCGGCGTACTTGGCGTCGTCACGCTCCTTCGACATGACCGTGCCCAGCCAGCCGAGGAAGAACGACACCGGGATGGAGACGATGCCCGGGTTGGACAGCGGGAACCAGTCGAAGTCCGCGGTCGGGAACATCGCCGAGGCGCTGCCGGACACCGCGGGCGAGAAGATGATCAGGATCAGGCAGACCGCCAGGCCGCCGTAGATGCTCCACAACGCGCCCTGTGTGTTGAACCGCTTCCAGAACAGCGAGTACAGGATCGTCGGCAGGTTCGCCGACGCGGCCACCGCGAACGCGAGTGCCACCAGGAACGCGATGTTCTGGCCGTTGGCGAAGATGCCGCCGATGATCGCGACCGCGCCGATCACCAGTGCGGTGATCCGGGCGACCTTGACCTCGGCCGCCGGGTCGGCCTTGCCCTTCTTGATCACGTTGGCGTACACGTCATGGGCGAACGACGCGGACGCGGTGATCGTCAGACCGGCGACCACAGCGAGGATCGTCGCGAACGCGACCGCGGCGATGAACCCGAGCAGCACCGGCCCACCAAGCGCTTGGGCGAGCAGTGGTGCCGCCGAGTTCGCCTTGCCCGGTGCCGCGTTGATCGCCTGCGGGCCGACGATGGCGCCGGCGCCGTAGCCCAGCACCAGGGTGAACAGGTAGAAGATGCCGATCAGCCAAATGGCCCAGACCACCGAGCGACGGGCTTCCTTGGCCGTCGGCACGGTGTAGAACCGCATCAGGATGTGCGGCAGGCCAGCGGTTCCGAGCACCAGCGCCAAGGCCAGCGAGACGAAGTCCAGCTGTGTCAGGCCGGTCTTGCCGTACTGCTTGCCCGGGTCGAGCACGGCCGCGCCGCCCTTGTCGACCGCGCCCTGCAGCAGCGACGAGAGGTTGAAGCCGTAGCGGCCGAGCACCCACAGGGTGATCGCGGCGGCACCGGTGATCAGCAAGGCGGCCTTGATGATCTGCACCCACGTGGTGCCCTTCATGCCGCCGATCAGCACGTACACGATCATGATCACGCCGACGACGGCGATCACCACGGCCTGACCGGCCTTGCTCGTGATGCCCAGCAGCAGTGCGACCAGACCGCCCGCGCCGGCCATCTGGGCGAGCAGGTAGAAGAAGGACACCGCGAGGGTGGAGGTCGCCGCCGCCGCGCGGACCGGCCGCTGGCGCATCCGGAACGCCAGCACGTCGCCCATCGTGTACTTGCCCGTGTTCCGCAGAAGTTCCGCGACCAGCAGCAAAGCCACCAGCCACGCGACCAGGAACCCGATGGAGTAAAGGAATCCGTCGTACCCGTTCAGCGCGATCGCACCGGCGATACCGAGGAACGACGCGGCCGACAGGTAGTCACCGGAGATCGCGATGCCGTTCTGCGGCCCGGTGAAGGCCCGCCCGGCGGCGTAGTAGTCAGCCGCCGTGCGGGAGTTCTTGCTGGCCCGGAACACCACGACCAGCGTCACGATGACGAACGCGGCGAAGATCGAGATGTTCAGCGCCGGGCTCGACCCGGAGACGCCCTGGGCGACATCCATCTGGGCGATGTTCATTCGTCGCCTCCTTCGATGTCCTTACGGATCTTCTCCGCCTGCGGGTCCAGCTTCTTGTTGGCGTAGCGGACGTACAGCATCGTGATCACGAACGTCGACACGAACTGCAGCAGCCCGAGGATCAGTGCGACGTTGATGTTGCCGACCACTTTGGTGGACATGAAGCCGTGCGCGTAGTCCGCCAGCAACACGTAAACCAGGTACCAGACCAGGAACAGGGCGGTCATCGGGAAGACGAACCGGCGCAACCTGCGCCGCAAGTCAGCGAATTCGGGACTGGCCTGCACTTGTTCCCAATCCTGGGCGTCCGGCGGCCGGGTGTCAGGCTCGGTGGTACTCACGCGACCTCCCTGTCACGGCATGTGTTCCGCGACACCTTAAGGAAGGATCAGGGCACCGCACCGGTCAGCGGACAAACCGCCGAACCATGCGACGAACGGTTGACGAACGGCTCTGCGCGAAGGCCGAGTGGCGTAGATCACGATCTGGTTGCTCTCTGAGATGTAGCCGCAACATCGCCGTAGTCGTCCACGGTGGAGGGCGCCCGAACAAGGAGACCACGACCATGGTGCCGAACGCGAGCGGAACCGACCAGGGTGCGGGCTGTGCCACCAGGATCGCCAGCCAGCCGTGCACCGGCGGTCCGAACAGTGTCATCACGATGGCGCCTGCGGTGGCGAGCAAACCCACTGCCACACCGGCGATCGCGCCCGGCGCGGTGAGCCGGGACCACCAGATGCCCAGTACGAGCAGCGGACTGAATGTGGACGCTGCGACGGTGAATCCCCATGTCACAAGGATTCCCGCGTCCAGCCTCGCCGCGGGCAACGCCAGCAGCACGACCACCGCCGCCGCCAGGAACACTGTTACCCGCAGCTGCCGGAGGCCTCCGGCGAGCAGGTCGTGCGAGATCGCACCGGAGACCACGAGCAGCAAACCCAACGAGGTAGCCAAAAACGCAGCGAACGCACCGGCGGTCAGTAACGCGGTGAACGCGTCTCCCCACGCTCCGTTATCCACTTGGGACGGTAGTGCGACGACTGCCGTATCGGTTGCGCCCGTTAGGTACAGCTGCGGTACCAACACCCGGCCGAGCACGCCGTAGATACCTGGAAAGAGGTAGAAGGCGCTCAGCAGAACGACTGTGAGCGCGGCGGTCCGGCGTGCCGCGCGGCCGTCCGGGCTGGTGTGGAAGCGCATCAACACGTGCGGGAGGCCCATCGTGCCGAGCATCGTGGCCAGTAGTACGGCCCATGTACCCAGCAGTGGATAACCCTCGCCTTGAAGGTCGATCAGCGGTCGTTCCCAGCCGGGCGCGCCGGGTGGCGTCTGCCCTTTGACGCCGGGAACCGGTGCCCCTTGGGGAAAGATGTACTCGCTGCCCGCTGGTACTTGAAAATCCCCAACAGGCAACGTGATCAGCCCGTTCGACGCGTCACGCACCGTGGTCGGCTCGGCGACCTCGATGGTGACCGAGGCGCGGAACGTCACGTGGGTCTCGTGGCCGAAGTGCGTGAATTCCACCGGATGCAGGGCTTCCTCGCGGACATCCGGGCCGACCCGCAGCAGCAGCCAAATCGCGGGAATGATGAAAAGGACGAGCTTCAAACAGAATTGGAATGCTTGGACGTATGTGGCCGCGCGCATCCCGCCCAGCGCGAGGGTCACGGCGACCACGACGCCGGCGATCACGACACCGACCCAGTATTGCGATCCGCTGACGACGCTGAGCACAAGTCCGGCCGTACGGAACTGCGGCACGAGGTATAGACCACCGATCACCAGAATGGCGACCGCCGCCAGTCTGCGCAGTGGCGGGGAGGCCAATCTCGCCTCGGCGAAATCCGGCACGGTCAGCGCGCCGGAACGGCGCATGGGCGCGGCGACCAATGCCAGCATGGCGATATACCCGGCGGTGAACCCGACCGGATACCACAGCGCGCCGACCCCGTCCTTGACGACAAGTCCCGCAACGCCAAGGAAAGACGCCGCCGAAAGGTACTCCCCGGACACCGCGGCCGAGTTCAGCAGCGGCGACACCCGGCGGGAGGCGACGAGGAAGTCGGACGTCGTGCGCATCGCGGCGACCCCGCGCAGCCCGATCAGCAAGGTGATCAGCACGACTGGCGCCACCGCGAGCGCGGCGATCACGCTTGGTCCTCCGGCTTTTCCGCCCGGCGCAACTGCCAGATGGCCAGGAAGACCATGGCAGGGAACGGAATCAACACGACGGCCAGCCATGAAAGCGGGATCCCGAGCAGCCGCATGGTATCCAGCTGCGGCCAGAGCGCGAACACCAAGGGCAGCAACAACACCAGCGCGAACAACCAGGCGACCGCGACCATCGCCCGCCGGCGCTGGATCCGGAAAAGCCGTTGGGCCCGTTCGGCATCAGCGGGATCGAGAACGGGCAACCGCCATCGCCCGCGTGACCGTTTGCGAGCGTGCGCCAGCCTGGTCTGCGGGCTGGTCACTGCGACCCTGCGGTGCGGCATCAGGCCCGCCCGTCCAGCTCGCCGCGCTGTGCCGCCTGAAGCAAGCGCTCGCGCAACTCCCGGGAATGCCTGCGGGACACCGGAACGTCGCCTGCCGCGGTGTGTGCCAGCAGCCCACCGGCGGAGTCACTCCGCAGCTCGCGAACGGATCCCAGTGCCAGCAGGAAACCCCGGTGCACACGGAGGAAACCCGCGCTCTCCCAGTACTCCTGGAGCCGGGAGATCGGCATCCGGACCAGATGCGACCCGTTCTTGGTGTAGAGCCGGACGTAATCGCCTTGCGCTTCGACGAAAACGACGTCACTGCGGCGGATGTAGTGCGTGCGTCCGGCGGCTTCCACGGGCAACGCGGCCATCGCGTCCAGCTTCGGCTCCGGTTCCGCGTGCCGGTTGACCCTTGCCAGGGTGTCCGCGAGCCGTTCCGCGCGCAGCGGCTTGAGCAGATAGTCCACCGCACCGATGCCGAAGGCCGCGACCGCGTGTTCCTCGTGCGCGGTCACGAACACGATCGCCGGCGGGTCGCTGAGTTTACGCAGCAGCGAGGCCAGTTCGAGGCCGTCCAACCCAGGCATCGAGATGTCCAGGAACACCGCGCCGAACTGACCACTTTGGATCATCTTGAGCGCGGTGATCGGGTCGGCGGCACCGGCCACCTCGTCGACCTCGGGCGCGTCCTTGAGCATCCGGACCAGTTCTTCCAGTGCCGCGGGCACGTCGTCGACGGCGAGCACGGTCAACCCCATCACGGCATCACCCCAGGCTGGAACATCGGCACGCGGACGACCACCCGGGTGCCCGCCTCGGGCGCGGTCTCCACCACGAGCCCGAACCACGACCCGTAGACGTAGCGCAGCCTACGGTCCACATTGTTCAATCCGACGCTGTCGGATTTGCCCTGCCCGGCCAGTATCCGCTCGGCCATGGCCGGGTCCATGCCCACTCCGTCGTCCTCGATGCTGATCACGCAGTCCGACCCCTCGGCTTCGCCCCGCACTTGCACCAACCCCGGCTCCGAGCGCGGCTCGATCCCGTGCCGCACGGCGTTTTCCACCAGCGGCTGCAACACCAGGTACGGGATCGCGACCGCCAGCACCTCCGGCGCCACCCGGATCTGCACCCGCAGCCTGTCGCCGAGCATGGCCCGCTGCAACGCGAAGTAGGCCTCGATCGCGTGGAACTCGTCGGCGACGGTCGTGTAGTCGCCGTGCCGGGCGAGGTGGTAGCGGGTGTAGTCGGCGAAGTCCAGCATCAGCTCACGGGAGCGGTCCGGGTCGGACTTCACCAGCGACGCGATCACCGTGAGCGCGTTGTACACGAAGTGCGGCGAGATCTCGGCCCGCAGGTTCTCCAGCTCGGACTGGGCCGCCTGGTCGGCGATGGCTTCCAGCCTGCTGCGCTCGAGCGCGTCGCTGATCCAGTCGGTCATCTCCCTGACCGGCGACATCCGGCTCGCGCCCGCGACCACCAGCACACCGGCCAGCTCGTCACGCGAGTGCAGCGGCAGCGCGACGGTCGGTAGCCGCCCGGCTTTCGTCTCACTGTGCAGGACGTCCTCGACCAACGCCATCACGTCCACACCGGTCGGCGCCTGCCCGACCCAGACCAGACGGCCGGACAAGTCGGCCAAGCCGACCCCCTCGACCTCCAGCAACCTGCGGACGCCCCGTGCCGCCGCGCGCACGCGGGGACCGGACAGCCCGCCCGCGAGATCGTCGGCGACCCGCCGGGCCACGCCGAGGGTCGCCAGCCCACCCCGGGATCGGGACCGCCAGGACCTGGCGGGTTCCTGACCGGGCAGCACAGACATCACGGGCTCCATCGCGTTGATTCGCGGGATCGACGAACCAGGTCTGAGATCTTACGTCGAATGACCGGGTCAGCCAGGCGAACCTCGACGACGGGCCGTCGTGGGTCCGGAAAATGCTGTTCCCGGTACGGACATCCATCGGGCACCATCCCGGGTATGTCCAAGGTCAGCGAACGGCAGTACACCGGCCCGGCCGACCTGCGGGCCATGCAGTCGCTGGCCGAGCGGATCTGGTCACCGGCCAGCCATTGCCACATCGGTGACCTGGCGTGGCAACGTTTCGAGCACGTCGGCAGGGAACTTTCATGGCGGACCCGGCTGTGGGAGGCCTGCGGCCAAGTCGTGGCATGGGGTTGGGCAGACGGGGGTCATCTGTCGTTGCTGGTCGACCCGGCGTGGCCGGAACTCGCCGGATCGGTGCTTGACTGGGCCGCGCCATCGGAGGTGATGGTCCTCGACGGCGAGAAACATGTGATCACCGCCTTGGAGCAACGCGGCTACCGGCTCACGCCGGACGCGCCGTTCCACCATTACATGTCGCGTTCGCTCGGTGACTTGCCTTCGCCCGTGCTGCCTGACGGTTTCGTGGCGCGTCCGGCCGATGATGTGGCCCGCCGGGTGGAGGTTCATCGTGCGGCGTGGCATCCGTCGCGCGTGACTGTCGAGAGCTATCGGAATGTGATGGCCGCGTGGCCTTACCGTAGTTCCCTGGATTGGGCGGTCGAGGCACCGGATGGACGGTTCGCCGCGTACTGCCTGATCTGGCTGGACTTCGTCAACGCGGTGGCCGAGCTCGAACCGGTTGGCACGGATCCCGCTTTCCGCGGCATGGGCCTGGCCACGGCCGTGTGCCTGGCCGCCATGCTGGCCGCTTCCCAGGCCGGCGCCAAACAAGCGATTGTGTACCCGGTCGACGGCTATCCGGCGGTGGAGCTCTACCGGGGCCTCGGTTTCGCGTCGTACGCCCGGACTTTCACCTACCGGAGGCCGTGATGGCCTGGGCATCCAAAACCACGGAGACTCCGTGCGGTATTACGTGACCACTGACCCGCACGCGTCTGCGATCGAGTTGGTTTACGCAGACGTGCTGGCGCGGCATTACCGGCTCATGGGAGCACGGGTCCGGTTCCTCGGTGGCGGCTCCCCCGCGCTGCGCCCAATGCTTTCCCTGTCGTACAACGTCTTCAACGACTCCGACGCGTCAACCCCTTGGTACACAGCAGGCATGAGCCCGTCTGACTACCAACGCTGGTGGGTGTCCAGTGACGCACGGGTCCACGTAATCGGAGAGTCCTCGCCACAGCCGCAGTTATTGCACTCCTCGGACACGATCTGTGTGTGCCCCGACTTGGCCCTGCCCGAGGTCGAGTCGTGGTTACGCAAATACGGATCCGACGCCGTGCGCTGGTGGCTACTCAGGTCCAGGGTGGACGGTCAGCTTGTGCCCATGGCCAACAAGGACTTGCACAACAGCCTCGGCACCTTTGTGGACCGTGTCACGGGTCTCGTTCACCGTTACCGCAACGGCGAACCACCTCCCGGCGGAAACTGGCCGTCAGCACGGGTCGCGCCTGCCCTGGCCCGGTTCGACTTCGTCGCGGCGACGGACGCCGTACAGCAGCTCGTGCAGGATGCTTCTGCCTACCTCACCCAGTCGCGGCCATGGGAGCTTGCCGACCCCGATGAAGTGCTGGCGAATCTGCTTGCCGCATGCCGCGTGCTGGCCAACGACCTGATCCCGTTCCTGCCCGACTTGGCCACCCGGATCGCCGAACAGTGTTTCGCCTTGTCCGGCTCGCTCGCACCGGCCCGCGCGGTGTATCCCCGGCTCAAGAAATGAGCTGCCTGCCTCGGGCCGATGTCCTATCCTGCGGTGCAACGCGTTGACGGAGACGAGTAGCCGAGGATCACGTGAGCCTAGAGAGCCGCCGGTAGCTGGGAAGGCGGCCTCACGCCCTCCAGGTGAAGACACTCCCGAGTGCGGGGAGGAAATGCCCCGCCGGTTCGCCACCGTCATCCGGCTGAACGAGGCCGGCACGGCAGTGCCGGCGAAAGTGCGGTGGCACCGCGAGTCCCCTTCTCGCCCGCACTCCCAAGGGATCACCGAAATTCCACCAGGAGTGGCGATGATCTCTCGTGTTCTGGCCGCCGACGTGCCCGCGCACATCGGCGCCCGTATCCGAGTGGCCGGTTGGGTACACCGCCGGCGCGAACTGAAATCCGTGACCTTCCTCGTCATCCGGGACCGTTCCGGGTTGGTCCAGGTTGTCCTGCCCGAGTCGGACGTTCCCGAAGAGACAGTCGTCGAAGTCGAAGGGATCGTGATCGCGAGCGGCCAGGCGCCCGGCGGTGCTGAGATCACCGAGCCGGTGGTCACGCCGTTGTCCGAACCGGCGCAGGCTCCGCCGTTCGACTTGTACCGGCCCAACCTCAGCGCGACCCTTCCGACCATTTTGGACAACGCACCGGTCGCGTTGAGACACCCGAAGATGCGCGCCGCGTTCACGATCGCCGCGGCGAGCGTCGCTGGTTACCGTGCCGCGCTTGACGAACTGGACTTCACCGAGGTCCACACCCCCAAGATCGTCGGGACTGCGACGGAGTCGGGTGCCAACGTGTTCGGCATCGACTACTTCGGACGCCGCGCGTATCTCGCGCAGTCCCCGCAGTTCTTCAAGCAGTCGTTGGTCGGCGTCTTTGAACGCGTATACGAAATAGGATCCGTGTTTCGCGCCGAACCGCACGACACGACTCGGCACTTGGCGCAGTACACGAGCCTGGACGCCGAATTGGGTTTCATATCCGATCACCGCGACGTGATGGCGGTGCTTCGTCACGCGGTCGCGGGCATGGTCGACTGCGTGCGAACGCGCGCCGCTGACGCTGTGCGGCTGCTCGGCATCCGGCTCCCCGAGGTGCCGCCGGTGATCCCAGAGATTCACTTCGTGGACGCACTCGCGTTGGTCGGCGCGCCACCGGACGAGCCTGACCTCGCGCCAGCGCATGAACGGGCGCTGTCGGAGTGGGCGCTCGCCGAGCACGGTTCGGAGTTCCTGTTCGTCATCGGATATCCGATACGAAAAAGGCCGTTCTACACGCACCCGGACCCGGCGCGACCGGAGTACTCCAACAGCTTCGACCTGCTGTTCCGTGGCGTTGAGCTGGTCACCGGCGGGCAGCGGCTGCACAAGTACAGCGACTATCTCGCCATCTTGGACGACACAGAGCCGTACAGGGGTTACCTGGACGCCTTCAAGTACGGGATGCCGCCGCACGGTGGGTTCGCGCTCGGTCTCGAACGGTGGACCGCGCGACTCGTCGGCGCGCCGAACATCCGGCAGACCACGTTGTTCCCGCGGGACTTGACCCGGCTCAGTCCATGACCTGCTGCTGACGCGCGACCTGGGCGATGCGGACGTCCAGGTTGCGGAAGTGCTCGGCCATCGCCTTCTCCGCCCGCGCCACGTCGCGCCCGCGCAACGCCGTGACGATGGCGCGGTGGCGGTTGACCGTCTCCGGCGGATCGGGGTCGGTCACGCCAAGGCGATGGTTCACCCGCTGGTAGACGCTCCAGAACGCCCTGAGCAGCTGCGTCACCAGCGCGTTGTCCAGTGAGCGGTACAGCAGCTCGTGGAACTGCATGTCCTCGTCGGCGAACGTGGCGCCTGCCGCGGCTCGAGCGCTCATCAGTGCGAGCACCTCGTCGAGGGCGTCCAGGTCCGTTTCGGGAATCGTCGGCGTCACCCGGCGGATCAGCGCTTCTTCCAGCGCCTCCCTGACCTCGACGATCTCCTCGAGCGACCGCATGTCGTTGCGCAGGCCGTGCAGCACGCGGAACGTCAGGCCGTCGGCCAAGGGCTCCAGCGACAGGCCGCCGACGTACGTGCCGTGTCCGTGCCGGATGTCCACGATGTCCAGTGCCTGCAGTCCCTTGAGCGCCTCGCGGATCGAGTTGCGGCTCACGCCCAGCGCTTCGACCAGCTCGGTCTCGGTGGGCAGCGGATCGCCCGAGCGCAGCCCGCGCTGCAGGATCAGTGCGGAGATCTCCTCCCTGATCGCCCGGCCCAGCCGGGTCGAGAGCTTCTGCGGCTGGTCGTTCACGGCGCTCCTGGAGTTCGTCCCACGTCCCACGTACCTTACCCGTTACTGTTGGTGGTCATGACGCGTTCGCGGGTTTATCGGGAGGGCCGCCTCGAGTCGGAGAACTTCGCACCGGGCCAACTGGCCGCGAACCTCGCCGACCCCGGCACGATCGTCTGGGTCGACTTGGCCGCGCCGGCCAAGCAGGACCTCGCGGAGCTCACCGGGTACCTTGGCCTGCACGAACTGGCCGTCGAGGACGCCGTGCAAATGCACCAGCGGCCGAAGTTCAGCCACTACCCAGGGCATGGACTGGTGATCGCGTACGCCGTCGAAACGGACGACTCGGGCGCACTGCACGCCCATGAACTGGCGATCATTCTCGCCAAACAGACCGTGGTGACCGTGCGCAAGGATCCCACGTTCGACATGGAGAAGGTCGTCGCGCGCTGGGACAGCGAGTCCACAATGGATGGCGTCGCGTACCTCGTGCACGGCATCCTCGACTACGTGGTCGACTCGTACCTCGACACGATCCAGGTCCTTGACGACATGGCCGAGGATCTCGAGGACGACGTGTTCACCCAACCGCCGAACTCGCTGGCGGTGCAACGGCAGTCGTTGATGCTGCACAAGAGCCTCGGGCAGTTGCGGCGCAAGGTGACGCCGATGCGCGAGGTGATCGTGCCGCTGCTGCGGCCGGAGAACCCGATCTACAACGAGAGCATGCGGCCGTACTTCCAGGACGTGCTCGACCACGTGATCTGGGCGTCCGAGCAGGTCGAGGCGCTGCGAGACCTGATAGCCACGGTCCGGGACACCCAGCTCAACCTGCAGGGCAACCGGATGAACCTGATCATGAAGAAGGTCACCAGCTGGGCCGCGATCATCGCGGTGCCGACCGCGATCACCGGGTTCTACGGCCAGAACGTTCCGCTGCCCGGTGGTGAGCACGTGTGGGGGTTCTGGGTGTCCACAGTGGCCATCGTGCTGACGTCGATCGCACTGTACTCGACCTTCAAACGCAAGGACTGGCTGTAGCTCACCTCTTCGACCGAGCGGTCGCGCTGATCGCGCCGACGGTGACGAACGTGCTGATCGCGGCAAGTCCGGCGACGAACGCCGCGACTGGCGCGTTCTCGGTCCGGTCCGTCTTGGCGGACTTCCTGACCGGTGGCGGCTCGGCCGTCGGCTCCACAAGGGACACGATCACCGACGCGGTGAGATTCACGGTGTCGCGGCGGGTTTCTGCCAGCTGTCCGTTGATGAACGGCGTGGCTGTCACCGTCAACGAGATCGTGAGCCGTTCCCGCATCACGACCGAGCACGTGTACTCCACGGTCTGCTGAGGCGCCAGAGTGCCGATGTCACGCGCACAGGCCGACGGTGTTCCGGTCACGCGGACATTGCCGAGCTGGATCGGCGTGGGATTCCGTACTGTCACGCTGAAAGTCACGGATTCGCCTGCCCGCGCCGCACGAGTCGAAGGCCGGACGGAGAACTCGATCCGCGGATGGATGACGGTGAACGCCGCGTGGGCGTCGGCGGTCACCTTCCTGCCTGCCTTGTCCGTTCCGATGACTGTCACGTTGTTGGTGAAGCCCTCATCGCCCGCGGCGACCGAACAGTGCAGCAGCTTGGCTTCCCCGGTCGCGAGCGTGCCGAAGTCCGGCCGGTCGCATGCGTCCACTTGTTTATCGTCTATGGACACTCCGGACAGCAAGGTGTCGCCGGTATTGCGGACCTCGATGGTGTAGCCGACTGCCTGACCACTCAGGACAGTGTTCGGCACGGCCGACTTGGTCACAGCGATCCCGGGCCGGATAACCTCGAGGAACGTCTGCGCGGACGCCGAAAGCCGGTCGCCGACGAGGCTTTGCCCGGTGACCGTGGCGGTTGGTTTCACGTCGTCATCTGGGGCCGACCGCGAGCAGCTGTACTTCGCCCACTGCCCGCCTTCGAGTCGCGGGATGTTCTCGGCACACGCGGGCCCGAGATCCGATTGCACCCGGATGTCCACGGCAGGCGCACTACCGGTGTTAGTGACCGTCACCGACTGGGTGACCTGATCACCCGGATGCGCAACGTCCTTGTCCATCGCCGTGGTCACGACCAACTCAGGCCGCCCGGACGACGCCACGATGTTCGCAACGAGGTAAGCGTCGTGCCCGCTCGTGAAGCTCAGGTTCGCACCCGCCTCGCCTGGCTTGAGCAGATCACCGGCGAGATCGATGGTGCGCACGTCCACACTCATGTTGTTTGCGTGTGCGGGTTTCAGGTGTCCGTCCGCACCGGACACGAAGAAGTTGTCCGTCCGCCCGGCGTTGCGGCCGTTGATCAGGAACTGGTCGCCCGGCATCGCCCAGTCGCCCTCAAACCCTGCCAGCCCGAGCCGGGTCAGGCCACCGGCCGACTTGATCGACGGCATCCGGGCGTCCGCACGGTGTCTTCCCGTGAATACACGGGTATGCGCGTCGTAGACCGCGATCTGTTTGCGGGCTGGCGCGGCTGGTTGTGCCGTGTCGAACATCCACACCGCGGTCAACGACCAGCCGCCGAAGCAGTCGAACCCTTGGGGCGTCCAGACATTGCCGACCGTGACGGTCGAAGGTCCAGTGATCCCACGAAACTGCCCGGTGACGTCGGCGTAGGCGCTGTAGAACTGATGGTCCGTATGGGTGAGGTCGCCCGGCGCGTCCTCTGTGTACCGGTCCGGTGCGATCAGGCTGCCCCGGTCGTTGATCTTCAAGGAAATCTGTTGCTGTTTGGGGGAACCCGGCGGCCGGATCGGACCACGTCCACACGGGACGCTGGTCAGGCCGCCGGTGTTGCCCGCCCACGTCAGCTTCGCATAGGCGATCCGCGCGCCGTCCGGGATCGTTAACCGGCCGCTGGACGAGTTGTACGTCACCGGATCGGTGTCGATGTCCGCCCAGGTCATCGGATGCCCGTTGTTCTGCGCGGAAGGTCCACTGCCGACACGGTTCTGCGCGTCGTGGCAGAGCTTCGGCGGATAGTGGCCTGGTTGCACCGGACAGGCGGTCACGGTATTCCCGATCACCGAGAAGTCGCCGTAGACGGTCTGGTCGTAGTTGGTCGGCAGAACTGGTGGGCTTTCCGCGGATGCCGCTGGGAGCGTTGACAAAATGAGCAACGACAACGTGCCCACCAAGCCCCATATGCGCACTGTGACCTCCGTCAGGCGGTTAGCAGGGACGATAGGTCAGGCGAGTGACGACTCGCCAGCACGTTCACTCCTCCCGGTGTATTTGGACGCTCCCCCATGGCGCGGACGGCGACGGTGTGTCAAACATGGGTGTCGTGCCGGGATACGCGTATCTCTTGGTTGTCGCAGCGATGGTGGTCTCGGCGGTCGTCATGATGATGGTGGGCCGTCGAAAACGGGCGAGGGAAGGGACATACAACGCCGAGGCGCTCGGATTCGTCGGCGGTGTGCTGAACGCGTTGTTCATCGTGGTGCTCGCGTTCTACACGGTGATCACGTGGACCGAGGCGAACGCGACCGAAGAACACGCGGAGGCCGAGGCATCCGGCCTGATCGAGGTTTACTGGCAGGTCGCCAACTCCCCGCAGGCGGAACGGGACCAGATCCGCGCGCTGGTCCGGGAGTACACGTCCGAAGTGGTCGATCGCGAGTGGGGGATGCTGGACGAGAAGAAGGCGGACCGGAAAGCGGGCGACCTGCTCGTGGCGCTGCGCGCGGAGATCAGCAGACTGCCCGCGGAATCCGACCGGGAACTGGCCACAAGGGACCAGGCACTGCAGAACGCGCGCTCGGTCGCGGACGAACGCCGGGCGAGAATAGAGCAGGCGATCGGAGACAGCTCACTGCTGACACTGTTGTTCTGGGGCACGATAATCGGCGCGTTCGTAATGGTCGCTTACCCGCTGCTGATCGGCTTCAGCGCGGACCTGCGACACGTGCTGAGCATCGTGACCCTCGCCGGGATCCTGGCGTTCACGCTGTACTTCGCGATCGAACTCGACCAGCCCTTCCACGGCCTGATCAAAGCGGAACCAGACGCGTTCAGAACGGCACTGGCCGAGTTCAACCGCATCCCCTGAGGCACCCTTTCGCCGCGAAGGTGACGGCCTGTTTTGGCCACGACTTCCCGGACGCCACGCCGGGTCATTGTCGCTGTCGCAGGCGGCGATAAGCGCCAATGGCAGCAGAGCCATGGCTGCCCTCGTCAGATACCGGTGAGAGCCACCCACCGGCACCTGATGCCCGTCAAGCGGCCCTCACCACAAACCCAACCTGTCAGACCTCTCCAATACCTTGGTTCCCGGGGGACGCTCGCAACGAATGTCAGACCCCTCCGGTGCTTTGGCTATCAGGGGGCGCTCAGCACGGAATGTCGTACCCCTGTGGTATGCGGAGGATCGGTGCGGGTCAGGGCCTCAGTAAGGCAGCGCCCAGATCGGGTTGGTGTAGAACCAGAGGTCCTTCCACGGGTCCGCGTCCCCGACCACGTCGATCGCCGGGCCGTGCGGGTCCACCGCGGCGCCGTGGAAGCCAGGCGCGACGCGGTTGCCGTCGGTGCCGCGCAGCCGCACGTACACCGGCCGGTCAAGCCGCCCGAGCTGGTAGGTGAAATTCACCGTCCCGGCGGACTTGTTGACCTCGAACGACTTCACGACCTTCGTACGCGGCGCGGTGAACGTGTCCCGGTCCTGCACCGGTCCGGTCACGTCACCCTGAATGATGTCCACACGCGACAGCACCGGCACGAACTGCGCCCAGTTCGGGGTGTTCGCCAGATCGATGCTGATCGTCAGCTCTACCGGAGTGCCACGGCGAACGTGCAATGAACCGCCGAGAGTCGCGCTCGAGAGCCAGCTGCCGCGGCTGCGCAGCCGCACATCGAGCGCGCTGATCAGACCGCCGTGGTCGACCCACACCCGGCCTGCACGAATCCCGTCCATCACCGCGCGATACGAAAAGTCAAGCGCGCCAACGTGAGTACGGCTGTAGCAGCCCGGCCAGAAGTCACCTTCGCCCAGGTTCAGCGGACCGCCGTGCACCGGGTCGGAGTGGCGGCCGTTGGCGTTGAAGTCGCTGTTCGGGCCACGCGCCGAAGTATCCGCGTACACGCTGTGCGAGTCGGAGTTCGCCGTGATCCACCACGGCTTTCCTTCAGCGAGCAGGCTGTCCCACATACCGCCCACTGTGGACGTGAGCCAGTCGAAGCCGCCCCACGTGTAGTAGCTCTGCGGCGGGTATCCCGGGAACGCGTCCGATCCGGGCGTGCCGTCGTAGTAACCACGAGCGCGACCGCCACCGTGCGGCTTGGGAATGCCGGCGGCCTGGTGGCCGGGCGCGCCTTCCATGCCCACGGCGATGTTCGGCGCCGCGTCCCGCCACCCGCGGATCTCATGTGGAGAGTCGATTCCCTTGCGCGCCGGGTGGTTGGCGAGCATCAGCGCGTCGTCGACACGGCGGCGACGGACACCGTCGGCAAGGAAGTTCACGCCTGCGATCGCGAGCGCTTCCTTGTTCGGGTTGGTCTCGTTGGTCCTGCCGTCGTAGCCGAGCTCGAATTCCTTGAGGAACGAGGCCTCGTTGCGGCCTGGGGCAACGAACACCGTGCCATGCTCGGCGCCCGGGATGTTCCACTCCAGACCCTGGAACACCAGGGTCTCGTCGTACTTCTCCCTGGCCGCCTTGATGTCCGGGTTGACCTTGTCCACACCGATCTTGGCGTGCACCGGTCCACCGTGGTCAGTGATCACCAGCCAGCCAAGGCCATAGGCGTTCGCCTGTCGCACGTGGTCGATGACGCGGTACTTGCCGTCATCGCTGTACTGCGTGTGCACGTGGTGATCACCTGCGAGCCAACGGAATCCGCCGCGCGGCACGTTGTTCTGCGGTGTCGCGGCGGCCGGGGCGGCATTGAGCACGCTGCCGCCGGCTAAGCCCGCGCCGAGCAGACCGGCCCGGCGGAAGACCGACCGCCGGGTCATCTCCTCGCGGTTGAGCTCCGCGTCCGGAACCGCGAGATCCGCTGCCCGAGGCAGGTCCTCGGCCGTGACGTGGGAGTGCTCGTGATTGTGGTCGTGATGGTGGTGATGTCCCACGTCCGCTCCTTCATGCGCTGATCAATCCGGCGCAACCCTGTCCAGCGCAAGTGAACGTCTGGGGAACGTCATCTTATTCGCGTCTTAAACTAAGTCACCCTCGGGTTGCCATCGCGCGGAGGAAGAACGCGAGGTTGGCGGGACGTTCGGCCAAACGGCGCATAAAGTACCCATACCACTGCACTCCGTATGGCACGTATACACGCATCGTGTCGCCGCGCTGCGCGATCGCTTCCTGCTCCTGCGGCCGGATTCCATACAACATCTGGTATTCGAAGTCACGCCCCACGCCGAGGTCACCGGCGATGGCGATGATCCGCGGATCGTGCGAGGCGATCATCGGATAGCCGTCACCCTCCATCAGGATCCGCATCACCCGCACGTAGTTCCGGTCCACCTCGGCTTTGTCCTGATAGGCCACTGACGCCGGCTCACGGTAGGCGCCCTTGCACAGCCGCACACGCGATCCCGCGACGGCGAGATCGCGCGCGTCGCCCTCGGTGCGGTACAGGTATGCCTGCAGGACCGCGCCGACCCACGGGAAGTCCGCGCGCAGTTCGGACAGGATGTCCAATGTGGAGTCCGTGGTGGTGTGGTCCTCCATGTCCAGTGTCAGCGTCGCGCCGACGCCGGCGGCCGCGTCGGCGATCAGCCGGGCGTTGTCCAGGGCGATCTTGTGACCGTCACCCGGCAACGCCTGGCCGACCGCGGACAGCTTGACCGACACGTCCGCACCAGCCGCGAGCCCTTGCTCGGACAGGGCCGAGAGCAGTTCGACGTACGCCTTGACGGTGTGCGTCGCGTCCGACACCTCGGTGGTGTCCTCGCCGAGGTAGTCGATCGTGACGGCTCGGCCGGAGTCGCGAAGCGCGCGCGTCGCCTCGACCGCGTCGGCCGTTTCGGCGCCCGCGACGAACCTGTTGACCACGGGCCTGGTCAGTGGGCTGCGCTCGACGACCTTGCGGGCCAACGGCGAGCGCGCCGCGGCAAGCAGGCTGGTACGCAACATGTCTACCTCCTACCCCTGGTGCGGGTGGCATGAAACGGTCGGCGGGACGAAGGTTTCCTTAATCGATCGAGGGCTCACCCAACGCAGCAGGTTGAGCGGGGAACCGGCCTTGTCGTTGGTGCCCGACGCCCGGCCGCCACCGAACGGCTGCTGACCGACGACGGCGCCGGTCGGCTTGTCGTTGACGTAGAAGTTGCCCGCGGCGAACCGCAGGTCCTCGATCGCGCGCTCGATCGCGGCGCGGTCGTTGGCGATCACCGCACCGGTCAGGCCGTACGGCGCCACGTTCTCCATCTGACGCACGACGGTGTCGAAGTTGCTGTCGTCGAACACGTGCACGGCCAGGATCGGGCCGAAGTACTCGGTGGTGAAGACCTCGTGGGTGGGGTCGGTGCCCAGCAGGACCGTCGGGCGAACGAAGAAGCCCTCGCTGTCGTCGGCGGTGCCACCTGCGGCGACGGTCAGCGACGAGTCGGACTTGACCCGCTCGAGCACACCGGCGAGCTTGTCGAACGACCGGCGGTCGATCACCGCGCCCATGAAGTTGCTGAAGTCGGTGACGTCACCCATCTTCAGGTTTTCTATTTCGGATACGAAATCGGCCGACATCCTCTTCCATATCGAAGATGGGATATAGGCCCGCGATGCCGCCGAGCACTTCTGGCCCTGATACTCGAACGCGCCGCGGACCAGCGCCGTGCGCAGCACGTCGACGTCGGCCGACGGGTGGGCGAGCACGAAGTCCTTGCCGCCGGTCTCCCCCACGATCCGCGGGTACGACCGGTAGTTGGCGATGTTGGCGCCGACCTGGCCCCACAGGTGCTGGAAGGTCTTGGTCGAACCGGTGAAGTGGATGCCGGCCAGGTCCGGGTCGGTCAGCGCGACCTCGGAGACCGCCAGGCCGTCACCGGTGACCAGGTTGATCACCCCGGCCGGCAGACCCGCCTCTTCGAGCAAGCGCATGGTCAAGTGAGCGGACAGCGACTGCGTCGGCGACGGCTTCCACACGACGGTGTTGCCCATCAGCGCGGGCGCGGTCGGCAGGTTCGCGGCGATCGCGGTGAAGTTGAACGGCGTGATGGCGTAGACGAAGCCCTCGAGCGGCCGGTGGTCGGTGCGGTTCCAGATGCCCGGCGAGCTGATCGGCTGCTCGGCGAGGATCTGCCGGGCGAAGTGCACGTTGAAGCGCCAGAAGTCGGCCAGCTCGCAGGCGGCGTCGATTTCGGCCTGGATGGCGGTCTTGGACTGGCCCAGCATGGTCGCGGCGTTCAGCCGGGCGCGCCACGGGCCGGTCAGCAGGTCGGCGGCACGCAGGAAGATCGCGGCGCGCGCGTCGAAGGACAGCGAACGCCACGCGGGCGCGGCCTTCTTGGCAGCGGCGATCGCGGCCTTGGCGTCCTCGTGCGTGGCGTTGGCCAGCGTGCCGAGGACGGCGCGGTGGTTGTGCGGCTGGACGACGTCGATCCGGTCGCCGCCTGCCATCCGCTGTTCACCGTCGATGGTCAGGGTGAACTCGACGGTCTCCTTGGCCTGCGCCGCGAGTTCGGCCTCAAGGGCGGCACGAGGGGCGGTGCCCGGCGCGTAGTCGAAGACCTGCTCGTTGACGGGGGCGGGTACTCGGGTCACTGCGTCCATGCGCCCACCGTAGGTCCCGCTCCACCTGCAGTTTTTATAAGATTGGCTAAGATTTGGCTGCCATGATTAGCCGATCGGACAAAACACTGCGCCAGCTGCTGCTGGCGCTCGGAGATCCCCTGGTCGAAGTGGTCGCCGCGCCGCGCGGGCTGGACGACCTGGTTCGCGACGTGGTCATCCTCGACCCGGAAGACGACCCCGAGGTCCGGCCCGGCGACGTCGTTCTCATCATCGGCGTCCGCGGCCGGGCGGCGATCGCCACGGTGCGTGCCGCGGCGCGCCGGGGTGCGCTCGCTGTCGCGGTCAAAGGCCAGGACGAAGCGTTGGAGCGCGCCGCGACAGACGCGGGCGTCGCGCTGCTCTCGGTGCGTTCGGACGCGCGGTGGGAGCAGCTCGAGTCGTTGGCTCGCGCCAATATCGGCGCCGAGACCGACAGCGAGACGGTCAGCGACTTGTTCTCGCTCGCCCAGACCATCGCCGCGCTGACAGGCGGTCTCGTCAGCATCGAGGACACCGCGAGTCGCGTGCTGGCGTACTCGCGTTCGTCCGACGAGGTCGACGAGCTGCGCCGCCTGTCGATCCTCGGCAGGCAGGGTCCCGAGCAGTACCTCGCCAAGCTGCGCGAGTGGGGCGTCTACGAACGGATGCGCAAGAGCGAAGCCGTGGAACGCATCGACGAGCGCCCCGAGCTGGGGATCCGCCGACGGCTGGCGGTCGGGATCCATGCCGGTGACCAATCGCTTGGTTCAATCTGGGTGCAAGAAGGTGCGGTCCCGCTGACTGAGCACGCCGAACGCGCGTTGCTCGGCGCCGCCCGCGTGACCGCGTTGCACCTGGTGCGCAGCCGCAACAACCCGGCCGCGCCGCTCCGGCTGCGCGAGAGCCTGCTCGAAGGGTTGCTCGACGGGCACACCACTGCCGCCGCGGTCGCCGCCAACGTCGGCGCAGATCCCAAACGCGCGGCCGGAGTAGTCGCATTCGAACTGACCGAAGACGCTGACCGGTCCACCTTGGAACTCCGGCGCGCCGAGCTGACCAACCTGATCGCCGTGCACGCGGCCGCATACCGGCGCGCCGCGCTGGTCACGACGTTGCGCGCCCGTATCTACGCGCTGCTGCCGGACCTGCACGCCAGCGACGGCATGATCACCCTCGCCAAGGAAGTCGTCGTCGCTGCACGACAACACCCGGGTATCGCGGTCCGGGCCGCCGTCGGCATGGCACCGGATCTCAGCCGGACGGCCACCGCACGCAGGGAAGCCGACCGCATCCTCGACGCAGGACTGGATCTCCCGGTCGCGGCGATCAACGATGTGCGCGCCGAGGTGATGATGGCCGAACTGCTCGGCTTGCTCGCCGAGCACGAGGAAATCCGCGACCCCCGGCTCACCGACCTCGTCGCACAGGACACCAAGGACATTTTGGTGCCGTCAGTGCTGGCGTACCTCGAGGCGCTCGGCGATGTCCGGGCCGCGGCCAACCGCTTGCACATCCATCCCAACACGTTGCGCTACCGGGTCCGGCGGGCCGCGGAGATCGCCGGGATCGACCTCGACGACCCCAAACAGCGGCTGATCACCCAGCTTCAGCTGACATTGGACACCAACCCAGCCAACCGATCCGCGACCCGCTGATCCGCAACGGTCTGCAGAGCACTGCACGGCAAGGACATCCGGCGAACCGAAGGTTCGGATGACGGCTTGGACCTGGCCTGGTGTCGCGACGCCGATGGTGTCGCCGAGGGACAACTGTGAGCAGCCCAGCCAAGGTCCGCGAAACGCTGACGCGTGGACAACCCGCATTACCTGTTCCATCACGACGTCCTGGTCGCGCTGGACCGCGGCTTCTTCAACGTGAACGACGTGCCCTACCCGCTGCCGTTCACCGCGTTGCGCCCGAAGTTCGCGTAGACCATCTGACGTTCTCGTTGGTCCACATGATCGGGCAGTTCAGATCGTATCTGATACCGGAAACCCGATACCTGATACTGGATGCTGGATGTCTGGTATCTGATATCTGGTTCAGCGGATCAGCGCGGGTTGGTTCGTCTGGCCAAGTTCGCGCATCAGGTGCCCTTCGAGCGCCAGCAGGGTGCGCTCGATGCACTCGACCAGCATCTTGCCGTGGGCGGGTTCCACAGTCGTCCAATCGCGACCGTCAGCCGCGCGGTACTCCTCGATCAGGTAGCGGCCGTTGGGCGAGTCGAAGAAACCGACCAACTCGTCGTCGCGTACCGAGTACCCCATGTGGTCGATCACGGCCGCGGTGAATTCACCTCGGTCACCGGCGCCGTAGATCGTCTCGGCCAGCCAGTTCGCCTCTTCGGATCCGATCCGGGGCGCGCGAGGGCGAGCGCGGTTTCCGGGGCCGGCGATGGAGCGGAATCGGGCATCCGCGATGACCTCGTTGGGCAGCGAGACCGTGCATCCCGGGCCGGGCGAGGCTTCCAGCAACAAGGAGACCGGTGCGCGGGCGAGGTCTTCCGGTCGGACCGCGTGGACGTTCACATAACCGCCGACATGCACGCCGAACGCCGCCTGGTCACCGACCGCGGCGGCGTACGCACGAACTGGACCGCCCAGCCATAAGCGCGCGCCGACCGCGCGCCGGGGGCGGGCGAGGATGTTCAAAAGGGCGACAAGCCGCGGATGCGGTGCCGCTGAGTCGGCGAGGCCGGCGCGTTGCAGCTCTGACCAGGCCTTGGAGACCATGCCGCGCTGGTCACGACCGTGCCGCGACACGGTGAGGGTCTCAGGCATGTCGGGCAGTCCGAGGAACTCCCACAGCACCTGGAACGCCAGGTCGGAGATGGTGAAGACCGGTCCTGGCGCCCCGGCGGGTCTGCTTCTTGCGGTTTTCATGCACACCCCTCCCATCTGTCTTGCTATACGAGTACTTGCCACACCACGGTTCATTCGTTCGTGGTTGGATCTTGCGGCATGGGGTATCGGCTAAACAGGCGAGCGGCGTTCGGCTTGGGGACCGTGGTCGCGGCCAGCAGCGTTCTCGGCAGCACGCCAGCGCTTGCTCAGGAAGAAGACATCAGTCCGGCGACGCCGGAGCGGGCCCGCGCCCGGGTAAAGCGGGTCTACGACGTGAAGACCGCCGAAGCAGGCGGCACATGGAACTCGTACATCAGCGTCGCCGACGGTGTCGCCGTTGACCAGGGCTCCGACGAGCTGGTCGAGGCGTACAGCGTCAACAAGGTCGCCGCCGCGGTCGCTGTGCTCGACAAGATCGACCGGGGCGAGGCCAAGCTCACCGACCAGGTCGAGGTGCCGGAAGACATCGTGATCAAGACCGGCGACGGGATCATCCCGCTCGACCGGGCGTACCCGAGCGTGTTCACCGTCGGGCACATCCTCTCGCTGTTCCTCACGGTGTCCGACGACACCTGCGTCCGGCTGACCGGCCTGGTCTGCGCGCCTGCGGAGATCAACGCGACGCTCGTCGCGAAGGGATTCCCGAAGACCCAGGTCATCCCCGCGGCCAACCCGAAGCGGTACTGGCTGGGCAAGACCACGCCGCGGGAGACGCACGGGATCCTGCAGGGCATCGTCAAGGGCACGCTGGTCAGCCCGACGTCGACGGACTACCTGCTGAACGTGTTGCGTTCGCAGGTCGCGTTCACCGACGGCATCCGCCGGGAGATGTCCTCCGTCGACCGCTCGCGCATCGCGACGAAGGCGGGGTGGCTGAACGACGGCCGCAACGAGGCTGGCGTCATCTTCGACAAGGCCGGCAAGCCGGTCCTGACGTACGCGCTGTTCGCACGTGGGTTGCCGGAGCACGCGGCCGACTTCGGCGCCACTCACCCGTTCCGGCAGGCCGCCGCGGAAATGGGACCAAGGTTCCTGCGCGCGGTCGACAAGATCAGCGGTGACCCCGTTGCCCGCACGCTGAAGGCGCAGTCGTACCAGCCTTCTAACGGCGGCTGATCGCTTCGTCGAGGGCAGCGACCAACGTGGACACACGGAGGTCGTTGCCCTCCAACAGTTCCGACCCGCGATTCGGCACGTAACCGAACGCGATGCCCACTTCGGGATCGGCGAACGCGAACGCGCCGCTGGCTCCGCCGTGGCCGAACGCGGCTGGTCCGGCGGCGTCAGGGAACAGCGGACCGCCCGGGAGCATGAATCCCAGGCCGACCGTGGTCCTCGTGGCCAGCACCTTGTCTGTTCCGGACGCGTGCACACGCCTGGCCTCGTCAAGCGTTTCCGGCCCGATCAGCCGGGTTCCGTCGACTGGCCCGATCAACGCCGCGTACATCTTGGCGAGCGCTTTCGCGTTGGCCACACCGTCCGTTGACGGCGCTTCGACTGTCACGTACTTCGGGTCGTTGGCGGTCTCCCAGCCCATGGCCATGCTGCCGTACAACGCCCTGTAGGTCAGCGATTCCGGGTCGTTGAGCCGTTCGTACAGGCCGCGCAGTTCCGGCACGTTCATCCCGAGACGGACCACGTCCGCGGAATCCGGCAGCACCATCGTCGCCAGACGCGGCAGTTCGCCGGGTGGCAGCCCGATGAACGCGTCCAGGCGGAGCGGACCCGCTATCTCTTCGGCGAAGAACCTGCCGACGGTCTGCCCCGTCAGCCTTTGGATCAGCGCGCTGATCGCGTGGCCGATCGTCAGGCCGTGGTATCCGTGCGCGGTTCCCGGTGCCCATTCCGGGCGTGCGGACGCGATCGCGTCCGTGATCGGGGTGCCTTCGACGAGGCCCTGGTACGTCATCGGGCTGTGGGCCAGGCTTGGCACCCCTGCCTGGTGGCTCATCAGCATCCGCAGCGTGATGTCTTGCTTTCCTTCCGCGGCAAACTCAGGCCAGTGCTGCGCCACGTGGTCGTCCAGGCCGATCCGTCCGCGATCGACCAGCACAAGCATCGCCGTCGCCGCCAACGACTTGGTCACCGACGCGATCACCGCCAACGTGTCGCGCTCCCACGGTCGTCCACTGGGATCAGCCAGCCCACCCCACAGGTCGACCACCTGGTGGCCGTGCTCGTAAACCGCCAGGCTCGCACCCAATTCGCCATGTTCCGCGAAGTTGGTCTCGAACGCCTCGCGCACCGCAGCGAACCCAAGTTCAACAGTTCCTTCGCCCATTCTCTCCACTCCCTACCTACCGGTCGGTCGGCTCTGCGACGTCAGCCACCCTACCGACCGGTCGGACGGCTGACTAGTCCCCTACCGACCGGTCGGATGGCGGCTTGTTGGCCAGTTGCCGCGGCGCACGGACCGCCCGGCGGTTTGGAAGTGGGGTTAGCGAGGTGACAGCCTACCTACCGGTCGGGTGGTAAAGTCCGCGACCGTGAGTGGTGATACGCGTGCGCGAATTCTGGATACCGCGCTGGACCTGTTCAGCACGCGCACCTACAAGGCTGCCTCGATGCGCGAGATCGCCGAACATGTCGGCATCACGAAACCCTCGCTGTACCACCACTTCCGCAGCAAGACCGAGATCCTCAACAGCCTCGTCAGCCCGGCCATCGAACAGCTGGACGCTGTGATGACGCGGGCACTGACTCCCGAGGAGACACTCGGCGGGTGCATTGAAGCGATGCTCAAGTACCGCAGAGCAATGGCGTTGTTGCTGCGTGATGCCTCGGTCTACGGCGACGAGACGGCCGAGATCATGACCAGGGTGATGGGCATCGTCGAGCGCGCGACGGAGTTGATCGCGGGCCCGAAACCCGATTGGCGGCAACGGGTCCGCGCCGCGCAGGCGTTCGCCGCGGCGACCGACCCGATCAGCATGTTCCCGAACGTGCCGGACAAGGAACTGCACGACGAACTGCTGCGCGGCGCCACCGCCGTACTCAACGGAAACTGACCTCCTGAGAGGGACCTGATAGGTCTCTGTGAACATCCGGCTGGGGGCACAACTCACCGGCACCTCACGTTCAATGGGATGTACGAACTAAGACACCCCAGAGGTGAGAGAGATGTCCACAGCAGCCTTTCGTCCCACCACCAACGCGATCCCTTCGTTGCCCACGATGCCGAACGGGTGGCCGATCGGCTCCTACGACACGTACGCCGAGGCGCAGGCAGCCGTCGATTACCTGGCGGACGCCAAGTTCCCGGTCCAGGACGTCACCATCGTCGGTGTCGAGCCGCTCCTCGTCGAGCGGGTGGCCGGCCGGCTGAGCTGGGGCCGCGTGCTGGGAACCGGCGCGGCAAGCGGCGCGTGGTTCGGATTGTTCGTCGGACTGCTGCTGAGCATGTTCACCGCAGGGTTCGCCTGGGGACCGATACTGGTCGGCCTTGTCGCCGGTACGGTCTTCGGCGTTGCCTTCGCGGCGATGAACTACAGCGCAACCCGCGGACGCCGTGACTTCGTGTCGCACAGCCAGATAGTGGCCAGGCGTTACGACGTCTTGTGCCAGCCGCGCGAGGCGGAGGCCGCGCGCAACCTGCTCGCCAAGCTTTCCATCGGAATGCCTGCCGCGCAGGCCGCCACGCAAGCCTGATCGAACGCCGAAGGGCGGACCGCGAAATCGCGGTCCGCCCTTTGTGCTATCATTCAAACAACGCCTCTCGGACGGCGATCTGAGTCATCTTTGTTTCAGCAATTCTTCGGCACCGAATAGGTGTAATTTTTCGCCCATTGGGGCAATTCTGTCGCCGATTGCTTGACCGGTGCGCATACTCGGCATCGTGATTCCGACTTACGTTTTCGTTCATCCATCCGGCAGCAATTCGACGGTCTGGACGCCCATGCAGCGGGAAATGGCGTTCCGCGGCCACCGGACGCTCGCGGTCGACCTTCCCGGCCGGCGAACCGGATTCACCCGGGCCTATCAGGTGCAGGACCTGGAAACGTTCGCGGCCGAGCCCTCGCCGATCGCGAACGTGACCGGACCCGACTGGGTCGATCACGTCGTCGACGCCGTTCGCCGGGTGCGGGAGCACGGTCCGGTGATCCTCGTCGGGCACAGCCTCGGCGGGCTGATGGTCACCGGCGTCGCCAATCAGATACCCGATTTCCTGGATCGGATCGTATACATCGCCGCGCAGTGCCCGGTCACCATGGCGGGCGCCGACTACCTGTCCGAGCCGGAATGGGCGTCCAGCAAGCTGTTCCCCGCCACAGTGAAGATCACCATGACCAACCCGGCCGAACGCGGGTACATCAGGCTGAACTGGCGAACGGCGGATCCCGAGGTTTTCGACGCACTGCACGAAGCGTTGGGCGCGGGCTCGGACCCCGACGCGTTCGTCGCGACGCTCAACGGCTTCGAACCGGACGAAGTCTGGTGGCAGACCAACCCGACGTTCGACTACCGGGTCGACAAGGACACGTGGGGTCGCGTCCCACACAGCTTCATCCGGCTCACCGAAGACCAGAGCATGCCGCCCGCGGCGCAGGAGCGTTATATCAAGGAAGCCGACGCACTCACGCCGGAAAACCCGTTCGATGTCCATTTCGCGTCGGGCGGCCACGGCACATTCCTCAATCGGCCAGCCGAGGTCGCGGACATTCTGAGCAGCTTCAGCCGAAGGTGATCCCGGTCCACCGGTGGGCGGACGATGGTTCGCTCACCGGTTCCCAAACGGGCAATTCCGTCGACCGTCGCCCGACGATCACATGACGCCGACTTATGTTCTCGTCCACGGTATGTGCGGCAATTCCGGTAACTGGACACATCTGCAGCGGGAAATGTCCCTGCGCGGGCATCGCACGCTCGCCGTCGACCTGCCCGGCCGGGGCATCGGATTCACCACGGCGTACCAGGAACAAGACCTGGCGGTGCTCGCGAACGAGTCCTCGCAGGCGGCCGACATCAGCGGGCAGCACTGGATCGACCATGTCGTGCAGATCGTGCGCCGCGTTCGTGAGCACGGCCCGGTGATTCTTGTCGGTCACAGCCTCGGCGGGCTGACGATCACCGGCGTCGCCAATCAAATACCCGATTTCCTACATCGGATCGTATACGTGTCCGCCCAATGTCCCGTCACCATGTCGCCAGTGGAGTACATGGGTCAGCCGGAGTGGGTCTCCAGCGCCCTCTTCCCCGCTGGAGCGCCGCTCATGATGGGAAACCCGACGGAGCGCGGCTTCATGCGCACCAACTGGCGTGGGGCAAACGGTGCGACGGTTGCCGCGCTGGGCGACGCCTTGGGGCTCAGCGAGCAGCAGATCGCCAGTTGGATCAACGGATTCGAGCCGGACGAGGCATGGATGGGAAAACCGAGCTTCGACATTCGGGCCGACAAGGCCACGTGGGGCCGTGTCCCCCACACCTACATCCGGCTCACCGAGGACAAGAGCATTCCGTTGGCCGCGCAGGACCGCTACATCAAGGACGCCGACGCGCTGACGCCGGACAACCCGTTCGACGTCCGCTCGGTCGCGAGCGGCCACAGCTATTTCCTATACGATCCGGCGCCGGTCGCCGACATCCTCACCTCTTACTGGCAGGCGTAGCGAACGGCACCTCGCCGTTGCGCAGCAGCTCCAGCGCCCGGTTGGCCAGCCGGCGCATGTTGGCCTTCCCGCCACTCTCGACCCACGCCTGCACGCTCACGTCGATCACGAAACTGACGGTGGCGGCGGCAAGGCTCGCGGCCATGTCACTGCCGCGGCGCTTACACCGTCGCGACACCTCGTCCGCGACCGCAGCCCGCCACCGGAACCAAATGCCGCTGAACTGCGCCTGCACCGACGGAGTCCGCTCGGCGAGCTCGTAGATCGCCAAAACACGGGACTCGTGCACCGCCGTGGTCGTGATGACGCTGTCGACCAGCGCGTACAGCGCCTCGGCCACCGGCAGGTCGTCTGGCTGCTCGCGCATCCGTTCCAATGCGGCGAACAGATGGGTCTCGACGAAGTTGACGAGCAACGTCTCCTTGGTCGGGAAGTAGCGATACAGCGTGCGCGGGCCGACTTCGGCCGCCGCGGCGATCTGCTCGACTGTGGTCTGGTCGAAACCGTGCTCGGTGAACAGCTGGAACGCCTTGTCGGCGATCAGCTGCCGCGTGCGCTCCATCTTGAGCTCGCGTAGCCCCACGGCCATTCCTCCTACCGGGCAAGATCCACGCGCCAGAGGGTAACAGCGCACTACCGGCCCGGCACCGGCGAAACACTGCCACGACCCTCCGAACTGGACAACCGCATCAACCGGCCGTCCTGAGTCTTTCGTTGGCCGTTCCCGTTAGAACGCAACGGTTTCCAGCGCGTATGTAATCCCGGCCACCGGGCCTTGCGACAGTCACCGCCTAGTGACAGTCTAGGTCTTATGGCACTGACTGCCATATTTTGAAGGGATCCCCATCGCGATGACGGACATGTCCACCATTCCCGCCTTCCCCGCCACCCGAGCGCCCGGGTGCCCGTTCGAGCCGCCGGCCGAGTTCACCGAACTACGTGACAACGAGGCCATTACCCAGGCCAGTTGCCCAGCGGGCATCGACGCATGGGTGGTCAGCCGCTACGAGGACGTACGGACTGTGCTGTCCGCGCCGGGCATCAGCTCGCGCAAGGCGCCGTCGGCGCACGTGACCGCAGGCGCGGACCTGGAGCGCCCGGTGTCGCCCGGCAACATCCTCCAACTGGACGGCAAGGAGCACGCCCGGCTGCGCCGCATGCTGACGCCGGAGTTCACCGTCCGGCGGATGGAAGCCCTGCGGGCGTACATCCAGCGGATCGTCGAGGAACACATCGACGCGCTGCTAGCCGGCCCGAAGCCCGCGGACCTCTACGAAGCGTTCGCGCTGCCGATCCCGTCGCTGGTCATCTGCGAGATGCTCGGCGTGCCGTACGAGGACCGGGATGTGATCCACAAGCACAGCGCGACGCTGATGGCCATCGACAGGGACCCGCAGATCGGGTTCGCCGCGTACGGCCAGGTACAGGCCTACATGAGGACATTGTTCGAGGCGAAGCTGGCCGATCCCAGTGACGACCTGATCGGCCGGATGATCACCCGCAGCCGTGAGTCCGGTGACCCGATCACCGCGGCCGAGATGGTCGAACTGGCCATCACGCTGCTCATCGCGGGACACGAGACGACCGCCAACATGATCGCGCTGAGCACCACCGCGCTGCTGCAGCAGCCCGAGAAGCTGGCCGAGCTGCGCGACAACCCGGACCTGGCATCGTCCGCGGCCGAGGAGATGCTGCGCTACCTGTCGGTGATCCAGTTCGGCCTGTTGCGCTACGCCACCGAGGACATCAAGGTGGGCGGGCAGACCATCCCCGCAGGCGACTGGGTGGTCGCGGCGCTCAACGCGGGCAACCGCGACGAGCAGGTGTACGCCGACGCGGACACGATCCGCCTGGACCGCAACGGCAAGACGCACCTCGCCTTCGGCTTCGGCATCCACCAGTGCCTCGGCCAGCAATTGGCCCGCATCGAACTGCAGGAGGTCTACGCGCGGCTGTTCCGCCGCATCCCGACCATGCGGCTCGCGGTGGACCCGGACAAGATCTCGTTCAAGGACAACGCCCTCGTCTACGGTGTGCATCAGTTGCCGGTCACCTGGGAGGGCTGAGAACGTATGGACCGGATCGTGGTCATCGGAGCGTCCGCCGCCGGGCTCACCGCCGCGGAAACGCTGCGCAGGGAGGGCTTCGACCAGCAGATCACGTTGGTCGGCGACGAACTGCACCTGCCGTACGACCGTCCTCCGCTGTCCAAGCAGGTGCTGTCGGGCGTCTGGGAGACCGACAAGATCTCGCTGCGCAAGGACGCGGACTACGAGCAGTCGAGCATCGGCGTACGGCTCGGGGCGACGGCGGTCGGTCTGGACACCGACGCGCGCGCGGTGCGGCTCGCCGACGGCGACAAGATCAGCTACGACGGCCTGATCATCGCGACCGGCATGCGGCCCCGGCTGCTGCCCGATGGCCACGACCTGGCCGGTGTGCACGTGATGCGCACGATCGACGACACCGTCGCGCTGCGCGCCGAGCTGGCCACATCCTCGCGGCTGGTCGTGATCGGCGCTGGCTTCCTTGGCTGCGAGGCCGCCGCGTCAGCGCGCCGGCTGGGCTTGGAAGTCACGATCGTCGATCCTCTTTCATATCCGATGGTGCGTCAGTTCGGCGACGAGGTCGGCGGCCTGATCGCCGAATTGCACCGGGGCGAGGGCGTCACGGTGCGCACTGGCGTCGGAGTCGAGCAACTGGTCGGCGACAGCGGCCGGGTCAACGCGGTGAAGTTGACTGACGGCTCGCAGATCAACGCCGATGTCGTTCTCGTGGCGATCGGCGCGATCCCGGCGACCGAGTGGTTGGCGGACAGTGGCGTCACGGTGGACAACGGCGTGGTGTGCGACGCGCAGTGCCAGGCAGCCCCCGGCGTTTACGCCGCCGGAGACGTCGCCAGTTGGCATCACCAGGGTTTCGGTGAACAGATCCGGGTCGAGCACCGGATGAACGCCACGGAACAAGGCATGGCGGCTGCTCGCAACCTGCTCGGTGCGAACACGCCGTTCGCGCCGATCCCGTACTTCTGGACGGACCAGTACGACACCAAGATCGCGGCGTTCGGGCACCTCACGCCGGATGCCAAGGTGTCGGTGGAACAGGGTGACCCGGCCGAGGGCAAGTTCATCGCGCACTACACGCGGTCAGGCAAGTTGATCGGCGTACTGGCGTGGAACATGCCACGCGAGTTGCGAAAGGCTCGAGGCCTGCTCGCCGAATCGTTCTAGTTCATCGGTTCAGAGCCAGCGTAGGCGAGAGTAATGCCTCGCCTACGCCGTTCCCTTGTGGGGAACGGACAGTAGAGCAAGCACGTACTTCAACACCGCCAGAGTGTCCTGCCCTGGGGCGATCGCCGGGCGCTGCCGTCCACAAAGGTGCGTGGCCGTGGCGCCCACTCCGACCGGTCGAACCGGTCACGTGTATCCGAAGTGGACTTCTACTTACTCCCGACCACGCACGATGGTCGGCTCGAAGTAGTCGTCATCGTCCAGCTGGACAGGCAGTTCCAGCTCGTATGAGGCTTCGGTCTCCTCCTCGATCGAGACTCTGTCTCGCATGGCGGTCATGACTTGCTCCGCTCTCCCGTCAACTTGCCTACCAATTCATGGAAGCGAAAGCGGAAACCACTCTCAACCCCTATTCCACGTTGTGACACAGATTTCACGACAACTCGTGAAAGCCTGCCGGTCTCTTGACAGATCTCGCTCTTGACAAACCGGACGGTTGCGTACTCTCGCAGTCCGCGGTCATGCTCGGAGTGGTGAGCGAACCGATCGACGAGCACTTCACTCGAACAGTGCAAGCACTGACCCCCTATCGTGGGAGCGGTAACAGAGGTGGGGTTGACCTGCCGTTCCTCGATCTTTTCGACTCCCAGCTGGGCAGCAGGCACGTCGACCTGGTGGCCAGGGAACTCGGTAGCCAAGGCAAGGGTTTCTACAGCATCGGATCCTCGGGACACGAGGGCAACGCGGCCGTCGCGGCGGCCTTAAGACCAACCGATCCGGCATTGCTGCATTATCGATCGGGTGCTTTTTACATTGAACGGGCACGTCAGGTAACTGGGACAAATCCCCTCATGGACATGGTGCTCGGGATCGCGGCCGCCGCGGACGAGCCGATCTCCGGCGGCAGGCACAAAGTCTTTGGAAACGCCCAGCTGTCGATCATTCCGCTCACCTCGACCATCGCCTCGCACCTGCCGCGCGCGGTCGGTCTCGCGCTGGGCATGCAGCGCGCCACGAAGCTCGGACTGCCTTCGCCGTGGCCAAAAGACGCCATCGTCGTATGCGGGTTCGGTGATGCGTCGGCGAACCACTCGACCGCCCTCGGCGCGCTCAACGCCGCGCGGCACTGCGCGTATCGACGACTGCCGTTGCCGGTGCTGTTCGTGTGCGAGGACAACGGCATCGGGATCAGCGTCCGGACACCGCCCGGGTGGGTCTCGGAGGCGCACTCCGGCGCGGGCATGAAGTACTTCTCAGCCGACGCGACCGATTTGACCTCTGTCGTACCGATTGCTGCGGAAGCCGCGGCTTGGGTACGTACCAATCGAGCGCCTGCTTTCCTGCACCTGCGGACGGTCCGGCTGATGGGTCACGCCGGGTCCGATGTGGAAAGCGCGTACCGCACACCCGGTGAAATCACCGCGGACTACACGCTTGACCCGCTCGTCCGGACGGCGGCTTTGCTTGTCTCCCGTGGTGTTTTGACGCCGTCCGAGGCGCTCGAGCGGTACGAGGCGAAACGCGCCGAGGTCCGGGCCGCAGCCGACGAAGCCGTGTCACGCCCGAAGCTGAACGGCGCCAAGGAGATCATGGCACCGTTGTCCACTTCCACAGTGGACGCCCCCTTTGTCCCGGTTTCCGGCACGTTGGCGCAAGGCATCAACCAAGCGCTGACCGGGATCCTGTCCTCCGATCCTGGCGCGCTCGTGTTCGGTGAGGACGTCGGCCGCAAGGGCGGCGTCTACGGCGTGACCCGCGGCCTGCACAAGAAATTCGGGCCGGCCAGGGTGTTCGACACTGTCCTTGATGAACAGTCCATTCTGGGCACGGCGCTGGGCACGTCCTTGGTCGGCTTCCTGCCGATCCCGGAGATCCAGTACCTGGCCTACGTGCACAACGCGCTGGACCAGATCCGCGGCGAGGCGTCGACGATGCGGTTCTTCTCCAACGACCAGTACCGCAACCCGATGATCGTGCGGATCGCCGGATTGAGCTACCAGAAAGGCTTCGGCGGCCACTTCCACAACGACAACTCCATCGCCGCGCTTCGCGACATCCCCGGCGTCGTCATCGCCGCTCCCGCTCGCGCCGACGACGCGGCCGCCATGCTCTACACGTGCGCGGCAGCAGCGCGTACCAACGGCCAGGTGTGCGTTTTTCTCGAGCCCATCGCGCTGTACCACACGCGCGATCTTTACGAACCCGGCGACAACGGCTGGCTCGCGGCATCGTCCGAGTCCGCGCCGCTTGGCAAAGCGCGGATCTACGGTTCGGGCAACGACCTGACCATCGTGTCGTTCGCGAACGGAATCCCGATGAGCCTGCGCGTCGCTCGCCGTCTCGCCGCGCAAGGCGTCAACACTCGTGTTCTGGACCTGCGCTGGATCTCGCCGCTGCCTGTCGCGGACCTGCTCGCGCACGCCAACGAGACCGGCCGCGTGTTGGTCGCCGACGAAACTCGCCGGACCGGCGGGGTTTCCGAAGCTGTCTTCACCGCGCTGCTCGACGGTGGCTACCGCGGCGCACTGCGACGGGTCACCAGTGAGGACTGCTTCATCCCGCTGGGCCCGGCGGCCAATCACGTGTTGCTGAGCGAAGACGCGATTGAGAAGGCAGCGCTCGACCTGGTCACTGACTGAGCAAGGACTTGCTCAACGCACCAGAGAGGATCATCGGCCGCGCCTCGATGCGGGTCGTGAGCTCGCCGTAACTGAACATCAGGTCGCAGACGCGCTGCAGTCGCTTCGGGTCAAGGCCGATCGGGAAACCGACGAGAGCCGTCAACGCAGCGGTCTGCTGGTCGACGCCCGCGTAACCACGGATCGACTTCTCGACCTCGTTGCGGTCGGTCAGCGCGACCTGCACGCCCCGGGACAGCGCGCGCTGGAACGCCGCGACGGTGTTCGGGTTCTCGTTGGCGAACTTCTCGCTCGTCGCGTACCCGGAGATCGGGATGTCCGCCGTCGCACCGGCCGCCGCGTCGAACAACGGCACCGCCCCGTACCGCTTGGACACGTCGGTGATGTACGGCTCCGACAGCAATGCGGCGTCCACAGTGCGGTTCTTGAGCGCCTCGCCCATCGCGGTGTACGGCATCTCCACGAAGTTCGGCGAGTTGAGGTTCTGACCGGTCGACGTCAGCACGGATCTGATGGTCAGTTCGGCCAGACTGTTCACAGTGGTCACCGCGACACGTTTGCCGGAAATGTCGGCCGGTTTGCGCAACGGCGAATCCTTGGCGACAAGCACCATCCACGTCCGCGGGTTCGCGGAGTAGCCGTCGGCGACGAACCTGACTTCCGCGGTCTTCTTGGCCTGCGCGGCGAAGAACGAGACATAGTTGCCGAACACCAAGTCGAGGTCGCCGCTGGCCATCGAGCCGACCGCGGCGCCCGCGCCCTGGATCGTGACAAACTCGACCTTGAGCCCCTCGGCCGCGAAGAACCCCTTCTCCGCAGCGAGGAAAACGGGTGCCGCGCCGAGGACCGGCAGCACGCCCAACTTGATGCTTGCCTTCTCTGGCGCCGGATGGCCCGAGTCAGACCCGGTACAAGCAGCCGCCATCACAACAGTCATCAGCAACGCCACCAGGCGACCACTCCGCTGGAGCCAGCCCACGACAACTACCGCCTATTCATCGTCCCCTGTGGGGGCACACCCAACTCGAGAGACGCTGACAAGGCAAGTACGACATTGGCCGAACAACTTCCCCATGCAGGAAAACGGCCCGCGACCAGCGATCGACCATTATGAACTCAATGGCGAACGTGTTCCGTTCGCAGGGAAACACCAACGCTACGCCGGAGTTCGTACACAATCATGACCATCACTCATCTTGACAGTCATCTGCCACCAACACGACCCAGCCCAACCACGTCCCCCAATCCCCCACGCCACCACCAAAACCACTGCGCACCAACAAAACCGCCCCCAGGGCGGCCCCCGCCCTTCCCGGGGGCACCCCGCCACACCAGCGTATCGGGAGTCCAAGATCGACAGGGGTTATGTCGTGTGCGCTGTGGACAACTTTCGCATTGTGGACAACTGGGCACAGTGGATCTTGTTCGGGAGCGAGTTGTCGGTAGTGCTTGCTAGGCTGGCCATCGGGGGCCGGAGGTCGCATGCCGCGTAGCAATGGTGGGACAGACAATCGCAAGGTCGCAAAAGGACGGTCGTCCGGTGACGGGCGTTCAATACAAAGCGCGGCTTGGTCGAATGCCGCGAACGCCAGCAGCCGACCGAAGCGAACGCGAGCGCTTTAGCGAAGCTGGAGCTCCATGATTGGGCGAAGTGAACGCCCGCACAGGTGAGCGAAGTCAACGCCAGCAATTGACCGAAGCCGGCGCCCAGAGGGTGGCGGAAGCGGACGCCCGCAGGCCGAGCGAAGCGACGCTCTTCCGCCCGTCTGAGCGAAGCGAAGCGACGCCTGTCGGTTAAGCGAAGCGGCCCCGCCCGCCCGGTTGAGCAAGCGAAGCGACGCCTGCCGGTTGAGCGAAGTCGGCGGCCATGGTTGCCCGAAGTCCGTGCCCGTGGTCGACCGAAGGGAACGCCCGACCCACGAGCGAAGCGAACACCGGCGCACAAGCGAACCGAATGCCGACAGCCGACCGAAGCCACCAACCTGTGGTTGAGCACTTCGGAAGCCCGGCGCATGAGCAACGCGAAGTACAGCTGTCCGACATCGTCGATCCTATTGGATATCTGGATCGCTGAACTTCGTCGCTCCCCCGGGCCACGCCCGGCCAAGCGCTAGCTTTCGCGCAACCGCCGGAACTCCGCTGCCAGAGCGGGCAGTTGGTAGTGCGCGTTCAGCCCGGACGGGTTGGGTAGCACCCAGATCCGGGATGGGCCGAGTAGTTCCGGCTGAGGGCCAATGGTCGCTTTGGGACGGCCGAAGCCCAGCCGGTAGGCACCGATTCCCACGATGGCAACCGTTTGCGGGGCGTATTTCTCCGCCAGCTTGGTCAGGATTTCGGCCCCTTGGACGAATTCCTGTTTGGACAACTCGGCCGCTGTCGCCGTTGGGCGGGCGACCATGTTGGTGATGCCGAGGCCGTAGTCCAGCAATGAGAACTGCTCGGACGGGTGCAGTTGTCGGGGCGTGAAGCCCGACAGGTGCAGCGCGGGCCAGAACCTGTTGCCGGGCCGGGCGAAGTGCTGCTTGCGCTGCGCAGACAAGAGCCCCGGGTTGATTCCGCAGAACAGCACGGACAAACCCGGGGCGATGATGTCAGGCAGGATCACACTGTGAAGCCCAGCGCGCGCAGCTGCTCGCGGCCGTCCTCGGTGATCTTCTCCGGACCCCACGGCGGCATCCAGACCCAGTTGATCCGGAAGTCGTCGACGAGCCCGCCGCCCGGCCCGCTGGTCAGCGCGGTCCGGGTCTGGTCCTCGATCACGTCGGTCAGCGGGCACGCCGCCGACGTCAGCGTCATGTCGATCGTCGCCGTGTTGTCGTCCTCGACCTTGATGTCGTACACCAGGCCGAGGTCGACCACGTTGATGCCCAGCTCGGGGTCGACCACGTCGCGCATCGCCTCTTCGACGTCGTCGATCGCGGCGACGTCTGCCTTCGGCGCCACCTCGGGCATCCCCGAAGCGCCGCGCACTACCTCTTGCTCGCTCATGCGACTTCTCTCCGCGTGTACTCAGGTCCCAGCGCAGTCATGCGGCGCTGTATCGATGGTCCGCTCGCAAGCTCGCTCATGATTCAGCTCGTACGACAGCGTCCTTGAAAGCCATCCAACCCAGCAGCGCGCACTTCACGCGCGCCGGGTACTTGGCCACGCCCGCGAACGCGACGCCGTCTTCCAGCACGTCCTCGTCCGGTTCGACCTGGCCTTTGCCCTGCATCAGCTCCGTGAACGCATCCAGCGTCTTGAACGCCTCACCCACGCTACGCCCCACGACCAGGTCCGTCAGAACAGACGTCGATGCCTGGCTGATCGAACAGCCCTGGCCGTCGTAGGACACGTCCGTCACGGTTTCGCCGTCGAGTTTGACCCGCAGCGTCACCTCGTCCCCGCAAGTGGGGTTGACCTGGAAGGACTCCGCGTCGAACGGGTCACGCAGGCCACGCCCGTGCGGGTTCTTGTAGTGGTCCAGGATGATCTCCTGGTACAGCTGCTCCATCTGCATTGTCAGCTCACCCCGAAGAACCGCTTGGTCTCGCGGACCCCGTCCAACAGCGCGGTGACGTCGTCGAGGTCGTTGTACAAGTAGAACGACGCCCGGATGCTCGCCGGAATTCCCAACCGCCGGTGCAACGGCCACGCGCAGTGGTGGCCGACGCGCACTGCGACGCCGAGGTCGTCGAGGACCTGACCGGCGTCGTGCGGGTGCACGCCGTCGATCACGAACGACACCGCACCGCCGCGATCCGTCATGTCGGTCGGCCCGACGATCCGGACACCCGGGATCTCAGCGAGGCCACGCAGCGCGGCCTCGGTGAGCAGGTGCTCGTGTGCGCTGATCCGGTCCATCCCGACCACCGACAGGTAGTCGACGGCCGCGCCCAAACCAACCGCTTGGGAGGTCATTGGCACGCCGGCCTCGAACCGCTGCGGGGGCGGCGCGAAGGTCGATTTGGCCATCTGGACCATCTCGATCATCGAGCCACCGGTCAGGAACGGCGGCATCGCCTCGAGCAGCGCCCGGCGTCCATACAGGACACCGACACCGGACGGGCCGAGCATCTTGTGTCCACTGAAGACCGCGAAGTCCACACCGAGACCGTGGAAGTCGACCTTCTGGTGCGGCACGGACTGGCACGCGTCGAGCACCGTCAGCGCGCCGACTTCCTGTGCCTTGGCCACAAGCTCAGCCACCGGATTGACCGTACCGAGCACATTGGACTGATGCGTGAAGGCCACGATCTTGGTCTTCGACGTCACCAGTTCGTCGATGTTGGACAGATCCAAGCGGCCGTCGTCGGTGACACCGAACCACTTCAGCGTCGCGCCGGTGCGCAGCGCGAGCTGCTGCCACGGCACGAGGTTGGCGTGGTGCTCCATCTCGGTCACGACGATCTCGTCGTCCGGGCCGAGCAGGAACCGCGAGGCCTCAGGGCCACCGACCGACGCGTTGCTCATCGCGTACGCCACGAGGTTGATGCCCTCGGTGGCGTTCTTGACGAACACCAGCTCGTCGGCGTTGGCGCCCAGGAAGTCGGCGATCTTCTGCCGCGCGCCTTCGTAGGCGTCGGTTGCCTCTTCGGCCAGCTGATGCGCACCTCGGTGCACGGCCGCGTTGGAGGTCTCGAGGAACTCGCGTTCGGCGTCGAGGACCTGACGCGGCCGCTGCGAAGTCGCGCCCGAGTCGATGTAGTGCAACGGTTTCCCGTCACGGACCGTCCGCTGCAGGATCGGGAAATCCTTGCGGATGGCGGCTACATCCAGGGCTTCGGGATTCACTGTGCGACGGCTTCCTCGCGCTTGCCGGTGAACCGCACGTAGCCTTCGCTCTCCAGCTGATCGGCGAGCTCGGGGCCACCCGACTCGACGATCTTGCCGCCGGCGAACACGTGCACGAAGTCCGGCTTGATGTAGTTCAGGATCCGCGTGTAGTGCGTGATCAGCATGACGCCGACCTCGCCGGACGCGCGGTAGCGGTTCACGCCCTCGGACACGACGCGCAGCGCGTCGACGTCCAGGCCGGAGTCGGTCTCGTCGAGGATGGCGATCTTCGGCTGCAGCAGGCCGAGCTGCAGGATCTCATGGCGCTTCTTCTCGCCGCCGGAGAAGCCCTCGTTCACGCTGCGCTCGGCGAAGGCCGGGTCGATGTCCAGGTCGGACATCGCCTGCTTGACCTCCTTGACCCACGTACGCAGCTTCGGGGCCTCGCCGCGAACCGCGGTGGCGGCGGTGCGCAGGAAGTTCGACATCGACACGCCGGGGACCTCGACCGGGTACTGCATCGCCAGGAACAGGCCGGCGCGGGCGCGCTCGTCCACGCTCATGTCGAGCACGTTCTCGCCGTCCAGCAGCACCTCGCCGGAGGTCACGTCGTACTTGGGGTGACCGGCGATGGCGTACGACAGGGTCGACTTGCCCGAGCCGTTCGGGCCCATAATCGCGTGCGTCTCGCCTGCCTTGATGGTCAGGTTGACGCCGGACAGGATCTCCTTCTCGACCTCGTCGGCGACGACCGAGACGTGCAGGTCCTTGATCTCCAGGGTGGCCATAGCCAGATTCTCCGTTTAACCAGTCAGTTCAGAGCCGCGGTTGATTAACCGCAGTGGTGGGGTCGACGTAGACGTCGTCGCCGTCGATGCGAACCGCGTAGACATCCACGGGTTCGGTCGCGGGCGGGGAGGACGGCTGCCCGGTGCGCAGGTCGAAACACGAACCGTGCAGCCAGCACTCGATTCCCTTGCGGGTGACCTCGCCCTCGGACAACGACAGCGAAGCGTGCGAGCACTCGTCTCGCAGGGCGTGCACCTCGTCGCCCTCGCGCACCAGCACGACGGCGACGTCACCGACCTCGACGGCAAGAGGCTTCTTGTCGTCCAGTTCGGACAGTGAGCACGCCCGGGTCATCATGCGCCGACCGCCTCGAGCTCGGCCTCGATCGCCGCCTCCAGCCGCTCGCGCAGCTCGGGGACGCCGATCTTGACCAGGATCTCGTGGAAGAAGCCCCGCACGACGAGCCGGCGGGCCTGCTCCTCGGGGATGCCCCTGGCCTGCAGGTAGAACAGCTGCTCGTCGTCGAACCGGCCGGTGGCGCTGGCGTGGCCGGCGCCGGCGATCTCGCCGGTCTCGATCTCGAGGTTCGGCACCGAGTCGGCGCGCGCGCCGTCGGTGAGCACCAGGTTGCGGTTCAGCTCGAAGGTCTCGGTGCCCTCGGCGGCCGCGCGGATGAGCACGTCGCCGATCCACACCGTGTGCGCGCCCTCGCCCTGCAGCGCGCCCTTGTAGACCACATTGGACTTGCAGTTGGGCACCGCGTGGTCGACGAACGTCCGGTTCTCGAAGTGCTGACCGGCGTCTGCGAAGTACAGGCCCAGCATCTCGGCGTCGCCGCCGCGCTCGGTGTACGTCACGGTCGGCGAGAGCCGGACCAGGTCGCCGCCGAGGGTGATCGTGGTGTGCCGCAGGGTCGCGTCGCGGCCCAGCTTGTTGTGGTGCGACGACACGTGCACCGCGTCGTCGGCCCAGTCCTGAACGGACACAACGGTGAGCCGGGCGCCGTCGCCGACGATGAACTCCACGTTGTCCGCGTACGTCCCGGAACCGCGGTGGTCGACGACCACGACCGCCTCGGCGAACTGCTCGGCGCGCACCTGCAGGTGCCCGTAGGCGAGCTTGCCCTCACCCGGACCGTTCACCGTGATGGTGATTGTGGACGGACGAGCCTCCTTCGGAACCGTCACGACCGTGGCGTCCACAAAGGACGACCAGGCCTGCGCGGCGATCCGGTCGTCCGGCGTGCCCGCCGTGCCGAGCCGGGAGTCGCCACGCTGGACGGTCTCGACTACGACCTCGTCACCAGCGTCGACCGACACCGAAGCGGTGCCGTCGGCGACGGCTCCACTGTGGAGGCCGCGGAGGCGCTTCATCGGCGTGAAGCGCCAGATCTCCTCGCGGCCACCGGGAACCTCGAACGCGTCCACATCGAACGACGCGAACTGAGCCGCGCGCGAGGCAGCCGGTACCACCACACCCGCACCGTGCGAGTGCTCTTTCACTAGCTCCGCCATGTCAGCCGACGGCCCCTTCCATCTGCAGCTCGATCAGGCGGTTCAGCTCGAGCGCGTACTCCATTGGCAGCTCACGCGCGATGGGCTCGACGAAACCGCGAACCACCATCGCCATCGCCTCGTCCTCGGTCAGACCGCGGGACATCAGGTAGAACAGCTGGTCCTCGCTGACCTTCGACACGGTCGCCTCGTGTCCCATTTGGACATCGTCCTCACGGATGTCCACATAGGGGTACGTGTCCGACCGGGAGATCTGGTCGACCAGCAGCGCGTCACACTTCACAGTGGACTTCGAGTGGTGCGCCCGCTTGTTGACCTGGACCAGACCGCGGTACGACGTGCGGCCACCGCCACGGGCCACGGACTTCGACACGATGGTCGACGAGGTGTGCGGCGCCATGTGCACCATCTTCGCGCCGGCGTCCTGGTGCTGCCCCTCGCCCGCGAACGCGATCGAGAGGACCTCGCCCTTGGCGTGCTCGCCCATCAGGAACACCGACGGGTACTTCATGGTGACCTTGGAGCCGATGTTGCCGTCGATCCACTCCATGGTCGCGCCCTCTTCGGCCTTGGCGCGCTTGGTGACCAGGTTGTAGACGTTGTTCGACCAGTTCTGGATGGTCGTGTAGCGGCAGCGGCCGCCCTTCTTGACGATGATCTCGACGACCGCGGAGTGCAGCGAGTCGGACGAGTAGATCGGCGCCGTGCAGCCTTCGACGTAGTGCACGTAGGCGTCCTCGTCGACGATGATCAGCGTCCGCTCGAACTGGCCCATGTTCTCGGTGTTGATCCGGAAGTAGGCCTGCAGCGGGATGTCGACGTGCACACCCTTCGGCACGTAGATGAACGAGCCGCCGGACCAGACCGCGCCGTTGAGCGCGGAGAACTTGTTGTCACCGTGCGGGATGACCGAGCCGTAGTACTCCTTGAACAGCTCCGGGTGCTCCTTGAGCGCCGTGTCGGTGTCCAGGAAGATCACGCCCTGTGCCTCCAGGTCCTCGCGGATCTGGTGGTAGACGACCTCGGACTCGTACTGTGCCGCGACACCGGCGACGAGGCGCTGCTTCTCAGCCTCGGGGATGCCCAGCTTGTCGTACGTGTTCTTGATGTCCTCGGGCAGGTCCTCCCAGGAAGCGGCCTGCTTCTCGGTCGAGCGCACGAAGTACTTGATCGAGTCGAAGTTGATGCCCGACAGGTCCGCGCCCCAGTTCGGCATCGGCTTGCGGTCGAACAACTGGAGGCCCTTGAGGCGGCTCTCCAGCATCCACTCCGGCTCGCCCTTCTTGGCGGAGATGTCCCGAACGACGTCCTCGTTCAGGCCACGGCGAGCGCTGGCACCGGCCACATCGTTGTCCGCCCAGCCGTATTCGTACCGGCCAAGGGTGGCAAGGGTCTCTTCCTGGGAAAGGGGCTCTTGCACTGTGGTGGGTGTGCGCTGCTCGGCAGCGGCAGTCATGCGGGTTTCCCTCCATCCGGAGTCGGTGGGCCTAAGGAGGTGGAATAAGGCTCCACCGGTATGTGCGTGGTACACGCGGCGTCGCCACGTGCGATGGTCGCCAGCCGCTGCACGTGGGTGCCGAGCAGGTCGGCGAACGCCGCCGTCTCGACCTCGCACAGCTGGGGGAACTCCGCCGCGACATGCGCCACCGGGCAGTGGTGCTGGCACAGCTGTTCTCCCGCCCCGACCTTGCGAGTCGAGGCAGCGTAACCCTCACGGGTCAGCGCGGCGGCGAGGGCCTCCGCTTTCTCCTGCGGGGTATCCGCCGAGGTCACGGAGGTCCGATGAGGATCGACGAGCGTCTTCACCCGCCGCTCCGCGAAGGCCTTCACGGCCTCCTCCCCGCCGGACTCGGCGAGGAACCGGATCGCCGCCACCGCCAGGTCGTCGTACGCGTGCCCGAACCGGGCCCGTCCTGCCTCGGTGAGCAGGAACAACTTGGCTGGGCGGCCACGTCCGCGCGCTTTGAGCTGCGGGGCCTCCCTCGTGCACGCCTGACCGTCGGCCAGCAGTGCGTCCAGATGCCGCCGCACCGCGGGACCGCTCAGCTCGAGCTGGTCCGCGATCGACACCGCGCTCACCGGGCCCTGTTCGAGCAGCAGCCGGGCGACGGCGAGCCTCGTGCTGCCGTCGGCCGCCTGCTGAGCAGGTCCGGTGTTTTTCACAACATCGATGTTACCTAATTGCCTCGACGGGCCTCAACGAGGGCGGACCGTGACCCACGTCATGCTCACCTGGTCCGTGTAACAACACGCCAGCAGCGGCTATGCCGGTTTTGGCAGAGTCGCGGTATGGACCTCCCGCTGCTGCAGTTCGACGCGACCGGTGACGGCATGTATTCGCCAAGCGCTCCGAGGTTGTCCGAACCGTGGCCGGAGCGCGCCGTCATGTGCTTCTTCCACGAGCAGATCGCCGCTCTGCACGAGCAGGGCGCGGCGCGCCTGGCCGGCCGGTTCTCAGTCGAGATGGGCGGGCACGGCATCTACATCACCGAGGACTCGGCAGGTGAGTCCGTCGCGGTGTTCCATCCGACCGTTGGCGCACCGTCGGCTGTGCATCACCTTGAGCGCGTTGTCGCGGCTGGGGTGCGCAGCATTGTTGTCTGCGGGGGCACGGGCGCGCTTGTTCCGCTTGCGTTGGGACACGTTGTCGTGCCGACCGGCTCGATCAGGGATGAAGGGACGTCTTTCCATTACGCCCCGGCGGGTTCGAGCATCGAGGCCGATCCGGAGGTGGTGGCCGCTTTGACCGCGTTCTTGGAGGAGCAATCGGTTCCGCACGCCGCCGGGCTGACCTGGACGACGGATGCGCCGTTCCGGGAGACGCCCTCGAAGGTCGCCATGCGTCGGGATCAAGGGTGTCTGGTTGTCGAGATGGAGGCTTCGGCTTTGATTGCCGCGGCCCGATTCCGTGGCGTGAAGCTGGGGTTGATGGTGTACGCGGGCGACGATCTGAGTGGCCAGACGTGGGATCTGCGCAACTGGACGGCCAGTGACGCGCGTGCGAAGCTGCTGCCGCTGGCGATCGAAGCAAGCGGCCGAATCTAGCCGCAGGTGGAACGAAGGCCGGTATCAGGTTTCGTATCTGATGCAGGGCGGGCATCGGACATCCGGTTTCGGATCCGATTCGGGCCGCCGGTGGGTGCGCATCAGGTTTCGGGTCCGATATCGGCTGCCGTTGGATACGTCATCAGGTTTCGTATTGAAGCCGGTGACGTCGGATACCGAGCCTGCCGCGCGTTGCCTGGGCTCCATCAGGTTTCGTATCCGATATCTCCTATCAGCCGCTGGTCGCCGCCAATGCCTGTTCGACGTCGGCGATCAGGGCTTCGGCGTTCTCGATGCCGCAGGAGAACCGCAGCATTCCGGCGTCGATCCGGGCCGCGGCCAGTTCCTCGGCGCTCAGCGAGAAGTGCGACGAGTTGAACGGCGTGCTGACCAACGTCTCCACTCCCCCGAGACTCGTCGCCTCCGAAGCGACCGTCAGACAACGCATGACCGCGAGCGCACGGTCGTTGCCGCCGCGGACGGTGAACGCGACCATCGCGCCATTGCCCGGATAACGCACCGAAACGACCTCCGGATTGCTCCGCAGGCGGTCTGCCAACGCACGCGCGGTCGCCTGCGCGCGTTCCATCCGGACGTCGAAGGTCTGCAACCCGCGCCAAACCAGGAACGCGGCGTGAGCATCAAGGCAGCCGCCGAAAGTGATCACCCGTCGCTGGATCTCGGTCACTGTCTCCCGATCGCCAACGACGGCGCCCGCGATCACGTCCGAATGTCCACTGAGGAACTTCGTCGCCGAGTGCACGACCACGTCAGCGCCCAGGCGCAGCGGGTTGACCGTGTACGGCGTCGCGAAAGTGTTGTCCACGACCAGCTTCGCCCCGGCCTGGTGCGCCATCGAGGCCACCGCCGCCAGGTCCGTGAGCTCAAGCTGCGGGTTGGACAGCGTCTCCGCGTAAACGATCGTGGTGGGCGCCTCCGCGATCGCCGACCGCCACTCGGACAGGTCCGCCGCGTCGACCATGGTCACGTCAAACCCGAGTGCGGGCAGGTCCCTGACCAGCAGATCGCGGGTATCGCCGTAGACCTGGCGCGCGGACACGATCCGTCTGCCGCTCTGCAGAAGCGTCATCAGCGTCGTCGCAATCGCGGCCATGCCCGACGCGGTCATCAACGCCGCCTCGGCACCTTCCAGCTCCGCGATTTCCGCAGCCGCCGCGTCGACGGTCGGGTTGGCGAACCGGCTGTACCAGTGCTCGCTGAGACCCCCGTTGCCCTGGATGTCCTTGTACGCGATGTCGTCGAGGTAGAAGGTGGCCGACTGGTAGATAGGCGGTACGACTGGCCGGGTGCGCGCGACGTAACCCGCGGATTTCGCTGGACGATTCATGCCCCGACCATACGACTCTCCCAGGCACAGTTGGCGTCGATTTATGTGGCAAGGAGGCCAATGCACCACAGATAATCCAGTGATGGACGCAATAGACAAAGTAATCCTCGGCGAGCTGATCCGCGATGGCCGGGTCAGCTTCCGTGACCTCGCCGAGCGCGTCCGGCTCAGCCCGACCGCCACCGCCGAACGGGTACGCAAACTCCAGGAATCAGGCGTGATCAGCGGCTTCCGCGCCGAGGTCGACATGGCCGCGCTCGGCCGTCCGCTCAAAGCGTTCATCGACGTACGCCTGCGCCCCGGACCTGACCACGCCGAACTCGAGGCCGCTCTGCTGACTCTTCCCGCGGTGCTCAGCGGCGTGCACGTGACCGGCGGCTGGGACTACACGCTGACGGTCGCCTGCCGTGACGTCGCCGAACTGGACGAGGTGGTGATGGCGCTGCCCCGCAGTTTCGGCGTCGTCGAGACGAACACCCGGCTGTTGTTGCGGGAACTCGCCGGTTCCGGCGGCGAGGCGGTCACCCGGCTGCTGGGGTGAGAACCCAACCCCTGCCAAGCTGCCGATACGCTTCCGGGCGTGGTGGTGAGCGAGCCTGCGCCGGTCGACGTGGCGGTTCCGGCTGTCGTGGCGAAGCCGCCACCGTTGGACGACCAGGACTGCCGTCAGCTCGACCTGATCCGCCGGTTCGGCACCATCGGTTCGCTGCTGCTGGTCTTCGGTTCGCTCGGCGCGGGCGCGCTGCCGATCTTCAACCCGCTGCCGAGCGTGCCCGTTCTCGGCCTGTTCGCCCGGATCCCGGCCGTCTCGCTGGCCGCGGGCACGCTCGGGATGGGCATGATCATCTCGTCGTGGCTGCTGCTCGGGAAGTTCGCCAAGCCGGGCCGGTCCCGGTTGATCAGCCGGGCGCAGCTGAACCGCACGCTGATGATGTGGGGCGTGCCGCTGGTCTTCGCCATGCCGCTGTTCTCCAAGGACGTCTACAGCTACCTGGCGCAGAGCTCGATCGTCTCGCTCGGGCTGGACCCGTACGAACTGGGCCCCGGCGAAGCGCTGGGCCAAGATCACCCGCTCACCCGGGGCGTGTCGAACATGTGGCGGGACACGCCGGCGCCATACGGTCCGCTGTTCCTCTTCCTGGGGCATTTGCTCAACTCCGTGACCGGCAACCACGTCGTCACGGGCGTGCTCACCCAACGTCTGCTGGCGATCGTGGGCATCGCGCTGTTCGTCTGGGCGCTGCCGCGGTTGGCCCGACGGTTCGGCGTACAGCCAGTCACCGCGCTGTGGTTCGGCGCGGCCAACCCGCTGGTGCTGTTCCACCTGGTCGGCGGCGTGCACAACGAGGCGCTGGCGATCGGCCTGATGATGGCCGGCATCGAGATCTCGCTGCGCTACCTGCCGAGGCCCGGTGATCCACCGGTCACGTCGCTGCGCCGGGAATGGGCATTCGTCCTGCTCGGCGTCGCGGTCATCACGCTCGGTGCGGCCGTCAAACTTCCCGCACTCGTGGCCGCCGCGTTCGTCGGCGTGCAGGTCACGCGCAGATGGGGTGGAGGCGTTCCCCGCCTGTTCGCGGTCGGTGGCCTTTTCGTGGTCACGGCGGCCGTGACGATGACCGCCGCGTGCATGGGCACTGGTCTCGGATTCGGCTGGGTCGGCGCGCTGGACACGCCGAGCCTGGTCCGCAGCTGGATGTCACCGATCTCCGAGCTGGGCAACCTCGGCGGCGTCCTGGGCATCGCGCTGGGCCTGGGCAACCACACCACGGCCGTGCTGGAGATCTTCACGCTGCTCGGCTACGTCACCGCGGCCGTGATCACGGTCAAGATGATGTGGGACTGCCTGGGCGGCAGGCGAAGCGTGATGACCGGCCTCGGCGTCTCGCTGGCCGCGTTCCTGATCCTGCACCCGGCGATGCAGCCGTGGTACCTGCTGTTCCCGGCGATTCCGCTGGCCGCGTCGCTCGCCGGGACCAAGCGGTTCCGCAACCTCGCCACGATGGGCTGCACGATCGCCTCGGTGTTGCTGCCGACCACCGGCGGCACGTTCACCGGCCGCACGTACGTCATGGTCTTCGCCTACATAGCGGCGATCATCGTGTTGGCTGCGCTGCTTTTCTGGCTCAACCGCAAGGTGCCGCTGCTGCCACGCAAGGTGACCCCGGTCGCTCCTGCCCAGGGGCCCACAGACAGCGCTCCGGCCAACCCCTAGGCTCTTCGGTTGTGAGCGCGTCCGAAACCCGTCCTGCCGTCGAGGTGTCGGGACTGGTCAAGCGCTACGGCTCGACCACCGCCGTCGACGGCCTTGAACTCAGGCTCATGCACGGCAAAGTCCTCGCATTGCTCGGGCCCAACGGCGCGGGCAAGACCACGACGGTCGAGGTGTGCGAAGGATTCCTGCGCCCGGACGCCGGCCGGGTCCGCGTGCTTGGCCTCGATCCGCACGCCGACAGCGAGAAACTGCGCCCGCGCATCGGCGTGATGCCGCAGGGCGGCGGTGCGTACCCCGGCGTGCGCGCGGGCGAAATGCTCAAGCTCGTGGCGTCGTGCGCGGCGAACCCGCTCGACCCCGACTGGCTGCTGGACGTCCTCGGGCTCACCAACGCCTTGCGCACCCCGTACAAGCGGTTGTCCGGCGGGCAGCAGCAGCGCCTGTCGCTGGCGTGTGCCCTGGTCGGCCGTCCTGAGCTGGTGTTCCTCGACGAGCCGACGTCCGGGATGGACCCGCAGGCGCGTCGCCTGGTCTGGGACCTGGTGACGGCGTTGCGCGCGGACGGCGTGACCGTGCTGCTGACCACGCACCTGATGGAAGAGGCCGAGACGCTCGCCGACCACGTGGTGATCGTCGACCACGGCCGGGTCGTCGCCGAAGGCAGCCCGGCGCAGCTGACCACTGAGGACCCTGACTGCCAGCAATTGCGCTTCAAGGCTCGGGCCGGTTTGGACACCTCGCTGCTGACCGCCGCGTTGCCGGAAGGCTGCCACGTCGCGGAGGCGGCGTTGGGCACATACATCGTTACCGGGCGCGTCGACCCGCAGGTAGTCTCAACCGTGACGGCGTGGTGCGCCCAACAAGGAGTGCTGGCCGAGGAATTGCACGTCGGCCGGCGCAGCCTCGAGGACGTGTTCCTCGAATTGACCGGACGGGAGTTGCGTTGACGGCCACAGCCGCGTCCAACGGAGTCAACTCACGGTTCCCCGCTGGCACGTTCCGCCCCGCGCCCGGCGCCGGGAGCAAACCGCGCATGCTGCTCGCGCACGCGCGCACGGAGACCAAGCTGACGCTGCGCAACGGCGAGCAGATCCTGCTCACGTTGCTGATCCCGATCGCGCTGCTGGTCGGGCTCACCCTGATCGACATCATCTCACTGCCGGAACCACGAGTGGACTCGGTCGTGCCGCGGATCTTCGCGCTCGCCGTGATGTCCTCGGCGTTCACCGGGCAGGCGATCGCCCTCGGCTTCGACCGGCGCTACGGCGTGCTCAAACGGCTCGCCGCGACCGCGCTCCCCCGCTGGATGCTCGTCGGCGGCCGGGTGCTCGCCGGGATCACCGTCGTCGCGATCCAGCTGGTTGTCCTCGGCGTGATCGCGCTAGCGCTCGGGTGGTCGCCGTCCTTCGGCGGTGTGTTGTGGAGCGTTGCGCTGGCCGTGCTCGGCGCGTTGACCTTCGGCGCGCTCGGCGTGCTGCTCGGCGGAACGCTACGGGCTGAGCTCGTGCTCGCGCTGGCGAACATCATCTGGTTCGTGCTGCTGCTGGCCGGCGGAATCATCGTGCGCGCCGAGTCGATGCCGTCCGGCGTCGCCGGGATCGTCGAACTGCTGCCGTCCGGCGCGCTCACCGAAGGCCTTCACCAGGCGCTCAGCAGCGGCGGCCCGGGGTGGCAGCCGGTGATCGTGCTGGTCGCATGGGCTGTCGTGGCCGCTGTGGTGGCCGGGCGCACAACTCGGCTGACCTGAAGTCGATCACTCGGCACGCTACGCATACCATCGGCGGTGTGCTGAAGCAGCGGATCGTCCAGTGGCAGTACGGCTTCGCCATCGCCGCGGTGATCGCCAACGTCTGTATCGCGATCACCGGCTCGATCGTCCGGGTCACCGGCTCCGGCCTGGGCTGCACGGAGTGGCCCAACTGCCTGCCGGGCAGCATGGTGCCGGTCGAGCATCCCGAGCTGAGCATGTTCCACCAGTGGATCGAGTACGGAAACCGGATGCTGTCCGGTGTGGTCGGCATCATCGGCGGGCTGTGCTTCCTGGCCGCGTGGCTGTCACGGCCGCATCGGCGCCGCGTGCTGTGGCTGTCCGCCGCGATGCTGGGCGGCGTCTTCGTGCAGGCGATCCTCGGCGGGATCACCGTGCGGACCGGTCTGCTGTGGTGGACCGTGGCGATCCACATGGTCGTTTCGCCGGTGCTGGCGTGGTTCGCCGTGATGCTCGTACGGTCCTTGAGGGAAAGTGACACGCCACCGCGGCCACGCACACACCCATGGGTTCCGCGTCTGCTCGTTGCTCAGACGGTTGTCCTCATCGGGCTGCTCATCGCGGGCACCATGGTCACCGGCGCTGGCCCGCACGCGGGCGACAAGGACGTTGCGCGGTTGGGGCTGCCTGTTTCAACGCTCGCTCACGTACACGCCGCGTTCATGTACACGTTCCTCGCGCTGCTGCTGGCCGTCGGTTACCTGCTCTGGCGCGGACCTGCGCCGCGGGACGTCTGGAAGCGGTACTTCGTTCTGCTTGCCGTGGTGCTCGCGCAAGGGACTCTCGGGTTCGTGCAGTACTTCACCGGCGTACCGAGTGTGCTTGTCGTCCTGCATGTCTTCGGCGCGATGCTGGTGACGGTCGCGACGGCGGCGCTGTGGGCGTGGAGCCGTGAACGACCGGCCACTGTGGAAGCCACTGAGCATGAGCAATTCGCCACGGCTTCGCTCTGACACTATCTTCGTGTCACTCCCAGCACCTAATGTCTGAATTGTGACGACGACCGTATCGGGACCGGCGCCTCTGCTCGGCGAACGCCGCACCGTCGCCCAGATGTTCGTACTGAAGATGTTCCTCTTAGTGCCGTTCGCGGCACTGATCGCCGCCGTGCCCTTGGTGTGGGGCTGGGGTATGAGTCTCCTCGACCTCGTACTTGCCTCAGTCCTGTACGTGATCGCCACGCTCGGCGCGACCGTCGGCTACCACCGGTACTTCACCCACGGCGCTTTCAAGGCCAACCGTCCGCTGCGGATCGCGCTCGCCATCGCGGGGAGTTTCGCGGTTCAGGGTTCGGTCATCTTCTGGGTCGCCAGTCACCGCAGACACCACGCGTACGCCGACCGTGAGGGCGACCCGCACTCGCCGTGGCTGTTCGGCACGTCGCCCGGCGCGCTGCTGAAGGGCTTCTGGCACGCGCACATGGGCTGGATGTTCTCCCGTGACGTCACCAACTACGAGCGGTTCGCGCCGGACCTGCTGCGTGACAAGGACATCCAGATGGTGCACAAGCTGTTCGGCGTGTGGACGGCAAGCAGCCTGGTGCTGCCCGCGCTGCTCGGCGGGCTGATCAGCTGGTCGTGGTGGGGCGCGCTGACCGCGTTCTTCTGGGCCGGGCTGGTGCGCATCGCGTTCCTGCACCACGTGACCTGGTCGGTCAACTCGATCTGCCACATGGTCGGGTCACGGCCGTTCGCCAGCCGGGACCGGGCCGCCAACTTCTGGCCGCTGGCGATCCTGTCGATGGGCGAGTCGTGGCACAACTCGCACCACGCCGACCCGACGTGCGCGCGGCACGGCGTACTGCGTGGCCAGATCGACATTTCGGCCCGCACCATCTGGATCTTCGAGAAGCTTGGCTGGGCTTGGGACGTGCGGTGGCCGACCGCCGAGCGCCTGGCTCGCAAGCGCGTCGGCGCCGAGACGGCCGGGTGACCTGAACCATCCGCCGCTTCGCCGGAGAACGGCGAGGTTCGTTGGTCCGATCTGTGTCCGAAGTAGTCGGGACGCGTCTTCGAACGCGCGTTTTTCGCGATAGCGTGCGTCGTCCGGTGAAGATCTTCTCGGCGATGGGAGACGCAGATGAGCAACGACATCAACAGTGAAGAGCTGGTCGTGCGCACCGACGTGACCGCTGGCGGTGCCGCCGACAACCAGCACTCCGAGGGCCTTGTCGTGCGGTGACCACCGACGATGGGGTGGCCGTCCTCGCGCAGGCGAGGGCGGCCCTCGATTCTGGGGACCTGTCCAGCGCGAAAACCCTGGGCGAGCGCGCGACCGAACTGCTGACCGTCGAATGCGGCGCCGAACACCCGGACACCGCGAACGCCCAGTTGCTGATCGCCTCGGCGCACGAACAGTCCGGCAACTTCGCCGAAGCCCGGCGAGCCGCCACCGCCGCATTGTCCACTTTAGACAAATACGCCGCCGGCTCACTGCGCGCGGTTACGATCCTGCGTGTCCGTGCGGAGATCGCGGTGGCCAATCTCGACCGGATCAGCGGGGACCTGGAAGCCGCGCGGACCCGCATGACACGGATGCTGAACAGCCTTGAGCCGGGTGACCCGATCGCGGCGGGTGTGCACAACGTCCTTGGCATTGTCGGCAAGTTCACCGGCCGGTTCGACGAGGCCGAAGCGCATTACCGTCGTGCGCTCCAGCTGCACGAACCCAATTCGCTTGGCATGGCGTCGATCCTGCACAACCTCGGCGGGCTTGAGCACGAACGCGGCCGGCCCGAGGCCGGGATTCCCTGGGCTGAAAGAGGTCTGGAGGTCCGCCGGAACGTCCGGCCACCCCATCATCCTGATATCGCTGCGGATTTGGGCGCACTTGGCTCGCTGTACCTGAGCGCCGGACGACTTGAGGACGCCGAAAAGGCCTTCTGCCAGGCAATCGAGATCTTCACCGCGGAGTACGAAATCGCCGTCGTACGCGGAAACCTGGCGCATCTGCAGGCGAGGCAAGGCCGGATCGAGCAGGCCGAGGAGAACTACCGGGCCGCGTTGGCAGGCAAAAGAAAAGCACTCGGCGACGACCATCCGGACATCGCGGTCACGTGCCACAACCTGGGCGTCCTGCTGTTCGACTCAGGACGACAACCCGAAGGACGTGAGCTCGTCAACCGGGCACACGACCTGCTCACCGCCCGGTTCCCGGCTGACCATCCGCGTGTTGTGGCCGTCGCACGAACCCTGGCCACGCTGTGACCAAGAGATTCCTCGTCCCGGAAGTCGTTCAGACGTCCGGAATGGACTGTGGGCCCGCGGCCCTGAGCTGTCTGCTGGGCGGGTTCGGGATCACGGCAAGCTACGGGCGGTTGCGGGAAGCGTGTCAGACCGATGTGGACGGTACGTCGATCAACACCCTGGAGGACACGGCTCGCCTGCTGGGCTTGAACGTTGTGCAGTTGATGGTTCCGCCGGAGCGCGTGGTGCGGCATCTGCCGGCGATCGTGGTGGTGCGGCTACCGAGCGGCATGTTGCACTTCATTGTGGTCTGGCGGCAGCACGGGCGGTTCCTGCAGGTCATGGACCCGGCAGTCGGCCGTCGTTGGGTGCGGGCGGACCGCTTCCTCGACGAGATCTACGTGCACACGCACCGGCTGCCGGACGGCGCGACGGTCGAAGGTGCCGTGCTGGTCCGGGCGAACGGCATCGGGACGGTTGACTGGGATCAACTGCCCGCTGACTTGCGCGCGGCGTTGACCGAGCCGCCGCCACGGCCCTTGATCAAGATGCTACGTCCGGTGCCATGGGTTGCGCTTGCGCTCACGGCCGTGTTGGCCGCCGTTGGTGTCACGGTCGAAGCTGTGCTGTTCCGGGAAGTGATCAACGGCCGGTTCGGCCCGTTGCTCGGGCTCGTGGCCGGATTGCTTGTGTTGGAGACGCTTCTGGCGTTGGGCGCGGCGAGGCTCGGGCGTGGGCTTGATCTTGGCCTCAGACGGATGTTGCTGGGCAAGCTTCCCTTGCTGCCGGACCGATACCTGCACAGCAGGCCGACCTCCGATCTCGCCGAGCGCGCGCATCGGCTCCATCAGCTGCGGGACCTGCCAGCGCTCGGCGCCGAGGTCGCCCGTACGCTCAGCGAGATCGTCGCCGTCGTGGTGGCGATCGCGTTGATCGACCTCGAGTCCGTGCTGCCTGCTGCGATCGCGGCGGTGACCGCGGTCGGGGCCTCGCTGGTGGTCCATCCGGTGATCGCCGAGCGGGATTTGCGGCAACGCAGTCATTCCGGCGCGCTGGCCAGGTTCTTCCTCGACGGAATGCTTGGCTTGACCGCACTTCGCGCGCACACGGCCGAGGCTGTCGTGACCACCGAACACGACCGGCGATTGCGGGACTGGGCAGCCAGTGGACGTGCACTCGCCCGGGCGGTGGTCTCGGCCGAGGCACTGCAACGAATCTGTGGCGTGGGAGCCGCGGTCTGGCTTGTGTGGCAAGCGCGAGACCACGAACCCGCTACGTTCCTGCTACTGGCCTTCTGGGCCGTCTCCTTGCCGACGCTCGCGGCGCGCCTGGGACGGCTGACCAGGCAATGGCCCTGGCACCGGAACGTCGCGCACCGGCTGGTCGAACCACTATCAGCGCCGCTAGAAATCCAGCCAGACAAACCACAGCACTGTGAGCGCGGAGTATCGCTCACACTGCGGCAAGTCAGTGTGCTAGCTGGCGGGCACACCGTGTTGGACAGGCTTGATTTGTCTGTGACGGCAGGCGAACGCATCGCGATCGTGGGCGCATCGGGATCGGGCAAGTCGACGCTGATCGGTCTGTTGCTTGGCTGGCAGGTGCCCGCGAGTGGCACCGCCCTCGTCGACGACACACCACTTGACCCGGTCCTCTTGCGACAGTCGACGGCATGGGTGGATCCGTCTGTGTGGCTGTGGAACACGTCGCTCGCCGAAAACCTGAGATACGGCAATACCGTTTCCGACGTCACCCGACCGATGATTGAGGCCGAATTGGCCGCGATCCGGGCGAATCAGTTAGGAGACGCGGGCGGATTGCTGTCCGGCGGCGAAGGACAACGAGTCCGGCTTGGTCGCGCTCTGCTGCGCTCGAACGTCCGGCTGGCGCTGCTTGACGAGCCGTTCCGCGGTCTTGACCCGGCGCAACGGGACCGCATGCTCAGCCGCCTGGACTCCTGGTGGCCGGACGCGACCGTGCTGATGGTGACCCACGATGCCCGTGAAGCATTGGCGTTCTCCCGGGTACTCGTGCTGGAGCACGGCCGGATCGTCGAGGACTGCTCCCCCGCCTCGTCCAAGCGGTTGCCGCGGTTGCTCGAAGAGCAGACCGACTCGCGCGCGATGCTGGACGGCTGGCGCAAAATCGAGGTAGGCAGATGACCGCCACGGCTTGGCGGCTGCTCGCTGCCTTCCTCGCAGCACACACCGGCGCGTACGTCCTCTTTGTACTCTCATGGATTGTCCTCGGGCGAGCCGCTTTGTCCGGCGGAGTCGACGGCAGCGTCTTCGGCATATGGGCCGCATTGCTCGCCGGGTCCGTACCTTGCCACCTGGCCGCCACCCGGCTGCAGTCGACAATTTCGTTGCGGCTCGGTGGTTTGCTGCGTCAGCGACTGGTCCGTGGAACGCTCGGGCTGGATCGGGACGAGTTGCAGGGCCAGGGCGTCGGCCGGTTGCTCGGGCGCGTACTGGAAGTCGAGGCCGTGGAGAGCCTGGCGGTCGGCGGCGGGTTGCTCGGCCTCGTCGCATGCGTCGAACTGGTGATCGCGGGCGTGACCCTTGGTACAACCTCGGTGATCACCACGGTGTTCCTTGCCGTCTGGGTGGCGGTCACACTCGTTGTGGCGCAACGGTATCTGCGGGCTCGCCAAGCCTGGACGGACTCCCGGCTGGAGCTGACCGACGACATCGTGGCCAAGATGCTCGGCCACCGCACCCGGCTGGCTCAGCTGCCCACTTCGGACTGGCACATCGGCGAAGAGAGTTCGCTGAACTCGTACGAGAACCGCAGCAGACACCTGGATCGGCGGCTGGTCGTCTTGTCCGCTGTGTGCACCCGCGGCTGGGTCGCCGCCGGCGTGGCCGGATTGTGGATCTCCACCACCGACCTGGCTGTTGGGATCGGCGGTGTGGTGCTGGCCGCAGGCGCGTTGCGGAGTCTTACCGCCGGACTGGGAGACATCGCGGACGCGTCCACCGCGTGGGCGAACTTGAGGCCGCTGATGAACACCAAACCGGATTCGTCGTCAACGGACAGCCCAATCGCTGGAACTTCGCTGCTGCAAGCCGAGTCAGTGGCCTACAGCCAGGTCCTCAGTGGAGTGAGCCTCCGGATCACGCCGGGCGAACGGCTCCTGGTAGAAGGTGACTCCGGCAGCGGCAAGTCCACTCTCGCGTCGTTGCTGGCCGGACTGCGCAAGCCGCACCAGGGAGCCATTCTGCTACGCGGCCGTTCTCTGCAAGACGTCGGAGAACACCGGTGGCGGCAACGAGTTGTGCTCGCCCCACAGTTTCATGAGAACCACCTGATGCTCGGTTCCCTGGCGTTCAACCTGTTGCTCGGCCGTGGCTGGCCCGCGACACCCGAGGACCTCGACGACGCACAAGCCATCTGCGAACAGCTCGGTCTCGGGCCGCTGCTGAGCCGGATGCCGTCCGGGCTGCACCAGATCGTCGGCGAGACCGGCTGGCAGCTTTCCCACGGCGAGCGCAGCCTGGTGTTCCTCGCCAGGGCCCTGCTGCAAAACCCGGACGTGCTGATCCTGGACGAGACGCTCGGCGCGCTCGATCCTGGCACCCAGCGTCAGGTGCTGACTGTGCTCGACAAGATCGCGCCCGCTGTGGTGCTCGTGCATCACGGCACCAGCGGCTCCATCGGCACGGCCTGACGCGCTCGCTCCAGCACATCGGTCAACTCGGGATCCGGCTCGTACGTGACGTCGTCGATCGCGCCGATCAACGTCGGCCCGGCGATCGCGTTGCTCCGGAACGCGCTCCGAAAAGATCCTATATCCGATAGGAAAACGGTTCGTCGTTCATCGGCGACGCCCAAAGCGCGCAGCCCGGCGCGCAGGAGCGTCATCTCGACGCCGGGCAACGCGGGCGCGTCCGGCCAGATGACCCGGGAACCGTCATAGAAGCCGACGTTCCAGACCGACCCTTCGGAGATCCGGCCATCCGCGTCGACGAACAGCACGTCGTCGTAACCGGCCTGCTGGGCCTGCCGAATCTGGTGGAACAGGCTGAACGTGCCGACGTGTTTGACCTCCGGCAGGTATCGGCTGAAGACGCTGGTCCGCACGCGAGGCGGCGTCGAAGCACGGTGAGGCATCGGCCGAACCGTGATCAGGACCTCCGGCGGTTCGAGACCGACGACTTTGCGCGGAGACGCGTTCCGCGTGAACGCGGTGACGCGCACGTTCACCGGCAGCTCGTGCCCCTGGACGGCTTGGCGGATGCGTTCGCGGACCATGTCGCCGTCGAGGCCGTGCCCGAAGACGATCCGGGCGTCCCGGTCGAGGCGTTCGAGGTGCAGCGTCAGCCCGCGCACGCCCTCGGAGTGCACCGCGAGCGACGTGAAATGGCCGTAGTTGACCAATGCGACCGTTTCCAGGTCATCTCTGCTGTCATCCACGTACCGATCATTTATCGGCGCCCGTCAAGCGGAACAACCAGGGGCCGTGATGAGGTTGGTCTGACTAAACGACCTGAGGAGGAGCGGCGTGCCTAAGGCAGTGCGGGTACGGCAGACCGGTGGACCGGAGGCCCTTGAGCTGGTGGACGTCGAGGTTCCGGCGCCCGGCGACGGTGAGGTGGCCGTCGACGTCCAGGCGGCGGGCGTCAACTACATCGATACCTATCACCGCTCCGGCATGTATCCGCTGGAGACCCCGTTCGGGCTCGGCCTCGAAGGCGCGGGCGTCGTGACCGCGGTCGGCCCCGGCGTCACGGACCACAAAGTCGGCGACCGCGTGTCCTGGTACAGCGTGCAGGGCAGTTACGCCGAGAAAATCGTACTTCCTACATCAGATGCGATATCTGTTCCCGATGGCGTTGACACGGACACTGCGGCAGCGCTTTTGCTGCAAGGTGTGACCGCGCATTACTTGGTCGCGTCGACCTACGAGGTCAAGGAAGGTGACCCGATCCTGGTGCACGCCGCGGCCGGCGGCGTCGGCCTGCTTCTTGTCCAGCTCGCGAAGGCGCGCGGCGCCCGGGTGCTGGCCACGGTGTCCACGCCGGAGAAAGAGGAGCTCGCCCGCGAAGCCGGTGCCGACGAGGTCGTCGGTTACGAGGACTTCGAGAAGCACGCGCGTGAGTTCACCAACGGCGAGGGCATGGCCGCGGTCTACGACGGCGTCGGCAAGACGACGTTCGACGGCAGCCTCAAGAGCGTGCGGCGCCGCGGTTTTCTGGTGCTGTTCGGCGCGTCCAGCGGCGCCGTCCCGCCGGTCGACCCGCAGCGGCTCAACGCGCAAGGGTCCATCTACCTGACCCGCCCGACCAGCAAGGACTACTCCAGCCCTGAGGAAGTCCGGTGGCGCACCACCGAACTGTTCAACGAGGTGAAAGCGGGAACGCTGTCTGTCCGGATCGGAGGCCGCTACCCGCTCGGCGACGCCCGCAAGGCGCACGAAGACCTGCAGGCGCGCAAGACCACCGGCAAGCTGCTGCTCATCCCGTGATCGCAGAATGACTGACCGCCGTGGGTCGCCGTCGGCGGCTCACGGCGTAGTCACTGCACGGCGTCGAGAAGTTCGCCGACCGATGGGTCGTCCAGCGCTTCGACCACGCACTGCCACAGCTCAAGGTTCGCCGTCGCCCAGTGCGAGTACATCGACTTCGCTTCCGCGCTGTAGAAGTAGAAGCCTTCGTCGTGCTTGCCACGCTGCTCACCGACGATCTTGTTCGCCAGCTGGCTCAACGTGATGCCGTTCTCGCTGAGGTACCGATGCGCGAGCATCACCGGTGTCACGGGCAACGCCTTGAACAACGTGTCGGCGTCACTCAGCGCCTGCGCCTCGATCGAGATGTCGCGGTGCCGGGTGCGCATCTCCGCCTCGACGACGATGCGGTCGATCCACTCCGCGACGGGTTCGTCAACACCGGACTTGGCCAGGATCCGCATCCGCACATCACGGCCCTCGGCCGCGTCGGAATTGCGCCGGACGATGTAGTTCAGGTCATGCACAAGTGCGGCGGTCTCGACAACCGCGGGATCGGCCCCATTGGCCCGTGCGAACGAGCCCGCCTTGGTCCTGACGAAGTGCACATGGTGCCAGCCATGGAACGGCAGGTTCGCCGCGAACCGCTGGCACAACCGTCTCACTCGACGTTCTACCTGCTCAACCGCCAGGTCGCTGACCGAACCCAGCTTCTGACCAAGCATCGGTCCCTCCTCCTCCGAGCCCCCGCGCAAGTGAAGGCATCGTAGGTGGTGAGACGCGGTATTTGCGGAGTCATGATGACACTGAGACGGGTTTTGGCACCTTTCTACAAACGGTCGGCGAGATTGCCAAGGCGTTCCTCGACCGGCACGTGCCTGCGGCTGACGTTGGTCGCCGGGTCGAATGACAGGCTCCAGCCGCGCACCGGCCGTGACTTCACCAGGAAGGTCATCGTGCCGTCGGCGGCCTTCGGGATGCGGTGGAACTGATCGGACAGCATCGTGCCCGCTTCGCCGGCCTCGCACACTCCGCTGTGCACCATCGTGGCCGACTTGATCACCAGGCCGTTGGCGTCCATTTCGGCGCCAAACCGTTCGTGCACATAGCATCCGCGCAGGATCGTGGTGCAGAAGTGGTACCGGTGGTTGTGCACCGAGTCGGCGTACCCGATCCGCCAGTCCCGCTGCGGTTTGTACTCGTGCAGCCAGAACGAGAACTTGTCGCCCGGTTGGTTGAGCAGGCACCACGCGAAGTGCGTGGTGGTCTCCCGTGACCGCGAGATGACCGCGGCCGCGACCTCTCCGGACAGGGTCTGCAAGTGGTGACGTAGTTCGTCGCGTAGCCCAGGCCGGTTCGCCCACTGGGTGAACCGGCCGCTCACAGCCGTCCAGTCGGTGACGTCGGCGGCTCGCAGCTCGCCGGCCAGTTCGGCCAGCGCAGACAGCTCCGTTCGCATTTCAGCTCTCCAGCCCCGCGGCTTTGGTGAATTCCTCGCGGAAGTCGTGGAACTTGCGCTCCAGGTCCGCGAACCCCTCTTCGGAAAGGGGCGTCGAAGTGATCTTCTCGAACAGCGCGAGGAATTCCTGCCGCGTGGTGTCCGGCGTGATGACGAATTTCTGGGCCGTCCGGGTGTCGCGCATTCGCTGGAACTCGGCGCGTTGCATGCCGTAGATGAACGAGCCTTCCGAGAAACGCAGCGTGCGTGGGTACAACGAGGTCGCTCCGCCGACGTCGCTGTACAGCGTGAGCCATACGCTGTCGTCGAAGATCTCCGTGCGGTCGAGCGGTGGATCGGAGATCACCGCGATGTCGATGGAAGTGCACCGGCTGCGCGCGAGGAACAATCCGACGATGCCGATGGAGATCTCGTCGATCAACCGCGCGCGGATCTTGTCGTAATCGCCGGTCGCGCCTTCGTGGCGGAGCAGGTAGCGGGCGCGCCCGCTGATCGCGGAGTGCTGCCTCGGATCGGCGACGACCGCCCGCAGCTCCCATTCCGACCTGGTCAGCAGCAGTCTGGCGGCGGCGTGCCGGCCGGCGAAGCCACGGAAGTAGTAGTGCCTGCTGGCGCGCAGGTCGTCCATCAGCAGCCGGTTGAACTCCGGGTCGGGCTCGGCGCTCGCCTCGAAGACGTGCGTCGGGAAGAACTCGTTGTTCAGCGCACGGTATTCGGCCGACAAATCCCGCAAGGCGCGTTTGCTTTCCTCGACCAACGGGGTGACGAGCGCTTTCTGCGAAGCCGCTGCCGTGATCAACGTCTGACCAAAACCGACAATGGCCGACACCATTGTGCCGGTGCCGAGCGCGGTCACCAGGTTGCGTAAAAGGCCGGCGTCCATCGCACTGGATATCCACAGGCTACCGATCGAGATCACGAGCAGGACGGCGAGCAACAAGCCGGTCCTGGTCCAGAAGAGCTCTTGGATCGGGTTCTTGCGGATGCCGTTGGCGTCCGCGGACACCGGGTCACCTCCTTGGCAGGCACTCGAACGGACGAATGCGAACTGTGTCCGTTTGTGCGCGAGCAGTAACTGTACGCGAATCACCATCAAGTAGGAATCGGGAAAACGGGGGATGTTCACGTTCACCGTATGGCGCACCGCGACCGCGTAGGCACCCGATGGAACCAGTGCGTGACCCGGTTGCCTAGGGTGACGCCATGCGTATTGCAGGCAAGGTCACGATGGTTTCCGTGGCGCTGGTGGCGGCGGCCACCTTGAGCGCCTGTGCCAACTCGGAGCAGGCCTCCACCGGAACTCCCACCCGCACCTCGACTCCGCCGCCGCCCACGAGCACCGCGCGGTCGACCGCGACGACCGGCGCCACCGCCGCGTCCGGTCCGGAGTGCACGGCCGACGACATCAAGGTCGCCGGCGACTTCGGCCAGAAGCCGACGATCACCATCCCGACCACCTGCCAGCCGCCGAAGCAGCTGCTGAACAAGGACCTCAAGCCGGGCACCGGCGCCGAGGCCAAGGCAGGCGGCACCGCGGCGGTGAACTACCAGCTGGTGACGTGGTCGGACAAGAAGGAAGTGGACGGCAACTTCGGCGACCAGCCGTTCCCGGTCCGCCCGATCGGTCAGGCGCAGGTCATCAAGGGCTGGAACGAAGGCCTCATCGGCATCAAGGCCAACGGCCGCCGCCTGCTGGTCATCCCGCCGGACAAGGCGTACGGCGAGGGCGGCCAGGGCATCAAGCCGAACGAGACACTCGTTTTCGTGATCGACGCCGTGCAGGTCAGCTGAATCCCAGACACCACAAAGGCTCCTGAGCTCAACGGCTCAGGAGCCTTTGTATTTCCCGGAGCCCAGTGCCGAAGCCACCGCACACAAATGTCCACCGAGGGCAGAACCCTTCGCGGACCATTCAGCGGGAAGTCAGCCTGAAGACCCGGAGTTCGCGGTTGGTCTTTGACCGGTACATGTCGTACGCGGGCCAAGTTTTGACCAGGTGCGGCCAGATCTCGGTACGCTCCTCATCGGTCAGCAGCCGGGCCTTCACCTCACGCGTGCGGCCCTTGATGTTCACCTTCGCGTCCGGGTTGGCCATCAGGTTGACCGTCCACAAGGGATGTCCGGGGCCGCCCCAATTGGATCCGACGAGCAGGATGTCGTCGCCGTCGGGCACGTAAAGCAGGGAGATCTCGCGTGGCTGACCGGTTTTGCGGCCGATTACCGTCAGTGTCAGTGCGGGCATTCCGGCGATGCCGACGAGGGTTATCCGCCCTTTCGTCAATCGGAGCAGGACCTTGTCGATGCGCACGACGGCCGGACGGATGTTGGTCAGCCATGGGCGCGCCGCGGTCCAGCGCGCGATTTTGCGCATCAGCTCCATGGCCGGCCAACTTACCGCTTATGCCAGGAAGTCCCACAGCGGCATCGGGGTGAGACCGTCTTGCCGGGCGCGGTCCAGGAACGCCTGGAAGTCCTGCGTGAACGTGTGCCGGAAATGCATCAGCACGATGTCACCCGCTTTGAGTTTGTCACCCGACTGGAACTGCACCACGCCGTCGTTGACCGCCGCGGTCCACAGCACGATGGCCTTCATGCCGCATGACGCCACCGCCTTGCGGGTGTTGTCGTCGTAGTTGCCGAACGGCGGGCGGAACAACGTCGGGCGCTTGCCGAACGCCTGCTCGATCGCGTCGGCGTCGCCGCAGATCTCGTTGCGCTGGAAGTCGTACGGCTTACCGCGCAGATTCGGGTGGTTCATCGTGTGGTCGTTGATCTCGACGCCCGCGTTCTGCAGCGCGCGGAAATAGTCCTCGTGGCCTTTGAAGTACTTCGAGTTCAGGAACAACGTCGGCCGCGCCCCGGAGTCCCTGATCAGCTGCAGGGCGGCCGGGTCCTTCACCGCGCCGTCGTCCATTGTGATGAAGACGTACGGTTTGTCCGTCTGGATCTTGTGAATCACCGGCGCCATGCCGTCCGTCGAGGCCGGCGCGTTCACCACCGGATGTGTTGGCGTGTCGGGTGACGGGCGCGCTTGAGCGTGCACTGTGGACGGATGATCGACCTGTGCCGGTTGCCCCGCGCAACTGGCTGTCATGACCGCCGCCACACCGAGAACGGCGGCCATGACCAGCTTCTTTGACATTCTTTACCCCTGCTTTTCCTTCCCCGCAAGGAAATTGGCCTCCTACCACAGAGGACGCCCCAGGGGTCCATCAAGTTGCGTCAGGCTCCGTCACTCCTGACGATCCGGTCGTCAGCGGCGACTGGTGAGCCTCGGCCGTCACGGTTGCTGGTGGTGAAGTACAGGTTCCCGTCCGGCCCGGCGACTGGGGTCCGCAGCCGCCCGAACTGGTTCTGGTACAGCGCACGCGGCGTGCCGACGCCGGTGTTGGTCACCGGGATCAGCCACATCCGCTGGCCACGCAGCCCCGCCATGTAGAGACTGTTCTTGTAGAAGGCGATGCCGCTCGGGGAAGCCTGCGACGTCGACCACGTCGCCAGCGGATCCACGAAACTCGGGTTGTTGCAACGGCCCTCACAGGTCGGCCAGCCGTAGTTGGCGCCCGACCTGATCTGGTTGAGCTCGTCGAACGTGTTCTGGCCGAGCTCCGAGGAGAACAGCCTGCCGTCGGTCGACCAGGTCAGGCCTTGGACGTTGCGGTGCCCAAGGGAGTACACGAGCGAGTTGAACGGGTTGCCGGGCGCCGCGCCTCCCTCCGGCGTCATCCGCAGGATCTTGCCCGCGAGCGACGCCCGGTTCTGCGCGTTGGACGTGTTGCCCGCGTCACCCGTGCCCGCGTACAACAGGCCATCGGGCCCGAACGCGAGCCGTCCGCCGTTGTGGATGTTGGCCTTGGGAATCCCGGTCACGATCGGCTGGGGCGCCTGCCCGAGCACGACGCGCGCGATCCGGTTGTCCGAAGCGGTCGTGTAGTAGATGAACACGGTCTGGTTCTGCGCGAACTGCGGGGACACCGCGAGACCGAGCAGACCGCCTTCACCCTGTGCGCTGACACCGGGGACCGTCTGGACGTCGGTCACGGTGCCGTTGCGCAACTGCCGGATCTTGGCCGTGTTGCGTTCGGTGAACAGGGCGCTGCCATCGGGCAGGAAGCCCAGTCCCCACGGCACAGCCAGCTGCGAGGCCACGACGGTCGTCGCTGCCTGTGCCGGCACCGCGGAAACAGAAAGCCCAGTCAGCGCCACAGCGGCGATGACCAGGCCAGTACGAACCTTCATTGGTGCTGTCCTCCTTGACTGCAGGGTCAGAGGTACAGACCAGATAATGTCGTAACCGTCACACCGTTAGGGAACAGGAAACGAGATAAATCAGAAAAGGCTGGTCACCGGCAGGCCGATCGCGGAGTCGACCGCGACCATCACGAACACCGCGCACAAATACGTGTTCGAGAGGTGGAACACCTTCATCGGGTTCGTCTCGCCACCACGCCGGTACACGTTGTGCAGCTTGTGCACCGCGGCGAGGAAGATCGCGCCGAGGATCACCGCGGACACCGCGTAGATCCAGCTGGTCGCGGGCACGAGCAACAGCCCGCACAGCACCATCGCCCACGAGTAGAGCACGATCCGGAACGACACCTGACGCGGCGTGGCCACCGCGGGCAGCATCGGCACGCCTGCCCTGGCGTAGTCGTCGCGGAACTTCATCGCCAGCGCCCACGAGTGCGGCGGCGTCCAGAAGAAGATCACGCCGAACAGCACGAACGCCGGCCAGCCCACGTCACCGGTGACCGCCGCCCAGCCGATCACCACCGGCATACATCCCGCGATGCCGCCCCAGACGATGTTCTGTGACGTGCGCCGCTTGAGCAGCATCGTGTACACGAAGACGTAGAACAGGATCGCGCCGACGCACAGCACCGCGGCCACCCAGTTCGTGGTCAGCCACAGGAAACCGCAGGACAACACGCCGAGGATCACGCCGAAGATCAGCGCGTTGCGGACCGGAACCTCGTGCTTGACCAGCGGCCGCGCGCTCGTGCGTTTCATCACCGCGTCGATGTCGGCATCGACGACGCAGTTCAGCGCGCCCGCGCTGCCCGCGGCCAGCGTGCCGCCGACCATGGTGGCAAGTACCAGCCAAGGTGATGGGATCCCGCGCTGCGCCAGCAGCATCGCCGGGATCGTGGTGACGAGCAGCTGCTCGATGATGCGTGGCTTGGTCAGCGCGACATATGCGCGGACGACATCCTTGATCGTGCGTCGCGGAGCGGTGGTGGGTGCGTCAGCGGTGATGCTCACGGCGCTCCCTGCGCGAGGCACACCGACGACATGTCGCTCCTTGAAAGTGGTTGGAAAACCGTTCGGGTACGGATCGGAATAGTAGACGGACTACATACGGAGACCTGCGGCGGGTACTCCTCAGGCGAACCTGGAAACCGTCCTGTCCGTAAATGAAGGAAGAACAGACCCCTGTCCAGCCGCGTCCCGGGTCGCATCCACCGGGAGGATGACTACGCTGAGACAAGGGACGAGGGACAACCAGCGGGAACAGCGTTTCGTTCGATCAGGCGTGTTCCCGCACGAGCAGGGAAAGTGGGAGCACAAGCCCGTGTCCGTAGACGACATCACCCGCCTGACCACAGCAAACGTTCCGGCTGACTGGACGGACCTCGACAAGCGGGCGGTCGACACGATCCGCGTGCTCGCAGCCGAGGCCGTGCAGAACACCGGCAACGGTCACCCGGGCACCGCGATGAGCCTCGCGCCCCTGGCGTACACGCTGTTCCAGCGTGTCATGCGCCACGATCCGGCGGACCCGGACTGGCCCGGCCGCGACCGGTTCGTGCTGTCGGCGGGTCACTCCAGCCTCACCCTGTACCTGCAGCTGTTCCTGTCCGGTTACGGCCTGGAGATCGAGGACATCGAGCAGCTGCGCAAGTGGGGCTCCAAGACCCCAGGTCACCCGGAGCACGGCCACACCCGCGGCGTGGAGATCACCACCGGCCCGCTTGGTCAGGGCCTGGCCTCCGCGGTCGGTATGGCGATGGCAGCCCGCCGTGAGCGTGGCCTGTTCGACCCGGACGCCGCGCCGGGTGAGAGCCCGTTCGACCACCACATCTTCGTGATCGCGTCCGACGGTGACATCGAGGAAGGCGTCACCTCCGAGGCGTCGTCGCTGGCCGGGACCCAGCAGCTGGGCAACCTCACGGTGATCTACGACGACAACAAGATCTCCATCGAGGACGACACCACGATCGCGCTGTCCGAGGACACCGCCAAGCGCTACGAGGCGTATGGCTGGCACGTGCAGGTCGTCGAGAGCGGCGAGAACGTCACCGGCATCCTCGAGGCACTGGAGAAGGCCAAGGCCGAGACCGCGCGCCCGTCCTTCATCCTGCTGCGCACGATCATCGGCTTCCCGGCTCCGAACAAGATGAACACCGGCAAGGCGCACGGCGCCGCGCTGGGCCAGGACGAGGTCGACGCGGTCAAGCAGATCCTCGGCTTCCCCACCGACAAGAAGTTCTTCGTCGAGCCCGAGGTGCTCGCGCACGCGCGCGAGGTGGTCAAGCGTGGCGAGCAGGCCAAGGCGCAGTGGCAGCCGGCGTTCGACGCGTGGGCCACGGCCAACCCGGAGCGCAAGGAGCTGTTCGACCGGCTGGTGGCCCGCAAGCTGCCGGAGGGCTGGGCCGCCAAGCTGCCGTCGTGGGAGCCCGACCCGAAGGGCATCGCCACCCGCAAGGCGTCCAACGAGGTGCTCAACGCGGTCGCCGACGTGCTGCCCGAGCTGTGGGGCGGCTCGGCCGACCTGGCCGAGAGCAACAACACCACGATGAAGGGCGCGGACTCGTTCGGCCCGACGTCCATCGCGACCAAGGAGTGGAACGCCACCCCCTATGGCCGCACGCTGCACTTCGGTGTGCGTGAGCACGCGATGGGCTCGATCCTCAACGGCATCGCGCTGCATGGCCCGACCCGGCCGTACGGTGGCACGTTCCTGGTGTTCAGCGACTACATGCGGCCGGCTGTGCGGCTTGGTTCGCTGATGAAGACCGCGGCGATCTACGTGTGGACGCACGACTCGATCGGTCTCGGCGAGGACGGCCCGACGCACCAGCCGATCGAGCACCTGGCCGCGCTGCGCGCCATCCCGGGCCTGACCGTCCTGCGTCCCGGTGATGCCAACGAGACGGCGGCCGCGTGGAAGGCCGCGATCGAGCGGCCGCACGGCCCGATCGGTATCGCGCTGACCAGGCAGAACCTGCCGGTGCTCGAAGGCACCGACACCGAGGGCGTCGCCAAGGGCGGTTACGTGCTTGCCGACGCCTCGAACGGCGAGCCGCAGGTAGTGCTCATCGCCACAGGCTCGGAGCTGCAGATCGCGGCCGAGGCACGGAAGGTCCTCGAAGCCGACGGCGTTGCAACACGTGTGGTCTCGATGCCGAGTGTGGAGTGGTTCGACGCGCAGGACCAGTCGTATCGCGACCAGGTCATCCCGCCGTCCGTCCGCGCTCGTGTCTCCGTCGAGGCCGGGATCGCGCAGCCGTGGCACCGCTTCGTCGGTGACGCAGGCGAGTGCATCTCCATCGAGCACTACGGCGCGTCCGCCGATTACCAGACTTTGTTCCGCGAGTTCGGTTTCACGACCGAGGCCGTTGTCGATGCGGCACGGCGCTCGCTCCAGCGAGTGGAGGAAGGCAAGTGAGCAACCAGAAACTGACCGCGCTGACCGGTTCCGGCGTTTCCATCTGGCTGGACGACCTGTCCAGGGAGCGCCTGAACACCGGCAACCTGGCCGAGTTGATCCGGGACTGGAACGTCACTGGGGTCACGACCAACCCGACGATCTTCGCCAACGCCCTGAGCAAGGGTGAGGCGTACGACGAGCAGGTACGCGAACTGGCGGCCCGCGGTGCGGACGTGGACGCGACCGTCCGCGAGATCACCACGACCGACGTGCGCAACGCCGCCGACGTGTTCCGTGACGTCTACACCGCCACCAACGGCCTGGACGGCCGAGTGTCCATTGAAGTCGACCCGCGGCTGGCGCACGACACGGACCGCACCATCGCCGAGGCGCAGGACCTCTGGAAGACCGTCGACCGGCCGAACCTGATGGTCAAGATCCCCGCGACGGTGGCCGGTCTGCCCGCGATCACCAAGACGCTGGCCGAGGGCATCAACGTGAACGTCACGCTGATCTTCTCGATTGAGCGCTACCAGGCCGTGATGGACGCCTTCATCGAGGGCGTCGAGCAGGCCAAGGCCAACGGGCACGACATCTCCCAGCTGCACTCGGTCGCGTCGTTCTTCGTGTCCCGTGTGGACACCGAGATCGACAAGCGGCTCGACAAGCTGGGCACCGAGGACGCCAAGGCGCTGCGCGGCCAGGCCGCGATCGCCAACGCGCGACTGGCCTACCAGGCGTACCTGGACGCGTTCGGCACCGACCGCTGGAAGGCGCTTGCCGACGCGGGCGCGAACGCGCAGCGTCCACTGTGGGCGTCCACCGGTGTGAAGGATCCGTCCTACCCGGACACCCAGTACGTCGACGAGCTGGTCGCCTCCAACACGGTCAACACCATGCCGGAGAAGACCCTGCACGCCGTGGCCGACCACGGCAAGATCGAGGGCGACAAGGTCACCGGCCGGGCCGAGGAGGCACAGGAGGTCTTCGACGCGCTGAGCGACTTGGGCATCGACCTTGACGACGTGTTCAAGGTGCTCGAGGACGAAGGCGTCGACAAGTTCGAGAAGTCCTGGACCGAGCTGCTCGAGACGGTGTCCGGCCAACTGGACAAGGCAAAGGGCTGACGACCTAGATGATCGAGATCTCCGTCGACATCGTCGACGACAAGCTCGCGGAGGAGACCGCGACGCTCGTCGAGACGCTGGTGGCCGACAAGGTCGCCAGCAAGATCGCCGCGCAGGACCCGACGCTGTGGGGTCCTGACGCCGAATCCGAGTCGGCGATCCGGCTCGGCTGGACCCAGCTGCACGAGACGTCCCGGCCGCTGCTCGCGGAGATCGACGCCCTGCGCGCCGAACTGCACGCCGAGGGCGTCGACCGGGTCGTGCTCGCCGGGATGGGCGGGTCGTCGCTGGCGCCCGAGGTCATCACGGCGACTGCGGGCGTGCCGCTGACAGTCCTGGACACCACGGACCCCGCGCAGGTCGCCGACGCTCTCGCCGGTGACCTGACACGGACCGTGCTCGTGGTGTCCTCGAAGTCCGGTGGCACGGTCGAGACCGACAGCCACCGCCGGATCTTCGAGAAGGCGTTCACCGCGCAGGGCATCGACGCCGCGTCCCGCATCGTCGTGGTCACCGACCCCGGCTCGCCGTTCGAGAAGCTCGCGGGCGAGCTGGGCTACCGCAAGGTGTTCCTGGCCGATCCGAACGTCGGCGGCCGGTACTCCGCGTTGACCGCTTTCGGCCTGGTTCCGTCGGGCCTGGCCGGTGCGGACATCGCGACGCTGCTGGACGAGGCCGCAGCCGCAGCCTCCGTGCTGTCCAAGGACGAGGACACCAACGCCGGGCTGGTGCTGGGCGCCGCACTGGGCGTGCGGCACTCGGAAGGCGCGGAGAAGGTCGTCTTCGCCAACACCGACACGAGCGTGAAGGGCTTCCCCGACTGGGTGGAGCAGCTGATCGCCGAGTCGACCGGCAAGCAGGGCACGGGTTTGCTGCCCGTTGCCACCGAAGGAACCGACGCGCCGGGCTTCGCCGACGCCGGTGACGACGCGACCGCCACCGCGATCGGGACGCCATCGGGTGCCGCGCGGGTGTCGACCTCGGGTTCGCTGGGCGGCCTGTTCCTGTTGTGGGAGTACGCGACCGCGGTCGCCGGCCGGCTGCTCGGCATCAACCCGTTCGACCAGCCCGACGTCGAGGCGGCCAAGAAGGCCGCGCGTGCGCTGCTCGACCAGCCGCCCGGTTCGGGCTCCGGCGAAGCACCGTCGCTTGTGGACGGTCCAGTCGAGGTGTACGGCGGCTCCGGTGAGTCGCTTGTGGACGTTCTCCGGTCGTTCGTCGCATCGGCGCCGGAGTTCGGTTACATCTCCGTCCAGGCCTACCTTGACCGGCTGGACGACGCGTCGGCGGCGCTGCTGCGGCCGGAACTGGCCAAGCGCACCGGCTTGCAGACCACTTTCGGCTGGGGGCCGAGGTTCCTGCACTCGACCGGGCAGTATCACAAGGGCGGCCACCAGAACGGGGTCTTCCTGCAGATCACCGGTGCGGTCGAGGACGACCTCGAAGTGCCTGACCGGCCGTACACGCTCGGTGTGTTGCAGCGGGCGCAGGCGTTGGGCGACGGCCAGGTGCTCGCCGAGCACGGTCGTCCGGTGTTGCGGCTGCACCTGACCGACCGGGCGGCTGGCCTTGCCCACCTCGTGAAAGCCGTGCAGGAGGTAGAACGGCCGTGAGCACATGGCAGAACCCGCTACGCGACGAGCGGGACAAGCGGCTGCCGCGCATCGCCGGCCCCTGCGGCCTGGTGATCTTCGGAGTCACCGGAGACCTGTCGCGCAAGAAACTGATGCCCGCGATCTACGACCTGGCCAACCGCGGCCTGCTGCCGCCGGGCTTCGCGTTGACCGGTTTCGCCCGCCGTGAGTGGGAGAACGAGGACTTCGCGCAGGTCGTCTACGACGCGGTCAAGGAGCACGCGCGGACCCCGTTCCGCCAGGAGGTCTGGGACCGGCTGGCCGAGGGGATCCGGTTCGTGCAGGGCTCGTTCGACGACGACGAGGCGTTCGACCGGCTCGCCCAGACCGTCCGTCAGCTCGACGACGAACGCGGCACGGGCGGCAACCACGCGTTCTACCTGTCGATCCCGCCCGCGGCGTTCCCCGTGGTGTGCAAGCAACTCGCGCGCTCCGGACTGGCCCACCAGGACGGTGAGAGCTGGCGCCGGGTCGTGATCGAGAAGCCGTTCGGGCACGACCTGGAGAGCGCGAAGGAGCTCAACGGGATCGTCAACGAGGTCTTCCCCGAGGAGTCGGTGTTCCGCATCGACCACTACCTCGGCAAGGAGACCGTGCAGAACATCCTGGCACTGCGGTTCGCCAACCAGCTGTACGAGCCCATCTGGAACGCCAACTACGTCGACCACGTGCAGATCACCATGGCCGAGGACATCGGCCTCGGCGGCCGCGCGGGGTACTACGACGGCATCGGCGCGGCGCGCGACGTCATTCAGAACCACTTGCTGCAGCTGATGGCGTTCACCACGATCGAGGACCCGGTGTCGTTCTCGCCGCAGTCGCTGCGGACCGAGCGGATCAAGGTCCTGTCGGCGACCAAGCCTGCCGAGCCGTTCGCCGAGACGACCGCACGCGGTCAGTACACCGGCGGCTGGCAGGGCGGCAAGAAGGTGCCCGGCCTGCTGGAGGAGGAAGGCTTCCCGCCGGACTCCAAGACCGAGACGTTCGCCGCGATCACCCTCGAGGTGAACACCCGCCGCTGGGCGGGCGTGCCGTTCTACCTGCGCACCGGCAAGCGGCTGGGCCGCAGGGTCACCGAGATCGCGGTGATGTTCAAGCGCGCGCCGCACCTGCCGTTCGACCAGACCTCGACCGAGGAACTCGGCCAGAACGCGGTGGTCATCCGGATCCAGCCGGACGAGGGCATCACCATCCGGTTCGGCTCGAAGGTGCCGGGCTCGACGATGGAGGTCCGCGACGTCACGATGGACTTCAGCTACGGCAGGGCGTTCACCGAGTCGTCGCCGGAGGCCTACGAGCGGCTGATCCTGGACGTGCTGCTCGGCGAGCCGTCGCTGTTCCCGGTGGCCGACGAGATCGAGCGGTCGTGGGAGATCCTCGACCCGATCCTGGCGCACTGGGCCCAGCAGGGCAGGCCGGACCCGTACGCGCCGGGTGAGTGGGGCCCGCCGTCGGCCGAGAAGATGCTCGACCGCACCGGCCGCACCTGGAGGCACCCGTGATCATCGACATGCCCACGACGAACACGGCGAAGGTGAACGCCAAGATCGTCGAACTCCGTCAGCAGGGCGGCGCGGTCGCGCTGGGCCGCGTGCTCACGCTGGTGATCGTCACTGACGACGGGGAGAAGACCGAGGAAGCGATCGAGGCGGCCAACGAGGCCAGCCGCGAGCACCCGTGCCGCGTGATCGTGGTGGCCAGGGGTGCCCGCGAGGCCGCGCCCCGCCTGGACGCACAGATCCGCGTCGGCGGTGACGCGGGCGCCTCCGAGGTCATCGTCCTGCGGATCTACGGCGAACTGGTGGAACACGGCGAGACGTGCGTGATCCCGCTGCTGCTGCCGGACGCACCGGTGGTGGCGTGGTGGCCGTTCGAGTCGCCGGAGAAGCCGGCCGAGGACCCGATCGGTCAGCTGGCGCATCGCCGGATCACCGACGCGGCAACGGACAAGGACCCTGTGCGGGCGCTGGAGCACCGTCGGTCCACCTATTCCGACGGCGACACGGACCTCGCATGGACCCGGCTCACCCAGTGGCGCGCCTACCTGGCCGCGGCGCTGGACTTGCCGCCGTACGAGGAGATCACCGGCGCGACCGTGGCGGGTGCGACCGATTCGCCGTCGACGGACCTGCTGGCCGGTTGGCTGGCGGCGTACCTGAAGATCCCGGTCCGCCGGGTGCCGCCGGAGAAGAACGCGCCGGGCATCAACTCGGTTGTGCTGGAACGCAATTCCGGCCCGGTCTCGCTGACGCGGCCGGACGGCAAGGTCGGCATCCTGCGCCAGCCCGGCCAGCCCGACCGCCGCGTGGCGCTGGCGCGTCGTAACGTGAAGGACTGTCTGGTGGAAGAGCTGCGCAGGCTCGACCCCGACGAGATCTACGAGGCCACACTCGAAGGCCTCGCCCAGGTGAACGCCGGACAGGAAGAACCGAACCTCTCTCCGGCCTAAGCCTCGGATTGCTCCGAGGACAATCCCCTGGATTGCACCGATTGCTCCGAGCCGGTGGGGTCATTTCTCCGACCCCACCGGCTTTCCCTTGCCCGACCCCCGCCGTGTCCACCATTCCGGCACCGCGTGTCCACCATTGCGGCACCTCATGTCCGCCACTCCGGCACCATGAAACGCACTTTCCGGCACCATGAGCCGCCTTCCCCGGACGGCCGTTCGCTCTGGGCGATCCCCGGAATTGTTCGTCGATCTACGTAGTTGAGCTGGTCAGACTCAATCTTCTTTGTAGAGGGTGTGACAGCCGTGAGCGAGACGTTGAACCTCCCCGTTCTGCCGCTGGATGACGTGGTCGTGCTGCCCGGGATGGTCGTGCCGGTCCGGCTCGCCGAGGCCGAGGCCAGGGCCGCGATCGACGCCGCGCAGGCCGCGGGCCAGTCGAAGATATTGCTGGTCCCCAGGCTGGACGGGAAGTACGCCAAGGCAGGCACGGTCGGCGAGATCGAGCAGATCGGCCGCTTGCCCGGCGGGCAGAAGGCCGCCGTGGTCCGCAGCATCTCCCGCGCGAAGATCGGCGCCGCGACCAGCGGCCCGGGTGCCGCGCTGTGGGTCGAGGCCACCGAACTCGACGACGTCGTGGACGAGCGGGCGCGCGAACTGGCCAAGGAGTACAAGAACCTGGTCACCGCCATCCTGCAGCGCCGTGGCGCGTGGCAGGTCGTTGACCAGGTCGCGCAGGTGAACGACCCCGCGCAGCTGGCCGACCTGGCCGGGTACGCGCCGTACCTCACCGAGGAACAGAAGCTGTGGCTGCTGGAGACCCCGCAGGTGACCGAGCGCTTGGAGAAGCTCGTCACGTGGGCCCAGGAGCACATCGCCGAGCTCGACGTCGCCGAGACGATCAACAAGGACGTCAAGGAAGGCGTCGAGAAGCAGCAGCGCGAGTTCCTGCTGCGCCAGCAGCTGGCCGCGATCCGCAAGGAACTGGCCGAGCTGGACGGCAAGCCGGCGTCCGAGGAGCAGGACTACCGGGCCCGCGTCGAAGAGGCCGACCTGCCCGAGCACGTCGAGAAGGCCGCGCTGGCCGAGGTCGACAAGCTGGAGCGGACCTCCGAGCAGTCCCCCGAGGTCGGCTGGATCCGGACGTGGCTGGACACCGTTCTGGACATGCCGTGGAACAACCGGACCGAGGACAGCTACGACATCAGGGGCGCGCGTGCGGTGCTGGACGCCGACCACGCGGGCTTGGATGACGTCAAGGAACGCATCATCGAGTACTTGGCGGTTCGCCGTCGCCGGGCCGACCGCGGCCTGGGTGTCGTCGGCGGACGGCGCAGCGGTGCCGTGCTGGCGCTCGTCGGCCCGCCTGGTGTCGGTAAGACGTCGCTGGGCGAGTCCGTCGCGCGGGCGATGGGTCGCGAGTTCGTGCGGGTTGCCCTGGGTGGTGTCCGCGACGAGGCCGAGATCCGTGGCCACCGCCGGACGTACGTCGGCGCGCTGCCCGGCCGGATCGTGCGTGCCATCAAGGAGGCCGGTTCGATGAACCCGGTCGTCCTGCTCGACGAGATCGACAAGGTCGGCGCGGACTACCGGGGCGACCCGACCGCGGCCCTGCTCGAGGTGCTGGACCCGGCGCAGAACCACACGTTCCGCGACCATTACCTCGAGGTCGAGCTGGACCTGTCCGACGTGGTCTTCCTGGCCACGGCGAACGTGCTGGAGTCCATCCCCGGCCCGTTGCTGGACCGCATGGAGCTGGTGCAGCTGGACGGCTACACCGAGGAGGAGAAGGTCGTCATCGCTCGTGACCACCTGCTCCCCCGGCAGCTGGACCGGGCGGGCTTGACCGCCGAGGACGTGACGTTCGAGGACGACGCTTTGCGTCTGCTGGCGGCCGAGTACACCCGTGAGGCGGGCGTCCGGCAACTGGAGCGCGGAATCGCGCGGGTGCTGCGCAAGGTGACCACCAAGCTGGCGCTCGGCGAGGACCTCAAGTCCGTGCGCATCGAGGCCAAGGATTTGAAGGAGTACCTGGGCAGCCCGAAGTTCAAGCCGGAATCGGGCGAGCGGACGTCCGTTCCCGGTGTGGCGACGGGCCTCGCGGTGACCGGTGTCGGCGGTGACGTGCTGTTCGTCGAGGCTTCCTTGGCGGACAAGGAGACCGGGCACACCGGCGTGACGCTGACCGGGCAACTGGGCGACGTGATGAAGGAGTCGGCGCAGATCGCCCTGTCGTACCTGCGGTCGCGGGGCGCGGAGCTGGAGCTGCCGGTCGGTGACTTGTCCGAGCGGAACATCCACATCCACGTTCCGGCCGGAGCAGTGCCGAAGGACGGCCCAAGTGCCGGTGTCACGATGACGACGGCGTTGGCGTCGCTGCTGTCCGGGCGGCCGGTGCGGTCCGAGGTCGCGATGACCGGTGAGGTGTCGTTGACCGGCCGGGTCCTGCCGATCGGTGGCGTGAAGCAGAAGCTGCTCGCCGCCCACCGGATGGGCCTGACCACGATCCTGCTGCCCAAGCGCAACGAGCCGGACCTGGAGGACGTGCCGGAGACCGTGCTGAAGGAGCTGACCGTGCACTTGGTCAGCGACGTGCGTGAGGTGCTGAACCTGGCGCTGGAGCCGACCACTTCCGAGGCCGCTCTCGCCGCCTGACCAGCACAAACCACAGCCACCCGGGCCGCTGGCGCGGGTGGCTTTTTGCTGGGCGTTGCAGGTAACCCCGCATGGGGGTATAAATGGGGTTATGCCAAAGGTCAACGTGTACCTCCCCGACGAACTGGCGGATGCGGTCAAAGCGGCCGCGCTGCCCGTGTCCGCGATCTGTCAGCGCGCACTGGAACAGTCCGTGCGCCGGGTGACCGCGATCAGAGCGATGACCTTGACCGACCTGGACGACAGCCAGCTCTCCCAGTTCACCGAGCGGACCCGCACGGTGATCAGGTTGGCCGTGGAACGGGCGGCAGGCACGCCGAGCGTGGATACCGAGCACCTGCTGGCCGGAATCCTCACTGAGGGCACCAACCTCGCACTGCATGTCTTACGAGCCATGGAGATCGACCCGGCATTGGTGCAGAACGCCTTGGCCGCACGGCTTCCCGCGGCGGAAGGCGACCTGCCGACGAGGTTCAGCAACTTCGCGTCCAACGCGCTGGAGCTGACCGTGACCGAGGCGCTTTCCTTGGGACACAACTACGTCGGCTGCGAACACCTGTTACTCGGCCTGTTGAGCGAGCCTGGCGGTGTCGCCGGGGATCTCTTACGTGAGCTGGGCGTGGATCTGCGGACCACGCGTCGGACAGTGGTGGCCGCCCTGACCGGCTACCAGCATCTTCGGGCGCAACCCGGCAACGACCCGGTGCTGGCCGCGGTTCGTGCCGAGCTGAAGCCGATCGTCGAGCGGATCGAGCGTCTGGAGCAGCAAGCGAGCTCGAAGTGACCATGACGTGGCGCGGCCTGCTCGTCGCGCTGCTGCTGGCAATTCTGATAGGAGCACTGGTGTGAAACGCGTGCTGCTGGTGGCTACCGGCGACACGATGGCGTATCTGAGCAACCCTCCTGGGGTGGCGACGGGCGCGCAACTGCTACGCGGGATCGCGGACATTCCGGGCGTGGACGTCACGGTCGAGGATGTGATGGCCGAGCCGAGCTGGGACACCTCTCCCGGCACGATGCTGACGCTCGCCCGAAGAGCGCGTTCCGCGCTGGTGGAAGGCTTCGACGGTGTGGTGGTCACGCATGGCGTTGACACGCTTGAGGAGACGGCGTTCCTCACTGAACTCATGGCTGGATCCGCGCAAGGCGCCATAGTTTTCACCAGCGCGACGCAAGGGTTCGACGAGCCAGGAAGTGACGGCCCAGGCAACCTGGTGACGGCGATCGTCGCGGCCGCGGACCCTGCCGCGAACGGCACTGTCGTGTGCTTCGGGGGCGAATTGCACGCCGCCCGTTGGGCAACGCTCGCGGCTACTTCCTGTTTCGTATCCGATCCGGTCCTTGGCCGTGTGAGCAGATCCGGTGGGGTCACGATGCTCGTTCCTCCCCCGCCTCGGTTACCGGAGGTCGACGGCGTCCCGGAGACCGACGTGGCACTGATCAAGACGTATCCGGGTATGCCGCCGTCTTTGCTGACCGCTGTGACTGATGCTGGGGCTCGGGGCATCGTGCTGGAGGGCACGGGATCGGGGAACGTCCCCGTCGAGTTGTTCATCACGATCAGCGAACTGACCGAATGGGACATCCCCGTCGTCATCGCGTCGCGGGCGAAAACGCCGGGCATGACGAGCCTTGCCGAGAAAGTGGGGGCGATCAGTGCGAATGGGCTGAGACCGGGACATGCACGCGTTGCGTTGATGGTCGCGCTTGCCAAAGGAGGTGGAGTGAACTCGGCACGCGAGTGGTTCGGCCACCTGCTTGGATAGTGGCATGACAGCAGCACCTCAGGTCGTGGTCCTGGCCAACTCGGATCTGCTCGCGGCGGCGACGGCAGCGCGCCTGATAACCAGCGTCATCGACGCCCAGGCCGCCAAGGGAACCGCATCCGTGGTGCTGACCGGTGGCCGGACTGGGACAGCCGTGCTGGCGCAGGTGCTGGCCTCGCCGGCCAAGGACGCCGTCAACTGGTCGCAGGTGGACTTCTACTGGGGTGACGAGCGGTTCCTGCCTGCCGGCGACCCGGAGCGCAACGAAACACAGGCCCGCGAGGCGCTGTTGGATCACCTGCCCATCGACTCGGCGCGGGTGTACGCGATGGAGCCGTCGGACGGCAAGTTCGGCGACGACCCCGACGCGGCTGCCGTGGCGTACGCGGAACTGCTGGCCTCGAAGGCCGAGGACGGACAGGTGCCAACGTTCGACGTGTGCCTGTTGGGTGTCGGCGAGGAGGGCCACACCGCGTCGATCTTCCCGGAGTCCCCGGCTGTGTACGAGACCGAGCGGACGGTCGTGGCCGTGCGCGACTGCCCGAAGCCGCCGCCCACCCGGGTGTCGCTGACGCTGCCTGCGATCCGACAGGCGAGCGAGGTCTGGCTGTTGACCGGAGGCGAGGCCAAGGCGGACCCGATCGCGATGGCGTTGGGCGGGGCGACCGAGGTCGAGATCCCCGCCGCCGGTGCACGTGGCCGGCAGCGCACGCTGTGGCTGCTGGACAAGGCCGCGGCAGCCAAGCTGTAGCGCGGGTCAGCCCACTGCGGCCTTGACCGGTTCCCGGTCGTAGATACCCGGCGGGTCGAGTTTGAGCACGAACGTCAGCAACGCGTAGAGGCCCGCGCCAAGCAGCATGGCCACCACGACGCCGACGTTCGTGGTGCCGATGACGCCCTGCTTCGCCTCGTCGGACAACAGGAAGCCGACGACCTTGGCGATGTTCGGGTCGGACGACGTCACCAGGCCGAGCCCGACGATCGTGGCCACGACCAACGAGACGACCGCGGTCCACCGGCCCGACCGCCCACCCTCACCGGCAGGTTTGGCCATGTCGACGTTCCAGCCGAGCCTGCGCTGCCGGATGAAGTCGAGCAGCTGGATGCCGCCCATGGTGCCCATCACGACGGAGATCAGTGCGAGGAAAGCCTGGAACGTGGCCAAGAACGAATCGGATACGAAAAGCAGGTAGAACGCGCCCGCCGCGATCACCACCATGTTGATCAGCGTGGTGGCGGCACGCGACAGCGGAACGCCGAGCGCCAGCAACGCCAGCCCGGACGAGTAGATGCCGGTGATGGCCGCGGCGACCAGTGAGATCACGATGACGATCGTGAACGGGATGAAGAACCACAGCGGCAGCAGAGCGGTCAGTGCACCGATCGGATCATTGGCGGCGGCCTTGCCCAACTCCGGATCACCGGCCGCGAGCAGCACGCCGAGGATGAGCAGAACCGCGACCGGCAGCACGATCCCGCCCGTCGTCCAGCCGATCACGCCCCGCGCCGGAGTGTCCCGCGGCAGATAGCGCGCGAAATCGCCGCCATAGTTGAGAAACCCTAGTCCGACGATCGTCATCGCCAGGATGACGCCGCCGACGAAGGTCCCCACGGAACCATCCGGTGCGTCGCCCAGCGCGTCCCACCGGATCTTGGGCACGATCAGCCCGATGAAGACGATCGTCATGATCGAGGTGAGCCAGGCGATCCACTTCTCCACCCGCATGATCAGCTGATGTCCGAACACCGCGACCGTCAACGTCACCGCGAGCACCGCGACGAACCAGAGAACGATGGCGAGCACGCTCTCCTTGCCCTGGTCGTCCGCGAACACCTCCGGCCACAACCGCACGAAGAGTTTCGCGCCGGACGTGGCGGCCAGCGTGATGATGGTGACCTTCCAGCCGATGTTCGACAGATAGGCGAAGAACGTCGGGAACTTGTTGCCGTGCAACCCAAACGCGAACCGGGTTTGCGTCAACGTCGGCAACCCGGTCCGCGGCCCACCGACCGCCAGAATGCCGACGAGAACCGACGACAGCACGTACCCAAGAACCCCTGCGGCGATCGCCTGCCACGCGCTCAGCCCAAGCCCGTAGACGTAGATGCCGTAGCTGATGCCGAGAATCGAGATGTTCCACGAGAACCAGATCGCGAACAGCCCGGCGGGTTTGCCACGCCGTTCGCCGTCCGGCACCGGGTTCACGCCATTGGTTTCCACACTGGTCGACGTTGGCCGGTCGGTCACCGTTGTCCTCCTTCAGCCTCCGCACAAGGGCTTCACCACGCGTCAGCCGATGAAGCGCGGGAGTGCGCCGGACCCTCGTTTGTCTCACGACAACCCGTGGCCCCGACGTCGACCGGGTCAATTGCCAGCAAGACAAACGATCGCCAAGCTCCTCCGCATCCCGACAGCCCAGAACGCGACGATGGTATATCATGCATCATCCGCGAGCGGGGTCAGGCCCGCGGTCGTGACACCTTCTCGTCAAACCACTGGCCGCGATCAACGTATGCCGGTAGCCGAAACACGCGTGGGTAACTACCAATTGGCCCACACAGCTCGGAAACACCCCGACCGCGGTGACGATCTAGTCACCGCATGGCGTTCACGCGCTCCCTAGGGGGTTCGATGGCATTCCCTGTTCGACGGCTGTCCGCAGTCGCCTTACTGACGTTGACCGGTGGCCTGGTGGTGGCTCCGGACGCACTGGCCGACCGGGTCTCGCGCTGCTCGGCCCAGGCCCTCGCGGACAAGATCATCGCGGCCAACGCGGCAGGCGCACCAACCACGATCACCCTGTTGCCAGGCTGCGTCTACACGCTGACCAAGCCGGCGGGCGCGAGCGCTGACGGCCCCACGGGACTGCCGGTGGTCACTGGCGCCATCACCATCTACGGCAACAAGTCGACCATCAGGCGAGCGCCGGACGCACCGCCGTTCCGGATCCTCGAAACGGCACCGAACGCCAAACTCGTCCTGCACGATGTGCGTGTCACCGGCGGACGCACCCACGACGGCACCTCGTGGAGCGGCGGCGCGGGTGGCGGCATCTACAACGCGGGAACCCTGGAAATGCACCGGGTTGTGGTGTCGGACAACCGGACCGGTGACGGCTACAGCACCACTGAGCACACCGACGGTGGCGGCGGTGGACAGGGCGGCGGGATCTACAGTTCCGGCACGCTCATCGTGGATCGCAGTGAGATCGTCCGCAACACCACGGGCAAAGGCGGCAACGGCGGCCCGCCAAGTCAGTGGTACTCCTACTACGGCGGCGTTGGCGGGGACGGCGGCGGCGTTCACCTGTACGACGGCAAGGCGACGTTCATCGACAGCCTGGTCAGCCATAACCGGACCGGTACCGGCGGATTGGCGTCCGAGGCCAACGTGATGCGTTCGGGCAGCCGCGGCGGCAACGGCGGCGGCATTTCGTCGGAGTACACCGTGCAGGCGGTCAACATCTTGCGCACCGAGATTTCGTCGAATGTCACCGCCGACGGCAGCGCGGCGTTCCGCGGCAGGGATGGCGCGAACAGCGAGACCGGTCCGGGCGGCCCCGGCCAGGACGGCGGCCATGGAGGTAGCGGTGGCAGTGGGGGCGGTGTGCACGCCAAATACCCGGTGCCGCTCTTCTTTGACGGTGCCACCATCAAGGACAACCGGACCGGTAACGGTGTCGACGGCGCGGCAGGCGGCCGCGGTGGAAACGGCGTGGACGGCGGCCATGGCGGCCGAGGTGGTCGAGGCGGCAAGGGCGGCAACGGCGGAGGCGTCGCCACAGATGGAGTCATCATCATGCTCGCGTCGACGGTCGTCGGGAACATTGCGGGCAACGGCGGCAAAGGCGGCGCGAACGGTGACGGCGGCAACGGCACGACCGGTCAGCCCGGGTCCGGCCGCGGCGGTGACTTCGGCGACGGAGACGGCGGCGACCCGGGCGACGGCGGCGGAATCTGCCAGTGCACGTTCTACTCCGGATCGACCTTCGAACTGCGTGGAAGCACCGTGCAGGGCAACAAGGCGGGCAACGGCGGGTCCGGTGGCAGCGGTGGCCACGGCGGCATCAGCACGACATCCAACGGGACCGGCGGTGGCGGTGGCGATGGGCAAGCAGGAGGTTCCGGCGGTGGCGTAGTCGTGACCACCGAGTATGAGCAGTTTCCGGCGACGATCAGCGACACCAAGATCATCGACAACAGCAGCGGCGACGCCGGCCACGGCGGTCTCGGCGGGAACGGTGGAGCCGGTGGTGGCGGCGAACCCGGGCTCGCCGGGATGGGCGGCGCGGGCGGACCGGGCGGGATCGCCGGCGGACTCGACATCCGCGCCGCGAACCCGTTGACCATGACTCGCGGCCGGATCAGCGGGAACAAGACGGGCCTTGGCGGTACGGGCGGAAACGCCGGTGTGGGCCGGGTGTACCACGGCTTCGGGCACGGCGGATTCGGTGGGCGCGGTGGCAGTGGCGGCGGCATCTTCGCCAAGGAACGGTGGAAGGTCGTACTGGACGCGATCACCGTGACGTCGAACGTCGCGAGCGCGGGCGGCGCGGGTGGCACCACGACGAACCCAGGCGGGGAACCCGGCGTCAATGGCGCAGCCGGAACGGGCGGTGGCATTGCCACCACACCCTTCGCGATCCAGCCGACCATCTTCGAACTGAGGAACGGGACCGCGGTCACCGGCAACCAGCCGGGCAACTGCGCGCCTGCGAACAGCGTTCCAGGCTGTTCTGGCTGACAGCGGGTTCGGCGGTGTGGTCGCGTAGGCGTGACCACACCGCCATATGACGTAGTTGCGGCCTGTACATATCCACACACATGGCGACACCGGTGACATAGCTTCGAACGGTGTCGGAGGACTCGGGGATTCGTGAGCTCGCCGGACGATACCGGCTGATCACGCCGCTGGGACAGCGGGTGATGCGTGGGTGGGACCTGCACCTGCGCCAGGTTGTCGCGGTCCGGTTGTTCGCCCAACAGGACGAGCCAGACCGTTTCGTCGAGCAGGCCAGGGCGTTGACCGACCTGTCGCATCCAGGACTCGTGCGTGTGCTCGACGCGGGGATCGCCGACGGTGGCGAGCCGTTCCTTGTTCAGGAATTCATCGCGGGCACGAGTCTGCGCGCGAGATTGGCCGAAGGCGCGCTGACCGCCGCCGAAGTGACGGAGCTCGGGTCGGCGTTGGGCAGAGCGCTCGCGTACGCGCATTCGCAGGGCGTGGCGCATCGGGACATCCACCCCGGCAACATCCTGCTCGGGCCGAGCATGGAGCCGTATCTCACCGACGTCGGCATCGCGGGATCCACCACTGTTTCCTATGTGGCGCCGGAACAAGCCAACGGCGAGCAGCCGACGATGGCGTCCGATGTGTACTCGTTCGGGCTTGTGCTGCTGGAATCGCTGACCGGGCGGACCGAGTATCCCGGCGACGACGCGACCACAGCGCTGGCCCGGTTGAGCCGCGCGCCGATCATCAAACCGGACTTGCCGCACGCCAAGGCGCTGCAGGCGATGTTGAGCGCGAACCCGAACAACCGGCCGGACGCGGCCACGTGCGTGGACCTGCTGCGGGGTTCGTCGGCGAAGTCGCGGGTGCAGACCAGAACCGTGTTGATCGCCGCGGTCGCCGCCGCCATTGCCGCGACGAGCATCGCGGTCGTGGTCAATCTGCCCAAGCAGCGGCAACAACCGCTGGTGGAACCTCAGGTCGCGCCGCAACGGCAGCAGACCGTCACCGCCGAGGTCACGGCGACACCAACCGCCCCGGTCGCCCCGACCGTCACCGAGGTCGTGGACCAGACGTCCACACCACCGCTGTCGTCGGAGTCGGTGACCGAGACGCCGCAGCAGCCCGTGGTTCAGGACCAGCCGGTCGCGCTCGTGCCCGACCCGACGCCGCCGGTGTACACGGCGCCCTGGACGCCTTGGTATCCCTGGGAAGAAATCGTTCAGCACAGGAAGCCGAAGAAAACCAAGCCCGCTCCGCCCTCTCCCCCGTCCAAGGACGACAAGGAAGAGGACGAAGACGACTGACTGCCAAACTAATCTGTCTCAGCGCAGGCCGTTGCGGCGCGCCACGGCGATCAGCACATCCGGGTCATCAGAGATGATGCCCGTGACACCGAGGTCGATCACCCGCTGGATGGTCGGCTCGTCGTTGACCGTGTACGGCACGACCTTCAGGTCGTACTTGCGCTCCAGCACCGGCGCGTCGGGGCCGAAGTAGTACTTCGGGTCGGTGCGCAGGTACCAGTCGTCCGACGGAACCTTGGTCTGCTTCGGGTCGTGCACCTGCCAGTTCGCCGAGACCGTCGACGCTCCGGCGGCACGGACCAGCTTGCCGAGGTCACGGAACTGCCACCAGTCGAGGCCGCCCGTCCACGGGCTCTTCACCGACGGGTCGCCGTAGGCCGCCATCAACGAGCACTCGTCGGCCACGGTCTTGCACTCGTCCGGTCCGTACTGCCAGACCAATGCGACCGTCTCGATGCGCGGGTCGATCGCACGCGACAGCCGGATGGTCCGCCAGTCGAAGGACTGGATCGTGGTCCGACGGGCCATCCCGGCCTTCTCGATCGCTCCGACCAGCAGAACGGTGAACTGCTGGTACGGCGCGGTGTCGTTGGCCGTCGGGCTGATCTTGGTCTCGATGTTGAACCGGATGTCGGTCCGGCCGCTGCGCTTGACCAGGTCGAACACCTCGGCCAGGGTCGGGATGCGCTGACCGGGCACGGCCACCTGCTTCGGGAACTCCGGCAGGGTCTTGCTGCCGCAGTCGATCGTCTTGATCTGCGCGAGCGTCAGCTGACGGATCTGCTTGCCGACGTACGGGAACTCCGCGTCGCCCGGCTTGACCGGAGCAGTGTCGACGCAGTGCGAGCCGTTGACCGTCCGGTCGTGGATGACGACCAGCTGGTTGTCCTCGGTCACGCCCGTGTCCAGCTCCAGAGTGGACACTTCCGGCAGGCCCAGTGAGTACTCGAACGCGGCCAGCGTGTTCTCCGGCCGGACCGACCGGCCGCCGCGGTGCGCCTGAACGTCGAACGGCGACGCGTACGCGCGCGGCAGCTTGAATCCGCGCTGCTTCATCAAGTTACGCAGCTGGTCCGGGTAGTCGGTGATGATGCCGTCCACACCGTCGTCGATCAGCTTGCCCATCGTGGGCACGTCGTTGACGGTCCACGGGACGACCTTGATCCCGTTGCGGTGCGCGTTGCGGACCATTTCCTTGGTGACATACGGCTTGTAGTCCGGGTCGGTGATCTTGCCGGCCTGCGGGAAGCCGTGCACCGGCGAGAACGTGCCCGCCTTGAAGGACTTGACCGCCGCGATCGGGTCGCCGCCGAAGTCGTCGATGTCGATCCCGCCGAGCCACGGCGACTTGCCCGGCTTGCCGACCTGGAGGAAGTCGTAGTTGGTCAGCGCGACCACCGGCAGCTCCGGCGCGACCTGGCGCATCCGCATCAACGCGCCCCAGTCGAAGCTTTGGATGCTCACCCGCCTGGTGAACCCGGCCTGCCGGATCTCCCGTGCGGTCACCTGCACGAACTGCTCGCGCGGCGCGGTCTCGCTCGGTGCGCCCGCCTCGACCTTGGTCTCGATGTTCAGCTTGACGTCGTCCGCGCGGTACAGCTTCACCAGGTCGAAGACCTCGCGCAGCAGCGGCATCCGCGAGCCGGGCGACAGCACGGCGTTCGGGAAGTCAGGCAGCTTCTTCGAACCGCAGTCGAGCGTCTTGACCTGTGCGAGCGTCAAGGTGTTGACGTACTTGCCGACGTACGGGAACTCCGCGTCGCCGGGCGTCGCCGGTGCCGTGTCCACGCACTTGCGGCCGTCCACCCGGCGGTCGTGCGTGACGACGGCCTGACCGTCCTCAGTGATCTGCAGGTCGAGCTCAAGCGTGCTGACGCCGAGCCGGATCGCGTTGCCGAACGAGCTGAGCGAGCTCTCCGTCCGCAGGCCGATGCCTCCGCGATGGGCCTGCAGGTCGAAATCGCCCCGGCGTTCATACTGCCGTTGTTGTTGCTGGTCGGCCTGTGCTGGAGCCGCGAACATGCCCGCCACCATGGTGACGGCCAGGCCCGCGACGGCTCTCTTCGGCCAGATTCTGCTCATGGGCGCGGATAGTTTCAGTCTTAAGAAAACAAACCAAGACGGTTCACTGAACTTTTTATCGGACTACACCGAAAGGCGGTGTTGGTGGCAACCACTGACGAGGTTGTCTATCAACTCGTAAAGTGTTCACACGCGCTTGAAGAGAGTCCGCCGTGTCCTTACGCCCGCGGGTCGCCGCGTTACCCCTGTTCCTGTTGGTAGGCCTGGCCAGTCCGGCGGTTGCCACGCCGGTCATCGACCTGCCGGACGTGCCCTCGCTGCGTTCCGCGGTCGACCCGGCACAACGCATCGAGACATCCCGGATCAACCGGCCCGTCGCACCGGGTGTGACGCTCAGCTCGTTCGACTGGTACGAGCCGGGCGACGCGGGCGGCTGGATCCGCGGCGACTCGCTGACCGTCGACCTCAGCGCGGGCACCACCGTCGACTACGTCGACCCCGGTCAGGTCAGCAAGGCCGAACCACTGTCCACACAGGCCGGCGCGAAGCGTGCGGTCGCCGCGGTGAACGGTGACTTCTTCGACATCAACAACTCCAACGCCCCGGAAGGGGCCGGGATGAAGTCCGGCACGCTGGTCAAGTCGCCGAACACCGGCCACAACCGGGCGGTCGGCATCGATGCCGCGGGCATCGGCCGCGTCATGGAAGTGTTCTTCGACGGCACCCTCACCCTGCCCAGCGGCACCACCAAACTGACGCAGCTCAACAGCGCGCGCATTGACACCAACGGCATCGGCGTGTTCAACCCGGTCTGGGGCACGTACTCACGTGACCGCGGAACGCAAGGCGCCAGCCGTGTCGCCGAGGTCATCGTGCAAGGCGGCACCGTGACGCAGATCCGCACGGCACCCGGCGCGGATCCGTTGCCCGCCAACGGCTACGCGCTCGTCGGACGTGAACTCGGAGCGGACACACTGTCGGCGCTGAAGCCTGGCGACAAGGTCGACGTGCGGTATTCGTCACGCACCAGCGACGGAAGTTCGCCCAAAGCGTTGATCGGCGGCAATCAGCTGCTGATCCGCAACGGCCAGATCGTCGCGCCGGACGACCCGTTGCATCCGCGTACCGCGGTCGGATTCTCCGCTGACGGCAAGAAGATGTTCCTGCTGACCGTGGACGGCAGGCAAGCGCCGTACCTGCTTGGGCTCAACCTCAAGGATCTTGCCGCGATTCTGAAGGAAATGGGCGCGTACAACGCGTTGAACCTCGACGGCGGTGGTTCGTCGACGATGCTCGCACGCGAACCGGGCACGACCGACCTCGACGTGGAGAACAAGCCATCGGACGGCGCCGAACGGCCCGTGCCCAACGGGCTCGCGCTGTACGCACCGGCGGGAAGCGGGCGGTTGAGCGGATTCTGGGTGACCACCGCGAGCGATCGGGAGAAAGCGCCGGGCGCGGACCCGATTCCCGGTGGCCGTCCAGACCGTGTCTTCCCCAGCCTGACCCGGAAACTCATCGCCTACGGGCACGACGAAACCTACGGCCCCGCACAGGGTTCACACACGTGGCACGCCAGCGGGGGTGGCTGGGTCGGCAGCGACGGCGTCTTCCACGCCACGCGCACAGGAACAGCGACGGTGTCCGCCCGCAATGGACGGATTTCCGGCGACGTCAAACTGACCGTCCTCGGTCAACTCGCCAGGCTCACGCCCACGACCGCACGGCTCAGCCTCGCCGGTGAGGGCGCGACCGGCAACGTCGGCATCGTGGGCTACGACAACGACGGGTTCACCGCACCGATCGAGCCCGCCGATCTGAAGCTGGACTACGACCGGTCGCTGCTGGAGATCACCCCGGCCACCGACGGCGCGTTGCAGGTCAAAGGCCTCAAGCCGCTCGGCTCGGCAGTAGTCACGGTCACCGTCGGCCAGCAGGTCACCAAGATCCCGGTGACGGTCGGATTGGAGGAACGCAACTTCGCCAGCTTCGACGACGGCGCTTCGTGGACCTTCGGCTCGGCGCGGGGCACCGGCTCGGTCGCTCCTGTCCCGAATGGACATACCGGGTCCGGGTTGAAGCTGTCGTACGACTTCTCACAGTCGACCGGAACCCGTACCGCGTATGCCATTCCGCCGCAGCCGATCAAGATTCCCGGCCAGCCGCTGGCGCTCGGCGCGTGGGTCTACGGCAACGGGAAGGGCGAATGGACGGCTTTCACCGTGATCGACGGCCAGGGCCAGACACGGTCGCTGTACGGCCCGTACATCACGTGGACCGGTTGGAAGTACTTGGAGATCGCGGTTCCGTCGGGGATGGCGTTTCCGTTGACAGTCACCAGGTTCTACACCATCGAGACCAAGGCGGACCGCCAGTACACCGGCGAGGTGCTGATCGACGACTTCGTCGCCAAGGTGCCACCGGACGTGCAGATCCCGGCGGAGACCACGGTCGCCGACCGCATTGTCGTGCAGGACGGGACCGTCGGTGACCGGCCGTGGCGGTTCGCGGTGATGTCCGATTCCCAGTTCGTGGCCCGCAATCCGGACAGCGAACTGGTGAAAGCGGCGCGCCGGACGCTGCGGGAGATCAAAGCCCAGAAGCCGGATTTCCTTGTCGTCAACGGCGATTTCGTCGACGAGGCCGCGCCCGCGGATTTGGCGCTGGCGCACCGGATCCTCACCGAGGAGCTCGGTGACGAGCTGAAGTGGTACTACGTGCCGGGCAACCACGAGATCATGGGACCGGGCACGATCGACAACTTCCGGCGTGAATTCGGTGTCACCAACCAGACCTTCGACCACAAGGGCACCAGGTTCGTACTGCTGGACTCGTCGACCGGCACGATCAGGGGCGGCGGTTTCGACCAGACCACGTTGCTGCGCAAGGCTCTTGACGGCGCCAAGGCCGACAAGTCGGTGAATTCGGTTGTGGTGATGGAACATCACCCGCCGCGCGACCCCACGCCGGCCAAGGGCAGCCAGTTGTCCGACCGGCTGGAGGCCGCCATGCTCGAACAGTGGCTCGGCGATTTCCGCCAGGAGACTGGTAAAGGTGCGGCGTTCATCGGTGCGCACGTCGGCGTGTTCCATGCGTCCCGTGTGGACGGTGTGCCGTATCTGATCAACGGCAACTCCGGCAAGGCGCCCGGCGGTGACGCCACACTGGGCGGCTTCACCGGTTGGAGCCTGCTGGGCGTGGACGGAAAACGAGGACGGGACTGGATCGCCGCGGAGATCAGGCCGCACGTGGATTCGCTGAGCATCGACGCACCCACCGAACTCAACTTCGGGCAGTCGGCCAAGGTCACCGCGACTCTCACGCAAGGCACCCGCAAGGTTCCCGTCGCCTACCCGGTGAGCTACGACTGGTCCGGCTCGCCGAGCCTGCTGATCGGCGACTGGCGGGACTGGCGGCCATGGCACGTCGCGCGCTTTGATCCTGTTGCCGGCACGTTGATCGGGCTGCGGCCGGGCACGTTCACCCTTGCGGTCACAGTAAATGGCGTCACGCAACGGTCGACTGTCCAGGTACGCCTGCGAATGGCGGCTTGACCGGTGCCGCGTGATCCAGGCAGGCTGGTCGGCGGACTGGGGATGATCACCATGTGAACATGGGAGTTTCACCATGCGTTTCAGACGCACGGCTGTACTGGTCTGCGCTCTTGCCGTCACCGCCGGAATGGCGACACCGGCGGTGGCGGCACCGAAGATCGTCGAACTGCCTACTCTGCCTGGGGCCACATACACCTACGCATACGACGTCAACAGCGCCGGCGTTGTCGTCGGCGAGGCCTACTTCCCCGACTTCACCGGGCGCGCACTGCGGTGGACGAGGAACGGACAGGTCACCGAACTACCGAACTTGTCGCCGGGCAACTCGTCCGCCACCGCGATCAACAACAACGGAACCATCGTCGGTTGGTCTGGCAACCAGGCCGTCCAGTGGAACACCGACGGCACCATCAAAGTCCTCAGTCCCCTGCCGGGATGGATCGGGCCGCTCAGGGCAGTGGACATCGCGGACAACGGCACCGTCGTGGGCAACACCCGCGACGCTGACTTCAAGGGCCGTGCCGTGCGGTATCCCGCACATTCGACCGTGATCGAGGAACTGCCGCCGCTGCCCGGCAGAGTCGAGAGCTTCGCCATGGACATCAACAGTTCCGGCACTGTCGTCGGCGATTCGGACACCCATGCGGCTCGTTGGGGGCCAGACGGCAGGGCCGAGGCGTTCCCGACACCGCCCACCTATTCCAACAGCAGAGCCGTGACCATCGACCGCCGGGGTACCGCACTGGTCACGGCATGGACACCGGGCGGAGCCGGATCCCACTACCGCTGGACAGCCACCGGACGTGTCATACCGCTGCCCAGCCCGGCCGACTTCCTGCTCCAGGACGTCTCGGACACCGGAAGGATCATCGGCGCCTTCCCGGACAGCTTCGAAAGGCACGCGGCCACACTGGCGCCGGACGGCACGACCAAGGAGCTGGGCGCACTGCCGGGCGACATTTACACCATGGGCAACGCGATCAACGCGACCGGAGATCTGGTTGTCGGATATTCGGGCAGCTCGAACGGACGCCGCCCCGTCGTCTGGCGGTTCTGAGTCACTCAGTTGGGAACTCGGCGCCGAGGACACGCAGCATCGCCGTGGCCTTCACGACGGTCTCGTCGAACTCGGCGCCGGGATCCGACGGGTCGATGATCGCCCCGCCCACCCCGAAGCTGACTTCTCCCTGCCGGACGACCAAAGTCCGGATCACAATGGACAGATCGACGTGCCCGGACAGCGAGAAATACCCCAGCACCCCGGAATACACGCCACGCGGGCCTTCTTCCAGCGTGTCGATGATCTCCATCGTCCGGATCTTCGGCGCACCGGTCATCGACCCGCCAGGGAACGCCGACTGTACACAGTGGACCAGTGAGACGTCCGGCCGGAGCCGGGCGCGGATCGTGCTGACGAGCTGGTGCACGGTCGCGTAGGTCTCGACTTGGAAAATCGCGGGCACTTCCACGGATCCGACGACCGCGTGCCTGCCGAGGTCGTTGCGGACCAGGTCGACGATCATCAGGTTCTCGGCGCGGTCCTTCTCGTTGGTGGCCAAGTCTTGGCACAGGGCCACGTCCTCCGCCTGCGTCGCGCCGCGCGGCCGGGTTCCCTTGATGGGCCGCGATTCCACGGTGCCGTCCGGGAGAATCCGCAGGAATCGTTCGGGCGACGAGCTCAGCACAGCGATGTCGCCGAGCCTGAGGTAGGCGCCATGCGGTGCGGGGCTGTGCTTACGCAGCAACCGATACGCGTTCCACGGATCGATGTCTGCCTGCGCGGACACCATGTTGGTCAGGCAGACCTCGTAGCTTTCCCCGCCCCGGATCGCTTCCTGGCATGCCTCGATCATCTTGATGTACTTGTCGCGGCTGTGCCGGGCCCGGACCTCGGTTGCGACGATCGGCCTCGCGGGCGCCGGTTTGGGCAGCGCCGCGAGCAACGCCGCGGTCTCGGTGATCCAGTCGTGGTCGGTCGAGACCAGATACGTCTCGTCTTGCTCGAAGACGATCGTGCGGTCGACGTACATCAGGACCGCGTCCGGGTCGACGGACTCGAATGCTCGCCCGCCGCCGCATTCGGCTTTCAGCTCGTAACCGAGGTAGCCGACCCAGCCAAGGGTGAAGCCGAACGGCACATCCGGGACCTCGACCCGTTCGGTCAACACGTCGGCGAGCCAGGCGAAGACCCCAGGCGCGAGCACTTCACCGTCAAGCTCGATGCGGTCCGGCCACGCCCGCATCACCCGGCTCGCCGCGCCCATGAACGAGAACCGCGCGCCGGATGCCGAGTCCAGCCAGAAGGCGTACGGCGCGTCTCGGTACAACGCGTCGAACGCCGCCTCGGCGGGGACCGCGCAACCGAGGCGGAGGACCTGGACCTCGGTTACCGCAGTGTTGATTACCCCGGTGTTCACCCGGTCATTGTTCAACAGCCTCCGGAACGAGGAGCTGTGATGCCGCCAACTCCCGGTACAGCGGTGAGGCCTCGATCAGCTGGTCATGCGTGCCGGTGGCGACAACCCGTCCTCGTTCGAGGACGACGATCTGGTCAGCGGAGACCACCGTCGACAGGCGGTGCGCGATGAGCAACACCGTGCAGCGTTCGGCCGCCTGGTCGATCGCCTCACGCAGCGCCACCTCGTTACGGGCGTCGAGCTGCGACGTGGCTTCGTCCATCAGGAGCACCTGCGGCCGTCGGAGCAATGCGCGCGCGATCGCGAGCCGTTGACGTTCGCCGCCCGACAACGCGACGCCTCGGGTTCCGACCATCGTGTTCAGGCCGTCAGGCAGGCGCTCGACCAGGTCCGTCAGCCGCGTCGCCTGCAGCACCTCGGCCAGATCGTCGTCGGTCGCGTCGGGCGCCGCGTACCGAAGGTTGCTCTCGAGCGTGCCGGACAACGCCGGAGCGTCCTGCTCGACATAACCAATCCGACGACGCACTTCGGCGCGGGTCATCTTGGCGATGTCCGTGCCGTCGACCGTGATCAAGCCGCTCTCCGGCTCGTAGAAGCGCTGGAGCAACGCGAACAGCGTGGTCTTGCCGGCGCCGGACGGACCGACGATCGCTGTACGCCCGCCGGCCGGTGCCTCGAACGAGACCCCGTCGAGCGCGGCTGACCTGCCGGCGTACTGAAACCTGACACCGTGCACGGCGATACCGGGCGCGGTGCCGCCGACCGTCTCGACCGTCTCGTCGACGTCGGTCTCAATGGCCAGCTCTTCGACTCCGTGGATCCGCTTGACCGCGCCAAGGCCCTGCTGGAGCGTGGAAAAGCCCTGGACCAGCTCGGACAACGGCTCGGTCATGTAGAAGACGGTGAGCAGGAACGCGATCAACGTCGAGAGCTCAAGCGAGCCGGTGGCCACCCACGCCCCACCCGCCCCGAGGACAAGCAGGAACGGCACCGAGAACGCCAGGTTCATGATGCCGCCGACCAACGCGTTGTACTTCGCGCCCGCGTACCCGGCCAGCATCGCCTTGTGCGCCGCTTCGGTGACCGCAGCCTCTTCCCTGGCTTCCGCACCGCTGGCTTTCACCGTCCGCGCGGCACCCAACGCGCGATCGAGCCCCGCGCCGACCTCGCCGACCGCCTCCTGCGCCCTCGTGATCACGCGGCGGATCTTCGGCAGCAGGACGCCGATGACGATGCCCACCAGCGCGAGCGCCCCCAGCGTCAGCCCAGACAGGCGGGCGTCCAGCGTGAACATCACGATGACCGCGCCAACGCCGCCAGCCGCACCCTTGACGATGCTGATCAACGCTTGGGTGGTCGCACTCTGCAGCAACGTGCTGTCCGACGTCACCCGGGCGGTCAGGTCACCGGGCGCCGAGCGGTCAAGCTCCGGGACGCGCAGCCGCAGCAACCTGCCGATGAGCTGCCTGCGCACCGAGAACACGACCTTCTCGGCCGTCCGGTCGAGAAGGAAGGTGTACACGCCCGCGAGCAGTGAACCGATCACCACGAGAATCGCCAGGATCAGCACCGGCCTGGTCAGTGACGTACCGTCCGCGAGCGCGTCGACGACCGTCTTGGTCGCCAACGGCTGCGCCAGGTTCGCCGCCGCCGACGCCAACGCGATGACAAGCCCGACGGTCAGCGCTATCCAATGACTCTTCGCATACCCCAGCAACGTCCGCACGGTTCCGATACTCCCTGCCCGAAATGTCCCCCAGCATCGGTTCGCAGGATGACGTCGAGTCGTACTTCGGAACGTCGGTGCGCGGACGATCGCGTACTACCGGATCGAACATCCGATACGAAACATCAGATACGCCCGGGAGGATGGAGCCCTACATCGGATATCGGATACGCCACCGGTCGACGCCTACATCCGATACGCCGCCGGACGGCGGCTGCCCATCGGATGCGCCACTGAACAGCGCCCGTATATCCGATACGAAACCCGAGCCGGTAGCCCGCTACACCGTTGAGCGGGATACCTCCGATACGTCCGTCGCATAGTCGCTTTCGTGACGGTGTTCCGCTGGGAGACGCTGCCACGGACCGGTTACCCCGCCATTGCCAGCGATCGATTGCAGGTGCAGCAATGGGGGCCCGGCCGGGTACGAACGGGTGAGACGCGGCACACGTTGCACGCACCGCGCTACCGACGTTCGTCCATAGAGAATGTGCGTTCGCACATTCCTTGCCGACCGGGCGTCCGCGTTCGAGGATCGGACTGTCTTAAGTAGGTGACGAAGGGCGTACACCCCACGACCTTTCGTCAGAGAGGCCGAGCCAATGCCACGACAAAGACACCGGCCGGCCGAGGAACACGGCGGGGCCACAAGCCCAAGCGATGTTCCCCGGCAGCGAGGAGACGGCTCCCCCATGCGGTCAGCGGCGACCGGGGACAGCCCATTGCCGATCCATGAGGACACGCAGGCCAAACCAAGGGGTTCCACGGTGGTCACGCACACTTTGACAGCCGGGCATGCGGGGGAAGTGACCCACCAGGTCACGCGCGCCCGAAATCCGTACGCCAGTCTTGACCGCTTCAAACAGATCCACCGCCATCCCGGCGCCAGAAACCTGGCGTTGGACGCGCTCGCGGTGATCGTCGCGGTGGCTGACGTCTGGCTGGTGATCCCCGAAAAGGCCCAGCCGTATTCGATCGTCCTGTCCGGCGTCGCCTGCACCGCCATGGTGCTGCGCAGACGCTTCCCCTTCTTGGCCGTACTGATCACCATTCCGGGTTTCCTGGCGGGCTGGGCACAGCTCGCCGCGATGATCGCGTTGTGCACGCTGGCCAGACGCAAACTCTGGATGTGGCAGACGATGGCGGCCGCCGTCCTGGTCTGGATGTCCCGGTACGTTCGCTGGCCGCTGAGCGAATTCGCCGAACTGAACTGGCGTGAACATGTCCTCAACGGCCTGTACGGCATTTTGGTCGCCGGTATGCCGATCGCGCTCGGACTGCTTATGGCCCTGCGTAAGCAGCTCTCCGACCGGCTCGCTGACCTGGCCGAAAGCCGCGAACGGGAACGCCAGCTGCACGAACAGACCATCCGCGCCGCGGAACGCGCCAGTTTGGCCCGCGAGATGCACGACGTGGTGTCCCACCAGGTCACGCTGATCGCCATGCAGGCGGGCGCGCTCGCGGTCTCCGCGCACGACGAGGAGTCCCGGCAAGGCGCGAACACCATCAGACAGTTGAGCAAACGCACGCTCGACGAACTGCGCGACCTGGTCGGGGTGCTGCGATCGGGAACGTTCGACGACGACGTGCACCCGGGACTGGAGGAGCTGCCGCAGTTGCTGCGCAACTCCGAGGTGCCGGTCGAGCTCGCCGAACAGGTGGTTCCTGACTCGGTGCCGCCCGCGGTGTCGCGTGCGGCGTACCGGACCGTGCAGGAAGCGTTGACCAACATCCACAAACACTCGCCGGGAGCCAAAGCGGTGATCCGGCTCTTCCCGTGCGGATCGGCGTTGATCGTCGAGGTGGTCAACGACCAGGCCGACCCCGAGATGGCGCATTCCGGCAGGCTGCCGTCCGGCGGTCACGGCCTGCTCGGCGTCCGGGAACGGGCGGTCCTGCTCGGCGGCACGTTCCACGCCGGCCACACGCCGGACGGCGGTTTCCGGGTCTGCGTGACCTACCCGACCGAGAACTGACCTACCGCAGACAGCTCAAAACCCTCGTAGGTGCCAGAAGACGGCACTTACGAGGGTTGTTGAGTCTCTGGGCTCAGCCTTCGCGCTGTGCGCGGAGCTTGGCCAGCGCCTCGGCGAGGATCGCCTCGCCATCAGCGTCCGACCTGCGCTCCTTCACGTACGCCAGGTGAGTCTTGTACGGCTCGTTCCGGGGTGCGTTCGGCGGCGCTTGCTGGTCACGACCACCCGGCAGGCCGCAGCGCGGGCAGTCCCACGACTCCGGCTCTTCCGCGTCGACCGCGAACGACGGACGGGACTCGTGCCCGTTCGCACACCAGTAGGACACTCGGCGACGCGGAGCGGACTCGCCGCGCTCCGACTCACCCATCGGTCCAGCACCGACCCGGGTACCCCGAATCGCGTTACCACCAGCCATCGGCCCTCACACCCCCATCACACATGGCAATCCCGCAATGGTCGATCGAGTGAACACTCATACGTCCCCAGCGCCTGACTGCTCACGCGATCTTGATCAGCAACCCGAGCCCGATGATGCAGATCAGCCAGATGACTCCGACCACCAGAGTGGCGCGGTCGAGGTTCTTCTCCACCACGCTTGACCCCGACAGGCTCGACTGCATCCCGCCACCGAACAGCGACGACAAACCACCGCCACGGCCGCGGTGCAGCAGCACCAAGAGGATCAACAGCACGCTCGTGGCGATCAACCCGATTTGCAGAGCCAGTTCCATTTCATCCTCGCTGTCGCACGGCAGGAATCACAGATTACCTCGTACGTGTCCCGCTTTGACCACGGGCCGTGTAAAGACCCAACGCTTGTGTCACGTAAACAATCAGTCCGCCGGTTCAGTTCCCCGATTGACCGAAGTTCAGACGAACGGACCGCCCGCGGCCATCGCGGAGAGCTTGGTGAACTCCTCGCCGTCCAGGCTCGCGCCGCCGACCAGGGCACCGTCGATGTCGGGCTGCGCGATCAGGTCGGAGATGTTGCTGGACTTCACCGACCCGCCGTAGAGCACCCGCACCTTGGCCGCGACCTCGGCGCCGTACTTCTCGTCGATCTGCTTGCGGATCGCGCCGCAGACCTCCTGCGCGTCCGCCGGGGTGGCGACCTTGCCGGTGCCGATGGCCCAGACCGGCTCGTATGCCACGACGACCTTCTCCACCTGCTCGGCCTTGAGGCCCTTGAGGTCGGCGACGAGCTGGGCGTTGCAGTGGTCCACGTGCCCGGCCGCCTCGCGCACGTCGAGCTTCTCGCCGACGCACAGGATGGGCGTGATGCCGTGCTTGAGAGCCTGCTTGACCTTCTTGTTGATCAGCTCGTCGCTTTCCTCGTGGTACTCGCGGCGCTCGGAGTGCCCGACCACGACGTACTGGCAGCCCAGCTTGGCCAGCATCGGACCGGAGATGTCGCCAGTGTAGGCGCCCGAGTCGTGCGGGGCGACGTCCTGCGCCCCGTGCTTGATCTGGAGCTTGTCGCCCTCGATCACGTTCTGCACGGCGCGGATCGCGGTGAACGGCGGCAGGACCGCGACCTCCACCTTGGCGTAGTACTTCTCCGGCAGCGAGAACGCGATCTTCTGCACCAGTGCGATGGCCTCGAGGTGGTTGAGGTTCATCTTCCAGTTGCCGGCGATCAGCGGCGTGCGAGCCATGTCGGGTCAGTCCTCCAGAACCTGGACGCCGGGCAAGTCCTTGCCCTCAAGGAACTCCAGCGACGCGCCGCCGCCGGTCGAGATGTGCGAGAAACCGTCCTCGGGCAGGCCGAGCTGGCGTACGGCCGCGGCGGAGTCACCGCCGCCGACCACGCTGAACGCCTTGCTGTCGACCAGCGCCTGCGCCACGGCACGGGTGCCGCCGGAGAACGCCTCGAACTCGAACACGCCCATCGGGCCGTTCCAGAACACGGTGGCCGCGTCGGAAAGCCTGGACGCGAAGAGCTCACGCGTCTTGGGGCCGATGTCCAGGCCCTGGCGGTCGGCCGGGATCTCGGTCGCGGCGACGACCTCGTGCGGCGCGTCCGGGCCGAACTCGGTCGCGGCCAGCACGTCCACCGGCAGCAGCAGCTCGACGCCGCGCTTCTCGGCGTCCTCAAGGAAACCGCGCACCTGGTCGAGCTGGTCTTCCTGGAGCAGCGACTGGCCGACCTCGTGGCCCTGGGCCTTGAGGAACGTGTACGCCATGCCGCCGCCGATGAGCAGCCGGTCGACCTTGGTCAGCAGGTTGGCGATGACACCGAGCTTGTCGGACACCTTCGCGCCGCCGAGTACGACGACGTAAGGACGCTCAGTGTCCTCGGTGAGCTTGTGCAGGACCTCGACCTCGGCGAGCACCAGACCGCCCGCGTAGTGCGGAAGGCGCTTGGCCACGTCGAACACCGAAGCCTGCTTGCGGTGCACGACGCCGAAGCCGTCGGACACGAACGCGTCGGCGAACTGCGCCAGCTCGTCGGCCAGCGCGCCGCGCTCGGCCTCGTCCTTGCTGGTCTCGCGCGCGTCGAAGCGGATGTTCTCCAGCAGCGCGACGTCGCCGTCGGCCAGGGACTCGACGGTCCCTTTAGCGGACTCGCCGGTGACGTCGGCGGCCAGCTTGACGTCCTTGCCGAGCAGCTCACCCAGCCGCTTGGCCACAGGCTTGAGCGAGAACTTCGGGTCCGGCTCGCCCTTCGGACGGCCCAGGTGCGCGGCGATGACCACTCGCGCGCCGGCGCCCGTGAGCTGCTGGATCGTGGGCAGCGACGCACGGACACGGCCGTCGTCGGTGATCGTCTCGCCGTCCAGAGGGACGTTCAGGTCGGCACGCACGAGCACGCGCCGACCTGACACACCCTCGGCCAGCAAATCAGCCAGGGTCTTCATCTCTTTATGTCAGCCGATCTTCGAGGCGACCAGGGTGACCAGGTCCGCGAGGCGGTTGGAGTAACCCCACTCGTTGTCGTACCAGCCGACGACCTTGACCTGGTTGCCGATGACCTTGGTCAGCGGGGCGTCGTAGATGCAGGACGCCGGGTCGGTGACGATGTCGGCCGACACGATCGGGTCGGTGTTGTACCGCAGGATGCCCTTCAGGCCACCCTCAGCGGCCGCCTTGAACGCGGCGTTGACCTCGTCGACGCTGGTGTCGCGGCCGACGGTGACGGTGAGGTCGGTCGCCGAACCGGTCGGCACCGGCACGCGCAGCGCGTAGCCGTCCAGCTTGCCGTTGAGCTCCGGCAGAACCAGGCCGATGGCCTTGGCCGCACCGGTGGACGTCGGGACGACGTTCAGCGCGGCGGCGCGGGCTCGACGCAGGTCCTTGTGCGGCGCGTCCTGCAGGTTCTGGTCCTGCGTGTACGCGTGGATGGTGGTCATCAGGCCGCGCTCGACGGTGAAGGTGTCGTGCAGGACCTTGGCCAGCGGGGCCAGGCAGTTGGTGGTGCAGGACGCGTTGGAGATGACGGTCTGCGAGCCGTCGTACTTGTCCTCGTTCGCGCCGAGCACGACCGTGAGGTCCTCGCCCTTGGCCGGGGCGGAGATGATGACCTTCTTGGCGCCGCCCTCGTCGACGTGCTTGCGGGCGTCGGCGGCGTTGGTGAAGAAGCCGGTGGACTCGACCACGACGTCCACGCCGAGGTCCTTCCACGGCAGCTTGCCGGGGTCGCGCTCGGCCAGGGCCTTGATGGTCTTCCCGCCGACGACGATGCCCTCGTCGGACACGCTCACGTCTTCCGAGAGCCTGCCGAGGATGCTGTCGTACTTGAGAAGGTGGGCCATGGTGGCGACGTCGCCCAGGTCGTTGAACGCCACGATCTCGATGTCGTGGCCGCTCGCCTGAACGGCGCGCCAGAAGTTCCGGCCGATCCGGCCGAAGCCATTGACACCTACTCGGACCGTCACGGTGCGCTCCTCTGTTCGTGCTGTCTCAGGATGTGTCGGGCGAACCAACACTACTGCCCTGGTCCTGGCGCCATTGCCACAGTGCCGACCGCGTCACTTTATCGAATCAGAACCCGGATGGTTGAACCGGATATATCCGGGCGGCGTGATCTTCCGATGACAACCCGGACGCCTACCCACCACCCTTTGGAGGCATCTCTTGCCGGACCCCACTCGCCGCACGGTCGTGTGCGGCCTGCTAGCCGGTCTGGTCGCGCCGGTTTCGCTCGCCGCCTGCTCGTCCTCCACTGACACACCGCCCGCCGCGCCACCCGCCTCCGCAGGCGGTGGCGGTACGGCCGGAGGCGGTGGCACACCGCTGGCCAAGCTCGCCGACGTCCCGGTCGGCGGCGGCACGATTGTCAACGGCGGCCCAGGCAAGGTCCTGCTCGTACGGCCGACCGAGAACGAAGTCCGCGGCTTCGACCCCGTCTGCCCGCACGCGGGCGTGACTGTCAGCGCGCCGCAGGGAAGCACGATCACGTGCCCCGGCCACGGCAGCGTGTTCAACGCTTCGAACGGTGACGTGCAGAAGGGACCGGCCACGACCGGCCTGACCCCGGTCGCTGTGCGGATCAACGGCGACTCGATCGTCACCGCTTAGTTTCTGTGCGCGGTCTTGGTGAGCCGCGGAAAACCGCTCACCAAGACCGCGTCCTTGGCCTTATCGTGCGCACCATGGAATGGGTACGCATCTTGTCGTTCAGGAACGACGGCGGGTACAGAACGCGGCGCGCACTGTCGCTTTGACTGCTTGACCGCGGCATGGACTGGTTCCCATTCCGGGACGACGAGGTCCGGATCGACCTGATGTGCCGTCCTGGCCCGCAGGGATGGGAGGGCCAGTGCGTCATCTCCGTCCAAGCGGACGCGTTACGCCGACTCGGCCTGCACCCCGACCAGCCGACCTCCCGGATTGTCGGCTCAAGCCCGTGGTGGCCGCGCTAGGAGCTCGGCGGGCGGCTGGGATGCCAAAGTAGTCCTATGCCGCCGCGAGATCACAGCGGCCGATCGCCGCACGCCGCTGTTCGCCGATATCCCATTTCCTATATCCAATAGGCGCCCGAATCGTGCAAGGTCGCCGTCTATGGTCCGACGAGGGCGACCTCCGCGGGCGACTTGCGCGCCGTCGGCGCCGGGGTGATCGGGCCTTGGTCGCGGTCGGTGGTCATCGGCGGCTGGATCTCCCGGGTCGTGCTGTCGGGATTGACCTGGAAGACGTACGCACCCGTGTACCCGGAATGCGACTGGGCGGAGAACCCGAACGGGGTCACGCCGGGACCGGTGATCTGCCCGGATTCCATGGCCTGGACGAGTTTGGCGCGGGTCAGGTCCCGGCCGGCGAGCTTGAGCGCCTGCGCGAACGTGTACGCCTGTGCCATGCCGAAGATGACGGTGTTGGTCAGGGGCTCGTTCGGCATGTACTTGGCGTGCACCTCGCGGAACAACTGGGTCCACGGGTCGTCGGTGCGGCCCGCGTCGGGCAGGTAACCGGTGCCGATCATGCCGTTCAGCAGCGCGGGCGCGGAAACCTCGGTCCCGCCGCGTTTCGCGAAGTCCTGCAGCAGGCCTGTCAACGTCGCGGGGTCGGCGCCGATGCTGCTGACCACGAACTGCGTTTTGTAGCCAAGCCGGGCGGCGGTCAGGATCGACAGTGCGGTGAACGCCGGGACGCACGAGCACACAACGATTTCCGCGCCCGCCGACGTCAGGGCGTTCACTTGCGGTAGCACGTCGGTGTTCGCCGGGTCGTAGGCCTGGCGGGTCACGATCCGGTCGGCGATGAACTGATCCAGGCCTTTCTGGGCGTCACGGCCGACGTCGTCGTTCTGGAACAGCAGGCCGACCTTCTTGCCCGGCAACTGGTCCGCGATGTACTTGCCCTGGATCTTGCCCTCGCGGGTGTAGTCGACCTGGAACCCGAACGTCTGCTTGCTCGCGGGGTCGTCCCACATCAGCGCGCCGGACGAGACGAGCACGTCAGGCACGCCCTCGGTGTTGAGGTACTGGACCACTTTGGAGTGTGTCGGTGTGCCGAGACCGCCGACGATCGCGAAAACCTGGTCCTGCAGCACGAGTTTCTTGACCACTTCGACCGTGCGGGTCGGATTGTAGCCGTCGTCCTCGACGCGGTAGTCGATCTTGCGGCCGTGGATGCCGCCCTTGTCGTTGATATAGCTGTACATCGCCTTGGCCGCGACCGAGATGCGGCTGTACCCGGGGGCGGCGGGCCCGGTCAGCGGCTGGTGCGTGCCGATCACGACAGTGTCGCCGGTGACGCCGGGCGCCGAGTCGCCAGACGCCGAACCACCGCCCACAGGCTGTTCTCCCGCGCCCGCGCAGGCGCCGAGTAACAGTAAGGACACCAATAACAGTGCTCTCATGGTTTTTCCTTCCGGATGGACTGCCGCAACCGGGCGACGGCGCCGTGGATGCCGCGCGGGAACATGAGCACCACCACGACGAGCACGGCGCCGAACACCGCGAGCGGCAAGTTCTGGGTGATGTTGGTGCTGAGATCCATTGAGTGGGTCACGTCGTTGGCCCACGCGGGCACGTAGACCAACGCGAGCGCACCCCACAAGGCGCCCCACAGGCTGCCGACTCCGCCGAGCACCATGGCGGCCAACAACGACAAGGACAACGCGACACTGAACGAGCCGGGCGCGGCCGTGCCGAGTAAGAACGCCTGCAATCCGCCGGCCAGCCCGCCACATGCCGAGCTCAGCAGGAAAGCCATGATCTTGCTTCGTCCAATGTGGATGCCGGAAATGGCGGCGGCCACTTCGTCGTCACGGACCGCGCGCAGCATCCGGCCGAACCGGCCGCGGACCACGTTCGCAAGCAGCACGAGCACAAGCAGTGCGGTCGTCCACACGACCCACGCCTGCCATTGGGTCTGCGAAACCTCAAGCCCCGCGGGCAGACTGTTCACAGTGAACGCCAAACCGTTGCTGCCGCCAAGGAAATCCGGGAACCGCTGGGTGATCGCCGGCAGTCCGACAGCCAAACCCAGGGTCGCGCCAGCGAGGTACGGACCGTGCAGTCGCGCGGCCGCTGCGCCGGTGAGCATGCCCGCGAGGCCCGCGGTAACGCCTGCCAGCAAGAGGTCCAACCAAAACGGGAACCACGGGACATAGATCACCAGCAACCCGACCGTGTACGCGCCGATGAACATGAAAGCGCCATGCCCCAACGAGATCTGGCCGTTGCCGCCAGTCAGGAGCGTCAAACCGGCGACCGCGACAAGGTAGTAGCCGACCGTCGCGATCCGCACGTTGGTGAACGGGTCGACCACAGTCGTCAGCAGAACGACCGCAGCCAAAGCCGCCAAGGCAAGGAGGATGTGCCGCAGCAACAGGCTCATCTCACACCCTCCTTGCCAGGCCGCGCCCGAACAAGCCGTGGGGACGCAAGCTCAGCACCACGACGAGCATCGCAAGCGATGCGAGCGTGACGAGTTCCGGTCCGAAGTACCCGGACACATAGGACAGTCCAATGCCGGTGCCGAACCCGGCGATGACCGTGCCGATCGGGTTGTCCAGACCGCCTACGACAGCGGCCGTGAGCGAATACACGAAGATCCCATCCAGCACGGTCGGATACAGAAGTGGCGGCACAGCAAGCAAACCGGCGAGCGCGCCGACCGCCGCGGCCAACGCCGTGCCAGCCGTGACCATCAACCCGACGCGCACGCCGGCCAACGCAGCGACTTCGGGCGCGAATGCCGCGGCACGCATCCGCAAGCCCAACGACGTGAACTTGAACAGCAACAACACACCAGCCGCGGTGAAAAGCACCACCAGAACCGCGAAAACGTTGGCCGCGGAGAACAATCCCCGGAAGTCGAAGGCGTAGCCGAAAGACCGCGGCTCGCTCGTCCATACCATGCCAGCAATCGCTTGCACGACCAGCAGAAGCCCGAGCGTCACGATCACCGAGCCCAGTTCGCCGTGGGCACGAGCCGGTCGGATGAGCAAGCGATCGCTCAAGGCACCGAGCACGGCGCCCGCGACGATCGCCACCGCGAAGCCGAGCCAGTACGTTCCGGTGATCTGGTTGACGGTGACGGCGAAGTACGTCGACAGCAACGCCAGTGCGGGCTGGGCGAAGTTCGCCACCTGGGCCGCCCGGAAGATGATCACGAGCGAGAGCCCCAAAGCCGCGTACACGGCCCCGCTCGCCAGGCCGCCGACAGTCAGCGTCCACCAGGTGCTCACCGGTTCACTCCCAAGTAGGCCTCGTGCAACGCCTCCACCGAGATCGACTCGGCCGATCCGTCCAGCGCCACCGCACCGAGCGCCAGTACGTAAGCCCGTTCGGCCACGGACAAAGCACTTCGCGCGTTCTGTTCCACCAGCAGCACGGTCAATCCCGTGCGGTCCCGCAGATCGCGCAGGACGCGCATGATCGCCGCGGTCACCAAATGCGCCAATCCCAGTGACGGCTCGTCCAGCAGCAGAACGCGTGGCTTGCCCATCAGGGCTCGGCCGATCGCGAGCATCTGCCGTTCCCCACCGGACAACGTGCTCGCCTGCCGTCCCAGCTTGTCGATCAGTGCCGGGAACAGGTCCAGCACCTCGCCGAACGCGGAATTGCGGCACCACAGCCCGCCGAGCCGGAGGTTCTCCCGCACGGTCAGTTCCCTGATCACGCCGCCGTGTTCCGGGACGTGGCCGAGCCCCATCCGCGCGATCCGGTCCGCGGGAAGCCCGGCGATCTCGGTGCCGTCAAAGGAGATTGACCCGTTGGATGGCGCCACCAGGCCGCTGATCGTACGTAGCAGAGTCGTCTTGCCGGCCCCGTTCGCCCCGAGGACAGCGGTCAGTGTCCCGTCGGGCACCGAGAGGTCCACGCCATTCAAAGCGCGCACGGCGCCGTACTTCGTGACCACTGAGGACAGCGACAGCATCACGCCGGGACCCCCAGGTAGGCGTCGATCACGCGCTGGTCGTTCTGGACGTACGCGGGTCGTCCGGCCGCGATCACCTCGCCGAAGTCCAGCACCACGACCCGCGAACAAACCCGCATGACCCAGTCGATGTTGTGCTCGACCACAACGACCGCGCAGTCCGTGGCCAGTGCGGTGATCCGCTCCTCCAGTTCGTCGATCTCATCCGCGGCCAGTCCGCTGGCCGGTTCGTCGAGCAGAAGCAGCCGAGGCTCCGCGACCAGCGCCCGGGCGAGCGCCACGCGTTTGCGTATCCCGTAAGGCAATGAACCGGGCAGTGCGGCGTGCACGTCCGCGATTCCCAAGCCCGTCAGCGTTTCCATCGCCCGGTCGCGTAACTCGGCCTCATCCCGTGCCGCGCGGCGCAGCCCCAGGAGTGTCGACAGTGGACCGGATCGGGCCAGTGGTCCGGCGCCGACCAACACGTTGTCCAGCACGGACATGCCCTGAAACAGCCCGAGGCTTTGCAAGGTCCGGCTGATTCCCAAGCTGGCCAACGAGTCCGGCCGGTGATCACGCAGTTCCTCGCCGCACCAGCGGATCGTGCCGCTTTGTGGCCGGACCAACCCGCTGACGACGTTGAACAGAGTGGTCTTGCCCGCGCCGTTCGGGCCGATGACGCCGAGGACGGTGCCGTCTTCGACGGCCAGGCTCACGTCTCGCAACGCGACCAGGCCGTCGAAGCGCACCGTCACCTTCTCGATGCTGAGCAGTTCGATCATGAGTGTGGGCAGGTGTCCCGGTAGTCGGAGATGTCCCGGTCGTTCGGAGCCGGGCAGAGGAACTGCTCGTAGCGGGTGTCATTGTCGACGAACCGTTTGAGCCACGAGATCATGTACTTGGCCATCGTGGTGTTGGGCGTCTGCGGGAAGAAGTGGCTGGCGTTGTCCAGCTCCATGTAGGCCTTCTCGGCTGACGCCGGAATCGAGGTGTAGAACGGGATCGAGTGCGACGCGACTGGCGCGACGGAGTCGCTCTCGCCGCCGATGATGAATGTCGGCACCCGCAGGTTCGACCAGCTCTTCTGAGTGTTCCATGGCGCGATCGGGATCGCCGCCTGCAATGTCGGCTGGTCGGCTGACGCTTCCAGCGAACCGCCGCCGCCCATCGAGTGCCCGGCCACCGCGAGGCGGGAGGCGTCGATGCGCGTGCGGACTGTGCTGCGCTGAGTCAGGTACGTCAGCGCGGCTCGCAGCTGATCACCACGGCTGTCCGGTTGGTCGAGAGTGGACAGTGTGTCGATGGTGATCACCACGAACCCTTGGGACGCAAGGCGAGGGCCCATCCACGAGATACTGGACTGGGTCGCGGTGAAGCCCGGCGAGATGGCGAGCGCGCCGAACGTGCCCTCGCTCGTGCTCGTCGGGTAGTAGATCGTGCCGCCACCGAAGCCGGTTGCAGACAACCGCGACACGGTCGTCTGCGAGACCGAGAACGGACCGCGAGAAGCTTCGATGCTGCTCTCGGTCGGGTCGGGGCCGCGTTCATAAGGGTTTTCGGCGCCGAGAGCGGTGGCAGGCACTCCGGCGGCAACAGACGCGGCAATGGTCAGTCCGGTCAGGATCCGAACGCCTCTTCGCATGATGCGCTGTTCTCCAATCGACTCTTCGTTGAGCGTCGGACGCGATCAGTGACTGACTGTCGCAAGCGGTGAGCGCCGCACGCATCGGTGAAATCGCCAGTCCCGCGCGCGCCGGGCGGGTACCGGGGCGTACCGCCGTACGCTGCCGTCGTGAGCCCAACCGCCGAAGAGATCGTCCGGGTCGCCGCGCACTGGATCGACCGGGGTATCCGGCTGGACACTCGCACGCTGGCCGCCGAGCTGGGAATTTCGCGGACCACGCTGTTCCGCCGGGCCGGCAACCGGGAGGACCTGCTCGGCGACACGCTCTGGTACATGGGCGACCGGACGCTCAAGGCAGCGCAACGGGACTGGCAGGCCAAGTACGGATCGGCGGTACGCGACCCGGACGGCCAGTTGCGGTGCCTGGAGGTGATGCGCCGTTACCGGGCGGATATCGCGGGCAACCAAGGCTTCCGCCAGTTCTTGAACGATGAGCCGGCCGTCGCCATCCGGGTGCTGACCGATCCGCAGGGCCGGGTGCAACCGCGGGTGATGACCGCACACGTCGAACTGCTACGGCGGGACGTCGACGACGGTGGGTTCGTGCCGGTGGTGAGCCTGGAGAACTTGTCGTACGCGATCGTCCGGCTTGGTGAGGCGTTCCTGTACTCCGATGTCCTGGCTTCCCGCGCGCCGGATCTGGCGGCCGCCTCGACGTTGCTCGGCGCCTTGGTGGAAGGGCGGGTGACGGCTCCGGAGCCGACCTCGGGGTTGTGAAACACTTCGAGCTGGTGTTTCATCGGCAGGGCGCTCACCGAGGAGGCCCGCCATGACCGGTCGCCACACCGCGATCCTGATCATCGGTAGTCCTGAGTGGACCGACCTGGTCGAGGCCGCACAACACGCCTGGCACGCCGGCCGTCCGGACTCCGCACGGAAGTTGTTGTCACTGGCAGGCCCAGCCGCTGGCCGTAAAGCGTTGCTGCTCGGCGAAATCGAATTGCGCGACGGCGATCCGGCCGTCGCCGTGCACGAACTGACCACCGCGGCCGGCCAGCTGGACGACCCAGGTCCCGCACTGTTGCTGGCCGGTGAGGCGCGGCGACTGTGCGGCGATGTGCACGGCTACCGCGCGATGGCGCGTGCGGTGCCGCCTACATCAGATCTGATGTTGGCTCACTTCCGTGGCCTGGCCGCGACGTTCGAAGGCAAGCACGCTGACGCCGTCGAACCGTTGCGTGACGTCGTGCGGCTCGGCATGGCGGCGACGGACGTGGCGTCCGCTGTGTGGGCGGCCGAGGCGGCGTTCGCACTCGGCCTCGGCGAGAAGGCGTTCGACTGCGCGTCGGCCGCGGTCAGCCGCGCCCGACCGACCGGTCGGGAGGCTGCGTTGCCGTGGGCGTTGGTCCAGTTGTCGTTGGCGGCGATCGTGCTCGACCGGCACGAGGTCGCACTGGAGGCGTCGCGCGAAGGTCTGGCCGCGTCCGCCGCACAGCGGACCACCCGGACGGAACACCTCTCCCTGCTCGCGCTGTCAGCCGCGTTGCGCGACGACCGCGAGACCGCGCAGTCGCATTTGGACAACGCGGCCGCCGCGATCGCCAAGCGCGGCCTTGGCCGGCCGTGCGCGATTGCTTCGTGGGCGTACGCATGCCTCGACCTCGCCGACGACCGCCCAGCGGACGCCTTGGCGCGACTCGACGCGATGACCGCGGGCGTGAGCGGAGCCCAGCCGGCGATCCAAGCTTTGGCAACGCCTCAATTGGTCGAAGCCGCCGTGCTTGTCGGACAACACGACCGGGCGAAGCATGCGCTGAAGGTCTTCGACGGTTGGGTCCGCACGGGCGGGAACGCGGCATGGCTCGCGTTGTCGCACCGCTGCCACGGCCTGCTCACCGACGACGTCACCCACTTCGAGACGGCCATCGCCCTGCACCGCAAGGCAGGCGCAGCCATGGAGCTGGCACGTACGCAACTGCTGTACGCCAACCGCTTGCGTTTGCGGCGCCGCCTGCTCGACGCCCGTGACCAGTTCCGGTCCGCGCTGCGGGTGTTCCAGTCCATCGGCGCCCAACGCTGGACCGCCCGCGCCGAAGCCGGCTTGCGCGCCGCGGGCGAAACGGTCGGCGCACCGAAGGTCTCGCTCGCAGGCCTGACCCCGCAACAGGCGGCGATCTCCCAGCTGGTCGCGGTCGGTGAGACGAACAAGGAGATAGCCCGGCGGCTGGTGATCAGCCACCGGACCGTCGATCACCACCTGCGCAACATCTTCACCACGCTGGGCGTCCGCTCACGAGTGGAACTCGCCCGCCGCGTCACCAGCCTGGAAGACGACCAGGCCTAAAGATCCCGGAGCCGTTCGGCGACCGGGCCGGCGTTCTGTGCGATCCACTGCGAGGCGCGTCCCGCGGGCGGCATGAGCATCACCAGGTCCACGCCCAGCTTGGCGTATTCGGTCATCTGCTCGGCGAACCCGTCCGGCCCGGTTTCGGCGAGCACCGCGCCCGCACCGGCGACGGTCTTCTGGATCGTGGAGTAGTCCCGGCCGACGGCATCGCAGTGCTCACGCAGCACGTCGAGCTTGCGCCGGATCTCGTCAGGCCCCAGCATGAGGAAGAGATTGCACGCGTCGCCATACTGCGCGACCAGGCGCAGCGTCTTCCGCTCACCGCCACCGCCGATCATGATCTGCGGGCGCGGCGAACTGACAGGCGGCGGCACGCACAGCGTCTCGGCCAGCTTGTAATGCTTGCCGTCGTACGGGCCGTTGTTGTTCGGATCCCACATCTGCAGGCAGATCTGCAGCGCTTCCTCAAGACGCTCGAACCGCTCGGCGACCGGCGGATACGGCACACCGAGGCCGAGGTGCTCGCGCTCGTACCAAGCCGCGCCAATGCCGAGCGTCGCACGACCGCCGGACAGCACGTCCAGGCTTGTCATGGTCTTGGCGAGCAGTCCAGGGTGCCGATAGGTCACGCCGGTGACGAGCGCACCGAGCCGCACGGTCGAGGTGTGCGCGGCGAGGAAGCTCAATGTGGAGTACGCCTCGAGCATCCCTGCTTCCGCGCCGCCGTTGTGCTCCATTTGAAAGAAGTGGTCCATCACGGAAATCCAGCCGACCCCCGCCTCCTCCGCGGCCTGCGCGGACGCGGCGAGCTCGGCACGGATCTCGTTGGCGGGTTCGTCGAACTTGGTGATGTGCAGACCGAGTCGCACGGTCGATCGCCTCTTTTCGCAGTGCCTTCGCAGCGACGCTATCTCCTGGAGCGCGCTCCAGGTCAACCTGCGCGCACGGGGCACTTCGCGCAACTCGGCCGCCGGTTAGACCTCTTCCTCCAGCATCTCGGCGGTGACCGCGGACTCGGTCGGCGGCAGCCCCAGATCCTTCGCACGCTTGTCGGCCATGGCCAGCAGGCGGCGGATCCGTCCGGCGACGGCGTCCTTGGTCATCGGCGGCTCGGCGAGCTGACCGAGTTCCTCCAGTGACGCCTGACGGTTGGCCAACCGCAGTTTGCCCGCGGCGGTCAGATGTTCGGGCGCCTCCGGACCGAGGATCTCCATCGCGCGCTGCACGCGGGCAGCGGCAGCGACGGCCGCACGGGCCGAGCGGCGGAGGTTGGCGTCGTCGAAGTTGGCGAGGCGGTTGGCCGTCGCACGGACTTCGCGACGCATCCGGCGCTCTTCCCATGCCAGCACGGAGGAATGCGCACCCAATCGGGTGAGCAGGGCTCCGATCGCGTCACCGTCACGGATGACAACCCGGTCCGCGCCACGGACTTCACGCGACTTGGCCTGGATACCGAGGCGACGAGCCGCACCGACCAGAGCCAAAGCGGCCTCGGGACCCGGGCACGTGACCTCCAAAGCGGAGGAACGACCGGGTTCGGTCAACGAGCCGTGCGCGAGGAAAGCACCGCGCCACGCGGCTTCCGCGTCACACACGCCACCGGACACCACCGCGGCAGGCAACCCACGCACGGGACGACCGCGCGGGTCGAGCAGGCCGGTCTGACGGGCCAGGCCGTCACCGTCCTTGACCACGCGCACGACGTACCGAGTGCCCTTGCGCAACCCGCCGGACGTGATCACGTGCACATCGGCGTGATGCCCGTAGAGCTCGTGGATCTCCTTACGCAGCCGCCTGGCCGCTGAACCGGTGTCCAGCTCGGCCTCGACCACCACACGGCCGCCGACGATGTGCAGCCCTCCCGCGAACCGCAGCAGGGAGGACACTTCCGCACGGCGGCAGCATGTCTTGGACACAGCCAGTCTGCTCAGCTCGTCCTTGACTGCCGCGGTCATCGCCACGTGTCCTCCTCTCCCCCGCCGGGCTCACGCCCTGCGTATCCCACCATCTCCTGGCCGGTCGCGCTCGTCGTTCCGGCCAACGCGTGCCGCAGACTCCGGGCAAGCGCGGCCGGATCATGACGATCCGCGGCTCCCGGCGTCGCCACCGGGGCCAGATGCGCCTGCGCACCGAGCGCGGCAGCGGCACGCCGCAGCCGGTCCGGCGTAGGCACCGCGTTCGCGTCGGCGATGACCGCGTCCACGCGGAGCTCTGAAGCGTGTTCGCAGAGTACGTCCAGATGCTGCTCTGGTGAGAACCCAGCCGTCTCACCCGGTTGTGGCACGAGATTCAGCACGACCACACGCGTCGCTTTTGTCTCGACAAGCGCGCGATGCAACTCTGGCACCAGCAGGTGCGGCAAGACGCTCGTGAACCATGAGCCCGGACCGAGCACGACAAGATCCGCCGAACGGACGGCGGCCAATGCCTCCGGACATGCGGTCGGCACATCACCCGAACTGGTCTGCAGACCGATCCGCCGCACCCGGCCCGGCGTCGTGGCCACGGCGACCTGGCCGCGGATCCGGCGGATCGCGGCCGGATCCTCGTCGAGGCCTTCCACGTCGGCCTCGATGTCCAGCGGCTCGCACGACATGGGCAGCACACGGCCGGTGATGCCGAGCATTCGCGCGGCTTCGTCCAGCGCGGCGACCGGGTCACCGAGGACCTCGATCAGCCCGGAGAGCACCAGGTTGCCGATCGCGTGCCCGGCCAGCGCGCCCGTGCCGCCGAACCGGTGCTGGAACACCGAGTTCCACAGTTTCGCGTTGTCGTCGGCGCCCGCCAGGGCGACCAACGCCTTACGCAGGTCGCCGGGCGGGAGCATGCCCAGTTCCCGGCGCAACCGGCCCGAGGAGCCGCCGTCGTCCGCGACTGTGACCACGGCCGTCACGTCCGAGGTGATCTCGCGCAACGCGCTCAATGTCGCGTGCAGCCCGTGACCACCACCGAGCGCTACCACCCGTGGTGCCGGCTCCGTAGACCGATTTCTCACTCGCGCCCCAAATCCCGATGGACGACCTTCACCGCCACACCGTCCTCTTTGGACAACCTGGTAGCCAGCTCCTCGGACATCGCGACGCTGCGGTGTTTCCCGCCGGTGCACCCGATCGCCAGGGTCAGGTAACGCTTGCCCTCGCGGCGGTAGCCCGCGCCGATCAGCCGGAGCAGTTCGTGGTAGCGCTCGAGGAAGTCCTCGGCGCCTTCCTGGGTCAGCACGTAGTTGCGGACCTCGGAGTCCAGGCCGGTCTGCTCACGCAACTCCGGGATCCAGAACGGGTTGGGCAAGAACCGGACGTCCATCACCAGGTCGGCGTCCATCGGCAGGCCGTACTTGTAGCCGAACGACAGCACGGTCACGCGGGTCTGCAGGTCCTCGGCGCCGCCGAACGCGTCCTCGATCTTGGCGCGCAACTGGTGCACCGACAGCGAAGTCGTGTCCAGGATCAGGTCGGCTTCCTCGCGCAGCGGCGTGAGCAGGTGCCGCTCCGCCTTGATGCCGTCGATCAGCCTGCCGTCACCCTGCATCGGGTGACCGCGCCGGACGTGCTCGAACCGCCGGATCAGCAACTCGTCGGTCGCCTCGAGGAACAGCACCCGCGGTTTGTACCCGCGCGCGTCCAGGTCCTTGATCACCGACGACAGGTCTTCGGTGAACGCGCGGCTGCGCACGTCCATCACGACGGCGACCTTGGTGATCGCGCCGCGCGCCTGCACACCGAGCTCGATGATCGTCGCGATCAGCTCGGGCGGCAGGTTGTCCACCACGAACCAGCCAAGGTCCTCAAGACACTTGGCCGCCGTGCTGCGGCCGGCGCCGGACAGGCCGGTCACCACCGCCACTTCGATACCGGATTCAGACATCGTTCCCCTCTTTATCCCTGACCAGGGCCGCCGCAACGGCCTCAGCGGTGCGCCGGCCCACACCCGGCACCTCGCTGATCTCGTCGATCGTTGCCGCGCGCAGGCGTTTCAGCGAGCCGAAATGCTTGATCAACGCGGTTTTCCTGGTTTCGCCGAGACCGGGCACGTCATCGAGGGCGGATGTGGTCATCCGCTTGGCCCGTTTCTGGCGGTGATACGTGATCGCGAAGCGGTGCGCCTCGTCACGCACCCGTTGCAGCAGATACAGCGCCTCGCTGGTGCGCGGCAGGATGAGCGGGTCCGGCTCGGCAGGCAGCCAGACCTCCTCGAGCCGCTTGGCCAGCCCGATCACCGCGACGTCACCGATCCCCATGTCGGTGAGCACATCCGCGGCCGCGTTGGCCTGCGGCCCGGCACCGTCGACCACGAGCAGGTTCGGCGGGTAGGCGAACTTCTTCGGTTTGCCGGTCTCCGGATCGATGCCCGGCTTCGAACCGTGCTGTGCCGATTCATTTGGCGCGGTCTCGTTGACCATCCGGTAGAACCGGCGACGCACGACCTCGGCGATGGACGCCACATCGCCCTGAGTCGCCGCTTCCCGGATGGCGAACCGGCGGTACTCGGCCTTACGCGGCAAGCCGTCCTCGAACACCACAAGCGACGCGACGACGTCACTGCCCTGGATGTGGCTGATGTCGACGCATTCGATCCGCAGCGGCGCGGTGTCCAGGCCGAGCTGGTCCTGCAGCTCCTGCAACGCGGCCGACCGAGCGGTCAGGTCGCCCGCGCGCTTGAGCTTGTGCTGGACGAACGCCTCTTTGGCGTTGCGCTCCACGGTTTCCATCAACGCACGCTTGTCCCCGCGCTGCGGAACCCGCAGCTGCACGCGGGAACCGCGCAATGTGCTGAGCCACTCGGCGATCGCGGGCGCGTCGTCGGGCAGTTCGGGAACCAGCACCTCTCGCGGCACTGCGCTATTCTCCTCTGCGCTGTTCTCCTCTGGACTGCCGTCGATGGGCTCGTCGGCAGTGGCCTGATCGCCATAGAACTGGCTGAGGAACTGGTCGACCAACCCCGCGGTACCGGTCGCCTCGACCTTCTCGATCACCCAGCCGCGCTGGCCGCGGACCCGGCCGCCGCGGACGTGGAAGACCTGCACGGCCGCTTCCAGATCATCCTGTGCGAAGGCGACAACGTCCGCGTCCGCGCCGTCCCCGAGCACGACGGCCTGCTTTTCCATCGCCCGCCTGAGCGCGCCAAGATCGTCACGCAACCGCGCGGCCCGCTCGAATTCCAGCTCGGCCGCCGCCTCCTGCATCTCCTTTTCCAGGCGGCGCATCATCACGTCGGTACGGCCGGCGAAGAACTCACAGAAATCGTCGACGATCTGGCGGTGCTGCCCGGCAGTCACCCGCCCGACGCACGGCGCCGAACATTTGCCGATGTCACCGAGCAGACAGGGCCTGCCAATCCGCGACTGCCGCCGGAACACGTCCCGCGAACAAGTCCGGGCCGGGAACACTCTGAGTAGAACGTCGAGCGTTTCCCGCAACGCCCACGCGTGCGCGTACGGACCGAAGTACCGCACGCCTTTGCGGCGCGCGCCGCGGTACACGTGCAGCCGCGGGAATTCCTCGTTGAGGGTGACCGCGAGCACTGGATAGGACTTGTCGTCGCGGTAGCGGACGTTGAACCGCGGGTCGAACTCCTTGATCCAGTTGTATTCCAGCTGCAGCGCCTCGACCTCGGTGGTCACCACCGTCCACTCGACCGACGCGGCCGTGGTGACCATCTGCGCGGTGCGCGGGTGCAGGCCGGACACATCGGCGAAGTAGGAGTTCAGCCGGCTGCGCAGACTCTTGGCCTTGCCGACGTAGATGACCCGGCCGCCGGAATCGCGAAACTTGTACACGCCAGGGGCGTCCGGGATGGTTCCGGGCGCAGGGCGGTAACTAACACGACGGTCGGTCGACGGATCGGCCACCACATAAGCCTAGGCGCACCGTCCGACACTCTGACGAGTGACTACCGGCTGAGCCTGGCCAGCACGCAGTACGCGAAGAAGACGCAGATCAAGATCAGCGCCGACGCCGCGACAGCCCGGAACTTACTCGGCACCACCACGACCGTGACAATCAGGCGGCAAATGCCGTCACTCCGCGGCACGTCCTTTTTGTATTCACACCCTCCGTTCTTCCCGGGACGAGGCGTGCCATCTGGCCTGACAAGCCCGCGAAACCGGTACCGGACGTGTCTGACGAGTATCTGTCAAAAAGTCCCCACTCATGCCGGATGTCCGGACCACGCGGGCACTCGTAGCGTCACGGCGCCTCTGCCAACCGCTCACCCCATGGGGGATTCGATGCGAGTTCGCCGTTGTCTGGTCCTGGTGGCCGGCCTGTCCCTGTTATCCCCGATCCCCGCGCTGGCCGATCCCCCGGGCACCGGTCAACCCGGTGAATACCGTCCGGTGCGCGGGCCGTCCGCCCCCGCCGAGCACCGGTTCCTGCAGAAAGCGATCCGCGGCGAGACGATCCCGCGGCACGCCCACGACACCGCCGCGCAGGAGGCGGCGAAGTTACCGGTGGTCGGCGGGCGGTGGCGGTCGGTCGGCCCGACCAACATCGGCGGCCGGATCGTGAGCCTCGCACTGGACCCGAAACGAGCCGACACCCTGTACGCCGCCGCGGCCAGTGGCGGGCTTTGGCGGTCGACCGACGCGGGCCGCACCTTCGCCCCCGCGTGGCCGGACGACTGGACGCAGGCGATGGGCGCGGTCGTAACCGCCGACGACGGGACGTTGTACGTCGGCACCGGCGAGCCCAACCCGGGCGGCGGCAGCGTCACCTACGAGGGCACCGGCGTCTACCGCTCCACGGATGGCGGCAAGACCTGGCGGAACATCGGGTTGCGCGATTCGGGGACCATCGGCGCGATCGCGATCGACAAGAACCGGATCTTCGTGGCCGCCAACGGCTCGCTTTACAGCCCGGGCGGCGATCGCGGCGTGTACCTGTCCACCAACGGCGGGTCGAGTTGGCGGCGCGTGCTCGACGTGGCCAACGAGTTCACCGGCGCGGTGGACGTCCAGATCGATCCGACCAACCCCAACCGTGTGTACGCGGTGTTATGGGATCATCGTCGGACGCCGGTCAAACGCACTTACGGCGGCGAGGGCTCCGGTGTCTTCCGTAGCGACGACGGCGGCCTGACGTGGCAGCGCCTCGGCGGCGGATTGCCTGGCGTGGGGCCGGATGTGGGCCGCATCGGGATCGGCGTCTCGGCTTCCGAACCCGGCCGGATATACGCCATCGTCAACAGCACCGCCGGACCGTTCGCGAGTTTCCACACCTCCGCGGACGCGGGCGCGACATGGACGCGACTGCCGGAGCCGGACGTGCTGAAGTCGTCGCAGTCCTCCTTCGGCTGGTGGTTCGGCAAGATCTGGGTCGATCCCGACGACTCGAAACAGGTGCACGTCGCCGGTGTCCCGCTGATGACCACAAAGGACGGTGGCGGCACGTGGACAGCCGACAGCACCACGATCCACGTCGACCAGCACGCGATGATCTGGGACCCGCGCAAGCCAGGCCGCGTGTACCTGGGCAACGACGGCGGCGTGTACCGGTCGGACGCGGACGGTCTCGGCGGCTGGATCAAGGCCGAGTACGAGCCGTACACCCAGTTCTACAGCGCCGCGATCACTCCGCAGGACACCTCCCGCATCTCCGGCGGCACGCAGGACAACGGGTCGCTGCGGTCGTGGAACGGTGAGCGGTTCAACGAATACCTCGGCGGTGACGGCGAGGAGAACATCATCAACCCGACCGACAAGCAGAACGTCTTCGCCTGCTACCAGTACGGCAACTGCTTCCGGTCGACCGACGGCGGCGACACGATGACGTTCTTCGCGCCCGCGACCACCGCTGACCGCCGCAACTGGTTCACCCCGCTGCAGTTCGACCCGACCGACCCGAAAATCCTGTACTACGGCGGAAACCGGCTCAACCGGTCGGCCGACGGCGGCGTGACGTGGACGCCGATCAGCCCGGACCTCACCGGCGGGCCAGGCCAGGACACCTATCCGTACGGCACCATCACCACGGTCGCCGCCGCGCCGTCCGATCCGCGCACGATCTGGGCGGGCACCGACGACGGCCGGGTCTGGATCACCCGTGACCTCGGGGCAACGTGGACGAAGGTGCTCGACGGGCAGCCGTGGGTCACCCGGATCGCGGTGTCCGAACGGGACCCAGCGACCGCGTATGTCACGTTGTCCGGGTACCGCTCGGGATCGGACCAGGCGCACGTGCTGATGACCCGGTCGGCCGGGGCCCGGTGGACTGACGTCTCCGGCAACCTGCCGTCGGCTCCGGTCAACGACGTGATCCTCGGCTTCGCCGGGCTCATCTACGTGGCCACGGACCAGGGCGTGTTCCTCGGGCACACCGCGGTCGCGGGCTACTGGAGCCGGCTCGGTCACGGCATGCCGCGGGTCGCGGTCGACGACATCGAGTACGACCCGCGCAACCATCGGCTGGTGGCGGCCACATTCGGCCGCGGGCTCTACGAGACGCCCGTCCCCTAGTAGAACCGGAGAACAGCGACAATCCGTCCATCTCCTGCTGTCCGTTTCGTCGCTTCCCGATGACCGGAACGAGCCGTGCTCCGATCGGGTAACAGGACCAGTCCCTGTTACCCGATGTGGGCCTGCCGACTACGGTGATGCACCTGGCAGCCTCGGGAGGGCGCATGATCGAGCCGGGCAGGAGATGGATGGGGGTCGCGCGTAGCGCGGACACCGCGAGCCGCGCTGCCGGAGCGGCGGCCGCCGCCGACGCGATCACCGGCGCGGACCCCAAGGTCCTGATCGTGTTCTTCGCGATCAGCCACGATCCGGTCGAGGTGCTGGCCGGTATCCGGGACACCTGTCCGGACGTCCCGCTGGTCGGGTGCTCCACGCACGGCGAGATCGCCCCAGGCGGACCGACCGACGGCACAGTGGTCGTCGCGGCCATTGGCGGGCCAGGGATCGAGGTCACCACATCGGTCGCCGAAGGTGTCTCCGGGCGGCAACGTGAGGCGGGTGCGGAGATCGCGGAGTGTGCTTCGCAGGCGAGCGACGACCTGCCGCACAAGGTGCTGCTGATCCTGACCGACGGCCGAATCCGTGACCAGGAAGCGATTCTGCGCGGCTGTTACGGCGTCGTCGGCGCGAGCATCCCGCTCATCGGTGGCGCCGCGGGCGACGGCTGGCGGATGGCGCACACGCTCGTGATCGGCGACGACCAGGTGCTGACCGACGCGGTCGTCGGCGTCACGATCGCCTCCGAGGCCCCGCTGGCCGTCTCGGTCGGCCACGGCTGGCGCAAGACCGGCGATCCGATGATCGTGACGAGTGCCGGAAACGGCCGTGTGTACACATTGGACGACCGGCCCGCGATGGACGTGTACCTCGACCGGCTGGGCGCGCCGCCGGAGGCGTACACCGATCGACAGGCCTTTATGGACTTCGCGATGTCCCGGCCGCTCGGCGTGCAACGGCGCAGCGGTGTCGAGGCCCGCAACCTGTCCACCGAGATCGACATCGACGGCCGCTCGATCGGCAGTGGGACCGCGATCGACCACGGCGGGCTGACATGGGCGATGACCGGCGACGAGGACTCCATCCTCGCGGCGACCGACACCGTGTGCGAGAACGTGCTGGCCGACATGGGCGACCGCGAACCGGCGGGCCTGCTGGTGTTCAGCTGCGCGGCGCTGCGTGCCGTGCTCGGCGACGAAGGCATCAAACGGGAGAACGAGCGGATCGCGAAGTGGGCGCGCACGGCGCCGTTCGCCGGTTTCTACACGTACGGGGAGATCGCGCGGATCCGTGGGATCGACGGCTTCCACAATCAGACGCTCGCGGTGTTGGCTATCAGTTGAGATGACCGACGAAGACGGATGGCTACAGGGTCAGCAGCTGCTCGAGCTGCTGGCCGTGATCTCGTCCTACCCGGACGAGGAGTCCGCCGTCCGCGGTGCGGTCGAGCGTGCCGCCCAGGCTCTGGAGGCCGAGGTGGCGGCGGTCGTGATCGGTGAGCGGGTGGTCGCGTCGGTCGGTTTCCCGGCAGGCCTGGTGCCGGAGGACGACCTGGTCGCGGTGACCCGCCGGGAACAGGACAAGCTTGAAGTGCCCGGCGTCGGCGAATGCCCGACGGTCTCGGCGCGCTGGGGCGGCACGCATCCGGGCAGCCTGTTGCTGGCCAGGTGGGACGAGGGATTCAGCATCCAGGAGCAGTCGCTGGTGCGCGGGATGGCGCGGCTGCTGGAGCTCACCCTGACGATGCTGCGCGCGCTGGAACGCAGCGAGCGCCAGGCCGCGGAGAACGCCGAGCTGCTGAAGTCGTTGCGGCAACGGCAACGCCTGGTGGAGCACCTGTTCGATATTCAGCGCGCGATCTCCCGGCGGCGTCCGCTGGCGCAGATCCTCGACATGATCACCGGCGCGGCCCAGGACCTGCTCGGCGACGAGATCGTCGGCCTGTGGCTGCGTGAATCGCCCGAAGGCGAGGACACCAAGCTGGTCGCGCACGTCGGCCTGCGCACCGAGGTCGCGCGCAGGCGCCCGACAATCCCGTTGACCGAGGCGGGATCGGCAGGCCAGGCCATGCTCACCGATGACGTCGTCGTCCTGCACGGATACGCCGAGACGTCGTCGTTGATCGCCGAGCTGACCGACGGGCGCCTATGTGCCTCCATGGCCGCACCCGTGCACGACAGCGGGACGGTCACCGGAAGCCTGATGGTCGGCTCGCACCGGCAAACCCGCGCGTACACGGCGTCGGACGTGCAAACGCTGCGGGCGTTCGCCGAGCACGTCAGCCTCGCGCTGACCGATGCCAACACCGTGGACCGGATGTACCAGGCGTTCCACGACTCGCTGACCGGGCTGGCCAGCCGAGGGCTGTTCCTCGAACAGTTGACCAAGCGCTTGGGAGCGGCCGAGCACGAGGCGAAACGTGTGGCGCTGCTGTTCCTCGACCTGGACAGGTTCAAAGCTGTCAACGACAGTCTCGGGCACGCGGCAGGCGACGACCTGCTGACCATCACGGCAGGCCGCCTGAAGTCCCAGCTGCGCGCGACAGACGTGGCCGCGCGCTTCGGCGGCGACGAGTTCGCGGTGCTTCTCTACGGCGTGGCCACCGCGGCCGACGCGGCGAAAGTCGCCGAACGAATCCTGCGCACCCTGGGCGAACCGATGCCGATCGCCGGACGGCAGCTGCGGGTGAACGCCAGCATCGGAATCGCGTTGAGCACACCGGGCATGCCCGACCCCGCCGACCTGATGCGCCGCGCGGATGTCGCCATGTACCAAGCGAAACGCAACGGCCGGGGCCGCCTCGAGGTGTTCACCGACGAGATGCTGTTGTCCTTTCCCACCTCCGACTGACTCACCGCTTGGACAGGGGCCGCTGCTGCACCATGGGCGCGACAGTCGCCGTGTGAAGGGATGACGGTCGTGCGAGTTCTCGTGATCGGATCGACTGGGACGCTGGGCAGTTTCGCGGTACCGCAGCTGATTGCGGCGGGGCATCGGGTGACAGGCTTGGCGCGTAACGAAGATCGTGCGGTTGCAGTCAAGAAACTCGGTGCTTCACCGGTAGTCGCGGACTTGTTCGACGTCGAGCAGTTGATCGACGCGCTGAACGGGCACGACGCCGTTGTGAACCTGGCGACGCGGGTTCCCGTTGGGGGCAAGCTGATCCGGTCGTCCTCATGGGCGGAGAACGGACGCATCCGGATCGAGGGCAGCAAAGCGTTGGTGCGGGCAGCGACTGCGGCTGACGTCGGAATCCTCGTTCAGGAAGGGGTTGCGCTGGCGTACGCCGACGGCGGCGACCGTGAACTGGACGAGAACGCCCCGGTCCTTCCGGTCGGGCCGCCGCAGACTTCGCTGATCGCGCACGACACCGTCGCCGGCTTCGCGCGAGACGGCCGGATCGCGGTTCGGTTGCGAATCGCGAATGTGCACGGCGACGAACCGCTGACGCGATGGATCGTCAAAGGCGCCCGTGGATTGGGCCCGTCCTACTTCGGCTCGGCTTCGGGCTGGATCACGCCGATCCACCCCTCCGATGTCGGATCGGCCGTCGTCGCAGCGTTGTCCGCGCCCAGCGGCGTGTACAACGTCGGCGCCACTCCGCTGCGCAAGCGGGAGTTCGGCGCGGTCGTCGCGGCCGCGGCGGGCGCCCGCAAAGCACGGACTGTGCCGATCACGTTCGGGTTCTTGAAGATCCTCGCGCGCTCGCAGCGGGTCGTGTCCACCAAGCTGACCGAGGCGACCGGATGGAAACCCGAGCGGCCGGTCGTGACCTCCGAGTGGTTCCCCTCGCCCTAGCGCAACTCCCGCTGTGGCAAAATTCGTCGGATGGGAGACCGGCTGAGGGTACAGCGAGGCGGTTCCGGCGACGCTGCGGTGTTGCTGTTGCACGGTTTGGGCGCCACGGGTGACGTCTGGCACGGCGTGCACGAACAGCTCGCGAACGGTCCGTGTCGCTGGATCACTCCAGACTTGCCTGGTCACGGCGGGTCGGCTGGATTGCCGCGCTACACCTTCGGGCATATGGCGGCGGCACTGGCCGAACTGATCGAAGACGAGGAGCACGTGGTCGTCCTCGGCCATTCGCTGGGTGGCGTGCTCGGACTGACGTTGGCCAGCGGCTGGTTCGGCGGCTCCGTCGACCGCGCATGCGGCCTGGGCATCAAGGTCGCGTGGTCGGCGGCGGAATTGTCGGGTGCGAAGTCGTACGCCGAGCGTCCGAACAAGCTGTACCTCGGCCGGACCGAAGCCGCGGAACGGTACCTGAAGGTGTCCGGTCTCGGCGGCCTGGTCGACGTGGAGGACCCGCGCGTGGACTTCGGCCTGGTCGGCACGCCCGATGGGTGGCGGTTGGCGTGTGACCCGAAGACTTTCGCCGTGGGGCGTCCCGATGTGCCCGGGTTGTTGGCCGCGAGTCAGGCGGAGACCGTGCTCGCCGTGGGTGAGCAGGACCAGATGTGCAGCCCCGAGCAGGTCCGGGAAGTCGACCCGAACGCCATCGTGCTGCCCGGCCTCGGCCACAACGCGCACGTCGAGGACCCAGGCGCGATGGTCAAGCTGATCTCAGACCTGCTGAGCTGACCCGACCGGGTTCGGGTCTGCACTCGCCCTGCGAGGCGAGCAACGATCTTCAGCTGGACTAGGCGCACCTGAACCATCGGCGCCGGTCAAGGCCTCAAGTTGATGATCGTCGCCGAACCGCTGAGCTGCCCGCCGCCCGAAATCACCACCCGGCAACACCGACGCCCTGCGCCAACCTTCTAGCCGCCTAGCTCCTCGACCACTCCCTGCGCCACCCGCCGACAGTTCACCGCCGCTGAACCCAGGCCACGGCCCCGACCAGGAGAGCCCTCGCGCCAATAACCGACATCGAAGGCTCCCCCGTCAGGCCAAAGTAACCGCGGGGTCTGACACAACCTGTTTTGGCCTGTCAGCACCTGTATGAGCGGTCAACACTGGGTGGGCGGTCAGCCGAAGGCGCGGGTGCGCCAGGTGGGGACTTCGGCCGCGGTGAGGGCGTCGGCGAAAATCGCCGCTCGGTCGACCGCCCCGGTCAGCCGTTGACCGCCGTTCTGGTCGACGGCGAATCTCAACTGCCGGGTCGCGCAGCCGTTGATGCCGTCGTCCGGAACCGTCGCACCGCCGACTCGTGCGCCGTCGACGTACACGTCGATCTGGCCGCTGTCGGTCATGGTGATCACGAGGTCGACGTACCGCCCGGTTGGCACGACGGCGTTCGTCGTCACGTTTTGCTTGGAGCCGATGAACCGCACGTTGTTCGACGGCGTGAGGTCGATCAGTACGCCGTCGTTCCCCGGATCGCCGCTCGGCTGGAAATCGAACAGCCGCCGATACGACCCCGATCCGTCGACTTTCACTTCGGCGGCGAACGTCGCCTCGCGCATAAAGCCAAGTGACGTGTTCGCCGTGCGCAGGAACGACCCGTTCAGCACGAGACCAGACCCCGTTGGCGCCGACGCGTCATATGACGCCGTGCCGTCAACGGTCGCATCGCGGTTGAACGCCGACTTGTCGTCAACGACGGTTCCTGACACCGGGTCCCACGCGACGATCGGCCCGTTCGGTGACGGGATCGCGCACGGCGGCAACGGATCGATCCGCACCAACGTCACGCCCGACGCGTGCACGCCTCTACCACTGAGCTCGGCCCGTAAACCTTGATACCGAGCCGCGCTACCCGAAGGTGCGACGGTGAACGTGTACGTTCTGGACTGTCCAACCCGGATGGTAGACACACGCTGGTTCGCCGGTGTGGCCGTCCATCCCGCGGGCAACGTCATCGCCAACTGCGATTCCGGGACCGGTCCGCCGATGCCGGTCACCGTCACCTTCGCGTCGAACGGCGTTCCGGCGACGACTCGCTCAGGCGCGTCAACCGCGATCGCGATGTCCGCAACAGCGACGTACGTGCTGCCGGCGACCGCGGTGAAGGCGATCTCCTTGCCAGCGCGCTGATGCGGCACATCCCGACCCGTCTGGTTGTCGACCAATCGGTAGCGCCCGGCGAACATCTCGCTGGCGACCTTGAGCTGTCCGGCGCGCCCTGGCTTGAGCGTGACGCGCGTCGGAACGCCGCCCACCCAGTCGGTGTCGACGGTGACGTCACCGCGCGCCCGCAGTCCGCGAACGGAGCCGGTGTCCCAGAAATCCGGTGCGGCGGGCAGCACGTCGATGACGCCACGGTGGCTCTGCAAGAGCATCTCCGCGACACCGGCGGTCGCGCCGAAGTTGCCGTCGATCTGGAACGGCGGGTGGGTGTCCCACAGGTTGTCCAAGGTGCTGCTCTTCAGCAGCTCCTCCAACATGAGGTGCGAGTGGTTGCCGTCCAGCAGCCGAGCCCAGAAGTTGATCTTCCACGCCTTGCTCCAGCCGGTTCCGCCGTCACCGCGCGCGGTCAACGACTTCTCCGCGGCCGCGACGAGGTCCGGGTTCTGCTGCGGCGTGATCTGCCTGCCGGGGTGCAATGCGAACAGGTGCGAGACGTGCCGGTGGTCGTTGTTCGGGTCGTCCCAGTCCTGCTTCCACTCCTGCAACTGTCCCCATCGGCCGATCCGCAGACCAGGATCCAGCCGGTTGAGCACGTCCCGTGCCTGTGTCGCGAATGCCTGGTCGCCCAGGGTGTTCGCGGCTTCGGCGGTGCTGGTGAACAGGTCCCACACGATCTGCTGGGACATCGCCGCACCCGCTGAGAACGGTCCTTGCTCCGGGGAGAAGCTCGGTGTGACGACCAGCTTGCCGTCTCGCGGATCGGCGACCAGTTCGTCGATCCAGAACTCGGCCAACGACTTCATCATCGGGTACGCGCGGTTGCGCAGGAACGCATCGTCGCGCGTGAACAGGTAGTGCTCGTAATAGTGCTGCGCGAGCCACGCTCCGGCCTCGGGGAACCAGAACGCAGTCGCCCAATTGTGTACACCGGTGAACCCGAACGGGTTGGTTTCGTTGTGCACCACCCAGCCGTCGTTGCCGAACATCTCCTGCGCGGTCTTGCGTCCCGGGGCGACCATCGAGTCCACGTAGTCGAAGAACGGCTCAGTGGTCTCCGAGAGGTTCGTGGTCTCCGCGGGCCAGTAGTTCATCTGCAGATTGATGTTGACGTGGTAGTCCGCGCTCCACGGCGGTGACGTCGAGTTGTTCCACACGCCCTGCAGGTTCGCGGGCAACGAACCGGCCCGCGACGACGCGATAAGCAAGTATCGGCCGTACTGGAAATGCATGACCTCCAACGACTTGCGCGCCTCGGGCGGCAATGCCGTTCCCCGGTAAGCGCGCAGCAGTTCGTCCGTCGGCATGTCCGGCAGGTCTTGACCGACGTCGAGCGTCACACGATCGAACAAGCTGCGGTGGTCGCGAACGTGTGCGTCCCGCAACGCCGCGAACGACTTCGCGGCCGCAGCGTCGACGCGTCGCGTGACGGCATCGTGCGGGTCAACCGACCGGTAGGTCGGGTAGACGTCCGAGTAGTTCGTGCCAGCCGCTAGCACGAGAGTGACCGCGTTGGCGCCGCTGACGGTGACTGTTCCATCGGGGTTGTCCGTGCGCGTGCCGCCTTCGTTGCGGACTTGCAGCTGCGACTCGAACCGCATGCCGTTGTCGTGCAGGTTGCCGGCGAACGTGATCCGACCGTCGCGCGCGCTGGAGGACCGCGATCGGTTATCGGGTGCGATATAGGAAATCGTAAAACCGATCCGGCCTGGCTGACTGGCACCGATGCGGCCCACAAGGACTCCGTCGGGGGCGGAGGCGAAGTACTCGCGGGTGAACGTCGCGCCGCCGGACGCGTAGGTGACTCCGGCAACGGCGTCGGCGATGTCGAGCGTGCGCCGATAACCAGTGACGCCCGGCGGCGCTTGCGGCTGCGAGATGCGTACGTCGCCGAACGTCTGGTACGCACCAAAACCTGTCTTGCCCTGACCGAGCACACCGGCGGCCCACTCGGGCGCCACCTGTCCCTCGGCGTTGATCCGGTCCTGAACCTGTTTGATGGCGCCCGGCCGCGGGGACCGCCAGTTGCCGAAGTCGTAGCCGGGCGAACCGGGACCGCCGGTCCACAGGGTCTTCTCGTTGAACTGCAGTTGCTCGTTCTGGACGCCGCCGAAAACGCTGGCGCCCAACGCACCGTTGCCGATCGGCAGCGACTGCGATTCCCAGTCGGTCGCGGGTTCGTCGTACCAAAGCTTCAAACCGGTGTTCCGCGGCGATTGCGGTTGTTGGCCGGAAGCACCGTCAGCCACCGTGGCGGCCGCAGCGAGCGTGGTCATGGATAAAGCCATGACCACTGCTGCGACCACGGCCGTTCCTCGTTGAACGCGCATGTTCGTCATTCCTCGCTGTCATGACAGGACACCAACGAGGCTAGAGATCCGATGTATTTACCGTCAAGGCGTGACAATGCGACACAATTAGACAGAAATCCGGTCTATGCTCGGATGTTTCTCCGCCAGACGGAAGCGGCCACTGTGGACATGCGTTGTCCTGCGGCGAGGCATCGTGGCGCAAGACAAACGCGCTGCGGCAGTGCGATGTCAGTGCACTGCCGCAGCGCGTTTCAGAGAACTGGGGAGTGACTACTCCGCTGCGTTCGCCTTGAGGCGGCGCAGTTCGCGCATCGCGACGACCGACCGTTCGCCGTCGATCGCGGGGATGGCCATGATCGTCACGTACTCGTCGTCCGGCAGCTCGAGCCGTGCCCACGAGGCGCCGTCGGGGAAGCTGACGTGCTCGACCTGCTTCCACTCGTAGCGGCGGGTGCCGATCAGGTTGCGGACCTCAATGCCCGACTCGTCCGCGCGGACACGGGACCGCGCGAACATCAGCACGCCAAGCGCGAGCATGACGCCGATGCCGACCATCGCGACCTGGTCCGACGTCTGGAAGTAAGCGCCGGTCCACTCGCTGCGCAGCAGGAACGCGACCACGGTGAACACCGCGACGAAAGCCACCGCGATGACAAGGGCCACGTAGCGGACCTTGCGTGGACGGAACTGGAACGTCGGCTCGGTCGGCGCAGTCACTTCAGTCGTCCCCGTCGGCTCACTCGGCACAGTCGGCTCGGTCACTCGAATCCTCGTTCCGTCCATGGCTGACGGAGGCCACGCAGCACCATCGCGGCTTCGAGCGCGGCGGCACACGCCTCGAAACCCTTGTCCTCCGCCGAATCCGGGTACCCCGCCCGGTCAAGCGCTTGCTTCTCGTCGTTCACGGTCAGCACACCGTTGCCGACCGGGGTCGCCTCATCGAGGGAGACTCGGGTCAGGCCCGCGGTCACCGAGTCGCACACGTACTCGAAATGCGGAGTTCCGCCGCGGATGACGACACCCAGCGCGACCACGGCCTCGTGGTGCTTGGCAAGCTCTTGGCAGACAACAGGCAGCTCGATGGCACCGGCCACCCGGACGACCGTCGGTTCGTCGATCTTCCCCTGCTTGGCCGCGGCCAGCGCCCGGTCAAGCAATTGGTCGGTGATCTCGCTGTGCCATCTGGTGGCCGCGATGGCCAGCCGGATGCCCGAGCATTCCGGGACCGACGACTCGGGCCGTCCTTCGCCGCTCACTGCCGCGTCTCTCCTTCGAACTGTTCAAGGTTGCCCAGCTCGTGACCCATCCGGTCGCGCTTGGTGCGCAGGTACCGCAGGTTCTCCGGGTTCGGCCACACCGACAGCGGCACACGATCGACCACTGTCAGGCCATAGCCTTCCAGACCCACGCGCTTGGCCGGATTGTTGGTCAGCAAACGCATGGTCTTCACGCCGAGATCTGACAGGATCTGCGCGCCCGTACCGTAGTCGCGCGCGTCGGCGGGCACCCCGAGAGCGAGGTTGGCGTCCACCGTGTCAGCGCCGCTGTCCTGCAACTGGTACGCCTGCAACTTGTGCATCAGTCCGATGCCGCGGCCCTCGTGGCCTCGCATGTAGAGCACAATGCCACGGCCCTCGGACGCGACTGCCTCCAGGGCGGCGTCAAGCTGGGGACCGCAATCGCAGCGCAGCGAACCGAACACGTCACCGGTCAGGCATTCCGAGTGGACACGCACCAGGACCTCGGTGCCGTCGCCGATCTCGCCGTAGACCAGCGCGATGTGTTCGATGCCGTCGAGCAGGCTGTCGTAACCGACCGCACGGAAGGTGCCGTGCGCGGTCGGGATACGGGCCTCGGCGACCCGGACGACCTGCTTCTCGTTACGCCGCCGGTAGGCGATCAACGCGGCGATCGAGATGATCGCCAGGTCGTGCTCGGCCGCGAAGACCTCGAGCTCGTCGCGGCGCGCCATGTCGCCTTCGTCCTTTTGCGACACGATCTCGCACAGCACACCCGCAGGCCGCAGCCCCGCCATCACCGCGAGGTCGACCGCCGCCTCGGTGTGGCCCGGCCGGCGCAGCACGCCGCCTTCCTTGGCGCGCAAGGGAACCACGTGGCCGGGACGGCTGAAATCGGTGGGCTTGCTGTCCTGGTCGGCCAGCAGACGGATCGTGTGCGCGCGGTCCGCGGCGGAGATACCGGTGCTCACGCCGTCGCGAGCGTCCACAGTGACCGTGTACGCCGTACCCCGGCGGTCCTGGTTGGTGTGGAACATCGGCGGCAAGTCGAGACGGTCACAGTCGGCCTCGGTCAGCGGGACACAGATGTAGCCGGACGTGTACCGGACCATGAACGCGACCAGCTCGGGCGTGGCCTTCTCGGCCGCGAAGATCAAGTCGCCCTCGTTCTCCCGGTCCTCGTCGTCGACGACGATCACCGGACGCCCTTCGGCGATGTCCTTGATCGCCCGCTCGATGTCGTTCAACCCGGCCACGGCGCCTCCTTCAGAACCACTAGCGCCCATTGTGGCCCTGCCCTGCCGCCGTTGCCGTCGCGATGTGAGGCACAGCAAGTCGCTCGACGTACTTGGCCAGCACGTCCACTTCCAGGTTCACCACGTCGCCCGGCTGCCGCAGACCCAGCGTGGTCAGCGACAACGTGGTCGGGATCAGGGCGACCGAGAACCGGTCGCCGGCGACGGACGCCACCGTCAGTGATACCCCGTCGATGGCGATCGAACCCTTCTCGACCACGTACTTCGCCAAGTCGGCCGGCAGTTCGAACGTGGTGAGCCCATCCTCGGCACGCGACACGAACACGCCAGTGCCGTCCACGTGACCTTGCACGATGTGCCCACCGAGCCGGTCACCGAGCGCCATCGCGCGCTCGAGGTTCACCTGGTCGCCCTCGTGCGCCTTGGCCAGGCTGGAGCGCAGCAGCGTCTCGTGCACCACATCGACGGTGAACGCGCCCCCGGAGACGTCCACGACGGTCAGGCACACGCCGTTGACCGCGATGGAGTCCCCGTGTTTGGCATCAGAGGTCACCAGCGGGCCCGCGACCGTCAGCCGCGCCGCGTCCGGCAACGGCTCGACAGCCACAATCTGGCCGCGCTCCTCGACGATCCCGGTGAACATGCTCAGGCTCCTCCCCTGATTCGCGCCGCACGATCGCGCAGCGCCGAAATGGCTTTCCCGGGATCGTCCGCGTTGTAGACCGCTGACCCAGCGACAAAGCAGTCGACACCGGCTTCAGCTGCTAGGTCGATCGTGTCGCTGTTTATTCCCCCGTCGATCTCGACCAGGACATTCAGGTGCCCGGTGTCGACCAGCCGGCGCGCTTGGCGGACCTTGTCGAGCACTTCCGGGATGAACGACTGCCCGCCGAACCCGGGTTCGACCGACATCACCAGCAAGGTGTCGTAGTGCTTGAGCACGTCGACCCACGGCTCGAGTGGGGTACCGGGCTTGATCGACAGCCCAGCTTTGGCGCCCGCGGCCCTGAGGTCCTTGGCGAGCTTGACCGGATCTCCCGCCGCCTCGGCGTGCACGGTGACGTTGTGCGCTCCGGCCTCGGCGTATCCGATGGCCCAGCGGTCCGGGTCGTCGATCATCAGGTGACAGTCCATCGGGATGTCGGTCACCTTCAGCAGCGCCTCGACCACGGGCAGTCCCAAGGTCAGGTTGGGCACGAAATGCGCGTCCATCACGTCGACATGCACCCAGTCCGCGCCCACGATGGCGGCCAGCTCGTCAGCCAGGCGGGCGAAATCGGCGGACAGGATGCTGGGCGCGATCATGGTTTCTGCGGACACACCCGAAGTCTATGGTTGATGGGTTCCGGCTACCGGAAGGGCGTCCAGCACGGTCGTCCACGGTTGGTCGTATGAGACCGGCGTCACCAACGCGCCCGCCGCGCGCAACGTGGCCAGATGCCCCGGCCATGCCGGGTGCCCAGCCTGTGCCTCGGACAACTGCGGGCACACCGACACGTGCACCTGCGGATTGCCGAGCGCTTCGCAGAGCACGGTCAGCGCCTGGTTGTCAGCGATGCCAAGCGCCAACTTGGCGGTGGAGCTCGCACTCGCGGGCACGAACAGGAAGGTGTCCGGGTCCGGATGCGGGCGAGGTTCGCCCGGCAACCGGGACTCGCTGCGCACGGGCAAGTCGGTGAGCTCGGTCAGCCGATTGTAGTCACCGGACGCCTTGAGCCACCGCTCGGCCGTCGGCGTCAGCGTGATCGCCAACCGCCAGCCGCGCTCGGCGGCCGGCCGGGCGATCTCGTCGGACAACCGGCGGTCGACGCCGAAGCACGCGGCGGCGACCAATCCCAGAACGGCTATGACTCGTCCTTCTGGTCTCGTTGCTTGGCGTCCTTGCGCTGCTGCTCCGCGCGTTCCCGGCACTTGCGCAGGAACTCCTCGTCGTCGTCCGGATTGGTCGCGACGTGACGCCCCGGCCGGTCGTACTCGGGGAACCGGCTCGGCGGTGCCTGACGGTACTGGCCACCGCCGCCGCCCACCCGTTCCGGACGGCCGGCGACCAGCCACAGGATCGAGCCGATCAACGGCAGCAGCAACACGATGAACAGCCAGCCCATCTTGGGCAGGTTGCGGGTGGTCCCGTCGACCGTGGTGATCACGTCGACGAGGCAGAAGATCCAGAGGCCCATCACGACGATGCTGAACAGGCCACCAGCGAACAACGGCATGTGTCTCTCCGCCCCAGAAGACAAAGCAAAATCCGTGTGAAGGGCGGCCAGTGTGCCAGGCCTGCCCGAGCGGGCAGTCCGCAGGGTCCGGATGCCGCCCGAAATTCACGGACAAACACCCGCCGGTAACGCTTGAATGCCGAGCATGACGACACGACGCACCGCCATCGCCGGCATGGTGACCGCGCTGATGCTGGGGTTGACCGCCGCCGGAACCGCCGCGCCGGCCACTGTGGACAACACGGTCGAGAAGACACCTGGGGAGTCCTACAAGCGCACAGAGCTGTACTTCGGCGGCAGCAAACCGGACGGCTCGGTGATCACGCCCGCCGATTTCGAGCAGTTCGTGGACAAGGAGGTCACGCCCGCGTTCCCGGACGGCCTGACCTGGCTCGAGGCGCACGGCCAGTGGATGGGCGGAAAAGAGGACTCGTACGTGCTGATCCTGCTGTACCCGTACACCAAGCGGACGGCCAACCGCGACATCGAAGAGATCCGCACCGACTACAAGACGCAGTTCCAGCAGCAGTCCGTGCTGCGCGCGGACAGCGTCGAGCGTGTCTCCTTCTGACGCCGAACCCGTGAGCGTTCCGGACTACGCGGAACGCTCACCGGGACGGGGTGCCGTCGGGTGACTCCCGCTGTACTTGCCTAAATCCTTCGGATGATGGCGCAGTACATCGCGTCCGTGCCGTGCAGGTGCGGCCAGAGCTGCACGTCGGGACCGTCACCGAGATCGGGCACGCCGGGGAAGAACTCCCGTGCGTCCAATTGCTCCGCTTTGGTCCGGCGAACGACGTCACCGACGACACCGACGGTCTCGGACAGGTGCGGCGAGCACACGACGTACGCGACCACGCCGCCCGGCCGCACCAGTTCCATCGCCGACAGCAGCAGTTCGCGCTGGAGTTTGGTCAAATCGCCGACGTCCGATTGCTGACGCCGCCACCGCGCCTCGGGCCTGCGCCGCAACGCACCGAGCCCGGTGCACGGCGCGTCCACGAGCACGCGGTCGAAACTGCCCGGCTTGAACCCGGTGTCGCGACCGTCGGCGACGTGCACCGTCACCGGTTGTCCCTCGGTGGCGTTCTCGATCAGCTTCGCGCGGTGCGGCGCCTTTTCAACGGCGTCCACCGTCGCGTCGCTCAACCCGGCCAGCGCGCCGAGCATCGCCGCCTTGCCGCCCGGCCCCGCGCACAAGTCGAGCCAGCGTTCGTCGGAGCCGGTGAGCGTCGGCCGCGTCAACGCGATCGCGCACAACTGGCTGCCTTCGTCTTGGACACCCGCGAACCGTTCGCGAACGGGCTCCATATCGGACGGATCGCCAGCGCCCGCCTCCAACCGCACGCCATACGGCGAGTACGGCGCGACATCGCCGCCGGTGATCGCGGCGAGTTCTTCGGCGGTGATCTCGCCGGGCCGCGCGACCAAGTGCACGGCCGGACGGTCGTCGTCGGCTTCCAGCGCGGCCTTCAGGCGGTCGCCCTTGTCGCCGAGCGAGTCCGCGAACGCACGCGCGATCCACCGCGGATGAGCGGTCGCCGTTGCCAAATATCCTATAGGATCTTCGATATAGGGTGGCGCGAGCGCCTCGACCCACTCGTCCTCGGACCGTTCGCCGACCTTGCGCAGCACCGCGTTGGCGAACCCGGCCAACCGGGAACCGACATCGAGCCGAGCGAGATCCACAGTGGACGACACGGCGGCGTGCGGTGGGATCCGGGTGCGCAACAGTTGATACGCGCCCAACCGGAGCACGTCGAGCAGCTGCTTGTCCACTTGCGACAGCGGACGGTCGGAGCACTCCGCGATCACCTGGTCCAGCCAGCCCATCGCGCGGCACGTGCCGTACGCCAACTCAGTCGCCAGAGCCGCGTCACGTCCGGTGATCCGCCGGTCGCGCAGCAAACCCGGCAACACGAGGTTCGCGTACGCGTCACGGTCACCCACCGCGCGCAACGTGTCCAGCGCCGCGCGACGAGCCGGATCCTCCATCGGCGGGCGCGGAGCGGACGGCTCACGGCGGCGCGGCGGATGCGCCCGTCGCGGCCGAGACGGTCGGTGCGTCAAGACAATCGTTCTCCTTGCTCGACCCGGGCACCACGAGCCCAGTCGGTCGCAGCCATCTTCTTCTTGCCCGGCGCTTGAACATCGCCCAGCCGCACGGGCTGCGTCGCGGTGCCGACAAGCACACGCTTGCGTTCCACTTTGACCTCACCGGGCGGCAGCGCCTCGGCGTCGACGACCGCCACCGGCCCGAGCTTGAGGCGTTCGCCGCGGAACTCCGCCCACGCGCCCGGATCCGGAGTGACGGCACGTACCAGACGATCGACCGCGAGCGCGGGCTGCGTCACGTCGATGTGCCCGTCGTCCACCGTGATCTTGGAGGCGTAGCTGACGCCGTCGACCTCCTGCTGCTCGACCGCGCGGATTGTGCCGTCCTCGATTCCGTCCAACGTGGACACCATCAGGTCGGCACCGGCCACCGCGAGCCGGCCGAGCAGGTCGCCCGCGGTGTCCTGCGGCCGGATCGGCTCGGTCAGCACGCCGAACACCGGTCCCGCGTCCAGTTCCTTGACGATCCGGAACGTGCTCGCACCAGTGATCTCGTCGCCCGCCCTGATCGCGGCCTGCACCGGCGCGGCGCCACGCCACGCGGGCAACAGCGAGAAGTGCAGGTTCACCCAACCGTGCGGGGGAATGTCCAACGCGACCTGAGGCAGCAGCGCCCCGTACGCGACGACCGGACAGCAGTCCGGCGCCAACTCGGTCAACTTGGCCAGGAAGTCCGGTTCTTTGACGCGCTGCGGTGTGAGCACCTCGATGCCGTGTTCGTCAGCCAACGCACCGACAGGCGACCGGACGACGTGCCTGCCTCGGCCAGCGGGCGCGTCCGGCCTGGTCACCACCGCGACCACCTCGTGCCGCGGCGAGTCGATCAGTGCCTGGAGCGTCGGCACCGCGGGCTCCGGCGTCCCGGCGAAAACCAGCCGCATGTTCTAGAAGCCTCCGAACAACGCGTGCGGATCCTGCTTGATGGTCGGCATCGAGCCACTGAACCACGACGCCTGCCGGATCTCACGCATCGCCTGCTTGCGCGTCTCCGGGTCGAGCCGGTCGAGGAACAGCACGCCGTCCAGGTGGTCGGTCTCGTGCTGGATGCAGCGGGCCAGCAGGTCGGTTCCCTCGATCTCGATCGGTTCGCCGTGCATGTTCCATCCGGTGGCGACGATGTTGCGCAACCGCCGCGTCTCCCAGGTGAAGCCGGGGATGGACAGGCAGCCTTCCTCGCCGTCCTGGCATTCGTCGTCGATCGCGTTCCACGTCGGGTTCACCATGTGCCCGGCGAAGCCGTCGCAGTGATACGTGAACACCCGCAGGCCTACGCCCAGCTGCGGGGCGGCGAGCCCGGCACCGCCCTGCGACTCCATGGTGTCCCACAGGTCCTGGACGAGTGTGCGGAGCTCCTTGTCGAAGTCGGCGACCTCGTCCGCGCGCGTGCGCAGCACCGGGTCACCGAAGAGCCTGATCGGTTGGATGGTCACGACGTTCGATTCTACGAACTTTCCTCGTAAGCAGTTGTCAGCACTCCCCTGGTCAGCGTGATCCGGCCCTGCATCGCGGCGCCGACATCGGGAACGTCCATGTACCCGTCGTCGTAGTCCTCCCACGCGGCGATGCCCGCTGACATCTCGGCCGCCTCGTCGTCCGCGCCCCGCAGCAATGCGGCGGCGAGCCGGAGGTAGCAACCAGGTTTCGTATCCGAAAACTGATCGGCCATCGCGTCCACCTTGTCGGCGACTTCGGTGCGGGAGTAGAGGGCGGCGAGAAACGCCAGCAAGTATCGGTTGGCCGGCGGTTCGAAATCCCAGCGCGCCAGCAATGCCGGGACGAAAGCGCCCACTGCTTGGTAAACCTCGTCAGTCCAAGCGGCCGCTACCGGCCCACCGCCGAGGCGCATCCGCGCGACGATGCTGGACTCCCACTCGCCTGCGGCCAGGACCAAGTCCGTGTAGAGGTACGACCGGCAGACCGCGGGCAAGCCACCAGACGCCAGCATTTCGGCGATGAACGGCATCGCGGGCGCGGTCGCCGAGTAACACGTCCCCTGGTGCAGGAGGTTGTCGGCGAAGAGTTCGCTGTGGATCTCCGTCCACTCCTCCCACACCTCGAACTCGTAGGCGAGGCCGCGGATCAAGTCAGGGATGTCCTCCGCACTGCCGTGCGCGTGGTCAAGTGCTGCCCAGTCGACGTCGTCGAGCCCGCTGAGATCGATCTCGGTTTCTTCCCAGTCGTCCGGGGTGAGCGCCAAGGTGGCGTCCGGCGGCTCGATGATCTCGACGAGTTCGGGAACTGGCGGCCGCCGTCCGGGATTGATCAGCGTGATCGGCGCGTCCTGGTCGAAGTGATCCACCATGCTGACGCCGAACTGGGATCCGCCGCGGTGGAATCCGCCGTACTGCCGGGCGAGGGCGGTGGCTTGCCTAACGACCGCTCGGTAGGTGCGGTGCCCGAGAGCGTCGGTCGGATACGGCCCTTCGTCCAGCACAGTGACCGTCCAAGTCGGCTCCATGACCGTGTCGAGGTCCAACGGCGCCGGTCGGGTCGGACGAGCCGTCACCCGGGGATACCCGAACTGCGCCAAGGCTTCCGCGAGGGCATGCGCCCGTTCCTCGTCTGGAACGACGAACAAAGACGTGCCGGCCATCGCCGTCCACTCGCTCACATTGCCCCCAAACGCAGTGCGGCGGCCGCTGTGTCGCGGCCGCCGCATGGATACCACCAGGGTTATTGGACTCGGACGCGCGGGTTGCCGCTGTTGACGACCTGCTGCCCGCTGGACTTCTGGAACGTCACGTCCCAACTGCCCGTGCTGCGTTCCATCGTCACGCCGTCGATGACCACGCCGGTCGTGTCGTTGGCAAGGAACGCGGGCCGACCGTCGGACTTCTGGAACTCGACGGTGCTGTTGAGGAACTTGATGCCCTTGGCGTGTCGTACCCAGAACGCGTACGCCGGGCGGACGCCGAACGTGCGCGGTGGATACGCGGTCGAGTTCTCCGGCGGCACGCGGTTGGCGTCGGACGCCGGGTGACCGCCGGGGAAGTTCAAGTTCACGTTCTCCAACGTCACGTTCTCGATCGCCGAGTCGGTGCGTCCGGTGATCGTGGCCGAGTACTCGTCGTCACCGGCGACGTCGCGCGGTGTGGTCAGGTTCGTGCCGGTGATGTTCTTCAGCGTGATGTTGCGGATCTTGCCCGCCGGCGGGTTGCCCGGGCAGCGCGAGCGTTTGCCGATGTGCATGAAGATCGCCGAGGCGGTCTTGTTGAGCTTGATGTTGTCGTACGTGATGTTCTCGATCGTGGCGCCGTCCATCGACACCATGCCGATGCCCGCCTTGCCGGCGCCGGTCACGTTGAGGTTCTTGAACTGGATGTTGCGGAAGTTGCCGCACGTCTCCGAACCGAACTGCAGTGCGTTGTTCTCCGTCGACAGGACCGTCGAGTCCCGGACGACCGCGTTCTCGGTCGGGAAGGTCCGGCCGAGCGCGTAGTCGCTCTTGAACACGACGGCGTCGTCACTCGCCTCGATCCGGGAGTTCGCGATCTCCACATTGGACGTGTTGATGATGTTGAACGCGTCCCGGTCGTCCGCGCTGAGGATCTTGGTGTTGTGCATCTGCACGCCGTCGCAGCCGTTGATCAGGATCGCGAAGTGGCCGCCCTGGCGGAACGTGATGTCCTGGAAACGGAGGTTGCGGCAGTACTTGAGGCTCAGCGCCTTGTCGGCCTGGCCCTGGTCGGGATCGCCGGTGATCAGGTTGTTGTCGCCGTCGATCGTGCCGGCACCGGTGAACGCGACGTTCTCGACGTTCTCGCCGAAGATCAGCGCGTTACGGAAGTGGCTGTGCCCGTAGTCCTGGTATTCGTCCCACTCGTTCGGCTCGGCGCGATCCATGCCACTTCTCGCGGCGAGCAAAGTCGCGCCCGCGTTGAGATTGAGCGTGACGTTGCTCTTCATGTGGATGGTCCGCGACCGGTACCGCCCGGCCGGGAAGTCCACGATGCCGCCACCCGCCGCGTTGGCGGCGTTGATCGCCCGATCGATGGCATCGTCGTCGTTGGTGCTGCCGTTGCCTACGGCGCCGTACGACTTGACGTTGAACACCGGAGGCGCCGCGGCCTGCGCCACAGGAATGGTCAGTCCTGTGATGATCAGTCCAGATACGATCAACGTGCCGATTCTCGCCATGAGCTCACCTCGTCTTCTTTGACGTGTCACTCTCGCGGCGGAATGAAAACGTTTACAAGAACGTACATTAGGGCTGACAGCCGGTCACCGTCAACATTCAGAGCCGCTCGATGATCGTGGCGTTGGCAAGACCTCCGGCTTCGCACATGGTTGCAGGCCGTATCGGCCACCGGTCTGCTCGAGAACGGACACCAGTGCGGTCATCAGCCGCGCGCCACTCGCACCCAGCGGATGGCCGATCGCGGTCACACCGCCGTTGACGTTCACTTCGCCAGATCGGCCGCGCATGTCGACCGGCGGGTCAACGTGCGCGGTCCCTGCCGTCAGCCGATGCCTTGGTGCACGGCGGTCATCAACTCACCGTTGGACGTGTCGCCGTCCATTGACCAGATCATCGCTCCGCCCAGCCCGTTGCTGGTGATCCAGGCGGTCTTCCTGGCGATCTCGGTCGGGTCGTCGAACGTCCAGAACGTGCTGCCGTTGAACAGCCACGCATGTCCCGCGGCGGCATCCCGGTACACCTGGTAACCGCTACCGACCAACGGTTTGATCAGCTTGTAGTCGTTGATGCCCGCTTCATAGCGACCTGGCGCCGGGCCGGTCGCCGTCTGGTGCAGGCCGTTGTTGACGTTGGGCACGCCAGTCCATCCGCGACTGTAGAACGGCACACCGAGCACAAGCCGGTTGGCGGGCGCTCCTCGGCTCGTCCACGCGTTCGCCGCGATCTCGACGCTGTACGGCTTCGGTCCGGGGTCGCCCGCCGGAAGTCGCAGCGCGGACTGGTTGTTGGTCACCGTCTCCCAACCGCCGTGCAGGTCGTAACCCTGCAGGGTGGCGAAGTCGAGCGAGTTGAAGATCTGGCTCACCTCGAAGCCCGCGGTCACCTTGTCGGGATCGGCGGGCAGGAACGCGGTCAGTTCGTAGTGCTTGCCGGTCGTCGCGCCGTACGCGTCAAGCTGGCGCCGCCACTCCTGAACCAGCGAGGTGAAGTTCTGCTTGTCCTCCGGACGCACGACGTTTCCGACGTTGCCCTCGCTGCCCGGCCATTCCCAGTCGAGGTCGATGCCGTCGAACACGCCCGCCGCCGAGCCGGCTCCGCCTTGCGGCTCGCCGCCGAGTTGCGGCAGGTTGCCCTTGATCCACATGTCCAGGCACGAAGACACGTGCGCCTGCCGCGAAGAAGCGGTCAACGCCGCGTTGGAGAAGTACTTCGACCAGGTCCAGCCGCCCAGCGACAGGTTGACCTTCAGGTGCGGGTACTTGGCCTTCAACTGCTTGATCTGGTTGAGGTTTCCGGCGAGCGGCTGGTTGTAGACGTCCGCTTGCCCGTTGACGGTCAGGTCCGCGGTGAACCGCCGCTGGTAGTCAGCCCACGCGTCGCCCTGGCCCAGTTGGTTCGCCTGGAAGCAACGGCCGGCCGAATCGATGTTGCCGAACGCGTAGTTGATGTGCGTCAGTTTCGCCGCCGACCCGGACGTGTCCAGGTTCTTGATGTAGTACGCGCGGTCGTAGACGCTCCATTGGGTGAAGTAACCGACCTTGCGTTTCCCACCCGGCCCGGGGTTGCCGGTCTCCTTTGTGGTCGCGGACACCGGCGCGCTGAGCGCGGAAACGTTGCCTGCTCGGTCGCGAGCGCGTACTCGGAAGCTGTACGTCGTCGACGGTTGCAAACCACCGACGGCGAACGACGTTGACGAAGCGGTGCCGACTGGCGTCGTCGAAGAACCTTGGAAAATATCGTATCCGATAACGCCGACGTTGTCGGTGGACGCGGTCCAGCTCAGCGGAACCGTGCTGCTGGACGTGGCGCCCGCGGTGAGGCCCGTCGGGACTGTCGGCGCTTGGGTGTCCGGCTCCCCCGACGATCCATCACACGGGTTGCCGTTGATCGTGCAGTTCACCGGCGCGCCGGGGCCGGCGCCGTTGAACCCGAAGGTCGTCGTGGCGCCAGCGGCCACGCTTCCGTTGTACGACCGGTTGACGAACGTGTAGCTGTCGCCGACGCGGGTCATGTTCGCTTCCCACGTCGAGCCGATGCTGGTGCCCGCGGGCAGATCGAACTTCACGGTCCAGCCGTTGAGCGCGGTCGAGTCACCGGCCCGGACCACCACCTGGCCGGTGAACCCGGTGCCCCAGTCGGACACCTTGCTGAACGTCGCGGTGGGATTGGCGGCGGCCTGCGCGGTGCCGGAGAAGCCAGATAACGCGAGTGAACTGGCGACCAGCACAATGCCGAATCGCCGTTGTCTGACTGACATCGGTCTCTTCCTCCAGTTGGCAGGGTTGTGGCAGGAAGACCACACATCAGTTAATGGTCCAGACCAATGATCAACTCAAGGTCTAGACCAAGCTTCGTCACCTGACCGCAACCCGCGCCGACAAGAAACCGGTTCCGGCGCAACGCGTCCACACCAAAAAAGCGGAGCACCCCGACATGTGACCGAGGTGCTCCGCTTGTTGACGAACGAGCAGCGCCCTACCAGCGCACAGGAATCACAACGGCTGCCGAGCCGCCGCCACGCCGAACGGTTTCGGCCGCAGCGATCCACCGACCGTCGGGCAACCGCTCAACGCCGGTCGCCGCGCCGATTTCGGCCGGCGCGCTGCTGAAGCCCTGTCCACGAACGATCAGCTCAGCCGTCTCAGGCTGCGCGAGGAACTCCTTCTCGACCTGAGCCGCGGCGGAGTTGCGCTGCGAGGCGCGCGGTGCGGCGATCGCGTCCTTGAGCGACATGCCACGGTCCACTCGTCCGGTGACCACCTGAGTAACCGTGGTGATGATGGACGCGCCACCCGGCGAGCCGGTGGCGAAGAACGGCTTCCCGTTACGCAACACGATGGTCGGCGCCATCGACGAACGCGGCCGCTTGCCCGCGGCAGGCAGGTTCGGGTCAGGAACGCCGGGGAACAACGGCGCGAAGTTGAAGTCGGTCAACTCGTTGTTGAGCAGGAAGCCGCGCCCCGGCACGACGATTCCGTTGCCGCCCTCGGACTCGATGGTCAATGTGTACGCAACGACATTGCCCCACGCGTCCGCAGTGGTCAGGTGCGTGGTGTGCTTGCTGCCGATCTCCGCGGCAACACCCTGGCCAGTGGTCGCACACGGTTGCGGGTTACGCGGGTCGCCGGGCGCGACCGGGCTCGTCAACGCCTTGGTCGGGTTGATCAGGCAAGCGCGCGAGTCGGCGAAGCGCTGCGACAGCAACTCACGCGTGGGCACGTTGCTGAACGCTGGATCCCCGATCCACCGGTTGCGGTCAGCGAACGCCAGCCGGGTCGACTCCAGGAAGTAGTGCAGATAGTCCGTCTTCGACAGTTTGCTGAGGTTCGTCGGCTCCAAGATGTTCAGCGCTTCACCGACGGTCGTGCCACCCGAAGACGGCGGCGCCATACCGTAAACGTCCAGCCCGCGATAGGACGTCTTGGTCGGTTCACGCAGCGGAGCGTCATAACGAGCGAGATCGGCCTCGGTCATCTTGCCTGGCCGCACGTTCAAAGTGGACGCCGGATCCTTCGGCGGCTGCTGCACGGTCTTGACGACGTCTTTGCCGATCTGACCGCCGTACAGCGACTTCAGGTTCGTGTCGGCCAGCTCCCGATAGGTGTTGGCCATATCGGGGTTACGGAACTTCGTGCCCACCGCCGGTGGCTGGCCACCCGGCAGGTACAGATCGCGTGTCGACGGGAACGCGGAGAACCTGGCCGCGTTGTTGGCGATTTGGTTGCGGAACGTTTGGTCCACGACGAATCCGCTGCGGGCGAGCTGCTCCGCGGGCTTCATCACGTCCTTGAGCGACTTCCGTCCCCACATCTGCAGCGCGCGTTGCCACGTGCGCGGCGTGCCGGGAACGCCCACACTCAAACCGCTGGTCATACCTTCGGCGAATGGGATCGGCGCGCCGTTCTCTTGGAACAGCGTTTCGGTCGCCGCCATCGGCGTTGTCTCGCGGCCGTCGATCGTGTGGATCTTGCCGGTCCTCGCCTCGTAGAACACGAAGAATCCGCCACCGCCTATGCCGTTGGAGAACGGGTCGGTGACGCCCAACGCCGCTGCCGTCGCCACGGCTGCGTCCACCGCGTTGCCACCGCGTCGCAGGACGGAGATGCCGATCGCGGTCGCGTCAGCGTCGATACTCGCGACCGCGCCGCCGTAGCCGATCGCCTCCGGCACCTTGGGCCGGCTGTGACTCGCACCCGCCTCCGCGCCACCGACGAGCACGGTGGTTGCGGTGAGCAAGGCGACTAGGGCGGCTGATCTGCGCACGACGTGACCTCCCACAAACGTTTGAGGTTGCCCACTTTGCCTCGCCGGCGTGGGGATCTCAAGCCAGCTTGGTCATCACGTGCTTGACCCGCGTGTAGTCCTCCAGGCCGATCATGGACAGGTCCTTGCCGTAGCCGGATTGGCCGAATCCGCCGTGCGGCATCTCCGCCGTGAGCGGACCATGGGTGTTCACCCAGACGCAGCCGAAGTCCAGCTCGACGCTGACGCGGGCGGCGCGGCTGGCATCGGTTGTCCACACCGAGGAGGCCAGGCCTTGTGGGACGCCGTTCGCGCTGGTAATGCCCTCTTCCTCGGTACTGAACCGCTGCACGGTCACGACCGGCGCGAAGATCTCTTCCTGGACGACCTCGTCATCCTGGCGCAGTCCGGAAACGACGGTGGGTTCCAGGAAGAATCCCCGGTCGCCGAGCCGCTTACCTCCACAGTGGACGACGGCATGGCCGGGAAGCCGGTCCATCAGTCCAATCACCCGCTCCAGTTGGGACGCGCTGTTGAGCGGACCGGTCTTCGCCGCTTTGGCCCGGGCCACCAAGGCGTTGACGAACTCGTCGTGCACGCGTTCCTGGACAAGCACCCGTGTCGCCGCCGTGCAGTCCTGGCCAGCGTTGTAGAACGCCGCAGCAATGACGCCGTCAGCCGCCGACGCGACGTTGACGTCGTCGAACACCAGAACTGGCGCGTTGCCACCGAGCTCAAGGTGTGTCCGCTTCAAGGTGTCCGCCGTGACCCGCGCCACTTCGATACCCGCGCGCGTGGATCCGGTGATCGACACCATCGCGGGGACGGAATGGGCGACGAGCAGCCTCCCGGTGTCACGGTCGCCGGTGACAACGTTGACCACGCCTTCAGGCAGGAACTCCGCAGCCAGCTCGCCGAGCAGGACCGTGCTGCTGGGCGTGGTGTCAGCCGGCTTGATCACAACGGTGTTACCGGCGGCGATCGCGGGCGCGATCTTCCACACCGCCATCAACAGGGGGTAATTCCACGGCGTGATCTGTGCGATCACGCCGACCGGCTCGCGGCGCAGGCTCGACGTGTGCCCGGCCAAGTACTCCCCGGCGGACGCACCGGGCAACGTTCGTGCCGCGCCGGCGAAGAACCGGAAGACATCAGCGGACTGCGGAATTTCGTCACCGAGCATTACTGCCCGGTCCTTGCCTGTCTCCCGGCACTCCACGTCAGCGAACTCGTTCGCCCTGGCTTGCAGGGCGTCGGCGATGGCCAGCAACGCAGCCTGCCGTTCCATCGGCGTGCTGCGGCGCCACGTCGTGAAGGCCTTGGCCGCGTTCTGGACCGCGGTATCCACTTCGGACTCGCGACCGACCGGCATCGAGCCGAAGACTTCACCGGTCGCCGGGTTGACCAAGTCGAGTGTGCTCATCGGTGCTCCAGGTGGGTCGGGGCGAACATCCGTAGCAACGCAGGCAGCACAACCACGCGCGGTCCCGCGTCGGCCAATGCGTCGGCCAGGTCGGTTCGAAGCCGTTCGGGGGTTGTCTGGATGGCCGGGATGCCGAACGACTCCGCCAGAGCGACGAAGTCCGGCCTGGCCAGTTCGGTTCCGCTGGCCGCGCCGAAGGCGTCGGTCATGTATTCGCGCAGGATCCCGTAGCCGCCATCGTCCACAATGAGCCACGTGACGTTCAGGTTGTGCTGTTTCGCCGTGGCCAGCTCGGACAAGCCGTACATGGCGCCGCCGTCGCCCGACACGGCGAGGACCGGGCCATCCACAGTGGACGCCGCACCCAGCGCGGCCGGAAACGCGTAACCGAGACCGCCGGCGCCCTGCGCCGAGTGCATCGCACCGTCGCGTGGATCCCAGGCCGACCATGCCCAGTAGGTCAGGATCGTCATGTCCCAGAAGCTCGGTGCGTCGTCGGGCAACGCGTCGCGGACGCTGGCGAGCACGTCACGTTCCAACCTCAGATCTTGACCGTCCAGTCGTTGCTGAACCTTTGACAGCAGTTCGGGAACGACCGCGTCCCGCTGTTCCGCGAGCGGTATGAGTGCGCGCAAAGCGAGTTTCGCGTCGGCGTGGATGCCCAGCGCGCGGTGGTTGGACTCGAGCTTGCCCAGGTCGGCTTCGATCTGGATGACCCGGCCGCGCGGCTGGAACGTGTGGTAGTTGCTTGACAGTTCGCCAAGTCCGGAACCGATCACCAGCAGGACGTCCGCGTCCTGCAGCACCTCGGTGGTGTGCCAGTCCTCCAGCCAGGACTGCAGGGAAAGCTTGTGGTGCCACGGGAAGGCGCCTTTGCCGCCGAACGTGGTGACCACCGGCGCACCGATCTTCTCGGCCAACGTCAGCAGCTCCGGCTGCGCGCCGCTGCGGACCACTCCCCCGCCGGCGAGGATCACCGGCCGCCGTGCGTCAGCCAGCACGCGCGCCGCCTCAGCGATCAGCTCGGATCGTATTTCCAATACGATCGGCTGTGCCGTCAGTTCATTGACGACCGGGACCCCGGCGGGACCGAGCAATACATCCTGTGGGATCTCCACCCACACCGGTCCCATCGGCGCACTTGCGGCCATCCGCCACGCCTCGGCGATCGCGGACGGAATCTGCGACGCGGCGCGCACCACACGGGTGTGTTTGACGACGCCACGGAAGCTGGCCTGTTGGTCGGGCAGTTCGTGGAGGAAACCGCGCCGTGCGCCGCCCAGTCCGTCCGACGGGATTTGGCTGCTGATGCCGAGCACCGGCACGCTGGATGTCGCCGCCTCTTGCAAACCGGCCAACGTCTGCAACGCACCTGGACCGGTCGAGACGAACAACGGCGTCACCTCGCCGGTCGTCCGAGCGTGGCCATCGGCGGCGAACGCCGCGTTGACCTCCGTTCGGCTGCCGACGTAGCGCAGCGACGAGCGATGCAACGCGTCGAACAGGCCGAGCGCGTGCTGACCGGGAAGCCCGAAAACGGTGCGCGCACCCAACGCGGTCAAGGACTCGACAACCAAGTCACCGCCTGTCCGGCTCATTTGGCCACGCCCATGGCTAGCAGTGTGACAAGGTCGTACGCCACGTGCGACGCGGCGATCGACGTGATGTCCGCGTGGTCGTACGCGGGCGCGACCTCAACGACGTCCGCCGAAACAAGATTCGCTCCCGCCAGGCCGCGCAGGATCTCGAGCAGTTCACGGCTGGTCATGCCGCCCGCTTCGGGCGTTCCGGTGCCCGGCGCGTGCGCGGGATCGAGGACGTCGATGTCGACAGACACGTACAACGGGCGGTCGCCGATCCGCTCTCGCAGCGCCTCAACGACCTCATCGACACCCCGGCGCATTACGTCAGCTGACGTAACGATGCCGAAGCCAAGACGTGCGTCTTCGGACAGATCGGCGCGGCCGTAGAGCGGTCCGCGAGTGCCCACATGCGACAGTGCTGACGTGTCGAGCAAGCCTTCCTCGACCGCGCGGCGGAACGGCGTCCCGTGTGTGTACGGCTCGCCGAAGTAGGTGTCCCACGTGTCCAGATGCGCGTCGAAGTGCAGCAGCGCCACGGGCCCGTGTTTCGACGCGACGGCTCGCAGCAATGGCAGGGCGATCGTGTGGTCGCCGCCGACGGTCACCAGTTTCGCGCCCGTGTTCAGCAGTTCCGTTGCCTGCTCGGAGATCTCCATGATCGCCTTGCCGATGTTGAACGGGTTGCACACGATGTCCCCGGCGTCCACGATCTGCGCGGACTCGAACGGCGACACGTCGAGACCCGGGTGGTACGGCCTGAGCAGACGGCTTGCCTCGCGGACCGCGGCCGGAGCGAACCGGGCGCCCGGCCGGTAGGAGACGCCGATGTCGAAGGGGACGCCGACGACCGCGATGTCGGCGTTGCCCACCTCGTCCAGCCTGGGCAGCCGGGCGAACGTGGCGGGCCCGGCGAACCGGGGCACCTTCGAGGAGTCGACCGGACCGATCATGCTGGCACTTCCTCCTTGACCTCACCGTTGACGCGCCTGTTCCAGTGATCCAACACGGCCTTCTCGGTCGGCGGCGTCAGCAGACTGACCAGCACGTAGGACACCAGGCTGACGCCAAGTCCGTAGTAGATGACCTCGTTGGCCTCAAGGCCGGCGGTGAACATCACGACCACCACAGTGACCGCGCCCGTGATCATCGAGGCCAACGCACCCTGCCGGTTACCGCGCTTCCAGACCAATCCGCCCACGATCGCGACCAGCAAGCCGCCGACCAACAGGTTGTACGCGACGGTCAGCGCGGCGATCACGCCTTCGATCACGATCGCCAGCACGATTGCGGCGATACCAAGCACCAACGTGAAGATCCGGTTGGCGTGCACATCCTCTTTCGTATCCGATGTACGTTTGGTCAGCCGAGGCCAGATGTCGTTCGCCGCGACCGTCGACGACGCGATCAGCGCACCGCTCGACGTGGACATCAGCGCCGCGAGCGCAGCGGCGAGCACGAGACCGCGAACGCCCATCGGCAGCAGGTTCTCGACCGCCGTCGCGAAAGCGTCGTCACGGCTGGGCAGATCCGGGTAGAGCGCCTTGGTCGCCATGCCGATCAACGCGCCCGCGAACGCGTAGATGACGCAATACAGACCGGAGGTGATCCCGCCCCAGGTCGCGACGCTTGAAGACCGCGCGGTGAACACCCGCTGCCAGATATCCTGTCCGATCAGCAGGCCGAGCGTGTAGATCACCAGGTACGTGACGATGGTGTCGCCGCCGATCGCGGTGAAGTCGAAGAAGCTCGCGTCGAGTCGTTCCCGCATCCCGTCGAACCCGCCGGCTTTGATCAACGCGAACGGCAGCAGCAGGAACAAGATGCCGACGGTCTTGACGATGAACTGCACGATGTCGGTCATCGAGATCGACCACATGCCGCCGAGCACCGAATAGAGCACCACGATCCCGCCCGCGAGCAGAATGCTGGACCATCGGTCGAACCCGAACAGCACTTTGAAGATCGTCGACGACGCGCCAAGTGACGTGACCGTCAACATCAGCGCGTAACCCCACATCACGACGCCGGACACGGACGCCGACGAACCCCCATATCGGATATCCAACATGTCCGAGACCGTGTACACCTTCAGCCGCTGAATGCGTCGGGCGTACGCGGCGGACAACAGCAGGATGCCGAGGCCGATGGCGAGTACGAGCCAGGCGCCGGAGATGCCGAACTTGTAGCCGAGGCCGACGCCGCCGACCGTCGAGGCGCCGCCCAGCACGATCGCCGACATCGTGCCTGAGTACATCGGGCCGCCCAGCCGCCGCCCGGCGACCAGGTATTCGCTCTTGGTGGTGGCCCGGCGCATGCCCCACCACCCCATCGCGACCATGCCGAGCAAGTAGGCCACAATCACTGCGTTGTCGAGAGCCATGTCGATCTCCTACGCGTGGCGTTTCGTTCCGGTCACCGTAAAGAGCCAGGTCTGGTTCGTTCGAAGGTTGTTCTGCACAATCTGGCCAGCCACCATTGGACGAATCGGCCCGGGGAGGCGTGCCATGGTGCTCAGGACCATCCCGTTGCGTGCGGTAGTCAGCCGCGCTGAGCTGGGCCTCGAGGTGAAAGCGGGCAAATCCCGGCTCGACCGCCCGATCTGCTGGGCACACGTCAGCGAACTGCGCGATCCGGTGCCGTACCTGCTCGGCCAGGAGCTGTTGCTGACCGCCGGCACGAACTTCCCGCGCACACCGGCGGAGATTGACGCTTACGTAGAAAGCCTGATCAACGCGGGTGTCAGCGCGTTGGGCTTCGGAGTCACCCCGGTGTACGACGTTGTTCCCCGGGAGCTAGTCAAGGCATGCCGCGACCGCGATCTGCCGTTGCTCGCCGTTCCGGAACGAACGCCGTTCCTCGCCGTCAGCCAGGCCGTCGGTGCCGCTCTCGCCGAGGCGCAAAACGCTGAACTTCGCGTCATCGCCGACGGTCAACGCAACTTGACGAGGGCCGCGACACGTCCTCGGCCAACCGAGACCACGGTCCGTTCGTTGGCCACCTCGCTCACCGGCTGGGCCATGCTGCTGGATTCCGACGGCGCGGTCGTGACCAGATCCGGTCTGGCGCCCGAGCCGACCGAGGATCTGCTGTCGTTGGCCACCCGGTTACGCGGTGGTTCGGGTCCGCGCAGCGCGAGCACGCACATCGGCGGCGACCACGTCGTCCTGCATCCGGTCGACCAGTCGTCCGTGCTGATCGTCGGACGCAATCGGGCGTTCAGCGTCGGCGACCGCGCTGTCGTCGCCATGGCGTTGGCGATGCTCGGGCTGCTGCGGCGCGAGACAGACACATCTCGCGGTCACGCTTCCCGGTTGGCCGCGCGGCTACTTCTGGCCGCCGGCTCGGCCGCCGAGTCGACGGGCGATCATCTGGCCGCGTTGTTGGACAACCGTGCGGGACAGGATTACCGCGTTCTGGCGGGCGTTGACGTGCGACGCAGGAACCGCGGCGACGTGGACGGCGACTTTGCCCAGCTCGTGCAGTTGCTCGGCACTCCCCTGGTCGACCTGGCAGGTGGCAGTTTCCGCGCCATTGTTTCCGCGCGGTCAGCGCCGTCGCCGACCGCGTTGGAGACGTTGCACAAACGCGGTTGGCTCGTCGGGATGAGCGGCGTGGTCGGTGTCGCCGATCTGCGGATGGCCGAGCGGGAGGCCGTCGCGTTGCGCCGCCGGGCCGCCGCGTCGGGTCATCCCATCAGCGCGGACAACGAGTCGGAAAGCGTCGCTTCGCTGATCGACCCCGCTCAAGCGCGTGCATTCGCTCGCCGTACTTTGGCGCCGCTGGCCGAAATACGCTCGCCCGGTCCGGCGCATCTCGTGGAAACGCTGCGAGTCTGGCTCGCCAATCACGGCAACTGGGACCGCTCCGCGGCCGCACTGGATGTGCACCGCAACAGCGTCAGGCATCGAATCGGTCAGATCGAGCGGGCGCTGCACGTGGATCTGTCCCAGGCACAGCACCGAATGGACCTCTGGTATGCCGTCAATTGGCTGCCACAGGATTGGCCCGATTCCCAGTAGGGCCTAAAGTCATCAATCCGTCGAAGTCTTCCGGCACTGTCGGTGACCACAGCGGCCAACGAGGATTGACCATGTGGCTACGAACTTGGTCAACTACCTCGACGCCCTGGTGCCGGCGGCGGTCGAAGGCGACCCTGAAGCGGTGGGTCGGCTACTGACGACGATCCGGCCACTGGTCGTGCGCTATTGCCGCGCTCGCGTCGGCCGAGGTGAGCGTTCCTACACCTCAGCCGACGACATCGCGCAGGAGGCTTGCCTCGCAGTTCTCACCGCGCTGCCGCGTTACGTGTTTCAAGGACGTCCGTTCTTGGCGTTCGTCTACGGCATCACGTCACACAAGGTCGCTGACGCTCATCGCGCCGTCGCCCGTAACCGAGAGCAACCGGTCGCGGACATCCCGGACACGCCTGAAGTCGAGGGCAGCCCGGTCCAGCAGGTCCTGCGGGGCGAGTCCGCCAAGCGGATCAACGAGATCCTGAGCATCCTGCCCAGCCGCCAACGCGACATTCTCGTTCTGCGGATCGTCGTCGGGCTGTCCGCCGAGGAAACGGCCGCCGCCGTGGGCTCGACTCCAGGCGCCGTCCGGGTCGCTCAACACCGGGCGCTGGCGCGTCTGCGTCGAAGGGTGAATATCGCGGAACTCGTTTAGCCGTTCGCCACCAAACGCGCTTGCTCGCCGTCGACCGCGACGACGTCGCCGTGCTGCAGTTGCCTGCCGCGGCGAACCTCGACCTCGTCGTTGACCGTCACGTCCTGGGCCTCGATCAGGTCCTTCGCATGGCTGCCGTCCTCGGCCAGCCCAGCCAGCTTCAGGAACTGACCAAGCCTGATCGAGTCGTCCCGGATCGACACCTCACGAATGCTCATCGCGCACGAGCCTACCTGCACGCGAATGAACGGCTGCCGCACGACGTGCCCTGCATCAGATACGAAATTGGAAATAGGGTTGGGCGCTCAGCACGTTAACCGGACCGCGTCTGCTCGGCGAGGAAGTGGACGACTCCGCCCAACGACCCGGTTCTGCCGAACGCAGACCGTTGCCGAGCGGCACCGCATCCGTCCAACACCAAACGGGCCAGAGACTCGTCAACCAACTCGTAGTCCCCGGACACCTCAAGCGCCGGACGGATCCACCGCACCAAGGCGCCAGCGAGGTCCGCGGCCGGCGCCAGCTCGCCGGTGACAAGATCGACTCCCTGGCCTTCCAAGCCGTCCCGAGCCGCACGCCACAACGCCGGACGCAACAGATGCTGCGGCACCGCAGGCGCGCGCGTCCCCGACGCCAACGCGGTGGCGGCGATACCGCGAACCAGCGCGGCCATCAGCACCGCGTCGTCCACGGTCGGAGCCACGTCGCAAACGCGGACCTCGACCGTCGGCTGATGGGCGGAAAGCCTTACATCCCAATAAAGCATGCCGAGATCAATGGCCGCACCGCTGGCAATGACCTGCTCACGGGCGGCGTAGTAGTCCGACGCCGTTTCGAACCACGGCGGCGCGCCGGCTGACGGCCAACGGCTCCACATCAAATAGCGCCAGCTCGCATACCCGGTGTCGGAGTCGTTGCAATACGGCGAATTGGCGCTGATCGCGAGCAAGGTGGGCAGCCAGTAACGAATGTGGTTGCACACCAGAACTCGGGCTTCATCGTCCGGCAGACCGACGTGCACATGACATCCGCAAACCGGCAAATCCCCAATCAGGGCACGGAATTCCCGGGTCATCCGGTGATACCGCGGCAACGGTGTCAGCGCGTTCGGCGATCCGCGACCCAACACCGGCGTCCCCGTGGCGATCAACCGCGATCCATGCCGTTCCGCCTCCTCAGCGAGCACCCGGCGAGCACCACTCAACTGCGCACGCAGCTCAGGCATGGTCAGGCAGACACCGCTGGCCGATTCCACTTGGCTCAGCGTGATCTCCGCCTGCAGGTCATGCCCGTCACGACGGACGTCCGACAGGATGTCCGGAGCACGGTCAGCCAGCCTGCCGGACTCCTCGTCGACCAGCAGGAACTCCTCTTCAACGCCGACCGTCAGCTGATCCACCTCAGTGGCGGCCAACAAGTACTCCCGGGTGCCGAGCTGGGCTTCGCTCACGCCTGCCTCCAGTGACGGCCGTCCTGCCTTCGACAGTAGGAGCAGGCACCGCCACCGCGCATGCGGCGTTGGGCTGAACCAACTGTGAGTTTGGGGGATGCAACGTTGTTACCGGGTGTGGCCATCTAATAGATGTGACCACCAGAAGCTTGCAGGCCGATGTGCACAGCGACGCGGCGCTGTGGCACCGGGCCGCTTCAGGCAACAAAGCCGCGTTCGGTGAGCTGTTCGAGCGGCACGCGCAAGCCGTGTGGAACCACGCCTATCGGTTGACCGGTTCGTGGTCGTTGGCCGAAGACCTCACATCCATGACGTTTCTGACCGCATGGCGCAAGCTGCACGAAGTCACGTTGGTCCGCGACAGCGCTTTGCCTTGGTTGTACGCGGTCGCAGGAAACCTGGCACGCACGGAATTCCGCAGTTCCGGGCGATTCGCCAGATTGCTACGCCGGATACCGACCGTCGAGACCATCGAGGATCACGCGGATTCGGTGGTGGACAAGGTCGACGGTGAGGTCAGGATGCGTGTTTTGCTCCAAGCAGTCGCACGATTGCCGAAATCCGAGCGTCAGGCCGTCGAGTTGTGCCTGATCGGCGAGTTGTCCATCGCTGAAGCGGCTGAACTGCTCGGCCTTGAGGAGGTCAGCATCCGGTCACGGCTGTCGCGTGCCCGTTCCCGCCTGCGCCGCATGTTGGGCGACGATCTGCTGGAGGGAGCACGATGACCCGCCACGACCTGCCGCCTCGCCGCGAGATGCCGCCGGAGGTCCGGGATCGGCTGCGGCGCAGGCTATGGAGCCAATTGGACGTTCCGGCCCGGTCGCCGCTCAGCCGGGTACGCGCGCCGATCGTCGCTGTCGTCGGCGCGGTCGCCGTCCTCATCGCCGGCACGGTTGTGCTGGCGCAGAACGTGTCTTCGTCGAGCAATCCCATGGCAGCGGCGGCGTTCGGCACCGCGAATGTCGCCTCGCAAGGCATGAGCGCCGAGCTGGACCGCTGTTCTACGACGGCCGCCCCGGCCGGCGACCTGCTAGCGCGTCCACAGTGGTCGTTCGTGACCAGGTTCGAGGCCGACGGCGTGAGCGTCACCGCGGCGCGGGTCGAGGGCAAACCGGTGTTCTGCGAGATCACAGCGACCACAGTGACGGTTTCCGATCCGTTCGCCGAGCCCGGTTACGCGGCTTCGTCGAAAACCGCGGCCATGTTCGCGACCTCGAACGGCACTGTCGCGGGTGTGGTCGACACCGGCTGGACTGAGTTCGAACTGCGTGTGACCGCCGAACCGAACCGCACTGAGACTGTCACCCCTCGATTGAGTGACGGCCTGTTCGTTGCCCGCGCGCGAACACTCATCGACCCACCGAAACCGGGCGTACAGCTGTACGCCTTGCACGATGGGGCTGAGCACAAATTCAGTCCTGTGCCGCCTGTGCTCGCGTTCGCGGGAGGGCTCAGGAACTAGACGAGTTCCAACGGATCGAGCCGGGCTCTGATGGACTCCGGCTCTTTCCGTGCCGTCCGTTCCTTTTGTGCCACGGCGAGCGCGGCGGCGAGTGCACGCCCGTCGGCCCGAGGTGTCCGGATCAGCGCGCGTTCGCTGGTTTCGCTGATCGGCACCGGACCGAGCACTTCGGCCGACTCCGGCAGCACGATGTTGTCCAGGAAGTCAGCCAACGCGTCCGGTGATCCGTCCACCGACGCCATCCGGACCGCGGGCGGGAAGCCCAGTTCGGTCCGCGCCTCGAGTTCCTGCGCGGCGTGCCAAGCCGGATCCCAGCGCACCAACGCTTGCACGGGAGCGAACCCGGACTCCGCCACGACAACCACTCGCCCACCGTCCACACCGGGACGGACAAGCGCGGCCGCGCCCATCCAGCGCCGCAGCGTTTCTTCGGTCGCACGCAGATCCGCGCGGCCGAGCAAAGCCCAGCTGTCCAACAAAAGCGCCGCGCCGTAACCGCCCTCGGCGACTGGCTCCGCGCCTGGCGTCGACACCACGAGTGCGGGCGCACTGGAGACCGTCGCAAGCACTTCGTCGGCGCCCGATGTCCGGACAGGCACGCCCGGGAACGCACGGCCCAACTCCTCCGCGGTCCGTTTGGAACCGACCACAACCGCCCTCAGTCGTCGTGATCCACAGTTCCCGCAACGGAAAGCCGCCTCTGCAGCGCCGCACCACCGGCACGCCGCCGGACGCGCCATACCGTCGTCAAAACCGCCAGGCAACGCGAGCGGACCCGCGCATCTCCGGCATCGCGCTGGTGCACGGCACTGCGCGCACGCCAACGCGGGCACGTAACCGCGTCGCGGTACCTGCACCAGCACCGGCGCGCCTGCTGCGAGGGCGTGTCGCGCCGCCTCGAAGCTCACCGACGGCAGCCTGGCCGCGCGGGCGGCCGGATCGCGGGCGAGCTGGACGTCGGTCTCGCCGATCGCGGTCACCCGTGGCGCTGACTTTCTGACTTCGTCTCGCGTCGCGATGACCTCGTGCGCCCAGCCGGTGTCCAGGAGTAATTGGGCCTCTGCCGTCCTGGCGAACCCGCCGATGACCATGGCGGCCCCGGTTTGATGCGCGCGGAGCGTCAGGACGTCACGCACATGAGCGTACGGCGAGCGTTGATCCGCGTGCAAGTCGTCGCCGTCGTCCCAGATGACGACCAGTCCAGGGTCCTTGACCGGCGCGAACGCCGTGGCCCGCGTGCCGAGAACGATCCTGGCCGATCCCCGCCGCACGGCAAGCCATCGTTTGTACCGCGTAGACGGGCCCAGATCGGCCGACAGCGCCACAACGGCCGACTCCTGTGCCTTCCCGACCAGGTCAAGGCATGCGGCGTGCAGACGGGCCACATCGCGATAGTCCGGAACGACCATGACCACACCGCGGCCCGTCGCCGCGACCGTGACCGCCAGTTCAGCGAGCCGCCGCGGCCAGTCGTCGTTCGGCAGCGCCTGCCATACGGCGTGCGCGTTGCGACCGGCTTTCAGAGCGTCAAGGAACGCCGGCCCACGCGGATATCGGCCCCAGCCGGTCTCCTCAGGCGGGTTGACGTCGATCGGTTCCGGCGACGGTGCCGCTTCGGCTCGGGCGTGGCGGGGCGGGATCGCCAGCCGCAGCACGTCCATCATCGTGCCCGCGTAGCGGTCCGCGACCGTTCTGGCCAGTTGCGCGATCTCCGGCGCCAGCACGGGCTCAGACGACACGACCTTCTCGAGGAACATCGGCTTGGGGTGCTCGGACTCCGCCGCTCGTTCGATGACGTAGGCGTCCACGAGCCTGCCGGAGAACCGCACCCGCACCCGGCAGCCAGGAGCCACTTGTTCGTCCAGTTGCGCGGGGATCAAGTAGTCGAATGTCTTGTCCAGGTGCGCCAACGGCACGTCTACGTAGACGCGGGCAATCGGAAGGGCGGCCGCCGGGTGCCGTTCGCCCTTGTTTCGATTACCTGCGTTGACCACGCCTGAGGTTTACCAGAGGCCCGGATCATGATCATCCCCGCCCAGGCAGCCAGGTCCTACGCACCTTGCCCTCCACGAAGACCTGAAGTGGCGAATCCCCGCCGATCCGACGGCCGGCCGATGGTGCGCAAAGTCGCCAGTCGGTACGTCGCCGGCGACCGATGCGCTCGAACGAGTGACGGGAATCCTCGCCAACGGGCACCGCGCGAACGCCGAATACATGGACGAAAGTTGCCGCGACGCACAGCGCGCCATTAACGAGACCGCGGTGTGTTCGTCGACATGGCCCGTCGTTTGCCAGCCGACGTCGCGTCCTGACACGCGACCGGATATGAACCCAGTCGCCACAGGAATCGGATACGAAACCCGATCAGTCCTCATCCCGAATCGGATATGAAACCCGATCGACCTGACCGGAATCGGATATGAAACCCGATCGACCTGACCGGAATCGGATATGAAAACGGCGCGGGCGATGACGCCCGCGCCGTTCAGCGACGATGGACCGTCAGAGACCGGCGGCCTGCTTCAACGCCTCGGCGCGGTCGGTGCGCTCCCACGGCAGGTCCAGATCCGGACGACCGAAGTGACCGTACGCCGCGGTCGGCTCGTAAATCGGCCGCAGCAGGTCCAGGTCACGGATGATCGCGGCCGGACGCAGGTCGAAGACCTGGGAGATGGCTTCCTGGATCTTGGTCGGGTCGACGACCTCGGTACCGAAGGTCTCCACGAACAGACCGACCGGCGCGGCCTTGCCGATCGCGTACGCCACCTGAACCTCGACCCGCGAGGCCAAGCCCGCCGCCACCGCGTTCTTGGCAACCCACCGCATGGCGTACGCCGCGGAACGGTCAACCTTCGACGGGTCCTTGCCGGAGAAGGCGCCACCACCGTGCCGTGCCATGCCGCCGTACGTGTCGACGATGATCTTGCGGCCGGTCAGGCCGGCGTCACCCATCGGACCGCCGATGACGAACCGGCCGGTCGGGTTGACCAGCAGTCGCACGTTGGACGTGTCCAAGTTCAGATCGGCGAGCTCCGGCACCATGACGTGCTCACGGATGTCGACGCCGAGCAGGCGCTCGAGGTCGATGCCCTCGGCGTGCTGCGACGACACCACGACGGTGTCCAGCCGAACGGCCTGGTCACCGGCGTACTCGATGGTCACCTGGGTCTTGCCGTCCGGACGCAGGTACGGCAGGACACCGTCCTTGCGGACCTTGGTCAGTCGCTTGGAGAGCCGATGCGCGAGCGCGATCGGCAAGGGCATCAGCTCAGGCGTGTCGGTGCACGCGTAGCCGAACATCAAGCCCTGGTCACCGGCACCCTGACGGTCGATCTCATCGTCGGCGGACTCGACGCGCGACTCGTAGGCGGTGTCCACACCCTGTGCGATGTCGGGCGACTGCGCACCGATGGCGATGTTCACGCCACAGGAGTTGCCGTCGAAGCCCTTGGCTGACGAGTCGTAGCCGATCTCAAGGATCTTGTCGCGAACGATGGATGGGATGTCCGCGTACGCCTCAGTGGTCACCTCACCGGCGACGTGCACCTGGCCGGTGGTCACCATGGTCTCGACCGCGACGCGGCTTCGTGGGTCTTTCCGCAGCAGGGCGTCAAGGATCGAGTCGCTGATCGCGTCGCAGATCTTGTCCGGGTGCCCCTCCGTGACCGACTCCGACGTGAACAGCCGGCTGGCCTTGTTTGTTGCCATTACCCCTCACTTCATCACGGATGAGCTGCATGGATCAGCCTACTGAAGGATCTAGCCCGCCGTTCGAGAAGTGCTGGAGTTCATGACGAAGTCCCATATTCCGGCCGCCATTTGCGCTTTCGAGCCCAGTGCGATAGGCCGTTCAGACCCGTCGGCGGCCAGCAACCACCCGGCGTTGTCCTCGACCTCGAACGCCTGTCCCTCGCCCACGGCGTTGACAACGAGCAGGTCACAGCCCTTCCTGGCCAGCTTCGCACGCGCGTGCGTGAGCACGTCGCCGTGCTCGTCACCGGTCTCGGCGGCGAAACCGACGATGTAGGCGTCGAACTTGCCCTCCGACCGGGCCACGACCAGCTCAGCGAGCACATCCGGGTTACGGGTCAGCGCGACCGGATCCGGGTCCTTGTCGGTTTTCTTGATCTTGTGGTCGGCCTTGCTGATCGGGCGAAAGTCCGCCACGGCCGCCGCCATGACCACGATGTCCGCCTCGGCCGCGGCCTTGTGCATCGCGTCCCGCAGCTCCAGCGCGGTTCCGACGTTGACGATGTCCACGCCCGCAGGTTCCGGCAACGCGACGGTGTGCGCTGAGACCAGCGTGACCTGCGCGCCGCGCTGCGCAGCCACCCGCGCGAGCGCGTAGCCCTGTTTGCCGGACGAGCGGTTGCCCAGGTAGCGGACGGGATCCAGCGGCTCACGCGTGCCGCCCGCGGACACCACGACCCGCTTGCCGGCCATGTCACGGGGCAGCGCGTCGGCGCGGGCGAGCAGCAACCTGGCCAGATCGACGATCTCGGCGGGGTCGGCCAGACGCCCCTTGCCGGTGTCCGTGCCGGTCAGCCGTCCACTGGCGGGCTCGGTCACGATGACGCCACGCGAACGCAGCAGCGTGACGTTGTCCTGGGTGGCCGGGTGCTCCCACATCTCGGTGTGCATCGCCGGGACCATCAGCACCGGGCACCGCGCGGTCAGCAGCGTGCCGGTGAGCATGTCGTTGGCATTCCCGTGCGCGGCCTTGGCCAGCAGGTCCGCCGTTGCCGGGACGACCACGACAAGATCGGCTTGTTTGCCGATACGGACGTGCGCCACCTCGGGCACGTCCTCGAAGACGCCCGTGTAGACGGGCTGGTGGGACAACGCCTCGAAAGTCGCCTTGCCGACGAAGTTCAGCGCCGACTCGGTGGGCAGGACCTGCACGTCGTGGCCGGATTCGGTTAGCCGGCGCAGTACCTCACAGGCCTTGTAGGCGGCGATGCCCCCGCCGACCCCGAGCACCACCCGGGGCCGGCCAGAAGCCGGGGTGGTCACTCGCCTTCGGTGTGCTCAAGCAGGCCGGAGTGGATCTCGCGAAGCGCGATGGACAGCGGCTTCTCGCGAGGACCCGGCTCGACGAGCGGGCCGACGTACTCCAGCAGGCCCTCACCGAGCTGCGCGTAGTAGTCGTTGATCTGGCGGGCGCGCTTGGCGGCGTAGATCACCAGCGCGTACTTCGAGCTGACCTTGTCAAGCAGGTCGTCGATCGGAGGGTTGGTGATGCCTTCCAGGTTGGTGGTCGGCTCGCCCAGTGCGCCCAGCTCGGTGGTCAAGAGGAACTCCAGGGATTCAGACAGCTGTACCGGTTATCAAGGTTAGCAACTCGGCCGCGGCCTGCTTCACGTCGGTGTTCACCACCAGCGCGTCGAACTCGCCCTGCGCGTCCAGTTCCTTCTCCGCGACGGCCAGGCGGTGCTTGACGACCTCGGGATCCTCGGTGCCGCGACCGGTCAACCGGCCGACCAAGGTCTCCCATGACGGCGGTACGAGCATCACCAGCTGCGCGTCGGGCATCGCGGCGCGAACCTGCCGCGCGCCTTGCAGTTCGATCTCCAGGATGGCGGGTCGTCCCGCGTCCAGCGCGTCGAGAACGGGCTGGCGGGGCGTGCCGTAGCAGTTGCCCGCGTACTCGGCCCATTCCAGGAACTCGCCGCGCGCCACCATCTCGTCGAACCGCGGACGGTCGATGAAGTGGTAGTGGGCGCCGTCGATCTCACCGGGCCGCTGGTTGCGGGTGGTCATCGAGACGCTGAAGAAAATGCTCGGGTCCATCCTGCGCAGCTCGCCCACCACAGTGGACTTGCCGACGCCGGACGGACCCGACACAACAGTGAGCCGGGGCCGGGCGCGCACACCCGTCCCCGGCTCAGTGGCACTCAAGTGACTACCAGTCACTCGCCGCTGAACTCAGCGAGCAGCGCCTTGCGCTGCCGGTCGCCGAGACCCCTGAGACGGCGGCTTGGGGCGATCTGCAACCGCTCAATGATCTGAGTGGCACGCACCTTGCCGACGCCGGGGAGGGCCTCCAGCAGTGCGGTCACCTTCATCTTGCCCAAGACCTCGTCGCTGTCGGACTGGGCGAGCACGTCCTTGAGGGTCGTGCCGCCTCGCTTCAGGCGCTCTTTGAGCTCAGCCCGGGCCCGACGAGCGGCAGCCGCCTTCTCCAGCGCTGCGGCCCGCTGCTCCTCGGTCAGCTGGGGAAGGGCCACGATTTCCTCCGTGGGGTGGGTGTTTCCGGATCGGGTGCTGGCGACCGTACCGACACGCCCGGGTCAAGGACAACGTGGGTCGCCGATCCTGCGCAGATCACGCGTGGTACATCAATGGTGACCCGCGGCCGACACGATCGCGTCACGAGTCCGCAGAGCCTCACTACGCAGCGCGAACACGTCCGGACCCGCCTTCAGGACGTCCCGTGACGAGGTCGGAAGCACGCTACGCAGGGACTTTCCGAAGAGTGTCCGGATATCGGACAGCGTGCCCCCTTGTGCCCCGAAACCGGGCACCAGCACGGGCCCGTTGAGTGCCGCGAGGTCCACGCGAAGAGCCCCGATGGTGGCCCCGATGACAAGACCGATTCCCCCGATCGGAGTCATTCCGGCGTTGCGTTCGGCCGCACTGTCCACGACCGTTTGCGCGATGCTCCGCCCGCCGTTCAGCGCACGCTGAACCTCCGGCGCCTCAGGGTTCGAGGTCAGAGCAAGGACAAAAACGCCCCGCCCGGAGTTCTCCGCCGCTTGGAACGCCGGTTCGAGTGAGCCGAATCCGAGGAAGGGTGACAGTGTTATGGCGTCGGCGGCGAGCGGCGAACCGTCGGTCAGGTACGCCGCCGCGTAGGCCGCCATTGTGGATCCGATGTCGCCGCGTTTGACGTCCAGCAGCACGAGCGCGCCGGCCTGTTGGGACTCCGCGATGACCCGCTCGAGCACAGCGATGCCCTTGGAGCCGTAGCGCTCGAAGAACGCCGACTGTGGTTTGAGGACGGCGATCTCGCCGCCCAAAGCGTCCACACAGGTCATCGCGAACCGTTCGAGTCCGTTCGCGTCGTCCGGCAGTCCCCACTGCGCCAGCAGGCCGGGGTGCGGATCGATGCCCACGCAGAGCGGGCCTCGTTCAGCGACGGTGTCAGTCAGCCGCGCGCCGAACGAGGCGCGATCCGATTGCGTCATGCCTTGCTCTCCGACTGCGCTTTCAACGCTTCTTGCAAGGCTTGCAACGGCCGGACCGTGATCTCGCCCCGGATCAGGGCCTCGATGCCCTGCACGGCCGCTGCGGCGCCTTGAATCGTGGTCACACAAGGGATGTCACGCGCCACGGCGGCGGTACGGATCTCGTAACCGTCCACTCGGGGCCCGCTGTTGCCGTACGGCGTGTTGATCACCATGACCACTTCGCCGTCCAGGATCACGCTGACCGCGTTGCGCACCGAGGCCGGCGCGGCCTCGAAGTGCTTGGGCACCTCGGCGCACGGGATCCCGTTGCGCCGGAGCACTTCCGCGGTCCCCTGGGTCGCGATGATCTCGAAGCCGAGGTCGGCGAGCCGCTTCACCGGGAAGATCATCGCGCGCTTGTCCCGGTTGGCCACCGACACGAACACCCGGCCGGACATCGGCAGCGAACCGTACGAGGCGGTCTGCGACTTGGCGAACGCCTTGCCGAACGAGGTGTCGATGCCCATCACCTCGCCGGTCGACTTCATCTCCGGGCCGAGCAACGAATCCACGCCGTGGCCTTCGGGCGTCCGGAACCGGTGGAACGGCAGCACGGCTTCCTTGACGGCGACCGCGGCGTCCGACGGCAACTCACCGCCGTCGCCGGACGGCGGCAGCATGCCTTCGTCACGCAACTGCTTGATGGTCGCGCCGAGCATGATCCGCGCCGCGGCCTTCGCCAACGGCACCGCGGTCGCTTTGGACACGAACGGCACCGTCCGCGACGCGCGCGGATTGGCTTCCAGCACGTACAGCTGGTCGTCCTTCAACGCGTACTGGACGTTGAGCAGTCCGCGCACGCCGACGCCCTTGGCGATCGCCTCGGTCGAACGGCGGACGTTCTCCAAGTCCGTACGGCCCAACGTGATCGGCGGAAGGGCACACGACGAATCTCCAGAGTGGATACCCGCCTCCTCGATGTGCTCCATCACGCCGCCGATGAACACCTCGTCGCCATCGCACAACGCGTCGACGTCGATCTCGATCGCGTCGTCGAGGAACCGGTCGACCAGAACCGGGTGCTCCGGCGACACCTCCGTCGCGCGTGCGATGTAGTCGGCGAGCGTGGAGTCGTCGTAGACGATCTCCATGCCGCGTCCGCCGAGCACATAGGACGGTCGGACCAAAACCGGATATCCTATTTCGTCTGCAATCCGCTTCGCGCCCTCGTAAGAGGTCGCCGTTCCGTAGCGCGGCGCCGGGAGGCCGGCGGATGTCAATACGTCACCGAACGCGCCGCGGTCCTCGGCCAGGTTGATCGCCGCGGGCGGCGTACCGACCACCGGGACGCCCGCGTTCGCCAACCGTTGCGCGAGACCGAGCGGTGTCTGACCGCCGAGCTGCACGATGACGCCCGCGACGGTGCCGGACTCCTGCTCGGAGTGCACGACCTCCAGAACGTCCTCAAAGGTCAGTGGCTCGAAGTACAACCGGTCGGACGTGTCGTAGTCGGTCGACACGGTTTCCGGGTTGCAGTTGACCATCACGGTCTCGTACTGGTCGTCGCGCAACGCCATGGCCGCGTGCACACACGAGTAGTCGAACTCGATGCCTTGCCCGATGCGGTTCGGGCCGGAACCGAGGATGAGCACCTTCGGCTTATCGCGCTGCGGCGCGACCTCGGTCTCAGCCGCCGGGTCGGACTCGTAAGCCGAGTAGTGGTACGGCGTCTTCGCGGCGAACTCGGCGGCGCAGGTGTCGACCGTCTTGAACACCGGCCGAATACCGAGACGGTGCCGCAACGCCCGAACGCCGTCCTCCCCCGCCAGTTCCGGTCGCAGCGCCGCCACCTGACGGTCCGACAAGCCAGCGCGTTTCGCCCTGCGCAACAACGGTTCGTCGAGCACGGCGGCGTCCAGGATCTCGGCGCGCAACTCCACCAGCGACAGGATCTGGTCGATGAACCAGGGGTCGATTCCGGACGCTTTATGCACGTCTTCGACCGACGCGCCAAGCCGCAACGCGCGCTCCACCGTGTACAGCCGGCCGTCGTGCCCGGCCTTGAGCTGCTCCAAAGTGGACTCGAGGGTGGCGTCGGCCGGGTCGGGCGTCGTCCAGAAGCCCGCGGCCTTGGTTTCCATGGACCGCAACGCCTTGCCGAGCGCCTCGGTGAAGTTGCGGCCGAGTGACATCGCCTCGCCGACCGACTTCATCGTGGTGGTCAGCGTCTTGTCCGCGCCCGGGAACTTCTCGAACGCGAACCTCGGCACCTTGACCACGACGTAGTCCAGCGTCGGCTCGAAGCTCGCCGGGGTCTCGCCGGTGATGTCGTTCGGGATCTCGTCGAGCGTATATCCGATAGCAAGTTTAGCCGCGATCTTGGCGATCGGGAAACCGGTCGCCTTGGAAGCCAGCGCCGACGACCGCGAAACGCGCGGGTTCATCTCGATGACGACCATCCGGCCGTTCGCGGGATTGATGGCGAACTGGATGTTGCAGCCGCCGGTGTCCACGCCGACCGCGCGCAGCACGTCGATGCCGACGTCGCGCATGTGCTGGTACTCGCGGTCGGTCAGCGTCATCGCGGGCGCGACGGTCACCGAGTCACCGGTGTGCACGCCCATCGGGTCGATGTTCTCGATCGAGCAGACGACCACCACGTTGTCGTGCCGGTCGCGCATCAGCTCAAGCTCGTACTCCTTCCAACCGAGGACGCTCTCTTCGATGAGCACCTCGGTCACCGGCGACTCGGCCAGACCGAACGACGCGAGCCGCTCGAGCTCTTCGGGCGTGTGCGCCATGCCGGATCCCAGCCCGCCCATGGTGAACGACGGCCGGATGACCACGGGAAGGCCCAGTTCCGCGACGGTTTCGCGGACCTCGTCCATCGAGTGGCAGACGCGGCTGCGCGGCGTCTCGCCACCGATCTGCGCGACGATGTCCTTGAACTTCTGCCGGTCCTCACCGCGCTGGATCGCGTCGATGTCCGCGCCGATCAGCTCGACGTCGTACTTCTCCAGCACGCCCCGCTCGTGCAGCGCGACGGCGGTGTTCAGCGCGGTCTGCCCGCCCAGGGTCGCCAGGATCGCGTCGGGGCGTTCGGCGGCGATGACCTTCTCGACGAACTCGACGGTGATCGGCTCGATGTAGGTGGCGTCGGCGAACTCCGGGTCGGTCATGATCGTCGCCGGGTTGGAGTTCACCAGGCTGACCCGCAGGCCTTCCTCCCGCAGCACGCGGCAGGCCTGGGTGCCCGAGTAGTCGAACTCGCACGCCTGCCCGATCACGATCGGCCCTGAGCCGATCACGAGCACGTGCTTGATGTCTGTCCGTTTCGGCATCTGTCAGGCCTCATCCATCAACGTCACGAACTGGTCGAACAGCGGCGCCGCGTCGTGCGGGCCCGCGGCGGCCTCGGGGTGGTACTGGACGCTGAACGCGGGCACGTCCACACAGCGCAGGCCTTCGACGGTGCCGTCGTTCGGGCAGTAGTGGCTCACCTCGGCCGCGCCGAACGGCGTGTCCAGTTTTTGACCGACCTCGCCTTCCAACGCGAACCCGTGGTTCTGCGCGGTGATCGCGACCCGCCCGGTGGCGGCCTCGATCACCGGCACGTTGATGCCCCGATGGCCGTAGGTCATCTTGTACGTGCCCATGCCCAGCGCGCGGCCGAGAATCTGGTTACCGAAGCAGATGCCGAACAGCGGGATCCGGCGTTCCAGCACCTGCTGGGTCAGCGCGATCGCGTGCGCCTGGGTCTCCGGGTCGCCGGGGCCGTTGGCCAGGAAGACGCCGTGAGGCTCGATCGCCAGCAGGTCGTCCAGAGTGGACCCGACCGGCATCACGTGCGTCTCGATCCCGCGCTGGGCCATCATCCGCGGCGTGTTGAACTTGATGCCCAGATCCAGTGCGGCGACCTTGAACCGGGTCTCGCCGTCGGCCGGCACGACGTAGGTCTCCTTCGTGCTGACCGCGCCAGAAAGGTCCGCGCCCTTCATCTTCGGGCTGTCCTGTACGGCCTGGACCATGGTGTCCACATCGGTCACCGCGTCGCCCGCGAAGATGCCGGCGCGCATGGCGCCCTGTTCGCGGATGTGCCGGGTGACCGTTCGCGTGTCGATCCCGGCGATACCCACGACGCCTTGGTTGACCAGCTCGTCGTTCAGCGAACGGCGCGACCGCCAGTTGGACGGGATTCGCGCGGGGTCACGCACCACGTAACCGGCGACGTGGATCTTCTTGGACTCGTCGTCCTCGTCGTTCCACCCGGTGTTGCCGATCTGCGGGGCAGTCGCGACCACGATCTGGCCGTGGTACGACGGGTCGGTCAGGGTCTCCTGGTATCCGGTCATCGCGGTGCAGAAGACGACCTCGCCGAGGGTCGACCCGACCGCGCCGAACGCCTCACCCCGGAAGACCCGGCCGTCCTCAAGCACCAATACAGCTGGTGTCACTTCGCCGCTCCTCCTTTGGCCAGGCCGGTCAACGCCTCGACCCAGTCCGCGTACACGTCTTTGTCATCTCCCCGGAAGCCCGTGTCGAGCTCGTGCTCGCCCAGTCGCCAGCGGACGACCAGCAGACCGTCGCGCTTCATCACCTTCCCGGCGATCGCACGGTCGGTACGGGCACTGACCACCGACTCGGCCGGGATCCACACCCGGTCCGCGCCTTCCCTGTCGAACAACACACCGTCGTCCGTCAGGTGCACGGTCGCGGCGGCGCGGAACCCGACGTCCCCGACCGCGACTCGGTCCTGCCAGCTCGTCGCGGTCGTCGTGCTGATGTACACGCCGGTCGCGGGTTCGAGCAGGTCATCTTTGAGGTTCGCCGGCGGCTGGGGAAACGCCGGAAGGACCGTGTTCTGCCTGCGCGCCCGATTGCGGTAGCCCCACCACATCGCCAGCACGCACAGCAGGAAGAAGGCCACGATCGCGAGCGTCAGCAAGATCCTCATCTAGCGGCCTTCCCGTCCCGTGCGGTCACCTTGCCGCGCAACAACGTGGCTTTGACGACGCCGGGAAGCTCCATGCCCTCGTACGGGGTGTTGCTCGCGAGACTGGCCAGTTCCGCGCCGTTGACTGTCCACGTCGCCTTGGGGTCGACCAGGACGAGGTTGGCGGGTTCGCCGACCGCGATCGGCCGGCCGTGGTCCGGTAGGCCGGCGATCTCCGCCGGCCGCTCGCTCATCACGCGCGCGACTCCGCGCCAGTCGAGCAGGCCGCTTTGGACCATCGTCTGGATCACGACGGACAGGGCGGTCTGCAGACCGAGCATGCCCGGCCGCGCGGCGGACCACTCACAGTCTTTGTCTTGCGGAGCGTGCGGCGCGTGATCGGTGGCCACGCAGTCGATGACGCCTTCGGCGAGCGCCTCGCGAAGCGATTTCGTATCTGATATAGCCCGCAGCGGCGGGTTGACCTTGTTGACCGGGTCGTAGGTGTTCAGCCGGTCGTCGTCGAGCAGCAGGTGGTGCGGAGTGACCTCGGCTGAAACCTGCGTGCCACGGGCCTTCGCCCAGCGCAGCACGTCAGCGGTGCCCGCGGTCGACACGTGGCAGACGTGCAGCCGCGCGCCGACGTGCCCCGCCAACAAACAGTCGCGGGCGACAATCGACTCTTCGGCGGCCGCTGGCCAACCCGCGAGACCGAGCCTCGCGGCCGTCTCGCCTTCGTGCGCCTGCGCGCCGACTGTCAAACGCGGTTCTTCGGCGTGCTGTGCGATGAGCACGTCGAGACCACGGCTGTACTCCAACGCGCGCCGCATGATGAGTGGGTCGGCGACGCACATGCCGTCGTCAGAGAAGATCCGGACGTTCGCGTTGCTCCGGGCCATCGCACCGAGCTCGGCGAGGCGCTCCCCCTTCAAACCGACGGTCACCGCACCGATGGGATGCACGTCAACCAACGCGACCTCACGGCCGCGGCGCCACACGTGCTCGACCACAACCGGGTTGTCGGCGATCGGGTCCGTGTTGGCCATCGCGAAAACCGCCGTGTAACCGCCGAGCGCGGCCGCCGCCGAACCGGTCTCGATGGTCTCGGTGTCCTCGCGACCCGGCTCGCGCAAGTGGGTGTGCAGGTCGACGAACCCAGGCAGGGCGATCAAGCCACGTGCGTCGATGACGTCCCGGTCATCAGATTTCAGATTTCCTATATCCGATATCTGACCGTCCTCGACCAGGATGTCGACCGGGTCACCTTCGCCATACGGCACGGCGCCTTTGATCAGCGTCATGCGACTTCCTCTTCTCCGGCGAGCAGGTGGTAGAGCACCGCCATGCGGACGTGGACTCCATTTCGGACTTGGTCGGTGATCGCGGCCCGTGGCGAGTCCGCGACGGCGGACGCGATCTCCATGCCGCGCAGCATCGGTCCGGGATGCAGCACGACAGCGTGGTCAGGGAGCAGGCGCAGGCGCGCCTGCGACAGACCGTATGCGATGGAGTACTCGCGTGCAGAGGGGAAGAAGCCGCCGTGCATCCGTTCCGCCTGCACACGCAGCATCATCACAGCGTCCACAGCGGACAGTTCGGCGTCGAGTTCGTGCGACACCGTTACAGGCCAACTGTTTACGCCCGCGGGCAGCAAAGTCGGCGGCGCGACGAGGACGACCTCGGCGCCCAGTGTTGTGAGCAAATGCACGTTCGACCTGGCCACGCGACTGTGCAGCACGTCACCGACGATCGCTATCCGCCGACCGTCGAGGCCGCCGAGCCGCTCGCGCAAGGTCGCCGCGTCGAGCAACGCTTGCGTCGGGTGTTCGTGCATCCCGTCACCGGCGTTCACGACCGATGTGTGTGTGCCGGACAGCCAGTCGGCCAACCTGTGCGCCGCACCGGACGCCGGATGACGGACGATGACGCAATCCGCGCCCGCGGCCGCCAACGTCAGCGCGGTGTCACGCAACGACTCGCCCTTGCTGACCGACGAACCGCTCGACGACACGTTGACGACGTCGGCACTCATCCATTTGCCCGCGATCTCGAACGAGACGCGCGTCCGGGTCGAGTTCTCGTAGAACATCGTGATGACCGTCCGACCGCGAAGTGTCGGCAGCTTACGGACCTCTCGGCCCAGAAGTGCCTGCTTCAGCGCCTCGGCGGTGTCCAGTACGGCAGTGGCCGCGTCACGGCTCAAGCCGTCGCAGCTCAGCAGGTGTTTCATCCAACAAGCTCCACGGCGTCGCGGCCGTCCAGTTCCTCAAGCAGCACTTCAATACCTTCCGACCGGGCGGTAGGCACGTTTTTGCCCACATAGTCGGCCCGGATCGGCAGTTCCCGGTGACCGCGGTCGACCAGGACCGCGAGTTGCACAGCCTGTGGCCTGCCATGGTCACGCAGCGCATCCAAAGCGGCACGGACCGTTCGGCCGGAATAGAGCACGTCGTCGACCAGAACGACGAGTTTGTCCTCGATACCGCCCTCGGGCAGACTCGTCGGCTCGAGCGGGCGGTTGGGATGGCGACGCAGGTCGTCGCGATAAAGAGTCACATCGAGCACGCCCGTGGGGACATGAACTCCACTGAACTCCGCGATGCGTGCTGCCAGTCGCTTGGCAAGTGGCGCGCCCCTGGTCGGAATGCCGATAAGCACGACTGGAGCAGCGTCAGGAGCACCGAGAGTCGTTTTCTCGATGACCTGATGGGCCATTCGGGCGACGGTGCGCGCGACGTCCCCGGCCGAGAGCAGCTCGCGCCGCCCGCCGGGATCCGCCGCGCCACGGGTGCGTGGCACTGGCGTGGACCTCCTTCCCCGCCTCGCTGGACGGGTCGTTAAAGGATGTCAAGGACCCTCACTACCAGGGTCATCAGGCACGTTACCAGGGCACACCGGTACACCGTCCGGGTGGTCTTCGCGCCGATCTCGATACTGCAACTGAGCGAGGTGCTTGACCTGGTGGCCACGGCAAGTAACCATTACTCTGCGTATCGATCTAAGCAGGACCCGTCGGCTCGCCTTCCCGGCCGCCGGGGCGAATGAATGGAGAACCGCCACATGGGCGATTACGCCAAGGCGCTAGGGGCCAAGCTCCGTGGCATCCGCCAGCAGCAAGGCCTGTCGTTGCACGGCGTCGAGCAGAAGTCCGGCGGACGCTGGAAGGCAGTCGTCGTCGGCTCCTACGAACGCGGCGACCGTGCAGTGACCGTGCAGAAGCTGGCCGAGCTGGCCGACTTCTACGGGGTACCGGTGGTCGAGCTCCTGCCTGAGGGAAGGGTCCCCTCTGGTGCCGAGCCGGCCACGAAGATCGTCATCAACCTGGAGCGGCTGCAGCAGCTGCCGGCCGAGAAGGTCGGTCCGCTGGCGCGCTACGCGGCCACCATCCAGAGTCAGCGAGGGGACTACAACGGCAAGGTGCTGTCCATCCGGACCGAGGACCTGCGGTCACTCGCCATCATCTACGACATGACCCCGGGCGAGCTCACCGAGCAGCTGATCGACTGGGGCGTGCTCCCGCCGGAAGCCAGGCCATCCAAAGAGGACTGATATGACGCCGGCTGCGCGCTGGGGGACCCGTCGGACGATGGGTGGCGCGCAGCCGGTCGGCGCTGAGCACATGGCCTGAGGCCACGAGGTCGCCCTGCACGACCGCCCGCCTCATCGGCCCTTCGAACCTGCTGCGGCGCATGTCGCTGTCCACCAACGCGACAAAGCCCGCCATTGGGGGAACCCCTAGTTTCCAGTCGACACCAGGGGTCCGACAGTTTTCCGCCGCGCGCATTTCAGCAGCAGCGCGTTTCCCGTCCAGGGCATCTCTTGGTCAGAGAGTCGCGCGCAGCCTGTCCGCGATTGTGGCGATCCGGCCGAGCAGTCCGTTGACGAACCGCGGCGAATCGTCTGTCGACAGCATCTTCGCGAGCTGCACGGCCTCGTCGATGGCCACCGCGTCCGGCACGTCCGACGCCCACAGCAGCTCATAAAGGCCGAGCCGAAGCACTGCGAGGTCCACCGCGGGCATCCGGTCGAGGGTCCAGCCTTCCGAATGCTCGGCGAGCAACTCGTCGATCCGCGCCAAGTGCGTCTGCACGCCCTCGACCAGCGTGACGGTGTAGTCGTTCACCGGCGGGACGTCAGGGGAACCGACCCGGTCGGCCAGCAGACTGACCGGGTCGACTTTCCTGAGCTGCGCTTCGAACAGCAGGTCGACCGCGCGCTTACGAGCTTTGCTACGTGCGCCCATCTCAGCTGGAGACGCGCCCGAGGTAACGGCCGTCCCGGGTGTCGACCTTGACCTTCTCACCGGTGGAGAGGAACAGCGGGACCTGGATCTCCGCGCCGGTCTCGAGGGTCGCCGGCTTGGTGCCACCCGTGGACCGGTCGCCCTGCAGACCGGGGTCGGTGTGCTGGATGACCAGCTCGAGCGAGGTCGGCAGCTCGACGTAGAGCGGCACGCCCTCGTGCGTGGCCACGGTGACCTCGGTGTTCTCCAGCAGGTAGTTCGCGCCGTCACCGACGACGTCCTTGCTGACGTGGATCTGGTCGTAGGTCTCGCCGTCCATGAACACGAAGTCCGAGCCATCGGCGTAGAGGTACGTCATCGCACGGCGGTCGACGGTCGCGGTCTCCACCTTGGTGCCCGCGTTGAACGTCTTGTCGACGACCTTGCCGGACAGCACGGCCTTGAGGGTGGTCCGGACGAAGGCCGGGCCCTTGCCGGGCTTGACGTGCTGGAACGACACAACCGTCCACAACTGGCCCTCGATGTTGAGGACCATTCCGTTCTTCAGGTCGTTGGTGGTGGTGGCCACGGGTTCGACTCTCCTGTTTTCAAGTTCCAGGGCGTGCGTGCGTTCACACGACCATGAGCTGCTTGGTGGTCAAGGTGAGGAGTTCGGGACCGGCCTCCCGCACGACAAGCGTGTCCTCGATTCGGACACCGCCCTTGCCGGCCAGATACACGCCGGGCTCCACGGTGACCGCCATGCCGGCCGAAAGTGTACCTTCACCGGCCTTCGACAGGTTCGGGGCCTCGTGAATCTGCAGGCCAACGCCGTGTCCGAGACCGTGGAGGAACTCCTTGCCCCGACCGGCGCGCTCGATGACGTCACGAGACGCGGCATCGACGTCCTTGACGTCCGCGCCGATCTTCAGCGCTGCCCGCCCAGCGGCCTGCGAAGCCGCGACGAGGTCATAGATCTCCTTCTGCCAGTCCGCGGGCTCGCCGAGGACCACGGTGCGGGTCATGTCCGAGTGGTATCCGTCCACCAACGCACCGAAGTCCATCTTGACGAAATCGCCGTGCTGCAGGACGGACTCGGTGGGCCGGTGATGCGGAATGGCCGAGTTCGCACCCGCGGCGACGATCGTCTCGAACGCGGGCTTCTCGGCGCCGTTCTCGAGCATTCGGTCCTCGAGCTCGCGCGCCACTTCACGCTCTGACCTGCCCGGTCGTAGTCCGCCATGCGCCATCAGGTCGGCGAGTGCACGGTCGGCGGCCGCGCACGCCATCCGCAGCGCCTCGACTTCGGTGTCGTCCTTGATGATCCGCAGCTTCTCGATCATGCTCGGTGCGCGGATCAGCTCGATGCCCGCGGCTGCGTCGGCGAGGCCGTCCAACGCCTCGACGGTGACGTGGTGGCTTTCGTAACCGGTTCGGCGGTGCTTGGTCTTGTGGGCGGCGAGTTTGTTGACCAATGCGATGGCACTGGCGCGGTCGATGATTCGTTCGAGGTCGGGTACTTCGTGTTCGACTTGCGTCAGGTATCGGCCGTCGGTGCAGAAGATGGTGTGCTTCTCGTCGCCGGGACTGTCAGCGGCGTGCACGGCGAGAGCGGCGTTGGAACCGGTGAACCCGGTCAGATATCGGATATTCAATAGGTCGACCACGAGCAGGGCGTCCAGCCCCCGCTCCCGGAGCTGGGTACGCAGAGCTTCACGGCGGCGGGCGTAGAGGTCAGACATGCGTCGAGCTTAACGTCGGCACGGATTGCTGGATCACCGTCGGGCCGCACGCTCGTTATAGGGTCTTGTGGTGCGGTTTTGGCTGATCCGAGGCGGAGTGCTCGCGTTTGTACTGGCCGGTGCGGACGTCGGGCTCGCCGCGCTCGCTGTGCACATCAGCTCGCTCGGCGTCATTCGCTCGATCGTGCTCGGAGTCGTCGCTGGGCTCGCTGCGTTGTGGGGCGCGCTCGATGGATGGCACCGGCTGGACGACCGCGCGCGGATCTGGGTGCTGGCTTCGATCGTGGCCGGGTTCGCCAGCGGTCTGCTGCGGGTGATCGGCAAGGCGATCCTCGTGGACGAGACGGGGCTGAGTTCACTGGGCAGTGCGTTGACCGGCGACGCGGCGTTCGGTGCTCTGGTGATCCTCGTGCCCGCGGGGCTCGGTCTGCTTGTCGGTGGTCGGCTCGCTCAGCGTGGGACAGCCAAGGCGGGACCGACCGAGTAGGCGTCCCATTTCGTCGCAGGGATGTCCGCGACGGTTGAGGAGTTCGCGGCGACGACCGCCGGGGTCACTGGATAAAGGCGACTTCCGCTGAGAAGGAAGCCGACTCCGCGGCCTTCTGCTTGCAAGGCCGCAGCGCCCGCAGTGATGTGCGCAGTGATCGGCACGCCGTTCAACGCCTCAGCTCGTTGACTGATGACGACTGCGCCCATCGCTTCGGCCACCGACCGGCGGTCCACGCGCACGAACTCGTTGCCCAACACCATGTCGAGTGTCCTTTGCGGAGACGGCATCGCGAAGCCTTGCAACGTGGCGAACGCTGAATGCCTGGTCGCGCAGCCGTTGACGGTGTGCAGATCGAGTCCGAACAGCTTGAGGTCCGTCGGCTCGGCCTTGTCTCGCGTCGCGCGGATGACGTCGATCGGAATGCGGCCGCACGGGTCGGTCAGGGACAGCGGCGCGTGTCCGTCCGCCCGACGGGCTAGTCCCGGCCCCTCTTCCCAGGGCCCCGGAACTAATACCGGTTCGTACGGGTGCGCGGTGAAATCCCTGTTCCAGAAAGTGATGGTGGTACCGCCAGCCGTTTCGTGACCGATCGCGAACGCGTCCAGCGCGTCGATCCACATCCAGTCGGCGCTGAAAGCGTCCACAACGGACCGTTCGCGACCGGTGCCCGGTTTGAAGCCGCCGTGGCCCAACATCTCGACGCCACTGGCGAAGACCGGATCCTTGGACCGCAGCACAAACTGACCGGCTCCGTTGTCGTAAGCACCGGCCCCGTTTGTGTCCGTGAACATCAGATAGAACCAGCCGTCGAGATACAGCGCCGACGGTTGACCCGCGCCGTAAGTGTTGCTGCGAGCGACTTCATACGACGAGCCGACGATCGGCTCGCCGCCCTTCGCCCGCGCCCACGTAACACCGTCGGCGCTCGTGGCAAGCCCGATCGCGTTGCCGGAACTGTGATCGTTCGGCGCGCCTGTGTAGTACAGGTAATAGGTCCCATTGACCCTGATCACCGACGGGTCGCATGTATGTCGACCGTCAAAGCCTTGCCCAGCACCACCGAAGACCGCCCGGGCGGTGGAGAAAGGACCCGCTGGTGTGGCTGCCTCGGCGTAGAGCACATCGTCGCCTGGTGGCGGATTGCTGACCAACTGGCTGCACCACCACATACGCACGCGGCCGCTGTCGACCATCACCGACGGCGCGTAGTTGTACTGAGCGTTCTCTCCCGCAGCAGCGACGACCCCAGCATCCGGCCGCACGTTGTCCTGGGATAACGCCCTCGGTTGCGGCGGAGGCGCCGCAGCAGGCGCGGGCGCGGCCCCAGGTGCAGATCGGGCGGGTTCAGAAGCACCACCAATGACTGCGGCCCCAACGCCATCAGCCTGTGGCGGAACCTCCGAACACGACGCCAACGCCGCTGCACCTAGCAACACCAACACCAAACGACGCACACACAAACCTTCCGTCACCCAGTCGGGCGACAGTCTACGGTCCTCCCGTCGAGCTAGGAGTCAACGCGGCGTCATCCACATCCCAACGTCGCCGGCCCCGATAACGACATTCGGGCCGGTCCGACGCCATAGCCATGCACAGAATCAGCGAACCGTTGTCCGCGGCAGCACGGCGTAGACCCGGTGGAGATCGTCGTAATGCACGCCGGTACCAACGTCGAGGAAACCGAGCCGGTTGGCGAGGCGCTGGCTGGCGTCGTTGTCCCGATGGACAAGCGCCCACACAGCCGCGAGGCGGAGCGTGTGCAACCCGTAGTCCCTGATCGCGATAGCGGCTTCGGTCGCCAAACCGCGTCCTTGGTGGGCTGCGCCGAGATACCAACCGATCTCTGCCACATCGCCAGGAAGCTCGGATGACGGACGCAAGTGACCGATACCCACCAGGATGTCGTCCTCGATAAACGCCCAATGCCCCGTGCCAGTTGGCCCGTCATAGGCCAGCCTGTGGTCGAACATCTTGTCGGCCCACCCAGGCTCCTGAGCGTCCTTGCTTAGGTAGCGCGTCTGCACCGGGTCACTGAAGATGTCTCGCACGTCACGCCGATCCTCCTCGCGCAACGGCCGGATCACCAGGCGCTCGGTGCGCAGCGTGGGCTGCGCATCCAGGCCGTTGTTCTCGGCCGGTGGCAGCAGAACATGGATCCTGGCAGGTCCAGCCAGCTGGTAGTGGTCGGCGATGTCGAGGAACCCGAGTGACTTCGCGAGCCGAATGCTCGGGTCGTTGTGCTTGTGAATCAGAGCCCAAATCGCAGGCAGCCCCAGGGTGCGGATGCCGTAGTCGAGCAACGTACGAAGGGCCTCGGTCGCGTACCCCTGCCCCGCGTGCGTGCGAGCAATGAACCAACCAACTTCAATCACTTTGCCGGGCAGCCGGTCCGATGGTGTGAACCGGCCAACACCGATCACCAGTCCGTTGAGGTCCAGCAGCCACGTGCCCATCCCGTTCGGCGAACCCCAGCCGAGCCACCTCTCGAAACTGGTCGCCGCGTTGACCGGATCCGACATGTCCCGCGTCAGGTACTTGCTACTAGCGGGATCAGCGAAGATCTTGATCACCGCGTCCCGATCGTCGGCCCGCATCGGCCGCAACGTCAACCGGTTCGTCTCGAACGTCGGCTGGCTCATCGCTCAGCCAACCACCTGATCGCCAGCGGGTAGCCCTGAACGCCAAGGCCAACGATCACTCCGCTGGCGACAGCGGAGATGTAGCTGTGATGGCGGAATTCCTCACGTTTGTGGACGTTCGAGATGTGGACCTCGACCAGTGGGGCGGTCAACATGGCACAGGCGTCCGCGATCGCGATGGAGTAATGCGTCCATGCTCCCGCGTTCAGGACAACGGCGGTCTTCTGGTCGGCAGCCTCATGCAGCCAGCCGATCATCTCGCCCTCGTGGTTGGTCTGTCTGACCTCAACGTCGACCCCGAGTTCCTTGCCGGTCTGCTCGCAAAGGGCGACCAAGTCGGCATGCGTGGTGCGGCCGTAGACCTCTGGTTCTCTTGTGCCGAGCCTGCCCAGGTTCGGGCCGTTGAGCACCAGGATCTTCACAGCAGCATCCCTCCGTTCGCCGATTTGGCCGCCACCGCCGAGTACGCACCGGCGAGCAACGCCGGGTCGGGCCCTTCCAACCTGCCAGGCTTGGCCAGTCCATCGAGCACAACGAAGCGAAGCACTCCTGAGCGCGTCTTCTTGTCGTTGCGCATCCCATCGATCAACTGAGGCAAAGCATCGGCGTCGTAATTGGTCGGCAGGCCGATCGATTCGAGCACCTCGCGGTGCCGATCTGCGGTGGCATCGTCGAGCCGCCCAGCGAGGCGAGCCAACTCGGCGGCGAACACCATGCCCACGCTGATGGCCGCACCGTGGCGCCAGCGATAACGCTCGCGTCGCTCGATCGCATGGCCGAGAGTGTGGCCGTAGTTGAGAATCTCGCGCAGTCCCGACTCACGCAGGTCCTGTCCGACAACGTCAGCTTTGATCTGGATCTTGCGAGCGACCAACTCGGCGATGACGTCGCCATCCGGGTCGACCGCGGTTTTCGGATCGGCTTCGATGAGCTCGAGGATGCGTGGATCCGCGATGAACCCGCCCTTGATCACCTCTGCCATGCCTGCGATGAGCTCGTTGGTCGGCAACGTGGTGAGCGTGGAAAGATCAACAAGTACGGCGCTGGGCTCATGGAAGGCTCCAACGAGGTTCTTGCCCGCCTCGGTGTTGATGCCGGTCTTGCCACCAATCGACGCGTCGACCATCCCGAGCAGGGTTGTCGGGACGTTGATCAGGCGCACGCCACGCAGCCAGGTCGCCGCGACAAACCCGGCAAGATCAGTGACCGCCCCACCGCCAAGACCCACGACGATTCCCTGCCGGTCGAGGCCGATACGACCGAGCACTTCCCAGCAATACCCGGCGACGGGCAGAGCCTTGCCGTCCTCAGCGTCCGGAATCTCAATCCGGTGAGCATCGACGCCAGCGCTCGCGATTTCCTCACGAGCTGCCTCGGCTGTCGCGGTCAACGTCGGCGGGTGCACGATCGCGACCTTGGAAGCGCCTTGGACCTTCTCGACCAGATCACCAAGGAGACCGCGGCCGATGACGACCTCATACGGCTGCTCGGCGGTTACTGCGATCCTGACTGGCTCCATCGCTGTCACCTCACCGGCATTGCCGCGAGAACATCCTCGAGGATGTCCTGCGGGTCACGGCCATTCGTCTGCACGGTGGCGTCCGCGACCTGGGTGTAGACCGGACGCCTGTCGGTCAGCATCTGCCGCAGGTGTGCCCGCGGGTTCGGCAACAACCACGGGTGCAGCGCAACAAGGCCTTCCCGCTTAAGCAAGTGATCGAGGTCTACGTCCAGGAACACGACGTGGTAGGGCTTCAGCAGCTCCGGGACACCAGGTGCGGTAGGTGTGCCGCCACCCAGGGCGAGCACCCCGTCGTGCTGGGGCAGAACACGGACCAGCAGTTCGTGCTCCAACTCCTGGAACCGCTCCCGACCGAAGTCGACAACCAAGTCGCCAGCTTCCTTGCCGTGCTCAGCTGCCATGTCATCGTCGAAGTCTCGAAAGCCGACGCCGAGCCGTTCGGCCGCCATCCGGCCGATCGTGCTCTTGCCTGAACCGGGCGGCCCTACCAGGACCAGCACCGGACCGTTGGTGCTCACCAGCGCTCCTCCAGTGCCTTCAGGTACGCCGCAGCGTTCGCCCGCGTCTCGCGGATCGAGTCGCCGCCAAACTTCTCCAACGCCGCGTCAGCCAGGATCAGTGCGACAACGGACTCAAGGACGACGCCGGCACGCGGGACCGCGCACACATCCGACCGCTGGTGGATGGCCACCGCGGGCTCACCGGTGATGACATCCACAGTGGACAGTGCTTTCGGGACGGTCGAGATGGGCTTCATGGCGACTCGCGCGCGCAATGGCTCGCCGTTGGTGACACCACCTTCCAAACCACCAGCGCGGTTGGATCGGCGAGTCACCCCCTTCGGCCCATCGCCCTTGTCGATCTCGTCGTGCGCCTTGCTCCCCCAACGCCGTGCCGTGGTGAAACCGTCACCGATCTCCACGCCCTTCATGGCCTGGACACCCATCAGCGCGCCGGCCAGCCGAGCGTCAAGCCGTCGGTCCCAGTGAACGTAGCTCCCCAAGCCGGGTGGCAGGCCGTACGCGATCACTTCGATCACGCCTCCGACGGTGTCGCCTGCCTGCTTCACCGCGTCTACCTCTGCGACCATCGCGTCGGTCGCCGCCTGGCCGAACGCCCGGACCGGACTCTCGTCGATCGCCGCGAGATCTCCTGGCATCGGCTCGGGCCCCTCAGGTGCTTCTGCCGCACCGATCGACACGACGTGGCTGATGATCTCGACGCCGAGCAGTTGCCGAAGGAAAGCCTTGGCCACGGTGCCTAACGCCGTCCGGGCCGCAGTCTCTCGCGCGCTGGCTCGTTCGAGAACAGGCCGAGCCTCCTCGAAGCCGTACTTCTGCATGCCTGGCAAGTCAGCATGGCCAGGCCGAGGCCGGGTCAGTGGCTCGTTGCGGGCGAGTCCGGCCAGCTCGTCCGGGTCAACCGGATCGGCCGCCATGACCTTCTCCCACTTGGGCCATTCGGAGTTCTCGATCTTGACCGCGATGGGACCGCCCTGGGTACGGCCGTGTCGCACGCCACCGAGGAACTCGACATCGTCGGTCTCGAACCCCATGCGCGGGCTGCGCCCAAAGCCGAGTCGTCGCCTGGCCAGTTGGCCGGTCAGGTCCTCCGAGGTGACCTCGACCCCAGCCACCATTCCTTCGAGCACGGCAACAAGGGCCGGACCGTGCGATTCCCCAGCGGTTATCCAGCGCAGCACAGATGGATCCTTTCACGTCGTAGGAGCTCAGCCCTCCCCTGGGGGCCGTTGTCCAGATGCGAGCCACTGCCGGAATTGCTCGGGATTGCGCACGCCGTGCTCGAGCACAGCGGTGTAAATGGGCAGCCCGCCCGGATATGCCGGTAAACGACGCTGGGCGTCCTTGATCACCAAGATGGCATCCCGCTGGTCAGGCGTGACCGAGTGACGCAGCTCCTCATGCCATGAAGCAACGTTCGCGTGCACGTCGTGCAACCACAGCGAGAGGTCGACACACCACTCCCCTTCGGGGCGTTCAATGCCGATCTCGACGTGGTACCGCTCATCGCGGGCGTGTTCAGTGGGACACCGCGTGCCCCTCTCATCCTGGAATTCGAAACCGACCACTCCCGGAAGATCGATCAGACGTCGCAACAGCGTCAGCACATCGGCCGGCGTGAATTGCGGGCCGACAAGAACCATCACGTCCAGTTCACGCCAGGTCATCAGCCCGGACACAAAGCTCCCCGCCAACAGCACGGGTCCTGACTCAGTCAGTAGCTCGACAAGCTTCAGCTCGCGTAGCAGCTCCACGCCCTCGGCCTGTAGTTCCGCCTGGCGCCGCGCCAGCTTCGACTCCACTTCGACAGTCCACCACGGGGCCGTGATCGACCCATACGCAATTTCCCATCAGGCAGACGTGCCGATGCCAGCCTTGCCATGGGTGAATGCGAGGTGGAGCCGTGGGTGCGTGCTTCCGATCTGACGTGAGGGGGTTGATCAGGCTGGCGGGTCGAGGTACTGGTCAGCTGCGATCGCATACGCGTGAGTCGTGCGTCCGTCTGGGCTGGTGAGGGCTAGCACGCCTGGTGCCGGATAGTTGAACGTCCATCCGACGTGCTGCTTCTTGACCTTGTGATGGGCACATCGTGTGCCAACAGTGGCGACGTTAGGGTCGTCATCGTCGGCGATAGGAATCGCCTCCGCGGCTGCCCTACAACCAACGATCTGGCATTTGTCTCCACGCTCGAACTGCGTTGGCAAGGCATACCGATGGTGACTGACGTCGAGGACATGCACCGTTGGGTTCGTCGATTCTGAACCGTGCGCCGCGTCGACCATGTGCTCGACCGCGCAAACAGACCCATGCGCAGCAGGCTCACTGCGTCGTTCGCTTTGACCCGTTTGGGCCGCTGACGAGATCGCGCCTTTGTCGGGTAGGTGTTCGCCACCGTTGTCGCCCACGACTAGGTCGACTAGGACCGCCACCCGGCGCTGTCCATCAGTGCGAGTGTCGCCGGGGACTTTGGCTTCCTTGGCGAGAGTGTCGATCCGTGCGCGAGCAGCGACCGCCTCCTGCGTGGTGAGATCGACAGTGAGCTTGCTCATTCCGTCAACACAGGGTTCGACTGACACGTCGGGGTTCTGCCTACATGCTTTACGACGCGCGACCGCGTCGGCGTCCACCTTGGTCAGTTCTTGCCGGACGGACTCCCTGAACCTGCGATAGTTGGCGCGCGCACCACCTTCGAGGACGGTGAGCTCGATCCTGCTTGCATCCTCTTTGGACATGCGACCGACGAGGTCGACCATCGCCAGTGCCCGACGCTGGTCGATCTCGCCTTTGGCTAGCGCAGACAGCGTCGCAGGCAGCCATTCGACCAGCTTCCGAGACTGCCTGACCTGGGTATCGACGACCCGAGGTGACACGGCAAGCTCCGCGGACAGCAGTTTGCGGGCATCGTTGTCGAGTGCCTTCCCGTCCTTCCCTGGTGGCCTTAGGTCCGCAAACCTGGCTAGCGCCTCGATGATCTGCGCTTCGTAGAAGGCTTTCATCCGAGCGGCATGGATGATCACGTTCAGGCATTGCGACGCGGCCATCTTCGTGATGGAACCGGTCACCGGCGACTCAACGCAGCCGTGGTCCATCAGCTTGTCAGCAGTCATTGTTCATCCAATCGAAGATCACAAATAGGGAGATACGGAATGTCTGACGCTCAGAGCGCCAGAGGCGCGACGTCAGCAGGTAAGCCAGGCGTCGCAGGCAGGAACGCGAGAAGCCATGTGGCAGCAAGCAAACCTGGACCGTGCGGAACACGGTCGGAGTGACGGCCGGGAGAAACCGCTCGAAGCGTCAACGTGATCAAGGCCGCAAGCGCCAAGCCGATGGAGAGCGCAAGCCAGCTCACCGCGCCGAGGATTGCTCCCAGGCTGCCGGAGAGCTTGACGTCACCCCGTCCCAGCGATTCAGGGACCAAGAAGTGGACAGTCGCGTGCAGACAGAAGAACAACGCGGCGCCCACGAGTGCCCGTTCCAGACTGCCAGCCAACGCAAGCAGCAGCCCGAAAACAGGATAAGCCGGAAGCGTCAGCGCGTCGGGAAGCCGGCCATGCTTCAGATCTGTCGCGGTGAGCAGGACGGCGAACCAAGACAAGGCCATCATCACCGGCAGCCAAAGGGTGGGCATGCCCGCCAAACCTGTTAGTCCCCAAAGGATCGCGCAGGCGGCTTCACACCACCCGGGCCTCAACTGTGCACCACGCCGCAGCCTGCGCAGCAGGCAGCGACCGAGCGCTCCAGCAAGGAGACCGCCCGCGAGAAGGCACACGGTGAGGACCACGCGTCCACCCTGCCCACAAGTGACCGCCGAAGGCCAGAGATTGGCGGATCGAGATCGTACGAACGGTCCGTTCGTACGATGTCAGTTGGGCTTTACCCAGGTCAGCGAGTAGCGCCAGAAAATATGGCGGCGGTATCGGACCCCTGGGAGCAACGTCGACGCCAGCCGACGCATACCGGAGTAGGTCTCGGGCGGCGGCCAGCACACGGGCGATGGGTGCTCCCAGTAGCCCTTCGCGCGCTTATGCACCCGCGTAGCCACAGCCCCGGCCACCTCGTACGGTAAGTCGCGCGCTTGGAACTTGGCCAGGCCGACGATCACCATCGTTCCGCCTGGCCTCAGCAGGGATTTGAAGCGGGTGAGCGCCGCACTGGCGTCCATGTGGTGCAGTGTGGCGACTGACGCTATGAAGTCAAACGACGAGCCAAAGTCGTGCGTCAGGACATCGGCTACAACGTATGAAATGTCATCGTCGAACGACATCGCCAAATCGATGCTCGACTGGTCGAGGTCCACCCCTACGACGTCCGGAATCTTCTCCCGCAGCCGACGGGCCAGCATGCCTTCGCCGCACCCGACGTCCAACGCGCTGCGGGCACTTGACGGCACAGCGGACAAGATCATCGGGTGGTAGTGGATGTTGTGGTTCCAGCGGTTCGGCATGATCAAGGGTGCCACAGGAACAACGTGTCCCCCGCATTCACCGGACCATCAGGCGCAACGTCCGTCAGCGCGCTGTTCTGTGCGTCCAGCGCTACAACCGGGCAGATCGATGAGTAGCCAACGGCTTCGACAGCGGCTGGATTCCATCCGATGATCGGCTGCCCCGCGCGTACAGTTTCGCCTTTCACCACGTGCAAGGTGAAACCGTCACCCTTCATCTTGACGGTGTCGATTCCCAAATGGACCAGCACGGCCTGGCCACTGGCGCCCGCGACAACGAATGCGTGCGGGTGCAGAGTCACCACGACCCCACCAATCGGCGACAGGACGTCGGCGGCCTCGGTGGAGGGCAGTACGGCGACGCCTGGCCCGACCATGGTTTGGGCGAATACTGGGTCTGGCACGGCGGAAAGGGCCACAACCGAACCGGAGACCGGGCTGGAAACACGCAATGTCACAGAAGATCCTCGATGTCGCTGGCGATGGTGTCGGCTTCAGGGCCGACTACGATCTGTACGGCTCCGCCCATTCGGACGACGCCATGCACACCGAGAGAACGCAACGCTGGTTCGTCCACCAGGGAATCGTCCTCCAGTTCGCACCTGAGCCGGGTGATACACGGCTCGAGTTCGATCACGTTTTCCGCGCCACCGATGGCGGCAAGGATCTTCGCCGCTCGATCGTCTGCCATCTGCTTGTCCCTCTCTGTTGCGCAACCTGCGCAATTTGTACGCGCCACATACCGACCGCGTCACGCATCGACACAAAGCTGTAACGGTCGTTGACACTTAACACCTGTCAGGCGCATAGTCCCGCACCTACCTGGTCTAGACCAGGCGGTTGAACGCGTCAGGACACCCGGCCCCGACACGGGAGATTTCCAGTGAGCGCACCACAGATCCAGCAGTCCGGCCGTGGCTTGGCCGGTTTACAACGCTTCGCGCGAAGCCTCATGCTGCCCATCGCGGCTCTTCCAGCCGCGGCTCTGTTGTCCCGCCTCGGTTACATCGACAGCAACGGCAAAGGGCAAGGTGAGCTGATCGCGGCCATCCCCGGAGCGTTCTTCGACGACGCCGCGAGGGTGATTGGCGCCGGCGGCAACGCTCTGTTCGACTTCCTGCCTTTGCTGTTCGCGATCGGTATCGCCATCGGATTCGCGCGAAAGGCGGACGGTTCCGCCGCACTCGCTGCGGCTGTCGGCTACCTGGTATTTCACCAAGTGCTCGTGGCCACCATCCAGGACACGAGTCTCACCGAGGGCAAGTCGTTCATGGGCGGCCCGTACGGTGTCCTGGGCGGCATCATCAGCGGTCTGATCACCGCAGTCCTGTGGACGCGGTATCACCGCATCAAACTGCCGCCGTACCTGGCCTTTTTCGGCGGCAGAAGGTTCGTGCCGATCATCGCCGCAGTGGTCATGTTGGTCGTCGGTGTGCTTCTTGGCTTGGTCTACAGCTGGTTCAACAGCGGGTTGACTGCCGTCGGTGAGGCCGTTTCGGGTTCCACCGTTGTCGGGGCAGGCATTTACGGTGCGCTCAACCGCTTCCTGATCCCCTTCGGACTGCACCACATCATCAACTCGTTCGTGTGGTTCGTATTCGGCGAGGCCAACGGCGTCACGGGCGACCTCAACCGGTTCTTCGCCGGTGATCCCAATGCCGGCACGTTCATGTCCGGGTTCTTCCCGATCTTCATGTTCGCGCTGCCCGCAGCGGCGCTGGCGATTTACCACACAGCGCGTCCGGAGAACCGCAGGCTCGTCGGTGGCCTGATGCTGGCCGCGGCGCTCGCGTCGTTCCTGACCGGCGTGACCGAGCCGCTGGAGTTCGCGTTCATCTTCGTTGCTTGGCCACTGCTGATCGTGCACGCCGTGCTTACAGGCGTATCACTCGCGGTCACCAACGCTCTGGGTGTGCATGACGGGTTCGGGTTCTCGGCAGGCGCCATCGACTATGTGTTGAACTGGAACCTCGCGACCAAACCGTGGTTGATCATCCCGATCGGTCTGGTGTTCGCGCTGATCTACTACGTGGTGTTCCGGTTCGTCATCACGAAGTGGAACCTGCGTACGCCAGGTCGGGAAGCTGAGCCGCTCGACACCGAAACGACGATGGACACGCCAACGGAGCGGGTCCGGCCACCGCAGAACCCGCCGCCGTCGCCGGGTCGACGTGGCTGAGGTGCGGGTCCGGGTGGCCAGCAAGGTGGGGTTGCATGCAAGGCCCGCCGCGCTGGTCGCCCGGTTGGCGGCCGAACAGCCGGTTACCGTGACCATCCGCAAGGACGGCGGCGAGCCGGTGCTTGCGGCTAGCCTGCTCAACCTGATGACGCTCGGGGCGATGCATGGCGATGAGGTTGTCCTTGCCGCCGAGGGTGATGGCGCGCAGTCGAGCCTGGACAAGCTGGCGGAGTTGATCGGCACCGATTTGGATTCATAAGCCCGCGGAGAACCAGACGGCGGCTGTGTTGCCGGCTCGGCGTTCTGTGCTGTGGCGCGTTTCGACTGCGGCTGCAGCGCACAGCAAAGTGGGCGCTTGGTTCTTGGCGTGCGTTACGGTCACGCGCTATGGCGACTTGGAAAGAGTTCAGCGAAGCGGCACCGCGGATCGCCTCGGTCTTCGTTCGCCGGCACACGGCTACCGGCAACCTGTGCATGCTGGGCACTCTCCGCTCCGACGGGTTTCCCAGAATCAGCCCGATGGAGCCGAGGTTCTTCGAGGACCAGCTCTGGCTCATCGGGATGCCGAACACGACGAAGTTCCACGACCTCGCGCGTGACCCGCGGTTCTGTCTGCACACCGCAACCGTGGACACACACGTCAGCGACGGCGACGCGAAGCTCTTCGGTGTGGTCCAGGACGTTCAGGACAAGGTTCTGCACCAGCGGTTCGCCGAAGCGCTGTTCGAGGCGACTGGTTTCGACCTTCGCGGGCGGGAGTTCGGCCACTTCTATGCGGCCGACCTGACCAGCGCGTCGGCGGTGGAGTTCACCGACGGCCGACTGGAGATCACCATCTGGAAGCCCGGGGAGCCTGAGCGGGTCGTTCGCAAGTAGGTCTGGTGCCGCCGTTGGCTGCGTCAAGTCCGGCGTCCGACTTCCGGGGCGTGGGAGGCCGCCGGAAGCCGAGGCCGTGCGTTGCTAGTGTCCTGAGTCGTTAATTCGCGTGCAGTATGCGGCGAGGGTGTCGAGGATCTGATCGGCGGTCTTGGTCCACACGAACGGCTTGGGGTCGGCG
>JOAA01000014.1 GCA_000720375.1 Rhodococcus rhodnii | reverse complement strand
ACCACAGCGGCAGGAGCCAGGCTGGGTGCTCCACACCAAATCGCGCCGACCCCGGGTAGCAGCGCGCCGACCCAGCCACAGAGCGCGCCGCGGTGACCCAGAAGCGCGCCGAAGGCAACCACAGCGCGCGCCGAAGTAGGCACAGCGCCGCGAAGCCACTCCACCCCCGCGTCCACCACACTGCAACAGTGCTCCGGGAGACCCCCACCTCCCGGAACACCGCCACGACTAGCTGCGGTGAATCAGAATCCCCCCTAATTCATCTCAGCTCATGGGCGAGTCTAGTGGCAACGGGCGCTCTGTCAACTAGGATGAATCTTGCGGGACTGGGATTTACATGAGCTGTGGGTGAGGTTCGAGATGAGTGAGAGCGACGCGCCGACGCTTGCCGCCAAGATCGACAAGTTGTTCCAGATCGTCCGCAGGCCCGACGGCGAGCAATACACCAACGAGGAGGTCGCCACCGCGTGCCGGGAGGCCACCGGCGAGAGCTTTTCCGCGACGTACCTCTGGCAGTTGCGTACCGGTCGCCGGGACAACCCGACCAAACGGCACCTGGAGGCGCTCGCCGAGTTCTTCGACGTGCCTGTCGCGTACTTCTTCGACGACGACCAGGGCAAACAGATCCATGCCGAGCTTGAGCTGCTTGGCGCGCTGCGCAATGCCGAGGTCCGCAACGTCGCACTGCGCGCGGTGAACCTGTCCCAGGACGGGCTGGGGACGATCAACGACATGATCGACGTGATCGCCAAGCGCGAGGCCGAACGGCGGACCGGCCCCACGGATGCGTGATCAGCCCCCGCTAGGCTGCTCCAAGTGCCGGCGGCTCGCCGTCGGCTGGTGGTCGATCACGGGGGTGAGCGTGTCGCTGGAGGATCCATCACGCCTTCGTCAACGCTGTGAGGAGCTCGCCAACGCACTGCCCATCCCGCAACCGTTCAGCGCCGAGGCGTTCGTCGCCGCGCTCGTCGAGCACCGGGGCAGACGGATCGAGCTGGTCGGGATGGCGGCCAAACGGGACACACCATGCGGCATGTTCGTCGAAACCACGGACGCCGACTACATCTTCTACGCGTCCAACACCACCCGGCTGCACCAGGAACACATCATCGCCCACGAGATCGGGCACCTGCTGTGCGGCCACAAAGGAACGAGCGCGTTGCACGAGTCCGTGGCCGCGCTGCTGATGAAGAACCTCTCGGCCAAGCTGATCAGCCGGGTGCTCGGGCGCACGGTGTACTCCGAGGCGGAGGAGGCCGAGGCGGAGATGCTCGCGTCCGTCATTCTCATCCGCGGTGGTTTCGCCCGCCCCGCGCAACCGGTCAACCCCGAGCTCGCCGGCGGTATCGACCGGCTGGGATCGATCTTCGGATAGGTGGCTTCTCTTGGTCGATTACGTGAAGCTCGTCGTCGGCGTGCTCTGCCTGACCATCGCCGTGTTCAAGGCCAAGCAAGGAGCCGCGAACAACGCGGCGCGCTTCGCCATCGCGTGCTTCGCGTTACTCGGTCTGGCCGCCTTCGCGATCGCTCCCAGCGCGTTGCGGTTCATCCACACCTTCGAGCCGCTGCCGAACTTCGGCCGCTGGGTGGGCAACAGCCTGGTGATCGTGGCCGGGTGGTGCGTGATCGCGATCCTGGCGTACACAGTGCGGGACGGGGAACGGGCCCGTCGCCTGGTCGTGCTGCACGGCGTGATCGCCGGTTTGGTCGTGCTCGCCATGGGTGTTCTGCTGTTCGCCGCTGACACCCAGTTCGAGATCGAGTTCGTCACCGTGTACGGCAACCGGCCACCGATCGCCGCGTACCTCACATTGTTCAGTGCTTACTGCGCGGCGGGTCTGGGCGCGTTCGTGGCACTTATTCGCCGTTACTCGGCCGCGGCGCCGGAACGTGCGCTTCGCGTCGGCCTGAACATCATGATGCTCGGCGCCTTCGCTGGATTGCTGTGGGCGGCATGGAAGACCGTTGTTCTCGTGATCAACCGGTTGAGCTCGGCGCCGGTCGCGGCAGAGGCTGAAGTGACGGCGCTGTTGTCGTCAACGGCCGCGGCGCTGATCGCCATCGGTGGTGTGGTGCCTCTGGTTGTCCGCTATGTCAGGGATCCGCTGCGTCGCGCCCGCACGGCCCGTCATCTCCGTGCGCTCGAACCGTTGTGGAGCAAGGTGCACGATGTGCTGCCCGAGATCAAGCTGGCAGTCGATGACGACGACTTCAGCGTCTACCGGCGGGTGATCGAGATCCGCGACGCGAACCTGGCGCTACGCGCGTACAGCCATCCTGAGGTGCGTGCGTGGGCGACCGAAGCGGCCGAGAAGCGCGGCATCACGGGTGACCAAGTGGAAGTCCTGGTGGAGGCCGCGGTAACCGCGAGCGCGCTCGAAGCGCATGCGGCGGGCGTCCGTTACCACTCAGACCCACGCACCGCCGAGACCCCGAACGCAGGCACGGGAGACATCAACGCCGAACGTGACTGGCTGATCCGTGTCTCCCATGCCTTCGCCAACGATCCCACTGTCGAGGAGATCCGCGGCCGCGTGCGCGACGAAGTCAGCTCTTCAGCCGCAGTACGGCCAGTTCCTCCCACCTGAACTGGAAAAGCTCCGCGTCCACAAGCACATCCACCAGCCGCACGGCGTCGACCGTCAGCGGGATACGCAGGTCGGTGGCGTACCGGAGCTTGTCCTGGATGATTCCTGAGTCGCCGTCCCCGGTCGCGTACGCGAGCGTGATGTGCGGCCGGTTGTTCGTGTATTTCACGGCTTCCGGGCCGAACATCTCGCCCGCGGCGGCCTTCACCCGGTCGGCCAACACGGCGAAGTCCTTGTCCGGCACCATGTCCAGCGTCACCGTGCTGCGCCCCGCGACCGCGGGCCCACACGTCACGGTGAACGAGGGCACTTCGGCGACGGCCTTCCCCAGTCGTTCGATCAACTCCGCGCGCTGCTCGGCGGGGACGTCCCTGGCGGGCACGCCATCGAGAACCATCATCGTCGCGTGCAGCCACTCTTCCGGTTGCCGCGCCACACAATCCAGGCTCTCCAGGACGCCCCGGTAGGCATCGACCATCGGCTTGATCTCGACGGGGTCGGGCACGAAATACACGTGCAGCTTCGTCCAGTCCGCAGGCCAGCGCAGCCTCAGCTGCTCAACCATGAACGTGTCCACAGTGCCACAACGTATCGGAGGAGGGGATCCGACTTCTCAGGCAGCGGGTTGGTGCTGTTGGCGGGTACGCTTGGAGAAAATGGCGCGGCGTTCGTCCTCGTCCAGTCCACCCCAGACACCGAACGGTTCACGCGTGCGCAACGCGTGCTGGCGGCACTGGACGATCACCGGGCACGTCTGGCAGACCTGCTTCGCCTTGGCCTGGCGGGTGCGACGGGCCGGCCCACGCTCGTTGTCAGGATGAAAGAAGACCGCAGACTCCTGACCACGGCAGTTGCCCTGCAGCTGCCAGTCCCACTGCTCGACCACTGGCTTGGGCAGTCGCTTCGTGTACGTCATGGTGTGTTCTCTCCCCACCCCGGTCATTTCCGTCGTGTGGCCCGGGTACCCAAGGGCATGCGCGGCCTAACCACCGAAAAAATCAACCGGCAGGTGTGATGCCACCCACGCTAGTGCGCCTGGTTGTTGATCGCCGATCGCCTCGTGACCAGCACTTATGCCGCTCGGAGCAGGGAAGCACGCGGCCGCCCCGGGGCCACAGTGCGTGGCACCCGGGGCGGCCGGTGACAACCAGGACTTATTCGAAGATTTCGCCCTTTTCGGCCTTGGCCACCAGTGAGGCAGGCGGCTCGAAGTGGGAGCCGTAGCGTTCGGCCAGCTCACGGGCCCTGGCGACGAACCCGGCCAGGCCACCGGGGTACCCGTTGATGTACTGGATCACGCCACCGGTCCACGGCGGGAAGCCGATGCCCATGATGGACCCGATGTTGGCGTCCGGAATCGACGTCAGCACGCCTTCGTCGAAGCACTTCACGGTTTCCAGCGCCTCGGCGAAAAGCATCCGCTCCTTCATGTCCTCGAAGGGGATCTCCTTCGAGCCGGAGCCGAACGCCTCGGTCAGCCCCTCCCACAGGCCCGTGCGCTTGCCGTCGACATAGGAGTAGAAGCCCGCGCCGGACGAGCGGCCCTTGCGGTCGTACTCCAGGACCATCTTGTCGATGACGGCCTCGGACGCGTGCGGCGTCCACGTGCCGCCCGCTGCCTCGATGCCGGCCTTGGTCTCCTCGCGGATCTTGCGGGGCAGGGTGAGCGTCAGCTCGTCCATCAGCTGCAACGGCGGGGCCGGGTAACCGGCCTGGCTTCCTGCCTGCTCGATCGACGGCAGGGCGATGCCCTCGCCGACCATGGCGACCGCTTCGTTCAGGAACGTGCCGATCACGCGGCTGGTGAAGAAGCCACGGCTGTCGTTCACCACGATCGGGGTCTTCTTGATCTGCTGGGCCACGTCGATCGCCTTGGCCAGCGTCGCGTCGCTGGTCCGCGCGCCCCGGATGATCTCAAGCAGCGGCATCTTGTCCACCGGCGAGAAGAAGTGCAGGCCGATGAAGTCCTCTTGGCGCTGCACGCCTTCGGCCAGACCGGTGATCGGCAGCGTCGAGGTGTTCGAGCCGAGCAGGGCGTCCGGGTTGACGAAGCCCTCGATCTCCTGGAACACCTTGTGCTTCAAGGACGGGTCCTCGAACACGGCCTCGATCACCAGGTCGCAGCCCGCGGCGTCCTCGGCCTTGTCCGTCGGGTGGATCCTGGCCAGCACCTCGTCGGCCTTCTCCTGCGTGATCTTGCCGCGGGAGACGGCCTTGTCGAGCAGCTTGACCGAGTAGCCCTTGCCCTTTTCCGCCGCCTCAAGGGAAACGTCCTTGAGCACGACCTCGATCCCTGCCCTGGCACAGGAATACGCGATACCGGCGCCCATCATGCCCGCGCCAAGCACCAAGGCCTTGCGGGCGGTGTACTTCTCATAGCCGCCCGCCGACGTGCTCTCCCCCGCGGAGGCGGCAGTCGGCACAGGACGCGAGCCGCCGGAGTTGATGTGCTGCAGGTCGAAGAAGAACGCCTTGATCATGTTCTTGGCGACCTGGCTGGTCAGCAGGTCCACAAAGTACCGCGTCTCGATCAGCGACGCGGTGTCGAAGTCCACCTGGGAACCCTCGACCGCGGCCGCCATGATGTTGCGCGGTGCGGGCATGTTGGCGCCCTTGAGCTGCTTGCGCAGGTTCGCCGGGAACGCGGGCAGGTTCGCCGCGAACGACGGATTCGCAGGCGTACCACCGGGAATCTTGTAGCCCTTGACCTCCCAAGGCTGCACAGCCTCGGGGTTGGCCTTGATCCATGCCTTGGCGTTCGCGATCATCTCGTCCGGCGTGGCCACGACCTCGTGCACCAGGCCGATTTCCTTGGCCTTGGCCGGCTTGTGCCGCTGTCCCTGCAGCAGCACGTTCAGCAGCGCGCTCTGGATGCCAAGCAGGCGAACGGTTCGCACGACACCGCCACCGCCGGGCAGCAGACCCAGCGTGACCTCGGGCAGGCCGATCTGGCTTCCGTTGGCGTCCAACGCGATCCGGTACTTGCACGCCAGCGCGATCTCCAGGCCACCGCCGAGCGCGGCGCCGTTGATCGCGGCCACGACCGGCTTGGGCAGCAGTTCCAGCTTGCGCAGATCGGCCTTCATGCCGTTGGCGCGCTCGGTGATCGCGGCCGCGTCGGTCTTGCCGGTCTTGCTCATGATCTTCAGGTCGCCACCGGCGAAGAACGTCTTCTTGGCCGAGGTGAGCACGACACCGGTGATGCTGTCCTGCTCGGCGTACAGGCGCTCGACCGTGTCGTGCATGGAGCGCGCGTACGTCTCGTTCATCGTGTTGGCCGACTGGTCCGGGTCGTCCATCGTCAGCGTGACGATGCCGTCCGCGTCCTGCTCCCAGCGAATCATGTTGTCAGTCATGGATTCCTCAGACGCGCTCGATCAGGGTGGCAAGGCCCATGCCGCCACCGATGCAGAGAGTGACCACGGCCCGGCGGGCTTCGCGGCGTTCCAGCTCGTCGACCATGGTTCCGGTGATCATCGCGCCGGTCGCGCCGAGCGGGTGGCCCATCGCGATGGCGCCACCGTTGACGTTCAGCTTCTCGTCCGGGATGCCAAGGTCCTTCTGGTACTTCAACACGACCGAGGCGAAGGCCTCGTTCAGCTCGAACAGGTCGATGTCCTCGACGCCGAGGCCCGCGGTCTTGAGCAGCTTCTGGGTCGCGGGCGTCGGGCCGGTCAGCATGATCGTCGGGTCGGATCCGGTGACCGCGGTGGCCACGATCCGCGCCCGCGGGGTCAGCCCGAAGTCCTTGCCGACCTGCTCGTTGCCGACCAGCAGCAGCGCGGCACCGTCCACGATGCCGGACGAGTTGCCCGCGTGGTGCACGTGGTTGATCTTCTCGACCCAGTGGTACTTCTGCAGCGCCACCGCGTCGAAGCCGCCCATCTCGCCGATGCCCGCGAAGGACGGGCTGAGCTTGGCAAGGCCCTCAAGCGTGGTGTCCGGGCGCATGTGCTCGTCGTGATCCAGGATCACGACGCCGTTGCGGTCCTTGACCGGGACAACGGACTTGGCGAAGTAACCGCCCGCCCATGCCTTGGCGGCACGCTCCTGCGAGCGCAGAGCGTACGCGTCGACGTCGTCACGCGAGAAACCCTCGATCGTGGCGATCAGATCCGCGCCGATGCCCTGCGGCACGAAGTAGGTCTCGTAGTTGGTCTCCGGGTCCATCGCCCACGCGCCGCCGTCGGAACCCATCGGCACGCGGGACATCGACTCGACGCCACCGGCGATGACCAGCTCGTCCCAGCCTGCGCGGACCTTCTGCGCAGCCTGGTTGACGGCCTCAAGGCCGGACGCACAGAACCGGTTGACCTGCACACCGGCCACCGTGTCGGGCAGGCCGGCGGCGATCGCGGCGGACCGGGAGATCACCGAGCCCTGGTCGCCGACGGGCGACACGACGCCGAGGATCAGGTCGCTGACCCGGTCGGTGTCCAGATTGGGGTGCCGGGTGCGCATCTCGTCGATGAGCCCGGTCACCAGCGAGATCGGCTTGACGCCGTGCAGCGAGCCGGTCTTCTTTCCCCGGCCGCGAGGCGTTCGGATCGCCTCGTAGATGAACGCTTCTGTGCTCACGCCGAAGTTCCTCTCACCCGCGCTGGTGCTAATGCTCATTCACATCATGGAACGAATCCGCTGCTTGTCAAGCAGAACCAGCTGATCTAGCTTTGCTATGGACCGATTACGAGACGGAGGTCACTCCCGCCGTGAACAGCCGACCGCGAAACCGCAAGGAGCAGCTGACCGACGCTGCTGCCGAGCTGTTCCGCAGGCATGGCTACCACGGTGTGAGCGTCAACGACATCGCCGCGGCGGCGGGTGTCACCGGCCCCGCCGTGTACCGCCATTTCCGCGGCAAGCAGGACGTCCTTGCGCACGTCCTGCTGTCCGGGCTCGACAAGTTCGGCCTGGTCACCGACCAGGCACTGGCCCGGCCCGAACCACTGCACGCCCTGGTCGAGGCGGTGTCGGCGCTGGCGGTGGAACGCCGAGAGGTCACCGCGCTGTGGCGCTGGCAGGGCCGTCACCTGGACAAAGCCGACCAGATCAAGATCGTCAAGCGCGGCACGGAGCTGATCGGCGACTGGATCTCGGCGCTGCGCGACGCCCGGCCGGAGTTGCCGTTATCCGAGGCCGAGCTGCTGAGCTGGGCGGCGTTGAGCGTGTTCGGCAGCGTCGCCGACCACCACGTGTCACTGCCGAAGCGCCGGTTCGAGCAGCTGCTCGGCACGATGGCCTGCGCGGTTTTCCGCAGCTCACTGCCCGACTCGCCGGTCAGCACCCGGCATGAGTGGCAGCGCCCGCCCGTGCAGCTGTCCCGCCGCGAGGAGCTGCTGACGGTGGCGACGCGGCTGTTCCGTGAACGCGGCTACCGCGACGTGAGCATGGAGGACATCGGCGCCGCGGCCGGAATCGCCGGGCCGAGCGTCTACCGGCACTTCGACGGCAAGGCGGAACTGCTGATGGCGGCGGGCTACCGGATGGCCGACCGCCTGCAGATGGACGCCCGCCGGGTAATCGAGAACGCACCATCCCCGCACGAGGCGCTGACCGGCCTGGTCTCGTCCTATGTGGACATCGTGTGGCGATCGGACGACCTGCTGTCGGTGTTCGCGAGCGAACTGGGCAATGTGCCCGACCGGGACCGGAAAGAACTGGTCAAAGTGCAACGCGCATACGTCGCCGAATGGGTGACGTTGCTCAGAACCGTTGCGCCGGACCTGCCGGAACCGGAAGCTCGGATTGCCGTGCACGCGGCATTGACCATCGTCAACGACCTCACCCGGACACCTCGGGTGACCACCAGACCTGGGCTGGTGGCAGAGCTGACCGGACTCGCAGTAGCCGTATTGGACACCGCAGCGGAGGCAGGCAGTGGCAACCACGCACATGGCCGGCGCGACAAAGTTTGACGAATGGCTGCTGGAGAACACGTGGCGCAGAAAGGACTTCGGCGCGGTCCCGGCCGGGTCGGACCTCAAGCCGGTTCCGGGTGACAGCGGCCTGCCGCTGATCGGGCACTCGCTGGAAGCGCTGCGGCTGGGCCTGGACTTCGGGTTGAAGCGCTACGAGACCTACGGCCCGGTCTCGTGGATGAAGGCCTTCGGCGTGAACATCGTCGCGGCGGCGGGCGGCGACGCGACCCAGGTCGTGCTGACGAACAAGGACAAGGTGTTCTCGCAGCAAGGCTGGACGTACTTCATCGGGCCGTTCTTCCGGCGAGGCCTGATGCTGCTGGACTTCGAGGAGCACATGTTCCACCGGAGGCTGATGCAGCAGGCCTTCACCCGGCCAAGGATCACCGGATACCTGGAGCACGTGGCATCGGTGGCGGCCGAGGGCGTAAAGGCATGGGAGACAGGGGAATTCCTCGTCTACCCGCACATGAAGCAACTGACCTTGGACATCGCGGGCAAGGTGTTCATGGCTTCGGCGCTGGGCGGCGAGAAGGACGCGCTGAACAAGGCCTTCGTGGCCACGGTTCGCGCGGGCACGTCGATGATCCGCTTCCCGGTGCCGGGTGGCCGCTGGAACGCCGGCCTGCAAGGGCGCAAGCTGCTTGAGGACTTCTTCAGCCGCAACGTGCCGGCGAAGCGAGCGAGCGACTCGAACGACCTGTTCTCTGGCCTGTGCCACGCGCAAGACGAGGACGGCGAAGCATTCAGCGATGACGACGTCGTCAACCACATGATCTTCCTGATGATGGCCGCACACGACACGTCGACCATCACGACGACCGCAGCTGCTTACTACCTTGGGAAGCACCCGGAATGGCAGGACCGCGTGCGTGCCGAGTGCGCCGCGGCCGGGCCGGGACCGTTGGACATCGATGCCCTGGAAGGGTTGCGCGACCTTGAGTTGGTCATCAAGGAGTCGCTGCGGCTGGTCGCGCCCGTGCCTTCGCTCGCGCGCAAGACCGTGCGGGATACGGAGATTCTGGGCCATTACGTCCCGGCCAACACGATGATCGCGTTGGGGCCGTGGGTGAACCAGATGCTGCCGGAGTATTGGTCGAATCCGGCGCACTTCGACCCCGAGCGGTTCAGCGAGGAACGCCGCGAGGACAAGGCGCACCGGTACGCGTGGATGCCTTTCGGTGGCGGGGCGCACAAGTGCATCGGCATGCACTTCGGGATGTTGGAAGTGAAGACCTTGCTGCACCAGATGGTCACCAGGTACAAGTGGTCGGTGCCGCAGGACTACAAGGTGCGCTGGGATTCCACGGCACTTCCAGCGCCTTCGGACGGCTTGCCGGTCAGCCTCGAACGGTTGTCGTGATTGAGTATTCCTTGACTGACCCGGCCACAATTGAGTAATTCCACTGCTCAAGACATACCAACAGCGTTCCCCTAGCGTTCGGCTCAACCGCGATCCAGCGGTTGAGCCGAACCAGCACATAGGGGATCAAGGAATGCCGACCACCATCTCACGACGCGTGTTCACGCGTTTTCTCGGTCTGCTGCTGGCAATGACAGCAGTCGGCCTCATCTCGTTGACCGCGCCGCGGCCGGCCACCGCGGCAGAAGTGTCGCCCCAGGCCGTGTGCACCGAGTACGTCCGGGTGTACAACGCCGCCACCCGTGACTTCATGGGCAGCGACTTCAACAAAGGTGCGACAGTCTCCATCTTCCGGCTGCAGAACATGTTCTTCTTCGGCGACAACCTGCTGCCGACAAGCAGAGGGCCCCGTCCGTTCTTCCGGTTCCTGAACACGTCCAACGGTGACGTGCGGACCTACCAACCTGGTGTGTCCGACAACGGGGTAATGCGCGACGACAATCGCGACTACACCAACCGGATCGTGGTCGGCACGCTCCTCTACGTCGGCAACTGGCAGGTCGACGCGTCCTACGTCGCTGAATGCGGCCTCCCCGACACCCAGTTCCTCGGCAATCTCCAGGTGAACTGAGCGACGAGCGCGGGCACCAACCACCGGCGTCGGACCGCGGCGCCGGTGGGTCTGGTAATCCCGCTACCGGACTCCCATGACATTCAGGCACCGACCAATGCCGTGTGCACCGAGCACGTTCAGGTGACCCGCAGACCGACCACTGTGGACACAAGGTGTGCCGGACACCCCACTCTGTCCTGAGTAGACAGAGTGGGCCCCCGCCGCGCGCGTTCAGTCCCCGTCCAGTGGAAATCTCTAGCATGGAGGTGAACGGGACGGCGCAGGGGGCCGGGGTGCAACCAGTTCTTGGTAACGAATGGGCTTTGGTCGGCAGGGAAAGACAGCTGCGGACCATCGAGAAAGCGGCAGGTCAGGTCGCCGGAATCGTGTTGTGCGGGCAGGCGGGGGTCGGCAAGACACGGCTGTCGGACGAGGTGCTGGCTCGATTCAGCGCCATGGGACGGCCGATCGAACGGGTGGCGGCGACCCGGGCCGCTGCCGCCATCCCGCTCGGCGCCGTGTCCCATCTGATGCCGGCCGAAGGCGGCCTGGGTCAGGACAAGCTGTCGGTGCTGCGCGGTGTGGCCGACCGGTTCGCAGATGCCGATCCGGTCATCATCGTGGACGACGTCCATCTGCTCGATGACGCGTCAACCGCGGTCATCCACCATCTTGCCTTGCGGTCCCGTGCCTTTCTGGTGATGACGCTGCGAGCCGGAGAACCGTGTCCGGACGCGGTGACCACCTTGTGGAAGGACGAGAAGGTGGTCCGGCTCGACCTGCCCCCGCTGCCGACTGACGCTGTCGACAGCCTGCTTGACCAGACATTCCGCGGGCGGTTGGACGGCGCGAGCAAGCAGCGCCTTGCTCGGCTCAGCGCGGGCAATCCCTTGCTGCTCAGCGAAACACTCCGTGCCGGGCTGGACACAGGTGCACTGCGGCGCAGTCAAGGGATATGGCACTGGAACGGTCCGGTGCGACCGACCGCGCGTCTGGTCGACCTGGTCGCGTCCCGTTTCGGCAGCGTCGGGAAACCGGCTGCCAAAGTGCTGGAACTGGTCGCCTGTGGTGAGCCGCTGCCGTTGGCCCTGCTGGAAAAGCTGGCCGAGCCGGATGCCATCGCGGACGCCGAACAACGTGGCCTGATCGTCGTTCATCGCTCCGGCAACAGGATGTTCGTCCGCATGTCCCATCCGCTGTACAGCGAGGTGGTCAACGAGACCATGGGGCACGCCATGGGCCGGGTTGTCGCCGGTGAACTCGCGACGGCGCTCACGTCGGAGCCGATGCGTCGCAGCGACGACGCGTTGCGGGCGGGCACGTGGCAGTTGCGGGCGGGGCGGCAAGGCAACCCGGAAATTCTGCTGACGGCCGCCGCCCATGCGGTCCGCAGACTGGACAACACGCTGGCCAGGAAGCTTGCCCAAGCGGCAAGGGACTCCGGTGGTGGCTGGTCCGCGGACAACGCACTGGCGCAAATCCTCAGCCACATGGGGCGGTTCGAAGAAGCGCTCGGCGTGTTGTCGGACGTGCCGGGCACCACCGACATCTCGGTCGGTACCCAGTGGGCGATCGCCCGATCCGACATCCTGTTCTGGGGACTCGGCAAGGCTGACGAGGCCGAACGGACGCTCATCGAGGTCGGTACTGCGCCCCGGCATTGGTCGGCCGAGGCCAGCCGTGGCTTCATGCTGTTGTTCGACAGCCGATGCGCGGATGCGCTGCGGATCGGGGAAGCCGTGCTGGGCTGCCCGGACTCCGAACCACGGGCGCTGGTGTGGGCGGCGGGCGGCGCCATCGCGGCCGCTGGAATCCTGGGCCAGCAGGCCCGGGCGCAGGCGCTTTACCGGCGTGGATTCGCCGTCGCCGTCGAGCATCCCGATGAGCACACCTGGCGCATGCACGTCTGTACGGCCTACTGCGTCGCACTGCTCGCCATGGGGTTCGTCAACGAGGCGTCGGCGCTCGCCGAGCGGGAATTCCAGGGCGCGATGGCTGGCGGGACAAAGGAACTGGCAGGTGTATGGGCGGGCTTCCGTGGCGCTGTGGCCAAAGCCCGAGGTGATCTGGCGACAGCTGGGGCAGCGCTGCGGGAATCGCTGACATTGCTGGCCGGATACGACACCTTCCGGATGGCAGCGCCGTGCCTGGCGGAAGTCGCCGGAGCGTGGGCGCTGGGCGGCGACGGCAACCGAGCCGACCGGTTTCTGGTACGGGCGAACAGCGCGCATCGCAGACCGAGCCGGCTTTTCCTCCCCTGGATGGAACTCGACCGCGCGTGGACGCAGGCATCCCTCGGCGACGTGGGCGCCGCGGCCACGACCGCGCTAAAGGCCGCCGACCTTGCACGTCACGCCAGCCAACCCACGATTGAAGCGTGGGCGCTGTACGACGCGGCTCGGCTGGGCAACGCGGGAGCCGTACAGAAGCGGCTGGCGGAACTCGCCAGCACCTTGCAGGGCACTGTCGTGACAGTGTTCGCGCAAGCGGCCGCGGCGCTCGCGGACGGCGACGGCGAACGGCTTTGGCATGCCGCGGAGTCGTTCTGTCGGCTAGGTCTGCACCTGCACGCGGCCGAGGTCGCCGGATCAGCCAACAAGGCCAGTCGATCCGCCGCCCTGACCAAATGGCGAGCGGCCGAGTTCCTCGGTCGATGCCCACACGCTCGCACGCCATTGCTGGACACGACACGACCAAGCGCAGACTTGACCCGCCGAGAACGAGACGTTGTCACGCTGGCTGCCGCGGGCCAGTCGAGCAAGCAGATCGCCGCCCAACTCGGCCTGTCCGTCCGCACCGTTGACAACCACCTGAGCCGCGCCTACACCAAGCTCGGCATCCACGGCCGCGACGAACTACCGCCCGCACTCGACTGAAATCACGTTCATGTCGTGCTATCGTCGTGCCGTGACTACCGGGTCGGCCATGAGCCACGCACAGATGGGATCCCCGGTCTTGTCGTGATCACCCCGCGGGCCCGCGGCCCGCCCTCCCCCGCCCAGTCGGCAGAACTGGTGTTGGGAGAGGAGGTGAGAGCATGACAGAACCCTTTGCACCGTTCATCGCGGCACAGCGCGACGGCACTGTCCTGACTGGACGTGTTGTGACTGAGGTGCCGTTCGGCGTTTTCGTCGAGATGGCACCGGACATCCACGGTCTTCTGGTCGGCGCCAAGCTGACTGAGGGCACCGAGGTCCGGGTCAAGGTCCTTGATGTCGACGCTGAGCGGCAGCGGATGAGCCTGGCACAGGCGTAATCGGGAGCGCTCGAGGCAAGGCGCCTTGCCTCGATCACTTCTCCCATACGTCCACAAGGGGCAGTCCGAGCAGGGTTCGCGCCTTGTCGGTCAGCTCTTGGATCAGCTCGGTCTTCGCGGCGGCGTAGTCGCCGGGATGGATGCCGGACGCGACCAGCTCCCTTTTCAGTGCGGCATAACGCTCCGCGTCCGCCGGGTGCTCGCGGAGGTAGTCGCGCAGGATGCGTTGGTTGCGTGTGGGCCAGCTGGCCAACGTGACGACGTGCAGGTTGTGTGTCAACACGCCATCGCGCGTGCGGATGAACAGGAGTCGATCCGTCATGCCGTTGTCGTGTCGGTGAAATCCAACGCGAGCAAGGGAATCCTCGGACACGGTAGCCAGCGACACCACCGCGGCCATCAAATCGATCACCGGCTTGGCGGCCAGACCTGGCACCGAGGTCGAGCCGATGTGCTCGATCTCCACGAACATGCCGTCAAGATCTGCTATCGCCGCCGCGGCCATCTCCGGCCACGCCGGGTCGTAGTCGACGATCTCGATCACGTGCGCGCGCCGGCGCTCAGCGTCGCGTCCAGGATTTCCGCCCAGCGGTCGATGATTCCCGCGCGTCTCTTGCTGTCGTCGGTCAGCAGGTTGGCCAGGCCGAGACCGCGGGCCATGTCCAGCGTGGCCTGCACGGTTTCCCTTACACCCGGGGTGCTTTCGTCCACGCCGAGGAGTTCGAGCGCGAGCTTGTGCTGCTCGCGCCCGATTCGTGCTTCCAGTTCGACGATCGACTCGCGCAACTGCTCATCCGAGGTCGCGGCCACCCACAAGTGCAGTGCCGCACGGAAAAGCGGGCCGGTGTAGATCCGGACGATCATGTCGACCACCGCCCGCGTGCGCTCCGGGCCGGTCGGCAGGTCCGCGCTGTGCTCGCGGGTCCAGGTTCGCCTGGCCTCGCCGACGTATTCCACCGCCGCGGCGAACAGGTCCTCGCGGGTCGGGAAGTGGTGCTGCGCCGCGCCTCTGGACACGCCGGCCCGTTCCGCGACGACCGCGACCGTGCTGCCCTGCCAGCCCAGCTCGGCCAGTGCCTCGATCGCGGACTCCAGCAGCCGCTGCCGAGTGGCACGGCTTCTGTCCTGTTGCGGTTGGCGCACGGTCAAGAACTCCTAATAGGACTTCGGCAACCCCAGCGAGTGCTGGGCCACGAAGTTCAGGATCATCTCACGACTCACCGGGGCGATCCGGCCGACGCGCGCCGCGAGCACGAGCCCGCCGAGGCCGAACTCACTCGCCATGCCGTTGCCGCCGTGCGTGTGCAGTGCCTGGTCGGCCGCCTTCGCCGCGGCCTCGGCCGCCGCGTACTTGGCCATGTTGGCGGCCTCACCTGCGGCCATGTCGTTGCCCTCGTCGTAGAGGGACGCGGCTTTCTGGGTCATCACGCGGGCGAGTTCGATGTTGATGTGCGCGTCCGCCAACGGGTGCGCGAGGCCTTGGTGCGCACCAATTGGAGTGCCCCAGACGTTGCGGGTCTTGGCGTACTCGGTCGCCTTGTTCAGCGCGAGCCGGCCGAGGCCGGTGGAGAACGACGCGGCCATGATCCGCTCGGGGTTGAGGCCCGCGAACAGCTGCGCCAGCGCGGCGTCCTCGGAGCCGACCAGCGCGTCGCCGGGCAGCCGCACGTCGTCGAGGAACAACGTGAACTGGCGGTCCGGCGAGACCATCTCCATCTCGATCTTCTGGTACGTGAAGCCTTTCGCGTCCGTCGGCACGATGTACAGCGCCGGCTTGAGCCTGCCGGTCTTCGCGTCCTCGGTCCGGCCGACGATCAGCACCGCGTCGGCGCCGTCCACGCCGGAGATGAACACCTTCTGGCCGCTCAACACCCAGTCGCCGCCGTCCCGCCGTCCGGTCGTGACGATCTTGTGCGAGTTGGATCCGGCGTCCGGCTCGGTGATCCCGAACGCCATCACGACCGAGCCGTCGGCGAAGCGCGGCAGCCACTCCTGCTTCTGCGCGTCGGTGCCGAACCGGGCGATGATCGTCGCGCAGATCGCCGGGGACACGACCATCATCAGCAGCGGGCATCCGGCTGTGGCGAGCTCCTCGCACACGGCCGCGAGGTCGCCGATGCCGCCGCCTCCGCCGCCGTACTCCTCCGGCACGTTGACGCCGAGATAACCGAGCTTTCCGGCTTCCTGCCACAGCTCGGTGGTGTGCCCGCCCTCACGGGCCTTGCGCACGTAGTAGTCGTGGCCATACCGCTTGCCCAGGTCGGAAACGGCCTTGCGGAGCGCGAGCCGCTCGTCGGACTCAACAAAGCTCCCCTGAGATGTCATTGTGTGTATCCCAATCGTTTCGCGGCCAAGCCGGTGAGGATCTCCGAGGTACCGCCGCCGATCCCGAGGATCCGCATGTCCCTGTACTGCCGTTCGACTTCCGCCTCCCGCATGTAGCCGAGGCCGCCATGCAGCTGCACGGCCTTGTCCACCACCCACTCGCCCGCTTCGACAGCAGTGTTCTTGGCGAAACACGCCTCGGCAATGACGTCTTCGCCTGCCAGGTACTTGATCGCGACACTGCGGGTGTACGTGCGGGCCACGTCGATCTTGCGGGCCATGTCGGTCAAGGTGTGCTGGACGAGCTGACGGGAGATCAGCGGGCGCCCGAAGGTCTGCCGCATCCGTGCCCACTCCAGCGACAGGTCCAACGCGCGCTGCGCGGCAGCGTACGCCTGGACCGCGAGCGACAGGCGCTCGGTCACGAAGTGCTGCGCGACCTGGATGAATCCCGAGTTCTCCGCGCCGACGAGGTTCTTCGCAGGCACCCGGCAATCCACAAAGGACAGCTCGGCGGTGTCCGAGCAGAGCCAGCCCATCTTGTCCAGCTTGCGGGACACCGTGAACCCGGGCGTGCCACGCTCGATCACCAGCAACGAGATGCCGTGCGCGCCCGCTTCGCCGGTCCGGACGACCGTGGTCACGAAGTCCGCCCGGCAACCTGAGGTGATGAAGGTCTTGGCGCCGTTGACGATGTAGTCGTCGCCGTCCCGTTTCGCGACGGTCCGGATGTTGGCGACGTCCGATCCGCCGTCCGGCTCGGTCACCGCGAGCGAGCCGATCATGTCCCCGGCCAGGGTCGGCCGGACCCACCGCTCGATCTGCTCCGGGTCACCGGCCGACACGATGTGCGGAACGGCGATCCCGCAGGTCAGCAGGGACGCCATCACACCACCGGCCGCGCCGGCGTACAGCATCTCCTCGGCCACGGTCAGCCCGTCGAGGTAGTCACCACCACCCCCGCCGGCCTCCTCGGGGAACGCGACGCCCAGCAGGCCGAGGTCGCCGGCCTTGCGGTGCAGCTCGCGGGGAAGCTCACCGGCTCGTTCCCACTCATCCTGATGAGGCAGGACTTCAGCCGCCATGAACCGCCGCACAGTCTGCCTCAGCGCGTCACGCTCAGGCGTGCCCAATACATCGGCGCTCACACCTCACACCGTGGCACGACCGGGATCCAAAATCAAGCACGCGTGCTTGTTTTGCGCCCTTGACCAACTGGGAAAACCCAGTGGGTGAAGCTGCTGGGTATACCCGTGCCGACTCCGTTCTCCATCGCTCGCGCGCTGCTCGAGCGAGATCGCCGCAACGTCTGGTCGTGCCCCGGCCGCCTGCACATCGAGGTCCACGGAGTGCACGGCCCTGGCGGTGCGAAGGTGGCAAGGCGGGTGGAGAAACGGCTCGCCGAGCAGCCAGGGGTGATCTGGGCGAAGGTCAACGCCCCGTCGTCGCGGGTGATCATCTCGGTGGACCGGGCCGCCCGGCAGGCCGAGCTGGTCAAGATCGTCGAGAAGGCCGAAGCCGAGCCGGACACCGAGGAAGAACGGATCGCCGAGGACGAGTTGCACCATCCCGCGGACGGCGCGACCGGCACGCGGTTGCTGCCGACCCTCGCCGTCGACGCGTTCGGCCTGGTGCTCTCAGTGATCACCAAGATCTCACCGTGGGCGCCACTGCCCGCGGAGGTGGCGGGCCTGCTGTCCGCCATCGACATGCATCCACGTCTGCGGGACCGGCTAGCGCGATACATGCACGGCAACGAGCGCGCGGATACGGCCACATCGATGGCCGCGGCCGTGGTGCACGGCTTGGCCGCGCGCACGGAAAGCACGATGCTGGACGCGGCGCAGCGGGTTCAGCAGTGGCAAGAAGCCAAGGCGCACAAGGATGCTTGGTGCAAGGCCGAAGGCGAGCTGATCAAGGGACCGGAGGACGCGGCTGCCGACCCGGTCGTCACCGAACGCCCTCGACCGCTCCCGGACGGACCGATCGAGCGCTACGCCCACCGTGCCCTGGTCGCCGGGGGCGTGGCTGGCGCCGTCGCGCTGCCGTTCGCTGGACCGCGCCGGGCCATGGGGTTGGCGTTGGCTTCGCTGCCGAAGGCCGCCGGGATGGGCCAGACCGCGTTCGCGGCGCACCTCGGGCGGATGCTGGCCAGGCGGGGCACTCTGGTGATGGATCGCTCGGCGCTGCGGCTCATCGACGATGTCGACGTGCTCGTGCTCGACGCCGTCGCGCTGAGCTCGGACCGCTGGCTGCTCAGCGACCTGGTCCCGTTGCCCGGCAACGAACCCACCGACCTGGTCGAGCACGCCTTCGAGCTGTTCGATCCGACGGACCCGTTGACCGTGCGGCAGAACGAGGACTGGTCGCTCGGGCCGGTGGACGAGCTGCCGATCGAGGGCCGCAAAGGCGCACGGGAACGCCGGAAGCTCGAAGACCGCGGTGCGCAGGCAGTACTCGGCTTGGTCCGTGGCGACCACCTTGAGGCGGTTCTGGCCGTCAGCAAGGAGGTCTCCCCCGCGGTACACGCGATCACCGCGGCAGCAAGGGAAACCGGACTTCGGCTGGTCACCGCCACGGAGAACCTCATCGGCACGATTCGCCAGCTGCAGGGCGAAGATCACGTCGTGATGACGGTCTCCGGCGACCGCAAGGCGTTGGGCACCGCGGACATCGGCGTCGGAGTGCACGAGGACGACGATCCCCCGCCGTGGGGCGCGCATCTGTTGGTGGGTAACGACTCCGACGTGATCGTGCTGCTGATCGAAGCGATTCAGGCAGCACGTCTGGTGAACCGGGACGGCATCCGGTTCGCCCAGGCGGCGAGCGGCATCGCGGCGGTCGGCGCGCTGAACACGCGGCAGGCCAGCCCGGCGGAGACCAGCCTGCGCGCGGTGAACGGCGGCGCCGCATTGGCTTTCATCGATGGCATCTGGCGTGCCCGGCAATTGCGCGGCAAGAGCCAGGCACCGGACTTCACCCAACCATGGCACCTGATGCCGGTCGACATGGTGCTCGAGATGGTCCGGTCCGGCTCCGACGGCCTGACTCCGGACGAGGTCAAGCGCAGGCGGCGGGGTTCGTCGAGTCAAAACGGCACCCCGGAAACCGGTCTGGGCAGCGCTTTCCTGGCCGAGCTGGCCAATCCGCTGACGCCGGTGCTCGCCGGTGGCGCGGCGCTGTCGGCGGCTGTCGGCTCGCCCGCGGACGCGGCGCTGGTAGCCGGGATCACGAGCGTGTCCGCTTTGATCGGCGCGGTACAGCAGGTTCGAACCGAACGCTCGCTCGCCGAGTTGCTCTCCCGTTCAGCGGTGACGACAACTGTGTTGCGTGACAACCAAAGCGTTGTGATCAACGCGGACGAACTGGTATCCGGCGATGTGGTCACGTTGGAGGCGGGCGACGTCGTCCCCGCGGACTGCCGGCTGATGGAAGCGTCCGGCCTCGAGGTCGACGAGTCGTCGCTGACCGGCGAATCACTGCCGGTGACCAAAGATCCCGCACCCGTCGTCGCGGAACTGGCTGAGCGCACGTCGATGTTGTACGAGGGCACCACAATCGCGGCGGGACGCGCGAAGGCCGTGGTCGTGGCGGTCGGCGAGGCGACCGAAGTCGGCCGCAGCATGGCCGCCGCGCACAAGAACACCCCGGTCACCGGCGTCGAAGCGCGGCTCGCCGAACTGACCCGGCACGCGCTGCCGGTCGCGATCGGTTCGGCCGCGGCGGTCTCCGGCGCCGGCCTGCTGCACGGCGTTCCGATGCGGGAAAGCCTTGGCGCCGCAGTGAACTTGGCTGTCGCGTCTGTCCCAGAAGGACTCCCGTTCCTGGTCAGCGCGGCGCAGTTGGCCGCTGCCCGGCGACTGGCCGACAAGAACGCCTTGGTGCGCAACCCTCGTACGATCGAAGCGCTCGGCCGGGTGGACGTGTTGTGCTTCGACAAGACGGGCACACTCACCGAAGGAAAGCTCAGCGTCGGCCAGGTCGATTCGCTGGACAACTCGCCGGATCACGTGCTGACGGCCGCGCTGCGGGCAACGCCACAAGCCGACAACCCGAAGGATCTGGCCCACCACACCGACCGCGCCGTGCTGGAAGGAGCACGCGAGGCTCAGGTGGAGATCAACGGCTGGAAGATGGTTTCCGCGCTGCAGTTCGAGCCTTCTCGTGGCTATCACGCGACCGTCGGCAAGTCCGGAGGCCAGTTGGTGCTGAGCGTCAAAGGCGCGCCGGAAACGATCCTGCCGCGCTGCCGCAACCGGCGAGGCATGCTCAAGCGGGCAGAAAAGCTCGCCGCCGCAGGGCATCGAGTCCTCGCTGTCGCCGAGCGTCCCATTGACGAGAAGGAAGTGACGGATGAGAGCGTACGCGATCTGAAGCTGCTGGGCTTCGTGGCGTTGAGCGACCCGGTGCGCGACAGCGCACCACCGGCCGCGGCCCAGCTGCGTGACGCGGGCGTGCAGATCGTGATGATCACCGGCGATCACCCGGCCACCGGCGAGGCGATTGCCAGCAAGGTCAACGGATCCACCAACGGTGAGTCCACTGTGGTCACGGGATCGGAGATCGACGACCTCGGCGACGAACAACTCGCCGAACTGCTGCCGAGGGTGGACGTCATCGCCCGGTGCAGCCCGGGGCAGAAGGTCCGGATCATCGAGGCGTACCGCAAGATGGGCCGGATCGTCGCGATGACCGGTGACGGCGCCAACGACGCCCCCGCGATCCGGCTCGCCGACGTCGGGATCGCGTTGGGCCGCAGGGGAACCCCGGCTGCCAGGGCCGCCGCGGACCTCGTGGTGACCGACGACCGGCTGGAAACGATCATCGCCGCGTTGATCGAGGGCCGCGCGATGTGGGCGTCGGTCCGCGAGGCGTTGGGAATTCTGCTGGGCGGCAACGCGGGGGAGATCGCGTTCAGCGTACTGGGATCGCTGATCACCGGCCGGTCCCCATTGGGCGCACGGCAACTGTTGCTGGTGAACCTGTTGACGGACCTTGCTCCCGCACTGGCCATCGCACTGTCCCGTCCGGACAGTGAGGCAGTGCCGGATCTGTTGCGGGAAGGGCCAAGCGCCTCGCTCGGCGCAGCACTCGGCCGGGACATCACCTCGCGCGCGGTCACCACGACCCTCGGCGCGTCCGCGGCATGGACCGCCGCGCGGTTCACTGGCCGGTCTCGTCGAGCGAGCACAGTCGCGTTGGCAGCGCTTGTAGCCACACAACTCGGGCAGACGATCGTCACCGGCGGCACAGATCGCACGGTTTTGGCCGCTGGCTTGGGTTCCGCCGCGATCCTCGGTGGCGTGATCCAGACTCCGGGTGTCAGCCAGTTCTTCGGCTGCACTCCGTTGGGTCCGATCGGCTGGGGCATCGCGCTGTCCAGCGCGGCCGCGGCAAACTTGGCGAGCCCAATCGTCAGTAAGTTGTTGCCGTCAGAGTGATGTTCTCGGTGATGTAGCCGCCGGGCGCGACCATCGCGTTGCACCGGCTGGGTCCGCGGCCGATCACCGCGCGACGGGAGATGGTGACCTCGTAGGTCTCATGGGCTGCGCGGACGGTCACCGCGCGGGCCTCGTTCTCCAGGTCGGTTTCGACTTCACGCTCGGAAAGCGTGACCACGTCGTCGATTCCGCGAAGTCCGGTGTGCCTGCGGATGGCGATCTCGGCGTACTGCGCCCACTGGGTTTCAGCGGCGGTACGGCCACGCAGGTGTTCGGGGTCGACCTCACCGGCCAGCGCTGCCTTCACCACGACGGCGGCCTCGTCCGGGTCGAGCTGTCCGTGCAGGAATCCGTCCGGGACGACCAGGAGGTTTCCGGCCCACCGGTCACCGCCGACATGGCTGACTTCCCAGGCACGCCCGGGATACGTCGAGCCGAGCGAGCTGGCGAGCGGCCTGCCGAGCAGCGCGCAGCACATGTCCTTTGTGCCGTGTGTGCAGACGAGGAACATCGGGCCCTGGTAAGGCTTTCCGATGCCGCCGCGGCCGTCGAGGATCGCGTCGAGATCCAGCTCCGCCAGGTCGTGCAGGTCGTTGATGCGAAAGGACTCCATCCAGTGCCCGTTCGGGCCGGAGGTTCCGCCGACGAACACACGCCTGCCCGCCAGATGCGGTTCGCGGGTGTGCCTGCCGGGCTGGCGGATCAGCAAGGGGCGCAGGCCTTGGCCGCGCAACTGCTCGAGCCGTTCCCGTTGCTCGGGGGGAAACGCCTCGTCAAGGGCCTGTTCGAGAGCGTCCGACGGCCAGGGGCCGGGGAACTCGATCAGCAGCCAGGCCCGCATGTGCGCGGCAGTTCCCGCAGGTGAACCGCCGAGCATTCGCGCCACTACAGCGCAGCCCGGCAGCTTCCCCGAGGAAGCTGCGGCGCCAGAGAGTTGCGCGGTCATGTGACCGAGTACCCCCTGACGCGGCGACTTACCTTAGGCATACCTAATCTTACATGCCTAGGACACAGCCAGCAGCCCTTGGGTGATCAATTCACCGAGCAGCGCACGGACCGTTGTCCGGTCCAGCGTCGGTTCGGCCAGCTCCACGAGCGTCTCGATGGTCACCGGCGTCCCGCTGAGCAGGGCAGACAGCACAGGCCCGGCGGCGGCGCCGAAGGTGAAGCGGCTGCCGGATGCGAGCAGCGTCACTGTCGTGTCCTGGTGCTGGAGCACTGCGCGAGGCGTGAGCAGTTGAACAGCCGTCGTGTCATTCGCCGGCAACAAGTCCGAAGTGGCCGCCCACGGCAGGCCGATCCGGGTCAACGCCGGTCCGTGCGCGTCCCGGTCGGTCAGGAAACGGTCGATCACGTGCGGGGTCAGCAACGCTTCGATCCCGGCCTTCAGCCGCGTGGCGTGTTCGTGCCGTTCCGCCTCCGTGCCGAATCGGGGCAGGTCACCGCGGAAGAGTTCTTCGATCCGCAGTTGGTCGGCCAGCCAGTTGACCAGGTCGACACCGGTGGCCGGGTTGAACCCGATCGTCAGGTGCAGCGATTCCTCGCCGATGGCCGACACGTCGTGCCAATGGCCACGCGGCACGTACAACGCGTCGCCGTCCTCGAGGATGAAGTCCTCAAGCGGCTCGGCCGGCGGCTGTGCGGGCGGTTCGACGTCACGGTGCAGCGGCGCGGGCCGCGTCGAGCCGTGCACACGCCAGCGTTTGCGGCCGGAGATCTGCAGGATGAAGGCGTCGTGATCATCCCAGTGCACGTCGAAACCGTGCGTCTTGCCCCAGCCCGCGTACAGGTTCACCTGCACGCGTTCCCGCAGGTCATGTTCGAGTCGCGCGGCCAGGTCGGCCACCGGGTCGACGAACTCCTGCACGGCGTCAAGCACCAGCGTGGCGCCGTTGCGCAGATGCTCGGTGAACGGCCCGGACAGCAGCTTCGGGATCGGCGCGCCACGCTTCGGGGTCACCATTTCGGTGTACGTGTGGGTGGGCACGACGTCGCCGTCTTGGGCGAGCCGCAGCCGTGGGAAGTCGAGGCGGTGGTGGCGCAGCACGTCGTTCAACGTCGACCACGGCATCAAGGAGGCGAACCGGCCCGCGGTTCCCGGGAACCGGCGGTGGGTCTTGCCCTGCACCGAACCGAGGAACTGGCTGACCTCGAGCGGTGCCACGAGGTCAGCCAGGGTGAGCGATGCAGCCACTCAGTCGTTGCCGTCGTTGTCGGTCACGGCACCGTTGGCCTTGCCACGGTCCACAGCGGTGGTGAGCGGCTCGACGCCGATCAGCAGGCCGCTCGCGGGTGGTGTGTTCGCCTGTTCCTGAGCCATCCGTACCTCACAGAGAGTTAGATCGGACTGGACACTGCGTGAAACAACAGCAAGATTACGTGATCAACCCCGGCGTTTCATCAGTCATTCGGGGTTGTTCCCATCAGCCGGACGTGGTCTACCTCAAGCAACGCCAGGTAATCCGGTAGTGGCCGGTCGGTGATGGTGATCCGCAGCCATCGCTCACCGTCCACAGTGGTCACCTCACGGCCGTCACCGGCCAGGTCGGCGACCATTTCGTCAGTCGCCCCGGCCGGACGGAAGACGACCGTCGCCAAGGTCGGACGATCCCACAGCCGCAGGGACGACCGGGCCAGCACGGCGTCGGCGACCGCGGATGCCATGTCACACCGCCGTTCGGCAGCAGGCCCGATGTCCGAACGGCACGCGCGGAACACCGCGGCGACTTCTGGATGGCCCATCATCCGCACACCGGTCAACGACCCCACGTCGCGCACGGCCAGCAAACCCGTCGAAGCGCCCAGTTCGGGCAATTCGACCGTGACCGAGTCGGCGAGGTCCAGCCCGTCCAGCAACGGCCGCAAGCGATCGCTGAACAACGCCGCTCCCCCGCCCGCAGCGTCCACATGTAACCAGCTGCCCCGCCTGCGGCACAGGCGACCGATGTCCCGCAACGGGTCTATCGAGCCGGTGTCGGCCGTTCCCGCTGACGCGACGACCACCGTCGCGGTTTTGATCTCGGCCAACGCGTCCGCGAGCTGCGCGATCGAGTCCAGCACCACCGGCGGCGGCAACTCCAGCTGTTCGGCCGCCTGGGACACGCCCGGCCGGGCACTGCGGGCGCAGACGACCTGCACGGGCGCTCCGGCCGCGTCCTTCTTCGCCAGCAACATCCCCAGCAGCGTGGATTCCGTGCCGCCATTGGTGATCACCGCGCCGGGTGCGCCTCGCGGGAAACACAGCCGCGCGACACCGGTCTGGATGGACGGCTCGATCATTCCGGTGCCAGCGCCCTGACCACCTTGCGTGGATCCTCGCCGGTCGGCAGCACACTGATCACCGGAGTGTCCAGTCCGGACTCGACGTACCGGCTGACGATCTTCCGGCACCGCTCCGGACTGCCGTGCACGATGAGGTCGTCGACCACTTCGTCCGGAATCACCTCGTTGGCCCGCTGCCGATCGCCCGCGGCCCACGCCTCGTGCATCGGCTTGAGCAGCTCTTGCCTGCCGAGCCAGTCGTGGAAGGCCGCGTACACCGGCACAGTCAGGTAACTGCTGATCAGCAGCCTGCCAAGGCCACGGGCCGCGTCGACGTCCTCGGTCGGGCAGACGAACACCCGCGCCACGAGTTCGAAGCCCTCGCCCACTTCCGCACGGATCTTGGGGACGTCGGTCGGCGCGAGCCAGTTCGTGATCGCGCCGTCGGCCTCGGTGCGCGCCAGCTTCAGCATGCCGGGCCGCAGGGCCGCCAGCATGATCCTTGGCGGCGGCTGCGGCGGGCGTTCCAGCTTGAACTTCGAAATCTCGAAGGTCGGGTACTTGTGTGTCACTTTCTCGCCGGCGAGCGCGGAACGCAGGAACCGCAACGTGTCTCGAGTACGCGCGTACGGTTCGGTGAACTGCTGCGCGTTCCATCCCCGCACGATCACCGGCGACGAAGTGCCGATGCCCAGCACGAACTTCTCCGGCGCGAGTTCGGCGATCGTGGCCGCGGTCATCGCGAGCAGCCCTGGGCCGCGCGTGTAGACCGGGGCGATCGCCGTGCCCAGCCGTAGTTCCGGAGCCCACTGCGAGACCAACGCGAGCGGCGTGAACGCGTCCGCGCCTGCCGTCTCGGCGGTCCATGCGTCGGTATAACCCAGGTCTGGCAGCTCTCTGACCAGGTCACGGTGCTCGGCGAGCGGAACTGCGGTCAACGGCAGCGTGATGCCCCAGCGGCCCATTCACATATTCCCTTCTTTCGCCTTACCGGACCTTACCCAGTGCTTCATGCAGCCAGGTCGTCTGCAGCAGCAGGAAATTCTCGGCAGTCGACTCGTCCTGTGGCGTCATGTGCGTCACGTTCGGCAACGGCAACAGCGTGTGCGGTCGTCCGGCGGCCACGAGCGCGGACGAGAGCCGCAGGGAGTGGGCTACGACGACGTTGTCATCCGCCAGCCCGTGGATGATCATGAGCGGCCGCTCCAGGTTCGGCGCGTCGGGCGGCAGCGAGTTCCGTTCGTACACCTGTGGGTGAGTGTCGGGGTGCCCGAGGTAACGCTCGGTGTAATGCGTGTCGTACAGCCGCCAGTCGGTCACGGGTGCGCCCGCGATCGCCGCGTGGAACACATCAGGCCTGCGCAATACGGCGAGCGCCGCCAGATACCCGCCGTACGACCATCCTCGAATGCCCACGCGGGAAAGGTCGAGGTCCGGGTACTGCTCGGCGGCCGCGTGCAAGCCGTCGACCTGGTCGATCAGCGTGGCGTCGGCGAAGTCGAAGGCGATCTCGCGTTCCCACGCCGGTCCACGGCCCGGCGTGCCGCGGCCGTCGACCACCAGGACCGCGAAACCCTGATCTGCCAGCCATTGTGAGGTCAGGTAGGCGTTACGGGAGGCCAGCACCCGCTGCGCGTGCGGGCCGCCGTACGGGTCAAGCAGTACGGGCAGTTTGCCGCTGCCCGGCTCGTGCCCGGTCGGGAACATCAAGGCACCACGGAGTTTTCGCTCGCCGAGCGTCAACTCGATGACCTTCGGTTCCAGTGACGGCACGACTGCCAGGGAGTCGATCTTCCCGATCGCCTCGTCCCCGCGCAGCACAGTCACATCCGGACCGGCCGCGTCCATTCGCCACGTCGTCAGCACGGTGACGTCACCACCCCGCGCGGCCGAGGACACTCCGTCCACAGAGGACACTTGGGTGACTCCGTCCACGCCCGTCCGGTACACGTGCACGCGCGTGGCATCCTCAGCGGATGCGGTGAACAGCACGTCATCGGACGCGTCAAGCACCGAACGCACCTGCAACGGCACGTCCGTGACCTCCTTGCCGTCGACGACAAGACGGTAGGCGTGCTCACCTGCCACCACCCGGACGAGCCTGCCGTCCGACGTCCACGCCGGGACGCCCGAAACGATGTCCACCCAGTGCGGGTCGGTCTCTTCGTGCAGCAACTCGGTTTCGCCGGTGTCCGGATCGACCGTCCGGATCTGCGTGGTCCGCTGGTCACGGGTCTGCACGGCGATCAGCGGCGGGCCACCGGCCGACCAGTGCACGGTCGTCAGGTACTCGGTGCCGGTCCAGTCGACCTTGACCCGTGAGCCGTCCAGCCCGAGCACCAGCAGCTGGACCTTGACGTTGGGCGTGCCCGCGGCCGGGTAGTGCACGGTGTGCGGCGGCGCGGCCGGGTTCGCCGGATCCGAGATATGCCACAAATGCACGTCAGAACGATCGGTGTGGCTGACGATCAGGCGCTGCCCGTCGGGCGACCACCAGTAACCGCGTGACCGGCTCATCTCCTCGGCCGCGATGAACTCCGCAAGACCGTATGCCCGGTCCTCGCCTTCCGGCTCGGCCAGCGCCCGGTCGTCTGTACCGTCCACATTCACCACACGCAATGCGTTGTCCGAGACGTACGCGATGTGGGTCCCGGTCGGGTTCGGCCGGGGATCGACCACCGGGCTCGCCGTGTCCAGCAGCTTCGTCTCTCCAGTCAGGGCGTCCGTGACATAGAGACGGCCAGACAAGGCGAAAGCGACAATCCGCGCCCGCGCGTCGGTCGCGTTGCCGACGATCCCGCTGGCCTGCATCCGGCTGCGTTCGCGGCGGGCACGTTCCTCGGCGGACAGTTCCTCGTCCCCGTCGGCCAGCAGCACGGCCGGGTCGGCCAGCACGGATTCTTTGCCGGTGGCCAGATCGAGCTGCCAGAGGCTGTGCCTGCGTTCCTCACCGGACGGTGACCGCAGGAACAACACCCGGTCGCCGTCCGGCGCGACCTTGATCTCCTTGGGGATCCCCAGGGTGAAGCGCTGGGTGCGGGCTTGCAGCTGCAGGAACGATGTCTCGCGAGTCACAGCCAAACCCTAACCTTTCTTGGAAACCTTATTGGCGATCCTCAGGGTGTTCTCATGCAAGCGCCGCAGAGTGAGTGTCATGACGACGATGCACGAACCTCAGCAGCAACAGCACCACTACTACGGCCCGGCGCAGTACCCGGCTGCCACGCCTCCCCCGGCGTACGGCGGCGGACTACCACCCACAGGTGGGCCGGTCCCGCCGGCACTGGCTGGGCCCGGCAAGCCGCGCCGCTTCAGCCGGGGAGCCGTCTCTCTGTCGATCGCGGCCGTGGTCGCCGCCGGACTGGTCGGCGGTGTGACCGGCAGCCTGATCGGCGCGGACGGGGGCACCACGACACCACCGGCGTCGACGCCGATCTCGCAGAGCGTCGGCAACAACACGCCAACCGACGTCAGCGCGGTCGCGAGCAAGGTGCTGCCAAGCGTGGTGCAGGTGAACGTGCAGACCGCGCAGGGGCAAGGCATCGGCTCCGGGGTGATCCTGACCGCAGACGGCCGGATCCTGACCAACAACCACGTCGTCGCGGGCGGCGGTTCGCGCGTAACCGTGACGTTGAACGACGGCCGTGAATTCCCGGCGCAGGTCGTAGGCACGGACGCGGCGAGCGACCTCGCCGTCCTGCAACTGCAGGGCGCCAGCGGGTTGACGCCCGCGACGCTCGGCGACTCCAGCGCGGTCAAGATCGGTGACTCGGTCGTCGCGATCGGCTCACCCGGCGGCTTGCAGGGCACCGTGACCACGGGCATCGTCAGCGCGCTGAACCGTCCGGTGAACATCTCCGAGGACCAGGGCGGCAGCCCGTTCGCCAGCAACGGCCGCGGCGAGCAGACCCAGTACAAGGCGATCCAGACCGACGCGTCGATCAACCAGGGCAACTCGGGTGGGCCGTTGGTGAACGCCAACGGTGAAGTGATCGGCATCAACTCGGCGATCTACTCGCCGGTGTCCACAGCGGACGGTCGGGCGGGCAGTGTCGGGATCGGTTTCGCCATCCCGATCAACGACGCCAAGACCGTGATCAACCAGATCGTCGGGAGGTGATCGACTGGGCATGGCGAATCCGAAGACGCGTCCGCGGGCACAGCGGACGCGTCGGCATGTCAGCCACCGCCCAGTTCGCGCCACGTGATCCCGTCGGCGGACAGCCAATGCCTTGGTACGGGGCCGCTTCGCGTGTTCAGATACCCCGCTCTGGTCCAGGTGATCCAGTCAAGCTCGGGCTGCTGTGCCGGCTGGAAGCTCCGGCCGCCGTCCTTGCTGATCAGCACCCGTTGGTGTGGGTCGTCCGGAGTGGACACGATGATGTCGCCCGCCGAGGTGACCACTGGAGTGGCGGAAACGGCCCGGAACACGCGGTCCACAGTGGGCAGATGCGTCAGTTCCCAGCTACGGCCGCCGTCGACACTGCGGTAGAAGCCGAAGAATGTGGCGAACGGCCTGCCCGGCACGGTGGACGGCATGCCGTGTGCGAGCCCGTAGAGCACGCCATTGCCGCCGACCACAGTGAATCCGTCGACCAATGACCACTCCGTATTCCGATCGTCGAGCGGGCTCTGCGACATGGTCGGGTAGGTGAGCTGCCAGGTCCGGCCGTTGTCACGACTCACCGCCAGGTTCATCCGGAGCGTCACTTTGTCCTCGCTGTAAACCCACCAGCTGCCGTCAGCGGCAGGAATCTGTTGTGCCGTCGCCCGGCTCATCTCCATCGGCGGTTGATTGGCCAATGGCGCCACAGCACCGGAATCCGGCAGAGTCACCAGGACCTGGCGCTTGTCGCAGTCCGCGAGTCGCCAGTCCGTGCACCCGGCGAACACCTCCGCACCGGGTGGAATACTGTCCACAGGGGACGCCAAGCCGGGCGGAAGACTTTTCCAGGTACGGGCGCCGTCCTTGCTCAGCCAGCGAACCCCGCCCTGGGTGATGACCACGGTGTCCTTGCCAAGGGCCTGCACGTCCGAATCAGGCCCGCCGGTGAGCGGTGGCACGGTTCTGGGAAGCCACGTGGCGCCGTCCCGTGTCGCTTCCAGTCGCCACAGGCACTGGGGACGCTCGACCTCCGTGGCCAAGCAGTCGGTCAGCAGAGCGAATCCGTGTTCCGGATCGGCGAAGTCGAGAGCGATGACATTGCCGTTCAGCCCAGCCGGAGTGACTTCCCGCGTTTGCAGCAGCGGTACCAGGATTCCCAGAACGAGGATGACGGCAGCGAAGGCGAGGACCGAGCGGCGGCGCGCGGTGTGCCGGTCGTTGCGTCGCAGAACATGCTCGAAGTCCGGCGGCTGAATGATCGCCTTGGTCTCGGCACGGACCGTGGCAAGCTCGTTGTCGAGGTCAGGCATGGTCGTTCTCCTTGGCGTGCTCGGACAGCTGCCCGGCAAGCGCCGCACGCGCGCGGGACAATCTGGACTTGACGGTGCCGACCGGGACATCGAGGAGGCTGGCGACCTCATCGACCGGCAGATCGGCCAGGTAGTGCAGCACGATCACCGACCGGTACTCCTGCCCCAGCTCGTGGATCACCGCGTGCAGGTCGGCCCGGTCGGTCCCGAGTTCGGCGGGAAGGTCGGGCTCGGCGCGGTGCCTGCCCAGCAAGCGATCGAACATCTCGCGCCGCCGCCAACGTTTGCGCGCCAGGTTGATCGCGACTGTTCGCAACCAGGCGACCTGGTTGTCGACGTGCCGGACCCGCTCACGCCGGCGGTACGCGACCGCGAACGCCTCCTGAACGACGTCCTCGGCCTCAGCCAGGTCCCTGGTCAGCGCGAACACCGCCAACACAAGCTCTTGGTACGCACCGCGGTACAAGGCGGCGAACCAGTCGGACTCGGTCACGCTTCCCCCCTTCCACCTCCACCGAGGTCGTGGGGCAGCGCCGAGGTTCCCACGCGTGAATCGATCCAGAACCGGGGCGTACTAATGCACACGCGAACAACGGCCGAGCCGATACCATTGACACAGTCGGGTCAGGGTGCATCAGCCGAACGGACATGCTTTGGGGCTCCTAGGAGGGTCGAGGCATGCTGCGAAGGTTTTCCCGCCGGTCGCTGCGCGACGAGCTGGCCGTGCACCAGCACCTGATCTCCCGCTACAGCAAGTTCATCGACGAACTCCACCCGATGTACCAGGTGCTGTCCTGGGAGCAGGTGGCGTACGTGCTCAACGCGCAGGGCGACACCCAGGAGTTCGTCACCATCCGCGCCAGAGTCCTGCGGCCGGACCTGCAGTTGATCCGGTTCATATTCGGCTGCGGATGGCATCAGCCCGCCAAATTTCGCAGCCGAATCCGAATCGCGGTCCGGAATCTCACAGTTGGAAACATAGTGGGCACGAGCATGACCGTGACACATTCATGGCTATGCGATGGAAAATGCGACATCATCATTCATGTGCCGACGCCGCCGAAAGTCGGCAGTGAGATCCGACTGCTGGTGATCATGGACTGGCCGCGGAAATCAGCTCCGCTGATGGCGAACGTCGCCGACGATTTCGCGTTCAAGTTCGTGCAACAGGACGTCAAGTACGTCAGCTACCGGGTCGTACTCCCCCGCGGATTCGACGCCTACCACGAGCCGATCGGCTTCGACGGCGATGAAGACGCTTTCCGGATCGAGCGGTCGGTGGCCGAGGATGGACGCCGACAGTTCTTCTTCGAGGCTTCCAACCTGCCGATCATGCATCGAGCCGGAGTGAAACTCGAACTGAAAGGAAAAGACACCCTCGCGTTGCGAAAACTGCCCATGAACGTCGCATCCTCGACCCCTTGACAAGGAAGGACGTCAGCCGTCAGTCCCATTCTCGCCGCCACCGAGACCAGCGACGCCTGACGGAAGAAATACAATACGCAACACGGTCTATCCCTATCATGATCATGAAGAAAAGACAACAATCGCGGGGAAACCTACCATGATCAGGATGACTTTACGCAGCGCACAAGGCTCGTCCGTTCGAGTGAAATACTGAACGTCCGCTTCACCACCGAGGTGGGAGAGTCGCCCCCATGGTCGCCTACATCGCCGGCATCGTGCTGTTCGCACTGTGCGTGTGTCTTTCGCTGGCCCTGCACGAAGCCGGGCACATGTTGACCGCGCGAGCCTTCGGGATGAAGGTGCGCAGGTTCTTCGTCGGCATGGGGCCGACCGTGTTCTCGTTCCGCCGCAAAGGAATCGAGTACGGCCTCAAAGCCGTCCCGATGGGCGGTTTCTGCGACATCTCGGGCATGACGACCCTCGACGACCGGGTCACGGACGAGCGCCCAATGTGGAATTTCAAGACCTGGCAGCGCACCGCTGTCATGGCCGCCGGGCCGTTGACGCACTTCGTGCTGGGTTTCCTGATCCTCTACGTGATGGCGACGACCATGGGCCTGCCCAACACCGCCAGCAAGCCCGTCCTCGGCGACACGGCGGGCGGGGCGGCAGCGGCGGCGGGAATCCAGCCGGGCGACCAAGTCCTGTCCGTGGCCGGGCAGCGAACGCCGACCTGGCAAGAGATGGTGACCGTCGTCAGGGCCCAGTCCGGCCCGACACCCGTCGAGGTTCAGCGTGGCCCGGAGACCCTGACGTTCACTGTGGACATTCCAAGGGTGTACCGGGAGGGCGTTGGCGAGATCGGGGTGATCGGCGCCGGGATCAAGATGAACTTCGAGTACGGCCCGATCGACGCGATTGGCGCCTCGACCGCGTTCACCGGGCAGATGTTCGCCCAGACGTTCCATCGCCTGATCGAGATGCCGCAACGCGTCCCGGCACTGGTGCACGCGGTGTTCGGTGGCGAACGCGACCCCAACACGCCCGTGAGTGTCGTGGGCGCGAGCAGGCTCGGCGGCGAGGCGGCCGAGGCCGGGTTATGGTCGATCTTCGTGATGTTGTTGGCAGGCTTGAACTTCTTCCTCGGTGTGTTCAACCTGCTGCCGTTGCTCCCGTTGGACGGCGGGCACATCGCGGTCACGTGGTACGAGAAGGTCCGCGACCGGATCCGCCAAGCACGTGGCCGCCCGGCTCTCGGTCCGGTCGACTACAACCGCCTGGCCACAGTGACCATGGCGCTCGTGGTGATCGGCGGCCTGTTCGTGGCGCTGACGGTGACCGCCGACATCGTCAATCCGATCCGCTTGACCTAGCTGGTGTGCTCCTCGACCACGTACGACCGGGTCTTCGAGCGGTCGAGGAAGTTCGCCTCGTCGTCAGCCACCCCGGTCTCCGGTGAGTACATGGCCGCGGCCCACGATCGGTAAGAGCCCTCGTTCGCGAAGTAGAACTCGCTGACGACATCGACCCCGTCAGCGCCGTCGCGGATGTAGTTGCGTTTGTAGCCAAGCAGCCCGTGGCCCTGGCTCACGATGAGCGGGACGTGGTGGTTTTCGTAGTAGTCCACGAACTCGTCCATCGTGAGCCCGGGCTTGCGGGCCAGGAACGCCAGAACCTTCAGCATGCCCTACACGTTACGCGGAAATCCCAGGTTGACTCCGCCGTGTGACGGGTCGAGCCACCGGTTGGTGACCACTTTGGACCGTGTGAAGAAGTGAATCCCGTGCGGCCCGTACGCATGCGTGTCCCCGAACAGCGAGTCCTTCCACCCGCCGAACGAGTAGTACCCCACCGGCACCGGAATCGGCACGTTCACGCCGACCATGCCGACCTCGACCTCGTTCTGGAACCGCCGCGCCGCCCCGCCGTCGTTGGTGAAGATGGCTGTGCCGTTGCCGTACGGGTTGCTGTTCACCAACTCCAGCGCTTCGTCATACGAGGGCGATCGCACGACCGAAAGCACCGGGCCGAAGATCTCGTCGGTGTAGACCGACATGTCTGTGCTCACCCGGTCGAACAGTGTCGGCCCGAGCCAGAAGCCCTCGGCCGCCCCGTCGACCGGGTGATCACGCCCGTCGACGGCCAGTGTGGCCCCCGATGCCACACCCGCCTCCACATAGGACTCGACGCGATCCCTGTGCGCGCGAGTCACCAACGGGCCCATTTCACACCCCGTGCGCCTGCCGTCACCGATGTGCAGCGAAGCCATCCGGGAGGCGATCTTCTCGACCAGCTCGTCCCCGATCGGGTCGACCGCGACGACCACCGAGATGGCCATGCACCGCTCCCCCGCCGAACCGAACCCGGCGGACACCGCCGCGTCCGCGGCCAGATCCAGGTCCGCATCCGGCAGGACGACCATGTGGTTCTTGGCGCCGCCCAACGCCTGCACGCGTTTGCCGTGCCGCGTCCCGGTTTCGTAGACATACCGGGCAATGGGCGTCGACCCGACGAACGAAACTGCCTTCACGGCGCGGTGTTCCAGCAGACCGTCGACCGCGACCTTGTCACCGTGCACGACATTCAGCACGCCGTCGGGCAACCCGGCTTCGGCCAACAACTCCGCGATGAACACCGAGGCCGACGGGTCCTTCTCCGACGGCTTCAGCACAACCGTGTTCCCACAAGCGATCGCGTTGGGAATGAACCACAACGGCACCATCGCCGGGAAGTTGAACGGCGAGATCACCGCGACCACACCGAGCGGCTGCTGGATGGAGTACACGTCCACCTTCGTGGAGACGTTCTCGCTGAAGCCGCCCTTGAGCAGATGCGGGATGCCGCACGCGAACTCCACAGCCTCAAGGGCGCGCTGCACCTCACCCGCCGCGTCGTCGAGCACCTTGCCGTGCTCCGCGGTCACGATCGCGGCGAGCTCGCTTTTCCGTGCCGCCAGCAGCTCACGGAACTTGAAGAGCACAGTGGACCGTTTGGCCAGCGAAGCGTCGCGCCACGCCGGGAAAGCGGCCGCCGCTGCCGCCACCGCGGCGTCCACTTCGGACTGCGACGCGAAGTCGACGCGCCCGCTCACCTGGCCGGTCGCCGGGTCGTAGACCTCACCTGTCTGCTCGGCGGGTCCGTCCCATGGCTTGCCGTTGATCCAGTGGGTGATCCTCGACGTCACGCCTTGTTCTCCTTGTCCACCACAGTGATCGACTCGCTCAGGATGGCCAGGCCTTCCTCGGCCTCGTCCTCGGTCAGGGTCAGCGGCGGCGCCAGCCGGACCACGTTGTTGTGCAGGCCGCCCTTGCCGACCAGCAGCCCGCGCGCCTTGGTCTCCTCGAGCAGCCGGGCGGCCGCGGCCGGGCTCGGCGAGCGGCCGTCCGGGCCGACAAGCTCGAGACCGATCATCAGGCCCTTGCCGCGCACGTCGGCCACGACCGGGTTCTCCGCTGAGACGTCCCGCAGCCCGTTGATCAGCATGCTGCCCAGCTTGGCCGCGTTGGCCTGCAAGTCCTTGTCCAGCAGGTAATCCAGCGCGGCCTTCGCCCCGGCCGTGGAGATCGGGTTGCCGCCGAACGTGGAGATGGAGTTCGCCTTCAGGCAGTCCATCAGGTCCCCGCGAGCGACCACGCCACCGATCGCGAGGCCGTTGCCCAGGCCCTTGGCGAAGGTCATCGCGTCCGGCACGACACCGTGCGCCTGGATGCCCCAGAAGTGCTCGCCGGTGCGCCCCCACCCGGTCTGCACCTCGTCGGAGATGAACAGGATTCCGTACTCGTCCAGCACTTTCTTCATCTCGCCGAACAGCCCGTCCGGCGGGACGTTGAAACCGCCGACGCCCTGGATCGGCTCGGCGATCATGCAGGCAACGTCACCCGCCGTGGTGACTTCGAGGATCTCCCGCAAATCCTCGACGCACGCGGCGATGTACTCGGCGTCGTTGTACGCGGCGAACGGGCCGCGCATCCGGTAGCCGCCGTGCACGTAACTGACCTTCAACGGCGACAGCGAACTGGCCGACCAGCCGCGGTTGCCGGTGATGCCCATCGCGGCGAAAGTCCTGCCGTGGTAGGAGTTCCGCAGCGCGAGGACCTGATCGCTGTGCCGGTACTGGGTCGCCAGCAGCAACGCGGTCTCGTTGGCCTCGGTGCCGGAGTTGGTGAAGAAGACCTTCGCGTCCGGGATCCCGGACACCTCGGCGATCTTCTCGGCCAGCTCGACCTGCTTGCGGATCAGGTACAGCGTGGACGTGTGCAGCACGCCCGAGTCGACCTGCGAGCGGATCGCGTCGCTGATCTCGCCGATGTCGTAGCCGATCGCGTTGGTCAGGATGCCCGCGAAGAAGTCCAGGTACTCGCGGCCGTTCGAATCGGTGACCCGGCGCCCCTGACCACCGACGATCTCGATCGGTTCGGCGTAGTACAACGACAGCCAGTTCGGCAGGACGGCACGGTGTCGTTGCAGCAGGTCGTCTTCGGGCACTGAATCGGGCACGGCAACCTCCGGGATCCGCGGGTTCCTGTGGTCGAGTGTGCTGGGACCGCCCCGAGACCACTACGGACAACCTGTACCCGAAACCGCGCGGACGCCTTACATTGTGTTCGTGTACCCGACGGTCGCCGACGCACTGGCCCTGCCCGTGATCAGGGAGGGCAAGCCGCGTGTCGTGGCCGCCCATGGCGCGCTGGACAGGCGCGTGCGCTGGGTGCACGTCGCCGAGGTCGCCGACATCGCGCATCTGCTGCGTGGTGACGAGCTCGTACTGACCACCGGAATCGCGCTACCGGACGAACCGGACGGCCTGACAAAGTACGTCGACGAGCTGGCGGACGTCGGTGTCGCGGGCATCGTGGTCGAGTTGCTGCGGCATTGGAGCGACAAGTTGCCGCAGGCCTTCGTCGCCGCCGCGGAGCGCCGGGGCGTGCCGTTGGTGACGCTGTCCGAGGAGACGCGGTTCGTCACCGTGACTGAGGCCGTAGTCGGGCTGATCGTGGATGCCCAGGTCGCGGAGTTGCGCGCGGCGGAGCAGGTGCATGAGACGTTCACGGCGTTGACCGTCGCGGGCGCCGAGCCCGCCGAGGTCCTACGCGAGGTTGCCCGTACGGCCGGACGCCCTGTTGTCTTGGAGACGCTCTCCCATGACGTCCTCGCGTACGACACAGCTGGCGGGAACCCAGGCGATTTGCTGCGCGACTGGGCACGACGCTCGCGCGCGGTCCAACTCACCGAGCGGACCAGCTATGACTCCGAGTCGGGTTGGCTCGTGACCGTCGTCGGCGCGCGCGGCAATGACTGGGGCAGGCTCGTGCTGCTGTGCCCGGAGCCGCCACCGCACCGGCATATCGTGGTCGCCGAACGCGCCGCGTCCGCACTGGCCGTACACCGGTTGGTCGCGCGTGACCGGGAAGGCCTGGAACGACACGCGCACCGCACGCTGCTGACGGAGATGCTGTCCACCCCAGGCGCCGACATCAACGCACGGTCCGCCGCGCTTGGCGTGCCGTTGGAACACCGCCGTCTTGTCGGTGTCGCCGTGCGGCCGCGGACTGGTGTGAACCCCGCGCCCGCTATGGCGACCCAGGAGGTGCTGCGCGACCTCGCCGAGGCTACGGCCCTCGCGGCTCGGCGCGCACAAACGGCCGCGTTGGTCGGTGTTGTCGACGATACGAGCGTACGGGCGTTGCTTTCGTTGCCGCCTCAAGCGGAGGTCGCCAATGTCCTGCGCAAGCTGGCCAAGGAGGTCCACCACGCCGCTGGCGCCACGCAACGCGCGCAGCCGGTTGTCATCGCTGTTGGCACGACGGTCGACCGGGTCACAGGCGCCCGACGAACCATGGTCGAAGCCGCTCACGTCGCCGACGCCGCGTTGCGGTCCACTTCGGACCGCCTGTACCACCGGCTCGATGACGTGCGGCTGCGTGGTCTGCTGCACCTGCTGGCCAACGATGAGCGGGTGACGGCGTTCACCGACCGTGAGCTCGGCCCGTTGCTGACGCGGGACGCCAGCCACGGCAGTCGCCTGGTCGAGACCCTGCGGCATTATTGCGAACAGGGCGGCAACAAGTCGGCGGCAGCCGCGGCCGCGCACATGTCCAGAACCGCGTACTACCAACAGCTTTCCCGGATCGAGCAGGTCCTCGGCGTGTCGCTGGAGGATCCTGAATCGATGCTGTCGCTCTATGTGGCGCTACTGACCCTGGATGTGCAGACACATCACCCAGACGAGTAACACAGCGTCACGTTTGAGACGCCGATAACGGGGGTATGCAGTCTTCCCTCAAACCCATCGCTGTCGGCGCATGCGTGTCGGCGCTGGCAGCCGCACTGCTACTCGCGCCCGCCTCCGCCGCGCCCGCGCTACCGACCCTGGTGCTCTCGCTCCAGGACGAACACACGCTGATCATCCCGGACACTCGGACGTTGGGGTGTGATGATCCGGAGAATATTTCCGGCTCGCACCCTCGGCGGGAACGGGCTTGTGCCGCGATCGACGAGGTCGATGGCGACTTCACCAAGCTGCAGCCGTCCGGGACTGCGGTCTGCCCGATGATCTACGACCCGGTCACCGCTCGGGCTCATGGGCGGTACAAGGGTAAGCGGGTTGATTTCGAGTTCGTTTTATGCCAACTCGTGCGTGGCCGCCGCGGAGAGCAACGACGTTTTCCGCTGGTGAGAGGTTTGCTGGCTGGTTTCGGCGCGCTGGGGTTGGTTCGGCGCGCTTCTGGGTCACCGCGGCGCGCTCTGTGGCTGGGTCGGCGCGCTGGCTGTGCTGGGGCGCGCCTTCACTCTGGTTGGGGCGCGCCTTCGTTCTCTGTCCGCGCCCCTTGGAAGTGCCCCTCACGTGCAGGGCGCGCGAGGGGCACTTCTCTCATCCGCTAAGGCTTCGAGACACCCAGCGTGTAGGCGCCCGAACCGCTGTAAGCATGCACGCGGTACCGATATGTACCCGCCGTACCGTTGTAGTTGATGGTTTCAGTGTTCTGGGGGCTGTCGGACTTTGCCACGACTGTCCACGTTGAACCGCTCTGCTTTTCCAGGTACAGGTCGAAGTCCGTACCCGCCGGGCTGTTCAGGCAACCGACGTGCGCACCCGAGGCGTTCGATGTGTACGAGCCCCCGTTCGGCTGGTACGCGCTCTGGTTGGACGTGAGTGAGCCGTTGTAGGTGTTCTGTGGGTTCTCGCAAGTGCCGGGGCCGGGTCCACCGCCTCCGGTGACCAGGGTCAGGCCGTAGGTCTGCAGGATCTCGTTCACCGGCTGGAAGTACGTCGTCCCGCCGGACCGGCAGTTGCCCGATCCGCCCGAGGTCACGCCCTGTGCCTGCGTTCCCGCCAGCAGTGAACCGCCGGAGTCGCCGGGTTCGGCGCATACGTTGGTCTGGATCAGGCCGGACACCGTGCCCTGTGGATAGGTGACAGACGTGTTGCGGGCACGGATCGTGCCGCAGTGCCATCCGGTTGTTGAGCCGGAGCGGCACACTGTCGCGCCGACGGCTGCGTCCTGCGAACCGGCCACTGACACTGTTCCTCCGGCGTAGTTGTTCACCAGGCCGCGGGGTGTGTTGCCCGCCGCTACCTGCACCCAGGCGTAGTCGTTGCCTGGGAAGCTCGACCCGCGGAACGTGCCGCTGGGCTGGGTCGTGGTTGCGCCTGTCCGGCCGCAGTGTCCGGCGGTGACGAATCCGCCGTTCACCGAGAAGCCGATTGAACACCGTGTTCCGCTGCCGATGTAGTAGGCGTTTCCGCCGATCACGTCGATCAGGGGCTTTGGTGATTCGTCGCTGGCCTCGACGCGGATGGCCGACATGTCGGCGCCCGACACCGCTGCGAAACGGTAGGCCGCGCGGAAATCTGACGGCCGGGACTTGACCACCACGCTGTTGCTCGTCGGGTCGACGAACCAGCCGGGCACCGTCGCGGGTGCCAGAGCAGAGTTGGCGTCCAGTTTGGACTTGACGGCGTCCAGGTGTCCTTCGGTGCGGGACACCAGGCGTGCTTGTCCGCCCGCCGCGTGTACGGCTGCGAGAGCCTTACTGTCGGTTACGCCGACAACGAGCTTGCCTGCGTCGATCCATGCGCCGCCGAAGCTTGCCGGCATGTGCTTGCGCAGGGTGTTTCCGGTGTCGCTCGCGTGCTTGTCGGCCGCGAGCCGGGCGCGGGCCGCGTCGGGGGTCAGCCCGACGTCCCGCTGCAGGGCGGTAAGCATTTCAGGGGCGAGGTCCGGGGCCGGGGTCACCGGAACCGGAGCGGCGTCCGCAGTGGAGGACAGCGCTGTAACCGCGAGAAACGCGATTGTTACCACCGCTGTTCTGGACGCACGAGGGTAGCGCGACATGCCGTGATCTCCTTTGCGATGCAGGGTTTGGGATACGGCAGGCGCCACCGTAACCAGGGAAATCGCGGCTTCCGATACGCAAATGCCCATAAGGGTGGCTGATGGCGCAACGGTCGAAAGATCAGCCCGCAAGCTACATACTGTGCATCGAGTGGCCCAACGGTGAACACAGTGACTCTGCCGGTGCCTCACCGGCCGCGATGAGATGCCCGGATAACCAGCGACTGCCCAGATAACCCACGACGCGGAGTGACCTATGGCCGGATCGCCCCAGATGACCCATCCCGACGGCCGCGTCGACCTGATCGACTCATCGGCCATCGCCGGCAGCCGTTTCTACAACCCCGAGCTCGCGCCGGTGCCGGTCGAAGGCAGGCACTGGAACACCTACAACTACTTCGCGCTGTGGATGGGCATGGCCCACAACATCCCCAGCTACACGCTGACCGCCTCGCTGATCGCGCTGGGCATGGACTGGCTGCAGGCGTTCCTCACGATCACCCTGGGCAACCTGATCGTGCTGATCCCGATGCTGCTCAACAGCCATTCCGGCACCAAGTACGGCATCCCGTTCCCGGTCTTCGCCCGCGCCTTCTACGGCGTGCGCGGCGCCAACCTGGCCGCTTTGTTGCGTGCGTTCATCGCCTGCGCGTGGTTCGGTATTCAAACGTGGGTCGGTGGCGAGGCGCTGTTCGTCATCGTCGGCAAGCTCGCCGGCGGCGGCTGGATCAACGCCGCCCAGGTCGGCGGTCAGCCGTGGACGCTGTGGCTGTGCTTCGGGCTGTTCTGGGTCGTGCAGATGCTGATCATCTGGCGGGGTATGGAGGCGATTCGCCGGTTCGAGAACTGGACCGCTCCGCTGGTGTCGGTCGGCTTCCTGATCCTGCTGGCGTACGTGGTGATCAAGGCGGGCGGCTTCGGCCCGATCCTGTCCGAGCCCTCCAAACTGGGCTGGGGCGCCGACTTCTGGCAGGTGTTCGCGCCCGCGCTGATGGGCATGATCGCGTTCTGGTCCACGCTGTCGCTGAACATGCCGGACTTCACCCGGTTCGGCGGCAGCCAGAAAAAGCAGGTGACCGGGCAGATCCTCGGCCTGCCGACGACCATGTCGTTCATCGCGATCGTGGCGATCCTGACCACCTCGGGCGCGGTTTCGCTGTACGGCGAGGCGATCTGGGATCCGGCGCAGCTGGCCAGCCGGTTCGACAGCCCGATCCTGGTGGTCATCGCGCTCATCGCGCTGGTGCTGGCGACCGTGTCGGCGAACCTGGCGGCCAATGTGGTCAGTCCGTCGTACGACTTCTCCAACGCCTTCCCCAAACGGATCACGTTCGCGATGGGCGGCCTGATCACCGGCGTGATCGGCATCCTGATCCAGCCGTGGCGGCTGATTTCCGATCCGAGCATCTACATCTTCGCCTGGCTGGGCTTCTACGGCGGTCTGCTCGCCGCGATCGCGGGTGTGTTCGTCGCAGGCTACTGGACCATCAGCAAGACCCGGTTGAAGCTGGCCGATCTGTACAAGGACGGCGAAGGCGCCTACTGGTTCAACGCCGGGTGGAACTGGAAAGCGGTCTTCGCGACCGTGCTCGCCGGTCTGCTCGCGGTCGGTGGCGCGTACGGCGGACCGTTCCCCGCGGACGGCCTGATTCCCTTCCTGAAGCCGCTTTACGACTACAGCTGGGTGGTCGGCGCCGTCGTCGGCTATGTGGCGTACCTACTGCTTTCCGTCAATGCCAAGAAGACCGAGGAGGAAGCCAGTGCCGCAGATCGTACGAGCCGGATTGATCCAGCAGCGGTGGACGGGTGACAAGGAGTCGATGATCGCGAACGCGGTCGATCACATCGCGACCGCGGCCTCCCAGGGCGCGCAGGTGGTCTGCCTGCAGGAGCTGTTCTACGGGCCGTACTTCTGTCAAGTGCAGGACGCGGACTACTACTCCTACACCGAACGGATCCCGGACGGGCCGACTACCAAGCTGATGCAGGAGGTCGCCAAGACGCACGGGGTCGTGCTGGTCGTCCCGATGTACGAGGAGGAGCAGCCCGGGGTCTACTTCAACACCGCCGCGGTGATCGACGCCGACGGCACGTACCTCGGCATGCACCGCAAGAACCACATCCCGCAGGTGAAGGGGTTCTGGGAGAAGTTCTACTTCCGGCCCGGCAACCTGGGTTACCCGGTATTCGACACCGCGGTCGGCCGGATCGGTGTGTACATCTGCTACGAGCGCCACTTCCCCGAGGGCTGGCGGGCTTTGGGCTTGGCGGGTGCGCAGATCGTGTTCAACCCGTCGGCCACCAGCCGCGGCCTGTCGGAGTACCTGTGGCGCCTCGAGCAGCCCGCCGCGGCCGTCGCGAACGAGTACTACGTCGGCACGATCAACCGAGTCGGCGTGGAACCTCTGGGTGACAACGACTTCTACGGGCAGTCGTACTTCGTCGACCCGCGTGGGCAGCTCGTCGGCGACGCGGCGTCCGACACCGAGGAAGAAGTGGTCGTCCGCGACCTGGACATGGACAAGCTCGCCGAGGTCCGCAACCTCTGGCAGTTCTACCGTGACCGCAGGCCGGACACCTACGAGGGTCTGGTGAGGCCCTGATGCGCATTCTGATCACAGGCGGGACCGTGCTCAGCTCGACCGGCGCGGTCCAGGCCGATGTCCTGGTCGACGGCGAGACCATCGCCGCGTTGTCGGCCCCAGGGATATCTTGGGACGCCGACAAAGTGATCGACGCGACCGGAAAGTATGTGTTGCCGGGCGGGATCGACGCACACACGCACATGGAGATGCCGTTCGGCGGAACGCACTCCAACGACACGTTCGAAACCGGTACGACCGCCGCGGCATGGGGCGGGACGACCACGATCATCGACTTCGCCGTGCAGGCGAAGGGAACCACCCTGCAGTCCACTCTGGACAAGTGGCACAGCAAGGCGGACGGCAACTGCGCCATCGACTACGGCTTCCACATGATCGTCTCGGACGTCAACGAGACGTCCTTGAAAGAGATGCAGACCTGCGTCGACCAGGGCGTGAACAGCTTCAAGATGTTCATGGCCTACCCGGGCGTGTTCTACGCGACCGACGGCGAGATCCTGCGCGCGATGCAGAAGGCCGCCGACATCGGCGGCCTGATCATGATGCACGCCGAGAACGGCATCGCGATCGACGAACTGGTCGCCCAGGCGTTGCAGGAAGGCCGGACCGATCCGGTCCAGCATGGACTGACGCGTCCCTCGGCGCTGGAGGGCGAGGCGACGTCACGGGCCATCACGCTGGCGAAGGTGACCGGTTCCCCGTTGTACATCGTGCATCTCTCGGCCGCGGAAGCTCTCAACGCGGTCGCGGCGGCCCGCAACACGGGCCAGAACGTCTTCGCCGAGACGTGCCCGCAGTACCTCTATCTGTCCATTGAGGACCTGGCCAAGCCGGACTTCGAAGGCTCGAAGTACGTGGCCTCTCCCCCGCTGCGGCCCAAGGAGCACCAGGCGTCGCTGTGGAACGGGCTGCGTACCAACGATCTCTCGGTGGTGTCGACGGACCACTGCCCGTTCTGCTTCAACGAGCAGAAGGAGCTCGGCCGGGGTGACTTCTCCAAGATCCCGAACGGGATCCCCGGCGTGGAGCACCGGATGGACCTGTTGCACCAAGGGGTGGTCGCCGGGGAGATCTCGCTGGCCCGATGGGTCGAGATCACCTCGACCACGCCCGCCCGGATGTTCGGGCTGTACCCCCGCAAGGGCACGATTTCCCCAGGATCCGACGCGGACATCGTGGTGTACGACCCGCAGGCGACGCAGACCCTTTCGGTCGAGACACATCACATGAACGTGGACTATTCGGCGTACGAGGGCATGCAGATCACTGGCAAAGTGGACACTGTGTTGTCGCGTGGCCGGGTTGTCGTGGAGGGCAACGCTTTCCACGGCTCGGCCGGGCACGGCCAGTTCCTGTCCCGCGAGCTGTGCCAGTACCTGAACTAGGAGCCTGGAAATGGACTTCGGCGTCGTACTGCAGACCGACCCGCCCGCCAGCGAGGTCGTCCGCCTGATGAAGGCCGCCGACGAGCGGGGCTTCACCTACGGGTGGACGTTCGACTCCGTGGTGCTGTGGCAGGAACCGTTCGTCATCTACTCGCAGATCCTCGCGGCCACCAAGAACCTGATCGTGGGGCCGATGGTGACCAATCCGTCCACACGCGACTGGTCGGTGACAGCGTCACTGTTCGCGACGCTGAACGACATGTTCGGCAACCGGACGGTGTGCGGCATGGGCCGCGGCGACTCGGCCCGCCGGGTGATCGGCCAGAAACCGGCTTCGCTCGCTACAGTCCGCGAATCCATGCACGTGATCAAGGAGCTCGCGGAAGGCCGGGAGGTCGTGCACCACGGCACGCCGGTGCGCATCCCCTGGGTGCGTGACGGCAAGCTGCCGATGTGGATGGCCGCGTACGGGCCCAAAGCGCTGCAGCTGGTCGGCGAGCACGCCGATGGGTTCATCCTGCAGACCGCTGATCCGGCGATCACCCGGTGGACCATCGGCTCGGTGCGGGCCGCAGCGGAAGCGGCCGGCCGGGATCCGGCGTCGATCACGATGTGCGTCGCGGCTCCGGCGTACGTCGGCGACGACATCCCGCACCAGCGCGACCAGTTGCGGTGGTTCGGCGGCATGGTCGGTAACCACGTCGCGGATCTTGTTGCGCGGTACGGGGATTCCGGTCCGGTTCCGCACGAGCTGACCGACTACATCAAGGGCCGTCAGGAGTACGACTACGCGCACCACGGCAAGGCCGGGAACCCGTCGACGGACTTCGTGCCCGACCAGATCGTCGACCGGTTCTGCCTGGTGGGCCCGGAATCCGCACACATCGAGCGGCTGCAGGAGCTCAAAGAGCTTGGCGTGGACCAGTTCTCGCTCTACCTGATGCACGACCAGCGCGACGAGACCCTCAACGCCTACGGCAAGATCATCGACAAGGTCTGAAAGAGCTCGTGAGTGTTTTGGCCGGTTAGAACCGGCCAAAACACTCACGAGGGATGCCGTGGCTCAGTCGAGGGCCTTCACGCGCTTGAGCTCGGCCGCCACGTCGAAATCCGGCTCCGGGTACTGCGGGTCCATCTCCTCAAGGGTCTCCAGCAGCAGCTGGGAGACGGCCCAGTTGCGGTACCACTTGTGGTCCGACGGCACGACGTACCAGGGCGCCGCATCCGAGTCGCATCGAGCGAGCGCCTCGGCGTACGCCGCTTGGTAGTCGTCCCATTTGGACCGCGCGGCCAGGTCCGCCGGGTTGTACTTCCAGTGCTTCCGCGGGCGCTCCAACCGGGCGATCAAACGCTTGCGCTGCTCCTCAGGGGAGATGTGCAGGAAGCACTTGATGATCGTCACGCCGCTGTCGGCCAGCTCCTGCTCGAACGAGTTGATCTGGTCGTAGCGCGCTTCCCAGACGTCCGGTTTGACCAGGCTGTCCACCCGCGCGATGAGCACGTCCTCGTAGTGCGAACGGTCGAAGACACCGATCATCCCCGGCGTCGGCAGTGCCTTGCGGATCCGCCACAGGAAGTCGTGCCGCAACTCGGCCCTGGTCGGCTTCTTGAACGACCGGATGTGCAGGCCCTGCGGGTTGACCAGGCCGCACGCGTGCCGGATCGTGCCGCCTTTGCCCGAGGTGTCCATGCCCTGCAGGACGAGCAGGACGCTGCGGGACGCGCCCGCGTACAGCGCCTCCTGCAGCTGATCGAGCTTCTCGGCGGTGGTGGACAGCTGCTTCGCCGCGTTGGATTTCGACGTCGGGCCGACCGGGAAGTCGCCTGGTTTGACACCGAACTTCTTGTCGCGACGCGCGCGCAGCGCCTCCCGGACCCGTCCTGTACCCATCCGGGGAGAATATCCGACCAGCCGCCGGAACAATGATCGAACATCGGAACCCCCAATCACGCAACGAATCGTCACTGTAAGCAACGCCCATCGGCTGAAATCGCCGCAATCAGGGCTTAACCTGTCGATATGACTGCGGACGCCGCCACCACACGTGACTACATCGCGCTGGACGAGCGATGGAGCGCGCACAACTACCACCCGCTGCCGGTGGTCCTCGCCGAGGGCGAAGGCGCCTGGATGACCGATGTGGACGGTCGGCGCTACCTCGATCTGCTCGCCGGGTATTCGGCGCTGAACTTCGGGCACCGCCACCCCGACCTGATCGCCGCCGCCAAGGCCCAGCTCGACCGCCTGACGCTGACCAGCAGGGCGTTCCACCACGACCAGTTCGGGCTGTTCTGCGGTGAGCTGGCCGAGCTGACCGGCACCGAGATGGTCCTGCCCGCCAACTCCGGCGCCGAAGCGGTCGAATCGGCCGTGAAGCTCGCCCGGAAGTGGGCCTACCAGGTGAAAGGCGTGCCGGACGGCACCGCGGAGATCATCGTGGCCGGCTCGAACTTCCACGGCCGCACCACCACGATCATCTCCTTCTCCACCGACTCGGACGCCCGCAACGACTTCGGCCCGTACACCCCGGGCTTCAAGGTAGTGCCGTACGGCGACATCGACGCGTTGCGCGCCGCGGTCACCGACCGCACGGCGGCCGTGCTGCTCGAGCCGATCCAGGGCGAGGCGGGCGTGATCGTTCCGCCGAAGGGCTACATGGCCGAAGTACGCCAGATCTGCGACGACACCAACACGTTGTTCATCGCCGACGAGATCCAGTCCGGTCTCGCCCGCACCGGCGCGTTGCTGGCACTCGACCACGAAGGCGTACGCGCGGATCTCTACACGTTGGGCAAGGCGCTGGGCGGCGGGATCATGCCGGTGTCGGCTGTGGTCGGCCGCGGCGACATCCTCGGCCTGCTCAAGCCCGGCGAGCACGGTTCAACCTTCGGCGGCAACCCGCTGGCGTGTGCCATCGGCCGGGCCGTGGTGCGACTGCTGGCCACGGGCGAGTTCCAGGAACGCTCCCGCGAACTCGGCGCGTACCTGCACTCCCGCCTCGGTGAACTCGACGGTGTCGCCGAGGTCCGTGGCCGCGGCCTGTGGGCGGGCGTGCAGATCGCCGAGGGCGGCCCCACCGGTTGGGACGCGTCCATGGCGCTCGCCGAGCGGGGCGTGCTGTGCAAGCAGACGCAGGAGAACACGCTGCGCGTGGCGCCGCCGTTGGTGATCACCCGCGAGGAGATCGACTTCGGCGTCAACGCGATTCAAGAGGTTCTCGGGTAGCCACCTCCTGCAGCTGACGCCACCGCACGATCGCCGCATGCGTGACGAGGTACAGCACGACACCGTTGAGCGTGTGCCAGATGTAGTGCGTGCCGATGGGTATCTCCGCGCACAGCGGCTCGTCCAGCGTGCGGGACGTCAGCGAGACGGCGAACACGAGCGCTGTGGTGGCGTACCAACGCCAGTGCGTCTTGCGGTCGGCGTGCCGTGACCAGAAGAGCAGGCCGGCGAGCACGAGCAGGCCGAGCACCGCGGACAGGTACGTACCGGGCATCCGGATCGGCAGGACGCTGATCAGCGTGGTCCACGCCAGGAAGATCGGTGCCGCGATCCAGGCCCTTGACCACGGCAGGTCCCAGTACAGCCGCGCCCACAGCACGATGAAGTAGAGCATGAACACCCCGATCGACCCGCTGTCCAGGGCCAGGCCCCAGCGGGTCGCGGTGGTGTGGAAGGCACTGCTGCCGAAGAAGATCACGAAGATCAGCACGGGCAGCACGTACAGCTCCACCGCCGGTTTGCCCGCGGCACGGGCGGTACGGCGGATGAGGAGCCACGCGGCGATCGAGGCGATCAGGAAGGACACATTGCTGACGGCGTTGAGCGGTTCACTCCAAAACGAACCGTCGGTCCGCTCGCAGTAGTTGTCCACGTAGTCCCGCTGCATGCGTCACGAGTACCACGAGACCCCTGGTCTCAGCGACTTCTCAGTACTTTCATCGCCGCGTTGTGCCCCGGAATGCCACTGACTCCGCCGCCGCGCCGGGCACCGGCGCCGCACAAAAGCACCCGATCGTGTGCGGTCTCCACGCCCCAGGTGCCTTCCTGGCCCTCGTCGGCGTACGGCCACGAGAGGTCACCGTGGAAGATGTGCCCGGCGGGCAGGCCGAGCTCGTTCTCCAGGTCGACCGGTGTCTTGGCCTCGACGCAGCCGGGCACCAGACAGTCCTCAATGGACTCCGCTAGAACGCTGTTCAACGACGTCAGCGTCGCCCGCAGCGCCTCTTGCCTGGCCTTCTCGTTGTCCGCACGGAAAAGCCGGGCGGGCATGTGCAGGCCGAACAAGGTCAGCGTCTGCATGCCCGCGGCTTGTTCCGCCTGCCCGAGGATGGACGGATCGGTCAGCGAGTGGCAGTAGATCTCGCACGGCGGCAGGCTCGGGATCCGGCCGCTCTCAGCCTCGGCATAGGCCCTGGCCAGCTGCTGGTAGCCCTCGTTGACATGGAACGTCCCGGCGAAGGCGTCCCGTGGGTCGACGCCGCTGTCCTTGAGCCGAGGCAGCCCGCGCAACACCATGTTCACCTTCAGTTGGGCGCCTTCCGGTTGCACGTCAGGCGTTTCACCGAGTAGGGCAGCGAGGTTGTCCGGCGAGACGTTGGCGAGAATGTGTCCACCCGCGACAGTCCGTTCCTCGTCCCCGATCCGGTACGTCACCTCACCGGAAGGATCGATCGACGTCACCTCGGCGCCGGTCACGATCCGTGCCCCGGCGGCCACCGCGACCCTGGCGAGTTCCCCGGTGACCGCACCCATTCCGCCGACCGGCACGTCCCAGTCACCCGTGCCGTTGCCGATCACGTGGTACAGGAAGCACCTGTTCTGCCGCAGCAACGGATCGTCGGCGGGCGCGAACGTGCCGATCAGCGCGTCGGTCAGCACGACTCCGCGCACGGTGTCGTCGGCGAAGGTCGACTCGATCACTTCGCTCAACGGCTGCTCGAACAGGACATTCCAGGCGTAGTCGTCGCCGATGAGCGCACGCAGCGAATCCTTGCCGGGCAACGGTTCGGTCAGCGTCGGGAAGACCCGCTCGGCGACGGACGCCGTCATCGCGTAGAACCGTTGCCAGGCTTCCGACTCCGCTCCCAGAGACGTGGCGTCCTCGGTGTCGACCAGCAGCCCACCCGTACCCACCGGCGTGTACGAGGAAATCCGGCGCCGCCGGAGTTCGACGTTCAGCCCGAGGTCCTTGATGATCTTGCGCGGCAGCAGGCTGACGAGGTACGAGTAGCGCGACAGCCGGACGTCGACGGAGTCGAACGCCCGAAACGACACCGCCGCGCCGCCCGCCTCGGCGCGCCGCTCCAGCACGAGCACGGACAGCCCGGCACGAGCCAGATACGCCGCCGCGACCAGCCCGTTGTGCCCGCCGCCGACAATGACCACATCGTTCATCGAGCCCGCCGCACCCTCTCCTCGTCCCAGACCGGCTCGTCCACTTCGGACACTTCGCCGTCCGAGCGGAACAGCACGAAGCGGTCGAAGGACCGCGCGAACCACCGGTCGTGCGTCACCGCCACGACCGTACCGGTGAACTGCGCGAGCGCGGCCTGCAAAGCCTCGGCCGAGTTCAGGTCGAGGTTGTCGGTCGGCTCGTCGAGCAGCAGCAAGGTCGCACCGGACAGCTCCAGCAGGAGCACCTGCAGCCGGGCCTGCTGACCGCCGGACAACGTCTCGAACCGCTGGTCGTTCTGCGCGGCGAGGCCGTACCTGGACAACGCGGCGATTGCCTGGTCACGGTCGATGCCCGGACGCGTGTCGTCGCCGTGCCACAGGATGTCCACGAGCGTCCGGCCGACCCACTCCGGGTGCTCGTGCGTCTGCGCGAACAAGCCAGGCACAACCCGCGCGCCGAGCCGTGCCACCCCGCTGTGCTCCACGGTGTCCCCCGCGAGGAGCCGGAGGAAATGGCTCTTGCCCGAGCCGTTCGAGCCGAGCACGCACACCCGGTCAGCGAAGAAGATCTCCAGGTCGAACGGCTTCATCAGGCCGGCCAGCTCAAGGTTCTCGCAGGTGATCGCCCTGACCCCGGTACGGCCGCCACGCAGTCGTGGCTTGAGCCGCTCCTGTTTGGGCGGCAACGGAGGCGGCCCTGGCTCCTCGAACTTGCGCAACCGGGTCTGCGCGGCTTGGTACCGCGACGCCATGCCGTCGTTGTACGAGGCCTGCTGGCGCAGGGTGATCACGAGCTGGCGTAGCTGTTCGTGCTTCTCCTCCCAGCGCGTGCGTTGCTCAGCGATCCGTTCCCAACGCGCTTCCCTAGCCTCGTGCCACGTGCCGAACCCACCGGGGTGCACCCATGCGCTGCCGCCTTCCACTGTGACGACGTGCGTCGCGGCAACCGACAACAGTTCACGGTCGTGGCTGACGAGCAAGACGGCCTTAGGCGTCTCGGCCAGCCGTTCCTCCAGCCATCGCTTGCCGGGCACGTCTAGATAGTTGTCCGGCTCGTCAAGCAACAGCACCTGTTCCGGCCCGCGCAGCAACGCCTCCAGCACGAGCCGCTTCTGCTCGCCACCGGAGAGCGTCTTCACGCCACGGTATTTGGCGCGGTCGTACGGCACGCCGAGCGCGGCCACGGTGACCGTGTCCCAGAGGACCTCGGCCGCGTAGCCGCCTGCTTCACCCCACGACGCAAGCGCTTCCGCGTAACGCATCTGGACCGGTTCGCTGTCGTCCTCCATCAACGCGAGCTCGACGTCGTCCAGCTCCGCCGCGGCTTTCTGCAGCGCCATCGGCGCCGCGGCAAGCAGGAGGTCGCGCACGGTGCGGTCGTCACGGACCGAGCCGACGAACTGCGGCATGACCGCCAGACCGCCTTCGACGCGGACGCCGCCTTCCATGGGCGATAACTCGCCGCCGAGGATTCTCAGCAATGTGGTCTTCCCGACACCGTTCGCGCCGACGACGGACACGACCGAGCCCGCGCTCGCGCGAAACGTCACGTCACGGAACAGTTCTCGCCCATCGGGCAGCCGGTATGCGAGCGCGCTCGCGTCGAGGAATCCCACCGGGGGATGGTGCACACAGTGCCGGAGTGATCGCGAGCTGTTTTCGTCCGGCATAGTGGAACGGTGCATCCGACGACCACCCGACTGGTCCCAGCAGGGCTCGTCCCGCTTTTTGTTGTCCTCGCCGCGGTGAGTGGCCTGGTCGTCGCCGCACTCGGCTTACTTTTCAGCGGCAAGCGGGTCGGCAGCGCGCTGGACGAGAACGTCTACTGGGCGGTGTACAAGCAGTTCGTCGGCGAACGTGGGTTGCTTGAGGCGATGTTGGTGCCCACCGAGCCTGTCCTCCTGGTCGTCGTGATCGGCCTGATCGTGATGGTCGCGATCGCCCGGCACCGGCCCCGGCTGGCGGTTCTCGCGGTCGCCGGGCCGTTGATCGCGTCCCTGCTCAGCAGCCCTGTCCTGAAGCCGCTGTTCGGCCGGACCATCAACGACGGGTCGTTGGCGTTTCCCAGCGGGCACACCACCGGGATGGTGTCCGTGCTGACCGTGCTGGTGCTCGCCACGGTGCCCCTGCGGAAGTCGTGGCTGATCCTGGCCATCGTGGGGGCGCTCGTCATCGCCGTCATCGGCGCCACGGCTCTCGTGGGTATGAAGTACCACTACGTCACCGACACTGTGGGCGGCGCAGGCGTGGCTATCGCCGTTGTCCTGACGACCGCGCTACTGATTGATCGCGTGGCGGGTCGACGCGCGCAGACAGCCGTTGAGCGCCAACAACCCTTGGCTAGCGGGACGCGGTAAGCCCGATGGCCGCCTGGATGGCGGCAACGAATCGTTCCGGCTGGTAGCGCTCGGGATCGGTGAGCACCAACCGCGCTGCCATCTCGAACAGCGTGACCACGGTGTGGGCGACGATCTCGGCGTCGAGTTCAGCGGGCGCCTGGATGGTTTTCAGTAGCCACCGGGCGATCTTCTCCGCCTGCGCGAGCGCGAGCGAACGGGCCCTCGCGCTGGCGGCGTGGAACTCCGGTGGCATGTCGGCCATCGGCATCACGATGCAGTGCCAGCGGTCCGGGGCCTGCTGAACCGCGTCGAGGAAGTCAGCCAGCATCCGGGCGACCTCCGCGGCCGGATCGCCCGCGACCTCAGTCGGCAGGATCTTCGCCACTTGGTGGAAGGCACCGCGCTGTTCCCGGCGCAGCAGCGCGGTGAGCAGTTCGTTGCGGCTGCGGAACTGGCTGTAGACAACGGGTTTCGTGACGCCGGCTTGCTCGGCGACGGCATCCATGGTGGCGGCGCTGTGCCCCTGGGTGACGACCACGCGCAGCGCGGCGTCCAGCAGCTGTTGACGGCGCTGCTCGGCGGGTACGCGCGGTGCGTACGGGCGTCGTTTGCCCTGTGTTCTCACCGCCACACGTCCTCCCCCGGCTTTCGCTCTGGACAAAACTACCCTACAGTAGTTTATTACTACTCGTAAGTAGTATTAGTCGTCCGGGAGACCTGCCATGCCGACCACTGACCTGTTGCTGCACCCGCACCGCTACGACCCTGGCCATTTCGACGCCGAGACCAAGCGGCTGCTGCGGGCGACCATCGACTGGTTCGAGTCACGCGGCAAGCGCAAGCTCCTCGCCGACTTCCACGCCCATGTGCGATACCAGGACTTCCTCGACTTCGTCGGCGAACAGGGCGTGTTCGCCACCTTCCTCACGCCCGCGCGCGATGCCGACGGCAACCCGGATCGGCGCTGGGACACCGCGCGGGTCGCGGCCATGTCGGAGGTCCTCGGCTTCTACGGGATCAACTACTGGTACCCGTGGCAGGTCACCGTGCTCGGCCTCGGGCCGGTGTGGCAGAGCGACAACGCCGTGGCCCGCGAACGGGCCGCCAGTGAGCTGGCTCGAGGCCAGGTCGCCGCGTTCGGGCTGTCCGAAAAGGAGCACGGCGCCGACATCTACGCGACCGACATGGTGCTGACTCCCGACGGCTCTGGCGGCTACCGCGCGAACGGCGGGAAGTACTACATCGGCAACGGCGACTGCGCGACGACGGTGTCGGTGTTCGGCCGCATCGCCGACGTCGAGGGTCCGGACCAGTACGTGTTCTTCACCGCTGACTCCACTCACCCGAACTACGACGTCGTGCGCAACGTCGTGCCGGCACAGATGTACGTCTCCCAGTTCGAGCTGACCGACTATCCCGTTGCCGCAGAGGACATCCTGCACACCGGCGAAGCCGCCTTCTCCGCCGCGCTGAACACCGTCAACATCGGCAAGTTCAACCTGTGCTTCGGCGGGATCGGCCTGGCCACGCACGCGCTGTACGAAGCGATCACGCATGCGCACAACAGGATCCTGTACGGCACTCCGGTCACGAACTTCCCGCACGTGCGCGCTGGTTTCGTGGACGCGTTCGCCCGGCTGATCGGGATGCGGCTGTTCTCCGACCGCGCGGTGGACTACTTCCGCAGCGCGAACCCGGACGACCGCCGCTACCTGCTGTACAACCCGATCACCAAGATGAAGGTCACCACCGAGGCCGAGAAGGTGATCGGGCTGCTCGGCGACATCGTGGCGGCCAAGGGATTCGAGGCCGACAGCTTCACGACGGTGGCCAAGAGCGACGTCACCGGCCTGCCCAAGCTCGAAGGAACCGTGGCGGTCAACCTCGCGCTGATCCTGAAGTTCATGCCCGCGTACCTGTTCCAGCCGCAGGAGTACGCGCCGGTGCCGACGCGTACCGACAGCGCGGACGACGAGTTCCTGTTCCGCCAGGGCCCCGCGCGAGGCCTGGGCAAGATCCGGTTCCACGACTGGCACGCCGCGTACGGCCGGTTCGCCCACGTTCCGACCGTCGCTCAGTTCACCGAACAGGCCGAATCGTTCGCGGAGCTGATCCGGACCGCTCCGCCGTCCGCCGACCAGCAGGCGGACCTGGACTTCACGCTCACCCTTGGCGAGTTGTTCACGCTGATCGTCTACGGCCAGCTGATCCTGGAACAGGCCGAGATCATCGGACTCGACGAGGACGCGCTCGGCGTGCTGTTCGACGTGCTGGTGCGGGATTTCTCCGCGCATGCGACGGCGCTGCACGGCAAGCGCAGCTCCACCCCGGCGCAGCAGGAGTGGGCGATCTCCGCGATCCGCAAGCCGGTCACGTCCTCGTTCGACCAGGTCTGGCAACAAGTTGTCGCACTGGCCGGTGCGTACGAGATGAAGCCGTGAGCTACGGCCGAGTGGCGGATTGACGCCGCCTCCGACTTATGGGGGTGGCGCTGTGAAGGGACTTGCGCACCGGGCGTAATCTTGTGGCATCGACCACGGCGACGGAAGGACGGCGGTGACTGATACACCGATCTACGACCAACTCCGCCAAGAACTGAGCTCACGACGAGCCGTGGCAGACAGTCCTCCGAAACCCCGGGCGCGGGTCGAGCGCGCGCAGCCGCAAGCCACGCCGACGGTCAAGCCGGCGCCCGCGGCACCCACCTCGGACGACACCAGGCGGCCGGTCTCGGTGTGGACCCTGGTCAACGCCAACCGCCAGAAGAAGTAGCCGCAGGACACGAAATGAGCACGGCGATCACGCCGTGCTCATTTGTTCTGCCTGCCAGCTGTTTCGACTGCGGCGTGCCTCAGGACGGCGGGTTCACCGACGCCATTCGCGAGGTCACGTCGATCCTGGCCTTCAGGAACTGCTGCTCCAGCATCAGGTCGGCGACGCGCTGCGGCCGGATGGCCAGCGTGGTGCTGGGATACGCGCCCAGGTTCATCAGCTGCGCCACGTTCTTGCTCACCTTGATGTACTCCGGCAGCACTTCCTCGACCAGGGCACGGTCCAGTGCGCGCTGCTGCGCCTCAGCGAGAGCCAGCTGGAACGCGCGGACAGTGTTGGGGTTGCGGCGGGCGAAGCTGCGTGCGCAGGCGTAGCCGGACTGCGGGAAGTCAGCCGTCGGGCCGACCGCCGTGTCGGCGAACAGCACGCATTTGGTTTCCAGCTGCGACCGTGTCATGTACGGCTCGACCATCCACGCCGCGGCCACATCGCCGCTGGCCACCGCGTCGGCCAACTTGTCGAACGGCCGCTCGACGTAGTTGACGTCGGTCGGCAGCATTCCGTTGGTACGCAACAAACTGTTGGTCAACAACACGCCGAGACCGCGCAGGTTGTTCACGCCGATCGGCTTGCCCTTCAGGTCGGAGACACTGCGCAGCCGGTTGATCCCGCTCTGCGCGATGACCAGCCCGGTTGTCCGCGGTGCGGCCTGGTAGGCCTCACCGAGCACGACCCAGTCGGCGCCGTCGGTGATGTTCAGGAAGATGGTGACCCAGCTGTCGAAGGTCACATCGGCCTGCCCGCCCTGCTCCAGGTCTGGCCGCTGGTCACCGGTGAGCTCCATGGTGACGAACTTCGGATTCAGTCCGTATTTGGCGAAGATTCCCTCACGCTGCGCGACGAAGAGTGGAGCGGTGTCGGTTACCTCCAGTACACCGAGGCGGATCTCCGGCACCTCCGGTGTCGGATTCGCCGGTGACTTGGACGAATCCGTACAGGCACTCAGCGCGAACGCCCCCATACCCGCGAGCAGCGTTCGTCGGCTCAACGTGCTCGTTTGACGCACGGTTTGCTTGGGCCGTCTCAACACACGTTCCTCAATTTTCTTCTGACCCCCTCGAATACCGCCAGCGATCGGGCGTGCCCGGACCTTAAACGACAGGCTAACTGCCTGTAACCCACTATCGGACGGAGCCATGCAGACCACTCATGCTGGTCCGTGAGTCCTAACACACCAACATCATAAGGCGCAACAGAATCCCATCCGCGCATGTCGCCGCCGATAGTTGATCTTCGTTGGAAATTTTCCGGAGTCATTCAGTATACCGAAATAGATCAACTGGCACGGTCGATCGAGTAACCGCCCGGACACTGTATGCCGCATTTCGTGATCAATTTTTGATATGCGACGAAACCCACAATGAGCCCGGTTCAATTGCGGGTAGTTCTGCCGTCAGTGGCGAAAACCAGCCGGGCCCGCGTCACGTGCCAGAGCGGTCAGTCTGCTGATCGAACGCAGATACTTCTTGCGGTAACCGCCGCGCAGCATCTCGTCGGTGTACAACGCGGACAACGATTCACCGGACACCGCTACCGGCACTGCCCGGTCGTACAGCCGATCGGCCAGTGCGACCATCCGCAGCCCGACGTCCTGATTGGGCACCGAGTGCAGCCCCTTGATGAACACGGCGGGCAGATCGGCGACGAGCTTGCCGTACCGCGACGGGTGCAGCTTCGCCAGATGCGCGCACAGCTCGTCGAAGTCGTCCACAGTGGCGCCCGGAGCCGCCGCCGCCCGCGCGTCGATTTCCGCGTCGGTCAACGGATCCGGCGCGTCGGGCAGGCCACGGTGCCGATAGTCCGGGCCGTCCACCCGAACGACGGTGAACCGCGCGGACAGCCTGCTGATCTCCCTGATGAAGTCGTGCGCCGCGAACCGGCCCTCACCCAGCTTGTCAGGCAACGTGTTCGACGTCGTGGCCACGTGCACGCCCGCGTCGGTCAGCTCGGTCAGCAGCCGGGTGACCAACGTCGTGTCGCCGGGATCGTCCAGTTCGAACTCGTCGATCGCCAGCAGCCGCTGCGTCGACAGCCGCCGCACCGCCTCCGCGAAGCCAAGCGCGCCAACAAGATGCGTGATCTCCACGAACGTGCCGTACGACTTCGCCTCGAAAGGCACGGCATGCCACAACGACGCCAGCAGATGGGTCTTGCCGACACCGAAGCCACCGTCGAAGTACAGCCCTGGTGCGGGTTCCGGCACGCGCTTGCTGAACACCCGGTTGAACAGGCCACCTGTCTTGCGCGCCACGCCGACGCCCTGCGCGAACTTCTCCGCGGCGACCACTGCCGCTGCCTGGCTGGGTTCGTCGGGGTTCGGCACATACGTGTCGAACCGGACGTCTGCGAACCGCGGCGGCGGCACCAGTGCGGCGACCAGCTCCTGCGCTGCGATCTCCGGATGGCGGTCTACCAGGCGTGGAGCGGGCATGCCCGGCATGGTCTCATTGCATCTGTGCAGACCCTCTGGCCGGATCCCGATGCCTACGAGCTCTCCGACAGCGCACTGGAGCGGCTCTACGACTACCCCGCCGCGCTGGATCGGCCGTTCGTCCAGGTGAACTTCGTGTCCAGCCTGGACGGCGCGGTGACCGTGGCGGGCAGGTCGGCCGAGCTGTCCGGGCCGGGTGATCAGAAGGTCTTCCACCTGCAGCGCGACCTCGCCGACGTGATCCTGGTCGGCGCGACGACCGCGTTGGTCGAGCGGTACCGGGGCCTGAAGCACAACGAGGTGCGCGCGGAACGCCGGGAACGGCTCGGTCTCGCGCCACTTCCGCCGATCGCGGTGGTCACCGGCAAGTGCTCGGTCACGCCGGATTCGTTGCTGCTCGCTGACACGCTCGTTCCGCCGATCCTGTTCACGTCCGAGGCCGCACCGGGCAAAGAGGCGCTGACCGACGCGGGCGCCGAGGTCGTGGTCGTCGGCGACGAGCACGTCGATCTGAACCTGGCGCTCGCCGAGCTCGGCAAGCGTGGGCTGAACCGGGTCAACTGCGAAGGCGGGCCGCGGCTGTTCGGCGGCATGATCGCCGCCAACCTGGTCGACCAGCTCAACCTGACGATGTCCCCCCTGCTCACGGCGGGCGACTCCGGCCGGATCGCCAGCGGGCCGGTCCTGGCCGAGGCACGGCGCATGCGGCTGGCGGCGGCGTTGCGGGATGACGACTTCCTGATGCTGGCCTATCGTCGCTGAGTGCTGACTCCACCGGTCAAACCCATGCTCGCCAAGTCGGCGGGCAGCATCCCCGACGGCGCTGAGCTGATCTTCGAGCCGAAGTGGGACGGGTTCCGTTGCCTGGTGTTCCGGGACGGCGACGAGGTCGTGCTGCAGTCCCGGTCCACGAAGCCGCTGAACAGGTACTTCCCCGAGATGGTCGAACGGCTGCGGCAAGGCCTGCCGTCCGGGGTGGTGCTGGACGGTGAACTGGTCGTCGGCCGCAACGGCCGGCTGGACTTCGACGCGCTGTCCGAGCGCATTCATCCGGCGGCCAGTCGCGTGAACATGTTGGCGGAGACGACACCCGCGACGTTCGTGGCGTTCGACGTGCTGCAGGTGCCGTCCGGTGAGGTTCTGGAAGAGCCGGGCGTCAAGCGCCGCGACATCCTCGTCGACCTGGTGTCCGGCACCGACGCGGTCAGCCTGACCCCCGCGACGCAGGACGCCGACCTGGCCAGGGAATGGTTCACGCTCTTCGAAGGCGCCGGACTGGACGGCGTGATCGGCAAGCCGGCGCAGGGTCCGTACACACCGGACAAGCGGACCATGCTGAAGTTCAAGCATTCCAGGACAGCGGACTGCGTCGTTGCCGGAATCCGGTGGTACAAGGACACCGAGCCCGGCACGGCGGTGGGGTCGTTGCTGCTCGGTCTGTACGACGACAAAGGAACTCTGCACAGCGTGGGCGTGGTCGGGTCGTTCCCGGCCGAACGCCGCCGTGAACTCGCGGCGGAGCTGGCGTACCTGATCCCCGGCGGTGCCGAGGGCCACCCGTGGCTCGGCGAGATCGCCGAGGGCACAAGGGTTCCCGGCGAGATCAACCGGTGGCGCAGCGCACAGGCCGAGTGGGTCCCGTTCCGGCTCGAGCGCGTGGTCGAGGTCGGGTACGAGCACACCGAAGGCGGCTATCCGAGCCGGTTCCGGCACACCGCGCAGTTCAAACGGTGGCGTCCCGACCGTGAGCCGGCCTCGTGCGACTACACCCAGCTCGAGGAGCCCGCCCGGTACGACCTCGACGCGGTGCTGCGCGGCGAGGTCAAGTCGAGGGAATAAAACGGAGCCACCCGCCGGTTAGCCCTGGTATGGCCATTCCTTACTCGGTGCTGGACCTTGCCACGGTCGGCGAAGGACAGACGTCAGCCGAAGCCCTGCGCGCCTCGATCGATCTCGCCCGACGGACCGAAGAGCTGGGCTTTCACCGGTTCTGGGTGGCCGAGCACCACAACATGCCCGGCGTCGCCAGCTCGGCGCCGTCCGTGCTGATCGCGCACCTCGCCTCGGCCACGTCACGCATCCGCGTCGGCTCCGGCGGCGTGATGCTGCCCAACCACGCACCGCTCGTGGTCGCCGAACAGTTCGGCATGCTCGAGGCCTTTCACCCCGGCCGGATCGACCTTGGCCTCGGGCGCGCACCCGGCACGGATCCCCGTACCGCACACGCACTGCGCCGCTCCCCCGGGCCGCTGTCGGCCGATGACTTCCCCGAGCAGCTGAGCGAGCTGATCTCGTACTTCGCCGGTGACCCCACGGGAATCACGGCCGTGCCAGCGGCCGGGAACAAGCCACCGATCTGGCTGCTGGGCTCAAGTGGTTACAGCGCACAGCTTTCCGGGATGCTCGGGATGCCGTTCGCGTTCGCCCACCACTTCAGCGCGCAGAACACCTTGCCCGCGCTTGCGTTGTACCGCAAGCACTTCCAGCCTTCGGCCAGGTTGGAGAAGCCGTACGCGATGGTGGCCGCGTCCGTGATCTGCGCCGAGACCGACGAACAAGCCCAGTACCTGGCGGGTCCTGGAGCTCTGTCGTGGGTGCGGCTGCGGTCCGGGCATCCAGGGGTGATGGCGACGCCCGAGGAGGCCGCGGCCTACCCGTACACCGACATGGAACGACTGATCGTCGAAGACCGCTTGTCCAACCAGATCATCGGCAGCCCGGCGACGGTCGAGCGCGGCATCGAGAAGCTGCTCGCCGAAACCGAGGCCGACGAGCTGATGATCACCACGATGGTGCACTCGCCGTCCGATCGCGTCCGTTCCTACGAACTGGTGGCCGGTCTGCGCTGAGATCAGGGCGGGCAGGCCATCCCCGCGGCCGGAACCTTGCCGTCACCAAGGAAAGCGCGCACAGCGTCGGTGGCGCACGGCGACTGACCAAGCGCACCGTGGCCCCCGCCCTGCCACGAAATCAGCACAGCACTTGGCAACTGCTGCGCCGCACGCTCGGTCCCGGCCTGCGGCGTGACAGGATCGGTCGCGGTACTGATCACGACAATGGGCGGCAGACCGCGACCGTTGATCGCGAGCGGCGGCTGTGCGGCGACCGACCACGCGCTGCACAGCACGAGGTTCTGCGCCATCACGCCACCGAACAACGGATACCGGGTGCGCCACTCCTTGCCGGTGGAGTTGAGGCGCTCAACCGCCAATCGCGTCTTGGTGTCGTTGCATCCGGTCACGAGCCCGATGTCCAATGCGGTCGGCTGTTCCCGGCTGTCGTTGACAAGCGGCTTGATGTAGTTGATCAATGCCGTGCCGTCGTTGTCCCTCGCCTTCGCGATGGCGTCGGCCAACGCGGGCCAGCCAGTCCGGTTCGCCAGGCCGATGAGCACCGCACGGGTCGCGCTGCCCGCCGTCAATCCCGCGTCCCCACTGGGAAGCGGGCTCGTACGCAGTTTCTGGATCACGTCGAGGAACGTCTGCTTGGGATCCGGGCCCAGCGCGCAACTCCTGGCCACACAGTCCTTGGCGAACTCCGCGAAAGTGGCCTCGGCTCCGGTCGCGGCGCCGTCCATCGTGACCATCGAGTCACCGCTGGGGTCAGGCAGGCCGTCGAACACCATGCGGCCGACGCGATCCGAGAAGCGGTCGCCGTAAACACCGAGCACGCGTGCGCCTTCACCGACGCCGATCGCGCTCAACCGTTGCAGCCCAAGGGCTTCACGGACCTTCTCCAGGTCCGCCGCGGTGCGCCAGGTGTCCATCGCGTACAGCCGGTTCTCCAGCGCGATGATGCACTGCTGGCCTGCCTGGCGGACGACGTCGAGCAGGTCTTCGAGGTCCTCGGCGGCCGGGTCGGAGTTGACGATGTCCAGCCGGATGTCCTCCTGGATGCAGCGGACCGGCTCGGAGCTGCCCGAGCCCCGGCGGTCCACTCCGATCAGCGAGAACTTCGTGAGGAACTCCGGCGGCAGGCTCGCGGCCAGGCGGGCGGCCTTGACCGTGCCCGGTTCGCCTTGGATGTCGCTGACGACGACGATGGGCGCTTTACCCGTACCGGCCTTGAGAACCGACAGCCGCATCGGGCTGCGGCCCGGCAAGCTCGGTGAGTCCAAGATGGTCTGCACACGCCCGCATTGCACCGGGACGGACGGAACGTTGTAGATCGTCAAGCGGTTCTTGATGACCTCGTCGCAGTCCGTCCACGAGACGGACGAACGCGTCGGCTCCTCAAGCGGTGGCACCGGCACCTGCGAAGCGCCCAGTGGGGGTGGCGTGACGTGCTCGAGCGGACCGTCGTTGACCACGATCGCCGGCCGCTGCGACGGCGCGGCCGTGCACGCGGTGGTGATGGAGGCAACTGCCGCGAGCAGCACAATCCCCCGACGCGCCAAGGTGCCCATGCTCGTCAGCCTCGCACGGCGTTCGTGAGAACCCCGTGAGGGGTGTTGTCTGGTACCTGCGTCCCAGATTCTGGAAACAATGTGACGTGGCGGTGCCGGATCGCCCACTATCCGGGGCATGGCCACAATGCACGTCGATCGGGCCGGACGCGGCCCCTTTTCCCGGTTCAGGCCGCTTGCCCTGGCGGTACAGACAATGGGTGCGATCCCGCCGTCCGCGCAGGTGCTGCTCGGGATCGTGAGCGTGCAGGTGGGCGCGGCACTGGCCAAGAACCTCTTCGGCGAGGTGGGCAGCACCGGAACCGTCGCACTGCGATTGCTCTTCGCAGCGCTGGTGCTATTGCTGTTGTGGCGGCCGTCACTGCGCATGAGCCGTCGCGCGTGGACAGTCGTCGTGAGCTACGGCGTGGTGCTCGGCACCATGAACCTGTGCTTCTACCTGGCGCTGGACCGAATCCCGCTGGGCATCGCGGTGACGATCGAATTCCTGGGGCCGTTGGCGGTGGCGCTGGCCGGATCGCGGCGATGGCTGGACGCCTTCTGGGCGCTGCTGGCGGCGGGCGGTGTCGTACTGCTGATGGAAGGACGCGGCGACCTCGACCTCGTCGGCTTCCTGTTCGCCCTCGCCGCGGCCGCGTGCTGGGGCACGTACATCCTGCTCAGCGCGGCATTGGGCCGACACACCTCGGAAGGCAACGGGCTGGCGATCGGCATGGCGTTCGCGACACTGGTGGCCGTGCCCTTCGGCATCGCCGACAGCGGCACGGCACTGTTCCAGCCGTGGGTGCTGATCGTCGGGCTCGGCGTGGCCCTGCTGTCGTCGGTGATCCCGTACTCGCTGGAGCTGGAAGCGCTGCGCAAGATCCCGCCGCGCGTGTTCGGAATCCTGATGAGCCTCGAACCAGCGGTGGCAGCCCTCGTCGGCCTGCTGGTGCTGCAGGAGTCGCTGCACGTGCTGCAGTGGGTCGCGGTCCTGAGCGTCGTGGTGGCATCGGCGGGCGCCACACGCAGCGCCCGCCCGGAGGCCTAGCTACCCACCGATGACCGGCGGAGCAGTCATCTCATCGGTGCCGAACATGCTGTCGGGGTCAGGCTCAACGAGGTACGACGGACGCTGGTGCTCCTCGTCCTCGCCACCCTCGCCCCGACCGGCACCCATACCGCCCATGCCACCCATACCAGCGGCACCACGAGCACCCGCCATACCGGCGGCGCCACCACGGCCACCACCGGCAGCCTGCTCAGCGGCGTACCCACCAACACCGGCAGCAGGCCCACCACCAGGCCCAAGCCCAGCACGGCCGGCGCCAGCACCGGTGCCGCCGTAACCACTGCCACTGCCACCAGGCCCGAAACTACGGTTACCGCCACCGGTACCACCGGGCCCAAACGGAGGGGCACCGGTGCTCGGGATGAACCCCGGAGGCATGCCAGCGGTCTGGTCAAACCCGCCCTGGTTGTTGCCGACGTTGCTGCCCCGGCCACCGGTGTTGGGGATGAACCCCTGACCGCTGGTGCCACTACCCGGACCCCGGCCGCCAGTACCGGTGCCAGTGCCCGTCCCAATGCCGGCGCCAGGCCGCTGACCGGTGCCCGTGTTGCCGCCACCGGTGCCTGGGGTACTACCGCCAATCCCGCCGGGACCAGTGCCAGGACCACCGCCGGGCCCAAACCCAGGGCCACCGCCAGGACCGCCACCCGGCCCCCCACCAGGACCACCCGGCTCACCGGGACCCGGCGGACGGGGAGGTGGTGGAGGCTCCGGAGGCGGAGGCTGCGGCGGATTTCCCCCACCCGCCATGGTCGGCGGAGGCGCAAACGCCGGCATCGTGCTCGCACCACCGAGCGCACTGTCGTACGTGCCAACGACCTGGACGGCCTGCTGCTTGGCCTCCTGCTGCTGGTTGTACTGGTGCATGTAGGTGCCGAATTTGACGGCGTATGCGAACGGGTTCGTCGTGTTCCTCAGATCCGCGTTCGCCGCGTCAACGTTGAAGTCAACGGGCGGCGGCATCGAGTTCTTCGCCGTCTCCAACGCAGCGGCGTACTGCTGAGTCTGAGTTCCAGCGAGCTGCGCGCTCTGTCCTGCCTTGCCTACCCAGTTGCCCACATCCGCCATGAACTTCCTGGCGGATTCAGCAGCCTGTCCACGCCATCGGGCTTCGCTGTTGGTGATGGCATTCACCACGTCAGTCTGGAACTCGACCATCTTGTTGCCGGCTTCAAGCCACTTGGCGCCGGCGTTGCCGACATCGCCTGGGCTCACGCCCTGCTTGACCATGTCCTCCAGCTGCTGGTGCTCGTACATCTGATAGTTCGAACACTGCATCGGCGGCGCAGGCCTGGTGTCGACTCCCTGTGTGAGCGCCTTGGCCTGATCCTCCATCTGCTGGTTCACACGGTCCCGCACCGTGCCTTCCCTCGAGATCTGGGCGAAGATCCTTGGCCAAAACGGCTTGCCATCGATCTCTTGGTTGACGTCATGCTCAACCTGCGTCTGCACTTGGCCGCGGGTGTCCGACTGCCCCCGCATGTCGACCCCGTGGGTGTCACCACGATAAGTCGGCGGGTGATAGGCCGTCTGGATTGCGGGATTGTGCTCTGGTTGCGCATGCTTCGGCGCCATGATGAATCAGCTCCCACCTGGCAATTTCGGCTCAACGACCTGAGCTACTTGGGCGGCAATCTGACACCCTTTTTGTGTATCCCCATTCGCCGAGACAACCATGTCAACACGGGATGTTTCGGTGACGGCCAGGCTTATCGCGCACGCTTGACCAAAAATAGCCTGAACAGCCTGGTGCTTACCTACGGGGGGCAACTCCTTGGTACCGCCAGTCGCCACAACATCCTTGGTGCCCCGCTCAGCAAAGGTGAGCACACGCAGGTTGAACTTACCCGAAGCGGTAAACACACAGCCACGAGACTGGGTTTCGTCGTCGCGCTGACCAGGGCCCGCGCCGAGCGCAGCCGCGTCAGCCGAGGTGAACAATGCACACGGATCAGCATCCCGCAGCGGACTTTCGGCATTTGTTCCACTCGGCTTGGTCGTACCGGTCGAACCACCGCCACCAGGGACTGTCGGCCTGTTGGTCACAGAAGTACCCCCCGGCGCAGGTAGCCCTGGAGTTTCACTCGTGCACGCAACAAGGGTGGCGGCCACTAGCGCCACGACTGATGCAGCGAGAATCGTTTTGGGCCTGCTTACACTACGCACCGTAAGATTTGTCTCCCGTGTCGCAACAGAATCAGCCATTACGGACCGGTCTTCCGCATCGACGCGGCGTTCGCCGCCTCGGTCGCGCGGTAGTTCGCCATGGCCGTGTCGATACCCTTTTCGGCCTTGTCAAGTGATTCCCGAAAGGCCGCAAGCTGAGTCAGAAAGCCCTGGTTATCCACAGCGACTTGCTGAAGATACGGCTTCATCACCTTGGCGGCGTTACTGTCTCCAAGCGGCAATTCCTGCGCGATCTGGTACAACTTGGTCTCTTGCCCGTTCGCCCAGTCACGCATCTTCTGGATGGCGGTGATCAGAGCCTTGCCACCGGCTTCGTTGACCTCGAAGCCTCCGGCGGCGGCCGCGCCTGCGAAGGCGCTCATGCTGGCCCCGATGCTGCCGATGTTCTTGCCGATGTCGGCCCAGCCGATGTCGGGTTGGGCGCTTCCGCCAAGGTCCTCGTACATGCCGTCCCCTCGTTCCAGCCTCCCCAGGCCACGGTATCAAGGGGTGACGTGGCCCGTCTTGACTGTGACGGAACTGGGGCCCTGTCGGTTCCGGCGATCCGGTGAATCACCTGGATAGGCGACCGGCTCGGACATTGCACCATGGAGAGGCACCGAGGCCCGCGAGTTACTTGAGTTCGTTGAGGGCACGGCGGGCGGCGTCGAGTTCGGCCTGCAGTAAGGCGATGCGTTCCTCGTGCTGTTGGCGGGCGGCGGCCATCACGGCGCTGATCGCTGTTTCGACTTGGTCGGGGAGTTCCTTGGCGATTTTGTGGATCGCTGCCGCTGGGATCGGCATTGACCGCACGCTTCGCTTCTTCCCCACGACCACGTCCACCGTCCAGTCTCCGCGGGGCGTTGAGTGGAGGGTCACGGTCACCTCCGAGGGCGGCATCGTGCGGCGGCGGGGCGCCCGCTTCTTCTCCCCCGAAGCCTCCGAAGCCCCCGAAGCCCTCGAGGGAGCAGGAGCCGGTTGGTAGATCTCTTCCTCAACGACCGGGGCAGCAACGGCGGGCTTCTTCGCTGCCGCTGAGCGCTGCTTCGGGCGGTTGAGGGTCAGTTCCGCTTTCGAGAAGGACAGCGTGTCCTTCGATCCCGTTGGCTTCACTTCGATGAAGTCGCCCTCTTCGGGTGATGCGAAGGACACCACTTTCCCCGACTTCCCCGCATCAACGCCTACCGCGCGTCCGGTGAACCACACTGTCGGGGGCTTGCCGGCTTTCAATGCGTCGCGCAGCTGGGTGATGTCGCTGTCGGAGAGCATGCTCCTTACTCTGCACCACCGCGCAACCGGTACTCGCAGCCGTATTCGACCGCGTAGTGCAGGTCGTAGTGGTGCACGATCTTCGGCCCGCCGTGCAGGTGCACGTGCGTCACCGTCTCCTTCAGGGTCGCGGGCAACTCCGACAATGTGTCCACGCGTCCGTCCAGCGGTCCGCCGACGTAACGCACGACGTAGTCCTGCGACATCGGCTCTCCCTCCACCTTGTGCACTCGATCCATCGTACTAAGGACGATGATGTACGCATGGATCCCGCGAAGGCACTCCGTCTGATCGGCTTCTACCTCGAGCGCAACGGCGAGCCCACCTACAAGGTGCAGGCCTTCCGCAAAGCCGCGGCCGTTGTGGACGAACTGCCCGCCGAGGAAGTCCAAGTGCGGGCCGAACGCGGCACGCTCACCCAACTGCCGGGCATCGGCAAGTCCACCGCCGGTGTCATCGCCGACGCCGTCGCCGGCCGTCAGCCCGACTACCTCAGCAAGCTCATCGCCGAGGCGACGCCGCCGGTCACCGGCGGGCAGGAGTTGCGGGCCGCGCTGAAGGGTGACTGCCATGTGCATTCCGACTGGTCTGACGGCGGCAGCCCGATCCGGGAGATGGCCGAGGTCGCGATCGAACTCGGGCACGAGTGGATGGCGTTGACCGACCACTCTCCGCGGCTCACTGTCGCCAACGGGCTTTCCGCGGAACGGCTGCGCGAACAGCTCGACGTCGTCGCCGAGCTCAACGAGGAGCTCAAGCCTTTCCGCATCCTTCCCGGCATCGAGGTCGACATCCTGCTCGACGGCGCGCTCGATCAGGAGGAGGAACTGTTGGCACGGCTGGACATCGTCGTCGCCAGCGTGCACTCCGAGCTACGCATGCCGTCGCCGCAGATGACCAAACGCATGATCAAGGCCGTCAGCAATCCGCACACCACCATCCTCGGTCACTGCACCGGCCGGATGCGTACGCCCAAACGGAATCGGCCGGAGTCGACCTTTGACGCCAAGGCCGTTTTCGAGGCGTGCCGCGACAACGGCGTCGCCGTGGAGATCAACTCACGGCCCGAGCGGCTTGATCCGCCGTTGCGCCTGCTGAAATTGGCCGTCGAGATCGGCTGCGAGTTCGCCATCGACACCGACGCGCACGCACCCGGCCAGCTCGATTGGTTGTCGACAGGCTGTGAACGGGCCGAGAAGTGCGGTGTTCCCGTTGAGCGAGTCATCAACGCCCGGTCCAATCCGGTTGGTTAATACGGCAATCGGCCGTACCGGCGGTGAACACCGCACCGCTAGCCTCGGTGTGCTTTTCGCCACCGACTGGAGGATTCCTTGATGACGGCCCAGCCCGGATTGGTTTTCGGTGTCGATCCCGCCCACTACGACCAGCATCGCCCGGCCATACCGGAACTCGCGGCAGAATGGTTGTTGCCGCACGACAGCCATCTCGTTGTCGACGTCGGCGCCGGCACCGGCCATCTGACCAGGATATTGCTCGGCCGTGCCGCGAAGGTGATCGCGGTCGACCCGGATGAGCAGATGTGTACGTGGCTGCGGGAAAGGTTTCCCGACGCAACCGTGCATCTTGGCAGCTCCGAGCATCTGCCGGTTTCCACCGCGGCCGCAAACGCGGTGCTGACCAGCAACGCATGGCATTGGTTCGATCCCGCCAAAGCGGGCGCGGAAGCGGCACGCTGCCTGAAACCAGGCGGTGTTCTGGGCGTTTCCTGGCACGATCGCGGCCCCAGTGACATGTGGCTGGACGAAGTGCAGGACGTGATCCTGTCCGCGCACAACCCGTCCCGCCCGATCCATCACATGGAACTGCCGGAAGATTTGCCATTCACGCCTGTCGAGAAACACGTCATCGGCTACGAGCGGGAGATGACACCGCAGGAGATCTGCGCGATGCACAGCACTTACAGTGCGATCATCTCGCTTGGCGACGACGACCGTTCGGCCTTGCTGGGCAAGCTTTACGAGCACCTGACCGACCGTGCCGAGGACCGTGGCACGCCAACGCTCGGCGTCCCGTTCGTCGCCACCCTCTACCGCACGCACCGCCTGGCCTGACCAGAACGCCGGGGAGAGGCGCGATCTCCCCGGCCCCCAACGTTATTTCTGGTCGATCACCATCGTGCGCATGTCGATCCGCTGGTCCGGTTTGAGCTCGCCGGTCTCCACCATCAGGTCGACCACACGCTGGAACCGGGTGGCGTCCGTGCTGGACGGGAAGGTCGGCAACGTCATCAGCGAGGCCACGTTCGGCGGCACGCCAACGTATTTCGTCACCGCGCCCTCGACCACGCCGCGCTGTTGGGCGTCGGCGACGCCCTTGGCCATGGCGCGCTGGAACGCCGCGACCGTCTTCGGGTTCTCGTCGACGAACTTCTTCGACGTGATCCACCCGGACGTCGGGAAATTCGCCGTGGACCCGCTGAACGGCGACAGAAGTTTGGTCACGCCCTCGTTCTGCAACGTCTGGGTCAGGAACGGCTCGTTCATGATCGCCGCGTGCACGTTGTCGTTCTTGAGCGCGTTGGGCATGTCCGCGAACGGCATCGAGATGTACTGCTCCTTGGTGATCTCGACGCCGTTGATCTTCAATTGGGTGCGCAGCGCGAGCTCGCCGATCCCGCCCTGCGAGCTGACCGCGATCTTCCGGCCGGTCAGATCCCCGATGGACTTGATCGGGCCGTCCTTCTTGACCACCAGCAGGAAGAGGTTCTCGGTCGTCGTGATCGCGTCCGTGACCACCTTCAACTCGGCCACTTTCTTGGCCACCGGCATGATCGCGGGCGGATAACTGCTGAGGCCGATGTCGATCGTGCCACCGATGACGTTGTCGATGTTCACCGAGCCTTTTCCACCCATGCTCAGCTCGACGTTCAGGCCTTCGGCCCTGAAATGCCCGTTGTCGATGGCGAGGTGGATCGGCGCGGCGTCGATGATCTTGAGTTCGGCGACCTTGACAGTGGTTTTCTCCAGGCCACCACCCGTTGTGCCCGGCGACGGCGCAGCGGATTCACCGAGCGCGTCGCAGCCCCCTGTAGCCGCCGCCAAGGCCATTGCCATGCCAGCCACGGCCAGTCGTTTCCGACGCATGTGAAGTTGTCCTCTCAATGATTCATCAGCGCAGCACGGCATCGTTCAAGTAGCGCCGAAGAGTAGCGGCACACGTTTGCAATGAAAGCCGCCAAATGCAGTACCCGACATTTTCCGAAGATCACACCATCTACAATATAAAGTGCGACGGTATATACAATTTCTTATTTTGCGGCTGAAATTGGTTCACTGATCGCCTGCTCGCCCGTACGGGGTCTCGAGTTGCCGATGCCGGACCCAGCGCGCACGCTCAGGCCATGCATGATTTGGCGAAGTGCGACGTCTGCGGCAACGAGTACTGGATGGCGTTCGAGGTCCGGACCGTCACCGGCGACGTCTACACGTTCGACAGTTTCGAGTGCGCGATCCAGAAGCTGGCGCCGCGGTGCGAACACTGCGAATGCCGGATCCTCGGGCACGGCGTGGAAGTGGAGGGCCGGTTCTTCTGCTGCGCGCACTGCGCACGGCAAGAAGCGAGCGGGCTCGGTACGCAGATCCGGGATACGGTCGGCGCCCTACCCGGGTGAACGCAGAACGCCCAGTCAGTCGGTGTCCGGGCGGGCCCGCGATGGCTGCACGCGCTTCGGCTCGCCCGGCATCTTCGGGTAGTCCGGCGGATAAGGCATCTCACCACGCGGATCGCTTGAATAAAGCTCGAGCAACGACTCGATCCCGAACACCTCCGAGTCGACGTCCGCGTGCGCATCGCCCTGCGCGGCAAGCAGATCAGGCACAGTGAAGACGTCGAAGTCGTCCGGATCCACATCGGACAATTGATCCCACGTCAGCGGCATCGAGACGGTCGCACGTGGAGTACCGCGCACCGACCACGCCGACGCGATCGTCCGGTCCCGAGCCGCCTGGTTGAAGTCGAGGAACACGCGCTCGCCGCGTTCCTCCTTCCACCACGCGGTCGTTGCCAGCGAAGGAATCCGGCGTTCGACCTCACGGGCCAGGCCGATCACGGCGTGCCGCACGTCGATGAAGTCCCACGCGGGCCGGATCCGGACCAGCACGTGGATGCCGCGCCCGCCCGAAGTCTTCGGATATCCGGTCAACCCGTTGTCCGCCAACACTTCCCGCAACACTCCGGCGACCTTCACGGCGTCGGCGAAGTCCGTGCCCGGCTGCGGGTCCAAGTCGACGCGCAACTCGTCGGGATGGTCCACATCGGGGCGGCGCACCGGCCACGGGTGGAAATCGAACGTCCCCAGGTTCGAGGCCCACGGGATCACCGCGATCTCCGTCGGGCACACCTCGTCGGCCGCCCGGCCGGACGGGAATTTGATCGTCGCCGTCTCCACCCAGGAAGGCGCGCCCTTGGGTACGCGCTTCTGGTAGAACGCCTCCCCGGTCACGCCGTCGACGTAACGTTTCAGGGTTGTCGGCCTGTCCCGCAACACTTTCAGCAACGGTTCGGCCACCGAGATGTAGTACTCGACGACCTGGCGCTTGGTGATCCCGCGTTCCGGGAAATAGACCTTGTCCGGATTGGACACGCGCACGGTCCGTTCGCCGACTGTCAGCTCGATCGCCTTCGAAGCCATGCGGCAACCCTAGGCGTAAAACAGGTCGCATGCGCCCGGTAGTTTTAGAGGACCAATCCGAGATGAGGACCACCGGTGAAGATGGACAACAGCCCCGCCAGGGGCACTCGTGACCTGCTGCCCGCGACCGTCGCCGTGCGCGACCATGTCCTGGCCCGGATCACCGAGGTCTATCACCGGTACGGCTACCAGCGCATCGAGACCCCGGCGATCGAGAACATCGAGCGGCTGACCGGCGGGCAGGGCGGCGAGAACGAGAAGCTGATCTACAAGATCCTCCGCCGTGGCCTGACCGAGGTCCCGGACAGCCTGGACGAACTGGCCGACCTCGGCCTGCGGTTCGACCTCACGGTCCCGCTGACCCGCTTCTACGGCAACAACCACGCCACACTGCCGGTTCCCTTCCGCTCCTTCCAGTTCGGCCCGGTGTGGCGCGCGGAGAAGCCGCAGAAGGACCGCTACCGCCAGTTCAACCAGTGCGACATCGACCTGATCGGCGAGGAGTCCGTACTCGCCGAGGCCGAGCTGATCGAAGCCACGACCGACGCTCTGGAGGCCGCGGGCCTGCCCGGTACGACCGTCCGGCTGTCCGACCGGCGGTTCCTGTCCGCGCTGGCTGAGGGCGCGGGTGTCGCCCCGGAGGCGCAGGGATCCTTCTTCATCACGCTGGACAAGCTGGACAAGATCGGCTGGGACGGGGTGCGCAAGGAGCTGACCGAGCGCGCCGGGTTCACCGATGCCCAGGTCGACGGCGTGCAGACGGCGATAACCGCGTTGCAGGGCCTCGATCCGGCCAAGCTGGCCGACCAGCTGACCGACGCCGTGCCGAACCTGGCGGAGAACGTCGCCCAGGACCTCGCGGCGACCACGACGGCACTGGCCGAGCTGGCCAAGACCCGTGAGCTGGGTTGGGAGTTCGACCCGACGCTGGTCCGCGGCATGGGGTACTACACCGGGCAGATCTTCGAGATCAGCCACCCGGGCACGAGCGCGTCGGTGGCCGGCGGCGGCCGCTACGACAAGCTGATCGGCCGGTCGCTCGGCAAGGACGTCCCCGCCTGTGGGTTCTCTATCGGTTTCGAGCGGATCGTGAACCTGCTCGGCAACGCTCCGCGTACGGACGCCGTCGCGGTGTTGCACGAAGCCGATGCCACCCCCGCGGAGGTGCTGGCCGTGGCGCGGCGGCTGCGGGCCGAGGGACGCCAGGTCACCACGATCAAGCGGCGCGGCAAGTTCGGTACGCAGCTGGGCAGGTTGGAGGAATGGGGATACACCTCTTTCGTCCACGTCCGGTCCGGCGAGGTGGCCGATGAGCGCGGTTTGGGCAGCCGGGAATCAAGCTGACCGGCTACGGTGTTGACATGGCAGTGAACGCGTCCCCTGATGAGCCCGCGTCACAGCGGTTTCGCGAGGACCTTGAAGGCCTTGATCCTCATGACCCTGAGGTGAAGGCGTTCGCGGCCCATCTCGACCGGATCGAGACCAGCCGGTCGGGGTACACCGTCGAGGGATATCTCGGCGGGATCTCGGACTTCGCGGACTCGGCGAACCGCCTCGGTGGCCACTACCGGATGCTTGCCCTGTTCTTCATCGGGTTGATCCTGATCGGGGTGGGCGTCGCGGTGTGGGACTCACTGGTGTTCATCCTGACCAGCTTCGGAGGCTAGGTGTCCATGAAGCCCGTTACCGGTGTCACTCCGCGCGTGGTCAAGTCCGACCAGGAGTGGCGGGAGCAGCTGACCGCCGAGGAGTACGCGGTACTCCGCCAGGCGGGCACCGAGCGCGCTTTCACCGGTGAATACACCGATACGAAGACGATCGGTGTGTACGCGTGCCGGGCGTGTGGTGCGGAACTGTTCCGCAGTTCGACGAAATTCGACTCGCATTGCGGGTGGCCGTCGTTCTTCTCACCACTTGCCGGTGACGCCGTTATTCTCCGCGAGGACCGGACATTGGGCATGGTCCGGGTCGAGGTCCTGTGTGCGACGTGCCACAGCCACCTTGGCCACGTGTTCGAGGGCGAGGGCTATCCCACCCCGACTGACCAGCGCTACTGCATCAACAGCATCTCGCTGACGTTGCGGCCCGATGACGCCGCCGACCAGCAATCCTAAGTTACCCCCAACACAACCCTAAATCTTAGTCAAGGTGTCTTGCCGGGTGCCCCCCGGTACGAAGAAAGTGGTGTCTCCACTTGATTTCCGGCTCTCGCAGGAGAGAGGGGGAAGATCATGGAAGACACTTGGGGAATACCCGAGCCGACGTTCAACGGTATTTATCTGCTCGGGTTTTCGATCGCTTTGCTGTTCGGGTTCGCCGTTCGCATTCTCACTCGTTCGGGTGCGGCTTCCACAACCGCACCCATTCAGGCACTGTCGGCGCAGGAGCTGGCATGCCTGACCGGGGGTCCGCGGCGAGTGGTTGAGGCCGCGGTCGCGCAGCTGGTCGACACCGGCCAGCTGCGCGCGTCCCGCGACGGTTACCTGCAGCTGGTGGGCAGGTCCGGCGGGGGCGACCCGGTCGAGCGCACCGTCGTCGCCGACGTGAGCAGGCACGGGCGCAGGTCGATTTCGATTCTCACACGCAGGCTGGCGGAGTCCGACGCTGTCGACGAAGTGGTCGCTCGCCTGGTGGGCGCGGGATATCTGGTGGACGACGAACTGGCCAAGCGCCGCAAGGTGATCAGCTTGGTCCCGGTGGTCGTCGTGTTCTCGGTCGGGGCCTTGCGGTGGCTTGAGGGGGCCGCCAACGACAGGCCTGTCGCATGGTTGACGGCGTTGCTGATCGGCAGCGGGGTGATCGGTTACGCCATGTACCGGCAGGCGATCTGCCCGAGAACGTTCAAGGGGGCGAATGCGGTCGGGAGTGCCTCGGTGACCGCACCGGCCGAGCTGGTGGCGGCAGGTGGGTTCACCAGGCACCCCGACCAGATGATCCGGGACGCACTGACGGGCCGGAGGGGTGTCGCATCCGGGGGTATGAGCGGTTGCAGCACGGAAGGCAACTGCAAGGGGTAAAAGGGGGAGGTGGGCGGGCCCGGGGACACGCGTCCCCGGGCCTGCCTTTACACAAATGAGGGGAGAGGGTCATGACGAACCCTTGGGGCCTGTCCGGTCCGGAATTCCTGTGGCTGTACATCGGCGGCCTTGTAGTCGCGGGAGTCGCGACTTTGGTGCTGCGCAAGCGGATCCGGTCGGCGTCCGCCCGGCGATCGCAAGAGCCGCTGACGGTCGACGAGACCGCCTTCCTGTCGGGCGGCTGGGTCCGCGTCGTCGAGTCGGCGCTGGCGAACCTGGTGGAGCGCAACGTGATCCGCGTGCAGCGCAACGGATTGTTGTACCCCGTCAGCGATACGACGGCCAAGCCGGAGTCGGTGCTGGAGGAGCGGTTGGTCAACCGGATCACCAAGCGGCAGGGACGGCCGCTGCACTACCACCTGACGTCCATGACCAACCTGCCCGAGTACGAGGCCATCAGCACGTCCCTCGCGGGCAAAGGCCTGTACTACCACGGCAGCCGCCGTCGCCAGGCGTTCGTCGCGGCGCTGCCGTTGGTCGCGCTCTTGGTGATCGGCATCGCCCGGTGGATCAACGGCGTCAACCTCGGCTTCCCGGTGGGTTACCTGACCGGGCTGTTGATCCTGACCGTCATCGTGACTCTGTTCGCGATGCGGGAGATCAAGGCCGGACCGACCAGCGCCGGCAGGCAGGCCCTCGGCGACTGGGGCAACGCGGTCGAAGCCGCGGCGAGCGCGGTGGCCAGGCACGGAATGCAGGGCTACCCGGACGCGACGATCTCCCGGCTTCTCCGAGAGCCGCGGCGGGGACGGCCGTCCCGCAGCCGTGGCTCGGCGTACGCCGGGAGCAGCGTTGCGACGTACGGCTTCTTCGGCGGCGGCGGTGACGTCGGAAGCGGCGGCGGTAGCAGCTGCGGCGGTGGTGGAGGCGGAGGCTGCGGTGGCGGAGGCTCCTGAGTGACAGAGTTCTGGTTGCACCTCGGCGTGGTGGTGATCGCGGCAGTCGCGACTGTGGTGCTACGAGCCCGGTTGAGGTCGGTCGACGTACCGTTGGCCGGCCTCAACCCGACCATTGAGGACGTTGCCTTCCTCCAGGCCGGCTGGCAGCGGATGGTCGAGGCGAGCATCGCGGCCCTGGCGGAGCGCAAGGCGATCCGGATCGGCCGCGAGGGCGTGCTCAGCATCGCCGGTCATCGCAACGCAAAGCCGCGAACGGGACTGGAACGGGTGATCCTCGCCAGGGCCGAGGCGGGCACCACGATCAAGCGGCTGAAAGTCACGCTGCAGCACCATGATGCGGTCAAGCAGGTAGAGATGTCGTTGGTGGAGCGCGGTTTGCTGCTTCGGCTCACGCCCATCGACCTGCTCAAGGCAGCGTCACCGTTGATCGTGGCCGCTACGCTTGACGTGTTCCTGTTCGACCCACTGCTGCTGGTCGTCACTGTCGTACTGCTCATTGCCGCGTTGGTTCCGCAACGATGGATGCCTTACGAGGTAAAGCGGACCACGGCCGGGACTTACGTGCTCAAGACCACCGAGGGCACCGACGCGGCGACTCTGGTCGCACTGGGCGGCATCGAGAACTACCCTAACCCTGTCGTCGCCAAGGCATTGCGAAGCAAAGTGATCGACAAGGACAGCCCTTGGTCCAGTGCTCTCGGGTGCGGGTCGGGAGGGGATTAGCGAATGGACGCTCTCGGAGTCGGCATCGGCTGGCGCTCGGAGATCGACATCACGGTGGAACGGCTGCCCGGTGTAGACTTCGTCGAAGTCGTCGCGGAGAACCTGAACCCGGAGGCGCTACCGGAATCCGTGGTGCTGCTGAGGGAACGCGGCATGCCTGTGTTGCCACACGCGGTGTCGTTGTCCGTTGGTGGTGCAGAACCCGTTGACTTGAAACGGGTCGAGCACCTGGCCAAGCTCGCCGACGTGTTGGACGCGCCGGTGGCCAGCGATCACGTCTGCTTCGTGCGGGCAGGTGGTTTGGACTCCGGGCACCTGATGCCGGTGCCACGGACCAGGGAAGCGCTGGATGTGCTTGTCGCCAACGTGAAAACCGTGCAGGCGAACCTGGATGTGCCGTTCGCGCTGGAGAACATCGCGGCTCTGCTGGAGTGGCCGGATGCCGAGCTGACCGAGGCGCAGTTCCTCGGCGAGCTGACCGAGCGCACGGACTGCCTGTTGCTTGTGGACGTTGCGAACATGTACGCCAACGCCCGCAACCTGAACCAGGATCCGGTCAAGCTCCTCGACGAACTGCCGCTGGAGCGCGTGGCCTACGTGCATGTCGCGGGCGGCGAGGAAAACAACGGCGTGTACCACGACACGCACACGCATCCAGTGCTGCCGGAAGTACTGGACCTGTTGGCGGAGTTGGTGAAACGCACCAAGCCACCGGGCGTCCTGCTGGAGCGCGACGGTGATTACCCATCCGACGCGGACCTTGCCGCCGAATTGCAAGCGATCCGGGAACGGCTATGACTCAGCCGCAACGAGACCGTCTCGCCGAGCAGCAAGCACAATTGCTGCACGCATTGCTGGCGGACGGCCCACCGCCACCGGGATTCGATCCGGAACGCCTGGAAGTCGAAGCCAAGGCGCTGCGGTCGAAACGGCGGCAGATCGTGGCGATGATCGAGCCGGACGTCTGCGCGGACCTCGAAGACAGGTTCGTCCCCCTGTTCACGGAGTACGCCAAAGCGCATCCCCGCAAGGACGGCTCGCGGATGCGGGATGACGCACGGGCGTTCGTGGAATGGTTGCGAGCGCAAGGGCATCTGCCGAAGGTCAGGTGGTGGCAGCGAAGGCGTGCAACGAAAAACTGGTGACACACGTCCAAGGAACGTGAACCGGAATCTCACTGCCGCGCTCGCCCTTGCCTGCACCGTCCTGACCGGATGCGGGTCCACGCTGGAGGGCGCGGGCGGAGCTTGCAGCGGTGCGGCGATCCGGAAGGGCATCTCGCTGGACATCGACCCGGCGTACGCGCCGAAGGTCGGCTCGGCACGGCTGACCGCGTGCTGGAACGGTTCGTGCCAGGACAAAGACCTTGAGCTGTACCCATCGACCGCCGCGAGCGCGTTGCCGTGCACGCCGACCGGACCGGACACCGCGTGCGGTGCGCGCATGGCACCGACCGGCGGTAAGAATTCCTTTGCGGACCTGCCGGAACTGTCCGCCGGACCGGTCGAGGTCACGCTGCGATTGATCGATCCAGCCGGTGCCGAGATCGGTGCGCCGCGGCTGACCATCACCCCGAAAGTCAGCTATCCGTCTGGTCCGGACTGCGGAGGCGGCACACCGCAAGGTGGCGTACTGGTGTCCCCCGATGGGACGGTCGGCGAACGGCCGTAAACACCGGGTGATCGTCTGCTGGGGAAATTTACTTTCGAGATTGTCCTGTTGAGGACTTGTCACCCCATGGTGGTCCCGATAGCTTGCGGTGACCACTGACAGTGGTTCATCGACTCCATACCGTCGATGTCTGGGGCATGCGCAGAAAACCGATCGGGAGGTTTTTCAGGTGCATTCAGCCAAGAGACGGGCCGCTAGACGTATCTGCGTCGGGGCTCTCGTTCTGGGGGTGGCGCTCAGCACGGCTCAAGTGGCCAGTGCGGCGCCGGCAGCTCAGCCCAACGGCCGTTCGGTCACACTCATCACGGGCGACCGGGTTGTCGTTGTCGAGGACGCGTACAGCGTGCACGCCATCGTTCCCGGCAAAGGCCGGGAGAAACTCGCATTCTCGTCGTACAAACGCGACGGTCACCACTATGTCGTCCCGCAGGACGCTGTTTCCCTTATCGCGCAAGGGCGTGTGGACGAGCGCCTGTTCGACGTGACCCTGCTGACCGAATCCGGCTATGCCGACGGTGAACGGAACACCCTGCCGCTGATCGTGAGCCACGCGCCAGGCGCGAGCGTCGCGGGCGTGACCACGACAGCCAACCTCTCGGCGGTCAACGCCTCCGCGGTCACCGCGGACAAGACCGGCGCCGCATGGCAGTCGCTGACCGGAGCAAACGTCAAGAAGGTCTGGCTCGACGGCAAGCGCAAAGCCTCGCTGGACCGCAGCACCGCGCAGATCGGCGCCCCCACCGCGTGGCAGGCCGGGTTCACCGGCGAGGGCGTGAAGGTCGCCGTGCTGGACACCGGTGTCGATCAGACGCACCCCGACCTCGCCACCCGCGAGGTCGCCGAAAAGAACTTCAGCGACTCCCCCGACGCCGTCGACCGCTACGGGCACGGTACGCACGTCGCCTCGACCATCGCGGGCACTGGCGCCAAGGCGAACGGCAAGTACAAGGGTGTCGCGTACGGCGCCAACATCATTGACGGCAAGGTGCTCGCCGACGGCGGCTACGGCTACGACTCGTGGATCATCGGCGGCATGCAGTGGGCGGTCGAGCAGGGCGCCAAGGTCGTCAACCTCAGCCTCGGCGGCGGGGACACGCCGGACATCGATCCGCTCGAAGAAGCCGTGAACACGTTGTCCGCCAAGCACGGCACACTGTTCGTCATCGCCGCGGGCAACAGCGGTCCCGGCGAGGAGTCCGTCGGATCACCGGGTAGCGCGGACGCCGCACTGACCGTCGGCGCTGTCGACCGGGACGAGACCCTGGCCCCGTTCTCCAGCCGTGGCCCGCGTATCGGGGACGCGGCGATCAAGCCGGACGTCACCGCGCCCGGCGTCAACATCGCGGCAGCGAAGGCCGCCAACGGCCAGATGGGCACGCCAGTCGCCGACGGTTACGTCGCCGCGTCCGGCACGTCCATGGCGACGCCGCACGTCGCCGGTGCCGCGGCGCTCCTCGCGCAGGTGCACCCGGACTGGACCGGCGAGCAGATCAAGGCGACGCTGACCGCGTCCGCGAAGCCGAACGGCAAGCTCAACGCGTTCCAGCAGGGATCCGGCCGGATCGACGTGGCCAAGGCGATCACGCAGGCCGTGACGACCACGCCGACCAACGTCAGCCTCGGCACCCAGCTGTGGCCGCACGACGACGACCAGCCCGTCGACAAGGGCCTGACCTACCGCAACACAGGCAAGACGGACGTCACGTTCGACGTCGCGGTCAACGCGCTCGGCCCGGACGGCAAAGCCGCACCGGCCGGTCTGCTGACCGCCTCCCCGGCCAAGGTGACCGTGCCCGCCGGTGGCGAGGCCAAGGTGACCATCACCGGCAACACCAAGCTCGACGCGCTGGACGGCATCTACTCCGGAACGCTGACCGCGACCGCGGGTGACCTCACGGTCAACACGCCGGTGGCGATCAACCGCGAGCCGGAGAGCTACACGCTGACCATCAACCACACCGGACTGGACGGCGCGCCCGCGACGAACTACCGCACCGCGCTGTTCGGCCTGGATTCCGGGAAGTTCAGCTCGGCGTTCGATCCGGACGGCAGCCCGTCGGTGCGCCTGCCCAAGGGCAGCTACGCGGTCGACAGCTCGCTGGTCGGCCAGCAGGCGATCAACTGGCTGGCGTTCCCGGCGTTCACGCTGAACGAGGACACCACGATCGACCTGGACTTCCGGCGTACCAAGCCGACCAAGGTGACACCGGCGGATCCGGCTTCGCAGATGCGGCTCGCCGACGTGACGTACCAACGGATCGCGGGCAAGACCAGCTTCGGCTTCGGCTGGGTGCTGTTCGGCGGTGACCTGAGCACGCTGCACACCGCGCACGTCGGTCCCGAACTCTCCCCGCAGGAACTGCTCACCCAGATCAACACCCAGTGGGACACGCCTTCTGGTGACTACTACGGATTGTCCTTCTACCAGAACGGTTCCATGCCGACCGGCTTCACCAAGGCGGTGAAGAAGGAGACTCTCGCGCACGTGCACGCCACCTTCGGCGCGACCGTGCCGGGCAAGACGGGCCTGCGGTACGCGTTCCCGTACCCGAAGTTCGGTACTGGCCCAGGCGCTTGGGCGGTCTTGCTGCCGGTCAAACTGCCCGGCGAACGCAACGAGTACTACACGACCGAGGATGCGGCCTGGAGCCCTGGTCTGTACCAGCTGAGTGCGGACGGCCGGACCCTGGAGGCACAGCTGTCCAGCCCGGTGAAGGTGTTCCAAGCCGGACGGACGTACGAGGAGTCGTACAACCGTGGCGTGTTCGCCCCGGTGATGCCGCAGACGCGGTTCCCGAACCAGTACGTCACCCGCACGGAGAACAAGATCTCGGTCAACATCCCGCTGTTCGGTGACGCCTCCGGCAATGCCGGTTCGTCCCTTGTAGACAGTGGGTCGACCGTGCTTTACCGCGACGGCAAGAAGATCGGCGAGTCGGCGAACCCGGCGTACGGCCAGTTCGACGTCCCCGCCGACACGGGCACGTACACGCTGACCGCGGAGGCGATCCGCAGTGGCGTCTCGGACGTGTCCACGACGGTCCGTGGTTCGTGGACGTTCCGGTCCGGTCCGGTGGGCGCGGATCCGGTCCGGCTGCCGTTGTCCACCGTGCGGTACACGCCCGCGTTGGACGCGACGAACTCCGCCCCGGCGGGTGAGTCGTTCATCCTGCCGATATCCGTGCAGGCCCAGAACAGCGGGCAGGGCACGGTGCCCAAGTCGCTGACTGTCGACGCGTCGTTCGACGGCGGCCAGACGTGGACAGCGACGACGGTCGTAGCGAACGTGTTCGCCATCGTCCAGCACCCGAACGACGCCTCGTCGGTATCGCTGCGGGCCAAGGCGACCGACCGGGCAGGCAACACCGTCGAGCAGACGATCATCAACGCGTACAAGCTGAACTGACCTGTTTCACCCGCGGAGCGGCTTCGGGCCTGCCCCCACACCCGGGGCCGCTCCGCCCCCTTCGTATCTACGTCAACTGACCGATGTCTCTCGTTCATATTCGAGACATCATGCATTCATGCACCGCGACCTCGACCGACACGACCGCTGGAACCTCGCAGTACAAGCAGGGAACAGGATCCAGTGGCTCGACCGGAACCACGGCGAGGATCCCGCACAAGCTCCGCGTGGCGCGGACCGGGGTGCAGTTGTTGTTCGCGTTCCCGCTGACGGTGGCCTTCACCCCGAGATTCTCCAGCCGCACCGGCTTCTGGCACGACATCCACGTCGCCGCCCGGTGGCCTGCGCGGCACCGAAGGCCCCGGCAGCCTTTCACCGGGCAGGGTTCCGGCGCCGGCTGAAAGATCACGTTGCCCGATATACCACCAGATTCGCGCTGTCCGGGCTTGGTCAGCTGGTGCTGGCGTTGACGTCGGCACTGCTGCTGATCGTGACCGTCGTGTTCGGTTTGCACGTCGGCTCATGGCTCGCAGGCGGCGCGTTGGCGTGGTTCGTGTGCGTTTGGTATCTGCTGCCGTTGTGGAGCAGGGCACGAACCCGCCGATGAGGAAAGCCGCGGATCCGGGGCGGGTGCCGGCCTGAGCCCCTCGCTCCGAACATCTCGTCATGGAAACCCCCCGACGCTACGACGAGGTGTTCCCAGTGACTTCGGGGTGGCACTCGCATCCGGATCCACGGCCCAAGGTTCTCTGTCTTGAATGCCAGGCCCTGCTCGCGAACCGCGATCAGGGCTTTTCGCGTTCCGCGGTGTCCCTGTCGCGGTTTCCGATCTACGTCAGTCGACCGATGTCTCCCGTTCACCTGTAAGACATCGTATATTCATGCATCCCCGACACAGCCTCGAAGACATCGAGCACGAACGCTGGAACTTCGTCATGCGTGGCGAGAGCAGGATCCAGCGGCTCGACCGTAATTACGGTGAGATTCTGCAAGAGCTGCGCGTGGCCCAGACCGGGGTGCAGTTACTCCTGGCGTTCCTGCTCACCGTGGCGTTCACCCCCAGGTTCAGCAGTTTCACGCTCTTCCAGCGCGATATCTACGTCGCCAGCCTGGTGCTCGGCGCGGCGGCCAACGCGCTGTTGATCGCGCCGGCGGCCTTCCACCGCGTGGTGTTCCGGCATCGGTTGAAGGAGCAGCTCGTCCGGTACTCGAACCGGTTCGCGCTGTGCGGCCTCGGCCTGTTGATGCTGGCGCTGACATCGGCCCTGTTACTGATATTGACCGTCGTGCTGGGCATGCACATCGGCTCGTGGCTGGCAGGCGGGTCCTTGGCGTGGTTTGTGTTCTTCTGGTACTTGCTCCCACTGTGGCACCGGGTGCGTTCCCGCCGGTAGAACACCGACCGCAACGCGGATCCGGGCGTGGGTTGCGCGCCCCTCGTCGTTGCCCACGAAGTGTCTGGCCGTGAACCCGACGCCACGCTCAGATACTCGACGGTGGCTGCGAGGCAAACCCACACCCGGGTCCGCGCCTACCGCATCGCGGATCCGGCCGTCGGCTTCAGCCTCAGCCCTATACCGTCGCCCGCATACACCGTGACGAACATCTGGTCCTCGCGTACCGGCAAACGCGGGTAGGTGTTCTGGGCGACAAGAGGTTTGAAGCGCATGACCGGATCCGCCACATCCACCGGCGCCGGCGAGACAACGGCGGTGTACTGCCCGTACGCCGGCGCCGGTGGCAACTCCCCGATGGGTTCCAGAAGGAGCACGTCATCCGAGTCGAGCATGGTCGCGTTCGCCGCACGGCCATGCGTCTTCCAAGCCTCGCCCTGTTCGTAGAACGCGATCAGGGCCTCCTTGCGTTTCGCCATGTCCTCGAAACCCCGTAACCACACGAACCTGTCGGGGTCGTCGAGGTCGTAGAAGAGGCCGATCAGCGTGATGCCAAGGACTTCCTGAGTGTGGACGAAGTGCTTCTCGAAGATGTCGACGAGTGTGTCGCGGGCGCCGGGTTTGAGCGTGTACTGCCTGAGTTCGACTATCACCCGTGCATCTTCGAGCGTGGATCAGCGATGAACGAGTGGCTGGGTTGCCGACATCCGTAACTTTCTGGCCATCATCCGGACGCGCGCCGACTGGCCTCCCTCGCGATATCGGTCCGCGAGTTGACGCCCAGCTTGTTCAAGATGTGCGACACGTGCGTGCCGACAGTCCGCGGGGAAAGGAACAACCGCGCCGCGATCTGCCTGTTGGTCAACCCTTCCACGACCAAGGCGGCGATCTTCGACTCGGTCGGCGTCAGGCTTTCCCAGCCATGCGTCGCCTTCTTGTGCGCAACCCGCGGCGCCCGCCGGATACCGGCGGCCCGCTGCACCGACGCCAACCGCGCGATATCCCACGCAGCGCCCAGCTTCTCGTACACGGCCAGGGCACGCGCGAACGCGGCACGGGCAGAGCTCAGATCGCCGTTCTCGACAAACGTCACCGCGGCGGCCTCGAAGGCTTTGGCCTTCGGTAGCTGCCGCTCGGTCTCCCCCGCCGCCGTCAGCAGCTTCGAGGCGTCCTTCTCAAGCAGGCCTTGGCAGTACAGCGCGGCTGAACGCCAGCGAGGCGCCGAACCGGCATGCGAGTCGACACGAGCGGCGATCGTATGGGCCGTGGTGAGATCACCGACCTCAACGGCCAGGCGGACGGCGTCCGGCAGCATGTCCTCGACGTCCGCCTTGTCCTCAAGCCCCTCAACCAGCTCCTTCAAAGCTGTCAGGGAGTCACCCGCATACTCCGCGTCCAGACTGCGAGCCATGTTGAGGTTAGCCACGATCCGCAGTCCGACCTGCCCGGCGTAGGGGGCGGCCACAGCGAGATGCTGGCGAGCCGTCACCGGATCGTCCCGGTGGAAACTGATGATCGCGGCGACGCCGTGGTCACAGCAGACAACACTCGGGTCCTTCACCTCTGCGGGCAACGCGTCAACTTCGGCCAGCGCGTCGTCCCAGCCGCCGTTACCCAGCAGCAGTTGCCCCATCGCGCTCTGCGCCTGCGTCAACCGAACCAGACTGCCGGTTCGCTCTGCCTCCTGACGCATGCGATGAGCGACTTCCAACGCCTCTTCGTAGCGGTCGAGATCGCCGAGCGTCACGGCTTGGTTGATTTGCAGCAGCAGTCGCAGGTCCGTGAGTTCCGGATCATCCGCCGCGACAACGAGCGCCTTCTCGAAATGTGCGAGCGCACCCTCGCTCATGCCCCGCATCATCTCCACGAGCGCCAGCACATGCAGCGCCCATGCGGTCGCCCACCGGTCAGTGGTCAGTGCCATCGCTTCCGACGCGAGGGCCTCAGCCTCATCGGTTCTGCCCAGCCCACGGTTGGCGCGCGCGGCGAGCACGAGCAGCCTGGCCCGGTGTACCGAGGTCAGTCCCGGCGTCTCCAGGGCAGATCGCAAGGCCACCAACGCTTCTGCCGAACGGCCGGCGAGCGTTCGACACTGTGTCATGATCCGGTACAGCTCGACGAGTTGGCTCGGTGACGGCGTGCCCGTCAAAGCTCGGCTGGCGACCGCTGCCGCCTCCGCGGGTTCTCCGATCCGGAACAGCGCGTCAGCCAGCAACTCCGGATAAGTCCCTGTGCGCCGCAACAACTGCACAGCCGCTTTCGGCGCCAGCCTGACGAGCGCGAGCGCGGCGTCGTCGAGCCATCGGACGAGCCACTCCTCGGCGGTCGCGGTGGACCGCAACAGGTGTCGGGCGACCCGGTCGACCGGAGCGCCTGCCTCGGCAAGCGCCTTGGCGGCCTCACCGTGCCACGCCGCACGCACGGCCGACGGAAGCTGTTCGTACAAAGCGGTTCTGATCAGCGGATGCCGGAACGCCATGCCGTCGGCGGACTCGGTCAGCATCCCGGCGGCGCGTGCCTCCTCCAGCGCCGGAATCAGCTCCGGGGTCGCCAGGCCGGACACCACGCCCAAGTCGCCGACGGAGAAGTCCACGCCGAGCAAAGCGGCAGTGCGCAACAGATCGAGCACAGGCGCGGACAGGAAGATCAGGCGTTCCGATATCGCCGCCGACAATGACCTCGGCGTCCGTTCCGCCATCGTCTCGACCACGCCCGACTCGGTAGTGAACAGGCGGTCTTTGCGAGCGAGCGATCCGACGAGTTCGGTCAGGTACAGCGGGTTTCCTGCGGCGCCATCGGCCAGCCTGCGGAGCCGTTCACTCGGCGGACCGCCCGCCAGCTCGGTCAGCAGGGATTCCACGTCGGCGTCCGTCAGCCGCGGCAACCGGATCCGGTCGGTCATCGGGATGGACCGGCGCAGCGCCACCAAGTCCGATCGCTGCGGAATCGGCCGCATGGTTCCGATGAACAGCAACGGGATCTGGCGTACCAGCCGGGCCAGCCGGGCACACAGGGCGACCGTGTTACGGTCCACCCACTGCAGATCGTCCACCACCAGCACGGTCGGGCCGGACGCACACAATTCCTCAAGCAGGGCAAGCAAATGCTCAGCGATCGCGGTCGACACGTCCAGGCCAGGGCCGATCGTGGTCTCACCGCGCAACAACTTGACGATGGTCTCGCGCCGTGGATCCGTGCCGTTGTGCACGCGCAGGCCGTCGAGCAACGGCATCAGAGGCAGGTCCTGGCCCAGTTCGTCGCCGGAACACCAGTACACCGGGAAAGACGTGTCCGCGAGGGCGGTCCGGACAAGCATCGACTTGCCGATCCCAGGCTCGCCCTCCACCAGAACAGCTTGACCACGGCCGGTACCAAGTGCGCGCATCCAAGCGGTCAGCCGGGCCAGCTCAGCGCCCCGTCCGACCAACGCCCCTGACCGCGACATGATCAGAATAATACTCGATGAACAGGATCTTAACAATAGCGATTACCTAGCCTAATAAAAGGCATAGGATTGTTTGCTTCACTCGGTTCTGTTCGCCCATTCTTACTGGCAACCAATAGTTGGCCAACTATTTACTGTGCGCTCCATCGCCGATTACTGACGCACTGCCACCCTATGAACACATATTGTCCGATCTCCATAAGTCGTGGTGCGGAGGAATCATGCGGACACAAAAACGGGCCGCGGTACTGCTGGCCGGCACGGCCGCCGCGATCGGCTTGGCGCTTTCCGGAACGACGAGCACGGTGGCGGCGCCATCACCAGACAACATGGGCTACGACAGCGTCTGCGGTGACAACATGGGCTACGACTGCGTCCGCGGCGGGGCCAGCACCGACAACATGGGCTACGACTAATCAATTCTCCAGCGTCTCGCCCGAATGGTTCACCACCATTCGGGCTTTGCGCTGCCCGGAATAACTGAGCCATGATCCCAATTCGGTTGCGCGCCGGGAAGCGACCCCGGGAAACGTATGTGGGTCAGCAGTCCAAACGGGCTGGGCGTATTAGTCAGCAGCCCGTCGACATTTAGTCGCCCGCCGTTCACTTCCGTTTGCCCGAGTTCATCGAGCCATAACCCCGTTCGGGCTAGTGCCACCTTCACCAGCCACGAGCCGCCGGTTTCCATCCGCCGGCGCAGCGCGGTCAACACGCCATAAGCCGCCAGCCAGCCGGTGCCGTGATCAAGGAATTGCGCGGGCAGCGCCACGGGCGGGTCTCCGGCCGCGATCCCGCTCGCCAGCTGCGCGAGGCTGTCGAAGCCGCGCCGCGTGCGCCACGGGCCTTCCCAGCCCCACGCGGAAATCTCGACGACCACGATGCCGGGTCGTATCGCCGCGAGGTCTGCCGGGCCGAAGCCCTTGGCTGCCAACGAGCCTGGGCGGAACGATTCGATGAACACGTCCGCATCCCTGGCCAAGCCGCGCAGCGTGTCCGCCCCCTGCGCGGTTCGTAGGTCGATGAACGCGGACCGCTTGCCGAACTGCGTGTCGATCAAGATCGGCCGCACCACAGGCAAATGCTCGGCACCGACGTGCAGCACGTCGGCTCCGTGCGCGGCCAATGTCCGGCCGCACACCGGTCCGGCGATCACGTGCGTCAGGTCCAGGACTCGGATGCCCGACAACGGTCTGTCCGCTTTGGACAGTCGGAGCGGCGGCGCCTCACCGATCTGTTCGATCGACACCAAAGGCAGCTGCCGCAACACGATGCCCTGCGGGTGCGCGGCCCACTCGGCTCGGGTGCGCTGCGCCGCGGCCGCGCCTCCAGCGGCCACGACCGCTTCCTCGATCTCGCTCGCCTTACGGGAAGCCACGTCGAGGTCGGGCCCGAGCACCTGGATAGCCGCGTCGCGGTGATGCGGGTAGTTGCAGTGCAACCGAACCCAACCGTCGACGGCTTTGTAGTTGCCCGTCAGCGGGTCCTCGCCGCCTGGCACTTCGCCGTCCACGCGCAGGTACCGCTCGCTGCGGAAATGCGCTGCCGCATGCCGTACGTCCACGCTCACCGGCCCGGGATCTCCGCCCCGCGCGGCGAAAAGGTCAGCGGCGGCCCGCGTTGTCGCGTGCACGCAAGCCGCAGCCGCCGAGCCGACGCGGAATCGCCCTGGCAGCACCGGATCGTGTGCTGCCCAGGGCGAGGCGTCGATCACGGCAAGTTGGCCACGAGTTCGGCCGCGGGCAGCCGCGTGCCGGTGTAGAAGGGGATCTCCTCGCGCACGTGCCGGCGGGCGGTGCTGCCGCGCAGGTGGCGCATCAGGTCCAGGATCCGGTGCAGCTCGTCCGCCTCGAACGCCAGGATCCACTCGTAGTCGCCCAGCGCGAAGGACGCGACCGTGTTGGCGCGCACGTCCGGGTAGTCGCGGGCCATGTGGCCGTGCTCGGCCAGCATCTTGCGACGCTCCTCGTCCGGCAGCAGGTACCACTCGTAGGACCGGACGAACGGGTACACGCAGACGTACTTGCGAGCCTCCTCACCGGCCAGGAACGCCGGGATGTGGCTCTTGTTGAACTCCGCGGGCCGGTGCAGCGCGACCTGGCTCCAGACCGGCGTGGACGCCCGGCCGAGCGCGGTGCGGCGCAGCCCGGTGTACGCGGCCTGTACCTGCTCGATCTCCTCGGCGTGCCACCAGATCATGTAGTCCGCGTCCGCCCGCAGGCCCGCCACGTCGTACACGCCACGGACCGCGACGCCTTTGCCTTCGAGGGCGTCGAGGTAGTTCTGCGCCTCGGTGGCCGCCGGGCCGCGGTCATCGGGCAGCTTGCCCGGTTCGATCCGGAACACCGACCACATCGTGTACCGGATCGTGTCGTTGAGTTCGGCGTAGTTCAGGCGAGCCATGCCTACATCGTGGCACGGGCCAGGGGTTGCCTGCGCAGCACGTACTCCACCAACGTGACCAGGACCTCCTTGGCGGATTCCCGGTCACGCGCGTCGCACATCGCGATCGGCACGTCCGGCCCGATGTCCAGCGCCTCGCGCACCTCGGACAGGTCGTAGCGGGCGGCCCCGTCGAAGCAGTTCACCGCGATCACGAACGGCACTTCGCGCTTCTCGAAGAAGTCGATCGACGGGAAGCACGTGTCCAGCCGCCGAGTGTCGGCGAGCACGACCGCGCCGAGCGCCCCGTACGCCAGCTCGTCCCACATGAACCAGAACCGGCCCTGCCCCGGCGTGCCGAACAGGTAGAGGATCGCCTGGTCGTTCAGGGTGATCCGGCCGAAGTCCAGCGCGACCGTCGTCGTCCGCTTGCTCTCGATCCCGACCAGGTCGTCGACGCCCACCCCGGCCTCGGTGAGCAGCTCCTCGGTCGACAGCGGGGCGATCTCGCTGACCGCGCCGACCATCGTGGTCTTCCCGGCACCGAACCCACCGGCGATCAGGATCTTGACCGCGCTGGGCATCTCCTCAGAGCCGTCGGACACCATCGAGCACCGCCTGCAGTAGTTTCATGTCTGGGACCCTGACATCGCGTGTGGGGTTGCGCGCTATTACCTCACGCTGCTCGATCAAGTCCGACACCAGGACCTTGACCACCACGATCGGCACGTTCATCCGGGCCGCGAGCTCGGCTATCGACAGCGGCTGGTGGCACAGTTCGAGGATCGCCACGTAGTCGGCGTCCAGCGCGACCGTGTCGATGACATCCTTCGCCGCGACCACAAGCGTGATCATGTTCAGATCACGGTTCGCCGGCCGGGTCCGTCCACGCGTCATCGCGTAGGGACGGACCAGCGGGCCGGCCTCGTCGTCCACCCAGTTGTCGCGGCCGGCGGTCATGATGTCGGCACGCCGAGGTGCTCGACCCGCGGTGAGGCGTTGAGCACCGAGCCGACCTGTTTGACCAGCAGGTTCATCTCGTAGGCGATCAGGCCGACGTCGGCGTCCTCCTCGCCGAGCACCGCGAGGCACGTGCCCTGGCCTGCCGCGGTGACGAAGAGGAAGGCGTGTTCCATCTCCACGATGGTCTGCCGTACCTTGCCGCCGCCGAACTGCCTGCCGGTGCCGCGGGCCAGGCTCTGGAACGCCGACGCGACCGCCGAGAGGTGCTCACCGTCCTCTTTGGACAACGCGGCGGACCGGCCGACGAGCAGGCCGTCGGCGGACAGCACGACCGCGTGCCGTGCCCCGACCACCCGGCCGACCAAGTCCTCGAGCAGCCAGTCCAGGTCCGCCCCTGAGTTCGCCTTCTTCATTCAGTTCTCCCCTACTGATCCTCATCACGAGCGCGCCGGGTCTGGTTCTGGAAAGCCGACATGATGCTGCGGATCTCCTCGGGCGACCGACCTCCTGCCGGGTCGTCGTCCTCCGGGCGCATCGGCGTCATCTCTCTGAGCTGCGGCGCCAGGCTGGCCTGTCTACGGCGGCGGGGCAACGCCGGCTTCTCCGGCGGGCCCGCGTCGGGTGCGGCGACCGGCATGATCCCTGGCGACGTCTGCCCGGTTGAAATGTGCTGCACATCTTGCACACTCGGCTCGGGCTGTGGTGGTTCAACCATGTCTTCTTCTGGCCACGCGGGCTCGGGTTCCGCCCAGCCCCGCATCCAGTCGTGCTCCCCGGTCGCGACCTGGCCGACTTCCTCCGCCGCGTTCTCAGCAGGGGTTTCCGTGGGCTGGAACAGCGAAACCCGGAACGGCAGCACGTCGTCGACGTAATCCGGATCCGGCGACGCGGTCCGCGCCGAGGGCACAGGTTCGAACGGCGAGGTGTCTTCCTGGTCGGCCTCGACGAGCAGCGTGGCTGGGATGAGCACGATCGCCCTGGTGCCGCCGTAGGAGGACGAGCGCAGCTCGACCTTGATGCCGTGCCTGGCCGCGAGCCGGGCGACCACGAACAGGCCGAGCCGTGGGTCGCCTTTCAGCGCCATCGCCTCGAAGTCCGGCGGGTCGGCCAGCACCAGGTTGTGCCGGTCGCGTTCGTCGTCGTCCATGCCGAGGCCGTTGTCCTCGACCTCGACAACGATGCCTTTGGCCGCCGGTTCGCCGGACAGCCGGACCTGAGCCTGTGGCGGCGAGAACGACGTGGCGTTGTCCAGCAACTCCGCCAACAGGTGCATGGTGTCCGCGACCGCCGAACCGACCAGCGACACGCGTGGCACACCTTGCAGGCGGATTCGCTTGTACTGCGTGGTTTCCGCGACGGCACCACGCAGGATGTCAGCCAGCAGAACGGGTTTGCGCCACGCACGGCCGGGCTGCTGACCGCCGAGGATGATCAGGTTCTCGGCGTTGCGCCGGGCGCGGGTGGCCAGGTGGTCCAGCGTGAACAGCGCGTCGAGCTGCTGCGGGTCCTCCTGCTCGCGCTCCAGCTTGTCGAGGATCTTCAGCTGCCGGTGCACCAGCGCCTGGCTGCGGTGGGCGATACCGAGGAAGACGTTGCGGACACCGGCGCGGGCCTGCGACTCCTGCACCGCCGCCTCTACCGCGGTGGCGTGTGCGGCGTTGAACGCCCTGGCGACCTGACCGATCTCGTCCTTGCCGAAGTCCAGCAGCGGCAGTTCGTTGTGCACGTCGACCTGCTCGCCGGTGCGCAGCCGGGACACGATCGGCGGCAGCTTCTCCACGGCCAGATCAAGGGTCTCGTACCGCAGCCTTGTCAGCCTGCGTGCGGTGGAGCGCATGATCCGCAGCGCGGCGATGATCACGATGAGGGCGACGATCAACGCGATGGCGCTACCGATGATCGCCTGAGTCAGGCTGGCGCTGGATTTGTCGTCCGCGAGCCTGGCCGTGTCGGCGAACTGGCGCACGCCCAGCTGTTCCAGATCGGCGTAGACCTTTCCGGTGACGTCCCGCCACTCTTGATCACTCACCGGAGGCGCGGCGAGCTGTCCCTCGGTCCGGTTGCGGCCCGTGACCACGGTCCACGGGCCTTGATTGATCAAGGTGTCCTCGGCGGCGGTCAGCCGTTTCCAGTCCTCGCCGGAGCGTATCTCCTGGTAGGCGGTCCGCGTCTCTTCCGAACCGTTTTCTGTGGACAATTCGAGCTGCTGTCGATAAGCGCCCGATAGCCGCGTGAATTCGATGTGATCGGATTGATTCAGTGCACCCGTAGTAATTGCGCTGCCGGCCACCGTGCCCGCTCGTGACATCAGGTCGGCGGCGCGGAACAGCGAAGTCACCGCGACACCACTGAACCCGGTCTGCTGATCGGGCACCGCACGGGCCATGGTCTCGAAAACCGTCATGCTGACGTCGGCGAGTTTGTTGTAAAAACCGTACAATTCCGGCCGGCCGATCGCCTTGGTGTCGGCCTTGCCGCGGATGTCGACCAGTTCGTCCAGTGCCCTGGTGAAGTCGGCGTAGCGATCCCGCACCACCTGCGGCGAGTCCGGTAGCAGCGGTTCGACCAACGTGCGCACGTCGCGCACGGACAGATCGGTCTGGTTGCGTTTGTCGGCCAGCTCGGCCGGAGTACCCGACGCGGACAAGCTCTGCGCGCGTTCCGCCTGCACGGCGGCGAGCGCTCGAACCGCCTTCGGCATCGTCTCCTGCATCGCTTCGCTGACCGCGCGTAAGTAGATCGCGTCGTACAGCCGAGGCATGCTCACAGCCAGCCACATGACAACCAGAGCGACTGCGGAAAACACCACGACCGCGGTCAGTCGCGTCCGGATAGAGCCGTGGCCCTGGTGCCGGTCACCCAGAAATCTCACGATACTCCACCGGTGTCGAATACTTTTCAAATAATTCGCGACACCCGCAAGAGATCGACGCACGATACTCTTTTGTGAGTCACCTGATAAACGACCACAACGGTGCCGCACTGTAGCACAGGCGGTTACTCACCGACTAGGCCACTCGGCGCACTAATTTCGCCCGATCGCGACGTCAGGTAAGCGCCAATCGCTGATGCCGCGGCGTCGGCCGAGTCGATCGTCGCGGGGATACCGACACCGCGCAAAGTCGCGCCCGCAACGGCGAGACCAGGCATTTTATTGACCGCGTCGATGATCGAGGCGACCGCGGACGTGTGGCTTACTCCGTACTGCGGAAGTCCACCACCCCAACGGGTCACGATTCGCTCGACTGGCGCAACTGTGACTCCGGTGAGTTCCCACAGATCGGACACCACCGCGGCGACCAACTCGTCGTCGTCCCGTTGCAGCGCCTCAGCTTCGCCGTACCGGCCGACCGACGCGCGCAACTGAACCGGTTCGCCATCCGCACGCCCCCACTTCCGACTGGTGAAAGTGAAAGCCTTGGCAGTGAACGGAGTTCCGTCCGCGTGCCGCTCCCCCACCGCCAGCAACACGCCCGTCGAGTGCGGCAACTGCGCATCCGGCGGCAATGCCAGGCTCACGACAGCCATCGAGGCCACCTCGACCCGGCCGTATGCGGCAGAAGCCGCCGGCACTTCCTGTTCGAGGAGCTTGCGCGCCGCAGGTGCGGGCACGGCGAGGATGACCGCGTCGGCGTCCAGAAACTCCGGTGCCGCCGCGCTGCCGATTTCCAGCCGCCAGCCATGCTCGATTCTCGCGAGCGCCCGTACCGGCAAACCCAGGCGAATTCTCGCCGCCGCGCGCTTGGCCAACTCGTCGATCATCGACGCCATACCGCCGCGCAGCGCGCCGAACACCGGAGGTTGCGAGCCTTGCCTTGGTGGGCCAAGGACTTTGCCGACAGCCTCGGTCAGCGTCTGCGGTTTTCCCACCAGGGGAGCCATCGTGGCACGTAGTCCGAGCATGTCGGCGCGGCCCGCGTACACACCGCCGAGCAATGGCTCGACCAGGCGGTCCACCAGTTCACGGCCGAACCGTTCGCCGATCACCTGGCCCACCGAAACGTCTGGGGCGTCAGGGTCCGCGTCGACGTGCAACGGCGGCAGGTCGCGTTCACCCGCTACTTTCGCCGCGCCATCAGGCGACAGCACGTCCCTGACGTCGTCAGCATTGACGGGCAGTCCGAGGAAAGTCCGCTTCGGCAAGGCAACCGTGCGCCCGGCGGCGTGCACGGTCGCTGCCGACAGCACCGGATGTACAAGATTTTCCGTCAGGCCAAGCTCTTCGACGAGCCGTACCGCGGTGGGGTTGCGGGTGACGAACGCTTCCGCGCCCACGTCGACCGATCTGCCCGCGAGTTCCCGGGTCCGCAGCTTGCCGCCGAGCTCCTTCGCGGACTCGATGATCGTGATCTCGGCGTCCGGGTGCAGCGTCCGCAGCCGGTAGGCCGCAGCCAGCCCGGCGATGCCACCACCGACGACAACAACCTTCGCGGCCATCAGCGGATGCTGTGGACCAGCTCGACGACCCTGGTCAGCACGGTCGGGTCGGTCTCCGGCATGACGCCGTGCCCGAGGTTGAAGATGTGCCCGGCCGCGGCCTTGCCCTCCGCGACGATCCGCCGGACCTCACGCTCGACGACGTCCCATCCGGCGAAAAGCACGGCAGGGTCGAGGTTTCCCTGCACGACGGGTTTCGGTGCGTCCGGCGCGGCGGCCTCCAGCCTGCGCACGGCCTCGTCAAGCGGCAGCCGCCAGTCCACGCCGACCACGTCCGCACCGGCCTCGCGCATCGCGGGCAGCAGTTCGGACGTACCGACACCGAAGTGGATCCGGGGCACACCGGCGAACGCCAGCCCGGCCATCACCCGCTGGGAATGCGGCAGCACGAACTCCCGGTAGTCCCTTTCGGACAGCGCACCGGCCCACGAGTCGAACAGCTGGACCGCGTCGACGCCCGCGTCCAGCTGGACCTTGAGGAACTCCAGGGTGTAGTCGGCGATCCGGCCGAGCAGCGCGTGCCACACGTCCGGCTCGGCCTTCATCAACGCCTTGGTGCGCTCGTGATGCCTGCTCGGGCCGCCTTCGATCAGGTACGAGGCGAGGGTGAACGGCGCACCGGCGAAGCCGATCAACGGCACGTCACCGAGTTCCTTGACCAGCACGCCGACCGCCTCGGCGATCGGGTCGAGGTTCGCCGGGTCCAGCTCCGGCAACGCGGTCACGGCCTTCTCGTCCCGTACCGGCGCGGCCACCACGGGCCCGGTGCCCGGCACGATGTCCAGGTCGATCCCGGCGGCCTTGAGCGGCACCACGATGTCGCTGAAGAAGATCGCCGCGTCCACGCCGTGCCTGCGGATCGGCTGCATGGTCACCTCGACGACCATGTCCGGCGTGAAGCACGCCTGCAGCATCGGCGTGCCCTCGCGAAGCTTGCGGTACTCGGGCAACGAGCGGCCCGCTTGCCGCATGAACCACACCGGCGTCCGCGTCGGATCCTGCCCGCGCGCGGCGGCGAGCAGAGGAGCGTTGGCGAGGTCGCGACGGACGGACTGAGCAGACGAGGCTGTGGTCACCTCTCCTATCGTTCCACACCGCCGAACGGGTCATTTCGGGTTCTGACCGGGATCACGGTGATCACCGTTCGGGGTCAAGGTCACGAACACTGATCAACTTCATCGACCCAACGTATGCGGTGTTGCTCGGCGCGCCATCCAGGCTCACCGACTCGGGTGGTCCTACAGTTACCTGTCGTGACTGCGTCCAAGGCTCCCGAAGCTCCCGAGGTCTTTCGCCAGGCCGTCGCGGCGCTGCGGTCGGTCCGGCCGCGACCCGAGGTCCAGTTGGAGGAAGTCCGGCCGCCGCAGCGGCTGGCGCCGTGGGCCTTCGCGATCACAGCCGAGGTGAACGGACCGGCGGAGGTACTGGCCACCGGACGGCTCGTGCTGCTGCACGATCCCCAGGGCCAGGAAGCGTGGGACGGCGTGCTGCGAGTGGTCACCTACGTGCGTGCCGAACTGGACGCCGAGCTGGCCTCCGACCCGCTGTTGCCCGCCGTGGGCTGGTCATGGCTGACCGACGCGCTGGAGGCGTCCGGGGCCAAGTTCGCCGCGCTGGGCGGGACCGTCACGGAGACCTCGTCCGCCCGATTCGGTGACATCGCCGGCCCGGCCAGGACCGACGACCTGGAACTGCGTGCCTCGTGGACGCCCCGCACGGCGGAGCTCCAGCCACACGGCGAGGCCTTCTGCGATCTGCTGGCCAGTGTGGTGGGACTGCCGCCGGTCGGGGTGACCCTCTTCAAGCCTTAATTCTGGGCCGCTTCCTCGATCGCCCGGATCACCCGCAGGGTGTTGCGCCCGGCGAGCTTGGCGCAGTCCTCCTCGCTCCAGCCGCGGTCGAGCAGCGCACCGAGCAGCACCGGGTACTTCGAGACGTCCTCAAGGCCGATGGGTAGCGAGCCCACGCCGTCGTAGTCGCCGCCGAGGCCGATGTGGTCGATCCCGGCGACCTCCCTGGCGTGCTCGATGTGTGCCACGACTTCGTCGAGGGTCGCGTCCGGCGGCGTCGGCCCATCCCACGATTGGGCGAACTTTTCCCGGACATCCACATCCCGGTGATCGAGACCTTGTGCCGTCATCGCGCTCTGAAGCGCTTCATCCCACTCGGACAATGCAGGCGATACAAATCGCGGGACGAACGTGATCATGCACACACCGCCGTTCGCGGCCATGGACTCGAGAACATCGTCCGGAACATTGCGAGGGTGATCGTTCACCGCCCGGCACGACGAGTGCGAAAAGATCACCGGGGCTTGTGACGTTTCAATGGCGTCCCGCATGGTCGCCGGGGCGACATGGGAGAGGTCGACCATCATGCCGATCCGGTTCATCTCCCTGACCACTTCGCGGCCGAAATCGGTCAGCCCGTTGTGCGCCGGGTCGTCGGTCGCGGAGTCCGCCCATGTCGTGTTCAGGTTGTGCGTGAGGGTCATGTAGCGGACCCCGAGGCGGCGCAGCGCCCGCAGCACGCCCAGCGACTCGGCGATGCAGTGGCCACCCTCCGCACCGAGCATCGAGGCGATCTTGCCTGCTCGGAAAGCCTCTTCGGCCTCGTCGGCGGTCGTGGCGATCGCCAGGTGGTCCGGGTAACGTTCGGCGAGCCGGTACACAACCTCGATCTGCTCGAGCACGGCGGTGACGGCCGAATGGCCCTCGAACTGACACGGCACGTAGACCGACCAGAGCTGCAACCCGACTCCACCCTCGCGCAGACGGGGGATGTCGGTATGCAACCCCGGTTGCGGGATTGTCAGGTCGGTCGAGGCGACCGCGACGGCCGGATCCGGACCGGCGATCGCGCGCAGCGCCCACGGCAGGTCGTTGTGACCGTCGGCCAATTGGGTCGCTTCCAGAAGGGCGACCGCACGGTCAATTCCTGCGGACTTCATTACCCATGACCTCGTTCCATCGCGTTGGGACGTGCATCCGTTACGTCACCAATACCGGAGTCACCTGATCGTGTGACAACTCCTCCAGAAAGTGACAACCCGATCGGATACATACCCGATTGATCGTCCCGTTGACCCGCTTGGGCGGCTAGGCTGCCCTCGTCGACACCACTTTCGGTCCATCAGCGGCGCGGCTGATTGGCGGAAAGTCCCGGTGCCGGTCGGGGGGCACGACCGGCACCAGGGAGGTAGTGACGTGGCTGCCGTCGGCTTAGGTCAGGCCGTTCGAACCACGCCAGCCGGCGCGTTGCCGGCGAACATGGTCCCGCACCCGCGGGAAGAGTTGTTCTCGGTGTTGGTGGTCGATGACCATCCGTTGTTGAGGGAGGCGATAGCTGCCCGGTTGACCCAGATGGGCGCGGGCACGGTGCACGAGGCCGCTTCGGTGGCCGAGGCGAGGGCACGGGCGTTGGCCACAGGGCCATGCGACCTGGCGATCCTCGACCTTGGGTTGCCCGACGGCTCGGGCATCGAGTTGGTTACGGAACTCCGTAGCCATGGGTGGCCCAGGATCGTGGTGCTGGCGTCGTCCGACGACCCGTACGCCGTGCGTTCGGCCTTCCAGGCAGGGGCCCAGGCCTACCTGCTGAAGTCCGCATCGCCGGTGGTGGTGACCGACGGAGTGCGGCGAGTGCTTGAGGGCGGCGTGTACGCCGACCCGAGTGTCGCTCCCGTGCTCGCGACGGGAACCCGGGTTCCAGGGACTGACAACACGCCCCGCGAGCTGTCCGCCCGTGAGGTTGAGGTGCTGCAATTGGTCGCCGATGGCCAGAGCAACAAGGAGATCGGCGAGGCGCTCAACCTGTCCGCACTCACTGTCAAGAGCCACCTGTCGCGCATCGGCAGGAAGCTCGGAACCGGTGACCGGGCTCAGATGGTCGCGCTGGCCATGCGTGCCGGCGTGATCCGCTGAAACGCTGTTCGCCCGAAAACGTGCGATCGGCGGGTGACCCTGACGTAGGGTTTCCCGCCGTGAGCACACCCGGATCTCCCACAAGCGACCAGCCGGAACCAATTCCTCTGGTCGAACCAGCGGGTGGCACGCCACCTGTGGTGACTCAGCCGGCAGAGCTGCGGCGCGCGGCCGCAGCTCTGGCGGCGGGTCATGGGCCGGTCGCGGTCGACACCGAGCGCGCGTCCGGATACCGGTACTCACAACGGGCGTACCTCGTTCAGCTGCGCCGCGAGGGCGCGGGAACAGTGCTGGTCGACCCGGTCGCGTTGAACGACGAAGTCGACTCGCTGATCGAGGCGCTGGACGGCACGGAGTGGGTGCTGCACGCGGCATCCCAGGATTTGCCATGCCTTGCCGAGCTCGGGCTGCGGCCGAGCAAGCTGTTCGACACCGAACTGGCCGGACGCCTCGCGGGCTTCGACCGCGTCGCCCTCGGTACGTTGGTTGAGAGAGTCCTGGGCTATCGGCTGGAAAAGGGCCACGGCGCCGCGGACTGGTCGCGCCGACCCCTGCCACGCGAATGGCTGAACTACGCGGCATTGGACGTCGAGCTGCTCGTGGAGCTGCGCGACGCACTGGAAGCCGAACTCACGTCCCAAGGAAAACTCGACTGGGCGCTGCAGGAATTCGCGGCACTCAGGGACGCTCCGACGCCTGAGCCACGCAAGGAGCCGTGGCGGCGTACGTCAGGCATTCACCGGGCTCGTGGGGCCCGCGCATTGGCCTTCGTACGCGCGTTGTGGGAAGTGCGGGACTCCATCGCCCGGGAACGAGACGTGGCCCCCGGCCGAGTGCTGCCCGACAGCGCGATCGTGGACGCGGCGGTGGCGGCCCCCATCGACGAAGCCGCACTGATCAAGCTCCCCGTTTTCCGCGGCCGCTCCCAACGACGCCTGGCAGGCACGTGGGCGCGCGCATTGAAGACGGCGGCCCAGCTGCCCCGTAATGAACTCCCAGACCCCTCGCCACAGCAGGACGGCCCTCCCCCGCCGAACAGGTGGGCCGACAAGGACCCAGCGGCGGCCGCCAGGCTCTCCGCAGCCCGGGCAAGCCTCTCAGCGCTGGCCGAGTCCCTGCGCCTGCCGGTGGAGAACATGGTCCAACCCGACCTGATCCGCCGAATCTGCTGGACGCCCCCAGCCTCAATCGACGTGGACGGGACAGCGGCGGCCTTGCGCGCGGGCGGCGCCCGTGCATGGCAGGTCGACCTGGTGGCGGAGCTGCTGAGCAAAGCCCTGCACACCACACCGCCCACGGAGTGATCGCAGGCGCCAACAAGGCGGTCTCAATGACCGGCCAGCTTGACCGCTCACCAAGCGCCCACTGCGCTCCCTAGCCATCACCCCTGTGCGCATCGGGGGCAGCGCGACGATCCGCTCCGGGCCGCGCCGCACCCCTGCACCGCCGCCCCCTGCACCGCCGCCTGCTTGTCGTTTGCCCCCGGCCACATCCCCACAAGGCCAGCCACATCCCCATAAACTTGGCCAACCCCATAAAGGCCGCCACGTCCCGCATGAAGGCTGGCCGCCCCACAAGCCGGCCACGTCCCCCATAAAGGCTGGCCACCCCACAAGGCCGGTCACATCCCGCACAAAGGCAGGCCACCCCACAAAGCCAGCCACATCCCGCACAAAGGCAAGCCACCCCGTGAAGGCCAGCCAGATCCCCGAATAAAGCTGGCACCGCTCCCAGCCCTGCCCGGACCTCTCCCCGCCCGCAAGGGGGACCCCTGATTCCAGGCTATTCGGGAGGAGTTGGGCGGCGGAAGCCCAGCAAGAACGCCGCTGTGGATAACCGCCACCTGTGGACAACTCGGCCATACTCGATCTTGAAGGCGTGTTCTTGTCCCTGCCGCCCAGTAGCGTGGATTCCGGGGGGCCGGAGGCCGCCCCGGTCACGAATACCGCCTGCTTGATGCGCACCCGGCGACCTGCTCGATGCGCACGCGGCGGCAATACCCTGTCGGCAAGGGTGACACACACGACAGGGGGACCACTGTAGTTACCGGCGGGTAACAAGGACTAGAGTTGACGGCACGGCCGCCCCTACCGGCGGGTAACCCAAAGACACGAGGGAGGACTTGCCGTGGCCGCACCAGCACCCACCAGTGCTGCGCGAGCCCTTCGCAACGTCGTCTTCGTCGACGGCGTCCGCACGCCGTTCGGCAAGGCAGGCAAGAAGGGCATCTACGCCGAAACCCGCGCGGACGACCTTGTCGTCAAGGTCATCCGTGAACTGCTGCGCAGGCACCCCCAGCTGCCACCGGAGCGCGTCGACGAGGTCGCGATCGCCGCGACTACCCAGATCGGCGACCAGGGCCTGACCATCGGCCGGACCGCCGCGCTGCTGGCCGGTCTGCCGAAGTCGGTGCCCGGCTTCGCGATCGACCGGATGTGCGCGGGTGCCATGACCGCCGTCACCACCACCGCGAGCGGTATCGCATTCGGCGCGTACGACATCGCCATCGCGGGCGGTGTCGAGCACATGGGCCGTCACCCGATGGGCGAGGGCGTTGACCCGAACCCGCGCTTCCTGGCCGACAAGCTCGTCGACCCGTCCGCGCTCGTGATGGGCCAGACCGCGGAGAACCTGCACGACCGGTTCCCGCACCTGACCAAGGAACGTGCGGACAAGTTCGCCGCCGCCTCGCAGGAGAAGTACGCCGAGGCTGTGAAGACCGGCAAGATCGGCCCGGAGTTCGTGCCTGTCGCGACCCAGTCGGCCGAGCTGGGTTGGGGCTTGGCGACCGAAGACGAGCCGCCGAGGCCTGGCACCACAGTCGAAGCCCTGGCAGAGCTCAAGACCCCGTTCCGTCCGCACGGCCGGGTCACCGCGGGCAACGCCGCCGGTCTGAACGACGGCGCGACCGGTGCACTGCTGGCTGATGAGGAGACCGCGCGCGAGCTCGGTCTGCCGATCGGTATGCGGCTCGTGGGTTACGCCTTCGCGGGCGTCGAGCCCGAGGTGATGGGCGTCGGCCCGGTGCCCGCGACCGAGAAGGCGCTCAAGCGGGCCGGTCTGACCATCGAGGACATCGGCCTGTTCGAGATCAACGAGGCGTTCGCCGTGCAGGTCCTGGCGTTCCTCGACCACTTCGGCATCGCCGATGACGACCTGCGCGTGAACAAGTGGGGCGGCGCGATCGCCACCGGCCACCCGCTCGCCTCGTCGGGTGTGCGGCTGATGACGCAGTTGTCGCGCCAGTTCGCCGAGCACCCCGAGGTGCGCTACGGCATCACCACCATGTGTATCGGTATCGGCATGGGCGGCACCGTGATCTGGGAGAACCCACACTGGAGCGGCAAGTGACTGACGAAGTTGTGACTCACGCGTTCACCAGGACGATCCGGGTGCCCGGCCTCGACAAGCCGGTCGCACTGATCACTTTGGACAACGGCTTCGACCACACCAAGCCGAACACCTTCGGCCGGGAGGGCCTCAGCAGCCTCAGCGCCGCGTTCGACGCCGCCGTGCAGGCCGATCCCGCAGCCATCGCGGTCACCGGCAAGCCGTTCATCTTCGCCGTCGGTGCGGACCTGACCGGCGTCGGCCAGGTCACCGACCACGCCACCGCGTTGGAGATCGGCAAGCAGGGACACGATGTGTTCCGCAAGTTCACCGACTCGAAGGTGCCCACGTTCGCGTTCATCAACGGCGCGGTCATGGGCGGTGGCCTCGAGCTGGCGTTGTCCTGCCACTACCGGACCATCGCGTCGAACGTGGCCGCCATCTCGCTGCCTGAGTGCTTCCTCGGCCTGTTCCCGGGTTGGGGCGGTACGCAGCTGCTGCCGAACCTGATCGGCGCGGACCGCGCGGTGACCGTGATCATCGAGAACGCGTTGAACCAGAACAAGATGCTCAAGCCCAAGCAGGCGCTCGAGCTGGGCATCGCGGACGTGCTGCTGGACTCGCCGGACTACTTCGAGCAGTCCCTGCTGTGGCTGACGGACGTCGTCAACGGCAAGACCACCGTGCAGCGCGCGGAAATCGACCGTGGCGAGGCATGGGACGCCGCGATCGCCCGTGCCCGCGCGATCGTCGACGGCAAGACGCACGGCGCAGCGCCTGGCCCGAACAAGGCCGTCGAGCTGCTGGAGTTGGCTCGCCACAACGACCTGGACCGCGGCTACGCGGCCGAGACCGAGGCACTGGCCGACGTCGTGATGAGCGACGAACTGCGCGCCGGGCTGTACTCGTTCAACCTCGTGCAGAAGCGCGCCCGGCGCCCAGCAGGTGCACCGGACAAGTCGCTGGCGCGCCCGGTCACCAAGGTGGGCATTGTCGGCGCAGGCTTGATGGCTTCGCAGATGGCGCTGCTGTTCGCCCGCCGGTTGCACGTTCCCGTTGTGCTGACGGACATCGACCAGGCGCGTGTGGACAAGGGTGTCGGCTACGTGCACACCGAGGTCGACAAGCTGCAGGGCAAGAAGCGGATCTCCCCGGACGAGGCGAACCGCTTGAAGGCCTTGGTATCCGGCTCGCTGGACAAGGCCGCGTTCGCCGACGCCGACTTCGTGATCGAGGCGGTCTTCGAGAACCTGGAAGTCAAGCAGCAGGTCTTCGCCGAGGTCGAGGAGCACGTCTCGGCCGAGTGCGTGCTGGCGACCAACACGTCCTCACTGTCCATTACGGACATGGCGGCGAAGCTGCGGCACCCGGAACGGGTTGTCGGCTTCCACTTCTTCAACCCGGTCGCGGTCATGCCGCTGCTGGAGATCATCCGCGCCGACAAGACCGACGACGCGACCCTGGCCACCGCGTTCAAGGTGGGCAAGGAGCTGAAGAAGTCGTCGGTGCTGGTCAAGGACGCGCCGGCGTTCGTGGTCAACCGGCTGCTCACCCGGTTCCTCGGGGAGATCACCGCGGCACTGGACGAGGGCACGCCGTTCGACGTGGCCGACCACGCGCTCGACCCGCTCGGCCTGCCGATGACGCCGATGATCCTGCTGCAACTGGTCGGCCCGGCCGTTGGCCTGCACGTCGCGGAGATCATGCACAACGCGTTCCCAGACCGGTTCGGCGTCAGCGAGAACATGAAGCGCTTCGTCGAAGCGGGCAAGACCGCGGTGTGGCAGTGGGACGCGCAGGGCAACCAGACCCTCGACCCCGAGGTCGCGGCACTCTGGCAGGCAGGCGACTCGCCGTCCACCGCCGAGCAGCTGCTCGATCGCACGCTGGCCGCACTGGCCGACGAGGTCCGCCGCATGCTGGACGAAGGCGTCGTGGCCGAGGCCCAGGACATCGACCTGTGCCTGATCCTCGGCGCGGGCTGGCCGTTCTGGCTCGGCGGCATCACGCCGTACCTCGACCGCTCGGGTGTGTCCGAGCGTGTCACGGGCAAGCGGTTCCTCGCGCCCGGCGTGGCGAGCGTGCCCCGCTAGTTCTAGTTCCTCCTTTCCTCAGGTGGCCCCTGCCGTGTCAGGGGCCACCTGTGTTTGGTCCAGTTGCGTCAGCCGACGCTGCTGCTCGCTGTCGGCTCGTACTGCTCAGCTTCCGGCAGAACAACCAGTGAAGGCTCGCGCTTCTCCGTTTCGACAGGCGCGTCGTCGACCCGCTCCGCACCGTCCTGTGAGGACAATGCGGACGACACCAGCCCAGGATCAATCACCGCTGCCGACTCAGTGGGAATTTCGGAGCGCACCTTGGGCGGGGCCGGAGTCCATGCTTTCAGATGCTGCACGACGTCTTCGTAGAACGAACCGAGCGCCGACAGCACTGAGTCGATGAACGCTCCTTTGCCGACACCACGTTTGACACCCATCGGTGCCATCAACGCGACCCGGAACGACTTCAGTTCTTTCGACGAATCGCCCAGTAGGACTTTGGGATCCTCACGGACACGCCCGAGGAGTTCGGACGCACCGGCACCACGGCCATGCAGCTGAAAGGCGTCGATCCTCGCCGTCTGAGGTGCGTTCTTCAGCTGCCGCACAAGCCAGTTGACCCTCGTCGAACCACGTCCTTCACGCGGCGCGTCCACGTCGATATGGCAAATGACCTGATTCGCCCGGAGATCAGCCGTGACAGTCAGCAATCCGACAGTGTCAGGTATGCGGATCGCAGCAGACAGTGTCCCGGTCTCCGATAGTTGCGTGACCTGCGCTTGGAGCCTGAGCTGCGGCTCGGCTATTTCCTTCCTGGACAGGACTGTTATGACCTCAGTTCCCAGCTTGCGGCCGAGTTGCAGCGCGGCAAAACTCATCAGTGCATCGAATCGCAAAGCGACTTCCGATGCGGGTGCGTCGCCGCCACGCAGCGTCCCAGCGCGAACCGAGTCACGAACGGTCACCCAGGAGGACCCCATGTCGTCAAACGCCATCGCACCTGACTTCGGGTACTCCAGGTACCTGATCAGCTCTCCGAGAACCCACGCTTGGTCGGGGTCTGCCACTCCGCGGTGTTCCTTCTGCAGGACCGCCTCGTAGAGCACCTTTGTCCAAGGGATGTGGTGCAGCGCCACCTTCTTCAGTTTGCGCTTGTCCAGCTTGGCGGGGTGCTGGCCATGGCCAGGCGGAATCTCGTTCGAGATGGTGATCAGCGCGTCGAAGTCCTGCTCCCGCGCGACCTCCAGATATGCCTCGAGTTGCTCCGCACGAAGTTCATTCGTCCCGGTCTTCACCTCGACCAATGCGGTCCACGTCTTGCTGCCTCGCACCACCTTGATCACGCCGTCGGGAATTACTTTCTGACCATCCAGGACGAACGGTACTTCGATGAAGGTCTGCACCGGCCCAGCCGGGGCACCGAATGGTTGTTTCCGACCGAAGTTTGTCCCTTTACGAATTGACTGGGTCCGCCCGATCCTCTGGACGCGCAGATCCATCTGGTGTGAGGGGCCACCTGTTGGTCACCTTGTGGCCATGTTGGACACTTAGCGTCCGGCGCATGAGCTCCTCCCGAAGACGATTTCTCATGCTGGGCGCCGCTGTGGCGGGCACTTCTTTGGCCGCTGCGCCGCCGGTTTCCGCCGACATCACCACTGAGCTGGGGCGGTTGCTCGGTCGCAACCGGTACCGCTGGCTCATCGGCGATCACCACACGCATACGCAGTACTCGTACGACGCGATGTACACGGTGGACAACGTGGTGGCGGGTGCCCGCCTGAACGGTGTCGACTGGCTGGTGATCACCGACCACGGGTATCCGGCGCACGAGAAGTCCTCGGTCGAGCCGACCAACGTGGACGTTCGCGCCGCACGCCGAAGGCACCGTGATGTCCTGCTGTGGCAAGGAATCGAATGGAATGTGCCCGGTGCCGAGCACGCCACTGTCTTCTTCGCCCCAGGAGCCAACGAGGCCGCGCTGCTGCGCACGTTCGAGCGTGACCACGACTCTCGCCTGACCAACTCGGGGCCGGGGTCGCCCGAGAATGAGGCGAAAGCGCTTGCGGCTGTCCGTTGGCTGCGGCAGAACACGCGCGACCCGATCGTCGTGGTGAACCACCCCAGCCGCAATGGCCGCGTTGCCCCGCACGAGCTACGCGCCGTGCGCGACACCGGTCTCGTCATCGGTATGGAAGGCGCGCCCGGCGCGCAGGCCGACGGTTTCCCTAAGCCGAACGGGAATGGCGGCGCGCGCGGCGGTTACGTCAACAACCCCGGTGCTGATTCGTGGCCCGGATACCCGGTCGAGGCGTACCGGACCTACGGCGGGTTCGACTGGATGACCGCGAAGCTAGGCGGCGTCTGGGACTCCCTTCTGTCCGAGGGCAAGGGCTTCTGGATCACGAGCAACTCCGACTCCCACTACAACAGGGGCGACGTGCTGACCCGGCCAGCCGTGCCCGGCGACTACTACGACAAGACCGGGAAGTATCCGGACCCGGTCAACTCCGGTGTGCCACAACTACTCGCGCCGTACGCCGACTTCTACCCCGGCGAGTTCAGTCGGACCTATGTCGGCGCCTCCACACGCACCCACTCCGCCGTCGCGTCCGCCCTACGCGCCGGCCGAATCTGGGTCACCCACGGTGGTCTCGTCGACAACCTAGAAGTCGCTGCCTATGGCGACGGCCAGTTCGCCACATACGGCGATCGCATCCGGGTTCGCCGAGGCTCCTCGGTCACTGTGGTCATCGTGGCTCGACTGGCCTATCGCCCCAACGGAAGCGGTTCGATCCCCAAGCTACGTCGTCTCGACCTGATCCAAGGCCATATCACTGGAACCGCTTCACCGGATGCTGCTTCCGCCCCTGGCACCATCGTAGCGGAGTCTTTCGCGCCTCGCTGGTGGCCCGGGCACACCGTCGTGTTCCAGCATACTTTCCGCAATGTCCGCGCGCCTTTCTACGCGCGAGTCCGCGGTACCGACGGCAATCGCCACTCCCCTGGCGGCATCGAACCGGTCTCCGACGTCATCGGCGACTCCGATCCGTTCAAGGACCTGTGGTGCTACACGAACCCGGTGTTCGTCGACGTGTGGTGACCGCCGTTGGCGGGTACATCTGATCTGTGATCCGGATCGGGACCTCGGGTTGGCTGTACCCGCCGTGGCGTGGTGTGTTCTATCCGAAAGGGCTGCCACACCGGCGGGAACTGGAGTACATCTCCCGGCAGGTCGACTCCGTGGAGATCAACGGGTCCTTCTACTCGCTGCAGCGGCCGGCCAGCTATCAGCGTTGGGCGGCCGAGACGCCGGATGACTTCTTGTTCGCCGTGAAGGGCGGGCGGTTCATCACCCATATGAAGCGTCTCAGGGACATCGAGACACCGCTTGCCAACTTCTTCGCGTCCGGTGTGCTCGCGCTCGAAGCGAAGCTCGGCCCTGTCCTCTGGCAGTTCCCCGGCAACTTCCCCTACGACGAAGACCTTTTCGGCCGCTTCTTCGCCATGTTGCCGCGGTCCACGTGCTCGGCGGCTTCTCTCGCGCTAGGACATGACTCCCGGTTGGACGGTCGTTCGTGGACCGAAGTGTCGGCCGATCGCCCCATCCGCCACGCCGTCGAGGTGCGGCATCCGAGTTTCGCTGATCCTTCGTTCGCGAAGCTGTTGCGGCGCAATGACATTGCCATGGTGGTCGCCGACACGGCCGGCAAGTTCCCATACTTCGACGATGTCACAACGGACTTCGTCTACGTGCGACTGCACGGTGACGTCGAGCTGTATGCCAGTGGATACTCGGACGAAGCGCTTGACATGTGGGCCAACAGGATCCGGCAGTGGGACACCGACACGTATGTCTACTTTGACAACGACATCAAGGTGAAGGCGCCCGGCGACGCCATAGCGTTACGAAAGCGCCTCCCATTAACACAATAGGGTGACCAATCCCGAAATCAGCGGACACGAGCCCCAGAACGCGCGAACCTGGAACAGCGCGGCCAACAACCGGCCGCAGTCACCGAGGGGATCTCACATGTCAAAGCTTGTTCAGCGCGCCGTTTTCACAAGCCTGCTCGCGGCGAGCACCGCTCTGTCCGCCGTGCCCGCAGCCGCCGCGGACGCCGTGCCGAAGTGCGACCGGGGCGAGTTTTGCGCGTGGGCAAAGGAAAACTACGCGGGCACCACGGTCAGACACAACCTGGAGACCGCCAATCCGGGCGAATGCGTCCCACTCGGCGGCCTGGTCGCCAAGTCCATCGCCAATCGCCTGACCAAAGATGTCACTGTCTACCAAGGGGAAACCTGCTCGACCGAAGCGGAGTTCACGACTTACCCCAAGGGCGGCACGTTCGTCCCCGACGCGCCGTTCGTTGTGAGAGCCATCCAGATCTGGGAGTAGACAGGGCTTTTCCTCTCATCTGCGAAAGGAGTCGCATGCGGACCACGATCCGGATGTAGTGACGTCAGGTCCTCATAGGACATCCCGCGAGCGGCGGCCGCCCCTGACGTCTCGCGTGGACAAAGACGGATCAGAGCTTGGCTGGGAGGTGGACTTCCACCGACAGGCCGCCCTCGGGCACGGGGTAGGCACTGACCTGGCCGTGGTGGGCGATCACAACGGCTCGCACGATCGACAGGCCCAGACCGGTGCCGGACTGGGCCGTGCGATCGACGCCGCCGCGACGGAAAGGCTCGAAGAGTTCGCCGATGCGTGTGGCGTCGATGTGCGGGCCCGAGGAGCTCACGCGCAGCGTCGCCCATTCCGGGGTCGCTGACGTACGGACATCTATCCATCCACCGTCCACGTTGTGGCGGACGGCGTTTTCAAGGAGGTTGCCAGCGACACGTTCCAGCAAGGCCGGATCGCCGATGGCCGGCGCCGGCGCGGCATGAAATGTCGGGGTTATGCCGCGTGGTTCGGCTTCGGCGCGGACACCGTGCCAGGCGGTGGCGACCGTACTGGCCAAGTCGACCGGTTCGCGGACACCCAGGCCCATGCCGTCGGTGCGGGCGAGCAGCAGCAGGGCGTCCACGAGCTGACCTGACCGGAGGGTCGCGGCGCGCACCACGCCCGCCATCCGGCGCAGTTCGGCGACGTCCGCGTCTGGATCGGCGAGGGTGACGTCCAGTTCGGTGCGGATCACCGACAGCGGCGTGCGCAGTTCGTGGCTGGCGTTGGCCACGAACCGGCGCTGTGACTCGAAAGCCGCCTGCAGGCGGGCGAGCATGGCGTCAAAGGTGTCGGCCAGTTCAGCGAGTTCATCGCGGGGACCGTCGTAGGCGATGCGCGAACTGAGCGACTCGGCCGACAGTCGACGGGCGGTCATGGTGACCTCCCGCAAGGGCCGGAGTATGCGACCCGTGAGGGTCCAGGAAAGGAGGGCCGCGGCAGCGACCACAGCAGCGAAGGCGATGCCGCCGAACAGCAGGATGCGGTCGCGAACGTCATCCTGCATGATCTTGGCGAGCTCGGACGCGTCGATCTGCCTGCCGTTCACCACGACGGGTGTGTCCCCAGGCAGCGTCGGCACCGAGCCGACCACGTCACCGGCGAGCAGCCAGCCGAGCCACAACAACATCACGCTGACCGCTGCGGCCAGACCTGTGGCCAGCAACGTGATGCGGACTCGCAGGCGGAGCCCGCGTCTGGTGGTCACCCCTCTTCGGAGCCGGCCACCGGGACCCGGTAACCGGAACCGACCACGGTGTCGATCAGGCCGGGTTCGCCCAGCTTCTTGCGCAACGTCATAACGGTCACGCGGACCGTGGTGGTGAACGGGTCGGCGTTCTCGTCCCAGACCCGTTCGAGCAGCTCCTCGCTGCTCACCACCGATCCGCCCGCCGCGAGCAACACCTCGAGGACGCCGAACTCCTTGCGGGTCAGCTCGACGGCGCGACCGGCCCGGCTGACAGTGCGCTTGGCTGGGTCGAGCTCGAGGTCGCCGACCGTCAGCACGGGCGGTGTGGCGGGCGTGGCCCGGCGGGCCAGTGCCCGCACACGGGCAACGAGCTCGGGGAAGGCGAACGGCTTTGCCAGGTAGTCGTCGGCGCCGAGGGACAAGCCCTCGACGCGGTCCTCGACTGTGCCGCTCGCGGTCAGCATCAGCACGCGGGTGAGCGCGCCGGAGGAGACGATCTCGCGGCACAGCTCGTCGCCGGACATGCCCGGCAGGTCACGGTCGAGCACGACCACGTCGTACCGCGTGATCGTGGACTTCTCGTGGCCCGCGTCACCGTCCAGCGCGACGTCGACGGCCATGCCCTCCCGGCGCAGGCCGCGGGCGATCGCCTCGGCCAGCGCCTCTTCGTCCTCGACTACCAGAACTCGCACTTATCAGTCCTTTGTGGACGCTCGGACTTCGTCGGCGGCGGGTTCGCCGAGCCGCCCGGCGGCCCATTCGGTGACCCGCCTGGCCACGTCCTGCGCGGTCAGCCCGAGGTCGGCGAGCACCTCCGCACGGGTGCCGTGGTCGTGGAACTGTTGTGGCACACCGAGGTCGCGCAACGGAACGTCCACTTCGGCATCCCGCATCGCGGCGGCGAGCGCCCAGCCGAAGCCACCGTGCCTGCCGCCGTCCTCGATGGTCACGACCATCCGGTGCCGGGCGGCCATCTCGACGAGCTCGGCCGGAACCGGGGTGATCCACCGCGGGTCGACGACCGTGACGCCGATCCCGTGGTCCGCCAGGCGTTCGGCGGCGGCCATACCCAGTTCGCCGAACACACCGACAGTGACAAGGAGGATGTCTTCGCCTTCGGTCGGCCGGCGCAACACGTCAACGCCACCGACCCGCTCGACCGCTGGGATCTCGGCGCCGACCGCGGCCTTCGGGAACCGAAGCACCGTCGGACCGTCGTTGACGTCCGTCGCTTCCCGCAGGAGCTCGGACAGCGTCCGGGCGTCCCGGGGCGCGCACACCCGGATGCCGGGGACGGTGCCCAGGATCGAGATGTCCCACATGCCGTGGTGGCTTGCGCCGTCCGGACCGGTGATGCCCGCGCGGTCCAGTACGACGGTGACCGGCTGCTTGTGCAGTGCGACGTCCATCAGCAACTGGTCGAACGCACGGTTGAGGAACGTCGCGTACACGGCGACGACCGGGTGCATGCCGCCCATGGCCAGACCGGCTGCCGAGGTGAGCGCGTGCTGCTCGGCGATGCCCACGTCGAAGCAGCGCCCGGGGAACCGGGCGGCGAACTTGTCGAGGCCGGTCGGGCCGAGCATCGCGGCCGTGATCGCCACGATGTCCTCGCGGTCCGCTCCGAGCCGGACGAGCTCTTCGGAGAACACCGACGACCAGGTCGCCTTCTTGGGGTTGACCGGCTCACCGGTGATGGGGTCCATCACGTCGGTGGCGTGCATCTGGTCAGCCTCGTGGTTTTCGGCAGGCGCGTAACCGTTGCCCTTGCGGGTCGCCGCGTGCACCACGACGGGGCCGCCGTATTCCTTGGCCCGGCGCAGCGCGGCTTCCATCGCGTGCACGTCGTGGCCATCGACCGGGCCGACGTACTTCAGGCCGAGGTCTTCGAACATCATCTGCGGGCTCAGCGCGTCCTTGATGCCGCGCTTGGCCGCGTGCAACGCCGCGTAGATCGGCTTGCCGACGACCGGCGTGTTCTGCAACACCTTCCGGCCGCCTTCGAGCGCCTTCTCGTACCCGGGCTGCAGACGCAAGGACGCTAGATGATCAGCCAGACCACCGATGGTCGGCGCGTAGGACCGGCCGTTGTCGTTGACCACGATCACGACAGGGCGGGTGCGATCCGCGGCGATGTTGTTCAATGCCTCCCAGCACATACCACCGGTCAGCGCGCCGTCGCCGACGATCGCGACCACGTGCCGCCGCTGGGAACGAAGCTGGAATGCCTTTGCCAGACCGTCGGCATAGGACAGTGCGGTGGAGGCGTGGCTGTTCTCCACCAAGTCGTGTTCGCTCTCCGCACGCGACGGGTAACCCGACATGCCACCGCGCTGGCGCAACGTGTCGAAGCCCCCGGCACGGCCGGTCACGATCTTGTGTACGTAGCTCTGGTGACCGGTGTCGAAGACGATCGCGTCACTCGGCGAGTCGAAGACCCGGTGCACCGCCAGGGTGAGCTCGACAACCCCCAGGTTGGGCCCGAGATGCCCACCGGTCCGTGCGACCTTCTCGACCAGGAACGAGCGGATCTCGCCGGCGAGCCGGATCACCTCCTCGTCGGTGAGGCGCTTCAAGTCGGTCGGTCCGTGCAGGTTCTCCAGCAGAGTCACTGCTTCCACCTCGTCTGAGTCGCTCCACTCCGTACTCGTGTGCCCGGCTTCCCGCCCCAACCGGCTTCCAGCCAGTCTACGGACGGCTCGGCAATGCGGCCCCGGCGGCACGAACCTGGCCTTATGGCCGGGCCGTAAGTTGTAAGGTCCCTGCAGGAACGCTGGGTCAGGGAGGACCGGGGGAGATGAGCGTGCCAGAAGTTGATCAGCAGCAGCTGATCAGGCGGATCGGCCGGGCGCTACTTGGGGCGGCGCCACCGAACTGGAAGCAGATCCGCGCGGAGTACCGGTCGGCCGGCCGGCACATCGAGGCCGACGTGGCGGTGACGACCAACGACGAGCAGACGTTCCCGATCCGCCCGCCGATGGACGTGGTCGAGCTGTTCGGCGAGCTGCGGGCGGCGATGTACCGGCCGGGCAGAGGGACGTGGCTTTCGGGCGTCTACCTGCTGGATCACCCGTCGAAGTTCAGCGCGGAGTTCGAACCGGACACCGAGCCCCGCTGGCGCAGGATGCCGCCGCCGATCGGGTTCCAGGACGAGCTGCGGCAATTCCCCCGTGAGGATGCCCACATCCCCGAGTGGCTCCGCGCCCGCGCCGGGCTGCCACCCGCCGCCGACCAAGCACCAGCCGCATCCGCGCCTGGTGGAGCCGGACCTGCCGCATCCCATGGAGCACCCGCGCCAGGCGGTCCCCCGCCACAAGGCGCCGTGCCCGCAGGAGCGGCGCCCGGACCAGCAGGCCCGGCACCTGCAGGGGCGCCGCAATTCACGCCACCACCCGGCCCGGCCGGTGCGCCCATGCAGCCACCAGGCGGACCAGCGGGTCCCGCAGCTACGCCACCTGGCTTCGCAGGAGGCGCTGCGGGTGCACCCGGCTTCGCTGGTGGATCAGTGCCAGGAGATGCAGGTCAGGCAGGCTTCGGACCGGCCACGCCACCGAGTGGAACACCCCTGCCGCCACCCGGATTCGGCACCACGTCAGCTAGCGAGCCACCACCGTCCAGCCCGGCCGGCTTCGGCCAGGGCACGGCACCAGGCGGAGCAGCGGGTCCCGCAACCACCCCGCCTGGCTTCGCGGGAGGCATGGCAGGTGCCGATGGAGCACCCGGCTTGGCGAGTGGACCCATTCCGGAAGGCGCAGGCCAGGCCGGGTTCGGACCAGCCACGCCGCCGAGTGGATTCGGCACCACGTCAGCAAGCGAGCCACCACAGTCCAGCCCGGCCGGCTTCGGCCAGGGCACGCCAACGGGCGGAACGTTCAAGCTGGGGCCTGGCGGGCTCAGCACCACCTCATCAGGCGAAACAGCTCGCCCAGGACCTACCGGGTTCGGTCCAGCCGGCGCACCCGGGCCGACCGGATTCGATCCCGCCTCGCTAGGCGAAGTACCTCAGCCCGGGCCCACCGGGTTCGGCCCAGGCACGCCACCAGGGGGAACAGCCGGGCCGACCGGATTCGGACCCACCTCGCCAGACGAGACACCTCGCCCCGGACCTACCGGGTTCGGCCCAGGCACGCCACCAGGCGGAACACCGCTGCCATCACCCGGACCAACCGGGTTTGGGCCCACCTCATCAGGCGAACTACCTCAACCGGGGCCGACTGGGTTCGGTCCGGGGACGCCCCCAGGTGGGAACCCACTCGGATCTCCTGGACCCACCGGTTTCGTGGGCGCACCGCAAGGCGGGCAACCGGCAGGCTTCGGCCCGGGCGGTTCCTTCGGAGGACCTCCGGATCCGTTGTCCGGTCAAGCTGAGGCGGGTGGGCTGGTGAGCAGCATGCCGCCGGAAGGCGTCGTGCCGCCGCCACCGCCACCGCCGCATCCAGGGCAGTAGTAGTCCGCCGGCTGGCCGCTTGCCTTGTCGGCGCGGTCAGGCGGAGGATCCTGCTTCTGGCCGTTGTCCGGGGTTGGGGGAGATTCGAGGGTGGGGCTTGTTCCGGATCGCGACGCACGTGTCCGCGCGGGTGACGCATCTGAGCGCGCCGGGCGGTGATGTTTACGCGCTTGAGCGACACGACACCGAACCGGCCATCATGACCGTGAAGTGCTGGCAGTGCGGGGCGACGGTGGCGATCTACGCCGCGTCTCGCAAGGACGTGGCTCGCGAACGGCGCACCTACCTCATCCGCGCCGTTCTCACTGCTGCGATCACCTTGGCCGTGGGCATGCTCGTGGCTTGGGCGTTTCGGGCGGGTGCTGGGACTGTTGGCGTTTTCCTGCTCATCGGGGGGTTGATCACCGCTTGGCTCACGCTGGCGAACCTCGGCCACGCCATGCTCAGCCAGGAATGCGGCGTCACTTACGAGAGCACCGAGGGCTCCGACGTGTTCCATGAGGCTGAATTCGGTTACGGCAGCTAGCTGTTGCGGATGGCGGCACTGGGCTTCGTGAGTTCTGGGAATCGCTGGGAAACCCCGTAGGGTGGATTCACTGCGAGACAAGATCGGAGTGCTGTATGGCCGAGCTGTTCATTGGCGGAGAGTGGGTTTCCGCGCTCGCCGGCGCGACGCGGGAGATCCGGTGTCCTGCTGACGGATCGTTGGTCGCGACGGTCGACGAAGCGGACGGCACCGATACCGAGGCGGCGATCGACGCCGCGCGGCGTGCCTTTGACAGCGGCCCGTGGCCCAGTACTCCGGCCAGTGAACGCGGCGACCTGCTCCTCCGCGTCGCCGATCTGATCAGCCGGGACAAGGACGCGTATGCCCGTGCTGAGTCGCTCGACACAGGCAAGCGCTTGGTCGAGAGCGAGTACGACATGGCCGATGTCGTCTCGTGCTTCCGGTACTTCGGCAAGCTGGCCGCCAATGAGTCCGGGCGGATCGTGGACGCGGGCAGTCCCGACATCGCCAGCAAGATCGTGTACGAGCCGGTTGGTGTTTGTGGACTGATCACCCCGTGGAATTACCCGCTCCTGCAGGCGGTCTGGAAGGTCGCGCCCGGGCTCGCCGCCGGGAACACGTTCGTGCTCAAGCCGAGCGAGCTCACGCCGAGCACGGCGATCATGCTGATGCGGACCTTGCAGGAAGCCGGTTTGCCTGACGGTGTCGCGAACCTTGTGCTGGGTGCTGGGGCGATGGCCGGCGCTCCGCTCGCCGAGCATCCGGACGTCGACCTCGTGTCTTTCACCGGTGGGCTCACCACAGGCACCCGGATCGCCGCCGCCGCGGCGGCCACGGTCAAGAAAGTCGCGTTGGAGCTGGGCGGCAAGAACCCGAACATCGTGTTCGCCGATGCCGACTTCGAGACCGCTGTCGATTACGCGATCACCGCGGTGTTCCTGCACTCCGGCCAGGTGTGTTCGGCCGGTGCCCGGCTGATCGTGCAGAACGAGCTGCATGACGAGTTCGTCGACGAGATCGTCCGACGCACCGAGCGGATCCGGTTGGGCGGCCCGTTCGACCCCGATGCCGAGACCGGCCCGCTGATTTCCGCCGCGCACCTGGAGAAGATCGAGCACTACGTCGCGGCGGCGATGACCGAGGGCGCGACCTTGCGCACAGGTGGTTGGCGGCCGGAGGACGAGCGTCTCAAGGACGGTTTCTACTACCTGCCCACGATCCTCACTGACGTCAAGCAGGGCAGCTACGCGGTGCGCGAGGAGGCGTTCGGCCCAGTGCTGACCGTCGAGCGCTTCACTGACGAGGACGACGCGATCCGTATCGCCAACGACACGCACTACGGCTTGGCGGGCGGCGTGTTCACCAAGGACGGCGACAAGGCGCAGCGCGTGGCTTCGCGCTTGCGGCACGGGACGATCTGGATCAACGACTACCACCCGTACCTGCCGCAGGCCGAATGGGGCGGTTTCAAGCGCTCCGGCGTCGGCCGGGAACTCGGCCGCGCCGGTTTGGCCGAGTACCAGGAAGCCAAGCACATCTACCAGAACCTGAAGCCTGGGCCGCAGTACTGGTTCAGTCGCCCGGACTAAGCAGCGCCACCGCTTCGACGTGGTGGGTCATCGGGAACGCGTCGAAGGCGCGCACCGAGTCCAACTTGTACCCGTGCAGCATGAACCGGGCGACGTCCCGGCCTAGTGCTGCCGGGTCGCAGGCCACGTAGACCACGCGCGCGGGGTGTCGCCCCGCGATTGTGTCGACGACCTCGTGCCCGGCGCCTTTACGAGGCGGGTCGAGCACGACCACCTCCGGATCCGCCCCGTCGAGCAGCCCTTCCCGCAGCGCCACCTCGACTTTCCGGGACACCGCCGTGACCTGCGGCAGGTCGGCGAGCAGCCGTTCAGAGTCCAATGAGGACTGACCGGCCTGCTCGACCGCCAGCACCCGGCCTTCCGGGCCGACCTGGGCGGCCAGGACCGACGCGAAAATACCGACACCGCTGTACAAATCCCAGGCACACGCGCCCGGCGAGGCCTGTGCCCACTCCCCGACCGCCGCGGCGAGCGTGTCCGCGGCTGCCGGGTGGACCTGCCAGAAGTTGTACGCGTTCATCTCCCAGTGCCTGCCCGCGGCGAACTCGACCGCCGACTCGCCGTCCCCGGCGATGGCCTTGCGCTGGTAGTGCATCCGGCCCCGGTAGCCGCGGACCAGCTTGAGCTGACGGGCGTGGATCCGCCCGCCGCCGTCACGGACCAGTTCGAGTTCGCTGTCCTTGGTGAACTCCTGGCCGGCGACCGACTCGACCAAGCCGGGAACCGTGATGGGGCAATGCCCGACCGGGATCACCGCGTGGCTGCGGTGCGGGTGAAAGCCGGGCAGCTGGTCGAAGCCGACGGCCATCCGCACGCGAGTCCGCCAGCCCAACAGCCCACCGGTGAGCTCCTCGACGACGACCGGGATGTCCCGGCCGGTCGCCTTGCTGAGGTGCTCGGACACCACGGCGGCCTTCAATTTCCGTTGCGCTTCACCGGAAGCGTGTTGCCAGTCGCAGCCGCCGCAGGCGCCGGGCCCGGACAACGGGCACGGCGGTTCCACCCGATCGGGCGATGCGGTGATGATCTCCACGGCGTCCGCGCGGCAGTACGAGCCGCCCTTGTCCTCGGTCACCTGAGCCGTCACGCGTTCGCCCGGCAACGCATGGCGCACAAAGAGAACGCGCCCTTCGTACCGGGCCACGCAGTGCCCGCCGTGGGCTACCGGCCCGACTTCCACGTCGAGCCTGCGGCCCTTCCAGTTCAGCTTTTCCTTAGCGGTCACTTGTGGTCCTCGCCGTGCAGTCCGCGCCGCACTGATCCGGGCGCGATCACGGCCTTCTCGTGCACCTTCTCGGAGGACGCCAGCTGCCACGGCACGCTGGTGACCATCACGCCAGGCTGGAACAGCAACCGCCCCTTGAGCCGCAACGCGCTCTGGTTGTGCAGGAAATGCTCCCACCACCTACCGACAACGTATTCCGGGATGAACACCGTGACCACGTCACGCGGGTTCTTGGTGCGCGTCCGCTTGACGTAGTCCAGCACCGGCTTGGTGATCTCCCGGTACGGCGACTCGATCACCTTCAGCGGGATCTTGAACCCGTTGGCTTCCCAGTCCTTCACCAGCATCCGGGTGTCCCGGTCGTCCACATTGACCGTCACCGCCTCGAGCACGTCCGGCCGGGTGGCCTTGGCATACGCCAGCGCGCGCCGCGTCGGCAAGTGCAGTTTGGACACAAGCACGATCGCGTGGTTGCGCGACGGCATCACGGTCGGCCGGCCTTCCTCGGCCTCGCGCAGTTCGTCGGCGACCCGGTCGTAGTGCTTCTTGATCCCGGTCATCAGCGCGAAGATGGCCGTCATCGCCGCGATCGCGATCCACGCGCCGACCAGGAACTTGGTGATCAGCACGATCACCAGCACGGTGCCGGTCATCGCCAGGCCGAACGCGTTGATCCCCTGCGAGCGCCGCATCTTGCGCCGCTCGACCGGGTCGGTCTCGCTGCGCAGCAGGCGGTTCCAGTGCCGGATCATGCCGCTCTGGCTCAGCGTGAACGAAACGAACACGCCCACGGTGTACAGCGGGATCAGTTTCGTCGGGTCGGCTTCGAACGCGATCACGAGCAGGATGGCGAACCCGGCGAGGAACAGGATGCCGTTGGAGAACGCCAGCCGGTCGCCGCGGGTGTGCAGCTGGCGCGGCAGGTAGCGGTCCTGCGCCAGGATCGACCCGAGCACCGGGAAGCCGTTGAACGCGGTGTTCGCGGCCAGCACCAGGATCAGCGCGGTGAACACGATGACGAAGAAGTACCCGGGCGCGAAGTCGGCGAACACCGCCTGCGAGAGCTGCGCGATCACTGTCTGCTGCTCGTATCCGGCGGGAGCGTTGGCCAACTGCGTCTCCGGATGCTCCGCCAGCACCACACCGGTCAGCCTGGCCAGGTAGATCACGCCCATGAACATGGTCACCGCGATCAGGCCGAGCAGCAGCAGCGTCGTGGCCGCGTTGCGGGATTTGGGCTTCTTGAACGCCGGGACGCCGTTGCTGATCGCCTCGACACCGGTCAACGCCGCGCAGCCCTGTGTGAAGGATCGCAGCACCAGGAACACCAACGCCAGGCCCATCAGGTGGTCGTTCTCGGCGTGCAGTTCCAGGCCCGCGCTGGCCGCCTTGACCTCGTCGCCCAGTGCCAGGGTGCGGAAGAAGCCCCAGCCGAGCATCGCGAAGATGCCGATCATGAACGCGTACGTCGGGATGGCGAACGCGGTGCCCGACTCGCGGACGCCTCTGAGGTTCATCGCGGTCAGCAGGACGATCGCGATCACCGAGAACAGCACCTTGTTGTCGCCGATCCACGGCACCAGCGCGCCGAGGTTCTCAGCAGCGGACGAAATGGACACCGCGACCGTCAGCACGTAGTCCACCAGCAGCGCGCTGGCGACCGTCACGCCCGCTTTGGGCCCCAGGTTGACCGTGGCGACCTCGTAGTCGCCGCCGCCACTGGGATAAGCATGCACGTTCTGCCGATAGCTCATGACCACCGTCAGGAGCACGATGATGACGGCAAGACCGATCCACGGCGCGTAGACGAATGAGGCGATCCCGGCGATGCTGAGGGTCAGAAAGATCTCTTGCGGCGCGTACGCGACGCTCGAAAGGGCGTCCGAGGCGAACACAGGCAACGCCACCCGTTTGGGCAGCAGCGTGTGGCCAAGGCTGTCGCTGCGAAAGGGCCTGCCTACGAGGAGGCGCTTCGCTGCGGTTGAGAACTTCGACACGGGATCACAGAGTATGTCCTCCCGTCACCCAGGTGGAGCACCGGACGGTAGGTTCTTGCCCGACGAGGCGAGAGATCTTCGAGGAGGCTGGTCGTGCACGTGGTGATCATGGGCTGCGGCCGGGTCGGGTCGTCGCTCGCGGCCGCGCTTGAGCGCCTCGGCCACACGGTCGCCGTCATCGACAAGGACGTGCAGGCCTTCCGCAGGCTGAGCCAGGATTTTCACGGTTCGCAGGTGGTCGGCATCGGCTTCGACCGGACCGTGTTGATCAAGGCGGGGATCGAGCGGGCGGGGGCGTTCGCGGCGGTCTCCAGCGGCGACAACTCCAACATCATCTCCGCCAGAGTGGCCAGGGAGACATTCGGCGTCGAGCACGTCGTGGCCCGGATCTACGACGAGAAGCGAGCCGCCGTCTACGAGCGGCTGGGCATCCCGACCGTCGCGACAGTGCCGTGGACCACAGACCGTTTCCTTCGAACGTTGCTCCCGGACGGTGTCGCGTCCGCGTGGCGTGAGCCGTCGGGCAAGGTCGCGGTGCTGCAACTGCCTGTGCACGAGTCGTGGGCAGGCAAACGCGTGAGCGCCCTCGAAGAAGCCACCGGCGCACGTGTGGCGTTCATCATGCGGTTCGGTACAGGTGTGCTTCCCGACGCCAAGACAGTGGTGCAGGCGGATGACGTGATCTACGTGGCGGCCCTGTCCGGCACGGTCAGCGACGCCACGAACGCGGCGGCGCAGCCACCGGAGGAGGAGAACTGATGCGGGTCGCGATCGCTGGCGCCGGCGCCGTCGGTCGGTCCATCGCCGCGGAGCTCGTGGCGAACGGGCACCAGGTGATGCTGATCGAGCGGCAGGCCTCCCATTTCGAGCCGCACACCGTCGAGCAGGCCGAGTGGGTGCTGGCCGACGCGTGTGAGCTGTCGTCCCTTGAGGACGCCGGCCTGCAGCTGTGTGACGTGGTCATCGCCGCGACCGGCGACGACAAGGTCAACCTGGTGGTCTCGCTGCTGGCCAAGACCGAGTTCGCGGTCCGCAGAGTGGTCGCGCGCGTGAACGACCCGGCCAACGAGTGGCTGTTCACCGAGGCGTGGGGCGTCGACGTGGCAGTGTCCACACCGCGCATCCTCGCGGCCATGGTCGAGGAAGCGGTCAGTGTCGGCGATGTCGTGCAGTTGCTGACGTTGCGTCAGGGCCAGGCAAACCTCGTCGAGATGACGCTGCCGGAGGACACGCCGCTGGCGGGCAAACCGGTGCAGGAGATCAATCTGCCCCGCGACGCGGCGCTCGTGACAATCCTGCGTGGCGGTCGCGTGATCGTGCCGCAGCCGGAGGACACCTTCGAACCGGGTGACGAGCTGTTGTTCGTGGCGGCCGCGAACGTCGAACATGAAATCCGCACAGCTCTCGGCGCGTGATCGGATACTGTCGGAGGGGTGTTCGCCCCTTCCGGCAAGATCGAGACGGACCGGCTCTGGCTGCGTGTCTTCACCCCGGCCGACTTCGACGAGCTGTACGACATCCGGTCACGGCCGGTGGTGAACCGTTACCTCTACACCGAGGCGCTCAGCCGGGTTGAGGTCCAGGCCAAACTGGACGAGCGGATCGCCAAGATGTCCAGGCTGACGGCGCCGGGCGACTCGTTGATGCTGGCGGTCGTGCGCAAGGACACCGACGCGATGATCGGTGACGTGGTGCTCAACTGGCTGCCGGGCGAGCACCAGCAGGCGGAGATCGGGTATGTGCTGCACCCGGACCACTACGGGCATGGCTTCGCGACCGAGGCTGCGCGGCCGTTGCTGCGGATCGCGTTCGAGGAGTTGAAGGCCCACCGCGTGATCGGCCGGATCGACGGCCGCAACGCGGCGTCCGCCCGCGTGCTTTCGAAACTCGGGATGCGTCAGGAGGCGCATTTCCGGGAGAACGAGTTCGTCAAGGGCGAGTGGACCGATGAGATCGTGTTCGCCATCCTCGCCAGCGAGTGGCGAGACCGCTAGCACTCCCGTGGCTGGTACGACGAGAAGGCTGGCAAGGCCCGGCCTATCAAACGAGCTGATCACCGAGTTCCGAAGGGCAGTCCCTCGGCGTTCAAGGGATCAGCACGCGGACGGCGCTGGCAAGTCGCCTGCGAGGTACGCGCCGAGCGGGACGCCCATGGTCGCGCGGAACTCCGCGGTCATGTGTGACTGGTCGTAGTAGCCGCTCTCCGCCGCAAGCTGCGCGCCTTTACGAGCGCCGGCGCGGGAAAGCACCGAACGCACCCGATTCACCTGAACGTACCGCTTCGGTGACATGCCAACCGCACCCGTGAACAACGTGCGCAGGTGACGTTCACTGATGTTCAAGCGGCGCGCGGTTTCCGGCAGCCGTTCGCGGTCCAGCCATCGGGTCGCTTCCCGGACGAGTAAACCCGCCGGGTTGTCGGACAGCCTGGCGGCAAGCGCCTTTTCCATCCGATCGGTTACATTCCGTGGGTCGGAGATCAGCTGATCGTGCAGTCGGGTGCCGTCCTCGCCCCACAGATCGCTAAGCGGGACCACACGATCGGTCAGTTCGTTGACGGGCACGCCGGTCAGGATGCCTGCCCAGCCCGCGTGGAACTGCGCGTTAACAGTGAGCGGGATGTCCTTGTGGGGGAAGTACAACGCGCGGGTACGTGGGCCCATCACGACCAATTGGCTCTCGCCGCTGGGCAGCATCACGAAGACCAACGATGTACTCGTGCTCGGCAGGCGGGTCAATGTCTTCCGTCCGCCGGAGAACTCGCATGTCCCGTGAATGTCCCAGGGTTTCACGTTCTCGACGATAGCCGAATCTTCCTATGTCCTGATCGGACTTCTTGACACCGTTAAGCCCATGATTCTGGTTACCGGTGCGACAGGCACCATCGGCAGTCACCTGGTACCGCTGCTGGCCGAAAGCGGCGCGGATGTCCGGGCGATGTCACGGCGACAGGGGTTCGACTTCGAGGACGCCGAGTCGTTGAAACGTGCGGTCGACGGCGTCGATACGGTCTTTCTGTTGTCCGCTCCGGGTAAGACCGCCGAGCATGACTTGGCGTTACTGGAGGTCGCACAGCACGTCCGGAAGGTCGTGAAGATCTCCGCGATTCATACCGGCGAGCCGGGTTTCGAGCTGACCAGCAGCTGGCATCTGCCTGGCGAACAGGCGCTGCGGTCAAGTGATCTGATGTGGACGATTCTGCGGCCGACGACGTTCGCGTCGAACGCGTTGGCCTGGCTCCCACAAATCCAAGCGGGCGAACCGGTTCCGAGTTACTACGGCGACGGTACCAACGGAGTGGTCGATCCCCGCGACATCGCTGCGGTCGCCGCGAAGGCATTGCTGACCGACGACCACGACAACCAGACGTACACGCTGACCGGGCCGGAACTGCTCAGCACCGCACAGCAAGTCGACATCCTCAGCGAAGTCCTTGGCAAGCCGCTGACGACCATGGACATTTCGCCGGAGCAGGCGCGCACATCGATGCTGGCGCAAGGCATGTCCCCCGATTCGGTCGACTTCATGCTCAAAGGTTTCGAGATTGTCCGCAACGGCGGCAACGCGGTGGTGACCGACCATGTTGAGCACGTCCTCGGTCGGCCACCCGCCACGTTCAGGAACTGGGCTCAGGACACCCTGAACACGTTGACCGCCAAGTCATAGCGCGGCACGTCGGTGTTGCGGGCGATCACGTCGCCGAGGTTCTGCCGATAGTCGATGCCGTACTTGTGCTTGATCATCGTGAGCGCAGGATCGTTGCCGTAGAAGAACCTGTCGCCGTCTCGCAGGTCCTCGAACTGCTTCTGCCAGATCGCGGTCTGCAATTCACCGAACTCATGGCCTGGCGCCTTCGGTTCGGCCACCATGCCGACGAAGGCTTCCAGCTTCGAGACGTCCCCGTACAAGGCCTTCAGCCGCGCCGCGGTGGTCGTCCTGCGCTCACCGGTCACGGCATCATCGCTACCTGACGGGACTTCGCGGCCGTTCTTGTCGCGCAATCGGATGAAATCCAGCGAGTCCGGGTCGTTGATCTCGTTGCCGGGCGTGAGTTCCGGGTCGGCGGGGAACGTCTCGGTCGCCTCGCCGGTGACCGCCTGGAACGAGGTCTTCGGTGAAAGCCCGTATGTCGCACGCAGTTGCTGATAGGTCGGCATGCCGTGGTCCCGGCCGCGCTCGATGTCCACCGCGGTGATGTCGAAGATGATCGTGGTTCCCGGCACGCTGAACGGGATGCTGCGGATCAGTTCCCCCATCTGCTCGTCCGACGCGGCCGCCGGATACCGGCCGAGTCCCTGCAGCACCGGCCCGAGGCGGAGTTCCTCGAACAAGTCCGGGTTGAACGGTGCCTCGGCGGCGGTCATCGTGAGCTCTACGGTGTCGCCGGCCACCTTCACCACGGCTCCCTTGGCCCGCAACGCATCCAGCTGCGCGGGCGTGTACCGCGAAGCAGGAACCTTCAGCCGGATGTCGTCGTGGATCATGCTGTGCGCGCCGCGGTACCCGATGGTCGCGAACTCGTTGCCCAGCGTCGCGTTCACGTCCGGCCTGTACCCGCGGTACGGCTTGAGGTGCACGCCGAGCGTGGGCAGGAATTCGTTGTAGGTGATGTACTGCTGCGTAGCGATCACCACGCGCCGGGCGATCTGGAACTTCACCTCTTCGGGTAGAGATTTCGGCAATCGGTCGACGATCCTGTTGTGCTCACGGGCGAACAGCGTCTGCACGGCCAGCAAACCGGTGTTCTCGTTCGCGCGTCCGTCACCCGCGACCATGCCGTTGCCGCGCATCCGCCCGGCGCCGTCGTCGGCTCCCGGAGCCGTATTCATGTCGCCGCGCGCGTCGCGCCTCGGCAGGTTTCCCCCTGGCATCAACAGTTTCGCGCTGTTGTTGGCCATGTTCCCGTCGACCGGGCCTTCGCGCATCCACTCCAGGCGGGCGGGCGTGCCGTAGACAGCGAACGCGTCGATGTACGAGCCCAGTGCGTTCACCTGTTCGCGTGGTTTGTCCACGCCGGTTCCGTCGATTGGCTTACTTCGCCCGAACGGTACGACATCGAGGCCGCTCGGGAACATCTCCATCGGGTCGTTCTGGTCGTACGGAATGCCTCCCGGCGGGGCGCTCGGATCGCTCACACGTAAACCGAAAGTGTGATCCACGAACTGGCCCCACGCGGGCGCCCACTGGCTCACGCCGCGCGGGGACGACAACCGCTGACCGGCGTCGTTGAACACGCGATTGCTGATGTAGCGGGCATTCGGGCCGGGAAACGGCGCCCCGATCCCGTCGGTGTAGTGCGCGGGCCCCACCCGCAGGTAGGCCCCGCCCGCCTTGCCCCACTCCGGATGCGCGCGGTTGTTCCCGCTGCCGTCAAGGCTTTGGTACTCGAAACCGGTGCTCGCCTCGGCGGCACCGGATGCGAGCAAGCCGCTGACGACAACCAGGCCGACCACGGTTCTGCTGGCTGCTTTCCTCATGGCGCCAGCGTTGCGAAGTCACCGCCCTGGACACATCCGGTGAGGCTCCGATAAATCCCGTAATACCTCAGGGGGACTCTTGGGCCGGGGTGTCGTACTTCGCGCGTAGCTCACGCTCGATGGTCTCGGTCTCCGCCTTCTCGGCTTCCTCACGAGCCTTGTCGCGCTTGTCCACGCGGCGCACCGCCCACACCGTCACCAGCAACGCGATCGCGGTAAGCGGATAGCCCATGGCGATACGCGCGATGCCGAGCAGTGTCGTCTCGTCGGCGTTGTACAGCCACTGCTGTACGACCACGCGCGAGGCGAAGACCAGCGTCCACGCCGCGGTCGCGATGTCGTAGTCCCGCCGCGACTTCGGGTCCTTGCGCCAGCCGAGACCGTGCCCGTTGAGCGTCGACCAGATCACGCCGACCAGCGGCCACCGGACGAACATCGAGATCAGGAACGACCCGCCGAGCACACCGGAGACCCAGATGCCGTACAGGAAGAAGCCCTTGGCCTCACCGACCCGGTAGGCGATGAAGGCCGCGATGGCCACGCCGAAGATGCCCGAGATCGCGGGCATCAGCTGTTCCTTGCGGATGATCCGGATCACGGCGATCAGCACCGCGGCCCCCACCGCGCTCCAGATCGCCGGACCCATGCTGGTCGCCCAGTTCACGATCACGAAAACGGCGACCGGGATGGAGGCCGAGATGAACCCGACCATCCCGCCCATCTGTTCCCAGAGCGTCGGTATCGGCTTCTCGGCCGGGTCTACCTGCTCAACCTTCTCGGACTCTGGCTTGGGCGTCTCATCAGTCATGTAGTCGTCTGCAGCTCGTAGTAGGGGTTGTAGAGGACCTTGCGGCCGTCCCGCACCGCGATCCGGCCTTTCGCCTTCACCGTCCTGCCCGGTTCGATACCGGGAATCCGCCGTCGGCCGAGCCAGACTAATGTCACACCCTCGGTTCCGTCGAACAGCTCGGCCTCCAGCGTGGCGACCGCGTCGCCCGGCGAGAGCTCGACGCTGCGCAGCCTGCCCAGCACCGTGACCTCCTGGCCGGAGCGGCAGTCGCACGCCTTGATGGCGCCGCTCGCCTCAACGCTGGCGGACAGGTCATCGGCGTCCAGCTCCTCGACGTCGCTGGTCAGCTTGCGGACAAGACGGCGAAAATATCCGTCCCCCTTGTCGACACCCATGCCTGCTCCTCATTGGTGGGATCGGCCCCGACTCCGACCCGTGCACAATCAAGCGTAACCGTAGGCAGGAGGCCGGAACCGTGTCAGTACACCAACGTCAGGTGTCGGTTGGGCGTTCCCTGTCGGACACGATTCAGACCGCGATTCTTCTGCCAGGTACGGCCTCGGATGAGGTTTTTGTCCGGTCAGTGTTCGAAGGTCCGCTTCGTACGATCGGTATTCAGTTGGTCGCGCCCCGCCCGGTACCCGGAAAAACGCTGGCCGAAACGCATCTGAAGGCCCTGGATGACGTTTCCGGCGCGCCGGTTCTCGTCGGCGGGATATCGCTGGGAGCACACCTCGCGGTCGAGTGGGCGCTGGCGAACCCAGGACGATGCGCCGGACTGCTGCTCGCGCTCCCGGCATGGAACGGGTCACCAGGAAATGCACCTGCGGCCGTATCGGCGCGGCTGAGCGCTCAGGCCGTACGTGAACACGGTGTCGACGCGACCCTCGCCACCGTTGATGCCGAGCCGTGGCTGGCGGCTGAGTTGTCCCGTGCGTGGCGACGGGCCGAACCGGGCCTGGCGGACTCGTTGGACGTTGCAGCGACGCGGCCCGCACCGGAATTGACTGAACTGGGTCGCATCACCGTGCCGACGGGAATTGCCGGGTGCTCGGACGACCCGGTCCATCCGATCGAGGTCGCGCGGCGTTGGGCATCGACGATCCCCAACGCCCAGTTGTGCTCGACAACGTTGCGCGCCTTGGGGAATGATCGTGAATCGCTTGGCCGGGCGACGGTTCTCGCGTGGCTCAGGGCCGTAGGCATCACGCGTTTGGAGCAGTCGAGCTAACCGGCGTTGCTCCGAATCGGCGAAACCCGAGTGGTCGAAGAGTGGTAATCACGCGCAGGTCTTGTCCGGCCACACTGTGTTGCATCAGCCTTCCGCGGCGTGAGCATCTACCTGAGCGGCGCGTTCTGGATCATCGGAGCGGGTGTGGTCGCCGCATCGGTCGCGGCCCTCGTCCACCGGATACCGGCGACCGTCGGCCTGAGCGGGAACAACGAAGTCGCTGGACAGGTGTTCACGATCGTCGCGGGACTGCACGCGGTGCTGCTCGCGTTCGTGCTGATTTCCTTATTCGACGGGGTGAGCGCGGCGCAGGACGACTCGCAGCGGGAAGCCAACAACCTGGTCGCGGTGTCCTGGTCGGCCGAAGCGCTGCAGGAACCGGTGAGCACCAAGGTCCGCCAGATCACGATGGACTACTCCAACACGGTCGTCAGCCAGGAATGGCCACAGATGAGCGACCGGGGCACGGTCGACAGCACGGCGGGCTGGCAGCAGCTCGAGCAGTTGCGCGACACGATCGCCAAGGCACCGACGGCGGCCGACGACCCGTGGCAGGAAAGCCGTAAAGCCGCTGCCACAGACCAGTTATGGGAGGTCTACCAAGCCAGGCAGGCCCGGCTGGACGCGGCCGCGAGCGGCGGCGTGAGCACGGTGGTCTGGTTCGCGCTGCTGATCGGCAGCGTGATGGTGATGGGCCTGATCTACTTGCACGGCGGGCCGAAAGTGCTCTCGCACGCGTTGATCTCCGGCACCCTCGCGGCCGCGATCACGTTGCTGCTGTTCGCGATCTACCAGTTGCAGAACCCGTTCAGCGGCGGTGCCGCGGTCGGCCCGGAAGCGTTCACCGCCGTGCTGGACCGGCTGAACTGATGCGACTGCCCAGTCTGGCGTTGGCCGCTTCGATCGTGATGGCGAGCGGTTTGGTGGGCACTGCCCGCGCGGCCGACGGCGAGTGCGACGCCTTCGAGGTGTACACCCCGAAACACGGCTCCATGTCCACTTTGGTCAGACTCTCGCTGCCCGAAGGCCGAGGGGCGGAGCTGCGCAAGTTCTCCAACGAGCTCAACGCGATCGGCTATTCGCGAAGCCAGAACCTGTTGTACGGCGTCTCGACCCGTTCGCACGTGGTGACGCTCGATCGCGGGGGCACGGCGGTCGACCGGGGCAAGGTGCGCGGCATCGGCGACGCCACCGCGGGAGCCATCTCGGGGTCGACCCTGTTCCTGCGGGACGGACTGAAGCTGGTGTCGTTGGACATCAACCCGGCGAGCCCGACGTACTTGCAGATCACCAGGACGAAGTGGCTGTCGTGGCTCGCGCACGTCGACGACTGGGATTTCGGGTCGGACGCGTTGCTGTACGGCGTGACAAGCGTCGGCATGGTCGTCAGCGTCGACCCGTTGACTGGCAAAGTCCGTGTGGTGGCCAAGCCTTCCGCGTTGCCGTTCGGGACGTACGGCGCGGTGCTGATGGCTCCCGGCCGGATCCTGTACGCGATCGTCAACCGGTCGCACGGCAAGAGCCGGCTGTACCGGATTCCGTTGAACGCACCGAAGAACACCGCCGAGGTGGCGTCATTCGCGCCCGCCGATACGACCGACGCGGCCGGCTGTCTGACCCCGCCGCCCGTTGTCGAGCCACCGGCCCCGCCACCCCAACCACCACCGCCTCCTCCCCCGCCACCGCCGTCCCAACGGCCCACTCCGCCAAGGACAAGCACGCCGCGTCCGACCACACCGCCGACGACGACCACTTCGCGACCGCCTGTGCGGCAAGTGGTTCAGCCGCCGCCTCCGTCACCCCCGGCGCCGCCGACGACGACAACAAAGGCCCGCAAGAGCCCGCCGCCGTCAGCCAAACCCGTTGCGGCGCCGAGGAAACCGGACACGGAGAAGAAGCGGCGCTGGGCGATAACCACCGTAGTGCTGATCATCGGCGCCAGCGCCGCGGTCGCGGCAGCCGCACGACACCGTTAGGCCGGCTCGGCGCGCGATGGTGAGGTCAGCCGCCCTGGGCGGCGATGTGCTGGGCGATCTCGTCGGGCAGTTCGATCGGCAACGGCAGGCCGACTGGCATGGGCTGCGTGCCGCGAACGACCACCGCGCCACGGATCAGCGACCGCAGGCCGTGTGCGGCCTGTGCGGACTGCTCCGGCGGGCCCGCGACGACGCCGCGCAGCATCCACCGGGGTCCGTTCACGCCGACGAACCGCAACGACATCTCGTTCAGGTTGGCCATCAGTTCCTGGCCCCACTCGCCTGACGCGCTGCGCACCTGGGCGCCGTTGGCCTTCAGTTCGTTGGCCAGGTCCCCGCAGACCTCTTCCCAGAGACCGCCTGACTTCGGTGCGGCATACGCGGTGACGGTCATCTGGCCGCTCGGCGTCATCACGTGCACCGCCTTGACCACGCCCGGCTGCTCCATCTCCACCTGCAACTGCGCGCCGTCCGGCACTGGCAGCAGCACGGAGCCGAGGTCCAGTCGCGCCAAGCCGTCGTCCGGCGGCTCTTCGTCGAACGGTCCGGACATAGACGCCAAATCGCCCTGGACGGATCCCTCCGCCGAGTCCTCGTCGGCGTAGTCCTCGTCGTCGAAGTCGTCATAGTCCTCGACAGGCTCGTCGTTCTTGGCTCGGCGCCGCCCGAAAAGTGCCACTATTCCTCCGTCTTCCCGCGTGTGGACGCGAGAACCGCATGCCCACCGGTCGACCCGTACCCGCCCGCGCCGCGCGCCGAGTCGTCCAGTTCTTCCACCTCTTGGAATACCGCATGTTCGACCCGCTGTACGACCAGTTGTGCGATCCGGTCGCCACGGCTGAGCCGGATCGGCTCACGCAGGTCGTGGTTGATCAGACAGACCTTGATCTCACCCCGGTACCCGGAGTCGATCGTGCCCGGCGTGTTCACCACGCTCAGGCCCACTCTGGCGGCGAGGCCGGACCTCGGGTGCACGAAAGCCGCGTAGCCCTCCGGCAACGCGATGGCCACCCCGGTGCCGACGATCGCGCGCTCCCCCGGGGCGATCTCGGCGTCCGACGTGGTCACCAGATCGGCGCCGGCGTCGCCGGGCCGGGCGTAGGACGGGATGGGCACACCCGGGTCGAGCCGGGAAATCAGGACCTGCACGCTGGGCACGAGCGGCGAGACTACCCTGGTGGCGTGCCGGACACCTCGCTTGCCCATTCCGAACGGCTCTCGGTCTCCTGGTGGAGCTGGCCGATGCCGATGATCGGCGCGGCCCTGATGGCGGCCACCGTGCATCTGGGCTACCAGGGAATCCGGTCCTGGCTGCCGTACGTGATCCTGCTGCCGCTGATGGCGTTCCTGCTGTTCTGGGCGGGCCGCGCCAAGGTCAAGGTGACCGACGACGAACTGTGGGTCGGTGACGCGCACCTGCCGTTGAAGTTCGTCGGCGAGATCGAGGTGCTCGGCGTGCACGAGAAGCGCCGCGCGCTGGGACGTGACCTCGACCCGGCCGCGTTCGTACTGCACCGCGGCTGGATCCCGACCGCTCTGCGGGTTCATCTCACCGACCCGGACGACCCCACGCCGTACTGGATCTTCTCCACCCGCTCCCCCGAGAAACTCGCGACGCTGCTGCGCCAGCACGCCACCCAGACATAGACACAGCCGGGTACCTGACGGCGAGGTCAGGTACCCGAATCGGATATCTCTTCGGTTCTCGACGCCCTTGTCAGGCGCAGTCGCGGCAGACGTACAGGCCGTCGCGCTCTTCGGCCAGCCTGCTGCGGTGGTGGACCAGGAAGCAGTGCGAGCACGTGAACTCGTCGGCCTGCTTCGGAATCACCTTGACGGTCAGGTCCTCGCCGGACAAGCCGGACAAATCGGCACCGGGGAGCTCGAAGTTCTCAGCGGTATCCGACTCGTCGACGTCGACAACACCGGACTGCGTCTCGTTGCGGCGCGCCTTCAACTCCTCAAGGGAGTCCTCGGCGAGGTCGTCGGCCTCGCTGCGGCGAGGAGCGTCGTAGTCGGTCGCCATCTTGTTTCACCCCTGCGGTCATATCATCACCATGCACTCGTGCCGCTGGACAACGTTCCAGGACCCGATTTTGTGCCCGCCATTGGAGTGACGGACGTCTCGCCTGGTCGCGGGAGGATTTCTGGCCAACCGAATCGATTCGGCCTTCAGTCTTCGGCGACCGGAGCGCGCAGAGGGTAGCCCATCCCGCGCCCGTTCAGTCAACGCATCACCCATCCGGGTGTGTTCCCGGTTGCACGCAGCCGTCTTGCTGGACCCGTCCGGACCGGTCCGACCAGGCGATCGGGGGACGGCACGGACTTGCCGCCGAAGCCCGCTCATGGTCGGATACCAGCGATGTCTCACTGTCCGCGATCATGAAGTCGCATCGGGCAACGACTACCGGACGTGCTCGCCCCGATGCCCGTAGTCCGGCGGAAACGCCTAGGCTGATCACAGCAACAAAAGTCAACAGCCAGTCGACAGATACAGCAGGGGAATCTGGCCGGCAGCGTCGGTGACGGAGGGCGGGCACACGTGACGGCGGGGAGCTTCAACGGGGGTGAACAGGCCCCCAGATATCGCAAGCGGAGGCCTCTTCCTGCGCTGATCATGCTGTTGTTACTCGGCTTGGGGGCGGCAGTGGTCTGGCTCAACGTGGCCAGCAAAGAGCCGGAGGCCACGGGGGTGCGGTGCGATCCCGGGGTACCGGTGACCGCGGCGTCGGGCGAATCGGCCCCGCCGGCGCCTCCGCCACCGGGCGAACACGTGGATCAGACGGGACTTGACCAGACTTCGGCGGCACCGCCCGACCAGATCAGCGTCAGGGTGCTGAACGCGAGCACACAGCGTGGCGAGGCGGCACTCGTCTCGGAGGGGTTGAAACAGCTCGGTTTCACCCAGGTCGGGGCGCCGGCCGAGGACCCGCAGTACCCGTCGCGGGACATGGGGTGCCGTGGCCAGATCCGCTTCGGCCCGCAAGGTGTCGCCGCAGCGCGGACGTTGAGCCTGCTCGACCCGTGCATGGAACTGGTCAAGGACAACCGCCAGGACGCGTCGGTGGAGCTGGTCGTCGGGCGCAAGTTCGACGAGCTGCCGATCAAGGCCGAGACCCGGCAGATCCTGCGGGTACTGGCCGAGTGGGGCGCGCAGCACCCGCCGCAGTCCGGTGGGCTGCAGTCGGTGGAGGGTAGCGCGGGCCCGCAGCTCGACCAGGCGTGGATCGACGCCATCCGCCGCGCGCCCTGCTAACGGGTCGTGAGTGGAAAGTCCGGTTCTAACCGGACGAACCACTCACGAGCTACACCCCGGCGTCGAGCAGGAGCTTCCTCAGCTCGTTCGCCACGCCCGGCGCGGCCGCGAAGACCGCTTCGCCCAGCTCACCCGTGCCCGGCAGCTCCACGACCGCGCCCGCTTCCTCGGCGATGAGCGAACCGGCGGCCCAGTCCCACGGGTTGAGGCCCGCCTCGAAATAGGCGTCCACCCATCCGGCGCCGACCATGCACAGGTCCAGCGCGGCCGATCCGGTCCGCCGGATGTCGCGCACCCGGGTGAGCACATTGCGGACGACCTCGACCTGTCTGGCCCGTCGTTCGGACCGGTAGGCGAATCCGGTGGCGACCAACGTCAGTTCCAGGTCCTTGACCGCGCTGGCCCGCAGCGGCTGGCCGTCAAGGGTGGCGCCGCCGCCCCGCGCGGCGGACCACACACGGCCACTAGCGGGCTCCACAACGGCTCCTGCGACGGTGATGCCGTCCAACTGGGCAGCCACCGACACGGAGTACCACGGGAAGCCGTAGAGGTAGTTGACGGTGCCGTCGATGGGATCCACGACCCAGCGAACGCCGTCGACGGCCGCGGCACCGCCTTCTTCCTCGCCGAACACCGATTCGCCTGGTCGCAGCTCCGCGAGCCGGTCACGAATCAGTCGCTCGGCGGCGCGGTCGCCCGCGGTGACCGGATCGGTGGCGCTGGACTTGGTCGACACGTCCCGCACAGCGGAGCGTCGCGTTGACTCGACCAATTCGCCTGCCTCGCGCGCCACTCGGACGGCAACTTGGCGCAAGGTGTCCCGCAGATGGACCATGGGTACATCCGACCACATCGGTTATCGTCCCCCCATCACCTGGGAACTGAATCGAGAAGGAAGGACCACGGGGATGGCTGGCACCCGCGGCTTCGGGGTAGACATCGGCGGTTCCGGAATCAAGGGATGCGTGGTCGACCTTCAGGCCGGATCGCTCGTCGGTGAGCGGGTCAGGACGAACACCCCGCAGCCTTCGACACCGGACGCGATCGCCGACGTGGTCGCCAAGACCGTTGAGCAGTTCGACTGGCAGGGACCGGTCGGCGTGACGTTGCCGACCGTGGTCAAGCACGGCAAGGCGTTGTCCGCCGCGAACATCAGCAAGAAATGGATCGGCACCGACGCGCACTCGTTGTTCGCCGAACGACTCGGCAGGCAACCGAACGAGATCGTGGTTCTCAACGACGCGGACGCGGCCGGTATGGCGGAAATCCGTTATGGATCGGATATCGACCGCAGTGGTGTGGTGGTGTTGCTGACTTTCGGCACCGGCATCGGCAGTGCGGTTTTCCTTGACGGTGAGCTCGTCCCGAACACCGAGTTCGGCCATCTCGAAGTGGACGGCCACGACGCCGAGACCAAGGCCGCGGCCTCGGTGAAGGAGGAGCACGACCTGTCGTGGGAGGAGTGGGCCAAGCGCGTCACCCGCTACCTGCGCAGGCTGGAGGACCTGATCTGGCCGGACCTGATCATCGCGGGCGGCGGCGTGAGCAAGAAGGCCGACAAGTGGCTGCCTTTGTTGGACGTTCGTACCAAAGTCGTGGCCGCTGAACTGCGCAACGACGCGGGGATTGTCGGCGCCGCGGTCGCGGCGGATATCGGCGTCCAGCACTGATTCGCGGGTTATTCGCACCCGTAGGAACTGGCTTAACGCCCTTGTTGTGTCACCGCACTCGCCGGGCGTCGTTACAATGGAACAGCGCCTTCGGCAAAGCCCGGAGGCTCTCCCCGAACTCCCGGCAACTCGACCCCCGCCGTGTTGCCGTTGTCGACCGTTTCGAAAGGGCGTACGTGGCAGCCGCAGAGACCGCAACCCGACGCTCCCCGAGCACCGCGAGCGCGGCGAAGACGACCAAGACCGCTTCGGTTGCCGGCAAGACCGACGCCGAAGAGCCCGCGACGGCGGGCGCCAAGGCCAAGGCGTCGGCGGGTCGCAAGACCGCAGCCAAACCCCGCGCTGCCAAGAAGACCGCGACCAAGGCGCCGGCGGCCAAGGCGAGCCCGGCCACGGCCAAGAAGTCCGGCGAGGGCGATCCGGACGAGCCGGCCGAGCTCGAGGACGTTCAGCTGGAAGACCTCGAGGACCTTGAGGCCGACGACGCCGAACTCGTCGACGAGCCGGTGGTCGAGGAAGAGCCGGACGAGGAAGAAGAGAAGCTCCCCAAGGACGCCAAGGAGGGCGGCGGCGACTTCGTCTGGGACGAGGAGGAGTCCGAAGCCCTCCGGCAGGCCCGCAAGGACGCCGAGCTCACCGCCTCGGCCGACTCGGTGCGCGCGTACCTCAAGCAGATCGGCAAGGTCGCCCTGCTCAACGCCGAGGAGGAGGTCGAACTCGCCAAGCGGATCGAGGCAGGCCTCTATGCGGCCGAGCGGGTGCGCAAGGCCGAGGAGGAGAGCGAGAAGCTCACCCCGCAGATGCGGCGCGACCTGCGCTGGATCGTGCGGGACGGTGAGCGCGCCAAGAACCACCTGCTGGAGGCCAACCTCCGCCTGGTGGTGTCGCTGGCCAAGCGCTACACCGGCCGTGGCATGGCGTTCCTCGACCTGATCCAGGAAGGCAACCTGGGTCTGATCCGCGCGGTCGAGAAGTTCGACTACACCAAGGGCTACAAGTTCTCCACGTACGCCACCTGGTGGATCCGGCAGGCGATCACCCGCGCCATGGCCGACCAGGCCCGCACCATCCGTATCCCGGTGCACATGGTCGAGGTGATCAACAAGCTCGGCCGGATCCAGCGTGAGCTGCTGCAGGACCTCGGCCGCGAGCCGACGCCGGAAGAGCTCGCCAAGGAAATGGACATCACCCCGGAGAAGGTGCTGGAGATCCAGCAGTACGCCCGGGAGCCCATTTCGCTCGACCAGACCATCGGCGACGAGGGCGACAGCCAGCTCGGCGACTTCATCGAGGACTCCGAGGCCGTTGTCGCGGTCGACGCGGTGTCGTTCACGCTGCTGCAGGACCAGCTGCAGTCGGTGCTGGCGACGCTGTCCGAGCGTGAGGCGGGCGTGGTGCGGCTGCGCTTCGGCCTCACCGACGGCCAGCCGCGCACCCTGGACGAGATCGGCCAGGTCTACGGCGTGACCCGGGAGCGCATCCGGCAGATCGAGTCGAAGACCATGTCGAAACTGCGTCACCCGTCGCGCTCCCAGGTGCTGCGCGACTACCTTGAGTGATCGGCTTTCTGCTCGATCGAGCCCCCGGCCGCGGCCGGGGGCTCTTTCATTGAGCCTGTTCAGCGCTGATCAGGGCGCTTGAGTACGTTGTCCTGGTACTTGCAGGACATCGCTTTACGGAGGACACCTAGTGGCGACGAAGCCTGAGATCGGCCCGATCACCGGAAACCCGCCTGCCGACCTGGAGATCGAGGACATCACCGTCGGCGACGGCCCCGAGGCCCAGGCAGGCCACACGGTGACCGTGCACTACGTCGGTGTCTCGCACTCGACCGGCAAGCAGTTCGACGCGTCCTGGGACCGTGGCGAGACGTTCCAGTTCCCGCTCGGTGGCGGCCGGGTCATCCAGGGCTGGGACCGCGGCGTCGCGGGCATGAAGGTCGGCGGCCGTCGCAAGCTGACCATCCCGCCACACCTCGGCTACGGCGCACGCGGCGCGGGCGCGGCGATCAAGCCGAACGAGACCCTGGTCTTCGTGGTCGACCTACTCGGCGTGAACTAGCGTCATTCGTCCGGTGGGCTCAGGCACTCTCCAGGCCGAGCCCACCGGCGAATCGATCATGGCCGTGTTGACTGGGAGTAACGAGCACCGCGCGCATACCCACGCGCTGAGAAAGCGATGTTCATCACACCGCCGCCCTCACCGAGCGTGCAAGTCGACACGAACGTGTCAGCCCATCGTGTAACCCACCCGCCATGCCCGAGCTGAGCTGCGCGAAAGGCCGTCTCCGCGCCGAACCCCGCGCTTGTACCACGCGACTCGGCCGGGGCACCACAAGATCCTGAATACCGGGACAGCCACTACGGCAACCGGGCGAACCAATTGTTACGGCTGTCTCTCTCGGGCGCGGGAACACTGACGATCGCCAAAACGTCTGCAAGAGTAGAGGTAGCGAACATCGGGTATCCCACCGGCAACCGAAGCCAAACGGGAGATCCAGTGGTCGCAGCCTGACGAGGGCACCGACCACGGTGCCGGGACGGAGGGAGATTTACCATGAACACCACGCTCACCCGCCCCGAACTGACAGCCGCCGATCGCTGCGACCGCTGCGGGGCAGCCGCGCAGGTTCGGGCGATCCTGCCCTCAGGAGGAGAACTGCTGTTCTGCGGTCACCACGCGCGTGAGCACGAGGCGCGCCTGAAGGAGTTGGAGGCAGAGCTGCAGAAGGGCTGAGACCACGATCACAGCCAAGACGTAGTAAGGGGCGGGACTCTGAGCGTGAGTCCCGCCCCTGCTGCTGTCCAAGCGAGGACAAGCACCGCCTGGACGGCTCACATAGTGCCGAGCACCGGTTCGAAGGCCAATTCGGCCGCACCGATGAGCTTCGCGTCGCCGCCGAGCACTGAAGGCACGATCCGCGTGCCGCCGACGGCCCTGCTGACCAGGCTGCGGATCCGGACCTCCCGGCCGATGTCGGCGATCAGCGCCGCGGGCAGGGACGTGAACAGATCCCCGAGCACCACCAGCTCCGGGCCGAGCACGTTGACCACGTTGACCAGGCCGAGGGCCAGCCAGTCGACCAGTTCCGCGAGCTGCTCGCGGGCCAGTGACGAGTGCGCCGACAGTTCCTTCAACGCGGCCACGATCGCGCCGCGTGGCGAACCTTCGGGCAATTCCAGCGCCCGGCACATCGCGGCCTCGCCGATTTCGGTCTCCCAGCAGCCGTGGCTGCCGCAGTAGCACGGCCGCCCGCCGGGCTTGACCACCATGTGCCCGATTTCGCCGAAATATCCGCTTGTTCCGCGCATCGGCGAGCCGTTGGAGATCACGCCACCGCCGACGCCGACATCAGCCGACACGTACACCGCATCAGATGCGCCACGAGCGGCGCCGCGGACGTGCTCGGCCAACGCACCAAGCTCCGCGTCATTGCCGAGCCGTACGGGCATTCCCAAGCCCGTAGAGAGCCACTCCCCTAACGGGATGTCGGTCCAGTGCAAGTTGGGCGCCTCGTGCACGAGTCCGTCAGACCCACGGACAACACCCGGCACGGACACGCCAACCGCGGCCGTCTCGACAGAGAGTTCACCGACCAGCCAACGGGTTGAGTCGACGATGTGCGCGACGACCTCGTCGGGCTGGCTGGCACGTCCGTAGAGGTTCCAGCTGTTACGGCCGAGGATCTGCCCGCCCAGGCCAACCAGGGCTATGGCGACGCCCTCGACACGTATGTCGATCGCGAGAACGACGGCCGCGTGCGGTTGGGGCAGTACGAGTAGCGATGGACGGCCAGCGCCGCTGCGTTGCAGCGGCACTCGCTCTTCCACCACGCCGGCTTCGGCCAGGCCGTCCACCAGCGCCTTGATCGTGCTGCGGTTGAGCCCTAGTTCCGTGGTCAGCGCCGCACGGGTGCACGGCCCGTCGATGTGCAGGCGTCGCAGCAGTGCTGTCCTGTTGTGCCTGCGTACCTCGTCGGGCCGAGCCCCCGCGATCGGCGAAGTAGTCACGGCGATCAGGACTGGGCAGCCGCCGCGCGACGGCGGGACAACGCATCGACCGTGGCCGCGACGAGTAGCACGATGCCGGTGATGATGTTGATCTCAGCGGCGCCGTAGTTCAGCAGGCCAAGGCCGTTCTGCACGATCGCGATCACGGTGCCACCGATCACCGCGTCGGTGATCCGGCCACGGCCGCCGAACAGCGAGGTGCCACCGATGACCGCCGCGCCCACCGCGAACAGCAGCGTGTTCAGCGCACCGGCCTGCGGGTCGACCGAACCGACCTTCGACGAGTACACGATCGCGCCGATCGCCGCGAGCGCGGAGCTCACCACGAACACGCTGGCACGGATCTTGGACACGTTGATACCGGCACGGCGGGCCGCTTCGGCGTTGCCACCGACGGCGTAGATGTGCCGTCCGTAGCGCGTGCGGTTGAGCACGTACAACCCGATGACCATGATGCCGAGCACGATCGGCACGACGTACGGCACGCCCTCGATCACGATGGAGCTCTGCGAGCGGTTGATCGTGAAGATGTACGTACCGACGATGGCGAGTACGGCGATCGCGGCGACCTTGGCCAGCGCGATCGGCGTCGGCTGGGTGACCAGGCCGCCGTTGAGGCGCTTGAAGTGCTGTCCGAGCGTGACGCCGGCGTACCCGGCGACCACGATCGCGCAGAAGATCCAGCTGCCGCTGATGCTCAGGTTGCCGTTGGCGACCGCGTTCAGCGTCGGCGACTCCGAGCTGATCGGCAGCGTGCCGCCCTGGCCGATGAGCTTGAGGATCACGCCCTGCCAGGTGATGAACAGCGCCAGCGTCACCACGAAGGACGGCATACCGATCTTGGCGACCAGGAAGCCGGTGATGCAGCCGATCGAGCCACCGACCGCGATCGCCAGCAGCATCTCCAGCCACGCGTTGGCGGGCACACCGATCAGAGTGATCAGCAATGCGACGAGTGCGAGCGCGGCACCGGCCCAGATCCGCATCAGCAGGCCGAGGCCGAGGGCCACCACCAGCAGCGCGCAGAACACGTAGAACACTGTGGTGCCCATGCCGCCCAACAGGTTGCCGTTGCGCACCACATGCAACGCCATGATCGCCGCACACACACCTGACGCCGTACCGGCAGCGAGGTCGATCTCGCCGATCAGCAGTACGAACACCAGGCCCATCGCGATGATCACGGTGCCCGCACCCTGCTGGAACAGGTTCGCGATGTTGTTGAGCGAGAGGAAGAACTCCGACTGCGTGGCGAAGTAGATCACCAGGACGACCAGGCCTGCCAAGGCGGGCAACGAGCCAAGCTCGCCGCCGCGCACCTTGGCGAAGTAGTCGCTGATCGCCTCGTTTGTCGTCTTCGAGGTGGTGTCGATCCCGAAGTCGGAGATCGCACCGGCGCGTTTGGCTTCCTCCGGCGCGCTGTGCGTGCCGGTGGCGGAAGGCTTCTCAGTCATGCGTGGGGTCCAGTTCGTATCTCAGGTGGTCGGCGTCAGATGGTCACGGTGTCGGGACGGGCGAGCCCCAGCTCACCGGACCGTCCGGCGGTGATCAGCTCGACCACCTGGGTGTTCGTCACTTCCTTCGTCGGCACCTGGGCCACCATCCGGCCGAGGTAGAGCGTCGCGATCCGGTCGGCGACCTCGAAGACGTCGGCCATGTTGTGGCTGATCAGCACCACGCCGAGACCCTGCTCGGCCAGCCTGCGGACCAGGTCGAGCACCTGGCGGGTCTGCGCGACACCCAGCGCGGCGGTGGGCTCGTCGAGCAGCACGACCTTGCTGTTCCACAGCACGGCCTTGGCGATCGCCACGGTCTGCCGCTGACCACCGGACAGCGACGCGACCGGCGTACGCACCGACTTGACCGTACGGACCGACAGCGACGCGAGGGTCTCGCGCGCGGCCTTCTCCATCGCAGCCTCGTCCAGCAGCCACCGCGAACCGCGTTCCCGGCCAAGGAACATGTTCTGCACGATGTCGAGGTTGTCGGCCAGCGCGAGGTCCTGGTACACGACCTCGATGCCCAGCTGCGCGGCGTCCTTCGGCCCGCGGATGTGCACCTCGTTGCCCTGGAATGTAACGGTTCCCGAGTCGTGACCGTAGATCCCGGCGATGCATTTGACCAAAGTGGACTTTCCGGCGCCGTTGTCACCGACGAGTGCGGTCACCTCACCCGCTCGCACAGTGAAGTCCACGTCGTGCAGGACGTGGACCGGACCGAAGCTCTTGTTGAGACCCTTGATCTCGAGGATCGGATCACTACTCATGGTTTGTACTCCGTGTTGGAACCGGGGCGGGTGCCAGTCGGGGGCAGGCACCCGCCTCGGAGACTCGGGCGAACTAGGAGATGCCGTTGGCCGCGCACAGCGGCGCGACATCACCGGTGCAGACCTCGGAAACCTTGACGTAACCGGCGGCGATGACGTCCTTGACGTTCGCCTTGGTGATCGTCTGCGGCGTCAGCAGGACGGACTTGACGTCGCGGTTGCCCGTCGGGTCCTTCTCCGTCTGGGTGGCGATCGCGTCGGCGGCCGCGGTGTCACCCTTGGCCAGGGCTGCGGCCAGCTTGGCGGCGGCCTCCGCCTCCTGCTTGATCGGCTTGAACACGGTCATGTACTGGTCACCACGCAGCACGGCCTGCAGACCGGCGGCGGTGGCGTCCTGGCCGGTGACCGGGACCTTCAGGCCGTTCTTGTTCAGCACGGTGATGACCGCACCGGCGAGACCGTCGTTCGCCGCGACGACGCCGTCGACCTTGCCGCCGTTCTGCGTCAGGATCTGCTCGAACTGCTGGCCACCCTTCTGGTTGTCCCAGTTGTCGATCGGCTGGGACTTGACCAGCTTGAGCGCACCGCTGTCGTACAGCGGCTTGAGCACCTTCTGCTGACCGGCGTGGAACAACGTGGCGTTGTTGTCCGTCGGCGCGCCCTCGATCTCGATGACCTGCGCACCCGGCTTGCTCTTCAGCGCCTCGGCCATGGCCGCGCCCTGCAGCTCACCGACCTTGGTGTTGTCGAACGAGACGTAGTACTTGGAGCTGCCGCCCAGGTTGAGCCGGTCGTAGTCGATGACAGGGATGCCGGCGTTGGCGGCCTTGGCGGCGACGGTCTTGCCGAGCTCGCTGTTGATCGACGCGATGACCAGGACCTTGACGCCCTGGGTGATCATGCCGTCGGCCAGGCGGGTGAAGGTCGCGGTGTCGCCCTGCGCGTTCTGCACGTCCGCGTCGAGGCCCTGCGCCCTCATCGCTTCCTGGATCATCGGCTTGTCGAAGCCCTCCCACCGGGCGGAGCTGGCGGTCTCCGGCAGGATCACGCCGATCTTGGTGCCGCCTGACGGCGTGGACGCCCCCGAAGTGGAGCCACCGCCACCAGGCGCCGGTGCCTCGTTGGCCCCGCAAGCAGAGAGCACGAGGGCGACACCCGCACCCACGGCGGCGAGGGCAAGGGTCTTGCTACGCATTCGTCGTCCTTCCAGTGGGACTCGAAAATGTTGTGCGCCACAACATATGCCCGGTACCCACGTGACCGGAAGCACACTGATTCGATTCAGACGCTTTTGTGGGATACGAAGTGGCAACGGCGACGTAACCGAAGGGCCTCGACCCTCTGAACAGTGACGACTTCACTACCGGTGGTGAGTGGTCAACTCCGCCGACTCGGGCAAAACGGGCACATGGTGTCCCGGAGAAGGGCTTAATTTGTTGTCGGCAGACGGGTATGAAACACCAAATACCGACAATGTGCGTTGCCCTCCAACAAACCCGTGTTTGTTGGCCACCTCAACCGCTGAGTCTGGTGAGGACAGCGTCGGTGCCGAGCTCGACCCGCGCCTCGGGATGCTCGATGTAGTGCTTGAGCAGTGCGTACAGGCCTTCGGGTGGCACCGCGAACTGGGCGCAGTCCACTTCGATCATGGGCACGGGCGGCAGCCTGTCGATCTTCCACAACCTCGTGAACTGCTGTTTCCGCCATTCGGCGTTGGCGTAGGCGATGACGAGGACCTCGGGTCGACCGTTGTAGGTGGCCTTCACCCCGGCGAACGCCTCCCACGGCAGGAACGACGAGAAGGTCCACCCGCGCTGCTCGATCCCGGCAGCGGACAGCGTCAGCCGACCACGCCGAACCCGACCGGTCAGCACCGCCACAACAAATGTCGCCGTGCCGAGTCCGAGCACACCGAACACCAAGGCCGCCGCTGTCGTCCCGCCGCGCCAGTAGTCCACCGCTGCGAGCACGAAAATCGCGGTCGCGCAGCACATCAGCCCGACCAGGCAGACGAACGCGACCAGCGAATACCGCATTTCCGTGGCCGGGTGATCGGACCGCACGTCCGTGTAGCCGGCCGGCCTTCGGACCCGGGTGTAGTACATGGCGAAAGCGCCGAACATGAACATCAGGGCGGCGAGCAAGCCGTACTTCACCCCGCCGGGAACGCCGATCGCAACAAACCCCAGCCCCGCCCCGAACGCAACGAGCCCGAACAAGGCGAGCAGGACGATGCCAGGCCAATAGCGGCGGCCCGAATGGTGCGGCCACTCAGCAGGCCACGGCAACCGGTCAGAAGATGGCATCCCAGGCGTTCCCCAGCGCTCCGCCGACGGCTTTGGCCGCGTTCGCGACCGCGTCCGCACCAGCTTCGATGGCGTCGCCAACCGTTCCGATTCCGTTCTGGTAGATCGCGTCAACGGCACCGGACGTCAACAAACCGGCCAGGGCGCCGCCGACCGCACCGAGTGCGGTGCCGACCACAGGAATCGGGATCGCCGTCCCGATCGCCGCGCCCGCCAGGATCGAAGCGGAAAACCCGGCGGCACCGGACACGATCGCCTGGCCGACGGGTTTGTCCGTGGCCACGATGTCGTACACAACACCGGCCAGGGCAAGCACGCCGCCCACTTTCAACCCGACTCGTCCTACGGTCGCCTCGGTCTTCGCAGCCGCGGCAGCCGCTTCATCGGCGCTGAACGCTGCCACCCGAGAAGCGTCGAAGTCCCTGTAGATCGCGTCAGTGACTGTCTCAGCCACCGGCAAGTACACGACAGGCGGGAACTCGGCAGGTATCGGCGTCGCGGTGGCCTCACGCGGCGAACTCACGGATTCGCACCTCCCCTGATGCTGGTCTCCGTGACCGTTCGCAACCGATAGAGCACAGATCTCACGATCAGTGCTCTACGCCTGACAATCTGTCACGGAACAGACCAGGGGCTGTCAAGTCCTCACCAGGAGCGCAGGGTGGCGATGCGTTCCTCGAGTTGTTCGACCGATGCCATGGCCGTGGGCGGGCCGCCGCAGTGGCGGCGGAGGTCGCCGTGGATGACGCCGTGCGGCTTGCCCGTGCGGTGGTGGAACATCGCTACCAGCGTGTTGAGCTCCTTACGCAGCCCGTTCAGGCGTTCCTGCACGGTCTGCGGGCGGTTCTCGGCGGGCGCCGCCGGGCGGGCGGCTTGCTCGGTGTGTTTGCGGGTGCGGGAGGCCAGTTGCTTTTCCTGCCGCTGCTGCAACAAAGTCCGCACCTGCTCGGGTTCCAGCAGGCCGGGAAGGCCCAGGTAGTCCTGTTCCTCCTCCGAGCCGACGCCTGCCGCCGTGCCGAAGGACGAGCCTTCGTAGATGACCTGGTCGAGTTCGGCAGACGCACCCAGTGAGGTGAAGGCCTTCTCTTCTTCGCCTGGTTCGTCTTCGGTCCGGTTGGCCGCCGCCAGCAGCTCGTCGTCCCAGCCGTCCTTCTCCCGGTGCGGCTTGCCGAGGACGTGGTCGCGCTGGGCCTCCATCTGGCTGGCCAGCTCCAGCAGCACCGGCACGCTGGGCAGGAAGACGCTCGCGGTTTCGCCTGGGCGCCGTGCTCGCACGAAGCGGCCGACCGCCTGGGCGAAGAACAGCGGGGTCGAGGCGCTGGTCGCGTACACGCCCACAGCCAGGCGCGGGACGTCGACGCCCTCGGACACCATACGCACCGCGACCATCCAGCGGTCGTCGGAGTCGGCGAACTTCTGGATGTTGCCGGAGGCCTTCGGGTCGTCCGACAACACGACCGTCGGCTCTTCACCGGTCGTCTTGTGCAGGATCCGGGCGTACTCACGGGCCGTCGTCTGGTCAGACGCGATGACGAGGCCGCCCGCATCAGGCACGCCACCGGCGCGCAGCTGGCGCAAGCGGACGTCCGCCGCGTTCAGGACCGCTGGCATCCATTCGCCGCTGGGGTCCAGGGCGGTACGCCAGGCGCGTGCGGTTTGTTCCTGCGTCATCGGTTCGCCGAGACGCGCGGTGAACTCCTCCCCCGCGTTCGTACGCCAGGACGCCTCGCCTGAGTACGCCATGAAGATGACGGGGCGCACGACGCCGTCGCGCAACGCGTCGGCGTAGCCGTACGTGTGGTCGGAGACGCTGCGCATCGAGCCGCCGGCGTCCGGTTCGTAGTTGACGAACGGGATCGGAGAGTCGTCGCTACGGAACGGCGTTCCGGTGAGCGCCAAGCGTCGCACCGCCGGCGTGAAGGCCTCGCGGATCGCGTCACCCCACGACTTCGCGTCGCCGCCGTGGTGGATCTCGTCGAGGATCACGAGTGTCTTGCGGTTCTCCGTCCGCACCCGGTGCAACGTCGGGTGCGCAGCCACCTGCGCGTACGTCACCGCCACGCCGCGGTAGTCGCGGGAGGTCTGGCCTTGGCCGTTGCTGAAGTTCGAGTCGATCGGGATGCCGAAGTTCGCCGCCGAGGCCGCCCACTGGTGCTTCAGGTGCTCGGTCGGAGCCACGATCGTGATCGACTCGACCGTCCGGTCGGCCAGCAACTCCAGCGCCAGCCGCAGGCCGAACACCGTTTTCCCGGCACCCGGCGTCGCCACCGCGAGGAAGTCCTTTGGCTTGGCCGCCAGGTACTTCGTGATCGCACGCCGCTGCCACGCGCGCAGCGGGCGTTGGGCTGGTGACGCAGGCGGGGCCGGGGGTGCGTAGTCGGGCGCTACCACGTAACTCTCGGCTCCTTTCGCACACGAATGCCCTCAGGGCGTGTCCCGCTGGACTCGTTGAGGGCTCTCGCAGCCTACCTTCCGCCCGCCGGGCGTGCCGCGCGGTCGCTGCTCGACAGGCGGGTCGAGTCGGCCAAATCACGGTCCATGGACCATGCTTGGGGCTGTTATGAGCGACGGGCATCCACAGGCAGCCGACGGCGTGGCACCACGCCGCGGTCCTGGTGGGCTGGTCAAACGCACTTTCAAACGCGCGTGGGACGGCAGCATCTTCTCCGAGGCGGCCGAAGCCGCGTTCTGGCAGACGCTCTCGCTGCCCCCGCTGCTGCTGGGTCTGCTGGGCAGCCTGGGTTTCGTGTCCGGTTGGTTCGGCCCGCACATCCTTGACGAGGTGCAGGACCGGATCGTCGGGTTCTCGTTCACGATCTTTAGCGACAACGTGGTCCGCGACATCGTCACGCCGACGGTCGAGGACATCCTGCGCACCGGGCGTGGCGAGGTTGTGTCGATCGGTTTCCTGATCTCGCTGTGGGCAGGTTCGTCGGCCATGGCGTCGTTCGTCGACGCGATCACGTCCGCGCACGACCAGTACACCGTGCGCAATCCCGTGTGGCAGCGGATATTCGCGTTGCTGCTGTACATGGTCAGCCTGGTCGGCTTGATCGTCGGGCTGCCGCTGCTGGCGCTCGGCCCGGACATTCTGCCGAACTTCTTCCCGGCGTCATGGCGGGAACAGGTCTCCTTCTACGTGGACCTGTTGTACTACCCCACTCTTGGCATTCTCGCGTTGCTCGCGGTAACGACGTTGTACAAGCTCGCGCTGCCGCGGAAACTGCCGTGGCACCGCGGTTTGCCCGGTGCTGTGCTCGCGGTTGCCGTGTTCCTGCTCTCCAGCAGCCTGTTGCGGCTGTACATCGAGTGGATCACCACGACCGGTTACACGTACGGCGCGCTGGCCACGCCGATTGCGTTGTTGTTGTTCACTTTCTTCATCGGGTTCGCCATAGTTCTCGGGGCGCATTTCAACGCCGCGATCCAGGAGTTGTGGCCCGCCAAGATGACCAGGCGGCAACGACGGCGGTGGCGGCGGCTGGAGATGGAGCGGGTGGCCGAGCACATCCGCGCCGAGAACGTCACCACAGACGGCGTGATCAGCGAGAACAGCGACGCACCAGATGTCGCCCGGACGGAGTCATCCTCGCGGCCAACACAAACTCATCCCTAGGGACGACTCGAAAGTCACGCCATAGGTGCATGCTCACACGCGCGGCCTGTGACAGGCTCTGGGACATCGCCCCAGGGGCACCGGGCGATGTGTTTGCAGGAGCCTGCGCCGGCGCGGGAGGGCAACCCGTCCGGCGCAGGCTTCTCTCATTTCCCAGAGGGGGACGACCGAAGTGTGGTTGCTCGCGCGATTAAGCCTGGCCAACCGAAGCCTGATCGCCCTGATCACGCTCGCCATCATCGGGTTCGGCCTGTTCGCCGTGCCTTCGTTGAAACAACAGCTGTTCCCGTCGATTCAGCCGCCCACCGCGGTGATCGTCGCGCCTTATCCCGGCGCCGCACCGGACGCGGTCGCCGCACAGGTCACCGAGCCGATCGAGAACAGCCTGCAGGGCATCGAAGGGCTTGAGGAGACCAGTTCCGACTCGGCCGAGGGCGTCGCGTCGATCGTGGTGCAGTTCAAGTTCGGTACGGACATGGACCGCACGGTCGACCGTATGCAGCAGGCAATCAACCGGCTCGGCACCCAGCTGCCGCAGAACGTCCGGCCGACCGTGACCGCGGGCAGCACGTCGGACTTTCCCGCGATGGTGCTGGCCGCCGGGACGACCGGGGATCAGCAGAAGCTCGCGGACCAATTGGCTGCCGAAGCCGTGCCGGAGCTGAAGAAGATCGCGGGCGTGCGCGACGTCAACGTCACCGGCGCCGCCAAGGAAACCGTCACGATCACGCTGGACTACGGCAAGCTCGCGATCGAGGGCGTGCAACCGACCGCGTTGATCACCGCGTTGCAGTCGGTCGGCAAACCGGTTCCGGCAGGCGCGCTCACGGAGGGCGACCGGACGCTGACAGTTCAGGTCGGCGGGCAGCTCGAGTCCGTGGATGCCTTGCGGAACATGTACTTGGCCGGTCAACGCCAGCCGGTTCGGCTCGCGGACGTTGCGACGGTCGAGCCCCAACTGGCGGCGACGACGTCGGTGACGCGGACCAACGGCAAGCCCAGCCTCGGCATCGCGATCATGATGACCACCGACGGCAACGCGGTCGAGATCTCCAAGGCAGTGCAGGACAAGCTGAACAGCCTCCGGCAGACGACCGGCGCCGAGCTGACCGTGATCTTCGACCAGGGCCCGTACATCGAGGAAGCGGTCAACGGACTGACCACCGAGGGCTTGCTCGGCCTCGGGTTCGCGGTCCTGGTGATCCTGCTGTTCCTGCTGTCTGTGCGGTCCACTTTGGTCACCGCGGTGTCCATTCCGCTGTCGGTGCTCGTGGCGCTGCTGGCATTGTGGACGGGCGACCTGTCGCTGAACCTGTTGACGTTGGGCGCCTTGACGATCGCGGTCGGCCGCGTGGTCGACGACTCGATTGTCGTGCTGGAGAACATAAAACGACATCTGGCGTACGGCGAAGGCAAACAACGCGCGGTGCTGGACGGCGTGCGGGAGGTCGCCGGCGCGGTGACCGCGTCCACATTGACCACGGTCGCGGTGTTCTTGCCGATCGCGTTCGTCGGCGGGTTGACCGGACAGCTGTTCTCGCCGTTCGCGATCACGATCACGGTGGCACTGCTGGCTTCCCTGCTCGTGTCGCTGACGATCGTGCCGGTGCTGGCGTACTGGTTCCTCAAGCCGCCCAAGGCGGGCGAGGACGTCGCCGCGATCCGCGAGCGGGCCGAGGCCAAGGAACGGCGCAGTGTGTTGCAGCGCGGCTACGTTCCGGTGATCAAGTTCGCCACCAGGTTCAGGTGGACCACCTTGCTGATCGCGGTGCTGATCCTGGGTGGCACGTTCGGCCTGCTGTCCAGATTGGACACGAACTTCCTGGACAGCTCCGGCTCCACCAGCATCAACGTGAGCCAGAAACTGGCGCCGGGCAGCAGCATCGCCACTCGTGACGAAGCCGCGAAGAAGGTCGAGAGCGTGCTGGCATCGACCAGTGAGGTCGAGGCGTACCAGGTCACGATCGGGTCGGAGCCGGGCTTCAGCGGGCAGGTGTCGTCGGAGAACCAGTTCCAGGTGACGGTACGCAAAGGCACGGACACCAAGGCATTGGAGGAAAGGCTCCGCGGCGAGCTGGCCAGCCGGCCAGGCATCGGTGAGGTCAAATTCGGTGCTGAGGCAAGCGGTTTCGGCAGCAACGACGTGAGCGTGGCCATCACAGCGCCGACCGACGATGCGCTGCGTGCGGCGACCGAGCAGGTGCGCCAGAAGGTCGCGGGCGTCAACGGATTGTCCGAAGTGACAAGCGATCTGGCAGTGAGCGCACCGCGCGTGCAGATCGATGTGGACGAGCGTGCCGCAGCGGCCGCGGGCCTCACGGCGGACACTGTCGGCCAGTTGACCAGCCAGGCGATCGCCGGGTTCCCGGTCGCCGAGGTGTCCATCGCGGGTGAGCGTCAGCAGATCGTGCTGCGGTCGGGCACGCCGCCGAAGGACGTCGCCGCGATCAGGGCATTGCCGCTGGTCACGCCAACCGGTGTGGTGCCGCTCGAACGACTCGCGAACGTGCAGACGGTCGACGGTCCAGTGCTGATCAAGCGCAGTGATTCCGAGCGCAGCGCGAACGTGACGGCCAAGCCGGTCGGCAAGGACCTCGGCACGGTCAACCGAGAGCTGGACGCCGCGTTGAAGGGGCTCACGCTCGGCGGTGGCGCGACGTACGCGATCGGTGGGGTGAGCGCGGATCAGCAGGAGGCGTTCGGTGATCTGGGGCTGGCTTTGCTGGCGGCGATCGTGATCGTGTTCTCGATCATGGTGGCCACGTTCCGCAGCTTCGTGCAGCCGCTGATCCTGCTGGTGTCCATCCCGTTCGCGGCGACCGGCGCGTTCGGCCTGCTGCTGATCACCGACACCGCGCTCGGCCTGCCCGCGATGATCGGGTTGCTGATGCTCGTCGGCATCGTGGTGACGAACGCGATCGTGCTGATCGACCTGATCAACCAGTACCGCAGGCAGGGAATGGGTATCCAGGAGGCGGTGGTCGAGGGCGGCAGGCGCAGGCTGCGGCCGATCCTGATGACCGCGGCCGCGACGATCTTCGCCTTGGCGCCGATGGCGCTCGGCGTGACCGGCGAGGGCGCGTTCATCGGCAAGCCGCTCGCGCTGGTCGTGATCGGTGGCCTGGTCAGCTCGACGTTGCTGACGCTGGTGCTCGTGCCGACGCTCTACACGATGGTCGAGCGGGTCAAGGAACGGTCACGTAACCGCCGCCAGGCCAAGCGGACCCCGGCTGCGGCAGAACGCATCCCGGCAGGCGTGGACTAGAAAACGCAGGAGAGGGCACCTTCACGACTCCTCGTGAAGGTGCCCTTTCGCATGGGAAGACTTAGGACGACTTGCCCGGGTCCAGCGAGTCGAAGATGCGCTTGCACTCGGGGCAGACCGGCGAGCCCGGCTTCGGTGAGCGGGTCACCGGGAACACCTCGCCGCACAGCGCGACCACCATGGTGCCCATCACGGCACTCTCGGCGATCTTGTTCTTCTGCACGTAGTGGAACATCTTCGGGGTGTCGTCACCAGTCTCATCCCTGGTGTCGACGTCAGGCAGCGTCTGGGTGGAGGTACTCACGAGACCAATTCTGCATCAAACCCGGCGCGATCCTGGTTAGATGCGCGCATGTTCTCCAAGGTGCTGGCGAGTTTCGGGCAGGGCGGTGCCAAGGTCGACGCGCAGCTGATCGACCACAGCGTCCGGCCGGGCGGGCCGTTGCGCGGCCAGGTCATGCTGGTCGGCGGCCAGGTCGATCAAGAGGTGCAGGGTCTCGGCGTGACCTTGCTCGCCAGGGTCGAGCAAGCGGACGTGCGCGGTGACGTGTCACTGGTGGACATGCCGTTCCAGAACATCAACCTGGCCAGCAACGCGGTCGTGCGAGCAGGGCAAACGCTGACCGTGCCGTTCGAGGTGCACCTGCCGTGGGAAACCCCGATCACGACCGTGCTCGGCAAGCACCTGACAGGTATGGCGATCGGCCTGCAAACCGCGCTTGACCTGGGTGGATCCTTGGCTGACCCGCAGGACATCGACGCGGTGGCGATCGAGCCGCTGCCCGCGCAGCACCGGATCCTCGACGCCTTCGCCCGGCTCGGCTTCCAGTTCCGCGCGGGCGCGCTGGAGAAGAACAAGATCACCGGCCTCGACCAGCAGTTGCCGTTCTACCAGGAGATCCGCTTCAGCCCGAGCCCCGCGTTCGCGCAGGCTTTCGTCGAGGTCGCGGTGACGTTCCTGGCCGGATCGTCGGGCATGCAGGTGGTGTTGGACGTGCAGAAGAAGGTCCGGGTGGGCAAGGGCAGCGGGCTTGGGCCGCAGGCTCGTCCGTTCATCGGGGCTTTTCCGGTGGACTACGCCAGGCTGGGCGCGACGAACTGGGAGCAGCAGATCGAGGGCTGGCTCCGCGAAGTAGCCAGGCCACGCGCCATCTTCGACTGACACTTCAAGGGATCGCCCCCTGGGGCGGCTTCCGCTGCCCCATCGGGCGGACGCAAGTGGACCTTTGGGCGGTTGCCCGTAAAGAATGGCGTCTCGTGACCGTCATCGCCATCGCCGAAGAAGTCCGCGCCGCGCTCGCGGCGGGCCAGGGTGTCGTCGCTCTGGAAAGCACGATCCTCTCCCACGGGTTACCGCCTGGCCGCAACCGCAAGGTCGCCGAGCGGCTCGAAACGGTCGTGCGCGAGGCGGGTGCGGTGCCGGCGACCATCGCCGTTCTCGACGGCAAGATCCGGGTCGGGCTCGACGAGCAGCAGATCGACCGGGTCTGCGCGGCCGAAGGCCTGGTCAAGCTCTCGAAACGGGATCTCGGTCCGGCGATCGCCATGAAGCAGGACGGGGCCACCACCGTCGCGAGCACCGCGGCGATCGCGCACGCGGCGGGCATCAGTGTGTTCGGGACCGGCGGGCTCGGTGGCGTTCACCTGCCGCTTCCCGGGAAACACAGCTCGTGGGACGTGTCCGCCGACCTCGACGCCCTTGCCGAGATTCCGGTTCTGGTCGTGTCGTCCGGGGTGAAGTCCGTGCTCGACATCGAGGCCACGCTCGAGCTGCTGGAGACCCGCTCGGTTCCGGTCGTCGGCTACCAGACCGGCCACTTCCCCGCCTTCTACCTGCGGGAATCCCCGTTCGCACTGTCTTGGCGGGTGGACACGCCCCAGCAGGCCGCCGACGTCGTCCACGCGCACCGGCAGGTGCCGGGGCAGGCGGGCATCCTGCTGGCCAACCCGATTCCGCCGGAGTACGAGATGGACCGCGAGCTGCACGACCAGCTGCTGGCCGACGGCGTCAAGCTGCTCGACGAGCGGGGCGTGCAGGGCCGTGACGTCACCCCGGTCCTGCTTGAGCACTTCCACACCGCCAGCGGTGGCGTGAGCCTTGACGCCAACGAAGCCCTGGTCGTGGCCAACGTCACGCTCGCCGCGCAGATCGCCGCCGACCTGGCGGGACGCTGATGACAATCCTCGTGGTCGGGGACGCGGGCCTCGATGTGATGGTGTTGCCGAACAGCGAGGTTGTCTACGGCGGCGACACCTCGGCCCAGGTGCGGGTCACGATGGGCGGCGCGGGCGCGAACACCGCCACGTGGCTGGCCAATGAGGGCGCGGACGTCGTGTTGGTCGGGCGTATTGGCGACGACATGGCGGGTCGTCAGGTGCTCAGCAACCTCGCGGCAGCCGGTGTGCGGTGTGAACTCGCGATCGATCCGAGCGCGGCGACGTGCTGTGTCGTGATCATGGTCGACCAGAGCGGGCAGCGCACGATGCTGCCCGACCACGGGGCGGGCGCGTGGCTGCAGCCGGACGACCTACGGCCGGAACTGCTGAAAACCGCGCGGCACCTGCACCTTTCGGGATACGTCCTGCTCGATCCCGCATCACGCGACGCGGGCTTGGCGATGTTGAAGGCCGCTCACGACAACGGGTTGACCACGTCGGTCGACCCGCAGTCGGCCGCGCTGATCCCCGATCCCGGCGCGTTCCTCGGCTGGATCAAGGGCGTCGATCTGTTGCTGCCCAACGAAGACGAGCTCGCGCACCTGTCCGCGAACCACCGCCTGCTGGACTACGTCACCGCGGTCGCCGCCACCGCCGGGCCTGGCGACGCCACCTGGATCGACGGCTCCGGGACGGTGTCCGTCCCGGCCGAATCAGCGTCCTGTGTGGATTCCACGGGCGCCGGGGACGCTTTCAACGCCGGTTTCCTCGCCGCTTGGCTGGCCGGCGAGGCACCCGAAACGGCCTTGCGGGCAGGCGTCGCCGCGGCGACGAAGGTCGTCACCGGGATCGGTGCCGTCCCGCTCGCTTAACCCTCGATGACCTGGTGGTTGTTCGAGCGTTCCAGCGCCTGGGCGCTCGGCACGCCCTGCTCACGCTTGTAGCGCTTGAACCGCTGGGCCTTGCGCGGCGGCCGGTCGTTGGCGATCAGCACGGCCGCCCATGGCAGCGGGATCGACAACAGCAGGAACCCAAGCGCCAGCCACCACGAGATCTGCGCGAATATCAACGCCAGGAACAGACACGGCAGGCGCAGCGCCATCATGGTGATGTATTTGCGTTTCCGTGCGGCGTGTTGTTCGTCGAACGACGGCGCGGCCTCGGTGATCAGAACCGGGGTGTCGTCTTCCTTGGGGTTTGTCACGACACCACCTCCACTCCCCATCCTGCCACTGTAGGCCCGAAGCGACAGCATGCCCCCGCCGTGAAATTATTCCGCCTGTGGCCGATGATCTTTCCCCAGAGTTCTGTTCCGCTCTGCGGAACGCCTTCGAGCGCGCCGGCTACGACGCTGACGGAGTACTGCGCCTGATCGGCGAATCCGCGCACGCCGCGCTGGGCCGCGGCGAACCGGAGCCCGCCCGCCGCGCGACCAGGGACGGCGCCGAGCTGGGCACGCTCATCAGGCTTTTCCTGCTCGGTGACGAACTGCCCGAGCACGAGGTCAAGGCCGTCCTGCCGTGGCCCGAGTCGGTGGCGAACGGCCTCGTGCGGGCCAGCGGGGACCGCGTACGCGCCGGACTGGACGTACGCCCGTACGGCGATGACCAAGGTTCATGGTGGGTGTTCGCGGACCTGGATTCCGACCAGCTCGGCTCCGAGGTTCCCGTCGACCACGTACTGGGCGTCGGGCACGCGTCGTTGAGCCTCGCCCGGGCGACCATTCGCCGTCCGGTTGGAACAGTGCTCGATCTGGGGACCGGTTGTGGCGTACAGGCATTGCACGCCAGCAGGCACGCCCGAACCATTACGGCGACTGACTTGTCGGCTCGCGCGCTGATGCTCGCAAACGCGACATTCCGGATCAACGGACTGGACGTCGAGACGCGGCAAGGCAAATGGTTCGAACCGGTGGCCGGCCGCCGCTTCGACCAAGTGGTGTGCAATCCACCGTTCGTGGTCGGACCGTCCCGGGTCGACTACACGTACCGCGATTCCGGTCTCGCCGGTGACGACGCGAGCGCGCTCGTGATCGCGGCCCTGCCGGAATACCTCACGCGCGGCGGGGTCGGCCAGTTGCTCGCGTCCTGGTTGCATCTGCCCGGCCGGGACTGGCAGGAACGCGTCACCTCGTGGCTGCCCGGCGGTGTGGACGCGTGGTTCGTGCAACGGGATGTCGCCGATCCGGACCTCTACGTGGGCACGTGGCTACGGGACGCAGGCATCGACCCGCGGTCGGCGGAAGGCTCCGCACGCGCGTCGAAGTGGCTGGACTGGTTCGCGGAGAACAAGGTCGCCGGAGTCGGCTTCGGTTTCGTGACACTGCGACGGACCGACGGCGAGCCACGGATCGTGTGCGAGGACCTGCGGCACGCGTTCGACGACCCGCTCGGCCAGGAAGCCTCGGGCTGGTTGGACCGGATCGACTGGCTGCGCGCGCATTCGTCACCTGACGCTCTGCTTCGAGCGCACTTGAAGGTGGCGGAATCGGTTGTCCTCGAAGAGGTTTCGTCACCCGGCGACGAAGGGTGGGAGGCCATCGTCCGTCGCCTGCACCGCACTGACGGGCCCGGTTGGCAGCACGAGATCGACGACCTCGTGCGCGCACTGCTCGCGGGTTGTCGCGGTCTGTTGCCGTTGGGAGACTTGCTGGAGTTGCTCGCCGCGGCACACGGCGTGCCTACCGACGCGCTCGTTGTAGCCGCGCTTCCGTTGGTGGACGAGCTTGTCCGGCACGGGATGCTGGTGCCGGCGTGAGGGCGGTCGCCGCGCGCGTCAAGAGCGCCAGTGTGACTGTGGACAGTCGGGTCGTCGGGTCGATCAAAGCAGGCCTGTTGGTATTGCTCGGCGTGCATACGGAGGACACGCCCGAAAAGGCGGCCATCATGGCCCGAAAACTGTATGAGCTTCGCATTCTTCGGGACGAAGAGTCATGTGCCACATCCGGTGCGCCACTGTTGGTGGTCAGCCAGTTCACCCTCTACGGGGAAACCCGTAAGGGTCGCCGGCCGTCCTGGATCAGCGCCGCACGCCCCGAGCAGGCGCAACCCCTTGTCGGAGCAGTCGTCGACGAGTTGCGCAATCGGGGAGCTCATGTAGAAACGGGCGAATTCGGGGCCATGATGGAAGTAACGAGCGTGAACGACGGTCCGTTCACCGTCCTGGTCGAAATCTAAGGATTTTCTCAGCCACTGTGGACAGTGGCCATCTCTCAGGAATATCTCAGGCTCTGTAGCGCAACCGGTTGGCCGGTAGTGACGTCATCCAGTTTGAGAAAGCGGGAACGAATCTCGATCCGCTCACGTTTTCTCTAGTGTCCAACCAACGGGCAGCAAGGTCCCAGACGGACCGTGGTTCGTAGGTCGTGACACGAGCCACCGCCAGCCCGAGACAGGGGGAGGGAGTCCGATGACCGTCCCGCAGACTCTTGATCGCGACGTTCCTGAAGCCGCCGAACTGGACCTCGACGCACAGGGACCAGCGGCCGACTTGGTTCGCGTGTACCTCAACGGGATCGGCAAGACCGCACTGCTGACCGCCGCCCAAGAGGTCGACCTGGCCAAGCGGATCGAAGCCGGAGTGTTCGCCCAGCACATGCTGGAGACCAACCCGCAGCTGCCCGCGCAGCGCAAGATGGACCTCAAGTCGCTGATCCGCGACGGGCACGTGGCCAAGAACCACCTGCTCGAAGCGAACCTGCGGCTGGTCGTCTCGCTGGCGAAGCGGTACACCGGGCGCGGCATGCCGCTGCTCGACCTGATCCAGGAGGGGAACCTGGGTCTGATCCGCGCGGTCGAGAAGTTCGACTACACCAAGGGGTTCAAGTTCTCCACGTACGCCACGTGGTGGATCCGGCAGGCCATCACGAGGGGCATGGCCGACCAGGGTCGCACCATCCGGCTGCCAGTCCACCTGGTCGAGCAGGTGAACAAGCTGGCGAGGATCAAGCGCGACCTGCACCAGCAACTCGGCCGCGAGGCCACGCACGAGGAGCTGGCCAAGGAGTCGGGCCTGAGCGTCAGCAAGGTCGCCGACCTGCTCGACCACTCACGTGACCCGGTCAGCCTGGACATGCCGGTCGGAGCCGAGGAAGACGCGCCGCTTGGCGACTTCATCGAGGACTCCGAGGCGACCGACGCCGAGGGCGCGGTCATCTCCGGCCTGCTGCAGGACGACCTCCGTCGCGTACTGGCGACGCTGGATGAGCGTGAGCAGCACGTGATCCGGCTTCGCTACGGCATCGACGACGGCCAGCCCAGGACCCTCGACCAGATCGGCAAGCGCTTCGGGTTGTCCCGCGAGCGGGTGCGTCAGATCGAGCGTGAGGTCATGTCGAAACTTCGCCAGGGCGAGCGCGCGGAGAAGCTCCGGGCGTACGCGAGCTGACGAAGTGATGCAGGTCACCCGAACGGCACTGTTGCGTCGTGAGTTACGTCACGATACTTAGTCGGGCATAACGCAGACTACGCGGCGCGTGCATCGGATGACTGTACGTAGTCGCTTTCCCCGGGAGGTCGCGGCGGTCGGGGGCTGGCGCGGCCTTCCGATAGCTTCCCCGTGTCCGCGGAGAGCGCGGACCGGGGTCTCGTCAGGATGATTTTGGGGGGCCGAGCCCCCCAAACCCCCCACGGTGCGAGCTCGTCACCACCCAGCGCTGGGCACGTTGGGGTTGGACCAGCACAACGCGCTGACGCGCGGTCTTGGGGTTCTCGGAGCGTAGAGGTCTGAATCTGGGGGATCTGGGGACCAGCTCCGCACGTCACGGCCGGCGGGATCACAGGGGTGCGATTCTCGTCGGTCCGTGACGGGCGGTCCATGCCGTCATGTGCCAGTCATGTGATTGAAAACAACACCAGGTCGGCACGGAGTGTCTGCGCGCGAACGGTAACGTCACGGGAAGTTCCCGACCCGCGCGCAAAGGAGCCCGCGTGACCACCACCTCGTTCCAGTACACCGACGTGCTCCCGCTCGCCCCCGACACCACGACCGAGTACCGGCTGGTGTCCTCCGAGGGTGTCCGAGTGGTCGAAGCCGCGGGCCGCAAGTTCCTCGAAGTCGACCCGGATGTGCTCACGTTGCTGGCCAAGGAGGCCATCAAGGACATCCAGCACCTGCTGCGGTCGTCACATCTGGCTCAGCTGCGCGCGATCATCGACGACCCCGAGGCGTCCGGCAATGACCGGTTCGTCGCGATGGACTTGCTGCGCAACGCATGCATCTCCGCCGGCGGTGTGCTGCCGATGTGTCAGGACACCGGCACCGCCATCGTGATCGGCAAGCGGACCGAAGGCGTTCTCACCGGCGGCACCGACGAGGAAGCGTTGTCGCGTGGGGTTTTCGAGGCGTACCAGGAGTTGAACCTGCGCTATTCGCAGATGTCGCCGGTCACGTTCTGGGACGAGCGCAACACTGGCACGAACTTGCCCGCACAGGTCGAGCTCTACAACGCACCGGGCACGGATCCGCGTTATGACTTCCTGTTCATGGCCAAGGGTGGCGGCAGCGCGAACAAGACTTTCCTGTACCAGGAGACCAAGGCCGTTCTGAATCCCAACCGGTTGGCGAAGTTCCTCGACGAGAAGCTGCGCAGCCTAGGCACGGCCGCGTGCCCGCCGTACCACCTCGCGATTGTCGTGGGTGGGCTGAGCGCTGAGCACAACCTGAAGGTCGCCAAGCTCGCCTCCGCGCGTTATCTCGACAACCTGCCGACTGAGGGATCCGCGCTGGGGCACGGGTTCCGGGATGTCGATCTCGAGCAGCAGGTGCTGGAGATGACCCGGCAGTTCGGGATCGGCGCGCAGTTCGGCGGCAAGTACTTCTGCCACGACGTGCGCGTGATCCGGCTGCCCCGGCACGGTGCGTCCTGTCCGGTTGGCATTGCCGTTTCGTGTTCCGCGGACCGTCAGGCGAAGGCGAAGATCACGCCCGACGGCGTGTTCATCGAACAGCTTGAGCGTGACCCCGCGCAGTTCCTGCCGGAGATCCACGGCGAGGATCTGTCCGAAGAGGTCGTGCAGATCGACCTGACCCGGCCGATGGCCGAGATCCGCGAGACGCTGTCCAAACTTCCTGTGAAGACAAGGCTTTCGCTGACCGGGCCACTGGTGGTCGCCCGCGACATCGCGCATGCGAAGATCAAGGAGCGCCTCGACGCGGGCGAGCCGATGCCGCAGTACATGAAGGACCACCCGGTGTACTACGCCGGTCCGGCCAAGACCCCGGAGGGTTACGCGTCCGGCTCGTTCGGGCCGACCACCGCGGGCCGGATGGATTCCTATGTGGAGCAGTTCCAGGCCGCGGGTGGCTCGCTTGTCATGCTGGCCAAGGGAAACCGGTCCCGTCAGGTGACCGACGCGTGCCAGTCGCACGGCGGCTTCTACCTCGGTTCGATCGGTGGCCCGGCCGCGCGGCTGGCCAAGGACTGCATCCGCAAGGTCGACGTGCTGGAATACCCGGAACTCGGCATGGAAGCCGTGTGGAAGATCGAGGTCGAGGACTTCCCCGCGTTCATCGTGGTCGACGACAAGGGCAACGACTTCTTCGCCGAAACCTCGGCACCGACACTCCAGATCAGCTTCCGCAAGTAGACGCCCGCCGAACACGCCGTGTCCACCATTCCGGCACGGCGTGTCCACCTTTCCAGCACAGTGTGTCCACCACTCCGGCACCATGAAATTCCCTCGCGCGCGAGCGGCGAGTGCGAAAACATGGTGCCGGAATGTGTGTTTCATGGTGCTCGAAAGGTGGACACGCGGGTGATCGTCGTGCCGGAGGCGTTGGCCGAATCGTTGCGGGACAACTTTCCCGAGGAATGGCTCGTCGGGCTTCCGGGTTTGGCCGAGCGGATGCTTGAGCACTGGGACCTCACCCTCGACGGGAAACCTATGCACGGCATGGCTTCCCTCGTTCTTCCGGTCGAGAAGGATGGCGTGAAGGCCGCGCTGAAGTTGCAGCCGGTGGACTGGGAGCACGAGAGCGAGCCGGTCGGGCTGCGGATCTGGGACGGCGACAGCATTGTCCGGCTGCTGGACCACGACCAGGACAGCGGCGCGATGCTGCTCGAACGCCTCGACGAACACCGTCCACTGTCGACAATGCCGGACGACTTCGCGGCGACCGAGATCATCGCCGGGATCCTTGCCCGGCTGGTCAGTGTCCCGGGACCGGAGAACGTCCGGCACCTCAAGGACATCGCGGCCAAAATGGTCGCGGACACGCCCGAGGCCATTGCTGAACTGTCCGATCCGGACGAACAACGGCTGCTCAAGAACTGGGCAGCCGCAGTGGAAGAAGTCCTCGACGAGCCCGGTGATCGGCTGCTGCACTGGGATCTGCACTACGACAACGTGCTAGCCGCCGACCGGGAGCCATGGCTGGCGATCGACCCGAAGCCGCTCGTCGGCGACCCTGGGTTCGACATCATGCCCGTGCTGGACAACCGGTGGGACGAGATCGTGGCCACCGGCGACGTCACCAAGGCCGTGCTCAGGCGCTTCGACCTGATGACCGAGGTGCTTGAGCTCGATCGCGAGCGCGCGGCCAGCTGGACAGTCGGCCGCGCGCTGCAGAACTCGTTGTGGGACATCGACGACGGCGAGCACGTCCTGCAGCCGATGCAGGTCGCGATCGCGCAAGCCGTTACTTCTCCTCGAAAATGATGTCCTCCGGCGGCACCGTCAGCCGGACGGTGTCGTCGTCGATCACCTCGACGATCGTGTCGAAGCTCGTCCAGTGCCCGGTCGACAGGATGAACAGCCGGTCGTCCTTCTGGTCCAGGAAGTCGAGGAACCCGCCGAGCGACAGATCACCGTCGTTCAACGCCAAGTAGTCCGCCAAGCGCCGGAACAACTTCGGCATGATCACCAGGTCCTCGGACAACGACCGGGTCTGTACGATCTTGCCGCCGCTTTGCGTGACGTCCTTGGGCCACAACCCCAACTGCCCGTCCCGCGCGGCCACCGCCGCTTCGGACATCGACGCCCGCAGGTCCGGGAACAGCTTGAGGTAGAAGGTCGGATACGCCAACCCGTGCGCCAGCTGGTGGTAGTTCACCGTCCGCTGGATCATCGGAACGTCGACGTGGATCTTCGTACCGCTCTTGCCCGGCGCCTCGCCCTTGCCGGCGAACGCGACACACCGGCCGTAGATGTCCGCGGTCCGGGTGAAGATGTATCCGGGTGCCTGCAGCGGTTCAGATGACGTGACCGTGTCGTCCTTCTCCCGACGGACGACGTCGGTGAATCCCAGGAAGTCCAGCAGTTCCGCGGACGCCGCCTTGGCGAATCGCGGCGGCTGATGGGTTTCGCCGTCCTCGGTGCGGAAATGGGTCTCCAACGCGTCGATGCCGTCCAGTCGTAACTGGGCACCGCCGCTCTTGTTGCGGCGAACTTTGCGTCCGCCTCCGACTTTGTTCCAGTCGTCGAGGTTGTTCGGATAGAACCGGACGGAGTCGCCGTCCGGCCGGGCCCCGACGATCCGGAAAGTGCCTTCGATCACCAACATGGCCATGGTGACGCTCTCCCTCGGCTGATACGCCCCTACGCCCCACGTATCGCCGAACTGGGAAAACAGTTATGGCACTCACCCAAATGCAGTAGCGAACCCCGCCCCAAAGGGCAGGTGAATCCTCGTGAGTGGTTAGTCCGGTTAGAACCGGCCAAAACGCTCACGAGGAGAAATGCCCGGACCGGCGGGGCATGCCGGTCCGGGCATCATGGGAGAGGAAGTCAGACCTTGCGTTGCTGGTAGTCCAGGATCACCGGGCGCTGCGCCAGCGGTGCGTTCAGGTTCACGGTGAACACCGGATAGCGAATGTCCATCGTGCACATCTGCTCGGTCGCGGGTGAGGTCTCGACGAGCGTCAGCACGACTTTGTCCGTGCTCTGCTCACCGATCTCGACGCTGGCTCTGCTGCAGCCGCCTTCCTGGGCGGTGACGCCCAGTCTACTGCCGTCACCCTCGGTCCACACTTTTCTCGGGTAGCCCTCGGGGAGTTTGGCCGCATCGACCTTGGTCACCAGTTTGGCACCCTCACCAGGCAGTTCCGGCTCAGACGGGGACGTGGTCTCGCTCGGCAGGTCTGAAGCTGACGGTGGTGGAGCGGAGCCAGTCTGGGTCTGAGCACCGCACGCGGCACTCAGCGCAAGCAGCACACTGGCTCCGACTGTCGCTAGGTGTCTCATGCACCAAGGACGGAACCACCGGAGGGTCAGGTTGCACGCAAAGCGTTCACAGCTTCACGGACAGCGTCCAACCTGGCCTTGGACGCGAGTCCGGCGTGGTAGAGGTGGAATTCCTCGACGCCTTCCTCGGACAGTGCCCGCATCTCGGCGAGCATCGCCTGCCCGTCGATCGGCTTGGGCGGCAGCGCCAGGACGTACCCTGCGATCCGGGTGTCCGGGGCGATCTTGCGCAGCGCCTGGATGTTCGGCGCGCTCGCCGCTGGCCCTGGCCAGGCCATCGCGACCAGTGCGTCCACCTCCACGCCCAGCTCGGGCGCGACCGTGGCGAACGGGCCGGTCGCCCACGGGTCGGAGTTCGCGTGCACGATCACGCGTGTGTCCGGCGCCAGTTCCCTGATCCGGTTCACCAGCAGTTTCCGCAGGTCGCCGGCTACCGAGGCACGGATCTCGGCAATCGATGAATCGAGCGGCATCTCGTCGGGCTCGCCCGCGTCGATCGCCTCCCGGATCTGCGCGCGCAACCCGTCAGGATCGGGATACTTGGCCGAACACCCCGCACAGAAGCACACGGAAGCGAGCTTCTGCCGGATCGGGCCCCAGTCGGCGCCCTCGGTCTTCTCGTGGTGTCCACCATGGACGAACCCGAGCGCGCCGCACGCTTCGAGGATGATCCCGTCCGGCGCGGCCAGCTCGATGATCTCCTCGACCAGGGTCTGGCAGTACTCCACGACGTCCTGGTTGGACGGACACAGCGCGTACGGGTAGCGGTCACCGAAGGCGTTCACCACGGTGATGTCCGGGTGCAGGTCGCCGAGGCGGCTGGAGTGCGTCAACACTGTCCACGCGTACACCGGCAGACACGCGGCCTTCAGTGCGTCCCGCGCCGTGCGGTACGAATCCGCCTCGACCCACGCAGGCTCGGCCGGGCGCAAGCGCTTGCCCTGCCAGGCTTCCTCCCGGACCGGCAGATAGAACGCCGCATGCCGGGCGTCGATCAGCCGGTGCGAAGGGTGAAGCGGGGTCGCGGCCCGCACGGTGTGGTACGAGGCTGCCAAAGCGACCGCGTCCACACCCAGCGAGGCATACCGTTCTGCCGCGTCAGGATCGCCTACGACATCCCATGGATAGACGTGAGCGACACTTTTCACCAACGGGGACGCCTCTTCTCGTACTCGGCATTGAACTTCTGCATGTAGGTCGTGTCGTCGCGCTTGAGGATCCCGCACGTCCGGTAGTTCTCAGCCAGCCGCGCCAACACATCCCGGTCCAGCTCGATGCCGAGGCCCGGACCGGAAGGCACGGTCAGCGAACCGTCCTTGAAGGACAGCACGCCCGGTTTGACCACGTCGTCGGCCGCGTTCCACGGATAGTGCGTGTCGCACGCGTAGGTCAGGTTCGGCGTCGCCGCGGCCAGGTGCGTCATCGCCGCGAGGCTGATCCCCAAGTGCGAGTTGGAGTGCATCGACAGGCCGATGCCGAACGTCTCGCAGATCGCCGCGAGCTTGGCCGACCGGGTCAGGCCACCCCAGTAATGGTGATCCGACAGGATGACCTGCACGGCGTTCTGCGCCACCGAAGGCGCGAGGTGCTCGAACGAGACCACGCACATGTTGGTGGCCAACGGCATTGGCGCGACCTTGGCGACTTCGGCCATGCCTTCGATTTCCGGCGACGGGTCCTCCAGGTACTCGACGAGCCCGTCCAGTTCCTGAGCGACCTTGATCCCGGTCTCGGGCGTCCACGCGGCGTTCGGGTCCAGGCGCAGCGGTGTGGACGGGAACGCCTCGCGCAGCGCCTTGATCGCCTCGATCTCCTGCTCCGGCGGGAAAACCCCGCCCTTGAGCTTGATCGACTTGAACCCGTACTCGTCGATCAGCTGCTTGGCTTGCGCGACCACACCGGCCGGGTCGAGGGCCGCACCCCACTGGTCCGGTTGCTCGTCCCCGAGCTTCGATGTGGGGTGCCCGGCCCACTTGTAGAACAGGTAGGCGCTGTACGGAACCTCCGTGCGGACAGGTCCGCCCAGTAGATCGACAACGGGCCGGCCGATCGACTTTCCTTGGATGTCAAGGCAAGCGACCTCGAACGGCGAGTACACCCGGTCGATCGTGCCCGGCGCGGAGAACTTGCCGGTCAGCCCGTGCGTATCGAAGCCGGTCACACCGTCCAGCGCGGCAGCGATGCGCTGGTGCATCGGGCCGAGCGCGAACGCGTCCAGCCCGATCAGCGACGGTACGACCTGTTGCAGGCGCTCGATGTGCGCGATGTCGCCGTAGGTCTCGCCGAGGCCGGAAATGCCTTCGTCGGTGTGCACCTCGACGATCGTGCGCAGCGCCCACGGCTCGTGCACACCGGCCGAGTTCAGCAGTGGCGGATCACGAAACGCTACTGGGGTAAGGACAATCTCAGTGATGTTCACGAACTCAGTCCTCCAAAGCGGCCCGTCCGGCGGCGATGATCCGGTCCAGTTCCTCGAGGTGCTCGGGCGTCGGGTCGACCAGCGGCGGGCGGACGCCGCCGACGTCCAGCCCGGTCTTGGTGACCGCTGCCTTCACCAGGGATACCGCGTAGCCGGGCACCTTGTCACGCAGTTCGACCAGCGGCCAGTAGAAGTCCGTCAGCAGCCGGTTGGTCTTGGCGGTGTCGCCCGAGGTCACGGCGTTGTAGAAGGCCAACGAGATGTCCGGCGCGAAACAGAACACCGCCGAGGAGTACAGATCCACGCCGATGCCGCGGTACGCGGGCACGGTCAGCTCGGCGGTGGGCAGCCCGTTGAAGAACTGGAACGGTTTGTCCACTTGCGACCGGACAGCCAGCACGATGCGCTGCATCTGGTCGATGTCACCGAGCCCGTCCTTCAGCCCGATGACATTGGGCAGGCAAGCAACCTGTACGGCCGACTCCGGGGTGAACACAGCATTGTTACGTTGGTAGACGATCGTAGGGAGGTTGCTTGCCTGGCTCACCTCCTCGACGAACCGGACAAGACCGGCCTGCGGCGAGGAAACCAAATAGGGCGGCAGCAACAACAGCCCGTCCGCGCCCGCGGACTTCGCTGCCGCCGCAAACCTTTTCGCGATCGGCAGCGGTCCACCCGCGCCCGCGAACACAGGCACGCGGCCCGCGGTCGCCTCCACCGCGACCTTGACGACCTGCTCGAACTCGTCGACGTCCAACGCGTTGAACTCGCCCGTCCCACACGCCACGAAGACGCCGCCGGGACCGGCGGCGACACCGTGCTTGACGTGCTCGGCCAGCACGTCCACGGCGACTTCCCCAGCGGCATCGAAGGGGGTCACCGGGAAGAACAGCACTCCATCCAGTTGCATACTGACCTCAATCTCGACCGGCGATCAACCCTTGACCGCACCTGTGGTTATCCCACGCAGGAACGACTTCTGCAGCGACAGGTACACAATCAGGCTGGGTACCAACGCAAGCAGCGCGCCTGCCAGCACGATGCCCGGCCCCACCTCGATATCCGACCGCAGGTCCGCCAGTGCGACGGTCAGCGTGTAGTCGGCGGGGTCATTGGCCACGATCCGGGGCAGCAGGTACTGGTCCCAGATCATGTTGAAACCGAACACCGCGATCACGGCGAGCGCCGGTCGGCACAGCGGCAGGATGATCTGCGCGAAGACGCGTAGCTCACCGGCGCCGTCCACCCTGGCCGCCTCCTCCAGCTCGACCGGGATCTCCTTCATGAACTCCGTCATCACGAAGATGGAGAACCCCCAGGCCCCCAGGGGAAGGATCACCCCGAGCAGGGTCCCCCTGAGGTTCAGCTCGAACACCGGCAGGTCACCGATCACCAGCGACAGCGGGATCGCGATGACCTCCTCGGGCAGCATCATCGTCGTCAGGATCAGCAGCAGGATGATCGCCTGGCCACGGAACTTCTTGCGCGCCATGGCATACGCGGCGAACACACTGACCAGCAGCTGCAGCAGCAACGCGCCGCCCGCGATGAACAACGAGTTGGCGAAGTAGCCCCAGATGTTCTTGGCGCCGGCTTCCTCGTAGTTCTGCAAAGTCGGGTTGTTCGGCAGCACCGACAGCTGGGTCGGATCCCGGTTGACGTCGAACGCGCCGGAGAACACCGTGATCAACGGCCCGGTGAAGATCAGCACGGCGAGCGTGCAGAGCACGATCCGGATCGCTCGGCTGGCGTACGCGTTGCGGGCGGTCGACCAGCCGAGCGCCGTGTCGAGCCGTGAGGAGACGCCTGGCCTGCGCCGGGTTTCCACCGGAGCACTCATCGGTTCTCCCTCGCTCGCCGCCACACCTGCACGATCACCGTGAGCAGGAACGTCACCAGGAACAGCATGACGGACGCAGCCGACGCCACACCTATGTCGTTCTTCTCAAAACCTCGTGAGAACACCGTTGTCATCCACACCGATGTGGCCCCCGCGGGACCACCGCCGGTCAAGACGTACACCTCGGTGAACACCCGCAGACCGCGGATGGCCGCCAGCGTCAGCAGAATCGTGATCACCGGCCGCAACGCGGGCAGCGTGACGTACCACAGGCGCTGGAAGACGTTGGTGCCGTCGATCGCCGCGGCCTCGTACTGCTCCCGGTCGATCCCGGCCAGACCGGCGAGGATCAAGACCATGTCGTACGGCGCGTGCTTCCAGATCCCGACCATCATCACCGACGTCAGCGCGGTGTCCGGGTGGTCGAGGAAGGTCGAGGGACCGGCACCGACCCAGGAGAGCACCTCGTTGAGGAAACCGTTGGGGTCAGGGAAGTACAGCACCCGCCAGATCTCACCGACGACCGCGGTCGCGGCCACCACGGGCAGGAACACCGCGGAGCGCACGAACCACAGCGACTTCGCCTGTCCCTCCAGCAACAGCGCGAGGAAGAAGCCGACGATCATCGAGCCGAACGTCTGGCCGAACGCCAGGATCACCGTGTGCGACGCGGCTTCCTGGAACGCGGTGTCGTCCAGGACGGCCGTGTAGTTGTCCATCCCGATGAAGATGTCGCCGAGGAACGGCTGGACCTTGTACAGGCTCAGCCGGATGCCCTCGGCCATCGGGATGAACTTGAAGTAGAGGAACAACAGCAGCGCGGGCGCCAGGAACAGCCACGGGATCAACGACCGCCATGACCTGTTCCGCTTGGGCGGACGCGCGGTGACACCGCTGCCCCGGGCGGGCTTGGTCTCGCCCGGGGCAGCGGTCGCTTCGTGCGCAACCGTCACTGTTTGATGCCTTGCGTCGACAGTTCCTTGTTGAGCTCACCGGCGAGCTTGGCCAGCTCGGCTTTGGTGTCGGTGGTGCAGGTGAAGATCTTGTTCAGCGACTCCGAGGTCTTCTGCCGGAACGGCTGGAAGTTCGGCACCGCGGGGAACGGACGGCCGGCCGACTCGTAGACCTGCTTGGTGGTGTCCCAGCGCGGGTCGTTGAGCACGGTCTTGACGTCGACGTTCTTGTTCACCGGCAAGCGGACCACCGGGGTCTCGCCGGACTGCACCTTCATGCCCATCTGCTGTGCTTCCGGCGTGAGCATGAACTCCACGAGTTTCTTCTGCCCGGCCTGGTTGGGCGAGCCGGCCATGATGTACATGTCCTCGCCCTCACCGAGCACCGTGTCGCCCGCCGGGCCCTTGGGCGCGGCGATGACCTCGTACTTGTCCTTGCCGAGGTTCTTGTCGAACCGGCTGAACATGTACGGGCCGGTGGTGTAGATGCCGACCTTGCCGGTCTCGAACAGCGGGTGCGCGTCGTTGGTGGTCAGTGTCAACGCGTTCGGGTTCATCACCTTGCTGTCGCAGAACAGGCCGCGGATCCACTCGACCGACTTCTGGCTCTCCGGCGAGTCGATGGCCACCGCGAACTTGCCGCCGCCGTTGTCCTTCAGCACGTCGCCGCCGCCCTGCCAGAGGAAGTTCGACGCCCACCACAGCGTGTAGCCGCGGTCGGTGGTCGCCGGGGCGAGGATGCCGTAGGTGTCGGCCTGGCCGTTGCCGTCCGGGTCCTGCGTGGTGAAGGCCTTGGCCAGGTCAAGCAGCTCTTCGTGCGTGGTCGGCACGGGCTTGCCCAGCTTCTCCCGCCAGTCCTTGCGCACCAGCGTCACGTTCGCCTGCGTGGACCACGGCACCGCGTGGAACTTGCCGTCCGAGGTCTTGGCGTTGCCCCAGGCTCGCTCGCTGACGTCGGCGGAGCCGGCGATCGAGGTGCGGTCGACCTCGCCGACCAGGCCCTGCTGGGTGAACACACCAAGCGAGCCGGTGTCGGTGATGACCAGGTCCGGCAGGTCCTTGTTGGCGGCCCGCTGCTGGATCTGCTTGTCGAAATCGTTGAAGACGGCCTTGTACTCCACCTTCTGGCCGGTCTTCTTGGTGAACTCGTCGAATATCCTCGTGTAAACCTTTGCAGCCGATTCCTGACTGCGAGTCCAGACCTCAAGCGGTGCGTTCGGATCGCCTTGCGGGGCGGAAGGAGACGTTGATGTGCCACACCCGGTCAACACCGCAGCGAACGCTGTGGCGGCGGCGGTCACCTTGAGACCGCGAGACATGACAGACGATCTGAGAGACGAGCGCGAGACTGCGGTGTCCGGCATTGGACCACTCCGACCTGCTGAGGGGCGCTAGTTTTCACATATGCGAAGTTCGGTCGTACTTGTGAACCCGCGACCGGGACTGTAAGAATCGAGCACGACTACTGTCAAGGACGCGTGACGGGGTTGTTGCCAAAGGAGGACCCAAGTGGCGGTCGAACCAGCCCGAGAAACGGCAAGCCAGCCCACCCGGCCCGCCGCCGTGAAGTCGGCCGACCGGACCGTCGAACTGCTTGAGGCGCTTGCGTCCTCGGAGCGCAGGCTGACGCTGACCGAACTGCACCATGAGCTGAGCTATCCGAAGTCCAGCCTGTACATGCTGTTGCAGACGTTGGTCGCGCGCGGCTGGGTGGAAGTGGAGCCCGCCAGCGGGACGTACGGCATCGGCGTGCGCGCCCTGCTCGTCGGTACGTCCTATTTGGACCACGATCCGGTCGTGCAGGTGGCCATCCGGGTGATGGAACACGTGCGCCGCGAGGTCAACGAAACGGTCCACCTGGCTCGGCTGGACGGTGCCGACGTCGTCTACCTGGCCAGCCGCGAGTCGGAGCACCACCTGCGCGTGGTGTCCCGGGTGGGCCGGCGGCTGCCCGCGCACTCCACCTCCCTCGGCAAGGCACTGTTGGCCGAACGTCCGGCGGCGGAAGTCGACTCCATTTTGCCAGAGAAACTGAGCCCGTTGACGGCGAACACCGTCGTGGACAAGGCCGCACTGCACGAGCAGCTGGCCAAGTTCCGGGTGGCCGGGTACGCGCACGAACGCGAGGAGAACACGCCGGGGCTCGGCTGTTTCGCCGTCGCGCTGCCGTACCGCAACCCGGTGATCGACGCGATCAGCTGCTCGGTGCCGCTGGGCAGGCTGGACACCGACCACGAGAACCAGGTGGTCACCGCGCTGCTCGAAGGCGCGAAGACGATCACCGAACTGCTTCGCCAGTTCGGTCGCTGACCCCCGTGCTGGATTCCTAGGCGCCGCTGAACCGAAAGGGAAAGAAGAACGTGACCCAACGCATCCTGATCACCGGTGCGGCAGGCGGAGTCGGGACGTTGATGCGCCCTCGGCTTGCCGGCGACGATCGGATACTGCGGCTGCTGGACATCGCGGAGCTGCCCGCCGCGGCCGACGGCGAGCAAGTCGAGATCATCCAGGCGTCCATCACCGACATGGACGCGATGGAGCAGGCCTGCGCGGGCGTGGACGCGGTGATCCACCTCGGCGGGCACAGCCTCGAGCAGGTCTGGTCCAAGATCCTCGACGTCAACATCAACGGCACCTACGTGGTGCTGGAGGCCGCGCGCAGGCAGGACGTCAAGCGCGTTGTGCTGGCCAGCTCCAACCACGCCGTCGGCTACGTGAAGAAGGCCGACGGCGAAGCGGGCGACTACGAATTTCCCCGCCCGGACACCAACTACGGCGTCAGCAAGGTCGCGGTCGAGGCGTTGGGCAGCATGTACGTCGACCGCTACGGCATGGACGTGATCTGCGTCCGGATCGGATCGTGCTTCGAGAAACCCAAGGACGTCCGGATGCTGTCGACGTGGCTGTCCCCCGCCGACGCCGCGCGGCTGTTCGAGGCGTGCCTGGCCACGCCCGAGCCCGGATTCCGGGTCATCTGGGGCGTTTCGGACAACACCCGCCGGTGGTTCTCCCTCGACGAGGGCCGCAAGCTGGGCTACGAGTCGCAGGACGACTCCGAGGTGTACGCCGAGGAAGTGATCGCACAGCACGGCGAGCTCGACCCGGACTCGTACGCCGCGCGCTACCTGGGCGGCGCATGGTGCGGCCCGGACTTCAACACAGCTGTGAAGGAGGCAGGACGGTGAGTGTGCAGGGCTACAACCCGAGGACGGGTGAGCCGTTCGGCGACCCGCTCGAGGCCACTTCGGACACCGAGGTGGACCGGCTCTGCGAGGTCGCGCACTCGGCATTCGAGGTGTGGTCGGGCCGCGGTGCCGAGGACCGCGCCAGGGTGCTCGACCTGGTGGCCGACCGGCTTGACGAGAACTCCGAGACGCTGATCAGCGTCTGCGACTCGGAGACCGCGCTGGGCGTGCCCCGGTTGACCACCGAGCTGAAGCGCACGACCAACCAGCTGCGGATGTTCGCGGACGTGCTGCGCGAGGGCAGCTACGTCGAAGCGATGATCGACTCGCCGGACATGGACATCATCCCGCCGCGCCCGGACGTGCGGCGCGTGCTGCGCCCGATCGGCATGATCGCGGTGTACTCGGCGAGCAACTTCCCGTTCGCCCTGTCCACAGTGGGTTCGGACACGGCATCGGCGCTGGCCGCAGGATGCGCGGTCGTGGTGAAGGGCCACTCGGCGCACCCGAACACGACCCGTGAGACCGCTCGCGTCGTCTCGGAAGCGCTGGCTGAGGGTGGCGCGCCGGAGGGTCTGTTCTCGGTCATCTACGGCACCCAGTCCGGTGTCCGCCTGGTGCAGCACCCGCTGGTCAAGGCCGCGGGCTTCACCGGCTCGATCGGCGGCGGGCGCGCGCTGTACGACCTGGCGAACTCCCGGCCGGACCCGATCCCGTTCTACGGTGAGCTGGGCAGCGTGAACCCGACGGTGATCCTGCCCGGTGCGGCGGCGGAGCGCGCCGAGGAGATCGCGGCGGGCTTCGCGCAGTCGGTGACCATGGGCGTCGGCCAGTTCTGCACCAACCCGGGACTGGTGTTCGCGCCTTCGTCTATTGTGGACTCGTTGGGCAAGGCCGTCGCCGAGTCGAACGGTGGCGCGATGCTCAACGAGCGGATGTGCGACTCGTACCGCTCGCACGTGGAAGCGTTGTCCAACAATGACTTGGTCTCGCTGGTGGCCACCGGCACCGCGCCGGACGAGGCGTGGGCGGGCAAGCCCGCGCTGTTCTCCGTGCCGCTGGAGACGTTCGTGGCCAACCAGGAGACGCTGACCGAGGAGAACTTCGGCCCAGCGGGAATCGTGGTCACGTACTCGGACGTCGCCGACGTCCTGCCGGTGCTGTCCACGTTGCCCGGCACGCTGACCGGCACGGTCCACGCGTCGCCGTCGGAACACAAGGAAGCCGCAGCGGTGGCTGCCGAGCTGCACAAGATCGCGGGACGGCTGATCTACAACGGCTGGCCGACTGGCATCGCCCTGGCGTGGGCGATGCAGCACGGCGGCCCGTGGCCCGCGACGACGAACGCGATCCACACGTCGATCGGCGTGCCCGGCATCTACCGGTGGCTCTCTCCGGTGACGTACCAGACGTGGCCGGACGAGCTGCTCCCGCCAGAGCTGCAGGACGCCAACCCGCTCGGCATCACCCGACGCCGCGACGGAGTGCTCGCAAAGCACTAACTTGGGACTATGACGTCCTTACCTAGACGGACGCTGCTCGGCGCGGGTGCGATCTTCGCCGCGTCAAGCAGTGTTCCGGCCTCGGCGGCCGAGTTGCCCGCCGATCCTTACCTCCCCACGGTCCTGCACGTGATCGAGGCGGAGACGTTCGCGCAATACCTGAACCTGCCCGCCTGTCCGCGGGAGAACAACAACTACAAGGACGACGGGACACCGAACGTACTCACGTGGGGCACGCCTGGGCAGCCTTCGACGTGGTTCAACCAGTCGCAGTGCGCGTCGTTCCTGACCGGCCTACTGCGCCGGACGTACCCGTCGGCCACTCCCGAGTACTTCGAGGCCCAGTTCGGGTCCCGCAGTCCCAATGCCCGGCAGTACCGGCAGGGCTTCGCCGCCGGAGCCCAGGGCTGGCAGGCCGTTTCCCGGCTGGTCGATCTGCGGGCCGGGGACTTCATCGCGATCGACTACAACAACGGCCAGCCCACGCAGACCGGGCACATCGTCATGGTCCGGCGGGTCAAGGGAACGTACGTCGCGCCCAGTTCCTCGCTGAACTTCCCCGGGGAGACCCAGTACGCGGTCGAAGTCATCGACTGCACGTCGGATCCGCATGGGGTCCTTGGCGTGGGGAACTATCACGCCTACCCGGACATCCGGCTCATCGACGGCGTGAACGACCGTGAGGGCGTCGGGTTCGGGCACATGATGTTCTACGTTTCCAACAGCACTGGGGCCTTCACTCGTTACCGCTGGAGTGTCAACACGTCCTCCACCGGGACCTACACCGTCGCCCAACGCCCCATCGCAGCCGCCCGCTTCGGGTCGTGAGTGTTTTCGCCGGTTCTAACCGGCGAAAACACTCACGAGGCCTGATCAGGGCAGCGGCAGCAATACCGTGAACCTGGCGCCTTCGCCTGGCGCGGTGCGCAGTTCGACCCGGCCGCCGTGGGCCTCCAGGATGGCCGCGGTGATCGCCAGGCCCAGCCCGGTTCCGCCGCGGGTGCGGGACCGGGCCTCGTCCACGCGGTAGAACCGGTCGAAGATGTTCGGCGCGGCCTCAGGGGGAATCCCAGGCCCTTCGTCGATCACCTCGAGCACCACGCGGCCGTAGTGCTCCAACGTCCCGGCGATGGCAACGGGTGGCGTTTTACGGTTCGCCGGCAGGCCGACGCGGACCCGGATCGTGGTGCCCTGGGGCGTGTGGGTCATCGCGTTGCTGATCAGGTTCGTGATGACCTGACGCATCCGGTGTTCGTCCGCTGTCACCCGGATGGGCTTGCGCGCGCATTCGACGATCAATTCGCGCTCGGGATCACGGGCCCGCGCATCGTGCACGGCGTCTTCCACCAGCGTCCGGATGTCCAGCTCGGTCAGGTCCAGCGCGCGTTCCTGGTCCAGCCGGGCCAGCATCAGCAGGTCTTCGACGAGCAGGCCCATCCGGATCGCTTCGCCTTCGATGCGGCTCATCAGTCTGTCCACATCGGCCCGTTCGGGCGCTCCCCCGCGCCGATGCAGTTCCGCGAAGCCACGGATCGAGGTCAGCGGGGTGCGCAGCTCGTGGGAGGCGTCCGCGACGAACCGGCGGAGCCGCGTTTCGGACTGTTCACGTTGGCGCAGCGCCGAAGAGAGCCTGCCGACCATGGTGTTCAGTGCGCCGCCGAGCCTGCCGACCTCGGTCCGCGAGTCGGATTCCAGCCTGCGGTCGAGGTCGCCGCCCGCGATGTGCCCGGCAGTTCCCTCGATCTTGGTCAGGGGCCGCAAGCCCAGGCGTACCAACAGGAATCCCACTCCGCCGATGGCGACCAGCAGTGCGACCCCGACACCGACCTCGATCCAGATCAGTCTGGTCACCGTCGCCTCGGTGGTCTCCAGCGACTGCGCGACCATGATCGTCGCCTCACCGTCCGGGGTCTGCCGGTGCGTGATCAGGACGCGCCACGGCGAGCCGCCCTGTTTGTCATCGGCGATGAACGGACGGTCGAGGATCGACGGGAGCGAGCCGGGATTGCTGACCGGCAGTTCCGGTCCGATCTTCGGGTTGCCGGCCTCGACCAGCCCGTTGGGGCTGAACACCAGCACGGTGAACTCGGTCGGCAGACCTTCGGAGTTGCGCCGGGGCGGCGCTTCGTCGGGCGGGGGCTGCGGCATGATCCTCGGTGGCCGCCGCTTGGCCAGCTCCCTGAGCTGATCGTCCATTCTGGCGATCATCGACTCCCGGATCAGCACCACACTGGACACACCGATCACACCGAGTGCGACCGTTGTCAGCAACAGCATCGCCACGACCAGTCGCATCCGCAGCGTCCACGGCCGTCCCCACGCCATCAGCGCTCGTCCCTGGGCAGTCTCAACGAGTAGCCGACGCCGCGGATGGTGTGGATCAGGGCAGGCTGCACCGAGTCGATCTTGCGGCGCAGGTAGCTGATGTAGGACTCGACGATCCTTCCGTCGCCGCCGAAGTCGTAGTTCCAGACCCGGTCGAGGATCTGGGGTTTGCTCACCACGCGTTCCGCGTTGACCATCAGGTACCGCAGCAGGTTGAACTCCGTCGGCGAGAGCTGCACGAGCTTGCCCGCGCGGTAGACCTCGTGGGCGTCCTCGTCCAGGATCAGGTCGGCGTAACGGAATGTGCCGTCGTCGCGTGGCATCTCGGTGCCTCCGTTGGTACGACGCAGGATCGCCCGCAGGCGCAGGACCACTTCCTCCAGGCTGAAGGGTTTGGTCACGTAGTCGTCGCCGCCCGCGGTCAGGCCCGCGATCCGGTCCTCCAGCGCGTCGCGTGCGGTGAGGAAGAGGACCGGAAGACGGTCCTGCACCGTGCGCAGGCTGCGGGCGAGGGTGAAGCCGTCGGTGTCGGGCAGCATCACGTCGAGCACCACGATGTCCGGCCGTACCCGCCGGGCCGCGGCCAGCGCTTCGGCTCCGCAGTCCGCCGCGTGCACGACGAACCCGCTGAGCCGAAGCGCGGCCGACAGCAGCTCCAGGATGTTCGGTTCGTCGTCGACCACGAGCACGGTCGCCTGCTGGGAGTCCACCTGACCAGCGTCAACGACGAACCTGGGAACAACCTGGGAACTATCTGTGATTCATCCGTTCGTACATTCGTAGAGCTGCTGGCTGCCCACGGTCAGCACGGACTCGCAGTTCTCCTGCACCCATGTGGACGTTGCCGACGGCTGGCCGAGCATCCCGTTGCCGCCAGTTCCGCCACCGGCACCCGCACGGCCACCGCCGCCTCGGCCGTTGCCGACGAGGACGAACTTGAGCTTGCCCTCCTTGACCCACGCGGCCAACTGCTCGGCGGTCGGGGCCGGGTCGCGGCCGCTGAAGCCGCCCATGCTGACGATGTTCTCGTCGGTGGCCATGATGTACGCCGACGCGGCCTGCGCGCCGCCCTCGACGGCCATCAGGTACTCGGCACCACCCGAGTTCGCCTTGGCGTAGTCCACGATCTTCTGCTGGTCCGCGGTGAGCGTGCCGGTCGGCCGTCCACCAGGACCACCTGGACCACCTGGGCCGCCGGCGACTTGCGGCGGCATCATCCCGGGCGGCGGAGTCGTCACACCAGGCGGCAGTCGCACCATGAAGCCACCAGCGTTGTTCGCTGCCGGTCCCGCCGTGGGAATCCCGGCGTTGCCGGTGGACGCGAACGCTCCGACTCCCGACCACACACCCGGAGCGAGCAGCACGGCCACCAGACCGAGCACAATGGCCGCTCGCTTTGCCTTACGCAGCACCAGAAACAGGATCGCCACCACCGCGACACCGAGAACCGCCCACCGGAGCCAGCCGTTCCACGCGGTGTCCCGTGAGATCAGCACCCATGCCCATGCCGCCGCGACCGCGACACTGGCAGGCAGCACGAGCCAGCTCAGTCCCTGGGGATCGCGGTACATCTTGACCGCCCACACCGTGCCCGCTCCGACCAAGGCACCGATCGCCGGAGCCATCACGGTCGTGTAGTACGGGTGGAAGATGCCTTCCTGCAAGCTGAACACCAGCGCGTTGACGATCAGCCAACCACCCCACAGCACCCAACCCGCGCGCCGGGCCGTGTCCGCGGGAGCGAACCTGCGGAACCGACGGAACCCAAGCACCGCGGCGACAACGAGGGCGATCAAGGCCAACGGCAGCAGCCAGCTGATCTGACCGCCGACGGCCTCACCGAACATCCTGCCGGGACCGGATTCGCCACCGAACGCGAGATTCGCGCCGCCGGCACCACCAGGACCGCCACCGCCGAAGACGACCTCTCCGCCACCGCCTCGGCCGCCGGGACCTTCACCGCCGAACACGCGACCGAGTCCGTTGTAGCCGAGCACCAGATCCAGCGCGGTGCCGTCAGTACTGCCACCGATATAAGGCTTCTGCCCCGGCCACAGGTCCACAACGGCCACCCACCACAGTGAACTGGCCAGCAGAACCACAGCCGCGCCAATGACGTCGAAGACTTGCCGGGTCCATTTGGCTTTGCTGCCCGCGAGATAGGCGGCGATGAACGCGGGCACCACGATCCACGCGGCCAGCATCTTCGCCAGGAATCCACAGCCGATCAGGAAAGCCGCGAACCACAACCACTTTGTCCGGGTCTTTGGCTCGACCGCTTTCATCGCACGGGTGAACGCGTACGCCGCGGCGACAAGCATCAGCACGAGCATCGCGTCGGTGTTGTTGGTGCGGTTGGTGACCACGGTGATCGGCGTCAACGCGAAGATCAACGCGGCGATCAGGGCGGCGTTCTCCCCCGCCCACAGCCGAACGGTCCGGTGCAGCAGGAAGATCGCGGCGACGCCCTCGATCACCTGCGGCAGCAGAATCGACCAGTCGTGGTACCCGAAGATCCACACCGAGATCACCTGCGGCCACAACGCCAGCGGCGGTTTGTCCACTGTGACCACACCGGCCGGGTCGAACGAGCCGAAGATGAAGTTGGTGAAGTTCAACGACATCGACTTGACCGCGGCCGTGTAGTACGTGTTGCCCCAGTTGCCACTCCACAGCACCGCGGCGTAGAGGACAGTGCCGAGCACGAGGATCGCCGCGAGGGCGTACCGGTGCCAGCCTGTTCGCCGCCGTTCCGCGACTATCACTTCCGTATCGTCCGCATGATCAACAGCGGCGGCGGTCATACTTTTCCCTTTCCCTGTTTGAAAACCCAGCCACGCAACAACACGAACCGGCCGACCGTGCCCAGCAGCGAAGCGACCAGCAGCACGGTCAGCTCAAGCATCCGGCTCGGTTCGGCCACAGTGGAATGCAGCACGAGCAACGCGGCGGACGTGAACGCGTAGTACAGCCCGAAGATGATCAGACCCTGGAAATGCACCCGGCTGGACGAGCCGCGGGCGCCGAGGAATGTGAACCGGCGGTTGGCCTCAGTGTTGAACATCGTCGTCACGATCAGCGCCACCAGGTTGGCGGCCAACGGATTCATCACTGACCTGAACATCGCGTACAGCACCAGTGTCACCGCGGTCGACACCGCACCGATGGCACCGAACGACAGCAGCTGCCAGACCAGTCCGGTGTCCCTTCTGGACACGACCGCGTCCGGATGTGCCGGGCTCGGCTCCGGACGCTGAGGCAGGTCCTGAACGCGCGCTGTCCCACCCGCTTTGGCGCGGGCGACCCGGATCAAGCCTCGGACGTCCTCCAGCGCGGTCGATCCGATCCGGACTCGGGTGTCGATGTCCTCGACCCAGTCGACCGGGACCTCGTGCACCCGCAATCCGTTGTGCTCGGCAAGAAGCAGCAACTCGGTGTCGAAGAACCAATTGTCGTCGCGGACATGGTCCAGCAAAGGACGGATCACGTCCGTGCGTGCGGCTTTGAAGCCACACTGCGCGTCGGTGAACTTCGCGCCATGGCTGAGCCGGATGAGTGCGTTGTAGCAGCGAGAGATCAGCTCGCGTTTCGGTCCGCGGACCGTTCTGGCACCTGGCGCGAGGCGGGAGCCGATCGAGATGTCGGAGTGACCGTTGACCAGGGGCGCGACCAAGGGCAACAAGGCATCGAGACCCGTGGACAAGTCAACGTCCATGTAGGCGACAACATCGGCGTCGCTCCACTGCCATGCGGTGCGTAACGCCCGGCCACGGCCCTTCTCGTCGAGGTGCAGCACCCGGACGTGATCGTCGGCCTCCGCCAGTTCGTTGGCGATCGGCAGCGTGCCGTCGGTGCTGGCGTTGTCGACGATGGTGATCGTCCACTCGAACGGAAACCGTTCGGCGAGGTAGGACTGCAGCACGTCCACGCAGCCACGCAGCGCGCGTTCCTCGTTGTACACCGGGACGACCACGTCGACGGTGACGGTTTTCGACATCGCGGTCACCGCGGGACCCCCTGGGGGCCTGGCTGAAGCTTGAGTGCCAGTCATGCCATCAGGTATGCCGGGCGTAACCGCGAGCGCCCTGTGCGTGAGCTCAAAGTAACCTGGGAGCTCGTGTTCACGTCCATGAACTCAAGTCACATTCTTGACCCAGGCCTGTTTTGTGCCTTAACTTTCATTCACCCTGCCGCCACGGTCCTCGACGAGGAGGAGCCAGATGCGCACAGACGAGCGTGTGACCCTCGCGATGCTTGTCGTCGCGGGCGTTCTCGCGACTGCGCTCAGCTTCGCCGAGCCGAGTGTGCAGGTCGTGCTCACGGCCACGGTCCTCGTACCGCCGGCCATGGCCCTGTCCCGGCTTAACCGCACCGGGGGTGCGATGAGCAGCGGGCTCGTGTCCGGCGGCGCTGGAATCCTCGCCGGGCACCCCGCTGCGGGCGCTTCACCCCATTGGGATCCAGCACGTGCTGATCCCTCCACAGACGGGGGCTCGTTCAGTCTGGCGGCGGGAGCGAGCCCCCACCCACCACGGTAAATGCCCTGCACCGCGTGAGTGCTTCGGGTCGTCCTGCCGGCCCGGAGCACTCACGTGGTCGCGGGGTCAATCGCCGTTCTGCCGATCGACTTTCCTTGCCGCCCACCGCAACACGATGTTCGTGCCCAGCACGGTCACCGCTCCCATGGCCGCGACGACGTAGAGTCCGGCTCCGGCCAACGCGCCGACCGCGGCGGAACACCACAGAGTGGCGGCCGTGTTGAGTCCTCGGATGCTGGCCCCGTCACGCAGGATGACGCCGGCACCGAGAAACCCGATCCCTGACACGATTTGCGCGGCCACTCGGGTCGGGTCAGCGTCCGTCATGCCGCCGAAGCCGTGCGCCGACAACAGGACGAACAACGTCGCCCCGACCGAGACCAACGCGTTGGTCCGCATCCCGGCCATCCGGGCGCGGTACTGCCGTTCGAATCCGATCAGCGCGCCGAGACCAACCCCGGCCGCGATCCGCAGGCCCATCTCCAGTGTGGTCATTTCGCGACCTCCCCACGGTTGAACGCGGGTCGGCCTAACGTCGAGCCGAGCCCGCGAGGTATCGACAACTACTTCCATCAGCGGACACTCGGCTCACCTCCTTCAGGCCGTCGTTCAGTAGACACCCTCCATGTAGGACCTGTCCACCCCAGGGTGTTCTAGTTCATGGTTCTCAAGCGGCGCGGGCCAGTGTCGTGCCGCGAGGGCGGTGGTCCGACCGCGACTCGGGCGTAGACGACACTCGCTCCGGATTCCGACGCCACCACGGGTTCCAGCTCAAGCCTGCGCACTTCCGGCACGTCCTCGGCAAGCGCCGCCACCCGTAGCACCAGATCCTCCAGCGAACCGAGGTCTGCCATGGGGCTGCCGCCGTAGCCCGCGAGCAGCGGCGCCGCTTTCGGCGCACGGACCAGGCCCGCCGCGTCCACGTCGGTCATCGGAATCGACCGATATGCCCGATCCCCCAGCAGGTCGTTGACCACACCGGACAGTCCGAACGAGACAAGCGTGCCGAACGACGGGTCGTCCTGCAGGCCGATCACGCACGACGTCCCCTTGGCGACCATCCGCTGCACGTACACGGTGTCCACACCGGACACCTGGCAGAGGTCAGTGTACGCCGCCCGCATCGTCTCCGGGCTGCTGATGTCCAGCCGCACGCCGACCAGGTCGGACCGGTGCTTGAGCAAGGAGTTCGATGCCTTCGCCGCGACCGGGAAGCCCAGTTTCCCGGCGGCGTCCGCGGCTTCGTCCGCGCTGCTGACGATCTTGAAAGGCGCCACTTCGATGCCGTAGAAACCCAGCAGCTGAACGACTTGCGTGTCCGTCAGCCATTCGGCCCCGCCGTCCATCACCTCCTGCACCAGCTCGCGGGCCGCGTCCGGTTTGATGCCGTCCGGGCGGACCAGCGTGCCGCGTGGCGCCGACCGCCAGCGGGCGTACCTGGTGACTCTGGCCAGAGCCAGCACGGCCCGTTCCGGGCTGGGATAGGACGGGATCGACCCACGGCCCGGCGAGCCGTCCGGTCCTGGCACGGCCAGCTCCGCCGGAACACCCTCCGCGGCAAGGAAAGTCGAGACGATCGGCTTGCCCTGCCCTTGTGTCAGTCCTACTTCCCGGAGTTCACGTGCGTAAGCTGCCCCTGGAATCGCCAGTGGCGGCACGAAAACCACGATCAACGCGTCGACGTCATCACGAGACAAGGCGTCCTTCACCGCGGCGGCGAACTGCTCCGGCCCGGCCTGCGGCCCGACGTCGACCGGTTCCCCAGCCAGCTCAAGGCCTTGCGCCAACGCGGTATCCGCGGCGAGCACACCGATCGCCGTCGAGTTGCCGACCACCGCGACCCGGCTACCTTCTGGCAATGGTTGGTGCGCAAGCAAAAGCGCGGTATCGAACAGCTGGGCCAAGGATTCGACCCTGATCACACCGGCCTGTTCGAACACCGCCTGCACGCTCGGCTCGTCGACCTGGACTGAGGTGGCCGCCAGCGCGGGCGAGACGGCATTGCGCCCCGACTTGACCGCGACGATCGGTTTGGTGCGGCCCAACCTGCGCGCCAGGCGGGCGAACTTCCTTGGATTGCCGAAGGATTCCAGATAAAGCAACACCACATCGGTTGCCGGATCGGTCATCCAGTACTGCAACAAGTCGTTGCCGGACACGTCCGCCCGGTTGCCCGCCGACACGAACGTCGACAGCCCCAGTCCACGCGCGGCCGCGTCGGCCAGGATCGCCGTGCCCAGCGCACCCGACTGGCAGAAGAAACCCGTACGCCCCAAGCCAGGCAGCTTCGGCGCCAGGCTCGCGTTCAGCCGCACAGCGCGGTCCATGTTCACCACACCGAGCGCGTTCGGGCCGACCACGCGCATACCGTGCGCCCTGGCCTCTTCGGCGAGTTTCCGCTCGGCGCTGCGGCCCTCGTCGCCGATCTCACTGAACCCGGACGTCACCACGACCAACGCCTTGACGCCCTTGGCCAGGCAGTCGTCCATCACCTCGTTGATGCTCGTGGCAGGCACTGCCACGACCGCGAGATCGACCGGGTCGGGGATGTCCAGCACCCGGCGGTACGCCCGGACTCCCCGCACCGACGCGTGTTCGGCGTTGACCGGGAACACCGGTCCGGCGAAGTCCGCCGTGAGCAGGTTCGTCAGCACCGCGTAGCCGACCTTCGTCGGATCGGTCGACGCCCCGATCACCGCGACCGACTTGGGATGCAGGACATTGTGGACACTGCGTGCCTCGGCGGCCTGCTCCCGGGATCGGGCGACCGCCACCGACTCCTCGGTCGGGTCGATCGCGAACTCCAGGTGGATCACGCCGTCCTCCAGCGCACGGCTGATCTGGTACCCGGCGTCCTTGAAGATCCGGACCATCTGGCCGTTCTCGCCGAGCACCTCGGCCACGAACCGCTTCAGGCCGCTTTCCTGCGCCGCCGCGGCCAAGTGCTCCAAGAGGATCGAGCCGATACCCCGGCCCTGATGGCCGTCCTCCACCACGAACGCGACCTCAGCCTGATCGCTGCCCTGCAGGCGTTCGTACCGGCCCACGGCGATGATGTCGTCGCCCAGCATCGCCGCGAAACCCACCCGATCGTGGTGATCGAGCGTGACGAACCGTTCCAGATCCCGCGGTGGGATCCGCGGGTACGCCCCGAAGTAGCGGAAGTACCGGGTCCGCTCGGACAACCGGCCGTGGAACGCGACCAGCCGGTCGGCGTCGTCCGGCGTGATCGGTCTCAGGTGGACGGTGCCGCCGTCGGACAGCACCACGTCCGCCTCCCAACGGCGTGGGTAGTCGTAAGGATCGAAATCCGTCACGTCGCTCAGTCCCTGGGGTCGTCTGGATCCAATCCGTGCAGTGGGAAGATCGCGTGCCGGACGTCCCGGATCACCGAGTCGACCGGTTCGCTGACGGTGCCGTCCCACGGCTCGAAGCTGACGTCCGTCTCGTCTGTCATGGTGCGCGGGAGAATCGCGTTCGGCGCGCGGCGCTGGACGTTGTTCACCCAGTCGTGCGGAAGCGGCGTCGACGGTTCGATGTCGCGGTCGAGAACCGTGGCGATCAGGTGCGTCCACGACCGGGGCACCACCCGCAGCAGCTGGTAGCCGCCACCGCCCATGGACAGCCACTTACCGCCCGCGTACTCGTCGGCCAGCGTCCGCAGTGTCCGGTAGGTCTGGCGGTGGCCGTCCACGCTGAGGTACAGCTCGGCGAGCGGGTCCTCCTCGTGAGTGTCCACACCGCACTGAGTGACCAGGACGTCCGGGCGGAATTCCTTGAGCAGCGAGGGAACCACGGCGTGGAACGCGCGCTGCCAAGCCGGATCCCGGGTGAACGGCGGCAACGGGATGTTCACCGAGGTGCCTTGCGCGTCGGGGCCGCCGAGCTCAGTCACCCGTCCGGTGCCGGGAAAGAGCGTCATCGGGCTCTGGTGCAAGGAGATCGTCAGCACGCGCGGGTCGTTGTAGAACGCCGCCTGCGTCCCGTCGCCGTGGTGCACATCGACATCGATGTAAGCGACTCGCTCGGCGCCGTTGTCCAGCAGCCAGGAAATGGCTACGGCGCAGTCGTTGTAGACGCAGAATCCGGCTGCGCGGTCGCGCATCGCATGGTGCAGCCCGCCCGCGATGTTGACCGCACGGTTCGTGGTACCGGACGCGATCTTCTGCGCCGCCAACAGCGATGCCCCGACCACGAGCGAGGTGGCTTCGTGCATGTTCGAGAACACGGGGTTGTCCGGGGTGCCCAGACCATGGCCGACGTCCCATCCCACCATCGGGGCTTCTTTGACCGCGGCGATGTATTCCGCATCATGGACTCGTTCGATCTCTCCGTCCGGCGCGGGTTCCGGACGCAGCAACTCGACGCCGTCCAGAACACCGAGCTGTGTGGCCAACTCGATGGTCAGCTCAAGCCTGACGGGGTTGAACGGATGATCCCCACCCAGGTCGTAACCGAGAAGTGCGGGGTCCCATACGACAGCGGCTGGCGTACCCATGGGACAACACTAGTCTGATCCCCGTGATCCGACGGTTCATGTGCGGTGTAGCACTCGTCTCCCTGACTGCCGCCTGCACTCAGCCCACGCCAGGAACGCCGGTCGCCGCCGCGCCGGGCGACACCGTGATCACAACGACCGAGCAACCGCCTTATCCCACCACTGAACCGTCGTACCCCACGCAAACCACGCGCCCCAGCCTGCCGATGACCACCACGTCGGCTGCGCCGCTGACCATCGCCAAGCGCAAGACACTGACCACCGCTCCGGCGTGCACCACGTTCGTGACACCCACCGACGTTGGGCGCCTCACCGGGACGACCGCCACCGCCGAACCCGAGGACAAAGGCTTCTGCAGCTACACCCTCGACCGGTCCGGCACTCCCGCGGGCGTGGCCATGATCGTGCTGCACGAGTCATTGGACACCCAGAACACGCAGTCAACGACATTCGAAGGCAACAGCGCGTTCCGGCTCACCACCATCGACACCACGTGCGACCTGCGTATCGCACTCACCGACGACCAGTCGGTGAAATTCCGGGTGCTGTGGGTCAGCCTGGTGCTGTCCGGTCCGGCCGAACCCATCTGCACCACAGTCGAGAAGCTCGCCAGGAACGTCTTCGGCAAGCTTCCCGACCGTAGCTGAAGTCAGCCCGTTTCGGCGGGCCTCTCCGGATCCGACGACCACTCCGACCACGAACCCGGGTAGAGCACGGCCGGGTGCTCCGGATCGGTCACCCCGGCCACTTCGAGGGCCAGCACCACCGACGAGGCGGTGACGCCCGAACCGCAGTAGGCGCCGACCTCGCTTCCCTGGTGCACACCCAGCGAGCGGAACCGGTCCGCCAGTTCGGCCGCCGGCAGCCACCGGCCTTCCTGGTTTATGTGGCCGGCGAATGGCGCGTTCACCGCACCGGGAATGTGCCCGGCTCGCGGGTCGATCGGCTCGGTCTCGCCCCGATACCGTTCCGGCGCACGGGCATCGAGCAGCACACCGTTCTTGGCGAGGTCGGCCGCGCCATCGGCGTCGACGGTGGGCATCGCTCCCGGCCGGACAACGATGTCACCGCGTTCGAGCTGCGGGATTTCCGTGGTCACGGAGCGGCCTTCCTGTTCCCACGCCGCGTAACCACCGTCGAGGACAGCCACATTCGAGTGACCTGCCCACCGCAGCAACCACCAAGCGCGAGCCGCGACAGAGCCGTTGCCGCCGTCGTACACGACCACCGTCGAATCCTCGCGGATCCCCGCGGCACGCAGGACATCCTGCAGGTCTTCCGGCTTGGGCAACGGATGCCGTCCGCCTTTGCCGGTGCCTGTGTCCGGGTGCGCGGCGAGGTCGGTGTCCAGGTCGAGGAACACCGCGCCGGGCAGGTGTCCGGCCACGTAGGACTCCCGCCCGGGCGGGCCGCCCAGCACCCACCGCACGTCCAGCAGGACGGGCGGCCGGGAATCGTTCAGCGAATCGGCCAGTTCCGAAGTGGAGACAAGTGCGCGCACCCCTCCATCCTGGCCCGCGACAGCCGGTAACAGCCACACGACAGGCGCCGGAACTGTCGGGGGGTGCGACTACCATAGACGCCGACGAAGGGGTAGCGGCGTGAACGAGCTCATCGACACCACAGAGATGTACCTGCGCACCATCTACGAACTTGAAGAAGAAGGTGTGGTGCCACTCCGCGCGCGGATCGCGGAACGGCTTGGGCAGAGCGGACCGACAGTGAGCCAGACGGTCGGCCGGATGGAACGCGACGGACTGCTCGTGGTCGCCGACGATCGTCACCTCGAACTGACCGATCACGGGCGTGACCTGGCGATCGCCGTGATGCGCAAGCATCGCCTGGCCGAGCGCCTGCTGGTCGACGTGATCGGCCTGGAATGGGAGCACGTGCACAGCGAGGCATGCCGCTGGGAGCACGTGATGAGCGAGGCGGTCGAGCGCAAGCTGGTCAAACTGCTCGGCAACCCGACCACTTCGCCGTACGGCAACCCGATCCCCGGCCTGGACAAGCTGGGCGAGGGCGAGCCGGCCCCGCCTGCCGAGGCCGAACTGGTCCGGATCGACGAGGTGGCGCGCCGGGGCGGCGGCAAGGTCGAGATCCGCCGGATCGCCGAGCACGTGCAGATGGACCCGGACCTGATGTCCGAGCTGCGGTCGGTGGGCTTGCTGCCCGGCCAGACCGTCAAGGTGGGCCCGTCCAAGGGTGACGGCAACCTGATCGAGGTCAGCGGCGCGGGCAACTCCGTGCAGCTGGAGCCGTCGGTGCTGCACGCGGTATTGGTGCGGTCCGAGTGAGCCAGGCCGCGCGGGCGGCCGAGGCGTTCGAGCGACTGCACGGCCGGTCTCCGGCCGGTGTGTGGTCGGCGCCTGGCCGCGTGAACCTCATCGGCGAGCACACCGACTACAACGACGGCTTCGTGCTGCCCTTTGCCATCCCTCATCGCACGGCCGTCGCCGCGTCCCCTCGTGACGACGACACGATCACGGTGTCCACGCTGCATGACCGCGGCCGTGCCGAGACAGCCGACCCGGTCCGGATTTCCGAGCTGGCGCCCGGCTCGATCTCCGGCTGGCCCGCGTATCCCTCCGGCGTGGCGTGGGTGCTGCGCCAGCAGGGCATCAGCGGCGGCGCCGATCTGGTGGTCGCCGGTGACGTGCCCGCGGGCGCGGGCCTGTCCTCGTCGCATTCGCTTGAGTGCGCGACTGCCTTGGCGCTGCTGGGTTTGGCGGGTTCGACACAGTCCACTAGCGACATCGCCAAGTGGATCCAGCAGGCCGAGAACGATTTCGTCGGCGCCCCAACGGGTCTGCTTGACCAGACGGCGTCGCTGAACTGCACCGAGGCACACGTGCTGTTCCTGGACGTGCGTTCCGGGGAGGCCGAGCAGGTCCCGCTCGACGCGTCGCGGCACGGCCTTGAGGTACTCGTCATCGACACTCGTGCGAGCCACTCGCACACCGAGTCCGGCTACGGCGCCCGCCGCCGCGGCTGCGAACAGGCCGCCGAGATCCTCGGGATCCCGGCCCTGCGTGACGTCTCCCTCGAGAAGCTCGACGAGGCGCTGGCCAAGCTCCCCGCGGAATTGCGGCCGCTCGTCAAGCACGTGGTGACCGAGAACGACCGTGTGCTGCAGACCGTGGCGCTGCTCAAGGCGGACAACTACGCGCAGATCGGCCCGCTGCTCAGCGCCTCGCACGCCAGCCTGCGCGACGACTACCGCGTGTCGTGCGATGAACTGGACGTGGCGGCGGAGGCGGCTGAAGCGGCCGGTGCGCTGGGTGCCAGGATGATCGGCGGCGGCTTCGGTGGGTCGGCGATCGCGCTGGTTCGTGGCGACGCCCGTGCCGAGGTCGAGGCCGCGGTCACCGAGGCCTTCGCCAAGCGGTCGTTCACCGCGCCACGGATGTTCACGGGGGTGCCCTCAGCGGGTGCCGGGCAAGATCGTTGAAAGGTGGTTCACCAGTGAAGCTGCTCGTCACGGGCGGTGCTGGGTACGTCGGAAGCAACTGCTCCGCGCGGCTCGTCGAGGCAGGCCATGAGGTCGTCGTGGTGGACGACCTGTCGACCGGGCACGCGGACGCGGTGCCGGACGGATGCCGGCTGATCCAGGCCGACTTCGCCGACGTGGCGAGCACGGTGCTGGGCGAGGGCTTCGACGGTGTGCTGCACTTCGCGGCCAAGTCCCTGGTCGGCGAGTCCATGCAGGACCCGGCCAAGTACTGGCACGGCAACGTGGTGACGACGCTGCGCCTGCTGGACGCCATGCGCGAGCACGGCACCCCACGCCTGGTCTTCTCGTCAACGGCGGCGGTCTACGGCGAACCGGACGAGGTCCCCATCCCGGAGACCGCGCCAACCCGCCCGACGAACACGTATGGCGCCACCAAGCTGGCCGTCGACCACATGATCACCTCGTACGCGGCGGCCCACGGCCTGGCCGCGGTGAGCCTGCGGTACTTCAACGTCGCGGGCGCCCAGGGCCGCTACGGCGAGCGGCACGCGACCGAGACCCACCTGATCCCGCTGGTGCTGCAGGTCGTCACCGGCCAGCGCGAGCACATCCAGGTCTTCGGCGACGACTGGCCAACCGAGGACGGCACCTGCATCCGCGACTACATCCACGTCACGGACCTCGCGGACGCGCACCTGCTGGCGATCGAAAGCGCGACCGCGGGCAAACACGCGATCTACAACCTCGGCAACGGCACCGGCTTCTCGGTCCTGCAGGTCATCGAAGCCTGCCGGGAAGCCACCGGCCACGAGATCCCCGCCAAGATCGCCCCCCGCCGCGCCGGCGACCCCGCAGTGCTCGTGGCCTCCAGCGAGCGCGCCCGCACCGAGCTGGGCTGGAAGCCGGAGCGGGCCGACATCGCCACGATCGTGCAGGACGCCTGGGCCTTCACCCAGTCCCGGTAGATGACATCGACCGCGTGCCTTACCGCGCGCCTTTCGGAAACAGCGCCGCCACCCGCGCGCCTTTCGGAAACAGCGCCGCCACCCGCGCGCCTTTCGGAAACAGCGCCGCCACCCGCGCGCCTTCCAAACTCGGCAACGAACAACGCGGTCACCTTGTTCCAACACGAACAGGTCACGTCCGAGGCACCCGTGGCACCAGCCGCAGGGTGCCTCGGCGTTGTACCATGCGGCCCGACTTCCTCTCGGTGGTCACCTTTTGGCCGCTCCGAACCACCCGGTGAGAGCTCCGGTCAGCCCGGCGGCGTCGTCGTCCGCAGCTGCCCAGGCAACGTATCCGTCCGGTCTGATCAGTAGCGCGGCCAGATCTCCGTGTGACGAACAGCGTGCGCTCACCACGCTCACGCGGTCCGCGTGAGGTTCGGCTGCATCACGGATCTCTTGCGAGTCAACGAGATCCAGGAGTATTCCCTGCCCGCCTCGGAGCAACGCCGACAGCGGGTCGGCTCCTGTCAGCTCCAGCGACGGCACGAACCGGCCTGTCAGTGGATGATCGGCGTTTGGCGCGTAGTCGATGTCGGTTCCGTTCATCATCGCGGTGAAGTGGTTCTTGGCCGCCGGGATTGTCAGCGTTTCGGCCAGCACTTCGCGTAACGCCGCGACTTGCGGGCCGGGACGCAACAGCGCGACTTGAGCCCGGGTGTTGCGCAATACCCGCTCCCCCACCGGATGCCGCTCGGCGGTGTAACTGTCCAATAGCGACTCTGGAGCCAGCCCGCGGGCGACGAGGCCCAACTTCCAGCCGAGGTTCATCGCGTCCTGCAGTCCAAGGTTCAGCCCTTGCCCGCCGATCGGTGAATGAACGTGCGCCGCGTCGCCAGCCAACAGCACCCTGCCCTGCCGGTAGGTGGCGGCTTGCCGCGTGTTGTCGCTGTACCGGATTCCTGCCTGGATCCTGGTGATTGTCACGTCGACACCGCTGACCCGGCGGATGCTGTCCTGCATTTCCTCTGCCGTCACGGGTGCGTCGCGCTCTTCTGGCCCGCCGTCGAACTCGATGGTGGCGATTTCCCCCGGCACCAGCGACAGGTTCAGCAGCCCGCGCGGACCGTGCAAAGACGACTTGACGGCGTCCGGGTCGGCCAGTTCAGCCACGGCCGTCCGACCGGTCATCGTCGCGGGCGTTCCGGGGAAGTCGATCCCGGCTCGCTTGCGCACGATGCTTCGGCCACCGTCGCATCCCACCAGGTAAGGCGCCCGCACAGTTTCTCCGTCAGCCAGGACCGCCCGGACAGTGGAGCCGTCCGGCACGACGTCGACGACCTCGCAGCCGGGCCGGATCCGGACTCCCAGTTCGGTCGCCCAGTCGGCGAGGATCTGTTCCAGCACATGTTGTTTGAGCAGAAAGTGGTCGACGGTTCCGGAAGGATCGGCGCGGTCGTCGACAAGCGGCAGCCCGCCGAAATGCCCGCGAGCGCGGTTTTCCCGCAGCAGCTGCACTAATCCATGAACCTGATCGGCCTCGCCAGGACCCCGTTGCTCGGCAGCGAGCCGGTCGAACATCGCATCCTGTGCACGAGCCAGCGCCTCCGTAAGCCCGCGCACCAGCGCCTCCGTAAGCCCGCGCAAGCGCAGCGACTGAGTCGTCCTGCCATTGATGCCGCGCAAACCCAGGCTGCGAGTCCGACGCATGGCCCCATCCGCAGCCTCCAGTACGACCGGATCGACTCCGGCCAGTCGTAGTTCTCCAGCCAGCAGCAAACCCGTCGGTCCGCCTCCGACGACGATGACGTCAGCCATGTCCCACCCCATGTACAGCGTATATTTACACTGTACATGTGATACTTACGGTGTAAATCTGTCAAGCGAAGGGTGCCGAGATGGCGCGACGGGAGCCGTTGAACCGGGAGAAGGTCCTGGCCGCGGCACTGGACCTGGCCGGCAAGGAAGGCCTGGACGGGCTGTCCATGCGCAAGCTGGCCAAAACCCTCGGCGTCGAGGCGATGGCGCTGTACAACCACGTCGCGAACAAGACCGACATCCTCAACGGAATCGCCGAACGGGTCTACGCCACCATCGACCGCCCCGACCCAGAACAGCATTGGAGCGAGCGAGTCCGCAGCACCGCGTTGAGCACCTATCGCGCACTGAGCCGCCATCCAATCGTGCCGTTGGCACTGGTGACTGACCAGGCCAACCCCACGTCGCTACAGGCCCTGCAGCCTTTTGACGACATCGTCGGCGCCCTCTACGAAGCAGGCTTCGATGACGACGGAGTACGTCGTGCACTCGGCGCGCTGAACAGCCTCATCTTCGGATCACTGTTGCTGACCACCGCCGGTTTCGCCCGTGAGCACAGCACCCACGCCGAGCAGGACCAGATGGACGTGTACATCCGCCAGGTGGATCCGGCGAAGCTGCCGCACTTCAGCCGGGTTCTGCCCGCTTTGGCGGCCGGAACCCCAGAGCAGGACTTCAAGAAGGCACTCGACTGGTTGATCGCCGGCCTCACCGCGGCAGCAAGACCTTGACCACCCTGCCAACAGGAGGTGGGCCCGTCGGTGCCGGAATCGCCGATCAGGCATAGCGAATGCCGCGTTGGCGGCGAAGTCGAAACGTGCGCAGCGAATTTCTCCCACGCAGGAAGGGCGCGGTCGCACTCGGCCATGTACCTCTGGCGGTCCATGAGCTACGGGACCCACGTTCAAAGGGCTTTCCTCGGGTCGAAGTTGGACCAGCGTTCGCGCACGGCTGCCACGACCTTGGCGACCTGGGCGTCGAAAGCGTCAAGCTGCTCAGCTTCGGCAGGGCTCGCGACGAAGGCGCGCCGATCGCAGGCTGTGCCCGCGCGCCATATTCGGTCGATCGCGCGTGTCGCGGTGATGTCCGTCAACGGGTTGCCGGACACGAGGACCAGGTCCGCGCACTGCCCGGGCGCGACACGTCCTCGGTCGGCGAGGCCGAACACTCGTGCCGGTTCGGTTGTGGCAGCGGCCAGGGCCTGCGCCGGGCTGATGCCGCACCGGACAAGGAGTTCCAACTCCCGGTGCAGGCTTGCGCCGAAGACGGTTCCCGGGTTCGGGGCGTCGGTGCCTGCCAGCAAAGTGACCCCCGCATCGGCCAGTCGCCGCACGTTGTCCTCGGCCCGCGAATAGGGCGGCATTTGTCGGCCACGCCATCCTGAGGCGCCTGAGGTTAACCGGCGTGCCCAGGCGTCCCCGAGCGTTTCAGCGAGCCGCGGGTCTCCTGCCACTGCAGCGCCACCTGGTTCACCGAGGGTGTTCTCGACGGTGGCCAGCGTCGGACCGACCACGATTCCGGCCTCGGCTATGCGTTCGACCAGGGCCTTGTCCAACGCGGCGTCCGCCGGGACGTGGGCCACCACGTCGACACCGGCGGACACGACCTCCTCGACACCGGCCGTCGAGCTCACGTGAGCGACGACGACCAAGCCGCGTGCGTGCGCGGCAATGACCAGTGCCTTGATGGTCTCGGAATCCAGCGACGGCCAGAGGCCTCCGGTGCCGGAGATGATCTTCAGATAGTCCGAGCCCTCCCCGATCCGTTCCGCGACGAACTGCTCGGCCTGGCCAGCGGCGGTCAACGTCGGGAACGGGGCGTACATCATCGACGGGTGCCCGCCGGGCGCGGTGGCACCGATACCCGAGGAACGCACATCGGCCACGTCCGGACGGGAGCCGGCCTGTTCCTTGGCCGTGGCCACCAGGTCGGGTTTGCTGAACATGTCGAGAACGGTGGTAACGCCGAAGGTCAACGATTGCGCGAGGGCGCCGGGAACCAGGTGCACGTGCGCGTCGATCAGACCGGGAAGCACAGTCCCGCCACGCGCGTCGATCACTTCGTCGCCTTCTTGGGCGGCCGAGGCGGCCGAGCACTCGGTGATCAGCCCGTCCGCGAACCGGACCGAGGTCCAGTCCTGCGACTTCGTCCCGTCGAACACCTTCGCGTTCACGATCGTTGTTACCCCAGCCATTACGTCCTCCTCCGCGATGCGCGCTCTACTCCAGCCGGTCTCACCAGGGCCGATCAACGACCAACCCAGCAATGAAACAATCACCAAACGGAATCAATCGAGGCGAGTGAGGGCAGTGGCGATGGAGGTCCGGCAGCTGCGCTATTTCGTCACCGTCGCCGAATGTGAGCACTTCGGTCGGGCCGCGGAGGCCCTGAACATCGTTCAACCCGCGGTAAGCAAGCAGGTCGCGCGGCTGGAACGCGAACTCGGACTGACCTTGTTCGACCGGTCCCGCCGTCGGGTCCGTCTCACCCCGGACGGCCAGGCATTCCTTATCCACGCGCGCCGCGCGCTACGCGGCATCGACCGTGCCGCCGCTGCGGCCGCCGAAATCGCCGCCGGCAACACCGGTTTGCTGCGCGTCGGCAGCAGTGTCGTGTTCAGCCCTCGTATCGAGGCTGCTCTTGCCGCTGTGCGTGACGCCCACCCCGGCATCACGCTCCAGGTGACAAGCTCCGCCTCAACGACCGGCCAGCTCGCCGCTCTCGCCGCCAACGACCTCGATGCCGCATTCGTGGCAGCGCCACCGGACACGCCGGGCGTACGGGTTCATCACCTCTGGGACGAACCGCTGCTCCTGGCCGTCCCCGCCGCGTACGCCAGCACCGCCAGCAACCTCACCACGCTCGCTGAGCTCCCCCTGGCTCGGCCCGCCCGCGCAGATAACCCCGGCGTCTACGACCTGATCACGGCCGCCTGCCAAGCGGCCGGGTTCACCCCTGGCGTGGGGCCGACTTTGACCCGAGTCCAGGACCTCCTTGCCGGACCTGTTGCCTCCGGAGAGTGCTGGACCCTGCTGCCCGCTGGCGTCGTCTCGCACGACTTCACCGCCGTCGCCCTCGTTCAGCCCGACCCGCCGATCCGCGTGCCCGCCGCACTTGCACTACCCGACGCCGCACCCCGCGCCTCCGCGCTGAGCTTGCTCACCGCTGCACAGACCAGAACAGGCGCCGTGGTTGCCAGCCGGCCGCGCTGAATTTTCGTGGGTGATGTCGAACGGTGTCGAGTCCGTTCGTAGCCGAGGTGAGGGCTTCACGCCTGATCCACGGCACTTGAGGAGAGCATCATGACCGCTACCTACACCTTCGACGTCTTTGCCAGCCTCGACGGTTTCGGCTCCCACACTGGCAACTGGGGCGGTTACTGGGGTAAGCAAGGCCCCGAGCTGCTTGAGCACCGCCTCGCCTTGCACAGCGAGGAGCAGCGGATGGTGTTCGGAGCCAACACGTTTCGGGCTACCGTGCAGATGCTGGCATCGAGCACCGAGGAGTTCGGCGTGCGTGACCCATGGGTCACCCGGATGCGGAACCTGCCGGCAATGGTGGTGTCGAGCACGCTGCAGGGACCCTTCGACTGGCCGGACGCGACCGTCGTCAGTGGCGATGCCGTCGACATCGTCACCCGGCTCAAGGAGGAGTCCGATGTGCCGTTGCGATCGCACGGGAGCCTGTCGTTGAACCGGGCACTGATGGCTGCCGGTCTGGTCGACCGCGTCCAGGTGACGGTCTTTCCGGTGATCACCGGTCAGACCGGAGTGGACCCGATCTTCCAGGGTGCGGCCGACTTCGACCTCGAGCTGATCGAAAGCCGGACGCTCGACGGCCACACCCAAGAACTCATTTATCGGCCCACCCTGCATGTCTGAGGCCATCCATGCCCTGGGCAAGGAGCCCAACCTGATCCGGCGGTTCCCGCGCCAACCGGTCTCATGGCTGCCCTGACCACAAGGGTTGCTGATCACCTCCTGATTCGATGGCGAAGGTCGATTCGATCGGGTTGACGGTGCGCAAGTGGACCTAGTGCTCGCGGGTAGCCGTAGAACGCCAGCAACTCGTCCAGGTCGGTGATCTAGCAACGGCCTGGACAAACTGGCGTCTTTGCGGCCTCGAACAGTTTGTCGGCGTCGAGGGCGTGTTGCTTGTCCTCGACGTTCCAGACTCAGCAAGGGCCTTCGCACCTAGGTGTGGACCTGGGCAACGTCGCCAGAGCGTAAACGGTCTTGTGGGTCAGAGTGACGAGTTACTTGTAAGCCATCAGCGCATAGAGACATCTAGTGTCCAGGCGCGGATGTCGTTGTCCAGTGCGGTGATCGAGCGGTGGACTCCGCGTCGGAGCAGTTTGACGGTGATCTCTGCGAAGAACCGTTCGACCAGGTTGAGCCAGGATGATCCGGTCGGGGTGAAGTGCAGGTGGAACCGTGGGTGTTTGAGCAGCCAGGCTTTCACGGCTGGGGTCTTGTGCGTGCTGAGGTCATCGAGGATGACGTGCACGTCCAGCCCGATGGGCACGGTCTTGTCGATGGTGCGCAGGAAGGCCAGGAACTCCTGGTGGCGGTGGCGCCGCTTCACCGCGCTGATCACGTGGCCGGTGGCGATTTCCAGGGCGGCGAACAGGCTGGTGGTGCCGTGCGGGATGTAGTCGAAGCTCTGCCGTTGGGGCACGCCCGGCAGCATCGGCAACACGGGTGCGGAGCGATCCAGTGCTTGGATTTGGGATTTCTCGTCCACGCACAGCACCGCCGCTTTCGCTGGTGGGTCGAGGTACAGGCCGACGTCGCGGACCTTGTCGACGAACAACGGGTCTTTGCTGATCTTGAATGTGTCGGGCTTTGTGGGGTTTGAGGCCGAATGCCCGCCAGATTCGTGACACCGCGGATTGGGTCATCCCGGTCTGTGCGGCCAGGGACCGGGTCGACCAATGCGTGGCGTTGGCGGGTTTGGTTTCCAGCGTGGTGACCACAATCAGCTCGACCTGCTCGTCGGTGATCGTGCGGGGCCGACCAGGCCGCGGTTCGTCGATCAGACCGTCCAGCCTGTCTCGGGTGAACCTGGCCCGCCAGGTCGACACCGTGGTCCGGCTCAGCCGCAACTGTTGAGCCACTTCGGTATTCGATGCGCCCTCGGCACAGGCGAGCACGATCCTGGCACGCACGGCTAACCCTTGTGCGGTGGTTCGCCGCCGTGACCATCCGTCCAACACCTGACGCTCGTCATCGGACAGCACCAGCGGCACCAGCTTCGAACTCGACATCAACCAAGCCTACGGTGTCCAAGAACTAACGACTCAGGACACATTAGTCCACCTCGGACATTCCCGTCCGGCGAAGGCCGTTGGTCGGGCTTGCGCGTCCACGGCGACAGAATCGCCGAGGAAACCGCTACCACCGACCAGTGTCAGCAGGTCTGGCCGGGCGACCGGGTAACGAGCCTGCTGGCACCCGCAGTGGCCTGCACGAGATGGCGGTCGACGGTCCACGCGTGGGCCGCGTCTCGTGCCTGGACTGGCTACGGGGCACGGGTTCCGGTGCCGTCTCGGCGAGCCGCTGCAAAGTCGCGGGCGCAATCGGGGTTTCCGATGCGCGCGGACGCTGCCGCGACCCAGACCAACAACGCGTCGAGGCGCTGGTCAACACCTCACACCGCCGATGCGAACCGTCGCGCCCGTCACCTCATCCCGCTGAGGACCCTCATTGCCTTACTCCCGCGAGGATGAACCCCAACCGCCGGGCACGCCAGACCACCGCAAGCGCGGGGTCGTCCGTGCGGCTTGGTTCGACCCGCTCCACCGTGAAGCCCTCACGCTCATAGAAGTGGCCCGCACGCTTGTTGGCCACGAAATGCTCGATGTACAGCCGTTCAGCATCAGCGGGCAACTGACTGATGAGCGCACCAAGTAACCGGGGCCCCAGTCTTCGGCCGCGATACTGAGGGTGGACGTAAAGCTTGTAGATCACATGGTCATCTCCTCTATGGCCGCGCTGTCCAATGCCGACGAGCTGCCCGTCCACCTCAGCAATCACCACCAACCCGCTAGCCACAGCAGCATCGATCACTGTCTCGTTCCACCACCTGCGGACTTGTTCATCGGCAGCCTGCGCACCGATCAGCGGCGCGTAGTGGGATCGGACGTGCGCGTCGCCGAACCGGCGAATGGCCGCGACATCATCATGGTCAGCATTCCGCAGGACCGCTTCGACTCTCGAGGTCACGGTGTCTGAGCGGACCAAATCGCCGGGCATCGGTCAAGACACAGTGGAGCAGCATGGGATCGAGCCAATCGTTGAAGCGCCTGGCTGGGCTCGTACGGTGAGCTTCGGGCCAATGGCGACGGATGAAATGTGAGTCAGGGTCAGCCGATGGATCGCAACGGCGTGACCACAAGCAGGACCAGGACGATCACGCTGATCACGGTGCCGGGGATCAGATACCACAGGCTTGCGATCGCCACCACGAGCGCGACGATCCATGACCAGGTGGTTGCGAGGCCTAGGCCAACGGCCACGGTGAGCCATGCCAGTCCGAGGATTACGAAGGTCCACTTCATGGCGGCGGATTCGGGGGCGATGCCTGCTCGTTCGACGATTCGGGCCCATGGGCCGAGTTGGCCTGCGTGGTCGCCGGAGCTAGGCGTGATGTAACTCCCGGTGGTGAGGGCCCGTATGCCATCGATCAGCATGTAAGAACCTTGCACCACGCAGAGAGCCACTGCGATCCACTGCAGCACAGCCATGACCGAGGAGCCTAACCCTCGGCGGAGCACCGGTGACCTGGAATGGAACAGCGATCCGGCACGAGCCAGGATTCGATCTGCGATCGGGCATTCGGAAGTGACCGCGCGCGTGTTGGGTGTGTATTTGGCAGGGACAATGCGTGCGTTGAGCGGTTATTCGGTGGGGACAGCACATGGGCGGGGTGGCGCGGGAGGTGTTGGGGCGAGGAAGGAACCGGCGATGGCGCTTGCCACCGCGTCGGGCGGGAGGCCGAAGTCCATTGAGGTGCGCATCAAGTTGGCGAATGTGTGCTCGGGATTGGCCTGCAGCGCGACGTCGATCGCGACGCCGGCCAGGACACCGTCGCCGCGGAGAAACGCTGTCAGGGCAAGGAGACAGGCTGGTTCCGCGCGATAGGGCGTCGGCAACGCCCGGACCAGCTCGGTCCAGACTTGTTCGATGGGGTGGCCGATGCTGGTGACCTCGGGGCGTAGGCATCCGTCGCGGACGCGGACATTGCTGAGTGCTACGGCCAAGTCGACGAGTCGTTCCTCGCTGAGTGTCCATGTTCCCTCCCGTGCTTCTTTGATCAGGTCTTCGAGGAGTTGCCTGGCGTGGGCTTCGTCCTGGTTCAGGTTCAACGCGGCCTCGATGCGTTCGGTCCGCTGCGCGAGCGGAGAACGATCGGCCGGCTCGAGGGTGGCTCGGAGATCTTCTTTGCTGTCATACGTCACCGCTCCCATGGCGGCTGCCGTGGCCGCGAGCGTGCACGAGGTCGGATCGGGAACGAGTCCGTTGCACTCGAGATCCGTGTAGCACCACCACGTGAGGTTCTTCTCGATCGCGGGCACCCAGAACGCGTGGTGCAGGAGCACACCGGACGACGCGAAGACAGTGCCGATCGCGTCGACTAGTTTCTTGTGTGGCAAGGAGTCCGGCGGTCTCACTTCGCCGTCGCAGACGATTATCACTGACACGCCACAGGAATTGGCGCGCAGGACGGGGTCCTTGAGTTGTTCGGCCAGTGTGTAGTAGAGGTCGGGTGTCGGTATGTCGGTGCGAAGACACAGTCTGAGCTGGGCACGGGTCGCGCCCGCGTACACACAGATGACCACGGATTCGGTTGGCCGGAAGCCGAGGAGATAGGGGACGGCGGCGATCAGTTCGCCGGTGTCGCGGATTGCTATTCGGGGGCGGTGTTGTGTTGGCATGTTTTCACTGTGCCGGTGGGGTGGGTTTTCGGGCAGAGGGCGGGGTTGGGCGCTGTGGACAACTGGCTGTTGTGGACAAGTGGGGGTTGTTGATCTTGCTTGAGTGGCTGGGCGGGGGATCTGGTGTATCCTGCCGCCGGATGGATGTAGGACGTCCTACCTAAGGAGATACATGCGCTGGCCGCTGGACAGATTCGCCTTCGGCGGGGACTACAACCCCGAGCAGTGGCCCGAAGACGTGTGGGCCGAGGACATCCGGTTGATGCGCCAGGCGGGCGTGTCGATGGTGAGCGTTGGCATCTTCTCGTGGGCCGAGGTGGAGCCGCGGCCGAACGAGTTCGACTTCGGCTGGTTCGACCGAGTGATGGACAACCTCGCCGAAGCGGACGTCGCGGCCTGCCTCGCCACGATGACGGCCTCTCCCCCGCCCTGGCTGGCCAAGCTGCACCCGGAAACGTTGCCGCAGAAGGCAGACGGCACAAGGCTGTGGCCCGGAGCGCGGCAGGCCTACTGCCCGTCCAGCCCGATCTACCGTGATCACGCGGCAAGGCTCGTGGACCAGGTGGCCAGCCGGTACCACGACCATCCAGCGCTTGCCTTATGGCACATCAACAACGAATACGGCTGCCACACCCGCGCCTGCTACTGCGACGTGTCGGCGGAAGATTTCCGTGGCTGGCTGGAAAACCGTTACCAGGACATCAAAACCCTCAACGAGGCCTGGTCGACCAAGTTCTGGTCCCAGCGCTACGACAGCTTCGAGGAGATCCTGCCACCCCGCACCGCGCCGACGTTCGCGAATCCCACGCAGCAACTGGACTTCGCCCGGTTCTCCTCGGACGCCCTGCTGGAGTGCTTCAAGCGGGAAAAGGAAGTCATCCGCCGCCACTCGGACGCCCCGGTCACGACGAACCACGTGCCACTGGCCAAGACCCTGGATCTGCACGCCTGGGGCAAAGAAGTCGACGTCGTCAGCTACGACTCCTACCCGGACCCATTCGACAAGAAGGCCCATATCCTGGCGGGCCTGAGCTACGACGTGATCCGGTCAACGCGCAACGGCCAGCCATGGATGCTGATGGAACAAGCGCCGAGCGCGGTGAACTGGCGCGAGCGCAACGCGGTCAAAGCTCCCGGTCAGATGAGGCTGTGGAGCTGGCAGGCGATCGCGCATGGCGCGGACGCGGTCCTGTACTTCCAATGGCGTCAGTCGCAAGGCGGCGCGGAGAAGTTCCACTCCGCCATGGTTCCGCACGCCGGACCGGACAGCCGGACGTTCCGCGAAGTGTCCGCCCTGGGCGCGGAACTCCAGCAATACTCGGAGATCCTCGGCACGCAGCCGACCAACGAGGTCGCGTTGATCCTGGACTGGGACAGCTGGTGGGCGCTTGAACTGGACTCCCATCCGTCCACTGTGTTGACACAGACAGGCGCCCTACTCAGCCACTACAAGCCTTTGTTCGAAGCCAACATCGGCTGCGACGTCGTGCATCCGAACGCTGACCTGAGCAAGTACAAACTCGTCGTGGTCCCGAACCTGTACCTGGTCAAGGACGCGGCGAACCTCAACAACTACGTCCGCACCGGCGGGCACCTGTTGATGTCCTTCTTCTCGGGCATCGTCGACGGCAACGACCGCGTCTACCTCGGCGGCTACCCAGCACCGTTCCGTGAGATGCTCGGCATCAAGATCCCCGAATTCCGGCCGCTGCAAGACGAGATCACGGTCGAGATCCTCGGCAGCCCGGCGACCGGAACCCTGTGGTCGGAAGAGATCGAACCGGAAACCGCGGCGGTCAAGGGCAGCTTCGACTTCGGTCCGGCGTTGACCCGCAACGAGTTCGGCAGCGGTGTCGCCTGGTATCTCGGCACACGCCTGGACGAAGAAGCCATGCGAACCTTGATGAACGAGGTCACCGCGGGCGCGGCCGTCACACCGGTCCTCAGTGGACTGCCTGACGGCGTTCAGGCCGCGCGCCGTGGTGACTTCGTGATCCTGCTGAACCACACCACCAACGAGGTCGAGATCAGGCACAAGCCGAAATAGCGACTACGCGGTTGACGCTTCACCGTTTCCCCACACCTGCTTCATGTGCTGACGGCTGGCAGTTGGCGCTTCGACGCGATCAAAGGTCGTGTCGCCGGCGTAAACGCAGTCGATTCCGTATCGGTGCAACAGTGCGATATCGCTGTCGGCAGGCTTACCGGGAAAGAGCGCCGTCAACCGCGTAGCGGGCTCTGGACTGTGCACGACATAGTCAAGAAGCTGCCCGAGAGCCTGACGCACGTAATTGTGCGACGAATCGCTCTTGGCTTCGACAATCTCGACCCCATCGGGGCCGACGACATGAAGGTCTGTAACTCCGACAGGCATCCGCACTCGACCGACTTGGATGTCCTTCGCCAGGGTTTCGCGGAACGCCTTCACCAGCAAGGCTTCCGCCCTGTTGACGGTCAGAGTGCCAGCTGCCCGTTCGTAGGTGGTCGTCGTGGTGTGCACCGCTTCCGGAGGCACGACCTCCGATCCGCGGCTGAGCGCGGCGCTGAGTTGACGCTCTTGATCGACTGCCGCGCGCCAAGCCGTCATGGACTCGACTCCCAGTCCTTCAATGACAGTCGCACTCTTCTCCTCATCCAATACGCGCAGGCCCATGAAATTGTCATTCACCTTGAAGCCAGGGAGTTCCCAAATCTCCTCGTAGGGAATCGAGGTTCGCTCAAGGTCAAGTAAGCTGTAGACGTTGTGGTAGCTCCCCTTGTCCACATCTGGCGACCACAGGGAGTCCGCGAAGGCCGAGTTACGGAAACTCACCCCGATCTCGCCCACCCCGCGGACGATTTTCGCGCCGGTGAACAGCACGATGTCTCCGGTGGTCACCTTGGACATATGAGCGTCGAGGTGCGGTTGCGTACCCCAGAACCTCGCTTGGCCACCCGGATGACAAGCATCAAGTGCAGCACGTTGTTCCGCTGTCAGCGCAGCGCTGCGTGAGCCAGAACGGAAGTCGACGGTTTGGTCCAGCGTCTTCTTCCAGTTCCCCCTTGCCTCGGCCGTGCCGTACGACGGCTGGATCACAACCTTCGCCATATTCCCCGTCCCGAATCACGTCTTCCCGAATCGTGTTTTACCGATTCGCACTTCCGCCCGCCAGCTCGTCGGGGTAACGATGCCCCAGACCTACCCCGGTTCATGCGAACGAGTTAACCCGATAGAGTGTCGTTGCTCACCAAGCGGAATCGGCACCGAGCGAAAACTGGTAGTCCGTGGCTCGGACGGGGAGGAACGAGTGCAGGGCGTCCACGACACCGTGAGCGCGTTACGCAAGAAAGCCGCAGACGGCAGCTTGGCAGTGGAGCTCGCCAGAATGATCGGGAGTTCGGTCAGCCCCGGGGAGTATGTGTCCTGGAAGAACAGTCTCCCAGCACTCTTCGACGTCCTCGTCGCCGCAGGCCTGCAGCACGCCCAGGTTGCCCTGGAATTCCGGCTGCCCTACAGCCCCTACCGCATTGACGCCGTGATCTGCGGTACCCATCCGGCCACCGGCAAGTCTTCCTACGTCGTCGTGGAACTCAAGCAGTGGGAGGAACCGCGGCTGACCGGCAACCAGTTGGTGCAGTTCGCCGACAACGACAGCCAGCCAAAGCTGCATCCAGCGGAACAGGTTCGGCGGTACTGCAGGCACATGCTCGACTTCTTTCCCGACTTGACCAGGACACCAGACCAAGTCAAGGGAATGGCGTACCTGCACAACGCCCAGCGAGACGCCAAATGGGACCTGGACCATTTCGACTACGACGACTTCGGGCAGCTGTACACCGCTGACCAGGTGAACGACTTCATCGCGGACTTGCAGGAGTTGTTGGACACCGATCCGGGTACGGAAGGCTTGGCCCAGCAGGCAGCAGCCAACCTCTATTCCTTCAGGCCTTCTCCGGCACGGAATCTGCTCACGACCGCAGCGGCGGCACTCGCCGATCGCGACAGTTTCGTCCTGCTTGACGACCAGGAAGTGGCATTCAAACTCATTTGCTCGGCGATCGAGGAGACAGCCGAGGCAAAGCCGGAACCTTCGAAGAAGGTCGTGGTCGTCCGAGGTGGTCCCGGTTCGGGCAAGAGTGCGATCGCGATGACGCTGCTCGCGGCTCTTGCCCGCCAGAACAAGAAAGCCCTGCACGCGACGGGCTCGAAAGCCTTCACCGAAACGCTGCGCGCGGTGATCAACCAGGACGGCGCCGGCGACGACCGGCTCGACCGCATATTCACCTATTTCAACGAGTACAAGTCCACGCCCACCAACGCTCTCGATGTGCTGATCTGCGACGAGGCACACCGAATTCGCGGGATCCCGGAGAACATCAGTCCCGGCGCAAGGGCAAAGGCACGGGACCAGATCGCGGAACTGATCAACGCGGCGAAGGTACCCGTGTTCCTGCTGGATGACCACCAGGTGATCAGGCCCGGTGAGATCGGCACTCCCCGGCACGTCGTGGACATCGCGCACCGCAAGGGCTGCGAGGTCATCGAAGTGGACCTCGAGGGCCAGTTCAGGTGCGGTGGATCGCCACGCTATGACGAGTGGGTCCGAAGACTGCTGGGTTTGTCCGACGAGGCACCCGTCACCTGGTCTGACTTGACCAGGAACACCGACGAGGAATATTCCGTGGCCTTCGCTCCCACACCACATGCTCTGGAAGCCTGGCTGCGTCGCCACGCGAAAACGTTCGAAGGCACAGCACGGATCGCGGCCGGGTTCTGCTGGGACTGGACTGAACCAGCCAGACAAGCGGACGGTCCGTCGTATCTCGTCAATGACATCGACATCCATGGCTGGCGCCGCCCATGGAACACAAAACCGGGTGAAAGGCCGCCGGACGACGTACCTCCAGCATCCCTCTGGGCCACCGATCCACGCGGCTTCGGCCAGGTCGGCTGCGTGTACACCGCTCAGGGCTTCGAATACGACTGGGCGGGAGTCATTTTCGGCGAGGACTTGGTGATCCGCGCTGGCCGCTGGATGGGCCAGCCCGGCAAATCCAAGGACAAGGCGGTGAACGGCGCACCGAGGGACGTTTTCGAGCAGCTGATCAAGAACACGTACAAGGTCCTGCTCACCCGTGGCATGCAAGGTGTCTGCTTGTACTCGAACGACCCCGAGACGAACGATTTTCTGGCGAAGATGGCAAGTTGATGGCCGGGCGTGAGTACTCGGCCATCACGATCAGGAAGGCGTGACCTCGGTGAAGTGGAGCATCGCGCTGGCGTAGTCACCGGCAGGCAGGGCAGGCTCGAAACCGTGGTGCAGCAGTACGGCTCCGTCGTATTCGGCGGAGCCGGTGCTGTACCGGGCGGCGGGGTCCAAAGCCTTGAGGCGCACTGGAAGTTGCGGCAGGCCGAAGTTCACCGTTGGCCGCCACAACAGCACGACGACCTCCTTGCCGAGGACGTACTGCACGCCCGTGACCGGTCCGGCGGACAGTTGGTACTGCACGCCATGCTGTACGACGTGCCGGATTTCCTTGTACTGCGACAACAATTCCCGAGCCTCGGCGAGGTCCGACGACGACCAGTTCAGCAAGTTGCCGCCGATGCCGAGGACTCCGGCCATGGCCACGTGGAACCGGAAAGCCAAGGGGACCGCGCGGCCGGTGAACGGGTTGGGGCTGTCGGTCACCCACGCGGACATGGTGCGGGCCGGGTAGATCAGGCTGTAGCCGCGCTGAATGTCAATGCGTTGCAAGGCGTCCGTGTTGTCGGAGATCCACGCCTGGTCTGTTCGGGCAAGCATGCCGAGATCGATTCGGCCTCCGCCGCCAGAGCAGGCTTCGATTCGCAGGCCTGGGTGGTCGGCACGCAACCGGTCGATGATCGCGTAGACGTGCCTGACGTGGTCGAGCCACAGCCGGTCTTGGTCCGCTCCCGCCGGCCAGCCCGCTTCGCTGAAGGAGCGGTTCATGTCCCACTTCAGGAAGTCGATCTCGTGCTGGCCCACCAGCTGGTCCAGCCACTTGTGCGCCCACTCCGCAACGTCCGTCCGCGCGAAGTTCAACACCAACTGGTTGCGCATGGTGGTACGGGTCCGGTTGGGCATGTGCATCACCCAGTCCGGGTGCCGGCGGTACAGCTCGCTGTCCGGGTTGACCATTTCCGGCTCCACCCACAGGCCGAACCGCATGCCCAGCCGGTGCACCTCGGCGATCAGCGGATTCAGGCCGCCGGGGAACCGGGAGAGGTTCACGGTCCAGTCGCCGAGCCCGGCGGCGTCGTGCGTGCGGCCGCCGAACCAGCCGTCGTCCATCACGAACAGTTCGCAGCCCAGCTCCGCCGCCCGCGCGGCGAGGTTCTTCTGGTTCGTGACGTTGACGTCGAACTCCGTTGCTTCCCAGGAGTTGTAGACGACCGGCCGAGTCTCGTCGGCGTGCGGCAACACGTGGTTACGAACATAGGCATGCCAACGCCGGGACGCGGCCTCAAGCCCATCGGCGCTGTAAAGCCCTGCGAACACAGGGGTTTCCCACTCTTCGCCCGGGTTCAGCCGCCACGAAAGGCCTTCGTGCCCGAAGCCGCCGGTGAAGCTGGTCTGCCCGTTGGCCGTGTGGCGCAACGTGATCCGCCATGAACCGCTCCACGCGAGCGCCCCGCTCCACACCTCGTCGCCAGCGTGAACGAACAGGAACGGATTGGCCTGGTGGCTGGACGTGCCGCGGCGGCTCGTGAACACGGTTTCGCCATACGGCACAGGGGTTTCCTGCGTCCGGAACTCGCTCGCCCAGCCGCCGATCGTGTGGGTGACCTGGTAGCCGGAGCGGTAAGGCAAGAACCACGAGGCGGAGTCGGTGCGCAGCAACGTGATCGGGTCGTCAGCACCCGTGTGCCGCAGGGTCGTCCAGCGTTCGATCACGTCGGTGCCCGCGCCGATCCGGTAGTGCAGCACCACTTCCAGCGGATAGTGCCGGTCGGTGAAGCGGATCGCCAGGTGGCCGTCGTCGACGGTGTGGTCCACGTACTTCCACTCGAAGGCGCGGGTCCCGTCGGAGAACTTCACCTGCAGGGACGGCGCGTCGAATCGCGATCCGCCCTCGACCAGGAGCTCTTCGTCGGTGATCCCGTCGACGCTGCTGATCTTCGACAACACCGGGACCTTGATCGACGCGACCTGCCCGATGGTCAGCGCCGGGCCCCAGTACACGTGCTTGGGCACGTCGGAGTCGTCCAGCCGCAGCGCGTACGACGTGGTCGCCGTAGTCAGCAGCCAGAGTCGCTCGTCAGCGTCGAAGATCACCTCAGCCATGCGGCGGACCTCGCGTTTCCTGCCTGGAAGAACTTAGTTTCTTGACGAAGTTAATTTATAAAACCTACGCTACCGAAGCATGACGCCACGACGCCAGAGTGGGCGGGCGCCGGTCACCAGTCCGGCGGCGGCCACCGTGTTCACCACGGTCCTCACCCAGGGCCCGGTGTCGCGGGTGGACGTGGCTCGCCGCACGGGCTTGTCCTCGGCGGCGGTCACCAAGGCGTCCCGGCCCCTGATCGAGGCCGGTTACCTGGTCGAGATGGACTCGGCGCAAGGCGGCGTCGGCCGCCCGGCCAGCCCGCTGAACCTGCGGGCCGATCGCGAGTTCTTCCTCGGCGTCAAGATCACCGACCGGGAACTGATCGGCGTGGTCACGGACCTGCGGTCGCAGATCCTGGTCACGAAGTTCCACCAGCTGCCGTCGCGGAAAGTCGACGCGGTGGTGGACGGTGTCTCGGAAATGGTCACCGAGCTGCTCGCCGAATCCAAGGCGTACAAGCAGCGCACCCATTGCGTCGGCGTCACCGTCGCGGGCGACGTGGACCGTGACGAAGGCTTCGTGCGGTACTCCCCTTTCCTGCACTGGCGTGACGTCCCGCTGGCCGACCTGCTCGCCGAGAAGATCGACCTCGAGATCACGGTCGACAACGACGTCAAAGCGATCACGGTCGCCGAGCGCTGGTTCGGCGACGGCGTCGGCGCAGACTCGTTCGCCCTGGTCACCCTGGGTACCGGGATCGGATGCGGGCTGGTGGTCAACGGCAGCGTGGTGACCGGATCGCACGGTGTCGCGGGCGAGATCGGGCACATCCCGGTCTTCGGTGACGGTCCGTTGTGCCACTGCGGCGCCACCGGATGCGTCGAAGCGATCGCCTCCACCGACGCGATCGTGGGGCAAGCCAGGACGGCGACCGGCGAACCTGGGCTGACCATGGAAGAGGTCATCACAGGTGCCCGGCTCGGCGACGTCGCGTTGCGGCGAGTCTTCGCCAGGGCGGGCGTGGCGATCGGCCGTGGACTGGCCTCGATGGCGAACTTGGTCGGCCCGGAACGGATCATCGTGTCCGGTGAAGGGCTGGACGCGTACGACCTGTTCGCCGACGAGATCCGGGAAACCTTCACCACGCAGGCGTTCGGCGCCGCCGCGCACTGCGAACTCATTCTCCGCCCGCTGCCGTTCGAGGAGTGGGCACGTGGCGCGGCGGCCATCGCCGTGCAGACGCTGTTCATCTCTTAGCGAAGAAAGTCGGGCGCCTCAATGAAGAGACGTGTTGTAGCCGGGTTATCGCTGCTTGTGCTGGCAGGCTTGGTCAGTCCGGCCGAGGCGAGTTCGACGGCCTCGTTCGGCCAGGGCAACGTGAAGATCGTCTACCAGAGCAGCCGGGGCACCGCGGACGTCTACTGGCGTGGCGCCAAGCGGATCAACGCCTTCGCCAGCGAAGTCGAACTCGGCGACCGGACGGTTTCCACAAAGGACTACCGCAACGGCTGCCGATACCGCGCCAACGTGGTCACCTGCGAGCGTTACGGCCTGCCGACGCTCACGCAGAAATTCACCTTCGACGGCCCGGACCACTTCTTCGTCCAGGTCGAGCTGTCCTCCGGCACGACACTGAGCACGAACAAGATCAGCCCGATCGTGGTCGACTCCCCCGGCGGCGTGGACATCGGTACGAATGGTGACCGCCGAATGCTGCTGGTCCCGGTCGACAATGACGCGTGGGTGCGCTACGAATCCAAGCCCATCAACGAAGTCACGCCGAAGCAGCGCAGCTTCGAGGTGACCACGGTCTTCGACGACACCAGCAGGCGCGGGTTCGTGTTCGGCTCGATCGACCACGACACCTGGAAGTCCGGCATCACCGCACAAGGCCGTCGCGGCAAGCTCGACCGGCTCGAAGTCACCGCAGGTCTGACGGACTACCAGTACGACTACGGCACGGCCGACAACAAGTACCAGCATCACCGGGATTCCTTGCCGCACAGGCCGATTTCCGGCACGACCGTGACTTCGCCGCGGATGATGGTCGGCTACTTCGACGACTGGCGCTCGGGAATGGAGACCTTCGGCCGCGCGAACGCCAAAGTCACCGGGACTCGTACGTGGAACAAGGGCACACCGTTCGGCTACAACTCGTGGGGCGGGCTCGGTTCGACCGTCGCCAACCCCGCGCTGATGAACGAGACCAGTGACTTCATCGCCCAGAAACTGCCCGAGTTCAAGGGTGAGACGAAGCCCTACGTGGGCATCGACTCGTACTGGGACGCGATGCTGGACCCGCAGTGGCAGTTCGAAAGCCCAGGCACCAGCTGGAAGAAGGTCGAGGACTACGTCGCACATGTGAAGGCCAACGGCCAGGAGCCCGCGCTGTACTTCCAGCCGTTCACCAACTTCTGGAAGGAAGGCATCGACAACCAGATCGGCGGGACCGCACTGTGCGACGGCTGTCCGAACCAGACGCTGCGGCAGATGGCGTTGAAGGCCAACGGTGAGCCGATCCTGCTCAACGGCGGCTGGGCGTTGGACCCGACGAACCCCGGTGTGCTCAACCGTTCCCGACTGGCGCTGACGAAGTTCCGTGAACTCGGTGTGCGTTACGTGAAGATGGACTTCTTCACGCACGGCATGCTGGAGTCCGACAGCTGGTTCGACCCGACAGTCCACACCGGACTTCAAGCGTTCCACAAGGGAATGAGGAAAGTCGTCGACTGGGCAGGCCCGGACACCTTCATCGACCTGGCGATCTCCCCGCTGTTCATGGGTCAGTACGGCAACGCCCGGCGGATCTCGTGCGACGTGCACGGCTCGATGAACAACTGGCACGAGGAAAAGCCGGACCTGTACCAGAAGAGCACCGAGAACCTGCTCAACTCGGTGACCTACGGCTGGTGGCTGGACGAGGTCTACGAGTACAACGACGGCGACCACATCCAGTTCGGCAACTACTACTACGACAAGGACAACAAGGCGTTGCTGTTCGACGGCACGAATCCGGCGCAGCCGCGGATCTGGCCGGAGAACTACAACCGCGCCAGGGTCACCTCGGCCGTGATCACGGGCGTGTACCTGATCAGCGACGACTACAGCGCGGGTGGTGACCCGGAGCTCAAGCGCCGCGCCGAGAAGTTCTTGAACAACCCGCGGATCAACGCGATCGCCAAGATCGGCCGTACGTTCCGTCCCGTCGAAGGGGACACGGGTTTCAAGGCCAACAACATGTACGTGCTGCACCACGGCAACGACACGTACCTCGCGGTGTTCAACTTCGACAAGTCCGGGCCACGCAAGTTCCAGATCGACCCGGAGCGGATCGGCCTGCAGCACCGCAACACGCTCACGGAGTTGTGGTCCGGCAAGACCTTCACCTCTCGCGGACACACCGAGATCACCGTGCCGAGCGAGGACGCGGTCATCTACAAGATCAACTCGTAGGGAAAGGGCCCATGCTGAGAAGACCACTCACCTACCTGCTCGGCGCGGCGCTCGCGCTCACCGTCACGGCGCCCGCGTCGGCAACGCCCGAGGCCGACTACGGCTACGGCCGTGACAAGCTGGCCGAAAAGCCCTACATGGGCTGGAGCAGCTGGAGCATGCAGTCCAGCAAGTATCCCGGGCTCAACCCCAAGGGTGACTACAGCTGGCTCAACGAGGCCAACGTCATCAAGCAGACCGACGCCGTCGCCTCGAAGCTCAAGCGGTACGGCTACGACTACATCAACATGGATGCCGGCTGGTGGGCCGACTGGGCCTGGAACTTCGGCTACGACGAGTACGGCCGCCCCACGCCGAACAAGGAACGGTTCCCGCATGGCATGAAGTGGATGGCCGACTACATCCACAAAAAGGGCCTCAAGGCGGGCATCTACATCCCGGTCGGACTGGCCAAGGGCGTGGTCGACAACGGCGACTTCCCGGTCAAGGACGCGCCCGGCTGCAGCACCCACGACCTGATCTACCCGGACAAGCGCACGACCAACGGCTGGGACAGCTCGTACAAGCTCGACTTCTCGAACCCATGCTCGCAGAAGTACATCGACTCCATCGCGACCATGTTCGCCGACTGGGGCTACGACTTCCTGAAGATCGACGGCGTCGGCCCGGGTTCGTGGAAGAGCGGCCCGCAGTACGACAACCGGGACGAGATCGCCGCGTACCGCAAGGCCTTCGACAAGACCGGTCGCAAGGTGCACATCGAGATCTCCTGGTCGATCGACATCACCTACATCGAGGACTGGAAGAAATCCTCGAACGGCTGGCGGATCGACACCGACGTCGAGTGCTACTGCTCGACCTTGGTGACGTGGGAGAACTCGGTCAACGACCGGTGGAAGGACCTGCCGCCGTGGCTCCAGCACTCCGGCCCGGGCGGCTGGCACGACCTGGACACGCTCAACGTCGGCAACGGTGAGATGGACGGCCTGACCGTCGACGAGCGCTACAGCTACATGACGTTCTGGGCGATCACCGCGTCCCCGCTGTATGTGGGCGACGATGTGACCAAACTGGACGATCTGGGCGTGAAGCTGCTGACCAACCGGGAGGTGCTCGCGCTCAACCAGCAGGGCCGCCCGGCCAAGCCGGTCGACCCGAACACCGACCAGCCGGTCTGGTGGGCACGCAACAAGGACGGCTCGTACACCGTCGCGTTGTTCAACCTGGGTTCCGAGGCCAAGACCGTCCGGGCGAACTGGAAGGACTTCGGGTTTGACGGCCGCAAGCACGTTCGTGACGTGTGGGCGGACAAGTACCTCGGCAAGCACCGCGACGGATTCGAAGCCACGATCCCGCCGCACGGCACCAAGCTGCTGAAGGTCTGGTAACGGGAAAAGCTACGCCGGTATGCGCTGTTGCCTGCATGCGCATACCGGCGTTCTCCTATGCTCTGCCAGTGATCGAAAGAGACCTGGGCCTGCCGAACGGGCAGGTTCTGCACATCTACGACACCGGCCCGGCCGATCTGACGGTGTTCTGGCACCACGGCACACCGAATCTTGGGGCGCCTCCCGCGCCACTGGCCAACACCCCGGGCATCCGCTGGGTTTCCTACGACCGACCGGCTTACGGCACGTCCACGCCTGTCCCTGGCAGGACTGTCGGTTCTGCGGCCGGGTTGGTCAGCGCGGTCGCCGATGCCTTGGGTATCAAGGAGTTCGCCGTCATGGGCCACTCGGGCGGTGGCTCGCATGCGGTCGCTTGTGGCGCCCTGCTGGGAGACCGGGTGATCGCCGTCGCCGCGATGACCACGGTCGCTCCCTTTGACGCGAAAGGACTCGACTGGTTCGGCGGGATGCACAGTGCAGCCTCGCTGCGAGCCGCGGCAGCCGGGCGGGAGGCGAAGGCAAAGCATGAGGCGTCGGCCGAATTCGATCCCGAGGTTTTCACCGCGGCGGACCACGACGCACTGTCAGGTTCGCAGTCGTGGCTCAACGATGTTGTCGGCCCGGCGATCGCAGCGGGGCCGGATGGGCTGATCGACGACGACATCGCCTATGTCACGCCGTGGGGCTGTGATCCTGCACGGATAACAGCCCCGACGCTTTTGCTCCACGGCGACGAGGACCGGATGATCCCCGTGAGTCATAGCGTGTGGCTGGCCGCCCAATGCCCGACGGCCGAACTACGGCGCAGTCCCGGAGACGGTCACATTTCCGTGCTCAACCGCTCCGCCGAAGCACTCGACTGGATCAGCGGGTGCTGACCAGCAAGGCGGTGGCGTTGTCCGTGCCGCCGAGCACCATCGCCGTATCGACCAAAGTGGACACACGGGACAATGTGCTCGTGCCCTGCTCGGCCAGCACGGCCTGGATCGTCTCCGGCGAAACCACCTTGTGCACGCCGTCGCTGGACAGCAACAGGCTCTTGAAGTCGGTCACGGTCGCCCGGCCGATGCGCTCCTCAGAGGTCGTCCGCAGTGAGTTCGTCACCACGTGCTCCATCCGAGGGGTGGGCACCGAGTCGTGCAGCCGGAAGTACTCGGCCATGGTCTGGTCGGTCGTCACCTGCTTGAGCTCGACGCCGTCCCACGTGTACGCCCGAGCGTCCCCGACCCACGCGACCTGATAGCCGTCGGCGTACGGCATCGCGACCACAAGCACCGCGTCGGAACCCGTGTTCAGGGCCTCCAGCGCACGCTGAGCCGCGAGCACCGCTTCGACAGGACCCGCGGCCGTGGACGTACGGGCCGCGACGCCTGAGGCGACCCTGGCGGCCTCACCCGCCCAAATCGAGTCGCCGATTCCGTCGGCGAGAGCGAACACGACGCTCTCGCCGTCCCTGGACGCGCCGACCGCGTCCGCGTTGAACTGCCTGCCGCCCTGACGGCTGGCGGTGTCCCAGCTGATCACCTCGTTGCGCAGCATGTCGCGCCCCTCCACCTCTGCCAAGCGGCCCCCGACGGCCGCATACCGTCAGGGTCCCTTGGTCAGCTGAACATCAGCTGAGCGCGAGGCATGCCCGCCACTGAGAACATCAACGCGGCGAACATCAACGCGGCGAAGATTTACAACGCTTCCCGCAGGGCGCGCTTCCCGCCGACAATCGGCAGGTCAACGGCGGTTTCATCGACATCGAGAGAGATCCCGGCGCCCGGTTTCGGCCGCAGGGTGTAATCGAAGTCACTCGACAGCAGCACGAATTCGATCCTGTGGCCGGCCGCGAAGACGTAGTCCTTGGGTTCGAACTCGACCTCGACGTTGTACTCGCGGCCCGGCGTGACCGGGATGGTCAGCCACGGGCTGAGCCGGTTCTGCGGGTCGGTCCAGCCTCGGGTGACGATCTTGCTCGTGCCGTCGGGTGCCCGGTCGACCAGCAGCGCGGTGATGTTCGCGGCCGGCCGGCTGAACGAGGCCCGCAGGTCCACCTTGCCCCGGCCGGACAGCCGGACGTCCTTCTTGGTCACGCCGGTCGAGTACGACAGACGGTGCGGCGAGCTGGCCGCGTTGACGAGGGTCTCGGCTGTCTTGGTCGCGTCGTCCGTCAGCGACTCCGTGCCCTGGCGGTGGCTCGGCGAGGTGCCCAGGGTGCCGCGGGCCGTGCCACCGGCGCCGAGGTAGAGCGGGGCGGATGACGTGCCGGGCGCGGGCCATTCGGCTTCCTCCACCCAGGACTTGTCTTCACGCTGGATGGTCGCGCGCGGTTCGCGCTCCACCCCGTTCTGCTGCTTGTAGAGATAGCGGGTGAACCAGCGGTTCAGCGCGACCAGCCACTCCTCGCGGCGGATGTTGTACGGGTCCGCGTGCGCGCCCTGGTGCCACCAGATCTTGTGCGGCACGCCGACCTTCTTGATCGCCTCGTACCACTGCTCGGCGTGCAGGTCCTTGACGTTCCAGTCGCTCAGTCCGTGCACGACCAGGGTCGCGGCGCGGACGTTGTGCACGTCCTTGAGGTAGTTGCGCTCGTGCCAGAACGGGCTGTAGTCACCGGTGATCCGGTCCTGCTTCTGCCGGATCTCCTCGATGACCGGCTTGCAGATCTCCTTGTCGGCGCGGGTGTAGACGTACTCGGCGAGCACGTCGAGGTCCTCGCCCTGGAACGTGCCGGGCGCCACGACGGCGCCGTCCTGGCGGTAGTAGTCGTACCAGCTGGAGATCGCGGCGATCGGCACGATCGCGTCCAGGCCACGGACACCGGTCGTGGCGACCGCGTTCGGCAGCGTTCCGTTGTAGGAAACGCCCATCATGCCGACACTTCCGGTCGCCCACTTGGCGTCGACCTTGGCGCCGTTGGCGTCCTGCGCCTTGGCCCTGCCGTTCAACCAGTCCACAACGGACTTCGCGCCGATGGTCTCGTTGCGGCCGCCGGAGGTCGGGCAGCCGGTCGACTGACCACTGCCCAACGATTCCGCGTACACCACAGCGAACCCGCGTGCGGTGAAGTACTGCTCGTAACGCCAAGTGATGGCCGGGTTCGGGCCGACCGCCGCGGCGACACGCTCGTCACCGGCAGTGCCGTTGCGGTGGTGCCCCGGCCATGTCGGCGAGTGCAGTTCGACGTCCACGTTGTGGTTCGCGACGTCGTTACCGCCCGCGTAGTACGGGGATGCCTGGTAGACAACCGGAACGCGCAAGCCCTGTTCGGTGGCCCTTGGTCTGACCACCTCCACGTGTACTAGGTCGTCTTTGCCATCGCGGTCGCTGTCGACCGGCGCGGTCACCCACACGTTGTCGCGGACGATGTCGGCCGGGTTGAACACCGGCTGGGCTTGACCGTCCTTGAAAACGGGTCCCTGCGCCGCTTGCGCCGACGCAGGAATTACAGGCAGTGCTACGGCAACCGCTGCCAGCACGCTGAGTACGCGCCGCACGACAACCCCCAAAGAGAGTCTCAGACCAGGTCAGTCAGCACCCTTCACCGTGTCGGACTCGTCAGTCAAGGCGCCGGAAGTCGCATTCTTGCCAGGTGCCGCCTTCAACGCGATCGCCAGCAACGCACCGGCGACCATCACGCCACCGACGACCCAGAGGCCGGTTCGTTGAGACCCGGTCAAGTCCTCGAGACCGCCCGTGATGTACGGCGCCACGAACCCGCTGACGTTGCCCAGTGAGTTGATCAGCGCGATGCCACCCGCGGCCGCCGTGCCCGCGAGGAAAGTGGACGGCAGCGCCCAGAACGTGGGCAGCGCGCAGCAGATCCCGACCGCGGTGATGGTCACCGCGACCATGACGGCGAACGGGCTGCCGAGGTACAACGCGACCGGGATCGCGACGCCACCAACGATCATCGGCAACGCGACGTGCCAGACACGTTCGCCCGTCCGGTCGCCGTGTCGTGCCCAGAAGACCATCGCGATCGCACCGAAGACATACGGCACCGCCGTGATGAGTCCACGTTCGACGATCGAGAACGTGGTGCCGAACTGCTGCTGGAACCCGGCGATGATGCTGGGCAGGAAGAACCCGAGCGCGTACAGACCGTACACGTTTCCAAAGTAGACGAAGGCAAGGCCGATGATCCGGCCGTGTGTCAGGGCTTTGCGCAACGGCCAGTGGTGCTGTTGCTCGGTCTGGGCGCGTTCGGCGTCGAGCTGCTCCTGCATCCACTTGCCTTCGGCGGGCGTGAGCCACTTCGCCTCGGTGGGCCGGTCGGTGAGGAAGAACCACGTCACGAACGCGAGCAGGATCGCAGGCAGGCCCTCGACGAGGAACATGAACCGCCAGCCGGTCAACCCGAAAACGCCTTCACCGTGGCGAATCAGCAACGCCGAGATGGTCGCTCCGATCGCGCTGGAGATCGGGATGGCGACCATGAACCACGCGACCATCCGCGCGCGGTACCGAGCCGGGAACCAGTATGTGAGATACAGGATGATGCCGGGGAAGAACCCGGCTTCCGCAACGCCGAGCAGAAACCGCAGGATGATCAGTACGGTCGCGTTCGGCACGAAGGCGGTCGCCGTCGCCACCACACCCCAGCTGATCATGATGCGGGCGATCCACCGGCGTGCGCCGAACTTGTGCAGTGCGAGGTTGCTCGGCACCTCGAGGATCAGGTAGCCGATGAAGAAGATGCCGGAGGCGAAGCCGAACGCGGTCGCGGTCAGCGCCAGTTCCTTCGACAGCCCGGCCGGGCCGGCGAAACCGATGTTCACCCGGTCGAGATAGTTGATGAAGTACAGCAACCCCAGGTACGGCACCAGCCGCCTAGCTGCCTTACGCCACGTGACGTCCCCGAACGGCCGCTCCAGTGAGTCCATTGTGGCATTTCAGTACTGATCACCCTTGACGTCAACCCTATGCTGGGGACATGCCGGAGTTTCCGTTGTACGGAGAAGACCACGAGCGGGGTGACCTCGCTCCGTAGCTGACACACGCCCGCAGCACCCGTGTGTCCATTTCCCGGCTATCACAAGGAATTCCCGAGTCATGAAAGACTTCGTCGCCGCGCTGCCCAAGGTCGAACTGCACGTCCACTTGGTGGGATCCGCTTCCATCCCAACGGTCCTCGAGCTCGCCCGGCGGCACCCCGGCCGCGGTGTGCCCACCGAAGAGCAAGCCCTGCGCGACTTCTACGAGTTCCACGACTTCGCGCACTTCATCGACAACTACGTCAAGGTCGACTCGATGGTCCGGACCGGCGAGGACATCCTCGCGCTGTTGCTGGGCCTCGCACGTGACCAGGCCGCCAGCAACATCCGCTATTCCGAGGTCACCGTCACGCCGACAGCCCACCTGAACAAGGAAATGGAGCCGGACGAGCTGACCGAAACCCTCACCAACGCACGCATCCTCGCCAAGCGGCAGTACGGCGTCGAATTCGCGTGGATCTTCGACATCGACGGCTTTCTCGGCAAAGAAGCCGGCCCGGTGACCCTCGACTGGGTGCTCAACCACCGCCCGGACGGCACGGTCGGTCTGGGCCTCGGCGGACCGGAGATCGGGGTGCCGCGCGAATGGTTCCGTGAGCAGTTCGCGATCGCCGCCGACAACGGGCTGCGTTGCCTGCCGCACGCGGGCGAGACGACCGGGCCGCAGACCATCTGGGCGGCCATCAACGAGCTGCACGCCGAGCGCATCGGCCATGGCACCAGCGCCATCCAGGACATCCGGCTGGTCAACTACCTGGCGGAGCACCGCATCCCGCTGGAAGTCAACCCGACGTCCAACATCCGCACCAAAGCCGTGGCCGCGATCGAGGACCACCCGTTGCCCAAGCTGGTCGCCGCGGGCGTGCCGGTCGTCCTGGGAACCGATGATCCGGGCATGTTCCACACGACGCTCAACGATGAGTATCTGCTCTGTCACGAAGTGTTCAACTTCGACCGTGCCCAGCTGGCCGAGCTGGCGAGCACCGGCGTAGCAGTCTCCTACGCTCCCGAAGAGGTGAAAAAGGCCCTGTTGTCCGAGATCAACGCCGTGCTCGAGGGGTAGCCGGATCACGTCGGGGCACCGGTGTTGCTGCGATCTGAGCTCATCCGTTCACACCTCGGGTTACTGTGGGGATCATCACCGGCAACGGGGCGTTAACCGGGTAGCGAGGGGTGTGGTCGCGGCATGTTCACGGGTGACCCTGGATGACGATCACGAGCCATCGAGCGTTGAAGAACGGGCCGTTACGCCAGGTCACGGACCTGGCCCGGACAACACCTGGCGTGCTGGGCGCGCTCGCGTTGCTGCTGATCGTCGTCGGCGTGACCGCGGGCGTGTTCAGCGCGGTCAGCGTGCAGCGCCGCGCCCAAGCCCTGGAGGACCTGGCCAGCCGCAGCGGCCCGCTGAGCGTGGCCGCGCAGGAGATCTACCGGGGCCTGTCGGACGCGGACGCCACCGCGAGCGGGGCGTTCCTGGCGGGCGGTCTTGAGCCGCCTGCCGTGCGAGCCCGGTACGAGCAGGACATCGCGCAGGCCAGCAACGCCCTCGCGATCGCCGTCGCGGCACGCGAAACAAGCGACGTGACGGCCTCGAACAGCCCGTTGGCCACGCTTTCCGGCCAGCTGCCGGTCTACACGGGCCTGGTCGAGACCGCGCGGGTGAACAACCGCCAGGGCCTGCCGCTGGGAATCGCGTACCAACGTGAGGCCTCGAACCTGATGCGGACGCAGCTTTTGCCTGCGGCGCAACAACTCTACGACGCCGAAGTCACCCGTGTGTCCGCTGATCAGGACCGCGCGGGCGGGTTCCCGGTCGCCGAACTGCTGCTCGGCCTCTCAGTGCTCGGCGTGCTGGTCGTCGCCCAGGTGTACGTACGGCGGCGAAGCAATCGCGTGTTCAACGTCGGCCTGGTCGCGGCGACCGGTGCCGCGGTGATCTCGCTGCTGTGGGTGTCCATCGCGACGTTCAGCGTGATCTCGAGCGTCGACGACAGCCGGGTCGAGGGGTCTTCCCAGGTCGACGTGCTTGCCAGGGCCCGGATCGCGACCCTGCAGGCCCGGGCGGACGAGACGCTCACACTGGTCGCCCGTGGCACCGGCAAGGTCTACCAGGACGACTACGTCCAGGTGAGCACCAAGCTGACCGGCCTGATCAACGAAGCCGGGGCCAAGGTGACCGACGGCGCGGTCAGCCAGGAAATCGCCTCGGCGCGGGCGAACAGCCAGGCATGGGCCAAGGCACACGAGGAAATCCGCAGGCAGGACGACGGCGGCAACTACACGGCCGCGGTGCGGCTGGCGATCGCGCCTGTCCCGGAAAGCTCGGGCACAGCGGTCGACAACCTCGACACGGACCTACGGGAGGCGATCGACCGGACGAGGGCCACGTTCAACGCTCGCGTAGCGGACGCAAGCGACGCGTTAGGTGGCACAGTTGTGGTGGTGTCACTGCTGGCCGTCGTCGTGGCAGTCGGGGCAACGGCGGGGATCTGGCAGCGCTTGAAGGAGTACAGATGAGACTCGCACTGGTGTTGGCCGCAGCCGTCACAGTGTTGGCAGGCTGTACGTCCGCGACGAGCACGACGACGATCCCCACTGTCAGCGCTGTGGTGCCCAAGCCGGCGAACGCCGCCGACATGACCGCGCCGCCGTCCGCCGCTGTGCAGGAATGCGGCGACAAACTGGCCAGTCTGCGGCCGTTGAACCCGATGCCCACACCGGGCGCGATGCCCGCGGACTCGACGATGGCCAAGATCGTCGCGCGCGGGAAGCTGATCGTCGGCGTGGACCAGAACACCTACCACATGGGCTTCCGCGACCCGTTCACCGGCGAGATCCAGGGTTTCGACATCGACATGGCCCGCGGCATCGCGGCCGCGCTGTTCGGCGACCCGAACGCCATCCAGCTCCGGGCGATCACGTCCGACCAGCGGATCCCGATGCTGAAGGCCGGTGAGGTGGACATCGTGGTGCGCACCATGAGCATCACGTGCGACCGGCTGGTGGACGTGAACTTCTCCGCGGTGTACTACGAGGCGCAGCAACAGGTGCTGGTCAAGAAGAACTCCGGCTTCACCGGCATGGATTCGTTGGGCGGCAAGCGAGTCTGCGCGTCGAGAGGGTCGACTTCCTTGCGCAACATCGCCAACGCGCCGTCCAAGCCGGTCGGTGTGTCCGTGTCGGACTGGACCGACTGCCTGGTGATGCTGCAGCAGGGCCAAGTCGACGCGGTGTCCACGGACGACGTGATCCTGGCGGGCATGGCAGCGCAGGACCGGTACACCGAGGTCGTCGGCCCGTCCGTGGCCGCCGAGCCGTACGGGATGGCCATTCCCAAGGGGAACGAGGACTTCGTCCGGTTCGTCAACGGCGTGCTGGAGCAGGCACGGGCCAACGGCGCGTGGCGCAACTCGTACGACCGTTGGCTGGACGGCCTGATCCCTGGACCGCCGCCCGCCCCGCCTGTGCCCCGGTACAAGGATTGATCGGCCGTGTTCAGCCATGAGGAGGCAGACCGCGCACTGCAGCGGCTCAGCTCCGAAAGCGACCGGATGGCCGATGCTCTGGTGGCGATGGACGCCCATGCCGGTCATCAGCTGCTGCGCAACGCCACGCTGACTGGGCTGACGAAACAGCGGTGGTCCGAGGCCAGTTCGCTGATGACGGTGTTGTGGGAACAGTTCAACGTGCACCGTAGGATGGTCGAGCTGGCCAAGGACATGCTGGACCGCCGAGACCTCGGCTCGTTGACGACGCTGCTGACCGATCCGGTCGTCGAGTTGAACGCACAGCAGCTGCCGATCGAACAACGCAGCCTGACCGGTCCGGCGATGGTCGTCGACAGCGTCACGCTGACCGAGCTGGTCGAGCGGATGAAGACCGCCTACAAGGCGATCACGGAGGTGCTTGCCGCCGCGGACACCGCGTGGACCACGACGATCCAGCAGATCGACCCTCTGGAAACGGAACTGCGGTCGGTGTCCGCGCTGGCTGCGTCGCTCGGCATCGACGACCCCGCGCTGGGGAAGATCGACGCGGAACTCGCCCAGATTCGTGAACTGGCTCTGGCGGACCCGATGGCCATCGATACGGCCAAACCGCCGCAACGTGTGGCGAGCGAACTGGCCGACGTTCGTGCGCGGTTGAGCCGTCTCTCGTCGGCCAAGGACACGTTCGACGACCGTATGGCTCGTATTGAGGCGTTGCTTGGCGAGGTCAGCGCCGCGTACGAGGAGGCGCAGGTCGCGTACGCCACCGTCATGCAGAAGATCGCCTCTCCTGGGTTGCCACGACTCACCGAAGCAGTTGCGCCGTTGCGCGCACGGCTCGTTGAGTTGCCGGAGCTATGGCGTGCGGGGCAATGGCGTGAACTAGCGACCGGCCTGGAAGAGCTGGAACGTGACGCGACCAGCGCCCTTGCCGAGGCCCGTACCCAGTTGCGGCTGGGAACCGGTCTGTTGGACCGACGGCTGGAGTTGCGTGGCCGTCTGGAGGCGTATCGGGCCAAGGCAAACCGGCTCGGTCACGCCGAAGACCTCGATCTCGCCGAACTGCACCGGATAGCCCACGGCGTGCTGTACACGTCGCCCTGTGACCTGCCTGCCGCGACTCGCGCGGTCAACCGGTATCAGCAAGCACTGCAGGACAAGAGGAGTGCGCCATGACCAGTTGTCCGCGCTCGGGGTGCGACGGGTCGATCGACGAAGACGGCTTCTGCGACACGTGCGGCCTGGAGGCCCCGTCTCCGGCAACCGCCGCCACGGCTTCGTCCTCCGTACGGACCTCGTCCGCCAGCAAGCCGACCGGGTGGAGCGCGCCCACGTCCAGCAGCAGCGGCCCGACCTCCCGGTCCCGCCGGGGTTCGACGCGCACCACCAAGCGCGGCCTGCTCGGCCGTGGCATCGTGGATGTTCCCATTGTGCCCAAACGGGATCCGCGGGAAGCGGTCCTGGAAAACCCCGAAGTCCCTGAGAACAAACGCTTCTGCAGCAAGTGCGGCGCCAAGGTGGGCCGAGGCAGGGAAGGCAGGCCCGGCCGGGTCACCGGGTTCTGCGCGAAGTGCGGGCACCACTTCGACTTCACGCCCAAGCTCAAGGCCGGTGACGTGGTCGCCGGGCAGTACGAGGTGCTCGGGTGCATCGCGCACGGCGGGCTCGGCTGGATCTACCTGGCGCTGGACCACGCCGTGGCCGACCGCTGGGTCGTGCTGAAAGGCCTGCTGGACACCGGCGACGCGGACGCGATGGCCGCGGCGATGGCCGAACGCCGGTTCCTCGCGCAGGTCGAGCACCCGAACATCGTGCGGATCTTCAACTTCGTCGAGCACCAGCACGGCGAGTCGACCACCGGCTACATCGTGATGGAGTACGTCGGCGGCGAGTCCATCAAGGACATGATCAAACAGCTGCGCACGAACGGCGACCAGACCGCGTGCCTGCCGCTGACCCAGGCGATCGCGTACACGCTGGAGATCCTGCCCGCGCTGGGCTACCTGCACGGGATCGGCCTGGTGTACTGCGATTTCAAGCCGGACAACGTGATCCAGGTCGAGGAACAGCTCAAGCTGATCGACCTCGGCGCGGTCCGGCACGTCGACGACGAGGACAGCCCGATCTACGGCACCGCCGGGTACCAGGCGCCCGAGGTGGGCAAGGAACTGCCCTCGCCGGTGACGGATGTCTACACGGTCGGGCGTGCGCTTGCCGTGATGACGTTTCCGTTCGATTTCCACGCCACGTACAAGAATTCGCTGCCGGGCACGGCGGAACAGCCTTTGCTGGCCGAGTTCGAGTCGTACTACCGGTTGCTTCTGCGTGCCACGAACAACGATCCGGCACAGCGTTTCGGGTCCGCCGAGGAGATGCGCGACCAACTGGAGGGCGTGTTCCGCGAGGTGGCGGCGACCGAGGACGGCCAGCCCCGGCCGGGGATCTCGGTCGAGTTCACCGCGGAACGGCGCAGTTTCGGCATCGGGAAGCAGAGCCCCGACATGTCCGAGATCGCGATGTCACTGCCGATCCCGCGGATCGACGCCGCCGATCCCGGCGCGGGATTCCTCGCCGGTATCGCCACCGACAGCACCGAGGAACTGATCAAGGAGCTGAAGACCGCGCCGATGCAGAGCGTGGAGGTGAAACTGCGGCTGGCGCGGGCGTACATCGAGATCGGCGACGAGATGGCCGCCAAGAAGACGTTGAACTCCGCCAAATGCGAGCCCGGCGACTGGCGGTTGCCGTGGCACCGCGGGCTTGCCGCGTTGGCCGCGCGCAACGCCCCGCAGGCGCGGATGTCGTTCGAGACTGTGTACGACATTCTTCCTGGTGAGGCCGCACCCAAACTGGCGATCGCGGCGTGCGCGGAAGCCTCAGGGGACATGGCCGACGCCGACCGGTACTACCGGATCGTGTGGCGCACCGACAGGTCGTACATCAGCGCGGCGTTCGGCCTCGCGCGTGCTTTGCTGGCCAAGGGGGAACGACATGAGGCCGTGGACGTCTTGAATTCTGTGCCGGACACATCGAGTCATTACCTGGCCGCGCAACTGGCCGCGATCAAGGCGCGGACCGGGATTTCCCGTTCGGACGGGCTGACCGAACAGGATCTCGTGGTGGCGGGCGGGCAGTTGGCCGGATTGGAACTCGACGACGCCCGACGCGCGCAGGCGTCCCGTGACCTGCTGGAATCCGCGTACTCGTGGGTCCATGGCGGGCCGAAGGGAGCATCTGGAACGGTGTTGGGATGCCGGCTGGTCGAAGACGATCTCCGGCGCGGCCTGGAGAAGTGGTATCGGACCCTGGCCCGGCAAGCCGCCACCCGCCGGGAGCGCATCGCGCTGGTCGACCACGCCAACCGGATCCGGCCGAAGACCTGGATCTGAGCGGGAGAACAGCACGTGAATTGCCCTGACTGCGGAGAGCCTGCCGAGGCGACCGACCGCTACTGCGAGAACTGCGGTGGCAGCTTGCAGTTGCGCAGGACACCGTCCGGCGGGCCGATCGGCCGCGTCGGCGATGCCGGATGCGTCGGTTGCGGTTCCGCGGTGGCGGCCGACGGGTTCTGCGAGACGTGCGGCCGGGCCCAGCCGACCGGGCGGGACCGGATGGAGTACGACCTCGAACTGGTGGCCGGGGTGAGCGACCGCGGCAGGGCGCGGGTGCGTAACGAGGACTCGATGGCCTTCGGCGTGGTCGGGCCGTTGGGATCGCCGCAAACGGTTGTCGTGGTGGTGTGTGACGGCGTCGGCTCGACGGAACGAGCGGATTCCGCGTCCCAGGCAGCGGTCGACGCCGCCCTGGAGTCCATCGTGGACTCCTTGCTTTCCGGCTCGTCGGCGCGTTCGGCGACCGAAGACGGTGCCGCGGCGGCCTATGCGGCGACCAGCGAACTGGCCCGCCCGAACTCCCCCGAAACGGCGCCTTCGTGCACGTTCGTCTCCGCTGTCGTAACGCCTTCGGAGATCACGGTCGGCTGGATCGGTGACAGCAGGGCCTATTGGGTGTCCTCCTCCCCCGATGCGCCCTCCCGCAGGCTGACCACCGACGACACGTTGGTGGCGCAGCTGGTCGCGGCCGGGATGGACGAGGAAGAGGCGTCGGCAAGCCTGAACGCGCACGCCTTGGCCCGTTGGGTCGGCGCGGACGCCGAGCAGGCGCCGCCGCACGTGACGGTGCTCAAGCCGGAAGCGCCGGGCAGGCTGTTGTTGTGCAGTGACGGCCTGTGGAACTACCTGCCGGACGCGGAGTCGTTGGCGGCCAAGGTGGCGGACGCGGAACCGTTGAAAGTCGCGGCCGAGTTGACGAGTATCGCCAATGAGCTCGGCGGGCACGACAACATCACCGTTGTGGTGGTTCCGTTCGAAGGTCTGCTTGCAGGACCGAGCATGGACACCGAAGGTCTGCTTGCAGGACCGAGCATGGACACTGAGGGGAGAGTGCCGTGACGGATTTTCAGATCGAGGTCTATCAAAACGAGTATCTGCCGCAGGGAGCGGCGGAGGTCAACGCGATCGTGACGGTGACGGCTTCCGGTGGTCCGGTTTCGGTCGTGCCTTCGAACGCCGAAGCCGCCGAGGTGATCATCATCGACACCTCGGGTTCGATGCAGCACCCAGCGACCAAGTTGGCCGCGGCGAAGCAGGCGACCAACGCGGCGATCGACGCGTTGCGCGACGGCGTGAACTTCGCGGTGGTGTCCGGCTCGGAACGTGCCGACTTGGTGTACCCGCCTCGACTCGGCATGCGCCCAGCAACGGCCTTGTCACGCGAGGAAGCCAAGCGCGCGGTGAGCGCGTTGCGTGCCGATGGCGGAACCGCGATGGGCGAATGGCTTCTGCTGGCGCGTGAGCTGTTCGCGACTCAGCAGAACCCGTTGCGGCACGCGATCCTGCTGACCGACGGCCAGAACGTGCACGAGCGCCCGAAGAAGCTCGAGCGAATCCTGGAAACGGTCACCGGGAGTTTCGTGTGCGACTGCCGTGGCGTGGGAACGGACTGGGAAGTCAAGGAACTGCGGAAGATCTCCACGGCGTTGCTGGGCACGGTGGACATCGTGGCGGAGCCGTCGGGTCTCGAAGCGGACTTCCGCGCGATGACGTCGAACGCGATGGGCAAGGAGATCGCGGACGTGGCGCTGCGGTTGTGGACACCGCAAGGCGCGACGGTGAAGTTCGTCAAGCAGGTCGAGCCGACCCTGACCGACCTGACCGGGCGCAGAGTCGAATCCGCGCCCCGGAGCGGCGACTACCCGACCGGAGCGTGGGGCTCGGAAAGCCGCGATTACCACGTGTGCATCCAAGTGAACCCGGCGAACATCGGCGACAAGATGCTGGCGGGCCGCGTAAGCCTGGTCTCGCCGTCCGGCGACGTGTTGGGCAAAGGCCAAATCCTCGCGGTGTGGACTGACGACACGGCGTTGTCGACGAAGATAAACCCAGAAGTGGCCCACTACACCGGCCAAGCGGAACTGGCATCGGTGATCGAGGAAGGCCTGGAAGCCCAACGAGCCGGCCAGATCGAAACGGCGACGGCGAAACTGGGACGCGCGGTGAAACTGGCCCACGAATCCGGCCACGAGGACACAGCGAAGCTGTTGGCGAAAGTGGTGGACGTGGTCGACCCCGCGCATGGCACGATCCGGCTGAAGCGCGAAGTCGCGGCGGTCGACGCGATGACGCTGGAAAGCAGATCGCAGGTGACCAAGCGCGTCGGCAGAAAGTCCGAGGAGGACTGATGTCCACGACGTGTGAACATTCCTGGGGAGAAGACGGCTTCTGTGAGATCTGTGGTCTGGCCGCGTCCTCACCCGCACCGGTAGCGGAAGCGACGCCGGAGCCCGTACAGGTCCGCGAATGCCCGTCCTGCGGAGCGCCTCTGGATGACCGCTTCTGCGAAGACTGCGGCGCGGACTCACTCGCGACACCGCAACCCCGCTCAACGCCAGTCGCTGTTCCTGCCCCGGTTAAGGAATCCCCTGTCGCTAGCGCACGTACATGGTCAGTGGTGGTGTCGGCGGACCGGAAGTACTACGAGAGCGTGAAAGCGGACGGAGGACCGGACGCGGACACGATCATGTTCCCGCCGTACTGCCCGGACCGTCACTTCGAACTCCACGGCGAGCAGGTGAGCATCGGCCGCCGAAGCGCGACAAGGGGAATCCAACCGGACATCGACCTCACCGGCCCACCGGAAGACCCAGGAGTGTCCCGCCTACACGCATTGCTGGTGGCGGAAGCAGATGGCGGCTGGGCGATCGTAGACATCAACTCCGCCAACGGAACAACCTTGAACTACCGCCGCGACATGCTGAAACCCAACACTCCCAGAACGTTGGAGGACGGCGACCGAGTCCACATCGGAGCATGGACGACGATCACTCTGCACGCGGATTAGAGATCCCGGTCTTCGAGCGCCCTGATGAGGTCTTCCTGGAAGGCCTCATCAGCCTCGCGCCGGTCGGCCCAAGCAGTGGAGTGCTGGACGGTCCTCTTGGCCTCACCCGCCGAACAACCCTGAAGCGCCATCACAATCCTGATGCAATCGATGACGCTGAGGCCGTCTGCCCGAAGATCGACGAGGATCGCCTCGATGCTCTTCCCGTTGCGCAAGAAGGCCGCTTCCCGCCCGATGACCCCGTCCAGATTTCTCGGCTCACCCACCACAACTCCTGACATCCGGTGAGATGTCGAAGACCTACCCCGCAGTATCGATCTTCGCCACGGGCAATCGACATCCGCTGGAGCGGCTCTCAGTCCGTGTGCCTCGAAGTCGACTACAACCCAATGGTCGTCGCGATTCGCGATACCGAGAACCGCACCGCCGGTACCTTCACCGTTCCCGAACCCACCTGGCACGCCGTCACCAGCCACTTCCGCAGCCAATGGGTGAAGTCTTCCAGGCCTGCTCAGATCTTCAGCTTCGCGACCAGTGTCTCGAAGTCCTCGGCGACTTCGATCCATCCGGGTTCCGCGAGATAGAGCACCCGCGGCGAGGTGGCACTCGCCCGGTAGTCCAGGGCTATCGGCATGTCCGCGCCCAGATGACCGATCAGTACCGCATGGTTCGGATCGATGCCGATCCCAGCGGCGTTGAGCGCATCGTCGGGCGACATCTGGTGGAAGAACTCGTTCTGCCGAATCATGTCAGCCAAGCTGTAGAACCGGGGGCCATCAGGTTCGTCGGTGAACACCGCACGGAGCAGGTCCTCGTCGTCGGGCGCACGCCATCGACCGGCATCGATCAGCTCAACCAGTAACGACGGCAACACATGTCGATCGATTCGTCCCACTCTGTCACTCCACATCAGACGAAGCCCGATCGCCGCGTCGGCGGGGTAAGAGTGCTGAGCGCCACAGCGGCTCACTATTGAGTGTGCCAGCTGGGAGTATGGGAATGAGTATCCGTACGAAACGGACAACACTCGACGAAATGAGGCTCCCGTGGAGCTCGTGTACCCGCCGGTCATCCTCGCCTGCAAGACCCTGTTTCGCGTGCTGGACCTGAAGCTCGACGTGCAGGGTGCCGAGCACATTCCGGCAAGCGGTGGAGCCGTGCTCGCGTGCACGCACGTCAGCTACCTGGACTTCATCTTCTGCGGGTTGGCCGGGCTGCCATCGCACCGCAAGACCCGGTTCATGGCCAAACATGAGATCTTCGCCAACCGTATCGCCGGGCCGCTGATGCGTGGGATGCACCACATTCCGGTCGACCGGGACGCGGGCCAAGCCTCGTACCGGCAAGCTGTCTCCGCTTTGCGGGCCGGTGAGGTGGTCGGGGTGTTCCCTGAGGCGACCATCAGCCAGTCGTTCACTGTCAAGGGCATCAAAACCGGTGCGGTGCGGATGGCCGCCGAGGCAAACGTGCCGGTCATCCCGATGACGGTATGGGGTAGCCAGCGACTCTGGACCAAGGGCCGCCCCAAGAACCTCACCCAGCGGCACGTCCCGGTCCTGATCCGCGCAAGCGAACCCTTCCAACCGACCCCGCAGGACGACCAGGACGCGCTCACCCAGGACTTGCGCGCCCGAATGGCCGCCTTGCTCGACCAGGCGCAGCGCGACTACCCGGACACTCCGAAGGCCAGTGAGGATCCATGGTGGCTGCCGGCCCACCTCGGCGGTACCGCTCCCACACCCGAAGAAGCCGCCAGGTAGTCAGACGAGACCTGCGAGCTTGTACGCCACAAGGGATCCGGCGACGGCCACGTTCAAACTCATGCCGGTGCCGACCATCGGGATTTCCACGGCGAGGTCCAGTAATTCCGTTGCCTCAGGCGGAATCCCGGTGCGTTCGTGACCCAACACCGCCACTGTTCGACGGCGGGCGGGTGGGAGGAATGCCAGGCGGATGGATTCGTCGGTCAGCTCCACGCCGACGATGTCCGCGGAGGCACGTTGAGCTTGAAGCCAACGCATCGGGCTATTGACCCAATGCACGCACGACGGCTTCCGCAAAGTATTGCCGGTTTCCAGTGCGGTGGGAATCCACGGCAGGCGTGGAACCGCTAGGCAGGCGCCGACTGCGTCGCAGGTTCGTAGCAATGTGCCGAGGTTTGCGCCGTGCATGGGCCAGAGGGGCGCGATGATCAGGTGGTTCCAGCAGGGGTTGGCTTTTCGGCGGCGCTGGCGCTTTATTTCCGTGGGGGTTCGCACCCACATTTGGGCGCTCATCCGCTGTTCGCGGGGTGCTCCTTAACCATAGTCACCAGCACAGTATGCCGGTGGCCGAAGCCACCGGCAATCCTGCGCCGCTATGCGGGTTGTACGTACCTGCCCCAGATTTGGGCTTTCCGGAACGGGCCGTCGCCGTCGGCGTCGTACTCGAGTTCGTCGAAGGTCACCCAGTACTGCAGTTCACCCGGATGGGCCTGGGCGTGCACCACCGGTTCCGGCGCACCGGTTGTGTCGACGCGGCCGTAGAACTCACGGGCCCATGGGCCTTTCCAGGCCGGGTCTTGGACCACGCGCACTCGAGTTCCCGCGGGCAATGCCGAAGGCGGCCATTCCTGAGGCAGCCGGGAGCCGCGAATGCCTTCGACGGCTCCCCTGTCGTTGTCTTCCGTACTCATTCAGTCTGGATCTCCGACGGCCTTGACCTTGAAATCGTCGTAGTGCCCGGTCACTTCGTTGAACAGGTAGTGGATCCGCACACCGTTGACCTCCTGCGCCATCTTCACCCACCCGTCCTTCGCCGGCCACCTGGGGTCTTTCAGGGTGATCGGCAGGACCTCGCCCGCCTTCGGGTCGTACATCACCTCGTCCATCGCGATCTTCTCGTTGATCGTGAGGTTCTTGTGCTTCCCGGTGTGCCCGAGGCCCAACGGAGTGACGAGACAATCCTCGGGATCCGGATCATCGGTCAACGCCCGTGATGCCTTGCCACCAACACACGGCGGCAGTTTGCGGTACTTGTCCGCGATGCCCCGGATCGTGTTGAGCAGTTTCGTGCCGGCCGCCGAGCCTTCGAGGAACCGGACCAGCCCCGCCGCGATCCTGGCGATCGCCTTGCTCACCGCGGGCAGCTTCGCGATCAACGTCAGCAGCGAACCGACGTTGATCACTGTCCACAAGCAGGCCGCCACATCGCCTTCACCGAAGCACTTCTTGGCGTCGGTGTAGCCGATCTCGTCGAGCAGGATCTGCCCGCCGTTGTCGATGATGAAGCCGATGAGTCCCTTCTTGGCCATGTCGGCGGCCTGCCGGTACTCGTCGATCGCTTCCTGCGACAAGTCCGCGAGGAACCGGGCTTCGTCCTCTGCGGACAGTCCAGGGTCGCCGTCGCCGTTCTCGGCTTGCTGCTTACGGCGTTCCGCTTCGGCCTTGCGCGCGGCATCTTCGGCACGATCAGCCGCTTTGCCTGCCTCGACTGCTGCTGCGTAAGCGTTCTTGGCTGCTTCCGCGGCGCCGTCGGCGTGCTTTTGCGCGCTGTCGGCTGCGGCGGCTGCCGCGGTGGCGTCGGCTTCGGCGCGGTCCGCGGCTCCACGAGCGGCTGCGGCGTCGGCTTCGGCCCTGCTGGCGGCGGAACGTGCCGCTGCGGCATCGGCT
>JOAA01000013.1 GCA_000720375.1 Rhodococcus rhodnii | reverse complement strand
TCGGACTGCGCTCAGCTCCTACCGGGCTGCTGCGACACCCCGGCGGGAAGGACTTCCACCTCCCTTGGTTCACGCCGCTTCACGGCGCACCAGCGCCTCACGGCGCAGACAAAACTTGAGCGTTGTCAACAGCGATGTCCTGTCCGGTTCGAGAAGAACTTGTGTAAGACCGGGCCGAGGACTTCGGGGTCGGCGACGTGGGTTTGGTTGGCGATGACCTGACGTTCGGATGCCGGTAACGCGGCGGCAAGCAGGTCGGCGGCCGCGTCGAAGAAGCCGGGCTGGAGTCCGCCCATGTGCGGATCCGGGACCCCGCCTGTAGCCACGAGAACAGGTTGCGTGACGGAAGCCAGCCGTGCAGCAGGGACCGGCCCGTCTCCGATGCAAGCGGCGTCGTACGCCAAAGTGGGCGCGAGAGTCACCAAGTCCAGCCAGACAGGGGATTCGCGTGCTGCGGCGATGTCGTCGGGCGACGAACCGGCCAAACCCATGAAGAGCTCGACGGCGTCGCCACGTCTGCCCTCGGACAGTGCCGCGACGAGTTGATCAACGTACTGTGACCAGACCTGGACCATGGTTTCGTCTGCCATGTAAGGGACTTCGTACACGGCGAGACTCGTCACAGGCAGGCCGGAGGCCACCGCTTCGAGGGCGAGCGCTCCGCCGGAGGACGCGCCGAACACATGGGCGGGCCCGCCGGTCACGGCGATCACGGCGGCAAGGTCCTCTATTTCTCGCTCCCGGGAATAGGGGAGCGTGTCGCTGCTTTCACCTCGGCCTCTTCGCGTGTAGTTGAGCACGGTGAACCACCGCGCCAGGACTTGTGCCAGCGGTGCGTTCTCCGAACCGTCGTCGAGGCCTCCGCCGACGAGCACGACCGGCGGGCCCTCGCCGGCGACGGTGTACGCGATCCGGGTTCCGTCCGGGGATTCCAGGTGGTTCACGGTTGACTCCTCTCGGTGGATTCACGCTAGCCCAGGGGTCTGACAATCCGGCGAGAAGACGCCGATGGGCCGATCTCCCGCCACTCGTTAGCTAGGCTCACAGTGCGCTCGCGCGCCTCAGGAGTCCGTTGTGGACATTGTGAACCTGGGATATACGAGGAGATTCTCCAATGACTGACGGTTCGAACATCGGCAGGCGTAGTCTGATCGCCGGGGGAGTGGCCGCGGTGGCCGGTACCGGCCTCGCCGCGCAGGCCTCGGCGGCCACGCTGCCACCGAACGAACTGAAGGGGTACAGCCTTCCCTTGAGCGCCAAGGGCGAGGCCAACATCGTCGGCGCGCCGCCGTGGAACTACGTCGGCGATCTGGTCGGTGTGGAGTTCTGGACGACCCCGGAAGCCGCACAGGCCGCCCTGCCCGCTGGACTCACGCCCGACCCGGCCACGTCGGGCCACGGCTATGCGCTGTTCATCGACTGGCAGTTCACCACCGGCGACCGGCAGGACTACCTGGACCCGGTGCGCAGCCAGTACTCCGAATTCCTTGTCCTGCTGGACGCCCGGTTCCAGACCACGAACGTGGCGTGGTGCCCGTTCATCTGGGTCGACAACGACGCTTCCCTTGCCAGGGGCTGGTTCCAGGGCTTCCCGAAGAAGATCGGCCAGGTGCACCAGACCCGGGCCTACGCCGTACCGAGCAAGGCCGCGCCCGTGCTCGGCGCGGGCGGCACGTTCGCGGGAACGCTGTCCGCCGCGGGCCGACGCCTGGCTGAAGGGCAGGTCACGCTGGCGAACACCATCCCGAACCTGCCCGCGTTGTCCCGGCCGATCGTCAACCTCCGGCACTTCCCGCGGTTGAAGGCCGGTCAGTACAACAACCCCGCGGTGCACGAGCTCACGCTGTCCATTTTGGACGGCGTGCAGCTCGGGACGACCTGGGCGGGATCGGGCAAGCTGCAGTTCTTCCCCGCCCCCGGTGAGGAACTGGCTGATCTGCGGATCATGCGTACCGGCCAAGGATTCCGCAGCACGCTGTCCTACTCGGTGTCCGACCTGAGGATCCTCACCGGTCCCGACGCGGGCTGAGCGAAGGTGGGGACCCGTGCGCGGGTCCCCACCCCATCACACTCCGACGACCTGCCAGTTGGTGAACGGGGCATCCGGCCCCGCCGCGGTCTGCCGTCGCTCGTACAACCGGCAGTCTCCGCCGACGACGAGCAGCCGCACCAATCCGGCGTTGTCCAGCACAGCGGCGGGCCCGATCTCGCAGTACCCGCCGAGGTCGGTCCACGGCCCGAAGTTCCCGGCGCTGTCCTGTTTGCTCATGCTGATGCCGTAGTTGTCGTTGCGCGCGAACGCGAACACGCGCGGGCCACCACCGGTACCGGACCCGGAGCGCACACCGAAGGATGGGCCGATCCCGCCTTGTCCGTTGATGTGTCCCAGTCCGGACCAAGATCCGCCCGGGCTGGTTTCGTGGCTTTCGCCCAACGCGCCGTCGCCGTGCTCGCGGATGATCAGGATCCCGTTGTTGTTGCCCTGCATGGCAGGGCTGGGCGCGCCCACCGTCTCGACAGCGGGGAAGGCGGGATTCGGGCTGGTGCCACTGCCTGGCGGCTGCGTCCAGTGCGCGATCTGGCCGTTGTTGTCGGCGAAGACGTTCAGCAGGTCGTCGCTGCTGAGGAACACGGCCGGCTGACCGAGCACGTTCGGGCCGCCACTGATGTGGTCCCACCCGGTGATCGGGCCGTTCGGTGTGGACTGGAAGGCGTTGCTGATCCCGCCGGCCGAGTTGAGTGCGTACATCTCAAGGCAGCCGCCGGCGTTGCGCCCCATGGCCGGTACTCCGATGACGTCACCGGGCGAGCCGAGGCTCTCCCAGGTGCCGAATCCACCTCCTGGCGCGACCTGCCGGGTGGTCCTGATGTCGAAGGTGTCCCAGCTGTACACGGCGAGCTGCACGGTGCCGTCCTGGTTGAGCTCCATCGCCACACCCGGCACGAAACTGCCCGATATCAGGATGGTCGGTGCGGACCACGTGGTGCTGCCAGCGTTCTGCCGCCACGCGATCACGTTGTCGCCGCCGACGATGACCGCGTGCAGCGCGCCCGTGCCGTCCTTGATGACGAACGGCTCGGTCACGAGGAACCGCTGGTGGTTGCGTAGCGCGTGCCCGTCCCACGCGTCCTGAGGCGGCTTCAGGTACTTCTTGTACTCGTTGAAGGCGGCCATTTTGGCGGCAGCCAACGCCGGTGGCACGTTCACGGGTGAATTTTCCGTGTTGTAGCAGCGGTAGCGCAGCAGCAGGCACTGCTGGGTCGGCGCTGGGCCTTCGTAGACCTTGACCGCGAGCTGGCTGAAATAGGCCGCCGCGATGTGGTCGACGTGGTCGCCTCGGTACCGCTGGTCCGGCGCCGGGTCCTGGATCCGGATGGTGGTCGGCTGGAAGAGCATCAGCATGTCCACCAGCACCGCGAGCAGTTCCTCGCTGTTGTAGTCCTGGACGTCGGTGACCGGGCTGCCGGTCGGCACGATCGTGATGGACCTGAAGGTCGGGTCGTCCCACATGTTCATCAGCGCACGCAGGTACAGCGGGTCGCCGCCGTCGGGCAGGTTGATCCAGTACAGCTGGACGTGCGGGGCGCCGTCCAATGTGTTGCGTTCGATCTGCTTGCCCGCAATGGTGATCGCGTCGATCGTCCAGTCGTTCGGCTGTCCGGCCAGCACGGCGTAGGCCTCGCGGGTGCCGCCGTGCAGTCGTGCCGCGAATTCCTCCCGGGTGAGCCCTTCTTCCACCCACCCGTTGTCCTCGTCGGCGGTGAGGTAGATGGTCCGGCTCGGCAAGCCTGCCTTGATCGAGGGGTGCAGGTCGGGGTTGATGAAGATCAGTTCGTCGTCCGAGTGGGCGAGAATGGTGACGTAGCTTCCTCCTGTCGGCACCGCCATGGCGTCGGTGCGGGCGCGTGGTTTGACGTATCCCTTGGCCCACTCGGGTGGCCTGGATCTGTCCGCGGGTACATGAACGATATTGCCTGGCGTGTGCGCCATCGATCCCCCTCGACGTGCGATCAGTACTACCTAATGAAGCTAGACGCCACAGAGCGCTGCGAGGTTGCTCTTCACTTGACCGGGTGAGTCCAATTAAGCAACTACGCAGGTAAACGACGTGAGGGGCGGACCGGCGATGAGAACGGCGACGACCGTCGAGGCCTCGGGTGGGCTGGCGGGACACGACCGGCTTCGTCGTCGATGCCGGGAAACTGGGCCTCCGGTCCACAAGTGATAGAAGGGCCTGCACGGCGTGCCGTTCGCCCGGCCGTTGACCCGGATGCGGCGTGTCCTCGACAGGGCGAAGTTTCGTACTCCGGCGAAATGTTCCAGATTCCCTTGCCCGGCGGCGGTCTGGCGATTTCGCTTGCGGCCCAAGGACGGCGGCACCGAACTGGCCGAGTGGATGCGGCTGGGGCCGGGCCGCGCCGGGCTGTCGCCGGCGATCGACCGGATACCGGACAAGGAACAGGAGATCGTCTTCGTCCGGCTGCGCGAGTTCGAGCGCACCATCACCGAAACCCTGGCCCAGATCAAGAAGATGGCGGAGCCGGCAGGCCCCGATCAGCGTAATGTACGCCAACCGGCGAACCGGAAAATCCCAGGACACGAAGATCATGTGTGGAAGGTTCACTCACGGGCCGTCCACTGTGAACCACCCATTAGTGCGGAGTGGGCCGCCCGGGTGGCGGATACATGCGCCAAGAGGAGGCTGCAAGGCTCGACAGGGTTGAGCAACCGACTGAGCCTTGTAGAGGAGTCACCCGGATGGCCACTGTCCAGTCCACAACCGGACCGGTACTGCGCAGCGACTACCAGCGCTCCATCGCCGCGTACTGGAACAAGGAGAAGGATCCGGTCAACATCAGGCTGGGCGAAGTCGACGGTCTGTACCACCACCACTACGGCATAGGCGACTACGACCAAGCGGTGCTCCAAGCGGGCGACCAGGCGATCATCGAGGAGATGCACCGGCTGGAAACCGCGCAGGCGGACGTGTTGCTGGACCACCTGGGTGACATCGGGCCGCAGGATCGGTTGCTGGACGCGGGATCCGGCCGCGGCGGCACGAGTTTCATGGCGAATCACCGGTTCGGCTGCCAGGTCGACGGCGTGAGCATCTCCGAACAGCAGGTCGATTTCGCCAATGATCAAGCGCGGCAACGGGATGTCGCCGACCGCGTGCGGTTCCACTTCCGCAACATGCTGGACACCGGGTTCGAAACCGGTTCGATGCGCGGGATCTGGACCAACGAGACGACGATGTACGTCGAGCTGAACCAGCTGTTCGGTGAGTTCTCCCGGCTGCTGCAGTACGGTGGCCGGTATGTGTGCATCACCGGGTGCTACAACGACGTGACCGGCGGGCGTTCGCGGGCGGTGAGCCAGATCGACCAGCACTACATCTGCAACATCCATCCGCGCAGCGAGTACTTCAAGGCCTTGTCGGACAACGGCTTCGTCCCGATCAACGTGGTCGACCTGACCGCGGCGACGATCCCGTACTGGGAACTGCGGGCGCAGTCCTCGGTCGCGACCGGGATCGAGGACCCGTTCCTGACGGCGTACAAGGAGGGCAGCTTCCACTACCTGCTGATCGCGGCCGACCGAATCTGACCACTGGGGACACCAGATGACGGACATCCTGTTCGGACCGTCCGGGCTTGGGACGTCAGCCGCCCGGGTGACGTCCCAGCTCAGCCACGATCCGGCGTACGTGGAACGGGAATGGGGCGACGGAACCGCCTCGCCGCTCTACACGCCGGTCGTGCAACGCGTGAACGAACCGCTCGCGCAGGAGGTGAACCGAAGGCTCGTCGCATGGGCGGCGGAGTGCGGCTTCGAGGGTGAGAACCTTGAGCTGCTGGGCAAAGCCGGGTTCGGCAAGCTGGCGATGCTGACCCACCCCGACTCCGACGACCCGGACCACTTGCTGATCGCGGCCCAGATGAACGCGGCCTGGTGGGCGGCGGACGATCTGTACGCCGACGACAGCGAAATGGGCGCGACGCCAACAGCGTTGCCCCCTCGTCTGGCGTTGGTGATGGCGGCCATGGACCCGGTCGCGCCGGCCGGGGAATTCTCCGTCCCGCTGGAGGAAGCGCTCCAGTCCGACCCGATCCTGGTCGCGTTGCGCTCGGGCGTGGAACACATGTCCCGGCACGGATCGGCGGCGCAGATCCAACGGGTGAACTACTCGACGTTCGCGATGTTCGTCAGCTGGAACGCCTATGCCGCTTGGCGATACACCGGCGAGTACCCACCGGCGTGGGAGTATCTGGCGGCACGTCAACACGACAGCTTCTACACGTCGATGACATTGATCGACATCGTCGGCGGATACGAACTGCCCGCGGCGATGTTCTACGACCCGAAGATCCGCCAGGCGGCGTTCCAAGCCGGGACGGCGACGGTGCTGGTGAACGACCTGCACTCGGTGGAGAAGGACGCGGCGGACGAAAACCCGGTGTGCAACATGGTTTTGCAAATAGCGGCTGACCGGGACTGCTCAATACAGGAGGCGACCGAAGCGACCGTGGAGTTGCACAACACCATCGTCCGGGACTTCGAAGCAGGCCACCGTAACCTCCAAGCGGTGCCTTCGTTGGAACTACAACGGTTCCTACGCGGTCTGCGGGCGTGGATGGGCGGCGGCTTCGAGTGGCACGCGACCAACCCGCGCTACAAGAGCAAGCCAACGCCGGAACCGTCGTCACAGGAGGAGCCGCCCGCGGCTGACTGACAGACTTGGTGTCACGGCGAACAGGGGACGCCGTGACACCAACGTTAGCCGGGCGTTTCATCGGTCGCTCTCGCTTGGGCGCCTAGGGCATGCGTGTGTGGTGGAGTGGGACAGCGCGGCACCTGTTCGGGTTGGCCGCGGCCATAGTTTCTCAGCGGGTAGGGCGCCAGCCCTGCCCGCTTTTTCGCTCTGCCTGGCAGATCGAAGCCCTGGGCGCGATGTGGTTTGGGGGCCAGGATTCTCGCCGCTGTGGCCACATGGCCCAGGCACTGCGTCCATTTCTTGACCGGTACGGATGAATGACCATCCGATCGCATCTGGTGCGAAAACTTACCACGTGGTAGAAATTGTGAGAGCGCTTCCACGAGCACCAGGGGGTCGGTGTGACCAACGTTTCCGTGCAGCTGTACTCCGTCCGTGACAAGTTCACCGAGCAACCCGACGAGGTCCTCGACCGGCTCGCCGCCATCGGGTTCACCCAGGTCGAGCCGTACGGCCTCGCCGAACACGCGGCTACGCTGGCCGATGGCCTCAAGCGGCACGGCCTGACCGCGCCGACCGCGCATGCCCGGCTCGTCGGTGAGGACCAGCGGGGGATCTTCGCCAAGGCCGCCGAGTGTGGCGTCGGTGTCGTGATCGATCCGTTCATTCCGGCCGAGAAGTGGCAGAACAAGGCCGATATCGCGGCCACCGCCGACGCGTTGAACGCGGCCGCGGCCATCGCTCCCGAGTTCGGGGTCCGGGTCGGCTACCACAACCACTGGTGGGAGCTGGAGTCCCGGATCGACGGGCGTAGCGCGTTCGAGGGGTTCGCCGAGCTGCTCGACCCGCAGATCGTCCTGGAGGTCGACACCTACTGGGCGGCCGCCGGTGGCGAGGACGCCCCGGAGCTCCTGCAGCGCCTCGGCGATCGGGTCTACGCGATCCACGTCAAGGACGGCGGGCTCTCGACCGACGCGTCCGGTCAGGTCCCCGCGGGTCAGGGCAGCATCCCGGTCGCGGACGTGCTGAAAGCCGCTCCCCAAGCACTGCGCGTGGTCGAGTTCGACAACTACGACGGTGACATCTACGAAGGCATCACGGCCAGTTACGAGTACTTGAAAGGCATCGAGGGATGAGCATTGGTGTCGGCATCATCGGTGCGGGTGTCATCAGCGAGACCTATCTGACCAACCTCACCAGCTTCCCGGACGTCAAAGTCGTGCACGTGGCGGACATCGACGTGCCACGGGCAGAGGCACAAGCCGCGAAACACGGTGTGCCCAAGGCGAGTACGGTCGCGGACTTGCTGACCGACCCGGACGTCGAGCTGGTCGTCAACCTGACGATCCCGGCCGCGCACGTCGAGGTCGGCTTGGCGGCGCTGGACGCGGGCAAGCACGTCTGGTCGGAGAAGCCGCTGGCATTGGACCGGCAGACCGGCCGCAAACTGCTGGACCGGGCCAAGGAGAAGGGGCTGCGGGTCGCGTGCGCGCCGGACACCCTGCTCGGCGCCGGCCTGCAGACCGCGCGGCGGGCGATTGACGACGGCCGCATCGGTGAGCCTATGACGGCGCTGGCGATGTTCCAGGTGCCGGGCCCGGAGAGCTGGCATCCGGCGCCGGAGTTCCTCTATCAGGCGGGAGGCGGGCCGCTGCTGGACATCGGCCCGTACTACCTGTCCACGCTGGTGTCCTTGTTCGGGCCGATCAGCAAGGTCACCGGCGCGGGCGGGCAGGCGCGGGCGACAAGGGTGATCGGCAGCGGTCCACGGGCCGGGACCGAGTTCGCGGTGACGGTGCCGACCACGGTCACCGCGTTGGTGGAGTTCACGAGGGGTGGCTCGGCGCAGATCGTGATGAGCTTCGACTCCGCGCTGCGCCGGGTCGGATTCCTTGAGCTGACCGGGACCGGCGGCACCGCCGTGCTGCCGGACCCGAACTACTTCGACGGCACGACCGTGCTGCACCTGCCGGGCAAGGACGAGCCGGAAGAGCTTGTCGCGCAAGGTCATTCAGCGTCACGGGGAACCGGCGCGCTGGAACTGGCCCGGGCGATCAACGCGGGCGTGCCGGAGCGCGCGTCGGGCGAGCTGGCGTATCACGTCCTGGACGCCATGCTGGCGATCGAGGAGTCCATGGCCGGCGGCCGGTCGGTCGAAGTCCAGAGCACGACGGAAATCCCGCAGGCGCTGCCTGGCGACTGGGATCCGTACGAGCGCACGTTCTAGTCAATGGGGACGGTCAGCAGGTTTTGCAGGAAGAACCGCAGCGATCCGACGAGGTCGACCTCGTCTGGTTTGGTCAGCCACTGCACCTGCAGGCCGTCCTCCAGCGCGATGAACGCGACCGCGGCGGCCTCCGGATCGATGCCCGGCCGCAGTTCGCCGCTCTCGGCCAGCGCCTTGAACGTGGCCACCGCCGACTCCCGGGCGACCCGGTAATGCCGGATGAAGTAGTCGTGTGCGGGGTGGTCGGGGGCGACGGCCTCGGCGGCGAGCCGGGCGTACACCTCGACGATGCCGCGGTGCGCGACGTTGAACTCCGCCAGCGCGATCAGGTGCCGCAACAGTTCCATACCCGGCTGGATGTCGAGCTTCTCCCGCTCGGTGTCCTCGGCGTCCCGGCGTTCGAGGACCGCGGCGAGCAAGGCCTCCTTGGTCGGGAAGTAGTAGAGGAGCCCGGCATGGGTGATCCCGGCCCGCTTGGCCACCTCACGCAAGGACGACCCGTGATAGCCGAACTCACGGTAGACCTCGAACGCGGCCGAGATGATGTCCTCACGGCGCAGCCGGCCCTTCTGGTAACCCCCGGCGGTCACGGCATCACTGCAAACGAGGCGGCAGGCACGGCGAACATCATGCCCCAAGCTGCCAGGATCATGGGTATGAGGAGCACCTGCTGATGACCCAGCCGACACAGCGCGCCCGCGCTGCCCGCGTCGCCACCTGGATCTACTTCACGCTCAACGGGTTCGGTGTCGGCCTGTGGGTCGTGCATATCCCGAACGTGGAACGCGCGACCGAGATCACCCACAGCACGCTCGGCCTGCTGCTGTTGCTGCTCGGCGGGTCCGCGTTCATCGGCATGCAGGTCGGCGGCGGTCTGGCGGACCGCCTTGGCCAGCGCAAACTCGTGCCGGCGGCAGGTGTGCTGATGGGGGTCGCGCTGTTCGGGCCCGGGCTGGCCGACTCGTGGTGGACGCTCGGGCTGTCGTTGATGGTGCTGGGGTTCTCCAACGGGTTGATCGACGTCGGGATGAACGCCCAGGCCGTGGTGGTCGAACGGGCGTATCCCCGGCCGATCATGGCGGCGTTCCACGCGATGTGGTCGATCGGTGGCGCGGGAGCCGCGCTGGTCGGCGCGGGTTTGCTGGGCGTGGGCGTGCGCACCGAGGTATCGCTCGGCACGGCCGGTGTGCTGATCGTGATCATCTCGCTGGCCACCGCCCGGTTCCTGCTCGAACCGGACCACCACGCGACTCCCGCCGAGGACGCGCCGAAGCCCAAGGTCAAGGCCGGCAAGCTGGTGTGGTTCCTTGGCGCCCTGGCCTTCGCCATGATGCTGGCCGAGGGCGTCGCCGCGGACTGGGCGGCACTGCACTTCAAGGACATCCTCAACACCTCAGCCAGTACGGCGGCGTTCGCGTACGGCACGTTCTCCGTGGCCATGACGGTCGGGCGGTTCGCCACCGACCGGGTGGCCGCGATCGTCGGCCCGAAGGCGATCCTGCGTTGGGGCGCCGCGCTGGCTGCGGCCGGGCTGACCATCGCCGCGGCGTCGCCGTGGGTGCCGTTGGCTCTCGTCGGCTGGATGCTGTGTGGCCTAGGCCTCTCCGGTGGCGTCCCGCAGCTGTTCACCGCCGCGGGAAACCTGGACACCAGGTCGGCCGGCACGCTGATGGCCAGGGTCGTCGGACTCGGCTACGTGGGCATCCTCGCTGGTCCGGCCCTGGTCGGCGGCCTGACCCACTGGATGCCGCTGAACGTGGCGTTCGCCCTGCCGGTCGTGCTGTGCGCGCTGGCCGCGGTCTTCGCGTACGTCATGCCGGGATCAGGAACAAAACCCGCCGGGGATTCGCTTCAATTGAGCGAGAGCGGACGAGAGGAGCGTTGACGTGACCGAGGTTGCGGTGCTTGCGGGTGGCTGCTTCTGGGGGATGCAGGACTTGATCCGGCGTCAGCCAGGTGTGGTTTCCACGCGAGTGGGCTACACGGGTGGCGACGTTCCCAACGCGACGTACATGAATCACCGCGGCCACGCCGAGGCGATCGAGATCGTGTACGACCCGGCGGTGACGTCGTACCGCCAGATCCTGGAGTTCTTCTTCCAGATCCACGACCCGACAACGAAGAACCGGCAGGGCAACGACATCGGCACCAGCTACCGGTCGGCGATCTTCTACGCCAGCGAGGAGCAGAAGCTCGTCGCCGAGCAGACCATCGCCGACGTGGACGCCTCGGGGCAGTGGCCAGGCAAGGTGGTGACCGAGGTCAGCCAGCTGGGTGACTTCTGGCAGGCCGAGCCGGAGCACCAGGACTACCTCGAGAAGTTCCCGAACGGCTACACGTGCCACTACGTCCGGCCGAACTGGACGCTGCCGGCCCAGCAAGGGTGACCCGGTGACCGGGGTGGAGATCGTCGCGTTGCACGTCTCGCGCGTGCACGCGTACGAAGGCCGCCCAGCGGACGGACCTCAGCCCGATCCCGAGCCGGTGGCCCGGGACGCGGTCGAGGTCCGCGCCGGCAAGGGAATCGTGGGGGACAGGTACTTCAACCACCCCGCGCACCGGAATGCCGCGGTGACGTTCTTCGCCGCCGAGTCGCTCGACGACCTCGGCATCGCGGCGTCACCGCTGCTGACTCGACGTAACGTTGTCCTGCGCGGTTTCCCGATCGACGATCTCGCCGCCCGGCGCGGCACACCGGGTTCGGTGTTCAGCCTGGACTGCGGGGACGGCGCGATTCGGTTCCAGGCACACCGGTCCGCGAATCCCTGTGCCTGGATGGACGTCGTCTACGGCGAGGGCGCGTTCCGTGGCCTTCGAGGCCATGGGGGAGTGCGGTGCGTTCCGCTCGACGACGGAGTGCTGCGAGTCGGACCCGCCCAGCTGGAACTGTGGACGCCGACCCTGCTTTGACGGCGGTTCTCCAGACGTAACTGTCGCACTGCTTAATGTGGACAGTCCTTTTTCGACGACCCCGGCGCTTTGGTGGCCTTATGAGAAGCGGGCGCCCCGCGCTGGGGCGCCCGCTTCTCAGTCGGTGAGCAGGGTCAGTTGCCGCCGCCACCACCGCAGGCCTTGGTCAGCGCGGCCACCTGGTCCGCCTTGGTCTTGAGCCAGTTGGCCGGGCCGTTGGCCAGGTCGGCGACCGTGGTCTGGGTCATGGTCGTGGCCAGGTCGTTCAGCGCCTTGTCGACGTTGGTGTCGGTCGCCTTCGCCGCGAGGTCTTCCAGCTTCTTGCCGGCATCCTGTGCGCCCTGAACAGCGGCGTCCGGGTTGGCGGTGTCCGGGTTGAACGCGGCTATCCTGAGCGCCTCGACGCACACCTGGGCGGTGGAGGCTGCGTTGCTGACGCCCTCCGCGGTCTGCTGCGCCTCCTGGAGGGCTCCGCACCCGGTCAGTGCGACGATCAACGCACCGCCGCCGAGGACACCAGCCAACAACCGCTTGGTAGAACGCATTCGAATCCCTTCCGGTTCTTGCTCGAACCGAAGGTCTCCCCAACCACGCTGAACCTGTGGCGCCGAGACCGGGTCGCCGCTGGGGACGCCGTACTGACGAATCTCGGCCGGGTGGGTACTCCCCTCCGTAAAGACCACTTTACCAAAGCTAACCGGTCGTGCTCTCCCGCACCTCAAGGGTGAACGGGATTTGTACGTCCTGAGCAGGGCTTGTGTCCCCGCTCGCACGTTGGTGCACGAGGTCGACGGCGGCTTTGGCGAGCGAGGCCTTGTCGGGTGCGATGGTGGTCAGTGATGGCAAGCTGTACGCGCTGTGCTCGGTATTGTCGAACCCGACGACCGCAATGTCTTGTGGCACATGGTATCCACGTTCGGCAGCGGCGCGCACGGCGCCGTGGGCGAGCATGTCGTTGAAGCAGAACACGGCGTCGGGCGGCTTGGGCAACGCCAGCAACCGCGCCATCGCCTCGGCGCCGTCGCGGTGGTGGTAGCGCGTGGCAGGGGCGATGAACTCAGGCGGGCACGGCAACCCGGCCTCGGTCAAGGCGGAGTGATATCCCGCGAGTCGCTGGGTGGCCGTGCCACGGCTGGGGTTCTGGCCGATGACCGCGATCCGTGTCCGTCCCAGCGAGATCAGGTGCCGCACAGCGAGCCGCGCGGCCTGCACGTTGTCGATCCCGACGTGGTCGATGGGCACGTCCAGCGCGTGCTCGCCGAGCAGGACCATCGGCACACCGGTCGGGTTCTGGGTGAAGTCCTCGGTGTGCAGCGCTTCCGGGCTGATGATCGCGCCGTCGACCATGTGCGGTCCGAGCGAGGCCAGCGTGGAGACCTCGGGATCGCGTAACCCCTGGGTCTGCTCGATCAGCACGCTCCAGTCGTGCGTGTGCGCCGCGGTGATCACGCCGCCGGCGAGCTCGCCGAAGTAGGGGATGCTCAGCTCGGGAACCATCAGCGCGATGAAGCCGGTCCGGCCGCGGCGCAGGTTGCGCGCGCCGACGTTCGGCTTGTATCCGGTGGCGGCCAACGCCTCACGGACCTTGCGCTCGTTCTCCGGCTTCACAAAGGAATAACCGTTCACGACGTTCGACACCGTCTTGACCGACACACCGGCCAGTTCGGCCACGTCCTTCAGCGTTGCCACCACCTGAGGGTAGCAAGAACGAGCGTATTTACAACGTTGTACCAACGATGTAACGTGCTCGCCGAGCGTGTTCGCCCTGTCTCAATGAGGAGTCGGCCCATGCCCGCCGCCAACCTGTCCCGTCCAGTCCACTTAGGCCGGATCTTCGGTGCGAGCCTCTGCGGTGTTGCGCTGATCCTGGCCGGATGCGCCAAATCCGAGGAAGCGGCCACCCCGCCGACGCAGGGCACCGGCGGAGCGCAAGCTCCCGTCGCCCCGGCCGCGGGCGGCCCGACCTGCACACTTTCCCAGTACGGTGGCGCACAAACCGATCTGAAGAACGCCATCGTCGGTTTTTCCCAGTCCGAAAAGGAAGCCAACCCGTTCCGGATCGCCGAGACACAGTCGATCAAGGACGAAGCCGCCCGCGTCGGCGTGAAACAGCTGCTGACGACGAACGCGAACTCGCAGCTGAGCAAGCAGATCTCGGACATCCAGGACATGATCAACAAGGGTGCGCAGGCGTTGGTCGTCGCACCGCTGAACTCCGACGGTCTTGAACCGGCGCTCGCGGCCGCGCGGGCCAAGAACATCCCGGTACTGACCATCGACCGCAAGGTGAATTCCACGCCGTGCAAGGACTACGTGGCCTTCCTCGGCTCGAACTTCGTCGAGCAGGGCAAGCGGGCCGCGCAGCAGATGGCCAAAGCCCTTGGCAACAAGGGCAAAGTCGCGATCCTGCTCGGCGCGTCCGGTAACAACGTCACCACCGACCGGACCAACGGGTTCGTCGACGAGCTCAAGGCCTCGGCGCCGGACATCCAGGTGGTGGCCCAGCAGACCGGTGACTTCGCCAGGGAGAAGGGGCAGCAGGTGATGGAACAGATCATCCAGGCCCAGCCGGACATCAACGGGGTCTACGCGGAGAACGACGAAATGGCCCTTGGCGCGTTGGTCGCCTTGCGCAGCGCTGGGAAGAAACCGGGGACGGACATCCAGCTCGTGTCGATCGACGGCACCCGTAACGCTGTTCAGAAGGTCACTGACGGCGAGCTGTACGCGGTCGTGGAATCCAACCCCCGGTTCGGCCCGCTGGCTTTCCAGACGCTGCAGTCGTTCCTGAGTGGACAGCCGGTCCAGCAGAACGTGGTGATCAGCGACAAGCTGTACAGCAAGGACAACGCGGCGGCCGAGCTGGGCAACTCGTACTGATGACCGAGGACGTCCTGCTCGACGCGCGTGCGATCGGCAAGCGGTTCCCCGGCGTGGTCGCGTTGTCCGATGTGGACCTGACGTTGTCGCCGGGCGAAGTGCACGCCTTGGTCGGCGAGAACGGCGCGGGGAAGTCGACGCTGATCAAGGTGCTGACCGGGGTGTACCCCCCGGACAGCGGCGAGTTGTTCTTCCGGGGCGAACCGGTCCGGTTCGGCCGTCCGCTCGACGCGCAGCATGCCGGGATCAGCACGGTGTACCAGGAGATCAACCTGGTGCCGCTGATGTCGGTGGCCAGCAACCTGTTCCTAGGCCGCGAACCACGGAAGCGGTTCGGGCTGATGGACTTCAAAGCGATGAACACCGCCGCGGCCAAACTGCTTGAGTCCTATGGCGTCGACGTGGACGTCACCCTGCCGCTGCGGACGTTGGGCGCGGGTGTCCGGCAGATGGTGGCCGTCGCTCGGGCGGCGGCCACCAATGCCCAGGTCGTGATCCTGGACGAGCCGACCTCGTCGCTCGAACCGCGCGAGGTCGACACGTTGTTCGAGATCATCAACCGTGTCCGTGCCGATGGCGCGGCAGTGCTGTACGTCAGTCATCGGCTGGACGAGCTGTACCGAATCTGTTCCTCGGTAACGGTTCTCCGGGACGGCCGGAAGGTCCACAGTGGCCCGTTGGCTTCGCTGTCCAGGCTGGAGCTTGTCGCGCTGATGCTCGGCCGTGACCTCGAACAGATTGAACGCGAGGGCACGACCAAGTTCGACTCCACGCCAACCGAGGCAATGGAAACCCCAGTCCTCGCCGCACGAGGCCTGACCAGCCAACACCGGCTGCACGGGGTGGACGTGACGGTCAGGCCAGGCGAGATAGTCGGCTTGGGTGGCCTGCTCGGTGCTGGACGCAGCGAGACCGTCCGGGCGATGGCGGGCTCGTTGCCCGTCGACGCCGGGACCGTCACGGTTGCTGGCAAGAAGGTGCGTACTGGGTCGGTCGCTGCGGCAATGCGCTCGGGCGTGGTGTTGTTGCCGGAGGACCGCAAGTCGGACGGAGTCCTGCCGGATCTGTCGGTCCGGGAGAACATCGTGCTGGCGGCGTTGCCTCGGTTGTCCGCGGGTGGCCTGGTGTCTCGGAAACGTCAGGACGCCATTGTGGACAAGTTCATGAAGAGGTTGCGTATCAAGGCATCGAGCCCGGACCAGAAGGTGGGCGAGCTGTCCGGCGGGAATCAGCAGAAGGTGCTTTTGGCCAGGCTGCTGTGCCGGGAGCCCAAGGTGCTGCTCCTGGACGAGCCCACGCGTGGCATCGACGTCGGCGCCAAGGCGGAAGTTCAGGCCTTGGTGGGGGAGCTGGCCGCGGAAGGGCTCGGCGTCGTGCTGATCTCCTCGGAGTTCGAGGAGGTCGTCGAGGGCTCGGACTCGATCGTGGTGCTCAGGGAAGGCCGAGTGGTCGCGGAACTGAGAGGTGCGGACGTGACCGAGCAGAAGCTGATCGCGGCACTCGCGGAAGGTGGCGGCGATGGCTGAATCGGTGGTCATGCGGCCTGGTTTGGCGCGGAGGCTTGGTGGCCGCGGTGCCCGAGGGCGGAGGGCGATTGCCGAAACAACGGTCTTGGCACCTGAGTCCACTGTGAGGCTTCGTCGCGGGGACCTCCAGGCCGCGGTGATCCTGGCGGAAGGTGGCGGCGATGGCTGAAACGACCGTCACCACTCTCTCCACTGCTCAACCACCAGCCACCCGGCGGCTCCGCGACTACGGCGTCTACGCAGCCCTCGGCATCCTGATCCTCTACAACCTCGTCTTCACCGAGAACTTCGCCACCCTCGCCAACCTCAACACCCAGCTCGTCCAAGTCACGCCGATCCTCATCGCCGCCCTCGGCATGGCCCTGGTCATCGGCACCGAAGGCGTCGACCTCTCGGTCGGCTCGGTAATGGCCCTCGCAGCCGCGCTCCTCCCGCTCTACCTCGGCTACGGCCTCATGCCCGCCATCGTTGTGGCTCTGCTAGGCGGTGCACTCTGTGGCGTGTTCAGCGGAACACTCGTTGCCGTCGTGGGCATTCAGCCGATCGTCGCGACGCTCGCCCTGCTCGTTGGTGGGCGAGGGCTCGCATTGGTCCTGGCCGACGGGCGGCTCAAGGACATCCGGAATCCTGTGCTGCTCGAAATGGGATCCGGGGACGTGCTCGGGATTCCGATCGTGGTGTTGATCGCCGCGTGTCTCACGCTGGTGGTCGGGTTTCTGGTCCGGTACACCACTTTCGGGCGACAATTGGTCGCCGTTGGCGGCAACCGGTCGGCCAGTGTGCTGGCCGGTCTGCCCGTGAGACGGATCCTGATCGTCACCTACGTCATCAGCGGCGTGCTCGCGGCGATCGCGGGAATCGTCGCGACAGCCAGGCTCACCGCTTCCGATCCGTCGGCCATCGGGCAGCTGGCTGAATTGTCCGCGATCACTGCTGTGGTCGTCGGCGGAACTCCGCTGAACGGTGGCCGAGTCAGGATTCTCGGTACGGTCGCCGGTGCGCTGCTGATGCAGCTGATCTCGGCGACCTTGATCAAGAACAATCTGCCGACGTCCATCGCGCTCATCGTGCAGGCGGCGATCATCGTTGTCGCCGTACTGTTGCAGCGGCCTCGCTTTGCCGGAGGTGCGGGGTGACCGTCGTGACCGACAAAACCGAAGTGGCCACTGTGGAGAAAGGCCTCACCAAACGACAGTGGATCGCCGGGCTCGTCCAACGAAGAGGCTCGCTGGTCGTGCTCGCGTTGATCGTGGTGGTGTCGACGTTCGCGTTCGACTCCTTCGCGACCGTGGACAACGCCAGGAACATCGCGATGCAGAGTTCGTTCCTGGCCATCGTCGCACTCGGCATGACGTTCGTGATCATCTCCGGCGGGATCGACCTATCGGTCGGTTCGGTGTACGCGCTCGGCGGTGTCCTGGCCGCACTGGGAATCCAGTGGGGCAGCTTGGTCGGAATCCTCCTTCCCTTGGTGGTGTGCGGCGGAATCGGCCTGCTCAACGGCGCCTTGGTCGCATATGGACGGTTGGCTCCGTTCATCGTCACCCTCGCCACCTTGCTCGGCGCGAGAGGGCTCCTGCTGGCGATCACCGACGAAGGAGCCAACACCCGGCTCATGCCACGTGACGCGTTCCTCACCCAGCTTGGCCAAGGCACGTTCCTGGGCTTCGGATATCCGGTGTGGATCGTGATCGTCCTTTTCGTACTCGGTGTGCTTGTCTTGCAGCGCACCAGATTCGGTCACTCGGTGCTGGCGATCGGCGGCAGTGCCGAAGCCGCGCGGCTGATGGGGCTGCCCGTCGCCCGGCGCACGATGTGGCTCTACACCGGAAGTGGCCTGCTGGCCGGGTTGTCCGGTGCGCTGGCAGCGGCGTACTCGGCGTCCGGCGTGACCATCGTCGGCGTCGGGTTCGAGCTCGATGCCATTGCCGCAGTGGTGATCGGAGGAACTCTGCTCACCGGCGGCGCGGGAACCGTCGGCGGCACCCTCGCCGGGGTGTTGCTGCTGATGGTGATCCAGAACGTGATCAATCAGATCGGCACGTTGTCGTCGCATTACCAGTCGGTGGTCAGTGGCGCGTTCCTGGCCATCGTCGTCGCCATCCAGGCGTACCTGAGCCGTGCCCATCTCGGCCGGGAGCGAAGTACGTGAGATAACCGGAGGTTGCCGCAAGTGTTGAGAACCTCGATCCTGCTCACCGCTTTAGTCCTGAGTATCACCGCTGTTCCCGCGTCGGCCGAGCCGACGTGGACACCGGGAAAACCACCGCTCACCACACCGTGGACCAAACAGGTCGGTCCCAACAACGCGTTGCCTGAGTACCCACGTCCACAGCTGACCAGAGACCGTTGGCGAAACCTCAACGGTGTCTGGGAGTTCGCCGGCGCGAAGGCGGGAGACGCGCCGCCGATCGGGAAGTCCTTGGCGGAACGGGTGCTCGTGCCGTATCCGATCGAGTCCGCGTTGTCCGGAATTCAGCGCCGGGAAGACCGGATGTGGTACCGGCGTACGTTCGAAGTGCCGCCGAACTGGCGCGGTGACCGCGTCAAGCTGAACTTCGGTGCCGTCGACTACGACAGCACGATCTGGGTGAACGGCCGCCAGGTCGGTACGCACCGAGGCGGGTACGACTCGTTCAGCCTGGACATCACGGATGCCCTGAACCGGCGCGGTCCGCAGGAAGTCGTGGTCGGTGTGACCGACCTGACCGACGCGACCTGGCAACCCGTTGGAAAACAACGAAACGTGCCCGACCGTGGCATCTTCTACACGTCCAGCTCCGGAATCTGGCAGACGGTCTGGCTCGAACCCGTGGCGTCCAGCAACATCACGCAACTCGACCAGACGCCGAACCTCAGCGACTCCACGCTGCGGCTCACGCCACGCATCGAAGGCGACACCAGGGGCCTGCTGGTCGAGGCCGTCGCCTACGACCGGAACAGGCCAGTCGGCCGAGTTGTCGGCGCGCCGAACACCGAGTTGAAGCTGCCGGTGCCGAATCCGAAGCTGTGGTCACCGGACTCGCCGTTCCTCTACGACCTGAAGGTCAGGCTGGTCAAGGGATACCGCACGGTCGACGAGGCCCGCTCGTACTTCGGGATGCGGCAGATCGGCATGGCGCCGGGCGCCGACGGCAAGATGCGGATGACGCTCAACGGCAAGATCCTGTTCGAGATGTCCACACTGGACCAGGGGTTCTGGCCGGACGGCATCCACACCGCGCCGACCGACTCGGCACTGCGGTTCGACCTGGAGCAGCACAAGGTGCTCGGGTTCAACACGGTCCGCAAGCACATCAAGGTGGAGCCGGACCGGTGGTACTACCACGCCGACAAGCTCGGATTGCTGGTGTGGCAGGACATGCCGTCGATGAAGACGTCCAACCAGCTGCCGCCGGTCGACGCGCAGCAGCAGTTCGAACGCGAGATGCACACGATGATCGACAAGCATAAGAGCTTCCCGTCGGTCGTGGTGTGGGTGCCGTTCAACGAAGGCTGGGGCGAATGGGACCGCACGGCCACCGGCCGGATCGCCGACGAGGTCAAGAGGCAGGACCCGAGCAGGCTGGTGAACGCGCACAGTGGCGTGAACTGCTGTGCGTCCAAGGGCGACTCCGGGCGGGGCGACATCCTTGACCACCACGCCTATGTCGGCCCGGCGGCGCCTTCGCCGAGTGCCACACGCGTCGCGGCTGACGGTGAACACGGCGGGTTCGGCCTCGAAGTCGAAGGCCACATGTGGTTCGGCGAGGGCCACGCCTACGAGATGACGCCCGACTCGGCCACATTGACCCGCCGCTACGTGGAGAACCAGCGTGATGTGCTGGCCGCGGCGCAGAAGTGCGGGATCAGCGCGGCGATCTACACCCAGATCACCGATGTCGAGCACGAGGTGAACGGGTTCTTCACCTACGACAGGCAAGTCCGCAAGATGGACTTCGGTCAGGTGAAGGCGATCAACGACGAGATCATCAAGAAGGCCGACGGCACCGGCAGCGGCCCGCAACCAGGTCCTGGCACGCCGGGTCTCGACGGCATCACGTACTACCCCTTCAACGAAGGCACAGGAACAACCACCGCGGACGAGGTCGGCACCAAGGACGCCACCCTCACCAACGCGACCTGGACCGAAGGCCACCCGGGCACGGCGGTCCAGTTCAACGGCAGCACGTCCACAGTGGACACAGGTGCCAGCATTCTGGACACCGCCGGGAACTACAGCGCCGCCGCATGGGTGAAACTCGACAGCCTCGGCGGGTTCGCCACCGCGGTAAGCCAGGACGGACCCACCAACAGTGCGTTCTTCCTGCAGTACTCGGGCGCGGACAACCGGTTCGCGTTCAGCTTCGCCGGTGTCCGGGCACTCGCCCCGGTCGCACCGGAACCTGGGCGCTGGTACCACATCGCGGGCGTACGGGATGTCCGAGCGGGATCGTTGACGCTGTACGTCGACGGCCAACCCGCTGGCACGGCGTACTCCTGTGACGGCGGCCCGGGCGCGGGCAACACGGTGATCGGCCGGGCGAAGTTCAACGGAGGTCCGGTGGACTTCTGGCGTGGTGCGATCGATCAGGTGCACCTCTACGACCGGGCACTGCCCGCCGCTGAGGTAGCACAGCTGTACGCCTCCGGCAGGTGACGGGCTCGGGGCGGTGGTGACGACAGCGTCATCACCACCCCGGCTTGGGCAGGTCCATCGATGAGAGCTTGGCCGGGTCTGTCACGACGGCAATGCTGATGATCCGGCCGTCGACCACGGAGAAAGCCACGACCGACAGCGGAGTGCCGTCCGCACGCCACGCCACGATCCCGGGAAGGCCGTTGACGAGTACCTCGTGCCCGTGCACGGCTCCGGAGGCAGACAGTCGCGCGCCAGCAGCGACCTTGGTGGCACCGAGGACGACGACCACACCGTCACCGGTATCGACGGTGAACTTCACCTCCGGGTCGAGCACGCGCAGCAACCCCTCGAAATCGCCGTCGCGTGCCGCCGCCAGGAACGCGTCGACCACCTTCCGCTGTTCGCGGCCGGAAACCGTGGACCGTTCAGTCGCCTGTACCTTGCCGCGAGCGCGGCTGGCGAGCATTTTGGCCGCCGCGGTGGACTTGCCCAGGATCCGGCCGATCTCCTCGAACGGCACCGCGAACAGGTCGTGCAACACGAACGCCAGCCGCTCGCTTGGTTTGAGCGAGTCGAGCACGACCAGGAGCGCCAGTCCGATCGAGTCGGCGAGTGCCACGTCGTCCTCGGGCACTGGGCCGTCATCGGGCGTCACGACGAGCTCATCGTAGAACGCCTGAGGATGAGCCTGACGTGATCGCAGGACGTCGAGGCTGATCCGGCCGACCACTGTGGTCAGCCAGCCGGTGAGGTTGTGGATGGTCGCCGTGTCCTGCCGGGAAAGCCGCAGCCACGCCTCCTGGACCACGTCCTCGGCGTCCGCGTGCGACCCGAGCATGCGGTACGCGACCGCGCGCAGCCGGTCGCGCTGGGCCTCGAACGCCTCGGCCGGGCTGGTGTGGGACATGTTGTTACCTTCCTCGGATCTGCTTCGTCATGGGTGATGACGAGCCCGGAAGGGCATAGGTAACCGATGAGGGAGCAACACAGGTGGAACCACGCTTGAAGGGCTCGGTGAGCCCCGACATGATGACCGCGATCCAGCTGCTCAACAAAGTGATCCAGGCCGGTGGTGCCGACCAGCGCGTGCTTGAGCTGGTCCATCTGCGGGCCAGCCAGATCAACGGCTGCAGCCCGTGCGTGTTCGCCGGAATCCACTCGGCGAAGAAGCACGGTGAGACCGACGAGCGGCTGCACAACGTGGTCACGTGGCGCGAGACGCCGTTCTTCACCGAGCCGGAGCGGGCAGCACTCGCGTTGGCCGAGGCCGCCACCCGGATCCAGGACGGCGAGCCGGGCGTGACCGACGAGATCTGGGACGCCGCCGCAGCCCACTTCGACGAGAACCAGCTGTCCGCGATCGTCCTGCACATCGCGATGACGAACATGTTCAACCGGATCAACCGTGCGGTCCGGCAGCAGGCCGGCGCGACTTGGTGACAGCCAAAGCGGGCGACATTCGTTGGATGTACTAGGTATAACAGCCGAGTGAATGTGGTCCGAACGGTCCTGGGGGACATCCCACCGGAGGAACTGGGCATTTGCGACGCCCACGACCACCTGTTCCTGCGTACGCCCGCGCTGCCAGGCCAGGAACTCGACGACGCGGCCGCCGCGTTGGTCGAGGTCCAGCGGTACGCCGCGCTCGGCGGCCAGTCGATCGTGCAGTGGACGCCGCACGGCATGGGACGGCAGTGGGATCGGCTGGTCGAGATCTCCCGGGCGACCGGCGTGCACATCGTCGCGGCCACCGGGCTGCACCAAGCGAGGCACTACGCGTCCCTCGAGGACATCTGGGACCGGCTGGCTGACGTGTTCATCGCGGAACTGTCCTAGGCGGGGATGATCAAGGTCGCCGGGGACTTCCACGGCATCGACGAGCACGCCCGGCACACCATGGCCGCGGCGGCACAGGCGCATCGGGCGACCGGAGCGCCGATCGGTGTGCACCTGGAAGGCGGCACGGGTGGCCACGAGGTGCTGGATCTGTTGTGCGGGAGGTTGGAGGTCCCGGTCGACCGGGTGATCCTCGGCCACCTGAACAGGACGCCGGACATGCGGATGCACCGGGACCTCGCGCGTTCCGGTGCGTTCCTGGCGTTTGACGGGCCGTCCCAGGCCAACCACGCCACGGACTGGCGGCTGTTCGACTGCCTGGCCGCGTTGATCGAAGCCGGTCATGCCGAACAGCTGCTGCTCGGCGGGGATACGACCACGGCGGCGGCCCGGTCGCGGCCGGGAATGTCGTACCTGATCCGCGAGCTGCAGCCGCGGCTGGAGCGGGAATTCGGCTTGGCGGCGCAGATCTTCATCGGCAACCCGGCGATGGCGTTCGCCGCGGACTGGCTAATCAGCGCGAAGTGAGTGCCAGATCCGATCCGGTAGCACCTTGATCGCCTGCTCGATGTCCAGCCCGGGTATCCCGGACAGCCAGCGCCGCGCGGTTTCCGCGACCGGGCCGATCAGCAGGATCTCCACCAGCGGCTCGGGAATCTCGACGAGCCTGCCCGCGGCCACGTGCGGCCGCAGCCAGTCCGCGAGCACCTTGAGCTTCGGCGCTTTCGCCGCCGTGACCCGTTCGGCGTGGGTGGCCAGATAACCGGCGTACGCCGACGCGTGGATGAACCGGGCCGCTGCCGCGTTGTCCCGCGTGAACTCCAGGTACGCCACGACGATCGCCTGGATGCCGGTGCGCGCGGCCCGGACGTTGTCCAACGCGGCGATCAACGAGTCCAGCAGTTCGTCCATGCAGCGGCTGTACAACGCGGCAGCGAGGCCGTCGAAGTTGCCGAAGTGGTGGTACAGGCTGCCGAGGCTGACGCCGCTCGCGGCCGTGACGGCGTGCACCGTGAAGCCGTCGTGTCCGGACGAGTCGAACACGTCCAGGGCCGCAGTCAGCAATCGGGAGACTGTGGCCTCGCCGCGCAGCTGCTTAGGAGACACCGGCCAACTCTATGGCCTGCGCCCACACGCGACGCGCGAGCGCACGGTCCGTGGCGACGGGCGCGAGTGGGGTCTCGGTGAATCGGTCGTAGTAGCGTCCGCTGCCTTCGGCAAGGGCCAGCTTGACGACGGGCTCGGCGCCGACCGGGGGCGCCGGCCATGACCGCTTGACGAACTTCATGATCAGGCCCATCAGGCCGGTCGTGTCGCCGAGTCCGGTCTTGATCACGCCGGGGTGCACCGCGTCGATCGTCAGGCCGCGTTCGGCGAACAACGGCACCATCATCAGGTTGGCCAGTTTGGTCGTGCAGTACGTGCGCATCCGGTGGAAGTCCTCGCCGGTCGGCGTGCGGGCCGGGTCGAACCGGCCCTTGACGTACAGCCCGGCGCTGACCTGGACCACGCGCCTGGGCTCCAGCAGGTGGTTGAGCAGGAACGGCGCGAGGTGGTTGACCGCGAACGCCTGCTCGAACCCGTCCGGTGTGCGCGCCAGCTTCGTCGGCCAGATGCCCGCGTTGTGCACCAGGACGTCGATGCGTCCCAGCCGCTGCAGTTCTCCCGCGACCGCACGCACGTCTGCCAGCACCGAGAGGTCACCGACGACCAGTTCTGCCTGATCACCCAACGCCGCCACGGCCTGCTCACCGCGAGCGCGGTCCCGCGTCACAAGCACGACCTTGTGGTCCTGCCGGACCAGTTCTTCGGACACCGCGAACCCGATCCCGCGGCCACCGGTCACCACTGCCGTCATCCCCATACGAGAACTATAACTTTATTCTAGAAAATTGTTCTAGTTTCTCTTTGAGGTCGTCGGCCCGTGGGTCGGCGAGGTCGGTCATGATCGTCACGGCCGCTTCCCAGACGCGACGCGCCACGCCGGGGTGCCCTGCCTCGTCGAGGGTGCTTCCCAGGTCGATCAGCACTCTCGCCATGTGCCGTGCGTTGCCGGTTCTCCGGAACAGGTCGACGGCCTGCCGGTACGCGCGGACGGACAGCGGGTACTCCTTGAGACCGGTGTACGCGGCGCCCATGTGGGTGAGCACCCAGGCCTCGTGGTCGGCGTTCCCGGAGTCGTGGTTGAGGACCACGGCCTTCTGATAGCACTCGACCGCGTTCCAGTACTCGCCCTTGGTGGCGTGCGCGATGCCGAGATTGTCGAGGTTGCGGCTGAACCCGCGGTTGTCGCCAAGCTGTTCGTAGAGCTCCATCGCTTGGCGGATGTACAGCATCGCTTCGTCGGTCTCTTCCAGTTCGACGTGTGCCAGGCCGATGTTGCCGGTGGTCATGGCCGTGCCGCGAAGGTCCGCCAACGACTGGAACCTGCTGCGTGAGGCCAGGAAGCGGGCGATGGCCGCGCGCTGCTCGCCCATGTCGAGCAGTACGCACCCGAGTGAGTTGAGGGTGTACCCCTCGCCGATCGTCTCCCCGGCGGTCTTGGCCGCCTTGTACGCGGCCTGGTAGAACTCGACGCCGTCGTGCCATGGGATGGCGTAGTCGAAGAAGGTCGTCATGGTCATCGCGATGCGCCACGCGTACCCGGGAAAACCGTGTGCGGCCGCCCATGCGGTGACCGAACGCAGGCTGTCGTACTCCTGGCTGAACCACGCTCTGGCCTCTTGAGCGGACGTGAAGTCCTTGCCGGCTATGGTCGGCGCGGGCATGCCCCTCAGGAACTCCCTGTGCCGACCCGGATCCAGGAACCGGTCCGCGTTGGTGGTGGTGTGCAGGTACCACTCCAGCACTCGCTTGGCCGCGGCGTGCCGTTCTTCCGGCGTGTCCTGTTCTGCGGTCTCGGCCGCGTAGAGCCGGACCAAGTCGTGCAGTTCGTAGCGACCGGGTTGGCGTTCCTCCGCCAGATGTGCGGCGACGAGCTGATCCAGCGAGCTCTGCGCCTGCGGCATGCCGGCGAGTGCGATGGCCGCGGGCAAGCCGATGTCGTTGCCCGGGTACATCCCGAGTTTGCGGAACATGGCGGCGGCCTGCTCGCTCAACGCGTGATAAGACCAGGTCAGTGCGGCCCGCAGGCTCGTGTACGGGTTGTCGTCGCGGGTATCGAGGTTGTCCAGCCGGGCTTGTTCGTCCTCCAGCGCGGTGACGACTTCTCGCAGCGATCCGGCGCGTAGGGCCCGTTCCGCCACGATCGCGATGGCCAGTGGCAGGTGGTCGCACAGTTCGACGAGCTTGCTCGCGTACGCGATGTCCTTGGCGATCCGGTGGTGGCCGATGGCCGCCGCGAGCAGTTCCAGCGACTGCTCACAGCGCAGGCGGTGCAACGTCAGCCGGTGCGCGCCGTCCCGAATGGACAGTGCGCGCAGTTGGTTGCGGCTGGTGACGATCACCAGCGCTGACGTGCTGGGCAGCAGCGGCCTGACCTGTTCGGCGTCCCGGGCGTTGTCCAGGAACAGCAGGGTTCTTCGGCCGGACAACGTACTGCGCAGCAGCGCGGACCGTTCGTCCAAACCGGACGGAATGACCTCATTGGGGACGCCGAGTGAACGCAGCAACGTCTCGACGGCCGCCGCGGGTGTGACTGGGCCGTCGGGTGCGTATCCGCGCAGGTTCAAGTACAGCTGGACGTCCGGGTACATGTGCACGATGCGGTGTGCCCAGCGGATCGCGAGAGTGGTCTTGCCGACACCCGGCGCGCCGTCGATGGAGATGATCGCCAACCCGTCGTGGCCTTGGTTGACCCACAACTGGTCCAGGGCGTCGAGTTCGTCGGCCCGGCCGGTGAACCGCGCGATGTCGTGGGGGAGTTGCCGTGGTGACGTGGTCGCGGACCGGTCGTCGGTCTGCAGCAGGATCCTGCGCTGCAGGTCCTCCAGCTGTGGGCTCGGTTCGATCCCCAGCTCCTCCCGCAGGACGTCCCGGACCTGCCGGTACGCGGTGAGAGCCTCGGCGCGCCTGCCGGCCCGGTGCAACGCGGTGATCAGCTGCAGCCACAACGATTCGCGGGCCGGGTATTGGCTGGTGAGGTCGTACAGCTCGGGAATCAGCTGTTCCGAGGCGCCCGCGTCGAGCTGCAGGTCGATCCGGCGCCCGGTCGCGGCGAACCACTCCTCGGTCAGCCGCGGGATCACGTCCCGGTCCAGCCAGGTCGAGTACATGTCCTCGAACGGTGTGCCACGCCACAGTTCGAGCGCGGCGGACAGCAGGGCGAGTTCCTCGGTCGGTGTTTTCGCGGTCCGTGCCTGGTCGATCAGATCGCGGAACCGGTGCACGTCGATGGCGTGGTCCGGGATCGTCAGCTGATATGTTCCGCCGGCTCCCGTTTGAATGAGCTCTGAACCAAGCAGTTTACGAAGCCGCCGGACATATGTGTGCAACGAGCCGCGAATGCTCGCCGGCCCGTGTTCCGGCCAGAGTTGTTCGGCGAGCCGGTCGACCCGTACCGGCTTGTTCACGGACAACAGCAGAGATGTGAACAACACGCGGAGCTGACCTGCTGGGATGTCGACCTGTCTGCCATTGACACAAACATGCCACGCGCCCAGAACTCTGACGTCGTCACTCATGGCACCCCCTCTTGAGTGTCGCGAAAGAGCATACCGACAAAAGGGATTAGCCCACCTCGTCATTGTGATGTGCTCAAACTGATATACAGGCGCGAAGCAAAAGGAGTGGCGATTGGCTGGCTCTGAACGAAGGTCAATTGCGTTGCGGTGCTGTCGGTGTATCCGTTAACGAATCGAGTGAGCGACTGTGACACTGTTATCGCGGAACGTGAAGAACCTTCTCGTTTGCTCCGCGCGAGGGGTCGATGGTAAAGATAGTGAACCGGTAAGAATTTTGAACCGACGCAGGAGTGCACCGTGCCTGACGTAGTCGTTCCCGCAAGCGCGCGACCCGGTGAGTTCCAGCAGATGCACCACGCAGCGCGAGCATGTGCCGAACTGGCGAAGAGCATGGCCGTCGACATCGAGGAAACGCGGGCCCTGCCGCCTGCTCTCGTCGAACAGCTGACCAAGGCTCAACTGCTGCGCTCCGGCGTACCCGCGAGCCTTGGCGGCCCCGAGGCGCCGCCCGCGGTCAGCCTGGAAACCGCCGAGGCGATCGCTCGCGGCGACGCGTCCGCGGGCTGGTGCGTCTCGATCGCGGTCACAAGCAGCCTGCTCTCGGCCTACGTACCCCGGCAAGGCGCCGAGGAGATCTTCACCGACCCGGCCACGGTCGCCGCGGGCGTGTGGGCGCCGCGCGGCAAGGGCACGCCGGTCGACGGCGGAGTCGTCCTTTCTGGACAGTGGCCGTTCTGCAGCGGAATCCCGCACGCCGACTGGCTGTTCGCCGGGTTCGTGCTGGACGGTGCGCTGAAGGTGGCCGCGATTCGGAAGGCCGACCTGACCGTGCTGGACACGTGGAACACCAACGGCCTGCGCGGCACCGGCAGCCACGACTGTGTGGCCAAGGACGTGTTCGTGCCGGATCACCGGGTCTTCTCGGTGATCAACGGCCCGCCGCCGGACGCAACGGCACTGCACCGCTTCCCGCTGTTCGGTTACTTCGCCCTGTCGATCGCGGCCGCTGCCCTCGGCAACGCCCGTGGCGCGATCGACGATCTGCTCGAACTCGCGACGACGAAGAAATCGCTCGGTTCGACGCGTACGCTCGCCGAACGCTCCCAGACCCAGGCCACGGTCGCCGCGTCGGAAGCCGCACTGCGCGCCGCCCGGGTGCTGATGTACCAGTCCATTGAGGACGCCTGGCAGGCCGCGCACCTCGAGGAACCGGTACCGGAATCGTTGCGGGTCGGCCTGCGCCTGGCCGCGACCCATGTCGTGCGCACGGCCGCCGAAGTCACCACCGCGATGTACGAACTGGGCGGCGGTGCCTCGATCTACAAGCCTTCGCCACTCGAGCGCCGGTTCCGTGACGCGCACACCGCGACCGCGCACTTCCAGGTCAACCAGGCCAGCTACGAACTGCCCGGCAAACTGCTGCTCGGCCAACCGGCGAGAGCGGAGCAGCTGTGAGCGAGATCGGCGCGGTGATCCCGTTCTGGCTGTACCGGCCGGATCTGGAGGCACTGGACGTGGCCGAGGAGGCCGACCGGCTGGGATACCGGACGCTGTGGATCGGCGAGATGGTGACGTTCGACGCCTTCGCGTTGGCGACCGCGATCGGCATGCGGACCCATCGGATCGGGCTGCGCATCGGCCCGCTGGCGGTCGGGGTCCGCAGCCCGGTCAGCATCGCGCTGGGAATGTCCTCTGTGGCCAGGCTGATCGGCCGCCCGGTGGACGTGGCCTTGGGCGCGTCCAGCCCGACGATCGTCACCAACTGGCACAACCGCTCCTTCGACCAGTCCGCGGCACGGATGCGCGAGACGGTCAGGGCATTGCGCGGGATCCTTGAGGACGGCCGCTCCGACTTCGCAGGGGAACACGTGCGCACCAGGGGGTTCCGGCTGCGGCACGCGTTGCCGTCCAGGTCGGTCTCGGTCGCCGCGTTCGGTCCGATCATGACCAGGGTCGCCGCCGAGGAAGCGGACGAGGTCGTGCTGAACATCGTCACGCCAGGGATTGTCGCCAGAGTCCGGGAAGCGATCGACGCGCACGCGCGGGCCGCGGGCGTCAAACCGCCTCGGCTGGCGGTGTGGGTCTCCGCGGCGATCAACCCGGGAGCGGCGAGTTACCAGCAGCTGGCCTCACAGCTCGTGGTGTACCTCAAACCGCCGGGCTACGGCGAGATGTTCACCGAACTCGGCTACGGCGACCTGGTTGAACGGGCGAGGGCAGGGGAGTCGTACGCCAAACTCGCCCACGACCTGCCGGCTGAGCTGCTGGCCAGAGTGTGCGCGTTCGGCACGGCCGACCAGATCCGGGACCGGATCGCCAAGTACCACCGGGCAGGCGCCGACCATGTCGCTATCGTCCCGTGCACCGCGGAAGATCCCGCGGGAAGTTCCGTCCTCACCGCGTTGAAGGAGTACACGCTGCATGACCGCTAACGCGCAGTACCGTCTCGCCGCCCGCCCGGTGGGCCTGCCCAAGCCGGCCGACTGGCAGTACACCGAGGAGCCCGTCGCCGAGCCCGGCGACGGCCAGTTCCTGGTGGAGAACCAGTACGTGTCGCTGGACCCGGCGATGCGGGGCTGGATGAACGCCGGCAAGTCGTACCTCCCACCGGTGGGGATCGGCGAGGTCATGCGGGCCATGGCGGTCGGGACGGTCGTGTCGTCGAAGCACCCTGGCTTTGCCGAGGGTGAGGTCGTGCAGGGCGTGTTCGGGGTGCAGAAGTACGCGATCTCCGACGGGACCCGGGTGTCCACTGTCGACACCTCGCTCACGCCGGCGCCCATGCACCTCGGCACCTTGGGCAGCACCGGTTTCACGGCGTACTTCGGCCTGTTGGACATCGGCAAGCCCGAGCCGGGGCAGACGGTGGTGGTGTCCGCCGCGGCCGGGGCGGTCGGCAGCATCGCCGGGCAGATCGCGAAGATCAAGGGCTGCCGGGTGATCGGCATCGCGGGCGGGCCGGAGAAGTGCGAGCTGCTGGTCAAGGAGTTCGGCTTCGACGCGGCGATCGACTACAAAGCCGGTGATGTGCGCGGCCAGCTGAAGCAGTACGCGCCCAACGGTGTGGACGTGTACTTCGACAACGTTGGCGGCGAGATCCTTGAGGCAGTGCTCGGCCGGCTCGCCCGCGGCGCCCGCGTGATCATCTCCGGTGCGGTGTCGCAGTACAACGCGGAGACTCCGATGAGCGGACCGGCCAACTACATGCAGCTGCTGGTGCAGCGGGCGTCGATGACCGGCTTCCTGGTCTTCGACTACGCCGCCCGGTATCCCGAAGCCACCGCGGATCTCGCGGCATGGCTTCGGGACGGCCGGATCACGTCCCGGGAGACCATTGTGGACGGCGGGATCGCCGCGTTCCCCGAGGCGCTGCTTGGGCTTTTCGCCGGCAAGAACACGGGCAAGCTGATCCTGGCGGTGTGACATGGCCTATTCCCCGGAAGACGTCAAGCACCGGTTCGAGTCCGACACGGTCGGCCGCGCACTGGCGCTGGTCGGCGAGCGGTGGAGCCTGCTCATCCTGCGGGAGTGCCTGTTCGGGGTCCGCCGGTACGGCGAGTTCGCCCGTAACCTGTCGATACCACGGCCGACGCTGTCGGCCCGGTTGAAGACCCTGGTCGAAGCCGGGTTGCTGGACCGGGTTCCCTACGAACCCGACCGGCACGAGTACCGGCTGACCCAGATGGGCCGGGAGTTGTTCCCCGCGATCGTGACGCTGATGCAGTGGGGCGACAAGTACCTGTCCGAGCCGGACGGTCCGCCGATTCTGTTCCGGCACAAGGAATGCGGGCAGGTCTCGGAATCGTACGTCGCGTGCCGCAACTGCGGCGGGGACATCGGTTACCACACCGTCACACCGGAACCCGGTCCGGCGTTCGGCAAGGGCTAGACCGTGATGGCCACTTTGCCCTTGGCCCGGCCCGGCTGGGCATAGGCGACGGCTTCGGCGACCTCGCTGAGCGGATACGTGCGGTCGATCGCCGGGGTGATCTTCCCGGCCTCGGCGAGGTCCCGGAGTGTTTCCAGATCCTTCTTGTTCGCCAAGGAGATCAGGCCGCGCACGGTGTGGTCGGTGAACAGCGTCAGGAACGGCGCCTTGAGCATCCATTGGATGCCACCGATGAGCTTCCCGCCGTTCTCGCCGCCGACCACGACCAGTGTTCCCCGTTGGGACAGGGCCTTGCGGACGTGGTTCATCGGCCGGTTGCCCGCGATATCGATGATCAGATCGAACTCGTCACGGGTGAAGTCGTCCTTGGTGTAGTCGATCACCTCGTCGGCGCCGATGCTCTTCACGAAGTCCAGTTTGGACGTGCTGCACAGACCGGTGACGTCCGCGCCGTACATCTTGGCGATCTGCACGGCGTAGGACCCGACTCCGCCGCCCGCGCCGATCACCAGAACCCGTTGGCCCGCTTTGACTTCACCCTTGTCCCGCAGTGCGTTCAGCGCGGTCGTGGCCGATGTCGGGATGGCGGCGGCCTGTTCGTAGGTGAGGTTCTTCGGCTTCGCGGTGATCTTGCTGGGGCGTGTCGTGGCGTATTCGGCGAACGCGCCGCCGCAGGTTCCGAACACCTCGTCGCCCGGCTTGAACTCGGTCACCTTGTCGCCGACCGCTTCGACGACGCCGGCCACGTCCATGCCCCTGATCGGATTGCGGGGTCTGCGTAAGCCGATACCGAGCCGGACGAGGTACGGCAGTCCGGTCATCAGGTGCCACACGCCCGCGTCCACGGCCGCCGCGCGGACCTGGATCAGGACCTCGTCCGGCTTGGGCTTCGGGGCCGGGACGTCGCGGAACTGCAGGACATCGCTGTTTCCGTACGTGTCCTGGACTATTGCCTTCATTCTTCGTCTCCTGGGTAGTGGAACACTTCATCGAGTGGTGCTTTGAAGACACGCGCGATCTGGAACGCCATTTCCAAAGAAGGGGAGTAGCGGCCCTGTTCGATCGCGATGATCGTCTGCCGGGTGACGCCGATCCGCTCGGCGAGGTCGGCCTGCGTCATCTCGCCGTTGGCGAACCGCAGCGCCCGGATCTGGTTGGTGACCTTGGTCGGCTTCACTGGAACCCCCGCCGGTAGGCGGCGATCTTCGCGGCGGAGGAGAGCACCCCGCTGAGGGCGAAGCCGAGGTAGATCGTGTTGGCGATCCAGAAGTGGTCGGCCTCGGCCATCGCGAGCGTCAGCGCCCCGAGGGCGCCGATGGCGATGAACGACTGGCCGATCCGATCGCCGAAGTAGCCGATCTCCTGGTCGCGTTGGTCCTTTCTGCGTTCGGTCCGCGGGATCGTCGCGGCCATCACGATCTCGAACACGATGGAGACCACGATGGCGATCCCGATCGTCCAGATCATCGTTGCCACGTAAGGGGTTTCAACCAGTGGGGCGGCGCCGCTGCGGGTCAGGATGATGATCACGTAGATGGTCGAGCCCACGATCGTGACCACGCCCATGATCCAGGCCCGCTTCTCTTCGAATGCCACGCCCACTCCCGATGTAAAACAACTTTGACATGGACCAATGTAAAGCACCCTCAACATCATGTCAAAGCTTCTTTACATCGGGAGCCTGGTTAGACTCCGCGCATGAGTGCACTCTTCTCTGTCGACGGCAAGACCGTCCTCGTCACGGGTGGTTCGCGGGGTATCGGCGAGATGATCGCGCGAGGCATGGTCGAGGCGGGTGCGCGTGTGCTCGTCTGCGCGCGCAAGCCGGACGCGGCCGCGAAGGTCGCCGATGGCCTGTCGGAAACGGGCGAATGTCATGCGCTGCAGGCGGATCTGACGTCCACAGAGGACATCGGCAGGCTCGTGGCCGCCGTCGGCGAGCACTTCGGTGGGCAGCTCGACGTACTGGTCAACAACGCCGGGGCGACCTGGGGTGCGCCGCTGGAGGAGTTTCCGGCGAAGGGCTGGGAGAAGATCCTTTCCACCAACGTCACCGCTCTGTTCGAGCTGACCACCGCGCTGCTGCCGGCGCTGCGGGCCAGTGCGCAGCGGCCGGCTCGCGTGATCAACATCGGTTCGGTCGACGGAATCCGTGTGCCGTCGTTCGAGAACTACTCGTATTCGGCGAGCAAGTCCGCTGTCCACATGCTCACTCGCCATCTCGCGAAGCGCCTGGCGGGCGAGGAGATCACGGTCAACGCGATCGCGCCCGGCTTTTTCGTCAGCGAGATGACGAAGTGGTTGCTGGACGCGCCCGATGGCCTCGGCCAGATCGAGTCCGCCGTCCCGCTGGGGCGCATCGGCAGGCAGGAGGACATCGCGGGTACGGCGATCTTCCTGTCCTCACCCGCCGGCGCCTACCTCACGGGCGCGGTGATCCCGGTCGACGGCGGGATCACCGGCACCGCGTGATCATTCGTCCGGCAGCAGCCGCAGGACCGGGTTGACCGGGGCCGTGCCGTCGAACTCCTTGACCAGGCAGGTGTTGGCCATCTCGATGAAGTGGTCGTACGAGCACACGATGTCGTCGGCGTACGGCTCGACCACCGGCGGGAACGTCGGCCCGACGAACCAGTCACGCATCGCGGCCGGAATCGGGTAGTGCGCGGTGCGGTCCTTGTACAGCACAGCTCGGGCGTCAGCCTGGAACGAGATCTCGCGCAACTCCCGCAACGCCAGCCGAAGCCGGATCCAGCGGTAGCGGTCCGTGCGGGTGTAGCCCTCCTCTTCATCGCTGTGCTGCTCGGCGAAACGGCGGCGCAGCGTCTCTCCGGCGGCGCGGCCGCGCAGGGCGAGGCGGCCGATCACTTCCGGCGTCATGAACAGGTTCGTGCCGCCTTCGTCCGGTGCCTGCGGGATGGTGGCGATCCGGCCGCGGAAACCAGGCAGTGCCGACTGCGTGGTGTCGCGCCAGTCCAGGAAGGTGTTCAGGATCCTGCCGACGAAGGCCAGCGCCGTGTCGCCCATTTCGGTGTAGGGCTCGCGAGGGCTTGAGGCGTCCTGCTCGGGCAGGTCGACCTCGTCGTCGTCCACCTTCCGTTCCACCGACTCCAGGTTCAGGCCGAACGTGGGCCAGCGCGGCAACAGCGAGTCGAAGAAGTGGATGGGGAAGTTGCTGGTGATCCCGCCGTCGGAGAACCAGTGCGGCCTGCGGTCGCGGTACAGGATCACGGGGCAGATCAGCCCGGGCAGCGGCAGACTCATCCGCGCCGCCAGGATCACTGGCATGTCGCAAGGTTGTGGCAGCCACTGCAGTCCGACGTTCTTGTGCTCCGGGCACGTCACTCCGTCCACTTTGGACGTGGACATCTGGGTGATGACGCGGTCGGGGATCAGGCCACGCAGGCATTCCGGGCAGAACTGCCAGCGCTCGTCCGCGGGGAACGGCAACTGGTGCGGCCGGCTCGCCGACAGGTCGGTGGTCATCAGCGCCAGGTTGATCACGCGGTCGCCGGGCGGCGGGCAGTACTCGGGATCCGTTTCACGCGGCTTGTCCGGGCCACGCCAGAGATCGCCGAACGTCAAGGCGCGCTTGTGGTCGATGCCCGCGAGGTCGTCGATCCGGTCGGCCAACCAGGTCGCCAGCGGTGGCACCTGGGCTGTCGGGATGCCGCAGATGCGGTCGAAGAAATTCGGCTTGTACGAGGACGCACCCGGGATCATTCCGAAGCGGTACGACTTGTAGCGGGCCAGCATGGGCCACGAGGCAACGCTGTAGATCACCGCGAACGCACCGGCCACCGCGAAGGTCAGCACGAGCCAGAACAAGATCTGCACCGCGATCGCGATGAGCCATCCGGCCGCGTCGACTTCGTACAGGAAAATCCCGGACAGGCCGATCACCAGTGGTATCAAGAACAACAGCGTGATCTTGCCGAATCTGGCCGCGGTCACCTTGTACGACCATGCGGCCACGGCCAGTGCCACTGCCAGCAGCGGGATCGCGACTGCCCACAGTGAACCGTTCCAGATGGACGGTGCGATCAGCCATCGCAGCGAGTACGGCCCGACCAGCCACAGTGCGAACAACACGAGCAACGCGAGCGTGCCCAAAGGTTTGACAGCGAACAACAACGCCGTGAACACCGCGTTGAATCGCCTGCGGCCAGTGGTCGCGGGGCTTTGCATCAGCGCTGTCACCAGACGGTATGCCTTGTGCAGTCCGGCATCGGGTTGGAACAGTCTCGGCAGGCGCCAGCGGTTGTCGTCTTTGCCCGAGATCAACCACTTGATCAGCCCGGCCATGCCGGCGAAGCCTGGTTGGACGGCGTCACCGGTGATAGGACCTGCGGGTTTCCGGTAACGGCCATACTCCGCCGCTGCGGTCGTCGCGGCGCCGATCGCCCCGGCGGACGCGCCTCCGACGTTGCGGAACATGTAGTGCTCGGCAAGTGCGCAGACCGCCAGTGGGTAGATCACCCCGCTGGTCGTGCCGCCGCGCATGGTCAGGTCACAGGAGCGCTGGACGTACTGGAGATAGCCGTCGGGATCCTGCTTTGCCCGATTGTCCGCCGCGGCGGGCGAAAGCCGCATCAAGTTCGCGTCGGCTGCGATGTGATAACGATCCGGTCGCTCGTACGTGGCCACCTCGTCGATCGCGTCCATCTGTCCTCCCCGAGCCGTGCTTCTTTCCTTTTATCGGCCGGAGTGGACACTAGGTTATGGGCTGCGGGGGATCCGGTATTTCGGGGCGGGTCGCCGGGGATCGGCGACCCGCCCTTTCGATCAGAAGGCGAACGCCTGCAGCTCGGCGATCCGGACGGTCTGCGCGACCGTCGGATTGCCGGTGGTGCAGTCGCTTGTGGAGCGTGGGTCGTTGTGCTGCGACCCGGCGTATTCCTTCGCGCCCGTGCACTGGTTGGCCAGAACACGAACCATCAGGTGCGTGGCCACGGTCGGATGGATGTTGAACGACCTCGCGGACAGGTCCGGCGCGGTCGGCCGCGGTGCGTCGGCCGGGAACGCGTTGCCCGGGCTGGTGTACACCTTCCGGTAGTTCGCCGGATCCGCGCAGTCCTTTCCGAACGCCCCGTTGCACGACAGGATCTCGAACTGCCGCAATGCGGTGAACCGGTTCTGCGGATCGGGGTCCGCGTCCCCGGTGATCTGCGGCCTGAGCTGTGCGCTGACCTGCACCCGGGTGACCAGCTGCGGCCGGTCGCCCGCCAGGTCGATCCGCACGCTCTTGCCCGCGACCGGCGATCCGACCGACGCCCAGTTCGACGCCTCGGTGTCGTCGATGAGCTTGTCGGCGTTCACACCGTCACCAGTGGCCGTCGCGCCGTTGCTGCGGGACGCCACGTTGGGCAGCAACAGCGGGAGGACCAGCTCACGTTCGCCCGCGCGGATCGTCCGACGGATCTTGGTGCTGCCGAATCCTTCTGCCGCCACAATGAAGTTGTACGTTCCCGGCGTGATCTCCACGGTGTCGGGCAGGGGAGTGGCCGGGTCGGTGTCGGCGACCGGAACCGTCCGGGCCTCGTAGTCACCGACGTACAGCCGCGCGGGCTTGTGCGTGACGAGCTTCACCGTGCCGTTGCGCCCGTGCGGTGACGCGAAACTCGGCGTCGGGTCGGCGTCGTTGCCGCCGTTGCTCGCCGCGTCACGGCCCAAACCATGTTGTGCGAAGGCATTCCACAGGATCGGCAAGTCCGCGCCACCGAAGCGGATCTGGTTCGCCGCCAGGGTCGCATCGCGCATGTCCACGTAGCTCACCGCGCCAGAAGCGTTGAGCAGCAACGCGTCGAACGCCTGCTGCACCCAGCGCCGGTTGCCAGGGCACTTCTCGACCGGCACCTTGCCGTCGGCGCAATCCCGCTGCAGCGCGGGCGTGCCGAGGCCGTACTTGTCGATCATCGCCTGCCGGACGTCGAAGCTCGTCGAGCTCCAGATCTCGCCGTCGGCGTGCACCTGCAGCCCGACGAGGTCGTACGCGATGTTGCTGTAGTTGAGCTCGCTCTTGCTCATGTCGTAGTTACGGATGCCCGTACGCAGATCGCCGGTGGCGTATGCACCGGTGACGTACGGCGTGTTGCCACGCGGCTTGAAACCGTACTCGTACAGGTATTCCATCGCGAACAAGTCCGAGTGGGACTCGTTCATCGCGCCGCCCTGCGCGCCCGACCAACCGCTGTTCGGGCCCGCGATCAGACGGCCGCTGATGGCGTGGGCGTACTCGTGCCCGATGACGGACATGTCGTAGTCGCCGTCGACACACGGCGCGTAGAACCCGCCAGGCGTCGGCTGCCACAGGTACATGTTCGTCGTCGGCGGCACGCCGTCAGGCGGAGTCGCCTGGTTGGCGTTGTTACGTGACGGGAAGCCAGGAGGCGCGCCACCCGCACGGCCGCCGGCCTGCGTGTTGCCACGCTCGGCGTCGCCACCGAGACCGCCGCGGTCACCGTTGCTGGCCTGCATGTTCCAGGTCTCCTCGGTGAAGCCGAGGTGGTACGACCAGTCATGCATCCGGTTGTGCGACGCGAACAGGTTGGCCAGTGCGGCGTCGATGTCGTTCTGCTGCGTGCTGGCGAAGACCGACGGGTTGCACTTCTCCTTGTACCACTGGTTGGTCCACGGGTACGTGTACTCGCGCGTCGGGCTCGGCGTCGAGGTACGGGTGCCGACCGTGCCACTGGCCAGGTCGTCCCACTTCTCCCAGCCCTTGGCGGAGTTGCCCGCGGTCGTCAGCGTCGGTGTGCCCGTCGCCATGTCCACGTCCCACGCGACACCGCGGTCTGCCGTACTGACCGCACGTTCACAACCTGGCGCCTGCACCAGGCACCACCGCACCCGGTTGTCCTGCGAGGAGTAGTCGGCAGGCGGGTTGGCGGGGAAGACGTCCCATTCCGGGTTGTCGGAGTCGTGGTCGACGATGTTCTCCCGCACGAGCACCTGCCCGGTCCGTGCGTCGACATACGTCGTGAAGCCGGTCGGGTGCTCCTCGTCCTTGCTCATCAGAACGACCTGGTACGCCGCCCGCGCCGGACCTTCGGGCATCGGCACGGCGCCGAGCACGACCCGCGTTGTCCCCAGTGTGTCGCTCGTCAGGCTCGCGTCCGTGGTCGCCGCCGCGAGCGCCTGATCGGCCGAGATGGTGGCGGGCTCCGGGCTGGGCCGGTTCGGGCTGAGCGTGGAGCTGAGGTAGACGACGGCGCCGTCCTTGATCCCGAACACCGCCAGCCCGTCGAGCATCGAGGGCAGATCGCCGAAGCGCTGCCGCAGCATGACGTACGAGCCTTGCCCCATCGGCCGGTTGACCAGCACTTCCATCGTGCCGACGGACTGGTCGGTCAGGCCGAACGCGGCCTGGTTGTCCGTGAGGTAGGCCTTGGCGATGGCGACCGGATCGGCCAACGCGGCCGACCGGCGCTGAGCCTCGGGCCTGGGCACCAGCGTCGCGGGCGTGCCGTACTTGTTCCACCGGACCGTGGTGCTGCCCTGAGCTGCGAGTTGTCGCTGCTGGACGGACGGCTGGGCCGCCCCAGGGCGATTGTCGACGTCACCATGGTCGTGGGTGTCCCCCTGGACATGGGAGTCCGGGTGTTGCTGCGGGGCCGCCACCGCCGTCTCTGTCCACAGCAGACTCGCGGATAACGCCCCGACCGCGGCGAGCACACCGGCCCGCCGAAGAGGTTGTCTTCGCATGCCCTCAGCCTTGTATACATTCGCATGAGGCGATACGTCCGTTAGTCTCTGACTTCTTGCCCGTCGATGATGGAACCCTTCCGGCATCGGCAGTAGAGGGCCGAACCGTCCACGAAGTCGACCCGGACCACGTTCGGGAACGGAAACGACCGCCCGAGCAACACCCTGCTCCAGCCACGCACCACCCGCGCGTCCGTCTGGAACAAGACGATCGCGGGATCCCCGGCCTGCCAGAAACTGTGTTGTCCCAGAACAACGTCACCGGCGGCGCTGAGCAGTTGGCTGAAGACGTTTTTCTTCTTCCGCGCCTGTTTCTCGGCTTCCCGGACGTGCACGAACAAGTGCCCGGCGGTGATGACGAAGAACCGTCGGTCGGTCACCATCAACCCGGCGTCGCCCTTGCAGATCGCCATCGCGTCCGCGACCTTGACCGCGTGCTGTTCGGGATGCGCGGCCTCGGCCCAGTACCCGATTGAATCGTCGTCGACCCAGTCATGCCCGTTGAATCGACCAGCAACGGTCGAATCTAGGGGGTTGTGGGGCAGGTAGTCGCGCTGTACGAGTTCTGGCGCGTCCGGTGCGGCCGGATGCGGGATCTGGATGCGGCCGGCGATCCGGGAGCCGACGTGCCGCATCAGCGGACCCGTGCCCAACAGGATCCGTTCCTCCTGGGGCAGCCGGAATTCCGGATAGTCGTACGTCATGGTTGTCGCCTATTCCGGTGCGCCGAGGCTCAGCGCAAGTAGTCGTTCGTAGTGAGCACGGTCGTGGGATCCGAAGATGAACTCGAAACCAGACCCGTCGAGAAGTTCCATCTGCAGGAAGTACTTGGTGCTGAAGGTGCCGCTGCTGCCGACCGAGAGCTTGGCGATCTGCGTACGAGGGATGTCGAAGAGCGGCTCGAGCGGGCGGACCTGCATCTCGTACTGGATGCCTTTCTTGCCCTTGGATTCCTCCTCCAGTGGGTCGACCCGCTGGGCGACGTGCAGGCGGTTCGGTGTCAGCATCCACAGCGTGCACCGGGCTGGACCGCACTTGTTGATGTAACCACCGGCCAACTGGCCGTTGCGGTGGTAGTAGCCGCGGATGTCCTCCGGGACGTCCGGCGCACCGCCTCTCGGCACCTCGTCGTTCCACTTGAACTCGTCGACGATCTTGCCGGGGACCTTGGCCAGCGCGGACGTCACGGCCCGTCTGGCACCGTCGAGACCTCGGTGATCGAGGCCAAGTCCTTGCGCGAAGCAGGCCCACAGCAACGGTTCTCCGTTGGCCAGCAGCGTGCGGGCGTGCAGTGCCGCGCCCGCGATGTTGGAGGCGAGATGGTCAATAGACATTACGGGTTCTTGGTCGTTCCGTCGGTGGTGAATCCGCGCTGTTGAGCGGCTTTGCGTTCCTCGTCGGTCGACGGATCTTGCGCATGGTCGTATGCCTGACCAGCGCCCCATTCGACCGCTGCGCCGGGGACGTTCTCCAACATTCCGCTGAACACTGCCTTGGTCGTGTTGGTCGTGCCGCCGCCCGCGAGGTAGCCGAGCGTGGTTTTGATCAGTCCCTGGGCGAGGGCTTCGTCGCCGTGGGCTGTCGTCTTGACCCACCGGTTCGTGGACACGGTGCGCCGGTCGGTCGCGTTCACGACCTTTTGCTGCGCCTCCTCGACGGCCTCCTTCGCGGCCCGCCACTTCTTCTCGTCCGCGGGATCGGTCTTGGCGAGCACGTCTTCGGCTTTGTCCAGCGCCTTGCGGGCGTCGTTCATGTTGTCGGTGCTGGACGCGAGGTTGGTGACCGGGTTGCCCTTGATCTGGCCACCGATCGCGAACGTGCCGCGCTTCTCGCTCATCTTGTCGATCGTCTTGGGCACGTCGTCGGCGTACTTCTTCAGGAACGGCACGTTCTTGAGCATCTTGCCGTTACGCAGCGCCTTGATGATCTCCTCGAGCTTGTTGATCAGGCTCGCCAGCTGGCCGCGCAGCTTGATGATCATCCGGCTGACCCGAGTGCCCGTGTAGGCAACCTGACCTGCGGTCATCGCGCTCGCGGCGGCGACGGACGCACCAGCGGTGATCCACGAGGCGGCCAGGGCGGCCAGCCACTCGATGATCAAGCCGAGGACGAGCTCCTGGATGATGTCGATGCAGACCTCGACGAACGTGTCGAAGATGGTGGCCGCGGTCTCCAGGATGCCCTTGAGGTTGGCGATGTCGCCGGACATCGCCCGCGTGCCGTCGCCGAACTCCTTCATCTCGGCGCGGAACTTCTCGGCGGCTTCGCCTTCCCAGATCGCCGCGGTGGCCTGCGACCGCTTGTCCTCCGCGGCGCCGACGCCCTTGAGCCATTCGGCGACGTTCTCCCAGCCCTTGGCCGTGCTGCGGATCTGCTCGGGGTCGCCGATCGCGGGCTCGAGGATGTAGTTCACGATCGGGCTGATCACGATCGAGATCAGCCAGCCCAGCCCATTGTCGACCAGCGACTGGCCGGGGCTCGCGACGGCTTTGAGCTGCTCCATCCGCGCGTTGAACGCCGCGAACGACGCCTCGGGCGGACTGCCGGGATCCTTCAGCTGCGCGGTGACGTCCTGCTTCGCCTTGGACCACGAGCTTCCGTAGGCAGCTGCCTGATCCCAGTAGTCCTTGCGGGTGCTGTCGCCCGCGCTGTTGAGGTCCCCGAGATCGCCGACGCCATTGCCCACATTGGCCAGGCCGGCTTTGTTGTTCGCCTCGGTCGCGCCATACGCCTCGGCGGTCTGGGTGACGCTGTCGGAGATCTGCTGCAGATACGTGCCCGCCTGCTTCGCCATTCCCTGGCATTCCATCAAGGATTCGAAGTATTTGTCCTTGAAGTAGAAGAACAGCGGGCCGAAACAGTCGTCGCTCACCCGCGCCTGTTCCAGCAGTTTCTCCAGGCCGGCGAAGTTCTCGGACTGTTTGACCGAGCCCTGGCCGTGTGCCAGCAGCTGAGCGGCGTCGACGCCGAATCCGGTCATCGCTTCACCCCGGAGAAGCCTTCGTCACCGAAGTAGTCCTCGTCATCCCCGCTGGATCTGCGCGGTTCACGAGCGGGCGGCGCACCGGGAATCGGCAGGCTGGAGGCGGGCGGCGGTTCGGCGGGACCGATCGGTTCGGTGGCCGGTGCCTGCGCTCGGAACGCGTTCTGGAACTGGTCGTACATCTCATCACCCAGAACGGGCCGGACCGCGTCTTCCATCGCCGTGGCGGCTTGCTGCGACGCCTGCCGGATCGTGCTCAGGATTTCCTGCGTGAGCTGGGTATGCGAGCGTGTCATCGCCGCGGGCGACAACTGCAGTCCGAGAATCGCTCCCGAGGGCGCGACTGTCACGGTCACCGAGCCGTCGGAATTGCGGGCACTGCCTTTCAACTCCGTCATTCTGTCCTTGAGCTGGGCGGCCCTGGCCGCTTGTGCTTCGAACTGACGCATCTTCTCCTGGAACGCGGCATCGTCGATCGCCACGAATCCCCCCTTCACCCTGGTGCGGAGGATCGTAACCAAAACAATGGCCCGCCCGGGCGGAAACGCGGGCGGGCCATGTCACAACGCCGGCGATCAGGCAGGCAGGCGCCAGACCTGGTTCGCGCTGGCGAAGCAGTCCCAGATCTGCAGACGGGTACCGTCCGCGGAGCTGTTACCAGTGGCGTCAAGGCAACGCCCCGACGCCGTGTTGCGCAGCGTGCCATCGCCGTTGGCCTGCCACGACTGTGCGCCAGTGCCGTTGCAGTCCCACAGCTGGATGACCGTGCCGTTCGCGGTGCCCGCGCCCGCCACGTCCATGCACTTGCCGAGCGCACGGAGCGTGTTGTCGGCGCCGACGGTCCACGTCTGCGCGCCGGTGCCGTTGCAGGTGTAGATCTGCACCGCGGTTCCGTTGGCGGAGTTGGCCCCCGCCACGTCGACGCACTTGCCGGCGATACCGGTGATCGGACCGGACCGACCGCCACCAGGTGGCGGGGTGGTGCCGCCGGCCGCGTCGAAGATCGCGCTGAGCAACGAGGTGGCGCCGGTCGTGTCCTGGGACAGCTCCCAGTTCATGATGCCGCCCGCGTTGGCCACCGCCCACTGGGTCTTGCGCTTGATCGTGGGGATGCCGTTGTAGCACTGCGTGCCGCCGCTGATGTTCGCGCAGTCGCGGTTGGCGTTGGCCGGGTCGGCCGCGACGATCTGCGAGTACGGAACGTAAACCGGACGGCTGTAGAACGGCACACCCAGCACGGTCTTGCCGGCGGGCAGACCGCGGCCCTTCCAGAAGTTCGCCGACTGGATCGACCAGTCGTAGTTGGCGTGCGGGCTGCCGCCGTCGTACGCCATGATGTTGAGCCAGTCGACGATCCCGAAGACAGCGGGCTCGACACCGTTGGCGGTGCCGCCACCGGAGACCACGGCCGCGGTCAGCAGCTTGCCCCGGCTGTGCAGAGCGTCGCCCAGTTGCCGCATCAGCGCGGTGAAGTTCGCGCCCGACTGCCCTGGATCCGGGTACTCCCAGTCCATGTCGATGCCGTCGAGGTTGTACTCGTTGACCACGCCGATCAACGCGTTGACGAACGTGGTGCGGCTACCCGCGTTGCCGGCCAACTGCTCGAAAGCCGAGTCGTTGCCGTCGTTCCAGCCACCCACGGCCAACGACACCTTGACACCGTTGTTGTGTCCCAAGGAGACCAGTGACCGAAGCTTGTTCGGGTCCGGGATGCCCTGCAGTGTGCCGTTGGAGTTCGGCAGCACGAAGGCGTAGTTGATGTGGGTGAGCTTGGTGTACTGGATGCTGTTGACGTTGCCGGACCACGACGGCATGTAGCCGACACTCTTGAAGCCCGGTGGCAACGCCGCCACGGCAGCGGACGTGGCAGCGGGTGCTGCCGTGGCCGTTGCCGTGACTGCGACCGTGACTCCGGTCGCGACAGTGGCAAGGGCAATGCCTGCGGCGCCCAGGCGCTTGCCCAATCTGGTCCATTGCATGAACGGTTCCCTTTCACACGCGGGCCCCGTTGCGTCGCACATAAGCCGGTGCCGGAGAAGGCAGGGATTGCCGGCATCGACGCAAAGGAGATGAAACCCGTTGGTATCTGCAGGGGTGTTGGGTTTCGGCGAAGGGAGAGCGAACTATCTCGCGGTGTGCGCTCTCGTCACACGCCGCGGATGGCTTGCTCTGCTCAGTGTCTTCATCGACACGTCCCTTCACTCAAGTGGCGGCGCACCTCAAAGGTACTGCATGACTAAAACTAAGTCACGACAAGGGAAGCGAAGCGGTTCGTTCGGCTGCCGAACGAACTGTTCGCGCAGGTCTATACCGGTCTAAACCAGTGTGCGTGGTCCGAAGAGGATGATCAGGACCGGCGCGTTCCGGCGGCCCTTGTCAGTCCGATAGGGACCATCCCGACAGCCTTGACGGGCGCCCGTCAAGCGCAGGACGCCCGTCAAGGATTATGCGGTCAGTGCTTTGTCGTACTGATCGAGAAGTCGGAGAAGTAGGCGTGTACTTCCCGCTTGGGTCCCCAGCTGGTGTCGTGTCCACCGAAGAAGGTCGAGAAGAACACGCCCTTGAAGGGGATCGCGGCGATGTTCGGTGCCTCGCGCACCGAGAGCACCTGCCGGTTGTCGTACCAGACAGTGATCTGGCCGGTTGACCGGTTCACCGCCTGCTCGATCGTGTGAGTCTGGTTGTCGGCGGCGAAACTCCACGAACCGAGACCGACGTCCCGGCCGTATCCGCTGCCACCAGGGGTGTAGACGTAGACCTCGCCTTTGCTGCCGTTACGGAACATGAACCGTGTGGACCACGCGTTTCCGTGGTTGCCGCCGCTGGCCTGGCCGGGTTCCCCGCCGTAGAGGCCGGGCAGTTTCCCGCCCCGGCCCCAGTCGAAGTCGCTGGGGAACCGGACGCGGTAGCGGAAGTACAGCGTGCCGGCGTTGCGCAGGTCAGTCCGGCCGATCTTGCCGAGGTCCTGGTAGAACTGACCACCTCCGCTTGTCGGGCAGTTGGTGCACGAGGGCGCGGAGGAACCCTTGCCGTACTTGACATCCAGCGTGGCACCGGACGCCTTCATGTTGCCGAACCCGAACTCGCCACGGCCGTCGATTCCCCAGCTCGATCGCCACGAGGACGAGTTGAAACCGGAGAACGTTCCGGACCAGGGCGCTGGCGCGGCTTGGGCGGCCGGGGCACTCACCGAAATGAGGCCGGCCATGGCCACGCAGGCGACGATCGCCTTGCGCAGCCGGGAGTTGTGCAGGGACATGCGATTCCTTCCAACGCGCGGGCAGGGACCCGTTGGTGGCGGCGCATAGGTCAGAACGGTAGGGCCAAGTTCCCTAATTGTTCAACTACTTGATGGATGTTCATGTATCTGAATGGAGTCCAGGCGTACAGTGACGCCCGTGGACAACGACACCGAAGACAACGCGGACACCGGAATCCTCGATCCTGAGGACACATTGGACGACCGCAACGCGTACGACGAGGGCTACTCGCCGCCGGAGAAGGCGCCGATCCTCGACGAAGGTGTGAGCTTCGAGGACAGGCTCGCCCGCGAGGAGCCGGACGTGTCCTATGACGACGATGACGACGATCTCGGCGACGCGCGGGACACCGACGGCGAACTGATCGACGACGAGGTCGGCAACTTCCGGGCAGGCCGCCTGGTCGCGCAGGACGAAGGCTTCGGCGCGGACACCGACGAGGAGCTCTACGCATCGGACGTGGGCATCGACGGCGGTGCGGCGTCGGCCGAGGAAGCGGCCGTGCACTTGGTGGACCCGCGCGAGTACTGATCCGCTGTGCTCTGGCGGTCAGCCCGGGGAGTAACCACAATGCACGCATGAGCATCGTGACCCGGGGCTTCCGGGGCAGACGGGACTCCGCGCCCGACCTGCCCCCTGGGCAGTACCTCACGCGCGATTTCCCGGTCCTGTCGGCGGGGCCGACGCCCCGGATCAAAGCCGACGACTGGCAGTTCACGATCACCACCGAGGCGGGTGCGAAGCACACCTGGACATGGCGTGACCTGCAGGCCCTGCCCAGCGAGCAGCCGACTGTCGACATCCACTGCGTGACGAAGTGGTCGAAGCTGCAGACCAGCTGGCAGGGCGTGTCGCTGGACGTGCTCTTCGACGCGGTCGACACGGCCGCTGACTACGCCGTTGCCCGCTCGTACGGCGGCTACACCACGAACCTGCCGGTCGAGGACCTGCTCGACGGCAAGGCGTGGCTCGTGCACCGCTTCGAAGGCGAGGACCTGACGCCCGAGCACGGCGGCCCGGTCCGGTTGCTGGTGCCGCACCTGTACTTCTGGAAGTCCGCGAAATGGGTGAAGGGCCTCGACCTGAGCGACCACGACGAGCCCGGATTCTGGGAGACCCTCGGGTACCACAACTACGGTGACCCGTGGCGCGAGCAGCGGTACACGGGCGACTGATGATGATGCTGCGCTGGCTGCCCGGAACCGTCGCGGACATCCGGGTCGAGACCCCGACATCTCGCACGATCGTGTTCGACGTGCCCGACTGGCCAGGACACCTGGCGGGACAGCACATCGACGTCCGGCTCACGGCCGAGGACGGCTACAGCACGCAGCGCAGCTACTCGCTGGCCGCGCCGCCGGACGAGGACCGGATCGAGATCATGGTCCAGGAAGTGCCGGACGGCGAGGTTTCGCCGTTCCTGGTGCGGGACCTGATGCTGGACGACGTGATCGAACTGCGCGGCCCGATCGGCGGCTGGTTCACCTGGCAGCCAGCACTGGACGTGCCGGTGTCGCTGGTCGCGGGCGGGTCCGGGATCGTGCCGCTGATGGCGATGATCCGAGCCCGGACGCAGGCAGGCAGCGACACCGGGTTCAAACTGCTGTACTCGGTGCGCGGCCCCGCGGACGAGTACTACGCGGAGGAACTCGGCAAGCACGACATCGACGTGACCAGGATCTACACGCGTGCCACGTCGCCGTCGGGGCGACCGGCCGGCCGCGTCGGACCCGCGGATCTCGCGACGTTGTGGCCCGCTGACGCGGGCGCCCGGACGTACGTCTGCGGACCGACCGGCTTTGTCGAAGCAGCGGCGAAGATGCTCGTGGATCACGGATACGACCCGGGCACGATCCGTACCGAACGATTCGGCCCATCCGGAGGATGACAATGCACGTCGATGGCAACGCGGTCGCGGCAGCACTCGGCTTCGACGTCTCGGTGCTCAAGCTGACCTGCGCGTCATGCGGTCAGCTGGGCCCGTTCGCCGAGCACCACGTCTACGACTCGGGTCCGGGAATCGTGGTGCGCTGCGCGGGCTGCGGCGAGATCACGGCCCGGATGGTGCGGACGGATACGGAGATCTGGCTGGACCTCAGGGGATCGAAGTCAGTTCGCGTTCCCTTGCCCGCTGAGGCGTGACCAACAGGAAAAGCCCGGAAACCAGAAGCGGGACAACCCCGAACCCGATCGCGACAGCGCCACCAAGCTGTTGGGACGCAAGAAGATCGGAAACCCACGGCAACCGCAGCGACCGGTAGAACTGCTCACCGATCGGATGGTCGAGGATCAGCAAGGCGCCCGCGAACACCGACTGAGCGGCACACGCGGCGAACACCATGACCCGCCTCGTCTTGACCGGAACCTCCGGAGCGAACGCGGTCAGGAAGAACGCGAGCCCGACGAGCAGGAACCACAGGTGAATGCCGGCCCGAACAACCGGCTGATCAAGCGACCACTCGAACACGCCTGTGAAGTAGACGAGATAGAAGGAGCTGCTGAACAGAACGGTGGCAGCGATCGGATGCAGGAGCACGCGGTACTTCTGCGGCATGCCCCGCGTCAGAAGGATAGGAGCGCCAATCGCGAGGATCATCGTGCTGACCACGTCGACACTGAAGACGGCGGGAGCGTAACGCCCAATCCCGGACGACGTCGCGATGACGATCGCAGCACATCCGGCGACCCAGCTCGGAGATCGCCGGTGGATGACCGCGAGCACAATCGCGGCTGTGCCAAGCAGAAGATCGAACCGCCAGTCGGTGAGAAACTTCATGGGGTCGGGCGGTCCACTGAGGACATACCCGAGCTTGAGCTCGACGGTGGGCACGATCTCGTTGTGATCAGGCGGGGGAGTGCGAGCGAGAGCGGCCGCAAGCCCGATCGTCATGAGCATCAACAAAACCTCGACGGCGCCGAGTTTCATAAGCGCACGCCCAGTACCGTGCTTGACGACCTCCCGCACGCTGTGCTGCCGCTGGAAGTAACCGAACACCCCGAGCACCACAAGCGCGACAAGCTTCGCCACAACGAGCACGCCGTATGAGGTCGTGAACAGGTTCGGCAACTTGACCCGCACAAGCGCGTTGATCGCCCCGGAGGCCGCCAAAGCGATCCAGCACCACAACGCGAGCGTCGAGAACCGGGTGACCGCTGTCGTGAGATGCTCACCTTTCCGGTACGCGACAACGGCAATGAGCCCGCCAACCCACAAGGCCGCGGCCACGAGGTGGATCAACAGGCTTGCCGTCGCCCAGTCGTGGTCGCCACCGCTGGACGAATGTCCGCTTGACGCAACAGGAACCAACCCGAACAAGGCCAACCCAAGCAGACCTCTGGTGGCTCGCTGGGTGGTTATGCGAGTCGTGGCCCCGGCTATCACGACGGCGATCAGCGCCGTCAGCATCCACGCCCTAGTCGGCTCGACCGCGAAGGCGATCTCGACGAGGCGGTCGAAGTCCATGAAGTAGCTCAACGGCCGGGCGTAGACGTCGGCCAAGGTGAACGGAACGGACAAAAGCGCGGCCAACGCCCATAGAACGGCCGCCGACCCCGCGATCCTGATCGGGACGCGGTGCGGCTCCGGCAGCAGAAACCCGGAGAACAGCAGGCCACCCACGCAGACAACCGCGCCGAGTTCCGCGAGGACTCGGACTACGGGGAGTCCGTAGCTGGCGTAGAGGTCCGTGCCACGCAACCCCGCGACGGTGAAGTCGTTCCCGGTGACCGACAACAGGCCGACCGTGACAAGACAGGCGACGACAGTCCCGATCGCAAGCAGGGCCCCAGTCTTCGGAGAAACGCGCACGCGCGGATCCTAAAGGCCCTTGTGACCTGGATCAGTCCGTATGCACCCGCCGCCCACTGCATTCAGGACTACGATCATGGTTAATTCCACTGTGACGAAATAGACCACCAAGCCCCGGACCGGACAAGGGGGACCCCTGATTCAAGGCTATGGCAGTGAGGCAGGGGTGCGGGAGGTATGCGTTGGCGCGCCTGTGGATTACGGGCTGATGTGGACAGCTACGCAGTTGTGGATTTTCGGCGGGGGAGATTGTCGGACCTGCTGGGTAGGCTGGCATCGGGGGCCGGAGGCCGCCCGATGCCCGGTGGGGGTGTGTGGGCGATGCGGTCGCAGCAGCAGGTAATTGTTGGTGTTATGCCACGGGTGGTTCCTACCGACTGGCTTCGGGCGAGAGGTCGTGGGCGTCGCGTAGGGAAGTGGGCGGTGCGCCACGGGTGATCTCGGTTGGCTCGGGGCCAGAGGCCGCCGGATGTTCGGCTGAGGAGTGGGCGGTGCGGTCGCGGAAACAGGTGGTTGTGCGCCCTGGTGGTTTATCGGCTGGCGTCGGCGCCGAAGGCCCGCGTGTCGGGGATAGGGAAGTGGACTATGCGGTCAACCGGGGTAGGTGTGGTGTTTGCGCCGCGGGCGGTCCATCCGCTGGGCGGGCTGGCCTCGATGCCATGGCGCGCAATGGATGAGCGAGATACGCGCTGATGTGGATAGATGCGCAGTTGTGGATCTTCGGCGCCGGATGTTGTCGGACCCGCTGGGTAGGCTGGCATCAGGGGCCGGAGGCCGCCGGATATCCAGTAGGGAGTGGCGACGCAGTCGCGGTCAGCTAGGTAGTTGTCGTGTTGGGCCCCTGTCTGACTCCGGCTGGCCGCGGGGCCGGAGGCCGCCAATGCCGGGGTAGGGGCGCGGACAACCCGGTGGTCGCGGCCGGAGGCCCGCCCGTAACAAGCGAACCCCCGGACCACAATCCAACTAATCCGCGACCAGCGCCGTCCGGCCAGAGAAGCTGAAGTTCTCCGACGGACCCATGGACCCGTTGAAAGACTCCCGTTGCCGACGGACAACCCAAGTGCCCGGAGCAACACCCGTGCCGCCATGCTCAGGGTGAATCAAATAAACCGGAGCCGTGTTCACGAAAGCCGCAATCCCCAACCCCTGAGAATCATGAACACCCCGAGTCCACCGACAAGTGCCCGGATCAGCGACGAGAGTGTGGGGGTTGTTGCCCGCAACCCCGCGAACAAGCTCCACCCCACCAGGCGGAACCTCCCGTTCGTTGAACCACGACAGACGGATCTGAGGAACAAAAGAAGCCGGAATGACAATCAAGTCACCCTGAGCCTGCAACCCATCAATCACGGGCACGGTGACCTCGCGCGACAGATGAGACAGCACGTCAAGCCCAGTTCGGGAAAGCAGTTCAGCCAATTGCATAGAAATCACCTCAAGTGCGGCGCTGCAGCAACGCGTACTGGGCTCCGGAAAGCCCATACGTCCAGGCAGCAGCGTCGACAGGGTCGGAGAACGATGGAGGGACGTGCAGGCCGTATTGCCGGCGGGTTCCGTCACGTTCGACGGATCCGTTGATAGCCAAGAGCAAGCGAGATCCGCTATAAGGCAGGTCATACAGCTGCAGGGCATATCCCGGATTGCCCGGATCATCTGCCTGCGCTACGAGCGACAACTGTGCCTCGGAAATGAACGCGGGCCAACCGAGGTTCTCGATAGCGCATCGCCGTACTTCGACGTTACGTTCGGACGTGATCGCCGAGACGGTCGGTTGCGAGATTACCCATGGGGGAACGCGGGTTCCCTTCCACGCGTGCACGGTCCAACCGTCTGGGTAAGCGACAGCGGGCCCCGCAGCGTTGTGTAGTCGATCTGAGTCCATGCGGACGACCAACGGGCGTTCGGTGACGAAGCATTGGTTGCCGCGTGCCCACCACCAGCCGCACGAACGTGCCAAGGTTGACCACAGTTGGAGCTGGGCGACGTCGCTCGGGCTGAACCTTGTGTCCAGAACACGTTGGTGCACGTCGTAAAGCGCGAGCCAGTCGACGTCGTGTTGGCCGAGCCAGCGCAGTCCGAGCTCCACGCCGCCGATCGCGGCACGGATCAAGCCCGCCACCGACTCCCGGATCGACCGCTGCAACGCACCGTGCACCAAAGGGTCCAGAATGGACTTCGCTGGCCACCCGGATTCCACTGCTGCCAACGGATTCGAGGTTTCGAACGGTGGATGTCGGCCGACTCGGGCCTCGAGACGAATCCGCAGATCCGACCGGAGTGACGCGATCCGGTTTTCCACAGGACAAGGGAACTGCAGCGGACCTGACGGTGGTAGAACGTCCACCGCCGCCGAAGGGGAATCCAGCCAGACGAACTCGGGAGGTGGTGCGTCGACCATCGCGTACAACGCGGTGATCGTGGCTTCCGTGGCTGGTCGGTCGGCGGGTTCGCAGGAAAGTGCGTGCGCTGACCATTCTTCGCGCACGTCGACCGCGCGCCACCAGGATTCCACCGAGACAAGAGGACTATCTGCGAGGCGGGACTCTCGCCGCCGTCGCGCGCTCATCGCGCGTGGGCGAAACCGCCCTTCCGGATTGACATGGCGACGATGATCGCAGGTTCACAACTGGACTCGCAACCCCCGTAACACGGGAGCCGGATGCCCGATGCATGTGGTGCGCATCACGTGACTTGAGGGGGTCGGTTGCCGCCGAGCGGAGTACAGAAGGCGATCACGTTCAGCCGTCGGGCACCGGGTCAGCTCACCGTTCTGCTTGTCGTCCTCGTACTTGTCTGTCTGGCCACGGGTCTGGCGGCCGCATTGGACGTGCAGCGCAACCGGGCGGTGTTGACCGAGGTCATCGAGGGTGGTGGCCGGGTGACCAATGCGGCTGTGGAGATCTACCAGTCGTTGTCCGAGGCCAATGCCACGGTCGCGAGCGCGTTTTTGGTCAGTGGGGTCGAGCCGGCGCCGTTGCGCGAGCGGTATCAGACCAACATCACCGAAGCCGCGGCGGCGTTGACCACAGCGGCAGCTGGTTCGCTGACAGGCGAAAGTGCCGCGATTGTCACCGAACTGGCCGCATACCTTCCGATGTACACAGGGTTGGTCGAACGGGCGCGAGCCTACAACCGGCAAGGACAACCGCTCGGCGTCTCCTACATCCAGGAGGCGTCGCACCTGGTGCAGGCGACGATGTTGCGGTTGGCCCAACGCCTTTACATGGCCGAGACCACCCGATTGGAAGAGGCGCAGAACCAGGCCGGTGTGGTCGGCTGGACTCTTCTCGTCGTCGGGGTTCTCGTGCTGGGGGGACTGGTGGCGGTGCAGATCTACCTCACGCGGACCACTCGGCGGGTGCTGAACGCGGGCCTGTTGGTGGCCACACTCGCCGCCCTGGCAGCGGTTTCGTGGTACGCCATCGCCACGGCCAAGGCCGCGGATCACAGTGTCACGAGTCGGCAGCAGGGCTCTGCGGCGGTGAAGGCGTTCGCCGAAGCGCGAATCAAGGTCCTCGAAGCCCGTAGTGATGAAGCGTTGACGTTGGTGGCCAGGGGAAACGGCCGTTCGTACGAAGAGCATTTCGTTCTTGTGCGCAATGAGCTCAACGGCGGGCTGCTCGCCAACGCCAAGGCCGCTGCCAGCGCGGACACCGTTGTGCTGGTGGACAATGCGATCAACGCGTGGCACGGCTGGGTGGACAGCCACCGGGAACTGCGTAGCCAAGACGACAGCGGTGACTATGACAAGGCGATCGAGATGGCCACCAATGGTGCGCCCGGCGAGCTGTACGGCACGGTCGACCGGGAACTTGGCACGGCCATCGCGCGTGCCGCGGACAAGTTCCATGATGAGGCGGTGTCCGCCAGGGGAGCGTTGAGCACGGCCGACATCGGGATCGCGGTGTTGTTCGTGCTGGCTGCCCTGGCCGTGTGGTTCGGGTTGGCGCCACGAATCCGGGAGTACCGATGAGGATTCGCGTTCTGCTGTTCGTTGCGCTGCTGATCGCCGGGTGCGGTGCCGACCCTGCGGCGGTTCCGGTCGGAGTTCCGTCGGTGACGGTACTGCCGTCTGGCGTGACGTTCGCGCCACCCGTGCCGAAAAGCGCGACTCGGCCGTGCAATCCGAGGGAGAGCCTCAGACCGATGGGCAGTGCTGTTACGGCTGGCAGCACGATGGCCAGAATCCGGGAGCGGGGCAGGCTCGTTCTCGGGATCGGGTCGAGTGCCTACCTGCTCAGCCACCGCGATCCCTACGACGGCAAGGTGAAGGGATTCGAGGCGGAGATCGCCCGGGAGGTCGCGGCCGCGATCTTCAACGGTGACCGGGAAAAGATCCAGTTCCGGGCGTTGAACGCGGCCGAGCGGATCCCGGCGGTCCGGGGCGTGGACGACAAGGGGAACGCGGTCGAGTCGGTCGACATGGTGATGGCCGCGATGACGATGACCTGTGAGCGCTGGGAGCAGGTCGCTTTCTCCACCGAGTACTACTCCGCCGGTCAGAAAGTACTGGTGAACAAGAAGTCCGGCATCAACAGCACGGCCGATCTGGCCGGCAAGAAGGTCTGCGCGTCGGCCACCAGCACCAATATCAAGACCATTGCCGAGTTGCCGGCGAGGCCGACACCGGTCGCGGCGGCCAACACCAGCGACTGCTTGGTCCTGCTGCAACAAGGCCAGATCGACGCGGTGTCCACAGGGGACGTCATCCTGGCCGGCCTGGCGGCGCAGGACGAAGCAACCCAGATCCTGCCGGAGCGGTTCACCGACGAGCCGACGGGTATCGCGATGTCGCTCAACGCGCCTGATCTGGTGAGGTTCGTCAACGGCGTGCTGGAGAACCTGCGGACCAGCGGCCGGTGGCAGCAGCTGCACGACGAGTACTTGACCGAGTACATCGTGGACGCGAAACCGCCTGTCCCGCAGTACAAGGCGGAGTGACTCATGACGGCCCGACTGCCTGATCCGGCCAAGTCCCGTGCCGTGTTGATCGGGACGGCCGACTACCGGGATCCGGACCTGACGGATCTGCCTGGTGTGGCCAACAACCTGACCGACCTTGCGGCGATGCTGACCTCGCCGCAAGGTGCTGGGTTGCGGCCGGAACATTGCCTGGTGTTGCGTGATCCGGCCGCGCAGGCTGATGTCGGCGACCACATCGTCGCGGCCGCGGCTGAGGCCGAGGATGTGCTGCTGGTCTATTTCTCCGGGCACGGCGTGATGACGTGGGATCGGCACAACGAGCTGTGCCTGGCGTTGCGGGACACCAGGTCGAAGTCGTTGCGGACGTCAGCGCTGCGCTGCGCGGACCTTCGACAGTACATTTTGGACAGCCCGGCACGCACCCGAGTGCTGATCCTGGACTGCTGTTTCGCCGGCCGGGTACTCGAGCCGACGATGAACTCACCGGCGGACACGATGCTGGACGAGGTCGATGTGGCAGGTGCGTACGTGCTTGCGGCCGCGCAAGGCCGGGCGCTTGCGCCACAGGGCAGGCGCAACACGTTGTTCACAGGTGAGCTGCTGCGGCTGTTGACCGAAGGGATTCCGAGGGCTCCGGGGATGTTGTTGACCCTGGACGTGCTGTTCCGTGAGGTCCGGGCGGTGATGCGGCGCAATGGCTGGCCTGAGCCGCGGGGCAACAACAGCGACATGGCGGCGCATCTGGCGCTTAGCCACAACCGGGCGCACCTGATCCGAAAGGCGATGACGGCGTTGCGTGCCGACGTCGACCGGCTCGCGGTGGAAGAGGCCGAGACCAAGGTGATCTACGAGATCGTGCTGGACAAGATCAGTGCACCGAACCTGCCGCCGGTCACCGAGATCGCGGCCAAGCTGGCGGATCGGCTGGACGTCCTGGAACAGGTCGCGGCCACGGGCCAGCCGGTCAGCAACGAACTCGCCGAACTGAAAGGCGATCTGACCGACGGCCGCAACGCGACGCGTCGCCTGCGGGCGCTGGGCAACGGGCTGCTGGAGCGTCGCGGCGAGCTGCGTGAGCGGCTGAAAGGCTATCAGGCGCAAGCGGTTCGGCTGCACATCGCGGAGGATTGGGATATTTCGAGGCTGTACGCGGCGGCGCGCGATCTATTGTGGACCAAACCGTGCGACCTCGGCCACGCTTTGCGGGCCGTCAACGCGTTTCAGCGGGCCGTCACCGATCGGAGGGAGGGGCGGACGTGAGTGCGTGTACTCAGCCTGGCTGCACCGGATCGTACGGCTCACATGGTTACTGTGACGATTGCGGTCACAAAGCCCCGACCACGCCGCCTGCTCCGAAGCCGCCGACGAAGCCGAGCAGCGAACCGCCAAGCGTCCAACGGCCGATCTCACGTCCGATCAGCACATCCCGGTTCGGCACCGGTTGGGTGACCATGCCGCGCGTGAGCCGCGGCGACACCTCCGGCGGGCCGGTCCAGCCGATCGAAGAGTCGCAACGGTTCTGCCGCAAGTGCAACACACCTGTCGGACGTGGACGCGACGGCAATCCAGGGCGCGCCAGGGGATACTGCCGCAAGGACGGCACACCGTTCTGCTTCGAGCCGACGCTGGCCGAGACCGACACGGTCGACCGGTACGAGATCGACAGGTGCATCGCCCGGGGCGGTCAAGGCTGGATTTACCTCGGTCACGACACGCATTTCGACGACACCGGGCTGCAGCGGGCGGTCGTCCTCAAAGGAGTGATCGACAGTGCCGATCCGGAGGCGGTCGAGCAGGCCCGCCAGGAGCGGCGGTTCCTGATCGCGGTCGATCACCAGAACATCGTCAAGGTGATCGACTTCGTCCGGCACCCGGATCCGTTGACCGGCACCATGGCGGGTTATCTCGTGATGGAGTACATCGACGGCCGTACGCTGTTGGACCTGCATAGGGAGTACCACGACGAGGACGGTCAGCGGGCGCCGTTGCCGCTGACCCACGTGCTGGCGTACGGCATCGAGATCCTGCAGGCCATCGGCTACCTGCACGAGAAAGGCCTGCTCTACTGCGATTTCAAGCCCGACAACGCGATGCACACCGGCGACCAGCTCAAGCTGATCGACCTCGGTGCGGTCGTGCCGATGGACGACGTACCGGACACGTTCCTCGGCACGGTCGGCTATCAGGCCCCGGAGATCGGGCACACCGGGCCGACGATAGCGTCCGATTTGTACACCGTCGGCCGCAGCCTCGCCGTGCTGAGCTTCAACTTCGAGGGCTTCACCAAGGAATACGCCGATCGGCTGCCGGACCGTGACGATGTGCCGGTGCTGGCGGCGAACGAGTCGTTCGACCTGTTGCTGCGCAGGGCCACGCATCCGGATCCGGCGCAGCGGTTCGCCTCAGCTGAGCAGATGCGCAGCCAGCTCGAAGGCGTTCTGCTGGAAGTGTTGTCGGCCTCGGAAGCCCATCTGCCGACGCTGATGTCCCGGGTGTTCACTGTGGAGCAACGAACGTTCGGCACAGATCTGGCGATCACGGACGATCGCACGATGTCGCAAGTGGACTGGTCGGCGGTCGGGCCCGCGCTGCCGACGCCGTTGGTGGACCCGGCCGATCCTGCCGCCGGGCACCTGGCCGCGATCGCGGCAGCCGACCCGGACTCGGTGATCGACGCGCTGCTGGCGATTCCTTTGCAGAGCACGGAAGTCGTGTTGCAGCTCGTCGGTGCCCGGATCGCCGCGGGGCAGTTGGACATCGCGCACCAGGACCTGGACGCGTACGCGGCGTCGGCTCCGTATGACTGGCGCGTGTCCTGGTATCGGGGTCTGGCGGCGTTGTCCGCAGGCCGCCTGCACGAGGCTCGTCCGTGCTTCGAGCAGGCGTACGCGGCGTTGCCCGGTGAGCTTCCGCCCAAGCTGGCGCTTGCTGCTGCTTCCGAATGGGACGGTGACGACGACCGGGCCGGCCCGTTGTACCACCGGGTCTGGCGTGCCGACACCCGTTACGTGAGCGCTGCGTTCGGCTATGCCCGCGTTCTGGCCCGCCGTGGTGAGTTCGCGGCTGCGATCGCGGCATTGGACGGCGTGCCAGAAGATAGCGCGCAACATACTTTCGCCCAAGTCGCTGCGATCCGCACATGCCTGTCGCCGAACCTGGCCAAGGCGGAACTGCTCGACGCGGGTGCCCGGCTGACCCGGCTCAAGATCGGCATCGAACGCCAGGCCGAGCTGTCGATCGAGGTGTTCGCCGCGGCACTGGACTGGGTCAGGGACAACGACGGCGCCGAGGTCTCCGGCGAGGTGCTCGGGCGCCCGCTGGCGGACCGCCACCTGCGCTTCGGCTTGGAGAAGGCGTATCGCGACCTGGCCGGAGTGACCGAGGACGTGGACCGCAAGATCGAACTCGTGCGCACGGCCAACCGCGTCCGGCCGCGGACATTGTTCTAAAAGGGGCAGGGGATGGGCTTCCAGCTGCACGTCGACCACAACAAGTACCTGCCGGAAGGCGGCCGGACGATCGACGCGGTGGTGTCGGTCAGCGCGTCGGGTGGCAAGCGGGGGCCGGCGATCACGGCCGCGGAGGTGATCATGATCGACTGCTCCAGCTCGATGGAGGGCGAGAAGATCATCGAAGCCAAGCGGGCCACCAACCAGGCGATCGACCTGCTGCGTGACGAGGTGGCGTTCGCCGTCGTGGCGGGCACCACCCAGGCACGCATGGTGTACCCGGCGAACCAGGCGCTGATGGCCGCCTCACCCGCTACCCGAGCTGACGCCCGGGAAGCGGTACGGCGCCTCGTGGCCCGCGGTGGCACGGCGATCGGTACGTGGCTTGAGCTGGCGAACGAGCTTTTCCAGGGCGGGCAGGCGGACGTCAAGCACGCCATCCTGCTCACCGACGGCCACAACGTGGGCCAGAAACACGAAGAACTGCTGGCCACCCTGGAACGCTGCCGTGGCAAGTTCGTGTGCGAGAGCCGTGGGGTCGGCGATGGCTGGTCGGCCGAGCCGTTGAACGCCATCGCGGACGTCCTGCTCGGCACGGCTGACGGGCTGCCGGATGCGAAGACGCTGGCCGCCGATTTCCAGCAGATGATCGAGTCGGTGATGGGCAAGACGACCGCGGGCGTGTCGCTGCGGCTGTGGTTGCCGCGCGGCGCCCGGATCCGGTTCGTCAAACAGGTCTTCCCGGACATTCTGCCGTTGACGGAGAACGGGACCGTGGTGTCGGACCGGAGCACCGACTACCCGACCGGAGCGTGGGGTGCCGAAACCCGCGACTACCACCTGTCGATCGAACTGCCGCCAGGCAAGCAGCTGGACGAGGAGATGCTGGCCGGGTTCGTGAAGGTGGTGGTGGAGGATCAGGAGGTGGCCGAAGGCCTGATCGTGGCGTGCTGGACCGCGGACGCCACGCTGTCGACGAAGATGAACCAACGCGTGGCCCACTACACCGGCCAGCTGGAGCTGAACACGTACACCCAGGAAGGCCTCGCCGCGCTGGCAGCGGGCCGCAAGGAGGAAGCGACCGCCAAACTCCGGCGCGCCGCCGAGCTGGCGGATGCCTCCGGCCGCGAGGACACGGTGCGCATGATCAGGAAGGTGCTGACCGCGGTCGGGCGGGACATGTCCGGATTGGACGCCGAAATGGCCTCGGTGAAGTCGCGCAAGACCGTGCAGTGGCGCAAGAAGGACGACTCCGTATCCTGAAGGCCCTGACCTGCGAGGCAAGGAGTGGCGTGATCACGATCGACCCGGGTTCGTCGGTGGCGCCCTATGAGCAGGTCCGGTCCCAGTTCGCCCAGCAGATCACCGATCGCACGCTGCCCGTCGGCGCGAAACTGCCGACGGTGCGCGCGCTGGCCGCGGAGCTGAAACTCGCGGCGAACACGGTCGCGAAGGCGTATCGCGAACTGGAGGAAGCGGGGCTGATCGAGACTCGCGGCCGGGCGGGCACGTTCGTCAGCGCGGCAGGCCAGCAGAGCCGGATCGTGATCCAGCGGGCCGCGCGGGACTATGCGTCGCAGGCCCGTGCGCTCGGGCTGGACCCGCAGGAGGCGCTGAGCATCGTGAAGGCGGCGCTGTCGCTCGACTAGTCGATGAGGTCGGTCAGCTTGCCGGTTTCCAGCGAGCTGATGTCGCCGCCGAAGTCCATCGCGGCTTCCAGCAGGATCGCCAGCGACGTTCCGTACACCGGGACATCGCGTGGGTCGTCGGCCAGTTCATCGCCGTCGATGCGGCACGCGACATAGTAGACGGTGGCGTAGTCCTTGATGGCGAGGGCGATGTGACGGCCGTCAGCCAAGTCGATGACGACCTGGATTGTGATGCCGATGGCGAGAAAGGTCACTGGGCGGTCGCCATGGGGACGTATCCGCCATGCGCCATCGAAGAGAACGGCGGAGCCGACCCGGCGATCGAGTGCGATCTGCTCGGCTGACCCCTCCAGCAGCATGTCCGATGCGTCTGCGGGCGTGACTTCGTGTTCCTTGGCGAGGCGGTCGATGACGTCGTCCATCTCGACGCCGGCGCGCGTGAGATGCCAGCCGGCGATGGGTCGCAAGGCGAAGTCGTTGTCCTGTGCCACGCCGACCAGGCCCGCGTGCAGCGCGACTGCGTGGTTGTCGAGATCCTGAACGTGAATGACTACTTTGGACAGCACGGCCGGTACGTTGTCGCTGCGGATGCCACGTTGCTTTGTGGAATCGTTCTTCGGTTCGCTGATCGGCAAGTCGAGCAACGGGTTCGGACGATCGTATGTGCCGTTGCTGCCGACGTACGGGTAGAAACGGGCGATCCAGCCGTTGATGACGTCGCCGCCGTAGGCATCGGCCGGGTTGTAGATGCGCTTCCAGAACTCCGGGTCCACGGTCCCGGACGCGGCGCGGACGAACTGGTCGGCGATCGGCCGCAGCGACCGGCACCACTTCTCCAGCCCAAGCTTCTCCAGGTGGTCCACCCGATCGCGGATCTTGCGCCAGTCCTCGACCGTCCCGGTCAGCGTTATCGACGGGATACCGCATACGCCGACCAGCCACATCGAGAAGTACGGCGAGTAGGCGTCGAGCATGACCACCCGGCTCGCGGTCTGTTCGATGGACGTACTGGTGGTGAAGTCACACTCGAAGATCTCGGCGCCCACCTGCTTGCTGAATGCCTCGACCAGGAACTGCCAGCTGGCGGCGTCTTCCGGCATCGGACCGTCCCACTGGACGGCAATCCGTTTCCGCCCGGCATGGTTGACCAACAACGGGCGCAGTTCCTCGGCGTGCAGGCGAACATGCTGAGCCACGCCCTGCGCGATCGTCAGCCAGACAGCGTCAGGGGAGAGGACCAGCGGCCGGTGCTCAGCAAAGGCACGCGCGACCGCGCTCAGCAGCGGATGCACGCCATCGGGCACGACCACCCGCCGCGCCGGGTCGCCGCCGATGGCCAGCGCGTCGGGGTACAGCCCGCTCAGCGGCTGCGTGGGCAGCGGCTCGGTGGCGGGCGTGACATCGTCGACGGGGAACGTGACCATGGCGCGACCCTAGTGCCGGATCTGCTTATTCCACAGCGAATTCGCCGAGGGCGGACCACTCGTTCTGCGGGATCTTGAAGTTCACGATCCGCGGCGTCTCGGCAAGGTACTGGGGGAGTGTCCGCTGTGCGTTCTTGAAGTGGTCGGAGGTGACGTGCGCCGCGCCGGCGTCGTCATCCTGGAACGCCTCGACGATCACGTACTCGTTGGGGTTGTCCACGCTGCGCGACCAGTCGAACCACAGGCATCCCGGTTCGGCGCGGGTGGCCTCGGTGAAGTCCTTGGCCAGCTCCGGCCACTGGTCGGCGAATTCCGGCTTGATCAGGAACTTGGCGGTGATGAAGATCATTACCGCATCGTATCGAAGCCGGACGACCTCGACTGTCGCACAATGAGACGCCAAATCGAACGTAAGAGGCTTACCATTCGTAAGCGTGGATGGCTTTCAACGGACGATCGAGCTGGTCGGCAAGCGGTGGACCGGCGCCGTCCTGCTGGCGATCGGGGCGGGCACCGAGCGCTTCGGCGAAATCTTGTCAACCGTGCCCGGACTGTCCGACCGACTGCTGTCGCAACGCCTGAAAGAGCTCGAAGCCAACAACCTGGTGACCCGCACAGTCGAGCCCACCACGCCCGTGCTGATCCGCTACACGCTGACCCGCCGAGGCCGCGAGCTCGTGCACGCACTTCAGCCATTGGTCGAGTGGGGCGGGCGCGCACCGTAGCCAGAACGACGATTCGGTGGGGACCGGAATTGGCGTGCTCGTCCCGCGGATGTGCTTATCGGCGCCGATGAATCGACTGAATCAACGCGAGTGTGTCATCGGGGTCCAGAGCGTTGGCTGAGATGTCGTCGAGAGCCTGCTGGACCAAGCGGGTCTGTCCTGGAACCTGTGTCTCCTGGATTCCCAGGAGTGTTTCTGTGAAGGCGACGTCTGGCTCGTTCATGTCGTCGAACGACAGCACCACGAGATCTTCAGCTTCTCGGTTCCTGCCGGCGTTCAGCATGGCGCACGCCTCCTGATGCGCAGCCGCCGCGTTCCCAAACCTGGCGTCTGCGGACTCAGCAGTGGACCGTGCGACACCGGCGGCCTGTGTCGCAGCCGCGCTGTCGCCGATCTTGTTCGCCAGCTTGGCCTCGGCGATGGCGAGGCCGTATCGGAGGCGATAAGCCTCGCGTTGCCGATCGCCCGAACACTCTTCGAGCAACGTGTCGACAGTACTGACAGCCCATGGCAAGGCTCGAGCTACCTCGCTATACCGAGCCGCCTGGTAATCCTCGTGAATCCGGACCACCAACCCATTGGGACGTGCCAAGTTCGACGATGTGCTGGAGGCGTACTCGGTGACCTTGCCGAATGCACGGGTCGCCATGGTCGTACCCGTCAGCCGGACCATATCGACCATCACTTCGCGCCGAGTCGAGAAATCGCACTCCGCGTACGATGGCCTCTCCGCCGGATGCAGCAGCACGTCCAGCTCTTGCAGAGACACTTCCAGTGCTGCCGCCAACTTTCGACGACGATACGGCGCAGGTGTCAACGTGCCGCGTTCCCACCTGCCGATCGTCGTGAAGTCGATACCCACCCTCAAGCCGAGGGATTCCCGGGAGTAGCCGCACGCTGCACGCCGAGCGGCAAGAGCATCCCGTCGCCTGGCCACGTTCGCACTCCTGAATCGCCGATTCTCCTGCACCTTACCTCCCGGGCGTTCGCCCACGTCAGAGGTCGTCACCCGGGCAATGAACGGCGCGATTCTCCCGACGGATCGTCCACATGGGTGACAAAGGGATGCTGGGCGCGGCTCTGATGTGGACAGTGCACGGTCAGGTGTGGGATGTGGCGAAGGACATACTCCGGCACGGCCGAACGGCTATCCTTGGGCCTGCCGGATGGGAGGGTCGATGGCCGCGGTCTTCATCAGTTATCGCAGCACCGATCATGCCGAAGCCGAGCGTCTTGCTCTGGACCTGCGCTTATATGGTCACGATGTCTGGCTGGACACGTGGGAACTGCAGATCGGTGATTCCGTTGTGCAGAAGATGAACGACGGCCTGACTGATGCGGCGTATCTGGTGCTGTGTTATTCGCCGAATTCCTCGGTCAGTCCGTGGCAGGAACGGGAATGGATGTCGGCGCTGCACCGGCAGGTCAGTGGCAAGGGTGTGCGGCTGCTGCCAGTTCGGCTGACCGGCGGTGACGCGCCCGCGATCCTGGCCGACATCAAGCACGTCGACCTCACTGTCGACTGGGATGAGGGTGTCCGCGCGCTTGTCGCGGCCATGAAATGACCATGATCCGGCAGCCGGTTTACGTCGTCTGCGCCGAGGGTGAGGAGGACCTCGCCGAAAAACTCGCCGAGCCGCTGCGGGGTGCCGGGTACGAAGTCACCCACGATGGCACTGTCCTCGTCGGCGAATCGCGGATCGGCAACGCGATGAAAGCGATGTCGGCCGGTGTGCCCATCGTTTTGTGCGCGACCGCGAGATCGGTCGGCAGCGCTTGGGCGCACAAGATCGTGAATGCCGGGTACGCCGGGGCCAACCGCGTATTCGTCGTTCAGATGGACGAACAAGCTTACGTCGAACAGCTGTCCGTGAAAACGAAAGTGGCCAAGTATTACGCCGATCCGGTGAGCGGAGTGCGGGAACTGGTCGACGCGCTTACCGCGCGATTCCCGCCGGTGCCGGCCGCTGTCGAGCCGCGTCGCAAGAGGACGGGCAGCGGGCTGCAGTACCTCGACGAGCCGACCGAAGTGACGCTTGTGGACGCCGACGCGCTGGCCGACTTCCGTGCCCAGATGCGGCCTGAGGTGAGCGGCAGGTACCCGGAAGGACTCACCTCAGAGCAGTTCCTCGACCAGATCGAAGTGTGGGCTGACGGCGGGCTGACCCGCACCGGCGTGCTGCTGTTCGGCCGCAGCCCGACCCTCGCCTGCTCGGCCGCGATGGTCAAGTGCGTCCGGTACTACGGCCTCGACCGCTCCGACCGGCGGGACTGCGAGACCTACGAAGGCCCGGTGACCGACCAGATCGTCAACGCGCGTGAGTTCGTCGCCAAGCACGTCCGCCGCGGTGAACGCCCCAGCGAGGACCACGCACAAGCCGTGCCGGTCTATGCCTATCCGATGATCGCGGTGCGCGAGATCATCGCGAACGCGTTGGTGCACCGGGACTATTCGCAGGACAACTCCTGCGTGCACATTCGCGTGTTCGACGACCGCGTCGAGATCAGCAGCCCCGGCGACTGGCTCGGCCATGACATCCCGGCAGGCGAACCGCACGAGTTGACCGAGTTCAACGGGCAGTCCAAGAAACGCAACTACCGGCTCGCGCACGTCCTGTCATGGGTGCGGCTGGTGGAAGGCGAGGGCAGCGGCATCCCCTCGGCGCTGCGCGACTGCCGCAACGCGGGCAGTCCCGTGCCGACAGTGCTGCGGGAATCGGACTTCATCACGGTCACCGTCTGGCCGCGGCCGATCGAGGACACCGCCGAGGTCACGATCGCGGGCACCGGGCAGCGGCTGCTCAAACCCCGCACTCTGCCCCGCGGCGTGAAGACGTTCGTCGGCCGGGAAGCCGAACTCGGCTGGCTGGAAAGCTCACCGGACGCCGGCGTCTTCCTGATCACCGGCGCACCGGGGACCGGCAAGACCACGCTGGCGGTCAACTTCGCCCACCAGGTCGCCGACCGCTACCCCGACGGCCAGCTGTACGTGGACCTGCGCGGGTTCAGCCCGTCCGGCCGCCCGGTCCAACCTGCCGAGGCTCTGCTGCTGTTCCTGGACGCACTCGGGGTCTCCCGCCAGGCGATGCCGGTGGAGCTCGAAGCACGTGTCGCGCTGTACCGCAGCATCGTCGCGGGCCGCCGGATGCTGGTGCTGCTGGACAACGCGCGCTCCACCGAGCAGGTCCTGCCGTTGCTGCCAGGCTCGGCGCAATGCCGCGTGCTGGTCACCAGCCGCGCCCGGCTGGCCGATCTGGTGGCCAAGAATGACGCGGTCCAGGTCGCGCTCAACGTATTCGACCGCAACGCCGGGCTCACATTGCTGGCACGGTGCCTCGGCGACGAACGCATCGACGCGGAACCCGGCGCGGCCGCGCAACTGGTCGGATACTGCGGCGGGCTGCCGTTGGCCTTGCGCATCGTGGCCGCGCACGCCGCAGCGCACCCGGAATTCCCGCTGCAGGTCTTGGCGAGTGAGCTCAACGACGCCAACAGCAGGTTGGCCGTGCTCGCCGGGGACGACGAGTCCGCGAGCATCCGTGCCGCGTTCTCGTGGACCTATCAGGCGCTCAGTCCCGAGTCCGCCCGGGTTTTCCGGTTGCTGGGCCTGCATCCCGGACCGGACATCGGCCTGGCCGCTGTCGCCGCGATCACGGATCTGACTGAACCGCAGGCGCAGCAGGTCCTGCGGGAAGTCTGTGTGGCGCACCTGATCCACCACTACACGCCAGGGCGATACCGATTCCACGACCTGCTCCGGCTCTACGCGCACGAGCAGGCGATGGCCAACGACTCGGACTGGGAACGAGACGACGCGATCCGCCGCGTGCTCGACCACTACATCGAGCGCAGCGGCCGCGGCGACCGGCACTGGTTCGCCACCGAGCGGCTGGTGCTGCTCGCCGCGATCGACTCGGCCGCCCAGCTCGGATTGGACGAACGCGCGTGGCGGCTGGCCTCCGCGATCACGCCTTTCCTTGACCAGCAAGGACTCTGGCACGACCTGGCGACCGTGCAGCAGACCGCGCTGGGTGCCGCGGACCAAGCGGGCGACCGGCACGCCCAGGCGGAGATCCACCGCAACCTCGGGGGAGTGCACGGCCAGTTCGGCCGGATCGCCGAGGCCGTGAAGCACTACGAGCACTCGTTGCGGCTGTGCCGGGAACTGCGGGACGAAGTGGGGGAGGCCCATTCGGAACTCGCGCTCAGCAAGGTCTACGGGCGGCGTAACCAAACGGACGAAGCCGTGTTCCACGCACGTGTGGCGCTGGATCTGTTCCGCCGCAACTCCGATCGCCTCGGCGAAGCCGACGCGTTGGTCACGTCAGCGGACTGCGCGGTGCAGACCGGGGAGCTGCGGCAGGCGCTGGACGAGTTCAAGGCGGCCCGTGAGCTGTACCGGGATCTGGACAACCGCGGCGGCGAAAGCCTTGCGCTGGAAGGACTTGGCCAAGTCCATCACGGCCTGCGTCAGTTCCCCGAGGCGGTGGAGCACTACGAGACCGCGCTGCGGCTGTCGCGTGACGCGGGCAACCGGTACGGCGAGGCCGTGACCCTCAGCCGGCTCGGCGACACCTACCAGGCGCTCGGCGACCGGGCCAAAGCCCGATCGACCTGGCAGCACGCCCTTGAGCTGCTGCACGAGTTCGGCGATCCCGACGCGGACACCGTGCTGGCCAAGCTCGCCTCGCTCGATCAGCGGGGGACGGCCAGCGTTCAGGAACCCGCCATCCTCGTCGTGGATGTCGCCCCGTCGGACGCGCATACCTTGCGGGATGGGCCGATCCGGGCACTGCGGTCGGCATTCCGCCGTACCGACATCGACTGGGACGCCTGCCGGTTCGAGGACCGCGGCGACGGAGTGATGATCATGGTGCCTGCTGCGGTCGCCAAGGCGGTGTTCGTGGACGCCTTGCCGCAGGCGCTGGTCGAGGCCGTGCGTGAGCACAATCGCGCGCAGCCGGAGAGCCGACGGTTCAAACTCCGGGTCGCTCTGCACTCCGGCGAGGTGTCCGTGGACGATCTCGGCCCGGTGGGTGCGTCGGTGAACTTCGCGTTCCGGCTGGTCGACGCGATTCCGCTGCGCCGGGCCCTGGACGAGTCGGCGAGCCCGGTCGCGTTCATCGTGTCGGCCACCTTCTACGACAACGTGATCCGGCCGCATCCGAACGCGGATCTCGGCGCCTACCGGCAAGTCAGCGTGGCGATCAAGGAAACCGACGCCACCGCGTGGATCCACGTCCCATCACCGTGACCGCAGCGCCTCTTGGTGCACGCGTTCCAGCGCGTCGAGCACGACTGTGCGTTGGTGCCAGTCCAGCCACAGCGCGGTTTCCAACGCCAGTTTGTCCAGCTGCACACCCTCCGCGCCGGTCAGGGCGCGGCCTTTTCGGGCGTAGTGGGTGGACACCATCGCCATGCACCGGCCACCCGGCAGAACCAGGGGAGTGCTCTGTACAGAGTGGACACCCGCGTCCAGCACCACCTCGCCGGACGTCGTGCCCGCGAAGATCGGATCCTTGGCGACGTCCGTGACCACCACGCGTCGACGCCGCCGCAGGGCCGCGCTACACGCGGTGTCGCCGTCGGTGACGGTCGCGAAGAAATCGACGAACTCGACGGACAGGCCACGGTGCTGTTCCAACTGCAGGGCACCGGTCAGCGGGTCGAGCAGCTGGAGGTCGCCGACGTCGGAGTCCATCGTCGCCAATACGGCGTTCAGAAAAGCGCTGAGCACAGCCGTGCGGTTGGTCTGCCTCTCCGACAGGTAGCTGACCTTCGGCGTGAGACGCCGGATCCGGCCGGGAAACCAGTCTCTGCTGGCGGGCGGTTTCGCGGCCAGCAAGGCAGACGCCAGCGTGGACAGCTTGAGGTTGTGTCGTTGGGCGGAGTCGCGCATCAGCGTGAACGCCATGTCGTCGGCGAGGTCGTACCGTCCCTGCAGCAGGCCGAGGGCACGGGCGATCAGCGGCCGTGACCGCAACGCCGCCTTGAGGTCGAACAGTTCACGGCGCAGCCGAGCTGCGTCGTCGGAGATCTGGTTTGCAAGCGACACACACGCTCCCTTGATCGTGCACCCATGACAAGGAGGCGCCGGGTTCGCCGCGCTGCTGGACTCGACCGACTGGTTGAACCCTATACCGACTACTATTAGGACTACGATCACAATTAAATTCAACTGTGACGAAAATAGACGAATCAGCCCAGACGAACACCCATGGCAGGGTTGACGGCATGCGTAGGGGATGGATCGGTGCGGTGGCTCTGGCCGCGGTCGTGGTGGTCGCTGTGCTTGTCTTGCGCGATCCGCCGCCGCCTCGTGACCCGGCGCCACCTGCGCTCCAGGTGGAACAGGCCAAGAGAGTGCCGCTCAGCGGCCTTGGCTGGCGATCGGTGTCGCTGCCCGCGGCGATCGAGCACCCACACCGATCGGCTGTGGACCAAGAACGCGCGTTGTTTCCGATCACGGCGCCAGACGGGGCGCACGCGCTGGTGAACGACTCCGGCGTGGTCCTCGCGCGAGGCCAGGAACGGCTGACCGCCACGCTGGAAGGCGCGCGCGTGGTCGTGCACGAGAACAACACCGGCCGCGTGTCCACTGTGGACGCGGCAACGGGTGGGCTGACCGGTGAGTTCGCCGGGCCGAAGACGGCGTTGGTGGCGCACGCGGTCGGCGCGGTCGTCGTGCAGCAAGACGACCAGTGCCTGATGATCCTGGACGCCTCGACCCTCAAGCCCGTCCTCATGCACTGTTCCCCGCCGGGGTGGGCGATTTCGTTGCTGACCAGCGAACTGGACGGAGTGCAGTGGCGCGAAACCAGGCCGGACCACCATTGTGCGCGGTGGTTTCAGCTGACGCCGCCGTTCACCGCGCAGGAGTTGATCACCGGGGAGCGGGCGTGCCGTGCCGCGGTGCTGGTGCGCACCGCGGATTGGGAGCTGACCGCGGATTTCCCGCCGTACGAGGTGGGCGTGCTGCATCCTGGGCCGTTGGTGGCGCGGCGGGAGAACCGGGAGATCACGTTGGACGCCACGGCCTTGGACGTGCATGCCTGTGGTGGCCGGATCTATTGGCTGAGCAAGCCGACGGGCGCGGAGCAGAAAGGGGAGTTGGTGCGCTGGACACCAGGGGACGACACAGTCCAGGTGCTTCAGGTTGGGACGGGCAGTGCGTCGCCGCCGCGGTGCGTGAACGGTGTGCTGAACGTGGTCACCTATGGCGAGCGGCCGCAGTTGTGGGCGTTGGATGAGCCGTGATCATCCGCCGAGTGGTGCTCGTCGGGCGAGGATTTTGCGGTAGCTGATGCGCCAGCCGTTGCCGGTGCGGATGAGGGTGTCCTCGTAGGTGACGCTGGCGGAGGTTCCGTCGGCGTTGATGCCGATTCCTTTGGAGCGAGCGTGGATCTGGCCGTCGTGTTCGGTCACGACGATGTTGGTGATGTGGTGTCCGACAGGGTTCCCCTCGCCGAGGGCGCGGCCTGCGGCTGCCAGGGCTTCGACGCCGATGAGGGGGTCTTGGCCGAGGTCGGTGATGTCGTAGGTGACGTCGGTGGTGAAGACTTCGGACAGTCGGTCCAGTTCGCCGCTGTCGCAGAGGTGTCCGTGCATGGCGAGCAGTTCGCCGATGGCAAGCCGGTCTTCGGTGGTGATCCCCATCGGTTCACCTTAACGACACTGTGTGGGTGGCCGGGGTGGCCACCCACACTGGGATCATTCGCCGCGCTGGACTTCTTCCCACGTCCTCTTGGTCACGCTCGGGCCGTCGTCGGCGGCGCCGTTGGCGAGGCCGTTCTTGCCGAGGTAGTAGTCGCCGGACTGGTGCCATGCGGCGACGGACTGGTGTGGGTCGGACACTGCCATCGCGTGGATGTGGTGTGCCCATGGGCCTTGTGAGGGTTTACGCCACCACGCGGCGAAGCCGACCTCGCGCAGCTTGCGGACGACGTCGACCTTGACTGTGTCGGACATGCCGGTGACGGAGATGTCCAGTGCGCCGCCGCCGTCGTGGGTGCCGCCGGAGGCGCCGACGCCGCCTGGGTTGTAGGAGCCTTGGGTGATGGTCAGGGTTCGGCCGAGGCGGGCTTCGGCTGCTTCGAGCATGGCTTTGGTGCGGGTGTTGATGGTTTTGCCCTGGTAGCTGATCCGGGTTCCCGCGCTGACGATGCCGGTCACCGTGAAGCGGCCTTCGCCCAGTCGTTCCAGTGAGGTCTGGCCGGGGATGCCGTTGGTGTCGATCCCGCTCCACCCGAAGGATTTCTGCAGGTTGGTGTAGGCCGTGGTGGTCGAGGTGCCGAAGTGGCCGTCGACGTACTGTGCGGCGAGGAATCCCTTGGCCTGCAGTGCTTGTTCGACCACAAGGACGTGGTCCTTGGCGCCGGGGGTGAACGCGGAGTCGGGGCGGCGCGGGTCGATCTGCGCCGCGAGGAGTACTTTCTCCATGTTCACGGCGGGCAGCGCTTGGGCTGGTGTTGCCGCCAGGACTGATACGGCGATCGTGACGGCGCTGGTGGCTGCCGCCCACTTGATCCGCATTGTGGGACCTCCTCGTGCTCTTGTCGCGTGGCAGCTTGGCGAGGAGGAGTACAAGACAGCTACAAAACTCGTGGTACGGGTGCTCCGGCGAGGAAGGCGCGGATGTTCTCGACGGCTTCGCGGAAGTAGGTCCGGTAGTTGTTGTCGGTGACGTAGCCCAGGTGTGGTGTGGCCAGCACGTTGGGCAGGGTGCGCAGGATGTCGTCGGCGGGCAGTGGTTCCTGGGTGAACACGTCCAGTCCGGCGCCGGCGATGCGGTTGTCCCGCAACGCATCCACCAGGGCGTCCTGGTCGATGATCGCGGCGCGGGAGGTGTTGACCAGCAGCGCTGACGGTTTCATCAGGGCGAGGTCGTCGGCGCCGATCAGGCCGCGGGTGCGGTCGCTGAGGACGACGTGTACGGACAGGACATCGCTGGTGGACAACAGGTCCTGTTTGGAGACCAGCTGGACGCCTTCGGGTTCGGTGCGGTCGGCGGTCAGGTTGGTGCTCCATGTGATGACGTTCATGCCGAACGCGCGGCCGACTCGTGCGACTTGGACGCCGATTTTGCCGAATCCGAGCAGGCCGAGGGTTTTTCCGGCCAGGTCGGTGCCGACGGTGCTCTGCCAGGGGCCGTTGGCCCGTAGCGCGTTGTTCTCGGTGACGAGGTGGCGGGCGAGGCCGAGGATCAGTGCCCAGGTCAGTTCGGCGGGTGGGGTGGATGTGCTGGCGGTGCCGCAGACGGTGACGCCGTGGTCGGCTGCGGCGGCCAGATCGATGGAGGCGTTGCGCATGCCGCTGGTGATCAGCAGTTTCAGTTCGGGCAGTCGTTGCAAGAGCGAGGCGGGGAACGGGGTGCGCTCGCGCATGATGACGACGATCTGCTTGTCTTTGAGGGCGTCGACGAGCCGGTCTTGGTCGTCGACGTGCTCTTGGTAGACCGTCACGTCGAGCCCGGACCAGTCGGCCATGGCCAGCGCGACACCCTGGTAGTCGTCCAGCACCGCACATCGCATGATCGACACGCTACCTGCCTGGCCTGGCCCAGCCGCGTCGTTCGCCTTCGCCGATGATCTCGAGGCTGGCGTCCCACAGGGCTGTGGAGGCGTCGCCGATGGCGGCTTTGCGGGCGCGTACGTCGTCGGCGGTGATGCCGGGGCTTTGCCAGGTTCCGCCGCGGGCCATCCAGTTGAGCAGTTGGGGTTCCAGGCGGTCCATGGCTTTGGCGAAGCGGGCTTCCGGGGTGGTGCGGGCTTCGAATTCGTCCCAGAGGGCGCGGATCTCGCGTGCCTGGTCCTCGGGGAGCAGCCCGAACAGTTGCTCAGCGGCTTTGGCTTCGCGTTCGGCCTGGTCGGCGCCCATGGTGGGGTGGTAGATCGGGGTGTCGCCGGCGTAGATCTCGACCAGGTCGTGGATGAGGGCGAGTTTGATGGTGTGGCCGATGTCGATGGGTTCGTCGGCGTGTTCGGCGAGGATGATGACCATCATGGCGAGGTGCCATGAGTGTTCGGCGTCGTTCTCGCGGCGTGGGGCGGCGGCCAGTGGGGATTGCCGCAGGATGGTCTTGAGTTTGTCGACTTCGATCAGGAACGTCAGCTGCCGGCGCAGCCGGGCGTTGATCGTGTCGGGCAGTGGTGTTTCGTCCGCCAGCAGCCGCAAGGTGGGATCATCCATGCCCCAACTCTCGCAGATCACGCCAGCGTGCAACGCCCCGGCGCCTTCGCCGGGGTGCGGTAGCCGACCTTGGGGGTCTAGATCATCAGGCCTGGTACTCCGGCCCTCGGTCGCTTGCGGCGGAGCAGGACTTTTCGGGTGCCGTCGGAGTACAGGCGTACTCGCGACAGTTCCCACCCGGCGTATTCCGCCTGGATCGACAGCTGGACCGCTGCGCTGAGCCGGGAGATCCCCGGCGGCAGCTTCAGCGGCCGGTACTCCCAATCCCCTTCAACCACCCCATCGTTCACGGCTGCATCACCTGAACTCCTCCACCGGTCGCGGACGCGACGAAGACACGCCCGCTGTCCGGGTCGACGGTCACCGAATTCGGTTGCACGACAGTGGCGAACCGGTGTGTTTCGCGGGGTTCGCCACCGGCGACGTGGTAGCCGACCACCTCGTTTCGTTCGGTCAGGGTGACCCACGCGAGGTCACGGTTCGGGTCGTACGCGATGCCATAGGGCGTTCCCGGTACGGGATAACGCTGTTTGAGCATGACCGGGTTGGTGGTGAACGCCAGGAGCGCGCTGCCGCGCGTGTCGGTGACGAGCACCCGGCCGTACCGGTCGGTGGTGGCGTTGCCAGCGCCTTGGCCTGCTCGTTGTCCGGCGCCGATTGTGCCGTCTGTGAGGTCGATATCGAACAGTGCGGTGCGTAGGCGGTCAAGCACGACCGCGTGCTGGCCGGTCATGAGGACCTGGTCGGCGCGGAACATGCTGCCGGAGATCCGTTTCGTGTACCCGCCGCCGCGCAGGACCTCGATGGCTTTGGCGTCGGTCAGCGGGATGAGCTCGAGGTCACCGGAGACGACGGCGGTGCCTGGCGCGCTGTCGAACTGTGCGGCGGTGATGTCCGCGGCGGGCAGTGTGACGGTGACGAGCATCTTGCTGACGCCGACCGATGCCAGCACGCCGTTGGGCAGCGGGCTGAGCGCGGTCACCGGTCCTGTCATGGTGACGGTTCGTGCGGGTGCGCCTGGGTCGTCGAGGTTCAGCAGCAGCAGTTCCGGGTCGGTGGTGGCCAGCACGATGGTCCGGGCCTGGGGCACGGTGACGATCCCGGTGATCTTCTTGTCCAGGGGGATCACCGTGCCGACCGGTTTGGACGTCGCAGGCGACGTGGCCGGGACGGCGATGGTCAGGTTGTCGGTGACCTGGAGGTCATCGTGGGGTTCGGCTGTTTGTGCGCACCCCGCCAGCAGCATCACGCCCGACACCACGGCTACCAGCCGACGCAACGGCGACCTCCATCAGTAACGTCCAGTTCACCCAGCATCCCCGATTCTGCACGCCAGGTCACGTGTTCTAGGGCAACCTTCACCCGAGTCGTTGCTCCGGGTAGCCGAGTTGGATCCCGCTGACGTCGTCCAGTGCGGCCCGGATGGCGGCAGGCAGGGTCAGTTCCTCGGCGGCCAGCGATCCGGCGAGCTGCCCGGTGTCCCGGGCGCCGACGACCGGGGCCACGACGCCGGGGCGGTCCCGTACCCAGGCCAACGCGACAGCCAGCGGGGACGTTCCCAGGCCGTCGGCGGCGGTGGAAACGGCCTGCACGATGCGGGCGGCGCGTTCGGTGCGGTGGTGTTCGACGTAGGGGGCGTAGTGCGCGGAGGCGCCGCGGGAGTCGGCGGGGGTGCCGGAGCGGTATTTGCCGGTGAGCACGCCGCGGCCCAGGGGTGCCCAGGGCAGGATGCCGATGCCGTGGTGTTCGGCGGCGGGCACGACTTCGCGTTCGATGCCGCGTTCGGCCAGGGAGTATTCGACCTGGGTGGACACGATGGGCGAGGCGCCGCCGGACATCAGTTGCATGGTGGCGGCGGTGGACAGCTGCCAGCCGGAGTAGTTGGACACGCCGGTGTAGCGGACTTTGCCGCTGCGTACGGCGGTGTCCAGGGCGGCGAGGGTTTCGTCGAGGGGGACCGCGGAGTCCCAGGCGTGCAGTTGCCACAGGTCGATGTGCTCGACGCCGAGCCTGCGCAGTGATCCGTCCAGTGCGTGCAGCAGTGCGCCGCGGGAGGCGCCGCCGCCGAAGGGGCCTTCGGTGCGGCGGGCGACGGCTTTGGTGGCGATGATCACGTTCTCGCGGGGGATGGCGTCGTCGAGCAGGGAGCCGAGGATGCGTTCGCATTCGCCTTCGGCGTAGACGTCCGCGGTGTCCACGAGGGTGCCGCCCGCGTCGGTGAACGCGACGAGTTGCTTGGCGGCTTCGTCGGCGTCGGTGTCCCGTCCCCAGGTCATCGTGCCGAGGGCCAGCCGGGACACCCGCAGTCCGCTGCGGCCGAGGTGTCGATACTCCACGGAGCGTGAGCCTAAGGGCTGACGATCACGCCGGCCGGGCAAGGGCCATGGTCGGCCGCGATCGGGCGTAGTCCAAGATTCTTTCGCAGGGCACGCGAGACCGGGTTGGGAGTGGCGGTGTGGACTGGTTTCAGGCGATTGTTCTCGGTCTGGTCCAGGGGCTGACGGAGTTCTTGCCGATTTCGTCGTCGGCGCATCTGCGGGTGGTGTCCACGTTGGGGTGGGGGACCGACGCGGGTGCGTCGTTCACAGCGGTGACCCAGCTGGGGACCGAGGCGGCGGTGTTGATCTTCTATGCGAAGAAGATCGGGGTGTTGCTGGGCGCGTGGTTCAAGGGGTTCACCGACGCGGTGGTGCGGCGCACGGATGAGTACCGGATGGCGTGGTACGTGATCATCGGGTCGGCGCCGATCGCGGTGCTGGGGGTGATCTTCAAGGACGAGATCCGCACGACGTTCCGGAATCTGTGGATCACCGCGACGGTGATGATCGTGTTCGCGGTGGTGCTGGCGGTGGCCGACGAGCTCGGCAAGCAGAAGCGGACCGAGCTGACCATGCGGGACTCGATCACGATGGGGTTCGCGCAGGCGATGGCGTTGGTGCCGGGTGTGTCGCGGTCGGGTGGCACGTTGACCGCGGGTCTGTTCCTGGGCATTGAGCGTAAGGCCGCGACGGATTATTCGTTCCTGCTGGCGTTGCCCGCGGTGTTCGGTGCGGGGATTTTCTCGATTCCGGACGTGATGGACAAGACGGGGCCGGGGCCGCACGCGTCGACCGCGCAGATGATCGTGGCGACGGTGATCGCGTTCGTGGTCGGGTACGCGACGATCGCGTGGCTGTTGCGGTACGTGTCCAAGCACACGTACTCGGTTTTCGTGTGGTACCGGATTGTCCTGGGTGTCGGGTTGATGGTGTTGCTGGCGACCAACACGATTCCGGCCACGTAAGGTCGGGCTCATGGCCACGGTGATCCTTTTACGGCATGCGCGCTCGACGGCGAACGGTTCGGGCGTGCTGGCTGGGCGTACCCCGAAGGTGTCGTTGGACGATTCGGGGACCAAGCAGGCCGCGAAGCTGGTGGAGCGCCTGGCGGATGTGCCGGTGGCGGCGATCGTGGCGTCGCCGTTGTTGCGGTGCAAGCAGACGGTCGCGCCGTTGGCTGCCGCGAAGGGCATCCAGGTGGTCACCGACGGGCGGTTGTCCGAGGTGGATTACGGGGAATGGACCGGCCGCAAGCTCAGTGTGCTGGGCAAGGAACCGTTGTGGCGGGTGGTGCAGCAGCATCCGTCGGCGGCGGTGTTCCCCGGTGGTGAGGGGCTGGCGTCGGTGCAGGCGCGGGCGGTGGCGGCCATTCGCGCGCACGACGCGCGGATCACCGAGGAGCATGGGGCGCACGCGGTGTGGATCGCGTGCAGTCATGGTGATGTGATCAAGGCGGTGCTGGCGGACGCGTTGGGCCAGCATTTGGATTCGTTTCAGCGGATCGTGGTGGATCCGGCGTCGTTGTCGGTGGTGCGGTACACCGATACGCGGCCGTTCGTGCTGCGGACCAACGACAACGGCGGGGATCTGGCGAGCATCGTGCCGCCGAAGCCGAAGAAGAACGCCAAGAAGGCCTCCTCGGCCGAGGCGGTCGTTGGCGGGTCGACCGGGAAATAGCCGCGTGACCTGCGGATAGCAGGTCGATCGCAGGTTTGCCGCAGCAGCGGCGGGCATGGTCTTGCGCCATGCGGTGGTTCGCTGTTTTCGCGGTGGTGGCGCTGCTGCTGGTGTCTGTGTTCTCCGTGCTGTCCGAGCAGGACGCGCTCCCGCAGGCGCCGGTGCTCCAGACGGAGTACGAGCGTCGGTGGGTCGACAGCGACGGCACGGTGATCGCGCAGGTGCACACGCAGCCGTTCCAGGCGCGTCGTGGTGCGGGTTGGGTGCCGATCGACACCACGCTCGCGGTGCGCGCGGACGGCATGGTCGCGCCGGTGGCTGCCGTGGGGGATGTGGTGTTCTCGCCGGGCGGGGATGGTCCGCTGGTGCGGTTGGCGCAGATGAGCCTGACGTGGCCGACGCCGTTGCCGCGGCCGGTGCTGGCGGGGGACACCGCGACCTATCCGCAGGCCGCGCCCGGGGTGGATGTGGTGCTGACAGCGCGGCCTGCCGGATTCTCGCTGACGTTCACGCTCACAACGCCGCATGCCCGTGAGATCCGGGTGTTCGCCGAGAAGGTGAAGTCCGGGCCGGGCGGCACCGTGACGGCCGGTCAGGTGTGGGGCGGGCCGGTTGGTATGCGGGACGCTGCGGGCCGTACCGCGCGGGCGGTGCGTAGCGTGCGGCCGGGTGTGCTGACCGTCCGGCCCGCGCAGGCGATGCTGGACGCGCGGTGGACGCGTTACCCGGTGGCGGTGACTCAGGAATTCAGCGCGGACCCGCTGTCGTGGATGGTGGTGGGGCAGAGCGTGGCCGGCCAGGGCTACGTGTCGCAGTGGCGGCCCGCGGGCACGGCGACGGCCGGGGTGTCGGGGGAGTACGACTACCGGGCGTATTTCGAGCTGACCGCGGTGCCTGTGCACGGCAAGCAGGTGCGTGCGGCGAGGTTGCGGATCCCGGCGTGCCAGCGGGTGGAGGCGTGGCATATCGGCGCGTTCGGGCCGGCCACGACCTGGATGGCGACGGAATACCGTGAGCTGATCGGCGTGACCGACTGTGGCGAGGTGGACGTGACCGCGTTGATGACGCGGGCCGCGGAGCAGGGCTGGCAGCGGGTCTCGGTGGCCTTCGCCGTCCGCAAGGATCAGCATCCCGCGCAGTTCGGCGCTCCGCTGGTCGAGGTCCGATACCGGTAGCGCTTATTTCCGGGCGCGGTAGGCCTTCTGCTGGCACGCGCGTGAGCAGTATTGCTTGGGCCTGCCCTGCCCGGTGGCCTCGATCGGTTTCCCGCACACCACACACCCGCTTTCATCACGCTTTTCATCACGGATGAGGGCGTCGATGCCGTCCAAAACCCGCTGCAGGCCGAACTCGAACGGATCCAGCGGCTGGTCGTATCCGCCCTGCTGATAGATCCAGCTCAACGTCGGATACCGGTCCAGATGCTCGAACAGCGAATCACGCGCACCCCAGAACTCCTCGTGTGTCAGCCCGGAATCCCGTTCCGCGGCAACCACATCCACCACCTGGCGCGCCGCGCTCTCCACGAACCCGCCGACCAGCGTCACCACCGCGACGATCTGCGCGGGCGGCAACCCGGTCCGGGCCACCAGCGCCAGCGCCCGCTCGAACTGCGCCACGATGTTGGGCCCGGGCACCGTGCGCGGGCCCGAGGACTCGATCAGCCACGGATGCCGTTGGTACAGCGCCAATCCCGCCCGCGCCCAGGCCACCACGCCGCTGCGCCAGTCACCCGGTTCCTCAAGCTCCTCGTCAGGGCTGACCATGACCGCGTCGCGCATCAGATCCAGCAACTCGGCCTTGCCGGGCACGTGCCGGTACAGCGACATCGTGGTGAACCCCAGCGCCTCGGCCACCCGGCGCATCGACACCGCGCCAAGGCCTTCCGCGTCGGCGATCCCGACCGCGGTGCGCACGATCGTGTCCAGATCCAGGCCGCGCCTGGACCGCGTGCCCCACAACAGCTCGGTACTGCGCTCCGGATCCGGCACTTGACTCCCTTTGTTTATGGTGTACATCTAGAGTGTACGGCATATACCTCTGAGGGGACAGTCATGCAGTTCTACATCGACCCGGCCGGCGACGACTCCGGTCCCGGCACGATCGACCAGCCTTTCGCCACCCTGGACCGGGCCCGTGCCGAGGCGAGGCCAGGCACGGTGATCACGCTGCGCGCGGGCACGTACCGGCTCACCGAGCCGCTGTCGTTGTCCGACACCGATTCCGGCGTGACGTTTCAGGCCCACGACGGCGAAGAAGTCGTGATCAGCGGCGGCCGGATCGTCACAGGCTGGGGGAAAGGGGCCGACGGCGTGTGGACCGCGCCCGTCCCCGGTGTGGCCACGCGCCAGTTGTACGTCTCCGGCCGCCGAGCCGCGCGAGCATCGCGTGTGCTGGACATGCCGCTGAGGCGCACCGACACCGGGTATGTCCTGCCCGAACCGCAGTCATGGCACGGCGAGATGGAACTGGTCTACCACGGCGTCTACCCGTGGTCGCACGCGCGCTGCCCGGTGGACAGCCTCGACGGGACCGTGATCACCATGGCGCAGCCCGCTTTCACGTGGGCCAGCAGGCTCTACCAGTCGATCATCAGCTGGGAAGGGCCGGGCGCGGGCGAGACCAACGGCGCCGACAACCCCACGTCGATCGAAAACAGCCCCGCGTTCCTCACCGAAGGCACATTCGCCCTCGCCGACGGCGTCCTGCACTACCTGCCCCGCCCCGGCGAGGACCTCGACGCCGTCGTCGCACCCGTCCTGGAAACCCTGATACGCGCGGGCAACGCGCACGACATCGCCTTTCGTGGCATCACCTTCGCCGACACGACCTGGCTGCGGCCCAGCAGCGGCAAAGGGTTTCTGCACTACCACGGCAATGGCTACTACGACGGCGGCGAGATCATGACCGTCACCTTCGCCGAGGGCGCCGGCCAGGTCGAAGTCCCGACCGACCCGGCGAGCATGCCGGGAGCGCTGCACCTGCGCGACTGTTCCCGCATCTCCTTTGACAACTGCCACCTGACCCGGCTCGGCGGTGTGGCACTGGAATTCCACGGCGGCACCGGCAACACCGTGCGCGACAGCGAGATCAGCGTGATCGCGGGCGGCGGTGTGGTGATCGGCGGGGACGCCAGGGACTGCCGGATCGACAACACCCACATCCACCACATCGGCCTGGACTACCACGGGTCGCCGGCCGTGCTCACCGTGGGAACGCGCGCAACCGTCATCGCGCACAACGAGATCAACGACGTCCCGCACGCCGGAATCGTCGTCTACGACGGCACCAGCGCCCAGGTGCTCAACAACCTGGTGCACGACACCATGCAGGTCCTGGCAGACGGCGGCGGGATCTACATCGCCGGCTCGCAAGGCACCTCTCACGCCGACGGCGCTCTCATCCGCGGCAACGTCGTGCGCGACACCGTCACCCCGTACAACTATGCGCTCTACACCGACTACGGCGCCTCCTGGATCACCGTGCAGGGCAACGTGATCCACCGCAACGACAACCCCGCGGTACTCCAAGTTTCGCCGCCGCTGGAGCACGTCGCGTTCCTCGGCAACTACTGGGACGCCGACCCGGGCGACGCGCCGGACTCGGTCACCCTCGCCGACAACACCGTGCTCACCGAGCCGGATTTCGCCACGCACCAGACCGTCGCGTCGATCGTCGTGGCAGCCGGACGGCACTGACATCTTCGGGAATCCCAGGTACTTCCTCTGATACTACGACCCTAGTTAGTTCCTCTTGTGACAAAACCTGGTTTCGTTTCAGCGAAATTGCTCCGGTCCCAGCCAATTACTTCTCAACCCGCAATGAGGCGGGTAGTTTTCCCAGTTTTTCACATCAACTCCGGTAGGCCGTTTGGCGGCTGACCGAATGTCAACGGGTCGGTACCGTCGGTGAACTGCCCGGGCCTTTCCTCCTGTTCGGGCATTCCCTGCTGCGATCCGGAGGTTGTTTCATGCTGCGGTCACGACGCGGCTTGCTCGTGGGTTCAGTTTTCGCCGCCGCGCTGATGACTACCGGTGTCATCAGCGCGGTCGGCTCCGATGTCCCGCAGGACAGCCGGCTCATCTACCTGGCCAATCGGACGTTCGATCCGACCAGGACCGGTGCTCGGGCGGCGGCTGCCGAGTCCGGCAACGGTGCCTATCTCGTGCAGTTCCGCGGTGTATTGACCGACGCCCAACGCGCACAATTGCGGGAACTGGGTGTTCGAATCGGTACCTACATTCCTGATTTCGCGTACGTCGTGCGGATGGGTGCGACGACAAAGAAATCAGTGTCCGAGTTGAATTTCGTCCGCTGGCTGGGCGACTACCAGCCCGCCGACAAGGTCGAGATGACGGCGTCGAGGGCCGCCGCGTCCGGCCACCATCTCGTTACCCTGGTCGAGCCAGACGCGGCCGACCAGCGCAGGGTCGCCGAGACCATCAGGCGGGCCGGCGGACAGGTGGACATGATCTCTGAAAGCCGCCAGCACCTGTCCGCGGTGCTCGGCGCCGACCAGCTCACCGCGGTGTCCAGGCTGCCCGAAGTGCTGGCCGTCGGTGCCCTCTCGGCACCGGAAACGGACATGAACAACGCGCGGGAAGCCAGTGGTGCCAACGCGATCGAGACCGCGGGCGGCTACCGCGGCCAAGGTGTTCGCGGCGAGGTGATGGACGGCGGACTGCGCACCACCCACCAGGAGTTCCGGGCCCGCCCGACGGTCATGCACGGCGGCAACTCCACCGACATGAGCCACGGCACGTCCACCTACGGCCAGATCTTCGCCCAAGGCGCCAGCGCCAGCAGGCGTGGAATGCTGCCCGAGGGCCAGGGCATCTTCGCCACGTACAACAAGCCCGACCGCTACGCGCACACCCGTGAGCTGGTCGCCCCGACCGGCAACTACCGTGCGGTGTTCCAGAGCAACAGCTGGGGCAGCTCGCTGACGACCTCGTACACGACGATCTCGGCGGCGATGGACAGGATCGTGTTCGACCACGACATCCTGATCTGCCAGTCCCAGTCCAACGCGGGCACCCGCAGTTCCCGCCCGGAGGCGTGGGCCAAGAACGTGCTGTCGGTGGGCGGCCAGTACCACCGCAACACCTTGGCGCGCACGGACGACGCGTGGAACCGTGGCGCGAGCATCGGCCCGGCGGCCGACGGCAGGCTCAAGCCGGATCTGTCGAACTACTACGACGCCATCGACACGACCTCCTCGACCAACGACACCTCGTACACCACGTCGTTCGGCGGAACCAGCGGCGCCACACCGATCACGTGCGGCAACGCGGGCCTGCTGTTCCAGATGTGGGCCGACGGCGTGTTCGACGGCGGCCCCGGCAAGGGCCGTGACGTGTTCGCCTCCCGGCCGCACGCCGCGACCGCGAAGGCCCTGCTGGTCAACACGGCCAACCAGTACCCGTTCACCGGCACCGCGCACGACCTGACCCGTACCCACCAGGGCTGGGGCACCGCGAGTGTCGGCAACGCCTACACCGTGGCCCGCGCCAACGGCTGGAAATTCCCGGTGCTGGTCAACGAAACGGACCTGGTGACCCAAGGCCAGACCCGCAGCTACTCGGTGAACGTGACCGCGGCCCGGCCGCTGAAGGCGACCCTGGTCTACACCGACCCTGCGGGTAGCCCGAGCGCGTCCGTGGCCCGGGTCAACGATCTGACGCTGCGTGTCACCGCCCCGAACGGCACGGTGTACTACGGCAACAACGGTTTGTCGGCAGGCACTGAGTCCACTTCGGGCGGTGCACCGAACACTGTGGACACAGTGGAGAACGTGTTCCTCAACTCGGCCGCGACCGGAACGTGGCGGGTCGACGTGATCGCCAGCGAGATCAACGCCGACGGCCACGTGGAGACCACCGCGACCGACGCGGACTACGCACTGGTCGTGCAGTAATTTTGGTGGCGGTCCCGCTGTGCGGCGGGGCCGCCACTTGTCAGCGCAAGTGTTTGATGACCTCGGCGAACGCGGCCGTGTGCGGCTGGAGAACGCTGATGTAGCTCAGGCCGAACTGCTCGCGGTAGCGCAGCAGCCGGTCGGCGATCTCGCGCGACGAACCGACCAGCACCCCGGGCAGCTGCAGCAGCTGTTCGTCGCTCAGACCGCTGGCGTCACGGATGATGGACAAGTCGACCTTGTCCGCGCTGTCGCCGACCGCCGCGACGAACAGGTTCAGCTCGATGTCGTCAACGCGGTCACCGGCCGCCTCTCGCAGCGCGTCGACCCGGCGGCCGAACGCATCCTCCGGGCTGAGCCCGTCGGTCAGTCCGGCCAAGATGGAGAAGCTGAAGATGTCCGCTTCTCGGCCGGCGAACCGCAGCATCCGCTCACCCGCGCCCGACAGCATGATCGGCGGCGACGGAGTGCCGGTCTCCTTGGCCAGCAACGCGCGCAGCTCGGCCAAGGTCGCTTCCAGTTTGCGCAGCCGCTGCCCGCCAGTTCCGAACGGCACGCCCGCGGCGTCGAACTCGGCCGGGACGTAGCCGGTGCCGAGCCCCAGTTCGAGACGGCCGTCGGTGAGACGGTGCACGTCAGCGACATCCCGCGCGAGATACGTGGGGTTGAGGATTCCGGCGTTGAGCACGTAGGTACCCAGCCGGATGCTCGTCACATCGGCCGCGGCCACCAGCGCCGGGAACGGTGCGGCCGTTCCGAGGTGGTCCGGCACTTGAAGCACGTCGTATCCGAGGTCCTCCACCTCTCGTGCGCGGGCGCGCCAGGCCGAGCGGGAGCCGACGTTGAACAAGGAAACACCGAAACGAAACGGGCGGCTGGTCATGATCCCCAGCATCCAACGCCGCACGGTTCACCGCCGCCCGAAAAGCGTTGATATCAGCGGCAAGAACATGCCTACTCGGTGGATTTCGTGGTTGGGATTCGTATGGCGTTTCGGCGCGGGGAGGCCGACACGGACGGTGACAGGTAGGCTCTCTTTCGAGTTCGCATGCCCATGCCAGGCTCGGTGGGCAACGTGAGGAGGAGCCGTGACCGCGATGGAAGATCTGCCTGCGGATCTGGGTATACACCTGTACACCGTCGGCGACTACGCGGCGCTCGGTGAGACCGAGTACTGGAGCGAACTTCAGGAAGGCAAGATCGTCGTGTCGCCGAGCCCTACATACAACCACGGCCAAGCCGTTTCAGAGTTGTTTGTGCAGGTGCGCGCACAACTTCCGTCGAACCTAATAGCTTTCATGGATCTGGACCTGGATCTCGCTCTGGTCCCAGAGGACCAACCAGGGACCGTGCGTAGGCCTGATCTGTTCGTTGTGGACCGAGCGGATGTCAAGCGTGCTAATGCAGAAGGCCGGCTGTTGCGGGCGTCTGAAGTGCTCCTGGTGGTGGAAACCGTGTCGCCGGGTTCGCGGCGGACCGACTACCGGATCAAGCGCGACGAATACGCGGATGCGGGAATCCCCAATTACTGGATTCTCGACCTGGATGAGCCGATTTCGCTGCTGGCCTGCCATCTCACGAAGGAATTCGGCTACGTCGACAACGGTGAGGCGACCGGCACATTTACGACCGCCGAGCCACTGCCCTTGACCATCGACCTGACGACGCTGCTCGACTGAGTCAGTGGGTGAGCTGGGGGATGACCTTCTCGCCGAACAACCGGATCGCGGCCAGCACCTCACCCGGCGGCAGGCCGCCGATGTCGATGAGCACCAGGTGAGCGTCCAGCCCGAGTAGTTTCTGCTGGGCGTTGAGCCGGTCGACGACTTCGGCGGGGGTGCCGCAGATCGCGGCGCCTGCCATGAGTTCGTCGATGTCGATGCGCTTGCCGTCACCGCGCCACGGCCGCGCGAACGCGGCATACGCCTCCAGATAAGGCTTCCACCGCTCCCGGGCCTCGGACTCAGCCACGAACACGTGGCTCGGCAACGCCACCCGCCCCGGAGTCCCCCGGCGATAGTTCGCCACGACATCCACATACACGCTGGGATCGCGCAAAGTGCTCGGCAGCATCAACGGCATCCCCAGTTCCGCGGCGAAATCCGCGGAATTCGCCGAGCCGCTGCCGACCCAGAGCGTCGGGTGCGGAGTCTGGATCGGACGCGGTGTCGTGGTCACGTTCTGCAAAGGGCTGCGGAACGTGCCGTTCCAGGTGACGTTCTCCTCCCGCAACAACTTCAGCAGCAGCCGCAGGTACTCGTGAAACCGGGGCCGCAGATCCGACGGCGAGATGCCGAAGGCGAGGTCGGTTTCGGTCGACACGCCACGGGCCACGATCAACTCCGCGCGCCCGTTCGACAGCACGTCGAGGGTGGCCAGTTCCTCGGCGACCCGCACCGGGTCACGGTGGGCCAGCAGCGTGACACCGGTGGACAAACGCAAGGTGGACGTGCGGGCCGCGATCGTGGCGAGCAGGAGTTCCGGTGCGGAGACGATGTAGCGCGTGAAGTGGTGTTCGCCGATCGCCACCCCGGTGAACCCGGCTTGTTCGGCGACGACGGCCTGCTCGACCATGGCCTGGATGCGGTCCGGCTGCGACAGGCTCTGCCCGGTTCGTGGATCCGGCAGGTGATCCCCGAGGATCAGCAGGTAGACATCCACGGCGAAAGATCCTACCTGTTCGGCCGGGCCGCACCGGCCCGGCCGAACAGGCCGCGGTTGAACGTCAGATCTGGCCGCACTGGCCCGAACGCGGGCCGTGGACGGTGTTGGCCAGGCCGTTGTTCGCCGGCGGCGGGTTGTTGCCGGTGCAGGACACCGGCCCGGTCACGGTCGACGAGCCCAGCACCGGTCCCGCGTTGTCCACAAGGGACACAGGGCCGTTGATCTCGGTCGCGCCGATGCTGATCTCACCGCGGGTCTTGGTCAGCGTCACCGGCCCGCTGACTTTTGTGCCGATCAACGCCACCGCCGCTGCCTGGCTGGCCGAGACCGGCCCGGTGATCGTGCCGCCGAACGCGTACAGCGAACCGCCCGCGTCGATCTGCACGGGACCGTTGACGGCCGCGTCCTGCAGGCACACCACGCCGGTCACGCGCAGCGGGCCGTTGTGCGTGCCGGTGATCGTCTGCGTGCACGCCGGGGTCGGCTTGGCCAGGAACTCCAGTTCGGCCACCGTCGCGGGCCCGGTGAACTCCAGCCGGTACTGGGTGTAGCGGCTGGGTTTGGCGAGCTTGAACGGCTTGGTCTGCTGGCGCCACTGGAAACTTTCGTTGGCCCTGGCGTCGACCACGGCCCAGTTCTTGCCGTCGAACGAGCCCTTGAGCACCCATCCCTTCGGATCCGCGGCGTCGGTCTTGCCCGAGGTCACCGTGTAGTACTCGACGACGTCGTGCGGCCTGGCCGGTTTGAACTCCACCACCGAGGCGGCCGCTTCGGTCTGCGAGTTGTTGTCGAACAACGCGCCGGTGAGATTCGAGGTGTCCCGCAACGGCTTGGCCACCTCAGTTCCGGTGGTCAGCGACGGCGGCACCGCGTCCGCGCCTGTGCCCCACGCCGAGGGTTTCGGACCCATGTCGAAGTCCAGCGTCGCGCCGCCGGCGAGCATGTCGTGGGTCAGGAACGTCTTGTCGTAGGGCTTGCCGTTGACCTTCAGGCCCTGGACGTGGATGTTCTGCTTGGCGTTCTTCGGCGCGTTGACCACCAGCTTGCGGCCGTTCTCCAGGTGCACCGTGGCCTTGGTGAACAACGGCGAGCCGATGGCGTACGTCGGTGCGCCCATCTGCAGCGGGTAGAACCCGAGCGCGCTGAACAGCCACCACGCGGACATCTCGCCGTTGTCCTCGTCCCCGGGGTAGCCCTGGCCGATCTCGCTGCCGATGTAGAGCCGTTCGGTGACGTCTCGGACCTTCTGCTGGGTCTTGGCCGGCTGGCCGGTGTAGTTGTACATGTACGGGATGTGGTGCGACGGCTGGTTGGAGTGGCCGTACTGGCCCATCCGCACGTCGCGGGCCTCGAGCATCTCGTGGATCGTGCCGCCGTAGGAGCCGGGGAACCGTGCGGTTTCCGGTTCGGAGAAGAACTTGTCGAGCTTGGCGGCGAGTTTGTCGCGGCCGCCGTAGAGGTTGGCCAGGCCTTGTCCGTCGTGCGGCACGGTGAAGGCCATGTTCCAGCCGTTGGTCTCGGTGTAGTCGTAACCCCATTCGCGGGGGTCGTAGGTTTCCGGCGTGGTACGCCACTTGCCGTCTTCGGTCTTGCCCTGGAAGAACCCGATCGCCGGGTCGAACATGGTCACGTAGTTCTGCGCCCGGTTGCGGAAATACTCCGCGTTCTCCAGATACTCCTTCTTACGCGGGTCGCCCGGCGCGGCCTTGTCCGCCAACGCCTGTGCCATCTTGGCGATGCCGAAGTCGTTGATGTAGCCCTCCAGCGCCCACGACATGCCTTCGCCGGTGGATGTCGGGGTGTAGCCGAGGAAGATCGACTTGTCGATGCCCTTGCGGCCCACGCTCTGGTTGGGCGGGGTGACCGTGGCGTTGCGGATCGCGGCGTCGTAGGCGCCCCGGACGTCGAAGTTGCTGATGCCCTTGAGGTAGGCGTCCGCGAAGGACACGTCCGAGCTGGTGCCGGTCATCAGGTTGGCATACCCGGGGGAGGACCAGCGGGAGATCCAGCCGCCGTCGCGGTACTGCTGGACGAACCCGTCGACCATCTCACCGGCCTGCGTGGGCGTCAGCAACGCGTACGCGGGCCAGGTCGTGCGGTAGGTGTCCCAGAACCCGTTGTTGACGTAGACCTTGCCGTCCACGACCTTGGCGCCGGTCTTGGTGGGGGTGTTCTCGCCGACGTTCGGCACGAACGCGCTGGCGTACTTGTACTTCGGCGCCTGCGGGGTGCCGGTGTTCTCGAACCCGGAGTTCGGGTACAGGAACAGCCGGTAGAGGTTGGAGTACAGCGTGATCAGCTGGTCCTCGGTCGCGCCTTCGACCTCGATGATCTTCAGCTTGGCGTCCCACGCGGCCTGGGCGCGGGCGCTGACGGTCTCCACGGTGTCGGCCGGGGAGATCTCCTGCTCGAGGTTCTTGCGTGCCTGCTCGACACCCAGCAGCGAGGTCGCGATGCGCATCGTGACGGTCTTGTCCGCGCCGGTGTCGAACTTCAGGTACCCGGTGACGTTCGCGCCGCCACCGCCGGGCAGCATGCCGCTGGCGGTCACCGGTTTGTCGAACGTGGCGTACACGAACAGCCTGCCCGCACCCGCCGAGAGTCCACTGCGGACATCCGAGAACCCGGAGATGGTCCGGTTCGCCGGGTCGAGCGTGAGCCCGCCGTTGTTGTTGACGTTGTCCAGGATCAGATTCGCCGCGCCGGGAAAGCCGAACCGGAACACCGCGGCGTGATCCGTCGGCGCGATCTCGGTCTTGACGCCGTTGTCGAACCGCACGCTGTAGTAGTGCGCCTTGGCGATCTCGTTGCTGTGCTTGAAGGCCATTGCCCGCGCGGTGCGGCCGGCGTCCGGTGTTCCGTCCGCTGTGGACGGCATGACCTGGAAGGTCTGCCGGTCACCCATCCACGGGCTGGGTTCGTGGCTGGCCGTGAACGCCTGCAGGGTCGGCAGGTTGTCGGCGTTGTTGGCGCGGGCGTAGTCGTACAGCCAGCTCGTGGAGCCCGCGTTGGTCATCGGGGTCCAGAAGTTGAACCCGTGCGGCACCGCGGTCGCCGGGAAGTTGTTGCCACGGGAGAAACCGCTGGTGGCGTTGGTGCCGCGAGTGGTCAGCACATAGTCCGACGGGCGGGCGTGGTTCGGTGCCTGCGGCGCGCCGACGATCTTGATGTCGTCCACCCAGCCCTTGAACCCGGTGGGGCCCTTGGGGTTGTCGTAGGCCAGCAGGATCCGGTCCACGGTCTTGCCCGCGGCGACCTTGCCGATCTCGGAGACGATGTTGTTCCACTGCTGCGTGTACAGCGTGCGCGACGCGGCCTGGCCCTGCGGGGTCAGCGGATTGCCGTGCTGGTCGACGGCCTTGAGATCGCTGAGATAGGTGCCGTCGGTGAACGCCAGGTCGATCGCGGCGTGCGTGGACGGGTAGTTCAGGTCGTCGAGCAGGAACTCGGGGAAGATCAGGTACGACAGCCTGCTGCTCGGGGTGACGACAACGTTGACGTCGAACACCTTGTTGTACGAGTACGCACGCCCCGCCGCGAGGTGCGTACCGACGTACCGGAACGCCTTGCGCCCGGTGAACCCGACCTTCGGCTTCGCGGTGAACGCACTCGTCGGGCCGTCACCCACCACCGTGCTCATGTTCGGCACGACCAGGATGCGGGACTCGGCCTGCGGCGTGGTCGCGGAGAACTGGATCTCGGCCAGCTGCAGGATCTCCTCGCCGTTGTTGGCCGTGAAATCGAACCGGTAGTACAGGTACTTCGCGCCGCCGCCGTGCTTGTATTCCTTGGTCTGGAACCGTTTGTCGAACGTCTGCCCGGTCTGGGCGTCCACTGTGGTCCACGACTGGCCGTCGGCGGAGCCCTTGAGGGTCCAGTCCTTCGGGTCACGCCCGGGGAAGTCGTTGGCCGACGTCATCGCGTACCGCACGACGTCGACCGGCTCGGCGAACTTGAACTGCACCCATCCGGTCGGTTCGAACACCAGCCACTTGGTCAGCGGGTCGTGGTCGACCAGGTTCTCCTTGACCTCGTTGGAGCCGGAGTTCTCGCCGTTGGCGGTGACCTCGATGACCTTGTCGGTGATGTCACCGGGGATGCGTGTCGGGTCGTCGGAGTTGACGCCCGCGGCCTTGGGATTGCCTGCCGGGTCGGTCTCGGCGGTGTCGGTCCACGTCGGCTGCGGGTCACCGGCTTCGAAGGAGGAGGAGAAGTCCGTCGGGCCGCCCGGCTGGGCGGCGGCTGGGTCCGCCAGCATGGTCGTCAACAGTGTCACGCCGACGGCGCCGGCCGCCAGTCGTCTGATCGATGGTCTTGGCCAGCCGGTCCGCCGGTGCCCCATGAGCTCGCCTCCGCGTCGAGGAAACTACGACCCTGCGCCGGGTCGCGCCACAGGACAACTCAGCGTGACATCGATGTCAAGACGTAGCCATCGACCTGTCTTCAGACTCGACACACACTGCGCCACCTGGCCTACAACGACCGGCGGGGCGCGTTGTCAGGCCCGCTTGGCACTGCGGTCGACGGTCACGAACCAGGCCGGAGCGCCACGGTCGCCGTGGAACCTCGTGTGCACCCGGTCGGCATCCAGCGCGACGATGTCCCAGCCCGTGGCCGGGGTGAACGACGCTCGTAGTTCGTCCTGGCTGACCGGATGCGGGCCGGTATCGGGCCCGTCGTCGCTGAAACACAACACATACAGCCGCGCGCCCGGCTCGGTCACCGACGCCAGGCTCGCCACGTATCCCGGCCGCTCGTCGCTGGCGAAGGTATGGAACAGCCCGCAATCCAACACCGTCGCGAACCGTCGCCCGAGGCCCTCCAGCCGCAACGCGTCCGCCACCACGAACTCCACGTCCAGCCCGCGCTCCGCCGCTGAGGCCCGGGCGCGCGCCAAGGCCGTCTCGGCCACGTCGAATCCCACAACCGGCAATCCCTGCTCGGCGATGTGCAGGGCGTTCTCGCCCGACCCGCAGCCCGCGTCGAGCACCGGCCCGGTGAAGCCGCCTTCGGCCGCCACGCGGATGACCGCCGGCTGCGGGCCGCCGATGTCCCAGGGCGCGGGGCCGTCGTGATAGGACGCGTCCCAGGGCAGCCCTGTCATCCGCTCGTGGCTGGTCGGCTGCCGACCGCCGAAGGGATCAGACACGACCTCATCGTGGCACACCACAGGCGCTGTAGGACCATGACCGGATGACCGCCGCTTTTGTCCGCGCCCACACGCGTCTGGGTGTCGCGCCGCACGTCCCGGAAATCCAGCTCTACCTGGCCGAGGACGCGTTCGACCTGTGGGAGCGGGTGGAGGCGGAAGTCGGCGAGAAGGGCCTGGCGCCGCCGTTCTGGGCGTTCGCGTGGGCCGGTGGCCAGGCGCTCGCGCGGTATGTGCTGGACAACCCGTCGCTCGTGGCCGGCCGCAGCGTGCTCGACCTGGCCGCCGGATGCGGGGTGGTCGCGCTGGCCGCCGCCAAAGCCGGGGCCAGCCGGGTTGTGGCCAACGAGATCGACCAGTTCGCCATCGACGCGATCGTGTTGAACGCCGAGGCCAACGGCCTGACCGTGCAGACCGAGTTCGGTGACATGGTCGACGGCGACGCCGAGGGATTCGATGTGGTCCTTGCCGGGGACATCTTCTACGACACGGCCGTCACCTCGCGGATGATGCCGTTCATCCGCCGCCTGCAAGCCCGCGACGTGACCGTGCTGGTCGGCGACCCCGGCCGCAAGCACCTGCCGCGCGAGCAGTTCGCCCAAGTCGCCCAGTACGAGGTCCCGGTGCCCAAAGCCCTGGAAGACGCGGAGGTCAAAACCACCACCGTGTGGCGGCCGCGCTAGTCCCGCTGGTGGCGGCTGAGCACCGACGCCAGCGTGTACACCGGCGAGGAATCCAGCTTGTGCCGGGCCGCGTCGTAGCCGCGGGTGATGCGGATGTCGTTGTGGGACAACAAGTCCTGCACCTTCTCGATCGGTACGCCGTTGGCCAGCAGGGTCGTGGCCACCGTGCGCCGGGACGTGTGCGGGGTGATGCTGTCCGCGGCGGCGAGCCCGGCCTGCTTGGCATACCGGCGCAGCGCCAGCCACACGTCCCGTTGCGTCAACGGCCGCCCACCGGCCTTGCTCGGATCACGCGGATGCGGCGTCGTCACCAGCAACGGCCCCGCCGGGGTGCCTTCCCGCGTGGCCCGCACGGCGAGATAGGCGTCCAACGCGGCCAGCACCGGCGGCGCGAGCGGAACGAAGTCGCGGGTCTGTCCTTTCTTGGTGTACCACAGGATCCGATGCCCACGGTCCACCGCGAGGTCCTCCACCCGCGCGCTGGTCACACCGGATACCCGCAGTCCGGTGTGGAACATCAGCGACACCAGGGCCGCGTCCCGATACGCCGCCTCGCTGCCGATGCGCTGCGCGCGGCGGGTCATGTGATCCAGCAGCGCCGCGGTCTCCGCCTCGGCCAACGCCGGGAACGGCGACTGACGGTCCACTTTGGGCCGTTTCACCGCCGACACCGGGTTGCGGTCCGCCACGTCGTTGTCCTCAAGGTACTGGTACCAACTGGAAATCGCCGCCAGCCGACGGGCCACAGTGGACGACGATGCCTTCTTGGGCACGCCGTCCTTGCCGGTCACGGTGATCGTGGCCTTCCACGCGTCCACATCCGCCCGCCGCGCCTGCAGGGGGTCCAGCCCGGTGCGGCGGCACCACTCCAGCCACGCCGCCAGATCAGCGAAATACGCCCGGCGCGTGTGCTCGGTCTTGTCCGCCTCCAACCACAACACCGTCAACGCCCTGATCCCGTACCGGTCATTCGGGTCCACCGGCGGCAAGGCGGGCAAGCACTCCACCGCCTGCACCAGCACCGCCCGCAACGCACCCGGCTGCGTCGGCCCTGTCGGCTCGACGAGGCGGGGCACCGGCCGGATCAGTTCGCCTGACACCCTGTTGATCTTAGGGACGCAAGCCCCTGGTCACCATCGCCAGCAGCCGATCGGGCAGCTGCGTGTCGTCCGGGTCCTGCTCACTGGCCAGCGCGACCCCGTTGACCAGCTTCAACAGATCCAGCACGTCGACATCCGCGCGCACCGCACCGGCCGCCTTGGCCCGATCCAGCACCTGACCCGCCGCCTCGTACACCATCGTGTGGCAACGCTGCGCCAACTCCGACCCGCCCGACCGCAACGCGCTCATCAACGCACTGGCCAGGCCGCGGTAGGTGTTGGAATGCGTGACCACCCGCCGCAGGAACACCTGCAGCGCCTGGCCCGCGTCCGGCTCGTCGAGCAGGTCGTTCGTCCGGGCGATCAACCGCTCCATCTGCACCCGGAACACCGCCTCGACCAGGTCCAGACGGGTGGGGAAGTGCCGGTAGAGCGTGCCGGACCCGACCCCGGCCCGTTTGGCGATGTCATCAAGCGGCGCGTCGGTGCCGTGCTCGGCGAACGCCGCCTTCGCCGCGTCCAGCAGCCGCTCATAGTTGCGGCGCGCGTCGGCTCGCATCGGCCTCGTGTCCACCATTTCCACATTCTGACGGGTAGAGGTGGACTTGAGCCCACCGAACATGGGGGAGATGCACCCATCGTGCCCGCGCGGCCGGCGTCACTAGCGTCACCCCATGACCGATGGGGGTGCCATGTTCCGGCTCGCAGTACGCTCGATCCGTTACCGCGCAGGGAGTTTCGTCGCCAGCCTGCTGACGCTCACGCTCGGCGCGATCATCCTGATGACTTTCGCGGCGCTGCTGGACACCAGCGCCGACGCCGACGCACAGACGGCCGAGACCTTGACCATCATGGCCAGCGTCGTCGGCGGCTGGGGCCTGGTCATCGTGACCTTCGCCGCCGCGTCCACCCTGACGCTGCAGGTCCGGCAGCGCAGCACGGAAATGGCGCTGCTGCGGACCGTCGGTGCCACCCCGGCCCAGATCCGCCGCCTGGTCCTGATCGAATCGGTGACCCTCGCGCTCATCGCCGTGCTCATCGCGCTGGTGCCGTCCAGGCTGACCAGCCACGTACTCGTCGACCTGCTCAAAGACGCCCGCCAAGTGCCCGCCGAACTCCCGGCCGCGTTCGGCCCGATCGCGATCGGAATCGGCCTCGGCGTCACCCTCGCCTCCGCGGTGCTCGCGGCCCTGCTCGCCGCACGCCGTGCCACCACCGCTCGGCAACGGGGCCGCAGCCGGGCGCGTCTCATCGCCGGTGCGGCAGTACTGGTCGCCGGAATCAGCAGCGGCACCGTGGTCATGGTCGTGTTCGACGGCACCGAACCGGCCATCATGGCCTTCAGCGGCCAGGGCGCCATCCTCTGCGCGATCGGTCTCGCCCTGCTCAGCCCGCCGATCATCACCGCGATCGCCACCCTGCTGAGCCCACTGCGTGGCGTCCGCGGGTACCTGACCGTGCTGAACCTGCGCGGCCACACCCACCAGATGGCCACCGCGCTGGCGCCGATCATCCTGTTCACCGGCCTGGCCACCGGCACGCTCTACATGCAACGCATCGAAAACGAGTCCGGCACGCGCATGCCCGCCCACGTCGCGCCCACCATCGAGACCCTCAACTATGTCGTGGTCGGCATGGTCACCCTGTTCGCCGCGGTCATGCTGATCAACACCGTCGTGGCCGCCACCCTATACCGGCGCCGCGAGTTCGGTCAGTTCCGCCTGGCCGGCTCGACCCGGCCGCAAGTGCTGGGCATGGTCGGTGCCGAAGCCAGTGTCCTGGCCGGCACCGGTGTCCTGTTCGGCACGCTCGCCGCCACCGCGACCGTGATCCCGTACAGCGTCGTGAAAACCAACTCTGTTCTGCCGGACACGACGATCACGATCTACCTCGCCGTGGTCCTGACCGCCGCGGCACTGACGCTGGTCACCAGCGTGGTCAGCGCCCGCCGAGCCACCAACCGGCCCGCGATCGAGACCGTCCGCGTCGACTGATTCGGATACGTTGCCGACCATGACGCTGCGGACGGCATTCTGCGACCTCGTCGGCATCGATTTCCCTGTGGTGCAGGCCCCCATCGGCGGCCCGAGCCGACCCGCGCTCGCCGCCGCGGTCAGCAACGCCGGCGGTCTGGGCGTGCAGGCGGTGAGCTGGGACCGGCCCGATCAACTCGAGCGGCGGCTGGCCAAGACACAGGGGCTGACGAGCAAACCGTTCGGGATCAACGTGGTACTGGAATGGCCGCAGCACGACCGGGTGGCGCAGTGCCTGGCCGCCGGAGTCCGCGTCATCTCCACGTTCTGGGGCGACCCCGCCCCCTACACCGAGATGATCCACCAGGCCGGGGCCGTCCACATCCACACCGTCGGCTCCGCCGCCGAAGCACGTGACGCCGTCACCGCGGGCGTCGATGTCATCGTCGCCCAAGGCTGGGAAGCAGGCGGGCACGTCCGCGGCGAAGTGTCGACCCTGGCGCTCGTGCCCGCCGTGGTCGACGCCGTCGCCCCCGTGCCCGTCCTGGCCGCAGGCGGCATCGCCGACGGACGAGGCGTCGCCGCGGTGCTGGCCCTCGGCGCCGACGCGGCCTGGATCGGCACCCGGTTCCTGCTCGCCGACGAAGCCACCACCGGGCCCACCTACCGCGACGCGCTGATCAACGCCGCCGAAACCGACACCGCCCACGGCATCGTCTTCGACAAAGGCTGGCCCAACGCGCCACACCGCACCCTGCGCAACAGCACCGTCCGCGCATGGCAAGCCGCCGGCCGCCCCGAACCAGGCCAACGACCAGGGGAAAACGACGTGGTCGGCACCTGGCTCGACGGCCAGGACGTGCCACGCTACGCCGACCTCGCACCCCTCGCCGGCGTCACCGGCGACACCGAAGCCATGGCCCTGTACGCGGGCCAAGGAACCGGCCTGCTGCGCGAAACCCAGCCAGCCGCCCAGATCGTCGAAGAAATAGTCGAGCACTGCCAAGCCAGACTCACCCGCTGGTGACCCGGTGGCCCCGGTTAACGTTGACCAATGAGCAGGACAGCGCAGCCGTGGCCGCCAGTGCCCACCGAGCCGGCGATCGCACATCCGAAGGCGCCCGCGGCGGGGGAGAAGCTGCCGATGCACTACGCCGAGTGCTTCGGATGCGGCGAAGACCTCGACGGCGGACTGCACATGCGGTCCACAGTGGGCGAAAGCCAGACCGTCCGGGCACAGTTCACCGTCACCGAGGCGCACCAGGGCGCGCCCGGTCTCGCCCACGGCGGCCTGCTGGCATGTGCCTTCGACGAAGCACTCGGCTCCCTGGTCGGCAACATGCTGCGCCGGCCCGCCGTGACCGGCCGGCTGGAGACTGACTTCCGGCGCCCCGTACCGGTCGGCTCGACACTGTTCATCACCGCCCGCCTGGACGGTATTGCCGGCCGCAAGATCTACGTCAGCGCGGACGGCCGGCTCGACGCCGAAGACGGCCCGATCGCCGTGCAAGCCCGATCCCTGTTCGTGCTGGTCGACTTCGAGCACTTCACGACTCACGGTCACCCGGAAGCGATGGAGAAACTCATCGAGGCCCGGCGCAAGAAACCAGACAGGGACTGGGACATCAACCCATAGCCCGGAGCTGTTGGTGGCTTGGCGTCTCGCTCAATATCGCATGGCAGGGCCTTCACGCCAACGGGAACCGCAACGCTGGGAGCCAGACACCCGGCGACCCATCACCTCAGCCAAACACCGCGACTCGTATGGAAGCGAGGCCGGTGCGGGCCACCAGATGCCGTTGGGGGATGCGTATTCCGGCCAGGTGCGGAGCCCTCCAAACTGAGGGCAAGTTCGAGGCGTGGGCCCAGTAGGCGCCCCTCCTCGTTGCTCCGCCCCTGTCTGGGAGCCGCCCCCTGACCATGCTGCCGGGGCCGGGCTGTCACTCGGACAGCTTGCGCTCCAACGGAGTCCGGAACCGCGGGGTGACACGGACAGCACCGAGCCACTCCTGCACCCGCGCAGCCTCCGCCTCGATCGCCGTCATCACCTCCTTACCCACGTCCTCAAGGACCTCGACCACAACCTCGCCACTGCGCCGCTGAGCCCAGCCGCCCACGATCCGGCCGTCCGACCACACCGTCGGGCCCACGTTGCCCGACCGGTCGAACAGCGCCGGGCCGTGCCCGCCCAGGAACCACTCCCGCGACTGCCAGCCCATCGGCGTCGAGTCCAGCCCAGGCAGCAACGCCACCCAGGGTTCGGGTTCCGGCACCGGCTCGAGGTCGTCGGCCAGCGCGACCCCGGCGACACCGTCCATGTCCACCTCGACCGGGCCGATCTCGGCCAAGGCCTTCTTGGTCTGCGCCATGGTCCAGCCCGCCCACCACTTCAGGTCCGTGACCGGCGCGGGGCCGAAGGTCGTCAGCCACCGCCGGGCCAGGCGTGCCCGCGCGGCCTCCGGCGACCAGTCGGCCTGGCCGGGTAACCAGTCGTCCAGCATCGACCACGAGTACTGCCCGCTCAGCCAGGATCCGCGGGGACGTCCCCGCACAATCCGCCCGTCCGCGGCGAGCAGGCCCAGCACTCGCGTGGTGATGAACGCTGTGGCGCCATACGGTTTGTCCGGCGCGTACTCCAGCGGAGTGCGCAGCCGTGGTTCGTCCTCAGCGAGTTGTGCGGCGGTCGCCGAGCCGCGCGCGCTCAGCGCGGCGGCCACCGAGTCCTCCACTTCGGACAGCCAGGCACCGGTCTTGCCCACCTGCCCGAGGTGTTGGACCAACATGCGCCGCATACGGGCAGCCACATCCCTGCCGCACGCCTCCTGGACGACCGGAACCAGGTCGGCGGGCACCACGAACACGGTGCGGCGCATCCCGAGCATCCGGACCACCGTGCGGTCCTCGTACAGCGCGCGTTCGATGCCCGGGCCATCGGCCACGCGCTGGCGAGCCACGATCGCCAGATACACGGTCGCGGGATCGGTCGCGTGCAAAGCCACCATCGCCTCAGCGGCATCGACGGCCGTCGCCCCTCTGACGGCCAACAGATGACGCCAGGCGAGTCTGGCTCGCCGTTGACCGATCCCGATGTTCACGCCTCCGTCTTACCAGCCGCTACCGACAATTCTGGTTTCACTACTCGTTCGAGCTGGTCACGGCCTGTGTACAAGTCCCAGAGGTGCTCGGCCAACTCGGCTGGCTCCAGCATCGGGTAGCCCCCGTCCGGGACGAACCGCTGCTGCGCCTCACTGCCGCGCACAATCCCGCCCACCATCAGCAACCCGGCGTACACGCCCTGCCCGGCGATCTCGCCATGCAAGGTGTGCACGTAGTTACGCAGCCCGGCCGCGGCCGCCCCGACATTGCTGATCATCGGCACCGGCTCGATCGCCGAGGTCCCAGTCGCGTACAGCAACGACCCCGACCCACGCGCCAGCATCCCCGGCAACACCAAACCCGTCAGCACGACCGGCGCGACCAGCCGTAGCTCCAACTGGAACCGCAACGCGGCCGCGTCGAGACCGACCGGGCGAGCCATCACCTCGTCCATCCCGGTCGCGCCGAACGCCGCCACCTCGATGTCACCGATCTCGGTCACGACCTCGGCCAACCGCTCATGATCGGTCACGTCAGCGGCGAAAGTCCTTGTCTCGCCGTCAATCCGTGCAGCGAGTGTGTCGAGTTTGGACTGTGTACGGCCCACCAGTGCGACCCGGAACCCGGCGCGGGAAAACCGCCGGGCGGTCGCCAGCCCCAGTCCGCTACCCGCCCCGAACACCGCGAGCGTCTTGGTCATCGTCATCCTTCCACCCAGCAACTTGAGGATGTCCTCAACTTAACCAGAACATGAGGACGGCCTCAAGTTCGTAGGATGGGCCCGTGAGCAAGCCGCTGCGCCGAGACGCCCAGCACAACCGCGACAAACTCATCGCGGCCGCGACCGTGGTCTTCGCCGAACGCGGCATCGACGCGCCCCTCGAGGAGATCGCCCGGCAGGCCGGCGTGAGCATCGGCACGCTCTACAACCGATTCCCGTCCCGGGCGGCACTGTTCGACGCCGTGTTCCCCGACCGGGTCGCCAACAGCCTGCTCTTCGGCGACCAGGCTCTGGCCTGCGAGGATCCGTGGGACGGATTCGTGCTGTTCGTGACGAAGCTGTGCGAGCTGCAGGCGGGCGACCGCGGCCTGACCGACCTGATCACCCGACGCTTTCCCGACGCCACCGCCGTGGCCGAGGCCTGCGGCAACGGCCTGGACAAAGCCAGCCAGGTCATCGAACGCGCCCAACGCGCGGGCAGCCTGCGCCCCGACTTCACCTTCGCCGACCTGGTCGCCCTCACCTGGGCCAATGCCCGTATCGTCGCGGCGACCCAGGACGCCGCGCCCACTGCCTGGCGCCGCCATCTCGCCTTTCTGCTCGACGGCTTGCGCGCAGGCGCAGCGCACCCGATCGACGAACCGCCGTTGACAGCCGACCAACTCGACGCCGCGATGCGCGCTTGAAGACCGATGAACCATCCACCGCGTTCGGCATGTCAGGCGGTGGCTGACTCGGCGAGATCGCGCCAACCCGGCGCGTGACAATGATCTACGCCGATACGTTGTCCGTGCGATTCACCCATTCACGGCGTAACCCCCTGGTTAAGCCGTTCGGACGTAGCTGTGGTCTAGACCTCACTCTAACGTGGTCTGAACCATACCGTCGCCGCTGCAAGCGCGAGGAGAACCATGTCGAGGACGAGATGGGGCGCCGCGATTCTGGCCGGTGCCTTATCCATTGGGTTATCGGTCGCCGTATCCCCGGCGCAGGCCCATGACTATGGCAGTGGTGTCCGCACCGTCGGGTACTACACGCAGTGGAGCATCTACGACCGCAACATCCCGATCAAATACCTGGTCGACAACGGCAGTGCGGCCAAGCTCACCCACCTGAACTACGCCTTTAGTTTCCTGGACGAGCAAGGCAAGTGCGTCAGCTCCGACGCATGGGCGGACTACCAGCGGCCGTTCCCGGCCGAGCAGGCGGTCAACGGCAAGGCCGACGAGGCCGGCCAGGCCCTGATGGGCAATCTCAACCAGATCAAGCAGCTCAAGGCCAAGTTCCCGAAGCTGCGCGCGTACATCTCGATCGGCGGCTGGACCGGGTCGAAGTACTTCTCCAACGCCGCGCTCACCCCGCAGTCCCGTGCCGCGCACGTGAAGTCCTGCATCGACATGTGGCTCAAGGGTGACCTGCCGGGCGCGCCCGCGGGTGCGGCCAAGGGCGTGTTCGACGGCGTCGACCTGGACTGGGAGTGGCCGGCCACCGAGGGCAACGCCGGCAACGTCGTACGCCCCGAGGACAAGCAGAACTTCACCAAGCTGCTGTTCGAATACCGGCTCCAGCTGATCAGGCTGGGCTTGGCCGACCGCAAGATCTACGACCTCACCGCGTTCCTGCCGGCCAACCGCGGCGCGCTCGACCGCGGCTACGAGGTGAACACGATCTTCAAGCTGCTGACCTTCGCCACCGTGCAGGGCTACGACTACCACGGCACGTGGGAGAAGATCACCAACCAGCAGTCGGCCATCCGCGCGCCCGAGGGCGACCCGACCTCGCCGCAGGACAGCAGTGAGATCGTCGTCGACGCGTACCTCGAGCGCGGTGCCCCGCGCAGCAAGATCGTGCTCGGCGTGCCGTACTACGGGCGCGGCTGGACCGGCGTGACCAACCAGAACAACGGGCTGTTCCAGCAGTCCACCGGCCCCGCCCCGGCCACCTATGAGCCGGGCGCCGACGACTACCGGGTGCTCAAGAACCTGATCGGCCAGAACGGGTTCAAGCTCTACCGGGACGCGAAGGCCGGGCACGCCTGGCTGTTCAACGGCACCACGTTCTGGACCTTCGACGACCCGACCGAGATCAAGCGCAAGGCCCAGTTCATCCGGGACCGCAGGCTCGGCGGCGCGATGGTCTGGTCGCTGGACGGCGACACGCCCCAGGGCGAGTTGTCCAAGGCACTGGCCAGCGGCCTGCGCCGCTAACGGCACCGTGGTGTGGGGTCACCGGATCCGGTGACCCCACACCACTTTTGTTTTATTCCTCGCCCATGTAGAGCTTGCTGACCGTCTCCTGCGCGGCCCGCGCGCCCTCTTCGGGCGTCCCCGCGGCGATGCTCGCGTCCGCCCACTGCTTGCTGCTGGCCTGGATGAACTGCTTGCCCTCCGGCGAGGCCAGCCACTCCATCCCCTTCTCCGGGGGAACCGACGCGTCGGACGCGATGTGCAGCGCGAGTCCCAGCATCATCGAATCCCAGCCGATGCCCACCGCGCCCGGCCCGAACTGCGCCCACATGTCGTCGTCGACGTGCGCGACATGCTCCAGCTCGAAGCGGGACTTGCCATCCGGGTCGGACGACAGCCGCACCTCGATCCACGACACCTGGCCGTTCATCTCCCAGGTGGCCGCGAAGCTCTTCGGCGGGTCGCAGCGTTCGACCACGCCGCCGGCGTTGCCTTCCAGCTGGTAGCGCCCGCCGAGCTGCAGGTCCCCGGAGATCGGCAGGAACCAGCGGGGGATCCGCTCGATGCTCGTGCACGCGTCCCACAGGTCCTCGAGATCGGTGTCGTAGGCCTGGCTGATGGTGAGCACCCGGGCTTCACCGGCTTCCAGCGTGCGCGTGCCGATCGCCCGGCGAACGGCGTTGATCTGGTGGATTACGTCGACCATGGCGCGAAAGCTACAGGCGTCGCTTATATAAGTCAACATCGACATAGCGGGTGGTGATCTTGCCCGGGCGCACCGGCGCGGAGCTCTGATTTAGGCTGCCGTGTCATGTCGGCGACACGGCTGCTGGTGCTCGGTGTGGTGCGCGGATACGGGCGCGCCCACGGTTACCTGATCGGCAACGACCTGCTGGCCTGGGGCGCCGACCAATGGGCCAACGTCAAATGGGGCTCGATCTACCACGCGCTCAAGCAGCTGACCAAAAGCGGCTCGCTGATCGAGGACTTCCTGGCCACCCGCACCGAGTACGAGCTGACCGAACGCGGCGAGCTGGAGTTCCAGAAGCTGCTGCGCAACGCCATCCGCCGCCCCGAGCACCGCCCCGACATGCTCGGCGCCGGCCTGGCGTTGCTGCCCGCGCTGACCCGCCAGGATGCGATCACCCTGCTGCGCGAACGGCTCGCCGCGCTGGAGGCCCAGCGCGACGACGCCCAGGTGCAGCTGCGTAAGTCTCAAGGCCCGGAGCACGTCTGGGAGCTCTACACCCTGTGGGGCCACTCCGCGGAATCCAGCATCGAGTGGACCCAGGGCCTGCTGTCCCGCCTGGAAGAAGGCAAGTACGCCATGGCCGGTGAGCCCGATTCCCCCGGCAAACCCGGCAGCTGGCACGACCTCAAAGAACCGTGACCGGCTCGTTCTGGTGGGACCTGCTCATCGGCGTGAGCGCGGCGCTGCTGCTCGCGTGGGTGGCGTTGGCGGTGACGCTGGTGATCGTCCGCCCGCGCGGCGGGCTGCTGCGTGAAGCACTCCGGCTGCTGCCTGACGTCCTGCGTCTGGTGCGACGACTGGCCGGTGACAAGACGCTCCCGCGAGGCGTGCGGATCCGGCTCGGGTTGCTGCTGGCGTACCTCGCGATGCCGATCGACCTGATTCCCGACTTCATCCCCGTCCTCGGGTACGCCGACGACGCCATCATCGTCACCGCCGTCCTGCGCTCGGTCGTGCGCCGGGCCGGGATCGACGCGGTGCGCCGCCACTGGCCCGGAACCGACGACGGCTTCGCCGCCCTGCAACGCCTCACACGGCTCTGACCTGCGTTTTCGGCCACGTGGGCGGTTTGTCGGCCAGGCGGCCGACAAAGTTCAGCACCGAGGACTCACATTTGCATGGATCGGACGAAGTGATGCATACTCCCCGCCCGGCATTCAAGTTTTAATATGGAGTGGGGTACTCGAATGGCCGAAAAACCGGCGGTCGTCGCTGAGGGGCTGCGCAAGCGGTACGGCGACCACTACGCACTGAACGGGTTCGATCTGACCGTGGCGGAGGGCGCGGTCTGCGGGCTGTTGGGACCCAACGGCGCCGGGAAGACCACCGCGGTGCGGATCCTGGCGACTCTGCTGCAGTTCGACGAGGGCCGCGCGCAGGTCGCGGGTATGGACGTGGCCCGGCAAGCCAAGGAGGTGAAACGCCGGATCGGGCTGGTCGGCCAGCACGCCGCGGTGGACGAGATCCTGTCCGGGCGCCAGAACCTGGAGATGTTCGGCAGGCTGTTCCACCTCACGCCGGCCAAGGCCCGGCAGCGGGCGGACGAACTGCTCGAGCACTTCGGCCTGACCGACGCGGCCACCCGGCCGGCCAAGACGTACTCCGGCGGGATGCGCAGGCGACTGGACATCGCCGCCAGCATGATCCTCGCGCCGCGGGTGCTGTTCCTCGACGAACCGACCACCGGCCTGGATCCCCGCAGCCGCAGCGAGGTCTGGCAGGCCGTGCGCGACATGGTCGCCGCGGGCACCTCGGTCCTGCTGACCACCCAGTACCTGGACGAGGCCGACCAGCTGGCCGACCGCATCTCGGTGATCAACCACGGCAGCGTGATCGCCGAGGGCACCCCGGACGAGCTCAAGACCACCCTCGGCGGCGACCGCATCGACGTGGTGGTGCACTCCACGGCCGAGCTGCCCAGGGCGGCCGAGCTGATCGGCAAGGTCGCCGGCGCGGACGCCGAGATCGACCAGGACATCCGCCAAGTCAGCGTCCAGGTCACCGACCGGGTCACCGCGCTGGTCGACGTGGCGCAGACGCTGAAAACCGCCGAGATCGACATCGAGGACATCGCGCTGCGCAGGCCGACCCTCGACGAGGTCTTCCTGTCGTTGACCGCCAAGGGGGAGGCAGCATGAGATGGGCACTGGCCGACGGTTGGACGATCACCCGCCGGGAGCTGATCCACTGGGTGCGTGAACCCGGATCGGTGCTGTTCGGGCTCGCGTTCACGGTGCTGATCGCGCTGATCTTCGGCTACCTGCTCGGCGGCGCGATGATCGTGCCCGGTGGCGGGGACTACAAGGAATTCCTGATGCCCGGCATGTTCGCGATGAACATGCTCTTCGGCATCGGCTCCACGATGACCGCCATCTCACAGGACATCAACAAGGGCGTGACCGACCGGTTCCGCTCCATGCCGATGTCACCCGCGGCCGTGCTGCTGGGCCGCAGCATCGCCGACATGCTCGACTCGGTGCTGCTGCTGACCGTGCTCATCCTCTGCGGCCTGGCGATGGGCTGGCAGAGCAACGGCAACGCCGGCGAGACGGTGCTGGCGGTCGCGCTGCTGTTGCTGCTGCGGTTCGCGTTCATCTGGGTGGGCATCTTCTGCGGCCTGATGGCGGGCAACCAGGCCATGGTCACCGCCATGCAGACCATGGAGTTCCCGATCGGGTTCCTCTCCAGCGCGTTCATCCCGCCCAGCACCATGCCCAGCTGGCTGGGCGCCATCGCCGAATGGAACCCGCTGTCCTCGACCGTCACCGCGATCCGCGACCTGTTCGGCAACCCCGGCATCGTCAGCGACTCGTGGATCACCCAGAACGCCATACTGATGGCCGTGGTCTGGCCGGTGGCCCTGATCGCGATCTTCTTCCCACTGGCTGTACGGCGCTACCGGAGGTTGAGCCGTTGATCGAGTTCGAACCGGCCGACCCGCCACGGGCGAGCCAGTTCGTCTTCCGGGACCCGGACGGCACCGTCCGGGTCCCGGTCGGCGCCGCACTGCCCACAGTGCTGCACGACGAACACTGGGGACCACGGGCCTGGCACGCCCTGCGGCTCGTGGCGGCGGGCAAGATCGTGCCCGCGATCTCACCCGCCGGATACGACGTCTGGAAGATCGACGGTGACGCCGACGAGTTCACCAACGCCGTCGCCGACACGCTGCCGCGCACCCCGGCCGCGCCCCTCGTCCTGGGCGGTCAGGCGTTCGCGGCGTGGGAACCGCAGCAGATGCCCCGCGGCTCGCTCGATGCCACCGTCCGTGTCGCGCTGCGTCTCACGGCCGACTTCGGCACCGCGGAATTCCGGGCCAGCCTGGAATTTCCCGGCGACTGGACCGCCGCGACGATGCTCGCCGTGCGCCGCGCGGCGGTCGCGTGGCCAGTGCTGGAACGGTTCCTCGACGACAATGAACCCGGCGAGCTGATCCTCGGCGACCAGGAGATAGGGGAGTTGCTGGGCGGCGCCATCCAGCGCCTGGACGACGCGGGTGTTGACGTGCTGTGGCCCAGCGAGCTCGCCCGCTCGCTGGCCGCCCGCGCGGTGATCAGCGGCGGACCAGGCGGCGAGGTCGACCTGAACTGGCAGGTCACGCTCGCCGGACAGGCCTTGTCGGACGCCGAGATCGAGGTCCTCGCCGAAGCGCACCGGCCGCTCGTGCGGCTGCGTGACCAGTGGCTGCTCGTCGATCCCGTACTGGCGCGCAAGGCCCGTGACCGCACACTCAAACCATTGCCGACCATCGAGGCGCTCGGTGCCGCGCTGACCGGGGCGACCGAGGTCGACGGCCAGTACGTACCCGCCGTCGCCACCGGGTGGCTGGAATCGTTACGGCAACGCATATCCGACCCGGACGCGGGCTTCGACGACAACGTGCAGCAACCAGCCGCGCTGGCCGCGACACTGCGCGACTATCAGCTGCGCGGCCTGCGATGGCTCGACCGGATGACCTCCCTCGGGCTCGGCGGCTGCCTGGCCGACGACATGGGCCTGGGCAAAACGATCACCCTGATCGCGCTGCACCTGCGCCGCGGCTCGAAACCCACCCTGGTGGTCTGCCCGGCGTCGCTGCTGGGCAACTGGGAACGGGAGATCACCAAATTCGCGCCCGGCACCCCCGTACGGCGCTTCCACGGCACCGCCCGCTCACTCGACGGCCTCGACAGCGGGTTCGTGCTCACCACCTACGGCACCATGCGCGTCGACGCCGAAACACTGGCCCAGCAGGACTGGGATCTGCTGGTGGCCGACGAGGCACAGCACGTCAAGAACCCCGGATCCGGCACCGCCAAAGCACTGCGCGCCATCCCGTCCGCCGCGCGGGTCGCGCTCACCGGCACGCCCGTGGAGAACAATCTCTCCGAACTCTGGGCCATCCTCGACTGGACCACGCCCGGCCTGCTCGGACCGCTCACGGCATTCCGCGCCCGCTGGGACGGCAACCCCACCGGCCTGGCCCCGCTGGTGCGGCCCTTTCTGTTGCGGCGCCGCAAATCCGACCCCGGCATCGCACCGGAACTGCCGCCCAAGACCGAGACCGACCGGCCGGTCGCGCTCACCCGTGAACAAGCCGGCCTCTACCAGGCGCTGGTCGACGAAGTCATGGCACAGATCAAAGCCAGCAGCGGGATCGCCCGCCGCGGCCTGATCATGAAACTGCTCACTGGGCTCAAGCAGATCTGCAACCACCCCGCGCAGTTCCGCAAAGAACCGAAACCCGAGCTGGCCGGGCGATCCGGCAAGCTCGAACTGCTCGACGAACTCGTCGGCACGATCCTCGCCGAAGACGGATCCGTGCTCGTGTTCACCCAGTACGTGACCATGGCCCGGCTGCTGGAGCGCCACCTGCGCGACCACGGCGTCACCACGCAACTGCTGCACGGCGGCACACCCGTGGCCGCGCGCGAGGAGATGGTGCGGCGCTTCCAGGACGGCGAGGCACCGGTTTTCCTGCTGTCGCTCAAGGCCGCGGGCACCGGGCTCAACCTCACCCGCGCCGACCACGTCGTGCATTACGACCGCTGGTGGAACCCGGCCGTGGAAGACCAGGCCACCGACCGCGCCTACCGGATCGGCCAGACCCGCCCGGTCCAGGTCCACCGGCTGATCGCCGAAGGCACCCTGGAGGACCGGATCGCCGAGATGCTGCGGGAGAAGAAGAAACTCGCCGACGCCGTACTCGGCCAGGGCGAGGCCGCGCTGACCCAACTGTCCGACGCCGAGCTGGCGGACCTGATCGAACTGAGGGGGACCTGGTGACCGACGGCGCCCAGGATGTCCGAGGCTTCCCGGCCTTCCCCGCAGGCGCGCGCCGCCGCGCCCGCTTCGCCCGATCGTGGTGGGGCAACGCGTGGATCACCGCGATCGAAGACGCGGCACTGGACTCCGAGCAGATGAAGATCGGCCGCAAATACGCCTACGCCGGCCAAGTCGGGCCGATCACCGTCAGCCCGGGCCGGATCGCCGCGACCGTGTACGGCAGCGACCGCACCCCGCACACCACGACCGTCCACATCACACAGCTGACCGACGCGGAGTGGACCCGGCTGCTGGACTGGGTCGCGGCCAAATCCGGCTACATCGCCGCACTGCTGGACAAGGACATGCCGCACGACCTCACCGCGGCCGAGATCCCGATCCTGCCGCAGATGACCGACCTGGAACCCGACTGCGACTGCGAAGGCTGGGAACTGCCCTGCCGGCACGCGGCCGCGCTGTCCTACCAGGTCGCGTGGCTGCTCGACGAAGACCCGTTCGTCCTGCTGCTGATCCGCGGCCGCGGCGAGCAACACCTGCTGGACGAACTGCAACTGCGCAACGGGCCGCCCTCATCGATGCTGCGCTACCTCGTGACCGACGCCGCGGCCCGCGCCCAAGCCCTGCTCGACGGCAAACACCCCCAGGAGCTCACCGAATGGCAGGACGCCGTGCGATGGGCCGCGACCTACCCGGCGCTCGTCGGACAACTGGCCGAAGCGACCGGCCGCGACCTCACCCACGCGGTCCGCGCCTGGACCTACGGCGGTCTCACCGGGCTGGAGGTCCTCGAAACCACCTGGCGCCCCAGCAAAACAGACCTCGCCAAGGCCGCAGCCGCACTGTCCGCTGAGGACATTCCGTCGCTGGAACAGGCACGTAACCACTGGACCGCCGCCGATACCCAGCTGCGCCTGGGCAGGGACGGCCGCTGGTATCCCTACCGGCGTCAGGACGGCGAATGGCTGCCCGCCGGGCCACCGGAAACCGACCCGGCCACCGCCTTGCTGGCGATCTGAAGGAACCCGTCGAGCACAGTGACCGCGTGCCCCGTCAGGTGCACCCGGTCACCATGCACCTCGGTACGCACCACGCCGGTGCGCTTGGAGGCCTGCAACCCGACCAGACTCGTCCGGCCCGTGCGCTGAGCCCAGTACGGCGCCAGCGCGGTGTGCGCGCTGCCCGTGACCGGGTCCTCCGGGATCCCGTCCTTGGGTGCGAAAAACCGGGACACGAAGTCATAGTCGGCCGACTCGGCCGTGACGATCACCCCCCGAATGCCGTACTCCTGCTCGATCCGCGCGATCGACGCCAGATCCGGCCGCAGGCCCCGCACAGTGTCCTCATCGGACAGCACCACGAGCAGATCGCCCAACGCGCCCGTCTGATACGTGGCCACCGGCTGCGCCCCGAGCGCGTCGGCCAACCCGTCCGGAGCGGCGCTGTCGGTGATGGTCGCCGCCGGGAAGTCCAATGTGATCGTGCCGTCGTCAAAGCTTTGCGCGACAAGGATTCCGCTGCGCGTGGCGAACCGGACCGTGGCCGGTGCGCCACGGTCTTGGTGCAAGGCGTGCGCTGTGGCCAGCGTGGCATGACCACACAGGTCGGTCTCGACTTCCGGGGTGAACCAGCGCAACGCGTAGTCCGCGTCGCTGTCGTCGACCGGGTGCGCGAAGGCGGTCTCGGAGAGGTTCATCTCCGCCGCCACCCGCCGCATCCAGTCCTCGTCCGGCCAGGTGTCCTCGAGCAGGCACACGGCGGCCGGGTTGCCACGGAACGGTTGGTCGGTGAACGCATCGATGATCCGGATTCGCATACCCCGACGCTAAAAGCCAACCCGCACAGCGCCCATAGCCAATCCCGCGAAATTGGTCCGCCTTCTAGCCCGGCCGATACGCCGCATGGAGACGACGCAACCCCTCGGGAATCTGCCGCATCTGAATCCCGCCATAACCGATGACGATGCCGTGCTGGGGTGTCCCGGCACAGAAATCGGCCAGCGCCTGCACTCCGACACCGGCAGCACGAGCCCGCGCCACGAGCTCAGCCGGGTCGAATGCGGTGCGCGCACACAGATGCAAGCCGGCCGTGGACGGCACGACGTTCAGCCAGCCGAAGTCGCGCTGCAGTGTCGTGGTGATCAGCTCGTGGCGGGCCGCGTACTCGCGAGTGGCCTTGCGGATATGCCGCGCCAGCAAGCCGTCCTCGATGAACTGCGCCAGCGCGCCCTGAGTGACCACATCGCCGTACATGTCGGTGAGCTGCTTGGCCGTACGCAGCGCCGCGACCAGCGACGGCGGAGCCACGAGGAAGCCCAACCGCAGCATCGGCAGCATGATCTTGGAGAACGACCCGACGTACACCACCCGGCCACTGCGGTCGATGCTCTGCAGCGGTTGCAACGGCCGGTCGGAGAACCGGAACTCGCTGTCGTAGTCGTCCTCGATGATCACCGCGTCATTGCGTTCGGCCCACGCCAGCAGCGCCGTGCGGCGTGCCAAGGACATCGGCGTGCCCAGCGGGAACTGATGCGACGGCGTCGTGTACACCAGCCGCGCCTTGGCCGGAATCGCCGTCACGTCAAGGCCTTCGTCGTCCACCGGGACACCGGCCACCCGCGCGCCGAGTGACTGGAACAGTCGGCGGGCAGGGGAGTAGCCCGGCTCCTCCACCGCCACCACGTCGCCCGGCTCGACCAGCACCCGGCCGATGACGTCCAGCGCCTGCTGAGCGCCCTGCGTGACCAGGACATCCTCAGCGCCCGCCACCACCGACCGGGACACGCCCACGTACCGGGCGATCGCCGCGCGCAAACCGGGATGGCCCGCGGGATCGGCGTACCGCGCCGGATGCACCACCTTGGTCCGCAGCTCGCGACTCACCAGCCGCCGCCACGCCTCCAGTGGGAACAACCGGCCGTCGGGCACCCCGAGCTGGAAGTCGTACGGCAGCACCTCGTCCACCGACGGCCCGGCCACCGACTCCCACAACCGCCGCGCCCGCGCCACCCCACGACCCCGGCCCTGCCCACGACCCGGCACCGCACGCGACACCGGCTTCACCGGCTGGTCGGTGACGAACGTGCCCGCGCCGACCCGGCCGACCAGAAACCCTTCCGCGGTCAGGCGTTCGTAGGCGTCGGTGACTGTCGTGCGCGACACCTGCAGCCGCTGCGCAAGCTCCCGTGTCGGCGGCAGCCGCTCACCCGGCCGCAGCCGCCCGTCAAGGATCGCCTCCAGCAGCTCACGGTAGATGCGTGCGGACAGATCACCCTTGCCCGCCAGGCTGACGTGAAAGTCCATTGGTCCATTCAGTTGTGCAGAAATTGGCTATAACAACCGACCAATCTACTCCGTAGGTTCACTGTCATGCACAGACTCGCCGCAGCTCAGCTGACCAACTCGATCGGTGACGGGGCCTTCTACGTCACCTCGGCGCTGTACTTCACCCGTGTCGTCGGCCTGTCGGCCACCCAGGTCGGCCTCGGCCTGACCATCGGCTGGGCGATCGGCTTCCTGGCAGGCGTGCCGCTCGGCCACCTCGCCGACCGGCGCGGCCCCCGCACCACCGCGATCCTGCTGGCGATCGCCACCGCAGTGACGATCAGCGCGTTCCTGTTCGTCCGCTCCTTCCTGCCGTTCCTCATCGCCGTGTGCCTCTACACCAGCTGCCAGTGCGGCCTCACCGGCGCCCGGCAGGCACTATTGGCCGGGCTGGTCGCCCCCGAGTTGCGCACCAAGACCCGCGCGGTCATCCAGGCCGCCATCAACGCAGGCATCGCGATCGGCGCGGGCCTCGGCGGCCTCGCCCTGTACGTCGACACCCCCGCCGCCTACATGGCGGTCTTCACCATCGACGCCATCAGCTTCCTGATCTGCGCGGCCATCCTGCGCCCACTGCCGGAAGTCCCGCCCGCCCCCAGCAACGGCCCCAAGCTCGCCGTACTGCGCGACCGCCCCTACGCGCTGCTCGCCCTGCTCAACACGATCATGCTGCTGCACGTCCCGCTGATCACCCTGGCCACGCCACTGTGGATCGTCCAGCACACCGACGCGCCACGCTGGTTGGTCTCCGCGATCCTGTTGCTCAACACGGTGTCCGTGGTGCTGTTCCAAGTCCGGGTCGCCCGGCAGGTCACCTCCCTTCAGTCCGCCGCACGCTCCATGCGCCACGCCGGAGCACTGCTGCTCGTGTCCTGTGTCGTGTTCGCTCTGTCCGCCCTGGGCACGTCGGCCTGGGTCGCCGCGGGCATCCTGCTGGTGGCCGCACTCGTGCAGACCTACGGCGAGATGATGCAGTCCGCCGGCGCCTGGGAGATCAGCTTCGCCCTCGCCCCGCCGGACAAGCAGGGCCAGTACCAAGGCCTGTTCGGCAACGGCCTCGCCGTGGCCAGGGTGATCGCGCCGCTGATGCTCACCGCCCTGATCGTCACCTGGGGCATCCCCGGCTGGATCGTGCTCGGCGCCGTCTTCATGATCACCGGCCTGCTCATCGGCCCCGCCGTCCGCTGGGCGCAACGGCGCAGCGGCGGCGCTGTTGCTGCCTCCTTTCCCGGAACACCAGTAGGTGTGTCGTGAATGTGCACCTGTGCCGCGCCAGGTTCACTACCGATCTCGAGGCCCGGCGGCGGCACCGGAGTGCCGGAGCCAGGCCGCGACCTGACGTGGTTGGACTACGCACCGGACCTCCCTTGGACCGAGTGAGTTCGTCGTCGCCGGAGTGTCGACGGCCGCCTCGATCGCGATCACAATCGCCGCGCGCTGGCCCGGGGCGCGGGGTGGCCTGGTGCAACGGCTTTGCCCATCCCCGCGCGACCTTGCGGCTGAACTTGGAGATCTGGCAGTCATTGCGCAGGCCTTGGACATCCGGTGTTCATGCCGGACCAAGGCCGTCTGGACGATCAGGGAACCGGCAGGTCGTCGGCGGTCCATGGTGAACCCCGAAGCCCATCCCGGAACACCAGTAGGTGCGTCCTGAACGCGCACCGATGCCGAGCAGACGCCCGTGCCAGGCTCCGGCGACAGCCACAGCCGATCTGGAAGCCGGGGAACGCCGGACCACAGGCGGCGGCCTGACCCTGCCTGGGACACAGGCTGATCGTTCGCAGAACAAGCCGCAGTATCGACCATCACTACCGACCCAGCTGCCCGCTGGCGCAACGGCGCAGCAGCGCTATCACGACTCCTTTCCTGAAACGTGTCCTGAACGCACACGGGTGCTGTGCAGACACCGATGGCCGAAGTGAAGGACCCCAGCCACACCGGGAAGCCATACCGGCGTTGTCCCTGCCAGCCCGGCACCGGATGCGGACCCAGCGTCGAGACCCCGACCGGGGTTACCGGACTGCCAGAGCTCTGGCCGCGGGCCAACAGAACGATCGTGTGTTGGACGAATCGACCACCCCTAACGGCCTGGGTGGCCGCTCGGCAGAACGGTCCCGCGCGCAGACCGCTGCCGCACCACAGCCAGCGCTCTGCCCAGCATGATCAGCACCAGGATCAGTGCGCCGCCATCCGTGACCACCGACGGCAGGATGCCCACCCAGCCGTACGTCTCGGACGCAGCCTGGAACATCTCGAACGGCACCATCCCTACCCCGGCCGCCTGCCCGGCGTTCACCGCGAGCACCACCCAGAACAGCCAGTTCCCCGCACGCAAAGCCAGCAGCCCCAGTGCATTGGCCACCACGAACACGGCACCGACCGCACGGAACCCCGCTAAGAACCCCGAGGGATCCGCGCTCGCCCCGGCCAACTCCATCGTCCGGGCCAACACCTCTTCATCGATCACCACGAAGCCATGCAGCGCCGTGCCGATCGTGAACACGATCGAACACACCACGACCAGGATTCGCAGACTTCTCGTCCACATCACGCTCGTACCCCCTCGACACGCACGTTCTCTATCAGCGATAGAGCCACTCTATCACTGATAAGGTTCGGCGTGTGGCACGCCTGGACATCCGACACATCACCGATATGGCCGTCGAGCTTCTCGACGAGGTGGGACTGGCCGACCTGAGCACGCGGCGGCTGGCCGCCAAGCTCGGCGTCCAGTCACCGACGCTCTACTGGCACGTGAAGAACAAGGCCGAACTGCTCGATCTGGTCGCCGAGGCGATCTGCGCCGACGCCTTCGACATCGACGACACGCTGCCGTGGCGCGATCGGCTTGCCAGTGGCCTGCGGCAATTCCGGCAGCTGCTGTTGGCCCACCGCGACGCCGCGACGCTGCTGCGGGAGCGGCCACCGGTCGGCCCGCACCGACTCGGCCACGTGGAGACCACCGTGCGGATCCTGCTGGAGGCGGGCTTTCCCGACACGGAAGCCGGCGGCATCGCCCGGCTGCTCGCCGCGCACGTGCTGACCACCGCTCAGCAAGAAGCCAGGACCATCGACCCGCCCGACGGCGACTACCCGAGCCTGCGCCGGGTCGCCACCCAGCCGATGTCCAGTGAGCGGCAGTTCGAGCTGGGCATCGAGATCATCCTCGACGGCCTGGAACAACGCCTCACACGGGCAGCACCGCGCCCGCCCGCTTCACGGTCCTGATCACCGGCGCGGTCTCCATGTCCCAGATGGCGTCCAAAGCGGACACCCGCTCGGTCAGATACCGGTACAGATCCGCGTTGTCCCTGCAGTTCACCGCGGCGATCAGGTTCGTCGGTCCTGTGGTCACCGCCGCGAACGACACCTCCGGATGCCGCGCCAGCTCCTCGGCCGTGGCCACCAGTTCGGACGGTTTCACCCGCATCCACAGCCGTGCCTCCGCGGCGAAACCCAGCGCGGACGGCGGAATGTCGAGCATGTACGACAGCACCCCACCCCGCCGCAGGTGATCCGTCCGCCGCTTGACCGTCGAATCCGACCAGCCGGTCACCGTGGCCAGCTCGGCGTACCCCGTGCGGCCATCCCGTGACAGCGCATCGAGCAGCAACGCGTCGCCTGGGTCCAACGTGATCGGCGAGTCGTCCTGCGCGACGGGCTCCGGCATGAGCTGCGAGGCCTGGTCATCGCTAAGCCAATGCAGCCCCTGCCAGGAACTGGGCAACGCGGTCGCCCGCAGGATCGAATGCGCCGTCACCGACGCCACGCGACGGGTACGCGGCAGCTTCGACAACAACAACGTGTCCCGCTCGCCCACGCTGCGAGCCTGGGTATTGCACGAAATCTCCGTGCCGCCCGACAACAAATACACCCAAGACGTGTCCTGACGGTCCGCCAGCGCGGCCGCGACCGCGCTCGCCGCATCCGGCGTGCACTGCAACCGCAGCGTCCACGCCGTGTAGCCCAGACGAGCGCCGTTGACCGTCCCTACGACTCGCAGCACACCGGCGGAGCGCAGCCGCTGATACCGCCGGGCCACGGTGTTCTCCGAGACACCGACGACCGTCGCGATGGTCCGCAACGGTGCCCGGCCGTCGATCTGCAACGCGTGTACCAGGCCTCGGTCGACCGGATCGAGCGTGACGGAATCCATCATAGAAGCTTATCCACTGACGGTTTCTTACCCAGATCGCGACATTTGGGGCGGTGATCCGCGCGGTGAGCCGATCGTAGGTCGTCCACCGGGAAAGGAGAACCATGCGAAAGTGGGGAGCGCTGACCGCGATCAGCCTCGGATCACTGTTGTTTCTGATCGATACGACGGCCGTGACCGTCGCCCTGCCCAACATTGGCCGTTCGTTCCAGGCCTCCCTGACGCCGCTGCAATGGGTGCTCAACATCTACACCGCGGTACTGGCCGCGCTGATGCTCGTGGCGGGCTCGGTCGCGGACCGCTATGGGCATCGCGCCGTCTACCTGGCGGGCCTCGCGGTCTTCACGGCCGCGTCGCTGGTGTGCGGCCTGGCGCCGGGCATCACCGTGCTGATTACCGCGCGGGCGGTGCAAGGCGTTGGGGGAGCGGCAATGGCGGTCACGACCTTCGCGTTGATCGGCAGTAGCTACGAAGGACGTGACCGAGGCATCGCCATGGGTATTTGGGGCGCGGTCAACGGACTGGCCGCCGCGGCGGGCCCGATCGCGGGAGGTCTGCTCACCCAGTACGTCAGCTGGCGCGCGATCTTCATCGTGAACATCCCGCTGGCGCTGCTGGCGATCGCGTTGACGGTCAAGAGCGTTGCCGTGGTTGCGGGTGTGCGCGGGAAGCGGTTCGACGTGGCCGGGTTGGTGTCGTTGTTCCGCATCGCGTCGTTCAACGGCCTGATGGTGTGCGGCGTGATCTCGGCGAGCGTGTTCGCATGCCTGGTCTTCACCTCAGTGTGGTTGCAGGATACGCTGAAACTCGGCCCGGTCGCCGCCGGTCTGGCGATGGTTCCCTTGGCGCTGAGCACATTCGTCACCTCGACGCTGGTCGGGCGACGGCTGCCGCACATCCCGCCTCGTGTGCTGATTGGAACTGGGCTGCTGCTGGGCGGTGCGGGATCCGCATTGCAGGCGGGTTTGGACGCTGGATCGACGGCGTTGTCCATCCTCTGTGGACTGATCGTCACCGGAATCGGCGTCGGTGTGCTCATGCCCGCGATGGGCACCGCGCTGTTCGCCACGGTTCCCCCGCAACGGTTCGGCGTCGCGGTCGGAGCGTCCACGACGGCCCGTCAGCTCGGCCAGACCCTCGGAGTCGCCGTACTGGGCGTGGTGTTCCAGTCCGGCACGGACGCGGTCGACGGGCTCAACCGGGTGTACCTGGTCGCCGCCGGGCTTGGATTTGCCGCCGCCGCCACGGGTTTCCTGCTGATTCGGGAAAATGTCGGTACCACGGTCTAACGTTCGGAACCATGAGTAGCGACGTCCGTCCCTTCCGCAGTGCTGTTCCGCAGGCCGACCTCGACGACCTGCGGAACAGGCTGGCGGTGACTCGCTGGCCGGACGAGTTGCCCGGCGTCGGCTGGGCTTACGGGGTGCCGCTCGAGCATCTGCGCGAGCTCGTGGCCTACTGGCAGGACGGGTATTCGTGGCGGGACAACGAAGCGCGCCTGAACTCCTTCGCCCAGTTCACCACCGAGATCGACGGTCAACGGATCCACTTCCTGCACGTCCGCTCAGTCCAGCCGGACGCGTTACCCCTGCTGCTGACACACGGCTGGCCCGGCTCGGTGCTGGAGTTCCTCGACGTGATCGGCCCGTTGACCGAGTCCTTCCACGTCGTCATCCCGGCCATTCCGGGGTTCGGGTTCTCCGGCCCGACGTCCTCGACCGGTTGGGATCCGCATCGCGTGGCGGGCGCGTGGACGCAACTGATGGCTCGCCTGGGCTACGAGCGCTACGGCGTCCAAGGCGGCGACTGGGGATCGATCATCTCGCGCATGGTCGCGGCCCTGGAACCCGAGCGCGTGGTCGGAGTGCACCTGAACTTCCTGCCCACGGTCCCGCGCGGCGACTCCGCGGAGCTGTCCGACGAGGACCAGACGCGCATCGCCGCCATGAGCAAGTACATCGCCGCCCCGGCGGGATACATGCGCCAGCAGGCCACCCGGCCGCAGACCTTGTCCTACGCGCTGACCGATTCCCCGGTCGGGCAGTTGGCGTGGATCGCCGAGAAGTTCCGGGAATGGACCGATCCGACCAGCAAGATCGACACCGACTGGCTGCTGACCAACGTCTCGCTCTACTGGTTCACCGCCACCGCCGGTTCGTCCGCGCGGATCTACTACGAGTTCGAGGCCTCCCGGGGGAGGTTCGTCGACAGTCCGATCCCGATGGGCGTCGCGGTGTTCCCGTACGAACTGATCAAGCCGGCACGGGCGCTGGCTGAGCAGGCACACACCATCGTGCAGTGGACCGAGCACGAGCGTGGCGGGCACTTCGCGGCGCTTGAGGTGCCGGAGCTGTTCGTGCGGGATGTCCGGGCGTTCTTCGAGAAGGTGAGGTAGCTATGGCGTGACGATGTCGTTGGCGGCCTTCATGCCCGTGAGAATGATCTGCATGCCGTACTCGAAGCACTCGTCGGTGTTCGGGTCGAACAGGTTGTCATCCACATAGGCCTGCGCGGTCAGCGGGAACCGTGCGGTGTCCAGCGCGCTGTGCGCGGACTCCGATGACTTGTAGACGTGGTTCTGCTCCTCGATGGTGAAGCCGACCGCGTAGTGGATCAGCGCGGCGAGGCTGCGTGCGGCGGGCTGCACCTCGAACCCGGCATCCTGCAACGTACGCAGCGCCAGCTCGGTGGCGCGGAACAGGGCGGGCTCGGTGACGCTGCCGTTGGCGAAGATCCGGCCACCGTCCCGGAACCGCAGCATGGCCTTGCGCAGCTGGCGCACCCACTCGGCCGTCCACTCCTGCCACGTCACGCCCGCACGCGGCGCCTCAAGCCCGTCGGCGGCGCAGTTGAAGATCGCCGCAGCCATCACGTCGAGCAACTGGCTTTTGTTCTTGACGTGCCAGTACAACGCGGCCGGCTGCACGTCGAGCCGCGTCGCGAGCAGCCGCATGGACAGGCCGTCCAAACCGGTCTCGTCGAGCATCTCGAGCGCTGTGCGCGCGATGACGTCCACGGTGAGCTTCACGCTTGACACTTTAACACCGGTCAATACATCCTTAACGGTGTACAGGAAACGCTAACCATCGTTTAGGGGATTTCGGTGAGCGACTTCAACGATCAGGTGATCACGGAGTTCAGGGCCAACAAGGGGAACGTCGGCGGGTTCTTCAAGAACGCGCACGTCACGCTGCTGCACCACAAGGGCCGCAAGTCCGGCCGGGACATGATCACACCGTTGATCTACCTGCCGGTGGACGGCAGCTACGTGCTGATCGGCAGCGCGGGCGGCGCCAAGAAGGTGCCGGAGTGGTTCAACAACGTCGCGGCCGCGGACCAGGTCGAGATCGAGGTGGGCGAGCAGAAGGTGACCGCCAAGCCGACGATCTTGCGCCAGGGCCGGGAGTGGCTGCGCCTCTACACCCTGTTCTCCGACTACTGGCCGGACATCCACAAGTACGAGGAGAACACCGAACGGCGCTTCCCCTTCGCCCGGCTCGACCCGGTCAGCTGAGGAGCGAAGCCAATGCGCGCATGGCGCCTGACAACCAGAGGTGAGCCGCTCGAGCTGGTCGACCTGAGCGATCCAGCGCCAGGACCCGGCGAGGTCGTGCTCCGCACAATGGCCGCGGGGCTGTGCCTGACCGACGTGCACCTCGCCGACGGCTCACTGCCCTGGGGCCCGCTTCCGGTGGTGCTCGGCCACGAGGTCGCGGGCGTGATCACCGAGACCGGGCCGGAGGTGACCGACTTCCAACCAGGAGACCGGGTGGCGGTCCGCACTGGCCCGGACGGTCCCGGCGTCGCCTACGACGGCGGTTTCGGCACCGTGGTGCGAACGCAGACCGAGCGGCTGGTCAAGATCCCTGACGGGGTGACGTTCGACCAGGCCGCGGTGGCTACCGACGCGGGTCTGACCTCGTATCACGCCTTGCACAACAAGGGAAACATCCAACCGGGGATGAAGGTCGGCATCGTCAGCATCGGCGGGCTGGGCAGCTTCGGCGTGCAGATCGCCGCGGCCGCCGGTGCGGAGGTCACCGCGGTGGTCCGCAAGGAGGCGCTGGCTCCGACGGCGCTCGAGCTCGGCGCGACAACGGTCGTGCAGAGCATCGACGACGTGCACGATCTGGATCTGATCGTGGACTTCGTCGGCAGCGGTGAGACAGTGCGCGGCAGCGTCCTGGGCGTGCGGCACAGCGGCCGCGTGGTCGTGGTCGGCGGTCAGGACGAGGCAGCGAGCATCCCGGTCATGATGCTGATCATGAACAACGTCGAGATCGTCGGCTCGAACGCGGGCACCAACGACGAACTGCGCCAGGTGCTGGCGATGATCGCCGACGGGTCGCTCAAGCCGCTGCTCACCGGGATCGGCTTCGAGGAGATCCCCGCCTCGCTTGACCGCCTGGGCAAGGGCGGCATCGCGGGCCGGTTCGTCGCCGACATGTCCACTGCCTAAAGGGAATCAGGCAACCCGAACACCGCGAACAGCCGGGTGTCGAAGAACGACGTCGAATGCCGCACGCCGGTCGCGGCCAGTTCCAGCAGTTCGAGCTTCCACGGCACGAACGAGCCCGACTGGCCGGCCGCCGTGTCGATCGCCGAAGCCCGGATGTACGTGGCGAACCCCGGCTGGCCGTTGCCCGCGATCGGCACCAGCCGCAGGTCGCCGGTGCCCGCCGGACACCAGTTGGCGACCAGCCGCGCGATGTCGCGCGGGCCGCGGTACCAGCCGGGGAACGGCGGCATTTCCAGCACCGCGTCCTGCGTGAACACCTCGACGATCGCGTCGATGTCCTTGGCCTCGAACGCGACCACGAACCGGTCCAGCAGGTCACGCTGCTGCGCGGTGGTCGGCTCGGCCACCGCGTCGCGCGTCGGCGCGGCCGCAGAGATCTGAGCATGGGCACGCTGCAGTGCGCTGTTGACCGCGGCCGTGGTCGTGCCCAGCATCTCGGCGACCTCGGCGGCACGCCATTTCAGCACGTCCCGCAACACGAGCACGGCCCGCTGCCGCGGCGGGAGGTGCTGCAACGCGGCGATGAACGCCAGCCGCACGCTCTCGCGTGAGGTCACGACCGACGCCGGATCCAGCAGCGCGTCCGGGATCGGCTCGAGCCACGGCACTTCCGCCTGCTCGACCGGCGCCACCTCGGGATCGCTGCTCTGGGCGCCCAGCCCGATCGGCAACGGCCTGCGCTCCCGGCCCTCCAGCGCGGTCAAGCACGCGTTGGTCGCGATCCGGTACAGCCACGTGCGGAGCGACGAGCGGCCCTCGAACGCCGGATATCCCCGCCACGCGTTGAGATAGGTCTCCTGCACCAGGTCCTCGGCTTCGTGCACCGATCCGAGCATCCGGTAGCAGTGCGCGAGCAACTCGGCCCGGTACGAATCCGCCGCACGCTGAAACTCGTCGTCGATCGACGTCAGCGACCTGGTCACACCCGTTCCTCCAGCCTTCGACACAGCCCGTCACCACTACTGACAGCCGCCAGGGCGAAAACTCATCGCTCGCGCGGCGATGAATTCCCCGAGCCTGGCGGCTCTGCCCTAGTAGGTATCCACACTGACCGAACGGAGACGCGGATGACAACCGCACTGCCGCCCGTGGTGTCCCAGCAGGACTGGCTGGCCGCCCGGAAAGCCTTGTTGGCCAAAGAAAAGGAGGCGCTCAAGGTCCGTGACCGGCTGAACGCCGAACGGCGCAGGCTGCCGATGGTGCGAGTGGACAAGCAGTACGTGTTCACCGGGCCGGACGGCGAGCTGACCCTGGCGGAGCTGTTCGAAGGCCGCCGCCAGCTCTACATCCACCACTTCATGTGGCGTGACGACCTGGACTCGGGCTGCCCGAGCTGCACGGCCACGGCGAACCTGAACTTCACCCCGCCGATGCTGGCCCAGCTGCACAACCTGGACATCACCTTCGCCGCGGTCAGCCGCGCACCGGCGGAGAAAGTCCTGGCGTACAAGGAAAAGAACGGGTGGACGTTCCCGTTCTACTCCTCGCACGGCAGCGACTTCAGCTACGACATGCACGCCTCGCTGGACGGATCCCGCCAGCCCGTCGAATACAACTACCTGTCCAAAGAGGAGCTCAACTCCCGCGGCTACACCGACGAGATGCTGACCGGCGACTGGCCGGCCAACAGCGTGTTCCTGCGCGACGGCGACGAGGTCTTCCACACCTACACCGCCTACGCGCGCGGCCTTGACCAGCTGTTCACGCCGTACAACTTCATCGATCTGACCCCGTACGGACGTCAGGAGGCATGGGAGGACTCGCCGGAGGGCTGGCCAAAGCAAGGCGCCAGCCTCTAAAAACCAGACGGTGGTCAAAGCCACCCTGTTCAGCTATTTCCCAGCAAAGAGGCGCTCACCACTGGACGGCGTGGGGGATGACGACCTGGCGGGCATCGTGCAGAACCGCCCGCCAGGCCACACACCACTGCAAGCGCTGCGCGCGCATTTCGCCGACCTGATGACCGCGGAGACGGACATGGCGGTCATCGCCCACGAGCTGCACTGCGACGCCGTGCGCATCACCGGCGGCGGCCCGCAGCGCCGCCAGATACGCGGCCGAGGCCGGGCTGGAGATCTGGTTCTCACCGTTCCAGATCAGGGTGCCGCAGCTCAGGACGACACGCCGTAGCAGGTGGCGACCGCGGCGGCGCGGTTACGCATGCTGGCACGCAACCATTGCGGCGCCAGGGCTTCCGCGTCCATGGCGAGCTGCCACAACGCCCACTCGGCGTGTCTCGAGTCCTGAAAGGTCACCTCCATCCGCAGCCAGCCGTCCGCGTCGGCTTCTTCGGCGCGGACGGTCAGAGCGGTCCCTACTAACACCGCGCGCCGCGCCGGGTTCACCCGTGCCAACACGGTGACCTGCTCGCCGCCGGTCCGAAACCGCGTGCTGCGGTCCTGCCAGGCTCGGTCCAGATCGACCCGGTCTGGTCGCTGCGCGGGTTCGGCGAGCTCCTCAGCGGCCAAGATCCGCGACAGCCGATAGGTACGGTCCGCGCCAGACCTCGTGGCCAGCAAGTAGCCCTGGCCGCGGACCGTGACCAGGCCGATCGGATCGACCGTGCGCCACTTCGGGGACTGGTCCGCCGCCGCGTAGTGGATGCGCAGCTTGTGCCCGGCGAACACCGCACGCCGGACCTCGGCCACGACGGCGTCGGGCACCTCCTCAGCGACCAGCCGACGCGAGAGCAGGTCGGTCTCCGGTTCGATGAGCAACCGTTGGGCCGCACCGGCCGCGGTGGCCCGATAGCTTTCGGGCAGCGCGTCGACCACCTTGCGCATGGCCGAAGCCAGCGCCGCGCCGAGGCCGAACGTCTGCGCGCCTCGCCGCGATCCAGCGACCAGCAGGGCGAGTGCTTCGTCGTGGTTCAGCCCGGTGAGCTCGGTCTGAAAACCCGGCAGCAACGCGAAACCGCCGTGCCGGCCGCGTTCGGCGTAGACCGGGACACCGGCCGCGGACAGCGCCTCGATGTCACGCAGCACGGTGCGGGTGGACACCTCCAGCTCGCGGGCCAGTTCGGGCGCCGAGAGCCGATCGTGCTGGCGTAGCAGCAGCACCAGCGATACCAACCGGTCGGCGCGCACACGGAAACTTTACCGAAATACACGACACAGGATGTCGTGATTAGTTGCGAGGCTTATCGGCATGACAAGCAAGACAGTGGCCACTGACCCCGACGACCTGGGCAAGTACTTCATCGAGCGCGGCAACGCGGGCGACGTCGACGGGCTGGTGGCGTTGTACGAGCCGAACGCCGTGCTGGCCTTTCCGCCGGGCAACCTCGCGACCGGCCATGCGGAGATCCGCAAGGTGTATGAGCAGTTCGTCGCCGCCGCGCCGGTGCTCGAGCCGGGCAGGCAGCATCCAGCGCTGGTCAGCGGCGACCTGGCACTCACGGTGTCCACGCTGACCACCGGCGAGATGACCGTCGAGATCGCCCGTCGCCAGGCCGACGGATCGTGGCTGTGGGTGGTGGATCAGCCGGTACTCGTGCCGTAGGGGAAAGCGGTGGTGGGCGCGGCCGCGCCCACCACCGTGCGCATGTTCAGGAGGGGCGATGAGACGGATCGCGACAATCGGCGTCTACGGCTTCACAGCCGAATCTTTCGTCGACAAGCTCACCGACGAGGGCGTGAGCCTGCTGCTCGACCTCCGCCAGCGCTGCGGCGTCCGGGGTCCCGAATACTCCTGGGCCAACTCAGCACGGCTCCAAGCCTTGCTCGCCGCAGCGGACATCGGCTACCGGCACGTGAAGGAGTTGGCTCCGACGACCGAACTGCGTCAGCTGCAGTACCGCGAGGACGACCGCCAGGGCGTGGGCAAGCGCAACCGCATCGCGCTGGCGCCTGAATACGCCGAGCGCTACACCCGCGAGATCCTCGACCCGTTCGACCTCGGCGCACTCGTGGACGAACTGCCGAGCACGACCGCGCTGCTCTGCGTCGAGCGCGACCCAGAGGCATGTCACCGCTCACTCGTAGCCGCGCGCCTGCGCGCCGAGCATGGCCTGCCAGTCACGGACCTGCGCCAGGGATAGCCAGGTATTTCACGCACTGACCACGAGGAATGCCCAATAATGCGGACTCGTGACGGTAACCGAGACACATCGGGCGATTGACGCGGTCTGGCGGATCGAGTCGGCCAGGGTGATCGCCGGCCTCGCGCGGATCGTCCGGGACGTGGGCCGCGCGGAAGAACTCGCCCAGGACGCGCTGGTCGCCGCGTTGGAGCAGTGGCCGGAGCAGGGCGTGCCGAAAAACCCGGGCGCCTGGCTGATGGCCACGGCCAAGCACCGCGCGATCGACCACGTCCGGCGTGAGCAGGTACTGGCCCGCAAGGTCCAGGAACTCGGGCACGAGATCGAGACCGGCGGGGTCAACCCGGAACCGGACATCGACGCCGCGCTGGACGACGACATCGGCGACGACGTGCTGCGGCTGGTGTTCACCGCGTGCCACCCGGTGCTGTCCACCGAGGCCCAGGTCGCCTTGACGCTACGGATGCTCGGCGGGCTGACCACCAAGGAGATCGCCCGCGCGTTCCTGGTCGGCGAAACGACCATCCAGCAACGCATCGTGCGCGCGAAGAAGACCCTCGCGGACAAGAAGATCCCGTTCGAGATCCCACCAGCGGGCGAACGCGCCGAGCGGCTGGCGTCCGTGCTGGAGGTCATCTACCTGATCTTCAACGAGGGCTACGCCGCCACCGCGGGCGACGACTGGCTACGCCCCACCCTGTGCGAGGAAGCGTTGCGACTCGGCCGCGTACTGGCCGGACTGACGCCACGCGACGCCGAGGTGCACGGCCTGGTCGCGCTGCTCGAAATTCAGGCCTCCCGGTCGAAAGCCCGCACCGACGCGCACGGCGAGCCGATCCTGCTGCTGGAGCAGAACCGCTCCAAGTGGGACCAGATGCTGATCCGCCGTGGCCTGGCCGCGCTGGACAAGGCCATGGAACTCAGCGACGGCAAACCCGGCCCGTACACCGTGCAAGCCGCGATCGCCGCCTGCCACGCGCGCGCCCGGGTGGCCGAGGACACCGACTGGGCGCAGATCGCCGCGCTGTACGCGACATTGTCCGACCTGATGGGCTCACCGATCGTGGAGCTCAACCGGGCGGTCGCGCTGTCCATGGCGTTCGGCCCGGACATCGGCCTGCAGCTGGTCGACATGATCGTCGACGAACCCAGCCTGAAGAACTACCACCTGCTGCCGAGCGTGCGCGGCGACCTGCTGGCCAAACTGGGCCGCTACGAGGAGGCGCAGGCCGAGTTCGACCGGGCCGCGTCGCTGACCGGCAACGAGCGGGAACGAGCCCTGTTGCAGGAGCGTGCGGCGGCCTGTGCCCGGGGCGAAGCGCCCGAGCGATGAGTTTCGCCCAGCCGTCTCGTCCTAGGAGATGTGACCATCAAACCTGAGATTGTCGAGCGGGCCGAGCAGCCCTACGTGGGCGTGCGCGGGACCGTGACCATGGAGACGTTCGGCAAGATCGCCGACCGGATGCCGGAGCTGATCGGCTCGCTGATGCAGCGCGGCGTGGAGCTGGCCGGGGCGCCGTTCTTCCGCTACATCTCCATCGACATGGACAACGAGCTGGTAGTCGAGGCCGGTGTGCCGGTCAACGCCGCCGTGGCCGAGCAGGGCGAGCAGTTCAACGGCGTGCTGCCCGCCGGGCAGTACGTCAGCGTCACCCACATCGGTCATCCCGACGAGCTGATCGACGTCACCGGCCAGCTGCTGGAATGGGCCGCCGATCAGGGCCTGACCTGGGACAACACCGGTCAGCGGTGGGGCTGCCGACTGGAGATCCTGAAAACCGACCCCACCGTCGAACCCGACCTGAGCAAGTGGGAGACCGAACTGGCCTTCCGGCTGGCCGATCAACCGGCCGCCCGGCCTACCACTTGAGGTTGGTGATCACCTTCGACACCAGCTGCATCGACCGCTCGCACTCGAAGGTCTTCGCCACCTCACGCCCGGTGTCCGCGCTCTGGCTGCTGAACTGCAGCCAGGGTGTGCCGCCGTTGACGTACACCAGGCAGTAGGTGCCGTCGTCGGCCAGCACCGCGGCCTTCTTGCCGGCGACGTCCACGGTCCGCTGTGAGCTGGTCGTGACGTCCGGGAACGCGGGCGTGTTGAGGATGACGCTGAGATACGCCGCGCCGCCCGGCGCCTCCCACCGGCAGCCGCGCCCGACGTTGGGCAGGTCGTCCGGTGTGCCGTTGACCTGGGCTCCGACGTGCGCACTGGCGTCGGAGTTGGTCAGCAGAGTGCACGGATCCGTCGCCACCTCGACCTGAGTGGGCGGGGGTGCCTCGGGCGCGGGAGGCGGGGCGGAGGACGAGTCGCCGCTACAACCAGCCGCCAGCAGAAGGGCGGCCATGGCCGCCGCGAATCGTGTGATCACCAGGAGTCCTTGCGTGCAGGGTGCAGGGATGGTGTGTTGTCCAGACCATTCTGCACGCAGGGTCAACACGATCATCGGCGGCGTTGTCCACTGGGTTTTCCGCTGGGCGCGCGTTTCCAGTGTGCCGGGCGCGTCAGCGTGGGCGGCAGCTGGGTCGACGAATCGCCACGGGCCGCGTTGACCTGCGACTGCGTCAGGAAGATGCTGCCGGTCAGGTCGGCACCGGCGAGGTCGGCGTCCCGGACGTCCGCACCGATCAGGTCCGCCAGCCGCAGGTCCGCGCCGCGCAGATCGGCCCCGATCAGCAGCGCACCCCGCAGGCTCGCGCCACGCAGGTCGGCCTTGCGCAGTTTGGCGCCGATCAAGTCGGCGCCGCGCCGGTTCTTGCCCCCGGTGCCCGCCCTGACCAGCTCACTGGCCCGCAGCAGCACGGTGTTGACCTTCTCGCGGTGCGCGGGCACGTCCAGCTCGACGATCGACTCGGCGGAGCTGTGCGTGATCTTCTCGGTCTCCTCGATCAACGCCGTGACCTGGTCGTGCACCGCACGCGCGGCGTCCAGCGCCAGCACCTCGGTCAAGTACCACAGCAGTTCGTGCAGCTGCCGCATCACCGGGAAGACCTGGAACATCCGCTTGGCGCTGCCGGGGGACTGCCGCCAGTCGTTGCCCGCGAAGGTCACCTGCGAGACCTTCTGGCCCGCGCCGAAGCAGTCGAACACCGTGCAGCCGGGAAAGCCCCGCTCACGCAACGTGCTGTGGATTGCGCACCGGTAGTCCGCCAGCAGGTTGGGGCAGGGCTGCCCGCCGGGTTTGGTGATCGCGAAGTCCGCCGAGGCCGCGAACGGCAATGCCACACAGCACAGCCCGAAGCAGCTGGAACAGTCGGCGATGAGGCCTTCGGGCACTGGTCTCCTCGGTCTGGGATCACTTCGCGAGAGGAAAGGTTAGCTCCAGTCCTGCTGTGGCTCGCCGGGCCGGTGGATGCCGAACGTCCACTCGTAGCCCTCGGGGTCCTGCACGCGGCACCGGTAGTTCCACTCCGAGCGACCTGGCTGCCAGATGGTGACCGCGCCTTCGGCTGTGGCCTGCTGATGGATCCGGTCGACGGCCGCCTCGCTGTCGACGACCAGATACGTGCCGTGCCCGCAGGTGTCGCCCTTACGCGGGGACCGCTCGTACCCGTCGCGGTCGCTGAACACTATGATCACCGCGTCGCCCAGACGAAGCTCGGCGTGCCCGACACCGCCGTGGTCGTCCGGGAAATGCAGGGTCGTCTCGAAGCCGAAGGCCTTGGTCAGGAAGTCGATGGCCGCCTGGCCGTCGCGATAGCCGAAGTACGGCGTCACCTGTGTGGTCATGCGGTTAGCCTCTCGGCAATTCAGGCCACTTTCCGACCGCAAAAGAAAATCAGATGCCCGCGGGTTCGGCCGCTGCCAGAGTTCGCCTGATGTACGACGTGTTGCTGATCGGCGGGCCGGCGGGAGTCGGGAAGTCCAGCGTGGGATGGGAGATCTCAGCCCAGTTGAAGGCGCGCGAGGTCGCGCACTGTTTCATCGAGGGCGACACCATGGACCAGATTCACCCGGCGCCGCCCGGCGACCCGCACCGCTCCCAGATCACTGAACGCAATATCGCGGCGGTTTGGGCAAACTACGCCGCAGTGGGGCAGACGCGGCTGATCTACACCAACACCGTCAGCATCCTGGAAGCGCCGATGATCGTTCGCGCGATGGGCCACCCCGACACGCGCGTGATGTGCGTGCTGCTCACCGCCAGCGAGGACACCGTGCGGCAACGGCTGGCGGAACGGGAGATCGGTTCCGAGCTGGACTGGCACATCGAACGCAGCGCGGTGATGGCGCGCCGCCTGGACGCTCAAGCGCCGCAGGACACGATCCGGATCCTCACCGATGGGGTGACCGTGACGCAGATAGCTCAAGACATCTGTGCCAAGTGGCTGTAACACGGGTGTTTCATCCACGGTGCACGATGTGAATCATGAACGTCCGAGACGCCACCGAACTGGACGCCGAAGCCTGCGCCGCGATCTACGCCCCATACGTCCTGGACACCGCGATCACGTTCGAAAGCGACCCGCCGACGCCCGCGGAGATGGCCGTGCGGATCGCCGCGGCGAGCAAAACCCACGCGTGGCTCGTGCTGGAAGATGACGACAGCCGGATCACCGGCTACGCGTACGGCGGGCCGTTCAAAGCGCGCGAGGCCTACCGGTGGTCCTGCGAAGTCAGCGTGTACCTCGAACTGGGCCGCCGACGTACCGGCGGCGGACGCGCGCTGTACACCGCGCTGCTGCAACGGCTCGAGCAGCGCGGCTATCGGACAGTCGCCGCCGGGATGACGCTGCCGAACGACGCGAGCGTCGGCCTGCACAAGGCAATGGGGTTCGAGCCGGTCGGCACCTACCAGCGGATCGGGTGGAAACTCGGCGCCTGGCACGACGTCGCCTGGGTCCAGCGCTCGCTCGCCACCGGCGACGACCCGCCAGCGGAACCCCGCTGACTCGATATCGTGGACGGATGAGGTTGACGCGTGCTGAGGCGCAGGAGCGAACCCGCGCCAAAGTGCTCGCCGCAGCACGGGACGAGTTCGCCGAACGCGGCTTCCGGGACGCCAAGATCGACGAGATCGCCAACCGCGCCGAGCTGACCCGCGGCGCGGTCTACTCCAACTTCCCCGGCAAACGCGCCCTCTACTTCGCCGTCCTCGCCGAGGCCGCCGCGCAGCAGGTCGACCCTGAGCACCCGGACACGCCAACCACGCCACGCGACGCGCTCGGCCGGCTGGTCCGTGCGTGGGTCACGCGGCTGCCGTTGAGCACCGACGAGGCCAGGCTCGGTGTCGACCTGGTGCCGGAGATCATCGCCGAGGAACGCACGCGTAAACCCTTCGCCCAGCTGATGTGGCTGCAGGCGATCCAGCTCGGCCTGGCGCTGGAGAATCTACGGCCCGGTGGCCGTCAGGTGCGCCTCGCACAGACCGTGCTGACCACGTTGCAGGGCGCCGGCCAGCTCGCCGCCGCCGCGCCCGGGTTCGGCGAGCCGTTCACCGTGGTCACGGCATGCGAAGAACTCGCCGACGCGCCGTTCGACGACACATGGCTAATACCGACCACCAGCGCGGACGTTCAGGCTCTCGACCAGCCGTGGTCGCTGACCGGCGACGGGGTGGTCGCGATCCTGGGGATGCACCGGTTGTCGGGTGTGGAGGAGGCGCTGCGGGCCAGGACGGACGTCACGCTGGTGATCGTCACGGCCGACCCGGATGAGCTGATTGCGTTGGCACGCTTGATGGTCACCGAGTTCACCGGGCTTCTGCGGCACGCCTTCCCGCCGTCGGCGTGGCCGCGCCTGCGGATCGTCCTGGATGACACCACTACGTTCACCTCGGCCGCGGGCATCGACACGGTCACCGACATGACCGAGTTCGCCCTGCGTGTCGAGTCGGGCAAGGTCGTGCTGCGGGCGGAAGGGTTCGGTGCCTGCCACGCGGCGTCAGGACTCAAGACGCCGCGCTAGCCCCTCGGGCAACCCGGGCAGATCCAAGTGCTTGGCCAGGAACCGCGCCCGGTCGGCCACGGCGGTGACGTCGTTGATGACGTGCCCGCTGTCGTACCAGCGCTGCTCTTTCGGCTCCGCGGCCATCGCGTAGAACTCCTCGGACTCGGCGGCTGTCACGCCGATGTCGAAGCGCGCGAACTGGTAGAACGCCGGAGCCTTGACGTTGCCGATGAAGTGCTCGGCGTCGTAGGGCGCCATTGCCTCCAATGTGGACTCGAACAGCTCCTTGGGCAACGCGGAACGCATCCGGACGATGTTCGGGTGCTTGCTGTTGCGCCAGTGGTGGGTCAGCCCGGGCATGCCCACCTCGAACACGAAACACCGGAACCGGCGATCGATCCCGGCCACGACCGCGGTCATCATCGCCCCGCCGCTGTGTCCCACCGCCGCGATCGTGCCCGTGCGCTGCAGCAGCAGATCCGCGCCGCGGCGAATCGACAGCACGGACTGGCGGATCGACGCGACCTGGTCGTCGATGTAGTGCACCTGCAGGCACAACCCGATCCCGCCCGCCTCGGCGAGCTGGATCGCTTCGGGCAGGAAACCCTCGGAGCCGCTGGTCGTGTGCATGTAGACCACGCCCGCCGCGGGCGTGCCCGCCGGTTCGACCAGATAGCCGACGACCCGGTCGCCTTCGGCGTTGTCGTATTCGCAGCGGGAGATCGTCACGCCGGAGCGGTCAGCCAGGGGCTCGACGGTGAGGTTGAGGGGCGCGGCCGGGTCGTAGCTCAGGTCGGGCATGTTGCGAGTGTGCCCGCTCCGGCACCGGCCACCGCGTTGTTCGCCCATCCGGGAACGTGATCACGCACCTTGAGGTGGTGACGTTCCGCAGCTAGGCATCCCACGCTTGGCGCAACGCACGCGCGAACACCTCAGTCGCCTGCCCGCCGGACACACCGACCTTGCGGTCCAGCACGAAGAACGGAACACCACGTGCGCCGAGCTGCGCCGCTTCCCGTTCCTCGGCACGTACATCATCGGCGTACGCGGTCTTGTCCTCGAGCACACGCAGCACGTCCGCCTTGTCCAAGCCGACGCCGACCGCGACATCGACGACCGTGTCCGCGGTGAAAATCGGGCGCGCGTCAGCGAAGTTCGCCTCGAACAACGCGGTCAGCATCTCGTGCTCCACGCCCTTGTCCCTGGCCAGGTGCAGCACGCGGTGCAGGTCGAACGTGTTGCCGACCTCGCGGTCGGTGCGATATCCGAGGCCTTCGCCCTGGGCGAGCGCGGCGACCTGCTGCTCCATCTCGGCGGCCCGCGGGCCGTATCGCGACGCGAGCATCTCCTCGATCGGCTCCACGCCGACCCGGCTCGGGTCGAGCTCGAAGGACCGATACACCACCTCGACCTGGTCACGGTGCTCGAACTCGGCGAGGGCCTGCTCGAAGCGGGCTTTGCCGATGTAGCACCACGGACAGACGATGTCGCTCCAGATCTCCACTCGCACGTTCGCAAGTCTACGAATTTGTCGGCGGTGGGGGGAGTACGCACTCCCAGGTAAGGGACCCAGCGTGAGCATCCGGGTAACCCGATCGGGCAAGCCGCGCGTGTGCTTCGCTGAGGCCGTGATCAGAAAACGTCGGCAGAAGAACGGCATGGTAACCGTCACGTGGGTCCTGCCCGCGGACGTGCATGACGGCCCGGTGAGTGTCGTCGGCTGCTTCAACAACTGGACGCCCGGCACGCACGTGCTGGGCAAGCGGTCCAACGGCACCCGCTCGGTGTCCTGGACCGCCGAACCCGGCTCGCAGACCAAATTCCGCTACCTCGGCCACGGCGGCCGCTGGTTCAACGACCCCGATGTGGTGCGGTTCGGCGACGACAGCGTGGTCATCGCCGACCTGTCACGGGACTAGCACGACCTTGCCCGTGGTCGCCCTGGTCTCCAGCGCGGCGTGGGCAGCGGCGGCCTCGGCGAGGCGAAAGCTCTGGAATGCGGGTACGAGCCTGCCCTCGCCCGCCGCCGCGATCGCCTCGGCCTCGAAATCGAACTCGTCGGGCGAAGCGATCATCAGACCGAGTGCGTCGATCGACGTGACCTTCGGGTTGTCCTGTGCGAACTGTTGCTGCGAGGCGTTGCCGATGGTGACGTACCGGCCGTTGTCGACGATCCGGTCGTAGGCGTTCTTCGCCTTGTCACCGCCAACCCCGTCGAGCACGAGCGTCACGCCGTGAATGTCGTCGGCCCAGCCAGGTTCGTTGTAATCCACGGCATCCACGCCGAGCCCGCGCACAGCCGCCACCTTCTGCGGGCCGCCAGCGGCACCGACGACCGTCGCGCCGAGATCCCGCAGGTACTGCACGACCAGACGGCCGATTCCGCCAGCCGCCGAGGTCACCAGCACGACGTCGTCCGGGGTCGGTTGGGCGGCGTGCAGCAGACCCAACGCCGTGTTGCCGGTGATCACCATCGTCACCGCAGCCGCGTAGCCCAGGTTGTCCGGGATCGGATGGACACTCGCCGCATCCGCGACGGTGAGTTCGGCGTATCCGCCCGGCTGGCTGCGGGCGACCACCACGTTGCGGCCGATCCACGCCGGATCCACGTCCGGGCCGACCGATTCCACGACCCCGGCCACCTCACCGCCGAAGATGAACGGCAGATCCGGCACCGGCGGGGTCATCACGCCGGGCGTGCCCTGGCGCATGACGGTCTCCACGTGATGGACGCCCGCGGCTTTGACCGCGATCCTCAGCTGTCCGGGACCGGGCACCGGGTCGGGGACGATCTCGTAGGTCAGGTTGTCGGCCGGGCCGAACTCGTGCAGAACAACAGCGTGCATGCCGTCCACCGTGCAACCTCATGTCGGGTTGAGGTCAACTGTTGACCCTCTCACTGTGTGAGGGCCTGTACTGGGAGGCGTCATGTTCAGCATCGGAGATTTCGCCAAGCACGGCCGCGTGTCGGTGCGCATGCTGCGGCACTACGACGCCATCGGGCTGCTCCGGCCGGCACACGTCGACCAGGCCAGCAACTACCGGTACTACGCCGCCGAACAGCTCACGCGGCTCAACCGGATCATCGCGCTGAAGGACCTCGGGTTCAGCCTGCAACAGGTCGGGGTCATCCTCGGCGAGCAGGTCAGCGTCGAGCAGTTGCGCGGCATGCTGCGGCTGCGGCAAATGGAACTGCAGGCCGCCGTCGACGAGACGGCCGCGCGGCTGGCCAGGGTCGAGGCGAGGCTCCGCAGTATCGAAACCGAGGAATCCATGGCCGACGAGATCGTCATCAAAAGCCTGCCCGCGATGCGGCTGGCGTCGTTGTCAGCGACCGCGAAAAGCTTTGAGCCACAAGACATCGGGCCGGTCGTCGGGCCGTTGTTCGACAAGCTGTGCGGCCTGGTCGACCCGATCGGTCCAGGCCTCGCGCGGTACGAGGAGGCCGACGACGGCAGCATTGTGGTGCACGCGGGTTTTCCGGTCGCCGCGGATGTCGCCGGCGTCGAGATGGTCGACGTGCCCGCCGTCGAGCGCGCCGCGACGATCGTGCACCACGGCAGCATGGACGAGGTTCTGCCGACCGCCCAGGCGCTGGCGCGGTGGATCGACGCCAACGGCTACCGCTCGACCGGTCTGCCCCGGGAGCTGTCGCTGGCCTGTCCCGAGGACCGCAGCCAGTGGGTCACCGAATTGCAGGAACCAATCGCGTGACCACGTACATCGGTTCCGCACCCGCCCTCGCACCGGATGTACGTTCCTGACGGATAACCAGCTGCGCGAGACGCTGCGGGCTGAGTACGTTGCACCGGGTGGCTGACGCGTTGTTCGAACATCCACGGCTGGCGGGAATCTACGACTCGCTCGCCCCTGACCGGTCCGACCTCGGCCCCTACCTGACGATCAGCACCGAGCTCTGCGCCACCCGGGTACTGGACATCGGTTGTGGCACAGGCACTTTCGCGTTGCTGCTGGCCGAGCGCGGCATCGAGGTGACCGGCGTCGACCCGGCCGGTGCCTCGCTCGCGGTCGCCAAGGCCAAACCGGGCGCGTCCCAAGTGCGGTGGATCCACGGTGACGCGACGGATCTGCCCCCGATGCAAGTGGACCTGGCGACCATGACGGCGAATGTCGCGCAAGCCATCGTGGATCCTGAGGCCTGGGCGAACACCTTGTGGGGTGCCCACCGCGCGCTGCGGCCCGGCGGGCACCTCGTGTTCGAAACCCGGGTCACCGCGCGGCAGGCGTGGCTGGAGTGGAACCGTGCCGCGTCGCATCGGATCAGCCGGATCGACGGCCTCGGCACGGTCGAGAACTGGGTCGAGCTGATCGACGTCAGCCTGCCGCTGGTGACGTTCCGCTGGACCTACGTGTTCGAGTCCGACGGCCAGACGCTGACGTCGGACTCGACACTGCGGTTCCGCGAACGCGACGAGGTCGAAGCGGACCTCGTCGCGCACGGCTACACCGTCACCGACGTGCGCGACGCGCCCGACCGGCCTGGCCGGGAGTACGTGTTCCTCGCGCGGACCTGATTTTCAGGCTCGCACCTTCGCCACGAACGCGGCCAGGTTCGCCACGGTGCGCTCGACCTGCATGTCGAGGGTCAGCGACTCGTGCAGCCGCGCTCCGGGGCCGGCGTCCTTCTTGCCACGCAGATACAGCGAACACGCCAGGTCGGAGCACATGTACGCGCCCGCCGAGTTGCCGTTCTGGCCGCTTTTGCCCGCTTTCCGCGCGGTCATCAGCGCCACGCCGCCGTGCGTGGTCAGGCACAGCGAGCACATCGTGCGGCGGATGTGACCGCCGGTCTGTGCCGCGCGGCGCAGGGCGATCCCGATGAGGCCGTCGCCGTGCGGGGTGACGAGGTAGGCGCGCTCCGGGGAGGCGGGGTCCTGCCAGCCGAAGAAGTCCAGGTCGTCCCACGGCTTGCCGGCCAGGTCGCGGGGCACGGCCATCCGCTTGGCCTCGCCCTTGGTGCAGTTGACGAACGACGTGCGGATCTCGCTCTCGGTGACGGGTCTCATGACTCTGACGGTAGATTTCCTAGAGGCATTAGGCAAATATTTAAAGCCTCTAGGAAGGGTGATGGATGGCACGAGCGGGACTGACCGCGCAGCGTCTGGTCGACGCGGCCGCGGAGATGGCCGACGAGGTCGGCTTCGACAAGGTGACCATCTCCGCGCTCGCGCGGCGGTTCGGCGTGAAGGACGCCAGCCTCTACTCGCACGTGAAGAACGCCCAGGACCTGCGGGAACGTGTCGCGATGCACGCGCTGGCCGAGTTGGCCGACCAGGTCGGTGAGGCGCTGGCCGGCCGTGCGGGCAAGGACGCGCTGGTGGCGTTCGCCAACGCCTACCGGACCTACGCCAAGACACATCCCGGCCGGTACGCCGCAGCGCAGATGCAGCTACGCCCCGAGGCGCTGCACGCCAGCGCGGCCCGCAAACACTCCGACATGACCCGGGCGATCCTGCGCGGCTACGGACTGGACGAGCCGGACCAGACCGACGCGATCCGCATGCTGCACAGCACGTTCCACGGGTATGTCAGCCTGGAGACCGCGGGCGCGTTCCACCACACCCCCAGGGAAGTGGACGCGTCCTGGTCACGCACCCTCGACGCGCTGGACGCGGTGCTCAGGGCCTGGCCGTGACCCGTTTCGTGCCGTAGACGCCGGTATGGTCCTCGCATTCGGCGAGGAAGTCGTGCGGGTAGCCCCTTTTGAAGTCGGTACCCGCCTCCAGCCTGCGCATCTGCTCGTCGGACAGGTCCACGGTCGTCGCGCCGAGATTGTCCTTGACCTGGGCGACGCTGGTCGCGCCGATGATCGGGTGCACGAGCGGCGACTTGTGCCACTGCCACGCCAGCGCGACCTGCGCCGGTGAGGCACCCAGCTCGTCGGCGACTTCCTGGACGGCTTGCGCGACGGTGTGCTCGCGAAGCGTGGCGGCGCTGGTGTCGATCCGCGCGTCCGACCCGGCGGCGCCGGACCCGGTGAGCTTGCCCGCCAGCACACCACGCGCCAGCGGCGCCCAGGTCGCGACCGTGACGCCCAGCGCCTCGGCCATCGGCAGCAGTTCTCGCTCGATGTCGCGCTGCAGCAGGTTGTACTGCACCTGCAGACCCGCGAACGCCGTCCAGCCACGCCACTCGGCGAGGGTGTTGGCCCGGCTGACCAGCCACGCGGGCGCGTTGGAGATGCCGACGTAGCGGATCTTGCCCGCGCGTACGGCGTCGTCCAGCGCGCGCAGGGTCTCCTCGATCGGGGTGTGCCGGTCCCAGCTGTGCACCCAGTACAGGTCGATGTAGTCGGTGCGCAGCCGCCGCAGGCTCTGCTCGAGCGTGTGGATCATGTTCTTGCGGTGGTTTCCCGCCGCGTTAGGGTCGTCCTGGTCGCGCGAGAGCGTGTACTTCGTCGCCAGTACGAAGCTGTCACGGCGCGGTCCCAACAGCTCGCCGAGGATCGCCTCGCTCTCGCCGTACGCCGAGGCGGTGTCGATGACGTTGCCACCTCCGTCGGCGTACGCGTCGAGCATCGCCCGGAACTCCGGCTCCCCGGCGCCGCGCTCGTAGAAGGTCATGGCGCCAAAGAACAGCTCGGACACCCGCAGACCGGTCCGGCCCAATAGTCGGTAACGCATGCGCCTCAGCGTGCCGGTCCGACGGCCCGGCAGGGAGACCGTGAGAAGGGTGGCCCTCGCGGGGCTAGGCAATACACTGCAGGTCATGAACGAATTGGGGGCGTTCTTGCGGGCACGGCGCGAGTCGATCGCACCGTCGGACGCGGGCCTGCCGCAAGGACCGCGCCGCCGTACGCCCGGGTTGCGGCGCGCGGAGCTGGCGACGCTGGCGGGCATCAGCGTCGAGTACCTCACGCGCCTAGAGCAGGGACGTGACCGCAACCCGTCGGCCGAGATCCTCGGGGCGCTGGCCGACGCGCTGAGCCTGACCGTGGACGAACGCGTCTACCTGCACCGTCTGCTGAAGGCCACGACCGGCGGCGTGTGCCAGGGCACCGCGGCCCCGGCACGCTCGGTGCGCCCGACGGTGACCGCGATGCTGACGCGGCTGGAGCCGACCCCGGCGCTGGTGACCAACCAGGTCGGCGACGTGCTCGCGTACACCTCGACCTATCAGCGGCTGCTGGATCCGGTGCCGGAGAACCTCGCGTGGTTCGTGTTCACCGACCCGCACGCCCGCGAGGTGTTCCCCGACTGGCACCGGGTGGCCGACGAGTGGGCGGCGGAGTTGCGCGCCGCCGCGTCGCTGGGGGACGCCTACGCGGCGTTCCTGGCCGAGGAGCTGCGGGTCGCGGGCGGCGCGGAGTTTCACCGCCGCTACGAATCGTCCGCCAAGCTGGCCAGCCGCACGGGCGTCGAGCGATGGCGGCATCCGCGGGTGGGGGATGTGCGGCTGGCGTTCGAGACGTTGATGCTGCCGGACGCCGACGAGCAGCGGCTGGTCGTCTACCTGCCGGCGGACGAGCCGTCGTCAGCCGCTCTCGACCTGCTTGCCGTGCGCGACAACGTTCTGCAGTAGCACCCGTTCGCGCTCGCGGGCGTCGTGCAGTTGCCGGGTCAGCTCGCGGATGGTGACCTCGTGCCCGGCCAGCTGCTGGGCTGCGGTGTTGTACCGGGCGAGCGCCTGCGCCGATTCGGTCGCCGAGCTGGCTTGGGCGTTGCGCGCGGCCTCGGTTTCCTTGCGTGCCTGGGCGAGGTCTTCCAGTGCGCGTTGCGCGCTCAGCTCGGCCAGCCGCGCGGCCTCGCCGGCCAGGCGTGCGCGCTCCTCGGCGCTGGTGATCTTGGCTTCGGCGAGGGTTTTGGCCGCCTCGGCCCGGTCTGCGACCGAGAGGGCTTGGGTCAGTTCCTGCTGGGTCTCCTGGTGGCGCTCGGTCAGCTCCCGCAGTTCACGCCGGGTCGCCTCGAGCCGGGTGACCGCGTCGAGCTGGGCTTGTTCGGCTGCGGCGGCGCGGGTCTCGGCCTGGCCTCGGGCGCGTTCGTGCTCGGCGGTCTGCGCCCATGCGGCTTTCTTGACCTGTTCGGCTTCGTGGATGGCCTGCTCGGCGGCCTCTTCGGCGGCTTTGCGGCGTTGCTGGTCCTTCGCCGCGGCCGACAGCGCCTCCGCACGAACGCGCACGGCATCGTCCAGTTCTCGGCGTGCCTGCTCGACCTTCAGCAGCGCTTCGGCGGTCTCGGCCTTGTCTTTCGCCGAGCGCGCCACGGCGCCCGCGTCGAGCTCGTCCCAGCGGCGCCGGATCTCGGCCAGCTCAGCCATGGCCGCGTCCATCGCGTCCCGGGTCTGCCCGCCCAGCTCCCGCAGCACATGCAGCGGCTCGTCGACGCCGACCGACTCCAGCGCGCGCCGACGTCGTGAGGCTTCGTCCGCGTGGGCCTTGCCGCAGTAACGCGTCGGCTTTCCGCCTTTGAGTCGTCCCCGCTCGTCACGCGCCGGTGGGGGCAAGGGGTTGTCGCATCCGTCCAACGCGCATGTCGCGGTCTCGGCCGCCTCATCTTCCACGTGACCAGCGTATCTCATTAGCTTACGCGTACGCTTTATCGGTATCGCGTGTCTAGCCCGCTTAACCAAATCTGTCACATAGTTCAGTGATAATTGCTGTTATCACGGGTTTCTGGAAGTCTGATGCGTCTGGTCAGAGCCTCGGGTCGGCATCAGGTTGATCGAGCCAGGACAAAGGCATCCGGGATCTTGGTCGCCGGCACGCGCCACTAGGGTGGGGTGATGGGGTCGGTCAAACAGTTCCAAGTCACTTTCGACTGTGCGGAGCCTGAGCGCGTCGCTCGTTTCTGGTGCGAGGTGTTGGGGTACGTCGTGCCTCCGCCGCCGGAGGGCTTCGCCAGCTGGGAGGAATACGATCGCTCGCTGCCGCCTGAGCGTCAGGGCGCGGCGTTCGTCTGCAACGACCCCAACGGTGTGGGGCCGCGGCTGTACTTCCAGCGCGTTCCCGAAGGCAAGGTCGTGAAGAACCGGGTGCATCTGTGCGTGCGGGCCGCCACCGGGCTTGTCGGTGACGAGCGCCTGGCCACGCTGGAGGCCGAGTGCGCTCGACTGATCGCGTTGGGCGCGACACGCGAACGGCTGCTGGTTGCCGATGGTGTCAACGAGTCATGCATCGTGATGCAGGACATCGAGGGCAACGAGTTCTGCCTCGACTGAAACTGGGAGATCGTCACCGTGACGAAACTCGCCGGTGTCGTGAGGTTCGGCTCCGGTGACGATTCTGAGAGGTCAACGGCCTCGCAACGATACGTCCAATGCCCGCACCAGCTCTCCGACACGGCCGCGACCACTCGGGGCGAGCGGGTAGCGGGCCAGGACGCTGACCACGACGGGATTGGCTAGAGCTCGCGCTTTCTCGAGATAGACGGCGCCTACATCACGGTCGTCACCGGCGTCGAGCTCGAATGCCCGAGCGGCGTGGGCGGCGGGTCCGAGGATGTGCAGGACCTGGGTCGCTTTCGCCAGGGGATGCAGGAACGCCGCACTGGCCGCGGCGACGGCCGCGCGCGCAACGTCGCTGGCCGCGGCCTGTCCGGCGTCGCGGGCTTCTTGGTATGCCCGGTGCGCCGCCCATGCGTTGTCGCGGATCACCTTGGTGCGTTTGGCTCCGTCTGCGAAGGCCTGGGCCGCGTCGATCGCGGCTCGTGGGCGTGGATCGTCCGGGCGTGTGCGTTCGAAGATCGCCAGGGCCGGCTGCGCGCAGGCGACGGCGTAGCCCGCGACCTCGCGCAGTTCAGCCATGGTGAGCTCGATCGTCAGGTTCTCATCAGCCACGGCATTTGACCGTATCGTTGAACCGCCGGTGGAAGGTTTCTGCGGGGTGGGAAAAGGATTGGACGCGGTGGTGCGCGGGCTTGTAGCTTGCGCTGGACCGTGACACCGCCCGAGGAGGTGAGACCCATGAACGCTGTATCGACGTGGGTGCTCTCCCTTCCTGTCATGGTTGGGCGATTGACGTAGGTGTCGCCGGGAGCGCCAAGGCACTCCCGAAAGGCAACACCAATGCAGTTCACTGCCGAGACCTCCGGCGCCGATCGCGCGCCCCTCATGGTCGACGTGATCATTGCCGGATGCGGGCCGACCGGCGCGATGCTGGCCGCCGAACTGCGGCTGCACGATGTGCGGGTACTCGTTCTGGACAAGGAAACCGAGCCCGCGTCGTTCGTCCGCATCGTCGGTTTGCATATTCGCAGTCTCGAGCTGATGGCAATGCGCGGACTGTTGGACCGCGTTCTCCCACACGGACGACAGCGTCCAGCCGGCGGATTCTTCGCCGCCATCGCCAAACCCGCGCCCGAGGGCCTGGATTCCGCGCACGCCTATCTGCTGGGTATTCCGCAGCCGGTCATCGTTCGCCTGCTTGAAGAACATGCGATCGAACTGGGCGCGCAGGTCCGGCACGGTTGCGCGGTGGCCGGTTTCGAGCAGGACGACGAAGGCGTGACCGTCGAACTGGCCGACGGCGAACAGCTGCGTTCGCGCTATCTCGTCGGCTGTGACGGCGCGCGCAGCACGATACGCAAGCTGCTCGGCGTCGGCTTCCCGGGCGAGCCATCCCGGACCGAGACGCTGATGGGCGAGATCGAAGTGGGCGTTCCTCAGGAGGAGATCGCCGCCAAGGTGGCCGAAGTCGGCGAGACTCACAGGCCGTTCTGGCTCAGGCCCTTCGGCCAAGGGATCTATAGCGTCGTGGTCCCCGCCGCGGGAGTCAGCGATCGCGCACAACCACCTACCCTCGATGATTTCAAACAACAGCTGCGCGCCATCGCCGGAACTGATTTCGGCGTGCATTCCCCGCGCTGGCTCTCGCGATTCGGTGATGCGACCCGGCTGGCCGAGCGCTATCGGGTCGGGCGGGTGCTGCTGGCCGGCGATGCGGCGCACATCCACCCGCCGGTCGGTGGCCAGGGTCTCAACCTGGGCGTTCAGGACTCAGTGAACCTCGGCTGGAACCACCGAGCCGGGCCCGCAGGCCGTGCGCAGGCTGCTCACCGAACTGATGGACTTCCACGAGGTGAACCGTCATCTGATCGAGAAGATCACCGCGATCGACATCCGTTACGACTTCGGCGAAGCTTGCGAGCCGAACAATCAGCACAGCGGCGCAGGCCCCGACCTGCTCGGCCGCCGCCTGCGCGACATCGACGTGAAACAGGGCCGCCTCTACGACCTGCTGCATCGCGGCCGCGGCCTGCTGTTGGACCGCACCGAACGGCTGACCGTCGGCGGCTGGTCGGACCGGGTCGATTACCTCGGGGATCCCACCGCGGTCCTGGATGTTCCGTGCGTCCTGCTACGCCCCGACGGCCACATCGCCTGGATCGGCGACGATCAGCAGGACCTGGACGACCACCTCACCCGCTGGTTCGGCACGCCCACCACCTGAGGGCCTTCAACGGACGGTGTGCGGCTCCAGTTCGGAGCCGCACACCGTGCGCTCAGTTGACGGCGGCACCGAACCACGTGGGCAGGTGGTCGAGCAGATCCCGCTGACTGTCACCGACCCATGCGACGTGACCGTCCGGCCGCAGCAACACACCAGGCACGTCCAGTTCCTCGCTGACATCCACGACGTGATCGACCCGGTCGGCCCAGCCCTCGACCGACAGCCGCCCGGTTTGATCCAGCAGCAGCCCGCGGCCGCCGTGCACTCGATCAGATGACGGTTCACCTCGTGGAAGTCCATCAGTTCGGTGAGCAGCCTGCGCACGGCCTGCGGGCCCGGCTCGGTGGACAGCAGTTCCATCTGCGCGCGGGTGTTGTCCAGCACGTCGGCAGCGACCGGATGACGTTCGGCCTGGTAGGTGTCCAGCAGGCCCTCCGGTGCCCAGCCGGCCACCGTCGCGGCCAGTTTCCAGCCGAGGTTCACTGAGTCCTGGACGCCCAGGTTGAGGCCCTGGCCACCGACCGGTGGGTGGATGTGCGCCGCGTCGCCGGCCAGCAGCACGCGGCCGACCTGGTAGCGCTCGGCCAGGCGGGTGCCGTCGCCGAATCGCGAGAGCCAGCGCGGTGAGTGCACGCCGAAGTCCGTGCCGGCGATCACCCGCAGTTGCTCCTGGAACTCCTCGAAACTCGGCGGGGCCGAGCTGACTCCTGCGGCGGGCACGCCGACGCGGTACACGCCATCGGCAAGCGGCATCGCGCCGAACCGCTTCTGCGTCTTGCGGATTTCCTCCATCGCGGCCATGAGTTCTTCCGCCGCGCCCACTTTCATCTCGCCCAGCAACGTGTCCACTTTGGAGGGTTCGCCGGGGAACGCGACGCCGAGCAGTTTGCGCACGGTGCTGCGGCCACCGTCGCAGCCGACGAGGTAACGCGAGCGCAGCCGTGTGCCGTCGGCCAGGTCGGCGGTCACCCCGTCGTCGTCCTGGCTGAGTCCGACGAGCTCGCAACCGCGCCGGATCTCAGCACCGAGCTCGGCGGCCCGCTCGGCCAGCAGACGATCGATGACGGGCTGCGGCATGCCCAGGACGTACCCGTGTGCGGTGTCCAGTTCGGGCGAGGGTTTGGCGATGCCGGCGAAGAACCCGCCGAGCGGGTGCTGTTTGCCAAGCGCGAGGAACCGGTCCAGCAGACCGCGCTGGTCCATGATCTCGATGCTGCGCACGTGCATGCCGAGCGCACGCACGACTTTGGTCGGTTCGGTTTCCTTGTCCAGCACGAGAACGTGCACGCCGTGCAGGCGCAGTTCACTGGCGAGCATCAAGCCGGTCGGTCCACAGCCGGCCACGATCACGTCAAACATCGACCCCCCACTTCATTTCCGCCGGTATTGGCTTCGGCTCGGCGATTCTGCGGCACGACCCGGGTCTTGCCGCAAGACCCCCGGTGCGCTATACGTTGAAGAGGGCGGGAGAGCGGCTGGTGTGCGAATCCACTGCCAGGTCTAGGGTTTCCGCCGTGACCGAACCGTCCGTGCTGCACGACACCAAGACCGCCTACGACGCCGTCGCGACCCTCTACGCCGAGCTTTTCGGTGACGTGCTCAAGATCAAACCGATGGAACGTGCGCTGTTGACCACGTTCGCCGAACTCGTGCAGAGGCACAACGCCGGACCGGTCGCCGATATCGGATGCGGCCCCGGGCACGTGACGGCGCACATGAATGCGTTGGGGCCGAACACGTTCGGCATCGACCTGTCCTCCGAGATGGTCGCGCTGGCCCGCCATGCCTATCCAGACGTGCGGTTCGACGAGGGGTCGATGACGGCTCTGGACATCGCCGATGGGGTGCTTGGCGGGATTCTCGCGCTGTACTCCGTCATCCACACGCCGCCGGGGCAGCTGCCGGTTGTGTTCACCGAGTTTCAGCGGGTGCTGGCGCCGGGCGGGTATCTGCTGCTCGGATTCTTCGCCGGTGACGATCGGCTGCCGCAGGAATTCGACCACAAGGTCACGGCCGCCTACCGATGGTCACCCGACAGCCTCGCAGACCTGTTGCGCCAGGCCGGTTTCGTCGAGGTTGCGCGGTTGCTGCGCGAGCCGCACGAGGGCGAGCGGTTCCTACAGGCACACCTGTTGGTTCGCAAGGAGCCGTGATCAACGTATGTCTTGCGTTGCGAGCACCGCGCTGAGGGCGGCGGCCGCATCCAGCAAGGCTTTCGAGCGCGTCGCGATGCTGTCGTGTCTGGCCGCCAACGCGGCGGTGACGTCCTCGAGGCGACGGCCGTGCCGCAGATCCGGCATGAGCGCGCGCAAGGGTGTGATGCGATACCCGGCTTCGCGCAGTTGGTGCACGATCCGGGCGTCGCGCACTTGGGCTGGGGTGTAGCGGCGCGTTGCCCGCGCGGGATCCCGGTCCGGGACGACAAGGTCTTCCGCGTCCCAGTGCCGCAACGTCGACGGGCGCACGCCGAGAGCGGCGGCGAGTTCGGAGACGCTCATCGAGTCCGACGCCCGCACATCCTGGATCGGCTCGGTGGAGATCGCCTCGGCGGCCTGTTCGGCCAGCCGCAGTTCGGTGCGTTCGGTGTCCAGCCGGGCGTGCACCGCGTCCAGCAGGGCGAGCACGTGCGCCACCGGGGATCGGTGTGCGGCCCGGAGGATCTTCTTGGCCTCGATCGGGCCCGCGCCTGCCGCGAGAGCTCGGTAGGCCAGCGCGGACTGCACGTGGATCTCGCCGTAGATCCGGTAGCCGGTGTCGGTGCGGGTCGCCGGCGGCAGCACGCCGTCACGTTCGAGGTTGCGCACCTGCTGAACCGAGTACCCGGCACGCCGGGCGACATCGGCCGTACGAAGCGATTTGAGACTTGGCACCCCGAATCCCCTTGGCATCGGCCTCGAAGTCTCCACAAGCACTTTAAGACGATGCTAGAGCACATGACGATGGACGAGATCATTGGCTTCGTGGCGGAACTCGAGGGTGTGCTGACGCTCAAGCCGGGGCCCGGCGACGGTACGCCGGAGCTGAGCTGGGGCGACACGTTCTTCTACTACGCGCCCGACGGCGTCACCCCGGCCAGGACGCAGCCGTTCGCGACGGTGGTGACCAAGAACTATCCCGGCGACGAGTCGTCACGCCTGGACCGGCCGGACGCCTTCCGGGTGAACATGTTCGCCGGAAAGGATGTGTTCGTTCGGTGGACCGGTCACGCACCGCGCGACGCCGCCAGCATCGAGGTCGACGCCGGCGCCGCGGACACCGTGATCGCGCATCCGGTGTACGGCACCGTCGGCTGGCTGGCTGTGGTGAACCCGGGCCCGCGGACTGACGCGGCCGTCCGTGAGCTGTTGATGTCGGCTTACGAGATCGCCCGCTCGCGGTACGAGCGACGTGCGGAATCCCAGGCCCGCTGAGGGGACCTGGGCAGTGCCCTGAGGGGAAGCGGGCGAGGAGCGATGGGCCGCCTTCGTTGACCGGGCGATCACTGACACTGTCACGTTACGGTGGCTCATGATCACCGTGCTCGTGGTCGGCGCCGGCCCGACTGGTCTCACGCTGGCCTGTGACCTGGCGCGCCGTGGCCTGTCGGTCCGGATCATCGACCGGGCGCCGCGGTTTCCGGACAGTTCACGCGGCAAGGGCCTGCAGCCACGCAGCGTCGAGGTCTTCGACGACCTCGGTGTGGCCGAGCAGATCCTGCAGGCCGGCACCCAGAACGTGGTTTTCCGGCATTACGAGCGGGATCGCGTGCTGCGCGATGTCGCCCTGTACGGCCACCTGAATCCGACGCCCGAAGTGCCGTATCTCAGCACGCTGCTGATTCCGCAGTGGGCGATCGAGCGAGTGTTGCGCGCCCGGCTGGCCGAGTTCGGTGTGCGGGTTGAGCTGGGCAGTGAGCTGACCGAGTTCAGCCAGTCCGACTCGGCGGTGACCGCGACCATCGTGTCCGACCGTGGCACTGAGCGGGTCGAGGTGGACTACCTGGTCGGCTGCGACGGCGGCAAGAGCGGGATCCGCAAGAGTCTCGGGGTGCGGTTCGAGGGTGACACGAGCTCGACGCAGGTCATGTTGTGCGGCGACGTCGAGGTGGACGGGTTGTCCACCGACGCGTGGCACCAGTGGTTGGGTGACGGTCATATCGTGCTGATCTGTCCGTTGCCGGGCACGAAGGCGTGGCAGTTCCAGGCGTCCCCAATCGACGACTCGCCGCCGTCGCTGGCGACCTTCCAGCGGATCGTGGACGAACGCACCGGCCTGCCGATCCGGCTGTCCAATCCGACCTGGCTGTCGACCTACCGCATCAACGTGCGGGTGGCCGACCGGCTGCGGGTCGGGCGGGTGTTTCTGGCCGGGGACTCCGCGCATGTGCATCCGATCGCGGGCGGGCTGGGCATGAACACCGGTATCCAGGACGCCTACAACCTCGGCTGGAAACTGGCGTCCGCGTCCGACAGCCTGCTGGAGACCTATCAGGAGGAGCGGCTGCCGATCGCGGAGTGGACTTTGCGCACGAGCTCTCAGTCCAGCGCGGCGGTGCAGGCCAGTTCGCGGGACCGAAGCGCCGGTGTGGACGCCGGGATGACCGATGACGTGCGGCAGTTGGGCCTGCACTATCGGTGGAGTTCCCTGTCGCGGGACGTGATCGACCGCGGTGACCGGCTGCAGGCGGGTGATCGGGCGCCGGATGCGCAGTTGACGACGGCGGACGGCGGACGGATCCGGCTGTTCGACGTCTTTCGCGGACCTGGGTTCACCTTGCTGGGGTTCGGTGCGGGATGTGCCGAGGCGCTCGCGCGGCTCACCGACCGCATCCAGACCCACCTCGTGACGCCGGAGGAAGACGAGGACGGGCACGCGTTCGCGACGTACGGCATCGACGCCGACACGCTGGTCCTGGTCCGCCCGGATGGGCACGTCGCCATGACCGCCGCCGGTGAGGACTCCGACGCCGTGCTGGACTACGTCAAAGCGATCATGTAGGTGGTCAGCGCGTCGAGTGTCGGCGCGGGGTCTCGAAGATGGCCGCGTGACCGCCGGGCACTTCGACCAGGCGTGCCTCGGCGATGCCGTTGGCGATTTCCGTCGAGTGCTCGGGAGCCACGAACCGGTCGCCGGTGGAGGCCACCACCAGTGCAGGGGCCGGCACAGCGCCCAGGTCGGCCCGGATGTCGATGCCGAGTGCGAAGGCGATGTGTTCGGGCGTGCCGGGCGCCGACAGCCCGGCGAGTTGCCGGACGATCTGGTTCACCGCGTCCGGTGGCAGGGCGGCCAGGTACGGCTCGGCGAACACCAGGCTGCTCATCAGCTTGCCGACGTTCACCTCGTCCTGCCGGATGTGCAACGACTGCCAGATCTCCAAGTTCAGCCGCAAGGTCGCGCGGGGATGGGCAAAGCCGTTGATGCACGCCACCCCGCGCACGCGCCCGGGCCACCGCGCGGCGACTTTGATCGCGATCGAGGCGCCCATCGACACTCCGGCGACGACGAACTCGCTCAGTCCGGCCGCCCGCGCGGTGGCGGTGATCTGATCGGCGATCGTCGCGATGTCCAGCGCCCCGTCGGGTCGCGGGCTGTCGCCGGAACCGGGCAGATCCGGCAGCACCACGGTGTTGTCCGCGGCGAGCTGCTCGGTCATGGCGCTCCACGTGTTCGCGCCGGAACCGCCGGGGCCGTGGATGAGGACCAGGCCCGGACCGCTGCCGTGCACGTCGTAGGAGAGCGCCTCGGTCATGGAGTCAACGTAGCCAGCTTTCCCGCGCGGCCTGTGGCACGGATGATCACGGCAGAAGGTCGCCGAGGCCGGTTGTGTGCCTGAGAATCGGGGGATGGCAGAGCAGAGCGCGGACATCAACGGGGTGCGGATCTGTTACGAGACCATCGGCGATCCGTGTGGTCAGCCGTTGCTCCTGGTCATGGGGCTGGGCGGGCCGATGATCTGGTGGGACGACGACCTGTGCGGGTTGCTGGCCGACCGGGGCTTCCACGTGATCCGGTTCGACAACCGCGACTGCGGCCGGTCGCAGGCAATGAGTGGCCGTGTGTCGCTGATCGGGTCGTTTCTGTGGCAGCCGCCGCCGTATTCGCTCGATGACATGGCCGATGACGCCGCCGGGCTGCTCGATCACCTGGGCATCGAGGCCGCGCACGTCACCGGCGTGTCCTTGGGCGGGATGATCGCGCAGACGCTGGCGATCCGGCATCCGGCACGGGTCCGGTCGCTGGTGTCGGTGATGTCCACGACCGGTGACAAGCTCGTCGGCTGGCCCCATCCGCGGGTGCTGTCGTCGTTGCTGGGCAAGCCGCCGAAGGGACGCGACGCGTATGTCGAGGCGGTGCTCTCGACGTTCAGGCTGATCGGCTCGCCGGGGTTCACCTTCGACGAGGACCGGATGCGCACGCGGGCGGCGCGGACGTTCGACCGTGGCATCAACCGTGCCGGGACGATGCGGCAGCTGGTCGCGATCACCTCGGCGGCCAACCGGACGTCCCAGTTGCGGCGGCTGCGGATCCCGGCGCTGGTGATCCACGGCAAAGCCGACCCGTTGGTGCACGTCTCGGGCGGGAAGGCGACCGCACGGGCGATTCCCGGCGCGGAGCTGATCCTGGTGCCGGGCATGGGCCACGACTTGCCGCGCGCGGTGTGGCCGACGCTGGTCGACGGCATCGACCGCACCGCGCAGCGGGTCAGCAGTCACACGTGATGGCGTGCCGCGGTGCGGTGAGCGGGTCGGCGGGCTGCCGGGTCGTGCCGTCGGCGGTCTGCACGGGGAACCCTTCGCGGATCCAGTACTCGACGCCGCCGAGCATTTCCTTGACCGGGTAGCCGAGTTTGGCGAATTCGAGCGCGGCCCGGGTGGCGCCGTTGCAGCCCGGGCCCCAGCAGTAGGTGACCACCGGCGTGGCGGGATCGATGACCGACGGGGCGCGCCGCGCGATGTCGGCGGTGGGCATGTGCAGTGCGCCGGGGATGTGGCCTTGGCGCCAGCCGGCGTCGCCGCGCGAGTCGATGAGCACGAACCCGGGTGTGGTTTCCAGTGCCGCGTGCACGTCGGAGACGTCGGTCTGGAACTGCAGGCGGGCGGCGAAGAATCCGAGGGCGTCCATGCCTGGAAACGGTAGTGACCTGCGGGTGTGCGGTGAAGTGGCGATTCACGGCGTTCCGCGTGGATGGCCGGGGTTTCCCCGGCGTTTAGGCTGTGTAGCCGTGGAAACCTTGGACGCCACGGATTGGCGCATCCTGGAGGAGCTCCAGCGCGACGGCCGGGCCAGCTACGCCGATCTGGCCAGGGCGGTGTCGATGTCGGCCTCGGCGGTGACCGAGCGAGTCCGCAGGCTCGAGCAGGCCGGGATCATCCGCGGCTACACCGCGGTGGTGGACGCGGACCGGCTGGGGTTCACGATCCTCGCGCTGGTCCGGCTGCGTTATCCGACGGGCAATTACAAGCCGTTCCACGAGCTGCTGGCCGGCACGCCGGAGATCATCGAGGCGCATCACGTGACCGGCGACGATTGCTTCGTGCTCAAGGTGATCGCGCGGTCGATGCGGCACCTCGAGCAGACCACCGGCCGGATCAGCGGCCTGGGGCCGGTGACCACGAGCGTGGTGTATTCCAGTCCGCTGCCGCGCCGGGACCTGACGGCGGAACTCGGCTGACACCGTTCGGTGTATCCGCCGCCTGGTTCGGCAGAAGCACCCTGTTACGGTGCGGGCCGGTTCGGGTGCCGTGGGGTGGGAGGGTCGGGCGCGAGCGTGCCGTCCGGGGCGATGTGCTCGAAGATCTGCTCGACCAGGGTGAGCACGTGCGGGTCTTCCACGGCGTAGATCTGCCGACGGCCGTCACGGCGGGCGGCGACCAGGCCGGCGAGGCGGAGCTTGGCCAAGTGCTGACTGACCGCGGCGACCGTCGTGCCGATGCGCTCGGCCAGGGTGCCGACGTCGTACTCGTGGCGGGCCAGCAGCCACACGACGTGCAGCCGGGTCGGCGCGGAGAGCAGCGCGAATGTGGCCGCCGCCGATTGCAGCTGCGGGCGGGTCGGCTCGTCGGTCGGTGTCGGTTCGCTCATGGCGCGTTGGATTCTTCCCGAACGAGGCCCGCGCCACAGTCTGACGCTTGCGCAATTGATTGACAATTAGCTTCGCTTACGGCAGGGTTGGTCTCGAACGAAGGGGAGTAGCCCCCAACGTCGCGGTCGACACACTGGCTTCGCGCGCGAGCGCTGAGCCCGGCCCGGCGGCCTTCTCGTGCAGGAAGGCGGGCGAGACCTTCGACCCATGACGGACGCATGACTTGATGCGCGCCGTGGGTCGAGGTCGCCGGTGCGCTCCCGGGGAGTTTCGGCCCGCGGTGCGGGAGGATCCCCAGTGATTCATTTCGCCCTGCTGATCGGCTGTGCGATCGCGATCTACTTGTCCTGTGAGTGGTTCGTCAACGCCGTCGAGTGGCTCGGCCGTCGCCTGAAAGTCGGCACGGTCGCGGTCGGCACCGTGCTCGCGGCGATCGGTACCGCGTTGCCGGAGAGTGTCGTGACGTTCGTGGCGGTGGCCTTCGGTGACACGCCCGAGCAGCGTGATCTCGGTGTCGGTGCGGCGATGGGTGGGCCGTTGGCGCTGGCCACGGTGGCCTACGGGGTGATCGGCTGGAGTCTGCTGGCCGGCAGGCGCCGTGGCGCGCCGCAGGACTGGGGCGATGTCGACAAGCTGGCCAAGGACCAGACGTGGTTCATCGCGGTGTTCGTGGTGAAGGTCGGGCTGGGGCTGGTGGCGTTCACGATCAAGCCGTGGCTGGGTTTTCTGTTCTTCGCCGTGTACGCCGCCTACTGCGTGCGGGAGATGCGCCAGCAGGACGACGACGGCACGCCGGAGCAGCTGGAGCCGTTGAAGCTGCAGCGCCGCCGGGCGCAGCCGGCGACGTGGGCGGTGGTGGCGCAGACGCTGGGCGCGCTGGCGGTGATCTTCACGGCGTCGCGGTTGTTCGTGCTGCAGCTGGATGCGGTCGGGCCGATGCTCGGGCTGCCCGCGACGTTGACGGCGTTGCTGCTGGCGCCGATCGCGACCGAGCTGCCGGAGATCATGAACGCGGTGATCTGGGTGCGGCAGGGCAAGACCAGGCTGGCGCTGGCGAACGTGTCCGGGTCGATGATGATCCAGGCGACCGTGCCGAGCGGGTTCGGTCTGCTGTTCACGCCGTGGCGGCTGGATTCCCCGCTGCTGATCGCGGGCGGCGTGACCATGCTCGCGGTGGTGTACCTGCTGATCACGTTGCGGTCCGGGCGGTTGAGCGTGCGCAGGCTCTCGATCGTCGGCGCGTTCTACGGGCTGTTCGCGGTGGCGCTGGTGCCGGTGTTCAACTGAGCCAGCAGATCCTCGTTGTCCCCCAACACATCCCGCCGGGTAAGCAGGTCCTCGGCGTGGTCGTCGATCAGGATGTGCGGGGTGTCGAGCGTGCCGCCGGCGCCCCGCACGTCGATCGCGGTAGTGGGCGGCAGCAGTGCCAGCAGGCGGTCGATCTCGGTGTGCAGCGCGGCGGGGTCGCGGACGTGGAAGGTGTAGATCCGCAGGTGCCCGATGCGTCCGACGACACGGGCGCGCAGCACGCCGGGCATGTGGGTGGGGATGTCGCCGTCGGCCACGGCGACGGGTTTGTCCAGCCGTGCGGCGGTGTGGCCGCCTTCCGCGGCGACAACGTCCGGGCGGAACAGCAGTTTGCGGGCGCGCAGGCGGGCGTCCGCGTCGAGGTCGATGTCCTGGCGCGGGGTGGCGGGTGCGGGGATTTCCCCGACACGCCACGGGACACGCAGCGAATGGGTGCTGCCCTCGGGGCTGAGGTAGGTCATGGCGACGGTGTCCTCACCGGGCGGCAGCCAGGTCATCAGCGGGCGCAGGGTCAGTGAGTCCAGGCCTCGGGCGGGTGTCCGGTCGTAGGCCTGAGTGCCGATGAGCGCGACCGCCCAGCCGATCGGGGTGCCGTTCCAATGGGTGACTTGCGCGCCGGGACGCACGGCGGCGTATCCGGCGACGACTTTGGTGACCAGGTACTCGCTGGTTGCGGTGCGTTCCAGGCGGAACGGCAGGTAGGCGAACCGGCTGGCATAGGGTTCCGGCAGCAGGTAGGTCTGGCCCTGCGCGCGGTGCACGGCGGCCAGTTCGCGGTGGAAGGCGCGTTCGTCGGTCAAGTGGCGCACGCAGGACCGCAAGGCGCGCAACCGGTGTACCGCGTCGGTGTGTCCGAATTGGACGAGTGCCCGGTCGATGATCGCCGCCCGCTGTGCCGCGGTGAGCGGGGTGGTGGCCGCGGTGAACTCGGCAAGACTCATCGCCTCGGGCATGTGCGCTCCCTTTTCGGTCTCTGCTGAGCAGAGCGGCGAGAGCGTGTCCTGATACGTGGCCTAAGAGAACCTCGGGAGCGAGGGGCACTCCCGAGGTTGGGCTGATCACTGCACTTTGAACGAGGGGGTGAGCACCAGCGTGGCGAGCTGCTCGGTGGTCAGCGGAGCGCTGGTCATGGGCGTGTTCTTGGCGGCTGCCTTGGCTTGGGCGACGAACACCACGGTGCCGTCGTCGTAGCGGTAGCCGACGACGCTGTCGAGCTCGGGGTCCTCGGTCTTGGCGACCACGCCGACGGTTTTGCCCTGTACGGCCATGGTCTGGCACGTGCCGCCCGCGCCCCAGAACTTCGGCGCGAGTTCGCAGACGTTGGCCGGATAGGTGTTGCCGGGCGTGTACACCAGGACCATCACGCGGCCGGTGCCGTCGTTGGGGCCGGTTTTCTTGGTGACCGCCGCGGTCGCCAGGTACTGCCAGACTTCTTTTCGCTCCGGGCCGGCGTAGTCCTCGAACGACGCCTGCGAGCCGGTGATCTTGTCCCCGGAGCCGGAGTGGGCGGCGTCCTCGTTGACCTTCACCGTGTCGGGCAGTGCGGCTTTGAGCGCGGTCAGTACGCCCTCGGCGGTGTTGGCGCGGGGGCCGTTGCGGGCGGTGCGGTCGGTTTGGCCGTTGGGCCAGGAGGGTTTGGTGCTGTCTGGGTCGCTGGTCGTGACGGGGCCAGGCGGTGCCGCGGCGGGGCCGATGGGCAGTGACTCGCCGCTGGGGGCCAGCGCGAAGACCGTGCCCGCGGCCAGTGCGACCACGGCGGTGCCTGCGGCGGCGCCCGCCCAGCTGGCGCGGCGGCGTTTGTGGGCGCGTTTGGCGGCGTCCAGTGCGGTGTTGGGGTTCATCGGGGGCGGTTGGCTGCTGACCGCCATGATCTCTCGCAGGCCGTCGCGCAGTTCCTGCTCGTTCATCGCTAGGAGATCCTCTTTCGATCAAAGGTGGGGGTCATCTGGTCGGTGAGCAGGTCGCGCAGCGTCTGCAGCCCCCGCGCGGCCTGGCTTTTCACCGTCCCGGTGGAACAGTTGAGGGTGCCGGCGGTCTCGTCGACCGACATGTCCTCCCAGTAGCGCAGCACCAGCACCGCACGCTGGCCGGGTGGTACCTGCTTGAGTGCCTCCTGCAGGACCATCCGGTCTTCCGGGCCCGCCTGGTTGATCGGGATGTCGGCGGGCTCGTCGGAGACGCTTTCCTTGCGGAACCAGCCGAGGCGCCGCTCGGACAGGAACGTCCGCACCAAGGTCTTGCGGGCGTAGGCGTCCAACGCGTCGTGCCGGGTGATGCGCCGCCAAGCCAGGTAGAGCTTGGTGAACGTCACCTGCACGAGGTCCTCGGCGCGGTGCCAGTCACCGCACAGCAGGTAGGCCGTGCGGCGCATGGCATCCGACCGCGCCGCGAAATAGTCCGCGAACGCGGTGTCCCGATCGGTCATCGATCCCCCGGGGGTCGGTGCTGTGCGTTACTGCGTTAGTCACGCCCGTTGCAGCTCGGCGGGTTGCACGAGGCGGGCCAAAAGATCCCCGAATTCCTCCCACCAGGGCAGGTGCTCGGATCGTGGCAGGTAGCGGCGGCGCTGAGCGCGCAGCGTATCGACTTTGGCCTGCATGGCCGCGGCGGTGTCACGGTCGAGGGCCAGCGCTTCGCGCAGCGCGTTGAGCAGGGTGGCTTCGGCGTCGTCGGTGACCGAGTCGGCGCCGGCCAGCCAGGCGGCGCAGCCGTAGGTCAGTGCGCGTTCGCCGATGGTGAGTTTCGCGGCGTCGGGCAGGCCGTCGGGGACGGTGTCCAGGTGCAGTGCCTCGGCCACCACGTCCAGTGCGTGTTGTTCGGCGTGGTTGATCTCGTTGTCGGCGCGGGCCACGGCGCTGGTGGCTTCGTAGATCGCGGCGCGGGCGGCCGGGGACAGGCCGCGGACCAGGGCGGCGGTGCGGGCTTGCTGGTCGGCGACCATGTCGTCGAGCAGGGTGGCGCTGCGGGTGGCGTCGGTGAGCACGACCGGGTCGAGCAGCCGCTCGGCGGTGGCCGGTGGCGCGATGCCCAGCTGGATGACGGCGTCCTTGATGGTGGTGTCGTGGTCGCGGGCGTGGTGGGCCGCGCGGGCGCCCGCGTCGTAGCCGTAGACGCCGCCGACCACTGTGGACAGTCCGAGGGAGCGTTCGGCGGTGCGCCGGTTGTGGTCGGTGTCGATGTCCATGCCGCGCAGGCATTTGTCGGCGAACAGCGGCATGGTGGCGGTCAGCAGCCGGATGGATTCGAAGAGGTTTTTCACGATCACCGCGGTCCAGGCGTTGAAGTCCAGCTCGGCGCCTTCCACGGCCATGGTGACGACGGTGTCGTTGCCGCAGACCTGCAGGCCGACTTGGACGACCAGCTCGGCCATCACCGGGTTGACCTTGCCGGGCATGAAGGAGGACCCGGCCTGTACGGCGGGCAGCCGGATCTCGCCGAGGCCTGCGCGGTTGCCGCTGGCCAGCAGCCGCAGGTCTTTGGCGATCTTGATCAGGCCGCAGGCCAGTGCCTTGAAGATGGTGGAGATGTACTGGAAGACGTCGCCGTTCTGGAAGGCGTCGAAGAAGTCGGGGTGTCTTCGTAACGGCAGCCCGGTGGTCTCGCGCAGCCGGGGGTAGATCGCGTCGACGTACCCGGCGCCGACGCCCAGCCCGGTGCCCACGACGGTGCCGCCCATGGGCACGTCCAGGCAGGCCTCGGCCGCGGCGGTCAGCCGCAGCACACCGCGGCGCGCGACGGCCAGGTAGGCACCGAAGGCCTGGCCGAAGGTGACCGGGACGGCGTCCTGCAGGCAGGTGCGGGACAGCTTCACGGTGTCGCGGTGCTGGGTGACCTTGTCCTCCAGCACGACGGTGAGGTGCTCGACGGCGTCACGCAGTCGCAGGATGTCGCGGTGCAGTGCGACGTTGACGGCGGTGGCCATGGCGTCGGAGGTGGACTGCCCGGCGTTGACGTGGTTGTTCGGGTGAACGAACTCATAGCCGCGTTTGCCGGACAGCAGTTCGTTGGCGCGGTTGGCGATGACCTCGTTGACGTTCATGTTCGGCGACACGCCGCCGCCGGCGGACAGTACGTCGACGGGGAACTGGTCGGGACCGAGGGTGCCGTCGACGATCTCGTCGGCGGCCTGGCCGATGGCTCGCGCGACGGGTTGGCGCAGCACGCCGATGTCCATGTTGGCCAGTGCGGCGGCTTTCTTGACCTGGGCGATGGCGTGCAGCAGCGCGGTCTGCCCGCCGAGGGTCTGGCCGGAGACGGCGAAGTTGCCGCGGGCGCGTTCGGTCTGCACGCCGTAGTAGGCCTCGGCGGGCAGGGTGACCGGGCCGAGGGAGTCGTGTTCGACCCGGGTGGTCATGATCGCTCTCCTCGGTAGCGGGCGGCGACGAATGCGCTGGCGGCGTTGAGTTTCTCGGGCAGCTCGTAGGCGCCGAGGATCTCGAAGTGGTGGTTGTCCAGGTAGTACTCGAGCTCTTTGGGGTACAGCAGCCGGAAGTTGACGTGGTCGTGCACCAGGCCTTGGGCGCGGCGCCAGGTGCGCTGGCGTTCCAGCAGTTGCTGGGCGGGGTGGTGGCGGTATTCGGCGATGGCGTCGGCGCGCAGGTCGGGGATGTCGATGTGGAAGCTGCGCGGGAGTTTGTCGGTGCGCAGCGGGTCGATCACCTCCAGGATGAGCACGGTGTCGGGCTGGCTGTGGCTGGCGTAGGTGGCCATGACCTTGTCGATGTCGCGGTTGGCGTGGACGTTGGCCAGTGCGTAGCCGAAGCAGGTGATCGCCTCGAAGGTGCGCCCGAGCCGCAGGGTGCGCATGTCCTCGACGTGGAACTCGATCTCCGGGCGGCGCCGTCGGGCGTAGTCGATCATGGCCTGCTGGTGGTCGACGCCGGCGACGTCGGTGATGTGCTTGGCGAGGTATTCGAGGTCTCTGCCGGTGCCGCAGCCGATGTCGAGCAGGCTGTCGGGCTGGCGGCCGAGGTGGTCGTGCAGGATGGTCTCGGCGAGCCGGGCGACGGCGTGGTTGGCGCCGTCGTAGACCACTTCGTAGAGCTCGGGGTGGCGGTAGAGCAGGTTGCTGACGTCGGTGACATGGCTACTGACATCGCTGTCCATGCTCTTTGATGGTCCTCACCCGCTCGATTCACATCCAGCACGCAGCGGGAAGTTCACTCGGTCGTGAGTAACCTCGCAGCTGTGCCCGATTTCGGGCACAGAAGTTGAGTTTGGGGGTGGGTGGTGCCAGGCTCGGACGCCATGGCGCAGACGGAGTTGGTGCGGCACGTGGTCGCGTCGACCGGGCTGGCTCCGGAGACCGCGGCGCGGCTGATCGCGGATGTGGTCGCGTACTACGGGGAGACGACCGAGCAGTTCGTCCGCCGCAGGCACGCGGAGCTGCGGCGGCGGCATTACGGCAACGCGAGCATCTGGCCGGTGATCGCGGCCGAGCTGGCCGAGCGGCGGGTCGCGGCCCCGGAGTTGTCCGAGCGTCAGTTGCGGCGAATCGTGTACGGCTGAAAGGACCTGGCTATTCATGTGCGGCATCGTCGGCTATGTGGGGCATCGGGACGCGGTTCCGGTGTTGCTGGAGGGTTTGCAGCGGCTGGAGTACCGGGGGTATGACTCGGCGGGCCTGGCGTTGGTGCACCGTGGCCGGCTCAAGACGCACAAGGCCGCGGTGCGGGTGCGTGAGCTCAAGGAGCAGGTGGGCAAGGCGCCGGGCGTGGTCGGGATCGCGCACACGCGGTGGGCGACGCACGGTGAGGTGACCGACGTCAACGCGCACCCGCACACCGACACGTCGGGCCGGTTCGCGGTGGTGCACAACGGGATCGTGGAGAACTCCGACGAGCTGCGCGCGAAGCTGACCGCGCAGGGCGTGCCGCTGGTGTCGGAGACCGACACCGAGGCGCTGGCGCACTTGATCGCGGCGGCCGCCGAGCAGCACGAGACGCTCGAGGAGGCGGTGCGGGCGGCGCTGCGGGGCGTGGAGGGCACTTACGGGCTGGTGGTGCTGGACGCGCGGCGGCCCAACGAGCTGGTGGTGGCGCGCAACGGCAGCCCGATCGTGCTGGGTGTGGGCGAGGGCGAGATGTTCATCGCCTCGGACGTGGCCGCGCTGGTGCGTCACACCCAGCGGGTGGTGTACCTGGAGGACGGTGAAATCGCGACCGTGCGCGCCGGGGACTTCGAGACCAGTGGCCGCGCGGAGACGGTGGATCTGGCCGACGAGGACTACCAGCTGGGTGAGTTCCCGGACTTCATGCGCAAGGAGATGGCCGAGCAGCCCGAGGCGGTGCGCCGGGCGCTGCGGGGCCGCCTGGACACCCGGTTCGCCACGGCGCGGCTGGGTGGTCTGCGGCTGGACCCACGGGATCTGCGCGCGGTGCGGCGGGTGAAGTTCCTGGGCTGCGGCACGGCGTACTACGCGGGGCAGGTCGGCGCGAACCTGGTGGAGGAGCTGGCGCGGATCCCGGCGGACGCCGAACCGGCGTCGGAGTTCCGTTACCGCAACCCGGTGGTGGATCCGGACACCCTGTACGTGGCGATCTCGCAGTCCGGCGAGACCCTCGACACGCTGGCCGCCGTGCAGGAGTTGAAACGCAAGGGCGGCAACGTGATCGGCGCGGTGAACGTGGTCGGTTCGGCGGTGGCGCGCGAGTGCGGCAGTGGCGTGTTCCTGCACGCGGGACCGGAGGTGTCGGTCGCCTCGACCAAGGCGTACACGAACATGGCGGTGTCGTTCGCGATGCTGGCGTTGTGGCTGGGCCGGGTGCGTGACCTCTCCGCGGCGCACGGGACGCGCCTGGTGTCGGCGTTGCAGCAGTTGCCGGACCAGATCGCCTCGATTCTGGAGACCGACTACGAGGTCGCGGCGATCGCGCGCAAGTACGCGCACGCCAAGCACATGTTCTTCATCGGCCGGGTGCGGGGCTGGCCGGTGGCGCGTGAGGGCGCGCAGAAGCTCAAGGAGATCTCCTACGTGCACGCCGAGGCCTATCAGGCCGCGGAGCTCAAGCACGGGCCGCTGGCGTTGATCGACGCGGAGATGCCGAGTGTGGTCGTGGTGCCGCAGGATGAGTTGCTGGCCAAGAACATCGGCACGATCGAGCAGATCAAGGCGCGGGGTGGCCCGGTGATCGCGGTGACCAACGCGGATCTGCCGGACGGGCTGGCCGACGCGGTGCTGCGGGTGCCGCGCAACGAGCCGGAGCTGGACCCGATCCTGTTGACGATCCCGTTGCAGATGCTGGCCTACCACGTGGCCTCGGCGTTGGGCCGGGACATCGACAAGCCGCGCAACCTGGCCAAGAGCGTGACGGTCGAGTAGGTCCGTTTCGTTCAAGACCGGTGTCGGTGGGTGCTTCTAGGGTTCGGTCCATGACTGTTGCATTGAATGCGATCTCGATCGTGGTCGCGGACATGGGCCGTTCCCTGGCGTTCTACCGGCTGCTGGGGCTGGACATCCCGGCGTCGGCGGATGGCGAGCCGCACGTGGAGGTGGCGTTGCCGGGCGGGATGCGGCTGTTGTGGGACACCGAGGAGACGATCCGCTCGTTCGATCCGAAGTGGCAGCGCAAGGGCAGTGACGGGATGTCGCTGGCGTTCCAGGCCGACAGCCCGGCCGGGGTGGACAAGGTGTACGCCGAGCTGATCGACGCGGGGTATCACAGCGAGATGGAGCCGTGGGACGCGTTCTGGGGTCAGCGCTACGCGGTGGTGCTGGATCCGGACGGCAACGGCGTGGACCTGTTCGCCGCTCTCTAGAGCCGGATGGCGTCGATCAACTGGGGCCCGTTGAGCAGGGCGCGGTCGTTGTGGTCGGCGCCGGCGATTTCCACGAGGGTGGCGTTGCCGGCGCGGGCGACCTCGCGGCTCTGCTCCGGCGGGATGACGCTGTCCTGGGTGCCGAGCACGACCGTGATCGGGACCTTGACGCGCGGGATGGTCTCGGCGACGGGGAATCGGTCGCGCAGTAGCAGCCGTACGGGCAGGAACGGGTAGTGCTCGCTGCCGGCGGCGGCCAGGTCGGTGAACGGTGAGCGCAGCACGAGCGCGGCGGGCGGGTGTTCGGTGGCCAGCTCGGTGACGACGGCCGAGCCGAGGCTTTCGCCGTAGTAGACCAGTTGCGTGGGCGGGACGTGCAGCTCGTCGGTGAGGAATCGGTACGCCGCGCGGATGTCCTGGCGCAGCCCGTCCTCGCTGGGGCTGCCCGGGTTGCCGCCGTAACCGCGGTAGTCGACCAGCAGCACGGCCATGCCGCGTGCGGCGAGCGCGGCGGCCAGGGGTGCGCGGTTGGCGCGGTTTCCGGCGTTGCCGGGGGCGACGAGCACGACGGCGTAGGGCCCGGGTTGTGCGGGTGGGATGAGCCAGGCGCCGAGGGTGAGGCCGTCGCTGGTGCGCAGTTCGACGTCGGCCGCGCCGGGCAGGACGTCGGCGGCGGGCGGGACGGCGCTGCTGTCGGGCAGGTAGATCAGTGAGCGCTGGAACAGCCAGATCAGCCCGAGCAGCAGCACAATCACGATGAGGATCGCGATCAGCACGCGGACCAGCCTGGCACGCAGCATCAGGCGCGGATCACCTGGACGCCGGCGTCGGTGAACGCGCCGACCGCGGCGGGCTCGGCGCCGGAGTCGGTGATGAGCACGTCGACCTGGCGGATCTCGCAGATGCGGGCGAAGGCGTGCCGGCCGAGTTTGGAGGAGTCGGCGACCACGACGACTTGCCGGGCGCGGGCGACCATCAGCTGGTTGATGCTGGCTTCGCCTTCGTTGTAGGCGGTCGCGCCCTCGGTGGCGCTGATCGCGTCGACGCCGAGGAACAGGTGGTCCAGGGTGAGCTGTTCGAGCAGCAGCGTGCCCAGTGGGCCGGTGAGCTCGTAGGACTGGGGCCGCACGACGCCGCCGGTGACCACGATCTTGACGTGCTGGCGCACGGTCAGCTCGTTGGCGATGTTCAGTGCGTTGGTCACGACTGTGAGTGCCGCTTCGCCGCCTGCCGCGAGCAGGTCCGCGCGGGTGGCCAGGGCGCGGGCGACTTCGGTGGTGGTGGTTCCGCCGTTGAGGCCGACGACGACGCCGGGGCGGATGAGCGCGGAGGCGGCGCGGGCGATGCGGTCCTTCTCGGTGGCGTGGCGTGCGGTTTTGTAGCGCAGCGGCAGGTCGTAGGAGACGTTGTTGGCGGTCGCGCCGCCGCGGGTGCGGGTGACCATCTGCTGCTGGGCCAGGCGGTCGAGGTCGCGGCGGATGGTCGCGGTGGACACGTCCAGTTCCTGCGCGGCGGTCTCGACTTCCAGGCGCCCGTCGCGAGCGATGATCTCCAGCAAGGCGTTCCATCGCTCGTGCGACGCCATCGTGGCCCCCTTCTGGTGCGGAATCGGTGCAGATCGTCACAGTAAACGGGCGTCAACGCCAACAACCACGCCCAGTGTTGCGTGAAAGTGCATGCTCTGACCTAGTATGAAGCAGGATTGCTCACTTCCAGTCAGCTTGGGGTCCTATGAGTCACGCGTCGGAGGAGATCGCCAGCCAGCCCGAGTGCTGGCGCACGGCCATCGAGGTGGCCGCGGCCAGACCGGCCGGGTTGCCCGAGCCGGGTGAGCGGGTGGCGGTGATCGGGTGCGGCACGTCGTGGTTCGTCGGTCAGGCGTACGCGGCGCTGCGGGAACGCTCGGGCCAGGGCGAAACCGACGCGTTCACCGCCTCGGAGTTCCCGCTGTCGCGCCGCTACGACCGGGTGGTGGCGATTTCCCGCTCGGGCACCACCACCGAGGTCCTGCGCGCGTTGTCGCAGATCGGGCGGGTGTCCAAGACGACCGCGATCACCGCGGTGGGCGCGACCCCGGTGCGGGATCTGGCCGACGATGTGCTCACGCTGGGGTTCGCGGATGAGCAGTCGGTTGTGCAAACACGATTTCCCACGACATTGCTCACGCTGCTTCGCGCACACCTGGGCGAGGACGTGTCGCGGCTGCCCGGTCACGCGGAGCGAGCGTTGAGCATGCCGCTGCCGGATGATGTCGACGGGTATCGCCAGTTCACGTTCCTCGGCGCCGGGTGGACGGTCGGGCTGGCCAACGAGGCGGCGCTGAAGGTCCGCGAGGCCGCGCAGGCGTGGGCGGAGTCGTATTCGGGCATGGAGTACCGGCACGGGCCGATCGCGATCGCTGACATCGCCTCGCTGGTGTGGGTGTTCGGCGACGCGCCGCACGGCCTGCTGGACGAGGTGCGTGCGACGGGCGCGCAGGTGCAGGTGACGTTGCTGGATCCGCTGGCCGAGCTGGTGCGGGCACAGCGGATGGCGGTGGGCTTGGCTGACCGGCGCGGGCTGGACGTGGACGCGCCGCGGCATCTGACGCGCTCAGTCATCCTGACGTGAACAGCGTCGTCGCGCTGGACGTCGGCGGGACGCTGATGAAGGGCGCGGTCGTTGATCGCGACGGTACCGCCAGAGCCGTCGAGCAGCGGCCGACCCGTCGCCAACCGGACACCGTCGACGGGATCCTGGCGTTCGCCGCGGACCTGACGGCCGGCGCGGGATCTCCCGCGGCGGTCGGGCTCGCGGTGCCCGGGATCGTGGACGAGGCGCGGGGCGTCGCGCGGTATTCGAGCAATCTTGGGTGGCGTGACCTGCCGCTGCGCGACATCGCCGCCGACCGGCTGGGGGTGCCGGTGGCGTTGACGCACGACGTGCGGGCCGGCGGGGTGGCCGAGCACGAGTTCGGTGCGGCGCGCGGAATCGACGACTTCCTGTTCCTGCCGATCGGGACCGGTATCGCCGGCACGGTGTTCGCCGGTGGGCGGCCGTATCGCGGCGCGGACGGTATGGCTGGGGAGATCGGGCACGCGCCGGTCCCGATCGGCGAGGAGTCGTGTGCGTGCGGGCAGCGCGGGTGCCTGGAGACCTACGCTTCGGCCGCGGCGCTCGTGCGCCGCTACGGCGACCCTGGGTTGAGCGCGGCCGATGTGGTCGCGCGCGCTGAGCACGATCCGCGCGCCGCGCAGGTGCTGGGTGAGGCGGTGCGCGCGTTGGGGTTCGCGCTGACGACGTACACGATGCTGCTGGACCCGGCGCTGATCGTGATCGGTGGCGGGTTGGCCGACGCGGGCGAGACGCTGCTGGCGCCGGTGCGCGCCGAGTTGTCCGCGCGCGTGACCTGGCGGGTACCGCCGCGCGTGGTGCGCGCGCAGCTGGGCTCCTCGGCCGGACGGCTGGGTGCGGCGATCTGCGCGTGGGGGCTGGTGTCGTGATCCTGACCATCACGCTCAACGCCGCGCTGGACGTGACCTACCGGGTAGACGGTCTGCGGCCGGGCGCGACGCACCGCGTGCAGGACGTGCGGGTACGGCCGGGCGGCAAGGGCGTGAACGTCGCGGCGGTGCTCGAGCAGCTGGGTGAGCCGGTGACCGCGACCGGGTTCGCGGGCCCGGAGCTGGGTGCCCGGCTGGCGGGGTTCGTGCCGATCGCCGCGGAAAGCCGCCGCACGGTGACGGTCGTGTCGGGCGGTGAGGCGACGTTGTTCAACGAGCCGGGCCCACTGATCAGCCCAGGGGAGTGGGACGCGCTGCTGGACCGGTTCGACCGGCTCGCGGCCGGGGCGCGGGTGGTGGTGCTGTCGGGCAGTCTGCCCCCGGGCGTGCCGGAGGAGGCGTACGCGCGGTTGATCGAACGCTCGCCGGCGCCGGTCGTGCTGGACGCCGACGGCGAGCCGCTGCGCCACGGCGTCGCGGCCCGTCCCGCCCTGGTGAAACCCAATGTCGACGAGCTGGCCAGGCTGCTTGGCCGAAAACCTGACCTCCCGGCCGACTGTCTGACGCTCGGTGTTCCCGTCGCCGCGACGCTCGGCGCGCAGGGCGCGGTGCTGGCCACGCCGGACGGGGTGTGGCGGGCGCGGCCACCGGGCGCGCTGGCGGGTAACCCCACGGGTGCGGGTGACGCGTTCACCGCCGCGCTGGCGCGGGGCCTCATGCACGCGCGGCCGTGGCCGCAGGTGCTGGCGGATGCGGTGGCGTTGTCGGCCGCGGCGGTGCTCAGCCCGGCCGCCGGCGGCTACGACGCGGCGGCGTACCGGGATTTCGCTGGTCTGGTGACCGTGGAGGAGGGCTGATGCTGGTACCGACGTCGGCGATCATCGAACAGGCGGTGCGGGGCGGCACGGGGGTCGGCGCGTTCAATGTGATCACGTTGGAGCACGCGGAAGGCATCGTCACCGGCGCGGAGACCGTGGGTCAGCCGGTGGTGCTGCAGGTGAGCCAGAACTGCGTGAAGTTCCACGGCGGGCACCTGCTGCCGATCGCACGGGCCGCGGCGGCGGTGGCCGCGGAGTCCTCGGTGCCGGTCGCACTGCACCTGGATCACATCGAGGACGAGGTGCTGCTGCGGCAGGCCGCGGACGCCGGGTTCGCCTCGGTCATGGTGGATGCCTCGACGCTGCCGTACGCGCAGAACGTGGCGGCCACGCGGGAGGCGGCGCGGTGGGCGCACCGCTCGGGCCTGTGGGTCGAGGCCGAGCTGGGCGAGGTCGGCGGCAAGGACGGCGCGCACGCGCCCGGTGTGCGCACCGATCCGAAGGACGCGGCGCGGTTCGTGGCCGAGACCGGGGTCGACGCGCTGGCTGTCGCGGTCGGCAGCTCGCACGCGATGACCACCCAGACCGCGTCGCTGGACCTGGAGCTGATCTCCCGGATTCGCTCGTGCGTGCCGGTTCCGCTGGTGCTGCACGGCTCGTCGGGCGTGCCGGACGATCAGCTGCGGGACGCGGTGCGGCACGGCATGGTGAAGATCAACATCGGGACGGCGTTGAACGTGGCGTTCACCGAGACCATCCAGGCGGCGGACCTGCGTGTCAGCGACCCGCGTAAGTACCTGGCGCCCGCGCGGGAGGCGATCGCGCACACCGTGGCTCACTTGCTCGGCGTGCTCTCCAGCGCCTGAACCGGCATGCGCTTGAGCACCAGCACCGCGCCGATGCCGATCACGCAGAACCCGGTCAGCAGCAGGAAACCGGCGTCGAACCCGCCGGTGGCGTCCTTGAGCGCGCCCAGCGCCCAGACCGCGGTGAACCCGCCGAGGTTGGCCCAGAAGTTGCCGAACCCGCTGATCGCCCCGGCCACCGAGCGGCCCAGGTACTGGATCGGGATGGAGAACAGCGGCCCGAAGTAGAGCTGGATGACGATCGAGTTGACCGCGACCACGGCGATGATCACCGGCAGCGAGTCGGCCAGCACCAGCCCGACCAGCGAGCCGGCGACGATCGTCAACGACACCCCGACCACGGCCAAGGGTTTGCCGGTCTTGTCGGCCACGTACCCGCCCATGATGTTCGACGGCGCGGTGAGCGCGGCACCGAGCGCGACCAGCAACCCGGCGGTCTGGATCGAGTAGCCCTTCTCCACCACGACGAAGCTGGGCAGCCACGTGATCACCCCGTGGGTGGCGGCCAGCCGGACGAACTGGATCACCGAGGTCACCGCGACGACCGGGTGCTTGAGCAGTTTCGGCAGTTCTTTGAGGGGCGGCTGGCGTCGCGGCTGGGTGTCGGTGCCGTCGTTGCCGACCAGCCAGTATGCGATCAGCGTGAGCACCCCCAGGCCCGCGCACACCAGGAACACGCCCTGCCACCCCAACGGCCCGACCAGCAGCGGCCCGAGGAGGTTGAGCACGATGCTGGAGGAAAACCCGCCCGCCACGTACAGGCCCATCGCCGTGGCCTGCTTGGTCGAGGAGAACTGGCGGCTGATCAGGATCAGGCCGGGCGCGAACGCCATCGACCGCAATACTCCGGAGACGGCCTGGTTGGCCACGAGCCAGCCGTAGGAGTCGATGAGTGCGAACCCGCAGGCGAGGACGTTCACGCCGAGCAGGCCGATCAGGAACATCTTCTTGGTGTCGATCCGGTCGGCCAGAACGCCGACCGGCACCTGCATCAGCGCGTAGGTGAACGTGGACGCGGCCGCCAGGGTGCCGCCTTGGGCGAACGTCAGGGACAGATCATCGCGGATCAAGGGCAGAAACAGTGCGATACCGCCGGTGACCAGCGCCTGCGAACTCTGACACAGCACGATCAGCACGATCGTGATTCCCCGGCGCTTGATCACCCGGCCAGCTTGCCGCACCCGGCGGGCCCGGCGACAGTACGTTTGATCTCATGCCCAGTGTGCTTCTGGTCGGGTACGACCCTGATGCGATTCCCGGTGTCGACGGCACCACCATCCGCGCCATGATCGACCAGCAGATGAACGAGTTCGCTCGGCTCGGCATCGAGGCGAACCTGGTCCATGTGGTCGCTGACGGTTCTGCCGAGCCCACGCTTGTGGCGGCGTTGGGTCAACGCCCGTGGGATGTCGTGCTCATTGGTGGCGGAATCCGTAAGAGCGACAACTTGGTGGAGCTGCTGGAGATGGTCGTGAACCTCGCGCACCGCCATGCGGCGCAGGCGGCGATCGCGTTCAACACCAATCCCGGCGACAGCGTGCAGGCCGTTCAACGCCAGCTGCGATGAGTTTCGGCGGTCTGGGGCGTCATAGGAGCATGCTGATTATCGCCGGATACGTGACCGTCGACCCCGCCGAGCGCGACACGTTCGTCGAAGCCCACCATGATCTGCTGCGCCGTGCCCGCCAGGCGCCCGGGTGCCTGGACGTGGCCATCAGCGCCGACCCCGTGGACCCGGCCCGGGTCAACAACTTCGAGCGCTGGAAATCGCGGGAGCAGCTCGACGCATGGCGGGCCGTGGCCAACGCCCCGAACACCGGAATCACGATGACCCACGTCGCGGTGTCCATGTACACCGCGACCGACGAGCGGCCGCCGTTCTAGTCCGAGGCCTTCTTGGCCTGATCGCCGCCGAACAACGCGGGGATCAGCAACAGCACCGCGCCGCAGAACAACGCGATGTCCGCGACGTTGCCGACGAACCAGCCGTTGTAATCGATGAAGTCGACCACGTGCCCCCGCGCGAAACCGGGCTCACGGAACAACCGGTCCAGCAAGTGCGTCACCGCGCCACCCAGCAGCAACGACAACGCCACCGACTGCACCCGCGGGGCCGGTTTGACCGCGAACCAGATCAGCACCACGACCGCCACCGCGGTGATGATGGTGAAGATCCACGTCGAGCCCGCGCCGATGGAGAACGCCGCGCCCGGGTTGTACAGCAGCCGCAACTGCAGGAACTCACCCAACACCGGGATCGGCGCGCGGCCGGGCAGCACCGATTCCGCCCAGTACTTCGTCACCTGATCCACGGCGACAACGAACACAGCCACGGCGAACACCATCGGCACACGGGCGACAACCGGGCGGGAAGCTGAGGTCTCCATCGCAGACCACCCTATGTGCCCCGCTCATGGCAGATGACACAGACCTGCCACCGCCCATCCGCGGATACGGCCTGGACATGCAGGATCTTCCCGAGCGCCACGCACAGCTCGGCGCCGGGATCACCGAATCGTTTCGGGCGACACGCCGACCTGCGGCGATGGTTCGCCGTACGCTCTGCACCCGACACGGGAAACGAGGGCGAGGGCGTTGGGGCGCGATCACCGGTTACACGGACGACATGCCGAACTCGCTGCCGTACTGGCGGCTGCCCGCGCCCAGACCGGGCGCCTGATGGTGATCAGGGGAGCACCCGGCAGCGGCCGCACCGCCCTGCTCACCGCCGCCGAACACGCCCTGCGTGAACACGGCCATCCCGTCACGCACATCACCGCCGCCGAGCTGACGCGCATGCGGCCACAGCAGGTCGCGCTGCTCATCGACGACGCCGACACCGTGCCGATCCAGGACCTGCTGGCCTGCCGCCGCAACGGCTGCCTGGTCATCGCCGCCTGCCGGGACACCTCCACCAGTGAACTGTCCGGCGCCGCCGACCACACCCTGGATCTCGAACCACTGCGCGACGACGACGTCCTGGCCCTGCTGCACGACGTCGGCCCGCTCGACCAACCGGTCATCGACGCGCTGCGCACCGCACTCGGCCCGCTGTTCGGCAACCCCGGCACCGTCCTGGCCACGGTCGAGCACCTGCAGCATCGTCTGGTCACCGTCGCCGACACGCTCTGCCTGCGCGACCTGCACATCGCCCTGCCGCCCAATCACCCGTTGTGCGCGCACGCCGATCCGCTGCTGACCGCCGTGGCCATCCTGGGCGAGCTGCGCATCGGTGACCTGCCCCTGCTCGCCGGCGCACTCGGCGAGCCCGTCGCCGCCTGCGGCCAACGCATCGACGCGCTGGTCGAATCCGACGTGCTGACCGTCGACACCGCCGGCAAACTCCGCTGCATCTGCCCGGCGCTGGCGACCGCGCTGGCCGAGGACGCCGGCCCGCACCAGGCTCAGCGCCTGCACCACGCCGTGGCCACTCAGCTCATGCGCCGCAACGGTGACCCGGCCACCATCGCCGACCACCTCACCGCTTCTGGGCTGAGCACCCCGACCGCGCGGCTGCTGCGGCTGGCCGACCGGGCGCGCACCCAACAGCCACACCGCGCCGCGCATTGGTACGCCGCCGCCCTGCGTGATCTGCCCCGCGAGCGGCATGAACACGCCAACGTGCTGCGTTCGGTGCTGAAACTGCTGGTCCAGAACGGACAATACGACCTGCTGGCAGGCGTGCTCGCCGACGAGGCGACCATGCCGACGGCGGACCCGGCCGTACGCGACGACTTGGAGGCCGCGGCGATGCTCACGGCCTTCCACACTGGCCACCCGGTGAAAGTCGCCCACGAACCCCGCGCAGGCGGGCCCCTTGACCTGTACGCGTGGTGGACAGGTGAGCGCCGCACCTGGGCCCCGGACATGACCCCGACCCCCGACGACGCCCTGCTCACCTCCGCCGAGCTGCGGCTCATCCACTGCACACTGTCGCTCGACCACGCCGGATGCGACCGCGAGGTCGGCGCCGTCCGCAACCCCGGCGCCCGCCAACGCCTCGAAGACCTCATGGAAGCCGGCGCCACGGGCGACCCGACCGCCGTGTTCGAAATCGTCCTCGGCGCGGGATACCGGGCACCCGCCGACGGCCCGCTTGCGTTGGGCCGCACCGTGATCCGCAGCTACGCCGCCGCCAGGTGGTCCGACGCGCTGCCCGCCGCCCGCCGCCTGGAACTCACCGGCACCCCGGACAGCCCGATCCACCAGATGAGCCGCATCCACGCCGCGGCCATCCACCTGACCCGCGGTGAGTACGCCGCCGCGTCCAACTGGCTGGCCACCGTCTCGCACGACCCACGCTTCGCCGCGGCACGCGCCGCCGTGGAGTGCTCACTGCTGCACCGCGCCGGAGACTCACTCGGCGCGGTCCACCTCGCCTGGCGCACCTACCGGCGCGCGCGCCGCGCCGGAACCCTCGTGGGTGTTGAGCGGCTGCTGCTGACCGCGCTGCAGATCGCGATCCGCGGCGCGGACCGGGAGATGGCCGCCGCCCTGCACGAGGAGATCGAACAGCTCTACATCCGCTCACCCTGGCGCTGCGCCCGCCAGGTGATGCTGCTGAGCCGTGGCCTGGTCAACCACGACGCCGTCGCCGCCGCCGAAGGCGCCAACCTTTCCCGCATCCGCGGACACCGGCCCGACCTGCTGTGGGCCTGCCGCATCCTGGCCCAGTTCTGCGACCAGCCCGGCCCGCTGATCGCCGAGCTCAACACGTTCGCCGCCGACCCCAGCGGCGGTTTCCTGCTGCCCACCCAGCTCACCGCGATGATGCGCCGAGTCGGCGTGCCCGAACCGCCGCCGGAAGGCTTCACCAGCACCGAGCTGCGCATCATCGAGCTGATCCGCACCGGCCACACCACCCGGCAGATCGCGGCACTGCTGCAGCTGAGCGCCACGACCGTGGACAACCATCTGGCCCGGCTCTACGACCGCACCGGCTACCGCACCCGCGCCGAGCTGGCCGCGGCCAGCGTCGACGGCAGGCTGACCGGAGGTGTGGCATGACGGATCTGGCCACCTCCACCGACACCAAACCGCGCCTCGCCGGCCGGGACGAGGCCCTCGATCAGGTCTGCCGCGCCGCCACCACACCCGGCCGCAGCCTGGTCGTGGTCACCGGTCCCGCGGGCATCGGCCGCTCCAGCGTGCTCGACCGCGCCCGCGACCGCCTCACGGCCCAAGGCGTACGCACCATCACCGTTCCAGTCCTGCCCAGCGAACGCGACCGCCCGCACGCCCTGGTCTCCCGCCTGTGCGACGAGCTCGACGCTCCCGCCGACCCTGATGCGCACCAGCGCCTGGCCACTGTGCTGGAAGACCAGACCGACCCGCTCGTGGTCATCCTCGACGACCTGCAATGGGCCGACCCCGACTCACTGCGTGCCCTGTCGCGGCAGCCCGCCTCCGCGGTGACGTTCGTATGCGCCCACCACACCACGACCACTCAGACGCTCCCGCCGCTGCCGTCGGTCGAACTGGTCCGCCTGCACCCGTTGCAGCCGCACGAGACCAGCCTGATGATCGCCGGTCTGCTCCAAGCCAAACCCACCCCGACGATGACCGACATCCTGCAGCAGGGCAGCGCCGGCATCCCCGCCATCATCCGGCTGGCCATCGACGGCTACCGCCGCGCCGGCAGCCTGCGCATCGTCGACCGCACCGCCTACCTCGTGCCGATCACCCAACCCCCGACCCCCGCGCCACGGCACCCCGGCTTCGAGTCGTTACGCCGCCTGGGCAGCACCGCGTGGCCGGTGCTGAAAGCCCTCGCCGTGCTGCACCCACTCGGCGACCACGCACCCGCCCTGATCGCCACCGCCACCGGCAGCACCGAAATCGACGTCGAACACATCCTCACCGGCCTGGAAGCCGACGAACTGCTCTACGCCAGCCCCTGGCGATTCCGCACCCCACTGCTGGCCACCTGCCTGACCTCGTGCCTCGGCCCCTACGAGCGCCACGAACTGGCCCGCCTGGCCGTCACCGCGCTCTGGGACGGCACCGCCACCTGCGACGACCCCCGATTCCTGCCCGAACAACTGGTCAACGCGGGCACCCTGATCGACCCCCACCGCGCCGGCACCACCCTGCTCGAACACGGCACCGCCGCCATCGTCGACGACGAATACTTCGCTGTGCGCTGGCTCGAAGCCGCCGCCGAACGCGTCACCGACCCCCAACAACGCGCCAACGCCCTGTTCCTGCACGCCGTCGCCTGCGGCTACCACGCCGACTTCACCGCCGCCAACGACAGCATCGACACCGTCATCACCAGCTACACCGACCGCCTGAGCCCCGAAGCGGTCCAGGAAACCCAGATCGTCAAACTCATCGGCCTCGGCGCCACCGGCGACCGCCGCGCACTGCACGAAATCGCCGACTACCGCTACCACGCCCTGCTCGGCGACAACGCCGACCAGATCATCGGCCGCGCCTTCGCCCTGTGCTTCATCGACCGCTGGGCCGAAGCGGAAACCCTGCTGGAGACCACCCGGCCCATCTGGTCACACGGCAACGACTCCGCCGTCACCTACGGCAACATGATCACCTTCGGCACCGCCATGGTCCGCGGCCGCCCGAGCACGTACTTCGACCTCGTCGACAACGTCGAAAGCCACTGCCCACTGTTCGCCGAACAACGCCACCAACCCGGCCTGCTCAACGCCATGGCCCGCGCACTGCTGCTGATCGGCGAAGCCACCCGCGCCAACGAACTGCTGGCCACCCACAACCTCGCCCCCGAACACACCACGGCCGCCACCCGCGCACTGCAAGCCAGCGCCGCGGGCCGCTGGGACGACGCCCTCACCCTCGCCCGGCTCAACTTCGCCACCGGAGCCACCCGCGGCCACCTGCTGTGCCACACCGCCGTGTGCCGCGACATGGCCACCATCCTCACCGCCCGCGGCGCCATCAACGCCGCCCGCGACATGATCGACTCGGCCCGTATCGCCGAAACCTGCCTGCCCCACCTGCTCACCCTCGCCGAAGCCGACCTGGAACACGCACTGGGCAACCACTCCCGCGCCCGGCTGCTACTCGACGACGCCCTGTCCACCGCCGAAGAACACGGCGTCGCCATCGGCACCGACGAACTGTGGCTACGCATCGCCGTACACAACCTCGCCGCCGGCGCCCACGCCGACGCCAGCGACGCCGTCACCGAACTCAAACAACTCGCCGAACGCCTCGGCACCGGCCGCGCCCGCCGTAACCACCTACTGGCCACCGCCATCGTGCACGACGACTACACCGCCGCCGGCGAAGCCCTCACCACCACCCGCGACCGCGGCCAAACCCCCGAAATCGCCGACACCCTGATGTACCTGCTGCAGCACACCATGGGCACCCCGGCACTGATGCGCGAGGCCTACGACCTCTACGGCAACATGGACGCCCTGCTACCACGCGCCAAACTGCGCCGCCTCATGCGCGACCAAGGCATCGCCGTGCCCGGCCGCAGCGTCACCAACAGCGAAAACGAACGCCTACTCGCCTCACTGGTCGCCGACGGCCTGACCAACCGCGAACTGGCCACCGTGCTGGGCACCACGGAAAAGAACGTCGAAGCCCGCCTGTCGCGGTTATTCCAACGCACCGGATACCGCACCCGAGTGGAACTGGCGTCCGCGATCCTCACCGGCGAATACCACCCAGCCTGAAAACCCGTCGACACATTCCCACGCCTCAGGCTATAAAAGGCGACGTGTTACGCAAGTACCCCCGAACCCATCACCTGGAATCGTCCCGGCTGCAACCAGGCGACGAGGACATGCACTCGGTCGCCTTCACCCAGATCCGGAACCGATACCTGGTCGTGGAGGAAAAACTCGACGGGGCGAACGCGGCCATCAGTTTCACCCCGGACGGCACACTGCGCCTGCAAAGCCGCGGCCACTACCTCACCGGAGGCCCGCGAGAACGCCAATTCGGCCCATTCAAAGCATGGGCGGCAATAATTCAGCACGCATTGTTCGACCGAATCGGCTCCCGCTACATCGTGTACGGCGAATGGATGTACGCGAAACACACGGTGTTCTACGACGCACTACCGCACTATTTCTGCGAATTCGACATCCTCGACACCGCCTCGGGCGATTTTCTCTCGACCGCGCGGCGGGCTGACCTGCTGGCCGGACTGCCGATCAGCTCGGTGCCCGTCCTGCACACCGGCCCGATCGCGTCGTTGTCCGCGTTGCTGTCGTTCGTCGGCCCGTCGACGTGCCGCACCGCGGGCTGGCGCGACGCGCTGACTCACGCGGCCCAGGGGAGTGCGACCGTCGTCGGCGAGACCGACATGAACGAGGACATGGAAGGCCTCTACATCAAGGTCGAGGAGAACGGGGTAGTGGCCGAGCGGTACAAGTGGGTCCGGCCGACGTTCCTGACCGCCGTGCTGGACTCCGGCTCGCACTGGGCCGACCGGCCGATCGTGCCGAACCAACTGGCGAACCCGGCGGTGATGTATGGAGGTGTTTGAGCAACTCTGCCCATCCGGTCCGTCATGGACAGTCGACTGGCCCTCGATCCGCGACGCGTTCTGGTGGATCCGCCGGATGACCGACGTACCCCAGGATTCCGTGCACCACGCGGAAGGCGACGTCGAAACCCACACCCGCATGGCCTGCGAAGCCCTCGTGTCGCTACCGGAGTGGCGGGCATTGCCACGTGCCGCGCAAGTGCGGATGTTCGCCACGGTACTGCTGCATGACGTCGCCAAACCCGACTGCACACAGCACATCGACGGACGCATCACCGCACACGGACACTCCCGCCGTGGCGACCTGCTAGTCCGCCGCATCCTCTGGGAACTGGGTGCGCCTGTGGTGTGGCGGGAGCACGTTGCCGCGCTGGTGCGCCACCACCAGATCCCGTTCTGGGCATTGGAGCGTCCCGACATCGAACAGATCGCGTTCCGCGCCAGCCTGCTCGCCTCGAACGCCGACCTCGCCATGCTCGCCACCGCCGACATCCTCGGCCGCATCTGCTCGGACGTCACAGAGGTACTCGAGAACATCGCGCTGTACCGCGAATACTGCGACGAGATGTCCTGCTTGGACCATCCACGCGCGTTCTCATCGGACCACGCGCGATTCATGTACTTCCGCACGCCCGGCCGCGACCCGAACTACGACGCCTACGACGACACCCGCCTGACCGTCACGGTCATGTCCGGCCTGCCCGGCGTTGGCAAAGACACCTGGATCGCCACTCACCGCCCGGGGCTACCGGTGATCAGCCTGGACACGCTGCGCACCGAACTGCGCGTCAAACCCACCGACGACCAACGCCCGGTGATCAGCGCAGCACAAGAACAGGCACGTAAACACCTACGCGCCGGAGAATCGTTCGTGTGGAATGGAACCAACGTGTCCAGGCAGATCAGGCAACAGTCCATCGGACTCACCGCGGCCTACAAAGCACGAGTGGAAGTGGTCGCACTAGAGGCACCACTGGCGGTGATCACATCACGCAACGCCGCGCGCCCAGAACCCGTACCCGCCGCGGTCATCGACCGCCTGGTGAACAAATGGGAAGCCCCCGACCCAACCGAAGCGCACAGCGTGCGGTGGTTGAGCACGGAGTAGGGGAGAGAACTAGTCGGATTTCGCGGTCAGCAGAGCCAAAACCTGGTCCATCTTGGTATCGAGCCCTATGACCTTGGTCTTGAGTCCTGCCACTTCGGTGTTGATTCCTGCCACTTCGGTGTTGAGTCCGGCAACCTCGGAGCTCAGCCCATCGAACTTCGCTTCGAACTTGGCATCCAGCCCATCGACCTTGGCATCCAGCCCATCCACCTTTGTGTCCAGCCGGTCGACCTTTGTGTCGAGCCCATCGAACTTTTCATCAAGGTCATTGAGCTTGCCAGAGTGTTCGCGGAGAACTTTCTCAACACTGGTAAACCGACTGTCAATGCCATCGAGCCTGGTCTCGATTCGATCGAACCGGCCATCCATGACGTGCAGCCTTTTGTCGACCTTGTCCATCCGACAGTCGAGGCTCTTCACCTTGGTGAAGGTCATGTTCAGCGTGGTCTGCACGTCATCCAGACGGCGACCATGTCCTCGCTGCGTCTCGCTGACCTCGGCCACCATCTTTCTGGTGCCGTCGGCTATTTCATAGAGAGCCTCCACGTCCTCCTTGAGTTGAGTTATTCGGACCTTCTTGGCGGGAGCTGTCATGCGGCCCACACTACCGCCTCCGGGACGGCTGAAAACGCTTCCACCGCAACCGGGTTCGAGGATCACTCGACTGGGTTGACCTGCGGAAATCCCGATTTTGGTACTCCCAGGGATGTACTCGTAACTGCCATCCGTGGCCGGACGAAATCATTGCCTCCAACGGCCACAGTGGACGCTATGACCACCGTCAAAGACCGTTGGGCAACCGTCGTCCTAGCCCTCGCCACAGCGCTCGCCGCCGCCAACGTCGGCCAGATCCTGCTCACCCACGCGCACTACCAATCCTGGCAACACATATCCCCACAAGACATGACCGGCGTGCACGACAGCTGGGCGTCCGTCGTCGACACCGTCATCATGCCGCTCGCCATCGCATCCGCCGCATGCACACTCGCCATGCTCGTCCTACGGCACTCGCGGGTGCCGTGGTGGACCGTCGGCACCGCCGCCGCCATCCACGCCTCCGTGTTCATCACCTCGTTCACCATGTGGGCGAAGTGGCAACACCAAATCGGCAACGGCGGCTATGTTCGCGGTACGGACAACACCTTCAGCATTCCCTACGAGCGGATCATGGACACCCACTGGCTACGCATCGCCCTCATGACCATCCTCGCACTGGTCACCCTCGCGATGCTCCTGCGCGCCACCACCCGCAAGACCTATGCGTAGCAAGGACATCCTGCTCGGCCTCGGACTCACCGCACTCGTGCTCGTCTGGGGCCACCTCGCACCCGAACAACGACCACTCGACCCACAAGGCATCGCACTCGCCATCGCCGCGACACTCCCGATCATCGCCCGCCGACGCTGGCCAATCCCCGTCCTCGCCGTCCACATCGTCCTGTCCACGGCCTACAACACCCTCGACTACCCACACGACGCACTCATGCCTCCCGCGCTCGTCGCCCTCTACACCGTCGTCTCCACCGGCAACCGCATCTGGTCCGCCACCGCAGCCGCAACGACCTGCGTGCTCGTCCTGCTCGTACGGGCTATCGACGACCAAGGACTCGGCGTCGACGCCCTCGGCACCATCGGCTGGCTCACCGCCGCCATCGCCCTCGGCGAACACACCCGACAACGCAACACCCACCACGCCAAGGAAACCCGGCAACAAGTCACCGAAGAACGCCTCCGCATCGCCCGCGACCTGCACGACCTGCTCGCCCACACCATCACCACCATCCGCGTCCAAGCCAGCGTCGCCGCACACCTCATCACCGAAACCACCCAGCCACTCGACCGCACCACCGTCGCCCACACCCTCGACGCCATCACCGACGCCTGCGACAAAGCCCGCACCGAACTCCGCTCCACCGTCGAAGTCCTACGCGACCCCATCCCCGTCCTGCCCAACATCACCGACCTCGGCAACCTCGTCCGCGCCGCCGGCATCGACATCACCTTCGAACACACCGGAACCGCACGCCCACTGCCACCACACGTCGAAGTCGCCGCGTACCGGATCGCCCAGGAAAGCCTCACCAACATCGTCAAACACTCCAACGCCACCACCGCCACCGTCCACCTCAACTACGGCGCCGACATGCTCACCCTGACCATCACCGACAACGGCACCACCACCAACTCCGGCCAAGGCCACGGCATCATCGGCATGACCGAACGCGCCCGCAGCATCGGCGGCCACCTCACCATCCACACCCACAACGGCTACACCGTCACCGCCGAACTGCCGACAGGGGAGACATGACCATCCGCGTCCTGCTCGCCGACGACCAAGCACTCGTCCGCGGCGCGTTCGCCATGCTCATCGACTCCGCACCGGACATCGAATGCGTCGGCGAAGCCTCCACCGGACGCCAAGCCATCGACACAACCGCCGCCGTCAACCCCGACGTCGTCCTGATGGACCTGCGCATGCCCGACCTCGACGGCATCCAAGCCACCCGCCACATCACCGACAATCACCCCGACACCCGCGTCCTCGTACTGACCACCTACGACACCGACGAAAACGTCGCCGCCGCACTACGAGCCGGCGCAAGCGGATTCGTCGTCAAAGACATCCGCCCCGCCGACCTCCTCGACGCGATCCGCACCGTCGCCGCAGGGGAGCAGCTGCTCTCACCCGGACCGACCGCCACGCTGATCGCCCGGTTCCTCCGCGCCCCCGACCACACACCCGTGACGAAACGAATGAACGGGCTGACCGAGCGGGAACGCGAAGTCCTCACCCTCGTCGCCAAAGGCCTCACCAACCACGAAATCGCCGAAACCCTCGTACTCAGCCCGCTCACAGTCAAGACACACGTCAGCCGCATCCTGACGAAACTCCACGCCCGCGACCGCGTCCACCTCGTCATCGCAGGCTACGAATCCGGGCTTATCGTCCCCGGCTCCAACCCCGACAACGCCCGATAGGTCCGGTTGCCCGCAGCCGCCGCCCGGCGTTCCTTCCCAGTCGCCTCAATGTAGTTCTGGCTCGTGTTCAAGTTCGCGTGCCCCAACAACGCCATGATCTCCGCCGCGTTCGCGCCATCCTCAGCCAACCGCGTCGCGAACGTGTGCCGCAACGCATGCAGGTTCGCACCCGTCGGGACCTGATCACGAATCCCCGCCCACCGATAACTCGTCTTCACCAGGTAGTCCAACGCGCCACGGCCGATCGGCTTGCCCCGATAATCCAGCAACAAAGCCGAATTCGGGCCGAACCGCTGATGCGGAAACCGCACCGCACACGACGCCAGGTAGGCATCGATCACGCGTTCCATCGACGGCTCGATCGGAATGGACCGTTCCCTGCTTCCCTTGCCGTGCACGTGAAGACGCTGCTCACCGGGCCTGCCGACCACCGAAGACCGTTGCAGCGCACGGACTTCCGCCGATCTCAGACCCGCGACGAGGCCAAGCGCGATCACCAGGACGTCCCGTTCCGGCCACGGATCACGAACCTTGCGCGCCCCAGACGCCGCCGCGACGAGAAGTTTCTCCGGGGTGTCCTCACCACGCAGCGGCTTGGGGGAGGGCGGTGGCGCCTTCGGCCGGACGACCGCGCCCATCGGATTTCCCTCCAGCAACCCGTCGGCCACACAGAAGTTGAGGAACTGATTCCACGTCGACCAGGCGCGGGCCACGGACGTTTTGGCGTGTCCGTCGGCGAACTCGCCGAACGCGGCCCGCAGCGCCGGCACAGTCAGATCCTGAATGGTTAGCTCAGCTATGGATTTGCCGGCGGTGTCGGCGAGTAGGGAAGTGATGCCGTGCAGATCGCGGCGGTAGGCGGCAGTGGTGTGCGGGGAGTCCTTACGGGGTTTGCGGGCGAGGAAGAACGCGTCCTGGGCGTGGAGCAGCAGCACATGATCTTGGTACCGGTACCCACCGACAATTCGCATTTCCACACCCGTTGAATTCATGCATAACAGTCATTATGCATCAAACCGGACAGAACTCCGCTCCGATACGTCCGGAGACCCGGCGGACTTACGTCACGGTGACGATTAAAAGGATGGGTTGCGGAGCGACCTTCGGGGGCCAGGGTGCCGCCGATGGCCTGTGACTGGCCGGCCGGGCCAATGAGTCGGTTCCAGGTCGAGTGATGGTTGTCCGCACGGATCAAGCTGAGCCGAGTTTGTTCCGCGACGGGCCAGAGTTGCGGCCGTTGGCGGTCAACGGGATGCGTTCAGCGGCCTGCGGATGACATCGCCGAGACAGATAAACCGGGTTTGGCTCGTGGATCGAGTTGTCCCGGGACGCGTCAGCGTTCAGGGTCGCTGATAACCGACTGATGCCCTTGGAATGTTCGCCAGGCGCCAACGACAGAGCGTTTCAGTCGCCACGGGTCGCTCCACAGGCCGAAAAACGCCGCCTGCCAGCCTCTCTCGACGCCCTATATTCGATCTCCGCTAAGTTCGATAATCTACATTATGTCAAGTAGCGGATGGCGGGTCCTCCCCGGAGCCGGAACCTTAGTCAGTGCTGAACCGGTCGGAGGCCAGATCCAGTGATGCCTTCTGCAGGATCGCTGGGATGTCCGCGTCTGGGCAGTCCCGCTCGTACGCCATCGCGACGTCCACGAACGCCTTGACGCATCCGTTGACCATCAACTGCGCCCGCTTGCTCAACTCTTCGGCGACTTCCTGTGCCACCTGGCGGACTGCTTCGTTCTGTTCCGGCGGGACGGCGCTGATGTCGATCTGAAGGTCCAGCACGCCGTGCCGGAGAAGCGACAGCGCCGCTTTGATGTCGGTTTTCTCGGAGCCACGGATGGCGCCGTGGGCGACGGTGAGGATGCCGACCCCGGCCTGCATCGCTTCGATCCTGTTGATCACCGGCTCAGCATGGCACGCGGCCGGCTTCGATTCAGTCGCCCGACTGGGCGGTGTGCGCTCCCCTGATGTCCACGTAGTGCGGGTTGTACATGATGCCGAGGATGTTGCCGAACGGGTCGATGACCGATGCCGTCACGAATCCCGCTTCGCGCGGGGTGATCGGGTCGTGCACGGTCGCGCCGTGGTCTACCAGGCGGCGCAGGGCGTCTTCGATGTCGTCGACGTGCCAGAAGGTCACCGAGCCTGCGGGTTCGGTTGCCTTGTGGGGTGCGTATTTGCGGTCGATGAAGCCGAGTTCGTGCTCGTAGTCCCCGATTCGGTATTCGATGTAGGCGGGTGGGCCGTCGTGTGGGAACTGGTAGTACGGCTCGATGCCCAGCAGTTCGGTGTACCAGGTGCGGGCGTCGGCGAGTGAGTCGGCGAAGAAGCTGACGGTGGCGAGTCCTCGTAGCATTGGGGTTCTCCTTTTCCGGTTGGCTACGAGACTGCCGGGTAAAGTGCTCATCAACTGAGCACTTTGTTTGGGAGACTCTCCCCTATGCGTGCTGATCGGCTTGTTGCCACGTTGTTGTTGATGCAGTCGCGGGGTCGGGTGACCGCGGCTGAGCTGGCCGAGGAGTTGGAGATCTCGGTGGCGACCGCGCGCCGGGATCTTGAGGCGTTGTCGGCTGCTGGGATTCCGGTGTATCCGCAGGCTGGTCGTGGCGGTGGGTGGCAGTTGGTCGGTGGTGCGCGTACGGACCTGAGTGGACTGTCGGCGGCTGAGGCGCAGGCGTTGTTTCTTCTGGTGGGGCCTGCTGCGGCGATTGCGCCGGAGGCGAAGGCGGCGTTGCGGAAGTTGGTGCGGGCGTTGCCGGATACGTTCCGGGCTGATGCGGAGGCCGCGGCGAGTGCGGTGGTGATCGATTCGAGCCGGTGGGGTGAGCGGCAGAAGGTTCGGCAGGATCCGGTTGAGGTGTTGCAGTCGGCGGTGGTGCGTCGGCTGCGGGTGCGGTTCACGTACAAGCGGACGGTGCGGGTGGTGGATCCGCTTGGGTTGGTGGACAAGGACGAGGTTTGGTATTTGATCGCGGGTACGGACAAGGGGCGGCGGACCTTTCGGGTGGATCGGATGGCCGATGTGGAGGTGACGGACTCCCCTGCTGATCGTCCGGATGATTTCGATTTGCCTGCGGCGTGGGATGAGGTGGTCGAGCAGGTTGAGCGCCGGCGCGGGTTGGTGTCGGCGGTGGTGCTGGCTCAGGCGAGGCATGTGTTCGTGTTGCGGGATCAGTTCGGGCGGCATTGTGAGGTGTTGGAGGAGTTGGGTGATGGCCAGGTGCGGCTGCGTCTTGCCGCGTCGATGCCGATCATGATCGCTCAGGTGTTGGCTGGGTGGGGTGCGTTGGTGGAGGTTGAGGAGTCGGATGCGGTGAAGGCGGAGCTGGTGCGGTTGGGGTCGGAGTTGGTGGCGCGGTACGGGTAATGGAGGGTGTGCCCGCGGCGGCTTCGGCGGGCGCGGCGCCCGGCTTGGGGCTGCTAGTCATTGGCGGGTTCTTTGGCGGCCTTGCGCTCGCGGTGTGCGCGATCCTGCAAAGGGTGCTGTCAGGAGGCGGTGGTCTTGGGGTCGGTAGGTCGATTAAGCGGCGCGGCGCGGCAATGTGATGGTGGAGTGTTCAGTGTGGACTGTCGGGGCCTTGGGTCTGGATGCGCGGACATCGCAGTGCACTGACGTAATCGCGCAGGTGCAATGCGCTGGGGCTAGGCGACGCCAAGCAACAGTGTGACGGTGACGTGTTCGGTGTAGGGCTGGTGTGGTTCGAGGGTGTGCTGGACTTTGGTAGCGAAGGCGTCGCGGTCGGCGGGCAGCTGTTCGGGTGAGAGTGCTGAGTAGATGCCGCCGAGGATGTGGTCGATGTCCAGTTGCCTCGTGTAGCTGACTGTTTCGGTGTACACGGCGTAGCCGGCGGTCGTGAGGCTGTCGGCGTAGCGCTGTTGGCTGGCGGTGTCGGTGCCGCAGGTGGCGGTGACGGGGTGGCCGAGCAGGTCTTCCACGCACGTACGCAGCGCGCGGGACCAGGTGGTGTCCTGGAGCCAGAGCGGGGTTCCGTTGGTGATCACGGCTACTCCCCCTGTGTCGCGCAGGAGTGGGCGTGCGTTGTGGAAGAGGGTGTTGTGGTCCATCCAGTGCAGGGCTTGGCCGATGGTGATCACGCCGACGGAACGCTCGCCCAGCAGCGGCACCAGGTGCGGGATGTGGGTGTCGCCGGCGAGTAGCCAGGTGATGGGGCGCTCCCCTGCTGCGGTGCGGGCGTGGGCGAGCATGTCGGGTTCGATGTCCATGCCGATGGTGCTGCCGACGCGTTCTGCCAGGGGGATGGTGAGTTGTCCGGTGCCGCAGCCGAGGTCGATGGCGGTGTCGTTGTTTGTCAGGGTGAAGACGTCGATGAGGGTGTCGAGGACTTCGGGTGGGTAGCCGGGTCGGTAGCGCTGGTAGTAGTCGGCGACTTCGCCGCGGAATCCCCTGCTCATGCTCCTCAGCGTGCCGAGTGGCGAGTTGGGTGCGCCAGTGATTCTGCTTAGGGCGTGATCGTCCAGGGGCTGAGGCCGAGTGTGGTGGTGTTGCCGAGGTCGATGCCGCCGTCGGGTTCGATGGTTTGGGTGGCGGTTGCGGGGGTTGGGGTGATGTCGAGGTAGACGCCGTGGGTGGCTTTGCGGTCGGTTTCGGTGACGAGGTTGCGCCAGAGCAGTCCGGCGTGGGCGGTTTGGCCGGGTTGGAGGGTGATGGTTTGGGGTGGTTGGTCGAACTGTTGCAGGCTGGCGGTGACGCCGTTGGGTCCGTGGCCGATGGTGGCGTCGATGGGTGTGCGGTCTTTGTCGAGGATGCGGATGTCGGGGTAGCCGTTGATCTGGGTGGTGGCGGGTCCGTGGTTGGTGAGTTGGATGTCCAGGACGCGTAGGCCCATGGCGGCGTCGACGGTGCCGGGCCGGACGACGAGGCCGGTGGGTTGGGGTGGTGTGGTGGTGCTCGGTGGCGGTGTTGGGGTGGGGTCGGGTGTGGTGCATGCGGTGAGCAGGAGCAGGGTGAGGATGATCAGGGGGCGCACATGATCATCCTTTCAGGCGATACTTTCCGTTTACATGTGACCACCGTTCGTAGGTTCTAATCACATGCATGTCACCTCATACTCGCGTTCGGCGCGGCGGTCCGTTTGTCCCCTGCATTGACCGTCGGCCCGTTGTGGAGGTGTGTCGATGAAGGTCCGGATCGGTGTGGTGGCGGCCGCGTTGGCGGTGCCGTTGGTCTTGGTCAATACGCCGTCGAATGCTCCGTCGGCTGCTCAGAGTGTTGATCCGACGCCGTTTTACTGGCAGGTGCCTGATGCCAGTGAGCGGGTGTTGAAGGCGGCTGGGTTCGATGTGGAGCACGGTGATGGCGGTGCTCTGCAGGTCGTTGGGGATCAGCGGGTCGCGGATCGGTTGGCTGGGTTGGGTTTCCGGCCGGTCAAGCACGACACGGTGTACAAGGAGGTGCTCCCCCGCGTCGCGGATGTGGGTGTGCAGACGTTTTATGGCGGGTATCGCACGGCGGCGGAGAACGCGAAGCGGCTGACGGATGCGGCGGCGGCGTTTCCGGCGTTGACGCAGGTGTACGACATCGGTGACAGCTGGTTGAAGACGCAGGGCCGGGGTGGGCACGACATCCGGGCGGTGTGTATCACCAAGAAGCAGGCTGGGGATTGTGCGCTGAGCCCGAATTCGGCGAAGCCGCGGTTCGCGATGATCGCGCAGTTGCATGCGCGGGAGTTGGCGACGAGTGAGTTGGCGTGGCGGTGGATCGATTATCTGACCAAGGGGTATGGGTCGGATGCCGAGGTGACGTCCATTATGGACACCACGGAGATGTGGGTGGTGCCGGTGGCGAATCCTGATGGGGTGGACATTGTCGCCTCGGGTGGGAATTCGCCGCGGATGCAGCGTAAGAACGCCAATAACCCGACGGGGTGCGCGTCGCCGACCGGTGGGGTGGATCTGAACCGGAATTCGACGTTCAAGTGGGGCGGTGCGGGCACCAGCAGGTGTGGTGAGACGTATCAGGGCACGTCGGCGGGCTCGGAGCCGGAGACCAAGGCGTTGGAGACGTGGTTCAAGCAGTTGTTCCCGGATCAGCGTGGTCCTGGGGACACCGATGTGGCGCCGGTGACGACCAAGGGTGTGATGATCACGGTGCACAGTTACGGCAACTTGATCATGCCGCCGTGGGGGTGGACGTGGAACGCGAATCCGAACAAGGCCGGGTTGGACGCGTTGGGCCGCAAGATGGCGGCGTTCAACTCGTACACGGTGCGGGCTGAGGGTGACACGACCGGGACGACGGACGATTTCACGTACGGCAATCTGGGGATCGCGAGTTACACGTTCGAGTTGGGTTCCAGTAGCGGGAACTGTGGCGGGTTCTTCCCGCAGTACTCCTGTGTGGACAGTTTGTTCTGGCCGCGCAACAAGGGTGCGTTGCTGACGGCGGCGAAGGCCGCGAAGGCTCCTTACGCGAGTTGACCTCAACCGGGGTTGAGGTTGCAGGCTGGGCCGTATGACATCACGTGCGATTCGGCAGTACGAGTTCGGCCCGGCTGAAGTGTTGCGGTTGGAGGAGGTGCCTGCCCCGGTCCCGGACCGGGGTCAGGTGCGTGTGCGGGTGGCGGCGGCGGGTGTGCACCTGGTGGACACGTCGATCCGCGGTGGTGTGGGTGGTGGGCCGTTTGCGTTGCCGGAGTTGCCGATGACGCCGGGGCGTGAGGTGGCGGGTGTGGTGGACGCGGTGGGCGCGCAGGTGGATCAGGCGTGGCTGGGTAAGCGGGTGGTGGCGCATCTGGGGCAGGCCAGTGGCGGGTATGCGGAGTTGGCGGTGGCGAATGTGGCGTCGCTGCATGAGCTCGCGGATGGGGTGGAGTTCGACAAGGCGGTGGCGATGATCGGCACTGGCCGGACCACGATGGCGGTGCTGGAGGCGGCGAGTCTCCGGGCGGATGATGTGGTGTTGGTGCCTGCGGCGGCGGGCGGTATGGGTGCGTTGTTGGTGCAGGCGGCCAGGAATGTGGGTGCGTTCGTGGTGGCGTTGGCGGGTGGGCCGGCGAAGGTGGAGGTGGTGCGGGGGTTGGGTGCGGATGTGGTGTTGGACTATCGGGTGGATGGCTGGCCGGAGCGGGTGCGTCAGGCGTTGGGTGATCGTGAGTTGACGGTGTATTTCGACAGTGTGGGTGGTGCGGCGGGGCGTGCGGCGTTCGATTTGCTGGGTGTGGGTGGGCGTGTGGTGATGTTCGGGTATTCCTCGGGTGAGCAGTTGGAGTTGTCGGCTGGGGATCTGTGGGCGCGGAGTTTGACCGCGACGGCGGCGATCGGGCCGCGGATCTTGCGTCGGCCGGGTGGGTTGCGTGAGTTGGAGAGCGCGGCGTTGGCTGCGTTGGCGGCGAAGGAGCTGGTGCCGTTGACGCAGGCGTTCCCGCTGGCGCAGGCCGCGGCGGCGCATCGGGCGTTGGAGACGCGCGGCACGGTGGGCAAGGTGGTTCTGGTGGCGTGATGCGATGATGTCGCGCATGTCTTCCGCCGAGTTCCAGTCGTTGTCGATCGGTGTCGAGCAGGGTCCGTCGGGTCCGGTGTTGTCGGTGCGGGGTGAGATCGACACGGTGACGGCGCCGCAGTTGCAGGTCAGTGTGGAGCAGGCGATGCCGTCGGCTGGGCGGGTGCTGGTGGTGGATTTGAGTGGCGTGACGTTTCTGAGCTCGGCGGGGTTGTCGGTGTTGGTGCGGGCGCATCAGCAGGCGGATGAGCTGGGGTGTGCGGTGCGGATCGTGACCAACGCGAACACGGCGCGGGTGTTTCAGCTGACGGGGTTGACCGAGACGTTGCGGTTGTACGGGTCGATCGACGAGGCGCGGGGCTGAGCGGCGATGTGGGTGTGTCGCGAGCAGCCGGGTGATGTGGCCGGTGCGCGTGCGGTGCAGGTCGAGGCGTTCGGGCGGGAGTTGGAGGCGTCGCTGCTGGATGAGTTGCGGGCCAGTGACGCGTGGATGCCGGAGTTGTCGTTCGTGGTGCGCTTCGGGGTCGAGGTGGCGGGGCATGTGGTGGTGACGCGGGCGCATGTGGACGATTGGCCGGTGGTGGCGTTGGGGCCGATCGGTGTGCTCCCGCGTTTCCAGGGCCGTGGTTTGGGTGCCGCGTTGATGCACACGGTGTTGGGTGCGGCGGATGCGTTGGGTGAGCCGTTGGTGGGGTTGCTGGGTGATCCGCGGTTCTATGAGCGGTTCGGGTTCGAGCTGGGTGCGATGACGCATGTGCTGCCGCCGGATCCGGATTGGTTGCAGCATTTCCAGGTGCGCAAGCTGGCCGCGTACGAGGACAAGATCCAGGGGACGTTCCGGTACGCGGCGCCGTTCGACAACGTCTAGGGCTTAGTTCTCCCCCATTTCCCGCTGGCGCAGTTGGTCGCGGCGGCGGGTGAGGGAGGCGGTCTCGGCGGTGTTGCCGGCCAGGTCGATGGCTGTGTCGTAGGCCGCGCGTGATTCCTGGCCGCGGCCCAGCCTGCGCAGCAGGTCGGCGCGGGTGGCGTGGTAGGGGTGGTAGCCGGCCAATGCCTCGGCGAGGCGGTCGACGATGGCCAGTGCCACTTCCGGGCCGTCGAGTTCGGCGACCGCGATGGCGCGGTTGAGGGCGATGATCGGTGAGGGGTCGAGGCGGACGAGTTGGTCGTAGAGGGCGAGGATCTGTGACCAGTCGGTGTTGTGGATGTCGCGGGCGGAGGTGTGCACGGCGTTGATCGCGGCGAGGATCTGGTAGCGGCCCGGAGCCACTCCGGCGGCGGCCGCGGCGAGGCGTTCGCGTACCAGCCGGTGGCCTTCGGCGATCAGGTCGGTGTCCCAGGTGCGGCGGTCCTGTTCGTCGAGGGCGACCAGTTCGCCGTTGGCTGAGATGCGGGCGGGGTGGCGGGCTTCGGTGAGCAGCATCAGCGCCAGCAGCCCGGCCACTTCGCCGTCGTCCGGCAGGAGGGCGCGGATCAGGCGGGTGAGCCGGATCGCCTCGGCGGTCAGGTCGTGCCGTACCGGATCGGTGTCGGGGCCGCTGGCCAGGTAGCCCTCGTTGAACACGAGGAACAGCACAGCCAGCACGCCGGAGACGCGGGCCGGGAGATCCTCAGTGGACGGTACGCGGTACGGGATGCGCGCTGCTTTGATCTTGGCTTTCGCGCGGGTGATCCGCTGCCCCATGGCACTCTCGGCCACCAGGAAGGCGCGGGCGATTTCGGGCACGGTCAGGCCGCCGACCATGCGCAGTGTCAGCGCCAGGCGGGCTGGCATTGCCAGTGCCGGGTGGCAGCAGGTGAAGATCAGCCGGAGCCGGTCGTCGTCGATGGCGCCGGGAGGCTCGGGTGGGCTGGTGTCGTGCAGCAGTTGAGCCTCCTTGTGCTTGTCGTCGCGTTTGTTCTCGCGCCGGATGCGGTCGATGGCCTTGCGGTTGGCGGTGGTGGTCAGCCAGGCGCCGGGGTTGGGCGGTACGCCGTCGGCCGGCCATCGCTCGACGGCGGTGGTGAATGCCTCGGCCGCTGCCTCTTCGGCGATGTCGAGGTCACCGAAGCGCCGGGTCAGGGCGGCCACCACCCGTGCCCACTCGTTGTGGTGGGCGCGGGTGATCGCTTCCTGGACGTCGTTCACAGGAACGGCCGCACCTCGATCTTGCGATCGCAGATCTTCGATGCCTCGGTGGCGAGCTTGAGCGCCACGTCCAGATCGGGGGCCTCCCAGATCCAGACGCCGGCGAGGTACTCCTTCGACTCCACGAACGGCCCGTCGGTCAGCACCGCCTGCTCGCCGCGGTTGTCGATGACGGTGGCCGCGTCGGTGTCGGCGAGTCCGCCCGCGAAGACCCAGTAGCCCTCGGCGATCAGTCGTTCGTTGAACGCGCTGATGGCCGGCTGCCGGTCCGTGCTGCCGGGATTGCTCTTGTCGTCGATGACGGAAACCAAGTACCGCATCTGAAGATCATCTCCTGTGGGTGTCAAGGGGGCTTCAGGCCGTCGCGTATCGCGGGCGCCCGGCCGGCCGGTAGACCTGGATGGTCACGCCCTTGGAGTCGACTCGCGAGTCGATGAGGTCGAGCGCGAGATCCGGGCCGGTCTGCGGGAACAGCCTGGCGCCTTGGCCGAGGATCACCGGGATGACGATCAGGGTCATCTCGTCGATCAGGTCGTTGGCCAGCAGCCACCGGGTCAGGGCGCCGCTGCCGTGCACCTGCAGTTCGTTGCCGGGCTTGGCTTTCAGCTCGCTGATGGCGGCCGCGAGGTCGCCGCGCAGCACGGTGGTGTCCCGCCAGCGGGGTGTGGTGAGCGTGGTCGAGGCGACGTATTTGGGGGCGTTGTTCAGGGCCACGCCGATGGGGTGTGCGCGCATCTGGTCGAGGGATCCCCAGGAGGCGGCGAACTGCTCGTAGGTGTGCCGTCCGAACAGGAACGCCTCTGCGCGCTGGTAGGTCTGGGTGATGAACGTCCTGGTCTCGTCGTCGCCTTTGCCCAGGGCCCATCCGCCGCGCTGGAATCTGTTCCTGCGGTCGTCGGATGCGGAGCCGTTTCCCTGCATCACTCCGTCGAGGGTGACTTGAGTCATGGTCGTGAGCTTCATGATCGGGGTTCCTTGTGCCGTGGCGCCCCCTTGTGGGCGGCCTCGTCCCTGCTACGAACGCCACCGTCCCGATCCGACACCGCCTCCCGGATTTTCTTTCAGCGGTCCGTTGTCCGTGCGCATGTCGCGACGCTGCTCACTGTGCGGCCGTTGACGAGGACTAACCACGTGCCGCAGACGCATTGCCGGTAGTCGACGACACCTTCGGAGGTGCGGTGTGCCGATGTGGACAGTTCAGCGATGGGCCAGGCGCAGCTGGGGCAGGTGGTGGTCACGCCCCCAGCCTGGTGTAATGAGTTAATGCATTTCAACCCTTACGGTGGGGCGGCGTCGGAGTTGGCCGCGGCGCTGGTCAACCTCGACCGGGGCGCCGACACGGTCGAGTTGATCGGGCAGATCGTGCCGAAATACCACCGCAGCGCCGAGGCGATCACGCGCGAGTCGGCGGCGCAGATCCTGGCGTGGGCCGACCGCCTCTCCCCCGTGTTCGGCGAGCCGGATCTGGACCGGCTGGTGGACACGGTGAACGGCCTGCTGGCGGACTCAGCGAGCAGGCCGTACATCTCCCGGCATGACGGGCGGGACCCGCACATCCATTACGCGCACGAGCACGACGACATCGTCACGCGGGTGAAGGCGTTCACCGCCGCGGGTCTCGCGCATGTGCTGTGTCTGGATCCGGCCCGGTTGGGCCGCTGCGACAACGACGGGTGCGAGGTGGTGTATGTGGACACTTCGCGCAACGGGCGTCGCAGGTTCTGCTCAACCCGTTGCGCGACAAGGGTGCATGTGGCCGATCACCGGTCACGGGTTGCGCGGGTCGTCTGACAGTTCCGGTGAGTCGGCCAGGTCCACGCCCGGGCCGGGCGGCATCTGCGGCTCGAGCGGCTGGCGGCCGGCCGGGGTCGGGCGTACCTGCAGCGGGCTGGGAACTTCCTTGCGGGCGACGGCTTCCGCGGCGCGCACGGCTTCGGCGACGTGCGGGTCGGGCGCGGTGTCGAACCAGTCCTTGATCTCCTCGTCGTCCTGTTCGGGCTTGGACAGCGGGATGTCTTCCTTCGGCGGCTCGTAGCGGAACACGCCGTCGTCGCCGGGTGCGCCGAGCATCTTGGCGAAGCCTTCGAGGGCTTTGCCGTAGTCGCTGGGCACCAGCCACACCTTGTTCGCATCGCCCTGCGCCATCTGCGGCAGGGTCTGCAGGTACTGGTAGGCCAGCACTTCCGGGGTGGGTTTGCCCGCCTTGATCGCGGTGAAGACCTTCTCGATCGCCTTGGCCTGGCCTTGCGCCTGCAGGTAACGCGCGGCTCGTTCACCCTGGGCGCGCAGGATGCGTGACTGGCGCTCGGCCTCCGCGGCGAGGATCGCGGCCTGCTTGGCGCCTTCCGCGGAGAGGATCTGGGACTGTTTCTGGCCTTCGGCGGTCTTGATCGCGGCTTCCCGCTGTCCTTCGGCGGTCAGGATCATGGCGCGCTTCTCCCGGTCGGCGCGCATCTGCTTTTCCATCGAGTCCTGGATGGACGGTGGCGGGTCGATCGCCTTGAGCTCCACGCGCGCCACCCGGATGCCCCACCGGCCGGTGGCTTCGTCCAGCACGCCGCGCAGCTGGTTGTTGATCTCGTCGCGGGAGGTCAGGGTGTCTTCCAGGCTCATCCCGCCGACGAGGTTACGCAGGGTCGTGGTGGCCAGCTGCTCCACACCGACGATGTAGTTGGAGATCTCGTAGACCGCCGCGCGCGAGTCGGTGACCTGGAAGTACACCACCGTGTCGATCGACACCGTCAGGTTGTCCTGGGTGATCACCGGTTGCGGCGGGAAGGACACGACTTGCTCGCGCAGGTCGATACGGGCGCGGACCCGGTCGACGAACGGGGCGAGGAAGTTCAGCCCCGGCTCGGCGACCTTGGTGAACTTACCGAGTCGTTCGATCACCGCGGACTGCGCCTGCGGGATGACCAGGATCGATTTGACCACAATGGTCAGCACGAAGATCACGATGACCGCGACGATCACGATCGCGACGGCGTCCAAAACAGTACCTCCACCTTCCGCGCGCTACTTGAGGTTCGTTCTACTCGCTGCCGTGCGATCGCGCCGGATTCTTGAGCGCGTTTTAGGGTCACGGTTCGGGCGCGACGATGGCGGTGGCGCCGGAGATCTCCACCACGACGACCGGTGTGCCCGGTTCGGGGATCGTGTCGTCGGGGTTGTGCGCGCGGGCGGACCAGATCTCTCCGCCGATCTTGACCTGGCCTTGGTGGCCGTCGACTTTCGTGACGGTCAGCGCGCGCACGCCGATCAGCGCCTGGGTGTTGGTCTTGTGGTCGCCGCCCGCGAGCATCTTGCGTTTCAGCATCGGGCGCAGGCCGCCGACGAGCGCGATCGTGGCGATGGCGAACACGACGGCGCTGACCACGAGGTTGCCGCCGAGTGCGGACGCGGCGGCACCGCCGAGTGCGCCGAGTCCGATCATCAACAGCCACAGGTCTCCGGAGAGCACCTCGGCCGAGATCAGGATGAAACCTGCGATCAACCACACCAGCCAGGCCGCCATGGTCACATCCTGGCAGAGAACGGGGTCATTTCGATGGTGTTGTCACCCGAAGTTACCTACGAAGTCGATGAGCCGCTCGACCGAGCCGATCAGCGGGGTCTCCAGGTCACGGAAGCCTTTCACGTGGTTGAGCACGTGCCGCCAGCCCTCGGCAGGCTCGCCCCACCCCAGCTGGGCGCAGACGCCTTCCTTCCACGGCACGCCGCGCGGGATCACCGGCCAGGCCTCGATCCCCAGCGCGGACGGTTTGACCGCCTGCCAGATGTCGACGTACGGGTGGCCGGTGATCATCACGTTCGGGTCGGTGACCGCCTCGACGATCCGTGACTCCTTGCTGCCCGCGACGAGGTGGTCGACCAGGACGCCGAGCCGCCGCTGCAGGCCCGGCGCGAACTCCGCGACCCGCGCGGACAGCTCGTCAATACCGTGCAGCGGCTGCACGACGATGCCCTCCACGCGCAGGTCGTGTCCCCAGACGCGTTCGACCAGCTCGGCGTCGTGGATGCCTTCCACCCAGATCCGGCTGGCGCGCGCGGTGCGGGCCTTGAGGCCCTCGACTTTCACCGACCCGGACGCCGACATCACGGGTTTCTTCGGCGCGGCTGTTGTTGTCGCCGTTGTTGTCGCCGCGGGTTTGACCAGGGTGACGGGCTTGCCGTCGAGGAGGAACCCGGCGGGGCGCATCGGGAACACGCGGTGGCGGCCGTGCCGGTCTTCCAGCACCACGGCGCCCTGTTCGATCTTGACCACCGCGCCGCAGAACCCGCTGGCCGGATCTTCGACCACCAGGCCTGGCTCCGCGGGCAGTTGGGGGACCTGGCGTTTGGGTTTGCCGGCGAGGATGTCGCCGTAGTCCTGGGAGCGCACGCCGGGCACGCTATCGGGTCAGCCGGGCCAGAGCGGTCTCAACTTGCCGGATGCGGCTGGGCAGATTCAGGGCGCGCCACAGCGCGAGTGCCTCGCGGTAGGTCTCGGCGGCACGGCGGTGCTCGCCGCGCCGCGCGTACACCTCGCCCAAGGTCACCAGTGCACGGCCGGCGCGCCACCGGTTGCCGGTGTGCCTGGCGGTGTCCAGTGTTTCGGCGGCCAGCCGTTCGGCCAGGTCGTCGCGGTCGTGCACGACCGCGACCCCGGCGAGGTCACCGCCGGCGTGCCGGGCCATCGACTCCTCACCCAGGTCACGCACCAGGGTCTCGGCGCGCCGCAGGCACGACATGGCCTCGTCGATCCGGCGCTGCCGCAGGTAGGTCAGGCCGATGTGTTTGAGCGCCCACAGTTCCAGCAGAGGTGCCTGACTGGCCCGGAAAGCGTCCATCGCCTCGTCGAACAGGGCGAGGTAGTCGGCGTGCTCGCCGCACGCGCGCAGGCGGACCGCCAGGCGGGCGGCCTCGAACCCGACGGCGAAGGCGTCCCGGTCGTGGCGTGCCTTCTCCAGCGCCGGGCTGGATCGCGATGGTGCCGGGTCCTGGTGGACCGGTGGCGTGCCCAGTGCTTGGTAGGCCGCGATGGTCAGGGCGGCGTAGCGGAGGCTGTCGCGGTGGTCTTCGCCTTCGGCCACCGCGTGCATCAGCAGCCCGAGCATGGTCGCCTGCCCTTGCCGGTCCCCGGTCGCGTCGGCGTCACGCAGCCCGGCCTGCAGGACCTCGCCCCAGTCCTGGTAGTGGCCGCGCAGCTCGAAGTAGGTGGACATGCGCTGGGCCAGCGGCCACGCGGGCCGGGCCTGGCGGGCGGCGTGGATCAGCGTGGCGCGTTCCTCGTCGAACCATCGCATCGGGTGCGCAGCCGCGGCGGCGAGCACCTGCGGGTCCGGGCGCCACGCGGGCGGTGGTTCGGGGTCCAGGCCGCACCAGTGCGCCAGCTGGTCGTCGGCGGCCGCGGCCAGCGCGTGCCATCCGCTGGTCACCCGCGTGTGTGCGTCGGTGTCGCACAGCTCGTCGCGCACCGCGAGGTGGACCAGGTCGTGGATGCGGTAGCGCGGCCCGGTCAGTCCCCGGCCCGCGGGCTCGACCAGGTGCGCTTCAATCAGGTCGTCCAGCACGCGGTCGGCCTGGACGGCAGGTTGGTCCAGCACGGCGGCCGCCACCCAGCCAGGGAATTCGGGCTGGTCGGCGGCGCACAGGCCGCGCAGCAGCTGTTGCTGCACGGGCCGCAGCACGGCGTAGCTGTCCAGCACCGCGGCCCGTACTCCCTGGTCGCCCAGCTGCAGCCAGTCCAGCCGGCAGTGCCGGTCGGTCAGGCACCGCACGAGGTCGGCGGGCGTGAAGTGCGGTCGTGCGGCCAGCCGTGCCCCGGCGAGTTTGATGGCCAGCGGAAGGCCCGCGCACAGCGTGACGATCTTCGCCGCGGAGCGCGGGTCGATCGGGGTGCTGCCCGCCGCGGCCCGCAGCAACGCCGTGCCCGCGTCGGCGGGCAGCACGTCCAGGGGCATCACCCGCAGCGTGTCCAGCCCGGCCAGCCGCCTGCGGCTGGTCACGATCAGGCCGTTGCCGGCCGCCAGGGGCAGCAGGGCCCGCAGCCCGGCCTCGTCGGGCACGTCCTCGAGCACGATCAGCATCCGCGTGCCGCCGAGCAGCTCGCCCGCCAGCTCCGCCAGGTCGGGCAGGTCGCGTGGGGCGTCGGTGATCCCCAGCCGCGCCAGCAACCGGGTCAGCGCGGCGTGCATCGTGCGGCCACGGCCCAGCGTGGCGTGGAACTGGCCGTCGGGAAACAGGCCGCTGGTCTCGTGCGCCAGCCGTGCGGCGAACGCGGTTTTGCCGATCCCGCCCTGGCCGGTGATCGCCACGCAGGGGGTGGGCGTGGCCATCCACCCGATCGCGGTGGCCAGTTGCTCGTCACGGCCGATCAGCACAGGCGGTGCCGGGGCCTGGCGTGGCGGGGGCGGCTCGCTGGCCAGCAGGTCACGGTGCAGGCGCTGCAGGGACGCGTCGGGATCGACCCCCAGCTCGTCGGCCAGCAGGGCACGGATCTCGCCGTAGGCGGCCAGGGCCTCGGCGCGGCGGCCGCTGTCACGCAGGGCGATGATCAGCTGCCGCCACAGCCGTTCCCGCAACGGGTATCGCTGGGTCAACGCCCGCACCTGCATGATCACCTCGGCGTGCCGGCCACGGGACAGGTCGGCCGCGAGCGTGGCCTCGATGGCCAGCAGCCGCTGCTCGTCCAGCCGCGCGGCGGCGTCGCGCACCAGCGGTGTCTCCGGCACGTCGGCGAACGCCTCCCCGCGCCACAACTCGAGTGCTTCGGCGATCTGGGCTGTGTCGCCGCGACGGATCAGCGCGGTGAAGCGCGTGGCGTCGATGTCGTCCTCACCGACGGCCAGCACGTAGCCGGGGGCGCGGGTGACCAGCACCGTGGCGTCTCGGTCGTCGAGCAGGCCTCGCAACCGGCGGACATACCCGTGGACGAGGTTGCTCGCCGACGCCGGCGGGTCGCCGTTCCACACCTCGTCGGTGATGCGGTCGACCGACACCACCTGCCTGGCGTCGATCAGCAGGATGGCCAGGACGGACCGGCATTTCGCCGAGTTCACCGGCTGCCACGCCGTGCCGTCGAAGACCTCCAGTGATCCCAGCGCCCGGAATCGCATCTGCCACCGCCTCCCCTCGGCCGGCCATGTCGTGCAGGTCCTACTCGCCTGGGCTTGCAGTCGTCTTTCGATCCAGGTCCGTACCAGGCCAGTTCCAGGCCACCCGGCGACGGTGGCAGCCAACGTGACGGGCCGAGGGGTGGATGAGAATGACCAGAGCGTGGCGCACAGTGCTGCTCGTGCTGACGGCGGCAGCCGGGTTGAGCGCGGCGTGCGCCGCCCAACCCGATGGTGTCGCGGACACCCTGCCGCCCGTCGGTGAGATCCGCCCGGTGTCCTCGGGAGCCGACATCGTGCTGCCGTTTCGCGACTACGAGTTGTCCTCGGCACAGCTGGACATCGTGGAACGGGCGACCACCTTGATGGCGCGAGCCTGCGTGCAACGGTTCGGGCTGGACTGGCCGCTGCCGCGCACCGAACCCACAGAGACGACTGTGGTGGCCGACGCGAACCGGTACGGCATCATCGACCGGGCCGAGGTCGCGCAACGCGGGTATCACCCGCCGCCCGAACCGCCGCGCGCCCCGGACGACACATCCCCGTCGTTGGACGCCGTCGCCGTGTACGCCGGCAAGGGCGCGTCGGTGGTGGGAGGCCGCCCCGTCCCGGAGGGCGGCTGTGTGGGCGAAGCGCGCCGCCAGCTCGCTCAGGGCGCGCCCGCCGGGTTGTCCGGCGCGGAATTCGCCGATCTGGATCAGCAGATCTTCCAGCGCGCCCAGGCCGACAGCCGGGTCAGCGCGGCGATGGCGGCATGGCGTGCGTGCATGGCCGCGTCGGGCTACCACTACACGGACGTCTGGGCGGCCAACGACGACGCCCGATGGACCACTCCGCAGCCCGCTCCCGGGGAGATCGCCACCGCGACGACGGACCTGGACTGCCGGGCCACGTCCAACCTCGTGCCGGTCTGGCTGGCCGTGGAGACCGCCTACCAACGCCAGGCCATCGCCAGGCGATCCGCCGAATTCGACGCGACCGCGGCGAAACTGCGAACCATGCTCGAGAACGCGTCGCGAATCGTGACGGCGCCGATCTCGAAATAAAAGCGGCCCCTCTTGACGAATCGGCAGGGGTGTTCTGTAGCTGAAAGGGAAATGCCATGAGAATCAAGGCTGCTCTACTCGCGGCGGCCGCGGTCGCCGGTCTGGCCACCGTCGGACTGGCCACCACCGCCACCACCGCGGCCGCGGCGCCGTGCACGTTGAACAACGCGTGCCTGTGGTCGAACCCGGGCTTCGGCGGATACCGGTTCAACAATTTCTACAGCCAGTCGAACTGGGGTGCGGTCAACTATGACGGCACGACTGTGCGGATGTGGCGCGGTGACGGCGTGGCGACGAACGTCAGTGCGCTGGACAACTGGGATTCCGACTCGAGGATCGCCGTGTACTACAACTCCGGATATCGCGGGCCGTGCTTCACCGTCGCGAACTTCGGCAGCGCGAGCGACTTCCGCCGGGTTCGCCTGACCGACGGCACCAACGCCAACGAGCGCATGAACTCGCACCACTTCAACCGCACCTGCGGAACCGTCTACAACTTCTGACTCGCCGGTGTGCCGGCGGTATCTCTTCCGCCGGCACACCCCTCCTCGAGGGTGGAACCATGACACTCAGATCTGTCGTCGCTTCTGTCGTCGCTGTCATCACGGTGAGTGCCGCGAGCATGGTCGCGGCACTCACCGTGATCGGCGGCACCGCGGCCGCCACCACGGTCGAGTCGCCGTGCCAGCAGGGCAGCGTCTGTCTCTGGTCGCAGCCGAATTTCACCGGCTTGACGCACACCAGCGTCCGCAGCGTGCCCAGCTGGGGTGCGCTCACCTACGACGGCACACAGATCCCGCTCACCTCGGCGACGCATCCGGTCACGTCCGTGGACAACCGCGGCAACGGATTCCGCGTCGCGCTGTACTACAACTCCGGCTACCGCGGACCATGCTTCACCGTCGCCGCCCACGGCACGGTGAGCGACCTGCGGCAAGTACGGCTCTCTGACGGGTCCAGCGCGCACCGGCGGATGACCTCGCATGCTGTCAACCGCTCGTGCGGACCGGTGTACGACTTCTAACGGGGCCGCCCGACATCCGGGCGGGTGTAGTCGCAGACCCCGGTCGGGAAGATCTGCGTGAGCCGGGCCCGTTCGGCCGGTGAGGGCCGCCAGGAGCCGTACACGCCGCGCGCGATCGCCCACTCGACGGGTTGCAGCGCGCACTTGTAGTGCTGCTCGTCGAACGGGCCGCCCGCCACGGTGCGGGAGGTGCCGTGCAGCGGGAACCGCTGGGTGCACGGCCCCGGGGGCGCGGAGTCGAGGATACCGCGCCACGCGTCGCCGCCGCGGTGCTGCAAGGTGCCATCGGTGGCGAAGCAGCTGTCGGCGGCCTCGGCGGGTTTCGCGCCCGTCACACCGAGCCAGGGCCGGGCGTGCAGGGTGGTCAGCCAGGTGTCCATCACCGACAGGGCCATGGGGGTCTGGTCGAACGCGCGGGCCGGGCGGGCGTCGGTGAACCACACGATCTGGTTGTCCGCGCGGTGCCGGCGGTCCAGGATGCGCTGGCGGGTGGCGAAGGACTGGCGCGCGTTGTGCATGTCCAGCTCGGCGTCCAGGTAGTGGCGCCAGTCGATGACCGGGATGTCGATACGGCCGTCGAACACCAGCCCGGAGCGGTAGGCCGCGCGCATCGCCTCCACCGATCCTTCGGTGCGTGGGGCGACACCGTCGGGGCCGGGTGTGCTCTGGTTGCGCGCGCTCCACACGTCGATGTCCGCCGGGCAGGCGGTGGCGATGAACGGGCAGCCTTCCTGGACGTTGTCCTGCGGCGGTTTCCACCCGCCGACCGCCGCGTTGAGCGCCAGGAACTCCTCTGGGCTGATGGTTTTGTCGCGCAACGCTTTCAGCCCGTACTGCACGCCGACGTTGTCCCATGTGGAGCGGGCGTAGCCGGTGCGCGGGTCACGGCCGTAGACGTTGACCGCGTCGTTCCAATGTGTCCATTCCACCGCGGCCTGTTGTTCGGGCGTGATACCCGGCGCGGTACCGAACTTCGGGTTGAGCGCCAGCGGGGACAGCCCGCGCCAGCCGTTGACGCACTCCGACGAGCCGGGTGCGCGCAGCCAGGGGGTGAGCGGCTGGTACTGGTTGGTCACGGTGTCGGACGCGGCCAGCCCTTCCAGCAGCGACCGGTTGGACCACGCCGCCCACTTCGACGATGGGTCTGCGCGGACCTGGCCGTCCATCCAGCGTTCCAGCAGTTCGCAGTCGCCGACGTGGATGGTCTGGGTGACCATGTCCGGGTAGGAGTACTGCGGGATCGCGCCGTCCAGCAGCCCGGGGTGGTTCTGGGCGTAGACGTACTGCTGGATGCCGCCGCCGGAACCGCCGAGCCCGACGGTGTACAGCGGGTCGCCGTACTCGGTGACGAAGCGGGATTTGACCATTAGCGCGGTCTCGCCGCCCAGCACGAGGTTGTAGTGCGTGTTGGTTTTCGTCCCGGTCGACCACGCGATCGCATACCCCTGGCTCAGGCCGTGGACGTAGCGGGATTCGCCGCGGTTGTTGGAGCCCTGGTAGTGGCCGATGGCCACGCCGCCGCCGAAGTGGTAGATCAGTTTGCGGTTCCACGCCGAGGTGCCGGTGCCCGCGGGGTCCAGCACGGCGATGGTGTAGATGAACCTGTTGATCGTGCCGCGTTCCCAGCGGATGACGAAGTCCACGCCGGTGGCGGTGCGGGTCATGTCCGGCGGGCGGGGCGCGGTCCGGTCGTAGGGTTTCCAGTCGCCGCCGGCGGCGAGGTAGTAGTAGCTGGTCTGGGTGGCCAGTGAGCAGTCGCTGTCCAGGAACGGTGGTGCGAGGTCGAATCCGGCCAGGTGCGCCGGAGTCGAGCAGAAGAAGTCCGGCTGGTGCGGGCCGGCGAACATCGGGCCGCTGATCGGGTGGTTGACCAGGGTGAGCTCGGCCCGTCGCCCGGAAACCCTTGCCTGCACGCGGCTTTCGCCCAGCGGCAGGTCGCGCAGCACGCCTTCCAGCGCGTGCTCGGCGTGGTCGTCGCGGGTGAACGCGGAGCTGACATCGGTCCCGTTGACCGTGACGGTCGCTGTCAACGGTTCTGCGCGGGGGATCACCACGCGGAGGCGTGCGGCTCCCCCGCTGACGTACTGCGCGGGCCCGGACAGGACTTCCAGGCGTAACTGGCGATGTCGCCCGGGATCGGCCTCGGCTGTGGTGAGGGTGCTCAGCGTGGCGAGCAGTGTTGCGGCAACGAACGTGGCACGGCGGCGACCCATCGCGTCCTCCCGGCACTTGCCTCGATGCAAGACCGTCCACGATAACCGGGCCGCCGCCCCGATCTTGAGGGTCTTTATACCGACGCCAATCAGGACACGGTCAGAAGGCGGGCCATGGGATCGGGCGGCCGTCCGGGTTGGGTTCCGGGTAGACCGGTGCACGCAGCAACGCGTCGGTCCGCTCCCGCAGGGCGTGGATCTCGCGGCGGGTCAGGTGCGGCCGCAGCGCCTGCCCCAGCTCGGCGTCCAATTGCTGACGCATCCGGGCCAGGCCCGCGATCGCCTCCTCCGGCAGCGGTTCGCCGAGAAACCCCCACAGCACGGTCCGCAGTTTCGGGTCCGAATGCAGGCAGATGCCGTGATCGACGCCGTAGACGTTGCCGTCGGTGCCGTGCAGCACGTGCCCGCCTTTGCGGTCGGCGTTGTTGAGCACGACATCCAACGCGGCGAGCAGTTTCACGCTGGCGTGATCGGCGTGCGTGAGCACCGCGGGGTCGCCGTAGCGGTCGTGCGCGCGCAGCACCGTGCGCCACCCGTCGGGGACCTCGTCGGGCGGCAGGACGTCGACCAGGTCGTCGCCTTCCTTGGTGTCGATCCACAACTGGACCATGCCGCGGCCGAACGGTCCCGCGCGCAGCACGGTCGGCGGGACCAGGCCGAGCCCGGTCGCCTCGGACACCAGATAGGACGCCACTTCCCGCCCGGCCAGGGTGCCGTCGGGGAAGTCCCACAGCGCGCGCTCGCCGTTGATCGGCTTGTACACGCAGTGCGCGGCCACCCCGTTGTGGCTGATCGCCCCGTAGAGGGTGGCGTTGGAGGCGTCGACCAGCCGTCCTTCCACGTCGATCTGGCCGTGGGTGACCAGCTCGAGCGCTGCGGCGTCACCCGGGTGCACGCTCAGCCTTCTTCGTTTCTGCGGTAGCCGTTCTGGCGCGGGCAGACATGACCGTCGGCGTCCAGGGGCTCACCGCACAGCGGGCACGGTTTGCGCCCGGCGCGCACCACCCGGTCGGCGCGGTCGGCGAACGCCTTGGCCGAGGCCGGGGACAGGAACACGCGCACCGCGTCCGGGCCTTCCTCGGTGTCGTCCAGCACGACCGCTTCGTCCACTTCGGCCTCGCTGACCGCGAGCAGTTCGATCACCACCGCGCGGGTCTCGGCGTCCCAGCCCAGCCCCATCGTGCCGACCCGGAACTCCTCCTCCACCGGCACGGCCAGCGGTTCGGAGTCCAGAAGATCATCGGGGGTGTCCGGCGGGACCTCGGCGCCGAACCGGCGGCCGACTTCGTCAAGCAGTGACCCGATCCGTTCGGCGAGCACCGCGACCTGCTGTTTCTCCAGTGCGACGCTGATCGTGCGGGCGTCTTGGGACGCCTGCAGGAAGAACGTGCGGTCACCTGGTTGCCCGACGGTCCCGGCGATGAACCGGTCGGGCTGACGGAAGACATGTATGACACGAGCCATGGCACCTTCGACCCTAGGGCACGCGGCCGGTCACCAGCAGCCCGGCCCGTGACGGTTGTGTGTCGGCGTGACGGTCGCGGCGGGTGCTCTGGGGCGGTGCGTCTTGTGTGTCCCGGGGTGTCCGGATACCGACTGTGGCGGGTATTAGGCGGCACGGGGGAATCCGGCTCACGGTCGGTGTCCGTGGCAGGTGCGGCCAGTAGGGTCGCTGCTTGTGGTGAAGATCGCTTCCTACGGGACCTGGGCCTCACCGATCACCGCCGAGCAGGCGGCGGCCGCGGGCCCGGACTGGGTGGACCTGTACGGCGCGGACGTGTGGTGGACCGAGACCAGACCCGGCGAGGGCGGCCGGGTCGCGCTGATGCGTCAGCCCGCGGACGGTGACGCGCGCGAGGTGCTGGACGCGCGGTGGAGTGTGCGTAACCGCCTGCACGAGTACGGCAGCCGCTCGTGGGTGGTGCTGCACGACCGGGTGGTGTTCACCAACTGGGCGGATCAACGCGTGTATCAGGTGTCGTGGGACGGCGGTGAGCCCGAGCCGATCACCCCGGTGCCGCCGCGGGAACACGGGTGGGTGTTCGGCGACCTGGTGGCTGGGCCGGACGGTCAGGTGTGGTGTGTGCGCGAGACCGTCACCGGTGAGCGACCCACCGACATCCGCCGTGAGCTGGTCGCGTTGGCCGAGGGGCAGGTGCGGGTGCTGGGCGCGAGCCACCAGTTCATGTCCGGGCCGAAAATCAGTCCGGACGGCCGGCACGCGGCGTGGTTCGGCTGGGATCACCCGGCGATGCCGTGGGACGCGGCCTGCTTGTGCGTGGCGCCGGTGATGGCCGACGGGACGTTCGGCGCGCACCGGGTGCTCGCGGGCGGCCCGACCGAGGCGGTGTGCCAGGTCGAGTGGGAGGACAGCGCGGCGCTGCTGGTGCTGACCGACCCGGACGGCTGGTGGAACCTGTACCGCATCGGCATCGACGGCACCACACGCAATCTGGCGCCGTGCGAGCTGGAACTGGGCGGCCCGCTGTGGCGGATGGGCTGCCGCTGGTTCACCCCGTTGGGGTCCGGCCGGTTCGCGGTGCTGCGATCCGGCACGCACCTGGCGATCCTGGACGAGCGCAGCGGCACCGTGACCGATGTGGACACCGACCTCACCGCGTGGCGCCCGGATCTCATCGCCGCCGACGGGGTGCTCTACGCCGCGGCCGGCAGCGCGTCACTGCCGATGGCGGTGGTGAGTCTGGACTTGTCGCGCGGTGAGATGCGCGCGTACACGCCGCAGGAGCCGCCGTTCGATCCGCAGTGGCTGCCCGAGCCGCAGCAGCGAGTGGTCGGCACGGTGCCTGCGTACGTGTATCCACCGTCCAATCCGGACTTCGCCGCACCCGAGGGCGAGAAACCGCCGTATGTGGTGTTCGTGCACGGCGGGCCGACGGCGAAGTACACGCCGTCGCTCAATGTGGACTTCGCGTATCTGACCAGCCGCGGTATCGGTGTGGTCGCGGTGAACTACGGCGGGTCGACCGGCTACGGGCGGGCGTTTCGCGAATCGCTGCGCGAGCAGTGGGGTGTGGTCGATGTGGACGACTGCGCCGCGGTGGCGCTCGCGCTGGCGCAGGAGGGCGTGGCCGACCCGGCGCGGCTGGCGATCATGGGCGGCAGCGCGGGCGGCTGGACCTCGGCGGCGTCGATCACCAGCACGAGCGTGTACGCATGCGCGACGATCCTGTACCCGGTGCTGGATCTGGCAGGCTGGACGCACGAGGGCGGCGAGGTGCACGACTTCGAGTCGCGTTACGTCGAAGGCCTGGTCGGTGCCTGGCCTGCCGAGCGCGACCGGTACGCCGAGCGCTCGCCGATCAACAACGTGCACCGGCTGGCCGGGCCGGTGCTGGTGATGCAGGGCCTGGAGGACAAGATCTGCCCGCCGGAGCAGGCGGACCGGTTCGTGGCATTGTTGGCGGGCAAGGGCATCCCGTACGCGTACCTGACCTTCGCCGGCGAGCAGCACGGGTTCCGCAAGGCGGAGAACCAACGGACCGTGCTGGAGGCGCAGTTGTCGTTCTACGGTCAGGTGTTCGGGTTCACGCCGGCGGGCGTGCCGGTGCTGGAACTGCAGTCGTGAAGATCCATCCGGCCCGGTTGCGGCCCGGCAGCCGGGTGGCGCTGGTGGCCCCGTCCGGTCCGGTGCCGCCGAAGCTGCTGTCCGCGGGGATCAAGTACCTGGAGGCGTGGGGACTGCGCGTCGAGGTCGGCAAGCACGTGCTGGACAGGCACCCGAAGCTGCCGTACCTGGCGGGCGCGGACGCGGATCGGGCGGCGGATCTGCAGCGCGCGTGGTGTGACCCGGCGGTGGACGCGGTGTTCTGTGTCCGCGGCGGCTACGGCACGTTGCGGATGGTCGACTTGCTGGACTGGGACGCGATGGCCGCGGCCGGCCCGAAGCTGTTCGTCGGATCGAGCGACATCACCGTGCTGCACGAGGCGTTCCTGCAGCATTTGAACGTCGCGACACTGTTCGCGCCGATGCTGGCCACCGATGCGTTCGTGACCGACGCGGCCGCGCGGGAGCATTTCCGGCAGACGTTGTTCGAGCCGGAGAAGGTGCAGGTGCTGACCGGGCCGCAGACCGCGACGATGGTGCACGGGGTCGCGCGCGGCATGGTGGTGGGCGGCAACGCGAGCCTGCTGGGGTCGGGGCCGCCGCCGCAGGACGCGATCGTGGTGATGGAGGACATCACCGAGGACACCTACCGGCTGGACCGGATCCTGACGGCGTTGCTGCGTTCGGGCTGGTTCACCGGCGTGAACGGGATCGCGCTGGGGTCGTGGACCGACTGCGGGGATCCGGCGGTGGTGGAGGCGATCCTGCACGACCTGATCGGGTCGCTGGGCATGCCGACGGTGTGGGAGCTGGGGTTCGGGCATTGCCGGGCGCAGTTGACGGTGCCGTTGGGCGTGCAGGCGGAGTTGGACGCCGACAACGGCACCTTGACGATCCTGCAACCAGCGCTCAGCCCAGGCGATAGTCCAGGCTGATCTCCCCGTGCCGCACCCGGCACGTGCCGGTCAGGCCGGCCAGTTCCCCGGTCGCGGTGCCCGGCACGACGAAGCCGTACTGCTCGGTGCCGTCCGGGCCGCCGCATGCGCCGTGTTGCAGCACGAACGTGCCGGTTGTGCCGTCGAGGGATCCGGTGACGCGTTCCTGGGCCATGTACCCGGCGCCGGTCTCGCCGGTTTGGCAGGCGAGCATGCGGACCTCGCCGATGCCCTCGAGCGCGCCGGTGTAGGCCTTGCTGAGCGTGGCCTGGGTCAGCGCCGGGCCCTCGGCGGGCTCGTCGTAGGCCGTCTGGTCCCAGCCGGTGATCTCGAACTTCGCGGTGAGCTTCATGGCCGGTGATGCTGCCGCGGGTACCTGACATCTGCTGTCAGGATGAGTAATGGGCGGTCGTGGGCGCGGGGTGTGGAGTAATGCTGTTGCTCTACCGTGGTTTTCGCGGCTGTGAATGGATGGCGTACGTCTTCGTTGTTCATTCCAGGAGGAGATCACGGCATGAGACGAATCATCGCACTCGTGCTTTCGGTGCTGGCCGCGGGAACGGTCGCCGTAGCGGCGGCAACCCCGGCAGCGGCCGCGACATGCGGCTCGTATCTGCACCTGCACAAGGCGCCGCCGAGCGGAACGGTGTTGTTCGGGAACGGAAACCAAATCGGCACGGAAAGCTTCACCGGCAGCACACTGAGAATAAACAGATTCTCGTTCTACAACCACGTGGCACATTTCGGCGACAACATCAAACCCGGCTCGAAGGCCACATTCATCTATTCCAACACCGCGAACGGCGACGTCCGCACCCACCAAGCCGGCGCGTCCAGCAACGGCGTCGTGCGCGACGACAACCGCGACGCCCTCAACCGCGTGAACGTCAACAACTTGCTCTACCCGGGCACGTGGAACGTCATCGCCCTGTGGGTCGGCGATTGCGGTGACCAGACCGAGAACGAGGAATTCCTCGGGTACGTCCAGGTCACGTGACAGCAGTGGGTTTTGGGGCCGTCCTGTTCGCTGGGGCGGCCCCAGCGCTGTGTCCTCTTTCCGTAGCGATTCCGCTACGCGCCGCGACGCTTTCTGTCACGATGAGCGACGCGCGTGTCACGCAAGCGCGTACGAGGAGGGGACAACAGAATGACCGCACCAGGCGAGGGCAGACAGCCGGACTTCGCGATCGACCCAGATCACATGACACGCAAGATCGGTCTGTTCCTGACACCGGTCGTCGAGCAACTGGACAAGCTGGCCGGTCGATACGACCAGGCGCATGGCGAGGTGACCGCGGCGCACGCCAGTCAGGCAGGCGGTTGGTTCGGTGGGATCGGCAACAACGAGATCCGGTCGGCCAGCAGTTCGTTTCTCAACGCGTTGGAGTGGCAGCTTCGCCAGGTCAAGGATGACCAGAAACGGCTGGCCGCGTCGTTGTTGGACTATGAGAACTCTCTGCACCAGATCATCGCTCTGGCCAGGCGAACAGACCAGATGATCGCCGACAGGTTCCAGTCCATCGCGAACCAACTCGATCAGATGGGCCGGTGAGACGGTGAGTCTTCCACCCGGCCGTGGCCCGATACCGGTCGCGGGCATCGCCCCGGACGTTGATCCCGAACTCGCCAAGGCAGCGGCCGAGCTGAATTCCCGGGTCCAGTACCTGTTGTCCCCTGGCTCGCACGACGGTCCCCGCATCTACCGGGCCACTGGGGTCGACGACAGCGGAAACGTGCCACCGGATGCCGAAATGCCCCAGCGCATGCCGAACCTTGACGCGGATCCGCTGTTTCACACGGTGTCGGTGATCGACGGCTTCGCGTCCGACCCCGGTGCGCTGTTCCGGTCCGCCGAGGCCGTCGCGGGTATCCAGGAGCCAGTCATCGACTCGGCCTATCAGAAACTCGTGACCGGCTATTTCACCTGGCAGAACGAGACGTATGGCGGCACGCCCGGCCGAAACCGGCCCGTCGGTTCGGTTCCCCACGCCAAATACAACGAAGAGTGCACAGCCCGCGGCGACTGGGCCGAAATGAAGGAAGGATGGTTCGGGCCAGCGCGGACCAACGCCTACCTGTACGAGCGGGACTTCATCAACTACCAGGTATACACCGAGAATCTCGGCTACATCATCGCCGAGAACATAGTCCGGTATCGGGCGATCTTCCAACAGGCACGTGCCGACATCACCGCGTTGATGAACGCGTTGACAAAGATCTTCGCGGAACACGACTGGTATGGCCGCGGTGGTGGGTTGACCATCGACTTCGCCTCGGTTGTCGTGTCAGGGATTGCGACCGCTGTGACGACGGTGCTCACCGGAGGAGGCGGTGCCGTGGTCGCGGCGGTCACGTTGGTCGATGTGGTGGGCGAAGCGATCAAGACCGCGAAGGCCGAGCCGGGCAACACGATCACCGTGCTGCTACAGGATCGCGAGTATCTGCGTGACACGGTCAAGCAGTACCTGGATGCGGTGACCAAGGTCGAGCGGGAGGCTGCGGAGGCGATCAGTCGGCTGGCGGAGGCTCTGCCGGCGAAAGTGGACGAGATGCGTGTGCATCGCGACCACCCGACCGACCGTGGGGCGACCACACAGTCCGGGCGGTCGCTGCCGCACTATCGCGACTATTTCTGATCTGCCTTGATGTTGGACAGGACCGTCGACGCCATGTCCTTTGCCGTGGAGCACTTCGCGGTGCCGGGCGTGTCGTCGGCGGTCACCCAGAAAAAGAGGGTGTCCGTCACACCGACTGCGAAGTCGCAGTAAATCGGGCCCGGCCCGGTGTCTTTGCTGGCGGTGTATCCGACCGCTGGGTAGCCGTCGAGAACCGTTGGTTCCCAGTAGTTGTAGGACCCGCGCGCGTGTTGGGCATAGCGGTAACTGAGGCCGATCGGTACCTCGGTGGCATATGCGACCACCGAGGCGGTGGGCGTCCGGTTCGGGTAGCCGTAGAAACAGCTGATCGCTTCCCCGAACTCTTTCTTCTCGGTGCGGGTCATGCCGAACTGTTGCTGCTGTGCGGCGGTGAGGCTGAGGCACGGGTCTGCGATGAACCGGTCGGCGTTCAACGGTGTTGTCACGCGGGGTGCTTGCGCCGCCGGGTCCGTGCTCGTGGTCGGGGGCGTGCTGGCGGTGGTGGTGACGGGCGGCGGAGCCGGGTCGCTGCCGCCGTCGCAGGCGGCGATGAGCGCCACCGGCAGCAGAACCAGGGCTGTGATGCGCGCTCGCCGACCGCTCATGATCCTCCCCTGTCATCGACCCGTCGCTGAGCGTAGTGGACGCGTGCGGATGGGGTATGGCGTTTGGAGAAGGTCGGCTCAGCCGTCGATGTCCTGTCCGCACGATGGTGTGGATGTCGCGAGGGTGAAGGTCGCCGTCAGCTCTCGGGCGATTTCGTCGAGGTCCAGTGACGGGTTGGCGACGTATTGGCGGGCGACTTCGTCGAGTGCGGCGCGGATTGTCCAGGCCATCAGGCGGGGTGAGAATGCGCGGAATTCGCCGTCGCGTTGGCCTTGGCGCAGTCGTTCTTCCAACGGCGTGGTGTCTTCGTCGAGGATGATCTGGGTGCGGTGGTAGATCAGGATTTCCGCCACCGCCGCGACGTGTTTCGGGTGGCTGCGCATGAAGTCCAGGTGGGACTGGATGTACGCGCGCAGCATGCCGGCCGAGGTTGTTTCGGCTTGCACGCGTGGCCACATCAGCGCCGCGCCTGCTTGGCTGACGTCGGCCAGTACTTGCTGGATCAGCTCGTCCTTGCCGGCGAAGTGATACGAGATCACGCTTTTGGAGATGCCTGCCCGCTCGGCGATCTGGTTCAGCGACGCCTGGGCGTAGCCGACGGCCGCAATGGTCTCGATGGCGCACTCCACGATCTGGGCGCGCCGGGCCACCTCGATGAACGATGGGCCGTCGCGGCCGATCGTGCGGGTCTTGGACTGCATCGCCGCAACCTAACACCCATGATCAACCACCCTGTGTGCAGGGCCGGTCACTGCGCGCGTCAGACCGGGTGGCCGGAAAACCGGCCAGCGGGACCACCGGGTGATCCGGTTCGTCCTGTGTGGGGAGGTGGCCCTGCACGCGGCCGGAGAATCGTCGCATTCATGATGACACTGCTTTTGGCGGCCGGGTTCGTGGTGGGCTACGCGCAGATCGATACGGCGACCACTCCGGTGACGGTGTTCGAGTTCGCGGTACACGCCCACGACGACCGGGGTGTGGTGTGGATAGCGCACCGCGGCGACACACAGATGGGGTGGTTGGTCGCGCGGGTGGACTGTGTGCGCACGCACGACCGGGTGGGTGTGGTGACTGCGGTGGTCGGTGCCGCGCACGATGTTCCTGCCGTGCGCGGGGATCGGATCGCGGTGACGGTCCGCGACGGCGCCACCGACCGGATCAGCGTCGGGCCCGCCGCAGCCCCGTGCGATCCTGGGCCCGCGCAAGAACGTCCGGTCAGCCGAGGCGATTTCCGGGTCCAGTGACACGAAGACCTGCGGGGCCTTCGTGTCACACGGTCAGTCCGCGATGGGGTCTTTCTTCGGCGCCGGCCCGACGTCGATGAGGGCGGGGCGTTTGTGGCCGAACGCGTTGAGCGGGTCGATCATCGTCAATGCCTTGGCCGCGAGGATGGACACCACGATCGCGGCGGCCATGAACGGGTAGTTGTAGAGCTGGTCCTCACCGGCCGGTGAGTAGGTCAAGACCAGGAACACCGACAGGCCCACGACGAACGGCAGCCGCTTGACCTGCCACGGCAGCGCCGCGGCGATGACGAAGCCCCACGTCAGGTACCAGGGCAGGGTCGCCGGGGACAGCAGCGCGATGCACAGCAGCACGATCGCCATGCGGCGGATGGCGTCCGGGCCGCCTTCCCGTGCGGCCCACCACTGCCGCACGAAGATGTAGACCAGCAGGACCGCGCCGATGGCCCGGGTGACCAGGATGAACGGTTCCTTGGACACGTTGAACAACAGCGACGTCAGCCAGTGCAGGAACTCGCCGACCGCGGTCGGCGGGGACATCCAGTTGACGATCATCGCCGGTGCGCGCAGCGCGGGGAACCAGCCGAGGTTCACCCCGGCAGCCAGGGTCACCAGGGTGAAGGTGGCCGCGAAGATCCCGATCGAGAGCGACGCGGCGCGCACGAACCGCCGCCAGAACGTGCCTTTGAGGTGTTTTGCCCAGATCCACACCAGGAACGGCAACGCAGGCGCGGCGGAGGCTTTCACCGCCATCGCCAGTGTCGCCAGGATGATGCCGATGACGTGCTTGCGGTTGAGCATGCACAGGGTGCCCGCGGCGAGCAGGCCGACCATCAGGATGTCGTTGTGCGGGCCGCCGAACAGGTGCACCACGGTCATCGGGCTGGCCACCGCGAGCCACAGCGCGACCGGCAGTTTCCCGCCGAGGTGTTTGACCAGGCCGGGCAGCGCCCAGATGAGCAGGCCGAGGCCGACCGCGAGGGCCAGGCGCATCAGGATGACGCCGAGGATGGCGTCATCGCCGGTGACCGACACGACGCCTTTGGCCAGCAGGATGAACAGCGGCCCGTACGGCGCGGGCGTGGTCTGCCAGAACGCGTGCACGTTCTGGGAGATGTCGGGCATGTCCTTGAGCTGCGCCGGGCCGACCACGTACGGGTCGAGGCCTTGCAGCGGCAGCATTCCCTGGCCGAGGTAGGAGAACACGTCGCGGGTGAACACCGGCGGTGACAGCAGCAACGGAGCCATCCAGCACAGGGCGGCGATCAGCACCGCGCGGGCGTCCACGCGGCCGGCCAGCACGTGCCGGCCCAGCCGCACCCACGCCCACACCACGAGCGCGAAGCCGATGTAGAGGATCGCGGTGGCGAGCATCTGGCCGTGGCCGTACCGGATCCACGACAGCGGGCCGTCGCCCAGGATCGGGTCGCGAACGAGGATCCCGGCCGCGCCGACGGCCGTGAGCAGGATCAGCAGTGTGCCGAGTGTGCCGAGCGCGATCGTGCGTACCGGCATGCCCGTCGCGGGCTTGCCGACGCTGTCGTCGGTCTTCTCGGAGTCAGCACCCAAAGTGGTATCCAGGTTCGGCGCCGGATCTGTGGTGGTGGCCATGGCGTCTAGCAGGTTACACACCGTCTCGGATCGTGCGGTCAGGGCCACCCGTGGTCAACATCACTGTCACTGAGCTGTGCTATTGGTCTTAACACCGGGCTAACACGACTATGCCGGTGTTGCGACAATCGGCACAGCGGCCAGCAGCGATTTGGTGTAATCGTGCTGCGGCGCAAGCAGTACGTCCGCGACATCACCGATTTCGACGATATCGCCCTGGTACATCACCGCGACCCGGTCGGCGATGTTCCACGCCAGGCCCAGATCGTGCGTGATGACCAACGCGGCCAGGCCCAGATCGGCGCGCAATCGCAGCAGCAGCGCCAGGATCTCGCCGCGCACCGAGGCATCCAGGGAGGCCACCGGTTCGTCGGCCACCAGCAGCCGCGGTTGCAGCGCGAGCGCTCCGGCGATGACCACTCGTTGCCGTTGACCGCCGGACAAATGGTGCGGCAGCACGGACATGAACCGTTCCGGCGGGCGCAGTTCCGCCGCTTGCAGCGCGGCGGCGACCAGTTCGCGTTCGTCGCCGGGCATGCGGTGGATGCGCAGGCCTTCGGCGATCGACTCGTACACGGTGTGCCGCGGGTTGAGTGCGCTGGCGGGGTCTTGCAGGACCAATTGGGCTTGTTTGCGGTAGTCGCGCAGTCCCCGCGAGGAGCGCGGCAGTGGCTGCCCGTCGAACAGGACCTGTCCGCTGGTGGACTGCTGCAGGCCGAGCACGGTGCGCGCGAGGGTGGTTTTGCCCGATCCGGATTGGCCGACCAGCGCGACGATCTCGCCGTGCCCGACCTCGATGCTGACGTTGTTGACCGCGCGAGTCCAGCCACCACCACGGTTACGGAAGTCCACGGTGAGATTCTCGGTACGCAGCAACGGTTTCCCCGGTTGCGGAGTCACCCTCGCCGGCAGCCCAGCGGGATTGGTGGTGGCCGGCGCGTAACGCGAGGCCGGGTCACCGACGGTCGGGAACGCCGCGGCCAGCGCTTGGGTGTGCTGGTGCTGCGGATCGTGCACGACCGTGGGCGCGGTGCCCAGCTCGACGATCTGCCCGTCGTACATGACCGCCAGCCGCTGGCAGACCGACCCGAGGACCGACAGGTCGTGGCTGATCATCACCAGGCCGATGCCGTGCTCGGTGACCAGGCGGGTCATCAGCCGCAGCACCTGTGCTTGGACGATGACGTCCAGTGCGGTGGTCGGTTCGTCGGCGATCACCAGCCGCGGTTCGCAGGCCAGGGCCATCGCGATCATCACGCGTTGTTTCTGCCCGCCGGACAGCTCATGCGGATACGCCTGGGCCTTCTCGGCCGGAAGTTCCACCTGGGTCAGCAGTTCCGCGACCCGCGCGTCGATGGCGTCCTCGGGCACGCTGGCGTGCAGCCGCAGCGGCTCGGCGATCTGCCAGCCGATGGTGCGCACCGGGTTGAGCGCGTGCATCGCCCCCTGGAACACCACCGAGGCCGACGCCCACCGCACCGCCCGCAACCGGCCCCAGCTCATCGTGCGGGTGTCCTCGCCGTCGAGCAGGATCTCGCCGGTCACGTCGGCGTTTTTGGGCAGCAGCCGCAGCACCGACATCGCCAGGGTGGACTTGCCGCACCCGGACTCCCCCGCCAGCCCGAGCGTCTGCCCCGGTTGCAGGGTCAGGTCCACGCCGCGCACGGCCTCGTGCCCGCCCGCGTAGGTCACCCGCAGGTCACGCAGCTCCAACACCGGTGTGCTCATCGGCGCTCCCGCAGTTTCGGGTTCAACACGGTCTCCAACGCGCGTCCCACCATGGTGAACGCCAGCACCAGCAGCACGATCGCGATACCCGGCGGCAGCAGGTACCACCACGCGCCGGCGGTGATCGCGCCGCTGGAACCCGCGGAGCGCAGCAGGCCACCCCAGGTGATCTCGGTCGGGTCGCCCAGGCCGAGGAACCGCAGGGTCGATTCGGCCACGATCGCCGTGCCCACCGCGAGGGTCGTGTTCACGAACACCAGCGGCAGCACCGAGGGCAGCACGTGTTTGAAGATCACGTGCCCGTGCCCGCCGCCCAACGCCCGCGCCCGCTCGATGTAGGGCCGGGCCTCCACCGCGAGGGTCTGCGCGCGTACCAGCCGCGCGCTGGTCGGCCAGGACACCAGGCCGATCGCGAGGATGATCGTGCCCGCGCCGCCCTCCAGCACCGCCGACAGCGCGATCGCCAGCACCAGGGAGGGCATGATCAGGAAGAAGTCGGTGAACCGCAGCAGCACCGCCGAGGCCCACCCGCCGAAGTGCCCGGCCAGGATGCCCACGGTGGTGCCGATCAGCATCGACAGCAACGCCGCGGCCAGCCCGACCACGAGCGACAGCTGCGTGCCCCACAACGTCAGCGTCAGCACCGACAGGCCGTTCTCGTCGGTGCCCAGCCAGAACTCCCCGCTCGGCGGCTGCAGCCGCGCCCCGGTCGCCTTGGTCACGTCCAGCGCCGAGTCCGGGATCAGCAGCGGCGCCAGGATCCCGGTCAGTACGAACAACACCAGCACGACCAGACCGGCCAGGCCGCCCTTGTTGGCCGCGAACTCCCGCCACACCGTGCCCGCCGCCGCCCGGCGACGCGCCCACGCAGGACTGGTCATGACGCACGCACCCTCGGGTCGAGCACCCGCAGCAGCAGGTCCGCGATCAAGTTCATGATCACCACGGTGATCACCAGCACGATGAAGATCCCTTGCAGCAACGGCAGATCCTTGGCCGCCAGCGCCTGGGCGGTCAGTTGCCCCAGACCTGGCCACGAATAGACCGCCTCGACCGTGATCGCCCCGGACACCACCATCCCCAGGTGCAGGAACACCAGGGTCGTGGTCGGCAGCAACGCGTTGGGCAGCGCGTGCCGTCGGCGCACCAGATCGTCACGCAACCCCTTGGCGCGCGCGGTGGTCAGGTAGTCGGAGTTCATCTCCTCCAGCAGCGACGCCCGCATCACCAGCTGATACTGCCCGTAGAGCGCCAGCACCAGCGTGAGCACCGGCAACACCATGTGGTGCGCGACATCCAGCGCGTGCGGCAGGAACGCCTCCGGCGAATCGGGGCTCTGCATGCCACCGGACGGGAACATCCCGCCCGCGATCATCAGCAGCACCACACCCAGCCACCACGGCGGGATCGACCAGAACACCAGCGCCACCCCGCTGGAGCCCCGATCCAGCAGGCCGTTGCGGCGCCACGCCGTTTTCGTGCCCAGCCACAACCCGAGCGCGGCCGCCAGCACCGTCGCGGTGCCCATCAGCAGCAGCGTCGGGCCGATCCGCTCACCGATGACCACCCCCGCGGGCGCGTTGAACGCGTACGACGGGCCGAAGTCGCCGTGCAGCAGACCGACCAGGTAGTCCCAGAACTGCACCAGCAGCGGCTTGTCGAACCCGAAGTCCGCGCGCAGCTTGTCCAGTTGCGCACCGGACACCGGACGGCCCCGGGTCATGGTCACCACCGGGTCGCCCGGCATCACCCGGAACAGGAAGAACCCCAGCACCACGACCATGAGCACGCTCATGACCGCGCCGCCGACCTTCGTGAGCAGATAGCGAACGACCCCGCCGCCGCGCTGCGGCGGCGGGACCTGTTCGATCGACTCCTCGACAGGCGCGAGGAAATCGGTCACCGGTGCCTACTCCCGTTCGTCAGCCGAGCCGCGCCGCCGCAGCCGCGCGAACACCAGCGCGCCCGCGATCAGCACCACCACGCCGCCACCGACCACGCCGAGCACCAGGCCGGTGTTGCCGCCACCGCCGTCCTCACTGGCGGGGGCCGCGGCGTCGGTGGTCTTGCCCGGGGCGGCACTGTAGTAACCCCAGTAGCCCTGCTGGTTCATGATCACGCCGCCGTCCGCGGGCTGGGTCTGGAACGGCGCCCACCGGTCGGCCCGGTAGGCCTCCAGCGGGTTGTCGTAGCCCAGCAGCACCAGCGTCGCCCGGTCGGCCAGCACCTGCTGCATCTTCTTGACGATCTCCACGCGCTTGGCCCGGTCGGTCTCCGCGACCTGCTGGGCGTACAGCGCGTCGTACTCCGGGTCGCACAGGAACGAGTCCGGTGTGGCGCCCTTGCCATCGGCGTTCGGCCGGTTGCCGCAGGTCTGCAGCGACAGCACGTAGTCCGGGTCGGGGTTGGCGCTCCACCCGGAGAACGCCAGGTCGAAGTTGCCGCCGGTGGTGGCGTCGTTGACCTTCTGGTCGGACACCATCTGCGGCTCCACCGCGATGCCGATGTCCTTGAGCCAGTTGACGATGTACTTCGAGGACTGCTCGTCCAGGTTGGTGCCCGCGTGCCCCAACAGCCGCAACCGCAACGGTTTGCCGGTCTTGTCCACCCGCACACCGTCCGGGCCCTTGGCGTACCCGGCCGCGTCGAGCATCTGGTTGGCCGCGGCGGGATCGAACTTCTGCTTCTGCGGCCAGTGGAACTCCGAGAACCCCGGCGGGATGTACCCGGCGGCCTCCACGGCGTACCCGCCCCACACCTTGTCCACGATCGTCTTGGAATCGATCGCCAACGCGATCGCCTTACGCAGCTGGATGTCCTTGAGCGCCGGGTTGCCGTCCCCGATCGGGTTGCCGTCCTTCGACGCGGCACCCGGGTTGATCAGGATCTCGTTGAGCCGCCTGCCCGCGCCGGTGTTGAGCTTGACGTTCGGGTCGCTCTTGAGCGCGTCGTACTGCGCCGGCACCAAGCGGCTCATCAGGTCGATGTCACCGTTCTTGAGCGCCTGCACCTCGGCGTCGACGTTCTTGTAGTAGACGAAGTCCAGCGCGTCGATCTTCGGCGCGCCCCGCCAGTAGTCCTTGTTGGCCTTCAGCTTGATGAACTGGCTGGCCTTGTAGTCCTGCACGATGAACGGCCCCGACCCGACCAGCGGCAGCGGCGGCTCGGCCTTGAAGTCGGTGACCTTCTCCCACACGTGCTTGGGCACGATCGGGATGTCCAGCGCCAGCATCGTCGAGCGCGGCTGCGCGGTCTTGATCACCAGCGTCTGCGGGTCCGGCGCGGTGACCGACTCCCAGCCCTGCACGAAACTGCCGTTCGCGGTGGCCGCGGTGGCATCGGTCATCATCTTGTTCAGCGTGAACGCCGCGTCCGCAGCGGTGATCGGCTGACCGTCCGACCACTTCGCGCCCGAGCGGATCTTGAACGTCCACGTCAGCTTGTCCTCCGACGTGGACCACGACTCCGCCAGACCCGGCACCGGGCGGTAGTCCTTCGGGTCGTACGTGGTCAAGTACTCATAGGTCAGCCGGGTCAGATCCGTACCCACCCGTGTGATCGTGATGAACGGGTTGAGCGAGTCCAGATCCTGCGTGACCCCCGCCCGCAGCACCTTCTCACCTTGTGCCTGACCGGTCCCGGCCACCCCCGGCGCGATGACCGCGACCAGCGCGATCACCCCAGCCGCCCCAGCCAAGCGACGTCTGACCAGCACGACGTACCACCTCTCCTCCGCAATTCGGAAAGAAGTAACCATTCATCAACCTGAGAAGTCAATGAGTACCGGCAGATCGTGCCAAGACGTAACTTAAGGCTCTACGGTGTGGCCGTGCGGATCATGATATCGGCCGATATGGAAGGCGCGACGGGGGTCACCTACACCCAGGACGTCGTGCCCGGCACCGAGCAATGGCAGCGGATGCGACGCCTGTTCACCAGCGACGTCAACGCCTGCATCACCGGGTTGTTCGACGCCGGCGCGACCAGCGTGTTCGTCAACGAAGCACACTCATCCCAGCGCAACCTGCTGCTGGAAGACCTCGACACCCGCGCCGCCATGCTCACCGGCCGCCACAAACCACTGTCCATGATGCAAGGCATCGACTCCGGCGTGGACGGCGTGGTGTTCCTCGGCTACCACACCGGCGCCGGCGTCGACGGCGTCCTGGCCCACACCTACCTGGAGAACTCCATCACCGGCGTCTGGCTCGACGGCGTCCACGCCAGCGAAGGACGACTCAACGCCGCCATGGCCGCCGAACACGGCGTCCCGGTCCTGCTGGTCACCGGCGATGACAAGACATGTGACGACGCCCGCGATTACGTGCCCCACGCACGGGTAGCCGTAGTAAAGGAATGCGTCAGCCGGTACGCGGCCATCTGCCTACCCCCGGCCCAGACCGCTGAACTCATCCGCACCGAGGCAGCCGAGGGGATGAAAAACGCGGGCCGCTACGCCGGTGACGCCACACCGCACCGCGTCGAAGTCGAATTCGACGCCACCCACCTCGCCCACGCCGCCGCGGTCGTCCCGACCGTGGAACTGACCGGCGTACGGCGAGTCGGGTTCGACGCGCCCACCATGACCGAGGCCATGAAAGCGTTCAAAGTGGTGACCGCCATCGCGGCGGGCGCCGTGGAGGGAATCTATGGATGACGTTGAAGAGTTGTGCTCAAGGCTGATCCGCCTGGACACCACCAACTACGGCGGGGGCGAATCAGCCGGCGAACGCGACGCCGCCGAACTCGTCGCCACCGTACTGTCCGGCGCGGGCATCGAATCCAAAATCCTCGAACGCGACGCACGCAGAAGCAACGTCATCGCCCGGGTCTGCGGAACAGACACCACCCTGCCCCCACTGCTCGTCCAAGGACACCTCGACGTCGTCCCCGCCGACCCCGCCCAATGGTCACGCGACCCGTTCTCCGGCGAAATCACCGACGGCTACGTCTGGGGCCGCGGCGCCACCGACATGAAGGACTTCATCGCCATGGTCCTCACCGTGCTCACCACCTGGGCACGCGAAGACCGCAGACCACGCCGCGACATCGTGCTCGCCTTCGTCGCCGACGAAGAAGACACCGGCGCATACGGCGCCGAATGGCTCGTCGACGAACATCCCGGCCTGTTCCACGGCTGCGGCGCCACCATCAGCGAATCCGGCGGCTACTCCTACCACGTCACCAACGCCACCGGCGCACCCGTGCGGCTCTACCCCATCGGCACCGCCGAACGCGGCACCGCCCACCTGCGCCTCACCGCCACCGGACGCGCCGGCCACGGCTCACGCCGCAACGACGACAACGCCGTCATCAAACTCATCACCACACTGGACCGCATCGCCCACCACGACTGGCCGATCCGTCTCACCCCCACCGTGACCGCGTTCCTGCAACGCACCGGCGCCGCACTCGGCGTCGAAGTCGACCTGTCCGATGTGGACGCCACACTCGCCCGCCTCGGCAAAGCCGCACCACTGGTCGAAAACACCGTCCGCAACTCCACCCGGCCCACCGTGCTCAAAGCCGGCTACAAGGTCAACGTCATCCCGTCGACCGCCATCGCCGAAATCGACACCCGCACACTCCCCGGCACCGAACAAGAACTGCTGTCCACCATCGACTCACTGCTCGGACCCGGCGTCACCCGCGAATTCGTCTACCGCAACCCCGCCATCCAAGCCCCCGTCGACTCACCCTGGTTCGACGCCATGGCCACCGCGATCCAGTCCCAAGACCCCGACGCGGTCGTCGTGCCCTACTGCATGGGCGGCGGAACCGACGCCAAAGCCTTCGCCCGCCTCGGCATCCCCGGCTACGGATTCGCACCGCTGTCCCTGCCCGAAGGCTTCGACTACCGCGCCATGGCCCACGGCGTCGACGAACGCGTCCCCGTCGACGGCCTGCGCTTCGGCACCCGCGTACTCGACCACTTCCTGTCGGCCGTCTAAGCCAACTCCTGCGTACCCAGCACCCGCAGGAAATCGATCCTCTCAGCCGTCTCGGTACCAGGCTGCGGCCGGAACATCACCAGCCGATGCCCGGTACCGGGACTCAACACCACATCACACTGCATCTCCAGCCGCCCAGCACGCGGATGCGTCATCACCTTGCGACACGACCGCAACGGCTCCACATCCCCCGACTCCCACAACCCCGCGAACTCCGCACTGCACGCCAGCAGATCAGCCACCATCCGCTGCGCCGAATCATCCCGATCCGGCTGAAACGCCGCCCACCGCAGATCCGCCACAAAACACCGGCCCTGCTCCGCATGCTGCTCGACCGGATACAACTCCCGGCTCGACAGATCGGTGAACCACCGCCACACCACATTCGCATCCCGCCCCGACCGCTGCGCCCACTGCCCCACCAACGCCACCGCCAAGGGATTCTGCGCGACCACAGTGGACACATCATCGGTGATCTGCGCCGGCGTGGTCACCAACGCGTCCAGCAGATGCATCAACCCCGGATCAACGAAACCATTCGAGGAAAACCGCGCCGGCGGGCGATACCCCGCCAGCACGAACAAGTGATCACGCTCATCGGTCGACAACCGCAACGCCCGCGCCACACTCGCCACCACCTGCTCCGACGGCCGCACCCCACGCGCCTGCTCGAGCCGCTCGTAGTAATCCGCGGAAATACTCGCCAACCCGGCGACCTCCTCCCGGCGCAACCCAGGCGTACGCCGCCGAGAACCCTGCGACAAACCCACATCCGCCGGACGCAACGCCTCCCGCCGGGCCCGCAGAAAACCACCGAACTCGACCAGGTCACCCATCTAGTTCCCCATCTGATTTCCGGTCGTCAGCACAACCCGGAACCGGGCCTGACCACTCATCATCCTGCCCATCGCCACACCCGCCTGCTCCAAGCCGACCTCCTCCACCCACGGCCGCACCCCCGTCTGCGCCGCGAACCGCAACGCATCCTGCGTATCCACCGCCACACCCGAGGCATGCCCCACCACCCTGCGTCCAGAGTGGATCAACTGCAACGGCGACACCGCCAACGGCTCCGCCGACACCCCGACCACCACCAACTCACCACGCCGCCCCACACCCTCGAACGCCGCCGACATCGCCGCCGCATCAGTGACCGTCGCCAACACCACCTTCGCACCACCCAACGCCATCAACCCCGCAGCCACATCCTCCGCCGTGGAATCGATGTACACCTCCGCACCCAGATCCCGCGCCAGCTTCGCCTTCTCCACACCCCGCGCGACCGCCACCGTCCGGAAACCCATCCTCGCCGCGAACTGCACACCCAGATGACCCAACCCACCCAGACCCAGCACCGCCACCGTGTCACCCGCACGAGCCACACTCCGCCGCAACGCGTTGAACACCGTCACACCCGCACACGCCAACGGCGCCGCCTCCACCGCCGTCAACTCATCCGGAATCGCCGCCAACGCCACCGCCGGCACCACCACCGAATCCGCGAAACCACCCGCATACGACACACCCGGAATCAACGACTGCGCGCAATGCACACCATCACCAGACCGGCACGCATCACAACGCCCGCAACTCCCGCCGTACCACCCGACCGCAACCCGATCACCGACCTGCCAACCCGACACACCCGCACCGACCGCGTCGATCCGACCCGCGATCTCATGCCCAGCCGTCGCCGGAAACCGCACACCCGGCAGATGACCACCCGTGATCATCGCATCCGAATGACACACCCCACACGCCTCGACCGTAATCCGAACCTCACCCGCACCCGGCACCCGCTCGGCCACATCCACCAGCACGAACTCACTACCCGGACCAGACACCACCATCGCTCGACTCATGACACCAACCCTGCCGCCGTCCGGCCAGGTCAACCACGGTCTGTCAGACCGGGGGTAAATAATCGAGTTGAGTCTCCAGTCGCTGGAAGGTTGAGGCTGATCGCTGTGACCGAGTTGTTCAGCATCGGGCAGCTCGCCCGAACCACCGGCCTGCCGGTGCGCACCGTACGGTTCTGGTCCGACCTCGGCCTCGTCCCACCCGCGGGACGAACCTCCGGCAACTACCGGATGTACGACGCCGAAGCCGCGGCCAGGCTCGACCTCGTCCGCACCCTGCGCGAACTGGGCATCGACCTCGACACCGTCGAACGAGTCCTGCGCGAGCAAGTCACGGTCGCGGACGTCGCCCAAGCGCACGTCCGCGCGCTGGACACGGAAATCCGCACCCTGCGACTACGCAGAGCGGTACTCAGCTCGGTCGCCAAAAGAGGCAGTACGACCGAGGAGATGAAACTGATGCACGAACTGGCCAAGCTGTCCGCACAGGAGCGGCAGCGGATCATCGACGAATTCGTCGATGAGGCCTTCGCGGGAGTGGAGTCACGGCCAGAAGGCGCACGCATCGCCGAAGGCATGCGCACCATGCCCGCCGAACTGCCCGACGACCCCACACCCGAACAGGTCGACGCCTGGATCCGACTAGGCGAACTGGTCGCCGACCCGACGTTCAAAGCCCGCGTGCGGGAAATGGCCGTCGCCGGCGCCAGCGACGTCGAACCACCCGTACAGGCCGACCCGCAGAAGGTGTTCGAACACGCCGAACCGGCACTCGCCGCGGGCATCGACCCGGCATCACCGGAAGGCCAGGAGATCCTGCACCGGATCATCCCAGCCGACATGCCCGCCGACGAACGCAGGCAACTCGCCGACACCCTGGCCACCTTCTCCGACCGCCGCGTCGAGCTCTACTGGTCACTGCTCGGCACGATCAACGGCTGGCCCCAGCGCCCGCCATCGGTCCCGGTCTTCGAATGGGTCATCGCCGCACTGCGTGCCTGACCTTGCACGCCTGACCAGCAAGAGGTAATCCCACCCGGCGTGGCGCCCGATATGCCAGACATGTCCAGCGCCACGCCGTCAACCCTGCCGGACCCGCGGCAATCCCAAGCCATCCTGATCGGCTCATCAATGGGCCGCCGCGAGCCCGACCTGAAAGCCGGACTCACCCAACGCGCGGTGCGCGAAGCGTTGTGCGACAAACGCATCTGGGGCCTGCCACCCGAGAACTGCCAGCTGCTACTGGACATCACCACCGCGATAGACCTCGAACGCAGCCTGCACACCGCGACACAGGTCGGCCCCAACGGCAGCCTGCTGATCTACTTCATCGGACACAGCGAGGTCACCGACGGCGTCCTGAACCTCGGCCTCGACCGCACAACAGGCACATACCTGTCCCTCGGCCACCTGAAACGAATACTCGACGCGTACCAGGCCATCGACATCACGATCATCCTCGACTGCTCCTACGCCGGAACCGCAGCACGTTCGGAATTTCCGTCCAACGTCACCCTGCTCGGAGCCACCGAACCCCAAGTCCTCGCAGCCGTACACCCGGAACGGCGCTACACCACCTTCACCGGAGAGCTACTCGCACTGCTGGGCAATGGAATCACCGGAGGACCAGAACTTCTCACCCTGTACGACATCCACGAGGAGCTGTCCCGCACCCTCGTTTCGAACCTCTATCCACAACCAGTCCTCCACGGCTACCACCGAGCACCCAGAAGACCATTCATCCGCAACACAGCAGTTCAACCAGCGACCATCCCAGGACCAATCGAACTCGGCGTGCACCCAACTCCTAGCCAACGAACACCCAGCTACATCCCGCGCCACCATGACTCGGCACTGCGTAGCCAACTGCTGGAGACCGCAGCCAAGGGCACCGGACTCATCGTCGTAGCCGGCGACCGACGCACCGGAAAGACACGAAGCGCCTACGAAGCCATCGTCGCCGCGCTGCCCACGTGGGACATCATCCCCGCATCCACACCCGAAGCGCTCCGCGACATCGCCGACCGCAAGCAAATCGACGACGCGGTGATCTGGCTCGACGACATCAGCGGATACCTGCTTCGCCAAAATCGTCCTGATGCCCTCGACCGAATGCTGATCACCCTCGCACACCGCCGAATTCGATGTCCCATCATCGCCACGGCCAGCACCGACGGATGGGCCAACCTCATCGCCGCCGGACGCCCCGAGCTCGCATCGGCGTTCGTCGTCACGGTGCGAGATTCCTTCACCCTTGAGGAAATGACGGCCGCCGCCGAGATCGCGAACAGCGACTCACAAATCGCCGCCGCACTCGACAGAGCCCGCGGCAACCGCGTCATCCAGGCGCTGATGGGTGAAGAACCGCCACCCCTCGTCACATGGGAACTGCGCACCCGCGGCTACGGCGACCGGCCACCCACCACCGACCTGCTGCACCGCGACGCCATGATCGGCGCACTCACCGACCTCATCTCCCCCATCACGACCGAAGACGACGACAAATCCGGCCCGACCGTGATCGCACTCGACGGCGCTTGGGGCATCGGCAAAACCTCACTCGTCGACCTCGTCGTCCGCGAACTCAACTCCACGCCACGGCCCACACTCGAAGCCAAGAAGGCAAAAGGACTGAAAGTCCACGAAGCCGACCGCGCCCTCAGCGGACGCGGCGATCCACTGTGGACCAAAGAGATGATGCCATGCGCCAACCCGGAATCGGGCGACCCGCCACTGATCACCGCCCACTTCGAACCGTGGGCGCATCAGACCAGCGAACAAGTCTGGGCCGGACTGACCACCACCCTGCTCGGCGCCGTCGAGAAACCCCTTCTGCCCCACCAAACCCCGGCAACCGAACGCTACTGGTTCCAACGCAACCTCGACCGCGTCGACCGGATGCGCCTACGCCGAGCCCTCCGCAAAAGCTGTCTCTCACCACTGCTGGCCGTGTCCGTCCTCGCCCTGGCCGTCCCGCTCGTCGCGCAGATGGCCCGATCGACCGACACCTATCGGCTGTTCGACTGGGTGATCGCCGGGTCCAACATCGCACTGCTCATCGCGGGCATCGCGTTCATCAGCGGGGTAGGGCACTCCATCTGGCGATACCGCACACACCCAGCCGCCGACTTCCTTCCCGCGGAACTCTTCGTCGGTCCCGTGCCAAGCGGCACCACCGATGACGCACTGCGCGACCCGTACCACAACGCCCGCTCAGGCCAGCTCTATCTCGCCCAGCACGACGTCTTCGCTGTGCTTGACGACGTCAAACGCAGCGGTCACCACGTGGTCGTGTTCATCGACGACCTCGACCGCTGCACCCCACGCACCACAGCCGAGGTGTTCGAGGCCATCAACCTCTTCGTCACCAGGACCTTCCCGGTCACCCGGTTCGTGCTCTGCCTCGACGCCACCACCGTCGCCACGCACCTCGACCAGATTTACGGTGCCCTCAAAGGAAAACCGCTGCACGGCGACGACCCCAGCCCAGGCTGGAGCTTCCTGCGCAAACTCATCCAGCTGCCGATCACGATCCCGCCGATCGCCGCAGACCGCATCGACGGCCTGCTCGACAACCTCCTCGGCGAGATCGTGTATTCCATGCCACCACCAGCACCAGCGGAAACACCGGCCGGCGGCGTCCAGAAAGTCGTGACCGAAACGCAGGCCGTCGCGAGCACCCCTGCGCCACCGCTGACCACATCGGTGGTCAACGCCGTCGCCGAAGTCCTCGAACACGACGAAGACATCCGCAAACTGCTCACCGAACGCCTCAAGGACCAACCCGGGCTCTCAGTCCGCGAAACCAAACGCATCCTCACCATCTGGCAGTACTACGTCCGCGTGCTGATCCGGCTTGATCCCGGAAACCTCGCGGAGCACGCCCGGCATCTCGTCATCCTCGCCGAGATCATCGCCCGCTGGCCCGCCGCACAACGAGCCCTGCACCGCAGGATCGACGGCCGGCACGGCTTGCAACTGCTGGCCGCAGGCGAAGACGACTGGGAATGGGCCCAAGCCGTCCGCACGGTGGGGCTCAGCCAGAAAACCGCCGACGGCATCCGGGACCTGCTCGACCGGTACGACGGCCAACAAGTCGCTTCCGTCGCCGCCCGCCTGACCTAGGCTGTCTTGGCTTTTGGGTTCTATTTCGTCATGATGAAAGTTACAAAGGCCATAGTCATAAGCAACGTCTCAAGTCCACGCGACCACCGTCAACTCCGGCCATTCACGCCGGCAGCGCGCTGCTTTGGCGTCGAACACCGCACGTGGCGCCAGCACCCGGTTCGGCCTCATGACCAGGTTGAACGCGTCCGCCAGCCCGTACGGCGCGTAGACCTGCCACTCCCCTCCCCCATTGAGCCGGACACCCACACAGGTGGCGATCGCCGGGAACGAGTCGATGGCGTCCTCAGTGGACTTGTACGGACGGCACGGGACGCCGAATTTCTCCTCGTACCACAGGTGAACCCGCGCCTCGTTGCGCACCTCGACCGGAACGTCCCCGAACACCTCCCCCACCGCCCGGATCACCGCGTCCTCCGCCTCCCACGACAGATCCGTGTCGTCGAAGTAGATCAGGTCGTAGTCCTTGATGCCGTTCGTCGGCGGGCGGCCGGTCAGCACGTTCCACACCGTCTGGCACACGCACCCAGCCGCCAGATACCACCCGGGCAGCGCCAGATCCGCGGCGCGCCCGAGCACCTCCACCAGCGTTTCGTTGTGAGACAACACATCCCGAAGATCCACCGCTCCCCTTGCCTCTGCGTTGTGCCTGTATTTTCGTCACTATGTAATTAACTGAGTCCGTAGTCCTGAATGAAGTGTATGCATGTGGTTGCTAGAACCGGGTTATGACCTCACGAATCACCTGCGTGGTGCCTGCGCCAGTAGAGGTACACCCCTCCACCGACAGTTTCCGGATCACCGCGGCCACGAGAGTCCGCATCACCGACGACACCGCCGCCGTCGGGCACTACCTTGCCGAAACCCTAGGCTTGGCAACGGGTTCAACCGGCGAGATCACCCTGTCCCTACAGGACAAAGGCCCGGCAGGCGGTTACCAGCTCACCGTCACGAACACAGCCATCGCCCTGCGCGCCAACACCGAAACCGGCCTGTTCATGGCCGTACAAACCTTGCGCCAGCTGGTGTCCGACGACGGGGTCGTGGACGGCGGCGAAATCGTGGACCACCCGAGGTTCGCCCACCGAGGCGCGATGCTGGACGTGTCCCGGCATTTCTTCGCCGTCGACGAGGTCAAGCGGTTCATCGACCAGATCGTCCAGTACAAGATCAACGTCCTGCACCTGCACCTCACCGACGACCAGGGCTGGCGGCTGGAGATCACCAGCTGGCCCAAGCTGACCACCGTCGGCGGCGCGACCCAGGTCGGCGGCGGGCCAGGAGGGTTCTACACCCAACAGGAGTTCCGCGACCTCGTCGCCTACGCCAAGAGCAGGCACATCACGCTCATCCCCGAGATCGACATTCCCGGTCACGTCAACGCGGCCTTGGTGGCCTACCCGGAACTCACGTGTGACGGCGTCGCACCACCGCCGTTCACCACCACCGGCACGGCCACCGGATTCAGCTCACTGTGCACTGACAAGGAAATCACGTACCAGTTCACCGACGACGTCCTGCGCGAGGTGGCCGCCCTCACGCCCGGACCGTACCTGCACATCGGCACCGACGAAACCCATGCCACACCTGAAGAGGGTTACGTCAAGTTCGTCCGCCGGACCCTCGACATGGTCCACCGGTATGGCAAACAAGCCATTGGCTGGCACGAAATCCTGCATGCAGACCCGTCGCCAGGGACCATCCCCCAGTTCTGGAGCAAGGCCGACGACGATCCCCGCATCGCCGAGGCGGCCGCGCGAGGACACAAGATCCTCCTCTCCCCCGCCAACAAGGTGTACCTCGACATGAAGTACACCCCCGACTCCCCCATCGGGTACAAGTGGGCCGGATACCTTGACGTGCGCGACGTCTACGACTGGGACCCCGGCACGTATCTGCACGGCGTGCCCGAGGAAGCCGTCATCGGCGTCGAAGGTCCACTGTGGACAGAACACGTCGAACACCGCGGCCACGTCGACTTCATGACGTTCCCCCGCCTGCCCGCGATCGCCGAACTCGGCTGGTCACCACGAGAAACCCATGACTGGCAAGACTTCCGCAGGCGCCTGGCCACCCACGGACCACGCTGGACGGCCCAGGGTATCGAGTTCTACCGATCCACCCAGATCCCCTGGGCCGTCTGAGCGTTGCCGCGGCTATTTCGTCACAATGTTAATTATACTGGCCGTAGTATTAGCTACTGCACCGCAGCCGAGAACGAGTCGACGGACAGGCCGACGCCTCCGCTCCACGGCTCGAAACCGGCCTGAATGCTGGTGAGATACCAGGAATTCGTGATCGCCCCACGGGCGCGCACGTCGTTGATGAAGTCGAGCACGCTGAACGACCACGACGGGATGGGCGACGGCGCCACATACGAGATGACGTTGTTGGAGCCGTTGCTCCCCCGCCAGACCTGCCAGCTGCGGCCGCCGATCGTGGTCGTGCCGACGACCTGGCCGATCGGCTGGATCGAGCCCTGCCGGGCGAACCAGATCATGATCTCCATCTGGTTCACGCCGTCGCGCCGGGGCGTGGGGTCGAGCCAGATGTCGTAGGACGCGTTGTAGATCCCGCTGGTGTACCGGTAGTTGATCGAGGACGTCGCCCTGCTGATCCGGCTGACCTGGATCGGCAGGTTCGTGCCCGGCGAGCAATTGGTGTAGTGGCAGCCGATGAACGCCGACGGGTACGACAGCGGAGCGCCGTTGGTCGGCTTCGAACCTTGCTGCTGCGTGATCGAGAAGCCGGTCGAGGTCACGTTGATGCACTGGGTCGCCGACGTGCCCCACCGGTTGTTCTGCACGACGTACCGGCCCTGGATGGTCGTCGACCCGTACTGGTCGCATATCTGCACGTCAGCCTGGGCGGGACCGGCCGGCAGCACGAGGCCGCCGAGTACGGCCAGGCTCGCCACGATGGCGCGGACTGGATTGCGCATGGGACTCCTTCGCAGGGGTTTCTCAGGAGTGCCCCAGCATTCTGGGAGCGCTCCCAGAATGGCACAGAAAGAGAGCCCGGGCCACTCGACCCGGGCCGGGTCGCTGTGGATATGCCGGATCCAACGGCGTTCGCGGTGGTAACCCAGGAAGACCTGGGCGAGCTGCCACTGCGGTTCCGCATCTCTCCAGACCCCGTACACGCCCGGAAGGAGAAACTTCCGTCCTGTCCGGCTCTGTCAGAGCGATTTGTTCGCATTGACGCTCTCGGCTCCGAGTACGTTCAGAAAGGCCAGAGCCTCGGCGCCGCGGGATCCTGGCGGCGCGCTGTAGAGCACGAGGTGCTGGTCGCGGTCCGTGAGCGCGAGCGAGTCGCAGTCAACGGTGATCTCCCCGACGACCGGGTGACGGAAAGTCTTCGTGAGCATCGATGCGGCCTGCACGTCGTGCCGCTCCCAGAGCCGGGCGAATTCGGGGCTGGCGTCGCGGAGCTCGTCGACGAGGTCGGTCACCGCAGGATCGGTCGGGTAGCGGGCGAGGGTGGATCGGAGCTCCATGACGACGTGGCACCGGAACTCCGCCACGTCGGAGACCCCGTACAGCGTCGCATCGGCGCGCGCCTGCCCGAGGAATGCTCGGCGGGCGAGGTTACGGTCCTGCGAGGTGAGCTCGGCAAAGTCCTCCATAAGCGCGGCCGCGAGGTCGTTCCACGCGAGTACCTCGAACGCGGCGGATATCACGAAAGCGGCCGTCTGCGGCAGCCGCTCGAGGAGCGCAAGGATGCTCGGGCGAACGTCGCGCCGGTGCAGCCCGGTACGGCTCGGCGCAGTGCCCGCGAGGACGTGGAGGTGATCGGACTCGGCGTCCGTGAGCCGCAGCGCACCGGCGATCCCGGCGAGGACCTCGCCCGACGGTCGCGGCGCCCTGCCCTGCTCGAGCCGGACGTAGTACTCCGTGGAGATGTGCGCGAGGACCGCGACCTCCTCGCGGCGAAGACCCGGTGTCCGGCGTCGCGGACCCGAGGGGAGGCCAACGTCCTCCGGCCGGAGCCGCTCGCGACGGCTACGGAGGAACGCCCCGAGTTCCTGTTTGTCCATACCCCAAGTCTGCACGCCGCGCGCCAACGGATCCTGGTACCGCCTGTGCCTGTATCCGGCCTGGAGGCCGGCCTGACGCTGTCGTCATGACGAACAACATTGACATCGCACCCATCGGCCTGCTCACCGGCAAGGTCGTGTTCATCACCGGCGCCAGCCGCGGCATCGGGGAGGCCGCAGCCCGGCTCTTCGCCTCCGAGGGGGCCGCCGTCGTGCTCGCCGCACGCAGCACCGACGCCCTCGAGCGGATCGTCACCGAGATCCGCACCGACGGCGGCGTCGCCGACGCCGTCACCCTGGACCTCGCCGACCGTGCGAACATCCGCGCGGCGGTCGACCGCGTCGAGGAGCTGCACGGACGGCTCGACGGCGCCTTCAACAACGGCGCGGCGCTCCAGCAGCCCGGCCCGCTCGACACCACGAGCGACGAGGATGTCGACGAGCAGTTCGCCGTGAACTTCCGGGCGCACTGGACCGCCATGACCGCCGAGGCCGCACTCATGCGCCGGGGCGGAGGCGGGGCGATCGTCAACACCTCGAGCATCGGCAGCCGCCGCGCGAACCCCGCCCTCCCCGCATACGGCGCCATGAAGCGCGCGCTCAACAGCATCACCGAGACCGCGGCCGTGACCTGGGGCCGTCAGGGCATCCGAGTGAACGGCATCACCCCCGGTGGCACCGCCACGGAGATGATCGACGCGTGGGAGGCGGTATCCCCGGGCATCATCGAGCGCAATAACGCAGCCACCCCACTCGGCCGCATGGCCGAGCCCCGCGAGGTCGCCGAGGTAGCCGCGTGGCTGCTCAGCGACCGGGCCTCGATGGTGACTGGCGCGATTGTGCCGGTGGACGGCGGCGCCGGCGCATGAAAGGGACACGCCTGGGCTGCTGGAGAAGCTGTCGACGAGCACCGGTCGCTGCTCCGCTCACACTTGGTAGCCGTTGGTGAGGTCACCCTCCAACCAACCAGGCACGCCAAAACGGAGCCACAACGGTGTCGGCGATAACCCTGGACAGCCCAAGGAGAGTCGTCAACTCCAGTGAGACAACGCGTCCTGCCCTAAATCTCACGGACGATGTGGCATACGACATTCGTACGACACGGCCCGCGAGATGTTGATCATGGGTGAAGCCCTTGGTTGATCATTCTTCTTGTCTGGGGAAGAAACCACACCAAGGGCTTCAGTTGATCAGTGTGCAGGATGCCGGTCCGGTAGGTGCAGATCTGCACCGCCCCTGGGAGAAACCCGCGCCGCACCAGTTACCCAACCAGCAACCCGCGCCACGCCATGACGTCCACACCGTCACCAGCACGAACACCCACAAAACCAAGCGCGGCAAGAACACCAAGTGCACCAGCCCACGACCCCGCCGAACAGGATAGAACTCAAGCTAGGCCGTGTTTCGAATGTCCCAGCTCTCATCGACCGGGCATTTGAAACACAACGTCGGTATCAGGCGTCCGGCAGGCGCTCCCCGGTGTCCTTGTCGAACAGGTGCACCGCACCCGTCCGAGGCCGCACCCCGAGCTGCTGGCCGCGGCTCCAGTCCGACATTCCGGGCGTACGGACCACGACCGGATGCGGAGCCTCCTTGTGCTCGGTGCTCTCCCCCGCCGCCACCAGCTCGGCATCCGACGAGCCGTACAGGTACTGGTCCGAGCCCAGCTCCTCGACCGCCTCGATGGTCACCGACAAACCCTCGGCCGCCGCCACGATGTCCCAGCCCTCCGGCCGGATCCCGACGATCACATCCGCGCCCGTGACCGCGGCCTTTTGCGCTGGTGTCAACGGGATCGTCGCGCCGCCCAGCGCGACACCGGAGTCCGAGACACGCGCGGGGATCAGGTTCATCGCGGGCGAGCCGATGAAGCCGGCCACGAACACGTTGCGGGGCTTGGCGAACAGCCCGATCGGCGTGTCGCACTGCTGCAACAGGCCATCGCGCATCACCGCCACGCGGTCGCCCATCGTCATGGCCTCGACCTGGTCGTGCGTAACGTAGATCGTCGTGGTGCCCAGCCGCCGCTGCAGCGACGCGATCTGCGTACGGGTCTGCACGCGCAGCTTGGCGTCCAAGTTGGACAGTGGTTCGTCCATACAGAACACCTGCGGCTGACGCACGATCGCCCGGCCCATCGCCACGCGCTGCCGCTGGCCACCGGACAGCTTGGCGGGCTTGCGGTCCAGGTACTGCTCGAGGTCGAGCAGCTTGGCCGCCTCCTGCACGCGCTCGTCACGCTGGTCCTTGGGCATCTTGGCGATCTTGAGGTGGAACGCGATGTTCTCGTGCACCGTCATGTGCGGGTAGAGCGCGTAGTTCTGGAACACCATCGCGATGTCCCGCGACCGCGGCTCCATGTCGGTGACGTTCTTCTCGCCGATCCAGATCTCACCCTCGTCGACGCCTTCCAGCCCGGCCAGCATCCGCAGCGTTGTGGACTTCCCACAGCCCGACGGACCGACCAGTACGAGGAACTCCCCGTCGGCAACCTCGAGATCCAGCCCATCTACCGCGGGCTTGTCGTTGCCGGCGTAGTACCGGGTCGCGCCCCGGAACGAGACCGTAGCCATCTTGGAGCTCTCCCTACTTTCCGGCGCCGAGCGTGAGGCCGGTGATGATCCGACGAGCAAGCAGGATGTACATCACGAGCATCGGCAGCACGATGATGGCCACACCGGCCAGCAGACCGCCGTACTCCGACTGGTAGGACGCGGCGTTGTAGAAGGTGAACAACGCCCGCGCCAGCGTGAAGTTTGCGTTCTCCTGCAGGAACACGATCGCCAGCAACGTCTCGTTCCACAGCCCGATCGCGTTGAGGATCAACGCGGTGATCAGACCGCCGCGGGCCAGCGGCAGCATGATCGACCAGAACGTGCGGGTGGCCGACGCGCCATCGATCGACGCCGCCTCCTCCAGCTCGTCGGGCAGCGACCGGAAGAACCCGGTCAGCAGGAACACCGTGAACGGCAGGGACAACGCGATGTAGATCAGCGCCAGCCCGAACAGGTTGTTGTTCAGGTCGATCTCCGACATCGCGATGAACAGCGGGATGATCACCGTCTGGAACGGCACACCCATCCCGATCGCGATGAACGCGGTCATCGGCCCGGAACCACGCACACCCAGGCGCGACAACGCGTACGCCGCGGGCGCGGAGACCAGCACGATCACCACCGAGCAGATCGCGACCAGCAGCACGGTGTTGAGGAACGCGGTCCCGAAGTCCGCGCTGTCCCACGCGTAGATGAAGTTGCGGAACGGCGTGCCGCGTTCGAACAGCACCGCGGGCAACGACAGCGGCTCACGGAAGATCTCCAGCGGCGTCTTGAACGCCGCCATGATCAGCCAGTACAGCACCAGCAGGTTGAACGCGGTGAACAGCCACACCACGGTCAGCCCGATCACCCGCATCGGGCTGATCCGCTTGGTTCCCGGCGCGGGTTTGGGCCGCCTCGGCGCTTTGCGGCGCGGCGGAGGTTCCACAGTGGATCCCGTGGATGATGGCCCCGTGGATGATGGCACAGCGGTGGTCGACACAGCCGCCTCTCAGAACTGGATCGCGTCGCGCCGCAGCAACCTGCGCAGCGCCACCACGAACACCGACACCAGCACGATCATCACGACCGCGCACGCACAGGCCGTGCCGAAGGCGGGCGTGCCGCCGAACGACCGGTCGAACACGAAGATGCCGAGCGTCCACGTGTGGATCGGCGGCGCGTAGGTCCCCGAACCGGCCATCACGAAGACCAGCTCGAAGATCTTGATCGCGTTGATCGTCCACAGCACACCGGCGATCCCGACCACGTCCCACGTCAGCGGGAGCGTGATGTTGCGGAACTTCTGCCACGGCGACGCGCCCGCGATCGAGGCGTCCTCGTAGAGGTACGGCGGGATCCGGTCGACCGCGGCCATCAGGATCGTGATGTAGAAGCCCGCGCTCGCCCAGACGATCGAGCCGAGCACCACCCACGTGACCGAGTCGGCCTCAAGGAACTTCACCGCCGAGAGCCCGAAGCTCTCCAGCAGGAAGTTCGCCAGGCCCTGGCGGTTGGGCTGGTAGCGGTACACCACGCCGAAGAACATGCCCAGCGCGACCGGCGCGACGATGTTCGGGAAGAACAGGATGGCCCGCACCATCTTGTTGCCCCGCATGTCCCGCAGCACCATCGTGAACAGGAACGCCAGCACGAACGTGCCGACGCCGCCGAGCGTGATGTAGATCAGCGTGTTGACGAACGCGCTCTGGAACCCGTCGTCGCCGAACATCTGCACGTACTGCGTGAACCCGTTGAACTCCGGCGAGTCGCCCGCGCCGCGCCAGTTGGAGAAACTGAGCACGATCGTGGCGATCGTCGGCGCGACGAGGAAGACCCCGTAGAGCACCAGCGTCGGCGCCAGGAACGGCCAGAACAGCTTCTTGCGCCGGGCGACGTGCGCGGCGGGCGTACTGGTACCGCCTGCCCCCGGCTTGTGGCCGGAGGCAGGCGGCGTGGCCAAACCAGTCGTCATCCCCTGGACTTCCAGAAGTCCGCGGTCTTCGGGCCGATCTGGTCAATGAACTGCTGGGCGGAGATCTTGCCCTTCAGCAGGTCGTTGTTCAGCGGGTAGAAGACGTTCTTGACGTAGTTGCCTTCATAGAGCGAGTCGATCGAGTCCATGAAGATGACCTTCTCCTTCTTGGGATCGGTCAGCGCCGTGTTGAGCTGCTTCAGGTCGTCCGGCACCGGCAGCTCGGCCCGCGGGTGCAGGTTGTCGGCCACCGCGGGGATGCCACGGGCGAGGTCCTTGTTGGAGAAGTACGCGATGAACGCCTTGGCGGCCTCCGCGTTCTTCGCCTTCTTGGTCACCGACCAGCCGATCGGCAGGAACTCGATGGTGTCGTGCGTGGCGTCCGCAGGCTTGGGGAACTGGAACGAGCCGTAGTTGATGCTCGCGCCGCCGCCCTGCTTGCCCAGGTACTCGCGAGTCTCGCTCGGGCCCCACGAGCCGACGAACAAGAACGCCGCCTCGCCGTCCGCCCAGCGCTGCTGGACCTGCGGGAACTTGCTGGCGTCCCAGCCGTCGATGAAGTACTTGCCCTTGGCGAGGCGCTCGACGTACTGCGCGGCCTTGAGGAAACCGGGCTCGGAGCGCCACAGGTTGCCGCTCTTGTCGTCGACGGCCTTCTGGATGCCGCCGGCGCCGACGTACTTCTCGGCGATCTGGGTGAGGAAGTAGGCGTTGTAGAAGTCGATGTCGCCGTCCTGGGCGATCGCGCCGCCCGCGGCCTTCGCCTTGTCCAGCGCGGCAAAGAGCTCATCGGTCGTCTTCGGCTCGACGAAGTCCTTCTGCCGGTTGCGGTCGTACCACCAGCCGTTGGACAGCACCTCGTAAGGAACGGAGAAGAGCTTGCCGTCCTTGTCCTTGGCCTGCGGGATGTCGTAGAGGAACGACGGGATGACGTCCTTGACGGTCTTCTCGCCCTCGCCGACCTTCATCGACAACACGTCGTCAAGGCCCTGCGTGCCGCCCACGTCCACGACCGCCGCCTTGACCTGGCTGATGTCCTGGTCGATCAGGTCGGGCACGGTGTCGGTGTTCAGCGCGGGCGCGACGTTCTGGGTGAGGAACTTGCGGCCGAACCACTGGACGTTGACTTTGACGCCGGCCTTCTCCTCGAAGCACTTGAAGGCCTTCTGCAGCACGCGGCCCTGCGGTTCGTCCTTGGTCCACATCGACCAGTAGGTGAACTCCTTCTGCGTGGGCTTGACCGCGGCCTCGGGGCACGGAGCGTTGATGTACTCCTGCTCACCGACGAGCTTGCCGTCATCGCCCGCCGGCGCGTTGCCCGAGCCGCCACCCGCGTTGTTGTCCGACCCGGAGCCGCAGCCCGCCAGAACGAGCGAGACGGCAGCGGTCAGCACAAGAGCGGACGTGCCTCGTCTACCGCCATAGATCGATCGCATCCAGTCACCACCTATGAAGCCTTGTTGGCAAGACGAACCCAGCCGCCTTGCGCGGATGTGCAACTATTCCGGCAGTTTCAAGCAGAAGTCAACACAAAGATGCACTCTCGTTGCATTGGTCTGTACCAACCTAGCTCGGGGGCAGAGCATGCCTCGCAGGCCCCCACTTGTCCAGTCCTGGGCATCCCCCGCATGAGCGGCCGATTTGCACCCGATGTCCCTCTCTGCGCCTTGTCCGCACGCGTCGATCCTGGCGCCTGCACCAGCACCCGGCCACCGCACGCCGGAAAACGCAGCCTAACCGTGAAGGACCACGCTCTGGCCCATTTCGTTGGGGAATGTCCAACGCGTCGCAGGCGGAGAGCGGGCTGTGGCACGACAGTGGCGCGATGAGTTTTTCCGGGAGCCCGAGTCGAACCGGTGACCGACTTGATGAGGAGACACCGATGGACATCATGGCCGCGATCCACGCCGAACGCCGTTCCCTCGCCGACTTCCTGGCGACGCTCGACGAAAGCGACTGGAACGTCCAATCGCTCTGCGCGGAGTGGACCGCGCACGAGGTGCTCGCCCACATCACGCTGTCCACCCGGCAATCCCTGCCGAAGACCCTGTTCCGGGTCCTCAAAGCGAAAGGCAACTACCCCAAAGCCGAAGCCGACTGGGCCAAGGAGCGCGCCACCCAGTTCACGCCCGACCAGCTCATCGCCCAACTGCGAGAAGACGTCCACACCACAAAGAAGTTCGCGCTCAGCGGCACTGTCGATCCGCTCGTCGATCTGCTTGTGCACGCGCAGGACATCGCCAGGCCGCTGCACCGGGAGCGGGAAATGCCCATCGCATACGTCGTTCCCGCGCTCGACCACGTTTGGCCGAGCAGTTTTTACGGCGGCAAGAAGCGGTTCGCCGGCATGCGGCTGATCGCCACCGACGCCGACTGGCAGGGCGGGGACGGCTCTCTCGAGGTGCACGCTCCCGTGTCGGAACTGCTCATGCTGGCGACCGGCCGCAAGGCTAGGGTCAGTGGTCCTGGTGCGGAGGAAGCGACAGCGAGGCTTGCATGACCGATCCGTGGTCCGAGGTCGCCGAGACCTGGGCCGAGTTGTGGGGCGGGTTCGCCGGACCCGCCCAGCGCAAGGTCGCCGAGGTGACCGGCATCGGGCCGGGCACGCGGGTGCTCGACATCGGCTGCGGCAGCGGCGAATTCCTCGCCTACGTACATGAACTGGGCGGGCAGGCGGCGGGTGTCGACTCGTCGCCACAAATGGTGGCACTGGCCAAGAAACGGGCACCGCACGCTGAGGTCAAGGTCGGCGATGTCGATCAGCCCTGGACCGGCGGCGAATTCGATGTGGTCACCGCGTTCAACGTGCTGCAGTTCGTCGACGACCCCGTCAAAACCGTCGACGAGTTCATGGGCACACAGATCGCGCTGGCCGGATGGGCAGAACGCGCCACAAACGACTTCAACGCCATCGACGACGCACTGTCCGACGAACCCGGCGAAGACAGCGAAGACAGCGAGTTCCGCAAACCCGGTGGCTTCGAAGCCGTGCTGCGTGAAGCCAAACTCGAAGTCACCGCGAGCGGCATCGTCGAAGTCGTCTGGGAAGCACCCGACGACGACACGCTCATCCGCGGCATCCTCCTTGGCGAGGACGAACACAACGCACCCACAGTCCTGGCAGCCGCGAAGCCCTTCCAGACAGCCGATGGCGGATACCGCCTGGTCAACCACTTCCGTTACGCCGTAGCGGCGCGTTAGGCGTTCTCGGCGCGGGCGCGGTTCTGCTCCGCGGCTTCCTCCATCGACTGCGGCCGCTGCGGCCAGCCCACGTTCGGCCGGGACAGCAACGCGTTCAACGGTTCCGGCCTGCCGAGGTGGAAGCCCTGCGCGACCCTCACCCCGAGCCGGGACAGCGCCTGCACCTGCGTCGGCCGCTCAACCCATTCCGCCACAACCGAAAGGCCCAACCCACGGGCGATGTCCACGATCCCGCTGACCAGCACCGTGTCGCGGCTGCCGTAGTCGATGCCGTGCACGAACTCGCCGTCGATCTTCAGCCCGGTGATCGGCAACTGCTTGAGGTGTACGAAGGAGCCGAACCCGGAGCCGAAGTCGTCCAGCGTGATCCGGCAGCCGCTGGCGCGCAGCTGCTGCGCGAGGCTACGGGCGGCGTCCAGGTTGGTCACCGCCGCGGTCTCGGTGATCTCGAACCCCAGCCGTCCCGGCGCCACGCCGGCTGCCGCGATCCGGTCGAGCACGAAGTCGCCGAAGTCCTCGTCCTCCAGCGTCCGGCCCGACACGTTCACGTTGAACCGCAGACCCGGGTACGGGTGCTCCACCAAAGCGTCGATCGCGGTCCCGGCCACCCACCGGTCGATGTCCAGCACCAGGTCGCTGCGCTCGGCCGCGGGCAGGAACTCCCCCGGGCCCAGCCGCGGGTGCTTGTTGTCCTCCAGCCTCAGCAACAGCTCATGGCCGACCACGCGTCCACTGGCGAGCTTGACCATCGGCATGGCGTGCAGCGCGAAACCGCCGTCCTGCAACGCTCCTCGCAGCCGGTCCAGCACGGACACGCGCAACGCCGTGTCCTGGTAGTGCCCCTGCTCGTAGACCGTGACACGGTTACGGCCCGCGGCCTTCGACGCGTACAGCGCCAGGTCGGCGTTGGCCAGGATCGCCTGCCAGCTCTCCCCCGAGTCGAACCGGGCCACGCCCGCGCTGATCGTCGTGCGAGTCGCGCCGGAGCCACCGCTGAGCGGGATCGCCGCCACGGCCGTGCGCAGCCGGTCGGCGACCGCGACGGCTTCACGCTCGTCCGCCCCGGGCAGCACCACCGCGAACTCGTCACCGCCGAGGCGCCCGACGATCTGCCCGTCGGTCAGCCGGTCCCGCAGCAGGTTGGCCAGCGTGCACATCACGCGGTCGCCCGCCGGGTGCCCACGCAGGTCGTTGATGTCCTTGAAGTTGTCCAGGTCCAGCAGCAGCAACGCGCCCCGCACGCCCAGCGCCAGCTGCCGCTCCAGCTCCCTGGTCAACGCCCGGCGGTTGGGCAGGCCCGTGAGCGGGTCCTCCTCCACCATCCGCAGCAGGTCTTCGTGCCGGTGCCCCAGTTTCGCCGCCCGCAGCTCCTGATCACGCCAGCGGGTCACGTCCACCGCACGGAACAGCAGGTCGCTCTCGGCCATGGCGGTGCAGGAGATCTCCAGCCACCGATGGTCGAGCTCGTCATGGGAGCGCCACGAGACCACGACGGCCTCGTCGGTCGGCGACTCGGGCGCGCCCGCCAACAGGGCAGGCAGGGACCGGCCCACGCTCTGCTCGGCGCTCAGGCCGAGCAGCTCGGCCATCCGGGGGTTGGCCCACTTCACCCGGCACCGCTGGTCGGTGACGGCAAACGCGATATCGCTGGCCGCCAGCACCTCGCCCAATGAGGCGCTGTCGTCGCTCACTAACACCCTCGCAGGATCTCAACAAAAGCAGGTTGTCTTCACACGCGCGCACGAAGCGTAGCCGACCGGCTTCGTCAGCGCAGACGCTCCAGCGCATCCGCCGAACGCAGGATCTGCGCCGCCAGACGGCCCAGCTCCGCCGCGTCCGCCCCGTCCTGCGCCGCAGTCACCACATCCTCTGCCGCACACCGCAATTGAAACAACCTGTCCTGCAGATCCGCCAGTTCCGCGGTGGACAACACGACCGCGTCGTCCGGCAAGCCGCTGCGCTGAAGAGCGGACCGGCGTTCATAGGCACGTTGCCGGCATGGTTGCGCACAATAGCGCCTCGGCCTGCCGACTCTGTCCTCATCGGGCAACCTGCGGCCGCACCAGCCACAGTGCTTCGGCTCGGCGCGCAGCGGGTCCCGCTGCAGGCCGGATTCCGTCCCGGAAACCACCGTCATGACAATTGACCGTATCTGGACATCGCGTCGCCACCCATCCGCCACGCCGCCGGTGCACACTCGTATTGTGCGCGACCACGACTATCTGGCCGGACCATACCCACGGGCATTCGCCCACCGCGGGTGGCATCTCGGCGATCTGAAAGACATGGAGAACTCCCTCAGCGCGTTCAAGCGCGCGGTGCAGGAGGGCTACCACTACCTCGAAACCGACGTGCACGCCACGTCGGACGGGGTCGTCGTGGTGCATCACGACGACGCGCTCGACCGCACGACCGACAGCCGGGGCATCGTCGCGCGGCTGCCGTGGCGCAGCGTCCAGACCGCCAAGATCGGCGGCAGGGAGCCGGTGTGCCGCCTGGAGGACCTGCTCGAGGAACTGCCGGACGCGTTGATCAACATCGACGTGAAGTCCGACTCGGCGGTCGAACCGGTCGTCCGGACGTTGCGGCGGACCGGCGCGCTCAACCGGGTCTGCCTCGCGTCGTTCTCCGACTCGCGGCTCCAGCGGCTGCGCACCCGCATGGGCCCGCGTCTGATGACCTCGATGGGTCCCCGATCGGTCGCCGCTCTCTGGGCCGCGGGCCGCGTATGGGCTCCACGGGCGTGGCGGGCGATCCGCGGCCGGATGGCCCAGGTACCCGTCAACCAGGGGCGTTTGACGGTGGTCGACCGTCGCCTGGTGACCGCGGCGCACAGGCGGGGCATGGAGGTTCACGTGTGGACCATCGACGATGCCTCGCAGATGCACCGGCTGCTGGACCTCGGCGTGGACGGCCTGGTCACCGACCGGCCCGAGATCCTCAGGGACGTCCTGCGCGCCCGCGGCATGTGGCCGGCTACCCAGACGGTCTAGCGATCACCGCCTGGCAGACTCCGGCCATGGTGGCTGACGCGGGAACCTGGACGCTGGGAGATCTGCCGGTCAACCGGGTCGGGTTCGGGGCGATGCGCCTGCCCCAGCGCGGTCCTGCGTTCGCGCCGCAGGCCGCACCCGGCGACCGGGATCAGGCGATCAAGGTGCTGCGACGCGCGGTGGAACTGGGCGTCAACCACATCGACACGGCCGCGTTCTACTTCTCGTCACTGCGATCGGCCAACGAGCTGATCAACACCGCGCTGTCGCCATACCCGGACGACCTGGTCATCGCCACCAAGGTCGGTCCGCGCCGGGACACCTCGGGCGGCTGGCTGTCACCAGCGACGCCCGAGCAATTGCGTGGTGACGTTCAGGAAAACCTGCGCCAACTCGGTCGCGACCACCTTGACCTGGTGAACCTGCGGCTGTCCAGGCAGGACTCGATCACCGACCACTTCGGCGCGCTGGCCGACCTGCGGGACGCCGGGTTGATCCGCCATCTCGGCCTGTCCAACGTGCACGCGACGCATCTGGCTCAGGCGCAGGAGATCGCGCCGGTGGCGTGCGTGCAGAACGCCTATGGCCTCGGCCACCGGCCCGAAGAGGACCAGTTCGTCCGCGCCTGCGGTGAGCAAGGAGTGGCTTTCGTCCCGTTCTTCGCCATCGCCGGAGCAGGCCGGGAAGCCGGTGTGGGCGATGGCGAACACGAAGACGTCCTCGCCATCGCCCGGACGCACCAAGCCACGCCCGCTCAGATCCGCCTGGCATGGGCACTGCACCGCGGGCCGCACGTCCTGGTCATTCCGGGCACTGGCGATCTCGGCCACCTCGCCGACAACATCGCCGCCGGTGCACTGCGGCTGCCCCAGGAGGACCTGGCGCGACTCGACGCCGCCCACTCCGGATAAGTCAGCGGATGTACGCCGCCTCCGCGTATGTCGGGACCTTTTTGCTGCGCGCGTCGGCGTCCTCACGCAGTTTCAGCTTCTTCGCGCAGCCCCACGGTGACCAGCCACGCATCCGGTAGAGGTACAACGCTCGGTAGTCCTGTTCGTCCGGCGTTGCCAGGTGCGGATGTCCTTGTCCGCCGACACTTCGCCACGTTTCGAGGCTGAACTGGTACGCGCCGTAATGCTTGCCTTTCGCGTCATATCGGCCATTCGACTCACAGTTCCGCAGCCGGGCCCAGTCGCCCGCCGGTGGATCGGCCCACGCTTGCGGCGCCAGTACGGTTCCGAACACAAAAGTGGCAATAACGAGCCGTTTTCGCATGGTCACCGAAGGTAAAACACACCGTTATCATTCGCCTGTCCAGTCACTCTGTCGTGAACATTCGGTACCGCATCGACAAGCCGGTCACAGGGCGTGGAAATCGACCAGTACAGTCCGCGTACCAGCCGACTGGGAGGACCCGAGTGAGCACTGAGACAGAGGCCCTGAGCCGCAAGCGGGAGCAGCGGGGTTGGGTGTGGTACGACTGGGCCAACTCGGTGTTCCCGACTTCGGTGACCACGGTCTTCGGTTCGCTCTACCTCACCGCGGTCGCCGCGACCGCCGCCGAGGCCGACACCGCGATGAACGGCCCGACGCCGTGCCCGGGTGGCGACAAACTGCGTGACTGCGACATCTCCCTGTTCGGGTGGGAGTTCCCGGCCGGATCACTGTGGGGCTACCTGCTGTCGTTCGCCACGGTGATCCAGGTGCTGATCGTGCCGCTGATGGGCGCGATCGCCGACCGGACCCAGAACAAGAAGCGGATGCTGGCCGTCTTCGCGTTCTCCGGTTCCGTCGCCACCGCGCTCATCGCGCTGGTCGCGGGCGGGAACTGGGAACTCGGCGCGCTGCTGTTCATCCTCGGCAACATCTGTTACGGCACGTCGGTGGCGATCTACTACTCGTTCATCCCGGACATCGCCACCGCGGACGAACGCGACGACCTGTCCACCAAGGGCTGGGCGTTCGGCTACCTCGGCGGCGGCGCGGCCCTCGCCGTGCAGCTGGTGCTGGTGCTGTTCGGCGACAGCATCGGCATCTCGGAGAGCAACGCGGCCCGGATCGCGTTCCTGCTCTCGGGCATCTGGTGGGCGATCTTCACCACCATCCCGCTGCGGCGGCTCAAGAAGCACCAGCCCGCGCACACCTCCCCGCAGGACTCATCGGTGGTCACGGCCGGGTTCAAGGAGCTCGGCGACACCTTGCGCGGCGCCAGGGCGTTCCCGCTGACGCTGGCCTTCCTGGGCACCTACCTGATCTTCACCGACGGCATCTCCACCGTCGCCAACGTCTCGGCCCAGTACGGCAGCGAAGAGCTCAAGTTCGAGCAGCAGGTCCTGATCACCACGATCCTGATCGTGCAGTTCGTCGCCTACGCGGGCGGCCTGGTGCACGGCCTGGTGGCCCGCCGGATCGGCGCGAAACGCACAATCCTGCTCAGTCTCGGCGTGTGGGTGCTGGTCATCGGCGCGGCCTACTTCGTCCAAGCGGGCCAGCAGCTGCAGTTCTACGCGGTGGCCGCGGGCATCGGCCTGGTGCTCGGCGGCACCAACGCGCTGGCGCGGGCCCTGTTCAGCCAGATGATCCCGCCGGGCAAGGAGGCCCAGTACTTCTCGGTGTACGAGGTCGGCGAGCGGGCCACGTCCTGGCTCGGGCCGTTGCTGTTCGCGTTCATGGCCCAGCAGACCGGGTCCTACCGCTACGCGATCATCTCGCTGGTGATCTTCTTCGCGGTCGGGTTCGTGCTGATGATCTTCGTGCCGGTGAAGCGGGCGATCGAGGCGGTCGGTAACACCGTGCCACGGACGCTTGAGAGCAAGGCGTGACAATAGATAAACAGTGAGTGGTGTTCGTATTCGAGTACGACCGACTACTTCACGTCATCATTTCTCACCCGTCCGATAGACGTTTACAGTTTGATCGGACCGGGTACCTGCACAACTTGGACTGACCTGTGACATAACTCCTCCGAACGGGTGAGATCTTGGTGTCGATTGTGGGATAACGCGTCACTTTCCCGCGCCGATTGCCTCCCTTAGGAGGAAGCTGTTGTTGACGGGTGAAACATGTCACTGTCCGCGACGAAGTGCCGGGTGGAGGGAATCTCCCGGCCGTTCCGTTCGTTGCAGACGGTGAGCACCACCCTGGCTCGAGGGGACTCGGGCCGAACGAAAGGACACCGCCATGGCCGACCGTGTTCTCCGTGGAAGCCGGCTGGGAGCGGTCAGTTACGAGACTGACCGGAACCACGATCTCGCGCCGCGTCGTACGGTCAGGTATGCGTGCCCGAAGGACCACGATTTCGAGGTGCCCTTCTCGGACGACGCCGAAGTGCCCCCGGTGTGGGAGTGTCGGCTGCACGGCCTTGAGTCGAAGATGATCGACGGCTCCCTGCCGGAGCCGAAGAAGGTCAAGCCGCCGAGGACGCACTGGGACATGCTGCTTGAGCGCCGGACCATTCCGGAGCTGGAGGACCTGCTCACCGAACGGCTTGAAGAGCTCCGCGGCCGGCGCAGCCGGACCGCCTGACGAGCTGGTGACGTAACTCCCACCACGAGACAACCCCGCCCAGACCTCCCGCCTGGGCGGGGTTCTTCGTCTCCGGAGCTCTGCAGGTTCCTGCAAGCAATGGGTTATTTCGGTTCGAAAAGCCCGGCCTGCTCATTCCAGGCAAGTTCCGCGGCGTGTTCCGCGACCCAGGCTGCCACGTCGTGTGGATCGCTGAGCACGTCGCCACCGGTCGGGATCAACGCGTCCACCGCCCGCGCAAGGATCCGCGCCGGATGCCGGACCGGCGGCATCCCCGCCACGATGTCGGCGACCACCTCGATGTGCCCGAATGTCAGCAACCCGACAGCGAGCACGAACCGCCCGATCCCCGAAGCCGCCGGGAACTCCCGGACCAGGTACGCGTGCAGCTCGTCATCGCCGGACGGCGCCTGCGACATCCCTTGACGGACCGTCGCCCGCCACTCCTGCGCCGGAGTCACGGCGCCGGCGGGACAGTCAGCGACGGACCGACGCCCGGTGGCGAGTCGAACCGCAGCGGCGGAGCCACGGTCGGGCTCATCGTGCGCACCACCATCCCGTTGGGCAGCTGGTGGAAGAACACGATCTCCTGCTCGATCGCCGATTGCATGCCCCAGCCGGCCTGTCCGACGGGCACGCCTTGTCCTCGGGGCACGCGCAGAACATAGATCACGCCCGTGGGCGTCTGCGCGAAATCGGACGCGACGTTCGGCAGGCGTGTCGTGGGGATGCCGACGCTGCCCAGCGGCTGATCGGCCATGCCCGGCGGCGCGTCGAACGCGGGCACCGGCTGGTCGTTCCACCGCGCGGTGTACCCGGCGATCTCCAGGTCAGTCAGGCCTTGGGCCCGCATCGAGTCGTACAACGCCCGCGACGAGTCCACTCCGCCCGCACGCGCGGCCGGGCTCAGGATCTCCGCCGTCGGCGCGCCCTGACCCCGATACACCACCTGGAACCCGCGCATCTCCGCCCAGCCGTGTGCCATCCGGCCGACCAATCCCGGCTGCTGCAGCTGCAACAGCTCGGCCTCGGCCACCGGACCGGCCAACGCGCGCTGCGCGATTCGCTGGGCGATCTGAACGTCCGCGGCCGTGATCGCCCGCGTCGCCGCCATGTCCATCACGCCCGGCCCCACCGCCGCGACGGTCGCGGCCGCCATGCCCATGTTCAGCACACCGGAAGCCATCATCCCGCCGGCAGCGTCCTGTTGATCACGGGTGAAGACGTTGTTGGCGCCCACCCCGAGCTGGTAGGTGCTGCCCTGCTGGAACTGCTGATAGCCCGACGCGAACTGGACCGCGGCCAGCGCCAGCGCCAGCGGCGGGAACACCAGCGACAGCAACGACAGGATCAGGGTGCCGCCGATCATCACGATCGACCAGGTGTGCTCGGCGTCCTGGTCGTCCCGTACGGCCGCTTGCACTTCGGCGTCCGCGGCCGGCAACAGGTCCTGCAGGATCGGGCCGAGCTGCAAGTAGTCCACGTCGCCATCGGCGATCCGCGCGCTGAGTTCGGCGTAGTTGGCGCGGCGCATCGCGATGCGCCCGAAGATCGTCTCGCGCAGCTGCTCCGGCGTCAGGCCACCACGCAGGCTGAACACGTCGTCGGGGATGATCCGATACCCGCTGTCGCCCAACGGCGCGACAACCGGGCGGATCGCGTCGATCGCGGCTTGCACCCGCGCGGTCTCCGCGCCATCGCCTTGTGGCAGGCCGGCGAACCCGGACAATCGGTCCGCCGGTGACATCCAGTTCGGACCCATGTGGTCCTCGTGCCGGGACAGCTCGTCGGCACGGACCATCTCGTGGCATCCCGTGCAGGCACGCCACTCCCCTCGCGCCTGATGCTCGTGAACGTTGCGGCGGAACGGATTCGGGTCGCCCGCCCACGCGTCGTACGCGGGCATCCCGCTGGTGCGCTCAGCCGTCTGCCGAAGATCCGCGGCGGACTGCGCGAGCACGTGTGCCTGCAACGCCTCCGGCGACATCTGCGCCTCGATCACCGCACGCCACTGCTCGAGGTTCTGCTGGTTTTCGGTGAGCCGATGCTGTGCCGAGAGCAGGACGGCCTGCTTGAACCGCGCGTGCCGGGCCTCGACCGTGTCGCCGCCCGACGAGGTGCCCGGGCCTTCCACCAGCCGACGCACCTGCTCGCGCTGCAGGATCGCCTGGTTCTCCCTGGCCGCCTGATATTCCGGGCCGTTCTGCGGCAACGACAGGATGTGCTGCCCAAGCGACCGAAGCTGCTCGGCCAGTTCGTCCTCGGGCAGGCCCTTGGCGAACTGCGGCGTGATCGACATCGTCCGGACGTCTGTGAGCGGGTCACGCTGAACGGTCAACGCCCGGGTCATGGCCCGGTTGCCCACCATGCCCGCGAGCGCGACTCCCGGCGGTGGCGCGGCCGAGCGAGTTTCCGGGGCTGCCTGGGCGGCGGACACGTCCTGCGTGGCCAGTGGCCGGGTCATCGGGCCTCACCATCCCGGTGAGAGGGAATGGGTATCAGCCCATCCTGGCCGCAATCACCGCGGCGGCTCCTGCCCGATCGGGCGCCTATTCGAACAGCCCGCTGGACAGATACTTCAGTCCGCTATCCACCTGCACCGTCAGAACTCGATGCCCTGGCCCCAGACGCCGGGCCAGCCGAGCGGCCGCCACGAGGTTCGCGCCCGTCGAAGGACCGGAGAACAAGCCGTACTCCGCGGCCGCCACCCGAGCCATCTCACGCGCGTCCGCACTCGTCACGCTGATCACCTCGTCGAAGTCGTACGACTCCAGCAGCGGCGGCCAGAAGCCGATGCCCGCGCCCTCGATGCGATGCGTGCCCGGCTCACCGCCGGACAGCACAGGCGACTCGGCCGGCTCGACCGCGACCCGAAGCATCGCCGGGAACCGCTGCCGCAGCGCCCGGCCGGCGCCGATCAGGCAGCCGCCAGTGCCCACGGACACGCAGAACGCGTCGATCCGGCCCGGCACCTGCGCGGCCACCTCGTAGCCCAGCGGCTTGTAGGCGTTGATCACGTCCGGGTTGTGGAACTGGTCCGTGGCGAACCCGTCGACCTGGTCGGCGACCAGCCTGGCCAGCTCGATCAGCTGCGGCCACAGCTCAGGCTGGAAGCCGCCCGGCGGACTGCTCACCAGGTCGACCTCGGCGCCGAACGCCCGCATCGCGGACAGCTTCTCCGGCGCGAACGCGTCCGACGTCACCACCCGCAGCGGGTGCCCGGTCACCGCGCACACCATCGCCAGCGACGCGCCCGTACTCCCGCCGGTCGCCTCCACCACGGTCTGCCCGGGACGCAACCGGCCGGTCTGCTCGGCGCCGCGGATCATCGCCAGCGCCATCCGGTCCTTGTACGAGCCCGTCGGGTTGGCCGCTTCCAGCTTGACCCAGACCTCGGCGTCGTCCTTGCCGGTCAGCCCGTCCAGCCGGACGGCGCGGGTCCAGCCGATGCCGGCGAGTAAGCCTTGCTCCGCCATGACCTCAGGCGGGTTTGCTGCCGCCCTTGACCAGTGAGCGCAGCTGGTTGCCGCGGACCCGTACGCCCCACTTGAACACCCGCCAGAGCGCTTCGCGGACGATCGCGCCGTCCATCTTGGACACGCCGATCTCGCGCTCGGTGAAGGTGATCGGGGTCTCCGAGATGGTGAACCCGGCCTCGAGAGTGCGCCACGTCAGGTCGATCTGGAAGCAGTAGCCCGCCGAGGCGACGTTGTGCAGCTTGACCTTCTCCAGCACCGCGCGGCGGAACGCGCGGAAGCCCGCGGTCATGTCGTTGACCTTGGCGCCCAGCCAGATCCGCGAGTAGAGGTTGGCGCCCTTGGACAGCAGGAACCGGCGCTTGGGCCAGTTCACGGTCTTGCCGCCGGGTACGTACCGCGAGCCGATCGCCAGGTCGGAGTCGTGCAGCGCGTCGATGATCCGCGGCAGGTCCTCGGGCGAGTGCGAGCCGTCGGCGTCCATCTCGACGATGACGTTGTAGTCGCGCTCCAGCGCCCAGCTGAACCCGGCAACGTACGCGGCGCCCAGACCGGCCTTCTCGGTGCGGTGCATCACGTGCACGCGGTCGTCGGCCGCGGCGAGCTTGTCGGCGATCTCCCCTGTGCCGTCCGGGCTGCCGTCATCCACGACCAGCACGTGCGCCTTGGGCAGCGCGGCGTGCAGCCGGGTGATGATCGGCGTGATGTTCTCCCGCTCGTTGTACGTCGGGATCACCACAAGCACCGGCTCGAGCTCCGCCATACGTTCCTCTCCTACTCATTTCCTGTTCGGCTCGAGTCACCGACCCGACGCTGACGCTGCTGGATCCGCGAACCGATGGCCCACAGCAACGCCGCGAGACCCCCGAGCACCATGACTCCCTCAGGCCACGCGCCGATCCGGGTAGCCAGGGTAACGGTCGACCTTTTGGCCACTGTGGCCACCAGCGTGTCAGCTGTGTACAACTCAGTCTGACGGGTGATGGAGCCGTCCGGTTGCACGATCGCGCTGACGCCGGTCGTGGCGGACACCACTACCGCCCGGCTGTGCTCGACCGCCCGCACCTGGGACATGGCCAGCTGCTGGTAGCTCATCTCGGTGCGCCCGTACCAGTTGTTGTTGGTGGGGACGGTGAGGATCTCGGCGCCGTCCCGCGCCGCCTGCGTGAGGACATCGTCGTAGGCGACCTCGAAGCAGATGCCGACGCCGAGCTTGGTGCCCGCCGCGGTCAGCACCGGCGGCTCGATGCCGGGCCGCATGTCGACCTGACCGTCCACGAAAGGGGTGAAAATTCGCGCGATCGAGCGAATCGGGACAAACTCCCCGAACGGCACGAGCTTGCTTTTCGCGTACTGCTCCCCCGGGCCGGCGACCGGGTCCCACACGACCATCACGTTCTGATCGGTGCCGTCGGTGGTCCGCTGCCGCGCCCCGATCAGCGTCGGCACACCGAGATCGGCCACCATCCGGTTGAGTTCGGTGTCACGGGCCGGGTTCGGGCCCAGGCCGGTGAACGTCTCCGGCATGATCACCACGTCCGGTTTGGGCACCCGCCCGGCCTTGATGTCCGCCGCGAGTTGTTCGGCGCGGGCGATGTGGTTGCGCCGCATCTCGTCCCCGGAATTGAGCGCCCCCAACCCTTCCGGCGCGTTGCCCTGCACGACGGCGACCGTCAACGTGCCGTTCTGTGCGTCGGTACCGACGAACGGCAGCGTCGCGAACGCGACAGCGAGTGGGACAACAGCCATCAACGCAGGAACGACCCGCTTCCGGAATAAGAATTCGGTGATCGCGCACCCGGTGAGCACCACAGCGAAGGTGAGCAGTGGGGCGCCCCCCAGCGACGCCAGCGGCAGGTACCACCCTTCCGGCTGCCCGAAACCCACCCGGGACCAAGGAAAACCGCCGAACGGGAACCGGCCCCGCGCCGCCTCGCCGACGACGAAAAGAGCGGCCATCCAAATCGGACCACCCCGCATCGTGCTGACCACAGCCATCCCGGCCGCCACCAACGCGATGAACAAGGCCAGCACCGCCGACAACGAGATCCACGGCGTCGGCCCGAAACCCTCCCCCAGGAAGTTCTGCAGCCAGAACAGCGAGGGCATGAAGAACGCGACCCCGAACAGCCAGCCGTAGCCGAACCCGGCCCTGGCCCGCCGTCCCCGGATGACCACGGCGAACAGCGCGAACGCCAGAATCGCCAGCCACCACGTGGCCCTCGGCGGAAAGCTGAGATAAAGCAGCAGCCCGGCGACCACGGCGGTCACCGACCGCCAGATCACCCCATGCCTGCGGACGTACGAGACCGTGCGCTGACCAGGCGTTGGCTCAGGCGACACGGGAGCGGCGATCACCCTGTCAGCCTACGGGCGAGGCGTGAACGCTCTGTGACGACCACGCCCGTCGCACGATCTCTGCACACAACCTTCACGTCGCCTAGGCGATCTGTTCCTTTACGTCACTCGGATAATTAACTGTGTCAGTAGTACTAGACGAAGTCCAGATGGGCGAGGGTTTGCCCGCGGCGACATCGGCGCCGCGGATGATCTGGATCCGGTACGGCCGCAGTTCCCAGGCCGCGAAATCCGGTGACTGCGGCCCATCCGGCCACAGGGTCGACGGGTCATAACCGGCCGCGAGCCGGTCCCACGACTCCGGGCCCGCCCATGACACGTGACAGTCCAGGAATGCGGCATCGTGCTCCGGCGACCAGTAAGTGCAGGTCACCCACGGAGACCTGGCGATGTGCGCCGTCTTGACCGGTGTCCGGCGGGCGCCGACGAAGCCGACGACCGATGCCGGGGTGATCTCCCAGACCGGATGCATGATCCGGGCTCGTGGCCGGCCGAGCCGGTCGGTGGTGGAGACCGTGCTCCACACGATGCGGCCGGTGATCTCGGCGAGGTCGTCGACTATCGATTCCAGGGTGACAGGGCGTCCGGCAACCATCGATGCACCTCCATCAGATGTTCAACCTGAGTTGCACAACCATGGTTGCATATCGGAGGCTGGTGTGGTGACCGCCCCTGAGCCGATCGCCGAAGATCTGGTCTTGTTGTTCACCGCGCTGGCCGCGACCACGCAGGCGCAGGTGACCACCGAGATCGCCGAGGCGGGCTTCGGCGACCTGCGGCCGTCGGACGGATATCTGGTCCAGCACCTGCAGCACGGCGCGCAGACGATCGGGGAACTGGCGACCAAGCTGGGCATCACGGCTCAGGGCGTCTCGAAGGCCGTGATCGAGATGGAGCGCAAGGGCTACCTCACCCGCACTCCGTCTTCAGGTGACCAGCGCAAGCGCCTCGTCGAGCTCACCGAACGAGGCTGGGACGCCATCTACGCGAGCCGAACGGCCCGGGCACACGTCAACCGGGAACTGCGGGCCAGCCTGGGGTCGGGCGCTCGTGCGTTCCTCGACCAGGTGTACAACCTCGCCGAGACCACAGGCGCCTTCGCCGCACTCACCGAACGACGACTGCGCCCCTAGGCGGCGTCGTGGAACACCAGGCCGAGGGTGTGCCGGATGCCGGAACGGACCACGCTCACGCCGTGCCGGACGGGCGATGCCGACCAGCCACGAGCGGATTGGACGGGCCGGTCACGGGTCGTGAAGATCAGGCCGTGGCCTTGCGGCAGAAGTGTTGCCGTGCCACGGGATTGGGCCCGTGGGCGCTGCTCGACCAGCATGAACTCGCCGCCGGAATGGTCTACGCCCGGCACGTTCAGGCCGATCACCACCTGCAGCGGGAAGACGAGGTCGCCATACAGGTCACGGTGTAGCGCGTTCCAGTCGCCTTCCTTGTACCGCAACAGGATCGGCGTCGGCTTGGTCTGGCCTGCGCGGTGGCACATGTCGAGCCATTCGTCCAATGTGTCCGGCCAGGGCGCGGGGTGGCGGAGTTTCGCGGCCCAGTCACGGGCGATCGGCAGCAGGTGCGGGTAGAACGCCTCGCGCAGTTTGGCGATCAGCGACGGGAACGGCGCGTCGAAGTACCGGTATTGGCCGGAGCCGAACCGGTAGCGCGCCATGTCGATGGTCGACCGGAAGCGTGAGACGTCGTCGTACAACCCCGCGATCTGCCGGCATTCCTTCGCCGTGAGGATCTGGGGCGTCAGCGCGCACCCGTAGGTGTTCACCTCGTCGGCGAGGGCGTTCCAGTCAGCTGAAGACACAGATCTCATGTCTCCAGCCTGTGCCGGAACCCGCTACGAAGCTGGCGGGTTTCAGACAGCGCTCTGCGGCACCACCACGGTCCCCCGCGCACGCGTGACCGCGATCGGCGGGTCGAGGACGTCGGCCGCCGACGGGCCGCGGTCGGGGTTCGCGCGGCAGACCACGCGTGCCTCGAACGCGATCTCCCTGGACCGATTGCCGATCCGGACAATGGTTCCGGTCGCCTCGATCACGTCTCCGGCTTGGATCGGCGCGAGGAACTCGACGTTCGAGTAGCCCGCGAACAGGCCTTCGTCGCCGTCGGTCCAGATCATCATCTCGGTGGCCACGTCACCGAACATGCCCAGGCCGTACGCGCCGTCGACCAAATTGCCGCCGTAGTGGGCGTGCGAATGCGGCACGTACCGCCGCTGGGTGACTGCGAATCCCTCGATCAACGCCCCGCTCAAACCCCGGCTCCCGTCTTCTGTCCCAGTGTTTTGTTTCCCAGGGCGTGCACCAAGAAGCTCGCCACTTCCCCGGGAGTCGTACCACGGCCGAACACCCGGTCGACGCCGAGCTCCCCCGCCATCAGCGGGTCGAACCGCGGCCCGCCCGCGATCAGCAGCGGCCGCTTCTCCCCCATCGCCTCACGGAACGCCGCCGACATCTCCTGGGTGTTGTGGATGTGCGCGTCCCGTTGCGTGACCACCTGGGAGACCAGCACCGCGTCGGCTTTCTCCGCTCGGGAGCGTTTGACCAGGTCAGGCACGGAAACCTGGGCGCCGAGGTTCACCACGCGCAGTTCGCGGTAGTACTCGAGGCCCTTCTCCCCCGCGAATCCCTTGATGTTCAGGATCGCGTCGATGCCGACCGTGTGGGCGTCCGTGCCGATGCAGCCGCCGACGACGACCAGCTTGCGGCGCAGGCTCTTCTTCACCGTCGAGTTCACTTCGGACGGTGACAGCAACGGGTATTCCCGTTCCACCACACGGATTTCGTCCATGTCGACGATGTGCTTGACCGAGCCGTAGACCACGAAGAAGGTGAAGTCCGTGCCGATCGGCTTGGAGTGCACGACCATCGCCGGATCCATGCCCATCTTGTTGGCCAGCTGCAACGCGGCGCCGTCGGCTCGCGGGCCATACGGGACGGGCAGGGTGAACGACGTCTGGATCATGCCGTCGCCGGTGGTGTCCCCATAGGGGCGGATGTGGCGCTTCACTGGCCCTCCTCCAGCATGTCGGTGGCCGGGTTGCGGTACCCGTCGGTCTTCTCGATCACGCCGTCAGCGCCCTTTCCGCCGGTCGGCGGGCGTTTCATCAGGCCGAACGTGCCGTCGGCGATCGCGTTGAGCAGCCCGTCGTCCACGATCCGCGCCAACAGGTCCACGGCCTCGCCAAGGACTTGGTTGGCCCGCTTGACGATGAAGCCGTCCGGCGCCGGCCGGAAGTCCTCACGCAGGTTGCCTGCCGCGTTCAGCACGTACCGGACGTTGGCCAATGCCAGGTCACGGTCGGACAGGAACGGCGTGACCACTGCCTCGGTCATCATCCCGACGAGCAAAATGGACTGTCCAGTGAGGACACCCGCGAGGTTGAAGAACCCGTCGAGCAGGTGGCCGTTGAACACGTCACCGGTCATGTGCTTGGTCGGTGGCATCCACTTCAGCGGCGCGTCCGGGAACAGTTCCCTGGCCAGCAGGGCGTGCGCGAGCTCAAGCCGGAAGGAGTCCGGGATGTCCGGGTTGATCTCGAACGCGTGCCCAAGGCCAAGCAACGCGTCGGGCAGCCCGGCTTCGTGGGCGAAGTGCTCGTTCAGCAGCTGCGAGACGGTGACCGTGTGCGCGGCATCGACCGCGTCAGCGGTGGTCAGGTAGTTGTCCTCGCCGGTGTTGATGATGATCCCGGCGCGGGCGTGCACCTGACGGGAGAACCGCTGGTCGACGAAGGTCCGGATCGGGTTGATGTCACGGAACAGGATGCCGTACATCGAGTCGTTGAGCATCATGTCCAGCCGCTGCAACCCGCCGAGGACCGCGATCTCGGGCATGCACAGACCTGAGGCGTAGTTGGTCAGCCGGATGTATCGACCGACCTCTTTGGACACATCGTCCAGCGCGGCCCGCATGATCCGGAAGTTCTCCTGGGTCGCGTACGTGCCCGCGAACCCGTGATGGGTGGCGCCTTCCGGCACGTAGTCCAAAAGGGACTGTCCGGTCGAACGGATCACGGCGATGATGTCGGCGCCCGCGCGTGCCGCGTTGCCTGCCTGCACGACGTCTTCGTCGATGTCGCCGGTCGCCACGATCAGGTAGATCCACGGACGCTGGGCCGGATCGCCGAATTTCGCGATCAGCTTGTCGCGCTGGGCACGGTTGCGGTCAACGGTTCGAAGGCCCTTGCCGACCGCGGTTCGGGCGAGCTTGTAGGCACGTTCCGCGTCGCGGCCGGTGGGCACCTTGTACTGGACCTGCCCGGCCGCGGTGGCTTCCGCCAGCTCGGTCAGGTTCGCGAAATCGTGCTGCTGCAAGGCATGAAACGCGGGAAGCGCGCAACCGTGCTCGAGTCCGCAGTGGTCCCGGATGGTGTCGACGACCCGGTTGACCCACGGGACATCACCGGCGCGGTGAGCGGTGTCCGCTCCGGTGATCCCCGCCAGACGGAGGGTCGCGCGCTCGACGGCGACCGTCGTGTGCGCTTTGGCCAGCGCGATCACTGGTTCGCTCGCCCTGGCCGCGAGCTGCCGAGCCTTGGCCACGACGCTGGGGTCGAGGTTCAGCAGATCACCCATCCCGTCATCCCTTCTGGTAGATCGTCGTACCGCGCAACACAGTCCGAATACAGCGAGGCAGGTCCACGCCTGGGTCGAGCGCGGGCAAGCCGGGAACGCCGGAGCGCGGGTCGGTCGACCACCGCTGCACCCGGCTGTCGCTGCCCGCGACCACGAGATCTCCGGTCTCCCACACCGCATACGTGGCCGGAGCGCCAGGCTGGAGCGTCCCGGTCACGCCGTCGTCCACGCCCGCCGCGCGCCACCCGCCGCGCGTGTGCGCGGTGAACGCGGCTCGTGCCGACACGCCGAAACCTGGCGTCTTGTGATGAACCGCAGCCTGAACCGACCGCCACGGGTCGACCGGCGTGACAGGCGAATCAGATCCGAACGCCAGCACGACGCCGGCACGAGCCAGCATTGAGAACGGGTTCAGTGACGTGCCCCGCTCCCCCAGACGCCGCACGTACATCCCGTCCGGCCCGCCCCACGCGGCGTCGAACTGTGGCTGCATCGAGGCGATCACGCCCCAGGAAGCCAATCGCGCGGCCTGTTCGGCCGTGACCATCTCGACGTGTTCCAGCCGGTGCCGTGCCGCGGCGAGGGCTTCACGGCCGACGCTCTCCTCGGCTTTGGCGAAACCGTCCACGACAGCGGAGACCGCCGCATCGCCGATGACGTGGAATCCGGCTTGCAGCGAAGCGTTCGTGCACGCGATGAGGTGTTCGGCGATCTCGCCCGCGTCCAAGTAGCGCGCTCCGCTGGTTGGTGCGTCGGCGTACGGCTCGTGCAAGGCCGCTGTTCGTGAACCGATGGCGCCGTCAACGAACAAGTCACCGGCCAAGCCCTGCAAGCCCAGCTCACGTGCGAGGTCGAAGGCGCCGATCTCACCCCAGTAGCCCACGACGTCGGGCAGCGTCTCCGACCGCCCCAGCTCAAGCACTTCGGCGAGATCGTCCTTGCCGGAGATGTCCGGACCAGCGCACTCATGCACGCTCGCGACGCCGCGCGAGGCCGCGTGTTCCAGGAACGCCAGCTTGGCTACGCGGCGCTGGTCGGCTGACAACTGGTGAAGAGCGACGCGCCGGACGCGGTGATGAGCGTCGCGAGACAACGGCCCGTCCGGATCCCAACCATCCGCTCCCCTGGCGTCCGGCGCATGCTCCACCGTGGCCGTCGACACGAGCGCCGAGTGCACGTCGATACGCGACAAATACACCAAGCGCCCGCCCGCGGCCTCGTCTATCTCCGTGCGCGTCGGCGGCCTGCGCTCCGGCCACGCGGTCTCGTCCCACCCGTGACCCCAGAGCGTGCGCCCGTCGGCTTTCCGCAGCAGGTCGAGCAGCTCGGCCAGCGACCGGCAACCGGTCAGGTCCAGGCCCGTGAGCAGCAGTCCCGATGCGGTGGCGTGCACGTGCGGGTCGACGAACGCGGGCGCCACGAAGGTTCCGTCCAGCTGGACGATCTCCGCGTCCGGGTACAGCGCTTTCGCCGGGCCGTCCTGGCCGAGCCACACCACGGTGCCGTCCTCGACCGCCATCGCGGTCGCGTCCGGTGCCCCCATCGCGTGGATCCGCCCGCCCAGCAACAACATCCTCATGCCCCGGAAGTCTGCCGTTCGCGGGCTTCGAACAACTCCCGGACCCCGGGTTCGCAGCGCAGCAGGTCCAGAGCGAACGCGGCGTGACCAGGCACGTACCCGTTGCCGATGATCATCTCGACGTCCGCGGCCAGCCCCTCGGCGCCCAGGGCGGCCGCGGCGAAGGACGTGGCCATCGAGAAGAACACGATGGTTCCGCCGTCGGCCGTGGCCAGTACCGCGCCGTGCTCACATCCGGGCACGTCGACGCAGACGATCGTGACGTCCACCTGGTCACCGACCCGCTCGGCGACGGCGACCGGGTCACGGGCGTCCGCGACCACGACGGAGTCGGCCAAGCCGACCTCCCGTACCGACTTGGCCTCTCCTTCACTGGGCACCAGCGCGATCAGCTTGCCGGCGCCCGCCCGGCGCGCCGCCGCGAGCGACAGCGAACCCGACTTTCCCCCTCCGCCGAGCACCAGCACCGAGGGCGATGACCGCCGCCGGACCACGCGATCAGTCAACGCGGGCGCACCACACACATCCAACACGGAAAGCGCGAGGCGCTCGGGAATGTCGTCGGGCAGGACGGCCGCGATGGACCGGCCGAACAGGATCGCGGTCCCCTCGCACGGCACCTGTTCGCTCGTTCCGTCCCACTTGACCAGGTCATCCGTGATCAACAGCGGGGTCAGCGTCAGCGATACGAGGGTGGCGATCCGGTCGCCGGGTTTGAGCCCCAGTGGCGACTGCGGGCCGGCGGCACGGACGGTGCCGAGCAGCATGCCACCCGATCCGGTAACGGGGTTATGCATCTTCCCACGCGTCCGGACGATGTCCAGAACAGCGTTACGGATCGCGTCACCGCTCCCGTACTGCTCGCGGAGCTGACGGAAGGACGCGGCGTCGAGGTTGAGGCATTCGACGTCGACAACTACCTCGTCCGGCCCTGGTTCCGGGCTCGCGTCCAGCCGTTGAGCTTGCTGCGGAAGCACGCCCACGGGCTCGGCCACCCGGTGCAGACCGTACGAGGACATCCACGCACCTCCGAAAGATTTACGTTGTACTGTCGTTCTGACAGTATATCTTTACGCAACGTTGACAGCGAGGAGGAGATATGACTGCGGCAACCACGGTGACGGCAGCTATCCAAGCCACCGATGAGCAGCCGTACTCCTACACGCGACGTGAGCTGGTCGAGCCCGATTGGCGGCGCTTCCCAGGCTGGCGCGACGTGACCGAAGCGCAGTGGCGGGACGCCCAGTGGCAGCGTGTGCACTGCCTGCGCAACATCAAGCAGCTGCGGGCGTTGCTCGGCGACCTGCTGGAGGAGCGGTTCTACGACGACCTCGCCGCCGACCAGGAGCACCTGGCGACGATGTCGATGTTGCTGCCGCCGCAGATGCTCAACACGATGGCGCCGGACGCGGGCGACGACCCGGTGAAGTTCACCGAGGCCTTCTACGCCGACCCGATCCGCCGCTACATGCTGCCGGTGCGCAGCGACCGCGATCCGCGCTGGCCGAACCACCCGTACTCGTCCCGGGATTCCTTGCACGAAGCGGAAATGTGGGTCGTCGAAGGCCTGACCCACCGCTACCCCACCAAGGTCCTCGCCGAGTTGCTGTCGACCTGTCCGCAGTACTGCGGGCACTGCACGCGGATGGACCTGGTCGGCAACTCGACCGCGCAGGTGGACAAGCACAAGCTGACGCTCAAGCCGGTGGACCGCCAGGACGAGATGATCGCGTACCTGAAGAAGACCCCGGGTGTGCGTGACGTGGTGGTCTCCGGTGGCGACGTGGCGAACGTGCCGTGGCACCAGCTGGAGTCGTTCCTGATGCGGCTGATGGACATCGACACCGTGCGGGATATCCGCCTGGCCACCAAGGCTTTGGCCGGATTGCCACAGCACTGGATCCAGCCGAAGGTCGTCGAAGGCCTCGAGCGCGTTGCCCGCACGGCCCATCGCCGCGGCGTGAACCTGGCCATCCACACGCACGTCAACCACGCCCAGTCCGTGACGCCCCTGGTGGCCGAGGCGGCACGGACGGCGCTCGAGGTCGGTGTGCGCGATGTCCGCAACCAGGGCGTGCTGATGCGTGGCGTGAACGCGACGCCGTCCGACTTGCTCGACCTTTGCTTTGCGCTGCAAGGGGAAGCGAACATCCTGCCGTACTACTTCTACATGTGCGACATGATCCCGAACGCCGAGCACTGGCGGGTCGCGGTGTGGGAGGCGCAGGAGCTGCAACACGCGATCATGGGCTACCTGCCGGGTTACGCGACGCCGCGCATCGTGTGCGACGTGCCTTACGTCGGCAAGCGGTGGGTGCACCAGGTGCACGAATATGACCGTGAGCGCGGTATTTCGTATTGGACGAAGAACTACCGGACCGGCATCGAGCACCACGACCCGGACGCCTTGTCCAGGCAATACCCGTACTACGACCCGATCGGCACGTTGCCGGACGCCGGCCAGGAATGGTGGTCCCGGCAGGCCTGACGGCCTCAGCGAAAAGCATCGGCGTTGCGTTCGCACCAGGCGCGGAACGTGCCGGGGGCGGTGCCGGTGATGTTCTCGACGTCATCGGTGACGAACCCGGCACGGCCTGCGCGAAGTAGCTCGTTCAGGCGTTCGAGGGCGTGTGCTTGCTCAGGCGCAGTTCCTCGCTGAATGGCCGCCTGGGCAAGCTCACCTGGGGTGACGCCCTCGTAGTCGATCCGCCGCCCGGTCACCGAGGCGATGATCTCGACCTGCTCCCGAGCGGTCAGTGCCTCCGGGCCCGTGAGGAAGTAGCCCTTCCCCACATGACCGTCCTCGATGAGCGTTGTTGTGGCGACGCGTGCGATGTCCTCCGGGTCGATCACACCGGTCCGGCCTTCGCCCGTCGCGTCGACGACTCTGCCCTTCCGGATGCCGTCGAGCCACCAGAGGCTGTTGGACGCGAAGGTATTCGGCCGCAGATAGGTGACGTCGACGCCGGATTCGCGCAGGAGAACCTCGCGGGCGGCGAGAGCCGCCCCGATCGGGTTCGTCTCCAGCGGGAACAGCCGCGCGCCGACGGACGAGAGCAGAACGATCCGCGCACCGTCTCGTGCGGCGTCGATCATCGTCTGGGTCTGTTCGGTTCCGCCGCCGACCTGCATCAAGAAGATGATGTCGGCCTGCCCTTCGGCCGGGCGCACGCAAGACGCCGGGGCTGCGCCGCGAAGAAGTCGCCTGGCTCACCGGCGTCTCACCGGACTACGTCAAACGCCTCGAACAGGGCAGTGCGCGCCCGAGCAGCAGCGTCCTGCGTTCACTCGCCCGCACACTGCGCCTGTCGGACACCGAGTACGAGCTGGCATGCCGCCTGGCCGGGCACGCCGCCGACCGGCACGGGCTCATGCCGCGACACATTGGTCCGAGCGTGCAACGACTGCTCGACCGGCTCACGGACACGCCGGTCGCGGTGCACGACGCGGCTTGGACGTTGTTGGAGCACAACGATCTCTGGGCCGCGCTGATGGGCGACATACGTGGCAGGCGCGGCCGGGAGGCGAACATCGTATGGCGGTGCTTCCAAGGCGACACCGGACGCGTGCGGCACCGCGACCTCGACGAGCACAAGAAGTCACTCGTCGCCGACCTGCGTGACGTGGCGACGCGCTACCCAGCCGACCGCGAGTTGGCCGACATGATCAGCGCGCTGCGGACGTCCAACTCGGAATTCACCCAGCTATGGGAGGAGTCGACGGTCGCGCACCACGCGACCGAACGGAAGGCCATCGTCCATCCCGAGGTCGGCGACGTCGAACTCGACTGCGACGTGATGACAGTGCACGGCGCGGACCTGCGCATCATCGTCTTCACGGCGCCACCTGGCAGCGAAGCGGCGGAAAGGCTGCGTCTGTTGGCAGTCCTCGGCACGCAGACCATACTGCCGGGATGAGCGGACAGGACCGACTGCAAAAGGTCTGGGACAAGTACGCGGAGCGCTACGACCGTGACATCGGTTTCATGGAACGGCTGATGTTCGGCGGCGGACGTGAATGGGTGTGCTCGCAAGCCAGTGGTCACGTGCTGGAGGTCGCTGTCGGCACCGGTCGTAACCTGCCCTTCTATCCTGCGGACACGCAGCTGACCGGCATCGACTTCAGCCCGGGCATGCTTGACGTGGCGCGGCAACTGGCCGCGAAGCTCGGTCGTGAGATCACGTTGACCGAAGCCGATGCGGGAAAGCTGCCGTTCGAGGACGCCACCTTCGACACCGTGGTCTGCACGCTCGGGTTGTGCGGGTTTCCGGACGAGCGTGCCGCGATCGCCGAGATGCACCGGGTTCTCAAGCCTGGCGGGCGACTCCTGCTGCTTGACCACGTCGGCAGCCACCACAAGGTGATCCTGTTCGGGCAGCGGCTGCTGGAGAAGCTGACCGTGAAGATGCTGGGCGACTACCAGACGCGCAGGCCGCTGCCGCTGGTCGAACAGGCCGGCTTCGTGATCGAACGGGCCGAGCGCGGCAAGGCGGGCATGGTGGAACGCCTGGCCGCGCGCAAGCCCTGATCAAGCCACCGAGGTGGGAGGTCGCTCAGGACCTGGCCGACTCGTCGCGGCCGAGCACGCAGCCAGCAACAACCTCGATCAAGCAGCCACCTCTTCCACGAAATCAACCAGTACCTTGTACACCTTGTCCCGGTCGATCTCGTTCAGGATGTTGTGCAGGTCGTCGGGGAAGATCACCGCGCGGCCGTTCGGCAGCAGCCGGGCGGCTTCCTGCGCACCCGCAGCCGGTGCCATGTCGTCCTTTTCGCCGTGCAGCAACAGAACCGGCACATCCAGCACCTGGGACTCGAGGATCGCCGACACCCGAGCCGCCGCGATTCCCAACGCCTGCAACGTTTCCAGCCGGATGCCACCTTGCCACGTCAACGGGTCCTCGCGGATCTGCTGGGCGTAGGCCTCGTCGCGGGACATCTCGCCGGGGTCCTTGCGCAGGTCCATCGGGTCGATCCCGGACGCCAGCATCTCCACCAGAGCACTGTCCGCGCCAGGCACGTGCACGAGCGAAGACCCCGCCAGGACAAGAGCCCGAGGCGAGTGATGAGTCGGCAGCAACCGCTCGGCCGACAGCAGCGTCGCCACCGTCGCCCCGAGGGAATGCCCGGAGATCACCAACGGCAACGAAGGATGCGCCTCCCGGGCCAGGCCCAGCAATGTCTCCGCGTCATCCAACAGGTGGTCGATGTTGTCGATCAGTACACGCACACCGTCGCTTTGGCCGTGACCTGCGTGGTCATGGGCCCAGACGGCGATTCCGGCGGCGTTCAGCGCCGCGGCGAACGGCTCGTACAGGCCCGTGTGCTCGCCGAGACCGTGGTAGTGCACGAGCAGCACTCGTGGATCCGCCGGGTCCCAGTGCCGGTAGTGGATCTTGCCGGTGCTCCCGGTGAACTCAGGCATGCAAACCCCGATTCAGGTCCGTGATCAGATCGTCGACGCCTTCAAGGCCGATGGACAGCCGGACAAGACCGGGCGTGACCCCGCTGGCCAGTTGCTGGTCCGGGCTGAGCTGCGCGTGTGTCGTCGAGGCGGGGTGGATCACGAGGCTGCGCACGTCCCCGATGTTGGCGAGGTGGCTGAACAACTCCACGCTGTCGACGAACTTCCTTCCCGCCGACACTCCCCCGGACAGCTCGAACGACACGACCGCGCCAACGCCCTTGGGCAGGTAACGCTGCGCCGACGAATGCCACCGGCTGTCGGGCAGGCCCGCGTAATGCACCTGCGTCACGCTCGGGTGGGAGTCCAAATACTCGGCGATCGTCACCGCGTTGGAGACGTGCCGTTCCATCCGCAACGACAAGGTCTCAATGCCCTGCAGCAGCAGGAAACTGTTGAACGGCGACACCGCGGGCCCGAGATCACGCACGAGTTTCGTGCGCAGCCGCAACAGAAACGCCAGCTTGCCGAACTCCGGACCGAACACCAGGCCGTTGTAGCTGGGATCCGGTTGCGTCAACGAAGGCCAGCGGTCCGGCTCCGCGGTGAAGTCGAACTGTCCACTGTCGATGATCACGCCACCGATACCGGTCCCGTGGCCGGACAAGAACTTCGTGGTCGAATGCACGACGATGTCCGCGCCGTGGTCGATCGGGCGCGTCAGGAACGGCGTCGGCACGGTGTTGTCCACGATCAGCGGCACCCCCGCCGAGTGCGCGACCGAAGCGACCGACGTGATGTCGAGGACGTTGCCGAGCGGGTTGCCGACCGTCTCGGCGTAGAAAGCCTTGGTGTTCGGGCGGACCGCGGCGCGCCATGCGTCGAGGTCGTCGGGATCCGCGATGAACGTGACGTCGATTCCCATGTCCTGCAACGTGTACGCGAACAGGTTGTACGTTCCGCCGTACAGCGTCGCGGCGGACACGATGTGATCGCCCACGCGTGCCAGGTTCAGGATCGCCAACGCCGAAGCCGCCTGTCCACTTGCGACGGCGACGGCCGCGTAGCCGTTCTCCAGGTCCGCCAGGCGGGCCTCGACCACCGCCGTGGTCGGGTTGGACAGTCGGCTGTAGGCGTGGGTTTCCAAGTCCTGCAAGGCAAAGGCCGCTGCCGCGTGGTCGGCGTTGTCGAACACGAACGACGTCGTCTGGTACAACGGCGTGGCTCGGGCACCGGTCGTCGGATCAGGTTGCGCGCCCGCGTGGATCTGGCGGGTTTCGAAGGACCAGCGCGTCATGCGATGACGTCCGACCACCAGCGCTCGGCCACCTTCGGGTGCGACCGCAGCCAGCCGACCAGCGCGTTCGCCCCGAACTGGGCGTGCAGCGGGTTGTCCTTCTCGTCGCTGACGCCCCGCGCCTGCGCGGCGAGCGCGGGTGGCAGCTGGAGCGGTTCGACGATCGCGTCCAGCCGTGGCCCGAGGAAGAACGGGATGGAGAACCGTTCGACACCCGCGGGCGGGCTGATCACCCGATGTCGCGTCGCGAGGAGATAGCCCTGGGTGGCGATCTCCAGCATCTCGCCGATGTTGAACACGAAGCTGCCCGGGATCGGGGTGGCGTCGATCCACGTACCGTCCTGGGCCTGGACCTGCAGGCCACCCACGGAGTCCTGCTGCAGCAGCGCAAGGTAGCCGTAGTCCTTGTGCGCGCCGACGCCTTGTTCGGCGTCGTCACGGCCGGGATAACGGACGATCTTGACGTGGGTGGACGCTTCCTCGTCGAACCAGGCGTCAAAGTAGCCCTCGTCCTGGCCCAAAGCCGCGGCCAGGGCACGCAGCACCTCGCGGCTCACACGCAGCGCCTCGTCCTGCCACGCCAGCACGGTCTCACGCAGTTCCGGCAGCTGAGACGGCCACTGGTTCGGGCCGATCAGCCGCTGCCAAGTCGGCCCGCCAGGAGGTACGACCGCGCGCTCGGGGCCGATGTCGATCTGTTCGCGCCAGTCCTGCTTGCCGCCGGTGAACTCGTAGCCCGTGCGCGTGTAGCCGCGGAACTGCGGCGAGTTGATGTTCTCGATCGCCAGCCGCTGCTCCAACGGCAGCGCGAAGAACTTCTTGGCGACCTCGTAGATGCCCGTGGTGAGCTCGTCCGGGACGCCGTGCCCGACGACGTAGAAGAAGCCGACTTCGTGGGCGGCGTGCCTCAGCTCGCTGAGGAAAGCCGCCCGGTCAGCGGTGGGATCACGGAACCGGGACAAGTCGATCAAGGGCAGCGGAGCGTCCGTCACACCCTGCAGCCTATTGGCCCTTCGCAACTCCAGTCCCATTCCGTGGACCTAATGTGGAGGCATGACGCGAGTGCTGATCACTGGATCCGCTGATGGGCTCGGGCAGATGGTGGCCCGTGAACTGATCGACCTCGGGCACGAGGTCACGCTGCACGCACGCAACGAAACCCGTGCGCAGGACGCGCTGCGGGGCGCGCCCGGCGCCGCGGGTGTCGTGGTCGGCGACCTGTCCAGCATCGCGGAGACCAAGTCGATCGCCGAGCAGGCGAACGCGTCCGGACGGTTCGACGTCGTCGTGCACAACGCCGCGATCGGTTACCAGGAGCGGCGGCGGATCGAGACGGTCGACGGCCTCGCGCACGTGTTCGCGACCAACTCATTGGCTCCGTACCTGCTCACCGCCCTGATCGACCGGCCGGATCGGCTATCTACCTCAGCTCGGGGATGCATCTCGGTGGCGATCCCGACCTGACCGACCTGCAGTGGCTGCGGCGTCGGTGGAACGGCTCGCAGGCGTACTCCGACTCGAAGCTGCACGACGCGATCCTGTCGTTCGCCGTCGCCAGGCTCTGGCCTGATGTGCAGTCCAACGCCGTCGATCCGGGGTGGGTGGCCACCAAGATGGGTGGGCCCGGCGCGTCGAGGGACATGTCTCGCGCGCCGGAGACCCAGGTGTGGCTCGCGACCGCGGACAACCCCGGCAGCGGCGAGTACTACTACCACCGCAAGCCACACCGGACCCACCCCGCCGTCTCGGACGTGCGCGTCCAGGACGGATTCCTCAGTGCCTGCGCCGACCTGACGGGTGTGTCGCTTTAGTCGACGTGTGCCCACGCCTTCTTCAGCGCCACCTTGCCGCCGGTCTGCAGCAGCGAACCGCTGAACAACCTGCTGGCCAACTGCACGATCAGCACGACCGTCACGACCAGGATTCCCAACGAGACGAAGGCTTCCCACGCCTGGGCGTCATCGGTGAACATCCGGATCGGCATGGCCACACCTGCGGAGAACGGGATGTACGACAGCACGGTCATCAGGAGTTGGTTGTCGGACGCGAACACGACCGCGAAGTACGGGGCCATCACCAGCAGCATCACGGGTCCCGTACTGGCGCCGAGGTCCTCCTGACGGCTGACCAGTGCTCCGGCGACCGCCCAGATCCCGGCGAGCAGGACGAACCCGACGACCAGGAAGGGCACGTACCAGCCGAGCGCGGGCGCGACCATGCTCAGCAGTGCCGTGTGCCCGCCGAGGCTCAGTGCGATGGGCGCGGCGATCGCGATCAGCAGCACCTGGCCGAGCGTGAGGATCGAGTGGCCGATGATCTTGCCCGCCAGCATGGCCCTGACCGGGATCGTGGCCACCAGGATCTCCACGATCCTGGTCTGCTTCTCGGTGACCGTGCCCTGTGCGATGGCCACGCCGCCCATGCCGAACAGGAAGAAGAACAAGGCGAACAGCTGGGTCACCAGGATCTGCACGTCCTGGCTGACCGCGGACGGTTCCAGCAACTGCACCGGCGGTGCCGTGCCCAGCGCCGCCACCACGGAGTTCGGCGGGTCGTTCAACGCGATCACGCGTGGTCCCGGCACGACCGCGGCTTTGACCTCCTCCGAGCGCACGAGTTGCTCCGCGGCGGCGACGTCGGGCACCTCACGGACGTCGAAACCGGTGTTGGACAACAGTTGCCGTGCTTCCGTGCCCACCGCCGCCACTTTGGGCGACGATCCCCCGATCACGGTGGGCAGGATGGCCGCCGCGAACAGGCCGGCCAGCAGCACCGCGACGCTGATCCAGAAGCCTTTGGACCGGGTGTAGGTCTTGATCTCCCGTTCGGCGATGAGTTTGGTCGCCGGCCAGAACGCGGCCATCAGATCACCTCCTTGAAGATCTCTTCCAACGACGGCACGACCGGGCTGAAGCTGCGGACCGCGCCCCGGCTCAACGCCGACTCCAGCACCCGCTGGTCGGTCTGCCCGTTGTCCACTTCGAACACCGCGCGCGGACCGTCCACATCGACCACTCGGACACCGGGATGGTCACGCAGCCAGCCCGCGTCGGAGTCCACCACGAGCTCGAATCTCGTCGTGCCGTACTTGGCGCGCAGCTCCTCGCGGCCGCCGCTCGCCTTGATCTTGCCGCCCGAGATGATCACCAGGTCGTCACACAGCCGTTCGACCAAAGCCAGCTGGTGACTGGAGAACAGCACCGGAACGCCGCCGGAAGCCCGCTCCCGCAACACCCTCAGCACGGTGTCGACCGCGATCGGGTCGAGACCGGAGAACGGTTCGTCGAGGATCATCGCGGCCGGTTCGTGCACGAGCGCGGCCGCGATCTGGGCGCGTTGCTGGTTGCCCAGCGACAGCTGTTCGAGTGTGTCGTTGGCGCGTGCGGTCAGTTCGAGCTGTTCGAGCAGGTCCGCGGTGTTGGCTTTGGCCTTGGCCGACGACAGTCCGTGCAACTGGCCGAGCCACGCGATCTGTTCGGCCACCTTCATCTTCGGGTACAGGCCGCGTTCCTCGGGCATGTACCCGAACGTCTGCCGCACCTGCTGCGTGATCGGCTCACCACGCCACGTCACCGTTCCACCCTGCGGGGCGAGGACGCCGAGAATGATCCGCATCGTCGTCGTTTTGCCGGCTCCGTTGGCACCGAGGAAACCCGTCATCCGCCCCGGCCGGACGTCGAACGAGATCTCATCGAGGACCCGGTGCTCGCCGAAACTCCGGCTGACCCCAGTCACCTTCAACATGCGGGGCAGCCTAGTTTTCCGGGATGCCCCATGACGTCCGGCGCGAGCCCGATTCGTCCATCCTCCGTGCGGACGATGTCGCGGCCTACGACCGTCCTGGTGCGACAATCCCGTTCTCGTATGCGTAAACGACCGCGTGCGTACGGTCACGAAGTCCCAGTTTGGTCAGGATCCGGGACACGTGTGTCTTCACGGTCGTCTCGCCGAGGAACAACTCGCTGGCGATCTCGGCGTTGCTCACCCCGCGAGCCAACTGGATGAGCACCTCGCACTCCCGATCGGTGAGCTCCGGCGGGCGGTGCAACGGTTTCTCCGCCTCGTTGCCGCTGAACCGGGCGATCACCCGCCGGGTGACCTCCGGGGACAGCAAGGCGTCGCCGCGTGCCACCACCCGTACCGAGTCGACGAGGTCCTCTGGTGACGCGTTCTTCAGCAGGAACCCGCTCGCGCCCGCGCGTAGTGCCTCGAACAGGTAGTCCTCGCGGTCGAACGTGGTCAGGATGACGACTTTGGCGACGTCCACCACCCGGCGGGTGGCCTCCAGCCCGTCGATCCCGGGCATCTGGACGTCCATCAGCACCACGTCCGGGCGCAGCCGCTTGACCATCTCGACCGCGTCAAGGCCGTTGCCGGCCTCCCCGACGACCTCGATGTCGTCCTCCGCGCCCAGAATCACCCGGAATCCGACCCGCACCAGATCGTGGTCGTCGGCCAGCACCACCCGCAGTGTCACACACCCTCCTCAGTGGACAGACGTCGGCAGGCTGACCCGGACGCGGAACCCGCCGTCCCGGCGTGGCCCGGCATCCAGCTCGCCGCCGTGCACCGCGACCCGTTCGCGGATCCCCAGCAGACCGAACCCGTTCGATCCTTTCACGTCGCCCCGGCCGTCGTCCGAGACCTCGACCTCCAACGCCGTTTCGAGAAACCGCACCCGAACATCGGCTCGGCGCGCGTCCGCGTGTTTCACCACATTGGTCAACGCCTCCTGGACAACGCGGTACGCCGACAGCGCCACACCCTGCGGCACCGGACGCGGCTCGCCGTAGACGCCGTGCACGACTTCCAGACCGGCGTTTCTCGCGGCGGAAACCAGTTCCGGCAACTGATCCAGCCCTGGCGAGGACTTCGTGTCGGAGACATCCGTGTCCTCCGCCCGGAGTACGCCGAGAAGACCGCGCAGCTCACTGATGGCCGCGCGGGCGGTCTGCTCGACCGTGCGCAGCGCTTCGCTGGCGACTTCGGGATCCTTGTCCAGCATCCGCCGTGCCGCGCCTGCCTGCACGCCCATCACCGAGACGTGATGCGCGACGACGTCGTGGAGGTCACGGGCAATGCGGATCCGCTCGGCCACGATCGCGCCGCGCGTGTTCTGCTCCTGCGACAACCGCAGTTCCTCCGCGCGCCAGATCAGCTCGGCCTGACGCCGGGCGGACAGCCAGGCCATGTTGCCGAAGAAATAGGCCCCGACGAAGAACATCAGGTTGTAGGCGACACCGTAGATGACGCTCGCCAGCATCGGGTCCAGCGGGCCGACCGCTCGCCGGAACGCCCGTGCCGGGTCGGCGGTCGTGGTCAGCATGCTGTAGCCGAGCCACATGAACATCGCCACGATCATGGCGATCCGCGCCCACCGCGCCCAGGTCCGGTTCCGTTCCCAGGCTCCGACCGTGTACGTCGCGAGGAACAGCGCGATCGACGGCATCAGGTTGTCGCCCATCTGCCTGGCCTGGCCCGCGATGAACAACGCGCTGAGCACGGTCAGCACGGCGAGCGGAAACCGCCTGCGTACCGCCAACGGCAAGGACAGCACCACAGCCCATACAAATTGCTCCCACAGCGGTGGTGCCGAGCCGAAGACGAACGATCCCATGCTGTTGATAAGCACCAACGAGACGAGCGCGCCGACGAGTACCAGCAACGCGATCCATACGTCCTGCCGCTGCTCGGCGGGAGTGGGCAGCGGCCGTCGCCAATTGGCCCACGCCTGGTCCTCGGCTGCACTCATGCGAACAACGTAAACCTCGTGAGTGTTTTCTCCGGTTAGAACCGGCCAAAACACTCACGAGTCATTCCCTGGGGCTATGACCTTAAGCCGAAGTGCCTGCTACCGCGCCCGCGCGTGCGCGTGGACCCTGTGAGCTATGTGGGTGGCCTTGGCGGGTGCGGTGGTGGCACTGGTGGTGAACCACTTCATCCCTGTGCTCAGTGCGTTGACGGTGGCGGTCCTGCTCGGCGTCCTGGCTCCGGTCCGGCTCGACCTGCAGCAGGTGACGCGCCGGTTCCTGCGCACGGGTGTGGTGCTGCTGGGCTTGCAACTGAGCCTCGCCGAGGTGACCCGGCTGGGATTCGGGACCGTGCTCGCCGTGGTGATCACGGTGTCCGCCGGGTTCTTCGGCACGCTCGCGTTGGCCCGATGGATCGGGGTGTCGCGTGGGCTGGGCCTGATGGTCGCGACCGGGTTCTCGATCTGCGGTGCCTCGGCGATCGTCGCCATGGACAGCGTGGCACGGACAGACAAAGAAGACGTAGCCGCTAGCGTCACGTTGGTGACGTTGTACGGCACCGCGGCAATCGCCCTGGTGCCGCTGATCGGCAGCGGCATGGGCAGCGAATTCCTTGGCAAATGGGCGGGTTTGAGCGTGCACGAGGTCGCTCAGGTGGTCGCGGCCGCGTCACCTGCCGGGGCCGCTGCGGTCGGTGTCGCGGTGGTCGTGAAGCTCACGCGGGTGGTGCTGCTCGCGCCGATCGTGGCGGGTGTGGGCTTCTTCCAGCGGCAAGACGGGCCCAGGCCGCCGATCATGCCGTTGTTCGTGGCGGGTTTCCTGGTCATGGTTCTGGTTCGGAGCACGGGAATCCTGCCCATGACCGTCCTCGATGGAGCGAAGTTGACCACGACTGTCCTGCTCGCGGCCGCCATGTTCGGGTTGGGCACGACCGTCCGCATCGGAAAAGTGTTGCGGGCTGGACGAAAGGGCCTTGTCCTCGGCGCGTTGTCCACGGTGTTGGTCGGCGGGGTGGCGTTCGGCTCGCTCATGCTGATCGAGCCTGCTCCCACAGTGCCGCCGCCGCAGGCGACAGCCGTCGCTCATTAAGGCACGCCAGACCCACACGCCGGGAGAACCGTGGGGTGATCCGTCGATAGACGACGCCTTCGTGCCGATCCGGCAACGCCAACGACGCCACGATCGTCACTCCGTGCCCCAAGGCCACGAACTCCAGGATCGAGATGATCTGCTGGAGCTCGTGCGTCACGCGCGGCTGGATTCCCGCCCTGGCGAACATCCGGTTCACCAGTTCCTGTGAGCCCGCGTAGGTCATGATCAGCGGATGCCTGGCCAGCTCGGTGAGCGCGACCGGGTCACTGTCCGCGAGCTCATGCCCGGCCGGAATCACCGCAACCATGTCGTCCACGCCCAGCAGCAGCGTGTCGAACTGTGGTTTCGGCAACGTGACCACGCCGATCTCCACTCGCCGCTCGATCAGGTCCTGCTCGATCTCCAAGTCGGTCTTCTCGCTCACGTTCACCTCGATCCCGGGATAGCGCTCCCGGAACGCCGCCAGCAACGGCGGCAGCAACGTCAGCGACGAGCTGGTGCCGAACGACCCGATCCGCAGTCGGCCGGTCTTCAGCTCCGCGCTCGCGCCGGCGGTGGCCTGGATCAGCCGCAACCCGGCGAACACGTCCCGGACGTGCGGGAGGATCTCGCGGCCCGCGAAGGTCAGCTCGACGCTGGAGGCGTTGCGGTCGACGACCGTGGTGCCGAGCGTCCGCTCCAGTGCCCGCAGCGCGTGGCTTGTGGCTGACGGTGTCATGCCGAGTTTGGCGCCCGCGCTGGCGATTCCGTCCGAGTTGACCAGTGCGAGGAACAGTTCGAGCTGTTTGAGGGTGGGATAGTCCATGTTGAACTCAGTTTCAATTGTTGATGAATGAGTTGAATCATAGGGTTGCGGCATGACCACTGTCGCCGATCTGATCGGACGACGGCTGTACGAAGCCGGATGCCGTCACTCGTTCGGGATCCCTGGCGGCGAAGTGCTCGCGGTGATGCGCGGCATTGACGCGGCAGGCGTGAAGTTCACGCTGGTCAAGCACGAGAACTCGGGCGGCTTCATGGCCGAGGGCGCATTCCACCGCACCGGTGCGCCCGGCGTGCTCATCGCCACGCTCGGTCCTGGCGTGGCCAATGCGACCAACGTGGTCGCCAACGCGTTGCAGGACCGTGTGCCGCTGTTGTTCATCACCGGATGCGTCGATGAGGCGGACGCGGCCACGTACACCCATCAGGTGTTCGACCACTCCGCGTTGATGAAGCCGATCACCAAGGCGACCCTGCGGATGACGCCGGAGGCCGCCGAAGCGTTGATCGACAAGGCAATCGCCATCGCGACCGCGGATCCACCCGGCCCGGTGCACATCGACGTGCCGATCTCGGTGGCCACGCAGGCGCCCGCGAAGATGCGCGCCCGGACGACCGCGGTCGAGCCCAGTGTGCCCGCCGACCTGTCTCAGGCGCGCCGATGGCTGGCCCGGGCGAAGCGGCCGGTGCTGATCGCGGGCGTGGAAGCCATGCACCACAACGCTTCCGAGGAACTGACCCGCCTTGTCGACATGGGCATCCCGTTGATCACGACGTACAAGGCGAAAGGCATCGTGGACGAACGGCACGCCTTCGCCCTAGGCGCGGCCGGCCTGTCGCCCCGGGCCGATGAGGTGCTGCAACCACTCGTGCGGGACGCCGACCTGATCCTGCTCGCCGGATACGACCCGATCGAGATGCGCGTGGGCTGGCGTGACGTCTGGGACGACCACAACCGCGTCGTGGAGATCTCGGCGACGCGAGCCACGCACTACATGCATCAGGCGTCGCAGAGCTTCGTCGGTGACATCCGCCTCGGCCTGCAAGGGCTGACCACGGCACGTCCGGAGTGGACGGCCGAGGAAATCTCCTTTGTGCGACGGCAACTCGCGGCCATCTATCGTCTGGACGAGGCATGGGGGCCCGCGGCGGTGGTCGACGTCGCGCGCCGGATCCTGCCGCTGGACACGATCGCGTCCGTCGACAGTGGAGCGCACCGGATTCTGCTGAGCCAGACGTGGACCTGCCACGAGCCCAAGTCGCTGATGCAGTCCAGCGGCCTGTGCACGATGGGGTGCTCACTGCCGCTCGGGATCGGCGCGAAAATGGCCGATCCCGCACGGCCCGTCGCGGTGTTCACCGGCGATGCCTGCCTGGAGATGACACTGGGCGAACTGGCGACGGCTCGCGACGCGAAAACCCCGGTCATCGTGTTCGTCTTCGCCGACGAATCGCTGTCGCTGATCGAGACCAAACAACGCGCGGTAGGCCTGCCCAACCTCGGCGTGGACTTCTCCGGCACCGACTTCGCCAGCGTCGGGCTGGCCATGGGCGGGCTGGGGTTCGAGGTGCATTCCCGTGAGGAACTCGCCTCAGCGATCAAACACTCGCTGGCCGCGCCGGTGTTCAGCGTGATCTCATGCCACCTGCCCCGCCAGGCCTACGACGGCAGGCTCTAGGTCGCCCGAATGTTTCCGTAAGGTCGCGCGGAATTCGCTTGCCGCACAACTTAGGACGAAACCGTGTCCGCGTGACGGATCGGACGCGGCCCAAGCTGCCGGGACCGGTGGTCGTCGTCCTGTTGTGTGTCGCCGCTTTGGTGTTCGACGCGGCAACGGGATTGTTGCCGACCACGCCGTACCTGACGGTCATCACGTGGCAACGGCTGGTGATCGTGGCCGGTCTGGTCGCCGTGCTGGCCGCGGGCGCCCGGCTCCCGGATTTCCGCACGCGGCTCGACGTCCCGATCCTGGTGCTGGTGGTCGCCGCGTTGGCCGTCACCGTCCGTTCGGGCGGCGGCGCCCAGCTGCGGAATCTGGTGTCGTTCATCGCGGTCTACTACCTGGTCACCGCGCTGCTTCGGGTGACGAAACCAGCGTGGCGGACCGTCGCGATGCTGGCGTCCGGCGTGGTCACTGTCGCCGGTGCCGTCGCCATCAGCCAGATCAGCCGGGACGTGCCGACCGGGTTCTGCCGCTCCGGGCTGTTCGGGGATGCCGCGTGTGAGCCCGGTACGCAGGTCCGCGCCGTCGGCACGTTCGCCAACCCGAACCTGCTCGCCGCGTTTCTGCTGCTGTTCCTGCCGCTCAGCGTGTTGGCCGTCGCCACGATCGCCGACCGGATGTATCAGATCTGCGTTCTTGGCCTGACGCTCGTCGGCTACATCGCGTTGCTGGCCACGTTCTCCCGGGCGGCGTACATCGCGGGTTTTGCCGGGCTGATGGTGCTCACCTGGCAACGCGCCCGTGGCCGGTTCAGCCCGGCCACGATCCGGCTGGCCGGCTGGATCGGAGCCGGGCTGCTGGCCGCCGTCCTGATCGGGATCGCCGTGGTGTCCAAGGCAGGCCGGGCTCTCGGCGTACGCAACGAAGCCTGGAGCGCGGCCGTGGACATCGCGCTCGAGCGTCCGTTCGGCGTCGGCCTCGGACGCGCGGGCGCCGTGGTCAACGCACGGATCGACGGCACGGAGGAGTTCGTGCACGTCCACAACCTGTGGCTGAACTGGCTTGTGGAAACCGGGTTCGTGGGGTTGCTCGCGATCACCGCCATCACCGCCGGCGCGCTGGTCACCGCCGCCGGGCTGGCCAAGAAGGACGTCGCCATCGGGTTCGCCGGGTTCGCCGCGCTGCTCGGCTTCCTGATCATGAACCTGATGGACCACCCGTCCAACCTGACCCGGATCTCCGTCGCCTTCTGGATGATCCTCGGAGTGGCGATGGGATCGGCGCCCGCCCGGTGGCGCGCCACACCCATTCCGTCCCAGCCTGCCAAGCGCGAGAGCCGGGCGTCGATGTCCGGGGAACTCCCCCTGCCGAAGATCGACTCGGCCGGCCAGGCCACCGACCGGATAGAGCCGGTGGAACGGACCGAGCCGATCCTGCCCAAGCGTCAGGCCAGGGGTCGCCGCGACACCCCCACGCCGGCCCCGAGCACGAGCGCGCTCAACGCCAGGACCAGCCCGAGCTCGGTGAACTGGAACCGCCAGAACTGATTCGGCAGATGCGCCTTCGAGTACGAGGCGACGAAGTTCATCCGATCGAAACAGGCTCTGACGTTCGGTTCAGCGGCGCAGTACCTCGTCGACAGGAGGGGGAACTGTTTGCCGGTCGCGTCCACAAAGCCGTAGTCGACCTGCCAGGACCGCCCGGGTTCGGCCTGGCTGGCGACCTGGTTCACCGGAGCCTCGAAGTACGACGGTTCAGCGTAGTTCTCCCTGACCGACTGGCCCAGCGTCAACAGCACGGCGCCGTACATGATCAACGTGACCACCATCGCGGCCAAAGTGTTCCGCAGCACCAAACCCGCTGTCGCCCCGACCGCGAACGCCAGGATCGCGTACCCACCGACGACCACACCCTGGGCTTCGAACTGCCCGGTTTCCAACCGGGTCTGCATCGTCGACTTCATGGGTTCGAACGCCCATGCCGCGACCACGCCGAGCACGAACATCGCCACCGCGAGCGAGCCACATGCCATGGCCGCCTTGGTGATCAGCCATCGTGTCCGGCTGACCGACTGGGTCAGCGCGAAGACGTGCGTGCCTTGTTCGATCTCCCTGGCGAACAACGGCGCACCGAAGAACATGCCAAGCAGTACAGGCAGAACCACCAGCAGCAACAGAATGTAGGACACGATCAGCTGGTTGGTGTCGCTCAGCGCGCCGTTCACCGCTTGCGACCGCAGGTACACCAGCACCAGCGAGAGCGCCGCGACGATCCCGACGACAGCAAAGATCTGCAGGCGTTGTTGCCGCCAGGTCACCCAGATCACGCGGCCTCCTTCGCCGAACGCAGGTACGCCAACGTGAGTTCTTCCAGCGTCGGTTCGTGCGGTTCCCATCCCGCGTCGACAGTTCTTGTCCTGGCGAGCAATGTCGCCTGCCGCTCGGTTGTCCTGCTCTCGACAATGGACACGTTCGGCGTCGCGAGCTCGCGCGCGCCGATCAGCACCCGATGCTCGGCCAACAGCTCGTCGACGTCGCCGTCCAGCCGGATTCGCCCGCCTGCCAGGAGAATCAGGTGGTCACAGACGCCTTCGACGTCGGCGAGCACGTGCGAGGACAGCAACACCGTCATCCCGGTGTCCACCACTTCGGCGAGCAGCGCCTGCATGACTTCGGTGCGTGCCAACGGATCCAGGTCGGCCAGCGGTTCGTCCAGCAGGATCAGGCTCGGCCTGCGGCCCAACGCGATCGCCAGCGCGACCCGGGTCCGCTGCCCGCCGGACAACGTGCGAATCCTCGCCTGCAGCGGCACGTCGGCCTCGCTGACCAGTCTGGTGGCGTACTCGTTGTCCCACTTGGCATTCATCGACGCGCCCGCCCTGAGCATCTCCTCGACCGTGAAGCCCTTGTACAACGGCTTGTCCTGGCTCAGGAACGCCACGGTGTCGCGGCTACGGATCCGCCCGGTGGTCGGCTCGAGCAATCCGATCGCCAGCCGCATCAGCGTGCTCTTACCGGCACCGTTCGGGCCGACCAGTGCCGCGATCCGGCCTTCCGGCAGGTCGAATGTGCATTCGCGCAGCGCCCAGCCCCGGCGGTAGCGCTTCCCCAGGTCGACCGCCTCAAGTTCGGTAGTCACATATCCCCTTGATAGTTCTCGTCCAGCGTGGCCTTGACCAGCGCTTCTACGTCCTCACGCACCAAACCTGCCTGTTTGGCGCGGGCCACCCAGTTCACGAGCTCGTCGCGCAACGGCCCGTCGGCGGCGGTCTGTGGCATCGCCAGCGACCGGGACACGAACGTGCCCATCCCCCGTCTGCCTTCGACCAAGCCTTCGCGCTCCAGCTCGCGGTACGCCTTGAGCACGGTGTTCGGGTTGATCGCGGTCGCGGCCACCACTTCCTTGGCGGTCGGCAGCCGGTCACCCGGCCTTAGCAGGCCAAGCCGCAGCGCGTGCTTGGTCTGATCGACGATCTGCTGGTAGGTGGCCGTGCCGGAGCGGCGGTCGATCCGGAAGTCGATCACCCCAACACCCTTTCACTAATTAACTAGTGAAAGTATCGCACGTGGGTGCAGCGGGGTCAACACGCACGGGGCCAACCGGCTGTGGGCAGAATGGGCGCATGAGCAAAGTCAAGCTGCACACGTCGCACGGCCCGATCGTTCTCGAGCTCGACGCGGCCAAAGCCCCCGAGACCGTGGCGAACTTCCTGCAGCACGTGAACAGCGGGCACTACGACGGCACGATCTTCCACCGCGTGATCAAGACCTTCATGATCCAGGGCGGCGGCTTCGAGCCGGGTCTGCGGCAGAAGCCGACCGGCACCCCGATCAAGAACGAGGCCCAGAACGGCCTGAAGAACGACCACTACACCGTGGCCATGGCGCGGACCTCCGACCCGCACTCGGCGACCGCGCAGTTCTTCATCAACACCGCCACCAACGACTTCCTCAACCACACCGCACCGGCCGGCCAGGGCTGGGGCTACGCGGTGTTCGGCAAGGTCGTCGAGGGCACGGACACCGTCGACGCGATCGCAGGCGTGCCGACCGGCAACGCGGGTGGCCACCAGGACGTGCCGAAGAGCGACGTCATCATCGAGAAGGCCGAAGTCCTCGACTGAGGTGACTTGGGGCCGTGCGGGCCACGTGCCCGCACGGCTTCACATCCGTGCCGCGAGCTTGGCTGTGCCCGGGCCGGAGAGTTCGTCGAGTGCGACGCCACGGCCGGCGACCGCCATCAGCATGGCCTCGCCGGGTCCACGCACCTCAGGGCCGGATCCACGCGTCCAGTCCACGTCGGTCGCCACCAGCCGCAGGCCACGAGCACGCACGAAGGCACGGATCGGCGGCGCCTTCATGGCCAGTCCCAGTGCGATACGCAGTCGCTCCCGAGGAATTTCGCGCGGTATGCCCAGCGGGCGGCGGATGTCCTGCTGGTGGATCATGCAGTCGAGCAGCGCGACCATCCCGCCGAAAGCGGTGACCAGCCCGCGCGGCCGCAGGTGGGCGCGCAGGAGGTCGATCAGCTCCCGTGGCCCGCGAGTATCTTCCTGAACCCCGACGGCATTGGTCCCGTTCAGGCCGAACTTGCCGCGGGCGACCCGTTTCAGCGTGCCTGACCAGGTCAGTTCGTCGTAGCTGAGGTGGTGGGCGACGACATCCCGGACCGTCCAGTCTGAGCACAGGCTCTGCGTCTGCCATTGCTCTTCGGTCAGCGTCTCCAGCAAGTCGGCGAGATCGGCGCGTTCCCGGGTCGCGTGTGTCATCAGGTCCACAGCAGACAATCTAGACAGGACAGCAGCGCGGTGCTGCCCTGTCCCGACTTTCCGCTACAGCAGTTTGTCCTGCGTGATGGGCAGGTCACGGATCCGCCTGCCGGTGGCGTGGTAGACCGCGTTGCCGATCGCCGCGGGCACGCCGGTGATCGGGGTTTCCCCGAATCCCTTGGCGCCCAGCGCGGCACTGGCCGGGTCCGGGCGGTCGATGAACAGCGCATCGATCTCCGGGACGTCCGCGTTCACCGGTATGAGGTACGTCGACAGAGTGGGGTTGACCACGCGAGCTGTGCGCGGGTCGAACACGGTGTGTTCCATCAACGCATAGCCCATACCCCAGGTCACGCCGCCGATGACCTGGCTGCGCGCGGTCTTCAGGTTCATCACGCGCCCCGGGTCGTGAGCGGTGACAACCCGGGTGACGCGCACACGCCCCACCCGGGGGTCCACTCGGACTTCGACGAACACACAGCCGGTGGTGTAGCCGCGCTCGTTCTGCACGGTCGCCGTGTTGGAAACCGGTTGTCCGTGACGGCGCATGACCGCGCGATACGTGTCGTTGCGGTAGCGCCGGTTCTTCACGTACATCACGCCGTGGTCGACCTCGATGTCCGCGGGCGCCACGCCGTGCAATGGAGAACGCGGGTCGGCGACGGCGAGCTTGATCACCGCGTCACGCACCGAAGTCGCCGCCCGGGACACCGCGCCCGTGACGCTGTTGATCGTGGCCGAAGCCGCGGAGATACCCGCTTCCGGGAAGTTCGTGTCGCCGAGTTCGAAATTCACCTCACCGAGGTCGACACCCAGACCGGATGCCACGACCTGCGTCATCACCGTGTACGTGCCCGTGCCGATCTCCTGCGTGCCGCACTGCGCGAGGACCTTCCCGTCCGGGCTCATCGTGACCACCGCGGACGCCGGCAGCGCGTTGAAGGTGTGCCCTTCGGTCGCCATGCCCCAGCCGATCAGCTCGACACCGTCGCGCATCGACCCAGGCTTGGGGTTACGGCGTGACCAGCCGAACTTCTTGGCGGCCATCTGGTAGCACTCGCGCAGGTACTTGCTGGACCAGCGCACCCTGGTCTCGGGGTTGACTTCCGAGTAGTTGCGCAGCCGCAGCTCCACCGGGTCGATGCCGAGCTTGACGCTCAGCTCGTCCAGCGCGGTCTCCAGCCCAAAGTGCGATGTGGTCTCCGGGGAACGCTGGAAGCTCGCGCCCGCGATATCCAGCCGCACCGCCTGTTGCCGGACGTGCATGTTCGGCACCGCGTACAGCAGCATGGACGATTCGCTCAGGTTGAACAGGATGTCGGTGTTCGACGACGCCTGCTGGGTGCTGATGTTGACCAACGCGGTCAGTGTGCCGTCCCGCTTCGCGCCGAGCGTGAGGCGCTGGTGGAACTGCGCGCGGTGACCGTGCGAGGTGTACATCTGGGCGCGGCTCAGCGTGAACTTGACCGGTTTGCCGAGCTCACGGGCGATCGCCGCGGTCAGCAGGGTGTGCGGCCAGACCGTCCCCTTCGCGCCGAACCCGCCGCCGAGGTACTTCGACACGATCCGGACCTTCTCGGGCGGGATGCCCAGTCCGTTCGCGACAGTCACCCGGGAGAAGCTGATGCCCTGCGCGGTTTCGTACAGGGTCAGCTGGTCGCCCGACCACTGCGCGACCGTGCTGGACGGCTCGATCGGGTTGTGGTGGTGGGTCGGGCTCGTGTACTCCTGCTCGATCCGCACGTCCGCCTGAGCGAGACCGGCTTTCACGTCTCCGCGGATGAACTCGTTCTCGCCGTTGCGGCTGGGCGGCGGCAGATACGCGGCAGCCATGTTCTCCGACAGCAACGCTTTCGGCTGCTCTTCCTCGTATTCGGCCTGCACGAGGTTTGCGGCCTCGATCGCCTCTTCAAGGGAGCGGGCCACGACGTAGGCGATCGGCTGTCCATTGTGGTGGATCCGGTCGTCCTGCAGTGGATAGAAGCCTTTGACGTACGGGAACGGGTTCTGCGGCCGCAGCCTCGGCGCGTTCAGGTGCGTGAACACCGCGACCACCCCAGGCGCCGCCAATGCCCGGGCCGTGTCTATGGAGACGATCCTGCCCCGTCCGATCGTGCTCATCGCCAAATGTCCATACAAGACACCGGGAACCTGGTAGTCCGCGGTGTAGACGGCCGCACCGGTCACCTTCGCCCGGCCGTCCACCCGATCCACGGGCTGACCGACCAGCTGACTCATCGCAGATCCTCCAGAATCACCGGGATCGCCCGTTTCAACAGTTCGATCTTGAAAGCGTTGCCGTGCCGGCCGACCGCGCCACGCAGCACGGTGTCGGCGGCCGCGGCCATCGTCTCGGCGGTCAACGGCTTGCCGCGCAACGCGTTCTCAGCTTCTTCAACGCGCCACGGCGTGGTCGCCACACCACCGAACGCCAGCCGGACATCCTGCACGACCCGGCCCCGCATCCGCAGCGCCGCACCGACAGCGACCACCGCGAACTCGAACGTCGTGCGGTCCCGCAGTTTCAGGTAACCCTGCTTCATGCTCAGCAACGGAACTTCGACCGCGACGATCAACTCGCCGTGCGCCAGCACAGTCTCCCGATGCGGCGTGACTCCCGGCAGGAGATAGAAATCCTTGAACGGAATTCGACGACTGCTGGTCACCACGGTCGCGTCGAGGGCGAGCAAGGCGACCGCCAGATCCGACGGATTGACCGCGATACAATGATCGCTGCCGCCGAGCACCGCGTGACCCCGGTTTTCCCCTTCCAGCGCAGGGCAACCGCTGCCCGGCGTGCGCTTGTTGCACGACGACCCGGCATCCCGGAAGTAGCCGCACCGGGTGCGCTGCAACAGGTTACCGCCGATCGCGGCCATGTTGCGCACCTGCGGCGAGGCCGACGCGAGCAACGCTTCCGACAGCATCGCGAAGTTGTCGCGTACCAACGGATGCGCCGCCACGTCCGTCATCCTGGCCAGCGCGCCGATCGACAGTACGCCGTCGCGCAACCGGATCTCGGTCAACGGCAAGGCGTTGATGTCGATCAGCCGATCCTGGCTCTGCGCGCCGTCTTTCATCAGGTTGAGCAGATCCGTGCCGCCCGCGATGAACGTCGCACCCGGGTTGCTCACCACGGATCGGACGGCCTGGTCAACGTCCCGAGCTTGGGCGTAACTGAATGCCTTCACCACGCGGCTCCCCTGCGCGCGGCCGCTTTCACGGCTGAGACGATGTTCGGGTAGCACGCGCACCGGCAGAGGTTGCCGCTCATCCACTCCCGGATCTCGTCATCCGACCCGGTGTGCCCCTCCTTGATGCACGCCACGGCCGACATGATCTGACCCGGTGTGCAGCCTCCACATTGGAATGCATCGTGCCGGATGAACTCCTCCTGCACCGGATGCAGCCGATCACCCTTGGCCAACCCTTCGACCGTCGTGATCGACACTCCCTGCCGCATGACAGCGAGCGTCAGGCACGACTTGATCCGCTTACCGTCGACCAGCACGGTGCACGCCCCGCATTCGCCTCGGTCACAGCCCTTTTTGGTGCCGGTCAACGCCATCCGCTCACGCAACGCGTCCAGCAGTGTGGTTCTGGGTTCGACGGTCACGTGCTTGGTCGTGCCGTTGACTTTCAAGGTGATGTCGACCGAACCGGTCGCCTCTGCCGCCACCGCCGCCGAGTCCACTGTGACCGCGGCGGCTGCGACCCCGCCAGCCTTGAGCACGGTGCGGCGTTTGAGGTTGTCCACCATCGACCCTCCTGCTTGTCTGACTTCGAGACAACCTAAGCCAGCATGGAGTCAAGGCCCTGTCCCTGAATTGCGGTACCATTCCCCAAAATTGCTGTCGCGGCTGGTTGCTTGACACACGGCGGTGTGATTGCCTGCGAATTGTGAAACCCTGGCAGGCTTTGCGGATCCGTACCGACACGGACGTCGAAGGCGTTGGCTCGTTGCAGAAACCGGCCGCTGACGTGCTCAGTATCGTCGTGATGGCGGATGGGGCCTGCTGGCTGGAGTCCCGCAAGGGTGCGACGTGGCGGACGGCGACCTACAGCACCGGGGACATCGGAATCACGGTGCCAGGCAAAGAGATCACCATCCGCTGGCGAAAATTCGCCGCCGTCCCGCTGCGCACCGTCCACATAGATCTACCGAAAGCACTGTTCGATGCGGACGTCGACCTCACCCCAGTGGACGTCCTGAGCCGCCCGGACCCCGTGATCACAGCGATGGCAACAGCGATGGCCAAAGCAAAAGCCGCAGGCGCCGAAGAGTTGTACGCCCAATGCGCCGCCCAGTACCTCGCCGCACACCTGCTGGCCCCACACCGCGTGCGCGAACCAGAACGACACGCCCTCAGCGACGGCCAGATGCGCAAGGTCGTGGAATACATGCGCACCAATCTCCCCAACCGGATCATGTTGGACGATCTGGCGAAAGAGGCGGCGCTCAGCCGGTTCCACTTCCTGCGCTTGTTCACGGCGCGAACTGGCCGACCGCCGCTGAAGTTCCTGACCGAGTTGCGCATCGCGGAAGCCCGTCGGCGACTGCAGAACAGCGACGAGCCGATCGCCGCGATCGGCAGAAGGTCCGGCTTCCCCAGCGCGAGCCACTTCTCGGCCACGTTCAGCCGCTACGTGGGTTGCTCGCCGACCGAGTACCGACTGCGGAGCCGCTGAGCTGCCCTCTAACAGCGCACACTCACGCAGCGAGACATCCCGCAGCCTCCATTCGGACTACCGGCAACAGGAAACCCGTCCTCCAGGGGTGACGCGCGCGGTACCGTGCAGGGGGGAGGTGCGCTGAGTGAACCATGAATTCGGCGCCGAATTGCGGCGACGGCGGGTGCATGCCGAGATCTCCCTGAACGAGATGGCGAGGCGGCTGAACTTCAGCAAGGGCTATCTCAGCAAGATCGAGAATGGCAGGCAGCCGCCGACCGAGCAACTGGCGCGCCTTGCTGACGCTGAGCTTGGGGCGAACGGCGAGCTTGCCGCGTTGGTTCAGCGGCCGGATCCGCCCAACGGCGACTCCCCCGTCGATTTCGCGCATCCGAATCGCCGGGAGGTTCTCGCGTTCGGCAGCTCCTTGTTCCTTCCGTTGGGCATCAATGAGGCGGATGCCGAGACGGCTGCCGAGGATCCGCAGACGCGCCTTTACTACCGCGATCAGTTCGAGCAGCTTCGCAAACGGGGCCAGCAGAGTGCGCCTGGGTTGGTGCTGCGCACGATCGCTGTCGAGTACTGCACGCTCGTCGAACTCGCTGAGGCCGCGCCGTATCGGGAGGGACGGGCGACGTTCGAGATTCTGGCCGCGCGCTATGCCGAATACGCCGGCTGGATGGCGCAGGAGGCCGGCGACAACCAATCCTCGAGGGCATGGACGAGGCAGTCCGCCAAGCTCGCGGAGTCCGCGGGTGATCAGGCGTTGGCGGCGTACGCGCTGGTCAGAGAAGCCGAGCTGGCGATGTACGCGCGGGACGCCACCCGCACGATCTCCCTTGCCCAGCAGGCACAACAGCATCCTGGGGCGGATCCACGAGTCCTCGCGCTGGCCGCGCATCGGGAAGCGCAGGGCCACGCGATGCTCAACAACAGCCGCGAATGCCGTGCCGCGCTGGATCGCGCCGAAACGTGGCTGGCGAACGGAGTCCCGGAGGGCCCTGGCGGGTCGCCGCTCGGGTCGACCACCGTCGCTGACCTGAATCTGGCCGTTTCCGGGTGGTGCACGTTCGATCTCGGCCGGCCGAAGCAGGCCGCGGAACTGTTGGAACGGGCGCTCGCGAGGACCGCGCCGACCGCGAGACGGGCTCGCGCGATGTTCGGCGCGCGGCTTGCGTTGGCATACGAGGCAACGAGTGACCTCGACCGGATGTGTGAGGTCGCGTCGCAGGTCATCGCCATCGCGCAACCCATCGGTTCGGCCACCGCACGCACCGAACTGCGCAGGCTGACCCGTGCCATGGCACGCAGGCACAACTACCGGCCAGCAAAAGAATTGCACGTAGAAATCACGGCCGCACTTTTCGGGTTTCCTGTTTCCTGACGATTTCGACCACAGGAAACACCTTCCGGGCCAGGCGTGCGCCGACCATTGTGTACATCACCAGCTGGTGGCAGATCCACGAAGGTCGACGTCTTCCTTCACGCAGGGCTTCCTGAAGGAGGAAAACCATGGAGCCGCACTGATACCTTGACTGATCGGTGACGTCCGGGGTGACGCTTCCCCGGACGTCACCGCCATTGAATTCCGTACGCACATCCGTTGATGAGATCCCGGAACTGGGCGCTGACCTCGTTGGCCAGGTTCGGTTCCAGCTCCGTGCCCGGCCTCGGCTCGTCGTTGACCGCACTGTGCGGCACGCCTTCGTGCCGCCAAATCCGCTGCGGCATCCGGTCCGGGTGGAATCGGACCAGCAGAGTGAAATACCGGCATTGCCGGTACGGCACGTACACATATCGGTTGACCATTTCCTGACCGGGCGGAATTCGGGCGATCAGGCCGTATGTGTGTCGTTCGCCGCGGTGCAGCGTTCTCGGCAGGGTGATCTCGGTGCTGAAATTGGTGCTCGATCCCTGCCCGGTTCCGGCCAACAGGCCGCCGAACATCATCTCGCGAGTGAGCTCGACCCGCGTGCTGTGGTTCGAGGGGTGCCTCGGCACGTCGATCGACGTCACGATCTTGTCGAGGGAGGCGGCCGTCGCCACGATCGTGCGTCGCTCGATCGCCTCCGGGTTCGCCATGTCGAGACGCAGCACCGCATCGAAAACGTCGACGTACCAACCGATTCCGCCGTGCCCGACACCCGGCATCGGCACCTGGCCGCGATCGGCATGGCCCGCCATGTGCAGGAAGGCGTCGTCCATCCGCCTGCGCGCGGTCCGTTCGTCGCAATAGAACTCCGCGGCCAGCACCGCGAGCCGCTGCTGCAACGTGTCCCCATCGGTCGACGGTGGCAGGTTCAGGCCACACCGCGCGGCCCGGCGCAATTGGTCCGGCAGATCGGCCATCAGCTCGTCGAGGTAGCCGATCACCTTCTCGCGCAACACGCTTCCCGAGTCCGCCGTCGCACCGAAAAGCTCGGTGAAGTCCGGCCGGACCCGCGATTCCAGGTCCCGTGCCAGCACACCTCGCCCTTTTCGCAGCCGGACGAGGTTCTCCTTCACGATCTCACCGACAGTGTGAGTGTGCACAGGCTGAAATCTTTCGTCAGATGGCCGGTTTGTAGAAAAATGAGCGACGGCGGCAGATCCTGTCGGCTTCGAAAACATACCAGTCGGCGAACAGCTCGAACAGGGGTTCACCCGAACGGGAGATGCCTTCGAAACTGCCCCAGCAGAATCCCTGAGTCTCGTCGGTCAACAGGCTTTCCAGCTTGTGCCGCCCGTCGGCGATGACCCGGGTGTGCCGGTAGAAGTCAAGCAGCTGCGCCACGCCGTGAATCGTCGGATAGCCGGGCCGGTCGTAGCGCACGTCGTCGGTCACCAGCGTGCCGAGCTGGTCCCAGTCACGCAGGTCAATGACCTTCAGCAGCCGCTGAACCAGATGGTCCCTCATCATCGGAATCCGCCTCGCGCTGGGAAAGATCCGCCGCCCTGATGTCCTGTGAACCCCGGTTGAGCTCGGTGAACCACCCCATGAACCGGGGCACGAGCAGGGCGTCCGGGTCGGTGATGATGAAGACGCCCATGATCCGTTCGAACTCCGTCGACGGCGCGTTCGGATCGTGCATGTTGACCTGCCAGATGATCCGCCCGCCGGAGGAGTTGCGGTCCTTGACGACCACGAACGAGGCGGGAAGTTTGGCGGGCACCTTCACGATCTTGACGTCCTTGCTCGGATTGTTCTCGGCGAACTCCGCCATGGCCCGGTAGTGGTCCAGGTACGCGGGCGCGAGCGACTTCGCCAGGTCGTACTTGTCGTCCTTCTTGTCCTTCAAATGACCATTCTGGACCTGGATCAGCCGGTGATACAGCACCGTTTCGAACTTGCGCTCGAATTGTTTGAGGTAATCGCGTTGCTCGCGGACGTCCTTCTCCGGCTCCAGGCTGCCCGCGGTCTTGCGGAACACCTCGACGTACGAGTTCACCGCGTAGATCTGCGCCTGCGAGCCTGCCTGGCTGATCACCTCCCGGCTGCGCTGGTACAGCGTGTCCGGGTCGTCGGCCGGGTAGTACCTGATCGAGAAGGCGGCCTTCTCGATCAGGTGGTCCACCTTCGTCGACGTCCGCGTGACCACCGCGATCAACAGGATCACCGCCACGATCAACGCCACTATCACCCAGACGACGGAACCCGCCATGCCGTCGATCACCCCGTCCCACGCCAGCTTCGCGCCGACGCCGACGAGCGTCGCAACCACGGTGCCTGCGGCAAAGGCGGTGAGATTCCCGCGTGAGTTGACCACCTCGGCTGCCCCCTCTCCCTCGTTCTGAGGTACCTGCCCATGGACTAGTCGCCGTTACTCCCCCGCGCGCTACAGTCGGGCAGATGAGCCAGAAAAGCTTCGCCTCATCGGCCGACCTGGCCGACAAGGAGCAGACACTGGAAGTCCTCGGCGACGGGATCTACGCGCTGACCGCCGAAGGTGATCCGAACGTGGGCGCCATCGAAGGCGAAGACTTCCTGGTCTGCTTCGAGGCGATGGCAACCCCGGTCGCCGCACGGGAATGGCTCGTCAGACTCCGTGAGCACACCGACAAACCGGTCCGTTACCTCGTTTTGTCGCATTATCACGCGGTCCGCACGCTCGGCGCGTCCGCGTTCGACGCGGACATCATCGTGTCGCACGAGAACACCAAGGCGCTCATCGCCGAACGCGGCAAGCAGGACTGGGCCAGCGAGTTCGCCCGAATGCCGCGGCTGGCCAAGTCACCGGAATCGGTGCCCGGGCTGACCTGGCCGACGCTGACCTTCACCGACCGCATGACGATCGACCTCGGCGGCGAGCGCGGCGATCTCGTCCTGCAGTACTGCGGTCGCGGGCACACCGAAGGCGACATCATCGCCTGGCTGCCCCGGCACGGCATCCTCTACGCGGGCGACCTCGTGGAGGCACAAGCCGCCCTGTACACCGGGGACGCGTTCCACCACGACTGGTCAACCTCCACTTTGGACAAAGTACGGTCGTTCGGCGCGACGACGCTGATCGGCGGCCGTGGCGCGGTCACCCACGGCCGCGACGCGGTCAACGCCGCGATCGACCAGACCAGGAACTTCCTGACCGTGCTGCTGGCCGAGGTCTCGTCGGTCTTCCAAGCGGGCGGGACGTTGAAGGAAGCCTTCGAACGCACCCACGCCGCGTTGTCCCCGCGGTACGGCAAGTGGCCGATCTTCGAGCACTGCCTGCCGTTCGACGTCTCCCGGGCGTGGGACGAACTGGCCGGCATCGAGCGGCCGGTGATCTGGACCGCTGAGCGCGACCGGGAAGTCTGGGACCAGTTGGCATGACTGTGGTCGTCGTCGGCAACGGACCCGTCGGCCAGACGACGGCCTTGCTGCTCGCTCGCTGGGGCGTTGAATCGATCCTGGTGGACGGCCGGCCCAAGCGGGATCCGATCGGCTCGAAGTCGATCTGCCAGCAACGAGATGTGCTGGACATCTGGCATTCGGTCGGCGCCGGTGCGCAGATCGCCGCAGAAGGCCTGACGTGGACGACCTCGCGGACCTTTTATCAGGACACCGAGTTGTTCGCGATCACCCTGCCGTCCGGCGGTGATCTGCCGCCGTTCGTGAACCTGTCGCAGTCACGCACCGAGGAGATCCTGGATTCGCGGATCGCCGGGCAGCCGCTGATCGACGTCCGCTGGAACCACCGGGTGACCGGGCTGGACCAGGATTCGTCCGGTGTGACCGTGACATGCGCCGATGGCCAGGCGATCCGGGCTTCGTATGTGGTGCTGTGCGCGGGATCGCGCGCCGACGACTTGCGGGCCGCGCTTGACGTCACGTTCGACGGCCAGTCCTTCGACGACCAGTTCCTGATCTGCGACATCCGTGCCGACCTGCCGGGCTGGGCGCGGGAACGCCGGTTCTACTTCGACCCGCCGTGGAACCCGGGACGCCAGGTCCTGATCCACCCCTGCCCCGGTTCGACGTTCCGGATCGACTGGCAGGTGCCCGCCGACTATTCCGTCGAGACCGACGATCTGCCCGGACGGATCCGCGCGATCATCGGCGACGCCGACTACTCGGTCGTCTGGAAGTCGGTCTACCGTTTCCATTCCCGCGTCGCGTCGCGGATGCGCGTCGGTCGCGTCCTGCTCGCCGGGGACTGCGCACACCTGATGGCGCCCTTCGGCGCACGTGGCCTGAACTCCGGCGTGGCGGACGCCGAGAACGCGGCCTGGAAGATCGCCCGCGTCCGGCAAGGGAAATCGTCCCCGGAGTTGCTGGAGACGTATCACGTCGAACGGCACGCGGCCGCGTTGGAGAACATCAGGGTCACCACCGAGACCATGGATTTCCTTGTTCCGCAAACCGACGTCCAACGCCAGCACCGCCGGGCGATCCTGGAGAAGGCACGGCACGATCCGTCGGTGTACTCCCAGGTCAACTCCGGACGACTGTCGTCTCCTTTTCCATACCGTTCCTCTCCCCTGACCCACGGATCACACCCGGCCGCCGGATTGCTTGTCCCAGAACAACTTCGGCGAGGTGCCCGCAGTGGCTTGCAGGTGGTCCAGCACGAGGACGCGTTCTGGGTGATCCGCCCGGACGCCTACGTCGCCGCGGTCGTGACATCGTTGGCGGAGGCGGATTCCGTGCTCTCCCAGTTCTGACGCCGCCACGGCAGCAACAGCGAAGTCAGGAGCATCAACACACCGGCGATCCCGATCGCGATCCTGACGCTCGTGAGGCTGGCGAGCACTCCCCACAGCGCGGTCAGGACAGCGATCGCCGTGCGGCTACTGATCGTCCACGCGGTGAGGACTCTGGCGAGAGCGTCGTGCGGGGCGCGCTCGAGGCGGTATGTCGCGAACACTGGCGTGAAGATCCCGATGCACGTGATCATGCTGATCTCAACGGCGATGACGACCAGCAGGCCCGTCACCCCGGGCCCGACAAACGCGAGGCCGGTCAGCCACAGCGTCCGGGCGACGCCGAACCCGAGCAGGATTTTGCGCTGCCCGAACCGCTTTGCCAGTGGCCGGGACAGCCGGGCGCCGACAATCCCACCGAGACAGGAGATGCCGAGCGCCAGCCCGTACTCCAGCGCGGTGAAGCCCAGTTCCCGCAGCATGAGGAACGCCAGCAACGGCCCGCACGCCATGATCAGCGCGGACACCAGCACGTTGCTCGCGAAGAACCGGCGCAGTCCCGGGTCTCTGATGATCGCCCGCCAGCCTTCACCCAGGCCCACGTTGGTGTGCTTGCGTTGGGGCGGCGGCGGCTCCGGAGCCTTGATCATCCGGATTCCCAGTGCGGACAACAGATAGCTCACCGCGTTCGACACGGTCGTCACGACCGGTCCGAGCAGGCCGATCATGCCACCGCCGAGCGGCGGGCCAACGGCAGCGGACACCCACAGGACGCTCTCGAACTTGCCGTTGGCGGTCGTCAACTGATCCGGTGCGACGAGACCTTTGAGGTGCGCACCGCTCGCGCCGACGAAGACGATGTCCGCTGTCGCAACGACGACCGTGACGACGAGCAAGTGGTAGTAGGTCAGGACATCCAGGGCGTACGCACCCGGAACCGTCATGAGGGCCAGAAACCGCACGAGGTCCGCGTGGATCATCAACGGCCGCTTACGCCGGAACTCCACCCACGGCCCGAGCGGGACGGCGAGCAGAGCACCCATCGCCCCGCCGACCGCCGCGATCAGCGACACCTGCGCCTCGCTGACGTGCAAGGCGAAGATCGCGATCATGGGAAAGGCGTCCAAGGCCACGTATGTGCCCAACGTGCTGACCGTGTAGGCCCGCCACAGCCACGCGAAGTCCCTCCCCATGGCCGAAGATCAAACCACACGCCTCGGTGCGACGGCCGCAACCAACACAATCGCCGCGCCGACAAACGGCAAAGCCCCAGAACAGTGCCACCCGCGATGCCGCCAGCCACAAGACACATCCGCCAGACCCCGAGGTTGGTCCAGAATGGACATTCCGCTCACCGGTGCATCAGCGCACTGAAAACGCGGCTACGACAACAGCCATCGCGACAACGGCGACCAGCCAAGCGATGCACACTGATCGGCCACATGGTGAGTACTTTGGCGAGAGCGTCGTGCGGGGCGCGCTCGAAGCGGCCTCAAGCCCTGCCCCGGCCTCCATGGACACGATTTCATTTCGTCACAGCGAAATCAACCACGGCAGTAGTCACACACGCAGTCACAGTGGATTTGTCTTGTCACGAACCAATCCCGGCGTGACTTGAGGGGTGACTCGCGAAAATGACAGAAGCCTGTCCGGTCCGTTAGGCCGTTTGGCCCTTAACTTTTGTTTGCACAATGCATAAGTTGCACGGGATCGACACGAAAGAACACTGGACCCGTCGGACTGAGGCAAGACAACAACATCGGCAGCCGTCCATGCAAGCGCGGCATGGATGGTTTTACCGATAGCTGGGGATGTGCGAGCCGCCACGCTGAGGTCGCGGCGTGCCGCCATGCCCTCGTAGCGCTGCCTACGGACGCTTCGAGGACCGTTCGGCCGATTTAGCCGTTGACCCGAATGGAGAAGGATGGACAAGCACGCCCAGACCGGCTGGTTGCACAGGCTAGTCACCCGCCGCTCTGTGCTCGCGACAAGCACTGTCGGACTGGCTGTTCCGGCTGCGATGACACTGGGCGCCGGGGCTTCCGGCATGCACACCGCCCAGGCGCAGACCGGCGTGGTCAAGAAAATCACGATGTACGCCGAGAATCTGCCCAACAACGAGGTCGGCTACGGCCTCGAACCGGGCAAGGCCACGATTCCCGGTCCGCTGCTGCAGATCTACGAGGGCGACACGATCGAGATCACTCTGGTCAACCGGACGGACAAGCGGCTCTCGATCCACCCGCACGGCGTGGACTACTCCACCGAGTCGGATGGCAGCCCGCTCAACAACTCCTTCAACGGCCCCGGCGAGACAAAGGTCTACACCTGGCGGTCCCGCGAAATGACGTCCGCGGGCCAAGGCCGGCTGTTCATCCCCGGCAGCGCGGGCTACTGGCACTACCACGACCACGCCTACGGCGGCGACCACGGCACCATCGGCCTGATGAAGGGCCTGTACGGCGGCCTGATCGTACGCAGGCGCGGCGACATCCTGCCGGACAAGACCTTCGTCGCGGTCCTGGACGACACCCGGATCAACAACAAGAAGGCGCCGGACACCCCGATGTTCGAGGCCAACCTCGGCCAGCGGGTCGAGTTCCTCGCGGTCGGCCACGGCAGCCTGTACCACACCTTCCACCTGCACGCGCACCGCTGGGCGGACAACCGCACGGGCTACCTTGAGAGCCCGAGCGATCCCAGCGCGATCATCGACATCAAGGACCTCAACCCGGGCACGTCGTTCGGGTTCCAGGTCATCGCCGGCCAGGGCGTCGGGCCTGGCGCGTGGATGTACCACTGCCATGTGCAGAGCCACTCCGACACGGGCATGTCCGGGATCTTCCTCGTCCGCAACGCCGACGGCAGCATGCCGCCGGGTGCGCAGGAGGCGATCGACCGGTTCCACGGCCACGCACACGCCGCCACAGCGGGCGACGTGCCGCCACCACCGGCCCCCGAAGGACACAGTCACAACTGACAACTGACCTCCTGGCCTGCCTACGACAAAGGAGTTAGGGATGGGGCGACGGTTCACAGCCGGTCGATTTCGCAGGAGAACAGGGAGACACGCCTTATTGGTGCTGACGGCCGCGGCGGCCATGGTCGGCGGCACCCTGACCACGGCCGCCGCCGCACCGCAGCAGCAAGCACCCGCTGCCGCGGTGGAAAGCGCGATCAAGGTCCTGGTCTTCCACGGCCCACTGGCCGACCAGCAGGACCCGGTGGCCAAGGCCGCCGAGACAGTCAAGGAACTCGGTGCCGCCAACGGGATCGCGGTCGACACGACCTCCGATCCCGCCGCGTTCACCGCACAGAACCTCGCCAACTACCGCGGCGTGGTCTTCCTGTCCGCGGAGAAGGCCGCACTGAGCCGTGACCAGGAAGCCGTGCTGCAGGCCTACATCAAGGCGGGCAACGGCTTCCTCGGCATCGGCGACGCCGCCAAAGCACAGGCCGACTCCTCGTGGTTCACCGGCCTGATCGGCACCCGCCCGCTCGGCGCCGTCTCCACCCCGGAGTCCATCGGCCCGGTCACCGCGAGCGCGGAGAACCCGCCGAACGAGACCAAGGAAAAGGCCGCCGACAACAACCCCAGCACGAAGTGGCTGGCGTTCGCCACGACCGGATGGCTGGCTTACCAGCTGCCCGCGGCCAAGGCGGTCAACCGGTACACGCTCACGTCCGCCAACGACTTCGCCGGGCGTGACCCGAAGGACTGGACCCTCGAGGGTTCCAACGACGGCACCACGTGGACACAGGTCGACAAGCAGACCGGCCAGACCTTCGCCGACCGCCACGTGACCAGGACGTTCACCATCGCGTCGCCGGTGTCGTACTCGCACTACCGGCTCACCATCACCGCCAACGCGGGTGACCCGATCATCCAGCTGGCCGACCTGAGCCTGTTCGCCGGCGACCCGACTCCCCCGCCGACGCCCGGCATCAACCAGGCCGTGGTGAACATCCTCGACCGCCAGCACCCGGCGACCAAGGGCCTGCCGCAGAACATCACGCGCTCGGACCGTTGGTACAACTGGGATCCCAACCCGGTCAGCACAGTGCACACGGTCGCGCAGGTCGAGGAATGGCGCTACAACCCGGGTCCCGGCGCCAACGGGCCGTTCCACCCGGTCTCGTGGTGCCGTGACTACGAAGGCGGCCGGTCCTTCTACACCGGCATGGGTCACACCGAGGGCAGCTACGGCGAGCCCGCGTTCCGCACCCACCTGACCGGCGCTCTGAAGTGGACGACCGGCATGGTGCGCGGTGACTGCCAGGCCACCATCGCGGCGAACTACAAGGTCGAGCGGCTGACCCAGCCCAACCAGACCGGGCAGCTCGACCAGATCGGTGAGTCGCACGGCCTGACCACCGCCCCCGACGGGACGATCTTCTACGTCGGCAAGGCGGCCTGCCCGACCGGCCCGATCGTGTCGTGGGACGACCCGAAGGTCGGCCTCGGCTGTGGCACGATCCACCAGTTCAAGCCGGACACCAAGCAGGTCAAGCTGCTGGCCACGCTGCCGGTGATGGGCAACCGCGGCTCCGGTGGTGAGCTGATCAAGAACGAAGAGGGTCTGCTCGGCATCGTCGCCGACCCGAAGTTCACCGAGAACGGCTGGATCTACGTCTACTGGATGCCGCAGGACACCGTCGACCGGGTCAAGCGGACCGGCAAGCGGACCATCTCGCGGCTGACCTACGACCGCGCCGCCCAGACGATCGACCTGAGCACGCGCAAGGATCTGCTGCAGTGGGAAGTCCAGCAGCACAGCTGCTGCCACGCGGGTGGCGGGATGGCGTTCGACGCCAAGGGCAACCTGTACGTGGGTTCCGGTGACAGCAACTCGTCCGAGGGTTCGACCGGGTACTCCGGCAACAACTGGACGGCGGACTGGATGGGTCTGTCCTTCCAGGACGCTCGCCGCACCTCCGGTAACACCAACGACCTGAACGGCAAGATCATCCGCATCCACCCGGAGGCGGACGGGACGTACACCATCCCGCAGGGCAACCTGTTCCCGCCGGGCACCGACAAGACCCGGCCGGAGATCTACGTGATGGGCGTGCGGAACATCTCGCGCCTGCAGGTCGACCCGGTCACGCAGTGGCTGACCGCCGCGTGGGTCGGTCCGGACGCGTCGAGCCCGAGCCCTGAGCTGGGCCCGGCCAAGTACGAGACCGCCACGATCATCACCGAGGCGGGCAACCACGGCTGGCCGTACTGCATGGGCAACAAGCAGCCGTACCGCGACCGCAGCAACACCGACGCGTCGGTGCTGACCGGTTGGTACGACTGCAACGCGCCGAAGAACAACTCGCCGCGCAACACGGGTCTGGTCGACCTGCCGCCGGTGAAGAACAACATGATCTGGTACTCGCCGGACGGCGGCGGCCCGGTCTTCCCGGCCCGGCCGGACGGCAGCGGCATCCCCACGTACAACAAGGCGGATGTCACCTACACCCAGCCGTACCTCAAGGGTGGCAACCAGGCCGTCATGACCGGCCCGATCTACCAGCGCGAGCTGGTGGACACCAACAGCGGTGTGGCGTGGCCGGAGTACTGGGACGGCAAGTGGTTCATCGGTGACGAGGGCAACGACCAGAACCGCGTCGCGGTGACGGTTGACCCGGCTGGTGTGGCGAACGCGGCGCCTCCGGTGTTCGTGGAGTCGCTGCGGTCGATCATCCCGGGCGGTACCGGGAACCTGCAGCTGCAGAACTGGATGGACGCGAAGTTCGGCAAGGACGGCGCGCTCTACGTGCTCGACTACGGCGGCGGTTTCTTCAGCCTGACCCGTAACCAGAAGCTGCTGCGGATCACCTACCAGGGCGGGGCGCCGACGCCACGGCCGGCCGCGACTTCCGTTGCGGTGCAGAACAAGCCGCTGACCGTCGGGTTCACCGGGTCCAAGTCCGGTGGCGTGTCCTACCGCTGGGACTTCGGTGACGGCACGCAGTCGACCGAGGCCAACCCGCGTCACACCTACGCCCGCGTCGGTACGTACAACGCGAAGCTGACGGTGACCTACGCGGACGGCGAGACCCAGGTCGTGCCGGTGGCTGTGAACGTCGGGTGCGCTGTGCCTGACAGCCGCGGCACGGTGTTCATGGGTGACTCGGACTCCGGCGTGCCCAACAAGCAGGTCGGCAACGGCTGCACGATCAACGACCTGGTCGACGACGAGAGCCCGTGGTCCGACCACGGTGCGTTCGTCCGGCACGTCGAGGCGTTGGCCGCACAGCTGCAGAAGGACGGTGTGATCACCGGCCGGGAGAGCTCGGCGCTGACCCGTACCGCCGCGGGGTCGAACATCGGCACCGCCGCGAACACCGGGTACGAGCCGATCTTCGACGGTACCGAGGCCTCACTGCAGGGCTGGACGCAGGCGCCTGGCGGATCGTTCTCGATCCAGCCGGACGGCTCGCTGCGGTCCTCCGGTGGGCTGGGCATGCTGTGGTACAAGCAGAAGGAGTTCGGCGACTTCTCGGTGAAGCTGCAGTTCCGGGATTCCTCACCGGGTGACACCCGCGCCAACAGCGGCCTGTTCACCAGGTTCCCGGATCCGCGGATCCCGCTGGCCCAACGGCCGCCGGGCAGTTGCGGGACCGTCGGCAGTGCCCGGACCTCCGAGGCCTGGGTGGCCATCTACTGCGGCCACGAGATCCAGATCTACGACGGTGAGACGGGCGAGCCGCAGAAGACCGGATCGGTCTACAACTTCGATCCGAACAACCTGGCCCAGGCCCGGCCCACCGCCAAGGGTGTCTGGAACGACTACGAGATCAAGGTCGTCGGCCAGCACTACACGATGATCCGCAACGGCGTGCTGATCAACGAGTTCGACAACACGCCGGGCAAGCAGTCCTCGAGGGCCGGTGACCCGCCGACGGATCTGCGCCAGTTCCTCAGCGGCTTCATCGGCCTGCAGAACCACGGCAACGCAGATGTGATCGATTTCCGCAACATCCGAGTGCGGTCGCTCTAGCGGCCACGACCGGCCGGTGCGCCCCTTCTCGGCGCACCGGCCGGTCCGGCGCACTCACGGAAGGTTCAGCATGATTCGACGCTTGATCGCTGGGGTGGCCGGCGCGCTGATGGTGACATCCATCGCGGTGGCGATTCCGGCGTCCGCGGTGCCCGCACCGGCCCCGGCTCCCCCTCCTCAGCCCGTCCAGGCCCAGGAACAAGTGCTGACCTGGACCGCCGACAACGACCAGACGCGGTACAAGACGCAGCCGAGCACCGCCGTAGCCGGTGTTACGAAGATCATCTTCGAGAACAGCCTGCGAACCGGCAGCACCATCACCCACACGCTCACGTTCGACCAGGAAACCCCTGGCTACAACCATGATGTAGCGCTCAACATCGTCGCGAGCCCCGGCGACGAGAACGAAGGCTACTGGGAAGCGACCGTCACGCTGACCAAGGGCAAGTACCGGTTCCACTGCACCTTCCCCGGTCACACAGCCATGCAGGGCGAGTTGATCGTGACCGACGGCGGGCCGGACACCACGCCGCCGACGGTCAACGCGACGGTCACGGGAACCAAGGACACCAACGGCAACTACGTCGGCAAGGCGACAGTGGCCGTGAACGCGTCGGACGCCCAGTCCGGTGTGAAGTCGGTCGAGTACCAGATCGACGACCAGAGTTGGCAGCCGTACACGCAGCCGTTCGACGTGACGGCTGTGGGCGATCACTCCGTGCAGTACCGCGCGACGGACAACGCCGGCAACGTCTCGCCGACCGGTTCGACCCAGTTCCGGGTCGTCGAACCGCCGCGGGACTCCACTCCCCCGACAGTCAACGCGACAGTCACCGGAGACAAGGACCCGCAGGGCAACTACATCAACAAAGCCACCGTCGCCCTCACCGCCACCGACACCGAGTCGGGCGTCAAGTCCACTGAGTATAAAGTGGACAATGGCAACTGGACGCCATACACGGCACCGGTCGAGGTGACCGGCAACGGCATGCACATGGTGTCCTACCGGGCCACGGACAACGCCAACAACGTGTCGCCGGAAGGCATGGTGCACATCACCATCGTGGCGCCGCCGGACACGACACCTCCGACGGTGAACGCCACGGTTGCCGGCGACAAGGACCCGCAAGGCAACTACATCAACAAAGCCACCGTCACGGTCACCGCCACGGACGCCCAGTCCGGCATCAAGTCCACCGAGTACAAAGTGGACAACGGCAACTGGACGCCTTACACAGCACCGGTCGAGGTGACGACCGCCGGGGCACACACCGTCGCGTACCGCGCGACCGACAACGCCAACAACGTCTCGCCAGAGGGTTCCGTCAACTTCACTGTGGTCATCCCACCAGTGGACACGACTCCCCCGACGACGAACGCGACAGTCGCCGGAGACAAGGACCCGCAGGGCAACTACATCACCAAGGCGACCGTCACGGTCACGGCCACGGACAGCCAGTCCGGGGTGAAGTCCACCGAGTACAAGCTGGACAGTGGAAACTGGACTCCGTACACGGCACCGGTCGAGGTGACCGCGCTCGGCGCCCACACGGTCACGTACCGCGCCACGGACAACCAGAACAACGTCGCACCGGAGAAGACGGTCAACTTCACGGTCGTCGAGGCGCCTCGGGACACCACTCCCCCGACGGTGACCTCAGCTGTCGCGGGTGACAAGGACCCGAACGGCAACTACATCAGCAAGGCAACGGTCACGATCACCGCGACCGATGCCGAGTCCGGCGTGAAGTCCACCGAGTACAAGCTGGACAGTGGAAACTGGACTCCGTACACGGCACCTGTGGAGGTGACCGCGGCGGGCGCCCACATGATCCACTACCGGGCGACCGACAACGCCGGCAACGTGTCGGCCGAAGGAATGGCGAGCTTCACGATCGTCGCGGCACCGGACACCACCGCGCCGGTGACCAACGCGACAGTCGCAGGCCCCAAGGACCCCAACGGGAACTACATCGACAGCGCGGCGGTGACGATCACCGCGACCGACAGCCAGTCGGGCGTGCAGCTGATCGAGTACTCGCTGGACAACGGCAACTGGCAGCAGTACCTGAACACCTTCCCGGTCAGCGCCAAGGGCGCGCACACCGTGAAGTACCGGGCCAGCGACAACGCGGGCAACGTCGCACCGGAGAAGTCGGTGTCCTTCACGGTCGTCGAGCCGGGATCGGACGCCTGCCCGAACTCCGACACCCGGGAAACCGTGATCATCGAACGTGACGACACCGGTGTGGCCAATGTGGACACCGGGAACGGCTGCACCGTCAGCGATCTCGTGGACCAGTACCGCGACTGGCCCAGCCACGGGGAATTCGTCAGGCACGTCGACACCGTCACCGCCGAGCTGGTGACCCGTGGCGTGCTGTCCCGCCGGGATGCGGGCACGATCGTGCGCGCCGCCTCGCGATCCGACATCGGCAGGTAGTTTCCTTTCAACGCAGCAGGGAGAACAAAGATGGCTAGACGGACCGCATCAGCGCTCGCGACCCTGAGCGCACTGGTCACCGCGTCCGTGATGATGGCCGCGCCGGCGAACGCCGATCTGGTCATGTACTGCGTCGGTACGGGCGGCGCCGTGACGGTGCCGAGCGACCTCTACGTGCCGCCGGGCGAGTCCTGCTCCCTGCAGGGCACGACCATCACCGGAAATGTCCGGGTCGCCAAGGACGCCAACCTGATCATCAAGGGCGGCACCGTCAACGGCGAGGTCCAGGTGGCCGCGAACGCCTACTTCGACTCGGTGGACACCCGGGTCGACGGCGACGTGACCCTGGCGGCCGGCGGCTTCGGCATGTACCTGCGCAACACCGACACCGCACGGATCGTGACGCAGCCCAAGGGTTCCCAGCCGGTCGAGGGCTTCCTGTTCGTCGAGGCGGGCTCGAAGGTCGACGGGAACATCAACGCGCAGGTCGGCGAGGTCAGCGTGACCGACAGCGAGGTGACCGGCAACCTGAGCACGAACGGCGCGTACTTCACGGACGTGAAGAACGTCTTCGTCGACGGGACGCTCTCGGTGCTGAACAACGCCAACGGCAGCGTGGTCTGCGGCAGCGCGGTTCAGGGCAAGGCGACCTTCGCGGGCAACCAGGGCGGCGTGCAGCTCGGCCCGAACGGCGGGCTGGACTCGTGCGCGTCGGGCGGCTACTTCGCCAGGGACGTCGCGATCTCCAACACCACCGGCCGCTCCACGCTGGACGACAACATCATCAACGGTCAGCTGCAGCTGACTGCGAACAGCCCGGTGACCGAGGTCGCCACGAACAACAAGATCCGCGGTGGCATCGCCGGTGAATCCGCCGCACCGGCCGCCGCTCGTGGTCTGGCGGCTGCTGAGCGGGAGAGCTCTGCGGCTGAGCGGGCCGCGGCCCGTTCGGCTGCCGCCAACGACGCGGCTGCTGCCAAGGGCAAGGCTCGTCTCTGAAAGATGATCGTGAGTGTTTCGTCCGGTTCTAACCGGACGAAACACTCACGAGCTTTTCTAGGCCAGACCGAGTAGCGAGACCATGATCGGCAGTGCGAGCAGGATCAGGATCGCGCCGAGCACGTCGAATGACACGCCCGAGCGGATCATCCGGGTGATCGATACCGCTCCCGAGCCGTAGACCACGGCGTTCTGCGGCGTGGACACCGGCAGCATGAAGCCGAACGACGCCGCGAAAGTCGCGGCCAGTGCGGGAATGAACGGATTCGCCCCCGCTGCCACGGCGATCGGGATGATGATCGGAACCACCACCGACGCCGACGCCGTATTGCTCGTCGTCTCCGACACGATCACCGCCAGCAGCACCGCGAAGATCGTGATCGTCACGGTACTGCTCAGGCCGAGCGCGTTGGACGCCGACTGGCCCAGCGTCTTGGCCAGGCCGGTGCTGGCCAGCAGGGACCCGAAGATGATGCCGGTTCCGAACAGCAGGATCGTGCCCCAGTCGATCTCGGCCGCGTCGCGCCAGCGAAGCGTGAACTCACGGCGAGACCAGTCCGTCGGCAGCAGGTAGAGCAGTGACGCGCCGAGCACCGCGACGATTCCTTCGTTCAGCCGTCCGCTGACCGCGTCGTACACCGACGAGTCGTTGCCGAAGATCACGGCGATGATGCCTGGGGTGATCCAGAGCGCGACGGTGATGCCGAAGGCGATCAGGGTGTTCTTCTCGGCGCGCGACAACGGGCCCATCTTGGCGCGTTCTTCGGCGATGTACTCCTGCACGCCCTCGATGCGCCGGATCTCCGGGCGGTTGAGCAACAGCAGGACCACCGCGAGCACCACGAACATCAACGCGCAGATCGGCAGGGCGATCAGGAACCATTCGGCGAACGAGATCCGCTGGCCGGTCGCCTGTTCGATCAGGCCACGCCCGATCAGGTTCGGCGGGCTGCCGACCGGCGTCAGCAATCCGCCGACGCTGGCGCCGTACGCGAGCATCAACAGCAGGGCCGCGCCGACGCGCAGGCGCAGCGGATCGAAGTCCGCCTCGACGAGACCTCGGTCCTGCAAGAGTTTCGCGATCACGGCCAGGATCCCGATCGCGGTCGGCAGGAGCATGGCCACGGTCGCGGTGTTGGACACGAACGCCGACAGCGCACACGTGATCCCGCCGAACGCGATGATCACGCCGAACGTCGAGCCGCCGACGCGGGGCAACGCGAGGATCTTGAACGCGAAGCGGCGGGCGATGCCGTGTTTCAGCATCGCCTGGGCCAGGATGAAGGCCCCGATGAACGTGAAGATGGTCGACGAGCCGAACGGCTCGAGCGCGTCCTCGGCCGGCACGACCTGCAGCACCACGATCGCGGCGACGCCGAGCAGGCCGCCGATCGGGATCGGGACCGCCTCGGTGATCCACAGGACGATGACGCCGAGCAGGATGCCCGCGAGGGTTTGCTGGTTGCCGGCCAAGTCGAGCGGTAACGCCAGGAAAACGATGGTGATCAGCGGAGCGAGCCAGAGCCCCACGGTCCGCCGCCCTTTTTCGAAGCGTTCCTCGGCCGGGGAGAGCTTCTGCTCACCGAGGCTCCGGTAGGTCGCGTGACCGAGCAACGCGCTGTCCACGTCCGTGCGATTTCGGGTTCGATCGTCCATGACCGCCTCCCATCCACGCTGGGTCGATGGTCATTAAGGGTGACACACCGCGTGGGTGAAATGGGACAAATAGAATCCGCCTTGTGATCAGCGTCCCCAAGGTCCTGGAACAGCAGCTGCGCACGGTGGACCCGTTGCGCGGAAAGGTGCTGTCGCTGGATTACGCCGTACACGCGCACGAGGTCTGCCACGAGGAACTGACGCCCGAACAGCAGGATCTCGCCGCGATCTATCTGGGCACGGCGAAAGCGCTGTTCGACGGCGAGGCGAGCATGACCGCGCTCGCCGACGCGAGTGCCGCACACGCCAAAATCAGGATTTCCGGTAGCCGCCTCGCCGAGGAGATCATGTGGGTCGGTGTGCTGGCGGTGTCGGTCTGCTGGCAACGGGAACTGGTGCGGGAAGGACTGAGCCGCGGCGAGCTGAAGAACGTCACGGTGAAGACGGTGGCGGCCGAGGCGCAGAACGTCGTCCGGCTGTTCTCCGGGGGCCAGGAGGCGACGTGGCAGTTGATCCACCTGCTGGAGACGGCCGAACGCGTGGACCCGCAGGTGCTGGTGAACTTGATTGACGAGGTTTCCGCGGAGCAGGCGGAGTTCCTCGCTGTGGAGTACGCGAGGCATGCGTTGGAACGGCACCCGGATGCGCGGTATTTCCAGGCGGTGCTGGACGATCCGGGGCGGCTGCCGTTGGCTGTGGTCGCCCGGCAGGCTCAGCACATGGTGGGTGGGTCGGAGGCCATCTGGCAGTTGATCAAGCTGGTGGCCTCCGCACCGGCGGTCACTGAGACTCGAGGAACCTCTGCCACTGAGCAGCGGTGAACCTCAGAACGCCGCCATCGCTGTTCTTGCTGTCCCGCCGAGCTGGGACTAGGCAAGGGTAGCCAGGAAGTCACGCGTTTCTTCGGCAGAAAGTGCCCGCTTGGTCAGTGATTCGAACACTGTCGAGTACTTGGCCAAGTCAACCCGGCGCTCCAGGTACACCGCCCCATCCTGTGCTCCTAATACACGAAGTTCGGCGACGGATCGTCTTGCCTGCTTCTGCCCTCGTCTTTCGCAGGCATTTTCCCAGCCGCCATCGCCGGACCAATGAGCCGGGGCTCAGGTCTTGTTCCATGGCCGACAGTCTGCACCAATTCGCGCACACACCCACAGTACACGATTAGGTGATGCCATTGATGCAAGTACACCCACTAGCTTCTCCGTGGTCATCTTCCCGATTTGCCGGGATTCAATGGCGAATCCAAAACTGGGATTTCCACAAACCCGAAAGAAAGAGTCATGGCAGGCGTCACCCCGGAACCCAACTATTACGGCAGGCAGCTCCAGCGCGAGCTGAAAAAGCTGCGCGAGCAGAACAGGCTGACCCAGGAGGAGGCTGGCGAGCTCGTCCACATCGAGTTCAAGAAGCTCAGCCGGATCGAGCGCCGCCAGCTGCCGACGTACCACGAGCTGGTCATGCTCCTGGACGCGTACGGCGTCCTGAGCTGCGACTATGGGCCGTACATCGAGCTGTGGGAGCTCGCGAAGCAGCGCGCGTGGTGGCGGGATTTCCACCTCGAGGACACCCGCTACGTCCGCATGGAGGACGAGGCCGACCTCAAATACGAGTTCCAGCTCGGCCACATTCCCACCCTGCTGCAGACCGAGGAATACGCGCAGCGCTCGATCAACGCAAGCAAGCGCTCAATCAAGAAGTTCACCGACCTGCGGATGCAGCAGCAGGAACGGCTGAGCACCGATCCTCGCCTGCAACTGCACGCATTGATCCACGCACCGGTACTGCACCAGGGCGTGAACAAGGCGCAGCGCGACCTCCTCATCGAAAGGGCGGAATTTCCAAATGTGACAATTCAGATAGTTCCCCAGCGGAATACTCTTCATGAGGGCCTGCACGGGTCGGTCATCCTGTTGTCGTTCGACGATCCGAACGAGCCCGACGCCGCGTTCGCCGAATCGCTCGTCGGCCTGCAGGACACCCAGGACCCGGAACGCACCGCGCACATCCGGCACGTCCTCGACCGCATCAGTGAGCTGGCGATGAGCCCCGAGGAAACCCTGGCGTGCCTGAAATCCGCTGAGATCGGCCGGTAGCTCGAACACCCTCCGATGAGTGTGTGTGATCTGTTCATGGAGTGCTCCGTCCGGCTCTTGTGGACCTCCGAGAGGCGCATTACTGTCCGCGACACAGTGATCACATGGAGGCACTCGTGCGCGGTCGGTATCGGGGCCCGGTGGCTGGGGCGGTCGCTTTCGCTTTGACAGCAGCGTTTTCATCGCCACCGGGGCACGCCCAACCGGCGCGGACGCAGGCTGAAGCGATCACCCTGCTCACGGGTGATCAGGTTTTCCTGGGGGTGCAAGGAACTCCCAGGTACCTTCAGCCCGCGCCCGGCCGGGACCGGCAGAACTTCTCGGTGTACCAGTCAAAGGGACACACCTTCGTGGTTCCGGTCGACGCGATGCCGTTGCTGGCCAAGGGCGTTCTCGACGAGCGGCTGTTCGACGTGACCGCGCTGCAGCGCAATGGTCACGGCAAGGGCACTGTCCCGGTGATCGTGAAATACGAAGCCGGGCACAGGCCGCTGACCGCTCAAGTCACCGCGGAACTGCCGAGCATCGACGCGGTCGCCCTGCAGTCCACGGGTACCGATGTATGGAGCAGCGTGCGGTCCGGCGGCGTCAAAAAGGTCTGGCTGGACGGCAAACGGACCGCGGCCCTCGATCACAGCGTCCCGCAGATCGGTGCGCCCACGGCGTGGCAGGCCGGATACACCGGCAAGGGCGTCACCGTCGCGGTGTTGGACACCGGCGTCGACCAGACGCATCCGGACCTGGCCACCCAGGAGATCGGCGAGAAGAACTTCACCAGCTCCCGTGACAACGTCGACCGGTACGGCCACGGCACGCACGTGGCGTCCATCGTCGCCGGGACCGGCGCGAAGTCCGGCGGCAAATACCGTGGCGTGGCGCCGGACGCCAAGATCCTGGATGTGAAGGTGCTCGGGGACAACGGTTCGGGCGCCGACTCCGGGATCATCGCGGGCATGCAGTGGGCGGCCGAGCAGGGCGTCGACGTCATCAACATGAGCCTCGGCGACTTCGACAGCCCGGAGATCGACCCGCTCGAAGAGGCCGTGAACACGCTGTCCGCCAAGTACGGCACGCTGTTCGTGATCGCCGCGGGCAACTACGGGCCGTTGACGTCCACCATCTCGTCGCCGGGCAGCGCGGACGCCGCGTTGACGGTCGGCGCGGTCGACCGGGACAACAAGATCGCCGACTTCTCCAGCCGTGGCCCGCGTGAAGGCGGCGGCGCGATCAAGCCGGACATCACCGGCCCTGGCGTGAACATCGTGGCCGCACTGCACGCCGCCGGGCAGATCGGCGAGCCGATCGTCGACGGATACACCTCGCTGTCGGGCACTTCGATGGCCACGCCGCACGTCGCCGGTGCTGCCGCTTTGCTTGCCCAGCAACACCCTTCGCTGACCGGTGCCCAGCTCAAGGCGCGGCTGGTCGGGTCGAGCACGCCGACACCGGGGCTCACTCCGTTCCAGCAAGGCGCCGGTCGTGTCGACTCGGCCGCGGTCGTACAGCAGACCGTGAGCGCCGAGCCGACCAGTGCGAGCTTTGGCCACCACCTCTGGCCACACACCACCGACCCCGCTGTCACCAAGGAGATCACGTACACCAACGACGGTCCCGCGCCCGTCACCCTTGACTTGCGGATGGAGACCAACGCACCGGCGAGCCTGTTCTCGATTTCACCGGCCCAGCTTGTGGTTCCGGCCGGTGGCAAGGCAACCGCGGTGGCGACGGCCGATATCCGCAACGTCCCGGACGGCGGCCAGTTCGGCGGCGCGATCGTGGCGACCGGTGACGGGCAACGGGTACGGACCGCGATCGAAGTCGATCTCGAAGTGGAGAGCTACGACCTGACGTTGAACGCGATCGCCCGCACCGGCGGGCACGCGGACTTCACGTCGGCGTATCTGATCAATGTGGACACCGGAGACCGCGTGTTCCCCGAGGCCACTGTGGACGGCACGCTCACCCAGCGACTGCCCAAGGGCCGCTACCTGCTGACCAGTTCAATACTCGGGCACGATCCGTACACACATGACGTGCTGAACTACCCGAATCTGACGATCAGCGGGCCGACGACGATCGACCTCGACGCGCGACTGGCCAAGCCGATCTCGATCAAGCTCCCCACGGCGGAGCCGGCCGCGTTGTCGTTGCTGCAAGTCGGCTTCGAACGCAACACCTACCGTGTGTCCAACTTGTCCTTCGGCGGCGGTCTTGACCACATTGGACTCGCCCAGCTCGGCCCGGACTCCGACGAGGTCCTCGGCCAGCTGAGTACAAGTTGGACAGTCGGGAACGACTTCTACGGCCTGGCGTGGTACACCAAGGGCAGGTTCCTGTCCGGAATCACCAAGGAGGTCCAGCCGAGCGAACTCGCGACGGTGAAGGTCGACGCGGGCCCGCTGCTGCCCGGCCAGTCCGCGGCGATCGGCGCGACGTCTTCGCCGCGTGGCCGAGGCAATTGGGGCACTGGCTCACTGACCGCGTTCACCCCGCCGGGTATCCGCACCGAGTATTACGGCGGCGAGAACGCGGACTGGGCGCGTCGAATGAACGTGTTGGGCGACATGGGATATCAGGGCGGCCTCGACGGTCCGCCGCGGACCTACCTGCCCGGACAGTCCTATGCGGAATCGTTCTACCGTGGCGTGTTCGGACCGTCCTTCTCGGACAACAAGACCGACCCGTGGGTCCAGCAGCGTGGCGATACGTTGATCGCGCACGTTCCGCTGTTCGGTGATGGCGCGGGCAATGCCGGGTTCTCCATGGCGGACAAGGCGTCCACCAAGCTGTACCGCAACGGTGAACTGATGGTCGAAAGCCCAGACGCCGGGTTCGTACGCATGACCGTTCCCCAAGGTTCGGCCCGCTATCAACTGACCGCCGAGGCCACCCGATCAGGCTATGCCAGGTCGACTCATGTGTCCGCCTCGTGGACCTTCCAGTCCGACCACAGCTCCGGCATCACAGCTCTGCCTGTGTCGGCGATCCGGTACACACCGAAGCTTGACGCGTCGGACAAGGCACCGACCGGAGTGCTGTTCTCGGTGCCTGTCCACGTGCAGACTCAGGCAGGCGCGGGTCCTGGCCCCCAGCTGACGTCGACCGAGGTGTCGTACGACCGAGGCGTATCGTGGCAGAAGGCCGCGTTGTTCGGCGACTTCCTGCTGCTGTACCACCCGCCAGGCGCCCCGTCGGTGTCGTTCCGCGCGAGCGCAGCCGACGCCGCCGGAAACACGGTCGAGCAGACAATTATTGACGCTTACCCGTTGGCTTGACGGCAGTTCCCTGGGCGACCGCGCACAATTCACCATCGGAGTAGATACCTCGCCTGAGAACCGCTCGATTCACGACGCACGCCAGGGCCACAACGTGGCGAGCCAGCAACACGATCATTCACGCCTATCCGCTCGCCTCACCGCAGTACCTTGAGCCACCGCACACAACTCACCATCCGAATAAATGTCGCACCGGCAGGTCGCCCGGGAACCGCTCGACTGCACGACTCGTGCCTCGGCGCGCAGCGTGTTCCCGCCAGCGGGTCGGACATAGTCGATGGTGAAACCGGCGGTGAGCAGCGACGGTCCGAGCACTGAGCCTGCGGCGAAGGTGAGCGTGTTGTCCGCCGCGTAAGCCACCACGCCACCGTGCAAAAACCCGTTCTGCTGACGAAGCTCATCTCGGGCGTCGATCTCGATGATGGCCTCGCCATCGCCGAACGCCACCAGCCGCGCCCCGAGCAATACGCTGAACGGCTGGCTTTCCAGGCCTTTCCTGGCGTCCTCGAAGTTCATCCCGATCCCCTCACTTCACTACTGAAGTGAGGATGTGCCGAAGCCGGATTTTTGTCAAGATCTGAGGCCATGGCGGACCAACGGCTGTACTTCCTGCTGCAACGAGCGGCACACCAACTGCGCGTCGCGGCGGACCGGCGCTGCATGGGCGCAGCCGGAATCACCACCGCACAGCTCGGCGCGCTGTTCGTCGTGCAGGAGCAGCCGGGCGTGACACAGCAGGAGCTGGCACACGCCCTCGGCCAACGCGAGTCCGCGATCACGTCGATGGTCACCCGCCTCGTGGACGCCGGCCTGATCAGCAAACGGACACACCCCAAGCACTATCGTGCGATCGCCCTCGACCTCACCACGTCAGGCAAGCAAGCGCTAGAACGCGTTCGCCCGGTGATCCAGGATTTCAACGACCAGATGCGCGCCGCGATCGGCGCGGACGCCTTCGACGCCACCGCCCAAGCACTGGCGAAACTCGACCGCTGGTTCACAACCACCGACTAGCCGTGTCCACCTTTGCGACACCATGAAATGCACCTTCCGGCACCAAGAGTTGCCCCTCACTCGGGCGCGGAGGGGAATTTCAGTGTGCCGGAACGCGCATCTCGGTGTGCCGGAACGCGCATCTCGGTGTGCCGGAACGCGCATCTCGGTGTGCCGGAACGCGCATCTCGGTGTGCTGGAACGGTGGACACGCCGGTGCGGGCGGCTCACTGCGTGACGACTGGGACGCCCGCGCCTTCAATGCGAGCCCGCGCGTCCGGATCGACGTCCTCGGCGGTGATCAGCGAAGCCACGTCGGACAACGCACAGATCCGCGCGAACGCCGCCGCTCCCACCTGGGGCGTGTCGAAGACACCGATCGCCCGGCCAGCAGCGTCCATAAAGGACCGTGCGGTGTCAGCGACCGGAACGTCCTCAGTGGTCAGTCCGGCCTCCGCGGAAACCCCGTCCCCACCGACGATCGCCAAGTCCAGGTACACATCGCGCAACATCGAGCCGGTCAGGACCGACGAGCCGACAGTGGTCACGCCGCCGGGCACCATCACCCGCACGCCCGGGCGCAGAGACGCCTCATAAGCCGCGTCCAGTTCGTTCGTGACCACGGTCAACGACTCGCGGTCAGCCAGGCTGCGCACGATCAACACCGACAAGGGCCCCGCCGCGAGGCCGATCCGTGCTCCGTCCGGGACCTGGGCCGCCGCGAGCTCGGCGATCCGGAACCGCTCAGCCTGTCGTTCCGCAACCACCGAGACGCTGGCGGGCAACGACGAGCGGGCGACCGCTCCGCCATGGGTGCGGGAGAGCCATTTCTGCGCTTCGAGGAACGACAGGTCCCTGCGCACCGACGCTTCGGAGACGCCCAGCCCGCGCGACAGCGCGGTCACGGCCACGCTGCCGTCCTTGGCCAGCCGTTCCATGATCGCATTCAACCGATCAGATCGACGCACGTGAGAAGCATACGAACGGCCGGCGAAAGGTCAATCGAGCAGAATCGCGCACCCATCCTGATCGGTTCTGCTTGTCTTGTGCAGTGGACGGTGTTACGTTGCGGACTTCCTCCAGCGGAAGCTGAAAGGAGCGCCCCATGTCGGTCGGCCAGGCCCTCCTGCTCGCGTTCATCGCGGGCTTCGCGTACTTCAGCCGCCGCTTCATGGGCGATTTGTTCCTCGAACGGGCAATCGTCCTCGGCCCGGTCACCGGCCTGATCCTCGGCGATATGCCGACCGGTCTGATCGTCGGCGCCTCGCTGGAACTGATCTTCATCGGCGCCGCGGACATCGGCGGTTCCGTCCCGCCGAACCTGGCGATCGGCAGCATCCTCGGCACCGCGCTGGCCATCGACAGCGGCCTCGATCCGGGCCAGGCCCTGCTTGTCGCGGTGCCGGCGGCGTTACTCGGGTCGTTCGGTGAACTGCTGGCCAAGGCCGTCAGCTCGGTCTTCGTCACCGGCGCCGAGCGATACGCCGACAGAGGCAGTACGCGTGGCATTACCGCGATGCTGCATCTGGGAAATCTAGTGCACTTCCTCTGTATCGCGGTGCCGACATATCTAGGGCTCGTGCTCGGGAACGATGTCGTGCGCGGTCTAGCCGACAGCATCCGAGGACCTGTCGGCGATGGTCTAGCGGTCGCCGGAGCTGTACTGCCCGCGCTCGGTTTCGCGTTGCTGATGAACACCTTGGTGACCACGTCGCTGTTGCCGTTCTTCTTCATCGGTTTCCTGCTGGCCGCGTACACCGGGTTCGGGGTGCTCGGCGTGGCGCTGCTGGGTGCGATGATCGCCGCGCTGTGGATCAGCAGGAAGGGCGGCATCCGCCTGGTTCAGTCCGATTCGGACGAAGACGCCGGTGCGCTCGTGCCCAAAAAGGACCAGCGCAGGCTGTTCTGGCGCTCGTTCGCCGTGCAGTCGGCGTTCAGCTTCGACCGCATGCAGGCGATCGGCTTCACGTGGGGCATGATGCCGTTGCTCAAGCGGATCTACCCGGACCGCACGGACCTCAGCGCGGCACTCAAGCGGCACCTGACGTTCTTCAACACGCATCCCTGGCTGCCCGGCCCGATCTACGCACTCGTGGCCGACCTCGAAACCCGGCACGCGACCAGACCTGTCAAAAAAGCCGAGCAGAAGGACGGCGTCAACGGTTCGGCCGTGGCCGAGGACATCGGCGCCTCAGACGTCAGCGTGCAGACCATCCAGGGCGTCAAGGGTTCCTTGATGGGTCCGCTGGCCGGCGTCGGCGACTCGGCGTTCCACGGCACGCTGCGGCCGATCTTCTCCGGCATCGGGGCGTCGCTGGGCATGCAGGCGAACCTGCTGGCGCCGCTGATCTTCCTGGTGCCGGTCAACATCGTGCACGTCGTCGTGCGCTGGCTGACCTTGAAAGCCGGGTTCCGGCTGGGCGGCAAGCTGTTCGAACGGATCGATCAAAGCGCACTGCGGCGGTTGATGGAAGGCGCGTCGATCACCGGTCTGATGGGGGTCGGCGCACTGGTCGGCACGTGGTTGGTGGTCAACGTGCCGTTGTCGTACATCGAAGGCAAGGCCACCATCAAGCTGCAGGAAATGCTCGACCACATCATGCCGAAGCTGGTGCCGTTGCTGATCACGCTGCTGGTGTTCTGGCTCGTGCGGCGCGGCGCCAACGCGGTGCTGATCCTCATTGGACTCGCCGTCGGCGGGTTCGCACTCGGCGCGTTGGGGGTTCTCGGTGTCCCGTCCTGAAGACGAGGTCGCGATCGTGGTGGCAGGCCACGGCGACTTCGCCCTTGGTTTGGCCAGTGCGGTCGACCTGATCATCGGGCCGCAGCACAACTTCGCCGCGGTCTGCCTGTCCGCCGAGGAGTCGCCCAGCGACTTCCTGGCCCGATTACGCCAGACGATCGAGGACATCGACAGCGGCGCCGGAGTCGTCGTCCTGGTCGACCTGCCCGGCGCGACGCCGTTCTCCACCGCCGCGCGGATCGCGTACGAGCGGCGAGGCGTCGAAGTGATCGGCGGGGTGAACCTGCCGATGGTGCTGGAGGCGTTGGTGCGCAGGCAAGGCCGGCGGCTCGACGACCTGGTCAAGATCATGGCCGAGGCGGGGCCCGCGGGGATCATCCGCTGGAGCCCGCCGTCCGAGGAGACCTGAGTGCCCATCGAACTGGTCCGTGTCGACCACCGGCTGGTGCACGGCCAAGTGACCATGGGGTGGTCACGTGCCGTCGGCGCCGATGTCCTGCTCGTCATCAGTGACCGCGTCGCCGCGAGCCCGTTCGACACCAGCCTGATGGAAATGGCTGTGCCGCCCGGTGTCCGGCTGGTGGTGTGGAGCGTCGACCATGCCAGGCAGGCCGCCGCGGACGGCACATGGCCCGACGGCAAGATCCTGGTGCTGGTGGCCAACCCGATCGACCTGGAACGTCTGGTGGCTGCCGGATTGACGCTCAACGAGGTCAACATCGGCGGTGTCCGTTCGGACGGCGCACGCCACAAGCTGACCAAAGAGGTGCACGCCACCGACGACGAACTCGTGGCGTGGAAAACTCTCGCCGACCACGGAATCCGGTTGTCCGTGCAATGGCTGCCCGCGCAGAAACGCAAGCTGCTCAACGACGAGATCACCAAGCGATGACCGAATACCAGATGTGGGAAGGCATTCTCGCCATCCCCGACGCCTTGCGCCACTCCCCTGCCGGTCTCGACGCGGCAGCAGAAGCCGTCGCGTCCAGGCAGTCCATCGACCTGATCGGCTGCGGCACATCCCATTTCGCCGCGATCGCCATCGCGCACGCGTTCCAGAGCGTCGCGGGAATCACCGCGCACGTGCACAACGCCTTCGAATACGCAGCCTACCCACCACCGCACCCCGACACGTTGATCGCCCTCTCGCACACCGGCACCACAGCGGACGTGATGGCGGCCGTCACCGCCCACAATGGACTCACGATCGGGTTGACCGACGCGCCGATGTCACCGCTGGCGCAGACGTGTGACCATGTTCTCGTAGGACCCGGCGGCCTGGAAGCGCCGCTGACCAAGACCCGGAGTTACGCCACCACGTTGTCGCGCGGCTACGCTCTCGCACTCGCCGTAGCCAGGCTTCTCGGCCGTCCGGCGCCGGCATTGGAGCAGACCCTCTCGCAGGCAGGGGATCTCGCGGCGTTCACCCTCGCCACGAACTCGGCGGACGCGACCGCGCTGGCGAAGGAATTCGCCTCCGCCCCAAGGATTGTCGTCGTCGGCGGCGGCCCGGAGCTGGCGACCGCCCGAGAAGGCGCGCTCAAGGTGACCGAAGCCGCGGCCATGCATTCCGAGGCCTGGCAGGTGGAAGAGGCCGCGCACGGCACGTGGGCCAGCACTTCACCCGGCGAGCTGGTGATCGTCCTCGCCCCGCACGGCCGTTCCGAAGCACACGCCCAGCGCATCGCCCAAGGCATGCGGATTGTCGGTGCGGAAGTCTGGCTGCTCGGTGATTCGCTGCCTCAGGTCGACGAAATGCTGATGCCGTTGTTCAGCATGCTTCCGTTGTACGTCTTCGCATACCGGCTGGCAGTGGCCCGTGGAGTGAATCCCGACATCATGCGGACAGACGAGGAAAAGCACCGCGCGGCCCGGGAAATCATGCGCCGCACGGTGCCGACGAAGACGCAGTGGTGAACTCCAGCCGCATCGACTCCGACCGCGGCACGATGATCGCGGCGCCCTCACCCGGCGACCAGTCCTGTGGCAGGAAGAAGTACAACACGGCGCCGGGGTAACCCCGCAACTCCGATTGGACTTGCTGAGCCCGGCCCAGACCCACCGAACTGGCGTAGTCGGCGGCCGCTCAGAACGCGCAAATGCTCACCACCACGAAAACGGCCGACCATTCGGCGAGCCCGATCCACTCCGACGGCGTCCCATTCGCCACGCGTAGCAGACGCGAGGCGAACATCAGCAGCAGCACTCTCGGTCCGTGACGACGCCAGTGCATCTGAGCTGCCGTATCCTGACGCGCATGCCCAGCGAGCGAGGTCTGTTGACCGAACGTATTGCCTTGCAGCTGGAGCACGACATCCGCAACGGCGATATCCCCACGGGCGACAAACTGCCGTCAGAACGCGAGCTCGCCGCCCAGTTCGGCGCCAGCCGAAACGTGGTCCGTGAGGTACTCCGTCGCCTTGAGGCTCAGCATCTGATCGAGGTCGCGCCGGGGCGCGGCGCGTTCGTGAGCGATCGATCGTCAGCGCATGTTCGTAGTTACGACGCGCTGTACCGGGCCGGGCGCCCCACCGTCCGGCATCTCATCGAGGCGCGGATCCCGATCGAGGTCGAGATCGTCGGTCTTGCCGCCGAGCGCGCGACCGACGAGCAGATCGCGGTGATGCGCACGGCGACCGACAGGATGGAGCGGGCGACCGATGTCGTCGACAAGGCGCACGCGGACCTGGAGTTCCACGACGCGATCGCGGCCGCGAGCGGCAACCCGGTGCTGCGGATCATGCTCTCGTCGATCAGCGGCATGATGTTCGAGATGATGCTGCGGTCCAACTCCGATCCGTCGATCGGCGAGCCCGGCGTGCCGCACCACCCCGAGATCCTCGAGGCCGTCGAGGCGCGCGACGTCGAGCGGGCGCGGGCGGGCATGCGCGAGCACCTCGCTCTCGGCCTGCGGACTTACGGGCCATCGCTCGACATGAGCGTCGACCTCATGGCCAAGGAGCACATCGAGCGACTCCTGCGGCGTTAGCGCCGCCGTCGCTCGCTCCGGTTCGCCCACGAGTCGAAGGCGATGATCAACCCGGCTAGGACAAGCGGGACCAAGCCAACGAGCACCACGCCGTTGAGCAGGAGAACAAACGCAAAACTCGCCAACGCCACCGACGGCAGCAGGGCGTACGGATCAATCGGCCCGAATAACGGGCGCTCGCTGTTGCTCACCCTCGACCTCCTTACCGCACAGTTTCGCCGACGTGGCCGATTCGTGCCGATTGGCCCCCTGTCGAACAGGACTGGCCATACCCCGAAGTCGATGCTACGGTCCGACTGGTCCTACCAGTTGGACCAGTTGCGATCGGAGCGGACAAGGATGTCCTTCAGCCGCCGTACCCTGGGAAAACTCGCTCTCGCCGCTGCCGGGGGCGGGCTGTCGCTCGGTTCTTGTGCCCGGCCGAGCGCCAGCCGACTACCCCGCTGCGGATCATGGCCATCAACCACGTCTGGTCGAGGGCGATCAACAAACGGATCGGCGAGTTCGAGCAGCGGATCGGCCGCCAGGTCTCGATGTCGCTGCTGACGTCCGACCAGTTGGCCAACAGCTACAACGTCAAGCTCAACGCGTCGGCCACGGACATCGACGTGATGATGGTCCGCGCTCTGCAAGAACAGTTGCTGTTCGCGCGCAACGGCTGGCTCACCGACCTCACCGACCATGTCAAAGACCCGGCCTACCAATGGGACGACTTCCAGGACGCGCCACGGCAACGCTCGATCACGGCCGGCAAAGTCCTGAGTGTCCCGGTGGTCACCGAGCGGCCTGCGCTGTACTACCGCAAGGACCTCACCGAACCGCCGACGACCCTGGAAGCCCTGCGGGACACCGCATTGAGGCTGACGCGGGAGGGCTTCTTCGGCTACGTGGGCCGTGGCCAGCGGGCCGGTGCGGTGAGCCAGTGGTCGAGTTTTCTGTATTCGTTCGGCGGTGACTTCACCGTCGACGGCAAGTCCGCCATCGCCACACCCGAAGCGATCACCGCGTACGAGTACTACGGGTCCTTATTGGAACGAGCCGGACCACCAGGCGCCACCAACATGAGTCTCGAACAGGCCATGCCGATCTTCGCCCAGGGCAAGGCCGCGTTCTACATCGACGCCGACGCGATCTACACCAGCTTCCTCGACCCCAAGGTCTCCACAGTCAAGGACACCATCGGATACGCGCCGTTCCCAGCGGGACCAGCGGGGTCGAAGCCGTACAACATCCCGTCGTGGAGCCTGGCGATCAGCCGGTTCTCCCTGCTGCGGGAGCACGCGTGGGAGTTCATCCGGTGGGCCTCCAGCCCCGACATGGTCGGGCAGATCCAGGCCGACGGGATCCCCGGCGCACGCCGATCCGCCTGGCAGAACCCGGAGACCGGCACGGTGTTCCCGGCGGATCTCGCGAGGACCATGCAGATCAGCGCGGCGACAGGCGTCAGCCATGACCGGCCGGACGTCGTGCAGGTCGGCCGGGCCAGGGACATCGTCGGCCGTCCGCTCGTGGCCGGAAACCTGGGAAATCCGGTGGCACCGGTCGCGCGGGACGCCGACGCCGAGTTCGCTGCGTTTCTGGCGCGCGACAACAGCTACCGCGAGGCTTCGTGACCCGGGGGTTGAAGTGGGCGATGCTCGGGCCCGCGCTGGCGTTCATCGGGCTGATGATCGTGTTCCCGCTCGTGTTCACGGTGAACCTGAGCTTCACCAACGCCTTCGGGGCGGTGTTCGACTACCAGGAGTACGACCTCGCGGCGGCAGTGCTGGTGTTGTTCACACTGGTGATCGTCGGTGTCGTGATGATACTTCGGCGTGGCGGCAGGAGGGAGACCACGTGAAACCCTGCGAGGCATCGCCATCACCCTGGTCACCCTCTTCTTCTCCTTGCCGATCGTCTGGCTGTTCACGGCGGCCTTCAAGACCAACATCGAGGTGACCGACCCGAGCGTCGGCCTGTTCTTCGAACCCACCCTGGCCAACTTCCGCGCGATCTTCGACGACGGCGAGATCCTGAAGTCGCTGGTGAACTCCTTGATCGTCGGCGTCGTCTCCACGGCCCTCTCCGCGATCATCGCGGTGCCCGGAGCGTGGGCCGTCGGGCGGTTCCGGATGCGCCGGACCGGGTCGCTCGTACTGTCCGCCCGGATCGTTCCGGCGATCTCGTTGCTGGTGCCGTGGTACTACCTGTTCGCGCAGGCGGGGCTGGTGGGCAGCTACACCGTGCTGATCCTCAGCCACATGTTCGTCTCGGTGCCGCTGATCCTGTGGATCATGATCAGCTTCTTCGAGGACCTGCCGATCGAACTGGAGGAGGCGGGCCGGATCGACGGGCTGAGCGCGTTCGGCGCGTTCTGGCGGATCGCGTTGCCGTTGGCCGCGCCCGGCACGGCGACGGCGTGCCTGCTGGCCTTCGTGTCCAGTTGGAACAACTTCATGTTCGCGTTGATCTTCTCCAATGAGGACACCAAGACCGCGCCGGTCGCCCTGTTCAACTTCATCTCCTACGCCAGCACCGACTGGGGCGGGCTGATGGCCGCGGCCACGTTGATGACCCTGCCGGTGGTGCTCGCCGCGATCCTCGGCCAGAAGTACATCGTCACCGGCCTGACCGCCGGTGCGACCAAAGGATGAAAGGACTCTGCGTGAAGATCGTCGCCGCCAAGGTGGTCGTGACCAGTCCCGGGCGCAACTTCGTCACGCTCAAGATCGAGACGGACGAAGGCGTGACCGGCCTCGGCGACGCCACGCTGAACGGACGCGAACTGGCGGTGGCCGGCTACCTCACCGAGCACGTGGTGCCGTTGCTGCCGGGCACGGACCCGCACCGGATCGAGGACACCTGGCAGTCGCTCTACCGTGGCGCGTACTGGCGGCGCGGCCCCGTCACGATGGCCGCGATCGCCGCGGTCGACGTGGCGCTGTGGGACATCAAGGCAAAGGTGGCCGGGCTTCCGCTGTACCAGTTGCTGGGCGGAAAAAGCCGGGATCGGGTGCGGACGTACGGGCACGCGCACGGCAACGACCTTCCTGACCTGTTCGACTCGGTGCGCGCGAAGCTCGACCAGGGCTACAAGTCGATCCGGATCCAAACCGGAATTCCCGGCCTGCGGAAGGTCTACGGCGTACGATCCACATTGGACCAGGGAAACCTGCCCGTGGTCGAGGACTGGGACACCGGCGCGTACTTGCGGCACATACCCAGGGTGTTCGAAGCGGTCCGCAACGAGTTCGGCCCGGAACTGCCGTTGCTGCACGACGTTCACCACCGCCTGACGCCCATCCAGGCCGCCAGGCTCGGCAAGGACCTCGAACCGTACGACCTGTACTGGCTGGAGGACTGCACACCCGCGGAGAACCAGGACGGGCTTCGCCTGGTCCGTCAGCACACCACGACACCGCTGGCGCTCGGCGAGATCTTCAACACCGTCTTCGATTACCAGACACTGGTGCAGGAACAGCTGATCGACTACGTCCGTTCCTCGGTCACGCATTTCGGTGGAGTCACGCCATTGCGGAAGCTCTTCGATTTCGCGGCGGTGCACCAGATCAAGAGCGCGATCCACGGTCCCGAGGACATCTCCCCTGTCGGCATGGCCGCGGGCATCCACCTGGACCTGGCAATCCACAACTTCGGAATCCAGGAGTACGCCGGGTACACCGACGTGACCAACGAGGTCTTCCCGCACGCCTTCACCTTCAGCGACGGCTACCTGCACCCGGGCGAGATGCCGGGAATCGGTGTCGAGCTCAACGAGGAACTGGCCGCCGCGCACCCGTACACACAGGCGTACCTGCCGGTGAATCGGCTGCACGACGGCACAGTCCACGATTGGTGATCAGTCGATCGGGATGACCGACGCACTGCGCGCGGCAGCCGCACCCTCGGCCGAAAGGTCCGTCCGCGGCTGCGGACGGGCCACTGTGGACGGTGCGTCGAGGACGAAGTCGAGCGAGCTCGTGACCTGGTGGCCGACCGCGACCCGATCGGCCGCGGCCCGGCAGCGCGGCGAAATCACGATGACTGTCACGTACTGAGGTGGCACAGCAGGTCCTGCTCCAGACGTATCCGCAGCTGCTGATCACCGGCCTGCGGCTGGGCAAGGACCTCGAACGAGCCGTGGCGGCCGGCATGGCCGGACGAACCGGCCTGGCCGCGACGAACGTCCAGGTCAGGACGGTCGCCGCGGCCGTGATCGCGGCTTCCCGGGTGGTCATCGAATGCCTGCGGGACGACCCCGCGGCCGATGTGAACGACCTGTTCGACCAGGTCTTCAGCTCACTCGCCAGCCTGAACGTGATGCCGAGCCGGTAATTTCAACGCGGGCACGGCTTGTTGCTGCCGTTGCCAGGTAACTTGGCGTCGGGCGCCCACCCCGCGACGTGCTGTCCGACGACTGCCACGTAAGTCCAGGTTTGGCCGTCGCCCCCCAAGGTGAAGCAGTGGTAGTTGAGCCAGTCGCCCTTTCGAGCGGTGCCGCATGGCATCCCTGAACCGTTGTCCAGTCGCAAGTCCGTCATCGACTGCCGAAACGGCTGATCATCCAGATCCGGGGGCTCGTTGGAGCCGCACACGAAGTGCTGATTCTGGACGTCACCTGCCTGTTGCGCACTGGCGGGCATTCCGCTGGAAGCTATGAGCGCAACAGCTCCGCTCACCACGAGGCCTTTGAACACGCGCCCCATTTCAGTTCAGGCAACTCGCGTTGCTACCGGGATACGCCAGGCTGTCGTCCGGCACCCAGCCTGCGATGCCCCGGTCGAAAGCGGACACGTAGGTCCAGTACTGGCCGTCGTTTCCCAGGGTGAAGCAGTAGTAGTCCAGCCTGTCGCCGTGATAGATGCCGCCGAGGTCGCTGCACGAGAACGCCGAACCGCTCTGCGCGACCAGGTTCCTGATCGCCTTCGGCCACGGTCCGGGAGGGCCTTGCTCGTCATAGTTCGGCGGCCGGGAGCTGCCGCACGAGTAATGCTGGATCCCGACATCACCCGTCTGGTGCGCGCCCGCAGGTACGGCTGCCAGGACCCCGCTGAAAACCGTGAGCGCAGCGGCCCCGCTCAGCAGCAGGCTTCGGATAATTCGCATATGCCTTCCTTTGTTGACGATTGCGGACCTTGATTGACGTCCGAGAAGGAACGAAGCAAATGTGCTCCAGTAGCCGCTGAAACCGCAAGGGATGCCCGGCCACTCCCCGTCCCGACATGCACACGCCCGCCTTGAGCAGGCGTTCCTCAGAGTTGTGGGACGGTGGCATAATGGCTCGCGGCGCCGACGGCTGGGGAGGTCGATGGCTTTGTCCGACATGAACAGCATGCTCGCGAGACATCTCGCCGAGCTTAAGAATCGAAGCGGTCTCAGTTATTCCGAGCTTGGCCGCAAAACACACACCGGCAGCTCCACCCTTCATCGATATTGCACCGGAAAAACGGTTCCACCGGATTATCAGACCGTTGTCAGAATCGCCACGGCCTGCGCGGCGACAGACAAAGACCTCATCGATCTGCTCTGGCAGTGGCGCCTGGCCACTGATCCGGACACTGCGCTTCCCGCTTCGCAGGCAGTACCTGACCCAGGAAGGAGAAGACGTCCGCAGGGCCTTGTCACGGCCGCCGCGGCCTTGCTGGTCGTGGCATTCCTGGCGGCAGGGGCCAGCGGTCCGCAAAACCTGCACACCGGTGCCGCGCAACACATCGACGGTCCGTCCTGGCAACGAGAACAGCTGATCGACCCGAGGTTGTTCGGCGTGACAGCATCCTCGTCGAGCGGTTCGATGCCGGCGTTCCGGGTCGGCAGCCTGCGGTTCTGGGACAGCCGCACCCGATGGGCCAGCCTGCAACCACAGCCGGACGTGTACGACTGGAGCATCCTCGACCGGCTGGTCAGCGGGGCTCATAACGCAGGTCTTCCGGCGACCCTCGTCTTCGGCGGAACACCGGGATGGGCCGCCCCCAACGGGCCGAAAACGCCGTACGACGACGGATCACGCAGCACGCCGCCCGACGACCTCACTGTCTGGGATCGCTTCGTCAGCACACTCGCCGCGAGGTACCGGGGCCGAATCGAGGCCTACGAGGTGTGGGTGCATGGCAACGACCCGCGCTACTACTCCGGCTCGACAGAGACACTGGTCGAAATGACGCGCCGGGCAAGCCGTGCCATCAAGGCCGTCGATCCCAACGCTGTCGTGGTCTGTCCATCGATCGTCGGGTTGTGGACCGATGACGGCCGACGGATGCTGCGCCGGTTCGCTGAGCTCCGTGGTTACGACCACTGCGACGTCGCCGGTCTCAATCTGCATCAGCGACAAGCACTTGACCCGCCGGAGACCATGGTCGACCTGCTGCGGCGGACCTACGACGCACTGCATGACGCCGGGGTTCACCCTCCACTGTGGAACACCGGCGTCACCTACGAGTACGTGCGCGAAGAACCTCTCGACGAGCAGCGCGCCATCAACTACGCGACGCGCTTCTACCTCGTCGCGCTCTACGGCAGCAACTTCAGCCTTGCGCGTACCTACTTCTACAACTGGGGCGGCAGGCCACTGCCGATCACCCTCCAAGTAGTCGGCGGTCCGCCCACTCGCGCCGCGCTCGCCGTCGAAGAACTACAACGCTGGCTGTCGCACACCACTACCCGCTCTTGCGGCCAAGGTTTGGCGATCAACCTGCCGAGCAACGTGTGGCAATGCGAATTCGCCACCACAGACCGCCGATTACTGGTGATCCGCTGGACACACCACGGCAGCGCCACGACCACCGCCGGCCCGCACGCTGAAGAACTGCGGCACATCGACGGAACCAGCAGGCCCTTACGCGGCGGTGACAGCATCCTCGTCTCCGAAACCCCGCAGCTCATCGTCCACCGCCAGCGCTAGCCGGGAGTCACGCGTGCCCGCCGCGTCTCCAGGAAGGTTCGTTCGGTGTCGTTGGTGGCCAAGGTGATTGCCTCGTCGTAGGCGGCGACGGCATCCGCGGTACGGCCGAGGCGGGTGAGCAGGTCCGCGCGAGTGGCGGGCAACAAGTGGTAACCCGGCAAATCCAGGTCGTCGATGCTGGCCAGTGCCTGCGCCGGTCCGTGCACTTCGGCGACGGCGACCGCACGATTCAGCGCGACGATCGGGGTCGGGGTGTGCTGCAGCAGTTGGTCGTACAGCGCGAGCACCTGGGCCCAGTCGGTCGCCGGACCGTCCGTGTGCACGGCGTTGATCGCGGCCTGCAACTGGTACGGCCCCGGCTGAGCACGGCGCAGGCACCACCGCACCAGCTCGTGGCCTTCGTCGATCAGCTCCCGGTTCCACAGCGACCGGTCCTGCTCCGCCAGCACCACCAGCTCACCCGACGGCCCCACCCGCGCGGGTCGCCGGGCTTCGGTGAGCAGGAGCAGCGCCAGCAGCCCGATCACCTCGGGTTCTTCGGGCATCAACTCGGCCAGCGCCCTCGCCAGGCGGACGGCCTCCAGGCACAGGTCCGTCCGCAGCAGCTCCCCCGACGTGGACGTGTATCCCTCGTTGAACACCAGGTAGAGCACCGTGAGCACGGAAGTCAGCCGCTCGGGCAGTTCGGCGGCGTTGGGCACCCGGTACGGGATGCCGGCGTCGCGGATCTTCTTCTTCGCCCGGACGATCCGCTGGGCCACGGTCGGCTCCGGCACCAGGTAGGCCCGCGCGATCTCCGCCACCTCCAACCCGCCGAGCAGCCGCAGGGTGAGCGCGGTCTGCGCGAGCGGCGACAGCGCCGGATGGCAGCAGGTGAAGATCATGCGCAGCTGGTCGTCACGCACCGGTCCCACCTCCTTCGGCTCGTCGGGTTGGTGCAGCAGCAGCGCCTGCGCGTGCCGGGCTTCCCGTGTGGATTCCCGGCGCAGGCGGTCGATCGCCCTGTTTCGGGCCGTGGTCACGATCCACGCGCCCGGATTGGGCGGCAGCCCCTCGCCCCACTTCTGGACGGCGACGGCGAACGCGTCCTGGACGGCCTCCTCGGCGAGCCCGATGTCACCGAGAAGGCGCGTCAGCGTCGCCACGCACCGGCCGTACTCAGCCCGGTAGACGCTGTCCAGATCCATCAGCGCCGGCCCGGCCCGTCGTCGAACGGGCGCACCTCGATCGGTTGCCCGCAGGCCAACGCGCACTTCTCGGCCCAGGCCAGCGCCTGGTCGAGATCGTCGCACTGGATCACCCAGAACCCGCCGAGCTGCTCTTTCGTCTCCGCGAACGGGCCGTCGGTCATCGTGGTGGTACCGCTGCCGGGACGGACGACCGTGCTGGCATGCGAGGGCAGCAGCCCGCCGACGAACACCCACGAACCCGCGGACTTCATGTCCTCGGTGACCTTGGCCGTCCGTGCCATCTGCTCCCGCCGTTCCTCTTCGGTCTCCGGCACGCTTTCGTCGAGCTGGACGGCGAGCAAGTACTGCTTCATGGTGCACTCCTTCAAGGATCAGGCGGCCTCTCACCTTGGCTACGAACGGGCTCGACGCCATTCGACACCATCGCGGAATGCCCGTTTCAAGCGAACCTGGCGGATTCCAAGCTTGACCTGGCAGCAGCTGCTCGGCTTGCGCGCCGGGGCAGGCGCCGTCCCACGGTGGTCACTTCTCCGGTTCGGTGGTAGGGACCGATCAGGAGATCTTGAAGGAGTTGGCGCGGTCGTTCATCGCCCCCAGGTCGGCGGCCTCGTCCAGCCATGCAGTGGCCGTGCCGGTCGCGTTGTTTCCGTCGAACAGCTTGACATCGCAGGAGTTGTACGTTCGCACTGAGCTGATCAGGTTGGCCGCCGCGCCGAGGTTTGCGCCGCCCTCATTGTCGCCCGTCCCGCCAGTACATCCGACCTGGTAGGCCGGGTTGAAGATCACTACCCGCGAGCCGCTGAAGTTGCTGTCGTCATAGAGGATGCTGACCACCAGTCCGTCGCCCGGCGTGCCTGACTGACATCCGAAGGTGTTGTCCCGGACCGCGCAGTACAAGGTCGAGGTGCTGCCCTCCGAGTCGACGCCAGCCACATCCGACACCGAGACCGGCGTGGCGCTACTGACCGCTTCGATCTGGATTCCCGTTGCCCCGTTGGCAGGTGCCACAGCCCCGGCCGGACTGGCTGTTATGAGCAATGTTGCTGCGCTGGCCGCCGCAGCGGCAAAGCCAACCGCGCAGCGTTTCCAGATAACATTCATTTGCGATTCCTCCCTCGACTGCCTTTCCCAATGACGTTCGCATCGAGCGTTTCACGTTGGGCAGGTGTGCTTGCCCCGACAATGGCGATCGTGGGGGTGGACCAACGAAGGAGAACCGGGAGGCTGGAACGCCAATCCCTGACTCGACCTTTGACTCGCGGTTCGGCGGGGTCCTCCCCCGAGCCCCGCCGAACCGGTCAGCAGACTGGCACACGGATGCTGAACATTTGCTGCAGTCAGCTGAAGGAAATTTCAGGGATTCGCCGGCTAACGTGCGGCATTCTGGGACGATGCGAGTCCTCGTGGTGGAAGACGATCTACGGCTGGCACAGCTGCTGGACCGCGGCCTGGCCGCGGAGGGCTTCACAGTAGAGGTCTGCCACGACGGCCGTGAGGGTCTCTGGCGTGCCACCGAATACCCCTACGACGTGATCCTGCTGGATCTCATGTTGCCCGGCCTCAATGGCTATCGGGTTTGCGCTCAGCTCCGGCAGGCCGGTGTGTGGACGCCCATCCTGATGCTCACGGCCAAGAACGGGGAGCACGACGAGGTCGAAGGTCTGGACACCGGCGCCGACGATTATCTGACCAAACCATTCTCCTATCTCGTCCTGGTGGCCAGGTTGCGGGCGCTGATCCGGCGCGGCCTGCCTGAACGTGCCGCTGTGCTGCGTAATGGGGACCTCGAGCTCGATCCGGTCGACCGCACTTGCCGTCGTGGTACCAGCGAAATCACGCTCACCGCGAAGGAATACGCGGTGCTGGAGTACCTCATGCGCCGAACCGGTCAGGTCGTCACCAAAACCGAGGTGATCGACCATGTCTGGGACACCTCTCAGGATCCCGACCCCAACCTGGTCGAGGTCTACATCAGCGCGCTGCGCCGCAAGATCGACACTCCGTTCGGCCGACGGACCATTGTGACCGTCCGAGGCCACGGCTACCAGATCACCGCCGGGTGAGCATCCATGAACTTCATTGTCCGCACCACCCGCTGGTTGCTTCCCAGGGAGATTCGGGGCCGGCTCGTTCTTGCCGCGACCGTCATCGTCGCGATTCCGTTGATCGCAGCCGTTATCGCCACCGCGCAGCTGGTTCGGTCCTCGCTCACCTCGAACACGCTTCTGGTCGCCAGATACGAGTGCATGCCGAATCCCGTCGTCGATCAACGGCATGCCACCTCTCAGGGCGAATCGGAATCGTTGTGTTCCGCCAGCTTCTGGTATTTCGGAATGCAACACGCTCCCGGTGAGCAGCCGATGCTCCCTGCCGGTCTCGCCCTGTCGTTCTGGCCTTTCAGCGAGCCCGAATTCGATGACTCCGCGCCCGCTGAGGAACAAAAGCTCGCGCGCCGGATCAGCCAGACCCCGGCCTTCGTGAGGGATCAGGCGACCCTCCATGTCACCGTCGTCTCGTTGGCCGGAGGCTTGATCGTGTTGCTGGGCCTGTTCGCCGTGACAATCCGGGCCGCGCTCAGTCGAGTACTGCGCCCTGTGGAGGCCATCCGCCGCGAGGTCGACGAAATCACCGAACACGACCTAGCTCGCCGGGTATCTGTACCGCGGACGCGAGATGAGATCGCCCGCCTGGCCACCACGATGAACCGTACCCTGGAGCGTCTGCACACCGCTGTCGAGACCAACCGTCGCTTCGCCGCCGACGCCTCCCACGAACTGCGCAGCCCTCTCGCCGCACTACGCGCTGAACTCGAAATCGCCCAAGCACACCCAGAAAAATCCCAGTGGCGCCAAGTCATCGACGACGCGCTCAGTGACACCCGACGCCTCGAAGAGCTCACCGACGACCTGCTCCTGCTCACCAGCCTCGACAACGCCATAACGCCCGACGAGCACGTCGACCTCACCACTGTCGTGGCGGAAGAGACCGCCCGAATCCTGCCGGCGCACGTCACCCTCACTGCGCAGACACCTAACGCCCCAGTCCAGGTCCACGGCCGCCGTGCACTGTTGGTGCGTCTACTGGGCAATTTGCTCGACAACGCTGAGCGCTATGCCAACCACCAGATCACCGTGCGGCTCACAACCAACACCACGACCGCTGTTCTCGAAGTCTCCAACGACGGACCCGAGATCCCGTCGGCCGACCGGGAACGCATCTTCGACCGCTTCACCCGTCTCGACGATGCCCGCACCCGCGGCACCGGGGGTACTGGCCTCGGGCTATCCATCGCACACCGAATCGCCACCGCCCATCACGGCACGATCCATGCGACCAACTCCGAAGGCTGCACCACCTTCATCACACGCATCCCACTCGCCACTGCCCGTCCGTGACGGCGAACCGTGCGTTCACGCTTCTGGTGTGGGCCGCTTCCCTCGCGTCGAGCACCGGTGCGCGATCATGCCCGTGTGACGAATACATCCGATGACGGGCGTTATCCGATAAGCGAGCCATACGAGTCAGGCATGCTGGACGTCGGCGACGGTCATTCGCTGTATTGGGAGGTGTCGGGCAATCCCGACGGCAAGCCGGCCGTCGCGCTGCACGGCGGTCCCGGATCGGGGAGCTCGCCGAGATACCGGGGCCTGTTCGACCCGAACCGTTACCGCGTGGTCGTGTTCGACCAGCGCAACGCCGGGCGCAGCACGCCTTCGGCGAGCGACCCGGTCGTCGACCTGTCGGCGAACACCACCCAGCACCTCATCGCCGACATGGAGGCGCTGCGGGTCCACCTGGGAATCGAGCGCTGGCTGGTGCAGGGTGGCTCGTGGGGCGTCACACTCGCTCTTGCCTACGCGCAGGCATATCCGGAGCGGGTGACCGAATTGGTGCTCGCGGCCGTGACCGACGGCAGCCGCCGCGACATCGACTGGATCACGCGTGACATGGGCCGCGTTTTCCCGCGCGAGTGGGAACGGTTCCGCGACGGCGTGCCCGCCGCCGAACGCGACGGCGACCTCGCGGCCGCCTACAGCAGGCTGCTGCACGATCCCGACCCCGAGGTCCGCGCCAAGGCCGCACACGGGTGGTGCGAGTGGGAGGACACGCACATGTCGCTGGCCCCCGACGCCGCCCCCTTCCTGTCGGTCGCCGACCCGGAATTTCAGCTGACCTTCGCTCGCCTCGTGACCCACTACTGGTCCCACGGCTGCTTTCTTCAAGAGGGACAGCTGCTGCGTGACATCGAGCGGCTCCACGGGATTCCTGCCGTGTTGATCCACGGGCGTTACGACGTCAGCGGTCCACTCGGCACAGCCTGGGCGCTGCACCGGGCCTGGCCCGGAAGCGAGCTCGTGGTTCTCGACGACACCGGTCACGGCGGCGGCAGTATGACCGCGGCGATCATCGCCGCCACCGACCGCTTCGCCCGCGATCAGGTCGAGTAACACGCCTAGGTGACCGCGACGTCGACCGCGGGCACGTTCGCGCAGGTGCGAACGGAAGCCACGGCCAGGCCCAATCGCCGTGCGGCCTCGGCCAGCTGATCGGCGGGCAAGGCGAAAGGCACACGCAACCACCGCTCCAGACCGCCGTGCACGCCGAACCGAGAGCCCGGCGCCAGCTGCACGCCATGGTTGGCCGCGGACACCGCGAGTCGCGTGCTCATCGGCTTGGGCAGCCTGCACCACAACGAAAGCCCACCGGACGGGACGTTGAACGTCCAATCCGGACAGTGCTCGCGCAGCGCGTCGGCGAGCACGTCGCGTTGCTGCCGGAAGTCCGCACGGCGACGAGCCAAAGCCGCGTAACCGTCAGGTTCCAACAGCGCCGCCAGCACCAGTTGCTCGAACACCGGGGCCCCGAGGTCGACGGCGAAACGCGAGGACAGCAGGCGGTCCAGCAGGTCCACGGACGCGCGGATCCAGCCCAGCCGCAGCCCACCCCAGTGTGACTTCGCGGCCGAGCCGATGATCAGCGACAGGTCTCCGGCGAACGCGGCGAAGGGTGGCGGGCCGTCCAGCGGATCGCCGGCGAAGTCGAGCTCCACAAGGGACTCGTCGATCACCACCGGGGTCCGTGTCCTGGCAAGCAATCCGCCGAGCCGTTCACGTCCTTCGGCAGCCAGCCGCAGGCCGGTCGGGTTCTGGAAATCCACGACGACGTATGCGAATCGCGGCGATGCCTGGCGTAGCGCGGCCTCGATTCCTGTGAAATCCCAACCGATCGCCGGATCCAACGCGACCGGGACCGGCAACGCGTGGGCGGCTCGCACAGCGTCCAGTGCGTTCGGGTACGTCGGTTGCTCGACCAGCACCCGATCACCCGGCCCAGCCAGCATTCGCAGGCACAGCACGAAAGCCGAATACGCACCACTGGTGATCATCACCTGATCTGCCGTGGTTGGCAGGCCACGAGCCGTGTAGCGCTCGGCGATTCGCTCGCGCAGGAGCGGCAGGCCGCCGGTGACATATCCATTGCCGCCGATGTACGCGGCGAGTTCGTGTGTCGCCGCGTCGACCGCGGCCGTCATCCCTGGCAATGCCGGTGGCGCGGCCTTGGCCAGGTCGAACAAGGCTTCGCTGGACGGCATCGTCAGTTCCTGCCGTCGTGCGCCGGTACCCGAGATCCACGATCCCGCGCCCTGCCGGCTCGCGACGATGCCGTCCTCACGCAGCCGGTCGAGGGCCGCCCCGATCAGCGTCCGGCTCACGCCGAGCGACGCTGCCAGCTCTCGTTCGGCGGGCAGCCTTGTGCCGATCGGGAGCTGGCCGTCGCGGACGTACAGTTCGATCGCGCCGGCGAGATTGGCCGCGCCCTGCCGGGCGCCGCGCCGCCGCCACTCCCCCAGCAATACAGCCAATCGCTCGCCCGAGATGCGGCTACCCAGGGGAATGGTGGAGGTCATAAGGCCAATTATTCAGCATTGGCCCTGGATTGCCAGACCAGTTCTGTCCCAGACTGCCCGAGTGGCATCAGTCGATCTCAGTCCGCTCACCATCCGTCACGCACCCGCCCGCCGGTCCGCCCAGCTACTGCTCGGGCTGGCCCTCTACGGCGTCAGCACGGGCATGCTGTCCCGCGCCCTGCTGGGGCTTTTCCCGTGGGGCGTGCTGACTGAAGGGCTGGTCAACCGCACCGGGCTGACGTTCGGCACCATCACGGCCATCATCTCGGTGTGCGTCATGCTGCTGTGGATTCCCCTGCGGCAACGCCCCGGCATCGGCACGATCTCCAACATCGTGGTCATCTCGGTGGCCGTCGACGCGACCCGTGCCATTTTGCCTGATCAGCACGCCCTCGGCTGGCAGATCGCGCTGCTGGTCGGCGGCGTGGCGCTCAACGCCGTCGCCACGGCCGTCTACGTCGGTGTCCGCCTCGGCCCGGGCCCACGTGACGGCCTGATGACCGGTCTCGCCGCCCGCACCGGCCGGTCGATCCGGTTGGCGCGCACCGGCATCGAGATCACCGTGCTCGCCGCGGGCTGGCTGCTCGGCGGCACGGTCGGCGTCGGCACTGTCCTTTATGCCCTGACTGTCGGACCGCTCACGCAACTCCTGCTCCCCCTGGTCACGTGGCGGTCCGCCGAGCCTCGACCAGCTAGCACAGTGCCTTGTCGATGACACCCTTCACCAGCTTGATCTCACCTTGGGGGTCTCCTGTGAGTCCTGGCAACGCGGTCTGCGCGACAGCAGCCGCCCGGCCGTTGTCCGTTGCGCCCGCCAACGTCGCGTAACCGTGGATGCCGCCGCTGTGTCCCCAGTAGACACCGCCGCAGCTCAAGTCCTGGCTGACAAGACCGAGGCCGTAGCGCACGTCGGGCTCGTCGGTCGTCACGGTCTTCCGCATTTCCGCCAGCTGCGCGGGCGGAAGCAGGGCCGGCAGCTGCCGGTAGAAGGCGACCAGATCGGCCGGGCTGGCGACCAACTGCCCGGCCGCCCAACCCCAGGACGGATCCATCTCGGTGATGTCGATCACCGGTGACTTCGGGTCGGTCTCGTCGGTCAGGCTGTAGCCGCGCGGATGCTTGCCTCGCAGGCCCTGTTCGCCTTCAGCGGGCCAGTACGTGTCCCTCAGGCCCAGGCGTTTGATGACCCGGTCGGTGATCTGTTCCTCGACCGGGCGCCCGGTCACCGATTGTACGAGCAGTCCCGCCACGACATAGTTCGTGTTGGTGTATTTGAACTTCGTGCCGGGTTCGAACTGGGCTGGATGTGCCATCGCGGTGTCCAGCAGGTCGTGCGGCCGGAAGTAGCGGTCGCGCACCTCCTGGATCCGCTCGAGGCCGAGTTTGTCCGTGTACTCCGGCAAACCGCTGGTGTGCTGGAGGAGTTGGCGTACGGTGATGCGCTTGTCCTTGATAGCAGGCACATACCGCTGGGCGGGGCCGTCGAGTTCGACCTTCCCTTCGGCGACCAGTTGCAGGACCACCACGGACACGAATGCCTTGGTGTTGCTGCCGATTCGTACGCGTCCGTTCACGGGAACCGCTTTTCCCGCGGCGTACCATCGTTCGTTGCCGTCACGCCTGATCGCCGCCAATGCTCCGGGTGCCTGGCCCGCGTCGACGATCGGCTGGACAGGGTTCTTACCCGGCGTGGCCACCGCGACCGATGCCGGAACGACCATCGCCGCGGCCATGACCGCACCGACCAATGCGCGCTTCATCACTTGTCCCCCTCGCAGAATGCCTTGTCCACAGTAGAGAGAACCGCCGCGTGCGCACGTTCGGCGTTCGCCGGGTCGAAGGTGCCTGGCATGGCCGTCACCATGACCGACACGCGGCGACCGTCCTCAGTCGCGCCGCCTCGTGTCTCGAACCCGAAGATGTCGCCGCCGTGTCCCCAGAACACTCCGCCGCAGCTGAGCGGGGCGCTCATCAGCCCGAGGCCGTATCCCGCACCGGGAGCCATGTCCGACGGGACCGTCTTCTTCATCTCGTCGAGCTGCGCGGCGGGAATCAACCGGCCATCGACGAGGGCGCCGAAGAACTTGGCGAGATCGGCGGGCGTGGAGATCAGTTGCCCGGCGGCCCATGCCGCGGACGGGTCCAGCTCGGTGACGTCGATGATCTCGCCGTCCTCGGTGCGGCCGTAGCCCTGCGGGTGCGGCCCACGGATGGTCTTGTCGCCGACGCCGGGCCAGTACGTGTCGCGCAGGCCGATCTTCTGGATCACGCGCTTGGTCACCTGCTCGGCGACCGGACGCCCGGTCACCCGCTCGATCAGCATCCCGGCGAGGACGTAGTTGGTGTTGCTGTAGTCCCAGCGCTCCCCCGGCTGGAACTTCGCCGGATGCGCCAGCGCGAGGTCCAGCAGCTGCCGTGGCTCGTAGTAGCGGTTGCGGAAGGTCTCGAAGTCCTCGAGCCCGAGGTACGCGGTGTAGTTCGGCAAGCCGGTGGTGTGCTGCAACAGCTGACGTACGGTGATCTTGCGACCGTCGATGCCGTCGCCGCGGACCAGGCCGGGCAGGTACTTCTCGATCGGCGCGTCCAGCTCGGCCTTGCCCTCGGCCACCAGCTGCAGAACCACCACGGCCACGAACGTCTTGGTGTTGCTCGCAGCCCGGATCCGCCCGTTCACCGGCGGCTTCGCCGGATGCCCACGCCGAGCGACGCCCGCGGAGTACGAAGTGGACTGTGTGACCAGCACAGCGCCGGGGAACTTCTCCTTGCGGACCAAGTTCTCCAGCTCGTTCGGCTGCACGGCCGACGCCGTCGTCGCACCGGCGACAACTCCGACCGCGGCGATCAAACTCGCGAGTTTCACTGTTGTCTTCACAGGACAAACCGTGTCAGTCCGGACGGTTCGACCGCGATCGGGGAAAGTCGTCTATTCGTGGTGTAGCCAGCTCCACCTGCTTCGGCGGTGGCCGGGTAGGTTGTTCGCACCCTGCCCCGCCCCACTGGGAGTTCGGATGAGATCACGCCTGCTCGCCGCGCTCATGTCGGTCATCGGACTGTTGGCCGTCCCGGCGTGCGGTAGCGGCCCCGGCCCCGCGCCCGGCAAGATCAAGCTCGGGTTCTCCGCATGGCCCGGCTGGCTGCCGTGGCAGGTCGCCGAAGAACGCGGATTCTTCAAGATGAACGGCGTCAACGTGGAGCTGCAGTACTTCGACAGCTACACCGACAGCCTCACCGCGTTGTCGACGGGTGCGATCGACGCCAACAGTCAGACCCTCAACGACACCATCGCCTCGGTCAGCAGCGGCGTGCGGCAGACAATCGTTCTGGTCAACGACACCTCGACGGGAAACGACCAGATCATCGCCCGTGACGGCATCACCAGCGTGACCGACCTGAAAGGCAAGAGGGTCGCGGTGGAGAAGGGCACGGTCGACCACTACCTGCTGCTCCTCGCACTCAACCGGGCCAAACTGCAGGAAGGCGACGTCCAGCTCGTCTCCACGCTGACCGACTCAGCCGCCGCCGCGTTCGCCGCCGGGCACGTCGATGCCGTCGGCGCCTTCGCACCGCACACGACAACGGCATTGTCCCGGCCGGGGAGTGGGGCGGTGACCAGCTCGGCCGAGTTCCCGATGTTGATTCCGGACCACCTTGTCGTCCGCTCCGAGCTGGCTCGGATCCGGCCGGATCTGGTGCAGCGCTTGGTCAACACGTGGTTCGAGACATTGGCGTGGATCGAGCACAACCCGGACGAGGCCATCTCGATCATGGCTCGCCGGGCGGGTGTCAGTACTCTGGCGTATCGCGCTTATCAGCCGGGTACGACGTTTCTGACCAAACAGGAGAACCAGGAAGCCTTCGGCACCCGGACCCTGCACTACCGGGCGGGTCAGGTTGCGGACTTCATGGTGGACACCGGTCTGCTGCCCGATCGTCCGTCCCTGGACGGGTTGTTCGACGACCAGTTCGTCAAGGCGCTGTAGCCAAGTACAGGGCTGCGCGGACGACCCCGGCCGCTGACCAAGCTTGAGGAACACAAGCGTTCGGGTACGCCAGCGGCTGCCCATCGAGAACCGCGTACAACTCGGGCGTGTGGCCGCCGAAGTGCTCGCTGGCCCGCAGAATCGACTCAGCCATCAAGCCCGCGAGCTCATGCTTCCCCTCGGCGGCCAAGCCCACCATGACGATCGCCGTGTCGTGCGGCCAGACGGACCCCCGGTGGTAGCTGAACGGGTTGAACATCGCGCTGTCCGCGGTCGATGTCCGCAGTCCGAACGGTGTCAGCATGTCCGAACGGCCAAGGCGCGCAGCGACGAGCTCGACTTCCTCGGCGTCCAGCAGGCCGGTGCCCAGCAGGTGCCCCATGTTGGACGTGGCGCCCACTACGGGGTTCTTGTCCGCGTCCAACGCGATCGCGGGATACCGGCCGGAAGCGTCCTCGATCCAGAACGTCGAACGAAAGCGCTCCCGTAGCCGAGCCGCCCAGTCCATCCACTGTGGACCATTGGCCGGGTCCAGTGCGGCTGCCGCGACTGCCGCGGCGTACGCGTATCCCTGGACTTCGCACAGGGCGATCGGGGCCTTCGGGTGACGGCCGTCCTGGTGCAGGAACGCGTCGTGCGAGTCTTTCCAGCCGTGGTGGGTCAGCCCACCGGACGCCGCCGGCTGGTATTCGATCAGGCCGTCGCCGTCCGGGTCGGCGTCCGGGCCGGTCAGCCAGTTCATCGCGGCCACCAGGTTCGGTAGCAACGGATCGACCGGCATTCCCGCGCGGGAAGCCTCGTGCAGCAGGCAGATCCACAACGGGGTCGCGTCGATCGTGCCGTAGTAGCGGGAACTCAGCCGGACCTGGCCCGTGTCGATCGCGCCTGGGCGCAACTCGTGCGGGATCTTTCCGGGCTGTTGCTCGGCGGCCGGGTCATGCCGGTTTCCCTGCCGTCGGGCCAGGGCACGCAACGTTCCCGCTGCCAGGTCGGTTCCCAATGGCAGTGACAGCCGGGCCGCCCAGATCGAGTCGCGGCCGAAGAGGGTCAGGTACCACGGGCTTCCCGCCGCCGCATAGATGTCGCCTTCGTCGGCGAGCAACAACGCACGAAGGTCGGCGAGGTTCCGCTCGGCGACCGGGTTCGGCAATGGAGTCCACTGTGGATACGAAACCGGCGACACCTGAGCGAAGTCAGCGGGCTCAACGGTCGCATCGGCGTGCAGCGAAAGCCGCCACGCTTCCCCCGCGGCCACCGTGACGTGCCACGTCAATTCGGCAACGCTGTCACGGATCGTCACGGCAGCAGCGGGTTCGGCGCGCAGCGTCACCGAATCCTGCCAGCTCAACGCTTCTCCAGTCACCGACGGCGTGATCAAGGAGGCCGCACGGCCGGCCTTCACCGCGTCCACGCCCGCGAAGTCCGTTGCCACATGCACAACGACAGTCAGTGTCCGGTCGACGTCATCAAAGTTGGTTACCTCAAAGCGTTCGACCAGGCTCGACGCGTCCAACTCGCGCTCGCGCCGCACGTGCAGCGTCGAATCCCGCCATCGTGCGCCGGAAGCCTTGGCCACCGCGTGGAACGACGCTGTCCACGGGTCCCGCTGATCCCGGCCGACCGTCACGACCTCGGCGTCCGCGATCGTCAACTGGACACGGGCAAGCGCGCGCTTGTCTCGGATGAACCAGCCGGTCGATCCTGTTCCGGGCAGCTGGCCGTCCTGGTCCGACAGCACAAGGGAAGGCGCCTTCAACACAGTGACGAGTGAGTGCAGGGACGTGCTCGGTCCGGTCACGGTTCCTCCCCGGTGTCGGCGCCGGTCTTGACAAGGGCGAGGGCCGTCAGCGACAGTTACCCGTCCAATTTGACCGGTCAAATCGCGGACAGTATGCCATCTGACACGGTCAGCGACCAACAGTCGGGAGTGGACAGTGGGACAGGCGGTCACGCTTCGCCAGGTCGCGGCGCACGCCGGGGTGTCACGCCAGACCGTGTCGAACGTGCTCAACGCGCCCCAGCGGGTCGATCCCGCGACCCTGCGCAAAGTCCAGGCCGCGATCGAGGCGCTCGGGTACCAGCCGAACCGCACCGCGCGCAGCCTGGCCACTCGCCAGGCCGGGCTGATCGGCTACTGCCTCGCCCGCATGCCCGGCCGAAGCCTGTTCATGGACCCCTTCCTGCACACGCTCACCGAGGCGATCGAGGAAACCGGCAGGCGAATGCTGGTGTTCACCGCACCCGAAGGCGCGCAGGGCATCGAGACGTACGCCGATCTGATCGCCCAACGAGCGGTTGACGCGTTCATCCTGTCCGACACCGTCGACGAAGACCCGCGGCACACCTGGTTGGCCGGCCGTGGCGTACCGTTCGCGTCCTTCGGCCGTACCTGGCCCGAACAGGGCGAACAGCCTGGGCCATGGGTGGACGTGGACGGCGCGGGTGCGTGCGCCGAACTGGTGCGCAGGCTGCACGCGGCCGGGCACGACCGGATCGCGTTCGTCGGCTGGTGCCAACGGGTCACGATGGGCGCCGCGAAGGACCGCGAACGTGGCTGGCAGGACGAATGCGCCCGGCTGGGCCTGTCGGACCAGGCCGCGTACGCCGATTCCGACAGCATGGACGGTGCCGCGCGCGCCGCGGCCACGCTGTTGGACGGACGCACTCCGCCGACGGCGATCGTCGCGGCCAGTGACCTGCTCGCAGTGGGCGTACTCGGCGAGCTACGGCGCCGCAAGCTGCGCCCTGGACACGACGTCTGGGTGACCGGATTCGACGACTCGGTGCTCGCGACCTCCGTGGAAGGCGGGCTGACCACCGTGCGCCAGCCGACCGAGGAGATCACGTCGGCCCTGGTCAGGCTGCTCGACGCCGGACATGGCCAGTCCGGCGTGCTGCTGGCCGGGCAGATCGTGTCCAGAAGCAGTGCACCAGTGGATTTGTGACACACAACCGGGTGATGGGAGAAAAGCTGATGGCAGGGTCAAAGACGACCGGGCTGCGCATGGCTGCCTTGACGTGCGTGGCGCTACTGGCCGCCTCGTGCGGCAGCGACAGCGGTGGTTCCGGATCTGGCGGCACGAGTGCCGCCGCAGCTCCAGCACTCGAAGGACGTGGCGACATCACGCTCGTCACCGGCAAGGACACCTCCAACAACATGCAGCGGCTGACCGACGAGTGGAACGCCGCGCACCCCAATGAAAAGGTGCGGATCGTCGAGCTGCCGGAGTCCGCGGACGCCCAGCGCCAGCAGTTGGTGCAGAACGCACAGGTGAAGTCGGACGCGTACGCCATCCTGAACCTCGACGTGGTCTGGACCGCGGAGTTCGCGGCCAACCGGTGGGTCGTGGAGCTGCCGCGTGACCAGTTCGACCTGAACAACTTCCTCAAGCCTGCCCTGGACACGGCGGAGTACCGCGGCAAGCTGTACGCGGTCCCGGTCTACTCCGATGCCGGATTGCTGTTCTACCGCAAGGACTTGCTGGACAAGGTCGGCCTGCAGGCACCGAAGACCTGGGACGAGCTGACCGCCGCGTGCCAGAAGGTCAAGGCGTTGCCGGAAGGCGCGAACCTGAGCTGCTACACCGGGCAGTTCGAGAAGTACGAGGGCCTGACGGTCAACTTCGACGAGGCGGTGAACACCGCGGGCGGCCAGATCGTCGACGAGTCCGGAAAGCCCACTGTGGACTCCCCGCAGGCCAAGGCCGGCCTGGACAAGCTGGTCGAGGGCTTCAAGAACGGCACGTTCCCGGCCAAGGCGATCACCTTCAAGGAAGAGGACGGCCGCCGCTCGTTCCAGGCAGGTGAGCTGATCTTCATGCGGCAATGGCCGTATCAGTGGGCGCTGGCCAACAAGACCGACGGCTCGTCGCAGGTCGCCGGCAAGTTCGACGTGGCACCGCTGCCCGGCGTCGGCTCCGGCCCAGGGGCTGCCAGCCTTGGCGGGCACAACTTCGCGATCTCGGCGTTCGCCAAGAACAAGGCCACCGCGCTGGACTTCATCAAGTACTTCACCACCGACGCGGCCGAGCGGTCCAACCTGCTGGCCACTTCGCAGGCGCCGACCCGCACCAACCTGTATGACGACCCCGAACTGGTCAAGCAGTTCCCGTACCTGCCGACGCTCAAGCAGGCCATCCAGAGCGCCAAGCCGCGCCCGAAGGCCGTCCGGTACGGCGACGTCACCACCGCGATCCAGGAAGCGGCGTACGCGGCGATCACCGGTGCCAAGGACAGCGCCACGGCGTTGAAGGAGCTGCAAGCCAAGCTGCAGGACCTGCTCAAGTGACAACGATCAGCCGGCACGGCAGGGCGGCGGGCGAAGCCGGACGGCTCGCCGCCCTGCTGCTGTCCCCCACTTTCATCGTGCTCGGCCTCGTCGTGGGCTATCCGCTCGTGGCGGCGCTGCGGGAGTCGCTGTACCGGACCGGGCAGACGGTCGACGCGGAGGGCTTCGTCGTCCAAGGTGAACAGTTCGTCGGCGTGGACAACTACACCGCGATCTTCACCGGGGACGCGGCCGGGCGGTTCTGGAACGCCTTCGGCAACACCACGTTGTTCACCGTGGTGACCGTGGCCGCCGAGGTGATCATCGGTGTCGCGATGGCATTGGTGATGCACCAGGCGTTGCGCTGGCGCGGCATCGTGCGGGCAGGAATCCTGGTTCCGTGGGCGATTCCCACTGCCGTGTCGGCGATCCTGTGGCAGTGGATCTTCCAGGCCGACGGTGTGGCCAACGCGATCATCGGCAGCCAGGTGCTGTGGACGACCGAGGGCTGGCAGGCCAAGTTCGCGGTGATGATCGCGGACACCTGGAAAACCGCGCCCTTCATCGGGTTGCTCGTACTCGCCGGCCTGCAGATCATTCCGCGGGACATCTATGAGGCGGCCAGAGTGGACGGTGTGAGTGCGGTACGGCAGTTCTGGTCGATCACGCTTCCGCTCGTGCGGCCGGTGCTCGTGGTCGCGGTGCTGTTCCGGGTGCTGGATTCGTTGCGGATGTTCGACTTGCCGTTCGTGCTGATCGGCAACCGCAAGGAATCCGTTGAGACACTGACGATGCTGGCGTGGGACGAGGCGAGCAACCTCAGATTCGGTCCTGCCGCTGCGTATGCGACGGTCCTTTTCCTCTATGTGGCCGTCGCCGCGCTGGTGTTCGTGAAACTGCTCGGTGCGGACGTCATCGGCGAGGCACGGCAACGTAGCAAACGGGAGCCCGGTCGCAAGGGCGATCCGTTGGTGCAACCCGGGGTGGTGCACGCATGAACACTCGTGTTGTGCTGCGGTACGCCGGGCTCGCGGCGATCCTGCTGTACTGCCTCGCGCCGTTCTACTGGATGCTGGTTTCGGCGTTCCGGCGGCCGTCGGACCAGTTTTCGTTGTCACCGATCCCCGATCCCGTCTCGGTCACCAACTTCACCGCGGTGTTCGGCGTGGACGTCGGCTTCGGCCGGGCCCTGATCAACAGCGTGGTGGTGGCTGGGATCGCCACGGTCCTGACGTTGCTCATCGGGCTCTCGGCGGCGTACGCCCTGGCACGACTGCGGTTCCGGTTCAAGAACGCGGTCGCCGCGATGATCATCGCGACCTCCATGTTCCCCGGCATCTCGCTGGTCGTGCCGTTGCTGAAGCTGTTCACCGACATCAACTGGATCAACACCTACCAGTCGATGATCTTGCCGAGCATGTCGTTCGCGCTGCCGTTGGCGGTGTGGAACCTCAACGCGTTCTTCCGGCAGATGCCCGGGGAACTCGAGGAGGCCGCGATGATCGACGGGTGCACACGGCTGCAGGCGTTCCGCAAGATCATCCTGCCGCTGGCCGCGCCCGGCGTGTTCACCACCGCGATCATCACGTTCATCACGGCGTGGAACGAGTTCATCATCGCCCTGTCGATGGTGAACGACAAGAACATGCAGACCGCGACCGTGGCCATCTCCCGGTTCACCGGGGCGTACGGCTTCAATCAGCCGTTCGGCACGCAGATGGCGGCAGGTGTGGTCGTCACCGTCCCCTTGGTCATCCTCGTTCTGGTGTTCCAGCGGCGGATCATCGCCGGGCTCACCGCAGGAGGCGTCAAGTGAAAACCTTGGTGGTAACGGCCTTGGTGGCCGCGCTCTTACCTGTCTCAGTCGCCGAGGCGGCACCTTCCGGGGAGTTGTCGGAGACCGCACGGCTCAGTGATCGACGGGCTTTGGTGTCCGGCGACCGAGCGTTCACCATGGGCGACGAGACCGGGCTGTATCCGGCGACCGGCTGGCACATCCGCGGCGAGATGGGTGGTTTCTGGGCACCGCCCGTGAAACTCCTCGACGGTGTGTGGTTCGCCGCCGACGGATCGTGGTTCGGCAAGGACATTCCCGCGACTCGCTATGTCAGAGGCCAGGGATACCAACGGTTCGAGTATCGCGGCGGCGGGATTTCGGCGGAACGCGTGGAGTTCGTGCCTTCCGGGAGTCGCGCGACCGTGATCGGGTTGACGTTACGGGCTGATCGCCGCCGTGACGTCCGCCTGGACATGGATGCTCATTCCGAGCTGATGCCCGCGTATCCGTGGGGCTGGACGACTCCGAACGCGGGCGTCAACGCGCCCGACACCGGGTCGGTCAGCGATGGAGCCCTGGTGTTCCAGGATCCCGTCGGTGCGGCAGCCGTCGGAGCAAGCGCCCAGCCGGTCGAGCAAGCGCTAGGCCCGCATCATCGTGGGCCGCAGGACCCGGCTGTCGTGTGCCCGGCCGACGGTCCGGCGCCCACGCGCTGCGACGATTCCGCGTTCGGCAAGGGAACCGGCGGCCGGTTGGCGTACTCGCTCCGGCTTGCAGCCGGTCGCCCGACCACCATCTGGTTCGCCGTCGCGGGCGGTGACACGGGCACCCAGGCCCGGGATTTGTTGAACAAGGTGCTGCGTGACCCGGCCGATGCTCTGCGTCAGACCGTGTCAGCGCGACGGGCGGCTGCTTCGTCCACAGTGGTGGATCTGCCCGGTGACCGGCTGCTGCAGCAGAGCATCGAGTGGAGCAAGCAGAACCTCCTGGATTCGGTGCAAGAGGCTCGCAACGCGCGGATCCGGGACGTCAACGAAGGCAAGGACTACCCGCCACCGGCCGGGACCGTGCCCAAGATGCGCTGGCTGGCCGCAGGATTCCCGGACTATCCCTGGCTTTTCGCCACGGACGGCGAATACACCGCTTACGCGGCTGTTGCCGCGGGTCAGTTCGACATCGTCCGGGATCATCTGCGGGCGCTGCGTGATGTCAGTGACATGCTGAACAATCGCAGCGGCAAGGTCGTCCACGAAGTCGTGTCCACTGGGGACGTCTACTTCGGAAGCAACAAGTCGGCGGGCAACACCGACGAAACAGCGAAGTTCCCCAGCACAGTCGCATTGGTCTGGCGATGGACCGGCGACACCAGATTCCGCGACGAGATGTACGACTTCGCGGTGCGGAATCTGCGCTACATCACCGGGACACTGGACAAGGACGGCGATGGGTGGCCGGAAGGCCTCGGCAACGTCGAACGTCAAGGCATGGGCGAGGAGAAGCTCGACAGCACGGTGTACCTGATTCGCGGGCTGCGAGATCTCGCCGACATGGCTGCCAGCAAGCACGACCGGGCTGTCGCGCAGTGGGCCACGACCAAAGCCGACGATCTGCAGCGGCGGTTCGAGGCACAGTGGTGGGTCGAGCAAGGCGTGGGCTACGCGGAGTCGATCGACGACCCGGCGAATCCCGCCAACGACAACACACCGGTGTTCCAACGACACTGGACTGGTATCACGCCGATGGAGGCCGGCCCGATCGCGTCGGCCGACAAAGGCCGCCGGGCGCTCGTGCAACGTGAGCGCGACTGCTACAACGGGGAATTCGGGACCTTCCACACGGGCACTGGACCCACCAGCGCTCCGGCAGGCAATCCCGGGCCGTCGTGCGATCCCATCGTGTCCACTGTGGCCAGTGAGCGCGCCACGTACTCGTTGAACACCGCGGTCATGGCCGTGGCCGAAGGGAACTTCGGCCGACTGGACGCACAACGGCGATACACGACCGGGAACGCGCGGATCCAACTCGATCCGAGCGTGTGGGAGACGCCCGGCGCGATGCCGGAGGTGGCGCCGTCGCCCGATTTCAAGGCCAACATCGATCGGCCGTTCTATGACCGGTCGATGAACCTGCAGGCGTGGGGCACGTACGGCACGCTCTGGCCGGTCGTGCACCAGCAGCTCGGCGTCGCGCCCGACCTCGGCAACGGCCGGCTCGCGGTGATCCCCCAGCTTCCGGACGGCCAGAACTCCATCAGCGGCCGGGAGATCCGCGTTGGACGGGGTTCGGTGGATGTCTCGGTGTCGCGTAGCGGGAACGTGTACCGAACTGAGGTGCGGTCGCGTTCGGTCGACGCGGCGTTGACTGTCGGGCTCGTCGTTCCTCAGGTTTCGGAGGTGCGACTCGACGGCAAACCGGTCAGCTACCAACTGATGACGACCGCCCGTGGCACGGAAGTACGTGTGGCATTGTCTGCCAAGACTGCCCGGCTGGAGATCCGGACCAGGTAGGTGGGTGGGCCACTCCCCTCGGGCGTGGCCCACCCATCCTTTGTTGAAAGATCTCACCGCTACAGCATCCGTTGACACAACGCAATGGCACGATCTTGCCACCGTTCCGGGGTGCTGAGGTCACCAGTTGAACCGAGGCTCACGAGCCAGCCTCGAGGCTCGCTCAACACCAGCCGCCTAGCGTCGGTGACCAGCGACGTTCAGGAGGACGCACCGTCATGTGCGCGACATTTCAGCGCGCCCCGAAAACTCCAAAGACCACCGACGGCCTTGCCGGCGATCTGCTGCTGTCGACCAGTCGTTTCCTCACGCGCGAGGAGGTGTCGGGCGATCTGCGTGCGACGTTCCGGCAGGGCGGGCGGGAGGCCGACGCGTTCTACCGCGACCGTTGGAGCCATGACAAGGTCGTGCCGTCGACGCACGGCGTGAACTGCACCGGCTCGTGCCGGTGGAACGTGTACGTCAAGGACGGCATCATCACGTGGGAATCCCAGGACGTCGACTACCCCACCACCGGCCCTGACCGGCCGGAATACGAGCCACGAGGCTGTCCGCGCGGCGCCTCCTTCTCGTGGTACTCCTACTCTCCCCTGCGAGTGAGATATCCGTACGCGCGTGGCGTCCTGGTCGAGATGTATCGCGAGGCGAAGCGCACGCACGACGACCCGGTGACCGCGTGGGCGTCCATTGTGGACGACCCGCTCAAGCGGCGCGCCTACCACCAGGCCAGAGGCAAGGGTGGACTCGTCAGGGTGTCGTGGGAGGAGGCGGTCGAGATGGTCGCCGCCGCCCATGTGCACACCCTCAAGGCGCATGGGCCGGACCGGATCGCCGGGTTCTCGCCGATTCCCGCGATGTCCATGGTGTCGCACGCGGTCGGCGCGCGGTTCATGGCGTTGATCGGCGCCCCGATGCTGTCCTTCTACGACTGGTACGCGGACCTGCCGCCCGCCTCCCCGCAGGTTTTCGGCGACCAGACCGATGTGCCGGAGTCCGCCGACTGGTGGGACGCGGCCTATCTGATGCTGTGGGGTTCCAACGTCCCGGTCACCAGGACACCGGACGCGCACTTCATGACCGAGGCCCGCTACCGCGGCCAGAAGGTCGTCGTCTGCTCGCCGGACTATTCCGACGCCACCAAGTTCGCCGACGAGTGGCTGGCGCCGCATCCCGGAACCGACGGCGCGGTCGCCATGGCCATGGCCCACGTGGTACTGCGGGAGTGTTTCGTCGACCGGCAGGTGCCGTTCTTCACGCAGTACACCAAGCAGTACACCGACCTGCCTTTCCTGGTCGTGCTGGACGAACGCGACGGCAAGTACGTACCTGGCAAGTTTCTCACCGAAGCCGACCTGACCAGCACAAAGGACCGTGGCACGGAGTGGAAGACCGTGCTGCTCGACGAACTCAGCGGACAACCGGTGGTGCCGAACGGATCGCTGGGTTTCCGCTGGGCCGACGACCCAGGCCGGTGGAACCTGGACCTCGGTGACGCCGAACCCGCCCTGTCTGTCTACTCAGGACCGGAAGGTATCGCTGCGGAAGTACTGCTGCCGCGGTTCGACGGGATGGACGGCGTCGCCGAGGCAACGGTCCGTGGCGTGCCGGTTCGCCAGGTCGCGGGGCGCACGGTCACCACGGTGTTCGACCTGTTGCTCGCACAGTACGGCGTGCACCGCGACGGCCTGCCCGGCGAGTGGCCGGCCGACTACGACGATCCGACGAAACCGGCGACCCCCGCCTGGCAGGAGCAACTCACCGGCGTCCCCGCAGGCAAGGTCACCCGGATCGCCCGCGAGTTCGCCGACACCGCCATCCGCTCCCAGGGCCGGTGCATGATCGTGATGGGTGCCGGAACCAACCACTGGTTCCACTCCGACCTGATCTACCGCTCGTTCCTGACATTGTTACTGCTCACCGGATGCCAAGGGCGCAACGGCGGCGGCTGGGCGCACTACGTCGGCCAGGAGAAAGTCCGGCCGTTGACCGGCTGGGCCACGTTGGCCGGAGCACTCGACTGGGCTCGCCCACCACGGCACATGATCGGCACCGCCTACTGGTACACGCACACCGGCCAATGGCGTTACGACCGGCTGACCGCGGACACCCTGACCTGGCCCGGCGCCGCGGGCAAGCTCGCCGGGCGAACGGTTTCCGATTGCCTGACGCAGTCCGCGCGACTGGGCTGGATGCCGTCCTATCCGACGTTCGACCGCAACCCGCTGGATCTGACCGACGAAGCCGAGGCCGCCGGCCTGGACCCAGCCGAGCATGTGCTTGCTCAACTGAAGGCCGGTGAGCTGGGCTTCGCGTGTGAAGACCCGGACGCGCCGGAGAACTGGCCACGCGTGCTGACGGTCTGGCGCGCCAACCTGCTTGGTTCGTCCGCCAAAGGCAACGAGTACTTCCTGCGGCATCTGTTGGGCACGGACTCCGCCGTGCGCGCGACCGAGGTCCCCGAGAACGAACGCCCGCTTTCGGTGCGTTGGCGGGAAGACGCCCCGCAGGGCAAGCTGGATCTGTTGCTGGCGTTGGACTTCCGGATGACGAGCACCACGCTGTTCGCCGACGTCACGCTGCCCGCCGCGACCTGGTACGAGAAGCACGACCTGTCGAGTACGGACATGCACCCGTTCGTGCACTCCTTCAACGCCGCGGTCGATCCGCCGTGGCAGGCACGCACCGACTTCGACACGTTCCACGCCATCGCCAAGAAGCTCAGCGAGCTCGCTAAAGACCACCTCGGCACCCGTCGTGACCTCGTGGTCACCGCGCTGCAACACGACACTCCCGGCGAGGTCGCCCAACCCGGTGGTGTGGTCCGGGATTGGCGTGACGGCGACGAAGAACCCGTTCCGGGACAGACATTCCCCGTTCTCACCGTGGTGGAACGGGACTACACCGCGATCGCCGCCAAGCTCGCCACGCTCGGACCGGTGCTGGACAAGCTCGGCACCACCACGAAGGGATGGACCGTCGAGGTCAGCCCGGAGCTGGCCTGGCTCGCCGAGGCCAACGGCGTCGCCAGGAGCGGCCCGGGCGCCGGTCGTCCGTTGCTGGACACCGATCGCAAGGCGGCCGATGCCGTGCTCGCGTTGTCCGGCACCACGAACGGACGCGTCGCCGACGAGGGTTTCCGTGCGTTGGAGGACCGGGTCGGGCGGCCATTGAGACACCTCGTCAGCCAAGCGCATCGCGTGACGTTCGACGACACACGTTCACGCCCCGCGCCCGTGGTCACCAGCCCCGAGTGGTCCGGCGACGAGTCGGGTGGGCGCAGGTACGCGCCGTTCACCATCAACGTCGAGCAACTCAAGCCGTGGCACACCCTGACCGGGCGCCAGCACTTCTTTCTCGACCACGACTGGATCGCCGAGATCGGCGAGCAACTGCCGGTCTACCGGCCGCCCCTGGACATCCACCGGTTGTTCGGCGAGCCCCGGATCGGGCCGAACGGACCCGAGGTGACCGTCCGGTACCTCACGCCGCACTCCAAGTGGTCCATCCACTCGGAATTCCAGGACAACCTGCTGATGCTGACGTTGTCGCGCGGCGGGCCGACATTCTGGATCAGCCCGGCCGACGCGCAAGCCATTGGCGTGTCGGACAACGACTGGGTGGAAGCTGTCAACCGCAACGGTGTCGTGGTCGCCAGGGCCGTGGTGTCGCACCGGATGCCCACCGGCACGGTCTTCATGTACCACGCGCAGGAGCGGACCGTGAACGTCCCCAAGAGCGAGATCACGGGCAAGCGCGGCGGTATTCACAACTCGCTGACTCGCCTGCAGATCAAACCCACCCACCTGATCGGCGGCTACGGCCAGCTCAGCTTCGCTCTCAACTACTACGGCCCCACCGGCAACCAGCGTGACGAGGTCACAGTGCTGCGCCGCCGCAGCCAGGAGGTGACCTACTGATGCGTGTCATGGCGCAGCTGGCGATGGTGATGAACCTGGACAAGTGCATCGGCTGCCACACCTGCTCGGTCACGTGCAAACAGACGTGGACCAACCGGGGCGGCATGGAGTACGTCTGGTTCAACAACGTCGAAACCAAGCCAGGCCAAGGATATCCACGCCGGTACGAGGACCAGCGGCAGTGGCGCGGCGGCTGGGTCCGTGGCCGAAATGGACGGTTGAGACTGGCCTCGGGCGGCCGGGTGAAGCGGCTGCTGTCGATCTTCTCGAACCCGAATCTGCCCACAATGGAGGATTATTACCAGCCCTGGACGTACGACTACCGGACTCTCACCGACGCACCGCTGGGCGACGACACCCCGACCGCCCGGCCGGTCTCAGCGGTGACCGGAGCGCCCACGTCCGTCCAATGGGGACCGAACTGGGAGGACAGTCTCGGTGGCGCCCCGGAGCACGCGACCGAGGACCCGGTGGCGCAGGCGATGGCGGCCCGGCTCGGGCGGGATATCCGGCTCGAGTACGAGCAGACGTTCATGTTCTACCTGCCCCGGATCTGCGAACACTGCCTCAACCCGTCGTGCGTGGCGGCCTGCCCGTCCGGTGCGATGTACAAACGGGCCGAGGACGGCATCGTGCTGGTGGACCAGGACGGCTGCCGCGGCTGGCGGATGTGCGTCAGCGGCTGCCCGTACAAGAAGGTCTATTTCAACCACAAGACCGGCAAGGCCGAGAAGTGCACGTTCTGCTATCCGAGACTGGAGATCGGGCAGCCGACGATCTGCGCGGAGACGTGCGTCGGGCGGCTGCGCTACATCGGCGTCGTGCTCTACGACGCCGATGCCGTGGGTGCGGCAGCGAGCGTGGAGGACGAGACGAAGCTCTATCCGGCGCAACTGGAGGTGTTCCTCGATCCGCACGACTCCAAAGTGGTCGCCGCGGCGCAACAGGCAGGGATTCCGCATGACTGGATCACCGCGGCGCAGCGGTCCCCGGTGTATTCGCTGATCGTGGAACACCGGGTGGCGCTGCCGTTGCATCCGGAATATCGGACGATGCCGATGGTGTGGTACGTCCCGCCGCTGTCGCCGGTGGCGGATGCCTTGTCCAGTACCGGATTCGACGGTGAGGAAGCCGGAAACCTGTTCGGTGCCATCGACGCGTTGCGGATCCCGGTTGACTACCTCGCCGGCCTGTTCACGGCAGGCGACCCGGAACCGGTGCGGTTCGCGTTGCGCAGGCTCGCCGCGATGCGGTCGCATATGCGGTCCATCAACCTGGGCGAACCACCGGATCACCGTGGGCCGGAAAGCGTCGGGATGACCGCCGACCAGATCGAGTCGATGTACCGGTTGCTGGCCGTGGCCAAGTACCAGGACCGGTACGTGATCCCGACCGCTGGTATCGGCCGGGCGCACGAGCTTGAGTCGATCGGGACCACGTGCAGCCTGGACACCGACGGCGGGCCAGGCATGGGTGGGTCCACCAACGGCACCACCGATTTGTTCATGTGGCGGGATGGTGAACGTCCACGCGGCCTGTTCCCCACCTTGGCGCGGAAGGCGAAGAAATGACGAACGCGACCAAGGTGCTGCAGCAAGCCGCCGCACACTGCTTGCACTACCCGGATACCGAGCTGTACCAACGTATTCCGCTGTTGCGCGACTGCTTGGCCGAGACCCCGCCGAAACTGGCCGACGGGATCACTCCCCTGCTGGATCACCTCTCCCGGACGTCCCAGGTGGACGCGGCACGACACTATGTGGACGTCTTCGACACCAAACCGGGCCGCTGTCTTTACGTGACGTGGTACACCGACGGCGACACCCGACGCCGCGGTGGCTCGCTCGCGCATCTGAAAGGCTTTTACCGGCAGCACGGCTTCCGGCCGTTGCCGGGTGAACTCCCGGACTACCTGCCGATCCTGTTGGAGTTCGCCGCGCAGGCCGGCGAGCCGGGCCAGCAGCTGCTTGCCCGCTTCCGTCGTGGGCTGGAGCTGTTGCAGGCCAAGCTTTCCATGATGGACACGCCCTACACCGCAGTAGTCGGTGCGGTGATCGCCACCGTGCCACAGGTTCCGGACGCGCTGGCGGCCGATTCCCAGCCCGCCGCCGAACAAGTCGGGCTGGAGCCGGTGCTGCTCGGCTATCCGACCACGCTGGGAACCCGATGAGCGGTTTCGATGTGCTGCTCTGGGCTGTGTTGCCCTACGTCACCATCGTCGTCCTGGTCGGCGGCACGATCTGGCGCTTCAAGTACGACAAGTTCGGCTGGACCACACGCAGTTCCCAGTTGCACGAGTCCAAGATGCTCAGTGTCGCTGGACCGCTGTTCCACTTCGGACTGCTCTTCGTGATCGCCGGGCACGTCGCCGGCCTGCTCGTGCCGAAGTCGTTGACTCAGTGGCTCGGTGTGGACGACGAGATGTACCACGTGATTTCGCTGGTGGCCGGAGCGGCCGCGGGCCTCGCCACCGTGGTCGGTCTCGGCATCCTGATCTATCGGCGGGTCAAGGTCCCTGCCATTCGCGGTGCGACGACACGCAACGACAAGCTGACCTACACCGTTTTGGCCGCGACCATCCTTTTCGGAATGACCGCGACCGTGGTGATCAACGGCATGCAGGGCGGATACGACTACCGCGTCAGTATCGCGCCCTGGTTCCGCAGTGTGCTGACCCTGCAACCGGATCCGTCGCTGATCGCGGACACGCCGATCGTGTACCGGCTGCACGCCTTGTTCGGCATGCTGTTGTTCGTGCTGTGGCCGTTCAGCAGGCTGGTGCACGCTTTCAGCGCGCCGGTGCGGTATCTCGTGCGGCCGTACATCGTCTACCGCACCCGCAGCGGGACACATCTGGCCAGCCGCTCCGCGCGTCGAGGGTGGGATCAGCAGTGACGCCTGGGGTCATCGCAACGCGGCGACAACGTGGTTCGCGGTGTCCTCGCTCGACTGTGGGTTCTGCCCCGTGATCAGGGTGCCGTCCACGACCACGGTGTCCGACCAAGGCGCGCCTGTCTCCACGATCGCACCGAGCTCACGCAGCCTGGTCTCGACGAAGTACGGCGTCTTCTCCCCCGTACCACCGTTGAGCTCCTCGGCGTTGCTGAACACGGTCAGGCGCTTGCCGACGAACGCGAACTCGCCATCGACCGCCGTGCTCAGCAGTGCCGCCTGGCCGTGGCACAGCGAACCGACGATCTTGCCCTGGTCGACGGCCCCGCGCAGCAGCCGGGCGACGTCCTTGTCCTTGGCGAGATCGGTCATCGGCCCGTGGCCGCCCGGGAAGTAGATGGCGTCGTAGTCGTCGATCGACACCTCGCCGAGCACCAACGGCTTGTCGAGGACATCGGCGATGCCTTCGAGGTACTCGACGAACGGTGCCACCATGCTGCCCTGGTCAGGTGTTGGCTGCACGCCGCCCGGCGTGGCGATGTCGACGTCGAAGCCTGCCTCGGTGAACACCTTGTGTGACGCGGCGACTTCCTCGGCCCAGAACCCGGTGGGGTGCACCGAACCGTCCGCCATCACGAGCGAGTCAGCGCCGGTGACGACCATCAGGACCCTTGCCATGTTTCTCTTCCTTTCCTCGGCTGGTGATCACGACAACGACCATTCCATCAGAATTCATCCGGTACGCTGACCACAGTCATAACTATTCTTATGGGTGGATCGTGCCGAACCTCGACCTCTTGGTCACTTTCCTGGAGATCCACCGCAGCGGTTCGCTGACCGCGGCGGCGGCCAGGCGCGGGCTGACCCAGCCCGCGGTCAGCGGGCAGCTGGCCAAACTGGAGCAGGAGCTCGGCACGTCGTTGTTCGTCCGTTCCGGCCGTGGCGTCGTCCCCACCGCCTATGCCGATGATCTCGCCGCGCGCGTCGGTCCGCATCTTGATCAGCTCGCCGTCGAGCTCAGCCCCGGGTACTCCGGAACGGTCCGGCTCGGCGGGCCGGCCGAGCTGATGAGCGCCCGGATCATGCCGACGGTCGCGCCACTGACCGCGCGTGGCCTGCGGCTGAACGTCACGCTCGGCTTGGCCGAAGACCTGCTTGCGGCGCTGCACGACGACCAGCTGGACATCGTGGTGTCGGCGGTCCGCCCGAAACGCAAGGGCCTGGTCGCGACCACGTTCGTGGACGAGGAGTTCATCCTGGTCGGACCGCCGCCGCTGGCCCGTACGGTCAATGTGGACAGACTCGCCGACGACCCGGTGAAGGCGTTGGCGCACCTGCCTTTGGTCGCGTACGACGAGAACCTGCCGATCATCCGGCGTTACTGGCGATCGGAGTTCGGCCGCAGACCGCCCAACGCCACGTCGATCACGGTCCCGGACCTGCGTTCGGTCCTCGCGGCCGTGATCGCGGGCGCTGGAGTGTCGGTCTTGCCGCGTTACATCGCCGAACCCGCGCTCACCGCGGGCTCGGTCGAGATCCTGCACCAGGCCCAGGTCCAGCCGCTGAACACGGCCTTCCTGGTCACGCGGCCGGGCGGCTTGGCCGATCCGTCAGTCGCGCTGGTGCACGACCAGCTCAAGAGGCGGGCGGGGACGTGGGGCACGCTGTGAGCCCCAGCTGATCCATCAGGAACGTCAGGATCTCGGCACGCATCTCGGCACCGATCGCCGGGTCGAGGCTGCCGTGCCCGACGTCCTGCCAGATTCGCAGGAACACCGGGTTGCCACTGGCCGTGGCGTGTTGCAGCGCGGCCGTGAACTTCCGGCCCTGGAACGGCGGACAACCGATGTCGTGCTCGCCGATCACCTGCAACACAGCCGGATACGATACTCCCGTTCGGACATTCTGGTACGGCGAATAGGCGGCGAGGATCTTGGCGTCGTCGTTCGGGTCGCCGTAGTCCTTGGCGTACACGGCAAGGATCGCGTCGGCACCCTCCACACCGGATAGTGGCTCCAGCACGTCGAGTACGGGCACCTGCGCGACGATCGCCCGCCACAGTTCAGGTTGTTGCACGGCTGCGACACCTGCCAACAGGCCACCGTTGGACGCGCCGTGGAAGGCGAGCGAGCTCGCGATGCCGCGCTTCGTCAGGTCTTCGGCCACTGCGCGCAGGTCGTCGAAGACGTTCTGTTTGTGTTGCCGCCGACCGGATTCGTACCAGTCGCGGCCGTATTCGCTGCCACCGCGAAGGTTGGCTCGCACGTAGATCCCGCCGGCCTCGATGAACGGGAGTGTGTCGCCCAGGAATACCGGCAGCCAGGGGATGTTGAATCCGCCGTACGCGTTCACCAAGGCCGGTCGTGGAGTCTCGACACCGGCCTTGGCCATGACGAAGTATGGGATCCGGGTTCCGTCGGCTGAGGTGGCGAAGTACTGGGTGACCTCGATGCCCTCCAGTCGTTGGCCGTCTTCGAGGACGGTCAGGTCAACCTTGCTGACGTCCAGCCGATACCGGGTGTCCGCCGACGTGAAGGTGTTGGCGGCGAAGATGAACTCGTCCGATCGTGGTCGCACTCGGTCCAGCACGAGTCCGAACGAGGCACTGGCAGGCGGCAACGGAGCGGTGCCGACGAACGTGCCGTCCAGCTCGTGCACGCTGATGTCCAGCGAGACGTCCTTCAAGGTGGACAGGACGATTCGGCCGTCCACAATGTCCAGTGAACGCAACACCCGCTCGTCCGCGGGAATGATCTCACGCCACGTCTCACGGTCCGCCGATGTCGCCGCGGGGATCGCAACGACGCGGCCGCGCGGCGCGTCGGTCACGATCGCGAGATACGTGTCATCGTCCAGCCAAGCACCGTGGAGTTCCTCGGTGAAGTCGGCCGGGGTGAACCGCCGCCACTGGCCTGTCGTAAGGTCCCCGATCACCGAAGCCACGTACTCGTGCGGCACGGTCACGCCAAGCACGTACCGACCCGATGGCGATACCTGTGGCGTCAACCCGAGCGCGGTCGGTGACACGTCGCTGAACTCGAACACAGCCTCCGGCCGATCCACCACATCCGGTGATACCGGGACAAAGCGGAGTGCATGCTTTCCCTCCTGTGTACGGCCGTGCACGAAGAAGCCTGTGCTGTCCGGCAGCCAGTCGACGCGGAGCATGTTGCCCTGCATGGTCGGGGCGGCCACGTCAAGCAAGCGCCCGGTTTCCACATCCACGACGCCGTACCGCCCAAACGGTTCACCGCCCGCCGAGTGACTGAAGGCCACGAGTTTGCCGTCGGGCGAAGGAATCACATAGATGAACGCGGTAGGCCGGTCATCGCCGCGCCGCGCGGTCATCTCGGCGGCGTCCACGAGCACGCGCCCGGCGCCGTCCCGCTCCTCGGCCACCATGAGCGTCTGTGCCGAGCCGTTGCGCCCCAACCAGAACCAGCGGCCCGCGACAGCGATCCGCACACCGAGGACGCCTTCGACGCTGGAGGGCGTGGCGCGCAACGACTCCAGCACGACCTCGAAGTTCGGCGATCGCCGGATCGCCTGGACAGCAGCGGCCACTTGGCGGTCCTGCCACTGCTTGACCTCGTCGGTCTCGGCCCGTAGCCAGTCGTACGGGTCCTCGAAGGTCACGCCGCCAATCGTCTTGCTGACCGGTCGCCTCGCAGTCACGTCACTCCCCATTTGAGATGTTAACATCATTCGCATGATGTCATCATCTCAAATGTAGGTGCAAGCGCTCCAGGATGATCCGGCCGGGGTGAGATGCAGGTGGAATCGGGGTGCTGGAGCGGCCAGGTTTGCACGTTGGGGGTCTGGTGCGTGCTGAGGTCATCGAGGATGACGTGCACGTCCAGTCCGGTGGGCACACTCGTGCCGATGGCACGCAGGAAGGCCAGCAACTCCTGCTGCCGGTAGCGCCGTTGCACCGCGCTGATCACTGGCCGGTGGCGATTTCCAGCGCGGCGAACAGGCTGGTGGGTCAAGGTACGCGCCGCCAACCCCTGCGCCGTGGTTCGACTCCGTGACCATCCATCCAACACCTGACGCCCGTCACCGGACAGCACCAGCGGCGCCAGCTTCGAACTCGGCACCGGCGAAACCCACGGTGCCCAAGAATGTACGACCCAGGACACTAGCGCGAGTACGACGGGCGTCAGCGCTGAGCGACCAAGCTCTCCCGGTGCTGCTGCGGGCTGACGCCACGGACCCGCTTGAACGCGGCACTGAGCGCGAAGCTGCTGCCGTAGCCCACTTTCCTGGCGACCGACCGGACCGTGGCGTCCGGCTCCTGCAACAAGTCGGCGGCCAGAGCGAGCCGCCAGTCGGTCAGGAACGCCATCGGTGACTCGCCGACGAGATCGGTGAACCGGCGCGCGAGCGTGGCACGGGAAACCCCGGTGGCATCCGCGAGACTGGCCACGGTCCACTGGTGCGCGGGGTCGTTGTAGATCATCCGCAGCGCCGCGCCCACCACAGGATCGCCGTGCGCCCGGTACCAGGAAGGCGTTTCGGCCTCCGCACGGGCGAACCAGGCTCGCAAGACGGTGATGAGCAACAAGTCCAGCAGGCGGTCGAGGACAACCGACTGCCCCGGCTCGTCCTTGACGATCTCGTCGGCCAGCACCGGGACGATCGGTGAATCCCACGTGCCCGCGGGCACGATCACCATGGGCGGCAAGGCATCCAGCAGGCGACGGTTGACCTCACCGGACATGTGGTACGTGCCGATCAGCATCATCGTGCTGCCGTCCAGGCTGTCGCCCCACGTCCGCACGCCCAGCCCGAGCTTCTCCGCGAGCGGTTCGCCCCACAGCGTCGTGCAGCGATCTCCCGGCAGAATCACGACTTTCGGCGGCGTGGCCGGATCGTCGGCGAGGATGTACGGCGTTGGGCCGCGCGCGATCACGACGTCACCGACGTTCACGCGCAAGGGCTCGGCGTCGTACGGCATCAGCCATCCACCGCCGCGCGTCATGGTGACCAGCGCGAGCGTCGCCTCGTCCTTGACGTGAATGCTCCACGGCGGATCGAGCACGACCTTCAACAGGAACGCGCCACGGGCGCGCGGACCGTCCAGCAGATTAGCGAGAGCGTCCACGCCCCCACCTTAGACGCATGCTTATGGAAACGAGCTTCTCAACCATGGTTCGTCTCACGGCGATCCCGTGTACTTGAGCCATGACACCGAAACCAATCCTGATCCTCGGCGGCACCGGCAAGACCGGAGGCCGCGTCGCCAGCCGTCTCACCGCCAAGTCCGTGCCGGTCCGGATCGGCTCCCGGTCCGCCGAAGTGCCGTTCACGTGGGAGGACGAGACCACCTGGGCACCAGTCCTGCGAGGCGTCAAGGCGGCCTACATCGCCTACTACCCGGACATCGGGGCACCAGGCGCGTCAACCACGATCGCCTCGTTCGCGCGGCTCGCCGTGTCGATGGGGGTCACCAGGCTCGTGCTGCTGTCCGGCCGTGGCGAGGAGGAAGCCGAGCGCAGTGAACTGGAGCTGCGCAAGTCCGGCGCGGAGTGGACGATCCTGCGGTGCAGCTGGTTCGCCCAGAACTTCAGCGAGAGTTTCATGCTTGGCCCGGTGCTCGGCGGCGAGGTCATGCTGCCGGCAGGCGACATCCCCGAGCCGTTCGTGGACGTCGACGACGTCGCCGATGTCGCGGTCGCCGCGCTGACCGAGCCCGGTCACGTGGGCAAGCTCTACGAACTGAGCGGGCCGACCGCGTTGACCTTCGCCGAGGCCATCGGGGAAATCGCCACCGCGTCCGGCCGTGACATCCGCTACCGGCAGATCTCGGTACAGGACTTCGCGGCCGGCCTCGCCCACGAGATCGACGAGCAGGACTACATCGAGTTCCTGACCTATCTGTTCGCCGAAGTCCTTGACGGCCGCAACGCGAAGCCGACCGACGGCGTGTTCCAAGCCCTCGGCCGGCGACCGCGTTCCTTCCGTGACTACGCCAAAACCGCGGCGGCCACTGGGGTGTGGACGGCTAACGCGTGAAGTCCGTGATCGCCTCGGCGAACGCGTCCGGCTGCTCGATGTGTCCGAAGTGGCCGCTGTCAGCCAAGGCGACCAATGTGGACTCCGGGATTCGGTCGTGCAGCTCGCGTGCCCAGCGCGGACCGCAGATGAAGTCGTACAGTCCGACGATCACCAAGGCGGGCACCGAAAGCAGGCCGAGCGTGTCCCGGTCGTCGATCACCTCGGGTTCCAGGTTGTCGTCCAAACCGGAGATGTGGTTGCCGCGGACGCCGGCGCGCACCGGGGCTAGCTCGGCCTCGTGGGCCCAGTAGTCCTTGAAGTAGACGGGAAGCAGCGCACGAACGACCTGTGTCGTCGTCTCGTCGCTGTCGGCCGTCGGCAGCGCCTCCCACGCCTTCACGACGTCCGGCAGTCCCGGGTTGCCCTTGTACCTTGCGGTGAACTCGTCGAACTTGCTCTGGGCCTCGGCGAACAGTTCGGGGCCGGTGACCGGCGCACTGTCGTACAGGATCACGCCGTTGAGACGGGACGGCCGAGTCAACGCGTAGTGCTGGGCCACGAAGCCACCGTGCGAGTGGCCCAGCATGTACGCCTTGGCCTCGCCGAGGTCATCGAGTACGGCGTCGATCGACTTCGCATACCGCTCCCGCGTGTAGCCGTGCGGGTGCTTCGGCAGCTGGTCGGCCCCTGGCGTGCCGACCGGTTCGACGTACACAGCGGTCACGTGCTGCTCGACCTCCGGCATCCGCAGGTACTCCCACGCGATGCCGGGCCCGCCCGAGTGCATCAGGCACACCGGTCCTTGGCCGTGCACGTGGTAGCGCTGGACGACGCCGTCGATCTGAATGGTGTGTGTAGTCATGCCCACAAGATGCGAAGGTGGCCGCCGAGTTCGATTTCTACGATGTGACTGTCGTCACGGGCGGGTGGAGCAGCCGGATCGTGCGCGGCCTGCCGTCGTGCAAGGTCATCAGCCAGACGACGCCCGGCGGGCAGTGGTAGGGATCGTCCGGCGGGTTGATCAGGTCCATCTCCCAGATGGTGACGTCCTTGCTGGCCACCGTGTGCCGCATGCGCTGCCGGACGCCGTGGGCGAGATCGCTGTCCATGCCGCGGATCGCCAGGTCCGCGCCACCGCGCACCGATCCGGAGATCAGCTCGATGTGCGGTGACCACCCGGCGACGACCTCGGGGAACCTGCCCTGCTCGGCCGCTTCGAGGATCTCGATCCCTTCCCTGCGTCGCTTCGCCGTCAGTTTCGCCGCGTCGTCGTGCGCCTTCTCGGCCGTCCCGCGCAGGGCGTCGGCCAGCTTCGACCTCGCCTGGTTGAGCCGGCTGCGCACGGTCCCGACCGGAACCTCGCAGGCGACGGCGATCTGCTCGTAGGACGTGACCGCGGTGAAATGCCTGAGCATCAAGGGAAGCCGGAGTTTCGGGGACAACTCCCCCATCGCGTGCCAGATCCAGTCCCGCAACGCGTGCTGTTCGATCACCTTGTCCGGCTCGGCGCCCGTGGCGAGAAGCTCGGCGCCGTCGAACGGAACCTCCCGGCCGCGCCTCAGACGCATCCGGCACTCGTTTCGCGCGATCATCTTCAGCCACGGCCCGACGGCCGCCGGATCCCGTAGATCACCGATGCGACCCAACGCGACCAAGGCCGTGTCCTGGATGACGTCGTCCACGTCCGGGCCGTAGCCGAGGATGCTCAACGCCACCGCCCGCATGCCCGCCTCATGCCGGGCGAGCAGGAGGCCCAGAGCCTCGACGGTGCCGTGCTGCGCACTCAGCACAAGCTCCACATCGGACGGTGTCACACCGTCGACGATAGCGCCACCATCAGGTCACGCCATGGCCAGAACCAGCCCGGATTTCCTCCACCAACCGGTGCAGCGGCTGGCGAGCCGGTCGGAACGCGATCTTCGGCACAGACCGTACAAATGTGACCGTGACCGGCGGAAGCCCGGGAATGCCCACCAAGCCGTTCATCTTGCTATCCGGTCAGGCTCCACCGCTGCCCGCACGCCGCGCTCGCTGCCGGCATTCATTCGAACGGTGGAAGATCGGCTTTCGGGAGACCTCCCCGCGGTCATGGCGCGGCTTGGCGCGCGCAGCCGGCTCCAGGCAGGCGCCAAGGCGGCCGATCGCGGCTGGTTCGACTATCCACAGTGGAGGATATCGGAGTCTTCACCTGCCGTTGGTTGATATTCGTCGTCTGATCCACTTAGGTGTTACTTGCGCGGCGCATGCTTGTGGTGGCTTCGAGAGGTGAGCGCCGTGGATCTCACCAGACGTGTCAGCTTGTACCGCTTGCGCCCGAGTGAAGACCTGTACGCGATGCGCTCGGACCGCGCCATCCTCGACGATCACGAGTTCATCACCCTTCGCGTCGTCGTCGGCGGTTTGCCCGCGTTGCTGGTCGCCGGGCTGCCCGAGGACGACCCGGCCGAGTGGGGCGGCATGGTCCGCAGCCTCACCAGCGTGGACATCGACTTCCGGACCAGAACCGCGTCGGCCGCGCTGTTCATCCGCTGCGGTACCGAGGTGTACGCCGTGACGTTCGGCCAAGGATGGCGGCTGATCCGGGAAAGCCGGATCGACCGTGACTTCGGGCTGCAGTTCGCCGTGCGCGTGCTCGATCCCGACGAGATCCGGCAGATCACCCGGTGGGCGTTGAGCGCGAAATCCCGTGTGGACCGCAGTTCGGTTCCCGGCGGCCAAGGCCTGTGGGCGTTCGGTCTGCGCGAGCACGCCGAACTCGTCCGGCAACTGACCGGGTACGTCCGTGCCGAGGTGCCGGTCGAGCTGTCCCACGTGCGCAAGATGCGTAACCGCAACAACTTCCGGCTGCGCCTGGAGTTCGGTGACGGTGTCCGGATGCCGTTGAGCAGTGACGGCGCGGGCATGGCCGCCGATCTGGCCGAGATCACCCGAGTCCTGCGCGACAACACCATCGATCCGCGCCTGCAACCGCTGACGTGGGTCCGGCGCATCCCGTCGCGCGACGACCGCCGCGCCGCGCTCGAACGAGCCGTGCTCGACCTGCTGTCCGGCGTCGGTGACGGCGAAGTGGGAATCGCGTATCCGGCGCGGTATCACGAAGGACCGCCTGTCGATCATTTCCGTGGCCGGATCAACGGAACCGACATCGACACTCCCGATCTGACGCTCGCCGACCTCACCCGGCCGCTGTTGGATCCACTGTCCACCGGACGGTTGGACGCATTGCGGACGGGCCGGATCGCCGGTTACGACGAGCAAGGCCAGACCGTCGGCGGTGATCTCCCGGCGCTGCATTGGATCGCCGCCGAGGTCGAACACGAGGAAACACGCTGCGTGTTGCTCGACGGCGACTGGTACGAATTGGGCGACGAATATATCCGGCATGTCCAAACCGTGACCGAACGGGCATTCGCCCACACTCCGAATTGGGCACTGCCCGCGTGGGACGACGTCCGTATGCCGAATGAGGACACCTACAACCGGCATGTCGCTCGCACGGACCCAAGATTTCTTTTGCTGGACAAGAATCTGGTGTTCACCAGAGCCCATCGGCGTGGTTTCGAGGCATGCGATCTGCTGGGCCCCGGCAACGAGTTGGTGCATGTCAAACGTACCAGCTCACGGACCGGCTCGTCCCCGCTGAGCCATTTGTTCGCCCAGGGACTCGTCGCCGCCGAAACACTCACCGACCCGCGAGCGTGGCAGGACTTCACCACGCTTGTCGCCAACCGGTCGCCGGAAAGAGCGGCCCGGCTCGGGCATCGGCCGTCGGCTATCGTGTACGCGATTCACCGGTCGGATCGGCTGCTGACTCCGGATACTTTGTTCACGTTCGCGCGGTCGGCGCTGGTGTCCGCGTGGGTCACGCTGACGACATATGGAATCCCGGTGTACGTCTACGTTATCCCTTGATGGCGACGAGAATAAATCTGCCAATTCGCCCGGACGGCCTAGCGCGGTGGCATGATTACGCCACCAGTGTCACCAGGGCGTCCGGCGATTTCATGGGGTGAACGCGGCACAGTCGGAAGACTCGGGGAAATCGGCCGGCCGGGTCGAATCGGTGAACGGGCACCATTCGCGATACACCGCGTGAATGTCTAGGCTGACCCCGACCGCTCCCGTTTCCCGACACCGTGAGGGCAGCATGGAGGCACTACCGGCGTTCTCCCACGATGACCCCCTCACCCGCCGGGATCTGGAGTCGATCACCGATGAACGTCATCGCTACGAACTAGTCGACGGAACTCTGATCATGAGCCCGTCACCGCGTCCGTTGCACCAGCGAGCGGTCGCTCGCGTGTTGGCGGCGTTGGCGAAAGTGTGCCCAGCGGGCTGCGAGGCGTTGCCCGCACCCGTGGACGTGTGGATCACCGACGACACTGTGCTGATCCCGGACGTCGTGGTCGGCCGACGAGAAGCGTTCACCGAACGTGCCCTGATCGGCGCCCCGGAACTGGTGGTCGAGGTGATGTCGCCGTCGAGCGAGCACATCGACCGCTTCCTCAAACCGGCCCGGCTGGCCACAGCGGGCTGCCCGTACTACTGGCTGATCGACCCCCGCGAGCCCAGCATCTCGTGCTATGCCCTGCGCAACGGCGGTTACACGCTGGCCGCCGAAGCGCGCGGCACGGATCCGATCCACCTCACCGAGCCGTACACGGTGACGCTGGTGCCCGAAGACCTAGTCACGCCTTACTGACGACCACGGCGGGATGTTTCTCGATCCGGCAGAAGAAGAATGTGAGGTCGACAGGCTTCTGAGAACTCTGTGCGACGTGACCGCGCTCGCTCGGGCCGCAGCCTTGCGCCTGCCTAAACCGTGACGCTCAACCGGAAGCCGTCAGCAGGAACGCGGGCGACCACCAGTACTCCGACAACGGTTCGGCGCGCACATCCTGGTACCCGCAGGCGGTGAACTGGTCCACCCATGCCTTCGCCGACTGCTCCCACGTGCTGCGGACCGCGCCAGGCACGAGTTGTCCGACGAGGACCGGCATCAGGAAGCCCTGCGAGACGAGGTCACGGTCGAATTGGGACACTCCGCGTTCGTAGGTGTCGGCGAGAAACCTCAGCCAGTCGACTCCTTCGTGCTCGGGCACGTCGAACTCGACGATCGCGATCCGGCGGACATGTGGTCGAAGCGCGGTCAGAACCGCCGAGCGTTCCTCGTGCGGCATGGTGTGCATCGCGAAGGTCGATTCGGCGAGATCGAAGTGCGCGTCGAGGCCGTCGACGAATTCGCCCAGTGTGGTGGGTACCTGGGTGACGGGCCGGTTCAGCTTGGCGACTGCGGCTTTGAGCAATGCCTGCGACGGCTCCACCAGGGTGACCTGCGGGACTGCCGTCTCTGCCAGCGCTGGGACGAGGGCCATCCCGTCGCCGCAGCCGATATCGAGCAGGCTGCTGACCTCGTGCTTGCGGTACTGCGCCGCCAAAGCGGCACTGGTCGCCTTGTACAGCGGGACGTTGTCGCCGAGGTTGATGAACGCCTCGAAGGCGGCAGGCTGGTCATAAACCGAACGGGACGCCTCGCCGTCGAGGTACTTGGCGAGCGCGTCCCGCAACTTCGGATGCTCAGGCGATGGCCGCGTGAGCACTTCTCTGGCCAGGTCATGGTTTCCGTCGGCAAGCGCGGTCAGTGCGTCGATCACACCTGTCAACCTAGACCGGTCACGCCTGCTCCTGCTGGGCGATCGAGGCCCGGACCTCGTCCATGTCCAGCTCCTTGACCTTGCCGATCAGCTCTTCGAGGGCGGGTGCGGGCAACGCACCCGGCTGCGCGTAGACCACCACGCCGTCGCGGACGGCCATCAAAGTCGGGATCGACGAGATCCCGAACGCCTGGGCCAGCGCGACCTGGGCCTCGGTGTCGACCGTGCCGAACGTGATGTCCTCGTGCGTCTCGGACGCCTGCTCGTACACCGGGGCGAACATGCGGCACGGGCCACACCACGACGCCCAGAAGTCGACGAGCACCGTTCCCGGCGCACTCACGACCTCGTTGAAGTTCTCCTCGGTCAGTTCCATGGTCGCCAACGCGATCTCCTTCTACTCGGACCCCACCAGCACAACACAGCCGTGGCCAGTGTTGTTCCGGCCGAGCTCACGCGCGGACGGCGATCGGCCGGGCCTCCCACGCGGCCCAGTCCGCGCTGATGGCACCCGCGGTGCGCAGCAGCGGCGGCAGATGGTGCTCGATCAGGTGCTCAATCGACGTCTCGGCGGCGTGCGCGTTGACGTTCACGGCCGCGACCGTACGGCCCTCGCCATTGCGGATCGGCGCGGCCACCGAACGGATGCCCAGGGCCAGCTCCTGGTCCGTCGCGGCCCAGCCCTTGGCTCGGACATCCCGGAGGACCTCGTCCAGTTCGTCCCGTTCCGGTATCCAGCGTGGAACGATGCCCGACCGGCTGGGGGCCGCGAGCAGTTCGGAGAGCTCCTCGGCGTTGAGCGCGGCGAGCAGGACCTTGCCCAGCGAGGTCTGGACCGCGGGGAAACGCGTGCCGATGTTCACTGACAACGTCACCAGTTTCGGCACCGCGACGCGGGCGACGTAGACGATGTCCGAGCCGTCGAGTTGCGCGATTGAGCACGACTCGTTGGTCCGCGCGACGAGATCACGCAGATGCGGCTCGGCCAGCTCCCACAGCGTGCGTGAGCCGATGTACGCCATACCCAGTTCGAGGACACGCGGGGTCAGGGAGAACCCGGTCTCGTCGCTGCGGACGTACCCCAAGGCCTCGAGGGTGATCAGGATGCGCCGGGCGGTCGGCCTGGCCAGGTCCGCCTTGGCCGCGACCTCGCTGAGCGTCATGGTCGGCTTGCCCGGTTCGAACCCACGGACCACATCGAGGCCCCGCGCGAGGGCCTCGATGAAGTCCGGGCTCGCGTCCCGTCGCATCCGCTCTCCTCACGCCGCTGCTTACGGATGGTCAGGGTACCCATCAGGAGTCGCTGCGCACGGCAACGCCCTGTCCCTTGTAGTCGGTGTAGGTGTACGGGTTGGCAATCACATCCGTGGCCGGGATCTCCGGGTTCATGCACGCGTTCCACTCCTGCCCGCCCATCTCGCGCCGGGCGAACTCGACGGTGGCGGTGACCGCGCTGCGTGCCTTGGCCAGGTCGATCCCGACCAGTTCGTGCTGGTGCTTCACGACTTTCCCGTTCACCAGCACGGTGTGCACGTCACCACGGCCGGCCTGGAAGACGACGTGACCGTACGGGTGCAGGATCGGGAACATCACCGGCGAACGATCGTTCTTGATCAGCACGACGTCGGCCTTCTTGCCGGGCGTGAGTGAGCCGATGACGTCCTCGAGGCCGAGCGTGCGCGCGCCGCCCATGGTCGCCCACTCGACGACCTGTTCGGCGCGAAGGCTGTTGTGCACCACGGTTTCGCCCGCGTTCTGTGCTTCGAGGTGTTCACGGGACCGGTCGGCCGACAGCGTCGCACGCATCGCCGAGAACAGGTCGCCGCTCCACCACACGCTCGTGTCCATCGACAGCGACGCCGGAATGCCGTACTTCCGCAGTTGCCAGCTGGTCGGGTAACCCTGGCCCGCGCTCTGTTCGCTTTCCGTCGCGATGGACACCGAGCCGCCGGACGCCGCGATCCGGTGGTACGAGTCCGGGCTGAGCGTGCTCGCGTGTACGTAGGTGACCTTCGGGGTCATGAAACCGTTGTCCCACATCAGCGCGATGCTGTCGTCGGTGGTCGCGCCCCAGACCCCGGCGTGCGTGGTGACCCGCAGGTCGAGCTCGCGTGCGGCCTCGAAGGCGCCCTTCTCCGGGAAAGCCGCGTCACCCGTGACGTCGAAGGCCATCTGCAGGCCGAGCATGTCGTCCCAGGAGTTACGGTCCACAAAGGAGCGAAACTCCGGTGAGTTCGACCATTCCCATGGTGCGCCGAGCAGATTGCCGTACGCGAGCACGAATCTTCCCGGGACTGCGCGGAAGGCTTCGACCGCGGCGTCGCCGTGTTCCGGCGTGCGCAGGCCGTGTGACCAGTCGACGGTCGTGGTGACGCCCGCGTCCAGCGATTCGATCGCCGACAGCAGGTTGCCCGCGTAGATGTCCTCGGGGCGGAAGATCTTGCCCCAGTTGAGGTAGTAGAACACGAAGTACTGCGTCAGGGTCCAGTCCGCGCCGAACCCGCGCATGGCCGTCTGCCACATGTGCCGGTGGGTGTCGATCATGCCGGGCATCAGGATCCCACCGCTGGCGTCGATGATCTCGGCGTCGTCCGGCGCGGGCAGGTCGCGTCCGACCCGTTCGATCTGCTGTCCCCGGACCAGCACGTCGCCGCCTTCGATGACGCCGATCGCGGGGTCCATGGACAGGACTGTGCCGTTGCGGAACAGGATCGGTCTGCCAGGTTGCATCTCAGTCACCTCGATGTGAGTACTCGCAAACGCAAGACGATCGGGGGCACCGCGGCGACAAGCCCGACCACGAGCGCCGCCAAGCCCCACCAGAAGTTCCACGACAGGCCCAGAGCGTGATCCAGCGACCACTCCCCCGGGCCGCTGAACCCGATCACCGCGGCCAGCGCGCCGTAGACGAACGGCACCTCGCAGCCGCCCTTGTTCGCCCAGAATCCGTTGTGGACAGTGGCGGCCGCGGCGACCGCCATCGTGCCGATCACGACCGCGGACCCGCCGGGTGTCAGGAAGCCCGCCGCGATCGACGCCGCCCCAAGCAGTTCCATCGTCCCAGCGAGCACAGCCATGCGCACGCCCGGTACGAAGCCCCACTCCTCGAAGATCTGCCCGTGTCCTCTCGGGCCGAGGCCGCCGAACCAGCCACGCAGTTTCTGCATGCTGTGCCCGACCAGCAGGCCGGCCAGCAGCAGGCGCAGCAGCAACAGTGCGAGGTTCATGGTGCCGGCTCGAGCACGAAGTCGAAGGTCGCGTGCAGATACGGCCGGTCCAGGTCCCGCCCGTCGGGTGCCGGCCCGGCCGGTTTCTCGGCGAACGGGATCACCAGCGCGTCCTTGGTGCCGAAGACGACGTCCGTGTCCAGGTATTCGGAGCCTTCCTGGAACAGGTGCGTGATCAGCTTGCGGTGCCCGGGTTCGTCGATCAGGAAATGGACGTGCGCGGGCCGGAAGTGGCTGATGTCGGTCTGGCTGATCAGCGCGCCGACCGGGCCGTCCATCGGGATCGCGTAGCCGCGCGGTGCGATCGTGCGGACGCAGTAGCTGCCGTCCTGTCTGGTGCGGTACTTCGCGCGCAGCCGGGCCTCATCGATGTCGGGCAACTGGGCCTCGTACGCGCCGTCCGCGTCTGCCTGCCAGACGTCCAACACGGCCCCTGGCAACGGGTTTCCGCCGGTGTCGGTCACCGTGCCGGTGATGAACAACGGAGTCCCGGCGATTCCGTCGGACATGTCGTGCCCGAACTGCGCGGGCGGGGACCCGTCGATGTGGAACGGTCCGAGCACGGTGGCAGGCGTCGCCTTCTCGCCGAACCGGTTGTTCAGCTGGACTACCAGCGTGCTCAACCCGAGCACATCGGACGCCAGGATGAACTCCTGCCGTTTGTCGTCGGTGATCCGGCCGGTCGCGGCCAGCCAGTTCATCGCCGCCGCCCACTCCCGCTCGGTGAGCCGCACCTCGCGGGCGAAGTCGTGCAGGTGCCGCACGAGGGCGGTGATCAGCTCGGCCGTCCGTGGCTCGTGTGCCGTGGCCCAACGCTGGACCGCGAGATCAGTGATGTTGTCCTCGTTGACGAAAGCCATCGGTCTCCTCGTTTCGGACAGTGGTCCGGCACGCGAACATTCTGTTCCTCGGCAGCATCTGAGGCAAGGCCGAGTTATCCTGACCTAGCTGTACGATAGACGGACACATGTCCGAGGAGGAAGAGATGCGCCATGGCCCGCTCGACGGACTGCTGATCGCGGACTTCTCCCGGATCCTGGCAGGCCCGTACGCCACGATGCTGCTGGCCGACCTCGGCGCCGAGGTGGTCAAGGTGGAGTCGCCCGGCGGGGACGACACCCGGACCTGGGTGCCGCCTGCCCGCGACGGCGTGTCCACGTACTACCTCGGGATCAACCGGAACAAGCGCTCGATCGCCCTGGACTTCGGCGACGACGAGGACCTCCGCCTGGCCAAGGAGCTCGCCGCCCGCGCCGACATCATGATCGAGAACTTCAAGCCCGGCGGGCTGGCCCGGTTCGGCCTGGACTACGAGACCGTCAGCGAGCACAACCCGGCCCTGATCTACGCGTCGATCAGCGGTTTCGGCAGCGGCGCCGGTGCTTCCCTGCCCGGCTATGACCTGCTCGTTCAGGCAGCCTCAGGTCTGATGAGCCTGACCGGCGACGCGGACGGGCCGCCGTATCGGGCCGGGATATCCGTGTTCGACGTGATGACCGGAATGCACGCGACCATCGGCATCCTGGCGGCCCTCAACCACCGCAACGCCACGGGCGCGGGACAGCACGTCGAGGTCAACCTGTTGTCGTCGGCGCTGTCCGCCCTCGTGAACCACACATCCGCCTACGTGTCCGGCGGGGTCGTGCCGCATCGCATGGGGAACGCCCATCCCAGCCTGTTTCCCTACGAGCCCTTGCCGACTGCGGACAAGGACCTGATCGTGATCGCCGGGAACGACGGCCAGTTCCGGAAACTGTGCCACGAGCTGGGTTTGGTGGAGCTGCTGGACGATCCACGGTTCGCCTCCAACGAAGCCCGTACGCACAACAGGGCCGCGTTGCGGCCATTGCTGGTCTCGAAACTCCGCGAGCGCCCGGCCGACGAGTGGTTCAAGCGCCTGACCGCCGCGGGTGTCCCATGTGGCCCGATCAACCACGTCGACGGTGGCGTGGCATTGGCCGACGAGCTCGGGCTTGATCCGGTGGTCACCGTCGACGAGCTGCCGATGATCCGCAATCCGATTACGTTCAGTGCCACCAGGACTCGCCATGACCTGCCCCCACCCGGTCTGGACGAACACGGTTCGGAGATCCGCGCATGGCTCAAGGAGACCAGATGACCTACCCCACCTCGATCGGCACGTCGGATGCGACCACGATCAGCCTCCTCGGCCAGAACCTGACCGAGGACCTGATGGGCAAGGTGGGTTTCGGTGAGCTGGCGTTCTGGCTGGTGACCCAGCGACGGCCGAACGCGGGCGAGGCCAGGCTGTTCGAGGCGGTCCTGGTGGCGTTGGCCGACCACGGCTTCACGCCGACCGCGATCGCGGCCCGGATGACGCTGCTGTCCGCGCCGGAGTCGATCCAGGGCGCGTTGGCCGCGGGCCTGCTCGGCGGCGGGTCGCGGTTTCTGGGCGTCACCGAGGACACCGGCCGGTTCCTTGCCGAGGTGCTTCGCGCAAACCCAACGCCGACAACGCAAGACGAGTGGGACGAGTTGGCTCGTGTGGCCATCGCCTCGCGTTCCGGGAAGTTCGTGCCCGGGCTTGGGCATCCCGTGCACAAGCAGCAGGATCCCCGGACACCGGTGATCATCCGGATTGCCCGGGAGGAGTCCGTTTACGGGCCGCACTTGGCTTTGTTCGAGGCTGTCGGCCGGGTCGCACCGGAGGTTCTCGGCCGGGCGCTGCCCTTGAACGGTGCCGGGGTATGCGGTGCCGCGCTGGCTGATCTCGGCTTGCCGGTGGAACTGCTCCGGGGCTTCGCGTTGCTCGCCCGTACTGCCGGGCTTCTCGGGCATCTCGCCGAGGAGCTGCGCCAGCCGATAGCCGCGGACATCTACCAGAGCGTCGACCGCAACGCCCGTTACGTCGCGCCGCAGTAGGCCTGGCGGGATTCCGTTGGCATCTGGCGAGAAACGGGATGTTGCGTCCTGAGTGGCCTTTCTAGGGTTACCGGCATGACCGTCGTCGCCCCCATCCTCATCGGCCTCGCCTTTGTCACGTTGAGTTCGCTGATACCCGACGCACACCGGCGCCGGTTCAACGCCATCTTCGTCGCCGGGGCCGGCGCGGCGTACCTCAGCGCAGGCGCGATGGGGCCATGGGAGTTCGCCTTCGTGTCCGTCGCCACGTACTGCGCTTTCCGTGGCCTCGACTCCTGGACGTGGATCGGCATCGCATGGCTGTTGCACACCGGATGGGACATCGTGCACCACATCAAAGGTGCACCGATCGTCCCGTTCGCACACGACTCCAGCCTGGGTTGTGCCATCTGCGATCCGGTCATCGCCATTTGGTGCTTCGCGGGTGGCCCGTCCGTGTTCACGCTCGCGAAAGGCCGTCAGCACCAGGTCAGCTGAGTTGGGCGCGGACCTGTTCAGCGTCCGGGTGGCCGAGTTCCTCCAGGATCTCCAACGCCTGACGCAGCACGGTTTTGGCCTCGTGCTCGTTGCCTAGTGCTTGGTGCGCCTCGCCGATGTGGCGAAGCGTGTCGGCTTCCAGGAAGACGTCGTTGATCCGGCGGTAGATCCGCAGTGCCCGTTCGTACCACCGGATCGCTTCGACGTCCTGGCCGAGGTGGTGGTATGCGTATCCCACACTGTCCGAAGCGGACGCTTCGCCGTTGGCGTTGCCGAGCCTTTCCTGCATCGACACGGCAAGTTCGCACTCACTGAGGGCTTTGGTGTAGTCGCCTGCGAGGATGTGGGTCCATCCGACTTCATTGTGGACAGTCGCCTGGCCGCGTCCGTCACTGGTGGCCACGTAGCATTCGAGAGCGTGTTCGTAGAACTCCAATGCTTGGTCGTACCTTGTTCGCCGGTTGGCGAGGAAAGCCTGATAGCGGTTGGTGATCGCGACACCGTCCAGGTCATTGAGCGAGTCGAACAGGATGAACGCCTCGGCCAGGTGGGAGTCGGCGGCGTCGAAGTCGTCCAGGCGCCCCAAGGCAAAACCCAGCGCCCGGTGGGCACGCGCACGTCCCCGGGCATCGTCCGCGGAGGCCAACGCGTCACGTTGCAGAGTGACTTGGTCGTGCCAGCGCCCTTGCCGGTCGAGGAAAATCTCGATCGCCGCGGCCAACCTCCCACGCGTTTGTCCTGCCACGGCCAGCAACGCCGACAGCTCGCTCCTCAGCCACGCTTCGGCTTGCTGGTTGTCGGCGAACTTCATCACCGTCACGCCTTCATGGGGCATTTCCGGGCCTGAGTAGCTCCTGTACCAGTAGGCGTAGAGAAGCGTGGACGCGGCACGCGCGGAATGCAAGTAGTGACAGACCAAACGGGCTTCCGCCTCCCCTGCTTCCTCCTCGGACACCAGTTCGGCCGCGTGTGCGCGGACCAGGTCGTGGAAGAGGTACCGGTCCGGGAGTCGCTCGTTGACCAGGTGCGCCCGTGACAGTTCCGCGAGTACGGCGTTGGCCCGGTTCAGCGGGAGACCCGCGAGGCTGGCGGCGGCCGCGCCGCTGATGTATCCGCCCGGATGCACCGAGAGCAGCCGGTACATCCGGGCAGCGTCCGGGCTGACCGCGTGGTACGACCACGAGAACACCGTCCGCACGTCGGCTTCGTCGCTGTCGAGTGCGGCCAGGCGGTCTGTGCGTAGCTGTGAAGCGATGTCAGTGAGCCGCAAACTGGGCCACGCCGTCACGCGCGCCGCCACGACACCGAGCGCCAGCGGAAGGCGTCCACAGTGGAGGACGATCTCCCGTGCCGCCTCGGGTTCGGCGGTGACACCCGAGGCGCCGATGAGGCGTGCCAACAGATCCAGGGCCTCGTCCGACGTGGGCAGCCCAAGGACAATCGGATGCGCGCCGTTTCTGGCGACCAAGCCCACGAGCCGGTCGCGGCTCGTCACAATCACCATCGCGTCCGCGGTTCCGGGCAGCAGCGGCCGCGCGTGTTCAGCGCCGCGGGCATCATCAACGACAACAAGAACCCTTTTACCGGCGAGCATGCTGCGATACAACGCTGTCCGGCCGTCAAGGCCATCCGGCACGCGCTGCGACGGGACGCCTATTGCCTCAAGCAAGATCCCGAGCGCCTCACCGCTGCTCAGTACATCGGCTCCGTAACCCCGCATATGTACGTAGAGCAGGCCGTCTGGAAAGCGTTCGGCTATCTTGTGTGCGAAATGGACGGCCAGGGTAGTCTTGCCGACCCCGGCCATTCCCGAAATGGCCAGACATGTCGTGGCGGGCGCGCGCACCTTGAGCAGAGCCATCGCATTGGCGATTTCTTCTTCGCGCCCGCTGAACTCAGGCAGATCGGCAGGCAACTGTGACGGGACGACACGAGGTTGCCTGAGCGCGCGACGCAGTTCCGGCCCGGGATCCACACCCACCGAATCAGCCAGGCGATCGCGCACGGCCTCGTAGACACTGCGGGCTTCCTGGTGTTTTCCGGTCGCGACCAACGCCGCGATCAGCTTGGCCTGCAGCGGCTCGTCCAGCGGATGTTCTTGTGCCGCCTGCCGGAGCATTGGCAGAACCTCTGTCGCCGCCCCGGCGTCGACCGCTTCGCCAAGCACAGCAAGGTATTCGTGCGTCACCGCCTCGAACTCCGGGCGGCTGCGCACATTCGGGGCGACGCGTTCGGCGACTGGCCCACGCCACAACGCGAGCGCCTCCGTGAACGCCTCCGCCGCCCGCAACTGGCGAAAGCGCAGCAGATCAAGCGTATCGGCGGTGACCACCAGCCGATATCCACTGGAACTCGGCAACAGCAACCGTCCTGTCGCCCTGGCAGGCAGACTTGGATCGGTCAACCGCCGCAACGCACCCACTGAGCGGTGCACGATGTTGACCGCCGTTCGAGGCGGATCGTCATCCCACAGCGCGTCCACGATCTCAGTCATGGTCACCGGCTGCCCAGCCCGGATCAGCAGCAGGCTCAACAGTGACACTTGCGTCGGCGGGCCGACGTCCGCCTCGGCGCCGTCCACCCAGATCCTGACCGGACCGAGGATCTCGAACCGTACGCCCACGACGGCCAGGGTCCCATGATCGCCGCCACCACGCGCCACGAGGTCGGTCTGGCAAATCGGGAATAGTCGTTCAGCTGCGGATAACACAGTTGAACAGAAAGGCCCGAAAAGGCAGGGAATCCGGACTTCGTGTATAGGCGGAATATGTCGATGTATAACTGCGGAACTTAGGCGGTTGTACGACTACAGACGGTTGATCTTGACGCGGCCAGCGGCACAAGTACGATGGTTCGCATCGCCACTCGTTGGCGAAATACCGAAAGCAGTAGCCTCGCAATGAGGTCCAACGCTGTCCGCCGCCAGCCGCCAATCTGTCTGACGTGCCGGCGATTCACCATGCTTGGAAACGATGACATGTCACACCATGACAGCTATCTTTACCGCGCCGCGTCGGATATCCCGTATTTCAGCTCGGATGCCGACACATATCTCGCCAGAACGCCGTTGCGTGATCTGCAAAAGACCAGGCCGTTGCGTGTGCTGTCCGAAGAGGACTTCGCGCAGTGGCAGACCTACGGCTACGTCGTTGTCGAACAGGCCATCCCGCATGCCAAGCAGCTGCTGGACTTCGCGTGGGAGTTCCAGGGGCTTGACCCCGATCGGCCCGAGACCTGGTACCCGGAGCGCGAGTTCCGCGATGACCTGGAGCGGGATCTCTACATCTACGGGTTCGTGGAGGCGTACCAGCACCAGCTGATCTGGGACAGCCGCCAGGCGCAACGGGTGTACGACGCGTTCGTCGACGTGTGGGACTGCGAGGAGCTGTGGGTCACGCTGGACCGGCTCAACCTCAACCCGCCGAACGTCAAGAACCGCGACCGGGCACTCATCCCGGCAACCGAAAAAGGGTTCGACATCGACCTGCACTGGGACGTCGACAGCACGCTCAGCGTTCTGCCGCAACGGGTCCAGGGCATCATCGCACTGACCGACACGACGCCGGACGAGGGCGGCTTCCAGTGCTGTCCCGAGCTGTTCCGGCAGTTCGACAGCTGGAAGGTCGCGCAGCCCGCCGACCGCGACCCGATCCGGCCTGCCATCGACCGCACCGAGTTCCCGGTCATCCGGCCGCAGCTCAAAGCCGGTGACCTGCTGATCTGGAACGGCATGGTCGCGCATGGGGTAGCGCCGAACCTGTCACGCGACGGCGTCCGGTCGGTTCAGTACCTGTCGATGATGCCCGCGCTGGAATCCCACGAGGCACTCGTGCAGTCCCGGGTCAACTCGTGGCGCACGCTCAGCACGCCGGAGTGGAACAAGACCTTGGTCGGTGACCCGATCAGGCACGAGTCGCTGCGCTATCCGGCGGCCGAGCTGACCGGTCTCGGCCGCAGGCTGCTGGGCCTCGACTCGTGGCAGGACAAGGCCGGTGCGGCGATCGGAGACGCGGCATGCGCCGGATCTGCCTGACGCTGCCGACGAACCGGGCTTGCTCGGCCACGCTGGCGCAGGTGGCCGAGGAGGCCGCGTACGCGGCGAAGCACTTCGACGTCGAGGTGTTCCTGCTGGTCCTGGATTCCGCCAGCGAGCAGCACTTCGCCGAGCACGCCGAGGTTCTCACAGCACTCCCCCGGACGTCGCGTGTCGTGCCGCTGCACCTGGATGAGGCGCAGCAGCGGGTCTTCCTGCAGCAGGCCATCGAGCTGGCCGACCTGGCCAAGCCTGACCTGGTGCTCGATCTCATGCTCCCCGCCGCGGTTTCCTACGGCGCCTGCACCAACCGGGCGTTCCTGATCGCCGGTGCGCTCGGCTGCGATTCCGTGCACCGCAGGGACTCTGACTTGGACTACCAGGTCGTCGACGGCGAGAAGGTCTTCCCGATCCACCACGAACTCACGTCGATCGGCAAGCGCGCTGCGGACGCCAAAGCCGGCGTGTCCGAGGTGTCGCTCGACCCGGAGCACGAAGACAAGCCGGTCGTCCTGGTCGGTGCCTCGTTCATCGGCGACATGTCGGTCGACATCGCCGAGGTCCGCGACCGGCACCCGGACGTGTACCACGACATCGTCAGCCTGTGGGCACACGGCGGCGCGACGGAAGCCGAGAAGCGCGAACTGGTCGAGGAATCCTTCACCGGAGCGGGCACCACACCGTTCACCGAAGACCACTCCGTGCTCACGATCGTCGATCCGATGCGCATCGACATGAGCAACATCGGCTTCCACCGGGTGCACGAACAGGTTCCGTTGCCGCCGGCCACCGAAACCATTGGCAGCGACTACTTCCACTTCCACCTGATCCACGATTCGCGCCTGCCGGGTGTGCTGCACAACCGGCACATCGTGAACTTCCACACCGGTGAACGCAAAACCGACGCCGGGTTCGCGGCCTACCAGCTGCGGCTGACGAAGTTCTTCCTCTCGATGCTGTACTTCCACTTCATCTACCAGCGGATGGCCGAGGCAGGCAAGTCGCTGCTCGACGAGCGGCACGACGTCAACGCGTCGATGGTCGCCGATCTGGCCAGGCAAAGCACCTCACTGGCCAAAGACGAGAACACCGCACGGCTCGACAACCTCGAGCGTGCCTACCGCAAGCTCGGCGGGCGTTACGCCGCCTTCGCCGAAACCCTTGTACCCCAGCGGGACCGGCTGCTCGCCGACGCGCAGCAGGACATCGAGGACTTCGCTCTGCTGACCGACGTGTGGCAGCCGTTGGTGCGGGCGAGCAAGTCCACCGACCTTGCCCAGGCGTGGCGATAGCAGAAGCGGACCGATGAATTCGCCTGTCAACACCAGGATGCGGACCGCGCTTGCGGCCGCGTCGGAAGACCAGATCGTTTTCGACCTCGCCGGAATCGAGCGCGCCTACGACTCGCTGGTCAGCGAGTTGCCCGGGATCGCCATCCGGTTCGCGATGAAAGCCTGCCCGGTGGACGAGGTGCTGGCGAGCCTGGCCCGCCGGGGCGCCGGGTTCGACGCGGCGAGTCCCAACGAGATCATCCAGGCATTGGGCACCGGTGTGCCCGCCGAACTGGTGCACTACGGCAACACCGTCAAATCCGACCGGAACATCGTCGACGCGTACCAGCTGGGCATCCGCGACTTCGCCACCGACAGCATCGCGGACGTCACGGCGATCGCGGCCTACGCACCGGGATCCCGCGTGTTCTGCCGGCTGGCGACCACGGGCGCCGGAGCTGTGTGGGGCCTGAGCCGCAAGGCGGGCTGCTCTGGCGCGGACGCGGTCCGCGTGCTGGCGGCGGCCAAGGCGAAAGGGCTGACGCCGTCGGGACTTTCGGTGCACGTCGGCTCACAGCAGATGACGGCCGCGGCGTGGCAGGACGCCTTCAACCGGCTGACCGGAGTGCTGATCGCGTTGTCCCGCGCGGGCATTCGGATTGATCACATCAATCTGGGCGGCGGTCTGCCTGCGATGGGCTACCGCGACCGGGCGGGCCACGCGCTCAACCCGCCGATGGACGAGATCCTCGCGACCATCCGTACCGGGATGTGCAGGCTGCGCGAGGTGGCGGGCATTGCGTTGGATTTCATCATGGAGCCAGGACGTCACCTCGTCGCCGACCATGGTGCGATCCGGGCGCACGTCTCGCGGCTGTCGTCACGGCGGCAGCTGACCGGTGACCGTGAGCACTGGCTGTATCTGAGCTGCGGCAAGTTCAACGGGCTCTACGAGATCGATCAGCTGCAGTACCGGTTGGTGTTCCCGACGCACCCGGACGGCGAGTACGTTCCGGCTGTCGTGGCGGGCCCGACGTGCGACAGCGACGACACCTTCGGGCACGAACACAACCTCGTGCAGGTTCCGGTCGCGGTCGCGTCGGGCGATCCAGTGTGGATCCTGTCGTGTGGCGCGTACTCGACGAGCTACACCACGCAAGGGTTCAACGGGTTCGCGCCGCTGCCGGTCTCGTTGTTGCCCAGTGAGCAAATGGCACACCTCGATGCTTGTTGAAACGATATGCATCCGGCCCATCATGACGGACGATTGGACCGGTATCGCTGAGCTGGAACACCGTGTGTACGGACCAAAAGGTCTGTCCGAAGGCCGGGAAGTACTGGAATCACGGGCGAGCGCGTCACCGGAGACGTGCTTCGTTCTCACGGCAGGTCACCAGATCGCTGGCTACGTGCTGGCGATGCCCTATCCGGAGGGGCAGTACCCGGATCTGACCGAGCCGGAAGGCGCCGGTTGCACGTCCCGCAACCTGCACCTGCACGATCTCGCCATCGCCGCTGCCTTCCGGGGCAGCGGCCTGGCGAGGCGCCTGCTGGAGCATCTCATCGCGACGGCCCGGTCCCGGGACTACGACCGGATCTCGTTGGTAGCTGTTGCGGGCAGTGCAACGTTCTGGTCCGCCAACGGTTTCCAGCCAAACCCGGACATCGCGCCACCCGCCAGCTACGGCGAGAAAGCCGTCTACATGTCCATGGCCACCTAGGAAGGCATCTATGCGCAACGAGTTCCGCCGTGCCCAGTTGGCCATCGCGGCACTGTTCTGTTCCCTCGGCTTCCAGTACGCGACCTGGGCCGCGCGGATCCCGTTGATCAAGACATCGCTCGAGCTCACACCGGCTGAGGTCGGTGTCCTGTTGCTGGCAACGGGAGTGGGCGCGGCGGCGGCGTTCCCGCTGGTGTCAATCCTGATGAAACGACTGGGATCACGACGGCTGGCAAGCATTTCATGCGTGGGACTCATCGTGGTCCTGGCGGGAATCGCAGCGGCGCCGAACTATCCGGTCGCCCTGGTGGTCATGCTCGCCGACGGTGTGCTCGTGGCGTGCCTCAACGTGGCGATGAACGCGCAAGGCGCTGCGCTCGAGGTGAAATTCGAGCGCAACACGATGGCGAAGCTGCACGCCGTGTTCAGCGGTGGCACGTTCGTCGCCGCGCTGCTGGCCTCGGCGATCACCACCGCGACCGAGTCGCTTTCCGTGCATTTCGGTGTCGCCGCCGTGATCCTGCTGGCGTTGGCCGTGTTCGCGTGGCCGAGGTTGCTCCTGGAGGACCTGCCCGCCGAGGAGAAGAAGCGCGGCAAGCTGACGTTGCCGTCGCGGGTGACCGCGTGGTTGGGGCTGGCCATGGTGTTCGGCACGATCACCGAGGGCGCCATGAACGACTGGTCGGCGTTGTATCTCAAGGAGGTCGCGGCCGCCCCAGCGGAACTGGCGCCGATGGGTATCGCCGTGGTGTCGGCCATGATGGTGCTCGCCAGGCTGTTCGCCGACGGCTGGCGTGCGCGGTGGGGCGACCGGCGCATTGTGATCATGGGAGCGACGCTGGCAGCGGCCGGTTTGGCCGTCGCTTTGCTGCTCGGTGGTCTGGTGCCGGCGTTGATCGGGTTTGCGTGCGTCGGCCTGGGTATGGCGGCGGTGACACCGTGCCTTTATGTGGCCGCGGCCAAGGAAGGCCCGAACGCGCTCACTCTCGTGGCGACCATGGGAACGACGGGTTTGCTTGCTGGGCCGCCCGTGATCGGCTTCATCACCGACGCCACCACTTTGGTGTGGGGTATGGCAGCCGTGGCGTTGTCCGCGTTGCTCGTCACCGCGTGCGTGGCGCAGATTCGGTGGCACGCACGCAGCGAGGAGAAGGTCCTGGCTTGAGTGTGAGGGCGGCGGGTTGTTCCCCGCCGCCACCCCATCACGCAGGAGCCCGATGCTGCCCTTCCACCCGCTCGGCGAATTCTCGCCACGAATCACTGCACTTGCGCGCGATATCCGCCACTGAGCTCACACCATGCTCTTGTGTCTCGGCCACCAATGCCTGCCACTCCTCGCCGCCGATCACGTGGCTGCCCAACCATCGCAGCAACGCCCGGCCGGAGTCGGTGTAGCGCAGTGATGGATCGACCAGCAGGACCTCCATCACCATCGTGATCACCCGTTGCGGGATCAGCTCGGTCGGTTCCCCGCCGCGGTCTTTCGCCGACTGCGGCACGGGATCCTCGCCACGCAACACCCGGTCACGGACATCCGCCGCCGTTCCCAGCGAAATGCCCGCCTGTTTGGCGATCTGCCGCAACGGTGTTCGCGGATTGGCTTTGACCAGTTCACCCGCGGCCTTGCGACCTTCGACGCTGCTGAGCGGACGGCGTTTGCCGTCCCGGCCGATCCGGACACGCAACGACGTGACGTCCGCGGCGGAGTCCCGCCGGATGCCGGAGACTGTCTTGGCGGCAAGCCCGGTCGCCGCCGCGATCGCCCGGTCCGACCACTGCGGATGCGAGATCAGGATCCGCGCCGCCGCGGCACGCCTGTCGTACAGCGAAAGTGGCAGCCCATGCGCCACATTGAGCCGTACGGCAAGCAGAAACACATCCTCGTCGGTTCCCTCGACAAACCGCGCTTCGATCGTTTCCCTGCCCAGCAGCCGTGCGGCCTTGACGCGGTGCATGCCATCCACGATCCGCATGCTCGGCCGGTGCACCACGATCGGCGGCAAGGGCGTTTCGGACTCGGCCAGTGCCCGGACGTGCCTGGGATCCTCGGCCTGCAGCCGCGGCGAATCCGCCGGGTGCAAGGACGCGATGGCGACCGGCTCGCACGGCCCGTCCGGATCCATCTCGAACAGGGCGCGTTTCCCCCTGGTCATCGACAATCAGCTCTCCCCTCGGCGCGTGGACTTCCCCCGGCTGTGACGTCCTCTCGGCTTGGCCTTGTTCAATTCATTCAAGTCGTGAAAAAACACGGACCCGCCTCCCCTTGTTTCTCCCCAGGCGTGATCTCCACTGGTTTAGACCAATACCACCGTCCCAGCAGCCGCGTCTTCCTGTCAAGCGCGACACGGAAGGCGTCCAGTTTCAGACAACATCCAATTGGCGTGGACCACACGGAGTTCGTGAATCAGCAACATAACGAGGTCGGTGGTCTACAAAGGACCATGACGAAGCGGGCCAGCCGGTGTGGGCGACCTTCCGGGCAGCGTGCACGCACCCGCCGGGGCGGCGTTCACCGACAGGGCGGCTGGTAGTCCAATCCCGGGAAATAGGTGTGCCATTCGGCCTGGCTGACGGCCGGACGGGCAAGGGCACAGACCCGTTGGGCCGCCCGGTCCACATCGATCTGCCACAACCTGGCCGTCCGGTCATGGCTGCCCGTCGCCACGGTACGGCCGTCAGGGCTGAACACGACGGAGATGACCACTCCGGTGTGGCCGGCCAATGTCGCGGCTTCCCTCGGATTGCTGGGATCGCGTACATCCCACAGCCGGGCGGTTCGATCGTGGCTACCCGATACGAGGGCGGTGCCGTCAGGGTTGAAGGCGACCGACGTGACCGTCTCCGTGTGCCCCTTGAGTACACCGAGTTCCTTGGGGTTGACCACGTCGGAAATATCCCACAGCCGCACGTCGTGATCCCAGCTGGCGGTGGCAAGAACGCGACCATCAGGCCGGAACGCGACCTGGGTGACGCGGGAAGTGTGGCCACGCAAGGCGTTGACCTCACGCGGCCGGGCCGGGGCACTGACATCCCACAGCCCGGTCGTGTTGTCCGCACTCGCCGTGGCCAGGATGCGGCCGTCCGGACTGAACCGGACCGAGGTGATCGGCTTGCCCTCAATCGCACCCAGCGGACGAGGGCCGTCCGGGTTGCTGATGTCCCACAGCCGGACCGCGTCCCCGCCGACCGAGGCCAGAACCCGGCCATCCGGGCTGAACCTGGTCGACCACACCGCCTCGGTGTGGCGAATCTCCCCCAACGGCCGTGGGTGCGCCATGTCGCGGACGTCCCAGAGCCGAGCGGTCTGGTCGTCGTGACTGGTGGCCAGCAGCTGGCCGTCGGGACTGAACAGCGCCGACCACACGGTGGTCTGCTGCTTGATCACGGCGAGTTCACGAGGACGGTCGGAATCGCTGATGTCCCAGAGCCGCACGGTTTGGTCGTTGGCCGCCGTCGCCAACGTGCGCCCGTCGGGGCTGAACACCGCTGAGCGCAACGAGTCGGCGTGCTTGCCGAACACGACCTGGGCGAGGTTCTCCACGCGGGTTGTCTTGTCAGCACTACTCGTGACCAGGCTGCGGCCGTCTCCCGTGAACGACACCGACTTCACCATGTTGGTGTGTCCATTGAGGATCGTCACTTCGCGACGATCGGGGACATCCCACAGCCGCACGGTGTAGTCGTTGCCACCGCTGGCGAGGTAACGGCCGTCGGTGCTGAACGCGACTGTGTTGACGATGTCGGTATGTCCATTCAGGACCGCGATTTCGCGGCGTTCACGGACATCCCATAGCCGTACGGACTTGTCACTGCTGGCCGAGGCCACAGTGGAACCGTCCGGACTGAAGGCGACACCGTTGATCGCACCGGGAGCCGAGAACGTGGCTGTCTCACGGCGCTCCCGCACGTCCCACAGCCGAACGGTCTTGTCGTTGCCGCCGCTGACTATCGTTGAGCCGTCACGACTGAACGCCAGTGCTCGCACACCGCCCGCATGTCCGGACAAGGAAGCGATTTGGCTACGTTCCCGGACATTCCATAGCCGGATGGTCCGGTCGTTGCTGGCGGTTGCCAACGTGCCATCCGAACCGAAGGCCACAGCATTGATCGTGCCTGTATGTCCATTCAGGACACCGGTCTCCCGGCGCTCGCGGACGTCCCACAGCCGAACAGACTTGTCGTTGCCTGCTGTGGCGAGCGTGCCGTCCGGGCCAAAGGCCACGGCGTTGACCACATCGGTGTGTCCGGTCAGCGCGCCGAGTTCGGTCACGTTCTGCGGGTTGCTGATGTCCCACAAGCGCACAGTTTTGTCCGAGCCCGCGGTGGCCAGCACTCGGCTGTTGGCATCCGCTGCCGACGCGAGCACCTCGGCGGTGTGCCCGGCGAGCCTGCTGGCGATGGGAGTGGACGTCGTCGCGAGCAACCTGTCACGGGTCTCGGGGATCGCGCTCAGCTGATACGCGGCCAGGCTGAGCTGGCTGGCCAACGCGGGATTGGTCGCCTCCACCGCCACCGCGTCATTGACGACCTTGCGCGCGAGCGCGATGTCGCGTTGTGCCGTGGCGTCGCGTTGGGATTGGATCGCGTAGACCGTCGCCGCGGACGCCAGCATGAGCAGGACGGCCAACAACGCCACGAGCTGACGTAGCCGACGCGTGCGCCGCCGGGCCATGGCTTGCTCCACGGCCAGCGCCTGCTGGCTGGCCTGGAGGAAGTCGCGTTCCCGCTTCGTCAGCATCTCGCCGTGCGCGGCAGCCCAGTCGCTCGCCCTGGCCAGTCGGGTGCCGCGAAGGAGTGCGCCTGGATCGTGCTCGGCCGACTCCCACGCGTCGCTCGCCTCGGTGAGCTGCCGGTGGATACGCAGCCCCTCGCGATCGTCGGACAGCCAATCCCGCAGCCGCGGCCAGAAACGGATCAACGCCTCGTGGGCGATGTCGACCGATTCACTGTGCAGCGTCAGCAACCGCGCGTCGGCCAGCCTGTCCAGCACGGCCCGCGTTTCCGGATTGTCCGCGTCCAATTCCCGCTGGCGCACACGGCGTTTGGTGTCCTCGGTGCCTTCGCCCAGCGCGACGAGACGTAGGAAGATCCGACGAGCTGTCTCGCGCTGGTTCTCGTCCAGGCCGTTGTGGACGTCCTCGGCGGTACGCGCGATGGCGTGGTGAATTCCGCCCGCCGCCTCGTAACCGCCGAGGGTGAGCCGGGCTCCGCTGCGCCTGCGCCACGTCTCCAGCAACGCGTGCGACACCAGCGGCAGGACGGCACCCTCACCGGCGGTGTCGGCGATCAACTTGGACACCAACGCCGTTTCCACCATGCAGCCCGCGCGGGCAGCGGGCGCCGTGATGGCCTCCCGTAGCTCGTCGGTGGACATCGGTCCGACCATGACCTGGGCGTCGTCCAGGGCTTCGACGAGTTGCGGATACTGCGCGCAGTGCCCGTAGAAGTCTGCCCGGACACCGATCACCACGCGGGTGCGGCTGGTGTCCGCGTTCGCCGCGTGGACCAGCGCGGCGATGAACCGGGATCGTTGCTCGCGGTCCGTGCAGAGTGTGAAGGTCTCCTCGAACTGGTCGATCACCAGCAGCAAGTCCGTGCCGTCAGGTTCGTTGGCGACGGCCTGCCGGACGAGCAGATGCAGGTTCTGCGGATCCGCGTCCAGTTCGGCACGCACCGAACTCGCCGAGCCACCAGTCAGCGCGGCGAGGCGGACCGCGCACTCCTCCATCGGGTTCGGTCCCGGCGTGAACAACACGCTCGGCGTGCTCGTGCCCGCGACCAGGCCAGCTCTGAGCAGGGACGACTTGCCCGAGCCGGACGCACCGAAGACCCCGACGAACCGCCGTTGGCGAACCCGCGCCCGCAACGCGGTGACCAGCTTCTCCCGGCCGAAGAACCGGTCCGCGTCATCGGGCTGGAACGCGGCGAGCCCGACGTACGGCGGGACCTCGTCGTCCGTGATTGCCGTGGGCTGACGATCTGCGAGGGCGTGCCACCGCTGCTCCCACTCGTCACGGTCTCCCCCGCACGCGTCCACGTAGGCCAGCGTGACCGCGAGGCTGGGCCGGGTCCGGCCGTTCGCCGCCTCGGACAGGACGCTCGGCGAGTAGTGCGCGACCTTGCTCAGCTCGCGGTAGGTCGGGCTGCCGGCCTTGTCCCGCAGGTTGCGCAGGTCGGCGGCGAACCGGAGCAGAACCTCGTCCGCGGACTCGAGTGGACGTTCTGGTCGTGGCACAGCGCGTCCTGATCCTTTCGTTTCCCAGTCACACGCAGTATCGCATTGGTTGATTTTGATTGATCGGCGGTTACGCTCCGGCGCCGAACAACCGATCTGCCGTAGACACGCTGTTATGGGCGAGCTGGGGACGCCGGTGATCATCGGCCGGGAAGCGGAGCTGGCGCGCGTCACGTCATTGCTTGACCGACGCGCGTCCGGTCTCTTGGTGGAAGGCACAATCGGGATCGGCAAGTCGACGATCGTGGCGGCGGCCGTCGCACAGGCGCAGGCTCGTGACTGGACGGTGCTCCAGTGCAGTCCTGCCTCCACTGAGACCGGCTACGCCTACGCCGGACTAGCCGACCTGATCACCGAACTGCCAGCCATCCCGGCGGTGCAGCGCCGGGCTCTTGAGGTGGCCACCCATCGTGCGGACGCCGATCAACCGGCCGATCCGCACGTGGTCGCGGCCGCCACGGTCAGCGTGCTGCGTGCGCTCGCCGCGCAGAAGCCGGTTCTGCTGGTCGTCGACGACGTGCAGTGGCTGGACCGGGAGACAGCCGCCGTCCTGGATTTCGCAAGCCGCAGGTTGGGCGGTGCGCCCGTTGCTCTGCTGGTCGCTCGGCGCGCCGAGCATGCGGGCGCACCGCTATGGGGTCTTGAAGAGCAGCTGTGGTTGTCCGGGATGACCGAGGCCGAGCTATACGGCGTGGTGCATCACCAGCTCGGTCGGAGTCTGCCGCGGCCGGTGTTGACGCGGCTGAACGCGGTGTGCCAGGGCAACCCGTTGATGGCTGTGGAGATGGCCAAAGGTCTCCTGCCGGACTGGCTGGTGCCGCCTCGTCCACTGGCGGGTGACGTACTGCTCGCCGCGTCCGCGATGACGTCTCCCACGGTGGAGGGGCTGCGTGCGGCTCTCGACGACGACGTGACCGCTGGTCTTGAAGCCGGTGAGCTCGCCGGGCTGATCGAGGTGCACGGCAACACGGTGACGTTCGGTCATCCGCTCTTCGCCGCCGTGATCTACGGCGAAGCACCCGCGCCGCGGCGCCGCGCCGTTCATCGCCGCCTCGCCAAAGTCGAATCAGACCCGCGGCACCTCGCGTTGAGCATCCTCGGCCCGGACGAGTCGGTCGCCCAGACGCTGGAAAACGCAGCTCTGGACGCCGAGCCCATGGTCGCGGCGGAGTTGTTGACGCTGTCGAGGTCACGGACACCGAGCCACGCGACTGCGGCCGACGGCAGGCGTGTCGTATTGCTCGCCGAGGCGTTGTTCTCGTCTGGCGACCTCCATGCCGCCCGTGAGTTGCTGGACGAGGAGATTCCTGCGCTCGCCGCCGGGCCGTTGCGGGCACGTGCGCTGATGGTTCGCGGCTCGATCGCCTGGCATCAGGAAAACGGTGTTGTGGCCGCGAAGCTGCTCGAGTCCGCGCTGGATGACGCCAAGTCCGACCAGGAACTGACCGGCCAGCTGCACTCGAAGCTGTCCGTGTTCTACTCAACGGACTGCGCCGAGGCACACCTGCACGCAGAAGCAGCCGTGTCGGCCTTGGCCGATTCGGACTCGCTGGCCGGTGCGTTGCTGAACCTGTGCCACACCTCGGCCCAGCTCGGTCTGCCGCCCCGGACGGACTTGCTCGACCGTGGCCTTGCCGACCTGACCAGCCCAGTGCCTGGCATGTGGTACCTGGCCGTGGACTCCACTGTGGACCGTGCACGGCACAGGTTCGCCACGATGCTCGCACGTGCCGACGTGGCCAGCGAGGCCGACCTGCTCACCCACCTTGGCGAGGTGGAGCTCGTCGCCGGCAACCTTTCCGCGGCAAGGAAATACGCGGATCTGGCGACGACGGCCGCGATGCAGCTCGGCCAGCAGTTCGCCGACCGTCCGCGCCGGCTGCGCGCGTTCGTCCACGCGCACGCCGGAGAGCTCAACGAGGCTAGACAGATCGCGGAAGATGGCGCCGACCGTGCCGAAGCCAACGGTGACCTCGCCATAGCTGTCGGCTACCTGAGTGTGCTCGCGTTCATCGCCGCTTCCGAAGCCGACCCGGCCGCGGTCGTCGGCTACACCGGACGTAGCCGACGGCACCTGGCCACCATAGGAATCAAGGACCCTCTCGGCCGGGACGACCCGGCGATCGAGCGGATCTGCGCACTGGCCGAGCTGGACCGGTTGGCGGAGGCCTCGGCGGAACTGGCCGATTTCGAGCAGCGGTACGTCCGATTCCCCAGGCCGTGGATGGAACCGGTGCTGGCACGTGCCCGCGCCACCATCGCGGCCGCCCACGGCTCTTCGGCCCTGGACGTGAACCCGCGGTGGAGCCGATTCGACCAGGCCCGGGTGTTGTTGCTGCGTGGGCGTCTGCTGCGCCGGGCCCGCCGCCCAGGCGCGGCCGCGACGGCACTCACCTCAGCCGAGGCGATCTTCTCGGAGTTGACGTACCCGGTCTGGGCCGCGATGGCCCGTGCCGAGCTGGCCAGAGTCAGCCGCCGCCGCAGCGCCGCGGCACAGCTGAGCCAGACCGAGCAGCGCGTCGCCGACCTGGTCGTCAGCGGCATGACCACAAAACAAGTGGCCGCAACGCTGTTCATGAGTCCAAGGACGGTCGAGTCACACGTTGCGCGGGCGTACCGGAAGCTCGGCATCCACTCCCGTGCCGAACTCGGCCGGGTTATGGCCGGGTGACTCGGTCGTCAGACGAGCTTCGCCTTTCGCATCCCGGCGTCCCAGAACCCACGCCGCATGTTTCTGGCGAGGTCGCTGTCCATGTGTTCGTGCAGATGAGGCTCCATCTGGCTGACATAGGTGGTGATCAAGGCGGCTTTCCCGCTTCGCAACGCAGAATCCAGTGCCGTGCAGAATCCGGTGAGCTGGACCATCAGGCTCGTCTGATGCCGGATTGTCTCGACTCTTGCCAGAGTCGAAACACTGGAATTCTTCCGTCGGCTCGGGCGAAGCGACTTGGGTCATGGGTGCGGTACCGGCACCGGCCGGCTGATCACCCACCGCGGCTGGCCGTAATCTATTGCCATGACTGCAGAAGAGCGCTCGGCTCAGATAGCCGACGTCCTGTCGACTGAGTTCGCTGCGCTGATCGCATTGGACCGTGCCGCGTTCCGCCGCAAGTTCCGCAAGATGGCGGCCTCGCCGTTCGCGTTCTACCGGGGCAGCGCCTGCCTGTTCTACGCCGACATGACCGGCGAGTTCGCCGGCAACGATTTTCTCGACGAGCGCACCAGCCGGGTATGGATCCACGGGGACTTACACGCCGAGAACTTCGGCACCTACATGAACGGGTCCGGGCGGCTCGTGTTCAACGTCAACGACTTCGACGAGGCCTACGTCGGCCCGTTCTCCTGGGACCTCAAGCGGCTCGCGGCCAGCGTTGCCTTGATCGGATACGCGAAGGCGTTGTCCGACAAGGTGATCACCGAGCTGGTCACCCGCTTCGCTTCGGCCTACCTGACCGAGTTGCGGGCCATCGTCGCGGGCGGTGAGGAGGCGATCGGCTCGATCACGCTGGACAACGCCAACGGCGTCCTGCTCAGGGTGCTTCAGCGCGCCCGGCTCAACACACGCGTCGAACTGCTCGCCCAACAGACCACACTCGACAATTACGAACGCCGTTTCGCTGACGGTGACGGTGTTTTCCGGATCGACGAGGCGACCAAGCAGGCCGTGCTCGGCGCGTTCGAGCAGTACCTGGGCACGCTCCCCCATCCGGCGTCCACCCTGCAGTCGGTGGCCACGCAGGTCAAGGACGTGGTGCTGCGCAAGGGAGTCGGCATCGGGTCCGCCGGGCTGCCGTCGTACAACCTCCTGTTGGAGGGGCACACGGAAGCGCTGGAGAACGACGTTGTGATCTACATGAAGCAGGCCCAGGTGCCCGCCGTCGCCCGGCACATCGACGACGCCAACGTGCAGGGATACTTCAAGCACCAGGGACACCGGACCGTGGAGTCGCAGCGGGCCTTGCAGGCACACGCCGACCACTGGCTCGGTTACACCGAGCTGAACGGGATCGGTCAGGTGGTCGCCGAGGTGTCGCCCTATGCGGCCGACTTGGACTGGTCCGATGTGAACGAACCGGACGAACTCGCCGGCGTGATCGCTGACCTCGGCCGCGCGGTCGCCCGAATGCACTCGGTCGCCGACGACGAGTCGGGCCACGACCTGGTCGACTTCGCCACCGAAGAAGCCATTGTGGCCGCAGTCGACAAGGACGAGAACGGGTTCGTCGCGCACCTGGTCGACTTCGCGCACGCTTACGGCGCGCGGACCCGGCAAGACCACCAGATCTTCGTCGACCTGTTCCGCAACGACAAGATGCCCGGGCTGTAGTCAGGTCCTCCCCCGGACGGCCCATGCCCTGGCAGTCAAGGAAATGGTGCCGTCCGGATTGGATGGTAGGCGCGCACGGACACGGTCTCGCAGCGCGTTCCGTCGGTCCTCGGTGAGGGACATGGTGTACGCGGGCGCCGGACCTTGGCCCCCGAGGAAGGGCGTCCAGTAGTCGTCGAAGTCAGCGAAAACCGTTGGTACGTCGATCGCTTGCACCGTGACGTCCTGCAGTCCGGCGTCGGTCCACAATCGGCGGAGCGGCTCGGGCCTGCACACGGGAAAACGGCGTCCTTCGTCGGGCGCTGCCGGATGGAGTGCGGTGGCCGCGTCCCAGAAGTGCCGCATCATTTCCATGCCTTCGGCGTAGTCCCAGACATAGGCGGCTACGACATCGCCAACTCTGGCGAACTCAGCCGCGGCAAGCCGCGCGTCCGGCACGAAGTTCAGCGCCAACCCGCTGACCACGACATCGAACCTGCCGTCCGGCAGGGAAAGTGCGTCGCCTACGTCGAAGCTGGCGCGTGAGTCGTTGATCCGGGCGCGTGCCGTGGCCAGAAATCCTTCGGACGGATCGACCCCGACGACCTCAGCCGGGTCTGCGGTCAGCACGGCGGTCGTCAACGCACCAGTGCCACAACCCACGTCCAGCCAGCGCAGCCCGGCTGGCAGGTCCAACTGGCGGACGAACACCTCCGCCACCTGACGGCTCCACCGCCCGACGTAAGCTTCGTACGCGTCGCCAACAGCCCACGTGTCCTGCATTCTTCTCAGCCTACTTGGGTGCTTAGATCCGGCGGGCGGTTCGGAAGCCTCGGGAGTACATGCCGCCGTCGTCCAATAGGGACGTTCCGCCGACATCGCCGAGGGTCGGACCGTTGATGCGCTCGCGGCTGGACATGAAACGGTGCCGGCCGTCCGAGTCGACGCCGAGGTAGATGCCCGCGTGGTCGAGCTCGTCCGCGCCGCCTTCGACCTCGAAGAAGACCAAGTCACCCGTTTGCAGGGAGTCGTACGCGGTGACGCGCCGTCCGGTGTTCGGTATCGGCGTGATCCCGGGGCCGAACTCGGCCATCGCATACGCCCGGCGCGGCAGGCCTGGCCCCGCGGTGTTCGTGCCCAGCAGCGGGTAGTCCATCCGGTAGCCGTACACCAGTCGCACGAAACCGGAGCAATCGACGGCGCCGTAGTGGTTGCTGTCCGGCTTGGTTCGCGTGCCGTCCTCGAAGGACCACGGGACTCCCAGGTAGTCGTAGAAGTCCGAGCGTTCCAGCCGGCCCGCGCCCGTGGCCGCCACTGGCCCGAACGCGGCGTCACCGCGGAACCGCACTCCCTCGGCGTTCTTCTCCGCGGCGGCGCCGTCGATGTACTCCATCGCCACGGCGAGCACGTCCGGTGTGTTGTCGCTCAACGCTTTGGTCAACCACGGCCGGAACCAGTCGGCCTGCTCTTCGCCTTGCCGCCACGCTTGCGGCGCCAGCCGGACCCAGGCGTTCGTCGTGACTTCGGCCTTGGTTGCCTTGGGTTCACGGAACGTCCGGCTCTGGCCGGTGAGAACGACCGTCCTGGCTCCGTCGGTCATCGTGGCAGTTACGGTCTGCCCGTCACGGACGACAGTGCGTGGCGGGTTGTCCAGTCGCTCGAACGTGTAACCCTCGCTCACGGCCTGCGGCTGGGACTGCTGCTCGGCGCTGGGCGCGGACGGTTCCTGTTCGAAGTAGACGAACGCGGCGGCGGCCACACCGATCACCCCGAGCAAGGCACCTGCGCGTAAAGCGGTGGACATGTCACTTCCTGCCTTTCCTCAGGTGGTCGGCACCAGGCCGACCAGCACGCCGCTGATCAACACCCCGTAGCTGGCCAGGCTGACCGCCGTGGTGCTCAGCACGGTGGCAACCGGCGGCTGCCGCACGAGCTGGTACGCGATCAGCCCAGGCACAACGAAACCGAGCGTCTGATGGGCGAACAACAACGGAAAATCACTCTGGATCAACACGAACAACGACGTCTGCAGCAATACTCCGGTCAGGACGACGGCGGCGAAGAGCCGCTTGCCGTAGAGGATCACGACCCGCTGCAGGATCTTGGTGAGGATGAAGGTCGCGGCCGTGGTGGCCACGATGATCCCGGCGCGCCGGTAGTCCTCGACCATCGTGAGCGCCAGCCAGCCGGGCGTGATCATCCCGCCCGGCGACAGATTGGTCGCCAGGTAGCACACGAGCGAGAACACCAGGCCGATCGCGAGACCAAGGGTGGCGACCTCGCTCAGCAGACCGCCCGCGATCATGACCCGGCCCCCGGCGGTATGCGGGGTATCGGCGTTGTCTCATGGATCGACGACGGCCGCGGGACAGGGCTAGGCCGGAAACCAGGATGCCCGGCAGAACGAGGTTCCACGGTCGTCCGAGATCCGTTGACAGGCAGAGGTTTCGTTCCAGGCCTTAACTCTGCGGACGGTTGAGACCCAACCTGCGATCGCGATTCTGTCGGAGCTTGCTTCAGCGTGGCCAATTGCTCGAGCAGTACTTCCCCCTGACCATGAATGTTGCCGATGGTCACCAGCGAAACCTCACCGGACATCCCGTCCAGCACACCTGCCAGCAACTTCTCCGGATCCCGTCGGCCACCGAGATCCACCACCTTCCCCGGCCATTCCCCGGGGATCGTGGCACGCGCACTACGAGTCGACTCGCCGATCAGCACCACCCGCTCGGGCGCGATCTTCGGGATCAGCGCGCCCATCTGGCCGTTGCGTTCCATCCGGTCCGCGCGGCAGTTGATCACCACGTGCACCGGGCGGGCGATCGCGCCGCTGTTGAGCAGCTGTTCGATGTTCATCAGGGTTGATTCCGGGTCGTTGGCCGCGAAGATGTTCGCGAATCTCAGCCGCAGGCTGCCCACCTGATAGCGCTGCACGGACAAAACCCCGGGATCTGGCGCCGCTGCCCACATGCCCGCGAGCGCTGACTGCCGGTTCACGCCCAGCAGATCCGCCACCGCGAGGGCGATCGCGACGTTCTCCTTGAACGTGATCCAGCTGAATCCGGCCATCTGCTCGTCGGTCACCGACGACGCATCCACCGCCACCAGCTTGCAATCCCGTCGGGCGGCCTCTTCCCGCAGGATGTGCAGGCGTTCCTGCTCCGCCGTCACGCACACGCCACCGACCGGCATGGAGCGGCTCAAGGACCGTGCCACGTCGTCCAGCGTTGGTCCCATCTCGGCCAGGTGGTCCTCGCGGACGTTGCACAGCACGCCGATCGTGGACTGGATCAGCTTGCTCTGGTTGATCTCCTGCAGATCCGGCATCACCGCCATGCACTCGATCGCCAGCACGTCCGGTTCGTACGCCGCGGCTCGCCGGACGATGCCGATCTGCTCGACCACGTTGGCGATGCCGAACTTCCGGTACACCGGTTCCTCGCTGCCGTCGGGATGGATGAACCGCGCCGCCGTGCCGGTCGTCTTGGCCACGGTCACCAGCCCGCCGCCGCGCAATGCGCCCGCGCACAGCCTGGTGATCGAGCTCTTGCCGCGGATTCCGTTGATCAGTACGCGGGTCGGGATCCGGCGCAGGTTGGTGTAGTGCCGCCGTTGCTCGACGATGCCGAGGACGAGCAAGGCAAGGCAGCTGGTCGCGAAGACCACGAACAGGAACAGCACCGTCAGACCTCGGCTCGGGATCGAGGATCGGCGAGCGGGTCGTCGACGATGATGCGTGGCAGTTGCGTGGTCTCCTCGGTGGCCGCGCCGCGGGGGCGCCGGGCCGAGCCGAGTCTGCTTACTCCGTCGGACAACGCCTGCCGGCAGATTTCCAGGCAGCACGCGATGGTGCCGATTTCGTCCTGCCGCTGCGGATAGATCACGTCGGTGAACTTCCCCGCCGCCGCCACCGCGCGCAGCGGCCGGATCAGCACCAGGTAGTGCCAGCCGAACAACAGCACCGCGAGCAAGCCGCCGATCAAGGCGACGAGCATCGCTCCGTTCCGCACTTCGTTGCCGGGCAGGCTCAACTCCCGCACGGGCTTCTCCGACACCACGGCCCATGGCAGGTCGTCCACCGATCGTGCCGTGATCACCGAGCGGTCCCGGCCTTCGCCTTCAACGCGGCCAATCGTCCGGCCAGACAAAGCATCGGTGACGCCGCGACGTGCGCTGTCGCCCCTGATTTGTTCGAACGCGACGAAGCCGTCGGTCGCGGCCAGGGTGCGTAGCTCCGAGTTGACCAGCCGCACCCGGCCGGGCGCCCGGCGCAACAGATCCGAGAGATGGTCCACGTCGAATTCCGCGACCAGTGTGTAGGTTCCTCCGGCCAGCACGGTGTGCGCGAACAACACCGGCACCCGGCCGGCGGTGTCCTGCAGCCGGACGCCCGGATCGGCCGGCAGGACGTTGATCCCACGCAGCGGCGGCCTTCCCGCCGATGTCGCCGTCACGACCCCGGACTGGTCGACCACGTAGACGCTGCGAAACCGGTCCTGCCCGGCGAGCTCACGCACGACAGGCAGCAACGCGGCCGGGTCCTTCGTACCGTTGAGCCCTGCGACCGATTGCAGATCGGTCAGCCCGTCATTCACTGTCCGGCTGATCGTCTCGGCCGCGTTGCCGACTTGGCTTCGATGTCCGCTGACCACCGAGTCCGGCACCCGGGCGACACCGCCGCCGACCGTCACCATGACCCACCCTGACCAGGCCAGGACACCAAGCGCGGCAAGGGCGACCGCGACACGCGCGGACAATCTCGGGCGGCGCCGCACGACCGGCTTCGGCTCGCCCCGTAGTTTCGTGCGGCAGTACTCAACGGCCGCGGCGATCCGGCGAGTCTCCGACGAATGCGGAAGCCGTACGCGATCCGCCAAGTTCCCGCTCGCGACCTGCAACACGTCCGCTCGCAACCGGCGGACGGGGCCGACCAAGGTCGCCCGGATCAGTCCAAACCCGACCAGCGCCACGATGACCAGCGCAAGTGCCGGTCGCAGTCCTTGCCTGCCCGGGCCTGCCTCTGTCACAGGCGCGCGAACAACGGAAAGCAAGGCGAGACCGAGGTCCGTACCCACCGGCGCATAGGCGACGACCATGGCTCGGTTGTCGCCAGGTTCACCGACATAACTGCCGGTTTGCCCGGCGCTCGCCGCCGCGGCGGCGCTGGCGAGCAACGACTGTGCGGCGGCGTCATCGACTTTCGGCAACGTGCCCCGGGAATCGACTATCTGGCTTTCCTTGTTGGCCAGCACGAGCCCGTGCTGCAGGTCAGCGTCGAGCGGGGCGGCGGGGATGCCTGCGAACGTGACCGCGGTCAGCATGCGTGCAGGATCTCCCGGCAGTGGCACGGAAACCTGCATCCGCAGCTGGCCGTCCTGCCCCACCACAGGCGTGACCGCGGTGTCAGCGGGGGCCGCGACGGCCTCGCCGCGCGTGACGATCGGCTTGCCGGTGGACGTTTCCGCCAGCGTCAGGCCGCGCCACTTCGGCTGGTTCTGGTTCACCGCGGCGAGCAGATCCGCAGGCTGGCTCGCCGGATCGGTGACCGTGGCCGCGGCACGTAAGTCTGACACGTTCTGTTCGGCGGTCGCGGCCAGGGATTTGGCCAAGCTCTCGACCAATGCCTGCTGCGACTCCACGACCGCCTGGGGTGCGGAAGCCTCCGGTTCTCGCAGCTGCACTGCGCAGAAACCGGCCAGCAGGATCAGCAGGAGCACCAGGACGGTCGAAGGAACGCCGACACCAGCGGGAAACCCGCCTTCCGCCAGCTGGTCCTCCAGATCCGTACGCCTGCGCCCTTTCCTCTTCAGCCTCAAGGCCACTCCGATACGTCGGCTGCGGTGGCACACCTCGCATACGGATTCATGCGCACCATGGTTCATCCGGGCGCGAAAACGCTGGCAGGCTCTACACTGCGCGGCGATGACCTTACGTACGCGGCAGTGGATACCCATCGTCACCGTTACCGTGACACTCCTGGCAGGAGTGGCCGTGCTGGTGGGTATCAGTGGCGACGACCCGCCGCCCGCAGCCGCCGAGCGCCCGCCGAATCTCGACGACGTGCTGGAGGATTTCGCCGCGCGGCTACAGCCGGACGCGTCCTACGAGCCACCGAGTGCGGACGAGCGCAAGGATGTGGTCGCCGCTCTGCGGCTTGTGCAGGGTCCCGATCGGGATCGTGCGGCCGATTCCTTGCGGCGGTTGGAGTTCACGCTGAGGGTTGACACCGATGCCGTGACAGGCAGGCAATACGCGCTGGTGGTCAGCGAACGGGCCTGGGGCGCCTACGTGATCGATCTGTCCAAACCGACCCGGGTGGCCGTTGAGGTGCCGCACCCGAACTCCGATCTGGGCACCGAACGGATCGGGCTGGCGATGTTCCGCGCCATGCCAGGGTCCACGCTGCTGGTCGCGGGTACCCACCGCCGGGTCGAACGTGGCGACGTGGCGCACCGCACGGACTCGGCATTCCACGCCGTGGCCGCCGACCTGGCCGAACGGGACGTTCCCCAGGTCCAGGTGCACGGCTTCCACGACGACAGCCTGCCGGACACCGACGTGGTGATCTCGCCAGGCGCCGGCAAGCCCGGACCGGCGATCCGACGGACCGCGGACGCTATCGGTGACGCTGGGCTGGTGACCTGCCGTTCCTGGGACCGTAACTGCGGCAAGCTGGAAGGCACCCGCAACGAGCAGGGCAAGGTGGCCGCCGAGCACGGAGCCGTCTTCGTCCACGTGGAGACCAGCCGCAGCGTCCGCGACGCTGAACAGCAGTGGACGAAGCTCGTCCAGGCCATCGCCACTGGATTGATCGACGACTAGTTCGGCTGGAGCGTCAGGTCGCGCTGGTACCAGGTGCCTGGCTCACCGTCGAGGCGGGCTGGGCCGACCGGGACGAACCCGGCCTTCGCCAACACCTTCTGGGACGCGGCATTCTGATTGGCGGCGGCCGCCCGCAGTGTGCGCAGTCCGTGCCGGTCCGCGGCCAGCCGGCACAGCTCCAGGACGGTCGCGGTCGCCACGCCACGACCGGCGACGTGCTGCGCGACCCGGTAGCCGAGTTCCGCGGTGTGGTCCTCGATGTCGACCAGATTGAATCTGCCCAGTACCGAGCCGTCCTCGGCGAGGAGCACGTGGAAGGCGCAGATGCCGGCCTCCTGCTCGGCCAGCAAGGCGTTGAACCGGTCGGTGAACTGGTCGAAGTAGTCGTCGCCGCGGTCGGGGATCGAGGCAGCGAAGTACGCGCGGTTCGCCAGCTCGAAGGCCAGGACCGCAGGCCGATGGCCGGCATGCAGCCGCGTCAGCTCGGGCATTGCCCGACTTTAACCAAGTAGTTCACCGGGCCCATCTGGTTTTCCGTCGGCGAGCCCCAGGGAGTACTAGGCGTCCTCGAGCCGGACGAAAGCCAGGTCCTTCAGGTCGGCCCGCAGTTCGTCCAGGTGCTCGTACACCGTGATCGCGCCGTGGTCGACGAGCTCCGCACGGCACGTACCGCCGGTCAACGTCCCGACGGCAGGGAGGCCGAGCCGGGTGGCCGCGTCGCAGTCCCAGACCGAATCCCCCACGACCGCCGCGCGGTCGGCCGGCACTTTGCCCAGCGCCACTTCCAGCAGTTCCGGCTCGGGCTTGGTGGTCGAGACGTCCTGCGAGGACGTCCACGCCGTGGCGATGTCGCGGGCGTCCAACAGGTCGATGTAGTGCTCCACATGCTCAGGTGGGCCCGAACTCGCCAGCACCACAAGGATGTCCACGCTGGCGGCCTCGGCCAACAACCGGTGCGCGCCCTCGAACGGGTGCACGAACTCGATCAGCGGCTCGTACTCCTCCGCCCACGCCTGCCTGATCTTCTCGCCGAGGTCGGCTTCGGCCTTCTCCCCCACCAGGTGCGGTACCAGCTGGTCGCCGCCCATGCCGATCGCCCGGTGGATCCGCCAGCTCGGCACCACCAGCTCGTGCCGCAGGAATGCCCGATGCCACGCCGCGGTGTGCAGGTAGTTGGTGTCCACCAGCGTCCCGTCCACATCGAACAACAAGCAGTCGATCATAGCTGCAGAGTGCCCAACCGGCCGGCGTCACAACCATCGACGCAGTAACCGGGTCACGACCGGCATCACCACGTACGTCATGGCCGTCAACAGCACGACCGGGAACAGCGCTGCCCGCAACGCCAGCGGCCACGACGAGGTGAGCGGGACGAGGAACGCCTGAAACGCCAACACCAACGGGTACACCGCGACCAGCGAGATCAGCCACATCTTCCACCGTGGCGGCGGACGCATTGCCGCGGCCGCCTCCGACGGCACGTGGAACCACGTCTCCAAGCCTGTCCGGTGCTGCACCGCGGTCCGGGTCGCGGCCAGCGTCCTGGCGTGCCGCAGCCACTTCTCCCGCTCCGCCGAGTCCAGCCAGGCACGCAGGTCGCGGCGGGTCTGGAACTGGTTGACCACGTGGAAGTCCCGGCTGCCGTCGTTGTGCACCACGGTCGCCGCCAGGTTGCCGGGAAACCGGGCCGCCTCGGCGGTCGCGCCACGGGCCCACTGGGCGAACTCGTCGACCCGGCCGGGTTTCGCCCGCCAGTTGAAGACGGCCGTCACGGGTTCGTCCGGGTTGCGCTCACCGTTGGCAGACATGATCCTCTTTGGCCGGAGTCAGCTTCCCAGGCAGGCGTACCCGGGCCACGACACGGCAAACCGGCTGGACCGTCCTCAACGGACAGTCCACGTTTCGGCCCGGCGGCCGAGGGAAACCTTTCCTCTGCGAGGACAACGAGGTCCTCCCAGCGTGGAAGGGGCGGGCCATGACTCGTCGCCAGTCCTCACGACCAAGACCCGCCGTGACACCGGCGCCGGGCTTGCGGCTACGGCGGGAGGTCGATCAGGCGCTGCTCGAGCTGCGCACGGTCCGGCCGGACGACGACGAGACCATTCAGCTGGTCAACGACGGTCTGCACGGCGCACTGGCCTACACCGCCGCACTCGGCGAAACGTGCCAGATCGCGGCGGCCGTCGAGGCGGTGCGCGAAGCCGAACGGCACCTCGACGGCCACGAACCTGGGCGCGCCTGTGCCGCTTTGCAGCAGGCCCAGGAGTGTTTGACCGGGAAATCCACGCGACGTTACTGGTCGTCCGGTACCGACGCCTTGCGCACGAATTCCGCCGCGACCTGACGGAGTTTGGTGTTGGTGTCCTGCGAGTAGCTGATCAGCCGCTGGATCGCGGCGTCGTCGCTGATCTTGTGCGTCGCCATCAGGATGCCTTTGGCCTGCTCGATGACCGCGCGCGACCGCATGGCCGCCTCGAGGTTCTCGGCCATCTCCCTGACCTGCTGGTACCGGCGGATCGTGCGGAGCCCGAACGCCACCACGGTCACGTACAGATCGAGCAGCTTGGAGTCCGTTTCGGCGAACCCGTGGTCGCCGAACCCGAAGAGGTTGATCGCCCCGGTCAGGTGCTCGTCCACCCGCAGCGGCGCGGCCAGGTAGCTGCCGACGCCGACCTGCTTGGCACTGGCCGCGAAGTCCGGCCACAGCTCACTGGCGTTGTCCAGCGACAACCGGACGATCTGACTCGTTGCCGCAGCACGCAAACAGGGCCCGTCACCAGCCGCGTACTGCGCCTGGTCAACGTCACGAGCCCGTTCGTCGGAGTACGCCGCCGTACGGGGCTCACCGTCGTCGATCGCGGTGATGCTGGCCATGTCGGCACCAGGCACGACACGTACCGCCTCAACGCACACAGCGTCGAGCACCTCTGCGCTGTCCGACGCGGTTTCCAAGGTTCTTGTCAGAGCGCCCAGCGCCGATCTGACCTCATCCAACAACTCAGCCACGCGAGCATCACCCACCACTCAGCCAGCTCCATCTACTACAGCCCCTCAAAGGCCACCACGAGACAGGCCGCTGACTGTTCAACGAAGCCGACGTAACCTTACCGGTCGCGCACGATGAATGAGCTGGCCAGGTATTGTTGCTGAGCGTAACCAGAATGTGTGGCTGCGAAGGCGGACAAACTGTGACGGATGCGAGACCGGAGCTGGCGTGGGACGTCGACCACGACGGTCGCACGACAATCGTGCACGTCACCGGCGAGATCGACATCAGTACACAAGAGTCCTTCGACGAGGCGGCCCGAGCCGGCCTGGACAGCACGTCGCCCTTGGTCATTCTCGATCTCGGCGACGTCACGTTCCTCGGCTCCATGGGCCTGCGCACGCTGATCCAGGCCCACAACGACGCCGAGGCGGCGGGACGCGAGCTGCGAGTCGTGGAGGGGTCGACCGCGGTGCACCGGGTCATCAAGGTCACCGGGCTGACGCAGATCCTGGCGCTTTATCCCACCGTGGAAGAAGCCCTTTCACATAGCTCATGATGCCCGTTCAGACGCCGGTATCAGCGGGTATGTTCAGCGGTGTGGGATTCGATGCCGATTCGGCGAAAGCGGGTGACGACGCGCTGATGCTCGACGACCATAGCTCGTTGCCCACGCCAGTCCGGCTGAGCGCATGGGCGAAGACGTTGCCCGCTTTCGCGGCCGAGCTGGTCACCGACTCGGATCTCACCAAGCCGTACGTCTACGCGGAGGTTCCCGCCAAGGTCGAACAGGCGGGCGTCGCTCGTACCCGGATCACCGAGTGGGCCGCGCGAAGCGGCTTGTCGGGCTTACTCGTGCAGGACATCGTGCTCGCCAGCGACGAGGCGATGAGCAACGCCATCGAACACGCCTACCCCGGGGTATCCGGCACAGTCACCCTGTTCGCCGCCTGCTCGTCCGCGCACGACCAGGCCAAGATCATCGTGGCGGATCGCGGCGTGTGGCAGCCACCCTCCGCCGACCCCGGATTTCGCGGGCGTGGCCTGGCGATAATGAAGAAGCTGGCGGGCGTGTTCCGGCTGACGCACAGCGCGAACGGAACCACTGTGGTGCTCGGATGGCCGCTGGCTGACTGACATACCTCCCGATAGCCGTGGGTATCACCGATGGTGTGGAAACACCTCGGACAGTCGTGATCGGGCAGGTCGCTCGTGATCTCGTGCTGGTCGTGCCAGAGGTACCGGAAGCCGGGTCGTCGGCGCGCGTGCAGCAGCGCCGGGAGATGCTCGGCGGTAAGGGCGCCAACATCGCTGTCGCGGCCGCCCAACTCGGTGCCACGGTCGCGGTGATCGGCGCGGTCGGTTCGGACGGCACCGCCGACTGGCTGATCGAACAGGCCGCCGCCAGCGGTGTCGACATCAGACACGTGAGCAGGCGGCCGGACACTTCGACGGCGTTGATCGTCGACGTGGTCACGCCGGACGCCCACTACCGCTACCTCGAAGACATCCCGGACGCGACCCTGGTCACCCAGGCCGACATCACCGCGGCACAGTCCACACTGGCCAGTGCCCGATCAGTGATCATCCAGCTGCAGCAGCTGACCGAAGCGACGCTTGCCGCTGCGAAGCACGCGACCACCGCGCGGATCGTGCTGGACGGTCTGCCCACAACGGACGAACTGATCGCGGCAGCTGACGTGCTGAGAGCGGATCAGCACGAAGGCGAGCAGCTGACCGGAACGGAGTTGGACACTGTGGACAATGCGGTGACCGCGGGCCGAGATCTGCTGCGGCGTGGGCCTTCTCTGGTGGCCTTGGCGACGGCCGAGGCGAACGTGTTCGTGTGGGCGGACGGGCAGGCGGTGTTCCCGCTGGGCGACACCACCGTCCGGGACACCACCGGCGGTGGGGACGCGCTGGTCGCCGCCCTGACCGTCGGCCTCGACCACGGGCTGGATCCGCACGACGCGGCGAAGATGGCGGTCACCGCCGCGGCGCGAACAGTCGATCACGTCGGAGGCAGGCCCGACCTGGACCCGCGGGAGATCTGGCCGAGATGACTCTCAACTGAGCTGGACGGCGACAATGCACGTGTCGTCGTCGGTGTCCGCGTTGCTGAACCGCACCAACAGGTCGAGGCGCTGCTCCAACGGGCCTTGGGTGGTCTCCGCCAACGCACGCAACTCCTCGAGGGCTTCGTCCACGTTCCGGTCGCGACGCTCGATCAAGCCATCGGTGTACAGCATCAGCATGTCCGCAGGTGCCAAGTCGAACTGAAGTTCCTCGTACTCCGCCTCCGCGACCACACCCAGCATGCTGCCGCGCGCCAAGGGAAGCAGGCGGGCTTTCCCGTCTCGCACGAGCAACGGCGGCAGGTGTCCGGCACGCGCCCAGCGAAGGGTGCGGGTTTCCGGGTCGTACAACCCGCAGATCGCCGTGGCCATCACGCTGTCGGTCAGATGGTGGGCGACGAGATTGAGCCACCCCAGGAGTTTCGCGGGCCCGGCACCGGTTGTCGCCAGGCCACGCAAGGCATTGCGCAGCACCACCATGCCCGTCGCGGCCTCGATGCCGTGACCGGCGATGTCCCCGACTGACAGCAGGATCTTCTTGGACGGCAGGACAACCGCGTCATACCAGTCACCGCCGACCAAAGCGCCGCTCTCCGCAGGCAGATATCGCACGGCGATGTCCAGGCCGAACGTATCGATCGGATCCGGGCGTGACGGCATGATCGCGCGCTGCAGCTGCAACGCCAGCCGGTCGCGTTCGGCCGCGTGCTGCTCGGTCTGCGCGAGCTGGTCACGAGTCACCGCCAGCGCGACCTCGGTCCAGTGCTGCGCCGAGATGTCCTGGTAGGCGCCGCGCACGTGCAACAGGTTGTTGTCCGCATCCAGCACGGGTTCGGCGATGACGCGCACGTGCCTGGCGATCCCGTCCGGACGTTGCAGCCGGAACGCCGTGGACGCGGACCGCCGATGGTGCAGCACCGCCCGCAGGAACCGGCTGATCGCCGGGGCGTCGTCCGGATGTGCTTGCGTACCAAGCTGATCCAACGGGACGGGCGACGCACCGGGCGGCAGTCCGTGCAGTTCGAACAACTGGCTGTTCCACGTGACCTCGCCGGTGAGCACGTTCTCGTCGAATCCGCCGATCCGGCCGAGCCGTTGGGCGTGCTGCAACAGGCTGGTCAACCGGGTCGTCTCGTCCTGCAGCCGCCAGATCAGCAACACGGCGTCGCCGAACCGGCTGATGCTCACGTCCGCGGTGACGGTCACCGGAACATCGGCGACCAGCGTCGTGATCGGCATGTCCCCGGCCCGGAACGCCTCACCGGTGGCGTGCACGTGTTCGACCTTCTCGAACAGGCCACCCTGGTCGGCCACCATCGGGTACGCCTCGAGCAGCAGCGTCTTGTCGACCTCGCCGCGTGGCCGTCCCGCCGGATCGACGAACCGCTCGTTCACGTGGTGGATCCGGAAATCGGCGACCCTCCCCTGGTCCAGTTGCGGGATGAGCACCAGTGCCGGATCGAGGACGCCATCGGCCAGGTCCGACAACCGGGCGACGTCCTCGTCCACCCTGCCGACCGAGCCCTCGTGCAAGGTGTGCGCACACAGTTCGGCCAGTGCGTCGATCTGCCGCCGGACCGCGACCGGTTGTGGCTCAAGAGGATGAGCCCAGCCGATCTCCAGCACCCCGGCGATCACGCCACCGATCACCGCAGGGGCGGCCACGCGGCCGCCGGCCAGTGGTCCGATCGACGGCAGGCCCGCCCGGGACAGATCCTCCAGCCACACCGTGCGGCGATCGGCCAGGGCTTGGCGGGCAGGCGTGGCCACAGCCGGTGGCACGTAACGCCAACGACTGGCCTCGTGTGGCGTGAACCCGGCGAATCCGGCCAACGCCAACGACGAGTCCGAGTCAACCGCCCACACCGCAACCGACGCGGCACCAAGCGGAACGAGCGCCTGTTCCAAAAGGGACTGTGCGACGGCCTGTACGTCACTCGCCGCGAGCATGCCGCTTTCCGCCTTACGCAACCGCACATTGTCCGTTGTGGACGATGCGGTCTCGGTGAGCCGGTCGGCGGCGACATCGTTGATGATGTCCGCGGCCAATTCGATCAGCGACAGTCCGGCTTGCTCGGCGAGCCCGTCGAGTTGCTGGGCCGCTTGCACGGGACTGCAGCGCAACCGCTCGACGAGGATTCCCTTGGCAAGCTCGATCAACGCGCGACCGTCTGCCGAGGCGTGCGCTTCCTGTACCTCGTCGCGCAGGCGCTGCACTGTCGCGGCGAGTCTGCGCACCGGTTCGGTCATGCGTCGAGCCAGCGCTGGATGCGGGCGATCAGGTGGTCCGCGTCGACTGGTTTCGTGACGTAGTCGTTGGCGCCGGCCGCGAGGGTCTTCTCCTGGTCACCCGGCATCGCCTTGGCGGTCACCGCGATGATCGGCAGCTGGACGTACTGCGGCATCTCCCGGATCGCCGAAGTGGCCGCGTATCCGTCCATTTCGGGCATCATCACGTCCATCAGGACGAGGTCGATCTCCGGGTGCGCGGTGAGCGTTTCGATGCCCTTGCGCCCATTTTCCGCGTGCAGCACCTGGATTCCGTGGAGCTCCAGCATGCTGGTCAACGCGTAGACGTTTCGCGCGTCGTCGTCGACCACCAGCACGGTCCGGCCGGCGACCCGGTCGTCGTACATCCTCGGGGCCGGCTTCGCGGCGCTTTCCGCGCGTACCAACGGAAGTTTCTCCGCGGTCAGGTGCAGCACGATCCGCTCGCGTAGTTCGTCGAGGCTGGCCAACGGTTCGACGCGCGCCTGCAACGCGGCTTCCTGGTGTGCGTCCAGCCTGCGGTTGTTGTGCGCGAGAACCGGTACGTCCCGAAGCGCGGAATCACGCTCGAGCGCGTCGAGGAACGTCCACGCCACACCGTCCGGCATGTCCACTTCCAGCACGATGCAATGGCACGGGTTGACCGCGAGCGCCGCCGCCGCTTCCTCGGCCGTCGTCGCCGTGACGATCTCGACGTCGCCGAGGTCCGGCCCGACCGGCAGATCACTGACCGCGCTCGCCGCGACCAGCGACAACAATCCACGTGGATGCGCCTCGATCACGAGCAAACGGCGTTGCCGGACCGCGGGCGCAGGTGCCTGTTCCACCGCGGCGGGCTGCTCGACCGGTTGCGGGCCGGCCACCAGATCCTCGTAGTCCGGCCTGGCCACCGGCAGGTAGAACGTGAACGTGCTGCCCTGGCCGGGCGTGCTCTGCACGTCGATCGCGCCGCCGAGCAGGTACGCGATCTCCCGGCTGATCGACAGGCCCAGGCCGGTGCCGCCGTACTTGCGGCTGGTCGTGCCGTCGGCCTGTTGGAACGCCCCGAAGATGGATTCCAGTTGCTGCTCGGGGATACCGATGCCGGTGTCGGCCACCCGCAGCGCGATCGCTGGACCGTGCCTGCGCACCGAGGCGGGCAGCTCGCTGGACAACGCGGGTTCGATGCGCAGTTCGACGCCGCCGGACTCGGTGAACTTCACCGCGTTGGACAACAGGTTGCGCAGCACCTGGCGCAGCCGGGAGTCGTCGGTGAGCAGTTCGACCGGGACGCCGGACGCCGTGGTGATCCGGAAGTCCAGGTTCTTCTGTGTGGTCAACGGCCGGAACGTGGCTTCGACGTAGTCCAGCAACTGGCGCAGCGGCACGCGTTCCGGGCTGATGTCCATCTTGCCTGCCTCCACCTTGGACAGGTCGAGGATGTCGTTGATCAGCTGCAGCAGGTCCGAACCGGCCGAGTGGATGATGCTGGCGTACTCGACCTGCTTGGGGGTGAGGTTGCGGCTGGCGTTCTGGGTCAGCAGCTGTGCCAGAATCAGCAGGCTGTTGAGCGGGGTGCGCAGCTCGTGGCTCATGTTGGCCAGGAACTCCGACTTGTACTTCGAGGCCAGCGACAGCTGCTGCGCGCGGGTCTCCAGTTCCTGGCGGGCCTGCTCGATCTCCAGGTTCTTGGTCTCGATGTCCCGGTTCTGGGTGGCCAGCAGCGCGGCCTTCTCCTCGAGCTCGGCGTTGGAGCGCTGCAGTTCTTCCTGGCGGACCTGCAGTTCCTCCGAGCGGGCCTGCAGTTCGGCGGTGAGCCGCTGCGATTCGCCGAGCAGCTCGTCGGTGCGGGAGTTGGCGATGATCGTGTTGACGTTGACGCCGACGGTCTCCATCAGCTGTTCGAGGAAGTCCCGGTGGATCTGGGTGAAGCGGTGCACCGAGGCCAGTTCGATCACGCCGAGGATCTGGTCCTCGACCACGATCGGCAGCACGATCACGTTGGTCGGCCTGGTCTCGCCGAGGCCGGACGACACGGTGATGTAGTCCGGCGGCATGTCGTCGACCTCGATCGTGCGCCGGACCCTGGCGGCCTGCCCCACCAGTCCTTGGCCTAGCCGGAACCGGTTGGCGCGCGTGTCGTCAGGATGCCCGTACGAGCCGATCAGCCGCAGTTCGGCGTCGTCGGCCAGGTAGAACGCGCCGAACTGGGCCGACACCAGCGGCGTGAGCTCGTCCATGATCAGCTCGGCGACGACGGCCAGGTCGCGGCGGCCCTGCATCAGGCTGGAGATCCGGGCCAGGTTCGACTTCAGCCAGTCCTGTTCCTGGTTGGCCCTGGTGGTCTCGCGCAGCGACTCCACCATCGAGTTGATGTTGTCCTTGAGCTCGGCGACCTCGCCGGACGCTTCGACCGTGATCGACCGGGTCAGGTCGCCCTCGGCGACCGCGCTGGTGACACCGGCGATGGCCCGCACCTGGCGGGTGAGGTTCCCGGCCAGCTCGTTGACGTTCTCAGTGAGCCGCTTCCACGTCCCGGACACGCCTTCGACCTCGGCCTGACCACCGAGCCGGCCCTCACTGCCGACCTCACGGGCCACACGCGTCACCTCGGCGGCGAACGCGGACAGTGTGTCGACCATCGTGTTGATGGTGGTCTTGAGCTCCAGGATCTCGCCGCGGGCGTCCACGTCGATCTTGCGGGTCAGGTCGCCCAGCGCGACGGCCGTGGTCACCTGGGCGATGTTGCGGACCTGGTTGGTCAGGTTGTTCGCCATGAAGTTGACGTTGTCGGTGAGGTCCTTCCACGTGCCCGCCACGTTCGGCACGCGGGCCTGACCACCGAGGATTCCCTCGGTTCCGACCTCACGCGCGACCCGCGTGACCTCGTCGGCGAACGCCGAGAGCGTGTCCACCATCGTGTTGATCACGCCGGCGAGCGCGGCGACCTCGCCCTTGGCCTCGACGGTGATCTTCTGCGACAGGTCACCACGCGCCACCGCCGTCGCGACCTGGGCGATCGACCGCACCTGACCGGTCAGGTTGGACGCCATCACGTTGACGTTGTCGGTCAGGTCCTTCCACGTGCCCTCGGCACCGCGGACACCCGCCTGGCCGCCCAGGTTTCCTTCCGTGCCAACCTCGCGGGCCACGCGCGTGACCTCATCGGCGAAGCCGGACAGCTGATCGACCATCGTGTTGATGGTCTCCTTCAGCTCCAGGATCTCGCCGCGCGCGTCCACCCGGATCTTCTGCGACAGGTCACCTTTCGCCACAGCCGTGGTCACCTGCGCGATCGAACGCACCTGCGCGGTGAGGTTGTCCGCCATCACGTTCACGGACTCGGTCAGCGCTTTCCACGTGCCGGACACGCCTTTGACGTCGGCCTGACCGCCCAGGCGGCCCTCGGTGCCGACCTCGCGCGCGACCCTGGTGACCTCGTCGGCGAAGGCGGAGAGCTGGTCGACCATCGTGTTGATCGTGTTCTTCAGCTCGAGGATCTCGCCGCGCGCGTCGACGTCGATCTTCTGCGACAGGTCGCCTTGGGCGACGGCCGTGGTGACCTGGGCGATGTTGCGGACCTGGTCGGTCAGGTTGCCCGCCATGAAGTTCACCGAATCGGTCAGTTCACGCCACACGCCGCCGACGCCCGGCACCTGCGCCTGACCGCCGAGACGGCCTTCGCTGCCCACTTCGCGCGCGACGCGTGTGACCTCGTCGGCGAACGAGGAAAGCTGGTCGACCATCGTGTTGACGGTCTCCTTCAGCTCCAGGATCTCGCCACGCGCGTCCACGTCGATCTTCTGCGACAGGTCACCCTTGGCCACCGCGGTCGCGACTTGGGCGATGTCACGGACCTGCGTGGTCAGATTGCCCGCCATCGCGTTCACCGAGTCGGTCAGGTCTTCCCACGTGCCCGAGACACCGGGTACCTGGGCCTGGCCGCCCAGCCTGCCCTCGCTGCCGACCTCCCGTGCGACCCTGGTGACCTCGGAGGTGAACAGCGACAGCTGGTCCACCATGCCGTTGAACACCGTGGCGATCTCGCCGAGCAGGCCGTTCTCCGCGTCGGGCAGGCGTATGCCGAAGTCGCCGTCCCGGACCGCGGTCAGCCCGGCCAGCAGTTGTCTGAGCTCCGGCTCACCGACTTCGCCGCCATTCGGGCGCGTCTTGTCCACAGAAATGCCACCCACGTCCAACCCCGCTGTCGATCAGCGGCCTTGTTCGGCCGAGTTGTTTTTCCCGCCTTTGGCTAGACGGGTGACACGGCCGAAACATTACATGTCACGACCGGGATTGCGTGGCAAGGCCCCGAACGAAGTAGCGCTGGGCGAACAGGAACAGCAGGATCATCGGCGCGGTCGCGATGGTGCTGGCGGCCAGCACGAGCTCCCACTGCGACTCGCCGCCCTGCCCGAACCGGTCGAGGATCACCTTCAGGCCGCGCGGCAGCGTGTAGAAATCGGCGTCACGCAAATAGATCAACGGCTTGATCAGGTCCGTCCACGCCGCCTTGAGCTCGAACACGAACACCACGATCAACGCGGGCACGGTCAGCGGCAGCGCGATCCGGACGAACGTGCGGAAGTGCCCGGCGCCGTCGACCTTCGCCGCGTCGAAGATCTCGCCGGGCAGGCCGAGGAAGAACTGGCGGAGCAGGAAGATGTAGAACGCCGAGCCGAAGAGGTTCTGCGCCCACAACGGGATCTGCGTCGTCGCCAGCCCGACGGCGTGCCACTCGAGGTAGACGGGCACCATGGTGACCGCACCCGGCAACATCATGGTCGCCAGTACCAAACCGAACATCACATTGCGGCCACGGAAGCGGAACCGTGCGAAGCCGTACGCCACCACAGCGCTGGACAACGTCGCCGCGGCAGCCGCGGCCAAACCGACGAGCACGCTGTTGACGATCCACAGCAACAGCGGCGCCGCTTCCCAGACGTAGACGTAGTTGGCGAACGCCACCGGATCGGGAATCAGCGCGTTGTCGAAGACGTGCGCCCGGTCCTTCAAGGACGCGCTGACCAACCAGATCAGTGGGTACGTGAACGCGGCCCCGGTGAGCACCAGCCCCAGTACAGAAAGGACTCTCGTGCTCACGGTGGCCCGTGGTTCGCGGGCGACGTCGGCCTTTTCCGCGACAGTCGCCGCGGCGGGCGCCTCCACCAGGCTCATCGCGGCTCGCTTTCGTAGTACACCAACCGTCTGCTGGCTCGCACCTGGATGATCGTGATCACCGCGATCACCACGAACAGCGCCCAGGCCAACGCCGAGGCGTACCCCATCCGCAGCGAGCTGAACGCCTGCTGGAACAGGTAGATCACGTAGAACAGGGCGGCGTCACCCTGGTTGTCGGCGACTTGGCTGTTACCGAAGAACATCGCGTACGCCTCGGTGAAGGTTTGCAGCGAGGCGATCGTGTTCACGACAACCGTGAAGTAGATGGTGCCGCTGATGCCCGGCAGTGTGATGTGCCAGAACTGCCGCCACGGCGAGGCGCCGTCAAGGCGGGCGGCCTCGTAGAGCTCACCCGGCACGCGGCTGAGCGCGGCGAGGTAGATGATCGCCGTGCTGCCCACTGTCCACAAGCTCATCAGTACGAGACCCGGCTTGATCCAGACCGGATCGGTCGTCCAATTCGGACCGGTGAACCCGAACCAGCCGAGCAGTTCGTTGATCGCGCCGGTCTGGCCGTTGAGCAGCAACAGGAACATCGCGGCGAGCGCGACCGGCGGCGTCATCACCGGCAGGTACAACACAGTCCGGAAGAACCCGCTTGCCCGTCCAGCGCGTCGCAGCAACGAAGCCAACGCCAACGCCAGCACGATCTGCAGCGGTACGTGCAGGAACGTGAAGAACAACGTGTTGTACAGCGCCGTGCCGACCTTGGGATCGGCCAACAGTTCCGCGTAGTTGTCCATGCCCACGAAGGAACCAGGCTTGAGCATGTCGTAACGGGTCAGCGAGAGGTACAGGCTGATCACCATCGGGCCCGCGGTGAACAGCATGAATCCCGCCACCCACGGGGACAGGAAAGCCCACGCCGCCCTGGTGTCCCCGCGTGGCCTCGCCATCGCCTACCGTCCGATCACTCTGCGCAGCGCGAGATCGGCTTCCCGCTGCGCGTCGGCGAGCGCCCTTTCGACCGTCTGCTCGCCGGTGAGCACACGCACCGCGGCCGATCGCCACGCACGGACCAAGTCCGGGGCCGCCGGGCTTGGTGGCAACGCGAAAGCCTTTTCCTGCAAGGACAACACCACTGGCACGCCTTGTTCGATGATCCGGTTGCCTTGCGGGCGGTAGACCGTCGCGAAGATCTCCGCGTCGGCCTCCCGGTTCGCGGTGAAGGTGCCGCCGTACGGCCTGCCTTTGGCGGCCAGCCCGGCACGGCGTGCCTTCGCCGCGGTGACCCATGTGTCCTTGGCGGTCATCGTGACCAGGAAGTCACACGCGTGCTCGGGATGCGCTGCGCCTTTCGGAATGGCCCACGCCTGACCGCCGAGTTCGGTGAAGGCGTTGCCAGCACGGTCGGTGAACGGCTTGACGGTGACGTCCACGCCCGGCGAGTTCGTGGCCAACGTGTTGATGTAGAAGGAATCCATCGGCATCGCGGCCAACTGGTCCTTCGCGTACTGGTTGCCTGCCCCGAACTCGTCGAAGCCGTCCTTCAAGGCCTTGAACGTCGCCCACGGCGCCTGCGCTTTGACCAGATCGGTGGTGAACCGCAACGCCTCGGCGACCTTCGGATCATCGAGGTTCGCGCTGCGGCCGTCCGGTGAGATCAGCTCGATCCCGTTCGCCTTGGCCCACAACGGAACGAAGTCAGGCAGCTTCGGGTCGAACCCGATCCGCCGCAACCGCCCGTCGGCCAACGCGGTCAGCGCACGCGCCTGCTCGGCCAACAATGGCCAGTCGGTCGCCGACATCCGGGCCGGGTCGATGCCCGCTGCTCGCACCGCCGGGTTGTTGATGATCAGCAGCTTGGCCGTGGCGAAATCGGGCAGGCCATAGGTCTGGCCGTCCACCGTGACCTGCCGGACCGCCGCAGGCCGGAAGACCGAGAGATCGACGCGGTGGCGCCGGAGGCAGTCGTCGATCGGTTGGACGGCGCCGCGTGCGGCGAACCCGCCGAGCTTGATCCGGTCGGCGTACACCAGGTCCGGCGGTTCGCCGCTGGCCACAGCCGAGAGGAACTGCTGCTCGTCGAACGCGCCTTCGGTGATCCGCAGATCGATGTCCGGGTGCTGGCTGCGGAAAACCTCCACACGGGCCGTCGCGTGCTCGTCGGGCAACCCGAACCCCATGGTGGTCAACACGTTCGGCGCGTCGTCGGACGACGCGCCCAGCCCAGCACACCCGGCCGCGAGCATCGCCACCGCGGCCAGTGTCCCCACCTTGCCCACCCGCACATCCCCTCCTTGAGATGTGCCGGAAGTACCCAGGGCGAAGACCGGTAAACCGCTACCCGTTGTCGGGGATCGACGCCTTGCGGACGAAGTCGGCGGCGATCTGCCGCAGCTTGGTGTTCGTGTCCTGCGAGTAGGCGATCAACCGCTGGATCGCCGCGTCGTCGCTGATCTTGAGCGTGGCCATCAGGATCCCTTTGGCCTGCTCGATCACGGCCCGCGAACGCATCGCCGTCTCCAGATGGTCGGTCATCTCCCTGACCTGCTGATACCGGCGAACGGTCCGCAGGCCGAACGTCACCACGACCACGTACAGGTCGAGCAGCTTGGAGTCCGCCTCGGCGAATCCGTGGTCGTCGAACCCGAAGAGGTTGATCGCCCCGGTCAGGTGGTCGTCGATCCGCAGCGGCGCGGCCAGGTAGCTGCCGACGCCGACCTGCTTGGCACTGGCCGCGAAGTCCGGCCAGAGCTCACTGGCGTTGTCCAGCGACAACCGAACCGTCTCTCCCGTTGCCGCGGCACGCAAGCCGGGCCCGTCACCAGCCACGTACTGCGTCCGATCGACCTCAAGCGCCCGCTCATCGGTGTACGCCGCAGTGCGCGGCCCGCCACCGTCGATCGCGGTAATGCTCGCCATATCGGCGCCGCGCACCACTCGAACTGCCTCAACGCACACCGCGTGGAGGACTTCCGCGATGTCGGACGCGGTTTCCAGGGTCTTGGTCAGTGCTGTCGTCGCCGATCGGACATCGTCGAGCAATTCAGCAACGCGGGCGTCACCCACCACTCAGCCAGCTCCATCTCCCGCTTCCACGCCGCAAGCGGGAAAGCAGCCACAAAGGCCAACACCAACGCCGGCCGCTGACTGCTCAACGAAGCCTAGGTCACCCTACCCTGCACGTGCGGGCCGCTGATCATCAGTCCATCAGCGGGCCTGAGCGTGCAGGTGCTCAAGCGCGTCCGGCAGGACAGTGCGGCTGTGCCATTCGAGCCAGGTGGCGACCTCGGTCGCGGCGTGATCGAGCCTCGCGCACTGCAGCTTGGTCGGTGCCAGGCCCGGCTGGGCGTGATACGTGGTCACGACCCCCATCAACCGGTTCTCGGCTGTGCGCAGCGGCGTGCTCTGGATGGCCCGGATGCCCGCGCCGAGAAGCACCTCCCGGCAGGCAAGCCCTTCCTCCGCCGCCACATCCGCGATGACGACACGCGCGGCCGCCCCCGACGCCGGCTCCTCGGCACCGACGAGGCAGTCCGTCAACACGGGTGGTGTGTTCGCCGACAGCTCCAACCGCAGTACACCTTCGGGTTCGTCCACCAACTGGAGAGCGGCTGCCGTGGCTTCCATGTAGTACGAGGCGGCATCGAGCAACGACCTCAGCACAGCGCCGCGGTTGCGGATCTGGTCGCGTCGCTGTTGGACGAAGGACAGCGATGGCGCGGGCCGTCGGGTCCGGCCGGGAAACCAGGTCGTCCCCTGTGGTGCTGGTGTGCCGAGCACTGCTTTCGCCAGCGTGTACAGGCCGAGATCGTGTCGCTGGGCGCTGTCGTTCAACACGTTGAACGCCGATTCGGCGTCTGGCAGGTGGTAGCGCTCCTGGATGACTCCCATCGCGTGTGCCACCACTGGCCGGGTCCGAACCGCGGCGCGGAGCGCGAAAACCTCCTGCCGCAGTTCGGTCATCTCGTCCGGCGGCGGTTCAACGGGATGATCCTCCGCTTCACGCGGCCGTTTGCAGGCGGCCATCGCCAACGGCAGGCTCTCGTACCGGTAAGGCACGTCCAAAGCGCGCCGCACGTCAACATTCGACGCGACAACAAGCAACCGACGTCCGGCGCGGGACAGCCGGCCAGCGTGCTCGATCAGCGTTCGAACACCGGGTGCACCAATGGTCTCGACCATGTCGAGGTCCACTACGACATAGCGAGCGTCAACGGGTATCCGGGTCCGGAGGTGGTGGTCGACCGCGCGGCTGCCGTCCGCGTCCATCTCGCCACGGACATGCAGGACAACCGCCATCTCATCGGACCGCCACTCGGTCGTGATCCGCGGATCCGGCCTGCTTGCGATGGGTTGCTCGGGACGGGCCATCGCGGCTCCTCAGCGCACAGCACCTCGAACGAGCCGCTCTGTTGGACCCTGCGATAACGCAACCGTAACGGATCTGATGCGCCAGTGCAGCTCGCGCCCGTTTTGCCGGCCGAACAGTGGATATGTCTTGAAATAGAAGTGATCCATGTCGAGCCGGACGCGGAGGTGGCAGGGACGGTGGACGGTGGACGCCATCAGCGACTCCTGCGGCTGGTCACCGAGCGGGCCCGGCGCCGGGGTTTTCCCGGCTGGGCCGGTCTGGTGTGCGACGTCGCGGTCACCGAGGTGGACGTCGACGCCGCGGCGATCACCCTGCGCGCGTCGACGCGGGCCCAAGAACTGGCCGCGACCAGCGGCGACTGTGCGCGGCGACTCGAGGAAATCCAGTACACCGTCGGGGTCGGCCCTGGCGTGGAGGCCTTCGACACGGGCGGCCCGGTGCTGATGACCGATCTCACCGTGGCCCACCAGCGCTGGCCAGGTTTCGAGGACGCCGCCTTCGCCGACGGGGTGTCCGCGGTGTTCGCGTTTCCCCTGCGTGGCGGGTCCATCCGGGTGGGGACCTTCGACCTGTACCGACGCAGGCCAGGTGCGTTGTCGGCAGATCAGTTCGCCGACGCGGCGGTGCTCGCCGACCTCGCCACCACTGCCCTGTTGACCGATGCCGTACCGCACGCCACGGCCGGACAGACTTGGGACGACCTTCCCGGCCACTACGACGACGTGAACGTGGCCACCGGGATTCTGGCCGCCGAACTGCGGGTCAGCATCGAGGACGCGTTCGTGCGGCTGCGGGCGCACGCCTTCAGCACCGGCAAAGCAGTGTTGGACGTTGCCCGCGCGGTGCTCACCCACCAGTTCAACGTCGACACCTTTCAGGATTGACCCTGTGGCATCCATGCCGACTGAACCGGTTACCCGTGCCGGCGAGCGGCAAACGGATATGCCGTGCCTGAACTGAACCCACAGCGTTCTAGCGGTCCGATTTGGACATACAGCACCAATCTCCTACGTGGAGTACCCGGTCCATCCGGGTTCACACCAACGGTGGCGCGCACACGGAGAGTAGTAGTACTGGTCGCGGGGTTTACCCACTACTTCTTCGGAAACTTCGGTCTGTGTGGGACTGGACGTCAAAGCGGTCCTCTTCGACCGCGACGGCACACTGATCAAAGATGTGCCCTACAACGGCGACCCCGAGCGGGTGGTGCCGGTGCCCACTGCTGCGCGAGCCCTGGAAATGGTGCGTACCAGGGGAATCCGGACCGGCGTGGTCACCAACCAGTCCGGTGTGGCACGCAAGCTCATCACACCGGCGCAGGTCAGCCAGGTGAACGACCGAGTCGAGCAACTGCTTGGCTCATTCGACACCTGGCAGGTTTGTCCACACGGTTCTGACGACGGATGCCCGTGCCGCAAACCCGCACCGGGCATGGTTTTCGCCGCATGCGCCGCACTCGGTCTCACTACGGACGAAGTGGTCCTGATCGGTGACATCGAAAGCGACATGACCGCGGCGCGCAACGCGGGCGCCCGGTCTGTGCTCGTGCCCACTGAGGTCACACGCCTCGACGAAATCGAACGAGCCACGGTCACCGCGTCCGATCTGCAGGCAGCGGTCGAGTGGGCACTGTGGAGCGGAAGTCGTCATGACTGAGCGAATCCTGGTGGTGCGATTGGACAGTGACGGCGACGTGCTCGCAAGTGGACCGGCGGTCCGTGCGGCCGCGGCGGGACGGGACGGCAGTCCCGCGGAAGTCACCATCCTTTGTGGACCATCGGGTCGCCAGGCAGCGGAGATGCTCCCCGATGTCCGGCGAGTGATCGAGTGGTCGTGCCCGTGGATCGTGGCTTCGCCGCGCGAGGTGTCGTCGGCGGACATCCACGCACTGGTGGAACGGCTTGCCGGCGCGCGGTTCGATGTGGCACTCGTCCTGACATCCTTTCATCAGTCGCCATTGCCCACCGCGTTGCTGCTGCGCTTGGCCGGAATACCGGAAATCGCGGCGATTTCGGCGGACTACCCGGGATCGTTGCTGGATCACCGGCTTCGACCGGGCGAGGACATGGATGACGACCAGCCCGAGCCGCTCCGGGCACTGCTGGTGGCGGCCAGGGCCGGGTTCGCCCTTCCCCCAGGAGATGACGGCACCCTACGCGTGACCACGCCAGAGGATCCGATGCACATCACGGGCGAAGAGTCCTATGTGGTCATGCACCCAGGTGCGTCGGCGCCGGCCAGGACGTGGTCTCCCCACCGCTGTGCCAGCGCGGTCACCGCTCTGCGGCAGGACGGGCATCGCGTTGTGGTGACCGGAAGCCCGAGTGAACGGGAGCTCACCTCGTACGTCGCGGGCACCGACGGCGTCGATCTCGGTGGCCGGACGCCATTTCCGGTACTCGCCGGAGTCCTTGCCCACGCGGACGCGGTGGTCGTCGGCAATACCGGACCGGCTCATCTGGCCGCGTCGGTCGGCACGCCAGTGGTGTCGCTGTTCGCCCCCGTGGTACCCGCCCGGCGGTGGGCGCCGTTCGGCGTCCCGGTCCGGCTGCTGGGCAACCAGGAGGCGGCATGCGCGGGCAGCCGCGCCACACGATGTCCCATTGTCGGACATCCGTGCCTGAACTCCGTCACGGCACGCGACGTCGTCGCGGCCGTGAACAGCCTGGTACGGGAGCCTTGATGCTGAATGTGTTGGTCTGGCATGTGCATGGGGCGTGGACGACTTCGTTCGTCCACGGCCGCCACAGGTACTTGCTGCCCATGGGGCCGTGGGGCGGCGGACGGATGGGCCGCGACTGGCCGGAGGACGCTGTCGAGATTCCGTTCGACCGCGTCCGCCAGGAACCCGTCGACGTTGTCGTGCTTCAGCAACCGGATCAGATCGAGCTCGCCGACCAAGTGCTCGGCGGCCGCCAAGTGCCGATGATCTACGTGGAGCACAACACGCCCAAGGGAAACGTGCCGTGCACCCGGCACCCGATCGCCGAGCGGGACGACATCCGGCTCGTGCACGTCACCCACTTCAACGAGCTGATGTGGGACTCCGGCCGGGCACCGACCACGGTGATCGAGCACGGCATCGTGGACCCTGGCGAACGCTACACAGGTGAACTGGCACGGGCCGGTGTCGTGATCAACGAACCGGTCCGCCGCGGCCGGGTCACCGGCACTGACTTGCTGCCCGCGTTCGCCGCGGCCGTGCCGGTGGACATCTTCGGGATGGGCCTTGACGGTCTGGATGGCTGCGGTGGGCGAATCCAGTCGCATGGTGACCTGCCGACCCACCGGCTGCACGACGAACTCGCCAGGCGCCGGGTCTACCTCCACACGACGCGATGGACTTCGCTTGGCCTCTCCTTGATCGAGGCCATGCACCTCGGCATGCCCATCGTCGCACTCGCGACCACGGAGGCTTTACGCGCCGTACCACCGGATGCCGGACTCATTTCGACCGATGTGGACGAATTGGCCGACGGGTTGGCATGGCTAGTACGCGAGCCGGAGTCGGCACGCCGGATCGGCAAACAAGCCCGGCAGCACGCCTTGGCGCGCTACGGGCTGACCAAGTTCCTGCGCGACTGGGACGAGCTACTGATGGAGGTGAGTTCATGAGGATCGCGATGGTCTCCGAACACGCGAGCCCCCTCGCGGCACTGGGCGAAGTGGACGCCGGCGGACAGAATCTGCATGTCGCAGAGCTTTCCGCGGCGTTGTGCCGAAACGGTCACGAGGTGACTGTCTTCACCCGGCGGGACGCGCCGAACCTGCCGGCTGAGGTCGTCACCCCGCAGGGTTACCGAGTGGTACACCTCGACGCGGGACCTGCTCGCAGTGTGGCGAAGGACGATCTGTTGCCGCACATGGGCAAGTTCGCCACGGACCTGCGCAGGCATCTGCGTATGTCATCGACCGACGTCGTGCACACACATTTCTGGATGTCGGGTCTGGCGTCATTGCTGGCCACTCGCGACCTCGATCTCCCGGTAGTGCAGACATTCCACGCGCTGGGCACGGTGAAGCGCCGCTACCAAGGCAAAGCCGACACCAGCCCGCCGGAACGAATCGCCATCGAGCGGATGATCGGCCAACAGGCCGCCAAAGTTGTCGCGACGTGCACCGACGAGCGCTACGAGCTGATCAGAATGGGCGTACCGCGGTCCCAGATCGACGTCGTGCCATGCGGCGTCGACCTCGACGAGTTCACACCGACGGGGCGCACAGCGAAGCGGCGGCACAAGCGGCGGATCGTCACCGTAGGCCGCTTGGTGCCCCGCAAGGGATTCGAAACGGTGATCGCCGCACTGGCATTGCTGCCGCAGACCGAGCTGGTGATCGCGGGCGGGCCGGCGAAGAACAAGCTTGCCGAGTACCCGGAAGCACAAGCGCTGCAGGCGAAAGCACAGCAGCTGGGGGTCGGCGACCGGGTCCAGTTGGCCGGGCAGGTCGCTCGGCAGAAGATGCCCCAGCTGTTGCGGTCGGCGGACGCGGTCGTCTGCGTGCCGTGGTACGAACCGTTCGGGATCGTCCCGCTGGAAGCCATGGCGTGCGGTGTCCCGGTGGTGGCCGCGGCCGTCGGCGGCCTGACGGACACCATTGTGGACGGTGTCACCGGGGTACACGTCCCCGCACGCAATCCGATCGCGTTGGCGAACGCGTTGATGCCCTTGCTTGAGGACAACGTGCTCAACGAAACCTATGGCATGGCAGGCAGGGATCGCGTGGTCGCCCGCTACTCGTGGGACCGGATCGCCTGGGACACCGTGCGCGCCTACGAAAGCTCGGTCGGGCTGCCGCGGTCCGTCGACCTGGTGAAGGAGGGATCGTGAACCCGGTCCACAACCATGTCAACGCGTTGAGCGAGACGCTGTCCGCGCTTCGCAGCCAGGCCAACACATTGTTGCGTTGGGGACGCGTGATGGCCGATCGGCTACCCGGCGGAGCCCGGTTGCTCGCCGCGGGCAACGGCGGATCCGCCGCCGAGGCCCAGCACCTGACGGCCGAGCTGGTCGGCCGCTACGACCTGGATCGCCGCCCGTTTTCGGCGATCGCCCTGTGCGCCGAGAGTTCCAGCGTCACGGCGATCAGCAACGACTACAGCTACGAAGAGGTCTTCGCCCGCCAGGTGGTCGCACACGGCCAACCGCAGGACATCCTGGTGTTGTTGTCCACTTCGGGCAGGAGCGAGAACCTGTTGCGAGCGGCCAAGGCGGGCGCACGCCAAGGCATGAGCGTCTGGGCGATGACAGGAGCACACGCCAACCCGTTGGCTGACCTTGCCGACGAGGCTCTTCTCCTGCCAGGACGTACATGCACTGTGCAGGAGGCCCAGCTGATCGCGGTGCACATGCTGTGCGAGGCGTTCGAGGCGGCCATCCCGCGACCGTCTGGTGTGAACGTTGAGCGGAGGGCGTCATGAGCCTGGTCGTGGTCGGTGACACGTTGCTCGACATCGATCTGATCGGTTCCGCCACACGGTTGTGCCCGGACGCACCGGTTCCCGTGCTCGACTTGGAGAACGAGGTCGTCCGGCCTGGCGGGGCCGGTCTGGCTGCCGCTTTGGCCTCGGCCGACGGGTTGGATGTCACGCTGGTCACCGCGATCGCGGACGACGCCGACGGTGACCGTCTGCGTAAAGTGCTGGGCGACTTGCCGTTCGTGGCTGGTCCGAGCTGGGCCGCTACGCCCGTCAAGACAAGGCTGCGTGCGGCCGGCCAGTCGCTGATGCGTGTCGATCGTGGCGGACGCGGCGATCCTGTTGTCACCGACGAGATGCTGGATGCCGTCAAGACTGCTGACGCGGTGCTCGTGTCCGACTACGGCAGAGGCCTTGCCCGGGATGAGCGGCTGCGTGCTCTCCTCGGCCGGATCGCTTCGCGGACACCGATCGTGTGGGATCCCCATCCCCGCGGCCCAGAACCGGTCCTGGGCGCCCGAATGGTCACCCCGAACACCGGGGAGGCACGTGCGGCCAGCGGTTCGGACGATCCCACCGAGGCCGCCGAACTGCTGCGGGCTCGATGGCAGGCCGAGGCCGTCGCGGTCACGATGGGTGCGCGTGGAGCGGTCCTGGCGTGCGGACGTGACCTGGTCACGATTCCCACGCCACGAGTACAGGTTGCTGATCCGTGCGGCGCTGGAGACTGTTTCGCAGCGACGGTCGCGGTACGGCTGATGTCCGGCGCCAGCAGCGAAGTCGCCGTGTGGTCCGGTGTGGACGCGGCCAGCAGGTTCCTGGCCGCTGGTGGAGCGGCGGCGTTCGACAGGCACACGCTACGGGAAGGAGAGCGTTCATGAGCACAGTCCTGATCACCGGAGGTGCGTCCGGTCTGGGAGCAGCCGTGGCCTCGGCCGTGATGGCCGACGGCGGCCAGGCCATCGTGCTGGACAAGGCGTCACCGACGACTCACGTCACAGACTTCCTGCCTGTGGACCTCTCCGACAGCGCTGCCGCTGAGGCCGCGACTGTCGAGGCGGCACAACGGCATGGCGGCTTGGACGCGGTCGTGACCGCTGCGGGCATCGACAGCTGCGGCACGTTGTCCGATGTGTCCACAGCAGACTGGGAACGGGTCATCCAGGTCAATCTTCTCGGCACAGTGGCTGTGGTCCGTGCCGCGCTGCCGTACCTGGAGCAGTCCAGTGGCCGGGTGGTGACTGTAGCGTCCACATTGGGCCTGCGGGCGTTGCCGGAAGCCACGGCCTACTGCGCGTCGAAGTTCGGCATCGTCGGGTTCACCCGCGCACTGGCCGCGGAAACCGCGGGGAAAGTCGGAGTCACGCTGCTTGTGCCCGGCGGCATGCAGACCCACTTCTTCGACGGCCGTGACGAGAAATACAAGCCCGCCGATATGTCCGAGCTCAATCCGCCGGAGAACGTGGCCGCGACGGTCCTGTTCGCGCTGAGCCAGCCGGCCGGCTGTGAAATCCGGGAACTGGTCACCTGCGCGTCCGGTGAGCCGTCATGGCCGTGACGGTTTCCCGTTCCCAGCTTGCCCGCATCGTGGCCGCGCACCGGCGGGCAGGCCGGCGCATCGTGTTCACCAACGGCTGTTTCGACGTCCTGCACCGCGGCCACGTCTCGTATCTCGAGCAGGCGAAACGGCTGGGTGACGTGTTGATCGTCGCGGTCAACGACGACGCGAGTGTCCGTCGCCTCAAAGGTCCCGACCGGCCGGTCAACACGGTCGACGACCGCGCGGCGGTACTCGCGGCGCTGGAATGCGTGGACCACGTGACCCAGTTCGGCGAGGACACCCCGCTGGCGCTGATCACGTTGCTGACACCCGATGTGTACGCCAAAGGCGGCGACTACACACCGGAGATGCTGCCGGAGACGCCAGTCGTGCACTCGTTCGGCGGTGCGGTGCACGTCCTGGACTACGTCTCCGACCAGTCGACCACCGCCGTGATCGACCGCATCCGCTCCAGCACTACCGCTTGAACACCGACCGGATCGCGTCCCTGGCCCGGTCCATGATCGCCAACGGCGGCCCCAGCAGGAGGTTCGCCGCGGGACTCTCCACGCCGGGGTGCGGCCGGGTCGGTGCGATCATCTCGGCTGCCCGGACCGCACCGGCCATCGAACGCAGCCTGTCCTCGTCATGGGCCTTGCGCAGCAACGGGAACTCTTCGCGTTCCTCGTGTCCCGCGTGCGCGAGTACGTCCGCTTTCAGCTCCGCGAAAAGGATGTCGAAGCCTTCCGCCTCCGGCCCCATGTCGTACAACGTCGACAGCAACTCCTTGGCGCGGTGCTCTTCCCCGACGCGGGCGTCCACGACGACATCACCGCCGGGAATGGTGCGGACCTCGGGGTGCACCACTTCCTCTTCTGCCGTCTCGTGCACCGCGAGCAGCCGGACGAGCTCGTGAAAGGCGTCCCTGCGCTCATCCCCCGTCGCGCCTTCGACAATCCCGAACAGCGTGCGGATCTCGACGTGCTGGCGCTCCAGCAACGCGATGACGTTCTCGTCTTGTCGCCTGTCAGTCATGGGCCTCCTTCAACTCGGTTTCCCCAAGACGGACTACCCACCCTCGGCCTGCTCTCACATCACCCGAGGCTCCGGCAGTCCGATGTGGACGACCTTGGTGGTGGTGAACTCGTCGAGCAGTTCCGGGCCGTATCCGAAGCCGGTCCCGCTGGCTCCCCTTGGCTGGGCCGCGCCGCCCGGCGCTCCGCCGAACACGGCGTTGATCTTCACCGTTCCGACGTGCAGTTCGCGCCACGCCTGCTGCGCGTGCCGCATCGAACCGGTCAGCACGGTCGCCGCGAGCCCGTATTCACCGCTCATGGCCAGTGACAGTCCCTCGTTGAAATCGTTCACCACGGTCACCGGCGCGACCGGCCCGAAGGTCTCCTCGGTCATCACCCGCATGTCGGGCGTGCACCCGTTCAGTACGGTCGCCGGGTAGTACGCGCCTGGGCCGTCCGGGACCACTCCCCCGATCAACAACTCGCCGCCACGGTCCACCGCGTCACACACATGAGCGTGGACGTGCTCGCGCTGACGTCGGTCCACCAACGGCGCGATGTCGCATCGTTTCTTCGCCTCATCCAGCAAAGCGCCCAGGAACGGAGTCGCAATGGCCTGATGAACGTAAATCCGTTCGACCGAGGTGCAGATCTGGCCGCAGTTGGTGAAAGCGCCCACGGCAGCCTGTGCCGCGGCCCACTCCGGATCGACGTCCGCATCGACCAGAAGTGGATCGTTGCCGCCGTTTTCCAGCAGCACCTTGGCTCCTGGCCGGACCGACCGGGCGATCGAACGTCCGGTCGCCGTCGAGCCGACGTGTGCGACCACGTCGATGTGTTCGTCACGCACCAGGACAGCGCCGACCTCGCCGTCGCCGACCAGCGTGATCAGCACGTCCGGCGGCAGGTGCCGCTGCAGGATCTCGTCCAGCAGCAGGCCGGTCTGCGGGGCTCGTTCGCTCGGCTTGTGGATCACGACGTTGCCCGTCACCAAGGCGGCGCCCAGCAAGCCGCACGACACTGCCACCGGGTCGTTCCACGGCGTCAGCGCGACTACGACGCCCCGCGGCTCCGGCACCATCAAGTCAGTCGAGGACCATTCGCCAAGCAGGCTGCGGCCACGGTGAACCGGCCCGAGTTCCGCGTACTGCGTCAGCGTTGCCGCGCCGGCCAGGGCGCCTTCCTCCGCCTCGGCGCACACCCGGCCTGTCTCCGCTTCGTTCAGCACAGCCAATTCGCCCGCACGTTCCCGAAGCTCGGCCGCAGCCGCGTGCAACCGCTCGGCCCGGGCCGCCGCCGGTGTTCTAGCCCAGTCACGCGCCACCCGGCGCGCACGTAGCACGCTGCCGGTTGCTTCCTGCGACGTGGCGATCGGCAAGGAGCCGATGACGTCGCCGTGTATCGGGCTGACGATCTGCATCGATCGAGGTGACACGAGGACATCAGTCATAGCGGGTGGATACCCGCTCTACGCCAGGTCACGCGGCGGTTAGTTCACGCAGGGCATGCCGGGCGGGCAGGATCATGCCGGCCAGGCCGAACGAGTACGTGTCCTGCAGGCGATCGCCGATGTCGTGCAGTGCTTCGCGCGTCTGAAGCGAGGACGGACTCGAACTCCTCCCGTGAGCCTTCCCCCTCTGCCCGCAGCCGCACCACGGCGGCCATCCGCTCCAGCAACGCGGCGAACGCTTCGAGGGACGACTGGTCGGGAGACTCGAACGGACCTGTCCGGTCAGTTGTGGTGCGCAGTGTCTGGGCGATTTCAGCGATGTGGGGCCAGGGCGTCACGCAACCCGCACAGGATCGCCCTGCGCTCGTCGTACGGAGTCCGGAACACGAACACCGACTGACGCAGGTTCAGCCGGCGGCTTTCCCGATTCAGCTCGATCGAGTGCTCGGCCTGGCGCACCAGGACCAGCGCGCTGCTGGCCCGGCGCGCCCACTTGTCCGCCTGGTCGGGCGGGAGGTCGCCGCGCAGCGCCTCGGCCATCTCCTCGAGCAACTCGGCCATGTCCGACGCGAGCAGCCTGGTCGCCTGTTGCGCACGGGCGCCGTACATCGGCGGGAACACCAGTGCGTTCACCGCGAGGCCGATCGCGACACCGAGCAGTGTCTCGATCAGACGGTCGACCAGAAGTGCGCTCTGCGTAACCGTGCCCCACGTGATGAGCAGCAGCGCGGTGATTCCGATCCATGGCCCGCTGTCACCGAACCAGCGTCCCTGGCCGATGAGCAGACCGGCAAGTACCGCGATTGCCATGCCCAGCACCTGCCAGGGCACGAGCGCATCGACCACCGCCGCGAGCAACACCGCGATACCCACCGCGGCGACTTGCTGTCCTGCGGAGCGCAACGACCGATAGACCGTCGCCTCCACGATGAACACCGCTGCCCACGGCGCCAGAAACGGTTGCGGCAGTTCAAACAACTGTGCGGCGGCCAGCCAGGCCAGCACGGCGGCCAACGCTGCTTTGACCGCTTGGACGAGGGCCGCGCGCTCGGGCCCGGCGGCGCGCACGGCGCGGTTGAGCCACTTCAGTGGCGCGAGCGGGAACCGTCTCCAGACATGATCAGCCATCCGGGTCCGGATACCCGTTCGATCACGGCCAAATCCGGGACTTCCGGGTCGTTTGCCCGAATTCACCGAGGGTAGCCGGAGCCTAGGGGCACATTAGGTGAGGGAGATTGTCATGGCCCAGGTAGAGCATTCAGTACGGACGCCCGTCCAGAAGGCCTCGCTGATCGTCGGCGCGGTGTTCCTGCTAGTCGGGATCGCCGGCTTCATCCCCGGCGTGACAACGAACTACGACCTGCTCGAGTTCGCCGGGCACCAGTCGGGCGCGATGTTGCTCGGCGTGTTCAACGTGTCGATCCTGCACAACCTCGTGCATCTGGCCTTCGGAGTAGCAGGAGTGGCCATGGCACGCACCGCAGGCGGCGCACGCGCGTTCCTCATCGGCGGCGGGGTCGTGTACCTCATTCTCTGGATATACGGCTTGCTGATCGACGCGACCAGTGACGCCAACTTCGTGCCGGTCAACGACGCGGACAACTGGCTGCACCTGGTGCTGGCGATCGGGATGATCGGGCTTGGGGTCGCGCTGGGCCGTGGCTTGACCCGCAGGCCGTAAGGCTCAGTCACAAAGACGTCGGTCCGGTGCGCTGCTCTGGTGCGGCACCGGACCGGCTTTCAGTCTTTCAGTCTTTCAGTCTTTCAGTCTTTCAGGTGCCGGTGTCCGGCTTGCCGGTGGCGATCAGCCGGAAGCCCGCCGCCTGGACTTTCTCCGCGGGCAGCAGGTCCCGGGAGTCGACGACCACCGGATGACGGACCTGCCCGGCCATCTGGGTCCAGTCCAAGGCCGCGAACTCAGGCCACTCAGTCAGCACCACGATCGCCGAGGCGTCCCGCGCGGCCCGCTGCGGCGTGTCCACCACTCGAACGGGGCCCGGCGACGCGCCTTCCGGTACGCACGGGTCGTATCCGGTCAGTTCGGCACCCTCAGCCGCCAGCAGTTCCGCCACGGCCAATGCCGGGGAGTCCCGCAGGTCGTCCGTGCCTGCCTTGAAAGTGAGTCCCAGTACGCCGATCCGCACACCGCGGAGTGAACCGCCGACGGCGTCACGGACTTTGCCCGCAACCCGGCGCACCTGATGGGTGTTCGTGTCTATCGCGGCGCGCAGCAACGGAAAATCCACGTCCAGTGTGTCTGATGTGGACAACAACGCCTTGGTGTCCTTCGGCAGACAGGATCCGCCCCAGCCCGGACCCGGGTCAAGGAACGCGGCGCCGATCCGTTCGTCCAGCCGCATCCCCGCGGTGACGTCCTCGATGTCGGCGCCCGCCTGCTCACACAACTCGGCCAGCGTGTTCACGTAGGACAGTTTCATCGCCAGGAAACAGTTGCTGGCGTATTTCACCAGCTCTGCGCTGGCGCTGCCGGTGATCACAGTGGGCGCGTCAGTTCCGGCGTACAGCGACAGGACCCGCAGGGCAGACGCCTCGTCCTCCGAACCGACGACAATGCGCTGTGGGTGCAGGAAATCCTCCACAGCGTGTCCTTCACGCAGGAACTCCGGATTGGCGACCACAGTCACATCTCGGCGCGCCAGCAGGTTCGTCACGCGCATTGTCGTACCCACCGGGACGGTGGACTTGATCACCACGACACAGCCGGCAGGCAAGCGTTCCCGTGTTCGCGTGAGCACGTCGGCCACGGCACTCAGATCCGCCGCGCCGCTTTCGCCGGTCGGCGTGGGAACGGCGAGGAAGAGAAAGTCCACATCGGACAGATTTGCCGGGACGCCGACCACGAACCGCAGCCGTCCCGTCCGCAGGCTTTCCTCGACGAGCTCCGCCAGGCGCGGCTCATGCTGGTCCACTTCGGCCTCCGACAGTGCCGCCACCCGTTTGGCGTCGACGTCCACGCAGGTCACCTGGTGGCCCAGGTGTGCGAAGCAGGCCGCGGTGGTCAATCCGACATAGCCCGCGCCCATGACTGCTATCCGACGTGCTGCCACGGTCCACCTCCTTGCGTTCGTAGCTCGGCCACGGCGGCAAGCACCTCGGCCACCGAGATCTCCATCAGCCCGGGATCGGTCCGGTCGGCGAACGTGTCGCCGTGCCGTCCGTGCCACAAGGCTTTGTGCGGTCCGGCACGTGGCCCCCACCAAGCAGGTGGGACCGGGCCGAAGAGCACGACCGACGGCGTCCCGTACGCCGTCGCGACATGTGCCACGCCCGTGTCGCCGCAGATCACCATTCGGGCATTGGCGACGAGGTCCAACAGGCCACTTAGGTCGCCGCCAATACGGGTCGGTACGCCCTGCGCGACGGCCTCAACCCGTTCTGCCTCCGCCGCACTGCCGGTCACCACCACGTCCGGTCCGAGCGCGTGGACCAGTTGCGCGAAACGTCGTGCCGGCCACAGCCGGGCACCGTGGCTGGCGCCGGGGTGTACCACGGTCGGTCCACTGTGGTCTGTCGTACCCAGCCTCAGGTCGTCTGGGTCGGCCGGAATGCCGTGGCGCTCCAGCAACCGGCACCAGCGGTCCACCTCATGCTGGTCGTCATCCCATGTGTCATGTGTGACAAGCCGTTTGGGCCGCAGCGCCTGCAACAACTCGGTGCTTTGCGGCCCGCGGCCATGCAGATTGACCGCGAGGTCCGGGGCGGGCCCTGCCCAGTCGATCGGCACCAGGCCCTCGGTGGGCAGCAGGCGGTCCACGGCCTCGATCCGATCCACCACATCGGACAGCCACGCGGGAGCCGCGAGTGTCACGGTCGCCGACGGAAAGGCGCGCCGCAGTGCCCGCAGCGCGGGAACAGCGGTGAGGAGATCGCCCATTCCCAGCGCTCGCAGCACCACGATGTTCATGCTCTGCGCACCCGCAGCTCGCCGCGCAGCCGATGGGCGCACGCCGCAGGCGGGATGGCCACACTGGTGACCACCATGCGCGCCACTTCGTCCAGGGTCGCCGGTCCGGGCGCTATCCGCTGGTAGGCGAAGTGGGCGGTCAACCCAGCCCATGCCGCACCCGCCAGTACCGCGGCTTTGCGCCAGCCGATCAGTCCGAACAGGACGGACGCGGCGCCTGCCGTGGACGTGGCCGCGTGCCAGCGCAAGCGGCCCGGGTGTCCGCCGATCTTGGTCCGCCAGCCGGGTCCGAGCAGTCTCCGCATCAGTGCGTCGTCGGCGTTTCCGCGTTGCGCCCGCACGCTGGCGAAGAAGTCCGACTCGCGGACTGGATGCAGCGTCTCCCGCTCACCGGTCACGATCTTGTATCCGGCGGCCTGTACGCGCAGCGCCAACTCGGCGTCCTCGCGGTACGCGCGCGGGAAACGTTCGTCGAACCCGCCGGTCTGGTCCAGCACTGTCCGCCGGTAGGCCATGTCCGCGGTGATCCACAAGCTGATCATCAGCCCGGCCGTGCCGCGCTCCCAGTCGGTCGGCTTGCGGTCGTCGGGCAGCGGCACCACGATCCGCGCCTGGCTGCCGGCCACGTCTCCCGGCAGCTCGCCCAGGTCCTTGACGAGCCTGTCCTTCCAGTCGGACGGCGGTCGCACGTCGTCGTCCAGGAACGCGATCCATTCCGAACTCGCCGCCCGCCATCCCGCGTTGCGTGCCGCCGCAGGCCCTTTCCCACCAGTCCGCACGACTCGTGCGTTGTCCGGTATGGACAGTGGAGTGCCAGGGCCGGGCCTGTCGTCCACGACGATGATCTCCCCCGGCGGCGGGCCCTCACCTTCGGCGATGACGTTCAGCACGACGTTCAGGCTCTTGCGTCCCATGGTGGGGATGACGACCGTGTAGTCGGCGCTCATGTGGCCAGCCCCGATCGGCGCACGATGTACGGGCCGATTGCCAGCAGATCCACCGGTGCGGACCCGAAGCACTCCAACGCGTCTCGTGGATCGTCCACCATCGGCCGTCCCGCGGTGTTCAGGCTGGTGTTGACCACGACCGGCAAGCCGGTGAGGCGATCGAACTCGGCCAGCATCCGAGCCACCAGCGGGTCACGCGCCGGATCGACGGTCTGCGCACGGGCCGTTCCATCGACGTGCACGACGGCCGGGATGCGGTCCTTCCATTCCGGACGGACATCGTGCACGAAAAGCATGTACGGGCTCGGAATCGGGCCACGGTCGAACATCTCGGCGGCCCGGTCGACCAGCACCATGGGCGCGATCGGCCGGAACTGCTCGCGGCCCTTGACCTCGTTGAGCCGCTGGAGGTTTTCCGCGAAGCCGGGATTGGCCAGCAGCGAACGGCGGCCAAGCGCGCGCGGTCCGTACTCGCTGCGGCCCTGGAACCACGCCACGACCTGATCGTCGGCCAATGCCTTGGCGACCTCCACGGCCACGTCAGCGGGTTCGCTGTAGCGGATCTTGGCCCGGTCCAGATAACCCCGGATCTCCTCGTCCGTCCACTCACGACCCAGGTCCGCACCCGGCATCGCCACCGCGGGCTCATTGGCCTCCGCCACGACATGCAGCGCCGCGCCCAGTGCGGTCCCGGCGTCACCCGCGGCGGGCTGAACCCATACGTCCTCGAACGGGCCTTCGGCAAGGATCCGGGTGTTCGCGACACAGTTCAGCGCGACACCGCCCGCCATGGTCAGCCGTCGCTGCCCGGTACGCTCGTGCAGCCAACGGACCAGGTCCAGCAGGACTTCCTCCACCCGGACCTGGACACTCGCGGCCAGCTCCGCGTGCTCCTGCGTCATCTCAGCGTCGGCCGAACGATGTTTGGCCAAGGTCGTCCAGTCGATCGGGTTCACCACGAAGCCACCGTCCTCAGTGGCGTAGAACTGCTCGCGCATCAGGTCCAAGTGGACGGGCTTGGCGTAGGACGCCAGCGCCATCACCTTGTACTCGTCACTGGACCGCAGGAAGCCCAGGTGTTCGGTCAGTTCCTCGTACATCAGGCCGATCGAATGCGGCAGGCGTTGCGTGGCGATCGTCTCCAGCCGATGACCGCGATAGCTCCCGGCGAGATGTGAGGCGCACTCGCCACGTCCGTCGGAGACCAGCACGGCGCAGTCTCCACCGAAAGGTGCGGCCAGACCGGTGGATCCGGCGTGCGCGACGTGATGCGGAACGAACCGGACGATGTCCGGGTCCAGCCCCGGCAGCGCGTTCGCCAGGAAGTACGGCGATCGCCGGGCGTACTGCGTGCGCAGGTCCTCCCACCGCTCGTCGAGGCCCTGTTGCCCTGGCTCCACCAGGTCCGGGTCGTACGAGTAGGCGACCGCGTCCAGGTCGCCAGGTTCGAGACCGGCCCGTTTCAGGCACCACCGGGCCGCTTGTTCGGGCAGCTCCCACGCGGAGAACGGCACCGGCCGTTTGCCGTGCTTGCGCCGCGAGAACCGTTCTTCCTCAGCCGCCGCGACGATTTCGCCGTCCACCACGAGTGCTGCCGCAGGATCGTGGAAGATCGCGTTGATACCCAGAACGCGCACCGTTCGCCTCTTTCGTCTTCTCGTTCACTCCGCTAGCTGACGAGCAGCAGCGAACCCGCCATCGCCCGCAGCCCGTCGTGCAGGGACACCTCCGGGCGCCACCCCAGAAGGCGTCGCGCCAGCCCGATATCCGGGCAGCGTCGCCGTGGATCGTCCGTCATCGGCGCCACGTGACGGACACGTGACCGGCTGCCGGTCACGTCGATCACCCTGGTCGCCACGTCCAGAACCGTGACCTCTTCCGGATTGCCGAGGTTCACCGGACCCGTGTGCTCGGATTCGGCCATGGCCAGCAGACCACGGACCAGATCGTCCACATAGCACAGTGACCGGGTCTGGCTGCCGTCTCCGTGCACCGTCAAGTCCTCACCGGCCAACGCCTGCCGGAAGAACGTGGGGATCATCCGCCCGTCACCGGCCCGCATCCGGGGGCCGTAGGTGTTGAAGATGCGGACAATCCCGGTGCGTGCCGCGTGTTCACGGTGAAAGGCCGCGGTCAACGCCTCGCCGAACCGCTTGGCCTCGTCGTAGACACTGCGCGGGCCGATCGGATTGACGTTGCCCCAGTAGGATTCGGCCTGAGGATGTTCGAGCGGGTCGCCGTAGACCTCACTCGTCGAGGCCACCACGAACCTGGACTGCTTGCGCAGAGCCAATTCCAGCGAGTGCAGCGTGCCGAACCCGCCGGAGCGCATCGTCTGAACCGGTGCCCGCAGGTAGTCGGCAGGCGACGCCGGGCACGCGAGGTGCAGCACGAGGCCGACCTCGCCTGGAACGTCGAAAGGCTCGCAGACGTCCTCCTGGCGCAGTTCGAAGGCCGGGTCGTCGAGCAGTCCACGAAGGTTGTCCGGTGTGCTGGTGCGAAAGTCGTCCACACACACCACCCGGGTGCCGCGCCGGACGAGCTCGGCACAGACGTGCGAACCGAGGAACCCGGCGCCACCTGTCACGACCGCACGATCGAAAGCCATGTCCTGGAGCTACCCGGGATTCGGGGGTGTATGCCGTCATCCGGCTGTTGTGGTGATTTCCCGGGGAATGTAGGCGGCCAGCCACGCCAGCAAGTCGTCGTCATCGTTGCGGCTGCGCAGCACAGGCGGCGCTGATCGCTGTTCGCCGGGCAGGCTGCGGGCGAATCGGGCGACGACTCGTGGCGGCGGCAGGACGTCGTTGTCCAGGAAGGACAGAATGAGCAGATCGTCACCGGAGCCGGTCTCGGCCGCGGTGGCCCACCCGTGCTCCTCGTGCCAGATCAGCGCGACGTCACGGCCGGGGTGCAGCGGAAAGTGGCCGTCCAGCGCGACATACGCGTTGACCGGTGGTTCCAGTTGGACGAACCAGCTGTCGCCGGTCAATCCGAGCTCGTCGGCGACCGCCCTGATGTAGCCGTACAAACCGTATGCTGCCGGAGAATCGTATTCGAGGTCCATCGCGTCACGTCGCCTTCGCCCCCGCGTGGCGCCCACGCGGCGTTTCGTGCGCCGACTGCTTGACGCGGTCAAGGCGTACCCACGCACGGCGAGGGCAAACCTCATACTTTCTTGGCGACCGCGGCGACGATCTCGGCCGCGATGATCCTCAGCTTGATGTTCCGGTTCTGCGAGGCGGTGCGCAGGATGGCGAACGCCTCGGCGGCGAAACGCTCGGCCTCGGCGCGTTCATGGGCACCGAACGCGTGCGGCGTTCCCGAGTACATGTTGAGCGCACCTATCGGTGTCACGCCGTGGCCGAGCGGAATCGACAACGACGAACGGACGCGACGACCTGACCGGTGGCGAGGCTGGTCAGGCACGGCCCCTCCAAGTGGCTGTACTGGATCTCATCACCTGTGTGGCCCTCGTGTCGCTGCTGGCCACCGTGGCCGGCCTGCCGTCACGGTGCAGCGTGATACCGCAGGAGATGCCGGATCCCATGCCGTCGGCCGCGACAAGGGCCAGTTTGCGCGGGAACTCGTTGACGTCTTCAGCGGTCAACAACAGTTCCTGCAGCTCGATCCGAGCCGCGTCGTGCTGCGTCTGATCGCCCATCGTCCGTGGGTACCCGCCTGTGCCCCCCATGCATTCGACGACCCCCGGCTCGCGGGAGGCTCCACGGGTCTGAAATGGGTAGACTACTCAGAGTGCGCACTGGGGATGTTGTTGACGGGCGGTATCAGCTCGAAGACGCCCGTGGCTCAGGGGCCGGGGGCGTGGTGTGGACCGCCTTCGACCGGAAGCTGAAACGGCTGGTCGCGCTCAAGCGGCCGCACGCCATCGCCAGCCAGGGCGACCGGCTGCGGTTCCGGCGGGAAGCCGAGACGGCCGCGCAGGTACACCACCCCAACGCGATCTCGATCTTCGACACCGTGGACGGCGACGAGTGCTGGCTGGTCATGGAGTACTCGCCGGCGCAGAGCCTGGACAAGGTGCTGGCGGCCGACGGGCCGATGGCGCCGGAGCGGGCCGCGCGGATCGGTATGCAGGTCGCGGCCGCGCTGACCGCCGTGCACGCCCGGGGCATCGTGCACCGGGACGTGAAGCCGGGCAACATCCTTGTCGACGATCATGATTTCGCCAAGCTGACCGACTTCGGCATCTCCATCTGGCGTGCGGTGACGCAGACCGACATCGGGACGATCAGCGGCACCCCCGCCTATGCCGCACCCGAAGTGGCCGAAGGGCGACCGGCGACCGAGGCGTCCGACATCTTCTCGCTCGGCGCAACGCTTTTCGCCGCCGTGCAGGGCACTCCACCGTTTGGCACCGGCGAGCCCGACGAAGTGCTGGAACGCGCGCGCCGCGGCGAGATTTTCCCGGTGACACAAGCGGGTCCACTCGCACCGCTGTTGTCGGAGATGCTCGCGCCACGTCCAGGACAGCGACCGACAGCCGACGAGGTTCGGCTGCGGCTCAAGGATCTTGTCGGTGACTGGGAAGCGCCTTCGCCCGCGGTCCAGGCCGTCCGATCCCGCACGCCGTTCTGGCGCCGTCCGGTGTATTTGGCCGCCGCGGCGACGGTGCTGGCCGGCACCGTGGCTTTCGTGGTGGTGGATTCGCAGCCCGAACCGAGCCGGGTCGCCGCGTCCAACGTGAACCTGATCGGCGACGAACGAACAGCGAACCCCTGCGCACTGCTGGACCGCAAGGAGCTGGAACGGTTCGGCCCGGCGGAGCTGCACACCGCGTACGGCAACTTCAACCGCTGTGACGTCCTGGTCAACGTCGGCGGCCGGGAAACCGTCGACGTCGAGGTACAACTCGTCACCCGCAAGTCGCATCCCGTGCGCGGCGAACCTTTCGAGATCGTCGAAGTGCCTTCGGACAGCAGCGAATGCGACCGCACGATACCCGTGGACGACAACTACGGCGTCCGGGTGACAGCGAAGGTCCCCGATCCGCCGACCAACCTGTGCGCCATCGCCGACGTCGCCGCGAAAACAGCGGAGAACACCCTGCGCCAAGGCCCACTCCCCCGGCGCGCCACACCGTTCCCTGCCGAGTCCCTGGCCAATGTGGACGCTTGCCGGCTGCTGGACGACACCGCGCTGGCCACGGTGCCCGGCTTGGACCGCGGCTCCGCGGTGCCCGGCTTCGGCAACTGGGCGTGCAAGTGGTACAGCCTGGTCAGCCGGACGGAGGTCAGCCTGCGCTACGACCAGCACGCCGCACAGGAACCGATCAACGGCCAGCCGACCCGGCTGGGCGACCACGACGCCTTCGTCAAACTGGACACCGACTCCAGCACCAGCTGCACGATCAGCGTGCCCCACCAACCAGCGAACCGAGCCCAGCGCACGACGGTCGACGTGCTGGTGCTGACCGTGAAAGGCCCTCAAACAGGCGCCGAGTACTGTGCCAGCGCCCACACCCTCACGGCGTCGGCGGCTAGCAAACTGCCGCGCTGACCGTCCCCAGTGGACTGGCGCCCGACCCCCGTATCACGGAGGACCTCATCGCTGACAACCAGCTCCGGCACGGCGGCTATCTTCCTAGTTCTCGTCCGCCCACCTCAGCACCAGGACACGCAGCCACGCGCTCAACGCCATGCAGGCGCCCCCGATCATGAGAATGGCCTCGGCGAGCAACACCCCGAGCAACACTGTGCACAGGCCCGCAATCGCTGCCACAGCAACGACTTGGTAGCGGCGGGAGTGCCGCGGTGGCCGCGTCGGACCACCGCACAGCATCGCTGCGAAGTCCGGGTCCTTCTCCGTGACGAACTGTTCGATCTCGCGCAACACTTGACGCTCATGCCTGGACAACATGGCGGCTCCGAACCGTCGGCGGGCGCCCGGTGAGCCGAGGCCCAAGCACATCATCGTCCTCGGCGGCCGCGAAGGAAATAGCTTCGTGGCAGTGAAGTCGAACACCTATGTCAAGGCGTTCACCACATACGCGGCTGCCTCGGCAATGACGGCCTCGTCGTACTTCGCGTCCGCCGCGGACTTGCTCGACATGATCGAGACGACAAGGGGCGGCGCGGCCGGAGGCCACACGATGCCGATGTCGTTGAGCGTGCCGTAGTCCCCGGTGCCGGTCTTGTCCGCCACGCGCCATCCCTGCGGCACGCCGGCCCTCATCCGTTTGGCCCCAGTCACATTGCGCTCAAGCAGATCGCGGAGGAAGTCACGTTTGTCGGCGGCCAGGGCGTCTCCGAGCACGATTCGCTGGTAGTCCGTGCCGATCGCACGCGGTGTGGTCGTGTCACGCGGGTCGCCAGGCTTTGCCTCTGTGATGGCGGGCTCAATCCGGTCCATCCGCGTGACGTCGTCGCCGAGGCCACGCAAGTAGGCCGTCAGCTGAGCCGGGCCGCCGATGTCACGAAGCAACAGGTTGCCCGCCGTGCCGTCACTGAAGCGGACCGCGGCATCGCACAGGTCGCGGATCTTCATACCCGTGGCCACATGTCGCTTGGTGATGGCGGAGCTCTTCATCAGGTCTGCTTCGGTGTACGTGACCACGGTGTCCAAGTGCGCCATGGGATTGCGGTGCAGCACAGCCGCCGTCGCGAGGCCCTTGAACGTCGAGCAGAACGCGAACTGCTCGTCCGCCCGATGCGCAATGGTCACGCCTGAGCCGGTCGCGACGGCATATACGCCCAGGCGCGCGTCGAACTTCCGCTCCAGCTCGAACAACGGCTCAACCGAAGGCGAGGGGGCTGGGGCTGAACCTGAGGCTGGAGCGGCGGGCTGTGTGGTGGAGCACCCGGCCAACGGCACCAGTGCGAAGGCCTTGAGCAGGCTGCGGCGAGTGGTCATCGTCCCTCCCTTGATCGACTACGACCCTGGCAGAGGGCGTCGGATGCCGTCCAAGACAGAACTCGCCGGATCAATGCTGATCTGGCATATAGGGTGATCACGTGGACCTCATCGCGGCCTGCAAGGCTTTCGTCGCCGTGAGCGGGCACGGCAGCTTCACGGTCGGCGCGGCGGCGGTCCGTATCCCGCAATCCGTGGCGAGCCGGCGGATCGCCGCCCTTGAGCAGCACTTCGGGGCCCGGCTGCTCACCCGGTCCTCACGAAGCGTCACGTTGACCCCGTTCGGCCGGGAGATGCTGCCGTCCGCCCGGCGGCTCATCGAGTTGGCCGAGGCGATGGAGCACGACGCCGAGCAGGCAAGGCTGCGCCCGTTCCGGCTGGCCGTGCCGGAAATCTGCGGCGCCCGGCCGCTGGCCCGGCTGGTCGCCGAGGCGTTGGCCCACGACCTGAACCTCGACCCGCGCCCGGCCGGTCCGGACCGGCGCGCCGAACTGGCCCGCACGCTGGAAGTGCGTGCGGCCCTCGTCGCCGTGCCGCCCGACGACAGCCCGTGGCGGGTTCCGTTGGGTCTGGCCAGCCAAGCCGACCCTGGCGACGTGCAGTCGATCTACATCGAAACGCTGCGCGCGGGCCGTGCCGAACGTGACGCCCGACGGCGCCGGGTCCTGATCCAAGCCGAGGACGACGTGCCCCACGTGCGGGACCGGATCCGACGGCTCGGGCACGCCGTGGGACTGCAGCCCGCCCAAGTCCTCGTGACCAGTTCGCTGGTCGCGGCCACAGCCGAGGTCCTGGTCTCGACCGACCTGCTGCTCAGCTCCCGCAGCCAGGCCGACGAACTGGGCCTGCACTGGCGCCCGATCGGCGAGTTGGACGTGGCCCGCGGTTACGACGTCACAGCCCGATCGCGGGACGACCGCAGACGAATCCGATCGCTGCCGCCCACGCTCGTCGGGCGCTGCCTGGGCGTGGAGCAGTGATGGGCACGACCAAGGTGCTGCGCGACGCACGGCAGGCCCTCGACGACGCCGGCCTGCGTGGTTCGTTCCTCGTCCGCGACCTCGACACAGGCGACGAACTGGGCATCGACGAGGACGTCGAATACCCGGTCGCGTCACTGGTGAAGGTGCCTCTCGCGGTCGCGACGCTCGAACGCGTCGCACGCGGCGAACTCGACCCGGCGACCCCGATCCCGGTACCCCCAGGTCGCAGCACCATTCCCGGCCCGATCGGCCTGAGCAAGTTCCGTCATCCCGCGGTGATCGCACTGGCGGACCTGCTCTACCTCAGCACCTCGATGAGCGACAGCGTCGCTGCCGACACCCTGTTCGCACTCACACCGCCTGCCGCCGTCACCGCGGAGTTGCGTCGACTCGGCCACGACGGCATCCCCGTCCGACACCTCATGGCCGACCTGGTCGACACACCGGCCGAGCGGTTTCCCCGTGCCGAGGCCCACCTCGCCCACTCCCTGGCCATCAACGCCGGAACGGCAGGCCACGGCCACCCCGTGCCCCAACTCGACATCAGCCGCGCGAACGCCGGATCCGCCCGTGCGTTCACCGACCTGCTGCACGGCCTATGGCGCCCAACGACCATCCAGCCGACAGTCGCCGCCCAAGTACGCGAGCTGATGGGCGACAACGTCGTACGGCACCGACTGGCACCGGACTTCATGTCCGACTCGTCCCGGTGGTCGTCCAAAACCGGCACACTGCTCAACTTGCGGCACGAGGTGGGCGTGGTGGAGCACGACGACGGGCAGGCGTTCGCCGTCGCCGCACTCACCGAATCCCGCGTGCCCGCGGCGGTGCAGCCCGGAGCTGAGGCGTTGATGGCGCAAGTCGCCCGTCAGTTGCGGGACGCCCTGCGAATGTGGTGATCAGCCGTTGACGAAGGTGAGGCTTGTTGCGTCGTAACGGTCGCCGGCGATCCGTTCGGGCGAGGCGACGGCTTCGATCGCCGCAATGTCCTCAGTGGACAGCTCAACGGCCAGCGCCTGGATCATCACACGATCGGCCGGTGCCCGTCAGGGAAAAACCAGGTATACGAAGGACCATGCCGAGAACTTTCAGAGGCGCGTGCACGCTGGCCGCGACTGCAGTCATGACACTGACCACGTTCGCTGCCCCCGCACAGGCAGCGGAGCCAACCGCGCCGAAGGAGTTCGTCGCACTGGCCGACGTGGCGCCGACGATCATCCAGGAAATGCGCTACCGAGGACGGCACAACTTCGTGGGCACCCGGATCGACGGGTACGTCCAGCCGATGTGCATCCTCACCCGGCCCGCGGCCGAGGCGCTGCGAACGGCCCAGCGACGCCTGTTAAGCAGCGGCTACACACTGAAGGTCTACGACTGCTACCGGCCGCAACGCGCCGTGGACCACTTCGTGCGGTGGGCGAAGGACCTCGCCGACGAGAAGATGAAGGCGGAGTTCTACCCCAACGTACGCAAGGACCGCCTGTTCGCCGACGGCTACATCGCCGAAAAGTCCGGCCACAGCCGCGGGAGCACTGTGGACCTGACCATCGTCAAGCTGCCCGCGCGTCCACAACGACCGTACATCCCGGGTGAGCCACTCGTTCCGTGCTTCGCGCCGAACCGCTTTCCGGACAACACGGTCGACATGGGCACCGGCTTCGACTGCTTCGACACCCTGTCGCATACGGACAATCCGCTGATCACCGGCAAAGCGCGGGAGAACCGGCAATTGCTCAAGAACACCCTCGCGGCGGTGGGTTTCCGCAACCTTCCCGAGGAATGGTGGCACTACACGCTGAACGGCGAACCGTTCCCGAGCACGTTCTTCGACTTCCCCGTAAGCCGCCGAGCCCTCTCGGCCTGCTGAGACCCGCTCCAGCGGCAAAGTCGATCACCCGTACGATCGGGTGCCGTGACAGCCGTCGTGACCAGGCCCGACCGCCAGATGGGCGAACGAGCAGAGGCCGCCACGGCCCCCGGAATCGACCGCGAAGCCGGCCTGCTCGGGCGGCCGATGCCGACCGATCGGTTACGCGGCTGGGTCGTCACGATCGTGCTCACGGTCATCGGCGGCATCGTCCGGCTGCAGAACCTGGGCTTTCCCACCCACAACGGCACCCCGGTCTTCGACGAGAAGTACTACGCCGCGCAGGCGTGGCAGATGCTGCGCAACGGCTGGTACGAGGACAACCCGGGCTACGAGTTCACAGTTCACCCGCCGCTGGGCAAGCAGCTGATCGCGATCGGCGAGTGGATCTTCGGCTACAACGGCTGGGGCTGGCGTTTCGCCTCGGCCGTGCTGGGCACGCTGATGATCCTGATGATCATCCGGATCGCTCGCCGGCTGACCCGGTCCACCCTGCTCGGCGCGATCGCGGGGATCCTGCTGATCTCCGACGGCGTGCTGCACCTGATGAGCCGTACGGCGATGCTGGACATCTTCATCGCCTTCTTCGTGTTGGCCGCGTTCGGGTTCCTCCTGATGGACCGGGACCACATGCGTGATCGGCTGGCCGTGGCGGTGCGTGAGGGCTGGGTGAACGACTCGGACTACGGGCCGCGACTGGGATTCCGCTGGTACCGCCTGCTGTGCGGGATGTCGCTTGGCCTGGCGTGCGCGTCGAAATGGGCCGGTTTGTACTGGATGGCCGCGTTCGGCGTGATGATGATCATCTGGGACGCCACGGCCCGCCGCGCCGCCGGAGTGAAGCACCCATGGGTGGGCACGCTCCGCCGTGACCTGCTGCCCGGCCTGTGGGCATTGCTGGTCGTACCGGTCCTGGTGTACCTGGCCACCTGGTGGGCGTGGTTCGCCAGCGAGACCGCAGTCGACCGCCACTTGATGGGCACGGCCCTGCGTTCACTGTGGACCTACTCAGGCAACGTCCTGAACTTCCACGAAGAGCTGGTCACCAAACCGGGCCAGCAGCACCCGTGGGAGTCCAAACCGTGGACGTGGCCGATGGGCCTGCGACCGATGCTCTACTACACCGACGGCACGACCACCGGATGCGGTGAGTCGTCCTGCGTGAGCGCGACGATGCTGATCGGTACGCCGGCGATGTGGTGGCTGGCGCTGCCGATGGTGGCGTGGGGCCTGTGGCGGATGATCGGCCGGCTGGACTGGCGTTACGCGGCCGTGCTTGTGGCCTATCTGGCCGGCCTGCTGCCGTGGTTTTTGAACCTCGACCGGCAGATGTACTTCTTCTACATGACGCCGGTGTCGGCGTTCCTGGTCCTCGGCCTCGTCCTGGTGCTCGGCCAGATCCTGGGAAAGGCCCGTGCCGGACACGAAAGACGCGGCACAGGTCTGCTGCTGGTCTCGTTGTACGTGGGGCTGGTGGTGGCCAACTTCATCTGGCTGTGGCCGATCCTCAACGGCGATTCGATCACCAACGCCCGCTGGCAGGCGGAACTGTGGCTGCCTTCCTGGCAGCAGTGACTCAACCGATCGGTTGACAACGGCCGACGGGTGGCTGGGTCGAGGTCCGGTCGGCTGGTGAATGGTGGCTTCGGGCCGATGCCGGAAGAGTTTTCGGCATGTCACCAGTCATCGAGGTACGTAACCTCCACAAGCGATACGGCGAGAATGTCGCGGTCGACGACGTGTCGTTGACGGTTCGGGAAGGCGAGATTCTCGGGATCCTCGGCCCCAACGGCGCGGGCAAGACCACGACCGTCGAATCGATCGCGGGGCTGCGCACGCCGGATCGCGGCGAGATCAGCGTGCTCGGCTTCGACCCGCTGCGGGATCGGCAGGAAGTGACCCGCCTGTTGGGGATCCAGTTGCAGGACGGCCAGCTTCCGGCCCGGCTGGAGGTCGCCGAGGCGCTGGAGCTCTACAGCTCCTTCTACCCGCGGCCGGCGGACTGGCGTGGCCTGATGGACATTCTCGGGCTGACCAAGAAGGCGAAAACCAAGTACGGCAAGCTCTCCGGCGGCCAGAAACAGCGTTTGTCGATCGCACTGGCGCTGATCGGCAACCCGCGGATCGCCATCCTGGACGAGCTGACCACCGGCCTGGACCCGCAGGCCCGGCGGGACACCTGGGCGCTGATCGAGGGCGTGCGCTCGAGTGGCGTGACCATCGTGCTGGTCACTCACTTCATGGCTGAGGCCGAGCGGTTGTGCGACCGGATCGCGTTGATCGACGCAGGCCGGGTGGTCACTGTGGACACTCCGGCGGGGTTGACCGAGCAGGCCGAGATCGAGCAGCGGATCCAGTTCCGGCCGTCCCGCCCGATCGAGGACGCGTTGCTGACCGGCCTTCCCGAGGTGTCCAGCGTGACCCGCCAAGGTGACTTGGTGATCGTCAACGGCGACGCCAACGTGCTCAACGCGGTCACCGCAGTGCTGGCGCGCAACCAGATCGTCGCCGAACGCCTGCGTGTCGTGCAGGCCAGCCTCGAAGACGCCTACGTCCAGCTGACCGGCAACCGCCCCCACTAACCCAGGAGTCACCCGTGAACGCCACCAGCCCGACCTGGAGCCTGATCAAGGCCGAGACCAAGCTGAGCATGCGCGACAAGACCGGACCGCTATGGGGCGTCGGCTTTCCCCTGGTCCTGCTGATCATCCTCGGCAGCGTGCCCGCGTTGAACGAACCTCAGGACGTCTACGGCGGCCGAACCACCTTCGACCTGTACGTCCCGGTCTTAGCCTTGTTCAACCTGGCCATGCTCGCGTTGTCGGCCATGCCGACCATGCTCGCCGCCTACCGCGAGAACGGTGTGCTGCGACGCATGCGGACCACACCGATCAGCCCTGCCCGTGTCCTTGGCGCACAAGTCGCCGCCAACTCGGCCATGGCGATCGTCGCCGTCGTGCTGTTCCTGGTGGTGGCCAACGTCGCGTTCGGCGTCCGGCTGCCGGAGAACCTGGCCGGTTTCGCCGTGGGCTGGCTGCTCGCGGGCGCCGCGTTGATTTCGGTCGGGATGCTCATCACCGCAGTGGCTCCCGGGCGTGGTGTGGCGACGGCGATCGGCACGGTGCTGTTCTTCCCGATGATGTTCTTCGCCGGACTGTGGATCCCACTGCCGCAAATGCCCCAGCTGCTGCAGGACATCAGCGCGTACACCCCGCTCGGCGCGGGCGCCATCGCCATGCAAGCCGCGTCCGCAGGCGACTTCCCGGACCTGCAACCCCTGCTTGTTCTCGCGGGCTACGCCGTTGTGTGCGCCGCGGCGGCCGTCCGCTGGTTCCGTTGGCAATAGACTGCGATTCGGAGGGAGGAACCTTGAGCAGGGAGCCGGCGCTTGAACCGCCACCGCGTTTGCTGGTGACTGTTGTCCCGTACTCGCTTTTGGCGTTCCTCACCGTGTTCATGGTGTTCGCGGAGGAGCCGTCAGCGGGTCACTCCCTGCTCATCGACCTCGCTTTGTGCGGGTTGACCGCGGCGTGGATGTACTTCATGTTCACCCGGCGCCCCGACTGGTGGGACCGGCCCGTGATCATGGGCGTGTTCTTCGCCGGGCTTGTCGTGCTGACCGCGATCCTGGTGGTGCGGCATCCGGCGTTCGGATTCTTCACTCCGGCCCCGTACATCTACGCCTTCGCCATCCTGCCCTGGCCATGGCGGCTGCTGGCGGTGTCCGTCGTGGCGGTCGTGGCCGGGACGGCCCAAGCGTCCAGTGTGGACACGTCAACCACGTTCGGCGTGACGGTCCACGTGATCATCATCGTCGGCAACATCATCATCATGACCGGCATGGCGTGGTTACTCCGATGGGACGAGCAGGAGAAACACGAACTCGCCAGCACGCTCGACGAACTGAGCCGTACGAACAAGCTGTTGGAGACCACGCTCGCGGAGAACGCGGGACTGCACACCCAACTGCTCGCCCAAGCCAGAGAAGCGGGCATTCTCGACGAACGCCAGCGGATGGCCCGGGAAATCCACGACACCCTGGCACAGGGGCTCACCGGGATCATCACGCAACTGCAAGCCGCCGAACAGATCCACGACGTTCCTGAGCAGTGGCGCAAACCCTTTGAAGCGGTGAAGAAGCTCGCCAAGGAAAGCCTCGTCGAGGCCCGGCGTTCGGTCGACGCACTGCGCCCCGAGCCACTCGAAACCGGTCGGCTGAGCGACGCCTTGGCCAACGTCACAGGCCAATGGTCGAAGTTGCATGGGCTTGCCGCGCAATTCACGACAACGGGTACAGCACGGCCAACGGCACCGGAAGCGGAGTTCGTGTTGTTGCGGACGGCGCAGGAAGCGTTGGCGAACGTGGCCAAGCACGCGCACGCGACCAGAGTCGGCGTGACACTGTCCTATTTGGAGGACGAAGTGGCATTGGACGTTCGCGACGACGGCACCGGCTTCGATCCATCCACAAAGGACGCGCGGCGGACCGGCAGCTTCGGCCTGACCATCATGCGGCAGCGGGTGGAGAACCTGTCCGGGACACTGCAGATCGAGTCCGAACCCGGCCTCGGGACCGGGATATCCGCGCGTATCCCCACGGGAGCGACGAATGGCTGACGATCCCATCCGGCTGCTGATCGCGGACGATCACCCCGTGGTCCGGGACGGGCTGAGCAGCATGTTCGCCTCCGCACCCGGGTTCGAGGTGCTGGGCGAAGCCTCGGATGGGGCGGAAGCGGTGCGGCTGGCGGCGGAACTCCGGCCCGACGTGATCCTGATGGACCTGCGCATGCCCGGAATGGACGGACTGACCGCGATCACCGAACTCGCCCGGCAGGGCATCACAGCGCGTGTGCTCGTCCTGACCACGTATGACACCGACAGCCACGTGCTACCGGCGATCGAAGCTGGCGCAACCGGCTACCTGCTCAAGGACTCGCCGCGAGAAGACCTGCTCCGCGGCGCCCGGGCGGCAGCCAAAGGCGAAACCGTCCTGTCGCCCTCGGTGGCAGCATGGCTGATGAGCCGCGTGCGGACACCGGCCCCGCAAGTGCTCAGCCAACGCGAACTCGAAGTCCTCACCCTGGTCGCAGCCGGAAACACCAATCGAGAAGTGGCGGCCCGGCTGTTCATCACCGAAGCCACCGTAAAAAGCCACCTGCTCAACATTTACGGCAAACTCGGCGTCAGCGACCGCGCCGCCGCCGTCGCCGAGGCGTACAACCAACGGCTGCTCACTCCACCGTAAGTCGGCCAGGCGCCAGCACCCTGCCAGTGGGTGTAGGCGGGAGTGGAATCGGCGAGGGGAGGCGGCGGCCCACTCAGCGGAACTAAGTGGGCCGCACAGCCTCAGATCACCCTGGACTGCTCGCAGGCACGTTCGAACGCCAGCACGTGCAGCCGGCCGGGAATGTCATCGACCATGTAGATCTCGCCCTTGTTGTCGAGGCCGAGTGCGGTGACGTCGGTGGGGAATGTCCCGATCGTGGCGCTGGTATGGGTTCCGTCGGGGTTCGCCCGCACGGCGAACGCGGTACCCGAGCAGTAGTCAGTGCCGACGTAAGTGCCGGCGGCGAGGTTGGCGAAGCGGCTACCGCGGTACACGTGGCCGCCGATGACCGCGCAGCCTTCAATGCCGGACTGGTAGTGGAAGATCGGTGCGGTGTATTTCGCGGCCGGGTCGCACCGCGTCTGGTCGAACACGATCGGACCCTCCATACAGGACCAACCGAAGTTCGCTCCGCCTTGTTCGGCGCCGATGTGGTTGACCTCTTCAAACCGGCCTTGGCCGACATCGCCGATCCACAGTGAACCGTCGGCCCGGTCGAACGAGAACCGCCATGGGTTACGCAGTCCCCACGCCCAGATCTCCGCTCGTGCTCCGGCGACGCCGACGAACGGGTTGTCCCTCGGTACGCAGTACGCGAGCGGACCGCACGCGCGGCTTACGTCGAGCCGGAGAATCTTGCCCAGCAACGTGTTCCGGTTCTGTCCCGTTGCCAACGGGTCTCCGCCACCGCCGCCGTCACCGATGCCGAAGTACAGGAAACCGTCCGAACCGAACGACACGTGGCCGCCGTTGTGGTTGCCGAACTCGGCATGTTCCTGTGCCAGCACCACTTCTTCCTTGCCGGTCGCGAGCCGGAACCGGGACAGGGTCACCGCTTCGTCCGAGGTTCGCGTGTAGGCCACGTAGATCACGTTGCTGCGCGCGAAATCCGCCGGGACCGCGAGGCCGAGCAGGCCACGCTCGTTCTCCGTTTCGCTTACCCGATCCTGGATGTCCAGCACGGGTTTAGCGGCAAGGCCGGTGCGTGGATCGTACGAACGGATCGTGCCGCGCTTCTCCGTGATCAGCAGTCTGCCGTCCGGGAGTCCGGCGATGGCGGTCGGCCGGTCAAGGCCGGACGCCACCTCGACGTTGCGGACTCGCAACTGCGAGAGCGGCGGCACTTGCGCCGCGCTCACGGACGGCACCGCCGGCCAGAACGTCCCGATGGCAACGGCGGAAAGGACACAAGACAATGCGCGCCGCAGGGTAGGTCGCGACATGTCAGCTCCAATCATCGTTGAATGGTCTGGTCCAATTCAACCAGCAGAGTAGTGCGCGGCGGTACACCCGGTCACCCGCCGGTTAGCGCCCGGTTAGCCGCGGCCGTCAGCCTCATCCGGGCTGTTGCCAGGCAGGGAGGGGTGCGACGTGCGATTCCGGATACTCGGGCCGACGCTGGTCAGCGACGGCACAAGCTGGACCGGTGTCGGTCCGGCGAAATGGCGGTCGTTGCTGGCCACACTGCTGATCAAGGCCGGTGACGTGGTGCCGTTCGACCAGTTGGTACACGAGCTGTGGGGCGACCACCCACCGAAGACCGCGACCACCCAGGTGCACGGCTACGTCATGCGGATCCGCCGGGCTTTGGGGGATCCACGTGGTCGTCTGCTCGTGACCACGGCGCCCGGCTACCGGCTGGCCGTCGCCCCGGCGGAGATCGACGCGCAGCGGTTCGCCGTGCTGGCCAGCGAAGGCAGGGCGGCGTTGCAGGCCGGAGACGCGCAAAGGGCCGCCGACTTGCTCGGCGAGGCGTTGGCTTTGTGGCGCGGTGACGCATTGTGCGACGTGCCGCCAACTTCGCTGGTCCGTACGGAGACCGACCGGTTGACGGAGCAACGGCTGGCCGCATGGGAGTCCCGAATCGAGGCTGACCTTGCATGCGGACGGCACGGTGTGGTGATCGGCGAGCTGCAACGACACGTGGCGGAGCACCCGCTCCGGGAGCAGCCGTGGCACCACTTGATGCTGGCCTTGCACCGCAGCAGGCGCCGCGCCGAGGCGTTGCAGACCTACCGGCGGCTGCGCCAGACGCTCATCGACGAACTCGGGGTCGAGCCGTGTGCCGCGATTCAGGCACTGCACCACCACATTCTCACCGACTCCGGGCAAGCGGCGGTTCGAGCGGTCTCCCAGTTGCCTGCCGACCTGCCGGACTTCACCGGCCGGGCTGAACCACTCGACATGATCGTCCGGACGCTGTCCGGTGGCGTTCCCGAAGGACCGCCACCGGTCGTGGTCGTGTACGGCAGCCCGGGAGTCGGCAAGTCGGCCCTGGCGGTGCACGCGGCCCGTGCTGTCAGCTCGGCGTTCCCGGACGGTCAGGTGTATCTGGACCTGGGCGACCCTGCGGACATGCTGGCCGATCTCCTGCGCAGCCTCGGGGTCACTGCGATTCCGCATGGGCTGCAGGCCAGGGCCGCGCGTTTCCGCTCGATGCTCACCGGGAAGCGAATCCTGCTCGTCCTCGATGACGCGGCCCGTGCCGATCAGATCCGGCCACTGCTGCCACCGACCGGCGACAGCGCCGTGGTGATCACCAGCCGCCGCCTGATGACCGATCTGCCCGGCGCTGTGCACGTCGAGCTCGATGTGTTCCGGCACCACGAGGCTCGGCAGCTGCTGATGCGTGTGGCCGGGAGCGAACGCGTCAGCCGAGAGCCGATCGAGGCCGACGCGATCGTGCGGTCGTGCGGCTACTTGCCGCTCGCCATCAGGATCGCGGGCGGCAAGCTGGCCGGTCGTCCGGCGTGGTCGTTGCGCGTCGTGGCGCAGCGGCTCGCATGCGAATCGAGACGGCTGTCCGAGCTCACGCTCGGCGAGTTGAACGTGCGGGCCAGCTTCGACAAGAGCCTGCGTCTGCTGCCGGACGAGGCCGTCCGCGCGTTCCGGCTGCTGGGGCTGCTCGGTGCCCAGACCGTGCCGGCCTGGGTCATCGGCCGCCTGCTCGATCGACCGGACGCCGACGACGTACTGGACGAGCTCGTCGATGCCAACCTCGTCCGGCTGGTCACAATGGACTCCCACGGGCAACCCAACTATCGGTTGCCCGACTTGTTGCGCGTGCACGCTGTCGAGGGCGCCTCGGCGATCCCCGCTCACGACCGGCAAGAAGCACTGCGGCGGGTGCTCGGGTTCGCGGCGGTCACCGAGGCGGCCGCCGGGAAACGGTGAGCATCAAGAGCGAGGCGGCCATGGCGGATTAGGCGCCCGGCCCGACCCATTCGGGAAATACGGGATGGAATAGCCGCGGTAGCCGGAGCGGTAGTCGACGGTGGTCACCCTGCCAACTCGCCCGTTCACCGCTGTGCCAATGAGAAACCCCTCTCCGAGGCTCAGCATCACGTGCCCGCTGCCCGACGAATTGTGATACCAGACCAGCGATCCACGCGGCGGCGTGCCGGACGTTTGCAGGAAACCGTTCCGCTCCATGTAGTCACCGGCTATCTCGGCGGTGTTCCACCCGGCAGCGTCCCAGCCGTACGCCTCGGCCACGAATGCGAGGCAGCGCGCCGGGTTTTCGAACGACGTGTTGTTGAGCAGCCGCTGCGCCTGGTCGATGGCTTCGTGATAGCTGTGCGGATTCGCGCGTTTCGGTGCCGCCGGATTGGTGGTGAACTTGCATCTGGGCACGTTCGGAAGATCCTCCACCCAGGTTGAGCCAGTGTCGACGTTGGTGTGCGGGACCATGCCGCCGTTGTTCAAGAAGTCCCAGGTGTTGCGCCGGCCATGCGTGCCAGTGATCCATTCGCCAGGCGTCTGGCACAGGATTGTCACGCCCGTACCTTGCGCAAGTCGTTGAAGCACGTGGTACTCGCTCCTGCTCGCCTCAACCGTGTACACCGGTTGCGGGCGGTTGTCGGGCGTGTTGATCACCCCACGCGCGGACGCGGCCTCCGCTCCGGAAACCACCAGGACGGAACTCACGGCCGCCACCGCCACGAGTACGCCAAAACGCTTCAATGCGGAAGTATTCATGCGAACGAGCGTCCCTGGCCAGTCTAACCATCGGCCGCATCCGGGCTAATTTCCAGGGATTAGCCGCGATGTAGGCGCTCTTCCTAGCGTGTGTTCCGGCTCGATCAAAGCCAATCAACGATGAGGGGACCACACAATGTTGATTCGACGCAGCGTGGCCGTGCTTGGTTTGTCCGCGGCGGCACTGTTCGGCACCACTTCGATCGCTTCGGCCACCGGCGCGCTCCCATGGCCAGGAGGAAGGGTGTACTACAACACCTCGGCGAACGTTTTCAAGGTGTATGACACCGCATGCGACGACAAGCATGTCGTCGGTTACTGGAAGACCGACAACGGGCAGAGCGGTAAGGTCGAAAACAAGGCCGGCTGCAACACGCTCGTGCAAAAGACGTTGGATGTCGGGCCGAACAAGGCGCCGTTCTACTACCGGATCTGCGTCGCTGACTTCTGGGTGTCCTCGTGCTCTGACTGGCGCAAGGACCCGCACGGCGCATGACGGCAGGCCAGTCAGGTGCTGGGAGCGTCCAGCGCCAGCCGTTCGAGCGCTGACTCGACGTGGCGCGTGCGGCGGCTGTGCCGCAGCGCGCGCCAGATGTCGAGGGCCTGCTGATAGGAGTCGGCGGCCGCCCGGCGATCGCCACGTCCTGTGTGGATCTCGCCGAGCGTGGTCAACGCGCGGGCCTCGCTCCACCGGTCCGCGACCTCGCGGGCCTGGCGCACGGCTTCCACCGCTATCCGCTCAGCCAGGTCCAACCGTCCATACTGGACCGCGACACCGGCGAGATCACCGCCGCCGTACTTGGTCAATGCCTCCTCCCCCAGCTCCTTCACGATCTCCTGCGCCCGCCGCATGATCTCGTCGACCTCGTCGAATCGGTGCGATCTACAGTAGACGAGCCCGACGTTCTTGAGTGTCCACAGTTCGAGCAACGGGATCCCGCCGACGCGGAACGCATCCCTGGCTTCCTCAAGCAGCCCAAGGTAATCACAGTCCTCGCCGACGAGCCGGCAGGCCAACGCCAGCCTGGACGCCTCGAACCCGACCGCGACCGCGTCCCCCTGCCGACGAGCCTCCTCAAGCGCCGGCGTGACAACCGGTGGGGCCGCGCGGAAGACCGAGGCCTGTGACGTTTCCCGATATGCCGCAATGCAAAGCACCGCGTAGCGCAGGCTGCCGAGGTGCTCGTCGCGAATGGCGTCAACCTGCATCAGCAGGCCCAGCATTGTCGCCTGCCCTTGCCGATCACCGGCCTCGTCCGCGGCACTCAGCCCCTGCATGAGTGCGTCTCGCCATTCCTCGTAGCGGCCGCGCGTCTCCAAGTACGTCGACACACGCTGGGCGAGCGCCCATGCCACGCCAGCGCATCCCCGCTCCGCAGCTTGACGGATCGCCTGCAGCAGCGCGAGATGCTCCTCGTCGAACCAGCGCAACGGGTCAGCCTCAGCAATGGCGAGCAACTCCGCGGGCGGGCGCCACACCGGCGCCGGTTCGGGATCAAGGCCGACCCAGTGCGCAAGCTGGTCGTCAGCCGCCACGGCAAGCGCGAGCCAGCCGTTCAGCACGCGCTGCACGGCGTGGAAATCGGCCTCCTCGACCGTCTCGCAGGCGGCAAGCCGGACCAGGTCGTGCATCGTGTAGCGCGGCCCGGACAAGCCGCGTCCGGCTGGCTCGACCAAATGCGCCTCGACGAGGTCGTCCAGCAGCCGTTCCGCATGATTGGTGTCGGTGTCGACCAATGCCTCGGCGACCCATGGGGCGAACTCGGCGGTCTCGAGCAGGCCGAGCCGACGCAACAGCACGCGGTGCTTGTCAGTCAGGTCCGCGTGCCCGGCGACCAGGCTGGCTCGCACCTCAAGATCCCCTAGCTGCAACCAATCGAGACGGTTGCGGGCGTCGCTGAGTTGCCGGGCAAGGTCGGCCGTTGTCCAGTTCGGCCGCGCGGCGAGCCGGGCTCCGGCGATCCTGATGGCCAGCGGCAATCCACCGCAGCAACGGACAACATCGTCCGCGGCAGGCGAATCGCCCGGATCGACCCGCGAGGTTCCTGCGACGGTCCGTAGCAAAGTGACTCCCGCGTCGGCGGGAAGCGCGGCCAAAGGCAACGACCGCAACGAGTCCAGCCCAGCCAGCCGCCGACGGCTGGTCAGGACGAGACCGCATCCCTCCCCGACCGGCAACAGCGGCCGGACGTGGGACTCGTCCGGCACGTTGTCGATGACGATGAGCACGCGCCGTCCACCGAGCAGCTCCCAGAACATCGCGGCCTGCTCGTCCGGCTCTCTGGGCATGTCAGGGCCTTGTGGCACGCCGAGCGTGGTGAGCAAGCGGGCCACCACCGATCCACCCGAGGCGCTGGCACCGAGTCGCGCGTAGAACTGTCCATCCGGGAACAGACTGCGCGACCGATGCGCCAGCCGGACGGCGAACGCGGTCTTGCCAACCCCGCCAGGACCCGTGACAGCGATCCACGGCGTGGTCGACGCAAGCCACTGCGCGGCAGTCCCCAGCGGTTCGGTCCGGTCCACAAAGGAATCCAGGTCCACCGGCAGTTGGTGCGGCAACGGCGCCCGGCCCTGCGTCGAGCTCCCAGCGACGATGGCCTGCCGGGTCCGCTGCAGGTCCGGCCCGGGTTCCACCCCGAGCTCGTCCGCGAGCAACGCGCTGACCTCGGAGTACGCCGAAAGCGCCTCCGCCCGCCTGCCGCTGCCGTCCAGCGCGACCATCAGCTGCACCCAGGCCTGTTCGCGCAGCGGGTTTTCATCGACGTGCCGACGCAGATCGCCGACCAGGTGGGCGTGCCGGCCGCGGGCGAGCTCGGCGTCGACCCGCGCCTCCCAGACGGTCAGTCGTTCCTCGGCGAGCCGGTCGCTCTCAGCGGCGACCAACGGCGACGCGGGCACACCCGACAGCGCGGGACCGCGCCACAGGGCGAGCGCCGCAGCCAGAAGTTCGACGGCTCGGTCCAATTGGCCTGCTCGCTTCGCGGCGTGTCCCTGCCTGGCGAGGTCGGCGAACCGGTGCGTGTCAACGTCTCCGTGATCAACCGTGAGCCGGTATCCAGGCGCGACGGTGACCAGCCGTTGTCCATCCGGGTCCCCGATGGCCCGGCGCAGCCGCATGATCGCGCGGTGCACCTGGGTGGCCGCGGTTTTGGGCGGACACTCACCCCAGATCTCGTCGACGATCCGGTCCAGCGACACCACGTCGTTGCCCCGTAAAAGCAGCGTGGCCAGCACAGACTGTGCGACGGATCCACTCACCCCCGCCCAGCCTGAGCCGTCGGCAATCGCCAACTGCCCCAGAATCCGAAACCGCATCGACCCCCCGTGTGAGCTCATGCCCACCGACGAAGCCTAACGGTAACCGCCCGATCACACCAGGCAATGGGCAACGAGAGAACGCGTCACGCGCCGCCCACGAGAGTGCACAGCTCGTCCGTTACGTCGTCGAGCGAACCAGCACCGTCGACCACCAGGTCCGGGTGCTCCGGCGGCTCGTAGGCCTGGCCCATGCCGGTCATGTTCGGCAGTGTGCCGGCCTTTGCCTTGGCGTACAGGCCTTTCGGATCCCGGCTGGCGCACACGTCGGCCGATGTGTTCACCCAGACCTCGGCGAAGTCGTCCGGCTGGAACAGACCCTTGGCGACGGCCCGGTCGGTCCGGAACGGCGAGACCAGCGCGACGATCACGATCAGCCCGGCGTCCAGCAGGATACGGCTCACCTCGGCGACCCGGCGCACGTTCTCCGCGCGAGCCTCCGGAGTGAATCCCAGGTCCTTGTTCAGTCCACTTCGGACGTTGTCGCCGTCGAGTACGTAGGTGTGCAGGCCCATCGCGTGCAGCTTGCGTTCCAGCGCGTCGGCGATCGTCGACTTGCCCGCGCCCGGCAAACCGGTCAGCCACAACACCTTGGCCCGCTGCCCCTTCAGCTGTTGCCTGGTGTCACGGTCGACGGTGTAGGCGTGTGGAACCACGTTACGCCCCCGTCGCAGGGCGTATCGGACCATGCCTGCGGCCACGGTTTGCTTGCTGACCCGGTCCACGAGCAGGAAGCTGCCTGTGTCCCGGCACGCCTGGTAGCTGTCCAGACAGATCGGGGTGTCGGTGGTCAGTTCGACCGTGCCGATGTCGTTGAGGCCCAGGGTCCGTGCGGCGAGTTGCTTGCCTGACAACACTTCCAACCGGCCGCGGACGCTCGTGACCACTGCGGGTACCGTCCGCGACCCAACCTGCAGCAGGTACGAGCGGCCGTGGCGCAGTGGTTCCTCGGCCGTCCAGACCAGCGTGGCGGAGCACGCCGTCGCCGGGGCGAGCCCGTTGCCGAGGGTTTCCGGCGTCGTCAGCAGGTCCCCGCGACGGACGTCGATGTCGTGGGTCAGCGTCAAGGTCACCGGCGTGCCAGGGTCGGCCCGGTCCAGCTCAACGCCCCCTGGGCCGAGCACCCGGTCGATCTTCGACGTCGCGCTGCTGCCCGCGACCGCGACGGCATCACCGGGACGGACGGAACTGCCGACCACCGTGCCGGCGAAGCCACGGAAGTCATCCGCCCGGATCACGTACTGGACGGGCAGCCGGTAGTCCTCGGCACTGTCCACCTGGCCCCTCGGCTGCCAATTGGCCAGCGCGTCAAGCAGCGTCGGCCCGTCGTACCACGGCAGATTCGGTGACGGCTCAACAACGTTGTCCCCGCTGAGCGCACTGGCCGGTATCACGCTGGCCGTCACGTCGAGGCCGCTGGCCGCCTCCTGCACCTCGTTCGCGAGCTTCTCGAACACCGCGCGGTCGTAGCCGACGCCGTCGAGCTTGTTGACCACAGCGATGATGGCGCGCACACCCATCAGTGCGCAGATCGCGAGGTGCCGATGGGTCTGTTCGCGGACGCCCTTCGTGGCGTCGATGAGCAGCACGGCAAGGTCCGCAGTGGACGCTGCCACCGCCATGTTGCGTGTGTACTGTTCGTGTCCTGGCGCGTCGGCGATGATCACCCGGCGCCCGGATGGCAGGTCGAGGAAGCGGTAGGCGACATCGATGGTGATGCCTTGCTCGTGCTCTGCCTCCAATCCGTCAGTCAGCAGCGAGTAGTCCACTTCTCCGGCCGGAATCGTGGAACCGCCGCGCCTTGTCCGCGTCGCGTAGTCCAGTTCGTCCACTGTGGCGCCGCCAGTCTTGGCGAGCAGCCTGCCGATCAAAGTGGACTTGCCGTCGTCCACCGAGCCGCACGCGATCACCCGAAGCACCGAAACCATCAGAAGTACCCCTCCGACTTCTTGCTCTCCATGGACGTGCCGCCCTCACCGTCGATGAGCCGGCCGGCGCGTTCGGACCTGCGGTCGAGCCGCATCTCGTCGATCACCTCGTCGACGTTGCGGGCTGTCGACTCCACGCCTGCGGTCAGCGGATAGCAGCCGAGCGTGCGGAACCGCACCTCGCGCACCTGCGGTTGTTCGCCGGGCTCCAGCGGATAACGCTCGTCGTCGACCATGATCAACGACCCGCTGCGCTCGACGACCGGGCGTGGTGCGGCGAAGTACAGCGGCACCACGGGAATGTTCTCCCGCTTGATGTAGCGCCAGACGTCCAGCTCAGTCCAGTTGGACAGCGGGAACACCCGCATCGTCTGGCCTTCGGACAGCTCGGTGTTCGCCGACCACCAGAACTCCGGACGCTGCGAGCGCGGCTCCCAGCGATGGCCGGGTTCTCGCAGCGAGAAAATCCTTTCCTTGGCTCGTGACCGCTCTTCGTCGCGCCGCGCGCCGCCGATCGCCGCGTCGAATCCGCTGTCGTCGAGCGCCTTGCGCAGTGTCACGGTCTTCTTGATCCGCGTGTACTCGTGGGTGCCATGCGTGAACGGCGTCGCCGGGTCCGGATTGGTGTGCACCCGCAGGTCCAGCCCCAGCCGCTCAGCCGTGTCGTCCCGGAACGCGATCATCTCGCGGAATTTCCAGCCGGTGTCGACGTGCAGCACCGGAAACGGCATCCGGCCGGGCGCGAACGCCTTGAGCGCCAAATGCAGCAGCACCGAGGAGTCTTTGCCGATCGAATACAGCATCACCGGACGGCGAAACGCCCCGGCGACCTCCCTCAGTACGTGGATCGCCTCGGCCTCGAGCGCATCCAGGACGCCCGCTTCGGCCACGTCTTGTCCCTTTGTCGCTAACCCAGATATCCCCATACAGGTAGAGTAACCCATAAAGTGCGTGTTTACGGTTACTCATATGTGGGTACGCCGAGAGGGAACACCGGTGATTACTTGCCAGAGACGACATGGACGGTGCGGCGATGAGCAAGACAAAGTCCGGCTCGCTGACAGTCAAGGAACTGTCCACAAAGAACTGGAGTGACTTCGAGGAGGTCATGGGATCCAACGGCGGCGCCCGCGGGTGCTGGTGCATGCACTGGCGGCTGTCCATCGGGGAGTTCATGGAGAGCAGGGGCGAGGGGAACAAGAAGACGATGAAGCGTCTCGCCCAGCGCAAACAGCCACCCGGCGTCATCGTCTACGAGGACGACGCACCGGTCGCGTGGTGCTCGATCGGCCCGCGTGCCGAGTTCCCGAGGCTGGAGCGCTCACCGATCCTCAAGAACGTCGACGACAAGCCGGTCTGCGCGATCGCGTGCATCTACGTGGAGAAAAAGCACCGCGGTTCCGGAATGCAGTCGGCCATCATCGATGCCATCTGCGACTACGCGGCCTCCGCGGGCTACAAGACCGCTGAGGGCTATCCGGTCGAACCCGCCGAAAGCAAGCGCGCGGGCGCAGACAACGCGATGACCGGCATAGCCAGCTCGTTCGTCAAAGCCGGATTCGACGAGATCGCTCGCCCGCGTAAGGATCGACCGGTCATGCGGCGGGAACTCAAGTAACGCCCGGTCAACTGGCGGCGCGCTCCACCTGACGGTGGCGGCGCGCCTTCTCACGGTTCCCGCACGTGCTCATGCTGCACCAGCGGCGACGTCCACCCCGCGAGGAATCCAGGAACAGCCAGCCGCACCTGCCACACGCCCTGACCCGCTCGGCCGGAAGCGCGAACACGGCATGAACCGCCAGCAATGCCAAGAACGCCGGGATCACCCCGGGCGCCGTCCAGTCCGCGGTGACACGGTCGAGTCCGGCGTCGATCTGCTCGACGTGCCCAGCTCGTACGCCGGTCCCGGCCCGCTCCAGAAGCGCACCGAACGACTCGGTTGGCACGGCTTCACCACGGGCGACCGCGTTGAACACAGCCCACACATGCTCACGGACAGCCTGAACGTCCGCCACGAGACCGTTCGCCGATGCCTCCGGCAACGACGGCACTTCGTCGACAAGGCCCGCGGACACGCACCAGGTCAACACGTCAGCGGGTGCCGCGAGCAGCTCGCCGTCCTCGGCCGGGTGCAACCGGTCGAAGACGGTGTTGGTGAGGTCCAAGACCGGATGGCCGCCGATGAAGTGGCCTTCTTGCCACGGCGACCGAGCCTCGGACGTAGTCAGCGTAACCATTGAAACAATGATATACGGTTTCGCAGTCGAAGGCCACGACCGCTGACGTGCGCGGACTCCGGCGTGGCCGCCGGAGTCCGCGCACGCTCGATCTACTTGATCTCGCTCGTGAACCGCTTCCGGAACAGGACGGTCGCGATGATCGCCCCGACCGCGAACACGACCGAACCCCAGAGCGCCCAGCGCCAGCCCTCGACGATGGCACCGGAGGACGCGGTGAAGTGGGCCGCCACCGAGGTCAGCACGCCGACACCCACGGCCAGCCCCAGCTGCTGGGACACGTTGATCAAGGCACCGGCGGTGGCCCGTCGTCCCTCGTCGGCGCCGTTCGTGCCGGCGATGCTTGTCGTGATCAGCGCGAGGATGTGGCCGAAGGCGTTTACCGACGTACCGATCAGCACGAGCCACACTCCGTAGCCTTCCGGCAGGCCCACCATGACCAGCAGGCCGATCGTCTCGATGACGATTCCGGCGAGCAGAACACGGTAAATCCCGAACCGCTCGATCAGCCTGTCCGCGTAGATCCCGGTGACGATCGCGATCGCGCCGGACACCGCGAACGTCAAACCGGTCAGCAGCGCGCTCAACCCGAGATGCGACTGCAGGTAAAGGGTGAGAATGAACAGCATTCCACCGTACGAGCAGATCAGCAGGACGTTCACCAAGTTGGCCGGGCCGATGGCGGCCGTGCGGAAAATGGACAACGGTACGAGTGGGTTGTCCTTCCGGGACTCCACCCAGATGAAGAAACCGACGGCAGGTATCGCGATCACCGCGGACAGCAGGATCGGAGTCGACGTCCAGCCGTATTTCTCCCCTTCGGTGAGCGCGAAGACAAGCGCGACCATCCCGGTGGTCGCCAAGACCACGCCAGTGATGTCGAGGTCACGCGATGCACGCGTATCCCGGCTCTCATCGAGATAGTTCTTCGCGAGCAGAACGGCGATCAAGACGATCGGCACGTTGATCAAGAAGACCGACCGCCAGCCGACGTACTCGGTGAGCACACCACCGATGACCATGCCGGCGACAAACCCTGCCGACAGCGCCGATCCGTAAATACCGAGGGCACGCTCTCGTTGCGGCCCTTCCGGAATGGTCGCCTGCAAAAGCCCCAGCCCTGCCGGAGCGATGAACGCGGCGGCAATACCCTGCAAGGCACGGCCCGCGATGAGCACCTCCGGTGACCAGGCAAGCCCGGCGAGCAGCGAGGCAAGCCCGAAGCCGACGATGCTCCAGATGAACACTCGCTTGCGCCCGTACAGATCCGCGACTCGTCCGCCGAGGAGGAGGAAACCGCAGAACGCCAGCGGATAGGCCGACAGCACCCATGCGACGCTGTCGCCGGCGGTGAGCCCCATTCCGTCACGGATGCTCGGGATGGCGACGTTGATGATCGAGTAGTCGAGCGCGATCAAGAACTGGGTGCCGCAAATGATCGCGAGCTGCCAGAACTGCCGGGACTCGAATGAGTTCTCAGCCCGTCCGGTCGCTTGAACCGATGCTTGCTTCATCCCGCATTCCTTTCGCTCCTGTCGACCGTCAGATCTCGAGGCCCCTCTCAAGACTTGGCACTCGGTTACCCACCGAGCCGGGGAGTAACCGTTAAAAGCACTGTTTTAGGTTACAATGGGTGACGTGTGGTCACCGGTCATCCGGCTGGAGCTGGGTGGATGGGCCACGCGGGCGTCAGGAACGTGCGATGCAGGTGAGTCACCGCATCGAGTACGTCGTGCTCGGCGCACGTGACCGAGATCCGCCGCGCATGAACGGTCATGTCCCGCACAGCGACCCGGTTGGTCTTGAGAATGTCCAGGACCAGGGGCCGCACCCGTGGGTGGTGGGCCCGAAACCCCCGGCCCACCAGCGACACCGTCCCCATCGGCCCAGACCAGTGGCTTGCGGTGAACGCCCTGGCTCCGTGCAGCTCAGCGAGCACCTCGTCGACCTGGTCCCGGTGGTCCTCGTGCGCGATGAACCGCAGCGAACAAGGCGTGGTGGGGACCTCGCCAGTCGGGTAGTTGAGCACGTCCACCGAAAGCGTCGGATCAGCCAACGCCCCGGCGATCGTGGTCAGTGCGTCGGGATCGACTTCGTCCAGCCGGCAACGGAGTTGCCCGGTCTGATGGGCGACGCCGACAGCGGTGAACCGCTCGCTCTCGAACGGAGCGTCCAAGTGGGCACTGGTCACCCAGGTGCCACACGTCTCGGACGCACTGGATCGCACGTGCACGGGTACCCGATGGGCACTCGCGTACTCCACGCTGGGATGGGCGAGCACCTCGGCGCCGCTGACGGCCAACTCCGCCATGTCCCCATAGGACAGATAGTCCATCTTGCGGGCTTCGTCGACATGCCGCGGATCTGCGGTGAACACGCCCTCGACATCGGTGTATATCTCGCACACCTCAGCCTGTAATGCCGCGGCCAGTGCGACAGCGGTGGTGTCGGAGCCGCCGCGGCACAAGGTGGTGAGCTCTCCGCTGTCCACGGCGATGCCCTGGAATCCGGTCACCACAGGCACGACGCCTGCCTCGACGCATTCGCGGACTGCCACCGGGTCGACGTTGACGATCCGAGCGCAGCCATGCATCCCGTCGGTCGTGATGCCACCGTCGCGGCCGTTGAACGAACGGGCGGGCACGCCCAGTTCGTTCAGTGCCAAGGCAAGCGCGGCAGCGGAGGCCTGTTCACCGGTACTGAGCAGCAGGTCCAGTTCCCGCGCGTCCGGCGTTTCGGTGAGGTCGCGCGCCAGGCTGAGAATGGAGTCGGTGGTGCCGCCCATCGCGGACACCACGGCCACCACGGACCTGTGCTCGGCGGCGATCCGCCGCGCCGCGCGACTGATCTTGCCGGCGTCACCTAACGAGGTTCCGCCGTACTTCTGTACCACCAGGTTCATCGGTTGATCCCCCGAGTACCGTCCGGTCACATCGGCCTTCGGTCATCGCTTCTCCCAACTCTCCCGGCGCAGTTGGGCCGGCGTACCGAGGCGTACCGATTCGACCGCCGCCCGCCGGTAGTACAGCTGGGCGTCGTTGTCGGACTGCATCCCCACCGCGCCGTTGACCTGCATGGTCTGCGTCGTGGCGGTGCGGGCCAGATCCGCCGCCGCCGCGAGGTTGGCCGCCGCGTGTGTGGTCGCGTCGTGGTCGTGCACCAGCATGCGCGTGGCATCGATGTGCATCGACAGCTCGCTGAGCCGGAACGCCACGCCCTGGAACTTGCCGATGGGCTGGCCGAACTGGCGGCGTGTCTTGGCGTAGTCGACGGCGTGATCGAGCGCGGCCTGCGTCAGCCCCACCAGATACGCCGCCTGGCGTACCCGCGCGTTGGCCAGTGCCGTTTCCCACCCGGTGAACGAATCGGCCCACGCGGCCACCGGTGTGCCGTCGAACTCCACCTCGTATTCTTCGCCTCGGCCGGTTTCCTCGTATCGCCGCATCGTGATGGACGGATCACCGGCACGCACCAAGGCCAGGCGCATTCCGGCTGCGTCGACGCCGCCCACGACGAAGTAGTCCACCTCCGCCGCGAACCCGACGAACGCCCGCCGTGCGGAGATCGAATCGTCCTCAGTGGACCATGAGTCCGTCGAGACGGCCAGCGCCACCGGCGCTTGGCCAATGTCGTTGTCGGGGAACAGTTCCCGGGCTGTGATCGTGTCCAAGAGCGGACCCTGGTACACGACCGAACCGAGCACCTCGGCCAGCCGTACGGTGTCAGTGGTGTCCAGGGCACCGAGTCCGGTCAGCCCCTGCCACACCATCTCGCGGATCTCGCGACGGTCCTCGTCGCTGGGTCCGCTTTCCGCGCGCGGCCGATCGGCCATCCGCCTTACCAGCGGCGCCAGTTCCTCGTCGAAGAAGTCCGCAACCGCCGCGGTCTGCACTCCGGTCATGACGGCAACCCCAATTTCGATGTGGCGACAAAGAAAAGCATGATCTCCGAGGACCCCTGGGCGAGAGTGAGCCCCGGCGCCTCCCGCAGCGCGCTGTCGAACACGCCCTCAGCGATCGCCGACGAGTCACGTGCGTCCACAAGCGCCTGCGGTCCAAGCAGTTCAACCGCCGCCAGCGATACTTCCTTGGCCGTCTCCGAGGTGTACCACTTGGCCGTCGCCGACTGCACCTCGTCAGGCTTGCCCTCGTGCAGGTTCGCAATGCACCGCCACGCCAGCAGACGCGCCGCGCGCACCCGAGCCTCCAGCTGCGCCAGCCGTTGCTCACTGCCTTCCGGCGCGTGCTCCTGCAACGCGGCGAGTATGCGCTCCGCCTTGGCGGAGTGGTCCAATCCGGTGCGCTCCAACGGAAGAACGCTGTTCGCCACCTGCCACCCATCGTCGACATCGCCGAGCACGTCCTCGCGCCCGACCCTGATCCCGTCGAGTGTCACGCAGTCGAACCGCTCCTCCGACATGTTCCACAGTGGCTCGATGACCACGCCCATGCTTTGCAGTGGCACGAGGAACAGCGTGATCCCGAAGTAGTTCACCGGGCCGGTCGACGTGCGGGCCGCGCACAGCCCGAAATCACTGTGCTGGGCCTTCATGTTGTAGATCTTCTTGCCGGACAACCGCCAGCCGTCGCCGTCCGGCTCGGCGCGCGTGGTCAGCGACGCCAGGTCGGATCCGACTCCCGGTTCGCTGAACAGCACGTTGGCCGTGGTCTCGCCGCGCGCGAGGCCCGGCAGGAACCGCTCCTTCTGTTCCGCGGTGCCGAACAGGTTGATCGCCGACCCGACGATGTCGATCCCCAGCTGGTGCACGTTGTCGGGCACGCCGTGGCGGATCATCTCCTCGGTGAGGATGGCCTTCTCCACGATCGTGGCGCCCGAGCCGCCGTAGCGTTCCGGCCAGTTGATCGCCAGCCAGCCGAGCTTGCCCAGCCGCCGGTGCACCTCGCACACGCCGGTCTCCTCGCCGTACGGCACCCGGCGGGACTGCGCCACTTCCTCGCGCACTTCGTCTTCACACAGCAGCCTGCACACGTCCGCCCGGAAGCTTTCCTGCTCGGGCGTCGGAACCGGCATCATCGCACATTCACCTCGCTTAGCCTGTCGCGCAGCGCTTCCGCCAACGCCTCGATGTGGGGTGATTGGAACATCGTGTAGTGGTTGCCCGGCACCACGTGGATGGCGGCGGCATGGGCACGCCATCGGTCAAGGTATTCCGACGGCGAGTCCTCTGTGCACAGCAGCACCACCCGTGTGTCCACAGGCGACGGACGGTGCCCGAGGAACGCGCGGACGTTCGCGGCGAACACCGGGAATCGCTTGGCCCACTCGGCCTCGCCCAGTTCGGCGCCCATTCCTGCCATGTCGGTGGCGAACCACGTGCGCAGCTGATCGTCGTCAGGATGGATCGGTTCGGCCGGGAAGGCGGTATCGATCACGAGCACCACCGCGACATCGCCGTCCTGACGGGCCATTTCCAGCGCGATCGCGCCGCCGCCCGACCAACCGCCCAGGTGCAGCGGGCCGTCGGGCTGGGCCTCACGGACCGCGGCCAGGTAGGCGGCCGCGATGGCAGGCAGTCCGCGTGCCTCCACCGCGCCGCCGTTCAGACCTGGATCCTCCAACGCGTAGACAGGTTGGTCGTCTCCCAGCAACCCGGCCAACCCGACGTACGGCGCCACCGATCCACCCACAGCGTGCACGAGGAACAACGGTGGCCGTGCGCCTGCCGGCCTCAGCGGCACCAGCGGTGAAACGGTCGCTTGTGGTTCGCGCGACCGTTCCTCCCGCTGCGCGACGACCTCCTCGCGCTTGCGCCGTAACCGGAGTTGCAGCAGCGCGTGTCGTTTCTCCTCCACAGTGGAGAGACGTGAACCGGACATCAGCGAGACTCGTTCAACATCCGATCGAGTTCCTCTTCGGACAGATCGGCGATCTCGGACTCCAGCTGGGATACCTCGTCATCGCCCAGCAGTGCGCGCTGCGCTTCGTCGATCTGGCCGGCGTACTGGCTGAGCGTCGGGTAGCTGAACAGCCGCCGCGGGTCGAGGGTCACCTGGAACGCGTCGCGTACCCGGGAGACCAGCTGGGTCACCTGCAGCGAGTTGCCGCCGAGGAGGAAGAAGTTGTCCTGCGCGCCGATGGTGCCGGGATCGAGGCTGAGCAGGCCCTGCCAGATCTCGGCCACCCGGCGCTGCGTCTCGGTGGTCAGCTCGACCTGCTGCACATCGCCGCCCGGTCGTGGATCGGGCAGCTTCGCGTGGTCGATCTTCCCGGCCGAGGTCAGCGGGAGCTGATCCAACGCCACGTAGTCGGTGGGCACCATGTGCAGCGGCAGCCGCTCGGTCAGATGCTCACGCAGCTCGTCCTGATCGAACTCGCCCACCACGTAGGCGGCCAGCCAAGCCGACGTCGTGCCCTGGTCCCGCACGGTCACGACGCTCTGCTGCACGCCCGGGAAGCTCTCGATGGCGTGCTCGATCTCGCCGAGCTCCACGCGCAGGCCACGCAGCTTCACCTGGCGGTCGACCCGGCCAAGGAACTCGAGGTTGCCGTCGGCGTTCCAGCGCACCAGGTCGCCGGTGGCGTACATGCGCTCGCCCGGGTTGCCCGCGAACGGGTCGGGCAGGAACTTCTCGGCGGTCTGGTCCGGCCTGCCGAGGTAGCCGATGGCAAGGCCGGCACCCGCCATGAACAGCTCACCGGGCACGCCCACCGGCACCGGCCGCAACGCGCTGTCCAGCACGTAGGCACGCTGATTGGCCATCGCCCGGCCGATCGGCGGCGGCCCGTCCAGCGGCTCAGCCGGACACAGGTAGTCCACACAGGTCACCGTGACCTCGGTGGGCCCGTATCCGTTGTGGAACTCGCGTCCTGGCTTCGACCACTTGTTGACCAGATCCGGGCCGAACGGCTCCATGCCGATGAAGCAGACCCGCAGATCGTCCAATGTGGATGGATCGAGCATGCCGAGTACGGCAGGCGGGATGTCGACCATCGTCACCCGCTCGTCGGCCAGCAACGCCTGCAGCTTGTCGGGATCGAGCAGCTCCGCACGCGGCGCGCCGACAATGGTCCCGCCCGCGGTCAAGGTGGAGAACACGTCCGAAACGCTGACATCGAACGCCGGGTTGGAGAACTGCAGAATCCGGTCGTCCGGCGTCACCGAGAACATCTGCTGGAACGTGGTGCAGAAGTTGACCACGGCCCGGTGCGGGACGATGACTCCCTTGGGCGTTCCGGTCGAGCCCGACGTGTAGATCACGTAGGCCGCGTCCTCCTGGCCCACGGACACCGACGGCGTCGAAACCTCACGTCCGTCAAGCGCATCCGAGTCCATCAGGATCCGCGGCAGCTCAGCGGGTACCCGGTCGGCCAGATCCGACGTCGTCACCACCGCCGCGACATCGGCGTCGCTCAGCTGGTACGCCAGCCGCTCCGGCGGATACTGCGGGTCAAGCGGCAGCCAGGCTCCGCCCGCCTTGAGCACAGCGAGCTCAGCGGTGGGCAGGTCGAATCCGCGCTCCAGCAACACCCCGACCACGCGTCCGGGCACCACCTTGCATTCATCGACAAGCGCGTGGGCCAGCCGGTTGGACCTCTCGTCCAGTTGCTTGTAGGTAAGGTTCTCCCCCGCGAACCGCATCGCGACCGCGTCGGGTGCTTCGGCCACGCGTGCCGCGAACAGCTCGTGCAGCAGACGCTCGTCGGTCTTGCCCGGCTCGGGATTCCAGTCGGTGAGCACGCGCACGTATTCGCTGTCGGGCATGATGTCCAGCGCGTCCATCCGGGCGTCCGGCCTGGACAACGCGTCGGCCATCACCGTCTTGAAGTGCTCGACCAGTCGTTTGATCGTGTTGTGGTCGAACAGCTCGGAGGTGTATTCGATCCACACACCCAAGCCGCCGTCGGGCAGGTCGTTGATCTGGAAGGTGATGTCGAACCGAGTCGTCTCAGGCTGCGGTGTCAGCATCTCGACATCGACGCCGGACAGCCGCCAGCGTGCGATCATCTGCTCCGGCAGCAGCGTGAACAGGTGCGCGACCACCGGATTTCGCCCTGGCACCCGCTCGGGGCTGAGCGCCTCGACCAGACGGCCGAACGGCACGTCCTGGTGGGCCATCGCCTCGATGATGTTGTTGTTGGTGGCCTGCACCAGGTCGCGGAACACCGGATTGCCGTCCAGGTCGCCGCGAACCACGACCGTGTTGGCGAAGAACCCCATCATCGGCTCGGTCTCCGAGCGCGTCCGTCCGGAAAGGACGGAGCCGAGCGCGATGTCGGTCTGGCCGGTGTAGCGGTTCATCACGACCTGGTACGCGGCCATCGTCAAGGCGAGCAGGGAGACCCCCTCGGCCTTGGCCATGTCGCGGATGTCCCGTGCGAGGTCGTCCGGCAGGCGGTCCTGGTGGATGTGCCCTGCGCCGGTGGGCGCGGACGGACGCGACCGGTCGCCGCGCAGCTCCAGCGGTTCCATTCCGTCCAGTGTGGAGCGCCAGTACTCGATCTGCTTCTCCGGCTCCTCACTGAGCAGCCAAAGCCGTTGCCACGCAGCGTAGTCGGCGGGGTGCAGGGTGATCGGTTCGAACTCCGCGTCCGGATCGCTGTAGCGGGTCGCCAGCTCGTCGGCGAACTGACGCGACGACCATCCGTCGATGACGATGTGGTGCCACACAATGGACAGCACGTGATCCTCGGGACCAAGGCGCAGCAAACCGAACCGGTACGGCGGGCCGTTGCGCAGATCGAACTCCTCGCGGACGTGTTCGTCGATCCAGTCCTGGATGGACTCCTCGGTGCCGTCGATCACCGGCACGTCCCACGTCTCGGGCGGTGGATCGACGGCCTGGAACGGCACGCCGTGCTCATCACCGAACCGCGTGCGCAGGCTCTCATGCCGCGTGACGATCCCGCGGAATGCCGCGGAGAGCCGATCCACGTCGAGCGGCCCGCGCAGCCGCATCGCGAACGGCACGTTGTAGACCGGGGCGCCGCCGACCATCTGGTGCAGGAACCACAGGAACCGCTGCTGGTCGGCGATGGCCATCTTGCCCGTGCGCGGAACCGGAACGATCCGCTCCCGCTCGGCCCGTTCCGCTACCCGCTGGCGGACCTTCCGCTCCAGCAAGGCGCGCCGGATATCGGCGACATTGCCGTCGTTGGGTGTGGTGTTCATGGTCTGGTTCTCCTCCTTCACCGGCGCACGCTCAGCGGGCGCAGATCGGTCCACACCTCCGCGATGTGTGCCAGGCAATCGGTCTTGCTGCCGGAGACGCCTGCCTCGCGCCAGCCCGCGGGAACATCCCGGCCGGCCGGCCAGATCGAGTACTGCTCCTCGTGGTTGAGCACCACGATGAACTGGTTTTCCATCGCGCTTACCTTTCCTGTGGTACCAAAGCGGGAACGCCGGCCAGTCCGGTCAGGTAGCAGTCCAACGCCGCGAGCCCGTCGACGGCCGGCTGCGCCAACTTGACCGCGTGGTTGCTGAACCGCTCCGTGTCGAACTGCCGGGAGCTGTCGGTGAACATCTGGTCGAACTCGGCTGGTGCCGCGGCACCGTTTCCGTTCGGCGGCGGCAGCAGCAGACGCAACCGGGCGAGCCGGTCGTCGTCCTCGGCGACGGTCTCGACGCGGTCACGGAACTGCGCGTAGCCGACTTGTTCGAGCCCGCACCGATCGGCGAGCGCCTCGAACGCATCGGCGAAGCGCAGCGTTTTCGGCCACAGCACGTGCATCGCGCCGTCGGGCACCTCGATGTCGCCGGTCGCGGCACCCGCAACGACCTGACTGACCACATCCACTGGCGTCACATCGGTTTTGGCTTCGGTCTGGAACACGCATCCAACGCGCGCGCTGGCGTACAACAGGTTGTGCGCCAGCGAACCCGGGTTTGCCATTCCCATCGACTGGTGCGGCCATACCTCCCCGAGCCGGTAGGCCACCGAGCCGATGCCCTGCCTGCGCGCGTTGGCGAGCAGACATTCGGCGACGTACTTGGACCTGTTGTAACCGTCGATGGCGACATGATCCGGCTCCGGCATCTGGTCCTCGCTGATGCGTCGGCCGTTCGGCTCACCGAAGATGCTCAATGTGGACAGAGTGTGCACCCGGGCACCGCCCGCGGCGATCTTGATGAGTTCCTGCACACCAAGCACATTGGTCGGCCGGTGGTCCAGATAGCCGGACAGGAAGTTCACCGCGCCCGCGGCGTTGACAATCCCGGTCACGCTCGACGCGACCGCGTCGAACTGCGACTGCGACAGGCCAAGCAACTCGCTGCCCAGGTCACCGGGAACCACCTCGACCCGACCGGTCTTGATCATCGCGGGCAGCAGCTGACAGGCGGATGCCAGATGGTACTGCTCAAGGACGTCGGTCAGCCGCCGGACGCCGTCAGCCGGGTCGGCGCACCGCACCAGGCAGATCAGCACGGCGTTGGAGTTGGTCAGCAATTCGGCGAAGATGTGTGCGCCGACGAACCCGGTCGCGCCGGTGACCAACAGTGTCTGCGGCGGGCGCCACTCCATGTCCTGCTTGACGTAGGCCAGTTCGGCGCGGTCACCGTCGACGCCGCTGGCCAGCCGCTGCGCTTGGGCCCGCACAGTCGACTCGACAAGCAGATCCCTTGGCCGCACCGGCGTTTCCAGCCGCTCGCTGACCGCGACGGTGAGCCGGTTCGCGATCAACGACGTGCCGCCGTAGTCGCCGAACGGCGTGATCACACAAACCTGGTCCCGCCCAAGCACTTCGCACCAGGCTGAACAGATCAGCTCCTCCATCGGGTTGGCCGGCGGCTCGATGTGTTCGACCGGGCCCGCCTTCCGCGCTGTCTCGGCCGCGATCAACGCGGACAACGCCTTGCGGTCGGCTTTGCCGTTGTGGTTGAGCGGGAGCGCGTCCAGCACGACGATGTGCTGCGGGACTTGCTCCGCCGGCAGCTTTTCCGCCGCGTACACCCGAAGTTGCTCCACGGTGGGCGGACTGCCGGCCGATCGCGGCGTGACGCATCCGACCAAAGTGGACTCCGGTGCCTCTCCGAGGACGACCGCGATCGCACTGCCGACAAGCGGGTGGTCGGTCAGCGCGGACTGGACGTCGCCGAGTTCCACCCGAACACCACCGAGCTTGACCTGCTCGTCGAGCCTGCCCGCGAAGTACAGCAGCCCGTCCTCGCCGAGCCGCGCCAAGTCCCCTGTCCGGTACAACTTGGGGCCGGGGATCTCCGGGAACGGGTTGTCCACGAGCACACCCGCGGTGCGCTCGGGATCGTTGAGGTAGCCGGCGCCGACGCACTCACCGCCGAGGTACACCTCGCCGGGGGTGTTCACGCCGACCGGCTTGAGATTGTCGTCCAGCACGATCGCGGCGGTGTTGTCGATGGGGCGCCCGATCGGGATCCGATCCAGGTCCGCATCGGTGATCTCGTGGAACACCGACCCGATCGAGCACTCCGTCGGCCCGAACGTGTTGGTCACCTTGATGCCGGGCAACAGCGCGCGCAGCCGGTGCACCACACCAGGGGTGGCCGGCTCGCCGCCGATCAGCACGCGCCGCAGGCTCGATGTCGCCTCACGTAGATCCTCACGCAACTCCAGCAGCGCAACGAAGACCGCGAGCACGGACGGCACGAAGTCGGTGACCGTCACGCCGTAGCGGCCGATGGTCAGCGCAGTTTGTTCAAGGTCAAGGATCCCGTCGCGGTGCGGCAACACCACCTGCCCACCGGACACCAGCGGCCACAACACCTGCCACATCGACGAGTCGAACGTGGACCGGCTGTTCTGCAGCGTCACGTGATCGGCTCCGTCGCCGAACCGGCGCGACATCGTGGTCAGCCTGTTGACCAGGCCGCGGTGGACGTTGAGCGAGCACTTGGGCGCGCCCGTCGAGCCGGACGTGTAGAACCCGTAGATCAAGTCCTCGGGTCCGGGTTCACGGCCGGCCGGTGGCGGTATCGGAGCAGCCGGATCGTGCCGCGTCTGCGCGCAGTCGACGATCACCGTGGGCAGCGCCCACCGCAGCTCGGTGACCGTCTCCACGGTCGCGGGCGAGGCGACGATGGCCGGCGGCGTCAGCTCGGCCATGATGGCGTTGAGCCGGTCGATCGGCCAGGCCGGATCCAGCGGCACGAACGCCGAGCCGGTCTTCATCACCCCGAACAGTGCTGTCGGGAATTCCGGCCCGTCGGCGACGAGCACGGGTATCAATTGGTGTTTCGATACGCCGTTTTCAATCAGCCGATTAGCGGTCGCATTGGCCGCGGCGTCAAGGTCGGCGTAGCTCATCGTGGTGTCGCGATAGCGGATGGCCGGTCGGTCCGGCGCGATCCTTCTTTGTTCGCAAAACAGGTCAAGAACGGTGCTATGTCGGGGGAACGCGTGGTGCGGCCCCAGGGACGAGTGAATGTCGGTTAATGCATGTTCACTCTCGTTCGTCTGCTGATGGCGCGGCATCGTGCCCCCATAATCTCGACTGGTAGAAATCCATCACGTCTGGCAGATCAGTGACCATCTGGTCAATGAGTTTCAGATTGCCATGACCCACCCTCGGCCCGCATGACGAGGGTGCCGAAGTGTCTACTGTGTTTGACGGATGCGCATGGACACTGGCGCATCGCGCGAATTGTCAGGCGCGAGTAAAAGTGCACAGGCACGCACGCGTGACGATCTTCGCCGCCGGGCTCACCGAGACTCCCGCGACGACGATCCACGGCCGCCGCCGAGCCGACGCCGACCACCCCTCCGATGCCACACCGACGATAATTCCGTTGGAACAGCAGCACAGGACGGTTCAACACCGGACCGCCCACGCCCGCGACCGCCTCACACGCGTACACCTGTAACCCCATGTTTAGCGGTTACCCGAGCACCCGGCCACCATACACATGTCACCCGGATAGAGTAAAGTTCCCTTTAACTCCTTTGTGGACCGTGATCTTGCGAGCATATTCGCGCAGCCCCAGCTCAGCGCGGATAAATAGGTGTCGCGTAACATTGATACATTACGCGCAGATCACGTAAATACGATGGTTGTAGTGGCATCGCACGACCCACTTGTCATGCCGACCCACCACCGGACGGTTAGAGTCGGAGAAGGTCGACGTATTGAGCGCCGAATCGCGCCCGTCCACCAGCATAAGTGGGGAGCTCGTGGTGCAAGCCAACAAAAACGAGGTTATCGGGGTATTTCAATCGGGTGGGCTTTCCGCCCTCGCCGTCGGAGTCTGGCTGCATGAACTGTCCACTCCGGCTCGGCACTATATCGCCGACATCGGTCAATCCGATCGCACGAAGATGGACGCGGTCGCTTCTTCGCTGCGAACGTTCGGCGATGAAGTCACGATCGTGGATTTGCGGTCAGCGATGGCTGCGACAGCGTCAGATTTGTTGCGGTATCGCGCCCGCCACGACGGCGGTTACTGGAACACGACCGGCGCCGCGCGGTTCGTGCTCGTCAGCGAACTCGCACCGCTGATGATGGCCGACGGATGTCATGCGTTCGCGCACGGCTGCGTCGGCGGCGGCAACGATCAGCGCCGCTTCGCGCGCTACGCAGCCCAGGTCGCACCGGAGTTGTCGGTCATCGAGCCGTGGACGAATCCGCAGGCGCTGGACCGATTCCCCGATCGCGAGCGGATGCTCCAGGCCGTCGTCGAGTACGGTCTGCATCTCGACCGGGGCAGCAACGCCGAGCGGTCCACCGACGCGAACCTCGCAGGCAGTTCGCATGAGTCGGCCGAGCTGGAAGACCTGGAAACGCCGGTCACCCGGCTGGATCCGCGGTGGAGCAAGTGGCCTGAGCAGACCCCGGCGCAGCCGCAGACCGTCCAAGTCACCTTCCGGGACGGACGCGTCGCCGACATCGACGGCAGTGGGCCCGACCCAGTCGAATGGATGGCCCGGGCCAACGAAGTCGGTGCGCGGCATGGCATTTGGCTGCGTGACGTGGTCGAGCGGCGCATCATCGGTACGGTCTGCCGCGGTATCTACGAGGCGCCCGGTCTTGAGCTGCTCGACCGCGCGTGGAGCCGCATTCTGCAAGCCAGCCTCGACGCGACCGGGCGCGAGCTTTATGACCGGCTGGCCGCCGTATTGGGCGCTGCGATGTACGAGGCGCGCTGGCTCGATCCGGCCGCGCACGCGGCGCGAGACGCCATCGACCGGCTTGTCGGCGACATCAACGGCACCGTGACCCTGTCCGTCCACAGGGGAATCGCCCAGGTCGAACAGATGCAGGTGGCCAGTGGCGTGGTGCAGCAGACCAGGTTCGGCTCGGGCGGCAACCGCTGGAGCAAGGTCACCGCCGTTTAGGCGAGGGAGGAGGAAACGATGCGTGAACGCCGATTCGGCCGGCTGGGCTGGATGGTCAGCGATGTCGGCTACGGCATGTGGGGCATAGCCGGCGGCGAAGGGGGATGGACCGGCGCCGACGACGAAACCGGCAACACAGCACTCGACGAGGCCGTACGACTCGGGTGCAACTACTTCGACACCGCATGGATCTACGGCCGCGGGCACAGCGAGGAGATGCTCGGGCAGTTGCTCAGGCGGCACCCGGATCGCCGGCTGTACGTGGCGACCAAACCACCGCCGAAAGACCGGAACTTCCCGTCCACTCGCGACTCGAAACTGTCCGATGTGTACCCACCGGACCATCTATGGGAGTACTTGCAGCTGAGCCTCAAAGGTCTCGACGTGCCGTCGATCGACCTGTTCCAGTTCCACGTCTGGGAGGACGCGTGGGCGCACGACGCGGCTTGGCAGGACGCCATCGGCGAGATGAAGCAACGCGGTCTGATCAAGGGCGTCGGCATCAGCGTCAACCGCTGGGAACCGTGGAACGTGTTGGAAACCCTGGACACCGGGCTGATCGACGCGGTGCAGGTGATCTACAACATCTTCGACCAGTCCCCTGAGGACGAACTGTTCCCGGCGTGCCGTGAACGGGACATCGCGGTGATCGCCCGTGTGCCCTTCGACGAAGGCACCCTCACCGGAACCCTGACCCGCGACAGCCAGTGGGCCGAAGGTGACTGGCGCAACACCTACTTCGTCCCCGAGAACCTCATCCCAAGCGTGGAGCGCGCGGACCGGCTGGCGAAGATCGTGCCGGAAGGCATGACCATGCCCGAACTCGCACTGCGCTTCATCCTGCAGAACCCAGACGTGACAACGGTGATCCCAGGAATGCGCAACCTCAAGCACGTCAACAGCAACATCGCCACGAGCGACGCCGAACCACTGAGCGAGGAACTGATGGCGCAGTTGCGCGAACACCGCTGGGACCGTCAACCCACTTGGTGGTCGCAATGAGTGCCAAGCCGATCGTGCTGTGGGCCGTGCCTCGATCACGGTCCACGGCGTTCCTGCGAATCATGCTCGAACGCGGCGACCTCGAAGTAGCCCACGAGCCCTTCTCCTACCTGCAAGTGGACGGCCACTACGAGTTCGCAGGCAGGCGCGTCTCATCGACGATCGAACTCCTCGACGCGATGTTCGACGTCAACGCCAACGAGCGCCGCGTATTCGCCAAGGACACCTCCGACTACAAGTACACGCAGTTGCTCGAAGACCACCGCCTGTTCAGCGACGTGATCAACACGTTCATGATCCGTGAGCCACACGGTGCGATCTCCTCGCACTACGCGAAGAACCCCAAGGCCACTTTGGACGAATACGGATTCGAGTACCTGCACGCGATCTTCGACGCGGTGCGCTCGGCAACCGGCGAGGTCCCACTGGTGATCGACGGCGACGACCTGGTGGCCAACCCAGAAGCGACGGTGCAGGCGTACTGCTCGCGAGTCGGCCTCGAGTTCAAACCCGAGGCGATGCACTGGAACCCCGGCGACCAGAACAAGTGGCAGCGCACGACTCGCTGGCACTCGGAGGTAGCCGAGAGCAGCGGGCTGGAGGCGAGAGCACCCAAGCAGCGCGAGACTCCGGAGACCAACGAGCATTTGCGCCGCGGCTCGCGGGCGCCAACCGCGCGCCCGCGAGCCGGGCCAGCCCGGCTGTGTCCACTATTCCGGCACCTCGAGTTGCGCTTTCCAGCACGCCGTTTCCACCATTCCCGCGCCGCGTTATCGCAGGTCTCGGGCTGCGATGGAGGGAATTACCGCGTGTCCGCCTCACCGGCACGGTGAGTCAACTGCTCCCTTTGGCGTGATGACATACGACTGCTCAGGTGCCGACCCGGAGGCTATCGAACCGCTGGAGTTGGCGGATGGAACCGTTTGGTGCCAATGAGAAACGCGGCATGGCCGCTGATCAACCCAGCCTCACATCGGCCGTACTCGATGTCCCTGGCGCCGGCTCCGGCGACCAAATCGCTGGCCGGGCCACCGATCAACGCCAAAAGCCGCTGCTTGAACTGTGCGGCAGTCTCGTCCCGGGCTACCGCGATGTCATAGACGTCAAACCGCCGCAGGTGTAAGTGATCTGTGCCCGGTTCGTGGTGTGGGCCTTCTTGAACCACCCGAACTGGGGTGAACTCGAGCGATGCGACGTCGTCGATCAGTTCTGGATGGCCGACCTCCGTCAGCTCCTCAACCAGTTCGCGACGCAGGCACGCGGTCGCCGATTCGCGACCGGCGCCGCTTTCGAACCACCTCAGGAACTTCCTTGTCACCCGGGAACTGATGAAGCCACGAAGATCGTGCCGCCTGTCGTTGACCAGGTCCGATGGTTTCGGCTCGTCCCGAAACCCCAGCTGCTCCAGCTGTTGTTCACCCTCGCGGCTGTACTTGTACACGCCGCCGGGTGGACTGTAGGAACCAGGCCGGCTTCGCGCGTGGAACAGCAGATAGCAGTCGTCATCACGAACACGCAGAAGCGCACAGAAGGACACGCGGACATCGCGCGACGGAGTGAATAGCCGGAGGCGATGCCGCCACGCTACCGCCGCCGTGGCAGTCAACGCTGAAGTGATGAGCCCGGCTAAAATCTCGCCAACCATCGTCACCTCCGCGAGGCGTGTCACTCCCCATGACCACCCACATTTTCCCGCTCCGCTGCGCGTAGCGCAATCGCCGCCGGGGCGAGATCGAGCGTCGTTAGCACTGGGCCAGAGAGACTGGCCCAACCATGACAGCTACTAGAAGGCGAAGCTTGGGTGTGGTGGTTGGTTGTAGGCGGTGTTCTGCCAGGCCACCGCTATCCGGTATTGCCTGTCCTGCATCAGCGAGGGCCGGGAGATGCTTGTCGGGTCCGTTGTCGAGTAGATCCGCAGTGCGCGGTTGTCGGACGTGGGCCAGATGACCTCTTCGCGCCAGTCGCCGAGGATGTCCGCGGACAACGCAGGCGTGGCCTTGCTGCCGTTGTTCGAGTGCACGCCGGATGCGGTGAGCAGGCGGGTGTCGCCGGATGTGCCGTACTTGTCGATGCGGGTGCCGTCGAGGAGTTCACGTTGGGCGTCGCCGTCCCACCACACCACGAAGTTCGTCGAGGAGGGTTTGCGTCCGATGTTCTGGCCGGAGGTGTTCATTAGGCCGCCGACGGCCGAGGACCACGACTCCGCGCCAGGACTGCCCGCGTAGATGTCCGCCGACACGCCTCGGCCGTTGTCGCAGTTGCATGAGGCGTTCTGCCAGACGATCTGGCCGGTTCGGGCATCCGCCATCCACGCGGCGGGTGACGCCTTGTTCTCGGACACCTTGAACACTTCGAGCCCGGTGCGGCTGGGGATCAGGTCGCCGACGTGCATGGCGTCGCCGTGGCCGTGCCGGGTGTTCCACAGTGGAGCACCGTTGTCGTCGATCGCCATGGCGCCGAAGATGATTTCGTCGCGGCCGTCGCGATCCGCGTCGGCGACCGACAGGTTGTGGTTTCCCTGTCCCGCGTATTGCGATCCGGCCGAGTTGGAGTCGAAGACCCAGCGCTTGGTCAGCGTTCCGTTGCGGAAGTCCCATGCCGCGATCACTGTCCGAGTGTAGTAGCCGCGGCTCATGATCAGGCTTGGCCGTGATCCGTCGAGGTACGCCGTGGCCGCGAGGAACCGGTCGACCCGGTTGCCGTAGTTGTCGCCCCACGAAGACACGTTCCCGCGCGGCGGGTCGTAGTTCACTGTGGACATGACGGCACCGGTCTGGCCGTTGAACATTGTCAGGAATTCCGGTCCGGCCAGGATGTATCCGCCGGAGTTGCGGTGGTCGGCGTTCGCGTTGCCGATCACCTGTCCGGTGCCGGACCGGGTGCCGTCCGCGGTCTTCATCGCGACCTCGGCACGCCCGTCGCCGTCGTAGTCGAAGACTTGGAACTGCGTGTAATGCGCACCGGCGCGGATGTTGCGACCGAGGTCGATGCGCCACATCCGGGTTCCGTTGAGCTTGTACGCGTCGATGTACACGTTCCCGGTGTAGCCCGACTGCGAGTTGTCCTTGGCGTTGCTGGGATCCCACTTGAGGACGATCTCGTACTGGCCGTCGCCGTCGAGATCACCGACGCTGGCGTCGTTCGCGGAGTACGTGTAGGCCTCCCCCGACGGCGTCGTGCCGCCGGGTGGAATCTGCAGTGGCACGTCGCGGGTGCTCGCCGCGATCTCGGCATTGAACGTCAGCGACTCCGAGCCGGCCGACTCGATGCCGTTCACGTCAGCGCGGACGGTGTAGCGGGCGTTCGCAGGGGCACCGGGATCGTGATAGCTGGTCGGACCGCTGACTGTGGCCAGCTTCGCGCCGTCCCGGTACACGTTGAATTTCACGTCCGCCGGATCGTCGACCAGCAGCCGCCAGCTGACGCGGTTTCCGTCATGGGAGTGGACACTGATGACGCCACGGTCGAGCATGTCGACCGGCGCGGCCAACGCATGCGCGGGCGCCGAAGGGATGATCGCGAACAACGTCGCGGCGCTGGCCGCGGCGAGCAGGGATGTCATGGCAATCACCTTTGCCTATCGACAATCGAAACGATTCAATTGACGGCGTTTCGATGCTAGCCCGTCCGCTCGGTACGGCCAACTCCTTGCCACAAAAGCATCTTGAAAGCCCTTACATGTCTCGTTAGGACACGGACGGCTGTTGACAGCACGAGTGTGCCTGCTACCGTCAGATATTGGAAAGCGCTTTCCGTCTCCCTGCACTGGGCAGGTTCACTGCCTGACGGAAGGAACCACCATGTCAACGATGACATTGCGGGCAGCCGTCGTTACGACGCTGCTGGCAGCTGGGTCAGTGCTCGCCACACCAGCCGCGTCGGCCGCACCGTTCGATCTTGTCGGCTGGGCGACACAAGGCGGCGGGACCACCGGCGGCGGCAACGCTTCACCGGTCACGGTGAGCAGCTCGTCCGCCCTGCTGTCGGCCATGCAGTCGTCGAGCCCGGCGGTGATCCGGGTGTCCGGGTCGATCGCGATCTCGGGCATGCAGAAGGTCGCCGCCAACAAGACCATCGTCGGCGTCGGCTCCGGCGCCGCGATCACCGGCGGCGGGCTGAACATCAGCAACGTGTCGAACGTGATCGTCCGGAACATCAACTTCCGCGGCTGGGGCGACGACGCGATCAACGTCCAGTACTCGACCAGGGTGTGGATCGACCACAACTCCTTCTCGAACGGCAACGACGGTGCCGTGGACGTGAAACGTGCGTCGGACTACGTCACGGTCTCGTGGAACAAGTTCATCGATCACGACAAGACAATGTTGTTGGGACACAGCGACAGCAACGGCGGCGAGGACCGCGGCAAGCTGCGCGTGACCTATCACCACAACTGGTTCGCAGGCACCAACCAGCGCCACCCACGGGTCCGGTTCGGCAACCCGGTGCACGTCTACAACAACTACTACGCGGGCGTCACCTCCTACGGCGTAGCCTCCACAATGGAGGCCGGTGTCCTCGTTGAAGGAAACTACTTCGAGAACACCGAGGACCCGTTCCACCGCGGTGAGGGCAGCTCACCCGCGGGCAACCTGGTCGCTCGCAACAACCACTTCGTCAACTCGGGCAGCGGCGACGCCGGTGGCAGCGTCAAGAGCATCCCTTACTCGGTCACGCTCGACTCGGCGGCTTCTGTCAAGTCCATCATTGTGTCCGGTGGGGCCGGTACCGGCCGGATCTGACCGGGCTTTTCGGCTCGTGGGTGCGTGCACCCACGAGCCGTGCACGGCCTCAGCCCAGCTGGCAGGTCGCGAACCGCTCAAGGCCTTCCGGCTTGGCCGCGACGCGGCCGATCGCGGTCTCGATCCGGTTGAGCGCGGCCGTTCGCTTGTCGGCCAACGGTCCGAGGATCGCGTTCTGCACGAAGTTCGGGCCACCCTGGCCGACGGTGTTCGCGAGCCTGGTGTTCGCCTCGGCGATCTGCTTGTCCAAGTTCGCCAGCTCCCGCTCGACCTCGGCTTGCGCGGCCGCCGGAACCGCGGACACAACAGGGTCAGGGCACACGATGCTCTGGCCGGCAGGCTGACCGCCGCCCGACCCCGATCCCGATCCCGATCCCGCCGCGGGCGTCGTCGGTTCCGATGAGGACGGTGGCTGCTCACCCGCCGGAGCCTCGCCAAGTCCGCAGGTCACGAACTGCTCAAGCCCTTGCGGCCGTGCGCCACCGACCCGGCCGATCGCGATCGCGATCCGGTCCAACGCGGCCGTTCGCTTGCTGGCCAACGGACCCAGAATCGCGTTCTGCACGAAGTTCGGCCCACCCTGGCCCACCGAGTTCGCCAGCCTGGTGTTCGCCTCGGAAATCTGCTTGTCCAGGTTCGCCAGCTCGCGGTCCACTTCGGCCTGTGCCTGAGCCGGAACCGCAGGCAGCACTGGCTCGGGACACACGATGCTCTGCGCCGCGGGCTGACCGGTCGACGGCGAAGACGTCGATGTGGACGGCGAGCTCGTCACCGCGGGTGCCTGTCCCAAAGCACACGTGGCGAACTGCTCAAGCCCTTGCGGCCGTGCGCCACCGACCCGGCCGATCGCGATCGCGATCCGGTCGAGTGCCGCGGTTCGCTTGCTGGCCAACGGACCCAGAATCGCGTTCTGCACGAAGTTCGGCCCACCCTGACCCGCCGAATTCGCCAGCCTGGTGTTCGCTTCGGACAGTTGCTTGTCGAGGTTCGCCAGTTCCCTGTTCACTTCGGCTTGAGCCTGAGCGGGCACGGCACCGATCGCGTTCACCGGGTTGGGGCACGCGATGTTCTGCGCGGCGGCGTTCTCGTCCGATGAGCTCCCGCCGGACGCGAATGCCGCGACGGCCAACGCGGCCATGGCACCCGCGCTCAGCACCCCGATCCACACGATGCGGCGCTTGGCGCGCTGTGGCCGGGCATGGGCTTGTGACATATCGATACCTCACTGCTGTCAAGTGTTTCGGCAGCGTCAGGTACGGCACGCCAGGTCGCCCCGGCGCCACGGCAGGCCGCCTGACAAGGGGGCCAGCCGGACCAGGAGCTGGCCCCCAACTCGACATACGAGCAGGCAGCGCCGGGGGTTCACGTTAACATCGAACTTATCCGGTGAAATTCACATCGCTGCAGAAGTAGTACGACTGATCCAGGTGGCTGGCCTGCCAGATCGTGTAGACGATGTGCCGGCCCGACCTGCCGCTCGCGTTCACCGAAACCTGGTACTGACCGGCAGCCGCGTATCTCCCGGTCTGCGCGACGAGCTCGAGGTTGTTCCAGCCCAACGGCTGGGTCGCCGGGTTGAAACCCTGTCTGGTGACGTACACCAGCAGGTAGTCGGCGCCGTGCCTGGCCTGGTCGGTGATCGTCAGCGTGAACCTGTTGCTCTTGTTGGCCATCTGCCACGCGCCGACGGTGTCGAGCGAGTTGTACCGGCCGCCCTCGGCGCGCCCGCCACTGCACAACTGTCCGTTCGGGATGTTGCCCTGGTGGTTGCCCTTGAGGTTCTCGCGGTAAAGGCCGTTCCAGTTCCACATCGCGTTCGGGTCGGCCTGCCAGGCCTGCCAGCACATCGGGTCCCGTTGCGCCATCGTCGGGTTCTGGAAGTCACTGCCCCAGCGGTCCCAACATCCGTAGTTGCGGGACGGCGGATCGGTGGCGGAGCCGTGCGCGCTCGCCACCCCAGCCACAACGCTGGCGAACAGGATGCCGACCGTGGCGAGCACGGTGAGCACACGTCTGCCTAACTGGTTGTGCACGTTGTCCTCCTCCTTGAGGGTGCACTTGCAGGGAAGACTGGGAGCGCTCCCAGCCACCTACTGTATCTAGTGTGGAACTGGCTGTGAACCCCTCGGTGGACCCGACGACCGAGCAGTGCTGGCGAGGAGACTGGTGAAAAGGCTTGCAGTCAAGGGTGATGGCGGCCACCCGCGCCCGAAGCCCCGCAACGCCGGCCGCCTTCGACCGGCCACGCGTGTCCCTCCGCCAGTACCAGATCGCCCCGCTGGATCCGCTGGGAGTGACTGGCGGGCCACCACAAGTCGCCGCCACACCGCGGGCGGCCCTCATCCGACACCGCTCAGAACGGCCAGGGACCCACTACATTCAACTTGCGGATTCCCTTGTGGTCCTTTGTAGACGTGGAGGCTGTTGTGCCCGAATTTCGAAGCTCGTCCTGGTACGCGGGCGACGACCGGAACGCGTACATCCACCGTGCCTGGATGCGCCGCGGCGTACCCGCCGATAGTTTCGACGGCCGGCCGCACATCGCCATCGCCAACACGGCTTCGGAGCTCACCCCGTGCAACGTGCACCTGGACCAGGTCGCGGAGTCGGTGAAACGGGGCGTGTGGGAGGCAGGCGGCGTCCCCCTCAACCTTCCGGTCATGTCGTTGGGTGAGACCCAGGTCAAACCGACAGCCATGCTCTGGCGCAATCTCGCGGCGATGGCGGCCGAGGAGATGCTGCGCGCCAACCCGATCGACGGCGTCGTGCTGCTCGGCGGGTGTGACAAGACCATTCCGGCGCTGCTGATGGCGGCAGCATCCGTGGACATCCCGTCGGTCGTCGTTTCCGGCGGTCCCATGCTGACAGGTACGTTCCGCGGCACCCCACTCGGCTGCGGGACCGGTGTGTGGAAGCTGAGCGAGGAAGTCCGCGCGGGCACGCTCTCGCAAGCCGCCTTCATGCGCTCGGAGTCGTCGATGATCCGCAGCGCCGGGCACTGCAACACGATGGGCACAGCCTCGACCATGTCGTGTCTCGCCGAGGTTCTCGGGATGTCGCTGCCGGGGCTTGCCGGAGTTCCCGCACCCGACGCCCGCCTGCTCTCCGGGGCACACGAGACCGGACGGCTGGTCGTCGAAATGGTGCACGACGACCGCAGGCCGAGCACGGTCATGACGCGAGAGTCGTTCCTCAACGCCATTGTCGCGCTCGCGGCGATCGGCGGCTCCACGAACGCCGTCGTCCACTTGCTCGCCATCGCGGGACGCCTTGGCGTCGAACTGACGCTTGACGACTTCGACCTCGTCGGCGCTGACGTGCCGCTGCTGGTCGACTTGCAACCCGCCGGGCGAGGGCTGATGGAGGACTTCCATCGGGCCGGCGGTCTGCTCGCGGCCCTGCGCGAGGTGCGGGACCTGCTCTCACCGCAAGCCATCACCGTGACCGGTGCGCCCTTCGTGGACTACCTGCAGGACGCGGACATCTGGGATCCGGAGGTGATCAGGTCACGGACCGATCCGCTCAAGGAATCCGCCGGAATCGCCGTGCTGCGCGGCAACCTGGCGCCCCGCGGCGCGGTGATCAAGCCCGCGGCCGCGTCACCGGAACTGCTCAAACACCGCGGCCGGGCGGTGGTGTTCGACAGCATCGAGGATTTCCGGGCCCGCATCGACGATCCGGAACTGGACGTCGACGCCAGCAGTGTCCTGGTGCTGCGTGGCTGCGGCCCGAAGGGCTACCCTGGCATGCCCGAGGTCGCCAACATGCCGCTGCCCAAGAAGCTGCTCGCGGCCGGAGTCCGGGACATGGTCCGCATCTGTGACGGCCGGATGAGCGGAACCGCCTACGGCACAGTCGTTCTGCACGTCTCCCCCGAGGCAGCCGCCGGTGGGCCACTGGCGCTGGTCCGGACCGGCGACTACATCACCCTCGACGTCCCCAACCGCACGCTGATCCTCGATGTCCCGGACAGCGAACTAGACCAGCGACGGCCGAGCGAGGCGACGGTGCAAGGCTTTGCCGGGGCGCAGCGGGGCTGGCAACGCCTTTACATCGACCACGTGCAGCAGGCGGATGTGGGCGCGGACCTCGACTTCCTCGTGGGTTCGAGTGGAGCCGAGGTCACGCGCGAGTCGCACTGACCACCTCACCCGCCGTCCGGCAGTCCGGCCCGAACCTCGTGCAAGGTCAAGGGACGCAGGGACAACGTGTACTCGTATGTCTGGTCCGGCTGGACCTGACTGCGTTCCCGCACGGGGTTCGGGGTGTCGCCGACACCGGTTACGGCGTGGCTCGCGCGCAACGTGAACCAGCCCTTGTTGCGCTGCAACTGGAACGGGTACGCCGCGCGGTCCAGATCGTCGTACGGAGTCACGCTGACGTCCTTGGCGCCGCCGACCAGCAGCCCACCACTGCGACCGTCGGACAGCATGGCCCAGCGGGAATCGGTGTGGTTGCCGTGGTCCTGCGGCCGGTAGTACTCGACGTACTGTTCGTCCACCGTGCTGGACTGCACGCCGATCGGCGTCCCGTCCTTGCGGTCGACGTAACTCTCGGCTTTCCGCCCGTACCAGGTGAACTTGTTGTACGCGTCCGGCATGCCCAGCGAAACGCCGATGCGGGGCAGGTACGGCAATGTACGCATGGCACCTTGCGGAGTGACCCGGTGTCCGAGCTGCAGCACGCCGGTCGACGTGACGGTGTAGGTCATGGTCTGGTCAAACCAAGCGCTAGTGACGTCCGGAGCGGCGACCCGGCTGTCCACGATGACACGGGCCGATGCCTTGTCCCGCTCGACTCGGACGCCAGTGACAGTGGTCTGCAGGCGGTCGAGCCCGACCTTGCGCCAGTCCTCTCCTTCCGCGCGGCCCCACGCGAAGGTCTCATTGCTGATCGGCGCCCGCCATGCGTCCAGCTTCGGCCCGCTGGACAGCAGTTCCTTGCCGCCGTAACGGATCGACGTCAACGCGCCGGTCTTCTTGTCCACCTTGTACAACACTCCCCCGGCCAACACCGTGACCGATGTGGCGTCCTCGACCGGAAGGACGAACCGCCAGTCGACGGGTGCCTTGTCGAGGCCCGGAACTCGGGTGCCGCCCAGGAAGAACTGGTCGTGCGCCAGGACGTGGCCGGTCTTGGTCACGGCTTCCACCGTCAGGAACCGTTCCCGATCGGTTGCCTTGGCCGGCAACGGGATCCGGCCTGTGGAGGCGGCGGCCACTCGCAGCGGCTGCTCACTCGCGGCCACGACTCGGGATCCCTCGTTCACCCGCCACTTCAACCGCAGGTCGTCGGTGCCGGTGAACTGACGTTCGTTGGTCACTGACAACACGCCGTCGGCGTACGCGAACCGCAACGGCTGGTGTGCCCAGGCCATCTGCAACGCTTCCGGCTGCACGAACCGGTCCGACCCGATCAAGCCGTCCACACCGGACAAGCTCGAACCGTAGGACAGATGCGTTCCCTTTTCCTCGACCTTGTCGAAGTCCAGGGCGAGCACCGCACCACCGACCGGTGTCGAAGCGTTGAGCTCCGCGGCGGTGAGCGGACGGTCGTAGATCCGGACATCGTCGACCAGGCCACGGCCCATCCACCCGATGTTCCATGGGTCATTCCAGGACGTCTCGAAGTCGCGGCCGACATTGACCTCGGCGGACGACGAGTCGATCGGCCCGCTGAAGGGTTTGCTGGCGACCTCGACGCCGTCGATGTACAGCCGCAGCGCGGCGCCGTCGTACGTGCCGGACACCCGGTGCCAGTTGCCGTAGAAGTCCGCGGGCACGGGTGCCTGAACGGCCTGCCACGTTCCACTGTGGATGAAGAACTCCAAGGTCTTCTCGGTCTTCATCTTCAGCGCGTACTGGTGGTCGCCCTTGCCCACGATCCGGAAGTCACCGGTCCACTTGCCGGGCTTGACCCAGGCGTCCAGCGTCACCGCCTTGCCGGTGATGTCCAGCTTGCGGTCCCGGTAGACCTCGACGAAGTCGTCCAATCCGGACAGTGCCAATGCCTTGCCGCGATGACCGTCGACGAGGTCCGGCTTGCCGGACAGGTGCGCGGAGATGTTGTTGCCCGAGGAGTCCGGGACGATCCTGATCGTCTGCCGGATGTTCTGCTCGGCCCAGTCCCAGATGAACCCGCCCTGGGTCTGCGGGTTGGCCCGGATGATGTCCCAGAACTCCCGGAAGTTGCCCAGACTGTTGCCCATCGCGTGCGCGTACTCGCCGAAGATCAACGGCTTCGTGGTGTTCTTGGCCTGCTCGGCGAACTTCTCCGGGGACGGATAACGCGGACCCCACACGTCGGCGAACGGCGCGTCGCCGTCAGGGTTGTTGGACTGGTGGTAGATCGGGCGGGTCGGCTCGTTCGCGTCCAGCCACTCGGCCATGGCGTAGTGGTGTGCGCCGAGACCGGCCTCGTTCCCGGTGTCCCACAAGAAGATGCTCGGGTGGTTCTTGTCCCGTTCGACCATCCCGATCAGACGGTCGAGGAACGCGTCCCGCCATTCCGGCTGATTGGCCTGGCACCAGTCGTTGCAGTTCTCGTGGTTGTGCGTCTCGATGTCGACTTCGTCGTCGATCCAGATGCCGTGCTTGTCCGCCAGCTCGTAGAAGTATGGATCCGACGGATAGTGCGAGGTCCGCACAGCGTTGACATTGAGCTGCTCCATCAACGCGACGTCCCGCTCCTGCGCGGCTCTGGGCACGTGCCTACCGTGATCAGGGTCGGTCTCGGCCCGGTTGACGCCCTTGAACAACACCCGCTTGCCGTTGATGAGCAACTGCCTGTCACGGATCTCGATTTCCCGGAAGCCAGTGGTCTCACTCGTGATGTGCATGCCGTCGGGGCCGGTCAACGTCAGCACGACGGTGTACAGGTTCGGCGTCTCGTCGGTCCATTTCGCCGGATCGCGGACGGGCAGGGTCAGCGTGCCCCGCTGGTCGATTTGCTGGCTGGTGGAGCCGACTTCCTTGCCGTTCGCGTCCCGTAGGCTGAGCGTGACCTGGTTTCCCGGTTTCCCCTTGAGTTCCACAGCGGCTGTGAGCGTGGCATCCGTGTAGGACGCGTCCAGGTCCGTCCGCAGCGTGACGTCCTGGATGTGCGTCGCGGGCGTCGAGTACAGGTGCACCGAACGGAAGATGCCGGAGTAGCGCCACTGGTCCACGTCTTCGAGGTACGCACCAGCGCTCCACCGGTGGACCTGAACCGCGATCCGGTTGCGGCCGGGCTTCAGCGCCGGCGAGATGTCGAATTCGGCCGGGGTGTAGCCGCCCTGGTCGTACCCGATGTACTTGCCGTTGACCCACACGAAGTACGCCGAGGTCACGCCCTCGAACCGGAGGAAAGTCGTGCGCTGCGTCCAGTTGGCGGGAAGGTCGAAGTCACGGGCGTAGGCGGCGGTCGGGTTGACGTCGCGCGGCACTCGCGGCGGGTCGTCGGGTTGGATCTCGGTCGCGATGTTGCGGAAGATCGGGTGGTCCAAGCCGTCGGTCTGCAGCGTGTGCGGCACGGACACCTCGCGCCAGCGTGACGTGTCGTACCCGTCGCCGTAGAACCCCGCAGGGACTTTAGACGGGTTGTCCGCCATGGCAATCCGCCACTTGCCGTCCAGCGACAACGTATAGGGGCTGCGTTCGTCTCCGCGAACGGCCGCCGCGACATTGGGATACGGGCGCAGGAAGGCGTGCGCGGGCTCCTGGCCTTCGGCGACCTTCCGGGGATCTTCCAGGTACGTGTGCACGTCGGCGGGTGGATCCGCAGCCGCAATGCCGGATCCAGTCGCCACAAGCGATCCGGCGACCACCGAGAAAACCAAAGCGAGAACGCGCGTTCGCAGCACCGCGTAAACCTCCACGTTCCGACAGGATCGAACAAGATACAACGCGATGCCGCGAACGCCGTCAAGCCGCCGGACGTAGGTATCCACTGTGGACGTCATCGTCCGGAAAGCGTTTACCAGGTGTTATGGGCACACATTCATGGAGCTGTTGTTCAATGTGATGCCGCGGAACGTGGTGTTGGTGCCGCACGGGCTCTCCCGGACAGCGGAGTTGGTCACTGTCAGGTTCTGAACGGTGATGTCGGAGTTGTTGGGAAACTCCGAGCGCGCGGCCAGCCGGATCTCGCCGCCGCCGGACACCGTGCCGCTCTGGGTCGCGATGGTCACGTTGTAGCAGTTCTCGATCAGGATCGAGTTGTTGCCCGTGTTGGCCACGTCGATCCGGTCGATGGCCAGCCCACCGCTTTCCGACACGCAGAAGATGCCACGCCCGCCGCCCCGGGCACGCACGGTCCCCACCCGGATGTTGGTGGGATAGCCGCTGCCGATCCGGCCGTTTCGGTTGGCGACACGGAATGCCGCGTAACCGGTGCCGGCGCCGGCGTTCTCGGCGTCCACAGTGCCCACTGTGGCGTTGATGGTGTCGTTGAATAGCAAACCGGAGTGCCCGACGCTGCGAGCCGTCACCGTGCCGATGGTGATTCCGTCGACGCCGTATGTCTCCACCGCATGGCTGCCCGCACCGGAGACGTACACCCTGTCGATCCGGATGTTCCGGCTGCGAACACTGGTGTCGCCGCGGTTGTCGATCCGGACACCCAGTCCGCCGGACAGCCGCATGTCGATCTGACCGAGGATGACGTTCTGGACGTTGCGCATGAAGATGCCGTAGAGCGGACTGCCGGCGACGTTGAGGTACCGGACTTCGACGTCCCGAGTACCCCTTGAGTAGATCGGTGCCTGGTCGCCGGAGCCGGAACCGGTCACGGTGATCGTCCCGCAGACATCCAGCCCGGTGTAGCTCGGCAACGAGATCCGTGACCCCGCGCTCATCGAGCCGGATCCACGAACCAGAACCCATTGTTTCGCAGTGCGCCCGGCACTGAGGCTGTTGACCGCTGCCTGAACAGCGGCGCGCATATCGGTGCCGGTGTACACCGTCTGACTGCCGTTGCGAGCCGTCCACGTACCGCCGCTGAGCACGGCCTCGGCGTTGAACGAACCGTCACCACAGGCCAGCACCTGGGGCTGACTGTCTGCGGAAGCGGACTGCGCACCACCGGCCAGAACCGCGGCGACCAGCGCGAGGACACCCAGCTTGGAAAAGGACATAGCGATTCTCCCTTGCTGGAGAAGGGAATGCAGGGACCGCCCGGAAAGCGCTTTCCGGACGCTGTCACGATATTCAAGACGGTTCGCGCTTGTCAACGCCGCCAGGGTGTGCAATAGCGGCCTTCTGGTGTCGGGCAGGACTGTGCGCTATGAATCTGGCAGGCTTGGCAGCCCGATGGCACGAGCGAGGAGGATCACCGTGCGCACTACGCCACCGTTCCGCGCCGATCACGTCGGCAGTCTGCTGCGGCCTCCCGCGTTGCTGGCCGCTCGCGCAGACCACGCGAACGGCAAGATCTCGCTGGAACAGTTGCGCGAGATCGAGGACGACGCGATCCGTGAAGTGGTCCGGATGCAGCGTGCGGCCGGGCTGCAGTCGGCGACGGACGGGGAGTTCCGCCGCACGTCGTGGCACATGGACTTCATCTACCGGCTGGGCGGGATCAGCAAGGCCGACGAGAAGATCAAGGTCCAGTTCCACAACGCCGAGGGCGACCTGGAGTTCACCTCAGCCGCGTTGCACGTGGACGGCCCGGTGCGGTTGCCGGAGACCATCTTCGCCGAGGACTTCACGTTTCTGCAGTCGGTCGTCGACGACGGCGTCACCCCGAAGCTGACGATCCCGTCGCCGAGCATGGTGCACTACCGCGGCGGTCGCGCGGCCCTCGATCCCGCCGTCTATCCGGACGAGGACCAGTTCTGGACGGATCTGTCGGCGGCCTACGCCGCGCAGGTCGCCGGGGTCGCCGCGCTGGGCTGCACCTACTTGCAGTTCGACGACACCAGCTTCGCGTATCTCAACGACCCCGAGCAACGAGCACTGCTTTCGGCTCGCGGCGACGACGCCGAACACCAACATCTGCGCTACATCAAACAAGTCAATGCCGCACTCGCCAACAAGCCGAAAGGCCTGACGGTCACCACGCACATGTGCCGGGGCAACTTCCGGTCGTCCTGGGCCGCGTCAGGCGGATACGACTTCGTCGCCGAGGCGTTGTTCTCCGAGTTGGCCGTGGACGGGTTCTTCCTGGAGTACGACGACGCCCGGTCGGGCGGCTTCGCACCGCTGCGGTTCGTGCCACCGGGCAAGATGGTGGTACTCGGTCTTGTCACGACCAAACGCGGCGAACTGGAGAACAAGGACGACCTCAAACGGCGGATCGACGAAGCGGCGCAATACGTTCCACTCGACCAGTTGTGCCTGTCCCCGCAGTGCGGCTTCTCGTCCACTGTGGAGGGCAACGTGCTCACACGCGACGAGCAGGCCGCGAAACTCGCGCTGATCGTCGAAACCGCCGCCGAGGTCTGGGGTGACGCCGGCTGATTGTGGCCGGGACACGAGGTTGTCGACGCCTGTGATCTCTGACAGCCGCTTGACCTTGACATAAGTGTCACACTTTTACGTTCGGCGCATGGAGATCAACAATCAGCAGGACACCGCCGAGCCGACCGTACGAGCCCTGATCCAGCGGTCGCACCGGGGGCCGAAGGATCTGACCCTCACGACGGATCACTGCCGCCCAACCCCGGGTTCTGGTGAATACCTGATCCGCGTCGGCGCCGCGGGGGTCAACTTCGCCGACGTCATGCAAACTCATGGCACCTACGGAGGAGGCCCGCAGGCACCCTACGTGGCAGGCTTCGAGGCGGCCGGAGAGATCGTGCAGGTCGGCCCGGACGTCGAAACCCCGTTGCGGCTCGGCACCCACGTCGTCGGAACCGGACCGGGCGCCTTCGCGCAGTACATGACGATGCCGGCCGCGAGTGTGCTTCCCGTGCCGTCCGGCTGGAGTGACGCCGAAGCTCTCGGCCTCGTGTTGAACTGGGCTACCGCCTTGGCGGCCCTGAAGCCGTTGGGCGAGATCAAGACGGGTGAGATGGTGCTCGTTCATGCCGCGGCCGGCGGCGTCGGGCAGGCTGCCGTTCGCCTTGCCCGCCACTACGGTGCCCGGGTGATCGCCACGGCGTCACCAGCGAAGCACGAAACCGTCAAAGCGCTCGGCGCTGACGATGCGCTGGACAGCCGACGCCCCGATCTGGCTGCCGAGATCACCCGCCTGACCGGCGGTGTCGATCTGGTCCTTGAATCGGTGGGCCAGGCCACGTTCGAGGCCAGCCTGTCGGTCACCAAACCCTTCACCGGACGCGTCGTCGTGTTCGGCGCCGCTTCCGGTGACGCCACTCTGACCACACACGACCTGGTCTTCACCCACCAGGTCCAGATCAAGGGGCTGCACATCGGTGCGCTGGCGGTCGCGGCGCCGTCGCTCTACCAGTCCTTGCTCGTCGAGATCGAGGCTCTCATCGCCCACGGGGTGTACCCACCCGGTACGCCCCGGGTGTATCCCCTGGCTGAGGGCCCGGCCGTGCTCGAGCAACTCGAAGCGGGCCAAACCCGGGGCAAGCTCGCCCTCGATCCCTGGCGCTAGTTGCGGCCGACACCAGCCTTTGCGCGGACGTGACGCGGAACCTCGCTCGTGGGATCCATCCGTGGGACCAGAGTGGGTGTCCAGCCAACGTCGGTGCCCAGATCAGGGTCGAAGGCCGCGTTGTGTGCCGCTACGACGTCCACCGCCCGGCCGTTCGCCAGCGTCCCGGTGGCGTGCAACGCGGTTCCCTTCCACCACTTCGCGAACGTGCTCGCGTGCACGTCACGACCGGTCTGGAAGTAGTTGTTCTCCGCGTAGATCTTCGATTCGACCCCGACACCCCACGAGTACTCGTAGCTTGCCGCTTTCGGGATGACGTACAGGTTGTTGTACACGTGCACTTGTCCATAACGGACGCGAGGAGTACGCGAGCCGAGGTTCTCGAAGAAGTTGTGGTGCAGGGTGACGCGGAGCTTGCCCACGTCATAGGTTGGCCGGTCGGTGTTGCCGATCAGCAGCGACTTGTCGTGGTCGTGGAAGTGGTTGTACGACAGGGTGATCAGGTCGGCACCGGTGACGACGTCCAACAGGCCGTCGTGCACTTCGAACTTGCGGCCGAAGTATGTCGGCTGCGTGGTGTTTCCCCCGTCGCTGAACTCGCATCGGTCGACCCAGACCCGGGTGGCCCCGGCGAGCACCAGGTTGTCGTATTCGGAGTTCCAGTTGCCCGTGTCGCCGTCGAGCGGATCCCATTGCGGGAAGCAGTCATACGCGTCCTCGAACCGCAGATTGCGGACGATCACGTTGTCCGCGCCGGAGATCCGCAGGGTGAGCCCGAGCAGGGTCGCGTCGTCGCCAAGGCCGACGATGGTCGTGTTCGACCCGACGGGAACGATCACCCGGCGAGCCTGGTTGGCCTGCGACCGAGCCCTGGCTTCCTCCAGCGGGCCGGACGGTTCGACCCGGCCCCAGGTCGCCGGGTCGTACTGCTTCAGATACGCCGGCAGGCTGTAGCCGGGATCGGCATAGTCCGAGCACCGCAACGGGCGATCGGCGTCGTCCGCGTTGCCTTCGATCGTACCCCGGACGTAGACGATCTTGGGTGTGGTGCCCGCGAGCGCCGCGAGGAGCTCCGAACGACTGTCCACGAAGTACACATGGTCACGAGTCGCAGCCGAGCCTCCGGTCGTCCCAGCCGCCCAGCCGTCACGAGGGCCGATCACCTCCCGGCCGAAATGTTCGAAGTCCGCGCTCGCGGGCGCGGCGGATAACAGTCCTATCGAGACCACGGTCGATAACAGCTTTGACATCATTACGCGTTCTCCTTGTCCCAACGAGGAGTGATGCGCTGACGGATGTAGTCCTCGATCCGCACGGGATCCCAGCGGCCATCGGCGATGATCGCGTGATGCGTCAGGCCGAGTTGACCGTCCGGTTCGAGCAGAAGTGGTTCATGGAACGTGACCGCGAAGCTGACCACCGGGAACGGTGCCGTCCGGACGTACCACGGCGTGGGATACCGGACGTTGGCCGGACAGTCCACGAACACCATGGTGGAGTGCCGGAGACTCACGTCGTGCTGGCCGGTGAACGACAACCAAGGCGCGCGGCTTCCCATCGCGTCCTCGTCGCGTATCCCCGTCGCGGTCAACGCCGTTCCACCGATGAATGACCGCGGACCACGCCAGAAAAGTCCGCCGTAGCCCGCGGTCGGCCTGCCTTCAGTGACCGGACTGCCCCACCGCAACTCCCGCCCACTGGTGTTGTGCAGCCTGGTGCGCCAGGTCAGCAACCACGATCCGTCGACCGGGTCCACTTCGGACACCTCGATCGAGCGGTCCTCGGTCAGCCAGCACTCCCCTGCCCGCGTCAGCCATTCGAGCCTGTGCCGTAACTCCGCCAGCCCGTCGTCGCACTGGACACTGTTCCACCGCACATGCCGGATCGATCCGTTGTTGTCCAACGGCGTGTACCCGTGTCCCCGCACGAACGTCCGGCCACCCCAGAAGTTCTCACCGGACAGGTTGGCCGCGGTGAACTGCAGGCCGTTGTGCCACGTGTGGTCGTGCGGCCGGATCGCGCTGACCACGTCCCCCGCGATGGTCCGAAGTGGATGGAGATAGGGCTTCGGCGAATCGGTCTGCGGGACACCCGGTTCGACCACGTACTCGGCCAGTTCGACGTCACCAGCTGCCACCCGCACGTACCCGTTGTTCTCGATCAGCCGCATCAGATCGCCCATGGCACGCCCAGTTCCGAGAAGAGCGCCATGCTCTCCGCTGCCGACTCGACGAACTTGTCCGCGCGGTCGATCACGTACCGGCGTTCCATCCCGGCGTCCACTGTGTACACCCAGTCGGCGGAGACCCGCCTTGGCCCGGAGTGATCCCGGACCGCCTGCACGAACGCGGTGAACGCACGGGTCTGGCTCAACGGCGCGACCAACGGCGTCTTGTCCTTGACGTGCATCACCAGATTGCGCAGCAGGTCGATCGGTGTGCCGGCGGGCACACGTTCACCGTTGATCTCCAGGATGTTGGACCGATACCACCACCGCGCCTTGCCGCGCGTGCCGTGCAGTACGACGTATGGCTCGAATTCCTGCTCAGTGCAGAGCGTCGCCGCGGCCACGACCTCCAGCCCGTTCGGGAATCGGAGCCGAGCACACGACGTGTCATCCGCCTCGATCTGCCGAGCCTGGTAGAGCTCGGTTTCGATGTGCTGCGGCAGCGCATCCGCCTTGCCCGTCACCAACAGTGCGGTGGCGATGGCATGAGCGAACGGGTTCGTCAGCACACCGTCCACAACGAACTCGCCGTTCAGCCGTCGGCGACCCGCCCACGGATTGCGGTGGTAGTAGCCGTCTCGGCGAATCCATGCCCCGGCCGTTCCCACTCCGGTCATCATCCCGATGGTTTTGGTCTCGACCGCCGCCCGCAGTGCGTGCAATGCCATCGACCCGAAGCTCTGGAAGCCGGTCTGCACTTGAACCCGACGCCGTTGCGCCGCTGTCGAGAGCCGCTCGAAGGCGTCGAGACTCAGCACCGGCGGCTTCTCCACAAGGACGTGGCACCCGGCTGAGACCGCGTTGAGCGCCACAGGCAAGTGAGTGTGTGGAGGCGTGGCCACCACCACGATGTCCGGTGTCGCACGGTCGATCAGATCCCGCAGGTCACGGCTGACCGACGCACCCGGCGGCAGCACACTGGCGGTGTCCGGCACGGTCTCTTTCACGTCGCAGGCACCTGCCAGCACGATTTCGTTGGCGTCGTGCATGGCACGGGCTCGGCGCAGGTGGACTTCCGCGTAGCCGGTCATCCCGGCCACGACCACACGAGGTTTCATCTCGCCGTCCCCACCGCGGCCAATGTGACCGGTCCGGCCACCAGCAACAACATCAGCGGCTGCATCCAGACCAGCACGCCGGCGGTGACGATCGCACCGGCGAGCAACGCCGAGCCCCGGATGTCCAGGCTGAGCCGGGCGGCGGCCCGCAGGGCGGGGATCCATTTCTGGTGCACGGCCACCACCGAACACGTCCGCAACGCCACGACCAGCAAAGCCACCAGCATGACCACGAACAGCGCGGAGAAGAACTCGCCACCAGGCACCCCGGCCTCAAGCAGCGCCAAGTCGACGCTCAGCAACAGGATCGCCACGACAACGGCCGCGCTGAAGGGAATCCCGCCACGCAGTCGCCGGACGAACTCGTCGCGGAAGGTCGCCACCATCGGCGGTGACTCGCCGTCGCGCCACCTGCTCACCACCCGGCACCCGGCCGCGAACGCCGGACCGACCGTGACCACCGGAATCGAGGCGGCACAGACCAGCAGGCCGAGTTGCAGGCAGTCGGAGAACTCGGTCAACCGCTCACGCCACATCACGCTCACCCCTTCAGTCCGCTGGTGCTGACGCCTTCCACCAGCAGGCGCTGGAAGGCCAGGAAGAACGCCACGATCGGGACCAGCGCCAGCGCCGACATGGCGAACATGGCACCGAAGTTGGACTCGCTGCTGGTGTCGACGAACAACCGCAGTCCCAAGGGGACAGTGAACTTGTCGGCGTCGTTGAGGTACACCATCTGCGTGAAGAAGTCGTTCCACGTCCAGATGAACGTGAAGATCGACGTGGTCACCAGCGCGGGCTTGGCCAGCGGCAGCACCACGTGCCAGAACGTCTTGTACACCCCGCAGCCGTCGATGGTCGCCGCCTCGTCGAGTTCACGCGGGATGCCGCGCATGAACTGCACGATCAGGAAGACGAAGAACGCCTCGGTGGCCAGCAGTTTCGGCAGCACCAGCGGCACGAACGTGTTGACAAGCCCGGCCTGCTGGAAGATCACGTACTGCGGGATCAGCGTGACGTGGTGCGGCAGCATCAAGGTCGCGATCATGAACGCGAACAGCGCGCCGGACAACCGGAACCGCAGGCGCGCGAACGCGTACGCGGCGAGCGTGCACGAGAACACGTTGGCGACAACGGAAGCGATCGCCACGATGAACGAGTTCACGAAGAACGTGCCGAACCCGATTCCCGCCGCGCCTTCCCAGCCCTGCCGGTAGCCGTCCAGCACCACGCGGCTGGGCAACAGGTTCAGGCTGGACAGCACCTCGGACGGTGGTTTCACCGACGCGAACGCCAGCCAGATCATCGGGTACAGCACGACTGCGACCGCGGCGAGGCACAGCACGTGCCACAGGATGGTCTTGGCCCTCATCACTTGTCCCCGTAGAAGACCCAGAGCCGCGCGCTGCGGAAGATCACGGCCGTCACGATCCCGATCACCACGAGCAGCACCCATGCCATCGCCGAGGCGTAACCCATCTCGAAGTCCTCGAACCCGGCTTGGTACAGGTACAGCGTGTAGACCAGCGCCGAGTCGGCCGGCCCGCCGCGTCCGCCGCCGATCACGAACGCCGGGGTGAACACCTGGAAGGCGTGGATGGCTTCGAGCACCAGGTTGAAGAAGATCACCGGGGACAGCATCGGCAGCGTGATGTGCCAGAACTTGCGGGCCGGGCTCGCACCGTCCACTTCGGCCGCTTCGTAGAGCTCGCGCGGGATCTGCTTGAGCCCGGCGAGAAAGATGACCATCGGCGCGCCGAACTGCCATACCGCCAGCAGGATCACCGACCAGATCGTGTACGACGGGTCGTCCACCCAGCTCGGGGTTTCCAGGCCGATGCCGTCCAGTAGTTCGTTGACCGTGCCGCCCTCGGTGAACATCGCCCGCCACACCAGCGCGGCCGCGACGCTCGCACCCAGCAACGAAGGCGCGTAGAAAGCCGCACGGTAGAAGCCATTGGACGCCGCTCTGGTGTTGAGCACCATCGCGATGAACAAGGACACGATCATCTTCAGCGGCACCGCGACCAGCACGTACACCAAGGTCACCTTGACCGACTGCAGATAGCGGTCGTCCTCGGTGAACATGTGCACGAAGTTGTCCAGCCCGACCCAGCGCGGCTCGGTGAACAGGTCGTACTCGGTGAAGGAGAGGTACAGCGAAACGACCATCGGCCCGACGGTCAGCCCGATCGCGCCGAGAATCCACGGCGTCAGGAAGACGTAGGCCTCCCGCTGATGCTCCCTACGCCGCCGCCCGGCCCCACGGGACCTCCGTGGGGCCGGCGCCGCTGTGGCAGGGTACGGCGGCGTCTTGTGCAGAACCGTCACTGCAGGTCCTTCTGCGCTTCGGCGAAGAACCGGCTCACCGCGGCATCGATGCTGAGCCGTTCGAACGCGACCTCCTCGTAGGTGCGCTGCAACAGCTTCTGGATGGCACCGGCGCCCTTGGGCGGCACCGCGGGCGCCGGGCCCAGCTTGGCCTCCAGCGATGCCTCGAAGTCGAAGATGACCTTGCTCGTGCCCGTGGCACTGGCCGCCAGCTGGGCGCGGTTCTTCAGGTTGGGCGGCAGGCCGCGGTCGGTGCCGAGGATCTTGGCCGCCTCCGGGTCATTGATCAGGAACTCCACCAGCTTCGCGGAGGCCTCCTGTGCCTTGCCGCGTGCCGAGACCGACAGGAACATCGCCGGGCGGCGGTACTGGCCGAGGTTGGCCGGATCGTCGGTGGGGTACGGCGCGACCTTGAGGTCCGTGCCGTATGCCTTCTGGTAGCTGGGATAGATGCCGTCGTAGGCGAATTCGGCGGCTGTGAGCTTCTTGCCGAACGGCGCCTGCTCAGGGGAGGTGTTGTACGACGCGGTCACCTCGGCGGCGGATGCGGCCTTGCTGGTGCGGAACCGGCTGGCCAGGTCCCAGTACTCCCGCAGTTCCTGCGGGCCGAACCCGAGTTTGCCGTCCGGGGTGAACATTCCCTTGCCGCGCTGGCGCAGCCAGATCTCCAGCGCGCTGTCGATCATGCCGAAGTCGGTGACGCCGCGGGTCTGGAACCCCTTGCTGGCACTGACCTTCTCGGCCGCGGCCCGGAACTGCTCCCAGGTCATCGGTCCGGTCATGTCCACACCGGCCGCCTGGTAGGCCGCCGGGTCGTAGACCAAGGCCGAAGTGTTCTGGGCCCAGGGCACGGCGTACTGCTTGCCGTCGAGTTGCCCGGTGTTGGCCAGTTCCGGGTTGATCTCCGCGAGCGAGATCTGCTTGCCCGGCCCCTCCTTCAGGTCGAGCAGCACCTTGCGCTGGCCGTACTCCGACAGGTAGCGGGTGTCCATGGTCATCACGTCCGGCGGATTGCCGCCCGCGGTCTGGGTCGCGACCTTCTCCCAGTAGGCGGCGTACGCCGAGAACGTGGTCTGCACCTTGATCGTGGGATTGCGTTGCTGGAAGAGCTCGACCGCCTGCTTGGTGATCGTCGCCCTGCTGTCACTTCCCCACCAGGCGAAGGAGATGGTCACGTCACCGCCGTCGCCACTGCCGCCGGACTGAGTGCCACACGCGGCCAGCGAGATCGCCAGCGAGATCGCCACTGTGGCGATCACTGCGGCGATCGTGGTCCTTCGCCTGAGTCTCCCAGCGCCCATCCCACCACTCCCAGGTTTGCAGGTTTTCTGAAAAACCCGTGTGGAATCGGAACGGTAGAGCCGTACCGTCATTACTGTCAACCGATGATTTACCTGAGATACGAAGGTTTGACGACTGAGCGTAGTCGCGGGACCATGTCAGAGTTTTCTGCAAACGACAGGAGTGGTGTCATGCGCGGAGAGTTCGCCCGGCCGGCCACCCTGGCCGACGTCGCCAACCGTGCCGGCGTATCGGCGGCCACGGTCTCCCGCGTGCTCAACCGCAGCACTTTGGTCGCCCGCGGCACGCGCGAACGCGTCGAGAAGGCCATCCACGAACTGCAGTACGTGGTCAACGGGCACGCCAGAGCGTTGGCGGCAGCCGCGTCCGAGGTGATCGGCGTGGTCGTCGGCGACATGTCGGACCCGTTCTTCGCGCACATCGTCGCGGGCGTGCAGGACCAGACGTTCCTGGCGGGCCAGCTTGCCCTGGTGTGCAGCACCGGCAGCGATCCGACGCGTGAGATCGGGCAACTCGAGCACCTGCGGCGGCTGCGTGCCGACGGCGTGATCCTGGTCGGCGGCTCGGTGCGCGAGGCGGGCCATCAACGCGAACTGACCCGGCTGCTCAGCGGCTTCCACAACCGCGGTGCCCGGATCGTCCTGTGTGGACGACCGCCGATCCGTGATCTGCCAGGGGCTTGCGCGATCACGTTCGACAACACCGGCGGGACCCTGCGGCTGGTCGAGCACCTGAAGGCACTGGGCCACACGCAGATCGGGTACGTCACCGGGCCACCACTGCGATCGACCAGCACCGAACGCCTGCACGGCTACCAGATCGCCGCTCCCGGCCACGATCCCTCGCTGATCGAGCAAGGCACCTTCACCCGCGAGTCCGGGTGGGCCGCGAGCTGCAAACTCCTGCGCCGCAGCGACATCACCGCGATCGTCGCGGCCAACGACCTGATGGCGGCGGGTGCGCTCGCAGCCGTGCGGGCGGCCAGGCTGTCGGTTCCGGATTCCGTGTCGGTCGCGGGATTCGACGACATCGAGTTCTGCCAGGACACCAACCCGCCGCTGACGACCGTACGGCTGCCGTTGCGGGAAGCCGGTGCGATGGCCGGCCGGATCGCTTGTGGACTGGACGCCGCACCGCCGTCGGGCGTGATCCGGCTCGGCGCGGACCTGGTCGTGCGCGCCACGACCGGCCCGGTCAGGGCGTGACGGGGACTCGATGAACACGACGCCACCACCGGCCCGGCCCAGCCCATGGCACGCCGATCTCGGAGAACAACGCGAGGCGTTCGGCCGCGACCGCGACTTCCTCGCCGATCCCCCGCACCACCGGATGCCGTCCAGGGCCGTCGCCGACCGTCCGGATCCAGCCGTCCGGGATCGGCGCTGGTTCCGGCGCGTCCCGTACCGCCTGGACAACGGATGCGAACGCTCGGGTCGCGCTGAGCGGCGCGAGCAACGGGGTGCTCGGGTCGTCGCGGTGCTCGAGCAGGTTGCGCAGCAAGTCTGTTGGCGGGGCAACGGGAACATGCTCGTCGTTGATCTCCAGCCGGTGCGTCTTGTACCAGAACTTCGCACGCCCCTCGGTGCCGTGCACGACCACGTACGGCTCGTGATCCTGTTCCGCGCAAAGGGAAGCGGCCACCACGATCTCCGGCCCGGCGTCGAACCGCAGACGCAGGCACGCGGTGTCGTCGGCTTCGAGATCGCGCGTGCCGAACAGTTCGAGGGTGATGTCCGAGGGGTCACGCTCGGCCATGCCTGCCACGAGCAACGCGGTGGCCACGGCGTGCGAGAAGGGATTGGTCAACGCACCGTCCACTACGGCCTGACCGTCCAGCCAACGACGGCCGGCCCACGGATTTCTGGCGTAGTAGGCGTCCGTCCGAACCCACGCTCCGGCCGCACCGACACCGACCACCTCACCGAGTTCCCCGCTCGCGATCGCCTGAGCCAGCAGCGGCAAGGCGGCGGATCCGAAGCTCTGGAACCCGGTCTGGCAGATTCGGCCGGACTCGGCGATCAGCGCCGCCAGCTCGTCGTACCCGTCGAGATCGAGCACCGGCGGCGTCTCGACGAGCAGGTCACCGTTCGCCCGCAACACAGCCGCGGCGATGGAGCGATGCGCGTGCGGCGGAGTGACCACCACGACGACGTCCGGTCTGGCTGCTCGCATCATCGCCTCGATGTCCGAGTGCACCCGGGTGCCCGGCGGCAGCAACGCGAGGGCGTTGGCGGAAGGCTCACGGATGTCGCACGCGCCGACGAACTCCGCACACCCTTCCTCGTGCAGGTCACGCGCCCGCTGCAGATAGGTGAACGCGTATCCGGACGTGCCGACGACGGCAAGGCGTGCGGTACCCGGCATTGGGTCTCCGATCCTGCAATAGCCGTGAATTTTCTGCAAAGCACGCTAGGGGCGCTCTTGCAGCGCTGTCAAGGACGAACTCGCAGGTCGGAGGGGTGTTCATGACAGCGTCGACCGGCGAGCCGAATTGACAGGAAGGCAGCCGATTTACATCATGTTGTGCAACAACGCGGTGTAAGTCATCGCAGAGGGAGGCCCGTGACCGTCACCATCCATGACGTCGCCAACCTGGCGAAGGTCTCCATCTCCACCGTTTCCCGTGCCTTCACCACACCCGACCTGGTCAAGCCCGAGACGCGCAACCGGATCCTGGCCGCGGCCGGTGAACTGGGCTACCAACCGACAGGCGGGCCGCGCAAACCGACGAACCGCACCGGCCACATCGGAATCATCGTGTCCGATCTGGACAACCCGTTCTTCACCGGCGTGCTGAACGGCGTACAGGCACGAGCCCGCCAGGACGACGTCGCCGTGCTGTTCGCCAACAGCGACCAGGACCCGGTCGTCGAGGAGAACCTGGCCCGCAACATGGCCAAGCAGGTCGACGGCCTGGTCCTGTGCAGCCCGAGCATGAGCGACGACCAGATCCGTGACCTGGCCAGACAGACCTTCGTGGTGCTGCTCAACCGGGAGATCGACGGCATTCCGTCGGTGGTGATGGACAGCCCGGGCGGGATGCACCAGGCGATCCAGCACCTGGCCGCCCTCGGCCACAAGCGATGTGCCTTCCTCGGCGGACCCCGCAACTCATGGGCCAACGCGGCGAGACTGAGCGGCCTGCGCCCAGCGGCGGAGCAGCACGACATCGAGGTCGTCGAGTTCGGCCCGTTCCCGCCGAGGTTCGAAGGCGGGCTGCAAGGCGCGGACCTGGCCCTCGCGGCGGGTGTCACGGCGATCATCACGTACAACGACCTGGTCGCCTTCGGCGTGCTGGCCAGGCTGAACGCGCGCGGCGTGCCGGTCCCCGACGAGATCAGCCTGGTCGGCTTCGACGACCTGGTGTTCGCGGCGATCTCCGCCCCGCCGCTGACCACGGTCGCGATGCCCGCGGAAGCGGCAGGGCGCACGGCGGTGAACGTACTGCTGGCGCTGCTCGACGACGACCATCGCGTGCAGATCAACCAGTCGCTCGACACGTACCTGATCGTGCGTGCCACCACCGCACCACCTCGTTAGCCTGCCCGGCGCTTGGTCCAGATGTCGTATGCGACGGCAGCCAGCAGAACAAGTCCCTTCACCAGCATCACGATCTCGCTTGGCTGCCCGAGCAAGGACATGCCGTTGTTGATCACGGCCATGATCAGACCGCCGGTGATCGCACCGACGACCTTGCCCACGCCGCCCTGAACCGCCGCACCTCCGATGAAAGCGGCCGCGATGGCGTCGAGTTCGAAGGCCTCTCCGGCGGTCGGTCCTGCCTGGTTGAGCCGTCCCGCGAAGATGATCCCGGCCAGCGCGGCGAGCACACCCATGTTGACGAAGATCCAGAAGGTGATCGGCTTGACCTTCACCCCGGACAGCTCGGCTGCCTGCCGGTTGCCGCCAATGGCGTAGATGTGCCGCCCGAACACAGACCTGTTCGCCACCACCGAGTACCCGACGACCAGCACTGTCAGCAGCACGAGGACCCACGGGATGTTCTTGAACCGCGCCAGCTGCACGATCACCGCGAGCACAACGAGCGACGCCGCCGCGACTTTCAGCAGGAACATCGGGAACGGGTCGACCTGCTGCAGGTAACCGAGCCTTGCCTTGCGCTGCCGCCACTGGATCATGAAGATCGCCGCGACCCCGGCGACTCCCAGCAGCAGGCTGACCAGGTCGGCGCCGCCGAGCGGCCCGAGCCCGATGTTGCCGAGGTAGCCGTCGGTGAACCCGTTGGCGAGGGTACGGATGTCATCGGGGAACGGCCCGATGCCTTGGTTTCCCAGCACCCACAGGGTGATCGCCCGGAACACGAGCATGCCCGCGAGCGTGACGATGAACGCCGGAATGCCGAAGTAGGCGATCCAGTAACCCTGCCATGCGCCGATCAGCGCACCCGCGACCAAGGTGAGAGCCAAGGCAGGCAACCAGGGCATGCCCATCTCGACGGTGAACACCGCACACAACGCGCCACAGACCGCGACCACTGAGCCGACCGAGAGGTCGATGTGCCCGGCGATGATGATCAGCATCATCCCGACCGCGAGGATCAGGATGTACGAGTTCTGCACGATGATGTTCGAGATGTTCTGCGGCTCAAGCAGAACACCGCCGGTCAGGATCGTGAACAGAACGACGATCAGCGCGAAGGCGACGTAGATGCCGCTTTCGCGCGGGTTGATCGAGATGCGCCGCAGCGGTTTCGCGGTCTCGGTCACCTGCTTGGGGGCTTCGGTGAGAGTCATGCTGCTTCCTTGGTCATGAACTGCATCAGCTTTTCCTGCGTCGCTTCGGCACGCTCGACCTCACCGGTGATCCGGCCACGGGACAGCGCGTAGATCCGGTCGCACAGGCCGAGCAGTTCGGGCAGTTCCGAGGAGATGACGAGGACGGCCTTGCCTTCGTCAGCCAGCTTGTTGATGATCGAGTAGATCTCGTACTTCGCCCCCACGTCGATGCCACGGGTGGGCTCATCGAGGATCAGCACGTCCGGATCGGTCAGGATCCACTTGGACAGCACGACCTTCTGCTGGTTGCCGCCGCTGAGCTTCCCGGTCACCGCGCGCACACCGGGTGCCTTGATGTTCATCCGGGACCGGAAGTCCTCGGCGACCCGGTGTTCCTCGTTCTCCTGAACCCACCCACGCCGGGAAAGCCGCCCCAGCCCGGCTGCGGAGATATTCCGCTTGATGTCCTCGATCAGGTTGAGCCCGTACCGCTTCCGGTCCTCGGTCACGTAAGCGATCCCGTGCGCGATGGCATCCTGCACGGACTTCACTTGGATCTGCTTGCCGTCCTTGATGATCCGTCCGGAAATGTCCTTTCCGTACGACCGGCCGAACACGCTCATCGCCAGCTCGGTCCGACCCGCTCCCATCAGCCCGGCCAGCCCGACGATCTCCCCGCGCCGCAACGTCAACGAAGCCTGATCGACCACAACCCGGCCGGCGTGCACTGGACTGTGCACGGTCCAGTCCTCGATCCGCAGGACTTCGTCCCCGATCGACGGGGTGTGCGGCGGGAAGCGTTGCGAGAGGTCCCGCCCGACCATTCCGGAGATGATCCGGTCCTCGGTCACTTCTGAGGTTCGCAGCGTCTCGATGGTCCGGCCGTCACGCAGGATCGTGATCGTGTCGGCGATCGCCATCACCTCGTTGAGCTTGTGTGAGATGATCACGCACGTCACGCCGTCTTCCCGCAGCCCGCGCAACAGGTCGAGCAGGTGCGCGGAGTCGTTGTCGTTCAACGCGGCCGTCGGCTCGTCCAGGATGAGCAGTTTGACCTCTTTGGACAGTGCCTTGGCGATCTCGACCAGCTGCTGCTTGCCCACACCGAGGTCGGACACCGGCGTCACCGGGTTCTCGTCCAGCCCCACGCGGCGCAGCAGTTCACCGGCCGCGTGGTTGGTCCGGTTCCAGTCGATCAGCCCGCCGCGCGCCATCTCGTTGCCGAGGAAGATGTTCTCCGCGATGGACAGTTGCGGGCAGAGCGCGAGCTCCTGGTGGATGATCACGATCCCGCGCCGCTCGCTGTCCCTGATCGAGGCGAACTCGCACCAGTCGTCCTCGAACTTGATCTCACCCTCGTAGGACCCGTGCGGGTGAACCCCGGACAGCACCTTCATCAGGGTGGACTTGCCCGCGCCGTTCTCCCCGCAGATGGCGTGGATCTCGCCGCGTTCCACCTCGAGGTTCACGTCCTGCAGCGCGGCAACACCAGGAAAGGTCTTGGTGATGCCGCGCATCCTCAGAATCGTCATTTGAGCTGGTCCGCTTTGTAGTAGCCGGAGTCGACCAGTTCCTTCTGGTAGTTGGTCTTGTCCACGGTCACCGGCTGCAGCAGCTGGCTCGGCACGACCTTGTTGCCGTTGTCATAGTCCTTGGTGTTGTTCACCTGCGGCTTGCTGCCCTTCAGCACCGCGTCGGCCATCCCGACCGTCACCTTGGCCAGCTCACGCGTGTCCTTGAACACCGTCGAGTACTGCTCGCCCGCGATGATCGACTTGACCGAGGCGAGCTCGGCGTCCTGCCCAGTGACCACTGGGTACGGCTGCGCGGCCGTGCCATAACCGTTGCTCTTCAACGCCGACAGGATGCCGATCGACAGACCGTCGTAAGGCGACAGCACGCCATGAACCACCGAGCCGCCACGGTAGGTCTTGGTCAGCAGGTCCTCCATCCGGCGCTGCGCGGTCGCGGGGTCCCAGCGAAGAATCGCCACGGTCGAGAAGTCGGTCTGTCCACTCGCGACCTTCAGCACGCCCTTGTCGATGTGCGGCTTCAGCACCGACATCGCGCCGTTGAAGAAGAACGTGGCGTTGTTGTCGTCCGGTGACCCGGCGAACAGCTCGATGTTGAACGGACCGGTCGCACCAGTGTCGACCTTCAGGCCCTTCAGCAACGATGTGGCCTGCTCGACGCCGACCTTGAAGTTGTCGAAGGTCGCGTAGTAGTCCACGTTCGGGCTGTTGCGGATCAGCCGGTCGTAGGCGATCACCGGGATCTTCTTGTCCGCGGCCTCCTGCAGCTGCGTGGTGATCGCGGTGCCGTCGATCGACGCGATCACGAGCAGCTTGGCGCCCTTGGTGATCTGGTTCTCGATCTGGTTGACCTGGGTCGGGATGTCGTTCTCGGCGTACTGCAGGTCGACCTGGTAGCCGAGCTTCTCCAGCTGCGCCTTGATGTTGTCGCCGTCGTGGATCCAGCGTTCCGACGACTTGGTCGGCATGGTCACGCCGACCAGCCCACCCGCACTCGCACCCGGGGCCGCGGTCTGGTCGACCGTCTTCGTGCTCGATCCGCAGGCGGCCAACGCCGTGCTGAGCACCACAATTCCTGCCAATGCGGCGATCCGCATGTCGTTCTCCTTCCTAGAAGCCCTGTGCGAGCCGGTAGTACGCCTGGTTCCACCGGATCCGATCCCCGAAGTCCGCTGTGGTGGTGTTCTCGTCGATCACCAGCAGCTCGGTGTGCAGCATGTGCGCGAAGTCGCGCAGCACCTCGGTGCCGACAGCCTGAGTGAGCACCGTGTGGTGCGGCCCGCCCGCGGTCAGCCAGGACTCAGCCGACGTCGGCAACGAGGGCAACGGCTTCCACACCGCCCTGGCAACGGGCAGCTTCGGCAACGGTTCGTCCGGTGCGACCACTTCGACTTCGTTGGCCACGAACCGGAACCGGTCACCGAGGTCCGCGAGGCCGATCACCACAGCCGGTCCCGCGGCGGCGTCGAACACCAGCCGGACCGGGTCCTCCCGGCCACCGATCCCCAGTGGATGGATCTCGCAGGACGGCCGATGCCCGGCGATGCTTGGGCACACCTCGAGCATGTGCGCGCCGAGGATCTTCGGTTCGCCCGGCCCGAAGTGGTACGTGTAGTCCTCCATGAAGGACGTGCCACGCCCGGTGCTGTGCCCCATCGCCTTGATCGCGGCCAGCAGAGCCGAGGTCTTCCAGTCCCCTTCACCGCCGAAGCCGTATCCATCGGCCATCAACCGCTGCACCGCCAACCCAGGCAGCTGCCGCAGTCCACCGAGGTCCTCGAAGTTTGTGGTGAACGCGCCGAACCCGCCTTCGGTCAGGAACTTCCGCAGTGCCACCTCGATCTTGGCCGCGTACCGCAACGACTCCGGCCGCTCCGCCAGGCTCGAGGACATCTCGTACGTGTCGTGGTACTCGGCCACCAACTCATCCGCGGCGCCGTCCGAGACGGCATCGACTTCGGCCACCAAGTCGTTGACGCCGTACGTGTTGACCGAAACGCCGAACCTCAGCTCGGCCTCGACCTTGTCGCCTTCGGTCACGGCGACGTCGCGCATGTTGTCGCCGAACCGCACCAGCCGCAAGGAACGCAGATGCGCCATGCCGGTCGCGGCACGCACCCAGCCGTCGATTCGGTTGACCACAGCGGGATCGCTGGCGTGACCGGCCACGGTCTTGCGTGCCACGCCAAGCCGGGTCTGGATGTACCCGAACTCACGGTCGCCGTGCGCGGCCTGGTTGAGGTTCATGAAGTCCATGTCGATGGTCTGCCACGGCAGCGCCTCGTTGAGCTGCGTGTGCAGGTGCAGCAGTGGCTTGCGCAGGGCGTCCAGGCCGGTGATCCACATCTTGGCCGGCGAGAACGTGTGCATCCACGCGATCACACCGACGCACCGGGAATCGTTGTTCGCGGCCAGCATCACCTGCCGGATGGCCGCGGAATCCGTGAGCACCGGCTTGCCGATGATCTCGGCGCTGATCTTGCCGGTGGTGGCCAGCATCTGCTGGATCCGCGCCGACTGCTCGGCGACCTGGTCAAGGGTCTGCGGGCCGTACAACCCTTGGCTGCCGGTGAGAAACCAGACCTGCGGGGACTTCATCGGGCCTCCTGCTGGCCGTAGACGTTGCGGTACCGGTCGTGCAGGCGGTCGATGTCCTCCTGCTTCAACGGCGTCGGGGTACCGAGCTGGCGTGCGATGTGGACAGTCCGGGCCACGTCCTCGACCATCACGGCCGCCTTGACCGCCGACCGCGCGTCCTTGCCGACGGTGAACGGCCCGTGGTTGCGCATCAGCACCGCCGGCGACCGGCTGCCCCGCAGGGTTTCCACGATGCCCTGGCCGATCGAGTCATCCCCGATCATCGCGAACGGCCCGACCGGGATCTCGCCGCCGAACTCGTCGGCGATCATGGTGAGCACGCACGGAATCGGCTCGCCCCGAGCCGCCCACGCCGTCGCGTAGGTGGAGTGCGTGTGCACCACTCCCCCGACTTCGGGCATGTGCCGGTAGACGTAGGCGTGCGCGGCCGTGTCCGATGACGGAGCCAGATTGCCGTGTACCAGTTCGCCGTACAGGTCCGTCACGACCATCTTGTCGGCGCCGAGCTCGTCATAGGAGACACCCGACGGCTTGATCACCATCAGGTCCTCGCCGGGAACGCGCGCGGACACGTTGCCCGCTGTCCAGATCACCAGCTCGTTGCGGGTGAGTTCGCCGTGCAGGTCGGCGACCGTATGGCAGATTTGCTCTACGGTGTCGAGAACCGCTGTGGAGAGCACCATCCAGCTCTATCCTTTCTGGACCCTGCGGCGTTCGCGCATGCGGTGCATGACGCCGTTCCCCTGACCGAAGTAGTCGTGCAACGAGCGGTACTCCTCGAAAATCTCCTGATATGCCTCGACATTGGCCTCGATCGGCAGGTACGCGTCCTTGCGCACCGAGCCCATCGCCTCGGCCGCGGCGCGGATGTCCGGATACGCCCCCGCGGCCACGGCGGCGTGGATCGCGGAGCCCAACGCGGGTCCCTGCGCCGAGCCGATCACCGACAGGGGCAGGTTGACCACGTCGGCGTACATCTGCATCAGGAACTCGTTCTTGATCAGTCCACCCGCGACGATCAACTCCCGGACCGGGACACCCGCGTCGATGAACGTATCGATGATCACGCGTGTCCCGAACGCGGTCGCCTCCAGCAGCGCCCGGTAGGTGTCCTCCGGTGTGGTGGCAAGGGTTTGGCCCACCACCACACCGGAGAGCTCGTGGTCGACGAGCACAGACCTGTTGCCGCTGTGCCAGTCGAGTGCCACCAGCCCGTGCTCGCCGATCCCCTGTGCCGCAGCCAGTTCGGTGAGGTACTCGTGCACCGAGACCCCCTTGGCCTCGGCGGCCGCGTGGTACTCCGGCGGAACGCTCGTGCGGACGAACCAGGCGAAGATGTCGCCGACACCGCTCTGCCCGGCCTCATAACCCCACAGGCCAGGCACGATGCCGCCGTCGACCACACCGCACATCCCGGGCACTTCGGCCAGGTGAGTCCCGTTCATCACGTGACACGTGGACGTGCCCATGATCGCGACCATCTGCCCCGGTTCCACGGCCCGTGCGGCGGGTGCGGTCACGTGAGCGTCCACATTGCCCACTGCGACGGCGATGCCTTCCGGCAGTCCCGTCCATGCCGCGGCCTGGGCAGACAGCTGTCCGGCCTTGTCGCCCAGCTGGCCAAGCGGGTGCTCGAGCTTGTCGGCAACGAACCGTTCGAAGCCGGGGTTGAGCTCACGCAGGAAGTCCTGGCTGGGGTATTCGCCGTCCTGGTAGATGCCCTTGTACCCGGCAGTGCAGGCGTTGCGGACGTAGTTTCCGGTGAGCTGCCAGACGATCCAGTCGGCGAGCTCGACGAAGTGCCGCATGGCCTCGTACACGTGCGGGGCCTCTTCGAGGATCTGCAGCGCCTTGGCGAATTCCCACTCCGAGGAGATCAGGCCGCCGTAGCGGGGCAGCCATTTCTCGCCACGGACCCGCCCCAGCTCGTTGATCCGGTCCGCCTGTGGCTGCGCGGCGTGGTGCTTCCAGAGTTTGACGTACGCGTGCGGCTCGTCGGCGAACTCGGGCAAGGCGCACAGCGGGACTCCCTGCTGCGTGGTCGGCACCATCGTGCACGCGGTGAAGTCCGTGGCGATGCCGATCACCTTGGCGGGATCCAGACCCGTCAACGCCTCCTTGACCGCCGCGGACATCGACTCGATGTAGTCCGCCGGGACCTGCAGGGCCCAGTCCGGCGGCAGCCGGCGGCCGGATCCAGGTAACTCGTGGTCGACTACGCCGTGCCGGTAGTCAGCGACGGCGGTGCCCAGTTCGGCTCCGTCCCGCACGCGCACCACGACCGCTCGCGCGGACAGCGTGCCGAAGTCCACACCGACCACCAAAGCGTCATCCGGTGGCACGTGCCCTCCTTGTAGTTAGCGTTAACACAACTGGCCTGCCGAAACCACAACAGCGGCTTCCCTTATCGAGTGCGGCGGCTGACCAGCCGCTGCAACACGATGAACACGAACAACAACGCGCCGATCACGATCTTCGTCCACCACGAGCTGAGGGTGCCGTCGAAGGTGATCAGCGTCTGAATGATGCCCAGCACCAGCACACCGAGAACGGTGCCGAGCACGTAACCGGAGCCGCCGGTCAGGATGGTCCCGCCGATCACCACCGCGGCGATCGCGTCCAACTCCATACCGACGGCGTGCAAAGCGTTGCCGGACAACGTGTAGAACGCCAGCAGCACTCCACCAAGGGACGAACAAAGGCCACTGATCGCGTAGACGGTGATCTTCGTACGGGGCACCGGCAGACCCATCAGCATCGCGGACTGCTCGCTGCCACCGATCGCGTACACCGTCCGGCCGAGACGCGTGAAGTGCAGGACGTACACCGCCACCGCCAGCACCACCAGCGCGATCACCACGCTGATCGACACGTGCATACCGCCGGGCAGTTGGACCGGCGTCTGCGCCATCGTGGTGAAGAAGCCGTCGGTGATCGAGATCGACTCCACGCTGATCGTGTAGCAAAGCCCACGGGCAAGGAACATCCCGGCCAGCGTCACGATGAACGGCTGCAGCTCGAAGTAGTGGATGACCGCGCCCATGCCAAGCCCGAGCGTGCCACCGATCACCAGCACGAGCAGGATCACGAGCAACGCAGGCACGCCTGCGGCGACCAGCTTTGCCGAGACCAATGTGGACAGTGCGACCACCGCGCCGACGGACAGGTCGATGCCGCCGGTGAGGATCACGAACGTCATCCCGATCGCGACAACGAGCAGGAACGCGTTGTCGATCAGGATGTTCAGCACGACCTGCGCGTCGCCGAACGCCTCGTACTGCGTGGCGCCGTAGACGTACGCGACGACCAGCAAAGCGAACGTGGCCAGGATCGGGAGGTGGCGCTGCCGTGACGCTGTCAGCGTTGTCAGCGTTGTCATGCCGACACCTCCACCTTCTCGTCCTGCCGCGCTGGTGACGCCGGTTTCGGTTTACGCCTGCGGGCGATCACCTTGCGGCGGAACGCGGGCGACTGCACCAGGCACACCGCCATCACGACCACGGCCTTGAACAGCAGCGTGGTCTCAGGCGGGATACCGAGCGTGTACACCGTCGTGGACAAGGTCTGGATCAGCAACGCGCCGATCACCGTGCCAGCGAAGGAGAACCGGCCACCGGTCAACGCGGTCCCGCCGATCACCACCGCCAGGATGGCGTCCAGTTCGATCCACAGCCCGGCGTTGTTGCCGTCCGCGCTCGACACGTTCGAGCTGATCATCAACCCGGCGATGCCCGCGAACAGACCACAGACCACGTACGTCAGCCAGATCAGCCGCCGCGACCGCACCCCGGCGAGCCTGCTGGCCTCCGGGTTTCCGCCGACCGCTTCCAACAGCATGCCCAGCGCGGACTTGCGGACCAGCAGCGTCGACAGCACGAACACAGCGACCGCGATCAGGATCGAGACCGGCAACGTCAGCACGAACCCGCCGCCGATCGCCTGGTACGGCTGCGAATTGATGGTGATGATCTGCCCGTCGGTGATCAACTGGGCCAGTCCGCGACCGGCCACCATCAGGATCAGCGTCGCGACGATCGGCTGAATGTTCAGCACGGCGACCAGAACGCCGTTCGCGGCACCCAGAACCAGGCTGAGTCCCAAGGCAATGCCGACGGCACCGGCGATGCCGCCGATGCTGTTCTGATCGCCCAGCTGACTGATCTGCAGGCACGCGATCGCCGCGCTGATCGCGACCACGGACCCGACCGACAGGTCGATCCCGCCGGTGGCGATCACGAGCGTCATCCCGAGTGCCACCAGGATGAGCGGCGCGCCGAACCGCAGGATGTCGATCAGGCTGCCGTAGAGGTGCCCCTCCCGCAGTTCGATCGCGAAGAACGCGGGCGAGAAGGCGAAGTTGCCCAGCAGCAACAGAACCAGCGCGACAACCGGCCAGAACAGGCGATGCTTGGTCATTCCCCGCCTCCGTCCGCGATCGTCGCCATGATCTGCTCGGGGGTGAGCGAGTCGTTGTGCAGTTGCGCGACGACGTGCCTGTCCCGCAACACCATCACCCGGTCGCTCAGCCGCAGGACCTCTTCCAGTTCCGCGGAGATGAACACCACCGCCATGCCCTCGGCGGCCAGTTGCGTGACCAGTTTCTGGATCTCGGTCTTGGCGCCGATGTCGATCCCGCGCGTGGGCTCGTCGAGGATCAGCAGCCGCGGATTGGTGATCAGCCAGCGGGCCAGCAGCACCTTCTGCTGGTTGCCGCCGGACAGATCCCGCACCTTGGCCTCGGGGTTGGCCGGGCGGATGTCGAGCGCCTTGATGCTGCGCTCGGCGATCTCGTCCTGGCGCTTGCGGGACAACGGTTTGGTCCAGCCACGCGAAGCCTGCACGGCCAGCGCGATGTTCTCGCGGACCGTCAGATCTTCCACCAGGCCTTCGGTCTTGCGGTTCTCCGAGCAGAACGCGATCCCTCGGGCGATGGCCGTACGCGGCGAGCGCAGCTTGACCGGCTTCTCGTCGATGTGCACCGTGCCGTGGTCGGCGTGGTCGGCGCCGTACAGCAGCCGGGCCAGCTCGGTGCGTCCCGATCCGAGCAGCCCAGCCAGCCCGACCACCTCGCCTCGCTGGATCTCCAACGAGAACGGCTCGATGCCGCCCTTGCGGCCCAGGTCACCGGCCCGCAACAGCTCCTGCTGGTCGACTCGCTCCGGCCGAACCTGCTCGAGCTCGTCCAGCGTCGCGAGTTCCTTGCCGATCATCTTGGTGACCAGCCCGACCGGGGTGATCTGCGTGGTCAGGTACTCGCCGACGAGTTTTCCGTTCCGCAGCACGGTCATCCGGTCGGAGATGGCGAAGACCTGGTCGATGAAGTGCGAGACGAACAGGATCGCCATCCCCTCGGCGCGCAGGGTGCGCATCACCGCGAGCAGCCGGTCGACCTCGTGGGAGTCCAAACTGGACGTCGGCTCGTCGAGTACGAGCACCCGCGCGTCGACGTCCAGTGCCCTGGCGATCGCGACCAGTTGCTGCACCGCGATCGACTGAGTGGACAGCGGAGCCGTCACATCCAGCTCCAGGTCGAGCCGAGCGAGCAGTTCCTCGGCGCGGCGGCGCATCTTCGACCACAGGATCCGGCCGAACCTGCGTGGTTCCCGGCCGAGCAGGATGTTCTCGGCGATCGAGAGGTTCGGGCACAGATTGACCTCTTGGTACACCGTGCTCACGCCGGCTCGCTGCGCGGCGGCGGGCCCGGTGAACGAGACCGGCTCGCCGCCGAACTCGATCTCGCCACCGTCGACCCCGTACACCCCGGTCAACACTTTGATCAGGGTCGATTTGCCCGCGCCGTTCTCGCCCATCAACGCGTGCACTTCGCCAGGCAAGAGCCGGAAGTCCACGCCGTCGAGGGCGATCACGCCTGGGAACCGCTTGTGGATTCCCGTCATCCGCAGAATCATCGCCTACTGCCACTCAGTACAGGCGCTCAGTATTGGCGCTGTGGGAGAACTTCTTTGGCCTTGGCCTGGTCGAACTCGGTCTCCTCGGTCTCGATGCGCTGCGGCACCTGCTCACCGGCGGCGACCTTCTTGACCAGGTCCATCAGCTGCGGTCCGAGCAGCGGGTTGCACTCGACGATGTAGTTGATCTTGCCGTCGGCCAGCGCCTGCATGCCGTCCTTGACCGCGTCGATGGACAGGATCTTGATGTCCGTGCCCGGCTTCTTGCCCGCGCCCTGGATGGCTTCGATCGCACCGAGCGCCATGTCGTCGTTGTGCGCGTAGAGCACGTCGATCTTGCTCTGCGACTTCAGGAAGGCCTCCATCACCTCTTTGCCCTTGGCACGGGTGAACTCGCCGGTCTGCGAGGCGACCACCTTGAGCTTCGGGTTGGCCGCGATCACCTCGGCGAAGCCCTGCTTGCGGTCGTTGGCCGGCGCGGATCCGGTGGTGCCCTGCAGTTCCACGATGTTCACGTCACCGGTGGCCGAGGCGAACTCCTTGGTCACCCACTCCCCCGCCTTGCGGCCCTCCTTGACGAAGTCCGAGCCGAGGAACGACTTGTACAGCGACTTGTCCGGCGAGTCGATCGCCCGGTCGGTCAGGATGACCGGGATGTTGGCGGTCTTGGCCTCCTTAAGCACGGTGTCCCAGCCGGACTCGACGACCGGCGAGAACGCGATCACCTTGACCTTCTGCTGGATGAACGACCGGATCGCCCTGATCTGGTTCTCCTGTTTCTGCTGCGCGTCGGAGAACTTCAGGTCGATGCCCGCGGCCTTGGCCGAGTCCTGGATCGACTTGGTGTTCGCGGTCCGCCAGCCGCTTTCCGCCCCCACCTGGGAGAAGCCCAGCGTGATCTGGCCACCGCCACTACCACTACCACTGCCACCGGCTGGCTGGTTGCCGCCGCCGTTACCACCACCGCACCCGGCGAGTAACGCGACGCTGACCATCCCGGCCGCCGCAGCGGCCAGCTTCCTGTACTTCATGGCGGCTCCCAACAACTTTGTTAGCGCTAACATCAGCAAGGGTCTCAACGATGGCGGAACACGCCAGGGTGCTACCGGGGTCCGGTGCTCTCCCTGACGATCAACTCGGCGGGTACCAGGTCGCGTGCTTCGGGCTGATGACCGGCGATTCTCGTGGCGAGCTGCCGGAAGGTCCGTCTGCCCACCTCGATGAAGTCCTGCCGGACGGTGGTCAGCGGCGGACTGAAGTACGCGGCCTCCGGCACGTCGTCGAACCCGGCGACGTGCACGTCCCTGGGGACGCTGATGCCCGCTTCGGCGAACGCACGCAGCAAGCCCAGCGCCATCTGGTCGTTGGCCACGAAGACCGCGCCAACGCCCTTCTGCCCGGCAAGGCTTCGGCCGGCTTCGTACCCTGAGCGCGAGCTCCAGTCGCCACGCACCACACGCGGCACCTTGGCGCCGCGCCGTTCCAGGGTCTCCCGCCAGGCCAGCTCACGATCGCGTGCCTCCAGCCAGTCGGCCGGGCCAGCCACGTGCCACACCGTCTTGTGCCCCAGCGCGAGCAAATGCTCGGTCGCGCGACGGGCACCGTCGTACTGGTCGACCGCGATCACCGGGATCGGGGCGTGCTCGCCACCGCCGACGGCGACCAGGGGCACGTCGCTGGGCATGTGCGCCAAGGCCTTGCCCGTCGCCACGTGCGGCGCGATCACCACGATGCCCTCGACCGCCTGCCTGCGCAGGGTTTCGATGGCGTCGGCGATGGACGTCCGGTTCGGGGCGCTGACGCTGGTGATCGTGACCGAATACCCCGCCTCACGGGCGGCGTTCTCGATGCCGTACAGCGTGCTCGCCGGGCCGTAGAGGGTGGAGTCCAGCGCGACCACGCCGAGGTTGCCGGTCTTGCCGGTGACCAGGGCGCGGGCGGCCGAGTTGGGCCGGTAGTCCAGCTTTTCCACGGCGGCCATCACGCGGGCTCGCGTCTCGGCACGGACCGGTCCGGTCCCGTTGATCACCCGGGACACCGTCATGTGGGACACGCCCGCGAGCTCGGCCACGTCGGTCAGGCTCGCATGCCGTGTGCCTGTCATGACCACCTCCCGTTCGCTTCGCTGCGGCGTGACGAGAGGTCAGTGTTAGCGATAACATCCACTGGGTCAAGGAGCACGGGCGTAACAGTCAAGTCACGAGCGCGCAATCAGCCACCCAGGTCGTGCGATCACCATCGGGATGACGATACCGCCTCCCGCTAGCGAATCCGGGCGGCAACACCGGCAGCTGTAATTCCGAGTGCCGCCAGCGCGCCTACCGGGAACAACACGCCCCATGGAGCGCGCTCCACGTACGGCATCCCCTCGGCGAGCAGCATCCCCCACTCCGGGCTGGGCGGCTGGGCGCCGAGGCCGAGAAACCCGAGCGAGGCCACGGCCAGCGCGACACCTGGGAGCCGGACAACGGCACCGCGCGTCACCGCTGGGACAACCGCAGGCAGCACGTGCCTCATGAGCAACCAAGTCCTGGTAGCGCCGATGGCGCGGGACGCCTCCAAGTGCAGCGACGCTCGCTGTTCGAGCGCGAGCGACCGCGCGTGCGCAGCCAGCGGCGCCCACAACACGGCCGCGACCGCCACCGCGGCGCCGAGCACCCCTGGACCTACGACGGTGACCACGATCAGGGCCGCGATCGTGGGCGGCAATGCGTTCGCCACATCGACGACGGCCGTACCTCGGAAGATCAAGCCCCAGGCCAGTCCGATGGCCCAGGCCGCGGCCGTCACCAGGAGCGCCAGGACGGCGGTGCTCAACGCGCCGTGCCCGACACGGGCAAGCAGGTCACGTCCCAGAGCGTCCGTTCCGAAGGGATGCTGAAGGGACGGAGGTCGCAGACGGGCGGCGAGGTCGACCGCCATCGGATCCCGCAAAAGGCCCGCCACGGTGACACCAACGATCACCAACGCCAACACTGGCAGCAGCCGTGGTCGTCGCGGGGTGAGAGCAGGCGACGCCACCATGCTCCCGGCCGTGAAGGCGGGACCGAGCAGCAGGCGTTGCCCCCACGTTCCCAATGCACCCGCCACGGTGCCGATCACCAGAATGACCAGAACGCACCCTTGCACGACAGGCATATCCTGGGCCAAAGCCCCTGACACGGCCATCCGGCCGATGCCCGGCAACGCGAACACGACCTCGACGGCCACCGCCCCGCCGAACAACCCGGCCACGATCAGCGCGAGCTGTCCGCTGACCACGGACGCGGCCCGCCGGGCCACGGCCGCCATCACGAGCCGACGCGAATATCCCGCGGCCTGCCACGTGGCGATCCACGGCTCGGCGCTGGCCGCCCGAACAGCGTCGTGGCCGACCGTGCCGAGAACAGCGCCCGCGGGCACACCGAGCGCTATTGCCGGCAGCACGGCATGCGTCGCGCTGTCCCAGCCGGCCGTGGGCAGCAGCCGCAACCTCACGGCGAAGACCACCAACAGCACCATCGCGATGAGGAATTCGGGCAGGGCGGCGAGCGTCGCCGCTGTCCGTGACAATCCCCGTGCCGCCAGCGGTAGTGCGACCAGGATGGCCACCAAGGCGGCGAATCCGGCGAGAGTCATCGAAACCTGCAAGGCACGCAGCAGTTCCGGGCCGACGGGCGCGCCGGACACCCATGACCGCCCGAAATCCGCGCGTACCAAGCCTTCGGCCCAGCGTTGGAGCAGGCCGAACGGCCCCGCGTCGAGGCCGAGTTCGGCGCGTACGGCGGCCAGCGCCGCCTGGTCCGGTTCGCGATCCGTGAGCCTGGCCCGTAACACCGCAAGTGCGGGGTCCCGACCGGCGAGCATGGGCAACAGACCGACAGTCACCGTTGCGGCGAGCAGGATCGCGAACCGGCGCAGCACGATCACGATCGTCGAGTCGCCTTGGTGATGAGGTGTCGTTCGAACGAGTCGGCGGCCACCTCGGTGACACCCTGCGCCACACCGATCCGGGCACGTTCATGCACCAGCGGCACGAGCGCGTCGGTCGCGAGAATGGCGGCCTCTACCTTGAGTGCGTCCTGTGCCTGTCCGATGGCCGTGTCGATCGCTGGATCGCAGAGGCGGGCCAGGTTGTAGCTGCCGCCGCACGTCATGTCCGTTGCCAGGTAGGTGAATGGATCGCCGGTGTCGAGCAGGTAGGAGCGGGTTGATACGACGGCGTCGAACTTGCCCGCGAGCAGATCCGGTTCCAGCAGGCTGTATTCGCGTACCACCTGCTCGACGACAAACCCTTTTGCCCGCAACGCTTCCGCGATCACGCTCGCGACTTCGGGCAGTTCCGCACGGTCGCCGTACGTGGCGAGTACGACCTTCTGCCCTGCCGGTGTCGCAGGGGCGGTCGGGTGGTTGATGGTCCGTTGTCCCGCCCAGGGACTGGCTGGGCCGTAGATGCCCTGTGCAGCGTCCGCGCGGCCCTCGTACACACCTTTCGCGAGCGCGTTCGGGTCGACCGAGCTACGGGCAGCGGCCCGGAGACCGGCGTCCGCGAATGGCGGTTTCGACGTGTTGAGGTGCAACGAAACCGTCCTGGGCAGCGGCACTTCGAGCAGTTGGCCGCCGTCGAGGTTCGCCGCCGCTGCGACGGGCAGCGCGTGCACGACGTCTGCCTCACCGGCCCTCAGCGCGGCAGCACGGGCCGTGCCGTCGGGCACGAACCTGACGTCCACACCGGACACTTGCGGAGCACCGGCCCAGTGTTGGGCAAAGGCGTCCAGCACGGCGGTGTCCTTGCCCTGCAGGGACTTCAGCATGAACGGACCAGTGCCCGCGCTGCCAGCGAGGATCACTAGGTTCGGCGATGACAGGCGTTGCGGCAACACGGGATCCGGTTTGGTCGTGGTGACAACGACTTCACGGTCACCGTCTGCCTTCGCGGTCAGTCCGAGGCCTTTGACAGCCCGTGGAACCGGGCTTGCCGAGGCCGCTTTGGTGAGCGCGTCGGCCACGTGCTGCGTCGTCAGAGTGGTTCCGTCGTGGAGCTTCACGCCGCCGCGCACGCGAAAACGCCATGTCGTCGCGTCCACTTTGGCCCAGCTTTCGGCGAGGCCCGGCACAGGCTTGCCGTTCGTGTCCAGTTCCACCAACGGCTCCGCGATCCCAAGCCTGGTGAGTAGCAGAGCGTCGTCACTCCACGGCGACATCCCCTGCGCAGGCGGGAACGGCAGCACGACACGTAACCTGTCACTCGTTGCAGAGCCAGCGAAACACCCCGTTGCCAGCATGCCGACGGCAAGCAGGAACGCAACTATCCGAACCAAGAGAACCACCTTCTGTCAGCGGGCCAGAACGCCGCGGGACACGAGAACGGCGAGCACAACGGCACCACCGAGAGGGACGAGCGCGAGCAACAGCCAGGCGACCGGTCCGAGACCGAGCACGGCGCCGCTGGCCGTACTGCCGATCAGTACGGCTATGCCACCCACTGACGACAGAAATCCGAAGTGGGCACCCAACCGGCGTTCGCCGGCGAGCACCGGCACCAACTCCTGCGCGAAGGGCACAGCGAGCATCTGCCCAAGGGTCAACAGAACGACCAACAGGACTGCGGGCAGCAAGCCTGGCAGTGGCAGCGCCACGACAGCGAAAGCGGCGGCCATAAGCACAAATCCGGTCACGACAGCGCGTCCGGGCCCCAGTACGCGCCTTGCGATCGCGGTGGTCGGCAACTGCCCGAAGACAATGATCAAGGAGGCCAGGGCGAACAGCCAGCCGAGGGCGGCCTCACCTCCGGTCACGGACCGCAGTTCACTGGGCAGGGCAAGGTAAAGCTGGTTGTACGACACCAGATATCCGGAGTACGCCACCGCGAACACAACGAACACTCGGTTGCCGAACACCGCACGCCACCCCGCCAGCACCGGCTCCGAGTGGTGCTCCCCCGGTCGGTATGGCAGCAGCCAGGCGTGACCGATCGCGATGAGCACGAACAGGCCAGCCGCGAACCAACAAGCGAGGCTGAAGTCCGTGAGCACGAGCGCGCCGAGCAATGGCCCGGTCACCGCACCGATCTCCCCGCACACCGCGAGGGTTGCGAATGCCGTTCCCCGTAACTGCGGGCCTGCTTCTCGGGCCAGCGATGCTTCTACAGCCGGTGAGAACAGTGCGCCCGCGAAGCCAGTGAGCACCGCACCCGCAAGCACGCCGGGCAGCGTGTCGGAGACGGCAAGGAGCACGAACCCGGCGACCCGGACAGCGCATCCGGCGAGGATCACCGGCTTCGCACCGAACCGGTCGGTCAGGGTGCCGCCGACGAGGAAGAGTCCCTGCTGGCTGAACGTCCGCAGGCCGAGGACGAGACCGACGAGCCAGCCCGCCAATGCCAGGTCTTCGACGAGGTGGCCGGCCAGATACGGCAGGACCATGAAGAACCCGATGTTGAACAGCAACTGGGTGACGACGAGAAGGCGGACGACGGGGGCCAGCTCCCCGAAACGCGCCAGCGTCTTTCGACGCATGCTGACAGACCCAGCCACCGCACTCCCCGGCTTGACGTTGATATCGCGAACACCGTAACGGTTATCATTGTCGTGTTGAGAATGAGGTGATCAAGGCCACGCTTGGTCGGCTGGATCGGCTGGGTGGCGTGGTTTCGGTGGGATGGCGGGTTGGTCCGGGGCGCCTGCGGGTCACTGCGGCGCGCTGTGCCTACTTCGGCGCGCTGGAGTTGGTTTCGGCGCGCTGGGGTTGGTTTCGGCGCGCTGGGGTTGGTTTCGGCGCGCTGGTGGGTCACCGCGGCGCGCGCTGTGGCTGGGTCGGCGCGCTGCTACCCGGGGCGGCGCGATTTGGTGTGGAGCACCCAGCCTGGCTCCTGCCGCTGTGGTCTCCAAGGAGGCTGTGTCTTTTTTCTGGGCAGCCGCAAAAGCAGGGAAACACGGGCAGGCCTGCGGCCCTGCCCGCCGACAAGCTTATTTGCGGCGCTACTCCACACAAAATCGCGCC
>JOAA01000012.1 GCA_000720375.1 Rhodococcus rhodnii | reverse complement strand
CCTGTACTCGCACGGCAGCTCGATGCTCGGAACGTTGCAGCAGGTGGCCGCGGCATTCGGGACCGCGCTCGTGGTGACCGTGCTGTCGGCACGCGCCGGGGACCTCGTGTCCGAGGGCGTCGCCGTCCCGGCCGCGCAGTTGAGCGGGATGCGGCTTGCGTTCCTGGTCGCGGCCGGCCTCGCCCTGCTGACGGTCGTCATCGCGTTCATGCTGCCGAACCGGATCGACCACAGCGACGAGTCCGACGAAGGCAAACCGATCATCGCCCACTAGATGGTGATCGGCGTCCAGCTCCGCCGGGAGCTGGACGCCACATCATTCAGAACCTCGATGGCCCACAGCAGGGCGCGGCTCGCAGTGCGGTCTCGGGCGGCGGAATGTGCTTGGCGTCCTCCTCGACCTTGGCGAGCATGCGTTCCCGCTCGGCCCGGTCGATCAGCCGTCCATTCGCGACAACCGCGTGAATCCGTTGGGTATTGCGGATATCAGCGAGCGGGTTGCCGTCCACGACCAGCAAGTCGGCGAACTTCCCTGGCGACACCGTTCCACTGACGTGCCCTAGGCCGACTGTCCGAGCGGCATCCCGGGTCGCGGACTGGAGGGCCTGCATCGGGCTGAACCCGATGCGCACCATCAGCTCCAGCTCGTCGTGCAGGCAGAACCCAGCGAGGATGTACGGCGCCAGGAAACCGCCATCGGTCCCGGCGACCATGGTCACGCCTGCCTCGGCGGCGTCACGCACCAGCCGCACGGACGCTTCGTAGAACGCGCGATTCTCCTCCTGCCGATCCGGTGGCACCGACTGCAGCGCCCAACGCTGCTCCACCACCCACTTCGGCACGTACTTCTCGCGCTCCGGCACGCGGACGAGCTCAGGCGGGAACGTGAAGAGCTTCAGCACAACCAGCGTCGAGCTCAGCGCGGTTCGATTGCGCGTCAAGGCAGCGAACACGTCCGCCGCGCGTCCTGGGTCGTAGGACTTGATCGCCTGCCGCTCCAGTTCGCGCATCGCGAAGAAGTAGCTGAAGGGATCATTCGGGTCTACGGGCGTGTTCCGGATGATGGTCCGGATCTCGTCGCGGGCGCTGGATACGTCGACGTACAGCGCGTACAGGTGCTCCTGGGTTCGCATGCCCAAGTCGCTGCCCCGGACAACCGAAAGCTTGTCCGGTACGTGGCCTGCGATCGGCAGGCGCAGTCGTCGCGCCTCTTCGGCGATCGCGGACAACGTGTCGTCGTCAAGGTGGGAGTACACCTTGACGAAGTCGGCGCCGTCCCGTTTCGCCCTGTGTACCGCTGCCCTGGCTTCGTCCTTTGTCCGCACCTGCTCTGGGCTGACTTTGCCCCACAGATTGACCAGCATCGAGTGCGGTCCGTCGACGACATTGCTGGCCACTACCATCCGAGGGCCAAGCACCTGTCCCGAGGCGATTCGTTGGTGCACGCGGCGTACGTACGGGGTGCCCCACATTTCCCGCACGGACGTGACGCCGTTGGCGATGTACAGCGGGAGCAGGAGCTGCTCCAGATCCATGGTGTGCGTGTGCATGTCCCACAGTCCAGGTAGGACATACTTGCCACGCAGATCCACCACGCGGACTCCAGCCGGTGGTGCGGTTTCGTGCCGCCCCACGGCGATGATCCGGTTGCCTGCCACAACGATCGTTGTGTTCGGCTGCGGGCCCGTCCCCGTGCCGTCGATCAACGTCGCGTTGGTCAAGACGAGGACATCCCGCTGATCGGCTTCAGCGGTGCGCCCCATGCCAGTCGTGCCGGCAGCGGCCAGCACCAGGCCGCTTCTCGACAACCACGAAAGAAACGTCCGTCTGCTCGGTTCCATGATCGATCTCACCCCCAGTGACCCGGGTCACAATAGCGGCTGCGGTAATTCGTTTCCAGTGGCCTGCCCGACATCGATAGCCTCGGCCAAATGGATCTGCCGATTCTCGCCATGGCCAATTTGGCCACTCCGATGGCCATCCGAGTCGCTGCCACACTCAACCTGGTCGAACACGCCGGAACCGAGGGCGCGACGACCGACCGACTCGCAGCCAGGAGCGGGGCGAACCCGCTTGTGCTGCAACGCCTGCTCGATCATCTCGTCGTGATCGGCGTCTTCGACGTCGAGGACGACAAATACCGCCCGACGAAGCTCGGCGCCCAGATGCACGAGGACGCCCCGGAAGGGTTCAAGCGGCTGCTCGACATCACCAGCGCGGGCGGGCGGGCCGAGCTCGCCTTCGTCGATCTGCTGGAGACGATCACCACCGGCGCGTCGGCCTACGTACACCGATACGGCCGGGACTTCTGGACGGATATCGACGCCGAAGAGAAATTGCGGCGCTCGTTCGACGCCCAGATGCAGTGGCGGTTCCAGAAGCACGCGCCACAGATCGCCAAAGGCTTCGACTGGAGCCGCTTCCCTGACATCGTCGACGTGGGCGGCGGTGACGGGAACCTGCTCACCATGATCCTGCGGGCCCATCCCGGCGTTCGCGGACGGGTCGTGGACCTGCCTCCGTCGGCGAAAGCGGCTGCCGAGCGGTTCGCGGCGGCCGGTCTCGACGGCCGAGCCAGTGCCGTTCCGGGCAGCTTCTTCGATCCCCTTCCGGCAGGGGCCGACGCGTACATCCTGTCGGACATCCTGCACGACTGGGATGACGAGCACTGCCGCAAGATCCTGACCGAGTGCCGTAAGGCCGCCGCGCCGAACGGCACCGTGGTGGTGATCGAGCCGGTGCGCGGGCACGGTTCCGACACCGGGATCGACCTGTTCATGCTGATGTGCTTCAACGGTCGTGAAAGGACAGTCGAAGAACTGTCCGACCTGGCAGCCGAATGCGGACTCGTGCTACGGACCTCGACTGCCGTCACCGACGGACGAATGGCGCTGGAGTTCAAGGCCCAGTGAACACCAAGAATGACCTAGTGCGCGGGAAAAAGACCCGGCCACCGCCACACAGACGACCGGTCAGCGACCGGTGATATCGGCGAGCGCGTCGGCCAACTCGGGGTTCTCCAGTACCAGATCGCGCGCGGTGACACTGATCGGCGGCGACGTCGACGACTTCGTACCTGGACGGCCGATCGGGCCGATGTCCACCTCGAACGCGGCACGGATGGTGCCGTCCGGGGCCTGCAGACTCACCTTGTAATGCGCTTCGGCCAACAGGATCGGCTCACCCGCGACCCGGGGGTGGCTGGTCACCTCGACCGACACCACCACGCGACCGCCCTGCGCCTGCGCGACCTTGTGCAGCTCGCGGATCGCGTTCTCCACACCGCTGTTCTGCAGTTTCAGGTTCACGTCACGGTGCGCCATCATGATTCCGTCGGCCAGTTCGTCTCCGAAGCCCGGACCCCACATGTGCGCACGCTGGTAGTCCGGCAGCCCGACTTTCGAGCCAGGTTCGGTGTAGTTCTCGTAACCCGGCGCGTCCTCACGCGGAATGGCGTTCTCGATCTCGCCAGTGGCCTTGACCGTCACCGAGTTGTCCTCGTTCGGCACGGCCTCCGGACGACCGGCCGCCTGCGGCGTCGACGGGAAATGACCGGGCACATCCCCTTGCGGAGCGCCCATACTGGACATCCAGTTGTGGTATTCCTCCATGGTCTTGAACCGGTGCTCGATCCGGATCCCGTCCCCGGCAGGCACTTCCACCCAGAACGGCTCCGGATTGCCCGGATCGACGCCGAACGAGGTGTGTTGCGGGCCGTCCGCGGTCATGTAGTGGATTTCCGACGACCTCGGGCCGTTGGCTCGGAAGGCTTCGCCGTAGAGCACGCCCATGTCGCCGTTGCCGCCGCTGGGCCACATGTTCACCGGATCGACGACGTTGGTGTCCGGGTTGCTGGGGTGGCTGTGCGCCATCAGCTCCCACGCACCGAGGTCTTGGCCGTCGAGGATCTCCTTCCAACGCTGGTGGTTTCCGCCGGGCGCGGGTCCTTCGCCCGGCGCCACCTGCACCGTCGAGCTGTCGCCCTGGATCACGATGTACTCGCCGGTCTCGGTGTTGCGGTAGATCGCCGCCTCGCGCAACGGATCCTCGGCGATCGAGTTGCGGTACATCGTCTCGGCGTCGGCGCGGCTCTTCGGATCGGCCGGCTGCATGACGGTCTGGTCAGGCATGTCGACGACGCCGCGCTGGTTCCACGCCTCCGCGATGCCGCCGACGACAGCTCCCGTGCCGAAGCCCACGGCCGCACCGGTACCGCCTGCACGCAGGATGGTCCCGAGCGGATCGCCGCTCTTCCAGGTGCTTTCGCTGAGGATCGCGCCGGCCATCCCGGACGGCAGGCCACCGATCGCGCCTTCGATTCCGCCCTCGACGCTCTTCAGCGCGATGGTGCCCAACGCCCCGGTCTTCGCGGCACCGATCAGTGAGGCGAACGCCGGGTACTTCAGCAGGGCGTCCAGCGCTTTCCCGCCCATACCAGCCGTCGCTGCGGCAACAAGACCGTCAACCACACCCTGTGCCATGTCGACGGCCAAGTCTTCTGCGCCATAGGCCGCGCCCTTGCCGCCCCACTTGACGGTGACGCTGGCCGCCGTCGCCGCGACCGCGCCTGCCACAGCGGCTACAACCGTTGCGCTGGTACCGAAGTAGGCCGCTGCCGCAGCGACAGCCGGGCCGGCGGCACCGGCAGTGAGCACGGTGACAGCAACACCTGCGGCGACCGCGGCCGCCGTGGCCATCTTGTCGGTGATGCTGTCCACGGCGGCGCGGTGTTCCTCGATGTCCTTGTCGCCGTAACCGAACCAGCGTTCCATCCGCTGCTGCGCGGCGTCGATCTCGGCCTGGGACGCGCCAGAGGCGACTAAGCGCTGGTACTCGTCGTACGCGCGGCGGGCTTCGTCGGTTGTCGCGTTGAGGACGTCCTCTTCCTCGTTCTCGAACATCTCCGAGAGCAGGCCGGTGCCTTCGTTGACTTCCCAGTCCCGCCGCGCGTTCATGTAGGCCATCTGCTCGGCGGGCGTCTTCGTGCCGTTCAGCAACGCCGACGTGTCCGCCCAGTCGCGGCCGGACAGGTCACCTTCGAGATCCTCGACGAGGTCCTGGCCGGTCAGCGCGCGGTACTGGGTTGCGAGCGCCTCGATCTCCTCGCGTGACTTGCCCCGCAGCGTCTGCCGGATCGTCGCTTCATTGGTGCCGCCGCCGGCGACGGCGTAGTGCAGCTCCTGTGCGTCTGTGAGATGCCCGCCCTGGCGGATCAGATCGTTGGCCTCGTCCTGGGAGTAGCCGGACGTCTCAAAGGCGATCACCGCACGGAACGCACCCGGGCCCCACAGCGGATTGTTGGCGTCGTACTGGGCTTCCAGGTCCCGCATGTTCTGCGCGGCCTGCTGTTCCACAGTGGACTGAGCCTGCGCACGCAGTGCCTCGAGTCGTGCCTGGCGTTGCGCCGGGGACAGCAGCTGGTTGGCCGGATCAGCCATGAAGGACACTTCCAGATCACGCATCACATCGCGGCGCGCACGGGCGTATTGGTTACGCAGCACGGCGTTCACAGCGTCGTCGTCGGTGTAGAACGACTCGTGCTCGATCTGGATCTTGGCCGCGTCCATGCCGGTCAGGTCGTACGCGTGCTCGGCCTGCGCCAACCGCAGCTCCCCGCCGGAGAGTTCGTCCTCGATGTCCGTGTCGAACCTGGCACCGTACGCCGAGCGCACCGCTTCGGTCCGGCGCCGGACCTCGGCAGCGATCTGCTCACTCGTCATGCCCTTTGCCGCGGCCTCGGCTTCCACCTCGGCCTGGATCTGCGAGTACACGCCGTGAATCGCGGCTTCGTCCGTGCCGAGACCGTCCATCGCCTCGCGCAGCGCAGCCGCGTCCGCCGCCGCGGTGTCACCGCTGAGCAACGCGTTGGCTTGCGCGAGTTCGTTGTCTCCCAGCTCTCCCGACAGCTCCGACGCCAGATCGACGCCGTAGCGCTCGCGATAGCCGCGCACGATCGCTTCGCGTTCGGCGGGTGTGCGGTTGCGAAGGGTCTGCATGATCGTTGCTTCGCTGGTGCCCGCACCGGCCATCGCGTCGTTCAGCGTCGCGATGGCACCGGCCACCGGGTCGCCGGTCATCAGCGCCTGGGCCCGTTCGAGGTCCTCATCGCTCAGGTCATCGGCGATGTCCTCGTCCATGTCGCGGCCGTCATACGTTGCGGCGTAAGCCTTCCGCATCGCCGCGATCTGGATCGGGGTGCGTCCGGTCAACGCCGTGAAGAGCCTATCCTCGTCGGTGGTAAGGCCTTTCACCGCGCCTCGGACGTCACGGACGAGCACGCCCGCGTCGAAGTCTGGCGACTGGCTCGCACCGAGCGCGTTCAGGTCCTCCCAGCCGAACTCCGCGATCGCACGACGCTCCAAGGTCGCCGTGATATCCGGTACCCGCCGCTCACGCAGCCCGTTGACCACGTTCGCCGCGACGGCAGCGATCGGATCCTGGCCGCCGGATTGCAGGAACTGGATCACGAGCGCGCGCTGCTGCGCGGACAGACTGGCCATCTGTTCGGCCAGCGCGGCCCGGTTGCCCGCCGCTGCCTGTTCTTTGACCCGGGCGAGCAACTGCAAGTCCGAGCTGATGGTGTCGCGGGTTTGGGCGTTGCGCAGGTTGCGCCACGTGTCCAGGACGCCGCCGATCATGTCGGCGAAGCTCATCGAGGCCTGCTCGGTGGCCTGGATGTCCTGGTCACCGCGGGCCGTAACCTGGTCAGCCGCCACGCTCGCCTGCGCGTCGAGGTCGATGATCGCGGTGTCGGCCTGAGCGTTCGCGTCCGCGGCGAGTTGGTCGACCTTCGCGGCCAACTGTTCGGCCGTCACACCCGCAGCCGCGGCCACCCCGTCGATCTCGGTGTTCAGCCCACCTTCCTCGGGTTCGGCGACCTCGTCACGCATCGCCGCCAGAGCCGCGACCCGGCCACCTGGGTCGAGCCTGGCTATCGCGGCGTCCGCGAATTCGCGGGCGTAGCGTGGCACGTCTTGCTTGACCTTGGCCAGTACGTCACCGATCTGCTCCGCTTGCGGGGCAGGCGGTTGCGGCGGTGCCTGGGTCACCGCGACAGGTGCCGGAGCGGGCGGCCGAACCGCAGTTCCGCTGTCGGCCACCGCTCTGGCCTCGGTGGCCGGATCGCTGGTTTCCGAGCGTCGCTGCGAATCCAGTGTCCGAGCCTGCAACGAGAGTTCCCTCGGAGCCTCACACAACGGTCGCGGATCAGGCGCTGGAATGGTGTCGATCGCTTGCCCCGCCGCCGACTGCCAGCGCGCCACGTCCGGATTAAGCAGGGCGTTCACCGCTTGGTTTCCGCCCAGTTGTTGCAAGCCGAGCAGCGACGCCGGAGTCATCGGCGCGGCCGTGCCCTGCGGGGTGAAAAGGGCGGGCACCGTGTCCCTGGCGACGGGCGATACGGGGGCCGCAGGTGCGGGGTCCTGCGCTTGTACCCGCTCGTCGCCCACCGGTCCCCCAAGAGAATATGGTTGGGTTCCAGTCGTACAACGGCAGACGCCGCCAGACAAGATCGCCGGGACAACAGTGCCCTTTGAGGAAGTGTGTTACGCCTTCGGTGCCAGCTTGGCGTCAACGATCAGGCCGACGACACCCAATGCGATGAAAACACCCGAAACAATCAGCAGAACGGGATCGGTTTCGCCGGTAAGTGCGTCGCCGAGAATGGCCGCGCTGATTGTGCTCGGCAGAATGCCGATGACAGTGGCCAGCACATACGGCAGCACTCGAACCGATGAAAGTCCTGCACAGTAGTTGACGATCGCGAACGGCACCGCGGCGATGAGCCGAAGCGAGCCGACCGCAAGCCAACCCCGCCGCTCCAGCCGACGGTCGATGTTGCGGACCGCCGGATGGGTAAGGCGGCCGGCGATCCGTTCCCGGCCAAGGGCACGGACCGCCAGGAACGCGAGCACGGCGCTGACCGTGGCAGCGACGACGGCCAAGACGATGCCGAGGACCGGTCCGAACAGCAGACCCGCGCTGAGCGTGAACACAGCGCGCGGGAACGGCAGGATCGTCACCACGATGTGAATGACCACGAACATCAGCGGGGCGAGCGGTCCAGCAGCGTCCGTCCAGGCACGCACCTGCTCGACGGGCAGTCCCGGCACCAGAAAGGCGGCGGCGAAGATCGCCACGCCGGCAAGGGGCAGCCCGAACCGGCGCAAGAACACCGTCATCGGGCCGCGGGCTGGAACAATTCGACGAAGTTGCCCGACGGGTCCTGCAGCAGGATCTGTTGTCCGCCAGGGCCGCTGAGGATGTCGTTGCGGAAGGTCAGTCCGGCGGCTCGTAACCGGTCGACCTCGGCGGCGAGGTCCTCGAAGACGAGCTGGATACGGTTCCAGCCGCCCGGTTCCGGCACGACGCCGTCCGGCATCGGGCGGCCCGCCGAGCTCTTCGGCCCGGACAGCAGCAGACGCAACGGGCCACGGCTGACCGAGGCGAAGGCGGGGCTGGCGTCGAGATCGATGGTGAAGCCGAGGTGCTTGGTGTAGAACTCCACGGCCGCGGAGACATCGCTGATGAGGTAACGGAAAATGGCCTGCTCAGTTGTTGCCATGATCGGTACTCCTTACGGTTGAGGTCACCAGGTTCAGCAAGAACTGGTTGCGGATGTCGATTTCCGCCGCCACCCGGCGGAATTCGGGATAGCTGTCGTGATCGTTCGCCGCCGCGGCAGGCGGATCGGGCAGGCTCCAATGCACGGTGGTAGCCGATCCATGGTCGCGAGGAACCTCGCGAACCTTGTCGCACAACGTGATCACGTAATCGAAACTGCGGTCAGCCAAAGCAGACAGCGCTGTGGTGTGGTGACCGGTGAGGTCAATGCCGTACTCCTCCCCCATCACACGCACGGTGTTCGGGTGCAGCGCGGGTTTCGGATGACTGCCCGCACTGGCCACTTCGACCCGGCCGCCACTGCGGTGCCGCAGTAGCGCCTCCGCCATCGGCGAACGCGCGCTGTTTCCCGTGCAGAGAAACAAAACCGCGCCACCGGTCACTTCTTGCGACGGCGCCGGTACCAATGCCGGATGCAGCGCGGTCGCGGCCTCGGTGAAAGCCGCGCCACAGCTGGGAAGGTCGAGGTGGTAGTAGGTATCGCGGCCGTCGAAATTGCTGCGCCGCGCGGTGATCAACCCAGCCGAGCGCAGCAGCCGCAGATGGTAGGAAACCAGGTTCTGCGGTTCCCCGACCGCGGCGACGAGTTCCCGCACCCGACGGTCACTGGCGGCCAGTTCAGTCAACAGCGCCCACCGCAGCGGGTGCGCGGCCATCTGCATCAACAGAGGTACGGGTGTCTGCTCGACTGCCATGACGCTAAAGTACATCAAACAGGTTTGATGCATCAACCCGATTTGATGGATTAGCGGCAGGAGAGGCCATGACAGAACTGCGCCGCCAGCTCGGCGTTTCCGACGCGGTGACGATCGGACTGGGATCGATGATCGGCGCGGGCATCTTCGCCGCACTGGCCCCAGCGGCAGGAGCAGCGGGATCAGGCCTGCTGGTGGGATTGGCGGTGGCGGCGGTGGTCGCCTACTGCAACGCCACCTCCTCCGCCCGGCTGGCAGCCCGGTACCCAGCCTCCGGCGGCACGTATGTGTACGGCCGCGAACGCCTCGGCGAATTCTGGGGCTACCTCGCGGGCTGGAGCTTCGTGGTCGGCAAGACCGCCTCATGCGCGGCGATGGCCCTGACCGTCGGCGCCTACGTATGGCCATCGCACGCCCACGCCATCGCGGTTGCCGCCGTCGTCGTGCTGACCGCGGTCAACTACGGCGGCATACAGAAATCGGCATGGCTCACCCGTGCGATCGTTGCGGTCGTACTCGCCGTGCTCGCTGCGGTCGTCGTGACGTCCTTCGCGTCTGGATTTGCCGTCGGCCAGCTTTCCCTTGGCAGCGACGTCAGCCCGTTCGGTGTGTTGCAGGCGGCCGGCCTGTTGTTCTTCGCCTTCGCCGGTTACGCGCGCATCGCGACGCTTGGCGAAGAGGTGCGTGACCCGGCTCGTACCATTCCCCGCGCGATCCCTATTGCCCTCGTGATCACGCTTGTCGTGTACGCACTGGTCGCCGCCGCCACCCTGGGCGTCCTCGGACCGCAGCAACTCGCACAGGCCACCGCACCTCTGTCGGAAGCAGCTCGTGCCGCAGGTGCCTCCTGGCTCGAACCTGTCGTACGAATCGGTGCCGCCTGCGCCGCCCTCGGTTCGTTGCTGGCATTGATTCTGGGCGTCTCGCGCACAACCTTTGCCATGGCACGGGATCGGCATCTGCCACCGGCGCTTTCGGCCGTACATCCCCGTTTCGGGGTACCGCACCGAGCCGAGGTCGCGGTCGGCGTGATCGTCGCCGTGGTCGCGGCTGTGGCGGATGTCCGGTCGGCGATCGGGTTCTCGTCCTTCGGCGTATTGCTGTACTACGCCATCGCCAACGCTTCCGCGTGGACACTCACCCGCGCCGAGAACCGGCCGCCCCGCGCGATTCCCGCCATCGGCTTGGCGGGCTGCCTGATCCTGGCGTTCACGCTGCCATGGACTTCGGTCGCCTCCGGCGCCGTCGTCGTCGCTGCGGGGGCAGCGATGTACGCCTTCACTCGACGTACTTGAGTTTCACGCGAGGGCCAAGGTTCTCCAGGCCCAGGTGCTCGTCGTCCACCGACAAGCCAACAGTCAGCATCCGGCCTGCCAACGGCGCCAGGTCCACGGCCTGCTGATTGCCGTAGATGCCGAGTAGCTCCAGCGGCAAAGCGGAAAGCGGCTCGACGCTGCCAACCGGCGAGTTGTACAGCCACAGGTCGTGCAGGTTGGGGAACAACTCGGCGACTCGCCGCAGGTCCAGGTGCTGATTGCCGATGAGCCGGAGTGACGTGACCATGGGCCACGGCTTGCCAGTGGCTGTCTCAGGCGTCGTCGAGTTCCACAGCCACAGGTTCGCCAGTTTGGGCAGGTTGTCGAGTGGCGAGTAGTCGACGACGGCATCCATCCGGCCGAGACCGAGGATCTCCACAGCGGGCAGCGCACGGACGAAGTCGAGATCGGGAAACGACTCCTGCTGAAAGATCCGGAGTGTCTCGAGGTTGGGCAGTTCCGCCAGCGAGGCCAGTCCGGTGTACCTGGCCGCCGAGTTGAGCGAGAGGTGGGCGAGCCCGTGGTGCTGCGTGAGCGGTGCGAGATCGACCGACTTCGGCTCCAGCTGGAGGAAAACGGTGGTGAGCGCGGGCAGGTCGGCCAGGATGTCCAGGTCGGGCACGGCCTGGTCGATGCTGATCCACAAGTCCGTCAGGTGCCGGAGCGCTTTCACGTGCGGCAGCAACCGGGTCGCCGACGCGATCAGCCAGCCACCGCCCAGCGGTGCGTCGGCGAGGACTTCCTCGGCGTACCGCTGCGGATCGAAGTAGTCCCAGCCGTTGACGAGCTCCAGCTGGACCTTGGTCCGCCGGTCTGACGCGTACCCGGCGAGTCTGGTGAGCGCCTCGGCGTTCGCGGTCAATGCCGCCGCCCGGACGGTCGCCGCGGCCGCCGTCTCGCTCAAATCGTCCAAACTGGACGGAAGATAACGCAGCACGCGATGACCGATGGCCGCGAGCGACACGGTCTCCTTCACGCTGCGCGGCGGGACGAGATGCTGCCGGATCAACGAGTCGATCCGCTCGTGCACGACCGGGTCGATGTCGGCCACGGTTTCCAAGCAGGCCGCCGCCAGCAGCCGCAAGTGCCGTGCGTACCGCGGTTCCTTCTCGGCGCGATCGACGATGTCCGTCAGCAGTTCGTCGACCTGCTTCTTCTTCGCGTGGCCGCACGCCATCACGATCGTGTCCCACCAGGCGTCGAAATGGGCGTGGCCGACGAGCGTGTCGATGTGTCCCTGCTCGGTGGCCTCACTGGCCGCCAGGTACTCCTGGAACAGCCGGTGCACGAAGTCCACTTTCCCGCCGACCGGCTGGCGCAGCACGCCGCTGCGCTCGATCAGGTGATCCAGCACCTCGTCGGCGGGCTGTCCCACGTCCGGCATGCTGGGCAGCTTGCGCCGTACGTGTTCCAGTGCCTTCTGCTTGGTCAGCTCGATCCGGTTGGCCAGCGTGAGCCGCCAGGCGATATCCCGGAGCAACACCCGTTTCTGGCCCGCGTCCAGCGGTCCTTGGATTCCCCTTCTGCTGTCCCGGATTTCCAGCAGCATCGTCAATGCCCGCGCGTACAGCTCCATCCGATTACGCGGCAGCTGTGCCCCGTGGTCAAGATTGAGCGCGCACAACATCGCGCACAGCAAGGGATTCGCACCGAGGGTGCGCAGGTGTGGCATGCACTCGAACTGGCTCACCAAGCGTTGTTCGGCCTCGGCCAGTTCGCTGCGGTCACACGGCAGCGACCGGGCCTGCGCCGCGGCCGAATGCCATCGCCCGACGAACTCGCGCAGGTCCTCCTGCGTCATCGGTTCGATGGTGACCGCCGCGAAGTCCTCGTCCACGAGCCATTTCTCGTCGACCGCAGCCGGGCGGGCAGTCACCACCACGCGGGCATCGGGGAACGTCACCACGAGGTCGCGCAGCCACGCATGGACATCGTGGCGGCGATTGGCCGGCACCTCGTCCACGCCGTCGACCAGGATCAGTCCGGTACCGTCCAGCAGCCTGCGGTGCACCCACCCCTCGGGCATCTCGGCCGCTCGCATCGGGCAACTGTGCGCGACGAACTGTTCTGGCGACGGAAGCGGGCCGCCAGCGAAACTCCGTAGCCGGATCGGGAACGGCACACAACCGTTCCACTGTTCGAGCTGTGCGGTGAACCCGGATCGCGCAGCGGACACCGCCAGCCAATCGAGCAGCGTGGTCTTGCCGGATCCCGCTTCGCCACGAACGAGTGTGCGGGTTGCCGTGCTGATCGCGGCCTCCGCGCGCGTCGTGCCGCAGCGGTCGACAGGTTGACCGAACCAGTTTCGTTCCGGCAGGTCCGGTTGTGAACGCGGCCGGTTGTCCGAGACGGTCATGCTCAGATACGCCGTGCTGAGCGCGAGCCGGGGCTGTTCTCTGGCACTCAATCCCAGCAGTTCCAGCCTGTCCAGGTACACCGACAGGTACTCCAGGTACGTGGCTTTGAATGCACCGTCCCGATCCGCTGCGCTGGGAGTGTGCAGGCCGGTTCGCGGAATTCGGGCCAGTAGCTCCTCGAGTTGCGCCGACTGGTTGGACATCCGGGTCAGGATCTCGGCCAACGCTCGTGCCGGAAAGGCGGGCAAGTGCCGCAACACTTGCACCAGCAGACGACACGCTTGGTCAAGAGCCAGCTGGTAGACCGGGATCGCTTCAGCGGACAGGCCCGCGCTGCGGATCTGGTCCGGTGAGCGGTCGCGGACGTAGCGCGCCAGCCGGTCAGGGTTAGCGTCGGTGGCGAAGAGCACGTCGTCGGAAAGCTCGGCAGCGTCCAACGCGTCGGTCGCCGCGTCCAGGGCGGCCTGGATCTCGTAGTCCGGCAGTGCGCCGAACCGTTGGGTGATCGTCTGGCTGAGGTGCTCGGCGACCTGCAGCCCGATGTTCTGCACCAGGTGGTTCAGCTTGTGGATCTGCAGCGGATCGCTCAGTTCCGCGGCGGCGAGTTCGATCAGTGACGCGGAGCGTTCCTTGCGGGCCTGCCTGTGCCGTAACCACGCCGTCGCGGCTTTGGTGGCCACTGTCTGGCCGAGCTTCATGACTTCCAGACCGGTGATGGCGTCCTCCCCGGGCGCGATCCGACGTGCTCACGGTACTCAGCGCCGGGCACATCCCCTGGTCGACCCCACCTCTTCGCCCTCATAGGCGTAATCATGATCACAATGAAAGTAAGGCTAGCCTTACCTTACTCTTGCGGTGAGTGTCGTGAGTGAGGAGAGGTGTTCGTGAGTCGTTCCCTGCGGGTGGCCATCGTCGGTGCGGGACCGGCCGGTATTTACGCGGCCGACTTCCTGTGCAAGTCCGACGTCGCGGTCGATGTCGACATCTTCGAACGGATGCCCGCGCCGTTCGGGCTGATCCGGTACGGCGTCGCGCCGGACCACCCGCGGATCAAGGGCATCGTCGACGCCCTGCACCGCGTGCTGGACAAGCCGGGCGTGCGGTTGTTCGGGAACGTCGACTACGGCACCGATCTCAAACTCGACGACCTGCGCGAGTTCTACGACGCGGTCATTTTCGCGACCGGCGCGACGCAGGACCGCCCACTGGACATCCCAGGCATCGAGCTTGACGGCAGCTACGGCGCCGCCGACTTCGTGTCATGGTACGACGGTCACCCCAGCGTGCCGCGCACGTGGCCACTGCACGCGACCAGCGTGGCGGTGCTCGGAGTCGGCAACGTCGCACTGGACATCTCCCGCGTGCTCGCCAAATCCGCCGAAGAGCTGCTGTCCACGGAAATCCCGGACAACGTCTTCGCCGGGCTGCACGGCAGCGCGGTGACCGACGTGCACGTCTTCGGCAGGCGTGGGCCCGCGCAGGCCAAGTTCACGCCGTTGGAACTGCGCGAACTGGACCATTCACGCCACTTCGAGGTCGTCGTCGTCCCCGAGGACATCGAGTTCGACGACGGCTCCATGGCCGCGATCCGTGGCTCAAAGCAAGTCGACATGGTCGTGAAAACGTTGCAGGAGTGGGCGATCCGCGACCGCCGCGAGCACGCCCGACGGCTGCACCTGCACTTCTTCCACTCCCCCGTCGAGGTACTCGGCACGGACGGCGTGGTCACCGGACTGCGCACCGAGCGCACGGAACTGACCGGCGACGGCCAAGTCCGCGGCACCGGCCGTTTCCACGACTGGGACGTCCAAGCCGTGTACCGAGCGGTCGGTTATCTGCCGTCCCATCTCGCCGGCCTGCCCTTCGACCACGAGTCCGGGACGGTTCCGCACGAATCCGGCCGGGTACTGGACATCGACGAGAACCAGATCGAGGGCGTCTACGTCACCGGATGGATCAAACGCGGCCCAGTGGGCCTGATCGGGCACACCAAGGGCGACGCGGCCGAGACCGTCAACAGCCTGCTCACCGACGCCCCCAACATGGCCCCGGCACCGCAGCGCCACCCCGGCGCCATCGAGGAATTCCTGGTGGCACGCGGAATCACGTACACCACTTGGGACGGCTGGCTGAAGCTTGACGCGCACGAGCGCGCCCAGGGTGAGCAGCGCGGCCGTCAGCGACTCAAGGTGGTCGACCACGAGGAAATGGTGCGCATCTCCCACAGCTAAGACCTCGACAGGCTGGAATTCCTGTATATCGTTGACCGCAAGCAAGTCGTGTCCCGCCTGCCCGCGTGGACAAGTACTGGGCGGGGAACGAGCGCCGCGTCGGGGGTTGAGCGATGAGCGACAGCGAGACCCGGCCGCCGGCCGGCAAGTTCACCACGGCACCGGTCGACTCCGTCCACTTCGGACCCGGATCCATCGGCGCACTGGCCGAGGAGTGCGAGCGACTCGGCGTGACCCGGCTGCTCGTGGTCGCTTCCCCCAGCCTGATGACCAGATTCGACGTCGAGAGCTGCCTCCAGCGAGCCACCGGAGGACGAGTCGTCGCGATCTTCGACGGCAGCCGTCCACACGTCCCCCACGACGCCGTACTGGCGGGCATCCAAACGGCAAGCAACGCGGGCGTCGACGGACTCCTCAGCATCGGCGGCGGCAGCGCGATCGACCTGACCAAAGCGATCGCCATGGGCATCACGAGAAGTGTGACGACCCGCGACGATCTTCTCGCCTGCCGCCCGTACACCGCCAACGCGACGTCAAGCCTCCCGCACATCTCGGTCAGCACAACACTTTCGGCGGGCGAGTTCACCGGATTCATCGGCATCACGGACACCGTGCGCCAAGTGAAAGACATCTACGGCGCCCAAAACTTCGCCCCGCAAGCGGTGATACTCGACCCGGAGATCACCGTCCACACACCACGTCCGATGTGGGTAGCCACCGGCTTCAAAGCGATCGACCATGCGATCGAAGCCCTCTGTTCAGCAGACGCACAACCGGTTGTGGACGCGCTCGCCACGGATTCCTTGCGCCGCCTGGTCAGCTATCTTCCGTCGTCCTATCAGGACGCCTGGAACCTCCACGCAGCAGGCCAATGCCAAGTGGGGGCATGGGAGTCCATCTTCGGCGTCCCGAACGTCCGCTTTGGACTGAGTCATGCGCTTGGCCACCGACTCGGCGGCCGACTGGGCATCCCGCACGGAATCACGTCCTGCGTGGTGCTGCCATCAGTGCTCGAGTTCAACCTCGAATACACCCGCGCCCCGCAGCAAGTAATCGCCGGGATCCTGGCGACAGGAACCGGGGCCGATCCCCGTCTCGGCGCGGCAGAATTGTTGCGACGCTTCATCACCGCCCAGAATCTGCCGACCAGACTCCGCGATTTGGACATACGGCAAGATGACTTGCCCGCGCTGGCCAGGGAATGCGTCGCGGATGTGCTGGGAGCAGCGAATCCCAGGCCGGTGACAAGCGAGGCAGAGGTGATCGAAGTCCTGCGGCGAGCGTGGTGACTTTCCCACGACGCGGTCAAAGGCGTCGCAGCAGGGCGAAACGCGCAGCGAAAAGCAACCGATCCCCGAGCGGAGGCTCGATTTTACTTGGGGTAGCGGCGCGCTTAAACTGTCCGGTGCGGGGAGGCCCCACGCGCCACGAAGGAAAAATGAAGGCTGAAGGAAAGGGGACTCCCCGACTTCCTCCCCGAGCGCGCCGCAGGGGCCCCAAGTCAAATCGAGCCGCGGCGGGCACCAAAAGCTGGAAGCCGAAGCCAAAGAAGTCAAGCTGAAAGCCGAGCCGAAGAACAGCGCCAACCAGGCTGAAAGCCGAGCCGAAGAACACCGCCAACCAGGCTGAAAGCCGAAGCCGTACCGTGGTAGCCATTGCGGGCGAAGAGGTCCGCGGCGATCACGCGTACGCGATTCGCGTCGAAACTCGTTGCCGTCATGCCTTCACCGACACGACGACTTCACTTCTTCAACCGCCTGCTGCCGCCGTGCCAGTCTTCCTGGACACCTACTTCGTCTGGGCGAACGCCGAAGGCCGGCAGCTGTGGCCGCTCACGCATGCTGCGCTTCAGCTCGGCGAATCCGGGGAAACGCCCGAGCGCGGTCACGTGCTCCCACAGTTCGAGCGCCTCGGTCTCGTCGGGCAGGCGGCTGATCACCGGCCCGAACAGCGCGCTGCCGTCGGGCGGTGCGAAGTGCAGAATCGGGGTTCCGACGTCTTTGCCGGTCAGGCTCAGTGCCTCGTCGGTGTCGGCCTGGATCACCGAGTCCCAGGACGAGTCCTCCAACGCGCCGGCGTAGTCCGCGGGCAATCCGTTACGGGTCAACGCTTCCGTCGCCAGCGCATGTGTGCCGCGATGTACGGCGGCCGCACTGCCGCCCGGCACGGGTTCACGCTCGAACGTCTCCTCGCCCAGCACCTTGTAGTACGCACCGAGCGGTTCACTGCCGCGCTCGTCACGAATCCGCGCCGCCACGCGCAGCAGCTTCAATCCTGCCGTGTGTGAAGCCTCGTACTCCGGCGGGAAGTGGGCGGCGTAGTCGACGTCGGCGTTGATCAGCCGGAGCGAGATGAACCGCCAGTCCACGCGATAGTCCCGCTGCCGCTGGACGATGCGTACCCACTTGCTGGTCATCCACGCGAACGGGCACACCGGGTCGAAGTAGAAGTGCAGGTCAGCATCGGCCATACCCCGAGGCTACTCCCGCCACCACCCACGCCGACCGATCGGTCCACGAGGTTCTTGGACTGAGCGGTACAAGATTGCTTGGTCGCCGGCGGACCTAGTCCGGGGTCCGCCGTGCCACCAGGCGGTCCGGCGGCACGTGGCCGCCATCCGCGGCCACGAAGGCCAGCTGGGCCGGCGTTTCGGAGTCCTCGACCAGGAATCTCGGCGAAGTCCCGTCCGGCCTGGGCCGGAATTCCCGTCCCCACGCCCCCAAGGCCGCGATGACCAGGCTGAGGCTTCGGCCCGCCTCGGTCAGCACGTATTCATCGCGGGCGCGGGCGCCGGCGTCCTGGTAGGTGCGGCGGATCATCAGACCCTCGTCGACCAGGAACGCCAGCCGCTTGGCCAGGATGTTCGGCGCCACCCCGAGCGCGTCCCGGAATTCCTGGAACCGCGTCGAGCCCAGGACGAGCGCGTCCCGGACGATCAACAGCGTCCAGGTGTCCCCCAGCACTTCGAGGCTCCGGGCGATGGAGCAGGTCGAATCCTTGCCGAGTGCCTTCGACATGACTTCAGCATACGGGATGAGTTGCACAAAGCAACTCAGCTTCGACCGTGGAGTCCCGTGCCCGGCCTCAGCACGCGCGGCAGCTTCTGGCACGGCAGAACTCTCAGTTCGGAACGTCCGTTTCCGGCTCGAACAACATGAACCGCGGGCTACCGTCCACGTCCAGCTCGGCGGTCAGGATCTTGTCGTCGAGAAAGCGCGCCGCCGTCTGGTCCAGGTACACCCTTGCCCCCTTCTGCGCGAGCACGTGGTCGCCGTCGAACGGGCAGTCCACCAGTTCGGCGCTCAGATTCGCTGTCCCAGGTGAGGTTTCCACCGCCGCGATCCGCACGCCCGAGGCGTCCGGCAGGTTGCTCGCCGACGTGATGGCGCTGACAACTTCAACTGCTACCGGGGTAAGCACAAGCATTGAGATCACCCTTTCGCCTAGCCTGGCACGGCCTATTCCTGGTGGTCTACCCAGGAACCACGCCGTTGAACCGCCCGGAGTTTCGGCGTGGCCGAGACGTGGTAGCCGAAGTACGACAGACAGCCGAGCCAGAAGGGCATTTCGTGCTTCACCTCGTCCATCCGGTGCCCACCGAGCCGCCGACGCCCCTGCACCCAGGGCCGGAGCGGCCGATACCCGAGGAACCGGATCCCATCCCGCCCGCACCGGAACCACCACCGCCGGGCCAGCCCGACCCGAATCCGGAAGAGCCGGTTCCAGTGTGACCCGTCCTTGGGAGTCAGGATGTCCACAGTAGAGCGTCCGGTGGTCGTCGCGGGTTACGACGGTTCAGCCACGGCGCAGCAGGCCGTGATGTGGGCAGCCGCCGAGGCCGCCAGCCGGAACTTCGGTCTTGTTGTCGTGCAAGCAGTCAGCCTGCCCGCTCTGCCGGAAATGGCATCGACGCCCGCGGCCTGGGTGACACCGCAGTTCAACGTCGACGAACAGCAGGCGCTGCTCAGCCACGCGGGAAGCGAGCTGGAAAGCGTCGCCGAGGCGTGCCGCAATGCGCATCCCGGACTCGAGGTGACGCCACGGGCCGTATCCGGGCGCGGCCCGGAAACCCTTGCCCAGATAGCGTCCGACGCACAGTTGCTGGTGATCGGGCCGTCTGGCCGCACCGCGCTGCCGAGAGTTCTGCTCGGTTCAACGGCCGCTGAACTCATGCACACCTACCGGCGTCCTATCGTGATCGTGCGTCACTCCGACGAGCAGTCCGATGGCAAACGGGTCGTTGTGGGTGTCGACGGGTCTGAGACCAGCAGCAACGCCATCGACTTCGCGTTCGATTTCGCCGATCGGCACGGGTATGAACTGCTGGCCGTACACGCCTGGTCCGATCTTCCGCTTGACGCACTGGCGCCCGTACGGACCTGGGACTATGCCTGGCAGGACATTCACGAGAAAGCCGAGCAGATGTTCATCGAGTCGCTCGCCGGTCACCGGCAGCGGCATCCCGATGTCGACGTCCGCCAGGTGATATCCCCCGACCGGCCCACCCACGCCCTGCTCGAACACGCCCAGGACGCCGCGCTGCTCGTTGTGGGCAGCCACGGAAGAGGCATGCTGAAGCGCGCCTTGCTCGGTTCGGTCAGCCACGCTGTGGCGTACCACGCGCCATGTCCCGTCGCGATCGTGCGCCTGCCTGAGGAGCCTGAGACGGATTAGCGGGCCTGGTGCCCGGGAACGCCACAGGCATGGCCACTACGACAGCACAGCCGAGCCAGCAGGAAGTCGAAAAGCTCTCCGAGCTGGGGCAACGGCTCCGGGTGGACGCGGTCCGCAGCGCCGCGGCCGCCGGTTCGGGTCATCCGACGTCGTCGATGTCCGCCGCCGATCTCATGGCCGTCCTGATGGCCCGGCACCTGCGTTATGACTACGACGATCCCGCGAATCCGGGCAACGACCACCTGATCTTCTCCAAAGGCCACGCATCGCCCCTGTACTACGCCATGCTCACGGCCGGCGGCGCGATCACCGAAGACGAGCTGATGACGTACCGCAAGGCGGGCAGCCGGCTGGAAGGACATCCGACCCCGCGACTGCCGTGGGTGGATGTCGCGACCGGCTCGCTGGGGCAAGGACTGCCCGTCGGCGTGGGAGTCGCGCTGGCCGGGAAACGGCTCGACCGGCTCGCCTACCGGGTGTGGGTGCTGTGCGGAGACAGCGAACTCGCCGAAGGCTCGATGTGGGAGGCGTTCGAACACGCCGGGCACGAGCAACTGGCCAACCTGACCGCGATCGTGGACGTGAACCGGCTCGGCCAGCGCGGCCCGACCCGGCATCAGTGGGACACCGCGGCGTACGCCCGGCGAATCGGGGCTTTCGACTGGGACACCGTGGAAATCGACGGCCACGACATCGAACAGATCAACCTCGCGTACATCGAGGCGCAGACCAACGACCGGCCGACCGCGATCATTGCCCATACCAGCAAAGGAAAAGGCGTCTCCGAGGTCGAGAACACCGAGGGCGCGCACGGAAAGCCGTTGCCGGACGCCGAAGACGCGATCGCCGAACTCGGCGGCAAACGTGACAGCGTCACCGTGAACGTGCCCCGGCCGGAACACCCGTCGGTCCCCCGGCAGACAGCCGCTCAGGCGCCGGCGTTGCCGATGTACGACCAGGGCAAGAAAGTGGCCACAAGGACGGCTTTTGGCGAAGCCCTGACCGCGGTGGGCAGCACCCGCGACGATGTGGTCGTGCTGGACGGCGAAGTCGCCGACTCCACGCGTACCCAGTACTTCGCCGATGCTCACCCGGATCGCTTCTTCGAGTTCTACATCGCCGAGCAGCAGATGGTCGCCGCGGCAGTCGGGATGCATGTTCGCGGCTGGGTGCCGTACCTCGCCACGTTCGCGGCATTCCTCACTCGCGCTTACGACTTCGTCCGCATGGCCGCGGTCAGCAACGCCAAGCTGTGCATCGCCGGTTCGCACGCCGGGGTTTCCATCGGCGAGGACGGCCCGTCCCAGATGGGCCTCGAAGACATCGCGATGATGCGTGCGGTGCACGCCAGCACGGTGCTGTATCCCTGTGACGCCAATCAGACCGCGCAGCTGGTGTCCCAAATGGCCGATTGCGCCGGCATCAGCTATCTGCGGACGACCAGGGGCAACACCCCGGTGATCTACCGGCCGGATGAGCGATTTCCCATTGGCGGCAGCCGTGTTCTCCGGCAGTCCGACCACGACAAGATCACCATCGTCACCGCCGGGATCACGGTGCACGAGGCCCTGAGCGCCGCCGACACGCTCGTCGCGGAAGGCATTGACGCCCGCGTGATCGACCTCTACAGCGTCAAACCGATCGACGCGGCGACCGTGAAGCAAGCGGCCAGGGAAACAGGCTGCATGCTGACGGTGGAAGACCATTGGCCGCAGGGTGGCCTCGGCGACGCGGTGCTGGACGTGTTCGCCGACGGCACGCCCGGCCCGCCGATCAGGAAGCTGGCCGTTCGTAGCATGCCCGCGTCGGCCACTCCGGCCGAGCAACTGCGTGACGCGGGCATCAACGCGGACGCCATCACCACGGCCGCTCGCGTGCTGACTCGCGCCGTCCACGGAATCCAGATCGTGGGAGAGCAACCGTGAACCAGGACGGTCCGAAACGGCCCGTCCAACTCCCCCTGGCCGTAGCTGCCACGGTCGCGGGCACCTATCTCGGCGCCGCCGATTACCTGGGCTTACCCCACCCGGAGCTGCCTGCGGCGATCGCGGTGCTGATCTTCGGCGCCGCGATCATCGGTGCCGCGTTCCTGCTGTCGTGGGCGGCCGAGGCCGCACAGGTGGACATTTCCGCTGGGCTGGCGATCGCGCTGCTGGCGATCGTCGCCGTTCTCCCGGAATACGCCGTCGACCTGGTGTTCACGTACCAAGCCGGGCAGGTTTTCGCCGAGCAGGGGCACTGCGTGACCGGCGGTGGCAATCCGTGCTCGCTCGCGTTGGCGAACATGACCGGCGCGAACCGGATCCTGGTCGGGTTCGGCTGGCCATTGGTGGTCCTTGTGGCCAGCATCGCCGCCGCCCGCGCGCGTTCGCAGAACCCACGCCCCGGCCGGGTGGAGTTCAAACCCGCGGTCTCGGTCGAACTGGCGTTCCTTGGCGTCGCCACGGTCTACTCGCTGACGTTGCCGTTGCGGAGTTCATTGACGCTCATCGACGCCGTCGTGTTCGTCGCGATCTTCGCCTTGTACGCCTGGCGGCTCGCCCAGGCGCCAACGGACAAGCCGGAACTGATCGGCGTGGCGCAATGGGTGGGCGGCAAGCCCAAGAAGTCGCGTCGGAGTTACGTGATCGGCATGTTCGCCACGGCAGGCGTGATCATTCTGGCGAGTGCGGAGCATTTCGCCGAAAGCCTGGTCGGCACCGGCGAACAGCTGGGCGTCGACAAGTTCCTGCTCGTGCAATGGGTCGCACCGCTGGCCAGCGAGTCTCCGGAGCTCATCGTCGCCTGCCTGTACGCAGCGCGTCTGAAGGCTTCGCAGTCCTTGGCCACGTTGCTGTCCAGCAAGGTCAACCAATGGACGCTGCTGGTCGGTACGATCCCGATCGTCTTCGCTTTGTCCGCGGGCACGTTCAGTGGCCTGCCGCTGGACGGCCATCAACGGCTCGAACTGTTGTTGACCGCGGCCCAGTCGCTGTTCGCCGTCAGCATCCTGCTTGACCACGTGCTCACTGGCGCGGCCGCCGGGGTCCTTTTCGGACTGTTCGGGATCCAGTTCGCCGCCAGCATTGTGTTGCCACCCGAGGCCAACCAGTGGGTCACGATCGTGTTGTCGGGCGTCTACATTGTTCTCGCGCTGCTCAGGTTGACGTTGCGCTATCGGCACACCGGACGCACGTTCAAGGACGGCATCGCGACTCCGTTCGAGAAGCTCGGCAAGGTCTGACGGTGGTTTGCGATCGACGCTGATGGGCTACCCGCTCAGCTGTAGGAGGTCGTCATGGCGGGTGTGTTCGAGGTGACGACTTGGTGGCTGGTGCTGGCCGCACTGTGGATCGCCAGTCTGACCACGGTCACCTGGCAGGAACTGGCAGTCGCCGCGGTGTGCTCGGTGCCATGTGCCCTTGTCGCACGCAAGGCACGGCACGTGCTCGACGTTCGATGGAAACGCGCGCCCCGGTGGCTCCGCTGGGTTGCCGCGCTGCCCGGCGCGGTCGTGCAGGAGACCTTGCTCGTCTGGCGTCAGGCGTTGCGCCGCAGGGACGGTGAAACGCGGGAGATCGAGGTCGGCACCAGACGGGCGGTGATCGTCGCGATGTTGTCGGCGAGCCCAGGCACTGTCGTTGTCAATGACCGTCAGTCCACTGTGGTGGTTCATGCGTTCGGGAAACCCGGCCCAGTCGAACGGGCCGTGACGCGATGAACCTGTGGTTGCTCGCCGCCGTGATTCTCATCGTGGGCGCCATCGCCCCGGCGATGCTCCTCACCAGTCGCGGCGATGAGGTACGCAGGCTGATCGGGCTGCAACTGCTGGGCAGCGTGACCGTGTTGGTGATGGTGGTGCTGGCGCAGGGTTTCGGGCAACCGCAGTACCTGATCGTGCCGCTGATGCTTGTCGTGTTGTCGTTCGCCGGGACGCTGGTGTTCGTCCGGTTGTTGGGGACGCGAAGATGAGTATCGCGTTGGTGTTCCTCGGTACTCTCGTGACAGTCCTTTCTGTACTGTCAGCGCTCCGCCTTCGACCGGCCGTGGCACGGTTGCACACGCTCACGCCGATCACGTCACTGGGTTCGCCGCTGATCGGAGCCGGTGTGGTGATCGCGAACGGCTGGAGTCTCACGAGCGTGACCGTCTTGGCGATCGCGGTCCTGATGGCTGTCACCGGCCCGGCGTTGTCCGCGGCGACCGCTCGCCTGACCGCGCAGGAGGAACCCCGCGATGACTGAGATCCTTGTCGCGCTTGTGCTGCTGCTTGTCGCGGTTGCAGCGACGGTCGTCGTGTTCACCGACAACCCGACGAACCAGGCGGTGGTTCTGGGTGGTTACGGGCTGCTGCTCGCGTTGTTGTTCTTCCTGTTTCAGGCTCCGGATGTCGCACTGTCCCAAGTGGCTGTCGGCACGGCCGTTGTTCCATTGATGGTCCTGTTGTCAATCCGGGCGATTGCCCGGCATCGTAGGAAACACGAATGAGTCGCCGGGTCCGCATCGCGCTGTTCCTCACCGCGGCGTCCGGTCTTGCCGTCGTCCTGGCTATGGCTTTCCTTGCGGCGCCGCCGTTCGGCGAGTCGTGGCATCCGTACCGGGACAGTGCTGTCGCGATCGCGCTGCGGCAGGCCACGTCGAATGTCGTGTCGTCGATCAACTTCGACCTGCGCGCGATGGACACCCTGGGCGAGGAGACTATTCTGTTCGCGTCCGTGATCGGTGCGGCCACATTGCTGCGGCTCGGGGACGACGAGGTGCGACGGCCGGAATCCCGGGCACGACCGGTCATTCCGACCGTCCGAGTGCTTGGTTGGCTGCTGTTGCCGGTGGCGTTGCTGCTCGGTGTGGACGTGATCGCGCACGGCCAGCTGACCCCAGGCGGTGGTTTTCAAGGCGGAGTCGTCGTCGCCACCGGCGTGCACCTGCTGTACGTCGCGGGCAGCTACCGGGCACTGCGCAAACTACGGCCACTGGACTGGTACACCTACGCCGAATCCGTTGGTGTCGGCGCGTTTGTCGGTCTGGGATGCCTGGGCATCCTCACCGGATCGGCGTTTCTCGCCAACGTCCTGCCCAAGGGCGAGTTCGGCGACCTGTTCTCGGGTGGCACGGTCGGAATCCTGAGTGTCGCGGTCGGACTCGAGGTCGCGGCCGCGGTCGTCGTCCTGCTCGCCCAGTTCCTCGAACAGGCCATCGCCGTGGTGCGGAAATGACCCAGTTCGCCTACTTCATCGCCGGTTACATCGTGTTGCTGGGCATATACGGCGTGGTCCGCAGTCGCAACCTCGTTCACACAGCCGTCTGCGTGTCAGTCGCGCAGTCGGGTACGTACGTCATCCTGCTGGCCGTCGGATATCAGCGAGGTGCCACCGCTCCGGTGTTCGGGGCGAGTACGCCGCCTGGCACGCCCGTGGTCGACCCTGTCGTGCAAGCGATGACGCTGACCGACATCGTGGTCTCCGCGACCGTCACCGCCCTACTGCTTGCGTTGGCCATCCAGGTCGCCAAACGGCACGGAACGACCGACCCGGACGAGCTCGACGCGCTGCGAGGCTGACGTGGCGGCGCTGGCGATCGTGATCCCGTTGCTCGCCGCATGCCTGGTGCTCGCGTTCGGCCGTCTGCTCCCCCGCCGGTTGATCGACCTGGTCGCGCTTGTGGCCGTCGCCGGATGCCTCGCCAATGCCGTCGTGCTGCTCGGTTCGGCAGGCGTGACCTGGATAGGCGGGTGGCGTGTGGTCGGCATCGCCTTCGTCGTGGACGGGGTATCTGGCGGACTCACCCTGCTCATCGCCCTGTTGACGCTGTGCGCCCTGCTCTTCGCCTGGGGCTACTTCGACACCGTCGAGGCGCATTTCCCGGTGCTGATCCTGCTGTTCCAGGCCGGGATGACCGGATTCGTGCTGGTCGGCGACCTGTTCACGATGTTCGTGTGCTTCGAGCTGATGGGCGCGGTCGGTTACGCGCTGACCGGCTACAAAGTCGAGGAACCCGACTCGGTCCAAGGCGCGTTCACGTTCGGCGTGATCAACTCGCTCGGCGCGTACCTCGGTCTGACCGGGATCGCCTTGCTCTACGCGAAAACCGGCCAGCTCGGGCTGGCTCAGATGGGCGTCGCACTCGCAGGACATCCGGCAGATCGCGTGGTCGTCGTCGGCTTCGCGTTGGTCTGCGTCGCCTGGCTGGTCAAAGCGGCCGCGGCACCTTTCCACTTCTGGCTCGCCGACGCACACGCGGTCGCGCCCACTCCGGTCTGCCTGTTGTTCTCCGGAGTCATGGCACCGCTGGGAATCTACGGTGTCGCCAGGATCAGCTCGGCGGTGTTCGGTCCGTTGGTGCCAGCCGTGCACACGGTATTCCTGATACTTGGCGTCTTCACTGCGGCTGTCGGAGCGGTGATGGCCTTCACCCAACGCCACCTCAAGCGGATGCTGGCGTACTCCACAATCGCCCACAGTGGACTGTTCTTGGTCGCGTTGTCGTCGGGCAACGTCGAGGGAATCGCGGGTGCGGCGCTGTACCTGATCGGGCACGCGGGGGCGAAAGGCGCGTTGTTCCTGTTGACTGGTTTGTTACTGGGATTCCACGGCAGCGTCGACGAAAACGGTTTGTTCGGCAAGGCAACCCGGCACCGCGTGCTCGGGGTACTGTTCGTGCTGGCCGCGTCGGCTCTGGCCGGTTTGCCGCCGTTCGTCTCCGGCATCGGCAAGTCACTGGCCGAGGAAAGTACTCATAGCATCCCGCTCATCGTGCTGTTCATTGTCGTCTCCGCGGTCACTGCGGGCGCTGTACTGCGTGCCGGGCTGCGGATCTTCTGGGGTGTGGGCAAACCAGCGGGTTCTGACCAGGAGGTCACGAGCGGCGAGCACGAACTGCCCGAGTCAGACCGGCCGTTCAGGCGTACTCCGATGACCGCGTTCGCCGCGATCGTCATCCTGATCGGATTGAGCCTTGCGACGGGCGTCATTCCAGCCGTCACCGAGGCCGTCGGCCGTGCCGCTGCTGAGTTCGGGAGCTCAGCGGGGTATCTCGCTCTGGTGCTCGGCGTGGGCCCGGAGCCGGATGCTGCCGTCCCGGAGGTTCACTGGCACGGTTCGAGCCTGCTGCTCAGTGCACTGACTGTGGGCACCGCCGCTGTGGTCGCACTGGTTGCGCTTCATTTCAAGCCACGCCAGCCGGGCAAAGCCATCGCGGTGCTGCATCGAGTCCACTCTGGACGCGTCGGCGACTACGCGGCGTGGCTCGTCGTGGGCACGTTGCTGTTCGCCGGAACGCTGCTCGTGGCCGGTTGAGTCATTCGTCGGCCAGCACCCGGCCGTAACGGCGAAGGACCCGGGCACGCAGGCCTTGGTCGGTCCGGGGCACCGGCTGGATGAAGATCTCGTCCAGGTCCTGGAACTCGGCCCGCAGGTCGTCGTCGATCCGGACACAGGCTTGTTCCACGTCACCGGCCGAATACGTGTCCACGAAGTCCACCCTTGCGCACAACAACACCTGGTCGGTGCCGGTCATCATCGTCAGCAGATCGACGACGTCGTCGATCTCGGGCTGTTGCTCAAGCCGTTGTTCCACCGCACGGATCATTCGGGTGTCAGCCTGCCTGCCGAGCAGCAACCGCCTGCTGGCCCGCAGGAGCAACAGTGCGACGATCGCGAGCAGAACGCCGATCATGATCGAGGCGATGCCGTCCCAGATCTCGGATCCGGTCACCTGGTGCAACGCGACGCCAACCGTGGCAAGCAGAATGCCGATCACGGCCGCACTGTCCTCTGTGAACACGGCACGAGGCGTCGGGTCATCGCTGCTTGCGAGTTGGCCAAGGACCGAACGGTGATGTTCGGCTGCGTCCTTCCTGACCTGCCGCGTCGCCTGCACCAATGAGGTGCCTTCCATCACCAGTGCGATGCCGAGGACAATGTAGTTCACCCATACGTACTCGGTCTGCTCACCACCGGCGACGATGGTGTGAATGCCTTCGTACACCGAGTAAGCCGCACCGGACACCATGATCCCCATGGCGGCCAGCAGCGACCAGAAGTACCGCTCCTTGCCGTAGCCGAACGGGTAGCGGCGATCGGCTGGGCGTTGGGATCGACGAACCGCCGTGAGCAGCAGAATCTGGGTGGACGTGTCCCCGAACGAGTGCGCTGCCTCGGAAAGCAGCGCACCCGATCCGGACAGCAGCCCGGCGATCAGCTTCGCGAAGCCGACGCCCAGGTTCGCCGCCAGCGCGACCAGGACGGTGATCAGGCTGCGTTCCTTTTTGGGGCTCATGCGTTTTCTCCCTGGCACCGTGGGCACCACACCGTGCCTCGCCCGTTCACCCGGCCATGCTTGAGCACCGTGCCACAGCGTGGGCAGGAGCCGGACTCCTCGTCCCGCCGTCCGGTCAGCCACGACTTGCGCGCCGGGACACGTCCGTCCTTGATGGACTGTTTGAGTACGGTGCCCATCCTGGCGTGCAGCCTCGCGAAGTCGCTGTTGTCCAGCTCAGCGCATACCTGCCGGGGATGGATCCGAGCACGCCACAGGATCTCGTCGGCGAGCAGGTTACCCAGCCCGGCCAGCACGGACTGGTCCACCAGAGCCGCTTTGATCTGGCGTTTCTGCCCGCCCAGTACGCCGCGGAGGTCGTCACGCGGCAGTTCGAGCGCGTCCGGGCCAGTCCCGGCCAGCACTCGATCCGGTGCTGCCAGCCATAATCCCTGGAGCTTGCGCATGTCCCGATAGGACAGATCACCGTTGTCGAAGTGCAGCACGAATCGGTCGTGCCGATGCCTGTTGCCGACCGTCACCCAGAACAGTCCACCGGTCATTCCAAAGTGGAGGATGAGGGACGGTTTGCCCCCGGCCACCGGAACGACCAGCCATTTGCCGTGCCGCCATGGCTTGCCCAGCGACGCCCCAGTCAACGCTTGCGCCAGCCGGGAGGCACTCACGCCCCGCAGCACACCGCGATCGAATACGCTGACGCCCTTGATCCGGCGTCCCGTCGCGTGATCAGCCAGCACGCGCCGGAAGCCCTCGACGTCAGGCAGTTCGGGCACCCTTGTGGGTACCCGCTCGACACAGATGGCAATCCGGCCCCCGGGCACCTGCTGATTCCGAGGGCCGATGTGCGCTGCCGGTTCAGCCGATCCGCTTGCTGAGCATCTCCTTGCCCTTTTCGGCGCCCTTGCGGCTCTCCTCCTGCGCGCGGCGGAAGAAGTCGGCGAGCTCGTTGTCGTTCGCGCGCTCCGCGTCCTGGATGTAGGTCTCCAGGCGCAGGACGTTGCTCAGGCACGACTCGACGAACCAGATGATGTTGTAGTCCTTGTCCTTCGTACCAGTGACGTGACCGGTCTCCGTGGTCGACACGGTTTCTCCTCTCGTCGCCTACCCAACGCATACCCATGCAGTGATCCACTACACGCGGGCGCCGACGTGGGAGTACCCGGCTTCACTCAGTGCTGGAGGTGCGCCTCATGATCAGCACGGCGGTGTCGTCCTCCGGCGGGTGTGCGCTGGTCAGTGCCGACATGACGGCCGCGCTCACCATCTCGGCCGGTCGGGCCTCGACCGCGGCGCACAATTTCTCGAGTCCGGTGTCCAACGTCCACTCGCGCCGCTCCACAAGCCCGTCGGTGTAGAAGCAGACGACCGCGTCCGGCGGGACGTCGATCTCGGTGGTGTGACGCCTCGCGTCGAACCGCACACCGATCGGCGGATCAGCCGGCATTTCGAGCAACTTCGCGGGTTGCCCAGGAACAGCCATCACGGGCGGCGGATGCCCGGCAAGCGATACTCGGATCCGCTCGAACGACGGTTCCACGACCGCGTACAGGACCGTAGCCATCGCACCTGGCTCGAAATGCGACACCTTGCGATTGAGTTTGTCCAACACGTCCGCCGGATCGTCGACTTTGAGCAACGCGTACGCTCGCAGGGCGCTGCGCAGTCGACCCATCACCACCGCTGCGGGCAGCCCGTGGCCGACGACATCACCCATCACGATGCCCCACCAGCCGTCAGGCAGCGGGAACACGTCGTACCAATCCCCGCCAACCCGCAGGTCAGCGCCCGGAACGTAGCGTGCGGCGAACTCAAGGCCGTCCAGCCGGGGCAACCGCGTCGGCAACAGGCTGCGCTGCAGCGCGGCGGCGGTGGCCCGCTCGGTTCGTGAGGCCTGCGCCTGCGCGGCCAGCGCGATCCGGTCCGCGACGAGTTGGAGCAGCTGCACGTCGTGGTCGCTGAAGTCGCGGCGCGCATACGTGCCGACGTGGACGACACCGACGAGTTCGCCCGTGGCGACCATCGGCACTCCCAGCAGCGCGTGCAGGCCCTTCTCCCAGAGCAGGAGGTTCACCACGGTCGAGGAGTCGACCTGGTCGATCCGCACGGGCTTGCGTTGCGCGGCCACCTGGCCTGCGAATCCGGCGCCGAGCGGAATGCGGACACCTTGGCGGATCTCTTCCTCGAACCCGGCCGCCGCGGTCGCCACCAGCTCCGCGGACGAGGCGTTGTACAGCAGGACCGTCGCGGTGTCCGCGTTGAGCAGCTCGCGCACCCGTTCCAGGAGTTCCTGCAGCAGCTTTTCGAAGTCGAGGTGGGACAACGCGGAGTCGGTCACGCTCTCGATCCGCTGCAGCTGATCTTCAGCACCAGGCCCCTCCACCACCTGGTCAGATTAGTGCACGCCGGGTCAGCAGCAAATTCAGCCTCATGGTGGATCCCGTTGCTCTCCAATGGACGGCGAGTTTCAGCCCGGACCGGTTCGGCAACTCGTTGGTATGACACAGACGCAGGCGGGCCGATCGCTCGGCACGGTGACCACCGACGTGCCCGCCCGGATGGACCGCCTGCCGTGGGCGCGCTGGCACTGGCTGGTCTTGGCCGGGCTGGGCACCGTGTGGATCCTCGACGGGCTCGAAGTCACGATTGTCGGCGCGCTGGCCGAGCGGCTGACCGAGCCCGGCAGTGGACTCGCGCTCTCGGATTCCGAGGTCGGCCTCGCCGCGTCGATGTACGTGGCCGGCGCGGTCGTGGGTTCGCTGTTGTTCGGCTATCTCACTGACCGGCTGGGCCGTAAGAAGCTGTTCCTGGTGACGCTCGGGCTGTACCTTGCGGCGACCACGGCCACCGCGTTCTCGTTCGACGTCTGGTTCTTCGTGCTGATGCGATTCCTCACCGGTGCCGGAATCGGTGGCGAGTACGCCGCGATCAACTCGGCGATCGACGAACTCGTCCCGGCCAGGCTGCGTGCCACAGTGTCGCTGGCCGTCAACGGTTCCTACTGGGGAGGCGCCGCCGTCGGAGCCGCGTTGACCTTGCTGTTGCTCGACCCCGCGATGTTCTCCGCCGACGTCGGCTGGCGAGTCGCATTCGGACTAGGCGCCGTACTCGGATTGGCGATCCTGCTTGTCCGCCGTCACCTGCCGGAGAGTCCCCGTTGGCTGTACACGCACGGCCACAACGACGCCGCCGAAGAACTCGTCGGCTCCATCGAGCAGGAGATCGAACGGGAGAACGGGACCACACTCGCGCCGGTCGAAGACTCGCTGCGGGTGCGGCAACGGGCCAGCACCGGATTCGGTGAGATCGCACGGACCGTCCTGCGCACCTATCCACGACGGACCCTGCTCGGACTCGCGCTCTTCATCGGCCAGGCTTTCCTGTACAACGCCGTGTATTTCACGTTCGCACTCGTGCTCGCGACGTTCTTCGGCGTCCCGAGCGCGCAGTCAGGGTTGTACCTCATTCCGTTGGCACTGGGCAGTTTGATCGGCCCGCTCGTGCTCGGCCGGCTGTTCGACAGCATCGGTCGTCGAACGATGATCAGCGTCAGCTACCTGGGATCCGGGGCGCTGCTGATCGCCACGGCGTGGATGTTCTCCGCCGGTGCGCTGTCGGCGTGGACGTTGGCCGGTGCTTGGGCCGTGATCTTCTTCTTCGCCTCGTCCGGCGCGAGCGCGGCGTATCTCACCGTGTCGGAGATCTTCCCGATGGAGATCCGGGCGATGTGCATCGCCCTGTTCTACGCCGTCGGGACGGGCCTCGGCGGGATCATCGGGCCGGTCCTGTTCGGCAACCTGGTGGAGAGCGGTGATCCGGGCAACGTCGCGATCGGCTACATGCTCGGCGCCGCGGTAATGATCCTGGGCGGGATCGCCGAACTGGTACTGGGCATCGAAGCCGCCCGCCGCTCGTTGGAGGACGTCGCGACGCCACTCTCGGCTCAGGTGAGCACAGCCACCGCCTAACGTTGTACTGTACGATACAGACGTGGCGGAAGATGTAACGGATGCGACACGGAACCCGGCGTTGGTCGAGCTGAGGGCGCGTATCCGGGCAGGGTGGGACGACTTCTCCCCGGCCGTGCGTGGAGTGTGCCGGTCGTTGTCCGCGATCACTCCGGAGCGACTGCTCTACATGTCGGCTCAGGAGCTCGGCGCCGAGGCGAAGACCAGCAACGCCACCGTGATCCGCACACTGCAAGGGCTCGGCTACTCCGGACTCGCCGAGCTCAAGGGGATGGTGGCCGCGCCGTTCACCAGTCACATCCCGCCGGAGGAGCGCGCGCGGCAACGCGTCGAGTCGACCGGTGGCGACCTGGAAAAGGTCTGGAACAACGTGGTCACCGAGTCGGTCGACCGGATCGAACTGTTGCGGAGCAAGGTGTCCGCAGGGCCCTACGAGCTTGCCGTGCGGTTGTTGGTCGACGCACGGCGAATTTGGACCTACGGGTGGGGTGCGTCCTATGTGGCCGCTGAGCATCTGGCGTTGAAGCTGCGGCGGATGGACCGGCATGCGCGATCCATTCAGTCCACGGGTTTCCGGCTCGCCGACGATCTGATCGACATCGAGTCCGGTGAGGTTGTCGTGGTGTTCGTGCCCGGCCGGCTGCCGACCGAGGTCGAGGTGCTGCTGGAACGGGCCCGCACAGTCGGCGCGAAATGCATCCTGGTCAGCGACGAACTGGTCGATGAGATCGGCGACGACGTCACGGTCGCGTTGTACGCGCCGAACACGCCGACGGGCATGACTGCGGAGCCGTTGACCGCGATTGTGCTCGCGGACGCTCTCGCGCAGGCGGTGGCGGCCAGTGATCGTGAGCGCACGGTCGAAGCGTCGCATCAGCTGACCGCCCTGCGTGAGCAGCTCGGTTTTCGGGCCAAGTCGGCCAAACCGGCCAGTCACTGACGGTCGTGTACCGACAGGTGCTCGAAGGTCTGCCCGGTCGCGGTGATCGTCCTGGTCACCTGGAGGCCGCCGTAGATCCAGAAGATCCGCATCAGTGAGTTGCCCCGGTTCACGAAGCGATGCGGGACACCGGCGGGTACCCATGTGTTGACGCCAGCGTCCACATCGAACTCGTCCTCGCCGATCGTGACCGTGGCCTCGCCTTCGAGCACGAGTACGCATTCGTCCACATTGTGTGAATGCAGTGGAATGCCTGTACCGGGCGCGAAGCTGGTCACCCCGGTGGTGACGGACGACTGTGTCGAGTTCCACTTGCCGACCATGGGCAACGTCACGATGCCCGCACCCCGGTCGACCTGCTCCACTTCGGACGGCCGGATCAGCAGGCTCGGCGGTTGCGGGGTCTGTCCCACGGAAACTCCTCGAAGGTCGCTGTGGTGATCACGCCAACGCGTCGATCACCGCTTTGGTCACCGACTTGGTCCCGGAAGTCGCTGTCCCATCCGGATTCAACCGCACGGAACCATTGCGCAGAGCCTCCCGCACCGCTCCGCGAATACGGTCGCCAGTCGGCTGTTCACCGAGATAGTCGAACATCATCGCGGTCGCGAGGATCTGGCTGAGCGGGTTCGCCTTATCTTGGCCCGCGATGCTCGGCGCACTGCCGTGGATCGGCTCGAAATACGCCTGCGAGGTGCCGATGTTGCCGCCAGGGCACAGCGCCACTCCCCCGATCGTGCCGCCGCCAAGGTCGCTGAGGATGTCACCGAACATGCTCTCGGTGACGATCACGTCGAAGTGCAGTGGCGACATCACCAAGGCCTGTGCCGCAGCGTCCACATAGATGCATTCGGCCTCGATGTCCGGGTACTCGGCGGCCACTTCGAGAAAGACGCTGCGGAAGAAGTACATGCTGCGCAACACGTTCGCTTTGTCCACACAGGTCACTCGACGCACGCCATCTGACGGCGCGCCCTGCCGTTTGGACGCCAACTCGAAGGCGTACCGCGCGATACGCTCGCACCCAGCCCGAGTGACGAGCAGAGTGTCCGCCATTGCCTGGGAATTGCCGACGCCCTTGCCACGCGAGGCGTACAAGCCTTCAGTGTTCTCCCGGACGATCACGTAGTCGATGCCATCCTCGACCCGCAGTGCCGATCGCACGCCAGGCAACAGCGTGATCGGCCGGACATTGGCATAGAGATCCAAGCCGTTACGCAGAACGCCCCCGAGCAATCCGGCCTCGGTGCCGTCCGGCAGTCGCACGTCGGGCAGCCCGACCGGGCCTTTGAGGGTCGCGTCAGCCGCCCGGATCACCTCGAGCCCGGCCGAGGACATGGCCGTCCCCTGCTCCAGGTACGCCCCGGCGCCGCCGCTCACCTCGATCAACTCGATCGGGAAATCCACCGCGGCGTCGAGCACGGCCAACGCGGACTCCACCAGTTCGGGGCCGATGCCATCGCCCCTGATCACCGCGACACGATAGGACAACGGGTGCTACCTCCCGATGAGCGAGCCGAAGAACTTCTGTACGGCAGGCAGCACGGCCGATCCGCTGTGCCCGACGCCATCGACCACGTCGAAGGTTACCGTGATGCCGTTCGACTCGAAGTTGCGCCGCAGGGTGTCCAGCCGTTCGACGCGGGTACGGCCGGTCTTCTCGCAGCCGTTCATCCAGTTCGACTCGCCCGGGTTGTTGATCTCGAACGTGTCGGTGTCCTCGCTGCCGACCACCATGTGCACAGGCACGCGCCGAACCGCGGCAAGATCGATGGACCGCCCGAACCGCTCCTCGAAACCCTTGGTGCCCAACCACCACGGCAGCGAGTCGTCGAGTTGGGTGATCCGGCCGGGCGCGCCGATCGACGCCGCGGCCAGCCGGTGCGGGTGCAGGAACAGAAACCGGTGCGTGAACTGGCCACCGCCGGAGAAACCGTGCAGGTAGAACCGATCGGCGGCGACCGGATACCGGGCGGCGACCTCGTCGACGATCGCCAGCAGCATCAGATCGAAGCGAATGCCGCGGTACTCGATGAACTTGAAGTTGTGCACGTCGTCCGGATCGATCAGCCCGGCGGGAAACAGCGGCGCGAGGACCACGACCTTGTGCTCCTCGGCGAAGTCGCGCATCGCCGTGCGATATTTCTGGGCTGTCCGGCCGGTGCCGTGCTGGATCACCACGAGCGGGGCCGGAGTATCCGGCAACTCGCGCGGTACGTGCAGGCAGTAGTGCAGCCTTTGGTCCACTTGGGACGCGAAGAGCGGCGTGGAACCGTGCGTGTAGAGCATGCTGGTCATGTCAGCCTCCCACTCGCTCGTGCTCGCCCGTGAACGCCGCGCGTAGTTCGGCGACTCGTTCAGGATGCCAGTCAGGCCCTGGGGCTGACGACAGCAGCATTTCGGTGTAAGGATGTTGAGGGCTGCGCAGGACATCTGCGGTTTCGCCCTGTTCGACGGCATTTCCCAGGTACATCACGAGGATGGTGTCGGTGACTTCGCCGACGACCGCGAGGTCGTGCGAAACGAAGATCAGGCTGACGCCGGTCGTCACCCGGATCTCGTTCAGCAAGGCCAGGATCTGCGCCTGTACGGACACGTCGAGCGCCGATGTGGCTTCGTCGAGGACAAGTACCGACGGGTTCACCGCGAGTGCCTTGGCGATCGCGACCCGCTGCCGTTGCCCGCCGCTGAGCTGATGCGGCCGGGACTCCAGCAGCCGTGACGCCAATCCCACACGGTCCATCAGATCACCGACAGCTGACTCGTCGGAGTGATGTCTGCGCAGGCAATCACGCAGTGCAGCACCCACAGTCAGCCGCCGATCCAGTGATCCGTACGGGTCCTGGAACACCATCTGGACTTCCTTGGCGCGCCGCAGTCGAGCAGCCCGGCCGCGTTCCCGCCATGGCCGGACCCGGCCTTCGATCTCGATCGTGCCGGCATCCGGGCGAGTCAGCCCGACGAGCATGCGCGCGAGCGTGCTCTTGCCTGATCCGGACTCGCCGACCAGGCCGATGGCTTTTCCCCTGCCCAGGGTGAAGCTCACGTTGTCCACTGCGACAATTCCCCGGGAATGTCGTGTCGCACCGAAGGCTTTGACCAACCCGGACGCGCTGATGACGGCAGTCATGATCGTATCTCCGAGGTGTCGCGATCCGGGAGCAGCGGCACCGCGTCCGCCAGCGCCTTGGTGTACGGATGGGCTGGGTTGACGAAGATCGCGCTGCCTTTCTGGTGGTCCACAATGGAACCTTCCTTCATCACGTAGACCCGGTCGCAGTACGCGGCCGCCAAGTGCAAGTCGTGGGTGATGAACAAGACGCCCATCTCGCGTTCCCGCTGCAACCTGCGCAGCAACGCAAGAACCTCTGCCTGGGTCGTCACGTCGAGAGCCGAGGTGGCCTCGTCGGCCAGGAGAAGTCGCGGGGTGATGCTCAGCGCGGCCGCGATCACCACCCGTTGCAGCATTCCGCCGGACAGCTGGTGCGGATAGCACCGCAACAAGCGCTTGGTGTCCTTCAACCCGACCTCGACGAACAGCTCGGCGACCCGCTCCCGGGCCGCCGCCTTGTTCATCCTGTGCACGTGTACGAGCCGTTCGGCAGCCGAATCGCCGATCCGCCGCACCGGGTTGAGTACCGACCGAGGCTCCTGGAAGATCATCGCGGCCATGGTCCGCCGGACTTCGCGAACCACAATGGGATCGGTCGCGTCCTGGCCGCAAACCGTGACACCACCGGACATCCGTGCGCCATCAGGCACGAGCCGCAACGCGGCCCGAGCGGTGGTCGACTTGCCCGATCCGGATTCGCCGACCAGGCCGACCGTCTCACCTTCGGCGACCTCGATCGAAACACCGCGTAGGATCTGGTGTTCCCCGACGGACAAGTTCAGGTCCGCAATGGACAGCAGCATGTGTCACGTCCTCACCGCGAGCTTGTCCGACAGCCTGACCCCGACGACGTTGGTCGCCACCACGACGATCGCGATGGCCAGTCCTGGGATGAGTGCCGGCCCGACGAATCCCTGGATCACGCCGGAGCGTCCCTCCTGGACCATCAGTCCCCATTCCGAGCTGGGCGGTTGCGCACCGAAGCCGAGGAAGTTCAACGCCGCCAAGCTGAGCAGCCCTTCGCCGAAGAGCACCACCAGGTAGCCGAGCAACGTAGGCATCAGATTCGGCAGCACATACCGGGTGCACAACGGAATCGGACCCACGCCCTGCAGCCGGTATGCGTCCACGTAAGGCCGCGACAGCTCTTCCAGCGCAATGGCCCTGGTGAACTTGGCGATCACGGGCGCGAACGCCAGCCCCATGCCGATCACCGCGGTCGCCGGGCCACGGTCGAACACCGCGATCACCAGCACCACGAACAGCAGGCCAGGGAACGCGAACATGACGTCGGTCAGCCGGGCCAGCACGGTGTCGACCCAGCCACGGCGCCACGCGGCGACAATGCCGATGAGCACACCGACTGCCGTGGCGAAGGCCAGCAACGCGATCGCCCCGAGCAGGCTGGGCCTGGCGCCGTGGATCACCCGGGACAGCAGGTCACGGCCGAGTTGGTCGGTGCCGAACCAGTGCTCGGCGGTCGGTTGCTGGTACAACGCCGAGAAATCCGTGGCCGACGGGTCATACGGCGCCACCCAGTCGGCGAAGATCGCCGCGGCGACCGCGATGCCCAGAATGCCGAGGCAGATGTAGAACACCCAGGGCTTGGTCTTACGGATGGGCGCGACGGCCTGAATGATCACGATCGGTCACTCCTCGCCAGCGAGCGGGGGTCCAGCAGCGGATAGGCCAGGTCGACCAGGATCGTGACGACCATGTAGCCGATCACCATGTAGAGCAGGATCGCCTGCACCACCGGGAAATCGTGCGTGTTGATCGCCTCGACCAGCAGGCCACCGAGGCCGTTGAGCCCGAACACGCTCTCGATCACCACGGTTCCGGCGAGCATTCCAGCGACCACCAGACCGCACATGGTCACGACTGGCCCCAGTGAGTTGCGGAGCACGTGTCGTAGCACGATTTGACGGGTGCTCAGGCCGTAACTGCGTGCTGCCTCGACGTGGTCGAGGCTTTGCTGTTCGACCATGGTCTGCCTGGTGACCCGGCTGATCAGCGCGATCGACCCGAGGGCGAGCGAGATCGCGGGCAGCGTCAAGTGGTACAGCCGATCGGCGAAGCCCTCGCCGTCGCCTGCCACCGGGAACCAGCGCAGCTGCACCGCGAATATCGCCACGAGCACCAAGCCGATCACGAAGTTCGGCACGGAGTTGATGAACGTGGTGAAGCCGGTGACCGCCGAGTCGACCGCGGTTCCCCTGCGCAGCGCGGAAAGCACGCCGAACCCGACGCCGATCAGGATGAACAGCACCGAAGCCATCGCCACCAACGTGAGCGTCATCGGCAGCCGCGACGACAGCAGGTCGGACACCGGCTGCTGGTAGAACATCGACGTGCCGAGGTCGCCGCGCAGTACGCCCGTGGCCCAGAGCGCGTACTGCGCCAGGAACGGCTGGTCGAGGTGGTATTCGGCGCGCACCGCGGCGATCCTGTCCGGGGTGAGGTTCTCGGGGTTGCCGATCAGGAACGTCACCGGGTCGCCCGGTGCGGCATACATGCCCGCGAAGATCACGAACGAACTGATGACGAGGGTGAGCACCAGGCCACCGAACCGCCGCAGGAGCACCGTGACCATCTACGCCCCCTTGGCCCCGAGATCGGCGGCCCACGGGTAGTAGCGGTAGCAGCCCGAGGCCGGCACGCCGGTCACCTTGTTGCCCAAGACCACTGTGGACGGGCTCTGCACCACTGATATCCATGGCATGGCGTCGGCCCAGCGGTTGGCGAGCTCGATCGAGAGCTTGGCTCGTTCGGTGTCGTCCAGTGCCGCGCGGGCTTTGCCGATCAGCTCGTCGTACCGCGGGTCCTTCAGTACCCATTGGACAGTCGATTTGGACGAGCCGTTCTTGTAGAACCCGACGGGGTCGTTCTTGGAGATGAAGTAGTCGTCGGTGAACAGGTCGGCCTGCGCGCGAAGTTCCTTGCTGCTGTAGTAATCGGCGTACTGCTGAGGAGGGATCTGCGTGATGCTTGCTTCGAGACCGATTTTCTTCGCCGCGTCGACCAGTGCGTTCGCGATCACGCTACGACCGTCCGTGGTGTCGCTGGCCACCACGATCGGCTTGCGGTCCGGCACTTCCGCGACAAGCTTCTTCGCCGCTTCGATGTCCTGTTCGGACGGCTTGTCCGGTGATCCGCCGAGCTTGTCGTACGCGGCCTGGAAGGTCTTGGCCTCGTAACCCCAGGCACCGGGTCCGACGGGTTCCTTGGCTGGCGCGCCGAACCCGGCGAGCGCGGCGCGGGACACGCCCTCACGATCGATCGCGAGCGACAAAGCCTTGCGCAGCCGGACATCACTGAGAGCACCGCGTTCGGTGACCATGAGGCTCCAGACGCGAGTGTCCGGGCCTTGGCTGACGGTCGTGGTGCCGCCGGTCGCCAGCCGGGTCGCCGAGGAGATGTTCTCCAGGTACGTTCCGTCGCCCGCCCCCGTGACCAGGGAGTTCACCAGCGCGTCGTCGTCAGCCCAGCGGAAGGTGATCTTGCTGGTCTTCGCCGCCCTGCTGGTGTTCCAGTACTTGTCGAACTTGGCCAGCACAATGTTCTGGCCGGAGTTCCACGCCTGCAGACTGAACGGCCCTGAGCACGCGTCCTTGCCGCGCGGCGTGCCGTAGGCGTCGCCCTGCGACTCCACTGCCTTGCGGTCCAGCACAACGCCGCCGTCCCCTGCCATGGCTTGCAAGAAGACCGCGTCGGGTTGCTTGAGCGTGACCGTGACTTGGTTCTCCGCGGTCTTCGCGATCGACGTCACGCCGGTGAACTCGTCCGACTCGTTGGCGCCGTCGGCCGCGTGCCGCTGCAGGCTCCACACCACGTCGTCAGCGGTCAGCGTCGCTCCACTGTGGAACGTCACACCGGACCGAATGGTAAAGGTCAGGGTGTTCGGGGTTGTCCACTCGTACTTCTCGGCCAGACCAGGTTTGATCGTCAGGTCGGGCTGCAGCTGGACGAGCCGCTCGCAGACGTTCGACAGGATCAGGTCGCTGTTGGCGCCTGCGCCGTCGTTGTCCAGGTCCAGAGTGGACGGCTCCTTGGCCATGAACCAGGTCGCCTGGGCCAGCGGGCCGGCCGCGGGCGGTGTCGAGTCGATCAGTTTGACGTTCTGCTTGGCTTCCGATGGCGAGGCCGGCGGGTTGCCACACGCGGCGAGCAGAGCCACGGCGGCACAAGGCAAAGCGATGAGCCGGCGTGGTAAACCATGTCCGGGCATGACGTGTCCTACTCGTAGAGGTTGAAAGGCATGAGCTCGTAGGGGTGCTCGCACGGCGTGCCGGGCGCGACGTAGTACTCGCCCGTGGTCAGGTCGACACAGCTGGAGACCAATGTGGACCATCGGGTGACCGAGGGCATCCGGTCGTCGGGGTGCTCGCACAGCGAGTCGGGGAATCCGAGGTGGTCGGACATGGCGATGTGCACGGCGGATCGGACGTCCTCGGACTTCTCCGCCTTGGCCGCGGCCGCGAGCCCCTGCCGGGCGCGGGGCACGCGTAGCAGCGAGTCCGGGGACATCGGCCGATGGGTCGCCGCGAGTTGCGGGGGAACGAATGCCTGGTAATGGTTTCCGTGCACCAGCAGACCGTCGGACGGGTATTCCCAGCCGATCGGGCCGGGGGTCGTCTCCAGGTCGATGGAGTATCCCTCACGATGAGTGAGCAACGCGTTGCTTGCGATGTGCGCCTTGGTGTTGACCAGCACCCGCAACGCGTCGGAGATGGTCGGCGAGTCGAGCACCAGCCTGCGGATCACCGTCTGCGGCACGCCGACCGACTCGTCGAACCGGCCACCCAGCCCGTTGGCGTTGAGCGCGAGACCTTCGGAGTTGGCGCCGTGCCTGCCGATCTGACCGGCTTCGACCTGCATGACCACGGTCGGTTTCGGCGGCTGGACGATCCGCACGATCACGACTGTGCCGCGGGTTTCGTGGCGCCAATCCCAGTTCTGGCCGCAGTACACATGTCCGTCACCCGCTGCCGAGCCGGTCAGTGAGAAGGACGTGCAACCGTCCACTTCGTCCGGGGTGCCGCTGCGGCCGAAGCCGCGGTCGTAGACGATCTCGCCCCGGCAGTTCAGGGTGACGATCTCGGTCAAGGAAACGCCTGCGCCGCTGGCGATTCCGGTCATCTCGTCGAAGAGCTCGGGAAACTCGTCGGCGATCAGCCGCTGCCACGGGCGGGCTCGCTCCAGCACCTCGTGCCACGGTAATCCGCTCTGATGCTCGAAGGCCCGTGCGTAGTACTCGATGGCCTGGGCGATCAGGTCGGCCGCGGCCTGCCCGTACTGGGTGCCGCGATCCAGCGCTGACGTTCCGGATATCTCGATCGTCCTGAGACTGGCCATCGGTGGGGACGCCCCTGTTCGTATGGATGGTTACAGGTGAACCGTCTTCGGTAGTTCCAACTACAGGACCGTAACCTACGCTACAGAGCTAGCTCAAGATGTAACGACTGAACCACGATATCCGGACCGTTACAGCGACCCTCCGTAACGGCTCATCGTCAACCGCAGGATGCCGCCGCTCCGGTAGACGTCCCACTCCCTGGCGGTGTCGAGCCGGACGATCACGTCGAACTCCCGCTCGTCCGCCCGCACGGTGACCGTCTTGTCCATAGTGGACAGCTCACCGATCGAGATCACCTCGTGCCCGGTCAGGCCGAGCGACCTGGCGTTCTCGCCTGGGCGGTACTGCAGCGGCAACACACCCATGCCGATCAGGTTCGACCGGTGGATCCGCTCGAACGACCCGGCCAGCACGGCCCGGACGCCCAACAGAGCGGTTGCCTTGGCGGCCCAGTCCCGGGACGAACCGGTGCCGTACTGCGCACCGCCGAGGACAACGAGGGGCACGCCTGCGTCTCGGTAGGCCATCGCGGTCTCGTAGATCCCGTGCAGCTGAACGTTTCCGAACGCGCCTCGGACCATCACTTCGTGGTTGCCGCGCCGCGAGGCGTACGTGTTGAAGGCAAACCGCTTCACGCCACGGTCCGCAAGGTATCGACCGGCCGGGGAGTCAGATGGAATCGCGCCCGCGGGTGAGATGTGGTCGGTGGTGATCGAGTCACCGAGCATCGCCAGCACCTTGGCGTCTTTGATGTCTTGCTGGCCAACGGGTTCGTCGAAAAAAGGTGGGCGACGCAGGTATGTGCTCGCCGGATCCCAGTCGTAACGATCGCCGCCAGGGCTTCCGAGGTTCTCCCAGCGGGCGTCGCCGGTGAAGATGTCCCGGTAAGCCGCCTCGAACATGCCCGGCGTGATCATTTCCATGACGGCGGTGACTTCATCCTGTGCAGGCCATATGTCGCTGAGGAAAACCGGAGTCCCATCAGGACTGTGACCGAGCGGGTCGCGTGTCAGGTCCGTCGCCATCGTTCCTGCCAGGGCATAGGCGATGACCAATGGCGGTGAAGCCAGGTAGTTCAGCCGGATGTCCGGGTTGATCCGCCCGGCGAAGTTCCTGTTGCCTGACAGCACTGCGACCACCGTGCTTCCCCGCAGCTCGTCGACCAGAGGGCCGGACGCTCCGATGCAGGTCATGCAGCCGTACCCGGTGAGGTAGAACCCCAGCTTTTCCAAGCTTGGTGTCAGGCCCGCGGCGGTCAGATAGTCAGTCACCACTCGTGAGCCGGGCGACAGCGTCGTTTTGACCCACGGTTTGCTTGTCAGGCCACGCTGCACGGCGTTGCGCGCCAGCAAACCGGCCGTGATCATCACTGCCGGGTTCGAGGTGTTCGTGCACGACGTGATCGCCGCGATGCCGACGACGCCGGCATTCCCGGCCGCCGCCTCCGTCAACGCGATTCTGTCCTGTGGCCTGTTCGGCCCGGCCAGCGAGGGCTGCACGGTGCCGAGGTCGAGCTCGACGGTCTCGGTGTAGTCCGCGGTTTCCCCCGGCCGGTGCCACAACCCTTGTTCTTTGGCGTATTCCTCGACGAGTGTGACCTGCTCTTCGGACCGGCCGGTGAACCGGAGGTACCGGATCGTCTGCTCGTCGATCGGGAAGTACGCACACGTCGAGCCGAACTCCGGGGTCATGTTCGCGATCGTCGCGCGATCCGGCACCGGCAGCCTGCGCACACCTTCGCCGTGGAACTCCACGAATTTGCCGACCACGCCGTGTTTTCGGAGCAGTTCGGTGATCGTCAGCACGAGGTCGGTCGCCGTGGCGCCGTGCGGTAGCGCGCCCGTCAGGCGGAAACCGACCACGGGTGGCAGCAGCATCGTGACCGGCTCGCCCAGCATGGCCGCTTCCGCCTCGATACCACCGATTCCCCAGCCCAACACGCCGATCCCGTTCACCATCGTGGTGTGTGAGTCGGTGCCGAGACAGAGGTCCGGGAACGCCTCGTCACCGTCGGTCATCACCACTCGTGCGAGGTGCTCGAGGTTGACCTGGTGCATGATCCCTTTGCCGGGAGGGACAACCTTGAAACCGCGTAGCTTCGCCTGGGCCCAGCGCAGGAACCGGTAGCGCTCCGCGTTGCGCTCGTACTCGATTTCGACGTTGCGCTCGAACGCGGTCGGCGTCCCGAACTCGTCCGCGATCACCGAATGGTCGACCACCAGCTCGGCCGGAATCTTCGGATTGACCATGTCCGGGTGCTCGACAGCGTCGCGCAGCGCGGCGATGTCGGTCAGCAGGGGCACACCGTTGGTGTCGTGCAGGAAGATCCGGGACGGACGGATGTCCACCGCGGTGGCGAACGAGCGCTCGCTCCCCCAGTCCAGCACGGCGTCGATCTGCTCGTCCGGCGCGTCGTTGCGCAGCAGGTTCTCGAGCAGGACGCGGATCGTATAGGGCATCCGTGAGGTTATAAGACTGTTGATCCTTGTGACCTGGTATTTCACGGCGGCTCCTCAAGGTCTGGACATCAGGTTATAAGATGTACCGGTGGAGACCTACGCGACCAAGAGCGACTTCGCGTACGCCCTGGTCCGCACCAAGATCCTGACGAGCGAGTACGGCCCTGGCACCGTGCTCAACCAGGCGACGCTCGCCCGCGACCTGGGCATCAGCACCACTCCCCTGCGCGAGGCGCTGCGCAGGCTCAAGTCCGAGGGGTTCGTCGAACTGGACGCCCATCGGGATGCCCGCGTAACGGATCTGTCGGCCGAAGAGGCACGCGACCTGCTGGAGATGCGGCGTGCGCTGGATCCACTTGCCACCTCATTGGCCGCCGAACGCCGTTCCAAATCGGACATCGCCACGATGCGCACCGCATTCGCCCAGCTCAGGCCACTCCCCGATCACCCAGACGTCGCGGATCTGGTGGCGCACCGTGAGTTCCACCGCGCCATCTATGCCGCTTCACACAACGACCTGCTGATCGCGACGCTCGACGGACTCTGGGACAAAGCCGACCGATACCGAATCGTCGGCCTACGGCAGAAACGCGACCAGCCTGAGCGCGACGAGACAGCGGCAGAGCACCGCGCGATGCTGGACGCGGTCATCGCGGGCGACAGCGAACTCGCCGCGAAGGTGATGCGCGAGCACATCCGAAGCAGCCTCGGCAGCAAGGCGCTGTCCACTTTGGCCGGAAGCGGCCGCGATGACTGACGTGGCGTTGTTCGGCGACAGCATGCTCGCCCGATTCACCAAGCCGCACATCCAGCATCTGGAGCGAGAAATCGGGCCGTCCTCGACCGTCTACAACTGCGCCGCGGGCGGTTGGGACAGCTCGGACGGGGCCGCCCGAGCAGCAAAGCTCGGCGCGCTGGAGTGGTCGGTCGTTGTCCTTTCGTTCGGCGCCAACGACTGTGCGCCATGGAAGCACGTGCCGATCGACCAGTTCACGTCGAACATCGAGACGGTGATCTCGGCCTTCAGCCGTGCCCGTCTGGTGGCGTTCCTGCCACCCCGGATCCAGGAGGTGCCCAGGTCTGGCCTTGGCACGCGCAGAAACCGTGATCTCGACGTCTACCGGGACGTTCTGCGAACCGCGGTGCAGTGTTGCCTGAACCCTGGTTCGGTCGACCTGGAAGACGACGGCCTGCACCTCACCCCGGAAAGCTACACAGCGTTGATTCCCACGCTCGCGAAGCTCATTTCAGGCGGTTGATCAAATGAGTTGGCCGTCGATCACGCGGCCTGGATAATGCGTGTGTTCAGGGGGAGGAAGCATGGATGTGTTCGCGTGCGCGCACTGCGGCGCAGTTCTGACTTCGCCTGTGTCGCAAGTCGCGTTTCCTGCCCATGGTCGCCAGACCGTCTGGGAGCAACTGCTTCCCGTCCTCATGGAGCCCGGAACGTACACCGTCGACCCTGAACCGTACGGACCTCCGTGGCAAAAGGTCGAGCCGGCGGAAGCGGAGGCGCTGGGCATATTCGCACCCGTGGAGATCGTTTCTTTCGGGGCGCCAGGCAGAATCATTCTCGCCCCTGGTGACACCCACGGCATGGTGCTGGTTTTCGAGCGATGCGACGGGTACTGCCGCGGAGTGGACGGCAGAGACGGCCCGAATCTCGCGTGCAGGCAATGTGGACACTTGGTCGCGACCCGCCTCGACGACTGCTCGACGTGGCAGGAAGTGTGCTTCGAGCCAGACACCGTTCGCCGTATTCCGACCGATATCCCCCACTGCCTGCCGGTCGACTGGGCGTTGGAGGAATTGCGAGGGGCGCCACCGATCGACCTGTCCGACTGGCAGGACCCGCGGTGGGAGGCGGCCACCGGAGCGGCGCTGGCCCACCTGGTCGCGGCCTCGGCAGGCTCACCGATAGGCCTTCCCCAGGGTCTCACCGAGAATGTGTTCGGCCACCCGCTCGACCTGTTGCTCCCGCCTGGGCCGCCATCGAAGTCGATGTCCTTGGCGGGACCAGGCTTGCCTGTGCCCGATGCCGATATCGCCCTGGTTCCGCAACATCCACGTACAGGCGAGGCGTGGCAGCCACCCGGTGCCGCGGAAGTCGTGCCGCTTGCCGCCAAAGTGTGGGCGCAGCTTGCCTTCTACCGCGTACGACCACCTTTTCCGGTCACGGGCCGCCTTTCCGACGACGTCATCCGTGGCGACGACCCGCTTCCCCCACGTCCACGGCATCTGTTCTCCCCCGACCCGAAGATATTCCTTCGCACGCTCGCCCGGCTGCCCGCCGTCCGCCAGCCTTGGCTGCGCCAGATCTACGACCACGTGCGGACGCGTTACAGCTATCGCGCGTTCTGGATGGACTGCCCATGAGACGATCGCGCGGTGGATGACGAATTGCTCCGTCGCTACCGAGGACGACTGATCTTCGGCCCGTTCGCGACTGTCGAGCCGGACGAACTCGATGCGCTCGAAAATGCGATCGGCGGCCGCCTGCCGAGCGCTTATCGTGCCTTCATCGAAGAGGCCAACGGCGGCAGCTTGATGTACGACATCCGTGTTCCTCCCAACGATGACGGCGAGATCATCGGTTTCACCGAACTCCTCCACATTGGCCGCAACGAGCAGGGCGAGTACGGCTACGGCACGCTCCTCGGCGCGTATCAACGGCAACAGGAGCGGTCGCTGGGCGAACACATTTCGATGAAACGGTTGCTTCCGATCGCTCGCGATGGTGGCAACGACACGTTGTTCCTGGATCTCGATCCGCGGGACGGCGGGCGGCTGATCGCGTTCGTGCACGGGCTGCCGGAATGGACAGGCAAGACTGAACACGATGTCCTTGCTGTCGTTGCGGATTCGTTCGACGCCTACCTGGACGACCTCTTCATCAGCGACGAAACCGCCGAAATGACCTGGGAGGACGTCCGCGACGCCGATCCGGATGACGATTGGCGACGCGCCGTCGAACAGTGGCTCGACGAAGGGGTCCCGGACTGGCGCACCCGCGACTGGGCATCCGATACCGGCGAAGGCTGATACCGCCGTCGAAAGTCTCCAAGCAACTCCTCGGCGCTGTCGCCGGTTTTTGTTTGTCCACCAGCGATCGGCCTTGCTGAACAAACCTGGGCGTGCGGTGATTTCCGGGCTCATGGAAAGCAAAGGAGGTCGATGATGCGTTCCTTCAGGTCGTTACTCACCGCCGGTGCGGTGGCCGCCGCCGCCACCGGCTCGATGCTGGCGGTCGCGACACCCGCGACAGCCGCGACGTGCACCAACAACGGGCCGTTCAGCTTCAAACGGGAGGTCATGGAGACCTACAGCACGATCTACGCGTACCGCGGCGCGAACTGTCCCGGAAACTACATCTCGTTCGGCCGGATCACTCTGATCGACTCGGGCAACGTCAGGATGTACGCCTATGACCGCGCATGCGACAGCACCGGTCTGACCGTCAGAACCGCCAGTGGGCTGTCGTTGGCGTCCACCGGATGTGGCACCACGGCCCAACGCACGGTCAGCCGCTCGTCGACCGGCAGCTACTTCTACGTCTCCGTTGGCGGCTACCTCTCCGCGACCAACCCCGTCCCGGCCTAGGCCTCGCGCATACCTGACACCCGGGGTAAGAATAGAACGTGTTCTAATTCCGGGGTGTGGAGGTGCGTGGATGGACGTCCCGACGGTCACCGAACTGCTGCTGGCCCGCGCCGAGGATCACCGCCAAGGCCTGAGATTCGAAGACGAAACGTATTCCTGGGCTGAGCATGTCCAGGCGTCGGCGCGCTACGCGGGCACGCTCAGGGCGCAGTTGCGTTGGGACGTCCCTCCGCACGTCGGCATTCTGGCCGACAACGTGCCCGCCTTCTCGTTCCTGCTCGGCGCCTGCGCGTTCTCCGGCGCTGTGCTTGTCGGGTTGAACCCCACTCGGCGAGGTGAGGCGCTCGCCCGCGACGTCCGGCTCGCGGACTGCCAGTTCGTCCTCGCCGAGCCGAAGTACCGGCCGCTGCTGGACGGCCTCGGTGTGGACGTTCGAGACCTGGACTCGCTGCACATGGGCGCGCCGGTCGATCCGGTCGCGGCAACGTCGGAAGACCTGCTCATGCTGATCTTCACGTCCGGGACCAGCGGTGACCCGAAGGCCGTGCGCTGTACGCACGGCAAAGTCGCCTTCCCCGGCCGGATGCTCGCCGAACGTTTCAGGCTGTCCGCCGACGACACGGTTTACGTCTCCATGCCGATGTTCCACTCAAACGCCATCATGGCCGGCTGGGCGGTCGGGCTTGCCGCGGGCGCGAACGTCGCCTTGCGACGCAGGTTCTCCGCGTCCGGCTTCCTGCCTGACGTCCGGAAGTTCGGCGTGACCTACGCCAATTACGTGGGCAAACCACTGTCCTATGTGGTCGCTACACCCCCGGCGCCAGACGACTCCGACAATCCCCTGCGTATCGTCTACGGCAACGAAGGCGCCAGCGCCGACCTGACCACGTTCGCGGAACGTTTCGGCTGCAAGGTCATTGACGCGTTCGGGTCGACCGAAGGCGGAGTGGGTTTCGCCCGCACCGACGACACCCCAGCCGGTTCGCTCGGCAAGCCCACGCCGGACGTGGCCATTCTGCATCCCGAAACCGGGCGGCCATGTCCGCCTGCCGAGCTCGACCCCGAAGGCCGCCTGGTCAACGCCGAGGAAGCGATCGGCGAGTTGGTCAACACCGCGGGCGCGGGCTGGTTCGCCGGGTACTACCGCGATCCTGAGGCTGACGCGGATCGGCTGCGCGACGGCAAGTACCACACCGGCGATCTCGCCTATGCCGACGCGCAAGGGTTCTGCTACTTCGTCGGACGCCTTGGCGACTGGCTTCGCGTCGACGGGGAGAACCTGGGCACGGCTCCGATCGAGCGGATCCTGTTGCGGCACCCGGCGATCAGCGAGGTCGCGGTCTACGCCGTGCCCGATCCGGTCACCGGGGACCAGGTGATGGCCGCGATCGTCACCGACACGCTCGAGCCCGCCGATTTCGGCCGTTTCCTGGCCGAACAGCCCGATCTGGGCCCCAAGCAGGTGCCCAGGTACGTCCGGCTGGTCCGGGAACTGCCGCGCACCGCGACGTTCAAGGTGGTCAAACGGCAACTGTCCGCCGAGGGCCTCGACTGCGCTGACGTGATCTGGGCGCGTACCGGGCACGACCTCTCTTACACAAGGGACATTCCCGCGTAGCCGGATGCAGGTTCCTGAAAGGACTTTAGACAGAACGGCCGTATCCGGCATGTCCACGTGGCCCGTACACTTCCAACCGATTCGGTAAAAGAAAAACCAACCATCCCTGCAAGGTTGTCACTACCGAACGGAGAATCGATGGCCTGCGACATCGGCAGACGGACCTTCGTACTGGGGCTTGTCGCCGCGGCTTCCGCGGTCGGCACTACGGCCACTGCCCAGCCGATACTGACCAAAGCCGCCGGCGTGGCCGAACTCGGCCAGTCGGCGAAAGCGTTATGCCTGCTCGGCACCAGTTGGGTGCTGGTCGACGAAGACGGCACAACCCATCCCACAACAGGGCTTGAGGGCGCCAACGTCCTGGACGTGGCTGCTGATGCCCGTGGCGTCCTGGCAGTGGGTTCACGCCCGGCGCCGCCGTTCACGGAAGCCACGATCTGGCAGTCCGCTGACGGCGTGGCCTGGCACGAGGTCATGCGCCTCACCGGCACGAACACCGAATTCACCGGTGTCGGGTTCGGCCCGGGCACGGCGATGGCCCTGGGCTCCGGGCTCACGGAGGAACGTGCCCCCGCGCGGACAATCGCCGCACGCCGGGTACCGAACGGATGGACCGAGATCCCGGTCACCGGACTGGAACAGACCGCCGAACACGCCATAACCACCCTGTCCGGCAACCGATCCGGCTGGGTCGCGGCGGCGATCACCCAGGACGGCACGACGCTGTACCGCTCCCCCGACGGATCGACGTGGAGCGCGGTCGATCGAGGTCAGCTGGAAGACACGGCCGTGCAAGGAATCCTGTTGGAAGGCAACGGCGGCATCCGGTGGGTGGCCAACGCGATCGGTGGGTCCGCAGCGATCACAGGCACCGTCGGCGCCGGCCGTCAACCGGTGGCAGTGCCGGAGAACGCGCACGTCGTGGGCGCGGTGTGGACCAGACGCGGTCCGCTGTCCTACTGGCTTGTCGACGGCCGCCTCGTGACGGCAGGGATCTGAGCGATGATCACATTCAGCAACATCGACGGCACACCCGTCTACTACTGGCGATCGAACCGGCCGAACACGACGCCCCGCAACTGGCAGTGCACACAGGAGTTCTACGACCGCCTGGTGCTGTGGATCCGCGATCTGCGGTCACTGGCCAGCGCGTACGGCAGCATCACCTATGTCGTGTCCGCCGGGTTCTACGTGAACAAGCCGGGCGAACACGGTGCGGGTACGGCCGCGGACATCGACCACATCCAGTGGAGCAGCGGGACTGTCTGCACGCCACTCGACCGGCACCACGCGTCCACGAATATCGCGCTGCGCAGGCGTTATCTGGGGCTCGACGCCGTTACTCGCCGCAGGTTCCGGTACGTGCTGGACGGCTGGTACAACGCCGACCACGCCGACCACATCCATGCCGACTTCGGCGGTCTGCCGATCCGGCTGCTCACCGGTTCGCAGAGCGACACGAAGTTCATTCAGGCCGCGTGCAACAACTTCCGCAACGCAGGTCTCACGGTCGACGGTGACTGGGGTCCGTTGACGCAGTCCGCGTACAACTCGATGAAGTCCGCACTGGGCGTGTCCGGGGACCCGACCGCCGGCGCGGCGGCGTATCAGCAGTTGCTGTCGGGGATCGCCCAGCACGGGTTCGCCAATACACCGATCTAGTCTGAAACCCCTTGCAGGGCGGGCAACGAGCCCGCCCTGCAGGCGTTTACTCGACGAGTTTGCCGACCGTGGACACTTCCTTCATCAGCGCGGCGATCTCGGCCTGCACCGGCGGGATCTTTTCCCGTTCGATCCGACCAGGACCGGACCACACCAGGTTCACCTGCAACTCCGGATCGACATCGGGGTAATCCGAACGGTTGTGGCAACCCCTGGTCTCCCGGCGTTCCAGCGCAGCCTCCAACGTGGCCCGAGCGGCGAGTGCCGACGCCTTCAAGTCGAAGGCGTGCGCCAGGTCCTGGAACCCCGCGAGGTCCGGGTGCACGCCGACGTTGGTCATCCGCTCCTCGATCTCGTCGAGTTCGGCCAGTCCTTTGCGCAGGCCCGCCTCGTCCCGGACGACTCCGGCGTACGCGGTCATCGTGTTGCGCAGTGCCCGTTGCAGCGCACGAACGTTCTCAGTGCCGTCCGCGGCAACCAGTTCATCCACCTCCGCGCGGGCTTCCGCGAGCGCGATCCGCGATCGGCGCTGGGCGGTCAACTCCGCCGAGTACCGGGCCGCGGTCTCGCCGACGATCCTGCCGTAGACGAGCAGCTCGATCAGGGAGTTGCCGCCGAGCCGGTTCGCGCCGTGCAGTCCGCTGGATGCCTCGCCGATCGCGTACAGGCCGTCGACCCCGGTCGAGTGGTCCTCCGGCCGTACCCACACTCCGCCCATCGAGTAGTGCGCGGTCGGTGCGACTTCCATTGGCTCACGGGTGATATCGCGCATCTGCAACTCGAGCAGCGTCTGATAGACCCGCGGCAGCCGTCGCATGATCGTCTCACGCGGCAGGTGCGACACGTCCAGCCACACACCGCCATCGGGCGTCCCGCGCCCTTCTTTGATCTCGGTGTACGCGGCCAGCGCGACTCTGTCGCGTGTGGACAGTTCCATGCGCGCCGGATCGTAGTTCGCCATGAACCGTTCGCCCGAGGCGTTACGCAGGATCCCGCCTTCACCCCGGGCCGCTTCGGACACCAACGTGCCAGCCGCGTTCTCCGGTGCGATCAGGCCGGACGGGTGAAACTGCACGAGTTCGGGGTCACGGATGCGACCGCCGGCCAGCACGGCCAGCCGGAACGAGTCGCCTGTGTTCTCGTCACGCCGCGAGGACGTCCGCCGCCAGATCCGCGTGTGCCCACCGGCGGCGAGAATCACCACGTCGGCGTGGAACACGTACCGCGTGCCGTTTTCCAGATCGAAGCCGTATGCACCGAAGACGACATTGTCACGCACCAGGATCTGAGTGATGTAACAGGTATCGTGCACGGGTATGTCCAGTTGGGTCGCCCGGTTCACGAGTGTCCGCTGGATTTCCAGTCCGGTGTAGTCACCGGCGAACGACGTGCGCCGGTAGGTGTGCGCACCGAAGAACCGTTGCGAGATCCGGCCGTCGGCCTCGCGCGCGAAGGGCATTCCCCAACGCTCCAAATCGGCGATACCACGCGGGGCGTTCTCGGCGACAATCCGTACTGTGTCTGGATTCGCGAGCAGATAGCTCTCTTTGATGGTGTCGGCGGCGTGCTGCTGCCACGTGTCCGCCGAGTCCATTGTGGCCAGTGCGGCGTTGATTCCACCCGCGGCCAGTGTGGTGTGCGCGTCGGATTTCGGTCGCTTGCCGACCACGCGGACGTCCACACCGCGCTCGGCCAGTTCGACGGCGGCTCGCAGACCGGCACCACCGCTGCCGATCACCAGGACCGATGTCGCGATCTGGTGGTCAGTCATCGCCGCACCTTCGCCTCGTGCGCCAACATCTTCATGGCGCTGTCCCTCCGTCCTCTGGGAGCCAGTCATTGACTAGGACAAGACAGCAGGCCGATTTGTGACATCACGGACCGACGGAAGTATTGATTTTCCCACAAAGGTGATGGGAATCACTGGTATGCACCGCATCGGCGATATGTCGCGAAGGCGAGGCAGGCAAGAGCTAAGGCGAGACCTCGATCCGGACGTCGATCGTGGCGTCCGGATCGAGGATGTAGTGCTCCGTAACGGTCGCGCGGTACAAGCGAAGACGGGCAGCGCCCGTGACGCTGTCGATGCCGAATTCCTTGAGGCCACTGCGCACCGACACGCCGGAGTACACGCTCAGAGCCGGCTCCAGGTCATTCTCGGGCACCTGGGCGGCGGTGCCCGTCATGTACACCGCCTGCGCTGCCCCCGGTACGACGGTGGAGTCGAACACGACGATGGACAGCTTCGGGCGTACCGCGAGGTTCTTGGAATGGCGTGTCGTGGGCGAGGACAGCCAGTAGAGCTCGCGGTAGTTCTCGGTCGCGAACCACACCGGCGAGGCCCACGGTACTCCGGACTCGTCCGCGGTGGCCAGCGTCATGTATGAATTCTCGTCCAGTACCGCTCGTGCGATCGCGTCCCCAGTCATAACGCGCACCTTATCGTTCGAGTCCAACTGCGGAACACATTGAGGCTAGGACGTCAGAACGTCCAGTAGTGCGTCCTTCATGGGCGCGCGGCTTCCGGTCACCAGGGTGAAAAGTGCTTGCCTGACAAGGCGTTCACCGTGGCTGCCGGAGATCACGGAACCTGCGCCCTCGGCGACGAAGACGGCTCCGGCCGCACGGTAGGCGAGATTTGCCGCAGCCGCACGGGCGGCGAACATCGCCTGCGGGTCGGCCAACGCAGCGTCCAATGTAGACCGAACCTCGGCGGCCTGGGCGGCAATGGATTCGGCCATTTCGGTGCGGCCGTGTGATTCGAGGATGCGGGCGCACCGCACGGCCAGGCCGGTCGGCATCGCGCCGCTCAACCGGGAGCCCAAGTGCTGCACTCCCAGGAACTGTTCGGCCGGGACTTCCGAGATGATCCGGGAGTCCGGCACGAACACCTTGTCGAACGTCAACCGCACGGTCGCCGTCGCGTCCAATGCCACCAGGTCATACCGGGTCGACGGGATGTTCTTGGCGTCCACCAACGCATTGACGACGGTCTTCCCCGCGTTTCCGGTGATCTGCAGGACGTCGACGATTCCCCAGCCGCTCACGAAAGGCGCGTCGCCGTCGAAGATCCAGCCGCCCTCGGTTCGGGAAGCCCGCAGCCGAGGCGGATCGGCCAAGGCACCAGCCGACGCCACACCACTGGTTTGCGTCCCCGCGACCAGGTCGGCGTAGTACTGCGACCGCAGCGACTCGTTGGTCGTGTTGGCAAGGCCAATGACCGCCACGTGATGCTGGAGCCAGGTGAACGTCGTCGCCAGGCAGCCTCCGGCCAGCGTCTCGATCACCGAGACGATCGTCTCGAAATCCAGTCCGGCGTCAGGCGCGGCGATGCCGTAAAAGCCTTCACGAGCCAGCACACGGAAATGACTCGGCGGAATCGCGCCGCGGGCGTCGACTTCCGCCGCGTCCGGCAGCAACACCGTCTCGGCTATCCACTGTGCACGCTCGACCAGATCCGTCACCTGGCCAGCATATCGACTAGGCCGGGCGGACTCCGCCGTCGGAGTTGATCACCTGGCCGGTGATCCACGCCGCGTCGTCGCTGACGAGGAACGCGATCAGGCGCGCGGCGTCGTCCGGCGTCCCCCACCGGCCCTGCGGGAACTGGGGCCTGATCGATTCGAGGAGCTCCGGCGAGGCCCAGCCGGTGTCGACCGGGCCCGGGTTCACGGTGTTGAGCGTGATCCGCTGGTCAGCGAGGTGGTCGGCCAAGGTGCGGCTGATCGACGCGAGCGCGCCCTTCGCCGCGGCGTACGCGACTTCGTTCCGCATCGGGCCGAGATCCTGGCCGGAGGTCATGAAAACGACGCGTCCGCCTGGGCGGCCGTCGTGCTGCGCGGCGAAAGCCTGTGTGAGCAGGATGGTCGACCGCGTGTTGACGGCATAGTGCTTGTCGAGCATGGCCGCGTCCAACTCGCCGAGCGAACCGTCGGAACCGCTCAGCGCGTGGTTGCACACGAGGATGTCGACGTGCCCGTACGCGGCGATCGCGGCGTCCATCAAACGCTGCGGCCCAGCAGGATCCGCGAGGTCGACGGACGCGTTCGGCAAGCTGGCCAACGGCAATGACGAGTCGGCGCCCCACGGCTGCTCGCTGTCATGGGGCGCATAGTGATGCACGAACAACTCCGCACCCTGATCGGCGAGTCGTTGCGCGATGGCGTAACCAATCCCGGCACGACGACTGACACCGGTCACCAAAGCCACGCGCCCCCTGAGCATGATCCAGAGCCTAGCGTTCCGCCAAAGTCACCCCGCCGGAGCTCCACAGCGACGGCGAAACCTCGGTCAGCAACACCCGGATGCTCTCGTCACGCACGCCAAGGCTCTCCCGTACCGCGTTGTGCACGGCCTGCAGGCATGCCCGCAGCGTTTCCGGATCACGGCCCTCGGCAACGGAAATCTGTACGAGCGGCAAGTCAGCCTCCCACCACGACACGGCCAAGCGAACTGAACGACGCCGACACGGTCGAATCCTTGACCACCGCCACGGCGTCCATCATCCCGCCAGTCAACACGATCCAACCGGCCCGCAACCGTCGGCCACGACGGCCGAGGTCGTTGGCGGCAAGGGCGATGGCCTCCGCCGGGTGCCCCTGCACGGCCGCGCCGGTCGCGGTGCCCACGACGGTGCCGTCGACCTCCAGTGAACAGGCCTCCAGCGACAGGTCGAACCCCTCCACACCCCGCGCGACCGGGCCCGTCACGAACGCGCCAGAGGAGGCGTTGTCCGCCACGACATCGGGCAGCGTGAACCGGAAGTCCGCGTACCGGCTGTCGATGATCTCGATGCCGGCGAACACGTGCTCGACCGCGCCCAGTGCCGTCGCCGCCGTGACGCCAGGTCCTTCGAGGTCACGGCCGAGGGTGACAACGATCTCCGGCTCGGCACGCGGGTGGATCAGCCTGTCCATCGGCACCGGAACGCCCGCGGGCAGGACCATGGCGTCGGTGAGCCACGCGGTGAGCGGGCTGGCCACGTTCATCCGCTGCTGCTTGGCCCGCGAGGTCAGCCCCAGCTTGACGCCGATCAGCGTCTCGCCGCGAGCCAGCCGCAGCCGTAGGGTCTCGTCCTGGATCCGATACGCCGTCTCCAGGTCCAAATCGGACCACTCGTCGGTCAACGGTGGGCCGTCAGTCTTCTCGTCCTCACGCGCGAGCAGAAGCCGGGCAGCCTCTTCGACAGTCATACCGCCACTTTCTGTGTGTGCTGTTTGTACGGTTGACACTGGGGCGGTTCACAGTCCGTGTGCCCGCGCCTCGACGCTGACCGGGATCTGCGTCATGGTACCCGGGCGCTTGGTCGTCCCGCACCACATGTCGATCGCGTCCGGCTCGGCCGGGTCGAAATACCGCGGCTGCCAGTTCGGGTCGGTGATGTTCCGGACTCCATACGAGTATTCGTACGTCAGGCCCTCGGGACCCTTGAAGTACAAGAAGATCGCGGTGGACTGTGGGTGACGGCCTGGCCCCATCTCGATCTCGACGCCGCGCTCGGTCAGGAAGTGCCAGCTGCGCATCACGTCGTCGATCGAGGAGACCTGGAAGTTCATGTGGCACAGGCCCGGCCCGTCGCCCTTGAACACGGCGAGCTTGTGGTGCACCGGGTCGATCCGCATCAGGCACGCCAGCTCGCCGATCCAGTCCGAGACCTTCGCGTTGAACAGCGTCGACCAGAACTTGTACGCCGCACGCACATCCGGCGCGTCCACACAGAGGTGGCCGAACTCGGTGATGCCCGCGGTCCTGCCGAAACGAACCGGACGAGACAGCTGGGTCTGGTCGACGACCAGGTCGACCACGTTGCCGAACGGGTCCTCGAAGGCCAGGTAGTCCCGCACGTGCCGGGCCGCCGCACCGGCCGGGTCGCCTCGGCTGACCTTGACGCCCGCGGCTTCGAGTTCCGATTCCGCTGCGGCTAACGCGTCCTCGTCGACGAGGGTGAACGCGGTGGACAGGACGCCGGACTCGCCTTCGACGAACGCGAGACAGTGATGGCGGCTGTCGGCTCGTAGATACGCATGCCCGTTGCTTTGGTCGACCAGTTCCAAGCCGACCACGTCGACCGCGAAGTCGACGGCGGTGGTCATGTCGGCGGTACCCGAGCGCACATAGGCGATGTCTTGCAGCTCGATCACGGCAGAGCTCCGCTTCGTCGGGGATCAGGGAAAGATCGATGGCTACGACCATACCTGTATACGTATATCTGTCAAGAATAGATTGACATGTATACATATACAGGTCACGATGTGCGGCATGCTCACCACCGAGTTGTCCACCGCAGGACGCGCCTTGCACCGAGCCGGTCTGGTCACGGTGTTTGGCCACGTCAGCGCCCGTATTGACACCGACAGGCTGCTGCTGACACCACCTCGCCCACTCGGTGAACTGACCGACGATCAATTCACCGAGATCGATATCAATGTCGGCGATTTGCCTACCGGCATTCCCCGCGAAGCCTGGATTCACATCGCCATCGCCAAGGCCCGCCCGGATGTCGGGGCCATCTGCCGCGCTCAGCCGCCGTCAACCTCTGCCGTCGCCGCCGTGTTGCCCGCCATCCATCCCCTGCACGGGCAAGGCGCGCTGCTCGGCCCGGTCGTGCCGGTCTTCCAGAACGCACGGCTGATCCGTGAACCGCAGCTCGGCAAGGAGCTCGCTGCCACCCTCGGCGACGGATTCGCCTGTGTTCTCAAGGGAAACGGCGCCGTCACGGTCGGCAGGAACGTCGGCGAGGCGGTCGCCCGGATGTGGATTCTCGAGGAGTCCTGCCGGATCACCCTCGCCGCGGCGGCCGCCGGCCTGATGCCCGTCGCACTCACCGAAGACGAACAGAACGCGTGGTTCGCGACCGGAACCGAGCTCCTCGACCGGATCTGGGACTACCTCAACCACTGAAAGGGCTTCCACCATGGCCGCTGGAAGAACACCCAACAGGACACTGTGGACAGTCGTCGCGTTGTGCGGCCTGTCCGTCGCATTCGACGGATACGACCTGGTGGTGTTCGGCACCACCGTCCCGTCGCTGCTCGCCGAATGGCAGATCGGCCCGGCCGAGGCCGGCCGGATCGGCAGCTACGCGTTGATCGGCATGCTGATCGGCGCGCTGCTGATCGGCACCGTGACCGACTGGCTCGGCAGGCGCTGGACCATGATCGCGTGCGTCACGTGGTTCTCCGCGCTCACCGCGTTGTGCGCGCTCGCGCCGTCGCCGGAAATCTTTGGTCTGCTGCGGTTCCTGAGCGGTATCGGGCTTGGCGGGCTGATGCCGACAGCCGCCGCTCTGGTCGTCGAATACGCCCCGCGCGGCAAACAGAACGTGACGTACACGATCATGCAGTCGGGGTACGCGGTCGGCGGCATCCTGGCCGCTTCCCTGGCGATCCCGCTGATCCCCGCGGTGGGCTGGCAGACCATGTACCTGATCGGCGCCGCCCCCGTGCTGATCATCATCCCGCTCGCACTGCGCTACCTGCCCGAATCGCTGGAATACCTTGTGCTGCGCGGAGAAACGGCCAAAGCCGAAGCACTCGCCGCGAAACTGGGTGTCGCCGTGCCCGAGGTCGCCCGGCCGGAGAAACGTTCGTGGTACAGCAGTATCCGTGAGCTCGCCAGGCCGGGCTTCCGCGCCGGGACCGTGCTGCTGTGGCTGGCCAGCCTGTGCGCGTTGCTGATGGTCTACGGCATGAACACGTGGCTGCCGCAGATCATGCGCCAGGCCGACTTCCCGCTCGGCTCGGCGCTGAGCTTCCTGCTGGTGTTCAATGTCGGCTCGATCATCGGTTCGATCATCGGTGGCCGCGCGGCGGACCGGGTGGGGTCCAAGCCGGTGCTGGTGATCTCGTTCCTGCTGGCCGCGGTGAGCATCGCGACCCTGGCCGTGCGCCCATCCGTGGCCACGATCTACGTCCTGGTCGCGATCGCCGGCTACGGCACGATCGGCACCCAGAACCTGATCAACGCGTTCGTCACCCGCTACTACCCCGTCACCGCCCGCTCGACCGGCATCGGCTGGGCGCTGGGTGTCGGCCGGTTCGGCGCGATCCTCGGCCCGGTCGTCGGCGGCCTGGTGATCGCCTCCGGAGCCGGATTCCAGTGGAACTTCTACATGTTCGCCGCGGTCGCGGTCGTCGGACTGCTCGCGGCCTCGCTGGTTCCGCTGTCCCCCGCGCTGGCAGGCGAACGCCTCCGCGAAGCCATCAACCCCGAACTGAAGGAACGAACCGCATGAAAATTCGTCACGTCATCGGCGGCGAAGAGATCGACTCGATCGACGGCGCCACCTACGACGACATCGACCCGTACACGCGACAGAGCTACGCCACGGTCGCCCGCGGCGGCGACGGCGACATCGACGCCGCTGTCACGGCCGCGCGGCGCGCGTTCGACGACGGGCCGTGGCCACGACTGGGTTTCGCCGAGCGCGGGCGGCTGCTGCACAAGTTCGCTGATCTGATCGAGCAGCACGCGGACGAACTGGCCGAAGCGGAAAGCCGCGACATGGGCAAGCCGCAGGCTGTGGCCGCCGGGCACGACGTGCCGCGATCGGTCGCGAACATCCGGTTCTTCGCCGATCACGCGCGGCTCAGCCTGGCCGAGACGTTCCCGAGCGACACCGGGCACCACACGTACACGCGCTACGAATCCGCTGGTGTCGTCGCCGCGATCTCGCCGTGGAACTTCCCGATGATGCTCGCGACGTGGAAGATCGCCCCCGCGCTGGCCTGGGGCAACACGGTCGTGCTCAAGCCCGCCGAGGACACCCCGCGCTCCGCGGCCATTCTGGGCAGGCTGGCGCTGGCAGCCGGCATTCCCGAGGGCGTGCTCAACGTGGTCCTCGGCTTCGGTGACGCGGGCGCGGTGCTGGTCAAAGACCCACGGGTGGACCGGATCACGTTCACCGGCTCGTCGCTGACCGGCCGCGCGATCGCGTCGGCGGCGGCCACGAACCTGACGCCGGTCAGCTTCGAACTCGGCGGCAAGGGCGCCAACCTGGTGTTCGACGACGCCGACCTGGACAACGCGACCGACTGGGCGATCCGGGCCGCGTTCGGCAACACCGGCCAGGTCTGCCTCGCGGGATCCCGGTTGTTCGTGCAGCGTGGCGTGTACGACGAGTTCCTGAGCCGCTTCACCGCGGCAGCCGACGCGATGGTGCTCGGTGACCCGTCGCGGCAGCAGACCGCGTTGGGCCCGTTGGCCAGCGAGAAGCATTTCGCCAAGGTCAGCGGGTACCTGCGGGAGGACAAACTGGCCGGTGCCACGGTCGTGACGGGTGGACACGACCACGACTGGTTCATCCGGCCGACCGTGCTCACGGACGTTCCGGCGGACGCTCCCGTGCAGACCGATGAGATCTTCGGCCCGGTCGTCACGGTCACGCCGTTCGATTCCGAGCCGGAAGGCGTGTCCCTGGCCAACTCGACGCCGTACGGGCTCTCGGCCATGGTCTTCAGCGAGAACCTGCACCGAGCACACCGCGTTTCCGCCGCGCTGCGCAGCGGAAATGTCTGGGTCAACTGCTTCTTCATCCGTGACCTGCGCGCACCGTTCGGCGGTGTGGGCGATTCGGGGGTCGGCCGGGAAGGCGGCGCGTTCAGCCGCGAGTTCTTCACCGAGCCGAAGACCGTCACGATGAACATCGCAGGCTAAGCACCACAACCTGGTTAGGATCTGGCGTATGTCGCTGCAGCACGCGCTCCTGGGAGTGTTGGAGGCACGCCCGATGAGCGGATACGACTTGGTCCAGTTCTTCGACAGCTCAACGGCGTGGATCTGGGCCGCACCGCAAAGCCAGATCTACCCGACGCTGCGCAGAATGGAACGAGCCGGGCTGATCACGGGCGACGACGAACCGCGCGGGCCGAAGCTGACCAGGACCGTGTACAGCGTGACCGACCAGGGGCGCGAGGAACTCGCGCGGTGGCTGTCCACACCGCACGATCCCTCACCGCCACGCGACCCGTTTCTGGTGCAGGCGTTGAACTTCGACACGATCGACGCGGAGAAGGCGCACGCCGTGCTCGACCAGTTCATCGCCGAGCAGGAAAAGGCGGCGGCCGAGGCCGAAGCGCACCGGCAACGGCTGCTGAACAAGGACACCATGCTGCTCAAGGAACGGCTGACCCGGCGCGATCCGTCCGAACACGACCGGATCGCCCGGCTCAAAGCCCACGTCTTCGCCGGAGTCGCGGCCGTCGCGCGGACCCGTGCCGAATGGGCGCGCGAAGGCCAGCGACTGCTCACTGAGGACTGACCGCAAGAAAACCGCAAGAGTTTCGCGCCGCGACCGAAAGCCGGACTTCCTACGATCCCGGCTGACGGTGACCCACGGACCGGGGAATGTGCATGCGAGGCTTGAGGGCGGGATTGGGTGTCGTGCTGATCGCAGCCGTGGCGGCGGGCTGCGGAAGCGGAAACGACGCCCGAACAGGACAGTCCACACCGAACACACCGGTGGCGCCGGAGGCGCCGACCAGCGCGCCGAAGCCGCCACGCCAGGCGTTCGACCCGCCGAAGGTGTTCGAGAAGACCGCGGCGAAGTTCCCCGACGGGACCTTCTTCAACCGTGACAAGCCAAGGGCGACACTGCACGACGGAAACATCTACAGCGTCGACGGCAAAGGGCTGAACGCCTTCGACGGCCTCACCGCGGATCCACTGTGGGCGGTGCCCGCGACGGTCAAGCCCTCCGGTCAGGACGCGACCTCGGCTCCGTTCGCGCACCAGGACCGGATCTATGCGGCGTTCAGCGGCAAGGCGCCGGCACAGGGAACCAAGCCCGCGCGTCCAGTGATCGAACTGGTGGCCGTGGACGTCAAGTCCGGTAAAGCGGACTGGTCGACGACCATCGACGTCGACGTGAAAGACCCCGGCAACACCAACGACGGGGAAACCAGCGTGGTCGGCGTGAGCGACACCTCGGTCGTGGTCACGTACTACAGCCAGGACGCCAGCATCGGCCAGACGTTCGTGGTCGACGCGAGCACGCACCAGGTGCGCTGGAACAAGGACCAGTTCCTGGCAGGCGACGTCGACAGCGGCGTGATCGTCGGCAACGCGGGCAAACCGTTCATCGGCGAACAACGTTCGCTGACCGGCCTCGCCGAGACCGACGGCGCCCAGAAATGGTCGACCACGCTCGGCGGCTACGGCACGCAGATCATGCCACTCGCACCGAAGATCATCGGCAGCAGCCGTCAGGTCTACAGCACGGCGGACTACCAGTTCGACCTGATCGACGTGACCAGCGGCAAGTCGCTCTACAGCCTGCCGATCAACACGTCGTTCGGCGCGGGCTACCGGATGTCGTGCTTCTACGACCAGACCTCGATGATCGTGTGCGACGGCCAGAGTGAGCGGACCTTCGCGTTCGACGTGAACTCGATCGGCGCGAAACCGATGTGGGAGATCACGAAGACGACGGACCGCGTTCCGCCCAGCGTCACCGCCGCCTACCACGGCCTGGTCTACGGCACCGGCGCGAACGCCCCCGTCACCCTGGACGCCAAGACCGGCCAGGACGCGCCGGACGCTCCCGGCGTCGCCCCGGAGATGGTCGACAAGTACCTCGCCGTGTACAAGGGCACGTCGTACAAACCCACCAAGTGACGCCTGGCTGAAACTCGGTTCCGACGCGGAGGCGGAGATGCTTCCATCTCGGCATGGGGATGTTCAGCTACGTCAACGTTCGACACGCCGAATGCCCGACGTGCCATGCGCTGAGCGACCAGCACGTGCAGTTCTACTTCGGCGGCTGCGCGTTGGAAACGCTCGAGATCGGTGATTCCCTGCGCTGGGGTGCGTACGACCGCGGAATGCCCGGCCACCGGTTGGTGGTGACCGACGGCATTGGCGAGGGGTGCCCGCACTGCGGTGGCCCGGAGATCCGGCCCAACTTGTGGGACGCGGACCTTTTCGACATCTTCATCGAGCACGACGTGATCACGTACGCACGGTGGGCCACCGGAGAGTTCGACTATCGCAACGACGGCGTGCCGGACGCGGACGCGGACTACATCGTCCTTGACAGCTATCCACCGAGCCTGCGCCGGTAGTCGCCGCAGGCTCGGTCAGCCATCAGGTGATCTTGAATTCCTCGTCCTGGTACTCGATGCCCAGCGAAGGCACGGACACCGAACGGTCACCGGCGACAACCTCACCAGCGACGAAGGCCTCGTAACCGGCGGCGCGGGCGATCTCGACGGTCTTGTCGGCGTCGTCGGCGGGGACGACCGCGACATAGCCGAAGCCCATGTTCAGCGTGGCGTACGACTCCGCGGCCGACATGCCTGCCTGCTGGGCGAGGAAGTCGAGCACCTCCGGGACCTCGGGCACAGTCTCCAGGACGTACCGGACGTTCGTTGACGACCGCATCATCTTCAGCAGGCCGTGGCCCGTGATCGGGTTCAGGAAGTGCGGCCGTACCGGCGAATCCAGCAGGGCACGGACGAACGCCGGGTAGAGCACCGACGGGTCGAGCAGTGCGGCACCGAGGTCACGGCCGCTGGGCAACGAGGTCTTCAGGCCGTTGGGCAGCTGGGAGGCGATCCGGCGGGCCAGCGATGAGCCGTTGGTGTGCAGGCCGGAGCTGGGCAGGACGACGATCTTGTCGCCGGGGGTGACCGCGTCGCCGAAGACCGGTTCGCGGCCTTCGGGCACCAGGGCCAGCGCGCTGCCGGCGAGTTCGATGCCCGCGCCGGTGAGCATGCCGGGCAGCGCGGGCGACTCGCCGCCGCCCCAGGTCGCGCCGGACAGCTCGCAGGCTTTCTGCCAGCCTGCCAACAGTTCCAGCGACTTGCGTTCGTCGGAGTACCAGGCCGCGTCGCCGGTGGCGAAGTACGCGGTGACCACCATTGGGTTGGCGCCGACCGAGATCACGTCGTTCACGATCGCGGCAACGGCGTCCACCGCCACGTCCGCGAACCGGCTCTCGCCGGTGAGCGCCAGGTAGTCCTCGGCGATGACCGATTTGGTGCCGAGGCCCTCGGTGACAGTGGCCAGGGTGAGGCCGCCGACCTTCAACACGTACGCGGTCGACCCGCGCGAGCCGCTGACCTCCTCGGCGCCGTGCCCGGCGAGCAGGCCACTCGTGGCCGCGGCACGGTGCACCGCGTCCCGCTTGACCTTGTCCAGAATGGAATAGTCGACGCCCGCGCGCTGGTACTCACCCAGGTTGGACACTTCTCGTAACACCTCGTCGAAAAATCGGCTCCGTGGTCCCGCCGGGATTTCCGCCGGGGCGTTCTCACCCTAGTGCCCCGATGGGGTGATCGCCCCGCTGCCACCAGGCGATTTGTCGCTGATACCCGAACCAGTGACTGGAGTCACCCGGCTAAAGGCTTGAACTGGGCTCTCCGTAATGCGCGCTTCGTCCATTCTGCCTGGTCAGCGGGGCGTACATTTGATCTAGTGTCGGCTGGTCGAAATCTCCTCAAGCTTCTTGGCGGCTGCGCCGCCGCGGGTGGTCTTGTCGCCGGAATTCTGGCCCCGGTGACGATTAGCGCGGGTGTCGTCGCCGCCGAAGTGAGTGATTCCGTGGTCCGGATCGCCCCGGCGTCGATATCGAAGGATCTGCCCGGCGTGACCACGATCACCGACCGGGACGGCACCCCGATCGCCACGGTTTTCGACCAATACCGGATCACCGTCCCCGGCGACAAGATCTCCGCCGCGATGAAGAACGCCATTGTGTCCATTGAGGACCGCCGGTTCTACCAGGAGCACGGGATCGACCCGCAGGGCGTGGCCCGTGCCGCGATCTCCGACGCTACCGGCGGCGACCACCAGGGCGGCTCGACCATCACCCAGCAGCTGGTGAAGAACTACCTGATCAACGTCGCCGACAAGGACAACCCGGCGGCGCAGGCCGCCGACCGCGCGGACACCCTGACCCGCAAGATGCGGGAGGCCCGGTCGGCGATCGAGTTGGACAAGCACTTGTCCAAGGACGAGATCCTGACCGACTACCTGAACGTCGTCGAGTTCACCGGCAAGATCTACGGCGTCGAAGCCGCGGCCCGCGCGTATTTCGGCACCACAGCGGACAAACTGACCGTGCCGCAGGCGGCGTTGCTGGCCGGGATGGTCAACAACCCCACGACCTTCAACCCGTACACGAAGCCAGTCAACGCGCAGCACAGGCGTGACATGGTGATCGACGCGATGCTGGCCAACAAGGCCATCGACGCCCCGACCGCGACGCAGGCCAGGGCCGCGCCACTCGGTGTCAGCGGGCCGACCGTCCCGTCGAGCACGTGCTACAGCGCGCAGCCGGACGCCGGGTTCTTCTGCCAGTACGCGTTGACGTACCTGCAGCAGGCCGGGCTGAGCCAGGAGCAGCTGACCAACGGCGCGCTGACCATCAAGACCACAATGGACAGCAAGGTCAGCCAGGCGGCCAAGAACGCGGTCGACGCCAACGTACCCACCAAGCAACCCGGCGTCGCCAACACGATGGCGATCGTTTCGCCGGGTTCGACGTCGCACGAAATCCTGGCGCTGGTGGCCAACCGCACGCTCGGAACGGACGCGAGCCAGGGCGAGACCACGCGCAATCTGGTGACCGAGGTGAGCGACCCGTTCGGTTCGGGGTCGGTGTTCAAGATCTTCACGGCCGCGGCGGCACTGGAGTCCGGCACGGCGACCCTCGACACCCCGTTGCCGAACCCGCCCAGCCAGTGTTTCCCCGTGCCCGGCAACCGGAACTGCTACACCGTGCACAACGATGGCAACTACTCCGACCCCATCTCGCTGACCGACGGCCTCGCCACGTCGCCCAACACGGCGTTCGTCGGGCTGGAGCAGCAAGTCGGAGTGCCCGCGGTGGTCGCCATGGCGTCGCGCCTCGGTCTCCGCACGACCATGCAGAGCAACGCCGCCGGCCAGAAACCCGACCCCAACTCGAACGATCCGCAGCGCAGCCAGACGCAGACGCAGTACTTCCAGGACAAGCCGTCGTTCACGCTCGGCAACAGCCCGGTCAGTCCGCTGGAGCTGGCGAACGTGCCCGCGACGCTGATGAGCGGCGGTGTCTGGTGCGCGCCGACGCCGATCCTGTCGGTGACCGACGCGGCCGGAAATCCCGTCAGCTACAAGACGTCCGGCTGCGAGCAGGCCGTTTCCAGCGATGTGGCCAGTACTTTGATGACCGGCCTGAGCCAGGACACGGTCAGCGGTACGACTGCGGCGTCCGCTCATGCCGCGGGCTGGACACGTCCGGACATCGGCAAGACCGGTACCACGCAGACCAACCAGTCGGTCGCGTTCGTCGGCGGTGTCGACAGGTACGCGGTGTCGTCGCTGGTCTTCGCGGACGGCAACAAGCCAGGGCAACTCTGCCCCGGGACCCCGGTCCACATCGGTTCCTGCGGGCACGGCGCGTTCGGCGGTACAGTGGCCGCACCGCCGTACTTCAAGGCGATGCAGGCCATTCTGGGGAGATGACATCGACTTACGACCGGTGACCGAAGCCGACCTGGCCATGTTCCGGCGGTATCTGCTGGAACCAGGCCTGGTCGGCCTTGACTGGCGGGGTTTCCACGACGCACAGGAGCCCGCGCGGCGATTCGCCAAGGACGGATTTCTGGGCCCCGACGGCGGCAGGTTGATCGTCGACGTCGATGGTGTCGCGGCTGGAAACGTGGCCTGGCGCAAGGGGTCGTACACGCCTTCGTCGTATTACTGGGAGATCGGCATAGTGTTGCTCCCGGAGTGGCGCGGCAAGGGCTTCGGCTGGCGGGCGCAGGCGATGCTGTGCGACTACCTGTTCGAACACACTCCGGTGCAACGGATTCAGGCTGGCACCCACCCCGAGAACACCGCCGAGCAGCGGGCGTTGGAGAAGGCCGGTTTCCAGTTGGAAGGCGTGATCAGGGCGTGCGAGTTTCGTGCCGGTCAGTGGCGGGACGGCCTGCTGTACAGCCGGTTGCGCGACGATCCCCTGAATCCACAATAGACAGTCCGGCGACCAGTCCGGACAGTCCGCGGTGCGAGCGCGGCCAGACAAGCACGAAAGCGCCCGCTACCAACACGAACGCGAACCAATCAAGCCTCGGCACGACCGAAGCCAGTCCCGTGCAGAGGAAGTAGCCGGTGCTGCCGGTCAGCAGCGCGATCACCACCCGGGCACCGGCTGGGCGACCGTCCGGGCGGACCCGGGCCAGGCGCACGGCACGCTGACCGACCGTCGCGCCGTCCTTGCCGAAGGACGGCAACACCAGGAAGAACAACGCGGGCACCCACATGGCGAGGGCCGTGGTGAACCACGACTGCGGGATGCCCGCGCCGCCGAAGACGTACATGATCACGACGTCGATGGCGCTGACCAGGAATCCACCGAGCACGTACACCGAGATCAGGTCGAGCAGCATGCCCAGCAGCCTGCGCCACGCGGTCACCGGCCGCGGCGCGGTCGGTGGAGCGGCCGGAACACGCCCTGCCAGCGGCCTGAGCAGCGGCGCGAACGCCACACCCACCGCCGTGCCGAGGGTGTTGGTGATCAGGTCGTCCACATCGAACAGCCGGTACGGGCACGGGAACAGGAACCAGTCGCCGGTCAGCTGGGTGAACTCCACCAGCAGGGACACCCCGAACCCGATGGCGATCGTGCCGGCCACACCCCGGCCGAAGAATCCCTTCAGGAACATTCCCAGCGGCACGAACAAGAAGACATTGAAGACCGTCTGCTGGACCGCGGGGTTGTGCAGGTAGGCGCTCAGGCTCGTGCCGCGCTGTTCATGCCGGATGTCGGCCAGGAATTGCATGACGTTCAACTGCGGGGACGCGAACGCTGCGTGCTGAACGCACCATGTGTCGTTGATCTGTGGCAACGGCAGCAAGGTGTACGTCGCGATCGCCAGCGCGTAGATCACGAACCCGACCGCGAGCACGATCCGGCCGAACCCGAGCTCGCCGTGGCGCCGGTAGCTCACCACCACGAACGGCAGGGACAGCAGCACAGCCAGGAAACACCCGCCGATGATCGCGAGCACTGCGGAAAGCACCGTTACGTAATACCGGTGGCCCCTGAGCCCGGCAACTCGAAGGTGCGTCAAGCCGGTCGATCTGGGTATCCGGATCAGGTGCGAACACTGGAGCAAGTGCGACGGCAGTACGAAAGCGGCAAAGAGGACCGGCCGCTGCAGGGCTATCTGGGCGCGTTGACTGTCTACGGTGGAGTGACCGGGGCGCTGGCGCTCACCGGCAGGCTGCTGGGAAAACGCCTGCCCGAACGGTTCAGTTTCGGCGATACGGCACTGCTGAGCATCGCCACCCACAAGGCCAGCAGGCTGATCGCGAAGGACGCGGTCACCAGCCCGTTGCGGGCGCCGTTCACCAGGTACGAGGAGCCTGCCGGTGACGGCGAGCTGAACGAGTCCGTTCGTGGTCACGGCGTGCAGCACGCTGTCGGTGAACTGCTGACGTGCCCGTTCTGCCTGGCGATCTGGATCGCCACCGGCCTGACCGCGGGCATGGTCTTCGCGCCGAGGATCACCCGGCTGGCGACCACAGTGCTCACCTCGGTCGCCGCGGCGGATGCGCTGCAGCTCGGCTACGACGCCTTGAAGAAGGCCGCCGGCCAGACCGGCTGAGATCAGGGCGGGGTTACTGCCGCTCGGACGTGACCTCGATGGTTCGATTGGTTGTGTGGCGTTCAGCGGATTCGACCATCGGTTGCTTGCCGAGTTCCGGCGTCGCGATGTGAGCTGGAGCCAGACGTACCTGCTGCAGCGCATCCTGCGCGCGATCAGCAAGACATCGCTGTTCAGCCAACACGTCGCCGGTCTCGCGGGCATGTCCGCCGAACTGCCGCGGGCCCAGGCCGTGCTGCGCAGTTTCGCCGACACGGGCCAGCCAGGACGCGCGCTGGTCCGGGCGCACTGCGAGGCCGCGGCTTATGCCGTGGCACGGTGGGGCGTCGACGACCTTCGTCAGTCGTTAGTGGACGCCGCGGCGATGATCGCCGTTCAGTCCAACCCCCTCGACGAACTCAAGACACTCGCGCTCAGCACCGCCGCCGAGATCGACGCACAACTGCCCAAGATCCATGATCTGCTGGACAACGCGCTTGCCGAGGCCTGGAACTCGGCAGGAGACCTGGAACTGGTGGCCGACGAGTTCGCCTGCCTTGTCGCCACGGCCGATCGCGATCCAGCCGCATTGACCCAGGATCTGATTCGCGCGTTCCGCACGATGGACAAAGTGGACGCTCCCGCACTGAAAGACCTTCTGCTTCCGCGGGCTTCGGCGTATCGAGTGGCCGTCGTCGTGCACGGAGCCGCCGAACTGACTCGGCTCGACGCACTCCACGAGGCGGCCGTGTGTTCCGCTGTACGGGAACCCGAACGCCTGGGATTCGGTGCCGCGCTCGGTCGCCTCCGCAGGTTCACACAACAGGCGTCCACCAATGGCGCCGCGTGTCTGGTGGCATGCCAGGTCAACGCGGTCGATGCGCCGAGCGCGGGCCGAGTGGCGCGTCGCGAGCTCGCCGAACTGCTGGACCAGTACATGGCGGGCCACCGGCTGGTGGCGCTGTCACTCGGCGACGACGTCTTCGTGTCCCGGGTGGACAGTGGTGAGTCCAGGCACATCCAGTCTCACACGCCGACTGTCCACCGCGCCGTCCCGCTCGTGTCCCACTGGCCGGGTACGTTGCGCAACGGCCTGCGGATGGCGCACGTCGCCCGCGCCACCGAGGCTCCCTTGCCTGCCGCCGCCCTGGCGTGGGCCGCTTTGGAAGCGTGCGGCTTGAACAAGCGGGACGACATCGCCGCGGTGCTCGCGTTGCAGGCCATGCGACAGCAGATTGTCGAGGCGCACCAGCAGTTACGCCAAGGCGCGAGGACCTTTCCCGCCGAGCTGCGGTTGGTCGACAGCCACGCGACCACCAACGACTTCAACCGGCTGCACGACCTCAATACCTGGGTCGACCTCCTTCTGCCGAAGCGCGCTTCGGAGGCTCCCGTGGTCACGGTCGCAAGGGAGGCATTGGCCTCGGTCGTCTCCCAGATGTCCCCACTAGCGGGACAGCAAGTGCACGATTGGTCAGACCGGCTGACAAATCCGGTCGCTTGTGCACAGTGGCTGGCAGACCGGCACCAGCGGATCGCCACGTTCCTGCACGCGCTCAACGCAACCCGGAACATGTCGTTGCACACTGGGCAATTCCGCGCGTTCGGTGACGTCACCCTCGGCATCGGCGGCTCGCTCGTCGTCGACTTCACGTTGGAGATATTGGGCAACTGGTATCGCAACGCCGAGCAGGAGTCGTCGCCTGCCAAGGTGATCGCCCTGCTGGCCGGGCGTCAGCGTGATCTCGTGGAGCGGCTGCGAACCCACGACGGCCCGCTGTTCGACCTGAATGTCGCGTGGCTGACAAGTCCGACATCCGACGGTATCTGGACACGATCAGACGGGTGATGACGTCGTGCGCCAGGGGAACTGATTCAGAAACCGCCCGCGCGCCCGACATTCGTCCGTTCAGCAGTCAGCAACTCCTGCCAATCGGCGTCCCCTAGGTAACAGCGAACGCATACCCAGATAGCTTCCAACGGCCCAAGCGCTCACCAGACGTGAGAGAACACGTTACAGAAATGGCGTTTCTACAGGGAGTTCCGTCACCGTTCGCCACTACCGGACCCGAGGACAAGACACAAGTTACTTCCGAGTAACTAGTGACTTCATCCGCGAGCGTCCGTATAACTTGTTCTAATCCCCTCAACGGTGAGGAAGCTCACATGAGTGATAACGCCATGTGTGGCAAGGGTTTTCCTGGAGTATCCCGCCGCACCTTCATAACCGGAACTGGTTCTATCTTGGGGTTCGCGGCCCTGACTGGCCGAGCCAGCGCGGCCCCACCACCTGCCCCGATTCCGCCTGGTGCCCACGTGCCTGCCCTGATCATCGGCACCGGATATGGCGGATCGGTCGCCGCGCTTCGACTAGCCCAGGCGGGCGTCGACGTTCACATGCTTGAAATGGGCATGGCGTGGGACACCCCGGGCAGCGACGGCAAGATCTTCGCCAACACGACCGCACCCGACTACCGGTCCTACTGGCTGCGCACGAGAACCAAGCAGCCGCTGAGCAACTTCCTCGGGTTCCCGATCGACAAGGACGTCCCGAAATACACCGGGATCCTCGACGCGGAGGACTTCAGCGGGATCACGGTCTACCAAGGCCGGGGAGTCGGCGGCGGCTCGCTGGTCAACGGCGGCATGGCGGTCACGCCGCCACGACCGCGGTTCAGCGCGATCCTGCCCACGGTGAACGTCGACGAGATGTACAACACCTACTACCCGCGGGCCAACGCCGGCCTCGGCGTGACCAATGTGGACCAGACGTGGTGGAACTCGGTCGACTGCTACCAGTACGCCCGTGTCGGCCGCAAACACGCACAACGGTCCAACTTCCCCTTCGTATTCGTGTCCAATGTGTACGACTGGGAGTACATGAAGCAGGAAGTCGCGGGCACCGTGCCGAAGTCCGCGGTCGCCGGCGAACTGCTGTACGGCAACAACCACGGCAAGAAGACCCTGCCGAAGACGTACCTGGCCCAGGCGAAAGCCACCGGCCGGGTGGCCATCTCACCCCTGCACCGGGTCACGTCGGTGGCCCCGGCCAATGGCCGCTACGCCGTGGTCGTCGAACAGCTCGACACCAGCGGGAACGTCACCGCGACCAAGACCGTCACCGCCGACCGGGTGTTCTTCGCCGCAGGCAGTGTCGGCACGAGCAAGCTCTTGACCAAGTTGAAGGCCACCAACGCGCTTCCCGGCCTGAACAACGAGATCGGCAAGGGCTGGGGCGACAACGGCAACGTGATGTGCGGGCGGGCCAACCACTTGTGGGACCCGACCGGCGCCGTGCAGGCGTCCATTCCCACGGCAGGCATCGACAACTGGGACGCGGGTGGCGCTTTCGCGGAAGTCGCGCCACTGCCGACCGGCATCGAGACCTGGGCGTCGTTCTACCTGTCCATCACCAAGAACCCCAACCGGGCCCAGTTCACCTGGAACTCCACCGCCAACCGGGTCGAGCTGAACTGGCAGACGGCGTGGAAGCAGCCGGCCATCGATATGGCGAAGTCCATTTTCGACAAGATCAACGCCAAGGAAGGCACGATCTACCGCACAGATCTGTTCGGCGCGTACAAGATCTGGGGCGATCATCTGACGTACCACCCGCTCGGCGGTGCGGTGCTGAACAAGGCGACCGACAACTATGGCCGCCTGCATGGCTATTCCGGCCTGTACGTGATCGACGGCGCGCTGATTCCCGGCAACACCGCCGTGAACCCGTTCGTCACGATCACCGCACTGGCCGAACGCAACATCGAGAACATCATCGCGGTTGATTTCTAGGGCGACACTGGCGGGGCATCGCGCCCCGCCATGCTCAGACCTTGTTGGGCAGCACGCACATCGCGTCGAGACCGAGGACGTGGTTGAGTCTGCCGAACGCCAGCCACGAGCCGATACTCATGCTCAGCTCGACGATCTCGGCTTGGCTGTAGTGCTGGGTCATCCGGCCCCAGAACTCCTCGTCCAGGCTGTGGTGGTCGATCGCGTACCGCTCGGCGTACTCGGCGGCCAGCCGGGTCCGGTCGTCGAAGCTTTCCGTTGTGCGCCAATTGGTCACCGCATCGAGGAACTCGTCCTCGACCTTCTCGCCGTCGCGTTCGGTGCGCCAGTCGAGGCAGAACATGCATCCGTTGATCTGCGCGATCCGCAGCCGCGCGGCCTCGAACTCACGCAGCCCAAGGGTTGTGTTGGCGTACACGGCCAGTGAGAAGTTCGCGGCGGCGGTCCCGATGCCCGGCACCATCTCGCCCCACACGTACGCGATCGGGTCCTTGCCGTCGGGAATGTCGATGTTCATGCCTGCTCCTTCCCGACCGCCATCGTATTAGAACAAGTTCTAGTTTGTCACGCGCCGCGTCTGCAGAACTTGCCGACGGCCGGCCGAAGCGGCACGTCGATCGCGTCGTACAGCCCGGGTTCCGCGTCGACGAGCCAGTCGATCGCGCCGACAAGCCTGCCGACGGCGGTGGCGTTGCCGCCCGCGGACCTGTTCTCGTTTTCGTCGGTCGCCTCGACCGAGACCTCGATGCGCGGGTTGCCCTCGATGATCACCCGATGGGCCCCGTCGCCGGTCGGCGGCATCGGCCAGTCCGGCGCGCAGGCCGGGTGAATGCGCGTGACATGCTCGATCACGATCCGCTGCGCGCCGGAGATGATGCCCTGGACCTCGAACCGGAGCGCACCCTGCGTGCCCTTCTCGAAGTCCCCCATCAGCTTGGTCGTCACGGTCTCCTCGAGTTCGCGACGGGCCACGGTCTCCCGGATCTCGTCGATCTCGGCGCCGAGCGCGCGGGCCATCAACCGGATCTGGCCACCCCACACCATGGTCGGGATGCCGGGCGCGACCATCGGCGGCGAATAGTCCATCGGCTGGCCCATTCCGACCAGCCAGCGCACCGAGTCAGGCTGGTCGTACGTGGTGTAGTCGAAGATCTCCTGGCACCGGATCACGTCGATGTCCGTGGCGACACCGCTGATCAGCAACGGCAGGACATCGTTTCCCCACCCGGGGTCCACCCCGGACACGAACAGCGAGCCGCCGCCCTCCTTGACCGCGGCCAGCAGCGGATCCCGCAGTTCCGGGGGCGCGTTGCGCTGGTCGTAGAGTGCGTAAACCGACGGTGTCACAACAACTGCGCCGACACGGATGGCCTTGATGATGTCGTCGACCGCCTCATTGGGCCTGACCTCGCCGGACGCCGCGTAGACAAGGGCTTTCGGGCTCGCCGCCAGCACCGCGTCCACATCGGTGCTCGCCGTGATGCCCAACTGCCGGTCCAGACCAGCCAGCTCGCCCGCGTCGCGGCCGGCCTTGTCCGGACTGTGCACGATCACGCCATGCAGCCGCAGGGCCGGATGGGCCTCGATGGCGCGGATCGCCGCACGGCCAATGTTGCCTGTGCCCCAGACAACTGTGTCAATCAAGGGGGCGGTCATGGGCACTGAGGCTAACCACAAAGCCCACGATCACGCCAGATCCGTTCAGCCGCCTGGACTAGCCTCGGGGCGCGTACATGATCACCAGGACACCCACGAGACAGATCGCCGCCCCGGCGTAGTCCCAGACATCGGGACGGAACTTGTCGACGATCACGCCCCACGCCAACGATCCCGCGACGAACACGCCGCCATACGCGGCAAGGATCCGACCGAAATGCGGGTCCGGTTGGAAAGTGGCGACGAAGCCGTAGACACCGAGCGCGACCACGCCCGCTGCGATCCACAGTAGACCCCGGTGTTCCCGGACGCCTTGCCACACCAGCCAAGCGCCACCGATCTCAGCCAGAGCGGCCAACGCGAACAGCACCAGCGATCGAACGACTGTCATGCCGGTGAATCGTAGGCGACTGCACACATTGGCCGGTGGTGGCCGTCGCCACGACGGCCACCACCGAATGCCTCATTAGGGCCGCTGCTCCTGGACGGCCGATTTGCCTTCCTGAGCACGGTCCTTCACGTCTTCGGCAGCCGAACGGGCCTCGTCGCTGACGGTGCCCGCGGCATCCTGGGCCGTTGCTTTGACTTGCTGGGCCGCCTGCTGCGCCGGCTCGCTGAGCCGGTCCTTGACCTGGCCGGCCATCTCGCCCAGTTGTTCGGAGTGGTCCTTGACGGCTTGCTTGGCCTGGTCGGCCACTTGCTGTTCCGCCTTGCTGGCAGGCACCAGCGACGCGGTCAGCCAGCCGAGACCGAACGCGATCAGACCTGCCGCCAACGGATTTCCTTCCGTTCCCCGACGGATCGCCTGCGGCGTCTCGGAAACGGCGTCGGACACGGCCGTGGTCGCCCGGTTGACCTGGTCTCCCGCAGTGGATGCGGTGTCGGATGCGCTGCCCATCACCCTTTCGCGCAGGTTCGTCATCCCGCGCCGGACGCGATCGGTCCGCCGTCGCATGATCTTGCCTGGCGTCACCTTGTCGGTCAGCGCGTCCACATCGGCGCTCAGATCGCGTTGCGTGCGTTCGATCTCCTGACGGATCTGACGTGGATCATCGGTGGTCATCACGTGCTCCTGAGTGGCCCTTGAGTGCGTCGGGCACCTGTTTGAGGGTGTCGGCCGTCTGCTCCGGCTTGGGGTTGATGGCGCGCAACTGTTTGCGGCCACCCGCGTACAACGCCGCCCCGATCGCCGCCCAGACGACGGCGACGATCAAGCCGGCCCATCCCGAGTCCATGACGTTGGACAGCCCCGCCCACAGCGCGATCGACAGGAACAGCAGAACCATCCAGCTCGCGATTCCGGCGCCGGTCAGCATGCCCGCGCCGCGGCCCGCCTTCGTGGCCTCCGCCTTCAGCTCCGCTCTGGCGAGCGCCAGTTCCTGGCGCAGCAACGTGGACAGGTCACGGGACACGTTGCCCATCAGCTCACCGACGGACGCGTTCTCGACGTCCGGGCGGCTTGCTTCTCCGGGTGGAGTCGGCGGGACGGTCATGGCCGCACCGTCTCAGGCCCGTTCCATGGCGGGGGTGTCTGGCCCTGGGCAGGGTGAGCGACCTGCCGTGGATATCCGGCGGAGGGGACCTGTCCCTCGACCGGTGGCTGCGAATACGCCGGAGCCGGCGGCGTGGTGTATGCGGGAGCCGGCGCCTGCGCGGTGCTTGCCGTTTCCGTGTCGTCATCAGTGGATTCGGCGCGCTGCGTGTCGATCGTCCCCCGGGTGAGCCTGCCGACCAAGACGCCGGCGAGTGCGGCGCCCGCGAGGAACACACCGGGCTTGCGGCGGGCGAAGTCACGTACTTCGTCGAGCAGATCGCCTGGTTGCCTTTCGTCCAGCCACGAAGCGACCGTTCGCGTGTGCCCGGCAGCCTGGTGGATCATCTCCGGAGCGAGCCCGGAGCGGTCGGAGTTCTCGTACATGCCGTCCAGCTGGTCGGCAAGCGTGTGCAGACCCTGAGCCGCCTTGCGCTGCCCCTCCCGTGCCTGCTCGGTCAACTGCTGGCGGCTTTCGTGCATCAGGTCGCGTGCCTGCTCACCGGCTTCTCTGGTGACTCGTCTGGTCTGCTCACCGGCGGTGTCCAGCACTTGCTTGCCGCCTTCCGCGGCGGTGTTGCCGACCCCCGCGGCTTCCTGCTTGGCCACCTGTGGTGTGGACGGCGGGTCCTGCCTGCCCTGTTGTGTGGCGTATCCGCCTGGCGGGTGCGTCATCGTTGGGTCCTCCGCGAGGCTTGCGGGATCCGGCCGGAGTCGAGCGGCCGGAGTCGGCGGTTGTCACCGACACCCGGCCGAATACCCAAGGGCGGCGCGGCTAACCAGGCGACACCCGGACGGACTCACCGCCCGGATCGCAGGCCGACCAGGCGGGTCAGGTCGGTGAGTGCTTCGCCCAGCGGCAGGTCGACGCGAATGCCCGCGTACGCGTCTCCCCTGGTCTGACCACGGTTGACGATCGCGACCGGCTTGCCTGCCCGCGCGGCGTGCCGGACGAACCGCAGCCCCGACATGACAGTCAGTGACGAGCCCAAAACCACCAAGGCCCGGGCCGAGTCGACCAGCTGATAGCACTCCTCGACACGGGCCTTGGGCACGTTCTCCCCGAAGAACACCACGTCCGGCTTGAGCACGCCGGAGTCGCACGACGCACACGAGACCAGCTGGAACTCGCGCACCACCTCGTCGGCCAGTTCCACGTCGCCGTCCGGGTTGACGCGGATCGCCGTGCCACTGAAGGACGGATTCGCTGCCTTCAGCCGTTGGTCCAGCTCCTCGCGGGCACTGATCCGGCGGCAGTCCAGGCACACCACGCGGTCCAGGCTGCCGTGCAACTCCACCACGCTGGGTGTGCCCGCGGCCTGGTGCAGGCCGTCGACGTTCTGGGTGATCACGGCTGAGATATAGCCCTCGGCGCACAACGTGGCGACCGCGTGATGTCCGTCGTTCGGGTGAGCCCTGGCGATGGTCCGCCAGCCGACGTGGCTGCGGGCCCAATACCGCTGGCGTCCCTCGACACTGCCGACGAACTCGTCATACGTCATCGGGGTATGCCTGCGCAGGCTCCCCGACACACCTCGGTAGTCGGGAATGCCGGACTCTGTGGACAGTCCTGCCCCGCTCAGCACCACCACGCCGCCCTCGGCGACCACGTCGGCAAGGCCGGACAAGTCGGTCGTCCATGGCAACGGCTCCCCGACCGGGGTGTAACTCAATGTCGGCCGTGTCCGCACGGATCAAGCCTACGTGGAAAATCCGATGCCGACCCCGGCCCGAGGTTGCTACCGTGCCCGTCACCACTGCCTAGGAGGTTCCATGCGTCGAGTGACGACAGGCCCCATCCGTTGTCGCTCGCTCGCAGGTAAGGACCTCCGGCTGAATGCGGATGCTCAATCTCGGCGTCGTCGCCCATGTCGACGCAGGTAAGACCAGTCTGACCGAACGGCTGCTGTTCGATTCCGGCGCCATCACGCGCCTCGGTTCCGTCGACGGTGGTGACACCAGGACTGACGCGATGGACCTCGAACGCCGCCGCGGCATCACGATCCGGTCCGTGGTCGCGACCTTCACGGTGGCCGACCACAAGGTTCACCTGATCGACACTCCTGGCCACACCGATTTCGTGGCCGAGGTCGAACGTGCGCTCGGTGTCCTCGACGGCGCGATTCTCGTGTTGTCCGCCGTCGAAGGTGTCCAGCCGCACACCCGGGTGCTGATGCGCACGCTGCAGTCGTTGGGCGTGCCGACCATCCTGTTCGTCAACAAGATCGACCGCCGTGGTGCCCGGCACATCGGTCTGCTGCACGACATCCGCCGGATGCTCAGCCCGATGGTGATCCCGCGCAACAGTCCTGACGATCCGTCGCCCATGCCGCTCGGCGCCACAGCCGCGGAGGTTCTGGCAGAGCACAGCGACGCCGTGTTGCAGTCCTATGTGGATGGAATCGATCCTCGGTTGCTGCACCGCGAACTCGTCAGGCAGACGGGTGAGGCACTCGTGTACCCGGTGTTCTTCGGGTCAGCCATCACCGGCGCGGGCATCGACGCGTTGCGTCAGGGCATTGTGGACCTGTTGCCCACGGCCGATCCCGCCTCGTCCGAAGAGTTGGACGGCACGGTGTTCGCCGTCGAGTACGCAGGCGGTCGGCGGTTCGCGGTGGCCCGGCTGTTTTCCGGCACGCTCAAGGTCCGCGACCGGATCACGTTCGCGTCGGGCTCCGGGCGCGCCACCGAGGTCCTCGACGCGGATCACCGCCGTACCACCATCCGGGCAGGCGGCATCGCCCGGATCGGGGGTATACCCGGACTCCGGATCGGCGACCGGCTGGGTTCGGCCACGGCCAAACCCCAGCCCGCCCGGTTGCGACCGCCCACTTCGCAGGCCGTGGTCACGTCATCCGACGAAGGCCTGTACACCGGCCTCAGCCAGCTGGCCGACGAGGACCCGCTGATCAACATCCGGCCGGGACCACGGCCCGGCAGTGTGATCGTGTCGCTGTACGGCGAGGTCCAGCGTGAGGTCATCGCGGCACGGTTGGCCGAGGAATTCGGTGTCAAGGCGGAGTTCTCACCCCCGCAGGTGGTTTGCGTCGAACGGCTCAAGGGCGCAGGCCACGCCGTCAAGCGCATGGGCGAGACGCTGTTCGTCGGAACCGTTGGTCTGCGGGTCGAGCCGGGTGAGGTGGATTCCGGTGTGCGGTACCAGTTGGAGGCGGAACGAGGTTCGCTGCCTGCCGCGTTCATGACTGCCATCGAGGACACCGTCCGCGCAGCGCTCGCCACAGGCCCGCAGGGGTGGCGGGTCGTGGATTGCGTCGTGACGCTCACACACACCGGCTACTCCAGCCCGGTCACGGTGGCCGGGGACTTCCGCAACCTCACTCCCCTGGTTCTGATGGAGGCACTGGAAAAGGCGGGTACGGTCGTGTGCGAACCGATGGAACAGGCCGATATCGACATGCCTGCCGATGCCGTCAGCACGGTCCTGAACCTACTTGTCCGATGTGGTGGCGTACCGCAGATGCCGGTCGTACGCGGTGATTCCGCGACTGTGCGGGCGATCGTGCCGTCGGGCCGGCTGCGTGAGATCGAGCAGGCCTTGCCTGGACTGACCAATGGCCACGGGACGCTCATCGCACGCTTCGCCGGGTATCAACCGATGTAGGGACGCACCTTTGGGCAGACCGCACAAAGGACCGACGGTGTCACCGGAAGATCGTGATACTGTCCCGCCCCGCCGATTCCTGTGCGAATACGGCGTTATCGAGGGGGCGGAGTGAAGCATCCACTGTGGTTCGTGGTCGGCGGGATACTCGCGGTGATCTGTCTGATCGTCGCGGGCAACCTGCTGCTCTCCGGTCCCAGCGTGGCGAGTTTCATCGACCGGGAGTACGAAAAGGACGTCTCGCCGGACGACGACATCGCCGCGTACAAGGCCAGGCATGTGCCCACAGTGGTCTCCGCGCGAATCGCCGGCCAGTGGAAACCCTTGTCCCAGCGGGCCGACAGTTCCGGGATCTACCTGCGTTACTCCCGCGACGCGGTGGTGATCAAGCCGATCCCGACGGGCTCGTCGATCCACGTGATGGACGTCGAACGGGCGCATCGAACCTACAGCAGCCATACCGGCGGCTCGTGGGGCTGGACGTCGACCTACGGCAGCGACTTCCGCGGCCGTGGACCAGGAGCGGGCAAATGAGCCGCCGCCGCCGAAGCAAAGCCGCGGCCGCGATGCACGCTCAACGCAAAGCTGCCGAGCGCCCTCCGAAACCGGTGAAGAGCAAGTGGCGCGACTTCTGGTGGGCCATCGGAATAGTGGCCGCGCTCGTATTCGGGTTGTTCGCGATCGATGGTGCGATGTACAGCACAACGCCACGTACGTCAGGAAGTTTCCACCAGAGCGCCGACACCGACAGCGCCGGCTACTTCTCCACGTCCACCCATTACGACGGTGAGGCAGTTCCCCAGTTCAGCGCCGAGGCCGCCAGTGAACTGGCGGCCGGACTGGCCGAACTGGAGAAGGCGCACGGGATCTGCTTCGGCTGGAGCCTGACCGATGGCAAGACCAAACGTACGCAGACCGGCTCGAGCCAGGGCCGTGACATCGCGGCGAAGCGATGCCCCAGATGGCTGGAGACGGCCGTCACGGTCGGATACACCAGCAATGACAGCGCCAGCAGCGATGGTGCGAACATCATCGTGTACGGGTCGTCGGAGTTCCGGAACCTGCCTCGCCCTGACGATTTCGCCCGGCTCGGCGTCAACATCCCCGCACTGTTGGAGGATCCCATCGCTGGGACCGGCCACGCCGCGCTGGGGTTGCCGCTGTTGATGATCGAGGCAGGAATCCTGCAGCCAGTGGCCCAAGCCGGTCAGCCGATCACGCCGAAACCACTCGACGCGGTCAATGGCTCGGACATCTCGCCGACGACCTGGTTGGTGTTCTACGGCTTGGGCGGCGCGGCCGTGCTGTCCGTGGGATTGGGCTTCTGGTTGCGCAAGCGCGCCAAGGACAAGGAGAGGAATTCCAGTGTCTGAACTCGTCAGCGGCCTGCTGGCCACCCTCGCGTACGGGGTCATCGGCACCGCGCTGATGGCGCTGGGCTTCCTGCTCGTCGACCTGGCCACCCCGGGCAAGCTGCGTGAGCTGATCTGGGTGCAGGGCAATCGAAACGCCTCGGTCCTGCTCGCGTCCGGCCTGCTCGGTGTCGGCGCGATCGTCACCACCGCGATCATCACCAGCGACAGTGACATGGCCGTCGGCCTGGTGTCCACTGTGGTCTTCGGGTTGGCCGGGCTCGCGCTGATGTCGGTCGCGTTCGTACTGCTCGACCTTGCCACGCCCGGGAAACTGGGTGAGATCCTCGCCAGCCCGGAGCCGCATCCGGCGGTCTGGGTGTCCGCGAGCGTGCACATCGCGGTCGGCGCGATCATCGCCGCGTCGATCACATGAACCAACGGCTGGCCCGGATCGCGGTCCTCGCCGCGGTCTTCGTCTGTGCCGCGTGCGGGCTGGTCTACGAGCTCGCTCTGGTCGCGTTGGGCAGCTATCTGATCGGTGACACGGTCGGCCAGGCGTCGATTGTCCTGTCGGTCATGGTCTTCGCCATGGGCGTCGGCGCACTGCTCGCGAAGCCGTTGCAGCGCAGGGCGGAGGCCGCGTTCGCCGGGATCGAGATCGCGCTGGCGTTGCTGGGTGGCCTGAGTGTTCTGTTGTTGTACGCGGCTTTCGCGTGGCTGAGCCTGTACATCCCAGTGCTCGTCGTGATCGCGCTTGTGCTTGGCTTGTTGATCGGCGCGGAGATCCCGTTGCTGATGGTGCTGCTGCAGCGGATCCGCCGACAGGATGCGGGCAGCGCCGTCGCGGACTTGTTCGCCGCGGACTACGTCGGCGCCTTGCTCGGCGGCCTGGCGTTCCCCTTCGTGCTGTTGCCGGTGTTCGGGCAGATCCGTGGTGCGTTGCTGGTCGGCGCGCTCAACGCGATCGTCGGTCTGGGCTTGGTGTTGACGGTGTTCGGCAAGAAGCTGGCCCGGCACACCCGGACCATCCTCTCGGTGGGCGCGATCGCGGTCACGGTCGTGCTGGTCACGACTTTCACGCTGGCTGGCCGGTTCGAGCTCTCGGCGCGCCAGGCGCTGTACGCCGATCCCGTTGTGCACGCGGAAAGAACGCCGTACCAGGAGATCGTCATCACCGAGTCGTTCGACTCCGATGTCCGGTTCTATCTCAACGGGGACCTGCAGTTCAGCTCGGTCGACGAGTACCGCTACCACGAGGCGCTGGTGCATCCCGTGCTCGCCGGACCGCACGACCGCGTGCTGATCCTCGGCGGCGGTGACGGGCTCGGGTTACGTGAAGTCCTTCGTTACCAGGATGTCCGGGCGGTCACACTGGTCGAACTGGACCCACGGGTGATCGACCTTGCCCGGACCGAACCGTCCCTTGTAGAACTCAACGGCGACGCATTCGCCGACCCAAGAGTCGAGGTCGTCAACGCGGATGCGTTCACCTGGTTACGCCACAACGCTTCCCGCTACGACGCGGTGATCATCGACATGCCGGACCCTGACTCCACCGCGACCGCGAAGCTCTATTCGATCGAGTTCTACGCACTGGTCCGGCAGGTGCTCACCGACGACGGCCGGATGGTGGTCCAGGCCGGGTCGCCGTACTTCGCACCGAGAACGTACTGGTGTGTCGAAGCGTCCATCCGGGACGCGGGGCTGGTCAGTGTTCCGTACTACGTGTCAGTTCCCAGCTTCGGTGACTGGGGTTTCCACCTCGCATCGGCGAAGCGGCCGGAACTCCGGCTGCCGGACAACGTACCACCGTTGCGTTCCCTTGACGCCGATTCGCTCCGCGCAGCCGGTGTGTTCCCGGTCGACCGCCGCCGGGTGGACGACATCGAACCGTCCACTCTGATGCGTCCGCTGGTGCTGGACTACGCCAAACAGGAGTGGCGCGACTACTAGGCCACCGCTTTACTCCGCCTGGATCAACCCGATGTGCTGTTCAGCCCAGCCCGTGCCTGATTCCCGTGTTCGCTAGGTGCACGCACCCTGGCGGCCGGGACATTCCCGGCCCGACCATCCCGGTGTGCAGGTACTTTTCACCACTCTCCCCGGGCACCTCCACCAGCTGATGCCCCTCGCCGAGGCAATGCGGGACGCCGGACACGATGTGACCTTCGCCAGCGGCGACAGGGTCACGCCGCCCTTGCGGGAGCTGGGTTTCCAGACGGTGGCCGTGTTGAACCGGGCACTCGAATCCACCCCGGCGCAGGAAGCGGTCTGGGCGGCCGCGGGCGGAGCGGCCGAGATGCCTGGACCTGAGGTGATCGCCGAGGCCGTGACCGCGGCAGCGCACGCCATACGGACGGTCTACTTTGAGCTGCTGCCGTTCGTGGCGCAGGTCCAACCTGACCTGATCGTGTACGAGGACGCCACGATCGGAGCCGGTCTGACCGCGGCCGAGCACGGCGTGCCTTCCGTTGCCGTGTCGTCCTTCTTGTTGGGCACACCAGGGTTGTTGCACACCGCGACAGGCGACGAGCTCGCAGCACTGTGGACAGACCCAAAGCTCCGGCTGGACACTCGTCCGCCCGGCTTCGGCGACGATCTGGTCGACGTTTCCGTGCCACGGCTGCCCATGCGCCCGGTCGCGTGGGACATGCCCGATGGCGAGGTTCTGTCCTTCGCACATCAACGCCCGCTGGTCTACGTCACCTTGGGCGAGCACGACCGACTTCGTGCCGTGATCGACGGTCTCGCAGGGCTGCCAGTCGACGTCCTGGCCGGCGTTGACCGGCAGGACGTGGTGTTGCCGCATGTGGATGTGGTGATTCATCAGGGCGACAGCCGAACGACCACCGGCTGCCTCGCACATGGCGTGCCTCAGCTCGCCCTGCCACGGATGGCCGACCAGTTCCAGAACGCACTGGCGATCGACCTCGCCGGAGCGGGTATTTCCATCCAGTACGAGGAAGTGACGACCCAGACTGTCGCCGACGCGGTCCGCGAGCTGCTCGATTCGGAGACCTACCTGGCCGCGTCGGCGAAACTGCGGGAAGCCGTCGCAGCGATGCCTTCACCCGAGGAGACCGTCATGTCCTTGGAGGCCCTGTAGCCCACTGCGCCAGCGATTCCCACGCACTGAGACGCAGTGAGCTGGTGAACCGCCGGTGCTCGCCGCTGATCGGATCGTCGAACTCGACCACCTTGGCCAGCAGCTGCAACGGTTTGGTGAAGTCGTCGAGGGCCTTCTCCCGCACCTCGGGGTAGAAGTCGTCGCCGAGGATGGGCACGCCCAAGCCGCTCATGTGCACCCGCAGCTGATGGGTTCGTCCCGTCGCGGGCACCAACCGGTAGCGCCCCAAGCCATCCCGGTGCTCGGCCAGTTCGACGTACGTCTCGGCATTCGGATCGCCGGGAACCTCCTGCGCGACAATGACTCCACGTTCCTTGACGATCCGGCTGCGCACCGTCCTGGGCAGCTCGAGCGCGGGGTCGTGCGCGGCGATCGCCTCGTACTCCTTGTACACCTTGCGATGCCGGAACATCTCCTGGTACTTGCCGCGCACACCACGTGTGATCACGAACATCATCAACCCGGCTGTCACCCGGTCGAGCCGGTGCGCGGGCGACAGTTCCGGCAGGTCCAACTGCTGACGCAGCCGCACCAGCGCGGTCTGCTGGATGTGCTGCCCGCGCGGGATCGCGGCGAGGAAGTGCGGCTTGTCCACGACCAGCAGGTGCTCGTCCCGGTGGACCACAGCGACTTCGAACGGCACCGTGACCTCATCGGGAAGATCACGGTGAAACCAGATGAACGATCCAGGAACGAACGGGGCTTCCACGCCCAGCGGGCCGTCCAGGCCGAAGATGCGCTCCTCGCGCAGCATCTGTTCGATCCGTTCGGGTGCGACCCTCGGTAACCGTTCGATGAGGTGCTCGAGCAAGGACCCCCACTCGCCTTCTTCCGGCATCCGGAGCCGTGCAGCGTCCAGGCCATGCCGGGGCGGGATGGGAGATCGGAGCCGTCGTCGCACGGCACAGACTGTAATCGCCGAACGGTTGTCCTGGTTGACCGCGGGGTCACCGCGTTCGTCCGAATTGTGCATTCAAGACGGGCGTTCGTTTTGGAAACCCTTGTGAGACAAAGCACTTGCCATCAAGCGAAACTAGTGTATGCAATATACGGTCGCTTAGACTGGAATCGACCTAGGCACCGTGCCGTAGCGAACGGAGGCTCACGCCCCCATGTACTCAGTCACCAACCCGGCCACGGGCGAACTGATCGAGGAGATCCCGAACTCGACCGAACAGGAGGTGCGGGCGGCGATCGACAAGGTCCACCGCGGCTACACCTCGTGGCGCAGGCGGCCGGTCGAGGAACGCGCGAAGATCGTGTTGCGTGCGGCGGAGCTGTTCGCCGAGCGGTCCGACGAGCTGGCCGCGATCATGACCCTGGAAATGGGCAAGCGGATCAACGAGGGCCGCGGTGAGGTCGGCATCGTCGTCGACATCTTCAACTACTACGGGAACAACGGACCGGCGCTGCTCGCCGACGAGCCGCTGAAGATCAAGGGTGGCGACGCGGTCATCCGCAAGGAGCCGATCGGCGCGCTGCTCGGCGTGATGCCGTGGAACTTCCCGGCGTATCAGGTCGCCCGGTTCGTGGCGCCGAATCTGGTGCTGGGCAACACCATTCTGCTCAAGCACGCGTCGATCTGCCCGCGCTCCGGCGTGGCGATCGAGCAGATCCTGCACGAAGCGGGGGTCCCGGAGGACGCGTACGTCAACATCTTCGCCTCCAGCAGGCAGGTCCCCGCCATCCTCGCCGACCCTCGCATCCAGGGCGTGTCCCTGACGGGCAGCGAGGCGGCGGGCGTATCGGTGGCCGCTGAGGCGGGCAGGAACCTCAAGCGCTGTGTCCTCGAACTCGGCGGGTCGGATCCGCTGATCGTGCTGGACACCAACGACATGGAAGAGACGGTCAAGGCCACGTCGACCGCGCGGATGCGTAACTGCGGGCAGTCGTGCAACGCGCCGAAGCGGATGATCGTGCTCTCGGACATCTACGACGAGTTCGTCGACAAGTTCACCAAGCGCGTCGGGGACTACTTCCAGCCGGGCGACCCGGCCGACCCGAAGACGCCGTTCGGCCCGTTGGCGTCGATCGCGGCCGCCGACGAGGTGGCCGAGCAGGTCGAGAAGGCGGTCGCACAGGGCGCGACGCTGCGCACCGGTGGCAAGCGGATCGGGCCGGGCGCGTACCTCGAAGCGACCGTGCTGACCGACGTGACGCCCGAGATGAACGCGTACTACGAGGAGATCTTCGGCCCGGTCGCGCTGATCTTCAAGGCGGACACCGAGGAAGAGGCGATCGCGATCGCCAACGACTCGCCGTTCGGCCTCGGCGCTGCGGTGTTCGGCACCGATCCGGAGCGCAACCGCCGGGTGGCCGACCAGATCGAGTCGGGCATGGTCTACATGAACAAGTCCGGCGGATCGCAGGCGGATCTGCCGTTCGGTGGCATCAAGCGATCCGGGATGGGCCGGGAACTCGGTGCCGCGGGCATCGAGGAGTTCATGAACAAGAAGTCGATCCGGCTGTAGAAACGACTGGGGCACTCGCGGTTCGGCGAGTGCCCCAGCTTCGTGTGTCAGCTCATCAGAGGGTCAGCGTCCACGTGTCGATGGTGCCGACGTCGTAGCGGGCCGTGTCCTGCACCCGAAGCGTCCAGGTGCCGTTGCGGGCTTCGCCGGACAGGTTCACGGTGTAGGTCTCGTCCACATTGTCCGCACTGTCGTTGAGGCTGGAGTTCTTCAGCCGGTACGCGGTGCCGTCCGGTGCGACCAGGTCGATCACCAGGTCACCACGCCACGTGTGCTTGATGTGGACCTCCGCCGTGCTCGTGGCCGACGCGTTGCCCGTGCAGTCGGCGAACGTCACCGTGCTGGTCGCGGTGGCGCGGTCCGGAATGGCCACATCGGTCCCGTTGGTCTGCGGAGTACACGTCTGGACGGCGTTGACCGTCCACGTGAACGACGCCGAGCCCGAGCCACCGGCGGCGGCGGTCGCGGTGACGGTGACGTTGTAGGTGCCAGCGGTCGTCGGCGCACCCGTGATCAGACCGGTGGACGCATCCAGTGACAGTCCAGCCGGGAGGCCAGTCGCGGACCACGTGTACGGAGGCGTGCCACCGGAAGCGGACAGCTGCAGGTTGACCGACGATCCAACCGTCGTGGTCTGCGGACCCGGGTTGGTCACGGAAACCGTCGGCGAGGGCGTGTTGTTGACGCGCAGCAGGAGGTTCGGCGTGTTGGCACCGGGGTTGGTCACCTTGCCCGGGGTCGCCTGGGCGATGATCGCGCTGTGCACCTCGGCCGGGGTCTTGGCCGGGTTGTCAGCGAGGTACAGCGCGACCGCGCCGGCCACGTGCGGCGAGGCCATCGAGGTGCCGCTGTTCGGCGCGGAGCCGGTGTTGCTGTTGGACGTCGCCGAGACGATGTCCTGCCCTGGCGCGAAGAGGTCGGTGCAGGTGCCGAAGCTGGAGAACGACGCACGCGCGTCAGTCCGGGTGGTCGCAGCGACGTTGAGCGTTTCCGTGACGCGCTGCGGCGAGTACTGGCACGAGTCGTCGTTGAAGTTACCGGCGGCGACGACGTACGAGATGCCCTTGCCGATCGACGCGCGCACGGCGTCGTCCAGCACGCGGCTCGGCTCGTTGCGCACGCCGGTGTAGAGGCTCATGTTGGCCACAGCGGGCAGAACGGCGTTGCCGGTGACCCAGTCGACGCCGGCGGCCTCAGTGGAGATCGAACCGCCGCCCTGGCAGTTGAGCACACGCACGGCCTTGAGCTTGACGCCCTTGGCCAGACCGAATGTGGTACCACCGACGGTGCCGGCGACGTGCGAGCCGTGACCGTGGCAGTCCTTGCCCTGCCTGCCATCGGTGAAGGCGTCGAAGCCGAACGTGGCGCGGCCGCCGAAGTCCTGGTGGTCGTAGTTGATGCCGGTGTCGATGACGTACGCGGTGACGTTCGACGCCTCGGTGGAGTAGCTGTAACGCTGGTTGAGCGGGAGGTCCGCCTGGTCGACCCGGTCAAGGCCCCACGACGGCGGGTTCAGCTGGTCGGTCAGCAGGCCGACGGTCCTGTCCTGCTCCACATAGGACACGGCCGGGTCGGCGGCCAGCTTGCGGGCCTGCGCGGCGGACATCGTCACCGAGAAACCCTTGAGCGCGGACTGGTACACAAAACCGACCTTGCCGCCGTAGCGGGAGGCCAGACCGTCTGCCGTGCCGCGAACGGCGACATTGTCCTTCAGGACAACGACATAGCTGTCCTGGATCTTGTTGGGTGCGTTCTCCGCGATGATCTGTTGTTGGGCGGCGGCGGCATTCGTCGGTAAGACAACGGTCGCGAGCACGCCAGCGGCCGCCGTTGCCGTGCCGAGAACTCGGGTGAGCATGGATCTATGGCGCATGAAAGCTCCTAACGCGTACAGGGACGCCGGAAGCACCCAGCCCTCATGGCGAAGCCCCCCAGCGTTCGAATGAGCTATGCCGGAGCATTATTTGATCCGCGGGGCGTCAGGGCAACGTACTTTCGTACTGTTCTGGGGTTTTGGGCCGAATGGCCGATTGGTGGTCAGGTGACCGGCGGGAGCGCGGGCCCGGTCGTGCCGAGTTGTTCCGTGGCAACGATTTGCGGCACGGGCCAGGTGATCCCGGGTGGCGGGAACTGTTGTCCCGTGCGCGCCAAGAAGTCCGCGGGAGGCTGGTAGATCGGCGGTTGTATGCCGTCCGGAATCATGCTTGTCCACGTGATGCCGGTCTTGCGTGCTTCGAACTCCGCCTTCATCCCGGCGAGCAGCTCGGGTTGAGTGATCACGTCGACCGCGCTCGCGGCCATGTACCGGGCAGCGGAAAGCAGTCCCTGGTGGGCGATGTTCGTGGCCGCGGTCGAGGTGACGCCCCAGTTGTGGTTCGGCATGTCGGGCGGGAAACACGCCGCGAGCAACACCGCTGTCGGCACTTGCCAGCTGACGTCCGCGGTGTCCGTGGCCAATCCCCCGGTATAGCTTGCCGCGGGCGGCGTCAAGGGCTCGAGTCCAGTTGGCATGCCGGTTTCCGGGCGGCCCAAGGACTTCTGAATGGACCGGGCCAGTGCTTGATCTTGTTCGGTGAACCGGGGCGGACCGATCTGGCGCATGTTGTCGTACAGCAGTTCCGAACCGGACTTGCTCGCCAGCAGGTTCCACGTGGCCGAGTGGAACTTGTGGACCAGCCGGGTCTGGCTGGCCTGCGCCGCCGCTTTGGCGGTCTCCACGATCTTGTCGTAGAGCACCTTCGCTCGAGCCGGGCTGCCTTCGCGGACGAAATACCAGATCGAGCACATGTCCGGGGTCACGTTCGGCGCACCGCCGCCATTGATCACGGCGTAATGAAACCGCCCGGACGGCGCGACGTTCTTCTCCCGCAGGTACTCCGACATGGTCGCCATCAGCAACGCACCATCGAGTCCACTCCGGTTGCCCAACGGTGTGCCGCCATGCCCGGCTGCGCCAAGGAACGTGAACGTGGCGGACAACAGTGCGCTGGTGGTGTTCCAGAACGGAACGGTGATGGCGAAGGGATGCCAGTCGAAGAACGCGTCGAGTCCATCGTAGACCCCTGCTTTGACCGCGTAGGCTTTGCCGACGAGCTGCTCCTCACCCGTGGTGCCGAACAGCTTCACGGTCGCGGTCAACCCGTGCGCCCGGATCGCCTGTGCCACGGCGATCGCCGCACCGACCGATCCCGCGCCCAGTGCGTTGTGCGCGTCTCCATGACCTGGCCCGTAGGTCGGACCGTAGGCGTCGTAGTTGTAAACGAGTGGATCGTGCGCGCCGACACCGGCTTTCTGTGACAGGTTCGGCAATGCGTCGTACTCGGCGTTGAAGCCGATGACGGGCCCACCGTTGCCGTACGTGGCCACGAAAGCCGCGGGCAGACCGCCCGCTCCCCATTTGACGGTGAAACCATTGGCCTGCAAAAGTTCAGCGGTCGCCAGTGCGGATTTCCACTCGCGCAACGACAATTCCGCGTACTGCCAGATCCGGTCGCTCAGCCCGGTGACCGCACCGCTGTTGGCCGTGATCCACCCCAGAGCCGTGGACTTCGCCGGGCTGGCCTTGGCCAGGCCGGTCGGTGGTCGATAGCCGGCCGCGGACACACCGTTGCGCTCGTCGTAACCGAGAGTGGCCGCCAGTACCGGGTCCGCCTGCAGCATCGCCGCGGTGGTGGCCGTCGCGCCAAGGCCGAACATCTTCAGCAGGCGGCGCCGCCCCACCTCTCCATCGGTTGTCATGCAGTCGATCTTGGCGATGATCAGCGCCCGGAAGGTGTCCAAAGCTCGCCAGGTCGACAGCCTTTTTTTACGCCTTGCATCAACTTATTGAACAAGACTGTTTCCGACGCGTGGTCAGTGAATTACGATCGGCGAACGCCGCCGTAACCGGTTCCACCGAAAGAGGAGTACATGACCTCTCAGACACGCTGGAGGCGTTCCTCGGCCGTCGTCGCGACGGTCGCCGCGATGGCCCTGATCGCCCCGTCGGCCGAGGCGACCGACAACAGTGCGTGGGGCTCGTTCGTGACGGGGACGTACTCCGCAGGCAGCGACCACACCTGGCGCCAGTTACCCCCAGTCAGAATCGGCCGTGACGCCGGTGCGCCCGCCGACGCGAGTGTGGTGATCGATCCGAGCCAGGTCCGGCAGCGTTACACCGGCATCGGGTTCTCGATCGACGAGACGAGCGTGTCCAACCTCTGGAAGCTCACCCCGGAGAACCGGGAGAAGGCCATCCGGCTGCTGGCCGACCCGAGATCCGGCGCCGGGTTCGACCGGTTCCGGCTGACCATCGGAAGCCCTGACCTGATCGAGCACCTGCCGTTCTGGTCGTACGACGAACTTCCGCCCGGCGTGACCGAGGACCCGGACCTGAAGTACTTCTCCATCCAGCGGGACATCGACCTGCACATGGTCGAGACCGTGAAGATGATCCAGCGCTACAACCCGCGCGCCACATTCATCGCCTCCGCATGGAGCGCGCCCGCATGGATGAAGACGAACAACCGCTTCACCGGCGAAGTCGCCCTCAAGCAGGGCAGCACGAACAGCTACTACCAGGTCGGCAAGCTGCGTGACGACGCCATCGACGTATTCGCCCGCTACTACGTCAAATACATCCAGGCATACGCCAAGCAGGGCATCAAGGTCGACGCGATCACGCTGCTGAACGAACCAGGCATCGACGTGGTGTACCCGGCGATGGACATCGACATAGCGCAGCAGCAGAAGCTAGCGCTGGCGATCAAGCGTGAGTTCCGCACAGCGGGCCTGGACACCGGGCTGTACATGCACGACTTCAACTTCTGGGACTGGCGCGACCCGAACAGTACGGAAACGAAGAACTACCATCGAATCTTCGAAGACTCAGCAGACGGCACGATCAAAGGCAAGCAGGTCCTCGACGCGACCGACGGCCTGGCATTCCATCCGTACTGGGGCGACCCGAAGGTGATGCGAGACGCCAACGCCGAAACCGGCAAACCAGTGCACATGACCGAGACCAGCGACCTGAACCCGGCGACAGTGATGAACTTCTTCCGCCTCAACGCGGGTTCGTACATCACCTGGGCGCAGACCACCGACCAGGACGGCGGAACACTGCACTGGACCCCGGCACGCGACAACAATATCGACTGGGCCGAAGTCGGCCGGTCAACGAAGTGGCCGAACCGCCTGGTAAAGGTGGACACCACGGCCAAGACGTTCACTGTCCGAAACGAACTGTTCCAACTGGGACAGATGGCGAAGTACCTCGGCCCCGAACACACCAGAGTCGAATCGAGCACGACCGACAACGGCGTAAGCAACGTGGTCTTCAAGGACCCCTCAGACAACTTCGTCGCGATCATCCGAAACAGCAACGCAACCCAGTCCTCGGTCCGCGTCAAGCTGGCCGATCAGTCCTTTGTGGTCAAGGTTCCGGCGAACGCCGTGGCAACCTACCGCTGGCACAGCAAGGTCCCGTCTGATCACCGCAATCACACACCGACGATCGACCCAGTAGCGGACGTGACGGGTGAATGAGCTCGTGAGTGTTTCGGCCGGTTCTAACCGGACGAAACACTCACGAGCCTTCAGAAGACGTCGCCCATTCTGGGTGGGCCGAGGGTGAGCACGCCGGACGGGTCCAGATCCGCCCGCAGGCGCTGCTCACCCCCGACCCGGCGGGACTTCGCCCGGCCGCGCACCCGTACCTCCACAGTGGACCCGAAGTCCGCGGAAACGGTGGCGATCGCGGCGATCCCGACCGAATAGTTCGTCGCGACACGCTGACCCCGCCAAGCCTCCCGCCCATCGACGAGGACGATCACCTCATCGTCGGCGAACCCTTCACCAAGCTCGACGGCCAGCGTCATGACTCGATTATCCCTCCAATGACTGGATAACGGACGGCGGCTCGTTGTTCTCCTGTGCGAGACCGCGGATGTCCTCGCGCAGCCGTTGGGCACCTTCGGTGTCCCCTGCCCTGGCGTGACTGTCGGCCAAGTACGCCGCCGCTTGGTACACGGTCTTGTTGTCAAGGCCTCCTTCCCCGCGTGATTCGTCGATCGCGCCGCGCAGGAAGTAGTCCGCGCGGTCGAGGTCCGCTTCCCGCACGCTCACTTCGCCGTCCGGCTGGACCGCGGTGAACGGCCGGGCTTGGTTCATACCCAGTGCGAACCGGGCGTAGACGGCGCTGGGGTGCTGGCTGTAGTCCTGTGCCACAGTCTCCAGCGCGTGCATGCCGGTGGACAGGTACTGTGAGTCGGTGCCGAGCAACGTCAGTGCCATGCCGGTCTGATCACCGAGCATCAGATCCGCCACGATGTCGCCCTCGACCGAGTGCGGCGCACCGATCCTGATCGTCGCCAGGTTGGACATGATCAGGTTGCCGTCCGGCGCCGCGTACATCGCTCTGATCCGGTACGCACCCGGGTCCTCGAAGATCTGCCCGACTGCGGCGTCGTAACCGATGTACGCGCTGATCGGCAGAGTCTCGCCGCTGCCGGCGGACACCAGTTCCGGTGTGGCGCAATGCGTCACCGGTGGCCGGTGCACGATCACGTCACCGCGTGGTCTGGAGATGACGACATGCACGAAGCCGTACTTCGGATGCAGCTGTTCGCGGGTGTTGACTTGCTGTCGGCGATCCGCGGTCAGGCTGATGTCCAGCACGACCGGCATGCCGAGCACCGGACGTTCGTGCGTCGGCTTGACCTCAAGCCGAAGCCCGGTTGTGTCGGCGATGTTGTCGGCCGTCACTTCGAACGCCGCGCCTGTGCCGAACGGGCTGCCGCCCATGATGATCGCGTTGCGGAAGCCGTGCCGCAGGTGCGCCAGTTCCAGGTCGTCGAAGACGAACGGGAACGCTGCCCAGAACGCGGCTTCGCCGCCCGTGCCGCCGCCGAGTGGTTGGTAGAAGCGCGGATAGTTCATCCACGACAGGCTGTGCACCCGGTTGGGCATTGGCGGGTTCATGAACTGCTTGTGGAACGAGTGGAACAGGTTGAAGCAGTGCCCGAGTTCGTGCACGCACGTGTACAGCTGGGTACGGAGGTTGGTCGCCATCCGCTCGTAGAAGGACGCACAGCCCTGCCGCTGCAGGCCTTGCTGGTCGAACATGATGCCCAGCAGTGTCGACGTCGGTGTGGTGAGCTCGTGGCGCTGGGCGTGCAGCAGCCACACCTTCCATTGCGGCGTCTCCTGCCATCGCGAGAAGTGCGCCTGCATCGCGTTGTGCAGGCTCGCGTTGTTCCAGACGTGGTTGGCCGCGGTGTTGATGATGTTGCCGCCGCCGGTGTCCAGCATCTGAATGCCGGCTTCGGCGTACGAGCCCGCGGTGCTCAGTGTCCGTGCGGCCCCGCCGCTCGGTTGCGATCCGGTGTTGTAACTGGCGAACGGCGTGACGCCGGATTCGCAGTCCTGCTCGAGTTCGACGGTCCGGAAGGCACCCGCAGCCCACGCACAAACATAGGTCGCGCCAATGGCACCGGTCGGAGTGGACCAACGAATGCTCGCGGGTGGCGCCGGCTGGAAGATCCGCGCGCGTGGGATGGTCACCGTGGCCACGGTGAAAGTCGTCGGCCATGTCGTACGAGCGGTGCCGACGATGGTGAGGGTCGTCGGTGTCGCGGAGACCGTGACGGCGTCGACGGTCCATGACCCGAAGTAGCTGACTGTGGCGCCGGAAACGGCGTAGTAGTCGCCGCTCAGCTTGCCCAGCGGGTGCCGTCCGTCGACGTCGACACGCAGTTCGAGCTGGAAGCCAAGAGGATGGGATCGGTACCGCCCGCTGGCGACGCGGAACGGCAACGGAATCGGCACGGGTGGCGCGACCGGGGCGGCCACGTCAAGTTCGGTGAGGTCGTGCTGGCCGTCCGGGTGAAGGAGTTCTTCACCGGTGATCGCCTGTGTCGCGGAGGCGAGCGGGCCACTGGGATCGCCGGTCAGCCCGGCCGGGCTGACCGGGACTCGAAATGCGATCTGTTCGACGTTCTCCGGCATGCCCTCAAGCTGGGGCAAACCCGGGACATGCGTAGGTGCATTCGGTTCGATTGTGGTCATGGATAATTAGCTCCTCGACAAGCTGCGCCTCGCGGCGAGGAGAGCGTGCGGCATTGTCAGACTGTCGGAAGACGAAACACCGACCGGCAGCCGCCGTTCAGTTCTCTGCTGACCATGAGTGTTGTGACCTGGGACAGTCTGCTCCGCGTGCACATGACACACAAGGCCTGATGCCGCTATTCACCACAGAAAAAGTTGTTCGCAGAAAAACGTATTTGAGCAGCTCGCCAACGACAATTCGCCATTTCCGGCGGCACCACGGAAAGAACCAACCAAGGTAACGACGTCACTTAACAGGCGTAAAGATCTTGCGTCAATAGCGCAGGAGGTAACCGAGCATTCGCCGCCGGGCGGCCGCGTTGCCGGGGTTGGGATTGAACAGCGCGTCGAGCATGGCGACCACTTCGTCCCTGGCGGCCTTTGTCCGCATGACTCGCTGCCACATCCGCAGATTCAGGCGATGCCGCCACCTCGGCGTGCGGGCAAGGGCAACGACATTGCGGACATTGTGGTGAACCTTCGTCGGAAACCGTTCAGCGTCCGGCCCGAGCAGCCGGTCGGGCAGGATGTCGAGGCCGTACTCGGTCATAAAGTCGAAGTCGGTGCGCCACGCGGCCGCCCAGAGGTAGTCGACCATCCGGCACCACCCGCGCAGGAATTCCAACTCGGCGGGCGCGAGCGGCGCGGGGTCGATGCCCGCGAGGTTCTCGGCAACGATGTCCAGCGACGTCTTGTGTGCCTTCCACAGTGCGAACCGGACCGTCTCGTTGTCGGTGTCCCCCATGACCATCTCGAAGTATGACCGCCAATCACCAACAGCCGAGCCAAAGTCCTCCGGTCGGTAGCCGAACCGCGAGGGCACGGGCGGCGGCGCGATCTCGATCTCCGGTACGACACCCGCCGCCGTGGCGCCCAGCCACGGAATCACGCACAGTGCGTAGTTGCCGTAGCCCCAAGGCGAATCCGGCTCGATCCGGCCGTCGTGCCGGCCGAGCCGGCCACTGCTGAACTGCCACTGGTGCTGGAACATCAGGCCCCACAGGGGGTTACGCCGGTTGTCCGGCCCGAACTGGCCGTCACGGTTCGTGGCGTCGATCATCTCCCGGTACGCGGCCATCCGGTGGGAGAAGCGGAACGGGTCGAACACTTCGTTCAGCGGCTGAGCCGAAGTCCACACCTCGAACAGGTCCAGACTGACCAGTTCGATCGGATGCGTGACCACTTTGCCTCCCCTGATTTCGCTGCGTAACGCAAAAGTACGCCCGACTGGCCGAAACTTCTGTCTGACGGATGCGAAAGTCTTCATTTGTTCGTCATAAGTAGCTAACATCCGTTGACTGCTTGACGGAGGAAGGTACCGCCTCCGGGTCAGACGACCGGTCGTTGTCTGAAGCCCGCCGCCATGGGTGTCGTCAGCCGCCCGAAGTATGCGCACGCCCGGTTTGAGAAAGGCGCTATTCGCCATGGAAGAAAAGCAGGACAGACGGTTCACTCGCCGTGACGTGTTCACCGCGTCCGCCGGAGCCGCCGCCGTGCTCGGCGCGGCCGGTTTACCGGTGCTCGCCACGGCAACGCCCGCGCTCGCCGAGACCGATCACGACAGGGGTCATGGTCGCGGCCTGCGCGCCGAACCTCTGATCCCGTCCCGTAACCGCGGGATCATCCTGTACAGCGTCCGTGACCGCATCAGCGCGGCCCCGGACAACAGCGGAGTGCCGTACGGATTCGAACGGGTCCTCGCCCGCCTTGCCGAGATCGGCTACAAGGAGATCGAGTTCGCCGGCTACAACCAGAGCACCGAGATCCTCGGCCGCCAGATCACGCCGAAGGAGATCCGCAAGATCCTCGACGACAACGGGCTGATCGCCAACGGGACGCACACCCAGATCAACCCCGCGACGTTCGAGCAGCAGATGGACATCGCCCAGGAACTGGGCATGAAGAACATCGGCACCGGCAGCGACCCGACCAACACGTCCTACAAGGCCGACTGGGACGCCGCCGCCGACACCTGGAACGAACTGGGGCGCCGCGCGAGGGCACGCGGCCTGAGGCTCTACACCCACAACCACGACGCCGCGTACAGCTTCATGCTCGACACCGGCCCGTTGGACGCCAACGGCAAACCGACGCGTTCGTCCGGGAAACGGCGTCTGGAATACTTCTTCGACAAGACCGACCCCCGATACGTCTTCTTCGAGCTGGACATCTTCTGGGCGTACGTGGCGCGCTACAAGCACAAGACGTACACCGACCGCTGGGGCCGTCAGCAGACCTCCCTGTTCGACCCGATTCTGACCGTCGCACCGCGGCCACTGCGGTTCCCGCTGTTCCACGCCAAGGACGGCAACCGCAACACCGCCGTGCCCAACGGCCACGACATGGTGCCGTTCGGCGAGGGTGACATCAACTTCCAGCAGTTCTTCCAGACCATCGGTGAGCAGGACTTCCACCACGCCAACTGGGAGCAGGACACCGCACCCGGTGGAACCACCGCGCCCGCGCAGTCGCTCGACTTCGCCGCGCTGAGCTACACCAACATGTCCGAGCTGACGATCTACCGCCACCGCTGAGGAGACGCTCACCCATGCTTCGCTCGTCCGGGCGACGCTGGCTGGCCGCTGCGGCCGGCTTTGCCGTCGCCTCATCCATTGTGCTCGTGGGCAGTGCGCCCGCGATCGCCGCACCTCCCCCGGTGCGGGACATTTCGGAGCCGTTGGTCGCCGAGCAGAACGGCCCGGCGTCGCTGCGTTCCGACGTCCGCAAGCCGCCGAGCTACAAGGTCCTGGTGTTCACCAAGACCGACGGGCCACGCCGCCCGTCCATTCAGGATGGTGTGCAGACCATCCGCAATCTGGCCAACAACAACGGTTTCCAGGTCACGGTGACGCAGGACGCGGCCGCGTTCACCGCCGAGAACCTGGCGAACTTCCGTGCCGTGGTGTTCCTCAACACCGTCGGCAACGTGCTCAACCCGGTGCAGGAAGCCGCTTTCGAGTCCTACATCCGGGCCGGCGGCGGCTGGGTCGGCATCCACGCGGCCGCGGAGACCGAACCCGACTGGCCCTTCTACCAGGATCTCGTCGGTGCCAAGGTCGCCGGTGTGACCGGCGTCAGCGCGGGCAACGTGCAGGTTGCCGACCGTGCACACCCGTCGACCGAGACCGTGCCGCGGACGCTCACGCTGACCGAGGAGTGGTACAACTTCTCGAAGAACGTGCGCGGTTCCGAGCACGTCCTGGCCACTGTGGACGAGCGGTCGTTCGCCGGTGGCACGATGGGCTTCGACCACCCGATCGCCTGGTGCCAGGACCACGTCGGCGGCCGCTCGTGGTACACCGGCCTCGGCCACTCGATCGAGACGTACCGGCAGGGTGCGTTCCGCAAGCACTTGCTTGGCGGCATCGAGTGGGCGGCGGGTGTCGTCGAGGGTGACTGTGGCGCGACCGTGCTCGGCAACTACGAGAAGGTCACGCTCAACGACGAGCCCGGCGAGCCGATGTCGCTCGCGGTACTGCCGGACGGACGCGTGCTGCACAACACCCGCGGCGGCCAGATCCGGCTGTACGACCCCAAGTCCAAGGCCAGCCCGGTGATCACCACCATCCCGGTGTACTCGCACGACGAGGACGGGCTGCAGTCGGTCGCGATCGACCCCGACTTCGCGAACAACAAGTGGGTCTACATCTTCTACGCGCCACCGTTGAACACCCCCGTCGACAACCCGGCGACGCCGGGCGTCAACGAGGGTGACGCGCCGGCGACCAGCAACGACCCCAAGGTGTGGGACGCGTTCAAGGGCTACAACCAGCTCTCCCGTGTGAAGCTGGTCGAGACCCCGACGCCGCACCTGGACATGTCCACCGAGCAGCAGATCCTGCGGGTGGACGTGGACCGTGGCATCTGCTGCCACGTGGCAGGCAAGGTCAAGTTCGACGGCAAGGGCAACCTGTACCTGGTCACCGGCGACGACACCAACGCCAGCGGCTCGGACGGCTTCACCCCGATCAACGACGCGCCGACCCAAGGCCCGGGTTATGACGCGCAGCGCTCGTCGGCCAACACCAACGACCTGCGCGGCAAGCTGTTGCGGATCAAGGTCCGTCCGAACGGGACGTACACCATCCCGGAGGGCAACCTCTTCCCCGAGGCCGAGGACTACGACAACAAGACCCGGCCGGAGATCTTCCTGATGGGTCTGCGCAACCCGTTCCGGTTCGATGTGGACGCCTCCGGAATGGTCTATCTGGCCGACTACTCCCCCGACTCCCGGACGTCATCGCCGACGCGTGGCCCGGAGGGAACGGGAAAGTGGTTCGCCACCAAGACCGCGGGCAACTACGGGTGGCCGTTCTGCACCCAGCCGGGATCGCCCTATGTGGACTTCGACTTCTCGACGCGGACGCCGGGGCAGCCGTTCAACTGCGGCGCGCCGGTGAACAACTCGCCGAAGAACACCGGACGGACCGTGCTCCCAGCGGTGCAGCCCTCGCAGTTCTGGTACACCTACGAGGCGCGCACGCCGTGCCCCGGTTCGTACATGGTGAACCCGCCGACGCCGTGTGACTTCAAGTGGCCGGTGATCGGTACGGGTGGCGTCGGCCCGCACGGCGGCCCGATCTACAAGTACGACAAGAACTCCACGTCCGAGACGAAGTTCCCGGAGTACTACAACAACTCCGTCGTCTTCGGTGAGTTCACCCGCGACAAGCTGTTCATGATGCGCACGGACGGCAAGGGCAACCTGACCGGTGTCGAGCAGTTCCTGCCAGGGTTCGTCTTCGACAACCCGATGGAGATGGAGTTCGGACCGGACGGTTCGCTGTACGTGCTGGAGTACGGCGACGGCTTCTTCCGGCCGAACCCGGACGCCCAGTTGTCGGTGATCCGTTACGTCAAGGGCAAGCGCTCGCCGGTCGTGGTGCTTGACGCGACGCCGACGTCCGGCCAGGCCCCGTTGACCGTGAAGTTCTCCAGCGCCGGGACGCACGACCCCGACCCGGGCGAGTCGATCTCGTACGCATGGGACTTCACCAACGACGGCACTGTGGACTCGGCCGACCCGAACGCGACGTACACGTACACGACCAATGGCGTGTACCACGCGAAGCTGACGGTGACCGACTCCAGCGGCAAGGCGACGGCGCTGACGCGGACCATCACGGTCGGCAACACAGCACCGACAGTGACGGTCACCTCCCCGGTCGCAGGCTCGTTCTTCAACTGGGGCGACCAGATTCCGTTCACAGTGACGGTGACCGACCCCGAGGACGGCCAGATCGACTGCAACCGTGTGACGGTGTCGTTCGTGCTCGGGCATGACGAACACGGCCACGGCCAAGCCGAGACCAGCGGATGCTCCGGCACATTGCCGTCACCACCAGACGGTGGCGACCACGCTGGCGGTTACCTGTGGGGTGGCATCAGCGCCAAGTACACGGATCTCGGTGCCAACGGCCAGCCCGCACTGGAGACGATCAGCCAGGCCAAGATCCAGCTGCACCGCCAGGAAGCCGAGTTCGCCCCGATCAAGCAGGGCGTCGACTTCACGATCACTCCGGACACCGGGGCAGGCCTGCACGTCAACGCGATCGACGTCGGCGACCACATCGCGTTCGACCCGATCAACCTCGGCGGGACGAACACGGTGACGTTCCGCTACTCCGGTGGTTCGGCAACGACCGTGGGTCAACCACGCGCCAACGTCGAACTGAGGCTGGACTCCCCAACGGGTCCCTTGGTCACCACCGCGACACTGCTGGCGACCAACGGCAACAACGGGTTCGCCAGCCAGAGTGTGCCAGTGAGTCAGCCGGTGGGGACGCACAAGCTGTATCTCGTGTTCACCGGTGTCCCGAATGGACCGACAACAGGTTTGATCAACCTGAACTGGGTTGAGTTCTCGTAACTCGGCCCGATCCCGCGCCCATTGCGCGGGCCGTGGCGAACTGCCCGTCACGGCCCGCGCAGTGGGCCATCAGCTTGAATGGCGTTGTGGAGTCGTTGCCGGACTTCGGCAGCACGATGCTCGTAACCGGATTCCTCCAGCACAGCAACAGCTTCGTGCCAGCAAGCGATGGCCTCAGCTGTGTTGCCAGTGTGATGCAACGAGATGGCGAGGGTGTCCAACAGCGCGGCGATTGTTTCGGCCACTGCTCTGGTGGTGCGACCAACGGCGACTGTGTATTCGTCTCTAGTCGCGCGCCCGAGAGTGAGCGCCTTCCGGCAAAGATCGATGGTCTTCTGGTGGTCACCAAGCCCTTGCCATGCCAGTGCCAAGCGGTGCATGGCCTGGGATTCGCCCCAGCTGTCGCCGATCTGACGGCGGAGCGCCAATGCACGTTCACCATGTTCGAGAGCTTGCCGATAATGGCCGAGGCCAACGAAGGCGTGACTAATGTATCCCTGGCTTACAGCCTCATACAGCACAGGAGGCTTGTTCTGCACCAAAGGTAGCGCCTCCAGTGCGTACGTCAGCGCCTTGTCGTAGTCCCTACGCTCCAGATACAGGAATCCAAGATCACTGAGTGCTACTCCTTCACCAATGCTGTCGGCAGCCGCTCGGGCCATAGCCAGTACACGGTCGAAGTCAGCCCGTGCTTCATCCCATCGATGTAGTCGGGTCAGCGTTTCCCCACGTCTCCCCAGGAAGTGACGCTCTGCTCTCCCGTCTCGGCAGTGTCCAGACGCCACTAACCCAAGCGTTTCAGTGTCGAGGTAGTCGTCCCAGCTGCCTAACAAGTAAAGAAATCGCATACCGTCGGCGAGATGAAGGACATGCTGGTACAACTTTTGCTGTCTCGCATTGTGCAGCACCGCAAGTAGATTCATGTATTCGTCCTCCAGCCAAACCAAGGCGTGCCCAAAGTTGTGGACTTGCGCTTCATATGCGCGAGCCACTGGAGGAAGTTGCAGTGGTATTCGATAGTGGTTGGGGTGCAGTAGCTGGTCACAGACGTAAGCAGTTTGAGCGTACCAGGCAAACAGATTTCGTATCGCGCGGTCGCGGTCATCCTCAAGATCACGGCGGTGTGCTTGGTCGGCTGCGTAGGCGCGGAGCAAGTCGTGAAAACGATACCGTTCGCGGGCAGTGGGTTCGATCAAATGCGCTTCGGTCAGGTTCTCAAGCAGTTTTCGCGCCACAGGAACTTCGATTTCACCGACCACTGCAGCGGCATGCAACGACAAGTCCGGACCGGGGTGCAGACCCAATCGACGGAACAGCCTTGCCTGGTCCGTTGTCAGGCGCTGATACGACCAGTCGAAGACCGCTCGCACCGCCGCCCGTTCATCACCGCCATTGCTGAGCACATCGAGCCGACTGTGTTCGTCGGCCAGTTCGGCGACAACCTCAGCCACGGTGGTATGCCGCTGCGCCGCCACTTTGCTTGCGGCGATCCGCAACGCCAACGGAAGCCGCGCGCACAACCGAAGCAGATCTGCCACAGCTTCCGGTTCGGCATCGGCTTGGTCCGCACCGATAATCCCGATCACCAGATTGAGCGCCTCAGAAGGCGTGAGCAAATCCAAGGACAGCCGATGCGCGGCCTCCGTGACCACGAGTCCCGTGAGGCTGTCCCGGCTGGTAACGATCACCATGCACCCGGCCGCTCCTGGCAGCAATGGGCGGACTTGATCGGCACTGTTCGCGTTGTCCAACACGATCAGCATCCGCCGTCCATCCAACAACGACCGATACAACGCCGCCTGTTCGTCCACTCCGACAGGCATCTTCTCGGCCGGGACATCAAGTGCGCGTAGGAACCCGTCCAATACCTGGCTCGGAGTCGCCGGGGCACCGGGACCGTAGCCACGAAGGTTCACATGCAACGTCCCGTCCGGAAATCGGTGCTGCACGCGGTGAGCCCAGTGCACCGCCAGAGTCGTCTTGCCGATTCCGGCTGTCCCGTCGATCGCTGTGATCACCACTGTTGGCGCTTCGTCATCAGCCGGAATCAGGTCATCCAGGGCAGCGACATGATCCGCGCGGCCGGTGAAGTCCCGGATCGCCAAGGGAAGCTGTCGCGGCACCAGTGACCTGTCGACGGGCCGTCGCTCCGCGGGATAGGGATGATCAGGCAGCGTGATCCAAGCGATGGTGCTGGTTTCCTTCTCGGCCACCCTGACCCGGCGATACGTGGCCGGTGCCGCACCTGGCGTGTGGCGTACGACGTCCTCGAAGAACCAGTCGGACGTGATTAACGCCAGCACGCCGGGCGAAGCAGCAAGCGCAGCCTTCAGCGGTTGCCCGTCTATCAACCGAAAGGCCAAGTTGAGCGACGAAGAGGCCACGCCGTGGTCGTCGTACTGGACTTCGCCCGCGTGCAACGCCATCCGCAAACGCATCCGCTGCGCCTCGGGATGGGTGTCGTTGTGCACCCGCAGCGCGGTAATCAGCCTGTGCGGCAACGCTTCGACGAACACAGCCTTGCTCGCCGACGCGGGTGCGAGGATGAACACCGCATCGCCACGGTCCTCGTGATAGCAGTCAGCCCACGGCACGCCAACGGCATCGAAGGAAGTTCGGACTACGTCGTACAGACCATCGCGGACGCCGCGTTGGTGCGGATTCGTTCTTCGTCGATCGCCGAATCCCTCGATGTCCAGCACCACGATCGTGTGATGGGCCATAAGGGAAAGCGTGACATTTCTATCGGAAGTCGTCGACCCGGTCCCGGGCCCACTGTGCGAATGTCCGTGGCGGGTTGCCGGTCACGGATTCCGCGGTGGGCAGTGGGCCCAACTGGCTCGGATCGAAGTCCGCGGCTTGGTCCGGGTCGGCCGGGTTGCCGTCGTAGTCGGTGAAGCCCAGCAGGAAGTCAGCGGCTTCGGCGGCGAATCCGCCCAGTTTCAGGTAGATCTCGCGTGCCTCCGCAGGGCTGACCTCCTCGAAGCGGACCTCTTCGCCGAGCGCGTCGCCGATGGCTTTCACCTGTTCGCGCAGGCTGATCATCTCTGGTCCGTTGATGTCGTACGCCTTGCCGTGATGCCCATCCTCCAGCAAGGCTTTCAGCGCCACATCGGCGACATCCTGTTCGTGCACAGGGAACCAGGCCGCGTCCGGGTTCGCGTCACGCACCACGCGCTCGGCCCGGATCGACGCGCCCCACAGGAAAAGCTTGTTCGCCATGAACTCGCCGGGACGCACGTGTGTCCACTCCAGACCGGACTGCTCGACTGCCTGTTCCACCGGCGGATGGAACGTTGTGTCGAAACCTCCGGTCACCGCGCCCGATGAGAGCACGACGATCCGCTGCACGCCTGCTCGCTTGGCCCGCTCGACGACTTCGTTGGCCGTCGAGGGCTCCGGGAACAGGAACATCCTGTCCACGCCGTCGAACGGCACGGTCTCGGGTTTGGTCAGGTCGCCTTGAACGACCTCCGCGCCGGGCAGCTTGGCTCGCGCCGGATCCCTGGTCAGCGCCCGTACTCGCACTCCCGCCTCGACCAAACCCGCTGTTACGTGCCGCCCCACGTTCCCGGTCGCGCCGGTCACCAGCACCTGCACGCCATCCTCCTTTTCCGTACGTCCTACGATTAATCAATACCGTACTCTATACGGAAAATCAGGGAGGGTCGATGGAACGCAGCGGCGGCGGAGATCCGCAGGAGACTCTGCGCCTGCTCTGGCGCTCGTCGCAGGCCCGATCGGGCCGCGGCCGTCCGCCGAAGGTCTCGCTGGACAAGATCGTCGCCGCGGCCATGGAGCTTGCCGACCGGGACGGCCTCGAGACCATGACCATGGACAGGGTCGCCGCGGCACTTGACGTCGGCACGATGACGCTCTACACGCACGTACCAGGCAAAACCGAACTGGTGGACCTCATGCTCGACGCGGCGTGGCAAGAGCTGGATCTGGTGTCCACATCGGACAATTGGCGGCAGCAGGTCGAGCTTTACGCCCATCGAGCCGTGGAGTCGCACAAGCGCCACCCGTGGCTGCGGATGGCCTCCACCACACGCCCTCCCCTCGGCCCCGGCTTGTTCGCTCGCGAGAACTTCCTGATCGCCGCCCTGTCGACCACTGGCCTGTCCCCCTCCGATGTGGGCGCGGCGACCGGCGCCATCGTCACGTTTGTCGAGAGCGCCGCCGCCGTACAGGCAGAACACGCCCATGGCGAGCGGCTGAGCGGCCAGTCCGACGACGACTGGTGGGCCGCGCGCCAGGTGTTCTGGGAGACCATCTTCGATCCGGAGCGGTACTCTGCGATCGCCCAGACGTGGGACCAGGGCGGTTTCGACCGCAGCGCCGCCGAGGCCGCCGCGAAGGCCTTCGACCTCGGCCTGCGCGCTCTGCTCGACGGAATCGCGGCAATGGCTCAGCCAAATTAATACAGCGCGGAGTGATACAGCGCCGTCTTCTCCGCGATGTCGGTGGACATCCGCTGAAACCCCAGCTTCTCCAGTACCCGGATCGACGCGGAGTTCGACAACTCCACGGTGGCGTAGATCGTGTGCACGTCGGGTGAGGTCAGGGCGAATTCGATCAGCGCACGCGCGGCCTCCGAGGCGTAGCCGCGCCCGTGCCGTGAGGCCACGATCCCGTACCCGATCTCCAGCGTGCCGTCGTCGGGCGGCCAGAACAGCCCGATCGAACCGACCACCAGCCCGGTGTCCCGCTCGACCACGAGCCGGTGGCCGTACTCCCCCAGCCACAACGGGTTCTCACCGAACAACCCGGCGATGTCCTGGTCACCTTGGGCGGGGAAGTCGTCGGCCCAGTCCACCAGCCGGACGCCGTCCACCACCGCGGCCGCCTCGTCGGGCGTCCACGAGCGCAGCTCCAGCCGGTCGGTACGCAGCGAAGACACGTTCCTGCCCCCTAACAGCCCTGAACACCCAGTTCAGGGTTGGTTCCGGGGTCTTCACCGATGTTTCGGTGAACCGGGCACTGGCAACATAACTGACATGGCAACCATGACTTTGACCCGGTCACGACACAACAAGGTGATCGCGGGTGTCTGTGCCGGACTGGCCGAGCGGGTGGGCTGGAAACCGAAGACCATGCGGATCCTCTTCGTGGTGTCGTGCCTGCTGCCCGGCCCGCAGTTCCTTCTGTACATCCTGCTGTGGATCGTCATGCCGCAGCGGGACTACTGATTGATCTTGTCCACGCTCCGTTCATCTGGTGGTCTTAGCGTCCCGCACGCTTCAGCTCCACCTGATAGATCGGAACGTCATGAGAAAACCCCTGGCCATCGGCTTGTCCGTGCTGGTCACCGCGGTTGTGCTGGCCCCGGCCGCGCCTGCGCACGAGTCGAGGCGGCCCGCGCTGCTGCAGTTCGCCTCCCTGCCCGCGGAGACGTTCGTGCCCGCCAGCGAGCCGTCCGGCGCGGCACTCGGCACCGCGCCGGTGAACGGCATCACGCCGCCGTTCGCCGACCAGCCGATCCAGGGCTTCAGTGGCGTGGTCCGCAACCAGGACGGCACGTTCCACGTGCTTTCCGACAACGGTTACGGCAACAAGGCCAACAGCGCCGACTTCGCGCTGCGGATCAACCACATCGGGCCTGATTTCGCCCGCGGACGCGTCGACGTCCTCGGCGGAATCACCTTGACCGACCCGGACCGGCATGTTCCGTTCCCGCTTACCAGGCCGGACCGGGTTCTCACCGGCGCGGACTTCGACCCCGAGTCGATCGTCCGCGCCGGTGACGGGACGTACTGGATCGGCGACGAATTCGGCCCTTACCTGCTGCACTTCGACCGCGCCGGCCGGCTGCTCGCACCGCCGGTCTCGTTGCCAGGCGTGTTCGCGCCGGAGAACCCGGGTGGTCAGGCGAACATCGGCAGCAGCAAGGGCTTCGAGGGCCTGGCGATCTCGCCGGACGGCCGCACGCTCAACGCGTTGCTCGAGGGCACGGTCCAGGGTGACGAACCGGGCACGCTGCGGCTCAACGAGTTCGACATCGCCGCGAACAAGTACACCGGCAAGCGGTGGATCTACCAGCTCGGTTCGCCCGATCTGGCCATCGGCGACGCGATCGCGGTAGACCGCAACCGGATCCTGGTGATCGAGCGGGACGGCGGCCAGGGCGCGGACGCGAAGATCAAGCGGGTGTACATCGCCGACAAGCGCGACCGTGACCGGGACGGCAAGCTGGACAAGACCTTGCTGGTCGACCTGATGAACATCGCCAACCCGCGCAAGGTCGGCGGTTTCGGTGAGACGTTCACGTTCCCGTTCCAGACCATCGAGGACCTGGTCCTGCTGGACGACCGCACGCTCGGGGTGTTGAACGACAACAACTTCCCGTTCTCCAGCGGCCGAACCCCCGGCAAAGCGGACAACAACGAGTTCATTGTGGTGCGGCTGCCGGAGGACCTGCGCTAGCTTGGCGGTCATGGACACTGCCGCACTGGCCAACCTGCTGTTCGAGAACACCACGGGCACGTTGCGGATGTACGCCGTGTACCTCGGCGAGCGTCTCGGTTACTACCGGGCGCTCGCCGAGGGCGGTCCGATGACCTCCGCCGAGCTCGCGGAGCGGACCGGGACGCACGAGCGCTACACCCGGGAATGGTTGGAGCACCAGGCGTCGAGTGGTCTGCTCACAGTCGACGCCGACCGGGTGTTCACGCTGCCTGCCGAGCACATCCCGGTGCTGGCCGACCCTGACCACGTGCTGTACGGGACCCAGCCCAGTATCGATCTGGCCCGGGTCGCCCGCCGGTTGCCTGAGCTTGTGGACGTGTACCGGACCGGTGACGCACCGGCGCCGATCCCGTGGGAGCCGGAAGGTCGCGCGAATCCCAACCGCACTCAGTACCTCAATCTGCTTGGCAAGCAATGGCTTCCAGCGATCCCGGACGTCCACAAGCGACTTTCCGCCGGAGCCAGGGTCGCTGACATCGCTTGTGGGCTCGGCTGGACCAGTATCGCGATGGCGCAGGCATACCCGGACATCACTGTGGACGGTCTCGACCTTGACGCGAAGGCGATCGAGATCGCGCAGCGCAACGCCGCCGAGGCCGGTGTCGGCGACCGGGTCACGTTCTCCGCGAAGGACGCGAGCGAACTCACGTCGGCCGAGCCGTTCGACGTCGTGTTCATCATCGAAGCCCTGCACGACATGAAATACCCGGTCGACGCGTTGGCCAAGGCCCGGAACCTGTTGGCACCCGGTGGATCCGTGCTGGTGTTCGACGTCAAGCCGGACGAGGAGTTCAAGGCTCCCGGCCCCGTGCTCGAGCAGTACGAGTACGGCTGGAGCATCGTCGCCTGCCTGCCGGCCACCATGGGCGACCCGAACTCGGCGATGACAGGGACCGTGATGCGCCCCGCCACCCTCCGCAAGTACGCGGAGGAGGCGGGGTTCACCGACGTCACGATCCTGCCGATCGAAGCCGAAACGTGGCGCTTCTACCAGCTGAAATAACCTCGTGAGTGGTTTGGCCGGTTAGAACCGGCCAAACCACTCACGAGGGGTGAGCTGCGTTAACAGCTGAAGAGGGCGGTTCGGTAGTTGGCCGTGTAGGTGGTTGGGTTGGCCGGAGCCACGATCGTGTGGCTCTGCGCGCCACCGTCGGACCACGACCGGAAGCAGTACCGGATCAGCCCGCTCCCCTGCGGACTCGGCGCGCTGATCGAGTTGACCGAACCCACGATCACGGTCCGGGTGAACGGAGCCGTTGCCGCTTGGCTGAAGTGCGTCAGCGTCCGCCCGGACGGGTTGCTGGCGAACGTCAGCTGCACGGTTCGCGGATCGAGCCGGACCGATGTCGTTCCGGTGCGTCCGCTGGAGTCTCGCGCGGTCAGCACAAGCTCCAAATAGGACGGATACTCGTGGTCAGGCGCCGAGAAACTGCCATTCGCCGCGCCGAGGAAGTTCTGCACGGTGTGCGAGTGACAGTTGCTCGGACAGTGCTGCAGGATCAGTTGCCAGGACAGCGCGCTCGCCGGCAGTGCGCCATCCTGCGCGTCGACGGCATGACCGGAGAACGTGATCGGGTCGCCGACCTTCCATCGCAACGACGTGTCCGGACTGTCGATCACCGGGACCGGGTCGGGATTGACCGGATTGCCTGCCGTCACAACCACTGTCGCCGTGTCGCTCAGTCCACCCGGGTCAGTCACCCGGAGTTTGACCGACACGATCCCGTCCGTGGTGTAGGTCCTCGTCGGATTCACGGCCGTCGAGTCGTCGAACGCGCCATCGCCGTCAAGATCCCACGCGTAGGCCAAAGTCTGCGCATCGGGATCACTCGACCCGGAACCGTTGAACTGCACGTTCAACGGCAGCGCGCCGCTGGTCGGGTTGGCCGTGGCGACGGCTGTCGGCGGACGGTTGCCGGTCGGGTAGCTGACCCGCCGCAGCTGGCCACCGTTCAGCGTCACGTAGAAGATGTCGCCGCCGGGGCCGGACAAGACGTGCACAGGCACGTTGGCGCCGGTCACGAACGGCGTGATCATCGACGGGTCAGGGGTACCGGATGCGTTGCGGCGCATGGCCCAGATGCATCCGCGCGACGCGTCAGCGAAGAACAGAGCACCGCGGTATTCGGCGGGATAGTTGCTGTTGTTCTCGAACGCGATTCCGCCGACCGCTGAGCTCCCGGTCGGGCATCCGTCCCCAGCCACCACGTTGCTGCTGTGGTTGTACGCGAGGTGCGGCGCGTTCTGCCCTGTGCCATAGAGGTTCTCACACGAGTTGAGGTTGGCGTTGTCGTAACCGGACTGCCGGGCATTGCCTTCGTAGCACGGCCAGCCGAAGTTCTCCGCGACACCGTCGGTGATGTTGCCGATCCGGTTGACCTCTTCCCACGTGCCCCAACCGACATCGCCGACCCACAACTCGTTGGTGCCAGGCCGGATTCCCATCCGGAACGGGTTGCGCAAGCCGTACGCGATCACGCGCCTGGCGTTGGCATCCGTGCTCGAAGCGAACGGGTTGCCAGGCATGCCCGCGCCGGTACTGGGATTGATACGGATGACGGTTCCGTCCAATGTGCGCGGTTGGGTGGATGCGCGACGAACGGACTGGGAACGCAGCGCGCCACCTTCAGCCGTTGGCGTACTGAGGTTGGTACCTGCGGCACCGGGTGGATCGGCGCACGGGTTGCCGACTTGGCCCCAGTCGGCGAAGTTGAAGCTCGCGCCGTCGCCGCCGCTGACGTACAGGGCGCCATCCGGTCCAAAAGCGAGCGAACCAATGGAGTGGCTCGGGTATTGCTGACACCAGTCGGTCAGCACGACCTGTTCGGCGGAAGCCGTGTTGCCGTTGGCGATCAGCCGCGACAGTCTGCCTTGGACCAGACAGCCTTGGTTGGTCGCGCCCGGCGGGTCGGGGCAGACATCGCCCCACCCAAGGTAATCGTAGGTGTACAGCACGTAGACATGGGGCGTGGCCGGGAATTGCGGGTCGAGTGCCAGCCCGAGCAGACCACGGTCCCAGAAGTCGTGCACTTGCGGCCTCAGGTCGGCGAACACGGTCGGCGTGGTGTCGCCCAGACCGTCGTAGACCTTGATGATCCCGCTTTTCTCGGCGATGAACACGCGTCCGTCGGGGGCGAACGCGGCCTGAGTCGGCGCGGACAGTCCGGAGATCACTGCTGTGTCAGTGAAACCTGCGGGCACGGCGGCGGATGCCACCAGCCCGCCGGGTAACGCGACCAGTGCGCCGGCCAGTACGGCCAGCACAGTCAGAAGTCGTTTCATGCGACGGTTCCCCTCGGCGGATCGACACGGGATGGGGTTCGTCGCGGACATCGCAAATCGGACAGACGGCGGTAGCAGGATCGGCCAAATGGTGCACATCGCACACGAGACACGGGCCCGATGAGCGGAAGTGACCGTGCCAAGTGGACCAACGCGGTCGCTGTCCGTCGCCGGGTGTGATCAATTCGCCATAATTAGGTAGCCTAACCAACATGCCCTAGGGCCGCCGCCGTGCGGGGAGAGCTTCGAGCCACTGGGCTGACCGTGGGCCACGCGGGCAAACCTGTGCTGCGTGGCGTCAACGTAACGCTGAAGGCAAGCACGGTAACGGTGTTCGTCGGGCCCAACGGATGCGGGAAGTCGACGTTGCTGCGCACACTCGCTGGCCTGCTCCCCGTGCGTTCGGCCTTGCCGTGACCGTGGTCCGCGAACCGGAAACCGGGTATCTGGCGTGGTCGTCCTGGAATGGGCGTACACCGAGGAATTGGTCGCGCTCGGCGTGACTCCCGTTGGCAACGCGGACAACGAGGGCTACAAGACGTGGGTCACCGCGCCTGGCTCGGCCTTGCTTAATGGCGTCGCTGATGTGGGCCAACGACAGGTATTTACGGTCATTCGCTGCTGATTCCGTTGTCCGGCTTGATCGCGGCGACGCTCGTGTTGGCCGCGGACGCTGCCGCGCAGCTCGCCTTACCGCCGTCAGCCGGGTACGGCGAGCTGCCGATCGGGACCGTCACCGCTCTCATCGGCGGTCCGGTCTTCATCCTGCTGGCGCGGCGAGTGACAACCGGCGACGCCGACCGTGGCGCTGCGGTATCCGTTGCGCAGCCCCGAAAATCACGCTTCGCCGGCGCGCTGGCACTGGGCTCGTCGTGCTCGCTGCGGCGGAGCTGGCGCTTGCTTGGCCATCGCCGGTGCCGCAGTGCAGTCCGTTGTGCGTAACCCGCTCGCCGAACCGGGACTGAAGGGCATCACGGGCGGCGCGTCGGTCGCCGCGATGCTGGTGATCCTCGTCCTCCCGGCCGCACCGCTCGGCGTGCTCCCCGTGGCCGCGACCGTGGGCGGCGTATTGGCGTTGGCGATCGTCATGCTCATCGCGCGTCAACTCGCCCCCACCCGCGTGGTGCTCATCGGCCTCGGGGTCGCCGCGACGACAACGGCGCTGGTCAACGTGATGGTGCTCGCGCCGACCGAGATCCCTGTCGGTGTGGTCACGGCGTTGCTCGGTACGCCCTATCTCGTGTGGCTGCTCCGTGCCAAGTGACACAGTTGGGGGATACAACCGGCGGTACTGTACTGAGCCATGCCGGATGTCGACTACTACGCCATTCTCGGCGTACCCCAGTCGGTATCGGACGCTGAACTCAGGTCCGCGTACCGCAGGCTTGTCCGACGCGCGCATCCGGACAACGGCGGCAACGTCGACACGTTCCAGCTGATTCAGCAGGCCTATCGGAAGGTGCGGGCGACTCGCACGGAAAGCAGGCCGGCCACGTTCCAGACCACCACGAAGACCCGGCGAAGACCGGACCGGTGGAAGCGGATGGTCTGCTGGTCCTGCGGGATGCGTACAGCCCGACGGCCGCTCGTGGTGGTGCTGACCAAGCTCGACGCCCCCGACCAGCAGGTGGACCTGCCCTATTGCGACTGGTGTTGGTCGCAACGGGTCAACGTCCGAGACCGGCGGATGATCCCGGCCCTGCAGACGGCCACGGCATCATCCCGGGTCGGCTTCGCGGTGCTGGTGACGGCGTTGCTCGGCTTGGTCTCGATGATCGGCTACCTGTGGTTGTTCTTCGAGCCGTCGCATTCCCTGGTCACGCTGTTCCTGATGTGGGCGATGATCATCGGGCTGCTGGTCGCGGGGTTGTGGCCGATCAGCAAGCGAGCGCTCGAGATCCGGCAGCACGCCAGCGACTTCCACCAGCGGCTCGTCGACCATCCGCCGATCGCCAAGCTGCTGGACCTCGGCTACCGCCTCTGACCAGCCGCACGCAGTTCGGCGGCGAACTTCGCGGAGTCGTGATCCGGTCCGCAGCCTTCGACCAGAATCAGGTCACCTACCAGGTGGTCGGCTCGTAAGTGCAGGATCTCCTGGTAGGCGGGCGACTGGTACCAGTCCCGGATCGCCTCCATGCTCGGGAACTCGATCACGACGACGGCTCCCGGCCACACTCCCTCCGCGACTTCCATCTTGCCGCCGTGGACGAGGAACTTGCCGTCGTACGGATCCATGGTGGCTTGGATGCGCTCCAGGTATTCGTAGACCTCCGGGTGCAGCGGGCCTGCCTGGCGAAGGTGGGCGATTCCGTAGGCGGTCATGGCGTCCTCCTCTCGAACCGGATGTCCTCATCCTGTTCGAGCGAGGGAACGGCGTCGATTACTCGCCACGTAATTGCCTGCGGATCTCCTCCAGCTTGTCGCGGCCGGCCTGCTCCCGCTCGGCCATCTGCTCGTCGATCGACTTGGCCTCGGGCGTGGCCTCGGCCAGCTCGTTGGCGCCGATCGAGGTGGCCACCCGGTTCTCGATCCGGTCGCGGACGTAGTCGAAGTTGGGCACGCCGCCGTCGGTGTAGTCGAACTCGGGCGCCTTGACCGGCGGTGTCTCGACGATCTCGGCGTCGATGATGTTCGGGTCCTGCTCGGTCATCGGCTGCTCCATTTCCCCTGGTGGCGTCCCCGCCACTTACGAGAGTATCGCGTCGACGGCCTTCTTCAGCGCGCTCGGCTGCGACGGCTTGCGCGGCGCCTTCTTCTTCAGCTCGATCATCCTGGCGCCGATCTCCTGCAACTGCTTGCGGCCGAGCCCCTCCCGGACCTTCGGGAACCACTCGGACTCCTCCTCGTCCATGTGGTGCTTGACGCTCTCGATCAGCACGGTCGTCTTGGCGTCGAACCGTTCGTCCTCGGGCTTCATCATGGACAGCTCGACGCACAGCACGTCGGCCACATGATGCTCCTCATAGGACTCCAGCACGTCGTCCTCCACCTCCGGCAGCAACTTGCGCACTTCCGGGTACATGCATTCGTTCTCGATGTACGTGTGCACGGTGAGCAGTTCGAGGATCTTGTCGACCAGCCTGCCCTTCGTCGCCTCCGCGTTCTGCCCCGCGTTCTCGAACTCGGTGAACAGCTTGCGGATCTCCTTGTGGTCTTCCTTCAGCAGCACAATGGCGTCGGTGGACATGGCTCCTCCAAGTCAGTACGGATACAGCGGGATTACCCACCGGCTCATACGTTTAATACGACCAATGCCGGGAACGCCAGCGGCGTGGGAATGCCCGTGCTGACCAAGCTCGATCAGCTGATCGAGCTCATGGCCATGGATCTGCCGCTGTTCCTGCGCTACTCGCCCGGCCCGGAGGCCGACGTGGCGCATCCCAGCGTGGACCACGAAAGTGGATTGCAGATGCCCGGCCACTCCGCAAATCCGCTGCGCCCGCCGTCGTGGTGGACGCTGCCCACAGAGGACTGGATGGCCCGCCGGATCTGCCAGTACCTCCGCAAACTCGACGAGGGTGCCCGCCCGTGGGTGCTGACGGGCGAGGTGACCAGCCACGGCCCGGACAACGAGCCTTTGCTCGTGAACGTCACGCCGGTCGCGTGGTTGGGTGACGAGTTGCTGGCCGAGGCGCACCAGCGCTACACGGAACGGATGAACGCCGGGAAGTCCAGCGCTTGAAAGCCGTTTGGCCGGTCTCCCACCGGGAACAGTTGTCCTATGTGGCTGCTCCGACCTCCCGGCGTGTATCGCCCCCAGGAGGACACCTGGCTTCTGGCTGACGCGCTGCGGACCGCGCCGCTTCCGCCACGAGCGACCGTTTTGGATGTATGTACTGGTACCGGGGCGCTTGCCGTGACAGCCGGACGGCTCGGTGCGGCTGAGGTGACCGCGGTTGACGTGTCCCGCCGGGCGGCCGCGACGGCCTGGATGAACGGGTGGGTCAACGGCGTGCCGATCCGTACGGTACGCGGTCATTTCGGCTATCTTGTTGGTAGCGAAAGCTTTGACGTGGTGCTCGCCAACCCGCCGTACGTCCCGGCGGCCCGCGTGCCGGACTTCGGCAAGGCCAGGGCTTGGGACGCCGGAGACCGCGGCCGAGCCATTCTCGACCGGTTGTGTGCCGTCATTCCCTTGCTGTTGAACGATAAAGGCATGGCTTTGATCGTCCACTCCGAACTGTGCGATTCGGACGCGACCGTGCACCAGTTGCGCGGCGCGAACTTGAAGGCGGCCGTGATCGCCCGGCAGGTCATTCCGTTCGGGCCGGTGATGCGGTCACGGGCGGCATGGCTGGAGTCCGCCGGTCTCATCGAACCAGGCCAGCGACACGAAGAACTGGTGGTGATCCGGGCCGATGTCACAAGCCGATGAGGCGCGACGCGTGGTCGTCGTGCCGGGTGGCCCGATTCTGATCGAAGGGCCGGTCGAGCTCACCATGGACGACGGAACCGTGGTCCAGTCCGACCGGTTCGTCGTCGCGATCTGTGCGTGCCGTCGCAGCAAACGGTATCCGTTCTGCGACACCAGCCACCGAGCCCGAGTCAGGTCGTCCGACTCTGACGAAGCGAGGAACGCCCGGCCCGCCACGAACTGAGGACGTGCTCGCCGAACCGTTCCTCGAGCAGTTCCGTTGCCTGGACACCGAAAACGACCGACTCGGTCAGCTCGGGCTCACGGTCGAGCAGGTCACCGATGACGTCACGACGCATCACTTGTTCGTGGACCGCGTCCGCCTCCATGTGCTCGGTGTAGAAGTGCACGCAGGCTTCGTCCGCGTCGAACCGGCTGAGCGCCTTGACCATCCGCTGCGCGCTGGGCGCCGTGGTGATCTCCGCCGCGGCGAAGTGACCGACCAACGCACCCCGGAATGCGCGGTGCAGTCCGAACAACGACATCATGTTCACCACCGCCAGCATCTGCGCCGGAACATCGTTGAGGTAGTGCAGGTAACCGGTTTCCAGTCCGGCGCCGGCCAACAGATCGACGTACAGCTGCGAGTGCAGCCGCTCGGCACGGCCACCACCGAACTCGTCGAACTCCACCGCGACCAGTGCCGCTTTCGCCCGGCCTTGCAGCCGGGGAACGACCCAGACATGCGGATCGGCCTCTTTGTGGTGGTAGACCGACCGGTGTACGAAATACTCCCGCAGCTGCCACCATTCCCCGTCACCTTTGAGGAAATGGCTGACTCCCTCGCCGTCGACCGGCTCGACCAGCAAGGGCTCCAACGCACCGGAGATGTCGTCACCGCCGGGCACGTCTTCCCGCAACGCCGCCAGGAACACCTTTTCCATGGCGCGGCGCGACCGCAGCAGATCGGGATCCCACTCCCACTCGGGATCCACGTCCGTGAAACCCCGGTAGTGCAGCTCATACGCGGTGTGCAGCGCCAACTGAAGGTCTTCGCCGTACGGGTCGTGGTCGACCTCGGGCAGGGTCTTGCTGGTTCCGCCGAGTAGATCGATCACGGCTGCGGACAGGTCGCCGCGCGGCTCGGGCAGCTTCACAGGTCCTCCATGAGAGCGTCGACCACCGCCGCCGGATCGCCCGTGACCCGTGGCCTGGGGTGCAGTGGCGGCAGCCCAAGCAGGTCGGTCAGCTCGGTCAGCAACTTCCGGGCCGCCACCGGACGTCCCGATCTCAGATCGATGGCCGGACCGTTGATGCCGTGCCGGGCGGCCGCCCAGACAGCCGCTTTCGCCTGCTGGTCGCCGATCGGCTTGGCCTCACGCCCGGCATCGAGTTCGGCGAGCGCGTACCGCACAAGTCCTTCGGTCAGCACGGCTTGCTGGACGGCTTCGTCCACGGTCGCGGCCGCGTCCGCCACCCGCACCTCGATCGTCGGATACCGCGGCGACGGTCGCGCGAGCCAGAAAGTCATGGCGTGATCGACCAGAACTCCGAAATCCACCAGCTGATCGACGAAGTGGTCGTACTCGGCGGCCGAACCGAACCACGGCGTCAGCCCGCTGCCAGGAAAACGCGACTGCTGAATCATCCGCCAGCTCGCGTAACCAGTGTCCCGCCCGTTGTCGAACGGTGAACTGGCGGACAACGCCAGCAACGTCGGCAGCCAGTACGACATGTGGTTGATCACGGCGATGGCCGTGTCGCGGTCGGCGATCCCCACGTGCACATGACAGCCCGAAACCTGGTAGTCCTCGACCAACCCCTGGTAGATGTCCCCGATCCGCTCGAACCGTGCCCCAGAGGTCAGGTGCGCATCCGTCCCGGACAGCACGGCGGTGCCCGACGAGACCAGCCCCAGTTTCTCCCTGCGCGCGGCCGCCTTCAGTTCGGTACGCCCCGCGACCAGCTGATCCCGCAGATCGTCGAAGGTCCGACACACCCCGGTCGCGAACTCGACTTGGGTGTTGAGCAGCTCCGAATGCACCCGCGCACCGGCAGGCAACCGACCGACCTGCTTGAGCACGATGTCCGCGTAGGGCGCGGTCCGGCGGGTGACCGGATCCACGACCAAGAACTCCTCTTCCACTCCGATCGTCACTTCGACGGTGTACCCAGCGAAGTGGCCGGGAACCAACCCGCGGTCTGATCCGACTCGTTGTCCGACACCCTGCGAAATCTCAAGGACGACGATGACGACCGACGAACTGATCGAGCCGGACACCGCTGCTCCGGCGAAGACCGCGAAACGTGGATCCTTACGGCCGCTGCTGCTGAGGCTGCACTTCTACCTGGGCGTTTTCGTCGGGCCGTTTCTGTTCGTCGCCGCGTTGAGCGGCATGCTGTACATCTTCACGCCGCAGTTGGAGCGGGCGATCTATGCCCACGAGCTGACCGTGCCCGTCGGCCAGGCAAGGCAGCCGCTGCAGGCTCAGGTGGAGGCGGCGCAGCGGGCGTTGCCGGACGCGACGTTCGTGCGTGTCCGGCCTGGTGAGGCCGAAGATGCTTCGACGCAGGTCATCTTCAGCCGGTCGGACCTGGCACCGAGTCATTGGCTGACGGCCTATGTGGATCCGTATACCAGCGAGGTCCGTGGCACTCTGGAAACCTACGGATCGAGCCAGGCAGGCCCGGTTCGCACCTGGATCGACGAGCTGCACCGAGGTCTGCACCTTGGCGACTTTGGACGGCTGTACAGCGAATTGGCGGCGAGCTGGCTCTGGGTGGTTGTCCTCGGCGGTCTGGTGCTGTGGTGGGGGCGCCGCAGGCCGGCCAAGGGCAAGGGGCGCCGGAAGCTGCTGTCTTGGCACGCGACAACCGGAACTTGGGTCGCGATTGTGCTGTTGTTCTTGTCGGCAACGGGTTTGACGTGGTCGCAGTATGCCGGTGAAACGGTCGATGACATCCGTGCAGCGCTGTCGTGGGAGACGCCGACGCTTCCCGCGAGCGTGCCTGATCACGGTGGTCATGGCGAGCATCACGGTGGTGGCGGTGGTCAGGCTTCGGGCGCGAACGTTGACCAGGTGGTGAATATCGCTCGGGGGTCTGGTTTGGACGGTCCTGTTGAGGTTGCTGTGCCGTCGGGGCCGGGTAAGGCTTATGTGGTCAAGCAGATTCAGAGTTCGTGGCCGACCAAACAGGACTCTGTTGCCATCGATCCGGGTACTGGTGAAGTGTTGGCCAAGCTCAGGTTCGAGGATTATCCGTTGGGTGCGAAGTTGACTCGCTGGGGGATTGACGCTCATATGGGCGTTTTGTTCGGGCTGGCGAATCAGATCGTATTGGCAGCCGTCTGTGTTTCTTTGCTCGCGATGATCTTCTGGGGTTATCGGATGTGGTGGCATCGCAGGCCTACCAAGGAGCGTTTTGGTTTTGGGCGACCTTTTCCGCGGGGCGCTTGGCGGAGCTTGCCTCGGCCGGTTCTCATTGGGCTTGTCGTGGTTGCGGCTGGGTTGGCTTGGTATTTGCCGGTTCTTGGGGTTTCTCTGGTTGGGTTTCTCGTGATCGATCTGGTTGTTGGTCGGGTTAAGGCTCGAGCTTAGAGTTTGCCCTGGCTCTTTCGTGGTTGCGGCGGCGGTACTTCCCGGGAGGAGAGCCGAACTGCCGTTTGAACGCGGTGGCGAAGGCGAACTCCGATGCGTAGCCGACTTTTCTCGCGATCACGGCGAGCGGTTCGGTTGTGTCTCGGAGCATTTGGGCGGCAATGGTCATCCGCCACCACGTCAGGTACGTCAGTGGCGGCTGGCCGACCTTTTCGGTGAACCGGCGCGCGAAGGGTGCACGGGACAGTCCGGCGGCAGCAGCAAGCGTCGCCACTGTCCAGGGGTGAGCGGGGTTTTGATGCATTGCGTGCAGGGCTGATGCGATGACGGGGTCGCGTAGGGCGTGCGCCCAGCCTGGGGAGTCTTCTGCGGCGAACCAGGTGCGCAGGATGTAGACCAGCAGAGATTCCAGGAGGGCTGGGATCAGTGCGTCCGTGCCCAGGCGTGGCTCGGTCAGTTCGGCGCTCAGTAGTTCAATCGCCAGTCTCAGGTCGATGCCTAGGCGGGCGGGTAGGTGGATGGTTTCGGGCAAAGTCAACAAAAGTGGGTGGGCTCGGGTTGGGTCCAGTTCGTAGGCGCCGCACAGCGTTACCGTCTGGGCTCCGGTTGCGTGGGTCGCTGGGTCTGAGCTCAGGGTGTGACCTTGGCCGTGGGTCATCAACAGCACGTCGCCTTCTCGCAGCTCAAGGGGTTGGTGGCCCGGTCTGGTCAGCCAGCAGGTGCCGTGCAGGATCACTTGGAAGCCCGCCGCTCCTGGCACCGGGTCGAACCAGTGGCTCCATGGGGCGCGCCACGCGATCTTGGCTGAGCGGGGTTCGCCGGTTCTCGTCACCGCTATCACGTCGCTGAGCAGGTCCACAGTTCGAGACGATCTCATATGAATTCGAGACTTGAAACCATGGCTCGTCTCATTTTGCCGTCATAGTGTCCTCTTTTGTGAAGGCTGCGCGAATCCATGAACACGGCGGTCCTGAGGTCATCCGGATCGACCACGTCGACATCCCCACGCCAGGCGACGGCGAAGTGCTGGTCGCCACCGAGGCGACGTCGTTCAACCCGACGGAACTGGCTGTCCGCCAAGGGATCTTCCCGATCGGCCTCCCGCACACTCTCGGGTGGGATCTCGCGGGACATCACGATGGCCAGCCTGTCGTCGGATTCGTGGACAGCGGTGCGGCGGCGGAGTTCACCGTCGCCCCGAAGGACAGGATTGTTCCTGCGCCCCAAAGCATTCCGCTGCGCGATGCCGCCGCCATCCCGCTTGCCGGACTCACGGCGTGGCAGGTCGTCGAGTACGTCACCAAAGGTCAGAAGGTGCTGATCAATGGCGCGGGCGGTGGGATCGGGAGTTTCGCCGTCCAGTTGGCCAAAAGGAAGGGCGCCTACGTCGTCGCTACCGCGAGCGCGAGAAGCGCTGAAGCCGTCCGCAAGCACGGGGCTGACGAAGTGATCGACTACACCAGGCGGGTGCCGGACACTCCGGTTGACGTGATGATTCACCTGGTCGGTACTCCCCCGCCCTGGACTCCTCCGGCGCGGGAACTGATCGTCTCGGCGGCGGCCCTGGTTGAAGCCGATGTGCCCTCGAAACACGTGGTGATGCGGTACGACCGGGACACGCTGGCGGAATTGGTCGAGATGGTCGACGCTGGACTGATCACTGTGGACGTGACGGCGTCCTGTCCGCTCGATGCGATGGCCGAGGTGCACCGGAAGGCCGGCGAGTTCCGCGGCAAGGTCATCGTCACAACGCGGTGAGGCCGATCAGACCTTCAATGTCCTGGCGAGCATGTCGAGGACAATCGCCCGGGCGCCTTCGACGTCGTAGTAGCTGTGCCGCAGGACTTGCGGGAGTAGCAGGCCGTCAAGGATTCCGACCAGCACTGTCACCGTGTTCTCGATGTTGTCGACCTTGAAGACCCCTAGTTCGACGCCCTGGCTGATGGCGTCGAAGAATGGGCGGCTCCAGTCGCGCTGCAGTTTGTCGCTGTGCTCGCGGAGTTCCTCGTCGTGCATTGAGGCGTACCAGAACTCGACCAGCACCCGCCACATGTTCAGGTCGTTCGGGTCCAGCGAGTGTTCGACCAACGCGACGAGCCGCTCCCACGGTGGTGCATCGCGTTTCACCGCTGAGAGGCGCTCGACCTCGCGGGCGCAGGAGAAGTGCAGTGCCTCGACGAGCATGTCGTCGCGGGAGCCGAAGTAGAACTGCAACGTGCTGACGGCCACACCGGCCACCTTCGCCACGTCGGTGAACCGGGTGCGGTCGTAGCCCCGCTCGACCAGCACCTCCACCACGTGGTTGAGGACCTCCGCGCGTTTCTCGCCGCCAGCTCGCCGTGGACTCATGGGGTTACCTTACTCACGGCCATACTGTACCGTCATACGGTATGGAGGTACGAGACAATCGATGGCTCGTTCTTGGGCTGATGTGCAGCGGGCTGTTACTCGTGGCGATGGACAACACGATCCTCAACGTCGCGCTGCCGGCGATCGCGGCCGCGCTTCAGCCGAGCGCGACCGGGTTGCTGTGGATCGTGGACCTGTATTCGCTGGTCGTGGCGGGTTTGCTGGTCACCGCGGGCACGGCGAGTGACCGTCTGGGGCGTAAGCGGTTCTTCATCGCGGGGATGGTGCTGTTCGGCGTCGCGTCGGTGGTTGCGGCGGCCGCGGATTCGACGACGATCTTGTTGCTGTCGCGCGTGTTGCGTGGGATCGGTGGGGCGATGATCATGCCCGCCACCTTGTCGATCATCCGGACGGTGTTCACCGATGACCGGGAGCGGGCGTTCGCGATCGGTATCTGGACGTCCACCGCCGCGGCGGGCGCGGCGATCGGACCGATCGTGGCCGGGGCGATGCTGGAGCGGTTCTGGTGGGGATCGGTGTTCCTGACCAGCCTGCCGATCATCGCGGTGGCCGTGGCGTTGACGATCGTGCACGTCCCCGAGTCGCGCGACCCGAATCCGGGCCGCTTCGACCCGTTGAGTGTGGTGCTGTCGATGGCGTCGATCGTCGGGATCGTCTACGGCATCAAGGAACTCGCCAGTCATGGGTCGACGAGCGCGGCCGTGATCCTGGTGGCCGGGCTGGTCCTCGGCGCGGTGTTCATCCGCAGGCAGCACCGGCTGGAAAGCCCGCTGCTGGACCTGTCGCTGTTCCAGGCCAAGCGGTTCACGGCCGCGACGCTCTCGGTGTTGCTGTCGTTCTTCGGATTCTTCGGCATCGTGTTCTTCCTGACGCAGTATTTCCAGGTGTTCGGAGGCTTCAGCCCGTTGACGACCGGCGTGTGGCTGCTGCCGCTCGCGCTGGCGAGCCTGCTGGCGTCGCCGCTGACCGGAGCGATCGTGCGGACGTTGGGCATGCGCAACGCACTGGCGGGCTCGTTCGGCCTGATCGCGGTGTCGCTCAGCCTGTTCGCGCTGCTGGGTGGAAGCGCGGACAAGGTGATCATCGTGCTTGGTTTCGTGGGGCTCGGCATCGGCGCGAGCATCGCGGCCACCGCCGGCGCGCAGGCGATCATGACGAGTGCGCCGCCGGAGCGAGCTGGTGGTGCGGCGGCGATCCAGGAGACGTCGTTCGAGCTCGGCGCGGGTCTCGGAGTCGCGATCCTGGGCAGCGTGATGGCCGCGGAACTCGGCGGGCGCACGATCGCCGACGCGGGAACGGCCGCGTTCTTCGACGGCCTGGCCACGACCGCGTTGGTCAGTGCGGGCGTGATGCTCGTGACCGCTGTACTCGCGGCGTTGTGGTTGCCTGCTCGCGAAGCGGAGTTCGTCTAGTCGTCACTCGGCCGGGTGCATCTGCGTCCAGGATGGACATTCCGGACGCGAAGATCACTAAGCTGTGGCGCCATGCGAAGGACCTGGATCGCCGGGACAATGGCGGTACTCACGGCGATCGTGGTCATCACCCCGGCGAGCGCGACCGAGCAGCTGCTCCTGCCGGACCTGCGCCAAGGGCCACCCGGCTGCCCCGGTGGGTACGCCGGCGACCCGTCCGAGTGCTACGACTGGGACGTCTGCATGGTCACGGACCCGGACGCGCCCAACGGCGACTGCGTCACCTCCGGCGAGATCCGGGCCGTACGGCTGCGGTTCACCACGGCTGAGGACAATGTGGGCGACGGACCGTTGCTGCTGTTCGGCCGCCGGGACGCCCAATCGGACACAATGGACGTCCGGCAGGCCTTCCAGGAAGGCAAACACGGCCAGATCCCGGCGTCCTACACCGAGGCCCGGCAGCAGACGGCGAACTCGATGTACTACGAACCCGCGCCGATGCACCAACATTGGCATCTGATGGGCTTCGAGCAGATGCAGCTGCGCACGCCCGGCGGCGAAACCGTCGCGGCCGACCGCAAGAACGGCTTCTGCCTCGGCGACCGGTACGTCAACGCCGACTTCGACACCCTGCCGAACGCGGCCCGCGACGCCAACACCCCGGAGTACCAGCTGTCGGAGTACTTGCAGGAGAACCAATGCGCGTTCAAGGACCCGTCGGTGACCGACGTCAAAGTGGGCATCTCGGTCGGCCAGGGTGACGACTACCGCTACGACGTCGACTTCCAGTGGCTGGACATCACGCACGTCCCGTCGGGGACGTATGACCTGGTCAACACGGTGAACGCGAACCGGTCGCTGCTGGAGACCAGCTACGACAACAACTCCTCGTCGATGGCGTTCGCCATCCAGTGGCCGGATCGCGCCCACCACGCGCCCACCGTGATCACCAAGCCGCCGAAGGTCACGCTGTTGCGCGGCTGCCCGGGCAAGGACCGCTGCGCGACCGGGAAAGACCTGCGCCCCAGGGTGTCCAGCGACCAGATCCATCACCCGAAGCAGCACCGCCGGCACCACTAGGCGGCGAGGATCTCCTGCGTCACGCGTTCGCCTGACTCGATGGCGCCGTTCATCCACGCGATCCACAACGAGGTGTGCTCGCCAGCGAAATGCACCCGGCCCGCGGGCTGCATCATCGCCGGACGCATCCAGGTCAGTTCGCCGGGACGGGTCCAGCCCCACCCGCCGCCTGCCCACGGGTCCTCTTGCCACACCTTCTCGGCGCACCCGATGAGCTGCCCGCTACTGCCAGGCAACAAGTTCTCGACCAAGGTGCGCATCCTGCCGACCCGGCGATGACCGTGTCCGGCGTACGCCAGGGCATCCGTGTCGAACATGTAGCTCTGGATCATGCCGAGCCGTGGATCGGCCTGTTGCGAGCTGGTGTTCCAGATGCGGCCCGCCATCGTGTCGGTGCCGATGAGGTTGACGCCGCCGAGCGGCCCGAGCGGATCCTTCTCCCAGAACCGGCTGCGGGTCTGGAAGTAACAGCGCGCGGCCGGGAAGTACCGCAGTGTGGCGATCGCGTCGGCCTTGGCGCCGGTGAAGTCCGTCAACACGCGACGTAACGGCGCGAACGGCAACGCACACACGCAGCGGTCGGCCCGGATCTCGTGACGTCCGGAGCGATCCCGGTATCCAATCCGAACCGAACGTTCGTCTTGGGAGATCCGGATGACCTCGCTGTTGTACTTGATCCGCTTGCCGAGCGCGGCCGCGAAGGCGTACGGCAGCTTGTCGTTGCCGCCCGTGATGCTCTGGGGTGTGGAACCGAAACTGACGGCCTCCATCGCCAGGACGGCTGCCGCGTTCCACTCCCCGCATCGGCCTTCTTGAGCGTAGAACATCTCCAGCAACGTGTTCGACGCACCCGAAGAACGCCCGAAGGACGCGAGCGTGTGCTGGTCGAGTTCGACAGCGGACGGCACACTTCCCGGCCAGCCGGGATCGAACACATTGCCCAGCTTCGCGATTCCCGATCCGAGGATCTCGAAGATCCGCGCGACCGGATCGGGCTGCTCCCCCGGCCCGAACCCGTCCAACGGCCACGCGGTTCCCTGCGGCGGGTGCAAGAACCGCTTGCCCTGTATGAAGTACGCCCGCTGACCGGTGTCGTACGGCGTCAACGGCAACCCGAATTCCTTGACGTACTTGAGGGTGTGCTCGTGCGTCTCGAAGATCCGGATCGCACCGAGCTCCGCGTGCCCGCCCCGCAGAAATCCCGCACGAGCGGTCTGCACGCGCCCACCGGGACGGTTCTGTGCTTCCAGGACGATCACGTCATATCCGTGTCGCATCAAGTTGTACGCGGCCGTCAATCCCGCCAAGCCCGCACCCAGCACCACAACGCGGTTGCCGCCCGCCGCGGCACCCGGCGCTGACGAAATGCCAACAGCGGAGGCCACCGGAACCGCCGCGGCTCCGCGTAGCAGAGTTCTTCGATCCATACCAGGTAGAGCCACAACCCGTTCGGATGGTTCCGATCGTCCTGGCGGTGCCCGCGGCCAGCGGGATCGACCCGGAGCAGCCGGAATGGAAAGGCCAGACGTGGGGCCGCACTGGTCCGGCAGTTGCAGGCAGCCGGGGATCGGCCTGGTCCGGCTGGCCAGGTCGACCGTCAGCGAGTTCGCCACCGTGGCGATCTACGCCCGTGAGGGCGGCACAGTCCACTTGCGATCGTCAGGCCGGTGCTGCTGAGTGGCGGCGGGCTGCCACCGACGCCACCCAGCGGCTCACCCACGCCCTAAAGTGCTAGCCCTGCCTCGGCGATCACCCAGTCGCGAGAGTTCTCGGCCAGGGTCCGAAGCCGTGCCATGTCCACGCCGACGAGCTTGCCGTCGCGCTTGCGGATCTCCCCGCCGACGACCACGGTGTCCACATTGGACGTATCGGCGCTGGTGACGACGGTGCTGACCGGGTCTACCAGCGGCATGGTGTTGATGCTGTCCGCGCGGATCAGCACGATGTCGGCGTCCTTGCCGACGGTCAACGTCCCGGTCCGGTGGTCGAGACCACACGCCGCGGCGCCGTTGCGAGTCGCGAACCGCAGGACGTCCTCGGCGGTCAACGTCGCCTGGAACGGCACGTCCGGGTCGTCGCCGAAGCTCTGAATCCGGTCCTGCGCCAACGTGGTCCGCATCTGCGTGAACATGTCGCCGGGCACCGTGCTCACGACGTCGACACTGAGCGACGGCGCAAGACCCGCGGCCAGCGCACGACTGGTCGGCGGATGCCCGTGCCCCATGATCATCTCGACATAGGGGGCGATGGACACCGTGCCACCGCTGTCCGCGATCAGCTTGAACTCGTCCTCGCCCAGCTCGTTGACGTGCACATACGTCGTGTCCGAGCCGAGAAGTCCAGAGCGCTGCAGGTCGTTGATCGGTTCCGCGCGCAGCCCGGTCACCCGCATGCCCGAGTGCACGGTGATCCGGGCATCCAGCTCACGGGCCAGCCGCCAGTCCTTTTCGTACACTTCGGCCGGGCCGAAACCCGGTCCACGCAAGGCAAGCGCGAATGTCAGCAGCCCGTCGGACGAGGAGAAGTACTGCTCGCGGACGCGACGGGCGTCCTCCGGGTGAGGTTTGGACGCGTCCGTGAGGTAGTCGAGGCGGGCAGGCGTTCCGTGCGCGTACATCGACCGGATCCCGGCCTCGGTCAGACCACGGATCGCCGCGTCGGCATGCTCGGGGGTGTTGTTGCAGTGCGACCAGTCGACGAGCGTGGTGATGCCGGCGTTCAGTGCCTCCAACGAACCGATCAGGTTGCCGACATAGACGTCCTCGGCCCGGTAGATCCCGCCGAGTTTGGCGATCATCACGCCGATGTACTCGTCGAGCGTGCAGCTCGGCAGCAGCCCACGCACCGCGGTCTGCCAGGTGTGCCGGTGCGTGTCGACGAAACCGGGGATCACGACGGTGCCTGTCGCGTCGATGACCTCCGCGTCACCGGCCGGCAGGTCGGTGCCGATGGCGGCGATCTTGCCGTTCTCGACCAGCACGTCCGCGCGCTGGTTGCCGACTTGCGGATCGACTGACACCACGTAGCCGTTGCTGATCAGTAGTCGTTGCGACATTGCCCCTGCCCCTGAAACTCGTTGAACGTTGAACTTTATTCAATCGCACAAAACGGGCCGCAGGGTGTCGAGAACTCGCCGTTCCCTCGCGAGCGGAAGCACCGCCCGCGAGGGAACGCTTGGTGCTACGGCAGTTTCTCCAGCTGGAACGTGCCGGAGCCGTTCTCTTGGCCGGAGGCATACTGGGCCAGCGGAACTTCGGACCCGGGTTGGCCGTTGAGCGGCGCGATCATCGACATCGAGTGCATGTTCTGGATGCCGACCGCGTTGGACGGCGCCACGTCCTTGTAGACGTAGAACCGGTGGTGCTTGTCGTTGGCTCCGCCAGCGCACTTGTGCACCTTCAACGCCGCACCGTCAGCCAGGTTCCTGCTCGGCACCTCGAGGCATCGGTTCGACTTCCTCGCCAGGAAGGCGTATTCCGGGAACTCGGCTGTCAAAGGGCTGTGGCACACCCGCCAATGCTGGTGCGTGCCATTGGTCCATGGCAGCAGCATGACATCCCGTTCCGAACCACTGAGCGCGTCCTGGTTGCCGGTGGAGATGCGGTAGTAACCCGGTTCGCACACGAAACCCGGTGGCAGAGCTTGCACACCGGCATCGGAGTCGTCCGTACCGCCGCCGATCTGGGCAGGCTGAGGCTTCGGCTTCGCGCCTTCGCAGCCCAGTTGAGCCCTGGCCAGGGCGCGGAGAGTGCCAGGCGGAACAGCGTCATCACAGCTGATGGATCCCTCCTCGATGAACGAGAAGGTCGTGTACGTACCACCTGGCCTGCGAACCCACTCGGTGCGCGCGGGTTGACCCGCACGGGACACCGCCGAGCAGTTCAGCGACACGTGGGTGCCCTGGATCACGCGGGTTCCCTTGTACAGGCCGTAGTACCCCGGCTGGTTGAAGTTCCAGACGATCTTCAGCCGCTCGATCGACGTGGTCGCCTTCGTGGTCTTGGTGCTGAACCCGACCTTGATCGAGACCAGTTTGAGCAGCGCCTCGGCACCAGTGCCGATTTCCGTGCTCTTGTTGACCTCGGTGGTGACCACCGTCTGCTGGGTCAGCTCGTACTCGCGTAAGCCGGTGGTTCCTTCGGTCACGTTGACTGCCGTGTAGTGCGTGATCGTTGGCGTGATCTCGGCCGTTTCGATCCAGTGGTATCTCTTGCCGAGATCCGCCGCCGAGCACGCGTCGCCCGGCGCGGGCGCGGCCTGTACCTCGGCTGATGCCGCTATCGCACCACTCGAGAACAGCATGACCGCGATCGTCGCGGTCAACAGTTTACGCATTTCCCCTCCTCGTATGCCGGGAACCGGCCTTGAAACCGGTTTCCAACCCCGGACCGTAGTAGCGCTGCCACGCTTGGTGAACCGCTTGAAAGCCGCACCTGAGTACAGCTGAACGCGCCGAATGTGGGTAGAAGTCTTTACGTCACCTGCACTTTGTGGCACGCTCCGAGCCATGAAAGCGGTTGTGAAACCGGTTTCCGACGTGCCGGCCACTATCTACGACGTCGCGGAACGCGCTGACGTCTCCCCCGCGACGGTGTCCAGGGTGCTGAACGGTACGCAGCCGGTGGCACCCGCGACCGAGCAGCGAGTCCGAAAGGCGGTGGCAGAGCTCAGATTCCGGCCGAGCAGGCTGGGTGTGGCGCTCGCCGAGCGCAAGCACGCGGCGAACGGGATCGTGTTCCCCGACCTGTCCGGCCCCTTCTACACCGAGGTCGTGCTCGGCTACGAGGAGATGGCGGCCGAGCGGGGCAGGTCCGTACTGATTCTGTCCACAAGAGACAGAGAAGACGCCGCGCAGGCGGTGCTGTCGTTGGCAGACCGCGTCGACGGAATGGTGCTGTTCGGCCGGACAGTGAGCGACGAGGTGGTCCGCGAGGTCGTGGCCACCGGCATTCCGGTGGTGCTGCTGAGCAGACCGGCGGTGCCGGGCGCGGACGTGATCACGACCGAGAACGAGCGGAGCGCGTACGAGCTGACCGAGCATTTGCTCAGTCATGGTCACCGCCGGGTGGTCTACCTCGGCGACCCGAACGCGTCCGCCGACGCGGCAGGCCGGTGGTCGGGCGTGTCAAAAGCGTTGAAACAAGCCAAAAGGCGCCGCTTGATCGCACCGTGCGGCGCGGACGAGAACGCCGGGTACACGACCGCGACCACGCTGTTGCAGTCCGCCAACAGACCGGACGCGCTGGTGTGTTTCAACGACGAGGTGGCATTGGGAGCGATGCTCGCCGCCGAGGAACTGGGCGTCGGCGTGGCGATCACCGGCTGGGACGACGTGATGGCGGCGCGGTTCGCCAGACCGGCGTTGACCACGGTCCGCCAGCCGATGCGGGAGCTGGGCGCACTGGCAGCGGCGGCGCTGGACGAACGGATCGCCGGTGCACGCACCGAGCTGATCCACCGGGTGCTGCCGACCGAACTGATGATCAGGAACAGCTGCGGGGGACACAGCGCGTAAGGAGGAGCACAGTGAGGTGTCTCGTAGTCCTTATAGCAAGCCTGTTAACCATCGCCGCGTGCGGTCGCGAGACGCAGACCGGCGCGGCACCGACACAAGCAAGCGCCGTCAGCGAAGGCAAAGCCACCGGTGAGATCACGGTGTGGGCGATGGGCGGCGAGGGTGAGAACCTGGGCAAGCTGGCCGCCGGATTCGAACGGGCGAACCCCGAGGCCAAGGTCAAGGTCACGCCTGTGCCGTGGGACGGCGCGCACAACAAGATCGCGAACTCGATCGCCGCGGGCCAGACACCGGACGTCAGCCTGGTGGGCACCACGTGGATGGGTGAGTTCGCCAAGACCGGCGCACTGCAGCCGACGCCGTCCTCCTTCGACCGCGACACTTTCTTCCCCGGCCTGTGGGCCACGACCGAAGTCGGCGGCACGTCGTACGGAGTTCCGTGGTACGCCGACACACGGTCGCTCTACTACCGCAAAGACCTGGCCGAGAAGGCAGGCGTCAAACCACCGGCCACATGGGACGAGCTGAAGTCCTTCGCCCAGGCTTTGAAGGACAAGGGCGGCGCGGCACAGGGAATCAACCTGCAGGCAGCCGGATCCGGCGCGTGGCAGACGTTCATGCCGTTCGGCTGGCAGGCAGGCGCCGAGCTCGTCGGCGCGGACGGCAAGTTCACAATGGACACACCGCAGATGCGGACCGCGCTGGAGTACTACACCTCCTTCCACAAGTCCGGGCTGTCCTCATCGGAGCGACTGGTTCCCGGCGCCCAGGTGGCGGACTTCGTCAGCGGCAAGATCGGCGCGTTCATCTCCGGCGCGTACGACCGGTCAGTGATCCTCAAGCAGGGTGGACCGGAGTTCGAGTCGAAGTACGGCGTGGTGGAACTGCCCAAGGGCGACCGGGCGGCGAGTTTCGCCGGCGGCGGTGACCTCGTGGTGTTCAAGTCGGCCAAGAACAGCGACGGTGCGTGGAAGTTCATCCAGTACCTGAGCAAGCCGGAAGTCCAGGCCGAGTGGTTCACCATCCAGGCCGACCCGCCCGCGGTCCAGGCCGCCTGGCAGGACCCCGTGCTGGCCAAGGACGAGTTCCTGCAGGTGTTCTCCCGGCAGCTGAAAGTCGCCAAGGCCCCGCCGTCCATCCCGACCTGGGAGCAGGTCGCCGCGACCATCGACAGCGGAATCGAACAGGCCGCCCACGGCGCACCCGTCGCGGACGTGCTGAAGACCATGCAGGCCTCGGCGAACTCGATCGGCACGGGGAACTGACGTGGCGCTGTCCCGCGCCACCCATCGCACGATCGTCGGCTGGACGTTCGCACTGCCGTTCGCGGTGTTGTTCCTGGTGTTCATGGCCGGGCCGGTGATCGCCTCACTGGGCATGAGCGTCAGCGACATCCGTGGCACGGACCTGCGGACGCCGCTCAACGTCGGCTTCGTCGGGCTGAACAACTACATCGAGCTGTTCAGCGACACGCGGTTCATCCAGGCCGCGTGGAACACCGTGCAGTTCGTGGTGATCGGCGTGCCGTTGACGATGGTGCTGGCGTTGGCCGTCGCCATCGGAATCGACCACGGGATCACCAAGTTCCGTACGGTGTTCCGGGTCGGCTACTACCTGCCGGTCGTGACGAGCATCGTCGCGGTCGCAGTGGTGTGGCGGTTCCTGCTGCACCCGGAAAGCGGGCTGGTGAACGGGCTGCTCGGGCTGGTCGGCATCGACGGGCCGAGCTGGCTGGCCGACCAGGATCTGGCGTTGCCGAGTTTGATCGTGATGGCGGCGTGGCGCGGGATGGGCACGCTGATGGTGATCTTCCTCGCCGGTTTGCAGAGCATCCCGCGGACGCTGTACGAGGCCGCGGAGATCGACGGAGCAGGCCCGTGGCAACGGTTGCGCGGCATCACGCTGCCGATGCTCCGGCCAGCACTGCTGTTCGCCGCCGTGATCACCGGAATCGGGTATCTGCAGGTGTTCGAGGAGCCGTTCGTGATGACCCAGGGCACTCCCCTGGACCGCACGCTGACGGTGTCGTACTACATCTACAACCAGTTCGGCTTCGGCAACTACGGTTACGCCGCCGCGATGAGCTACGTGCTGTTCACCGTGATCGTCGGGTTGACCGTGTTGCAGTTCCGGCTGCTGCGGCCGAAGACGTGATGCCATGACGACCACGCAGCTTCCCGCACCGCCCACCGTGTCCACAGTGGAGCCACCGGCCAGGCCGCCTGCCAGGTCAGGTCACTGGTGGGTGTATCTGATCCTCACGATCGGCCTGGTCGCGGTGATCTCGCCGTTCGTGTGGATGCTGCTCAGCGCGGTCAAACCGGCGCGGGAAGTCCTGCGTTCACCGCCGACGTGGTGGCCGGAACAGTTCACCGGCGAACATTTCCGGTCGTTGTTCGAGCGGCTCGACCTGGGCACGTACCTGACGAACTCGGTGTTCGTCGCGGTCGCGGTGACCGTGGGCAACATGGTGTTCTGCGCGATGCTCGGCTATGTGCTCGCGAAGCTGTCGTTCCGCGGCCGGAGGCTGCTGTTCGGGCTGGTCATGGGCATGCTGATGGTGCCGGGCATGGTCACGTTCGTCCCGCTGTTCATCCTGGTCAGCAACGTCGGCCTGGCGAACACGTACTCCGGGCTGATCCTGCCGTACCTGGTGCAGCCGGTCGGCGTGTTCCTGATGCGGCAGTTCATCTCCGAACTGCCGGACGAGCTGATCGACGCGGCACGGGTGGACGGCGCGGGCGAGTTCCGGATCTTCGCCCGGATCGTCATGCCGCTCTGCGGTCCCGCGCTGGCGACGTTGGGCATCATCACGTTCTTGGGCTCGTGGAACAACTTCCTGTGGCCTCTGGTCGTGGCGCAGACCGAGGACATGTACACCATGCCCGTCGCGCTGGCGCTGTATTCGGTGGGTCAGAACAGCATCGACTACGGCCTGCTGCTGGCCGGCGCGGTCGTTGTCGTCGTGCCGGTGCTGCTGCTCTTCACGTTCCTGCAAAGGCATTTCACTCAAGGCATCGCCACAACGGGATTCAGGTGAGGCAATGAAACTCGTATCGATCCTGGCGGCAACTCTCTTAGTCGGCACCGCTCCGGCGGCCACCGCGGAAGCGAAACCCGCCCTGTACGGGTACGCCGTGGACACATGGCGGTCGTTCACCGCGATGCTCGACCCACGGACCAACCTCGTCGCCGACAACATCGGCGGCGACCTCAACCCCGCCACGCGCAGCAAATACACGTCACCCACGAACATCGGCGGCTACCTGTGGAGCACGGTTGTCGCCCGTGACCTCGGGATCATCGGCCGTCGCGAGGCCAGCACCCGGATCGACGCCACTTTGGACACCCTCGCCCGGCTGAAGAAACACGACCCCACCGGGATGTACTTCAACTGGTACGACCCGGCGAACGGCGAAGTACTGAGGATCTGGCCGGAGGACGGCAATCCGGTCTACCCGTTCTTGTCCAGTGTGGACAACGGGTGGCTGGCGGCCGCGTTGATGGTCGTGCGGACCGCCGAGCCGTCAGCGCGCCGCAAGGCCGAGAAACTCCTGTACGGTATGAACTTCGGCTTCTACTACAACCCGAAGTCCCGCGGTGAGGACTTCCCAGCTGGTCAGCTGCGCGGCGGGTTCTGGCCGGAGAAGCCACCCGGTTGCTCGGTGTTCGACAAGGACGTCTACTACACCTGCAACCACTACGACATCCTGAACACCGAGCCGAGGATCGCCAGCTACATCGGCATCGCGCTCGGCCAGATCCCGCGCGAGCACTACTTCGGCACGTACCGGACGTTCCCGGACACCTGTGACTGGTCGTGGCTCAAGCAGAAACCTGTTGGCGTGCAACGGACCTATCTGGGTGTTCCGGTCTTCGAGGGCACCTACGGCTACAACGGCAAGCGGTTCGTGCCGACCTGGGGCGGGGACATGTTCGAGGCCCTGATGCCCGCCCTGTTCGTGCCCGAGGAGCGGTGGGCGCCCAAGAGCTGGGGTCTGAACCACCCGATCTACGTCCAAGGCCAGATCGAGCACGGCCTGGACGAGGCGAAGTACGGCTATTGGGGCTTCTCCCCCGCCAGCAATCCGCTCGGTGGCTACGCGGCGTACGGCGCGCCGCCGCTCGGGATGGATCCGGGCGGGTATCCGTCGGACCTTGAAGGCACCAAAGTGGACTACGGCTTCGGCGAGTGCCGCCCGGCCGGACCGGCACCGGAGAAGTGGGGCGACGGCGTCGTGACACCGCACGCGGTGTTCCTGGCTCTGCCGTACGCCAAGGACGCGGCAGTGGCCAACTTGGCCAAGCTGAAGCGAAACTTCAAGGACGTCTACGGCCCTGGTGGGTTCAAGGACTCGATCGCGGTGCGCAGTGGCAAGGTCGCCGACCGGTACCTGTCGCTGGACCAGGCCATGGTCCTCGGCGCGATCGGCAATTCACTCCGCCAAGACCTCGTGCGCGACGCCTTCACTCGCGGCGAGATCGAGCGCGGCATCCGGCCGTTGCTGGCCATCGAGGAGTTCAGCATCCGAAAGGTAGGCGCGTGAGCGAGCCTGCGAGCGAACCATTCAACACAGTGCCCCGCTCACGCCACTTGGGCGGGCACAGCGAGGAGAAGGCGTGAGCATTACTGACCTGGAAACTTTGCGCCCGCCCGCGAACGTCGTCGCGGCAGGCGGGCGGGCGCAGGTGACCCTGTCCTGGGATCCCGTCGAAGGTGCCTGTGGATATCTGGTCTATCGCGCCGATCGCCCGGATGGGCCGTTCGAGCCGGTCGACCACCTCGGGTTGGACGTGCTGGCCGTTCCGCATTCGCCGTACTGCGACACGACCGGTGAAGCTGGGCGCCAGTACTGGTATTCCGTGGCGGCGCTCAGTTCCGTGGACACTCCTGGCACTCCATCCGCGCCGATCGCGGCCACACCATGGACAAACGGATCGGCTCAAGTGGACCTCGTCGTCGCCGCGGACTCGGATGCCGGTGTGCTGCAACGGCCTTGGCGGCCCATGATCGGCTCGGAGCACCTGTCACACCTGTTGTCCACTGAGACCACCGGCGGCCGTCCGATCGGCACCGAGCTAGCGGCCGCTTTGGTCGCGGCGAAGGACAGTTTCGGCGTCCAGACCGTCCGGGCGCACGGGATTCTGTGCGATGACGTGGGTGTTTACCGCGAAGTCGATGGCCGGCCGGTGTACGACTTCACCGGCGTCGACCGGATTTACGACCGGCTGCTGTCCCTGGGCCTGCGGCCGGTGGTCGAACTGTCCTTCATGCCGGCGGACCTGGCGTCCGATCCGACCAAAACGGTGTTCTTCTACCGGGCGATCATCTCCCCGCCGAAGGACTGGGACCGGTGGGCGGGCTTGATCCGTGCCTTGGTCAGGCACCTGATCGAACGCTACGGGCGCGCCGAAGTGTTCGAGTGGAGTTTCGAGGTCTGGAACGAAGCCAACCTGGACGTGTTCTGGAGCGGGACACCGGCCCAGTTCTGGCGCCTGTACGAGGTGACCGCGCGGGCAGTGAAGGATGTCGACCCCGCGCTGCAAGTGGGCGGTCCGGCTTCGGCCGCGGCCGGCCAGATCGACGAGATGCTGTCCACAATAGACTCGGATACCCCGGTCGACTTCGTGTCCACGCATACTTACGGCAGCCCGCCGCTGGACATCCGGCCCCAGCTCGCCCGGCACGGGCGGCCAGGCCTGCCGATCTGGTGGACCGAATGGGGTGTCAGCCCGAGGCACTTCCATCCGGTCAACGACTCGGTGTTCGCCGCGGCGTTCCTGGCACGCGGAATGCGGTCGGCGGCCGGCCGGATCGAAGCCCTGTCATACTGGGTCGCGTCCGACCACTTCGAGGAACTCGGCCGCCCGGAGTCCTTGCTGCACGGCGGTTTCGGCCTGCGCACCGTCGGCGATCTCGCCAAGCCGAGGTTCTGGGCACTGGCGATGCTGGAGCGCCTGGGCGATCGAGAACTCCACGTCTCGGCGCACGGCGATGGCGCCGGGTCGTTGGTCGAGGCGTGGGCCGGGCGTGATCCCGACGGCAGCGTCGCGGTCCTGGTCTGGAACGGTACCCTCGATCAATCCAAGATGGACGGACATGCACCGCTGAACCGAACCGTCAACCTCCGGTTCACCGGGCTCTCCGGCCAATACTCCCTGCGTCATCACCGCGTGGACGAGCACCATTCCAACATCGCGGCGGTGTGGCGGCGGATGAGCGACGGTGCCGCCTGGCCGACCGAGGAGCAATGGGACCAGTTGCGCGAGACCGACAAGCTGGCCCGGTTCGGTGAGGATCTTGAAGTGGAGGCGGATGTCGAGATGGCCTTCACGCTACCGATGCCGTCCATCTCGCTGATCGAGCTGGTCCCGCGGTGAACTGGTGGCGGGAGGCGGTGGGCTATCACGTCTACCTGCGTGGTTACCGCGACTCCGACGGTGACGGGATCGGCGATCTGCCCGGCCTGCGGTCCAAACTGGACCACGTTCGTGACCTCGGGGCCGACGCGGTCTGGATCTCGCCGTTCTACCCGTCACCACAGGCTGATTCCGGATACGACATCACCGATCACCGTGCCGTGGACCCGTTGTACGGTTCACTGTCCGATGTGGACATGCTGGTCGACGCGGCGCGGCGGCTCGGGCTGCGGCTGATCGCCGATGTCGTGCCCAACCACACGTCGGCCGAACATCCCTGGTTCCAGGCGGCTTTGCGGGGCGGGCCCGAGCGGGCCCGCTACCACTTCCGCGCCGAGCCGAACGGCTGGGAGTCGATGTTCGGTGGCCCGGCGTGGACCCAGGCGCCGGACGGTCAGTGGTACCTGCACTTGTTCAGTCCACAGCAGCCGGATCTGAACTGGACGAACCCGGACATCGCCGACGACTTCGACCAGACCCTGCGATTCTGGCTGGACCGTGGCTTCGCGGGCGTCCGGATCGACGTCGCGGGCGGGCTGGCCAAGCACCCGGACTACGCCGATGTCGACTCGCAGACGATCCACCCGCATTGGGACCGGCCGGAAACCGAGGCGATTCACCGACGCTGGCGCAAAGTGCTGGACTCGTACGACGACCGCGTCGCCATCGGGGAACTCTGGGGTTCGCCGGACCGGATCGCCTCCCGGGTCAGCACCGGCCGGTTGCACCAGGTCTTCCAGTTCGACTGGGCCGTGGCGCCGTGGGAGTTCCTGCAGGACACCGCGGCTCAGGCGATCGAGGCGCTCGGCAAGGTCGGCGCCCTGCCGACATGGGTGCTGGGCAGTCACGACCTCCCGCGCGTCGCAAGCCGATACGGACTGCGCCGCGCACTGGCGAAAGCCCTGGTCACGTTCGCTCTCCCTGGTTCGGCGTGGATCTATCAGGGTGACGAACTGGGCATGCGGAACGCCGAAGTGGACAACGGCGATCCCGGCGGCCGAGACGGTTTCCGGGCACCGATGCCATGGGACTCCATGCCCGCCGAACCACTCACGATGTACCGCAAGGCAATCGCGCTGCGTAAGCGTTTCCTGGTCGGCCAGCCGTTCGACTGGTTGCCGGAAAGGCGTGATGTGCTGGCGTTTCGGCGTGGTGACGTGGCGTGCGTGCTCAACACCGGCCACCAGCCGATCACATTCCCCGGTTACCCACTGCATCAAAGCGGACCGCTGGAGGGAGACCTGCTGCCGCCGGACACGGCGGTGTGGACTGTCCTAGGTACTAGTACCTCTGCCGCTTCCGCGTCGGAGGACCGGTTGCCAGAGTGACCCTGTGCGAGTTCTTCCTTCATCCCCTCGCGCCCGCAGGTGGACGATCATCGCGGTGGTCACGGTGTTGGTGCTGGTCGCGGGTACGTTCGGGCTGCAAGCGCTGACCAGTGCGCGGACGTGGCAGTTCTTCGGCGGGCTCACCGACCGCGTGGACACGACACAGAAAGTCGTCGCGCTGACGTTCGACGACGGGCCGGACCCCGCGGGTACTCAGCCGCTGCTGGACGTGCTCGCCCGTGCCCAGGTGCCCGCGACGTTCTACCTGGTGGGCCAGGATATGGCGAAACACCCCGAGCTGGCTCGGTCGATCGTCGCGGCCGGGCACGAGCTGGGCAATCACACGTACTCGCACGAGCGGATGGTGTTGGTGACGCCGGGCTTCGTGGCCGAGGAGGTCGAGCGGACCGACAAACTGATCAGGGACGCCGGTTTCCAGGGTGAGATCACGTTCCGCCCGCCGAACGGCAAGAAACTGCTGGCGCTGCCGTACTACCTGGACGAGCACAACCGCAAGACGATCATGTGGGACGTCGAGCCGAACACCTATCCGGACGTGGACGCCAGTGCCTCGCGGATCGTCGACTACACCGTGCAGCACGTGCGTCCGGGGTCGATCATCCTGCTGCACGGCATGTACGCCGGCCGCGAGCAGACTCGGCGGGCCGTGGGTCCGATCCTCGAGCGGTTGAAGGCGGACGGCTACCGGTTCGTCACCGTCCGCGAACTGCTGACGTATCAGGGAAAGTAGACGCGGACCACCCAGTGCAGCCCGCGGCGGCCGTACACCAGCCGCGATCCGAAGTGGCGTTCCAAACTGGACAGTCCGTAACCGGCGCCGCGCGGCCTGATCACGCTCGGGACCCGGTTGCGGACTTCGACGTGGACATCGTTGACAGTCACGGTCGCCTTGGTGCCCGGTCCGGCGTGTCTGAGCACGTTGGTCAATGCCTCTGCGACAACGCGGTGCGCCCACTCCGGCACATCCGGCAGGTCGTCGAGGACGAGTCCGGCTTGCCGCAAGCGTTCAACAAGTTCAGACAGGTCGGTTTCCCGGTCCGGCACCACATCGTCACGCAGGTCCGCCAGTGTCCGCCGGACTTCGGTCATCGCTTCCCGCCCAGCGGCAAGGATCGCGTCCACCCGGCCGCGTTCCGCTTCGGTCAGCGTGCCGGCCGATCGCAACGCCTCGGCCTGCACCAACATCACGGTCGTGGTCTGCCCGAGCGTGTCGTGCAGGCGCATTGCCGTGCGCTCACGGCGATGCGCCGCCTCCAGTTCCGCCCGTTCGGACAGGTGTTTCTGCCGCTCGACGCCGAGTGTCCACGCCACAGCGGAAATCGCGAGCGTCAGCATGCCGCCGTTGACCGGTCCCTTTACTGTGGACATCGCCGAAGCGATGGCCAGTGCGGCGCCGGAGCACAGCCACAGCCTGTTCGACGCGCTGTAGATGCCGATCAGTACGGGAACGTATCCAATATTCACTGACAAACCGAGCAGCACGTGGACGACCGTCGCGGCCGTGACCGCCACCAGAACTGTTGCGGGCGCGCGTCTGCGCGCCAGCAGCGGCGCGATCTGCGCGGTACCAAGCAGAATGGCCGACGTCGTGGACCAAACACCGCTGCCCCAGAATAATACGGCCACCATGAGCGCTATTCCGGCGTCGGCCGGCCACCTTGATCGCACGCCTTAGGTTAAGGTGGACCGATGATCCGCGTGGCGGTGGTCGACGATCACACTCTGGTCCGGGAAGGGCTGACCTTCGTCCTGAATGCTCACTCGGACATCACGGTCGTCGCGCAGTGCGCGTCCGGCGAGGAGCTGATCGCCCAGGCACTGGACGAGATCGACGTGATCCTGCTCGATCTCTACATGCCCGGGATGGACGGCCTGGAGACGCTGCGGCGGATCGGCTCGGTCACCAAAACGCTGATGCTCACCACCGTTGGCCGGGACAGGGACATCCGCCAGGCGTTGAGTCTCGGCGCGGGCGGCTTCGTGCTGAAGGACTCCACCGGATCGGAACTCGCCTCTGCGGTCCGCGCGGTCCACTGCGGAATGACGGTGATCAGTCCGGCCGCGGCGATGAGCCTGTCCATCAATCATCCGGTGCTGACGCCGCGGGAACGTGACGTACTGGCCATGCTCGGCCGTGGACTGTCCAATCGCGACATCGCAAGCGAGCTGGGCCTTGCCGAACGGACGGTGAAAGTCCACGTCGGCAACGTGCTGGCGAAACTCGGCGTGCCCAGCCGCACCCAGGCGGCGCTGAAAGCCGACACCATCCTGAACCCCTCGTGAGTGTTTCGTCCGGTTAGAACCGGCCGAAACACTCACGAGGTTTTACCTGTCAGTACGCGGCATCCTCGAGGATGACGCTGGTGTCGGCGACCTGCGCCGTACCCGCGTAGTTGCGCTGAACGGCAGCCTTCTCACTGGCGTTCGGGTTCGGGTTCGTGCAGCTCACGCCGCCCGTCGAGCCGGACATCAGCGACGAGCACGGGCCGGGCTTGACGTCCGGCAGGCCGAGGCTGTGGCCCATTTCGTGGGAAGCGATCCGGGTGATGTTGTACCCCTGGTCGATCGCCTGCCTGCCCATCCAGATCGTGACCTGCCGTCCGGGGCGGACCGGACCGAGCTGGGCCCGTGGCCAGCCGGGGTCGGCGATGAACCGGATGTTCGCCGTCTGGCCCGTGGTCGCCTTGCGGATCTGGACGTTGGTCACGCTGGAGTTCCAGACCTGGACAGCGGCGGCGATCTGGCTCGAGTACTGCGTGGCCTGGCTGTCGCTATAGGTCAGCTGGGTCGCCAGGATCGCCGGCGCCGCGGCGGCTGGAGCCGCGGTGGCCACCGTGACGGGCATGGCCGCCGCGGCGGCGACCATGACACCTGTGATTGTGCGTCGAAGCACGATTTACTCCTCGCTTTGCAGGGGTTGGGAGTAACCGTGGCGCCTGGGGTTCATGCCGGCGCCATAGCCCGATGTTATGGCCCTGTTCGGCGTCGGCGGAACCCGCCGAAGGTTGCCTGGCACGATCGTGTGCATGGATGGTGCTGAGGTCTCGTTGCGAGGTTTGGCGTTGGGCGACGCGTTCGGCGAGACGTGGTTCCGCAGCACGCGTGCACCGCGCGAACTCGCACCAGGCCCATGGCATTGGACGGACGACACCGCGATGGCCCTGGGCGTATTTCGGGTGCTCAAGCGCTACGGCGAGATCGACCAGGACGCCTTGGCGCAGGAGTTCGCGGCCGAGTACACCCGTGATCCACACCGGAACTACGGGGCCGCGATGCACGACGTCCTCCAGGCGATCCACAACGGCGAACCATGGCGTGACGTCGCGGCCCGCCAGTTCGGCGGCCTGGGCTCGTGGGGCAATGGCGCGGCGATGCGAGTCGCGCCCGTCGGTGCGTATTTCCCGCTGGATCAGGTCGCTGAGCAGGCGATCAAGTCCGCGGTCGTGACGCACGCGCACCCCGAGGCAGCGGCCGGGGCCGTCGCCGTCGCGGTGGCGACAGCGTTGTCAGTCAGCGGGATAGCTGGCTCGGACCTGCTCGATGAAGTGATCTCCCGTGTACCGGACGGTCTGGTCCGCGAGGGCCTGCGGCGGGCTCAGCGAATCGCGTTCAACGTGGACCCACGCAACGCGGCGGGCACGCTTGGCAACGGCAGCAAGCTGTCCGCGCCCGACACCGTGCCATTCGTGGTGTGGAGCGCGGCAAGGCGCCTCGACGACCTCGTCGAAGCATTGTGGGACACGGTCATCGCAGGCGGCGACACGGACACGAACTGCGCGATGGTCGCCGGCATCATCGCGCCCCGCACCGGCCTCGACGCCGTGCCAGCAGAGTGGTGGCAAGCCGCCGAACCCCTCCCCTAACAGCCGTGTCCACCTTTCCAGCACCGTGTGTCCACCACTCAAGCACCATGAAATGCCCGCTCCGGCACAGTGAAATGCCCGCCGTCGGGCATTTCACTGTGCCGGAATGTGTATTTCGGTGTGCCGGAGTGGTGGACACGGCGAAGGGGGTCAGGCGGTGAGGTGCTTTTCCAGGTCGTCGAGGATCTTGTTGGCCGAGGTCACGCCGATGCCGGTCATCCAGATCTCGTCGTCCACGACGTACACGCGGCCGGCCGCGACCGCGGTCAGCTTGTTCCACAACGGACCGGCGGTGGTCTCGGCCTGCTTCTGCGCGGCCTTTTCGCCGTAGGCCGAGACGAAGATGACGTCCCCGTCGACCTCCTGGACGCGCTCCGGCGAGACCTTGTCGAAGCGCTTGTCCGACTTGTCGGCGAGTTCCTGACGGGCGGGCCTGGGCACTCCGGCGTCCTTCAGCACGATCCCGGAGAACGACTCCGGCCCGTACACGCGGATCTCGTCGGGCATGAAGCGGACGATCGACGCCTTCTGCGAAGTCCGCTTCAGCCCGGTCGCACGCTGGGTGTACTTGTCCAGCAGTGCCTGTGCCTCCGCCTTCTTGTTCAACGCGTCCGCGTCGAGCAGGAAGTTCTCCTTCCAGGTGATGCCGACCTTCTCGGTGAACACCGTGGGAGCGATCGTGCTCAGCTCGTCGTAGAACTTCTCCTGGCGGAACTTCGAGCCGAGGATCAGGTCCGGCTTGAGTGCCCTGATCGCGTCGAGGTCCGGCTCCTGCAGGGTGCCGACCGGCTTGACCGCCTGGAACCCCTCGCCGAGGTACTTCGGGATCTTGGTGCTCTGCGAGGCCATCGCGGTGCCGACCGGCGTCATGCCGAGGCTGAACATCGAGTCCAGCTTGTCGGTGTCCAGCACGATCACGCGCTGCGGCGACGCGGGCACCTGGGTCTCGCCCATGGCGTGCTTGATCGTCCGGGTCTGGCCGGACTCGGGAGCGGGTGCGCCGCCAGGCGGGGTGGTGCCCGTCCCGCACGCGCTCAGCACGAGCGCGGCAGCGAGCAGCGTCGCGATCTTCCGCATGGGTTTTCCTTTCCTTCAGCGCTTGCGGCGCACTAGCAACCAGACCAGGTACACGCCGCCGAACGCGGCGGTCAGCACACCGACTGGAAGTTGGGTGGGAGCAAAGACGGTCCGTGCGGCGGTGTCGGCGACGACCGTCAGCAACGCGCCGGTCAGCGCGGCACAGAACAACGGTGGCCGTTCTGCCTTGGCGAGCGAGCGTGCGATCTGAGGCGCGGCGAGTGCCACGAAGTCCACGGACCCGACCTGGGATGTCGCGAAGGCCGCAAGGATGACGCCGGACAACGCCATCACGAGTCGACGCGGGCCCACTCGGACGCCGATCGCCCGCGCCACGTCGTCGGACAGGGCTGACGTGTCCAGCGCGCGGCCAGCCCAGAACAACACGGGCGTCAGCACGGCGATCACGATGGCGACGACCAATGCCTCGTCGTAACCCCAACCCGCGAGTGTCCCGACGAGCCAGACCTGCGCGCGTTGCCCGTCGACCGGAGCCGCACCGACGATCACGATCTCGGTCAACGCCTTCAGCGCCACCGCGACCGCGATTCCCGCCAGCACAAAGCGATTCGCCCGCACGGACCCGAACAGCAGGACGACCGCGGCGGCGCCGAGACCGCCGAGCAGGGCGAGCGGCGGAAGTACGGCGATCGGCGCGCCCGCCACGATCACGATCGTCGCGGCCAAGCCCGCGCCCTGCGAGATGCCGATGACGTCCGGGCTGGCCAGCGGGTTACGGCTGACGCCCTGCAACAACGCCCCGGCCAGGCCCAACGCCGCCCCGATGACCATCGCGAGCACGATCCGGGGCGTACGCAGCTCGACGACCTTCTCGGCCCACGTCGGGATGTCGAACACCGCCCGCAGCACGTCGCCGGGCTCGACGAAGGTCGAACCGATGCTCAGCGAGGCGACCACAGCGAGGACGAGCGCGACGATCAGCCCGACACCTGTGACGATGCCGCGCCGGTGCAGCGTGAACGACACGGCCGCGGCGGGCCGGACAACCAGCCGCGTCATGCTGTCACCAACCGGGGCCGACGGACCAAGAACAGCAGGAACGGCGCACCGAGCACAGCCGTGATCACGCCCGCCCGGATCTCGTCCGGCAACAGGATCACGCGGCCGATCACGTCCGCGCCCAGCAGGAACACCACGCCCAGCGGCACACTCACCGCCAGCAGCCACCGGTGATCGCTGCCGACCAGCGCACGGGCGAAATGCGGCACGGCCAGTCCCACGAACCCGATCGGACCCGCTGCCGCCACCGCCGCGCCCGTGAGCAGCACCGATCCCGCCGCCGCCGAAAAACGAGTCATAGCGATCCGGCTACCGAGACCAACGGCCACGTCCTCGCCCAGCGCGAGCGCGTCCAGGCCACGTGCCGAGATCATCGCGAGCAGCAGCCCGACCAGGATGAACGGCAGCACGGTGAACGAGACATCCGCGGGCCGCCCGGTCAACGACCCGATCACCCAGTAGCGGTACTGCTCGAACGTCTGCGCGTCCAACGTGAGCACCGCGATCACAACCGCACCGAACGACGCGTCCAGCGCGGCGCCGACCAGAGCGAGCGTGACCGGGCTTGATCCACTGCGGGTCCTGGCGGCCAGGCCGTACACGAGCAAGCCCGCGGCCAGCGCCCCGAGGATGCCGAACCAGACATATCCGGGCAGCGTCTCGACCCCGAACACGAAGATCGCGATGACAACACCGAGCGACGCCCCCGAGCTCACGCCCATGATCCGCGGCTCGGCCAGCGGGTTGCGGGTCAGGCTCTGCATCAGCACGCCGGCGACCGCCAGTGCCGCCCCGGCCGCCACCCCGAGCACGGTCCGCGGGATCCGCTGGGTCTGGACGATCAGGCTGCTCGCCGAGTCGTCCGGGCTGACCAGCGCCCGCCACACCTCGCCGAGCGGGATACCGAGGTTGCCGACGGCGAGGCTGGCGAGAACCGCCAGAATCGCCAGCACGCCGGCGCCGACAAGCACCAGCGAACGCCGCCGTCCGCCCACCGCCACCTCACTGCAATTAGGAAAGCCAAGCCTAAGTCTCCAGCGCAGTGTAAGCATGCGACCGGCGCCATCCACATCGGACCCACTCGGCAACACGCCAAGCGACGACACCGATCGCGAGCGTGATCGCGACAACGGGCAAGGGCGGCAGGTACGGCAACAGCGACAAATAGACCGCGTAATGCGTGAGGTAGATGTAGAGGGACGCACCCGCGAGCAAGCCGACCAGTCGTACCAACGGTTTCGGCACGACCAACCTCGGCACCACCATCAGCGCGAGCACACCGCCCATCACCACGATCTCACGGAGTGGATGGCCGAGGAAATCCGGGACCAGCAACAGACACACGCCCAGCACGACGCATTTCCGCGCGCCCGTGGTCGCCCGTTGCGCCATCCAGCCGAGCATGAAGAACCACAACACTCCGTGCGTGCTCAATCCCCATTCGGGAGTGACCCCGGTGGACTCCAGGAGAACGAGGACACCGACGGCAGCGCACAATCCGGTGAAGGCGAAGCCGAAACGGTGCCGCCGTTCGAACTTCGCCACGCCGGGGATCGCGAAAACGATCGCGAAGAAAAGCAGGATCTGCACCAGCACTTCGATGAACCAGTACGCCCACGTCCCGGTGTCCAGATAGTTGTTGACCAGGAACACATTCGCCGGCGTGACATTGTCCGAGACGAACATCCGGTAGGTGAGCCAGACCATCGACGGGACGGCGATCCTGGTCGCACTGCGCAGAATCGCGCCGCTCGGGCGAGCGTGCGACAGGCCGAACCTGGCGAAGCTCCAGCCCGCGATCACCAGCAGCAGATGGGCGCCGCCCATGATCGTGAACAGGCCGATGTGGGTGCCGACGATCAGCGTGATCGCTATGGCACGCAACACAATGTCGGTCTCCACCATCGCTCTGGCCGAGCGCCGTGGCCGTAACCGTTCCAGTTGTGCCACCGGCATCATGTGCCAGCCAACGGGAACCCGGCCGAGGACCCGCTCCAACTCGATCGACATTCGCACATACGACAGTGAATCGCCGCCAAGGCTGACAAAGGACGCGTCATCGGCGATCTCACGGCGCCCCAGCACACGGGCGAACGCCTGGCGCACAGTCCGTTCCCCGGCCGGTCGATCCGGCGCCATCCGCCTAATCGCCTGATAGTCCATTTTGCCGTTGGCCAATCGCGGAAACCGCTCCACTCGCACGACGCAGATGCTGCTGGGTGGCAGACCTGTTCGGGCGTGGACAATTTCGCGTGCGCGTTCAACGTCCTCGTGGAGTACCGCGATGACCAGGCAGTCGTCGGAATCTGCGCACACGGCTTGGAATCCGTTGCCGGCGAGCAGCTGTTCGATGTTCGGCAAGTCGATCCGCAGCCCGAACATCTTGGCGAACCGGTTCTTCCGGCCGACGATCTCGTACAGTCCGGCGGCGGTGCAGCGGCCGATGTCACCGGTCGGCAATGCGTCGACCGTTCGCCCCAAAGCCAGATCCGCCGGTTTCTCAGCGTATCCGAGCATTACGTTCGGGCCGCGATAAATCAGCTCGCCGTCCTCGGCGATGTCGAACGATCCGCCCGGAACAGGCACACCCACCGCGGCGGGATTGTCCGCGGCCAGCTCCGGCGGCAGATACGCCATCCGCGCTGTTGCCTCGGTCTGGCCGTACATGACGAAAAATCGCCATCCGCGCTGCTCTCCGAGCCTGGCGTAGCGGTGGACGTCGGCCGGGGCGAGCCTGCCGCCAGCCTGCGTGATGTACCGCAGGCTGGGCAGATCCATCCGGTCGAACCCGAGCTCGTCCAGCAGCTCGAACGTGTACGGCACGCCGTGCAGGCTCGTGCCGCCGTATCGTTCGAACATGTCCCAGAAGCCCTTGTCCACCACCGACTTGTCGCTCAGCAGCAGACCCGCGCCGGACAGCAGGTTGCTGTTGATCACCGACAGGCCGTAGCAGTAGTGCATCGGCAGCGTCGCGGACGCGCGGTCGGTGTCGCGGATGTCCAGGTATTGGGCGATGCTCGTGGCGTTCGCCCGCAGGTTCGCCGCGGAAAGCCGGACCAGTTTGGGTGAACCGGTCGAGCCCGATGTGGACAGTAACAGTGCCAGATCCGGGTGCAGGTCGTGCACCTTTTCCGGGTCGTACACCGATCGCAGGCTGTCATCCGCGGCGAGCAGGACAACGTGACCGCCTTGCAGACCGGCCAAATAGGTCACGAGTGAGTCGAGGTCATTGCGCGCGGTCACGTGCAGAAGCCGCCGATCGGGTCCGAGCTCGTCGACCACTTCGGACACTCGATCGGCAAGGTCGTGATAGGACAGTTCAATGCCGTCCGGAGTGACGACGGCTAGCCGATGCCCGTGCCTGCGCAGGTCGAACAGTGCACCAACGGTCTCGATTGTCTGGCTCATAGCTCATTTCCAGGGAAGAACAGCACCGGCCCCCGTACGGTCACCGCAGTGCTCTCCCCCGGTTTGACGTGCGTTCCCAGCACTCTGGAACGCACCTGTGTGCCGTCGCGCAGCCGCAACAGCACAGTCGCGTCATGGCCGTGGAACCGGACGTCGACCACGGTCGCGTCGGCTCCCTCGCCCAGGCGTAGTTGCTCCGGTCTGATGAGCACTGTGCCCTCGCCTTGGCCTTTCACCCCGAACCTGCCCAACGGTGTCTCCACCGAACCCTGCGCTGCCGTGGCCGGGAACGTCACCGCCTCGCCGACGAACAACGCCACCCCGAGATCGGCCGGGGACGTGTAGATCTCTTGCGGTGTCCCGAGTTGCGCGACCACTCCGTCCCGCAAGACCGCGACCAGGTCCGCGACACCAAGCGCCTCCTCCTGGTCATGCGTGACCAACAAGGCCGTCGCACCAGTTGCCCGGAGAGCGGCCCGCACATCGCCGCGCAGCTCGTCGCGTAGACCCGCGTCAAGCGAGGAGAAGGGCTCGTCCATCAAGATGACGCCAGGCTTGGGTGCGAGCGCACGCGCCAACGCGACCCGTTGCTGCTGCCCACCCGACAGCTCGCTGGGCATCCGCTGGCCGAAGTCGGCCAGACCGACAAGGTCGAGGAGCTCACTGACCCGGCCGTTACGGCGCTCGTCCCGACTCAGTCCAAACGCGACATTTCTGGTCACGTTCAAATGAGGGAACAACGCGCCTTCTTGGGGAACGATACCGATTCCGCGACGTTCCGGCGGGATACCCGCCAGGTCGCGACCGCCGAGCTCGATCCGCCCGCCAAGAGGAGCATGCAACCCGGCGACAACCCGCAGGAGGGTCGTTTTGCCACACCCGGATGGCCCGAGCACTGCCACCAACGCACCTTCGGGCACCACGAGATCGAGCCCGCGCAGCACGGGATCGGTCCCGTAACCGGCGACCAATCCCTTCACGACCAATCCCGTCATCACATCCCTCCTTTGTGGAGGAACCGGTCAAGGATCAACGCGGGCCCCGCCGCCACCACGAGCAGAACGGCCGCGTACGGTGCCGCAGCGGCGAACGCCGAGATGTCCGTCTTGCTCCACAACTCCGTCGCCAACGTGTCCGTCCCAGTTGGCCTGAGCATCAACGTGGCAGGCAACTCCTTGGCACACGTCAGGAACACGAGCGCGGCACCAGTCAGCACGCCGGGCGCCGCCAGCGGAATCGTGACCAGCATTCGAGTCGCGGCCCTGCCTTTACCCAGCGACCGTGAGACGTCCTCGAGCACCGGCGGGGCGTTCGCGACCGCCGTGCGTACCGCGGAAACCGCCAACGGCAAGAACAAGACCGCATAGGCGAACGCCAGCATCGGAGTCTGCTGATAGAGGCCCGGCACGAACCGCACCGCGAAGAACACCAACGCCAGCCCGACCGTGATGCCGGGCAAAGCATGTCCGGCGAAACTCGCGAGCTCCACTCCCCTGGCGAGCCTGCCACTGTGCCGGACCACGTACACCCCGACCGGGACCGCCAAGATCACCGCGAACAACGCGCCCAGCGCGGAGACCGTGACGGTGCCCCAGGTCGCGGCGAGCAGTCCGGCCATATCGACCCCGGCCGAGCTGCCGATGATCAACCAACGGACGACGCTGAAAACCGGGACACCCAACGACAGAACAACCAGCACGACAACCGCGAACACGGCAGGACCCCGCGCTTTGCCCAGCGGGACAACGGTGACAGCGCGTCCCGCGTTCTTGGACGAGCGCGCCGCCCACGCTCCCCTGGCCTTGCGCTCGCCGATCGTGAGAGCCAGAGCCAAGATCACCAGGACGCAGCCGAGGATCGCGGCCGGCGTACGGTCGAACGTCGCACGGTAACTCGTGTAGATGCCCATCGTGAACGCCTCGTACCGCATCAACGACACAGCACCGAAGTCACTCAAGGCGTACAACGCGACAAGCAGACCGCCCGCTGTCGCGGCTGGGCGGATCTGCCGCAGTGTCACCAGAACGAACGTCTGCCACCGGGTTTTCCCCAACGACCGAGCCACTTCCTCCATCGCCGGATCGGCCGACCGCAACGACGCGGCCACCGGCAGCAGGACGTAGGGAAAGGACACGAGCGTCAGGACCAGGAAGGCCCCGCTGAACCCGGAAAGCCATGGCGCGTCGGCGATCCAGGTGAAACCAGACACATACGACGGAACCGCCAGCGGCAGCACGAGCAAGACCGCCGCGACGCGCCGCGCCGGAAGATCACTGCGGACCACCAGCCACGCACCCAACACGCCGAGCACGATGCACGCGGCCGTGACCGCGCCCGCTAGCCCGAGGCTGCGTAACGCCAACTCGGCTGTGCGCTCACGCCACAGCACCTGCCAGACCGTGTCGTATCCACGCTCGAACGACCGGATTGCCAGGTAGGCCAACGGAGTCAACGCGGCGACCGCGGCTATGACGGCCGCCGCGCTCAGTACCGGCGCATTGCTGCGCACGCGGCTCAGCACGCTCAGGACAGTCCCACCTCCTGCAGCACGGACAGCGTCTGCTGCAAGGAGGACAACTTCGACAGGTCGATATCCGGCCCTTGAAGCGAGCCGAGCGGCGGCAATTGGTGCTTGCCCGGTGGAACGCTCGGATTGGCCGGGTATTCCGCTGTGCGGTCGGCGAAGTACCGCTGGGCTTGGTCGGACAGCAGGAACCGCACGGCCTTCACCGCGGCTTCGTTCTGCGGACTGCCGTTCACCACGCCGGCGCCCGCCACGTTCACCAGGCCGAGCGGATCATTGCCGCTGACGAAGTGCAGCTTGGCCTTCACTTTGTCGGCACCGACCTCGGCGACCCGCGCGTACCAGTAGTAATGGTTGATCAACCCGAGGGCGAGTTGTCCTTTGTCGACAGCGTCGAGGATGGCGATGTTGTTCTCGAACCGCTTCGGTTCGTTGGCTTTGAACTTGGCAAGCCACTGTTTGGCACCCTCTTCACCGCGGATCACGCGCAGCCCGGTGACAAACGCCTGCCAGGACGCATTCGTTGGTGCATAACCAACCTTGCCGCGCCACTTGGGATCGAGGATCGCGTCGGCGTTGGCAGGAAGATCGGCTTCGGCAACCTGGCCGGGGTCGTACGCGACGACTCTGGACCGTGCGGACGTCGCCACCCAGGTGCCGTTGTCGGCACGGTATTTCTCTGGCACAAGGCCAAGAACGTCCTGTGGGAGCGCTGCCAGCCTGCCTTGCTCGGTCAGCGCGCCGAGCGCGCCCGCGTCCTGCGAGAAGAAGACATCGGCCTGCGTGCCGCCGCCTTCTTCGAGGATCTGCGCGGCCATCTCGGCACTACCGCCGTAGCGGACTTCGACGTTGCCGCCGACGGATTGCTTGAGCTGTTCCAGAATTCCGCCGACGAGTTCCTTGTTGCGACCGGAATAGACGATCAACGCGTCGTCGGCCTCACCAGCGGTGTCCGAACACGCCGCTGGTGCGACCAACGCGATTGCCAGCAGTGCCGCAATGCTCCGGCGGGGTGCCAATGGCTCCTCCTTGGCTCGCCACCTGCCCCCACCAGGTAAGTTAGGCTATCCACGCCAAGGTAAGCCTCGCCTTACGCCGAAACAAGACTCTCTTCGGTTACGGGACGACCTGAACCTGGTCGCCGATCTTCAACGTGCCGAAGAACTTCGCGGCCGCTGCCTTGGTCAGGCGCACGCACCCGTGCGACTGCTCACGCAGACTGCCTTGGTGGAAGGCGATTCCACCGTTGAAGAACACCGAATACGGCATCGGTGCGTTGTTGAACTGACTACTGCGGTGGTGCCTGCTCTTCCTGGTCACCTTGAACGTTCCAGGTGGCGTTTCCCACCCTGGCTTGCCGTGGGTGACCGGAACCGGCCCGTACGTGACCGCACCGTTGTTCATCAGCCACGCCTGGTTCGCCGACAGATCAAGGCATGCCTTCGCGGCAGGACCGCACGGCGCCGACGCGGCTTGCGCTTCGCCGGCGAATCCCACGGTGAGCGCCAGTCCAAGCGGGACACTCGAGATCATTGCCGTCAGGCGACGTACTCGCATCGTTATCACCTCGGACAGTGACTACCCACGATTAGCGAACGCACACAAGTTATGTGGGATTTTCACTCGATCGCCCCACATGATCGGACATCCCGCGTCAGGATGTCCCTATGTCGCTAGTGGACCGGTACGTCGCACCCCGCTTTCAGAAGCTCCTGCACGGCAACGTGGTGGGTCTGAGAGGCGAGGAACGCGCCGAGTTCGCCCGCGCCATGGCGGCGGATGCCCGGAGCATCACCGATCACGAGCTCGGCCTGCTGTTCGACTCGGACTGGCGTGACCAGATCACCGCCGCGTGGCTGGCCGGCCTCTCCCATCGCACGCAATACCGTGACCGCATCGGAGAAAAACTCCTCGCCAGCGAGGTCACCTATGCGGGACAAGGGTTCTGCCTCGCCCTCGCCCGATTCTCGACACGCGACGACGCATGGCGGCTCGTCGCCTACCTGAGCCACTACCTGCCACAATCCGCCTGCCGGTACGACCAGACGTGGGCACTGGGAGCCCTGATGCATCTCGACGCCCGGCTGGACACCCGCGAGGCCCAGAGGTTCATCGGCGCGGGCGGCCTGTGGAAACGCTGGGCCGCGGCGCTTCCGCCACAGCAACAGGATCCCGAGCACCACCACATGTTCTTCAACGACGTGTACTCGTTCTCCGAGGAGTGCGTCCCCTGACTCAATCGTCCAGTGTGGACAGCTCGGCCTTCGCGTCGATGCCTGTTGGCAGCTTTTTGTCACTAGTTAATCTACAGTGGCTGTAGTCTTAAACGAAGTGGTGGACAAGCCGTGTCGACCGGGCAACGGGAACGTTGACGGCTCAGGTGAACGCGGTCTCGGGCGGCGTCGGCGCGGAGAGCTGCTCCGCGTCGGTGATCACCTTCGCGCCCCGGTAGAACTCCAGCAGCTTCTCGCCCGTCACCAGGCGCGCGGGAAACGCAGCGGACGCCGCACGGCGGGCCAGTTCGATCTCGGGCAAGCTCTCCGCCGACGCGGCCACGACGAGATTGCCGAACCGGCGGCCACGCATCACGCTCGGATCGGCGAGCAACAGCATCGAGTCGAACACCTCGGCGACGGTCGCGACCACACGCCGGGCGAACTGCCAGCCCGGCCCGTCCGTCACGTTCATCAAGTACGTCCCGTGCGGCCGCAGGACCCGCCTGACGTCGCGCGCGAACTCGACGGTCGCCATTCCGCCCGGCATCTCGGCGGACACGAACGCGTCCAGCACGATCAGGTCGGCCGAGTCCTCGTTGCGGGTCGCGAGGCCCTCCCGGCCATCCGAGATCCGTACCCGCAGGGACGGCACGCTGCGCAGGTCAAGGCGCTCCCGGACCATGTCGATCAGCTCTTCGTCCGGGTCGAGCACGAGCTGCCGTGATCCCGGCCTTGTCGCCGCGACATAACGCGGCAGCGTGCACGCGCCGCCACCGATGTGCACGGTGTTCAACGGGCCTTCAGGCAGGCAGTCGATCACGTCACCGATCCGCCGGACGTAGTCGAACTCCAGGTGGGTCGGATCGTCCAGGTCGACGTACGACTGGGCCACCCCGTCCACGCTCAGCAGCCAGCCGTCCGGCCGGTCCAGGTCGCGGATCAGTTCGGCCATGCCGAAGCGCACATCACGGCGACCGCCGCGCACCCGATGGCCCTTCGACATGCCATCACCCTATGTCCGGCGCACATCAGTTGTCCCCAAGGGGTTGCGTTATGGGCGAAGATCTGACGGATGAAGGCACTGCTTGTCGCCGTTCTGCTGGTGCTGACGGGGTGCGCCGCCGAAGCGCCACCCGCTGCGCCGCAGACCGGCGCGAACGTCTCACCGAAGCTCCGGTTCACCGCCAAGACCCTGGACGACAAGGACTTCGACGGCTCGACGCTGGCAGGCAAGCCCGCGGTGATCTGGTTCTGGACGCCGTGGTGCCCGCGCTGCCAGGGCGAGGCACCGCACATGGGCGCATTGGCCAAGCGGAACGAGGGCAAGATCACCTTCATTGGCGTCGGCGCGCAGGACCAGGTCCCCGCGATGAAGAAATTCGTGGTGGAGAACGAAGTCAGCGGCTTCACACACCTCAACGACACCAACGCGTCGATCTGGACCAGGTTCGGGGTCACGCAGCAGCCGGCGTACGCGTTCGCCTACGCCGACGGCACCATCGAAATCGTCAAACAGCAGCTCAGCGAAATCGGACTGAACGAACGAGTCGCCAAACTCACGGCGCAGTAGTGCCGCTCGGACAACTCGCACCCGGCGCCGGCAAAACCAGATCGACGAAATACCGATCAGTGACCTGCTCAGTGCACGCAGTGCGGTTGTAGACGCCGTGACCAGCGCCTTCGTACGTCAACAAGGCGCTGCGAGGAATCTGCCCGCTGACGTTGACGGCCCATTCCAGGCTCGTCGCCGGGTCGTGCCGGGAATTGAGCACCAGGACGGGTACCCGGACGTCGGGTCTGCGCTGGAGATTCGTCGCCGGAATCGGCCAGCCCGCGCAGATCGATGCGATCTGCCACACCATATGCGTCCGCAAGTGCGGCGCCATCGCCTTGAGCCGTGCCCATTGCCAACGCCATTCCGACTCGGACCGGAACGTGATCCTGTGGTCCGCGCAGAATGCCGCCATGGGGAAGAACCCCTTCGACGACGGAAACCCGACCGGAGCTCCAGGCGGCAGCAGACCGGACAGCCTGGCCAGCCGGTCCGCGAGCCCCGCCCAGTCGGGTCGGTACAACCACACCCGCATGGTCAGCCACGACAACTCGGTCGCAGTGATGCCCTTCGCGGGATTGCTCGGCTCGGTCAGCTCACCGCGTTCGGCCTTGCGATACAGATCATCGAAGACAGCGCCGACGTCTTTGCCATGCAGCACACAGGATTGCGTCCGGGCACACCAATCGGCGAAGGCATAAAACGAATCCTCCACGTTTCGAACAGATGACTCCAGTAGTTGCCTGCCGGACAAACTGTGGTCGAAGACGCTGTCCAGCACCACGGCTCTTGTTCTGTGCGGGAACATTTCCGCGTACATCTGGGCCGCCAGCGTGCCGTATGACCGGCTGTAGAGGGAGATCCGCTGTTCGCCGATCGCGGCCCGGATCGCTTCGACGTCACGCGCCACATCGCGACTGCTCATGTGGTCCATCACGTCAAGGGGTTGCTTTCGGCAGTCGGCCTCCACCGCCCGGCTGTACTCGATGACGTTCGCGAGCCGGCCACCGGTGTCCGGGTTCAGGTTCGGCATATCGTCGATGAGCCCGGCATCGCATTTGACCGCGTCGCTCTCGTTGGTACCTCGAGGATCCAAGCTCACGATGTCGAATCGCTCGGCGGCGGCCTCGGAAAGCCAGTTCTTGCCGAGCAACTGCCCACGCCCAGAATCCCCAGGCCCACCAGGCACATAGATGATGGTGCCGATCTTGCGGTCCGTGGTCGCATCCCGGCGAGCCAACTTCAGCGTGATACTGCCCCGGCCAGTGGCCCAGTCCACGGGCACTTGCAAGTCAGCGCACCACACATCCTCGTTCTGCGGACACTTTTCCCAGCGCAATCCGGCCGCCTGCGCAGTGGCGGGAACCATGAAAGCGCCGACTATGGCCACTGTGGACACAGCGGTCGCCAGCCGATAACGAGGCATTCGTCCCCCTTGGTTGTCAGCGCCCATCCGAACACGACAGTGCCGGACGCCGCGTCAGGGAGGATCCCTTGATCATCCCTGAGGCCACCCGATGGATCGATTCGGGGTCATCCCTTGGTACGACAACCGGCTTTCCGGCCCGAACGCGGTGTTAGCGTCGGATCCGCACCCGATCGAACTGGGGAGAAAATCCACATGGGACTGTTCATCGCACTGGAAGTCATCGGCATCATCGGCATGGTGCAAGGCTTCGGCTCGGCACTGGTCACCCAGGTATGGGACGGAAACTGGCAGCTGATGCGCTGGGCACTGGACTGGCAGCCGGTCAGCGGCATCGCGATCGGCGTACTCGGCCTCGTGCTCGCGTCGATCGGCTGGGCAGGCCAGAAACGAGCGAAAGCATCCCGCGACTAGGTGGCTGGGCGGCGCGGTTTCAGCGCGCCGCCCCATCCCATGACGGATGTCAGGCCAAAGCCGTGACAGAGCACCGAAGCCACCAAACTCCAGCGCTCCTACCGTCGAACCATGGCGAACGCAGCACTCAAAACCCTGATCCCGGTCCTCCTGAAGGACATCCTCCCGCCGGTGGCGATCTACTACGCACTCAACGCGGCCGGAGCCAACGACTGGATAGCGCTCCTCGGCGGAACGGTCGTCTCCGGCGCCTTGCTCGTCACCGACACCGTCCGCTCCCGTCACCTCGATCCGTTCTCCGGCTTCATGCTGGCGATCTTCGGCCTCGGCCTGATCGCGGCCGTCGCCTTCAACGACCCGAAGTTCGTCATCCTCAAGGCTTCGCTGATGACCGGGATCCTCGGTCTCGCGTTCCTGATCAGCTGTGTCGTGGGCAAGCCGTTGACCTATTTGGCGTATCGCAAGGCAGTCGGCGGAACCCTTGACGAGAAACGTGAAGGACTCATGCGTTTGCTGAGCGTGGTGTGGGGTGTGGGATTGCTGGCCGAGGCGATCGTACGGGCAGTCCTGGCATACCAATTGCCTGTCAGCACGATGGTCGGACTGTCCACGGTCCTGTCCCTCGGCACGATCGCACTGCTCCTGCTGATCACCGTTCAGCTGGGGAAACGGGCCCGCGCCAGGCGATCCGGTCAGCGGATGATCGACGCTGTGCGTTCTTCGTGATCACATCGAGCTACCACCATCGCTTGAGTTGACCAACGCGTACGGCACACTTGCCCCGATGGTCGCCACATTCGTCGGTCGCGCACATGAGCTCGCCGTCCTCGCCGATGCGAGGAGGTGGGCCGCTGCCGGGCGCCGTCAGCTTGTCGTGGTGACGGGCGAAGCGGGCGTGGGCAAGACATGGTTCTCCGAACACGCGTCGGCCGAGGCTGAACGCGACGGGTTCGAAGTGATCTGGGGCCGTTGCTGGCCGCACGGTGGCGCGCCCGCGTTGTGGCCGTGGCCCGCCGTCCTGCCTGCGTTGGCCGGCCCGGCGGGTGCTGATCTGCTTGCTGCCGACTCAGGTCGTGATCACGTTGACCCGGAACGGTTCGCGCGGTTCGCCGCAGTCGGCGACCTGCTCATGGCGTCCCGCGGCAAGACGCCGACGATGATCGTCATCGATGACGTGCATTACGCGGACGAAAGTGCGCTGCTGCTCACCCGGTTCCTCGCCGCCACGCTGGACCGGTTGCCGCTGGTCATGGTTCTCACCAGGCGGAACACGCCGTCGCAGAGCAGTGTCGCCGCCGAAACGTTGCTCGGTGAGCTGCAGGCAGGCGCCACGACCATCGCGTTACGACCGTTCGACCTCAACGACGTAACGGCGTTGCTGGACGCGCACGGCCAGGCGAGTCCTGACCAGACTGTGGCCACGACGTTGCTGCGGGTCACCGGCGGCAGCCCGCTTTACCTTGCCCGTGCGGTGGATCGCGGCTGGACCGGAACCGGACCGGCCACTTTGGAGCATGCCATCACCGAGGCGGTGACCCGCCTCACGCCGGAACACAGCCGGATTCTGGCGTTCGCCGCACTGCTCGGGGTGGACGGTTCGGTCAGTGAGGTCGCGAACATCTCCGGCCACTCCCCCGCCGAAGTCCTGCGGGCGTTGACCGCGGCACAGGCCAAAGGGCTCGTCGAGCTTAGACCGAACGGATGCACCTTCCACGACTTGGTGCGGGAGGCGGCGCTCGACCAGTTCGACACGACCGAACTGCTGGACGCGCACGCCCGAGCCGCGGCAATCCTGACGGGCAACCCGGAACGCATCGCGCACCACGCCCTCGTCGCGGCCATGCGCTCGAACGCCGACGCGGAGATCGCGGTCGGCGCGTGCCGGGCGGCGGCGGATTCGTTGCGCCGTGGCTACGCCTACGAGCGCGCGGCGGACCTGCTCAGCCGAGCGGTCACGCTCGCGCAGCACAGCCCTGACCTGCCGGGACGTGCCGAGCTCCTGATCGAGTACGCCGACGCAGTGCTGGCGTGCGGTCGTCTGAACGACGCCCGTGCCGCGTTCGAGGAATCGACCGACGCCGCCGAACGGTCCGGCGACCCAGTCCTGTTGGCCCGTTCGGTGCTAGGGCTGGGCGGCGTATGGGTGCACGAGTACCGCAATGCCGCGGTCCGTGGTCATGTCCTTGCCCGCCAACGGGCCGCACTGGCGATGTTGCCGCAGTACCAACGTTCCTTGCGCTGCAGGCTTTCGGTCCGGTTGGCCGCCGAGGCCGTGTACGAAGGCTCGGCCGTTGACGAGGTTCTCCAAGCCATGGAGCGAACCAGGGCGATCGGTGACCCGCACGCCCTGGCTGACGCGCTTTCGTTGACACATCACGCTTTGCTCAGCCCTGAACACGCCGAGATGCGCCTGCCCCTTGCCGAGGAGCAGATCGCGGCCGCGTCCGCCGCGGGTGACGGAATCCTCGCGCTGTTCGGTTTGCTGTGGCGCACAACGGATCTGTACCTGCTCGGCAATCCTGGCGCGGAGCGCTCGTTGACCGAGTTGCGGCAACGATCCGCCACGCTCGGCGTCGCGTCCACGGGTTTCATCGTGGCGTGCATGGACGTGATGCGGCTGATCCGGGCGGGCAGGTTCGACGAGGCCGAGGAAGCCGCCGCCAAATGCCTGCAGCAAGGCCTTGAGGTCGGGGACGCCGACTCCACCGGCTACTACGCCGCCCAGTTGCTGGACATCCGCTGGCTGCAGGGCCGGGACGCCGAACTGGCCGACCTGGTCACGCAAACCCTGAAGTCCGCGACACTCGCTGTCGGCGAATACGGCTTCCGCGCATCGGCCGTGATGGTCCTCGCGCGAGACGGCAGGCACGCCGAGGCTCGTGCCGCGTTGGCGCCGATGCTTGAGATCGGCTTGGCCAACGTACCCAAGTCGAGCACCTGGCTGGCCGCGATGGTCGGCCTGGCGGAGGCATCCGCGCTGCTCAACGACGCGTCGTTGGCCGCCGAAGTCGTGGAGTTGTTGCGGCCGTTCGAAGATCTGCCGGTCATGGTGTCGCTCGCGGTCTGCTGTCTCGGTGCGGTCGCGACTTCGCTCGGCGTCGCGTCGCTCGTCGCCGGCGATCCGGTCGGCGCTGTGGCGTACCTGGAGAAGGCGATCAAGGTCAACGTCCGGATCGAGAACCGGCCCGCGCTGGCCAACAGCCGCGCACAACTCGCCAAAGCCCTTGTCGCCCGCGGCAGGCCCGGTGATCTCGAGCGGGCACGGGCTTTGCTGGCGCAGGCAATCGACGAAGCCGGCGCGATAGGCATGACCACTCGCGTCGAGCAGTGGACCGCGCAGGCGGAAACGCTGGCGCCGTCGACGACTCCGGCCGTGCTGCAGTGGAGTGCCGGTTGGACTGTCCGCAGTGGCAGCAACACCTATCGGCTGCCTGACCTCGTCGGCCTCGACTACCTCAGTCGGCTGCTCGAGAACCCCGGCGAGGACCTTGCCGCGGTGGACCTGGTCGGGTCGGCGGTGCTCGCCGGGCGCCAGGAACTGCTGGACGACACAGCAGTCGACGCGTACCGAAAGCGTGTCCGTGACCTGGACAAAGCCATCGACGACGCCGAAACGAACGGTGACGCGGCCAAAGCGGAACGGCTGCGCACGGAACGCGACGCGGTCGCCAACGAACTCGTCCGCGCCATGGGTCTGGGCGGACGAGTCCGCGGCTTCGCGTCCTCCCCCGAACGGGCGCGAACGGCCGTGCGCAAGGCGATCAAACGTGCCCTCGACGTGATCAACGAGCACGATCCGGTGCTCGGTGGTGAGCTGCGCACGGCAGTCACCACCGGCACCTCCTGCCGCTACACGCCCACCACCCGGCAGTGGCGTGTGCAGCGGGATCCCTGACCTCACGCGGAAACAGCGTTTGCCCGCAGGATGGCCACGTGCAGGTCACGGATCGCGGCCACGGGACCAGTGCCCAGCTCGGTCGCCAGTGTTGTACGCAGCCGTTCGTACGCCACCAGCGCCCGTGCCGGCTCCCCCAACGCGTCGTGTGCCCGCATGAGCATCCCGTGCGCCCGTTCGTCCAACGGGTCGGCGATGATCGCCGCCTCGGCAATGGCCTGTGCCTTGGCTGGTTGGCCGACCCGCAACGCGCACTCCGCACCCGCGTGCCGCCCCCGACGCAGCAACCCCGTCTGCATTGCCCGCGCCCGCTCTGCCCACTCGGGCGTCGGGTAATCCATCAGCACAACGTTCGTGCCGATCAGGTCAAGGCCGTTCTCCGCCGCGACCAGACCGGTCCCCGGCCGACCGGTGCTCAACGCGGACTCGGCGTACGTGATGTCCTGCGCGGCATCGTGCAGGTCCACCCGGATCGTGTCACCGAGCCGGTACCCACGCCGGCCGCCGATGATCACCGACGCACCGAATCTGGCCCGTAACCGGGACACCAGCGTGGCCACGTTGGCTCTCGGCTGGCGCGGCGGGGCGTCGCCCCATAGCTCCTCGCCGATCGTCTCCACCGTCACCATGCGCCCCTGTGCCACGCCCAGCAACGCCAACAAGGTCCGTGCCTTGCGGCTGCCCACGTCGGGCGCTTCCCACGTGCCGTCCATCCCGTGCACAGCGACCTCGCCGACCAGCCGCACCTGCCAGCTGCCCGTCGCCCGCTGCCAATAGTTCATTCCACCCCGGTACTCACCCATGACCTGTAGGCGTGACACGGGTGTGCCATGGGTGTGCCACACACTCCCGTGCCGACGCCGCACCAGTGATCAACGGACGCACCCACGATGGCATGCCGTGCCAACGCTCATCCTCCATTCGCGTGATGTCGAAACGTTCGGCCAATGCGCTCGCGGTGTCCCTGTCCGGGTAGCAGCCGCCTGCGAACTTCATCCAGTACGGCGCCACCCGGCGCTGCGTCCGCGCGCGTTTGCTGTCCTTGGCCAGCACGTGTTCGCAGAACAGGAAACGCCCGCCAGGCCGCAGCACCCTGGCGATCTCCGCCAGCACCGGCTCGACTTCGGCGACTGTGCAGAGCACGAGGGTCGACACGACGGTGTCCACGCTGCCGTCCTGCGCGGGCAGATCGTGGCCAGGTGTCTGGCGTACAACGACTTCCGGCCGTCCGGCTGCCCTTTGGCGCAGCCTTTTGTACATCGCCTCGACCGGCTCGGTGAGGATCAGCTCGCTCACTTCACTGCTGTAGTGCCGGAGGTTCAGCCCGGTTCCCGCACCGATTTCCAGTACCCGGCCCTTGGCCTCGCTCAGCAGCGCGGCACGACGTGCTCGCATGCCGCGCTGCTCCCCCAACCAGAGGAACGGGTCGTAGACCGCGGCGAAGAAACTCTCTTTCATGCGATCACCTTCGCCGCCACGGATCACCGGTCGCATCGCCGGAACAGGCCATTTTGGCTACTGGCCGATCCCGGCCACCCGGCTACGCTTGATGGCGTGGCAACACCGCTGGTCCGTTTCGCGCACGTGGGCGACCGTGAGGTGGCGTGGGCGGCCATGGGATCCGGCCCGCCGCTGATCGCGGGCGGCTGGTGGTGCTGTGATCTTGAGCAGGAATGGCAGATGGCCGCCTTCCGTAAGTTCATGAGCCTGCTCGCGGGCGGTGTCACGCTGATCCGTTACGGCCGGGCGATCGGGCCTTCCCTTGAAGACCAATTGGCCACCCTCGACGCGGTCGTCACCCAGGTCGGCGCACCGGTTTCGTTGCTCGGCGCGTCTTCCGGCGGCTGCGTTTCCGCCGCCTACGCGGCGCTGTATCCCGACCGCGTCGACCGTCTCGTGCTCTACGGGGCGTACGCCTACGGTGCCGAGATCACCACACCGGAAGCCCAGTCGTCCATTGTGGACATCCTCGGCCGGCATTGGGGTGTCGGGTCGAGGTTTCTCGCCGACCTGTTCCTGCCCGACTCCAGCGCCGAGGACCGCACCGAGTTCATCCGGTTCCAGCGCGCCACGATGAGCCCGGCGGAAGCGGCCACGGCGTTGCAGGCGGTGTACAAGTTCGACGTGCGTGAACATCTGCGCCAGATCGAGGCGCCGACGCTGGTCCTGCATCGCCGCAACGACCGCGTGGTCCCGTTTCGTCTCGGCCGGTCGCTCGCTTCGACGATCCCCGGCGCCACACTGGTCCCGTTGGACGGCGTGAACCACATGCCGTGGGCGGGCGACTCGGCCGCGATCGCCGAGCACACCTTCCGCTTCCTCGGCGCCGCACCTTCTTCCACAGTGGACACCATGTCGTTGTCGACACGGGAGATCGACGTTCTTCGCCTGGTCGCGGCCGGCATGAGCGATCAGGAAATCGCGCAACGGCTGACGTTGAGCGCACATACCGTGCACCGGCACGTGGCCAACATCCGCACCAAACTCGGGTTGCCGTCCCGCACCGCGGCCGCGGCGCACGCGGCACGGTCCGGCCTTATTTGATCCCGGTCAGAACGGTCGCGACGATCCTGTCCACGTCCGGTTCACGGCTTGCCGGAGTGTGCGGCATCAACCCGGAAAGCACGGTCTCGTGGCAGATTCCGACGAGCAACGCCGCCGCCGTGCCGACGTCGGCATCCGGCCGTAGCCTGCCGATGTCCTTCTCCGCGTGGAGGTACGCGGCCAAGCGATCCCGCCAGCTGTCGTTTTCCAAGTCCCCCAGCCGTTCCAGGACGGCCGCCTGCCCGATCAGACCGGCGAAGGCAGGCAGGATCGCTTTGTGCAGGGCGAGGCCGTACGCCAAGTGGGCCTTGAGGTTCGCCTCGACCGAGCCTTCGCCCGCCTCCGGCAGCTCGCCGAGGGTGGCTTCGACGTTGCGGACATGCGTGACCAACGACTGCGCGAGAAGTTCTTCCTTGTCGCTGAAGTGGTTGTACAGCACGCCGTCCGCGACACCTGCCTGCTTGGCGATCGCCCGGACGGTCAACCCGGCGGTGCCCCGCTCGGCGATCATCGCGGCGGCCGTGGCGACCAGTTGCTCGCGCAGGTTCGTTTTCCGTGGAGACATCAGGCTTTCGCCTGCACGAGCCAGGCGTGCCCGCGCAGCTTCACGGCTTCCGGTGTCTCGAACGGCTCAAGTGCCCTAGCAAGCGCTTCCTTGGCCTTGGCCGCGGCTTCGGGACCGGCGAGCCCCATGTGGTACTTCACCGGCCCCCAGTCGGCGAAGAACTCGGTGGCGTCTTGGACGTCACGGCCCCAGATCTGGTCGGCCTGCACGCGCGTGCACGTGATGTCCCGGAATCCGGCGTCCGACAACACCGATTCGGTCCGCGCGGGATCCGCGAACGACGTCGGTCCCGACCCGTCCGCACCTGTCGGCCACGGGAGATACTCGCCCATCGCGTTGAATACCGTGCCGAGATCCGTGTCCTGCAACGAGGTCATGCACAGGAACGCCAACCGGCCGTCCGACGCGAGCGCCCGGCGGATGTTGGCGAACGCGGCGACCGGATCGGCGAAGAACATGATCCCGAACCGGCTGATGGCGATGTCGAAGGAGCCTGCCTCGAAGGGAAAGACCTGCGCGTCGCCCTGCGTGAACGTCACGTTGAGCACGTCGGCGGCGCGCAGCCGCGCAACCGAGAGCATAGGGGCCGACAGGTCGACCCCAGTCGCCGACCTGCCGGCCCCAGCGGCCAGCCGAGTCAGCTGACCGTTGCCACATCCTATGTCCAGGACCCGGTCGTCCGGTCCAATGTGGTTGAGCACGAACTGGTTGAAGCCGCTGTTCATCGCGTCGTACCGCGAATCATGCGCGGCCCAGTGCTGGCCCTCGTACCCGTTCCACGCCTCTGCCTGCGCGGAGTTCACGATGCTCATCGTCGCACCCCCAAAGTCATGAACGCTTGTTCATGAACATACGTTCACGACCAGGGGGTTGTCAACGCGGCTTCGATCGGACCTGCTGGACCCTCATTCACGCAGCTTGGCCTTCTGGACCTTTCCGGAACCTGTCCGCGGCAACCCGGTGACCACCTCCAGATGCACAGGGATCTTGTACTTCGCCAACCTGGAAGCCAGGAACTCCTGCAGTTCGGCGAGGGTCAGCCCGGTGTCCGGGCAGCACACCACGAAAGCCTTGCCGACCTCGCCCCACTTCGGGTCCGGCACCCCGATCACGGCCACCTCGGCAACCGACGGATGCCCGAAGATCACGCTTTCGACCTCGGCCGGGTACACGTTCTCCCCGCCGGAGATGAACATGTCCTTCACCCGGTCGACGATGTACAGGTAGCCCTCCTTGTCCACGACCGCGAGATCACCCGAACGGAACCAGCCGTCCTCGAACGCCGCCTCGGTCGCCACCGGGTTGTTCCAATAGCCCGGCGTGACGTTCGGTCCTTTGATCAGCACCTCGCCGGGCTCGCCGACGGGAGCCTCGACCCGGACCGACGTGAAGAACACCGGCACACCCGCCGATCCAGCCTTGCGGACGCTCTGCCGAGCCTCCAGCATCGTGGCGCCCGGCGAGGTCTCGGTGAGGCCGTAGCCCTGCTGGAACACCAATCCGCGTTCCTGGTATGTCTCGATCAGCGAAAGCGGGATCGGGGCGCCGCCGGACATCAGGCAGCGCACGGACGACAGATCCGCCGAAGCCCACCGAGGTGACTGGGCCATCCCCGCGAACATCGTTGTCACGCCGAACATCCACGTGACCCGGTGCCGTTCGATGAGGTCGTACACCATGTCGACGTCCCAGTTCGGCGTGATCACCGAGCAGCCACCCTTGATGAAGGTGGGCAACAAGGATTGCCCGAGTGCGGCGACGTGGAACAACGGCGCGGAGATCAGGGAGACCTCGTCGCCCGCGACGTCGAACGACACCAGGACGTTGTAGGTGTTCCAGATCTGGTTGGCGTGGCTCAACATCGCGCCCTTGGGCCGTCCTGTGGTACCCGAGGTGTAGAGGATGAACGCGATCTCGTCCTGTGCCACCGGGACGTCGATCGGCTCGTCCGATCCTGCGGCGAGCCAGGTTTCGTAGGAGTCCAACGAGATGATCTCGGGGCCCGTGACGTCCGCGGTCACCGGATCGCGGACGATGATCTTGATGCCCGCGTCCGCGATCATGTACTGCAGTTCCGGTGTGGCCAGGCGGAAGTTCAGCGGTACGAAGATCGCGCCGAGCATGTGGGTCGCGAACATCGTCTCCACGAACGCCGGGTGATTCGGCCCGAGATACGCGACCCTGTCACCCTTCGCCACGCCGCTGGCCCGCAACCGCGACGCCACCCGGGTCGCACGGGTGAAGAACTCGTCGTACGTCATCGACCGGTCCTGATAGACGATCGCGATGCGATCCGGCGTCATCATCGCCCGGCGCGCCGGCCAGCTGCCCAAACCCTCGTTGGTCATTGGACTCCCCTACGCAGCGACTGGGATCAGGTCCTGTTTGTTGGTCTCCTTCAACGCAAGCACACATCCCGCCGCGAGCAAACAGAAAGCCGCGACCGTAGCGGAAATCGCCAGGGTACCGCCGCCGGCCCGCTGGACCTCCGCGAACAGCACCGGCGCGAGACCGGCGCCTAGCCCACCGATCTGGTACGCCAACGACGCGCCGGTGTACCGGTACTCCGTGCTGAACATCTCGGAGTACAGCGCGGCCAACGGCCCGTACATCATGGCGTGCAGGACGGCTTGGCCGACAACCAAAGCCAGGAGCAGCAGGCCGGCACTTCGGGCATCGATCATCGGGAAGAGGAGGAACGACCAGGCCGCCATGGCGATCGTGCCCACGAGCACGATCGGCCGCCTGCCGAACCGGTCGGACATGGCGGAGAACACCAGGATCCCGAAGACCGCACCGGCCGAGCTGATCGTCAGCACGTTCAGCACACCTTGCCGGGTGTGCCCGGCCCGAACGGCGTACGAGATCACGAACGTGGTCAAAGTGGACTGTGCGACGAACGCGGCGAATCCGACTCCGATGCCCAGCAGCAACTTCTTCGGATGGCTGCGCAACACCTCCACCACAGGCAGCCTGCGCCGAGGGGCGGCGCGCATCGCCTTGAAGGCGGGCGTCTCCTCGACCTTGACCCGGACGAACAAGCCGACCGCCAGCAGCAGAATGCTGAGCAGGAACGGAATCCGCCAGCCCCAGTCCAGGAACGCCTGCTCACCGAGCACGGCGGACGTCCCGGTCAGCACCGCGGTCGACAGCACCATCCCGGTCGGCGCGCCCGCGTTCGTGAACCCGGCCCACAGGCCTCGGCGTGACGTGGCGTGTTCGGCGGACAACAGCACCGATCCGCCCCACTCGCCGCCGACCGCGATGCCCTGGATCAGCCGCAGCACCACCAGTCCGATCGGTGCCAGGCCGCCGACCTGGGCGTACGTCGGGAGCAGGCCGATGAGGAAGCTGGCGACACCCATCAACGTCATCGACAGCACGAGCATCCGCTTGCGCCCCAGCAGATCGCCGAAGTGTCCGAAGAGGATTCCGCCGATCGGCCTGGCCAGGTACCCGGTCGCGAACGTGCCGAAGCTGGCGACACTGGCCAGCAACGGATCCATGTTGGCGAAGAAGACCTTGTTGAACACCACGGCCGACGCCGTGCCGTAGAGCAGGAAGTCGTAGTACTCGATCACGCTGCCTAAGTAGCTGGACGTGACCGCCCTTCGCAATTGAGTGGACATGGCACGCCCCTTCAGGCGTAGTGGCGGGACAGCCAGCGGGCAACGCACGCGGGCTTGTCGGATCCGTCGATCTCGACGGTGAGGTCCTGCACCATCTGGACGCCGTTGTCGCGCACGTCGTCGACCGAGACGACGGTTCCGGCCAGCCGGATCTTGCTGCCGACCGGCACAGGAGCGGGGAACCGGACCCGGTCGAGCCCGTAGTTGACGCTCATCCCCACGCCCTCGATCACCAGCAGCTCCGAGGACAGCGCGGGCAGCAGGGACAGCGTCAGGTAGCCGTGTGCGATCGTCGTCTTGAACGGGCCGTCGGCCGCGCGCTGCGGGTCGACGTGGATCCACTGGTGGTCGTCGGTGGCGTCGGCGAACTTGCCGACCCGGTCCTGGGTGATCTCCCACCAGCCGGTGTGGCCGAGGTCCTGGCCTGCCAGCGCCCTGATCTCGGCCAGCCCTCGTGCGTGCGTGGTCATGTCTTCTCCAGGCCTAGTAGTCGGATCGCGTTGTGTTTCAGGATCTTCGGCCGCACCTCGGGTTTGATCTCCAGCTTGGCGAAGTCGGCCAGCCAGCGGTCCGGCGTGATCACCGGGTAGTCCGAGCCGAACAACACCTTGTCCTGCAACAAGGAATTGGCGTAGCGGACGAGCTGTGGCGGGAAGTACTTCGGTGACCAGCCGGACAGGTCGATGTAGACATACGGCTTGTGCGTCGCGACCGCCAATGCCTCGTCCTGCCAAGGAAAAGACGGGTGCGCGAGGATGATCCGCAACTCGGGGAAGTCCACGGCCACGTCGTCGACCAGCATGGGATTGGAGTACTTCAGCCGGACCCCGCCACCGCCCGGCACGCCTGCGCCGATCCCGGTCTGTCCAGTGTGGAACAACGCGGGCACGCCGAGTTCCTCGATCACCTCGTACAGCGGGTACGCCAGCGGATCGTCGGGCGCGAAGCCCTGAATACTCGGGTGGAACTTGAAGCCGCGGACCCCGTAGGACTCGACCAGCCGCCGAGCCTCCCGAGCGCCCGCCCTGCCCTTCCACGGATCGATACTGGCGAAGGGAATGAGCACGTCAGGGAACTCGGCACAGCTCTCGGCGACTTCGAAGTTGGAGATCCGGGGATGGCCGGTCGCGTGTTCGGCGTCCACAGTGAACACAACGGCCGCCATGTCCCGCGAGGCGTAGTAGGAGGCCATCTCCGGGATGGTCGGCTGCCGGTGGTCGTGGGCCTTGAAGTAGTCCGCCGACGCGCCGAGCAGGTGCGGGCTGAGCGAGCCGTGCCCGTCCTTGGAGATCTCGGCGTGCGTGTGGACGTCAATGGCCACAAGGGAATCCAGATTCATGGCTTCGGTATCCCGTAGGTTTCCAGCTGCCAGGACACGCCCGCGATGTCGGCCGCCGTCCATCCTCCGTCGCTGTACGCCGTCTGCTTCTCCGCTGGATGTGACCAGAGTGCGAGCTTGTCGCCGCCGATCCCGATCGCCTGGCCGGTGATCCCGGCTGAGGCGTCGGACGCCAGGAACACGATCAGCGGGACGACATCCTCGACCGTGCCGAGGCCTTCGTCTTTGCGCATCCAGTCCGGCAACGGCGTTCCGGTGCGTTCGGCCTCCTCGATGGCCGGGCCGAACGCCGGGATGGTCTTGGTCATCTCGGTGGCCGCGACCGGGACGACCGCGTTCACCGTGACCTGCGCCTTGGCCAGTTCCATCGCCCACGTCCTGGCCATCGCGACGATCCCGGCCTTGGCCGCCGAGTAGTTGGTCTGCCCGAAGTTGCCGCGCTGGCCCGCGGGTGACGAGATCAGGATCAGCCGGCCACCGGTCCCCTGCTCCCGCATCCGTATCGCCGCGGCTCGTGCGCACGTGAATGTGCCGCGCAGGTGAACGTCGATGACTGCGTCGAAGTCCTCGTCGGTCATCTTCCAGAGCACGCGGTCGCGCAGGATGCCCGCGTTGGTGACCATCACGTCGAGACGGCCGAACTCCGTCACGGCCTTGTCCACCAACTGATCCGCGACTTCCGCGGCACCGACCGGGGCCACGACCTCGGCCGCACGGCCACCGGATTCGACGATCGCCTTGACGACACGAGTGGCGGCGTCCGCGTCCACGTCGTTCACCACCACCGCGGCCCCTGCGGCCGCGAGGGCTTCGGCGTACGCACGGCCGAGACCACGTCCCGCTCCCGTGACGACGGCGACTTTGCCTGTCAGGTCCATGCCAGGCAAAGTACGTCACTTTGATGACGAGCGTCAATGTTGTGCCCAACATTAGTGCCGTCTACTCTGAACGTTGTGGAGGACCAGGTACGACCGCAGCCGATCATGCTCAGCTTTCTGGGCATCTACCTGCTGGGACGCCGCACGGCGATGTACTCGGGCAGCATCATCGACGTGTTCGACCGCGTCGGGGTGTCCGAGGAAGCGGTCCGCTCGACGCTGACCCGGATGGCCGGCCGCGGTCTGCTGGAGCGCCACCGCAGCGGCCGTCGCGTCTACTTCGGACTCAGCCAGCGGGCCACCGACGTGCTGTCGGACGGCGAGCGGCGGATGTGGCAGACCGGCGCGGTGAACCGGGACTGGGACGGAAACTGGACGCTGGTCGCGTTCTCCGTGCCCGAAGGCCGCCGCGCCGACCGGCACGACCTACGCTCGCAGCTGATCTGGGCCGGCTTCGGCCTGCTGCAGAACGGACTGTGGATCGCGCCGGGCATCAAGGACGCCGCCGCGATCGTCGAACACCTCGACCTCGCCGAGAACGTCACGGTCTTCACCGCGCAGCACGCCAAACCGACCGAATCGGCCGATCTGGTGCACAAGGCCTTCGACACCGACGCGATCGCCGCCCGCTATCAGGACTTCCTGGCCCGCTGGGACACCGAGGACCCGTTGCCCGCAGCCCGCGACGATCTGGCACGGCAACTGCTCCTGCACACGGACTGGCTCAACCTCATGCGCCAGGATCCACACCTGCCCGCCGAGCACCTCGCCCGTGACTGGCCCGCGATCCGCGCCGAGGAGACGTTCACCGCGCTGGCGCACTACTACCGGGAGCCCGCTCTGCGGATCGCACGCGAGGTCATCGACGAGATTCCCGTGCCAAGATGACGAGTGCCCTTTCTCCTGACACCGACCATGCCCGCGGGTTCGCTGAGCGCACACACGCAACCCACCCTTGAGCTTGGTGACGGCCTCACGCTTCGCCCCTGGCGAGAAGCTGACGCACCGGTGGCGCTTGCCGCGTTCCAATGCCCGGAGATCCAGCACTGGCACACCCGCCGGCTCGACTCGCACGCCGAAGCCCTCGAATGGGTCGCCCGGTGGGCCACGGGATGGCGCGCCGAGACCGAGGCCAACTGGGCGATCGCCAGGGACGACCAAGCGATTGGTCAGGTCGGCTTGCGTGGCATCGATCTGATGTCGGCCGTGGCCGAGGTGGCGTACTGGCTGCTGCCCGAGGCGCGTGGGGCCGGGGTGACGGCCCCGGCGGTGCGGGTGGTCGCGAAGTGGTGCTTCGACACGGTCGGTTTCCACCGGTTGTTCTTGAAGCATTCGCAGGCGAACATGGCTTCGTGCCGCGTCGCCGTCAAGGCCGGATTCGCCCCCGAAGGCACGCTTCGCGGGGCGATGTTGCATGTGGACGGCTTTCACGACGGGCATATGCACGGCCGGCTGCGAACTGACGAAGGGAACGATGATGGGTCTGCTTGATCAGCTCCGTGACGCGATCTCCACCAGGGGTATCGAGGTCATCGACTTGACCGCGCCGCTGTCGTCGAGCACGCCGATCCTGCAGCTGCCCGAGCCGTTCTCGAACACGATCCCGTTCCAGCTCGAGGAGATCAGCCGGTACGACGAGAAAGGCCCGGCCTGGTACTGGAACAACATCCACACCGGCGAGCACACCGGCACGCACCTTGACGTCCCGGTGCACTGGGTGTCCGGCAAGGACGGCCACGACGTGTCCCAGGTCCCGATCAAGACCCTGGTCGCGCCCGCGGTCGTGATCGACGTGTCCAGCGGAGTCGCCGGCGACGAGGACTTCCTGCTCCAGATCGACGACGTCAAGCGCTGGGAGGCCGAGCACGGCGCCCTGCCCGACGGTGGTTGGCTGCTCGTGCGCAGCGGGTGGTCCGCAAGGTCCGATGACGCGGCGAGCTTCCTCAACGAGGCGCACAGCCCTGGCATGTCAGCGGAATGCGCGAAGTGGCTCGCCGAAGACACTCCGTTGACGGGCGTCGGCGTCGAGACGGTCGGCACGGACGCCGGAGCCGCGCACAGCTTCGACCCGCCTTTCCCGTGTCACAACTTCATGTTGGGCGCGGGCAAACACGGGCTTACGCAGCTGCGCAACCTGGAGGCGCTGCCCGCGACGGGAACCATGCTCGTGGTGTCGCCGTTACCGATCGTCGGCGGATCGGGCAGTCCCGCGCGGGTGCTGGCGTTGGTGGAGCGATGAACGTCGCCCAAGCCGTCGGCCAGACACTGGCGGAACTCGGTGTGGCGCAGGCATTCGGGGTGGTCGGCAGCGGCAACTTCGAGGTGACGAACGCACTGCGCGCGCACGGCGTCCCATTCGTCGCAACCCGGCACGAAGCGGGTGCGGCGACCATGGCGGACGCGTACGGCCGCATGAGTGGACGCGTCGCTCTGGTGTCCGTCCATCAAGGCTGTGGCCTGACCAACGCGATGACCGGGATCGCCGAAGCGGCCAAAAGCCGCACGCCGATGATCGTGCTGACCGCGGACACCCCGAGTTCGGCGATCCTGGCCAACTTCCGGATCGACCAGGACGCCGCCGTCACTGCCCTTGGCGCGACGTCGGAACGCGTGCACTCGGCTGCGACCGCGGTCGCCGACACGGTCCGCGCCTATCGCATTGCCGTGCAAGAACGCCGGACGGTCGTGCTCAACCTGCCGTTGGATGTCCAGGCCGCTTCTGCCGTGCCCGCAACGGTGAAACCAGTCGAGCCGTTGCTGCCGATGCGGCCGAACCGCAAGGCCGTCGAGGATCTGGCCGCGATGATCGAACAAGCGCGACGCCCGGTGTTCATCGCCGGGCGCGGCGCCCGTGGCGCGGCCAAGGAAATCCGTGATCTGGCGGCGAAGACGGGTGCGTTGCTGGCCACTTCGGCCGTCGCACACGGGCTTTTCCACGACGACCCGTGGTCGGTGGGGATCTCCGGCGGGTTCTCCACTTTCCTGGCCGCCGACTTGATCTCGCAGGCCGACCTGGTCGTGGGCTGGGGCTGCGCGTTGACCAAATGGACGACGCGCCGGGGCACGCTGCTCACCGGCAAGGTCGCGCACGTGGACATCGGCGGGCAGGCGCACCAGCCGGTGGATCTCGCGGTGCTGGGCGACGCCGGACAGACGGCACAGGACGTGACCGAACTGGTCACGGTCCGAGACGGATACCGCACCGACGACATCCAGGCCCGGATCGCCGCCGGTCCCGGCTGGCCAGTGCCGGATCTGTCCACCGACACCCACATCGACCCACGGGAACTGACCGCCCGGCTGGACGAACTGCTGCCACGGGAGCGGATCGTGGCGGTGGATTCCGGGAACTTCATGGGTTATCCCAGCGCGTACCTGTCCGTGCCCGACGAGTTCGGCTTCTGTTTCACCCAGTCGTTCCAGTCGATCGGGCTCGGGCTGTTCACCGCGATCGGCGCGGCATTGGCGCGGCCGGACCGGCTGCCGGTGGCGGCGGTCGGCGACGGCGGGTTGCTGATGAGCATCGCGGAGCTGGAGACGCTCGTGCGGCTGAAGTTGCCGATGGTGATCGTGGTCTACAACGACTCGGCGTACGGCGCGGAGATCCACCACTTCGGATCGGACGCCGATTTGTCCACTGTGCGCTTTCCGGATGCCGGAATAGACCAGATCGCCCGGGGTTTCGGCTGTTCCGCTATTGCTGTCCACAATGTACAGGACCTCGACGGCGTCACCGATTGGCTGAACGGGCCCCGCGACCGGCCGTTGCTGATCGACGCGCGGATCGCCTCGGACGGCGGATCATGGTGGCTGGCCGAGGCATTCAGCTGAGCCGGCTAGTGGCAAGAAGTTGACAGCTGGCTGGAAGTTGGCACTACTAAAATTGTGGCTATGGAGTTCGGCGGCAGGCATGTCCTGATCACCGGCGGCGGGAGCGGTATCGGAGCCGCGCTGGCCGAACGGTTCGCCAAAGAGTGCCCGCGCGGGATCACCGTCGTGGACATGGATTTCGCGGGCGCACAGGAGACCGCGTTCCGGGTGGACGGTCTGGCGATCGAGGCCGACGTCAGCAGGGAGTCGGAGATCCTCCGGCTGATCGCCGAGGCGGAACAGCGGTTCGGCGAGATCGACGTGTTCTTCTCCAACGCGGGCATCCCGCTGCCGATCGGCGGCCTCGAAGTCACCGACGACGGCTGGCAGCAGCAGTGGAACGTGCACGTCATGTCGCACATCTGGGCAATGCGCGCCCTGCTGCCCGCGATGATCAAGCGCGGTGAAGGTTACTTCGTCAACACCGCGTCGGGCGCCGGTCTGATCATGACGCCCGGCGCGGCGCCGTACACGGTGACCAAACACGCCGCGTTGGCGCTCGCGGAGTCGTACGCCGTGATGTACAGCCATACCGGGGTCCGTTTTTCATGCCTGTGTCCTGGCTTGGTCGAGACTCCGCTGATGCTCGCCGTGGACGACGATCCCGTCGGCCGTGCGGTCCGGATGGGTCTGGACAACCACGCGATGGCGGCTGTGGACGTGGCCGACATCGCGGTGCGTGGGCTGATCGAGGAACGGTTCCTGATCCAGACCCACCCCGACGACATCATCCCGGCCGCCCGGCTGCGTGCCGTGGAGGCCGAGGTCTACCTGGAGGCCATGCAGGACCTGTGGAACGCCGCCCAACAGAGTTGATACGGCAGAGTTGACAGCACTGGCATCATTCATTAGGAAAGTTTGTTAACTATCGCGGTCGCCGCCAATGCCCGCGCGCGGGCATCGCCGCGTCAGCGAAAGGCGACACTCCATGGGATTCCGGAAGTCCCTGGTCCTCATGGCGATCGCGGCGACTGTCGCGACCGCCTTCCCTGCGACCGCCGCCGCCGCGCCACCCGCCCCGACCAACGTCCGGGCGTTCAGCATCACCGGTACCTCGGTGACGCTGGAATGGAACACCTCGTCGGGTGCGTCCGAATACGAAGTCAGATGGACCGGCTCGGCCAAGGTCGTCGGCGCGACCATCCCGAACGCGGTCATCTCCGGCCTGAACCCGTCGACCTCGTACACGTTCCGTGTCCGCGCCAAGGGCTCCAGCGGAACCTCGCCCGACTCGGCACCGTTCACCCTGACCACCAAGAGCGACCCGGGCGGCGGCAACGGCCCGGTCCGCTGGGGCGGCACGCGTTCGTCCAGCTACGGCATCAGCCCCTTCCCTAGCGCGTGCGGCTGGGAGAAGGCCACGAAGCAGATGAGCGGCTACTTCCCCGGCTCGGCGCCCGCGAACGTCTGGATCGTCGGCAACCTCTCCAACAACGGTGTCGCACTGCAGTTCCCGCACCCGGGCGACGGCCGCAACTACGGCTCCCGGATCAAGTTCGCGAGCAGTGACAAGCACGAGCCGTTCCTCGACTACTTCGACACCCACGGCATCAAGGTGTGGCTGCAGGTCGAGTCCGGGTTCGCCGACATGCCAACGCTGATCGACCTGGTGCTCAAGCGCTACAAGCACCACCCGAGCGTGCTCGGGTTCGGCGTGGACGTCGAATGGTTCAACCCACGCGGCGCCGATCTGAACGACCCGGTGACGGATTCGCTCGCGCAGCAGTGGGAATCCCGGGTGAAGAGCCACAACTCGCAGTACACCCTGTTCCTCAAGCACTTCAGCCCGGCTTCGTTGCCGAAGACCTACCGCGGCCAGATCGTGTTCGTCGACGACACGCAGTACTTCACCAACGTCACCGACTACGTGGCCGAGATGAAGGGCTGGGCGGACTTGTACCACCCGAACCCCGTGCTCTACCAGATCGGGTACGCGGCCGACAAAGGCTGGTGGAGCAAGGAAGCCAAGCCGATCCCGCAGACGCTGAGCCGCAAGCTCAGCGGCGTCACGCGGCAGGCGCACGGTTTCGCCTGGGTCGACTTCACGTTGCGGGACGTGCTGTCGACGTCCTGCTGAAAACCATCGTGAGTGTTTGTGCCGGTTCTAACCGGCACAAACACTCACGATGGTTTCAGGCGGACTCTGAACGTCATCCGGCCGCCTGGTTGCGAGTGCGACCACAGGCGACACGACATGATCCATGCCAGACACTCCCCACACACCGCCGGCCGATCACCGAAGTCGTCCGAGTTGACGCCACCGAGGAATCCGTCGGTGTCCTGGCCACACATCGGACAGTCACCGGGAGTCTTGGGGCGGTCGCCATACGGTGGCTTGGCGCTGGATACATCAACCGTCAACACCGGCCGGGTGAGCACGACCGTGGTGGTGAGCCGCCCCAAGTCGAAGACGAACCGCATCCAGTACAGCAGCTGAACGCTGAAACAGGGCACGCATAACAGCTTTTCGTCCGGCGCTGGCCTTCGTAATCGGCGCGTGCCCGGTGCCAGCGGCGGATTTCGCAATGTCTCCGACGGCACCGCACCGCTGGGTGGCGTTGTCACTTCTGAGAACACCACTGCGGCGTCGCGTTCGTGGCACGCGACGCAATCCTTGCGAGCATTCGGGTAGGACAACACCCACCACAATCTAAGCAGGTCGCCGGGGAGGTCTCCCGGGCGACGGCCTACGGCATCTTGGCGGAGATCGCGGTCAGCACCGCGCTACTGATCGCACACGCTTGCGTGTTCGGGAACGCACCGTTGGTCACCGAGACACCCCAGTTGCCTTTGGCGGTCTTCACCACGCCCAGACATTCGGGGTTGCCAAGGGAATCCGTGCTCGCCATCTCCAAGCCGGGCTTGCCGCCGTAGTCCTTGGCCACGGATCCCTGGCGCTTGGCTGGATCCGCGCTCATCCCGGACGCGTCATCGCCCCACACGACCAATGCGAGCATGATCTTCGTCGTCTGGCTGGCGGGTTTGTCCTTCTCGACGGTCACGTCCGCGCTGCCCGCCTCGAACCGGCACGCGGCCTTGAACACGCTGTCCTTCTCGGGTGGACGCCGGGTTGGCTTGGTGTTCTTGGGATTACGGGCTTCCGGCGGGAACGCGTCCCACCCGATCACCGTGCACGGGTCCGCGGGCGCGCCGACTTCCTGCCAGGACGGCGGCGGATTGAGGTCCCCGAGCTTGATCGCGCCCTGCGCGGGCTGGCCGGCGGGTGGCACCTTCACTTCGAGGATCCGGCCCACGACCGTGTCCGCCGCTTTGTTCGCCGCCTCGCAGGAACTCGCGGTCACCTCGATCACCTGGGTGCGCTCCATGTCGGAGCCTTTGGCCTCGTCGACCTTGACCAGGGTGTCGGGGCTGTACTGGACGCTGATCACGCACCGCGAGCCGCTCTGGAACACCGACGCCGGTTTTCCTTTGACCTGCGCGGGTTTGAAGCTCGTCGGGTTGTTCGGGACCTGCTGGACCGGGTCGGCGGCGAACTCCAGCGCGATGTCGATGTCCGGCGTCGGCGCTGTCTTGTCCTTGGTCGGGGCCGCCTTGGGAGCCACCGTGCAGCGGTGCGGCGCGCCGAGCCTCGCGCGGCCTTCGGTGCCGTTCAGCAGGGTTTTCGCGGCGATGCACGGGTCGATCGTGCCGAGCGGCAACGCGGGCGTGGTCTTGTGCTCCGACCGCTTCGGCGGCGTCTTCCACTTGGCGATCGTGTCGGTCAGGTACTGCTTGGCCACGTCACACGCGGGCGTCGGCGGTTGATCGCGGTTCGAGCCGTTCCACTGGACCCGCAACGACACACCGTGCGACTTGTTGAGCGGGTTGGTGTACTGGCACGAACCACCGCGCGGCGCGTACTTCTGGAACTGCATGTCGCCGATGGGCTCCGGCTGCTCGGTGCCTGCCGAGTCGCCGAGGGTGATCTTGAACGACCAGGTCTGGGCGAGCTCGCTCTTGCCCGCGTTCACCGTGCACTCGCCGAGCGAGTCGCCGGGTGCGATCGAGTCGAGCTGCGGGTCGATCTTCTTGATCGCCTCGAGGTCGAACATCGCGCACGGATCGATCTGCCGCAGGTTCTGGTAGATCGGGATGGTCTCCTTCTCGTACTCCGCCACCGGGTAATCGGGCGTGTACGGAGCATCGGCGCCTGCCGGCGGCGGCGCACCAGGAGCCGCGGAATCGCCGAACAGGTACGCGAACTTGGTGCCGTCCCCGCCGCACGCGGTGAGCAGCAAAGTTCCAGCGCATAGCAGAACCGTGAGTCGTCCCCCGCTGGACACTGTCCCGTCCCCTCCACATTGGACTCGAGGCCTGCCGGTGCCCAATCGTGAAGCCCGGCTCCCCAGTCCGCAACTCGAGGTTACGGTATCAGTGGTCCGATCCCGCCCATGGCAAAACGGCGAAAACGCTCGCAGGCCTCGTCGGCGGTGAGCGGTGCCTTCGTGCCGAGCCACCAGCGCTGGTCAGCATGCTGATGTTGCTCCTGCTAACCGGGCATTCGACCACGGTCAACCTGATCAGCAACGGAATGCTGGCGCTGATGACCAACCCGGCGCGGTTGGCGTTGCCGGTGCGACTCGGCTATTTGCGGAAGACCACCCAGCGCATCGCGGCGTACATGTAGACGGCTTCGCATGCCCCGGCGGCCAGTCTCGCGATCCGGTAGTCGACGCCGAGAGCGGCCAGACCGCTGCCCACGCCGAGGATCCACGCCAGGTAGTTGATGATCACCACGACGACGTAGATGCCGAACTGCGGGCCGACTGGCGCGTGCGACCGGAAGTTGAACGCCCGGTTGAGGACGTAGCTCAACGCGAACGCGCACGCGTAGGCGATCGTGATGCTCAGCCAGAGGACGACGTCGAGCACGCCGTGCAGAATGCTGAGCAGGACGAGGTCCACGCCGAAGGTGAAGCTGTTGATGACGGCGAAACCCAGCAGGCTGGGCGGCACGATCCGGTTGAGCCCGAACGGGAGGCGGGCGGCGATCGCGGCCATGACGTTGTTGAATTTGCGGCCCCGCTCGGCCGCAGTGGTCTGCACGCGCGCAGCCTGGCAAGGCAAGGTGGCGAAAAGGCGACTCTGGATCAACGTGTTTCGAAACTCATGAGAGGCTGCAGCCATGATGATCATGGTCGCCGGGGGCAGCGGCCTGCTCGGGCACCACGTGGTGCAGCAGGCACGCCTACGCGGGCACGAAGTAGCAGTGATGGCAAGAACCCGCAGGCCAGGAGTAGATCACGCGGTCGACCTGGCCACGGCCGACCCGGCGTCCTCAGCGGAGTTATTGGCAGGCTACGACGCAGTCGTGTTCGCAGGCGGCGTGTTGGACGACGGCAGCGAAAGCGTCGAGGATCGGCTGCGTTCGGGGTATGTGGATCCGGCCGTGACGCTCGTGCGCGCGGCCCGGTCCGCGGGTTGTAGCCGGGCGGTGTTGCTGGGCTCGTATTACGTGCACTTCCAGCGCACACACCCGGAGTGGCGGTTGGCTCGGCATCCGTATGTGCGTGCGCGGTTGTCGCAGGCGAATGAGGCCCGTGAGGTCGCCGGGCCGGAGATGTCGCTCGCGACGATTCAGATTCCTTATGTGTTCGGGGTGGCGCCGGGCCGGGTGCCTGAGTGGTCGAACTTCTGGGTCAAGTGGCTGCGCTCCGGGTTTCCCATGGTCGTCCCCACCGGAGGCACGGCCGTGACCAGTGTTAAGGCTGTCGCGGAGGCCGCGGTGACGGCTCTGGAGGAGCGGTCGAATGCTGACATCCCGGTGGCCGAGGAGAACCTGTCGTGGAAGGACATGGTTCTTCGGATGGCGGCCGCGTCAGGCAAATCGCGGGTGGTTCGTGAGGTCCCGACGCCCGTGCTGCGACGGATGGCCCAGTTCAGCGGGGCGGTGGCGAAGTTGACGCGCGCGCCCGAGCAACTGATGGACATCGGGCATTTGGATGACGTGTATCGGCACGAGATGTACTTGGACCTGACCGCACCACGGTCGCTGGACGCGGAGATCGCGGAAACCGTGCAGGCATCGAGGTAAGAGGGTTCGGCGGTGGAAAGGTCAGCGAGGTGACGCGGCGGGAGGCCTTGTTTAGGTAGCTCAGCCTCGACCGCTGGGCGGCCTTCGGCCCCCGGTCTCAAGCCTAGCGGTGGCTACCGACAGAAAAGCTCGCTGAAGATCAAGAACGGCCAAGCAGTCCACAGGCTGACCACCTTGCCATGAACAATCGTGTACACTTCTGAACATGAGTGTTCACTCGATCTTGGATGTGGCTACCGAGGTGCTGCTGGCGGACCCGAGTGCCTCCCTGGGGGACGTAGCCAAGGCGGCCGGTGTCAGTCGCACGACGCTGCACAAACGGTATGCGACCCGGCATGACCTCCTCGTCGCGTTGGCGCACGATGCCTACGACCGCGTCGACAAGGCGATGACCGACGCGCATCTCGACGTCCCGGGCGCTGACGTCGTCGAGGCGTTGGAGCGGGCCATCGCTGCCCTCATCCCGCTCGGGCCGCGGATCGCGTTCATGTACCGGCAGATCGCCCTGGATGATGTGCCTGATCTCGTTGCCCGCTATGAACAGTCCGGCGAGCCGCTGCTGCGGCTCATCCGGCGTGGCCAGGAGGCGGGCAAGCTTCGCACCGACGTGCCCGACTGGTGGATTCTGTCCACGTTGGACGCGTCCTTCTACACCGCTTGGGAGGCCATCTCATTCGGCAAGCTCGCCCCGCTTGACGCGCCGAAGCTCGTCATGAAGACAGTCATGCAGGGCATCGGGACATGATTGCCGTCATCGGCCTGCTCGGTGCTACCGGTCTTTCCGTCGCGGGCAACGCGATCACGGGTATCGCTATCCCGTGGCTCGTGCTGGAACGGACCGGCAGCCCGGGTCTCGCCGGTCTGCTGGCCGCGGCCGCGCTCGGCCCGTTGGCGTTGTCGACGCTGTTCGGTGGCGCGCTGATCGACCGGTGGGGACGTCGGCGGCTGAGCGTCGTTGCCGACATCCTCAGCGCGCTGGCCGTGGCGGCATTGCCCATTTTGGACAGTACGCTCGGCTTGAACACCGCTCTCATCGCCGCCCTTGTCGCGTTGGGCGCCTTGTTCGACGGGCCTGGCATGGCCGCACGGGAAGCGCTACGGCCCGATGTCGCGCGGCACGCCAAAGTTCCGCTTGAACGGGTGAACGCGTGGGGTGAAGCGCTCGAAGGTCTCGGCAACCTTGTCGCGCCAGGACTTGCCGCCTTGTTCATCGCGATCGCAGGTGCTACCAACACGTTGTGGGTGACGGTCGGCATGTTCTTCGGGGCTGTTCTCCTCACGCGGCTGACGGTCCCGCGCGATGCCAGGCACGAGGCTCCGGATCATTACTTCCGTTCCGTGGCCGAAGGATTCAAGTACGTCTGGCGGCAACCGGTGCTGCGCGGCGCCGGGCTCGCGGCCATGCTGCTCATCCTGTTCGTCGCGCCCATCACGATCGTGCTGACCGCGCAGGCGCAAAGCATTGGCAGTCCGGGACTTCTCGGGCTTGTCATGACCATGTTCGCGGTCGGTGGCATCGTGGGCGCGATCGTGTACGGTGCCATCGCCACCAAGCTCCGCCGTCGCCCGGTCCTGTTGTGGGGGCTCGTGATCACCGGGATCGGGATCATGCTTTTCGCGTCGGGCATCCCCATGGCTGTGCTCGCCGCTCTTGTCGGCGTCGCGGCCGCACCGATCAACCCGATCACGGCCGTTCTCATCCAGGAACGCACGCCGGAACGGCTTCGCGGCAGGGTGATCGGCAGCGTCTCGTCGCTCGCACTGGTCGCCGGCCCGATCGGTGTCTCGCTGACCGGCGCGTTGCTCGAAGGCGCCGGTACGGGCCTGGCGTTTGTCCTGATGGGCGCGGGCTGTCTGCTCGCCGCGCTCTACTCCGCCTTCGCGCTCAAGGACATCGAGCCGCGAATCGGCCTGCCCGGCATCGAGTCCAGCACCAACGACGAATCACGGACCACAAAGGAACCGTTGACCAGCAAGTGAACCACACCGATGGACGGCCGGACGCCGTCCACATAGGTCGCTTGGTCGGTGATCCGGTCCGGGTCGAACACCAGCACATCCGCGTCGCTGCCCGCCTTGAGCCGTCCCTTGCGGCGCATGGCGGGCACCGCTTTCTCCAGCACCTGCGCGGGAATCAGCGAACACCGTGAGATCACCTCGGTCAACGAGAGCACACCGTGCTCACGCCACAAGGTCCGCAACGACTTGGCGAACGTTCCCGCGCTGCGCGGATGGACAAGCGCGCCCGGCGGCAACGGCCACGTCGTCGGTGGTGGCGGAGGTCCTGACCACGTCAGCGGCACGGCGTCACTGGCGATCGCACCGCCCGGATACGCCAGCGCCCGCACAAGATGGTCGCGGTCAACCGGATTGTCCTCGTCCAAGAAGTGCACGATCACCAGCGCACCGGGATCCGCGGCACGCAACTCGAGCAAGCGTTTCTCGTCCGCGATCCGCTCCCCCGTCGCCACGACCACAATGTCACTCGGCCGGAGGTCCGATCGCTTCAAGGCTTCCGGGGCGAGGAACGCCGCGCCGATCGCCGTCGAACCGGCGCCATAGGGATACGCCTCGACCGTCACCGGCGCGCCTTCGGCCATGGCCTTGTCCAGCAGCGTGCGCACTTTCTCGATGCGCCTCGCCGAGGTGCTGTTGACGTGGCAGTAGTGCATATGCGCGCCGGTCTCACCGGCCGCCCGGATGATCTCCGTGGCGCCGTCGACCGGCACGCCCGGATCGACGTCGATCAGCGGCCGCGCATGGGTGTACGTCGGAACTCCGGCCTGCGCCGCAAGTCCAGCCATGGCAACGAACTCGTTCGGATCGACGTGTGGCGCGTAGCCGACCAGGATCCCGATTCCGAGCGCGCCGTCGGCCAGATCGTCGTACAGCCGTTGGAAGATCCGCACCCGCTGCTTCGTCGTCGCGGGCGCCTGCCAGCCCGGGTCGCCCAGGTGGTTGAGGATCGCGTGCAGGCTCGGTCCCGGCTGCGCGCCGATCAGCTCGACCATCCTGGCCAGCGCCCACGACGTGGCGTAGCCGTAGTTCAGCGGGCGGCCTTCGGCACCGGCTTTGGCGTACGCGACCCTGACCGGCGTCGTGCCCGCTTCGAGCTCCAACGCCGTGGTCACGCCGTCCAGCGCTTGCAGCCGCTGTTCCGGGATCGCCTGGCCGTGACTGTGCAGGTCGACGAATCCCGGGCACACCACCAGGCCGGACACGTCGATCCGAGTCGGGCACTCGAGCGGGGCCGTCGACACCGACACGACCCGGTCACCGGCGATACCGACGTCGGCGACCTCGTCGAACCCGCTCTCCGGATCGATCACCCTGCCGCCGCTCAGCACCAGGTCCACTAACACACGTCCCAGGTCAGCACCCCGTCATCATCGCTGATCTCCAGTGCCGATGTCGCCAGTCGTTCCAGATACGCCACCAAAGTCGCAGCCATCACCGTCCCGGTCTCCATATCGACGACCTCGCCGGACAACGACACCGCGAGCGACTCGCCGCCGGCGTCCAAAGTGAACGGAACGCGCGGCTCCTGCCAGTCCTGCCACAGCTCAAGAGCCTCGGCGAGCGGCACGAACCGGGCGCACGGAAAGAGATCGGTCGCGCCGGGCAACTCACTGCGCCACGGCTCGAGCTGGCCGTCACTGAGCCGGTACAGATCGAGCAGCTCGCCATGGACACCGGTCTTGGCGCTGAACGCCGCGATGTCCTGCTCGGACGCCCCCGGCCTGGTCATCGCGTGCGCCGCGAAGCCATGAGACGCCAGGACGGCCAGCCAGTTCTCCCACGCCTGCATGCGCGGCACTGTATACGCTGACCTGGTGCGATGGGATCAAGTCGATCTTCTGCGTGGCGAGCTGCTGGCGCACTGCTACCGGATGCTCGGCTCGGTGCAGGACGCCGAGGACGTGTTGCAGGAGACGCTGGTCCGCGCGTGGCGTTCGGCCGACCGCTTCGACGGCGTGCACCTCAGGGCCTGGCTGTACAAGATCGCCACGAACCGGTGCTTGACGCTGCTGGAGAAGCGGGCGAGACGGGAACTCCCGGCCGAGCTCACCCACGCCGACGACCCGATGTGGCTGGAGCCGTATCCGGACGACCCGGAGGCCAGTTACCTGGCACGAGAAGGCATCGAGCTCGCGTTCGTCGCCGCCTTGCAGCACCTGTCCGCGACGCAACGGGCCGTGCTGGTGCTCCGCGAAGTCCTCGGCTTCTCCGCGCAGGAAGTCGCAGATCAACTCGACACGACCGTAGCCGCCGTGAACAGCGCCTTGCAGCGCGCACGCAAGGCCGTCACCCCGCGCAAGTACGTGGAACCAGGGCCTGAGCTGCAGAAGGTCGCCGACCAGTACGCCGCGGCCTGGGAGGTCGGCGACGTGGACGCGATCGTGGCCATGCTGACCGAGGACGCGAAGTACGCGATGCCGCCGCTGCCGGAGTGGTACCAGGGCCACGAAGCCATCCGCGGTTTCCTGGCGACGCCACTGCGCACGCGCTGGAAGTTCCTGCCGGCGCGGGCGAACGGCCAGCTGGCGTTCGGCACGTACATGCTCGAAGGCGACCGTTACGTGCCGGCGGGACTGGATCTGCTGCGGTTCGAAGGATCGAAGATCGCCGAGGTCGTGTCGTTCCTGACCGCGGATTTCCCCAGGTACGGACTGCCTTCGGAACTTTCTGCCTGATCCGCGATGAGTTGTCGCGGCCTCCTGGGTTGTAGAGGCAACCCAACCCAGGAGGCACCATGTTGCTCGACGGCAAGAACGCGATCATCTACGGCGGCGGGAGGGTCGGCACGGCCGTGGCCACCGCTTTCGTCCGTGAAGGCGCTCGCGTCTTCCTTGTCGGACGCTCGCTGGCCACGCTCGAGAAAGCCGCTGAGCGCATCGGCCGCAACGTCGAGATCGCCCAGGTCGACGCCCTCGACGAACGCCAGGTCAACGAGCACGCGGACGCCGTCGCCGCACAGGCGGGCAGCATCGACATCTCGATGAACGTCATTTCGGACACCGACACGCAAGGCACCCCGATGGTCGAGATGACCCTCGATGACTACATCCGCCCGGTGATCACGGCGGTCAGCTCGAAATTCCTCACCTCGTGCGCGGCCGCGCGACACATGATCAAGCAGAAGTCCGGCGTGATCATGGCATTCGGCGGCTCGGTCGAACGCAGCCCGCTGATGCACGACTACAACTTCGGCGGTATCCAGGTCACCTTCGACGCGGTGGAGTCGATGCGCCGGCAACTCGCGGTGGAATTGGGCAGGCACGGCATCCGCGTGCTCAGCCTGCGGACCAGCGGCCTGTTCGAATCGATCCCGCTGGACTACGAAAACCGCCAGATGATCATCGACAGTTTCGTCAAGGGCACCCTCACCGGCCACGCCGCGACTCTGGCCGACGTCGGCAACGTGGCGGCGTTCGCGGCATCGGACTGGGCCCGCACGATCACCGGAACCGAGATCAACATGACCAGCGGCACGGCATTGGATTGAGCAGGATACGGGTCGGGCGACCGACCCGGTTTTGCCGTTCCGGCAACGTTTCGTGCTTTTCGCGGCGGCTCGGCGCCAGGGTGGCACGTATGGGAAAACGTGATACCGGGCCGCCGTCGACCGGCCCCGACGAGAAGGATGTACTCGTCGGGTTCCTTGACTACCTGCGCACGGCCATAGCGGCCAAGGCCGAAGGAGCGCCGGAACCTCAGGCCCGCACCGCGGGCGTGTCATCCGGGACGAACCTGCTCGGGCTGATCAAGCACCTCACCCATGTGGAGCGGTACTGGCTGCTCGGCGAGGCCGTGACCAAGTGGAAGGCGACGTTCCACCTCGCCCCGGATGACACCGCGGACGCAATCCTTGCCGCGTACCGGAAAACCAATACCGAAGCGAACGACGAGATCATGTCCTGGGACAACCTCACGGACCCGGGCGCGCGCCGAGGTTCGTCGAGGCGGTGGACGCTGGTCCACATGATCGAGGAAACCGCACGGCACGCGGGACACGCCGACATCCTGCGGGAGTTGATCGACGGCAGCGTCGGACGCTGAACCCGCTCAGATGCGGATGGGAAGCCGGGCCAGCACAGTGTCTTTCGCGTCCAGCACGGTGATCTCGCTCTTGTGCCGTTGCTCGAGCGTGCCTTCGTTGAGCCAGATGTTGGGCAGCGCGAACGTTCCATTGTGGACATCTGCTCGAACGGCGGGTGACTCCGGCCGGGAAATGCTCACCGACGCGACATCCGGGGACTTCACCAGGCCGGCCACCACCACGGTGTCGCTTTCGCCGCTGCCGCCCGGGCGCTCCCGGAAGTCGTAGAACACGGTGGTGCTGAACAGATATGGGTTCGACGGGACCTCCAGGTCACGGTAGCCGTTGCCGGGCGCCTCCTCGTCGATCTTGAGCGAGACTTGGTCAGCCGAGATCACACAGACAGCGAGGAGATTCCCGTATCGTCCAAGTTGGAGGGTCTCCTCCTTGGTGAGTGGCAACGACTCGGTGGCCTCCCAGTTCGCCGGATCGACAGCACGGTATGCGGACGGGCGGGCGAAGCAGTCGGCCAGGCGGCGCGCACCGTCCGACTCCGAACCCCTGGGCGGCTGCGGACGATCGACCACGGCGGGCGTGACGGAAGGGACTTCGGTGGCGGGCACCGACCGCTCGCCTCCCATGATCTGCGGTGTCCCGCCGAGAGCGATCGTCAGTCCTTGGGCACCGGGCGGCAAGTTGTTGGGCGCCACGAAAACCCCGGCACGCACGACAGCAAGCGTTCGACCGGGCTGTCGACCACCCGGCCCGACCTGCATTGCCCGAAAGGCTGGATCCAGCACTCCGGCGACGGTGCCCGAAGCGGAAACGAACGTGGCCCGTGCCGTTCCCGCGGTAGATGTGGCATCAACGGGCGCGGAAAGCGTCACAGTGGACGGTGTCAGTTCGCAGAACCGTGGCCCAGCATCGGTCGAATACGTGATGACGGTGACACCTCGGGCGGACGCCGTCATCAGCGGTCGCCAGTCGGCTCCGGCCGCCGCACAGCGGGCCGCCTGCTCGGGCGGTGCTTGAAGATCCTTGACGCTGTACATCTCCTCAGGCGTCACGAATCGGTTCTGGCTTTCCGCGGTAGCGGGTGGAAGTTCCTGCGAGCGGCTCGTGGTGACGGTGAAGGTCACCGCGCCCGCAGCGAGCAGAACGACGGCCGACGCGATGGCCAGCGGAGCCCAGCCACCTGTCCGGTTAGGACGATGGATGTCGGCGACGATCCGGCGGCGGGCGTCGGCACGCACGGACTCCGGCAACTCCCGTTCCTCGTGCACGTCAAGGATGTCATTCATCTGATGTCTCCTGGGAAAGCTCATGCAACCGGGACCGGGCGCGGGAAAGCCGCGAGCGCACGCTGGTCTCGGAGATGCCGAACAGTTCGGCGGCGTCCGCCGCGGACGTGCCGCCGAGCAAGCAGACCTGCACCGCTTCGCGCTCCTTCGGCGGCAATCGCTCGATCGCCGCGAGGACACGCCGAAGCCGCGCCTGAGTCGCGTTGTCCTGAGCGAACTTCTCGGCGTGGTCGGGTGTTGATTCTGTGGTCGCCAACTTCGGGACCAGCCTGAGAAAGCGGCTCAGCCTGCGGCGCTCTCCTCGGCACAGGTTCGCGGTCACGGTGTACAACCACGGCAACGCGCTGTCGCGGACGAGGCGGACTTCGCCGCGTCTGCGCCAGGCGGTCATGAAAGTGGTCGCAAGCAGATCGTCGGCCGCGCTCCACGAAGCAGTGAGCTTGTACGCGTAATTCCAGACGGTCTGCGCGTGCCGTTCGAACAGGTCCGTGAAGGCCTGGTGGTCGTCGGCGGCGATGAGCCGCCAGAGCTCGGCATCCGACCTTGGCCCATCCCGCACCGCGGCCTCCGTCAACGAAACAGTCACGACCCGTTGTAGTCGACCATTCGCGACCGTTGCACTCCGCAGTCAAATAGTGACCGGCGTCACAGGCCTTGTCAGTTGAACTTGAAGACCGGCGGGGCGAGGAGTGAGCCCATTGCGGGGTTCTGCGTGAGCAGGGTGGCTTTCTGGTCCGGCAACGCGCTCCAGCATTCCAGCACCCGGGCCGTCGCCTGGCTGACGAACCGCGAGCCCACGCAGGCCGCCGCGCCGAAACCGAACGGAAGATAGACCGACTTGTACCCGACGGGCGGATTCTCCCAGCGGCCCGGGCGGTACTCGTCGGGGTCCTGCCAGACATCCGGATCGCGGTGCAACAGGTACGTACAAAGGAAAAGGCGGTCTTCGGGCGTCAGCGTGGTGCCGCTGAGCGTGGTCGCTTGCGTCACCTTCCTGGAGATCAACCAAGCCACCGGCCAGAGCCGCAACGCTTCCCGGACGCGGTACTCGGCCGGGTGAACCGGCTCTTCCAGCTTCAGCGTCGTCCCGGTGGGCATGCCCAGTGTCCATCCGCAGTCGAGCAACGCGGCCCAGGACATGACCATCGCTGTCGCCCGGCACAGCGCACCGACGAGGCCGTGCAGCAGAAGGGCGACCTCATCCATCGAGTTGACCACGCGCTGCATGGCTTCCTGGATGTCACCGGGTTCCTGCCGTCCGGCGGCCCAGTCGTACAACGCGGCCTCGGCCTGGCTGTGCGCGATTCGACGGCGGAGCTGAAGCATCGTGGAATCGTCGCGGTCGAGGCGATTCGAGAAATCCAGCGCCTGTCGAAGCAGTCGCTGTTGTTTGCCGGTCAATCCGGGGAACAACTGTTCTTTGAACAGCCGCAAGTAAAGGCCGGACAGCGCGGTCGGCCACGGTTCACCGGCACTTCGCTCGAGTTCCTCGGTGATCCGCTCGGGCGATACCGCGTGCCAGGCGCGGTCGAGTTCTTTCGCCAGTGCCGCATTCAACGGGCGGGTGCGCTCCGAGCCCGGTATCCAGTCCGCGACGGCGCCGAAGGTGGCCGCCTTGGCTTCGAACGGCGTCGTCGTGCTGGCCAGCACGTCACGTATGAGCTCGCCGTCAGCGACGACGTACCTACCCGGCTCGAACTGCCGGATCGCGCGGCGATCCTGATTCCACGCCGCCAGATGCCGCAGCGGATCCGCCATGAACGCGCTGGTGCCACGCACCCTGACTCCCCCTCACAGGTACGCGGTGACAGGCCGCCACCGCGCCGCCGTCTCACTCAGTAGATCTCGCAGTCGATGACCCAACCGGCTTCCTTGTTCCGCAAGCTGCGCTGCACGGAACGCGTGAAGAAACGAAGCGAACGCATTACACTCCCCCTTTCGGCGAGCGGCCCAATTACCGAAGGGACGGTACGAGAACGAGCTCGGCATTGTCAACGAAATCGTTTACGCAAGGAACGACAAAGCGCTGAAGTCATACTGTTGCCAAGCTGAAACCACGGTATGAAATAATCGGGCTAGCGACCACTTCCTGGCATTTTCGGTCGGATTTCGGCGCGGCCGGTCGCGCCGAGTTTGCCGAGGATGTTCTGTACGTGCGTCTCCACGGTCCGCACCGAGATGTGCACGGTCGCGGCGATCTGCCTGTTCGTCAATCCCTGTGCGACGAGCCGGGCGATCTCACCTTCCCGCGGGGAAAGAACTCGGGGCCCGGTAAGGGATTCAGCGGCGGCCACCAGGCGCCGCATGCCCATCTGTTCGGCCATGGCCCGTGCGGACTGTGCCAACGCGACCGATTCGGCGGCGTCGCCGGGGCGGTCGCGGCGGGCGAGTACTCGGGCCAGGTCCAGCGTGGCGGTGGCGACATAGGGCGGTAATCCGACGCGATCGTTGATCTCGATGGCGCGCCGCAGGTGTCGTACGGCGTCGTCCAGCCGGTCGCAGACGGCCGCCGCGAGGCCTAACGAGCCGGCGACCGCGCCTTCGATGGTGACGACTCCGGCGCCACCGCACTGAATGAGATCCTCGAACGGCAACAACCGGCGATATGCCACCGCGGCGGTTTCCCTGTCCTTGAACTGCTCGGCCAGAACTACCAGCGCGCACAGCACCGACAGCCGTCGCATGCCGCTGATGGGCTCATGGACTTGTGCGGGGACGAAACACCGCCGCGCGATTTCGATCCGGCCGCATTGGGCGTGCCATGCGCCGATCATCGCGGAAATCATTTCCGGCGGATGGCACAGGTAGTCGTTGTATTCGGCGATGATGGCGTCTTCGTCGCCGGTCATCCCGGCGACCAAGGCCGATGTGGACACTGAGATCGCCAGTACGACCGGTCCGCCGTTGTCCTTCACCAGATCGATGGCCGCCGATGCCAGTTCACGTGCCCTGGCGAAGCGTCCACGCACGTGCTCGATGGCGATCTCACTGCGCAGGTAATGCCAGCGCGCGATCTTGGTACGGACCTTGGCCACGCTTTGTTTGATCAGGGCCAGTTCCCGCTCGGCGTCGTCCATCCGGCCGAGCTGGCAGAACGCGTCGAACCGCCAGAGCCTGCCCCACATCATGGCTTCCGGGTCCGCGTCGGTGACCCCGATGGTCAGCATGCGGTCGCCGAGGCTCACTCGTTCGTGCACGCCCTCCGGCCCGGCAAGCGCGAGCTGACGAGCCCGCAGCGCGGCCCGCAACGCACGCGGATCCTGTGTCCGGTCAGCGATGGCCAAAGCCTCGGCGGACACCGCGTCCAGGTCGGGCGAACCGTGGAACGACAACTCAGCGGCATGTTGTGCCAGCAGCCGGGAACGCAACGGGCCGTCTTCCAACGCGGGCAAGGCCTCGTCGGACAACGACTTGCCCAATGTGGCCCAGTCCGAACTGCTGACCGTTTCCATCGCCAAGGCCACTTCGGCGATCATGGTGACATCGCCGGATTTCCGTGCCGACGCGGCGGCCTGGCGCAGCGTCTCCTCGCCGCCGACGATGTCCATTTGCCGCAGTTGCGCGATTCCCTTGTTGGTCAACAAAGACGCACGGTCGACGTCCGGCATGTCCGGCGCGGCGCGCAGTGCCCGCGCGTATAGGCTTACCGCGTTCTCCCAGGCCAATTGCGCCATCGCGACATCGCCCGCGCGCCGCGCCCACTCGGCCGCCTTCGTCGCGTCACCGGCAGGCAACGCTTCGAGCCAGTGGTGCGCGATCTCCGCAGCCCGCTGCACGGCTTCCGGGCGCTGCTCCATCGCCGTCGCGGTACGCGCGTGCAGCGCCAATCGCCGCGCGGTCGGCATCAGCAGCCGCGCCGCCTCCCTGACCAGATCGTGTGTGAACCACCAACCGTCCAAACCGGACAGCACGCCGGCCTGCAGCGCCTCGTCCATCGACGCCAGGACCTCGTCCAGCGGCCGGCCGAGTACGGCGGCCACAAGCGCCGGGTCCACGTCGGTGCCCAGTACCGACGCCGCGGCCAGCATCTCGCGGCATTCCGGTGACAACGCGTCCATCCGGACCCGGACCGCGTCGATGACCGCGTCCGGCAAGCGTGTCCCCTGCTGGTCGAGGATCCGGCCCACTTCGGCGACGAAGAACGGATTCCCGCCCGTCCGGCGGCTGACCGCGGCCGCTACATCGGCCGCGACCGTCCCTCCGGTCAGACTGGCCAACTGGACAGCGACCTCAGTCTCCGACAGTCCGGTCAACCGGATCCGTGACACCGTTTCCTCACGCGCCAAGGACGCGAGCGCGTCGGACAACGCCGGGGAGATCTCGGTGTCCCGGTAGGTCACCAGGATCATCACCGGTGCGGATCTGATCGCCCTGGCAAGGTGGACGAGTAGCTGCACGGTCGGCGGATCGGCCCACTGCAGGTCATCCAGCACGATCAGGACCTTGCCGACGCCGGTCAGGTACTCCGTGACCGCCTCGAAGACCTGGAACCGCTCCCCCGGCGACATCGCCGGCCCGTCGCCGAATTCCGGTACGAGCAGCGACAGATCACCGGCCAGCGGGCCGGGCGCGTGCAACCTCGCGAGCAGCTTGAGCACCTGCCGGAACGGCCAGTACGACGGGCTGCCGTCATCCTGAACCGCTCGGCCCCAGCAGGCGAGCACACCGTTCGCCTCGGCGACCGCTGTCAGCTCGTGGGCCAGCCTGGTCTTGCCGATCCCCGGCTCGCCCGACACCAGTACGACCTGTCCGGTGCCCGCGCGCAGCCGGTTGGCGAGCTCGTCGAGCTCATTGCGCCGACCCACGAACTGTGCCCTCACGATGTCTAAGCGTAACCATGTTGGGCATCACGGCCGCGAGCCAAGGCGATCGGGACCGGATCTCTGCCCGCCCGGCCATCCCGCGCTTGCCCAGGATGTTCGTGCGACGCCAACCTCCGCGCGGTCGGCATGAGCAAGACAGCACGGTCCCGGCACACAGCCGGCAGGGTGAGCTTGTTTAGCTCACTCTGCCGGCCAACGAAACTGTCCCCGCACGATGTCCAGGAGCAACCAAGGACATCAAACCCCTTTCACCTCCACGGGCACGCCGTTGAAGACCGCCGTTCCGGACAGGACATCCAGAATGGACTCGTCCGTCACGGTGTTCACGTTGACACCATTGGTGTTCCGGGCGACCGACAGCCGCACGCCCGGCGTGTCGTGGCCCCAGCCGTGCGGCAGGCTGACCACGCCCGGCATGATCTTGTCGGTCGGTTCGACCGGGACCTCGACCGTCCCGGTCCGCGACATCACCAGTACCCGCTGACCGGTGGTGACCGCGAGCTTCTCGGCGTCCTGCGGGTTCATCTGCAGTGTGCACGTGTTCGATCCGGTCACCAGTGCGGGCACGTTGTGCATCCAGCTGTTGTTGGACCGCAGGTGCCTGCGTCCGATGAGGACCATGCCGCGCGGCCGTTCCTCCAGCCACGCAAGCAACCTGGGCACGTCAGTCGCCAGCTCGGACGGGCACAGGTGCACCTTTCCGTCCGCAGTGGACAGAATCTCGGCCAGCCTCGGCTGCAACGGACCGAGGTCGATGCCGTGCGGGTTGGCCAGCAAGGTCGACAAGCGCAGGCCGGACGGGTTCGCGCCGAAGCCTTCGCCGTACGGGCCGAGCCGGAGGGAAAGGTCGAGGAACCGTTCCAGCGGTGCGTCGCCGTCGATCATCGACCGCAGCTCCTGCGGATCGCGGCCGTGCACCGGGGATCCTTCGATCTGCACGGCCTTACCCAGCAACCCGCCGAGCATCATCTCCTCGAGGCCACGCAGATCGGCCGACGCGCTTTGACCAGCGGCGATCATCACCAGCCTGGCCATGATCTCGGCTTCGCCCGGCCGTCCTTCGGGCAACGGCAACGCGGGCGGCGAGTAGTTGGCGAAGTTGCGTACGCCGAACTGCGTGAAGCCGAAGTCGAAATGTGGCGACTGCGTCACCCGTGGCGGCGGCAGGATCACGGTCGCGTGCCGCGTTGTCTCGTTCACGTACGGGTCCACACTCACCATGAATTCAAGCTCTGCCAACGCTGCCGCGAGCCTCGGCGCGTTCGGCGCGGACGACGCCGGGTTGCCGCAGACCGTGAACAGCGCGCGGACCTGGCCCTCGCCGGGTGTTTCGATCTCGTCGGCCAGGGTCGCGGTCGGCAGTTCGCCGATGGCCTCGGGGAATCCGCGCACGCGGCTGTGCCAGCGGCCGGTGCGGAACGGCTTGCGCTTCACGTAGGTCGCGCGTGCCGCCGAGGCCGGGAACATCGCGCCGCCAGGCGTGTCCAGGTTGCCGGTGAGCACGTTCAGTGCGTCCACCAACCAGCTGGAGATCGTGCCGAACTCGGCTGTCGTCGTGCCGATGCGCCCGTACACCACGGCCGTCGGCGCGGCCGCGAGCTCCCTGGCGACCTGCCTGATCGCCGGCGCGTCGATGCCACACGCACCCGCGACCGTTTCCGGCGAGAACTTCGACGCCAGTACGCGCAGTTCTTCGACACCGTCGACGATCTGCGGCACCTCGACCGCCAGGTTCTCGTCGAACAGGGTGTGCACCAGGGCGAACAGGAACACCGCGTCCGCGCCGGGCCGGATGAACAGGTGCTGGTCGGCCAGGTCGGCGGTCCGGGTCCGGCGCGGGTCGACCACCACGAACTTCCCGCCACGGGCCCTGAGCTTCTTGAGCCTGCCGGGGAAATCGGGCGCGGTGCACAGGCTTCCGTTGGATTCCAAGGGGTTCGCGCCCAGCATGAGCAGGTAGTCGGTCCGGTCGATGTCCGGGACCGGGATCGAGTACGGGTCGCCGAAGAGGTATCCGCTGGACACGTGCTTGGGCATCTGGTCGCTCGTGCTCGCGGTGTAGATGTTGCGCGTGCCGAGGCTCTTGGCGAACACCCCGTTGTAGACCGGGCCTGCCATCGTGTGGACGCTCGGGTTGCCCATGTACAACGCGACCGCTTCGTTGCCGTGCTTTTCCCGTACCGCCTTCAGGCCGCGTTCGACCTCGGCGAAGGCCTCGTCCCACTCGACCTCGACGAACTGGCCGTCGCGCTTGACCAACGGCTTGTGCAGCCGGTCCGGGTCCATGTCGAGATCACCGAGCTTGGCGCCCTTCGGGCAGATGAAGCCGAGGCTGAACACGTCGTCCTTGTCGCCGCGGACGTCGATGACGCGGTCGCCCGCCATGGTGATCTTCAGGCCGCACGTGGCCTCGCACAGTGGGCAGGTACGGAAGTGCGTGGTGGTCGGCACAGTGGTGGACATGCACAACTCCTTGTCACACGGGCTGGTAGCAACGTACCGCGCCCATGTGACAAAAAGCCATTATGTCCCACGTAATCACCAGTGGCGGGCTTCGCCTCGGAACACCTTGATGTTCCCCATGGTCACCCGGCCGCTGATCCGGACAACCGGTCCGCCCTGGCCTTCCGCGATACCGAAGATGCTGCGTTTGCCCATGACAGCGGTACCTTCATCGATCACGACGGCGTTCTCCGGAACGAACACCGCAACCTTGCCGCAGAACGAGTCGGCGATGACCCGCGTGTGCTCACCCGGCCGCATGCCGGTCAGATTCAGCACGACGGCCCCGAAAGTCGCCCGCGCCTTGACCTCCCTGGTCGCTTCGGGCGTTCGGATCACCTTGCTGATCGTCGCGACCACCCGCTGCGCCGGCTCGGCCTGAGCAGCCACCGGGCCGAGGTCGGCCAGCTGCGGCACCAGGTCCCCCTTGGTCTTGGCCGCCCACACCAGGTCGGTCCGCTCAGCGTGTTCATCCCAGGTGATCCGTCCGTCGGCGACCGCGGCATCCAGCACCCGAACCGCCTCGAACCGTTCCTCATCCGACAGCCGAATCATCAAGTCCCCGGACATCGCCAACCCCTCAAAGACTGATTATCTTAGTTTATGAGATTCTTGCACACCGTCATCACCCCGTCCAGATGTCGGCGCGGCGACGGCTGCGAAGGCCCCGCCCAGCGTCCGACCCCAACCCCGCGTGTCCACCATTCCGGCACGCCGTGTCCACCGTTTCAGCACCATGAAATTCCCCATCCCCTACTGAAAACGCCAACTCGGGGTGCTGGAAAGGCCAACTCGGGGTGCTGGAAAGTGCGTTTCGGGGTGCTGCAGTGGTGGACACGCGGGGTGGGCGCGCTGGGGCGTCGGTTTCACGCTCAGTAACGTCACGGGAGGAGCTGGTGTCACTGACCGTATCGGCTACAGCCGGTATGCAGGCGATTGTGGACGGCTACGGCTGGTGTCTCTGAGTGCAAGGACGGGCGTCCAGTGGTCCACTTGATCGTATGGAACTGCTGGACGCTCATGGCAGTGCGTTGAGCGGGTTCGACTGGCTGGTCAAGGCGATCGGCCCGGCCGACTGGGCCAGGCCGACGCCCAACCCCGGCTGGAACGTGCGTGACCTGCTCAACCACTTGGTCGCTGAGCAGCTCTGGGTGCCTGAGCTGCTCAGCGGCGCCGACCTGGACGAGGTCGGCGACTCCTACGACGGCGACGTGCTCGGGGAGGATCCAGTCGGCGCGTGGACCACTTCATCCACCGAGGCCCGGGAGGCGTGGCTGCGGCCCGGTGCTCTTGATCGAGACGTACATCTCAGCTACGGGCTCGTGCCCGCCGCGGAGTTCGGCTGGCAGATGACCCTCGACCTGGCGGTGCACGGCTGGGACCTGGCCAGAGGCATCGGCGAGACCTCGCCACTGCACGACGAGCTGGCGCAGACCCTGCTGCGGGTCTTCCAGCCGCAGGTCTGGCGCTGGCAGGGCACGGGGATCTTCGCGCCGCCGGTGCCGGTGGCCGCGGACGCAGGCGCACCCGCCCGCCTGCTCGGTTTGGTCGGTCGCCACCCCTGAGGCTCGGTATGATTGACAGGTCTTCTTTGGACCTTGCAAGGAGTGAGTCAGTAAGGTGTGCGACGCCAAGTCGCCCGGTGGCAGTAGCCAGCCGGGCGATTCTCCCGGCTGCCATATTCGCCCGGACACCGGAGTTGTACGGTGACCGGACCATTGCTCGACGTGCTCGGCGTTCTCGCCGTCGTCCTCCTCACCCTCGGAACCGCTGTCTTCGTCGCGGCCGAGTTCTCGCTGACCGCGCTCGACCGTAGCCAGGTCGACAGCCATGAGCAGCGCAAGAGGGACAAGAAGGCCCAGAACGTCGCCAAAGCCCATCGCACGCTGTCGTTCCAGCTGTCCGGCGCGCAGGTCGGAATCACGATCACCACGCTGACCACTGGTTATCTGGCCGAACCGATCATCGCCGAATGGCTTGTGCCGCTGATGCGCGTCCTGGGTCTGCCCGAGGGCGCGGCGCACGGTTTCGCCCTGGCGATCGCGCTGCTGCTGGCCAACTTCATCTCGATGCTGTTCGGCGAGCTCGTGCCGAAGAACGTGGCCATCTCGAAGCCGCTGGAGACCGCGCGGATGGTCGCCGGCTTCCAGATGGGCTTCGCCAGGGCGCTGAGCTGGCTGATCAACGGCCTGAACCGGTCGGCCAACTGGCTGGTCCGCAGGCTCGGCGTGGAACCGGCCGACGAGCTCGCCTCGGCGCGCTCCCCGCAGGAACTCGGCTCGCTCGTGCGCTCGAGCGCCGAGCACGGCACGCTCGACCAGGGCACGGCCAAGCTGCTGGACCGCTCGCTGAGGTTCGGTGACCGCACGGCCGACGAGCTGATGACGCCACGGGTCCGCGTTGCCGCGCTGCGATGTGACGCGACCGTGCCTGACCTGATCGAACTCGCCAGGGCCACTGGCTTCTCCCGCTTCCCCGTGCACAAGGGCGACCTCGATGAGGTGGTCGGCGTCGTGCACGTCAAGCAGGTCTTCGGCGTACCGCAGGACCAGCGCGCCACGACCGAGATGGCCAAGCTCGCCAGCGCGGTCCCGACCGTGCCGGAAAGCCTGGACGGCGACACGCTGCTGGACCGCCTGCGCGGCTCCGGATTGCAGCTGGCGATCGTCGTCGACGAGTACGGCGGCACCGCGGGCATCGTGACCCTGGAAGACCTGATCGAGGAGATCGTCGGCGACGTCCGCGACGAGCACGACCGTGGCGAGGTCAGCCCGGTCCGGCCGCTCGGCAGGGACAGCTGGATGGTCTCCGGGCTGCTGCGGGACGACGAACTGGCCGAGGCGACCGGGTTCCGGATGCCGCAGGGCGAGTACGAGACCCTGGCTGGCCTGGTGCTTTCCCGGCTCGGCCGGATCCCCGAGGTCAACGACGAGGTGATCGTGGACGGCTGGCGGATCACCGTGATGCGGATGGACCGGCATAGGGTCGCCGAGCTGCGCGTGACCCGCATGGCTGACCAGGAAACCCCTGCTGAGGCAGGTGCGCGATGACCGGTGTGCCCGCGATCCTGGTGTCGCTGCTGCTGCTCGGACTGAACGCGTTCTTCGTCGGCGCGGAGTTCGCGCTGGTCAGCGCACGCCGTGACCGCCTTGAGGCGATGGCCGAACGTGGCGTCGACCGCGCGCGGACCGTCATGCGTGCCGCCGAGAAGACGTCGTTGATGATGGCCGGTGCCCAGTTCGGCATCACCCTGTGCACGATCGCTCTTGGTGCGCTGGGTGAACCGGCCGTGGCGCACTACCTGGAGATGGTCCTCGAACCGCTCGGTGTGCACCCGGCGGTGATGCACGGCATCGCGTTCGCGATCGCGCTGCTGATCGTGTCCGTGCTGCACGTGCTGCTCGGCGAGATGGTCACCAAGAACATCGCGATCGCCGCGCCGGAGCGGACCGCGGTGTGGCTGACGCCGTTCCTGGTCGCGTGGGTGCGGCTGGTCCGGCCGGTGATCAGCCTGCTGAACTGGATGGCCAACGGCATCCTGCGGCTGCTGAAGGTGGAGCCGAAGGACGAGCTGGAGACGTCGTACACGCCGGAAGAGCTGGCCAGCCTGATCGCCGACTCGCGGCGGGAAGGCCTGCTCGACGACCTCGAGCACCGCAGGCTGACGCAGACCCTGTCGTCAGCCGAACGGACCGTGGCGGACGTGCTCGTGCCGTTGGACCAGGTCACGACGGTGCCGTACCCGCCGACGATCGGCGACATCGAGGCGGCGGTCGCGGCAACAGGCTTCTCCCGTTTCCCGGTCCGGCTCTCCGACGGCCGGTTGAACGGGTTCGTGCACGTCAAGGACGTCCTGGACCTCGCAGGCGACGCCGACGCACCGCTGCCGTGGGCGCGGGTGCGCGGTTTGCCGCAGCTCCCCGCGGACGCCCGCCTCGACGAGGCGCTGGCTGCTTTGCGGCGGGTGCAGAGCCACCTGGCCAAGGCCGTGGCGCCTGACGGCAGAGTGCTGGGCGTGGTGGCGCTGGAAGACCTGGTCGAGGAGTACGTCGGCACTGTTCGGGACAGCACGCACATCGGCGAATAATGGCCCCTGTGATTGTGTTGGCCGAGCAGGAGTGGCGCGCCCGGCAGGAGGCGTATGTCTCGCGCATGCGCAAATGGGTCGACCCGCACCAGGAGCGCAAGGCGCTGGGCCAGAAGCACCCGGTGCTGGACTTCCTGTTCAGCTACTACTCCTACCGGCCGGCCCGGCTGCTGCGCTGGCACCCCGGCCCGGACGTCGCGCTGGCCGGAGATGCCAGCGAGTTCCTGTCGTGGACCGGGTACGTCCAGACGCCGCAGGGCGTGATGCTGTCGCGGGACCTGCTGACCGCACAGCGCCGCGAGTCGGTGTCGTTCGTCCGGTCGCTGCTCGCGGCGACGCAGTCGCGCCAGCCCCGGTTGGGCTGCTTTGGCCTGCATGAATGGGCGATGGTGTACCGCACGTCGGAGATCCGGCACGAGTCATGGCCGCTGCGCCTCGGCCCGGCCGGGACCGACACCGTCGTCGAGTCGCTGCCGATCAAGTGCGGCCACTTCGACGCGTTCCGGTTCTTCACGCCCGAGGCCCGGCCGCTCAACACGCTCCAGCCGACCCGGGCGACTCAGATCGCCATGGAGCAGCCGGGCTGCCTGCACGCGAACATGGATTTGTTCAAGTGGTCGTACAAACTGGCCCCGTTCACGCCGTCCGAACTGGTCGCCGACTGCTTCGAACTGGCCTCTGACGTGCGAGAACTCGATATGCGCGCGAGTCCGTACGACCTTCGCGAACTCGGCTACTCCCCCGTGCCGATCGAGACGCCCGCCGGTCGGGCGACCTACGCCCGCCTGCAGGCCGAGTTCGCTTCCCGGGCGACTCCGCTGCGCGCCCAGTTGATCGCGCTGTGTACACAGCTGCTTGATCCGGAAGATAACGATTAGGTCAATTTCAGTTACGTAACGTGTGCGCAGAGTGAGCAAACTTGACCCACCGCCGTCGGCTGTTAGCGTTATTTTCGCTTGACTAGGGCCTGCCGGTTACGGACAGACACGAAGGCGGAGTGTGCATGGGTCGACACCGCACGCTGGAGAACGTGCGGCGCGGCGTTGCCAAGTGGCCCGTCGTCGTCCTCGGCATGGTCGCTCTGCTCGCACTCTCGTGGCTCGGCTGGACGTGGGTCAACGACCGAATCGAGCAGCGGGCCGCCATCGAGTCCAAGTCCTGTCCGGAAGGCGACTCGGTGCTGCGGGTCGCGGTGACGCCGAGTGCCGCCCCGGCAGTCGAGGAAGCGGCCAAGCGCTGGAACGTCGAAAAGACCGTCGTCGCCGATCATTGCGTCCGGGTCGAGGTCGCCGCGCAGGATCCCAGCCAGGTCTTCGCAGGACTGTCCAACGACTGGAATGAACCGGCGATGGGCGGCAAGCCGCAGGCGTGGCTGCCGGAATCGTCGTACTGGGTCAACCGGCTGTCCGCGGCCGACGGCTCGGCCATCGGCTCGAACACCGAGTCGGTGGCGACAAGTCCGGTTGTGCTGGCGCTGCCGTACGAGGCCGTCAAACCGCTCGAAGGCCACGACTCCTTCACCTTCGGCGACCTGGCCGCGCTGACCAACACGCCTGACGGCTGGGCGCGCTACGGCAAGCCAGAATGGGGCAAGTTCACCGTGGCCATGCCGGATCCGGCGGCCAACACCGCGAGCGTTCTCGCGCTGCAGTGCGCCATCGCCGGCGTCAGCCCGCAACGGGCCGGGCCGGTGACCGTCGAAACCCTCACTTTGCCTGCGGTGCAAGAAAACCTGGCGCAGCTGGCGGCCGCGCGCCCGGCCAACGTGCCACGAACGACCATCGACGCGCTGATCGAACTGGGCAAGGCCGGCAAGGTCGCGGGTGCGCCGTTCAGCGCGGTTCCCGTCATCGAGGTCGACTTGTACCGCCGTAACCTCGGCCTGGACGGCAAACCCGCTGCCGGAAAACCATTGTACGAGGTCGCGGCACGTGGACCGAGCCCAGCCGCGGATTTCCCGTTCGTCGCGTTGTCCGGCGACCAGTCGCAGGTCCGCGCGGCGCTGAAGTTCCGTGACTTCCTGAAGGAAACCCCGCAGCAGCAGTCCTTCAACCGCATCGGTCTGCGTGCCGCGGGTGGCGCCGCGTATCCGCACGACTCCCCCGGCATCCGTTGGGACAGCGCCACAACCAGTCTCGTCCCGGCCGATGCGACGACCACCCAACAGATCTCGGCCACGTGGACCAACGCCGCTGAGGGCGGCCAGGTGATCACGGTCCTCGTCGACGTCTCCCGCTCGATGCTGACCAACGGCGGCGACGGCAAGACCCGCATCGACTGGGTGAAACAAGCCCTGCATGGGATGACCGACCGGATGGCCAGCGGAGCCGTGGGGATCTGGGAGTTCTCCCGCCGGCTCGACGCCGACCGCCCGTACAGACAGCTGGTGGCGACCAGTCCCATCGCAACAAGCCGGCCGGCGCTGCACGCCGGGATCGACGCCCTCAAGCCGGCCACCGGCACACACCTGTACACGAGCCTTGAAGCGGCTTACCAGACCGCGCTGAACTCGTTTGCCGACGGCAAACGCAACCGCGTCGTCGTGATCACCGACGGCCCCAACGACGGCGGGTTGACGTTCGCGCAGCTGAAGGATCGCTTGCGGGACAAGAACGTCGCCAGGGGCAAGCTCCCGATCAGCTTCCTGTCCATCGGTTCCGAGCTGAACCGGCGAGAGCTCACCGACGTCGCACGGTCCACGGGTGGCACGGTTTCCGTGCTCACCGACGCGCGCGGCGTCGACGGCGCACTCGGTCAGCTCCTGTCCACCGAAGGCTGACCCGGGAGTTCCCGGTTGGGCGTCGGCAGCACAACGGTGTCCGGCAAGGGAAGCGCGAGATCGACCCACGTACCGTCGGGCAGCCGCAGCTTGATGTGCTCGTCGGCCACGAACTCGAGGTCGATCGCGCCGTAGTGCCAGCGGCTGTCCCAGCAATCCTCCGGTACCCAGCCTGGTTCGAGGTCGAAACGCAGTTCCGAGCGGGCGACCGTGTCCGTGGCGAGGTCATGCACGAGCAGGTCACCGAACCGGATCTGCCCGCCGGCAGTGGGAATCTCGGCTTCGTCCTTGTCCCAGTCCTCGGGCCAGTCGGCCTCGTCGTCGGGCACCCAGAAGTAGTCGCCGCCCGGCGAGCACGCCACGTACCGCTCACTCGGTGAGAACACCGGCATGCTGTACATCGGGTCCTCGCGAAGTCCAATGTGGTCACTCCGCTTGACCAGCGGACCAAGGGAGAACACCTCGTAGCCGTTCAGCCCTTGGCCGTCGTTCTGGTGCACCACAAGGACTTTCTCCGAAGGCGACACCACGAACGTCTCCGCCATCTCGGGCGCGTCGACCGACTCCAGCGTCGCAAGGTCCGGCCACGACAGCAACGAGATGCTCCCGTCGACCGCCACGAGCATGCCGGACTCCAGGAACCGAACCGTGTCACCCCAGGCGTCCCAGAAACGCAGTTTCCCGGAATCGAGATCCCACACGCCGACCCCGCGCGGCCCGTTCGTCACCGGCGCGGCCGCAACGATGTTTCCGTGCCGCCGCAACACCTCTGCCTCGGCGGGGTACGGATGGCCGCGGTGTTCCCACCGGCGTTCCGCGGGGTGCTCAAGGCCGTCGAGCGAGATCGTCTGCACCTTCAGGAGCTTATTGTCCCGTAGTCCTCGCGCTTCGCCGCCACCCCGGTCGCGCTCGACTCGCCACGCAGACGCCGTTTCACCCACGGCACCAGGAACTGCTTCGCCCAGCGCAGCTGCTCCCGCAGGGTCGGCTCGCCGGGATCCGCGGCCACGATCTCGGTCACGGCCAGCCTGCGCGGCGGCTCGCCGTCCAGCAGGCCCATACACGCCTGCGCCGCCGCGCGGTGCCCGTCCGGTCCGGGGTGCAGGCGGTCCTCGCTCCAGCCGCCGATTCCAGGCGGCAGCATCACGGCCAGATCGAGGCACAGGGCGCCGTGCTTGGCCGCTATCCGCCGGACGAACGCGTTGCTCAGGTTCAACCGCTTGGTCAGGGCACGGCGCAGCGGCGTCGGCAGCGGTGCGCCCTGGCCCGGCGTGGGCAGGGTCGCGGTGATCACCTGTGCTCCGGTCGCGGCCAGGGTCCCGATCAGCTTGTCCTGGTCGTCGACGAACTCACGGAAGTTCAGCTTCGGCCGGATCAGGTCGTTCATGCCCGCGACCGCCGTCACGAGCTCAGGCTCCAACGCCATCGCGGGTTCGAGCTGGGTCTCCACGATCTGACGCACGGTCAGGCCACGCACGGCCAGGTTGGCGTAGCTGATCGGGCCCCGTCTCTCGGCCAGCATCTCGGCGAACCGGTCTGCCCAGCCACGAAACGTGCCGTCCGGCCCGGGATCGCCGACGCCCTCAGTGAAGCTGTCGCCGGTCGCGACAAAGCGATACTCGTTCACTCGACCAGGCTATCCGCCAATTTGACCTTCCCACTGTGGAAAGGATCAGGATGTGCGGGTGACCGACCACCTGTTGCCGATCGGCGAGTTCGCCCGGATGTGCCGGCTGAGCGCCAAGCAGCTGCGCCATTACGACCAGCTCGGCCTGCTCGTCCCGGCCGAAGTCGACGCGGCGACCGGCTACCGCTACTACTCCACCGCCCAGGCGCGCCGCGCGTTGGCGATCGCGTTGCTGCGCAAGCTGGACGTTCCGTTGGCCGAGATCGCCGCGGCGCTGGAGGACGAACAGGTGTTGAGCACACACCTCCGCCGGGTCGAAGCGGAGATCGAACACCGCAGGCGCACCGCCCGGGCGTTGACGCGGCTGCTTGAAGAAGGCTTGCTACGTCAGGAAGTCACGCTCGTCAACGAACCGTCGCGACGCTTGGTCGTGCACAGAACCGTATGTGCCCCAGAGGAAATCGGGCTCGCTGTCGGGAAGTGCATGGCAGCTATAGGAAGTACGCCTGGGCTGCGGTGGGGCCTGTTCCCGTTGGACCTCGACGCGACGCAGATCTCCATCACCGTGGGCGTGGAAACGGACGAACCCGGCGGTGATGTCGAACGGTTGCCCGCCGGTCTGGTCGCGATGACCACGCACGTGGGGCCGTACGAGGACGTCACGCTGGCCTACCAGGGCTTGTTCGCGTGGATCTACGAACGCGGGCACCGGCCGTCCGGACTTGCCCGTGAGGCCTATCTCGCCGGACCGGAACACCCGGTCACGCGAATCGTCATCCCTTTGGAGCAATCGCATGAATGAGTACAAGTACCTGTTCTCCGGCAGGAAAGAACCGGCGCTGATCGAAGTGCCCGCGTTGCCGTACTTGATGGTGGATGGCAAGGGATCGCCGGATTCACCCGAATACAGCAATGCGGTGTCCGGGTTGTACGCAGTCGCCTATGCCGTGCGCGCCGCACTCAAAACTCAGGTGGAGTACTCGGTATTACCCCTACAGGGTCAATGGTGGTCACCCGATCCGGCAGTCTTCGCCGCCGGTGACCGGAACGCCTGGTGCTGGACCATGATGATCTTGCAGCCCGGGCAGGCCACGGCCGAGATCGCCGCCGAGGCCATCGCCAAAGCCGGCCGGAAGAAGGCCGTGGACGGCGTGCGGTTCGAGGAATTCACCGAGGGCACGTGCGCGCAAATCCTGCACCACGGCCCGTACAGCGAGGAGCCGGCCACAATCGCCAGGCTGATGGATTTCGTGCGGCAGGAAGGCCGTCAGATCACCGGAAACCACCACGAGATCTACCTGACCAGACCCCGCACCGATGCCCCTGAGAAGATGCGCACGCTGATCAGGTATCCGGTCTAGAAATGGATGGACGCCGTTCCGGAGACCAGCACGGGGGCTGTCGGCTGGTCACCGGAACGGCACGCCTACCGGGCAACGCGTCGGGAGGGGTGCGGCATCAGCTTCTTGGACACAGGCGTCCAGCCGCGATACGTCGTCCGGTCGGCGGGTCTATTCACTTGTTGTTGGTCGTCCCCCGGTCCCACAGCAGCGTCGCCACGTCGAGTTCAGGCACATCCCCGGCTGCCTGAACAGCGAACGTGAACATCTGTGCCGCGTCCGGGCCGTTGGTCCAAACAACCCGGTACCTGCGGATCTGGCGGTCGTAGTAAACCCGGACGTAGGTGCCTGACTTGCTGGTCAGCAGGCTGGCTAGGCGCCGAGCACTGCGCGCACGCTTGCTCATGACAAGTCCCCTGCTGCGCGGCGGCGCTGGACTCGTGGCCCCGTTTGTCACCGCCGTCGTCGATGTGTTTCGCACTGTTTCAGCCCCTTCTGTGCTACATCTGAAATACGAGGACACCAGCGACGGGGTATGTCATGGAAGACTGAGAGCTACTCACGGCGCGCTCACGCGTACTCACGGTCAGCCGGTGTGGGAGGCAGCATGGCGACCCAGGACGAGGACTCGCCTGCGCACCAAGACGTCTTCGTCGGTGAACTCCGGCGATGGCGGGAGGTGCGTGGGATGTCGCGTACCGCCGTGGCCGTTGCCATGGGCTACAGCCGTTCGTACGTATCGAAAGTGGAGAGCGGTCACGAGCGCCCGTCGCGTGAGTTCGCCAAAGCGGCGGATGACGCGCTGAACGCCGGTGGGGCGTTACGCCGTGCGTGGCGTGACTACGAGGCCCTTCGCCCAGTCGTGGTGCGGGCTACTCCAATCGAGCGCACACCGGAACCGTCGACCCGCAGTCTTTTCGTAGAACATGACGACGCCGAACTTCGTTACGACGGACGGACTTACCGGGCGATCATGCGACGCAGGCTGGTCAACTACGGCACCGACCCGATCACCCGTTACATGATCAGGATCTCGGTCGACCGGTTTCCCGGCGACCCCGACCTGTCCAATCAGCTCTACCGCGACCGCCCGTTGACATGGGAAGAACTGGATCTGCAGGCGTGGTGCGGTGAGGACCGCTCGGAGCCGATGCGGTGGGTGGCGCAGCACGACCGGGACGCGTTCAAGGAAGTGTGGCTGCAGTTCGCCAACGACAGCGGCCACTTTCCCTTGTACCCCGGGCAGAGCACGTGGATCGAGTACACATACACGGTCAGGGATGACAAGTGGGGCAACTGGTTTCAGCGCGCGATCCGGCTGCCCACGTTGCTTTTGTCTGTCCGGCTTGACTTTCCGGAGCACCTCGACCCCGCGGTGTGGGGCCTGCACACCTCGATGACCGCGGAGGCGATGCCCTTCCGGACCGCGATCGACGAGCAGAGATCGAACAACCGCCGGGTTTTCTCGTGGACGACGGAAGAGCCGCCCTTGCACGCCAGATACCGTTTGGAATGGCACTTCCGCCGCAAGCCGTCGACCCAACCGGCTGAGCCGGCCGAGAAACCCAGCCAAGTCATGCGTTCCCTGGGGGTCGTGCAGTCCGACGACCCGATCCTGCACCGCCCGGCGAAACCCTTCCAATTACCGGAAGAGGCCGAGGTCGCCAAACGAGTGATCGCGGAACTGGTGTCAGCCGCCAAACGGGTGTCGGCCGCGCACACGTTCGGCAAGGGAATCGGCTTCGCGGCCAACCAGATCGGCATCGACCGGGCGGCCGCGATCGTCTTCCCGCCCGGAACCGACGACGTGATCATGTTGCTGAACGCCAGGATCATCGAGAACGGCGAGCAGTTCGACGAACAGTACGAGGGCTGTCTGTCCTTCTTCGACGTGCGCGGCCTCGTGCCGAGACCGCTCGTGATCCACGTGGAGCACCAGGAGCTGTCCGGCGCGCGGAAGATCACGATCTTCGAACGCGGCGTGGCCCGCCTTGTCGCACACGAGATCGATCACCTGCACGGCAAGCTCTACATCGACCGGCTGCCGCCGGGGACCGAGGCGATCCCGATCGAGCAGTACGGCGGCAGCGGCCTCAACTGGCAGTACTAGTCGCCAGTCGCTAGAGCATCATCGTGCGCATGTCGATGGGCTTGTCGATCTCGCCCTGGTCGAGCATGAGATCGGCAACCCGTTGCAGCCGAACGGGATCGACGCTCGTCGGGAACACCGGCATGGTCATCAGCTGATACGTCGCCGAGTCGATCCTGACGTGCTTCATCAGCACCTCACCGACCCTGTCCCGGCTGGCGGTGTCCGCGACGCCCTTGTTGAGCGCCCGTTTGAAGGCCGCGACCACGTTCGGGTTGGCGTCGGTGAACTCCTTCTTGGCGATCCAGCCCGACCACGGGAAGTCCGCCGTCGGCCCGGAGAACGGGTCCATCAGCTTGACCAGACCGGCCTTGGTGGCCGCGGTCAGGTGCGGCTCGGCGATGACGGCCGCGGCGACGTCACCACGTTCCAGCGCCGAGGGCATGGACGCTATCTCCATCGAGATGTACTCGATCTTCTTGTGGTCCACGGACATCATCTTGAGCTGGGCGTTGAGCGTCAGCTCGGAAATGCCCCGCTTCGAGGACACCGCGATCTTCTTCTCGGCAAGGTCGCCCGGCTTCTTGATGGGGCTGTTCTTGGACACCACACACAGGATCAGATTCTCGGTCGTCTGCACGGCGTCAGCGACGATCTTGATGTTCGCGACGCCCTTGACCTGTGGCATCAACGCAGGCGGATAGCTGGTCAACCCGAAGTCCAGTGTCCCACCGAGTACGTTGTCCACATTGGCCGATCCCTTGGCACCGGTGGTCAACTGCACATCGAGGCCCTCGGCCGCGAAGTACCCGTTCTCCATGGCCAGGTGCAACGGTGCGGAGTCGACGAGCCCCAGCGTGCCGACTTTGATCACCTTGCGTTCAAGCGTCCCGCCGGATTGAGCGGGCGCCGATGACTCCATCAGCCCACACCCGGCCACCCCAGCCAGCAGCACGCCGGCCAGAAACCACGCTACAAACCCCCGCAGTGGCATGAAATTTTCCTCCAGTTCGATGACGGAGGATGCCCAGCGTAGCGACACGACTACGCATGCATGTCGGTTTCCGCGAAAACCACGCAAAATCTTGCTTGCTTAGCGGAAGCAATTTCCCAACCAGCATACATGTACGCGCCGAGAGTGCAGCCGCGGCGCTTCGTGCTGGTCATGGCGACCCCGCGAAGTACGCGGTGCGGACCATGACCTTCGTCGGTGGCGGCGACCCGGTCGACTTGTCGTCTAGAACTCCTATTAGGACGGTCCATGCCCGCGTGCTCTTGTCGATGGTTTCAGCTCCCTGTTTCTGCGCCACCAGAACCACATCAGTGCCTGGCGCGCAGTGATACGCCCCGACCAGGTTGTCTGAGCGGCCAGACCAGGCTCCTCCATCACGAATCCGGCACTTCAGGCCATTGTCCAACTCCAAGCCCCACGGCTCGGGATCTTTGGCAGCGGGCACCGCAGGCACTTCCCTGCTCGCGCGGTACACCGTCAGCGTTTTCACCCACGGATCCCCGCCACAAAGCAAAGTAACTCGATCCGGTTTCGTCCAGCACACGTCGGCAGCGTCAGCGTGCGCTCCACATTGGACGATGTTCCGGCCGACCGATGACGGCGACGGATAGGGTTGCGGAGGACTGCAGTCGACTGTCCAACCATCGTCCGTGACGGTGTATCCCTTCGCGGGATTGCCGTTCTTGTCGACCGCGACGACATTTACTACCTTGGTCGCGGGCTGGCGGGACTCGATGTCCTCATTGACCATCCCAGTGGCCTCGTTGGTCAGCTCTACGGTGCGCATCAGGTTGCTGTGATAGCACGCACCCGCCACCGAAGTGATTGGCTGAGCTACGTCGTTCTTCGCAGTCAGTCCCAGCGAAAGGCCGATCAGGTCGGTCCCGCCGCGAATCGGGTTGAGCTGATACGCACAGGACGCCTTCTTCGTCTGGCTGGCGCCATCCACGGCGGAGTCACTGGTCACGATGAGGTCACCGAGTGGGATTCGGCCGTCCCAACGCAGGTGAAACCACCCCAATCTGAGGGTGGTGAACACGGCATCACCAGCCAGCGCGTCGACCTTGACGCCTGCGGGGAACGGCTTGAGTTCGTCGAGTTGTCGTGACCCGGCGCGCAGGGCCCGGCCGGCCTCAGAATCGAGGGCTCGCATCGGGGCAGGCAAGATGTCGCAAGGTGTTCCGGTGTCCAGTTTGCCGGTCGCGAGTTTTCCGCAGACAGCCAGGATCATGCGGAGCACCGCGAGCTGCTTGTTCACCGCGGCGCCGATCGCCAGGGCTCCATCGCCGAGCAGTGCGAACAGTGAGCCGGTGTTCGGTGTGCCGAAGGTGATGACGGTGCTGACCTTCTTCGCCCGATCACCGGTGCTGAGGGCGTACCGAGTCGCCAGACCACCCATCGAGTGCGCGACGACAATAGCCTTCTCCCCGGTGGCCTTGAACAAGCAGTCGATCGACTCCCCCAGGGCTGGGCCGATGTGCGGATCGTCGACCCAGCGTGCGGAATGGTTGTGATAGTCAAACGTGAATACGGCCGCGCCGGGGATCCGCTGCAACTGACCGATCATCGACCTGCTCGGCTTCATCGTGACGAGCTGGTTCGTGGACAGATCGATGCGATGAGAGAAAGCCCCTCGACGCTGATCGTCGTGCGTGGATGTCCCTGTCCAACCATGAACCATGACAACCGGCACGAATTTCCCACGCCTATCCGCCACGTGACGGTCACGTTTCTCGTCGAGCGACGGCGCGAGTCGCACACCGGCACACCGAATATTCTCCGGTGTCGTAGCGAAGGCCTTTGGCGCAATCACCACAGACAGCGTGATCACAAAGATCATGAGGAGCTTCATCCGATCGGCCCACCTTCGACCGGCATCGAAGCCACGACTTTCCACTGACCCGATTCGGAAACCATGACCACCACGAAAGTCGTCGAAGGGCGACCAGGCGAACTGACCGTCGCCTCGATGATTCCGCCGCCCACACCGTCGGGGGCCCACGAATTCTCGTTGACTTCGATCTTCGAGCCCGGCGGAAGTCCGTCACCCGCGCCTGTACCGACCTGCTCACGGCTGCTCGAAGCTACCAGCGAATTCGGATCGGCGGTCGCTCTCTCCAGTGCCATTGCGACCTCATGGGACTGACCGGAAGGTGCAGACGTACTCGGTGCAGGCGGCAGCGCCTGCCCTGGTGTTACCGGATTGGATTCACCAATCAACAACAATATGGCGGCAACAGCAGCACCGAGCACGACGAGACCGCCAACGATCAATTTCAGCTTCACGCGCAACCTCCCGATCCGAGCTGGTAGCCGAATTCATCGGAGCCACTCCGGGGAGAGTTAGCCAGCTCGGTATCGGTAGGCCATTAGGGTCGCAGATTCGTTCCGTCAAAAAGTGACCAACCGTCGACACATTGGCCGACTTGCGTCTTCTACATCAACTGCTTGCCTTGGCGTTGCGTTCGAACTTCGACCATTCGGACGGACCGCAGTAGCCACAGTTGGCGCCGAAGAAGAGGCCCCGGGCCTGGCTGTCGCCCATCAGGTGGTAGCGGAACCAAGCGGTGACCGGTCCGCGCAACCCGTCGGCGTCACCGTTGAGGAAATGGCCCGCGCCACGCAGCTCAGCGAAGATGGCGGGCACCTGACTCGCCTTCTCGTACTGGCCGTGGACGACTGACGACCACACGATGAGGTCGTTCTGGCCCGCGGTGAAGAACGCGGGGCCGTGCAACTTCGCTGGGTCGTTGAACGGGCCACCCAGGATCGGGGCCACGGTGTCCACGCGAGGATCCGCGCCGGCGCCGACGGCTTGGCCGCCGCCGAGCGAGTGGCCGGTCGCGCCGACGTGCGCGAGGTCGACCTTGCCCGCGAACGGGCTACCGGCCGTGTTGTTCTGCTGCGTCAGGTAGTCCAGGCCGGACAGCAGGAGCTTCGGGTCGGCCGACTGGGCCTCGTAGGCGGCCACGATGAACCCGTGTGAGGCGAAATGGGTCAGCAGCGGGACGTAGCTCTGCGGCGTCGCCGCCGCGCCGTTGCCCCACAGCAGCACCGGATGGGTCCCGCACCCCAGGCTGCCCAGGTTGGTCGGCCGGAAGATCGTCGTGCCTGCCCCATTGGACGCTTGGGTCACGGCGAACGGCCCTGGTCCGGCCCAGTTGCCGCCCACCGACGGGCACGCGGCCCCCGACGCGGTCGGCGCGATCCCCACCACCGCGGCCGCCACTGTCGCGATCAGTCCAGCCAGCGTTGTCCAACGCCTCATGTGGTTCCTCCCTGTCCCCGACAAACATCTCATGATCACCACAGCGCACCCCCGACGGACACCGGCAACGGTGTGACAGAACGGGCAACCCGGGCGACCCCTAAGACCCAGGTCTGACGGACCACGGACCGGCCAAGATCGGGCTCGGAGCCGATGTGCTCGCCGCGTCGCCCCGATTGACTTCCGGGCATGCTCACCATCGACCGTGTCACCAAGCGACACGTCCTTCACGACGTCAGCTTCGAGGCCCGCCCCGGCCGAGTGACCGGATTCCTCGGACCCAACGGCGCCGGCAAGTCCTCGACTCTGCGGATCCTGCTCGGGCTGGACCACCCCACGTCCGGAAAGGCCTTGGTGGACGGCGTTCCGTTCGCACAACTGCGTCATCCCCTGAAGAAGGTCGGCGCCATGCTCGACGGTTCGGGCGCGCACCGGTCACGCACTGGTCGCGCGCACCTGACGTGGATCGCCGCAGCAGCAGGCATTCCGCAACGCCGGGTCGACGAAGTTCTGGCGACCGTCGGGCTGACCGAAGCTGCGGGCAAGCGTGTTGGCCGCTACTCGTTGGGGATGGGTCGGCGCCTTGGTATCGCTGCCGCGTTGTTGGGAGATCCTGAAGCCCTTGTGCTTGACGAGCCCGTCAACGGTCTGGATCCCGAAGGCATTCGTTGGATCCGGAGATTCCTGCGCGAGTACGCCGCCGCAGGCAGAACGGTTCTGCTGTCCAGTCATCTGATGGGAGAACTGTCCGAGACGATCGACGATGTAGTCATCATCAACCACGGCCGCGTGATGGCACACGGCACGCTCGCCGAGATCACAAGGACACACCGCAGCCTCGAAGACGCGTTCTTCGCACTGACACAAGGGAATCCGCGATGAACGCGTTGCGAGGCGAACTCAGCAAGTTGCGGTCGCTGCCATCGACGTGGACCGCGGTCGCGGTCGGATTGGCTGTGCCGACGGCCATCGCGGTCCTCAACTCGTCGTCGCTGAAGAACGCGGGCAGGACCTCCGGGGACGTTGGGTATCAAGAACTCGCGTTCGGGGTGGTCGGCGCGATCATTCTCGGCGTCGTGGTGGCGAGCAGCGAGTACGTCACCGAAGGCGAGGATTCCGCCGCCGGACGTCAGATCATGATGAGCCTGACCGTTGTTCCGTCCCGAACCCGCTTACTGGCTGCGAAAATCGCAGCGCTCACGATCGCAACAACCATACTCGCCGCCATTGCCTCAACGAGCACTTTGCTGAGCGTGCACGTGATTCTCGGCTACGGCGTGGAGATACCCAGGGTGCTCGGGATCATCGTGTACTGGGTGTTGACGAGCATGCTCGCATTCGGCATCACTGTGTTGGCACGTAACGGGATCATCCCGCTGGCAGTGCTGATCCTGAACACGTCGGTGGTGAGTGTGACGTTCCTGCTGACGAAGCTCACGCCGTTGGCCGCCTACTTCCCCGACCTGGCCGGGGCGAGGATGTTCGTCGGGGAAATGGCCGTGCCCGTCCAGCTGTCCCCTGTGGTCGGTGGTTTGGTGATGGCGGGGTGGGTCGTGGCGGTTCTGCTCGCCGGGCTCGTGATCTTCGCAAGGAGAGACGCGTGATCAAGGCGGAGATCCTGAAACTCAACCTTCCCGCGACAATTCTCGCGATCATCGGGGCGATCGGTATCGCGGGACTTCTCGCGTTCGCGAAGGCCGGCCTCGCCCCGGTCATCTACGCACAGGCAGGCTTCATCGTCCTCGGTGTGATGGCTGTGACCTCCGAATACCAAGGCAGGCAGATCTACGTGACGCTCACCGCGATGCCGCGGCGAGTCGCCCAGCATCTGTCCAAATTGGTCGCTCTGTCGACCATCGCGGCACCGACCGCCGTGCTCGTCGTACTGGTCGGCCGGGTGAGCGAGGGTGCCGTCTACTTGGTACTCACAACGCTGATCTCCGCGTCGGTGGCGTCGGTCGTGCGGCGCAGCATCCCCGCAGTCGCGGGCCTGTTGATCTACTACTTCATCATCAGCCCGCTGCTGCACGACCGGACGTCCTTGCCTGGCACCATCGGCTACGTGATGTGGACCGTGCTTGCTGTGGGCCTCTCCACAGCATTGTTCCGACTGCGCGACGCATAGAGTTGAGCGGCATGACGACCCGTCCCGTGTGGCGCTCGAGCGCGTGGCTGACGGCCGGAGCGATCCTCGCCGTACTGACGATCGCGTTGTTGGCCGTAGGCGCCGACGGACCGGGCTCTGTGGTCGTTCCGATCGTCATCGTCGTGACTGCTATCGGCGTGACGGGCTGGACGATCGTGCGCGCACGCTGGCAACGGCGTGAGTACGAAGCCCGTCTCACCGCGTGGGCGGCCGCCGAGGCCACGCATCACGAACGGCTCAGGATCGCCAGGGAACTGCACGACATCGTCTCGCACGGCCTCGGCATGATCACGCTTCGAGCCACCGCCGCACAACGCGTCCAGGGCGATCAACGGGAGACCGAACGCGATCAGGCCCTGGCCGACATTGTGCACGCGAGCCGACACGCGATCTCGGAACTGCGGCGCATGCTGACCGTGCTGCGTGACACGGACGACGCGCCCCTGCGCCCAGTGCAGAACCTGTCGGACATCCCCGCGCTTGTCGACGCCGCCCGCGCCGCCGGGCTGGCTCCGCGATTGACCATGGGCACGCTTGGTGAGGTCTCCCCTGGCGTTCAGGCGACTGTTTGCGCCATCGTTCGCGAGGCCATCGCGAACACCTCGCGTTACGCGGGTCCGACCGCGATCCGGATCGCCCTGCGCCGCGAAGGCGACACGATCATCGTGACGGCCGAAGACGACGGGCCGAGCACCTCATGGCAGCCCACGCGGGGAGCAGGCCACGGCTTGGCCGGGCTTCGTGAAAGGGTGGACGCACTCGGCGGCGAGCTGACCGCCGACCGAGCTGGGAACGGGTTTCGCGTCACCGCACGCCTACCTGACGGAGAGGTCCTGTGATCGACGTCCTGCTCGTCGACGATCAGCAGCTACTGCGGCACAGCCTCGCGATCATCATCAACGCCGCGCCCGACATGACGGTCGTCGGCGAAGCGGGCGACGGGTCCGAAGCCGTCACGTTGGCCCGGCAACTGCGCCCGGACGTCGTCCTGATGGACATCCGGATGCCCGGCCAGGACGGGATCGTCACCACCCGCCAGATCAGCCAGGAACTCACCGAGACCCGAGTCCTCGTGCTGACCATGTTCGAACTCGACGAGTACGTCTACGGCGCCCTGCGCGCGGGCGCGAGCGGGTTCCTGCTCAAGGACACCAACCCGGACGACCTGCTGGCGATGGTCCGGCGTACCCACGCGGGTGAATCCCTCTTCGCACCAGCGATCCTCACACGACTGGTCGAGCACTACCTCGCCACGCCACGGCATCAGCCGCCACGACCGGACGGCCTGACCCAACGCGAGGCGGAGATCCTCACGCACATCGGCCGCGGGCTGTCCAACGACGAGATCGCCACGGCACTGACCATCTCGGTCAAGACCGTGAAGACGCACATCAGCCGGTTGCTGAGCAAGCTCGCGGCGCGTGACCGGGCTCAGCTGGTGATCGCGGCGTACGAACTGGGCCTGGTCACGCCGCGAGGCTAGGAGAAATGGTCGGGGTGCGGGCCGACGCGCGTGTCGTTGTGCATCTCCGACAGGGTCATCACGTCGTCCTCGGCGAGCTCGAAATCGAAGATGTCGATGTTCTCGCGGATCCGCGACGGCGTGACCGACTTCGGGATCACCACGTTGCCCAGCTCGAGGTGCCAGCGCAGGATCACCTGGGCCGGGGACTTGCCGTACTTCTCGGCCATGCCACGGATGTTCTCGTCGTGCACGAGCCTGCCGTTGGCCAGCGGGCTCCACGCCTGGGTCACGATTCCGTGCTCGCTGTGGTAGGCGCGCAGGTTGTCCTGCACCAGGTTCGGGTGCAGTTCGATCTGGTTGAGCGCGGGGACCGTGCTGGCCTCCTCGCTGAGCCTGCGCAGGTGCGGGATCTGGAAGTTCGAGACGCCGATCGACCGGACCCGGCCGTCGGCCGCCAGCTTCTCCAGCGCCTTCCAGGTCTGCACGAAGTCGCCGCGCGCGGGCGCGGGCCAGTGGATCATGAACAGGTCGATGTACTCGAGGCCCAGCCGGGTCAGGCTCTCGTCGAACGCCCGCAGCGCGGCGTCGTAGCCCTGGGCGTTCTTCCACAGCTTGGTGGCGACGAACAGCTCCGCACGAGGCACGTCCGAGCTTGCCAGCGCCCTGCCGACGGCTTCCTCGTTGCCGTAGATCGACGCCGTGTCGAAGCTGCGGTAGCCCGCCTCGATCGCCGTGGCGACCACGTCGGCGACGACGCTGTCGTGCACCAACGCCATTCCGAAGCCCACCTGCGGAATGGACACGCCGTTGCTCATCTCAACGACAGGAACCTCGCCCATCAACGAATGCCCTTCCGACTCCACATGGCGTAATGCCACGGATGGTAGTGGCTTACCCGAGGCAGGCACGCACCGCGGCCAATTCCGCGTCCGTAATGCCGGTATGCGGGTCGACGCGGACGAGTTCGGACATCAGCCCGGCCCGTGCGCCGAGGAACTCGTCGCGCGCGTTCGTGTACATGTCGAAGTCGTCGTCCAGCCAGACGAGCGGGCGGCCCTGGGCATAGCGGGCCACCGCCGCGAACTTCCATTCCATCCCGGTTTGCCCGAACTCGATGACCGGCAGGACGGGCAGCCCGATCGCCGGGCCGATCATCGTGTTCGCCTTGTGCTCCCACGTGGTCGCCCAGACCAGCTCGGCGGACCCGGCCGCGGCCAGCAGGGCGCGGCCGTGGTCCGGGTTGAGCCACATCCGCAGCGGCCGCCGCCTGCTCCAGCCCGACAGCCGGAACTTGTGTTCGTGGAAGCCCGCCGGTTTCGCGTCCGCCTTGGCGGCGAACGGGTTCAGCGGGCCGTCCACGTCGAGGAGCAGGAGCGGCCGCACAACCGTGACCCTAGAGGAACTCGGCCAGTGCCTTGAGGACCGCTTCGGGCTGTTCCTCCGGCAGGAAGTGCCCGGCCTTGGCGATCTTGCCGAGCTTGACGTCGGTTCCCTTGTCCGGCAACGAGTACTGCAGCGTGTCGTTGTACTCCGCGGCGAGCCCGAGCATCGGCGCGGTGATCTTGGGATACCCCTTCTGGTCCTCGATGTCCTGGTAGAAGCCCTGGTACCAGGCGTTGCCCGCGCGGATGGCGTCCGGCCGGTTCCACGCGGCCGCGTAGATGGCCCTATCCCGGTCGCTGATCGAGGTCTTGTCGACCAGGATCGTGTCGAACAGCCAGTCCACCATGTACCGGAACCGGCCGGTGAGCAGTTGCTCGGGCAGGCCCCGGACCTGGTTGAACGCGAACCACCAGACGTGCACCGGGGTGCCGGGCGGGGCCAGCAGCGGGATTTTGAACAGGTTCTCGTCCGGGTGCGAGACGTCCAGCAGGCTGACGGTCCTGGTCGCGTCCGGGTGGTTGGCGGCGAAGCTGAACGCGACCATCGCGCCGATGTCGTGCCCGATGATGTCCACAGTGGAGTATCCGAGCCGCCGGACCAGCTCGTAGATGTCCCGTGCCATGGTCTTCTTGTCGTAGCCGCCCGCCGGTTTGTCCGAACCGCCTTGGCCACGCAGGTCCACGGCGATCACCCGGTACTTCGCGGCAAGCGCCGGCATGATCTTGTGGAACTCCCACCACGTCTGCGGCCAGCCCGGCACCAGCACCACCGGTCTGCCGCGGCCTCCGGTCACGTAGTGCATCCGGATGCCGTTGACGTTCGCGTATCCGCTGCGGAATCCCGGTAAGGAAGCACTCACGGTGTCGGCGGCGGCTGCCGGAGCGCCGAGAACCGCTGTGGCAGCGGTGATCGAGAAAAGATTACGTCGATTGAGCGCCATAGGTGATCACCGGTAGTCACGGAAGAAAGTGACCAGGTCACCGGTCAACAGGTCGGGTGCGTCGATGCCGGAATAGTGCCCGCCACGGTCGAACTCCGACCAGTGCACGATGGTGTGGTCACGTTCGGCCAGCGGACGGATGGCTTTGAAGTCGTGGGCGAACACCGCGACACCGGTCGGCACTGTGCCGCGCGACGGGTTTTCCTCGTCCTGGTGCGCGTTCTCGTAGTACAGCCGGGCAGCGGAACCCGCTGTGTTGGTGAACCAGTAGAGCGATGCGACAGTCAGGATGAAGTCGTCGTCGAGTGCCTTGTCCATTTCCGCCGGGTGGTCACCGAAACCACGGATCAGGTCCATCACCCACGCCAACTGCCCCACGGGCGAGTCCGCGAGGGCGTGCGCCAGCGTCTCCGGCCGCGTCGACTGGAGCTTGTTGAAGCCCGAGTGCTCGTCCATGAATCGCTGCAGGAACGCCAGCCTGCCGTACTCCTCGGGGCCGAAGCCCTCGAACTCGGCCGGGTCCCCGCTGGGGAACGAGAACACCTGGGTCACGTGCACAGCCGGAATCTGTTCGGCGGCGACCCTGGCGAGGACCGGCGTGATCATCGAGCCCGCGTCGTTTCCCGCGGCGCCGTAACGCTCGTATCCCAAGCGGCGCATCAACTCCGCCCACGCCTTGGCGATCCGGGTGTCGTTCCAGCCCGCGTCGGCCGTCGGGCCGGAGAACGGGAAACCAGGTATGGAGGGAATGACCACGTGGAACGCGTCGGCCGGATCCCCGCCGTGTGACCGTGGGTCGGTCAGCGGCCCGATCACATGGAGGTATTCGGCGAACGTGCCTGGCCAGCCGTGCGTCAGGATCAGCGGGAACGCGTCCGGTTCCGGCGAGCGCACGTGCAGGAAGTGCACGTGCGTGCCGTCGATCTCGGTCTGGAACTGCGGGAAGCTGTTGATTCGTTCCTCGTGGACACGCCAGTCGTAGCCGTCCGCCCAGTAGGCGACGAGTCGCTTCAGCTCCTCTGTGGGCACGCCGCGGTCCCAGCCGGGTAACTGCTCCGCGGTCCAGCGGGTACGGGTCAGCCGGTCGGCCAGGTGGTCGAGCTCGGCCTGCGGGATGTCGATTCGGAAAGGCGTGATGTCTTGGCTGCTCATGCCGGACAGCCTGACGTCCGGCGGACCAGAGCGTGAGTGACGATCACGCCCTTCAGTCAGGGCTGAAAGCCGTGGAACGCCTCGATCGCCTGCTGCACCCGCCACCCGGCGGCGAAGTCGGCCAGATCAGGCGATGCGGCACCACGAATCGCGTTGGCGAACAACGAAAGCCGGGTCGCCTCGCTGCCGTGCTTGTCCACTGCGACCGGCTGCCAGTCGTCGCCTTCGGTCACGAACAATCGCGCCCAGTTACGCAGCATGAAGGACCGGCGCGTCCCCCAGATCACCCACTCGTAGAGCTCCAGCCCGGCCATGTCGGCCACCGCGGACACGTGCACTGGCACGTCACCGGCCCTCAGCAGGCCACGAGCGACGATCTCGGCACCGGCGCCCGCGTAGTCCACGCTGGTCTCGATCGGCCGCAACGGTCCCGCGAGCCGGTCGGTCAGGTAGACGAAGTGGGACAACACTTCCCGCACGAACCCGCCCTGCTCGCGCTGCCCGAGCCAGGTCGCGGTCGCCTGGAAGTCCCGTGGCCAGCGTGGGAACTGCAGCCGGATGTCGACGCCACGGATCGTGCCGAGGTCCTGCTCGGCGACGTACCGCACGGCGTCCCGGTCGGACAGTGCGAAGTTGACGGCGTTCGCCAGGCCGGTCCGTGTCGCCGCTTCAAGCATCCGCTTGCCGTCCTCGAGGTTCACGGCCAACGGCTTCTCGCAGAAGACCGCCTTGCCCGATTCGAACGCGGCGACCGCGAGGTCGGCGTGGAAGTTCGGCGGTGTGGCGATGTAGACGGCATCCACATCGGACGCGTTGACCACGTCGAGGGGGTTGGTGGTGAACGGCACCCCTGGATCGGCCGGGGCGAGGTCGCTCGCGCGGGTCACCGTGAAGTCCGGGTGGTCCAGGGCGACCTCGAGCATCCTCCTGCCCATCACGCCAAGTCCGATGATGCCCAGCCGTATCTCGCTCATGGACACATCCTTGCTCATGCCGGTGCGAAGGCACGCGGGTCGTCCAGCAGCGGCTGGAAAGCCAGCTCGGCGGCGCCGAGCAGGACGCTGTCGGCCAGCTCGCCCGGCGTGATCGGCACGTGCGCCAGATCCGCCAGGAACGCCCGTTCGGCGAGCTTGCGCCGGACGATCTCCGGCTCGAGGGAGTAGAGCTTGCCGAGCGTGCCGCCGAGCACGATCCGGTCAGCGTCGACGATGTTGGCCAGGCTGCCCAGGCCGATGGCCAGCCGGGTGTTCACCCGGTGCACGGCCTCGAGCACGTCCTCGGCCGGATCGGCCATCAGGGCCTCGACCTTCGCCGCGACTTCCTGCAACGGCAGCTCGATGCCCAGCAGCCGCAGCAGCGCACGGTGATCCGCCTCGACTTCAAGGCATCCTGTTGAGCCACAAGGACATTGCGCGCCACCCGGGTCGACGGTGATATGGCCCGGCTCGATCGCATAGCCGTGGGCGCCGAGGAAGAGGCGTCCCTCACTGACCACTCCCCCGCCGAGACCGACGTTCCCGGTCGTCAGGTAGAGCAGCTGGCGCGATCCCCGTCCCGCGCCGTGCCTGTGTTCGGCGAGGGCGGCCAGGTTGGCGTCGTTGGCGATCGCGACCGGCAGGTTCAGGTGCTCTTCGAACAGCTCTTGCAAATGCAGACCGGGCCAGCCGAGGTGCAGCGCGGCCGGGGCGTAGCCGTCGGCGCGGACCGGCGAGGGCACGGCCACACCGAAGCCAAGGACGTTCGGCCCGACGTGTGAGTTCATCAGCTCGTAGAGCTCGTCGAGCGCTTCGGACGGCTGCGGGTTTCGCAGCGGGAGCGTGGAACGGGACAGGATCTTGCCGCCGAGGCCGACCGTGCCGACCGTGAACCCATCCGGCTGGATCTGCGCGGCGACCACGGTCGGAGCCTCGGCGGGAATGGCCACTTGGTGCGACGGCCGTCCACCCTCGGGCTTCCCGCCGGTCCGGTCGATCCGCACGAGTGACCGGTCGGCCAGTTCACCGAGGAGATACCCCATCACGCTGCGCCCGCAGCCGAGCCGGTCGGTCAGCTCGGCGCGGCTGGCTTGGCCGCCGGACACGTGCAGCGCCAGCAACAGCTGCCCAAGCGAGTCCTTGGGCGCTTGTATCGCGCCGCCCATCCCCGTATTGTACCTTTGTACAGCAGCTGCACAAACGAGGGGTTACCTTGACCGTTCTTGGTCTGTTCGCGGGCGCACTGACCACGCTCGCCTTCCTGCCGCAGGTAGTGCGGTGTTTCCGCACGAGAAGTACCGGCGATCTGTCGTGGGCATGGATCCTGATGATGTGCGCGGGCGTCGGCACGTGGTTCGTCTACGGTCTGCTCGGCGCGGACCTGCCGGTGATCGTCGCCAACGGCATCACACTCGTGCTCGTCGCCGCGCTTGGCGTGATCAAGGCGATCCACCAACGAGAAGTTCCCGCGTGAGCACCTCGTTCCACCACCGCTCGACCCGATCGGCCGACCAGCCACGCTCGTTGATCAACGTCAGGTAGACGTCGATGTTGCAGAGGGCCGCGTACACGTCGACGGCCGTCTCGACGTCCATCCGCAGCCGCGGCCACCCCGAGAACACCTGGATACGGGTTTCGTCACCGCGCCGACGCCCTTCGCTGTACACGTTCGCCAACTCGGGCTCGACGCGCCCGGCTTCGCGCATCAGGACGATCACGTCCCCGGAACGCTCGTACAGGCGCCTGTCGTAACCGATCATGGCCGCCAACTGCCGCGCGGGCTCGGCGTCAGACTCGAGTTCCTCCACCATGCGAGGCCCGTCAGCACTTAGATCCGCCGAGTCCGCCACGGCCAAAGCGAGGCCGGTCTTGTTGCCATAGACCGAATACACGGTCGGCACGGATACGCCCGCTTCCCGCGCAACGTCGCGCACAGTCGTGGCCGCCCAGCCCTGCTCCACGAAGAGCTTTCGCGCCGCGCGCGCGATCTCGGCGCGCGTTTCCAGGGCCTGCGTCGCCCGCTTCAGGGAGTCGTACTTCCGCCGTGGGGTCTCCATCAACCGCCTTCCGCTCGCTATATTGATTATATGAGTCGTAAACTCAAATCATTCACCCAGGTCAGCGGGGCGGCTGGGCTGGGCTTCGCGATCCTGATCGTCCTCGGCAACGTCATCGCGGTGCCAGCCGGGCTGCCCACCCCGGGAACCGCGTTCGCCGACGCAGCCAAGTTCTTCTCGGGTGACAACACCGCGCTGCACGTCGCTTCGGCCCTCGGCCCGCTCATCTGGGTGCTGGCCACGATCTTCGGCGCCGGAGCGGTCGTCGCCCTGTGGTCGTCCGAGCTGGGATGGGCCCTGGTCGGCCTCGGTGGACTGCTGCTGCAGAACGGGGCCTTCGCGGGAATCATCGCGCTGCGCCTCGCTTTGGCGTCAGCACCGCCCACCGAAGGCCTGTGGGCGCTGCATGAGTCCTTGTTCAGCCTGAACGGCACGTTCCTGGCCATCGCACTGCTCGGCTTGTCCGTGGGCGGCCTGCGGTCCGGCCTCATCCGCCGGTGGCACGCCGCACTGGGCTTCGTCTCCGCGGTGTTGTTGTTCGGCTCCGCAACGCTGTCCGTCGGCTTGATCGGATTGCTCGGCTGGCTACTGTGGGTTGTCTGGATCGGCACGTACGGCGTCACCTTGATCCGCCTGAGGAGCTAGCTTGCTGACCGTTCGGAAAGATGCCGTGGTTGTCGGATTGGGCGCGTTCGGATCGGCGGCGCTCTGGCGGCTAGCCACACGAGGCCTGAACGTGGCCGGCATCGAGCAACACGGCGTCGGCCACGACCAAGGCTCATCTCACGGTGGCACAAGGCTGTTCCGAATCGCGTGTATGGAACACCCCGGCCTGTCGCCGATCGCGATGAAGTCCTTGGAGCTGTGGACGTCGCTGAGCGCGGAAACCGGCGAAACCTACGTACGCCAAACGGGTCTGCTCTACGTCGGAAATCCGGACAGCAAAGCCATCACCGGCCCGCAAGCGGCAGGCGTTCCGGTCGAACTGCTCACCCATGCACAGGTCGTTGAACGCCAACCGCAGTACAACGTCCAACCTGGACAGATCGGCGTCTGGGATCCCGGCGCGGGCATCTGCTATCCCGAACGCAACGTCCGCGCCCACGTGGCCGCGGCCCAACGGCTCGGCGCGGACGTGCACACGAACACCAACGTCCTCGCCATCGAAGGCACCACGGTCTACACGCCGACGCTGGCGATCGAAGCGGACCAGATCGTCATCGCGGCCGGCGCGGGCTTGCGGCACTTCGTCCCGGATCTGCCGCTGAAGCACGTGCCGACGCCGGTGAACTGGTTCCGGCCCAAGGATTCTTTCGCCCTGGAGAAGTTTCCGGCCTTCGTCTGGGACTTCTCGGACGAAATGGGTCTGTGGGGCCACGGCTCAGCCGAAGACTACGCGGTCAAGATCGGCGCACACCCCGTGGACACCGTCAACGTCGAAGACGCTGTCGCACAAGCATTCCCGTCACTGGACCCGATACCGTTCGACGTCAAACCCTGTCACGTCACCGATTCACCGGATGAGCAGTTCCTCGTCGGACGCCTCAGCGAGCACGTGACCGTCGCGGGCGGCGACAGCGGCCACGGCTTCAAACACTGCGCAGGCATCGGCGAACTGCTCGCCCAGATCGCCACCGGCGAACCCACCTACTGCTCCACCGACTTCATGAACCCCCATAGGTTCAGCGGCGAGCCCGGCAGACCGCCGAACAGGTCTGCCGGGCTCGGCGCCTAGCTGGATCAGGCGAGGTCGAACCGGTCGAGCTCCATCACCTTGGTCCAGGCCGCGACGAAGTCGGCCACGAACCTCTCGCGGGCGTCATGGCTGGCGTAGACCTCCGCGAGGGCCCGCAACTGCGAGTTGGAGCCGAAGATGAGGTCGACCGCGGTGGCGGTCCACTTCACCTCGTCGGTCGCCGAGTCGCGGATCTCGTACACGTGCTCCTGGGACTCTGACGCCTTCCACCGGGTCCCCGGCGAGAGCAGGTTGGCGAAGTAGTCGTTGGTGAGCACGCCCGGCCGGTCGGTGAGCACACCGTGCTGCGTGCCACCGAAGTTGGTCCCGAGGGAACGCAGACCGCCGACGAGAACGGTCATCTCGGGCGCCGTCAGGTTGAGCATGTACGCGCGGTCGACGAGCAGCACTTCCGGCTGGAGTTTCTCGCCCTGCCTCAGGTAGTTGCGGAACCCGTCGGCGCGCGGCTCGAGTACCCGGAACGACTCGACGTCGGTCTGCTCCTGGCCGGCGTCGGTGCGGCCCGGGCGGAACGGCACGGTCACGTCGAAGCCCGCATCGCGCGCCGCCTTCTCCACCGCGGCCGAACCGGCCAGCACGATCAGGTCGGCGAGGGAGATCTTCGCGCCGCCGGCCTCGTTGAACTCCCGCTGGACGCCCGTCAGGGTCTCCAGCACCTTCGCGAGCTGCTCCGGCTGGTTGACCTCCCAACTGCGCTGCGGCTCAAGGCGGATCCGGGCGCCGTTGGCACCGCCCCGCTTGTCGGTGGACCGGAAGCTCGCGGCGGACGCCCATGCGGTCGTCACCAGCTGCGCGGTCGTCAGACCGGAGTCGAGGACCTTCGCCTTGAGGGCAGCGATGTCGGTGTCACCCACGAGCTCGTGGTCGACCGCGGGCACCGGGTCCTGCCACAGCTGAGGCTCGGGCACCCACGGCCCCAGGAAGCGGCTGACCGGACCCATGTCGCGGTGCAGCAGCTTGTACCAGGCCTTGGCGAACGCCAGCGCGAACTCGTCGGGGTTCTCCAGGAAGCGGCGGGAGATCTTCTCGTACGTCGGGTCGACGCGCAGCGCCAGGTCGGTCGTGAGCATGGTCGGCTTGTGCTTCTTGGCCGGGTCGAACGGGTCCGGGATGATCTCTTCGGCGTCCTTGGCGACGTACTGCTTGGCGCCGCCGGGGCTCGTGGCCAGCTCCCACTCGTAGCCGAAGAGGATCTCGAAGAAGCGGTTGCTCCACTGGGTCGGCTTGTCGGTCCAGGTGACCTCGAGGCCGCTGGTGATCGTGTCGGCGCCCTTGCCGCTGCCGTACGTGCTCAGCCAGCCAAGGCCCTGCGACTCCAGCGGGGCGCCCTCCGGCTCCGGGCCGACGTGCTCGTCGGAGATGCCGGCACCGTGGGTCTTGCCGAAGGTGTGGCCGCCGGCGATCAGCGCGACGGTCTCCTCGTCGTTCATCGCCATCCGGCCGAAGGTCTCCCGGATGAAGTGCGCCGCCGCGGCCGGGTCCGCGTTGCCGCGCGGCCCCTCCGGGTTGACGTAGATCAGGCCCATCTCGGTCGCGCCGACCTCGGGCACCATCTCCGAGTCGCTGACGTAGCGCTCGTCACCCAGCCAGGCGTCCTCCGGGCCCCAGAAGATCTCCTCCGGCTCCCAGACGTCCTCGCGGCCGAACCCGAAGCCGAAGGTCTTGAAGCCCATCGACTCCATGGCGACGTTGCCCGCGAGCACAAGCAGGTCGGCCCAGGAGATCTGCTGGCCGTACTTCTGCTTGACCGGCCACAGCAGACGGCGTGCCTTGTCGAGGTTGGCGTTGTCGGGCCAGCTGTTGAGCGGGGCGAACCGCTGACCGCCGTCGCCCGCGCCGCCGCGGCCGTCGTGGATGCGGTACGTGCCGGCTGCGTGCCAGCTCATCCGGATCATCAGACCGCCGTAGTGACCGAAGTCGGCGGGCCACCAGTCCTGCGAGGTGGTCAGCACCTCGACGATGTCCCGCTTGAGGGCCTCGACGTCGAGCTGGGCGAACTCCTTGGCGTAGCTGAAGCTCTCGCCGAGCGGGTTGCCCTTCGACGAGTGGGCGTGCAGTACGGAGAGGTCAAGCTGGTTGGGCCACCAGTCGCGGTTCGTGCGCGGACGGCCGCCCGTCTTGGGGGTCGGCGAGTCGATCGCCGGGTTCTCGCTTTCGCTGCCGTGCGCGGTCACGGAGTCGTGCGCGACCGGGCAGCCGGCCGCCGCCTTCTCGTCCACGCCCTGTGCGCTCGATGGAGGCGTTGTCGTTGGGTCGCTCATCTGTTTCCTTCCGAGCAGGTCATTGACAGGTGCGTCAGGCCGCGCAGTCGGGGCAGATGCCCCAATAGACGACCTCCGCCTCGTCGACCACGTAGCCGTGGCCGTTCGAAGGGGTGAGGCAGGGGGCGTTACCGACCACGCAGTCGACGTCCGCGATCGCGCCGCAACCGCGGCACACGACGTGGTGATGGTTGTCCCCCACCCGGGACTCGTACCGGGCGATCGCCCCGGCAGGTTGAATGCGCCGCACCAGGCCGGCGTCGGTCAGTGCCCGCAGGACGTCGTAGATCGCCTGATGGGACACCTTCGGGTGATCGGCCCGGACCAACGCGATCACCGTCTCGGTGTCGACGTGCGGGTTGTCGCGCAGCGCGGCGAGCACGGCCAGACGTGGCCTGGTGACGCGCAAGGAGACTGACCGCAGCTGCGCCTCGAAGTCGGACGCCACGCACCCACCGTAGATGCCTATCTGGAACGAGTCAAAACAACTAGCGCCCCAATTTCACGATTCCCTCGTCCGTGTCAGGAGAGCAGACAGCCCTTGTGAGCGGTCCGCTCACAAGGGCTGTCACGTCAGGGAATCAGACCCTGTTGTACTGGTAGTACCAGCCTCCCTCTGCCTGGTAGCAGCCCCAGGCCGGGAAAGCCTGGTTGGTTCGCTCCTTGTCGGGCTGGCAGGTCTCCTTGCTCGGGTACGGCCCGACGGTGATCCAGTTCGTTGCCTGCGCCACGCCAGGCGTGGCGAGTGCGATCACGGCGACGGCGGCGAGGCCGGCGGTGACAACACGCATTGTTGCCCTCCTCGGTGGTGATTCGACGACATCGTGCCCGCCGTCCCCCACCTCGCCACACCGCCGATTGGCAGCCATGGTCTAGTCCAATGCAACCGACAATGTTATTTAACCTCAACGGAATACAGTGCGGAAAACGAAGGACCGCCAGGCAACAAGCACCTGGCGGTCCTTCGTCGAGTGGTTTCAGCTCGTGTAGGCGTCCAGCGGCGGGCAAGAGCAAACCAAGTTACGGTCACCCTTGGCGCCATCAATTCGACGCACGGGCGGCCACGCCTTCGGCCGATCCAAAGCCACCGGGAACGCAGCAACCTCACGGCTGTACGGGTGGTTCCACTCGCCAGCAATCGACGCCGCGGTGTGCGGGGCGTTGCAGAGTGGGTTGTCGTCCGCCGGCCATTCGCCCGCGCCGACCTTGTCGATCTCCTGCTTGATCGCGATCATGGCTTCGCAGAAGCGATCCAGCTCGGCCAGGTCCTCGCTCTCGGTCGGCTCGACCATCAGCGTGCCTGCCACCGGGAACGACATCGTCGGGGCGTGCAGGCCGTAGTCGGCGAGGCGCTTGGCCACGTCGTCGACCGTCACTCCGGTCGCCTTGGTGATCGGCCGCAGGTCCAGGATGCATTCGTGGGCAACGAATCCGCCCTCGCCGGTGTACAGCACCGGGTAGTGCTCGTCCAGGCGCCGGGCCACGTAGTTCGCCGCGGCCACCGCCGTCAGGGTCGCGTTCCGCAGGCCGGTCGCACCCATCATCCGCACGTACGCCCACGAGATCGGCAGGATCGACGCGCTGCCCCACGGCGCCGCGCTGATCGGGCCGACACCGGTCTTCGGGCCGGCCAGCGGCTGCAACGGGTGGTTGGGCAGGAACGGCGCCAGGTGCTCACGCACACCGATCGGGCCGACACCCGGGCCGCCGCCACCGTGCGGGATGCAGAACGTCTTGTGCAGGTTCAGGTGTGACACGTCCGAGCCGAAGCGGCCGTACTGCGCCAAGCCGATCAACGCGTTCAGGTTCGCGCCGTCGACGTACACCTGGCCGCCCGCGTCGTGCACGAGGGCACAGACCTCGCGCACGGTGTCCTCGTACACGCCGTGGGTCGACGGGTACGTGATCATGATCGCCGCGAGGTCGTCCTTGTGCTCCTGCACCGACGCCCGCAGGTGGTCCATGTCGATGTTGCCGTTGTCGTCGCACTTCACGACCGCGACGCGCATCCCGGCCATCACCGCGGAGGCGGCGTTGGTGCCGTGCGCGCTGGCCGGAATCAGGCAGACGTCACGGCCGGTCTCGCCGCGGTCGCGGTGGTACGCCCGGATGGCCAGCAGACCGGCGAACTCGCCCTGGCTGCCCGCGTTGGGCTGCAAGGAAACCGCGTGGTATCCGGTGATCTGGGCCAGCCAGCTCTCCAGGTCGGTGATGATCTCCAGCAGCCCGGACGCGTGCTCGGCCGGGGCGAACGGGTGCAGGCTGGCGAACTCCGGCCACGTGATGGGCTCCATCTCCGCGGTCGCGTTCAGCTTCATCGTGCACGAACCGAGCGGGATCATGCTCCGGTCCAGCGCGATGTCCTTGTCGGACAACGCACGCAGGTAACGCAGCAGCGCGGTCTCCGAGCGGTGCGTGTGGAACACCGGGTGCGTCAAGTACTCCGAGGTCCGGACCAACGAAGCCGGAATGATGTCCTCAGTGGACGCATCGAGCGCGTCGACATCGCCGGAGACGCCGAATGCCTCCCAGATCAAGGAAAGGTGTGCCCGCGTGGTGGTCTCGTCACACGAGATCGCGACGTGGTCACCGTCCACAAGCCACAGATTTATGTCACGCTCACGAGCCGCGTTCACGACATCCGAAGCACGCCCGGGCACGCGGACCCGGATCGTGTCGAAGAACTGCGAGTGCACCACGTCGACGCCACCGGCACGCAGACCGGCCGCCAGCACGGTCGCCATCCTGTGTGCCCGCAAGGCAATCGACTTCAGGCCTGCCGGGCCGTGATAGACCGCGTACATCGACGCGACGACCGCGAGCAGAACCTGCGCGGTGCAGATGTTGCTCGTCGCCTTCTCCCGGCGGATGTGCTGCTCACGGGTCTGCAACGCCAGCCGGTAGGCCATCGAACCGTCGACGTCGGTGCTCACGCCGACCAGACGGCCCGGAAGCTGGCGCTCGAGTCCCTTGCGCACAGCCATGTATCCGGCGTGCGGGCCACCGAAGCCCATCGGCACGCCGAACCGCTGAGTCGTCCCGACGACCACGTCGGCGCCGATCTCACCCGGCGGCCGCAGCAGCGTCAGCGACAGCAGATCCGACGCCACGACCACCTGCGCGCCACGCCCGTGCGCCTCTTCGATCAGGGCCGCGTGGTCACGGATCACGCCGCTACCACCCGGGTACGACAGCAGAACGCCGAAGAAATCGCCCTCAGGCAGCCCGTTGGTCAGGTCGACGACCTCGACCTCGATACCCAGCGGCTCGGCGCGGGTCTCGATCACCGCGATCGTCTGGGGGAACGTGTCGGCATCGACCAGGAACCGCGGCGACTTCGCCTTGCCGCCGCGCCGCACCAACGTCATCGCCTCGGCAGCGGCCGTGCCCTCGTCGAGCATTGACGCGTTGGCCACCGGCACGCCGGTCAGGTCGGCGACCATGGTCTGGAAGTTCAGCAGCGCCTCGAGCCTGCCCTGCGAGATCTCCGGCTGGTACGGCGTGTACGCGGTGTACCAGGCCGGGCTCTCCAGCACGTTGCGCAGGATCACCGGCGGGGTCACGGTGCCGTAGTAGCCGAGGCCGATCATCTGCGTGATCGGGCGGTTACGGGCCGCGAGCGCCCGGAGCTCGGCCAGCGCCTCCGCCTCGGTCGCGGCCGGCGGCAGGTCCATCACCAGGTTGGTCTCCCGGATGGAGTCCGGCACGGCCCGCTGCGCCAGGGTCTCGAGCGAGTCAACCCCCACGACGTCGAGGATCTTGGCGATCTCCGACGAGCGCGGACCGATGTGCCTGTCGGCGAACGGCGTGCCGTGCTCGAGGTCTGCCAGCGAGATCCGGTCCTGGGTCATCTTCTGCCTCCGGCGAGGGTCGGGCGTGCTCCGGCAAGCCCTCCCCCTCTGTCCATACCCCTTACGAGGGGCGCCTGAGAGCTTCACCCGCAGCTACTGCGGGCTTTCACCGTCGGCGGGGTGTGCAAACCCACTTTCCAGAGGCGTCTTCTTCGCGCGGTCCTTGGTACCTGAGAGGTTCCGGGGAGGAATTGCTCCTTCGGTGCCGGGCCCCTAGCGCAACCCGGTCTCTCCCGCACGACGTCGTCGACTGCCCGCCAAGGATACCGTGCGGCAGATCAACTAGTGGTCAACTGTGACTGGTGTCTTGGTCACCTGGCCGACATATTCGCCCAACTTGTCGGTGTACGGGTCGGACGAGTAGACGTTCGGGATGCATCCCTCGCGGCCCGCGTCCGGGTTCTTGAGCAAGATCTGGCCGCTCGGGCAGGTCCGGTCGCCCGGAGCAGGCTGCTGACACGTCCGGCCACCGCCTGCGCGCTCGATGACAACCTCGCCGGTCGCGCAGATCTTCTCCGGCGAGCACCCCTGCAGGGCACCGATCGCGGGCGCGACGAGGGCCAGTCCAGCCAGCGCTCGCGCGAACCCGTTCATCAGCCCGCGTTGCGGGTGCGGCGGCGCACGGAAAGCTCGTCGTCGTGCTGGATCAGCTCGGCGCCGTCGGCCCGTTCGGCCGGGAACTCGTGGATGGTTCCGCTGATCTCGCGCATCGCACCGCTCACCGCGATGCCGAACACGCCCTGGCCGCCCTGCAGCAGATCGACGACCTCCTCCGGCGAGGAGCACTCGTAAACTGTCGTTCCGTCGCTGAAGAGGGTGATTTTCGCGAGGTCGCGCACGCCGCGGCGGCGCAGGTGGTCGACGGCCACGCGGATGTTCTGCAGGGACACCCCGGTGTCCAGCAGCCGCTTGACCACCTTCAACACCAGGATGTCCTTGAACGAGTAGAGCCGCTGACTGCCCGAACCGTGTGCGGTCCGGATGGACGGCGCGACCAACCCGGTGCGCGCCCAGTAGTCCAGCTGCCGGTACGTTATCCCCGCGATCTGACAGGCGGCCGGGCCGCGGTAGCCGACCAGCTCGTCCGGCAGTGAAGCGTCCGGGAACAGCTCGCCCTGTTCACCGGCGTCCACACCGGCGAGCGGACTGTCAGGCCGTTGCTCCATCACACTGCCTCCCATCGTCCCCAGCGCCCGCCCCCAGGAGCAGGAATACGCCGGTCATGAGCATTCGACGGCGGCGCCTCTAGTGGTCACGCCGTCGTCATTGGCTCGTATCTGACGGTAGGACGGGTCGGCATCCCGGTCAACGCGACGCGCGGAGCGGGGCCCATCGAGAGAAGTGGTTCACACCACGTGGACGTTTAGTCAGGCCCAAGAATGGGCAGCGTGGGCACGAAATCAAGCGGACACCTGCTCGCCAGGGGCGTCTGTCAGGTGTCCGCACCTCTAAAATCCTCCGGCGAGACCGAATCCAGGAACTCGCGGAACTTCTCGACTTCGTCTTCCTGCTCGTCCGGGATGATCAGCCCGGCTTCGGCGAGCACCGAGTCCTCGGCGTGGATCGGCACGCCGATCCGCAGGGCGAGCGCCACGGAGTCGCTCGGCCGGGCCGACACCCTGATGTCGCCGTCGAAGACCAGTTCGGCGAAGAAGGTGCCTTCGCGCAGGTCGGTGATCCGGACTTGCTCGAGCTCACGACCGAGTGCGGCGATCACGTCCTTGAGCAGGTCGTGGGTCAACGGCCGGGCGGGCCGCACGCCCTGCTGTTCCAGTGCGATCGCAGTGGCCTCCACCGAGCCGATCCAGATCGGCAGGTAGCGTTCGCCCTCGGTCTCGCGTAGCAACAAGATCGGCTGGTTGGCGGGCAGCTCGACCCGCACGCCAACGACGCGCATCTCGCTCATCGGCCATCGCCTCCCTCAGCACGCTCAACCGCGACGACCCCCTGCTGCCAAGAGGATCGCGCATCGTCAACAATGACGCTACCCGCCATCCGGGCCCCACGCTTGACTTCCCAGGCTTGCATATCGATCACGATGTGCGCTGTGTGCAGCTCATATGATGGCCTGTTCTAGCCGCCGGTCACCTGGCGCAACACTCTGGACACAAAAAGTGTGTGCGGCGCAACAGAAGAGAAAACTCGGGCCGGGGATACCCCCGGCCCGCGTGCGACCAGCCTTTTTGTTGACGACCCTGCCCGGCTTACTGGCCCTGCGGACCAGTCAGGAACACCAGGCGGAACTTGCCGATCTGAACCTCGTCGCCACCGGCCAGCACGGCCTGGTCCACCGGCTCGCGGTTGACGTAGGTCCCGTTCAGGCTGCCGACGTCGATCACCACGAAGTCGCTGCCCTCCCGGCGGAATTCCGCGTGCCTGCGGGAAACCGTGACATCGTCGAGGAAGATGTCGCTGTCCGGGTGACGGCCCGCACTCGTGGTGTCGCGGTCCAGCAGGAACCGTGAGCCCGCGTTCGGGCCGCGCTTGACCACGAGCAGAGCGGAACCGGAAGGCAGCGCGTCGATCCCGGCGACCTGGGGGTCCGGCTGAGGAGCCTGCTGCCCCTCGACATCGGCGAGGAAGTCGGCCCGGAAGACGGAGGTCCGCTCCGGAGACTGCTCCGGCGGAACGCCGGGTCCGTCGTTCGTGCTCACCTGAGCTCTCCTCCTGCTACTGGATTCGCTTGTTCCGCCAAACGTACCGTGCGTGCTGTTACGCGAATCGGCTGGTCCCCCAGATGCGCCCCGTCGCCTGCGGAACCAGTCCAAGATCCTTCTCATGCCTGACCGGTCAGCTCGCGATAGCCGTTCGCGTCGAGCAACTCGCTGAGCTCGCCGGAGTTGCTGATCTTGAGCTCGAACATCCAGCCTTCGCCGAACGGGTCGGAGTTGATCAGCTCGGGGCTGTCGTTGAGCGCCTCGTTGACCGCGGTCACCTCGCCGCCGACCGGGGCGTAGATCTCCGACACGCTCTTGGTCGACTCCACCTCGCCGACCGAGTCCTTCGCCGACACCGTCCCGCCGACCTCGGGCAACTGCACGAACACCACGTCACCCAGCTGGTCCTGGGCGAAGTCGGTGATGCCCACCCGTACGGTGTCGCCGGTCACGGCGATCCACTCGTGCTCAGGTGTGTACTTCAACTCTTCCGGCGTCACGTCCCCGTCTCCTCTTTCCGATCACCGACTGCGCTCGATGGCGCAGAGCTTAGAGCGCACGCGGTTTCCGGATCGCGGTGACCGCCTGCATTACGTAAATCAGCCCAGACCACAGGTACAGCACCACGCCCCAGACCGTGAACGCGTACGCGATCGGCTTGGCCACGCCCGCGAAGACCGAGTCGATCTGGGCGAGCAGCAGGAACGGGAAGGCGTACAGCAGTACGAACGTGGCGCCCTTGCCCAGGTAGAGCACTTCGGGCGGGCCGTAGCCCGCACGGCGCAGCAGCGGCAGGCAGACCAGAACGGCCAGGTCACGGCCGATGACCAGGAGCACAACCCAGAGCGGCACGATGTCGCGGACGACGAACGCGACCATCGCGGCGAGTGTGTACAGCCGGTCGGCGAGGGGGTCGAGCATCGCGCCGAACTGACTCATCTGGTTGAGCCAGCGGGCGATCTTGCCGTCGAGCCAGTCGGTGATCCCGCTGACGACGAACACGAGCAGGGCCCAGCCGTCCTCTTGCGGGCCGAGCAGCAGCCACAGGAAGAGCGGTACCCCGGCGAGTCGCAGAACGCTCAGCGCGTTCGGCACGGTCAGCACCCGGTCGCCCTGAGCCACGTTCACCCCTCCATACACAGAAAACCCCTGGTCTCCTCTCGTGAGTGGTTAGTCCGGTTAGAACCGGCCCAACCACTCACGAGGGATGACCAGGGGAAACTCTAGTGACTGGGGATCAGCTGGCGTGGGTGAGGGTCCAACCCCTGCGCTCGAGCTCGGCGTTGGTGAACTCGACCGGCCGCCCGCGGTCGTCACAGCCGACCCAGCGGGAGCGGGCAAGAGCTGCCTCGAGGACGTACGCGTGGCCCCGGCTCCACACGACGCTGCAAGGAGCGGTCGGGAGCCTGCGGATGGACTTGGTCTCGGGTGCTGCCTCGTCAGTCATGTCCCCCACCTCCGTCAGGGGTGTCGGCCGACGGAGCCGCTCCGTTAGCCACGGGGAAATGATGCGGCACGGTTCACCTTGCCATTGACAATTCGCGGGTGTATGGCGCCGATCGGCGCGAACGCGCGCCGATCGGTAGAAGATCATTTAGGCGGGACGATCGCGGAACCGTCGTCAGCCGCCGCTCACCGAGCGCCCAGCGGTCACGCCGTTATCGGCCCGGCTCATACCGACCAGGTCAGCGGGGATGGTGCCGGATTCGGACGAAGTGGCCGCCAGCTCCTCCCCGACGCTCTCACCTGCTGGGACGCGGCCGCCCGCGAGCCAGGAGGCGATCGCGGCGATGACACAAGCGGCGATGGCGAACCAGAAGGCGACGTGCAGCCCGTCGGCGAACGGTTCGGTGATCAGGCTCGGGAAGAAGCTCCGGCCGGTCAGGAAGCCCGCCTGGTCAGGCGGCAACTGGCTGAGCGCCGGGCCCAGCAGCTGCTGGACCGGGTTGTACCCGAGGAACGCCGCGAACAGAACGGAGACGGCAGGCAGCTGGGCGATCTGGTTGGCATCCGCGGCAGGCACGCCGTGCGCGGTCAGACCGCTGGTCAACGCACCCGGAAGGCTCATGGACAGACCGGCGATGATCAAGCTGAAGAAGATGCCGATCGACAGGACCATGGCCGCGTTCTGGAACGTGGCGGTCATGCCGGCACCCGCGCCACGGGCGTTGCCCGGCAGGCTGCTCATCACGGCGGCCCGGTTGGGCGACGAGAACATGCCCATCCCGATGCCGTTGATCACGAGCAGGATCGCGAAGACGACGTAGTCGAAGTTGACCGGCAGGATGGTCAAGGCGAAGAACGTGCCCGCTGTGATGATCATCCCCGTGGTGGCGAGGCCGCGTGCGCCGATCCGGTCGGACAGAACGCCGGAAAGCGGGGCGGCGACGAGGAACCCGATCGTCATCGGCACCATGTAGATGCCGGCCCAGAGAGGAGTCTCCTCGAACGAGTAGCCGTGCTGCGGAAGCCAGATCCCCTGCAGCCAGATGATGAGGATGAACTGCAGGCCGCCACGGCCGAGCGACGCCATCAGGTTGGCGACATTGCCCCACGTGAACGTGCGGATCTTGAAAAGCCCAAGGTTGAACAGCGGATTCGGCGACTTCCGCTCGATGGCGACGAACCAGGCGAGAACAATCCCACCGCCGACGAGGGCACCGAGAACCCACGGGTTCGTCCACCCCATGGAGTGACCGCCGTAGGGCTGGATGCCGTACGTGATCGCGACGAGAACGGCGATGAGCCCAACGGCGAAGGTGACGTTGCCGCCCCAGTCCATCTTGGCCTTCTGCCGCACGCCGGTGTCATGCAGCTTGAGGTACGCCCAAACGGTACCGATCAGCCCGAACGGAACGGAGACAAGGAAAACCCAGTGCCAGTGGATGGGCGCGAGCACACCGCCGATGACAAGGCCAAGGAAGCTACCGGCGATCGCGGCGATGCCGTTGATGCCGAGCGCGAGCCCCCGCTGGTTGGCCGGAAAGGCATCGGTGAGGATGGCGCTGGAGTTGGCCATCAGGAACGCGCCACCGACCCCCTGCACAATCCGCCACGCGATCAACCAGATAGCGGCGGCGTCACCACTCATCCACGTGACGGCCAAGGCGATCGACGAAACGGTGAAGATAAGGAAGCCCAGGTTGTACATCCTGGCGCGGCCGTACATGTCCCCCAGCCGCCCGAAGGTGACGACGAGTACGGCGGTGACGACCAGGAAGCCCATCATCATCCACAGCAAGTAGCTGGTGTTGCCCGCGTCGAGGGGGTTGACCCCGATGCCCTTGAAGATGTCCGGCAACGCGATCAGCACGATGGATGAGTTGATCGTCGCGATGAGCAACCCAAGCGTCGTGTTGGACAGTGCCACCCACTTGTAGCGCGGTCCCAGCTCACTCAGGGCCCTCGGCCCCGTACCCCGCCTGGCCACACCAACCTCCTGCACACACCCACTGGTTACTTAGTAACGCTAACCAATCTGGTTGCATGCAGCAACTATTTATCTGCCAGTGTGACGAGCGAGTCAGTACAGAGGCCTCCGCCGCCAGGACTCATCTCGTCGATCTATATCAATTCGGACGATTCGGTGACGTCACTGCCGGCGGTCTCGATAGGCACGTTGCCCGAGCAACGGAAGTCGAGGGTGTGTTCATGGTGGGCCGTTGGCGTTCCAGCTGGTGGTGGCTATTGGCTGCCGTACTCGCAACGGTTGTGGTGGCGCCTGCGGTGGTGAAAGCGCTGGGTGTCGAGGATTGGCGATGGCTCGCGGCCACAGCGGTAATCGCAGGCGGGCTGGTTACGCCATGGGCAAAGATCCAGGCCGACAAGATTGGGCGCAGGGTCCAGCGGCGTGAGGACGAGGCTCACGCCTTGAGCGGTTCGGCTTTGGGACGCGGTTCGTTGAGGGTCCGCGATGTCGATGACCCCACAAAGCTTGGCGTGCACCCGGCAAAGCTGCCGGAGAGCAAGTCACTGGGACAGGAATCTAAAGACGCCGCGGGGCCAGCGTCCCGTGTACCGGTTTATGTCCCCCGCGATGGCCATACCGAGATTGTGTCGCACCTGGGGCCGGGCAGCTTTGTTCTCCTGGTGGGCGATTCCACTGCTGGAAAAAGCCGTCTCGCCTACGAGGCCATGCTCACCACGCTTCCCAACCATCACCTCGTCGTGCCGGACGGACGCACAGCGCTAGGAGTATCGATTGCGGCCGCAGTCGAAAAGACTGCGAGCGTGCTGTGGCTGGACGACCTGGAACGCTTTCTCGGTGTCGAAGGCCTGACCATGTCGATGATCGATCGAATGCGAGACACCAAGGGACATCGGGTCATCGTTGCGACGATTCGACGGGAGGAACTCAACCGGCTCCAGGACCAGGGTAAGGAGACTCCAGAGCTGGGAAACGACGTCCGCCGGATTTTGTCGCAGGCACACCACATCACAGTCGAAAGGCTGCTCACGCCAGCCGAGATCGACAGAGCGTCCGCGCTGACCTGGGATCCGCGGATCGCGGACGCTATCGAACACGCGGATGAGTACGGCCTTGCAGAGTATCTAGCCGCTGGCCCGGAGCTGCTGGCCCGGTGGGAGAATGGCTGGGCGCCGGGCACTCATCCGCGCGGAGCAGCATTGGTCGCTGCGGCGATCGACTGCCGTCGTGCCGGATGGACAGATTCGCTACCAATCGCTCTGCTAGAAGAAACCCACCAGTTCTACCTGGACCAACGCGGCGGTCAGCGTCTGCGCCCCGAGTCCCTGGAAGCGGCCTTCGAATGGGCACACAGCCCGTTGTTCGCGACAACCGCAATGCTCGAACACCGCGACGAGGGCAAAGTGCATGTTGCGGACTACCTCGTGGACCACGTCCAACGCACCCGCACCGCGGATGACCACGTCCCTGACCTACTCGTACACGCCGCAATAGAGGCGGCAGACGGTGCGACCGTCGCAACCATCGGCAGCACCATGTACGTCCACGGCCGATTCGATCTCGCTCGTCCTGCACGACCAAGGCGACCTCGCCGGTGCCGAAACCGAACACCGAGCCGTCTTACAGATCCGCACACGAACCCTGGGCACCGAACATCCCAACGCACTGACCAGCCGCAACAACCTCGCGCTCGTCCTGCACGACCAAGGCGACCTCGCCGGTGCCGAAACCGAACACCGAGCCGTCTTACAGATCCGCACACGAACCCTGGGCACCGAACATCCCGACACACTGACCAGCCGCAACAACCTCGCGACAGTGCTGCGTGCCCGTGGCGACCTCGCCGCTGCCGAAACCGAACACCGAGCCGAACTTGAGATTTGCGCGCGAGTGCTGGGCGCCGAACATCCCAACACGCTAATCAGCCGCAACAACCTCGCGCTCGTGCTACAAGACCAAGGCGACCTCGATAGCGCCGAAGCCGAGCTCCGGGCGGTGCTGGACGGCCGCACACGAGTGCTCGGCCCCAACCACCCAGACACGCTCCGCAGCGCAAACGACCTTGAGCAGGTGCAGCGTGCGCGGCGTGATTCCGAGCAATGATCAGGATCGTGTCAGAGAGTCCGACTCGAAACCCTTGCCTCCGCCTCAGCGACTTCATGCGAAGCCACGCCGATCGCCGCGCGGTTGACCTCGAGTGCGGTTGAGGTCGCAGGCTGAGGCGTATGAAGGTCGAGATCTATGCCGACGTCATCTGTCCCTGGTGCTACATCGGCAAGCGCCGCGTCGAAGCGGCCACCGCGCGCACGGTGACCTGGCGGAGTTTCCAGCTGGATCCTGAAGCGCCGAGAACCCCGGGCGAGACAGCGGCCAAGTTGATGTCGCAATGGTGGGGAGACCAGGCGAGCCAGCGGGTCGCGCACATCAAAGCCGTTGGCAGCCAGGACAACCTCGAACTCAACCTCGAGATCGCCCGCCCGGTGAACACGTTCGACGCCCACCGAATCCTGCACCTGGCCAAAGACCACGGCCGCCAGGACGAAGCCTGGGAGACGATGCTCCGCGCCTACCACACCGAAGGCCGCGACATCGCCGACCCGGAAACCCTTACAGAGCTCGGCATCAAGGCCGGACTGCCGAAGACCGACCTCCAGGACCTCCTCAACAGCGACACCCACGCCCAGACCGTCAAGGACGACAACGCCGAAGCCCGCGAACGAGGAGTCACAGGAGTCCCCTCGCTGGTAGTCGGCGACGGGAAGCCCACGTCGGCGGTACGCCCTGTCGCCGATCTGCGGAAGCTGCTCACACCGCTGGAATGACGTTCTCGCCGAAGAGCTGGATCGTGTCGAGCATGCGTTGGTGGTCGACGGCTCCCGCACACGCGACAAAAACGATGTAATCGACACCGAGTTCCCTGCGCAGTGCCTGCACTTGTTCGCCGACGCTGTCCGGGGTACCGACGAGCATCATGCCGGACTTCACCAACTGCTCCAATGTTCGTGGCACCGGGCCTTCTTGGCCCGGCAGCCGCCAGGCTTCGAAGAATCCGAATTCACCCAGCCAATCGCCCATGAACACCATGGATTGCTCAGCGGATTTCCAGGCCTCCTCATAAGTCGCGGCCACCGACAGCATTCGGCAGATCGCCACGCCACCGTCCGGCCGCCATTCTCCCACCTTGAAATCACGGCCACACGCTGCCGCGACTTCGACATAACGCTCGAACAAACCGCGAAGCATGTCGTGGTCGGACGCCAGCGTGACAATGGAACTGCCGACCCGCGCTGCCCATTCCAACGTGGCCGGGCTTTGGGTAAGCGTCGTGAACAATGGCGGGTGCGGCAGTTGCGAGGGCTTGGGCACGGTCGCGACTTGCCGGACTTCACCGGCGTGCACACCGGCGCCCAGCCGGGAGGAGACCGGGTGCGGCCAGGCCAGGCCGGACGGCGGCACGTCGATGAATTCGCCCTGGTAGGACCAGAGATCCTCGGTCCATGACCGGCGCATGATCTCGAACCATTCCTCGAACACACGCCGGTTGCGCCCCTCGTCGGCGACCGACACGTTCAGGTGCTGCCCGAGCACCCCGACCGACCGGGGCTGATACCCACGGGACAGCCCGATGTCCAGCCTGCCGCCGGTCAGATGATCTGCCACCGCGATGTCCTCGGCCAGCCGCAGCGGATTCCAGTTCGGCAGCACCAGTCCCATTTGGCCGTGCCGTAGCCGTTTTGTGTGTGCCGCCAGGTGGACGTTCAGCAACAACGGATTCGGCGTGACCTGATAGCCCTCCACCTCGAAATGGTGTTCGGCCATCATGAATGACGTCCACCCGGTTTCGTCCGCGCAGATCGCTTGCTCCAGCAGTTCCGCAAGTGTCTGCCGGTAAAGGTCACGATCCAGGCCGAGCAGTCCGGTGCCCAGTTGTTGCGACGGCGAACCGGTGGCAACCGGATAGAATAAGGAGAATTTCACCTCCGCGATAGTTCACCCGCAGATGATCACGCCGCAATGACCTGCCGGAACGGCGGCGCGCCCGCCGCCGTTCCGCTCACCATGGGGCAGGCGATCAGTTCCTCAGGTCGTCGTCCGTGTACTCACCGGACACAACAGCCGACGGGTCCCCGTGCACCTCGGCCTCCCGCCCACGCAGCTCGACGCGACGGATCTTGCCGGAGATCGTCTTCGGCAGTTCGGCGAACTCCAGCCGCCGGATCCGCTTGTACGGAGCCAGATGCTCGCGTGCGAACGCCAGGATGTCCCGGGCGGTCTCAGCCGAGGGCGAGTATCCGGCGGTCAACACGACATACGCCTTGGGCACGGCCAACCGCAGCGGATCGGGCGACGGAACAACGGCCGCTTCGGCGACCGCGGGGTGCTCGATCAGCACGCTCTCCAACTCGAACGGGGAAATCCGGTAGTCCGAAGCCTTGAACACGTCGTCGGCACGTCCGACATACGTGATGTACCCGTCGGAATCGCGCGCTCCCACGTCTCCCGTGTGGTAGTAGCCGTCCCGCATCACCTCGTCGGTCCGTTCCGCCGAGTCGGCATAGCCCGTCATCAGACCGACCGGACGGGGATCGAGCGCGAGGCAGATCTCGCCTTCCTGCCCCGGCTCGCCGGTCACCGGGTCGATCAACGCCACGGCGAAACCGGGCAGCGCACGGCCCATCGACCCGGGTTTGACGGTCTGCCCGGGAGTGTTGGCCACCTGGACGCTGGTTTCGGTCTGCCCGAAGCCGTCCCGGATCGTCACGCCCCACGCCTTGCGGACCTGCTCGATCACCTCGGGGTTCAGCGGCTCCCCCGCCCCGACGACCTTCGTGGGCGGTGTGGCCAACTGCGACAGATCGGCCTGGATCAGCATCCGCCACACGGTGGGTGGCGCGCAGAAGGACGTGACACCGCAACGGTCCATCTGTGCCATCAAGCCGACGGCGTCGAACCGCGTGTAGTTGTAGATGAACACGCACGCGCCCGCGTTCCACGGCGCGAACACGTTGCTCCACGCGTGTTTCGCCCACCCCGGTGACGAGATGTTCAAGTGGATGTCGCCTGGCTCAAGGCCGATCCAGTACATCGTGGATAGATGCCCGATCGGGTAGCTGGCGTGCGTGTGCCGCACCAGCTTCGGCTTGGCCGTCGTGCCCGAGGTGAAGTACAGCAACAAAGTGTCCGACGCGGCCGTCGGCCCGTCCGGCTCGAACGCCCGTGAACCCGCGGCCGAGCCGTAGGAATGCCAGCCGTCGACGGGTTCGCCGACCGCGATCCGCGTGTACGAGCCCGGTACGGCGTCGAACTTCGAGGCGTCCGCCGAGCGGGCCACGACGTGTTTGACCTCGCCGCGGTCCACCCGGTCGCGCAGGTCTTCCGGCCCGAGCAGCGTGGACGCCGGGATGATCACCGCACCGAGCTTCATCGCCGCGAGGATGGTCTCCCACAGCTCACCCTGGTTGCCCAGCATCAGGATCAGCCGGTCACCACGCCGGACACCGAGCGACCGCAGCCAGTTCGCGACCAGATTGGACCGTTCGGACAGCTCGCCGAAGGTCCACTCCCGCTCCGCGCCGTCCTCTTCGACGATCCACAGCCCCAACTGGTCCGCGGGCAGCGCGTCGAACCAGTCCAGCGCCCAGTTGAACTCATCGGGCTGGGGCCATCGGAACTCCCGGTAGGCAGTGTCGTAGTCGTCCCGATGGGCCAGCAGGAAGTCACGCGCGCTCTGGAAGGTCACCTCCGGGATTATTCTCCGGTGTACTCGGGATCGCGACGTTCGAGGAACGCCTGCACAGCCTCGCCGATGTCCTTGCTCGGCAAGAACGCCGCGTTCCACGCCGAGACGTACCGCAGTCCATCCGCGACACGCGGGGCGAGGTCGTGGTCCAGGACGTCCTTGGTGCCCTGCACGACCAGCGGCGGGTTCTTGGCGATGTCCGTGGCCAGTTCACGCGCCGCGGCCAGCACGGCGTCCTGGTCCGCGTACACGTCGTTGACCAGGCCGATCTTCTCGGCACGGGCGGCGTCGATGTCCTTGCCGGTGTACGCCAGCTCGCGCAGGTGACCTTCCCCGATGATCCCGCGCAGCCGCTGCAGGCTGCCGATGTCCGCGACGATCGCGACCTTCACCTCACGCACGCTGAACTTGGCGTCCTGCGAGGCCAGCCGGATGTCGACGGCCGAGATCAGGTCGACGCCGCCGCCGATGCACCACCCCGAGACGGCGGCGATCACCGGCTTGCGGCACTGCGCCACGGCCGTGACCGAGTCCTGCAGCCTGCGGATCTCGTCGAGGAACCGGGTCCGCGGGCCGGCCAGGGCGCCGCCGAGCAGCTCACCCCAGCTGCCCATCATCGCGGGCAGGTCAAGGCCGTAGGAGAAGTGCTTGCCACTGCCGGTCAGCACGATCGCCCGGACGGTGGCGTCCGCGTCCAGTTCGCGGAACACGATCGGCAGCTCGCGCCAGAAATCCGGGCCCATCGCGTTGCCCTTGCCCGGTCCGAGCAACGTCACCTCGGCGACGTGGCCGGACTGCTTCACCTGGAGCGATACGAGGTTGTCAGCCATGCCCCCATCATTGCCTACCGAGCAGTAACCCAGCGACTACCCCGGCCGTGGCACTCAGCGTCAGCCGAATGAAGCCGTAGATCACCACTTTGGGTACGTATCGCCGACATGCCCGGATCGCCCAGTCGTGTTCCGTCACTGCGTGAGACCGTGAGATCACATGACGCCCGCGTATGTCCGGATGAGAGGAGGGGCAGACGTGACACAACCGCGACCGATGTCCACGCCGATCTTCGATGAGCTACTGCGCGAGTTCGCCAGCCGGATGGAAGAGCAGCAGCGGACCGCGCAGCACCCGGAACAGCCGGATCAGGCCCCTCAGCCGCAGGCGGGCCAGCCGGTGCATCGCCACCGGGCGGAGTGATCGGCCTCGGTAAGGTTCCCCTCCGCAAGGCCGCTAGGCCCGTGAGCGCATCACGAACGGGTGACAAGGCGTAACCGCTTGGTCCGTGCGCCCGATTTTCGAGTGGCCAGGATGAGGGGGAGTCGCGCCATGACCGATGAACACGACCCCACGTGGGAAGAAGTCCGGTTCGCCGTTGTGCTCAACGGCGGTGTCAGTCTCGCGGTCTGGATGGGCGGTGTGGTCCTCGAACTGGACCGGCTGACCCGTGCCACCGGTGCCTATTCCGATCTGTTGCGCCTGGTCGGGGCGACCGCGCGGGCCGACGTGATCAGCGGGACGTCCGCGGGCGGCATCAACGGCGCCGCCCTGGCGTTGGCGCAGGTCAACCCGCACGCCGATCTGAACAGCCTGCGTGAGCTGTGGGCCGAGCAGGGGCGGATGGATCTGCTGCTGCGCACGCCGTTCAAGGGCGAGCCGGTGTCGCTGCTGAAGGGTGACGAGTTCTTCCTGCCCCGGCTGGAAGACGCGATGCGCAGGCTGACGACGCGCTACCAGCCGCGCGACGTGCACACCCGGCCGATGGACCTGCGGATCACCACGACGTTGCTGAAGGGCATCACCAAGACCACCACCGACGCGCTCGGTCAGCGGCTGACGCAGAACATCCACCAGGGCAGCTTCCGGTTCCACCGAGACGACGAGCGTGACCACTTCTCCAACGACGGCGCACTGCCCACGAACCTGACGCACCAGCTCGCCCTCGCGGCGCGCTCGTCGGCGTCCTTCCCGGTCGCGTTCGAGCCGTCGTTGGTCCAGCTCGACGAGAACTCACCAATGCGTGAGGTCACCTCGTGGGAAGGCTCGCAACACGTCGTCGACGGCGGCGCGTTGGTGAACACGCCGACCAAGGAAGCACTTGAGGCGATCGACCAGATGCCTGCCGAGGGACCCACCCGGCGAGTCATGCTGCTGGTGTTCCCGCACGCGTCCGCCGCCAAGCCCGCGTCGCCCGTGTCCGGGGAGCCCGAGCAGCCCAGCGTGATCAGCGCGGTCCGGTCGATCATGCGAGCGCAATCCAGCCAGAGCAACCGGACTTTCGTCGACGAGATCGAGAAGTACAACCGCGGCGCCGGCGCCCGCCGGGGTGGACGCAACGCACTACTCGCCCGCTTGTCCACATCGGACGGGCCAGTGGCCGGCCAGCTGTACTCGCTTGTGGACATGCTGTACCCGCACTACCGGGACATCCGGCTTCGGCGGGCGGCGTGGAAACTGGCCGAGCGTCAGGTGATCGCGCGAGGCAAGGCCGACATCGTCCCGAACGGCGAAGCGTGGTCGTTCGAGCGGATCAGGGACGCGGTCGAGGTCGCACACCGGAAGTGGTTGAAGGACAACGGTTGCTTGCCGTACGTGCCCGCTTCCGCGCCGGTGGCCGGGGTCGCCCAGCTCGGCAAGACCGGATGGCCGTGGGACATCACGACCGGCGAACGCATCGCGGCGTCCGCTTTGGACATGCTCAAGCGCTTGGTCTGGGTGCTGCCCAAGGAATCCGCGATCAGCGAGATCCACGCCGCCCGAGCGGAAGTCCACCGCGCACGGGCGCAGCTGAGGCGGATGCGTCTGACCATGCACAAGGCATGGGAAGACGAACCGGTGGACTCGCCCGACGGCGAATGCTGGGAACAGCGCCTCATCGACTACAACAAGCACATGACCGGTTCCCACGGAACCAGCGTGCGCGACCTCGTCCTGCGGATCTCGGCGGCCTTCGGTACAGGCGCCCAAGTGCTTGCTTCGGACGACACCCTGGTCGTCCGCGAGCCGAATCTGCTGGCGTGGCGCGACTTCGTGCAGCTTTCCGCGGACGACCCGGACGCGTCGCTGGACTCCGACTACCGGTGGATGTCGCGACTGCTCGCGCTGGAAGTGGCGACGACGTGCTTCGCGGACGACTCGGAAGCACCCGAGGAGCAGCAGGTCGAGCTGGCCCAGATCAGCCTGCAGACGTCGAATTCCTTTGCCCGCTACAGCATTACGCCCGATGACAAGGCAGGCGGCTACTCGCTGTCCCGGTTCTCCGGGTTCCTGAAGCGATCGTGGCGCGCGAACGACTGGATCTGGGGCCGGCTGGACGCGGCGAGCATGTTGTGCCGCGTAATGCTTGACCCGGCCCGGATCCGGCGCGCGGCTGATCTCTCCGGCAATCTGTCCAACATAGACGCCACCGCGGTCGTCGACGACCTGATCAAGCAGTTGTTCGGCGGCATGCCGTCCGACCCGCGGATCCAGCAGTGCCGGGAGGACGCGATCGGGGAACTCGCCGACGCATTGGCCGCGGAGGCAGGCACGGCACAACCCGCGACATGCGTGGCGCTGGCCGATCTGGTGGCGTGGGCGGTGCACATCCAGATCATCATCGAGGAGCTGCCCGAACTTCGCCGTGCGATCGCCGCGGATGGCGTCGACGGAGCCAACATCCGGTCGAACGGTGAACGTTTCGTCAAGCAGTACGCGGGCTTGCTGAATCAACTGGAGCACATCCCGGCAGGTCAGCCGCTGACGCCGAAGACCGTCGACATGGGCCTCAAGGCCTTGGAGGCGTTCGACCGTGCGGGCATCGGCCGCGAACCGCTGGGCGAGGAAGCCGCCAGCGACCAGATGATCCGCACGGTGGCGACAGCCGCCGCAACCGCCGTGACTCTCGCCGACAGCCCTCAGCTGGGCGTCAAGGCGGCCCGTCCGGTGACGCGTTCGTTGCGCGGCATGGCATTGCTGCCGTACTGGATGGTGTTCGGCCTGACCCGGGGCGGCAGGCTGGCGCGGTTCCTCGGCCAGTTCGGCCTGGCGGCCGGTGGCCTGCTGCTGGTGCTGTCGATCTTCGGAGCCTTGCCGGAATGGGCCGAGACACCGGCAGCGTCCTTCGGCGGCGGGGCAATCCTGGCGGCCTTCGGCTACAGCGCGGTCCGCACCGGAAGCCTGCTCCACGGCCTAGTTTTGCTCACACCCGTTGTCCCCCTGGTGACCTACGGACTGACGGAGTCCAAATCGGACGCGACAGGACAAGGCCTTGCCGGCCTGATAGGCGTGGGCTTGTTCGTCGCGGCGCTGTTGTTGCTCGGCAGCCTGCCCGGCGCGGGCCTGACCCCGATGGGCAGCGCGGGCAAGATGATCGACGGCTTCCCGGCGTGGCTGAAGTCCGGTGCGTGGATCGGTCCGCTCGTGGCGGTGGGCGTCGCCGGAATCGGTTTCCTGATCTGGTGGAGCGGAATCCTCGGCTACTTCGACTCGAACGCCCCGGTCCTGCTCATCCTGACCGGAGGGTTCGTCGCACTGGCGGCAGTGCTGAGTTACTTCGGCGGCCGAGGCCTGCGCAAGTGGCACCGCGATCCCGACGGCAGCTGGACAGATCCAGCGACCCGCGACCCATCAGCGGCCGCCGCAGGCTGGGCCGTGGTCTACGGAACCATCTACGTCCTCATCGCCATCGGCTTGTCCTTCATCGCACCCGGCACGCCGTTCGCATCTTCATGGTGGAACGACGCCCCATGGTGGGCCCGGGCCGGAATGGCCACGTGCATCACGTTCGCGGCCGTACTACTCCTCGTCGTGCCGTGGTACGTCCCATGGCGTGCTCGGACCGCGCTGTACAAGAAGCTCTCCGACGAGGCGCACCCGTCGCTGTACACCGAGGTTTCCCTCAAGGCGATCACGGAGAAGCTCTGCACCCGGATCGAGACACACGGCATCGTATGCCGCGGCCTCGCGCAGAAGCCGGACTCCAACGACAAGTTCGTCCTCACCCCGGCCGGAAAACGGCTCGCGGCCCGTATCCTCCGCAAACTCAGAGCATTTCCCACCGGGAGCGCGCGAGGACGGTAGTCAGCCCGGGATGTCGAGCGTCACTTCGCACCCGGGGGCGGGACGAGCATCGGCGAAACGTCCAGTCTGTCCTGGATGACGTTGAACTGCTTCATCAGGTCGGCCACGCGTTGAAGGCGGCCCGCGTCCAGTGACTCCGGGTACTCGGCGATGTGCACCTGCGGCGCGATCGCTGTGTCGATCTTGACGTACTTGACCAGGATCGGGTCCAGCCTGCCGCTGCGGTCTTTCTTCACGTCCGCGATGCCCTTGGCCAGGCCACGCTGGAACGCCGCCACAGTCTTCGGGTTGGCGCTCACCCACTTGGCCAGCGCCGCGAAGCCGGACATCGGCAGTTCGGCGGTGGGGCCAGAGGCGATGTCGACGATCGGCACGGCGCCCATGGACTTCTGCGTCAGGGTCACGAACGGTTCGATGACGACCGCAGCGTCGACGTTGCCGCGCTGCAAAGCCGGACCCATGTCCGGCAACGGCATCGGGACCCAGTTGATCGTGCCGACGTCCACGCCCCTGGACTGGAGCACCGACATCAAAGCCAGGTCGGAGATCGAGCCCGTGCTGGTGACGGCGATCTTCTTGCCCGCGGCGTCCTCGGGCCTGCTGATGCCACCGTTCGGGGCGGCGACCAGCACACCATGGCCAGGGCGGGCGGCGTAGAGGTCGGTCACGATCTTGATGTCGGCGGCCTTCTTCGCCTGCGCCGCGAACGCGCCCGGGTAACTGGAGACGGCGATGTCGAGGTCCTCGCCGATCAGGGATTCGATCGCGCTCGGACCGCTTGGCGCGGTCACTACCTGGACGTCGAGACCCTCCTGCGTGAAGTAGCCGCTGTCGGCCGCTTGGTAGAACGGCGCCATGTCGACCACCGGGAGCACCCCGACCTTGATCGATGGCTTCTCCAGCCCACCGGACGTGCTCGAGTTCGACGACCCGGAGCCGTCGAGCGCACCGCAGCCGGAGAAGGCAAGAAGCAACGCGAGAGTGATGGCGCAGAAGATCGGAAGCCGCTTGCGCGACTGACGCATCAGGAGGGTGTCACCGCGTCCAGCCATGGCCAGTAAGTAACACCCATTTCGGGAAAACAGTAAACCGCCTTGGGGGTGACACTCCCAAGGCGGTTTGCGTGGGCGCCGTAGAAGCGCAGGGTCCATCCCCACTGTGCGATGCCCGGAACGGGCTGTCCTCCCGACGATCGTGCGCGTAATCGTCAGGTGGCGAGTTCCATACGTCGATTGGCCATACTGATCGGCCAGGGCGTCGGGAGGAGGCAAGCCGGTCACCATGCCCGCCGCCAACTCAGGGTGTTGCGCAATATCGCGGGTTTGGAACTGTCTGTTCACCGCATCGACCACATCGACAAGATCGAGATGTCGCTGGCGTTGACCGGTTCGTTCCTGCGCGTCGGAATTTCCGCTCAGCAGGGGCGTCGGCGAACACGCCGTCAACTGCCTCATCCTTGGCACGAGCTGCGGAAAGGAACCGGACTCCACGGCCGTCGTGGTCGCCTATCTGGCGGGCGACACTGCGCAGCACGTACTGGGCGCCGTCGGCCGCGCCCGCTCCGGCATAGGGATCGACTCCGCATCTGCCGATGGCTTGACCGGTAAGTCAGCACTACGGCCCCAAATACAGCAAACCGCCTGGGCGGCGACGCTGCCCAGGCGGTTTGCGTTGGGCGCTCAGAACCGCAGATTGGCCAGGTAGTCGAAGCCGATCTTGGCGGTCACCAGCGGATCGGCCGGGTTGTCGTGCTCGACGATGAATTCCTGGATGCGCTCGTGCCAGGTGCGGCGGAAGATCTTGCCGAAGTCGATCACGCCCTTGCCCGGGTCGACCATTTGGCCGTCGGCGGTGCGGTCTTTGACGTGGTAGTGCAGGACGCGGCCGCAGTTCTCGTAGACCAGGCGGACTGGGTCCTCGCCGCCGTGCACCGCCCAGAACAGGTCGATCTGCAGGTGCACGTTGCGCCGGGTGGTGCCTCGGGTGATCAGGTCCCAGGGGCGTTGGCCTTCGACCGGCCGGAATTCGTGGTCGTGGTTGTGGTAGCCGAGGGTGAAGCCCGCCTTCCTGGCCACCTTGCCCGCGTCTTCCAGCCGTGACACGAAGGCCTTCCACTCGGCCGCCGTCCCGTAGTTCGAGTACGGGTGCACCAGCTTCTGGTTGCCGAGGATCTTGGCGTTGGCGATGATCTGGTTCAGGTCGTCGCCGATGTTGATGTGCGTCGACGGCGCCTTGATGTGGTTCTTGTCCAGAATGGACTTGAACTCCGCCGCGCTGCGCCCGTACGTCCCGGCCAGTTCCACTCGGCGGTAGCCGATGTCGGCCAGCGCCGAGAGGGTGCCTTCCAGGTCTTTCTCGAGGATCGAGCGCAGGGTGTAGAGCTGGATGCTGATCTTCTCACGCGGAATCCGCAGCCGGCCGCGCGAAGCGTCGGCGGCCGCCGCTGTTCCGGGTAACGCCACTGCCGCGACACCGGTCGCGGCGGCGCCGAGCAGCATGGACCTACGAGACAGTGCCATGGTGATCCTTTCAGGACTTCTTCGAACTGAACGCCGCGTCGAAGGCCGCGGCAGGCGGATCGAAAACCAGGTTGCGGATGAACTTCACCGCTTCTTCCGCGCCACGCAACCGGTCCATCCCCGCGTCCTCCCACTCCACGGAGATCGGCCCGGTGTACTTGATCGCGTTCAGCGCGCGGAAAGACTCCTCCCACGGCACGTCACCGTGCCCGGTGGACACGAAGTCCCAGCCACGCCGGGGATCGGCCCACGCCAGGTGCGAGCCCATCCGGCCGTTGCGGCCGTCGAACCTCTTCTTGGTGTCCTTGCAGTCCACGTGGTAGATCCGGTCGGCGAAGTCCAGGATGAACCCGACCGGGTCGAGGTCCTGCCAGATGAAGTGCGACGGGTCCCAGTTCAGCCCGAACGCCGGCCGGTTGTCCACCGCGTCAAGGGTTTTGCGCGTCGTCCAGTAGTCGTACGCGATCTCCGACGGGTGCACCTCGTGCGCGAACCGCACGCCTTCGGAGTCGAACACGTCCAGGATCGGGTTCCACCGGTCGGCGAAGTCCTGGTAGCCGTCGTCGATCACGTCCTGGCCGACCGGCGGGAACATCGCCACGTACTTCCAGATCTTCGACCCGGTGAACCCGATCACCGTGTCCACGCCCAGTTTCCGGGCCGCGCGGGCGGTGTCGGCCATCTCCTTGGCCGCGCGCTGACGCACGCCTTCCGCGTCACCGTCGCCCCAGACCCGTGCGGGCACGATGTTCTGGTGCCGGAAGTCGATCGGGTCGTCGCAGATCGCCTGTCCGACAAGGTGGTTGGAGATGGCCCAGGTCTTCAGGCCGTACTGCTCCAGTATCTTGTGCCTGCCCGCCACGTAGTCCGGTTCGGACAGCGCCCGGTCCACTTCGAAGTGGTCGCCGGAGCACGCGATCTCCAGCCCGTCGTACCCCCAGCTCGAGGCGAGCCGGCACACCTCCTCGAACGGCAGGTCCGCCCACTGCCCGGTGAACAGCGTGATCGGTCGGCTCATGGATGACTATCCTTTCAGGACTTCGGCCATCGGCCGGATGTCTTGCAACGCAAGCAGAAGTTCGTGAACCTCGGTGGCGGCCAGCTTCTCGCGGCCCGGGTCACGAGGGTCGGAGCACAACAGCACCGGACCGTCCTGCGGGGAGTCCGGCAGCCTGCCGTGCGAACCGCGGACCATACTGGCCTCCAACGGAACCACGTTCATCGCGTACCGCAGGCCGACCTTCTTCTTCACCAGGTTCAGCCCCGCCTTGGCTTTCACCAACGGGTCGGCCGGGTTGAAGAACAGCTCGGCCGGGTCGTAGCCGGGCTTGCGGTGGATCTCCACTCCCCTGGCGAAGTCCGGCGCGCGGTCGTCGTTGAGCCAGTAGTAGTACGTGAACCACGCGTCCGGCTCGGCGACGACCACCAAGTCACCCGCACGCGGGTGGTCAAGCTGGTACCGCGCCTGCTCGACCCGGTCGAGCACCATGTCCACACCGGGCAGCCGGTCGAGCAAGTCCTTGACGCGCGGCAGATCGTCGGAGTTCTCCACGTACACGTGCGCCACCTGGTGGTCCGCGACGGCGAAAGCCCTGGAGACCCACGGGTCCAGGTACTCCATACCGTCCTGTGTGTACACCTCAAGCAGGCCTTCGGCACGAAGTGTCCGGTTGATGTCCACCGGACGGCTGGCGTTGGTGATCCCGTACTCGCTCAACGCGACCACGGTCGCATCCGCGTTCGCGGCATCCTGCAACAGAGGCGACAGTTCGGCGTCGACGTCACGGGCGGCGTTGATCGCCTCCTGCGAGTCCGGGCCGAACCGCTGCAGGTCGTAGTCCAGGTGCGGGATGTACACCAGCAGCATGTCCGGCTTGTGCCCGGACAGGATCCGGCGGGCCGCGCCGACGATCCACTTCGTCGACGCGATCGACGCGGTCGGACCCCAGTACTGGAAGAGCGGGAACTCGCCCAGCGCATCGGTCAGCTCGTCGTGCAGCCGGACCGGACGGGTGTAGCAGTCCGGCGACTTCCTGCCGTCCGCGTGGTAGATCGGCCGTGGCGTGACGGTCAGGTCAGTGGTCGCGCCCATGGCGTACCACCAACACACGTTGGCAGCACGGTAACCCGGGTGCGCAGCCCGCGCGCTCTCCCAGACTTTCTCACCGCCGACCAGCTTGTTGTGCTGCCGCCACAGGAACACCTCACCGAGTTCCCTGAAGTACCAGCCGTTGCCGACGATGCCGTGCTCGGCGGGCATCTTGCCGGTCAGGAACGTCGACTGCGCGCTGCACGTGACCGCGGGCAGCACCGTACCCAGCTCGGCCTGCCAGCCCTTCTCCGCGATCCGGGAGACGTTCGGCATGTGTTTCAACAGTCGTGGGGTCAGCCCGACGATGTCGATGACGACCAACGGCTTCATGGCACCTCCAACCTCAGCCGGCCGTCTGCCCAGGCCAGCTCCGCTGCTATACCGTCTACCAGATCTTGCTGATGACGGTCCGGCAGCACTTGCCATGTGTAGGTTTCGACTTCGATGGTCCGGTCACTGGACACTGTGTTCAGTACCTGGGTCAACACGTCGTTCGTGGAACGCAAGGGGGACTCAGGCGCCGCGTGCAGCGGAACGTGGAAGTGCACCCTCCACGGCCCTTCACCGGGCAAGGTCTCCAGCGCTTCCGGCAGATCGTCTGCCTTGAGCACGGTTCCGTCCGGTGAGAGTTCCCGAACCTGGTGCAGGTAACGAGGTTCCGCGAACTCGCGAAGCTCAGCACGCGCCGCACGCGGATCGTCCACATGCAACGCTGCCGAAGCCTGCACCTTGACGATCTCCAGCCCGGCGTCCTCGATCGACCGCACTGTCTCCAGTGGATCGGCGAACGACACCGCCAGGTGACAGGTGTCCAGGCACAGTCCGATGTACTCGGAATCCACCCGTGGCGCCAACCAAGCGACCGTGTCGGCCACTGTGTCCAAAACGCACCCAGGCTCGGGTTCGACTGCAAGCTTGATCAACCGCGACGCCGACCGCAGCGTCCGAGTCAGTTCGGTCAACGACTCAAGAGCGGCCTTGTCGTCGGCAGCGGTCCACGGTTCGCGCCAGCCAAGCGGAAGCGTCGAAATGCTGCCGTACGCGGCACTGTCCGGAAGCAGCTCGGATAGGACCTTGACACAGTCCACTGTGTACTTGAGCCGTCGCTGGTCGGTCCAGCGCGGCTCGTACACCGACAGCTTCACGACGTCAGCGTGAAAGCCACCATAGGGGAACGCGTTCATGGTGATCACATCGAGACCACGAGCGTCCAGCTCAGCGCGGAACTTGCGCAGCGCTTCCGGCGAAGACGCCAGACCGGCGGCCACTTCGGCCGCCAGCCACAGGCCCAATCCCAGCCGGGGCACGCCGAGCTTCTCCCGCACTGGCACCGCGTAGGCGTCCAGCTGACGGAGGATCCCGTCGAGATCCTCCGCCGGGTGCACGTTCGTGCAGTAGCAGAGCCGGGTCACTGGCGTCCGCCCCGCAGCACCGAGTTGCCCGCGAAGGTCTCGGTGGACGCCGAGAATCCGGGCAGCTCGTCCAGCACGAGCCTGCCGCTCTGACCGTAGAAGTCGACCGGGTTCTGCCAGAGCACCTTGTCCACATCGGCCTCGGTGAAGCCGGCGGACAGCATCGCCTCAGCGGTCTTGAACGTCTTCAACGGATCCGAGCGGCCCCAGTCGGCGGCGGAGTTCACGAGCACCTTGTCGGTGCCGTACTCCTTGAGGATCGCGACCATCCGGTCTTCGTCCATCTTGGTGTCCGGGTAGATGGAGAAACCCATCCAGCACCCGGAATCCTTCACCAGCTTGACGGTCATCTCGTTCAGGTGATCCACCGCGACGAACTCGGGAGCGATCTTGGACTCCGCGACGACGTCCAACGTCCGGCGTGTGCCCGCGAGCTTGTCCCGGTGCGGGGTGTGCACCAGTGCGGGCAGTTCGTGGTCGATCGCCATTTCCAGCTGACGCGCGAAAGCCGAGTCCTCTTCCGGCGTCATCGAGTCGTAGCCGACCTCGCCGACCGCGACAACGCCGTCCTTGGCCAGATACCTCGGCAGGATGTCGAGCACCGGCGTGCACCGGGGATCGTTGGCTTCCTTGGGGTTCAACGCGATCGTGCAGTGGTGCCGGATGCCGAACTGGGCCGCCCGGAACCTCTCCCAGCCGATCAACGCGTCGAAGTAGTCCTTGAAGGACCCGACCGTGGTGCGTGGCTGGCCGAGCCAGAAGGCCGGTTCGACCAGAGCCCGGACCCCGGCGGCGAACATCGCCTCGTAGTCGTCGGTGGTCCGCGAGGTCATGTGGATGTGCGGGTCGAAGATACGCATCAGTTGACCTCCAGCAGGCGTACTGCGTCGGCAGGGACTTCGCGGCCCGCCGCCCTGCGCTCGTCGGCGTAGTCGGCGATCATGCGAAGCAACTCGGGGTCGGTACGGCGTTCCAGATCCGCGACGGCGGCCAGCGGAACACCGACGAAAAGGCACTTCAACACGCCGTGCCGCCAGGAATGCGGGTCGAGGTGCTTACCGGCGAACGAGCCGAGCGCCGCCGCGACCAGACGGATGTCGTTGGTACGCAACGCGTCCTGCACGAGCTCAAGGCCCACCTTGACCGCTTGTGGCGGCAGCGCGGGCAACCCACGCAGCACGCCACGGCGTTCGCCGTCGTCCCCGTAGCGATAGAGCTCGGTAATCTCCTCGGTCAGCTCCTCCGGGGACAGGACTTCGGCCAGCGCGGCCAGCAGACGCGTACGGGCCAGATCGTCCACAGTGCCATGGACAAGGCCCTGTGGATCGGACTCGGGCCGCAGTGGGTCACGGCCCACTTTCCGGCCGACAGCGGGGAAAAGGGCGCGGATGGCGGCCGGTTCGGACCGGACCCGCCGTTCGGCGTCCACCAACCAGGGGTGATCCATGTGTCCAACCCAATCCCAGTTGAAAGGTGGCATGGCCGCGCTCAGGGCCGAGGTCAGGGCCGTCCACACCCGGCGCGCGACCTCAGGCGCGGCATGGCTGTGCCGGGGCAGTTCCACCGCGGCGACGCCCTCGTAACCGACCTCGGCCAACGCGGCCAGGGTGCCGACCAGATCGAGCTCGCCCTCGCCGAACTCGAGATGTTCGTGCACGCCTGGCCGCATGTCGTCGAGCTGGACGTTGACCAGCAGTCCACCGGCCTGCCGGATGCACTCGGCCGCGTTCATCGGCTCGACCGCGATGCAATGCCCGACATCGAGGGTGATGCCGAACATCTCCGGGTTGCCGAGTTCCTCACGCAGCGCCAACGCCTGCGCGAGATGCTGGATGTACATGCCCGGCTCAGGTTCCAGGCCGATCTTGACCTGCCTTCGGTCGGCCTCGACGAGCACTTTCTCGACACCGCTGAGCATCCGCTGGTGCGCGGTCTTGTCGTCCACATCGGACGGCTTGATGCCCGACCAGTACGACACCGCCTCCGCACCCATGTCCTGGGCGATGCGGATCGCCCGGTGCAAGAAGTCGATCCGCACATCGGTGTCCGACGACACCAGGGTCGGGTGGTGTTTGCGGTTCGGGTCGAGCAGATACCGAGCACCGGTCTCGATCACGACCGAAATACCGTTCGACGCCAGCAGACTGCCCAGCTGACCGGCCTTTTTGGACACGTCGGGGTCGAACGGGTCCAAGTGGTGGTGATCCAAGGTCAACGCCACCGACCGGTAACCGATGTCTGCGATGATGCGCAGCGCATCCTCCAGCCGATGGTTGGAAAACCCGTTGGTGCCGTAGCCAAGGGAGAACATTATGTCGGGCTCACCTTCTTGGCCAGACGGCGAGCCAACGGCAGCGCGGCGGAGATCAGCCCGGCACCGAGCAGGGATCCGCGCCGAGCCGCCAGAGCCGCCTGGAGCGGGACCATGCCGTGGATTCCGGCCATGGTCGCCTTCCGGACGACCGGGCCGGATGGATCACGAGTGGCCGCCAACTGGGCCGAGCCGACGTTCGCCGCGTACATCCCGCCGAACGCCAACGCCCCAAGGCGGTGCTTCCACGACGCCGCTTTCCCGGTCACCGCAGCGGCAGTGGCGGCGACAGTCGTGGTCAAAGCGGCCTTGGCAACGATGTCATCGGCGCCATGGACCTCCCCGCGCGACAAAGCGGTGAGCCCCAACGTGTGCCCTGCCATGACAGTCGCCGCGGGCAAAGCAGAACGAGCCCCGCCAGCACCCAGCATGACGTCCAGTCCGCGACACAAAGCCATCGAGGCTGGACCAGCCACAGTGGACTTCAAGACCAGGTCGTACGCCCAGACCGCACCGGCCAATGGCAACGCGACCTTGAAGGACTTACCGTACGCAGCAAGCGCCAGACCAGCGGCAGTGAGCCCGCCGGCCACCGCAAGCGCTTGGTTCGGCGAGATCCGGCCGGACGGAATCGGGCGTTCCGGCCGCTCGACCGCGTCGACCGCCCGGTCAGACCAGTCGTTCAACGCCATTCCTGACCAGTAGAACGCAACCGACGCCAACGGCAGCGCGAGACGCCTGCCACGCAACGGAATCCCGGCCGCGGCCGCGCCTGCGACCGTGTCACCGAGAACCGACAGCGCGGCTGGTGCCCGCACCAACTCGACATACGCTTTCCCAGAAAAAGATGTCACAGCCCGGCCGCCCAATCGGCCAGCATCCTGGTCTGCTCGGCGAACCGGTGCTCGTCCGTCCCCAATGGATCCTTGAAGAAGAACGCCAGCTCGGACAGCGCGCCGGACAGGCCCTTCGCGTGCGCGGCGCTCACCAGCCGGGTGAGGTCGAGCACGAGCGGCGCGGCCAGCGCGGAGTCGTAACCGTCCCAAGTGAACTGCAGGCTCATCTTGGCGCCGAGGAAACCCTCGAACGACACGTAGTCCCAGGCGATCTTGCGCTCGGCCAGGTCGGGCACGTTGTCGATGTGCAGCGGCGCGGTGACGTCACCGATCAGCGACGCCAGCCCGCGTGCCTTGGATTCGAGCTTGCCCTTGGCCTGCTCGGGATCGGCCAGGTTGGCGCCGTCGCCGCCGCCGAGCAGGTTGGTGCCCGCCCAGGAACGGACGTTCAGCGCACGAGCGACGAACATCGGCGCGAGCACCGTCCGCAGCAGGGTCTCCCCCGTCTTGCCGTCCGCGCCGGCATAAGGCAGGCCCTGCCTGCGTGCCAGCTCGGTCAACGCCGGCATCTTGATCCCGGGCGAGGGGGTGAAGTCCACATACGGACATCCTGCCGTCAGGGCGGCATACGCACCGACCGAGCTTGGCGGCAGGACTGTCCGTTGTGGATCGTTCAGCGACTCGGTGAGCAGGTCGATGTCCAGGTGTTCCGGCAGTTCCGGGACGGGTGGCTCGGTCGACGTCACGTTGACGACGATCACCCTGGCCAGGTCGTGCCGGTCACGGAACTCGGTGATGTCCGACGCCAGCCTGGCGGCCGCGTCGGCCAGCGAACCGGTGTGCGACACGGGGTGGTACCCGCACCGCAGTTCGGCGTCCACCGCACGCAGCCCGGAGGCCACGGCGGTGAACACCGAATGTGGGATGAGGCCGGACTCGGCAAGGTGTTCCGCTCGCTTGTCCAGCGGTATCGAGACGATGTCGTGCCCGCCGACGATGATCTCGTCCCACGTCGGCAGTACCGAATGATCCATCTCCAGCCGTTCGGTGACACATCCGACCGGCCGGACCAGCCCGGCCCGCAAAGCGAGCAGACCGGTGATCGCGGTCGTCGCGACCGAGCCGCGACCGCCCATCAGCCAGAGTCCGCATCGTTGCCGCATTGGCTTCATCCCCATTCCCGCGAACGGCCGAGGTGCTCCCGCGTCTTAAAGAACACCTCGGCCGTGCTCAACTTCCGGTGCTCGCCCGGACAAGGGCAGGGCCGCCCTCGAGCGAGGCGATCACCGCTTGGGCGTCCCTGACCAGGGTGGACCGGACGTCCGGATCGGTGACCTTAGCCGGATCATTCGCGAGTACCACGAACTTTCGCAACTGCTTGACAGCCTTGGCGTCGTCGCCTGCCGCTTCGGCCTTGCGGGCCTTGGCGAGCTGACCCGACAGGCTGACGAACGCCGACAGCGACAACCGGTTGGTCGCCCTGAACCGCGTGATCAGCTGGTCGATGTCGCGCAACGAGGTGGTCGTCGCGAACGTGAGCCTCTGCTCCGTCCGGTTGCCCGCCTTGTCAAGCGCTGTCACTGAGAGGTTGTGCACACCCAGCGGCAGCTGGTACAGCGACGTGACCTGGCCAGACTGGATCGGCGTCGAATTCAGCACGCCGGTGACCGAAGCGATGCCGGAAGTTGCATCTTCGGCATGCCACTTGACAACGACATCCGTGGCGTCCCCGTAGACGTGGCCGTTGGCGACGCCCGACACGAGCAGAGTCGGCTTGGACGCGTCGATCAGGATCGTCGCGGCCTTGTCCGGCTCCACGTTGCCGTCCTTGTCGACCGAGCGGTACAGCAGCGTGTGCTGTCCGTCCCCGGTGACAATCAGGGGTTGTGAATAGGGGGTCCACGGCCCGTTGTCGAGCTTGTACTCGGTACGCGCCACGCCCGACCCCTCGTCGGTCGCGACCAACTCGACCGGCACCTGACCGGGGTGCCACCCGCCCGGGTTGGCGAAGTTGGCGACCGTCACCGGCGGTGTGGTCTCCAGCTCCTTGATCCGGACGTTGCGGAACGACACGTCGTCGCCGTTGCCGTGGTTCTGCAGGCCGATGAAGCCCTGCGTGAGATCACGGTTCGGGTCGGTGGAGACGAAGTCGTTGATCAGCACCCCGTTGAGGAACACCTGGATCGTCTGGCCGCGCACGATGATCTCGTACGCGTTCCACTGCCCCGGCGGCTTCAGCGCGGCATCCCGCTTGGCGATGTCGGCCGACTGGAACGAGTAGATCGCACCCGTGGTCCGGTCCTGCGCGTCGGTGGCGTCGATCTGGATCTCGTAACCCTGGTTGACCGCGACCCACGGGTCGTTGCCCGGGTCCGGGTAGCCGACGAAGATGCCCGAGTTGTCGTCGCCCGCGACCTTCCAGTCCAGCTTCAGGCTGTAGGCGTTGAACTCCTCGTTGAACGACAGCAGGCCCATCCCGCCCTCGGACAGGATCGTGCAGTCGGCCTGCTGGGCGAAGCGGCCCGGACCGGACTGCTTCCACTTGGTCAGGCTGGCCGCGGTGCCGTCGTACAGGCTGCGGTATCCGGCTTCCGGCTGGGTCGGCTGGCACGCGGGCGGCTGTGCCACACCGTGTCCCTCGAACCGCAGAACGTCCACATCGAACAGTCCACCGGTACCCGTGCCCTGGAACACCAGGTACAACGGCTTGGTGCCACCGGGATCCGGGATCGGCTTGGCGGGCAGGTCCACGTAGGTGTCCCAGCCGCCGGTGTTGCTGACCGGGAACGTCTGCAGCACCTGGCCGTCCGGCGCGCCGGACCGGACCTCGATCGTGCCACCGGCGCCTCCCGATGACACCCGCATCCCCAGCCCGGTGATGCCGCTCAGGTTGGTCGGATCGAAGGAGATCCAGTCGCCTGCGTCGATGTAGCCGACCCGCCTGCCACCGCTGGCCTCACCCTGGTTGACCACCTGGACGCCGTTCATGCTGGAGAAGAACTCGGCCTGCTTGTGCTTGGGCTGCATGATGTTCTCGCCCTCGCCGGTCAGCGGCGGCACGGAACCCTTGCCCTTGTCGGTGTACTCCACGTTGATGACACCGAAGATGTTGGTGTCGTCACCATGGCCGCCCTCGGCGGGTGTGTCGATCACGCCCTCGCAGCCGGCGGTCTGGCTCAGCTCGTGCGCGTGGTTGTCGTGCCCGAGCAGGTAACGCACGATCACCTTGCTGCAGTCGATCGTGCCGTCCTCCGGATCGGTGATCACGGCCTTGAACGGAACCTTGTCACCGAAGGAGAAGAACCCACCATTGAGTGGCGTTTGGACGGTCACGGTCGGCGCGGTGTTGCCGACAGTGATGATCAGGTTCGCTGAACCGACCAATCCGGTCGAGTCCGTCACCGAAAGTTTGGCGATGAACTGGCCCTCGGTGGTGTACGTGTGGGTCACCGCACTCGACGAGGTCGAGTCCACGACACCGTCGTTCTGGAAGTCCCACGCGTACGTGATCGGCTGGCCGTCGGGGTCGTTCGTACCCGCCGGGTCGAAGTTCACCGTCAGCGGGGCGGGGCCGGATGTCTTGTCGGCGGCCAGTTTCACCACCGGTGTCCGGGTGCCCTTGGTGTAGTCGATCCGGTACACCGCCGACTCCGGCGAACCGCCGAAGTACCCGGTGCCGTAGTCGAGCACGTACAGCGAACCGTCCGGGCCGAACTCGATGTTCATCGGCCGTGACAACGTCATGGAGTCCATGAACGGCTTGATCGGGCCGCGTTCACCGTTCGCGCCGACTGTGATCTCCTTGATCCAGCCGCGATCCCACTCGTACGCGAAGTTCTTGCCGTCGAAGTACTGCGGGAACTTCGTCGGCGACGGGTTGTTCGCGTCGTAACGGTAAACCGGGCCGCCCATCGGCGACTCGCCACCGGTTCCGAACTCGGGCACCGAACCGCCGTCGTAAGGAATCCAGGCGGGCTGCACCGGCGGCAGATCCACCAGACCGGTGTTGTTCGGGCTCTCGTTCTTCGGTGTGGCACAGTTGAATGCCTGACCCGACTGGCCGGTCTCGAAGTTGTAGTCGATGAACGGCTGGTTGTCACCGACGCAGTACGGCCACCCGTAGTTGCCCGGGCCCTTGATCAGGTTGAACTCGACCGTCCCACCTGGACCGCGCAACGGGTTCGCCGAACCGGCGTCCGGACCGTAGTCACCGAGGTAGACCCAGCCGGTCTTCTTGTCCACAGCGAACCGGAACGGGTTACGGAAGCCCATCGCGTAGATCTCCGGACGGGTCTTCTCCGTGCCCGGCGCGAACAGGTTCCCTTCCGGGATGGAGTACGAGCCGTCCGCGTTCACCTTGATACGCAACAACTTGCCGCGCAGGTCGTTGGTGTTCGCCGAGGTGCGTTGGGCGTCGTAGCCCGGGTTGCGGTTCGAGCGCTCATCGATCGGCGTGTAACCGTCCGAAGAGAACGGGTTGCTGTCATCGCCCGTGCTCATCAACAGGTTGCCGGCAGCGTCGAAGTCGATCTCGCCACCGACGTGGCAGCACAGCCCGCGCTGCGCCGGGATCTGCAGGATCTTCTGCTCTGAGGCCAGATCCAGGGTGCCGTCGTCGGCAAGCTTGAACCGTGACAACTGGTTGTGGCCGTTGAACGGCGCGAAGTCCGCGGGGGTCCCGTTGACCGGCGCGTCACCCTCGTTGACGTCCGGCGTCGCGGGATCGTCCACCGGGGTGTTCAGCGGTGGCGCGTAGAAGAAGTACAGCCACTTGTTGTTGGCGAAGTCCGGGTCCGCGGCCACGCCTTGCAGACCGTCCTCGTCGTGGTTGTACACCGGGATCTTGCCCGCTTGCTTCGTGGTCGCGTCCGGAGTGGTCAGCCAGACCGTGCCGTCACGCGAGGTGTGCACCACGCGGCGGTCCGGCAGCACCGACAGCGCCATCGGCTCGCCGGTCTTCTCCTTGCCCTTGGCCAGCGTGATCACGTCGAAGTCGGCGTCGACCGGCGCCTGGGACGGCGAGCAGTCGCCTTCCGCCACGCCGGTGGCGTACTTGATTCCGCCAAGCAAGTGCTTGCGGAAGTTCTCTTCGCCGTACGACTCCTTGGTGTGCCCGCCACCGGTGTACCAGGAGCGGCCGCGCTCCTGCCCGTGACACCAAGCGATCGGGTGGTCACCCATTTTGTCCGCGCCGGGGTCGTACGTCGATTCGTCCAAAGTGGCCAGTACGCGGACGTCCTTGCGCGGGTTGGTCCGGTAGTTGTACCACTCGTCGAAACGCTGCCACGACGCCGGAATGCCCGCGGTCGACGGGTGCGTGGAGTCCTCGATCTTGACGGTCGCGTTCTGGTTGTGCGGGTGCGACTTGAAGTACGCCCCGACAAGCTTGCCGTACCACGGCCAGTCGTATTCAGTGTCTGACGCGGCGTGCACGCCCACATACCCGCCGCCACCGTTGACGTAGCGTTCGAATGCCGACTGCTGTTCGGCGTTGAGCACGTCACCCGTGGTGGAAAGCCACACCACGGCGGCGTACTGGCTCAGGTTCTCGTCGGTGAACGCGCCCGCGTCCTCCGTCGGGAACACCTCGAAGTTGTTCTGCTGCCCCAGTTGCTGGATCGCGGCGATACCGTCGGGGATCGAGTCGTGGCGGAATCCCGCCGTCTTGGAGAAGACAAGAACGTGAGGCTGATCCGGGTGAGCGGCGGCGGGCATGGCGCTGGCCATGCTCATACCGGTCGCCAGAGCAAGAGCGGCGGCGCCCGCGCGCCATGTTAAGCGTCTGTTGATTCCCGCGCGATTGATCGGTCGCACTGGTAGGTTCTCCTTGCTCGCAGCGGTTGGGTGACCGTTGGGAAGGGAAGGACTCGTCCTCCTTTCGGCGTGAGCGGCGACGCTGCCCGTTCGGGCTGCACCCCTTGCGGGCAGCGTCGTTCATGTGTCGTCCGTCACCTACGACTCTGTGGTCAGGAGACTGGTGTCCACCGGGAGTCGTTGCCCGCACTGGCTTCCACCGCACCGAGCACCTTCTGGACCTGCAGTCCGTCGGCGAAGCTCGGCGCCGGATCGGTGCCGTTCTGGATCGCGGTGAGAAAATCGAACACCTCATGGGTGAAGGTGTGTTCATAACCGATGATGTGGCCGGGTGGCCACCAGACACCGACGTACGGATGGGTCGCCTCGGTGATCAGGACACGCCGGAAACCCGCCGTCTCGTCGGCGTCCTCACCGTCGAAGTACGACAGTTCGTTCATCGACTCGAAGTCGAACGCCAGACTGCCCTTCTCACCGTTGACCTCCAGGCGCATGGAGTTCTTGCGCCCCAACGCGAACCTGGTCGCCTCGTAGGAGGCCATCGCGCCCGAGGCGAACTTCCCGATGAACAGCGCGGCGTCGTCCACCGTGACGTCGTCGAGCCTGCCGTCCGCGTCGCCCGCGATCGGTCGCTTGTGGACGAACGTCTCGGTCAACGCGGACACACCGGTCAGTTGCTCGCCGAGGACGAACTGGGTCGCGTCGATGATGTGCGCACCGATGTCGCCCAGCGAACCGGATCCCGCCTCTTCCTTACGCAACCGCCATGCCATCGGCGTGTTCGGATCGGACAACCAGTCCTGCAGGTACTGCGCGCGGACGTGCCGGATCTTGCCCAGCCTGCCCTCGGCGACCATCTGACGTGCCACCGCGATCGCCGGCACCCGGCGGTAGTTGAACGCCACCATCGAACGCTGGCCCTTGGCCGAGGCGGCGGCAGCGGCCTCGGCCATCTCCTCGGCCTCCTCGACCGAGTTGGCCAACGGCTTCTCGCACAGGACGTGCTTGCCCGCCGCCAAGGCGGCCAGCGCGATGTCCTTGTGCGAGTCGCCCGGCGTGCAGATGTCCACGATCTGCACGTCGTCCCTGGCGATCAGCGCACGCCAGTCGGTCTCCACCGAGTCCCAGCCGAGCTTGGCCGCCGCGGCCTTGGTCCGGTCGAGGTCACGCCCGCCCAGCACGGCCAGCCGCGGCGCCTGCGGCACATCGAAGAAGTGGTGCACGGTGCGCCAGGCTTGCGAGTGGACCCTCCCCATGAAGGCGTGGCCCACCATGCCGACGCCGATAGTCCCGTCGCCTGCGTTGCTCATCGATCACCCTTTCTTCCCAACAGCTTCCACACCCCCTGGCCAGATCCCCGCACTAGGAGTCGAACGCCACGTCTGCGTACTGGTCGGCGTTCTCCTTGGTCACCACGGCGGAGTACGTGGTGATCGAGGCGGGGATCTCGTGCTCGGCCAAGTCGCCCATGCCCTTGGTCTGGCCGAGCAGGCGGGCCAGCGCGATCGCCGAAGACGACATCGACGGGCTGTAGAGCACCGTGGCCTTGATGACGTCGGTGTCCGCCTTGATCTTGTCGATCATGTTCTTCGAGCCGGCGCCGCCGACCATGATGAATTCCTTGCGGTTGGCCGCGCTGATCGCCGCCATCACGCCGATGCCCTGGTCATCGTCGTGGTTCCACAACGCGTCCAGCTTCGGCGCCGCCTGCAGCAGGTTCGCCGTCGCACGCTCACCGGTTTCCACGGTGAACTCGGCGGCCTGGCGCGGGCCGACCCGGAAACCGGCCTTGGCCAAGGCGTCCTTGAAGCCCCGGCTGCGCTCCTGGGTCAGCGGCAGCGAGTCGATACCGGCGATCTCGCCGATGACCGGGCTCGCGATGCCCTTCTTCTTCATCTCCGCGGCGATGTAGTTGCCCGCGTTGACACCCATCCGGTAGTTGTCGCCGCCGATCCATGTGCGGTACGCCAGCGGCGTGTCGAAGATCCGGTCGAGATTGATCACCGGGATGCCCGCGTCCATCGCGGCCTGGCCGACCGAGGTGAGCTGCTTGCCGTCCATCGGCAGGATCACCAGCACGTCGACCTTCTGGTTGATCAGCGTCTCGACCTGTGCGATCTGCTGGCTCGAGTCGTTGGTGCCCTCGGTGGCCTTGAGCGTGACGTCGGACTTGAACTTGTCGGCCTGCGCCTTGGCGTTCTTGGTGATCGCGGCGATCCAGCCGTGGTCGGCGGCAGGTGCCGAGAACCCGATGGTCACCATCTTTCCTGGCTGGGCGTTCGTGCCCTGTCCGGCGGCGACGTTCGCGCCACCGTTGGGGCTCTGCGCGGCCGGCGGCTCGTTGGACGTGCACGCGGACAGCAACGCACCCGCTCCCACGGCTGCTCCACCGATGAGGAACCCGCGTCGGGCGAGGGAGGAAGGCAGGTCGGTCATCTTTGATCTCCTGGTTGTGGCTTGTGAGTGTTTTGGCCGGTTAGAACCGGCCAAAACACTCACGATGTGAAATTAGGTGTTGGAGCGGGCCCGGTTGGTGCGGAACTGCAGCAGAACGGCGATGACGATGATCGCGCCCTTCGCGATGTTCTGAACTTCTGTCGGCAGGTTGTTCTGCACGAAGATGTTGGTGATCAGCGTGAAGATCAGCACGCCGATCAGGGTGCCGACCATCGTTCCGCGGCCGCCGGTGAGTGCTGTGCCACCGATGACCACCGCGGCGATCGCGTCCAGTTCGTAGAACATGCCGTTGGTCGACGAACCGGCCGTGGTGCGTGCGGCCAGCATGACCGCGGTGACGCCGGCCAGCAGACCGGCGAGGCCGTACACCATCGCGGTGTGGCGCTTGACGTTGATGCCCGCCAGGCGCGTCGCCTCGGGGTTGCCGCCGACGGCGAACGTACGGCGGCCGAACGTGGTGCGGTTGAGCAGCACCCAGCCTGCCGTGACCACGATCAAGAGAATCCAGACCAGGGTCGGCACACCGATGAACTCACCGCGGAAGAACGTGAGGAAGTCCTGGTCGCGCACGACCTGCGTCTGCTTGTTGCTCAGGTATTCGGCTAGCCCCCTGGCCGAGATGTACATCGCCAGGGTCGCGATGAACGCGACCATCCGGCCGTACGCGATCAGCAGGCCGTTGACCAGACCGGCACCCAGACCGACCAGCAGACCGGTGATCACCATGATGAACGGGCCGTACGACTGGGTGGCCAGCGTGGTCATCCAGACGCTGGCCAGGCCGACCACCGACCCGACCGACAGGTCGATGCCGCCGGAGATGATCACGAACGTCATGCCGACCGCGACCACACCGGACGGCGCCGCGAGTCGCAGGATCGTGTCGAGGTTGCTGCCGGTGAGGAAGTTGTCCGGGCTGGTGATCCAGCCGATCAGGATCAACAGCACCAGCACACCGAACAGGCTGGCCAGCCGGAGGTCCACCGGGAACCCCCGCTTGGCTCGCGGTGCCGGCGGCTCCGGCACATCGGTGTCCCGCTTCGCCGCGGGTTCCAACTGGGTCACGCCGCACTTCCCTCCATCACCATGTCCAACACGTCCGCCTCGGTCAGCTCGTCGGCGGGCGCCTCATGGATCACCCGTCCATCGCGCAGCACCAGCACCCGGTCGGCCAGACCGAGCACCTCGGGCATCTCGCTGGAGACCAGCACCAGCGCGACGCCATCCGCGGCCAGTTCCCGGATCAACCGGTACAGCTCCGCCCGTGCGCCCACGTCGACGCCTCGGGTCGGTTCGTCCAGCAGCAGCACCCGGCAGCCGTGCACAAGCCACCGTGCGACAACGGCTTTCTGCTGGTTGCCACCCGACAGCGTGCTGATGTGGCGGCGCGGGTCGGCCGGGCGCAGGTCCAGGTCCTCCAGCTTCGTCCTGGAGTCCCTGAGTTCCTTGGCCCGGTCGGTAAACCCGAAGCTGCTGTAGGAACGCATGCTCGCCAGGGTCACGTTCTGCGCGACCGTCATGTCCATCAGCAGCGCCTGGCTCTTGCGCTCTTCCGGCGCCAGGCCGACGCCCGCGTCGACCGCGGCCCGTACGTCGCCGTTGCGGAGTTTCTTGCCGTTGACGTAAACCGTGCCCTCATCGGCTTTGCGTGCACCGAAGATGGTCTCGAGGATCTCACTGCGGCCGGCGCCGACCAGACCCGCGATCCCGAGGATTTCCCCGGCGTGCACGGTGAAGTTGACGTCCGCGAACTCGTCGTTCCGGCCGAGCTTCTCGACCTTGAGAACCTCCCGTGAAGCGTCCACTGTAGACTCTTCACGGTTCGGGTAGACCGTTTCGACGCGCTTGCCGGACATCAACGCGACCAGATCGGAGGTCGGGGTGTCCGCGGGAAGGTCGCGTGCCACGGTCTTGCCGTCCTTGAGAACCGTGACGCGGTGGCCGATCTCGCGGATCTCCTCCAGGCGGTGCGAGATGTAGACGACCGCGACACCCTCCGCGGTCAGGTCGGCCACGACCCGGAACAGGTTGGTGACCTCGTCGGCGGCCAACGCGGCGGTCGGCTCGTCCATCACGATCAGCTTGGCGTCGTGCGCCAGCGCCCGTGCCATCGACACGAGCTGCTGCCCGGCCGCGGACAGGTCGCCGACCTCGCGGTCCGGCGGGATCTCCGGGTGGCCGAGGCGCTTGAGCAGCGCGGTGGCCTCCTTGCGGGCCTGCCGGTCACGGGTGAAGCCGTAGCTGGCGCGTTCGTGGCCGAGGAAGATGTTGTCGGCGACGGAAAGCCCGGGAATGAGGTCCAGTTCCTGGTACATGGTCGCGACACCCATCCGCAGCGCGGCGACCGGTGTGCTCAGCGTCGTCTTCTCGCCCTGCCAGTGGATCTCGCCCTCGTCCGGCTGGTGCGCCCCGGCCAGCACCTTGATCAGGGTGGACTTGCCCGCGCCGTTCTGGCCGAGCAGGCAGTGCACCTCCCCGGCGCGAACCGTCAGGTCGACGCCGTCGAGCGCACGAACTCCCGGGAACGTCTTGACGATCCCGGTCATCTGCAACAGCGCTGTACTCGCTTCGGCGGTCAAGCGGGTGCCTCCGTCTTTTCACTTCGTTCCGGTACTTGAGTCGGATCCTCGAAGACCCGGCTCAACGCGGCCAACGCACCGCCGGTCCGTGCGGCGGTGAAACCCAGTTCCGAGCCGACCACGCGGACGGTCGCGGCCTCGGCCACGACCGCGCGGGCGGCCACCTCGATCCGGGCGGGTTCGATCAGCCAGTCCGGCAGAGCCGCGAAGTAGCCGCCGAGTACCACGACGGCCGGGCTCAGCACGTTGACCACAATGGACACTCCGACGCCGAGTGCGGCGCCGATCTGGTGCAGGGCGCCGAGCGTGCGCTGATCGCCGTGCTCGGCCCGGGACCGGATGAGGGCCATCCGTTCCTCGATCGGCCGGTTGGGATCCGACACCGGATCACCGGGTGCGGTCAGCGCGTGGAACAAGGCGGCCAGCCCGACCTGGGTCTCCCAGCAGCCGCGCCGGCCGCACGAGCACTGGGGTCCCATCGGGTCCATCGACATATGGCCGACTTCGCCCGCGTAACCGATGGAGCCGCGAACCAGGCGACTGCCCGCGATCACGCCCGCGCCGATGCCGAAGTCGCCCGTGATGTAGACGAGGTCGGCGGTTCCACGCATGCCACCGGCCTCGAATTCGGCGGTGGCGGATAAGTTCGCGTCGTTGTCGACGGAGATACGGTCGAGCGGGAAGCCGAGCCGCCCGGCGAGGCCGTCTGCCAACGGCACCTCACGCCACCGCATCCTCGGGGCAAGCCGGACGACGCCGCGGCCGGTGTCCACCAGGCCAGGCACCGACACGGTGATGCCTGCCGGATACGCGCCCACGACGTCGGCGAGTTCCTTGCCCGCGACCTCGGCGAGCTTGTCGATGGTCCGCTCGACACCAGCGGACAGGACGTCGAAGTGAATCTGCCGGTCGGCGACGACGTTGCCCGCGGTGTCCACGGACGTCGCGGCGATGTGGTCGACCCCGACCTCGAGGCCGACGCCGCGAACACCGTCCGTGTCCAATTCGACGATCTGGCCGGGCCTGCCTTGCCCGCCCGCGGCGACCCCGCCCGCCCGGACAAGCCTTCTGGAGGTCAACTCGGCTACCAACGTGGACACGGTCGCCTTGCTCAGCCCAGACAAAACCGCCAACTGCGCCCTGCTCAGGCCACCCTGCTCTCTGAGCATGCGGATGACCCACGCGAGGTTTGCCCTGCGCAATGCGGCGCGGTCGGTCGGCTGCTCCGGCATGACCGGCACACCAGCTCCACTTCGTTGGGTAACTAGCCGAACTAAGGTGCCCTAGCTCACACGTAACCCTGGATTCTGGGGTACTTGTATCGCAATCCGCCAAAAGTACCAATACCTCGGGCTACCTTTTGCTCAGCTCCGACAAAAGTGGAGCGAGTCTAGCGCGAAGTAACACGGAGTTGAACCCTTTGTTCACCCCGTGATGGAACAGATGCTCGGACGCCAAGAAGCACCCGACCCAAGCCCGACTCCGGGCACTTCCGACAGAGATCAGGTCGGCCGCAACGGACGAGTACCTGGAGACCACCAGACTTCAAGGGGAACACGGAGCAGAGGACGGACACATGCAGATCGACGAGAACATCTACCGGCGCCGCCTGAAGCCGATCATCTCTCCGCGCGACATCCCACCGCCCGAGGGCACCAGCTCCGACGAGCAGTGAAACACCATGCGGCGTGGCATGTACCCCACCGGCATGGACTACCGCTGGGCCACCTATGCCGTCGGCCGCCGACTGTTCGCCCACCGCAGTTGGCTGGGTGAAGGGATGTTCGAAGCGGAGTTCGAAGCGACCGACGGCGGATGGCACGTGGTCGCCGCCACCGCCGAGTCCGGGATCGTGAACTCATACGTCAACCGGCCGGACGCCGCGTTGTCGGACCTGTTGCGCAAGGTCATCGACATCGCCGCGAGTCGGGACCCCGAGGGCCACCGACGCCGGTGAACGCCGAACCGGCGCGGGCGCGGGAATTTCGAGGTGCCGGAGTGGTGGACACGGTGTGCCGGAAAGGAGGACACGGCGTGCTGGAAAGGTGGACACGGCTTGGGCACCACGCCGGAGGGCTCCCCTGACACCGGATTCGACTCCTTTATAGGTACCTTTTGCACCTGTGGTGGCGAGTCATGTCGAGCAGGCCCTGAGCTATCTTGATCAAGCCCAAAGCAGTCAAGCACAGGGCAGTACCGACCTCGACGTGGTCGATGCCGCGGTCGACCTTTGCCGTCAGGTCGCGGATTCGGTCTCGCACGACGACCTCGACCGGCCCGTGTACCTGCACAATCTCAGTCTCGCCCTGCGGTTGCGGTTCGAGCGTGCCGGTACGACCGAGGATCTCGAGCACGCGATCGCCACGAGCCGCCACGCCTTGGAGACCGCGTCCGGCGGGGATCCCAACCTCAGCGCGTACCGGCACAACCTCGGGATGTCCCTGTGGTTGCGGTTCGGCCGCAGCCAACGCCGCGAGGATCTCGCCGAGGCCATCGGGATCGCGCGGCGTGGCATGGCGGGCGGCGAACCCGGCCGGACGCTCTGCCTCACTGTCCTTGGGCTCGCGCTGTACAGCCGGTACAAGCTGTCGGGCAGCAAGCCGGATCTGGACGAGGCGATCTCGCTGATCCGGTCGGCGGTCAGCCAGCCCGCGCTGTTGTCCAACCTGAGCACCGCTTTGCTGACACGCTTCGAGTCCAGCGGCGACCCGGCCGATCTCGATGAGGCCATCGCCGCGGGCCTCACGGCGGCGGACGCGTTCCCGCACGGGCATCCCGAGTGGGTACGGGCCGTGTCCGGGTTGTGCACGTCGTTCCGGGTTCGGTTCGAGCACGCCCGTAATCGGTCCGATTTGGATCGGTCCATCGGGTACGGACGGGCCGCAGTCGAGGCGCGCCCGAGCGCGTCGACGCTCGGCGATCTCGCGGTGGCACTGCACGTGTTGTACGAGTCGACGGGTGCGCCCGCGGATTTGCAGAGCGCCCTGGACACCGCACAGGCAGCGGTCGAGGTCGCCACCCAGGACGACCCCGCGCGAGCCGAGCACCTCTACACCTTGGGCTCCGCGTTGATGAGCCGGTACGCGCTGCTCAACGAACCCGCCGACCTCGACGAGGCCATCGGCTTGATCAGGTCGGCCGCGGGCGCCGCACGCAACGACCGGGCCCGGATGCTCGCGCATCTGATGGGCGCGTTGCGGGGCCGGTTCGAGCGATCCGGCGCGCTGGCCGACCTGGACGAGGCGATCGCGACCGGCTGGGAAGCCGTGGCCACCACGAAGGCCAACCACGAGCACCTCAGCAACCTCGCCCAGGCCCTGCTCCGGAGATACGGACGCACCGGCACCCAAGCCGACCTGGACCAGGCCCTCACGCTCGCCCGTGAGGCGCACGCGGTCGTCCCGCTGACCGAACGCGCCCATGTGTCCACTGTGGTCGGTCAGGTTCTGCTGGCCCGGTACGAACACTCCGGCTCGGCCACCGATCTCGACGGCGCGATCAGCGCGTTCCGTGGCGCGGCCAGCCCTGCGCTCGGCCCCGCGTTGCTGGAACGCTATCGCCTGCGCGGGATCCGGGCCGACCTGACCGAAGCGCTCGCGATCGCCGAGGACAGCGCCGATCCGCACAACGCGCAGTCTCTCGTCGATCTCGCGCAGGTGCTGCGGGAGACCTCGGATCTCGATGAGGTGATCTCGTTCAGCCGGGCCGCGGTGCAGGCGACCGATCCGCACGACACCGAACTCGCCTTAAGACTCTCCGACCTGGGCTATCTCCTGCTCGAAGCGGACGAGCAGGACGAGGCGTTCACGCGATTCGTCGAATCCGCCTCGGTTCCGCTCGCGCTACCGTCCATTGTGGTCGATTCGTGCTGGGCCGCGGGTTCGCTGATCGCCGATTCGAGCCCAGGCCGTGCCGCGAACCTCATGGAGACCGCGGTCCGGGTGGCCGCGTTGTCCCCGTCGCAACCCGAGGACCTCGCAGTCGAAGCCGCGTCCCTCGCGTTGGCCGCGGGATCGCCCAGCCGCGCGTTGAGCCTGCTGGAACTGGGCCACGGTGGACGGCTCAGCCAAACCCTCGGCACCCGCGGGGACGTCGTCGACCTGCGCGCCGAGTACCCGGACTTCGCCAGGCAGTTCATCGATCTGCGCGACCAGCTCAGCCTGCCCGCCGACCCGTTGTCCGCCGGGCACACCGACCGCGCGAGCCTCGCCGCCTCGTTCGACGCGACGCTCGCCGCGATCCGTGCGCTGCCAGGCTTCGAGACGTTCCTGCTGCCCGTCGAGGTCGACCTTTCCGCGGCGCTGGACGGGCCGATCGCCGTGCTGAACGTCAGCAGATACCGCAGCGACGCCATCCTGGTCACGACCTCAGGCATCACCTCGGTTCCGTTGCCCCATCTGACTCCCCGCGCGGTCGCGGCACGGGTCGCGGAATTCCACGCGGCGGTGGAGTCGTCCAATCAGGAACACCTGCACGCGATCCTCGAGTGGTTGTGGGACGTCGCCGCGGCGCCGGTCATGGGCGCCCTCGGTTTCGTGGACACGCCGCGAGCGGGCTGGCCGCGCATGTGGTGGGTCGCCCACGGCCCGCTGAGCCTGCTGCCACTGCACGCCGCCGGATACCACTACTCCCACGGCGAGTCCGTGCTGGACCGCGTGATTTCCTCGTACACACCGACGATCCAGGCCCTCGGTCACGCCAGGGACTACTCGTTGCCCGTCCCGGTGACCGACGCGCTCATCGTGGCCAACCTCCCACACGCTGTTGCCGAGGCTGACGCCGTCCGCCAGCGCGTCCCCAACTCGACGTTACTGATCAACGCCGAAGGGACGACGCCTGCGCACTGGCCGACCAGGGGCAATGTGCTGTCCCACATAGACAACTGCGCGATCGTCCACTTCGCCTGCCAGGGCACGGGAACATCGCTGGTCCTCGACGACGCGCCGCTGCGGATCGCCAGCCTGGTCCCGGTGCAGCTGACGCGAGCGCGCCTGGCCTACCTGTCGGCGTGCTGCACGCCGGCGATCTCGGCCGACCCGATCCACCTGCCGACAGCCTTCCAACTGGCCGGCTATCCCCACGTGATCGGCACGTTGTGGGAGATCAAGGACTCGGTCACGTCGTTCATCGCGGCGGACTTCTACAGCGCGATGGCCACCACGAGCGACTCCGCCCTGGCCATGCACCAGGCAATACGCGGGATACGCGCGGACATCCCGCATCTGCCGTCCATGTGGGCGGCCTACCAGCACCACGGCGCCTAAAGCGCGTCGGCGAACCGATCCGCCCTAAGGACCTGGAACGGCCGCTCGTAGTACGGCCCGGTGCCCGGATCAAGCGGTTCGGTCAGTTTCAGCTCGTTGTGCAGCTCAGCGACCTTCGTGTACGCCACCGCCAGGTGGTTCTCACGCTCGCGCCACGTCGCCGCCGTCAGCACGCTCATGAAGTCGATATCGACCGGGAGCTGAGCGAACGCACTTCCCAGCCACTTGGCGTACGGCGGGTAGCGGCGATGCATGAGCAGGCACAACCTCATCAGGAGCCGTACCTGGCGCGCCGCGACCACCGCCGATCCCACCTCGTCGCCGACTTCACCGCAGCGGCCGACGAAGGCTTCCTTCTTCGCGATCCGTCGCCAGTGCCGGGCCAGGACCTCGCGCCAGATGTGGTCCGGGTACCAGTGCAGCCGGTCCCGGACCTGGGTCAACTCGTTGAGCCCATCGTGGAAGACCGCGCCGCCGGTCACTTCGGCCAGGGTCTGGGTCGAGGTGGTGAGCCAGTGGTCGTCGGTGATCGGTCCCCTCGGGTCGAATCCGAGGTTTTCGTCGAACCAGGCGCCGAGGGACGTGACGTCCACGCGATGGTGGACCGGTCCGTCGGTGTGCGCCATGCTGCGGATACGGTCTCCGCCCTCGAAGTTCGTCGGATAGCCGAGGAACGTCTTGGGCAGCTGTTCGCTCAGCATCTGGCTGATGTCCGCCGCGTTGTGGTGCACGAACAGCTGTAGCCGCGGGCCCCATTCGTGGTCGGCCGACCGTTCGGTGTCGAACCCCAGCACCTCCGAGCCGGTGCCGATCCGGGCAGCGGTGTGCGGCATGTCCCCGAAATTCTTGCGCACCAACGGCTGCACGGCCTCGGCGTAGAACCGGCGGGACAACTCCAGGCCCTTGATGAACATAATCCGGCATCGTGCAGGGCCGGTCAGGTTTCTCGCGACCGATTTTAGCTGAGCGCCCAGAAAAGCATCCCGCCGACACCCGCGCCGACCAGCACGCCACCGATGACCTGGCCGGTCGTGTGATCGCCGAGCGCCACCCGGGACCACGCCACCAGCGCCACCAGAATCCCCACCGCCAACGCCAGCCACGGCCCGAACGTCACCGCCAGCACGACCATCGCCCCGGCGGTCACTCCCGAGTGCATCGAGACTTTCCACGACAACCCGAACGTGATCCCCAGCATCACCAGCAGACTCACGAACAAGCTGACCGACAGCGCGAGCATCTGCGGCGGCGCCCCACCGAGGCCGAGGATCAGCCAGCCGCTGCCGACCGAGACGATCGTGACCAGGAACGGGATCAGCCGGTGTTCCCTGATGGTCACGTGGTGACTGTCGTACTTGCCCTGTTTGACGCCGCGAAGGACGACCGCCATCGGGATCAAGGAGCCGGTGATGCCGACGACCGCGCCCCACAACAACGTCTGGCCCAAGTCACGGGTCGCTTGCGCGGCGACCACGAACGGCAGCCCGAAAACCCAGATCCACGGCGCCAGCAACTCGGTCACCAGCCGGGCGTATCTCGTCACAGGTCTAATGTAGTGCCGTCTCCGACACCCGAAACACCTGGTTGGCGGCGTTCGCCGCGCACTGCCAGAGGATGGCGTGGGCGCCGTCCAAGGCGTTGGCGTGGTTGACGTCCAGGCATCGCTGTGACGAGCGCTGTTCGATCTGTGTCTCGAGCAGCTCATCGGTCCGGCCGGTCACCTTCACTGTCCACATCTGACTCGGGACATCCGCGCACTTCCGTTGGGCGACGAGATTCGCGCCGCCGATCATGCGTTCGTCGGGCCGCGAATCGAGGCACATGTTCGTTGCCGTATTGCGGATCCGGTACTCGGTCCCCGTTTTGACGAACGCCCACTGGACCGCATGCGGTCCAGTACAGCGGAACTGCTGCACGGGTGTCGCCTCAGCGGCAGGAACCGTCCTGCTGAGGAGGCACTTTCCGCTGTGGAACGCCGTGAGCGTCGAACTGGAACTGTCCGTGCTCACCGGTGCCGGTACATGTCGTGTGGGGCAAGGTGGTTCGTAGGGGTAGTCGGAGAGGTGATCGGCCCACTGTGCTCGGGAGATGGTCGGCGTCATCAGGCAGATTCTCGACACGGCGCGTTCGATGTCGGTGTCCCACAACCTGACTGACTGGCCGAAGCTGGACGACGCGAGTGTGCGTCCGCTCGGGTGGAACGCCACCGAGTAGATGTTGTCCGCGTCGCCCGCGAGCGGCGCCGCCCAGCTCTTCGGGTTCCTGGGATCGCTGACGTCCCAGATCCGAGCCACCGTGTCCGTCGTCGCCGTGGCCAGCAGGCGCCCTTCCGGGTCGAACGCGACGCCGTAGACCGTGCCGAAGTGGCCGCTGAGTGTGGCCAGCATCTCCCCTGTGGGGACATCCCATAGTGTGACGGAGGTGTCCTCGTTTCCGGTCACCAGCAGGCGATCCGACTTGCCGAACGCGACCGCGGGGACAGGTCCGGCGTTGCGGTTGTGGTGCCACAAGAGGATCGGGTTTCGCGGGTCGGCGAGGTTCCACAGTTTCACCGATCCGTCGGCGCCGACGGTCGCGACCAGTCGTCCGGCTTTGCTGAACGCGACCGCGATGACGTCCCGCCGGTGGTCCCCGAACGTGGCGATGGGTTCGTCCGGGCGAGCGAGGTCCCAGAGCGCCACGTTCCTGCCTGATTGGCTGCCGGCGACAAGCAACGTGCCGTCTTCGTTGAACGCCAACGGTCCCCGCTCGCCCTTGGGCCCCTTGAGGATCAGCATGGGTGCCGCTCCTGGACCGAGGTCCTTCGCCGACCAGATCCGCACAGCGGTGTCCATACTCGAGGTCGCGAGGTACCTGCTGGTGGGATCGAACACCGCGGACCGCACTTGAGAGGGGTGTTTGGGCAGTTCGAACGGGGTCACCGCGAGGCTGGGCGGATCGCTGAGCGGCCAGACACGGGCGTAGCCGTCCCTGCTGGCCGACACGAGGTACCTCCGGTCCTGGCTGAACGCCACGGTTTGGACAGCGTCCCCGCTGCTGACATCGACATGGTCGACCGGGGCGAGGTTGGCCAATGTCGTCATCACGGCGCCTCGCGCTTCGGCGGTCGGGAGCAGCCTGTACGCCGCCACGGCCAGTTGCCCTGCCAATGGGAGATCAGCGCTGCGCAAGGCGATTGCCGTGCTGGCGACCTGCCGTGACACACCGATGTCTCGCTGCGCCGCGATGTCCTGTCTGGACACGACCGTGATCACCGTCATCGCCGCCGCGATGAGCACCAGACAACTGAGCACCGCGACCATTTGCCTTAGCCGCCTTGTCCGCCGGGCCGCGGCCCGCTGCTCGGCGCGTTCAAGCTCCACGCTCGCGTGCACGAACTCCTTGGCAGGCGGGTTCGGCAGCTCCAACACCGCTGCGAGCCGATGGCCTCGGTACAGATCCGAATCGTGGCGGCCGTCTCGTTCCCATGCTTCGGCCGCTTCCAGCAGACGCTGTTCGACCAGCAAGCGGGCACGGTCGGCTTGGATCCAGTCCCGCAATCTCGGCCAGGCCTGCAGGATCGCCTCGTGCACGAGCACCACAGTGGACTCATGGGCCGTGACAAGACGGGCGTCGACCAGTGCGTCCAGCACTTCCTGGTCTTCGTCGGTCAGCCGGGCCCGGTCGAGCTGCCTGCGAGTGTCAGCGTTGCCGTCACCGAACTGGATCATCCGTGACATCAAGGTTCTTGTGCGCTCTTGCTGCTCGGCACTAAGCCGTTGATAGGCCCGTTCAGCCGTTTTGGCCACCGCGCCCGCGACGCCACCCGTGAGCCGGTATCCCTCGATGGTGAGCATCCGGCCACAACGATGCCGCCACGTCGCCATCAACGTGTGCGCCAGCAATGGCAAGGCGCCACCGCCAAGATCGCCAAGTACCACTTCGACCAGGCCTGGCTGCAGTTCAAGGCCTGCCGCCGCAGCGGGTTTCTCCATCGCCGCGCGCAACTGCTCGTCGGTCATCGGGCCGAGCAGCACCTGCCCGTGTTTCAACGCTCTGATCAATCCGGGATACGCCGCGCAATGCCCGAGGAAATCGGCGCGCATGCCCAGGACGACCCTGGGATGGGCGCACAGGGTTTCGATGAATTCCCGGCGCTGTGCCTCGTCAGCGCAGAGGGTGAAGATCTCCTCGAACTGGTCGACCACCACCAAGTCGCATTCCGCGAGCTTCACCGGAGGCTTGGCGGACGGCGTAAAGGCCGTGCAGGACCATTGCGCCGAGCCAGGGAGCCTGCCCGCCCGCAACGCGGGCAGCAAACCGGCGTGCAACAGGGACGATTTGCCCGTGCCCGAGGGGCCCGAGACCAGGAGCGGACCGTTCGCCGCCGTCAGCTGATCGAGCAGGTCGGCCGTGGTTTCCTCACGCCCGAAAAACCACTGCGCCTGGTCGGAGGTGAAAGCCGCCAAGCCGGGATACGGGCAAACGCTGTCCTGCTTGGGCTCAGGTGGTTGCGCGTCGCGCAGGTACGGCCGATCTGCCAACGCGTCGCGAGCCGAGAGCCACGGCTGTGCTGGAACACCGCACGCCTGCGCGATTCGTTCGACGAACTCCGCGGTCGGCAATCGGTCGTTGTTCAGCGCCCGATTCGCCGTCGACACCGGCATGCTCGTACCGCGGCCGGCCGCGCCCACTTCGAGTCGCTGCAACGAGCCGTATCCCGCCCAGCGGATCAGATCGCGCAATCCCTGCCGGAATTCCGCCTGATCAGCTGCTGCCCACGGATCCGGCTGACCGCCTCTCGCAGCTCTGGCCATTACCTCACGTTAGGGCGAATACGCAGGTCCCGGCCCGTCCCGTATACGGGATTCCACCGATGGTGCCTGCCCGGTCACACGCTTGGCGCACCGGAGGAACTCTCCGGTGCGGACATGCGGAAGGAACGTTGACCATGTGGGCGATCCACCGAATCTTCAGTGCCATCACGCTCGTCGCCGTCACCACGGGCATCCTGGCCGACTGCGGCGCCGACTATGTGGCCGATTGCCTTGACGGATCGAAGAAAAGCGTGGCCATGGTCGCGGTGAATTGTTGGTCCGGCTGGGAGCACAGCCAGAAAAAGACCGTCCGCGATCAACGCACGCGAACGAAGCCGAAGTCGGTGAGTACAGAAAACGAACGCGGGTGAGGTTCAATGTAAGGGTGACCGTGCAAGCCGCAGCCGATACGCCTCGGGTCGAGACCAGGCAGCAGTCCCAGTTGCTCGCCCTGCTGCGTGACGAAGGCCCGCTGGCCAAAGTCGAACTGGGTGAACGACTGGAACTGCCCAGGGCCAGGCTGGCGACCGAGATCGCGAAACTGTTCGAGTGGAACCTGGTCGAGTCCGGCGGGCCGGCGGCCAGCCGCGGCGGGAGACGGTCCACGCTCGTCAAACTCGCGGATGACCTGCGGTTTCTTGCCGCCGACATCGGTGCGACGTCGATCGGTGTCGCCGTCACGGACGCCCGCTGCGAAGTGCTGGCGCACATCGTGGAGGACTACGACATCCGCAAGGGCCCAGTGTCGGTCCTCGAACGGCTGACCCAGCTGTCCGGCAAGGTCCTCGGCGAGGTCACCGGACGGGTGATCGGTGCCGGAGTCGGTCTGCCCGGTCCGGTCAGTTTCCGTGACGGTATGCCGGTGGCCCCGCCGATCATGCCGGGGTGGGACCGGTTCCCGGTGCGTGACCGGCTGGCCAGCGCGTGGGGTTGTCCGGTCACGGTCGACAACGACGTGAACGTGATGGCGCTCGGTGAGCGGCACGCCGGCGTCGCGCGGTCGTTGAACGAGCTGATTTTCGTCAAGGTCGGTACGGGCATCGGCTGCGGGATCGTCCTCGGCGGACGCGTCTACCGCGGCGTCGCCGGTACGGCAGGCGACATCGGACATATCAAACTGGACGATTACGGTCCCGCATGTGCGTGTGGCGAGGTCGGTTGTCTCGAGGCGTACTTCGGTGGCGCCGCGCTGGCACGGGATGCGTTGACGCTCGCTCGCAGCGGCCGCTCGACGTTCCTGGCCGATCTGCTCGGGCAGAAGGGGGAACTGTCCGCACGGGACGTGGCCTCGGCAGCGAGTGCCGGGGATTTCGCCGCCGCCAACCTGGTCAGGGAAGGCGGCAGGCGGCTCGGGCACGTGGTCGCGTCGCTGGTCAGCTTCCTCAACCCGGGCATGGTCGTGATCGGCGGCGGTGTCTCGCGCCTCGGCCACCAACTGCTCGCCGAGGTCCGCAGCGCGGTCTACCGCCGCTCGCTTCCGTTGGCCACCGGCAACTTGCCGATAGTGCTGTCCGAATTGGGCGAAATGGCCGGCGTGATCGGCGCCGCCTGGTCGGCCACCGATCACGCCTTCGCCGCTACCGGTTCAGGAGCAGTGGGGTGACCTGGCTGGTCGCCGCAGGCACCGGGTCGGGCTTGCAGAACATGTCGTGTGCGGGCAGGACACCCGTTGCGAGGAACTGCGTTGCCGCCCGAGTCGCGCACGACGGGTTGCTCGGGTCGAACGCGCCATGGTTGCCGGAGTCCACCGAAACCATCTTGGCTCGCTGGCCCAGGGCGTGACGCATGCCCAACGCGCCGATGTACGGCGTGGCCGGGTCCCGGAGGGTCTGGATGATCAGAATGTTGGCCGGTCCCCTGCTGGTGACCTTGACCGGCGGTTCGACCGGGCCGCGCCCGAACGCGCACGACCACACGTTCGTCCCCGCCCCAGCCATCAGCGGGAAGAGCTTGCGGTTGATCGCCACTTCCCTTTGGTAGTGCCGCATGTCGCGCGGAGCTTCCGCGTCGCCACAGATCACCGCCAACTGTGACGCCCGGATGTTGTCCGCGGGAACCGTCGGCACCGCATTGGCGAGTGCGCCCTTGGCCAGACCGTCAGCCGGGTACGCGCCGGTGTCCGCGAACTTCCAGTACTCGGCCATGTCCGGGAACTGGAGGGTGTGGTACGAGACCCCAAATGTGGCGATCCGCAGCACGTTCCCGTCGAACCGGCCGAGCACCGGGTCGATGATCGGGTTCGCGTCCAGTTTGGCCAGCAGTGCCTCGTACTTCTTGCGCACCTCGGCAGGGGTGGCGCCGAACTTGTACGTCTCGTCGCGCTCGGCGAACCACGCGGCGATATCGGCGAACCGCAGCTCGAAGCCGGGGTCCCACAACGCGAGCTGGTCGTGCCAGGCCCGGTTCGGGTCCACATTGGAATCGATGACGAACCGGTCGGACCTGTCCACGAACATCGTCGCGTACACCGCACCGAGATAACTGCCGTACGAACCACTGTTGTAGGAGATCTTCTTCTCCCCCAACGCGATCCGGATCCGATCCATGTCACGCGCGGTGTTGGCCGTGGTGATGTGGGGCCGGATCTGCCCGCCGTGCAGCTCGCAGTCCCGCGCCAAAGCCTTGCCGAACTCGATGTTCCGCGCGATCGACCCGTCGGTCGACGGGAACGGGAAGTACAAGTCCGGCGGGTAGCCCTCCAGCGGACGCCCACACGTCACTGGCGTGCTGTAACCGACCCCGCGCGGGTCGAAGCCGATCAGGTCGTACTGGTCGAGCACGTCCTGCGGGTAGGCCCGGAGGTAGGCGGCGGGATAGTGCAGGCTCGGCACACCCGGCCCACCACCGTTGTGCAGCAACACTCCTCGCCGTTTCTCCGGCTTGGCGGTCGGCAACTTCGACACCACGATGTCGATCGTGCGGCCCTTGGGGTTCCGGTAGTCCAAGGGGACCGGCAGGGTCGTGCAGACCATCCTCGGGTCGTCCGCCCCGATCATCGAGGGCGGACACTTGCCCCAGGTCAGCTCGGGTGGCTGCGGCTCGGCACCCGCCTGCGGCGCGAGCACCGCGAGCGTGGCCGCGGCCAGCAGCACCGGTAAGGATCTTCGCATTCGTTCTCCCCTCATGAAGATTCCCGCAGCTGACGCAGGAGCAGCGGGTTGACCTTGTCGGTAGCCGGAGGTGCCGCGTCTGGTTCGCAGAACACGTCCCGTGCAGGCAGGACACCCGTGGCAAGGAACTGGTCGGCCGCACGCGTCGCGCAGGACGGCGTGCTCCGGTCGTACGCGCCGTGGTTGCCGGTGTTGACCGTCACCATCTTGGCGCGTTGGCCCAGGGCGTGGCGCATTCCCAGCGCACCGGCGTATGGCGTGACGTGGTCCCGCAGGGTCTGGACCAACAGGATGTTGGCCGGGCCCTTGCCGGTGACTTTCACCCGCGACTCGACCGGCTCGGGGATGAACGCGCACGGCCAGATGTTCGTCCCCATCCCGTTGAGCAACGGGAACAGCTTGCGGTGAAGGTTGACTTCCCTTTGATAGTGCTGGATGTCGCGCGGGAAACCGCCATCACCACAGAGCACAGCCAGCTGCGATGCCCGCGGGTTGTCCGCGGGAACCTCAGGTACAGCGGCTGCCGTCGCGCCCGGCGGCGTGCCGCCGTCCGCGAACACCCACCACTGCGCCTGTTGCGGGAACTGGACTGTGTGATACGACAACGCGAACACGATGAACCAGAAGAGATTCCCGTTGACCGGCCCGGCTTGTGGGTGTGTCACGGGATTCGCGTCCAGCTTCGCCACCAGCTCGAAGTACTTGGCCCGGACCGCGGCCGGCGTGGCGCCGAGTCCGTAGGTCGCGTTCCGCTCGGCCAGCCAGGCCGCCACGTCCGCGAACCTCAGCTCGAAGCCGTGGTCCCACAACGCCCATTGCTCGTGCCAGACCCGATTCGGGTCCACATTGGCACCCATGACGAACCGGTCGGTCTTGTCCGCGAACAACGTCGCGTACAACGCACCGAGATAACTGCCGTACGAACCACTGTTGTAGGAGATCTTCCTCTCCCCCAACGCGATCCGGATCCGATCCATGTCACGCGCGGTGTTCGCGGTCGTGATGAACGGCATCAGATCGCCGCTGTGCTTCAGACAATCACGCGCCAGCTCTTGGGCGAACTCCACGTTCCTGGCGATCGACCCGTCTGCCGCAGGGAACGGGAAGTACCTGTCCGACGGGATTCCTTGCGCGGTACGGCCACACGTGACGGGCGCGCTGTATCCCACTCCACGCGGATCGAAGCTCACCAGGTCGTACTGGTCGAGCACCTCCTGCGGATAGAAGCCGACATACGCCGCGGGCAGGTGCAGGCTCGGTCCACCTGGTCCGCCCCCGTTGTGCAGCAGTATCCCCCGGCGCTTGTCCGGCTTGGCGGTCTCCAGCTTCGAGACCTGGATGTCGATCGTGCGCCCCTTGGGATTCCGGTAGTCCAACGGAACCGGCAAGCTCGCACAGAGCAGTCTGGGATCGTCGGCACCGATCAGCGACGGCGGGCACTTACCCCACGTCAGGTCCAGTCCCCTCGGCTCGGCCGTTGCCTGCGGCGCCAGCACAGCCAGCACTGCGGCGAGGACCAGCAGCACCGGCAAAGATCTTCGCATTCGTTCTCCCCTCATGGAAAATCCACTGGGACGTTAATGCGAATGCCGGTGCTGCCACATCCGTCGCGCGGACGACCCGGTGTCATACCGGGCTGTGACGGTGCCTCATGACGTGTGCTTCGCGTTCTGCGGCGTGCGAGAACATCACTGCGTTATCGGTGTCGGCCTGCACCAGATCAAAGTTGATCATCGCGGCCGCGGTCGAGCCCTCGGCCGCCGAGGCGATCAGGTTGGCCATCATGTTGCCGACGTTGCCGGCCACCCAGATGCCGTCGACGTTGGTCTTGCCGGCCGGCCCGGTGAGTGCCGGGTCGTAGCCGAGCGGCTTGAGGAAGTCGTCCCGTGGCACGAAGTTGGGCTTCAGAAACACCGCTTCCCTTGGGACGCAACGGCCGTCGGTCAACTCGATGCCGCGCAGCCGGTCGTCCTCGACCAGCAGCCCGCTGACCGTTCCTTCGACGATCCGGATTCCTCTCGATTCCAGCTTCGCCCGCTCCGGAACATCCTGGGACTGCGTGAAGAAGACGATGTCCGACGACCACTGCCGCAGCAGCAACGCGTGATGGGTGTCGAACAGCACACCGATCGGCCGGTCCGCGAACTCGTAGCCGTGGCAGTACGGGCAGGCGATCGCATCCTTTCCCCACCGCTCAGCCAAACCGGGGATCTCGGGCAGCTCGTCGCGCAGACCCGTGGCGACCAACACGCGACGGGCCTTGACTTGTGTGCCGTCGGCAAGGTCCACAGTGAACCCGCGGGCGATCGCGGTGACCTCGCCTTCGATGAATTCGCCGCCGTAGCTTTCCACCTCCTTGCGCCCGAGTTCGTTGAGTTCACTCGGTGGAATGCCGTCCCGGGTGAGGAAGCCGTGCGAGTGCGCCGCGGGCTTGTTGCGCGGCTGGCCCGAGTCCACGACGAGAACCGAGCGGCGGGCCCTGGTCAACACCAGGGCAGCGTTGAGACCGGCCACACCGGCCCCGATAACAACAACGTCATATGTGTTCATACCGCGAGGTTGCCTACGCCTGTGCCGGAGCGACAACTTTTGTTGCCGTTTCTGCAACACTGGGAGCATGGATCTCGCGGACACACTGGCCGAGGTCGGGCCGCGCCTCAAGCGCGTACGCACCGAACGCGGCGTCACGCTGACGGAGTTGGCCAGGGTGACGGGCATTTCGAAGAGCACGCTGTCCAGGCTCGAGTCGGGCCTGCGAAAACCCAGCCTCGAACTGCTGCTGCCGATCGCGCAGGCCCATCAGGTGCCCCTCGACGAGCTCGTCGGCGCGCCGGAGGTCGGTGATCCGCGTGTGCGCATCGCGCCGCGACGGGTGAAGCAACGCGACGGCAGCTACATCACCATCCTGCCGTTGACCAAGCAGCCGGGCGGGTTGCAGGCGTACAAGATGATCCTGCCTGGCGAGCGGTGTGAGCCGAAAATGGTCACCCACGAGGGCTACGAGTGGCTATATGTCCTGTCCGGGCAGTTGCGGATGCTGCTCGCGGACAAGGACGTCGTGCTCAAGACGGGCGAGGCGGCCGAGTTCGACACCCGATTGCCGCATTGGTTCGGCAGCGCCGACCGCCGTCCGGTCGAAATTCTGAGCCTGTTCGGCAGGCAAGGTGAGAAAATGCACATCCGCGCGCGACCAAAGCAGTAGAACGCTCACGCGCATGACAATTTAAGACCCTTGTCGGTCACCACCTTGTGGCGTAATGTACTCGCGAGTAGGTTTGATTTCACGAACCTGAGGAGTGCGATTTTCGACAAGGAGATCGACCCATGCTCAGACCCGTCATCATCGGTGCCATCGCGTTGACCGCCACATTGCTCGGCGCCGGTACCGCCGCCGCGGATCCTGTCTTCACCTACGACATCACCAAAGGCACGTCGACCATCAAGAAACTGAACGCGACCCTGCCGCTGGGGCCCGGCTCGCTCGTCGTCGACCTGGAGGGGGCGACCGGCCGGTTCACCGCCGACATGCAACTGCCGCCCTCGCAGGGCAACTTCAAGATCTTCGGGATCTTCCCGACCACCGCGACCGTGACCATGCAGCAGGTCGGCAAGGTGACCGGGACGCTGACCGACGGCGCGGTCACCGCGCACTCAGACGTGACCATCCGGCTGACGGACGTCAAGGCGATCGGATTCCCGCTGTTCGTCGGCGACAACTGCCGGACAGCCAAGCCCGCGTCCATCGACCTGGTCTCCGAGCCCGGATTCAACCCGCTGGAAGGCGGCGAACTGACCGCAGCGTCGTACACGATTCCAGAATTCACCGACTGCGGCCTTTCGACCGGGATTTTGAACGGCCTCATCCCCGGCCCCGGAAATACCCTCGGACTCACCCTGGCGATCAAGTGGTAGGGTGAAGAAAAGCCTCGTGGACGTCCCCCGACGACGCCCACGAGGCTTTACCTAGGAATCAGCGAGACAATTTTCCAGGAACCGTTCTGCTTTTCCGCGGTGACGCTCAACGCCGCCGCGCTACCGTTGGTCTTCCCGGTGTCGACCCGCGTGGCGACCTGGTCGAGGAACACCAGCAGTTCGGCTTTGTCACCGTCGATCGACTTCACGCCCGTGGTCGTCACCCTGGTCGCGAGCACCAGCTTCTGCGCCGGAGCCTGGGCGCGAACCTGCTCGATGAGCTTGTCGTACTCGCCGACCGCCTGGCCAGCCAGGACGTCGTGGGCTCCGGTCGCGTCGACGTTGTCGTAGCTGAAGGAGAAGATCTTCTCCAGACCGGCTTTGACCTGGCCGTTCACCTCGGTCATCGCCTTGGTGTGCCCGCCGGTGTCCACGGATTGCGCTTTGACCAGGAAGAACACGCCCGCGCCGACCAGCACGGCCGCGACGATCACAAGGATTCGGGGGATCTTGGAGCGCGCCTCGGCTCGCGGCTGCTCCAAGATCTCCGGATCTTCCGAGTCCGCAGTGGGTGTGACCTGGGTTTCGTCATGGGTTTCGTCGTGGGTCTCGGAGATCGTGGGGCGGCGGCGGTTGTGCCCGGCAACCCGAGGCCGGCGAACAGACCTCTGTTTCACGCTCATGATGCCCCTACCTCCACTGCCCGCAATGAGCTGAGTTTCCAGCCGGAGTCGGTGCGGCTCAGCCCGGCCTCGAACCTGTTGCGCTTGACCACCGGCTCGCTGCCCGCCGGCGTCACCGTGACCTCGACGGCCGCGATGACCTGGGCGTTCTCCTGGTCGAGCTCGGTCACCGCGGCGTCGACGACCTTGCCGACCGTCGTGGACTTGCCTTCCTCGAGCCGTTTGCGGCTGTCGTCCCGGCTCTGCAGCAGGCTGTCGCGCAGCGTCCCGGTCGAGGACTCGAGCCAGCGGTCCAGTCCTTCGTCGATTCGCTGGTGGTCCAAAGTGGTCAGGTTGGCGATGCCCTGTTCGCCGACCCGCAGCACTTCCTGTCTGGTTTCGGCGTACGCGTCGGCGCTGTCGGTGGCGCGCAGCCACTGCCAGCCGAACCACCCGGCGAACGCGGCGGCCGCGACGACCAGGACGATGGCGAATACCTTCACCGGCCACCTCCAAGAACCTCGGTCAGGGTTTTCGGGCCTTGCGGCGCGGGCGCCAACCCGACGATCGTCGGCTCACCCGGAACCGGGCCGCCCTTGGGGACGTTCTGCGATCCACGCACCGAACTCGGATCGCCGTACGGCAACGTGCACCGGGCGTTGGTGTTGAGCGGCGCCGGACTGACATCCTTGCCTGGCCGGTACTCCGTGCCTTCGTAACCAGGTCGGCAGGGCGGCGGATTGTTGAAGTTGAGTACCAGGGCCATGTTCGTCGACCCGTCCGGCCCGATCACGCGATACCCGTCGCCGATCGCCTTCGGATACGTCCCCAGCAGCTGTTCGAACGCGTCGCCTCGGGTGGCGAAGATCTGTGCGGGCGTCAACAGGTTCGCGAGGATGACGCCAATGCCCGTACCGGACTCCCTGAGCAGCCCACTGACCTCCGCGGACACCCCAGGCGTCGCCTTGATCAGCTTACGCAGGTCACCGTCGGACTTCTTGAGCTGTTCGGCCAGCAGGCGCGCGTCCTCGCTGAACCCCTTGATCGACGACGAAAGCTCTTGCTGGGTCAGCAGCACCGTGCCGCCGTCGTCGATCAGCTGGTGGGTCTGCGGCAAGAATTGCTTGGCTGTCTGGACGAACTCACCTTGGTTGTCCAGCAGCGTTTGCAAGTCGGTGCCTCGGCCGCGGAACGCGTCGCTCATCTCGTCGACGACGGTCTGCAGCGACTCGATCGGCACCGACGTGACCAGACTGTCCAAATCGGAAAGGACAGTCTGTACGGGCATCGGCAGGTGCACGCCCGTGATCACCGATCCGTTCTTGAGGTACGGCCCGTTGTCGCGGCGAGGTCGGAGATCGATGTACTGCTCACCGACCGCGGACCTGTTGGCCACCACCGCCACAAGGTCCGCCGGGATGTCGGGTGCACCGGGTTCAAGGCGGAGTTCGGCTTCGATCCCGTCGTCGGTCAGGTGCATCGGCCCAACGCGGCCGACGCGCACGCCCCGGTAGGTGACCTCGGAGTTGGTGAACAGACCGCCCGACTCCGGCATTTTGGCGGTGACGAGCATGCCCCGCCCGCCGAAGAACTGGTCGAGGCCCGCGTAGCTGGCGCCGACGTAGCTCACGCCAACCAAGGCGATCACCACGAAGATGGCCACCTGCACCTTGATTCGCCTGGTCAGCATCGCCAGCCTCCAAAACTGTCAGACCCCTCCGGTAACGTGAAATCAAGGGGGTCCCCCTGGCGAATTCCTGGTGCAATGAATGCTGTCCGCCTCCCGCACCAGCCAGGCACCGATCGACCTGCCATCGGCAGCCGAAGGCCCCGCAACACCGCGCCATCCCCATCGCAGCTGCCTGACCTGCCGAAATCCAACACTGTCGTACCCCTCCGGTAACGTGAAAATCAGGGGCTCCCCTGGATGGCGGGATTTGCCGGGGTGCCGAGGACGGGCGGATCCATCGGGCGGAGTGGGACGGCCGGTGCGTCCGGGTCCGCGACCGGCGGCGGTGCCAGCCCGATGAACACGTTCAGGTAGTCGCCCTTGATCGCCTGCGCCGCGGTATCCGTGAACGGGTACGTCAGCAGCAGCTCGAACGACTGCGGCAGCTTCTCCCCCGCCGAAGCCAGCGCCCGCAAAGTCGGCACGAGTGCCTTCAGATCAGCGACAATGTCATCCCGTGACTTGTTCACAGTGGACACCGCGACCTTCGACAAATTGTCCAGCGACTTGAGCAGACCGACGAGTTGCTCCCGTTGCTGAGTCAACACATCTATGCCCGGACCCAAGTCCCGAAGAACACCGCTGATCCGCCCACGTTGCGAAGCCACGGTCGCCGCCAGCCGGTTCAAGCTGGTGAGCGCACGAGTGATCTCCGACCTATGACCGTCCAGCTCGGCGATGAACTGGTCCATATTGGACAGCAGCGCCCGCAACCCAGCCTCGTTGCCAGACAGAGCATTGTTGACCTCGCGGGCGATTCGCTGGAACTGGCCGACACCGCCGCCGTTGAGCAGCAACGACAACGCACCGAAGACCTCTTCGATCTCGGCGTTTCGGTTCGTCCGGTCGACGGGAATCACGTCCGAGTCGACGAGTCTCCCGGTCGGCACATCGGGCGCACGCAGTTCGACGAACTTCTCGCCCAGCAGGCTGGACTGCCGGACCGAGGCCTGAGCGTTGGCGGGCAAAGCGATGTCGCCGTTCACCAACAGCACGACCTCGGCGGTCCAGCCGTCGGCGGCGACGTCGATCTGGTCCACCCGGCCGACCGGCACGTCGTTGACCTTCACCCCGGCTTGCGGCACCAAGTCCAGCACATCAGTGAACTGCACACGGACCCGATATGGATGATCGCCGATGTCGGCACCGCCAGGCAGCGGCAGGTTGTAGACCCCGTTGAACCCGCCCGCACCGCAACCCGCCACGAGTAGCACCAAGGCCAAGACGAAGACACGCATCAGCGGACTCCCATCGGAGGCAGCGGCAACGGCGGACCGGCGGGGTCGTAGAACTCCAGCAAGTTCCCGCGGGCCTCAAGCGCTCCGGTCGACGGGTCCATCGCGTTGGACAGGTTCATCACGGCGTTCGGCGCGACATCCAACGCCTCGGCCAACGACCTTCGTTGGTCCACAAGCACCCGGGTGATCTCGGTCAGCTTGTCCACGTTGGACTTCAGCGCCGCGCGGTTGTCCTTGACGAACCCGCGGACCTGTTCCAAAGCAACCGCTAGTTCAGCCAACGCACCGCCGAGGTCGGCACGGGAGGCAGCCAGTGAAGCCGAGACGTCACGCAGCTGGTTGGTGAACCGGACGACAGTGTTGTCGTTACGCGCCAGCATCGACGTGAACTGCTGCAACCCGTCGACCGTGCCGAACAGCTGGTCTTTGGCGGCAGCCAACGTGCGCGAGGCATCGGCGAACTGCTTGATCGTCTCGCCGATCAGGGCTCCGTTGCCCTTGGTGTTCGCCGCCATCACGTCCAGCAGCCGCGACAGCTCACCCTTGGAGTTCGCGCCGTCCGGTCCCAGTGCGGTCGACAACTGGCTGAGGCTCTTGTACAAGTCGTCCAGCTCAACGGGTGTGACCGTGCGTTCGACCGGGATCACGGCACCGGTCGACATTCGGGCGCCGCCGGCGTAAACGGGCGACAGTTGCACGAAACGGTCGCTGACCAAGCTCGGCGCGACCACGACAGCGGAGGCCGAAGCCGGGATCGCATGTGCGGAGTCCACCGACAGTTCCACGCGCACGAGCCGCCCGGCCGGAACGACGGAATCGACCGTGCCGACCGGCACGCCCAACACCCGGACGGTCGATCCCTCGTACAAGCCGACAGCCGACGAGAAGAACGCCGTCACACGCAATCCGCCTGAAGGCCGGAACACCAAGTACGTCACCGCGGTCAGGGCCAGCGCGACGACCGAGATGATGGTCAGAGCTCGCAGTCCCCGGTTCATCGAGGCCTCCTCGGCGGCTTGCAGTCGGCCGGGTCCGGCGGCGTGATCAGGCCGCACACGTACATGTCCATCCACCGGCCGTTCCCGCCCGCGTTGCCGAGCAACCGGTAGTACGGCCCAGCCAGCTGAAGGCTGCGGTTCAGGTTGTCCCGATTGCGTTGCAGCACAGCGTTCACGCGATCCAGCTGGGCCGACGCCGAACGCAGCCTGTCGGTGTTGTCCGCGACCAAACCGGACAACTGCGCAGCGAGCTCACGCGTCCCGGCAAGCAGCGAACTGATCGAGTCGCGTCGCTTGTGGATCTCGGCAAGCAGCAATTCTCCGTCCCGCAACAGCTTTTCGACGTCGGCGTTGCGGTCGGCGAACGTCCGGCTGATCTCCTGGGTGTTCGCGAACAGCTTGGCGAGCTCCTGGTCACGCGTGGAGATCGTCTTCGACAGCGCGGAAAGCCCCTGCAAGGCCGACCGGATCTCCTGCGGTGAGTCGGCGAACGTGTCGGCGAGCACGCCGAGCGCGTCGGCCAGCTTGTTCGTGTCGATCTCGGTGACGGTGGTGGCCAGCTGGTCGAAGACCTGGTTGATGTCGTACGGCGCGGTGGTGCGGCTCATCGGGATCGGCGTGCCCGGATCCTGCTCGCCGCTGCCTTGCGGGTCCACCGCCAGGTACTTCGAGCCGAGCAGGGTCTTGATCCGGATCTCGACTCTGCTCTGGTCGCCGATCCACGCGTCCTTCACCCGGAACCGGACCCGGACGTGATCGCCGTCTAGGCCGACCTCTTTGACCGTCCCGATCTTCACGCCCGCGGCCCGCACCTCGGTCCCCGAGATCAGTCCGGCGGCCTCGGTGAAATGGGCCGTGTACGTCCTGCCGCCGCCGATGATCGGCAGTTCGTCGGAGTAGAACGCCATCAGGCCGACCAACGTCAGTACCACCAGGCTGATCGACCCGACCATGACCTGGTTTCGCTCTTGAAACGACCTCATGACTTGCACCTCGGCTGCGTCACAGGGATTCCGGCGAACGGCAGAGGCAACGGGGTTCCGGCCTCGGCCGAGCACAGGAAGGTGTTCAGCCACGACCCGTAGCTGACGGTCCGGCCGATGCTCTCCATCTTCACCGGCAGGTTCCGCAACGCGGTTTCGACGACCTTGTCGTTGTCCGCCAGGTTCTTGGACACCTGGCCGAGCGCGGCGATGCTGTCCTTCAGCGGCGCGCGGCTTTCGTCGACCAGCCCGGCGGTCGCGCCGGCCAGTTCGTCCAAAGAGGAAATGGCTGCGCCGATGGGCTCACGGTCCTTGGCGAACCCGGTCACGAACTGCTGCAGCGTGGTGATCAGACTGCCGAGCTGATCGCTGTGCCTGTTCACGGTGTCCAGAACCTGGTTGAGGTTGCCGATCACCTCGCCGATCACCTTGTCCTTCTCGGCCAAAGTGGACGTCAGCGACGCGGTGTGCCGCAACAGGTTCTCCACTGTCCCGCCTTCACCCTGGAGAACCTGGATGATCTCGTGCGACAGGGTGTTCACGTCATCCGGCGACAGGGCTTGGAACAGCGGCTTGAAGCCGTTGAACAACACCGTCAGATCCAGGGCGGACTTAGTCCGGCCCAACGGGATCTCCGCACCTGGGTCGAGAACCTGGTTCAGCGGACCAACACCTCGCTCCAACGAGATGTACCGCTGACCGATCATGTTCCGATACTTGATGGTTGCCTTCACCGAGACCGGCAGCTTGCGGCGGGCGTCCACTGTGAACGCGACCCGAGCGACCCGTTTGTCCACGAGGTCAATGGTTTCCACCTGTCCGACACGGACACCCGCGATCCGGACGTCGTCGCCGACCGACAACGACGTCACGTCCTCGAACCGAGCCGAGTACTCCGAAGACGGTCGCAAGTCGACGTTCGCGATGGTCAGTCCCAGCAACCCGGTCGAGGTGATCGTCACGACGGCGAACAGGATCAGTTTAACCAGCGGCGCGACGAGGCTTCTCATTCGACGGTCACCTCCGCCCCGCGATACAGCGGACCGACGAGCAGGCTGCCCCACGCGGGCATGTCCCCGGCCAGAGCACCCAGCATCTCCTGCTCAGCGGGCGAATTCGGCAACGGCTCGATCCCCACCGGCCGGAACTTGGGTCCCTCAGGCCCGACGCACCGCGGCCCCGGCTTGTCCTTGTACACCGGGTCATCGCGGCCGGGAATGTACGGCCCCCGGCCGGGCACGACTTTCAACTTGACGTTCAATCCACCATTGGCGAACGCCTTGTCCACCCTGGGCTTGAAATTCGCGACGGCCGTCAGCATGCACGCATACGATGGCGCATACTTTGCCAGCAACTCCAAGGTTCCCCGGCTGGTGTCCGCCAATGAGATGATCGTGTTCTGGTTTGCCGACAGGAACGCTGTCAGGTCGGTACTCGCTGTGCCCAAGGTGTTGTAGAGACTCAGCAGTGAGTTGCGTTGGTCCACAATGGTCTTGCTGGTCACGGTGAAGTCGGACAGCGCGGAGAGGAAGTCGCTCGCCGCGGCGTTGTAGGTGTCCGCGACCGAGGCGAACCGGCTGATGTCGTCCTTGATCTGCGGCAGCTTCGGGTTCAGCTCGCCGACGTACTGTCCAACTTGGACCAGTGTGTCGCCGAGCTTCTCGCCGCGGCCGTCCAGCGCCTGCGACAACACGGTCAGCATCTCGGCAAGCTTCTCCGGGCGGACGGATTGCAACAACGGCAACAGGTTGTTCAGCACCCGTTCCATCTCCACGCCGGCGGCTGAGCTGTCATGGGCGATCACGTCACCCGAAGCCAGCTTGCCGTTCGGCCGCTCGGGCAGCGTCAAGCTCACGTACCGTTCGCCGAAGAGCGTCTTCGGCAACAGCCGAGCGGTGACGTTGGCCGGAATCCGCTCGAGCGTGGCCGGGTTCATCGCCAGAGAAAGAACAGCGCCGTTGCCGTGTGTTTCCACCGACACGACCCTGCCCACGTTGATGCCACGCAACTTCACGTCGGCATCGGCTTGCATCTGGTTGCCCACTTGGCTCGTGCGCAAGGTGACAGTCGGGTCGTCAGCGAACGCGTCGGCGTAGATCGCGACGGTCAAACTGAGGAACGCGGCGACGATCACGACGTACACCAGCCCCAGCAAGCGCATGCTGGTCTTCTGGTAGCGCTCTTCGGTCATCCGGCGATCCTCACTGTCGTCTCCGTGCCCCAGATCGCCAGGCTCAGGAAGAAGTCGAGGATGCTGATCGCCACGATCGACCAGCGCACCGCGCGACCGACTGCCATGCCGACGCCCGCGGGTCCGCCGGAGGCGCGGTAGCCGTAGTAGCAGTGCGCCAGAATGACCGCGACGCTGAAGATGATCACCTTGACGAACGACCAGATGACGTCCTCGGGCGGCAGGAAGAGCGTGAAGTAGTGGTCATAGGTACCGGCCGACTGTTCGTAGAACTCGACCGTGATCGTGCGTGCGGCCAGGTACGAGGTCAGCAGGCCGATCACGTACAGCGGAATGATCGCGATGAATCCAGCGATCACCCGGCACGTGACGAGGTACGGAAGGCTCGGGACACCCATCGTCTCCAGCGCGTCGATCTCCTCGGAGATCCGCATCGCCCCGAGCTGTGCGGTAAAGCCCGCGCCGACGGTGGCCGACAGCGCGAGGCCCGCGACAAGTGGCGCGATTTCCCGCGTGTTGAAGTACGCCGACAGAAACCCGGCGAAGGCCGACGTGCCGACCTGGTTCAACGCCGAGAATCCCTGCAGGCCCACGACTGTGCCGGTGAACACGGACATGCCGACCATCACGCCGATGGTTCCGCCGATCACGGCCAGCGCGCCGGTCCCGAAACTGACCTCGGACAGCAGCCGGACGATCTCCCTGATGTACCGCCGGGACGCCCGCGGGATCCACAGCAATGCCTTGACGTAGAACGAAAGCTGGTCGCCGAGCTTGCCGAACTGGTCGAGCTGCCGTTCCATCACCATCGCTACAGCCCCTTCCGCGGAACGACCTGCAGGTAAATGGTGGTCAGCACGAAGTTGAGGAAGAACAGCAGCAGGAACGTGATCACCACGGCCTGGTTGACCGCGTCACCGACGCCTTTCGGGCCGCCCTTCGGATTGAGCCCGCGATAGGCCGCGACCACCCCGGCCACGAACCCGAACAGCACCGCCTTGATCTCGCTGATCCACAGGTCCGGCAGCTGCGCCAGCGCGGAGAACGTGGCCAGATAGGCACCCGGGGTGCCGCCTTGCAGGATGACGTTGAAGAAGTATCCGCCGAGCACGCCGACAACGCTGACCATTCCGTTCAGCAGCACGCAGATCACGATCGCCGCGTACACCCTGGGCACGACCAGCCGATGGATCGGCGAGACAGCTAGCGCTTCCATCGCGTCGATTTCCTCGCGGATCTTGCGCGAGCCGAGATCCGCGCAGATCGCCGAGCCGCCGGCGCCCGCGATCAGCAACGCCGTGATGATCGGGCTGGCCTGCTGGATCACCGCGAGCACGCTCGCCGACCCGGTGAACGACTGCGCCCCGATCTGCCTGGTCAACGACCCGAGCTGCAACGCGATCACGCCGCCGAACGGGATCGCGACCAGTGCCGCGGGCAGGATCGTCACCGAGACGATGAACCAGCACTGCTGGACGAACTCGCGCACCTGGAACGGCCGCCGGAAGGTCAGCCGGAACACATCCAGGCCGAGTGAGCAGAGCTTGCCCACCTCACGGAGCCCGGCCAGGCCTTTCGCGGCGAACTGCGGCGTGGTCACGGCTCACCGCCTCCCTGGCGGCGGCGGGACACACGGCTTGTCCGGCGGTTCGCAGAAGTGGATCTCGCCGAACTTCAGCTTGACGTGGTTGCCGGGACCGGAGATCAGCCCGGTGAACAGCGGATCCAGGTTCTCCGTGCCGAAACAGCCCTGGAAGGGCGGAATGGTCACGTCGGTCTCGATCGTGCCGCCGGTGAACACGTCCCACTCCCCCGGAACGGACTTCAGCGGCATCACGACAGGCTCTGCCGTCTGGCATTTCGGGCCGACCGGCAGCGGAGTCCCGTTCACCTTGACGTTGCTGAGTACCAAGTGGACATTCGCGGTACCGGTGAAGATACCGTCCCGCAACCGGCCTTCCGCCCGGCCGACCGGAACCACCGTGACCACGGCGGTCGTCGGCATGAACCCGAAGGCCACGAACGAGCCACTGGCCGGTGGCCACAGCAGGTCACCGAAGACCGCGCCGCAGGCGATCTCGTTCTCGAACCAGAAGAACAGCTGCGCGCTGAGGTAGCCGGGCCCGAAGTCGATGCCGGACTTGAGTTTCCGCACCTCGGCGTGGCCGGACAGGTCGTAGTAGGACCAGAAGTTGTACGCGTCCGGCGGGATGGTCTGGCACGGCTCCGGGTCTGCCTGCTGTTTCTTCGGCTCCTTCGGCGGTGGGGCGGCGTGCGACGAGGAAGACTGGGCCGGGGCGGACGATGAGGAAGAGACGGTCGAGGAAGGCTTCGCCGGCACCTTGGTCGATACCGGGTTCAGCACCCGAACTGTGCCGAGGGCCGTGTCCTGGCCTTCGTCCGGCACACAAGCGACCGGAGTCGCCTCGCCCGTTGGTTCCTGCAGGGCTTTGACCTGGGCCAGGAGCATTTCCAGTGGACCGACGGTGAAGACGACCTTGCCGGGCTGTGGCGTCGGGACCTCCACAGTGGACTTCAGAGGCAACTCCACGGCCAGTTCGCCGGTTTCCGGCAGCGCGGTCCGTTGCAGCGGGCCTCGGCTGGGGAACTGTTTGTCATTGGCCTTGAGCTGGACGCCGAGCACCCCTTCGATGCTGGCGATCTGCTTGTCCTTGAACGCTTGCACGGTCTGCGCCGAGAACGTCACCTTGAGCTTGACGTCCTTGGCGCGGACCGGCGTGCCGACCGGGACCGAAGCGGGCAACGTCATCGCCAACTCGGCGGTGACCGCTTGCTTGCCGACCGGCTCGATGTCGCACGTGCCGCGGATCGCCTTGACCACGTGGGAATCCGAAGTGGGCTGGACGGAACCTGCCGCGGCAGGCACAGCGAGGGTCACCGCCGCCAGCGAGATGGCGAGTACTGCGCGCTTACGGTGCGACAACGTGGCGGCTCCTGGGGGATGGGCGGCGTGACCACCCCGTGCCCTGAGTGGTCACGCCGCCTGGGTGGTCAGCTGAAAGCGATCGCGCCGAGCGTGGGGTCCTGCCCCGCGTTCAGCGTGCACGGAACATCGAAGGTGCCGAGTGCGGTCGGCGTGCCGTCCGCCTTCAGCGGCGTGAAGGTGCCGTTGAGCTGCTGGCCCGCGCTGATCGTGACCGTTCCGGGCGCGCCGACGGTCACGCTGGGCACGGCAGGCGCCAGCGTCGCGGTCAGTTCACCGGACGCGGGCACGTCCACCGACGGAACCGGCCCGGGGATCCCCACAGTGATGGACGTTCCGTTGTACGCGTTGTCCGCGTCGGCGACGCCCTTGCCGGAAACCGTTGCCGCGCTGTTGTTCCGCAGCACGTCAACGACCGAAGTGGGCAGTGTCGCGGTGACCGACAGGGTCGGCTGGACCCGGTTGTTGACCGTGCCTGTCGCCGGGATCGTGCCGGTGATCCGTCCTGCCACGTCCACCGCTCCGGTCTCGGGGAACACGCAGTTGTACGTCAAGGACTTGTCAATGGGCTGCGTCGGCGGCGTGCCGGGAGCAGGCGGGGTGACGTCGCTGCCGCTGACTGCGATTGTCGCCAGCGACCTGTCCTGCGGCGGCGTGGTCGCCTTCACCGTGCACGGGACGTTCAGCACCCCGAGTGCGGTGGGCGTTCCGTCCGCTTTGCGGGTGTCGACTTTGGCGGTGAATACCGCGCCCGCGGCCAGGCTGACGCCGCCGGCTTTGTACACGATCAGGCTCGGAACCGGTCCAGAAATGTCGACGGGCATCGTGCCGGACGGCGGCACGGTCTGTTTTGCGATTTTCAGTCCAGGAATTCCAAGCGTCATGTTTTTGCTGTCGTATGCGGCGTCCACATCCGCGACGGCCGTTCCTTCGGTGGTGGCCGTCTGGAACGCGCGCAACGCGTTCACGATATTGGCGCTCAGGGTCGCCGTGATCTTCAGATCACCATTGACGATACGGGTGCCGGTCGTGCCTGTGTCCGGGATCGTGATATTTACTGTCGCATTGACGTCCTGCTGGCCGACCAGCGGGAAGGCGCAGCGGTAGGTGAGGTTCTTGGTCACTTCACCTAGCGGGGTCGCCGCTTGCGCGCTGGCCACGAACCCTCCGACAGCCATTACAGCGACGGCGACTACGGCGGCACTGCGTCTCCCGGAAAACCGTGACTTCATTTACCTACCTCCTCGGGCTCTCGCCCCACAGGGTGGCGAGAACAGGTGGGTTGGATTCACACGGCAGACCTACCGCCGAGTAGGTTACGTCCAGACGCTCCGAGGTAACAAGTGCTTGTCGAATAAGGCGAGTGAGGTGTGGAAAGTTGTCATCGCATTGCGAAAACCGCCGAACCCGGTTGTCACGACACTGCGCGCGATCGACTGAGGAGTAAGCCGATACCGGCCGTTCAGACCACACTTGTCGGCCGGAAGACAGCCATCGAAGGAAAAGTTGTCACACCGGTGATAACCCCGCGAGGGTTAACCCGAATAGCCTTCACGACCTGCCAGAACGTCCGGTGAGCCGTTGACAGCAAAGGTTCCGTCAAAATATAGTGCGCGGGTTATAACTATTGGGCGATATCAACGATGATCCGACAGGTTTCTGTTGCCGCTCATAAGGAAGACCGCCGTGACCGAGTCGAGTGCCCGCCGGATGACCACTGTCCCTCCGCCGCGCCTCGAAGCCTTAGTGCCGCCACGCTCGGCGGCGGCGTCCACCCGGATCTGGTCCACTCTCCCGCGTGAGCTGGCGAGCATGTTCCGGCCACGCGCGGCCGACGTCGCGGTGGCTGTCGTGCAGGAGATCCGGCGATCCATCCCGGAGTACGCACGGCTGCTCGAAGGGCCGTTCGGTCCGATCGTGACCGGTGGGGTCGAGGAGACGATCGCCCAGTTCATCGACCGGCTCGCCGATCCGTCGGCGCCGCGCGAGGACCGCGCCAAGATCTTCCGGCACCTCGGCAAACTCGAAGTCGCGCAGGGCCGCAACATCGACACGTTGCAAAGCGCGTACCGGATCGGCGCACGGGTGGCGTGGCGCCGGATCGCCGAGTTCGGCCAGTCGGTGAACCTGCCGACGGTGACGATCTGCCAGCTCGCCGAGGCGGTGTTCGATTACGTAGACGAGATTTCCGTGCTGTCGCTCGAAGGTTTCGCGGCCGCGCAGGCCAAGGCGGCGGGCGCACTCGAACGCAGACGCAGACGCCTGCTGGAACTCCTGCTGTCGGAAACCCCTGTCGCCGCCCAGACTCTCACCGAGCTCGCCGCCACCGCGGGCTGGACCGTCCCGGATCACGTTGTCGCTGTCGCGATCGAACGCCGCGAAGACGAGCCCGATGTCCCGTCATTCGACGAAGGCATCCTCGATGACTTCGACGCCGCCGAGCCATGCCTGCTGATGGCGGCGGACCATGACCATCTGCCCAGCCTGCAGGAACACCTGCCCGGGTGGCGCGCTGTGGTCGGTCCTCGGGTGAAACTCGCCGATGCTCCGACTTCGCTGCGGCTGGCCAGGCGGGCGCTGTCGTATGTGCACCGCGAGCTGATCCCGGACGAGCCGGTGATCTGGTGCAACGACCACCTGTCGACGTTGTGGCTGCTCACCGACGAGTTCCTGGCCCGCGAACTGGCCGAGCGGACGTTGACTCCGTTGGCGGGCCTGACCGTCAAACAGCGGGCCCGGCTCAGCGAGACGCTCCTGGCCTGGCTGGAGACCAGCGGCAGCGCGCCGGAGATCGCGGGCAGGCTGAACGTGCACCCGCAGACCGTCCGCTACCGGCTGCACCAGCTGGAAGCGCTGTTCGGCGAGCGGCTGACCGATCCCGACGACCGGTTCCGGATGGAGATCTCGTTGCGGGCCATGCGTTTGCTTGGCTAACGCCGGTGCAGCAGCACCTCGGCCAAGCCGATGACCAAGGCCGAACCGAACCCGGCGAGCGTGATCCAGAGGTAGATCCGCCAGTGCTCCACGTGCTCGGCGGGCCGAGTGGCGATGTGCGCGTCCGGATCGTAGATCACCTCGATCGAGCGACCCGCCTCGGCGAGAGGCTCTGTCGTGGTGATGTGATCCGGTACGCCACCGGCGCACTCCAGACGAGTGTCGTACAGCGTCACGGTCACATCGCTACGCTGCTCCACGCGATCGGTCACGGACGTCACCGTGCACTCGGCGGTCCTGCCGCTGCCCACCAGGATCCATTGGTTGATGCCGAGCGCTGCGCCGAGAAAACCGGCACACAACGCTATTCCCGTCACGACAGTCGCGGTCAGGTGAAGGTAGGTGTACGCCCGCTCCTGCAGCGTGAACACCGTGACGACGATGGCCACCAGCCCGATGAAGCCGGCCAGCACATTCGACCAGAACCCTGCATTCAAGTCGTCGCCGGTGACATACCCGGCCAGCAATCCCAGCCCGGCAACGAACACCGGCAGGCTGATCGCGCCCAACAGTCGCACGAGCCGGACCCTAACGCCTGCCGCCGGGACCCCTCCTACATCGTCAGCAGGCGACCAAGAGTGGCCATCGCGGCTTCCAACTGGCTGTCGGACAAGTAAGGAGCCGGCCCGAACCGCAGATAGTCGCCGCGGGCGTCGGTCAGCACACCCCGTTCGGTGAGCTGCGCCTGCAGCCGCTGCGCATGCGGTGTCCGCAAGGAAAGGAATCCGCCGAAGTTCTCGCCCGGCGCCCGGTCGCGGGTGATCACGTCCTCCGGCGCGCCGATCTGGTCGAACAGCGCCGCCAACAGGCCGACTTGGTGCAACGCGACCTTGCGCAACAGGTCCGGGGTCAGGCCGTGCTCGGCGAAGAAGTCGAACACCCGCGCGCCCCGGTAATGGCTGGTCGGGTCGTAGGTCGAGCCCGCGAACCTGGCGCTGCCGAGCGGGTAGCCCACGGTCCCGTCGTGGTGGTCGGCCAGTTCGGCGAACTCCGCGTACCAGCCCGTGATCACCGGCCGGAAGGTGTCGGCGTGCCGTGGCAGCCGCATGAAGCAGTTGCCCTCGCCGAGTTGGAGGTACTTGTAGCCGCCACCGACCACCCACGCGTTGGGGATTCCGGCGGTGGAGAACGGCGCTGGGCCGAGTGCATGGTACGCGTCCACAAGCAACTCGACGCCGCGCAGCCTGCACTCCTCGGCCAGGAAGTCCAGTCCTGGCACGATTCTGGACGTTTCGAACAGGACAGCCGAGACGAGCACCGCGCTCGTCCGGTCGTCCAGCGCGCCGGCCATCCGCTCGGCCAACGTGTCCGCAGGCGCCGCGGGCAGCCGGACGACGTCAAGTCCTTCCTCGGCGAGCCTGGCCAGTTGCCTGCGCAGGGTGTGGAACTCACCGTCCGATGTGATCAGTCGCGGCCTGGCCTGAAGGTCCAAACAGGACAGAAAGCGCAGCACGAGTTCGTGAGTGTTGGAACCCAACGCTATTTCCGCGTCCGGCTCGTCGAGGAACACCCGGAAGCCGTTGCGCAGCCGCTCGGCTTTGGCGAAAGCGCGGTTCCACTTCTCGTCGACCTGCTGCGCGGCATCGTCGAAGGCCTCGGCGAGACCTTCCATCGCCACGTCCGGCCACGCCTGGTGGGAGTGCCCGGACAGCAGCAACCGATGCGACACACCGAAGTTCGAGTAGTGCGGCGCGAGCCTGGCGGACTGGTCGGTCCCCGCCTCGACGCTCACAGCTCACTCCGAACTTCCCACAGGTCCGGGAACATCGGGGTGAACAGCGTGGTCTTCAGATACGCCGCGCCCGCCGAGCCACCGGTGCCCACCTTGTGCCCGATCACCCGCTCGACCATCTTCACGTGCCGGTACCGCCATTCCTGCAGGCCCTCGTCCAGGTCCACGAGCCGCTCACAGACCTGCGCCGGGCCGGTGTCGTCCTGGTAGACCCGCAGGAGAACCTGTTGCAGGTCCGTGGACGGCTCCACCGGTGCCGAGACATCCCGGTGCAAGCACTTGCTTGGCACATCGTAGTCGTGCAGCGACAGGTAAGTCAGGAATGAGTCGAAAAGGGACGGACGGCTCATCGCCGCCTCAATCCGGTCCCGTTGCTCACCCGGCGGATAGTGCTTGAACACCCGCGTATCCCGGCGCCCGAGCACCGCCTCGACCTCACGGAACTGCGCGGACTGGAAGCCGCTTGAGGCATCGAGGCGTTCACGGAAGCTGGTGAACTGGCGCGGTGTCATCGTCTCGAGCACGTCGATCTGGGCCACCACGACCTTGAGGATCGTCAGCACCCGGCGCAGCGTGTGCAGGGCGTGCGCGGTCTCGCCGTTGGACAGGACCTGTTGCGCGCGGCCGAATTCGTGCAGCAGCTGTTTGAACCAGAGCTCGTAGACCTGGTGGATGACGATGAACAGCATTTCGTCGTGCTCGTCCGACCGCGGCTTCTGCGCGCCGAGGATCTCGTCGAGCGCCAGGTAGGAGGAGTACGTCAGGGCGGCGTTGTGCTCGGTCAAGGCTGCATCACCTCGTCGAAGTGGCGCATCGCCGCAGGGGCCAGCGCTGTGTAGAGATCATGGAACAACCGCACGGCTTGCGCGCGGTGAACCGGCGGTGCCATCAGGCACGCGGGCAGTTCCGGGTCGAGGAACGGAAACTGCCGGAACTGGTGCGTCATCTTGGTACGTAGCAGCAAAGCGGCCCGGCCGGAGAGCGTGCCCGGGTCGTGCCCGCTGAACTCGTCGACGAACGCGCGGTACCGGGCGGCCAGGTCGTCGAAGTCCCACACCCGGCTGACGAACGTGCTGAAGTCCAGCGAACCGGCCGGCCTGCCGAGCATCAGCCCGGCGTGCTTTTCCACGCCCTGGTCCTTGAGCAGGGCCGTGACCTCGCGTTCCCGGTCACGCGGCGCGATCCACGTACCGTCCTGGACCGGCCCGAAGCCAAGGAACCGCAGCCTGCGCACCAGCCTTGTCCGCGCGACTTTCTGGTCCTCCGGGATCGCGTGCCACAGCACCGTCCACCGCGTCAGCTCGTCGTCCTCACCGCGGCCCAACGCGAAGATCCGGGTGTCGCCCTCTTCGAAAACGGCCGCGCTGCGGGGTGTGACGGTGTAGTGCACCAGCCGCCCGTCCTTCACCTTGGCCAGCAGCTCGCGGCGGACCAGCCTGGTCAGCGCCACCCTGGCCGCGCCCTCGGAGAACCCGAAGTCGCCGAGCAGTTCGACCAGGCCGCCCGACCATGCCTGGCGGTCGCGCGGGCGCAGATGCGCGCCAAGCAGCGTCATCACCAGGTCCTGCGGGGCCTCGGGCATGCCGCCGAGCATAGTTGACTCATCAGCGGGGTCAACCGTAATGTTTCGCGGGTGCTCTACTTCGCCGAGCTGACCTCACCGCAGGTCGCCGGGCTGTTGACGGCACCGCGACGGCCCGTCCTGCTGCTGCCGGTCGGCGCAATCGAGCCACACGGCCCGCATGCGCCACTGGAAACCGACCCGATGATCTCGATCGGCGTCTGCGAACGAGTGGCTCGGCGACTGGCCGATCACCCGTCGATCCGGGCCCTGATCCTGCCGCCTCTGCCCTACGGCGTGACCCGGTACGCGTCGGCGTTCCCGGGCGCTGTGCACGTCAGCGAAGACACGCTGTACGCGATCGTCACGGACGTGTGCTCCTCGCTGATCAAGCAGGGTTTCGTGGACATCATCGTGGTGAACAACCACTTCGAGCCGGAGCATGTGGCGACTTTGCGCCGGGCGACAGCGGCTGCCGGTGTGGGATATCTCGACCTTGTCCGCAGAGCGAACGCGGCCCGTCTGACCCCGGAGTTCCAGTCCGGCTCGTGCCATGCCGGACAGTACGAGACCTCGCTGGTCCTTGCCGACCGTCCTGACCTGGTCGATCAGGAACGGATGGCGTCGCTGCCCCCGCTGCACGTCGACCTGCCCGCCGCGATGTCCGCCGGGCACAAGGATTTCGTCGCGATGGGGATGGACCAGGCGTACTGCGGCTCCCCTGCTTCAGCTACGGCCGAGGAAGGCGAGCAGACCTACGCGGTGCTCGTCGAGATGGTGCTTGAACTGATCGGGGAGGTCTGATGCGGTACGCGGACATTCCTTCGTCGTTCAACATCGCTTCGTACTTCGTCGACCGCAATCCTGCTGAGCGCACAGCTTTGCTGACGGCTTCCGGCCCGGTTACGTACGGCGAGTTGGCGGCACGGGCCAACCAGATGGGCAATGCCCTGCTGGAACTCGGTGTGCGCCAAGGTGATCGCGTCCTGCTCGCGTTGAGCGACAGCGTCGACTTCGTGGCCGCGTGGTACGGCGCGCAGAAGATCGGCGCGGTCACAGCCGAGGTTTACACGTTCCTTCAGGTCAAGGACTACAAGTACTACTTGAACTACGTTTCGCCCGCGATTGTGCTGGCGGACTCCACGACCGTCGACAGGCTCCGCGAGGCCGGCGCACCCGACCTTTTCTCTTTGGATGATCCGGTGTTCGGCCGCCAATCGTCCACTTTGGAGGCAGCGCCGACCACAAAGGACGACGTGGCGATCTGGAAGTTCACCACCGGAAGCACGGGCGCGCCCAAAGCTTGTGTCCTGACCGCGCGTAGTCCCCTGTTGAGCTTCTCGTGGTACGCGCAAGGCGTGCTGGGCATCCAGCCGTCCGACATCGTTCTGCCCGTGCCGAAGTTGTTCTTCGGGTACGCCAGGGATCTGACCGCGCTGTTCCCCTTCGGCGTCGGCGCGGCTGGAATCGTGTTCCCGGAAAGAAGTACGGTCGAGAAGCTGTTCGAGCTCATCGCCGAACACCGGCCGACCATCCTGGTGAATGTGCCGACCATGATGAGCGCGATGGTCTCCCATCCCGCGGCGTCCGGACAGGACTTCAGCTCACTGCGACTGTGCACTTCGGCCGGTGAGGCGCTGCCCGGCGAGCTGTACCGGCGCTGGATGGACACGTTCGGCGTCGAGGTGGTCGACGGGATCGGGTCGTCGGAGGCGTACCACATCTATCTGTCGAACCGGCCAGGCCAGTCCCGGCAAGGCAGTCTCGGCCAGGTCGTTCCCGGCTACCAGGCACGGGTGGTGGATCTGGACGGCGTGCCCGTGCCCGACGGCGAAGTCGGCCGCCTGGAGATCACCGGCGAAACGGTGGCCTTGGAGTACTGGCAGGCACCGGAGAAGTCCGCCGAGACTTTCCCGCGTGCGCACACAGTCCGGTCAGGTGACCTCGTGACACGGGACGCCGACGGTTTCTTCTACTACCAAGGCCGAGCGGACGACCTGTTGAAGGTCGGCGGTGTCTGGGTGGCCCCGGCGGAGATCGAGAACTGCCTGCTGTCCCACGACGCGGTCGTCGAGTGCGCGGTCGTCGGGTACCAAGAGGACGGTTTGACCCGGCCGCGCGCCTTTGTTGTTGTCTCGTCCGAGGTCTCCGGCACCGAACTGCAGGACTTCGTCCGGGCGCGGCTCGCGCCACACAAGTACCCGCGGGACGTGCGAATCGTGTCCGCGCTGCCGAAAACCGCGTCGGGCAAGCTGGATCGCCGTGCCCTGAAAGGAGCGAACTGATGGTCTTCCGGGCATCCGCGGGGATCACGTCGTCATGGGAACACTTCGACTTCTCCGTGGCGGACGGTGTGGCGACGGTGAAGTTCTCCCGCCCCGACAAGCTGAACGCGCTGACCTTCGACGTGTACGCCGATTTGCGTGACCTGATCACCGAACTGCCGCACCGGGGTGACGCCCGCGTGCTCGTGATCACGGGCGAGGGCAGGGGTTTCTGCTCGGGCGGTGACGTCGAGGAGATCATCGGCGAACTCCAGAAGATGGAACCCGCGCAGCTGTTGGAGTTCACGCGAATGACCGGCGCGGTCGTGAAAGCGGTGCGCGAGTGCCCATTGCCCGTGATCGCGGCCGTCAACGGCATCGCCGCGGGCGCGGGCTCGGTGATCGCCCTCGCCAGCGACTTCCGGTTGCTCGCTCCGTCGGCGTCCTTCGCTTTCCTGTTCACCAAGGTCGGCCTTGCAGGCGCCGACATGGGCTCGGCTTATCTCCTGCCTCGCCTTGTCGGCCTCGGCCGTGCGACGGAGTTGCTGCTGTTGGGCGACAAGGTGGACGCCTCGACCGCGTTGGGAATTGGCTTGGCCACCAAGGTCGTCGATGATCTGGCTTCGGAGACGTCCGCTTTGGCCACGCGGCTGGCTTCGGGCCCGGCGCTCGCGTACTCCACGACCAAGGTCCTGCTCACCCGTGAACTCGACATGGACCTCGGGTCGTCGATCGAACTGGAAGCCATCACCCAGGCACTGCTGATGAAGTCCGAGGACCACGCCGAGTTCTACGCCGCGTGGACCGCGGGCCGCAAACCGCGCTGGACCGGCCGCTGATCAGCGGTCGGTGACCTTGCCGTTCGTCACTTCGATGTGCCGGTTGGTCGACACCGCGGCCAGCATCCGGCGGTCGTGAGTAACAAGCAGCAGCGTTCCGTTGTACGAAGCCAAAGCGGATTCCAGCTGCTCGATCGCCGGCAGGTCCAGGTGGTTCGTCGGCTCGTCCAGCACCAGCAGGTTCACGCCCCTGGCCTGCAACAACGCCAGCGCCGCGCGAGTTCGCTCGCCGGGTGACAACGTCCGGGCCGACCGGGTCACGTGGGCCGCCTTGAGGCCGAACTTCGCCAGCAGCGTACGGACGTCCGCGGGTGTCCACTCTGGAATCGCCGCGTTGAAGGCGTCGATCAGGTTCTCGTCGCCGTCGAACAGCGCACGTGCCTGATCCACTTCGCCCACCACCACGCCCGAGCCCAGCGCGCCGGTTCCGGAATCCAGGGGTACGCGGCCGAGCAGGGCGGCGAGCAGGGTCGACTTGCCGGAGCCGTTCGCGCCGGTGATCGCCACCCGGTCGGCCCAGTCGATCTGCAGGTCGACCGGTCCGAGGGTGAACGGGCCGCGCCGCACCACCGCACCGCGCAAGGTGGCCACCACCGCGCCGGCCCGTGGCGCGGCGGCGATGGTCATCCGCAGTTCCCACTCCTTGCGCGGCTCCTCGACCGCGTCGAGCCGTTCGATCATCCGCTCGGTCTGCCGGACCTTGGCCGCCTGCTTCTCGCTGGCCTCCGAGCGGAACTTGCGGCCGATCTTGTCGTTGTCGCTGGACTTGCGCCGGGCGTTGCGCACGCCTTTGTCCATCCAGGACCGTTGTGTCTGCGCCCGCGACTGCAATGCGGCGACTGTGCCCGCGTATTCGTCGTACTGCTGGCGGGCGTGCCGCCGGGCGACCTCGCGTTCGGTCAGGTACGCCGAATATCCGCCGCCGTAGCTGCGAATCTGCTGCTGGGCGAGGTCCAGTTCGACGACCCTGGTGACGGTCCGGTTCAGAAACTCCCGGTCATGGCTGACCAGGACCGTGCCCGCGCGAAGCTCGGTGACGAACTTCTCCAGCCGCTCGAGGCCGTCGAGGTCGAGATCGTTGGTCGGTTCGTCGAGCAGGAAGATGTCGTACCGGCTGAGCAGCAACGAGGCCATCCCGACCCGGGCGGCCTGGCCGCCGGACAACGAGGTCATCGGCTGGTCCAAGCTCACCTCCAGGCCCACTTCCTCGATGCGTTCGGCCAGGTCAGCGCCACCGAGCGCGAGCCAGCGCTCCAGGCTCTCGGCGTACACGTCATCGGCGGCCGGATCGTCCCCGCCGAGCGCCTCGGCCGCCGCGTCCATCGCACGCTGCGCTTCCGTGACACCGGTGCGCCGGCCAAGGAACTCCCTGACCGTCTCATCAGCCCGGCGCTCTGGTTCCTGCGGCAAATACCCGACGTTCGCCGACGCCGGGCTCAGCCGGACCGAGCCTTGCTCGGCCGGTATCAGACCGGCCAGTGTACGCAGCAAGGTCGACTTCCCCGCGCCGTTGACGCCGACCAGGCCGACCACGTCACCAGGTGCGACGACCAGGTCAAGCCCGGAGAACAGAACCCGATCGCCGTGGCCCGCGGCAAGGTCTTTGGCAACAAGTGTGGCGCTCATCAGCCGCGATTATGCCTCAGCGGCCGGATCAGTAACCTTCGTCCCTGAGCTCCTTGCGGTAGCTCGCGTCGATCGCACGCCGCGCCAACTTTGGGGACGCGGCAACGCCTTTGGACAGGATCCGGGTCATCGACGCGGTATCGCGGTTCTGCGCGAGGTGCTGTGCGGCGACGTTCATCAGGTCGGGAGCGTCCGACGGGTCGGCCGATCGGTCCCATATCCGCGACTTCGCGACCGCGTCATTGTGGTCGATCGAGGCGCGCTCGATGTGTGCCACCACGGCTGCGTGGGGCGGTTTGCCCTGCACAGCCATGGTGGAAAGCAGCTGTGGATCAACGGTCAGGTAGCCGGTGCCGCTCATGTGCAGGACCTCGTCGATACCCGGGATGAGTGCGGCGATGGCGATCTGGTCACATGTCACCAGGTTACGAAACGTGTCGGCCCGTTTGTTGCCCCGCCGATCCGGTATGGCGACCGTGTGTCCATCCAGGAATCGGATGAATCCGGGCAGATCGCCTTTGGGACTCGAGTCCCCACGGCCGTCGGCGTCCCATGTGGAGACTACCGCGAAGGGCGACGATGCCAGGAAGTCCTGTGTCGAACGCGGCACGTCGGTGCGTTGGGGTGCCGCAGCCCATAGCTTCGACCGCAGGACGCATCTCGCACAATGCACCCAACTCTCGTCCAGCTCGATCGTGACCCGATTGCCAACTGCGTCCGCGACAGAACCGTTGAGGCGCAACGTCTCTCCGACGCCCGGCAGAAGGAACACCATCGACGCGCCACTGCCCGGCATCGGGCGTGGCGCTTCGAAGGACAGCCGCGTCGGCGATTCCACCTCAGCGAATCCCGGTGCGCCACCGACAAATGTGGTGTGTGCGACGCCTTCGCCGTCCCGAAATCCGAACGCGGCAAAAGAAGCGTGTGCCAACACGGTCCGGCAGCCGTCGTCGAGGGTGCGGGTCGCCTTCAGCAGGACCATCGAAGATGGTTTTCCGATCGTCGCTTCCACATCGTCCACAGTCGTCAGCTTGTGCATGCCCCGACCGTAGAATGGCCAGCATGCGGCATGTGGCCAACCTTGACCCTGAAATGGCCAACGGTGTGATCGCGATCGGCGGGCAGTTCACCCGCGGCGCCCTCACGGGCCTGCACGAGCACGCCGAGCACCTCCTGTCGTGGTCGGCTACGACCACCGTGTCACTGCGCACGGAGAACCGAGACTGGCTGATACCGCCGACCCACGCGCTGTGGATGCCCGCCGGATGTCCCCACTCGGTCGAGGTGTTCCGCTCCGGGCGCGGCTATGCGGTGGTGGTGAGCACCGAGAACTGCCCGATCACGTGGACCGAACCCACCGGTGTCCTGGTCACGCCACTGATCCGGGAACTGATCGTGCACCTCGACCAGCACCAGCGACCGCACCACACCCGGACGGCCGCCGTGTCCCTCCTGCTGAGTCTGCTCGAACCGGTGCCCGACACGACTTTCCACGTGCCGCTGCCCGACGATCCCCGGATTCGCGCGATCGCCGAGGCACTCATCGCGGATCCCGCCGATCAGCGGGATCTCGCCACGTGGGCCGCGTACACCCATTCCAGCGTACGGACCATCACTCGCCTGTTCACCCACGAGACCGGGATGACGTTCGCGCAGTGGCGCACCCATGCACGCATCCGGGCCGCGCTCATTCACCTGGCACAAGGCAGTTCAGTCGGAGCCACTGCCCGTGCCGTCGGCTATCACAAACCAGGGGCGTTCGCCGAGGCGTTCCGCCGCGTCACCGGCCAACACCCCAGCGCGTACTGCTGACGCGGAATGTGGTGAGGACGGCGGCGTGATCCGACGGCCACGCGTTGCCGCGGTGGTTGGGCACGGCCACCGGCTTGCCCTCGACCACGGTCTTCGACTCCGTGACGCCGAGGAGACCGGCGTAGTAGACGAAGTCGATGCGGTCCTGCGGTTCCGGTTCGCCCTTGTGCGAGTCGTGACCGTAGCCGCCGGTGAATATCGGGTACACGGGCGATCAGGCCGATGCTGAGGGTGTCGTCCCATGGCATCGCCTTGTACGAAAGATCGGCGAGATCGTAGAGCTGCAAGGCGTAGGTCCCCAACAGCGCCCAACAGCGCCATGCCGACACAACTTCGGTTCAGTCCGGGAGGATGCGGGCGGCGGCGATGGTTACGTTGGCGCTGCTTGTCTTCGGCGCGGCCAACTCGACGCGACCGCCAAGCTCGCGGGCGGTCAGCAGGGCCGCGGCCTCGGCGACGCTGGCGGTGCCGAGTTCATCGGCGACCGTCGTCGACGGGTTCGGGACCTTCACGGCGGCCAGCTCAGCGGCGGTGTGGATGGTGATCGGCGGTGTGCAGCCGTCGTCCTCGCCGTGCCAGAAGCCCCAGTCTGCCACGGCGTCTTGGATTCCGGCTTCGTCTGCCTTCACGTCGATCGTGGCGAAGGATTTGACCGCGCGGGGATCGAGGTCGTGCTCCGATTCGAGCAGGGCGAACGCCGCCCGGACTGCTTCCTGTGTCACGCCACGGCTCGAGCCCACCCCGACGACGAGGGTCTTCGGGATCAGCCGGAGCAGTTTTCCCTTGGGCCGCAACGCGGGCAGCCGGTCGTCGATCATGACCGTCCACTCTGTACCGTAGTTGTCCGGTTGCAGGTTGGCGGGCATGTCGGGCAGTACGAAGCCGAGCGGGTTGAGCAGGCGGATCGGGTCGCCTGCGAGGACCGCGGCGCCGCAGGCCGCTATGTCGCCGTCGATCGCGGTGTCGAGGGACTCCACGATCTCGTCCAGCGGTGATTCGCCTACGTAGTCCGATGTGGGCACGACCGTAATGTTCAACGTGTCGGCGATTTCCGTGGCGAGGACGTTTCCGGCGCTGGTCAACGCGATCACGAAGCCGTCGTGCACGCAGACGATGCCTGGGTCGTCACGCCGGTTTTCCAGCAGTGGAGCCACAAGCCGGGTGACCGCGCCGGCGCCCATGAAGAACACCGCTGTTCCCAACGAGGGCCACAGGCGTTGCAGCGCAGGCTTGACGGGGCCGTCCACCAGAACCGCGTCGGGCCCCAGGGACAGTGAGGCGGCAGCTTTCTTTCCTTGCGCTGTCGCCGTGAAAAGACCGATCACCTAACGCCCCAAACCAGTGTCACCGGATCATCCGCTGCCAGCCGGGTCGAGCCGTCGGAGTGTTCGGTCATCCGCGCCACGCTCAATTGGCAGCCGTCAACACGATAGTCGGCCGCCTTCAGGGCTGCCCGGGTAGGGCCCACACGGTCAATCGACGCCAGCGCGACCACAATGCGCGACGCGCCAACGGTCGCGCACGCGCGGATCACGGCCTCGCCGCCACCGCCGATGAACACCGCATCCGGTGCCGGCAGACCGCTGATCGCAGCCAGCAACTCGGCCTCCACAACACGGACGTCCACTCCGTACTTGCTGGCGTTGGCGAGAATCCGTAGGCACTGCATAGGATCCCGCTCCACCGCGAGCACAGCCGCGCCCAGCCGCGCGCATTCCACACCGAGCGCGCCCGATCCGGCTCCGACGTCCCACACCAACGTTCCCGGCGCGGGAGCAACGCGAGCCAGGGCAAGGGCCCGCAACTCGGCCGAGGTCACCATGCCGTCGCGGTGCGAGAAATCGTCCTCCGGCAGCGCCCAACCGCCGGAAATCGGTTGCGTGCCAGCGATCCAGCCGCGTGGCGGCACCCGTTCCGGTTCCGCGATGCACACCACGACGTTCACTTCGCCCCACGGCCGCGCGGCAGCCTCAGTGAGGTCCACAGTGGACACCTTCTCGTCCGGGCCGCCCAGATCCTCGGCCACGACCAGGGTCCGCCGCCAACCGCGCAAAGCAAGCGCTAGGGCGGCAGGGCCGAGGCCCAAGACAGCCACTGCTGGACGCGCGCGGCACACGTTCAACGCACGCACGGTGTCCTCGTCAACGGCGTTGACCACGACGATGTCGTCGGACGGGCGCCCGATCGCGGCCAGCACCCGCTGCACGCTCGACACCGCAGGCATCACGGTCAGCCGGACGTTGTTCTCCCGCAGCGACCGAACCACGCCGAAGAATCCGGGATCACCGTCCGCGAGCACCACGGCGTGCGCGGCGACGGTCAAGTCAGTCACGATCGACTCGATCGCGCCCAACTCAATTGTCCGGGCTCGTTCGGGTGCGTGTGCGTCCAGTTGCCGCCGGGTGCCGACCACCAGGTCGGCCTCGTCCAACGCGGCCGAGGCACCTGTGGGCAGAGTCTTGCCGTCGACCCCGATCACCGTCACCGTCATCGGTCAGCTCACCCCGTTTCATGAGAGCCGACGCATACCCTGCCACATCTTGTTCAACCAGAGGCGCATGCGACGAAACGGGCGATCGCCGCAGGGTTGGCGACGGGATGAGTGTGCAGGTAGGAGGCGTGCACCTGGCCCGACACGAAGCCCTCGCGGACGACGTTGGCCTCGCGGTCACGCCAGATCCACGCGGCTTTCGCGCCGTGCACCGGCTGCACGACCGTCCGGTGGAACTCGTGCCCGGTCCACCGCATGCCTTCAGTGCCCAGAGGCGAGTCAGCAGCGGCGACGGCGTCGCGGTAGCCCAGCGACAGCGACGGGGTCATCTCGGCCGTCGCGTCCAAGACCCCGCACATCGGATGCCCGTCCAAGCTCTTGACCAGGAACAACAGCCCGCCGCACTCGGCGTGCACCGGCCCGCGGAACTCGGCGACCGCGCGGCGGAGCCCTGAGTTGGCCGACAGCGCCTCGGCGTGCTGCTCGGGAAAACCTCCCGGCAACACCAGGCCACGGGCTCCGTCAGGCAAGGCGGAGTCGTGCAGCGGGTCGAACACGGCAACGTCGGCTCCGGCTGCGGCCAGCAGCTCGGCGTGCTCGGCGTATCCGAAGGTGAAAGCCGGTCCTCCGGCCACCGCGATCACCGGCCGACCTGCCTCTTCGATGTCCGGCTCCCACGCGGTCCCGTCCAGCTGCCCAGCGGAACGGGCCACGGCGGTCACGGCGTCCAGATCGACCCCGCCGGCCACGAGATGAGCCATCGAGTCGATCACCCGAACGGCCTCGGGGCCGTGCTCGGCGGCCGTCACCAGGCCGAGGTGCCGGGACGGGACCTGCAGGCTCTCCGCCCGCCGCAACGCCCCGAGCAGCGGCAATCCGACTTCCTCGCACGCACGCTCCAGGATCGAGGCGTGATACGTCGAGCCCACCCGGTTGGCGATCACGCCGGCCAGCCGGATCGAGGTGTCGAAGGCCCGGAATCCATGCACCAGCGCGGCCATGCTGCGGGCCTGGCCCCACGCGTCCACGACCAGGATGACCGGGGCCTGCAGGAGCTTGGCGATGTGCGCGGTCGAGCCGAAGTCCGAGGCCGGGTCACGGCCGTCGAACATGCCCATCACGCCCTCGATCACCGCGATGTCCGCGCCCCGCGCGCCACGCAGGAACAGCGGCTCGACCGTGGATTCCCCCACGAGCACCGGGTCGAGATTACGGCCAGGCCTGCCTGCGGCGAGCGTGTGATAACCAGGGTCGATGTAGTCAGGGCCGACCTTGAACGGCGCGACCTTGTCGCTACGCCGCCGCAACGCGGCCATCAGCCCGGTCGCCACCGTGGTCTTGCCACTGCCGGACGCCGGGGCGGCGATCACAACCCGCGGAATCACCACTCGATGCCTCGTTGACCCTTTTGCCCCGCGTCCATCGGGTGCTTCACCTTGGTCATGTTCACGACCAGGTCCGCGGCGTCGATCAGGGCCTGCGGCGCGTGCCGCCCGGTGATCACCACGTATTGGCTACCTGGCCGGTCTCGCAAGGTCGCCACGACCTCGTCCACATCGACCCAGCCCCAATGCATGGGATACGTGAACTCGTCGAGTACGTACAACCCGTGCTGCTCGGCGGCGAGACGGCGCGCGATCTCCCGCCAGCCTTCCAGCGCGGCGGCCGCGTGGTCCTCCTCGGTGCCCTGTTTCCGGCTCCAGGACCAGCCTTCGCCCATCTTGTGCCATTCGACCGGCGCGCCCTCACCGGTCTGGTCGTGCAGCCTGCCGAGGGCCTTGAAGGCGTTCTCCTCGCCGACTTTCCACTTGGCGGACTTGACGAACTGGAACACGCCGATCGGCCAGCCCTGGTTCCACGCCCGCAGCGCCAGCCCGAACGCCGCCGTGGACTTGCCCTTCATCTCACCGGTGTGCAGCATCAGCAGCGGCCGGTTGCGACGCTGCCGCGTGGTCAGGCCGTCCTCCGGGACCGCGACAGGTTTTCCTTGTGGCACGCCGTTTCTCCTTACGCCGCTCGCGCTGCCCGGACCACGCCGGTGACCTGGTCGGCCGACAGCTCGGCCAGCCGCAGGCAGGTCCCGCCCAGCACCGCCGCGAGCCGGGAAGCCAGCCCGAGCTTGACGTATCCCTGCTCGCAGTCGACCACGATGTTCGGGATCCCGTCCGCGGCAAGCATTCCGGCCGCGCGCATCGCGTCGTCCATTGGGTCGCGCCCGCCCGCGCTCTGCGTGGCCCTGCCGTCGGTCAGCAGTACGAGCAGGGGGCGCCTGCGCGGGTCACGAAGTCGTTCCGCCGCAAGCACTCGACGCACTCGAAGCAATCCATCGGCCAACGGCGTACGACCCCCGGTCCGCAGCCCTTTGAGCCGCGCGGCGGCCGCGTCCACCGAGGATGTCGGTGGCAACGTCACCTCAGCGGAATTCCCACGGAACGTCACCACACCAACCTTGTCACGCCGCTGATACGCGTCACGCAACAACGACAGCACGGCGCCAGTCACCGCGGACATGCGTTTGCGGGCCGCCATCGACCCGGAAGCGTCCACACAGAACAGAACGAGATTGCTTTCCTTGCCCTCGCGGACAGCCAATCGCAGATCCTGCCCGCGCAACACCAATCCGGCGCCGTCGCGACCACGTGCGGACTGGTGCGGCGCGGCGGCCGACAACGTCCCCACGAGATGCAACCCGTTTCCCTCCACAGTGGACGGCCGAACCATGTAGCCGTTACGGGCCGTGGCGCGGGATCGACGGCCAGGAGCACCTTCGCCGATGCCCGGGACCTGCAACAGCCTGGCTTTGAACGCGGGCGCCGGCGGCACCGGCGGCTGGTCACCGCCACCGTCGGAACCCTGCGGCTGTTCGGCGTTACGAGGCAGCTCGCCACCACCATCGCCTGGACCGTCCGGGTCGTCGTCGGGTCCCTCGTCCTGTTGCTCGGCCGCGTTCCGCAAAGCGTCCTGGAGCTGCTGCTCATCAATTCCGGGCTCGTCAAAGGGATCCCGGCGACGGCGGTGTGGCAACGCAAGCCGCACAGCGACTTCGACGTCATCGGCGTTGACCGAATTGCCGCCACGCCAGGCAGCGTGCGCGACTGCCGTCCGGGCCACGACAAGGTCGGCCCGCATACCGTCCACTTCGAACGAAGCACACACCGAAGCGATCCGGCGAAGCTCTGCATCAGGCAACGCGACACCAGGCAAAGCCGTGCGTGCCTTGACGATCTGCGCCGCCAGCTCCGCGTCGGCCGCCGCCCACTGAGCGGCGAAACCCGACGGATCGGCCTCGAACGCCAACCGGCGGCGGATCACCTCGGTCCGGATCGCCACATCACGCGACGACACCACGTGCACCGTCAGCCCGAACCGGTCCAACAGCTGCGGCCGCAGCTCGCCCTCCTCCGGGTTCATCGTCCCGACCAGCAGGAAGCTCGCCGCGTGGGAGACCGAGACGCCTTCCCGCTCGACGTGCGCACGCCCCATCGCGGCCGCGTCGAGCAGCAGGTCCACCAGGTGGTCGTGCAGCAGGTTGACCTCGTCGACGTACAAAACCCCACGATGGGCGGCAGCGAGCAGACCGGGCTGGTAGGCGCGCACGCCCTCAGTCAGCGCTCGTTCCAGGTCCAGCGACCCGACCAGGCGGTCCTCCGTCGCGCCGACCGGCAGTTCCACCAGACGCGCCGGACGCTGATCTGCGCCGGTGTGCGGCGCGTCGGGGCAAGCGGGGTCGGGGTTGGCCGGATCGCAGGCGAAGCGGCAGCCCGGGACCACGTCCACGGCGGGCAGCAAGGCCGCCAGCGCTCGGACGATCGTCGACTTCGCGGTGCCTTTCTCGCCTCTGACCAGCACTCCGCCGATGCCCGGATGCACCGCGTTGAGCAAGAGGGCCATCCGCAGGTCGTCGTGTCCGACGATGGCGGAGAACGGGAAGCGCACAGCGAGATCCTTCCCCGGGTGTCCACGCCCGAAGTCGAGGCCACGGGCACGCGGGCGCGTACCCGAGTGCGGGCGGAGTATCTGGCTCCCCGGCCGTCAGGCCAGGTCACAGTGGCGGGACCGCGCCGGATTCGCACCGGCTTCCTCCGCGATCGCACTACGGGTCATCGTCGCATCCCGCGTGCCCTAACCCCAACTAGGGCGCGCTGCGGGACAGCGCGCTCGGCCACCAGATCTTGCGGCCGATCTGCAAGGTCAACGCCGGGACCAGCAACGACCGGACGATCAACGTGTCAAGCAACACACCGAACGCCACCAGGAAGGCCATCTGCACGAGCATCACCATGGGCAGCAACGCGAGCGCCCCGAACGTCGCCGCGAGCACGACACCGGCCGACGTGATCACCCCGCCGGTGACCGCGAGACCCTTGAGCGTGCCGCGTCTGGTGCCGATCCGCAGCGCTTCTTCACGGACTCGCGTCATCAGGAAGATGTTGTAGTCGATGCCCAAGGCAGGCCGTCGACGACCTTCGGTCTCTGCTCGATCTGGGCGACTCCCGGCACCTGCCTGGCCACGTCGAGGACCTCGCCCGCCCGGTCCGCCTTGGTGACGATCGTGGCGGTGACCAGCGCCGCCGCGATACCGATCGCCGCGACCGGCCCGAGGCTCTTGTTGCTGTTCAAGTCGGACAACAACAGGCACAGCAGGCCGAGAATGACCGTGACCGCCGAGGCCAGCAGCGGTTCGAGGCACGCACGCCAGCTCACCCGCATGGCGTCGTACTTGTTCCGGTCCGGTCACGTGCGCGGACAGTCCACTTGGCACGTTGGCCGCGACGCAGCCCGGATCTCCTTGTGACGTCGCCGATCTTGTCCTGCAGATCACCCGGCAGAGCCACCACGACCTGCGCCGCCTTGCCGTCCTGGGATGGGATGACCGGAGAGATCCGGCCGGGCCATGCCACCGAATTTGTCCAGGTCCTGACGCTGGAACTGGCCGAGTGCGGCGGCCCGTGTGCTGATGAAGTCCTTGTCCGCGCCGGTCAGGCCTTCGGCCCTGGCGAAGACGACGAGTGCGGGAACGTCTGTGCTGTCGTCGGATCTCGCGACCAGCGCGTCCACTTCGGTCGCTTCGGCCGACTTGGGCAGGAAGGCCGCGCTGGAGTCCTCGACCACATCGCTGAGTTTGCCTTGGTAGCCACTGCCGATCGCGCCGATCACCAGCCATCCGATCACCAGCGACGCCGGCAGCAGCCAGCGCAACCGTCTGATCTTGACCGGGCTTCCCGGTGCGGGCGGCGGAATCGGGCGTGCGGTGTCCACAGGTGTCGCCATGACGTACTTCCCCCTGCTTGAAATATCCGGAGTGCCGGGCGAAGTATCTCGGTGGCCGGAATCCGGGACATCAGGGACGCGACCGGAGACAATTCCCTGATGGAGCTACCCCACCCGATCAGGTTGACCCAGCCCTACATTCCTTGCGGGACTGGTAGGTTCACACCATGACTCGCGCATTTCGGTTCGGTGTCAACATGACCGCGGTCGGTGACCGCGCCGAGTGGATCGCGAAGAGCCGCCGGGCGGAGGAACTCGGTTACGACGTGATCCTCATGCCCGACCATTTGTCCATGGCGGCGCCGTTTCCGTCGTTGATGCTCTCCGCGGCGGTCACCACCCGGCCGCGACTCGGGACGTTCGTACTCAACGCCGGTTTCTGGAACCCGACCCTGCTCGCCCGCGACGCCTTCGCGGTGAACACGTACACCGACGGCAGGTTCGAACTCGGCCTCGGGGCCGGATATGTCCGTGAGGAGTTCGAAGCCGCGGGACTCGGTTGGCCCAGTGCGGGTGAACGCGTCACGCACCTGGTCGACACAGTCCACAAAATCCTTGCGGCGGCGGAGGAAGTTGGACAGTCTTTGCCGATCATGGTCGGCGGCAACGGCGATCGTGTGCTGCGCCTGGCCGCCGAGCACGGCGACATCGTGGCGTTCGCCGGTCTCAAAGCCGTGCCGGACACCACTCCGCCATTGGAGTTCATCACCTCCGAGGAACTCGACGAACGCGTCGAGTTCGTCCGCGCGGCCGCGGACGGCCGTGACTACGAGTCGAACCTGTTGATTCAGAGCGTGGTCGTCACCGACGACCGGCGCGGCGCGGCGCAGGAGCAGATCCGGCGCTTCGGCCTGGACGTCAGCGCCGACTTCTTGCTGGACGTCCCAGCTTTGCTCGTCGGCACGTACGAGGAGATCGCCGAGCAGTTGCGGGCCCAGCGCGATCGGTTCGGGATCAGCTACTTCACCGTGCTCGAACCGAGTTTCGAGGCCTTCGGGCCGGTCATCCCCATGCTCAGGGAATGACCGGCCCCCAAGAATTCAACACAGCGGCTATGGCAACCGCCAGTTCTGGGCGCCCGTCGCGTTGCAGTCGTAGATCTGCAGCTGGGTGCCGTTGGCGGAGTTGCTGTTCGGGACGTCAAGGCACCGGCCGGCCGGCGGATTCACCAAACTGCCGTTCGGACGAGGCCACCATTGCTGAGCGCCGGTGCCGTTGCAATCCCACAACTGGACCTTGGTGCCGTTGTCCCGTTTGCTGCTGGCGACGTCCATGCACCGCCCCAGTGCCCGGATCGTGCCGTCGGACGCCAATGTCCATTGCTGCGCAGGCGATCCGTTGCAGTCCCACAGCCGGACCTGTGCGCCGTTCGTCGTCTGGGTCGGATCCGCGTCGGCACACTTGTTCGCCAGGCCCACGATCGCGCCGGACCTCGGTGTCGCCGGGCCGACGTCGAAGGACGGTGGAACGTCGGCCGGTGCGCTGCCCCACGACGTGTTCGGGCTGGTGCCGAGTGTGAAATCGAGCGTGCCGCCGTTGGCCACGAAGGATTCCGGCAGCCACGCCTTGGTCGAGTTCTGCCCGTTCACGCGCAGGCTTTGCACGTATTTGACGGAGTCCGAGGCGTTCGGCGCGGTGATGGTGATCGTCTTGCCGTTGCCCCGGCTGATCGTGATGCTCGGGAACTGCGGGGAAGCAAGCACTAGCTCAGCCCGGCCCGGTGCCTGCGGATACATCCCAAGCGCCGCCCAGACCGCCCATGAGGACATCTGCCCGAGGTCGTCGTTGCCGACAATGCCTTCCGGCAACGGCTTGAACAACGTTGTCAACGCGCGCCGGACCACGTCCTGGGTCTTGTACGGGGCGCCCGCGTAGGCATACGCCCACGGCGTGTTCAGCGTGGGTTCGTTGCCGAGATAGGCCATGTTCTTGGTCGGGCCCGCGTTCAACTCGGTGAAGAACGAGTCCAATCTGGACACGACGGTCGCGTTTCCGCCCATGGCGCCGAACAGGCCTCGATGGTTGTACGGCACCATCCACGCGTACTGGCCGCCGTTGCCTTCGACGAACTCGTTCTGCTGGGTCGGACTGAACGATGGGAAGGTCGTGTCGGTGTTGCGCGGCTGGATGTACTTGGTGCCTGATTCGAAGATGTTGCGCCAGTTCTGGGCGCGCCGGAGGAAGTTCTCCGCGGTCGCGCTGTCACCGAGCCTCGCGGCAAGCTGGGAGATCGCGAAGTCCGCGCTGGTGTATTCCAGTGTGGTGGACGCCGATCCCCAGACGTCCGGAAGGCCGATCGGCACGTAGCCATACTGGTTGTACTGCAGCCAGCCTGGACGTTGGCGGACATCGTTGACACCGGCGACGATTCTTCTGAGACCGTCGGCCGCGTCGAAGTTCGTCGCACCGAAAGCGTGCATTGTGGACACGATGATCGAGACGGGGTCGCCGTTCATCACACCGGTTCCACCGTTCGCGACCGTCCAGCGGTCGAAGTAGCCGCCGTACGCGGCTTGGTTGATCGCCGATTGGGCGATGTCGGCCGCTTCCGCCGGTGCGATCAGCGCGATGAGCGCGACTTGGGACCGGTAGACGTCCCAGCCGGAGAAGTTGGCGTACTGGACCCGTCCGCTGGGCACCGAATGGACCTGTTTGTCGAAGCCCATGTACCGGCCGTCGACGTCACTGAACACGTTGGGGTGCAACAAGGAGTGGTAGAGCCCGGTGTAGAGGGTACGCAGCTGGGCGTCGGTGCCGCCGGTGACGTTGATCCGGCCGAGCAGGTTGTTCCACGCGTTGCGCGTGCCGGTCCGGATCTCCTCGAAGCTCCTGGTTCCTTGTTCCGCGTTGCGGTTGGCCTGTGCGCCTTCCAGGCTGACAAAGGAAATCCCGACCCTGGCCGTGACCGTGGCCGCGTTGAAGGACACGAAAGCGGCGGCCGCGAGAGGCGTCACGTCACTTGTGATCGCTGGGCCTCTGCGCGTGTCCGCGCCCTTCTGGGTCTGCGGCAGGCTGCCCGCGCTGATGGACTTGCGGCTCTCGTCGACCTTGCCGTCGGCGCCCGCGACTCCGGACGTCGCGAACGGGGTGTCGAACACGGCGTGGAAGTACAGGCGATACCGGTTTCCGGCGCCGCAGAAGCCGCCGCTGTCGGTGTAGCCGGACAGGGAATTGGTTCCGATGGTGATCGTTCCGCTGGCCGCGTTGAACGCTTTCGCAGCGTCGACTGACAACGATGCCCGTTGCCCGGCGGGGTACGTGAACCTCGCCATCCCGGACCGGGCGGTCGTGGTCAGTTCGGTGCGCAGACCGTTGTTGAAGGTCACCGAGTAGGAGCCCGGCGAGGCGGATTCGTTGGCGTGGGAGAAGGTGTAGTTGCTGACCGGGCTCGTGCCGAGAGTCGGCATGAACGGGATGTTGCCGAAGTCGCTGCAGCCCGGGCCGGAGAGGTGGGTGAGGCTGAAGCCTTTGATCCGGTTGTCGTCGTAGTGGTAGCCGCCGTGCTGGTGGGTGACGGTGTCCGGGCTCCACTGCATCATCCCGAAGGGCGCGTCCGCGCCGGGGAAGGTGTTGCCGGCACCGCCGCCGTGCCCGAAGTCCGGGCCTCCGGGTTTGGTGCCGACGAAGGGATTGACGTACTGCGCGGGATCGCTGACGGCCGTTCTGACGGGCTCGGCCGTTGCGGGACTGGCGGCGAACATGAGCGCCGCCGCGAACCCTAACGACGCGGCGAGTGCACGCATGATGTTCCTCCTGCAGGGATGGAGGCTGACAACGTTGTCAACGCTCCATTTTCGCACCTGGGAGGGCCGCTCGAAAGCCACCGCTCGGCTGAACATCCTCGTGAGTGTTTTCGCCGGTTAGAACCGGCGAAAACACTCACGAGGACCGGGTGATCGCCTCCCGGGCCGCCGCGACGATCGGGTCGACGCTGGTGTCGTAGTTGCTCAGCACGATCGACACCCAGTCGGTGGACGGGAAGACGTCGAGCCGGTTCGCCATGCCCGGACCACTGCCGGAGTGCCCGAAGACCCGCTGGTCGGCAACGATCGCGTCGACGTGCCCATAGCCGTAGAAGTTCGTCCGGCTCGGCAAAGGCGCGGGCGGCAACGCGACCTTGCCGCTGGTGATCAGGTCGACGAACGGGCGGCTGAGCACCTTGCCATACGAACGGGTGAACGCGAGCAGGTCCGAAACCGTGGAGTAGACGCCGCCGGCAGGACCGTTGGTGTACGGGAAGTACGGATTGGCGGTGCCGTCGACGCGAGTACCTGACGGCTGTGTCCAAAAGGGATGCGCGATGTCCTTGGCCGCCAAGACCTGTGGTTTGCTGTAGAAATCCGTACGCGCCATGCCCGCGGGCCGGAAGACATGTGCACGCACGTAGTCGAAAAAGGACAGTCCGGATACCTTCGCGACAACGCCGCCAAGTACCCAGTACCCGTCGTTGCTGTAGCGGTGCTCCGCGCCTGGCGGGGTGAACTGCGGGGGCGTGGACCGGACGAGGTCCAGCGTGCCGGTCATCGTTTCCTCGAAGCTCTGCCAGGTCGGCGGCGGGCCGCTGCCCAACGCCGGGCGCCCGAGTCCTGAGGTGTGCGTCAGCAGGTGGTGCAAGGTGACCTTGTCCGGAAAACCGTCGAGATACCGGCTCAGCGGATCGTGGAAGGCCAGCTTGCCCGCCTGCGCGAGCTGGGCGATGGCCACGGCCGTGAAGATCTTGGATATCGACGCGACGCAGAAGATCGTGTCCTTGGTGTTCGGCACCGCGTTGTAGGCCTTCCCGTGCGAACGGACAAGCACGGGCCTGCCGCGATGGGCCAGCAGCACGGTACCGGAGAACTTGTCCTGCGCTGCTTGATCGGCCAGAAACCGTTCGAACGAACGAACATCCTTAGTCTTCGTCGTCTCGGCGGCCGCGGGCAGCGCCACAATCGCCGGGGCCGCGCCCAACAGCCCGAGCACCGACCGGCGAGTGGTCATCGCCGGCTCCCTTCGTAGACCGCGGTGGCGATCTCGGCCATCGCTTCCTGCGCTTGGTCGCCCAATGCGATGCCTTCGGCCATCGATGCCACGCCCTTGCGCATGAACTGCGCGAACGTGAGCCACCGGCCGCCAGGGAGCTCGATGTACCCGGCCAGTGCCTTGTTCATCGTCTTGTTCATGTAGCCGGTGCCTGTCTTGGCGTAGACATGGCCTGCCGCAGGCGAATTCGGCTGATTGCCTGCCAAGGTGCCGTCCCTGCCCATGATCGGAAGTGTCTGCCGGAAGGACCGGAAGTACGGCCGTTTAGCGATGTGCGCCAGGAATTTGATGAACGTGTCCGCCGTGTACAAGTCCTGGTCCGAGCCGGCCGGATCGCCGTCGAGCCCGGCCGCGCGGAATAGCGCACGCCGGAATTCATGGTAGGAGGCCTTGGGATCGTCGTGTGCGCGCCCCGCGATCGCGCCCACCAGATAGGGAATCGTGACAGTGTGAATGTTCGAGCTGACCTTGAGCATCACCTTCGCCTGTTCGGACAACGGAAGCGAGGTGTGTTCCGCGATCGGGACTCGCCGGGAGACACGGCATGCCTCACCGCGAACCTGCACTCCCCTGTCTCGCAAGGCTTCCGTGAAGACAGTCGCGGCGAACGGTGCTGGATCTTGGACGTAGAAGGGCACGTACCGCACCGGGCCGCCCAGCTGGACCTCCCCGGTGAGCCTGTTGTCCACGAAGATGAGCGGCTTCGGTGTACCACTCACCGTGATCACTTCGTTGACGAACCGCACGTGCCCGGTCCGTGGAACCGCCTGAACGCCGGCAGGAGCGCCGACCGTGTTCCCCGGAGTGACGATGGCATGGACGATATGGTCGTTCACCATCATCGGTGAGACCGTGATCATTTGGTTGTTCAGCGCGATGTTCTCGCGGCCTTCCCGGAACAACGACGTGTCCACGAGAACGCGGCCGTTGACGCGCCGCACACCCGCCGCCTTCACCTGCGCGGCGAGCGCCCGGATCTCCGCCAGCCCGTCACCAGGCAGCGGCGGCGCGCCAGGATACGAGTGGTCCGGTTCGGGCAGGCTCAGCTTGCCCGTGGGCCCTCCTCGGCCGGACAGCAGCATGTCGCCGCCCGCCACCAGCACCAGGTCACCGTTCAGCACGCCCCCAATCACCGGGCCGGTACGACAGACCCTCGTGTGAAACCGGCGATCCGGTCCGAGCGCCTCGAATGCCGTGGCACCAATGAAAATCTTGAACGACGACGCCGCGACGAACAGTTCGCCGCGGTTCATCGCGTGGATCACTTCGCCGCGGTCGGGTGCGTAGAACGCCATGCCCCACTGCGCTCCGTGGAACTCCGGGCGACCGATGATCTCCTGAATCCGCTCAGGCAGTCCTTGTTCGGCATGCGCGATCCCGGTCGTGGCCAGCAAACCGGTCGCGGCCACTCCGCCGAGCACTGTCCGCCGGGACGGTTGTTGCTCTCTATTCATACGGCACTTCTATCGACCGGCTTGTCTGGTGCACGGCTCGCGCGGCCATACGAAATCCATATGTCTGATGCGGATACTTCTGAAAGTGCGGGTATTGCTGGTCGAGGACGAGCAACCGCTGGCCGGTTACATCGCCACGGGGTTGCGTAAGCACGGTTGTGTCGTCGACATCGCGCTGGACGGCCAAGCTGCGCTGGACAAAGTGGAGCTGACACCGTACGACGTGGTGGTGCTCGACCGTGATCTGCCGGTGGTGCACGGAGACACCGTGTGCAGGCGCTTGGCGGACCGGGGAACATCCCGGATTCTCATGCTCACCGCGTCCGGCACGGTCTCCGACCGGGTGGACGGACTCACTCTGGGCGCCGACGACTACCTGGGCAAGCCGTTCGCGTTCACCGAGCTCGTCGCGCGTGTGCGGGCGCTGGGCAGGCGCGTCGTGCCAGCACGGCCACCAGTCCTGCTTGCCGGCGACATCGCGCTCGACTCGGCACGGCGCAGTGTGGAACGCGGTGGTCGTCTCGTACACCTGACACCCAAGGAATTCGGTGTCCTGGAACGGTTGTTGATGGCCGCTGGCGACGTCGTCAGCGCGGAAACCTTGCTGGACAAGGTATGGGACGAGCACGCCGATCCGTTCACCAACGCGGTCCGGATCACGGTCGGCACGCTTCGCCGCAAGCTCGGCGACCCGCCGGTCATCCAGACCGTGACCGGGGCCGGCTACCGCATCGCGACATGACCGCACGTGGCAGGCTGGCCCTGCTCTACACCGGATTGGTCCTCGCCGCTGGGCTTGTGCTGATCGCGTTGACGTTCCTGCTGGTCAGGCGCGACCGGCCGCGGGTGGTCGTGGCGTTCGGCACCGGGCGACCGGTGGTGGACCCGGACGCGCTGTCGGCCTCGCTGGACGACATGCACGCCCAGACCATCGCCGATTTCCTGACCCAGTCCGCGATCGCGCTCGGGATCGTGGTCGTTGTCGCCGCCGCGCTGGGTTGGCTGGTCGCCGGGCGCGTGATCCAGTCCAGTATCGCCGAGCGCGATCGTCTGCTGGACAGCCAACGCATGTTCGTCGCCAACGCGGCCCACGAGCTGCGGACGCCGTTGACCACGATGCGCGCGGCGATCGACGTAACGCTGGATGGGCAGCCCACCAAGCCGGAACTGCTCGCCATGGCAGGCGATATCAGCGACGCGGTCGACCACAGCCAACGGACCTTGGACGGGCTGCTCATCCTGGCGCGCAGCCAGACCGGACTGATCCAACAGCGCGAAGTCGACCTCGCCGACCTCGTCACCTCGGCTCTCGAAGGTGTCCGGGACCTCGAACTGCGGACCGACCTGCGGCCCGCTGTGATCCGCGGCGAACCCGTGCTGCTCGAACGGATGGTGAACAACCTCGTCGACAATGCCGTGCGCTACAACGTCGCCGGCGGTCATATCGCTGTGCGCACCGGTCCGGCGTTTCTGCGTATCACCAATTCGGGTCAGGTCGTGGACCCGGTTGAGGTCGACAATCTGTTCGAGCCGTTCGTGCGTGGCTCCCGCCGGGTGCGCGGCACCGGCCTTGGCCTGTCCATCGTCCGCGCGGTTGTCACCGCGCATGGCGGGACGCTCTCGTACGCCGCGTGCCCGTCCGGCGGCCTCGACATCACTGTTCAGCTCGCGCCCGGCGGCAACACCGGCAAGCCAGCCGGCGCCCCTTCGGCGAGCAGCTGACGGAGCATGTCTGTGTCGAGGTGCTCGGCGACCAAATCCGCCAGGAGGTCGAGCTGTGCTTCGCGGGCTTGCGCGAAGGAGGTGTCCGTGGCGGCTGCGAACTGTGCTCGGTTCGCGTGTGCTGCCGCCCAGTTCAGGATTTCGCGGCGGACTTCGTCGTTTTCGAGCAGGCCGTGCCAGTGCGTGCCCGCGATCGCGCCCTTCAGCACGCCTTCGGGTGTTCCGTCCGGCAGCGTCACGAGGCCGTTGGCGGGCTGGTCGACCACCGTGCCGTGGTGGATTTCGTAGCCCGTCGCGGCTTTGCCGAAAACGAACCCGTCCGGGCGACGGAGGATCTTGTCCCGTTGGAACTCGAACTCCACGTCCAGCAGGCCGAGCCCGGTGACGGTGCCCGCGCCGGATTCATACGAATCGGTGATCTTGGTGCCCAGCATCTGGAACCCGCCGCAGATCCCGATCACCGGGAGCCCACGTTCGGCGTGCTGGCCGATCGCTTCGGCGAGTCCGTTGTCCCGCAACCATTCCAGGTCTTGGACGGTCGCTTTGGTACCCGGAATCACGATCAGGTCGGCGTCCGCCAGCCGGGACGGCTCGGTCACGAACCGCACCGAGACGCCCGGTTCACAGGCCAGGGCCTCGACGTCGGTGCCGTTGGAGATCCTGGGCAGCCTGATGACCGCGACCCGCAGCCACTGCTCCCCCACCGGCGGCTTCGGCCTGCCCACGACGCCGTCGGCGGTGTAGGACAACGAATCCTCGGCGTCCAGCCACAGGTCCACGTTCCACGGCAGCACGCCCAGGACCCTTCGTCCGGTCAGCTGGTGGATCTGGTCGAGCCCCGGCTTGAGCAGGGCGGGGTCGCCGCGGAACTTGTTGATCACAAACCCTGAAACAAGCGCTTGGTCAGCGGGTGAGAGCAGCGCGACGGTGCCGTACAAGTGGGCGAAGACCCCGCCCCGGTCGATGTCGCCGATGACCAGCACAGGCAGGTCCGCGGCCCTGGCCAAGCCCATGTTGGCGATGTCGTCGCGCCTGAGGTTGATCTCTGTCGGCGAGCCCGCGCCCTCGCAGATGACCACGTCGTACTCGGCCCGCAGGCCCTCCAAAGTGGCCAGAACCGTCTCGAACAGCTCAGGCTTGCGGTCCCGATAGGACAAGGCCGACGTGTGCCCAATAGCCTTGCCCAGCAGGACAACCTGGGAAGTCCGGTCCCCGCCGGGCTTGAGCAGGACGGGGTTGAACCGGACACTCGGGACCAACCCGGCCGCGGCCGCCTGCAGGGCCTGAGCCCGGCCGATCTCGCCGCCCTCCATCGTGACGACGGAGTTGTTGGACATGTTCTGCGCCTTGAACGGCGCGACCCGCACACCTTGCCGCGCCAACCACCGGCACAGGCCGGCGACCAGCACACTCTTCCCGGCGTCTGACGACGTGCCGGCCACCAACAGGCCTCCGCTCACCCGGCGAACCCTATCGGGATAGTGTCTTGATACCCCCTGGAACACGCACGGTCGAACACGTGTTCTAGGATGTGATACCCCCTCCACGTGACCACGAAAGGACCAGGATGACCGCTCCTACCGCCGAGGCGGCAAGCGCTCCCGGTGACGAGGAGGTGCCTGCCTCGACCAACGGACAGGGCACCGAAGCTCCCGCGGCCGCAGCCGAGGAGAAGCCCAAGAAGGCCACTCGGGCCAAGAGCACCGCGAAGAAGACCCGGACCGTCGAGCTCACGCTGACGGTGACGGGCAGCCTGGACGGTGCCTGGCAGGCAGACCTGATGCACGGCAGCACGCGGGTCGTGCAAGGCCTCACCATTCCAGCGACGGCCGTCGTCAAGGCCGCGCAGGAACTGCACCCGGACATCGCCGAGAAGATCGAAGAGGTGATCACCGCGGCTCGTGAGCAGCACGAGTCACGGCTCCGCGAGCTCCAGGAAGAGATGGCCAAGGTCAAGCAGGCCCTCGCCGACCTCGGCGAAGAGGCCTGACGCAGCCAACTACCGCCGTCGGCGTGTCGTTCGCGACGCGCCGACGGCGGGTTTTCCTCCATAGCTCAATTGGCAGAGCATTCGACTGTTAATCGAAGGGTTGCTGGTTCGAGTCCAGCTGGAGGAGCTTTCGCAGGATGCCGCCCCAGGTCATCGGCCTGGGGCTGTTTGATGCGGGTCCGGCCGAAGCCCGGATGCCGGGAAAATGCCAGGGTTTTGGCGGGGCAATGTCGCAGGTGGATCGAGCGCTGCGCCAGCCGACAGAACGCCGGAGCTACCAGACCGCGCTGGCTGCCGCGCCTGAACTCTGAACTCTGCATTCAGAACACAGCACTCAGCGCTCAACATGCAGCCCCCAGCCCACACCTGGCTGCATTCCAAATACAACACACAAGACACAGCGCCCACGATGCCCAACCGCAACAACAGAATCAGGCCAGACCAAAGTACCGAACTAGTGTCCTGAGTCGTTAATTCGCGTGCAGTATGCGGCGAGGGTGTCGAGGATCTGATCGGCGGTCTTGGTCCACACGAACGGCTTGGGGTCGGCGT
>JOAA01000011.1 GCA_000720375.1 Rhodococcus rhodnii | reverse complement strand
CCTTCCTCCCGTCTGGCCTGTGCCTCGCAAACCATGGGTGTCAAGGGGGTCGGCCCACCCAACCCCGCCCCGAACGACGGCCAAACCGGCCCCCTTGACACCCATGGTTCCCCTCGGGCAGGCCAGACGAGAGGAAGGGAGACCGGCCCCATTTCCTCTTGGTGGCCTCCCTGCCGCGTCCTTTTGAGCACCCCGATTTCGAGCATCCGCCCGGAACCCCGGGTGGCGTGTGCAGGCCTTCACCCGGGCCAACAGCTCGAGTCCCAGATGGCTGAAAGACAGCAGGGCAATGCCACGAGGTGCGCTGCCGACGCGGACATGGGAGCTGCGCCAGCAGCCCGATTACTGGATCAAGCGAGCTCCGGGTGAAACCGCGACCGGGGCCATAGTCAGCCTGGTTCGGGGTTAGAACCGGGGTGCGATGGCGGCGGCGATGCGGGGCAGGTCGTCGACGAACGGGGCTTCCGCTGGCTGGACCATGGGATCCGGTTGGCTGACGATGTGCAGGGTGCCGCCGCTTTGGGCTGGGCTTGCGGCGTTCGCGTGGCCGTAGACCTCGCTGCCGAGGGGGACGAAGCTCGTCGCGCCCGGCGGCGTCAAGACGATCGAGATTGTGCCGACCCTGGTGCCTTCGGTGACCTTGTAGGCGTTGCCTCGGGAGCCGGGTGGGCAGCCGAATGGCACGGGGACTTCGGATTTGTCAGGGGCGGCCAGGAGCTCGCCCGCGAGGGCAGCAGCGAGCCCCTGGTCCGCCTGGCACCCACTCGGGGTGCTGCCGGCTGTGCCGGCATTACCGGTCGGAGGATCTCCCTGCTTAGACCCTTTTGACCGGTTGTCCTGCTGGGAGTCGGGCGCTTCCTGCAGTGCCGTCGCGCCGTCTCCCTCCCTGCGTTCCATACTGCCACCGTTTTGGGGTCCACCGCCTGAGAGAGCGGGGGCATTCGCCGCTGTTGGGGCTTCAATTCCACCCGAAAGGGCGACGGTGGTTACAGCTCCGCCCGCGACCAGGACAAATGCCAGGGCCGAGGCTGCCACGACAGTGTTACGCCGCTTCACCGCAGCTCGGTGTGCCGCCTGCCGGACCTCGCCCGTGCCGAAGGTGGCGGGTGGGACGTCCCGCACCGCGTCGTTGAACAGCTCACTCAGCTTCTTCTCGTCCACCTACATCCACCTCCTCACGATGCCGGTCGCAGGTCATCCAGCGAGTCACCCAGTGCGTCGCGCAGGGCGGCGAGCCCGCGCGCGGTCTGGCTCTTCACTGTGCCCTCGGAGCACTTGAGCGTCTCGGCTGTCGCCGCGACGTCCAGGCCCTCCAAGAACCGCAGGACAAGCACCGCACGTTGCCGTGGCGGCACCTGTTTCAGCCCGTCGAGCAGCGCTGACCTGGTTGCGACCGTGTCGCCGATCTCGCCGTCGGTCGGCGTCGGCTCAGGCAACTGTTCGACGAACCGCTCCCGGCGCCATGGCCGTCGCGACTCGTCGATCATCGCGCGCACCACCGTCCGGCGGACGTAGGCGTCCAATGCGCCTCGGTCACGCACTTTGCGCCACCGCCGGTGCAACGCGACGAACGCGGTCTGAGCCAGGTCGTCCGCACGGTGCCAGTCTCCGCACAGCAGATACGCGGTTCGACGCACGGCATCTCGCCGAGCCTCGAAGTACTCCGCGAACTCCTGCTCGTCGCGCTGATCCACGCGGACTCTCTCCGCTCGTCGTCTTCCGGCTAGTGGACGGACCGGGCCGCCTACACGGTTGCATGGTCCGTGGATGAGTTCTACGCCACACCCCGGATCGGGTTGCCTCCGGGGCCGCAAGATTGGTGGGATCAATTCGTGTCAGCATCGATGATCGACCTTCGCTCGGACACCGTCACCAAACCGGACGATCGGATGCGCGCCGCGATGGCCGCCGCTGAGGTCGGTGACGACGTTCTCGACCACGATCCGACGATGGCCAAGCTGGAGGAGACCGTCGCCGAGCTGCTCGGGGTCGAGGCTGCGCTGTGGGTGCCGAGTGGCTCGATGGGCAACGTGATCGCGCTGATGCTGCACGTCAAACGCGGTGACCGGTTTCTCGCCCCGGCCGCGGCACACGTCATCTCCAGTGAACTGGGCGCCGGGGCCTGGCTGGCGGAGGGCCTGCCGGACCCGTTGCCGTGGGACGGCGGCCCTGGACGGCCGACGGTCGAGACGTTGCGCAGCGCGATCGGCGGGCCGCAGCCGTACTTCAACCTGAAGACCACCTTGCTGTGCCTGGAAAACACGCACAACGCGGCAGGCGGGGCCGTGACTCCGCCGGAGGAGTACGCGCGGCTGGTCGCCGTCGCCAAAGAGGCAGGCCTCACCGTCCACCTTGATGGCGCTCGGATCTGGAACGCGGCCGTCGCGCTGGGGCTGCCGCCGGCCGCGCTGACTGTCGGCGCGGACACCGTGCAGGTCTGCCTCAGCAAAGGCCTGGGTGCTCCGGTCGGTTCGATGGTTGCCGGGTCTGCCGCGTTCGTCACCGAAGCCCGCCGGGTTCGCAAGATGCTGGGTGGTGGCGTGCGTCAGGGCGGTGTGCTGGCCGCGGCCGGGCTGATCGCGCTGGAGAACATCGACTCGCTGGCCGAGGACCACGCCAACGCACGTGCGCTCGCCGCCGGTCTCGCCGAACTCGGCTGGGATGCCGCCGAGCCGCAGACCAACATCGTGGTGGCCGGCGTGCCGGATGTGGATCTCGCGCTGGCTCAGCTGCGGCGGGCAGGCGTGCTGGGCTATCCGCTGCCCGGTCACGTCCGGTTCGTCGCACACCGGGACGTTTCCGCCGCCGACATCACCGAAGTGTTGCGCCGACTGGAAAAGGAGTGATCGTGCGCTGGATCGTGTTCGACTACGGCGAGGTCATCAGCAAGCAGACCACCGCGTTGGCTGAGCTCGCCGAGGTGCTGGGGGCGGACCCGGTGGCGTTCGAAACCGCGTACTGGGCGCATCGCGAGCCATACGACCGCGGCATGCCGGACCTCGACTACTGGTCGGCGGTTGCCGGAAAGGCTTTGGACGAACCGACTTCGGCCCAGCTGACGAAGATCGACACCACCGGGTGGCTGGTCGTCGAACAGTCCACTTTGGACCTGATCGCGGACGTCAAGGCCGCGGGCCACGGGCTGGCACTGCTGTCCAACGCGCCGTCCGCGTTCGGCAGGCTGGTCGAGGTCGAGGCGTGGAGCACGCAGTTCGAGCACCTGATCTTCTCCGGCGACTTGAAGATCGCCAAGCCGGACCCGGAGATGTGGGCCACGCTGCTCGAGCGCCTCGGCGCCCAGCCGCGGGACTGCGTGTTCTTCGACGACCGTCAGGTCAACATCGACGGCGCAGCCGCGGCCGGGATCGACGCCCAGCTATGGGTTTCGGCGGCCAAGGCACGCGAGTACCTGGCCGCCGCCGGAGTCTTGTAAGCCTGTTACGAACGGATCTGGGAGCGCTTGATCGCACCGTAGGCAAGTGCTCCCACGGTCGCCACCGCGGCGATGATCAGCACCCACTTGAAGGCCGACAGGATCCAGCCAAGGACCATGAACGCCAGCCAGATCAGGACGATCGCGCCGATGATCTTCACCAACATGTCGAGCCTCCGCCGTTTCGGGGTCATGAAGTGAACGATCCGCGCTCACCCGTGGTTCCCAGTCAACCAGCGATCGACCGCCCCGCCCATCGGGAATCACCCCGATATCGCAGTTCAGGGGTTCACCCACCCGCCTAGCCTGCGCAGCGCCTCCTCGATCTCGTGGTGCGCGCCCGCGAAGCTGAGCCGGATGAACTTCGAGCCGTGCTCGGGGTCGAAGTCGATGCCCGGCACGATCGCCAGGCCGGTGTCGGCCAGCAACCGCTGGCACCAGCTCATCGCGTCGTGGGTGAGGTGCTCGATGTCGGCGTAGACGTAGAACGCGCCATCAGCGGGCGCCAGACGGTCGATCTTGAGCCGCTTCAGGCCGTCGAGCAGGGTGTCCCGGTTCGTCCGGTACTTCCGCACGTGCCCGTCCAGTTCCTGGTACGACTCCTCGGTGAACGCGGCCACGGCGGCGTGCTGGGCGATCGCGGGCGCGCAGATGTTGAAGTTGCCGATCAGGCACTCCACCGCCCGGTGCAACCGCTGCGGCACAAGCAGCCAGCCCAGCCGCCACCCGGTCATCGCGAAGTACTTGGAGAACGAGTTCACCACCACCGCTTCCCGGCTGTACTGCCAGGCCGACGCGGGCTTCAGGCCGTAGTCGATGCCGTGGTAGATCTCGTCACTGATCAGCTGTACGCCCCGTTCGGCGCACCAGCCGGCGATCGCGGCGAGCTCAGGCCCGGCGACGATCGTCCCGGTCGGGTTCGCCGGGCTGGCGATCACCACGCCCTTGAGCGGCCCGAGATCGTCCAGCAGCTCGACGGTCGGCTGGAAGGTGTCGATCTCGACGACCTCACACCCCAGCGCCGTCAGGATGTTGCGGTACGCCGGATAACCCGGCCGGGCCAGCGCGACCCGGTCGCCCGCGTCGAACGCGGACAGGAACGACAGCAGGAACCCGCCTGACGATCCGGTCGTGACGACCACGTCCTGCGGCGAGACCTCAAGCGAGTACATCCGGTCGTAGTGCCTGGCGATGGCTTCCCTGAGTTCCGGGATGCCCAGCTGCTCGGTGTAGCCGAGTTTGTTGCCGTGCAAGGCTTTCTCCGCCGCTTCGAGCACCGGCGCGGCCGCGGATGCCGAGGGCTGCCCCGCCGCCAACGACACCACGTCGCCTTTGGCGCGTTGGCGGGCGTTGGCGGCCTCGAGCACGTCCATGACGTAGAACGGCGGTACAAGGGCACGAGCTGCGACCGTCAGCTGGCTGTTGACCATGCCAGCCAGACTAGACAACCGGCCGCGAAAGCCTCAGAAAATGCCGTCGGCCTTGGTCTTCCTGGCCACGAACTGGTCAACGGACCCGATCAGGCCCAGCCGTCACTGTCAGTATCCGCGGTAGGCGCCGCCGCCGGCCATCGCCTTGATTCCAGGAACGTTGTCCAGCGATCCGTACCGGGAGATCGCGTAGTTCACGCCGGCGCAGATGTTGTCGACCGGGTTCCAGATGTCGTTGTGGCCCGGCAGTTTGTAGCTGTTGAAGGTCGGGTCGATGCACTGCATCAGCCCTTTGGACGGCGTTCCCTTGGCAGCGTTGGAATCCCAGTTGTTGATCGCGTTGGGGTTCCCGCTCGACTCGTGCTGGATGATCGCCCAGATCTTCGGGACGTCCGCCTCGCTGACGTTGATCCCGTTGGCGCGCAGGATTTCCAGTGCCTGTTTGATCCAGTCCTGTACGTTGCCGGGTGGCGGACCTGCGGGCGGGCCACCGCTCGAGCCCATGCCGCCACCGCCGCCCCCACCAAAGCCTCCGCCGCCACCACCACCGCCAGATCCGCTGGATCCACCAGATCCGCCGCCGCTGGTGTTGCTCACCGGCTGAGCGGTTGGCTTGGTTTGCGCGTCGGCTGGTTTCGTGCCCTGGTCCTTGGCTGTTTCCTCGGGCTTCCAGTCGATCGTCTTGCCTGGTCCGGGGACGTACGGCTGGCTGCCGGGTTCGGGGATGTCGGCGAACCGGGCGCCCGGGTTCGCGGCGGCCTGGATCTCGCCGGCCGCGGCCTTCAGCTGCGCGTCGGTCTCCTTGAGCTTGTTCTCGATGTCCGTCGCGGCCGCCGCGGTCAGCGGCCGGATCGCGGCGTCGGTCTCGGCCTGGTCGGCGTCCGGGTTCTGCTGCGCGAACCGTTTGATCTCGGCGAGCACCTGCTCGCACCGGTTGGCCACGAAATGCTTGGCGTCGTCGATCGCCTGCGCCACTTTGCCCAGCGCGGCACCGGCTTTGCCGAGTGCTTCACCGCTCGCCGTGCCCGCTTTGGCGAATCGGTCCATATAGGCCACGAACTGGTCGGCTGACGCCCCTTGCCACGCCGAGTCGAGTGATTTGACCGAATTGGCGACGCCCGTGCCATGCTCGCCGACATTCGTGCCCGCCTGGGTCAGGCGCTGGGCAGCGGCGGTGATCGCGCCGCTGTTGGCTTTCTCGACTTTCCGCGCGGCCGCGAGAACGGCATCGCCGCCCGGGTAATTCGCCACCGCCTCCGCTGCGCTCACGGCTCAGGCCCTCCCCAGAATCAAACCGAATACGTCTTCGCGGTGTGCTGTTCGACGTTCTGCACGCTCTGGATCACCGCGTCCAACGCCCGCGCGACCCCGTCGAGCAGCTGCTCGGCCTTCTCGAACTCGCCGAGCATCAGCTTGTTCACCGCGTCGACCGCACTGGACACCGCGCCGGAACTGGGCAGCTCGCCGTACGCCCCCGGATCGCTCGACACTCCGGTGAAGGAGTCGGCGATCTGGCCGAACTTCGGCTTGAAGTTCTGCACGGTCGTCATGCAGTTGTTGATCGCCTCAAGGTTGTAGTCGGCCACGTCCCCACCCTTCGCCCCACACATGTGACGCTTGAGCACCCCTGCCCGGTTCCGCCAACCATAGAGCGAATTCAGATCTCTTCGAGCAATTCCCACACAAACGTGGCAAGCCGATGGTTGTCCGCAGGTGAGACGGTGAGCCAAGTGCGCCCGTCCGGGCTGGGCTTCACCAGGTCGAGGTAACGGCCTTCCGGGGTGTCATGAAATGCGACAACCCGTTCAGCACGGACAATTCGCTGATCCCGGTGCCGTCGCTCGGCGCCGAACTGTCCACGCGTGGAGATTCCGGCGAGCATGGACGTCAACGTCTGCGCCTCGGCCAACGGGATCCCTTTGGCTTCGAGATTGGTGATGAACTTCCGGGTGTCGCCTCGTGACTGCTCGTCCGCGGCGGCCACCAGGTCGTTGGGCAGGCTGACCGAACGGCCGGTGCCCGCGATCACCTCACCGGCGACCGACACCGCCGACTCGGCCAGCGCGCTGTCCCTCGCTGGGATCAGCCAGACCTTGCCTTCGTCGACCACGGCGAGCTGAGCCTCCCGGCCCGCCTGTGCCGCAAACGCTTTCACCTCGCGTCCGGCCCACACCCACGCGTCGAAGCTGACGTGCGGGTGCGCCAGGATCTCGAGCCTGTCCACCAGTTCGGGCGTGGCCCGGCCGGACTGGGCCAGGCCGCGCGCCTCGAGTGCCTTCCAGGTCTTGCGGACCAACTCGGCCCGTTCGGTGTGGGTCTTGCCGGGGCTGGGCACGTCGAACGCGACGTGCCGGTCAGGCAGCCGCTCGCTCTCCCAGATGACGTCGAACTCCAGCGCGGAGAGAACCAGGCTCACTCGTCGTCGTCTTCGCCCAGGACCGACGGCATGACCATGCGGCCGTCGGCGAACACGTCCTCGGCTTCGATGCCGTACTTGCGCACGTGCTCCTCGTCCTCATCGCTCTGCGCGGTGCCCGCGGCCGGCTGCATCATCGACGCGCCAGGCTTGCTCGTCGACCCGACCCGTTCGGCCGCTCTCGCAGCCGCCTCGCCCGGGGGCTGCGCACCCAGCGCGGACGCACCACGCGAACCACCCGGCGGCAACGCGGCACCAGGCCGTCCACCGCGAGCCAGGCGGTCCTTGTCAGCGACCGAGCCCACGGCCGCACCACCACCGGCGCCACCGGCCATTCCGGCGACCGCCGCGGTCATGCCCTCGTAGTACGGACGCATCGGCGGCGTCGGCGGAGTTCCAGGCGGGAACGTGCCACCGCCACCAAGCCCGGGCACCGGACCGATACCGACCGTCTTGCCTGGCTGACCTGGCACACCAGGGTTCGGCCCAGGCTGGCCACCGCCACCGCCGATGGGGTTGTTCGGCGAAGCGTCGAAGGATCCGATCGGCACACCAGGCCCGCCGCCGCCCGGCCCGCCGGTGATCGAAGACCCGCCGGTCGCGAAGGGCGAACCGCCGCCGCCCACGCTGGAGATGCTGGTCCCGACACCCGGCCTCGGCGGCGGTGCGGCGTCCAGGCCCATGTTGGGCGGAACCGGCAAGGACTGGTACCCGGCCAGGTTGTTCCGGCTGGCGTTGGCGTAGTTGTTCATGGCGTCGACAGCCTGGTTGCGTGCCGCCTGCGTGCGCTGGACTTCCTTGGAGTGGTCCGTGGTGTGCAGCAGGAGCTTGTCGGCGAGGTTGTAGTCCTTGGCGCCACGCAGCGCGCTCGACTCGGGCGCGCAGTTGCGGGTGCGTGAGTAGTCGTCGCCCTGGTTGCAGACGGCGCCCGCGGAGCTGGTGATGGTGCCGGTGGCCGCGCCGCCGTACTGGGCCGAGTCGGTCATCACGACCTGGGCGTCCTCACTGGACGCGCCGGTCCACTCGACCCCGATCTTGGCCAGTTCGGCGCGGAGGGTGTCGTCGGTCTGCTTGAGGCTGGTGGCGATCGACGTGAGCGCGTCCACCGCGCGGTTCATGCTCTCCGAACCACGACCCTGCCGGATCTGGTCGACCATGCCGGCGAGTTCCTCGTTGCTGTAACCGGCGAATCGGTAGTCACCGATATCAGGTCCGGACATGGCGGTTCCTCACTTCAAGGTCTTGAGGGTTTGCATGGCGAACGTCGCGGCCTCTTCACTCTTCTGACACATCTGATCCTGGCTGAACACACTCCGCGTGACGGGGGTGAATTCGACCGCCAGTTGCTGCCCATTGGCCACACCGACCGAAGTCCAGCAATGGAAGGTCGATGTTCCCCTGAGGTGGTAGGTGGCGGCGGGAAACCCGTCGACGGAAACCAGTTTGGCCTCCGCGTTGCGCTTGCCGGTCAGCCACAGGTCCATTCCCTCGGTGGTGACCAGCCACGCGGAGTAGCCGAAGAATGTCCGGTCTTGCGCGCCATCCATGGCGCAAAGGGGCGCACCTTTGAACGTGTCCTTGTCCTGGACGAGGTTGCGGGCCCGGGTGATCTTCAGCTGGTCGAGCTGAGCCTGGGTGAACAGCTTGCACGGATCGACCCCCTCGAGACTGATGTCCCGAGGTCGTGGCGGGATCGACACGGTCGGCTGACCGCCGCCTGCCGGCGCGCCACCTGGTGCGGATGCCGGACCGGCGGGAACTGGCGCGCCGGTCTGCGACTCGGTGCACCCGGTCAGCACAAGCCCCGCGACCATGGCCATCGCCACCAGCCTAAGCACCCGAGGTCCCGCCGAAGGCAGCCTCGATGTCCTGCTCGTTGAACCCATAAGTCTTGGCACTGTCCCGGAGCTGCTTGATCAGGAGGTTGAGGCTCTGCAGGTAGTCGCCGATTCTCGCGGCGTAGGAGTCATCCGCCCCGACCAGCCGGTGATTCCACGCGTTGGCCGCGTCGACACTCACCGGGTCATCCGCCGTCGGCTCGATGATCAGCGATGGACCGTTGAGCCGGATGGCGTCGGTCAGCGCGTCGATCTGGGTTTGGATGATCTTCGCCGCGGCGAGCACGTTGTCGTGGTTGACCTTCATCGTCGCCGTGCTGGTCGGCGCGGATTCCGGAACCGCGGCAAGCACATCTGCCCACGACAATGAGCCGGTCGTCTCGTTCATCCCGTACCCCCGTACGTTCCGTAGTCGTCCGGTCTCGCTTCGTACGCTACCAACGCTGGTAGACCGCTACATGAAGTTTGACGAAGAAACCCGGCGACCGGTTCCACCGAATCAGCTAGCCGGAACCGCGACCTCACCACGGGACGCACGCAGGGCGATGTCCGTCCGATGATGTGACCCGGCGAGGTGCAGGTTCTCGACCCGACGGTACGCATCCTGACGCGCCGCCTCCAGGTCATCGCCTGTCCCCACGACCGACAGCACGCGGCCGCCCGTGGACACGACCGCACCGTCGTCACGACGGCGGGTGCCCGCGTGCAGGACGCCCTCGGCTTCGCTGCCGGCGATCACGTCACCGGTCCGCGGCCTGCCGGGGTAGCCCTCGGCCGCCACGACCACGGTCACCGCAGAGCCGTCCTCCCACTCCAGCGGGGGCTGTTGCGCGAGGGTGCCGGTGGCCACCGCGTTCAGCAGCTCGCCGAGCGGGGTGCGCAGCAGGGCCAGCACGGCCTGGGTTTCCGGGTCGCCGAACCGGCAGTTGAACTCGATCACCTGCGGGCCGGTCGGGGTGATCGCCAGGCCCGCGTACAACAGCCCCGAGAAGGGCACGTCCCGGTTCGCCATCTCGTCCACGACCGGCTGGACGATCTTGTCCACAATGGTGGGCACGAGGTCATCCGCGGCCCACGGCAGCGGCGAGTACGCGCCCATGCCGCCGGTGTTGGGGCCGCTGTCGCCGTCGCCGACGCGCTTGAAGTCCTGCGCGGGCAGCAGCGGCACGACTGTCCGGTCGTCGACCAGACAGAACAAGGACACCTCCGGTCCTGACAGGAAGGACTCCAGCAGGACCGGGTGCCCGCCGTCGAGCAACGTCATCGCGTGCGCGCGGGCCTTGTCGTAGTCCGTGGTCACCACGACGCCCTTGCCTGCCGCGAGGCCGTCGTCCTTGACCACCCACGTCGGGCCGAAGCGCTGGAGGGCAGCGTCCAGCCGCGCCGGGTTGTCCACGACCTCGCTGTGCGCGGTCGGGACACCGGCGGCCGCCATGATCTCCTTGGCGAACGCCTTCGAGCCCTCGATCCGCGCCGCCCCGGCCGACGGGCCGAAGCAGGCGATGCCCGCGGCGCGGACCGCGTCGGCGACGCCTGCCACCAACGGCACCTCGGGGCCGATGACGACGAGGTCGGCCTTCCACTTGGTCGCGAGCGCCGCGACCTCAGCGGAGTCGGACACCTCGACGCCGTACTGCTCAGCGACCGCGGCTATGCCGGCATTGCCCGGCGCACAGGCCAGCGCGGTGACCTTCGGGTCCCGTGACAGACCAAGTACCAGGGCATGTTCTCGGGCCCCAGACCCGATGACCAGAACTCGCACGACTGATGAGGATAGGTGCCGTGGTCCGTTCAGCTCACGCCGAGGGCCTGCTTCGCACCCGGGTGGAGTGGTACTGGATCGGTCTTGACGGCCGTTTCCTTGGTGATGTCCTTTGCGGACGGGTGCGTCTTCTCCAGATCGGCCTTCTTGTCGAAGATCAGCTTGGTGATCGCGCACGCGTTGGCGGCCGGGAAGTCGTCCCGGACAAGAAGCATGTTCGGGACCACAATGGTCGGAACATCCGCTGGCTGCTTGTAGGTGGCCGCCGGGATGCTGCCCTGGTCGTATACCGGGTTGAGCTGCTTGAGGGCGGCCAGCTGCGGGGTGATGTCGATGAACTTCACCTTGTCACCCATGGACGTGGTCAGGTCGGTGATCTCCGGCGTCGGCAGGCCGCCGGACCAGACCAGTCCGTCGATCTTGCCTTCCTTCATGCCGTCCACGGTCTGGCGCAGCGCGAGCCGCTGCGGCGCCAGGTCGGCGTCCTTCAGACCGGCGGCCTGCAGCAGCCGGTTGGCGATCACCTCGGTGCCGGACTTCGGCGAGCCGGTGGAGATCCGCTTGCCACGGAAGTCCGCGACGCTGTTGATGCCGCTGTCGGTGCGGACCACGACCTGCGTGTAGTTCGAGTAGATCCGGGACAGTGCCTGGACTTTTTGCGGCTTGCCCTCGAACGCGGACTTGCCCTGTACCGCGTCGGCCGCGGTGTCGGCCAGCGAGAACGCGATGTCGTAGGTCTTGTCGCCGAGCTGCTGGATGTTCTGCACGGACGCGCCGGTGTCCGCGGCGGTCGCCTTGAGCTTGGAGTTGTTGCTGATCACCTGGGCAAGGCCGCCGCCGAGCACGTAGTAGACGCCACCGACGTTGCCGGTGGCGATGGTGACGCGACCGTCCGCCGCCTCGCACGAGGCGTTGCCGCCGGCGGGTTGTTGAGCTGTGGGCGCGTCCTCCCGCTTGCCGCCGCAGCCGGTGGCCACCAGCGCGAGTCCCAGTACGCCAATCAATGTCCTACGCACTGTTGATCTCCTCTTTGTCCTTTTGCCGCAACAGCAGGTGTACGACGACGGCGGCTACGGCGAAACCAGCGCCGATCGCGATGGAAAGTGGCTGGAGGTACAGCAACAACAACGCCGCCGGCACGCACAGGATCCGTACCGGCATCTTCGCCGGACCGATCAGCCAACCGGTCGTGACGACGGCGAGCACGGCGACGCCAAGCGCCGAAACGGCCGTCACCCACACGACATCGAGGAACGAACCCTGCATCAGCAACGCGGATCCGTTGTCGGTGAGCACGAACGCAAGCGGCACAAGGAAAGCGGGCAGCGTGTACTTCCACGTCTGCCACATGGTCTTGATCACGGCGCCGCCGGTGATGGCCGACGCGGCGACGGCGGCGAGCGCTGTCGGCGGCGTGACCTCGGAAAGCACCGCGTAGTAGAAGATGAACATCGCGGTCTCGGCCGGCTGCACGCCCAACGTGATCAGCGCGGGGCCGATCACCACCCAGGAGATGATGAACGAGGCGGTGACCGGAACCGCTAGGCCGAGAACGCACACTGCCAAGGCGCAGAACACAACCGTGAACGCGAGTACGACGGCTGGGTTGTCGGACAACGAGTTCGCCGCCTTCACCAGTGCGTCCGCGAGCACTTGACCGAGGCCGGTCTTGGTGATCGTCGAGGTGATCACGCCTGCCGCGGCGCACACCGCGATCACCGGCAGCGCACCGCGTACGCCCTCGGACAGCGAGTCGACGAGTTCCTTCAGCCATTCGACGACAGCGGCTCGCTTGTCCTCTGCGAAAAGCTTGGTGGCCAAGGAGAACAAAGCCGCGACACCGGACGCGTAGACCACCGCGGAGAACGGCGGGATGTCCAACGCCAGGAACACCACGATGATCGCCAGCGACGCGAAGTGATACCCGCCCTTGGCAAGGACAGTCCAGGCCTTGGGCGTGTCGACGTCGACCGAATGCGCGCCGAACCTCCGCGCGTCCGCCTCGACGGCGAACACAATGCCCAGGTAGTACAGCAAAGTCGGGATGATCGCCCACAGCAGAACCGTCAGGTACGACGTCTCCAGGTACTCGGCGATGATGAACGCGGCGGCACCAAGAGTCGGCGGCGACAGGATCGCGCCGATACCGGACGCTGCGAGCAGCCCGCCCGCGTTCTCCTTGGGATACCCGGCTTTCTTCAGGATCGGCCACGTGATCGCGCCGAGCGTGACGGTGGTCGCTGTGCCCGAGCCGGAAACCGTGCCGAGCAGGAACCCCGACAACGCGGTCGTCCGGCCGGGAGCGGTCCTGGACTTACGGAACAGCGCGAAGCTGAAGTCGACGAAGAAGGTCCCGGCGCCTGAGTTGGCGAGCACGGCGCCGTAGATCGTGAACAGCACGATGTACGTGGCCGCGACGTCGAGTGGCGTGCCGTAGAACCCGTTGCTGGGGTCGTACAGCGCGCTGATGATCTCGTCGAAGTTCATCCCCGCGTGCGAGATCGCCCAGCTCTGCGGCAGGAACCCGCCGTAGTAGGCGTACGCGAGGAAGACCAGGCAGATAATCGGCAGGACCAGCCCGGTGGTCCGCCGGGTGGCCTCCAGGATCAGCAGCAGCAGGACCGCACCGGCGACGACGTCCACTGTGGACAGCTGGCCTTGCCGGTCGAGGAAGTCGTCGAACCCGGTGAGCAACGGGTACAACGCGACCACAAGGGTGATCGCGGACAGTACCCAGTCGATCACGCCGGGATCGTCCTTGTCCCCGCTGGTGCGGCCCTTGGGCCGGTACGACAGGAAGACCAGCGGCAGGGTGACCGCCAGGAAGATCACCAGGTAGTACTGGTTGCCCTGGTCGAACGGCAGGAAGACCTGCTTGAGCACCAGCAACGCGACACCGGCACCGACGATCCACAGCGCACGCTCCCAGCGCGGGGACAGCATGCGCGCCGGGCGCTCCTCATCGTGCGCGCCGACGATCTCGTCGACGTTGCGCTGCTCTGCGGTCGTCACGCGGCGAACGCTACCTGGTGCCGTGGTCGGCATCACACCGATCTTTGCAATGCCTTAGGACAGTCGTGCGCTCAACGTTCATCCGCGCGTGGCCGATCGTGCAGGAACCAGAGGTAGCGTCCACGCACTTCGTTTCAGCAAGGAGGCACGTGATGGGTAAACGACTCGCCGCACTGGCGTTGTCGGGGTTCGCCCTGGTCGCCCTGGTGGGCTCGGCGACCGCGGACCAGGACTCGCGCGGTGGGGGTGAGCAGGCCAAACCGTTGATCTTCGGCCACCGCGGCGCCTCGGGCTACCGCCCCGAGCACACACTGGCCTCGTACGAACTGGCCGCCCGGATGGGCGCGGACTACATCGAGCCGGACCTGGTCTCGACCAAGGACGGCGTGCTGGTGGCCCGGCACGAGAACGAGATCAGCGGCACCACGGACGTGGCCTCGCGGCCGGAGTTCTTCGGCCGCAAGACCACCAAGACCATCGACGGCTCGCCGCTGACCGGCTGGTTCACCGAGGACTTCACTCTGGCCGAGCTGAAGACCCTGCGGGCGGTCGAGCGTATCCCCGAGTTGCGTCAGCGCAACACGATCTACAACAAGCGCTTCGACGTGCCGACCTTCCAGGAGGTCATCGACCTGAGCAAGCGCCTGTCGTGGGAGCTGAAGCGGGACATCGGCATCGCGCCGGAGACCAAGCACCCGACGTACTTCCAGTCGATCGGCAAGCCGCTGGAGCCCGCGGTGGTCCGCACCTTGGACCGCAACGGCCTGAACAAGCCGCAGGCCAAGGTGGTCGTGCAGTCGTTCGAGGTCAGCAACCTGATCTCGCTCAACCGTGAGCTGCGGGTCCCGCTGGTGCAGCTGACCAGCGCGTCGGGCGCGCCGTACGACTTCATCGTCAAGGGCGACAAGCGGACCTACGCCGACATCGTCAGCCCGGCCGGTCTGCGTGACGTGGCCAAGTACGCCGACTGGCTCGGCCCGGAGAAGTCCCAGATCATCCCGCGCGACCCGGCCGGCTTCCTGAAGACGCCGACGTCGCTCGTGGGTGACGCGCACAAGGCGGGCCTCAAGGTGGTCCCATACACCTTCCGCAACGAGAACAACTTCCTGCCTGCCGACTTCCGTTCGTCGGCGGTCGCGGCGGAGTACGGCAACGCGTTCGGCGAGTTCGAGAAGTTCTTCGCCACCGGCGTCGACGGCGTGTTCACGGACAACCCGGACACCGGGGTGGAAGCCCGCAAGGCCAAGCGCTGACATACGTCCCTGCCCGGCCCACTTCCGACATCAGTCCCTGCGCGGCCCACTTCCGACATAAGCCCCTGCGCGGCCCACTTCCCGCGCAGGGGTCGGCCCTGCCTTGCTCCCCGTGAGTGCGCGCGAGCGCAGCGAGCGTGCGGGATAAGGGTGCGAACCGGCGTCGCGCGTGTCTGCCTTTGCGGCGTGGGAGTCGCTCCATCCGCGGCGCACGGCGGCAGCCAACCCGGCTGGTAGCGAGTCGGATGGAGGACTCACGCTTGCCGCAAAGGCGGACACGCGGTAGTTCGGTTCGACCAGCCCGGCTGGGACGGGACTAACCCCGCTAGAACAGGGGACTTACCCCGCTAGAACAGAAGGTAACTTCCTTCGCCCGCGAGCCGGCGCGTGTCCACCATTCCGGCACGGTGAGTCAAACTGCTCGACTCGCTCCCAGCCCCGCTGATACCCGCCGTGCGCCGCTCGCGCGTTCAACTCACCATGCCGGAGCCGGTGGACACGCGCGTGTGCCCGTGTGTGCCGTTCGCTTCGCTCCGCGGCCTAGTCTGGGGGTTCAGACGAGCTTGTTGTCCACGTAGCACCAGCGCCATGACTCGCCGGGTTCGTACGAGCGCATGACGGGGTGACCGTCCTTGTGGAAGTGACCGGTGGCGTGCCGGTACGGGCTGGAGTCGCAGCAGGCGATGTGCCCGCAGGTCAGGCATTTGCGCAGGTGGACCCAGCCGGTCTCGCCCAGCTCGACGCATTCGGCGCAGCCGGAGACACAGTCGACCGCTGGTTCGGGCGGCAGTTCGGCAACGTGCGTACAGCTCATGGTGAGATTCAACGCTGGATGCGCCGAAATGACACCCGGGGGTGCGAACTTGCACGGGACTGACCTGCTTCTGCTGCTGGTGGGTTCGCTCGCGGTCACCACGCTGGCCCGACGGCTGTCGTGGTCGGCGCCGTTGCTCCTGGTCGCGGTCGGACTGGGGGTGTCGTTCATCCCCGGCGTCCCCGCGTTCGAGCTGGATCCCGAGCTGATCCTGCTGCTCGTGCTGCCGCCGCTGCTGTACTCGGCCGCGCTGGACAGCTCGTACTTGAACATCAAGGCGAACCTGAAACCGATCGGCCTGCTGTCGGTCGGGTTGGTGCTCGCCACGATGGCCGTTGTCGGCTTCGTGGCCCACTGGCTCATCCCCGGGTTGTCCCTGGCCGCCGCGTTCGTCCTCGGGGCCGTGGTGGCGCCGCCAGACGCCGTCGCGGCCGTCTCCATTGGACGCAGGCTGGGATTGCCGCGCAGGACCATGACGATTCTGGCGGGCGAGAGCCTGGCGAACGACGCGAGCGCGCTGACGGCGTTCCGTGTCGCGGTCGCCGCGGCTACGGGTACGGCGGCCGTGTCGTTCGGCAACAGCGTGGTCGCGTTCCTGATCAGCGCACTTGGCGGGATCGTGATCGGGTACGTGCTCGGTGTTGTCGTGCACTGGGTCCGCATGCGGATCGGTGACGGGGTTCTGGAAAGTGCCCTCGGCATGCTTGTCCCGTTCGGGACGTACCTGCTGGCCGAGTCGGTGCACGTGTCGGGTGTGCTGGCGGTTGTCGTCGCCGGCCTGTATCTCGGCCACAATTCGCCACGCGCGGGCTACGCGACCCGGCTGCAGGAGACCGCGGTCTGGCGGTCGGCCGACGTGCTGCTCGAGTCGCTGGTGTTCGCCCTGATCGGCTTGCAGCTTCCGTCGGTGATCACCTCGCAGATCACCATGCACGTCGGGGTGGCCGCGGCGATCCTCTTGATGGTCACCATCGCCATCCGGTTCGTCTGGGTGTTCCCGGCCACGTATCTGCCGAGATTCATGTCCAAGAAGGTCCGGGCACGAGAACCGGATCCCGGTTGGCGAGGCGTGGTCGTGGTGTCGTGGGCCGGAATGCGGGGCGTGGTGTCGTTGGCCGCCGCTGCGGCGATCCCGCCGTCCATGCCCGGCCGGGACATGGTTTTGTTCTGCGCGTTCGTGATCACCGTCGGCACGCTGTTGTTGCAGGGCCTGACGTTGCCGATGCTGATCAAGAAGCTCGGGGTTCGCGGTGACGAGCAGCAAAGCGACAACCTGGCCGAAGCGCAGGTCCAGCACCGCGCCGCCGAGGTTTCGGTGACCCGGCTGGACGAAGCGATCGCACAGCAGGCGGCCCCCGACTACATCGTGGACCGGCTGCGCAACATCGCCGAGATGCGCGGCAACGCGGCGTGGGAACGGCTTGGCCGCCAGGAGGCCGAGAGCCCGGCCGCGGCGCACCGCAGGCTGCGCCGGGTGATGCTGGAGGCCGAGCGAGAGGTCTTCGTCGCCGCTCGGGACGCACGCGAGATCGACGACGAAGTCCTCCGCCGGGTGTTGCGTGAGCTAGATCTGGAGGAGGCTCGCCTCTCCCGGGACGAGTAGGCCACGCCGGACCAGCTCCGGCCGCACGCCTTCGCCGAACCAGTAGGCCTCTTCCAGGTGCGGGTAGCCGGACAGGACGAACTCGGTGATGCCCAGCTCGTAGTACTCGGCGATCAGGTCGGCGACCTCGGAATGGCTGCCCACCAAGGCCGTTCCGGCGCCGCCGCGTACCAGGCCGATGCCTGCCCACAGGCCCGGATGGATCTCCAGCCCGCGCACGCCCTTGTCCAGCGCACCCTTGTGCAGCTCGACCATTCGTTGCTGCCCAACGGATTCGCTCGCGGCCAGCTGTGCTTGGGCGCGGGCCACCTGTGCCGGGTCGAGCGCGTCGAGCAGCTTCCCGGCTTCGGCCCACGCTTCCTCGGACGTGTCACGGGAAATGGTGTGCAGCCGGATGCCGAACCGCAATGGCCGGTCGGTCAACGCCTGCACGGCCGCGATCTTCGCGGCGACCTGGGCGGGCGGTTCGCCCCATGTCAGGTACACGTCCGCGGACTTGGCGGCGACGGGCAACGCGGCAGCCGACGAGCCGCCGAAGTAGATCTCCGGCAACGGGTCCGGCGGCGCGAGCACGGTCGCACCCGCGACCCGGTAGTGCGCGCCGTCGAAGTCGAACGGCTTGCCCGACCACACGCCCCGCACGATCTCCAGGAACTCGCCTGTGCGGGCGTAGCGCTGGTCGTGGTCGTGCCAGTCGCCGAATCGTTGCTGCTCAACGGCATCACCGCCGGTTACGACGTTGAGCAGCAGCCGCCCGTTGGAGATCCGCTGGTACGTGGCCGCCATCTGGGCCGCCAGGGTCGGCGAGATGACGCCGGGCCGGAAGGCGACGAGGAACTTCAGCCGGGACGTGTGCGCGATCAGGGCCGCGGTCGTCAGCCAGGCGTCCTCGCACCACGTTCCAGTCGGGGTGAGCACGCCGGTGAACCCGAGTTGCTCGGCGGCCCGTGCGACCTGCGCGAGGTAGTCGATGTCCGGCTGGCGTTGCGCGGGCGCACCGAGGGAACGGTTGGCGTGGAAGCGTTCCACGATCGTCCGGCCGTCGCCGGACGTGGGCAGGAACCAGTGCAGTGTGATGCTCATCGAACGCTCTCCAGGTCGGGGGCGTAGCGTTTGTCCACGAAACTCGCGAAGTCCACCTTGGACGGCAGAACCTTGTCGCCGGTGAAGGCGTCGGCCAGTTCCTGTTCCGACGCGATGACGGCGTCGTCCAGCGGGACCGGCAGATCCGGGCCCTGCGCGGTCGCCGCGATGGTCACCGTGACCGGCAGGCCCGTCTCAGCGGCCCACGCCTTGGCCCAGTCCTCGCGGTGCGCGTCCGACCACTTCTGGGCTTTGGCGATCCGGGTCACGTAGTCCTTGATCGCCGCGTTCTTGCCCGCGTCGGCCAACGCGGCCTGCCCCGCGACCTGGAAGGTGTAACCGTTGGCGGTGCCACGCCCGTCGGTCAGCACTCGGGCACCGGCCTCCAGCTTCGCCTGCGAGGTGTACGGATCCCAGATCGCCCACGCGTCGACGCGGTTCTGCGTGAACGCCGCATAGGCGTCGGCCGGTTGCAGGAAGTTCAGCTTCACGTCCTGAGTGGACAGACCGGCCTTCTTCAGGGTGAGCAGGATCTGGCCGTGCGCCGAGCTGCCCTTGGCCACCGCGATGCTCTTGCCACGCAGGTCCGCGATCGTGCGCAGCGGTGACGCGGACGGCACCAGCAAAGCGTCGCTGTCGACATTTCCCTTGCTGGAACTGACGATCGCGATCTTGGCCTTGGCGGCGGCCGCGAAGATCGGTGGGGTGTTGCCGACCGCGCCGATATCGATCCCTCCGGCCGACGCCGCCTCCAGCAGCGGCGGGCCGGAGGAGAACGTGGACCACTCGATCCTGTACGGCGTCCTGTCCAGCCCGGCCGTGGTCAGCAGGGTCTTCGACCCGCCTTTCTGGTCACCGACCTTGAGCACGACCTTGGCCAGGTCGTCGGCGCTGACCGGCGCGGGCACACTCGTCGACGCAGGCACGCTTTCGCCACACGCGGCGAGGCTGAACAGGGCGAGCGCCAGGATTCCGTTACGCAGTCGCATTCTCACTCACTCCCAGGTCGGCCAGCACTCGCTCGCGGGTGCCCTGGCTGGGCTCGTACTCGCTGACGATCTGCCCGCCGGACAGCACGAGCAGCCGCTGTGCCAGGCGCAAGGCCTCGTCCACGTCATGCGTCACCAGCAGGACCGAAGGCTGGTGGGCCTGCCACAGGTCACGAACCAGGCGGTGCATCGCCAGCCTCGTCAACGCGTCCAACGCGGCGAACGGCTCATCCAGCAGAAGCAGGTCCGGTTCCCGGACCAGGGCCCTGGCAAGGGAAACGCGCTGCGCCTCGCCGCCGGACAACGTTCGCGGCCACTTGTCCGCGTGGTCAGCCAGGCGCACCTCGTCGAGAGCCTTCAGCGCCAGCTCGCGACCGGCGTCGGGCCTGTGCAGCCCCAGAACGATGTTTCGCCACACGCGACGCCACGGCAGCAACCGAGGTTGCTGGAACGCCACCGACACCGTGCCGTCGACATGTGCCTCGCCCTGGACTTCACGGTCGAGCCCGGCGAGCACCCTGAGCAACGTCGACTTGCCGGAACCGCTGTGCCCCAACAAGGCCACGAACTCTCCGGGTGCGATGTCCAGGTCCAACTGATCGAGCACCACGCGTGAGCCGAAGCGCTTGGTCAGCCCGCGTACCTTCACGCCCGCCATCGCAGCGCCTTCCTTTCCAGTAGCCGCACCAAGGCGTCGGTGATCAGGCCGAGGATCGCGTAGACCACGAGACCGACCACGATCACGTCTGTGCGCAGGAAGTCACGCGCGTTGTTGATCAGATACCCCAGGCCCGCGTCGGCGTTGACCTGTTCACCGACGATCAGGGAAAGCCAGGCGATGCCCAGCGATTGCCGTACGCCGACGAGTGTTTGCGGGATCGCGGACGGCAGAACGACGTGCCACAGACGCTCGGTCCGGGTGAACCCCAGTGCCGTGGTCGCCTCGATCAGCTGCGGCTCGGTGTTCCGGATCCCGGAATGCACGTTGAGGTACAAGGGAAACGCGACGCCCAGCGTGACCAGGGCGATCTTCGGTTCCTCGCCGATGCCGAACCAGAGGATGAACAACGGGATCAGGCCGAGGAACGGCAGCGTGCGCAGCATCTGCACGGGCGGGTCGACCAGGGCCTGGCCCCATTTCGACAACCCGGAGACGGCGCCGAGGACAAGGCCGATCACGGCGCCGAGCACGAAACCGATGGCCACCCGGCGCAACGAGACAACGAACGCTTCGCCCAGCTCGCCGGTTTGCGCCAGTTCGACGGCGGATTGCAGGACCGTCCACGGCGAGCTGAGCTTGTCCGATGGCAGCACTCCGGTACTGCTCGCGAGCTGCCAGATGACGACTATCGCAAGTGGACTGATCCATCTGCGTAAGTCGGGTGTTCGACGGCGGCGCCGCTGTTTTGGCGGCGCCGCAATGGAATGGGCGGCCACCGGCCGGACCACGACGGAGCTCATGGGCCCCGAGTGTTCTCAGCCGGTCAGCCGCCGGTCAACGCTTCCCAGATGCTGAACGTGCCTTGTCAGCGCACCATCTCGTGCCGGACGATCGTCTGGTCCCGGCCGGGGCCGACGCCGATCGCGGAGACCCTGGCGCCCGAAAGCTCTTCCAACCGCTCGACATAGGCCCGCGCGTTCGCCGGAAGCTCCTCGAACGCACGGCATTCGCTGATGTCCTCCCACCAGCCCGGCATCTCCTCGTACACCGGGATGGCGTGGTGCACGTCGGTCTGCGTCATCGGCATGTCGTCGATCCGCCGACCGTCCACTTCGTACCCGACACAGATCGGCACGGTGTCCAAACCGGACAGGACGTCCAACTTGGTCAGGAAGTAGTCGGTGATGCCGTTGACCCGCTGCGCGTAACGCGCGATGACCGCGTCGAACCAGCCGGTGCGGCGCGAACGCCCGGTGGTGACACCGAATTCGCCGCCCTGCTTGCGCAGGCTCTCGCCCATCGCGTCGGTCAGCTCGGTCGGGAACGGGCCGGAGCCGACGCGAGTGGTGTACGCCTTCAGGATGCCGATCACGGTGGTGATCCGGGTCGGGCCGATGCCCGAACCCGCGCTGGCGCCACCGGAAGTCGGGTTCGAGGACGTGACGAACGGGTACGTGCCGTGGTCGACGTCCAGCAGGGTGCCCTGCGAGCCCTCCAGCAGCACGTTCTCGCCGCGTTCGAGGGCCTGGTTGAGCAGCAGGCGGGTGTCGGCGATCCGGCTGAGGAACTTGCTGCCCTGCTCGAGGACGGTGTCCACGACCTGGTTGGGGTCCAGCGCACGGTGGTTGTAGACCTTGACCAGCACCTGGTTCTTGAAGTCCAGCGCGGCGTCGACCTTCTGCCGCATGATCTTCTCGTCCAGCAGGTCCTGCACCCGCACGCCGACGCGGGCGACCTTGTCCTGGTAGCACGGCCCGATACCGCGACCGGTGGTGCCGATCTTGGCCTTGCCCAGGTAGCGCTCGGTGACCTTATCGATGGCCACGTGGTAGGGCATGATCAAATGCGCGTCGGCGGAGATCAGCAGCTTGCTGGTGTCCACACCGCGCGCCTCCAGCCCGGCGAGCTCCGCCAGCAGCACGCCCGGGTCCACCACGACCCCGTTGCCGATCACGTTGTTGACGTTCGGGCTGAGGATTCCGGAGGGGATCAGGTGCAGCGCGAAGTTCTGCCCGTCGGGAAGAACCACGGTGTGCCCTGCGTTGTTGCCGCCTTGGTAGCGGACGACCCACTGGACGCGGTCACCGAACAGGTCGGTTGCCTTGCCTTTACCTTCGTCGCCCCATTGGGCGCCGATGACCACGATGGCCGGCATGTGAAACTCCAGGGTGGATTCGGGCGTGCGAAATGCCGGTAAGCAACATTAGACCAGGAGCTCAGCGTGGGTGCACTCGTACTGGCCTGCGGCGATTCAGCCGAACACGGTCGGTTGACGTCGTTGACCGAGCGTGATGACGTCGAGGTGCGACCGGTGCCGTCGAACCCCGCGCGACCGGACGTGGATCCCCTGCTCGCGGGCCTTTCCGAGCGCCGATTGGTGGTCGCGGGCACCGATGCGGACCTCGCCGCGGTCGTCCTGCGACTGTTGCGCAAAGAACTCGTCGATTCGGTCACTGTCGGGTTCGTGCCAGTTGGCGACTCGCCGGTCGCGGACCTGTGGAACCTGCCATCGGACACCGGCAAGGCGGTGGAAGTCGCGCTGCGCGGCGACGTCGACCCGATCCCACTGCTGCGCGACGACGCCGGTGGCGTGCTCGTCGGACTTGGCAAGATCGGGCCGACCCGCGGAGTCGGCTACTGCGACGACACGACCGCGCTGCGCGGCGGCGTCAGTGGGATCGAGATCACACCCGACCCGACCGGCCGCCATGGGCTCGTGGTCCGCGTGATCCGCCGTGGCTTGCTCGGCAAGCGCGTCAGCGAGTTCCGGGGCCGTGCGTTCCAGCTCGGCAGCCTGCCCGTGACCCCGATCAAGGACGGCGTCGCGCATCCGCGGCAGACGCAACGCTGGACGTGGTACCGGCACACCTCGGACCTGCGGGTGGCCCGCGGCCTCATCTGACCCGCAGGAGCACAGCGCCGATGTTGCGGCGCTCCTCGATGTCCAGGTGGGCCTTGGCGGCGTCTTCCAGCGGATGGACGGCGTGGATCCTCGCTTCCATGCCGCTGTTCATGGCTCGGTGCGCGTCGGCGCGTTGCTGCTCGCGACTCCGCCTTCGCACCACGGCACCCGCGCCGACGATGGTGAGTCCTCTTTGGGCGATCGACTCGGCGTTGAGTTCCGGCCAGCTTCCCGACGCGAACCCGTAGAGCCCGACCCGGTCCTTGGCCACCGCGATGGCCTTCTCCGCGACCTGTCCGCCGACGGAGTCCAGCACGACCGTGGGCTCGCCCCAGTCACCGTCGTAAGCCACTGTGTCCGGCAGCTTGCCGGGGCTCGCCACTGGGATCACGCGCGCACCACGGGCTTTGGCCAGCTGGACGAGCATCGAGCCGATCCGGCCGGCGGCGGCGGTGATCAACACCGTGTCGGTGTCGTCCACACGCATCGCGTCGAGCAGGCCGATCGCCATGTCCCCACCGCCGTACAAGGTCACCGCGTGCTCCATCGACATCCCGTCCGGGACCGGGTGGACGTCTTCGGCCAGGGCGAATTCCGCGTACCCGCCCTGGAATCCCGCTGTCCTGGCGACCACACGCCGACCGTCGACGACGCCACCGACTTCCATTCCTGGGACGTACGGCACCGGCCATGGCATGACTCCCCGGCGCACCAACGTATCCGCGAACAAGACGGCCGCGACCTCGACCTTGACCAGCACCTGACCGGATTCCGGGGTCGGCCGGTCGGCTTCGGCGACGCGCAGCACGTCTGGTGTTCCGAATCCGTCGACTCGGACAACTCGCATGATCAGCTCCTCGTTATGAGACAAGGTGTCTCTCATGAGGCAGACTGTCCTGCCGGTGGCCCGGCGAACAGGACCAACCGAGCCACGGTGTCTCATCCTGGACAAGGAGCGGGTTTTGTCTCGGCCGGAAGGCGATCTGCGGGTGCGGCGGACGCGCAAGCTGCTGCGTGACGCCCTGGTGGAGTTGATCGACGAGCGCGGCTTCGACCGGATCACGGTCGGCGAGATCACGTCCCGCGCGATGATCAGCCGGGCCGCGTTCTACCGGAACTACAAGGACAAGTACCACCTCGCCGAGCAGGTCTTCGACGACGCGCTCGGCACGTTGATGGTCAACGCGCCCGAGACGCAGCAGCAACGCTGGGTCGCGTTCTTCGAGCACATCGCGAGTTACGAGCGGCTGTACCGGGCGTTGTTGAGCCGCAAGGCAGGCTCGTGGTTCGCCGACAAGATGCGCGCGAAACTCTCCTCGCTGAGCTCCGGGCACCTGACTGGGAAAGACGGTAATGATTTGACCCCGACCGTCCTCGGGGCCATCGCGGTGCAGGCGATCACGTGGTGGCTGACGCATGATCGTCCCTGCTCAGCGGCGGAGATCGCGGACCACACGGCCCGGCTGATGCGCGCTGTGGTGGAGTCCGAGTTACGGCATCAGTAGGACGGGTGTCACCCAAAGGTATTGATCAGGCCATCTCCGTAGTTCACGGTCGAGTGACTTCAGACACGGAGGTGACATGATCGCCAAAAATGCCTTACGGACCCTGCTGCTCGTCGTCGCCCTGCTCCTCGGAATGGTCGTGGTGGCGTCGGCGACCCCGCCAGGCATTCCCAGTGCGACCACTGCCCGGACGCAGTTGAACGCCTTGACAGTGGCCGCGGACGGATCGTCGAGTGGCTACAGCCGCGATCTCTTCCCGCACTGGACCACCGTTTCAGGCACCTGCAACACCAGAGAGCAGGTACTGAAGCGAGACGGCACGAACGTCGTGGTCGACTCGTCGTGCGCCGCCACATCAGGCCGCTGGTACAGCCCGTACGACGGCGCCACATGGACGGCCGCGTCGGACGTCGACATCGACCACATCATCCCGCTCTCCAACGCGTGGAAGACCGGCGCGCGGTCGTGGACGACGGCCAAGCGTCAGCAGTTCGCCAACGACCTGTCCGGCCCACAGCTGATCGCGGTGACGGACAACGTCAACCAAGCCAAGGGTGACCAGACGCCGGCCACCTGGAAGCCGCCGCTCACGTCGTACCACTGCACCTACGCGCGGATGTGGATCGGCTCGAAGTACAAGTGGGCGCTGACGATCAACTCCGCGGAGAAGTCAGCACTGAACTCGATGCTCAACAGCTGCTAGATGCCGGGAGCGGCCGGGTCGGAGTCCTCGATGAACTTCTTGACCCGGTCGTACTCCTCGGTCTCGCCGATGGCGTTGGCAGCCTTTCCCAAGGCAGCCAACGCCCGCAGGAAACCCTGGTTCGGCCGATGGCTCCACGGGACCGGACCGAAGCCCTTCCAGCCGTTGCGCCGCAACTGATCCAGGCCACGGTGATAGCCGGTGCGGGCGTAGGCGTAGGCCGCGACGTGCTCACCCTTGTCGAGAGCCTGCTCCGCGAGAACAGCCCAGGCTTCACTGAAGTCCGGCCACTGCGCGGCGACCTCGGCGGGGTCTTTCCCTGAGTCGATGGCGGCTTGCTGCTCGGGGCGTTCGGGCAGCCGTGTCGGTTCGGGGCCAAGCAGGTTGTTCTGCATGACCCCATCCAATCAGCTCAGGACGCTCGCTATGGCTCCGAGGGTGGCGAGTGCGAGACAGGCGAGAATGACGATGGCTATGAGGCGTTTGGGCATCACGGGTCAGGACCTTGGCTGTCGGTTGGCCGCTGAGCAATGAAGTTCACCCGCTCGATCGGGTGATTGGGTTTGGTTTCGGCGCGCTGGTGGGTCGCCGCGGCGCGCGCTGTGCTTGCTTTCGGCGCGCTGCTATCCGGGGTCGGCGCGATTTGGTGTGGAGCACCCAGCCTGGCTCCTGCCGCTGTGGTCTCCAAGGAGGCTGTGTCTTTTTTTCTGGGCAGCCGCAAAGGACAGGGAAAGCGGGCAGGACCTGCGGCCCTGCCCGCCGACAAGCTTATTTGCGGCGCCACTCCACACAAAATCGCGCCGACTACTGCTTAGGGCGCGCCTTCGTTGGATCTTGGGCGCGCCTCCGCTTCGGGTAGGGGCGCGCCTTGTTGGTGGGCGGGGCGGCCTTTTTCGCCGGCGCATGAAGAAGCCCGCGCTCTGTTCGCGGAGCGCGGGCTTCTCTTCGTTGCGGGGCGTCAGCCGGCGATCATGCGGCCGGCGGACTTCAGGTGCTGGCAGGCCTCGATGATCCGGTCGGCCATGGCCACTTCGGCCTTCTTGATGTAGCTGCGTGGGTCGTAGGTCTTCTTGTTGCCGACCTCGCCGTCGATCTTCAGCACGCCGTCGTAGTTCTTGAACATGTGCTCGGCGATCGGGCGGGTGAAGGCGTACTGCGTGTCGGTGTCGATGTTCATCTTCACCACGCCGTAGGACACGGCCTCGTGGATCTCCGACAGTTCCGAGCCTGATCCGCCGTGGAAGACCAGTTCGAAGGGCTTCGCGTCGGCCGGACGGCCCAGCTTCTGGGCGGCGACTTCCTGGCCGCGCTTGAGTACCTCGGGGCGCAGCTTCACGTTGCCTGGCTTGTACACGCCGTGGACGTTGCCGAAGGTTGCGGCCAGCAGGTAGCGGCCGCGCTCGCCGGCGCCGAGGGCGTCGATCGTTTTGATGTAGTCCTCTTCCGAGGTGTAGAGCTTGTCGTTGATCTCGTTGGCTACGCCGTCTTCCTCGCCGCCGACCACGCCGATCTCGACTTCGAGGATGATGTTGGCCTCGACCGTCTGGGTCAGCAGTTCCGCCGCGATCTTCAGGTTCTCGTCGATCGGCACCGCTGAGCCGTCCCACATGTGCGATTGGAACAGCGGGTTCTGGCCTTTGGCCACTCGCTCTTTGCTGACCTCGATCAGTGGACGCACGAAGCCGTCCAGCTTGTCCTTCGGGCAGTGGTCGGTGTGCAGTGCGATGTTCACCGGGTATTTGGCCGCCACCACGTGGGCGAACTCGGCCAGCGCCACCGCTCCGGTGACCATGTCCTTCACCTTGGTGCCGGACGCGAACTCGGCGCCACCAGTGGACACCTGGATTATGCCGTCGCTCTGCGCCTCGGCGAAACCACGCAGTGCGGCGTTCAGGGTCTCCGAGGACGTGACGTTGATGGCCGGGTAAGCGAACTCGTTCTGCTTCGCCCGATCCAGCATCTCGGCATAGACCTCGGGTGTCGCGATGGGCATCGGTCTCGTCCTCCTCGGGGCTGGGATGCCTTTGCAGCCGAATCCTACGAGGCGTTAACTGGCTGCATGGCGATAGCACGGTGGAATGGAACTGTCATAGCGGAGAGTGACAACACTGTGGTCGTGGAGGGGAACCACTACTTCCCGATCGATTCAGTGAATCAGCAGTATCTCAAGCCATCCGAGACCACGTCGGTCTGCCATTGGAAGGGCACCGCCAGCTACTACACGTTGTCGGTGGACGGCCAGGAGAACACCGACGCCGCGTGGTACTACACCGAGCCGTTCGAGGCCGCGGCGCAGATCAAGGACCATGTCGCGTTCTGGAAAGGCGTCGACGTCACCGCTTAGGGCGACTCAAGTCGATCTCCCGCACTGCCGAGCGAGTCACTCAGGGTGTCTGGGTCGCTCGATCGACTGACCACGGCGTCTGACCCGTCTGGCAGTGTCGGGAGACCGCGCCCAGGACGTAGATTTCTGGCCCGTGACCGCCCTTTATAACGAAAAGATCACCGGCGGTCCGGTCGCCTTCGCCGCGGCGGAGGACTTCCTGCGGATGTTCCACGACGCGCATCCCGAGGCGGGCGCTGTGCGCCACCGGCTGGCCGAGGTGCGCGCGGAGATCGCGGAGACCGGCACCTACCGGCACACCCATCATGAGCTTTGCTACGGCGCCCGGGTCGCCCTGCGGGACAGCGGCTGGTGCACCAGCGGCCTGCCGTGGCGCCGGCTCAAGGTCCGCGACCTGCGCGGCATCCACAAGGCGTCGGCCGTCGCGGCCCAGTGCTTCGAGCACCTCAGGCTGGCCACGAACGGCGGCAAGATCCAGCCACTCGTCACGGTGTTCGCGCCGGACCGTCCCGACGCGCCCGGTCCGCGGATCTGGAACGCCCAGTTGGTCAGCTACGCCGGGTACCCGGACATGGGCGACGCGCGCAACGTCGACTTCACCGAGTCCATCGAGGCCTTGGGCTGGCAGCCGCCCGCCGTACGGACCGCGTTCGACCACCTGCCCTTGGTCGTCAGCACGGGCCTGCAGGACCCTCAGCCGTTCAAGATCCCTCGCGAGGTCGTCTACGAGGTTCCGCTGACGCACCCGGATCTGCCGTGGTTCGCCGATCTCGGGCTGCGCTGGCCCGCGGTACCCGTGATCACGAACATGCGCTTACGGATCGGCGGGATCGACTATCCGGCCGCGCCTTTCAACACGTGGTTCGTCGGCACGGACATCGGCACGCGCAGCCTGGCCGACGAGTCCGCGTACGCCATGCTCCACCCGGTCGCGATCCAATTGGGACTGGACACGTCGACAGACCGGACGCTCTGGCGGGACCGCGCCACGCTGGAGCTGAACCGGGCGGTGTTGCATTCGTTCGACACCGCCCGGGTCACGATCACCGACCACCACGCCGAAACCCAGCACCGGCTCGCCTGGGTGCGCTCGCGGCGCAACCGTGGCGACCGGCCCGCGTTCCGGCCGCACAACTCACGTTAGGGCGTTGCCCAAGGTGCGGAATGCTTCCGCGTCAAGGGAACCGCTGGCCGTGAGGACCTGGATGTTGACGTGGTCGGCACCTGCGTCGTGGTGCTGAGCGACCGTGGCGACGATGTTGTCGACGCCCTGTGGGATCAACGCGCCGATCAGCCGGTCGCTGCCGCCGTCGGCGAAATCGTCCTCAGTGAATCCCAGGCGCAGCAAGTTGTTGGTGTAGTTGGGAAGTTGCAGGTACAGGCTTGTGTACTTGCGGATGACCTCGTCCGCGACGGCACGGTCGGGTTCGAGTACGACCGCGATCTCGGGTGCGAGAAGCGGCCCGTCCCCAAGGGTTTTCCGGGCCTGCCTGGTGTGCTCGACCGGGACGAAGTACGGGTGCGCACCTGCCGTGCGCTCGGCCGAGAGTGTCAACACCTTGGGCCCCAACGCAGCCAGCGCGCGACCGGAGGCGGGCACACCGGCCGCGTCCAATTCGTCCAAGTAGGACACGAGCTTGGCGTACGGCTTCTCGTACTGGGTGTTGAACAACTTGTGGCCGGCGCCCACGCCGAGCAAGAATCGGCCAGGGTGCTTGGCCTCGATCCGCTGGTAGGACTCGGCGACCTCGGCAGCCTCGGTCGTCCAGACGTTCACGATCCCGGTCGCGACCTTCAGCGTGCTCGTCGCGTCCAGCACCGCCTCCGCGATCCGCAGGTCGCCGGCGGGCGAGCCGCCGAGCCAGAGCGCGCCGAACCCGAGCTCCTCGAGTTCCCCGGCCAGTTCGGGCTGATCAGCCCACAGTGGCGCACCGCTCCAGATGCCGACCTTGCCAAGATCCATGTCCCGTCCTCCGATGTGCGCTGTGGGTCCCCTCACCGAAGAGATACGTTCGAAGGATGGCGAACATTCCCGGAACCGAGCTCGATGTCCATCCGCTCAACCTGGGCACGAACATTTTCGGCTACACGGCGGACAAAGCGGCCTCGTTCGAGATCATGGACCGCTACGCCGAGGCCGGTGGGAACTTCATCGACACCGCCGACAGCTACTCCGTCTGGGCGCCGGGCAACGTCGGTGGCGAGTCCGAGACGATCATCGGCCAGTGGCTGACCGAGCGGGGCAACCGCGACGAGATCGTGATCGCCACCAAGGTCGGCGCGCTGCCGGAGTTCAAGGGCCTGTCGGCGCGCACGGTCAAGGCCGCGGCCGAGGCGTCGTTGAAGCGGCTGCGGACCGACCGGATCGACCTGTACTGGGCCCACTTCGACGAGCCGGAAATCCCGGTCGAGGAAACGCTCGGCGCGTTCACGGATCTGATCCGGGAAGGCAAAGTCCGGTACATCGGCGCGTCGAACCTCAGCGGCGAGCGGATCACGCAGTCGCTGGCAGCGTCCGAAAGGGACGGTCTTGCCCGGTATGTCGCACTGCAGCCGCTGTACAGCTTGGTGGATCGCGAGGGTTACGAGTCCGAGTACGCACCGATCGCGGCCAAGGAGAACCTGGCCGTGTTCCCGCACTCCGCTCTGGCCAAGGGATTCCTGACCGGCAAATACCGCGGCCGGGAAGGCGACGGCGAAGGAAGCCACCGCAAGGAGCGGGCATCGAGCTACTACGACGAGCGCGGCAAACGCGTACTCGCGGCTTTGGACTCGATCGCGGCCGCGCACAACGTGCCGTTGGCCAGCGTGCCCTTGGCGTGGCTGCGGCAGCAGCCGAACGTGGTCGCGCCGATCGCAGGTGCCCGTAAACCCGAGCAGGTGCCCGAGCTGATGCAGTCCGTGACGCTCGAACTCAGCCCCGACGAGCTGGGCAAGCTCACTGACGCCTCTTCCTGACTACCAGTAGCTTACTGGCAGTAGGTTACTGTACGGTCAGGTCAGCGGACCGAGGCGAGGAGGCCCCAGTGAGGAACGTGCGAGGCAAAGTCGTCCTGATCACTGGGGCCGCCCGCGGGATCGGCGCGGGCGTGGCCAAGCGCCTCGCCCAGCAGGGCGCCAAGGTCGCGCTGGTCGGACTGGAGCCGGACGAACTCAAGCGCGTCGCCGCGGACTGCGGCCCGGACGCCGCGTTCTGGGAAGCCGACGTGACCAGCTGGGATGCCTTGGAGAAGACCGTCGACGAGGTCGTGGCGCACTTCGGCGGGATCGACGTCCAGGTGGCCAACGCGGGTATCGCGGCGACCGGTTTCGCCAGGTCGATCGACCGGGACGCGTTCGAGCGGGTGATCGAGGTCGACCTGCTCGGCGTGTGGCGCACGACCCGCGTGTGCCTGCCGCACCTGATCGACCGGCGCGGCTACGCGTTGCTGGTCTCCTCGGCCGCCGCGATCATGCACATCCCCGGCAACGCGGCGTACAGCGCGGCCAAGGCCGGTGTCGAGGCGTTCGCCAACAGCCTGCGCGCGGAGGTGAAACACCTCGGCGTGGACGTCGGCGTAGCGCATCCGACCTGGATCGCCACGGACATGGTCAACAGCGCCGACAAGCACCCGGTCTTCGGTGCGATGCGGGCGAGTGCGCCGGGTCTGGCGGGCAAGACGTACCCGCTGTCGCTCGCGGTCGATCTGATCAGCGAAGGCATCGCGAAGCGGTCCCGTGCGATCCATGTGCCTGGCTGGGTCGGCGTGATCAAGCTGATCCGTGCCCTGCTTCCCCGCATCGTCGAGCTGTCCACCAGGAGTTTGATCCCGGCGGCGGACAAGGCCGCACTCGAGGACATCGCCAAGCGGGGCAGTCAGGAGGCCAGCATTGTCGGCCCGGGTGCACGGGCGGATCTGGACGCAGCCCAGAAAAGGGCTTAGATCAAGAACATGTCCCGTCGCGCCGAGATCAAGATGACGCCCGACGAGGTGCGCGCGTACCTCGCCGCGGGCAGGGTGGCCAACGTCGCCACGATCGGCCCGAAAGGGCGCCCGCACCTGGTTCCGGTGTTCTACATCCCGGACGGTGACGGCATCGCCACGTGGACCTACGGCACCTCGCAGAAGGTGGCGAACCTACGCCGTCTTCCCGAGGCCACGGTCCTGGTGGAGACCGGCGTCGCCTACGAGGAACTGCAGGGCGTGTCGATGGAGTGCGACGTCGAGATCATCGAGGACACCGAGCAGATCGTCCGGATCGGCACCGACCTGCTCGGCAAGATGTCCCAAGGCAGTGACGAGGTTGTGACCGCCGCCGCGCAGTTCATCCGCATGCAGGCGCAGAAGCGCGTCGGTCTGGTGTTCCGGCCGACCAAAGTGGTCAGCTGGGACCACCGCAAGCTCGGCGGAACCTATTGAGGTAGCCAGGACCCCATCCGGATGTCCCACTCCCGGACGTCCCGCTTCGCCGCTACGCCTTCGGTCGAGTAGGGGTCCTCGGCAAGGACCTTGTCCAGCTGGGCCCGGTCCTCGACCTGGTAGACCACGAACCCGCCGAGGTCGTCGGCCCACGGACCGGCGGCCACGACAATGCCCTGATCCACGAGTCCACGCAGGTAGTCGCGGTGTGCCGGGCGCACGGCGGCGAGCTTGTCCCGGTCGGTGGTGTAAGTGACATCAGCGGTGTACCAAGCCATGGGCCGCACTTTAGCCTTGAATGTTCTGCTTGATCAGACGCTGTGGACTAGCCGCCCGACCGATACGCTCAATGTCGTGACAGGTCACGGCGACAACTTCGGCGGCAACCAGCCGCCGCAACACCTCCAAGGCGGCTCTGGAATGTGGCCAGGCCAGGAGCAGAACGCGGAACGCAGCGTGGAGACCACTCTCACCCGCCTTCGCGCGCTCGACGGCGGCGGCTCGATCGCCGAGACACCGGCCCGGCTGACGCTGGAAGACCTGTACCGAATGCATCGGATGCGGTTGGTCCGGCTGGCTCTCTTGCTGGTCGACGAGCCCGCCACGGCCGAGGACGTGGTCCAGGAGGCCTTCACCGGGCTGCACCGGCATTGGTCCAATCTGCGTGACGGAGCGGCTGCGGTCGGCTACTTGAGGACCGCGGTGGTGAACGGGTCACGCAGTGTGTTGCGTCGCCGCAAGACCGCCCGTGACTACACGCCGCCGCACGCGGTGAACGCGCGTTCCGCCGAGAGCCTCGCCATGCTCACGGCCGAGCACCAGGCCGTCGTGCAGGCGCTGTCCCAGCTGCCGCCACGCCAGCGTGAAGTGCTCGTTCTGCGGTATTACGGCGGATTGTCCGAAGCCGAGATCGCCGACGCCGCGGGCATTTCGAAGGGCACCGTGAAGTCCACCGCCTCCCGCGCGCTGGACGCGTTGCAGAAAATCATGGCGGGTCCCGCCTGAGCCGGATCCGCGCCGGTACCCAGGCCATTCGTACTCGTGCGGGCGAGTGACACTCGTCTGTTGGTATAGACCAATCGCGGGTCTATGACCCATCATCGTCAGCATGAGTCATCTGGTGATCTCTGGGGGCAAGGTCGTGACGCCCGACGGCGTCCTCGATCCCGGGTGGCTGGAAGTCGAGAACGGCACCATCGCCGCGCTCGGTCCGGGTTACCCAGAGCAGTCCGGCGCCCCCGTGACGGATGTGGCCGGTGCATGGGTCGTGCCCGGTTTCGTGGACATCCACTGTCACGGCGGCGGGGGCGAGGCGTTCACCGACACCGATCCCTTACGCGTGGGAACCGCGGTCGAGGCCCATCGCCGGCATGGCACGACGACCATGCTGGCTTCTTTGGTTTCCCGGCCGGTTCCCGAGCTGGTCAACCAGGTCGCGGCACTGGCCGAGATGGTCCAGGAGGGCCTGCTCGCCGGCATCCACCTGGAAGGGCCGTTCCTGTCCGCGGCCCGCTGCGGCGCGCACGACCCGGCGATTCTCGTCCCGCCGGACCAGTCGTCGATCCGCAAACTGCTCGCCGCGGGCGACGGCGCGATCAGCATGATCACCGTCGCGCCTGAGCTCGAAGGAGCCGTCAACGCGGTCCGCACGCTGGTGGACAACGGCGTGATCGCGGCAATCGGGCACACCGACGCGACCGAAGCGGCGGTCCTGCCGGCGATCGACGCGGGCGCGACGGTGGCCACGCACTTGTTCAACGGGATGCGGCCGCTGCATCACCGCGAACCCGGACCGATCGGCGCGTTGCTGGACGACCCTCGCATCACGGTCGAGCTGATCGTGGACCTGGTGCACGTCCACCCGACTGTCGTACGGCTGGCCGCCCGGCACGCCGGACCGGCCCGGACCGTACTGATCACGGACGCGATCGCGGCGGCCGGGGTCGGCGACGGCGTCTACGACGTCGGCGGGCTGGAGGTCACGGTGATCGACGGCGTGCCGCGGATCGCCGGAGGCGGGTCGCTGGCGGGCAGCACACTGACCATGGACGCGGCCTTCCGCAACCTCGTGCAGGGCTGCGGGCTGACCATCCGCGAGGCGGTCACGGCCTGTTCCACCAGGCCCGCCGCGCTGCTTGGGCTGGCCGAGGAGACCGGCTCGCTGAGCGTGGGACTGGCCGCCGACTTCGTCCTGCTGGACGCCGGTCTGCGACCCACCGGTGTGATGGCCCGCGGGGAGTGGGTCAAGTAGCGTGGCGCGGGTGGCCAAGGACAAAGATCCAGAGCAGCTGCTCTCCGAGGCGTTGCGGGCGCAGGCTGTCCAGGTGAGCGGCCCGCCGGCGACCCCTGGCTACGGGTTGCTGTCCGGCGACGATCTCGGGCTGGCCGCCCGCGTCCAGACCCAGGCCTTGGCCGAGGACCCGTACGAGACCGAGGTGCTGCCCCGGCAGCGGCTCGGCGGCTGGTCCATCCTGCTGCTGGCGATCGTGCTGGGGCTCGCGTGCGGTGCTGTGGTGGGACTGCTCACCGTGCTTTGAGGTTTCCCGGGTACCGTGTTCGGCCGTGACCTCCACCATGTCGTTCTTGCCTAGCTGGCTGAGTGCCGAAGGGCTGCTCACTGGGCTCGGCGGGTTCATGCTCGCCGGACTCTGCCTGGTCATCTTCGCCGAATGCGGGCTGCTGGTGGGTTTCTTCCTGCCTGGCGACTCGCTGCTGTTCATGGCCGGGCTGTTCGCCGCCAAGGGCATCATCACCGAGCCGCTGTGGTTGCTGTGCGTACTGCTGTCGGTGTGCGCGTTCGTCGGTAACGCGACCGGCTACTGGATCGGCCGATGGGTCGGCCCGAAACTGTTCAACAAGCCGGATTCCCGCTTGTTCAAACAGGAGTACGTCAGCAAGACGCACGAGTTCTTCGACAAGTACGGCCCTCGCGCCATCGTGCTCGCCCGGTTCGTCCCGATTGTCCGGACGTTCATCACCGCGATCGCGGGCGTGGGCAAGATGGAGCAGAAGAAGTTCTTCACGTACTCGGCGATCGGCGGCGTGCTGTGGGCGGCCGGGCTGACCGTGCTCGGCTTCTTCCTCGGCCAGATCGAGTTCGTGCGCAACAACATCGAAGCCATGATCATCCTGATCGTGCTGCTCTCGATCGTGCCGATCATCATCGAGGTGATCAAGGCGCGCAAGGAGAAGAAGCACGCGGCCGCCGCGGCAGCCGCGCAGACCCAGGTTCTGCCGAAGATCGACGGCTAGAACATCGATCCCGGGTTGAACAGGTTCCCCGGGTCGAGGGCGTTCTTGATGGCCCGGTGGACTCGCATGCCCACCGGGCCGATCTCTCTGCTCAGCCAGTCCTGCTTGATCCGGCCGACGCCGTGCTCACCGGTGATCGTGCCGCCGAGGGCCAGCACGACCTCCAGGATGTCGTCGAAAGCCTTGCGGGCGCGGGCGAACTCGTCCTCCGACGAGGAGTCGTAGACGATCGTCGGGTGCATGTTGCCGTCGCCCGCGTGGCCGACGACCGCGATCCGCAGCCCGCATTCCCGGCTGATTCGCTCGCAGCCCGCCAGCAGCTCGGCGATCCGGGTGCGTGGCACGCACAGGTCGTCGGTCAGCCAGGTGCCGTAGACCTCCAGCGCGGTCAGAACCACCCGCCGCGCCTGCAAAAGCATCTGCCCCTCGGCCGGATCATGGGTCGTGTACGCGAGATCCGCGCCCGCACTGCGGCAAACCTGTTCGATCACTTCGAGTTCGTGCCGCGCGGCCTCGCCGCCCGCGTCCGACTGGCAGAGCAGCAACGCGGCGCATCCCTTGCCCGTGCCCAGTTCCGTCTTCAGGTACTCCTCGGCGGCCGCGATCGACGAGGCGTCCATGATCTCCATCAGCGACGGCACAAGGCCTTCCCGCACGATCCGGGTCACCGCGTCACCCGCCGCCTCGATCGTCGAGAACGACGCGATCGTGGTCCCCGGCGCTTGTGGCAAGGGCCGTAGGGCGACCGTGATCTCCGTGACGACGCCGAGAGTGCCTTCGCTGCCAATGAAGAGCTTCGTCAGGTCGTAGCCCGCGACGCCTTTGACGGTACGGCGACCGGTCCGCAGGACTTCGCCGTCGGCGAGCACAACTTCCAACCCCAGCACCGAGTCCGTCGTGACGCCGTACTTGACGCAGCACAGGCCGCCCGCGTTGGTGGAGATGTTGCCGCCGATCGTGCACCAGTCGTAACTGGACGGATCCGGCGGATAGAACAGGCCGTGCTTCTCCACCGCGTTGCGGAAGTCCAGATTGACCACTCCGGGTTGGACCACGGCGAGCCGGTTGTCCGCGTCGATCTCCAGGATCTCCTTCATCCTGGACGTCACGAGCATCACGCAGCCGTCGATCGCGTTGGCCGCACCGGAAAGCCCGCTGCCGGCCCCGCGCGGCACGATTGGCACCCCTAGTTCCGCGCAGATGCGGACCACTGCCTGAACTTGGGCGGTGTTCGAGGGCAGGACGACCGCCTGCGGCGAGCCGTAGGGCGCCAGCGGCATCATGTCGTGCCGATAACTGCTGGTCACGTCGGGGTCGACGATCACAGCATCCGCGCCCAACTCCGCTGCGAGCCGCTCTGCCAGAGTCACGATGTTTACGGTAACGCCTTGGCTGGGGATACCCCTAACAAGTCTTTCGGAGGGCAGCGAACCAGGGCCTTCCTGATCTACAGTGATAGTTGTCACGTCAAGGTCGACGAGACGTCGGGGAGGCGATTCGCGTGCTTGAGCTACCAGCTACCCCCAGTATGGCGAGCCGCCTACTCGCCTTGCTGATGATGCGCAGCCTGCGTGTGCTCGGCGGCGTGGTCCGCCCGGGAACAACCCCGTTGCGGGTCGTCCGTGAGGCCTTCGACGCGATCGGCCGGACGCCACTGCCCCGCGGCACGAAAATCAAACCCGTCACCCCGGGCGGAGTGCCCGGTCTGCTTGTCACAGCGAAGGAAGCCCAGGAGTCCACCGGGATTTTGCTGTACCTGCACGGCGGCGGATTCGTCTGCGGCTCGCCACGTACGCACCGGCAGCTCGCGGCCCGGATCTCGGCGTCGACCGGACTGCCGATTGTGTTGCTGGACTACCGTTTGGCGCCCGAACATCCCTTTCCTGCCGCGGCCGAGGACGCGCTGACGGCGTACCGCTGGCTGTTGAGCGAGGGCTACCAGCCTTCGCAGATCGTGGTCGGCGGGGACTCGGCGGGCGGGCATCTCACGGCCTGTCTGTTGGCGGACATCGCCGGCGAGAAGCTCCCGATGCCGTCGGCCGCGATCCTGTTGTCTCCGTTCCTCGACCTGACCGGAGCCGAACTGGCGTCACGGGATCTGGCGCTGCGGGATCCCTTCGTACCGCCGGATTACGCGGTCTGGTGCGGCCTTGCCTACGCCGGGGAAAACCTGCAGTCGCACCGCAGGCTGGACGTGTTGAAGGTGCGCAAGCGTGGCTGGCCGCCGGTGCTGATCCAGGTCGGCGGGACCGAATGCCTGCTAGGCGACTCCGAGCGGATGGCCGAGTCGCTGCGGCGCGCGGGCGGTTACTGCGATCTGCAGGTATGGCCGGGCCAGGTGCACGTCTTCCACTGGTTCGCCCCATGGCTTCCCGAGGCGAACGCCGCGCTGCGCCACATCGGCGAATTCGTCCGCGAGGTCTCCACCCGCGTGTCCACCGGCTCCGGCATGGTGAGTTGAACGCGCGAGCGGCGAACGGCGAAAAGCAACAGAGCTGGAAGCGAGTCGAGCAGTTTGACTCACCGTGCCGGAATGGTGGACACGCGAAAAGCGCCCGCGAAGCCACACCGAAACCAACAACGCCAGAGGCCGCAAAGGCGGACACACGACGCCGCAACGGTCGACACAGTGTGCTGGAACGGTCGACACACCATGCCGGAACGGTCGACACACCATGCCGGAACGGTCGACACAGTGTGCTGGAGTGGTGGACACGCGCGACAATCACCCTATGGATGTGCCCGTTACAGCGAGTGCTCAGAGCGTGCGGCTGGAGCGGTTCTTCGCCACCAGGGTGAGGCCTGCGGCGGACCGGTCGCCGATGCGTGGCATCCAGCTGCGCATGCTCCGCCAGTTCGCGGACAGCGGCGGGTTGCAGCGGCTGCCAAGGGGTACGCGGACGTGGACGGCGCAATATGGCCATGTCCGCGGTGCCTGGGTGCAGGCCAAGGGTGCGAGCGTGGCCAACGGGATCCTGTTGCACCTGCACGGCGGCGGGTTCACCTTCGGTTCGCCGCGCTCACACCGGAGTTTCGCGCTGGTGCTGTCCCGGCGAACCGGACGGCCGGTGTTCCTGCCGAACTATCGGCGTGCGCCCGAGCATCCGTATCCGGCGGCGGCCGACGACTGCCTGACGGTCTACCGCAGGCTGCTTGACCGGGGTATCGCGGCGCACCGGATCGCGGTCACCGGTGACTCGGCAGGCGGGCATCTGACCGCCTGTCTGCTGGCCGATCTGCGGCGGCGGCGCCTGCCGATGCCCAGCCACGCCGTTTTCTTCTCCCCATGGCTCGATCTGAGCGGCGAACTGGCCGCGGCACGGGACTTGGTCCGCCACGACCCGTTCGTCTCGCCACAGGCCATCCAGCGCTGCCGCCGGGCCTACCTGGGTGACCGGGACGCGAAGGCGGAGCGGCTCGCGGTGCTCGACGCGGACAAGAGCGGGTGGCCGCCCACCCTCATCCAGGTCGGCGACACCGAGTGCCTGCTCGATGACGCACGGCGACTCGCGGATTCCCTTCGTAGCGCGGAAATCCCGGTGGAGCTGCAGGAATGGCCGGGACAGGTGCATGTTTTCCCGTTGTTCTCCAACCTCGTTCCCGAGGGCAGGCAAGCGATTCGTTACGTAGCCGATTTCGTTTCCGTTTGAGCACAGGGATCTCTCCCGTATTCTCCGTCGGGTGAACGTGGTTGGCTGGCTGGCGGAGAACGGTCCGCTGATGGTCTGGCTGATTGTGCTCAGCTTCGTCTTCGTCGAATGCGCCTTCATCATCGGCCTGTTCCTGCCGGGCGACTCGCTGCTTTTCACCGCCGGGCTCGTGCTGGCCCAGCACGGGTCCCATCACGCCGAAACGTGGGCGCTTTCCATTGCCGCGACGGTCATCGCGGTCGTCGGCAACCAGCTCGGCTATCACATCGGGCGCAAAGCGGGGACGTCGCTGACCGGACGGCTCGGTGGCCGGGTGCTCACCGTCGAAAAGCTGGCCAAGGCCCGTGACTTCCTCGACCGCCGTGGCTTCTGGGCGATCGTGCTGGCCCGCTGGATCCCGTGGATCCGCACGCTGGCGCCGATGATCGCGGGTGCCGCGGCGATGGACCCGCGCCGCTACATGTTCGCCACCACTATCGGGGCAGTGCTGTGGGTACCGACCCTGGTACTGCTCGGCTTCTACGGCGCAGGCCTGCTCGAGCAGTACCCATGGGTGGTCACTACCGCCGTCGTCGTTGGCGTCGGGTTCTTCATCGTGGGGACCGTGTGGGGCGTCTGGCGCTACCGCCAGGAAATGCGCAAGCCAGCCGAGCTCGTCTAGGGCTTCTCCGCCCAGAGCACCAACTGGATGCCGTCCGGATCACGCAGGGCGATCACGGACTTGCCCGCGCTCTGCTCCTCGGTGATCGGCGAGAACATCACGCCGTGCTCCTCGAGCCGGTCGGTCCACTCGGTCAGACAGGCTTCGTCCGGCACCGAGAACGACAGGTGATCCAGACCTGGCTTCTTCTCGTCGAAGACGCTGCCCGCTGCGTACGGGTGCTGAATCAGGGTGAGCGCGAAGCCGTCACCTGGGCCACGCAAGAACACCTTGCGTACGCCGAGCGCGTCCTCCTCCTGGGTTCCGACCACGCTGAACCCGAGGACCCGCTCGTACCAGGGGACGCTGCGATCCACGTCGGTCACGGTCAGCGCGATGTGATGCACGCCGCTCAACGTGGTCATTTCGGTCCGTCCTTTCGTGCGGCCACTAAAGATCGGGGAAGGCCGCCCCGCCATAGTGCCGCACGACTGTCTACAAATCCGGCGTCGTGAGCACGCTGTTATAGGACTTTCCACAGCACGAGACGCACTCGCTACCCGCCTAGCACGAGATCGGCGCGATCCGCCGTAGCATTGATCACGGTTGCGTTGCGTTCATCGGACCCCAACGCTCTGTCACGAGCCTCGGCCGGGCTGCGGCCGAACGCCTCATGCCGCAAGATCAGCCTCCGATGGCGTTCTTCCTCGTCAGGCCGCAGAAACCAGACTTCGTCGAGCAGGTCACGCACCGCGCCCCACGGCTTGTCCGGTACGAGCAGGTAGTTGCCTTCGGTCACCACCAACGGCGTGTCCGGGAACACAGGGACCGCGCACGCGACCGGCTCTTCGATCTCCCTGCGGAACTCCGGTGCGTAGACGATCTCGTCGGACTGATTCCTCAATCGTTGCAAGAGATTGACATAACCGGGACCGTCGAAAGTGTCCAGTGCGCCCTTGCGCGCGGTGCGGCCGAGCCGCTCCAGCTCTGCCTGGGCCAGGTGAAAGCCGTCCATGCCGACGTAAACCGCCTGATCGCCAAGGGCCTCGACCAGTTTGCCCGCCAAGGTCGACTTGCCGGCCCCCGGTGCGCCGCAGATGCCGAGCATCGCGCGGTTTCTGCTGGCTAACGCACGTGCACGGGCCACCAGTTCAGCGAAGTTCATTACGCCAGCTCGCTCCTTCGTGCTGTACCCGCACACCGGCGATGCGGTTGGCATATCGGATCAAATCCGGCATATCGGCAGCTTTCGGAACTCGGCGGAGCCGCGCCACCCCCAGCGCCAGCGCGCCGTGCCAGACGTCGCCCGCGCCGGACGTGTCCTTGGTTTCCACTTGCGGCACAGGGACTTCCCCACGGTCGGATCCGACGAACCAGTGCACCGGATCCGGGCCGTGCGTGCGCGTCACCACCGGGCAGTCGACCGGATCCTGGAACGCCGACGAGCACGCGCACACGTCCACCATCGGCAGCAGTTCGCCGAACACCGGTTTACGGCTGCCCGCGTCCAGGATCACCGGCACGTCAGCCCGTGCCGCCGCGAGCGCCAGCGCCGGGTGGTGCCCGTCAAGCAGCACAGTGTCCACATCGGACAACTCGATGTCCGCTGACGCCGTTATGCCGGAAGCGTTGTGCGAGACCACTGTTCGTTCGCCATCGCTGTTACGGACCGAGACCGCGCTCACGGTGGGCGGCTCGGCGCGATCGGGCATGACGTCGACGACTTCGACGCCGTACTGCGCAAGATCACGCCTTGCCAAGTCCGCCAAGGGATGCGAGCCCAGCACGGTCACCAGGCGGACCGGGGCGCCAAGCGCGGCAATGGTGATCGCCGCGTTCGCCGCCGGTCCGCCCGCCACCAGTTCGACCGAGCCGGACTGCACCTTCTGCCCCGGCACCGGCAGAACGTCCACCCGTTGAACGAGATCCACGGTGCACAGGCCGACCGCGAGGATCAACGGCCCAGCCCTGTGGTCACACCGACTTCCTGGATCGAGCCGTCCTCGGCCATCCGCAACGCGCCGGTGAGCAGGCCGACGACCTCGTTCATCGAGTGCGTCTTCGGCGAGACCACCGCGACCCGTTTGCCCAGCCGGTGCACGTGGACGCGGTCGGCGATCTCGAAGACGTGCGGCATGTTGTGGCTGATCAGCACCACAGGCAGGCCGCGGTCGCGAATCCGGCCGATCAGTTCGAGCACTTTGGCGGACTCGGCAACACCGAGTGCGGCCGTCGGCTCGTCCATGATCACGACCCGGGTGCCGAACGCGGCCGCTCTGGCGACCGCGACCGCTTGCCTTTGCCCACCGGACAACGTTTCCACCGGCTGCGTCATCGACTTGATGTTGATGCCGAGGTCGTCGAGCACGCTCCGGGCCTGCGCCCGCATGCCCTTGGAATCCAGCAACCGGAACACCGCACCGAGGAATCCGGGACGCCGTTTTTCCCTGCCGAGAAACAGGTTCGTGGCGATGTCCTGTGCCTGCGCGAGCGCCAGGTCCTGGTAGACGGTCTCGATGCCGTGCTTACGCGCGTCCAGCGGGCCGTGGAAGTGCACGAGCTCGCCGTTGACGCGGATCTCGCCCTCGTCCGGAATCACCGCGCCGGACAAGGCTTTGATCAACGTGGACTTGCCCGCGCCGTTGTCACCGACCACCGCGAGCACCTCGCCCGGCTGCAGGTCGAAGTCGGCGCCGTCCATCGCGGTCACCCGGCCGTACCGCTTGACCAGTCCTTTTGCTTCCACAACCGGAGTCATCGCTGCCTCCCTCGGGAGAACCGGTCCACCGCGACCGCGGCGATCACAAGCACACCCGTGGCCACGTCCTGGTACAGGTTGTCGATTCCCGCCTGCGTCAGGCCGCTGCGCAGGACCGCCACGATCAGCGCGCCGATCAGCGTTCCGATCACGCTGCCGCGCCCGCCGAACAGGCTGGTGCCACCGATGACGACCGCGGTGATCGAGTCGAGGTTACCGAGCTGGAAGGCGTTCGGGTCGGCGTTGGGTACGCGGCCAAGTGCTTGCCAGGCCGCGATTCCGTAGATCACACCGGCGATGATGTAGACGCCGAGCAGGCTGCGCCGGACGTGGATACCGGACAACCGCGCGGCTTCCGGGTCGTTGCCGACCGCGTAGACGTGCTTGCCCCAGGCGGTCCGGGTCAGCGCGTACCAGACGCCGATGTACATCACCACCATCAGCACCATGCCGAAGGTGACTTCGATCTGCCCGAACAAGTACTGCTTCTGGCCGAGGAACCCGAGCGTGTCGTCGGTGACCGGAAAGCTTTGCCCGGAGGCGTAAATCCGGCTGACCGCGGTCACGATGGTCAGCATGCCGAGGGTGACGATGAACGGCGGCAACCGGAATCCGGTCACGATGCCGCCGGTCACCGCGCCGATCGCCGCCGCCACAACGACTCCGAGCAGCAGCGCGACTATGCCCGGCATGCCGGACTGCAGCACCATCTTGGCCATCAGCAAGGTCGCGAACACCGCGATCGCCGCGTTGGCCAGGTCGATCCCGCTGGTCAGGATGACCAGGGTCTGGCCAAGGGCGAGCGTGCCGATCACCAGTGACTGCTGGACGACCAGCGAGAGGTTGTCCACGTTGAGGAACGTGTCGGTGGTGATGGAAAAGACCACCACCGCCACGACCAATGCGATCGCCGGGCCGATCGCCGGCGTGCGCAGGATGAATTCGCTGCGCTCTTTAATTGTCGTCATCGGCTCAGCCCCAGCAGTTCTGCAGACCCCACGCGGTGTCCTGGCTCTGGATTCCGGCGACCGGCTTGTCGGTGATCACGGTGACGCCGGTGTTCACGAATCCGGTCGGCTTCTTGCCGGTCTTGCTGAATTCGACTGCGGCCTGCACACCTTGCGCCGCCATTTTCTTCGGGAACTGCATCACCGTCGCGACCACTTTGCCTTCCTTGACGTCCGTAACGCCCTGGCACGAACCGTCAATCGACCCGATCATGACCTGCGCCGCAATTCCCTTGGCCTGCAAGGCGACGTAACCGCCGCGTGCGGCGGGCTCATTGATCGTGTACACGGAGTTGACCGACGTGTCGCGCTGCAGGAGGTTCTCCGTCGCGGTCTGGGCCTTGTTCTGCTCACCGTTGGTCGCCTCGACGCCGAGAATCGCCGGGTCGCCGTTCTTCAGCCCGATGCCCTCGAGGAATCCGTTGTGGCGCTGCTCGCTGACGGTCGAGCCGGGCGTGCCGTCGAGCATGATCAGCTTCGGCGCCTTGCCGGCCAGCGCGGCCTTCACATACGTCCCCTGCATGCGCCCGGCCTCGGTGTTGTCGCTGGCGAACGTCGCGTCGACGGCGTCCTTCGGATCCGTCTCGGTGTCCAGCGCGATCACCAGAACGCCGCGATCACGGGCGTTGGAGATGGCGCCGAGGATGCCGGTCGAGTTGCTCGGCGTGATCATGATCGTCTTGGCGCCTTGCTGCACGAGGTTCTCGATCGCGGCGACCTGGCCTTCGTTGTCGCCGTCGAACTTGCCTGCCAACGCAATCAACTCCGCGCCGGACCGGTCTGCCTCGGCTTTGGCGGAATCGCGCAGCGCCACGAAATACGGGTTGGAGTCGGTCTTGGTCACGAGACCGACCTTGATCTTGCCGCCATCGGCGGGTTGGCCACCGGTACCGGTCTTCTGGCTGGTACAACCACTCGCGGCGAACGCGAGCAGACCGGCGGCGATGATGGCGAGACCACGTCGTCCCATGACTTCCTCCTGCGAGTACCTGGTTGCGGGGAAGTTAATGATTCACTTAGCCTGTCGCAACCGTTTGCGCAAACGCTTGGCGTGCTTTTGCTACAGGGAGACAAGCTTGGTCACCATGAAGGATGTCGCCCAGATGGCGGGCGTCTCCATCACCACGGTGTCGCACGTGGTCAACTCCACGCGTGCGGTCGCACCGGAGACCAAGTTCAGGGTCCTCGACGCGATCGAACGCACCGGATACACCGGCGACGCGATCGCCCGATCGTTGGTGACCGGTGGCACCCGATCGTTGGGCGTGGCCATTTCACTGGTGGCCAACCCGTACTTCGCCGAACTGATCCAGGCGATCGAACACGAGACCAGCAAAGCCGGGTACACGCTCGTGCTCACCGACACCCATGACGAGCAGGCAAGCGAGCAGTCCGCGGTCCGCACCCTGCGCTCCCGCAGAGTGGACGGGCTGATCCTGACGCCGTCCCCGCGTGCGGCGGCAACCGTCCTGCCGGAGCTCAAGCAGCTGGGCATCCCGATGGTGCTGGTCGACCGGCTGACCGTCGGCCAGGACTTCGACCAGGTCGGCCCGGAGAACGTGCACTCCACGTCCGCGCTGGTGCAGCACTTGGCGGAACTCGGCCACAAGCGGATCGGGATGATCAGCGGCGCCGAGGGCCTGGCCACCACCTCCGAGCGAGTGCTCGGCTACCGCCTCGGGCTCGGCCGATCCGGCCTGAGCTGGGACGAGAACCTTGTCCAGTCCGGTGAGTCGGCCGCAGGACCAGCCGCGGCCGCGCTGGGCCGGTTGCTCGATTTAGACAATCCGCCGACCGCGGTGGTCGCAGGGAACAACCAAATGCTGTCCGGCGCGTTGCACGAAGCCCGCAAACGTGATTTGAAGATCGGCCGGGAGCTCGCGGTCGTCGGTTATGACGACGTGGAATGGGCCGATCTGCTCGACCCGCCGATCACCACAATGGCCCAGCCGATCGCGGAAATCGGGAAAACCGCGGTCCGAATGCTGCTCAACCGGATCGCCGACCCGTCCCGGCCGCCGCAGACCGCGCGGCTGCAACCGGTATTGATGCACCGCAATTCCTGCGGCTGTCTTTAACGGCTTAACGGCCGCCGCTGATCGTCACGACCGATCCGGTGACGAACGAAGAAGCGTCGGACAGCAGCCACATCACGCCGTCCGCGATCTCCTCGGGCTGGCCGCCGCGCTTCATCGGGATCAGCGGCGCGGTCCTGGCCACACGATCCGGCGCGCCCGCGGCCTCGTGCATCTCCGTCTCGACCAGGCCGGGCGCGACGCAGTTGACCCGGATGCCCTCGTTGGCGACCTCGAGTGCGAGGCCTTTCGTCAGCGTCTCGACGGCTGCTTTGCTTGCCGCGTAATGAACCCATTCGCCGGGTGAACCGCGATGCGCTGCGGTGGAAGAGATGTTGACGATCACGCCGCCGCTTCCGCGGTGCTTCGTGGACATCCGGCGGACGGCCTCTCGGTCGCACAGGAAGGTCCCGACCACGTTCACTTCGAGGACGTCGCGCACAGTCTGGACTTCCTGCTCGTCCAAGCGGGCGATGGTGTTGCCGGTGATACCCGCGTTGCACACCAGGCCGGTCACCGGGCCCAGTTCAGCGGCTTTGTCGAACAGGCGCCGCACATCGGCTTCGTCCGACACGTTCGCCTGGACCGCGATGCCACCGGTTTCCTTCACGACCGCTTCGGCGGCCGCCGCGTTGCCGACGTAGTTCACGACGACCTGATGCCCGGCTTTGGCCACCGCACGGCAGATCGCCGCGCCGATCCCCCGGCTGCCACCCGTCACGATCACAACGCCCATGCGGACCACACTAGTGCGAACGCTCCAGCAAGGCCGCCGCTTCGAGGATCATCCAGCCACCCAGTTGGGACGCCAGCTCGCGCTCGGGGATCTTGTGCCGTGGTGACCGGGGCACTCGGGACGGGATTGTCCAATCTGGACCGTAGAGCGGGCCACCCCTTGCCACCGCGCGGTTTCGCCACGCGGCCGCCGCACTCGTCAGGACAAGGCGTTCCGCCACATGGCTCGCGGCCATACCCGTGGCCGACGCGCCTGTCAGCGCGGGCAGCCTGAGCGCGGCCAATGCCAAATACCGCGCCAGGATCCCGGTGAAGATGCCGCCGTCACCGCCGCCGTGGCCGCGTAGCACGCCGTTGTTCGCCAGGTGCTCGGACACCGCGATGATCGTGCGCTCGGCCCGTTCCGCCCATACCGGGTCGCCGACCGCCAGCTCCAGACAAACACCGAGGTAGACGCCCTGGATGTAGGTGTACGCCTCCTTGATCGTCTCGCGGATCTCGCCGTCGAGGTTCACGTGCAGGCCGACCCAGACCAGCCCGGTGACCTCGTCGAGCAGCGTGTCCTCCATCCACTCGGCGATCGCCCTGGCGCGTTGCAGGTCGACCCGGTCGCCGCACCGCGCCAGCAGGATCGTCGCCGGGCCGTTCACCCGCACGCTCTTGAGGTTCTCGTCCGCCCGCGACCACAACCCGCCGCCCGCGTGGTCGGTCCACGCGCTGCGCAAACCTTTGATGATGTCGTTGACCGCGACCTTCACCGGCGTGTACTGCGCCGCCCGCAGCAACGCCAGACCAAGCCAGGCCGCGTCGCCGTAGTCCTCCGTCACCCAACGACGGCCATGCCGGAGCCGCACACTGCGCACGATCCGGGCGATCGAGGTCGCGCGGGACGCCGTCGGGTTGCGCTCTTGCGCGTCGACCAAGCAGTCGATCAGGTGCGCCTGCGCGAAGTAATTCCACCTTCCGAACAGCCGCTCACCCCGAGTGGGTGGCCACCCGTCAACACCGAGCAACGTCCCAGGGCGCGCCCATAGCCGGCGCAGGTGCCTGGCGTGCACACCCAACTCCGACACCGCGGCGCGCGCCGCCCACAACCGGGCGGTGGCGACGAGCTCTCTGGCCATATACGCCATGGTGCTGTCTGGATCGGTCCCGAGATACCCCTCAGCGTGGTACGTGCCCCACTTGGGGTAATTAATCAGTCACCAGGCGGATCCCAGGCCCGGATGGTAACCATCGCGCCCGAGGCGGTGGCCTGCTGCCACAGCCTGCCGACGTGCCCTCATCACCAGGCGGATTCGAGGTCCGCGTGGTCACGGATCCATGAGTGCATCACCACACCGGCAGCCACGCCCGCGTTGATCGACCTGGTCGAACCGAACTGGGCGATTGACACCGCCATGGTGGCCGCTTCACGCGCCTGTTCACTGAGGCCAGGACCTTCTTGACCGAAAAGAAGGACACAGTGCCTCGGAAGCTTGACGCTCTCCAAACGCTGTGCACCCGGCGTGTTGTCGACCGCGACCAACGCCAAATCCTCGGCCTTCGCGAACTCGACCAAAGAACCCACATCCGGGTGATGCAGGACGTGTTGGTATCGGTCAGTCACCATCGCGCCTCTGCGGTTCCACCGCCGTCGGCCGACGATGTGCACCGCCTTGGCCAGAAAGGCGTTGGCGGTTCGGACGACTGTGCCGATGTTGTGGTCGTGCTGCAGGTTCTCGATCGCGACGTGAAAGTCGTGGCGCTTGGTGTCCAGGTCCGCGATGACGGCCTCGCGCCGCCAGTAGCGGTACGCGTCGACCACGTTGCGCTTGTCGCCCTCGGCCAGGAGCTCAGGGTCGTACTTGGGGTCGTCCGGCCAGGGCCCTTCCCACGGGCCGACACCCACCGGGTCGCCGAACACCCATTCCGTCGGTCCGGTCACGCCACCACGCGGGCCCTGCTGTTGCGCCACCGAACGTACGCACCGATGTAGGAAATGATGAGAATCACCACCGCTAGCACTGCTACCACCGGCAACAGGCTACGCGGGATCAAATCATCGTAGATGTAGTACTCGTTGAAGCCGCCCGGCAGCGACCCGAGGCCCTGCTGGTGGCGGAAGTAGTCCTCGAGTGCGGTCAGCGGGCACGGCAGGCCGGGGATGACGTTGACCGCAACGCCCCAAGCCGCGAAAAAGACGTGAACGAAGATGGATTTCGGCCACCACCAGGCCAGAAACCCGCCCAACCCGATGTAGAGGAGTGATGCGAAGTGCACCACAACAGTTACATCGGCCAAGAACGCAGCCACTCGACCTCACCGCCCCTGCCAAGTCCCTGTTTCCAGTCTGGCCTTGCGGGAGTGTGGAAGGCAACTGTCTTCGCAGGTGGGGGCTGCCGCCGACAGCCCCCGGCCGGCTACAGCCCGAGGTCGTCGAGTCCCAGGAGGTAGCGGTACCGCAGCCCAGCAGCCTCGATGGCCTCCTTCGCGCCAGTCGCCCGGTCCACGACGGTGACCACGCCGACGACCTCGGCACCGGCCTCCCGCAGGGCCTCGACGGCGGTCAGGACGCTGCTTCCGGTCGTCGAGGTGTCCTCGACCGCGAGCACCCGCTGGCCCGCGACCTCGATGCCCTCGATCCGCCGCTGCATCCCGTGTTCCTTGGCGGCCTTGCGGACGACGAACGCGTCGAGCACGTCCCCTTGCGCCGCGGCCGCGTGCATCATCGCGCACGCCACCGGATCGGCACCGAGCGTCAGACCGCCCGCGGCCACGTAGTCCCAGTCGGCGGTGAGCTGGCGCAGCAGCTTGCCGATCAGGGGGGCGGCCGCGTGCTGCAGCGTCGCCCGGCGCAGGTCGACGTAGTAGTCGGCCTCCTTGCCGGACGAGAGAGTCACACGACCGCGGACGACAGCCAGCTCGGTGATGAGCCTGGCGAGTTCGGACTTGGCGTTCTGGTCAACGAGCACAAGGCGTCACCCTAAGACACGATTCCGGATTCGTAGTGGCGAACGCATAAGACGTTCGCCACTTCACCCGACGGCGAACTACGACAGTCCACTATAGACACACAGTGGTCGTGTTGTCGCGCAAGGGAAATCGGCTCAGCCGAAGCCCCGGTCGTCCTGCTTGAGCGCCGTATCGATGGCCAGGCCCGCCGCGATCACCAGGCTCGCGAGCGGGTTCTGCAGCTGGCGGTGGATCTGCACCACGTAGTTGTCCGCCGTAGTGAACATCGTCTTGGCGAAGCCCTCCCAGGTCTTGGTGATCCGGGCGATCTCCTGGCCGGTGTGGTCGTGCACCATGAAGTTCCACGCCCGCCAGTTCTCCGCGCGGATCCCGCCGATCTGCTGGCCGTTGATCACGAAGCCGAAGTTGATCTTCCCGACCATGTTCTCCTGCACGATCTCGCCGATCGGCTGGCCGTTGGGGTACTCGACCAGGATCCGGGACTTGAAGACCTTCCGTGGCCTGGTCAGTACCAGTACCGGCTGGCCGGCCAGGTCACGCACCTCCAGCCGGTGCGTCATGAACTGGTCGACGCTGGCGAAGAACCGGACCGCCTTCTTCAACGCGCTCTGGCCGACCTGCACCACCGTGCCGAGCTGGCGGCCGTGCTGATCGAAGACGGTGTACTCGTTGGCCATCTCGATCAGCTTGACCTTCTGGTTCACCACCAGAACCGGTTCGGTGAACAGCGTCCCGCCGCCGCCCTGCACAGGCCCGACGCCCGCTTGTCGCTGAACCTGTTGCTGCACACGTGACGGGTCGTGCTGCCCGCCCAGCTCGAGCTCGAACGCGCTCGCGTCCGTCTTCTGCTGGGTGTGGTTTGTCCACTGTGCACCGTCCCACCACCGCAGCACCGGGGATCCGGGGCGCTCGGGGTACCAGCCAGGCGGTTGGCTCATCTTCGTTGTCCTTTCACGTACGGCCCCGGCCGAGACCGGCCTCAAGCTTGCGCAGCACACCGTGCGGCAGCAACCGGGTCACGCCGACCAGCACCTTGTACTGCCAGCCAGGAATCGACCGGACCCGCCCGTGCGCGAGGTCCGTCATGCACTCGTTGACCACCTGATTCGCGGACAGCCACATGAAGTCCGGGAAGGTCTGCTTCTCGTCACCCGCGCGGTCGTGGAACTCGGTCCGGGTGAACCCGGGGATCAGCGCGATCACGCGTACTCCGGTGCCCTTCAAGGCCATTGCGATGCCTTCGGAGAACGCCGTCACGTAGGACTTGGTGGCGCCGTACGTGGGACCGGTGGCGGGGAAGAAGCCCGCGATGCTGGAGACGTTGATGACCGCGCCGTGGCCGCGTTCGAGCATGCCGGGGATCGCCGCCCTGGTCAGCCGGAGCACGCTGGTCACGTTCACGTCCAACTGGCCTTGCATCCAGTCGACCGACACGTCCTCGAACCGGCCACGGGTACCGAATCCGGCGTTGTTCACCAGGATGTCCACCGGGTCGCCCGCGCCGGAGCCAAGCCGCTGCTCGACGGCGAGCCGTCCATCCTGCTTGGACAGATCGGCGGGCAGGATCTCGGTTTCGACGCCGTACTTCGCCTTGATCTGCGCGGCCACCTCGTGCAGCCGCGGTTCGGTGCGGGCCACGAGTACGACGTTGTGGCCGTCCTTGGCCAGCCGGTGGACGAACGCGTTGCCGATACCGGCAGTGGCGCCGGTGACCAGAGCAGTTGGCATGCGGCCAAGCTACTGGCCGTGGCGCCCCGGCGGGAGCTGGGCGGTGCCATCGCCTGAAGATTGTTCGTCGTCCTCGAACGGGTCGACCACGTCCGCGACTTCGCCGAGGCTACGCAGCAGACGCTCCAACCGTGACGGGTTGGCGTTGACGGGCGCCGCGGCGAGGACCCAGCCGTCCTCGACCCACGCGACCATCACGTCCGGGCCCACTTCCTCGGAGGCGTCCACCAGGTCCGGCGTGATCAGCGCCCTGGCCTTGGCCAGATCCGAGACGAACGCGTAGCGCTGGCCGACCGGGCCGAGCAGTTCGGGCATGTGCTCCTGCTCGAACGGAACGCTCGGCAGCCACAGCTCCACGACGACCTCGTGCTTGCGGCGACATTGCACCGCCGCGATCACCGCGCTGACCCGGCCACCGTTGTCGAGGTCGAAGATGTAGACCCGGCGTCTGCCGTCCGCGGTGAACGTCGAGCCGGCCACCACGTCACGGGCGATGCCGCCGCCGTAGTACGCCAGCGCGCCGCCTTCCCATTGGGTCGGCAGGACGTTGTCCGTCTCGGTGAACTGCCAGCCGCGTAACGCGGCCCAACGGCGGCGTTCCCGGTTGCGCGAAGTCCGAACGGCACGGTCGCGAGCGAGCAGGGCGGCGCCACCGAGAGCTGCGAGTGCTGCCACGGCGAACCAGATCCACGCGGGGATGCCCACCACTCAGAGACTAGCGGACATCCCGACGAAGGATCATTTGGCAGCCGGGGGCGTGTCAGCCGAACGGGCAACTCACTGTGCCGCAAAGGTGGACACACCGTGCCGGAACGTGCGACACGGTGTGCCGGAATGGTGGACACGGCCGTCAGGCGGCCCGGACCACCACCAGACCCGACGAATCGTCGGTCACGTCCACATTGACCTTGTTGCCGTCGGTGATCTCACCGGCCAGCAGCTTCTTCGCCAGCTGGTCACCGATCGCCGACGAAACCAGGCGCCGCAAGGGGCGTGCGCCGTAGACCGGATCGAACCCGTTGAGGGCCAACCAATCACGGGCCGACGGGGTGACGTCGAGGGTCAGCCTGCGCTGGGCCAGCCTGCGCGACAGCCGGTCGATCTGAATGTCCACGATCGAGGTCAGCTCCTCGGTCGCCAGCTGGTGGAAGACCACGACGTCGTCCAGCCGGTTGAGGAACTCCGGCTTGAAGTGCCGCTGCACCACCGCCAGTACCGAGTCCTTGCGCTGCTGCTCGGTCAGCGTCACGTCCGCAATCGCTTGCGAGCCCAGGTTGGAGGTCATCACCAGGATCGTGTTGCGGAAGTCGACCGTGCGGCCCTGGCCGTCGGTCAGCCTGCCGTCGTCGAGCACCTGCAGCAGCACGTCGAACACGTCCGGGTGGGCCTTCTCGACCTCGTCGAGCAGCACGACGCTATACGGGCGCCGCCGCACGGACTCGGTCAGCTGGCCGCCCTGGTCGTAGCCGACGTACCCGGGCGGGGCGCCCACGAGCCGGGCCACCGAGTGCTTCTCGGCGTACTCGCTCATGTCGATGCGGATCATCGCCCGCTCGTCGTCGAACAGGAACTCCGCCAGCGCCTTGGCCAGCTCGGTCTTGCCGACCCCGGTCGGGCCGAGGAACAGGAACGACCCAGTCGGCCGGTCCGGGTCCGCGACGCCGGCGCGCGACCGGCGGACCGCGTCGGACACCACGCGCACGGCTTCGGCCTGGCCGACGACCCGCTTGCTGAGCTCGTCCTCCATCCGCAGCAGTTTCGCCGTCTCGCCTTCGAGCATCCGGCCTGCCGGGATCCCGGTCCACGCGGACACGACCTCGGCGACGTCGTCCGGGCCGACCTCCTCCTTGAGCATCACGCTCTCGGTCTTGGTCGATTCCGTGGCCGCCTCGAGCTCCTTCTCCAGTGCGGGAATCCGGCCGTAGCGCAGCTCAGCGGCCCTGCCGAGGTCGCCGTCGCGCTCGGCCCGCTCGGACTCGCCGCGCAGGTGCTCGAGCTGTTCCTTGAGGTCACGGGTCTTCTCGATCGAGCCCTTCTCGTTCTGCCACCTCGCGGTCAGCGCGGACAGGGCCTCGCGCTTCTCGGCCAGTTCGGCACGCAACGCGGTCAGGCGCTGCTTGGACGCCGGGTCCTCCTCCTTGGCCAGCGCCATCTCCTCGATCTCCAGGCGCCGCACCGCCCGCTCGACCTCGTCGATCTCGACCGGCCGTGAGTCGATCTCCATCCGCAGCCGGGACGCGGCCTCGTCGACCAGGTCGATCGCCTTGTCCGGCAGGAACCGGGCGGTGATGTAGCGATCGGACAGGGTGGCCGCGGAAACCAAGGCGGCGTCGGTGATCCGGACACCGTGGTGCACCTCGTAGCGCTCTTTGAGGCCACGCAGTATGCCGATGGTGTCCTCGACGGACGGTTCACCGACCAGCACCTGCTGGAACCGGCGCTCCAGCGCCGGGTCCTTCTCGATGTGCTCGCGGTACTCGTCCAACGTGGTCGCACCGACCATGCGCAGCTCGCCACGGGCCAGCATCGGCTTGATCATGTTGCCCGCGTCCATCGCGCTCTCGCCGGTCGCGCCCGCGCCGACGATGGTGTGCAGCTCGTCGATGAACGTGACCACCTGGCCGGCCGAGTCGGTGATCTCCTTGAGCACGGCCTTGAGCCGCTCTTCGAACTCACCGCGGAACTTCGCACCGGCCACCATCGAACCGAGGTCCAGCGCGACGACTCGCTTGCCACGCAAGGACTCCGGCACGTCACCCGCGATGATCCGCTGCGCGAGGCCCTCGACGATGGCGGTCTTGCCGACCCCGGGCTCACCGATCAGCACCGGGTTGTTCTTGGTACGACGGGAGAGCACCTGCACGACACGGCGGATCTCGGCGTCGCGGCCGATCACCGGGTCGAGCTCGCCCTTGCGCGCGCGGTCGGTGAGGTCGACGCCGTACTTCTCCAGCGCCTGGTAGGTGCCCTCGGGGTCGGGGCTGGTCACCCGGGCTGAGCCGCGAACCTTGGTGAACGCGTCCTTGAGGGCCTCGGGGGTGGCGCCGTGCCTGCGCAGCAGCTCACCGACCGGGCCGCGCTCGTAGGCAAGGCCGTACAGGACGTGCTCAGTGGAGACGTATTCATCGCCCATCTCGGTCGCGAGCTTCTGCGCCTGGCTCAGCGATCGGGCTGCCTGGCCGTTCAGGTTCGGCGTCGACACGGTCGCGCCGGTCGCCGACGGCAGGCTGGCGACGATCTTCTCCAGTTCCTTGCCGATCACCGCCGGATCGGCCCCGACCGCCGTCAGCAGCGGCGCCGTCAGGCCGTCACCCTGCGCGAGCAGGGCAGCGAGCAGGTGCGCCGGCGAGACGTCCGGGTTCCCGGCGACCGTGGCCGCCTGAACCGCGGCGGAGACCGCCTGCTGGGTCTTCGTGGTCGGGTTGAATGCGTCCATCCCTCACCTCAGTACGCGTTAGTGCCCTGGTGCCAGCTTCCCGCAGAAGCTGTCGTAATGCTCAACGTCAGAAAAGTTGAGTCTGTTCCGCTCAACCCAGTTTCACTCACATGTACCAACGCGGTTGTCCACACGAAGTGCCCAGTTATCCACAAACCGCAGGTCGCTATCCACAACCCGGGGTGATGGCGAAGTGATCAAGCGGCCGTCCGGGTGTAACCGGTTTCGACCTGGCGTGACCCTCAGCTCGACAGGCGTGTCCGCAAGGCGACGTTGATCCGGTCGAGATGCTCGGTGGCGGCGGCGACCTCATCGGCGTCCCAGTCGCTCAACGCCTCGGCCATGGCGTCCACCTGACGCTGACGCCACTGCTCAAGGATCTTCTCGCCCTCCGGCGTCACGCTCAGCAAGGCGGCACGACGGTCCTCAGGTGCCCGGCGGCGCTCGATCAGGCCGAGTTTCTCCAACTGGGCGGCTTGCCTGCTGACCACGGAGGCGTCGACGAAGCGCAGTTCGGCGAGATCGGAGACGCGGGATTCGCCGCGGTAGGCCAGATCTGCGAGGAGCTTGCCCGCGCCTGGTTGCACCCGGGTCTCTTCCCAGCTGCGCATGGTGGTGGCGTGCTGGATCTCCATCAGCGAACGGACCTGCCGTATCAAGCCGATGTAGTCCTCCGGAGTGGGCTTCATCGCCAGACCTCCACCATTGGTTGCCTAATACAACTATACCGATCAGAGGTCCTGGTTGAGCTTGCCCAGCAGGGCGGAGAACGTGGTGATCTCGTCGGTCGGCCAGCGATCGAGAATCGCGTGCAGCCGGGCGCGGCGGTCGTTGCGAACGGTGGCGAGCCGCTCGGTGCCGCCGTCGGTGAGCTGGACCAGGCGGGCGCGCCCGTCATGCGGGTCGGCGACCCGCTCGACCAGCTCCAACTCCTCGAGCCGGGCGATCTGGCGACTTATCGTCGACTTGTCCAAGCCGGTGCGCTCGACCACGTCGGCCGCACGCACCGGCCCGATGTCACCGAGGTGCAACAGCAGCGCGTAGCAGGCCGCGTCCAGCTCGGGGTGGACCCGGGCGGCCAGGCTCAACGAGATGCTGCGGGCCCGTCCGAACAGCACGGAAAGCTCGCGCTCCAGTGCGCGGGTCGCGGATTCCCGGTCACCGGCTGGTTCATCGTGCGTGCTGTTCACTGGCCGGAAGTGTGCACCACCTGCTGCCAGGGCTTGGTCGTGGCCTTGGCTCCGAAGTAGTCGCCGCCCTTGCGCTTGGCATCGTCGGTGCCCCAGTCCCGGGTCCGCTCGACCGGCTGCAGGTGCGGGATGTGCTTGCGGCAGTGGATGTAGGCCTCCTCCACCTCGACGACGACCCAGCGCTCGGGGGTGCGGCCACGGTCGAAGTCGGTGGGGATGGCGGGGTGGCGGGCGCGCAGATCGGCGTCCTCGACCACTCTCGCCTTGCCGTTGACGTGCAGGCCGATCAAGTCCCGGACGAAGTCGACCATCAGGATGGCCAGGTGCGGGTTCTCACTGACGTTGCCGAGACTGGCGTGCACACCGTTGCCCCGGTACTCCGGGTAGGCGATGTGTTTGGCGTCGATCACCTGCAGGAAGCCCGGCGGACCGGCGCGGAACGACGAGTCGCACTCGCCCTTGGCGTCCGCGCTGGCGATGAAGGCCATCTCCATCCGGCCGACGAACTCGATCATCGCGTCGTTGAGGTGGTCGAGCATCTGGTTGTCGTAGAACTTCTTGGCACGGTCGCGGCTGCCGTACGCGCACTGGAGGAGATGCTCACCACGCGAACCCGGCAAGTGATCAGACTCATAATCAGCGAGCGGATCGGCGATGTCGGTGGTCACGACCGCGAGGTTCGGCCGTGGCCGGGGTGGGGGCTCCGCCAGTTCGAGGTCCAGCAGGTGCGCCTCGGCGGTGCCGGTGGGGGTCGGGGTTGCGGAAGGCACGCGCGTAACAGTTTCATATCAAGGAGCGAGCGCCCAGCCCGCCTATCGGTTGTCCACCGGAAGAGGGAATACGGAGGACTTACCGTCACGCACAAGTACACGAAGGTGGCATCAAGGCGGACATCGCACGAGAATCGGGTTACTGTCCAACCCTGTCGGGGGATGGATGCATGAGAAGACCGTGACGCCCGCAAGACGTCTGAGCCAGAGGTTGGAGTCCGTGCCCCGACCATGACCGCAAACGCCGTAGTGAGCCCGATACCCCAGACCCCGAAGCCCGCCGGCCCCGCCACGATGCGGTCGGCGGACGCCGCGTCCGGCGCGGCCGCGATGGTGCGGCTGATCCGGGAGAGCTTCGCCGTCGTCGAGCCCAAGGCCGACGAGGTCGCCAAGTTCTTCTACGGGATGCTGTTCAGCCTGTCGCCGAACGCGCGCGAGATGTTCCCCGCCAACATGGAGGTCCAGCGTTCGCGCCTGCTGCGCGCGCTCGTGCACATCGTCCAGCTGGTGGACCGGCCGGACGACCTGAACCCGTTCCTCCGCCAACTCGGCCGCGACCACCGTAAGTTCGGTGTGATCAGCGCCCACTACGAGGCGGTCGGCACGGCGTTGATCGCGGCGGTGAAGAAGTTCTCCGGCAAGTCGTGGACCGATGAGATCGAACGTGCCTGGGCCGAGGCCTACACGATCATGGCCCGCGCGATGCTGGACTCCGCGAACGCCGAAGACGGCCCCGCATGGTGGCCCGCGACCGTCGTCGCCCACCACCGCATCGGCTACGACCTCGCCGTGGTGACCGTCCAGACGGACCACCCGATGCCGTACCAACCTGGGCAGTACGTGAGCGTGGAAACCCCGCACCGCCCCAGGCTGTGGCGCTACCTCTCGCCCGCCAACGCACCGCGCGAGGACGGGACGATCGACTTCCACATCCGGACGGTCGACGGCGGCTGGGTCAGCCGGGCGATCGTCGGGCACACCCAGATCGGCGAGACCTGGCGAATCGGCCCGCCGATCGGCCGGATGAGCGTGGACAGGGCGAACACCAGGGACTTAGTCATGGTCGCCGGCGGGACAGGTCTCGCTCCCATGCGGGCGATCATCGACGAGCTGAGCCAGTGGGGCGAGAACCCGCGCGTGCACCTGTTCTACGGTGGACGCGTTTTGTCCGACCTGTACGACCTGCAGAACCTGCAGCAGCTGGCCGCGACCAACCCATGGCTGACGGTCGTGCCCGTTCTCGAGTCCGAACCGGACGCCACTGGGGTGGAACACGGGACGCTGGCCGATGTGGTCACCCGTTATGGCGCGTGGGCTGATCGGGACGTGCTCGTCAGCGGATCGCCCGGGATGATCAGGTCGACGGTGTCGCGAATGCTTGTCGCCGGCACGCCGCTGGACCACATCACGTACGACCCGTTCACTTTGGACTAGGCAACGGGCTTACTGGGGTCAATTCCGGGACTCGTCACCAACGCCGTGCTGGTTGAGCAGGGCGTTTCGTCGCCTTCGAGTACCAGCGAACAAACCCAGGCACGGCAAAGGGATCATCCACAAATCTGGTTGTCCACAACCCGCCAGTACCCCTTTGACCAGGCCTCATTCCCGATAGAATGGAACCGGGGACGCCCCCCGGGATGGGCGGGGGCTGCATTGGGGACCGGGGCGGCCGGATTGGCTTGGTGGCGGGCTTTTGTGTCCGAACATGCCGCCAGCCTTGAGCTTGACCTGAGGGGTCGAAGTCAAGGCCGGGGATGGATGACTGGTTCTTAGCCGCGGCGGGGCTGTGGTTTCCAGACCACCAAGGCGGTTTTCGGCTTGTGCACCGGGACCAGTTCGTGCCGATAGGACTTGTGCACGGCTGCGGCCGCCTGCTCGGCTGCCGCGTACGCCGCGGCCAGTTCGTGAGTGAGCTCCTCGACGCGGGCCTGCAGGGCGGTCACCTGGTTCTCCAGGTGGATGATCCGCTTGATGCCCGCGAGGTTCACGCCTTCCTCTTGGGACAGGCGCTGAACCTCGCGCAGCACCGCGATGTCACGCATGGAGTACCTGCGGCCGCCGCCTGAGGTCCGGCCGGGTGAGACCAGCCCCAGACGGTCGTAGCTGCGCAGGGTTTGCGCGTGCAGGCCGGACAGTTGCGCGGCCACCGAGATCACGAAGATCGGGGTGTCCTCGTCCGCGTTCGCCGGAAAGGGGACACCGCTGGGAAACGAGGGCATCATCTACTCGCTCCTCTGCTTCAGCATCGCCGTCAACTCCGGCCGGGGGTCGTGGTCCGAAGTCGCCTTCGCGTACTCCTCCATCGCGGCCTTGGCCTCGTCGGAGAGCTTGTTCGGCACTGCCACCTGCACGGTGACCAGCAAGTCGCCCGCGGCACCGTCGCGTTTGGCCACGCCCTTGCCGCGGACACGGAAAACCCTGCCGTTGGCTGTACCCGCGGCGACGCGCAGCGACACCTTGCCGTCCAGAGTGGGCACGGTCAGCGTGGTGCCGAGTGCCAGTTCTTGAAACGTGACCGGCACGGTGATCGTCACGTCGTTGCCCGAGCGGCCGAACACCGCGTGCGGGGTGACGTGCACGCGCACGTACAGGTCACCGGCGTGCCCGCCGTTCTGGCCGGGTTCGCCTTGTTCGGCCAGTCTGATCTTCTGGTCGTCCTCCACGCCTGGCGGAATACGAACAGTCAACGTGCGGCTCTTGGTGCTCACGCCGTCGCCGCCGCACTCGGGGCACGGGTCGTCGACGATCCGGCCGGTGCCGCGGCAGTCGCGGCACGGCTCGCTGAAGGCGAAAGCGCCTTGGCTGCGCGTGATCAGGCCCGCGCCGTTACACGTCGGACAGGTGCGGGGCTGGGTACCCGGCCGGGCGCCGTTGCCGTTGCACGTCCCACATGTGGACGGGCTGGACAGTCGCAAAGGGACGGTCGCACCGCGGATCGCTTCCAGGAAGTCGATCCGGATCTCGGTGTCCACGTCCGCGCCGCGCCGGGGCCGGCCTGCGGTCGATCCCTGGCCGCGCCTGCCGAACAGGCCGCCGAGGATGTCGCCGAGGCCGCTGAAGCTGCCGCCCGCGCCCTGTGCGTTGGCGCCGCCGAAGATGTCGCTGACATCGAAGCCGCCGCCCGGGCCGCCACTGCCGAACCCACGCAGCCCGCCGCCGAACAGGCGGCGAGCCTCGTCGTACTGCTTACGCTTCTCGGGGTCACCGATCACGCCGTACGCCTCGGACACCGCCTTGAACCGCGTCTCGGCCTCGGTGTTGCCCGGATTGGCGTCCGGGTGCAACTCCCTGGCCAGCTTGCGGTAGGCCTTCTTGATGTCCGCGTCCGTCGCGCTGGACGAGACGCCCAGCTCACGGTAGAAGTCCTTGTCGATCCAGTCCCTCGCGCTCACCGGACGTCCCCTCCCTTCTGTTGCTTAGTTCCGGTCCGCCGAACCATCAGGCTGTCCTTCGGACGGTTCGACCCACTCCTGGGCCGGTGCACCGGGCTCGTGGTCGGTCACGGCCACCAGCGCGGGACGCAGCGTCTTCTCGCCGATCCGGTAGCCGCGGCGCAACACCGCGGTCACGGTCGGACCCTGCACGTCCGGGGACGTGTCGTGCTGCACTGCCTCGTGCACGGACGGGTCGAACGGCTCGTTCTCGTGGCCGAACGGCTCCAGCCCGACGCGCTGCAGCGTGGCGGTCAGCTTGTCCGCCACCGCCTTGAACGCGCCGGTCAGGTCGCCGTGCGCGGCCGCTCGCTCGAGGTCGTCGAGCACCGCGAGCAGCTCGTTGACCACCGAAGCCTTGGCGTTGACGACCACGCTCTCGCGGTCGCGGTCCACGCGCTTGCGGTAGTTGGCGAACTCGGCCTGCAGTCGCTGCAGGTCCTTCGTGCGCTCTTCGACCTGGTTCTTCAGCGAGACTTCCTCGCTGACGATCTCGGCTTCGACCACTGGCAGATCGGCGGCCTCGTCGGTCGCCGCGTGCTTGCCGCCCTCGGGGGCACCCGTCTCGTCGACGGGCACCTCCTCGGTGACGGTCTTGACCTGACCGGTTTCCGGGTCGATCCGGCGTCGGTCGCGCACTACCACCCGTGGCTCCTCAGCAGCGGAGTTGTTGTCGTGCGGTCCCTGATCGGTCACTTCTTCTCGTCCTCGTCGACGATCTCGGCGTCAACAACGTCGTCCTTCGGCGGGGTACCCGCACCACCGGCACCGCCGGCCTGAGCACCTTCACCGCCGCCTGCCGCGTTGGCGGACGCGTACATCGCCGCGCCCATCGCCTGCGACTCCTGTGACAACTTCTCGACCGCGGCCTTGATCTTGGCCGTGTCCTCGCCCTTGAGCGCCTCGTTGGCCTCCGCGATGGCCGCGTTGACCTTGTCCTTGGCGTCGGCCGGGACCTTGTCCTCGTTGTCCTTCAAGAACTTCTCGGTCTGGTAGACCAGCGTCTCGGCCTGGTTGCGGGTCTCGGCCTCCTCGCGGCGGCGCTTGTCCTCCTCGGCGTGCGCCTCGGCGTCCTTGACCATCCGGTCGATGTCCTCCTTGGGCAGCGCCGAGCCGCCCGTGATGGTCATCGACTGCTCCTTGCCGGTGCCCAGGTCCTTCGCGGAGACGTGCACGATGCCGTTCGCGTCGATGTCGAAGGTGACCTCGATCTGCGGTACGCCACGCGGAGCCGGGGGCAGACCGGTCAGGTCGAACGTGCCCAGCTTCTTGTTGTGCACGGCGAACTCACGCTCACCCTGGAAGACCTGGATGCCGACGGTGGTCTGGTTGTCGTCCGCGGTGGAGAAGATCTCCGAGCGCTTGGTCGGGATGGTGGTGTTGCGCTCGATGAGCTTGGTGAACACGCCACCCTTGGTCTCGATGCCCAGCGACAACGGGGTCACGTCCAGCAGCAGGACGTCCTTGACCTCGCCCTTGAGCACACCAGCCTGCAGCGCGGCACCGACGGCCACGACCTCGTCCGGGTTGACGCCCTTGTTGGGCTCCTTGCCGCCGGTCAGCTCCTTGACCAGCTCGGTCACCGCGGGCATCCGCGTCGAGCCACCGACGAGCACGACGTGGTCGATGTCGCCGAGGTTGATGCCGGCGTCCTTGATCACGTTGTGGAACGGCGCACGGGTGCGGTCCAGCAGGTCGGAGGTGATCCGCTGGAACTCCGCGCGGGTCAGGGTCTCGTCGAGGAACAGCGGGTTCTTGTCCGCGTCCACCGTGATGTACGGCAGGTTGATGTTGGCGCTGGTCGAGCTGGACAGCTCGATCTTGGCCTTCTCAGCGGCCTCACGGATCCGCTGCAGCGCCATCTTGTCCTTGGTCAGGTCGATGCCGCTGGACTGCTTGAACTTGTCCACCAGCCAGTCGACGATGCGCTGGTCCCAGTCGTCACCACCGAGGTGGTTGTCACCGCTGGTCGCGCGGACCTCGACGACACCGTCGCCGATCTCCAGCAGGGAGACGTCGAAGGTACCGCCACCGAGGTCGAAGACCAGGATGGTCTGTTCCTTCTCGCCCTTGTCCAGGCCGTAGGCCAGCGCGGCCGCGGTCGGCTCGTTCACGATCCGCAGCACGTTCAGGCCGGCGATCTGGCCGGCTTCCTTGGTGGCCTGCCGCTGGGCGTCCTCGAAGTAGGCGGGGACGGTGATGACGGCGTCGGTGATCTGCTCGCCGAGGTAGGACTCGGCGTCGCGCTTGAGCTTCATCAGCACGCGCGCGGAGATCTCCTGCGCGGTGTAGCGCTTGGTGTCGATCTCATCGGTCTTCCAGTCGGAGCCGATGTGCCGCTTGACCGAGCGGATGGTGCGGTCCACGTTGGTGACCGCCTGGTTCTTCGCCGGCTGGCCGACGAGCACCTCGCCGTTCTTGGCGAAGGCGACGATGGACGGGGTCGTCCGCGAACCCTCGGAGTTGGCGATGACCGTCGGCTCACCGCCTTCGAGAACGGCGACGACGGAGTTGGTCGTCCCCAGGTCGATGCCGACCGCTCGCGCCATGGAATCCTCCCGGTAGTGTTTCTTCGCCTTGAGCGTGTGTGGCTCAAGTCTGCTACCGAGAGTCGTCGCCGGTCAAATCAGACTTGAGCGGATGCCGCTCAACCTTCCTGACAGGCCAACGAGCGGGGTGCGGGGTTTGTTCCCCGGAGATCAGACGCGGTAGTCGACCTGGATGTCACCGCTGCTCGCGTCCAGGTCAAGCACGTACGGCGACTGCGGGCTGGTGTCGACGTTGACCAGCTTCTCGCCGCTGCTGGTGGTGACGTCCGCCTTGTACGTCTGGCCGCGCGGCACAGTGACGTTGATCCGGCCGCTGCTCGCGGTCACCTTGACGCTCTGGGCAGTGGCCATGTCGACCCGGACATCGCCGGACGAGCTCTCCACCGCCGCCTTGCCGCCGATCCCGCTGGCATTGACCTCGCCGGACCGGGACAAGACGGTGACGTCCCCCTTGACGTCGCTGAGCGTGACGTCCCCTGAGCTCGCATCGACAACGGCGGACTGCGCGAGGCTGGTCAACTCGACCCGCCCCGAGCCGACGTTGACGGCGACCGGACCGGAGATGTCCCGCACCCGGACGTCCCCGGACCCGGCCCTTACCCCCACCTCGGACATGCCCGCGAGGTCGATCTCGCCGGACCCGACCTCACCCATGACTTTGGCCGCGGCCGGCAACGTGACCTCGTAGTCGACCGAGCAGTTGCGCTGATCGCAGTGGTCGAGGATCAGCGTGTCGCCTTCGACACGGTGGGTCTGCCCAGGCTTGTCGTTGTTGCGGTAGTACACAGTCCGGCGCACCGAGGGGGTCGCCCCGATTCGGATCCGCACGGCCCCCGCACCGTTGTCGATCCGGACCGTGGCGACCTTCTGCGTGAGGTCCGTCGTGTCGCTGAAGGTGGACGACGACACCCGAAACCCATCGCACCCGGACAGCAGAAGCGTCCCCACGCCGATCGCGCAGACCCCCAGCACAACACGACGAGACATGTCCATCTCCTGCTCCCCATCGGACTACTTCAAGCGACGGTCCAAAGCTATTGAGTCGGCGGGGAACCGGCATCGGGGACCACCCCGAGCCGACCCGGGTCGCCAACCCTGAGTGGATCGTCATCAAGGAAGCTACGCGTCAGGGTCTTCCCTCGCGCTGGAGTTGGCATCCATTTCCCAGGGGGTGCTGGCCCTACCCCCGTTCAGTCCAGCCACGCCCTGCACCCGGACATCCCCCACCGCTCCCGGGGGGCGTCCCCGGTCCCATTCTATCGGGGATATCGGCTGGTCAAAGGGGCATCGGGTGGTTGTGGACAACTGGATTTGCGAACGGACCGTTGGCACGGAGTTCTCACGCCGGGCCCTTGGCACGAAGTCCTAACGTCAGGCCGTTGACACGAAGTCCAAACCTCGGGCCCTTGGCACGGAGTCCTGCCGTCGAGCCCTTGGCACGGAGTTCCACCGTCGAGCCCTTGGCACGAAGTCCAAACCTCGGGCCGTTGACACGAAGTTCTACCGTCGAGCCATTGGGGCGGACTTCCGCCGTCGGGCCGTTGGCGCGGATTCCTACCGTGGCCGGCGGCGGGTGGGGGCGCGGCCGTGTGGCTGGTGTGGGGTGGGGTGGTCAGGCGGTCCGGGGATCGGCAGGATCACTGGTTCCGTGCCGAGGGTGAACGGGTCGCCGTGGTGTGACAGGTCCAGTGGTTCGCCTGAATACAGCCGATAGGCCGCGCGTTCCGGGCGGATCTCCACGCCGATCTTGCTGCCGCGGAACGTCATCCGGAAGGCGATCTTGGTCAGTTCCGGTGGCAGGCGTGGGGCGAACGTGAGTTTGCCGTGGTGGTCGCGCATTCCGCCGAAGCCTGCGACGGTGGCGATCCACGCGCCCGCGAGCGAGGCGATGTGGAGTCCATTTTGGACGTTATCGTGCAGGTCGTGCAGGTCTGTCAGTGCGGCTTCGGCGAAGTAGTCGTAGGCCAGTTCGAGGTGGCCGACCTCCGCTGCCATTACGGCCTGGGTGCACGCCGACAGCGACGAGTCGCGGACGGTCAGTGCCTCGTAGTACGCGAAGTTGCGGGCTCTTTCCTCGGGGGTGAACTCGTCGCCGCACACGTGCAAAGCAAGCACTAGGTCGGCTTGTTTGACGACTTGCTTGCGGTACAAGTCGAAGTACGGATAGTTCAGCAACAACGGGTAGTTCTCGGCCGGGGTGTTGTGGAAGTCCCAGCGGGCGTGGTCGGTGAAGCACTCTGACTGCGGGTGGACTTTGAGTTCCTTGTCGTACAACACAACCATGTCGTCGGCCGCGTCACGCCAGCGGGATGCTTCCTCGGTGCCGACGCCCAGGTCGTGCGCGAGGGCAGGGTTGGCCTCGGCGACGGCCGCTGCGGCGCGCAAGTTACGGCGTGCCATCAAGTTTGTGTAGACGTTGTTGTCCACGACGGCCGTGTACTCGTCGGGGCCGGTGACGCCGTCGATGCGGAAGCGGCCATGGGTGTCGTGGTGGCCGATGCTCATCCACAGCCGGGCGGTTTCGACGAGCAGCTCCACGCCGCATTCGGACTCGAACGGCTTGTCCTGCGTCGCGTACAGGTATCGCATGACCGCGTCGGCGATGTCGGCGTTGATGTGGAACGCCGCCGTGCCTGCCGGCCAGTAGCCGGAGCATTCGTCGCCGTTGATCGAGCGCCACGGGAACGCGGCGCCTTGCTGGCACAGGGTTCGCGCCCTGGCCCTGGCTTTGTCCAAAGTGGAGTAACGCCAGCGCAGTGCGTCGCGGGCCGCGTCCGGGATGGTGTACGTCAGCACCGGCAGTACGAAGGATTCCGTGTCCCAGAAGGCGTGGCCGTCGTATCCGGGGCCGGTCAGGCCCTTCGCCGGGATCGCCCTGGTCTCGCCTCGAGCTCCGGCCTGCAGGACGTGGAACAGTGCGAATCGGACCGCCTGCTGCAGTTCGGCGTCTCCTTCGATCTCGATGTCCGCGGTGTCCCAGAATTCGTCCAAAAAGGACCTTTGCTCGGCGAGCAGGCCGTCCCAGCCGGTCTGCAGTGCGCCCACCATGGCCGCGTCCACCTGTGCGCGCAGCGCAGGTGACGAGCGTTGGCTGGACCAGCCGTACGCCAGGTATTTGGTGAGCGTCAGCTTGCTGCCCTTGGGCACGTCGGCCGCGACGGTCAGCCGGGCGAGATCTTGTTCGGCCTTGATCTCCGTGCGGATGTTGTCCTCGTCGAGGTGCAGTTCGTGGTCCATGGCCGCGGCCATGCGCAGCCCGGACGCCCGCGTGTGGTGGGCGAGCACCGCCCGGTAGCCGCGAGCCGACGCGTGGTCGCTGATCAGCGGTTTGTCCAGAGCCGCGGCGACCCGGGGATCGTCGGTGCGGGTCGCCACGGGCTCGTTGGCCAGCAGGTCGGACTGCACCACCAGCTGGATCGTGTCGTCCAACGGCTCGACCGAGTAGTTGATCGCGGCGATCGCACGCTGGGTGAACGACACCAGGCGCTCCGAGGTGATCCGGACCCGGCGTCCGGTCGGCGACTCCCATTCGGTGCGCCGTCGCAGCGTGCCGGACCGGAAGTCGAGGACACGCTCGTGCTCCAGGGCACGGCCGTAGCGCATGTCGAGCGGCTCGTCCTCGACCAGCAGGCGGATGATCTTGCCGTCGGTCACGTTGACGACCGTCTGACCGTCCTCCGGGAAGCCGTAGCCCGCCTCGGCGTACGGCAGCCGTCGCTGTTCGTAGAAGCCGTTGAGGTACGTGCCGGGCAGGCCGCGCGGCTCGCCTTCCTCGAACGTGCCGCGCAGTCCGACATGGCCGTTGGCCAGTGCGAAGGTGGATTCCGTGCGGCGCAACGCATCCAGGTCAAGACCACGCCAGCGCAACTGCCATGGGGCGATCTCATAGCTAGGCTTGTCCATCACGCGCCTCCAGCAGTTGAGCGAGGTCCGTCACGACAATGTCGGCGCCGTGCGCGCGTAGGGCATCAGCCTGGTTCGCGCGATCGACTCCGACAACAAACCCAAACTTCCCATCTCGCCCAGCTTGTACACCGGACAGCGCGTCCTCGAAGACCGCGGCCTCCGCCGGCAGGACGCCCAAAGCCTTGGCACCGGCCAGAAACGAGTCCGGTGCCGGTTTGCCGCGCAGCCCTTGCGACACGATCGTCACCCCGTCGACCCTGGCCTCGACGAACCGGCTCAGGTCCGCGGCCTCCAGCACGGCGGCGCCGTTGGCGGACGACGTCACCACGCCGATCTTCAACCCGGCGTCCCGAGCGGCTTCCACGTAGCGCCGGGATCCGGGATACGGCCGCACGCCTTCGTTCTGGATGATCGACAGCAGCAGCTCGTTCTTCCGGTTGCCGACGCCGTTGATCGTCTCGGCGCTCGGCGGGTCGTCCGGGCCGCCCTCCGGCAGCTGAATGCCGCGCGACGCGAGGAACGTGCGTACCCCGTCGGCGCGCGGCCTTCCGTCCACGTAGTCCAGATAGTCCTGTTCGGTGAAGGGCAGCTGTCCTTCCCGACCGGCGAGGAAGGTGTCGAACGTGCGCTTCCACGCCTGCTTGTGCAGCTCAGCGGTGCCCGTGAGCACTCCGTCGAGATCGAACAGCAGGGCCTTGATCGAATCCGGCAGTCCTATCACAAGAACGAAACTACCGGTCTGGACGAGATCTCACCGAGTGGCGGCGTCCGCGATCTTCAGCACGATCCGCGGCTGCCCCTCGGTCGACTTCGTGGTGACGTTGACCGAGTACGCCGCCTTACGAGCCAGGTCACGGGTGGCGAACACGCCACTGGAGTAGCCGTACCGGCTGCCTGTCTTGCCCCACATGGTCACGCCGTTGAGCGTGATCGTCTGCAAGCCCTGGCTGTACATGGCCGGTCCGCCGTTGTTCACGGTCTGCACGTTGGGGACCTTGAACAGCCGGTCCATCATCGCGGGGCCAAGCAGGCGGCCACGGAACAACGCCGTGATGAACGTGTCGAGCTCTGCGGCCGTGGAGATCATCCCGCCCGCTGCCCACGGGATCGACTGGTTCATCTCGGTGACGTCGACGAGCTTGCCCTGGACTGTGATGTAGCCACGCGCGGCGGGGTTCGGCAGGTGCGGGTCGTTGCCGGGTTCGTAGGTGTGGCAAAGGCCAAGTGGATCGGTGATCCGCTCGGTCAAGGCACGCCGGTAGGACTGGCCGGTGATCTTCTCGACGAGCATCCCGGCCACGATGTAGCTGGTGTTGCTGTACTTCTGCGCTGTCCCGGGGGTGAACTCGTGCGGGTGCTTGGTCGCGGTGGCCAGCACCTGCGCCGGAGTCCAGCTGTCGAACCGGTGGTCGACGACCCATTGCGGGTCGGCCATCTGCGGGATGTCGATGTGCGGCAGCCCAGAGGTGTGCTCCAGCAACGTGTAGACGGGGATCGGCGGATAGGTCGCGGGCAGCACGCCCGGCAGATACCGCTGCACGGGTGCCTCAAGGTCGATTCGGCGTTCCTGGGCCAACTGGAGCACCAGGACGGCGGTGAAGATCTTGGTGGTACTGCCGATCCGGAAGCTACCGCGCGGGTTGACCGGGGCGTTGGTCTCCAGGTTGGAAACTCCCGACACGCCGCTCCACTCCCCGGCCCGTCCGGTGATCCGGACCAGCGCGCCGGTTGTCTCGGGGTTCGGTAAGCCCGAGATCGACGCTTTCAGCAAGTCCTCTTTCAGCGGCGGCAATGTCGCGGCCTGAGCGGGTATGGCGGTCACTGCGACGGCGGCGGCAGTGGCAAGTGCGACAACGGTTTTTCGCATGCCGTAAGCCTTTCGGCTGACCGCCCGTAAGCCATCAGGGCAGAGCCCTGGCTGATCAAAATCAGGGTTTTGAGGGTCGCATCAGGTACGCGATCACCGGTTGCAGCTCGGCCACTGTGGGCGGTTCGTCGTCGATCAGGCCCTGCATCAGCAGTCCGTCCATTCCGGCCAGGAACGCCCGGAAGGCGACCTCGTCGTCGTGCTGCACAAGGCTTGTCAGCACGTCCAGCCAGAGCCGGGCAGCCGGGCGTAGTGCCGGGTTGCGGGCGGCGTACAGGTAGAGCTCGTACTCGGCCATGGTGCGGCCGCGCTCCGGGCCGAGCGCCTCGACGATCATCTCGGCGACCTCGCGGGCACCCTGACTTCCCCTGATCCTGGCTCGTTCGACCAAGTCGCGGACGGCCGTGGCGAACCCGCTCGCGCACGAGGTGAGGGTGGCCGTGAGCAAGTCTTCGAGGCTGGAGAAGTGGTACGTGGTCGAGGTCGTCGGCACCCCGGCCTCCTTGGCGACGGTCCGGTGCGTCACGCCGGCCACGCCGTCCCGTTCGATCACCCGGAGAGTCGCCTCGATCAGCTCCTGCCTGCGTCGATCACCCCGGGCTTTGCGGCCGTCCGGTTGCGTGATCAGTGCGCCCTCCCGAGCTCGAGCATCACCACGCCGCCGATGATCAGCAGCAGTCCGCCCGCCATCGTCCAGTTGACCGGTTCGGCGAAGAACACCGCCCCGATGGCCGCGACCGCGGCGATGCCCGCGGCGGCCCAGATCGCGTACGCGACCCCGACCGGGAAACCGTCCTTCAGCAGTTTGCCGAGCACGCCGAAGGCGACCAGGTAACCGACCACGACCACGATCGACGGCACCAGCTTGGAGAAGTTCTCGGACAGCTTCAGCGAGGTCGTCGCGGCGACTTCACCGGCGATGGCGATCGCTAATAGCAGGTAAGGAGGCATACGACCAAACTAACGGGACGATAGTCCCAATAACAACGCAATTTGAGCGATCCAGATCACGTGCGACTAGTTACTGGCGAGTAACCCTGGATACCGTCACCGCCATGACAGGCTTGGGGCTGATCCTCGGCATCCTCTGCGTCGTGCTGACCGCCGTCGCGGTCGTCATGACGACCATGACTGTGCGGCGCATGCTCGCCACGATCCGGCTGGGGCAGCCGGACTCGACGCGCAACGGCCCCTTCGGCCGTCGCATCCGTGTGATGCTCAAAGAGGTCCTCGGGCACACCCGGATGCTCAAGTGGAGCCACGTCGGTGTGCTGCACTGGTTCGTGATGGCCGGGTTCGGCGGGCTGATCCTGAGCGTCGTCGCCGCGTACGGCGAGGTGTTCGTGCCCGCGTGGGACCTGCCGGTGATCGGCCACTGGGGGCCGTACAACCTGTTCGTGGAGTTGCTGGGGCTGACCACGGTGCTGGGCATCCTCGGCCTGATCTACATCCGGCTGAGCAACCACCCGCGCTTCAAGGGCCGCAAGTCCCGGTTCACCGGCTCACGGATGGGCCGCGCGTACTTCGTCGAGGCGATCGTGCTCGTCGAAGGCCTTGGCGTGATGGGTATCCGGGCTGCCAAGTACGCGGCGGGCTACTTCGACGTGCCGACCTGGTCCGCGCCGGTGACCAAGCTGATCGGCTCGGTGCTGCCCGCCGAGCCCGCACTGGTGTCGATCTTCGCGGCGATGAAGATCTTCTCCGCGATGGTCTGGCTGATCGTGATCTCGCTGAACACCACGATGGGTGTGGCGTGGCACCGGTTCACCGCATTCTTCAACATCTACTTCAAGCGCAACGAAGGCACGGCCCTTGGCGCGCTGAAGCCGATGATGAGCGGCGGCAAGCCGCTGGACTTCGAGGAAGCCGACCCCGAGAAGGACGTCTTCGGCGCGGGCAAGGTCGAGGACTTCTCCTGGAAGGGCTGGCTGGACTTCACCACGTGCACCGAATGCGGCCGTTGCCAGTCGCAGTGCCCGGCGTGGAACACCGAGAAACCGTTGTCCCCCAAGATGGTCATCACGCAGCTGCGGGACCACGCCTACGCCAAGGCGCCGTACCTGCTGGCCGGCGGCCGTCGTGACATGGCGGGCGACGAGATCGGCCTGGACTCACACGCGGGCATCGACGTCCTCGCGCTGGCCGAGTCGGAGAAGGCACTGGTCGGCGACGTCATCGACCCGGACGCGCTGTGGTCGTGCACGACCTGCGGCGCCTGCGTCGAGCAGTGCCCGGTGGACATCGAGCACGTGGACCACATCGTCGACATGCGCCGCTACCAGGTGCTGATCGAGTCGAACTTCCCGGCCGAGCTGAACGGGATGTTCAAGAACCTGGAGAACAAGGGCAATCCGTGGGGCCAGAACGCCAAGGACCGCCTGGAGTGGACCAAGGACCTGGACTTCGAGGTCCCGGTGTACGACGGCACCCAGGACTTCGAGTACCTGTTCTGGGTCGGCTGCGCGGGTGCGTTCGAGGACAAGGCGAAGAAGACCACCCGGGCGGTCGCGGAGCTGCTGCACATCGCGGGCGTGAAGTACGTGGTCCTCGGCTCGGAGGAGGCGTGCACCGGTGACCCGGCTCGCCGCGCGGGCAACGAGTTCCTGTTCCAGATGCTCGCCCAGCAGAACGTCGAGGTCCTGGGCGGGGTCTTCGAGGACCGCAAGGTGAAGAAGATCGTCGCGACCTGTGCGCACTGCTTCAACACCATCGGCAACGAGTACCCGGAACTCGGCTTGACGGTCGAGGTCATGCACCACACCCAGCTGCTGAACCGCCTGGTGCGCGAGCGCAAGCTGGTTCCGGTCGCGCCGGTCGCCGAGGACGTCACGTACCACGACCCGTGCTACTTGGGCCGTCACAACAAGGTTTACGAGGCTCCGCGTGAGCTGATCGAGTCCTCCGGGGTGTCGATGCGGGAGATGCCGCGGCACGCCGACAAGTCCATGTGCTGTGGCGCCGGCGGTGCTCGCATGTGGATGGAGGAGCGGATCGGCAAGCGGATCAACGTCGAGCGGGTGGACGAGGCCCTCGGGACGGCTCCGACGAAGATCGCCACGGGGTGCCCGTTCTGCCGCGTGATGCTCAACGACGGCCTGACCCAGCGCAAGAGCGAGGGCGTGGCCGAGAACGTCGAGGTCGTGGACGTTTCCCAGCTCTTGCTGACGGCCGTGAAACGCGGTCTTCCGCAGCCGGAGAAATCGGATGACGAGGTTCCTACAGTCAGCTAGGTGACTGCTCACCCGGTCGCCGACTCGATCGGGTTCGACCGGAGCGACCTAAGCGCAGCGTGTCCACCACTCCAGCACCATGAGTCGACCTTTCCAGCACAGCGTGTCCACCGTTGCAGCACCATGAATTGACCGTTCCGCACGCCGACAGCGCATCTCGGTGTGCCGGAATGCGCATCTCGGTGTGCCGGAATGTGCGTTTCGGTGTGCTGGAAAGGTGGACACGCGCTAGTTGTCGCGCGGCGGGCGCATTCGTGATGGGCTATGGCCCATGACAGCTGAGGATGTGGACGTCGTGGTGATCGGGCTGGGTCCGGGTGGCGAGTCGCTCGCCACCCAACTCGGCAAGGCGGGTTTGTCCGTCGTCGGGGTCGATGCCCGGTTGGTCGGCGGCGAATGCCCTTACTACGCCTGCATTCCGACCAAGATGATGATCCGCGCGGCGGACGCTCTCGCGGAGGCGCGGCGGGCGAACCAACTGGCCGGGTCCGTGCGGATCCAGCCGGACTGGGCGCCGGTCGCGGCGCGCGTCCGGGATGACGCGACCGCCAACTGGAACGACCAGGCCGCCGTGGACCGGCTGGAAGCCGCGGGCGTCCGGTTTGTCCGTGGCTACGGCAAGATCACCGACACCGCCGAGGTCACCGTCACCACTTCGGACGGTGACAAGGTGTTCCGTACCCGCAAGGGAATCGTGCTCAATCCCGGCACTGATCCAGCGATTCCGCCGATCGACGGCCTCGCCGACACTCCACTCTGGACCAACCGCGAGGCTGTGCCGGCCACCGCGGTGCCGTCATCGCTGATCGTGCTCGGCGGTGGTCCGGTGGGCTGCGAGTTCGCGCAGGTGTTCGCCCGGTTCGGCGCAGAGGTCACCGTTCTACAGTCGCCGGAACGGCTGCTGCCCAACGACGAGCCCGAGTCGAGCGAGTTGCTCAGGCAGATCTTCGTGCGCGAGGGCATAAAGGTCGTCACCGGCGCTCGTGCGACCAAAGTGGACTACGACGGCGCGTTCCATGTCACGGCTGGCGGCGAAACCTATACCGCGGACCAGCTTCTGGTCGCCACTGGCCGGACGCGTGACCTGGCCGCGCTCGGCGTCAAGGCGGCGGGTATCCCGGACGACGGCAAGTTCATCCAGGTGGACGACCGGATGCGCGCGGCCGACAAGGTATGGGCGATCGGTGACATCGCGGGCACGGGCGCGTTCACGCACATGTCCATGTACCACGCGGACATCGCGGCCGCCGACATCCTCGGCAAGGACGGTCCACGAGCGCAGTATCACGCGGTTCCGCACGCGACGTTCACCGATCCGGAGGTCGCATCGGTCGGCCTGACCCAGGCCGAAGCCGAGAAGCAGGGCATCAAGGTCCGCACCGCGCTGACCGCATTGCCCGATTCCTCCAGGGGTTTCATCCACAAGCTCGGCAACGACGGGTTGATCAAGCTGGTCGAGGACACCGAGCGGGGTGTCCTGGTTGGAGCGTCGGTCGTCGGTCCTGCCGCCGGTGAAATCGTCGGTGCGCTTGTGGTGGCCGTGCACGCGCAGGTCCCGACCGCCACACTGAAGGGCATGATCCTGGCGTACCCGACCTTCCACCGCGCGATCGGCGCGGCGCTGGCCGAACTGTGACCGAGGCCAAAGAGGACAAACCGGGCGGCGAAAGCACGCTCACCGTCGTCCTGGCACTGCTGGTCAACCTGGCGATCGCGGTGATGAAGGCGATCGCCGGGCTGATCACCGGCTCGGCCGCGATGCTCGCCGAGGCAGCGCACTCGGTGGCGGACACGTTCACCGAGGCGCTGTTGTTGACCGCGTTGCGCACGTCGGTACGCCCGGCCGACCGCAGGCATCCCTTCGGCTACGGCAAAGAGCGCTACTTCTGGTCGCTGCTCGCGGCCGTGTCGATCTTCGTGTCCGGCGCGGTGTTCTCGTTCTACGAAGGCTTCGAAGCGATCTTCGGACCCACGGTCGAGCAGGAATCGCCGATCGTCGCGTACATCGTCCTGGCGCTGGCGTTCGCGATGGAACTGGTGTCGTGGACCCAGGCCGTGCGTCAGACCAGGCGGGGAGCCAAGGCGGAGAACCGCACGCTGTTCGAATACCTCCGCTACAGCGACGACCCGACGGCCAAGACGGTGTTGTTCGAGGACTCTGCCGCGCTGATTGGTCTGTTCATCGCGTTCGCGGGCATCGGATTGCACCAGATCACCGGCTCGCAGTTGGCGGACGGCATCGCATCGGTGCTCATTGGTCTGTTGCTCGCGGTCGTGGCGTACCTGTTGAGCCGCACCAACCGTGGTCTGCTGATCGGCCGCCAGGCCGACCCGGTCCTGGTTTTCGCTGTGGGCAACCGATTGCGCGAAACGCACGAAGTCGACGCGGTCGTCGACCTGCTGACGATGACCACGGGCACGGACAGCGTGTTGTTGTGCGCCCGGCTCGACTTCGACGACTCGTTGGGCGCGGCGGACCTGGAACGCGCGTGCGTGCGGATCGAGGCGGAGTTGCGGGCCGAGTTCCGGGAACTGACCGAGATCTTCCTGGAACCCGTGCCTCGCAACGATCCTGAGCTCCGCGCCCGAGTGCTCGCGCGGTACGGCCGCGAGCTACATGGTGGCGCCGGTCAGTGACCGCGGATCGCGCGTCCGCCAGGCACCCCGGTCGACGGCGCTGATGAATCTGTCCACAGTGGAGTTGAACAGGTCCGGCTCTTCGAGGTTGGCCGTGTGACCGGTCTGCGGCAGCACGGCCAAACCGGACGTCGGAATGGTCCGCTTGAGCATCAGGTCGGGTTCGAGACAGCCTTCGTCCTCATCGCCGACGACGATCAGGACCGGCGTTTCGATCTTCGCCAAGTCGTCTTTCAGCGCGTAGAGCGAAGGTCGCGACGCCTGCACGCCGCGCATGGTCAACGCGGAGCCGAGTGAGTCGTGTCCCGCCAAGGCTTCGGCGAATTCGGCCCAGCCACGCGGGTTCTTGTTCTGGAACTGCACCCGCGCCGGGCCGACCGCGTACGTCTTGGCGACCTCAGCGGCACCTTTGTGCTCGAACGAGTCCGCGGTCGCGTGGCTTTCGGCGCGGAATCCCTCTTGTTTCTCGGGTTGTGCGCCGTAGCCCGCGCCTGCCACGACCGCCGAGACGACCCGGTCGGGGTGCCTGAGCGTAAGGTGCAGCGCGGTGAACCCGCCCATTGACAGGCCGACCACGTGGGCTTTCTTGATTTCGAGGCCGTCAAGTACAGCGATCGCGTCCTTGACCGCACGCTGCATGGAGTACGCGGCCGGGTCTGTCGGGACGTCCGAGGGCGGGTAGCCACGAGCCGAGTACGTGATGCAGCGGTGGGTGTTCGAGAAGTACCGCACCTGCGGTTCCCAGCTGCGGTGATCGCCCGCGAACTCATGGATGAAGAGCAGCGGGAAGCCGGTCCCGGTCTCCTCGACGTGCAGGTTCACCCCGTCGTCGGTCTCGATCTTCGGCACGAGCCCTCCTCGCGAAGCTTGGTATACCAACTTGGTATACCAGACCTGTCCAGAGGGCCCGGCCGAGCTGCTCAGAGTGGTTGGCTGGGCGAGTGGGCAAGGCGCCAGGTAGCTCGGGCGGTGGCTCGAGTCTCCAGATTGCAGAGGACGGCCGCGGCCAGCACCCCGCCGGTCAGCGACCACGAGTCGTTACCTTCGTAGAGCACGAAGTCGGTGAAGGCGTCCGATTCTGCCAGCGAGGTGAGCGTGGTCAGCGGATCACCGGTGAACGGCCGATCCCGATGCGGATGCGGCATCTGCCTTGGACGCCGACCAGCACGGTGATGGACACCAAACAGCGATCGAAAACACGACGTGCCTGTCGCTGCCGATCGAGGGCCCGCACCCGATGCCGACTCGGCCACCAAGACCGAAGCGCCGCAGCCCCTGCCTGGCGCCAGGTTCGATCTTCGCCCGACGTTCGTACCGGTTGAACCAGCCCCAACCGCAGACAACCACCCGTTGAAATATGGTATATCAACTGGTATACCAGAACTCCTCCACTCCCCGAGGAGGCACTAATGCGCACGGGTGACCAGGTGGTTCAAGAGCTGCCGTGGCGATGGCGAGCTCAAGGACGATCTTCTTGGTCGGCGGGCTCGGGTTCATGTTCGACGCGTGGGACGTCACGCTCAACGGGTTCCTGATCCCACTGGTATCCGACGAGTGGGGGCTGTCCAAAGCCGAAGGTGCCTGGGTCGGCACCGCCAACCTGATCGGGATGGCGATCGGTGCGTTCGCCTGGGGCGGGATCGCCGACACCATCGGCCGGAAACGGGCCTTCAGCCTCACTTTGCTGACGTTCTCCGTCTTCTCCGTCGCCGGTGCGCTGGCGCCGGACTTCGTGACCTTCTGCGTCTTCCGTTTCCTTGCGGGGCTTGGACTTGGTGGTTGCATCCCGGTGGACTACGCGCTGGTCGGCGAGTTCACCCCGGCGAAGGTCCGTGGCCGGGTGCTGACCGCGATGGACGTATGGTGGCCGATCGGTGCGACCTTGTGCGGTGTTGTTTCCACTGCGCTGCAACCGAACTGGCGGGCGATGCTGCTCGTGATGGTGCTGCCCGCGCTCCTTCTGTTCTGGGTCAGGCTTTCCGTCCCTGAGTCGCCGATGTACTTGGTGCGGCGCGGCAAAACCGACGAAGCCCGGAGAGTGATCGACAGGCTGATCGCCAAGACCGGTGCGAAGGTCGGGCCATGGGAACTTCCGCCACCGGAACGGATGCCGAGGCTGTCCGCGATGAGCATGATCCAGCAGTTCAAGGATCTGTGGCGGTACAGCGCGAAGATCACCTCGGCCTCGTGGGCGTTGTTCCTCACGGTTTTCCTGTTGTACTACGGCGCCTTGACGTGGTTGCCGTCGATTCTGCGAGCGCAGGGTTACGGCAACTACGCGGCGTTCATGGTGACCACGTTGATGACGGCAGTCGGCATCGTGGGTGTGCTCGTGTCCGCGTGGCTGGTCGATGTGGTCGGTCGCAAGTGGGTGATCGGCCTGTCCGGGCCGGTTTCCGCGCTGGCCATGGTGGTTTTCGCGATCCAGCTGGACATTCCGGGTGCGGCCAAGTTCTGGATCGGGGTGTTCGGGTTCGTCATCGAGCTGACGATCCCGGCGCTCTACGCGTACGTCTCCGAGCTCTACCCGACGCGGCTGCGGGCGAGTGGATTCGGCTGGGCGTCGACGATCAGCCGAATCGGCGCCGGGTTCGTTCCGTTGATCTTCGGGTCGCTGCTCTGGCCGTACCTCGGTCTGCCGATGACGTTCCTGGTGATCGGGGTGCTGTTGGCGTTGGCATCGCTGTGGATGGCCGTCGCGGCACCGGAGACCAAGGACCGCGAGCTCGACGAGATCAAGCCAGCGGTGCCGCTCCCATGATGTGCTCGTAGGTCGCCTTGCGTGCGGCTTCCGCGTCGCCCCGGCGCAGCGCGTCGATGATCAGCTCGTGCTGGCTGATGGATTCGGCGTGACTGCGGGCGACGCGGGGGCCGCCGTGCAGGGCCTGCCACAGCAAGCGCATCAGGGACAGTAAAAGCGGGCTGTGCGAGTACTCGTAGAGCGTGAAGTGGAACTCGCGGTTCAGCTCGGGGTACGTCGGATCATCCTCGGCGAGTTCCCGCATCCGCTCGTTCAGATCCGTCAGCTTGGCGATGCCGGCCTCGTCGATCTTGGGCGCGGCCAGCGCGGCACCAAGCGACTCCAAAGCCGCACGGATCTGGAAGTTCTCCTCGGTCGACCCGGAGTCGGCTTCGACAACCGTGAACCCGCGGTGCGCGTCGCCGATCACCAGGCCCTCGGACTCCAGTCTGCGCATCGCCTCACGCACCGGCGTCTGGCTGACGTGGAACCGCGCGGCCAGGTCACGCTGCCGCAGCTGCTTTCCGGCGGCCAGTTCGCCGGTGATGATCAGCTCACGGATCAGCGCGACCACCATGTCGGTCTTGCTGACATAGTTCAGCGCCGGTTGTTGCTGTGTCGACTCCGTCATTTCCCCTCCTTGTCCAGACCACGCACCCGCTCCGCGGTCATCGGCAAGCGCCCCACCGGACCGGTGAGGCCCAACGCGTCCCTGATCGCCCCCGCGATGGCCCCGCCTGCCGCGGTCAGTCCTCCCTCACCGGCCCCCTTCACCCCAAGGGGATTGCCCGGTGCGGGTGCGTCCTGCGCCACCAGGATGTCGATCTGCGGCAACTCGGCCGCCGTCGGCATCAGGTAGTCCATGAACGTCACCGCCTGTGGTTGTCCGGCCTCGTCATACCGGAACTCCTCCAGCAAAGCGCCCCCCACCCCCTGCGCGACACCACCGAGTAGCTGACCTTCGACCAAAGTCGGGTTGATCGCGCGCCCGACTTCGTAGGCCACCAGGTAGCGCACCACCTTCACCTGGCCGGTGCCCGTGTCCACGTCCACCAGTGCGACGTGCACACCGTACGGGTAAGTCATGTGTTCGACTTCGAACCTGCGCCGCGCACTGAGCCCGGCGGGTTCGTCCGGCTGCAGGTACGGACTACCCGGGCGACAGGCCTTCGCAACATCGGCATACGAGACGCTCGAACCGGGCGCGCCCTTCACCTCGATCGTGCCCGCGGTGACCTCCAGGTCGTCCTCGGACACCTCGAGCATCCGCGACGCCATCTTGATCGCACGTTCCCGTACCGCCAACGCGGCCCGATGCACCGCGCTACCACCGACGACCGTGGATCGGGAAGCCCACGACCCGCCGCCGAACGGCTGCAACATCGTGTCGCCGTTGATCACGGTGACCACGGCCGGATCGATGGTCAACGCGTCGGCGGTGACCTGCGCAAGGATCGTCTCGATGCCTTGGCCGAGCGAGGTTCCGCCGGAGTAGACCCGGACGTCGCCGGAGGTCCCGATCGTGACGTCGGCGGTGTCCTGCGGGCCGAGGCCGCTCTTCTCCAGGAACATCGCGACCCCGAGGCCGGCCTTGCGGCCTTGTGCCCTCAGCGATTCCAGCTGCGACAGATACCCTAGACGGTCGGCTTCGACCATTGCCTTGTCCAGCAGTCCCAGGTAGTCGCCGGAGTCGAGCACGACTTCCGTGCCGAGCGTGCTCATCGCCCTGGTGTGCGGAAGTTCGTCCGCGGTCAGCAGATTCTTGCGGCGCAGGTCCACCCGGTCGATGCCGAGCCGGTCCGCGGCGACGTCGAGCAGCTGCTCACGGACCGAGGTGCCCTCGAAACGTCCCGGTGCGCGGTACGTCCCGCATGGAGTCTTGTTCGTGAGCATCACGCGGATCCGGCCGTGGAACGCCGGAACCCGGTACGGGCCAGGCAACATCGCCAGGGTCAGCTCCGGCACGATGATCCCATGTGTCCGGGCGTACGCGCCGTTGTCGTGCAGCACATCGTCTTTCAGGCCGAGCAGCGTTCCTTCGTTGTCGAAGGCCACGGAGATGATGTGTTGCTGTTGCCGGGAATGGTTGACCGCGACCAGGTGCTCCGCGCGATCCTCGACCCACTTGACCGGGCGCCGCAGTTTCCACGCCAGCCACGGCACCAGGAAGTCCTCGGGGTAGAACTCGCCACGCACGCCGAATCCGCCGCCCGCGTCCATCGCGTGCACGTGGATCAGGTTCTCGTCGATCCCGAGCATCGTGGCCAGCACGTCCCGGTTGAACACCGGAACCTTGGTCATCCCGAAGATCTGCAACGCGCCGGTCGACGGATCCACATCGGCCAGCAACGCGCGCGGCTCCAACGGGACCGCGCTGTGTCTGCCCACGTCGAACTCGATCTGCACGACATGGTCGGCTTTGCCGAACGCGGCTTCGACGTCGCCGTATCCCAGCTCGAACTCGGCTGCCTGCACGCCGTCCGCAGTGTCCACTGTGACCGGTAGTTCGTCGATCTCCACCTGGACGAGCTCGGCGAGATCTTCGGCTTCGTACGGGTCATCGGCCACGACCACGGCGACGGGTTCGCCGACGTAACGGACTTCGTCGGCGGCGAGCACCGGCTGGAGGTAGTCGCTGAGGTCGATGTCCTGCACCTTCAGCCGAACCGGAATTCGCAAGCCTGGCGGGAGATCCTGGGCCGTGACGACGTGCGCGCCATTCGGTCGGCTGATCGAAACGAGACGACCATGCGCCACCGGCGAACGCACCACGCGAAGCCACAACTGCCCCACACGGTCCTGGTCATCGCCGAAGCGACCAAGACCGCGCAGCAGCCGTGGATCCTCTTTGCGCGGAACGCGCTCGCCGATGGACGTCATCCCGCGCGCTCCTCGGCGACTTGCCGCACGGCCTCGACAATGCCCTGGTAGCCGGTGCAACGGCAGATGTTGGCGGCCATCACCTCGCGGACTTCGGACTCGTCCGGCACACCGTCTTGTTCGGACAGGTATGCCTCGGACAGCATCAGGAATCCCGGTGTGCAGAAGCCACACTGCAGCCCGTGGCAGCGGCTGAAGGCTTTCTGCAGGTCGGACAGTTCCTCACCGTCCGCGAGGCCTTCGACCGTCCGGACGTCACAGCCGTCGGCCTGCACGCCGAAGATCAGACACGCACGGACCGGCTGGCCATCGAGCAAAACCGTGCAGGCACCGCAGATTCCGTGTTCGCAGCCGATGTGCGTCCCGGTGTAGCCAAGATCGTGTCGCAGCACGTCAGCGAGCGTTCGCCGGGATTCGACCACGATCTCGTGCGGTTTGCCGTTGACCGTCAAGGCGATCAGGTGGATGTCCTTCATGCCAACACGTCCTCCGGCAGAACGGGAATGTGGTCGAACTGGACGCCGAGGTGGCTCAGCGCGTCGTTGATCGCGTTGAGCACCGCGGCGGGCGCGCCGATTGTGCCGCCTTCACCCATCCCTTTGGAACCGTTCTCGCTGAACTGCGATGGCGTTTCCAAGTGGTGAATCTCGATCGGGCAGATCTCGTTCGCGGTCGGCACCAGATAGTCCATCAACGTCGTGCTCGTCGGCTGCCCTTCTTGGTCGAACGTGATCCGTTCGTAGAGCGCGGCCGCGATCCCTTGCGCGACACCGCCGCGCACTTGGCCGTCCACTACCAACGGATTGATGATGACGCCACAGTCTTCCACGACCATGAACTTCCGCGCACGTATTTCGCCGGTTCCTGGGTCTACAGAAACCAAGACGGCGTGACAAGCATTGGAGAACGTTCCTGGTGGGTCCGCGCTTTCCCGCGCCTCCAGGCCATAACGACATTCCTCGGGTAGCTTGTGGGTTTGGAAATGCACTACTCTGGCCAGTTCACTGATCGGCAGTGAAACGTCCGGCACACCGCGGACACCGGCTTTGCCCCCGGCGAGCTCCACGTCGTCCTCACCGACCTCCAGCAGGTGGGCGGCCACCTTCTTGAGCTGACCGGCCACTGTGTCCGCTGCCTTGCGGGCCGCGCCGCCGCCGATCACGATCGACCGGCTGCCGAATGTGCCCCAGCCGTACGAGGTCAGATCGGTATCGCCCTGCCGGAGGCGGACCTGGTCCGGATGAATCCCGAGTTGGTCGGCGACGATTTGGGCGAACGTCGTTTCGTGACCCTGCCCATGACCGGATGTCCCGGTTGTCACGATGACCTCGCCGGACGGGTCCATTCGCACGTGCGCGGTGTCGTATCCGGGTGTCATGCGCATTCGCCGCTGCGACATCGTCGGCGTGCCGTACGCGGTTCGCTCGGAAAAACACGAGAAGCCGATTCCGGCGTAAAGTCCTTGCTCCCGCAACCGGTCTCGCTCGGCATACCAACCTGCCTCGGTGATTCGCTTCTCGGTCTGGTCGAGCGATTCGAGGTAACTGCCCTCGTCGTAGGTGATCCGGTTGACCCCGGTGTACGGGAACTCGCCCGGCAGGATCATGTTGCGCCGCCGGATCTCGACCGGGTCGATGCCGAGCCTGGCCGCGGCCTTCTCCATCAACCGTTCCATCACCAGCACGATCTGCGGCCTCGACACACCCCGATAAGGCGCGGTCGGTGCTTTGTTCGTGGCGAATCCACGACCGCGTGCCCGATACGCCGGAACCTTGTAGATCCCGGGCAATTCCGTCGCCGCCATCAACGGTTCGACCGCGCACGTGAACGGATAGACCGAGTACGCGCCGATATCGCAGCGAATGTCCGCGGCCAGGCCGAGGATCCGGCCGTCGTGGTCGAACGCGGCCGTGACCTCGTATTCCTGTTCGTGGCCGTGCACCGACGCGGTCAGGTTCTCCTGGCGATCCTCAATCCAGATAACCGGACGGTTCAACCGCGTCGCGGCCGCCGCGAGGACCACTTCCTCCCGGCTGACCACGCATTTCTGGCCGAAGCCGCCACCGACGTCCGGCGCGATCACCCGGACAGCCCGTTCGGGGACACCCAGCGCCTGCGCGATTCCGGACCTGGTCTGATGCGGCACCTGGGTCGACGTGTGCACGATGACCTGGCTGTCGCGGTCGTCCCACTCGGCCATGGTCACGCGGCCTTCCATGGGCAGCGCGGAAACCCTGGCACTGGCGAAGGTCGCGTCGATGGTCAGCGGGGCTTCGGCGAAGATCGCGTCGAGCCGCGGATCGTCGAACATGACCAGGTCGACGAGGCAGTTGCTCGTTCCACTGTGGACTTCCGAGTCGGCGGCGACCGCGGCTCGGATGTCCATCACGACCGGCCCGGTCTCCCATTCGACCTCGACCGCCTCCACACCGTCTTCGGCCGCGTAGGCGTCTTCGGCGATCACGACGGCCACCGGCTCGCTCGCGAACCGGACGCGGTCCGTGGCCAGGATCGGCATCCTGGTCGGTTTGAACTCGTCACGTTCCAACACCGACTGCAGGTACGGGTCGCCGAGGTCCTTGCCTGTCAAGACTTCCACCACGCCATCGACCTTTTTGGCCGCGCTGACGTCGATCGACTTGATCGTCGCGGAAGCATGCGGACTACGGACGAAACTCGCGTGCAGCGTGTCGGTGCGGACCATGTCGGCGACGAAACGACCGCGCCCTAACAACATCCGGCGGTCTTCCTTGCGGGGAACCCTGGCCCCGACCCATGCCGTCATGCCGCGGCCTCGGCCAGTGCACGCGCGACCAGAGTCGCGGTGAGCTTCTTGCGGTACGCGCTGCTGCCGTGGCCGTCTGACGGTGGATCCACCTGCGCCGCGGCGGATTCACCCGCCGCCCGCCAGGTTTCCTCGTTCGCGGGTTGGCCCGCCAGGTTCACGTCGACCACATGCGGCTGCGGGCCGACACCGCCGAGCACGATCCTGGACGTCAGGATCTCGTTCTCGGCGAGATCCAGCCGTGCGCTCGCAGCCACGACCGCGAAGTCGCCCTGCCGTTGGGAGAACTCGGTCAACGCCGCGTGCGGTGCCGGTTTCGGGAATCTCACTTCGACGATCATCTCGTCCGGCTCGGCCGCGGTCATGAAGAAGCCGTGGAAGAACTCGGACGCCGGGACTTCTCGCCGCCCGCGTGGCCCTTGCAGCACGATCTGCGCTTCGAGCAGGACCGCGAGGATGCACCACTCGGCCGTGGAGTCGCCGTGCGCGATGCTGCCGCCGAACGTGCCACGGCAGCGGATGGGGTAGTGGCCGATCCACCTGGCGGCCTTGGACAGCACCTCGAAGCCGTCGAGCTTGGCCGTCTCGACGGTCCGATGCCTGGTGAGCGCGCCAATGCGCATGCCTTTGGCGTCGCGTTCCAAGTAGTCGAGACCCGCGATGCGGGTGACGTCCACCAGTGCGCTCGGCCGGGCGAGCCGGAAGTTCATCATCGCGACCAGGCTCTGCCCGCCGGCCAGGATCTTCGCATCCGGCCCGAGCTCGGCCAGTTGCGCGATCGTGTCGTTCACGTCGTACGCACGGTGATAGGTGAACGCCGCTGGCTTCACGGAACTCCCTCCGACAGACTTGGTATACCATATTTCAGCATGCGCCTGGTCCAAGAAAGATCTGACGACTTCTTGCGACTCAAACTGAACCGACCCGAGCAGCGCAATGCAATGGACGAAGCGATGGTGACCGCGCTGCTTGAAGCGCTGTCCGCCGAGCCTTCCGTCCCGGTCCTCCTCGGCAGCGCCGACCCGACGATCTTCTCCGCAGGCGCTGACCTGCGCGTCTCCGACGCCGAACGCACACGCCTGTCCGATCTGCTCTACCAGTGCTACGCGGTGATGATCACGCGCCCCGGTCCGGTGATCGCCGTGGCCTCCGGTCCGGCCGTCGGCGGCGGGGCGCAGCTCGTGTCAGCCGCTGACCTGCGAATTTCCTCAGCCGGCGCCCGGTTTCGGTGGGTTGGACCTGGGCATGGGCTGGCCGTCGGCGCGTGGATCCTGCCCGCGTTGATCGGGCGAAGCGCGGCGATGGACTTGCTGCTGACTTCCCGATGGCTGGATGCTGAGGAGGCGCATCGACTGGGGTTCACCACGCTCGCTGACGATCCGTGGGCGGCGGCCGAGCAGGCCGTCACGCACATCGCCAGTCTTGTCAGCGACGCGGTCGCCCGGATCAAGGCGGTCACGGCGATGGAAGGGCTGCTGGAACGGCTGGACGCGGAACGAACGGGCAACAGTTCGAACTGGTCGGGGGCGGTATGAGTATCGCGTGGAGCGAGAAGTCGTGGCGGGTCCATCTTCCTGACGTGTCCGATCCGCTGGCTTACGTGCAATCGCTTGGCGCTTCGACGATTCCGCTGCTCGCCCAGGCCGGCGCCACCCGGTTCCCGGCGAAGCTGGCGTTGGAGATCGACGGTGTCTCGATCACGCATGGTGAGTTGGACGCCGCCGCTGCCTCAGCCGCCGGATGGTTCGCTGCGCGCTACTCGCCCGGGACCAGAATCGTGCTTGTCGGGCCGTCGTCGGTGGGATTCGTGCGGTGCTACTTGGGGGCATTACGCGCGGGCATGATCGTGGTGCTGGCCAATCCTGCGTACACGTCCGCTGAGCTGTCACACCTGGTCGCCGACTCGGGCGCGTTGTTGACGCTTTCGGACTTCGACGTCGCAGTGGGAGATCCGATCGAACCGGTCGGCGCACCCGACGACGTGGCGCTGCTGGCCTACACCTCAGGCACGACAGGCAAACCCAAGGGTGTTCCGCTGACTCACCGGAACCTCCTGACGTCGATCCGCTCCGCGATGGCCGCGTGGCGGTGGTCGTCCGACGACGTCCTGACGCATGCATTGCCGCTGTTTCACCAGCATGGGCTCAGCGGCGTGCACGCGACGCTGTTCGCCGGGTCGTCCGCGCGGATCTTCTCGAAGTTCTCGGACTCACTGGCTTCCTCGATGCGCACAGCCTCGGTATTGATGGCCGTGCCGACGATCTACGCGAGGCTGGCGTCCTCGCCCGAGGCATTCTCCGGCTTACGGTTGTGCCTCTGCGGCTCCGCTCCGCTGAGCTCCGCATTGGCGGCGCAGCTGCCACGAGTGCCGTTGGTTCGTTACGGCACAACAGAATCCGGGCTGGACACGTCCAATCCGATTGATTCACCACGTGGCGACACGGTCGGGATTCCGTTGCCGGGTGTGCACGTCCGGCTGGAGCAGGAGGAGATCCAGCTTCGCGGGCCACAGGTGTTCGCCGGATATTGGGGCGACGCCGAGGATCCGTTCACGCCGGACGGCTGGTTCAGGACCGGCGATCTCGGCGAGATCGTCGACGGGCACCTGGTGATCAAGGGCCGCAGCAAGGAACTGATCATCACCGGCGGGATGAACGTGTACCCGCGTGAGGTCGAACTGGCCATCGAGGAGCATCCCGCGGTGGTCGAGGCGGCCGTCGCCGGGTTGCCCGATCCGCAGTGGGGCGAGCAAGTGACCGCTTGGGTCGTGTCGCGGGAGCCTGCGGACCTTTCCCAGCACGCGCGGTCGTTGCTGGCGCCGTACAAGGTGCCAAAGCAGTTCTTCGAGGTGCAGTCGTTGCCCCGCAACCACATGGGCAAGATCGACCGCAAACGCTTGGCTTCCCCGGTTCAGCGGGCCGTGGACCTTGGCGCGTTCGTCTCGGTTTCCGGTGCGGAGGCCGGGATCCCGGTCGCGGTCAAGGACAACATCGGCCCGAACGCCACGGTTTGGCGGCGTCTTGTCGAGGCTGGTTGCTACGCGATGGGCCGGACCACGATGCCGGAGCTGGCGTACTCGGTGATGACGCCTGGGTGCGTGAATCCCTGGGATCCTTCGCGGCACGCGGGCGGGTCCAGCGGCGGGTCCGCTGTCGCCGTCGCCGTGGGCGCCGTGAGGTACGCGCTCGGCACCGACACCGGCGGTTCGATCCGCATTCCCGCAGGCCTGTGCGGTGTCGCTGGGCTTCGGCCGACATATGGCGTGCTGCCGATGGACGGCATCAAACCGCTGGCGCCTTCGCTGGACACGGTCGGCCCGATCGCTTTGACCGCTGCGGATTGCCTGTGGATGTTCACGGCCATGGGCGGTGCCGTCGAGCCCGTGCCGTCGTCGTTCCGGGTCGGGTACAGCCTTCGGTTCTGCTCTGGCGAGGTGCGATCCGTGCTTGAGGCCACGATGGCCGCGCTGCCGGACGTTTCCTTTACCGAGGTGGAGATTCCGGACGCGCGGTTCGCCGCGTCCTCGCTGATGCAGTCCGAGGCACGCTCGCTCTATTGGTCCAGCCGCGATTCTCTGTCGCCGCACCTGGTCGACGTGCTGGAGCCGTCGTCGCCGGTAGTGGAGTTCCCGCCCTGGACGCTCCCAACTGAGTTGGACGCAATCTTGTTGCCCGTCACACCGTTGCCCGCGGCCCCGTTGGGCACCGATGGGTTGGAGAACAAGTACTTCCGCTTCACCGCATTGGCCTCAATCACGGGTTTGCCCGCTTTGTCGGTTCCTGCCGGGCTTGCCGACGGCCTGCCGATCGGCGCCCAACTGGTCGGCAAACGCGGATCGGAGGCAACGTTGTGCCAGCTCGGGACCATGATCGAGGGGACAACGGCCGGATTGGCCCTCGCTTCCGCCCGAGCGGATCTGGTATACCAAATATCACGCCCGAGGTGAGGAGTGGTTCATGGACCTGCAGCTGACGGACAAAGTCGCCTTCGTGACCGGAGCCAGCAAGGGCATCGGCCGGGCGGTCGCCGAACACCTCACCGCCGAGGGGGCGGATGTGGTGATCACCGCGCGGACGGCGGAATCCCTTGAGGTGACCGCGAAGGAGATCGCCGCCGCGAGCGGCCGGACAGTCGTGCCGATGGCGGGCGACATGAGCAAGTCCGAGGACGTCGAACGCTGCGTCGCGGCCACCCTGGAACGCTTCGGCCGGATCGACACGCTGGTCACGTGCGCCGGAAGCTCACCGGGCGGCCTGCTCGAAGAGCTGACCGAAGAGCAGTGGATGTCCAGCCTCAACCTGAAATTCATGGGCTACGTGCGATCCGTACGCGCGGTCATCCCACACATGAAGGAGCGTGGCGAGGGTTCCATCGTGCTCGTCGTCGGCAACGACGGCCTCAAGCCAAGCTACTGGGAGCTCACCGCAGGCGTGGCCAACGCCGCAGACATCAACTTCGCGTCGTCCATCGCCGAGCAGTACGGCCGCTACGGCGTCCGCGTGAACACGGTCAACCCCGGCCCGGTGAACACAGACCGTTGGGACACCTTGGAAAAGGCGTTCGCGCGGGACAAGAAGGTCGACCAGGCCCGTGCGCACGAGCTGGCCACCAGCTCGATCCCGTTCGGCCGGATCTGCGAGCCCGACGAGGTCGCGGCACTGGTCGCGTTCCTCGCGTCGCCAAGGGCTAGCTTCATCAACGGCGCTCACATCCCCGTCGACGGCGGGCAACGTAAGGCATTGATGGACATCTGATGAAGCTGACCAACGAAGTCCACATCGCTCAGGACCCGGCGAAGGTCTTCTCGACCCTGCTGGACGTCGAGCGGGTGGCCGGGTGCATGCCGGGCAGCAGACTGACCGGCCGCGTGGACGACTCGACGTACTCCGGTGAAGTGAAGGTGAAAGTCGGACCGCTCGGGGTTTCCTACACCGGCACAGTGAAGTTCCTGTCGGTGGACGAAGCCGCACGGACCGCGGTACTGAAGGCCTCCGGCCGTGAGCAGCACGGCCAGGGCAACGCCGATGCGCACGTGACGGCTCGTGTCGTGCCCGACGGCGCCGGCTCGAAGGTGTCGATCGAGACGGACCTGATGATCCGCGGCAAGGTGGCCCAGTTCGGCCGGGGTGTGATCGGCGAGGTGTCCCAGCGGCTGATCGACCAGTTCGCCAAGAACGTGGAGAACTCCTTCGCCACCAACGGTTCCCCGGCTCCGGTTGCTGCCGCCGAGCCTGAGGCCATGGATGGCGCGGCATTGGTTCTACAGCCGTTGCTGAAGCGCGTCGCCCCGGTCGCGGCCGGCGTGGCTGTTGGCCTGCTCGCGGGACTGTTCCTCAAGCGGCAACCTCGCGTGATCGAGGTGATCATCCGCCACGAGTAGCGTCGGCGGCATGGTCCCAATTGTCCTGGTTCACGGCATCCGCGCGAACGCGGGTGCCTGGGCCACCTATGACTTCGGCCTAGCCGTGGACTTGCCCGGCCACGGCAAGCGCCTCGGCGACACGTTCACGATGTCGTCAGCAGTGTCCGTCGTCTCGGACGCGATCGACGCCCTCGGCGGCAAGGCCATGGTCGTCGGCCACTCGCTGGGCGGCTACGTCTCGATGGCCACGGCCGCCGCGCACCCGTCGCGCGTCGCAGGTCTCGTCGTCGCCGGCGCGACGGCGATCCCGAGCCGCGCCGCCACATCGCCATTCCTTGTCATACACAAGGTCCTCAGCAGCCTTCCCGACGGCGGCGACGCACTGACCCGCCGCATCCTCAACTCCGTCCTGCCGCCCGACGTGGCCAAGTTCGCGACAACCGGCCCCTTCGCCACGTCCGCCATGCCCTCGGTGGTCGCGGCTCTACGCACGTTCGATCCCTTGTCCGCGGTGGCGAGCTACGCCGGGCCGACGTGGTTCGTCAACGGCGGCCACGACCACCTGCGCTTGCACGAGCGCAAGTTCCTCGCCACCGCACCAGATGGGCGGCTGGTCGTCATCCCCGGCGCCGGTCACTACCTGCCGATGACCCACCCGGCGTTGTTCGCCCGGCACGTGCGCGACGCGGCAGCCGTGGTGGAGTCGAAAAGGGACTGGACATGATCAGAGGGGCTGTCGCCCATGATCGGCAACAGCCCCTCTGACCTGCTAAAACCTTGTTTGAGCGGATGACGGGAATCGAACCCGCGTATTCAGCTTGGGAAGCTGATGTTCTACCATTGAACTACATCCGCGAACGCCTGACCGAGCATACACAACATCAGCTCCGGGGCGCAGCTAGGGTGTGGGCGTGCTGCTGAGTGATCGCGATCTGACCAAGGAGCTTGAGTCGGGACGGCTGGGCCTTGAGCCCTACGACCCGGCGATGCTTCAGCCCTCGAGCATCGACGTGCGTCTGGACCGGTTCTTCCGGGTGTTCGACAACACCAAGTACACGCACATCGATCCCGCGCTGCAGCAGGACGAGCTGACGTCCTTGGTCGAGCAGCAGGGGGACGACCCGTTCGTGCTGCACCCCGGCGAGTTCGTGCTGGGGTCGACCTACGAGTTCGTGACGCTGCCGGACGACCTCGCCGGCCGGTTGGAGGGCAAGTCCTCGCTCGGCCGCCTCGGCTTGCTCACCCACTCGACCGCCGGGTTCATCGACCCCGGGTTCTCCGGGCACATCACGCTGGAGCTCTCCAACGTCGCGAACCTGCCGATCACCTTGTGGCCGGGGATGAAGATCGGGCAGCTCTGCCTCTTCCGGCTGTCCAGTGCCGCTGAGCACCCGTACGGCTCGCAGAAGGCTGGCTCGCGCTATCAGGGGCAGCGGGGACCCACGCCGTCAAGGGCTTACCTCAACTTTCACCGGGTCGACACCAGCCGCGACACAAGCGGGTGAAGTAGCGGCCGAACGGATGTCTGTAACGGCGTTCGCTGACAAACTCGGCTGGTATGCGCCTTGTGTTGGTCGGGCTGATGTTGTTGGCAGGCTTGACCGCAGGCGCACGCGCCGCCGAGGAACAGCCGTTCCTGCCTGCGTACACGAGGATCCTCGACGGCGATTTTCTTAGCGTTGGCAACGGTTCTCTGCGCTGCCCGACCGAGGCCGACAACGCACCGGTCACCGGCACGGGCAACACGCCGCAGGCTTGCGCCGAGGCGGCCAACCGTGGCAACGACCGGGTGAACGACAACTTCTTCATGCAGTACTCGGACGTGGACAGCGATCCGGGCACGTTCAACTCCAGCAGCGCCAGCCCTGAGCTGCCGCAGGGCGCGAAGGTGGAGTACGCCCGGCTCAACTGGGGCGGCAACACCGGTGTGTTCGCCGATTCGACCGTGAAGATGTGCCAGGCGCGGGAGTCGGAGATGCCCGCGATCCTGCCGGGCGGCGCACCGAGCCAGCCCATCCGGCTGACCGTCGGATCCACGACGAAGGACGTCACCCCAACGACGTTCCGGGTCGACCCGCCGGGCACGTATCGCGGATCGAGCCAGCTTTACTCGGCTTCGGCCGATGTGACCGCCTCGTTCACCGCCGAGACGAAACCCGTGACGGTCGGGAACGTGTGGACCCCCAAGGGTTTCGGATGCGTGGGCGGCTGGTCGCTGACGCTCGTGTACCGCGCGCCGGGTGCGCCGAAGCGGCAGGTGTTCGTGTTCGACGGGCACGTCCGCCAGAACACCGGTGAGCCGACAACCACGTTGCAAGTCAACGGTTTCCGGGCGGCGACGCCGGAAGTGCGGCTCGGGTTGACCGCGTACGAGGGCGACTGGGGCATCGGCGGTGACCAGTTCCTGGTGAACAACACCGACCGAGGCCCGAATTTCTTTGTCTCCCAAGCCAACGGCAGCCCGAACAACTTCAGCGTGGACGCACGGGCCTTCACCGCGCCGATCCCGGTCGGTGCGACAACGCTGGACTTGGGCTTCGCCACGACGGGTGACAGTTATCTCGTGCAGAGCGTGGTCATGTCCGTTGCGGTGCCGGAGCTGCAAGTGGCCGTGACCGCGGACAAACCCGCGGTGCATCCGGGTGATCCGGTCACGTTCACGATCACCGTCACGAACTCGGGCGCGGTGCCGGTCAAGGACGTCAAGGCAGGGTGCGGGACCATCGCCGCGCTCGAACCTGGCCAGTCGCAGCAAGTGACGTGCCAGGTCACGGCCCCGCAGGACGACTTCAAGCACACGGTGAAAGTCACTGGCAGCACGTCGATCGGCGATGTCGAGGGCGGGGCTTCGGTCCCGATCGAGGTGCTGAACCCGGCCGTGAAGATCACCAAACAGGCGGACAAACCGGCATACCGCGCCGGCGACCCGGTCACGTTCACCATCAAGGTCGACAACGCGGGCGACACCCCGTTGACCGACATCGAAGTCGTCGACGCCAAGACACCGGACTGCGCCAGAAAGCTCTCCGCCCCAACAACATTCACGTGCACTACGACAGCCCCGGTGCCGGACGACGTGAACGTCGCGGAAGCCGCTGGGTCCGATCGCCTCGGCAAGCGGGTCACGGCGACCGCCGAAGCCGCGGTCAAGGTGATCCATCCGAACGTGCGAATCACCAAGGACGCTGCGCCAGGCGTGGTACGGCAAGGTGACACCGTCACGTTCACGATCACCGTCACCAACACCGGCGACACCCCGCTGGCCAAGGTCGGGGTGGTCGACGACATTCCGCACTGCACCAAGGAGATCGGTGAGCTCGTCGCCGGCGCCGTGCAGACCTACACCTGCGCGCAGGTCGCCGGATCGGTTGGCACGACGACCAAAGCAACCGTGACGGGCGTCGACATCACCCAGCGCTCGGTCACCGCAACCGACGACGCGGCCTACACGGTCATTCACCCCGGCATCTCGATCGTGATGACGACGGCTGGTCCGTACAAGCCAGGAGACACCGTCACGTTCTCGGTGAGCGTCCGCAACACGGGCGACGTCCCGCTGGCCGAAGTCGCGGTCACGGACGCGATCGCACCGGACTGCGCCCGCACGATCGGCGAGCTCAAGGACAAGGCCGCGTACACGTGCACGATGACGGCGCCTACGGACGACGTGACCAACCTGGCCACAGTGACCGGCAAGCCGCCCATTGGGCCGCCAGTGACCGGAATAGGGGTGGCTTTCGTGGACGTGCAGCCCTAGAGGGCGTCTTGCCGCGCGAGCCTATGTACGGGTGGCAGGAGGGCTCGGCGGTCGTCGGGCAGGCCGTCGATGACGACCGCGAGGCCAACGAGCGTCGCGCCGCACTCGGCGACCATCGACTGGGCGGCCACGGCCTGGTTACCGGTCTCGATCCAGTCGTCGACCAACAGGACCCGGTCACCGGGCGCGAGCGATGCCCGCTGCAGCAGCAACTCGGTCTCATTGCCTCGGTAGTCCGCGGAAGTCACACGCCGGACCTTCGGGCCGGGAAAGATGGCTCCTTGCTTCCTGATGGCGGTGAAGCCGACGCCCATGGCCACTGCGACCGCGCCGCCGAGCAGGAAGCCCCGGGACTCGATGCCGGCGACTGTCGTCACACCGGAACCGCGGAACGGCTTGGCCAAAGCCTCGACGATCTCGGCTAACGCGGCGGGATCACGGAAGACGCTCCAGACATCGGCATGGCCGTCGATCCAACGAAAGTGAGAGAGCACGATCGGATCATGACCCGCGCCGGTGGTCACAATCACTCTGTTTTCTTTGCGCGTTAATTCCTGTCGGTGTCTCGGTTTGCAATTCACAACAACCGGGTATCTATTCCGCCCGGGTTGTCAATCACCCGCTAAAGGGAGCGGACAAAAAGTAACCGCCGTGCACGTAATGCGACGGCGGTTACTTTGTGTAAGTAATTACACAGTCATCGTTAACCGGGAGTGGCGGCCACGGTATCTCGGGTGGCCACGCCGACGACCCGATTTCGGCCGCTTTCTTTGGCTACGTACACCGCCGCGTCCGCCGAGGCCAGGACTTCGTCGAGGGTCTGACCTGCCTCGGGATATGCGGCGACACCGATGGACGCGGAGCGGTCGGAGATCACCACTGCTTCGCCGTCGTTGGTATTGCTGTGCACCACGAGCTCGGTGATGAGCATGCGTAGCCGCTCGGCCGCGACCACCGCTTCCAGCTCGGAGGCACCCGCCAGCAGGACGACGAACTCCTCACCACCGAACCGGCCGACCAGGTCATGCGCCCTGGTCTCGCGTTTCAGCAGGTCAGCAAGGGCGATCAGCATGTCGTCGCCGGCCAGGTGGCCGTACGTGTCGTTGATCTTCTTGAAGTAGTCCAGGTCGATCATCATCACGCTGAACTCGCCGCCGGTGCGGCTGGCCCTGGACAGCTCCTGGTTGCCGCGCTGGTGCCACGCGGTGGCGTTGAGCAGGCCGGTCTTCTGGTCGGTGGACGCCAGCTCCTCAAGCTGTTTGGCCAGCACAGAGCGCTGCATCACGAACATCGGCACGAACATGACCAGGCCCATCAGCGGCTGGTTGATGATCGCCATGACCATCATCCCGCCGAGGCACAGCGTGGCGAGGTCCAGCAGGTTGTCGTCCCAGGTACCGATGATTCGCTTGACACTGGCCTTCTCCGGCGCGGCCAGGTAGAGACCACCACCGGTGATAGCGGTGTTGACCAGGAAGTACATCCCACCGGCGACGCAGACCGCGGCCGCGGCCACCCCAGGCGTCGCGCTCATCGGGTCCGCGCCGAACAGCGCATGGGTGACCAGGTTGGCGATGAAACAGGTCAGGATGACCGTTGTGGCGTTGGTCGCAGTCCGGTGCGGATCCACGTTGCGCAGGCCGAACCAGGTGCGAATGCCCAGGTGCAGGTAGAGCGTGAAGCTCAGCAGCGCGATCAGCTGCGGCGGCAGCAGCAGGATGCCGGGCAGCATCCAGACCGACGTCATACTGATGTGCGGCGTGACGTTCAGTGAGCGACGGGCACGCTCGATCTTGCGGCTGATCTCAGCCTGCAGGACCCCCAGTCCGGCAAGCAGGGCATAGGTGAAAATCTGCTGGTCAGTGACCGAAAAGTAGAGTGCGGCCCAGATCGTCAGGGCAAGGGTGATTGCTTCGGTGGTGAGGGTATAAGTGATCCAGCGTCGTGGTCGTTTCCACAACGCCCAGTCACGGACGGGCACCCATTGTCGCCTCGCCGGTTCTTCCGTAGCCTTCATCAGTCCCCCAAAATACCCCTCGTTGTCGCGCTATGCGAACTACCCGTTTACGGACAGTTTCCACCGGATAGCAGGCTGACGACAAGGGCCATAGGTGTGTATTTTCTTCTCGACACCACAGGAAAGGTGAGACCCAATGGCCAGCACCAAGGAACAGTGATGTCTCCGCGTCAGGACCCCTCCTGCCGCTCTCGACCACCACACCCACCCGAACATCAGCCGCTGTTGGTGGGTGTGGTGTCACTGTGAATCCAGCGTCCCGGATTCCGGGTGATACTGCGTCGCCATGAGATCACCAGCGGGATGGTGACGAGCACCCCGGCGGCCCCGAAGAACGCCACCGTGGTCTGCGGCGTCGTCAGATCCGCCAGTACGCCTGCGAGCAACGGGCTCACCCCCATCACGGTGGTCAATCCGGTGTTCGACAGACCCATCGCCTGTGCCCGGCTCGCGTCCGGTACGCCAAGCGACAACGAAGCCGTGGCCTGCATCAACGCCACGGTACTCAACCCTCCTGACACCACGAACAACACCAGCGACGCGATCAGCCCCGGCTGCAGGAAGCACAGCAGCAACGGCACAGCCGATGCCAGGGCCAACACCGCGGGCAGTTTTGGTTTCAGTGCGGGCGGTACCCATCTGGTGAAGATGAAAGCGCCCAAAACGCTGCCCAAAGGGTCACTCGCGAAGATCAATCCGGTGGCGACCGCACCACCGCCGACCACGTCCGCGTAGGGCGCCGCGATGCCGTCGTAAGCCGGGATCAGCCCGATCATCCACGTGATCAGCAGCAGGGCACGCAGGCCCGGGTCGGCGAACACCAGCTTGCTGCCCTGGCTGATGGACCCGAGGAACGACGGCCGCTGGTTCTTGGCCGCCGCGGCGGGCCGCAAGTGCACGCCGAGCCGCAGGACCACGGCGGACAGCACGAACGTCGCCGCGTCGATCACCAGCGCGACCCGCGGGTCGATCTGTGAGATCAGCAGGCCGCCGCCGGCGAACCCGGCGAGCTGGGCCGACTGCGTGGTGATGTTGCGGATCGCCATGCCGGTGATGTACCGGTCGCCCTTGAGGATGTCCGGCAGCATCGCCAGCTGGGACGCTTTGAACAGCGGGTTGAGCAGGGTGGCCGAGGCGACCAGCACGCACATGATCCAGAACGGCATGCCGGGCAGCGCGACCAGCAGGATCAGTACACATCGGATCAGGTCGGCGGCGATCATCACGTTCCGCCGAGGGAAGCGGTCGGCAAGGCTGCTGAGCAGGATTCCGCCGAGCAGGGACGGTGCGAACGTCAGCGCGTAGGTCAAGCCGGTGAGCGTGGCGGAACCGGTCTGCTTGAAGACCAGGACGGACAGCGCGACGCGCGCCATCTGGTCGCCGAACATCGAAAAGATCTCGGCGAACCACAGCGCCCGGAACTCCGGTACGGCGAAGACGTCTCGGAACGTCGCTCGCCCTGGTGCCTCCGTCACTCACTGACCCCTTATATGCGCCCCGCTGATATCCAGACTGACGGGACCTTAGATGCTTGCCGTCACGAGTCAATCACAAAGCGTCAGACGTCGAGAGCGGCGTGTCTCCTAGTTGCCGTTTCCGGCGCCTCATCATGAGTGACTCGGACGGCCGGCTCACGGTTCCATGTCGTACCGGTCAATCGCCACGGCCGTTCGGCGCGTTCCGAACAACGAGTCCGGGTAAGTCAATGACAACGGTGTTCAGCTCGGCTCTGGTCTTCGCCGCCAGCGCGGCACCCAACCGCTCGGCGAAACCGTCGAGGTCGATCAGGCCCCTGGCCAGGGCCTTGTTCAGCAGGCCTGCCACATGTTCGCGCTCGGCGTCGGACACTCGCAGCGCGCGTGGGTCGACCGGGCGAGGCGGCTGCCCCGGTTTCGCTCCCTCTTCAGCCACGGGGTGCACGGTAGCGAAATGTCTTAGCAGGCGAAACGTTGCACCGGACGCACCTGCTCCACTTTGGACCATTCGCACGCTTCGCGGCTGGTCCATCCGGGTCAGTACAGCACTGTGGGCGGGAAGCCGGGCTTCCCGCCCACGATCGGGGTTGCCAATCAGGTTGGCAACGTCCCTTTCCTACTTGGTGCTCGCCGCCACGGGTGCCGGATCGTCGGATTCGAGCGTGTCGATCAGCTCGTCGCGCTGCTCGGTGCGCTCCGGGAAGAACAGTCCACCTAGGACGTAGATCACGGTGGAAACCAGGATCGGATATGCGACAAGCGCCTCCTTGGACACCGTCACACCGGTCTTCTGCGAGATGAACAACACCGCCCAGACGCCAAGGCCGAGCAGCACCGCGGACAGCGCGGCCCGCGGGCCGGACCGGCGGAACCACGGCAGCAGGCCGAGCATCAGCGGGATGCCGATCACGCCGACGGTCGCCGCGACCACGTCGACCACGATCTTGATCACCACGCCGGTACCGCTGGTACTGATCGCGATCAGCATGCTGGCCGCGATGAACAGGAAGGTGGTGATCCGGGCCAGCTGCAGCTTGGCCGCCTCGGCCATCCGCGACGCGCCCTTCCAGATCTTCGGCAGCATGTCGCGGGTGATCACCGCGGAGATCACGTTGGCGTCCGAGGACACCATCGCCATCGTGTGCGAGAAGAACCCGGCGAGCACCAGGCCGACCAGGCCGGCGGGCAGCATCTGGATGCCCATGGCCACGTACGCGTCGTCACCGTTCTTCAGGCCCGGCACGATCAGCGGCGCCGCCCACATCGGCAGGAACAGCACGAGCGGCCAGACCAGCCACAGCACGCTGGACAGCGCGGCCGAGCGGCGTGCGGCGGAACCGTCCGGCGCGGCCATGTAGCGCTGCGCCAGGTTCCACATGCCGCCGTTGTACTCCAGCGTCTTGATCAGGAAGAGCGCCAGGAAGAACGTGATCGTGTACGGCCCGGCCAGCGGCTGGCTGTTCTGCGGGGGCAGATCGCCCCACATCTCCCAGATCCACGAGACGCCGCCGAAGTGGGCGATCACCGCGCCGAACATCGCGAAACCGGCGACGGCCTGGATGATGAACTGGCCGAAGTCGGTGAGCGCGTCCGCCCACAGGCCGCCGATCACCGAGTAGACCATGGTCACGGCGCCGATCAGGATGATGCCCCAGGTGATCGGGACACCGGCGAAACCGCGCAGCAGCACGGCGACGGCCGCCCACTTGGCCGCGATGTCGACCACCTTGAGCAGCGAGCCCGACCACGCGAGCACCTGCTGGGTGGGCACGTTGTAGCGCTTCGCCAGGTACTCCAGCGGCGACCGCACGTTGTACTTGGACCGCAACCGGTTCCAGCGCGGCGCGAACAGCCAGGCACCGATGCCGACACCGACACCGATGGTCAGAGCCCACCAGACGTAGACCGTGAGGCCGTACCGGTAGGCCTCGCCGGCGAACGCCACGAACATGACGGCGCTGTAGCCGGACATGTGGTGGGAGATTCCGGACAACCACCACGGCATCTTGCCGCCTGCGGTGAAGAAGTCAGCCGTGTTGGCGACCCGGCTCTTCGACCAGACGCCGATAGCCACCATCACGAAGAAGTATCCGACAACGACTGCCCAGTCCAGTGTGCCCATCGCACCTCCAACGTCGACCAAGCGCGCGGCTTGTGACGTACGTCTTACGGATGCGTGACAGCGCTGGGGAAGGTCTAGGCCACAACTGAGTCACATTCGTGATTCGGTTTCATGTAGATGAACCGTTAGCCTTGCGCAGCGTTCCCAGTGCCCGGTCCATCTCCCAGAACGCCCGCAGGGACACGATCAAGCCGTCCTCGCCGACCCGGTAGACGAACACGCCTTGGGTGTCCATCCGCATGTCACCGGGCAGATACACGTGGATCGTGCCGATGTTGGCGACCTCGTTGCCGCCGGCGAACGAGTCCACGACGTCGAACTCGAACCGCTCGACCGTGGCGACCGTTTTGTCCCAGAAAGCCCGGATCGCCTCGTGTCCGTGGTGCCCGAGACCGGTCGGGTCGATCGGGGACTTGCCGACCGGATCCTCGATCACGGCGTCGGGCGCGAACAGGGCCACCCACTCCTCCTTCGCGCCCCGGCTCACCGCGCTCATCGACTTGCGGGAGGCGTCGCGGGCCGGATGCTCGGTCTCGGTCGCCTGCCAACTCACGGCGGTCATGGCTGTCCTTTCAGAGCTTGTGCATGATCTCGTCGGCGAAGCGCTTCATGCCGTCCTGCTTGGCGGCCAGGTCGCCGTCCATCCCGACGCCGTAGAACATCCACGGCGCCACGAGCACGTCTGTGACACCGATATCCGCCTGCTGGCGGTATCCGTCGACGCCGAACCGGTCGATGCACACAGCCTGGATCTCGAAGGGCTCATCGGCCCGCTGGTACTCGGCGCGCAACTGGGCTAGGCGCTCGATGGTGGCCTTGAGGTCGTCGAACTTGATCATCGCCGAGCTCCAGCCGTCACCGACCCTGGCGGCCCGGCGCAGGCCGCGCTCGGTGTGCCCGCCGACGTAGATCGGCACCCGCTCGCTGGGGGCCGGGCTCATCTGCAGCTTGTCGAAGTCGAAGAACCGGCCGTGGTACTCGACCATGCCGCCGCCGAGCACCAGCTTGAGCACCTCGATCGACTCGTCGACCCGCGCGCCGCGGTTCTCGAAGGGCGCGCCGCACCACTCGAACTCCTCGGGCGTCCAGCCGATGCCGACACCAAGACCGAACCGGTTGTTGGTCAGCACGGCGATCGACTGGACCTGACGGGCGAGCAGCAGCGGATTGCGCGGGCCGAGCTTGAGTACCTGGGTGTAGAACCTGATCTCATCGGTGACGGCGCCCATCGCGGCGGCCGCGACGAAGGGGTCGGCCCAGGGCGTCTCGGCGTTCCAGAACCGCGAACCGTCCGGTGTGTATGGATAGTCGGCTGCGACCTTCTCGGGGTAGAAAATCGAGTCTGGCAAGGCAATTGCCGAATATCCGCACTCCTGTGCGGTACGCGCGAGCTCGGTGATCTGATCGAGCGGACTCAACGCGATGGCGACCGTGAACTTCATCAGCATGCCGTCCTTCCCCGCACTGCCAGGAGGCACAACTGTAACGTGTTCTAGTTCTTGCTGTCACCGTCTGGGCGATTGAGGAAGACCACGCCACGGTCGAGATCTACAAGGTGGGGTGGCGCGCCGTCCTGCTCCTCCTCGCGCATCAGGGAATGCGTCACGCGCTGCTCGAGCTCCACCCGCTTGCTGCCCTGGAGGAACGCCGTGAACTCGTCGAAGGCGACCCCGGAGAAGGGCGCGCCGGACCTGCGGGAGCGCCGGATCCGCCGCCAGACCAACTCCCCGATCGCCAGCGCGACCAACAGCATGGCCAGCGCCGGAAGTGACACGCCCCACATCATCTCCATGCCTCGGCAACGGCCCGAACCAGACGCGGGTTCCTGTCCACACGCCGGGAATCGGACATCTGTTATCACCCGTGGGGGTGAGTTTTTGTGTTACCGGCGGTCACAGACGCCGACAACGTCACGAGTCAGGTGTCCTGACGTCGCACTATCGGACGAGTGACCCGGCGTGGAGGCGTGGATGGCGAACAACATCGACCACCGCCAGGTGCGGCCGACAGGAGCGGTTGTCACCGGGCGGTCGACAGAAGGCGGACTGGGGATCGCCTTGGTCGACTCGGTTCCGCTCGTCCGCGAAGGGCTGTCCGCGCTCGTGATGCGGACTCGTGGACTGCGGTGGGTCGGCGCGGCCGGCAGTCCGCACGCCGCACTGCAGCTGTGTGAACGCTTCCGGCCGCACGCGGTGATCATCGACTCCGGGTTGGACCCGCGCTGGCACCTGTCCCGGATGCTGATCGGCAACGATCCTGAGCTGGGCGTGCTGCTGATGATCCGCGAGACACAGCGCAACACGCAGTACATCGCGGGCGCGATCGCGGCAGGCGTGCACGGCGTGATCTCCCGGCGCAGCGAGCCGCCGCAGCTGATCCAGGCGATTCAGCGGGTGCATGCCGAACGCCGGTACATCGACCCCACGCTGGCGCCCGCGCTCGGCTCAGCCAAGAGCAAGGGCGGGCCCGTCTCGGCCAACCAGGGCCAGCAGCCGCTGTCCCGACGCGAGTACCAGGTGCTGCAGCTCATCGCGGACGGCCTGGAGAACCAGGCGATCGCCAAGGTGCTGTACGTATCTGTGGAGACCGTCCGCACTCATGTGAAGAGCATCCTGCGCAAGCTGTCCGCACGGGACCGCACGCACGCCGTGGCGGTCGCGTTCCGGTCCGGTGTGCTCACGGTCAACCAGGAAGATCACCCCTACTGATCCCGGATCACCAGGGTTTCCTTCACCACATCGGCGGGATTGGCTTGCCCAGGTTACCGGCAAGTAATATCCTGTTGTTACCGGCGAGTAGCATAAGCCTGCCCCGGAAACGCAGACACACAGGGGAGCGACCCATGGCCCACTACAAGAGCAACGTTCGCGACCTGGAGTTCAACCTCTTCGAGGTGTTCAACGTCCAGGAGCGGCTCGGCACCGGCCCGTTCGCCGAGGCGGACGAGGAGACGGCGCGTGGCGTGCTGTCGGAGCTGAACAATGTGGCTACCGGCCCGCTGGCGGATTCCTTCGTCGAGGGTGACCGCAAGGGCACCACGTACGACCCGAAGACCTTCTCGGTGACGCTCCCCGAGAGCTTCAAGAAGTCCTACCAGGCACTGTGGGACGGCGAGTGGTACCGGATCGGCCTGAGCAACGAGCTCGGCGGCCTGGGCATCCCGCCGTCGGTGACCTGGGCGGCGGCCGAGCTGATCCTCGGCTCCAACCCGGCGATCTTCATGTACATGGCCGGCCCCAACTTCGCCGAGGTCGTGCACCGCAACGGCAACGACGAGCAGAAGCACTGGGCCGAGCTGATGATCGACCGCGGCTGGGGCGCCACCATGGTGCTGACCGAGCCGGACGCGGGCTCCGACGTCGGCGCGGCGCGGACCAAGGCCGTGCAGCAGGAGGACGGCACCTGGCACCTCGACGGCGTGAAGCGCTTCATCACCTCCGGTGACCAGGACATCACCGAGAACATCATGCACCTGGTGCTGGCGCGGCCGGAGGGGCCGGGAATCGAGACCAGGCCGGGCACCAAGGGCCTGAGCCTGTTCCTGGTACCGAAGTTCCACTTCGACTCGCAGACGGGCGAACTGGGCGAGCGCAACGGTGCCTTCGTGACCAACGTCGAGCACAAGATGGGCCTGAACGCCTCGGCCACGTGTGAGGTGACCTTCGGCCAGCACGGCACCCCGGCGGTGGGCTGGCTGCTCGGCGACGTGCACAACGGCATCGCGCAGATGTTCCAGGTGATCGAGTACGCCCGAATGATGGTGGGTACGAAGGCGATCGCGACCCTGTCGACGGGCTACCTGAACGCACTGGACTACGCCAAGGAGCGCGTGCAGGGCGCGGACCTGCCGAACATGCTGAACAAGGCAGCGCCCCGCGTGACCATCACCAACCACCCCGAGGTGCGCCGCAGCCTGATGCTGCAGAAGGCGTACGCCGAGGGCCTGCGCGCGGTGTACCTGTACACGGCGACCTTCCAGGACCGCATCGCGCTCGGCGAGGACTCGGACCTGAACGCACGCGTGAACGACCTGCTGCTGCCGATCGTGAAGGGCGTGGGTTCGGAGCGGGCGTACGAGCAGCTGACCCAGTCGCTGCAGATCCTTGGCGGCTCCGGCTTCCTGCAGGACTACCCGATCGAGCAGTACATCAGGGACGCGAAGATCGACTCGCTGTACGAAGGAACGACGGCGATCCAGTCGCTGGACTTCTTCTTCCGCAAGATCGTCAGGGACAAGGGCCAGGCGCTGGCGGCGATCGCGGGTGAGATCAACGAATTCCTGTCGACCGAAGGCGGAAACGGCCGCCTGAAGGAAGAGCGAGCCCTGCTGAAGCAGGCCCTCGAGGACGTGCAGGGAATCATCGGAGCGCTGATCGGCTTCCTGACCTCCTCGCAGGAAGACCCGCAGAACATCAACAAGGTCGGCCAGCACACGGTGCGGCTGTTGCTGTCCACGGGTGACCTGCTGATCGGCTGGCTGCTGCTGCGCCAGGCGGAGGTGGCGCTCAAGGCGCTGTCCGGCGACGTGTCGGCCCGCGACAAGGCCTTCTACGAGGGCAAGGTAGCCGTGGCCTCGTTCTTCGCGCGCAACGTCCTGCCCGAGCTCTCGGCCGGCCGCAAGATCGTCGAAGCGGCCGACAACTCCCTGATGGAGCTGCCCGAAGCGGCGTTCTGACGCTCAAGCCCCCGCTCCCGCGGCGAGGAAAAGGGCGGCGATCCCTGGCGGGGGATCGCCGCCCTTTTGATACCTCCACATAGGACAACGCCTGCATACCTTTGTTCGTAAGGAAAATCCGCAGGGAGCTTCTTTTTGCGGCGGTGATCCGCCTACACAAACCAGCCACGACGTTGGCCATACGGATCGCCGCCGTCCCCAGTGCGCGGTAGCGCAGACCGGTCCTTCGTGCTCCCTTCCTCCCGTCTGGCCTGTGCCTCGCAAACCATGGGTGTCAAGGGGTCCGCCTACGACGACCAGCCCCGAGCGATGGCCAAACGGACCCCTTGACGCCCGTGGTTCCCATCGGGCAGGCCAGGCGGGAGGAAGGGAGAGCGGCCCCCTCTTCCTCTTGGTGGCCTCCCTGCCGCATCTCTTTCACACCCGGATTTCGAGCATCCGCCTGGAACCCCGGGTGGCGTGTGCAGGCCTTCACCAGGCCTACAGCTCGAATCCCGGGTGTCCAGACAACAGGGACACACCCACGTTGCGGCCAGCACCCCAGCGACCACAATCCGACAGGCCCCCACCCCTACCTCAGAGCATCCCCCACCACTCCCGGGGGGACGACCCCAGGCCAGTCTACCGGGATATGGCCTGGTCAAGGGGCTTACCGGCGGGTTGTGGATAACTGGATTTGCGAACGGACCGTTCGCGCGGAGAGCGGGGGACTTGGCGCGGGGGGACTCGGCGCGCGGGGGGACTTGGCGCGCGGGGGGACTTGGCGCGCGGGGGGACTTGGCGCGCGGGGGGACTTGGCGCGCGGGGGGACTTGGCGCTCGGCGCGGGGAGATTTGGCGCGCGCGGGGAGGCGCGGGGCGCGGAGGGACGAGGCGCGGGGACGACCCCGATCCCATTCCATCGGGGATGGCTGGTCAAAGGGTTACTGGACGGTTGTGGACAGCTGGATTTGTGGACGGCCGTTCGTACGGTTCGGACAGTCGCGGTGAGGGGGCGTCGAGATGCAAACAGCCACCCCGCGCGGAGTGGCTGTTTGCGTGGAACCGGTGATCACGCTGGGGGTGGGCAGGTGATCTTGGGTTGAGGGTTGTACTTCATCGTGCGGTTTTCGCGGCGGATTTCGCGGCCGTTGAGGTCTTTGAAGACTCTCGTGTCGGTCACGGTGAAGCCGTGCGCGCCGTTGCTGGCTTTGCAGTTCTGCGCCGGGCCTGCTTTTTCCGCCGGTTGGGTCGGGTTTGTCTCGGCGCCGGTGATCGACTCGATGTTGTAGCGCTTCGTTCCCCAGATCCGCACCGTGATCGAGCTTGGTGACCAGGATGTCTGGATCGCGACGCCGGTTTGGGCGTCGTTGGTGAACTTCAGGTCGATCACGCTGTGGCCCGCGTGGTCCTGGAACACCGTCGCTTCACGAGCCTTGGGGTAGCGGCTGATGTAGTAGCTGTGTTCCTTGTGGCCGGCGTCTTTCAGGCCCGCGAAGTACGACGCGTTGTAGAGCGTCGTCGCGAACTGGGAGATGCCGCCGCCGACCTCGCGGCCGGGGGCGCCGTCCTTGATCACGCCTGCTTCGACGTAGCCCTGGGCGGTGCCGCGGGGGCCGGTGAAACCGTTGAGGCTGAAGGTGTCACCTGGTTTGACGATCGCGCCGTTGACTTTCTGGGCCACCGTCCGGATGTTCACGCCGGAGTCCGCGGCGAAGCCACCGGTGGTGAATTCGCCGATGACCTCCTTGATCCCCAGCGCGTTGGCCTGCTCGGTGGTCACCTTCGCGGGCTTGGTCGTGTACTGCAGTTTCAGCTCACGGGCGTCTTGCTTCTGCACGGCCTCCACGAACGGCACGAGGCTCGGGTCCCAGTTGATCGTCTTGCCGTCTTCCGACGGATGCACGGTCGGCCTGCCACCTTCGAACACGATGGTGGCGTCCTTGCCTTCCTTCTGCGTGGACTTCAGCTGTGGATCGGCGGCCTCGACGACCTTGGCGTTGTCGACCTTCGCGACCAGGTTGTTGTCCACCGGCTCGAAGCGCAGCGCGGCGGCGATCTGGGTCGGGTTCAGGGTCGCGTCCTTGCCTTCGCCCTTCAGCACGAACGGCTTGGACGTGGCGATCTTGGCCTTCTCGAACGCGGCCTGCACGGCCTCGCGAGAGACCTTCACCTCGGTCAGCGCCACCGGCAGCTGGATCGCCCGCCCGTTGACCCATTCCGCGACGATCTGGTCGGTCGCGCCCTTGGTGTCGAGCTTGCGGCCCTGCTTGGCTTCCACGACCGTCGGAGTGGCGCCGTCGAACTTGATGCTGCCTTCGACGGTGTCCTGGTCGACCTTGCTGCGGACCTCTTCGACCGCGGTGGACAGCGCCTGCTGGTCGGTCTGGGTCGTGAAGCCGACCTCGCGGTTGCTGAAGAACGACGTGAACCGGGTGACCGGGTTGATCGGCTGTTCGCCCGCGGCGTCCAGCGTCTTGGCCCAGTCCGGGGTCAGCCCGGCCTTCGACGGCTCCAACTCGGTCGTGTAGTCGCCGGCCTTGAGCTGGATCGGCTGGTTGAGTCGCGGCTCGATCTCCTCGCGGAGCTTCTTCTCCGCCGCGGCACGCGTCAGCCCGCCGACTTCGACGCCCGCGACCGTGACACCACGCGGCACGTCGCCCTGGCTGGACAACAGGTCCGTCAGGTAGAGCACGCCGAGCACGCCGATGACCGCGCCCGCGACCAGCGCGGGTTTCCGCAAGTTCTTCTTCTTGCGGTCGGCCGGTTGCTCAGCCGCTGCGGGCTGCTGGTCACCCCACCGGACCGTCGGCTCGTCGTACGCGGACGTGGCCTGGAACGGGGGAATGTTGTGCACGACCGTCGGGTCTACGGCAGGCGTGGACGGCGAGGCGTTGACGGCCGGTAAAACATCCGTCTGTTCGCTGTGCGACTCCGGCCAGTTGTGCTGTTCCGGCAAGGCTCAATCCTCCGCGGGACTACAGGTACAGCCCGGTTCCGTGTTCGGTGCGTTCGCTGGCGATGGCGTGTACGTCGCGCTCACGCATGACCAGGTAGGTCTGCGCCTGCACCTCGACTTCGAGCTGGTCCTCGGGGTTGAACAACACCCGGTCGCCGACTTTGACCTGCCGGACGCTGTTGCCGACCCCCAGAACGTCACCCCACGCCAGCCTGCGCGCCATCTGCGCGGTTGCCGGGATGACGATGCCGCCTGTGCTTCGCCGTTCCCCATCCTCGGGCGAGATCCGCACGAGCACACGGTCGTGCAACATCTGGATCTCGAGTTTGAGTTCGGACACAAGCGAATCGTACTTGTCCGCCCGATGGGCCTGATAAGCGCACTGCACCTTATCAGTCGTCCATTCCGCCCAACATCAGCGGCAAACGCCGCAGGCCGCCCTCATCCATCCGGATGGGCACGCCCCAATCCTGCCTGGTCAGACGGCATGCGGGGTGCTCGATCGAGGGATCGTCATCGCAGCTCGCGGCCTGTGCGACGACATGCAGCACACCCATGTCGATGCCCTTGGCCAAAACAAGCCGCCGACTGAGTGTTGTCGTCGTTCCGGCGCCTTCTACCAGCAGTTCCGGTGGTGACGAGGTGATCTCCAGCCGCGTCGACGGGCCGTATCGCTCGTCAAGTTTCTGTCCTGGCGGCGGCTGGAAGACGACAATCAACTCGACCTCACCGGGAGCCAGGATCGTGGGCGGCCGCTTGACCTGATGCGCCTTGCCCGCGACCAACTGCTCGTTGTCACCGGGTGAGATGGGCCATTCGAGCCGGTGCGCGGCCGAGGCAACGACCACGAGTTTGCCGTCGACGATCGCGGCACCAGACGGCTCTCTGATGCCGTCGGCCAGTGTCGACACCTGTCCGGTTTCGGGGTCATACCGCCGAATTGCCCCGTTGTACGTATCCGCGATCGCCACGCTGCCGTCGCCGAGAACCGTGACACCAAGCGGATGCTGCAGCAACGCCTGGTCGGCGTCGCCGTCGCGGTGGCCGAAGTCGAACAGGCCCTTGCCGATCGCGGTGTGCACGACGTGGTCGGTGTCGATCCACCGCAGGGCGGACGTTTCGGAGTCGACGAGCCACAACCGGTCCTCGGTCGCGGCGAGGCCGGAGGTCTGCGCGAAGAACGCCTCGCTCGCCGGGCCGTCGTTCAGGCCCTCGACCGTCGTTCCGGCGTATCGGGAAACGGTGTGCGCGATCGGGTCGAACGCGCTGAGCGTGTGGTTGCCCGCCATCGCGATGATGACCTTGCCGTCCCACCAGGCAACGTCCCATGGGCTGGACAGGTCGATCTCGGTGGCGGGTCCCTCGGTCGGGCCGTTGCGCCACTGCTCACCCGTGCCCGCGACGGTGGTGACCTCACCGGTGTCGAGGTTGAGCCCGCGCAGGAGATGGTTGACGGTGTCGGCGACGACCGCGTGGTAGCCGGTCTGCTCGGCGATTTCACTTGGCAGCAAAGCGATCCCGGACGGTTCGGAGAACTCGGGACCGGCGTCCGAACGTCCTCTTTGGCCAGTGCCGAACCGCCGGATCAGCGTCTCGCCGTCGGCCTCAAGCTCGGCGATGCTGTGGTTGGCGGCGTCCGCGACGAGCAGAGTCCCTTGTGGCGTAACGACGACCTTGGACGGGAACCGCAGCTCGGTGTGCTGCTTCTCGGGCGGAGTGTACGGCCCGTCGCCGCGGTGCAGCGTGCCTTTGGCGTCGTGCTCCTTGACCAGTTCGCGAATCACCCGACTGAGTGCTTCCGCGTGGCCCTCGCCCGCCGCGACGTGCACGACGTAGCCCTCGGGGTCGATGAGGACGAGCGTCGGCCAGGCCTTGACCGCATAGTTCTGCCAGGTCGTGAGCTCCGGGTCGTCGAGCACCGGGTGGTGGACCTCGTAGCGGTCGACCGCGGCTGCCAGCGCGTCCGGGTCGGCCTCGTGTACGAACTTCGGCGAATGCACCCCGATCGTCACCAGGACGTCGGCGAACTCCTCCTCCAACGGCCGCAACTCGTCCAGCACGTGCAGGCAGTTGATGCAGCAGAACGTCCAGAAGTCCAGCAGCACGATCTTGCCGCGCAGGTCCTTCAGGTGGACGTCCTTGTCGCCGGTGTTCAACCAGCCACGACCAACGAGTTCAGGTGCGCGAACCCTCGCGCTGCGCTTCACCGACGTCACGCTGACAGTCAACACGAGACGTCAGACCAGGTATTTCCGTGTCCACCTGACGGGAGGAAAACCAGCGGACGGCGCACCGGCGGCGCCGGAATACTGACCCGCATGGAGGAGAGGGACGAAACGCGTTGGTGCGTGGTCGCCAACGTGGCGGCCCGTACCTCGCACGGCCCTGGTGGCCAGGAGGTGCAGATCGGCCTGAAGCATTTCTCGCCCGGCACGAAACTGTGGCTGGTGTCCCCGTTCTGGGGGTACGGCGGCGACCGGATCGAGGTCCTCGGCCGCCACCGCGGTTCCCGTCGCCTGGCGCGGATCGTCGTTGAACGCCGCCATCTGACCAACTTCCGGGTTCAGGGCGTCTACAGCCCCTCGGTCCTGCGCGAACTGGGCAACGCCTGGCCGGACAAGGCGGAGGCCGAGCGGATCGCCCAGTACTGGAATCGGATCAGCGATGCTCAGGCCGGCGTCCAGCACCAGACTCGCCGGATCGAACTCGTCGAGCGGCTCACCGTCATCAGTGAGACCACCGGGCCGAGGGTGGTCGACTGGATCCTGACCAGCTGGTTCGAGTGGATGCTGCGCGACGACGTGCTCGCCGACCCGACGTCAGCCATTGGTCCCCTGCTGCGCGACCAGGCCGAGGCCGACGCCATCCGGAGCCTTCTCGAGCTGGTACGGGCGGTCGGCGCCAAGAACGACATCGGCTACCTCGAGCACCCGGATTGGCCGCGGATCGCCTCGGCCGCACAGGCCGCGGCAACCCTGCTGGCTCAGCCGACGTCAGCGGACGGTGCTGGGGCCGAGGACGGATGCGCCTAGTTCGATGACGCGGGCTTTCAGGCCGCGGTCGGCGGTGACGACGTAGCAACTCCGGTCGGTGCACTCGGTGCGGACGAGCTCGACGATGGCGTCATCACCGTCGCCCGACTTGGGAGCGGCGACGACGCGGACGGTGTCCGACGACTCCACACCGCGCGCCTTGCCCTCGACGACCATAACTACGTCGACAGGGGGTTCGACGCCGGGCAGGCCGGAGACGGGCAGGGTGGCCAGTTTGTCGCGGAGGCGCTCGGTCGCGCCGAAGCGGTCACGCCACCAGCCGTCGGGGACTGAGCCGACCACATTGGCTGCGTCGATGATCAGGAGTGGGGTTGTCATGCCTCGGCTTTCTCCTTGAGGCGTTGCAGGGTGCGGGCGATGTTCTCCTTGTTCACCGTTGCCCGGTCGGACACTCCTGTTGCCAGGTAGGCCAGGCCGAGGAACCAGCGCGGGCGGCGGTCCCATGTGCTTTCGGTGACCACGCAGCCGGATTCGCTTGGGGTGATCGAGTAGTCCCAGCGGGCCACCGGGATTCCCAGGGATGCCACGTTGAAGGCGAACTGGCGGCCGGGGGCCGCGTCGGTCACTGTGGACACCGTTGACCAGCGGCGGATGCCTCGGCGGTTCGTGCCTCGGAAGCGGGTTCCGACGGTCGCCGACGCCGCGCCGTCCAGGAGTTTGCAGTTCACCGTCTCCTCGGCGATTCCGGCCAGCGATACCGGGTCGCTGATCAGCCGGTAGACCGTCTCCGGCGCGGCGTCCACTGTGATCTGTCCGCTCGCGGTGGGTTCCACGAAACACCCCCTAGTTACGTCTGAGCATCCGGGTCAGGCCTGCCGCCGCGGTGGTCGCCAGTATCCAGCCGGTCGCGATCAGTCCGGTCGCCACCCATTGTGAGGCTCCCGGCGCCTGCCAGCGATTCTTGTTGCCGAAGTCGATGATCGGCACGAGCAGGTCCAAGGTGTAGAGCACCGGGTTCCAGATCAATGTGTCGTCCGAGTTGATCTCGTTCGGCTCGCCGCGCAGTGCGAACCAGACACTGCCCAGCACCAGGCACACCAGCAACCAGACCAGCGCCCTGGTCGGCCGGTATCCGTAACCGACCATCGATCGTTGCAGCCAGCTCCAGAACCGGACGCCGGGCCACAGCACCCGCATACCTTCTGCCAGTGCGACATAACGCCATTTGTGCTTTTCGATCAGCACAGTGTGCGCGTGTTCTTCGTTTCCGGTCGCCCGGAATACAGCCGCGAGTTGGTCATACGGCCCCGGGCTGTAATGGCCTTGCATCGAATTACGCAGCCACCGTAATCGGATGCGGACCTTCTTGTCGTCCTTCAAATCGATAGGCACGGCCAGCGCTTCGTATCGGAAGTCCTCCAGGTCGATCCGGCCGGTGCCGTCCCAGAATTTCTCGTTGTCCGCCAACGAAGTACAGCGCGCGTGCCGCAGGGTGACGCGGCCGCGGGGTGCCTGTCCGACGGTCAGCACGAGTTCTTGGGCGACCATGCCGTGGGCGTTCAACGCTGTCCCGCCGAGGCCGGAGCCGAGGATCGCACCGTCGAAATTGGCCTCACGGCCGATCTCCGCGCGGTGCATCCGGACGCCGCCATGGGCCGCGAATGGACGGTGACCTGCGGCAAGAATCAGGTCGCGGCCGATGGTCGCGGCACGGATGTCAACCGACGGCGCGACATCGCCGGTCCGCATGTTCTTGCCCGGCTCGATCAACCGGGTGCCACGCAGGTCCATGTTCGCGCCGATTTTGGCGCCCTGCAAGGAAAGACAGCCCGCTGCCTCGACGAAGCGGCCGTCCAGGTTGCCGCCGACACTGAACCGCCTGCCGAGGATCACGTCCGATTCGGGGTTACGCAGGTTCGCGCCGTCCAGCAGCAGGTTGCCGCTGATCGTCACGTCGACCAGTCGTGCCTGACCGGCCAGCCGGATCGACCGCGCGTCGAAGTCGCCGCTGATCTGCGTGCCGTCGAGGTGCAAAGCCCGATGTGGCCACGGCGGTTCCTGCTCGTCGGACACGTCGATGTCCGCACTGGACAGTCGCAAGGACCCGCCGATCACGCCGTTGACGATCCGCAGCGTGCCGTTGGACCGCAGGCCACGGTCCAGTTCGAGGTTTCCCTCCACCCTGAGCCGGTCGGCGATCAGCGTCGCCGTCACGTCGAATCCCGGATCGCCGGTGATCTCCACCCCGGTGGTGTCACCGTGGTTCAATTCCGCGCCACGCAACGAGAAGTCGCTCTCCACGCGGGTCGCGGGCAGAAACAGCCAGCCGGTCGAGGAAAAGCGTGCTCCGGTCGTGGGATCGATGCCGCACAACAGGTTTCCGCCGACGTGGATGCCGTATCCGTTGAGCGCGTAGCCTTCCGCGTTGTCCAGTGCGGCGCCGGAGAAGTTCACGTTGCCACCGGCCCGGAGGCCGGGCATCCGCATCTCGCCACGTGCCACCAGATTGTTCGCCAGGAACGCCCCGGCCAGCACCAGCCGGTCGGCGCTCAGGGCGCGTCCGGTGTGGTTGCCGATCTTGCTGCCGGTCAGGTTCAGCGACCCCTCGATCTGGGTGTCGACGAAATCGATCGAACCGTCCACTGTGGTCGACACGAGCACCAGATCGTTGTCACAGCGCATGTTCTTGGCGTGCAGGCCGGGCAACCAGCAGTCCCGGAACTCCAGACCGGCCAGTTTGGCCTGACGCAGGTCCGGCGCCTGTTCGAACCGGCACCGGTAGAACTCGAGTACGTACGGGAACTCCAGGGCCCGGAGGTTCAACGTGCCGGTCAGGAACTTGTCCTCGACCACGATCACCGGCGGGCTGGCCGGCCTGCGGCGCCAGCGCAGGCCCGCGCCGTCCGGCTCGATCACCCTGCGGACCACGTCCCCGGCGGGCATGTGCGCCCATTTGCCGGGATGCGGATCGGACACGTCGAGTGGTGGCTCCTCGGCTGAGGAGCCACCACGGTTGACCGACAAGGTCCGTCAGTCCTTCCGCAGCACTCGGGACAGGAACGCCTTGGTGCGCTCGTGTTTCGGCGACCGGATCACGTCCTCCGGCTTGCCCGCCTCAACGACCACACCGCCGTCCATGAACACCACGGAATCGGCGACCTCACGCGCGAACTCCATCTCGTGCGTGACCACCACCATGGTCATGCCCTTCTCGGCGAGACTGCGCATCACGGCGAGGACATCGCCGACGAGCTCGGGGTCGAGTGCCGAGGTCGGCTCGTCGAACAGCATCAGCTTGGGATCCATCGCCAATGCCCTGGCGATGGCGACGCGCTGCTGCTGACCACCGGAGAGCTGACGCGGGTAGTTCTCCGCCTTGTCGCCAAGGCCGACCTGTTCCAGCAGGGACATTCCCCATGTGCGCGCGTCGGCCCGGTTCACGCCCTTGACGTAGACCGGCGCCTCCATCACGTTCTCGATCGCGGTCATGTGCGGGAACAGGTTGAACCGCTGGAAGACCATGCCGATCTCCTGGCGTTTCTGCGCGACCTCGTTTTCCTTCAGCTCGTAGAGCTTGTCGCCCTTCTGCCGGTAGCCGACCAGTTCGCCGTCCACCGCCAGCCTGCCCGCGTCCACCTTCTCCAAGTGGTTGATGCAGCGCAGGAACGTCGACTTACCCGACCCGGACGGCCCGATGATGCACATCACCTCACCGGGCTGGACCTCCAGATCGATGCCCTTGAGCACTTCGAGGCTGCCGAACCGCTTGCAGACGCCCTCGGCCCGGACCATCGGGGTCACTGCTGCTCCTTCCGCCGACCGAGCCGGAACCCGAACATCCGGCTGACCCAGCCGGTCGTCTGGATCGTGGACTGGCTGTACTTCCGCTCGATGAAGCCCTGGAACACCGACAGCACGCTGGTGCAGACGAGATACCAGATCGCGGTGACCACCAGCAGCGGGATGACGCGGTAGTTCTGCGCGTAGATCTGCTGTGCCACCACCGTCAGCTCGGCGTACCCGATCACCACCACCAGCGAGGTGGTCTTGAGCATCGAGATCAACTGGTTGCCGGTCGGCGGGATGATCACGCGCATGGCCTGCGGCAGCACGATCCGGCGCAATGTCTTGCCCCTGGTCATGCCCAGCGCGCCGGCGGCCTCGGTCTGCCCGTCGTCCACCGAGGAGACACCGGCGCGGACGATCTCAGCCATGTACGCGGCCTCGTTGAGGCCCAGTCCGAGCAATGCCGCCGCTTGGATCGTGATCGTCGAAGTGGTGTTCCACGTGACGAACTCCGGTCCGAACGGGATGCCGAGGCCGAAGGTCGGGAACAGCGCCCCCAGGTTGGCCCAGAAGATCAACTGTGTGATCAATGGCGTGCCGCGGAACAACCAGACGTAGACGCCCGCGGCGCCCGACAGCACCGGGTTGGGCGACAGCCGCATCACCGCGAGGATGACGCCGCCGACGATGCCGATGGCCATCGACGCGACGGTCAGCCAGAGCGTGGTGAGCAGGCCCTCGATGATTCTGGTGTCGAACAGGTACGGGCCGACCAGCTGCCACTGGAAGTTCGGGTTGACAATGATGCTGCGGACCGCCAGCGCGGCCAGCACGAGGACGATGCCGCCCCCGATCCAGCGGCCGACGTGCCGCACCGGAACCGCTTTGATCGGTTCCGGGCGGCGTTCTTCGGTTGACGATGACAAGTGAGTCTCCAGCTCAGCCCGCCGGTGCGGGGTTCACCTCGGCCTTGGTGACCGCGCCCTGCTGGACGCCCCACTTCTCCAGGATCCTCTTGTAGGTGCCGTCGTCGATCAGCGCCTGGATCGCACCCTGGATGGCCTTGGCGTAGTCACCCTTGCCCTTGGGCAGCACGAGGCCGTACGGCGCGGTGTCGTAGACCTGACCGACCTGCTCGAGCTGGTTGTTGGTCACCTTGATCGCGTAGTCGATGACCGGCGAGTCGGCCAGCATCGCCGCGACACGCTTCGAGGTGAGCGCGAGGTTGGCGTCGGTCTGGTTCTGGAACTGCTGGACTTGGATCGCGGGCTGGCCTGCCCCCGTGCACTTGGCCGTACGGGCCTCCAGGTCCTCGACCTGGACAGTGCCCTTCTGGACAGCCACGTTCTTGCCGCACAGGGTGTCGAGCGTCAGTTTGTCCGGGTTGCCCTTCAGCACGGCCCCCGAGGTGCCCGCGCTGAAGTACGAGATCATGTCGACCTGCTGCAGCCGCTCCGCGTTGATCGTGAACGACGACATCGCCGCCTCGTAGCGGCCGGCCGACAGGCCGGGGATGATGCCGTCGAACGCCGAGTTCTCGAACGTCACTTCAAGGCCCAGTTTCTGGCCGATCGCCTTGCCCAGGTCCACGTCCATGCCGACGACCTGGCCGTTCTCGACGAACTCGTTCGGCGGGTAGCTCTGGTCCTGTCCGACGAGGATCTTGCCGTCGCTCTTGACGTCGGCTGGCACCATGGCGGCCAGCGCGTCGTCCTTGGTCACCGTCGGGATTGCCGACGCTTGTGTGTTGCCGGGCGCCCCACCACCGCCACCGCCGGGGTTGTCTTGCACGGTTCCGCACGCGGCCGCCAGTGTCGCCATGGCCAGCGTGGGCAACAGGGCGAGCAACTTGTGCCTGGTCCGTAGCGCCACAGGTCACTCCTTCTCTTGGTCAAGTGCCCGCATACTGCCACTTGTTAGCGCTCGTTCCCAGCAAGCACCCGTTACGACCTGGTCACCACGCAGCCGATTGGCGATTTCACTTTGCCGGATCGGTGCGTCGCCTACGATTCGTCCAGTGACCCGACGCTGTCTGCCGCCATCGAAAGTGCTCGGATCGATGCTCGCCGGGGCAGTGGGCGACGCGCTCGGTTCGCCGATCGAGTTCAACTCCATCGACGACATCCGGCACCGGTTCGGTCCTGACGGGCTGCGGGACTACGCCACCGAGTACGGCGGCCGGGGCAAGATCACCGACGACACCCAGATGACGCTGTTCACCCTGGAAGGCCTGATCCGGGCGCACGCGGGCAGGCGCAGGGGCACCGAAGTCGACGTCACGATGGTGCTGCAGCACGCCTACCAGCGGTGGTACCTGACGCAGGGACAACCGTGGGAGCGGTGGGGCGGCGTGTTCGCGCAGCGCTCGCCCGAGCCGGACGGATGGCTGATCACCAACCGCGGCCTGTTCCACCGCAGGGCGCCAGGTGGCACGTGCATGGCCTCGCTGCGCACATTCGCAACTTCCGGCAAACCGAGTACGCCGGAGAACCCGATCAACGACTCGAAGGGCTGCGGCGGCGTGATGCGGGCCGCGCCGGTGGCGTTCTGGTCCGACGACCCCGCCGAGATTTTCACCATCGCGGTGAGCAGCGCGGCGCTGACCCACGGTCATCCCACGGGATTTCTGTCCGCGGGTGTGCACGCGGTGATCGTCAGCGAACTGCTCGAAGGCACGCCGCTACCCGACGCGATCGTCGTCGCGCGGGAACACCTGATGCGCTGGGACGACCACCAAGAGCAGCTGGACATCCTGGACAAAGCGGTCGAGCTGTCGCAGTACAAGCCCGACCCGGAGACCATCGCGGCCGAACTGGGCGGCGGCTGGGTCGGCGAGGAGGCGCTGGCGATCGCCGTGTGCGCCGCGCTTTGCGCCGACGACATGACCGAAGGCCTGCTGATGGCGGTCAACCACTCCGGTGACAGCGATTCGACCGGCGCCATCTGCGGCAACATCCTCGGCGCCGCATGGGGAATCGACGCGATCCCGCCGTCTTGGCTGGCCGAGTTGGAGCTGCGCGAGGTGATCGAACGGCTGAGTCTGGACGCGGTGGTCGAGTTCGGGCCGAAACCGTTGCGGGATCCCGCTTGGTACACGCGGTACCCGGACTGGTGACCGTCGACGAGGCCATTCAGCTGCAGCTGAGGATGGCACATCTGGTCGAACCGGCTGCGCCGGAAGGCTTCGCGCCCAAGATCGCCGCAGGGTTGGACGTTGCGTATGAGCCGGGTTCGGACAGGCTCGTGGCCACAGCGGTCTGTGTCGACATAGCGACACTGAACATTGTGGACAGTGCCTTCCACGAGGACATTGCCGACTTTCCCTACGTACCAGGATTGTTCAGCTTTCGGGAGCTGCCCGCGCTGCTGCCGGCTTTGGCGAAGCTCAAGATCAAGCCGGATGTCCTGGTCTGCGACGGGCAAGGGCTGGCGCATCCACGCAGGTTCGGATTGGCCTGTCACATAGGTGTGGAGACCGGACTGCCGTCGATCGGTGTGGGGAAGCAAGCGCTAGGCCAATACGAACCACCGGGACCGACCAGGGGTGACTGGAAACCGTTGGTGGACAACGGTGAGACTGTCGGCCGAGCGCTGCGAGCCCAGGACGACGTCAAACCCGTGTTCGTCTCGATTGGACACAAGATCGACCTGGACACCGCGACCGGGCTGGTTTTGGAACTCAGCCCGAGGTATCGGCTGCCCGAAACCACGAGGGCAGCCGATCACCTGGGGCGGGAGGTGCTAGCGGGTCGCGTGGGCGTTCAGGATGTGCGCGACTGACGTTGTCACGCGTGCGGCTTGGGCGAGGTGCAGCCACTCGTTGGGAACGTGGGCATTGCTGTCCGCGCCGAGTGCGCCCGTGACCACGAACTGGGCTTGCGGGTAGGTCTCCGCCAGCAGGCCCATGAACGGGATCGAGCCGCCGAGTCCGACCGTCCCCCATGGGGCGTCGAACACCGTTTTGCTTACGTCGTCCAGCGTTGCCTGCAGCCAGGGCGCGGTTTCCGGGGCGTCCCAGCCGTTGGCCAGGTCCGGTCGGCCCAGTTCGACCTGTGCGCCATAGGGGACGTCCGTGGTCAGGGCTTTCTTCACCGCGGCAAGGGCCGCCGCCGAGTCCGCGGTCGGCGGCAGACGGAAGCTCAGCGACAACGTTGTGTACGGCCGCAGCACGTTGCCCGCGTCGAGCGGTTCGGGCAAGCCGGAGGCGCCGATCACCGAGAGCGTCGGCCGCCAGCTGCTGTTCAGCACGAGCTCGAGGTCCTGGTCCGACATGTGGCGCACGCCCGAGGCCATCGGGAACGCGCTACCGACCGCGCCCACCGCCTCAACGCTTGCCCTGGCCTCGTCCCGGCGGTGCGCCGGGATTTCCACGTTCAGCTCGGGCAGCAGGATCTCGCCGGTCGCCGAGTCCTCGATCCGGTCGAGCAGGGCCCGCAACACCCGGAACGAACTCGGCACGATCCCGCTCGCCAGGCCCGAGTGCACGCCCGCGTCGAGCACGCGCACGGTCACGTCCACCGACACCATGCCGCGCAACGAAGTCGTGAGCCACAGCCGTGAGTAGTCGTTGCCGCCGGAGTCCAGGCAGATCACCAGGGTCACGTCGCCGAGGCGGTCACGGAGATGCGTCAGGTACGCCGCCAGATCCGGGCTCCCGGACTCCTCGGACGTCTCCAGCAGAATCACGCACCGAGCGTGCGAACCACCTGCGGCCTTAAGAGCCTCGATCGCGGCAGTGGCGGCGTAACCCGAGTATCCGTCGTCCGCCGCGCCACGTCCGTAAAGCCGGCCGTCACGCAGGACCGGGGTCCACGGGCCAAGTCCCTCGCCCCAACCGCCGACAGGCGGCTGTTTGTCCAAGTGTCCGTAGAGCACGACTGTGCCTGCGTCCTCGGCGCCTGGTGTGGCCGGGATGTCCACCATCACCACTGGCGTCAGGCCTTCCAGCCGCACCGTCTCGACGGTCGCGCCTGGCAGGTTGCGGGCGGTTATCCATTTGCTGACGTGCGCGACCGCGTCGTCCAGATGTCCGTTGGCCGCCCATGCTGGGTCGAACACGGGCGAGAGCGCGGGGATCGCGACCAGTTCCGACAGGCTGGGGAGGATCTCCTCGTCCCAGAGCCTGCCGACGGTCGAGTTCAGGGTGTTGTGCTCCACCCCTCGATCCTGTCACGACTCGCGGCGTGGTCCAGATCACATCCGGCCCCGGCCGTTGTCCGCTGGGCGAGACCTCGCCGCCGCGCCGAAGGTGCTCTGGCGTGCGCGCCCGATGTGCTCGCTAGGCACCCCGACCTTCGGTGGTCCTACCATTTTGCCTGTTCAGGACCATTTCGAGACGGACAAGTACGCGCGGCTGACTCACCAGATCGGGCGACGGCGTGCCAGGATGGACATCGACAGCCCGTCAGTGCCGACCGCCGCTGTCCGCCTTCCAACCCGAGGTGGCGGTGCGCGACCGGAGTGGCCGCCAGGCACCGTCACAAGCGATGCCGTGGCCTCGAACGCGAGGAGAAAAAGCCGCATGTCGTCCCCAGAACAGTGGACGCACCCGGAGCCCGGAGGCGGTCCAGCCGCCACCGCGGCGAAACCGACCCCAGAACAGGTGATCGCGGGTTTGCGTGCGACTAACGAAGGTGGCGCGGAGCTGGTCGAGCTCCTGACGCCAGAGGGTGAGCGAGTAGCCAACCCCGAGTTCGACAAGTTCGTCGCCGACATCGGTGCCGAAGAGCTGCGCGGTCTGTACCGCGACATGGTCCTCGTCCGCCGCGCCGACCGTGAGGGCAACGCGCTGCAGCGGCAGGGCCAGCTCGGTATCTGGGTGCCGTTGCTCGGCCAGGAAGCCGCGCAGATCGGCGCGGGCCGCGCGCTGAAGCCGCAGGACATGGTCTTCCCCAGCTACCGCGAGCACGGCGTCGCGTGGTGCCGTGGCGTGAAGCCCGAGCAGATCCTGGCGACCTTCCGCGGCACGCAGCACTCCGAGTGGGATCCGGTCAAGCACCGCTTCCACCCTTACACGATCGTGATCGGCAACCAGGTCGTGAACGCGACCGGGTACGCGATGGGCCAGAAGTTCGAGGGCAAGGTCGGCAGCGAGCCGGACGCCGAGGCCACCATGGTCTTCTTCGGCGACGGCGCGACCAGCCAGGGTGACGTGCACGAGGGCTTCGTGTGGGCCGCGGTGTACGACGCTCCGGTCGTCTTCTACTGCCAGAACAACCAGTGGGCGATCTCCGAGCCGACCGAGCGGCAGAGCCGGCTCCCGCTGTACCAGCGCGCCCGCGGCTACGGCTTCCCCGGCATCCGGGTGGACGGCAACGACGTGCTGGCATGCCTCGCGGTGTCCCGGTGGGCGTTGGAGGAGTGCCGGTCGGGCAACGGCCCTGTGCTGATCGAGGCGTTCACCTACCGGATGGACGCGCACACCACGTCCGACGACCCGACGCGCTATCGCCTGTCGGACGAGCTCGAGGCGTGGAAGCTGAAGGACCCGATCGAGCGCGTTCGCGTGCACCTGGTCCGCAGCGGCATGGCCGAGCCGGAGTTCTTCGACGAGGTGCAGCTCGAGGCCGACCAGTTGGCGTCCGAGCTGCGGGCGTACTGCTTCAACATGCCCGACCCGCCTGCCGAGCGGATCTTCTCCAAGGTCTACGCGGGCGGAAACCCGCTGCTGGAGCGGGAACGCGACGAATACCTGGAGTACCTGGCCGGTTTCGAGGGGGGTGCGCACTGAAATGGCGGCACCAGTGATGGATCCGAAGACGGCCGCTGCCGCGGCACCCACGAAACTGACCATGGGCAAGGCCATCAACATGGGCCTGCGCGCCGCGATGGAGCGCGACCCCAAGGTGATCGTGATGGGCGAGGACGTCGGCAAGATGGGCGGCGTCTACCGGATCACCGACGGCCTGCAGAAGGACTTCGGCGAGCACCGGGTGCTGGACACCCCGCTGGCCGAGTCGGGCATCGTCGGCACCGCGGTCGGCCTGGCCGTACGCGGCTTCCGGCCGGTGTGCGAGATCCAGTTCGAAGGCTTCATCTTCCCGGCGTTCGACCAGATCAACAGCCAGGTCGCCAAGCTGCACTACCGCACGCAGGGCATGCTCAAGGTGCCGCTGGTGATCCGCGTTCCGTTCGGCGGCGGTGTCGGCGCGGTCGAGCACCACTCCGAGTCGCCGGAGTCGCTGTTCGCGCACCTGCCCGGGGTGAAGGTCGTTTCCTGCTCGAACCCGGTCGACGCCTACTGGATGATCCAGCAGGCCATCGATTCCGACGACCCGGTGCTGTTCTTCGAGCCGAAGCGGCGCTACCACGAGAAAGCCGAGATCGACTTCGACGCGACGCCGTACCCGTTGTGGCGTTCGCGGGTGGTCCGCCAGGGTTCGACCGCGACGCTCGCGGCCTATGGCCCGATGGTGAAGACCTGTCTGGACGCGGCGAACGCGGCCGCGGAGGACGGCCACGAGCTCGAGGTCATCGACCTGCGCACGTTGTCGCCGCTCGACCTGGACCCGGTGTTCGAGTCGGTGCGCCGCACCGGACACCTCGTCGTGGTCAGCGAGGCGCCGGGCGAGGTGTCGATCGCGTCCGAGATCGCCGACCGCGTGCAGCGTGAGTGCTTCTACTCGTTGGAAGCCCCCGTGCTCAAAGTGACCGGATTCGACACGCCGTACCCGCCGTCGAAGGTGGAGGAGGAGTATCTCCCCGACCTCGACCGCGTGCTCGACGCCGTCGACCGATCGCTGGCGTGGTGAGCCGTGCCTGACTACAAGCACTTCCCGCTTCCAGACGTCGGCGAAGGCCTGGTCGAGGCGGAGATCCTGACCTGGCACGTGCAGCCGGGCTCGAAGGTCAAGGTCAACGACATCTTCGTGGAGATCGAGACCTCGAAGGCCGCCGTGGAGCTGCCCGCGCCGTACGAAGGCGTGGTCACCGAACTGCTCGCCCAGCCGGGCGAAACGGTCGCGGTCGGCACCCCGATCATCGTCTTCGACATCGACCCGGACGGTCCTGAGAAGCCCTCGTCGGACAACGGGACCGGCGGAACCAAGATCGGTGAGGAGAGCGCCGACGGCCGGATCCAGAGCCTGGTCGGTTACGGCCCGAAGACCGGTTCGGCGAAACGCCGTGCCCGCAAGGGATCCACGCCCGCACCGGCTCCGGTGGTCGTCGAACCCGAGCCAGAGCCGGAACCCGTGCCGGTCCCAGCAGGTGGCTACGTGCCGTTGGCCAAGCCGCCGGTGCGCAAGCTGGCCAAGGACCTCGGTGTCGACCTGCGTTCCCTGGCCGTCGAAGGCCAGGTCATCACGCGCGATGACGTGGAACGAGCCGCGGCACCCGTGGCGGCACCGAAACCCGTGTCCACAGGCGAGCGTGAGCGTCGGGTGCCGGTTCGTGGCGTCCGCAAGGCGACCGCGAAAGCCATGGTGGACAGCGCGTTCACCGCACCACACGTCACCGAGTTCATGACCGTCGACGTCACGCCGATGATGGAACTGCGGGCGAAACTGAAGAACCACCCGCAGTTCCGGGACGTGAAGCTGACGCCGCTGACGTTCGCCGCCAAGGCGGTGTTGCTGGCGATGAAGCGCACGCCGGACATCAACGCGGTGTGGGACGGCGACGAGATCGTCTACAAGTCCTATGTGCACTTGGGGATCGCCGCGGCCACCCCGCGTGGCCTGGTCGTGCCCAAGATCCACGACGCCGACCAGCTTTCCTTGCGTGAGCTGGCCGAGGCGTTGGAGGCGTTGACGGTCAAGGCCCGTGACGGCAAGACCACGCCGGCGGAGATGGCGAACGGCACGTTCACCATCACCAACATCGGTGTGTTCGGAGTGGACACCGGCACGCCGATCATCAACCCGGGTGAGTCGGCGATCCTGGCTCTCGGCACGATCCGCGACATGCCATGGGTGGTCGACGGACAGATCGTGCCGCGCAAGATCTGCCAGCTGTCGCTGAGCTTCGACCACCGGGTGATCGACGGTCAGCAGGGCTCCGAGTTCCTCGCGGACGTCGGGTCACTGCTTGCCGATCCGAGCATCGCGATCACGTACTAGCAGCTAGACCCTCGTGAGTGTTTTGGCCGGTTAGAACCGGCCAAAACACTCACGAGGGGTTCCTGCCGGTGAGGCCGAGGATCCGGTGCAGCAGTGGGGCGTCCGCGGGTACGGGTACTTCCGGCCCGTAGACGCCCATGTCGCGGCCCCATTCCGCGCCGGACTCGACTTCCTTGTGCACGTAGGCGAGCAGGTTCTCGTCGAACTCAAGCGCTTGGCCGGTCGCCCGGGCCAGGTCGCTGCCGTGCACGACGATCTCGCCGGTGACCATGCCGCCGACCATTGCGGCAGGCAGCTCCGTCGGACCACCCATGTGCGTGGTGCCCTCCCACGCTGCCGGGTCACGCCAGGACTCGGTGAGCTTCTCCAGCTGCGCGACCAGCTTCGGTTGCCAGTCCGCTGGGATGTCCACTTCGGACTCCGGGGTGACCGGTGGCGGCACGGTTTCCTTGCGTGCGGCGCCTTCCAGTGACGGGCCCCAGTACAGCAGGTGGTTGAGCAGTCTGCTGACGTCGAAATCGGCGCACGGCGTCTGCTCGCCGAGCTGGTCCGGCTTGATCCCGTTGACGACGTCGATCACGGGTCCGGTGGCGTAGGGGAAGAGCTGGTCTGGAGACATGCGGACCACCGTAGGGTGGACTGCGACCACGTGTATTGAACAAAGGCGACAGATGAGCAGGGACCCGCGTGAGCTGGCGTGGCAGAAGTTCCAGAGCCACACGTTCACCGAACCCGCGCCCGATCTGGCTCCTTATGTCGCGCGGTACTGGATGGTCGAATGGGATTACGAGCAGCCCTACCGCCAGCTGATCGTGCCGTATCCGAACGTGCACCTGACGTTCCATGAGGACTCGGCGAACCTCAACGGCGTGTCGAGCGGGCACGTGTTCCAAGTGCTCGACGGCCGCAAAAGCGTGTTCGGGATAGCGTTCCGGCCGGGGATGTTCCGGCCTTTCCTCGGTCGAGCGGTTTCGACGATCACCGACCGGGTCATCCCGGCAGGTGAGGTCTTCACCGGGATGCCCGTTCGCTACGCGGTTGCCGAGGTCGAGGACTTCCTGCGGGCCAACCTGCCTGAACCGGATCCCAAGGCAGAGCTGGCCGCGCAGGTCGTCGAACGGATCACGACGGCGCCCGAAATCGTGCGAGTGGACGTGCTGGCCAAGGAATTCGACACGACCGTGCGGCAGTTGCAGCGGTTGTTCACCGAACACGTCGGTGTCGGGCCGAAGTGGGTGATCCGGCGCTACCGGCTGCACGAGGTGACCGAGCAGATGGCCAAGGGCGCCAAGATCGATTGGGCGGGTCTCGCGGCCGATCTCGGATACGCCGACCAGGCCCATTTCAGCAGGGACTTCACGAGAATGTTCGGCGAAACCCCCAGTCGCTACGCCGAACGCTACTGATCCAGCACCGCCATGTGGTCCGGCGAGAGCTCAAGCTCGAACGCGGGCGCGTACGACTCGTAGTGCTCCCACGTGCGTGGCCCGATGATCGGCACGACCTGCTTCGAGGACTGCTGCAGCCACGCCAGCACGACCTGGCTGCTGGTCACGCCCAGCTCCTGTGCGACCTTGGCGACGGCCGCCAGCCGCGCCTCGGTTTCCGGGCCCTCGTACTGCTGGTAAATCCGGGCTTTGTCAGTACGGCCTTCGTAGACGCCGGACAGGATCGGCGAGTACGCGGCCAACGTGACATCCGGGTTGCGCTGCAACCAGGCGATCATGTCCGGCCCAGCGACGTTGCGCGCGCCCGTGCGCGGCGGCAGATACGAATACTGTTGCTGCACAACAATGGGCAGCGTCCAGCCGTTCTCCCGGCACAGAGCCCGTATCTGCTCAAGACGCCACGTCCAGACGTTGCTCCAACCGATGTACCGGACTTTGCCCGCCCGCACAACGTCGTCGAGCGCTTGCAGCGTCTCCTCCAACGGCGTCGCCATGTCGTCGACGTGGATGTAGTACAGGTCGACGTGGTCGGTCTGCAGCCGACGCAGGCTCCCGTCGATACCGCGCCTGATCACCTCGGCGCTGGCGCCTTCGTAGTACGGCTCCGCGCTGGGTGCTTTGCGTGCGGCATCGAGGTCCGTGATCGCCGCGGAGACCTTGGTCGCCAGAAAGACCTTGTCCCGCTTGCCTTTCAGCAGCTCACCAAGCGCTGCCTCGCTCTCCCCGCCCCGGGCTTGCGGGCCCGTCCACCACGCGTAGCAGTCGGCCGTGTCCAGGAAGTCGCCGCCCGCGTCGATGAAGGCGTCGAGAATGCGCGCGGAGGTAGGCTCGTCGGTAAGCGTTCCCATCAGCATGCAGCCAAGCGAAACCTGGCTGACTGTGTGATCACCGAGTTGGACTCTCTTCATATTTCGAGCCTATGAGCGATCGGTCCGGCACTACAGTCCACTTCTGTGAGCAGATCGCAGACCAATTTGGGGTGGGACGTCCTGCTGGACATGTCCGGCTCGGGCGCACAGCACGACCAGCTCGCCCGCGCGCTGCGCACCGCGATCCGTGAGGGCGTGCTGAAGAAGGGCGCGACACTGCCGCCGAGCCGCAAACTGGCCGGAGATCTGCAGTGCTCACGATGGGTCGTCACACAGGCGTACGCACAATTGGTCGCCGAGGGATACCTCGAGGCCAGGACCGGGTCGGCGACCCGCGTGCACTGCTGGGCGGACGAAATCTGGAAACCCGTGCCACGCCGGCAGGAGCCCACACCGCCGCGGTACGACCTCGCGCCCGGCCTGCCGGACCTGCGCAATTTCCCACGAAGGCGCTGGGCGGACGCGGTCCGCGACGCGTTGTCCACAGCACCGCACACCGACCTGGGTGTGCCGGTCGCGGGCGGACATCCGCGGTTGCGCACGGTTCTGGCTGAGTACTTGCGTCGAACCCGGGGCGCGGTCACCGACGATGTGTTGATCTGCTCCGGCGTGTGCCACGGCGTCACCTTGGTCGGTCGCGCGCTGCACGCGGCAGGCATCACGCGGATCGCCGTGGAAGAACCGGGGTGGACTCGGGTGTGGCAGGCGGCCGAGGACGCTGGGCTCGAGGTCGTCCCGGTGCCGGTGGACTCGAATGGCCTGTGTGTCGACCGAATTCCCGATGGTGTGCGCGCGGTCGTCGTCACGCCCGCGCACCAGTTCCCGTCCGGTGTCGTGCTCACGCCGGAGAGGCGTGCCGCGTTGCTGTCGTGGGCCCGCGATGTCGACGGTCTGATTCTCGAAGACGACTACGACGCCGAGTTCCGCTACGACCGTAAGCCCATTGGAACCGTGCAAGGTATGGATCCACGGCGAGTCGTGCTGCTCGGGTCGGTCAGCAAGACGTTGAGTCCTGCTTTGGGCATCGGCTGGTGTGTCGTTCCTCCACAATGGACCGTCCCGATGCCGTCGCCATCGGTCATCGACCAGTTGGCACTGGCCACTTTCATCGAGAAGGGCTGGTATCACCGGTACCTGCGCGCGGCCCGGCTGCGTTACCGCACACGCCGCGATGCGCTGCTCGACGCGTTGGGCCCGCTTGACGTCTCAGGTGCTGCCGCTGGGCTGCACCTGTTGCTGCACTTGGATTCTCCGGCCGACGAGGTCGTACACCGGGCGGCTGCGCAGGGCTTGAAGCTCGTCAGCCTCGACGCGTACCGGTCCAGGCCAGGCGACCCGGCGCTGGTGCTTGGCTACGGCAACCTGGCGGACAGTTCGGTGTCCGAAGCGGTCGCGGTGCTCAAGGACTCGATAGGTCGAAGTGGCCCGGGAAGTTCGCGATGAACGGAATGTCGCCCTTGACCTTCACGCGGCCACGGATGAACAGCAGCGGCGCCGACGCGTTGCCCGTCGCCACTTTGAGAAAGTCGGCCGGCGTGATCGTGACCGTCGCGCGTGGGTCGCGGTCCTGCACGATCCCTGACGTGCACCGGCCTTTCTCGATGACGGTCTGGTACCGGTCGTAGCCGCCCGTCTCGCAACCGCCGGTGAAACGCCAGTGCACCACGGCATCCGGAGCGTTGTCCCGCAGATGCCTGCCCATCCGCGCGAAGATCTCGCTCAGCACGACCGTCCGGAGATTGTCGTGCGCCATCAAGGCGTCGAGTTGGGCGGACGAAGCCCGTTCGATGATCCAGACGAACGTACTCGTGCTCAGTTTTGCGAGGTCAATGCCTGTGCCCGCCTTGCCGAGCATGTCCATGGTCTCGATCAGCCGGACGAACTGGTCCTCGTCCAGCTTCGCAAGGTCGATCGACCGCGCGAACTCGTCGAACGCGCTGGTGTCCGGCAGGCGGTTCCAGCGGTTCAAGGCTTCGGCAGATCGAACATGTGCAGCATGCCCGCGGCGAACGGCAGATCGCCGCGCAGCTTGAGCTTGCCCATCATGAACAGGACGGGGGCCGAGGCGTTCGACGTGATCAGCCGGAGGAAGTCCTGCGGCGGCATGGTGATGGTGACCCGGCTTTCCTTGGTCATCTCCCGGTTGATCGTGCACGTGCCGTTGGAGATGACGGTCTCGTAGCGGTCGTACCCGTCCTCGCCGGTGCCCCCGTCGAACCGCCAATGCACGACGGCTTCGACATCTTTGGCCTTGTCCTGCTTCAGGTGCGTGGTCATCCGCCGGAAGATCTCGCCGAGGATGAGTTTGCGCAGTTCAGGCCGAGCGAGCACCTCCTCGAGCTGCTCCTTCGACGCGCCCGCGATGAGTTTGGCGAACGTCCGCGGCCCCATCTTGGCGAGGTCGATGCTGACGCTGGACAGCCGCTGCAACCCGCTGATCAGGCGGACGAACTCGTCGCCAGTGAGCCTGGCCGGGTCGATGTTGCGAGCGATCGCGTCGATGTCGACATCGGCGAGGCCCTCGGTGGTGGGGTCGAGCGAGTCGATCAGCGTGACCAGCTCGCTCGGGCTGAGCCGGCTGATGGCCTCGACGCTGAGGTCGGGCATGAGCTCCTCCTCTTACCTACTCGCGAGTAAGAATACGGTCGGGTAGTTACGATGGCAATCTCAAACACATCGAGGGGTGGATGCGGTGAGTGTGGAGGACAGGCGAGTCAAGCGGCTCCCACGGGAAGTCCGGGAACGACAGATCCTGGACGCGGCCGTCCGCGTGTTCTCCGAGCACGGATACCACGAAGCCTCGATGGACGAGGTCAGCGAGGTCGCAGGCGTCTCAAAGCCGATGATCTACGCCTACCTCGGCTCGAAGGAAGACCTGTTCGCGGCATGTATCCGCCGCGAAGCCGGCCTGCTGATGGAAGCCATCGCCGGCGGAGTGGACGTCGACCTGGCGCCCGACATGCAACTGTGGATGGGCCTGCGGTCGTTCTTCGAGTTCGTCGGGGCGAACAAGCAGAGTTGGCGGGTGCTGCACCGGCAGGTGATTTCCCAGGGCGGCCCGTTCAGCGAAGAAGTTCTCGCTATGCGGTCGCGGGCGATCACCCTGGTGGACGCACTTCTGGTGGGTGCCGCGACCAAGAAAGGCGTGGACGAACACGCCCAGAAGAGCACCGAGGCAATGGCCGCAGCTTTGGTCGGCGCAGGCGAGTCACTCGCCGACTGGTGGCTCGACCACCCCGCCGTGCCCACCCGGACCGTGGCTTCGTGGCTGATGAACCTGGTGTGGATGGGCTTCGGAGACCTGGTCGAAGGCGAGGTCTGGACACCTAGCCAGTGATCTCGCCTGTGATGTGCGGTTTTCCGGTGCGGGCGTCGAACAGGTCGAAGGTCCAGGTTTCTTCCGCGTGGTTGGTGGCGAAGCCGACCTTGGCGGGCAACAGCACCGGGAGCTTGAACTTCACGTCGACGGTGTAAGCCTCCGGCAAGCGGCCCTCGAAAGCTGCCAGGCACCGAGCCTTCGTCCACATGCCGTGGGCGATGGCGCGCGGGAAGCCGAAAAGCTTGGCGGTCAACGGGTGCAGGTGGATCGGGTTGCGGTCGCCTGACACATCGGCATAGCGGCGGCCAATGTCATCGGGGACCCTCCACACGGCGCGGGGCTGCCGGACAACAACCTCGGACGAACCGCCAGAACCGCCAGAACCGGTGCGGCGCAGATAAGTGCTGGTGCTGTGCCACGCCACTGAGTCGCCTACCGAGACCGAGGTGATCATGTCGAACTGGTGGCCCTTGGGGTGTTCACGCAGGTTCTCGACGTGCACCTGCAACCGCAACGCATCGGTTGTGTACAGGGGGCGGAGTTGGGTGATGCGGTTGGCGATGTGCACCGAGCCGACCAGGGGGAACGGGAAGTCGTTGTCGGTCATCAGCTTCACTTGCAATGGGAAGCCGAGGACATGCGGATATGTGATGGGCAACTGATCTGTCAGTCGGAAACCGCATACCTTCGCGTATGCCGACAAGTGCCCAGGATCCACGGCAACCGGAGATCGGCTGTACACAGTGGACGGCAAGGCGGAACCATGGCGGGTGAAGCCGGTCAGCACTGCTTTGCCGAACAACACCGTCAGGTTCGGGGTTGAGTCCAGTTCGTGGGTGTGGGTGATCGGCATGTCAGGCTCCCAGCAGGCTTTGGCCGCAGACCCGCACGACGTTGCCGTTCACGCCGCCGGATGCGGGATTCGCGTACCACGCAATGGTTTCGGCGACGTCGATGGGCAGGCCGCCTTGGGACATGCTGTTCATTCGCCGTCCTGCTTCACGGATCGTCAGCGGCATCGCCGCCGTCATCTGGGTCTCGATGAAGCCGGGCGCGACCGCGTTGATCGTTCCGCCTTGTGCGGCGAGCAGGGGTGCGTAGGCGTTGACCATGCCTATGACTCCGGCTTTGCTGGTGCCGTAGTTGGTTTGGCCTACGTTGCCCGCGATTCCACCGATCGACGAGACGCCGATGATCCGTCCGCCGGTGCGCAATGTTCCGTCCAGCAGGGCATCGTTGATCCGCAGCTGGGCTGCCAGGTTCACCGACAGCACCGCGTCCCACTGGGCTTCGGTCATCTTGGCCAACGTCTTGTCGCGGGTGATTCCGGCGTTGTGCACGACGATGTCGACGCCGCCGTGCCTGGCGCGGAAGTAGTCGACGAGCTGTGCGGGCGCTTCGGGCGCCGTGATGTCGAGTTGCAACGCTGAGCCGCCGACCCGGTTCGCTACTGCGGACAGCTCTTCGCCTTGTGCGGGAATGTCCAACGCGACAACGTGGGCGCCATCCCGCGAAAGAACCTCCGCGATGGACGCGCCGATGCCGCGGGATGCACCCGTGACCAGGGCGACCTTGCCTGCCAACGGGGTCAGCCAGTTCTCCGGGCGCGTGCCAGCGCCGTCGCCGATCCGGATGACCTGGGCGTCGACGTAAGCGGACTTCGCTGACAGCAGGAATCGCAGCGTCGACTCGATGTCGGCGTCGCCGGATGTGTAGACGAGCTGTGCCGTTGCGCCGCGTTTGAGTTCCTTGCCGACCGAGCGCGTGAAGCCTTCCAGTGCGCGCTGTGCGATCGACTCCTTTGAGCCGTCCGGTGTTGTGCCGATGACGACCACTCGGCCGGATGCGGCGATGTTGCGGATCCGCGGGTGGAAGAAGTCGTAGAGCTCACGCAGCCGGTCCACGCTGTCGATTCCGGTCGCATCGAAGACCAGCGCACCGGGCCGCTCGGTCGTGTCAACGACCTCGACACCCGAGCTGCCGAGGATCTTGCGGATTTGTTCCTCGACACGACCGCCTTTGGCCGCACCGACAACGGCCGGACCGGGTAGTGCGGGCTGGTCTGGCCGGTAACGTCGCAAGGGCACCGGGTTGGGCAGCCCGAGCCGCTTGACCAGGAACTTTCCCGGGCCGGATCGGGCGAATCGCTGGTAGCCATCGGTCATCGTCGCGCCTCCCTACTCGCGGTAATACTACTTGCGAGTAGGTTAGGATGGCCAGTACCACCGATTCGGGAGGGCCACATGGCGCCAAGAGGCTTGAAGCGGGTCGCGATCATCGGCGGAAACCGGATCCCGTTCGCCCGATCGAACGGCCCGTACGCCACCGCGTCGAACCAGGACATGTTCACCGCGGCGCTGGACGGCCTGGGCAGCCGCTTCGCGCTGCAGGACGAGCGGCTCGGCGAGGTCGCCGCGGGCGCGGTGCTCAAGCACAGCCGCGACTTCAACCTGGCGCGTGAATCCGTGCTCGGCAGCAGGCTTTCCCCGCAGACTCCGGCGTACGACATCCAGCAGGCCTGCGGCACCGGACTGCAGGCGATCATCCAGGTGGCGAACAAGATCGCGCTCGGCCAGATCGACGCGGGCATCGCGGGCGGCGTGGACACCACCAGCGACGCACCAATCGGCGTGCACGAGGATCTGCGCGCGATCCTGTTGCAGCTCAACAGGACCAAGAGCATTGGCGGGCGACTGAGGCTGCTGGCCAAGCTGCGGCCCAACCACATCGTCCCGGACATTCCCCGCAACGCCGAGCCGCGCACCGGCCTGTCCATGGGCGATCACGCGGCGATCACCGCGAAAGAGTGGGGAATCGAGCGTGCCGACCAGGACGAACTCGCCGCCGCGAGCCACCGCAACCTGGCCGCCGCCTACGAGCGTGGGTTCTTCGACGATCTCGTGACGCCTTATCTAGGGCTGCAGCGCGACCAGAACCTGCGCCCGGATTCGTCGGTCGAGAAGCTCGCGAAGCTGAAGCCGACCTTCGGTGGCGCCGACGGAACGATGACCGCGGGCAACTCGACTCCGTTGACCGACGGCGCTTCCACTGTTCTTCTCGCCAACGACCAGTGGGCCAAGGCGCATCGGCTGCCTGTGTTGGCGTATCTGACTTTCTCGGAGACCGCGGCCGTCGATTACGTGCACGGCGGCGAAGGTCTGCTGATGGCCCCGGCGTACGCGGTGCCGCGGATGCTCGCCCGTGCTGGAATTTCCTTGCAGGACTTCGACTTCTACGAGATCCACGAGGCGTTCGCGTCCCAGGTGCTCGCGACGCTCAAGGCCTGGGAAGACCCGGCGTTCGCCAAGGAACGGCTCGGGTTGGACGAGCCGCCCGGCACGATCGACCGGAGCAAGCTCAACGTCAACGGCTCGTCTCTGGCGGCCGGACACCCGTTCGCCGCGACCGGCGGCCGGATTGTCGCGACCTTGGCCAAGCTCCTGCACGAGCGCGGTTCGGGCCGTGGGCTCATCTCGATCTGCGCCGCAGGTGGGCAGGGCGTCGTCGCCATCTTGGAGAAGTAGCGTTGTCTACGGCTTTCTAGGATCAGAACTAGATTGCCGTAGACGTCCTGATGAACGACACGCCGTACGGATGTATCCGGGAATATCGGATGGACGCTAGACAGGTCGATACCTTCCGATGATGGACCCGGTACGCAACCCGTTCGCCCCTGGCGCGGGGCAGCGCCCACCCGAGCTCGCCGGTCGGGACAAGGAAGTCGCCGCATTCGAGGTCGTGCTGGAACGGGTCGCGCGCGGGCGCCCGGAACGCAGCCTCGTGCTGACCGGTCTGCGTGGCGTCGGCAAGACCGTGTTGCTCGGCGAACTGCGGTCGATGGCGGTGAAACGTGGCTGGGGCGCGGGCAAAGTCGAGGCCCGGCCGGACGCTGACCTGCGACGACCGCTGTCCGCGGCGTTGCACCGGGCAGTGCGGGATCTCGCCGTACGGCATCGTGCGCCGGACCGCGTCGAGTACGTGCTGGGCGTGCTCAAGGCGTTCGCGCTGAGGGCCACGCCTTCGGACGCCAAGTTGCGCGACCGCTGGCAACCGGGCATCGACGTGCCCGCGGCAAACGGCCGCGCGGACTCCGGGGACATCGAGATCGACCTGGTGGAGCTGTTCACTGACGTCGCCGAGCTGGCTCAGGACGTCGGCACCGGGGTCGCGCTGCTGATCGACGAAATGCAGGACCTGTTGCCGGACGACGTGTCCGCGTTGTGCGCGGCCTGCCACGAGTTGTCCCAGAACCAGGCGCCCTTGGTGGTCGTGGGCGCCGGACTGCCGCATCTGCCTGCCGTGTTGTCAGCCAGCAAGTCGTACTCCGAGCGGCTGTTCCGTTACGTCCGGATCGACCGCCTGGACAAGGAGGACGCCCACCAGGCGATCCTCGCGCCGGTCACTCGCGAGGAAGCCGACATCACGTCCGACGCGTTGACCGCGTTGTTCGAGGCGTCCGGCGGTTATCCGTACTTCATCCAGGCCTACGGCAAGGCCGCGTGGGATGCCGCGCCGAGCGATCCGATCACCGAAGAAGACGTGAAGGTGGCGGCTCCGGAGGCTGAAGCCGAGCTGGCGGTCGGCTTCTTCGGCTCGCGCTACGAGCGCGCGACGCCTGCCGAGCGGGAGTACCTGCGGGCGATGGCCGAGCTGACTGAGGGCCGCGACGAGGGCACCAGCACCGCGGATATCGCCGTTTTCCTGGGCCGCAAGCCCTCGTCGCTGTCGCCCGCGCGGGACAGCTTGATCAAGAAGGGCTTGGTGTACTCCGCCGAACGCGGCCGGATCGCCTTCACCGTGCCGCACTTCGGCCGGTTCCTGCTGGGGCGTGACGAGTGACGTCTAACGGAATCTAGAACAACAGGTAGACAGTCAGATAGGAGGACATGTCCGGCGAGATACCCACTTTGACCGACGAATCATCGGCGTGTGCCTCATGTCACCGGATAATCGGGTGCATCTCCGCGAGCGGGCGCGCATAATAGGTACAGACCAACCGAGACACAACCCGAGGGGTGCAGTACCTGTGAACATCACCGCCAAGATTCGTGCCCGCCGCGCCGAGGCTCGTACCCGGCGGGCGGTCAACCGGGCCATCGACCACGCCGCCACGCCGGCGATGCGCCACGAACTGATCATGATCGCGCAGCAGCAGGGCAACCTCCGCTGACTTCGCGGGTCGACACCCACTCAGAGTGATCGGCCATCAACCAAAAGATAGAAAAGTACGCTCGAAAGAGTGACGTGGAACACATCCGGAAAGTCGGTAACGACTTGGTCCAGACCGGCGATGTTCCCAATGACCCCGAGATGCTGGCGGACCCCCGACCTGGCAGCATCCCGGGGTCTTCCAATACCCGGGTAACAACGACGCCGCAGCGAGCGAAGCGAGCGAGCGAAGTCGGTGACGGGTACCGCGCGTGTCTGCCGCTCCGGCATGGTGAGTTGAACGCGAGCGGCGCAAAGCGAAAGAAAACCAAGCTGGAAGCGAGTCGAGCAGTTTGACTCACCGTGCAGGTGGGGCGGACACGCGGTAGATCCTCCGGCACGCCCCGAAACCTGCGATAGCCCGATGCGACAGCGCCGAACACACCGTGCGCCACAGGCGAACACACTGTGCTGGAACGGTGGACACGGTGTGCTGGAACGGTGGACACGGTGTGCTGGAACGGTGGACACGGTGTGCTGGAACGGTGGACACACTGTGCTCGAAAGTGCAACTCGGGGTGCCGCAAAGGTGGACACGGCCAGCGAGGATGAGGCCTAAACGTCCCTCGTTAGGGTGTCCCTCGTGGGTATGACGGTGCTGGCGCTGGACATCGGCGGGACCAAGATCGCTGCGGGCGTCGTCGACGACCACGGTGAAGTCCTTGCCCACGCGACCCGGCCGACTCCGGTGCACGATCCGATGCACGCCTGGCAGGCCGTGCTCGATGTTTCGGCGGAAGTCCTCGATGGCCGGACGATCAACGGCGTTGGCGTGGCGTGCGCGGGCCCGGTGAACTCCGCCGAAGGCACGGTCAACCCGATCAACGTGCCGTGCTGGGACGACTTTCCGCTGGCCAGTCGACTGCACCAGGCTTTCGACGCTCCGGTGCACCTCGCAGGCGACGGCGTTTGCATGGCGCTCGGCGAACACTGGACGGGCGCGGGGAAAGGCGCTGACTTCCTCGTCGGCCTGGTCGTTTCGACCGGTGTCGGCGGTGGGCTCGTGCTGCAAGGCAAGCCCTACGGCGGACGCACCGGAAACGCCGGTCATATCGGCCACATCGTGGTCGAACCCAACGGGCTGCCATGCACTTGCGGCGGCCGCGGGTGCGTGGAAACCGTCGCAGGCGGCCCACACCTCGTGCGATGGGCACGGCAGCAAGGATGGCGCGCGCCCGACAACGGCGACGCCGCCCATCTCGCGGCTTCAGCACTGGCTGGTGACGACATCGCCTTGGCCGCGTTCGACCGGGCCGGCCGGGCCGTCGGCATGGGGATCGCGGCCGCAGCCGCGTTGTGCGATTTGGACCTCGCGGTGATCGGCGGCGGCATCGCTCAGGCCGGTGACCTGCTCTTGGATCCGGTGCGTCAGGCGTTGGCCGACTACTCGAAGTTGTCGTACGTCAACACGTTGCGGGTGGTTTCCGCCCAGTTAGGCAGTCACGCGGGCCTGGTGGGCGCGGCCGCGCTGGTCATCGGGGCTTGACCATCGCGATACCTTTGACTCAGTCAAAGGATTCGTTGAGGTGGTCAACTTGGTATCCGACGCGCGCGTCCAGTCAGTCCGGCAGTTCAACCGCTTCTACACCCAGGTTCTCGGCGTTCTGGCCGAAGGACTGATGGATACGCCGTACTCGTTGACCGAGTCGCGCGTGCTCTTCGAACTGAGCCAACGCGACAACACCGAGGTCACAGCCTTGCGCCGGGAGCTCGGCCTGGATGCCGGGTATCTTTCCCGGCTGCTGGCACGGTTTGAGAGCGACGGTCTGGTCTGCCGGGGCAAGTCGGTGACCGACGCGCGGCGCCAGGTTGTGGGTCTGACCGAATCAGGCCGTACGACGATGAAGATGCTCAACGAACGATCCGACGCCCAAGTGCGCGAGTTGCTCGCCCCGCTCGGTGAAGAGGATGAGCGAAAACTCGTGGCGGCCATGGACACGATCCGCCAACGGCTCGGCAAGTCCCGTCAGGACAACACAATCGTTCTGCGACCGCCGGGACCCGGCGATCTCGGTTGGGTCGTCGAGCGCAATGGCGCGCTCTACGCACAGGAGTATCAGTGGGGCAGGCCGTACGAAGCACTTGTCGCGCGGATCATCGCCGACTACGCGGAGAGTCACGATCCCGCACAAGAAGCGGGTTGGATTGCGGAAATCAATGGCGAACGGGTCGGTAGCGTGTTCTGCACTCGCCAGGACAACACCACCGCGAAGCTTCGGTTACTTCTGGTTGAACCAAGTGCTCGCGGTATGGGTGTCGGCGGCCGATTGGTCGACGAGTGCCTCCGGTTCGCGACTTCGGTCGGCTACCGAACAATTGAACTGTGGACAGTGAACGTGCTGACGGCGGCTCGCCGGATATACCAACAGCGCGGTTTCACGATGGTCGCATCCGAGCATCACGACGCGTTCGCCCCAGGTCAGCGGGCGGAAACCTGGCGCAAGGAACTTTACGACCAGTAGTCGAAATTACGCGCAACGCAATTAGCGCCAACCAGTCGAACAAATCACACACGAACGCAGCATCGACGAACCAGCCGATCAGTGGTTTGGTGGTCACCTGGGAAATTCGTCATCTCGAGGAGGCCTGGCGTGCCTGGTCGCGCCTGCACCGGCATCGGTTCGGTAGTGCTTGCCACTGGGTTGCTCGCGGGCTGCGGCGCGGTCAACGATCACTGGGACTTACCCATGTCGCCACTCGAGCGACCAACCGACATCCCTTTGCAGAACAGGGACGTGTGCGCCGCGTTGAAAGCTGACCGAACCTCTGCGGGCTGTCACCTGATGACCGAGAACGGTACGGCGGAAATCCTAATCTTCCCCCGGATCGACGGCGGTTTACGGCGCTACTCCGACGCCGTCGACGGCGACACGGTGAGATGGCTCGGTATCGACAAGTTCCCGGCGATCCAATTGATCGGTGCCGGTAGCGATGGCATCGCCTCCTGCCGCGTCGCGCTCGACGTGGCGCCGGAGCAGGTCTTGCTGATCGTCTACCGCCAGCAGGCCGCCGACCCGAAACTCGCGCCCTGCAAACCGGCCCGTGATTTCGCCGCGAAGGCGATCGCGGAATTGCAGAACGCCAGCCCGTGAAACACACCGGCCGATCCATCCATAATGGACGGACCGGCCGGCGATTCGTGCCGTCAGTGGACCGCGACTTCCTTCAGCCGAGGGTCACCCTCGTCCGCGTGGTAGTCGGCGTCCTGCGTCTGGTCGGTGCCGTTGTGCACGTTGCGAGCCCGCAGGATCCAGGTCACCACGATCGCGATGACCAGGTTGACGATCAGCGCGACGAACCCGACGTAGATCTGGGTGCTCACGCCGGCGAACGGGTGCCAGCCGAAGATGCTCAACTGGCCGAGCGACAACGCCGAGCCACCGAAGTGTGCCTTGCCCGCGGCCGGGTTCGGGATCTCGTAGAGCATCGCGAAACCGGCCACCATGCCGACCACCCAGCCTGCGACCAGCGCCCATCGGTGGAACCACCTGGTGTAGAGCGAGATCGCCACCGCGGGCAGTGTCTGCAGGATGATCACGCCACCGATCAGCTGCAGGTCGATGGAGAACTGCGGGTCGATGAACAGGATGAACAGCACCGCGCCGAACTTCACGATCAGCGAGGCGAGTTTGGCCTGCTTGGCCTCCTGCTTCGGGTTGGCGTCCTTGCGGATGTACTCCTTGTAGACGTTGCGGGTCCACAGGTTCGCCGCGGCGATCGACATGATCGCGGCGGGCACCAGCGCGCCGATACCGATCGCGGCGAACGCGATACCGGTGAACCACGCCGGGAACTGCTGGTCGAACAGCACGGGCACGATCGTGTTGCTGTCCGGCCGCCCAGTGGCCTGGTTGGTGATCGGCTTGGACGCTGCCTGGATGGCCACGAAACCAAGCAGTGCCAACAGACCGAGCAGCAGCGAGTACGCCGGCAGCGCGACCATGTTGCGCTTGATCACGTTCCGTCCGCGCGATGCCAACGCACCGGTCAGCGAGTGCGGGTAGAGGAACAGCGCGAGCGCCGATCCGAGCGCCAGCGTCGCGTACTGCAGCTGGTTGGCCGGACTGAGCAGGACGCCGTCCGTGGGGCTCGGCGTGGCGTTGAACTTCGCCTCGGCGGTGTTGAAGATCGTCTCCCAGCCACCGAGTTTCGACGGCAGGTAGAACACCGCGACCAGGATCACGATGTAGATCAGGATGTCCTTGACGAACGCGATCAGCGCGGGCGCCCGCAGGCCGGACTGGTAGGTGTAGACCGCCAGCACGACGAACGCGATCAGCAGCGGCAGGTGCCCGAGGAAGCCGGAGCCGTTGAAGCCCATGGTGCGCAGCACTGCTTCCAGACCGACCAGCTGCAACGCGATGTACGGCATCGTCGCGACGATGCCGGTGACCGCGACCAGCAGCGCCAGCGTGCGCGAGCCGTAGCGGCCACGCACGTAGTCCGCGGGCGTGACGTAACCGTGCACGCGGGACACCGACCACATCCGCAGCAGCGGCAGGAACACGATCGGGTACAGGATCACCGTGTAGGGCAACGCGAAGAAGCCCATCGCGCCGGCGCCGAACACCAGCGCGGGCACCGCGACGAACGTGTAAGCGGTGTAAAGGTCACCGCCGACCAGGAACCACGTGATCCAGGAGCCGAACTTCCGGCCGCCGAGGCCCCACTCGTCAAGGTGATCCAGCGTGCTGCCGGCCTGCCAGCGCGCGGCCACGAACCCGAGGACGGTGACGACAAGGAAGAGGAACGCGAAGATGACGATCTCGGTCCATTGCAGGTTGCTCACTTGGCGTCCCCTTCGTCGAGGTCGTCAACGCTCAGCCGGTCGGGCTTGTGGCTCACCGGTTCGTCCTTCGTCTTGACGTAGACGATCCAGACGCACAGCACGCCGACGATCACGAAGGCGAACTGCGACCAGTAGAAGAACGGCATGCCGAACAGGTGCGGGCCATCGAAGTTGATCAACGGTGTGATCAGCATGACCAGCGGAACCAGCAGCAGCAGGTTCCAGTTGTTCCACCGCAGGCCGTACCCGGCTTTGTCGGGTTGCTCAGACATCGATGTCCTCACTCCATGTCAGGCCAGTACGTTCGCCGGATCGTAGACGTGAGAAGGCACCAGATGCATTACCTTCCCGGTGCTTGATCACGGCTGGAACCAGCCAACCGGCGGGAGTATCCGAATCGTGACTTCACGCCGTCACAGAACGCATCCTGGCCGGTACGGTCACGTCATGCGGATCGCTTGGGGGCTGGCCGTATGCGCAGCCCTGCTCGGCATCGCCGCCTGTGACCCGGCCGCTTCCCCGGAACCAGCGCCGACCTCCACCACAACAGGCCGCGTCACCGTGCCCCCGAACATGTACGGCGCCGACCCACCGAAGCCTGGGCAGTGCCTGGACACCAGCAACGCGATCGTCGTCGACTGCGGTGAGCCGCACGACGCCGAGGTGGTCAGCACCGGCAAGCTCACCGCGACGTCGATGCCGGACGAGGCGACCGCCGCGACGCTGACGATGCCGCCGTGCCGCGAGAAACTCGCCGAATACTTGGGCGGGCAGGACATGGACGCGACCAATCTGGTGGCCATGCCGCTGTGGCCGAACGACCAGCAGTGGGCCAAGGGCGAACGGTGGCTGCTGTGCACTGTGGCCGAAGTCGGTGCCGACGAGAAACCGTTGCACCGCACCGGTTCTCTCGAAGGTGCGTTGCTGAGCAACGACATTTACCGGTTCCAGACGTGCTCAGTGTCCTCGCCGTCGCGTGATGCACGGGTGCGCCGCGGCCCGTGCGACGGCCAGCACCTGGGCGAGGCGCTTCCCGGCGTGATCAGCCTCGGCAAACCCGGATCGCCGATGCCGAGCACCGAAGCGATGAACAGGATCGCCGCCGAGAAGTGCCCCGCGTTGGTGGCGAAGTACATCAACGGTGACAACAAAGAGATTTCAGCCGCGTGGCGGCTGCCGAATGCGGAGTCCTGGGCCCGCGGCTACACCAACCTCGTTTGTTACGTCGAGGCGTCGCGCCCCGTCCGTGTCCGGCTGCGCAACCTAGGACCGATAACCCTGCCCAGCTAAGTGGAGCCCATCGCGCGTGGGCGCGACGGGCTCAGTGTTGTTCGCGGGCTCCTGGTCGGGGTCTGTCGACGTCAAAACAACCATCAACAGGGCGGCCAGTGCCAGCACCATCATGGCCAGTCCGGCGACGATCATCTGTGACACCACCTCTCCTGTGTGTGTTCCTCGTCTCTAAATGACGCGCGGACCAGGGTCCTCGTTTCGGGTGGTTGTGGACAACTGGATTTCGAGACGGTCTCGATGCGGTCTCGTCCCCAGGCTGTGCACAGTTCTATCCACAGGATGTGGACAACTTCGTGGATAGCCAGCTCCAGGCCTGTGCATCAATCGTCACATTGTTCACACAGGCCTCACGGGATGTGGACAACCCGCTTCGGGAACCATGGAGGCCTATCGTGAGTCCAACCCGCGACACGAGACCTACTTCACCCGAGGGGGAGCGGTGTACGAAGACGCCGACCAGGACAACACCAACAGCGGTCATGGCGACGAGATGACCGTGACCGTCGACGGTGAGCAGTACGAGCTCGACACCGAGTTCGACCTCAACAAAGACGGCACCAACGACACCGCCATCGTGACCACCGACGACGGTGGCCAGGTCGCGTTCACCGACTCCGACAAGGACGGCGACGCCGACGTCGCGGTCCAGCTGGACGAAGCCGGCAACGTCGTGGGCGCCGCGCGGTACGACGAAGCCAGTGGCGAGTGGGTGCCAGTCGACCCGAAGACCGGCGAAGCCACCGGCCAGGAGTCGTCCAACTCGGGTGCGGGAGCGCCCGCGTCGGCGGCCGGGGACATCATTGTGGACGTTCCGGACGAGGCCGAGGACATGAGCGCCGGAGCGGCCACAGTGGACATGAACCACGACGGCAAGAACGACACGGCTGTCGTGCAGTCCGAGGATGGCGACGTCTACGCGTTCACCGACGCCGACGGGGACGGCGAGGCCGACCAGATGACGGTGATCGAATCCGATGGCAGCGTGACCATCTCGCAGCACACCGGCGAGGACGAGTGGGCCGAGGTCGAGAAGGGGCACCTCGACTCGCAGGGCAACTACGTTCCGGACAGCCAGCGCAGCTGACCTCAAAGCCAGAGCGGCCCGTTCGTATTACCTACGATCGGGCCGCTCACGCATTTTCTGGCCGACCGCCGTTCAACGACTGAAACCTTTGCGGCGCAAGGAAACCGGACAAACCGGCGCCGCCACAATGCTTTTGTCAAAGCCCGGCGAAAGGGTGACGGATTGTGGCCAAACCTGCTGCCGGAGTCTGAACCGATTTGCTGAACCGATCATGACATCGCCGCTGATCCGAAAGATTTCCTGTCCATCAGTGGTTATGTGGGAAAGCACACGTGCGCATTCGAGTGCTGAATCGATCCCCTTATCGGTCCGGTGAGGCAACCCACACGCCAGCTGTCGTTTAACCGGCGTCCACCTGGTTAACCTCGCTTCATCCCTTTTCACGGCACGCCCATCTGCTCAGGTGGGTGGGCGAAGCCATTGGTGAGGACGTCGAAGTCCCCGCGAGCTAGACAACGGCGTCCGTCGCGGGCTTTGTGATCCCCCAGTCAGGAGACGAGGCGACATGACCGCACTGGCCATTCCAGGTCTGGATTCCGCACCGACGACGCACCAAAGGCTTCTCGAGTGGGTGCATGAGGTCGCTGAGCTGACCACGCCGGATCGCGTGGTGTGGGCGGACGGTTCGGACGAGGAGTGGGACCGGCTCACCAAGAAACTGGTCGACGCAGGCACATTCACCCCGCTGAAGCAAAAACCCAACTCGTTCTGGGCCGCTTCGGATCCCGGCGACGTCGCCAGGGTCGAGGAGCGGACGTTCATCTGTTCGGTCGACCCGGATGACGCGGGCCCGACCAACAACTGGATGGACCCGGCCGAGATGAAGGCCACCATGACCGAGCTCTACCGGGGCTGCATGCGTGGTCGCACCATGTACGTGATCCCGTTCTGCATGGGGCCGCTCGAGGCCGAGAAGCCCATGCTGGGTGTGGAGATCACCGACTCGGAGTACGTCGTCGTGTCCATGCGAGTGATGACGCGCATGGGTTCGAAGGCGTTGGCCAAGTTCGGTGATGACGCCGACTTCGTGCCCTGCTTGCATTCCGTTGGCGCGCCGCTGGATGAGGGCCAGCAGGACGTGGCGTGGCCTGCGAACGAGACGAAGTACATCAGCCACTTCCCGGAGACCCGCGAGATCTGGAGCTACGGCTCTGGCTACGGCGGAAACGCGTTGCTGGGCAAGAAGTGCTACTCGCTGCGGATCGCCTCGGTGATCGGTCGTGACGAGGGCTGGCTGGCCGAGCACATGCTGATCCTCAAGCTGATCTCGCCGGAGAACAAGGTCTACTACATCGCCGCGGCGTTCCCCAGCGCGTGCGGCAAGACCAACCTGGCCATGCTCGAGCCGACGATCCCCGGCTGGAAGGTCGAGACGCTCGGCGACGACATCGCGTGGATGCGGTTCGGTGAGGACGGTCGGCTGTACGCGGTCAACCCGGAGGCCGGTTTCTTTGGCGTGGCCCCGGGCACGGACTGGCACACCAACCCGAACGCGATGCGCACCATCGAGCGCGGCAACACGGTCTTCACCAACGTGGCGCTGACCGACAACGGCGACATCTGGTGGGAGGGCATGGGCGAGCCGCCCGCGCACCTCACCTCGTGGAAGAAGCAGGACTGGACGCCGGACTCGGACGAGCCGTCCAGCCACCCGAACTCGCGGTACTGCACCCCGATGGCGCAGTGCCCGATCCTGGCGCCGGAGTGGGACGACCCGAAGGGCGTGCCGATCTCGGCGATCTTCTTCGGTGGCCGCCGTAAGGACACCATCCCGCTGGTGACCGAGTCGCGTGACTGGAACCACGGCACGTTCATGGGCGCCACGCTGTCCAGCGAGACGACCGCCGCCGCCAAGGGCAAGGTCGGCGTCGTGCGGCGTGACCCGATGGCGATGCTGCCGTTCATCGGCTACAACGCCGCCGACTACTTCGCGCACTGGATCGCCACCGGCAAGCGCGCGGACGCGAACAAGCTGCCGAAGATCTTCTACGTCAACTGGTTCCGCCGCGGGCCGGAGAACCAGTTCCTGTGGCCGGGCTTCGGCGAGAACTCGCGCGTGCTGAAGTGGGCGATCGAGCGGATCGAAGGCAAGGCCGCCGCGCAGGAGACCCCGATCGGTTACGTGCCCACTTTGGACGACCTCGACACCGAAGGCCTCGACGCGCCGCGTGAGGACCTCGAGGCGGTGCTCACGGTGAACCGCGAGGAGTGGCTCGCCGAGATCCCGCTGATCGAGGAGTGGTTCGACAAGATGGGCGAGAAGCTCCCGACGTCACTGCGTGACGAGCTGGAAGCTCTCAAGCAGCGCCTGTCAGCGTAGCCAGGCGCAAAAGGCCCCGGGGACGGCTCACCCCGGGGCCTTTTCCATACCCGGGCACGCTGCAGCAAAGTGCATCTCACTGTGCCGGAATGGTGGACACGCGGTGTTGCAAAGGTGGACACACCCGGTCGGGCTTACCCGGCGGCGGGTTTGACCTTCGCGGTGCGGATGCGGGCGAGCAGGGCTTTGGCTGTCTCGGTGCCGGATTCGACTTGGGCCAGGTGCTTGTTCACGGCTTGCAGGCGCTTCGAGCGCTCGGTTGCGTCCAGCCGCATGGCTTTGTCGACTTCGCGGAGTTCTTCCTCGATCGAGGCGATTCGGCGGCCGAGTGCGTCGTCCAGGGCCAGTGACAGTTCCTGTTCGGCTTGGATCAGCTGGTCGGCCACCATCTGGTCGAGGGTTGACCGGGCGTCGGCGATCGCGTCGGTCAGCCACGTCTTCATGTGCTGCTTGTCCTGGGCGTGACGGCGGGTTCGTGAGATCCACCATCCCGCGCCGAGACCGAGAACGATCGTCACCGGGGCCACGATCACCCCGAGCGTTCCTGCGGCCGCCGCGCCGAACAAACCCAGCGGCAGGGTGGCGAGTTTGCCGAGGCCCACGCCGCCGGAGATGCCCATCATCACCATCAGCTTGTCCTCGGAGGTGCCGGGGCGTTTCTCCGGAGTACGCAGTACGACCGGTGGTTGGCCCGCGCGCGCGTATTGGGCCTGGAGCATCACCAGTTCGTCCGGGGAGAACAGGCCGATCAGCACTGTTTCGCCGATCTTGTTCAGCCTGGCGCCCACGGACATGCTGATTCGGCGGGAGACCAGTTGCAGTGCGGCGTCGACCTGGTTCGGCAGGGCCGCGAGGGCTTCGCGGTCCGCCGCGTCGATCGCTTGGCGGAACCACGTCTGCATGTCACGCATTTCGCGGCTGACTTCATGGGTGTTCTCGACGCGGGTGCGCTGGATCTCGCCGCGTAGCTTCACCTGCCAGCCTCGGGCGGCGGATTTGCGTTGCGCGGTCAGCTCTTCCTTCCTTGCCCGCAAGGCTTTGGCTTCGTCGGCGCCGGTGGTCAGCGCGCGGGACTCCGCGGTCAGCTGGACCTTGACCTCGTCCAGTGACGTTGTCAGCGCACGCATCGTGTTGGCTTCGGCGAGCATCGCGGCTTTGCCGATCACCAGCTCCTGCAAGGCTTCCGCCAACGCGGCGAGGCCGGACTTCTCCTTGAGCATGTCCGCGGCTTGCTGGTTCGGCGCTTTCTGCGCCATCTCGTACATCCGCGCCGAGACCGGGTGGAACACCGAGTCGGCGAACCGGGGTGCGTGGTCACGCAGTAGGCCTTGGTTGGCTTCGAGAACCTGCCGCCAGCCTCGATACTGGTCTACTTTGGACAAGGCGAACAGCACCGTTTCCACGCGGTCGCCGATGTTGCGCAAGAAGTTCAGCTCGCCCACGGTGAACGGCGCGGACGCGTCAACGACGAACAGCAACGCGGTCGCGCTCGCCGCCGCTTCCAACGCCAGTTCGCCGTGCACCGACTCGAGCCCGCCGACGCCGGGGGTGTCCACAATGGAGATCTTGCTGAGCAGTTCGACCGGGCCGTCGACCTCGACGTACCGCGGCGGCAGGTGCCCTTCTGGCAGCTCGTGTGCGGCGGACACCCAGTTCACCAGCTGTCCGAGGTCGACCTGGATCGGGGCGAGGTGCCCGGGATAGCACGCTCGCGCTTCCCATTCCGGCGCGTGCCCGAAGATCAGGTACGTCGCGGTCGCCACATCGGCGTCCACAGGGGACAGACCGGGGCGGTCGAGCAGGGCGTTGACCAGCGAGCTCTTGCCGCGGTTGGTCTCGCCCACGGTCACCACGGTCGGCTGGCGCCGCCGGCGGGCGCGCAGCTGGTCGACCCACGTTGCCGAATCCGGCGAGATCTCGCGCAGCAGCTTCAACATCTGCTCGCGGTGCTGGGCGACCTGCTTGGGCAGGCTGGGAGCGGGCGCGGTCACGGTTGCCGGGCCTTGTACACGGTCACGATCGGCGCCCGCAGCAAGCGCCCGCGATCAGCGAATCCCACCACTTCTGTCTCCGCAACCACACCGTCCATCGTCACGTCCTGAGTCGGCACGGTACCGCCTGCCTCGTGCCGCGCCGGGTCGAACAGATCACCGTCCGGCCGGATCGCGGCGACCCCGATGCCCGCGAGCCCCTCCTCGATCCGCTCGACCACCCCGGGGCTGCGGGCGCGGTCGAGGGCGTACAGGCAGAGCTGGACCAGCGAGTCCCGCTCGGCCAGGGCCTGCTTGAGCGTCTCGTTCTGGTCGATGCCCGCGATCATCTCGGCGCTGACCTCGATCGTCGGGTCGGTCTCGTCGTCGGCCTTGGTGCGCCGGAAAAGGGAAGCCAACGAGATCACCCTGTCTGCGAGATGAGGACGCCTGTCGCGCCGAAATTACCCTTAGTTGCCACGAAGTTGTTGCCAGATGAGGAAATAGGCCCGGTGCACGACGTGCGCCACGCGACTTTGCGCCGGTGTCGCGCCGAACGAGGCGAACGAACGCCACCATCCGGCACGCTCCAGCGCGTACGCGACCAACTCGTGTTGCGGACGCCCCTTCATGCCGAGTTGCTCGCCGACGTCCGCGCTGCCGCCGACGCGAAGCACTTCCTCGGCCAGGTCCTCCGGCATCGCGACCGCGCCGGACGTGACCAGCGTGAGCGCTTCGAGCAGCCGCAGCGCGTGCGCCTCCGGCTTGGCCAGCAGGACTTCGATCGCGTCGTGCACTTTTTGCCGTTCGCCCAGGTCACCGGAGGCCTGCGCAAGCGCGGTGACGGACGCCAGCGCCGCAGCGGCTTTGATGCCGTCCGCCCTCGCGCGGAACACGGCGTCCAGCCGAGCGCGGACGGTGGCGAGGCCGGAGGCGTCCAACAGCTTGCGCCGCAACGCACCCGCGGTCAGCTCCGGCTCCGCGCGCAGTGCCTCGACGGCTTGCCCGATGCCGTAGAGGTCGAGCTTTTCCAGCAGGCGCAGCCGGGTGCCGCTGGGCACGTCGCAGTCCCACGTGGTGAAGATGTCCGCCGAGACCAGCATCATTTCCCAGGTCACGTCGTCGAGCTGGGCGAGCTGCTTCAACGCGTCGGCGTCGGCCTGGGTGAAACCGCCGGACTCGGCAGTCTCCGCGAGCAGCCCGATCACCGGCAGCACGTCCGCGACGCGCGGCTTGAGCGTGACGGCCTGCTTCTCGGCCAGCAGCGACGCGGCCTTCCAGACGTCGCCATCCGCGCCGGTGACCGATTCCGGTGCGATGGTGTCCGCCTTGTTCAGCACCGCGATCGCGTTCACCGGACCGGCTTCCCGACTGGCTGTCGCGGCCGTGAACGCCGCAAGCGCTTGCTGGTCGTCGGCCCGCACGCCCTGCGTCACGACGTAGAGCACGGCTTCGGCGCCTGCGACAGCGTTACGCGAAGTGTCGTCGAGGTCGTTGGATTCTTCCTCGTCAGGTTTGGCCGCACCGAGCAGTTGTTCGGTCCGCGCCACCGACGCGGCGTCCAGCGAGCCAAGGCCCGGTGTGTCGATCACGGTCAGCTCGCGCAGGACCGCGTTCGTCAGGTACGCCTCGATGTGCGAGACCTGGTCGAAGTCCACGTCGAGGGTGGCCGGGATCATCCCGTGCGCGTCGAAGGGCAGCACCTGCTTGCGGCCGTCGGTGAAGATCACTTCGACGCGGTCGACCGTGCCGTACTGGAACCGGGTCACCAGCCGGGTGCACTCGCCCACGTCGGTCGGCGCCACCCGGCGCCCGATCAAGGCGTTGACCAGGGTCGACTTGCCTGACTTGATCCGGCCGGCCACCGCGACCTGCAGCGGTGCGGACAACCGGCGCAGCACTTCCCGGAAACCGGCCGCGGTACGGGCCGAGACCTGCGGCTGCAACCGGACGCACAACTGGGCGACCGCAGCCGACAACGGGCCGGCCAGGTGCTGCTGCTGATCGGTCGCCGTCGTCACTCGTCGAATCGTGCCATGTCCTGGCAGGGCACGGTTGCAAACCCGTCAATCGGGGGTAACCACCCTGCATGGACACGAACAGCTACATCGCCTTCCTCGTGGTCGGTGTCATTCTCGTGGCCATCGACGGGCAGATCATCTACCGGAGCGGGCGGCGGTATCTCGAGCGTTCTCATGGCGATTCCGGTGCGGGCACGTCCATGGCGCGCCTGGTCACCGTGCTGTTCCACCTCGTGGTACTCGGTCTGCTGATGCTCATCTCGACCGTCGATGTCGGCGATTCCCAGACCGAGGGTGTCATCCTGCGGCTCGGCATCGTGTTGCTGCTGCTGGCGGCGGCGCACGGAGTCACCATGGCGATCCTCGCGCGGATCAAGGAGAGCCAGGTCCAGGAACAACTGGCCGAGGAGATGGCGCACCCACAGCAGCCCCTGCGGCACGAGCAAGCGCCTGAACCGAGCATCGACACCGCGCCGACGACGACCACCAACCCGCCTCCGCCGTACCTCTCGCCCTAATCAGCCTCCAGGGCGAGGCGAGTCAGCCTTCGGCTCGACGCGCCGGAGGCTGCCGCGCGCTTAGGCTGCAGGGGTGCGACGGCTGAGCCTGTGGATGCGCGCGCATCCGACGTTCGGCGACTCGCTGCTGGCCTTGTGCCTGGTGCTGTTCGAGGTGCCGCAGGTGATCACCGGGCCCGGCGATCAGCCGTGGTGGCTGCGTGCCCTGGTGGACGTCGGGTTGATCGGGCCGGTCGTGATGCGCAGGCTTCGTCCGGTCCTGGCCTGCTATCTGATCGTCGTCGCAGGCTACCTCCAGTTGCTGATCGACGCGTTGGACAAGTCGGCGGAGCCACTCCGGCCATCCGACATGGCAATCGGGATCGCGCTCTACACGATGGTCGTCTACGTGGGCCGTCGCCAGGCGTTGATCTACGGCGCGTGGGTGACCGCCGGAACCGTGTTGTGGACGGTCTGGCTGATCAAACCGCGGATGGACGACCTGTGGTGGGTCGCGGGCGTGGCCGTGATGGTGCTGCTGGCGTTCTGCTGGACGCTCGGCGAATTCGTGGGCGCGCGCCGCGCGTATCAGAACGAGGTGGAGCAACGGCTGCGGCTGTTGGAGACCGAGCGCGACCACCAAGCGAAGATCGCTGTCGCCGAGGAACGTGCCCGCATCGCGCGCGAACTGCACGACGTGGTGGCGCACGCGGTGAGCGTCATGGTCGTTCAGGCCGATGGCGCCCAGTACGCCGTGAACACGAACCCTGAACTGGCCGAACGCGCGATCAAAACGATCTCGTCGACCGGGCGGGAGGCGTTGACCGAGCTACGCCGGTTGCTCGGGGTGCTGCGGGCCGAGGAGAAGACCGACGAACGCACGCCGCAGCCCGGCACGAACTCACTGAACGACCTGGCCGAACGGGTCCGTCTGGTCGGTCTGCCGGTGCGGCTGAAACTCAAGGGGGAACTGGACAGCCTGCCTGCCGGTATCGGACTGGGGATCTACCGGATCGTGCAGGAAGCGCTGACGAACACGTTGAAGCACGCGGGCGCGGGCGCGTCCGCGGTCGTGCGTGTCGCACGGATCGGCGAGAACATCGAGTTGGACATCACCGACGACGGCTTCGGCACCCCGCATGAACTGGTGTCGATCTCCGGGGGCAACGGCCTGATCGGGATGCGGGAACGAGCGAACGTCTTCGGCGGGACACTGCAGGCCGGCCCCCGGCCAGGCGGCGGCTGGCACGTCCACGCGGTACTGCCCATTCAAGGAACATAGGGAACATGATCAGAGTGGTACTGGTCGACGACCAGGAGCTGATGCGCGTCGGCTTCCGCATGGTGCTCGGTGCACAGCCGGACATGGAGATCGTCGGCGAGGCAGGCGACGGCGACGCGGCCGTGAAACTTGCGGCCTCGCTACGCCCGGACGTGGTGCTGATGGACGTCCGGATGCCTGTACTGGACGGTGTCGAGGCGACCAAGCTGATCACCGAGGCGGGGACAGCGAAGGTGCTCGTGATGACGACCTTCGACCTGGACGAGTACGCGCTGACGGCGCTGCGCAACGGTGCCAGCGGGTTCATGCTCAAGGACACCCCGCCTGATCACCTGGTCGCGGCTCTGCGCTCGGTGGCCAGCGGGGACGCCGTGGTTTCGCCGAGCGTGACCCGGCGCTTGCTCGACCGGTTCCTCGGGTCGACCGGTGGGCAGTTGCGGGACGCTTCGGTGCTGGATGCTTTGACGGATCGGGAGCGGGAGGTTCTTGTGCTGATGGCTCAAGGACTTTCGAACACGGAGATCGCCCGGAAGTTGTTTCTGTCCGAGGCGACCGTCAAGACGCACGTCGGTCGGGTGCTGGCGAAGCTTGAGCTGCGTGATCGGGTGCAGGCGGTCGTGCTGGCGTATGAGACGGGGCTCGTTCGCCCAGGTGAGGCCTAGTTCCAGCGTGGCTCCTCGTGAGTGGTTTGTCCCGGTCTGTGGCTCGGCTCGCTTTCCAGCGTGGCCCTCGTGAGTGGTTTGTTCCGGGCTGTGGCTCAGCTCGCTTTCCAGCGTGGCCCTCGTGAGTGGTTTGTTCCGGTAGAGAACTAACCACTCACGACACTCGTCCCGGCCCGCTGGTTCTCGTCTGTCGTGAGTGGTTAGTTCGGAATATAGGTATGGCCAGGGATGGGACAAACCACTCACGAGGGGGAGGGCTAGCGGTAGTCGGCTGGGTCGACGGTGTGTGGGTCGAGGCCCTTGCCGAAGATGTCGTTGTACCAGCGGCCCCAGTCCGGTTGGGTGCCGTCGAGGTCCTTGAAGTCGTACTCCCGCATCAGACTCCAGGATGACAACGACTTACCCGCCCAGCGCGCGACGTTCGGGTCGGTCGCCAGCGCGGCCACGGCTCGGCCGATGTAGTGCGGGGACTCCGCCATCGAGAAGTGGATGTCCTCGGCTATCGCGTCACGCCAGTTCTCCTCGGTCACGCCAAGGCCTTCGAGCATCGCCTCGGAACGGATGAACCCGGGCGTCAGCGCCAATGCCGTGACGCCGTGCTCACGAAGCTGCGCGCCCATGGCCTGTGCTGTTCGGCGGATGCTGGACTTGACCAGGTAGTAGGGCAGGGCGACGCCGTGGTAGGTGTCGTCGTCGCCGTCGGTGACTTCGATGACGAGGCCGGAGCGTTGCCGGACCAGCAGTGGCAGCAAGGTGTGCAGGGCGATCAGGTGCGTCTCGATTCCGTTGCGGTGCACCGAGAGTGCTTTGTCCAAATCGGATTCCCAGAACGGTTTTTCGTGCTCCACGAACGGGTCTCCGCCCCAGACATCGTTGACCAGGACGTCCAGTCGGTCGATCCGGGACGCGAGCGCTTCGACGTCCGCGGCGACCGTGAAGTCGCAGCGGACCGCGATTCCCTTGCCTCCCGCCTTGGTCACCAGTTCAGCGGTGTCCTCAATGGTCTCTGGGCGGTTCATCGGGCTCGCGGATGACCGGGTCGTCCGGCCGGTCACGTAGACCGTCGCGCCGATCGCGCCGAGTTCGACGGCGATCGCCCGACCGCAGCCCCTGGTCGCTCCCGCGACCACGGCGACCAGTTCAGTCATTGCCTTGCCATCCTTCCAGTACCGCTGTGATGTCTTCGGTGAGCCGGTCGAGCAGGCTGCCCGTTGGCCGCACTGACCAGGCGATCGCTGCGCCGTTCGCCAGCGACACCAGGATTCGGGCCGCGTGCGGCGGGGCGCCGAGCACGGCACGGGCCAGCGGTGCGAGTTCCGCTTCGAATGCCGCGAAGAACTCGCCGTGCAGCTCTCGCAGCTCGGGGTCGGCGAGGTCGATCGCGAGTTGACCCAGGTTGTTCGCCGCGGTTGACGGGTCGTCCAACGCGCGGAAGACCCCGAGGATCGCCTCAAGGACGTTCTCCGCGGATCTGACCTGGTCACGGACTTGGCCGACGGCCGATCGGCTCAGCGCGACCAGCAGTCCGTGTTTCGAGCCGAAGCGTTGCGACACCGTCCCGACCGACACGCCTGCTTCCGCCGCCACGTCGGCGACCGTGAAGCCTGGTCCACGGGTCGTGATGACCGCGCCCAGTGCGTTCAGCAGGCGCTCGTCGGTGATGGTTCGCGGTCTCGGCACGCCATTAGTGAAGCACAGTTCATTAATTGGTGTCGACCCTGAGCCCGTCATCTCAGGGTGAGGTCGGGGTGATCACGGATCGCGGGTTGACACAACGTCCGCCACGCTACGACTGCGAGTTGACCCCGAGTTGGCACCACGGGACGACGCGGTCGGACACCCGGGGCGAACACGATGGTCACATCGAGGCGGGAACCACTCAAGAGGAGCGACCATGATCGAGGCACGGGGCCTCACCAAGCGGTATGGGAAGACCCTCGCGGTCAATGATCTGTCGTTCACCGTTCAGCCGGGCCGGGTCACCGGCTTCCTCGGGCCGAACGGTGCGGGCAAGTCCACCACCATGCGGATGATGCTGGGGTTGGACAACCCGACCTCCGGCGTGGCGCTGATCGACGGCAAGCACTACCGCGAGCTGCACCACCCGCTGCGCAAGATCGGCGCACTGCTGGACGCGAAATGGGTGCACCCCAACCGTTCGGCGTACGCGCACCTGCAGTGGATGGCAGTCTCCAACAAGATCCCGGTCCGCCGGGTGAACGAGGTGCTCGAGCTCGTCGGCCTGACCGCGGTCGCCAAGAAGCGCGCGGGCGGGTTCTCCCTCGGTATGTCGCAGCGACTGGGGATCGCGGGGGCGCTGCTCGGCGACCCGGAGATCCTGCTGTTCGACGAGCCGGTGAACGGCCTCGACCCGGAGGGCATCCTCTGGATCCGTAAGTTCATGCACCGGCTGGCCGACGAGGGCCGGACCGTGCTGGTGTCCAGCCACCTGTTGTCGGAGATGTCGCTGACCGCACAGGAACTCGTGGTGATCGGGCGCGGCAAGCTGATCGCGCAGAGCTCCACTGAGGACTTCATCCACGCCGCGACGGAGAACACCGTCAAGGTGCGCAGCCCGCAGGCGAGCAAGCTGCGGGACGCGCTCGCCGGCACCAACGCACACCTGCGCGACGACGCCGACGCACTGATCGTGTCCGGTTTGGACGCCGCGCAGATCGGCGAGATCGCCGCGGCCAACCAGGTCGTGCTGCACGAGCTCAGCCCGCAGCGCGGCTCGCTGGAAGAGGCGTTCATGCAGCTGACCGGCGACTCCGTCGAGTACCACACCGAACTTGCCCAGGCCGTTGACCAGATGGTGGATGTGAACCGATGACCCTGCTCGCTGTCGAACGAATCAAGCTCTTCTCCACCCGGTCGCCGTGGTGGTGCATGGGCCTCGCGCTCGCGCTGATGGTCGGGTTCGCCGCACTGATCAGCGGTTCGGCCAACAGTGCCGACGACGTCACGGTGCCGGTGAGCCAGTTCGGGTTCACCTTCGCACTGGCCGTCATCCTCGTGCTCGCCACGCTGTCGGTGACCACCGAGTACCGCTTCAACACGATCAAGACCACCTTCCAGGCAGTGCCAAGCCGCACGTCGGCATTGCTGGCCAAGACGACCGTGGTCGCGTTGGCCTGCGGCGTGCTCGGTGCGATCGCCGCGTTCGGTTCGTGGGGAGTCGCGACGCTGCTGCAGCCGGATGCGGCGTTGGCGCTCAACAGTGAGGCCGACTGGCGGCAGATCGCGGGAACCGGTCTGGTCACGTTCTTCGCCGCGGTCGTCGCGGTTTCCGTCGGCATCCTGATCCGGCACACCGCCGGTGCGGTGTCGGTGCTGCTGGCGTACTCACTGGTGGCCGAGAACCTCGTGCAGCTGATCCCGCGGGTCGGCGACGACATCCACCAGTGGCTGCCGTTCAACGTCGCCAACCGGTTCCTCACCGGCAACCCGGACGTGAGCATGGCCATCGAGGGGCCGGGGCAGTCGACCAGCACGCTCACGCCATGGGCCGCGCTGGCCTACTTCGCCGGTTTCTCGATCGTCATGCTGGTCATCGCCATCGCCACGGCGAAGAAGCGGGACGCCTGAACGAAAGAACCACCTGGCGGGTCTATCGGGGATCCGCCAGGCGATACGGGGGAATGAGAGCCCGGGTCACCTGTCGGGGGGTGGCCCGGGTTTCTTTGTTGGTCTGGTCACCCACGGTTGCGATCACCGGTCGGGCTTGCAAGTATGTAACGAAGCGATCTAGCGCATGCGGCCCGGTTAAGACCACGTTAAGAGGCTGTGAGGCGTCGCACTTATCGCGGACAACGATGTTCGACTAGCGCTGAGATCGACATTGACTCCGTCACGAACCATCGGAGGTGGACGTTGACGGTCGCGGATGTAAGCGCACCTACGGAACCGCCGGAGCCGGTCATGCCGAACAACGGCATGGGGCGCCGTGCACTACGAGTCGAACCGATGATCGAGCTCGAATGGTCTCAGGCCATTGAGCCGCACACCGCGCTGGCGTCCATTGCGGCCGCGACGAAACCAGCCGAGACCCGGCGCGCGTGGGTACATCGTGCACCAGAGGACCAAGTACTGGCGCTGTACCGCTCAGCGTCCGAAGTCGACCCTGAGCTGCCCGCCCCGTGGTGGCTGAAGGCGTTGACAGCAGGCACATTGAGCTCACGGGCGGAAGGTTTCCTACTGGAGGACCGGGTCGGCAAATTGCTGGATGCCCGTCCTGGCTGGGTTTTCGTGCCGTGGAGCAGTGACGGCGACTGCGGCTATTGGGAATACATGCCATCCGAGCGCCGGGTGTCCGGGCCTGCCGTGCCGACCACGCTGGTGCTCACCGACCGGCACACCGGTTGGCTGGACATCTACCCGGTGCACCTCACGACCGGGAAAACGACCCCGCTCGCGGTGAAGGGAATGGGCGACCTGCGGTCCAACCTCGCCCGGTGGGAGAGCGTGTTCTAGCTTTTTCGACGTGGAACAACAGCTACACAGGCGCACGGTCGTCAGCTACGTCCAACGCGGCGGGCGGATGACGGTCGGCCAGGAACGGGCATGGGATCGCTATTGGCCGCAGCTCGGCCAGGAGGTCGCCGACCTGCCGGCCGGGCCGTTGGACACCGGCGCGTGGTTCGGCCGGTCCGCGCCCGTCGTACTGGAGATCGGGTCGGGGATGGGCGAGACCACGTCCAAACTGGCCGCCGCCGCACCGGACGTGAACTACCTGGCCGTCGAGGTGTACCAAGCAGGCTTGGCGCAGCTGATGATGCGTGCGGCCGAGCTGGAGCTGACCAACCTGCGGCTGCTGCGTGGTGACGCGGTCATCCTGCTCACCGATCACATCGCCGCGAACTCCTTGTCCGAGGTACGGCTGTACTTTCCGGACCCTTGGCCCAAGAAACGGCACCACAAGCGACGGATCGTCCAGCCGGACTTCGTCTCCTTGGTGGCTTCGCGGCTCGCGCCAGGCGGCCGGTTCCACATGGCGACCGACTGGGAGCACTACGCCGAGCACATGATGGAGGTGTGCTCCGCGGAGCCCGCGTTGCGCAATGTGTACTCAGGGTGGGCGCCGCGGCCGGAATGGCGTCCGGTGACCAAGTTCGAGTCGCGGGCGCATACCGAAGGCCGGGAAATCCGCGACCTCATCTTCGAAAAAGCCCACCCTGTGTAGTTCGTTCGCCAACGGCTTTACCCGACCAGGTAGTTGAGCCGGTTAGGACATTCGGCCGATAAGCAGTGCGTGACTGCCCTGTTATCCACTGAGCTTGTCGCCGCCGAGGAGTTCCTGCACCGCTATCACGGCGCCCGCCCGCGTGCCGGGCACGTGCAGGCACGGCTCGGCAAGGTCCGCGCGCAGATCGCGGAAACCGGTACGTACGAACACACTCGTGCGGAATTGGCATACGGTGCACGGATCGCCTTGCGGGACAGCGGTGTCTACACCGACGGAGTTCCATGGCGCGGACTGTTGGTCCGCGACCTGCGTGCGGTACGAACCTCGACGCAGGTCGCGACCGGATGCGTGCAGCACCTGCGGCTCGCGGCAGGCAAAGGCCGGGTCCGTCCAACGGTGACGATCTTCGCGCCGGACAGTCCGCGGTTGGTCAACGAACACCTGGTTCGCTACGCGGGTTACGCGCAGCACGGCCAAGTTCTCGGTGACCGAAGGCATGTGGCGTTCACCGAGACAGTCCGCAAGATGGGCTGGCGGCCGCCGACCGCGCGCAGCGCCTTCGACCTGCTGCCTCTCGTGGTCCAGGACGAGGAGCAGGGCGTCCGGCTGTTCGGCTTGCCGAGGGACGTCGTTCGCGAGGTTCCGCTGGAGCACCCGGAGCTGGACTGGTTCGTGGATCTCGGGCTGCGCTGGCACGCGGTCGGTGCGCGGTCGCAGCGGCTGGCGATCGGCGGCATCGAGTATCCGGTGGTGTTCAACGGGATCTACACGTCCTCGGCGATCGGCGCGGACGCGTTGGGCGCCGATGGGGCCTACGGATTCGGCCGGGTGATCGCGGAACACCTCGGGCTGGACACGTCCAGCGACGAATCGCTGTGGCGAGAACGTGCCTCGCTTGAGCTCGACCGGGCGGTGTTGCACTCGTTCGGTGCTGCCGGAGTGACCATCGCACCACGTGGAGCACGGCCAACGCGGCGTGAACCAGGCAGGTACACACCTAGTTTCCTGGGATAACGTGCACCGCATGCGACAGCGTTTGCGTGCTCCGATTGTGCTGCCCTGCGACCCGGACTGCTCGGTGCTGCGGGATGCCGTTGTGGACATTGAGGACGACGGCCGCATCGGATACGTCGGTCCGCTCGCCGCCGCGCCCGGTGATGAGCCGATCACGGACGTCTCCGGAGTCCTGCTGCCGGGCCTGGTGAACACGCACGCGCACACGCCGATGACCGTGCTGCGCGGGATGGGCGGCGACCTGCCGTTGCTGCGCTGGCTGCAGGAGGTCATCTGGCCTGCCGAGGCGCAGTTGAGTGCGGCGGACATGCGCGCCGGGATGGTGCTCGGTTCGGTCGAGATGCTGCGCGCGGGCGTGACCACGAGCGTGGAGATGTACTTCAACCTGGACGAACTGGCCGACGCGGTGCTGCAGACCGGCGGGCGTGCCGTGCTGACCGGCGGGATCATCGAGGCACCCGGCTTCACGTGGCGCTCGCTGCTCGACGACGTCAGCAAGTTGATCGACACCGAGGGGCTGCGGTTCGGGCCGGGCGACCGGATCGAGATCGGATACGGGCCGCACTCGGCGTACACGCTGTCGCCGGAGGTCCTGACCGAGGTCGCGGCTGCGGCGCACGACCGTGACGCGCTGATGCACATCCATGTTGCGGAAGCCGCCTTGGAGGACGCCACACAGCGCTCGGCGCATGGTTCGGTGCCGAAGTTGTTGGAGTCGCTGGGTTTCTACGGCGGACGAGTGATCGCCGCGCACTGCGTGCACCTGTCCGACGAGGACATCGCGATCTTCGCCCGGCACGGTGTGGCGGTCGCGCACTGCCCAGGGTCGAACGCCAAGCTGGCGTCCGGCATCGCGCGGGTGCGAGACCTGCGCGAGGCGGGCGTGACCGTCGGCATCGGCACGGACGGGCCGGCCAGCAACGACGACCTGGACCTGTGGGAAGAGGTCCGGCTGGCGGCGATGCTCAGCCGTTTGTCCACTATGGATGCCTCGTCGTTGATCGCGCCGGATGTCCTCCTGATGGCAACGCGAATGGGCGCGGCCGCGATCGGCCGGGACGACATCGGCGCGCTGGAAGAAGGCCGCTGGGCCGACATCGTGCACATCTCGACGGACGCCCCGGCGTTCTCGGCGGGTGTGGACGTCCCCGACGCGCAACTGCTGTCCAATGTGGTCTGGGCGGCCGGTGCGCGTCAGGTCCAGGACGTCTGGGTCGCCGGCGACCAGGTTGTCGCTGACTTCGAGACGACCCGGGTCGACCGCTTCGAGGCTCAGGCAAAGGCCGGGGCCGTCACCCAACGGCTCCTGTCGGGCGGATGATCACCTCGGTGAGGTGCGCGTCGGCGGGCATGGTGATGGCGTTCAGGACAGCCTGGGCGACCGTGTCGGGCTTGAGGTACTTCTCCGGCTCGTAGTCACCTTGTTCGGCGGCCCGCACCCCGCGCTGCATCTGGGTGTCCGTCCGGCCGGGAAAGACCGATGTGACCTTGATGTCCGGTTCTTCGGCCCGCAGCGCGTCGGCGTATGCCCTGAGCGCGAATTTGCTCGCCCCGTAGGACCCCCAGTTGGGGTTCACCCACAGGCCTGCCCCGGAGTTGATCAGGATGACGTGCCCGTTCCTGGCCTTGAGCTTGGGCAACAGCACCCTGGTCAGCTCGGCGACCGCGATGACGTTGAGCTCGAGCGTGTCCCGCCAGGTCTGCACCGACGTCTCACTCAGCGGCCCGAGCTGGACCATGCCCGCGCTGTGCACGAGCACGTCGAGGTCAGGGATGTCGGCTGTCTTGTCTTCGAGGGCGTCCAGGTCGCGCAGGTCCACCGGCCAGGGCCGGCCCGGCAGGCCGTCCGGGATCTTGCGGCCACCCAGCCACACCTCGTGCGTCGGCGCCAGGACCTGCGCAATCGCCGCCCCGATGCCACTGGACGCACCCGTCACCAAAGCTGTCTTCACAACTCGACCCTAGGTCGTGACGGCTCTCACTAAACCTTCGGTCGGGCTCAGGCGTGGATGACACGTGAGAGCGGTTGCTGCCGGCTCAGACGCCGGTCCGTCCAGAATGGACGCGATGGCGGCGTTCTCGGCACTGTTCGACGAGTCCTTCGAGGCGATGAAGCGGCTCGCGTACCTGCTTGGTGCCGATGACCCGGAGAACATCGCGCAGGAGGCGTTCGTTCGGCTGCATGATCGCTGGCACACGTTGTACGACGACAGCAAGGCGTTGCCGTACCTGCGGGCGATGGTGGTGAATCTGAGCCGGTCGCGGCTCAGGCACCTGCGCGTTGTGCGAAAGACGCCGCCGGATGTGATGCTCGACGAGTTGTCGGCGGAGTCGCACGCGCTGGCACGGCAGGAGCACAGACGGATCAGGGACGCACTGGGCAAGCTGTCCCGCCGACAACGGGAAGTTCTGGTGTTGCGCTATTGGCTGGACCTCGACCAGGCCGCGATCGCCGAAACGCTCGGCGTCGCGGTCGGCACGGTCAAGGCGACCACGTCACACGCGATGACGAACTTGCGCAAGCACCTGGAGGAGTGGTGATGGACGAGCTGGAGCAGCGGCTGCGCTCGGCACTCACCGAGATGGCCGAGGAGGTGCCGCCGAGCCATGGCGCGTGGGAGGACCAGCAGCGCAGGCTGGCTCTGAAAAGTCGTCGAGATCGACGTCGACCGGCTGTTATGGCGGCCGTGGCTGCGGCGGTGGTGGCGCTGATCGCGCTGCCGGTCGTGCTGATCACCCAGCAGTGGAAGCCGGTGGATCCGGCCGGGTCGCTGCCGGTGGCGAGCAGCCCGCAGGAGCAAACGCAGTCGCCTGCCCCGCCGTCGGTCACGGCCGGCAGAGGCGGGCCCGAGTACATCTCAGTCGCGGGCGAATCCCTGGTCACGCCGCCAATCGCGACGAGCAGCCAGTTCACGGGCAAGGATCGCGCGAGTCTCGTCACGTACGCCTACACCGTGCGAACGCCCACTGGCTACTGGCAGCTGTGCAAGGCGCAGAACTACGACGGCGAGGCGATCAACGGCCCTCAGCAGAGCACGTTCGGTTCGCCGACGTGTCAGAACGTGGTGCGGCCGTTGGACAGCAAGCAGTACCTGTGGGGCCGTCGGGACTTGTCGACGCCTGACAACCCGGGTGTGTGGGCGTTCGTGATGAGTCATCCGGCCGATCGCGTCTGGCTGCGCCGCCCCGACGGAGCCCTGGCGACATCCTTCTCGAAATCGGTCGGCAATGACTTCGTCCTTTTCGTCGTGTACATGAACACCCCCGGCGCACCGACGGCGTGGACGGTCTTCGACGGGGCTCACAACGTCCTCCAGCACGGATCATGAACGTAAGGTGAACACAAGGCGACGTTCGGTCGTTCCCAATCTGGGCGAACGGGCTTAGTGTCGATCTCCTCCCGAGCTGACCGGAGGAGCTCACGATGCCACCACGCATCCCCTTGCCACTGCTCAATCCCTCTCGACGGGCGGCGGTGACCTGTGAGTACCGCTGCGGCAACGCCTGCTCGCACGAGGCACCGAACCCTTCGGCGAACGAGTACCTCGGTGACATCGTCACCAGCGTGATCTCCAGGCGGGGAGCACTGAAGACGGGCGCCGTCGTCGCGTTCGGGGTGGCCGGGCTCAGTGGGAGCGCCGCCGCGCAGGAGCGTGGCGGCACAACGCCTGGCCTGAACTTCGAGCGGGTCCAGCCCAACACGCTGGACGCCGTGGTCGTGCCCAAGGGCTACGAGCAGGCGGTGGTGATCCGCTGGGGTGACCCGGTGCTGCCCTGCGCGCCGAAGTTCGACTTCGACAACCAGACCGCCGCCGCGCAGGCCAAGCAGTTCGGCTACAACTGCGACTTCGCCGCGTTGCTGCCTGCCCACGGCGGCAACCAGCTGCTGGTCACCAACCACGAGTACACGTCCGAGAACTTCATGTTCAAGGGCTACAAGTCCGACAGCCCGACCGAGGAGCAGGTCAAGATCGGCTGGGCGGCGCACGGCCTGTCGGTCGTCGAGGTCGAGCAGGTCCGCGGCTCGGGCAGGCTCAAGCCGGTGATCGGCCGCTGCAACCGGCGGATTACCATGACCACGCCGTTCAAGATCACCGGCCCGGCCGCGGGCAGCGACCTGCTCAAGACATCAGTCGACCCGACCGGCACGGTCGCGCTGGGCACGCTCAACAACTGCGCGGGCGGCGTGACCCCGTGGGGCACGATCCTGTCCGGCGAGGAGAACTTCAACCAGTACTGGGCCAACGCCGGCCAGACCGCGGAGCCGGTCAAGTCGCGGGCCGCGCGCTACGGCATCACGGCCGGTGCGACCAGCCGCAAGTGGGAACGCTTCGACAAGCGGTTCGACATGCTGCAGGAGCCGAACGAGGTCAACAGGTTCGGCTACGTCATCGAACTCGACCCGCACGACCCCGAGTCGACGCCGGTCAAGCACACCGCGCTCGGCCGTTTCAAGCACGAGTGCGCCAACATCCGCGTCGCCCGAGATGGCCGCGTGGTCGCGTACTCCGGTGACGACGAACGCTTCGAGTACCTGTACAAGTTCGTGTCCAAGAACAAGATGCGCAAGGGCAACAGCAAGACCGCGCGCCGCCACAACATAACCTTGCTCGACGAAGGCACGTTGTACGTAGCCAAGTTCACCGGTGACAGCCCGCCTGGCGAGATCGACGGCACCGGGAAACTGCCGTCCGACAAGCGGTTCGACGGCAGCGGCGAGTGGATTCCGCTGGCCAGCGGGAATCGTTCGTTCGTGCCCGGGATGACCGCCGAGGAGGTCTACGTCTTCACGCGGCTGGCCGGCGACAAGGTCGGGGCGACCAAAATGGACCGTCCGGAGGACGTCCAGGCCAGCCCGAAGACCGGCAGGGTCTACGTGGCCTTGTCCAACAACGTCGAACGTGGTGTCACGCCGGGCAAGGAAAGCGCGACCGAGCCGAACCCGCGCAACAACAACAAGCACGGTCAAGTGCTTGAGCTGACCGAGCACGACCCGTTGTCGCTGCGGTTCGAGTGGTGGCTGTTCCTCGTGTGCGGCGACCCGAACGACCCGAGCACGTACTTCGCCGGCTTCCCGAAGGATCAGGTCAGTCCGATCTCCAGCCCGGACAACGTCGCCTTCGACCAGTACGGCAACCTCTGGATCTCCACCGACTCGGCCAACGCGCTGGGCATCAACGACGGCCTGTACGGCGTGCCCGTCGACGGTCCGCAACGCGGCAACCTCAAGCTGTTCCTGACCGTGCCGAGGGGCGCGGAGACCTGCGGTCCGATCGTGCAGGAACGGCTGATCACGGTGTGCGTGCAGCACCCCGGCGAGGTCGACGGCGCCAGCGCGGACAAGCCGGTGTCGCACTGGCCGGACGGCGGTGACAGTCAGCCACGGCCATCGGTCGTCGCGGTGTGGAAGCCTGGACGGCACGGCCCAATGAAGATCGGCTCATAACGCGAGGTAACCAGGCGATTCTCCGGTGCGATGGCGTCAGCTGTTCGCCTCGCGTTCACCTGAATGTCGGCTGAACAACCCCTGTCGCGCTTACGTTTCAGCCGTTCCGGACTGACCCTCGTACGGGAGGCCTCGCGTGTCATCACGCCCCGAGCCTGGCCGCCACATGCTGCCTTTGCTCACTCAGGACCACCACGGGCGGCAGGCGATCACCTGCCAGTACCGCTGCAACAACGCCTGCTTCCATGAGGCACCCAACACCTCTGACAACGAGTACTTCGGCGATGTCGTGCGTGACGTTGTCCGCCGCCGCGGCATGCTCAAGGCGGGCGCGGTGCTCGCCGTGGCAGGCGCCGGTGTGACCGCCCTCGGTGGCGCGGCCGCCGCCGCGCCCGCGCAAGACGCCGAAGTCCAGGGTCGTGGCCGGCCGGACCGCCGCGACGGGCTGAACTTCGACCCGGTGGCCCCGAACGGCGAGGACCGGATCGTCACGCCGGAGGGCTACGACCAGTCGATCGTGATCCGCTGGGGCGACGCGGTGCTGCCCGGTGCGCCGAAGTTCGACTTCGACAAGCAGACCGCGGCCGCGCAGGCCAAGCAGTTCGGCTACAACAACGACTTCTGCGGCCTGGTCCCGTTGGGCTGGAACCGCTGGCTGATGGGCTCGAACCACGAGTACTCGTCCGAGACCTTCATGTTCAAGGGCTACAAGTCCGACAACCCGACCGAGGAGCAGGTCAAGATCGGCTGGGCGGCGCACGGCTTCTCGGTCGTCGTGGTGGAGAAGGACTTCTGGTCCGGCAAGCTGGTCGCCAAGCTGGACCGGCACTACAACCGCCGGATCACCGTCACCACCGAGTTCAAGTTCGACGGGCCGGCCGCGGGCAGCAAGTACCTGCAGACCTCGGTCGACAAGACCGGCCGCAAGGTGTTCGGCACGTTCGGCAACTGCGCAGGCGGTGTCACGCCGTGGGGCACGTACCTGTCCGGCGAGGAGAACTTCGACGGGTACTTCGCCAACAGCGACACCGCGTCGACCGACCCGCGCGTGACCCGCTACGGCAAGCTCGGCGCGTCGACCACGCGCAAGTGGGAGCGGTTCGACAAGCGCTTCGACTTCGCCAAGGAGCCCAACGAGTTCAACCGGTTCGGCTACATCGTCGAGATCGACCCGAACGACCCGAACTCCACGCCGGTGAAACACACCGCGCTGGGCCGCTTCAAGCACGAGGGCGCCAACGTCCGTGTCGCGCGCGACGGCCGTGTCGTCGTGTACATGGGTGACGACGAGCGCTTCGACTACATCTACAAGTTCGTGTCGCGCAACCGCATGAAGCACGGCAACAGCCAGCGCGTGCGCGAGGAGAACAAGAAGCTGCTGTCCGAGGGCACGCTGTACGTCGCCAAGTTCACCGGCGACAGCCCGGTTTCGGAGATCGACGGCACCGGCAAGCTGCCGTCCGACGGCGAGTTCGACGGCACCGGCGAGTGGATCCCGCTGGCCAGCGGCGACAAGTCCTTTGTGGACGGCTTCACCGCCGAGGAAGTCTACGTCTTCACGCGGCTGGCCGCCGACAAGGTGGGCGCCACGAAGATGGACCGCCCCGAGGACATCGAGCCGAACCCGAAGACCGGCCGCGTCTACGCCGCGCTGACCAACAACACCGACCGTGGTGTGGTGGCGGGCAAGGAAGGCCCGACCGAGATCAACCCGCGGATCAACAACAAGCACGGCCACGTGCTGGAGTGGGAAGAGCGCAACAACGACGCGACCGCCACGAAGTTCTCGTGGAAGCTGTTCCTGGTCTGCGGTGACCCGGCCTCGCCGGACACCTACTTCGGTGGCTACGACAAGACCCAGGTCAGCCCGATCTCGTGCCCGGACAACGTGGCGTTCGACCGCAAGGGCAACCTGTGGATCTCCACTGACGGCAACGCCCTGAAGTCCAACGACGGCCTGTTCGCCGTGCCGGTCGAGGGCCGCTACCGCGGCCGGGTCAAGCAGTTCCTGACCGTGCCCAAGGGCGCGGAGACCTGCGGCCCGGTCATCGAGGACAACTTCGTCCTCGTGTCGGTGCAGCACCCGGGTGAGCTGACCAATGCCAGCGCCGACAACCCCATGTCGCACTGGCCGGACGGCGGCACCAGCCAGCCTCGGCCGTCCGTGGCCGCGATCTGGCCGCGCCGCGGCAACATCTGCGACTGAAGGTAGCCAGCTGTGGTGGGCCGGGATCCCGGCCCACCACAATCACGGTTCCAGAAGAACCACAGGATCGAACGAGATCGGGAACGGAATCTCAGTCTCGAACTGCTGACCGGTCAACGCCTTGGCGTGCAGGCGGTACTCGCCGTCGTCGAGCTTGAACAGCTCGAGATGGACTTCACGATTGTCGATCTCCACCCGCATGAAAAACGGAATTCCAGCCGCAGCGCACAACGCGGGCTTGTCGATCCGGTCGCGACGACGACTGGATGCCGATACGAGCTCGATCGGAATCAGCACCTTGTCTGCCGGAATCCAGGTCAGTCCTTTGCCGGATTCCTTGAGAACAACGAGGTCGGGCTCTATCCAAGTTCCCGAGTCGAACATCACGTTGAGCGCCGAGTAGGCACAGTGGCCAGCTGCTTGAGCGGGATCGAACAGCATGCGGCCGAGCGCAATAGCGGCGTAACTGTTCGAACTGCCCTCTCGGGGACTCATGATCAGATAACCGTCCAGGCACTCATACTTGCCGATCAGGGGAGCATTGGGAATCGGCAGGTAGTGCTCAGCCAGTTCGGTGGTCCACATGCCGTAAAGCTCGACTAAAGGATCAAAATCCGGTGCTATCGGCTCTACGGCCATCTTCCACCTCCCTGTCCGGTTCGAATCTTGAGTATGCCGCATGCGGGACCAGCCGCGCTGGCCCCGCTTGCCACCGTTCTCAGCGTTCGACATCACCGCGAATGAAGGCCTCGACCGCGTCGTAAGCCTCGGAATCCGAGTACTGCACGGGCGGGGACTTCATGAAGTAGGACGAGGCCGAGTTGATCGGTCCGCCGATGCCCCGGTCCTTGGCGATCTTGGCGGCGCGGATCGCGTCGATGATCACGCCTGCCGAGTTGGGGGAGTCCCAGACCTCGAGCTTGTACTCCAGGTTCAGCGGGGTGTCGCCGAAGGAACGGCCCTCCAGCCGCACGTAGGCCCACTTGCGGTCGTCCAGCCACGGCACGTGGTCCGACGGCCCGATGTGCACGTCGGCCTTCTCCATCTCGTGCGGGATCTGCGAGGTGACCGACTGGGTCTTGGAGATCTTCTTGGACTGCAGGCGCTTGCGCTCCAGCATGTTCATGAAGTCCATGTTCCCGCCGAAGTTCAGCTGGTACGTCCGCAGCAGCTCGACCCCGCGGTCCTCGAACAGCTTCGCCATCACCCGGTGCGTGATGGTCGCGCCGACCTGGGACTTGATGTCGTCGCCGACGATCGGCACGCCCGCGGCGCGGAACTTCTCGGCCCACTCGGGGTCGGAGGCGATGAACACCGGCAGCGCGTTGACGAACGCGACACCCGCGTCGATGGCGCACTGGGCGTAGAACTTGTCGGCGTCTTCGGATCCGACCGGGAGATAGGACACGAGTACGTCGGCGCCGGATTCACGCAGCACCTTCACCACGTCGACCGGCTCCTCGTCGGCCTCGGTGATGATCTCGCGGTAGTACTCGCCCAGCCCGTCGAGCGTGTGGCCGCGCTGCACGGTCACCCCGAGCGGGGGCACGTCGCAGATCTTGATGGTGTTGTTCTCGCTGGCCACGATGGCTTCGGACAGGTCACGCCCGACCTTCTTGGCGTCCACGTCGAACGCCGCGACGAACTGGACGTCACCGACGTGGTACTCGCCGAACCGCACGTGCATCAGGCCGGGCACGCGGGTGGCGGGATCGGCGTCGCGGTAGTAGTGGACGCCCTGCACCAGCGAAGCCGCGCAGTTTCCGACGCCGACGATGGCCACTTTCACGCTTTGGCCCATGCCGGTTCTCCTTATCCTTTTCCGCTGACGGCGCCTTCAGCTGCCGTCACTGGTGTTTGCGCCGTGTCACAGCGCGCCGCCGTCCTGCTCGCGCTGTTCCTCGGCGATCAGCTCGTTGAGCCACCGGACCTCGCGTTCGCTGCTTTCCAATCCCATCCGATGCAGCTCGCGGGTGTACCGGTCGATCTGTTCGCCCATCCGCGCAAGCGCGGAGCGCTGGCCTTCCCTGCGTTCCTCGACCCGCCTGCGGCGGCCTTCCAGGATCCGCATCCTGACTTCGGCGGGTGTCCGGGAGAAGAACGCCATGTGGACGCCGAACCCCTCGTCGTCCCAAGTCTGGGGACCGGCGTCGGCCAGCAGTTCGGCGAACCGTTCCTTGCCGTCCGCGGTCAGCTTGTAGACACGCTTGGCGCGACGGCCCCACGCGCGGTTCTCGTCCGGATCTTCCTCGACGATCCAGCCGGCACGTTGCAACCGGCGCAAAGTCGGGTACAGCGATCCGTACGAGAAGGCACGCAGTGTGCCGAGCAGGTCGAAGAGGCGTTTGCGCAGCTCGTAGCCGTGCATCGAGGCCTCGTGCAGGAGCCCGAGGATGGCGAACTCAAGCACCGAGACCTCCTCTCCTGGCACGGTGACCTACCGACTGATTATATCGTCGCGATACATCGGGCGCAGATTCAACGACATGAGCCTGTGGCAATCGACACCTCCACCTTGATCCGCAGGTCGAAGGCCTGACATTGGCCTGCTGCGCTGAACGGCGCAACGCCTCGTCAGCACGGGCACGTAGTCTGTCCGATGTGCGGACCCAACGTCAGGTCGTGGACTATGCGCTGCAGCGGCGTGCGCTGCTGGCCGAGGTCTATTCCGGCCGGGTCGGCACCATGGAGGTCTGCGACGCCAGCCCATACCTGCTGCGAGCTGCGAAGTTCCATGGTCAGCCGACGGACGTGCAGTGCCCGGTGTGCCGCAAGGAACCGCTCACGCTGGTGTCGTGGATCTACGGTGACGAGCTCAAGCACGCGTCCGGATCCGCGCGTACTCCCGAAGAACTTGCCAAACTGGCGAACCTCTACGAGGAGTTCACCGTGTATGCGGTAGAAGTTTGCCGCACATGTTCATGGAACCACCTAGTGCAGTCATACGTCTTGGGGACGCGTGGTTTGCGTTCCGGCAAGCCTCGCAGGAGGACTGTGGCGGAGTGAGGCGGTTGCAAACGCACTTGTTTCGTCACAAACTGCTCCGCATGCTCGCGGACGTCTGGAAGGCCCATCATTCGTGAACGACCACAGAGACCCGCAATGGCCCACGGGTGACGACCCGGACGCCGGCAGGCGTGGGCGTCGCCAGGAACAGTCCCAGGAGAGCACTGGGTTCTGGCAGCCGTCCTTCGACGACGATGACGCAGCCGCGCCGCAGCAGCCCCAGTGGCCGACGGAAGCGCCCCCCGAGCGCCAGGCTCCACCGCGACCGGCGATGAACGCTTCGACCGGACGAGGCGGACCGCCCCGGCCGCCCGGCAGACCACCAGGTGGTCCACGGCCGGGTCAACCGATGCCGCCGGGTGCCCGCCCGCCGGTGGGCCCAGGTGGCCCCGCGGGCCAGCAGACTGTCCGAGTTCCGCAAGGCCCGCCGCCCGATCAGCCGACCGACGTCGTCAACCCGGTGCACGGCGCGAGCGGGCGTACTCGTACGACGCCCGAGCCTGAGCTGCTCACCCACCGTGAGTTCGACGACGCGTACGACTACGACGATCCAGACAGTCAGTATGACCAGCCGGTCCTCAGTGACGAAGAGGCGCGCCGTCTGCGGCGCAAGAAGATATGGAAGCGGGTTCGCCGGGTCAGCTATGTCTTCGTCGCGTTGATGCTGATCGGTCCGCTGGTCGCGTTCTTCGTCGCGTATCAGATCGTCGAGGTGCCCAACCCGGAGCGGCTGGCCGACCAGCTCGACAAGACCGTCGAGATCAAGTGGGCCAACGGTGACAACTTCGCGACCGTCGCGCCGAAAGGTCGCCGCACCCTGGTGAAGGCGGCCGACATCCCGGTCCAGGTGCGCCGGGCGGTGTACGCGGCCGAGGACGCCACTTTCGAGACCAACGAGGGCTTCGACATCACGTCGATCATGCGTGCGGTCTGGAACAACCTGACCGGTGGCGGCGGTGGTGGTTCGACCATCACCCAGCAGTACGTCAAGAAGGCCACCGGAAACGAGGACAAGACCCTCACCCGTAAGGCCCTCGAGCTCGTCACGGCGTACAAGTTGTCCAACACGACGGACAAAGAAGACATCATCGCCGGGTACCTGAACACGATCTACTTCGGCAAGGGTGCGTACGGCATCGTCGCGGCGGCGAAGGCCTACTACGACAAGCCGCTCGACCAGATCACGGACATCGAGGCGGCGACGCTCGCCGGTGTGATCCAGCAGCCCGGCCGCGCGGGCGGCGACCCGGAGTGGGTCGAGCAGCGCTGGAACTACGTGATGAACAAGCTGGTCGAGAACAAGTGGATGGATCCGGCCAAGCGAGCGAGCGCGACGTTCCCGGCGATGGCCGACGAGTCCGTGACCAACCCGGGCATGACCCCGGAGAAGCAGTTCATCTGGGCGCAGGCCAAGCGTGAGCTGGACGCGGCCGGCATCTCGGAAGAAGAGATCAACAAGAACGGCTACAAGGTCGAGCTGACTGTCGATCCGGCCGCCCAGGACGCGGCGAGGGACGCGTCTGAGACGGTCATGAAGGGCCAGCCGGAGAACCTCCGGAAGGCACTTGTCGCGGTGGATCCGAACACGGGCCGGATCATCGCCTACTACGGGTTCAACGAAGCCAAGAACGGCATCGACTTCGCCCGCTCATGGCAGAACCCTGGCTCGGCCTTCAAGCCGTTCGACCTGGTCGCCCTGCTGCACAAGGGCAAAGGCCTCGGTGAGACGTACGACGGGCGGTCCGGCCGCAAGTTCGGCGGGATCACGATCAACAACTCCGAGGGCAACGACGACTGCGGCGAGAGCTGCTCGGTGGCCAAGGCCATGGAGTTGTCGATCAACACCGTGTTCGCCGACATCGCGTACAACGAGACCGGCCTGAAGGCGGTGGCCACCGCCGCGATCGAGGCAGGCATCCCGCAGAACGTCGGCCAGAAGGGCATGCCGCTCGAGCAGAACCCGGACCTGAACATCTCCATCGGCGGTGGCAAGTACGTGGCCCGGCCGATCGACATGGCAGGCGCCTACGCGACGTTCGCCGCCAACGGCACCAAGCGGACGCCGCACATCGTGGCCAAGGTGACCAACCCGAACAACGGCGACGAGCTGATCTTCGACGGCGACGAGTCGCTGGGCAAACCGCAGCCCGCGTTCAGCAAGAGCGACCCCGCCCTGAACGCGAAGATCGCCAGGAACGTGACCGAGTCGCTGATCCCGGTGGTCAACTCGACCCGCGGCGGTGCGCTGAAGTGCATCGAGGGCCGTCAGTGCGCAGGCAAGACCGGTACCCACGGTTGTGCCGACACGGCGAAGACCAACAAGAACGACAACTGTGCGGCCTGGATGGTCGGCTACACCCCGCAGATCTCCGCGGCGGTGTGGGTCGGCTCGGACGACAACTCGGCACTGAAGAACAAGCAGAACAAGGTGATCTTCGGTAGCGGTCTGCCCGGCGAGATCTGGAAGAAGTTCATGGACTCCTACCTGAAGGGCAAGGAGAAGAAGAACTTCACCAAGTACGCGGCCATCGGTTTGTCCCCTGACCAGGCCAAGACCCAGACACGCAACAGCGACGAGAACAAGAACCAGTCGTCGGTGTCGAGCACGCCGTCGTCAACGCCTTCGTCGTCGAACAACAACTCGCAGTCGAACGAACCGAGCAGCTCGACGAAGCCGACCAGGACGAACACCGGCATCATCCCCACCGGCCGGGGTGACCCTCCCGGCGGTGGCGGCGGTGGCGGCGGTGGCGGCGGCAACAACGACGATTTCGGACAACCCAGCGGCTAGCCCACACCGAATGATCCAACCCACGTAGCATCGCGCGCGTGCAGCCCGAAGAAACCGGTGACACCGACTCGCTCGATCCGACCGAGCGAGTCGCTCCCACCCGGACCGGACCACTGGCCAAGAGTGCGGCAGGCACGATAGGCGGTCCGCTCGGGCGGCACGCGCAGGTGGGTCGGCAGTGGTTCTGGACACCGCTGCGGGTCGCCTTGCTGATCGGCGTGCTGGCGCTGACCGTGAGCTGGTTCGGCAAGGCGGCCTGCATCCAGCAGTACACCAACGATCAAGGCCAGTTCGAGCTCGACTGGCGGACCGCGCGGCCGTACATCGCGATGTGCTACTCCGATGTCGTACCGCTCTACACCGCCGAGCAGCTCGACAAGCCGGACACGTTCCCCTACCGGACGAGCTGGATCGACGACGAGGGCAAGCCGACCCAGCAGACCCGGTACATGGAGTACCCGGTGGTCACCGGGCTGTTCCAGTGGATCAACGCGAAACTCGCCGCGGGCTGGCTCGACCTGGGCCTGCTGAGCGCGTTGCCGGTCGCGGTCTACTTCAACATCACCGCTTTCTGGCTCGCGCTGGCGTGGCTGATCACGATCTGGGCGACCATGCGAACCGCGCGCCGGCGGCCGTGGGACGCGATCCTTGTCGCGGCTTCACCACTGGTCCTGGTGCACGCGTTCACCAACTTCGACGCGCTTGCGACCGCGGCCGCCGCAGCCGGAGTCCTGGCGTGGGCACGGCGTAAGCCGGTGCTGGCAGGTGTGCTGATCGGCTTTGGTGGCGCGGCCAAGTTCTATCCGTTGCTCCTGCTCGGCGCGTTGTTCGTGCTGTGTCTGAGAACCGGGAAACTGCGCGAGTGGCAACGGGTCACCGTCGCCGCGCTGGCGACATGGCTTGCCGTGAACGCGCCGATCGCCTGGCAGTACCCCGAGGGTTGGTGGGAGTTCTTCCGGCGCAACACCGCACGCGCCGCGGACACCGACTCGATCTACAACGTGATCTCCGGGTTCTCGGGCTGGCTCGGCTTCGACGGGCCGTTGGGCCCGTGGGAAACGCCGACCGTGTTGAACACCGTGACCGCGATCTTGTTCCTGATCGCGTGCGTGGCGGTCGGGTGGATGGCGTTGTCCGCACCCACCCGGCCACGGTTGGCACAGCTCGGTTTTCTGCTCGTGGCCTCGTTCCTGCTGATCAACAAGGTGTGGAGTCCGCAGTACTCGCTGTGGCTCGTGCCGCTGGCCGTACTCGCCCTGCCCCGCTGGAAGATCCTGCTGGCATGGATGGCCGTCGACGCCTTGATCTGGGTGCCGCGGATGATGTACTACCTCGGCGTCGACCACAAAGGCCTGCCGGTCGAGTGGTTCCTCGGCGCGGTTGTCGTGCGCGACCTCGTGGTGATCGCCGTGTGCGCCGTCGTGGTCTACGAGATCTATCACCCCGAACGTGACCTGGTGCGGAAGTTCGGTGACGACGACCCCGCCGGCGGTGTGCTCGACGGGGCCGAAGACAAGTTCCGGCTCAGAGCAAGGCGAGCGGCACCGCTTCACCCATCGCCTTGAGTCCCGCGTCATTCGGGTGCAGGTGGTCGCCGGTGTCGAACTCCGGCTTCATCCGCAACGGGTCCGCGGCGTCCCGGATCGCGGCGTCGAAGTCGATCACACCGTCGAACGCGCCGCTGGTGCGGATGAACGTGTTCACCGCTTGCCGCGTGGCTTCCAGCGTCTCGTTCCAGACGCGCCAGCCCTTGAACGGGGTGATCGTGCCGCCGATGACCCGGATGCCCCTGGCTTTCGCCTGCGCGATGATCTGCTTGTAGGCGTTGGTGATCTGCTCGGGGTCGGTCTGGTGCGGCGTCTGCTGGATGTCGTTGATGCCTTCCAGCACGATCAGCGTGCGGACACCGCCGAGGCTTAGCACGTCTTCGTCCAGCCGCGCCAGCGCGTTGCGGCCGAAGGCGGTGCCGTCCAGCAACAACCGGTTGCCGCTGATGCCCGCGTTGAGCACGCCGAGCCTGCGTTGGCTGGCTTTGAGCCGGTCGGCCAGCACGTCCGGCCAACGACGGTTCGCGCCCACGGTCGAGCCGACGCCGTCGGTGATCGAGTCGCCGAGCGTGACCACCGCGCCATTCGCCGGCGAGCCCTGGACATCCACGCCGCTGACGTAATGCCAGACGTTCGTGCGCTCGTTGTACGGCGTGCCCGATTCGTCGGTCGTGAAGTTGCCGGTGCGGTTGAAGAACGAAGTCTGCGTCGCGGCCGGGTGGTACGTGACCGGGCCGGACGGCGTCGGAACATACGTCGTGACAAGCAGATCCGAGTCCTCAGGAACACGCAGGATCGCCGCGTCGGTCAGAGCTTCGGCTCCTGGCGGCACGGTGATCGTCTGCGAACCGCCGAACTTCAACGTGCGCACAGTGCCCGGCACGGCCCGCGGACTGTTCGGCTCGGCCGCGACAGCGACCGTGACTTGCCCGAACTGTAAGGGTTTCGTACCGAACGCATTGGACAGTCGCACTCGGACAGTGCCGCCACCGACACTCGTGTGCACGATGTTGCGGATGGAGAAGTTCGGGTAGCCGTCCTCGGTGTTGGGCACACCCGACGCGGGCGACGCCGCCCACGTGCCGATCCACCCGCCCGGAGTTTGGGCGCCACTGGACGTCGCCACCAGGCCGATCGTCGCGGCAGCCGCCATGCCCACAGCCAGCAGTCGTCTCATCCGATCAACTTGCTGGCTCGCGTGATCCGGATGCCACCGCCAAAAGACTGACAGGCCTGCTAACGGAGTGTGGCCGGCTTCGGCACGCCCGGTAGAAAGTCGTCCGGCACCGGGTCATCCACCGTGGATCTCGCGTTCAGGAACGCGATGAACAAACCCACCAGCAGCGCGGCCCGGCCCCACACGCCGATCATCACCGCCTGCGCGGTGAACCCGTCGTAGATCGTGGTCGCCTTGTTGACGTCGATCGCGTGGTACCACTTGAAGATCCCGATGCCCATCGCGAAGTCCGCGATGTAGTACGCGATCGCCCAGCCAAGGTGCACACGCAGCAGCACGAACATCGGCACCAGCCACAGCGTGTACTGCGGCGAGTGGACCTTGTGCAGCAACAGGAACCCGCACAACATCGCGGCGGACACCGCGATCCACGGGTACGTGCCCTCGCGCTTGTAGCGCCGCCAGCCCAGGTAGAGCGCCAGCGCGAACGAGGCGAGCACCAGGATCGGCGACCACAGCGTGACCATGTCCTGGAACCCGACGTTCTTCGGATCCGACTCCGGCCGGAAACCCCAGAACCAGAACGAGTTCGTGGTGATGTCGGCCTGCCGCAGGCCCTGGAAGGTGAACGACGCCCGCCAGCCCTCGAACCCGGCCAGCGCGAACGGCAGGTTCACCAGCACCGCCGTCAGCAGCGCCACCCCGGCGATCTTGAACATGCCTTTGACGTCGTACTGCTTGTCCGGCGGCAGTTCCTGGCCGGAGCGGCCGCCGGTCAGCACGTACAGCATCAACGGCAGCACGAAGATCGCCGGATAGAGCTTGAAGGCGAAGCCGAGGCCAAGCAGGATCGCGGCGAACGTGGCCCGTTCCATCAACGGACGGTTCGCACCGGCCTTGCCCCAGCCGCGATGCATCACGTACACGGCCGCGACCGCGCACAGCACAACCGGCAGATCCCAGTTGTGGAAGGCGTACAGCACAAGCGGTGGGCCGATGCTCCACAGCAGCGCACGCCACCGCGAGAGTTTGCCCAGCATCCAGGCGGTGACCAGGCCGAACGGCGCCATCAGGATGGCCGAGCCGAGCAGGAACCCGGCGTCGGTGTCGGCGAACAACGCGCCGAGCCAGATCACCACGCCGGTCAGCACCGGGTACTCGACCGTGCCGCCGGTCAGCTCGCCCTTGGCGTTGATCCCGCCGTGGATGTAAGGAAAGACGTGCCGGTCGATGTCCCGGCCCACCCACAGGTACTGGATGTCGGAGTAGCAGGCGTCGTTACGGGCCCGCTGGGTGAAGTTCGGCTCGCTGCGGCCCCACTGGTCGAACTGCGGACCGGTGCACCTGTCCTTGTTGGCGAATCCCAGCAGCAGCGTCACACCGCACAGGAACACCATCAGCGCCAGTGCGAACCGGCCGAACCGTACGACGTTGCCAGGCCGCGACTCGTGGGACGCAGGCGCACTGGCCTCGTGGCGGCCCACCGACCTCTCCGCCTCCTCGGACACCTGACCCGGACGCACCCTTGGTCACCCACCAAGCGCCTGGCGCAGGAACGCGATGTCCTCCGCCTGGCCGTCGGACGGTGTCTCGACCACGACCGGAGCTCCTGCCGCGGCGACGACCGCCGCGAGCACCTCCGGTTCGATGGTGCCAGTACTGATGTTCGCGTGCCGATCACGTGACGAACCGAACTCGTCGCGCGAGTTGTTCAGGTGCACAAGATCGATCCGGCCGGTGATCGCCTTGACCCGGTCGACGATGCCGACCAGCTCCTCACCAGCGGCGAAGGCGTGGCACGTGTCCAGGCAGAAGCCCGCTTCGAACTCGCCGACGGCGTCCCACAGCCTGGCCAGCATGTCGAACCGGCGGGCCATGGCGTTGTCGCCGCCCGCGGTGTTCTCGATCAGGATCGGCAGCGGGAAACCACCGTCCTTGGCCTGCCGCTCGAAGAACTTCTTCCAGTTCTCGATGCCGGCTGCCGGGTCCTCGCCCTTGGTCACGTGCCCGCCGTGCACGATCAGGCCCTTCGCGCCGATCGCGGCGGCACCCTCGGCGTGCTGCGTCACGGTCTTGCGCGACGGGATCCGGATCCGGTTGTTCATCGAGGCGATGTTCACCGGGTACGGCGAGTGGACGAAAACATCCAAGTCGGTGGCCCGCAGCGCCTCGGCGTGCGGGTGCTCGGGCGGCTTCTTCCAGGACTGGGGGTCGGCCAGGAAGAACTGCACCACCTCGGCGCCACGCTCTCGCGCGGCGGCGAGCGGGTCGTCGTCGCGGACATGGGCACCTATGCGCATGGCCAGCGAGCGTAGTCGCCGTTCAATAGCAAACGTGCCGGTGGTGGGTCGGCCGGGGGCGGACTGCTCCACCTGGCGGAAGATTCCGGCTCCGTCAAATGCCGACGACTGGGTGATTCACGGTGGTCGGCGTCACCAACGGCCAGTACTGTCGTTGGAATCCGTAGAGGCTACTCGCCGGTATGACGGAGGGCTGGAATATGCGACTCGCCAGACGACTGGCCGCTGCGTTCGCCGTGGTCATCGTCGTGTTGACGAGCAGCCTGCTCGGCGGGAGCACCGCGGCCGCGGCGACTCCTGTCGTGATCGGCAGCTGCGCGTACACGGTCAAAGGTGAGCCGGGCACGCCCATCCAGTTGCAACCCGCGGCCGTGCTGGAGCCGGTGGTCAACGTCGTCAAGGCGCTGGATCCGCTGAACTTGATCACTCCGGGTGTGCGGTCGGCGTTCGCCGCGCTGCCGCCGATCCCGATCGGCTCGATCCCCACCGGTGGCGGGTTCATCAGCGGCGGTCAGATCGCCAACGCGGTGATCGCCCAGCTGAACAAGATCCCGCTGCTCGGCCCGATCATCGGCGGGGTGGCCAAGGGCGTGCAGAACGCCCTCGCCGGCATGTGCGGCGTGACCGTTCAGGTCGTGAACACGGCCGCCGCGCAAGCGCAGGACGGTTCTGCCGAGGTCGCCAGGAAGGCCAACGAGGCCGCGCAGTCCGTGATGCCCGGGGGCTCGAAGCCCGGAACGCCCGGTGGCGGCCAGACCGGCAAGCCCGGACCTGGTGGCGGCACTGGCGGAACCCCTGCAGGTCAGCCGCCGATGACTCAGCCGACGCTGCCCGTCATCGGTGGATCCCCACAAGGCCCGACGCTCTCCGGATACGGATTCGGCAACTACCTCACCGGCCGTTCTCCGATGACCGACTACAGCATGATCCCGTTCGCGCAGGCCGGGCTGTACGCGCCTTCGCCCGCCGTCCGGTACGGATCTGGCGTTCCCGGCTACAGCCCCCAGTTCGGGATCCTCGGTGTGGACAACCCGCCCAACGACGGCGTGCAGGCCGCAGGCCACGCCGAGGCGATCGGCGGGTCGTCCGGGCGCAGTGCCATCGACATCTCGGTGCTGCTCGCGGTGCTGGCTTTGTCCGGTGTGACCGCGGCTTTGGTCCGAACCTGGGTGCTGCGGAAAGCCGCCGCTTGACCTCCTGTACTCTTTTTGGCCGTAGACCCTCCTGCCATGGAGAGACCATGGCCGCGAGTCCACAGGAGGTGAGTGGTCTTCATGCGTCATTACGAGGTAATGATCATCCTCGATCCCAGCACCGACGAGCGCAACGTGCAGCCGTCGCTGGAGAACTTCCTCAACGTGATCCGCAACTCTGGCGGTTCGGTTGAGAAGGTCGAGGTCTGGGGCAAGCGCCGGCTCTCGTTCGAGATCAACAAGCACGCCGAGGGCATCTACGCGGTGCTCGACGTGAACGCCGAGCCCGACGCGGTGAAGGAGCTGGACCGCCAGCTTTCCCTGTCCGAGTCGATCCTGCGCACCAAGGTGCTGCGCCGCGTCGACAAGCGTCCGGCCGCAAGGGCCTGATCTCAAACACCCTCAGTTAGGGAGCCGATATGGCAGGCGACACGATCATCACGGTGGTCGGCAACCTGACCGCCGACCCGGAACTGCGGTTCACCTCGTCCGGTGCGGCCGTTGCCAGCTTCACGGTGGCTTCGACCCCGCGCACCTTCGACCGCCAGAGCGGCGAGTGGAAGGACGGCGAGGCGCTGTTCATGCGGTGCAGCATCTGGCGCCAGGCAGCCGAGAACGTGGCCGAGTCCCTGACCCGTGGTGCACGGGTCATCGTGACCGGCCGGCTCAAGCAGCGGTCTTACGACACCCGCGAGGGTGAGAAGCGCACCGTGATCGAGCTCGAGGTCGACGAGATCGGCCCCTCGCTGCGGTACGCCACCGCGAAGGTGAACCGCGTCAGCCGTGGAGACGGCGGCGGTGGTGGTTTCGGTGGTGGCGGCGGCAACAGCGGTGGCGGCGGCGGAAACCGTCAGACCGTGCCGGCCGACGACCCGTGGGGCTCAGCGCCTCCGGCCGGTGGCGGCGGCGGTGGCGGGTTCTCCGACGAACCGCCTTTCTAACCCCCAGATCTCTCAGGAGTAATTCCCGTGGCAAAGCCACCCATTCGCAAGCCGAAGAAGAAGGTCTGCGCGTTCTGCAAGAAGGACGCCGTGGACACGTTGATCGACTACAAGGACACCGCGCTGCTGCGCAAGTTCATCTCCGACCGCGGCAAGATCCGTGCCCGTCGGGTGACCGGCAACTGCAGCCAGCACCAGCGTGACATCGCCATCGCCGTGAAGAACGCACGCGAGATGGCGCTGCTCCCGTACACGTCGACCGCGCGCTGATCGGAGGATTCGAGATGAAGCTGATTCTCACCACCGATGTGAGCGGTCTGGGCGGCCCCGGCGACATCGTCGAGGTCAAGGACGGCTACGGCCGTAACTACCTGCTGCCGCGTGGCCTGGCGATCCTGGCCACCAAGGGCGCGGAGAAGAACGTCCGCACCATCCGCCGGGCGCAGGACGCTCGCCGGGTGCGCGACCTCGACCACGCCAAGGAGATCAAGGCGACCCTCGAGGGTCTCGGCGCGATCCCACTGCGGGCGAAGGCGGCGGCCGGTTCCGGCAAGCTGTTCGGTTCGGTCACCACCGCCGACATCGTCTCGGCGATCAAGGCCGCCGGTGGCCCGCAGCTCGACAAGCGGACCGTCGAGCTCGCCGGGCACATCAAGAACGTCGGCAAGCACACCGCCAGCGTCCGGTTGCACCCGGATGTGAACGTGTCGGTGCGGCTCGAAGTCACCGCCGCCGGCTGACGTAGCACTGCCGCGAACCACCCTCCTGGGCATGCTCGGGAGGGTGGTTCGTGTTATCCACAGGTTGAGACCCACGATGGGGTGAAACGCGCCTCGCGACACGCCGAGGGCCGGTTTTCACGCGACACGCCGAGGCAGTTTCAACAAGTTTTTCCACACCTCGTGCACAGCCTCTGACCTGGGGGTTTGATTCTTATACCGGTAGTTGTCCCCAACTTGCCCACAGGGCCATCCGAGTCTGTGGTCAGCTGCGGTCATCCATCCACAAGTTGTCCACAGAGCCCTCCCCAACGCGGTTTGGCGAGTGTCGGAGTGGACCTCTAGCGTGCATCGCGACACCCCGAAGACGTTGCCTCCATCGGCGCCGTTCGGGGTGTAAGTTCGAACATATGAGCGAGGAGGGGCTGCACGGTGGCGCTCACGGATGACCGGGGAACGGCACCGGCGGAGAACGGCGGTGGCAATCCGTCGTTCGACAGGCAGCCGCCGCAGGACCAGGCGGCCGAGCAGTCCGTGCTCGGCGGGATGATGTTGTCCAAGGACGCGATTGCTGACGTGGTCGAAGTCCTGCGCCCTGGCGACTTCTACCGGCCGGCGCACCAGAACGTCTACGACTGCATCCTCGACCTCTACAGCCGAGGCGAACCCGCCGACCCCATCACGGTCGCCGCGGAGATGGAACGCCGCGGCGAACTCCGCCGCATCGGCGGCGCCCCCTACCTGCACACGCTCATCGCAACGGTGCCCACCGCCGCGAACGCCGGCTACTACGCGGAAATCGTGGCGGAGAAAGCAGTCCTGCGCCGCCTTGTCGAAGCCGGCACGCGGATCGTCCAGCTCGGCTACGCAGGCCAAGACGGCAGCGACGTCAACGAAATCGTCGACCGCGCCCAGTCCGCCATCTACGAAGTCACCGAACGCCGCACGACCGAGGACTACGTCGCCCTCGAAGAGCTGCTGCAGCCCACCATGGACGAGATCGACGCCATCGCCTCCCGCGGCGGCTCGTCGCTCGGCGTCCCCACCGGCTTCGCCGACTTCGACGAACTCACCAACGGCCTGCACCCCGGCCAAATGATCATCGTCGCGGCCCGCCCCGGTGTCGGCAAGGCCCTCGCCCTGGACACCCCACTGCCCACGCCGACCGGCTGGACAACGATGGGTGCGGTCAAGGTCGGCGAACAACTGATCGACGCCACCGGCAAACCGACCACTGTCGTCGCCGCGACCGACGTGATGCACAACCGACCTTGCTATGAGGTCGAGTTCTCCGACGGCACCGTGGTCACCGCCGACGCCGAACACCAGTGGCTCACTGACACACGCGCCTCACGTCGAGATCGACGCCACGCACCGGCGATCCGCACGACTCGTGAGCTCGCATCATCCGTCCGCTGCGCAACTGCCGACGAACGCGCAAACCACTCTGTGTCCAACACGCGGCCACTTGATCTGCCGGAGCGCGAGCTACTGCTGTCTCCATACGTACTCGGTGCTTGGCTCGGCGACGGTCATTCCGCCTCAGCGCGTTTCACGACCGCGGACCCAGAGATCATCTGCCACATCGAAGGAGAAGGCATCGACGCCTTCCCTCGCGGGAACATGCTCTACCAGCTCTGCCGCGCCGACGACTACGCGCCTGTCCCCGCACCGACGTGCCCGGACTGCGGCAAACCTTCCACCGGTCTTCGACGGTGCCAGGAATGCCATGATCATCACGGCACAGTCCCGGCGATATTGCGCACTCTCGGTGTGTTCAACAACAAACACATTCCTGCCGAGTACCTTCGTTCGTCCGTGGCGCAACGTCGCGCGCTGCTCGCCGGGCTGCTCGACACCGACGGCACGGTGACCGCAAGTGGGTCGGCGCAGGTCACGAGCACGAATCGCCGATTGGCAGAGGACACACATGAGCTGATCATCAGCCTCGGCTACCGGTGCCGGATTTCGACCAAGCGCGTCAAGGGGCGGACAGCCGATGCGTCAACCTCGTACACGCTGACGTTCACTACTCAGGACCGCGTGTTCTGGTTGGAACGTAAGCACTTGCTTCACAAGGAGCTGCTCACTGGTCGTCCGCAGCGACGACCAGTGCGGTACATCGTGGATGTCCGGCCGGTGGCCAGTGTGCCGGTTCGGTGTGTCGAGGTCGACAACCCGGACCATCTGTACCTTGCGAGCCGGTCGATGATTCCGACCCACAACTCGACGCTGGGATTGGACTGGGCCAGGTCGGCGTCGATCAAACACGGGATGTCCAGCGTCATCTTCTCGCTGGAAATGAGTAAGACCGAGATCGTGATGCGAATGCTGTCGGCCGAGGCGAAGATCCGGCTGGCCGACATGCGTGGTGGCCGGATGACCGACGACGACTGGACACGGTTGGCGCGGCGGATGAGTGAGATCTCCGAGGCGCCGCTGTTCGTGGACGACTCGCCGAACATGACGATGATGGAGATCCGGGCGAAGGCGCGGAGGCTCAAGCAGCGCAACGATTTGAAGCTGATCGTGCTCGACTATATGCAGCTGATGACCTCGGGTAAGCGGGTGGAGAGCCGTCAGCAGGAAGTCTCGGAGTTCTCCCGGTCGCTCAAGCTTTTGGCCAAGGAGCTTGAGGTTCCGGTGGTCGCGATGAGTCAGCTGAACCGTGGTCCTGAGCAGCGGACCGACAAGCGGCCGATGCTCGCCGACCTTCGTGAATCCGGGTCGCTGGAACAGGACGCCGACATGGTCGTGCTGATCCACCGCCCGGACGCATGGGAACGCGACGACCCGCGCGCCGGTGAGGCCGACTTGATCATCGCCAAGCACCGTGCCGGCCCGACCGCGACCATCACCGTCGCCCACCAGCTGCACTACTCGAAGTTCGCCGACCTCGCCCAGGCCTAGCCGCACCATGGCGGACGTCCGCTGGTACAGAGGACAGAAAAACTACTCCGTTGTCTACTTCAAGCGCCAACGGAGCCCTCGTCGACGACCGTGCACGCCAGACGCCGTGCACCCAACAACGCAGAGCTGGTGTACCCCGGGCCGTGCCGACCTCGGGTGGCCGGGAGCCGGTTCAGCAGACGTTCGATGACGGCGTTGCCGAGCTGGCCGGTGGCGCCGGTGACGACGATCATGTGATTCCTTCCATCAGGATCGGCCCGGTGGACCAGTATTGGACCGGTCGAGGTCGATCAGTTCTGTCGACCAGTGCGCCAGGTGCCGGGCTCGGCGAGCTCGATGATGTTGCCAAGGTTGTCGGTGATGAACGCGATACGCTGACCGATTTCTGCTATTTGCATGGGTCCGCCGATCAGCTCCACGCCCCGGTCACCCAGTTGGGAGATGGCAGCGTCGAGATCCTCGACGGCGAGGCAGAGGTGGTGCAGGCGCGACGGGTCCATGCTGGTGAGGACGTCGTCGGTGGGCGCATGGCGGATCGCCGCGCCTGCCATCAGCTCGATCTTGGCGTCACCGTTGGCGAGGAAGACGAACGTCGTGCCGTGGGAGTCGAAACGCTGGTCGACGGCGAAGCCGAGCTTGCTCGAGTACCACTCGATGGCGGCGCCGAGATCCTCGGCGGTCACGCTGATGCCGACATGGTCGTGGGAGAAGGAAGTACTCATGCGACCGAGGTTCGCCGACAGTCGAGCCCGCAACCAGGGACGGGTCGACGGTGGGAACACGAGTACCACACTCGAACGGCGGTCACGAGCGAGAATCGACCGTATGACCACTGCCGAGACGACGCTGGGTGCCACGTTGCGCGCCTGGCGCGATCGCATGTCGCCAGCCGCGGCGGGGCTGCCGAGTGGCCGCGCACGCCGAGCGAAGGGGCTACGCCGGGAGGAGCTTGCGGAGCTCGCCGGGATCTCGGTCGACTACGTCGTACGCCTGGAGCAGGGGCGATCCACCACCCCCTCGGGGCAGATGGTCGCCGCACTCGCTCGTGCACTGCAGCTCACCGACACCGAACGAGATCATCTCTATCGGCTGGCGGGTCTTGCGCCTCCGACCGACGCGGAGATGTCCGACCACATCCCGCCCGGTCTCTGCCGCCTGCTCAACCGACTGGGCGACACCGCCGCGGCTGCCGTCTTCGCCGCGGACTGGCAGATGATCTGGTGGAACCGCGGCTGGGCGGCGCTCCTGGGCAACCCGGCGTCGAAGCCGCTGAAGCTGCGCAACTTCGCTCGCGACACCTTCTCCACGGACGGCACGGGGCCGCACTTGTCGCAGTGGCCCGTGACCTCGCTCGACCAGGACATGGTCGAGTCCGCCGTGGTGTCTGACCTGCGCCGTGCCACGGGCCGCTTCCCCGACAGCCGCCGCCTGACCGACCTGATCCAGGAACTCACCACGGGCAACGAACGCTTCGCCGAACTGTGGGCCGCGGGCGCGGTTGGCGCACATCGAGAGGACCACAAGATTGTCGAACACCCTGTGGTCGGGCGGGTCACCGTGGATTGCGACGTCATGGCCGAAGGCGACGCGGACCGGAAGATCGTCGTCCTGACCGCCGCCCCGAACACCGAGGACGAGACCAAGCTGCGACTGGCCGTCCTCTCAGGTACTCCCGATCCCGCTCGTGGCTGAGGCGATCGGCGGAAACAGACGCGGTGGCGGCCTGCCAGACCCACCGAGCACAAGAGCGACCAACAGCCGTCCGAAGAAATGCCACGAATTTCCCAGCGCGTAATCAGTCTCCCTGTCGCGCGTCGGCGTGGTCGGCGAGCCGGCTGGCCAGTGCGCGCACCAGGTCGCGGAGGGCGTCGGGCTGTTCGACGACGAAGGGCCGGTCAAGCGCGGCGAGCAGGGGTGGTATCCATTCGAGCCGTTCTGCCCTTATCCGGGCCCGCACCCAGGAAGTGCCGGGGTCAATCTCCTTCAATGTGGCGACCGACGGTGGGAAGACGGAGCGGATCTGTTCGGGCGTCGAGCGAATCCGCACGGATACCTCGTGCTGGTACGGCGTCTCGGCGATGGCGGTCAGCACCCGCTGGGCTGCGTCGAATCCGGCTGGTACGTCGAATGTTCCGGCAAGCGTCTCGACGGTCGTGATCCGGTCGACGCGGAACGTTCGCGCCTGCCCGCTGGCGGAGTCGAAGCCGGTCAGGTACCAGCGCCCGGAGTGGGCCACGATCCCGTACGGATGGACGACGCGTTCGCTGGCACCGCCGTGTGCGGCGACGTATGCGAGTTCGACCGGACGACGATCCCGTGCCGCCTCCGCGACGGTGAGCAGGACTTCGGCCTCCGCCGTGAGTGCCGGTCGTGCGGGCGCGGTGAAGTCGGCGACTTCCAGCAGAGCGTCGAGCCGACGGCCAAGGGTTTCGGGCAGCACTCGCCGAACTTTCGCGACCGCGCTCTCGGCAGCCGCGACCGAAGTACTGATCAACCCTGCACGCCGGCCCGCGACCAGACCGAGCAGGACAGCGAGTGCCTCCTCACCGCTGAGCATCAGCGGAGGCATCCGGTAGCCCGAAGACAAGCGGTACCCGCCGTGCCGCCCACGCACCGAGCGGACCGGGATGCCCAGGTCGAGGAGGTGGTCGACGTAGCGGCGGACGGTGCGCTCGTCCACATCGAGCCGCCCGGCCAGCTCCGCGACCGTCCGGGTGCCTCCGCTCTGGAGGATCTCCAACACACCATGCCGTGGGGAAACCGCTCCCTGCTGTTCCGCGACCCCGACAGCAACCTGGTCAACTTCTTCACCCCGCTTACCCGCGAGGCTCGCCCGCTGACCGGCTATCAGCGGCCGGGCGATCGACGCTGAGGAAATGCCACGAGTCATTTGAGGACTTTCCGTTGCTACCTCTTCTTGTCGCGGCATCGACAGTCAAATCCTTCACAGATTTCACAAATCCGTGAAATAAGAGTACGGTCGCTGGTGTGAAACACACCGACCTCGTCGGAGTGCAGAAGACCCTCAGCCCCGTCCTCAGGGCCAAAGCACTGGACAACCGGCTACCGGACCCGATCCTCGGCGACAAATACGCCGAGCAGGCGATGCGCCGCCTCGACCCCGACTACGACAACCGCAGATTCGGCACCAGCCAGATGGGTCTCGCCGCCGTGGTGCGCGCCAAGGCCCACGACGACTGGGCCCGAAGCTTCCTCGCCGATCACGCCGACGCGGTGGTGCTGCACCTGGGCTGCGGCCTCGACGCCCGCGTGTACCGGATCGACCCGCCCGCCACCGTCGGCTGGTACGACCTGGACTACCCCTCCATCATCGAACTGCGGCAACAATTTCTGCCGCCGCGCGAGCACTACACCCTGATCGGTTCCAGCGTCACCGACCTGACCTGGCTGGACCGTATCCCCCGCGGCCGACCGGTGCTGATGATCGCCGAGGGACTGGTGCCCTACTTGACCGAGACCGACGTCCGGCGGCTGCTGACCAGCGTCGTCGACGCCTTCCCGACCGGCCAGATACAGCTCGACACGGTGGCGGTCTGGGCGTGGCGCACCTCGAAGTGGAATCCCACGCTGCGCAAATACGACACCCAGTTCCGCTGCGGTTTCAACGATCCGGCCGTGGTGGCCGATTGGCACCCTCGACTCGAATACGTCGACGAGGCGCCGATGAACGACTCACCGGTGCTGATGGCCAAGGCTCCAGCGAACGTACGGCGCATGTACCGCCTCATGAACCTGCTGCCGGGCATGACACGGTCCACCCGCATCGTGCGGTTCCGCTTCTAATGCACCGACCGTCAGTACAGGCTGGACAGCAGGAGGTGGCGGCACCTGAAGAGTAGGGCCTTATTTCCAACTGCTGTTTCGACGCCGGCGTAGTACCCGTCCGCCGGGACCCGATACCGGAGGGGTGCGCTGATCGAGGACGGTGAGATCCGGTTGACGTCGCCGGGCCTGCGCGACGATGTCCTCGACGGTCGCGGTCAACCACAGCAGGTGGATGGTGGCCCGCGGTGGATCGCCGAACGCCAGGAAGTCCCACGGCACCAGCGTCGGCCCTGGCCCGGTGTCGGCAGGGTCGACGTCGGTGTGGTCGAGGGTGAACACGCGAACCGGGCTGGCGTCGCGCCACGGCACCAGACGGGGGCTGGAACACCAGGTCGCCGACTCGTAGATCCACACGCCCTCGGTGTCCATGGCCAGCACGCGTCGGCGCAGCGCGGCGTTGCCGGGACGGATCCAGGCGAGCACCGCGACGGTCGCGGGCAGGCCCAGCCACAAGACCAGAGTGAACAGGGAGATCAGCAGCGAGCCGAAGCCGTTCACGGACCGGAACATCGGGGTGATCCACCACGGGATGGTCGGCACCAGGAACGCCAGCCAGCCCAGGCCGGCGATCAACAACACGCCGCTGAACAGGCCACCGATCCGCAGCCGCCACCGAACCACGAACGTTCCGCGCCGGGCCGGACCGCGCACAACGGCGCCCGCCGCCCGCCGCAGTCTCCCGCGCTGCCACACGCCACCCAGCATCTACGGCACCCACGGGACCAGTCCCGGGATCGGAACAACTGATTCGTCCGAGAACCCGACCCGCGAGCAAACTTGCAGCTCTGGCCGTGCAGCGTTCGGAGTAAGTGCTTAGTCGGCAAGGCTCGTTGCCCATGCTTCACCGCGGTTGGATACTTGAACTTTCGTGGGAACTGGCACCGATCAGCCACCGGGGGATCCCCATGACACTTCGTATTCACGAGCCTGGAAAATTCCGCAGATTGCGCGGAGCCGCTCTCATGACCGTGCTTTCTGTGGCCGTTTCGGGGGTAGTCACGGCCACTGCGGCACAGGCTCAGCAGGACGCCGCATCCAAGCCCAACGCCGTCATCACGTGGAACGTCCATGCCCAGACCGCCATCTACGAGGTTGCCCGGCAGTCGCCCACCGCGGCCGCTCGCAGCTTCGCGATGACGCAGGGCGCGGTGTACGACGCCGTCAACGCGATCGCCGGCACTCCGTACAAGCCATACTTGATCGCCCCGCGCAGCCGACCCAGCGACTCGACCCCAGCGGCCGTCGCCACCGCGGCCTACCGCACGCTCGTATCGCTCTTCCCCGCCCAAGCCGATTCCCTGCGCGCGCAGTATGAGGAGTCGCTCGCCGCAATTCCCGACGGCGCCTCCAAGCGCGGCGGCGTCGCTGTCGGCGAGGCCACGGCCGAGGCCATGATCAATGCCCGTCGCAACGACGGCGCGTTCTCCAACGCGACCTGGCCCGTCGGCTCTGCCCCAGGCCAGTGGCGGCCAACCCCGCCAGAATTCCTCCAGGTCGGCGCCTGGTACGCCACCCTGAAGCCGTTCGTCATCACCCCCGCCGACTACCGCACGCCTGGGCCGCCGGCCCTGACCAGCGCCGCCTATGCCCGCGACCTGAACGAGGTCAAGGCTCTCGGCTCGGCGACCAGCACGACGCGTACCGCCGAGCAGACCGAAGCGGCGATCTGGTGGGACGACCCGCGATTGGTGGAGTGGTCGATCAAACGTCAGCTCGCCACCACCTATCGGCTCGGCACCCTGCAGACAGCCCGCATGTTCGCGATGGTGGACGTGGCCGCCGCTGACACGCTTATCGCCTGCTACCAGGAGAAGAAGCGCTGGAGCTTCTGGCGTCCGGTGACAGCGATCCCGCTGGCCGACACCGACGGCAACCCGGCCACCGACGCCGATCCGGCCTGGGCCCCACTGCGGACCACCGCGCCATCACCGGAATACCCGTCAGGGCACGCCTGCTTCACCGCAGCCACCACGACAGCCCTGCGCCAGTTCTTCGGCCGCGACGACCTGACCTTCAGTGCCCATAGCGCCGATTCCGGCACTACCCGCCACTACCACAGCCTCTCCAAGGCCATGGCTGAACTGGACGAGGCCAGGGTGTGGGCGGGGGTGCACTACCGCTTCGCCGCCAAGGACGGGCATCGGCTCGGCAGCACCGTTACCCGCGACGTCCTCGACCACGCCTTCGGCCCTCGCCGCGACTGACTCGTAACCGCAGAACATCCAGCATGCATAAAGGATATGAATGAGTTAGCCCAAGTATTGTCATTAGACGAATGAGTCGGTGCGCGGGAAGCTGATCGGGACAAACCCGCTCAGCGAAAGAAAGACGAAGCCATGACCCGCTCACTGGCTACTTTCACCGACCTCGTCGCGGCCGTGCGCCAGGCGGTCGACGTGCGGACCGGCTGGACGGACACCGCCGAACTGGTCGCTGACCAGCTCCGCGCGCATCTGCCTGGCCCGGAGATCCTGACGCCCGAGCAGCGTCTCGGCCGGCCCGACCGAGTCACGGGCCACCTGCTGCACGCCGAGCCCGCCGGGACGTTCTCCATTCTCGGCCTGGTCTGGCGCCCCGGGCAGACCACGCGAATCCACGACCACATCACCTGGTGCGTCGTGGGCGTGCTGTCGGGCGTCGAGCACGAGGAACTGTTCGACGAAGCGCTCAATCCCGTTGGCACGCGGGACAACCCTCCCGGCGAGGTCAGTGGTTTCGCGCCGCCCGGCGACATCCACCGCATCCGAAACATCGGTGACGAGACCGCCATCAGCCTGCACATCTACGGCACCGACATCTCCCGCGTCGGCTCCAGCGCCCGCCGCTACTACAACTGAGGAGCTCGAAACCATGGAACAGCACGCCATCGACGAGGAACTGAACGACACCGACCAGCGAGGCACTGGGCGCGCGACGATCCAGCGGATGGACAACGTCGCCATCGTCGTCGACGATCTCGCGGCTGCGAAGGCGTTCTTCGCCGAACTCGGACTGGAACTGGAAGGCGAGGCGACCGTCGAGGGCAGCTTGGTGGATCGCCTCGTCGGGCTCGAAGGAGTCCGATCGGACATCGCGATGATGCGCACGCCAGACGGCCACGGACGGCTTGAGCTGACCAAGTACCAAACGCCGTCGAGCCGAGCCGGTGACCCGCGCGCTCCGGCGAACACGCTGGGCGCACATCGCATCATGTTCGCCGTCGACGACATTGACGACATCCTCGACCGTTTGCGGCCGCACGGAGCCGAACTCCTCGGTGACGTGGTGCAGTACGAGAACAGCTACCGGCTCTGCTACCTCCGCGGCCCCGCAGGCATCCTCGTCGCGCTGGCCGAGCCGACTGGTCGGTGAACAGGACTTACCCGACGGCGTGAAAGGTCAGCGCCTCGTCTCGTACCTGCTCAGCACTACGCCGCCGGGAAACGTCCGCGTTTCCACCAGGTTCACCACCGTGTCAGTCCTGCGTGGCCTCGTTGAACAAGTCTGGTGGTGCCTGCAGGTCGTGGGCGCGGAAGAGGACGGCGTGCTCGACGCCCATGGCCTTGCCGCTCATCGCGGCGAACTTCGGGATGAAATCTCCGGGGGCGGGGTGGTTCGGGAGCGCCGCCAGGTACGCGGCGTGCGCCTCGAGCGAGGCGACGCCGCGGCGCAACGGCTCTCCCGTGACGTCGACGCCGTGCGTCGCGCCGGATTCAGCGAGCCCGGGAACGATGTACCAGCGCGCGGAGTGCGGTTCGAGGCCCTCGTCGTCGATCTGCTCCGGAAAGACCCATCGGTTGCCCGCGTCGCGCACCGCGTCGAGCGTCGCGAGCCCGGCCGCGCGGTGATCGGCCTGGTCGAAGCCATAGGGCGTCTCGATCGCGTACCCCACGCCGAGTACGACATCGGGCTTGAACCGGCGGATCTCCCGGCAGATGTCCCGGCGCAGGTCGAGGCCGTAGACGAGCACACCGTCCGGATGTTCCAGGACGGTCAGGTGTTTGACGCCGACAACGGCGCACGCGGCCTGCTGCTCGGCGACACGAAGGCGTGCCGTCTCCTCGGGAGGGTTCGGCATGCCGGCCTCGCCGCGGGTGAGCAGGAGATAACCGACCTCGATGCCCCGCGCGGTCCAGCGAGCGACGGCCGCGGACGTGCCGTACTCCATGTCGTCAGGGTGCGCGACGACACAGAGCACGCGCTGGAAGGACTCCTCGGGCAGGGCAGGCAGTGTCATGTGGACCATCCTTCCGCATTTCCCGCTCAGCCCGGTTGGAAGAACGCGAGCATTTTCTGGCTGGCGTCCGGCGACATCAGGATTTCCTGGATGTCCGCGGAATCCCGGGCGGCAGCGCTGGTGCGTTCGAACATCTCGCGTTCGTATTCCTTGACGGCGGCGGGAAAGTCGTCGGGACGTGCGGCCAGCGCGAGACCGAGCACGGCGCCGTCGAGCATTGCCATGTTTGCGCCCTCTCCCACCGGCGGCATCAGGTGCGCGGCATCGCCGAGCAGCGTGACGTCTGGCTTCGACGGCCAGGTCAGGCCGAGCGGGAGCGTGGTGATCGACCTCGGCACGACCGTGTCGTCGCAGGCCGCGATCAGTGCGATGAACCGCGAGTCCCAGCCGGCGAGCATGTCGATCAGCCGCGCCCGGGCGGCGGCCGGGTCGTCGAACGGGATCCCGCTGGTGGCGAACCAGTCCTCGGCGGTGTTGTAGAAGCTGAGGCCGATACGAACGCGGCCGTCGCCGTTGCGCTGCGCCGCAAGGGAAAGCCCGTTGCCGAGCACCCAGTAGTTGCCGCGTCCGACCATCGCCGCGAGGTCGGGATGGGTGCGGTCGATGTCGGAAATGCAGAGCTCGACGACGTTTTGGCCGATGTGGGCTGGTTTGGCGTCGGTGAGCAGTGCGCGGACCCGGGAGTTCGCGCCGTCGGCGCCGACCAGCAGGTCGTAGGTCGTACTGCTGCCGTCGGCGAAGTGCAGCACGCCATTATCGGCGGATTCGAACGCGTGTCCCCAGCGCACCGCGTGTTCGGGGAGTGAGTCCAGCAGCAGGTTGCGCAGATCGGCACGGTCGACCTCGGGCCGCTTGAGTGGGGCGTCGTCGGGGGTGTCCTCCTGCAGCAGGAGGGTGCCGTCCGGCCGGAGAAGCCGCATGTCCTGGCCCTCACCACGGGCAATCGCATAGAACTGGTCGATCAGACCGGCCTCGCGCAGCGCCCGTTGCCCCGAGTGGATGTCGAGCATGCCGCCCTGACCGCGCGCACTGCGCGACGGTTCACGTTCGTACACAACGGCATCGATGCCGTTCACGTGCAGCACCCGCGCAAGGGCCAGGCCGCCTAAGCCGGCTCCAACAATCGCGATGGTCATGACCGCCTCCTCCGATTCACTGTATCGCTCGATACACTGTATCGCACCAGGCGATGTATTGTCCGGGTCATGCTGGTGTGGGAACGGCCGGAGCCGCCGGATCGACCGGTATTGGCCCCGCTGAGCCGGGAACGGATCGTCGGAGCGGCGATCCGGCTCGCCGATGCGGACGGCCTGGACGCGGTGTCTCTGCGCAAGGTCGCAGGGGCGTTGGACGTTGGGCCGATGCGGCTGTACGGCTACATCGCCACCAAGGAGGAGTTGCTCGACCTCATGGTCGATGCGGTCTACGCCGAGATCCGGCCGACCGGAGACGGTTGGCGGGAGGTGCTCTGTTCCCTCGCCGAAGCCACCCGGCAGGCCGCTCACCGGCACGAATGGTTCGCCGACCTGATCGGTGGGCGGCCCCAACTCGGGCCGAACACGCTGGCCAGCGGAGAGGCCGTGCTGGCCGCGATGGGCGGCGTCGACCTGGACACGGTCGTACCGGCGGTCGCCGCGGTCAATGCTTACGTGATCGGCGCGGTACGCCGGGAGATCACCGAGCAGCGCGCCGAGCGGGCCACCGGGATGGACAAGACGCAGTGGCAGAAGACCTTCGGGCCTTATCTGGAACGGACTTTCGCCACCGGCCGATACCCCGCGCTGGCCACCGTCGTACGCGACGGCCCGCATCTGGACGCCGACCAAACCTTCCGGACCGGCCTCGACTTCGTCCTCGACGGCATCGAAGCCCGCATCTCAAGCTGACGCCGAGAGTGGGGTCGCCTTGTTCGGCAGGTTCTGGGCTGCGGACACGGTTTCGTTGGTCGGCAGCTATGTGACGACCGTGGCGTTGCCGTCGTTGGCGATCGTGACGTTGCAGGCGTCCGAACCTGAGGCGGGGTTGCTACAAGCCGCGAGGTGGTTGCCGTATCTGCTGTTCGGGTTGGTCGCGGGCGTGCTGGTGGATCGGGGGCGACGGTTACCGCTTTTGGTCAGCGCGGATTTGGTGCGGGCGGTGTTGCTGGCGTTGGTGCCGTTGCTCAATGCCATCAACCTGTTGAGCATTCCGGTGTTGATCGGGATTGTCTTCGTGTTCGGGGCGTTGTCGCTGGTTTACGACGCCGCCCATCAGTCGTTTCTGCCCAGCCTCGTCCCTGTGCACCGGCTGACGTGGGCCAATGCCCGGTTGGAGCAGACCAACGCGGTTGCCCAGACTGCTGGGCAGGCGTTGGCCGGCTGGTTGGTCAAGGTGCTCGGTGCTCCGCTGGCTTTCTTGCTCGACGCGATCTCCTATCTGGTTTCCGGTCTGCTATTGGCCACCCTCAAGACGAAGGAGCAGGTCGCACCGCACAAACCGGAAGTACGGGAAGGGCTGCGGTGGGTCTACCGGCACGAGACGCTGGCTCCGCTCGCGATCACGTCGCACGTCTGGTTCCTGTTCAACGGCATGGTGGTGACGCTCTTTCCCTTCCTGGTGCTGCGCACACTGGGGCTCGGTGAGCTCGTTCTCGGAATCACCTTCGCCCTTGGCGGGGTCGGCGGGTTGCTCGGCGCCTCACTGTCCACAAAGGCCGAAATGCGGCTTGGGGCTGGGCCGGCCATCATCGTGGGGCGGTGGCTGACGCCCGTTGGGTATTTGGCGATCCCGTTTGCCACCAACGAAACCGCCGGCGTGCTGCTGTTGTGTGCCGCGCAGTTCGTGTTCGGGTTCTCGATCGGCCTGGACAGCCCGGTCGAGATGAGCTACCGGCAGACCATCACACCGGATCGCTTGCAGGGCCGGATGAACGCCACCATGCGGTCGGTGAACCGGGGCATGATCGTTCTTGGTGCGCCGCTCGGCGGACTGATCGCGGACGTGACCAGCCTGCGAGCGGCGCTCTGGGTCGCCATCGCCGGTCTGGGAGTTCAGGCCGTCGCGATCACGACCTCCAGGTTCCGGCACGCGCGGTTGCCTACTCCTTGACCGCCTGCAGCGTGTACGTGCAGGCGACCCGAGAAGGTTCCTCGGTGAAACGCCATTCCTCAGTCACCGAATCCCGCGTCATCTGACCGGGTACGGCACACCACGGCACGCTGTCGTGTTCGACGAACTGGGTCAGGCGCATACCGTTGTCCAGCAGGGCCGTGATGATTTCGCCGATGCTGTGGTTCCAGCTGTGCGACTTCTGCGACAACTTCGCGTCAGTCGCGACATACGTCTCCTCACCCGAGAAGATCAGCGGCTCGCTGTGTTCGAAGTACGGATAACGGGGGTACGCAGGCGAAGCGTCCTCATCGAGGCCCCACAGCATCGGGTGGCCCTCACGGATGAAAAGGCGGCCGCCTGGGCGAAGCAGCGATGCGACCACTTGCGCCCAGCGGGAAACCGAAGGCAGCCAACACAATGCGCCGACGCCCGTGTACACGAGGTCGAAGGACTCCGCGCCGAGCACTTCCACGGCGTCGTACACATTGGCTTCGTGGAAGGCAATCTCCGCGCCTGCCGCGGCGACGAGCCGTCGCGCCTCAACCAGTGCCACCGGGGAGAAGTCCAAGCCGGTCATCTGCGCACCCACCCGGGCCAACGACAAGGTGTCCGTGCCGATGTGGCACTGCAGATGGACACCTCGCAGACCGGATATCGAGCCGAGGCGCGGTTGGTCGAACCGCACGACCGCGCTCAGGAAATCCGGGTCGCTGATGAAGCGGTCGAAGCCGTAGTCCGGCGACGCCGCGTGCGCGGGTGCTCGTTCGTCCCAATGTGCTTTGTTGACGGCCAGCGAGTCCATGCCCGCCAGGATGACGTCGGTGGCAGCCCGTCACAACTCAGTATTTGTCGTGGTGACGCAGCCATCCCATGGGCGGCGTCTGGGGCCACCCTTCGGGCGAGTCCTCGTGCACTTCCTGACGTCCGAACGCGGTGAAATCGAGATACTGGTACGTGCCGACCAGCGCGTCCAAGCCGCGCGCATAGGTCGAGTACGTGTGGAAGACCCGGGATTCGTCGCGGATGAAAGCACTCAGGCCGGGTCCCTCACCTGGCTGGTCCACATCGAACGGTTGGAAGTTGTAGACCGGCGGTTTGACAGCAGGGTCAAGCGATACGTCGAAGTCGTAGTTGAAGTCGCTGCCGTGCGAGGAGAACCAGGGCACGTCCCAGCCCATCCGCTTGCGGAACGCGTCAGCCTCACTGAACGGCCCGCGCGTCACGACGGCGAACGAAGTGTCCCGAGCGTGCAGGTGGGAAAGATGGCCGAGGTTGTCGATCACGTACGAGCAGCTCGGGCAGCCCTGGCCCTCGTCGAAGCGCCACATGAAGTGGTACACGAGCAACTGCCGCCTGCCTTCGAACAGGTCCAGCAGGCTGACGTTGCCCTTCGCACCTTCGAAGACGTAGTCCTTGGTGACCTCGACCATCGGCAGCCGGCGGCGCTGCGCGCTCAACGCGTCCCGGGCCTTGGTGAATTCCTTTTCCTTGGCGAGCAAGTCTTTGCGGGCGGTCAGCCACTCGTCCCGGCTGACGATCGGCGGCATGGTCATTTCGACTCCAAGTAGTTCGACAGGCTTTCGAACGCGCTGGTCCAGCCTTCGTGGACGCTCTCGCGCAGCTGGTCGGGCAGTCCGGTGAGCAGGAACGTCATCGTGGTCTTGCCGCCGGCCTCGGCCAGCATGACCGTGACGAGCGCTTGCCGCGCCGGATCGTCAGGCTCACCCCACGTGAACACAAGCCGTTCCGGCGCAACGACTTCCTGGTACGTGCCGCCTTGCGGGTACTCGGTGCCGTCGGCGTCGTTGATCATCGTGGCACGCCAGGTCCCGCCAGGCCGCACGTCCATCGAGATGCTCGACAGCGGCGTGGTCACCCCCATCGGGCCGTACCAGCCCGCCATGTACTCGGGCCGCGTCCACGCTTCGAACACCAATTCCCGTGGCGCGTCGAAGACTCGCGTGATCGTCAGATCAGCCATCGATCTGCCCTTTCCGAAGGTCCTTGAGCAGGGTGTCCATCCGGTCGAAGCTGCTCTCCCAGAACTGCTTGTAGTCGCCGACCCAGTCGGCGACGGCTTTCAGCGGCTCGGCGTCCAGCCGGCACGGCCGCCACTGCGCCGATCGGCCTCGCATGATCAACCCCGCTTTCTCCAGCACTTTCAGGTGCTTGGAGACCGCGGGCAGGCTCATCGCGAACGGCTCGGCCAGTTCGGTCACCGTGGCTTCGCCCTTGGCCAGCCGGGCGAGGATCGCCCGGCGGGTTGGATCGGCCAACGCCGCGAAAGTGCTGCTCAGCTGATCGACCATGACACCCGCTAAACCATCTGGTTAATTAACCTACTGGTTCACCATATCCTCGCTGTCAAGACGCTCGACGAAGGACGTGAGCAAGCGGGCGAACGTCGACCGTTCTTCCGCCGACCAGTCCGCCATGGCCTTGGCGAAGATGCGTTGACGTGCCTGATGAGCGGCATCGACCTGCCGACGCCCCTTCGGCGTGAGCGCGACCAGGGCACGCCTGCCGTCCCGTTGATCCGCTTGACGGACAAGAAATCCCTCGTCAACGGCTCGTGCGACGAGCCGGCTGGCCCTTGGTTGATCAACACCGAGGGCCGGGGCCAACTCGGTCACCGAGGCAGGACCACGCTCGTCGACCGCGTCGAGCACGCCGAAAACCGCAGGGTCGATGGGCATGTGCCGGGCCAGCGCGCGCCGAGTCTGCCGACGTCGGATCGCCACCATCGCTCGTTCGACTGCGACCACGGGGTTCATACATGTAATCTTACAAGTACTTGTCTTACTACATGGAGATTCGGTGAAACCCCTGGGCTACTGGTTGATCCACATCCACGAACTGCTGGAGACCGGCTTCGAACGGTTATTCGAAGACGAGGGACTGACCCGCAGGCACTGGCAAGTGCTCAACACCATCGCGAGCAAGGCGGAGATCCACACCGCACTGCGGCCGTTCGGTGATGACTTCCGCCAGCAGGTCGACGAACTGGCCGCGCGTGGCTGGGTCAACGGCGAGTTCGAGCTGACAACCGCCGGACGTGAGGCACACCAGCGAGTGTCCGAACGCGTGCACGCGATCCGCGCGAAGGTCACCGAGGGCATCTCGGCCGACGAGTACGCCACCCTGATGAACCTGCTGCAGCGAGTAGCGACAAACGCGGCAGCCCTGGTGTAGCCTGGTTGTTGAAATTTGAACAACCTGGAGATGCCGATGAGCACCATGCCTGTGCTGTACCTCAGTCACGGCGCGCCGCCGCTCGCCGACGACCCACTGTGGACCCGACAGCTTGCGGCGTGGTCGCGTGACATACCGCAGCCGACCGCGATCCTGGTGGTGTCGGCGCACTGGGAAGAGGCGCCGCTGACCATCGGCGCGACCACGACGCAGCCGCTGGTCTATGACTTCTGGGGCTTCCCCGAGCACTACTACCAGGTCAAATACGCGGCGCCGGGTGCTCCGGACCTCGCCGCGAAGGTCCGTAAACTCGTCCAGTCGCCGCAGACCCCAGTGGCCGACGAGCCGTTGCGCGGGCTGGACCACGGCGCGTACGTGCCGCTGGTCGAGATGTACCCGAACGCGAACATCCCGGTACTGCAGATCTCGATGCCGACCCTCGACCCGACCGGCTTGCTCGACCTGGGCCGGAAGCTCGCCCCGTTGCGCGACGAAGGCGTGCTGATCATCGGCAGCGGCTTCTTCACCCACAACCTCAGTGGCATGAACATGTCGGCGGGCACCGACATCACACCGCCACAGTGGTCGAGTGAGTTCGACGCGTGGGGCAAGGAAGTGCTGACCGAGCGGGACTTCGACGCGTTGCTCGACTTCGCCCACAAGGCTCCCGCGGCCCGGCTCGCCCACCCCAGGACCGAACACTTCGCACCGTTGTTCGTGTCGCTGGGCGCGAGCATCGACACCAACGAGCACGCCGACACCGTGATCGACGGCTACTGGTACGGCCTGGCGAAGCGATCGTTGCAATTCGACTGAGGAACTCACCGGCCAGGGTCCTTGAGTGTCCTACTTAGACGGTGGAGACTCGGGGGCGTGCTCGCGCCGGAACTCACCCACGGAGTGTTGCGCGGCAAGGGCTTGCTTGATCCCCGGACCGGCCTGCCCGGCCGCGAACTGCTGATCGACCGCCTCGGCCTCGCCCTCACCCGCGTCAAAACCCACGGCACCCTGGTCAGCCTCGTGCTCGTCCCCGGGGACGACGAGACCGCCGTGCTGTTGCGCGAAACCATGCGTGAAGACCACACCGTGGCCAGATACGAGCCCGATCTCGTCGCGATCGTGGCCGAGCACCCGAACGGCGACGCCCGGCCGATCGTCGAACGGGTCCGGACCGTCACAGGCGCCAGAACCGGTTGGTACACAAGCGATGGCACCGCCCGCGTACACGAAGTCCTGTTCCGCGCCGAAGCCTCTTTGATCTAGACGGCAGAACGGGCCCGAGAGCTTCGTTGCTCTCGGGCCCGCTCAGGGGAACCGACAGGTCAGATCAGGTGATCAGACCGCCGGCAGCTCGGGCAGCTCCGCGGGCAGGTCCACGTCGCCGGTGACGTCGTGGATGCTCGGGGCCTCGGGCAGGTCCACGCCGGACACGACGGGCAGCTGCTGGGGCAGGCCCACGCTCTGCATGCCCGGGGTCTGCGGCGAGGTGGCGGGCAGCTTCACCGCGTCCGGAGTGCTGGACAGGTTGGGCACCTCCGGCGCGGGCAGGCCCTGCACGTCGACCCCGTCGGTGTTCGGGATCAGCTTCTGCGCGATGCCGTTGTGGTCGACCTGGGCGACCAGCGGAAGCCGCTCGGTGTCGGGCACGTCGACGACCGGCGCGTCGAGGATGTCGTTGGTCTCGGTCGGCAGCTGCGGCACGGCAGGCAGGGCCGAGGGCTCCAGGCCGATCGGCAGGTCGCTCGGCATGCCCAGGTCCTCGGTGGGCAGGCCGTCGGTCGGCACGAGGCCCTCCGCCTCGGGCAGCTCGGCGAACTGCGAGACGCCGTCCAGGTCGGTCAGACCCTGGGTCAGGTCCTGCATGGCGAGCAGCTCGGTCAGCTCACCGAAGCCGGCCAGGTCACCGGTGGGCAGGTCGCTGCGCTGCTCGCCGAGCGTCGGCAGGGTGGGCATGGTCGGCGCGACGGCGAGGCCCTCGCCGAAGCCCTGGCCCACGTTGGTCAGCGCGCCCAGGCCGGACAGCGGGAGTTCCGGAACGGTGGGCACCGTCGCGGACGCCTGGAACAGACCGAAACCAAGAGCACAGGCTGCGGTCGCGGTGACGAGGACGCCGCGACGGATGGTCTTACGCACGAAAAATCTCCTTGTAGAAAACGGGTGAGGATAAAGGGATCGGAGGTGGCCGGGGCTCGGGTGAGCCCCGGCCACGAAGGTCACTGCAGCTTCGGCAGCGACGGCTGCACCGGCAGCAGCTTGGCCGCGTTCATCACCGGCAGCGTCTGGGTGATGTCGTTCGACAGCACCTTGCCGCTGGTCACGTCCTGAACCGACGGGGCCTCAACGCCGTTGACGTTGGTGCCGCCCAGGTTCGGGACCACGTTGATGCCAGGGGCCGACAGGCCGTTCGGCAGCCCCGCGACATCCACATCGGACATTCCAGGGGTCTCGACCGGCAGGTCCGAGCGGGTCTGGCCGATCGGCAGCGACGGCTGCACCGGCAGCAGTTCGGTGGCCTTCAGCGCCGGCAACGTCTGGGTGACGTCGTTCGACAGCACCTTGCCGCTGGTCACGTCCTGAACCGCGGGCAGCTCGACACCGTTGATGTTGGTGCCACCCAGGTTCGGGACGAAGTTGACGTTCGGCAACGCGGCACCGTTCGGCAGTCCGGCGACGTCCACATCGGACATCCCCGGGGTTTCCACCGGCAGGTCGGCACGGGACTGCTGGTGCGGGAACACGCCCCGCTTGGGCAGCCGCGGCAGCTTGTGCGCGGCCAAGCCGCCGCCACCACCGATGGGCAGGTCGATGATCGGCGCGGTGTCATCGACCTTGACCAGCGTGTTGTTCGTGCCCTGCGCGATGGCATGGGCCACCACCGGGATCGGGATGTCGAAGACCTGCACGACAGCACCGAGCGGCACGACCTTCTTGATGCCGGACAGCGTGTGCATCGGGCCTTCGGTGGAGTACTCGCCACCCACGAGCGCGGTGGTGTTGTTCTCCGCGATGCCGATGGCGTGTCCGCCAACGGAAGCGGCGTTGCCGAACACCTGCGCGACCGCCGCGACCGGCACGGCGAACAGGTTGCCCGAGATGGAACCGAACTCACCGTTGGTCGTGGCGTCGCCGCCGACGAGCGCGGTGGTGTCGTTCTGCCCGACGCCCACGGCGTTGCCCACGACCGAAGCCGCGTTGCCGAAGACCTGAGCGATGCCGGCGGCCGGCACGGTCGCCAGGTTGCCGGACAGGTTGCCGCCCTTGCCGGAAGTGGTGTCGTCGCCACCGGTGACGGCCGTGGTCTCGTTCGGCCCGACGCCGACGGCGGTTCCGCCTGCAGAGGCCGCGTTGCCGAAGACCTGAGCGATCGCGGCGACCGGCACGTCGGCCAGGTTGCCGGAGATCGAGCCATAGTCACCGCTGGTGGTGATGTCACCGCCGTTGGTCACCATGGTGTCGTTGTTCCCCGTACCGTTCACCAGGCCGGTCAACGCGGCCGCGTTGCCGAAGACCTGGGCGACCGGCAGCGGCTGGACCGAGGCCACGTTGCCCGAGATCGAGCCGTCGTTGCCGTTGGTCATGACGTCGCCGCCGGAGGTCGCGTCGGTGGTGTTGTCGGCGGAGCCGTTCACCAGCGAAGCGATGCCCGCCGCGGCACCGAAGACCTGGGCGACACCGGCACCTGGCGCGGAGGCCACGTTGCCGTTGATCGTGCCGGCCTTGCCGTCGGTGGTGATGTCGCCACCCGCGGTGGACGAGGTGTCACCCTCGACCCACGCGGTCGCCTTGCCCAGCACGCCCGCGGCTGAGCCGAAGACCTGCGAGGGCAAGGCCACCGGAACGGCTGCGACGTTGCCGGACCCGGCGCCGCCGGTGCCCTTGGCGATGACCGGGCCACCGGCCTTGACCGTGGTCTGCTTGATCGCGGAGGCCTTGGAGATGCCGCCGGCGGCCGCGGAGTTGCCGAACACCTGCACCGGACCGGCCAGGTCGGCGACCGCGGCGTTGGACGCCAGCACACCGGCGTCGTCGTTGGTGTTGGTCGGGCCACCGACCGTGGTGACCTTGTTCTCGTCGACCTTGCTGTTGGTCAGGCCGCCGAGGTTGGCGTTGTTGCTGAACACCTCGCCGGGCAGGCCGGCAGTCGGGGTCACGGCGTTACCGCCACCCGCGCTGTCGTTGCCCGTCGTGCCGGTGTAGCCACCGGCCTTGGTGATCACGTCGTTGCAGACGTCGGCGTTGCCACGGCCGAGCACGGCCGCGGTGTTGCCGATGACCTGCGCGGGCCCGCCGACCGACGGACGCACAGCGCTGGCGCCGAGCACCGAGTTGTCGCCGTGCACAACCGAGTCGCCACCGGCAGTGGAGACCTTGTGCTCGCCGACGAGTGCCTCGGCCTGGCCACCGGCTGCGGCCGCGAGCCCGAACACCTCTGCGGGCAGGGCCACGGCGGCGCTGCCCACGGTGCCGGAGGCGACGCTGTTGTCCGCGTTGGACGAGGCGTGGCCGCCCGCCTTGGTGATGACGTCGTTGAGCGAGTCGACCTTGGCGATGCCGAGTACGGCAGCAGCGTTGCCGAACACCTCAACCGGACCGGCGAACGCCGGGTCCGCGATGGTCCCGGCCAGCACGGCGTCCTTGCCGCTGGTGACGGTGTTGCCACCGGCCTTCGACACGTCGGTGTTGCTGTGGTGGACCTTGGTCAGCCCGCCACCGGCCAGCGAGTTGGCGAAGACCTGGATCGGCGAAGCCACCGACGGAGTCAGCGCGGTGCCGCCACCGGCCGACTTGTCGCCGTTGGTGCTGGTCGACCCGCCCGCCTTGGTGACGGTGTCGGTGTCGCCGACACAGTCCGCTTTACCCAGCAGGGTCCCGGCATTGCAGGTGACGTCGGCGGTCCCGGCGATCGCGGGCTCGGCGACGGTGCCGGACAGCACCGACTCCTTGCCGCTGGTCGCGATGTAGTCGCCCACGTTCTTGCCCAGCGCCTGACCGGCGGTCGCGGCGATGGTGTTCTTCTCGTCGACCCAGCTCTTGCCGCCGGCCGAGGCCGCGTTGCCGTGCACGCCAACGGGAAGCGCGACCGGCACACCGATGCCGGTGCCGCCGACCACGGCGCCGTCACCGTTGGTCTTGATGGTGCCCGGGGCGTGCGCCTCGTCGTCCATCTCGGTGACGGCCTTGGCGATGCCGCCGACTGCCAGCGCGTTCGCGGTCACGCCGACGGGGGTGGCGTACTGCTGAGAAACGACGTTGCCACCCAGCACGCTGTTGGCGCCGTTGGTGACGATGTCGCCACCGGAGATGGTGGTGTTCTCGGACACGAAGTGCGTGGTCGCCTTGCCGAAGAGGGCAACGGCGTTGCCGCTCACTCGCACGGGCAGCGCCCAGTCGAGGTTGACCACGTTCCCGGCCAGAACGCTGTCCGAGCCGTCAGTCCACACCGGACTGAAGTGGGTGTCGTTCTGGCTGGAAGTGGAGTTCACGTGAGCGTCACCGCCAGCGGCGAACGCGTTGCCCTTGAACTCGACCGGCATGACGATGTGCGAGGTGGCCACGTTGCCGTGAAACGCTTCGGCAGCCTTCGGCGTGATCCGCTGGGCGCCAGGCAGTTTGCCTGTGACGGCCTTCGCCTTGTCGACAACGGGCGTGGCCTTGCCGACCGGCAGGCCCTTCGTCACCGAACCCGTGCTCACGACGACGTCGCGGTGCACGGTCGGGAGGTCTTTCTGTCCGTACGGGGAGCCGATCGCGTTGTCCTGCACCCGTACTGGGATCTTCACCTGCGGATCGAGCGGCGAGGCCGGCCGATCCGGATTGACGTTCTCATTGGCAGAAGCGATGCCTGTACCGAGCATCAGCAAACCACCGGTGATCAGCGCGGTCTGAAGACCACGCCGCGCCCAGGTTTGCATCGGGGTGTCTCTCCTTTTCCTTGTTCTGTGGCAAGGGTTTGGGGGACGGGTGGTCGGACGTCCGAAGGCGTCAGGGCATAGCGACCACCCGGGTCTTGGGGGTGGAACGCGCGGCCGGACACACGAATACGCACACGGGCGCTGTCGAGGGCCGCGCGTGCGCTAGTCAGTCAGGGGTGACGCCGGGCTGCTCACCGGCAGCCGGGGAAACGTGCTGCGAGATCAGGCGCAGCGCCTTGGAGGTGGCGAACTCGGCACCCGAGAACGGCCAGCCGTGCGCCACCGCGACACCGAAGTCGTCGTTGGATGAACCGTTGCCGCAGGAGCTGCACGCGCCAGTGGGCGCGACAGGTCCGGGCAACGGCATCGGCAGCGGAAGGCGGGGGAGGGCGGGGAGTTCCGGTGCCGTGTCGCCGACCGGCGGGGCATGCCGGGGCGACTCGGCAACGGATGCACGACGCGAGTCGTGCGCCGCCACTCGCTCCGGCACGGCGGAGGCGGCCGGAGCGAGCTGGGGGGTGGCGGCAACGGGGTTGATCACGGGCGAGGAGTCGCCTTCACCGAGGGCCAGCAGCCGGACCTTGGCCGGCGCCGAGCCGGAACGCGGATCGGTACCGGTCGCGGGCAGGCTCAGGTGCTCCGCGACGTTCTCGACCGCGTCCTGCACCTGACGGCCGACCTCGTCCAGCCCGGCGGGCGGTTCGGTCGGCTCGGGCAGCACCGCGTCAACGAATTCCTTGACGTGGTCGGCATCCGGCTCGACCGGTGCCGTTGCGGTGAAGGCGTCCACGACCGGCTTGAGCACGTCCTGTTCGGACGTCTCGGCCGACGCGGTCGCCGTGGAGAGCAGCCAGGCCGCGGCGGCACCACCGACGAGGACGGCGGCACGCGAGAGGATGCGCCGCACTCGAGCGGCCCTCTCAGTCCTTGCCTTGTCCACGGTTCGATGCCTGTCTTCCGGTCTGGCGAATGGTGAGTGCAACCCGGTATCGGATGGATCACGTCCGGGGTGCGACCGCAAGACTGCCAAACCAGACCCGCGTGGCGCACGCTCGACACGACCAGTCCGCCCGATCGTGTGAACCTGCTCAAGTCCGCTTCAGTAGCCGGGTTGCCCCTGCGGCAACGGTTGTGGCAAGCACCCAACCTGCGGCGATGAGGATTCCGGAGACCCATTCGGACGGTCCGTCCATCCGCCACATCTTGTCCTGGCCCAGATCGATGATGGGCAGCAACAGATCCAGCGACAGCAGTGCCGGGCTCCACACCGGATTCTGGTCGTTGTCCAATTTGGACAGATCGGTGAAGCTGAACCACACCGTGCCGGCGAGCCAGAACACCGCGATCCACACCACGGCGAGCCAGGGCCGGTAGCCGAAGCCGACCGTCTTGTCCTGCAGGACACCCCAGATCCGGCCGGGCCACGTGAGTTCCGAGTGCCGCCTGCGCTGCTTCTCCATCAGCACTTGCTCGGCGAGCTCCTCCTCGCCCGCGTCCCGGTACACGGTCACCAGATGGTCGTAGGGTCCCGGTGCGAAGTCCGGCTGCACCTGGCGCAACCACGCGAGCCGGTCCTTGACCGTCGCGGTGCCGTTGTTCTCAATGGACTCGTACACGAAGTCATCGACGTCCATGCCTCCGGCGGCCGCCCACAGGCCAGGACCGTCGGACAACTTGCGGACACGCGCATTGCCAAGCCGTACCTCGCCCTGAGGCGGCTCATCGGGAGCGAAGTGCATGACGAGGTGATGCGCGGCCATGCCATAACCGTCGAACGCGACACTGCCCGGCTGACCGTCCCCTATGGCCGCATGCGAGAGATGCACGGTGTGCCGGATGTCCGCGAGCCGTGCGCTGACGCCACCGGACGCGACAACGTTCCTACTGCACAACAGGTTGTGGCCGATGGACGCGAACTGCAGGTCCAGCGAGGGCTTACGGCTGCCGTCGGCGCGTTGACGCGGCTCGGTGAAAGTGGATCCGGTGACGTTCAGCGAGGCGCCGATCTTGGCGTCCTGCAACCGGATGCACCCGGTGGCCTGCACACCTTCCAGGAACAGCGTCTCGCCGACGCTCAACCGGTCGGCGAACAACGCGTCCCGGCCCGCGCAGTGCAGCCGCGCACCGGACAGACTCGCGCTGCCGTCGATCTTGGCGCCGGGAAACCGGACCTGGCCGTACGCGACCAGAGGTTTCTCCTTCGGCGCACCGGCGATCTCACCAGACCGGGCGTTGAGGTCGCCGCCCAGCTCGATGCCATCGGCGAACAAGGCGTACGGAGCGCGGTACGGGTCGGGACCGTCGTCCGCACTGCCCAGCGTGGCGCCGGAGAGTTTGAGGTAGCCACCGATCCGGGCGTCCGCGAGCCGGACCGGGCCGCCGGACGTGAAACCGTTGTCCAAGGAGACATTGCCTTCGACGCGGATGCGGTCAGCGTCCAGCGGCGGCCTGCCCTTCGGCGCGGTCAGCTCGGCGCCGGTGAACTTCATGTCGGCGCTGATGTGCGCGCCCCGGAACAGGACACGCCCCGAGGAACGGAACCTGCCGCCACGGGCGTCAGCCAGCAGCAGGCCCTCGACCGTCATGCCGCTGCCGTCGAGGGCGATGCCGTCGGCGTTGGTCAGGCACGCGCCGGTGAGCTGCAGGTTTCCCCCGACCTTGGCACCGGACAGCCGCATCTCGCCGTTCGTGCGTAACACAACGGCCTGCAGCGATCCGGAAATCCGGAGTCGTGCGCCGAGGAACGGCCCGTGCAGGACCGCGCCGGACATCCGAAGCGAGCCGTCGATGCTGGCATCGGTCAGGTCCAGCGCGCCGTCGCACGTGAAGCGCGGTTCGAGGATCAGGTCGCTTTCGACCCGCAGGTTGCGGCCGATCACACCGGGCATCCGGCACGCGTGCATGCGTAAGCCGACCAGCCGTGCCATCCGCAGGTCGAGCCGGTGCTCGAAGACGCAGTCCCGCAGGTCGATCACCTGCCGGACGTGCTTTCCCTGCAGGCTGAAGTACTCGGTGACGCGCGCCCCGGCCAACCGGATCAGGCTGGGCGACTCGTGGGCGTCGAGCAGCTCGGCCAGCACCTGGCCACGGATCGATCGGCCGCCGAGGTCGATCCGTTCGCCTGCCCGGAACGCCTCGACGAGCTGCTGCTCTGGCTCAGTGAGCTGATAGCGCGACACCCCCGGATTCTTTCGTGCAGACCCCCGCGGGGACGGCCCATTTTGGATGCGGGTACCGATAACGTGACGCGCGTGACAAGCGAGCCGACGAAACGGCCTCTAGCCCCGCTGGAAGTGACGAATGTGGTGCCGCGCGGCCTGCGGGTCGCCGCCGCGTTGGCGTGGCGGCTGGCGGTCGTCGCGCTGGCCCTCTACGGGATCATGCTGGTCGCCGGGTACTTCGCGACCGTACTGGTGCCGGTGGGCATCGCTTTGCTGCTCGCGGCGCTGATGGCGCCCGCGGTCGACAAGCTGGTCGACTGGCGGGTGCCGAAAGGACTGTCCGCCGCGATCGTCCTGGTCGGCGGGCTCGGTGTGATCGGTGGCCTGCTGACGTTCGTGATCTCCGAGTTCTCGACCGGCCTTCCGGACCTGCAGCGGCAGGTCGGCCAGTCGCTGGACACGATCGAGAACTGGCTGCAGCAAGGCCCGTTGCACCTGCGCGACGAGCAGATCAGGGAGTTCATCAGCAACATCATCGAGACGATCAAGACCAACCAGGCCGCGATCACCTCGGGCGCGCTGACCACTGCGGTCAGCATCGGCGAGGTGCTCGCCGGGTTCATCCTGACCCTGTTCATCCTGATCTTTTTCCTCTACGACGGCGAGGGGATCTGGAGCTTCCTGGTCCGCGGCGTGCCGGCGAACGTGCGCGAGCGGGTGGACGTGGCCGGTCGGCGCAGCTTCTCCTCACTGGTCAGCTACGTGCGCGCGACCGCGGCCGTCGCGGTGGTCGACGCGGTCGGGATCGGCATCGGACTGGCGATCGTGGGTGTGCCGCTCGCGGTTCCGTTGTCCGCACTGGTCTTCCTCGGCGCGTTCATCCCGATCATCGGTGCCGTCATCGCGGGTGCGGTGGCCGTGCTGGTCGCGTTGGTGGCGAACGGTTTCGTGGCGGCGTTGATCGTGCTGGCGATCGTGATCGCGGTGATGCAGCTGGAGAGTCACATCCTGCAGCCGTGGTTGCTGGGCCGCGCGGTCCGGCTGCACCCGTTGGCTGTGGTCCTGGCGATCACCGTGGGATTGGTCGCGGCCGGTATCCCCGGCGCGCTGCTGGCGGTTCCGTTGCTGGCGGTGCTCAACGCGGGCATCCGGTCGCTGCTGAGCGACCGCGACCGGAACACCGACGCCGACGAGGTGGACGTGCTGGACGACTCCGGTTCGAGGCCAGGGTCCCGTGCAAAAGAGTGACGCGACAACCCCGCTCTGGTCGAGCGTCGCCATCCTGCGGCTGGTGACGTTCGGCTTCGCGGTCACGGCCGTGATCGTGCACGAGGACCGGTACCAACGGCCGACGCTCGCCTGGGTGGTGCTCGGCCTGATCGCGGTGTGGACCGCGTTCACGGTCACCGCGTACCTGTTGAAATTCGGCCGCCGGGTGGCGGTCGTCTGGACGGATGTCGCGGTCACGTGCGCGCTGATGTACACGTCGGTGTGGATCTTGTCGCCGCAGCAGATGGACGAGATCGCACCTCTGATCACGACCGTGTGGGCGAGTGAACCGCCGATCGCGGCCGCGGTGTTGAACGGCCGGACTGCCGGTGTGCTCGCGGGCGTTGCCGTCGCCATCGCCACGGGCTTCTCGCGTGGTGCGCTGACAACGGACGTGACCAGGGACGCTGTTTTATTGATGGGCAGCGGGTTTGTCGTGGGGTTGGCGTCAGTCACCGCACGACGTGCGCAGGAACGTATGGCTCTGGCGGCACGTGCCGAGGCCGCGACCGCTGAGCGTGAACGGCTCGCTCGCAGCATCCACGACAGCGTCCTGCAGGTGCTCGCGCGGGTTCGCAAGCGCGGCAACGAACTTGGTGGCGAAGCCGCCGAGCTGGCGAGGCTCGCCGGTGAGCAGGAGGTCGCGCTGCGATCCTTAGTCGCCGCCGCGCCACCGGAATCGACCGCGGACGGCACCGCCGATCTCGGCCCCCGTCTGCAGGTCATGGCAACGGGGGCCGTGCAGGTCTCGGTGCCAGGTACGCCAGTGCAACTGCCCGCGTCGATGGTGACCGAGCTGACCTCGTTGGTCTCCGAGGCGTTGTTGAACGTGGTCAAGCACGCAGGCGATGGCGCTAACGCGTGGGTCCTGCTGGAAGACCTCGGGGACGAGGTGGTGATCAGCGTGCGGGACGACGGCGCCGGAATTCCGGCCGGACGGCTTGACCAGGCAGCGACCGATGGTCGAATGGGAGTGGCCCGGTCCATTCGTGGGCGTGTCGCCGACCTGGGTGGCACGATCACCCTGGAGACCGCGCCGGGGGCGGGTACCGAATGGGAGATCCGGATCCCCCGGGAGCCGGGCAAGAAGGGGCGGCACAGAGTGGGAGGTGCGCGATGACCACGGCAACGATCTCGGTCATGGTCGTCGACGACCACCCGATGTGGCGCGACGGGGTGGCCCGTGACCTGACCGAACGCGGCTTCGACGTACGCGCGACAGCAGGGGACGCGGGTGCCGCGGTCCGGATCGCCAAGACGGTCACGCCCGATGTCGTGCTGATGGACCTGCAGCTGGGTGAAGTGTCCGGGGTGGACGCGACCCGCATGATCGTGCGGGACTTGCCCGATACTCGGGTGCTTGTGCTGTCGGCGAGCGGCGCGCACAGTGACGTGCTCGAGGCGGTGAAAGCCGGTGCCTCGGGCTACATCGTGAAATCCGCGTCGGCCGAGGAACTCGTGGACGCGGTGAACCGGACCGCGCACGGCGACGCGGTGTTCACTGCCGGACTGGCCGGTCTCGTGCTCGGCGAGTACCGCAGGATGGCGGCCGCACCGGCGGAGGCGGAGGCCGCGCCGAAGCTCACCGACCGGGAGACCGAGGTGCTCCGGTTGGTGGCCAAGGGCATGACCGCGCGACAGATCGCCGACCGGTTGGTCCTGTCGCACCGGACTGTGGAGAACCACGTCCAGTCCACCTTGCGCAAACTGCAGCTGCACAACCGGGTGGAGCTAGCTCGTTACGCGATTGAGCACGGGCTGGATGCCGAGTGACAGTAGGGTTTTTCGCGTGACTGACCCACGCGACCTGAGGGTGTCCGACAGCGAACGCGAGCATGTCGTGGGACTGCTGCACAAGGCACTGGCGAACGCTCTCATCTCGCTTGACGAGTTCACCACCCGCACCGAGACCGCGCTGGCCGCCAGGACCCGCTCCGAGCTGAACGCGGTGCTGATCGACATTCCCGGGCTTGTCAACACCGAGACCGTGCCGGAACAGCGGCTGGAACTGCGCACTGTGCTGTCGAAGATGCGCAGGCGCGGCCGGTGGGACGTGCCCAACGAGCTGGTACTGCGGTGCGACCAGAGCTGGTGCGAGCTGGACTTCGCGGTCGCGCGGATCCCGTATCACGTGGTCAAGATCGAGTTCGACGTCCGGGCGGCGCACGTGCGGTTGAAGCTGCCGTCCGAATCAGCATTGGACGCGACCGCGCTCCAGGTGCTGAACTGCCGCTACATCAACAAAGTACGACCAGGGCCGCAGCCGGGACCGCAGTTCGTGCTGAGCGGGAAGGTGCGTGGCGGCACGCTGACCATCACGCGACCCGTGGCCCTGCGGCTCGGGTCGGTGATGGTGCGCTTCCCGTTGAAGATCGACCGCGTCGCCGAGTACTAGGACAGCATCGCGTGCACAGTCGCCCGCGCGTCGGCGGGCGTGTGTGACACCAGCGCCGCCCTGGCCACCTGCCGGAAGTAGTCCTCGGTGTGCTTGGCCAACGCCGCGCCGACCTGGCGGATCGCGCTGGCGTTCATGGACAGGCTGCTGATGCCGAGGCCGACCAGAACACCCGCGAGGTTCGGGTCCGCGGCTGCCTCACCGCACACGCCCGCGGGCTTGCCCGCCCGGATCGCCGCTTGGCCGATCATGCCGATCAGCCGGAGCAACGCGGGTTGCCATGGGTCGTTGAGCGTCGCGACCGCGCCGAGCTGACGGTCCGCCGCGAGGGTGTACTGCGCGAGGTCGTTCGTACCGATGCTGACGAACTCCACGACGCTGAAGATCTCGTCGGCGACCAGTGCAGCGGCGGGGACCTCGATCATCACACCGGCCCGCTTGATTCCCGCGGCGTGAGCGCGGTCGGCGAACCACGCGGCTTCCTCGACAGTGGCCACCATCGGCGCCATCACCGAGACGTCGGCACCCGTTTCCTGAGCAGCGCCAACGATGGCAGCGAGCTGACGGTCCAGCACGTCGACCCGTTCGCGGGAGACGCGGATGCCGCGCACGCCGAGAGCCGGGTTGGGCTCGGGGTCGGGGGCGAGGAAGGCGAGTGGTTTGTCCGCGCCGGCGTCGAGCGTCCGGACGATGATCGGTTTCCCGTGAAACGGTGCCAGCACCGCGGCGTATGCGGCGTGCTGTTCTTCGACGGTCGGTTCGTCGGTTGCGTCCAGGTATGAGAACTCTGTCCGGAACAGACCGACGCCCTCGGCGCCGGCTTCCACGGCGGCTTTCGCGTCCTTGGGCGCGCCGACGTTCGCCAACACCTTGACCCGCAGTCCATCGGAGGTCGTGCCCACGCCGTTCCAGTTGTCGGCGGCGGCGATTTCCGCGGCGAACGGCGTGATCGGGCTGCTCGGAATCTCGACCGAACCGGTGGCGCCGTCCACGATGAGCTGCGCGGGTTTCGCCGCCAGCACACCGCGAACCGCGACGACCGCGGGAATTCCCAACGCCCTGGCCAGAATCGCGGTGTGGCTCGTCGGCCCGCCCTCCTCGGTGACCAGCGCGAGCACCTTCGCCGGATCGAGCCCGGCGGTGTCGGCGGGTGCGAGGTCCTGCGCGACAAGCACACTCGGCTCGGACAACTCGGGAACACCGGGCGCCGCGATGCCGAGCAGATCCGCGACCACGCGATCCCGCACGTCCTCGATGTCACGGACACGCTCGGCCATGTAGCCACCCGCCGCCCGCAGCGCGTCGGCGAAACTGGCCGCGGCCTCGTAGACAGCCCGTGCCGCAGGCAGTTGTTTGCTGGTGACGAGTTGTTCGGCCTGCGTGACCAACGAAGGGTCCGCGGCCATCATCGCCGTGGTCTCCAGGAGTTGTTTCGCCTCACCGGATGCCGCTTTCGCGCGCGCGTTCAGATCGGCCGCGACCCGCTGCGCTGCCGGTCCGATCCGCTGCGCCTCCGCCGCGGGGTCCGCAGGAGGTGGGCCCGCAGGTGGTTCTCCCGCTGGCTGCGCCACCACGACTACCGGGCCCGCGGCCCGACCAGGACTTACGCCGACGCCACTGAGCATGGCCCGGAGATTACCTGCCAACTTCGTCCGCTGTGGGATACGAAGGCTGCGCACCTTTGCGGGTGACCGAGATGGCGGCCACCTTGACAGCGAGTTTCGCCGCAGTGACCAGATCTTCGCCCCTGGCGAGTTCGGCCGCGAGCGCGCCGGTGAAAGCGTCACCCGCTCCGGTCGTGTCCACCGCGTCTACCTTGGGTGACTCGACTTGCTGGGTGCCGTCCGCCTCGATCACGAGTGCGCCACGGGCGCCCAACGTGACGACGGCTGAACGCGGTCCGAGATCCAACAACCCGCGCAGGTCTCCGTCCTTGCCCATAAGTTGAGCGGCTTCGTGTTCGTTGACCACGACCGGGTCCAATGCCGCAAGCGTTTCCGCGGACAACTGAGCCATTGGCGAGATGTTGACAACCGGCCGGATTCCGCGTTCCCCGGCGATCGCGACAGCGTGTTCCACAGTCGCGAGCGGAACTTCCAACGACGCCACAAGCACACGCGCGTCGGCGAGTTCAACGTCCTGTTCGGTGAGTGCGGAGTTGGCGCCCGGCGAAACGAGGATGGAGTTCTCGCCATCCGGCGTCACGAAGATGTACGCGACACCAGTCGGCCGATCACTGCGGCGGACCAAGGAAGTGTCCACACCGGCCGTACCCAACGATTCCAGCAACAACTCGCCGTACCCGTCCCGGCCGACCGCACCGAGCAAAGCCACCTTCGCACCGAGTTTGGCCGCGGCGACCGCGGTGTTCGCGCCTTTGCCGCCGGGCAGTACGGACGTGTCCGAACCGAGCACGGTTTCCCCTGGCCCTGGCCGCCGTTCCACGGCCACTACCAGGTCGGCATTGGCCGAACCCACCACGATAAGATCAAGTCCGAGATCAACACCCACGGGCGCCAGCTAACCATGCACCGTCGTTGACTTCTCGTGCGCATCTGTTAACGATTGCGGCTCTCTGTTGATGGTTGATGCCACAATGTGAGTGACAGTCGTGTATACCCGTCGGGTACAGGTAAGACCCGCGCTGCGACCATCATCGCGGCGTTGGGGTTCAGTTCGCCGAAAGGCGTACTGGACTTCTGTGCTGTCGGTGTCGGTCGTGTAGCCCCCCGAGCGACCGGCACCGACAGCACATAAATTTGGGACCCCAGTGTCGGTCGTGTAGCCCCACAGCGCCGATCCAGGGCGAACCGGCACCGACAGCACATAAAATTTGCGACCCCAGTGACGGTCGTGCAGCCCCACAGCGCCGATCCAGGGCGAACCGGCACCGACAGCACATATAAGCCTCTAAACCCTCTCCAACTCTTTAGCCTTTGGTATATCAACCTCGCTGAGTCCAGCTTTCTCTTGAAGCTTGCGCAGCGGCTTGGGCGCCCACCAAACCGCGTCGCCAAGCAGCCGCATGACGGCCGGGACCAGCGTCATTCGTACGACAGTCGCGTCGAGAACGAGAGCGACAATCATTCCCACGCCGACGAACCGCATCATCGAAAGCTCCGACAAGGCGAACGCCCCGGTGACCACGATCAGCAACAACGCGGCCGCACTGATCATCCGGCCGGTACGGACGAGGCCAGTCTGGATGGAGTCCGTTGTGCTCATCCCCGAATGCCTGGCCTCGACCATCCTGGACAGCAGGAACGTCTCGTAGTCGGTGGACAGTCCGAACACGACCGCGCCGATCAGCACGAACATCCCGGCCTGCAACGGTTCCGGAGTGACACCGAGCAGCGAGGCGCCGTGTCCGAACTGGAACACGAAGGCCAGCACGCCGTAGGTCGCCGACAGGCTCAACGCGCTCATCAGGACTGCCTTGACGGGCAACAAAACCGACCCGAAGGCGAGGAACATCAGGATCAACGTGGCGACCACCAGGATCCCGATCATCAGTGGCGCGTTATCCACAATGGACTCGTTCGCGTCCATCACCTCAGCGGTCAGACCACCGACCAGTACCTGTGAACCACCCGGCGGTGGCAACGCGCGCAAACCTTCCACAGCACCACGCGCGGCGTCGCCGACGGGTTCGCCGGCAAGTTGGGCGTGGATCAACGTGACTCCGTCGCGACCGCCTGCGACCGTGGCTTGTTCCACGCCAGGGACTTCGTTCACCTGCGAGACGAACTGGTCCACGTTCGCTGGCCCATGCACGACAATCTCCGCGCTGTTGCTGCCGACCGCGGGGAAGTTCTGGTTGATGGTCTCGATGGCCTGCCTGGTCGGATCGTCCGCAGGCAACTGCTTCTCGGTCACGGCGCCGAAGCTCACCTTCGCGAATGGCAGAGCCATGACCAGCAGAACAGCCAGGATCGGCAAGGCGAACACGACTGGCCGCTTCATCACCGCCCGGCCAAGGCGCGCGAGCCCGCGCGGCTCGCTGACCGCCTTGGAGCGCCGCCACGGCAAGGACAGCTTGTCCACCTTCGGGCCGAGGATGCCGAGCATCGCGGGCAACAAGGTCAGCGAGATCAGCGCCGCGATCGCGACCGCGGACATTCCGCCGTACGCCATGGACTTCAGGAAGTCGAGCGGGAACACCAACAGTCCGGCCAACGCGATCACCAGCAGTGTCGCCGAGAACGCGATGGTCCGGCCCGCGGTGGCCACTGTGCGGCGGACGGCTTCGCCCGTGCCGCGGCCTTCGGCGAGTTCTTCGCGGAACCGTCCGACAGCGAACAAGCCGTAGTCAATGGCCAGGCCGAGGCCCAGCAGAGTCGCCACATTGACCGCGAAGTTGTTGACGTCGACGGCGTACGACAGCGCGTTCAGCACACCCAGCGACCCGAGAATCGCCAGGCCACCGACGAGAACGGGCAACAGCGCGGCTACCACGCTGCCGAAGATCAGCAACAGCAACACGAGCACGACCGGCAGGGAAATGGCCTCGGCCATGGTCAGGTCGGACTTCGACCGTTCACCGATGGTGTGTTCCATCGCGGTGTTGCCCGCGACTTGTTCCCGCAGTCCGTCGATGGCCAGCTTGTCCTTGACGCGTTCGAAATTCGCCAGCCGCGCGCTCTCGTCGTTGCCGGTGAGGGTGATGGTCACAAGGCCGTATCGTTTTCCGGCGTCGGCAAGCGCGGGATTCTTGGTTTCCCAGTATGAAACGCGTTGTTTGACCGCGTCGGCGGGCAGGGCGTTGAGCTTGTCGACGACTCTTGTGGCTAACGACGGATCGTCGACGCTCTTGCCTTCGCCGGCGTCGTAAACCACAACGACATCGCTTTCCCGCTGGCCAAGGGCTTGCTCGGCGATCCGGCCCGCCTCGGCGGACTGACTGGATTCGTTGTAGTACCCGCCTTGTTTCATCCGGTCGAAAACGCCGAGACCCCACAGTCCACCGAGGACTGCGAGGACAAGTACCGCGACGAGCACCGTCCACCGGCGGCGATATGCCACCATTCCCCACCTGTTGAACACGTACTCGTCCTCCCGTTTCGGTGGTGCGCGACGGCAGTCGTTGACTACCGTCGGCGTGAACGGGTCAGAAACTCGGTAAACACCGTTCACTGTCACTGAGGGCCAGGGTACGGACGGTTAACGGCGTTTACAAGACGATGGAGTCATGCATGAGCGAGCCCACACGGCGCGAGCGTGCCCGGGCGGCGACGGATCGCGAGATCCGTCAGCAGGCACGCACCCTGCTGATCAACGAGGGGCCCGAGGCGGTCACGCTGCGCGCGATCGCCCGGCAGCTCGGGATCACCGCACCGGCGCTCTACCGCTACTACTCCTCACGCGAGGACCTGGTGCACCACGTCCGGATGGACATCTGCGCCGATCTCGCCGACGACCTCACCGCCGATCTGGCCGAGGTGCCCGAGCACGACACCGTGCTGCAGGTGATGACCATCTGCCGCGGCTTCCGGCGTTGGGCGCTGGCGCACCCGCGGGAGTTCTCGATGGTCTTCGCGACCCCGCAGAGCGGCAAGGACGCCCTGTCCGCCGACCCGTTCGGCCGGATCTTCCTGTCGGTCGCGGGCAAGGTGCTGATCACCAAACAGCTCAGCCCGCCGCCGGACGACGCCGTGCCGCTGCCCATGCGGGCGGATCTCGAGGCCTTCCGCGCGGACCTGCTGGCGACAATCGCGCACTCGGGCGTGACCGTCCCGGACGACATCCTCAGCATCGGGACCGCGTACATGATCCTGCAGTTCTGGGTGCGGCTGTACGGCCAGGTCGCGCTGGAGGTGTTCGGCCACTTCCCGATGTTGATCACCAACACCGAGAACTTCTTCGAGATCATGCTGGCCGACCTGGTCGCGGACGCGGGCCTGAACATCGAATGAAGAATGCCGGCATGTCGTACGCCGAACGCCGCAAGCAGATCACCGAACGCGCGCCGCACACCGACTTGGCCGCGGTGTGGGACGAGGACCCTGACCTGGCGCTCGACATGGCCGAGGTGGTCAACCACCTGCCGACCCTGCACCGAGGCCTCACGTCCCAGGTCGTCGACCTGCAGAAACGGGTAGCGGCGTCGTCCAGCCTGCCCCGGCTTGATCCGCGGGTGGTCGCCGAGGCACTGCCTGACCTGCCGATGGACGTCCGGCGACTGCTGTTCCGCCGGATCAGGGCCAAGCGAATGACCACGCTGGCCGACGTTCTCCTGCCGTCCGTGCACGACGTGTGGGGCGCTGACGAATCGGCGAGGTTGCTGCCGGTCTGCAGCCGTCCGGTCGTGGAGGAGTGGCTGCCGAAGCTCGAACACGTCGTCTCGATGAGCGCGATCGCCAAGCGATACCCGGACTTGATGCTGGCCAAAGCCGAAGCCGAACTGCCCGAGGCGGACCGCGACGCCTGGTGGGCACGGCATCTGTCCGCAGTCGACGAGCTGATCCCGCAAGATCCCGCGGCAGTGCTCGACCTGATCGAGCGGTACGGGCCATCCGTCCACATGCCGTTCTCCCAGGCGAAATCCGCGTATCTGGCGCGGGTCGACGCAGGCCGGTTCATCAACCAACTGCACGACCGCACCTACCGGCTCAGCAGGCCCGCCTATCGCGCGTTGATCGAAGCCAACCCGCCTGAGTTGGTATGGCTCGGCTGTCAGGACGCGCTTCCGGTGCTGCGTGCGATGCCACCGTCGCGTCGGGAAGCGTTCTGGGACGCGGTCAACGCCGACAAGGACATGAGCCAGGCGGACATCGGCTTCCAAACCATGCGTGCGTTGCCCCGCACGCGGCGCGCGGACGAAGCCCGTCGCATGCGTGCCATCGCGTTGACCAAAGGCCAAGAGACCAAGGCCAATCTGCTCGCGCAGTTCCTGCCGTACGACGAAGCCCACGAAACGCTGACGAAGCTGACCTACGCCGGCGAGGCGACGGACCGGCAGCTGGGATACGGGCTGTTGATCGCGTGTGCCGCCAAGGACTTCAGACTCGGAGAACTGCTGCCATGGCTGGCCGACCGGCTCAAACGTGATCAGGATCCGGTACGGCTCGGCGCATTCCGGGCGTTGGCCGCGGCAAGCCCTCGTGCCTTCGGCGAGGCACGTGAGCTGAGCCAGATCGCGACAGACGCGTTCAACGCCAGGGACCTCTCGACCGATTCGACGGACGCGCTGCTCCGGCTGTGCTTCAGGCTGGTGGCGCACAACGAGTCCCCGGTCGCGCTGGGCATCGTCGAGGCGCTGTGGAAGCGGGACGGTTGGACCGCGCTGCCCAGGCTCGACCGGATGCTGCGGCGCGGCCAGGAACACGTGATCTACCGCGTCCTCGCACCGGTCATCGCCGAACACGCGGGCTGGACGATCTACTACCCGGCCCTGATCCTGATCGCGTCACTCGGCCGCCGCGCATGGCACATGCCTGACCTGCTCGAACCGTTGTGGGCAGCGATCACCGAAGGCGCCGATGACGATGCCAGGTCCGCGATCCGGTACCTGTTGGCGGATCCACGCACCCGCAGCGAGCGAACCGCACGGATCCTCGAGATCGAACCGAGCGCGGTGTTCCTGCCGCAGGTCATGTCCGTTGTCCAGTCGACCAGGACCGACCTGCTCGACATAGTGTTCGGCGAGCCACCGCAAGGTCGTTTCGCACCCAGCGACGTGCAGCGGGTCCCGTTGGGAATGCGGCAAACCCACCGCTGGCTGCCCGCGCAACGCGACCGCTACGCGCAACTGCTGGAATCTGTGGCGGATTCAGACCACGCACGATGGATCCGTGCGTCCGCGATCCGCACATTGGGAACAGTTCGCGGCCACAACGCTGTGCGGTACCTGTCCGCAGAGGACGAACTGATTGCCCAAGCGGCACTCGCGGTGCTGCCGTTTCACGAAGACCCGGTGGAAGCGTTGCGGCTGTTGCAGGAGCGCGCGTCCTCGGGAACTCGAGGCCAGGCCGAACTCACCGCGATGTACACGATCAGGGGATGCGCCCGTCGGACCGCGCCGAGCAAGCTCGCTGCTTCCCTTGTCGTGCAAAGCGGTCCGGTCACCGTTCGCAAGGAACTCGTCCGGCTGGTCAGTGATTTCCGCCTGCCGGACGCGATCGGGCTGCTGCACGAGGCGTGGCATGTGGACAACCAGCACCGCGATGTCCGTGCCGCCATCGCGTACCAAGCACTGTCCTGGTTGGACGACGCGCGAGCGTGGGAACTGTTGCGAGCGGCCATAACCGGGCCACGTGAGGTCGCGACGCAGACGCTGCGAGTCCAGCCGCACGCGGTCCCGGAGCAGCACCGGCGTGGCATCGCGGCGCTGATCCACGAAGTCGCGCTGGGCACCGATGACCGGTTGCGCGGGGAAGCGCTGGCACACCTGGGAAGTTGGCTGACCTGGTATCCCGAGACACTCCCGGTACTGAGCAACGCGATCATCGATCTCGACGAACGAGCGGTGTGGCGCGACGCGGTCCGCGGGCTTGGTCAGTGGATGTGGCGGCCGGAAGTCTGGGATGCCACGATCGAGGTGCTTCGGGCACTCGCGGAGATGACCGGACCGGACGCTGAAGCCGACCGCGACCAGCCCGCACTGCAACGCATCAGACTGGTCTTCGAACAGCTTTTCCCCATCGCGAGCTGGCCGCGGCACATGCGCGAGTTCCTCGGTCAGGCAACCGGACCGCTGGTGGGTTTCGAGGTGATCCGGCGCGAGCTGGTTCAGCTGTGGCTGGCGGTGATCGAGTTCGAGGCGGACGAGGACACCGACGCGGTCGCCGATCTGCGCATCGTCGACGACCTGGTTGCCGGCCGCCCCACCCTGGCGAGCAACGTGGGCTGGCGGCTCAGCCCGCTGCACTGGGACGCCGACCTCGCACTCACCGCGGCGCGAACCGTGCGCAACGGGCACTTGGCGCTGCGGATCCTTGCTGTCGGCGGGCCGCATTTCGGCTGGCCCGAGGGCTGGCGAGCGCTCCTGCGAGAGCTTCGCCGGCACCCGGACGCCGACGTACGGGACGCCGCCATGCAGATCATGACGGCGTCCGAATGACTACAGGACCACGTTGACCAGACGGCCAGGGACCACGATCACCTTGCGCGGCTCGTTGCCCTCGGTCAGCGCGACGATCTTCTCATCGGCCAGGGCGGCGGCCTTCACGTCGTCCTGGCTCGCGTCCGCGGCCACGGTCACCCGCGAGCGGACCTTGCCGTTGACCTGAACCGGGTACTCGATCGTGTCCTGGACCAGGTATTTCTCATCCGCGACCGGGAACGGGCCGTGGATCAGCGAGTCCTTGCCCAGCCGCGCCCACAGCTCCTCCGCCACGTGCGGCGCCAGCGGGGCCAGCATCAGCACCAGCGGTTCGACCAGGGCGCGCGGGGTGCCTGCGGCCGAGCTGTACGTCTTGGTGATGTGGTTGTTCAGCTCGATCAGCTTGGCGCCCGCGGTGTTGAACCGCATCTCCTGGTAGTCCTCACGGACACCGGCGATCGCCTTGTTCAGCGCGCGCAGATCCGCCTCGGTCGGCTCGTCCTCGGTGACCCGCAGCTCGCCGGAGACCTCGTCGACGACGTTGCGCCACAGCCGCTGCAGGAACCGGTGCGCACCGACGACGTCCTTGGTCGCCCACGGACGGGAGACCTCCATGGGACCCATCGACATCTCGTACAGCCGGAACGTGTCCGCGCCGTAGGTCTCGCACATCTCGTCCGGCGTGACCACGTTCTGCTCGGTCTTGCCCATCTTGCCGTAGGTCTGGGTGACCTCCTGGTCCTGGTAGAAGAACTTGCCGTCCTTCTCCACGACCTCGGCCGCGGGCACGTACTGGCCGCGCGAGTCCAGGTACGCGTACGCCTGGATGTAGCCCTGGTTGAACAGCTTGCGGTACGGCTCGGGCGAGCTGACGTGACCCAGGTCGAACAGCACCTTCTGCCAGAACCGCGAGTACAGCAGGTGCAGCACGGCGTGCTCGACACCACCGATGTACAGGTCCACGCCGCCCGGGTCGTTCGCGCCGAACTTCTCGGTGCGCGGGCCCAGCCAGTACTGCTCGTTGCGCGGGTCGACGAACCGCTCGTCGTTCGTCGGGTCGACGTACCGCAGCTGGTACCAGCACGACCCGGCCCAGTTGGGCATCGTGTTGGTGTCCCGGCGGTAGGTCTTCTTGCCGTCGCCCAGGTCCAGCTCGACGTTCACCCACTCGGTCGCGCGCGACAGCGGCGGCGACGGCTCGGTGTCCGCGTCCTCCGGGTCGAACGTGGTCGGGGAGTAGTCGTCGACCTCAGGCAGCTCGATCGGCAGCATGCTCTCCGGCACCGCGTGCGGCAGACCGTCCTCGTCGTACACGATCGGGAACGGTTCGCCCCAGTAGCGCTGCCGGGAGAACAGCCAGTCACGCAGCTTGTACTGGATGGTGCCGCGGCCGTGGCCGTGCTCCTCCAGCCAGGCGATGATCGTCTTCTTGGCCTCGTCGACGCCCATCCCGTCCAGGAAGCCCGAGTTGATCGCGGGTCCCTCACCGGTGTAGGCGTCGCCGTCGAAGCCCTCGCTCGGCTGGACGGTCCGGATGATCGGCAGGCCGAACTCCTCGGCGAAGTCCCAGTCGCGCGGGTCCTGACCGGGCACGGCCATGATCGCGCCGGTGCCGTAGCCCATCAGCACGTAGTCGGCGATGAACACCGGGATCTTCGCGCCGTTGACCGGGTTGGTCGCGTACGCACCGGTGAACACACCGGTCTTGTCCTTGTTCTCCTGGCGGTCCAGTTCGGACTTCATCGACGCGGCACGCCGGTACGCCGCAATGGCTTCCGCCGGCGTCGCGGCGCCGCCGGTCCACCTGCTGTCCACATCGGATGGCCACGCGGCCGAGGCGATCGTGTCGACCAGCGGGTGCTCCGGCGCCAGAACCATGTACGTGGCACCGAACAGCGTGTCCGGCCGGGTGGTGAAGACCTCGATCTCACCGCCGTCCACCGCGAACTTGACCTGCGCGCCGTGCGAGCGGCCGATCCAGTTGCGCTGCATCGACTTGATCTTGTCCGGCCAGTCCAGCCGGTCAAGGTCGTCGATCAGCCGGTCGGCGTACGCGGTGATCCGCATCATCCACTGGCGCAGGTTGCGGCGGAACACCGGGAAGTTGCCGCGCTCGGACCGGCCGTCCGCGGTGACCTCCTCGTTGGAGATCACCGTGCCCAGCCCGGGCACCCAGTTCACCGGCGCGTCCGACAGGTACACCAGCCGGTACGAGTTGATGATCGTCTGCTGCTCGGCGACGGTCAGCTCGCACCAGTTGCGGCCGTCCGGAGTCCGCCGCTTGTCCTGCGCGAACTCGGTGATCAGCTCCGCGATCGGGCGGGCCTTGCCGGCCTTCTCGTCGTACCAGGAGTTGTAGATCTGCAGGAAGATCCACTGTGTCCACTTGTAGTAGCCGGGGTCGATCGTGGCGATCCGCCGCCGCTCGTCGTGGCCCAGGCCCAGCCTGCGGATCTGCCGCAGGTAGGTGTTGATGTTGTCCTCAGTGGTCTTGCGCGGGTGCTGCCCGGTGCGGATCGCGTACTGCTCGGCGGGCAGGCCGAACGCGTCGAACCCCATCGTGTGCAGCACGTTGCGGCCCTGCATCCGGTGGTAGCGGGCGAAGACGTCCGTGCCGATGAAGCCAAGCGGGTGCCCGACGTGCAGGCCCGCGCCGGACGGGTACGGGAACATGTCCTGTACGAACATCTTGTCGTCAGGGACGTCGCCAGCGAGCGGGCCGACCGGGTTGGGCGCCTCGTAGGAGCCGTGCTCCTGCCAGTACTGCTGCCACTTCCGCTCGATCTCGCCGGCCAGCGCGGCCGTGTAGCGGTGCGCCGGTACAGCCTCAGCGCTTTCGCTCATCGCCAGTCCTTCCCTGGAATTTCGGCCCTGAACAACGCGAAACCCCCCAGCCCGGTTCGGACATGAGGGGTCGCCGCGCCAACCAGATTCCTGTAGGTCAGCGCGGCCAGCGAAGAAGTCGGCGGGCCGTGCCCATGTCACCGAGGATAGCGGACCGCCAAAGCGACTATCTGGGTGACCTGGGCAGCGGAGAAGTTGTTGTCGCTGATCAAGATCAACGACCGCTCGCCACGAGACAGCTGCGGACCCCACGTGATGCCCTCGATGTTGTCCACCCTGCTCAGGCCCACGTCGGCGAGGTCGACGAGCAGCTTCTTGCGCATCGGCTTGGCACCGGCCATGCCCTTGCCGTTGATGTTGGACGCGCCAAGTGTGGACGCCTCGAAGATCCGGACCCTGTTGCCGACGCCGGTCGCGAAGGCCCGCTCCACGACCAGCAGCCGCGTCGGGTCGAACGGGTCGGCCGCGACGATCGAGGAGATGCCGTTGTCGGCCGCCGCGGTCGGCGGCACCGGCCGGGTGAAGATCGGCTCGACCGGGTAGGCGTACTGCGCCACGACGTGACCGGTCCGCGTCTGCACGGTGATCCGCGACAGCGCGCCGTTGTCCGGGGTCGGGATCGGCCCGTCCTCCTTCAGCGCGCTCTCGACCGAGCTGATGATCAACGCGCCACCGGCCGCGTAGGTCAGTCCTTCGAGGGCGAGGTTCGGCCGTGGACCCGTGGTCGCGGTGACGTGCAGGTTCTTCGGCAGACGGACATCACCGGCGAATTTGCCGTCCCGGGTGGCGTTCTGGATGGACGGGTCGAGGGAGAACGGAGCCACGCCGCCTTCCTGCGACCACGTGTAGCGCCCGCCCCACGGGTCCACCCGGATCTCCTCCGGATCGACCGCGTTCGTCGGATATGTGGTGCCGTCCTTCTGCAGGAACGGATGTGTGCTGGTGAACTTGACCTCGCCGAGGCGCTTGGCGTCCACGTCGAACCGCGCGGTGTAGAACCGCGCCGGGTTCAGGCTCGACCGGTCGTCGCTGATCAGGACGTAATCGCCGGTCCGCGGGTCACGGTCGATGCCGGACAGCCCGCCGACCGTGGTCCCCTCGAAGATCAGGCCGTTGGGCACGATCTGCTGCCCGATCAACCTGACGCTCTGCCCGGCGGACGCGGGCGCTGCCAACAGACCCGTGGTGATGACGGCTGCGGCCGTAGCCGCGATGATGCGTGCAGACATGGCGTGAAGCACATCCGATGAGGGTGTCCGGTGGGTTGATTGCACCTGACACCTAACATCCCGGATGTGATGTTTGCATCCGTGGTCGGCGCGATCGCACTCACCGTGGTCGGCCTTGCCGTCACCGTGACGGGCCTGCTGGGTTTCCGCGAGCGGCTGCCGCTCAACAGGATCGCGGGTGTGCGCACCGCGGCCGCGATGCGTGACGCCGACACCTTCCGGGTGGCGAACAAGGTGGCCGGTCTGCCGTTCGTGGTCGCCGGTGCGATCGGTGTCCTCGGCGGAGTCCTGCTCCTGGTGATGCAGACCGGTGGCATCGTCGCGGTTGTGCTCAGCCTCGGCGGGATGCTCGTGATCGCCTCCGCTGGTGGCCTGCTTGGTCACAAGGCGGCACTGGCGGTGCCGGAGCCCGAGCCTGAACTGCCCGCTGGTTGCGCCGGTTGTGCGTGCGGCAACTGCGGCGTGGCCAAGCTTCGCGGCTAGTTCGTCCGCACGTCGCCGGGATGCGTTGCCAGCAACGCGATCGGCATGCCCTGCCGGCGCAACACCCGGCCCCACAAGTCCTGTGAGGGTGACGCCAGCACGTCGTTCGGCAGAGCGGGAACCACGATCCAGTCGCCGCGTTCGATCTCGCCGCCGAGCTGATCCACATCCCAGCCCGCGTAACCGGCGAAAACCCGCAGTCCCTTGACTTTCGACGCGAGCGTGTCCGGATCGGCGTCCAGATCCACCAGCGCCACCGGACCGCGAACGCTGATCACGCCCTTGATGCTGGACGCGTCCTCGCCCGTGCGCAACGCGGCCAGGCACAGCGCGGTCTTCTGCTCGACCGGGCCGCCGACGAACAGCGACTGCGGCTCGCTGACGTGATCACCCCAGGCGGGTAAGACATCGTGCACCGGTACATCGCTCGGACGGTTCAGTACGACGCCGAGGGTGCCCTCGCTGCGGCGATGGTCTATCACGTAGACCACCGTCCGGCGGAAGTTCTCGTCGAGCAGGGTGGGCGCCGCAACCAGCAGCGTTCCTGGCTCTACGTCAGCGTCGGGTCGCACAACGCACATGATCCCATCAGCCCCGGGGACCTCATGAGACCCGGGCGGGTTGTAAAAAACGCGGGATGATCCGTGGAACAAACCGAAGTGCCGGTAACGTTAGTAGGTAGGTCGGCGCGTCAACGTGTCCCCCGGGCTCAACCACAGAAGCCTTCATGGAATACCGGTAACGCAGGAGCCATGTCGCGCCTATCGCCGAGAGGCGACCGGGCGCGTCGACCCCCAAGCGCGAAGCGCGCCGGGGGGAGACGCGCAAGCACGCGCGTGTCCACCGGCTCCAGCATGGTGAGTTGAACGCGAGCGGCGAACAGCGAAAACGAACCAAGCTGGAAGCGAGTCGAGCAGTTTGACTCACCGTGCTGGAATGCTCACCGTGCTGGAATGGTGGACACGCGCCAGCTCGCGGACAAAGAACACCGGCATGCAGCAACACCCACCCAGCAACTCACAGTGCAGCAAAGTGCAACTCACAGTGCCGCAACGGTGGACACGCCATGCCGCAACGGTGGACACGCCATGCCGCAACGGTGGACACGCGCTGGCTCAAGGGTGGCCCTTCATGCGCGTGATCATTCGAGTTGGCTGTCGGTTTCCTGTTTTGCGTAGGCTGGACGCTCGTGACAGTGGTGGTCGACGACAAGAGGAAAGTGCCTGCACGGCAGTTGCTGGCGCTGCGTGAGTTCCGTCGACTGCTCTACCTGCGCTTCTCATCGCAGTGGGCGGACGGCCTGTTCCAAACCGGGCTGGCCGGGGCGGTGATCTTCAACCCGGAGCGTGGCGCGGACCCGCTGACCATCGCGACCGGCTTCACGGCGCTGCTGCTGCCGTACTCGATCGTGGGTCCGTTCGCGGGTGCGTTGCTGGACCGGTGGGACCGCAGGCGGGTGCTCGTGGTGGCCAGCCTGCTGCGCGCGGGGTTGATCCTGGCCGCGACGATCGGGCTGCTGGCCGGGGCGCCGAGTGGCGTGCTGTTCCTGATGTCCCTGATGGTTCTGGGTGTCACCCGGTTCATGGGGTCAGGCCTGTCCGCCGCCCTCCCGCACGTGGTGCCCGAACGAAATCTGGTGCAAGCCAACTCGATCGCCGTAACCCTCGGCTCGCTCATCGCCGTGTTCGGTGGCGGGTGCGCGATCGCCTTGCGCAAGGTCTTCGGTGAGGACGACTACGGCTCCGGCATCACCACGTCGTTCGCGATCATCGGCACCGTGCTCGCGGTCCTGTTCGCGGTGAAGTTCGAACGGGGCAAGCTCGGACCGGACCAAGTGGACAAACCCGCCGGGACGTTCATGGCCGTCGCGCGTGGCCTGTTCGACGGCGCCAGGGCGGCCTGGCAGGCGCCTCGTGTGGTCGCTGGTTTCGTCGCGTTGTTCGCCCACCGGATATCCCAGAGCATCGCGTTGCTCATGGCCGTGCTGCTGATGCGCTACTACTTCACCGATTTCGGCTGGCTCAAGGCCGGGCTGACCGGGCTCGGTGAGATCGCCGCGTTCGCCGGAGTCGGCATCTTCATCGCCGGGCTGGTCACGCCGAAACTGGTCGACCGGTTCGGCAGGCACGCGACGGTCATCGGCGCGCTTTTGCTCGTCGCCGCCGCGATGGCCGGGCTTGGCCTGCCGATGACGCTGCCGACCATGCTCGGCGCCGCGTTCCTGATGTTCGGTGCCGGGCAGGTGATCAAGCTATGCGTGGACGCGGTGATCCAGGCCGACATCGGCGACGAGTCGCGTGGCCGGGTGTTCTCGCTCTACGACATGTTCTTCAACGTCACCCAGGTGGCGGCGATCGCGGTGGCCGCGGCGGTCATTCCCGCCAACGGCCACTCGCACGGTCTAATCGTCGCGACGATCGTCTTCTACCTGCTCGGCGCGGTCGGCTACGTCTTCGCCAGCCGCCGGGACCACGCCGCTCACGTCGTCTAGCCCCTGCTCGGCAGCCCACCGCCGCAGCTCGGCCACGGCCTCGTCGTGGTCGAGCGGGCCCCGGTCGAGGCGCAGGTCCTTGAGGAACTTCCAGGCCTTGCCGACCATCGGACCCGGCTTGAGGCCGAGGATCCGCATGATCTCGTTGCCGTCCAGGTCCGGCCGGACCTTGGCGAGGTCCTCGTCGGCCGCGATCCGGGCGATCCGCGCCTCCAGGTCGTCGTACGCACGCTGCAGCGCCTGAGCCTTGCGGCGGTTACGGGTCGTGCAGTCCGCACGGACCAGCTTGTTCAGCCGGTCGAGCATGTCACCGGCGTCGGTGACGTACCGGCGTACCGCCGAGTCGGTCCACTCGCCCTTGCCGTAGCCGTGGAACCGCAGGTGCAGGAACACGAGCTTGGCGACGCTCTCGATGATCTCCTTCGAGTACCGCAGCGCCCGCAAACGCTTGCGGACCATCTTGGCGCCGACCACCTCGTGGTGGTGGAAGCTCACGCCGCCGCCCGGGATGTGCCTGCGGGTGTCCGGCTTGCCGATGTCGTGCAGCAGCGCGGCCAGGCGCAGGATCAGATCCGGCTCGCTGCCGTCCTCCTCGAGGTCGATCGCCTGCTCGAGGACCACCAGCGAGTGCTGGTAGACGTCCTTGTGCTGGTGGTGCTCGTCGATCTCCAGCCGCATCGCGGGCACCTCGGGCAGCACGTGGCCGGCCAGCCCGGAGTCCACCATCAGCTCGACGCCCCGGCGCGGCTCGATCCCGCACAGCAGCTTGGACAGCTCGACCTGGATGCGCTCGGCGGTGATCCGCTCGATCTGGTCGGCCATCCGCTGCATCGCCTCGATCACCCGCGGCGCGGCGGTGAACCCGAGCTGGCTGGTGAACCGCGCGGCCCGCATCATCCGCAGCGGGTCGTCGCCGAACGACTCCTCCGGTGTCGCCGGGGTGTCCAGGACCTTGGCCTCCAGCGCGGCCATCCCGTCGTACGGGTCGACGAACTGCTTCGTGGCCAAGTTCACGGCCATCGCGTTGACGGTGAAGTCCCGCCGCTTGAGGTCGTCGGAGATCGAGTCACCGAACTTGACCTCGGGGTTACGCGACACACCGTCGTACTGGTCCGCCCGGAACGTGGTGATCTCACAGGTCAGGCCGTCCTTGGTGGCCCCGACCGTGCCGAAGGCGATGCCGATGTCCCACACCGCGTCCGCCCAGCCCGACACCAGCCGCATGACCTGCTCAGGCCGGGCGTCGGTGGTGAAGTCCAGGTCTTTGCCCAGTTTGCCCAGCAGCGCGTCCCGCACGCTCCCGCCGACAAGGAAAAGGCTGTGACCTGCCTTGGTGAACAAGGCGGACAGCTCTTCCGCGACCGGGGAGATGCGCATGAGTTCCACTACCGCATTCTGCTTGGCAAGCATCGTCGACACGGCGAATCAGGCTAGTTGACGTGGCGAGACGATTACGATCGAGTTCATGTCCCCGTCATCCGGACGTCCGAACGGCACCCGGTCCGGGCGCCGCGGCAGGCGCCGGGGCAGACGGCTGACGACGGTCGACGAGACCTCCGCCGGTGGCCTGGTGATCGACGAGGACAGAGCCAAGGCAGTGGTCATCGGCAGACTGGACCGCAGGGGACGGCTGCTCTGGTCACTGCCCAAGGGGCACATCGAGGACGGCGAGACGCCCGAACAGACCGCGGTCCGTGAGGTCAAGGAGGAGACCGGGATCACCGGCGAGGTGGTCCGCTCCCTGGGCTCGATCGACTACTGGTTCGTGGCGGAGAACCGGCGGGTGCACAAGACCGTGCACCACTACCTGTTGCACGCCCTGTCCGGCGAACTGTCCGATGAGGACACTGAGGTGACCGAGGTGGCATGGGTCGCGCTCGATGATCTTGACGGCCGGCTGGCGTATGCGGACGAGCGCCGGTTGGTCCGCAAGGCGGTGCAACTACTCTCCGAGTCAACAACGACACCGCTTGAGGGTGAAGTGTCGTTCTCGGATGGCCTCGATGCGCCGAAGGGTCGAAACCAATGAGTGGGCTGCTTCATGCAACCCGTCACAAGCTTTCCGCCGCGCTCGCGGCGGGTGTCCTGCTGGCCGGGTCGGCTCCGCTGACCGCCGCGGCCCAGCCGGGTCCTGAGCCGCTGATCGCACCGATCGGGCTGGCCCGTACGCAACCGGCCAACACGCCGTCCCGGCTCAAGCTGGACATCGATCAGCTCGACCCGCGGGTGATCCGGTCGGACACCCCGACGGTCACGATCAAGGGCCGCGTGACCAACGTCGGTGACCGGCGGATCGACCAGGTCGAGGTCCGGTTACAGCGCGGCGAGGCGCTGACCGACGAAGGCAAGCTGCGCGCCGCGATGACCCAGCCGCCGAACGCGGAGATCGCCAAACCGCCGTTCACCCTGGTCACCAAGTCGCTCGACCAGGGCGCGAGCGCCACCTTCACCGCCACGTACTCGCTCGACCAGCTCAGGCTGGACCAGCCGGGGGTCTACCCGGTCCTGATCAACGTCAACGGCAGGCCGGAGTACGGCGGCGCCGAGCGGCTGGCCGGCCTGAACGTGCTGCTGCCGGTGCTGTCCCTGCCGGGCCGTGGCGGTTCGACGCCGCCGGTGCCTGCGAAGATCACCCTGTTGTGGCCGTTGGCTGACGATCACCCCCGGGTGGTCCGGCCGGCCTCCGGTGACCAGCAGTTGGTGCTTGGCGACGACGATCTGGCGTCATCGCTGCAGATCGGCGGACGGCTCTACGGGATGCTGAACGCGGTCGAGGCCGCCACCAGGTCGAACTCCTCGCTGATGTCGTCGATCTGCTTCGCCGTCGACGGTGACCTGCTGGAAACCGTGCAGGCGATGGCCAACGGCTACCAGGTCCAAGGTCCGAACGGGTCGACCGCGCCCGGCAAGGGCAACGCCTTCGCGCAGCGTTGGCTCGTCACGCTGCGGTCGTTGACCAGCGGGCAGTGCGTGATCGCGCTGCCGTACGCCGACGCCGACGTGTCCGCGCTGTCCCGCGCGGGCGCAGCGGATCTGGCCAAGACGTCCGTGAACCAAAGTCTCGCCACGGTGGGCAACATCCTGCAGCCGACAAAGCCGCTGCCCGGGGTGATCTGGCCGGTCGACGGCACGATCGACCAGCGCGCGCTGAGCGACATCGCCGGGGCGACGCCGACGACCGTGCTGGCCAATCCGGCGCGGCTCAAGGGCGTCAACGGCTCGGCGCCGTACGCCGTCGGCCAATCCGACCGGGTAGTCCCGATCGACGAGCTGACCTCGTCCTCGTTGGCCGGGCCAGTCGCCGCGGAGGCTGGACCGGTCTCCGTGCAGAACGGCCTGGCCACGCTGTTGTTCCGGGCCACTCAGTCCGGGCAGTCCGTGCTGGTCGCGCCGCCGCGCCGGTGGACCGCACCGGCCAGCGAGCTGACCGTGTACCTGCAGTCGATCGGCCGGATGTTCACCGACAGGCTGGCCAGCCCGCTCCCGCTCGAGGACCTGACCGGCACGCCGAGCGGCTCAGCCACCGGCCTGGACTACCCGGAGCAGGACGTCGCCGCCGAGCTGTCCTCCTCGGTGCTCGACCAGATCGCCAAGGCCAACAGCGTCCAGCGGGACCTGCTCGGCGCGATGCTGCCGGACGACACCCGCCCGGTGAACCCCGAGACGCTGATCTTCCCGATCCGCAACAGCCTGCTGCGGGCCAGCTCCAGCTCGTGGCGGGGCAACGTCGCCGGCGGCAACCAGGCCACTGCCATCGCCGTCGGCGAACTCGACGCGCTGCGCTCTCAGGTCACCGTCAGCCCGCCCGGCCCGCCCATCACGCTGGCCTCGTCCAACAGCCCGATCCCGATCCGGATCGGCAACAACCTCCCGGTGACCGTGCGGGTCAAGCTGATCATCCCGGAGAGCGCGGGCCTGCGACCCGGCACGGTGACCGAGCGGCCGATCGCCGCCCGCAGCACGTTCACCGACCTCGTACCGGCCGAACTGCTGCGCGCGGGGAAGTTCACCGCGGACGTGTGGGTCACCACACCGGGTGGCACCCCGCTGGGCACCGTCTCCAGAATTGAGATCTCGTCGGGGTCCTACGGCACGATCACCGTGGCGGTCACCAGCATCGCCGGTGGCATGCTGGTACTGCTTGCCGCCCGGCGCGTCTACCGTCGCATAAAGCAGAAGAAGAACCAGGAGCCCACACCGGCTTGACCAGAGCGAGGACATCCGTGCCCCCCGCTGGCGGCGGCAGAAAACAGCAACCCCCGAGACCCCCGGCCCAGAAGGTGTCCCGGCAGGCACCACAGCAGGCACCACAGCAGGCGCCGCAGCAGGCCGCGCAGCCTCAGCAGCCTCGGGGGTCGTTCGGGCGTGCCGTCGGATCGATGGCGCTGGCCACCCTGGTCAGCCGGATCACCGGTTTCCTGTGGAAGCTCATGCTCGCCATCGCGGTGGGTCTCGGCGCGGTCAACGACTCGTTCACCGTGGCGAACACGCTGCCCAACATCGTCTTCGAGATGCTGCTCGGCGGCGTGCTGGCCAGCGTGGTCGTGCCGCTGCTGGTGCGCGCGCAGGACGATCCAGACGGGGGTTTGGCGTACACGCAGCGCCTGCTGACCGTGGGCATGACGTTGCTCGCGGTGGGCACGATCATCGCGACCGCCGCCGCGCCGTTCCTGACCAGCGTGCTCGTCGACAACTCGACCGGCCAGGCCAACACCGAGCTGGTGACGGCTTTCGCGTACCTGCTGCTGCCGGAGATCTTCTTCTACGGCTTGTTCGCGCTGCTCACCGCGATCCTCAACGCCAAGCACGTCTTCGGGCCGACCGCGTGGGCGCCTGTGGTCAACAACCTCGTGGTGATGCTGACCATCGGGATCTACGCGATCGTGCCCGGGGAGATCTCCCTCGACCCGGTCCGGATGGGCGACGTGAAGCTGCTGGTCCTGGGGATCGGCGTGACGCTTGGCATCGTGGTGCAGTCGTTCATGCTGGTGCCGGCGCTGCGCCGGGTCGGCTTCAAGTTCCGGTGGAACTGGGGCTTCGACTCGCGGCTCAAGGAGTTCGGCGGGCTGGCCCTGTGGATCCTCGGTTACGTCGCGATCAGTCAGGTCGGCTACGTCATCAGCACCCGCGTGCTGACCGCTGGCGCTCCCGGTGGTGCGGCCATCTACAGCTACGCCTGGCTGCTGCTGCAACTGCCGTACGGCGTCATCGGTGTCTCGTTGCTGACGGCGATCATGCCCCGGTTGAGCCGTGCCGCAGCGGACGGTGACGACCGCAAGCTGATCACCGACCTGTCGTACGCCAGCCGTCTGTCGGCCGTGATCCTCGTGCCTATCTCGGCCGTCCTGACCGTCACCGGGACGTCCATCGGCATCGTGCTGTTCTCGCACGGCGCGAGCGACACGACACAAGCGACAAGGCTCGGTGAGTCGCTCGCGGTGTCCGCGTTCGGATTGCTGCCGTACGCGCTGGTCATGCTGCAGCTACGGGTGTTCTACGCGATGAAGGACGCCCGCACACCGACGTTGATCATGGTCGTGATGACCGCGGTGAAGGTGCCGCTGCTGTACATGTGCGAAGCGGTGCTGGCGCCGGAGCATGTGGTCCTCGGTGTGATGATGATCAACTCGCTGAGTTTCGTCGTCGGCGCGGTACTCGGACAGGTGTGGCTCTGGCTGAGGTTGGGGCACCTGAGGACCAAGCGAGTCGTCGGAGTGACGCTTTTCTCGGTCTTCGCGGGCGGGCTCGGTGTCGCCGCCGGGCTCGGGGTGGCCAAGCTGCTCGGCGGGCTGCTCCCGGAAGCGGCCACGGCCAGGGCTTTGCTGTCCCTGTTCATCCAGGGAACCGTCGCCGGGGTGGTGTCGTTCGGTGTGCTCGTCGCGCTCAAGGTCGACGAGCTCAAGCCGGCGACGGCGAAAATCACCCGACTGATTCGTCGCCGCTGAGCTGGGCGACCGTCATGGTTCGCGGGTTTCCCGTAGGCTCGCTACGAGGTATCCGTTGCGCGCGGATAGATGGCGCGTCAGACGGGAGAGAGCGGTGACGACCAGGAGGACCGACTACACCAACGACGCGACCGTCCGAGGCGTTCGCGCGACAGGTGGTGACCTGCTTCCGGGCGGGGTCATCGGTGATGGTCGCTATCGTCTGCTGGCTCCGTTCGGAGTCGATCTACGCGGCAACGCGCACCTGTGGCGTGCCAGAGACGGCCAACTGCGTCGGGACGTCGCCCTCACTGTGCTGGTCGGTGACCCGACCGACCGTGACGCGACGATCGCGGCCCGCCGGACGTTGGAGCGTGCCGCGCACGCTGCCCGGTTCACCAGCCCGGCTGTCTCCCGTGTGCTCGACGTGCTCGGCGTCGGCAGCGGGATCGACCCGAGCGAAGGTGTGCTCGGTGTCGTCGTGGCGGATTTCGCGCAGGGCACGGACCTCGTCGATCTGATCGCCGAACACCCGCTGCCCGCCGGGACCGCGGCTCGTCTGGTTGAACCACTGGCCATCGCCGTGGAGCAGGCGCACCACACCGGTCTGGTGCTCGGTGTCGACCATCCACAGCGTGTCCGCGTCGGGCCGGACGGCTCGCTGCGACTGTCCTTCCCTGGTCCGCTGCCGCAGGCCACGTTGCAGGACGACGTCAAAGGCCTCGGCGCGATCCTCTACCTGCTGTTGACCGGACGTTGGGCGCTGCCAGGCGGTCCGCCGACCATCCCGGGCGCCCCGCGTGAACGCAACGGCGCGCCCGTATCGCCGGCCGCGCTCCGCCAGGACGTGCCGGACGATCTTGCCGACCTGGCCGTGCGCAGCATCGCGGACACGTCCCTCGGCGGCATCCGCACCAGCTCCGCGCTGCTGACCGTGCTCGAAGGGATCGCTCAGCGCGCCGAACTGCTGGACCAGCAGACCGAGTTGCTCAACCCGGTGCTGCCGGGCGGGGACCGGCTGGCCGACCAGGACACGGTCTGGACGACCAACAAGCGTCCGCCCAGGGACGACGACCGGCGCCGCAAGCTGGCCATCGGCGTGACGGCGTTGACCGTGGCCACGGTGGGCGTGCTCGCGTGGGTCGGCATGCAGCTGATCAGCTTCTTCGGCAGCGACCCCGTGCCCGCCGCCGTCCAGCAGACCGTGGTGGCGAGCCCCCCGCCTGCCGGTGGCAGCACCGGCAACCAGCCGCAGGCCAACCCGCCACCCGCGCCGAAGCCCGCCGGTCCGGTCAAGCCGACCAGGGTCGTGGTCTATTCGGTCAAGGGCGACAAGGACAACGCCCGCACGGTCGGCCGGGTCAACGACGGCAAGCCGGGCACGGTGTGGTCGACCGTCCGGTACAAGCAGCCGTTCCCCACGGCCAAGCCGGGCATCGGCATCATGTCGACGTTCAAGGACCCGACCAAGCTGGCCCAGGTGATCATCGACTCGCCCAGCGAAGGCGCCCAGGTAGAGATCCGCTCGGCGTCGTCGGCCACCGCGAAACTCGACGACACCAAGCTGATCGGCACCGCGACGCTGACCAACGGCAAGACCGAGATCGCGCTGTCGGCGGCCGAACCGACCGAGAACGTGATGGTGTGGATCACCAAGCTCGGCGTGGACGGCGACGAGAACGTCACCCAGATCCGCGAGGTCGAGTTCCAACTGGCCCAGTAAATGGCCACCACGCTGGACATGACTAAGCTGCCCAGGTGACCGCCGCAGCAAGCTCGGACGCAGCGCTGATCGCGTCCCATGCCGCCGGGGATCCACACGCGTTCGCCGAGATCGTTCGCCGCCACAGAGACCGGATGTGGGCTGTGGCGATGCGCACCCTGCGCGATCCGGAAGAGGCCGCCGACGCCTTGCAGGAAGCCTTCATCTCGGCTTTCCGCAGCGCCGGCTCGTTCCGTGCCGAATCACAGGTGACGACATGGCTGCATCGGATCGTGGTGAACGCGTGCCTGGACCGAGTCCGGCGCCGACAAGCGCGCCCGACTGTTCCTCTGCCGGAGACCGGGCCTGGTGAGCCGGTCACTCCCGGCGATGCCATGTCCGATCGCGAGACCAGCCTGGTGGTGAAAAACGCGCTGGCCGAGCTGTCCGAGGAGCAGCGCGTGCCCATCGTGCTCGTCGATGTCGAGGGGTATTCGGTGGCCGAGACGGCCAAGATGCTCGGCATCGCCGAAGGCACCGTGAAAAGCCGCTGCGCCAGGGGCCGAGCCAAGCTCGCCAAAGTTCTCGGGCATCTGCGGAACCCGATTGCTGATGCGAACGTCCCAGGTGAAGCAAGCGAAAAGCGCGAGGGGCGTCCACGGCGTCAGCGGGAGGGGACATGACGAGCATCGGACGGGGGAGCGGCGGGCCGCCGTGGTCGGTCGACCTGCTCGCCGATCTCCAGGCGGGTGCGCTGGACCCTCAGCAGGCCGAGCAGTTGTGGCCGCAGGTCAACGCCGACCCCGAGGCTCGGGAGATCCTGGCCGCGCTGGAAGCGACGCAAGCGGACCTGCGTGAGTTCGCGAACGTCCCCGCACCGCCCATGCCCGCGAACTTCGCGGCCCGGCTGGACGCCGCGATCGCCGCGGAATCACAGGCCCGCGCAACACAAACTCAAACGGCACCGCCGCCACCACAGCCCGCGCCCGTGGTCAGCCTTGATGCCGCACGGAAACGGCGTAACCAAAGGCTGGGCATCGGGATCGGGATCTTCGCGGCCGCTGCCGCAGCGGTTGGTATCACCTTCGCCGCGTTGCCCAGTGGCACAGGTGATGGCGGTGCGCCACCGGTCGCGCAAGGACCGCTGAACTTCCCGTCCGAGTCGATCGGCCCGGAGCAGTTGCAGGCCGCCAAGGGCGGCACCGACTACGGCCCGTTCTCCGACAAGGCGAAGCTCGCCGGCTGCTTCCAAGCCAACGGCATCTCGCCGAACGCGGAACCGGTCGGCGTCAAGCAGGTCACCGTGGACGGCAAGCAGGGGACGCTGTTCGTCCTCGCGTCGACACCGCCAGGCACGTTCCGGCTGCTCACGGTCGGTCAGGACTGCGGCCCAGGTGTCCCGTCGTTGATCGTGGAGAAGAAGGGCGTGCGCTAGGAGCCCCGTTTCCCGTCAGTGCTGCCGGTCACCCGGATGGTGTGGAACAACCAGCACCTACGATCGGTTGACCTAGGTGTCACTGGCGGGAAATTCACGGAGGGCAGATGGCGGCGCAAGACGAGGTCCGCAACCTGATCATCGTCGGGTCCGGTCCGGCGGGATACACGGCCGCGGTGTACGCGGCGCGCGCGCAGCTGTCTCCGCTGGTGTTCGAAGGCTCCCAGTTCGGTGGTGCGCTGATGACCACCACCGAGGTGGAGAACTACCCCGGTTTCCGGGACGGCATCATGGGCCCCGAGCTGATGGCGCAGATGCGTGAGCAGGCCGAACGGTTCGGCGCCGAGCTGAAGACCGAGGACGTCGAGTCGGTCGAGCTGGACGGCCCGGTGAAGTACGTCACCGCGAACGGTGTCCGGTACGCGGCCAAGGCGGTCATCCTGGCGATGGGCGCGGCTCCGCGCTACCTGCACGTTCCGGGTGAGCAGGAGCTGCTCGGCCGTGGTGTGTCGGCGTGTGCGACGTGTGACGGCTTCTTCTTCCGTGGCCACGACATCATCGTGGTCGGCGGCGGTGACTCCGCTATGGAAGAGGCGCTGTTCCTGACCAAGTTCGCCGACTCGGTGACCATCGTGCACCGCCGCGAGGAGTTCCGTGCCTCGAAGATCATGCTCGAGCGCGCCCGCGCCAACGAGAAGATCAAGTGGCGGCTGAACGCCGAGGTGGTCGAGGTGCTCGGCACCGACGGCAAGGTTTCCGGCGCCCGGCTGAGGGACACCCGGACGGGTGCTACCGAGGACGTCGCCGTGACCGGTGTCTTCATGGCGATCGGTCACGACCCGCGCAGCCAGCTCGTCGCAGGCCAGGTCGACGTCGACGCTGAGGGGTACGTGCAGGTGAAGGGCCAGACCACCTACACGAACCTCGATGGAGTCTTCGCCGCGGGCGACCTGGTCGACCGGACCTACCGGCAGGCCATCACCGCGGCCGGCTCGGGATGCGCCTCGGCGATCGACGCGGAACGCTGGCTCGCCGAGCACGGCGAATCCCATGCCCACCAGGCCCCTGAACTCGTCGGGGGCGGTTACGCCCCGACCAACACCTGACACTAGGAGAGACCGTGAGCGGCAACACTGTCGTCGTTACCGACAAGTCATTCACCGAGGACGTCCTGCAGAGCGACAAGCCGGTGCTGGTCGACTTCTGGGCCACCTGGTGCGGGCCGTGCCGCATGGTCGCCCCGGTGCTCGAGGAGATCGCCTCCGAGCACGCCGAGAAGATCACCGTGGCCAAGCTGGACATCGACGCCAACCCCGAGGTGGCGCGGGACTACCAGATCATGTCCGTGCCCACGATGATCGTTTTCCAGGGCGGCCGCCCGGTCAAGCAGATCGTCGGCGCGAAGCCCAAGGCGGCGCTGCTCAACGACATCGCTGACTACGTGGCCTGACATCCTTAACCGAGGCAAACCCGACCCGGGACTGAAACGTCTACTCCTTGTAAGACGATGAGTCCCGGGTCGTGTCATGCATCACACTTGATCGGGTGATGCCGTGATGGACCGGACGCGGGACGTGACCCTAAGCGGAACGGCACGGCAGGCAGGGCACAATAGCCTGCGACACAACCTGTGAACGTCGGTTTTTTGAATTCTGACCTGAGTGAGGGGTGCATGCGGGAACTCCGCCCCGGTGACGCCGGACCGGCTGTAGCCGAAGTGCGGGCCACGCTCGCCAGCCTGGGCCTGCTGCCCACGGCCAATGGCACGGGCGACCCGTCGGTGTACGACCTCGCCGTCGAACACGCCGTGCGCGCCTTCCAGCAGCAGCGAGGCCTGATCACGGACGGGATCGTCGGCCAGGCCACCTACCAGGCCCTGCGTGACGCGACCTACCGTCTCGGCGGCCGCCCGCTGGCCTACCTGGTCTCCGCGCCCGTGAGTGGCGACGACGTCCTGGAGCTGCAGGAACGCCTGCTGCAGCTGGGATACAACGCCGGCCGCCCGAACGGCGTCTTCGGCCCGCAGACCGAGCGCGCCCTGCGCGAGTTCCAGCGCGACTACGGCCTGACCGTCGACGGTATGTGCGGCGCCGAGACCGTCAGCGCCTTCAACCGCCTGTCGCCGCGTGCGAGCGGCGGCCGTCCGGTGCTGCTGCGCGAGCAGGAGCAGGTCCGTAAGGCCGGTCCACGGCTGCGTGGCAAGCGCATCGTCATCGACCCGGGCCACGGCGGCACCGACCCCGGTGTGACCGTCGACGGCATCAGGGAAGCCGACCTGATGTGGGACCTGGCTCGCCGTCTGGAAGGCCGGATGGTGGCCACCGGAATGGAAGCCATCCTGTCTCGTGGGCCCGACCAGTGCCCCACCGAGGCCCAGCGCGCGCACTTCGCCAACGAGGCGGGCAGTGACGTCTTCATCTCGCTGCACAACGACCGCAACGCCTCGCCGCACGCCTCCGGCCTGGCCACGTTCTACTTCGGCACCGCTGGCAAGGGCACGTCCACCCTGGGTGAGGCGCTCGCCGGGTTCATCCAGCGGGAACTGACCGCCCGCACCGGCATGCTCAACTGCCGTACGCACGCCAAGACCTGGGATTCCCTGCGGCTCACCCGCTGTCCCGCGGTCCGGCTGGAACTGGGCTACCTGAGCAACCCGGGCGACCGCGCACGGCTGGCCGACCCGGCGTTCCGCGACCTGGTCGCCGAGGGCATCCTGGTGTCGGTCAAGCGGCTTTACTTGCTGGGCGAGAACGACCAGCCGACCGGCACGTTCACGTTCGCCGACCTGATGCGGCACGAGCTCGCGAAGAGCTGATCTCCACGCAGTTTGGTCTCAGCGCTGGTAGACCGGGCTGGCCGTGGTCACGGTGACCGTGCCCAGCAGCCGCTCCAGCGCTGCCTCCACGTCTTCCTTCCAGGTGATCGCGCTGCGCAGTTCCAGGCGCAGCCGCGGCCAGCGGGCGTGCGGCCGGACGGTCTTGAACCCGACGCACGCGAGGAAATCAGCGGGCACGACACAGCATTGCTCTGCGTCATCCGATGTGGGGTCGTCCGGCTTGGCGTCGCCGAAGGACTCGATCGCTTTCACGCCACGGCGAGTGAGGTCCTTGGCCACCGCCTGGACGAGCATCCGGCCGAGCCCGCCGCCACGGAACTCCGGCAGCACGTAGAAGCCGGTCAGCATCACCGCGTCCGGACTGATGGGGGACGTAGGGAAGGCCAGCGAGCGCGGTACGGCGTTGGGCGGGGCATAGAGGACGAATCCCACCGGGAGCTTGTCCGAGTAGACCAGGCGGCCACATGAGCCCCATTCCAGGAGCATGTTGGAGACCCAGGCCTCCTTCTCCAGCTCGGTCTCCCCGAAAGCCTCAGCCTGCTCCTTCAGGTGCGGTGCCAACTCCCAGAACACACAACCCCGTGAGTGCTTGGGGAGGTGTTCCAGGTTGTCCAGCGTGATGCCGACGACACGTCGCGACACCCAACCTCCCCGCAGGAGTGAAGGAACCATGAGGGCATGCGGTAACCACAGGCCCGTCGTCCAGGATAGGGGGATGTGACAAGTGCGGGAAGGACGAGGACCTGATAGAGGCCAGAGTTACACTCGCTTGACTGACGAGCGAGGTGGCGCATGCACTCGGAGGAACCAGAGGGCAATAAACATCCGATGCCCTCGACCGCCCAGAACCACGACCCGCACCTGAAGCGGTACGCGGCCCGGGCGACCGGGATGATGGCATCGGAAGTACGAGCGCTGTTCGCAGTCGCCAGCCGGCCAGAGGTGGTCTCGCTGGCAGGTGGAATGCCCAACCTCGCGGCACTGCCGCTCGACTCGATCGCGAGCGAGGTCGCGGGCCTGATCAACACCGAGGGCCTGGTCGCCCTGCAGTACGGCTCGGCGCACGGCTATCAGCCGCTGCGTGAGCAGATCTGCGATGTGATGTCCCTTGAGGGGATCACCGCACATCCGGACGACCTCGTGGTCACCGTCGGCTCCCAGATGGCGTTGGACCTGGTCACCCGGATCTTCTGCGACCCCGGTGACGTGGTGATCGCCGAGGGCCCGTCGTATGTCGGTGCCTTGGGCACGTTCGCCTCGTATCAGGCGAACGTCGTGCACGTGGAGATGGACGAGGACGGCCTTGTCCCTGAGGCGCTGAGGCAGGCCCTGGCCGCTGCGGCCGCAGCCGGTCAACGGGTCAAATTCCTTTACACGATCCCGAATTTCCACAACCCCGGTGGCGTCACACTGGCGGTGTCCCGGCGCGCCGAGATCCTCGAGATCTGCCGCGCGGCCGGTGTTCTGGTGATCGAGGACAACCCGTACGGGCTGCTGGGCTTTGACGGCCAGACCTACCCCGCGCTGCGGTCGATGGACCCCGACAACGTGATCTATCTCGGGTCGTTCTCCAAGACGTTCGCTTCCGGCCTGCGGGTCGGCTGGGCGCTCGCCCCGCACGCGGTGCGGGAAAAGCTTGTCCTGGCAGCGGAAGCGGCTGTGTTGTCGCCGCCGATGCTCAGCCAGTTGATCGTGTCGCGCTATCTGGCCACGCACGACTGGCAGGGCCAGATCAAGTCGTTCCAGACGATGTACCGCGAGCGCCGGGACGCGCTGCTGAGCGGCCTCGAGCAGCACATGCCCGCGGGTTGCACGTGGACCAAGCCGGCCGGTGGCTTCTTCGTCTGGATGACCGTGCCGGAAGGCATTGACACCAAAGCGATGCAGCCTCGCGCGGTCACTGCCCGGGTGGCGTACGTGCCCGGGACGGGGTTCTACGCGGACCGGTTCGGCACGCGGCAGATGCGCCTGTCGTTCTGTTACCCGACGCCGGAGCGGATCCGTGAGGGCGTCAGGCGGCTGGCCGTCGTGCTGGAGCAAGAGCTCGAGCTGTACCGCACCTTCGGGCCGGCGGCGCGGCGGATCACGTCCGGAGCACAGACTCCGAGCCCTGACACGGCATAATCCGGGCGTGTCAGATCGAACGGTTGCCGTCCTGTCCGGCGGGCTCACCCACGAGCGTGACGTTTCACTTCGGTCGGGGCGGCGGCTGTCCAACGCCCTGCGCACGGTCGGCTTGACCGTCGACGAGTGGGACACCGACGGGTCGCTGCTGACCAGACTCAGCACTCTGAAGCCGGACGCGGTCGTGATCGCCCTGCACGGCGGCGAGGGCGAGAACGGGTCGATCCAGACCGTGCTGGAGATGCTGGGCCAGCCGTTCGTCGGCACTGACTCGCACGCGTGCCGACGTGCCTGGGACAAGCCGACCGCCAAAGCAGAGCTGTCCCGCTCTGGTCTGCTCACGCCGGACTGGGTCGTGCTGTCGCACAGCACTTTCCGTGAGCTGGGTGCGCAGGCTGTGCTCGACGCGATGGTGTCCCGTCTCGGTCTGCCGCTGATGCTCAAGCCGGACCAGGGTGGCTCGGCGCTCGGTGCTCAGGTCGTGCGGGACGCGTCCGAGCTTCCGGCCGCGATGGTCAACTGCTTGGCGTACGGCGAGACCGTGCTCGCCGAGGAGTACATCACCGGTATCGAAGTCGCCATCACTGTGATCGACACTCCGGACGGACCGATCGCCCTGCCCGCGGTCGAGATCGAACCCAAGAGTGGCGTCTATGACTACACGGCTCGGTACACCGCGGGCCTCACCAACTTCTTCACCCCGGCGCGTGTGTCGCCGGAAGTGGCGAGCCGGGTGGCCGACTTGGCGGTGTCCGCGCACAAGCTGCTCGGGCTGCGCGACGTCTCGCGGACCGACGCGGTGATCGCCGACGACGGGTCGATCTACTTCCTCGAAGTGAACGTCTCGCCCGGACTGACCGAGACCTCGCTGCTGCCGATGGCGACCGAGGCGGCCGGTCGTTCGCTCGGTCAGATCTACGCCGAGTTGATCGATCGGGCCATCGAACGCGCTTGATTCACGTGAAACAAAGTAAGAGCCCCGGCCAACGCCGGGGCTTTCTTATGCGCATCTCCAACCGGACAAACCGGGTTCGTCACCGTGACGTAATGGCCTGGGGTGGTTATACGTCCTCTTGCCGTATCCCTTTTGTCCCATTTTGGTTGATGATGTCAACGATCCGTTCAAGATCGTCAACGGAGCCGAACTCGACCACGATCCGGCCCTTCCGCTGCCCCAGTTCGACCTTCACGCGGGTGTCGAACTTGTCCGAGAGGCGCTCGGCGAGATCCTGAAGCCCGGGGGCGTGCATCGGCTTGCGCGGCGCCGCCTTCGGCTTGGCTGGCTGATCATGCTTCGCGAGGGTCACTGCTTCCTCGGTCGCGCGGACCGACATGCCCTCTTTGACGATCTGCGCCGCGAGCGCTTCCTGCCGCTCCGGGTCTTCCAGACCGAGCAGTGCGCGAGCGTGCCCGGCGGACAAGATGCCAGCCGCGACCCGGCGCTGTACGGGGAGGGGGAGCTTGAGCAACCGGATGGTGTTCGTGATGACCGGCCGGCTCCGGCCGATCCGCGACGCCAGTTCCTCGTGCGTCACCTCGAACTCATCGAGCAGCTGCTGGTACGCCGCCGCCTCTTCGAGCGGGTTGAGCTGCACCCGGTGGATGTTCTCCAGCAGGGCGTCCCGCAGCATCGCGTCGTCCGCGGTCTGCCGGACGATGGCCGGGATCTTCTCCAGCTCGGCCTGCTGCGAGGCCCGCAGCCGCCGTTCACCCATCACCAGTTCGTACGAGCCGCTGCCGAGATCGCGCACCACGATCGGCTGCATCAACCCGAACTCACGGATCGAGTGCTCGAGCTCCGCCAGCGCTTCCTCGTCGAAGACCTGGCGCGGCTGCTTCGGGTTGGGCTTGATCGCGGAGGTGGGGATCTCGCGGTACACCGCACCGGCGACCTCACCGCCCGGCTCGGGCGCGGGCACGCCACGAGCCGGGACGGGACGCCTGGGAACGGCCGGGCCTGCCGCGTCGGCTTCCGGACCGCTGGGGATCAGGGCGGCCAACCCACGGCCGAGGCCGCCCTTGCGTGCCGGAGGGGCCGCTTCCGGCTTGCTCATTCCGCCGCACCTCGTTCTGCGAGTTCGCGGGACGCGTCCAGGTAGCTCATGGCGCCACGTGAACCCGGGTCGTACGCGAGCACAGTCTGGCCGAAGCTGGGCGCCTCGGACACCTTCACGTTCCGGGGGATGACCGTCTGCAGGACCACGTCACCGAAGTGCTGGCGGACCTCCGCACTCACCTGGTCGGCGAGCTTGGTCCGGCCGTCGTACATGGTGAGCAGGATCGTGGACAGGTCCAGATCCGGGTTGAGGTGCTTCTGCACCAGGTCGATGTTCTTCAGCAGCTGGCTCAGACCTTCCAGCGCGTAGTACTCGCACTGGATCGGGATGAGCACTTCCTGCGCGGCGACCATCGCGTTCACCGTGAGCAAGCCGAGCGACGGCGGGCAGTCGATGAAGACGTAGTCCGGGCCGAGCTCGTTGAACGCCTCGTCGGTCAGCGCCGCCTTGAGCCGACCCTCGCGACCGTGCATCTCGACCAGTTCGATCTCGGCACCGGCGAGGTCGATGGTCGCCGGCACGCACCACAGGTTCGGCGACTGGTCGCTGACCTGAGTCGCGTCCTTCAGCGACACCTCGCCCAGCAGCACCTCGTAGATCGACGGTGTGCCCGAGCGACGCTCGACGCCGAGTGCCGTGCTGGCGTTGCCCTGGGGGTCGAGGTCGATGACGAGCACGCTCAGTCCGTGCATCGCCAGACCCGCGGCCAGGTTCACCGCACTGGTCGTCTTGCCGACGCCACCCTTCTGGTTGGCGATGGTGAAGACGCGGCGGTGCGAGGGCTTCGGGAACTGCTTGTCCGGGTGCAGCAGCTTGGCAGCCCGTTCAGCCTCTTCGGCGATCGGTGTCCAGTTGACCTCGCCAGTCGGCGTGGGATGGCTCACGGGTGGCTGCACCTCCTCGGCGCCCACGGCACCGTCTCAAGTTTCACGTGGAACATGCTCGGTCCGATCCTTCCTTATCGCCGCTTGCGGTTGCGCCCGGCAGCCGGTTCAGCGCGCCGCACGACAACAACGGTGGTGGGTTCGGCGAGGAACTCACCACCACACGTCCGTACCTCGGGGTCGACACCGCCCGCGCGAGCGATCTCGGCCCGATCCCGGTCAATCTCCTCGGCAGCGCTCGATCCCTTCAGCGCGACGAGCCGACCGCCGGTCCGAAGCAAGGGGAGACACCACCCGGCCAGCTTGCCCATCGGCGCGACCGCCCGCGCGGTGACGACATCCCGGTTGGCGAGCTGTCGCCGGATCTCCTTCTCTTCGGCGCGGCCGCGGACCACCGTGATGTCGAGGTCGAGCTTGGCCGCGACCTCTTCCAGCCACGCCACCCGACGTGCCATCGGCTCCAGCAACACGACCTCCAGATCCGGTCGCGCGATCGCCAGGGGAATGCCGGGGAAGCCGGCGCCCGATCCGACGTCGACCACGGAAGCGCCTTCCGGTACGCACTCCGCGATGGCCACCGAGTTCAACAGGTGTCGTTCCCACAGCCGATCGACTTCACGCGGACCGATCAACCCTCGCTCGACGCCGTGCACCGTGAGCAGTTCGGCGAACCGAGTCGCTCGGTCCGAACCGGCACCGAACGCCTGGGACACCACGTCGGTCATGAGCTCCATCCGATGTTCCACGTGAAACCACGCCAGCTCGATTGTCGCCGATCGGCAACCCTCGCCCCACTGACTCACCGCATTCGAATGGCAGTTTCACGTGAAACACGTGTCGCGTGGGGACCCGGATCAGGATCTCACATCACACGCACAAAAAAAGAACGCGGCCCGTCTTATTCGACGGACCGCGTCCAAACTCACTCAAAAGTGGCTAAGGCTTCGGGAAAATCACCACTCGCCGGCGGGGATCCTCGCCTTCGCTCTCACTGTGCACGCCCTCGATCTCCGCCACCGCGTCGTGGACGACCTTGCGCTCGAACGGCGTCATCGGCTGCAGGCGAACCTTCTCGCCCGTGCTGAGCACCTTCTCCGCGCTCGCCTTGCCGAGATCGCGAAGCTCCTCCCGGCGCTCGGCCCGCCAGCCGGCGATGTCCAGCATCAGCCGGCTACGCACGCCGGTCTCCTGCTGGACCGCGAGCCGGGTCAGCTCCTGCAGCGCCTCGAGGGCGTTGCCGCGCGGGCCGACGAGCTTCTCCAGATCGTCCCCACCGTCGATGCTGACGATGGCGCGACCGGCTTCGACATCGAGGTCGATGTCGCCGTCGAAGTCGAGCAGGTCCAGCAGGCGCTCCAGGTAGTCCCCGGCGATGTCGCCCTCCTGGACAAGCAACTCCTCACCGGTCGGACCGGACCGCCCTGGCTTCTCCTCGGCGGCGTCGTTATCGACCTGCCCGCCCTCGGCCCCGAGGTCGGTGTCGGCTGCCGTCACGGTCTCTCCTCTCCAGGCCTCGGCTAGCGTCACGGACGCTTCCGGCCTGACTTCTTGCTACGGGATCGGTCTGGCGTCAGACCGGGAACCTTGGTGCCGTCGTTGTTGGTGTTGCCCGCGGCAGGCTTCTTGTTCTGGTTGTTCGCGGGCTTCACCGACGGCTGCTTGGCCGGCCACTTCTTCTCCGGCTTGGACTTGCTCTGCGTCGAGTTCTTGGTCGGCTCGGCGGGGGTCGCGTCAGACTCGGCAGCGGGCTTGGCCGGCGTCGGGCGCTTCTTCGGCTGCGTGGGCTTCTGGCCGACCTTCGGCGCGAGGTTGCTGTTGCTGCGCTTCTCCTGCGCCTGTGCCTTCTGCTCTTCTTCCTCGCGGTCGATCTTCTTGTAGATCAGCCACTGCTGGCCGAGGGTCCAGATGTTGTTGCTCAACCAGTAGATGAGCAGACCGATCGGGAAGAAGGCGCCGAACACGAGCACACCGAGCGGGAACACCCAGAGGGTGATCTTGTTCATGATGCCGGTCTGCGCGGTGGCGGTCGCCGGGTTCTGCCGAGCCACGTTGTGCTTGGCGGTGAAGTGGGTGGCGATCGACGCGATCACCATCAGCGGCGCCGACACGAAGATGACGGACTGGAGGTTGCCGCCGAGGCTCGTCATCTCGTTGCTTGCCTGCGCGATGTAGTTCGACAGGCGAGCGCCGAACAGGTTCGCGTGCAGGTACGACTCGACCTCGTCCGCACCGAAGTAGTAGTTGCCGGTCGCGTTCGGCACGAAACCGCGAAGCACGTTGTTCAGACCGAAGAAGACCGGGATCTGCAGCAGCATCGGCAGGCAGCTGCCCAGCGGGTTGACCCCGTGCTGCGACTGCAGCTTCTGCATCTCCTGCGCGAGCTTCTGCCGGTCGTTCTTGTACTTCGTCTGCAGCTTCTTGATCTCAGGAGCGAACTCCTGCATCTTCCGCATCGAGCGGACCTGCTTGACGAACGGCTTGATCAGGATCGCGCGGACGGTGAACGTCAGGAAGACGATTCCCAGCAACCAGGCGACGCCGCTGGTCGGGCCGAAGACGGCACCGAAGACCTTGTGCCAACACCAGAGGATGAAGGACACCGGGTAGTTGATGAAATCGAGCACGGAACTACTCCTCGGCGGAACTGTGGTGAGCCGGGGTCCCGGACGCCTTGCGCCGGGGGCGACGGGGTGGCACGGGGTCGATTCCCCCGTTGCTCCAGGGGTTGCAACGCAGTAACCGCCACACGGCGAGCACCAACCCCTTGATGGCGCCATGGGTCTTCAGGGCATCCACGGCGTACGCGCTGCAGCTGGGGTAGTAGCGGCAGGTGGGTGGCAACAGCGGCGAGATCACCTTGCGGTAGAGGTGAATCGGCAGCAGCAGAATCCATGCGACCGGCCCGGTGCGGCGCCGTGCACCGTCCGGGCTCTCTTCAGGAGAGTCAGTCACTGTTCCACCGCCAGCTTGAGCCGCCGGACAGCCGCATCGAAATCCTGAGCGAGATCCGCGCTCGACGCATGGGCGGCCGGCGGAAGCGCCCGCACGACCAACGAGCTGCCGGGGGCGAGAGTTCCGAGCCGGTCGGCCACCAGATGGCGCAGCCTGCGGGTCACCCGGTGGCGGACCACCGAGTTGCCCACTGCCTTGCTTACAACGAAGCCAACCCGGACGGGAGAACCCGTCCGGGTCAGCGAGGTCTCAGTTGTCGGCTCCGTCATCTGCCCTGCCTGCACAGCGTGCACGACGAGCCGGGGTCGCCCAGCGCGCCGACCGTGCCGGGTCACATGGGCGAAGTCGCCGCTACGCGTGAGCCGGGCGGTTGCGGGCAGCACGATGCCGTGCCGCCTGTCAGGCCGACAGTTCGGAGCGGCCCTTGCGGCGACGAGCCGACAGGATCGCCCGCCCCGCACGGGTACGCATGCGCAGCCGGAACCCGTGGGTCTTGGCACGACGGCGGTTGTTCGGCTGGAAGGTGCGCTTGCCCTTGCTCACGGCTTCGTTCTCCCGATCTTGTCTTGAGGTCGCGTGTCCCCAGCTGGTGGTTGGCCCACGGTGGACCCGTTGCGACGTGGCGGTCCAAACGGCGTGAATGGGCACGCAGAACACACCCGACGCTAGCGGGAGACCTTTCGAGGGTACGCACCCCGCGCTCACCGGCCAAATCCGGGTCGCCCTTCCGGCTCGCCGAGGCGACACGCCGCCGCTGAGCGGCGTTGGCAACAGGCACGTCTTGTGGGCGCGGGCGGCGCTTGTTAGCGTGCGGCTCTTGGTTTGTCACACGGGGAGTGCCAGATGGATCGACGGAGCCCCGCCGTGTCACGTCCCGCCACTCGGTACGTTGAACCGATACGGGCTTCGCTGCGGTACGCCGTATCTTCGTGCACAGTTGTGGACAACCCTGTGGATGCCCTCGGGTTCGGGTGACCTCGGGCAGCGGCTCGCCCGCTATTCACAAGTAAGTACGAGGGGAGGGGAGCCCGCCAGGTGTCCGAGCACCAGATCAACTTTGGTCTCGTATGGGAACAGGTCGTACGTGAGCTGTCTGCCGGGATCCTGTCGCGCCAGCAACAGGCGTGGATGCGGGTGACTCGGCCGATCGGTCTGCTCGACGGAACCGCGCTGCTGGCAGCGCCAAGCGATTTCGCCAAGGAAGCGATCGAGCGCGCGCTGCGCGAGCCGATCACCGACGCGCTGTCCCGCAGGCTCGGCCGGACCATTTCCCTCGCTGTGAAAGTGGACACTGTCGGCTCACCCACACCAGCGGTCGCACCGCCTGCGGCCCCGGTCGAACCGGTCGGCGTGAGCGCACCACTCGCCACCGCGGTCCCGGTGCCCGAGATGGAAATCCCCACTGACTCCTCGGACAGTGATGAGGTCGACGAGGAAGGCGAGGCGCTCGCCACGGCCAGGGAGGTCTGGCCGACGTTCAACGGCAAGCAGCCCGCCGCCGTCGGCCAGCCGTTCACCGCACCCGCCCAGCCGCAGACGTCCAAGACCCGGCTGAACGAGAAATACACGTTCGACACGTTCGTGATCGGCGCGTCCAACCGCTTCGCCCACGCCGCCGCGGTCGCCGTCGCCGAAGCGCCGGCCCGTGCGTACAACCCACTCTTTATCTGGGGAGAGTCGGGACTGGGCAAGACCCACCTGCTGCACGCGGTCGGGCACTACGCACAGCGGCTCTTCCCGGGGATGCGCGTGCGGTACGTGTCGACCGAGGAGTTCACCAACGACTTCATCAACTCGCTGCGTGACGACCGGAAAGTCGCCTTCCAGCGCAGATACCGGGACATCGACATCCTGCTGGTCGACGACATCCAGTTCCTGGAAGGCAAGGAAGGTACGCAGGAGGAGTTCTTCCATACCTTCAACACCCTGCACAACGCGAACAAACAGATCGTGGTCTCGAGCGACCGGCCGCCCAAGCGCCTGGAAACGCTGGAAGACCGGCTGCGCACCCGGTTCGAGTGGGGCCTGATCACGGACATTCAGCCCCCCGAACTCGAAACCCGGATCGCGATTCTGCGCAAGAAGGCAGCCCAGGACCGCCTGAACGTGCCCGCGGAGGTGCTGGAGTTCATCGCGGCACGGATCGAGCACAACATCCGCGAACTCGAGGGTGCGCTGATTCGCGTGACCGCGTTCGCATCCCTGAACCGCCAACCGGTCGACCTCGGCCTGGCCGAGATCGTGCTGCGAGACCTGATCCCTGACTCCCAGGTCCCGGAGATCAGCGCCTCGACGATCATGGCGGTGACCGCGGAATTCTTCGGCGTGACGATCGAAGACCTCTGCGGCCCGGGGAAGACGAAGGCGCTGGCGCAGTCTCGCCAGATCTCGATGTACCTGTGCCGCGAGCTGACGGATCTATCGCTGCCGAAGATCGGCCAGACCTTCGGCGGCCGCGACCACACGACGGTGATGCACGCGGAGAAGAAGATCCGCAAGGAGATGGCCGAGCGCCGCCGAACCTACGACCAGGTGCAGGAACTCACCTCCCGAATCAAACAGCGCGCCCGGGGATAGTGGATCTGGCGAGCGCCTAGTTCGCTGCGTGCTGAGTTCTGTCGGCTGCTGACGGGCAGGCCTCGCGCCTGCCCGTTTCGTATGCCCGGGGTATGACCGGATGCCCCCGCATCACGAATCTCGAAGTTTTTTGGGCGAGTGGTTGAGCCCAGGCATGCCCCCAGAAAACTTCCCGACGGCCGTCGCACCCGCATGCCTTCACCCCAGCACCGGCCTCCAGCGCCTCTGGGGATCACTCGGCGTCAATCCGCCAAGACAGCACGTCGCCATCGGGTGCCAAGCGTTTGCCGCTGGCCGAATTGATCACCAGCCGCCTCAAGATCTCAATCGGACCGCGCCCCGCAGTACTTGATCACTCGGTCGGCTAGACCCCGGAGCATCCCGAGAAGTTTCTGCCAGACCCACCCAGCTCAGCACCCGATGTCTCACAGAAAACCTCGACCGCCCCGGCACCAGATCGCCCTAGGCGAGACGCCACCTGCAGCCTCACGCCATCGCGTCAGCGCCAGCCGTGCCCTCGCCTCAGCGATCTGGATCTTTCTGTCGAAGCCACCGGGCCCAACCGGCCGACCTCGACAGAAAATTTCGGCCGACCGAGGCCAACCCGCCAGACGGCCCCAACCGCTTGCGTTCGGCGAAGCCGCTCGGCCGCAACCACCCGCTGCCGCCCGTGGCCTTCGATCCTCCTGCCGAGCCCTCAACGTCGCCCGGCGCGCAAGGTTTCTCCAAAGCCACCGAGCCCAACCGACCCACCCAGGCAGAAAACTTCGGCCGCCGACCCGACAAGTTCCCGCCGCCGGCCCGGGCAACCATCACCAGGGTTTATCCACAGCTGTGGATCCCGCGAAAACCGCCCTCGACCAGCCCCAACCACAACGCCATCCACAGCGTGCGCCAAGATCATCAAATACAAACCAGCCCCAAGACAGCCCCCACCCATCCCAAGGGGTCGGGGCTCCCCGGCTTCAAGTCTAGTCGGTGGAATGGGGTCTGATCAGCGGAAACGTCGACGAGTCCGTGCGAACGGTCCGTTCGTACGAAGTTCACCCGGCTGCTTCACCGGATGGGTGATTGTCCGGGCGCGGTGCGTCGGGTCGAGCGTGTCGGCGCACGTCAGCGGGTCGCCGAGTCGATCATCGGCGGCGCGCGGGTGAGCGGTCCAAGTGGGCCGTCTTCCGATGTTTTTGGGGCTGTGGAGAGTTGTCCACAGCCCCAAAAACATGTCTGCGAGCCCTTCGGCATCACCCAAGGGGGCGATTCGCGTCACTTCTCGCCATTCACAGCGCCTGGGCACAGATCGACCCACATCTGGGGATGAGCTTGTGGACAACTCCCACATCATGTGGACGGATCTGGGCCGGTCGGGAGTTGTACACCGCCGATCGGGTCTATCCACCGATCACGTCCCGTGGTCTTCCACAGTCCGACGCGGCGCTGGACCAGCGCGGACGCCCGCCATCCACACAACCCACAGGACCTATATCTGTCACTGCTTTGCTCTCTTCAAAGAATCAACAGAACAAAAACAGGGGGCGTGGATGGCTGAGGACAACTGGCTCGCGACAAAAGCCGTCGGGCCAAGCCCCGGATGACGAGACCGCCCGGCACGCTCTACGGTTGGAGCCTCTGCACCTCGAGGTGAGTCACTCCGGGGATCAACAGGTCGAGTCTGAAAGGACCTCCATGAAGATCCGCGTCGAGCGCGACGGTCTCGCCGACGCCGTCGCCTGGGTCGCGCGCAGCCTCCCGTCCAGGCCACCAGTTCCAGTCCTCGGCGGTGTCCTGCTGGACGCCGGTACGCCGGAAGCCGAAGGCGAAGCGCTGACCATCTCCGGTTTCGACTACGAGGTGTCGGCCACGGTCGGTGTCCCGGCGACGATCGCCGACGGCGGCCGCACTCTGGTCTCCGGGCGACTGCTCGCCGACATCACGAAGGCACTGCCGAACCAGCCGGTCGAGATCGCGGTCGACGGCGCGCGTGTCTCGATCACTTGTGGCAGCGCGCGGTTCAGCCTGCCGACCATGCCGGTCGAGGACTACCCGCAACTGCCGCCGATGCCACCGCACGCGGGTGAGCTCGCCGGCGAGGTGTTCGGTCAGGCCGTCGCCCAGGTCGCGATCGCGGCCGGCCGCGACGACACGCTGCCGATGCTGACCGGCGTGCGCGTCGAGATCAACGGCGAGACTCTGACTCTCGTTGCCACCGACCGTTTCCGGTTGGCGATGCGTGAGTTCACGTGGAAGCCGTCCGGTGATGTCGAGGACGCGGCAGTGCTCGTGCCCGCGCGGACGCTCGCCGACGCGGCCAAGTCCCTTGGCACCGCGGGCAAGACGGTCGAGCTGGCACTGTCCTCAAGCGACGGTCTGCTCGGTTTGTCCGGTACCGGACGTAGGACGACGACCCGGTTGCTCGACGCGGAGTTCCCGCGCTACCGCCAGTTGCTGCCGACCGAGCAGACGTCGAACGCGATCATCGAGGTCTCCCCGCTCGTCGAGGCGATCAAGCGTGTTTCGCTGGTGGCCGAGCGCGGCACCCAGGTGCGGCTCGAGTTCACCGGCGGTGGGCTGAAGCTGTCGGCCGGTGGCGACGACGAAGGCAGCGCCGAGGAAGAGCTGCCCGTGCAGTTCGACGGCGAGCCGGTCACCATCGCGTTCAACCCGGGTTACCTGCAGGATGGTCTTGGCGCGTTGCACACCGACCGCGCCGAGCTTTCGTTCACCACGCCGAACCGGCCGGCGTTGATCAAGCCGGTCGACGAGAACGGCGAAGTCGTCGCCGGGTACCTGTACCTGCTTATGCCCGTGCGCCTGCCGGGCTGATCAAGGGGAGAACACCGTGCAGCTCGGGCTCGTCGGCCTCGGCCGAATGGGTTTCAACATGCGCGAACGCTTGCGCAAGGGTGGCCACGAGGTGGTCGGCTACGACCGCAACCCGGACGTCACCGACGCCGAGTCGCTGGCCGATCTGGTCGGCAAACTCGAAGCGCCGCGTGCGGTCTGGGTGATGGTCCCGGCCGGGGATCCGACCAGGCAGACCGTCGAGGAACTCGGATCGCTGTTGTCCGAAGGCGATCTGGTGATCGACGGCGGCAACTCGAAGTACACCGAGGACCAGGCCAATGCCGCGAAGCTGGCCGAAAAAGGCATCCACTACCTGGATGTCGGCGTCTCCGGCGGCGTGTGGGGTCTGGAGAACGGCTACGGCCTGATGGTCGGCGGGGCAGAAGAGGACGTTGACCGGATGCTGCCGATCTTCGACACGCTCCGGCCGGAAGGTCCGCGCGAGGAAGGCTTCGCGCACGCCGGGCCGATCGGCGCCGGGCACTACGCGAAGATGGTGCACAACGGCATCGAGTACGGACTGATGCAGGCGTACGCCGAAGGCTTCGAACTTCTCGACACCGCCAAGATCGTCGAGAACGTGCCCGCGGTGATCAAGGCGTGGCAGCGTGGAACCGTTGTGCGGTCGTGGTTGCTCGACTTGTTGGTGCGCGCGCTTGACTCCGACCCCGAGTTGGACGATCTGCGCGGGTACGTCGAGGACTCCGGCGAAGGCCGGTGGACTGTGGCCGAAGCGATCGACAAAGCCGTGCCCGCACCGGTCATCTCCGCCGCGTTGTTCGCTCGATTCGCATCGCGGCAAGCGGATTCGCCGGCGATGCGTGCGGTTGCCTCGTTGCGCGCGCAGTTCGGTGGGCATGCCGTGCAGAAAGCCGGTCCGAGTTCGGGATCCGGCAGCACGCAGGCATAGGTGTACGTCCGGCAGTTGCAGGTCGTCGACTTCCGGTCGTGGGAGCACGCCGATCTGACCTTCGAACCTGGGCCGTGCGTGCTCGTCGGCGCGAACGGCCAAGGTAAGACCAACTTGGTCGAAGCGATCGGGTACACCGCGACACTCGGCTCGCACCGGGTGGCGACCGACGCGCCGATGATCCGGCACGGTGCCCAGCGCGCGATCGTGCGCACCGCGGTGGTCAACGAGGGCCGCGAGCTCACGATCGAACTGGAAATCACGGCGGGCAAAGCGAATCGTGCCCGCGTGAATCGCGGACCGGTGCCTCGGCCACGTGACGTGCTCGGGATTTTGCGCACTGTGTTGTTCGCGCCGGAGGATCTGGCGTTGGTGCGTGGCGATCCCGGTGAGCGCCGTCGTTTCCTCGACGACCTGCTTGTGTTGCGTGCGCCGAGGTACGCCGGTGTCCGGTCGGACTACGAAAGGGTGTTGCGGCAACGGAACGCGTTGCTCAAGACCGCCGGTGCCGCACGTCGTGCCGGGTCCAAAGGCGACATCGCGACTCTCGACGTGTGGGACGGGCACCTCGCGACACACGGCGGGCAACTTCTTGCCGCGCGGCTTGATCTCGTTGCGGATCTCGCGCCGCACGTGTTAGCCGCGTACGCCGGGGTTGCGGGCAGTGACAACGGTCGGCCCGCGTCCATTTCGTACAAGTCGTCGATCGCCGACAGCCTTGAACCGGGCTACGGCGTTCCGGGCGGTGACCGCGCTGATCCGGAGACTGTCGCGGACGCCCTGCTCGCGGCCATGTCGGCGAACCGGTCGCAGGAACTGGACCGGGGCGTCAGCCTGGTCGGCCCGCACCGGGACGAGCTCGAGCTGATCTTGGGAGAGGCGCCGGCGAAGGGATACGCGAGTCACGGCGAGTCATGGTCGTATGCCCTGGCTCTGCGGTTGGCCGCGTATGAACTGCTGCGGGCCGAGGGAACCGAGCCGGTCCTGGTGTTGGACGATGTCTTCGCCGAACTGGACCGGCGCCGCCGGGCGCGACTCGCCGAAGTGGCGGCCGCGGCCGAACAGGTCCTGATCACGGCCGCGGTAGCGGAGGATGTGCCCAGCGAATTGGCCGGGACACGGTTCTCGGTCGCGGACGGGGAGGTGCGTCGTGCGGGATGACGATCAGCTACCAAAGATCACCCCCAGTGGTGTGACCCGTCCCACAACTGGGGACAACTCTGTGGATAGTGTGGATAACACGGTGACCGGGAGCGGTTCGAAGGCCGCTAACTCGGACATTTCGCCCAACAAGACCCCCCAATCGGGGGATGGCGCGACCCAGGGTGACGGCGAGCTCCGTGGCTCGGACCTCGCGCGTGCCGCCCTCCAGGCTGCCAAGGAGGCCGCGGGCGCGCGTCGTAAGGAACAGAAGGGCAAGCGGCTGGCGCCGCACACCGGGTCCCGCAAGCGTCGTCGCTGGTCAGGTGCGGGTGCGGACAGTCGCGATCCGCAGAAATTCGGCGCACTTTTGGGTAAAATCGCAGCTGAACGCGGGTGGGGCGACCAACTGGCGAACGGCGAGGTGTTCGGCCGTTGGACGGCGATCGTCGGTGCGGAGATCGCCGAGCACGCCAAGCCGCTCTCGTTGCGCGACGGTGAGCTGACCGTGCAGGCGTCATCAACCGCATGGGCGACACAGTTGCGGTTGCTGCAACGCCAACTGCTGGCGAAGATCGCCAAGGGCGTCGGCAATGGCGTGGTCAAACGGCTCAAAGTGCACGGTCCGGCGGCACCGAGCTGGCGGTACGGCCCGAGGCACGTGGCCGGGCGTGGGCCACGCGACACTTACGGCTAACCTGAGCGTCTGAACCTGTCTTTCGGCCGGTGCCACTCGCCGAAGTTCACGGTATGACGTCTGTGAGCAATCTAGAGGTGTCCTAAGGGCGGTTCTGGCGAGCTCGACCAGTAAGATGTAGAGGGGATCAGAAGCAGGCCCATCCAGGCCTCGGCGAGACGAGGAGAACCCACGCCCGTGGCAGCCAATGAGAACGGTAAGAGTTACGGCGCCGAGTCCATCTCCGTACTCAAGGGTCTGGAAGCCGTACGCCTCCGGCCGGGTATGTACATCGGCTCGACCGGCGAGCGAGGCCTGCACCACCTGGTCCAGGAGGTCGTGGACAACTCGGTCGACGAGGCGATGGCCGGGTACGCGACCAAGGTCGAGGTGACCCTGCTTGCCGACGGTGGCGTTCGCGTCGTCGACGACGGCCGTGGCATCCCCGTCGCCCAGCACGAGGAAGAGGGCAAGTCCGCCCTCGAGGTCGTTATGACCGTGCTGCATGCGGGCGGCAAGTTCGACAGTGACAGTTATGCAGTGTCCGGCGGTCTGCACGGTGTCGGTATCTCCGTGGTGAACGCGCTGTCGACGCGCCTGGAAGCTGTCGTGCACCGCGACGGTTATGTGTGGAGCCAGACCTTCGTGGCCTCGGAACCGACCGCGCCGATCCAGCAGGGCGAGCCGAGCGACCACACCGGCACGTCGATCACCTTCTGGGCCGACCCGGAGATCTTCGAGACCACGACGTACAACGCCGAGACCATCGCCCGCCGCCTTCAGGAAATGGCGTTCCTGAACAAGGGCCTGACGATCGTGCTGCGCGACGAGCGTGTCTCCGACGAGGAGGCACAGGAGGACGCCGAGGGGCAGGCCGCGCGGATCAAGGAGCGGACCTACCACTACCCGGGCGGTCTCGAGGACTTCGTCAAGCACATCAACCACGCGCGCGAGGCCGTGCACAAGTCAGTCATCGGGTTCGAGGCCAAGAGCACCGGCATCGAGGTCGAGATCGCGATGCAGTGGAACACCGGCTACTCCGAGTCGGTCTACACCTTCGCCAACACGATCAACACGCCTGAAGGCGGAACCCACGAAGAGGGCTTCCGCGCCGCGCTGACCCGTGTGGTCAACGTCTACGCGCGCGACAAGAAGCTGCTCAAGGAGAAGGACGCGAACCTCACCGGTGAGGACGTCCGCGAAGGTCTCGCCGCGATCGTGTCGGTCCGGCTGGCCGAGCCGCAGTTCGAAGGCCAGACCAAGCAGAAGCTGGGCAACACCGAGGCGAAGACCTTCGTGCAGCAGACCAGCAACGAGCACCTGACGCACTGGTTCGAGGCCAACCCGGCTGAGGCGAAGACGATCGTCACCAAGGCGGTCGGTTCGGCGCAGGCCCGCATCGCGGCCCGCAAGGCCAAGGAACTCGTTCGCCGCAAGGGCGCACTGGACATCGGCGGCCTGCCCGGCAAGTTGAAGGACTGCCGCTCGACCAACCCGGAGGAGTGCGAGCTCTACATCGTGGAGGGTGACTCCGCGGGTGGCTCGGCCAAGGAAGGCCGTGACTCGCGCTTCCAGGCGATCCTGCCGATCCGAGGCAAGATCATCAACGTCGAGAAGGCCCGTATCGATCGTGTTCTGAAGAACACCGAAGTCCAGAGCCTGATCACGGCACTGGGCACGGGCATCTACGACGAGTTCGACCTGTCGAAGCTGCGGTACCACAAGATCGTGCTGATGGCCGACGCCGATGTGGACGGTCAGCACATCCGGACCTTGTTGCTCACGTTGCTGTTCCGCTTCATGCGGCCGCTGGTCGAAGCCGGCCACGTGTACCTCGCGCAGCCGCCGCTCTACAAGATCAAGTGGCAGCGCGGTGCCGAGCCGGAGTTCGCCTACTCCGACCGCGAGCGCGACGGGCTGATCGAGCAGGGCCTTGCCAACGGCAAGAAGCTCGGCAAGGACGACAACATCCAGCGCTACAAGGGTCTCGGCGAGATGAACTCGGACGAGCTGTGGGAGACCACAATGGACCCAGCGAACCGGACGCTGATGCAGGTCACCCTGGACGACGCGGCCACGGCCGACGAGCTGTTCAGCGTGCTGATGGGCGAGGACGTGGAAGCCCGGCGTTCCTTCATCACGCGCAACGCCAAGGACGTTCGTTTCCTGGACGTCTGAACCGTCCGCATTAGACCTTTCAACCGGGTAGCCACACGAAAGAAGAACCGTGACCGAGACGACTCTGCCGCCGGAAGGCGACCGCACCGAGCCGGTCGACATCCAGCAGGAGATGCAGCGCTCCTACATCGACTACGCGATGAGTGTCATCGTCGGGCGGGCGTTGCCGGACGTGCGTGACGGCTTGAAGCCGGTGCACGTCCGTGTCCTGTACTCGATGTACGACTCGGGCTTCCGCCCGGACCGTGGGTACGTGAAGTGCTCGCGTGTCGTCGGCGACGTGATGGGCAACTACCACCCGCACGGTGACTCGGCCATCTACGACACCCTGGTCCGCCTGGCCCAGGGCTGGTCGATGCGCTACCCGCTGATCGACGGCCAGGGCAACTTCGGCTCCCCGGGCAACGATCCAGCGGCCGCGATGCGTTATACCGAAGCACGGTTGACGCCGTTGGCAATGCACATGCTTGCCGACATCGAAGAAGACACCGTCGACTTCCGTGACAACTACGACGGCCGGACGCAGGAACCCGTTGTTCTGCCGTCGCGTGTGCCGAACCTGTTGATCAACGGCAGTTCCGGCATCGCGGTCGGCATGGCGACCAACATCCCGCCGCACAACCTCCGTGAGGTCGCGGACGGAGTCGTGTGGGCGCTGGAGAACTGGGAAGCGTCGGAGGACGAAACACTGGCCGCCTTGATGACCCGCATCAAGGGACCGGATTTCCCCACGCACGGCTTGATTCTCGGCACGTCCGGGATCGAGGACGCGTACCGCACCGGCCGCGGCTCGGTCCGGATGCGGGCCGTCGTCGAGGTCGAAGAGGACGCCAAGGGCCGGACAATCCTTGTCGTCACTGAACTTCCGTATCAGGTCAACCCGGACAACCTGATCGAGAACATGGCCGCGTTGGTGCGCGACGGCAAGGTCGCCGGCATCTCGGAGATCGCCGACGAGTCCAACAAGCGCTCCGGCATGCGGATCGTGATCACGCTCAAGCGGGACGCGGTCGCCAAGGTCGTGCTGAACAACCTGTACAAGCACACCCAGCTGCAGCACAACTTCGGTGTGAACATGCTGGCGCTGGTCGACGGTGTGCCGCGGACGCTGCGCCTCGACCAGATCGTCCGGCACTACGTCAAGCACCAGGTCGAGGTCATCGTCCGGCGCACCCGCTTCCGCCTGCGCAAGGCCGAGGAGCGGGCCCACATCCTGCGCGGTTACGTCAAGGCGCTGGACATGCTCGACGAGGTGATCGCCCTGATCCGGCGGTCGCAGTCGACCGAGGAAGCCCGCAACGGCCTGATCGAGCTGCTGGACATCGACGAGATCCAGGCGACCGCCATCCTGGACCTGCAGCTGCGCAGGCTGTCCGCGATGGAACGCCAGAAGATCATCGACGAGCTGGCCGAGATCGAGCGCTACATCGCCGACCTGCAGGACATCCTGGACAAGCCGGAGCGCCAGCGCGCGATCGTGCGCGACGAGCTGATGGAGATCGTCGACAAGTACGGCGACGACCGGCGGACGCGGATCATCCCGTTCGACGGCGATGTCGCCGTCGAGGATCTGATCGCGGTCGAGGACGTGGTGGTCACGATCACCCGGACCGGTTACGCGAAGCGCACCAAGACCGACCTGTACCGCGCGCAGAAGCGTGGTGGCAAGGGCGTGCAGGGTGCGGGCCTGAAGCAGGACGACATCGTGGCGCACTTCTTCGTGTGCTCCACCCACGACTGGATCTTGTTCTTCACCAACAAGGGCCGGGTCTACCGGGCGAAGGCGTACGAACTTCCCGAGGCCAGCCGCAACGCGCGCGGCCAGCACGTGGCCAACCTCCTGGCGTTCCAGCCGGAGGAGCACATCGCGCAGGTCATCCAGATCAAGGACTACGAGGTCGCGCCGTACCTGGTGCTCGCGACCAAGGACGGCCTGGTCAAGAAGAGCCGGCTGTCCGACTTCGACTCCAACCGCAGCGGCGGCCTGATCGGCATCAACCTGCGTGAAGGGGACGAGCTGGTCGGCGCGGTGCTGTGTTCCGCGGAAGACGACCTTCTGCTCGTGTCCGCCGGCGGTCAGTCGATCCGGTTCCACGCGTCCGACGAGGCGTTGCGGCCGATGGGCCGGGCCACATCCGGTGTGCTCGGCATGCGGTTCAACTCCGGTGACGAGCTGCTGACCCTTGGTGTTGTGAGGGAAGGCACATTCGTGCTGGTCGCGACGGACGGTGGGTACGCCAAACGCACGCCGATCGAGGACTACTCGGTGCAGGGCCGCGGCGGCAAGGGTGTGTTGACCATCCAGCACGACAGCAGGCGTGGCAGGCTGGTAGGAGCTCTCATCGTCGAAGCACAAGATGAGATCTACGCCATCACGTCGGCTGGTGGGGTCATCCGCACCTCCGCCGACCAGGTCCGCAAGGCGGGACGGCAGACCAAGGGCGTCCGGTTGATGAACATCGGCGAGGGCACCCTGTTGGTGGCGATCGCCCGCAGCGCCGAGGACACGTCCAACGGTGATGCCGAGGCCAACGGCGATGAACCGGCCGAGGAGACAACCACAGACCCATCCGGCGCGTCAACGGAACAGCCCGCAGAATAGATCGAGCTCGCGGGACACCGCCGACGAGGAGACGAGGATCAGCTCGTGACACCCCCCGAGACCCAGGACGGTCGAGGAACGGACAAGACACCGGAGGCGGACGTCGACCAGACGTCACCGGTGTCCACCGCGGACCGTTCAGAGCCGGCCGAGCAGCCGGAGGCGAAGTCCAACGGGCAGGGTGAGAAGACCCAGGCCATCAAGCCGGTGGTGGCTGAGGAGGACACGAACGGCGCGCCGCCCCCGTGGCAGCGCGTCACCAGTGACGCCCAGTACGCGGACCCGGAGCCCGAACAGGCGCCGGAACCCACACCGCCACCAGCGGAAAAGCCTTCGGAAGAAGCCACAAGACCCCGGCTGGTCGACGAGCAGACCGTGAACATCGCCCGGCCGGTCGTGACCGGTACCGCGGCGCCACGGGCACTCGGCGAATACCCGCCGGTCGGCCTGCACCAGACCGGACCACAGCCGGCGATCGGCGCTCCGGCCAGGACGACTGTGAATCTCGGCACAGCGAACAACGCGGTGCCGGGCATGGCGGGTGCGGCCCAGCGCGCGGGCACGGCTCCGCCCAGTGCACTGCGCCGTCCAGGCCGTGGCCCACGCCGGGCGAACCTGCAGATCAAGCGCTTCGACCCGTGGTCGGTGCTGAAACTGTCCCTGGTCCTCGGGGTGGCGCTGTTCTTCGTGTGGCTCGTGGCCGTCGGCGTGCTCTACGCCGTGCTGGACGGCATGGGCGTCTGGGACAAGGTCAACGGCACCGCCAACGAGCTGTTCCAGGCCAACGCCAACGCCACCGCGGAACCCCTGATCAGCGCGGGCAGAGTCTTCGGCGTCGCGGCGATCATCGGCGCGGTGAACATCGTCCTGTTCAGCGCGTTGGCCACGGTCGCTGCCTTCGTCTACAACGTGTCCGCCGACCTCGCCGGGGGCCTGGAGGTCACCCTGGCGGAGCGGGAGTAGCAAAAGGGGATACCGGTTTTGGGGCGCGAGAAGCCATGCGGTAATCTTCTCGACGTTCCCAAGGGCCCATAGCTCAGGCGGTTAGAGCGCTTCGCTGATAACGAAGAGGTCGGAGGTTCAAGTCCTCCTGGGCCCACGATCGATTGGGTGACGTGTGTCGGCCTGACGGCCGACCTTCATCGATCGTCATAATTTTGGGGGGCCCAGCCCTCCATGCCCCCTAGGGAAATGCAGGGCGCTGCGCGTCGGGTGGTTGAGCGCGTAGTGTTGGGGATGCGTTTTGGGGAACAAAGCATGTGCCTGAAGGAGGCCTGACGTGAAGAAGCTTCTCGGACTGGTGGCTATCGCTGGCGCCATCTTCCTGGTGGTCCGCCGCAGCCGTTCCGCGAAGGCCGAGGCCGACCTGTGGCGCGAGGCCACCGCCCCCGCGGGCAACAACGGCGCCGCCAAGTAAGACCCAACCTCAGTCGGTGGCCCGCACACCACGGGCCACCGGCCAGGTGCCCCACTCGGGGACGTAGCTCAATTGGCAGAGCACTGCCTTTGCAAGGCAGGGGTTAGGGGTTCGATTCCCCTCGTCTCCACGGACTCTGGACGCCCCTGCTCAGTTGCTTCGCAACTTCGCCTGGTCGTCCGTCATTATTTTGGGGGGCCGAGCCCCCCACACCCCCGCGGTGCGTGCTTCGTCAGTTCCAGCGGTGGGTGCGTTTTGGCAGGACCAGCACAACTTTGAAGATCGTTTTGTGGCCCGGGCGTTGCCCGGGTTTTTGCTTTTGGGGCTGTTCCGACGCACAACACGGTCAGTGACCGGGTCACTTTTTGTCGTTGTGGAGGGGGTTGGGGTGGGGGCGCTTGCGCATTATGTGGTCGTCGGTGAGTTGGGGGTTGAGCTTCGGGTCTCTTCCTTCGGGGCGGTGTCGCTGCTTCGCGACATGTTCTGGGGACCCGAGCACGGGTTGCGTTTCGCTCAGGAACAGGCGTCCACTGATCGGTGGCGGTTGGAGTCGATGTGTGAGGGCGTTGCCTGCATCGACACCGTTCAGCGGACTCTCGTCGTGCAGTCGTTGTACGGATGTGGGTTGCCTCTTCCTGTGCGGCGGGTTTATCTGGCGATGTTGACCGCTACCTGGCCTGGGTGGTCGGTGCGGTGGGCGCCGCGTGGGTTGTTCGATGTGCTTGAGCATGTTTGTCTCGATCCGGAGATCGTGCGGGATTCGCCTGGGGCTGATCCGTTGCCGGCGGACTGGGATCTCGCGGCAGATGACAGCATCAACACCGTTGTCAGCGTTCGCACCGAGGCTGGGGAACTCTTCTTTTACGGTGCCGGCAACAGCGCGCTGCTTCCGGATCTGCTCGAAGTCGGGCCGGACGGGGTGCTCGCTGGTGCACTTCGTCGGCCGGAGTTGGCGCCAACGGTGTTTCCCATGTCCGGGCTTCACCTGGATCTGGGTCGGCGGGCGGGTGGGTATTGGACCGCGGACACTCTCGGGCACCCGGTTGACGACCCGGAGTGGCCGGGATGGATGTTGACCTGTTGGTACGACCGCTACGAGGAACAACTTGCTCGCACCGATCGTGCACTGAAGTTGCCTGAACCGGTGGCTGCCGAACAGATCCGGCAGTTCCTGAACCAGGGCGACCAGCCTGCGGTTCGCGATGAAATGTTGGCCAAGGCCTGGGCTGTGCTGGAGTGACCGTGTTGGCGTTGTGCCAGGTATCGTCGCTGGTGTGCGGGAGCGCGGTGGGTTTTGGGTGGGGCTGTTCGCCTCCGTCTTTTATCCGTTCACTTGGGCGCTGAGTCGGCGGACCCTTCGCGGGGCTGAGCACCTGCCGAAGCGGGGCGGGGCTTTGCTCGTGTTGAATCATCCGTCGTACATCGATCCGATCATCGACGCGATCTTTGTGCATGAGCAGGGGCGGGTGCCTCGGTTCTTCACCAAGCACACGTTGTGGAACATTCCATTCCTGCGGCGGGTGCTTGATGGGGCTGGGCAGATTCCGGTGTTTCGGGGTACGGCCAAGGCTGGGGACAGTTTGCGGGGCGCGCACGATGCGCTGAAGGTCGGTCGGGTTGTGGTGATTTACCCCGAGGGCACGTTGACGCAGGATCCCGACGGGTGGCCGCTGGACTACCGGACCGGTGTCGCGAGGTTGGCGCTGGCCAACGATGTTCCGGTGATTCCGGCTGCGCGGTGGGGTACGCGGGAGATCTTTGACAGCAGGCGCAGGCGGTTTCGGCCGTTTCCGCGCAAGCCGGTGAACATGGTCATCGGTGCGCCGATGGACCTGAGCGACTACCGGGGGCGTGAAGTCGACGGCGAGCTGCTGCGTGAGGTCACCGACGTCATCATGGATCGCGTGCGGGAGTTGTTGAAAGAACTGCGCGCGTGAACGTTGTCCGGGTGTCGAAGTTTCTGTCGCGGCACCTGCGGCATCGGCCCGCCGACATCGGGCTCACGTTGGACGAGGGCGGCTGGGCCGACGTCGACGACTTGCTCGCGGCGTGTGCGCGGCACGGTGTCGTGATCACGCGTGACGAGCTGGAGCTTGTCGTTGCGAGCAACGACAAGCAGCGTTTCACGTTGGTGGGTAACAGGATTCGGGCGAACCAAGGACACTCGGTCACCGTCGACCTTGGACTCGTCGCGGCCGAGCCGCCGGAGATCCTGTATCACGGGACTGGCGCGGCGAACGTCGAACGCATCCGGGCCGAAGGGCTCAAACCGATGGCGCGCCACGACGTTCACCTTTCGTCTGACGTGGACACTGCCGAACGTGTCGGCGCCAGAAAGGGAAAGCCGGTTGTCCTTGTCGTGCAGGCAGGAGCTATGCACGCCGCAGGGTACGAGTTCCGGCTTTCCGCGAACGGCGTGTGGCTGGTTGCCGAGGTTCCGCCGAGATTCCTTCGGTGACAGCGGTTTCCACGTCCGCCCAGGTCAGTGTCGGAACGACCCACTCGGGCGGTTGCGAGCGCTGCCGTCCGAACAGGTAGAGGTGTTCGACGACGTCCCGCAGGTGCCGCAACACATCCTGCCGGTCGTCGATGAAATGCGTGATGCCAAGCCGCTTGCAGTGCACGGCTTTCTCCGGACGTTTACGGCAGAACCGCGCATTGGCAGGGGGAATTCCGGTCGCTGCCCAGAAACCGTTGTAGTCCAACCATTGCCTTGTCCGGTTCTCGATCCGTTCGCCCGCCTTGGACACTATCCAGACCTTGCCGTCGAACAGCTCGGCCAGCCGGGCGAGTGTTTCGAACGCGCCCGGCATGGCCGGGGTTCGCATCGCGTCTTCGAAGGTGCCGCTGAGGAACACCGTGTCGTCGCCGCCCGGGTGCGACGCTCCGTCGTTGATCACTCGGCCGAAGTCCACGCCGAGTCGTAACTCCTTTCTCATGTGATCAGCGTGCGGGATCGTGAGCTCAATCTGAACTAGCGAAGTCCGCGTGACTATAGTTTGAAGTTATGTTCCCAGGTGAGTCGCTCCCGGCGTTCCTGGTGTTCGCCGAGCGGCTGAACTTCACTACCGCCGCTCGTGAGCTGCACATCTCGCAGCCGGCGCTGCATGTCAAAGTGCGCAAACTCGCCGAAGCTGTCGGTCGACCGTTGTACGTGCGCCACGGCAAACGGCTCATGCTGACAGCCGAAGGCGAGGCGCTGGCCCGGTTCGCGCGGGAACGAGCGGACCAGCTCGATCAATTTCTCAGCGAATTGGCTGGTGAACGCCGCAGAGTCGCCCTTGCCGCCGGTCAAGGCGCGTACCTCTACCTCCTTGGCGACGTGATCGCGCGCGAGTCCGAACGGCTGCGACTGTTCACCGCGTCGCGAGCACAGACCATGGCGTTGGTCCGCGACGGGCGTGCGCAACTAGGCATCTCGGTGCTGGACGAACTGCCCGACGACCTGGAGACCGTCAAGCTCGCGACGTACGACCAGGTGCTGGTCGTACCGCACGATCATCCGCTCGCGCGACGCGCGCAGATCCGCCTGAGGGAACTCGCGGGGATGCGGATGGTTCTGCCCTTGCCGTCGCAGCCGTTGCGAGTGACGCTCGAACGTCTGCGATCGGTCGCGGACATCGAGTGGGAGGTCGCGGTCGAAGCGGGTGGGTGGCCGCTGATGGTGCACTTCGTCGAGCTGGGTGTCGGCGCCGCCGTGGTCAACGGATGCGTGCGGACCGACCTGGCGAAAGTGCCGATCGCCGACTTGCCGCCGGTGCCGTACTACGCGATCCACCGACCGGGCGCGCCCGCCGACCGGCGAGTGGCGCAGCTGCTGACCCAGATCCGCCAGTCGCTTGGTTCAACGTGAAACAACGCGGGATGATCCTGAGCATGACTCAGGCGGCCGGAGTGGTCTTGGCTGGCGGTTCCGGCACACGTGTCGGCCGGAATATCAACAAGGTGTACCTGCCGATCGCCGGTCGGCCCGTGTTGGCGTGGTCGCTCGAAGCGTTCGCCAGTCACCCGGACATCGGGCCGCTTGTGCTGGTCACCCGGCCGCAGGACGTCGACCACGTCGAGAAGATCGTTGCCGGGATGGACGTCGACGTGGTCTCCGGGGGCGCTACGCGGCAGGGCTCCGAACTCGCCGCGCTCAGGCACCTCGCCGGCCGGATCGAAGCCGGCGAGATCGACACCGTGCTCATCCACGACGGAGCCCGTCCGTTGGTTACTCCGGAACTTGTTGCGGCTGTGCTGCAAGCTGCGAGAAGGTATGGCGGCGCGATTCCTGGCTTGGTGAGCGAGGATCTGGCGCTGGCGACCGACGAGCACGTCACCCCGATCACCGACGAGCTGGTCGCGGTCCAGACACCACAAGGTTTTCTGGCGGCGCCCCTGCTCGCTGCCTACGAGCGGGCGGCTGAGGAGGGGTTCGTGGGCACGGACACGGCGTCGTGTATCGAGCAGTTCACCGACATCGAGGTGCACTGGGTACCCGGTGAACAGCGCAACCTCAAGATCACGTTCGGGCACGACCTCGTTGTCGCCGAACGGATCCTGGAGTTCCGGTGACACTGCACGCACATCTGCTGGACTCGCTCGGCCTCGCGCTGACCTCCGGCCGCTATCCGCCGGGCACGGTGCTCCGGCTCGACGAGCTGACCACTAAGTACGGCGTCTCCCGAACCGTTGGCAGAGAAGCGGTTCGAGTCCTCGAAGCATTGAAGATGGTTCGTAGCCGGCCAAAGATCGGCCTCATCGTGTTGCCGATCGCCGAGTGGAACCTCTTCGACCCGCAGCTGATCCGTTGGCGACTGGCGGGTTCCGATCGAGCGGAACTGCTCAGGCAACTGTCCCAATTGCGCGCCGCCGTCGAACCGGTGGCCGCGGGTTTGGCCGCTACCAACGCATCCGACGAACAACGCGGAGAATTGCTGCGGCTCGCGGACGAGATGCGCAAGCACGCCATCGCTGGTGACACGCCTGCGTTCGTCGAAGCCGACGTCGCGTTCCACCGTCAGGTCTTTGTGGCCTCTGGCAACGATTTATTCGTCCACGTCGGCGAAGTGACCGCCGAGGTGTTGCACGGCCGAGCCGAGCTGCAGCTGATGCCGCCGAACCTGCAAACGACGGCGCTGGACTGGCACGGACTGGAAGCCGAAGCCATCTCGCAGGGCAATGCCGCTGAGGCGGAACGGGTTTCGCGGTGCATCGTGCTCGACTCCGCGGCCGAATTGGACCGTCTGCTCAAGCCCTGAGCCCTGGCGGCGCTGCCAGGACCCAGGTGCTTCGGCTCAGCCGGCCACGGGTTCCGCGGTTTGCTTCTGCTTGTTCCACAACCGGGACAACGTCCACGTCCCCGGTCCGAAGAACGCGATAAGCAGGAACGTCCAGCTGTAGATCGCGGCGAGTTCGCCGCCGTTCTCGATCGGCCACAACGCCTTCGACTGATGACTGACGAAGTACGCATAGGCCATCTCACCGGAACAGATCACCGCGGCCACCCGGGTTCCGATCCCGAGCAGCACGGCTCCACCGGCGACAAGTTCGATCACGGCGGCGTAGAACGATGGCCACGCCCCGAATTGGACGGTCCGTCCACCCAGCACGCCGAACAACTTGGCAGCGCCGTGGCTGACGAACAGCAACCCGACCACGATCCGAAAAATTGAGAGCAGGTCTTCCCTGCGCCTCAGGATGGCGTCCATCCATACCCCTTACGTATGCAGGATTAGCAAGGTGCGCAGGGAGTTACGCCGCAAGGCTGTAGAAGGTTCAACGAGGTGCCGGGAGATCACTCGGAAGGACTCTGGTTGACTGGCGGACCTATGAGGCGACTGACTTCAGCCCTGCTGCTGGCGTGCTGCCTGGCCGGCTGCTCGACCGGCCCCGACGCCGAGCCCCCGGCACAGAACCCGCAGCCGACGCGGACAACGCCGACGACCACCCAACCGGAAGGTCCACCGCCCGCCCCGGAACCCGTGGCCGACGGCCCATGCCCGTACCTGGAAAGCGCCTTTGTCGCAGAGGCCAACGGGCAGCGCGCCACCAAGGTCCGCATCTCCGCGGACAAACCACACCCCGCCTGCTTCTTCTACCGAGCCGACGGCAACGTCCAACTCACTGTCCGGGTCTACGTCGGTACCGCGAAGAACGCGAAGGCACTCGTGGACGAAGCCGCGCCCATCGACTCGTCAAACCCGGCAACCTCGCCAGCAGGCTGGAAGGGCGGCTCGAGCGGCGGGGACAAGGGCTCCGTCTACGCGGTGGCCAAAGAAGGCACGGCCGTGATCGTGACAACCAACCAAGCCCAGTCGATCAAAGCCCGCCGCGTCACCGAAAAGGCCATCACGACCCTCGGCCTCTGACTTAGCGTCACCACAACCCGTCAGCCTCACCCGGTTCGTGACGCCCCAGAGTGAACTTCGAGCCAACGGCCCGTTCGTGGATCCGGTTGTCCACAACCGCCCGGTAACCCCTTGAACAGGTCGTATCCCCGATCGAATGGGATCGCGAGTCGCTGTCTTGGGTGGCTTCCCTGTCTTTTCAGCCACCCGGAACTCGGGCTGTACGCCTCTTGCACACGCCACCCGGGGTTCCCGGCGGATCTCGGAATCCGGGTGCTCAAAAGATGTGGCAGGGAGGCCACCAAGAGGCCGGTTTGGCCGTCGTTCGGGGCGGGGTTGGGTGGGCCGACCCCCTTGACACCCATGGTTTGCGAGGCACAGGCCAGACGGGAGGAAGGGAGCACGAAGGACCGGTCTGCGCTACCGCGCATTGGGGGACGGCGGCGATCCGTATGGCTGTCGCTCGGGGTTGGTTTGTGGAGGCGGATCACCGCGGCAAAGAGGCCACCCTGGATCGCGCGACTTCGCGCGAACGGTCCGTTCGCAAATCTGGTTGTCCACAACCGGCTGGTAGCCCTCTTGACCTGCCCATATCCCGATAGACTGGCCTGGGGTCGTCCCCCCGGGAGTGGTGGGGGATGTCCTGGAGTCGGGGGATTCGCCAAAGTCGATCACGCGAATGGCAGCAGGCACCCGGCCCACCTCGCAACACTGCTGCGCGGACATTGGTGCATCGGCAATCGGCTGCACTAGGTCGGCGTCACCAGGCCACAGGGTCTGCTCGAAATCCCGTTCCCACCAGCGTAAATCCTGCCTGGGAGTGGCGGAGCTGTCTGCTGGCGGGAGCTGCGTTCGCCGTCGTTCAGGCACAACGTGACGTTCTGGGATCGGTGGGGACGGTTCGGCTTGGGCTCGATCGGCCCGGGCCTTGTTGAGGCGCGGCTGGGTGTCACCGAGAAGCTTTTGTGCCAGGCGCTTGCCGGCGGCGTGGCGAAACCCCCGTTCACCAAATTCGAGGGTGGGCGAACAGGGGTTTGCCGACGGCTATTTCTTCGTTTGCGTGCTTGATTTGGCCGGCTGTGGGCGGCCGTTGTCCTGCTGCTTTGAGGTCTCGGCAGGCTGCTCGTCCTCGGAGCGGGGCTCCGGCGTGAACGCCTCTTCCTGCTCCTGCGCGCTCGCCTTGGCCTTGGCCGCCACCGCCGCCACGGTGCCTGCGGCCGCCACGAGCAGGGCGATCATCCACGGCCAGCGACGACGACGCTTGGGTTCCGCGCCTGCCAGCTGCTGGGCCGTCTCCTTGGCCTTCTTGGCGCTTTTCACCAGGTCCTTGCGGGTGGCCTTGGCCTTGCGTGCCAGCTTGCGGCGGGTTCGGCGGGTCTTGGTCGCGACATCTCCTGCGCTTTCGACCAGCTTGTGCTCCGCCCGGCGGACCGCGTCGACGGCCTTGTCCACCGCCTCTGGGGCCCGAGTCATGTGCCTTCACCTCGCCAATGGGTCGCGGGTCAGTTAGTTAATAGACAGGTTCCCCATACTGCCCCTTCCGAACCGTTCCCGCTCTGGATGGCACGATTGAGGGCGTGGCAGACAGCAACGAATCACTCGTCGGGATCAAGGTGACGGCCACCCTGCAGACCACGCTCGGTGACATCCGGATCGCCCTTTTCCCTGATTACGCCCCGAAAACCGTGAAAAGCTTCGTCGGGCTCGCCGAGGGCACGAAGGAGTATTCGCCGCAGAACGCACAGGGCGGCACTTCCGGCCCTTACTACGACGGCTCGATCTTCCACCGGATCATCGACGGTTTCATGATCCAGGGCGGCGACCCGACCGGCACCGGCCGCGGCGGGCCCGGCTTCACCGTGCCGGACGAATTCACCGCGGAACTGCAGTTCAACAAGCCGTACCTGCTGGCCATGGCCAACATCAACCGGCCGAACACCAACGGCTCCCAGTTCTTCATCACGGTCAAGCCGACGCCACACCTGAACTTCAAGCACACGATCTTCGGCGAGGTCACCGACCAGGAGTCGCGCAACGTCGTCGACGCCATCTCCCGCGTCAAAACCGCTGGTCAGGACCGGCCGGTCGAGGACGTGGTGATCAACCGAGTGGTCATCGAGCGTGGCTGACGAAGTCTGCGTGCGGCACCCGGACCGGCCGACGGGGCTGCGCTGCGTCCGGTGTGAACGGCCGTCATGCCCGGAGTGCCTGCGGGAAGCATCAGTCGGCTACCAGTGCGTCGACTGTGTGAACGAGGGCAGGCGTACGCAGCGGCGCGCGGTGACTGTCGCGGGCGCCGAGCTGAACACGAAGCCGATCGTGATGCCGATCTTGCTCCTGCTGAACGTGGCAGTCTTCGCGCTGACCGCCGCGCAGGCACAGAGCATCACCAACAACCAGTTCTCGTACCCGTTCGAACTCGGTGTGCTCTACCCGCCTGCGGTCGCGGGCGGTGAGTGGTGGCGGCTGATCACCAACGGCTTCCTGCACTATGGCGTGATCCACCTCGTCGTGAACATGGTGTCGCTGTACATCGTGGGCCGTGACCTGGAGATGTTGTTCGGACGGGTCCGGTTCCTCGCGCTTTACCTGGTGGCCTTGCTGGGCGGCAGCGTCATGGTGTTTCTGTTCGACCCCGAGACCGCCTCCCAAACGAGCACAGGCAGGGTGGTCGTCGACTACGGGTTCACAGCTGGCGCGTCGGGCGCGATCTTCGGCCTGATGGGTGCGCTCGCGGTCGCGGTGTTCCGGCTGAAGCTGCCGATCGCGCCCGCGCTGGGCATCATCGCGCTGAACCTGGTCTTCACGTTCACGATCGCCAACATCTCGATCTTCGGCCACATCGGCGGCCTGATCACCGGCGCCGCGGTCGCGCTCGGGTTTCTCTATCCACCGGCGAAGATCCGGACGAAAGTGCAGGTCGCGACCCTGGTCGCGGCGCTGGTCGTACTGGTCGGACTGGTGTTCGTCAGGGACAGCGGGTTTGATCGACCCGCGACGTGCGTCCACGAGAACTCGCAGGTCAGCTGCTACCGGCAGGTCTCAAGTACGTAGCTCGCGCAGCGCGTCGGCGACGTCTTCCGGGGCGACGCCGAGATCGAGCCAGCCGAGGACGACCAGGTCGTCCTCGGCGTCGAGCTCAAGCGTGCTCACCTCGCGGCCGAGCCTGCGCGTGCGCACCAGCCGGACGTTGACCTCGGCCCACGTCCACTGCCTCTTGCTGGCGAATCGCCGCAGAACGAGGCCGTTGCTGTCGGCTGCCAGACGCGGCCGCGCGAGCGTGCCCTGCAACGCCAGTAAGGCCGCGACCAGCGCGGCCAGGCCGACCAGGACACGTCCCGCCGTGTCGTCGTTGAAGATCGCCCACGTCGCTGCGCCAGCCGTGGCCACCCAGCCGACAGCGACCAGGAGCGGTGGCGTTGACCAGACAAGACGGGCCTTTGGTGACGTCACGTGACGATGCGTCCTACTTATCCACAAGAGTTGTCCACACTGGGGATGAGTTACATCCTTGTGGTTCAGTGACGCTGGGCTGAACGGGTGTAGTCCAGCGTCCCACTACCGAGTGAACAGCAGGTTTTCAGCGCCACCGCATGGTCATCAGCAGGCCGCCGATCATCAGCGCGAAGCCGATCGCGAAGTTCCAGTTGCCCAGGTCGGACATGAACGGGATGTCCTGCCCGGCGATGTAGTTGACCACCAGCCAAGCAAGGCCGATCACCATGACACCGAGCATCACCGCGATGTACAGCGGATGCGAAGGGCCGCCCCCACGCACCTTCACCGGGGTACGGCGATCGCTGGCGGGCGCCGTGTAGACGCTCTTCTTGCGAACCTTGGACTTGGGCATCGTGTCCTCGCCTGGCGTTATGCGTGCGTATACGGCGGCAAGCGGAGGTCCGCAACTGCCGCCGTGGGAACACGTTAACGTAGTCGAAAAGGCTCGCGAACCACCAGGGGAGTACGAGTGGGAACTCATGAGGGTGACTACGACTCTGGGCGCTTGTACGGCGACCTGCAGGACGGGCCGCCGCGGAGCGGTGACCGGGCCCGGAACGTGGTCCGGAACATCGGCGAACTGCTGATCACCGCAGGCATGATCGTGCTGCTCTTCGTGGTCTACGAGCTCTACATCACGGACTTGTTCTCCGCGGGCAAGCAGCGGGAAGCCACCGCGGCGCTGGACGACCAGTGGCAGCACCCGGGCGCGGACGTCGTCGAAGGCGGCGAGCGGACCAACAAGTTCGAGCTGGAGGACGGCAAGGGCTTCGCCAAGCTCTACATCCCGAAGTTCGGACCGGATTTTCACTTCACAGTGCTCGAAGGCACCAACGACAAGACCCTGGAGAGTGGACCGGGCCACTACAAGGGCACGGCGCTGCCGGGCGAGCACGGCAACTTCTCCGTCGCGGGCCACCGGGTCGGCAAAGGCGCCCCGTTCAACGACCTCGACCTGCTGCAGTCGTGCGACGCGGTGGTGATCGAGACCTCGACCAGCTGGTTCACCTACCGGATGCTCCCGCTGGACAGCGAGGCCAAGAACTGGGACTCGGTGAAGAACAAGAGCCAGCGCTGTGAGCGCGTGAACAAGCTCGGTGCCGACTACGCCAAGGTCTCCGGCCGCGAAATCGTCAAGCCTTCGCAGGGCGGGGTCATTTCGCCCGTTCCGTACGCCGCTCCCGGCACGAAACCCGGCGCCGCACTGATGACCCTGACCACGTGCCATCCGAAGTTCTCAGACGCACAGCGGCTCATCGTGCACCTCGTGCTGACCGACCAGGCAGCCAAGAACCCAGCCGCACCCAACGAGCTGCCCACCGCCCTCTCGGAGAACGACTGATGTACGGCTGGATCTGGCGCAAGATCCCCGGCCCGCTGGCGGTCAGGATCACGATCGCCGCGATCCTGATCCTCGGCGTGATCGCACTCCTGTTGTTCGTGGTCTTCCCCTGGCTGGAGCCGAAGCTCTGGTTCAACAACGTGACGACCGAGGAATGACCTGCCACCGCACGAACGGCCCCGTTCGCAAATCCCCGACAGACCAGTCCGTGGTTCGCTGATAGCCGCTGGCTTGCGTTCCAGCTTCGAGTGATCACCCAGACCGCGCAGCCCACTCGCAACGACGCTCCAGGCTGGCCTGGATAGCCCTCCTTGCGGGGTAGTTAAGCCACCCTCGGTTTGCCGGGTCCGGGGTGAGGTGTCGCGGGTGGCTGGGCGGGCTTTCTGGTGGGGACGGCCTCAGAAGTGTTTGAGGAGGTCGGTGAACCTTTCCAGGTGGAGTACGCCCTCGTCGGCCGGGTCCAGTTCGTCCTCTTCGAGCACCCAGGTGTGCACGTTCGGGATGAAGACCGCGTTCATGCCTGCCGCCCTTGACGACAGGATGTCCGACTTCGGTGAGTTGCCGATCATCCAGGTGTTGCCGACGTCCAAGCTCAGCTCTTTGGCCAGCTGCCGGTAGGTGTCCGGGTCCTTCTCGGCCACGATGTGGATGCTCTGGAAGTGGTGGGCTAGGCCGGAGTGGTCGATCTTGCGCTGCTGCTCGTCCGTGTCGCCCTTGGTGAGCATCAGCAGGTGGTGGCGGGTGCTGAGCTCGGTGAGGGTGTCGGGGACGCCTTCGATCAGCTCGACGCGGTGGTCGATCAGTGTGACCGCGAGCTCCTCGATCTGCCTGCTCTCCTCGGCGGACACCTCACGTTCGTAGAGGTGCGAGAACGTCTCTCGGAGGTTGTGCAGCAGGGCTTTGCTGCCGTAGCCGACCGTGACGATGTTGGCTCGTTCGATGTCGTCGAGGATCGGCCGCAGTTGGGCCTTGTCCATCGTCGGGTGGGCCAGCCAGTCGAGGAAGTCGTCGATCACCCGCTCGAACAGGACGTTGTTCTCCCACAGGGTGTCGTCCGCGTCGAAGATCAGCATCACATCGGTCAGCCTACGGGCAGAGTGGTACGGGCGCACCACTTTTATTCGGTGAGGTAAATACAGTGGCCGGTGCCGAATAGCATGGTGGCATGCGCGTGCTGGTGGTCGACAACTACGACAGCTTCGTCTACAACCTGGTCCAGTACCTGGCCCAGCTGGGTGCGGAGTGCGTCGTACTTCGCAACGACTCCGCTGAGCTCCAGCTTGACGGGTTCGACGGCGTCCTGGTCAGTCCTGGTCCCGGCACGCCTGAGCGGGCCGGCCGGAGCATCGAGCTGATCAAGCAGGCCGCCGAGCGGAAGACTCCGGTACTGGGTGTCTGCCTCGGTCACCAGGCCATTGGGGTCGCGTGGGGCGCCACCGTCGACCGGGCGCCGGAGTTGCTGCACGGCAAAACCAGCCAGGTGCACCACGACGGCGCCGGGGTGCTTGCCGGGCTGCCGGATCCGTTCACCGCGACGCGCTACCACTCACTGACCGTGCTGCCCGAGACGATTCCGGCCGAGTTCGAGGTAACCGGCAAGACCGAGAGCGGCATCGTGATGGGCATGCGGCACCGCGAACTGCCGATCGAAGGCGTGCAGTTCCACCCCGAGTCGGTGCTCACCGACGGCGGTCACCGGATGCTGGCGAACTGGCTGGCCGGTTGCGGCCACCCGGTGCCCGAGCACAAGGTGGCCGAGCTCGAGCGCGGGATGCGCACGCTCACCGAGGCCGCCGCGGTCCGCTAGCAGTTCGGCTGGGTGCTGCTTCCCGGCGGCGGCGTCTCGCCGGGGAACGAAGGCACGTCGGTGGGCGTGCTGGTCGCGGACCCTGGCGGCGGCGTCGGGCAGTTCACCGGCTGCTCGGGCTGCTGGTCCTCGCGGCGCCACGTGTTGATCGTCTGCCGTGCCGCCTCGAGGTCGTTGACCGGGAAGCCCTCGTTGGCCCGTGTCGTGTTGGTCGCGCCGAGGTCTTCGATCCGAAGTGGACGGCAGTCCGGGCCGTCCGCCGGCGCGCACGAGCCTTCGACCTTGCGGTGCAGTCCGAAGCCGAGCACCGAGCCGCGGACGCCTTGGAAGATCGCGATCTCCCCACCGTCGCTGACACCCACGTAGTAGTTGGTGTACGCGAGATACCGGATACCCGCGCCGATCAACGCGAGGAAGATGACCGCGATCGCGACGACGATCGCGATCTTGCGGCCGCGCTTTCTCTTCTTCTGCGGTGGCTGCGGCGGTTGCTGCATCGTGGCTTGATGCGGCGGTTGCTGTTGCGGCGGCATCGGGACCGGCGGCCGCGGCGGTGACGTTGTCGGGCCGACCGGGTGCAGGTGGTTGTTCGACGACTCAAACGCTTGCGTGGCTTGAGGTTGCGGTTCCTCGTCGACCACGTCCGCGACGATCACCGTCACGTTGTCCGGACCACCGCCCTGCAACGCGAGCTCGATCATCTTGTCCGCGCACGCCTGCCTGTCGGCGATCTGCATCGTCTCGGCCAGCTTCTCGAAGCCGACCACATCCGACAGCCCGTCCGAGCACAGCAGATACCGGTCGCCCGCTCTGGTCTCCCTGACCTGCAGGGTCGGCTCGATCACCTCGTGACCGACCAACGCGCGCAGCACCAGCGAGCGCTGCGGGTGTGTGAGCGCTTCCTCGGGCGTGATCCGGCCTTCGTCCAGCAGCGACTGCACGAAGCTGTCGTCCCGGGTGATCTGGTTGAACTGCCCGTCGCGCAACAGGTAGGTACGGGAGTCCCCGATGTTCACCAGGCCGAGCCTGCCGCCGCCGAACAGGATCGCGGTCAGCGTGGTCCCCATGCCTTCCAGATCGGGGTCCTGATCGACCAGTTCCGCGATCGTGTCGTTACCCGAGACAACTGCCTCGTGCAGCTTGCCGAGCAGGTCGTCGCCGGGGACGTCCTCGTCGAGAGGCGCAAGCGCGGCGATGACCACCTTGCTGGCGACCTCTCCCGCGGCGTGCCCGCCCATCCCGTCCGCGATGGCGAGCAGGTGCGGTCCGGCGTACACCGAGTCCTCGTTGTTGGACCGGTGTAACCCTCGGTCGCTACGTGCCGCGTACTTCAGCGCAAGGGTCATGGCCAGCGTGGACTCTCAATGAAGCCGGCTCGTGCTGTGCGAAGTCGCCCAACCATTGTTTTCCGCCTTTCCGGGCATTGCGGCGCCCAGGTACCGCCAGGCCAGATCTCGGGGCAACAACATACAAAACCATGGATCACACACCGCAAGGCGTCAGGGTGTGCTACCCGGTTTGAAGTCTCTGAACACTCTCACGTTGACGGTCTGGTTCTTGGCGATCTTCGTTCCGGGCGGGATGTCCTGCTCCGCGACCTGGCCAAGCTTGGACACGTCGTTGGTGTCGTCCGGGTCGACTCTGAAGTCACCTTCCCAGCCGAGGTTGCGCAGTTCCTGGCGGGCGGCGTTCTCGTTCTTGCCGACCAGGTTGGGCATCTGGATCTGGTTCGGGTCCTCCGTCTGGCCCTTGGAGACCTGCAGGGTGATCGTGGCGCCCGGCCGTGCCTTCTTCGGGCTCATCGCGACCACGATGCCCTTGGGCTTGTCGGAGTCCACGTCGCTGCGGCTGACCTTGAAGCCCTCGTTCTCCAGGTTGGTCTTGGCGGCCTCGAAGTCCTGGTTGACCACGTCCGGCACGTCCACCTGAGCGGGCTGCTTGCCCACGACCAGCTTGACCGTCGAGCCCTTGGGCACGTCGACGCCGATCGGCGGCTGGGTGCTGGACACCTTGCCGATCAGCTTCGAGTCGGTGGTGTCCTCTGTGGTCTCATCCGGCGAGGCGACCAAACCCGCTTGGGCCAGTGCTTTGGTGGCGTCGTCCTTGGTCTTCCCGCGCACGTCCGGGACCTGCACCGAGCTCGCACTGCGGCCGATGGTCAGCGTGACCGTCTTGCCGGCCTCGACCTTGCCGGGCGCCGGGTCCTGCTGGATGACCGTGCCGACGTCCTCCGGTTGGCACGGAGCCGCCTGGCCGGGGCCGGGCGGCTCGCACTTGACGCTCGCTATGGTGACCTTGAAACCGGCTTGCTCGAGCTGGTTGCGGGCGAGGTTCTCCTGCGCCCCCTTCACCGAGGGGAGATCCACGAACTGCGAGCCGGAGTCGTTGCCTGACAACAGTTTCGTCGTCAGCCAGATGCCAAGTACGATCACCGCGACCACCAGCAAGGTGATCAACGCGGTCATCCATGCCTTGCGGCGCTTACGTTTCCGCTCTTCTTCCGACGCGTCGTAGCTGTCGTAGTCGTCGGCCATCGAGTCCGGCCGGTGTCTGCCGCGCGGGATGTCGTTGATCCGGGTCTGCTGGCCCAGCATCGCGGTGCGGTCGTCTTCGGTCATCACCATCGGCGCGGACGGGCGTTGCCCGGACAGCACGCGGACGATGTCCATCCGCATCTCCGCGGCCGACTGGTAGCGGTTGGCCGCACCTTTGGCCATCGCCTTCAGCACGATCGCGTCCAGTTGCGGGCTGACCCGCGAGTTGAGCTGCGACGGCTTGCGCGGGTCTTCCCGGACGTGCTGGTAGGCGACGGCGACAGGGGAGTCACCGGTGAACGGCGGCTCGCCGGTCAGCAACTCGAACAGCACGCAACCCGTTGCGTAGACGTCACTTCGCGCGTCGACGGCCTCACCACGGGCCTGCTCGGGCGAAAGGTACTGGGCGGTGCCGATCACCGCGGCGGTCTGCGTGACGGCCGCCTGGCCGTCGTGCACCGCGCGGGCGATACCGAAGTCCATCACCTTGACCGCGCCGGTCTTGGTGATCATCACGTTGGCCGGCTTGACGTCCCGGTGCACGATGCCGTGCCGGTGGGAGAAGTCCAGCGCCGCGCAGACGTCCGCCATGATCTCCATGGCGCGCTGGCCGGGCAGCGGCCCTTCGGTCTTGACGATGTCGCGCAGGGTCCGGCCGTCGACGTACTCCATCACGATGTACGGCAGCGGGCCGTACTCCGTGCGCGTCTCACCGGTGTCGTAGACAGCCACGATCGCGGGGTGGTTGAGCGCGGCCGCGTTCTGGGCCTCGCGCCGGAACCGTTCCTGGAACTGCGGGTCCCTTGCCAGGTCGGCACGCAGCACCTTCACCGCGACGTCACGACCGAGCCGAACGTCACGGCCCTTGTGAACCTCGGACATGCCGCCATAGCCGAGCGTCTCGCCCAGCTCATAGCGATTGGAGAGCAGTCGCGGTGTCGTCATCGCTGCGTAGTCCCGCTCCTAGTCAACTTCTCGGTCCCATCATGCCCGCTCTTGCCGGTCCGCCAGGCCGTTTTCAACCAGGTGGCTGTCTGTCCGGGTCGCATTCAACAGTCACCTTCGACCCCTGGTCCACTCGTCCGATCGGCTGCACGCTTGTCACGTAGCACGTCCGCAGGTCCTGCGACGGTTCGCCCGACAACCGTAGCGATCGAACATCCGGTTGGAGACCAGCCTCCCGTAACCGCTCGACTACTTCCGAGGCGGGGTGGCCGAGCAGGTCCCCGGCTTTCACCTGAACCACGGGCGGCCGGCCCTGTCCGCTGGGCTCACCATATGCCGGACCGTCCGCCGGGAAGCTGACCCCGGGGGTCGCCTGCGTGGCGGTGCCGCCGACCGGATTGGGCGAACCCGGCGAGCGGGAGCTGGACCCGGTCAGCCTCGGGACCGCCCACACGGCCAGCACGACCAGCGCTACCAGCAACAACGCCAGCAAAGTCCACAGCCATGCCCGGCTGCCGCGACGCGGCCGGCGAGGTGGCAACGGGAACGAACCAGTTCCGTGCACCATCGGCTGGGGCATGCCGACGGGCGCGATACCCGGATGTGTCCCGGGATGTGTGCCATGAGGTGTCACTGGGTGCGCGGCCGCCAACGCCATCCCCGACGGTGTGGGGAGCGGACGACCGGCCCGGACCGCGGCGACCGCCGCGGCGAACTCGCCACCGTTGCTGTAGCGCTGGCGCGGGTCCTTGACGAGTGTGGCCTCGATGACCGCCCGGGCGCCAGGCGGAACGTCCGGTGGCAGCGGCGGCGGGATGTCGCGGATGTGCATCATCGCCACCGTGACCGCGTTCTCCGACAGGAACGGCCGGTGCCCCATCAGGCACTCGTAGCCGACCACGGCCAGTGAGTACACGTCGCTGGCTGGCTCGGCGTCGTGGCCGAGTGCCTGCTCCGGCGCGATGTAGTGGGCGGTGCCCATCACCATGCCCGACCTGGTCACCGGCGCCGCGTCGGCGGCTTTGGCGATACCGAAGTCGGTCAGCTTCACCACGCCGGCCGGGGTGATCATGATGTTTCCCGGTTTGACGTCCCTGTGCACGTAACCGCCAGCGTGCGCGGCCTGCAAAGCGTTACCGGCCTGCTCGAGGATGTCGAGCGTGCGGTCGGCGTTGATCCGGCCCTCCCTGGCCAGGATGGTCGCCAGCGGCTCGCCCTCGACCAGTTCCATCACCAGGTACGCGGTGTCCTGCGGGCCATCCGGTGTCGCTGCTGTCTCGCCGTAGTCGTGCACGGAGGCGATACCGGGGTGGTTGAGCGAGGACATCGTCCGCGCCTCGGTGCGGAACCGGTGCAGGAATTCCGCGTCGCCACACAGCTCCGGCTTGAGCACCTTCACGGCGACGGCACGGTCCAGCCGCGTGTCGGCTGCCTCCCACACCTCGCCCATGCCGCCGACGGCGATGCGCCGCACCAACCGATATCGGTCGGCAAGCAGCTGCCCCGACGTCAGCATGCTCACCTACCTCCGATTCCCGGCATCGCGTTGATGGTGGCCCGCCCGACGGAAGCGGCCACCGAGCTACCGGTCGCCGCGAGCCCGCGGTTACCGCCATTCTCAACAAGGACGGCTACCGCGATCTGTGGGTTGTCCGCAGGCGCGAATGCGACGTACCAAGCGTGCGGCGGGGTGTTCTTCGGATCGGTGCCGTGCTCGGCGGTTCCGGTCTTGGAGGCGATGGTCAGCCCGTTGACCTTGCCGTTGCCCCTGGTGTTGTCCTCGGACTTCTTCATCATGTCGCGCAGCGCGGCCGCGTTGGACGTGGACATCGCTCTGCCCAGCTCGTCGGTGTCGAACTTCTTCGACATCTCCGAGAGGTCCGGTGCCAGCACCTTCTGCACCAGTTGCGGGCGCATCAGGGTGCCGCCGTTGGCGATCGCCGAGACGATCATGGCGTCCTGCAACGGGGTCAGCCGGACATCACGCTGGCCGATCCCGGTCTGGTAGAGCGCGGCGGCGTCGGGCAGCGGGCCGATGTTGGACTCGGCGACTCCCATCGGGATCTGCAGGTCGGTCTGGCCGATGCCGAACTTGGTGGCCTGCTCACGCAGCTTTTCCGGGCCCAGCTTGCCGGCCAGTTCGGCGAACGCGGTGTTGCACGACACCGACAGCGCGAGCTCCAGTGACGCAGTCGGCGAGTCGCCAGGGCCGCAGTGGCTGCCTGCGAAGTTCTCCAGGTCGGCGTCGCGTGTTCCGGGCAGCTTGACGCTCGGCGCCGCGGTGAGCTGCTCGTCCTTGGTCATGCCGTCTTCCAGCGCGGCAGCCGTGACGACGAGCTTGAAGGTCGAGCCAGGCTGGTAGGTCTCCTGGATCGCCCGGTTGGTCAGCGGCTTCGCCTTGTCGTCCCGGTAGCTGCTCCACGCCTTCTCCTGCTCGTCGCCGTTGTGCGACGACAGCGGGTTCGGGTCGTAGGACGGCGTGGAGACCATCGCGAGGATCTCGCCGGTCTGCGGCCGGATCGCGACGACCGCACCGGTGTAGCCGGCCGAGGTCATCGCGTCGTACGCGGTCTGCTGGATGCGTGAGTCGACGGTGGTCTGGATGTTGCCGCCGCGCGGATCGCGGCCGGTGATCAGGTCCGAGAGCCTGCGCACGAACAGCCGGTCATCCGACCCGTCGAGGATCTCCTTCTCTGAGCGCTCCAGTGCGCGCGAGCCGTACCGGACCGAGTAGTACCCGGTGATCGGTGCGAACGCCGCGCCGAGCGGGTACTGGCGCAGGAACTTCAGCCGGTCGTTGGTCGGCGTGACCGTCGCGACCAGCTTGTTGTCGCTGGAGATGATCTTGCCGCGCTCACGGGAGTACTCGTCGAACAGCACCCGCTGGTTGCGCGAGTCGGCCCGGTAGTCGTCGGCCTTGACCATCTGGATGTACGTGATGTTGGCCAGCAACAACACGACCATCACGAGCATGGTCAGCCCGACCCGGCGAAGAGGTGTGTTCATGACGGCCGCTCCACCATCACCGTGCTGGCCTCCGCGATTGGTGCCTGCTGAACCGGCCGCGGGCGCGAACCGGTCTGTGGCCGCCGTGCGGCGTCGGATATCCGCAACAGCAGGGCTATGAGGATGTAGTTCGCCAGCAGTGAAGAACCGCCGTACGACAGGAAAGGCGTGGTGATACCGGTCATCGGGATCAACGCGGTGACACCGCCGACCACGACGAAGAGCTGCATGATGATGGCGAACGAAAGGCCGCCACCGAGCAGCTTGCCGAAGCTGTCGCGCACAGCGACTGCGCTACGCAGTCCGCGCATGGCCAGGACCATGTACACCATCAGCAACGCGGTCAGGCCGATGAAGCCGAGCTCCTCGCCGATCGCCGCGGTGATGAAGTCGGTGTTGGCCTCCGGCACGATGTCCGGCCGTCCGGCGCCGAGACCCGTCCCGGCCATGCCGCCGGTGCCGAGGCCGAAGAGACCCTGCGCGATCTGGTAGCTGCCGCCGAGCCGCTCGTAGACCTCGTTGTTCATCGGCGTCAGCCAGTTCGCCACGCGCTGCTGGACGTGGGTGAACAGCGAGAACGCGATCAGCGCGCCACCGATGAACAGCGTCAGGCCGATGATCACCCACGCGGCGCGTTCCGTTGCCACGTAGAGCATCGCGAGCACGATGCCGAAGATCAGCAGCGAGGTGCCGAGGTCCTTCTCGAAGACCAGGACGCCGATCGCCACACCCCACGCGACCAGGATCGGGCCGAGATCCCGCGCTCTGGGCAGTTCCATGCCGAGGAACCGGCGGCCTGCGACCATGAACAAGTCGCGTTTGGACACCAGGAACGAAGCGAAGAACACCATCAGCAGGATCTTGGCGAACTCACCCGGCTGGATGGAGAAGATGCCGAGCTTCAGCCACACCTTGGCGCCGTTGACCTCGGAGAGGCTCGAGGGCAGCAAGGCGGGCAGCGCCAGCGCGAACAGGCCGACCAGACCGGCGGTGTAGCCGTATTTGGCCAGCACACGGTGGTTCTTCACGATGTAGAGCACGGCGAGGAACAGCACCAGCGAGATCGCCGTCCACAGCACCTGTTTCGGCGCGGACGCGGTGTACTCCCGTGCTCGCGCAAGCGCTTGCTCAGCCTTGGCCAGGTCGATCCGGTAGATCATCACCAGGCCGAACCCGTGCAGCAGCGCCACACACGGCAGGATCAGCGGATCCGCGTACGGCGCCCACTTGCGCACCGCGACGTGCGTGATCGCGAACGCCGCCATGAACGCCAGGCCGTACCAGAGGATCTGGATGGTCAGCTCTTGCTTCTGGTTGATCGAGACCAGCGTCAACGCGCCGGTGACGAGTGCGGCGGCGAAGGCGAGCATCCACAACTCTGTGCTCCGCCGCGTCGGAGCCACAGGCTGCATCGCGGGGTTGCTGTTGTTGCCCTGCCCGGTCGCCGTCGCCGGACCCGCCCCGACGGGAACCGGTTGCGCCATTAGCCGCCGCCACCCTCGTTGTGCTCGGGCCGGCAGTCCACACCGGGACGCGGCGCCGAAGTCGGCACGCTCGGTGCCACCTCAGGGTTCGCCGGGTCCGTCGGCGGCGTGGACGTCGCCGACTGGTTCTGTCGTTGTTGCTGCTGTGCGATCACATCGGGACACGGATCGAGGACGTTCTCGGTCCGCAGCCGGTTTATGAACTCACGCGCTTCGTTCAGGCTGCCATAAGTGTTGCTACCGCCGAGCACGGTCGCCTTGCCGGCCTCGTCGAGCTGATCGACGTACCGCTTGTTGCACTTGTCCAGCGCCGGGTCGCAGGAACCCTGCACCTCACGCTGCAACGGAATACCCAGCACGCTGCCGGGAACACCTTGGAAGATCGCGATCTCGCCCCGATAGGCGCCGGTTCCTTCCCCCACGTAATAGTTGCGCAACACGAAGTATCGGATCGTGAACGCGCCCGCGACCAACAGCATCAGCACCACAACGGACAGCGCCGCGACCTTCAACCGCTTGCGGCCCTTGGCTTTCGGGTCCTCCGGCTCAGGCTGCTCGATCTTGCGCGGCTCCGGGCGTGGCTGCGCCGCCGCGGTCATCGCCGCGGCACGCGACGCGGACGAGTCCGGCGGAGGCGGGTCCTCACGGCCGTCACCAGCGGCGCCACCGACGATCGGATCGTCGTCGCCGTAGTCCACGTCCACCACGTCGGCGATGATCACCGTCACGTTGTCCGGGCCGCCGCCCTTCAACGCCAACTCGATCATGCGGTCGGCGCAAGCCTGCGGATCCTCGATCTCGATCGCCTCGGACAGCGTCTCGAAGCTCACCACCGAGGAAAGCCCGTCGGAGCACAGCAGATACCGGTCGCCCGCGCGGGCCTCGCGAACCGTCAGACTCGGTTCGACGTCATGGCCGGTCAAAGCACGCAACAACAACGATCGCTGTGGATGGCTCGACGCCTCCTCGGCGGTGATCCGGCCCTCGTCGATCAACGACTGGACGAACGTGTCGTCGTGTGTGATCTGCGAGAACTGATCCCCGCGGCGCATGTACGCGCGCGAGTCCCCCACGTGCACCAAGCCGATTCGGTTGCCTGCGAACAACATCGCCGTCAGCGTGGTGCCCATCCCGTCCAGTTCGGGATCGGTCGTGACCAGCTCGGAAATCGCGTTGTTGCCCGCGACGGTGGCATCGCGCAACGGACCGAGCAGATCCTCACCAGGCGTGTCGTCGTCCAACGGCGCCAACGCGCCGACAACCACCTTGCTCGCCACCTCACCGGCAGCGTGTCCCCCAAGCCCGTCCGCAAGCGCGAGCAGGCGCGGTCCCGCGTACACGGAGTCCTGGTTGTTCGAACGCACCAGGCCCCGGTCGCTGCGAGCCGCGTAACGGAGGACAAGGGTCATGAGCGCAGCTCAATCACCGTCTTGCCGATGCGGATAGGAACCCCCAGCGGCACCCGCATGGGCGCCGTCACCTTCGCGCGATCCAGGTACGTGCCGTTCGTCGACCCCAGATCCTCGACATACCAGTCGGTCCCGCGCAGCGAGATCCGCGCGTGCCGGGTCGACGCGTAGTCGTCGTCCAGCACAAGCGTGGAATCATCGGCGCGGCCGATCATGATCGGCCGTCCGTCCAACGAGATCCGCGTACCCGCGAGCGCGCCGTGGGTCACCACGAGCTGTCGCGGCGCCTTACCCCGCCCCTTGCCGGACTTGTCCCGGCGGAACCCGGGGATCCCGACCTTCAACCCGGACGCCGCGTACAGATCCGAGCGCACGATCCTCAGCGCGGCAACCACGAACAACCAGAGCAGGACGAGAAACCCTGCTCTGGTCAACTGCATCACCAGCTCTGGCACCTGTTGTGACCGCTCCCTGAAAATCGCAGCCGACACCGCTTGAATACAGAGACTGTATTCAAGCCCTGCGAACGACTGAACGTCAGCCCTGGGTGCGGAACACTAGGGACGAGTGACCGATGCGGATGACGTCGCCGTCAGCCAGCTGCCACGTCTGCACCGGAGTGCCGTTCACCGTGGTGCCGTTCGTCGAACCGAGGTCCGCAAGTGTGGCACTCTGGCCATCCCACGTGATCTCGAGGTGACGACGGGAAACACCGGTGTCGGGCAGCCGGAAGTCCGCGTCCTGACCACGGCCCACCACGTTTCCGCCCTGCTTCAGCGAATACGTGCGGTTCGAACCGTCATCAAGCTGCAGGCTCGCCGACAGCTGACGGGGCCCGGTCTGGACGGCAGGCGGCGCATATCCCTGCTGGCCATACGGGTCGCCTTGCTGACCGTATGGGTCAGGCTGGCCGTAGCCGCCTTGCTGACCGTAGCCACCCTGCTGCGGATAACCGCCGGGCTGCTGGCCATAGCCCTGGTCGTACCCGCCGGGCTGGCCGTAGCCGCCCTGCTGGCCATAACCCTGGTCATAGCCGCCGCCCTGCTGCGGGGGTTGGCCGTAGCCCTGGTCATATCCGCCGGGCTGGCCGTAGCCGCCCTGCTGGCCATAACCCTGGTCGTACCCGCCCTGCTGCTGACCGTAGCCCTGGTCATAGCCCTGCTGGCCGTAACCCTGTTGCTGGCCATAACCCTGGTCGTAGCCACCTTGCTGCTGCGGGGGCTGCTGGCCGTAGTTCTGATCGTTGCCGTATTGACCTTGGCCGTATCCGTACTGGCCTTGCTGGCCGTACGGGTCACCCTCAGGCGGTTGGCCGTAGCCGGGAGGCTGGCTCATGGATCGGTCTCCTGCGTTGCGAGGTGATGCCGGCCGTCGGCTTACGTCAGGGTCGACGGACGAGCGTGTTCGGAACTGTCCGGTGTGCAGCGCGTCGGAGCGCTCCAGGGAGACTACGACGTCACCATAGGTGTCCCACCCGTGCTCCGCGAGATTCTCCGAGATGACGTCCGTGAGCAGCGTGATGATGCGTTCCTCATCCACTGCGAGCCGGTCATGGTCCGCCTGCCCCAACTGCACGACGTAGTGGTTGGGAGCCAGCAGCCTGCCGCCGGCCAACTCACGGATGTTGTCCTCACTCTCTCGCTGAAGCGCCTGCGCGACCTCCTGTGGCACGACGTTGCCACCGAACACACGCGCGAAGGTATTACCCACGATGCCTTCGAGCCGGCGCTCGAAGCGCTGCACGAGGCCCACGGATCATCCCTCCACACGTACGCTCCTTCCCCGATCGTATCCGGGCGCGGCCCGAGAGACACCGGGATGTTCCAACCCCCTGCAAACTGACCCCAAACCCCGTGCTACGCTTCCGCGGTCACTTCAGGGCGAGTGGCGGAATGGCAGACGCGCACGGTTCAGGTCCGTGTGTCCGAAAGGACGTGAGGGTTCAACTCCCTCCTCGCCCACGAGACGCTTAGACGCTCCTTGCTCGGTTGCTTCGCAACCTTCGCCAGGAGCGTCTCGTCATAATATTGGGGGGCCGAGCCCCCCAAACCCCCCACGGTTCGGCTTCTTGCTTTCCAGCGCTGATTGCTTTGCGCTTTTACCAGCGGTTTTGCGGCTTCGCCGCAAAACCTGGGCGTCTTCGTCGCCCTTTCTCGTTGAGGGCTTGTTGGGGAGTCCCTCCGCTTCGGCGGCGTGGGGCTTCTCGGCTTCCAATGGGCTTGGACCAGCGGTTTTGTGGCTTCGAGGCCTGCGGCGACCCTTCCCGTTGGTGGCTTGTCCGGCCGCGGCTCTTGGTCATCACGGTGTGGGAGTTCTCGCCTTCCAGTGGCGGTTGCCTGGGCTTCGATCAGTGGATTTGTGCTGTGGCGCACATTTGTGATCTCGGTTCCTTGCCCAGCCGAGTTCTTCATCTCTACCGGGCGGGCTTCCAGCCTTGGTTGCGCTGGTCTTTCACCAGTGGGTTTGCGGCTTCGTGCGAAGGCAGTAGCGGACGACGGTGACCTACTGCTCTGAAGTGCACATCCTTGGGTTGCCCCCACCCCGGAGCCATCTCCACCTCGACGCCTTGACCAGCCCCACTGCAGGCAGCCAACATCCCCACCCCCAAGCAGCCCCCACCACTCCCGGGGGGCGACCCCGAGCCCAGTCTATCGGGCATAGTGGCTGGTCAATGGGGTTGGCGGGGGTTGTGGACAACTGGATTCGCCGATGATCCCTTCGGTTAAATGTGAGGGTCGGGATCAGGTGTTTGGTCGCGGGGTGTGTTTGTTTTTGGCTCGCACGTTCGAGCGAAGGCATCGTGGGATTTGCAAGGTGGCTCGCCGGGGGGATGTGATGTTTGGCGCGAAATTCGACCCTTTGGGGCAGGGAATTACAGGCTTGTAATTCACTCAATTGTGGCGGGGGTCACTTTTACTGGCTGTGCTTGCGGTGGGGGACCGCCCGTCTTTGTCTCACCCGGACGGCCGCATCGCCCGGCTGAAGTCGGCTGGCGGCTCACCGACCGGTCACCGACCGCTCGGCGCCGTTGGTCGCCGGAGAGCGGAATGGAGATCCGTGGGGCTGGCGCAGCTGGTACCAAATTCCATGTACCAGTTCGGCCCGTGACCACCAAGGGACACGGTCGAGTCGAAGGAGGCGGGGCTTCGTGACCGGCATTCCAGGGCGCATGGCAGTGACTCAGGACGCGGCTTCACTGCCCATTCCGTCCGCCGTCGAGCTTCCCGCCCCAGATGACGAGCTCGCATCCGCGGCCGTCGCCCAGCTCGGCTGGCCGGGTGTGGCGCTCCCCCCGATGACGCTGCTCGGCCGTCGGGTTTCGCTTGTCGCTGAACTCCTGCCCGACGCGCACGCCGAGCGCATCTGCCTCGGCCAGGCACCGGTCACCGACCGCGCCACCGTTTCCACGTGGGTCTGGCCGGAGTTCGCGGGCCAGGTGCCCGCCGCGGCCGTGCGGATTGTCGGTGTGCTGGCGGTTTCGCGGCACTGGCGGACCGGTCTGGCCGCGCTGGCACCGTTCGCTCGCTACGGCGACACCGCGATGGTCGTTCCCTCGTCAGTCGTTCTGACGCACGACTACCTGGCGAACTGCTTGCCGCGGGCCCGTAACTACGGCGTCGCCGTGGTCAGCGCCGACCCGGACAACGGCGTCGAGCTGGACCTGCCCGGTCGCGACGACAAGGTCACCGCCGGCATCGACGCGGTGTCCCGGTGGGTCAACGAGGTCGCCTACGAGCGAGTTCTGTCGGCCTGACCGAACCGGCCTACGCTGGTCCGCATGCGAGTTGTCATCGCCGGTGGACACGGCAAGATCGCTCTTTACCTCGAACGTTTCCTCTCGACCCGTGGTGATGAACCGGTTGGCTTGATCCGCAATCCCGCGCAGGCAGATGACCTGCGCGAAGTAGGCGCCGAACCGGTTGTGCTCGATCTGGAGCAGGCAGGCGCCGACGAGGTTGCCAAGGTGCTCGACGGCGCGGACGCCGCGGTTTTCGCGGCAGGAGCCGGGCCCGGCAGTGGAGCCGAGCGAAAAGACACCGTCGACCGCGCCGCAGCGGTCCTGTTCGCCCAAGCCGCCGAGATCGCCGGAGTCCGGCGGTTCATCCAGATCAGCTCGTACGGACTGGACCGCGCCGACGACCCGTCGGTCGACGAGGTCTTCCGCATCTACCTCAAGGCAAAAGCCGCCGCGGAGGAAGACCTACGGTCGCGTGACCTCGACTGGACCATCCTGCGCCCGGCGCACCTGACGGACGAACCGGCAACCGGCCTGGTCAACCTCGATTTCCAAGTCCCGCCCGGCAAAGTGCCGCGCGAAGAAGTCGCCGCGGTCCTGGTCGGACTGCTCGACGACAACGACACCATCGGGCTAACCCTGGAGCTGGCCAAGGGGCCGACGCCGATCGACATCGCGATCAGTCAGGTCAAATCCAGCACGCGCTCCAAGTAGGCGTTGCGGAACACCCGATCCGGGTCGACCTCGGCGCGCACGCGGCGGAAATCCTCGAACCTGGGGTAGAGCTCCCGCAGCGCGGCGGCGTCCAAGCTGTGCATCTTGCCCCAGTGCGGACGCCCGCCGACCTGCGCGACGATCTTCTCAAAGGCGTCGAAGTACTCCCGATACGGCATTCCCGGGTACTGGTGGATCGCGAAGTACGCCGAATCCCGTTGGTACGCCGTGGACATCCAGATGTCGTCGGCCGCCGCCACCCGGATCTCGACCGGCAGCATCACCGGATCCCGCAAGGTCAGGACCATCGCCCGCAGCTCGTTGAGCACATCGACCAGAGACTCCCTGGGCACCGCGTACTCCGACTCGACGAACCGCACATTGCGCATGGTCACGAAGACCCGGTGCGACCAGTCGCTGTAAGCCCGCGGCGACAACGCGGTGGACGACAGCCTGTTCAGCGGCTCGACCAACTTCGGCACCGCTCGGCCGATCCGGCACACCGCGTCGAACACGACGTTTTCCATCAGCGTGTACTCGAAGAACTGCCGCGGTCGGCTGAGCGGTCGTACTGCCGCGTCGAGCGGTAGCCGGTCATTACGCTTCACTAAAGCCTTGCGACCGTATGGGAACCAGTAGAACTCCATGTGGTCGTGACCGGTGATCAGCTCGTCCAGCTGTTCGATCACTTCCTCAAGCGGCACCGGTCGTTCGTCAGCCTGCAGGCAGAAAGAACGCTCGCAACGCAAGGTCACCGTGGTGATCACGCCGAGAGCGCCAAGCCCAACACGTGCCGCGTAGAACAACTCCGGCCGCTCATCAGCCGAACAGGAGACAACGGAACCGTCGGCCAACACGAGCTGCAACGCGGCGACCTGGGTCGCGATACCGCCGAGCTTGGCGCCAGTGCCGTGCGTTCCGGTCGAGATGGCGCCGGAAATGGTCTGGGCGTCGATGTCGCCGAGGTTGATCATGGCGAGGCCGAGCCGGTCCAGCGCGGCGTTGAGCTGCTTGATCGTGGTCCCGGCGCGAACGGTGACCAGACCGGACTCGATGTCGGCCGACTCGACCCCGGTCCAACCGGACAGGTCGATGGCCGCGCTCGCGTGTGCGGCGGCGATGGCGGTGAAGGAGTGGCCCGTGCCGAGCGCCTTGACCGGCAGCTTCCTGGCTCGGGCGGTGCTGATGGCATCACTGATCTGCTCGACGCTGGCTGGCCTGGACAACGTGGCCGGGGCGGCGATCTCGGTGCGCGCCCAGTTCGTCCACCGGATCTGACCGTCAGCGCTGGTCTTCAGAGCAGTCATAGACGCAAGGCCTTCCGCGGCAGGGTGTTCGACACACCGTAAGTGAATTCTATTCACATTTCAACCGAAATCGACGTACTGTGGTGGTGTGACCCAGCAGGCCGACTTGGACACCGCCACCAAGGGACTCGATCCCCCCTTCGCCGTGGTGGACCTGGACGCGTTCGACGCCAACGCGAAAGAGCTCGTCCGGCGTGCCCATGGCCGGCCGATCCGAGTGGCCAGCAAATCCATCCGGTGCACCTACCTGCTGGAGCGCGCCCTCGGCATGCCCGGCTACCAAGGCGTGATGGCGTACTCGCTGCGCGAGGCGTTGTGGCTGACCCGCAAATGGCGCGATACACCGCTGGCGAACACCGACATCCTGGTCGCCTACCCGACAACAGACCATGCCGCACTCCGTGATCTGGCCGCAGACCCGGAAGCCGCCCGAGTCGTCTCGGTCATCGCCGACTCGACCGCGCACCTGGACCTGATCGACGCGGCCCTTGGCGTGGATCATCCCAAGATTCGGATCTGTCTGGAATTCGACGCGGCATGGCGCCCATTGCCAGGCGTCTATGTGGGAACTCGCCGCTCACCGATCCGCACCCCACGCCAAGCAGCACGGCTGGCGGCGGAAATCGTCCGCCGCCCAGGCTTTTCGCTGGTCGGAGTGATGTCCTACGAAGGCCAGATCGCTGGCCTCGGCGACAACCCACCGGGAAACCCGGTGAAAGGCGCGGTCATCGCCTGGATGCAACGCCGCTCAGGCCCAGAACTGATCAAGCGCCGAAGCGCCGCGATCGCCGCGATCCGTGGGGTGGCGGAGCTTGAGTTCGTGAACGGCGGCGGCACCGGCAGCCTCGAATTGACCTCAGCGGACCCCTCGGTGACAGAGTTGGCGGCAGGCTCAGGATTGATCGGCCCGTGGCTGTTCGACAGCTACCGCGGTTTCACCCCACGGCCCGCGGCTTTCTATGCGCTGTCCGTGGTTCGGCGGCCAGCGCCGCGGATCGCCACGCTGTTCGCAGGCGGATATGTCGCATCAGGGACTGGCACGCCTGACCGGCTGCCACAGCCGTTCTTGCCCGAGGGCCTCAAGCTCATCGGGCTTGAGGGGGCCGGTGAGGTGCAGACTCCCGTCGTGGGTGCGGCGGCGGACAGCCTCAAGCTCGGCGACCGAGTCTGGATGCGGCACTCCAAGGCAGGCGAACTGGCTGAGCGCTTCCAGGAGTACCACCTGATCCGAGGCGACCGAATCGAACGAACGGTCCCGACCTACCGAGGCGAAGCCGTCAACTTCGGCTGAACCAAGCCAGTTTGCCGCCATTCCCGTCCACCCGGCGGTCTGCGGGGATGGTTGCAGCTAAGAAACCGTGCCAACTCCACCGCGTGCCAACCTCTACCGCGCGCCAACCCCCACCCGGCGGCGCCAACCCGACCTCGCCGACCCCGATCCGGCGGCCCCACGCCCGAAACCTCCCCAGGCCCGAGTCCGCACGGGCAGCAGCCCACCACTGCTTGACCCTCGAATAGCCGATCCAGACCTGCCGAGCCGCTTCCCACCGCCTACACCTTGATCCACCAACGCAAAACGGCCGCCACCCGTGATCGCAAACCTTGAACGCGCGAACGGTCCGTTCGCAAATCCAGTTGTCCACAACCGCCCAGTAACCCCCTTGACCAGCCCATATCCCCGATAGAATGGCGTCGGGGGGAGTGTCAGCGATCTTGTGGGCGATGGTGTGATCGTCCTGTCGATTACTGAACGTTGAGGCGGTCGCCGTAGTACATGGCGAGCGTGTTCAATGCCT
>JOAA01000010.1 GCA_000720375.1 Rhodococcus rhodnii | reverse complement strand
AGCGATCGCCGTGGCCAAACCCGTGAACAGCAGGGGAGTGGCCGCGGCAAGCGTGGCCGCGATCCGGTCCGTCCCGCCGAACGCCTCCCGCACAAGCAATTGATAGAAATCGAAGGGGTTGTGCCCGGTCGCCAGCAGCACGATCCCGCCGATCACCAGCGCGATCAGGAAAGGCACCACCGCACGAAAAGCTCGTGAGTACTTTGGCCGGTTAGAACCGGCGAAAACACTCACGAGGCTTTCCTGCCCAGCATGAGCGCGCCGACGGCGTTACGGCTCTCCGGCCCGCCGGGCACTTCACCGGCCACCTGACCACCGTGCAGCACGATGATCCGGTCGGACAGGTCGAGCAGCTCGTCGAGTTGCTCGGAGACCAGCAGCACAGCGGATCCGTTGTTCCGCAACGCCCTGAGCTTGTCGTGGATGTACGCCATGCCGAGCACGTCGACACCGCGGGTCGGGCCTGCGGCGACCAGGACTGCCGGGTCGCGGTCGAGTTCCCGGCCGATCACGACCCGTTGCTGGTTGCCACCCGACAACGTCCGCGCCGCGGCCGAGGTCCGTCCATATCGGACGGAGTAACCGTCGAGCACCCGTTTGGCGTACGCGCGAACCGCTGATGGCCGAAGCCATCCGTACCGGCCGAGTGTCCGATGTGTGCCCGCGATCGTGTTGTCCGCAAGGGAAGCGTCCATCGACAGGCCTTCCGACCGGCGTTCACCGGAGATGTACCCGAGCCCGGCCGCCCGCCTGCGGTCCACTGGAAACGACGTGATGTCCTTGCCCGCCAACGTGATCCGGCCGCTCGACGGCCGCAGCCCGACGACCCTTTCGACGAGTTCGTCCTGCCCGCTGCCCGCGATCCCGGCGACACCGACGATCTCACCGGCGCGAACGGACAGCGACACGTCACCGGCGACCGTCAGAACTTCGTCGCCGATCACGGCCGAGGACGCGAACCCGCTGAAACGCACGTGCTGACCGACGATCAGCTCGATCAGGGACGTACGGTCCAGTTCGTCCACTGAACGCGTGGTGATCACCTTGCCACCACGCAGGACCGTGATCTCGTCGGCGACCGCGAGCACTTCGTCCACTTTGTGGCTGATGAAGACAACCGTGCGGCCGGCTTCCCGCAGACCGCGCAACAGTCGGAGCAGGTCCTCGACCTGAGCGGGCGCCAACGCGGCCGTGGGCTCGTCGAGGATCAGCACGTCGGCGCCGTGCCGCAGCGCACGCAGGATCTCGACCTGCTGGCGGACGCTGATGGACACGTTGTCCGCCAATGCCGTCCACGGCAGTTCGACACCCACCCTGGACGCGAGTTCCTCAGCCTCACTCCGGGCCACGGTCCAGTCGATCCGCGGCCCGCGCCGTGGTTCGGTGCCCAGTACCAGGTTCTCCAGCAGGGTCAACGACCCGATCATCGCCAGTTCTTGGGGCACCAGGCCGATTCCGTGCTTGATGCCGTCGGCCGGGCCGCGCAACCGGACCGGGTGGTCGTTGATCACGACCGTGCCCGAATCCGGCTGGTCGAGCCCGTACAGGATGCGCATCAACGTGGTCTTGCCTGCGCCGTTCTCGCCGACAACCGCGTGCACGGTGCCCGCCCGGACTTCGACGCTGACGCCTTCGTTGGCGCGCACGGGACCGAATGCGCGCGAGACATCCCGTGCGCCCAGGCGGACACCCATTTCGAAGGTCAGCCCTGCAACCAGGCGGGGTAGCCCTGGTCGATCACGTTCCACACCTTCAGTTGACCGGAAATGATCTTCTGCTTCAACTCGTCCACCTTGGCGCGGACGGTCTCCGGGATCTCGTTCTTGGTGAACTCGAAGTCGGTCAGGCCGACCGCGCCGTCGGCGAGACCCAGGTTGATCACCTGGCCGCCCAGGGGCTTGTTGTCCCCGTAGGCGTCGACAACCCGGCGAACTCCGAGGTCGGCGCGCTTGAGGACGCTGGTCAGCACGAACCCGGGGGCCAGCTTGTCCTGGTTGTCGTCGACGCCGATGGCGTAGCGGTTGTTCTTCTTGGCCGCCTCGATCACGCCGGCGCCGGTGCCGCCTGCCACGTGGTACACGATGTCCGCGCCCTGCTGGAACATGGTTTCGGCGAGCTGCGAACCCTTGGTCGGGTCGCCGAAGGCGTTGCTGTACGCGGTCAGCACCTCGATGGACTGGTCGACGTCCTTGGCGCCCTGGATGTAGCCGGACAGGAACTTGTCGATACCGACCGACTTGGTCCCGCCGATCACGCCGATCTTCTTGTCCGCGTTGATCTTCGGGTTGCCGGTCTGCGTGGTCATCATCGCCGCGAGCGCACCGGCCAGGTAGGACCCGTCGTGCTCGGCGAACAGCACCGACGTGATGTTCGGGCCGTCGATCTTGTTGTTCAGGAACGCCCACTGCACGTTCGGGTACGCCGCGGCGATGGTCGGCAGGATCTCGCCGTGCGAGAACTCCAGGTCGATCACCAGGCCGTAGCCCGACGTGCCCGCACGGCGCAGCAGCTGCTCGCCCTGCGCGACCACGTCACTGGACTCGATGTGCTGGCCCTCGACGCCCTTTTCCTTGGTCGCCGCGGTGAAACCGGACATCGCGAGGTCGTTGTACGACTCGTCGCCGAGCCCGCCCTGTGCGATCACCAGAGCGGCCTTCTTCGGTGGCGCCTGTGGGGTCGTCTCCGACGAACACCCGGACGCCACCAGTGCGACCACGGACAAGAGGCTTAACGAGACCAGACGGGTTCGCATGACCCCGGAACTTACACCGACTAATTACGACACGAGGGCCGCCCTTCGTCGTAAGGGCGGCCCTGCGCGGCTAATCGTTACCGCGGGGTAACTCAGGCGGCGGTGAAGGCAAGGGCCACGTTGTGCCCGCCGAAGCCGAACGAGTCGTTCATCGCGGCCTTCAGGTCGACCTTGCGTGGCTCGCCCGCCACCACGTCGTGCACGACGCCGGGGTCGAGCTCCTCGAGGTTGAGCGTCGCGGGAATGACACTGTCCCGAATGGACAGAACGGTGATGATCGCCTCGACCGCACCGGCCGCGCCGAGCATGTGCCCGAGGGCGCCCTTGGGAGCGGTCAGGATCGGGTGCTCACCGATCGCCTTGCGGATGGCGACGGTCTCGGTCACGTCGCCGACCGATGTCGACGTCGCGTGGCAGTTGACGTGCCCGATGTCGGCGGGGCTGAGGCCACCGGTGCGCAGTGCCGCGGCCATCGCCCGGGATTGTCCCGCGCCCTCCGGGTCCGGCGCGGTGATGTGGTAGCCGTCGGAGCTGGTGCCGATTCCGGCCAGCTTGCCGTAGATCTTGGCGCCGCGGGCCTTCGCGTGCTCCTCCAGTTCGAGGACCATGATTCCGGCACCCTCACCGAGCACGAAGCCGTCGCGGTGCACGTCGAACGGGCGCGACGCCTTGGTCGGCTCGTCGTTGTTGGTGCTCATGGTGCGGGCCTGGCAGAAGCCGGCCATGGTGATCCCGGCGATCGCGGCTTCCGCGCCACCGGCCACGACCACGTCCGCCTCGCCCGACTTGAGCATGCGGTACGCCCAGGCGATGGCCTCGGCGCCGGAGGCACAGGCGGACACCGGCGCGTGCACACCGGCACGGGCCTTGAGTTCGATGCCGACGTGCGCGGCGGGCCCGTTGGGCATCAGCATCGGCACAGTCAGCGGCGAGACCTTGCGCAGGCCGGGGCCTTCCAGCAAATCGTGCTGTCCGAGCAGCGTGTGCGCGCCGCCGATGCCGGTGCCGATGACCACCCCGAGGCGATCGGGGTCGACGGCGTCGGCGCTCAGGCCGGCGTCAGCCCACGCCTGCCGCGACGCGATCACCGCGACCTGCTCACACCGGTCCAGCCTGCGGGCTTCGACGCGCGGCAGCACCTCGGTCGGCTCGACCGCGAGTTCGGCGGCGATCCAGGTGGGCAACCCCAGGTCCGTGGGCCAGCTAGCCGAGATGGTGTCCACGCCACTCTTACCGGCAAGCAATGCGTCCCATGTGGACGTCACGTCGCCGCCGAGCGGTGTGGTCGCGCCCAGCCCGGTGATGACGATGTCGTTGCTCATTCCCTCTTCTCCGCCCTTGGGGTGGGGCCGACGCCGCCTCGGCAGTCGTTGCTGAGGCGGATACGCCGGCTCAACTCACACGGTGTTCTTGGTGATGTAGTCGACCGCGTCGCCGACCGTCTTGAGGTTCGCCAGCTCGTCGTCCGGGATCTTCACGCCGAACTTGTCCTCGGCCTGCACGGCGATCTCCACCATGGACAACGAGTCGATGTCCAAGTCGTCCACGAAGGACTTCTCGACGGTGACGTCGTCCTTGGCCACGCCCGCGACCTCTTCGACGATGTCGGCGAGACCTGTCAGGACTTCTTCGTTCGCCATCGATCTTTCCCTTTCTGTCATTCCGGTCAATCCACCGACGGGCGACTGGGCGCCCGGCGGGAGTCTACGGGCTGATCACGACCTGTCCCGCGTAGGACAGGCCCGCGCCGAACCCGACCATCAGCAGCACGTCGCCGGTGTTGACCCGGCCCGCCTTGCGCATGTGGTCCAGCGCGATCGGGATGGACGCCGACGAGGTGTTGCCGGTGTAGACGATGTCGTCGGCCACCTCCATCTTCTCCCGTGCGCCTTCCTTGCGCAGCCGCTTGGCGATCGCCTCGACGATCCGCAGGTTCGCCTGGTGCGGGATCAGAGCGTCCACATCGGACGGCTGCAGTCCCGCGAGTTCCAGCGCGCGCAACGCGATCGGCGCGATCTGCGTTGTCGCCCAGCGGAAGACCGTCTGGCCTTCCTGGTAGATGTACCTGTTGTCGCGGTTGTAGATCATGTCGACCATGTCACCCGCGCTGCCCCACGCCACCGGGCCGATGCCCGGCTCGTCGGACGGTCCGACAACGGCGGCACCGGCACCGTCGGCGAAGATGATCGCGTTCGCCCGGTCGGTGGGATCCACCCAGTCGGTCAGCTTCTCCGCGCCGATCACCAGCACCCGGCCGGCGGAGCCGGAGCGGATCAGGTCCGACGCGGTGGCCAGGGAGTAGCAGAACCCGGCGCACGCGGCGTTCAGGTCGAACGCGCCAGCGGCCTTGACACCGATCCGGTCGGCGACCTGTGCGGCCGCGTTCGGGATGGGCGAGGGCATCGTGCAGTTCGCCACGATCACTGTGTCCAAATCGGACGGCTGCAGCCCGGCGTCCTCGATCGCGCGGGTCCCCGCGGTGACCGCCATGTCCACAAGGGACTCGTCCGGGCGGGCGAACCGGCGCTCGATGATGCCGACCCTGGTGCGGATCCACTCGTCGTTGGTGTCCATCCGCTGGGACAGGTCGTCGTTGGTGACGACCTGCTCGGGACGAAAGCTGCCCACGCCGAGGATCCGGCTGCCTGCCGGTCCGGTGGCGATGTTGAGGGAGGTGCTCACTTGCTGCCTTCCACGAACTGCGTGAGAGAGTCCAAATCCGCCGGGGTCTTGAGCCGGATGCGTTCCACCGACGGCAGTTCCCGTTTGATCAATCCGACCAGCGCGCCTGCCGGTGGCAGCTCGACCACCACCGTGACGCCGCGCTCGCCGAGGGTCGCCATGCAGGCGTCCCACTTCACCGGCCGCGTCACCTGGTCGACCAGCCTGGTCAGGGTTTCCGCACCAGAGGTCACCTCGCCGCCGTCGGCATTGGACAGCAGGGTCCGCGCCGGGTCTTTCGTGCCGACCGTGCTGGCGTACGCGCGCAACGCGTCCTGCGCAGGCGCCATGTACTTCGTGTGGAACGCGCCCGCGACCTTCAGCGCCCTGGCTTTCACCCCAGTGGGCAGGTCGGCGGCGAGCCGCTCCAGCGCGTCCTTGTCGCCCGCGGCGACGATCTGGCCCGCACCGTTCTGGTTGGCCGGGTCGACGCCGTACTCGGCCAGCTTGTCCAGCACGACCTGGCGTTCACCGCCCAGGATCGCGGTCATCCCGGTCGGGTGCAGCGCGCACGCGGCGGCCATTTCCCGGCCACGCACACCGGCGAGCCCGACGGCGTCATCGGCGGTGAGCACTCCGGCGACAGCGGCCGCGGCCAGCTCGCCAACCGAGTGCCCGGCGATGATCGTGTCGGCGGGCAGTGCGAACCGCTTCTCGATCTCCGCCTGCGCCAGCAGCGCGGCGGCCACGACCAGCGGCTGCGTGACCGACGTGTCGACGATCTCCTCCGCGGTGGCCGTGGTGCCCAGCGTCCGCAGATCCAGGCCTGCGCGCTCGGACCAGCCGGCGAGGCGCTCCTCGGCGCCGTCCAGCTCGAGCCACGGTGCCAGCATTCCGGGGGTCTGGGAGCCCTGGCCAGGGGCGAGTATCGCGATCACACGGTCAACTGAACACTTTCCCGCCCGGCCGCCGGGATGCTGCCAGTCACCAAGTCTGTCGGGAGATTTTGTAGCGTGTCTACAACTGTTACCGGGAGATGGCGGGCTGAAACGGGAAAACGTTGTGGACGTGAACGGTCGTCACCAATGCGGGACGCGCGTTATGTGTGTCACTCGCGGGTCTACCAGAGCCCACGCGCCCTGGCCAAGCGGCCCACCGCCAACGCGACCCGAAGTACCAGAGAATCCCGTGGATCATTGGCGTTGCGCCCGGTGAGCTCGGCGACGCGGCGCAGCCTATAGCGGACCGTGTTCGGGTGCACGAACAGCTGCCGTGCGCACGTCTCCAGCACGCCCCCGACCTCGAGATACGTGTCCACGGTCTCCAACAGCGACCCGCCCGCGTCCTCCAGTGGCCGCGCGATCCGGTCGACCAGCTGCCACTCCGCCTCGGGATCCCCGGCCAGGGCCCGTTCCGGCAGCAAGTCGGTGGAGCGAACCGGCCTCGGCGCCGCGGGCCAGCCGACCACGGCCCGCAACCCAGACAGCGCGTCAGCAGCACTGCGATGCGCTTCGGCCAGGCTCGCCACGGTCGGGCCCGCGACCACGGGACCGTCGCCGAACGCGGCGGTGATCCGGTCAAGCACGGCCTTGCTGGGAGCACGACCACGGCGTTCCTCACCGACAAGGTCATCCGTCGGACCTGCGAGGACAACCACGAGACGGGTCCCTTGCACGCTCAGCAGAACCGCTCGCCCGAGGCGCGCGGCACGGCTACGGACTTCGTAGACGACCGTCGGCGGGTCATCGGACGGCCGGTTACCGACGAGCACGGTCGCCTCAGCTGCCGGGTCCCACCCGAGCGCCGCCGCACGTGACAGCAGGGCTTCCTCGGCGTCCCCACGGACAATGCCGTCCACGACCAGTGCTTCGAGCCGTGCGTCCCAGGCGCCTCGTGCTTCGGCCGCGGAGGCGTACGACATGGCTGACGCGAACGCGACTTCGCGGCCGTAACGCAGGACCGCTTCGCTGAGGATGGCTCGTTCGTTGTCGTCGGCCGCCAGGTCAGGGACTTGGCCCTCGAAGACCTGCAGCGCGACCCGGACCAGTTCGACGGTTTGCCGGAGGCTGATCCACCGGGACAGGTCACGGGGGGCGGCGCGGAAGACGTCGGTGGTGAGTCGTAGCGACGCGGTCTCGTCCTTGAGCCACGCGGTGAAGCCCGCGACACCGGACTGCGCGATCAGCAGGACGCTGGCGCGCTGGTCGGCCGGCATCCGGCTGAACCACGGGAACTGGGAGTCCATCGCGGCGAGGGTGGCCGACGCGAGCTTGCCGGACGCACGTTCCAGCTCGGCCAGCGTCTTCGCGGAAATGGCCCCTGCTCTCATCCTGACAGCTTTACACGCCATGGAAGACCCGCCGCACGCACCCGGCGCGCCGAAGGGGAATCCATTGCTGGTCAACGACCAACGCGCCCAGCGCTGGGTCGGAACAAGCTCGCACCGTGGGGTCTGGGGGCTCGGCCCCCAGAGGAAAACAGCTCGCGCGGCCCCCGCTGGGAATGCCGCACAACGGGACGCCGCACCGTGGGGTCTGGGGGCTCGGCCCCCAGAAATCGGACGACAGGGCAGTGGCGAAGGTGCGCGAAACGCACCGAAGTAAATGGCCTCCTGGAGTGTAGTGGTGCGCTGCACTCCAGGAGGCCTTCTCCCCGGTCCCCACCGGTAGATCCACTATGGACTGTTCTTGATCTAGGCGCTACTCGTGTCCCCCTATCGTGGGACCAAGGTCCCGGGCGCGGTTCGTCCTCAGGAGGGAGTACGCCGGGTCGCATAGGTGAGGTCTGTTCGCGTCCATCCGAGCACGCTCAAGGTATGACTCACATCCTGATCGTCGGTGGCGGGTATGTCGGGATGTACACCGCCATTCGCTTGCAGAAGAAACTGCGTGCCGGGGAAGCGAGGGTGACCGTCGTCGACCCGCAGCCGAACATGACGTACCAGCCGTTCCTGCCGGAGGCGGCGGCCGGTTCGATCGAGCCGCGGCATGTGGTCGTGCCGCTGCGCCGGGTGCTGCCGAAATGCACTGTGGTGACCGGCAAGGTCACCAGCGTCGACCACGAACGCAAGGTCGCCACCGTCGTTCCGGCTGAGGGCCTGCCGACGTCGATGCCGTACGACATCCTTGTGCTGGCGGCGGGTTCGGTGTCACGGACGCTGCCGATCCCGGGCCTGGCGGAGTCGGGAATCGGGTTCGCGACCGTCGGCGAGGCCATCTATCTGCGCAACCACGTGCTGTCCCGGCTGGATGTCGCGTCGAGCACGCCGGAACGCAGGGAGCGGGCGCTGACGTTCGTCGTGGTCGGCGGGGGATACGCCGGTGTCGAGGTGTTCGGCGAACTGGAGGACATGGCCAGGTATGCCCTCAAGGTCCACAAGGGACTGTCTGCTGTGGACATGAAATGGGTTCTCGTCGAAGCCGCCGATCGGATCCTGCCCGAGGTCAGCCCGGCGATGTCGGACTACACGATCCGCCGGCTGGCTGATCGCGGGATGCGGGTGCGGCTGAACACCAAGCTGGTCTCGATGGTCGGCGGGCACATCGAGCTGTCCGACGGGACCAGCTTCGAAGCCGACACGGTCGTGTGGACCGCGGGCGTCAAGGCAAATCCGCTGGCCATGCGGTCAGGGATGCCGATCGACTTCCGCGGCCGGCTGATCTGCACGGAAACCTTGCAGGCCAGGGGGCTGCGAGGCGTCTGGGGTGCGGGTGACAGCGCGGCCGTGCCGGACCTGACGGGACTCGGCGCGCTGTGCACGCCCAGTGCGCAGCACGCCGTCCGTCAGGCGAAAGTCTTGGCGGACAACATCATCGCCACACTCCGCGGCGGCAAGGTGAAGCCGTACAAGCACAAGCACGCCGGTTCGGTGGCCAGCCTTGGCCTGCACAAGGGCGTCGCCCAGGTCTACGGGATCCGCCTGCGTGGCTGGCCCGCGTGGCTGATGCACCGCGCGTACCACTGGAGCCGCGTGCCGACCGCCGGTCGCAAATTCCGCGTCCTGGTCGACTGGCTGACGGTGTTCCTGTCGCGGCGCGAGATCGTGTCGCTCGGCCAGGTCCAGGACCCGCGCAGGGATTGGGAGGTCGTGGTCCGAGAGACGACTCACAGCCTGAAGGGGAATACCCGGACCCAGTGAAAGTGTTGTGGCGCGAGTGCGGTTCTTTCTGGAGCACGGCATCACCGTGCTGGGGCAGCGGACCTCGTACGCCGAACTGATCGGCCAGATCTGTGCGCTGGCCGTGGTGTTCCTTGCCAAGTACCGCACGCTCTGGACGTGGCCCGTCCAGGTCGCGGCCACGGTGCTGCTGTTCAGCGTCTACGTCTCCGCGCACCTCGGCGGCCTCGCGTCGCGGCAGGTCGTCATCCTGCTGATCAGCATCTACGGCTGGTGGGCATGGACGCGGCGCCGTGACCCGGTCTTCGGTGTCGTGGTACGCCGTGCCACGCTCACCGAAATCCTGGTGACGATCGGCGTTCTGATCGTCGGCACGGCCGGTATGGCGTGGTTGCTGCACGCTCTGAACGCCTCCTGGGATCCGATACCGGACGCCGCGATCTTCGTCGGGACCGTGGTGGCGTTCGCGTTGCAAGGCCGTGGCCTGGTCGAGTTCTGGCTGGTCTGGCTCGTGGTGGACGCGATCGGCGTGCCGCTGCAGATCAGCTCGAACCTGTGGTTCAGCGCGCTGGTCTACACGGTGTTCGCAGGCTTGGTCATCTGGGGCTGGCTCAGCTGGATCCGGGACGCCAAGCGCAACGCGCCCACGCGGACCGTGCACAAGGCCGTCACCACGTAACGATGTGCTTGTCACGCCCGAGAGTTGGGCATGACGCAAGCCACCGAGCCGTACGGCTGGGCCGGCGAGCCCACGATGGAGCACTGGTCGCGCGTGACCAACGACCAGGCTCGGGTGACGTTCGGCATGATCGTCGTCGTCCACGAAGCGTTCCGGACCGCCGGGGACACGCTGACCCAGGACGAAGCCGAAGCGCTTGAGCGTGCCTTGCGGGCGAAGTTCGAGAAGCAGATCGGCGTAATCCACAACAGTTACTTCTGTTCTCGTGAACGTGGCGGCGTCGCCCTCGTCGAGTCGGCGACGTCGGGCTGGGAATTGCACACGGCGCTGAACTGTTCCGACGCGGATTTGGTCAAGCTCGAGGCGGACTGTCGTGCGTCGGTCGACCAGGCTCGGGACATGTTGCCGGGGCCTCAGATCAAGACTCTCGTCGAAGCGCTGTACTCGGCGATGACCCGCGTTTTGCTGGCGGCGGACCTGTTGCGGGACGCGGGCGCTGACCGGGCCGCGATCGTGGCGACCGCGCAGAAGGAAGTCACCCTCGCCACCACCAGGGTCCAAGCGGCGATCCAGCGGCAGGCTCGTTTCATCTACTTCCAGGGCGCGTTGGTCGGCACGGTCGCGACGGCGGTGCTGATCGTGCTGGTGGGCGTGGCCAGCACGCAGTTCTGGCCTGGGCTGCTGAACACGCCAGGGCTGGTCGCGGCGTCGCTGTTCGGGGCGTTGGGCGCGGTGGTCAGCATTTTCCAGCGCATGTCGAAGGGCACTTTGATCCTCGACTTCAACACGTCCGTCCGGCATTTGCGGGCGCTGGGCGGTTTCCGGCCGTTGGTCGGCGCGATCTTCGGCGCGGTGGCCCAGTTCGCGCTCACCGCGGGGACGATCAACGCGACGCTGGGGTTGTTCGCGTTGGCCGGGTTCGGCGCGGGTTTCAGTGAACGCTTCGCCACGGACATGATCGAACGGGCCGGTCAGGTGATCGCCAAGCTGCCGCACTGACCGCCGCACGCCGGATCGGGCGTGGCGTGCGGCGATCGAATGCGATCACTCCTGAGTTGAACACGACCGCCCCTCGTGGCCGTGTGCATCAGGAAGCCGAGGCGCCATCTGCCCTGGCGCCTCGGCTTCCTCGGTCAGGCGATTCGGCGACGGCTCAGCCGGCCGGCGAGCAACCGGGCCGCGATCCCGAGCCCGGCGACGCAGATGGCCGGAGCCGTGCCGATGGCGATGACCAACAGGGTGATCACGCCACTGAACAAAATGACCATCAACAGCGCGGCCCGCAAAGTCGTTGGCCAGCAACGGAGTACACGCTCCGCGACGCACGCCCAACTGGTGCGGCCGGCACGCCTGTGCCGCCCGCGCCGCCGCTCGGTGTTGTCACACCTTTGGCCGGAGGACGAAGTCGCCCGGTCGGGCGACGGCTCATCCTCTGGTTCTACCGTTACCATGGGGGAGTTGTGCCTCCACTTCTTCACCGAATGGGGATGTTCAACAATCACGCGGTCTCCTGGTGCAACAGGGGGCCGCGTTTTTCTGCGACGAGGCGCAGAACCCAAAAGCTACCACCTGTGGGCGACATGTTGCGTAACTCAACTTATGGCGCCTGCGGGCTCGTTGAGTGAACTCATCGGTAGCTTTAGTCATCACGGCGTAAGACGCGACGAACGGGCGAAAAACAACGGCGAGTGGCGAGTCCGTTTATGCGGAGGAGAATGATCCATTGCCGGTGGTAGCCACCCATGCGTGATCTACCATGCGTAAGCCCATCGCCCGGTCGCGTGACGCCTGATCAGGGAAGTTCGTCGGTCCACAATGGCACACCGACTCCGGAAACCCGGAATCCTGACACCGTACAGATCGGCCCGGCCGAAGCCTTGCCGCGCCCCTGACACCGCTCGGCGCACGACCCCGCAGCTCAACGTCAGCAAGGACTTCGACCACTTGTCCCGCCTATCGCCGCGTGAGACGAGAACGGTTACCTCGTCGGCCACAAGTGACACTTGATAGGCCATCCGAGTGATTCACCGGATGATTGTCGTCCCCACTTTTGCCCAAAAAAGATAAAAGTAAACCCCAAACAAAGTGGACAAAAATCTGTCAACTCCCTTCTCGCAACCCCTTCGACGGCAAAAACACGAGGACCTCGCCCCAACGAGAGCTTGGGAGCTCCATCCCACAGGACGAAGGCCAACACTGCAAAGCCGCGCGCTGGTCCAAGCCCAAGGCGCCCAGCGCCGGAAAGGGCGAGCACCTCGCACCGCGGAAGGTGTGCAACTCGGCCCAGAGGATGGAGGCCAACGCGGCGAAGCCGCGAGCGCGGGTCAAGGCGAAAAGTGCCCAGCGCCGAAAAGGCGAGGAGCTCGCACCACGGAAGGTCTAGAACTCGGCCACCAAAGATAGGGCTCAACGCGGCCAAGCCGCGAGCGCTGGTCCAAGCCCAACGTGCCTAGCGCCGGAAAGACAGGGACCTCGCACCGTGGAAGGCCTGGGAGCTCAGCCCCCAAAAGATCGGACTCAACGCGGCAAAGCCGCAAGCGCTGGTCCAAGCCCAACGTGCCCAGCGCCGAAAGGCCAGGACCTCGCACCCGTGGAAGGCTTGGAGCTCGACCGCCAAAAGTTCGGGCTCAGCGCGGCGAAGCCGCGAGCGCTGGTCCAAGTGAAACGTACCCAGCGCTGGAAGCCAAGGAGCACGCACCGTGGGGGTTGGGGGGCTCGGCCCCCCAAAATAATGACGGCCGACCCGGCGAAGTTGCGAAGCAACTGAGCAAGGTCGACCTGAGGCCGTGGGCGCAGCAGGGTTCGAACCTGCGACCCCCTCCTTGTAAGGGAGGTGCTCTTCCGCTGAGCTATGCGCCCTTCTTTGGCGGTACCGCTCAGGTACCGCCGCTGACAATCATGCCAGGTCGGCTACAGCTTTTTTCCAGCCCTCCTGGTCGCGGGCGTCTCCGGGCTCGTTGACCTCGGTGAAGCGGACGACGCCTGCCTTGTCGATCAGGAACGTGCCACGGACGGCCATGCCCGCTTTGTCGTTGAACACGCCGTAGGCCTTCGCGACTTCGCCGTGCGGCCAGAAGTCCGAGAGCAGGGGGAACTGGTAGCCCTGCTGCTCGGCCCATGTCTTGAGGGCGAAGACGTGGTCCACCGACACGCCGAGCACCTGGACGTCGGCGTCGTTGTACGTCGCCAGTTCGTCGCGCACCTGGCAGAGTTCGCCTTGGCATTTGCCGCTGAACGCGAACGGGTAGAACACCAGCAGCACGTTCTTCTCGCCCTGGAAGGACGAGAGGGTCACCGGCTGCTTGTTGTAGTCGTTGAGCGTGAAGTCCGGTGCCTTCGTTCCGACCTCGACCGTCATACCCGTGTCCTCCCAGGTGCTACGCGGAGCCTGTCGCCGCCCAGCCTAGTGCGCCCGTCTGGGCGACGTCCCAGACGGTTCGCTCCTTGGGATCTCAGCGGCGGGTGTTGGCCGACTTCGGCGACACCAACCTGGTCGCGGTCCAGTCGTCGCCGACACTGATGTTCGACGTCTGGGCCATGCCAGCTGTCGAAACCGCCTCCGAGATCTCGCTCGGCTCCACGTGTCCATCGCGCCCGGTTTTGGGCGTCATCACCCAGATGACCCCGGTGTCGGCGAGCGGACTGCGGATGTCGAGGAGCGTGTCGGCGAGGTCACCGTCGTCTTCCCGCCACCACAGCAGGATGACGTCGACCACCTCGTCGGCGTCCTCATCCAGCAGGTCTGATCCGCTGCGCTCCTCGATGGCGGCACGCACGTCGTCGTCGACGTCCTCGTCCCAGCCGATCTCCTGGACGACAATGCCTGGTTCGATCCCAAGCTTCTCGGCGACGCCTGCTTTGCCGGCGTCTCCCGCGGCCACCACGGCTTCCACTCCTCCATGTGAACCAATGCGGCGCCGGAGGCACCGCGTGTTAGGCGATAGCGAACACTTTCAGTACCCGAGTGCGCAACCGTCCACACCGGGTCAATCCCCAACTGTGTCCGCGCGGGAGTCCAACCGTGCCCGCACTATGGTGACGGTATGCATCGGATCGTCCCGTGCCATGTAGAGGCAATACCACTCCTGTGAGTGTGGGGGACACCGCCATCGGGTTACTCACCAGTAGTGATGACGTGAGACCCGATCGGGACGACGATGAGGTATGACGCACGCCAACCGGGTTGAATTGGCGTAGGAAACAACGAGAGAACCAGGCGAGGAGACCCCTTGGCCCCGCAGACCAACTCAAACAGCGTCAGTGCCCCTGGCAGGGTGCACGTTATCCGCGACGGCCTCGCCGCCCACCTGCCCGACATCGACCCGGAGGAGACGTCGGAGTGGCTTGAGTCGTTCGACGCCGTGCTGAAGGACGGCGGGCAGCAGCGTGCTCGCTACCTGATGCTCCGGCTGCTCGAGCGTGCCCGTGAGGGCCGTGTCGGCATTCCGTCGCTGACGAGCACCGACTACGTCAACACCATCCCCACCGAGCAGGAACCGTGGTTCCCCGGTGACGAAGAGGTCGAACGCCGTTACCGTGCGTGGATCCGCTGGAACGCGGCTATGACCGTGCACCGGGCGCAGCGCCCAGGCGTGGGTGTCGGTGGCCACATCTCGACATACGCGTCCTCCGCGACGCTCTACGAGGTCGGGTTCAACTGGTTCTTCCGTGGCAAGGACCACCCCGGCGGGGGAGACCACGTCTTCTTCCAGGGCCACGCCTCGCCCGGGATGTACGCGCGCGCGTACCTGGAGGGCAGGCTCGCGGAGAACCAGCTCGACGGCTTCCGGCAGGAGTACTCGCACGCCGGGATGGGCGGCGGCCTGCCGTCGTACCCGCACCCGCGGCTGATGCCGGACTTCTGGGAGTACCCGACGGTCTCCATGGGCCTTGGCCCGATGAACGCCATCTACCAGGCCCGGTTCAACCACTACCTGCACGACCGGGGCATCAAGGACACCTCCGACCAGCGAGTATGGGCGTTCCTCGGCGACGGTGAGATGGACGAGCCGGAGTCGCGTGGCCTGATCCACGTCGCGGCCAACGAGGGCCTGGACAACCTGACCTTCGTGATCAACTGCAACCTGCAGCGGCTGGACGGCCCGGTGCGGGGCAACGGCAAGATCATCCAGGAGCTGGAGGCGTTCTTCCGCGGCGCGGGCTGGAACGTCATCAAGGTCATCTGGGGCCGCGAGTGGGACACGCTGTTGCACGCCGACCGCGACGGCGCGCTGGTGAACTTGATGAACACCACACCGGACGGCGACTACCAGACCTACAAGGCCAACGACGGCGCGTACGTGCGTGAGCACTTCTTCGGCCGCGACCCGCGGACCAAGGACCTGGTGCTCAACCTGGACGACCAGGAGATCTGGAACCTCAAGCGCGGTGGCCACGACTACCGCAAGGTCTACGCGGCCTACAAGGCGGCCACCGAGACGCACGGCGCGCCGACGGTGATCCTGGCCAAGACGATCAAGGGCTACAACCTCGGGTCGCACTTCGCGGCGCGCAACGCGACGCACCAGATGAAGAAGATGACCCTGGACGACCTGAAGGGCTTCCGCGACACGCTGCGGATCCCGATCAGCGACGCCGACCTGGAGAAGGACCCGTACCTGCCGCCGTACTACCACCCTGGCATGGACTCCGCGGAGATCCAGTACCTGGTGGAGCGGCGCCGTCAGCTCGGCGGGTTCGTGCCGGAGCGCCGCGCCAAGTCCAAGACGCTGGTGCTGCCCGGCGACAAGGTCTACGACGTGATCCGCAAGGGGTCGGGCAAGCAGGAGGTCGCCACCACGATGGCGTTCGTCCGGCTGGTGCGCGACCTGGCCAAGGACCCGGAGATCGGCGCGCGGATCGTGCCGATCATCCCGGACGAGGCCAGGACCTTCGGTATGGACTCGATGTTCCCCACGCAGAAGATCTACAACCGGCACGGCCAGCTGTACACGTCGGTGGACGCCAAGCTGATGCTCGCCTACAAGGAGAGCGAGCGCGGCCAGATCCTGCACGAGGGCATCAACGAGGCTGGGTCGACCGCGTCGTTCACCGCCGTGGGCACGTCGTACGCCACACACGGCGAGCCGATGATCCCGATCTACATCTTCTACTCGATGTTCGGGTTCCAGCGGACCGGTGACGGCCTGTGGGCCGCCGCCGACCAGATGGCCCGCGGGTTCGTCCTCGGCGCCACGGCAGGCCGTACGACGCTGACCGGTGAGGGCCTGCAGCACAACGACGGCCACTCGCTGCTGCTCGCCGCGACCAACCCGGCCGTCGTCGCGTACGACCCGGCGTGGTCGTTCGAGGTGGCGCACATCGTCAAGGACGGTCTGCGCCGGATGTACGGCGATCAGGCGGAGGACATCTTCTACTACCTGACCGTCTACAACGAGCCGTACCAGCAGCCCGCCGAGCCGGAGGACCTGGACGTGGAGGGCCTGCTGCGCGGGCTGTACCACTACAAGGGCGCGCCCGCGGGCAACGGCCCGAAGGCGCAGATCCTCGGTTCCGGTGTGGCGTTGCCGTGGGCGCTGAAGGCGCAGGAGCTGCTGAACGACGAGTGGGGCGTGCAGGCGCACATCTGGTCGGCCACGTCGTACGCGGAGTTGCGTCGTGAGGCCGTGGACGTCGACCGGCACAACCTGCTGCACCCGGAGGCCGAGCCGCGTGTGCCGTACGTGACGTCGGTGCTCTCGGAGACCGAGGGCCCGGTCGTGGCGGTGTCGGACTGGATGCGTGCGGTTCCGGACCTGATCCGGCCGTGGGTGCCCGGCGACATGGTCAGCCTCGGCACGGACGGGTTCGGTTTCTCCGACACCCGCCCGGCCGCGCGACGGCACTTCCTGGTGGACGCCGAGTCGATCGTCGTGGGTGTGCTGGCCGCGCTGGCCCGCCGCGGCGAGATCGACAAGGCCAAGGTGGTCGAGGCGACCAGGAAGTATCAGCTGGACGACGTGTCGGCGGCCGGTCCGCAGACCTCGGACCCCGGCGTCGCCTGAGTTACCGCGGGTGCGGGTGTGGGCGGCCTTTTCCGGCCGCCCACAAGCGTTTCCGGGGCAAGAATCCAGAAGCCGAGCGCCAGCACGGAGATGATCGCGGACATGGTGAAAGCGGCCTGGTAGGACCAGAAGTCGGCGACCACGCCTGCCAGCAGCGGCCCGACGATGGCGCCGAGGTCCATGGTCATCTGGTAGAACGCCAGCACCGGGCCGCCACGGACATTGGTGCCGATCAGATCGGCGACGGTCGCCGTCTGCGCCGGGCTGATCATGCCCGATCCGATGCCCGCGACGAGCGAAGCGACGTAGAACATCGGCAGTGACGACGTGAACGCCAGCAGCAGCGACCCGACCGTGAGGATCGCCAACCCGGTCAGCACAACCGGTTTACGCCCGCGCAGATCGGCGATCCGGCCCGAGATGAGCAGGACGGACGCGGTGCCGACGGCGTAGATCGACAACCCGATGCCCGCAGCGGTGCTGGACTCGTGCAGCACTCCGGCCACGAACAACGGGATGAGGGAGAACCGGACGCCGAAGGAGACCCAGCCGACCGCGAAGGCCGACGCCAGGGAAGAACGGTACGCCTTGTGCCGCAGTGCCTGCCGCACCTTGAATTCCGGCTGGTCGCGCCGGTCCGATCCGCTCTTCTCGCCGGATTGCTTGAGCAGCAACCAGATCACGACGGCGGCGAGCATCGTGCCGGAGCCGTAGATGATGAACGGCAGCCGGATCGACTCACCCGCGAACACGCCGCCGACCAGCGGGCCCGCCATGTTGCCCAACAGGAAGCTCGTCGACCACAAACCGGAAACCCGCCCCCGCAACCCAACCGGGCTCAACCGGAGAATCAGCCCGACGCCCGCGACCGTGAACATCACCGATCCGATGCCTGCGATCGACCGGAACGCGAGCAGCTGCCAGTACGTCTGCGCCCACCCGCACGCGCCAGTGGCGACGGCATTGATCGCCAAGCCCCACAACAGAACGGGCCGCTCGGCCAACCGGGAGATCAGCTTGCCGCTCGCGGGGGCGAACGCGAGCCGGACGATCGCGAAAGCGCTGACGACAAAGGAAGCGGCGGTGACCCCGACGCCGAAAGTGGTCGCGAAAGCGGGAACGACCGGCGCCATCATCCCGAACCCAATGGCCACAAGGAAGCACGCCGACACCAACACCCAGACTTCGCCGGGCACCCGTTCACGACTCACCAGCACATCCCCAGAATTATCCACAAGGACATCAAACCCCCAGGCCAGTCCGGGTGGGTGGCCGTGTGAGCGCGACCACCCACCCTTTTCCTGTCACACCTGCCCGGTACTTTGGGTCATCGGGGGGTGCTCGGTTCGGGAACGGGTTTTTGTCGGTGGCGGCCGGTAGTCTGCCGGCGGGATTCTGCCCACTGGCAGCTGTGTGGTCTGATCGCTGGTTTGTGGGCGGGGTTTCGGTAGTCATTCTGGGGTGTTGGTGGGGTGGGAGGTCGGTGGCCTTGTCCCCATGCCGGTTTGCGGGACGCCCCTGTCGCCTTGGGAAAGCACGGGACGCTCCAGATCAAGCCACGAACCGGCAGCCAGGTGCTCCGAACACCGCCTTGGGGCGAGGCGTTGGCGAGCCGGCAAGCCCAGCAACCTTGCTCCCATGCCACATCGAGTGCGCGGACCGCCCCGACCACCGCTTATAGGCCCTGGGACGACGCGAAAGGCGACCGAAGCCAGCCATGTCCCTCCAACGTGGCATTGGTGGCGTGGCATGCCCCCAACGCCACATTGGAGGCGAACCATCAGCAGCGGGCGACTGGCGTGCCCGCGACCAACTCGAAGTCCGCGCGAGCATCGAGCAGCAGCGGGATCAGCGGCCGGGCCTGCTGGGCCAAAGGCACGAGCCTGCCGTCCCCGTCACGCCGAGAATCCACGCCGTGCAAAGCCAACTTCTCCGCCACCTGCGTGTACTGAGCGGAAGTCAACCGATACCCGCAAGGCGGGTTCGGCTCAACCTCACCGGCAGGCGGAGCCTCATTGTCCGCGCCACCGAAGAAGATCGGACCACGCTGGAAAGGCGCGGTCAACCGGCTCACCGTGGTCGCGGTCTCCAGTTGAACGCGGCGCTCGACGACCAGCTTCAGAGTCCCGTCAACCGCGTACTGCTGGGAAACGACGCGGCGCCGGGCGGCTGCGGGCACGTCCTCACCGGGGTTGGGATCCACGTTCGTCTCCACGAGCAAGCCCAGCGCATGCTTCAAACCCGTGGTGTTGCGCAGGATCCGCTCCTGCCCGTCACCGGCGATCTGCTCGGTCGGCTCACCGGTCACGGGGTCGATCAAGAATCCGTACACACCACTCGTCAACCCGCGCGACTCCACGGCCGGGCGAATGTACGACCGGGACAGCACCTCGGACTCGTCATGCACCTTCTTGTGCACGTTCAGGTTCCGCGGCCACAGCCACAGCACGTCCTTGTCGTACACCAACGGCCGCGGACCGAACTCGTGCAGGTCGTGCACGATGTCCGGCTTGTGGTCCCGGATCACCCGCGCGAACGTCCGGCCCTCGGGGGTTTCCAGGGCGATGTGGTCTCGGTTGATGTCGACGCCGTTGGCGTTGCCGCGGGTATCGGCTTCACGCCCGTCGGGGTTCGCGTTGGGTACGAACAAAAGCGTGGTTCCCGGCGGCACGGAGTCCTTGCCGTAGGCCAGGTCCCGGATCTTGATCAGGCACGCCTCCCGCCCGGCGGGTTCGTCGCCGTGCTGCGAGCACAAGAACAACACCGTCGTCGGCCCGCCTCGGCCGGCCCGCACCAGGTGGATCGGACGGCCCTGCACGGTCGTGCCGATCTTGCTGACGTTCACCTTGCGGCCAAGCTGCGCCAGCAGCCGGTGTTCCTCGGCCATCGTGGTCCACCGGGCGCCGTTGGACAGCTCGAAGCCCGTGCGCGGCAAATCCCCGGCGGCAAGTGCAGGTAAGCCCGACAACAGCAGTCCGGCCGCGGTCAGTGCGGCCAGTTTTCCGGATATACCCATGTCATGGGACGTCACCAGACGGCGACACCGGCTGTCAACGGCCGCCCGTAGGGTTGCTGTTATCGTGCTGAATGCTTTCGGTGAAAGCGATCTTGCGCTTGGTCCAGCTGACCGTCCGGACGAGGCATGTTCCGCCCAGGTCATTGGTGACGTCGTCAGAGAACTGCCAGGAGTGCGCCCGCCGCTGGCAGCAGTCGGGTTACGACCCGGCCGCCAGATGCCCGAAACACTAGTTCCGGGACGTCAGCGCGCGCAGCTGGGTCAGCAGTTCGCTTCGGCTGCTGGCGCCGAGGCGCTGCCGCATCCGGGCCATGTGGTGTTCCACCGTCTTGGCCGAGATGAACAGCTGGTCGCCGACCTGCTTGTACGTCATCCCCTGCAGCACCAGCGCGGCGACTTCCTGCTCACGTTCGCTCAACGGGCTCGCGGTGGCCGGGGCCGGGTCGGCCACGGCTTGCTTGCCCTGCAGTTCACGCGCGCAGTCCAGCAAGGTCACCATTGCCTTGCGGTCGGACGTCCGGATCGCGGCCTGACCGGCCAGCCGCGAGCCGTCCCACACCAGGCCCATGTCGTGCAGGCCACGGGCGGCGGCTTCGGCGCGGACCGGGTCCACCTTGCCTGACACGATGTCGAGCCAGCACTGGGCGGCCTCGCCCAACGCGCGCCCGAACCGGCTGTGGTTCTTGGCAAGCGCGGCGACGTGATCCGCGGCCTCGGAAGGCTGTTCGGCGACGATCGCGGCGTGCAGGCCGCCCCAGTGCAACGTCGTTGTCCACAGTTCCGGATCACCGAGTTGCGCGGTCAGGGCGTACGCCTCCCGCAGATGCGGACCGAGGCGGGCCTGGTCGCTCAACTTCGCCGCGGCCACGACGAATTCGCCGAGCGGCAGGATCGTGAACAGGTCGACTGGGTGCCGCACAACGGCTTCGCAGGCCTGCGCCCAGATCCGGCGCAACGCCTGCACGTCGCTGCTGCGTCGCGCCAGACCGACCTCGAGGGCCACGGCGAACAGCCAGTCCCGTGGCTCGCGAGGCCGCGTCTCGGCCAGATGCTCGGCGGCAGCGGACAGTTGGCCACGGATCATGCAGATCCACGCCTGCAGCAACCGATGCCGTGTGGCCAGCAACGGCCCGCCCATGTTCGACTGCACGGCCCGGTCGAGTACGGACTCGGCAACGCCCAGTTCACCGCAGTGCAATCCGACCAACGCGGCAAGCGCGGCGGGACTGTCGGGCAACAGGACTCCGCGCCCGGCAGGCTCGAGCAACCCGGCCGCGCGGACCAATGAGGACAGTGCGTCGACCGGAGAACCGCAGACCGACTCACGAACTCCTTGCGCCATCAGGGAAGCCGCGCCGGACAGCAGCGTCGGGAGGCCGTCCGGTACGGAGACGTCGACCAGCTGGCCGGTTCCGATCAGGCCGATCGCGGCGAACGACGTGTCACCGGACCATTGGTACAGCTCAGCGCTCCGGCCGAGCTGGCCACGGTGCGCCAGCGCCGTCGCCGCGACTCGTGCGCCGTTCGCCTTGTCCTCCGAACCGGAAATAGCCTGGTCAGCAAGGCGCATCGCGGAATCGAGGTCGCCGGCCAGCGCGGAAGCGTGCGCCCAACCGGCGGCGCACTGCGCCACGGGGCGTCCGGCGGACACGGCCGCGGCGAACAACTTCGCCGACAACGCTGGATCCTCGGTCAGCGACTCACGCGCGGCGGCGTTGAAAGCGGCCGCGACACCGGCACCTCCGACACCGCTGCCGAGCAGCGAGCGAGCCAACGGCAGCACGGATTCACCGCGCTCCAGCAACAACTCCGCGAGCCGTTGCCGTACGGCCAGGGCTCGCTCGGCGGGGATCACCGCGCGGATCGCCCGGTGGCAGATCGGCAGCAGGGTGCCGTCGTGCCCGAGCAGTCCGGTCGCCCGGGCCGCCTCCATGACGGTGACGACATCGTTGGCATCCCGGCCGAGCAGGCTCGCCAGCAGGTCGGTCCGCAGCCCGGCCCCGGCCTGCGCGGCCAGCACGTACTGCAGGATGTCCGGCTCGAGGAGGTCCAGGTCGTAGCGGAACGCCGCCAGGGCCGCGTCCGGCACTTCGGTCACGGGCCGTGACGACATCGCCGACACGAGACGATCCACGTACGCCGGAACACCGCCGGTCTGCTTGAACAGGAACTCCACGAGTTCAGCCGCGGGCGCCGCGCCGAATGCGCCGGACGCATGCGAACGAACTTGAGCGCGGTCCATCGGCGTGAGCATCACGGTCTGCCCGAGCGTCCGGGTGAGCTCGCTCAGCTCGGTCGAGCGGGGCCACGGCCGCAACGCGATGATCAGCCGCCGCACGTCCGCTTCGGCGAGTTCCCGCAAGCGGGCGGCGGGCCGCTTGTGGGCGTCGTCGATGATCACGGCCGCCTCAGGATCCCCAGGACGGTCGGTCACGCGGACGCCGGCGTTCTCGTACACGCGCCGGAAAGCCTTGAGAACAGTGGTTTTGCCATAGCCGCCCGGGGCGATGACCGCGAGCGCCACCGGCGCCATGGGGTCGGCCTCGGTCGCGTCCAGCACTCTCTTCGCCGCCTCGTCCATGACGGTTGTGGTTCGTGCTCGGGTCGCTGTTCGTTGGCTCAACGGCCGGCCTCGCCTGTCTTGGTGGCAGTGGATGACTTGGTAGCGCTGGACTTCTTCGACGACGACGTGGAAGAAGGCGGCTGGCTGGGGGTGGCGGTCGGAGTGACGGCCGGGCTCGACAAGGGGGTCGGCTTGCTGTTGTTGACCGGCGCGACCGCTGAGGACCCGGGTTCCGGCGGTTTCGGGGGATCCTCGCCGCGCATGTAGAACGTCAGACCGACGCCCGCGGCCAGCACCAGCGCGCTGACTCCGCCGACGAGCTTAGGTTTTCCGGTCAAGGCCCGCATCGCCTTGCGCGGCGCGGGCAGCTCCAGCGGCGTGACCTCGATGTGTGGTCGTGGCGGTGATGGGGGTGCCTCGTCTGACGAGGTCACGGGTGCCGGCGCGGCCTGCGGGGCAGGCGCGAGACGGCTGGCCACGATCGCCGCGCCGCGGGCGCACGCGAGTTCAGGCTCCGGTGCGATCACGGTCCGAGTGGGCACTTCGGCCTTGACGAGCTCGCTGACCAGCGGAATCCGTGCGCTGCCGCCGGTGACCACGACCGTTTTCAGGTCGGTGGCCGGCCGGATGATCCGCAGCAGCTCCTCGATGCCCGCCTGGACCGAGGTGCGGATCATCTCCTCGAACTCTGCCCTGGTCAGCAGCACTTCCCGGACTGTGGCCTCGGTGCTGGCCGACAGGAACTCCTTGGCGGCGACGCATTCCTGACGCAGCCTGCCGAGCTTCGGCCACGCGTCCGGGTCGGCGGGGTCGATCCCGCCGCCTTGGTTGCGCACGTACTCGAAGACCACGTCGTCGAAGCTGTAGCCGCCGTTGGAGTCGACGCTCTCCGCGGAGCTGAGCACGTCGAACGTCCCGACCTGGGAGCGGCGGACCACGGCAACCGCGAGGCCGGACGCGCCAAGGTCGTAGACGCCCAGCGCGTCGCCCGGCTGCACGTCCTCCGCGGCGGCGTGGTTCTCGCCGATGGCGACGGGTTCGGGCAGCAGGGTGACGTTGTCGAGGTTGGTCTGGCGCAGTGCGCGGTGCAGCAGGCGCCTGCGGTGGTTTCCCCAGTCCGCGGGGTGGGTGACCACCACGTGTTTAGGGGGTTCGCCCTCCGCGGTCGACGCCTCGTTGACCGCCCAGGTGATCAGCACGGCGGCGAGCGTCTCGGCCGTGCAGACCTCGCGCCCGACCATCAGGGGGACTTCGTCGCCGATCCGCCTGGCGAAATCGCGCGCGGCGTTGGCGGGGTCGCTGGCCGCGTTGCGGTCGGCCGCGTCGCCGACGACCACCGTGCCATCAGCCGCGAAGTACACCACCGTCGGCGCGGTGGCGGTGCGCTCGCCGAGCTGCACAGCCTCGGCGTCGCCCCAGGTAGAGCCGTTCTGACGGCAGAGCGCGGCCGCGGTGCGGCAGGTGCCAACGTCGATCCCCAAGACGTATGGCATGCAGGAGTGCCTTCCGTACTAGATCGATCGGGCCCCCGTCCGGGTTACCCCCGGATGGGTCACATCTTCATACCAACCCCGCATCCGCGGCGGTGAATCGGATCGGAACTCATAGGGGGACACCCTAATGCCCCTAATGGGGGAATTGGCTTAACCCTAGTCGTGGGCGGTGATGACTCGGAGTGATCCCCGATGCCGGGGGTGGGGTCCGGGTCATAACTTTCTGGGGCATCGCCGGGCAGCCATGGCCTGGCCCACTGACCAAGATCGACAGCGACGTCGGCCTCGGTGAGTGGAACGAGCAGCGTTGGTGACCGCCGAAAAACCGGTGTCGAAGGCCTGCAGTACCCATGTACTGGCTGGCCCCGGGTGCCGCACCGTCGGATCGAGATCACCGGCGAACTGCCCGGTTGTTGCCCCCTGTACCCCTTTAGGAGAGATTCCCTTGGTTCGCGACGAGGCCCCTCAGCCGACCCCCGCCCCCGCTCCGGAGGCCGAGGCGACCGTGACCGCTCCCGGCGCCGAGGCGTCGGCTGGTGGTTCCGCGGAGCCCACCACCCTGCACGACTTCTGCCTGAACCTGCTCAACAACGCCGACGCGATGAAGGCGTTCGAGCTGGACCCGCAGGGCTGCTTGGACAAGGTCGGCCTGACCGACATCACCCCGGCCGACGTGAACGACGTCCTTCCGCTGGTGACCGACCTGGTTCCGACCGGCGTCGGTGACCTGCCCGCGCTCAACGGCCTCGGCGGCGTCGGCGACGTGTCCGGCCTCGACGCGCTCGGCGGCCTGCCCAGCCTGCCGAGTGTCCCCAGCCTGGACAGCCTGACCAGCGGCGTGACCCTGGACGGCGAGGCCGGTGCCGACGGTGGCTGGGCCCACCTCGGTGCGGAGTCCCCGCTGGGCGCGACCGGCGCCGTTGGCGACCTCGACGCCTCCCTTGAGGGTGCCCGTCTGGGCTACCAGGCCGGCCAGGGCACCCCGGTGGGTGACTTCGGCGTCGGCGGCGAGGTCAACGCCGGGCTGGACAGCGTGTCCGCGAACGCCGGTGTCTTCACGCCGTTCGGCAACGTCGAGGCCGGTGCGCACCTGATCGACGGCGACGCCGGCGGCCTGGCCTACGGCGGCATCTCGATCGAGGGCCCGCTGGACAAGGACATCAGCCTGACCACGACTGACGGCATCGCCCTCAACCAGGAGATCGTGCCCGGCCTGTCCGGCAACGTCACCGACATCGCGGGCAAGGGTCTGTCCGACCCGACCGCGGTCACCGGTGCGCTGCTCGGCGCCGTGCCCGCGCTGCCTGCCATCCCGGGCCTGCCGCAGCTGCCGCTCAGCGACCTGCCGGTGCCGGAGCTGCCCGTGGACCTGCCGGTCGACCTGCCGCTGCCGGCCAGCGCGCCCGCCGCGGTCGACAGCCTGCCCACCGACGGTGTCACCAGCGTGGTCAGCGACGTCCAGAGCGCCGTTCCGACCGACGTCGTCCACGACCTGCCCGCGTTCGGCGACCACCTGCCGAACGTCGGCGGCCTGCTGCCCGAGCTGCCGGTCAACCTGCCGGTGGACCTGCCGTCGGTCAACGTGCCGGTCGTCTCCGACGTGGTGTCGAACCTGCCGGTCGTCGGCGGCGACGCCAGTGGCCACAACGTCGTCGGCGACGTGGTCGGCCAGACCGGTCTCGGCAATGTGATCAACGACAACCCGGTCACCGACGTTGTCCACAACGTCGTCCCGGACCTGGGCCTGCTGTAAAGAGCCCAGCTCAAGCGGCCGGAGGCCGGGTTCTCCCTCGGGGGGCGGACCCGGCCTCCGGCTTCTTTTGCCGCCGATGGTCTTCACCCGATCGGTCGAGCAGGGCACACTGTTCGGGTGACTGCGGCGACCTGGCTCGAGGTGCTGGACCAGACCATCGGGGCATCCGTCGTCCACCACAGACCTGACCTGGCCGAGCGCCTGCGGGCCAAACGGGCCCAGCTGCTCGACCCGCAGATCAGGGTGATGGTGATCGGCGAGGCGAACCAAGGCAAAAGCCAGCTGGTGAACGGCTTGGTGAGCGCTTCGGTGTGCGCGGTCGGCGACGACGTGACGACCGTCGCCCCGACAATCGTGCGCTACGCCGAGAAACCAGCGGCCGCGCAGTTGCTGCACGACGGCCAGGGCGCGGAACCACAGCGCATGCCGATCCCGGTCGACCAGGCGACCAACCGCGGCGGCGACCCGGTGATGACCGAAGTCCGGATCCCGCGCCAGATCCTCGCGGCCGGGCTCGTGATCATCGATACGCCCGCGGTGGGCAATCTGCACCAGATGCGCGCGCAGAACACCTTCGCGGCGCTCAGCGGAGCCGACGCGGTGCTGCTGGCCTCAGACGCGTCGCAGGAGCTGTCCGCGACGGAACTCGAGTTGCTGCGCCAGGTTCACCGGTTGTGCCCGACGATCCTGGTGGCGCTGACGAAGATCGATCTGACGTCGCGCTGGCGGCAGGTGGCCGAGCGCAACCGGGAACACCTTGCCAACGCGGGACTCCAGGCCTCGGTGGTGCCGGTGTCCTCGGCGCTGCGGCTGCGCGCGGTGGCCAACGACGACGAGGCGCTGAACGCGGAGTCCGGCTTCCCCGACTTGATCCAGCGGCTGCGGACGGACGTGCTGCCGGTCGCGTCGAACCCGTCGGCGCGCCAGAACTTCGCCGCGATGACGGGCACGGTCCTGGCGGAGCTCGTCGGCCAGGTCAACAAGGAACTCGCCGCGCGGCCGGACGACCGCAATTCGCCCGCGGTCGCGGAGTACATGGACGCCCAGAAGAAGATGGCGGACCTGCGGCGCCGGTCGACCAAGTGGCAGAACGTGCTGGCCGACGAGATGGCCGACCTGGTCGCCGACCTCGAGTACGACCTGCGCGACCGGACCCGCAAGATCCTGCGGGAAGTGGACAACGCCTACGACGAGGCGGATCCGGCGAAAACCTGGGACCAGTTCGAGGAATGGCTGAATGAGAACCTGACCGAAGCGGCCCAGACGAACTTCAACTGGCTGGTGGAACGGTCGTGGTGGGTGGCCGACCGGGTGGCGGAGTGCTTCCCGGAGCGCACGGACCTGTTGCCGGACAGCGTGATCCCGGCGGACGCGGACCTGGACCCCGGTGACCCGAACCGGCCGAAGCTGGAAGCCTTCACGGTGGGCCAGAAGGTTTTCAGCGGTATGCGTGGTTCGTACGGCGGTGTGCTGATGTTCGGTCTGATCACCAGCCTGGCCGGACTGCCCCTGCTGAACCCGATCTCGATCGGTGCCGGTCTGGCGCTGGGTGCGAAGGGGATCGGGGAAGACGGTGAAGCTCGGCTCAAGAGGCGCCAGCAGGCGGCGAAAACGGCGGCCCAGCGGCACGTGGACGACTTCTTCCTGAGGTTCTCCAAGGACTGCAAGGACGCCGCCCGCCGGATCCAGCGGGGGCTGCGTGACCACTTCGCGGAGCTGGCGGAGCAACTGCAGCAGGGACTGGCGGACGCGGCAGCCGCGGCGCAGAAGTCGGCGCAGGTGGAAGTGGCGGCCCGGCAGCGCCGGGACCAGGAGCTGCGGCAGGCGTTGGCGCAGTTGAAGGAATTGCACGGGCAGATGACCCGGATAGCGGGGGCACTGCCCGCGTCGAGGAACCCATTGGAGATCTCCGCGTGAGGAGTACCGTCGACGAGGCGGTCTGGGCGATCCTGCACGAGGCACTGCGGCTTTACCAGGACAGCCCACGAGCAACGAACTGGCTGCGTCACCACATCACCAGGTTCGACTCGCCACTGCGGATCGCGGTGGCCGGGCGGCCCGGCGGCGGGAAGTCGACGGTGGTGAACGCGGTCGTCGGGGACGAAGTCGCCCCGCTGGAAGTGGACGGCCCGGTCTTCACCTGGTACCAGGACGGCCCGCAGCCAAGAGCGACGGTCTACATGCGACACGGACCGCCGGTGGAGCCGCCGATCGGCCGGATGGGCCGCAGGATGGACATCGACCTGAGCCAGTTCGAATCCGGTGGCGTCAACCGGATCGTGGTCGACTGGCCGGCGCGGGTGTTGCGTGACGCGACCCTGATCGACACACCGCCGATCGCCGACGAGATCTCGGAGCAGATTGCGGCGGAAGCCGACGCGTTGTTGTACGTGACGCCCCAAGTGCACGTAATGGACATAAGGTTCTTGCAGTCCACACAGGACCATCCGGTCGCCCGCGCGGCTCCCGTGAACGGAATCATGCTGTTGTCCCGTGCCGACGAGGTCGGCGGCGGCAAGATCGACGCATTGACCACGGCCAAGCAGATCGCGCGCAGGTATCGGCGTGATGCCCGGGTGCGTGGCTTGTGCCAGAACGTCGTGGCGGTGTCGGGGTTGATCGGCCAAGCGGGCCGGACAATGCCGGATGAGGAATACCAGTCTTTGGTGGCGTTGGCGACTGCTCCGCGTGCGCAGACAGAGGAATTGTTGCTGTCGGCGGACAGGTTCACGCGGGCTGAGCACATGTTGTCGGCGTCGACCCGTCGCGAGTTGGCGGATCGTCTGGGGATTTTCGGGATTCGCTTGTCGTTGACGTTGATCAGGCAAGGCGCTGACAACCGGAACAAGCTGGCGTCGGAGTTGGTGCAGCGGAGCGGGTTGAATGAGCTTCGGGACTCGATTGGCCGGTTGTTCGTGGACCGCCGCGAGGTTTTGAAGGCCCGGTCCGCGTTGTTGGGGTTGGACGTGGTGCTGCGGATGGAGCCTCGGCCGGGCGCGGCGAAGCTGGTGACTGAGGTGGAGCGAGTCCTTGCGGGGGCGCATGAGTTCCACGAGTTGCGGCTGCTTGGTGGGTTGTTGTCCGGGCGAACCCGTCTGCCGGAGGAGCTCGGTGCCGAGGCCCAGCGGTTGATCGGTGGTTACGGCACGGATTTGGATGCCCGCTTGGGTTTTGATCGCGAGGCTACGCAGGCCGAGGTGCAGAACGCGATCTACGACGCGCTGGCCCGGTGGCGTGAGCAGTCGGAGAACCCGATGCTGGGCAGCGCGGAACGTGATGCGGCGAGGATAGTTGTGCGCAGTTGCGAGGCGATGCTGACCTAGGAAAGCGTGAGGCGCGACAGCCGTATGGCCATCGCGCCTCACTTCGCTGGTGGTCTAGGACACCGGGGTGGTCCGATCGCTGGCGATCTCGGCAGCCGAGAGCGCCCGGTTGTAAATCCGGACGTCATCGATCAACCCGGAGAAGTACTCACCCCAAATCAGGTTTCCGCCGATCCGAAGTGGATTCCCGGACGTGACCATGCCGCCGGCACTAGGCGCCGTCGCAACCTGAGTTCCGTTGACGTACAACCGAAGGTTCGTACCGTCATACGTCAAGGCAAGGTGAGTCCACGTGTTGGCGGGCACAGCCGCCGTACCGTCAACAAACCGGTCATCCGCGCCGACCCGCAGCCATCCCGCAGGACGAGAACCCGCGTTGTCGCTGTAAAGCCCATACGACAGACCGTCAGGCCGTTCCTTCAACAACACCGTGCGCCAAGCGGCCCCGACCGAAGACGGACGAACCCAAGCCTCAAGTGTCATCCCGTTGGTCAGGTCGAGGAGGTTCGAGTCCTCAATGGTCACCAGGTCGTCGACACCGTCGAACGACAGTGCCCCGCCGGTATTCCCGGTGCCCCAAGAGGTCCCGGAGATCGCGCCGTGATGCCCGTTGCCAGTCCGGTCATTCAACACAGAACCGGAGCCCTCGTTGAAGTTGTACGCGGCAATTGGCGGAGGAGGTCCAACGTTGTTGACCGTCACCGAAACCGCGGCCGAAGTAGCCGTGTTCCCGACAGCATCCCGGGCCACCGCGGTGATCTGATGCGAACCGTTGCCCACGGACCCGCTGTTCCAACTGAGCGAGTACGGGGCCACGGTGTCCTCAGCCCCGACATTGACACCATCAACCCGGAACTGCACGCCAGCAACACCACCGGCATCCGACGCGTTGGCCGTCACATTCACCGTCCCGGCAACGGTTGCCCCGTTCGCGGGAGCCGTGACCGAGACAGTAGGCGGAGTGGAGTCGCCAGTGACCGCGGCGGAAGCCTGGTTCGAAGCAGCCGAAGAGTTCCCCGAGGTGTCACGGGCGATGACGCGGTAGTAGTACGTCCCCGCGGCCAGCCCGGTGTCCGTGAAGTTGGTCGCAGTCACCGTTGCGACCTTGTTGGCAGGGCTGGGAACGGACACCGGGTTGGTGAACCGGTGCACGTCATACCCGGAAACCCCAACGTTGTCCGTCGACGCGGCCCACGACAGCGCCACAGTCCCAACTCCGCCCGTGGCGGTCAGGCCCGCGGGTGCCGTCGGCGGAACCCCGTCACCGGAAACGGGAACGTCCTTGTTGGCCAGGACCTCAGCCGCGGACAGTGCCCGGTTGTAGATCCGGACGTCATCGATCTGCCCGGCGAAATACTCGTTCCACAACAGGTTTCCGCCCAGTCGCAACGGCGACGTCGACGTGATCATCGGACCGGCGGCCGGAGCGGTGGCGACCTGTTCCCCGTTCACGTACAGCCGCAAAGTCGTTCCGTCATAGGTCGCCGTGAGATGCGACCACGCGTTGGCGGGCAATGTGGGCCCGTTGACGAACCGGTCCCCGCCAGAACTCGTGAACCAGGACGATGCGTAGCCCGGCCCTGAGGAATAGAGGCCGTAGGACAGATTGTCCGGACGCTCCTTCAGGATCACCGTCCGCCAGTCGGTCACCGCGGAAGGCCTGACCCACGCCTCCAACGTCATCGCGTTGGTCAACCGCAGGTCCGGGGCGTCCGTGATGGTCACCAGGTCGTCGACACCGTCGAAGGACAGTGCTCCACCGGTGTGGCCACCGGCCCAGGCGGCGCCGGAGATGACCCCGTTGTGTCCCTTGCCGGTCCGGTCGACCAACGCGGACCCGCCGCCGTCGTCGAAGCTGTAGGCCGCGACAAGGGAAGGATCGCCACCGGAGACCCGGGCGAAGTTGGCCCGATAGGTGGTATCCGTTGTCCCCACGAAGATGTCCTGGACTCGTGGCCCACCGTGGGCCCAGTTCTGGAACTCGTACGTGTCCACGCCGGCGACCTGGGTCTGTGCGGCGGACAGCGACAACCGGGATCCGTGAATTCCTTGCAGGGTGAACGGAGTCGGTCCGGACTTGCCACTCACCGAAGCCGTCAAGCCGGGCGGGTTCGTCTCGATCGTCAACGTGCTGACGCGAGGATCCAAGCGCTTGCTCGCCGTGGTCACCGCGCCGGTCCGGTCCGTCGCGGTCAGCCGCAGCTCCAGGTAAGCCGGATACTCGTGATCGGGTGCGGGGAAACTGCCACTGGACACGCCAGGGAAGCTCGTCAGCTGGTGCTGGTGACAGTTGTCGATCGTCGGGCAGTGGTGCAGAACCACTTGCCAGGTCATGGCCGAGGCGGGCAGAGCGCCTTCCTCAGGATCCACCGCGGTCCCGCTGAAGTTGACCGTGTCCCCGACCGCCCAGGACGTGACAGGCGTATTGATGGTCACGTTGGGCGGGGTTGTCCCGGCGAAGATCCGTTTCGAGGCGACGTCGTTCAATCCGGCAGGATCGCTGACCCGCACGGAGACGTTGTACACCTTGGCGGTTGTGTAGGTGCGGGAGATCGTGGCGCCGGTGCCGTCGTTGAAGTTCCCGTCGCCGTCCAGGTCCCACGCGTACGACAACGCGGAACCTTCGGGATCGTTCGACGCCGACGCGTTGAACGACACCGTCAAAGGCAGGTTTCCTTGCGTGGGCGTGGCCGTGATCGCGGCGACCGGAGGCTGGTTGCCGGAGTTGTACCGGAACCGCCGAACCTCGCCCGCCGCGATGTCCACATAGAACAGGTCACCGTTCGGCCCGATCTTCAGGTCCACCGGGAAAGCGTTGTTCTTGAAGGCGATCCGGGTGGCCGGGTCCGGCACGCCGCCCGCTCCCGGGAACATCGCCCAGATGCAGCGCCTGCTGTAGTCGGCGAAGAACAACGCGCCCTTGTACTGCGCGGGATACGAGTCACCGTTGTAGAAGGCCGCACCGGAAACCGCGGAGCCGGTCGAGGTTTCACATCCGTCCCCTGGCACGACGGGATCGCCATGGTTGTACGTGTAGTGCGGGGGAGTGTTGGGCACAGCTCCGCTGTAGATCCGTTCGCACATCGTCAGACCGAAGTTGTACCCGCCGGACCGCTGGTTGCCTTCCATGCACGGCCAGCCGAAGTTGTCGACCGAGCCGTCGATCGGGTTGGTGATCCGGTTGATCTCCTCCCAGGTTCCCCAGCCGACGTCCCCGGCGTAGATCTCGCTCGTCCCCGGCCGGAACGCGAACCGGAACGGGTTACGCAACCCGGCCGCCACAACGCGACGCGCGTTCGCGTCGGGGCTGCTGATCATCGGGTTGCCGGGAGCGCCTTGACCCGTGGCCGGGTCGATCCGGATGACGGTGCCGTCGAGCCCCATGGGGTCGCTCATGGTCTGGTAGTCCTGCGAGCGCAACGCGCCGCCTTCAGCGGTCGGCGCGGTCTGCGTACCGCCCACCGGAACAGGCGGGTCACCGCACGGGTTCTTCGGGATTCCGGCCTGTCCGTAGTCCGCCCAGTTGAAACTCGCGCCGTCACCGGCGCTGGCGTAGAGGTAGCCGTCCGGCCCGAACTTCAGGTCACCGACCGAGTGGCTCGGGAACTGCTGGCACCAGTCCTCGATCAGGACATGCTCGGCACCCGACGCATCCAATCTGGACAAACGGCCCGAAATCACGCAACCGTCGCCGGTCGCGCCGGGCGGGTTGGGACACGAGTCACTGGTGGCATTTGGCGTACCCCATCGCGGTGCTGTTGCACCGATCGAGGCGTCGTGTGCGTAAAGCACATACACCGACGGATCGTTCGGAAAGCTTGGCGACAGCGCGAGACCCATCATGCCGCGGTCGAGTTCGTTGTAGACCTTCGTGCGCATGTCGGCGAACACGCTCGGCGTCGAGTCGCCGAGGCCGTCGAACACCTTGATGACACCGCTTTTCTCGGCGACGAAGACGCGGCCGTCCTCGCTGAAGTCCACCGACATCGGCTGTTCCAGGTTACGGAAGATGGTCTGTTCGGTGAACCCGGTCGGCAGTGCCGATGCCTGCGGCGCGGCCGTGGAGATGACCACGAGCGGCGCGAGACCGCAGACGAGCGTGATGGCAAGGGGTTTCCACTTTGGCCGCATACGCCCCTAACCGTCGAAAACGCGGGTTTCGTTACGTGCCGGGAAAAACGAAAAACGGGAACTAGATCCAGCCGCGTTTGGTGGCTTGCCAGATGAGCTGGATTCGGGTACGGACGCCGGTGATCTTGATCAGGTCGTGCAACCGGCGTTGCACCGTTCGGGTGCTCAGGCCCAGCTGCGCGGCGATCGACTGATCGGTGAGACCAGCCAGGAGTAGCGAAAGCAGCCGCATGTCACCCGCGGTCGGCTCCTCACCGGCGTGATCTTCGTCCAACTCGCCGGCGGCGCCGACCAGGATCGGTGTCGAGGACTGCCAGAGCGTCTCGAACAACGCGATCAAGGCGTCCAGCAAGCCGCTGGGGTGCAAGAGAATCGCGGTGGCCTCGTCAGCCGGCTCCGGTTCGATCACCGGGACGATCGCCAGGTCGTCATCGCCGATGGCCAGCTTCAGCGGCAGGTCGACCGCGATCCGCGCCTCCTCGCCACGGGAAACGGCGTCCGAGACCTCATACGGATCTCCTGGCAGCAAAAGCAGTTCGCGGTCGTAGATGACCCGGAACCGGACCCCTTCGGCGAGCGCGTCGTACTCAGCGTCATTGTCCCGCGCGGAAATCGCCACGACTGGCGGCTTGACGAGGCCGCGCACCTCTTTGCGGGCGTTGCGCTGCAACTGGTCCATACGCTGTGCGATCGCTTTGCCGCCGTGCACTACTTCCACGAACCCGGATGGGTCAGCGCGGCTTCGATACTCGTTGGTAAGCAAGGTGATCCGGGCCCGGATTTCGCGCAGTTCCTGTTCTCTGCTCTGCACGAGCGGGCCGAAAGCAAGGTCCGGAGGGGCAGGTCTGTACCGCCTTTCCGGGCCGGGCATGACGGTCGCCATGCCCCGGGTTTCCAGTGACAGCAGCAGTTGCGCCGCTTGCAGGGGATCGATCGCCAGATCGTCGGCAAGTTCAAGGTCGGTGGCCGCGGACAATCGCAGCAGGGCGCGGTAGGCGGTTTCCTCGGTGGCGGTCAGGCTTGCGACGTCATGCATGCGACCCCCTTGTTGGTTCTTTTCCTGCTACTTCGTTTTTCCGCCGGAAAACGTGACGGAATCACGCCATGTCATCAGTCCGCCACGGTCAGGCATGGAGCGCAGCGTATCCGACTGCACACAATCCGAAAGATCCCTCCGTGTTACGTCTTGGCGATCGATGGGGGTGAATGTCCTTCTCGGAGGGTCGAAAAGTGGTGTGACGGCCGTGCTTTGCGCCGAGCGGCCCAATGTCACGGCCCATTCGCGGATTGCCGCGAGACAGGAGCGCTATGTCCACGCGTAGACGGAGTGGCGGGTTACTCAGAGCGGCTTTGATCGCAGTGCTCGCCTTCGTCCTTGCGACCGTTTATTCGAGTCACGCAACGGGTTCCGCTGGTCCGAACAGCGGTACTGAGGCGGCCGGACAGGTCAACCCGGCGTCCAAGATTGACAGTGCTGTTACGAAATCACTGACACAGAACGGTTCCATCACGTTCTTCGTCGAACTGGCCGAGCGGGCCAACCTCAGCGCGGTGTCCTCGACCGGCAGGGCGGGCACCCAGCGGACCGCGGATGTGTTCGCCACGTTGACATCCCACGCGGACCGCACCCAGGCAGGGCTGAGGGACCTGCTCACCGCGCGGGGTGCGGAGTTCACCCCGTTCTGGATCGTCAACACCATCAAGGTGACTGGGGACAGCGCGCTGGTCGACGAGATCGCCGCGCGGCCTGAGGTCAAGCAGATCCTGCCCGAGCGGTTCTACGAGCTGCCGCAGCCGACGCCTGCCGAGGAGCTGGCGCAGATCAACGCGGTGGAGTGGAACATCGACCGGGTACGGGCCAACAAGGTCTGGAGCGACTTCTCGGTTCGGGGCGAGAACGTCGTCGTGGCCAACATCGACACCGGCGTCCAGTACACGCATCCCGCTCTGGTTGGGAAGTATCGCGGGAACAAGGGCGACGGTACCTTCGACCACAACTACAACTGGCACGACCCGTCCAAGGTCTGTGGCAACCCGTCGCTCGCTCCGTGTGACAACAACAACCACGGTACGCACACGATGGGCACCATGGTCGGTGACGACGGTGGCGCCAACCAGGTCGGTGTCGCGCCGAATGCCAAGTGGATCGCTGCCAAGGGCTGCGAGGCCAGCAGCTGCTCCAACACCGCGCTGCTGTCCTCCGGTCAGTTCGTGGTGGCGCCGACCGACCTGAATGGACAGAACCCGCGGCCGGACCTCGCGCCGGACGTCGTGAACAACTCGTGGGGCGGTGGCGGCAACAACCCGTGGTACCAGGCGACGGTGGACGCCTGGGTCGCCGCGGGCATCTTCCCGGCGTTCTCCAATGGCAACAGCGGTGCGCTGGGCTGCAACAGCTCCGGCTCGCCGGGTGACTACGCCGTGTCCTATTCGGCCGGTGCGTTCGACATCAACAACGCCATCGCGTCGTTCTCGTCACGTGGTCCGGGTGTGGGCGGCTTGATCAAGCCGAACATCGCCGCGCCGGGTGTCGCGGTCCGTTCGTCCATCGCCAACGGCAGCTATGGCTCGATCAGCGGGACATCGATGGCCTCGCCGCACGTGGCCGGTGTGGTCGCACTCATCTGGTCGGCGTCCCCCGCCCTCGCGGGTGACATCAACGCCACCAAGGCGTTGCTGAACCAGACCGCCGTGGACACCGACAGCGCCCAATGCGGTGGCACCCCGCAGAACAACAACGTCTGGGGCGAAGGCAAGCTGGACGCGTTCGCCTCGGTCGAGTCCGCGCCGCGCGGTCCGACAGGTGCCATCGCGGGCACGGTTGTCAGCGGCGGCAAGGCGGCCGACGGTGTGAAGATCGAGATCAGCGGCCCGGCCACGGTGGTCAAGACCACTGGGGCGGACGGCAAGTTCACCCTCGACCGGGCTCCCGTCGGCAGTTACACGGTCAAGGCCAGCAAGTTCGGCCTGGTGACCAAGGAGCAGAAGGTCGTCGTGGAGGAAGGCAAGACGGCCGCGGCCGACTTCGACCTGGCCGCCGCGCCGAGCTTCACGATCAAGGGCGTGGTCAAGGCTCCGGACGGCTCGGCACTCGGCGCAGCCGAGGTTTCCGTGGCCAACACCCCGGTGGCCGCGGTGAAGACCGACCCCGCCGGTGCGTACACGCTCAGCGTTCCCGCTGGGACGTACGAGGTTGTCGCGGACTACGGCCGTTGGCTGCAGCCGCAACGCAAGAGCGTCAACGTCAGCGGAAACGTGACCGCGGACTTCTCGCTCGAGCCCAAGGTGGACGCCTACGGCTACACCCCACGGCATGTCGCGCCGTCCTGGGTCGCCGCGTCGACCGCGCTGCCGCTGACCGGTGACAACGCGTCGGCGAACGTCACCCTGCCGTTCCCGGTTACGTTCTACGGCAAGACATACAAGACCGCAGCCGTGCACACCGACGGATACCTCGCGTTCGCGGGTGTCGGTGCGCCTGGTGGCACGATCCCGGCACCGGCCGCCCCGAACGGCGCGATCTACGCCTTCTGGGACGACCTGGTCGTGGACGCGCAGGCGAGCGTGCACACGCAGACCGAAGGTGCCGCGCCGAACCGCCGGTTCACTGTGGAATGGCGCAACGTGACGGTGAAGTCGGCGGCGGGCAGCCGCCTGTCGGTCGAGCTGATCCTGACCGAGGGCGGCCGTCTTCAGCTGCAGTACCAGGGCATCGACCCGTCCAACCCGGCTGAGGCCGGCGCGGGCGCCACGATCGGCCTGGAGAACGAGACCGGCACGGTCGCGTTGCCGTACTCGGTGAAGAAGGCTCACCTGGCCGACACCACCGCCATTTCGGCGCGGGTGCCGAACACCGGTCTGGTCCGCGGCACGATCGTCGACGCCAACGACAAGCAGCCGATCGCCGGTGGCGCGGTGGCGTTGCAGCGCTCGGGCAAGACCGTGAACGCGGTCTCCGACTCGACCGGGTTCTTCCAGGCCGAGGTCGCGCTGGGCAGCTTCACCGTCGTGGCGAGCCAGCGTGGCTACGAGACCGATCGGGCCAACCTCACCGTCGGCTCCGAAGGCACCGTCCTGACCAAGGACTTCGCCATGCGGACGCCGGCTTTCGAGGCGAACCCGACGGCGCTGGAAGTCATCGTGCCCGCGGGGGAGACCCGCAAGCGCACGGTGACCATCCGCAACTCCGGGTCCGCCGCCGGAACCTGGGAGTTCAAGGAGGTCAGCGGCGGCACGACCGGTGCGCCGGAGAGCCAGGCCAAGGGCTTGGTGGCGAAGGCCAAGGCACAGGGCGTGAAGGGCTACGACCCGAACGCCCGTACCACGGTCGGCCTGGACACCGCCGACGTCAGCAAGGCGGCGACGCCGCTGTCGCCGGGTGACTCGCTGAAGTCGTTCCCGCTCAACGAACTCACCAAGGGCTGGGGCGCTGGCTTCAGTTCGGGCAACGTGTGGGTGTCCGACGCGAGCGCGACGACCTCGGGCGCGGTCGCGCGGTACGGCACCGACGGCACGTTCGGTGCGACCTTCCCGTCGAGCTTCGGCGGGTGGCCGGGCGACTTGGCGTTCGTGCCCAGCCGCAACCTGCTCTGCCAGGTCACCGTCGGCGGGGACAACGCGATCAAGTGCCTCAACCCGCAGACCGGTGCGCTGGTCAGCAGCATCACCGGCAGCCCGTGGACCTCGATCTCGCAGCGTGGTCTGGCGTACCGGGCCGACGATGACACGTTCTACATCGGCGGCTGGAACGAGGGCACGATCTACAAGGTCAAGGGTCTGTCCTATCCGGACCCGGGCGCGTTGGTCAGCAGCTGCCGTCCGGCGGCGGCCCTGACGGCGATCTCCGGTCTGGCGTACTCGCCGCGCGGTGTGCTGTGGGTCGCGACCAACTCGTCGACCGACACGATCGCGGCGGTGAACCCGGACACCTGCGCGCAGGTGGCCACGGTTCCCGATCCCGACGCGACGACGACGTTCTCCGGTGCCGGTCTCGAACTCGACGACACCGGGAACCTGTGGGTGATCTCGCAGTCGTCGGCGGGCAAGAGCAAGGCGACCCTGGTCGAGTCCCCGATCCCGAGCTTCGCCGATGTCCCGTGGCTGTCGCAGAGTGCCATCACGGGCATCCTCGCGGCGGGTTCGGGGCAGCAGATCGAGGTCAGCGTCGACGCGACCAACCTCAAGCCGGGCGTGCACGGCGCGACCATCTTCCTGGTGACCAACTCGGCCAAGCGGTCGACGATCACCATCCCGGTGAAGGTGATCGTGCCCAAGGCCCGGATCGGCCTCGACGCCGGTGGTGACGGCGGCGTCGACGCGCTCGGCGACACCTGGAGCCCGGATCAGGCGTACTCCACCGGTGGCCTCGGCTGGCTCGGCCAGTCGTCCAAGCCGGTGAGCACGACCGAGACGATCTCCGGAACGTCCGAGCAGTCGCAGTACCAGACCCAGCGTGAAGGCGCGTACGAGTACCGCTTCGACGGGCTGGCGAAGGGTGTCTACCAGGTCGAGCTGAACTACGCCGAGCTCGGCTGGACCGACCCGAACGCCAGGCTGTTCGACGTCATCATCGAGGGCAGGCTCGTCACGCCCGCGCTGGACGTCGCCGGTGAGGTCGGCGGCTTCGCGGCCTTGGCCACTTCGCAGTTCGTCCAAGTGGACGACGGTCAGCTCAACGTCCGGTTCGTGTCACGGGCGGGCGCGCCGATCGTCAACGGGGTGCGAGTGACCGAACGGCCTGATCGCACTACTCCGTAACGCTGATTGCTGACAGTGGCCCTTGCCCGGCATGATCGGGCAAGGGCCACTCTCGCATGAGCTCGCGTGGATCGCCGCCAGCCATCTGGTGCGATCAGAATTCGGAAAAGAAGTACGGGACATTCCGCGGGAACAGCTTGGCCAGCTCCGGAATCGCCTCCGCGGGTACGGAACCGAAGCCGCGCACGGCAATGTCCTCCGGTGAGAGCGCGCCGTAGACCAGGCCGGAGAAACCCGCCGCGGTCAACGTCACCGTCGGATCGCCCGACGTGACTTCGAGCTGACCGGATGTGCCGTCCAGCATGTACTTCCCGGCGATGAACTCGTCGTCGACGATCTCGATGCCCACGCGGCCCGCGCCGACCTGCATACCCTGCAACGCTTCCACGGACAGCACCCGGCCCATGGGTGCGCCACCGGTCGGGAACGACACCCTGGCCTCCACGTGCACGGCCAAATCCGTGGACCACAGCTCGGGGAACTCGTCCGGCGCCACCGTGACCTCGACCTCGGCGACGTGATCGACGTGGCGTGAGTAGAACTGCAGCAGCAGCGCCCGGCCCAACGGGCTGGTGTACAGCATGTTCCGCGCCTTCAACGTCTCGCCGTGATCCGTGATCCGGTACATCGACGCGCCGATGATCTCGTCGCCCGACTTCGCGGTCAGCAGCCAGTACTCGTTCTTGTCGCGGAGCCCGGCATCCCGGAAGTCGGGAAACACCGAAAAACCGTGCCGCTGAGGCAGCAGACGCTCGAGGAACTCGCGGTAGAGCGGGAAACCGGTGCCGATCTGCTGCCACTCCGTGGTGCCGGGCAGGTCGGCACGCAGCAGGTGGCCGAGGTCGGCCGGGCTGAACCGGGCCGTGCGGGCCTTGGGCACGCCGACGAAGCCGAACCTGCCGTAGAACGACGCCCGGAACGGGTACAGGGCCGTCAGGACGTGCCCTTCGTCGCGCACCTGACCGAACAGTTCGGTCAACAGAGCCCTGATGTGACCCTTGCGCCGGACGTGCGGCTGAGCGGCCACGGCCGCGATACCGGCCATCGGGTACACCGAGCCGCGGACGTTCTGCCGCATCGGGATCGACGTGCCCTCCGCGACGATCTCGCCGTCCTCCTCGGCGACGAGATTCAGGTTGCCCCCGACGTAGGCACGCCGTTCGTCCCACATCTTCGTGCGCTCGTCCTCGGGCAGTGGCGAGCGGTTGAAGGCGTACTCCAACGGGAGGAAGTCCTGGCGTTCGTCCGCAGGGACTCTGCGAATCTGCATGTGATCAACCTAGTCAAAGACTCAGGGGACACGCATGGCCTTTACCTGGGTGGTCCGCAACGCGCTCGGTAGTGTGCGGCCTGGACCACCAAATGATCGGCGGACAGACTCGGAGGCGGCGTGTACGTGTCGCGCGTGCGCTTGACGAATATCAAGGGCTTTCACGGTGCACGCGATGTTGACCTTGAACTGCGCAGGCCGGACGGCAGCTTCGCGGGCTGGACCGTACTGGCGGGCCGCAACGGATCAGGCAAAACCACGCTGTTGCGAGGTATCGCTCTGGCACTGGGCGGTCCAGCCGTGGCTCGTAGCCTGGTGGCTGACTTCGACAACTGGATCTCGGCAGAAGCCCCGGAAGCCCGTGCGGAAGTGCTGGTGCAGTTCGACCCCGCATGGGAGAAGTTCAAGACCGGCCGTCCACCTGCCACGCCGTTCTGGGCAGGCCTGCGTTGGATCGCGCCGGATCTCGAGGGCAGTATGTTCCAACGGTCTGTGCAGCCGTCCCTCGGTGAGTTCAACTCCAGCAGCAAGGCCAAGACGGCGGCCAGGCGCGGGCCGTGGCAGGACAACCCCAGTGGTTGGTTCTGTGCGGCGTACGGCCCATTTCGCCGGCTGGTCGGCGGTACCGGCGATGCGCAACGCCTCATGCTGACATCCGGCCCTGTTGCCCGCATGGCGAGCTTGTTTCACGAGGACGCGTCGCTTGCCGAAGGCGTAAGTTGGTTGATCGAACAGCATCTTCGCTCGCTGGAGAAGCGTGCCGGGGCCGAGCAACTCAAACAGGTCGCGCTGGCGATTCTGGCGGATGGCCTACTGCCTGATGACTACCGGATCGAGTCGGTCGACTCTGATGGTCTTTGGGTGATCAGTGAAGGCCGTCGGTTCCCTCTGCGAGAGATGAGTGACGGCTACCGCACCGTTGTCGCCCTGGTCGTGGACCTGCTCAAACAATTGTACGAGGCTTATGGGGAGCTTTCCCTGGACACGTCGTCGTTCGCGGAAACGACATCCGTTGTCACCGCTCCGGGTGTTGTGATCATCGATGAGGTCGACGCGCACCTGCATGTGTCATGGCAGAAGCGTATTGGTGCATGGCTCAAGCGCCACTTTCCTGCTATTCAGTTCATTGTCACCACTCATAGCCCGTATATATGTCAGGCAGCAGATCCAGCAGGGCTGATCCGGCTGCCCGGTCCGGACCAGCATGAGGCGCCGCAAACCGTGGAAGCGGATTTGTGGGAACGGATCGTCTACGGTACCGGGGACGACGCGATCCTGTCGGACCTGTTCGGCCTGGACACGGCTTACTCGGATGAGGCGAACGCTCTTCGGGAGCAGCTTGTAGCGCTGGAGATGACGGTTTTGGCCGGTACCGCGGATGCGGACCAGCTTGAGCGATACGCGCAATTGAAGGATCTGCTCACGAGTTCCCCAGCGACTAGGGTGAGTGAGGTGGCCGCACGCTTGGGCCGGGCGGTGAAGGAGTGATCCGGCTACATCGTCCGGCACTCGCAGAACCACTTTCCAATCAACTCGCGACGCTGACCAAATCCATCCGGGAGACGTCGAGATCGTCCCGTGTGCGCGAGGCGCGAAGACTCTGGCGTGGCCGTCCGAACGTCCGATCGTCAGTGAAGGACGTGCTTGAAGGCTTTGCCAGTGGTCGTAGCCGGTGCATGTATTGCGGTGACAATCAAGGAACCGACGTCGATCATTACGAACCACTCGCGGCTGCGCCGTTGCGCACGTTTGTATGGAAAAACCACCTGCTTGCCTGTTCGGGGTGCAACAGTCACTTCAAACGTGACACCTTCCCGAAAGGAAGCGGCGGAGTTCCACTTCTGCTGGATCCAACTGTCGACGACCCTTTCGATCACCTGGCGCTTGCGTTGAGTGTGGGACGCTATGCCCCTCTTACCGAACGCGGCGAGGCGACCATCGAAATATGTCAACTCAATCGGGACATTCTTAGTCGCGGTAGACAGGTTGCATACGACACACTCACTGTCATTCTGGAGGCCTGGATCCGTGCGCACGACTCGGGTGATGACGGCAAAATGGTCGGCCTGGAGAAGACAATTCGGGAACAACCTTTTGCCGATGTCATCCACGCGATGCTGCGTTACGCGCATGCGCCAGGGGCGCCACAACTGTTCGCGGATCGATCGCATTTGCTACCGATCCTCGCTGATCAGCGGTTGCGTGCGAGGTTGCTGAGCTAGTGCCGTGTCATTGGGCGCGTTAGCTACTCGGCGGTAGCATCTCGCGTATGACGTGGATGGTGTACGGCGCGAACGGGTATACCGGCAAGTTGGTTTCCCGGCTGGCCGTGGCGCGCGGGGAACGACCGATCCTCGCCGGGCGCAGCCCAGAGGTCCGGGAATTGGCCGCTGAGCTGGGCCTTGAGCACCGAATCTTCACGTTGGGCGCGGCCGCGGGCAACCTCGACGGGATCGACGCGGTGGCGCACTGCGCGGGCCCGTTCTCGGCGACCTCCAAGCCGATGGTGGACGCGTGCCTGGCGACCGGAACGCACTACCTGGACGTCACGGGGGAGATCGACGTCTTCGAGGCGATCTTCGCCCGATCCGACGAGGCCGCCGCGGCCGGAGTCGTACTGCTGCCCGGCTCTGGCTTCGACGTGGTGCCCAGCGACTGCCTGGCGGCCGCGCTGGCCGCGGCGCTGCCCGGCGCGGTGGAGTTGAAGCTGGCGTTCATCGCCGGCGGCGGCTTCAGCGGCGGCACGTTGAAGACCACGGTCGAGGGGATGGCGACGGGTGGGCGGGTCCGCAAGGACGGGAAACTCGCGACCGTCCCAGTTGGACACTCGACGCTGGAGGTGCCGTTCCCGTCCGGTAAGCGCAGCGTGTTGTCGTTGCCGTGGGGCGATATCGCCACGGCGTACCGGTCGACCGGGATCCCGGACATCACCAACTACATGGGCGTCGGCTTGCCCGCGGGCCTGGTCGGTCGCGTGCAGCAGTTGTCCGCGCCCGTCATGCGTACGCCCTTGGCGCAGCGGATCGGCAAGACAGTGGTCGGGCTGATCTCCGGGCCGGGGGAGAAGCGGCGAGCCGACAACCGCTCCGAGTTCTGGGGCGAAGTCCGTTGCGCGGACGGCCGAACCGCCAGCGCCACACTGGTCACGCCGAGCGCCTACGACATCACGGCCGACGCGGTCGTGCGGATCGCCACCGGGATCGGCGAGGTCAAGCCGGGCTCGCACACCCCGGCCACCGCTTTCGGCGCGGACTTCGTCAAAACCCTGGACGGCGTGACCGCCGGGCCGATCACGGTCACATCAGGCTGACTTCGTGAACCGCAGGATCCACGCGTTGTCGGTGACCTGATCGGAGTCGAACCGCCAGCCGTGCTGGTCCGCGAGCTTGATCAGGTCCTGTTTCGGTACGTCGCCGAACCGGAACCAGTCGAACTCCAGGGCCGGCCCGGTGGCGGCGCCGAAGAAGTCGGTCGCGGCTGTCCGCTGGTCCTGGTCGTTCCGCCTCCTGGGCACGATCATCGTCACGATGGCGCACAGGATGATCAGGCCCATCGAGCCAAGGAACAGGGCGTAGCCGATGTCAGAGGTCAAGGCGGCGCTTCTTCGGCTTCGGCGGCACGAACTCCAGGGTCTTCGCGCCATTGCGGCGGCTGAAGCCGGTTCCGGAGTACTTGTAGCCCATCGACTCGGCCAGTTCCTTGATCATCGGAACGGTCAGCGGGTGACAGTCCCAGATCTCGACCCACGTCTCGCTGTTGTCAGACCGGGTGTTCTCGCCGAGGTGCTTGGCCACCCAGTCCGCGCCTTGCCTGACGTTCTGGAACCGGCGGCGAACGCGGCCGCCGACGATCCAGGCCATGACCAGGGTCATGGCGATTCCCGCGACCAGCATGCTCAGGCTGACTCGGTCGCCGGCTCCTCGACCTTCGGGGTCGCCGCGGCGAGGGCGGCTGCCTTGGCCTTCTTGCGCTTGCGGATCGTCCACACGACGAACAGGGCCAGCACCAGCCCGGCCACCACGACCAGGCCACCGGTGTTGAGGTACTTCTCGATCTGCTTGGCGGCCTCACCCAGTGCGGCGCCGATCGAGATGTGGGCCAGTGACCACGAGGCGGCGCCGAGCATCGCGGCGGGCAGGAACTTGCGGTACGGCAGGCCTGCGGTTCCGGCGGCGGCAGGCATCAGCGTGCGCACGACCGGCAGCCAGCGGCCGAAGAACACCGCCCACGCCCCGCGTTTACGCAGGATGCCGGTGGTCTTGTCCCAGCCTTCCGCGCCGTACTTCTGGATCAGCTTGGTCTCCCGCAATGACGGCCCGAACCGGCGCCCGATGGCGTAGCCGATCGAGTCGCCGCAGGCCGCTGCCACCGTGACCACGGCCCAGAGGATCAGGAACCGGGACAGCGAGAAGCCGCCAGGCCCGGCGGACACCGTGGTCGAGGCGATCAGCAGACCGGCTTCACCCGGGGCGATGAACCCGAGCCCGATCGTGCATTCCAGCAGGATCAGCCCACCGGTCGCACCCACAAGCGCGGGCTGCGGAAGCTGCGCGAGCCATTCGAGTACGTCGCTGACCAAGGCCACGGGTAACGTCCCTCCCCTGTTTCGGGCTGTTCGCCCATTGAGAGACGCGTATCCCAGTGCCGCGGTTCCACGGACGTCCCCCAGATCTCTGGGGTCCACCCTACCTGGAAAGCAGCGAGCCGATCTCCTGGCTGGCCGGGCCCTGCTCGGCCAGGTGCGCGAGGTGCTCGGGAACCGGCTGGCCGCGGTGGGCCATGGCCTGGGCGTAGAGCCGTCCGGCGCGGTATGAGGACCGCACCAACGGCCCGGCCATCACGCCGGCGAACCCGATCTGCTCGGCCGCCTCCTTGTGCTGCACGAACTCCTCCGGCTTCACCCACCGGTCGATCGGGTGGTGCCGCGGCGACGGGCGCAGGTACTGGGTGATCGTGACGATGTCGGTGCCCGCCTCGTACAGGTCACGCAGTGCCTCGGTGACCTCTTCCGGCGTCTCGCCCATGCCCAGGATCAGGTTCGACTTCGTGACCAGCCCCGCCGAGCGGGCCTTGGTGATCACCTCGAGCGAGCGCTCGTAGCGGAAGCCCGGCCGGATCCGCTTGAAGATCCGGGGCACGGTCTCCAGGTTGTGCGCGAGCACCTCCGGCCGTGAGCCGAACACCTCGGCCAGTTGCTCGGGGTCGGCGTTGAAGTCCGGGATCAGCAGCTCGACACCGGTACCCGGGTTCATCGAGTGGATCTGGCGGACCGTCTCGGCGTACAGCCAAGCACCGCCGTCCTCCAGGTCGTCACGCGCGACGCCGGTGACGGTCGAGTACCGCAGGCCCATCGCCTGAACCGACTCGGCCACCTTGCGTGGCTCCTCGCGGTCCAGCGCGGCCGGTTTGCCGGTGTCGATCTGGCAGAAGTCGCAGCGCCGGGTGCACTGGTCGCCGCCGATCAGGAACGTGGCCTCCCGGTCCTCCCAACACTCGTAGATGTTGGGACAGCCGGCCTCCTCGCACACCGTGTGCAGGCCTTCCCGCCGGACCAGGCCTTTGAGCTCGGTGTACTCCGGGCCCATCCGCGCCTTGGTCTTGATCCACGGCGGCTTCTTCTCGATCGGCGTCTGGCTGTTGCGGACCTCGACACGCAGCAGCTTTCGTCCTTCCGGCGCCACAGTCACAGATCAAAGGTTACGCCCCGCCCAGACGTGTCCGGGGTCACGCGGCCCCCTAGGGGATCAGCCATTCCCCAGGCCGATGCGGGCCCACCGGGTGATCTTTAGCGTTGGCCAGGTCATCGACGAATTCTGGGGAGGACAGATGCGAGGGCTCGGCTTGGCGCTCGGCGCATTGGTCGTGGGCACGCTCGTCACACCGGCCACCGCCAGCGCGGCTCCAGCCTGGACACCATGCCCGGATGGCCTGGCACTGGAATGCACCACCGTCGCCGTGCCGCTGGACTACCGCAAGCCGAACGGCACCAAGATCGACATCGCGGTGTCCCGCAAGAAGGCGGCCAACCCGGCCACCCGGCGCGGCGTGTTGCTGCTCAACCCAGGCGGTCCCGGTGGTCCCGGGCTGGACATGCCGTTGCTGGTCGACCAGGTGGCTCCGCAGCGGCTGAAGGACGCGTACGACCTGATCGGGTTCGACCCGAGGGGCACCGGTCGCAGCACGCCGAACAGTTGCGCCCTGACGCCCGAACAGCTGGACGGGTCCAAGGTCATTCCCTACCCGGCGCCCAACGGCGACATCTCCGAATCGGTCGCGTACGCGCGTCAGGTCGCCAAGCAGTGTTTCGAGCACTCCGGCGACCGGCTGCCGTACGTCACCACGGCCAACACCGCGCGGGACATGGACCAGATCCGGGCTGCGTTGGGCGAGCAGAAGATCTCGTACTTCGGCGGGTCGTACGGCTCGTACCTCGGTGCCGTCTACACGACGTTGTTCCCTCGTCAGTCCGACCGGATCGTGCTGGACAGCGTGGTCGATCCGCGTGGGATCTGGCGCGGCGTCTGGCAGAACTGGGGTGCGTCGGTCGAGGAACGCTTCGAGGACTTCGCGAAGTGGGCCGCCGAACGCGACGCCACGTACGGTCTCGGCGCCACACCGCAGGCGGTCCGGGACACGTACTTCGAGCTGGCCGCCAAACTGGACGCGCAGCCCATCGAGGGCATCACGGGCAACGTCCTGCGGGGCACCACCCGAGGCGGGCTGTACGCCGACGAGGTCTTTCCGCAGATGGCGGAACTCTGGCAGGCCGTCAAGCGCGGCGAGCCGGGGCCGGTTGTCAAACTTCCCGATCACCCAGAGCTTCGTGGCGACGCTGTGGGGCATCGCGTGCGGTGACGCGTCCTGGCCGCGGCACACCGGGATCTACCAATGGCAGGTGCTGGCCGACAGGAAGAAGTACCCGCTGACCAACGGGATGCCGTCGAACGTGTGGCCGTGCACGTTCTGGCCGTCGAAGCCGATCGAACCGGCTGTCCGGATCACCGACCGTGGGCCGAGCAACGTGCTGCTCACCCAGAACCTGCGCGACCCCGCTACTCCTCTGGTGGGCGCGCAGAACATGCGCGCGGCTTTGGGTGATCGGGCCAAGCTGGTGACCGCCGATCAGGGCGGCCACGGTACGTACCTGACGACGAACAACGCTTGTGTCAACGAGATCGGGACAGAGTTCCTGGTGAGCGGCAAGCTCCCGGCCAAGGACGTCCACTGTGGACCTCCGGAGCGGTCACTGTCCGCGACGGACACCCGTACCGAGGTCGCGCGGAAACTGTGGCAGAGGCAATTCCCCTTCTGAGGAAGGGTTGACAGCCGCACCTCCCAGTTGACTGACTTGCCGCAGTTCACTGGGAGGTGCTTTTCGTGCATTTACGTCCGGTTGGCAGAGTGCTCGCCGCATCGGCGCTATCCCTGCTCACGGTCATCACCCTGGCTCCGGCCGCGACCGGTGCGCCGTCGCGGTCACCGAAAGGCGAGGAGCCGGGCAACGGCCCGGAGCGCAACGAGGTCGCGGCGGTCGACCCGCCGAGGATCTCGGCCCTGTCCGCGTTGGCCGAGAACAAACTCGGCTCTCGGGAAGGCTATCCACGCACCACACAGCTGCGGGTCTACCCCGAGGACCCCGCTGACAAGGCCATCAAGCTGGGGCTGACGCCGTACCACGCGATCGCGCCCAAACTCAACGAACTGCAGGGCCGCAGCAACCGGATCTCGGTGGAGGTCGTCGGCCAGTCCGGCCTCGGCCGGGATCTGTACCTGGTCACGCTGACCGCGCCGGAGCGGCCGTCGGAGACCCGCCAGCAGGAGCGCTGGCGCGACAAGATCGAGAACGATCCGGCCGCCGCGGCCCGTGACCGCCAGCTCGCGCGGGAGTACAAGACGCCGGTCTGGATCAACAACAACATCCACGGCGACGAGTGGGAAGGCACCGACGCCGCGCTGCGGCAGATCGAGTACCTCGCCACCACCAGGGACCGCAAAGCACTGGACCTGTTGTCCCGCAACAGGGTCTACTTCAACGTCACGGCGAACCCGGACGGCCGCAACCTCGGCACCCGGGCCAACGCCAACGGTTTCGACCTCAACCGGGACTTCGTGACGTCCTCGCAGCCCGAGGGCATCGCGATGCGTGACATCGTCAAGACGGTCCAGCCTGTGATGATGCTCGACGAGCACGGCTACGTCTCCGGCACGCTGATCGAGCCGACTGGTCCGCCGCACGGCCAGAACTACGACTTCGACCTGTATATCAAGCACGGCTACGCCAACGGGTTGAACATCGAGAAGGCCGTCAAGGCGCTCGGTCACCCTGAGGCGCAGGACACACAGATCCCGTTCCGGGACTACCCGTCCGGCGAGTGGGACGGCTGGGCACCCATCTACACCGCCCAGTACTCGATGTTCCACGGCGCGATCTCGTACACCATCGAGATCCCGATGCGGGTCAACCGGGGCGACTACAACCTGCCGGAGACCGAGCTGCGCCGCCGCTCGGCGATCAACACCGATGTGTCCGAGGCGAGCATGAAGGCGAGCCTGGAGTACGTGCAGGACAACCGATCCGCGTTGATCGCCAACCAGATCGAGATCTTCAGGCGCGGCGCCGCGGGTGAGGCGCAGCGGTACATCCCGGACGGTTTCGTGCCCGGGTTCGGTCCCGAGGACCGGTTCACCACGAAGTTCCCGCGTGCGTACGTGATCCCGGCCGGGTCGACCCAGCGCTCCGGTGCTGCGGCGGCTCGCCTTGTCGATCTGCTTGTCGCGCACGATGTCCGGGTGCGTCAGGCCGACCGGCCGTTCTCGCTGGCCGGCCGGACCTACCCGGCTGGGTCGTACATTGTGGACATGCATCAGCCGAAACGCGCGCTGGCCAACGTGATGCTGGAGCAAGGTCGCGACGTGTCGGCGAGCGCCGAGGTGATGTACGACATCTCCGGGTGGAGCCACCGCCTGCTGTGGGGTGCTTCCGTGGACATCATCCAGGGCGGTGACCTGCGGGTCGCCAGCAAGCCCGTGGTCGCGGCCTCGCCGACCGGCGGTGTGGACGCGGGTCCCGGCCAGGACTTGGCGATCACCGTGCGGGACGGCAAGGACGCGGCGGCGGTGAACGATCTGCTCGGTCGTGGCATCGAACTCAAGCGCCGGGCCAACGGTTCGGTGATCGTCCCGGCTTCGGCCCGTGTCGCGGCTCTCCAGGTGGCCGATCGGTACGGCGTGCGGTTCAGCCTGGCACCCGCCGGGGATGCCGGTGCGGTGCTGCGGCGGCCGACGATCGCGGCCGCGGTTGGTCCGGACGAGCTGTTCGCGTTGCGGGACATGGGCTTTGAGGTGCGGCCGGTGTCCACGGAGGCGCTGAACAACGGCTTCGATCTGTCCCGAGTGGACGTTCTGGTGGTGTCGTCCGGGCTGCGCTACGACCTGCTCAACGCCTCCGGCAAGGCAGCCGTTGACGCCTTCGCCGCGCGTGGTGGCGTGGTCACGCGTGGCGCGACCGGGTCGAAGTTCAACGCCGACGCGAAGTTGCTGGACGTGACCGCGGTGGCCGGGCGTGGTGACGCGAACGGGATCGTCAACGTCACCAACGGAACCGGCCCGATCGGCGCGGGCGCCCTGCCGCAGTCCTTTGTGTACGCACCGCAGTGGTTCACGAACCTCGGCGCGGGCGTGACCGTGGAACAGCGTTATGCGGCTGGCCATCCGTTGGCGGCTGGGCATTGGCGTGCCAACGAGGACGGCACGGGCGGACCGGAAGCCGCGAGCGGTCAGCCCGTCGTGGTTTCGGGCGCCGACGAGCGTGGCGCCAAGGTCGTGATGTTCGGTACGGAGCCATTGTTCCGTGCGCACCCCAAGGGCTTGTACGCCCAGGTGGCCAACGCCGTCTACTGGAGTGCCACTAGAAATCCGGTGTGACGCCGGTCAGTTCGGCTGTCACGTCCCAGAGCCGCCGCCCCAGTTCCTCCGAGAAGGCGGCGGCTCTGGGCCGCACCTTCGTGGGCGGGCCCCAGAGTTGCATCGCCCACTTCGGACCGAAGTAGTCCCCGCTGCGCAGGCCGGGCTCGGTCGCGGCGCGCAGCTGGGCCAGGGCGCCGACCTCGACCGACTGGCAGAACTGGGCCATGCCCCACGTCAGGACCGAGCCGACGACGCTCTTGGTGCGTAGCTTCACCGAGTTGCCGACCAGTTCGGTCGCCGCCATGCCCGGATGCCCGCCGGTGCTGACCAGGTTGAGGCCGGCGGCTTGCGCGCGCCTGCCCAGCTCCATCATGAAGATCAGGTTGGCCAGCTTGGACTGGCTGTAGCTCGCCGAGATCGAGTACCGGCGGCGTTCGAAGTTCGGGTCGTCCAGGTCGAGGCCCCAGCCGCGGGCGGCCTGACTGCCCACCGTGACCACGCGGCCGTCCTTGATCGCGGGCAGCAGCAGCCACGTCAATGCCGCGTGCCCCAGGTGGTTCACGCCGAACTGCAGCTCGAATCCGTCCGTGGTCCTGGTGAACGGCGTGCCCATCACGCCCGCGTTGTTCATCAGGATGTCCAGCTTGTCGCCGGTCCGTTCCCGCACCTGCGCCGCGGCTTTGCGGACCGAGGACAGGTCGGCCAGATCCAGTTCGACCAGTTCGGCGTTGCGGCCGATCTCGGCGACCGCTCTGTTGCCCCGTTCGGTGTCACGGGCCGCGACCAACACCCGTGCCCCCATGCCGGCGAGGACTTTCGCACTGCGCAGGCCCAAACCGGAGTTGGCGCCGGTGATCAGCGCGGTGCGCCCGGTCTGATCGGGGATGTCGGCCTCGGACCAGTTAGCCATTCGGCGAATATATGCCGCCTCAGGCGCTTGCCACGAGCCTGCGAAGGAGTTGTTCCACCGGGCTGTACCGACTGCGCTGCCGACGGGGCGATTGCTTTTCTGCCGTTCGGAGCAATGTCTGGAAGGCCGCGCCGACCCGGGTGATCTCCTCGGTCGGCTCGTGCGTCTCGGCCAGTCCGGCGGCCAGCGCCAGCGTTCGCTGTTCGGCCTGCAGCTGCGGCCACAGCGCCTCGTAGTGGTCGGCGTGCGCCTCAAGCACCGCGTGCAATGTCGCGTTGTCCGCGACCGTCTTGCGCCACGCGTCGGAGATCGCGTCGACCAGGTCGATCGACGGGTCACGGTCCGCCTCGGCCAGCACCATCCCCAGCCTGCCGGTGAGCTTGAGCGTCCACCGGTAGTGCAACGCCAGCAGCAGCTCGGCCGGGTCGCGGAAAGCGGGGGACAAGGGCAGCGGTCCGGCGGGATCTTTTTCCGCACGGACCAATATCGAGTCGATCGCGTTCCGACGCTCGTAGTAGTCCGACCAGCTCATGTCAGCCTCCCAGCCGGGTTGGCCGTGGCACATGAGCTGAGCACTGTGTTCAACGGTGCTCTCGCAAGCTCGATCACGTGCATCCTCCCAGCCGTCAGTTGGGTCATACCGCTGGTCTGCGGCATACCATCGGTATGTTTCGACACGGCCAACATACCACGAGTACGTACCGGCGGTATGTCCTAAAGTTGTGAGGATGGCAATGATGCGGTCGCGTCGCGCGGACTACTCGGAGTCCACCAAACAAGCGTTGGTCGACTCCGCATCCGACCTGTTCACCAAGAACGGGTACGCCGCCACGTCGCTCGACGCGATCGTCAAACGCGCCAGGGTCACCAAAGGCGCGCTGTACCACCACTTCAGCGGCAAACAGGCCTTGTTCGAAGCGGCCTTCCACCAGGTCGAGACGCAGGCGATGGCCCAGCTGACGAAGGCCATCGACGGCGACGGCTCGCCGTGGGAACGCGCGCTGGACGGCGTGCAGGAGTACATCAAGGTCTGCCTCGACCCGACGTACCAGCGGCTGGTCATCCGGGAAGCGCCGGTGGTGATGGGCTACGAGCGCTGGCGCGAATGCGAGGAGCGCTACAGCTTCGGCATCGTGCGAAGCGTGCTCGAGAGCCTCATCGAGGCAGGTGAGCTCGGCGACGTCCCGATCGAGGTGACCGCGCGGATGATGTTCGCCTCGCTCGCCGCCGGCGCGCAGATCATCGCCGAGGCGGGCGACCCGAAGAAGGCCAGTGCCGAAGTGTTCACCGCCTTGATCCACATGATCGAAGGGATAAGGCGGGACCGCTGAGTTACGTTAGATCCGTGGAATTCAGGATCTTCACCGAACCGCAGCAGGGTGCCGCCTACAGCGACCTGCTCAAGGTGGCCAGGGCAACCGAGGACGCCGGCTACGACGGGTTCTTCCGGTCCGATCACTACCTGAGAATGGGTTCGGCCGACGGGCTGCCCGGGCCGACCGACGCGTGGACCACCCTGGCCGGGCTGGCCGTGCAGACCAGCCGGGTCCGGCTCGGCACCCTGATGACCGCCGCGACCTTCCGGCTGCCAGGGCCGCTCGCGATCACCGTGGCCCAAGTCGACCAGATGTCCGACGGGCGGGTGGAATTCGGCATCGGCAGCGGGTGGTTCGAGGCCGAGCACACCGCGTACGGCATCCCGTTTCCCGCACTGGGCGACCGTTTCGACATGTACACCGAACAGCTCGAAGTGATCACCGGGCTGTGGACGACGCCGCTGAAGGAGAAGTTCTCCTACACCGGCAAGCACTACCAGGTCACCGACTCGCCGGCGTTGCCGAAGCCCGCGCAGCGCCCCCGTCCACCGGTGATCATCGGCGGACGCGGAGCCAAACGCACACCTGCGCTGGCCGCCCGGTTCGCCGACGAGTTCAACGTTGCCTTCGCGGAACCTTCGTTGGCCGTTGAACAGTTCGAGCGCGTCGACGCGGCCTGCCGCGCCATCGGCCGTGACCCCGCCGGGATGACCCGCTCCATCGCCCAGGCGGTATGTGTCGGCTGGGACGACGCACAGGTCGCCCGACGCGCCGCGGCGATCGGCCGTGAAGTCGACGAGTTGAAACGCAACGGACTCGCGGGCACCCCGGCCGAGGTGGTCGACCGGCTGGGCCAATGGCGCGAGCAGACCGGCGTCGGCCGGATCTACCTGCAGATCCTGGACTTGCACGACCTGGACCACCTGGAACTGATCGCCGCCGAGGTCGCCCCCCAGCTCTAACCCCGCGTGTCCACCACTCCAGCACGGTGTGTCCACCACTGCGGCACCATGAAATGCACGTTCCAGCACACCGAAATTCCCCGCGGGCCCGTGTCCGGCGATTTCATGGTGCCGGAAAGGGCATCTCGTCGTGCCGGAAAGGTGGACACGCCGTGCTGGAAAGGTGGACACGCGTGGGCGGATCGGCGCGTTTGGGCGTTCCTCACTAGGATCGGGCTATGCGCGTCGTCGTGGCCGGGTCGTCCGGCATGATCGGGACAGAGCTCGTTTCGGCGCTGCGACGCGAAGGGCACGATGTGCTGCGGTTGGTCCGCCGCGCGTCGTCAGCACCGGACGAGCGGTCGTGGGACCCGCCCGCCGGCAAGATCGAGGACGGCGCGCTGGACGGCGCCGAGGCCGTCATCAACCTCTGTGGCGCGGCCATCACGCTGACCAGGCTGAGCAACGCCCGTAAGCAGCTGCTGCTCAACAGCCGCGTCGAGCCGACCGAGGTGCTCGCGACCGCGGTCGCCGAACGCGACATTCCCTTGCTGATCAACGCTTCCGCCGTCGGCTACTACGGCGACACCGGTGGCCGCGTCGTCGACGAGACGACCCCGCCCGGCACCGGGTTCCTGTCCCAGATGTGCAAGGAATGGGAAGCCGCGACCCAACCCGCCGCCGATGCGGGCGCCCGCGTGGCGATCCTGCGGACCGGCCTCGTGCTCAGCAAAGAAGGCGGATTGCTTGGGCCGCTGCGGTTGCTGTTCTCGTTCATGCTCGGCGGGCGCCTCGGTGACGGACGCCAGTACATGCCGTGGATCCACCACGAGGACCACATCAACGCGGTGCTGCACATCATCAACACCGAGACGTTGCGCGGGCCCGTGAACATGACGGGGCCCAACCCGGTGACGAACGCGGAGTTCACCCGTGCCCTGAGCCGCGCGCTGGGCAGGCCCGCACCGTTCGTCGCGCCGAAATTCGCGCTGCGCCTCGCATTGGGTGAGCTCGCTGACGAAGGCGCGCTGGCCAGCCAGCACGTCATCCCGAAAGCCCTGCAGGACAACGGCTTCACGTTCCGCTACACCACTGTGGACGAAGCCTTGGGGTCGGTGGCCAAGCGTTGATCCGTGCCTACGCATGGGGGTTTTCGCTGCTGGCGGTCTTCCTCGTGCTCGGGTACTGGGTACGCGACTCGGCATGGCCGCTCGACCTGGTCGTCGCCGACGCGATGTGGGGCTTCTGGCAGACATCCGGCAGTGACGTGGTCTGGGTGGTCACCGACATCCTCGGGCCGGTGCTGCCGATCGCGATGTTCCTTGCGCTCGTCATAGCCGCGGTCCTGGTCCGCCGGGACGCGTACACGCTCAACGTTCTGTTGCGGTCCATGGTGTTGCTGGCCGCGTGCCGCCTGATGTCCTTGTTCAAGGGAGTGTTCGAGCGAGACCGGCCACGGGCCTATGTGGACTTCAGCTATCCCAGCGGGCACGTGGTGTCCGTCGCCAGTGTCGCGTTCACCGGGATAGTGCTCTGCGGTTGGCTCGCACGACGTTTGCTGCGCCGCGCAATCGTTCTGGGCACAACGCTCGTTGTGATCGCCGCGGCCTGCCGCGTGTTGCTCGATGTGCACTGGGTCACGGACGTACTCGGCGGCACGTTGGGTGTGACGGGAATTGGCCTGCTTGTCGCGGCGGCGTTGCACTTGATCCCGCTGCGGGAGCGTAAGGTTTCAGGGTGATCGAGACATCCTGCCGTGCCGCCACGCAACCGGTGGACACGCGTGAGATCGGCACCATCGAGTACCTCGCCGCGTGGGATCTGCAGCGCGAGCTTGCCGAGGCCCGCGCCTCCGGTACCGGGCCCGACACCCTGCTGCTGCTCGAACACCCTTCGGTCTACACAGCGGGCAAGCGCACCCAACCCGACGAACGCCCAACCGACGGCACACCGGTGATCGACGTCGACCGCGGCGGAAAAATCACGTGGCACGGCCCCGGCCAACTGGTCGGCTACCCGATCGTGCAACTGGCCAACCCGATCGACGTGGTCCAGTACGTCCGCCGGATCGAAGAGGCACTGATCGCCGTGTGCGCGCGGCTCGGCCTGCGAACGGGGCGCGTCGAGGGCCGCAGCGGCGTCTGGCTGCCCGCCGACTCCCGCGGCCCCGAGCGCAAGATCGCCGCCATCGGCATCCGCGTGCAACGCGGCGTGACCATGCACGGCTTTGAGATCAACTGCAACGCGGACCTGTCGGCTTTCGACCGGATCGTGCCGTGCGGCATCCGTGATGCTGGGGTGACGTCTTTGAGCTGGGAGCTGGGCCGGGAGGTCACGGTGGCTGAGGTGCTGCCTTTGGCCCGGGATCTGGTGCTGGAGGCTCTGGAGGGCACTTTGCCGGTTGCCGATCATTGGCTGCCGCGTACTGAGGCGCCTGGGGTGACATTCGCCCTGAAGTCCTGACCCCAGCGGTCATTCGCGCCGTCGGGTTGACGTCGCTGAGTGGGGGAGTTCGCCCTGAGGCCCTGAGCCAGCGCGCATTCACGCCACCCACCAACCCCCAAGAAAACAGCCCCCACCGCTCCCGGGGGGCGACCCCGAGGCCAGTCTATCGGTGATAGGCGCGGGTGGCGAGGTTACCGGTCGGTTGTGGACAGCTGGATTCGCGAACGGATCCCTTCGCGAAATTGCTCGTCCACAACCCCCGGTCAAGCGTTGCGCCGCTTGTCCTCCTCAGCCTTACGGCGGGTGTACTCACGCATCCGCTGTGGATAGCCGACCTTGTTCGTGTCGTAGACCGGGATGCCGAGTTTCTTGCCGAGGTGGTAAGCCGCCTCGTCGTTCTCGATCCGCCTGCGGGTCCACTCGCCGTCGAAGGCGACGAGCACCACAGTCGTGTGTGTCACATTGGTGCGCGGCTCGAGATAGGCCTCCACACCTCGCCTCGACCGTGCCCATTCCGCCAGGTGATCAGTGTCCTTCGAGGTGGCGGTGCGCGTCACGCCCGGCCTGGGCTTGCGGCGCAGTTTGTCGAATATCCCCACCTGGACGACCTCCCTTGCTGCCCTATACCGGACATTCTGCCGTGACGAGCTGAGACATACCTGTGTGTCGGCTGAACACACCTGGCCAGTTCGCAAGCCTGCCGTATGAAGTGACAAGATGGCGTGTGGTCGGACCAGGGGCCTTACCCGGCTGGTCCGAAAAAGACGAAGCTGTCGAGGAGACCTTGTGAGTGACACCTCCGCTGACCTGGTGATCTTGGGTGGCGGGTCGGGCGGTTATGCCTGCGCGTTTCGCGCCGCTGAGCTCGGCCTTTCCGTGATCGTGGTGGAGAAGGACAAGCTCGGCGGGACGTGCCTGCACCGTGGGTGCATCCCCACGAAGGCGCTGCTGCACGCCGCCGAGATCGCCGACAACGTGCGTGAAGGTGACCAGTTCGGGGTCAAGAGCTCGCTCGAAGGCATCGATATCAATGGCGTGAACTCGTACAAGGACGGCGTGATCGCCCAGCTCTACAAGGGCCTGCAGGGCCTGGCGAAGCTGAACAAGGTCCAGATGGTCGAGGGCACCGGCACGTTCGTCGCGCCGAACTCCGTTGACGTCAACGGCACCCGCTACACCGGCAAGAACGTGGTCCTGGCCAGCGGCTCGTACGCCAAGACGCTGCCCGGCCTCGACCTCGGCGGCCGGATCCTCACGTCCGACCAGGCGCTGAACCTGGACTACGTGCCCGAGCGGGTGGTCGTCCTCGGTGGCGGCGTGATCGGTGTGGAGTTCGCCAGCGTGTGGCGCTCGTTCGGCGCGGACGTGACCATCGTCGAGGCCCTGCCCCGGCTGGTCCCGCTGGAGGACGAGTACGCGTCCAAGCAGCTTGAGCGCGCCTTCCGCAAGCGCGGCATCAAGTTCAAGACCGGCGTGCGGTTCACCGGCGCGACCCAGACCGGCGACGCGGTCACCGTGTCGCTGGAGTCCGGCGAGCAGTTCGAGGCCGACCTGCTGCTGGTGGCCGTCGGCCGTGGCCCGAACACCGCCGCGATGGGCTACGAGGAGGCCGGGGTCAAGATGGACCGCGGTTTCGTGCTCACCGACGAGCGGCTGCGCACCAACTTGCCGAACGTCTACGCCGTCGGCGACATCGTCCCTGGCCTGCAGCTCGCGCACCGCGGCTTCCAGCAGGGCATCTTCGTCGCCGAGCAGATCGCCGGGCAGAACCCCAAGGTGATCGACGAAGCCGGCATCCCGCGTGTGACGTACTGCAAGCCCGAGGTGGCGTCGGTCGGCCTGACCGAGGCCGCCGCCAGGGAGAAGTACGGCGACGTGCAGACGCTGGTCTACGACTTGGCCGGAAACGGCAAGAGCAAGATCCTGAAGACGTCCGGGGGCGTGAAGGTGATCAAGGCACCTGACGGCCCCGTGGTCGGCATGACCCTGGTCGGTGAGCGAGTCGGGGAGCTCATCGGCGAGGCGCAGCTGATCTACGGCTGGGAGGCGTACCCCGAAGACGTCGCCCCGCTGGTCCACGCACACCCAACGCAGACCGAAGCCATTGGCGAGGCCTTCCTCGCCCTTGCCGGCAAGCCCCTGCACGTGCACGGCTGACGCACGGGCTCGAGGTCAGCCAAGCTCAAACGCACGAGGAGTAAGCGAAACCATGGCCTTCTCCGTCCAGATGCCGGCCCTCGGTGAGAGTGTCACCGAAGGCACGGTCACCCGGTGGCTGAAGCAGGTGGGCGACACCGTCGAGGTCGACGAGCCCTTGCTGGAAGTCTCCACCGACAAGGTCGACACCGAGATCCCGTCGCCTGCCGCCGGTGTGCTCGAGCGCATCGTCGCCCAGGAGGACGAGACCGTCGAGATCGGCGCGGAACTCGCGGTGATCGGCGACGGCAGCGGTGCGAGCGACAGCGGTGACTCCGCGCCCGCACCGCAGCAGCAAGCACCGGACCCGCAGCCGGAGCCCCAGCAGGAGCAAGAGGCACAGCCTGAGCCGGAGCCTGCCGCGCAGGCGTCCGCGTCGTCCGGCGGTGGTTCGGCGTCGGGGACGCCGGTGACCATGCCGGAGCTCGGGGAGAGCGTCACCGAGGGCACCGTGACCCGCTGGCTCAAGCAGGTCGGCGACTCGGTCGCGGTCGACGAGCCGCTGCTGGAGGTCTCCACCGACAAGGTGGACACCGAGATCCCGTCCCCGGTGGCCGGCACGCTGCTGGAGATCACCGCGGCCGAGGACGAGACCGTCGAGGTCGGTGCCCAGCTGGCGATCGTCGGGTCGGCCGACGCCGCTCCTGCCCAAAAGGCACCGGAGCCGAAGCCGGAACCCAAGCCCGAGCCGAAGCCCGAGCCCAAGCCGGAACCGAAGCCTGAGCCCGCCGCCCAGGCCCCGGCGCCCAAGCCCGAGCCTGCCCCGGCGCCCAAGCCCGCTCCCGAGCCCGCCCCGCAGCCCGCTGCGGTCAACGGCAGCAACGACGCTCCGTACGTGACGCCGTTGGTGCGCAAGCTGGCCTCGGAGAACGGCATCGACCTGTCCACAGTGACCGGTACCGGTGTCGGTGGCCGGATCCGCAAGCAGGACGTGCTCGCCGCGGTCGAGGCCGCGAAGAAGCCCGCGCCTGCCCCGGCGGCGGCTCCCTCCGCACCCGCGGCCCCGGCCGCACCGGCCGAGGCGTCGGCTCTGCGCGGCAAGACCGAGAAGCTGTCGCGGCTGCGGCAGATCGTCGCGCAGCGCACCCGTGAGTCGCTGGCGGTCTCGGCGCAGCTCACGCAGCTGTTCGAGGTGGACGTCACCAAGATCGCCCGGCTGCGCGGCCAGGCCAAGGACTCGTTCCTGGCCCGCGAGGGCGTCAAGCTGACGTTCCTGCCGTTCTTCGCCAAGGCCACGGTCGAGGCGCTCAAGCAGCACCCGAAGCTCAACGCGTCGATCAACGAGGAGGCCAAGGAGGTCACCTACCACGGTGCCGAGCACCTCGGCATCGCGATCGACACCGAGAAGGGCCTGCTCAACGCGGTCATCCACAACGCGGGTGACCTCAACCTGACCGGCCTCGCGCACAAGATCTCCGACCTGGCCGCGCGGGCCCGGTCGAACAAGATCAAGCCCGAGGAGCTGGCAGGCGGCACGTTCTCGCTGACCAACCTGGGCACCGCGGGCGCGCTGTCGGACACCCCGATCATCCTGCAGCCGCAGGTGGGCATCCTGGGTGTCGGCGCGGTCGTCAAGCGCCCGGTGGTGATCACCGACGAGAACGGCGCCGACTCGATCGCCATCCGTTCGATGGTCTACCTGTCGCTGACCTACGACCACCGCCTGGTCGACGGTGCGGACGCCGGTCGTTTCCTGACGACCATCAAGCGCCGCCTGCAGGAAGGCAACTTCGAGGCCGAGCTCGGCCTCTGATACCCCCTCGTGAGTGTTTTCGCCGGTTCTAACCGGCGAAAACACTCACGAGTTTTTTTGTCCCGACGTTCGGGCCTAGCTGGTCTTGTACGGCCTTTGCCACGCTCGGTGCATGAAAGTTCTCACAGCGTTGACCGCGGGCCTGTTGACGGCTCTGACTGTGCAGGACGCGTCGGCGGCGCCCGCGGAAACCCCGCAGCAGGGGGCCGAGGAGGTCCGCCTCGCGCCGGCGGCCAAGAACGTGCGGCTGCGCACCACGCTTCCCGGTACCGAGCGCGCGATCTCGATCGCGTTCGCCCAGTACGGCCGCCAGGACGTCGCGTTCGTCAGCAGCGAGTCCGGCTTGCAGACGTTCGACGTGACCGACGTCGACCACCCGAAGCTCCTCGACCACCTGACCAAGCAGGAGATGGCGTTGCCGGGCGACGACCCGACGCAACGCTTCTGGGAGAACGAGGACATCAACGTCGACCCGAAACGCAAGCTCGCGTTCCTGGCCCGCGAGGTGAACTCGTTCGGCCGCACGCTGCCCGGCGACCGGCCGACGGGCAACTACATCGTGTCCGCGGTGAACCCGGCGGATCTGAAGATCCTGGCGTTCCACCGGCAGAACACCGGCCACACCTCGACGTGCATCAACGACTGCCAGTACCTGTGGACCGCGGGGCGTGACCGGTCGACGGAGAACACCGGCCGGATCTACGTCACGGACATCCGCGATCCCCGCAACCCCAAGGAATTGCCGGTCTCGGTGGACGTCCGCGGCGCGGGCAAGATCACGCATGACGTTCAGGTCGACGCGATGGGAATCGCTTGGGTCGCAGGCGATGACGGCACGCGCGGCTACTGGACTGACGGCTGGCACCGCGATCCGTTGACGGGCAAGTTCCGTAAGGCGACCGCCGCGGACCCAGTTCCGTACGCGGGCGGCAACGTGCCGCAGATCGACATGCCGACCCGGTTCACGCACAACTCGTTCCGCCCGGTCGGCCGCACACTGTTCGATGGTCCGCGCCCGACTCGCGAGAACCCGGCTGGCAGCTTGTTGTTGCACACCGAGGAAGCGTTCGGGTCGTCGACGTGCAAGGACCAGGGCCGGTTCGTGATTTCTTCGTTGAAGGGCACGGAGAACGGTGAAGGCTGGGGCAGCACACCGAAGGAGATGAAGACCGTCGGCGTGTGGAGCCCGGACGACAAGGAAGGCACTTTGCCTGGTGACGTCACGTGTTCCGCGCACTACTTCGACGTGCAGAACCGGGTCGTCGCCTATTCCTGGTACGAGCAGGGAACCCGGTTCATCGACGTCTCCAACCCCGCCAAGCCGATCCAGATCGGGTACTGGCGGCCGGACGCGGCGACCTCATGGGCGCCGTACTGGCACAAGGGCAACGTCTTCGTCGCCGACATCGTGCGCGGCGTCGAGATCGTGTCGCTGACCAAGGGTGCTTATGACGCACAGGAAAGCGGGACCAACGTCCAGCTGGTCACGGGCGGTCCGGTGAAGGTCAAGGTCGGGCCGGGCGACAAGAAACGCCTGCCGCTCGTCCCGCACCCGGATTACGGCTACGCCTGTCCGATGATCGCCAGCCGCGGCGGCTCCTGCGACCCCAGTTCCTGCTGCTAAAACCTCGTGAGTGTTTTGGCCGGTTCTAACCGGCCAAAACACTCACGAGTCCCACGCTGGTACTTCAGCCGTTCTCGGCGATGTCCGCCAGCACAGCGGCGATCGTCCTAACTGGAACGCCTGTGCCGCCACGGGTCGTGTAGCCGAAGGCGCCGCCGCTGTTGTACGCCGGGCCGGCCACGTCGATGTGCGCCCACTCCAGGCCGTCCGGCACGAACTCCTTCAGGAACAGGCCCGCGGCAAGCATTCCGCCCCACCGGTGGCCGGTGACGTTCGCCAGGTCGGCGACCCGGGAGTCCAAATCGGACCGCAGCTCCTCCGGCAACGGCATGGCCCACGCGTTCTCGCCCACGGCCTGGCCGATGCCGGCCACGCGGTCACGGAAGTCGTCCGAGCCCATCACGCCCGCGGTGCGCTTGCCCAGCGCCACAACCTGGGCGCCGGTCAGGGTCGCCGTCTCGATCAGGTAATCCGGGTCGTCCTCGCCCGCGCGCACGATCGCGTCCGCCAGGATCAGCCTGCCTTCGGCGTCGGTGTTGAGCACCTCGACGGTCTTGCCGCCGTACATCGTCAGCACGTCACCCGGGCGGTACGAGGTGCCGGACGGCATGTTCTCGGCGATCGGCACGGTCGCGATCACTTCGAGCGGGAACTTCAGCTTCGCCGCCAGCACGACCGCCGCGACCACGGCCGCCGCACCGGACATGTCGGAGGTCATCTCGTCCATGTTCGCCGCCGGCTTGATCGAGATGCCGCCGGTGTCGAACGTGATGCCCTTGCCGACCAACGCGACCTTCTTGGACGCCTTGGGGCCCTTGTAGGACAGGCGAACCAGCCGGGGCAGCCGGGACGAGCCGCTGCCGACGCCGAGGATGCCGCCGTAACCGCCCTTGCGCAGCGCCTTCTCGTCGAGCACCTCGACGGTCAGGCCGCTCGCCTCACCCAGCTGAGTCGCCCGCTGGGCGAAGGACGCCGGGTAGAGGTCGTTGGGCGGGGTGTTGATCAGGTCGCGGGCGGTCGCCACGGCCTCGGCGATCGCGGTGGCGGCCTTCAGCGTGGCCTTGTTGTCCTTGTTGTTCGCCGCGGAGAAGTCCACGCGGCCGACCGGTCCGTCGCCCGAGTCCGATTTGTACTCGGTGAAGGTGTACGCGCCCAGCACCGTGCCTTCGATCGCGGCCTGCAGGTCCACGAGGGACAGGAAGCTGTGCGCACGCTTCACGCCGGTCAGCGCGCGGGCCGAGGCACCGGCGGCCCGGCGGACCTGCTCGGCCGTGGGGTCGGCCTTGCCGAGACCCACCGCGAGCACGACGCCCGCCTTGAGCTTGCCGAGCGTCGGGACCTTCACCGTCTCTTCGGCCTTGCCGGTGGCGCCGAGGCTGGTCAGCACGTCGACGAGGGATCCGTCGAACACGGCGTCGACGGCCTCGCCACCCGGAGCGAGGGTGAAGCCTCCGCCGTCCTGCTGCACTGTCCCGATCACCACGACGTCTGCCGTGATGTCGGTGACTGCGTTGTCGGACAGGGCGAGTTTGGGGGCGGTCACTGGCTACTCCTCGTCGGGACGGTTGATAGTGACGCATGCTAACGACATCGCCTCGACGCGTGACCCGTGAGGGTGACGAGAGGTGATGGAGAAAACGAGTGAACCAAGTGCCGAGCTGTTCCTGTTCACCGGGCCGGTCTGACACTGTGTCCGGGTGCAACCTGCCGTCCCCGACCGGCTGAAGGTGACCGCCGGAGTGGTGCCTGGGCTGTCCGCGATGCTGGGGGCCGGCCTGCTGGTCGCCATCTCGCCCGCGGCGGCCGAGGCCGGGACCTGGCTGCTGCTCGGTGTCGTGATCGCCTTCCTGGCCGCGTTGTGCGGCGGGTTCTCCACATCGGACCAGTCGCGCCGGTTCATCGGCATCGGCGGGGGATACCTCTACAGCCGCCACCAGCTGGGTGTTCTGCCTGGCCGGATGGCCGGCAGCACCGCGCTGGTCGGCCGGATCGTCGCGGGCGCCGCGATCGCGGGCACGTTCGGTGTGTACGTGGTGCCGCAGTACCCGGTGACCGCCGCGATCGTGGTGAGCCTGATCGCTGCGGCGGCGGACGCGTTCGGCGTCCGGCCTTCTCGCGGCGTGACTGCGGCCGTGCTCGTGATCACACTCGTTGGGCTCGCGTTGTTCGTGGCTGTGGCGTTCGCGATCGCGCCGCCAGAGGCGTTACCGCTGCCCGCGGACGTCGAAGGCGGTATCAACGGCACGGACGATCCGAGCGGGCTGCTCGCCGCCGCTGGTCTGATGTTCTTCGGTTTTCTCGGGTTCGAGCAGGTCACGTCCTCGTCCGAGCAGGAGTACTCGGTCCGCCAGCTGCACGTCGCCATCCCGGTGATCATGGTCGGCACGCTGGTGGTCACCGTCGCCGTCGCCGGTGCCGCATTGCACCAGCTCGGCGGGCCCAGGCTGGCGCTGTCGCCCGCGCCCCTGATGGACGCCCTCGCGGCCGCCGACGCCCAGTCGTTGCAGCCGCTCATGGCCGGAGTCGCCGGCATCGCGACGTTGTTCGGCCTGCTGATGGCGATCGGCTCGATCAGGCGCACGCTCAGCGCGATGGCCGAGTTCTCCGACGTCCCACCCGCGTTGGCGATCGTGGGGTCGCGCGGCGTTTCCGCGCCCGCCGCTGTGCTCAGCGGCGCGGCCGTGGCCGTTGCCGCGGCGCTGCTCAACCCGCCGCAGGCGATCGGCGTGGCCGCGTGCCTGCTGTTGTTCTACTACGCGTTCACCAACGCGGCCGCCCGTCTGCTCATGCCCGCGGACCGCACATGGCCGCGTCGCGCGGCGTGCTTCGGGCTGGGCTTCTCGGTGCTCATCGGGATGAACATGTCGGTGAAGTACCTGGTCGTCGTGGTGCTCGTGATGTTCGTCGGCTGCGTCGCCGGCGCCATCAGCTCGAGGTACGCCAGAAAGTAGCCAGCCCGAGGGAGATCGATCATGCGTGAGGTTCTGCTGCTCGGACACATCTCCTTCGCCGCGATCTGGATCGGCAGCCACATCGGCATGCTGGCCATCGGTTCCCGTGCCTTACGGGAAGGCCCGGAACGGACCGTGCAGTTCATCCTCGACTCGGACTGGCTGGGCAACCGGCTGCAGGCCGTCTCCGCGATCCTCGCGCTGCTGTTCGGCATCGCGCTGGTGGTCGTGGTCGGCTTCTCCTTCGGCGACCTGTGGATCCTGCTCGGCCTGCTCGGCTTCGTGATCCTGCTGGTGCTGGGGATCGGCTACCTGACGCCGCAGTCCCGCAAGATCCTCGAGGCCGCCGAGCAGCACGGCGCCGACGCGCCCGACGTCCAAGCGAAGATCAAGACCGTTCGCCGGGTGGCCATCGCGCAGGCCGCGGTGATGCTCCTGATCGTCCTCGACATGGTCGCCAAGCCCGTCTTGTAAGTTCGCTGGCGTGACTGAGCAGCTGCTACGAGGGCCCTTGCACGACCTGCACGCGAGCCTTGACGCCACCTTCGCCCCGTTCGGGGGCTGGGAGATGCCGATCCAGTACAAGACGGGCGTGGTCGCCGAGCACACGGCCGTCCGCGAGAACGTCGGCATCTTCGACGTGTCCCACCTGGGCAAGGTCCGGGTGACCGGGCCGGGCGCGGCGGACTTCGTCAACCGGTGCCTGACCAACGACCTCAACCGGATCGCACCGGGCAAGGCCCAGTACACGCTGTGCTGCACCGAGACCGGCGGCACGGTCGACGACATCATCGTCTACCTGGTCGGCCCGGAGGACGTCTTCCTGGTGCCGAACGCGGCCAACACCGCCGAAGTGGCGCGCAGGCTGATCGAAGCGGCGCCGGAGGGCATCTCAGTCACCGACGAGCACCGCCAGCACGCCGTGCTGGCCGTGCAAGGCCCGCGTTCGGCGGAGCTGCTCGACGGCCTCGGCCTGCCGACCGAGCTCGAGTACATGGCGTACCGCGACGCCGAATGGCGTGGCATCCAGGTGCGGGTGTGCCGTACGGGCTACACCGGCGAGCATGGCTACGAGCTCATCCCCGCGTGGGGCGACGCGCCGGTCGTATGGGAGGCGCTGCGTGAGGCAGGCGGCGTGCCGTGCGGTCTGGGCGCCCGGGACACGCTGCGCACCGAGATGGGCTACCCGCTGCACGGCCACGAGCTGTCCCTGGAGATCAGCCCGGTGCAGGCCGGGTCGACGTGGGCGGTCGGCTGGAAGAAAGACGAGTTCTGGGGCCGCGAGGCGCTGATCGCCGAGCGCAAGGAGCCCGCGCGACGGCTGCGCTGCCTGCGTGCGCTCGACCGTGGCGTCCCGCGTCCGGACATGCCCGTGCTGGACGCCGACGGCAAGCAGATCGGCGTGACCACGTCCGGCACGTTCTCCCCGACCCTGAAGACCGGGATCGCGCTGGCGCTCATCGACACCTCGGCGGGCATCGACGTCGGCGCGGAGGTCACGCTGGACGTGCGTGGCCGCAAACTGCGCTGCGAGGTCGTGAAGGCGCCGTTCGTGCAGACCAACGTCAAGAACTGATGGCTGTCAAGAACTGATGGCTGTCAAGAGCTAGATGCTGGCAAGCGCCGCGATCAGCAAGATGACGGTGAGTACGAGGGTGAGCACGTACGGGCCGCCCTCGACGTCACGCGGGAAGAACTTCTTGTTGTGCTTGCGGCGCCACCACACCGCCCACCACACCGCGCCGAGCAGGCCGAGGACGATGCCGAAGACGCCGATCCACGCGTAGCCGACCAGCACCAGCATGCCTAGTCCGAACGGCATGATCGCGCCCAGGGCGGCGACCCGGAAATCCGAGCCGGTACCAGCGCTCACGGCGTTCTGTTGTGTGTTCGCCACAACGCCATCGTAGTGCGCGCGGCGAGGGTGTACCCGAAAGTAGGACGTCCGATCCTCGGGATACGGATTTTCTTCGAAGCTAACGACGACTAACGTACTCCCATGACGTCCACGCTGTCGTTCACCCAGACCTCCAGCCCGAACCCGGCGACCCCGGAGCGGCTCGCGGAGGTATTGGCCAATCCTGGCTTCGGACAGCATTTCACCGACCACATGGTGACCATTCGCTGGAGCAACGACCAGGGCTGGCATTCCGCCGAGCTGGAGCCGTACCACCCGCTCACGCTCGACCCGGCCGCCACCGTGCTGCACTACGGCCAGGCGATCTTCGAGGGCCTCAAGGCCTACCGCCACCAGGACGGCTCGATCGTGGCGTTCCGCCCCGAGGCGAACGCCGAACGGTTCCAGAACTCCGCGCGCCGGATGGCGATGCCGGAGCTGCCGACGGCACTGTTCATCGAGTCGCTGCACCAGTTGCTGGCGGTGGACGGCCGATGGGTGCCCGACCGCGCCGAGGCTTCGCTGTACCTGCGGCCGTTCATGATCTCCGATGAGTCCACTTTGGGCGTGAACCGGCCGGCGAACCACTACCTGTACGCGCTGATCGCCTCACCGGCGGGGCCGTACTTCGCCACCGGCGTGAAGCCGGTGAAGGTGTGGCTCTGCACGGACTACGTGCGCGCGGCGCCCGGCGGAACAGGCGCGGCCAAGTGCGCGGGCAACTACGCGGCCTCCTTCGTGGCGCAGGCGCAGGCCGTCGAGCAGGGCTGCGACCAGGTCGTCTGGCTGGACGCCGTGGAACGTCGCTGGGTCGAGGAAGTCGGCGCGATGAACCTGTTCTTCGTGTTCGGCAACCGGTTGGTGACCCCAGAACTGTCCGGCTCACTGCTGCCCGGAATCACCCGTGACAGCCTGCTGACGCTGGCCCGTGACCACGGGTACACAGTGGAGGAACGCCGGGTGTCCACAGAGGAGTGGGAGAAGAAGGCCGAGTCCGGTGAGCTGACCGAGGTCTTCGGCTGCGGCACGGCTGCGGTGATCACTCCGGTTGGTTCGGTGAAGAGCACGGCGGGGGAGTTCACCATTGGTGGTGGGCAGCCTGGCGAGGTGACGATGAAGCTCCGGCAGGCTCTCAATGACCTGCAGCGGGGTGCTGCGCCGGATCCCCACAACTGGCTGCACCGCTTGGCGTAGCGAGGTTTTCTGGCGCCCTGTCATCTTGGTGGTGGCAGGGCGCTTTGCTGCTTGGTTTCGGCGTGCGCTGTGGTTACTTCGGCGCGCTTTGTGGCTGGGTCGGCGCGCCGACGACTGCTTAGGGCGCGCCGTTCTGTGGCTGAGGCGCGCCTCCACTGTTCTTGGGGCGCGCCTCGTTGGTGGCTGGGCGAGCCTTCGCTGTGGTTCGGGGGCGAGCCTTCACTTCGGCTGGGCGTGCCCTGATCGGTTAGGGCGCGTGCAGGCTCATCGGGCCGTAGACCTCGGCCTCGCCGTGCAGCAGCGTCACCCGGTCGACTCCGGCGGCCAGCAGGTCCTGCCATGAGCTTCTCAGCCAGTCCTCGGCCTCGGTCTGCCCGGCGAACAGGGTCTCGTTGCCGGGGATGTCTCGGCCGCGCTCGTCCTGACAGCGCCATCGATAGTCCACATCGACTCCTGCTCAAGCGGTAGCTTTGGCCCGAGGCTATGTCACCCGGCGACGTGAGGGACATGTGACGCGCAGGACACTGGTTTTGGGCGGGGCGCGATCCGGCAAGTCGGCACACGCGGAAGGCCTGCTTCCGGCCGACGAGGAGGTCCTGTACGTGGCCACTGGCCGCCGGGACCCGAACGATCCGGAGTGGACGGCGAGGATCGACGCGCACATCGCGCGCCGTCCGCATACGTGGCGCACGGTCGAGGCGTCCCGTGAGCTTGCTGACGTCGTGCGGGCTGCGAAGGGGTGGACGCTGGTCGACGACATCGCTACGTGGCTCACCGGCGTGATGGACGCGGCGGGCGCGTGGGAGGGCGCGGGCCTGGATTTAGTCCGTCGGGAGGGCGCCATGTTGGTCGAGGCGGTCGCGGCGACCGAGGCACGGGTGGTGCTCGTGTCGGCGGAGGTCGGCCTGGGCGTCGTCCCGCACACGCGCTCTGGCAGGCTCTTCCGCGACGAGCTCGGTGCCCTCAACACGGCGTTGGCGCAACGCTGTGACGAGGTCCTCCTGCTCGTGGCCGGTATTCCGATGCGGTTGCGTTAACGGAGGTTTGGGGTGTTCCCGTACGTTTCCCCACCCGACGAATCGGCTAAGCGCGATGCGCTGGCCAGGCAGGACCGGCTGACCAAGCCGGCGGGCGCGCTGGGCAAACTCGAACAGCTCGGGGTGTGGGTGGCGTCGTGCCAGGGCGTCTGCCCGCCGAAGCCGTTCACCCGGCCGCGGGTGGTCGTCTTCGCCGGTGACCACGGCATCGCGGCCAAGGGCGTCTCGGCGTATCCGACCGAGGTCACCGGGCAGATGGTGGCGAACTTCCTCAACGGCGGCGCGGCGGTGAACGTCCTCGCGACGACGGCTGGTGCGACGGTCCGTGTGGTCGACATGTCGGTGGCGTCCGACGTGGCCGAGTCCGTCGCCGAGTTCAAGGTGCGGAAGAGCTCGGGCTCGATCGACCATGAGGACGCACTGACCGAGGACGAGGTCAAGGCGGCGGTCGAAGCGGGCAAGACGATCGCGGACCAGGAAGTCGATGGCGGAGCGGACCTGCTGATCGCCGGGGACATGGGGATCGGCAACACGACCCCTGCCGCGGTGCTCGTGGCCGCGCTGACGGGCGCCGAGCCGGTCGCCGTGGTCGGTCGTGGCACGGGAATCGACGACCAGACGTGGATGCGCAAGACCGCCGCGATCCGTGACGCCCTGCGCCGCGCCCGCCAGGTCAGCGCGGAACCGATGGCGTTGCTGCGGACGACGGCAGGCGCTGACATCGCCGCGATGGCGGGGTTCCTCGCCCAGGCATCGGTCCGCAAGACCCCGGTCATCCTCGATGGCGTGGTGTCGACCGCGGCGGCACTGGTTGCCGAAGAGCTGGCGCCCGGTGCGCGGCTGTGGTGGGTGGCCGGGCACCAGTCCACCGAGCCCTCGCACAAGCTGGCACTCGAGCAGCTGGGTCTGGAACCGTTGCTGGAGATGGACATGCGCCTCGGTGAAGGCTCCGGCGCGCTGGCGGCGTTGCCATTGGTCGCGATGGCGACCCGGATCCTGGCGGAGATGGCGACGTTCCAGGACGCCAACATCTCCGGGCCCGCGGACTAGTGCAGCTCGCCTTTTCGTGGCTCACGGTCCTGCCCATCCGCGTGGACCACGTCGACGCCCGGGCAGGCCGCCGCGCGATCGCGGTGGCGCCCGTCGTCGGCGTGGTCCTCGGATTGCTTGTGGCGGCCGTGTTGCAGGGGGTGCCCGGGCTCCTTGGCGGGTTTTTATGCGTTGGGCTCGTGGCACTGGCGACGCGGGGCATGCACCTCGATGGCCTGGCCGACACGGCCGACGGGTTGGGGTGTTACGGGCCGCCTGAACGGGCTTTGGCTGTGATGAAGGAGGGCGGCGTCGGTGCTTTTGCTGTCGTCGCCCTGATCGTTGTGCTTGGGCTGCAGGCGGTTTCGCTCGCTTCTGTCCACTGGGGAGCCGTGGTTGTCGCTTTCGCGGCTGGGCGGGCGGCTTTCTCGTGGTGCTGCCGTCACGGCGTGCCCGCCGCCCGGCCTTCTGGGCTGGGTGCGCTCGTGGCCGGGTCGCAGCCGGTTTACGTGCCGGTCGGGTGGCTTGTGTTCCTTGGGGCGGTGGCTATTCCGGTCGTTCCGTCCCGGCTTTGGGCCGGTCCACTGGCCGTTGTGGTTGCCGCTGCGGTGCTTGTGGCTTTCGTGGCTCACGTGCGCCGACGACTCGGCGGCATCACCGGCGACGTCCTCGGTGCAGCTTGTGAATTGACCGTCACGGTCGTGTTGGTCGTCTGCTCCCTGGCTTCAAGTTGAGAGCTTTCTGCACGGCTTTCGCGGGCAGGTCAGGGTTTTGGACTGCGACGCCGATGAGGTGCTGGAGATACGACGGGTCCTCGATCTCCGGCGCCAGCTCGACCAAGGCCGCGAGGTCGTCGGCAGAGCCGGACAACCTCGTGCGATAGGCGGCGTGTGCGGCTTTGAGGCTGGGCTCGTCGGGGCCGTGTCGCAGGCCTTGGCTTGTCGCGTCGACCGCGGCGGCGAAGTCGCCGAGTTGGACATGTGCGTCGGCCAGGTCGAGATAGAGCGACCAGTTGTCCGGCTCCAGGTCGATGGCTCGGCGGAAGGCTTCGGCGGCGCGGTCCCACTCGCCGAGCCTCCGCCAGGTGCCCGCCCGCACGACCTCGACCATCATCGTCGTCGGCTCGGCCCTATCGCACAGGGCGAAGGCGGCGTCGGTGCGTCCGCATGCGCGGAGCATCATCGCGAAACGCGCCAATGCTTCCGGATCTTGATCCCGCTCGGCCAGCACGTCGACCGCCCGGAACCACGGCCGGAAGCGGTCCCGCATGTCGTCACTGTCGAGGTCGTGCCCACCGTCCATCGTCCTGAGCGCCGCCTCCGCGAACGCCGCCGGACTCACGCCGTGCAGAAACGCGCGGTCACTGAACCAAGGCGCGTCGGCCCAGGGGATGCCGGGCCGGACACCCACCACCGAGCCGATCGACATGGCCGCCTCGTCCATGTCACCGTCGAGGAAGGCGAGGTAGGCGTATGCCGCGACAATCGACGCCGAGCCACCTTGCCGCAGCATCTCGACCACCGCAGGCTGGGCATCCCGCAGCTCGGCGAGACCCGCGTACGGCTCCGCACTCCCGGGCGCTTCCGCGATGGCGGCCGCGAAGTATTTCGCCGCTTCGGCCGGATTGCCCCCGCAGTGCGCCATGACCTCGCCGATGGCCATGTACCCGCCGGATTTCCCCATGCCACGGCAGCGTAGTCAAGTCTGGACAGTCGAACTGATTAGCCTTGCGAAGGATTTGGCCGCTAGGTTGGACACATGGAGTTTCGGAGACTGGGCCGCAGTGGCCTGACGGTCAGTGAGATCTCGTACGGCAACTGGCTGACGCACGGGTCTCAGATTGAGGAGGAGCAGGCGGCAGCCTGCGTGCGGGCGGCTCTGGACGCCGGGATCACCACGTTCGACACCGCCGACGTCTACGCCAACACGGCCGCCGAGTCCGTGCTCGGCCGGGCGCTGGCGGGCGAGCGGCGGGAGAGCTTGGAGATCCTGACCAAGGTCTACTGGCCCACGGGCCCGGAGGGTCCCAATGACAGCGGCCTCGGCCGCAAGCACATCATCGAGTCGGCGAACGCGTCGCTCAAGCGGCTGCAGACCGACTACATCGACGTCTACCAGGCGCACCGGTTCGACCGGACCGTTCCGCTCGAAGAGACCATGCTCGCCTTCGCCGACCTCGTGCGGCAGGGCAAGGTTCTCTACATCGGTGTCTCGGAGTGGACCGGCGAGCAGATCACGCGGGGTGCCGCGCTGGCTCGCGAACTGCAGGTGCCGTTCGTGTCCAACCAGCCGCTGTACAACATGATCTGGCGAGTCATCGAGCCGCAGGTCATCCCCGCTGCCGAGCGTGAGGGCCTCAGCCAGATCGTGTTCTCCCCGGTCGCGCAGGGCGTGCTGACCGGCAAGTACCTGCCTGGCCAGCCGGTTCCCGCCGGGTCACGGGCCACCGACGAGTCCGGCAAGAACTTCGTGTCCCGCTGGCTGCGTGACGAGATCCTCGAGCGGGTGCAGCAGCTCAAGCCGCTGGCCGACGAGGCCGGTCTGACGCTGGGGCAGCTCGCGGTCGCGTGGGTGCTGCAGAACAAGAACGTCGCCTCGGCCATCATCGGCGCTTCCCGGCCCGAGCAGGTCACCGAGAACGTCAAGGCCGCGGGCAAGGTCCTGGAGCAGGACCTGCTCGACAAGATCGACGCGGTGCTCGACGGCGTCGTGGTCGACGACCCACGGCTCACGCAGGTCCCCTGAGAAAACGGAAACCTCCAGGGGCCGAGCCCCTGGAGGTTTCTCCAAAGCGAGTCAGCGGGGGATCGGGTCACCCGGGCGCAGCCGCGGCTTCGGCACGCGCAGCTTGCGGATCTGGCTCGCCCGCACGAACGCGTACCAGCCGATCGAGCCGCCCTTGACGATCTCCTTCGGGAACTTCTCCCTGGCCATCTTGGTCACCCGGCGGCCGTTGATGATCCCTTCGAGCACCATCATCAGCAGCATCGCCAGGCACAGCAGCGTCGCGTAGTTCTGGATCACGGGGTTCGGCACGAGCAGCGCGACGAACACGACGATCGCCAGCGGCATGAACAGGCCGAGCAGGTTACGCCGCGAGTCGACCACGTCACGGACATACGCCTTAACCGGGCCGCGGTCACGCGGCATGAGGTACTTGTCGTCACCGGCCATCATCCGCTCCCGGCGCTCAGCGGCCGCGGCGCGACGCTCGTCCTTCGACGGCTTCGTCTGCCGCGCACGGCGCATCGCCTCGCGGGTTGTCTGTGGTGCGGGCGCTACCGGACCGCGCCGACGGCCCTCCGCGTCACGGCGCTTCGGCGTCGGAGCGCCTTTGCCTGCCGTGTAACCCTTTTTGGTGGGCTCCGCGTCGACAGCGACGTCTGTCTCCTCGACGGCGGCGTCGTCGGTCTTGTCAGCTGAGTTGCGGCGCAGGAACCTCACGTCTCATAGGTTATGACAAGCCCAGATCGTATGGTTCGCCGGATACGCTGCGATCTGTGCGCGTACTGATCGCTCCTGACTGTTTCGGCGGCACGTTGTCCGCCCCTGAGGCCGCCCAAGCGATGGCCGACGGGTGGCACGCGTCCGCCCCGGACGACGAGCTGGTGCTCCGCCCGCTCACCGACGGTGGTCCTGGCTTCGTGGATGTGCTGCACACCGTGCTCGGCGGCACGGTGCACTCCCTCGATGTCACCGGTCCGCTCGGCGAGCCCGTGACGGCCACCTGGCTCGAACACGATGGAACGGCCTATGTCGAATCGGCACAGGCGAACGGCCTGCACCTGGTACCCAAAGCCGACCGCCGCCCGCTCGAAGCCACCACGCGTGGCGTCGGCGAGCTGATGGTCGCCGCGCGCGATGCAGGCGTACACACGATCGTCGTCGGTCTGGGCGGTTCGGCCACGACCGACGGCGGACAAGGAATGCTGGAAGTCGTCAGCGGCGACTGGCCCAAGATCATCGCCGCGACCGACGTGGAGAATCCCCTGCTCGGACCGCACGGAGCCGCCCATACCTTCGGGCCGCAGAAGGGCGCGTCGCCGCAGGACGTCGAAGAGCTGGAATCCCGGCTTGAGGCCTTCTCGGCCGAGAAAGGACCGCATCTGCGTGACCAGCCGGGCGCTGGTGCCGCGGGCGGCCTCGGCTTCGGACTCTTCCTGCTCGGCGCGACCAGGGTGTCCGGTGCGGGCCTTGTCCGGGATCTGACCGGGCTGGACAAGGCGATGGCGACCGCCCAATTGGTCCTGACCGGCGAAGGCAGCTTCGACTGGCAGTCGCTGCGCGGCAAACTTGTGACGTCTGTCGCATCGGCGGCCGCCGAACGCGGCCTGCCGTGCCTGGTCCTCGCCGGTCAGGTGAGCGTGGGGCGCCGGGAAGCCGCGGCGGCGGGCATCGAGGCGGCGTTTGCCGTGGTCGAGCACGCCGGATCGGTCGACGCGGCGTTCGCCGACCCGGCCGGCACGCTCGCGGCGCTGGCCAGACACGTCGCGTCCCAGTGGTCGGCATGAGCAGATGGACAGTCGGACACATGTGTCACCATGGAATAAGACACCACGGCGATGTGTTCGCACCGCTGTAGTCGGATCTTCAAGGGAGTGCCATGACGACCGCGCAGGAGAACACGACCGATGACCTGCTTGCAGGGTCGAGCGTCAACACCGAAGCGGTGACCACGCACGGCGTGACGTTGACCGATACTGCCGCGAGCAAGGCCAAGGCGCTGCTCGAGCAGGAAGGTCGCGACGACATGCACCTGCGGATCGCCGTCCAGCCCGGGGGCTGCGCCGGTCTGCGGTACCAGCTGTTCTTCGACGAGCGCGCGCTCGACGGCGACCTCTACCGTGACTTCGGCGGCCTGAAGGTGGCCGTCGACCGGATGAGCGCGCCGTACGTCGAGGGCGCCGTGATCGACTTCGTGGACACCATCGAGAAGCAGGGCTTCACGATCGACAACCCGAACGCCACGGGCTCGTGCGCGTGCGGCGACTCGTTCCACTGAGTTAGACCTTCGGAAAAGGGCCGCCGTCCTGGTCTGGGACGGCGGCCCTTTCGGCTGCGCTACACGTACTCGTCCAGGTCCTTGACCTGGTCATGGCACCGGTCGGTGACCTCCCACGACGGTGCCAGTCTCGGCAGCGGCGGGTGCGACGGGGACTGTCGGACTGATGGCGGGATGTCGGCGCAGTCGGCGATCAGCTCGTCGATCGAATCGGCCTCGGTGATGTGCACGAATCACACGGTATTGACCAGGATTTGAGCTGGACAGGCTTACCAACCGGTAGTGTGCTGAGGCAGCCAATGAACCACCCGCATGGGTGGCGGGTGTCGGCTCGGGACACAGGCTGCCGGACGTAGTCGCCCGCACAAGAAGGAGGGCCGCAGTGCCCGTAGCCGTTTCCGGAAGTATCGCCAGCGATCATCTGATGCACTTCCCGGGCCGATTCGGCGAACAGATCGTTCCCGAGCAGATCCACCGGCTCTCGCTCAGCTTCCTCGTCGACGACCTGCAGGTACGGCGCGGCGGGATCGGCGCCAACATCGCGTTCGGCATGGGGGTGCTCGGCGCCAGCCCGGTGCTGGTCGGCGCGGCAGGCAAGGACTTCGGTGACTACCAGTCATGGCTGGAGCGCCACGGAGTCGACTGCCGCGGCGTGCACATCTCCGAGACCGCGCAGACCGCCCGGTTCGTCTGCACGACCGACGAGGACATGTGCCAGATCGCGTCGTTCTACGCCGGTGCGATGGCCGAGGCGCGCAACATCGAGATCAAGCCGATCGTCGACCAGGTCGGCGCGCTGGACCTGGTGATGATCAGCCCGGACGACCCCGAGGCGATGATCCGGCACGCCCAGGAGTGCCGTCAGCGCGGCTACACCTTCGCGGTGGACCCGTCCCAGCAGCTGGCCCGGATGAACGGCGAGCAGGTCCGTGAGTTCATCGTCGGCGCCAAGTACCTGTTCAGCAACGACTACGAGTGGGAGTTGCTGCTGAAGAAGACCGGCTGGTCCGAGGCCGAGGTGCTGGAGAAGGTCGACATGCGGATCACCACGCTCGGCGAGAAGGGCGCGGAGATCGTCGACCGCAAGGGCCCGGTCGTGCACGTCACCGCGGTGCCCGAGCTGACCAAGGCCGACCCGACCGGCGTCGGTGACGCCTTCCGCGCGGGCTTCCTGGCCGGTCTGTCGCACGGCTTGGACATCGAGCGGGCCGCGCAGCTGGGGTCGTACATCGCCGTGCTGGTTCTGGAGACCATGGGCCCGCAGGAGTGGACGTTCGACTCCGCCGAGGCCGTGACCCGCATCAGCGGCGCGTACGGACCCGAAGCCGCACAGGACATCGCAGCCATCTTGCCATGAGCGGCGATCCTTCGTGCGACGTGGCGCACGGCAAAGCAACCCCCGAGGTCGAACACCGCGGCTTGGTCGCGGTGTTCGACACCCCGGTCGCCCAGCACCTCGTGCGCTACGCCAAAGACCTGGGCTACAACGCTTTCGTCTACGAGCCAGCCGACGCTCTGCCCGAGCTGGACGGCTCGTACGACGTGGTGGTGACCAACCACCATCGGGAAGAGCTCGGCACCGTGCTGCGTGACGTGCTGGCCTTCCCGGTGCGATGGGTTGGCGTGATGGGAAATCCGCGGCACGAAGGACCGCATGTCAAGGCGCTCAAGGACCTTGGCGTGCCCGACGAGCAGATCGCCCGCGTGCACCGGCCGGTCGGGCTGAACATCGGGTCCCGTACGCCGCCTGAGATCGCCATCGCGACCATCGCGGGCCTTGTCGCGGACCGCAACGGTCGCCCTGGCGGGTTCGACTTCTCGTGAGTGTTTTGGCCGGTTCTAACCGGCCAAAACACTCACGAGGAACTCAAAGTGCGAGGCGGCGGCTCATGTCCGAGACGAAAACGCCTTCCGGGTCAACGGAATCCCGGATCTTGCGCCACTCGTCGAGCCGCGGGTACATCTTCGCGAACGTCTTCGCGGACGTCCGGGAGTCCTTCGCGGTGTACAGCCGCCCGCCCGCCGCGAGCACGGCCTCGTCCAGCTCGTCGCACACGCGGCCGACGCCGTCCTTGATCGGGAAGTCGACGCTGAGCATCCAGCCGGGAGTCGGCCACGACAGCGGCGCCTGGTTGGCCTCGCCCATCCGCTTGACCACGTTCAGGAACGAGTAGTGCCCCGACGTGGCGATCTGCCGGCAGATCGCCTTGAGGGCGTCCTCATGTCCAAAGGGGACGGAGAACTGGTACTGCAGGAATCCCTTTGAGCCGTAACCCCTGTTCCACTCGCCGAGCATGTCCAGCGGGTGGTAGAACCGGGTCAGGTTCTGGATCTGGCCGCGGGCACCGCCTTTCGGCACCGTGTGCTGCCACAACTCGTTCACCAGGCCGAAGGTCAGCTTGTTGGCCAGGCCGTTGGGGAACAGGTCGGGCAGCGTCGCCAGCTGCGGGGCGTCGAACTTCAACGGCCGGCTACGAAGTTTCGGGGGCAGTTCGTCCACTTTGGCCAGTGAACCGCGGGAGAACGTCGCCCGGCCCATCCGGCTGTCGGTGCGGATCAGGTCCGGCACTGCCATCGAGTAGTCGTACGCCAGATCCGAGCCGTCCATGAACAGCGCCAACGTCTCGTCGAGGCTGTTCGTCCGGTCGGCGTCGACCACGAAGTAGGCCGTCTCGGTCTTCTTCATCCGGATCGTGGCCCGGGTGATGATCCCGGTCAGCCCGATCCCGGCCACAGTCGCCCAGAACAGGTCCGAATCCGGGCGGAGCGTGCGTACTTGCCCGTCCGCGGTGAGCAGGTCCATCGACACCACGTGGTTGCCGAAACTGCCAGCCGAATGGTGGTTCTTGCCATGGATGTCGTTCGCGATGGCGCCACCGACGGTGACCTGACGCGTCCCCGGCAGGACCGGCACCCACAACCCGTGCGGCAACGCCTCACGCATCAGCTTGTCAAGGCTCACCCCGGCGTCCAGGTCGACAAGCCCTGAGTCGGGATCGATCGAATGGATCCGGTCCAGCGCGGTCATGTCGACGACCAGGCCACCCGCGTTCTGCGCCGGATCGCCGTAGGAGCGGCCGAGACCGCGCGCGATGACGCCACGCGAGCCCGCCGAGGTCACCGCCTTCGCGATGGCCTCGACGTCAGGCGTGGACAGCACAGTGGCAACGGTTGGGGCGGTACGGCCCCAGCCGTGCAGCGTCCGGAGTTCTGTCACGGGTCAGAGCCGGACCGGGTAGTGAGGCTCGGGAACCTGCGGGCGGATCCGGCCTTCGACGAAGATGCCGTACCAGATCATGAACACCAGCAGGGCCCACAGCCGCCTGCTGTGGTCGATCTCGTTGCGGCGGTGCTCTTCCAGCATCTCCAGCACGGCCGCCTTGTCCAGGAACGGGTCGGTCGCCGAGTCGCGGATGATCGCGGCGGCCCACTCGTACATTTCCTCACGCAGCCAATGCCGCACCGGCACGGGGAAACCGAGCTTGCGCCGGTTGAGCACGTGCGCTGGCACGATGTCGCGCATCGCGGCACGCAGCGCGTACTTCGTGGTCTCCTTGGTGATCTTCTCCTCGAGCGGGATGCGCGAGGCGACCTTGAAGACCTCCGGGTCCAGGAACGGCACCCGCAGCTCCAGCGAGTTGGCCATGGTCACCTTGTCGGCCTTGACCAGGATGTCGCCGCGCAGCCACGTGAACAGGTCCACGTGCTGCATCCGCGTCACCGGGTCCCAGTCCTTGGAAATCCGGTAGTACGGCGCGGTGACGTCCATGTGGCCGATGGCCGGGTTGAACGTCCGCAGCACCCGCTGGATCTGGTCGTCACGGAAGATGCGCGCGTTGCCGTAATAGCGCTCTTCCAGCTTCAACGCGCCGCGGCGCAGCAAGTCCTTGCCGCGCTTGCCTTCCGGCAGCTTCGTCGACAGGTTGCCCATCGCCTTGCGCAGCGCGCCGGGCACCTTTTCGAACGCCGCCAAGGAAATCGGCTCACGGTAGATCGTGTAACCGCCGAACAGCTCGTCCGCGCCCTCGCCGGAGAGCACCACCTTCACGTACTGCCGGGCCTCGCGGGCGATGAACCACAACGGCACCAACGCCGGGTCGGCCACCGGATCGTCCAGGTACCACACGATCAGCGGCAGGGTCTCCATCACTTCCTGCGGGGAGACCGTGCGCACCACGTGCTTCACGCCGATCGCCGCGGCCGACTCGGCGGCGACGTCCACTTCGGAGTAACCCTGACGCTCAAACCCGGTGGTGAACGTGATCAGGTCCGGGTTGTGCTGCTTGGCCAGCGCCGCGATCGCGGTCGAGTCGATACCGCCGGAGAGGAACGAACCGACTGTCACGTCCGCGCGCATGTGCTTGGCGACCGAGTCGCGCATCACCGCGGCGATGTCCGAGTGCAGGCGGCCGGACTCGTACTGGCTGACCGACAACGGGCGGAAGTTCGGCTCGAAGTACCGGTTCATGGTCATCGTGCCGTCCGGCGTGACCGTGAACGACGTGCCTGACTCGATCCGCCGGACGGTGTCGTGCATGGTCTCCGGCTCCGGCACGTACTGCAGGACGATGTAGTGCTGCAGCGCGGTCTTGTCCAACCGCGGCGACATGCCCAGCGTGCGGCCCAGCGCGAGCAGGCTCTTCTTCTCGCTGGCGAACGCCATCCCGCCCGGGCCGGAGGCGTAGAACAGCGGCTTGATGCCGAACGGGTCACGCGCGCCGAACAGCGTCTGCCGGTGCGAGTCCCAGATCAGGAACGCGAACATGCCGCGGAAGCGCTTCACCACATCGGGGCCGTAGAAGTGGTACGCGGCCACCATCGCCTCGGCCTCGCCGTCGGTGGCGAATTTGAGGTTGAACTCGCGTTTCAGATCCGCGCGCAGCTCGAGGTAGTTGTAAACCTCGCCGTTGAACAGGATGGTGTACCGGTTCGGCGCGTCCACCGGGCCCCAGTGCAGTGGCTGGTGGGAATGCGCGATGTCGACGATCGACAGCCGGTTGAAGCCGAAGATGACGCCACGGTCGGCCCACGTGCCGCTCTCGTCGGGACCGCGGTGCCGCTGGCAGCGCAATGCCGCGTCGACCGCACTGCGGGCCGCGTCGGCGTCGAGTTCGGAGGGGCAGACCAGGCCAAGCAGACCGCACACGCTCTCGGATACCTTCCGCCTCGAGTGGTGTTTGAATGGCCAGTATGCCCTCTGCGGGATTCGGGGCGACGCGCGCAGGGCCCTGATCCACGTCACATATGTCGCTGAGCTACGCTCCCGCAGGAGCGAAACGCTCAGATACTTGCTTGCAGAGCCGAGCATCAAACCTGCAAGTCGCGGCAAGGAGGAGAGCGAACGGTGAGCCAAGAGGAGCGCTCGCGCAAGCGCAGGCTGGCCAAGGTCATCGGGCTGGTCGGCCTGGTCGCGTTCGCGGCGACCGGCTGCTCGACCGACGAGGTGCTGCGGTTCGGCTGGCCGGTGGGGGTCACCGAGCAGGCTGAGGACATGCGCAGGCTGTGGACCGGGTCGGTGATCGCGTCACTGGTCGTCGGCGTGATCACGTGGGTGCTGATCCTGTGGCCGGTCGCGTTCCACCGCAAGAAGTCGGACAAGCTGCCCCGGCAGACCCAGTACAACAACGTGCTCGAGCTGATCTACACCGGTATCCCGGTGATCATCGTTGTCGTGCTGTTCGTGTTCACCGCGAGCACCGAGAACCGGGTGCTGGCCAAGACCGACAAGCCGGACCTGAAGGTGCAGGCGCTGGCCTTCCAGTGGAACTGGGACTTCAGCTACCTGGAGTCCAACGGCACCAAGCCGACCGTCCAGGGCGGCGGCGAGGTGCACACGGTCGGCAGCACGCGGGAGATCCCGCTGCTGGTCGTGCCGGCCGGGCGGGTGGTCGAGTACCAGCTGCGGGCGCGGGACGTGATCCACTCGTTCTACGTGCCGGAGATGCACTTCAAGCGGGACGTCTTCCCGTACCCGGAGAAGAACAACCAGGACAACACGTTCCAGAACAAGATCGACCGTCCTGGCTCGTTCGTCGGCCGGTGCGCTGAGCTGTGCGGCTCGTACCACGCGTTCATGAACTTCGAGGTTCGCGCGCTGCCGGGTGACCAGTTCGACCAGTACCTGCGCCTGCGGACGCAGATCAACCCACGCACCGCCGCGCCGTACACCGCCGCAGAGGCCTTGACGCAGATGAACTGCGGCGAGCTGTGCACGCCGTACGCGGTGACCACGTCTCCGTTCAACCCCGACCGCACCGCGCGGACGGCTTCGGGCTGAGGGGCACGGGAGAAGGAACCATGAAGGTCGAAGCCAAAATCTTCCACATCTGCACGGCGTTCTTCTTCGCCGCGGCGATCCTCTACGGCTTCTGGGCCAAAGAGGTGGTCGGCATCGTCGGGCTGACCCTGACCGGCGGCCTGTCGCTGATCGTCGGCAGCTACTTCAGCTTCGTGGCGCGCCGCGTCGAGGAGCGCCCCGAGGACAACCCCGAGGCCGAGGTCAGCGACGGCGCGGGTGAGCTGGGCTTCTTCAGCCCGGGCAGCTACTGGCCGGTGGGCCTGGCCGCGTCGGCCGCGCTGACCGGGTTCGCCCTGGCGTACTTCCACATCTGGCTGCTGGTGATCGGCATCGTCTGCATCCTGATCACCGTGGGCGGCCTGGTCTTCGAGTACCACACCCAGCCCGACAAGGACTGAACCACAAGCCATACTGAAAAGGCCTCCCGTCGCCGCGGGAGGCCTTTTCGGCTTTCTGGGGCACTCCGCTACACACCCTGCCGCCAGGAGATGTTCAAGATCCGGTACGGCGTGGCCGAGCCGTGGGCGAACCGCTTCGCGAACCTCCACGTGGTCGCCTGCCGAGTCGGTGTGCCCCAGGCGGCTGTGGTGATCGCCTTCAGCTTCGTCAGATCGGTCTGGTGGGGCGGCTCGCGATCGAGCCGCCCGCACCGCTCAGGTCGAGATCACTTGGCCAGCGCGCTCGACACGGCCGCCCAACGGTCCAACAGGTTCGCCGCTGCGCCCGAATCCACCGCGTCGGCGACCTGGGAGAGCCCAGCCGCCAGATCGGCCGCCAGATCGCCCGTGAACCCCCGATACGCGGCCACCGCACCGGCGGCGTTGAGCAGCACGGCGTTGCGGACGTGGCCCTGCTCGCCGGCCAGCACCTGGCGGACGACTTCGGCGTTGTGCTTGGCGTCCCCGCCGCGCAGGTCCTCGGGCGTGCAGAGGTCGAGCCCAAATGTGGCCGGATCGATACGTTCGGATCGCACCACTCCGCCGTCGACAACCCAGGCGGAAGTCGTTGCGCACGTGGTGATCTCGTCGAGTCCGTCGTCACCGCGTACGAGCAGCACAGACGCGCCACGCAGCGCGAACACCTCGGCCATCACCGGTGCGAGACGTTCGAACGCGCAGCCGATCAGGCCGGCCGCGGGCTGCGCGGGGTTGGTCAACGGCCCCAGCACGTTGAATGCCGTGGGAATCCCCAACTCCGAGCGCACGGGACCGGCGTGCCGCAGTGCCGGGTGGTACACCGGCGCGAAGCAGAAACCGATGCCCAGTTCGTCGACGCATCGCGCGACACCCTCTGGTCCCAGCGAGATCGCGATGCCCAGAACCTCGAGCACATCCGCGGTTCCCGCCTTGGACGACGCCGACCTGTTGCCGTGCTTGACCACGGGCACACCGGCGGCAGCCGTCACGATCGCGCTCATCGTCGAGATGTTCACGCTGCCGGACCGGTCACCACCCGTGCCGACCACGTCGACCGCACGGATGTCCACCGCGACCCTGGTGGCGTGCTGCAGCATCCCCGCCGCCATCCCGGAGATCTCGTCCGGCGTCTCGCCTTTCGCGCGCAGGCCGACGGCGAACCCGGCGATCTGGGCGTTGGTGGCGTTGCCGGACATGATCTCGTTCATCGCCCACGAGGTGTCCTCGGCGGTCAGGTCACCCCCGCCGACTAAGTGGTTGAGCAGCGCCGGCCAGCTGTCGCGCCGCATCGCGCTCAGCCCCGGACAGTGGGCAGTTTGTGCGACCGCAGCACGTCCGCGACCGTCTCAGCGGCGGTCAGCGGGTCGAGCGGGTGCACAAGGACGGCGTCCGCCTGCGACCACGTCGCCAGCCAACGGTCGTCCTTACGACGCACCGCGATCACGATCGGCGGGCAGTCGTCGATCTCGTGCTTGAGCTGGCGGCACAGACCCATGCCACCGGTCGGCTGCGCCTCGCCGTCCAGGATCGCGAGGTCCGAGTCGCCCGCGTCCATGTGGTAGATGACGTCGGCGACCGTCTCGGCCTCCACGAACGTCACCCTGCCCAGGTCGGCGGCCGGACGGCGGCCGACGGCTGTGATGATGCTCTCCCGCACCTCGGGCCGGTGGCTGAAGACCAGGATCGTCAGCGGCTGCGTGCTCATCTCTTCAGCGCCCTCCGGCTCTCTCACTGGGCCAATTTCCAATGGGCCTGATCACGACCAGTGGAATGCTATCGCCACGGGCCCGCGACACGGCCCGCGACCCAACCGGTACCCGACCGGGCGAGGCGGATAACCGCAAGACATAATGCGTCGCGTGACAACAGCTACGCCTTCGATCAGCCAGCGTGTGCACTCGCTGAACCGGCCGAACATGGTCAGTGTGGGCACCATCGTGTGGCTGTCCAGTGAGCTGATGTTCTTCGCCGGGCTGTTCGCCATGTTCTTCACGGTGAAGGCACAGAACGCCACCGGCCACTGGCCGCCACCGCTCACCCCCGGCGGCGAGCCGATCCACCTGAACCTGCCGTTCGCCACGCCGTTCACGGTGATCCTGATCCTCTCGTCGGTCACCTGCCAGCTCGGCGTGTTCGCCGCCGAGAAGGGCGACGTCTTCGGGCTGCGGCGCTGGTACACCCTGACCCTGGTGATGGGTGCGATCTTCGTGGCCGGCCAGGGGATCGAGTACGTGAACCTGATCGCGGAGGGTGTCACCATCCCCTCCGGCGGGTTCGGCACGGTCTTCTACCTGACCACCGGCTTCCACGGACTGCACGTGATCGGCGGTCTGATCGCGTTCGTCTACCTGCTGATCCGCACCCGGATGAGCAAGTTCACGCCCGCGCAGGCCACCGCCGCGATCGTGGTCTCGTACTACTGGCACTTCGTCGACATCGTGTGGATCGGGCTGTTCGCCGTCATCTACATCGTGCCCTGACGCTTCGCGTGTAGCGGATAACCGAAACCCGAACTGACTCCAGCAAGGTTGCCCATCACCATGACGAGTAAGAAGGCGGAAGCCGCCGGGGAGAGCAAGGCGGCGCGCAAGCAAGCCCGCTCCTCCAAGCGGCGCCGGCGGATCTCCGGCCTGCTCGCGTTGGGCGTGGCGCTGATCGGTGTCGGCGCGTTGTACAGCGCGATCGCCCCCGAACCGCAGACAGCCAACGCCGCACAGGACCCGGCGTTGGTCCGCAAGGGCGAGCAGATCTACAACAACACCTGCATCACCTGCCACGGTGAGGGCGGCCAGGGCGTGAAGGACCGCGGCCCGAGCCTGATCGGCATCGGTGAGGCCGCGGTGTACTTCCAGACCTCGACCGGCCGGATGCCGATGGCCGCGCAGACCGCGCAGGCCGAGCGCAAACCACCGAAGCTGTCGCCCGAGGAGATCGACGCGGTCATCGCGTACATCGAATCGAAGGGCGCGGGTGGCCCGAAGCTGCCGGAGGAGCACGGCCAGCAGCTGCGCGGCAACGACCCGGCGCGCGGTGGCGAGCTGTTCCGGATGAACTGCGCCTCCTGCCACAACTTCACCGGCCGCGGTGGTGCGCTGTCGTCGGGCAAGTTCGCGCCCGAGCTCGACCCGGCGACCGAGGAGCAGCTGTACGCGGCGATGCTGTCCGGTCCGCAGAACATGCCGAAGTTCTCCGACCGCCAGCTCTCGCCGGAGGAGAAGAAGGACATCATCGCGTACGTCAAGTCGGTGACCGACGGGAACAACAACCCCGGTGGCGCGCCTCTGGGTGGCCTAGGACCACAGTCCGAGGGCTTGATCGCGTTCATCGTGGGGATGGCGGCGCTGATTGGCATCACGTTGTGGATCGGAGCCAAGTCGTGAGCGAGCAAGACAAAAAAGGCCTGCCGACCGAGGCCGAGCTCGCCGAGATGGACCGCGACCAGCTGCTGAAGCTGGGCGGCAAACTCGACGACGTCGAGCTGGTCGAGTACACCGACCCGTGGCCGGTCAAGGGCACCAAGGCGGAGAAGCGCGCCGAGCGCGCCGTCGCCGCGTGGTTCACCTTGGCCGGGCTGTCCGGGCTGGCGTTCATCGGTGTGTTCCTGTGGTGGCCGTGGCACTACGCCCCGGCCAACACCGACGGTCACATCCTGTACCTGCTGTACACGCCGTTGCTGGGGCTGACCCTGGGCCTGTCGATCCTTGGTGTGGGTGTCGGCGTGGTCATGTACGCCAAGAAGTTCCTGCCGCACGAGGTCGCGGTGCAGCAGCGGCACGAGGGCCGCTCGACCGAGCTGGACCGGCAGACCTTCGTCGCGCACCTGGCCGACGCCGGTGACCGCAGCACGATCGCCCGCCGGTCGATCATCAAGCGCTCGGCGCTGTTCGGTGCGGGTGCGTTCGGACTGGCCACGGCCGCGTTGCCGCTGGGCAGCCTGATCCACAACCCGCACAAGGACTCGACCAACGAGAACGGCCTGTGGCACACCGGCTGGCTGGCGCACGACGGCGAGCGCGTGTTCCTGCGCCGCGACACCGGTGACGCGCACGCACTCGAGCTGGTCAAGCCGGAGGACCTGGACGCGGGCGCGATGGAGACGGTGTTCCCGTTCCACGCTCCCAAGAGCGCGTCCGGCGGCGTGGACTACGCCAAGCTGGAAGGAATGCTGGCCGGTACCGAGCGGGTCGACGAGCACGAGCTGGTCGAGGCGCTGCGCCGCTCGGACAACCCGGTGATGCTCATCCGCCTGCGTCCCGAGGACGGCAAGCGCGTGGTCAAGCACCAGGGCCAGGAGGACTACAACTTCGGCGACTTCTACGCGTACACGAAGATCTGCAGCCACCTCGGCTGCCCGACCTCGCTGTACGAGCAGCGGACCAACCGGATCCTGTGCCCGTGCCACCAGTCGCAGTTCGACGCGTTGCAGTACGCCAAGCCGATCTTCGGGCCTGCCACGCGCAAGCTGGCGCAATTGCCCATCGAGGTCGACGAGGTGACGGGTTACCTTTATGCCCGACACGACTTCAACGAGGCGGTAGGACCGGCCTTCTGGGAGCGTAAGTCATGAGCGGTCTCACCACGCCAACGAAACAGCAGAACCCGGCGGCCAAGATGGCCGCGGCGGCTGGCAACTGGGCCGACGACCGGCTGCACGCCGCGGGTGGCCTGCGCAAGCAGCTCAACAAGGTCTTCCCGACGCACTGGTCGTTCCTGCTCGGTGAAGTGGCGCTGTACAGCTTCATCGTGCTGCTGCTGTCCGGTACGTACCTGGCGTTGTTCTTCGACCCGTCGATGCAGCACGTGGAGTACCAGGGCGCGTACACCAACCTGCGTGGCCTGGGGATGTCGCGGGCCTACGAGACGGCGCTGAACTTGTCGTTCGAGGTGCGCGGCGGTCTGTTCGTCCGCCAGGTGCACCACTGGGCGGCGCTGCTGTTCATGGCCGCGATCGTGCTGCACATGTTCCGCGTGTTCTTCACCGGCGCGTTCCGCCGCCCGCGTGAGACGAACTGGGTCATCGGCATCCTGCTGTTCATGCTGGGCGCCATCGAGGGCTTCGCCGGCTACTCGCTGCCGGACGACCTGCTCTCCGGTGCGGGCCTGCGGATCATGTCGGGTCTGATCCTCTCGATCCCGGTGATCGGCACCTGGGTGAACGCACTGCTCTTCCGCGGTGAGTTCCCGGGTGAAGAAGTCATCCCGATGCTGTACACGGCGCACATCCTGCTGATTCCGGGAATTCTGCTCGCGCTGGTCGCGGTGCACGTGGGTCTGGTCTGGTACCAGAAGCACACCCAGTTCCCCGGTGTCATGCGCACCGAGAAGAACGTCGTGGGCGTGCGGATCATGCCGTACTTCTCGCTGAAGGGCGGCGGTTTCTTCGCCATCGTCGTCGGCGTGACCGCGCTACTCGGTGGCCTCTTCCAGATCAACCCGATCTGGAACTTCGGCCCGTTCAACCCGGCGCACATCTCCGCGGGAACGGTGCCCGACTGGTACATGGGCTGGACGGACGGCCTGATCCGGTTGTGGCCGGCGTGGGAGGTCTACCTCGGGGACTACATGATCCCCGCGGCGTTCTTCCCGTTCATGCTCGGTCTGCCGTTGCTGACCGGTATCGCGGCGGTGTACCCGTGGATCGAGCGGAAGTTCACCAAGGACTACGCGCACCACAACCTGTTGCAGCGTCCGCGTGACGTGCCGGTCCGCACCTCGCTGGGTGCCATGGCCATCACGTACTTCATGGTCGCGCTGCTCTCGGCCGCGAACGACGTGCTGGCGGAGAAGTTCGACATCTCGCTGAACGCGACGACCTGGATGGGCCGGATCGGCCTGCTTGTGTTGCCGCCGCTGGCGTACTTCATCACCTACCGCATCTGCCTCGGCCTGCAGCACGCCGACCGCGAGGTGCTGGCGCACGGTGTGGAGACCGGCATCATCAAGCGGCTGCCGCACGGCGAGTTCATCGAACTGCACCAGCCGCTCGGCCCGGTCGACGACCACGGCCACCCGATCCCGCTGGCCTACCAGGGCGCCGCGGTGCCGAAGAAGATGAACAAACTCGGCTCCGCAGGCCGTCCGGTCAGGGGCACGCTGCTGACGCCCGACCCGGTCGAGGAGACCAGGGCGCTCGAAGCCGCCCGCGCCGCCCAGCACAACGGCCACGGCAACGGCCAGGTCGGCGAGCACAGCGAAGGACCGGGATCGCACAGCCACGGCTGAGTCCCGTCCCGTAGTACCCACCAGGACCCCCTCCCCATCCCGGGAGGGGGTCCTGTGTTCTTGAGCGTGTTCTTTGGGGATCGTCGCACGCAAGTTCGATACTGTTGCCCGTGTGAAGCCGGGCAAGAAGTTGCGCGCGATCGCCGTGCCGACAGGCGATAGTCGGCACTTGCAGCGTTCGGCCGGTCCCCGCGCATGACGATTGCTCAACTCGGGTGGTGTGAGCCGCATCGCGGACGGGAGATACTGCGTTCGTCGGGCCTGGCGAGCGGAGCTGAGCGTGGGCGTACATCTTCCCCTGGTCGGACGGGCTCCCGAACAGGCGGTGATCGGCAAGCTGCTGGACGGGGTCGCCGAGGAGGGCGCTGCTCTGGTCATCCGCGGTACGCCCGGCGTGGGCAAGTCGGCACTGCTGGAGTGGGCCGCCACAACAGCCGGTGACCGGTTCCGGGTGCTGCGCACGGTCGGTTCGGTCACCGAGTTCGGTCTGCCGTACGCCGCGCTGTACCAGGTGATGCGTTCTGTCCTCGGCCACCGGAACCGGTTGACCGCAAACCACCGGCTTGCCCTGGATGTCGCGTTTGGTCGTAGGTCGGGTGCGTCACCGGACCTGTACAAGGTGGCGATGGCCGCGCTCGAACTGCTGGCGGAGGCCGCGGTCGAGCGGCCGGTGCTGCTGGTGGCCGACGACGCGCAATGGATGGACCCGGCCAGTCAGCAGGCATTGGCGTTCGTCGCACGCAGAGTCACCGCCGACCGGATCGTCCTGCTCGCGACACACCGCGAGAACGAGTCCGGGCTTCTTCTCGATTCGGCCATCCCATCCATGACCATCGCCCCGCTCGATACCGAGTCCGCGGCCACGCTGCTCGACGGCGTCGCCGGCGCACTCGACCCGGGCACGAGGTCGCGGCTGCTCGACGCCGCGTGCGGCAACCCACTCGCCCTGCTGGAGCTGCCGCGCACAGTGGGTGTTTACGCCGGCGCGCACAGCGACCGGCTGCTGCTGACCGCACGGCTGGAGAGTTCGTTTCTGGCCCGCATCGGCGAGTTCGACGCCGCGACCACGACGGTCTTGGAGGTGGCTGCGCTCAGCGACTCCGATGACGTCGCCGAGATCGTCGCAGCCGCCGAGCAGCTTTCCGGCCGGGACATCACGCCCGCACTGGACCCGGCTGTGTCGGCTGGGTTGGTCGTGGTGGACGGCGCCGCCGTCCGCTTCCGGCATCCGCTCATCCGATCGGCGATCCTCCAGCGTCTCGGGCCCGATCGGCGACGGGCCTGTCACGCTGCGCTGGCGCGCGTGCTCCCCGACCGGCCGGAGCGATCCGTGTGGCACCGAGCCGCCGCGGCGTTGCGACCGGACGCCGCGCTGGCGGCCGAACTCGAACGGCAGGCCGACCAGGCGATCAAGCGTGGTGCGCCGACGAACGCGGTACGGACCTTGGAGCGTGCGGCCCAACTGTCCGTCGACAGCAGGGACAAGGCGGAACGCACCTATCGGGCTGCCGTACTCGCGTACGCGGTCGGGCAGACTGACAACGGCGAGCGGCTCCGGAGGCATTACCGAGACCTCGTGGACAGCGAGCACGACGGCTTGCGGTACGAATGGCTGAACGAACTGGCTGATGGCGACAGCGGCGGCGAGCGCCGCATCAACTTGCTCATCGATTTCGCAGGGATGGCCACCGCGATCGGCGACGACACGCTGGCGACCGACTTCCTCCGTACATCGGCACTGCGGTGTTGGAACCTCTTTCCTGGTCGACCGGTGGGAAAGCAGGTCATCGCCGCAGCGGACCGACTGACAGTCGCCGACATCCCGACACGTGCGCAGCTGCTCGCCTACGGCTCGCCCTTCGACAGCGACGACACCGTGCGCGCGTTGATAGCCCAGGTCCCCACCGCCACCCAGGACGCGACCACCACCTACCGGCTCGCGCACGCCGCGGCGTGCGCCGGAGCCTTCGACGTCTCCGAAGGCCTGCTCACCGAGGCGGCCGAACGCCTTCGTTCCGAAGGTCAACTGCACACCCTCGGCCGGGCGCTGTCACTGCTCGCCTGGTCCGCCATGCGTCGTGGGTACTGGTCGCACGCCGTGGCCGCTGCCGAGGAGAGCACACGGTTGTGCGCCGAGACCCGCCAGCCGTTCTGGGAGGCGGCATCGCTCGTAGCGCACGCAACAGTGGCAGCGTTCAGGGGCGACTTCGCATTCGCCGAGGACCTCGTCGTCCGCGCCGATCGCGTGAACCCCCGCCGGTTCGCCACCATCGGCGCCGTTGTCCTGCTTGCGCGAGCGGCCACCGCATCGGGGCAGGGTCGGTACGAGCTGGCCTACGCCTCGCTCGCGCAGCTGCACGATCCCGCCAACGCCGCCTATCACCCGGCACACGCCCTGTGGTCCCTGGCGAGCTTGGCCGAAGCCGCCGCGGCATGTGGCGAGGTTGCTGCCGCTCGCTCTCTCATCGACAGAATGCCGGCGGAGGTACGCGAGACGACCTCACCCACGGGGCGCATGAACCTCAGCGTCGCACGGGCAGTGCTGGCCCCTCACGACGAGTCGGAATCGAGCTTCGCCGAGGCCCTGGCGATCGACATGACGATGTGGCCGTACGAACGCAACCGCCTGCTCCTCACGTATGGGAAGTCGTTGCGCCGCCGGCGACGGGTGCGCGAGTCACGCGACTACCTGCGCACTGCCCGGGACGGATTCGACGGACTGGGTGCCCGGCCGCTCGCCGAACGCGCCAGGGCTGAGCTGCGGGCAGCCGGGGAACGCAGCGACTCGCCCGTAGCCGACATCTGGGACTCCTTGTCGGCTCAGGAGATCCAGATCGCCTCCATGGTCGCGCAGGGATTGACCAACCGGGACATCGCCAAGGGCCTGTTCATCTCACACCGGACCGTCGGCAGCCACCTGTACCGGATGTTCCCCAAGCTCGGCATCACCTCGCGCGGGGAACTGCAGCGCATGGCCGCCGAACACGAGCTCTGAGTCTGCCCGACCAGATCCGCAACCGCAGTCATTCGACTCACGACGAGTCGACGCCACGGCCGTAACGTTCCCGCACGGCGGGGAGGCAGAGCTGCGGTTCGCGAAGGCCACGAACCCAGCGGTACACGGTCGATGACGCCCGCCCGCGCCAGCACCTTCAGACGCATCGTCTCCGAAAGGAGCCCGCATCCTCATGTCTTCGATTTCCCGCCGCACGGTCCTGGCCGGTTCTGCCGCGCTCGTCTCCGCTGGTGCCGTCACCGCGGCGACAGCCGCACCGGCCGATGCCCACAGCGCGCCCAGACCGAAGCCGACCGTCGTGCTGGTCCACGGCGCGTTCGCCGACGCATCCGGGTGGAACGAGGTCATCCGCCTGCTGCGTCGCGACGGCTACCCCGTCCTGGCACCGGCGAACCCGCTGCGCGGCGTCGACACCGACTCGGCATACCTCGCCAGCATCCTGCGCCTCCTCCCAGGCCCGATCGTCCTGGTCGGACACTCCTACGGCGGAGTGATCATCACCAACGCCGCCACCGGCAACCCGAACGTCAAGGCCCTCGTCTACGTCGCCGCGTTCGCCCCGGACGAAGGCGACACCGTGCTGGGCCTGCAGACCAAGTTCCCCGGCAGCAAGCTCAGCGAACAGGCCCTCGACCTGCGGCCCTATCCGCTGCCCGACGCAGGCACCAGCGTCGACGGTTACGTCAAGCAGGACCTGTTCCGTGACATCTTCGCCGGTGACCTGCCCCGCTCCACCACTCAGATCATGGCCGCCACACAGCGGCCCGGCGACGTGCACACACTGCAGCAGCCATCCGGACCGCCCGCCTGGAAGCAGATCCGCTCGTGGTACCTCGTCGCCCGCGACGACAACCTCATCCCCGCCGCCGCGCAGCGGTACATGGCACAGCGGGCCGGATCCCGCACCATCGAGGCGCGCGCCTCGCACGTCGCCATGATGTCGCAGCCGCAGCTCACCGCCGACCTCATCGCACTCGCCGCCCGGGCGAGCGCGAACCAGCGTCCCTGAGCGGCACCCAAACCCGCCGACTTCCGGCCCAGCCATCACTTCCCGATCACTCTTCCAGAGAGGACACCACCATGCCCTTCGTGACCGCCGCCGACGGCACCGACATCTTCTTCAAGGACTGGGGCGCCGGCCGGCCGGTCGTGCTCAGCCACGGCTGGCCGTTGAACTCCGACAGCTGGGAGGCGCAGGCGCTGTTCCTCGCATCGAACGGCTACCGGGTCATCGCCCATGACCGGCGCGGTCACGGCCGGTCCACACAGACCTGGCACGGCAACGAGATGGACACCTACGCCGACGACCTCGCCGCACTGATCGAGCACCTCGCCCTGCGGGACGTGACGCTGGTCGGTTTCTCCACCGGCGGCGGCGAGATCACCCGCTACATCGGCCGGCACGGCACCGCCCGCGTCGCGCAGACCGTCCTCGTCTCCGCGGTGCCGCCGCTGATGGTGCGCCGCGACGACAACCCGCACGGCGTACCGGTCGAGGTGTTCGACGGCATCCGCGCCGACTCCCTCACCGACCGGTCCCAGTTGTACAAGGACCTCGCCGACGGGCCGTTCTTCGGCCACAATCGGCCCGGCGCAAACGTCTCCCAGGGCATCCGGGACGCGTTCTGGCTGCAGTCGATGGCCGCGGGACACCGCAACGCCTACGAGTCGATCGCCGCGTTCTCCGCCACCGACTTCCGTGACGACCTCGCCAAGTTCGACGTCCCGACCCTGGTGATCCACGGTGACGACGACCAGGTCGTGCCCTTCGAGGTCGGCGGCAAAGCGTCAGCGGCCCTGGTCAAGGGCGCCGAGCTGATCGTCTACCCGGGCGCTCCGCACGGCATCACCGACACCCACAAATCTCAGCTCGGCGACGACCTGCTCGCCTTCCTCAACACGTACGGAGCTTGATCATGACCAGCACTCCCGACACCATCGTCCTGGTCCACGGCTTCTGGGTCACGCCCCGCAGCTGGGAACACTGGATCACCCACTACGAGCAGAAGGGTTTCCGCGTCCTCGCACCCGGCTACCCCGGCTTCGAGGTCGAGGTCGAGGTCGAGGCACTCAACGCCGACCCGGACATCATCACCGCACTCACCGTCCCGGCGATCATCGAACACCTCGAAGCGGTCATCCGGCCGCTGCCGCGACCACCGATCATCATGGGGCACTCCGCGGGTGGCGCCTTCACCCAGATCCTGCTCGACCACGGCCTCGGCGCCTCCGCCGTGGTGCTCAACTCCGCCCCAACCGAAGGCGTCCGCGCGGTGCCGTTCTCGCAGGTGAAGTCAACGCTGCCGGTGCTGCGATCGCCGGCGAACCGGCACAAGGCCATCGGCCTGACCCTGGACGAATGGAAGTATGCCTTCACCAACACGTTCAGCGACGAGGAATCCCAGGCGCTGTACGAGCGCTACCACATCCCGGCCAACGGCGGCATCTTGTGGGGCAGCGTCCTGGCCAACTTCCAGCCCGGACATCAGGACACCTGGGTCGACTACCACAACGAAAACCGGGCGCCGCTGCTGTTCGTCTCCGGCAGCGAGGACCACATCATGCCCCCGGCGGTACAACGCTCCAACGTCAAGCACTACAAGTCGAACACCGTCACCGAACACGTCCAGTACGACGGCTACGCCCACCTGCTTCCGGCCCAGAAAGGCTGGGAGGAGATCGCCGACTTCGCCCTCGACTGGGCCCTGCGCCACGCCCGATGAGCCCACCGCCGCGGGTCCGCATCACACACATCGGCGGACCCACCATCCTCATCGAGGTCGGCGGTTGGCGCCTGCTGACCGACCCAACGTTCGACCCACCCGGCCGCCGATACAACTTCGGCTGGGGTACCTCGTCGCGCAAGACCACCGGTCCCGCGATCGCCCCCGCAGCACTCGGCCCGATCGACGCGGTGCTGCTGACCCACGACCACCACGGCGACAACCTCGACGACCTCGGCCGGGCAATGCTGTCCGACGTCCCCACGGTGCTCACCACCACAGTCGGCGCGGGCCGGCTCGGCGGCACCACGAGCGGGCTCGCACCATGGGAAACCACGACCCTCAACGGTGCCGACCGGCCCACGATCGACATCACGGCAACCCCGTGCCGGCACGGCCCACCCCTGAGCCGGCCGATCGTCGGTGACGTCATCGGGTTCGCGCTGCGATGGGACGGCCAACACCACGGCCAACTATGGATCTCCGGCGACACCGTCCTCTACCCCGGCATCCGTGCCATCGCCGAGCGGCTGCGCATCGGCACCGCAGTGCTGCACCTCGGCGGCGTCCGATTCCCGGTCACCGGACCGATCCGGTACACGATGACCGGCCGAACGGCGGTCGAACTCTGCCAAGCCATCCGACCACACACCGTCATCCCCGTCCATTACGAAGGATGGAAACACTTCCGGCAACCTCGAGCCGCCGTCGAACGCGACTTCGCCAACGCGGCCACCGACATCCGGCGCAGCATCCAGTGGCTGGAGACCGGCGTCAGCACTGAGATCCCCACCTGAACGACACCCACCCAGGCCGTCCCGCCCGCGCCCATCACGCGCTGGCGGGACGGCCCATTCGTACATACCTCCCGGCTCAAGCGGCAAGATCAGGCGCACCCTCAACATCGTCTGCCGGTTTCCGACCAGCAGGCTTCGCCAGCGGTTGGTCAGCATGACCGCGGCGCACGCGATCACGGTGATAGCCGTAGATCCGGCTTACACCAGCAAATGGGGGCCGCTCAGTATTGGCAGAAACCGCTGTGTACGCCACGCCGAAGAACGACTCGCCACGAAGCCGCGGCCGTGGCAATCGGTAGACCTGCTCTTGAGTATCCGATCCGGCGACGGACGGCACCGCCCCGCGACGACCAGGACACCCAGCACCGTTCGGGGCGTCCGGCTGAGCACGAGCCCTCGCGACACGGCTCGTCCCCACTCAGTCCTTAGCAACGGTCCTGTCTTATTCGGGACCTACGTCCCTGGGTGTCCGGTGTCCGGAGTGAACAGAATGGAAACCGGGGACGTGGGGAGGCGCCGTGAGCGGATTGACCACACCGACAAAGGGACCGAACCGGGCCGCGAAAGCCGCGGCCGCGGCGGGAAACTGGGCGGACGACCGGCTGCACGCCGCGGGTGGGATCCGGCGCCAGCTGAACAAGGTCTTCCCGACGCACTGGTCGTTCCTGCTTGGTGAAGTGGCGCTGTACAGCTTCATCGTGTTGCTGCTTTCCGGGACCTACCTGGCGTTGTTCTTCGACCCGTCGATGCAGCACGTGGAGTACCAGGGGGCGTACGCGAACCTGCGTGGCGTCCAGATGTCCCGTGCCTACGAGTCCGCGTTGAACATCTCGTTCGAGGTACGGGGTGGTCTGTTCGTCCGGCAGGTGCACCACTGGGCGGCGTTGCTTTTCATGGCTGCCTTGGTGCTGCACATGTTCCGGACGTTCTTCACCGGTGCGTTCCGGCGGCCGCGTGAGGCGAACTGGGTGATCGGGATCGTGATCTTCCTGATCGGCACGATCGAGGGCCTGACCGGCTACTCGCTGCCGGACGACCTGCTCTCCGGCGCGGGGATCCGGGTGACCTCCGGGTTGATCATGTCCATCCCGGTGATCGGGACCTGGGTGAACGCGTTGCTGTTCCGCGGTGAGTTCCCTGGTGAGGAGTTCATCCCGTTCATCTACACCGCGCACATCCTGATCATCCCAGGCATCCTGCTCGCGTTGGTCGTGGTGCACGTCGGCCTTGTCTGGTACCAGAAGCACACTCAGTTCCCGGGGCACCTGCGCAAAGAGTCCAATGTGATCGGTGTGCGGATCATGCCGTACTTCTCGTTGAAGGCAGGCGGTTTCTTCGCCATCGTGGTCGGCGTGATCGCCCTGCTGGGCGGGTTGTTCCAGATCAACCCGATCTGGAACTTCGGCCCGTTCAACACCGCGCACATCTCCGCGGGCATCGTGCCCGACTGGTACATGGCGTGGACGGACGGGCTCGTCCGGCTATGGCCCGCTTGGGAAATCTCGTTCTGGGACTACACGATCCCGGCCGCGTTCTTCCCGTTCGTCCTCGGATTGCCGTTGCTCACCGGGCTTGCCGCGGTCTACCCGTGGATCGAACGAAAGTTCACAAAGGACTACGCGCACCACAACCTGTTGCAGCGTCCGCGTGACGTCCCGGTCCGGACTTCGTTGGGCGCCATGGCGATCACGTACTTCATGGTGATGCTGTTGTCCGCGGCGAACGACGTGTTCGCGGAGAAGTTCGACATCTCGTTGAACGCGACCACATGGATGGGCCGGATCGGGTTGCTTGTGTTGCCGCCGTTGGCGTACTTCATCACGTACCGGATCTGCCTTGGCCTGCAACGGTCTGACCGTGAGGTGCTGGCGCACGGTATTGAGACCGGCATCATCAAACGGCTGCCGCACGGCGAGTTCATCGAGCTACACCAGCCACTGGCTGACCGTCCGCTCGTGTACCAGGGCGCGGCCGTACCGAAGAAGATGAACAAACTCGGCTCGGCCGGACGGCCGGTGGCGGGCACGTTGCTGACCCCGGATCCCGTTTCGGAGACCGAGGCGCTCGAACGCGCCCGCTCGAACGGCCACTAGTCGGCGTCTTCGGAGCCGATCGAGAAGGCGGCTTCGGTGTCCTGCCGGGAGTACGACCGGAACGCGATGTGCGTGTCGGTCGCGACCACACCGGGGATCTTGCTGATCCGGCCGGGGATCAGGTCGGCCAGCTCCTCGTGCTTGGCCACGCCCATGATCGCGATCAGGTCGACGTCACCGGCGCACGAGTACACCTCGGTCACGCCGGGGACGTCGGCGATGGCCTGCGCGGTCTCGGGAATGCTCGCCGCATCCACCTGGATCATCACGATCGCCTTGATCACGGGTGTCCTCCCTGGTCGTCTGCAAGGCACAGACTAGACCGCTAGCTCTCGTCGTACTTCACCTGGACGCGCAGCGCCGGTGCGCTCAGGGAGCCGCAGTGGTGCTCGATGTCAGCGGCGAAGCGGACGTTCTCGTATCTCCCGGCCGTCAGCTGGTCGCCGGGGCTGAGCTCGATCGCCATCCACTCGAAGCCGCCGGGGCTCAATCGAACTGCGGGCCGCTCCAGACTGATTCCGCGCGTTTCAGCCATGGCCGCCAGCTTGCCGCCGAAGCCGCCGGGACCGTCCACGGTGTGGTGCACCGGACCATCCGTGTCCCGGGCTTCTCAAGCCAACGCAGAACGGCCCCAACCTCTTCGTGCGGCGCGCCGTACAGCGGCCCAGCCGACGGGATGACGGTCTCGGCGGACGACACAAGCATCTCGACCACCGGCATCGGGGCTACGCCGCGAGGAGCGTTGCCCGCCGATGCGAGCCTGCCGTGCCGGACCACAGCGAAGTCCCAACCGCCCGTACCGTCCGGGCGTGCCGCGACGAGTTCGGTGATCGAGGCGAGTGACGCGAGCCGTTGGCCATGGTCAAGTGCTCGCACGAGCAGAGCAAGGCGGTCGCGTCCTTCGGCGGCCTGCTCAAAACGCTGCGCGTCTGACAACTGCACCAACCGCGCGGCAGCACGCCATAAAGCGTCCACACGGTGTCCCGCGACGAGACCGCGCATCGCCTCCACGTACGGCTGGTACTCGTGGACGCTCTGGTGGCCAGCGCACGGCGCGCCGCATCGGCCAATTTCTGCCAACAGACACGGTGTGCCTTTCGGGGACCGTGCCGGGATGCGCTGGGTGCACGGCCGTATGCCCGTACCTTCTTGCAACGCGACGGCCGCGCCTTCCGCGGAGCGCTGCGACCGGAACGGCCCGAGCGAGCCGTCCCGGGGCGTACGGACAATCGATAACCGTGGGAACGCCTCGTCGGTGAGCGTGAGCCACCAAGCCTGGTGCTTGTTACGGGAACGTCGGTTGTAAATCGGTTTGTGCGCTGCGAGCAGACGTAACTCCCTGACTTCAGCCTCAAGGGCATGCGCGCAGGTCACGGAGTCGACGCGGACAGCGAGGCCAACCATCTCCCGGAGGCGACGACGTGTCTCACTGGCCGTGAAGTACTGACGGACGCGACGGCGTAGGTCGGACGCGGTGCCGACGTACAACACCTCATCACGCGGCCCACGGAACATGTACACGCCTGGCTCGTTCGGCAGATCGGCGGCGAGCGTACGTTTCCGGCGCTGCTCGGGCGTGACCTCAGGTATGTAATCGAGCAGCTCCTCCAAGGACTGCACACCGACCGAACCGACGCGTTCAAGCAGGCCGTGCAGCACGTCGACCGTCGCTCGCGCGTCAGCCAGCGCCCGGTGAATGGGAGTCGTACTCGCACGGAACAGCTGGGCCAAGGCGGACAGACGGCAACTCGGCGCCTCCTCGCGGCTCAGGACGCGTCTCGCGAGGCGCGCCGTGCACACGACGGCAGGGCGCGGCCAGTGGTAGCCGTAACGGCGGCACGCAGCCTTTATGAAACTGACGTCGAAGCCCGAGTTGTGCGCGACCAGCACCGAGCCCGCGGCGAATTCAAGGAACGCGGGCAGCACCTCGATCAGCGGCGGCGCCTGGTAGACCATGGCGTTGGTGATGCCGGTGAGCGCCACGATCTCCGGCGGGATGCCCCGGCCCGGGTCGACCAGCGTGGCGAACTCACCGATCACCTCACCGCCGCGGATCTTGACCGCGCCGATCTCCGTGACCGAGTCCTGCTCCGCGCTGCCACCCGTGGTCTCCAGGTCGAAGACCACGAAAGTGGTGGTCCGCAACGGCGTGCCGAGTTCGTCGAACGACAGCTGCGTAGTCATCGCGCGGCAGACTAGAGCCGCCCACCGACAGTTTTGCGGGTCGCCCGACACAATGTGGACTAACGCCAACCCAGCGGGTCATTTCAGCCTCGGCCAACTAACCTGGAGAGATGGCGCCGCGCGAAGTGGACGAGACCGACGAGCCGATCGACGAGCTCGCCGAGACGTCCGAGGTGGAGTGGGACGGCATCCCCGATGCCGTGCGGTCCCGCCTTGCCGAAATCGGCGCCGAAGCCATCAGCGGCCTCAACCGGGTGGACATCCCGCAGCAGCTCAGAGCGGTCGCCAAGTTCGCGCCGGCCAAGCGCGCCCGGCTGGGTGGCTCCCAGATCATGGCGGCGCTGCGAGACTCGAACAGCTTCCGCACGGCCGTGGTCGAGTGGTGCCGCGAGCACCGGCCCGGGGCGCTTGAGGTCAGCGGTGCCGAACCTGTCGCGGCCGCGGCGGCGGCAGTGCTGCTCGGCGACGAGACGGCCGTCCACTACATCGAGCTGGTCTCTCGACGCGCGGGCGACGCCGTGCTCAGGGCGGAACGAGACGCGGCGTTGACCAGGGCCGACCGCCTGGAGAACGAGCTCAAGCAGACCAGGGGAGAACTCGAAGTCGCCCAGGGAGCCGCGGACCTGATCCGCGCGGACGCCGAAGTCGAGCTCGACCGCCTGCGAAAGCGTTTGCGCGAACAAGGCGTGAAGCTGCGTGAGGCGAAGGACGCGGCGGCAGCGGCCGCCGAGGAAATGGAACGTCTTCGGCAGGAAGTGGCGGCCCAGATCGCCGACCTGACCGGTCAGCGGGACCGCGAACGCGAACGAGCGGAAACCGAACGCAAGAAGGCCCGCCGCGCCGAAGCGGACGCCGAGGTCGCCCGCCAATCGGCGCGCGAAGCCCGGCAAGCCGACGAAGTCCGCCTCGCCCTACTCGTGGACACATTGGACGGCGCGGTCACCGGGCTGAGGCGCGAGCTAGCGCTTGGTGGTGGCGGCCCCCGTCCCGCCGACCTCGTCCGCGGCGCCACGGCAGCCCAGGGGACGGTCGGCCGTGTCGAGGACCCGGCCGCGTTGGACCGTCTGCTCGCGTTGCCGTCCGTACACCTCGTCGTGGACGGCTACAACGTCACGAAGACGGGCTACCCCGACTTGCCTCTGGCCGACCAACGCGAGCGCCTCACCCATCAACTGTCGGCACTCGCAGCGAGGACATCGGCTGAGGTCACGCTCGTATTCGACGGTGCCGGCGTTGTCGCCGTGCCTGCGGCCGCGCCTCGCGGTGTGCGCGTGCTGTTCAGTGACCCAGGTGTGCTCGCGGATGACGTCATCCGGGCGTTGGTCGCCGCGGAGCCCGAGGGACGGCCGGTGGTCGTCGTGACGTCGGACCGCGCCGTAGCGGATTCCGTCCGACGACGGGGTGCGCACCCAGTGCCTTCTGCCGTGTTGCTCTCCCGGCTCGGCCGGGTCTGACTTACATCGGACCTCTGTCATTCACCGGACCTGAACCAATTTTCCGGACTCTACCTGCCGCTTCACTCCCTTGAATCGCGGGATGTTGACGGGTTGAAAAGGTTTCCATACAGTCAGCTTCGGCTATACATCCGATCTTTTAGCCGAGCTCAGTGTGGAGTGCGGATGGATATCTCTCGTCGGGGGCTGCTGGGTGGCGCGGTGGCGGGGACGATGCTTGGGGTCTTACCCACAGCTCAGGCGCAACAGCCGGGGATCGACTGGCCGCGGTTTCTCGGCGCCTGCGACATGGTGTGGCAGCGGGTGCCGCGTGCTTGGTACGAGGGACCGTTTCTGGGCAACGGGTTTCTGGCCGCGGCGGTCTACCGCGAGCCTGGGGCGAACGCGATCCGCATCACGGTCGACCACAGTCAAGTGCAGGACCATCGTCCGCAGTTCGGCAACGAGTGGGGCGTGGCGCGTCTGCCCGTCGGCAAGCTCCTGCTCACGCCGAAGGGCACCATCACGGGCGTCGACATGCGGCTTGAGCTGTGGAACGCCGAGCTCACCGGGACCATCAAGACCGACCAGGGTGACATCGCGATCCGCCTGTTCGTGCACGCCGAAACCGATCTGCTCTGCCTGGAAGTCCACGGCGACCACACTCTCGTCTTCGAACCGGCCGAGGCGCTGAGTCCGAGAACCATCCGGGAACCACCGCCCGCGACCTTCCCGCGCAACCCGAAGCCGATCACCAAGACCGAGCGCGACATGACGGTCGTGGTGCAGCCAATGGTCGCGGGTGGACAGACGGCCACCGCGTATCGCAAGCGTGGCAACACGTTGCTGCTGTCGGTCAAACACACCTACCCCGGCACCACCGCCGAAAGCCAAGTCAGGGATATCGTCCGGTTCGCGAGACCCGAGCGCTTGCTCCGGCAGGAACACCAGAACTGGTGGCACGCCTTCTACCGAAAGAGCTTCCTGTCCATTCCGGACGAACTGCTGCAGAGCTTCTACTGGATCCAGCTCTACAAAATCGCCTCCGCGTCCCGGCAAAGCGGCCCGATCATGGCGACGACCGGCCCGTGGATCGAGCCGACGCCGTGGCCGTCGCTCTGGAACAACCTCAACGTCCAGCTCGAGTACTGGCTGGCGTACGGCTCCAACCACCTCGAACTCGACCCGATCCCGCGCACGATCCAAGCCACCCAGCGGATCCTGGTCGACGCCCTCCGGCCGCAGTTTCGTGGCGACTCGATGGGTGTGCGACGCAGCACCGACGCCCAGTTCGACGACGCGGGGTTCGTTGGCGCTCCGGGGTTTTCCTCGCCGGACCCGGAAATCGGGAACCTGCCGTGGATCCTGCACAATGTCTGGCTGAACTACCGGCACAGCATGGATCCGGCGATCCTGGACATCCTGTTCCCGACGCTGCGCCGGGCGATGAACTACTACCTGCACTTCCTCAGCACAGGCATGGACGGCAGGCTGCACCTCGCGCCCACGTTCTCCCCGGAGTACGGCACCGCACCGGACTGCAACTTCGACCTCGCCCTGATCCGGTGGTGCTGCCGGACGCTCCTGGAAATCAAGCCGGACGATCCGCTCGCGCCCAAGTGGCGTGAGGTGCTCAGCACACTCGTCGACTATCCGGTCGACGCCAACGGTTTCATGGTCGGCACCGGCGTGCCGTTCGCCAAGTCGCACCGGCATTACTCGCACATGCTCGCGGTGTACCCGTTGTACCTGGTCAGTGCCGAGACTGGGCAGCGGGAGCTGATCGAGAAGTCGCTCAAGCACTGGATCAGCTTCGAAGGCGCGCTGCGCGGGTACAGCTTCACCGGGGCGTCCTCGATCTCCGCTGGACTCGGCCACGGCGACGACGCGCTGAAGTACCTCAGGGAGTTCGTCGCCCGGTTCGCCCAAGCCAATACCATGTACTTCGAGGCCGGTCCGGTCATCGAGACGCCACTGTCCGGCGCGCAGTCGTTGCACGACATGCTGTGCCAGAGCTGGGGCGGCGTGATCCGGATCTTCCCTGCTGTCCCCAGCACATGGCGTGACGTGGCACTGCAGAATTTCCGGACCGAGGGCGCGTTCCTGGTCACGGCGTCCAAAAAGGACGGCAGGACCGAGTTCGTCAGGGTGCGCAGCCTCGCTGGGCAACCCCTCAAGCTCCGCACGGACATCCAAAATCCGGAGGTCCGCGGCGCCAGGACGTGGCACCGGGAAGCCGACGGCACGCTGGTCATCGACTTCGACCACGAAGTACTGATCCACCAGGCAGGCGCGCGGCCGGACCTGACCATCAAGCCCGTACCGATCAGCACACCGGCAAAGCCGTGGGGCCTGCCCGCGCTGCCGAACCTGCCGACACTCACCGTCGACCTCGCGGCCGCGCTGAACAACGACGGCTTCACCAACGAGTTCCAGATGAACGACGGGGACTTCGACGGCGCGGGCAACACCTACCCGGCGGCGCAGCTCCCGCAGACCGGCCACGCGGAGGACGACGGAATCCCGTTCGAATTCGTCAACGGCAACGAAGGCGCCCCGAACAACATCATTCCCGCCGGCCAGACCATTCAGCTTCCGCCCGGCAAGTACCCGACCATGCACTTGCTCGCGGCCAGCGACAACGGCAACACCAACACAAAGCTGACGGTCACCTACGCCGACGGGACCGCCCAGGTTCCGTTGCAGATCACCGACTGGCGGGCGTCGCCTGCGTTCGGCGAGACGGAAGCGTTGCGTACCAGGCAAATGCACACCCGAACCGGACCGGCCGAGACCAGGCTTTCGATCTTCCACCAGAAAGTGCCGCTCGACCCGGCCCGTGAACTGCTGTCCATCACCCTGCCCGCGGCCGCGAAACCCAGGCCGCACATCTTCGCGATCACCTTGCAGAAACCGTAGTGATACCTCCGCCGCACCCTGCCGAAGGAGGAAGAAGTGACAATCGATCGTACCCAAACGAGTCGTGCCCAGATGAATCGACGCAGTGCACTAGCGCTTGGTGCCGGCGCGGTAGGTGCGCTCACCATGGGAACCGGAACGGCGTCCGCGGCCGCCTGGCAGCTGCGGTGGAGCCCGGATCCGGCCAGGGACGGCCTGAACGCCTTCGAGGGACTGGAAGACGACCGGGCCGGCTCGCACTCGGGCGTGAAGCACATCTATGTCGAAGGCGACCACTGGCGTTTCGACATGCACACCCGTGACCGGGACGGCTCGGACCGGCAGCGCAATGAGTGCAAAGGCATGCGGCAGAACGGCAGCATCCTGAAAATCAACAAGGACACCACCTGGCGGCTGTCGTATCAGGCGTTCTGGCCGAGTTCCTTGACCGCGACCACCCGGTTCACCCACATCATGCAGATGAAGGTGCAGGACGTCGGCGGTCCACTCTGGACGCTGACGCCGCGGCAGAAGAGCAAGCCGACGCTGACCGTGCTGACGCTGAAGGACGACGACTCCAACACCGAGCACGTCCTCGGCGACTACGCCCCACTGCAGAACAAGTGGCTCGACATCGAGTTCGAGTTCAAGGCGTCCAACAGCGGTGGCTACCTGGCGTGGAGCATCAAGGAAGGCTCGACCGTGCGCGCCAGCGGCCGGACGACCAATGTGGACCTGTGGCGGGACAAGAACTACCTGCGGCCGAAGTGGGGCATCTACCGCAGTATCGAGAGTTCCGGGCTGCAGAACACCTATCAGCTGATCCGCAACTACCGGGCGTACCAGCTCGTCTGAGAGGACACTGGTGAAAAGACTTGTAGCACTGGCGGTCGGGCTCGCGTTCGTCACGGTCCCGGCCGCCCCCGCCGCGCAGGCGCTGCCGGACAAGCTCGCGCTCACGCCGCCGATGGGGTTCAACAACTGGAACGCCACCGGCTGCGCGATCGACGAGAAACTGATCAAGGACACCGCGGACATCTTCGTCACACAAGGCCTGAAGGACGCGGGCTACCAGTACGTGAACATCGACGACTGCTGGGCCGCGCCGCAACGCGACGCCAATGGCAGGCTGACGCATCACCCCGAGCGATTCCCCAGCGGTATCAAGGCGATCGCCGACTACGTGCACTCGAAGGGCCTGAAGCTGGGCATCTACACCAGCGCGGGCACGCAGACGTGCGCCAAGACCATGCCGGGTGCACTGGACCACGAGGAAATCGACGCGCAGACGTTCGCCGACTGGGGCGTCGACTACCTGAAGTACGACAACTGCAACAACGAGAACCGGCCCGCGCTGGAGCGCTACACCAAGATGCGTGACGCGCTGAAGAAGACCGGCCGGGACATCGTGTACTCGATCTGTGAGTGGGGCCAGAACAAGCCGTGGGAGTGGGGTGCCGACGTCGGACATCTCTGGCGGACCACGGGCGACATCAACGACACCTGGCCCAAGGTCGTGGAGATCCTGAAGAAGAACGCACCTTTGGCGCAGTACGCCAAGCCTGGTGCGTGGAACGACCCGGACATGCTCGAAGTCGGCAACGGCGGGATGACCGAGACCGAGTACCGGTCGCACTTCAGCCTCTGGGCGATGATGGCCGCGCCGCTGCTGATCGGCGCCGATCTGCGCAAGATCTCCCCGGCGAACATGGACATCCTGCGCAACAAGGAGATCATCGCACTGGACCAGGACCGGCTGGGTGTCCAGGCCCGCGTGATGTCCCAAGTGGACGGCAAGTGGGTGTTCGTGAAGCCGTTGGCCAATGGCGACACCGCGGTCGCCCTGTTCAACGAGAACGACACCGCCGCCAAGGTAGGCACGTCGGCGTCGGCCTTGGGACTGCCGAGGCGGCCCGGTTACACCGTACGGGACTTGTGGCAGCACAAGGACTTCCAGACCGCCGGTGAGATCTCCGCGATGGTTCCGGCACACGGCACGGTCGTGTACCGGGTATCCGGTAAGAACTGGTGGAACGCGCAGCCGCTGGTGAGCGCCGGCCTGGAACTCGGTACGAACGTCCCGGGCATTCCGGCCAGGATCACGCCGGTGGGTCGTGCGTTCGAAGCGACTGTCACGGCGACGAACCATGCGGTGGTCCCGGTGATCAACCCGCGCGTCCGGCTGACCGCGCCTCCCGGTTGGCGGGTCGAAGTCATTTCCAAGCAACAGAAATGGGTACTGCGAACCGGCGAGTCGATATCCGGCCGATGGCGGATCTGGCCCGCCGCGACCGATACACCCGAGCTGACCAGCAACGTGGAATTCGGCGACGTCAGCATGACGAGCAAGACCGAGTTGATCGTGCCGAAGGAAGTGCCATCCGGCACGTCCACGCTCAGCGATGTCCCGTCAGCCTGGGAAAGCGGCGGTTACGGGCCTGTCGAACGGGACATGTCCAACGGCGGCTGGCAACCCGGTGACGGAAAACCGTTGACCATCAACGGGAACGTGTACGCCAAAGGCCTGGGCGCGCACGCGCCGACCCAGATGGTGTTCTACCTCGGCGGCAAATGCTCGGGCCTGACCTCGATCGTCGGCATCGACGACGACCGCAACGACGCCAACAAGGTCGGCTCCGCGGCGTTCGAGATCTGGGCCGACGGCACCAAGGTCGCCGACAGCGGCGTCCGGACCTGGCGTGACGACCCGATCTCCATCTCCGGTGGGTTGACCGGCGCGACCTACCTGCGGCTGGTGGTCACCGACGGCGGCGACACCTACAGCTACGACCGAGGCGACTGGGCCAACCCCACCCTCACCTGCTGACAAACACCCTCGTGAGTGGCGCCAACCGTGCCACTCACGAGGGTCTCTCAGCCGTTGGGGGCGCAGTTCTGGTCGGCCAACGCGGAGAGAGCGGCGTTGTACTCGGCCTGCATGGCGGGGTCGACGTCGCTCCACTCGCCGAGCCGGTCCATCGGCACGGTCGCGGGCATCCGCTTCTCCATCCGGGCAATGGCCTCGTCGGCGTGGGCGAACTGGCGGGTCGTGATGTCCTTGGCCCTGGCCTGCTTGTCCGCGAGCGACGGCGGAACCGGGCGTTGCCACAGCAACTCGTGTTCCGACTTGATCCGCGCGTACTTGGTCTTCATTTCCCGCAGCAGTGCCGATTTGCGGACCTTCATCGGGACGCCGGCGAGGATCACGTCGGCTGACCACTGCTGTTTGTTCAGCTCGGTCAGCCGGTTGCACGTGGCCACGACCTGCTGCCGGTACGCCGCCTCCGCGGCCTTCGTGGCTTCCTTGCGGGCGTTGTCGCTGTGCACGACCCACCAGCCGATGCCCAAGGCGATCCCGACCAGGCCGAGCAGGATCCGCTGCCATGGCTTCGGCGCGACCTTCAGGTCGGCGCCGAAGAACGAGGCCGCGACGCCGACCAACGCAAGCAGCAAGCAGCCAAGCGCGGCTGAGAAAAGCGTTGTCTCCATGTTCTCCCCCTTTGACTACCCCTTGGTGAGGTAGACGGTGACCGTGCTGCCGAGCGTGGCCTTGGTGCCGGCAGGCGGCTTGGTCTTCGTCACGGTGTTCCGCGGCCCGCCAGCCTCGGTGACGACCATCTGCACCTTGTAGCCGAGGTCTTCCAGTTCCAACTTGGCCGTCTCGGCTTCCTTGCCGGTCACGTCCGGCACCGCCAGCGTGGGTTTCGTGGTCGCGACCGGAGGTGTGGTTGTCGTGGTCGTCAGACTCGGTTTGCTAGGCCTCGGCGAGGTCGTCGTCTTCGCCGGACCGCCTCCGCCTGCGTTGGAACCAGCTCCGCCGCCAGGGTCGTCGGGGTCGGCCGAAGAGGTGACGGTCGTCGTGACGACCGGCTCGACCGTCGACGCGGGCGCCACCTCCGTAAGCGGGCCGTTGACCAGCCAAATCCCGAGTCCACCGGACACCGCTAGCACTATCCCCACCACCGCGAGGCCACGTTTCTCCACCACACTCGCAGTGTCGGCGCGAATGGCGGACATCGGTTGAGTAGTGCGCTACTCAATTTGTACGCATCACGCTGCGTCGCTGCCTATCATCTCCATGTGGCTGCCCAATGGCCGTTCACCGGTCGAGAGGACGAACTCACGCTCCTGTCCGGCCGGCTGGCAGCCGGACTCGTTGTCGCCGGGTCAATTGGGGTCGGCAAGAGCAGGCTGCTGGCCGAAGCGTTCACCCGGGCACCTCGCGACTTCGCCCCGAAACTGGTCGAATACGACGCCCTGCCGGTCGTCGGCGATCTCCGGACAGCCGCCAACGCACTGGTCGCCGAGGTCGCGCCGCGACGGCTGTTGCTGGGAATCGACGACGCACATCTGCTCGCCGACTCGTCGGCAGCGCTGATCCAACACGTTGTCCAGAACCGTGCCGCGTCGGTTGTACTCACGATACGAGCAGGTGAGCGCGCGCCTGACGCGATCGTCGCGCTGTGGAAGGACCGGCTGCTCGACCGGATTGATCTCGCCGCACCGACCGAACCTCAAACCGGTGCGTTGCTTGAGAGAGTGTTGGCAGGTCCAGTCACCGCAGGAACCATCCGGCTGCTGCACTCACGTGCCAACGGCAACATGGCGGTCTTGGCCGAGATGGTCCAGGCCGGGTTGGCCGATGGTGCGTTGGCGAAGGTCGCCGGAGTGTGGCGGTGGCGTGGTGAGCCAGGAGCCTTGGACCGGGACGTGACCGAGGCCGAGAGAGATGTGCTCGAACTGGTCGCCCGCAACGAACCCGTCTGCGTCGACACGCTGACCGATCTGGACACTGTGGACAGTTTGATCCACGACGGCAGGCTGACACTCCACGATGACTGCGTCCGGCTGACAGATCCCTTGAAGGCCGAGGCCATCCGCGCCGCCGCCGGGCAGAGGCCGCGCAGCGCACAAGAGTTGCTGGCAGCCGCACATGAGGCAACGGCAGCGCTGGACTTCGTCCAAGCGGAGCGGTTCGCATGGCAGGCAGCCGAGGCGGGTGATCCGATTGGTGCTGCGGAAGTCCTGTGGCGCGTGGTCAGCCTGCGTGATCTGACGCGCGCACCCGAGATGGACGAGATGCTCGCGCGGCTGCTGCGTAAGGACCTCACTGATCGGCAGGCCGCCACACTCGCATACCGACGCGCGTTCCTGCTCTTCTGGTTCCTCGACCGGACATCCGACGCGATCGATCTCCTGGGCGAAACGAAGCTCCGAGTAGCAGATCGGCAGTGCCGGGACGAACTCAGCGTGCTCGAGGCACTCTTCATGCTGTACCGCCCCGATCCGCGAGCCGCGCTCGACCGGCTGACGCCACTGAGCGACCACGTGCCCGCCAAATTAGGCACCGGTATGGCACTGGTTCTGCTCGGCAGGCCGATGGACGCGGTACCTGCCCTCCAATTCCAAGTGGGGCACGACGAATTGCCCGGCCTGGACCTCGGTGCGGCGATGTTCCGGTGCTACGCGTTGCTGATGTCCGGCGATCTGCCCGCGGCCGAACATGCGGCCGAGGAGCTCTACCAGACCGCTTTGGCCGGTGAATGGCATTGGAACGCGGCCCTCGCGCACGCGCTGCTGTCACAAATGGTGCGGTTTCGGGGAAACCTCACCGCGGCGCGACGGATCCTGGCCGATGGCCTGAGTCTCTACCACAGCGGTGTCGGTGGCGGGACGGCCTTCGCGTCGTTGCTGTTCGCAGAGGTCGCGACCGTCCGGGCGCTGTCCGGGGATCCGGAAGGCGCGAGCACCGCATTGGCTGAGGCGGACCGGACTTTCCGGCCGTCGCAAGCGGTCCATCGGTTCTGGCTGGAGATGGCCAGGCCTTGGGTGGCCAACGTGGCGGGGGACAGGGCCGAAGCGATCCGGTTGGCGGGTCGCGCTGCCGAGGTGGCACGGGAATGCGGGGCGGACGCGTACGAAATGCTTGCGCTCTACGACATCGTTCGGCTCGGGGCACCAGACCTGGCCGTCAACCGGATGGCCGAACTGCGGTGCCAGAGCGCGTTCTTCGACGCCCTTCGAGCGCACGACGCGGCGGCCTTCAGCGAGCTGGGCGCGTGCTTGTACGCGGCGGAAGCAGCGATCCAAGCCGCGCAGGCCGATCGCCGAGCGGTTTCGGCATACCGGGCCGCGCGGCTGGCCGAGAACTGTCCAGGCACGCACTTTCCAGAGCTGTCCACTCTGGATGTGCCGAGATTGTCCGAACGTGAGAGGACAATCGGACGACTCGCGGCGGCGGGCCAGTCGAGCCGCGCGATCGCCGAACGCTTCACCGTCTCACCCAGGACTGTCGAGAACCACCTGCAACGCCTGTACACGAAACTCGGCCTGCGAGGCCGTGACGATCTGGGCGAGTGGCTGTGAAGCGGTTCATCGGCCGGGAAGCGGAACTCGCCCGGATGAAAGCAGCCCTGCGCGGCGACGCGGTGGGCGTCGTACTGGCTGGCCAGTTCGGCATCGGCAAAAGCAAACTGGCGCAGGCGTTCGTCGACTGGGCCGAAAGCAACCGGTACGCCACGCAATGGGCCCTGGCGACACGGTCGACCGCAACCGTCCCGTTCGGCGCTTTGGCTTCGGTGGACACATCCCTCGACAACCTGGTGCTACGCGTTGACGACGCGCATCTGCTGGACGAGGCCTCGGCCGAACTGCTGTACGAGCTTGCCATGGGCCACACCGCTTTCGTCGTTCTGACCGTCCAACGTGGTGTGCCCGCACCGGACATGGTGACCAAGCTGATCACGCACGAGCGGATGGTCGTCGTCGATGTGCCCGCGCTGTCGCAGCCGGAGGTGGACCGGCTGCTCGCCGACGAGCTCGACGGACACGTGGACACGGTAACCATGGCCAGGATCGCCACGGTCTGTGGCGGAAATCCGTTGTTCATCAGTGAACTGCTCACCGCTGGCCGTGAGTTCGGCGCGCTGCGGATGTCCCACAGCGGGTGGACGTGGACAGGACCGCTGCGGGTGAACACCCGGCTGACCGAGCTGGTCGGACTCCGGCTGGCGGACCTGTCCGAGGAACAGCTGACGGTCACCCGCCTCCTCGCTCTCGGCGAACCCCTGGATGTGAAACTCCTGCGTCGGCTTACGTCAGTGGAAACGGTCGACGAAATGCTTGGCCGTGAACTGATCGTGGTCGACCAGTCCGGTGAGACCACGCTGGCGCATCCGGTGTACGCGGAAGTGATCGCGAGCCAGATCGGGCCGGTCCGCAAACGCATGCTGCTGAGAAAGCTCGCCGAAGCGCTCGCGGCAACGGGCGCGAGACGACGGGACGACGCACTGAGACTCGCCATCTGGCGACTGGAATCCGGGCCGTCCGCAGCGGACGACGGTGCGTCGCGGGAGCTGGTGGACGGTGCCCGGCGAGCCCGTGCGTTGTTCGATCACCATGCGGTCGAACGACTTACCCGGGCTTCGCTGACCTGCGGTGGCGGCTTCCTGGCGACCGTGCTGCTCGGCGACGCCCTGTACTGGCAGGGCAGACACGCCGAAGCAGCCGAGGTACTGCGGCTGGAGCCACCCCGTCAGGCCACCTCGGAGGAGCTGATGGAGTGGGCAACAGTCTGCTCCTCCAACGACTTCTGGGGTTTCGCCGACCTTGAGCGGGCCGAGAACGTCCTGCGAGTGGCGGAATCGCGGTTGGCTGCCTGTCCGGAGCGGGAACGGGTGACGGCGCATCGTGCCTCGCTGCAGGCGTTCGCCGGATTGATCGGCGACGCCGTGGCGACGGCCGAAGGCATGCTTGAATCGGCGACTGACGATGAAGCCCGGCTACGGGCGCTCAGCGTCGCCGTGCCCGCGTGGGCGCATAACGGCAGGCCTGCGTACGCCGCCGAAGTGGGCGAGCAGGGCATGGCCCGGTTCGGTCACCTCCTCGAAGTCAGGCCGCTGCTCATCGGCGAACTCGTTGCCGGGCAAGCATTCGCGTGTCTCTGGGCAGGGCAGACCGACACCGCCTTGCAACTGGCGACGACGGGCTACCAGCACGTCGTCCAGGCCCGTGACCATGATCTGCGCGGAATCTGGGCGACCCTGCTCGGCCGGATCGAGCTGGCCCGCGGGCAGGTCGAATCGGCGCGGCGGCACCTGCGCGAAGCGGTGTCCTTGTTGCGGCCCAACAACCGGGAAGGCTTCCTGAGCTGGGCGCTGTCCGGTCTGGCCGTCGCGGCTGCGAGCGTGCGGGACCTTGCCGAAGCGACTGCGGCGATCACGCAGGCCCAGCAGCACAGCCGTGCGCCCGCGCGGATCTTCGACTCCGATCTTGCTTTGGCCGTCGCATGGATCGCCGCTCAGTCCGGCGAGCTGACACGGGCTCGCCGGTTGGCCATGGCGTGTGCGGACGACGCTGAATACCCGTTGCCGGAGATGCTGGCATTGCACTGTGCACTGCGATGTGGCGCCGACTGCGGTCCGCGACTGGCCCACGCCGCGACCAAAGTGGACGGCAGGTTCGCGACCGTGCTGGTCAAGCAAGCCCTAGGCCAAGACTGTGCCGCGGAGTTCGGTGCCATGGGCCTGTTCCTGTACGCCGCTGAAACCGCGACGCAGGCCCGCAAACCGCAGGCCGCCAAGGACTGGCTTGCCCGTTGCGAGGGCGCGAACAGCCCTATCCTGCGCCGCAACACCGCGTTGACCTCGCGTGAACAGGAGATCGCCGAACTGACCGCGCACGGCCTGGCCGCGCGAGAGGTCGCCGCGAAGCTGGAGCTCTCCACCCGGACCGTGACCAATCACCTGGCCAGCGTCTACAGCAAGCTAGGCGTCACCGGCCGAGAAGCGCTGCGCACACTGTTGTAGACGAACCGGCTCCTCCCACCTTCCCCTCGGAGGGTAGGAGGAGCCGTGCAGGGATATTCAGTAGGTTCGCAGCCAGACGGCGGTGTCCGGGGGCAACTGGTCGCCCTGGAGCGGCCCGCTGGCCAGGATGATCGACTCGTGCCGGGGCAGTGGTACCGGTTCGGCCGACAGGTTCACCATGCACGTGAACCCTGGGTCCCGGTTGAACGCGATCACGTCAGCCAACGACATGGCCCAGCTCATCTCGCCATCGCCCAACGCCGGCTCATCCCGGCGGATGTGCAAAGCCTTGCGGTACAACGACAGCATCGAGTCGGGATCGGCTGCTTCGGCTTCGGCGGTGTACGCGGCCCATTCCTGGGGCTGCGGCAGCCAAGACCCGCCCGTGCCGAAGGAGAACGGTGGTTTCGTGTCACCCCAAGGGATCGGCACGCGGCAGCCGTCACGACCCGGGTCGGCGTGCTTGGTCCGCTCGAACACGGGGTCCTGTCGCAACTCGTCCGGGATGTCCTCGATCTCCCACAGACCCAGTTCTTCGCCCTGGTAGACGTACACACCACCGGGCAGGGCCATGGTCAGCAACGCCGCCGCGCGAGCCCGCCTAGTGCCCAGGTCACGGTCGACCGGGGTGCCGTGCCTGCGGTCGGCGAATTCGAATCCTGTGTCGCCGGACCGGCCGTAGCGCGTCACGTGCCGGGTCACGTCGTGATTGGACAGTACCCACGTCGGCGGCGCGCCCACCAGTGAGTGAGAGTCCATACTGGACTGGATGACCTCGCGTAGCCGCTTGGCTTCCCATGGGCACGACAGGAAGTCGAAGTTGAAGGCCGAGTGCATCTCGTCCGGTCGCAGGTAGCGGGCGAACCGGATCGGGTCGGGCAGCCACATTTCGCCGACGAAGATCCGCTCACCGGGGTACGAGTCGGAGATCTTGCGCCAGGCCCGGTAGACCTCGTGCACACCGTCCATATCGGAGTACGGCAGCGGGCCGGTGGTCGCGCCGTGCACATCGGGCAACGACGGGTCTTTGATCAGCCCGTCCGCGACGTCGATCCGGAAACCGTCGATACCCCGGTCGAACCAGAACTTCAGGATGTCGATGAACTCGGCGTGCACCTCCGGGTTGGTCCAGTTGAAGTCCGGCTGCCGTGAGCTGTAGAGGTGCAGGAACCACTCGCCATCGGCCACCCGGGTCCACGCCGGTCCGCCGAACCGTGACTGCCAGTCGTTCGGTGGCAGTTCGCCGTTCTCACCGCGGCCGGGGCGGAACCAGAACCGTTCGCGCTCAGGCGATCCCGGCCCGGCGGCCAATGCGGCCTTGAACCACGGGTGTTCGTCGGAGGCGTGGTTGGGCACGATGTCGATGATGATCCGGATGCCGAGCTCGTGCGCCTCGGCGATCAGCAGCTCGGCTTCCTCGAGCGTGCCGAACGTCGGCTCGATGTCCCGGAAGTCGGAGACGTCGTAGCCGCCGTCGTCCATGGGGGACGGATACCATGGGCAGAACCAGATCGCGTCGATGCCCAGGTCCGCGAGGTAAGGCAGGCGTGCGCGGACACCGGCGAGGTCGCCGATCCCGTCGCCGTTGCCGTCGGCGAAGCTGCGGATGTACACCTGGTAGATCGCCGCGTCACGCCACCAAGCCGTTGGCGTGTCCGGAGATATCTCATTCGTAACGGACACGGTTGGGTTCCTCCCTGTGAGTTACGAGGCTCAGCCCTTGACGCTGCCGGCGGTCAGGCCGGCCAGGATGTGACGTTGGAAGAACAGGAACAGCAGCACCATCGGGATGCTGGCCAGTACAAGACCGGCGAGCAGGATGTTGAGCGGCATGTCGATCTCCATCCGCTGCAGCGCCACCGACAACGTCTGCTTGGTCGGGTCGGGGAACACCAGCAGCGGCCAGATGAAGTCCTTCCACGCGGCCACGATGGCCAGGATCGACACCACGGCGAGGATCGGCTTGGAGATCGGCAGCACGATCCGCCAGAGGATGCGGATCTGGCCGGCACCGTCCAGCACCGCCGCTTCGAGCAGCTCGCCAGGGATCTGGTCGAAGAACCGCTTCAACAGGTAGATGTTGAACGCGTTCGCCGCTGCAGGGAACCAGATCGCGGTGGGCGAGTTGATCAGGTTGACGCCGAAGATCGGCAGATCGGTGATGGTGACGTACGTCGGCACCAGCAACGCCGACGCGGGCACCATCAGCGTGGCCAGCATCAGCGCCAGGATCTTGTTGCCCAGCACCGGACGCAGCTTCGACAACGCGTACGCGGCCGGAACGTCGACGGCCAGCTGGATCAGCCACGCGCCGAGTGCGACGAGCACGGTGTTGCCGAAGTAGGTGAGCAGGTTAAGCCGTTCCCACGACTCGCCCCACACCTCGGGATGCCACTGGGCCGGGAACACCGTCGGCGGCGTACGGGCGAGCTCGGCTGGGTCCTTCATCGCGCCGGTGATGGCCCAGTACAACGGAAAGACGAAAGCCAGCAGGAACAACAGCATGACGACGGTGAAAACCGTCCAGTAGATGGCTTTGCCACGGCCGCTGCGCAGCTGGGTCGGCGAGACCAGGGTACGCATCAGTCCTCACTCCTCGTCCTGGTCAGCCGCAGGTACAAGCCGGAGAAGATGGCCAGTGCGATCAACAGCAACAGGCTCATCGCGCTCGCCGAGCCGAAGTCGTTGTACGTGAACGCATAGCGGTACAGCAGCAACAGCACGGTGACTGTGGATTCCTCCGGTCCGCCACCGGTCATCACGTACGGCTCGGTGAACACCTGCATCGTGGCCACGATCTGCAGCAGCAACAACACCAGCAGGACGAACTTGGTCTGCGGGATGGTCACGTGCCACAGCCGTTTGAACAACCCGGCACCGTCCAACTCGGCCGATTCGTAGAGCTCGCCAGGGATCGTCTGCAGTGCGGCGAGGTAGATCAGCGTCGTCGAGCCCATGTTGGCCCATGTGGACACGATGACCAACGAAACCATTGCCGTGCTTGACGAATCCAGCCACGCTCCCTCTGGCAAGCCGATTGCGCCGAGTGCCGCGTTGGCCAGGCCCGGGCCCGGGTTGTAGATCCACTTCCACAGCATCGCCACGACCACCGGCGGCAACATCACCGGCAGGTACACCGCGACCCGGAAGAAGGCCTTGGCGTGCCGCAGTTCGTTGAGCAGGACCGCGGTCACGAACGGTACCGCGAAACCCAGCACCAACGCGATCACGGTGAACTCCAACGTGTTCAGCCACGCCGTGGCGAACAACGGATCGGCGAACAACCGCTCGAAGTTGTCGAACCCCACCCACTTGGGCGGGTCGACGAAGTTGACCTCCTGGAAGGACAACAGGATTCCGCGGACGATCGGATACCAGGAGAACAACGCGAAGACCACCAGCGCGGCGGCCAGCAAGCCGTACGCGGTCAGGTTGTCGTTGATCTTGCGCCGCAGCCTGGTCGTCGTCCTGCCCGCGGGCGGGGCCTCGACCGGCCACGACTGTGGTGGGCCGGTCGAGGCCGGTGCCTCACTTGACTTGAGCGAGGGCACTGTTGACCTTGGTTTCCGCGTCGGCCAGCAACTGGTCGATGTTGGCGTCCTTGTTGGTCAGCACACCCTGCATCACGTTGTCCAGCACGGCATAGACCTGCTGGGCGTTCGGCGGCTCGAGATTGCCCTTCAGCTTGGTGTTGCCGTCCAGGTAGGACGCGAAGTTCTTCTCGGGCACGTTGGCGTACTTGGTCTTCAGCTCGGACTGCTTGGCCCGGGTGTCACCGGTGTAGATGTCCGGCGTAGGGATCGCGGGCAGGCCGATCGGCTGCTGCTCGGCCAGGTACTGGTTGATCCGCGACTCGATCCGGTCCGGGTTGAGGTACTTCCAGTCGATCCACTTCAGACCGGCCTTGATCTTCTCCGGCGACGCCTTCGGGTTGATCATGTAGCCCTCGCCGCCGAGCAGCGTCCCGGAACCGGGCAGCGCGGCGACGCCGTAGTCCTCGTACTTGCCCTTGAACTCCTTGACCAGCACCGGCACGTTGTCCGGCGCACCGAGGTACATACCGAGCTGGCCCGCTCCCATCAGCCGCTGGATGTCAGTGGCCTCGAGCAGTTGCTTTTCGCCCATGGAGTTGTCGGTCCAGCGCATGTCCTTCAACAGCTGCAAGGCCTGCTTGACCTTGGCGTTGTTGAAGTCGGCCGTCCACTTCTCGCCTTCCTGCCTGGCGATCTGGCTGCCCATGGCGTACGCCCAGGTCACCAGGTGCCAGCCGCCCTGGTTGTTCTTGGAAAGGTCGGCGAAGCCGATGGTTCCGTTGCCCAGTGCGGAGATCTTCTTGGCCGCGTCCCGCACCTGGTCCCATGTGGTCGGTGGCTTGTCCGGGTCGAGGCCTGCCTTGGTGAACAGCGTGCGGTTGTAGAGCAGGCCCATCGAGTAGTTGGCGGTGGGCAGGCCGTAGATCTTGCCGCTGCGGTCCTTGAAGATGTCCAGCAGCGCCGGTTGCAGCTGCTTGACCACCGCCATGTCCTTGATGTGCTCGGTGATGTCCGCGGCCTGCCTGCGGGCGATGATGTTGGCTGGGTCGGTGAAGTAGACGTAGTAGACGTCCTCGAGCTGCCCACCGGCCAGTTTGGCCGAGAAGGTCTTGGGGTCCATGAACCCCTCGTGCGGCACGATGTCGATGTCCGGGTTGAGCTTTTCGAACTCCGCCACGTCCGCGTCGAAGATCTTGCGTTCGATCGCCTGGCTGCTCGGCGGTTGCCCGGTGACGGTGATGGCGACCTTGCCACCGGGGGCCGGCTGATTCGATGACTCGCTCCCGCAGGCCGACAGGCCTAATGCCGTGACGGCGACTAAGAGTGTCGCCCTGCGGGTGAGGGTTCTCTGCATGGCAAGCGCCCCATCTCAGCTATCCAACGACGCTGTGTGATGGCGCTCACCTTAAGAGACTCGAACGAGTCAATGCAATATGTCGATGAGATTCCGCAAGTAACGAACAGCTCACCGAGTGCTGGGCGCAGACGACCCCCTGACGACGAGTTCGGGCTCGAACAACAGCTCCTCATCGGTCACCGAAGCCCCGTTGATCTGCATAGTCAGCAGTTCCACCGCGGCGCGGCCCATGGCCTCGATCGGCTGGCGGATGGTGGTCAGCGGCGGGTCGACGCAGTTCATGAACGCGGAATCGTCGTACCCGATCACTGAAACATCTTGCGGGACCGACAGCCCTTGGCGGCGCACCGCGCGGATCGCGCCGAGCGCCTGCGGGTCGCTGGCGCACACGATGCCGGTGATCCCACGTTTGACCAGGCGCGCGGCCGCGGCCTGGCCGCCTTCCAGTGAGTACATCGCGTGCTCGAACCAGTCCGGCTCGACGTCCAGGTTCGCCGCCTTCGCCGCGGCCTCGAACGCGTGCTGTTTGCGGCGGGAAGGCACGTGGTCGTCCGGTCCGAGGACCATGCCGACCTTGGTGTGCCCCAGCGACACCAGGTGCGTCAGCGCCTGCTCGGCGGCGACCGCGTCATCGCACGAGACCGTGGGAAAACTCAGCTCGTCGATGGCCGCGTTGATCAGCACGGTCGGCAGGTTCCGCTCGGTCAGCCTGGCGTAGTGCTCATGTGTGGCGTCCGCTTGCGCGTAGTTGCCGCCCGCGAACACCACGCCGGAGACGTGCTGCTGCAGCAGCAACTCTATGTAGTCGGCCTCGGTGACGCCGCCGGCGGTACGGGTGCACAGCACGGGCGTGAAACCCTGCTGTGCCAGCCCGTTGCCGATGATCTCCCCGAACGCCGGGAAGATCGGGTTCTGCAGCTCAGGCAGGACCAGTCCGACCAGTCGAGCCCGTTCGCCCCGCAGCTGGGTCGGTCGCTCGTACCCCAGCACATCCAGCGCTGTCAGCACCGCGGTACGGGTACTCTCCGAAACACCCGGCTTCCCGTTGAGCACTCGGCTCACGGTCGCCTCACTGACCCCGACCTTGCGGGCGACCTCGGCAAGTCTTCGCGTCATGCCCGCAACTATAAGACAAACCTTGCAGTCCGCTTGCGGCCATTTGCAGTCAGCCTCATGATCGCGTCAGCGTACGCAGCTCCTCGCGGGTCTCCGGCAGACCGGCTTTGTGCAGCCAGATCAGCGGGTTCGCGACCTGACCCCAGTTGCGGTCGTGCTCGGCGATCGCCGACAGGAACTGTCGCTGGGCAGGCGTCAACTTGCCATCGAACGGCGTCGGGAACGCCTTCGCCAGCAGCGGGCCCCAGTCGCTGTCGACCGTGTAACCGCTGCCGAGCGGGACGACAGCCAACGCGGCGGGCAGCAGCTCCTCGAAGGTCTCGGTCCGCTCGATCGCCGCACTGATCAGCGTGAACCGGAACCAGCCGTCGAACTGCGGCAACGGCTCGGGGAACCAGCCGTCCGCGGTCGCCGGGTCTTGCAACGCTTCCAGGATCAGGCGGGTGGCCGTCGCGTTGTCCGGGCACGTCAACGCGGCGCAAACGGCAACGGCAGGGTCGGCGTCCTGCAACAGGCCCGAGGCGTCCGCGCCGATCGCGCCGAGGCCGAACACAGCGGCGGCACGTTCCCGCCGGTCGGTGCTGCTGGCCAGGATGCGCTCGAACAACCGGGCGTCCGCAAGGTCGGGCAGAGCCGTCACGACGCTGAGCGCGGCTTCCCGGATCGTCAGGTCGGGATCGTCGACGTAAGGCAGCGCGGCGGTGTAGATCTCCGGCAGCACCGCACGGCACGCCTGCACGTCCGGATCGTCCGCGCCCTGATAGGTGGCCGACTCGGCGAAGTTGGCCAGCCATTCCAGCAGCGCCGCCCGCAGCGGCCGCTCCCGGTCGTCCCACGGGTAGGCGCTTTCGCTGGCCGCGAGGGTGGCCTTGGCAGGCAGGATCGCCGCGATGTACCGCGCGGCGGGCGCGGTCGAGCTGTAGATCGATCCTTGGTGCAGTACGGACATCTCGATCTGGCTGAGGGCGTACGCCTGTTTTTCCGGATCGTCGTCCAGCAGCTGGACCAGCAGGCCGGGCGTGTCACCGGCGGGTCCGTAGGCGTGCTGCAGGCTGTCCCAGTCGGGCTCTTCGAGCAATTGGTCGGGTTTCACGCGCGTCATCCAATCGTGTGTCACCTAATCGTGTCGTTACGGAGTACGGATTCGCCCGTTGTGCCTGGTGTGCGAGTTGGTGCGGCGCTGCTGGCGATCATCGCGATGCTCGGCGCGCAGCCGCCAGAGGAGGCAGGCGTGGCGCCGGGTGCCGCCGTGCCCGACTCCCGGCCCGGCGAGGCCTTCGCCGATCCGGTCGTCGCTCAGCTGCAACGGACCGCGACCGACGTGCAACGCGAGCTCGGCACACTCGCCAACGACATCCACATAGCCGAACAGGCCGTACGCGAGTCCTCGGCCGCGTTGGACCAAGCGAGGGCCGCGCGGGAAGCGGCCGACGCGGCTGTGCAAGCACGTCAAGCAGACGTCGATCGGTACGCCTCGGCCATCCTCAGCTCGTTCGGCCGACCGAACCAATTCCAGGTTCTGCTGCTGGCCAAGTCCCCGGACGACTTCCTGGACGGCTCCAGCCTGATGGCCCGCGTGCAGGAAGCTGAAGCCGAGGAACTCACCGGCGCGGTCCAACGCCACCAGGCAGCGGTACGCGCCGAGGAAACGGCGTCGAACGCCGCCAAGGCCGCCGCCGACCGCAAAGCTGACCTGGACCGTCGCAACGGCGACGCGACCAACCGCGCGGCAGCCATCACCGGCGAGTTCCGGAGCAAACTGGCCCAGACCAACTCCACGGTCGTGGCCATGCAACAGACGCAGCGCACACGCAACGACCAAACGGCCGCCAATTGGCGTACCTACCTCGACAAGCTCGCCGCCTCAGGCATCCGCCCAGGGTCGACTTCGACTGAAGCAACGCTGCAGTCGGGCGAGCGCTTGGTCGTATGGCCGGAGGCCACCATCCGTGCGGTGACTACTGCCGTCGGGGCCCTAGGCAAGCCGTACGCGCCACAGGGCGACGGGCCCGACGCGTATTCGTGCGACGGGCTCACGCGTGCCGCCTACGGCTTGAAGGGCACAGCAGCCGAGCAGATGGCTGTGCTGCAGCCCGTCAACGACCCGCAGCCGGGCGACCTCGTGTTCATCGGGCCGGAACGGTATGGCGTGCAGAACGTCGGCATCGTGCTGGATCCGCGCACGATGATCAGCGCGGACGCGCGGCTCGTCGGTGTTGTCGTCACCGACATACCTGCGGCGGTGCTCGGGTATGCGCGACCTTCGTTGCCGGTGCGGCCCGCGCAACCGGTGCCGCACCGTACGGATTCTGGCTTGGTCTGGCGGTGCGGGGGAGTGGATCTGCCGTCAGGCGGATGGAGTGGTTACCCCAACGGGCTCATCCCGGCTTCCGCGCTTTGTCCTATAGGTATAGGTGAGCACCGGTTGCGGTGTGATGCGGCGTTTTCGTTCCAAGGCTTGGCAGCCGCGTTCGGTTCAGCCTTCGGGCGGCCTTTGTGCGTGACCGACTCGTATCGCACGTTCGAGGAACAGGTCCGGTTGTACGGCGTGAAGCCCGCTTTGGCCGCTGTGCCCGGTACGAGCAACCACGGCTGGGGCCTCGCGGTCGATTTGTGCGGGGGAGCGCAGTCGTTCGGGACCGCGGACTACGCGTGGATGCGCGCCAACGCCAGCCGTTTCGGTTGGCAAAACCCGTCATGGGCCTTGCCGGGACGTGGCCGTGAGGAACCGTGGCACTGGGAATTCGGGACCGGCTGACGCGGCGGGGAAGAACAAGACTGTTTCTTCGCGAATGCGACAGGCACCCTCGGCGGCGTGTCCTCCCAGTCTTCGCAGATCCAGGCAGAACAGCACTACGTCACGGCTCTCTACGCACGGCTCGACGAGCTGAGCGCCGAGGCCGCACGGCACATGGCGACATCACAACCCGCGGAGCGGGCCTTTTGGGCGGGCGAAGCGGCCCGGCTCGAGTCGGTTGCCGACGGACTCTGCTTCGGCCGGGTCGACCTGGACGACGGTCGTCGGATCTACATCGGGCGAACCGGGCTGTTTGAGGATGACGAGCCGTTGCTGATCGACTGGCGTGCCCCTGGAGCGCGGCCGTTCTACACCGCCACGCCGGCTGCCCCGCAGGGCGTGCGTCTCCGGCGACGGATCACCACCCGAGGCCGGACCGTCGTCGAGTTGAACGACGAAGTACTTGCCCTGGAAGCCATCGGCGACGACCAGTTGACCGGCGACGCCGCGCTGCTGGCGGCCGTGACCGCGGGCCGGACCGAGCACATGCCGGACATCGTCACGACACTGCAGGCCGAACAGGACCGGATCATCCGTGATCCGTACGCCGGTGTCCTGGTCGTGCAGGGCGGACCGGGCACCGGCAAGACCGCGGTCGCGTTGCACCGGGTCGCGCATCTGCTCTACGCGCGTGCGCACTTGCGCACGCGTGGCGTCCTGGTCGTCGGGCCCAGCCGGATGTTCCTGGAGTACATCGGCCAGGTGCTGCCGGGTCTCGGCGAGAACAGCGTCGTGACCGCGACGCTCCCTGAACTCGTCCCCGGTGCCCGGGTCGACCGAGTCGCCGAGCCCGAAGAGGCGCGGCGCAAGGGAAAGGCTCGGATGGCTGTCGTACTGGCTGCCGCCGTCCGCGACCGGGTGGTGATTCCCGACGAGCCGCTGGAAGTCGTGTTCGAGCAGGAGAGCCTTGTGCTTGACCCGGATGACTGCCGACGGGCCGTCCGAACGGCGCGACGCGCAGGTTTGCCGCACAACCAGGCGAGGCTCGTCTTCCAGCGCGAGATCATCGGTGTGCTCGCCGAGCGCCTCGCCGAACGGATGGAAGCCGTGACCCTCACCGAAACCGGTGAGGCGATCGACGGCGGCGACCCGGACGGCAGCCTCAGCGAAGGGGATCTGCGCGCCCTTGAAGCGGCGGGTGTGGTCGTCGACTGGACTGATCCGGGGCCCAGACGTCTGCTGGACGAAGTGGACGTGGCGAACCTCAAGGACAGTCTGGTCGCCGACGTTCAGGTCGCAGCCGCATTGGACGTTGTCTGGCCGCCTTTGACCGTGGCGGATTTACTCGCCGGACCGTTCTCGGCGGCGGACATCCCCTTGCTTGATGAGGTGGCCACTCTGATCGACGGCGGTGACGGCGTGACCTTCGGGCACATCGTGGTCGACGAGGCGCAAGAGCTGTCCGAGATGGCTTGGCGGATGGTGATGCGCCGTTGCCCCAGCCGATCCATGACGGTCGTCGGTGATCTCGCCCAGACCAGCGATCCGGCCGGGGTGACCAGCTGGCAGGACGTGCTGCGGCCACACCTGGCCGACCGGTGGCGGCTCGCCGAGCTGACCGTCAACTACCGCACCCCGGCCGAGATCATGGCCGCGGCCAACGAGATGCTCCGCCCGCATCGGCCTGGCCTTCGGTTGCCCACTTCGGTCCGCTCGACCGGCGTGCCGCCCTGGGACCGGCAGGCGGGGCTGGACGAGATCCCCGGGCTGATCGCATCGATGCCCGGCCGGGTCGCGGTGATCGCGCCCGAACGGCATCTGGCTCGGCTTCGGACCGACGGTGCGGTGGTGCTGACTCCCGGCCAGGCGAAAGGCCTTGAGTTCGACTCCGTGCTCGTGGTGGATCCGGACGCGATCGCCGAAGGCTCGGCCCGTGGCCGCAATGATCTCTACGTGGCCATGACCAGAGCCGTGCACCGGCTCGGCATTGTCCGCCTGAGCTGGGCGGACGACAGCCCGTCCACAACTGTCGGACCTGACCGCTAAGGTGACCTCAATCGATCGAACATACGATCGAACGACTGGCTTGGGAGCTGGACATGGTCGTCGACTGCGACAGCTGTGAAGTGCGGGGAAAGGCTTGCCAGGAGTGTGTCGTCAGTGTCTTGCTCGGCCCGCCGAGCACGGTCGATCTCGACTCGTCCGAACAGCGCGCGATCGATGTGCTCGCCAGCGCCGGAATGGTTCCCAAACTGAGGTTGATACCCATTACCCCGGTGAACACGCCGGAAGTCGCCTGATCAGGCGCCGAACGGTACCGATTGGGCGACGAGCGGCAACAGACCGTGTTGACCTGGGTGTTGTTGTGATCACACCGGGCATTCGGCGCTGCTCCATTGGGGTTTCGGCGGTCACTGAGGAAGATTTTGCGCCGACTGGCTGGACGGGTGCCGCGTTCCTTCGTAACCTGTCCGAGATCTCGCGGCCCCCGGTCGCCCAACAAGGGTGATGACGTGAGATCGCCGCCGAGTCAGATTCCAGGCAAGTCGGGGCTGGGAGCTGAACCGGAACACCCCACCGGTTGGGAGAACGTGCCGGCGTACTGAGTGCGTGTCCACTCGCTTGCTGGCCCGCTCTTTGGGTACCCCCGTGCCCATTGAGCTGGGGTTCCCTTCCCGCGGCGGTAGGAGAGACGAAGGAGACACGCGCGACGTGGCGTCGCAACGACTCAAGCGCGGCATGCGTGGAGCACTGACAGCGTCCGCCATCATCGCGATGGTCAGTACCTCCCCAGCTCCGGCAATCGCGCAACCCCCCTCGGGCAACACCGAATCGGACGCGCTCAAGAAGTACAACGAGCTCAACAAGCAGGCCGAGGTCGTCAACGAGGAACTGAACAAGGCCAAGGACGACAAGGACGCCAAGCAGGCGGAGTTGGACAAGGCCACAGCTGACCTCACCGCGGCCAACCAGGCCAAGGACGCGGCGGCGGCCACGGAGGAGCAGTTCCGCGGCCAGGTGGAGAACCTCAGCTCCGCCTCGTTCCGCGGTGCCCGGTTCAACAAGCTGTCCGCGCTGCTCACCGGCACCTCCGCGCAGGACTTCCTCGACAGGTCCTCGGCGCTCAACGTGCTGGCGACGGACAACAACAAGGCGCTGACCGAGCTGCACAAGGCCGTCACCACCGCCGCGGACTCGGCCACGAAGGCCGCGGACGCGCAGAAGCGGGCCACCGAGGCCCGTGACGCGGCGGCCAAGCTGCAGGCCGACATCGAGGCCCGCGGCAAGGACCTGCAGAAGCAGATCAACGAGGTCAAGTCGGCCGCGAACAAGCTGTCCGCGGCGGACAAGGCGAAGCTGAACACGCCAAAGGACACCGGCGCCTACTTCGGTCCGCCGGGTGCGGCGAACACCGCGATTCAGGCCGCGCTGAGCCGGCAGGGCGACGCGTACGTCTGGGGCGGTGCGTCACCGGGTGGGTTCGACTGCTCCGGGCTGACCTCGTGGGCCTACAAGCAGGCAGCTGTCAGCCTCCCGCGCTCCAGCCGGGCGCAGTACACCGTCGGCAAGGCGGTGCCGATCGGCCAGGAGATCGCCGGTGACCTGGCGTTCTACGGCAGCAGCGCCGGGTCGATCCACCACGTCGCGCTGGTGATCGCCCCCGGCAAGATCGTGCACGCCTCGACGTACGGCAAGCCGGTCGCGGTGACCACCCTGCGCGGTGGCGGCTCCGACCTGTTCGCGATCAAGCGGGTCGTCGGCTGAGTTCGACCTGGCAGTCGCGCTGGTAATCGAACGGCGCGACCCCTGACCGGTGGTGCGGGTCAGGGGTCGCGTCGTTTTCACACGCCGGGCAATACGATCTAGAGTGTGGCCCGGTTTCGTGCCCTGTTGGTGGCCGGAGTAGCGATCGCGCTGCTCGGCGGCCTCACGCTGGTCGCAGCGCAGCCGCAGCGGCACGACGTCATCGAGCAGGCGCCCGCTCCGGCCCAGGTCTTCACGCCGCCGAACCAGGGCGCGGTGGCTCCTCCTCAGGCGGATGAGCGCGCCATCGCGGTCCAGAGCTTGTTGCGCGCGCGGGCGGATGCCGTGCAGCGGCGCGACGAGAAGGCCTTCATGGCCGGCATCGACCCACAGGCCGAACCAGCGTTCCGCGACGCGCAGCTGGCGTTGTTCCGCAACCTCGCCAATGTGCCGCTGCGTGAGTGGTCGTACACCGTGGTCACACAGCGCTCCCTCGATCCGTCGGTGTTGCCGAACGTCGAAGGCGCCCAGGAGTTGTGGGCACCGGAGATCGACCTGGTCTACGCGTTGCGCGGGGCGGACCCGTCGCCTACTCGACGGCCGATGGGCTACCTGCTGGTCAAACGGGCCAACTCGTGGTTCATCCGGTCGGACACCGACCTGCTCGGCGTGGGCAGGCGGACCTGGCGCGGCCCGTGGGACTTCGGCCCGTGCCTGGTGATCAAGACAGAACGGGGCCTCGTGCTGACCCACCCCGCGAGGGAGGCGATGGCCAAGCGGGTGGCCGCCGAAATGGACTCGGCCGTGAACGCGGTCAGCAGCGTGTGGGGAACCGACTGGCCACAGCAGGTCGTGGTCGTGCTGCCGGACTCCAGCGACGAGATGCGCGCGATGATCGGCCCCAACTTCCCGGTCGAATCCGTGGTCGCCGTCTCGGTCGCCGACCGGGTCGACACGGACAAGAACTCCGCCGAGGGCCAGCGCGTCGTGATGAGCGCGACCAGCGCCGACGCGTTGTCCGTGACCGCGTTGCGAATCGTGCTGCGCCACGAGTTCACCCACATCGCCGCCCGGGGCTCCACAGTGGACGGATCGCCGATGTGGCTGCTGGAGGGATTCGCCGACTACGTGGGCTACCGCGACAGTGGGATCCCGCTCAGGCAGGCCGCGCCGGACCTGAACGCGTCGATGCTCACCACCGGCCCGCCGGGCAGGCTGCCGTCCGATGAGGAGTTTCGCGCGCAGGGCCGTACCCTCGACATGGCCTACCAGCAATCGTTCTCGGTGGCCCGGTTCGTCGCGGAGCGGCTGGGCGAGGCCAAGCTGATCGAGCTGTACCAGGTGCTGGCCAAAGCGGGCCGGGCAAGCCCGGAAGAGATCGATGACCTGCTGGTCTCGGTGGTCAGGCTGAACCGGGAGCAGTTCGTGGCGGGCTGGCAGGAATACCTGCGGGAGACCCTCGGATAGGGTGCTGGCGTGGCTCGGACGCTTCTGGTGACCAACGACTTCCCGCCCCGGCCTGGCGGTATCCAGGCGTACCTGCAGGCTTTGGCGACCAGGCTGCCCGCGCGGGAACTGGTCGTGTACGCGCCGTCATGGGAAGGCTCGGCCGAGTTCGACGCTTCGATGCCGTTCGAAGTGGTCCGCCACCCGACCTCACTGATGCTGCCGACACCGGACGTGGCCAAGCGCGCCAAGGAGATCCTGCGCGCCGAGGCGTGCACCTCGGTGTGGTTCGGCGCAGCGGCACCACTGGCCCTACTTGGCCCGTACCTGCGTGACGCCGGAGCGCAGCGGATCGTCGCCTCGACACACGGGCATGAGGTCGGCTGGTCGATGCTTCCGGTGTCCCGTCAGGCTTTGCGGCGGATCGGGTCCACAACGGACGTGGTGACGTACGTCAGCAAGTACACCCGCTCCAGGTTCGCGCCGGCCTTCGGCCGTTACGCGGCACTGGAATACCTGCCGTCCGGTGTGGACACTGGACTGTACCGCCCGGACCCGGCGGGCCGTGAGCTGATCCGTAAGCGCCACAACCTTTCCGACCGGCCGACGATCGTCTGCGTGTCCAGGCTGGTGCCCCGCAAGGGTCAGGACATGCTGATCCGTGCGCTGCCCGCGATCCGCCGCCAAGTCCCTGACGCGGCACTGCTTTTGGTCGGCGGCGGCCGTCACTCGGACCGGCTTATGGCCCTGGCCAAGGAGAACGACGTCGCCGACGACGTCATCCTGACCGGATCCGTGACATGGGAAGAACTTCCCGCGCACTACGTAGCCGGGGACGTGTTCGCGATGCCATGCCGGACCCGAGGCGGCGGCTTGGACGTCGAAGGCCTCGGCATCGTCTTCCTGGAAGCCTCCGCATGTGGACTCCCTGTGGTGGCAGGCAATTCCGGCGGCGCGCCGGAAACCGTCCGCGAGGGCGTCACTGGCCATGTCGTGGACGGCCGTAACGTCACCCAGATCGCCACCCGCATCAGCACCCTGCTGGCCAACCCGGAGACCGCGGCCGCGATGGGCCAAGCGGGCCGCGACTGGGTCACGTCCGACTGGCGCTGGGACACCCTGGCCAGCCGGCTGTCGACGCTGCTTTCCAGCGACCGCACGCGCTTTTCCGCGTTCCGCGGCTAACGCGGGGCGGCGATCTCGAACCGGACGGCGTCGGTGTCCCGGATGACGGCGATCGACGGCCGGAAATCGCTGGAATACCGGCCGGTCACCAGGAACAGCCGATCGTTCGAATACGCCAGCAGCGACAGCCCGCTGTAGCGGTAATACGGTCGGTCGTCCAACCCCGTCACCATGTCGGGGCGGACATCGGAGCCGGGAAGATCGAGGTGCTCCTTGGTGAAGATCGTGACCAGGGACAGGCTCGCGGGGTTCGCGTCGACATTCCGGGCCGCTCGCTCACCGAGTTCCTGCGCGTAGAGCGTGGCCGCCCAGAAAAGCGCCAGAATCAATGCCGTGTACAGCGCGGCGTGGTCGCGCCGGCTGAATCCTTCGACCTTCTTGCCCCGAAAGATCAAAGCGGGCACGAATCGCAACGTCAGCACCGCGCCAATGCCCAGAAAGATTGACGAGAGCAACGGCGGCGTGCCGATCAGGCCGAGCATGGCGAGCACACCGCCGACCAGCAGGACGAGTCCGACGGCCGCGAGTACACGGACAAGCCACTTGCCGTGGACGCGATTGAGCACCATCACCACGAGCCGGTCGAGGACGAGGAACACCAACGCGATCGCGACCAGCCTGGCCACGGCGGGATGGTGAGCCGGGAATCTTTTCCGGTACCGGCCGGTGTCAGTGAGACTTCGGCCGGGGTGGTCACGCTGTTCTGCCCGCCGGTGTTTGCCCGCTGGTGCCGTTTCCTGTGCCGCTTCCGGTGGAGCCGCACGCCGCGAGAAGGCACAACCCGGCTGCTGGAATGATCGCCACGGCCCTGGCCATCGGAGTACTCCCTGGACAAATCGGTTCGCCCGGCTATCGGGTGCTTCACTGGGCCGTTAGCACCACCGAATCCTCGTTCCCTCGAATGGGGGCAGCTAATGGTGTCCGTTCACCACATCGCGCGCCAAAGCCGCAGCGCCCACGAGCCCGGCGTCATCGCCTAGCTGTGCAGTGCGGATGCGGGCGAGCGGACGATAACCCGCGCCGGTCATGGCGTCGCGATAGATCTCGCGGGCATCGTCCAAGAACAGGGGAGCGGACTCCGAAACGCCCCCGGCGATCACGATGACCTCAGGGTCGTAGATGTCCGCGACCAGGGCCAAACCTTCACCAAGCCACCGCGCCAGCTCGGCCATGGCACGCAAAGCCACCGGATCGCCATCCCGAGCGGCGCCGGCGACCTTCCGGCCGGTGATGGACCGAGCGTCGCCCGCAGCCTCGCGCGCGAGAACGGTCGACTGCCCCGGATGCCCAGCGAGCAACTCAATCGCAGTCGCGCTCAGAGCCGTCCCGCTGCAGTACCGCTCCCAGCACCCGGATTTGCCGCACGAACACGGCCTGCCGTTCGGCACGATCCGCAGATGCCCCAGCTCCGGAGCCACACCATAAGCCCCGCGGAAGATCTTCCCGTCCAGCAGCAACCCCGCGCCGATGCCTGTGCCGATCGCGATCAGGGTGACGACCTTCGCCCCACGCGCCGCGCCGTAGCGGAACTCCGCCAGTGCCGCGGCGTTGGCGTCGTGTTCGAGGACCACGGGCAGGTCGATCTTGCGGGAGATCCGCTCGGCCACCGCGGCCTTTCGCCACGCCAAGTGCGGGGCGAACATCACCGTCTTCAGGTCCGTGGCCACGAATCCGGCAACCGCCAGGCCGACCGCCGAGATCGTGTGCCGGGCGGTCAGCGAGCTGATGACCGAGACAATCGCGTCATTCAGGGCATCCGCCCCTGATGGCGTGCCCACGCGTGCGGTGTCCAGGATTGTTCCGCGTCTGTCTACGACACCGGCCCGCACGCTCGTCCCGCCGACGTCAACGCCGACTGTCAGCATCTGTCGCCCTTGAAGGGGCCGCGTCGGACCTGGATGTGTTGCACGGGCCTATTGTTGCTCCGTGGTTGCTCGGCCGCGCGACCGGGACGTCCGGCCGGCCGGAAACCGGGCATGTGCGGCACACCGGGCTCCCACCGGTCGGCGAGTACCGCCCGCAGCAGGGCCACGATGTCCGCGGCACGGTCCAAAGTCGTCGCGGCCAGCTCGTTCGGCTCGCCGCGGACCAAGGCCCCGATCGCGCACAGTGGACAGTTGTCCGGCGGGCCGTCGTGTTCGGCCGCGACCCGATCCAGGTACGGCCCAAGGCGTTCGGCCACCGCGTCCAGCAGCAGCACGATCTCTTCCAGCAGCCGGGAGCCCGGCTCGGCGCTCACGGCGTCGCCCCGGCGAACTGCAACAGCAGGCCGTCACCGTCCACAGAGGCGTCAGCGACCTCGTATCGGCGCAACACCGCGGGCAACGGCACCAGCCTGCGCATTCCGTCCACTGTGATCGCCAGGTCGTCACCGATCCTCGCCAGGTCCACATCGGACTGCTCGGTCAGCGGGATGGCCACGCGCAGCACGTATCCCGTGCCTTCCGGCCGGATCTGCAGCAGTGACGGCGGCCTGGACACGCTCGACCCAAGCGGGTCCGACCGGCCGTACAGCTCGTCGGCCAACGAAGCCAATGCCTCGAGCCCAACCGGTTCAGCCGCACGGTGTTCCACGACGTGCAGCTCGATCGGCGTGGACGCCCGCAACTCCGCCAGCACCGCGTCCTGCTCGCCTCGACGCGTCCGCAGCCACGTCGCCGCCGGACCGCGCCGCATACCTGCCTTGGGCACCAGCCGGTTGGCGATCATCCCGTCCACCCGGATGTCCCGCAGCGCCAACGCGGCAAGCGTGCGCTTGCTCTCGGCGACGACCAGCCGCTCCGGCGTGAGCACCAGCCGGACCCCGGTGACCTGCGGATCCGCCAGCAGGTCCCGCAGTTCCGCCAAATGCGCGGCCAACCTCGTGACCGCGTCCACCCAGCCTTGTCGTCCCATACCGGAGACCATTCCCCGAACCGACCTGGCCGGAAACGCGCGCTGCAGATACGTTGCGATCGCATCGGGCAGCGCCAGCAGCCGGAGCGTCTCCGCGGTCGGCCCGCAGTCCACCACGACCGTGTCCCAGGTGCCGGTTTTCGCCAGTCTGGCGACCTCGGTCAGCGCCAGCAGTTCGTCAAGGCCGGGCACCACAGTCAGTTCTTCGGCGTCCAGTTCGTCCATCCCGGCGCCGGCCAGCACCGCCCGCAACTGCGAACGCAGCTCGTCCCACGCGGAATCGACCAGACCACGAGTGTCCACGTGGGCCGCGTGCAACCTTGTGTCCACTAGGGAGGGTTCGCCGGTCAGCCGGGTGCCGAACGCGTCCGCCAGCGAGTGCGCCGGGTCCGTGGACACGACGAGAGTCTCGCGCCCACGCCCGGCCAGCCGCACCGCGGTGGCCGCGGCAAGGGTGGTCTTGCCCACCCCGCCCTTTCCGGTGAACAGCAGGATCCGCAAGGCGGTGGTTACAACCCTTCGGCGCGGCGCTTGAGGTCCTTCAGCGCGATGTCCATGATCATCTTCTCGGCCTTGCGGCGGAACATGCCGATCATCGGCACGGCCAGCTGAACCGACAGCGTGTACGTCACCTTGGTCGCGTCGTCACCATGCGGCTCAAGCAGGTACCGGCCGCGCTGGGAGCGCTGCATCTGGCCCTTCACCAGCGTCCAGCTCACCGACAGGCCGTCGGTCGCCCAGTCGTACTCAAGGGTGTAGGTGTCCTTGAACATGCCCGCGTCGATCACGAACCGGACCTGGGTGGCCTGCCCGTCGGCGTCCTGCGCGAGCACTTCGGTCTCCTTCACCGCCCCGGTCCATTCGGGGTACGCGGCGAAATCGGCGATCACGCCCATGATCGTGTCCGCGTCTGCCTCTACGGTGATGGACTGGGTGGACTCGTCGGCCATGCCGGGCAGGCTACCTGGTCAACTCACCACTGCAGCACGTGCGGCACCTGCGTGCGCTGGAAGTGTCCGACATTGATGCAGTCGGTCGAGGCGAACCGCATCCGCGCTGACAGCGGTTGGTGCACGTGGCCGAACAACGACCAACGCGGCCGTTGCTCGATGATCAACTCACGCAGCGCGTACGAGCCGAGCTCCGCGCGGCGCGCTACGACGTCGTAGGTGAGTTCCGGCACAGCGGGCGGAATGTGCGAGCACAGCACGTCGACTTCGGTGAGCTTGCCGACAGAAGCGTTGTAGTCGTCCTCGGTGCGCAGGTACGGAAACCACGCGCCGGAACGCCGTACCCGCCCGCCAGGTGAGAGCAACGCGCCGCCGACGAACCCGAACCGCAGCCCGCCGATCTCCGCGACCTCACCGTCCAGGAAGGTCAGCCCGTCACGCGCGAACCGTGACCACAGGTCCGGCACGTCGACATTGCCCGGCGTGGCATACGTCGGCACGGTCATCGCCGCGAACAACCGCGTGTACTGCTCGAAAAGCGCTTCCTGCACCACGTCGCTGGCGTTGTCCAGGCTCGCCCACAGTGAGCGGGCGAACTCGCCGAGCTCCTTGAGCTGACGGTTGCGCCGTAGCTGCGCGAACTGGGCCACCTTCTCGGCGCCGAAGATCCGGCCGAGGATGCCGCCGCCGTGATCGTGATAGTCGACGAAGTCGATCAGATCGCCGAGCACGACGAGCGCGTCCGCGCCTTCGCTTGCCCTCGCCAGAGCGTCCGAATTGCCATGGACATCGGAAACCACGTGGACCCGCACGAGTTCACTCTACGGCGGGCAGCCGGGACGGCGTCCGTCCTCGAGTGTGGTCTTCAGGTCGAACGCGATGTTCTTGGCGGCGAACTGACGCCGGGTGATCTCCCGCCGGATGTCACGCGGACCGGGCCGCCCGGGCAGGTCGGCGCGCAGGAAGTAGTGCAGGAGCGTGCCGTCGAGCATGGGCTCGAGCCAGACCTCCATGGTCCCGGTCAGCGCGCCGCGCACGGTCCACCGCAGGCCTTCGTTGCCGCGGTCGGCGTACACCTCGAGAGTGAGATCCGGCCACAGCCTGCGCCAGGAGCCGGGGTTGGCGAACGCGGCTTTGACCACGGGCGGGGGCACGGCGAGGAAGGTCTCGTCGACAACGTCCACTGCAGGCACAGGTGCATGGTGTCACGGCCTCTGTACTAAGTTCACGTGACGTGCGGGAATACAGTGCGCCGGCCACGGTATCGGTGACCGACGAAGAGAATCTCACCGACATGGTCTGGGCGAACGCGGATCGCTTCGGTGACGCGGTCAGCTTTCGTCGGCTGGTGGATGGCTCATGGGTGGACGTGACCGCCCGCGAGTTCGCCGCGCACGTACTGGCGGTCGCGAAAGGACTGATCGCCTCCGGGCTGCGGCCGGGCGACCGGGTCGCGCTGCTGTCCAAGACCCGGTACGAGTGGTCGTTGCTGGACTTCGCGATCTGGACCGCGGGCTGCGTGACCGTGCCGATCTACGAGACGTCCTCGGCCGAGCAGGTCGAGTGGATCCTGTCCGACTCGGGTGCGCGGGCGATGGTCGTGGAGACCACCGAGCACAAGGTGGCCGTCGACGGGCTCGTGGACCGGCTGCCTGAACTGACCCGGGTCTGGCAGATCGACGCCGGCGCCGACCTGGCGCCCGCTGTGGATGAGCTGACGGCGTTGGGCGCGGAAGTCGACGAGGACGCCGTGCACGACCTGCATCGCAGCGTCCGTGCCGACGCCGTGGCGACACTCGTCTACACCTCGGGCACAACGGGTCGGCCCAAGGGCGTCGAGCTGACGCACCGCAACCTGCTCGCTGAGGTGCGCGCGGACATCAAGGCGTTCCCGCAGTTGCTGAAGTCGGGCAACTCGATGCTGGTGTTCCTGCCGCTGGCGCACGTGTTCGCCAGGGCGATCTCGATCTGCTGCGTCTACGCCCGCACCACGCTCGGTCACCTACCGGACGTCAAGACGCTGGTGAACGACCTCGGCACGTTCCGCCCGACCTTCGTGGTCGCGGTGCCGCGCGTGTTCGAGAAGGTCTACAACACCGCCAAGCAGCGGGCGCACGCCGAGGGCAAGGGCAAGATCTTCGACGCGGCCGAGGCGCTCGCGATCCAGTACAGTCAGACCGCCAATCCGGGAATCGCCCTGCGCGCCAAGCATTTGGTGGCCGACCGGCTGGTGTACGGCAAGCTCCGGCTCGCCCTCGGCGGCCGCTGCGAGGCGGCGATCTCCGGTGGCGCGCCGCTGGGCGCGCGGCTGGCGCACTTCTTCCGTGGCATCGGTGTCCCGGTCTTCGAGGGCTACGGCCTGACCGAGACCTCGGCCGCGATCGCGGTGAACACCAACGCGAACTTCAAAGTCGGCACGGTCGGCAGGCCGGTCGCGGGCGCTTCCGTGCGCATCGCGGACGACGGGGAAGTGCTGCTGTCGGGCGACATGGTGTTCTCCGGCTACTGGCACAACCCGGCGGCGACCAAGGAGTCGTTGCAGGACGGCTGGTTCCGCACCGGCGACCTCGGCACGCTGGACGACGACGGTTTCCTGGCGATCACCGGCCGCAAGAAGGAGATCATCGTGACCGCGGGCGGCAAGAACGTGGCGCCCGCCGTGCTGGAGGACCGGCTGCGGATGCACCCGCTGATCAGCCAGTGCCTGGTGGTCGGCGACCGCAAACCGTTCATCGGAGCGCTGATCACCCTCGACGAGGAGTACTTCCAGGGCTGGAAGTCCCGCAACGGCAAGCAGGGGACAGTCGCGGAGCTGGCCGACGACCCGGACTTGCACGCTGAACTGCAGTCAGCGGTGGACGAGGCGAACACAGCGGTGTCGCGGGCCGAGTCGATCCGCAACTTCACCGTGCTGCCGCAGGACTTCAGCGAGGAGCGTGGCGAAATCACGCCAAGCCTGAAGCTGCGCCGCGAGATCATCGCCGCGAAGTACGCCGACCGCATCGAGGCGATCTACGCAGGCCACTAGACCTGGGCGCCGTTGTCCCCGTCGTCGTTGTGCTGGCGGATCCGCAAGACCACCAGGCCGATGCCGACGGCGGCGGACACCAGCGCGATCGGCGTCGCCACCCGGGTGGCCAGGCCGATCAAACCGGGCGCGACCAGCAAGAACAACGCGATCAGCATCAGCACGAGCGCGAGGATGGTCAGCGGGCTCGGCCGGGGAATCGGCGGCGGCTCAGGCGGGACGTAGTGGTCGTCGTCCGAGCTCCACGCCCAGTCCATCTCGGTCTCGTGGCCGCGCCAGCCCGCGGTGGCCGGAGCGGAGATCTCCGGTAGGTCCGGTTCGTCCAGTGGTTCGGATTTACGGGACTTGGCGGGTTTGTCCGGTTCTTGCTCCGGTGGCTCGACGTCCGGCTCGGCCACGGTGTCGAGGCCGGCCTCGCGGTCCAAGTCGGCCTGCACGGACGAACCAAGGCCTTCGCGTTCCAGGTCGGCGACGATCTGCGCGAAGGCGGCGTCAACGTCCTCCGGTCCGTCTGACCCGCCCTTCATGACCCTCCTCAAGCTCAACCTCGTGAGGCCATCGTCGCACGGACACCGGTGCGGTTGGCCAGTTACTTCTGGCTCTTTTGCGCGTTGTTATCCGCGACAGTTTCTTGGGCCAAGCGTGGGGACGGTCGCGTTGTGCACGACCGGGCACACTTCGTAGGCTGTCCGACGGGCTCATCGCGGGTAGTCAGGGCAGGAGGCGCTCTACACGGTGCTGTACTTCTTCATGAAACACGTCCTGCTGGGGCCGATCTTGCGACTGTTCTTCCGCCCGGAGGCAGAGGGCCTTGAGAACATCCCGAAGACCGGCGGGGCGATCCTGGCGAGCAACCACCTCGCGGTCTCCGACTCGTTCTTCATGCCGCTGGTGATCCCGGGCAGGCGCGTGACGTTCCCGGCGAAGATGGAGTACTTCACCGAGAAGGGCATCAAGGGCGCGTTCAAGAAGTGGTTCTTCACCGGCATGGGCCAGATCCCGATCGACCGGACGGGCGGATCGGCCGCGCAGGCGGCGCTGGACACCGGTATCCGGCTGCTGCGCGAAGGAAACCTGCTGGGCATCTACCCGGAAGGCACCCGATCACCGGACGGCAGGCTGTACAAGGGCAAGACCGGCATGGCCCGGATCGCGCTCGAAGCGGGCGTGCCGGTGATCCCGGTGGCGATGTTCGGTACGGACATCGCCAACCCGATCGGCTCGAAGATGTGGAAGCCGACGAAGATCCGGGTGAAGTTCGGAAAGCCGCTGGACTTCTCCCGCTACGAGGGCCTGACCGGCGACCGGTTCGTCGAGCGGTCGATCACCGACGAGGTGATGTACGCGTTGATGGAGCTCTCCGGCCAGGAGTACGTGGACATGTACGCCGCGAAAGTCAAGGAGATGCAGACGGCCGACGGCAAGGCCCCGAACGGAGTGCCGGCCCAGCGGGAGCCGGATCGCATCCCCGAGACCAAGGCCGGATGATTCACAACTAAGGTTGCCGGGTGCGGTTTTTCTACGATACCGAGTTCATCGAAGACGGAGTGACCATCGACCTGGTGTCGATCGGTGTCGTAGCCGAGGACGGCAGGGAGTTCTACGCGGTGTCGACCGAGTTCGACCCGAACAAGGCAGGCCAGTGGGTCCGCGAGAACGTGCTGGACAAACTCCCGGCGCCGGGGGACAAAGCATGGCGTAGCCGCGCGCAGATCCGCGAAGACCTGATGGAGTTCCTCAGCCCGCGCGGCGAGAGCGTGGAGCTATGGGCCTGGTTCGCTGCGTACGACCATGTGGCTCTGGCCCAGTTGTGGGGCGCGATGCCGGCGTTGCCGCGTCAGCTGCCGCGGTTCACGCGTGACTTGCGTCAGCGCTGGGAGGACGTCGGCAAGCCGCAGCTTCCGAACCCGCCGACGGACGCGCACGACGCCCTCGCCGACGCCCGGCACAACTTGGCGCGCTGGAACGTGATCGAGATCGAGCGCCTGCGCAAGGGTTTCCCGGTCCGCTGACCGCGCGAACGGCCCGTTCGCAAATCTGGGTTGTCCACAGCCACCCTTTGACCTGCCCGTATCCCCGATAGACCGGCCCAGGGCCGTCCCCGGGAGCGGCCAGGGTTCCGTCAAAGTCGATCAGCCGCATGGGAGCAGGCACGATCTCTAATTGATCATGAGAGTGTCTAGGTCACACGATCATGCGAGAGCCGTGCCTGCTGTTGTGTCTTCTCCGATCACCCCTGTGCTGGTTTCGTTGAGTCCGGTGAACCTGCGCCACGCCGCTGGCCTGCGAGATCGAGCGCCTGCGCAAGGGTTTCCGGGTCCGCTGACCGCGCGAACGGTCCGTTCGCGAATCTAGTTGTCCACAGCCCCCTGTTACCCCCTTTGACCTGCCCATATCCCCGATAGACTGGCCTGGGGGCGTCCCCCGGGAGTGGCAGGGGGTCGGCAAAGTTGTTTGTGGCTTGTCAGGTGGGTATTCCGAGCTGGGTGAGTGGCTGGTGGGGGTTGCGGCTCATGTGGCGTAGGCCTTGGGCGATGGTGGTCCAGCCGTGGTGTCGGAGGGTGCTGATGGCGAGGTTGCGCAGGGCGGCCATGAAGCGGGGTGCGTTGCCGGTGCGGATGTGGGAGTGGTCTTCGCGGTAGGTGACGTCGCGGACCCAGTGCAGGCGGTTGTCGATGTGCCGGTGGTTGCGGACATAGGCCGTGATCTGTGTGGGGTGGGCGTGGTCGCTGGGCAGGTTGGTGATGCCCAGTTCGGCGTAGGCGCTGCGGCGGCGGTTGTGGTGGTGTGGCGCTCGATGAGAAACGCGTGTGTGGCGTGGGGGAAGTCGATGGTCGGGTAGCCGAGATAGCGGCCGAGTGGAGTGAGTTGGATGGTGCGTCGTTCGGTGCGGCCGTGGTCGGTTTCGTGCGGGGTGCAGGTCGGGATCTCGTGCCAGGGCAACGCATCGAGCCGCTCGGAGAGTTGGTGCTGATTCTCTTTGACGGTGAACACGTCGTAGGCGCCGCGCCGGTGCAGGTAGCGGGCGTGCTCGCGGGTGGTGTGCAGGGCATCAGCGGTCACGACCTTTCCAGCCAGGTCGGTCTGGTCAAGCAGAGGCGCGAACCAGGCGATCTCGCTGGTCCCGGTCGGGACCAGGCGCTGGCCCAGCACGATCCCGTCGGTGTGTTGCTGGCCGGTGGTGTGGGTGATCGCGGCCGGCAGCAACGTTCCCGCGCCGCCGGTGCGGGCGAACGTGCCACGCAACGATTTCCCGTCGATCGCGACCGCCGCCGGCGGGCTGCCCGCGGCCGGATCGTCCTCGGCCTGGCTGGTGGTGCGCGCGGTGAGCCATGCGCTGATCGCGGCATCCAGCACGTCACCGTCCACTCGCTGAGCCAGCCGCCGGACTGTCGATTCCTCCGGTGCCACATGCCGATCACGACAGGCAGCCAACCGCGCACCCCGTATCGCCAGCCCCGTATCGCCAGCGTCCGCTGGGGCAGATCAGCGATCCGTTCCCCGATCGCGGCGAAAGACCGCGCACCGGCCGGCACCGCCGCCGCGGCCAATGCCAGCAATGACCCAGCCGAGTGCCGAACACCCCGCCGAGCCCGCGGATCCGGCACCAATGCCAGCTAATCCCGCAGGTCGACCACCTGCTCCGGAGTGATCACCGGTTCCGCACCACCGTCACCAACAAGGGGTCAGTCGATCGAACACGGCAGGGATCAGGCAGGATTCCACCACGGGCACGGTACTCTCCATCATGCGACGTCGACAATCACATGATCAACGAGGCCGTGCCCGGCCTATGAACTGGGTGATCAACTTTGCCGACCCCCTGCCGGGAGCGGCGGGGGATGTCCTCGGTAGGGGTTCGGTTCCAGTGGTCGCCGATCGGGCTGTCCCAGGGCATTGGGGAGGTGGCCTGATCATGGAATGCACATCGGTCCGCGATCGGGCCCCTGGTCGAACGCTCGACCAGGGTTGTCGTGCCGCTGCGCCTGCCGGACGGCTACACACCCAGCCTGGTCCGCAACGCGTTGAGCGCCAAGATCCAGAATCTCCCGCAGCAGCTACGAAAACTGGGACCATGGCCCTGAGCGGTGGAGGATGTCCTCGGGGTTCGGCGAGGTGGGCCGCTGCGGCGTCAATCGCACCTGTGTGATCTCGTTGTGCGCGATGATGTGCGGTGCCCCTCGCGTCGACCAAGGCGTCCGATTTCAAGTACTGAGATGGTTTCCCGCCTGTTAAGCGGGGGTCGGTTGCTTTACCGATCCAGCCCGTGACACCCTTCACTCATGCGTATAGGCGTACTCACCGGTGGTGGCGACTGTCCAGGGCTGAACGCGGTGATCAGGGCCGTGGTCCGGAAGGGCATCGAGGCCCACGGCTGGGAGATCGTCGGGTTCCGCAACGGTTGGCAGGGTCCACTCGAAGGCAAGTCGAAGCCCATCGGGCTCGACCAGGTCGAAGACATCCTCACCCGCGGCGGCACGATCCTCGGCTCGTCGCGCACCAACCCGTACAAGATCGACGGTGGTGTTGACCGGATCAAGGCCGTGCTGGCCGACCAGGGGATCGACGCGCTGGTCGCGATCGGTGGCGAGGACACGCTCGGCGTGGCCAAGAAGCTGACCGACGACGGCGTCGGCGTGGTCGGTGTGCCCAAGACGATCGACAACGATCTTGGCGCGACGGACTACACCTTCGGTTTCGACACCGCGGTGCACATCGCGACCGAGTCGATCGACCGGCTGCGCACCACGGCGGAGTCGCACCACCGTGCCCTCGTCGTCGAGGTCATGGGCCGGCACGCCGGCTGGATCGCGCTGCACTCCGGTCTGGCGGGTGGCGCGAACGTGATCCTGGTGCCGGAGCGGCAGTTCAGCGTCGACAAGGTCGTGCAGTGGGTCGAGCGGCGGTTCGAGCGCGAGTACGCGCCGATCATCGTCGTGGCCGAGGGCGCGGTCCCCGAGGGCGGTGCCGAGGTGCTCACCAGCGGCGAGAAGGACGCGTTCGGGCACGTCCGTCTTGGCGGCGTGGGCACGTGGCTGGCCGAGGAGATCGCGCAGCGGACCGGCAAGGAATCCCGTGCCGTGGTGCTCGGTCACACGCAGCGCGGCGGCACGCCGACCGCGTACGACCGTGTGCTGGCAACTCGTTTCGGTCTGCACGCCGTGGACGCGGTGCACGACGGCGACTTCGGTGTGATGGTCGCGTTGCGCGGCACCGACATCGTCCGCGTGAAGCTGTCCGAGGCCACCGCCGAGCTGAAGACCGTTCCGCTCGAGCGTTACCAGGAAGCCGAAGTCTTCTTCGGCTGATCGACCGCACAATCCACGCAATGCCCCCAATGCGCCATTGGGGGCATTCTCATGTCCACAAGAAGCCAAGCGGCACAGGCCGATCGTGGCAAGCCGTTGCCGTCCGGACAGCCCTCATCGCACCAGCAATTCGGCCGGGGGACCCCCTTGATCTCACGTTACCGCAGGGGTCTGACACTTTTGCCGACGACGATCACGGCTCGGTCAGGATCACGGGCCCATCTGGTGTCACGGCGATGGTGTGCTCCCAGTGCGCGGCCCGCGTCCGGTCCGAACTGCGCAGGCCCCAACCATCCGGGTCCGTGGTGAACGTGTCCCGGCCGCCGGCGATGAACATCGGCTCGATCGCGATCACCAAGCCCGCTCTCAGTTTCAGGCCACGCCCGGCTTTGCCTTCGTTGGGCACGTGGGGTTCCTCGTGCATCTTGCGGCCGACGCCATGACCGCCATAACCCGCCAGCAAGCCGTAGCCGTGCGAGCGGCCAACTTTGCCGATGGCGTTGGAGACATCGCCGAGCCGGTTGCCCACTTTGGCCGCGGCGATGCCCGCGTACAACGCTTCCCGCGTGTGTTCGCTCAGCCGGGCGTCCTCTTCGGCCGGCTCGCCGATGAAGAACGTGATCGCGGCGTCCCCGTGGAATCCGGCGACGTGCGCACCGCAGTCGATGCTCACCAGGTCGCCTTCTTTGAGCTGGTAGTCGTTCGGGATGCCGTGCACCACCAAGTCGTTGACCGACGCGCAGATCACGCCGGGGAACGGCGTCGGCGCGAAGTGCGGGTGGTAGTGCAGGAACGACGACTTGGCGCCCTTCGCCGCGATCACCTCGGCCGCGATGGTGTCCAACTCGCGCAGTGACACGCCGGGAGCCGCCGCTTGCTTGGTCGCGGCCAGCGCAGCGGCCACTACCTTGCCCGCTTCGCGCATCAGCTCTAGTTCGGCAGGTGTCTTGAGTTCGACCATCACACTCTCCTGAACTGGGATAATTATCCCAGTATTTTTATCACATGGCGTACCGGGCCAAGGCCGCCCAGTCGACAACCGGCACGTCCAGGCCGCGTTTTTCGAGGTACCGCAACGAACGTTGCCTGCCCTGCGCGATCCAGTCCTGCCCGGGGCCGGCTTCGTGCTCGTCCGGCAGCGCACCCGGGATGCGCTCCGGCCTGAAGCCCGAGTCGCTGAGCGTACCGGTGACCAGCAATGACAGCATGCCACCGGAATTGCCATCGTGCCGGTGCCACAACAAACTCGCCGGTCCGGGCTTGCCTTCGAACGGCTGCAACGGACTGACTGTCAGATCCTCGCTCACCTCGGCACGCACCGAGTACGGGTGGCCGCCGGAATCCAACGCGGTGAGCACGGCCGTCGGGTATCGCGCGATCGCGTCCTTGATGCGTTCGGACATCGGCACATCCGACAACGGGTACGGCTCCAGCGCGCCGCCGACCGGAGTCGCGTCGAAGACGTGCACCCGATCCAGGCTGACGAACATGGGCAGACGCCAGTAGTACCAGTCCATCCTCGCCTGGTACTCCGGGTCCTCGAGGTCCTTCGCGTAACCGGGACTGCGGGCATACACGGCACGCCAGAAATCGGCGACATCTCCGGTCCCGGCCACCATCGCGGGCGCGCTGGCGGTGCCTTGCACGAGCACTGCGGTCGTGCCGTCAAGACCGCTGCCGGACATGTCGGAATACAGCAGAGCGACCCTGCCGTCCCGGCGGATGTTGAACACCTTCTGTGGGAACGCGGGCGGCGTCGTAAGCACGATGTGCTGCTTGTCCGGAACCCAGATCGCGGACATCGGATATGCCTGTGGACGGCCGTCCTTGCCGATGGTGGCCAGTTCGACCACGCGCACGCTGGACAACACCTCGGACACTCGGGAGTCGATCGACATGCTCCGGACGCTAGAACCTCAACCGAGGTCGAGGTCAATGTCGATGCTGTGCTGATTCTCGGACTCTGACAGGCAAGTCCCCGGCACTATTATCGGGTTCATGGTTCGACCACCGTTGACTGCTGAGGACCGCGAACGCGGCGTGCGCCTCGGCGAGGCGCTGCGCGCGGCCAGAGCGAGCCGGACAACGGTCGAGGTGGCCGCGGCGGCCGGAATCTCCGTGGAAACCCTCCGCAAGATCGAACACGGCCGGATCCCCACACCCGCGTTCTTCACCGTGGCCGCGATCGCCAAGGCGGTGGATCTCCCACTGGATAAGCTGGTCGGGTGACTGAGGGGCAGCGGTTCAGCGACGAGGACTGGTACGGCGAAGAACTCGACGGGCGCACATACACAAAGTGTTCCTTCTTCGAAGTGGACATGACCGAAGTGGTGAACACCGGCAGCACGTTCGAGGAATGCACGTTCGGCAACGTCAAGTTCAACGCGTCCCGGCATGCCAGCGCGGCCTTCATCAACTGCACTTTCAAGCGCTGCAACCTTTTCGACACCGAATTCGAAGGGTGCAAGCTCGTCGGCAGCGTGTTCTCCGAATGCACGACGCGGCCGATGCGGGTGCGCGGCGGCGACTGGTCGTTCGCGGTTCTGTCCGGTTTGGACCTGCGTAACTGCGTCTTCCGGGACGTACGGATGCGGGAGACCGACCTGACCGCGGCCGACTGCGAGAAAGCCGAATTCCTCAACGTGGACATGGCTTCCGCGCAGCTGGACCGGATCCGGTTGGTCGGCGCCGACTTGCGTGGCAGCGACATCTCGGCGCTGAACCCGTTGAACGCCGAGGTGAAAGGCGCGATCATCGGCGTGGAACAGGCCATGACGATCGCGCAGTCCCTCGGTTTCACAGTGCGTTAGTGATCTGGGCGTCAGAGATCTGGCGCTAGAGATCTGGGCGCTAGAACCAGGGGCGGACCTCGCCCCAGCTCCAGGTGGGCATGGGTTCGGCGACGGTGGCCTTGACGCCTGGCTGCGAGAACATCAACGCCATCCGCGTACCCCACTCCAGATATCCGACAAATGCCGACCGGAATTCCGCGTCGGACGGCAGACCCACTTCGTCCGCGGTGTCGATCAGCACCTGCACCCACCGCCTGCGCTGTTCTTCGGTGAGCGCACGGCCAAGATGCCGGGAGATCATGTGCAGATGGCCGCCGTGCTGCTGCGAATAGATCTTCGGACCGCCGAACACCTCACCGAGCCAGGCGGCGACGTGCTTCGGGTGGTTCGGATTCATTCCGGCGAAAACCGGTGCCAGCACAGGATCTTCCCCGACTTTGCCGTAGAACGCGGTAAAGAGCTTGTCGAACGCCTCCGCGCCGCCCGCCCAGTCGAACAACGTCGGCGCGAGCGCAACAGGGTCCTCCAGACGCTTGTCCGTCGCGAACTGCTGGTAATCGGCCAGTTCAGGGATGTCCTGCGCTGCGACCCACGTGACTCGAAGCGTGTACTGGTTCTCGTTGCGGGACAAGTCATAGGTGCGGCAGTAGGGTGATGCGGACAACGCCCGCGCGGCTTTCGAACACGCCGTTTCGAAGTCTCCGGTCAGCTCGGCCGCAACGACGTAGTGCACGTACTCGGTGATCACCGGTGCAGTCGACCACTTTGGCAAAGCCGGTTCAAGTACGTACTTTCTGGTGCGTGAGCGCACGAAGGTACTACTGCCCGGTCGAGTTCGCAGTCGACACCATCGGGGGAAAATGGGCCGTGGTGATCCTCGCGCACCTCAAAGAGGGCGCGCTGCGTTACGGCGAACTACGCCGATTGATGCCGGATATCACCGAGAAGATGCTCACTCAGAGACTGCGCGAGCTCGAAGCCGCCGGTCTGATCGAGCGCACAGTCGAGTCGCAAGCGCCGCTCGCCGTGTCGTACCGGCTGGCGGACGAGACGCTCAGGCCAGTTCTCGAAGCGCTGTACGCGTGGGGAGAAAGCCGTGCGGCCCAGGTCGGGACCAAGATCGAACCCGCGACACGCCCGTAGATCTGGGGGTGTGTTCCTCGACTGGGCACTACATGTAGGGTCTGCGTCGTCGATGCGACAAGGGAACCCGGTGCGAATCCGGGACTGCCCCGCAGCGGTGAGCGGGAACGACCGCCGTCATGAAGCACTGGGCGTGAGCCTGGGAAGCGACGGCCAGTAGGTCCAGGCATGGGTGCCCGCGAGTCCGAAGACCTGCCATCGATGCGTGCGCCGTCCGGCGTGCGCGTGTCCGGAGCCTCGCGGGAAGGCCGGCACGGTGTCAGGTTTCGCCGTGCTTTTTTCTGTGGGGACTCTGGGCCGTCGGGCTCGCGAGGAGAGGGCTGTGACTGCGACAGCTGTGGGATTTGAAAGCCGCGTCGCCGACGCGTGCGCCGGTCTGCCCGATGTGGCGGCCGAACTGGTGATCGCCGAGGTCGAGCGGAACATCTACCAGGGCATCACCGACCGCGAACTGGACGACGCGCTGATCATGTCGGCGCGCACGTTCGTGGAGACCGAGCCGAACTACTCGTTCGTGTGCGCGAGACTGTTGCTGGACAAGCTGAAACGGGAAGTACACGGAGTTGTTCCGGAGGACAAGTACTTCCACGAATACATCCGAAAGGGTGTCAAGCTCGACCGGATCGACCCGGAACTGGCGACATTCGACCTGGACCGGATCGCCGCGGCGATCAAGCCGGAACGCGACCTGCAGTTCGGGTTCATCGGCCTGCAAACGCTCTACGACCGCTATCTCCTGCACGAGCAAGGCGTCCGCTATGAGCTACCGCAAGCGTTTTTCATGCGTGTGGCAATGGGTTTGGCGATCCGCGAGGACGACCGCGAAGCCCGCGCGATCCAGTTCTACGAGCTGCTGTCCAGCTTCGACTTCATGTGCTCGACCCCGACCCTGTTCAACTCGGGAACGACCCGGCCACAGCTGTCATCGTGCTTCCTGACCACTGTGGACGATGACCTGAACGGCATCTTCCAGGGATATCGCAACAACGCCCTGCTCGCCAAGTACTCCGGCGGCCTTGGCAACGACTGGACACCGGTGCGTGGCATGGGCGCCCACATCAAAGGCACCAACGGCCAGTCCCAGGGCGTCGTCCCGTTCCTGAAGATCGCCAACGACACCACAGTGGCCGTGAACCAGTGTTTCGCCCCTGAAACGTCGGTGTACACGGCAGACGGGGCACGGTCGATTCAGGATGTCCAGGTTGGCGACCTGGTACTCGGGGTCAGTGGCAGTTACCGCGAAGTGACTGAGGTTTTCGCCTACGACCAGGTGGATCCGATGGTCGAGGTCAACGTCAAGCACTCCGTCGAGGCACTGAAGGTCACCGCGGGACACCCTTTCTACGCGATCAAGGGCGTGCCGGTGGGCCAGGACAGTGCGCGAACTCTCAAATGGCTGGCAGATGGCAAGGTCCAACCTGAGTGGGTGGATGCGGGCAATCTGGAGGAAGGCGACTATGTAGCCCAGGTCGTTCCCAAGGAAGTCGTGCCCGTTCACGAATTCACCGAGGACGATGCACGGCTGTACGGCATCCTGCTTGGCGATGGGCATCTATCGAAGGACGGCCAACAGTGGGGTGTGTCGGGCAACCCTGAGCTGGACACACACCTCGAATTCGTTCGTAGCTACCTCTCGGCACACGGAATCCATTTCTGGGAGTCTGGCAGGGATGAGACCTGTCTGCAGATTCACTGGGCGTTCCGCCGCGGAGTGCGTCGTGACTCGGTGACCGGCCGGATCACGGGAGCAGGCGACCCGACTCTGCCGTTCACCTATGAGGACCTGTACGACGGGAACAAGAAGAAGCGGATCGCACGCAGGTTCTCGCACCTGCCTCACATGCAGACACGGATGTTGCTGAAGGGTCTGCTGGAGACTGACGGCGGTGTGTCGCGTGGGGTCGAGATCTATTTCACGACGACTTCCCAGCCGCTGGCCGCAGGCATTCGTTACCAGCTGCTTCGGTTGGGCGTCCCGTCAGCTGGCCAGTACCGCGAACGACAGCAGGATCATGTGGGCACACGGTCCGACGGCTCACGGATGACCTTCTCCCCGGTTGTGAAGGCCTTCGACATTCGCGTGCCCGCAGTTCCTGGTGTTGCCGAGCTCGTCGGCTGCCGCCCACTGGTCAAACGGAACTGGGTCGAGCACGGTGGGATGGTCTACTCCCGAGTACGTGAGGTGCGGCAAACCGAGGTTGTCCCAAGGGTCTTCGACTTGAAGGTCGAAGCAGACGAGTCCTACATGACCGCGGCTGGACTTGCCCACAATGGTGGCAAGCGGAAGGGCGCTGCCTGCGCTTACTTGGAAACCTGGCACATCGATGTCGAGGAATTCCTTGACCTGCGCAAGAACACGGGCGACGACCGGCGTCGTACGCACGACATGAACACGGCGAACTGGGTGCCGGACGAGTTCATGCGGCGGGTGGAAGCCGACGAGCAGTGGACGCTGTTCTCCCCGGACGAGGTTCCTGACCTGCACGACTCGTACGGTCCGGCCTTCGCGCGCAAATACCGTGCCTACGAAGAATCAGCCGATCGTGGCGAAATCCGGGTGTTCCGGCGCGTGCGTGCGGTCGACTTGTGGCGGCGGATGCTGACGATGCTGTTCGAGACCGGGCATCCGTGGATCACGTTCAAGGACCCGTGCAACCTGCGGTCGCCACAGCAGCACTCCGGTGTCGTGCACTCGTCGAACCTGTGCACCGAGATCACGTTGAACACCAGCGCGGACGAGGTCGCTGTGTGCAACCTCGGTTCAGTCAATCTGGCGAATCACGTTTCGCCCGAAGGTATCGACCACGCACGGCTGGAGCGGACCGTGCGGACGGCCGTCCGCATGCTGGACAACGTGATCGACATCAACTTCTACACGATCCCGGAAGCACGTCGGTCCAACCTGCGGCACCGGCCGATCGGCCTCGGCATGATGGGCTTCGCCGATTCGCTGTTCACGCTGCGAGTTCCACTGGCTTCGCCCGAAGCGGTGGACTTCGCCGACCGCAGCATGGAGGAGATCAGCTACTACGCGATCACCGCATCGGCTGATTTGGCCGAGGAACGTGGCAGCTACGAATCCTTTGCCGGATCGTTGTGGAGCAAGGGGATCCTGCCCATCGACTCGGTCGCCCACCTCGGCGAGCACGCGGAGATGTCCACGACGTCCACGCTGGACTGGGCGCTGGTCAGGGAACGCGTGCGCAAAGGCGTGCGCAACTCGAACATCATGGCGATCGCGCCGACCGCGACGATCTCGAACATCTGCGGCGTCGGCCAGTCGATCGAACCGCTGTACCGCAACCTGTTCGTGAAGTCCAACATGTCGGGTGACTTCACCGTGGTGAACGCGGCGCTGGTGCGGGATCTGAAGGAACGCGGCCTGTGGGACGCACGGATGGTCGCCGACCTGAAGCTCCACGACGGTGCACTGACCCCGATCGAGCGAATTCCCAGTGACCTGAAAGCGTTGTACGCCACGGCGTTCGAGATCTCCAGCGACTGGCTGATCGAGGCGGCCTCGCGCAGGCAGAAGTGGATCGACCAGGCGCAGTCGCTGAACCTGTACATCTCCGCGCCGAGCGGCCGCAAGCTGGACGCGCTCTACCGCCTTGCCTGGCGAAAAGGCCTGAAGACCACCTATTACCTGCGCTCGCAGAGCGCCACCCACGTCGAGAAGAGCACGCTGCAGGGCACCGACGGAAAACTCAACGCCGTCGCGGTCGAACCCGCAGCCTGCTCGATCACTGATCCCGACTGCGAGGCCTGCCAGTGACTGTCACGAATGAGCCCTTGATCGAGCGAGGCGCGTCCCGTGTCGACGTCGAAGACAAGGCGATGATCAACGCGCGCGCCGACGTGAACCAGTTGCTGCCGCTGAAATACCAGTGGGCATGGGACAAATACCTGGCCGGGTGCGCCAACCACTGGATGCCCACCGAGGTGTCGATGCAGGCGGACATCGCGCTGTGGCGTTCGCCCGATGGTCTGACGGCCGATGAACGTCACACGATCAAGCGAAACCTGGGCTTCTTCGCGACCTCGGAGTCGTTGGTGGCCAACAACATCGTGCTCGCGGTGTACCGGCACCTGACCAACCCGGAATGCCGTCAGTACCTGCTGCGCCAGGCCTTCGAAGAAGCAGTGCACACTCACACCTTCGAGTACATCTGTGAATCGCTCGGCCTGGACGAGGGCGAGCTGTTCAACATGTACCGCGAGGTCCCGTCGATCACCGACAAAGCCGCGTGGGCGCTGGACTACACCCGCAACCTCGAAGACCCCACCTTCAAGACCGGAACCCCGGAGAACGACAAGGCGTTCCTGCGCGACCTGGTCGCGTTCTACGTGGTCTTCGAAGGAATGTGGTTCTACACCGGCTTCGCCCAGATCCTCTCGCTCGGCCGACGCAACAAGATGGTCGGAATAGCGGAGCAGTACCAGTACATCCTGCGCGACGAGTCGATCCACCTGAACTTCGGCATCGACGCGATCAACCAGATCAAAATCGAGAACCCCCACCTGTGGACCGACGAGTTCCAGGCCGAGATCCGCACGATGCTCGGCGAGGCATGCGAGCTGGAAGTGGCCTACGGCCGCGACACCATGCCCAACGGCCTGCTCGGCCTGAACGCGGATCTGTGCGAGCAGTACATGCACTTCATCACCAATCGTCGGTGCGCGCAGCTGGGCCTCAAGCCGGTCTTCGGGCAGGCTGAGAACCCGTTCCCGTGGATGTCGGAGGCGATGGACCTGAAGAAGGAGAAGAACTTCTTCGAAACCCGGGTGACCGAGTACGCCAGCGGCGCCAGCCTCGACTGGAACTGACACAAGATCAGGGCTCCGCTGGGCGGAGCCCTGATCAAGTGGATCAAAGGAGGCAGCCAGTCCTGACTGGCGTTCGTAGTGGGGTGGCCGAGCGCTCAGCAAACCGTGCTGGAAGCCGAGGCCGTACCGCCGAGGTGCTGTCACACGATCGCTTGACCACCCGCGACTCCACGCACGCGGCCGAGGGGCGCCATGATGCTGCAGCGCAACGGTGTCACGCTTGCCCAACCGGGAACCAACTCAAGTCAAGCCCGCTTGGCGTTCGCCCCTCGAACCGACAACTCCCGTGAAATACCGCCAAACCCCGCCATCCAGGGGAGCCCTTGATTTAAGTCAACCAGAACGGTCCGACAGTTCTGGCTTCCGTGACACGTTCGGGTGGTCCAGTTGGCCCACCCCGCGTTGGTACCGTTTTGGCTTCATAAAGCCGTTTCCGGTCCGTTCGGCTGCCCAAAAGGGCATACTCCTCGCGCAGCAGCGCACACGTCACCCAGGTGAGTGGTTATCGGGGTGCGAAGCCTGATAACCACTCACGAGGAGTGTCGAGGGAGGTGCAATGCCCACGAGAACGCTGGCGCTCGCCGTGGTGTCGGCCGCGCTGTTCGCCGGCCTGACGACTCCGGCATCGCCCGCGCAGGTGGATCCGCCGTCTGTGGACTTCACGATCGGTCCTGGCGGCCATGCCACCGTTACCAAGAAAGTGACCACGCCGGTGGTCCCGCCGAATCCCGACATCGTTTTGCTCGGCGACACCACCGGCAGCATGATGGACGTCCTTGAGAACGTCCGGGCCAACGCGAACTCGATCACCAGCCAGGTCCTGCGGGCCCAGCCGTCGGCCAGGTTCGCGGTCGCCGAGTACAAGCACAACGTCGACGGCGCGCAGGTCTTCACCGTGAACCAGGCTCTGACCAACAACCAGGAGCAGGTTCGGGCGGCGACCCAGCGGTGGATCGACAACGCCGGTGGCGGCGGGATCCCGACGAGCGACTTCATCAACGCGCACTACCGGATCGGCACCGACGCCATCGCGTTCCGGCCGGACAGCAGCCGGATCATCGCCTGGTTCGGTGACGCGCGCTCGGAGAACCCGAGTCTCGGGCGTTCCCTGCAGCAAGCCATAACCGCGTTGCAGGGCAAGCAGGTCAGGGTCATCGCCGTTCCCATCTCGGGTACGGACGGTGGCGGCCTGGACGGTCGTGGCCAGGCCAGCACCATCACGGCACAAACCGGTGGCGTGCTGATGCCGGACAGTTCCGCGGCCGACGTGGCCAACGCCATTCTGGACGGCATCAAGAACCTGGACGTCACGGTGACGCATCGGGTGTCCGACTGCGCCCCGCAGTTGACCACCACGATCACCCCGGCGAGCAGGCAGGTCCAGAGTGGACAGACGGTCGAGTTCACCGAGACCATCGGGGTCAAGCCGGGAACGCCGGCAGGCGTCTACCGGTGCAAGGTGGACTTCCTGATCAACGGTACCCCCGAAGGACTGACGCAGAACATCACGATCCGGGTTCCTGGAGTGGAGGTCGAAGGCAACTACCTCAACGAGGGCAGCTCCGCGTCGGTCAATGTGAGGTTGACCCAGCCGCCCACCACACCGATCACGGTGCACTACGAGACCGTCGACGGGACGGCGACTGCGGGTGCCGACTATGTCGCCGCGGAAGGTGATCTCGTATTCACGGCCAAGGAGACGTTCAAACAGATAGTTGTCCAGTCCGTCGAGGACTACAACTACGAGTACGACGAGACGTTCGCTGTGCGGTTCACTCAAGAGGGCAGAGTTGTCGGCACTGCCACCGTCGTCATCAGGGACGACGACGGTGATGTCACGGTGGACTCGTGTACTGCCAACGCTGTGAAGCTGCTCAACAAGAAGGTCGCGACGGCGAACCCGGCCAAGTCGACGTGCAAGACCGACAGCAAGTCCGTGGCTTCGGCGAATCTGGAAGCCGGCCTTGTTTCCGTTGAGGTCGACGCCCTGTCCGCGAAGACCAGCAAGGACAGCGCCAAGGCTTCGGCGGGCTCGGTCAAGATCACCGCGCTCGACCAGGTCGTCGAGATCGGCCTGATCGAGTCGAATGTCAGTGCCACGTGTGGCAAGGGCAAGACGACCGGTGGCTCGAAGATCGGCTCGGTGAAGATCAACGGCGAAGCGGTGAAGGTCGGCTCCGGCCCGCTCACCATTCCGTTGGCGGTCGGTTCGTTGAAGCTGAACAGCACGGTCAAGACGGCGACATCAGTGACTCAGCGCGCCGTCTCGCTCGACACCGCACTTGCCGACCTGGTGGTCGCCGAGTCGCAGGTCGTGTGCCCGAAGAAGAAGTGAATACCCGGAAGTGGGCGGGCCTCGGCCCGCCTGCTTTCACTCCTGGGTGTCACCAAGGGATTCCAGTAGCTCCCGCAGAGTCTTGGCCAGTGTGTCCCGCTGTTTCGCGGTGAGTCCGGCCAGGACGCGGTTCTCCGTCGCGATGTGCTCAGGCAGCACCTCGTTGATCAGATCCCAGCCTTTGTCCGTCAGTGAGACGACGACGCTGCGCCCATCCACTTCGTTGCGTGAGCGGCGGACCAGTTCGCGCCTTTCCAAGCGGTCCAGCCTCTGGGTGACCGCGCCTGACGTGACCATCGAGGATTTCACCAGGTCGTTCGGCGTCAGATGATGCGGCGGCTCGGACCGTCGCAACGTCGCGAGCACGTCGAACGAGGCCCGGTCGAGGTCGTACCGGGCGAACGTCTTCTCCAGCTCGCCGCTGATCAGCCGGTTCACCCGGTTCAGCCGCCCGATCACGCCCATCGGGGAAACGTCCAGGTCAGGACGCCTTTGGTGCCACTGTTCGAGCACCATGTCGACATGGTCCGCCATGCCGACATGGTAGCGAAATGTCTTAGCGGTGAGCTACTTCACTCTAGCCAGGTAGCTTAGCCCTAAGATACATTGTCTTAGTGCTAAGCAATCGGATCGCTCTCATCCTGGTGACCGCGCTGGCGCCCATGATCTGGGGGACCACCTACTACGTCACCACCGAACTGCTGCCGCCCGACCGGCCGCTGTTCGCATCGCTCGTCCGCGCCTTGCCGGCCGGACTGTTGCTCGTCGCCGTCACTCGCCGATTGCCGTCGGGTGACTGGTGGTGGCGCGCCTTGGTTCTCGGCACCCTCAACATCGGCGCCTTCCTGCCCTTGCTGTTCCTCGCCGCGTACCGGCTTCCCGGAGGTGTCGCCGCGACCGTCGGCGCGATCCAGCCGCTGATCGTCGTTGGCTTGTCCGCGGTCGTGCTCAACGACCGGTTGACGCTGCGCAAAGCGCTGGCGGGGGTCGGTGGCGTTTTCGGTGTCGCGTTGCTTGTGTTGCGTGCCAACGCACAACTGGACATGTTGGGCGTTTTCGCTGCTCTCGCCGGTGCGTTCGTGATGGGGACCGGTGTTGTGCTGAGCAAGCGTTGGGTGTCGCCTGCGCCAGTGCTTGCGACCACTGGCTGGCAACTCGTCGCTGGTGGTGTGCTGCTGTTGCCGGTCACGTTGATCGTCGAAGGCGTTCCCTCGGAGATCACCGGGCAGAACGTGCTGGGCTTGGCGTATCTCTCGATCGTCGGCGCCGCGATCACGTATGCCTTGTGGTTCCGTGGAATCCGGTCGCTGACGGCCGTGAACGTGACATTCCTGAGCCTGCTGAGCCCGGTGGTCGCCACCGTTGTCGGCTGGCTCGCGCTTGACCAGAAACTCAGTGCCGCACAACTGATCGGCGCGTTGATCGTGCTGGTGTCGTTGATAGCGGCCCAAACTCAAGGAGTGAACAATGCGGATGACCGTGTTCGGAGCCGGGGGAACCGCCGGGCGCCGAGTCGTAGCCGAAGCCTTGTCTCGAAACCATGACGTCACAGCGGTAGTGCGCGATCCCGCCCGATACTCCGATTTGGCCGCGGTCGCGGGCGACGCCTCGAACACCGACGACGTCACGCGGCTGACCGAGGGGCAGGATGTCGCGATCCTGGCGACACGTCCGGCACCTGGCAGTGAGCACGAAGCGGCTACCACGACCAAAGCCGTGCTGGCCGGAATCGCCCCGGGAGTCCGGCTTCTGGTGATCGGCGGCGCCAGCACGTTGACTCTGCCAGGTGGCGGCTACGTGATGGACGCACCGGACTTTCCTGGTGAACTGCAACCGATCGCGCTGGCCTCGGCACAACAACTCGACGTGTGCCGTGCGGAAACTTCAGCCGATTGGGTGTACTTGAGCCCGCCCATCGTTCTCGAACCCGGTGTGCGCACTGGAAAGTACCGAGTGGGCAAGGACGAAGCGTTGGTCAACGCCGAAGGCTGGTCGTTCATCTCGATGGAAGACCTCGCGGTGGCGGTGCTCGACGAACTCGAACAACCCCGGCACCACCGGACCCGGTTCACGGTCGGGTACTGATTTTTCAGCCCATCAGTCGGTGCAGCCCGGTACTCGTGGCCGCGAGCATGCCGCAGTGGTCGGCGAACGCGATGTCGTTCACGGCACCGAAAGTGGTTTCGCGGCCACGAGGCCTGCCGGTGTAAGCGTCCAACCAGGACACTCCGGCCGCGGTGCCGACGGCCAGGGTCCGTCCGTCACCGGTGAAACAGAGGGTGCCGGTGCGTGACTCGATCTGGTGGTTCCACGCGGCCTCACCTGTACCGGATCGGGTGGCCACGACGCCGGTCGGATGAACCCACATGGCGACGAGTTCGCCGTCGGGGGAGAAGCGGAGCGTTCCGGACACTTCGGAACTCCACGGCTGCGGATCCCGCCGGTCGTAGCGATGCCGCAGATGTCCGTCCCGCCCGACATCCAGGACGGTCAACCACCAGCTGCCCCGCATCGAGTTGCCGACAGCGAGCCTGCGGCCGTCCGGCGAGAACTGCGGCGTGACCCGAGCGTCGCCAAGGCCCTCCCAGTCGGCGTGGTCGATGTCCTCGTCGCTGGCGAGAGTCGCGCCGGTCAAGGTGTCCACGATCCGGAGCTTCTGGTTACCGCCGATCGCGAGCCGGTCCCCCTCCGGCGACATGGCAAGACAGCCGGTGGGGACGTCGGGGAGCTCGTGCGTCAGCCGAACCGCGGCCCATTGCCTGAACTGAACGGACTTCTCCCCGGCGAACGCGACGAGCGGACCCGTGAACGACCCGACCGGCCCCCGTAAGTCGGTCCGTGAGCCGACCCGCAGGATCTCCAAGGGCTTGATCTTCGGCTCAAGCTCCCACCGAACCAGCACGGTGCCCCGATACATGGTGGTCAGCGCCTCGGCCCGATGCGGCCGGATGGCGACAGTCTGCTGCGGGCCATGCTCGACCTCATCGAGCCCTAACCGCGCCGACCTCCCGTGATAGCGCAGCCTGCGCGCCATCCGTTCCCGTAACTCAGAAGGGCCGGCGGGTAACAGATCCTGCGGAAGATCCCCGAACTCATCCCGGCTACCGGGATCGGCGCCGCGTTCAAGCAGCATGTCGGCAACATCCGTCCACCCGAACTCGACGGCCCGGTGGAGCGGAGACGTGTCCCCAGGTGTCCGGACCGGAGCGCCGGCGGAAATGAGCAGCCGGGCGATATCCGGATCCTTCGCGACCTCAAGCGGCGTGTTGCCGTCGTCGTCGGTGACCGACAACGCCGCCCCAGTCGCGAGCAGCGCACGGACCGCATCCGCATCACCGCTCGCTACGGCGCTATGCAGGTCCACGGCTGTCACGTTAGGTCCCGGGTCGATCAACCGTCCAGCAAAGCCCGCAACCACCCAGTGACATCGACCATCGTCGCCCCATCGGTCATCAAGCGCGACAGATCTGGCAGGGGCGAGCCGTCGGGTACTCGCCGAGTTCCGCCCGGGTGCCGCAGATCTTCACGTATGACCCGGTCCACGGTGGAGCCCCGGTGATCTTGCCGCAGCTGGCTCGGTGCAAGACCATCGTCTTGGGATTCATGCTTCGCTCGGCGTTGATCACGAACAGGTCGAGGTGGGCTGCCTGCCATGCGAGATAGGCCTCGTCGTCATCCTTGAACGTTCGCGCTCCGCCTTTCCCGACCAGGTCATCGATTGCGCAGGTCGGCACGGCGATCCAGCCTTCACGGACCGCGGCGGCAAGCTCGCCTGCCGAGGGCATCGTGACGCGGCGGAGAACCGCTGCCCGGGCGATCAAAGCGGCCATGACCGCATCGAACGCGTGATCTGAGGTCTCGCAGAGCGTCTTGTGATCGCCAAGGTCGAGCCAGCCAGGCAACTCGCCGACGAGCTTGGCCAGATTCGCCTGGTTGTCCTTGCCTTTGTACAGGCGGTGGTTCATGTTCCAGTGGACCAGTCCGGCCGCCGGATACACCTCCACGATGCGTCCAGTACCGGTTCGATCGACGTCATGCCCTTTCTCCGCAAGCAACGCCTGGAGCCGTGCCGCTCGCATCGCGGTCAGCCCGATGCGGTCGGCGGCGACACTGAGCGGCCTCAGATTCAAGTGAGGGTCGTCCCGGACTCGCAGGTCGGTGACCCGATTGGCCATTGACCGTCGCCAATCGGCGTCCGCGACCGGCGGGATAGCCGCGTGGGAGCCTTCGTGGAAGCTGCGCAAGAACCGAACGAACACGTCAGGCCAGCCGAGTGGGCAGTCGATACCGACCTTGTCTGCTGTTTCGGCGGCCTTGAGCACAGCGTCGTCATCCGCGGGGATCTGGATGTCGACCACGCGCGCTCGGTCGGCGGGCCAATCCACCACCGCGATCGCCGTGTTGTCCGGTTGAACCGCCAGGTCGACACCGACTGTGCGCATGGGGCCTCATCTCAGTGCGGGAGTGCTCGCCATGTCAGTCGTTCGATGGGCTCGCGGTGTTCCTGGATGGCCATGGCGGCCTCGGCCATTCGGGTCGCACTCCCGCCGGCCGTATTCCCAAAATGTGAGAGCACGGAGTGGTAGGCGATTCCTAACCGGTTGGACGCCGAAGCGCGGGAATGAGAACGCCCGTCACAGCAGTCCTTCCGAGGCCGGGGCCCTGACTGTGCTCGCGTCGGTCATCGGGTTGATCGCGGCAACGCCTGACTGCGACCACGTGTCCACATCCAGCACCGTTAAAATTGGTGCAGGACAGTTTGGCGAGGTGGACGTCCCTTGCCTATGCCACGCGACGCAAGTTGGTCGAGGCTAGCTGGAGGATGTGTGCAAGGCTCGCGCTTTCCCGGTAACCTACGTGCTCTAGGCCGAGAGGCGCTGCAACGGACCGCGCCGGTCCGCCACGCTCGGCCTGGCATCAAGGTGAACAAGGGCGCCTCCCAGATGATGGGAGGCGATCATGAGTAAGTCCCTGCAGGACCTTCTCGGCGAACGTGTCGTGGTGCTGGACGGCGCCTGGGGCACGATGCTGCAGGGCGCGGGCCTCACTCCGGCCGACTACCGGGCCGACTTCATCGCCGACGACCACCCGAAGGACGTCACGGGCGACCCTGACCTGCTCAACCTCACCCGCCCCGACGTCATCCTGGACGTGCACCGCCAGTACCTCGCCGCGGGCGCGGACATCACCACCACCAACACCTTCACCGCCACCAGCATCGGCCAGGGTGATTACGGCCTGCAGTCGCTGGTGCACGACATGAACGTGCGGGGCGCGCAGCTCGCCCGCCAGGCCGCGGACGAGGCCGGTGGCAGGTTCGTCGCGGGCTCGATCGGCCCCTTGAACGTCACGCTTTCGTTGTCGCCGAAGGTGGAGGACCCGGCGTATCGCGCGGTCACGTTCGACGAGGTCTACGCCTCCTACGCCGAGCAGATCAAAGCCCTCGCCGAGGGCGGGGTCGACCTGCTGCTGATCGAGACGATCTTCGACACGCTGAACGTCAAGGCCGCGGTCGCCGCGGCCAAGGACGTCGCGCCGCAGCTGCCGCTGTGGATCTCGGTCACGATCGTCGACCTGTCCGGCCGGACACTGTCCGGTCAGACCGTCGAGGCTTTCTTTAGCTCGATCGAGCACGCGGATCCCCTGATCGTGGGAGTCAACTGTTCGCTGGGGGCCGCGGAGATGCGCCCGCACGTCGCCGATTTGTCCCGGCTCGCGGGCACGTACACCGCCAGTCACCCGAACGCGGGTCTTCCGAACGCTTTCGGGGGATACGACCAAACGCCCGACGAAACCGCCGCGCTGCTCAAAGACTTCGTCGAGCAGGGCATGGTCAACATCGTCGGCGGTTGTTGCGGCACCACGCCCGCGCACATCAAGAAGATCGTGCAGGCCGTCGAAGGCCTGAAGCCGCGCCAGATCCCGGCGATTCACCCGAAGACGCGATTCAGCGGTCTCGAGCCGTTCGAAATCGGCAAGGACACCGGGTTCGTGATGATCGGTGAGCGCACCAACGTCACCGGATCGGCTAAATTCCGCCGGCTGATCGAGGGCAAGGACTTCCAGGCCGCCGTCGACGTCGCGCTCGACCAGGTGCGTGGCGGTGCGAACCTGCTGGACGTCAACATGGACGCCGACCTGCTCGACAGCGAGCGGGCGATGACCACGTTCCTCAACCTGATCGCGACCGAGCCCGAGGTCGCCCGCATCCCGGTGATGATCGACAGCTCCAAGTGGACCGTGCTGGAAGCCGGCCTGAAGTGCGTGCAGGGCAAGGGCGTCGTCAACTCGATCAGCCTCAAGGAAGGCGAGGAGCAGTTCCTCGAGCACGCCCGCAAGATCCGTGGATACGGCGCGGGTGTCGTGGTCATGGCGTTCGACGAACGGGGCCAGGCCGACAACACCGAGCGCAAGGTCGAGATCTGCGCCCGCGCGTACGACCTGCTCACCCAAAAGGCTGGATTCCCGGCCGAGGACATCATCTTCGACCCGAACGTGCTCGCCGTCGCGACCGGTATCGCCGAGCACAACGGGTACGCCAAGGCGTTCATCGACGCATTGCCGTTGATCAAGCAGCGCTGCCCCGGCGTCCGGATCAGCGGCGGCATCTCCAACCTGTCGTTCTCCTTCCGTGGCAACAACGTCGTCCGTGAGGCGATGCACTCGGCGTTCCTGTTCCACGCCATGAAGGCCGGGCTGGACATGGGCATCGTCAACGCCGGTCAGCTCGCCGTGTACCAGGACATCCCGGCCGACTTGCTGGAACTGGTCGAGGACGTGCTGTTCGACCGCCGCGAGGACGCCACCGACCGGCTGGTCGCGTTCGCGGAAACGGTGAACGGCAAGGGAACCAAGCGCACTGTCGACCTGTCGTGGCGCGAGGCGCCTGTCAAGCAGCGCCTGGAACACGCGCTGGTGCACGGAATCGTGGACTTCATCGAAGAGGACACCGAGGAAGCGCGCCAGGACGCGGCCCGCCCGCTCGACGTCATCGAAGGCCCGCTGATGGACGGCATGAAGATCGTCGGCGACCTGTTCGGCTCGGGCAAGATGTTCCTGCCGCAGGTGGTCAAGAGCGCGCGGGTGATGAAGCGTTCGGTGGCGTACCTCGAGCCGTTCATGGAGGCCGAGAAGGAGAAGCTGCGCGCCGAGGGCAAGATCGACACCAGGCGCGGCAACGGGAAAGTCGTGCTCGCCACAGTCAAGGGCGACGTGCACGACATCGGCAAGAACATCGTCGGCGTGGTGCTGGGCTGCAACAACTACGAGGTGATCGACCTCGGTGTGATGGTGCCCGCGGCGACCATTCTGGACACCGCGATCGCCGAAGGCGCCGACGCGATCGGCCTGTCCGGCCTGATCACGCCGTCACTCGACGAAATGGTCAGCGTGGCAACGGAAATGCAGCGCCGCGGGATGAAACTGCCGTTGCTGATCGGTGGCGCGACGACGTCCCGCCAGCACACCGCGGTCCGGATCGCGCCCGCGTACGAGGGTTCGATCGTGCACGTACTGGACGCTTCCCGTGTCGTCGGCGTCGTCTCGGACCTGCTCGACGACGGCAAAGCGGCCGCGCTGGACGAAGCCAACCGGATCGAGCAGGCGCGGCTGCGTGAGCAGCACGAAGCCAAGGAACGCCGTCCACTGTTGACGATCGAGCAGGCGCGGGCGAACCCCGAGCCGGTGTCGTTCGACGACCTGCCGACGCCCGACTTCACCGGCGTGCGTTACCTGGAGCCGGACCTGACCACCCTGCGCGAGATGATCGACTGGCAGTTCTTCTTCCTCGCGTGGGAACTGAAGGGCAAGTTCCCGGCGATCCTGGACCAGCCGGTGGCCAAGGAACTGTTCGACGACGGCAACGCGCTGCTGGACCAGATCATCGCCGAAGGTTCGTTCCATGCCCAGGGCGCGTACGGGTTCTGGCCTGCGCACTCCGAAGGCGACGACATCGTCCTCGATGGACAGTTGCGGCTGCCGATGCTGCGCCAGCAGACCGAGAAGCCCGAAGGCCGGCCGAACCGGTGCCTCGCCGACTACATCGGGCCGCAAGGCGACCACATCGGCGGGTTCGCTGTGGCGATCCACGGCGCCGAGGATCTCGCGGCGAAGTACGAGGAACGCAACGACGACTACCGCTCGATCATGGTCAAGGCGTTGGCCGACCGGCTCGCCGAGGCGTTCGCCGAATACATCCACCTGGAAGCGCGGCGCGCCTGGTTCGAGCCGGACGCCCAGCCCAAGCTGGAGGACCTGCACGCGGAGCGCTTCCGTGGCATCCGACCGGCGCTGGGCTACCCGGCCAGCCCGGACCACAGCCAGAAGAAGCAGCTGTTCGACCTGCTCGACGCCGAAAAAGTCGGCATGGCGCTGACCGAGTCGTACGCGATGACCCCGGCGGCCGCGGTCAGCGGCCTGATCTTCGCCAACCCGGCGTCCCGCTACTTCACCGTCGGCAGGCTCGGCCGCGACCAGGTCGAGGACTACGCACGACGCCAGGGCGTGGGCATCGAGGTGGTCGAGCGCTGGCTGCGGCCGAACCTCGGCTACGAGACCGAGTGAGGGGACTCGACTGCACGATCATCGATCAGCCCTGGGTCATCCCTTCGCGTGATGAACCGGCATGCGGTCGAGGAACGTCTCGAACGCGTCCTCGGTGACGATCGGGATCCGATACGTGTGTGCCTTCTTCGCCTTGCCGGAGAGCGAATCCGGGTCCGCGGCGACGACGAGCTTCGTGGACCGGGTCACGCTGTTGTGCACACTGAGTCCGGCCTTCTGGGCACGCTCGGTCCATTCTTCACGCGACAGCCGCATCTGGCCGGTGAACACCACGCGGTCGCCGAGCCGCAGACGGAAGTTCGCACGGGACTTCGTGATGAGCCCGACCAGCTGTCGCGCGGCGGTCACGGTGCCGTCGATTTCGTTGTCCGGCAGACCAAGCAACGCGGCGACCAGACGCAGATCCGCCATTTCGGAGTCGGTCACCACCTCGTCGGCCCACGCCCGCATGGCCAGTGCCATCAGATAGCGATGGTGCAGATCCCTGGTATCGCCCCGCGACAACCCGAGATCCTGGGCCGTCCCGACTAGTTCATCCTGTTCTGTCACCGACAGATACCGGTCAAGCAACGCTCGGTCCAGCACGGCCAGATATTCGTCCGCTCGGAGCGGATGCGACACTTTCGGCAACCCATCGACCAGACGTGCGAGGAAATGGCTGCGATCTGAAGCTGTTCCTCTCCGGACTTCCTGTCCGGTAGGCGATGGAAGTTCCGGCCACCGTCGGCTGGTTACCTCCTGCCAGTGGTCAAACCACGGTTCCGGCTCGCCGACAGTGCGCAGAAGACACGCGAGCAATTCCGCGGTCGCTCTGGCGTCATGTAATGCGGAATGTGCCTCGCCGAGAACCACTCCTGCGGCCTTGCAGCAGGTCGCCAGCGATCTGCCGGGCGCCATCAGGTATTCGTCCGACAAACGCATGGTGCACAACGCCGCCTTGTCGTCCAATGGCACTCGACCACCGAGTTTGGCGAACTCGGCGGCGAGAAACCGCAGGTCGAACGAGACGTTGTGACCCACGACCATCCGGCCCGCGATGCGGCTGCCGAGGTCGCCCGCTATCTCGGCGAACCGCGGCGATCTGCGTGCTTCCGCCGCTGAAATTCCGTGGATGTGCTGCGGCCCCAGATCCCTCTCGGGGTTGACGAGTGTGCACCATTCGTCAATGAACTGACCGCTGTCGTCGAGCTGGACGACGGCAACCTCGACTATTCGATGGTTCCATCCGGGGTGCAGCCCTGTGGTTTCCACATCGACGACGGCATAACCGGCGACCATAACGTCTCCCCACGTTTACGCGTCCCTTTCGGTGGACGCTGTCGGTCGCCGGAAGTGCCTCGTTACCGTGGATGGGAGCCGTGACTGTTCCGCACCTCATTTGTTATGAGATAACGTGACTTTTGTTCCAAGTTCGTCAAGTGCCTAATTCGAGATATGCCGCGAATGTGCCGAGCCAATGTTCGGCCGCGTAGCCATAGCCGAACACGTAGTTCCAGCCGACCGCGGAATGATCCTCGGACGCCTCTTCGGCCAGCGAGACGTACCGGTGCGAGGACGGCAACGAGTCGGCGATGGATCGCCATGCCCAGGCACGGGACAAGATCAAGCCGGACAGATGAGAGCCGTGAGCGCCGCTCGGGTCGTCGACGGGCACCGGCTCGCGCAGGATCTGCCAACGGTCGGCGGTCAGGTCCGGCAGGAACGCGTCGAACCACTGCGCGAACTCCGCGCTGTCCAGGACCCGGCGCATCAGGTCGGCCTCGGCCAGCGCGGGGGAGAGGAAGTCGGCCGCGTCCGGCTCGAACCCGCCGTATCCGGCGTCGTCGAAGTACCAGCGCAGTGCCGCGGACGTGCACGCCTCGGCGAGTTCGGTGTCGCCGGTCGCGCGTGCGGCGTCCAACACGAGACCAACTGCGAACGCGGTGTTCGCGTGAGTTCCCACACGGACAGGGAACCGTGCGTCCTGGATCCAGGTGAGCCAGTTCGCCCGGAGAACCTCACTGAGCGGAGCCACCGACCACGGGGTTGCGGCGAGCTCCGCGTCCAACGTCAACAACCAGGCCCAGCCGTACGGGCGCTCCCAGTGGCGACCCGCACCGGTGGAGAAATATGCCGCCTCAGTCGCGCAGCCCTCGGGAGTGATCAAGGAGGTGAGCACGGATTTCGCCGAGGCGGCCGAGGGTAAGTTCGGGTCGTGGCGCAGCAGCCGGGCCGCCAGCCAGGTCTGGTGCACGCACGAGTGCCAGTCGTACGACCCAGCGAACACGGGGTGCAGTGTCCGGTGCGGCACCAGGTCCTCGGGACCGGCGATCAGCCTGGTCCAGTGCACTGGATAGTCACGCTGGACGTTGGCGACGGCGGTGTCGAGCAACCGGTTCGCGGTCTGCCTGTCCAACCGGGTCGTGCGGGGAAGTGGGGACATGACGCCCAATCCTGCCTGACGATAAAACCGTCTTGCCGACCTCTTAGGCTAGAGGGGTGAACTGGACCGTGGACGTGCCCGTGGACACGCTTCCCGAACTGCCCCCGCTGCCGCCGCACCTGCGCAAGGCGCTCGACGAAGCCCTGGCCAAGCCAGCCGCGCAGCAGCCGGAGTGGCCGGACCAGGACAACGTGCGCAAGGTCCGCACGCTGCTGGAGTCCGTGCCGCCGATCACAGTGCCCGCCGAGATCGACCGCCTGCACCAGCGCCTGGCCGAGGTCGCCAACGGCGAGGCGTTTCTGCTGCAGGGCGGTGACTGCGCCGAGACCTTCGCGGACAACACCGAGCCGCACATCCGCGGCAACATCCGTACGCTGCTGCAGATGGCTGTGGTGCTCACGTATGGCGCGAGCCTGCCGGTGGTGAAGGTCGGCCGGATCGCCGGTCAGTACGCCAAGCCACGGTCGAACGCCACCGACGCCCTCGGCCTGCCGGTCTACCGGGGTGACATCGTCAACTCGCTGGTCGCCACGCCCGAGGCGCGGGTGCCGGACCCGTCGCGGATGATCCGTGCGTACGCCAACGCAGGCGCCGCGATGAACCTGCTGCGTGCCCTGACCGGTGCGGGCATGGCCGGCCTGGCGATGGTGCACGACTGGAACAAGGACTTCGTGCGTACATCCCCAGCGGGTGAGCGCTACGAGGCACTGGCCGCCGAGATCGACCGCGGCCTGCGGTTCATGCAGGCGTGTGGCGTGCACGACTACTCGCTGGAGCACACCGAGATCTTCGCCAGCCACGAGGCGCTGCTGCTCGACTACGAGCGCGCCCTGCTGCGGATGGACGTCAGTGGCGAAGACCCGAAGCTGTACGACCTGTCCTCGCACTTCCTGTGGATCGGCGAGCGCACCAGGCAGCTCGACGGCGCGCACATCGCGTTCGCGGAGCTGCTGTCCAACCCGATCGGCCTCAAGATCGGCCCGACCACCACGCCTGAGCTGGCGGTGGAGTACGTCGAGCGCCTCGACCCGCACAACAAGCCGGGCCGCCTGACGCTGATCAGCCGGATGGGCAACCACAAGGTGCGCGACGTGCTGCCGGGCATCGTGGAGAAGGTCGAAGCGTCCGGCCACAAGGTCATCTGGCAGTGCGACCCGATGCACGGCAACACCCACGAGTCCTCGACCGGCTACAAGACCCGGCATTTCGACCGGATCGTCGACGAGGTCCAGGGCTTCTTCGAGGTGCACCGCAGGCTCGGCACGCACCCCGGCGGCATCCACGTGGAGCTGACCGGCGAGGACGTCACCGAGTGCCTCGGCGGCGCACAGGACATCTCCGACACGGATTTGTCCGGCCGTTACGAGACCGCGTGCGACCCGCGTCTGAACACCCAGCAGTCGCTGGAGCTGGCGTTCTTGGTCGCGGAGATGCTCCGCTCCTGACAGCACTGATGAATTTGCCCCCGATGCGCTGCGTCGGGGGCAAATTCATCAGTGCTGGAATGTTGCAAGACTCGTCGAGCGGCAATGGCGGGACGAAGCCGAGACTCGCGGCCTGGTATATCCCGAACCGTCGCGGGTTCGTTGGAGTTCCACGGGTAGGCCTGTGGGCGCCCGGCGCGGACGATACCCATCGACAGCATCAGAAGCACAACCAAGGACAACATCGGCGGCGGGTGCTGGCGAATGTTGTTCTCAGGCGACGAGGTGGTCACCGAATGAAGATCTCGCCATTCAGGTTCCGGCCCAGTCTGCGCAAAGCCGTGAGTTCGGTGATGACGAACAACCCGGAAACAGTGGCGGCGGTGGCCCTCATTGGAATCCTGCTTTGTGCGAGCGGGATGTCCAGTGAGGTTTTGGGGCGGCGTGGACCCGGTGGGCGATGAACCATCTCTGGCCCAGTCTTTCCGGATTCGCCCGGTGGGGCTTGCTGAACTTCGTCGAGGACGCCCATCGCCGAGGTGTTCTGCGGTCCGTCGGAATGGAGTACCAATTCCGTCACGAGCGGCTGCAGACGTACCTCAGCCGTCGCGGCGACACGTAAGCCCTGGTGTCGACTCGCGACACCAGGGCCTCAGATCGTGGCTGTCTCAGCCGAAGAAGTTCACCGCGACCCGGACCGACGAGCCCTTCTGCACCCGGCTGCCCGGGTTCGGGCCCTGGGCGAAGATCCGCCGGTTGCCGCGGTCGTCACCGAACGCCACCTCCAGCTTCAGGCCGAGCTTGTCCAGCTGCTCCTTGGCGTCGTTGATGCGTTTTCCGTTCAGGTCCGGCACGGTCACGGCGTTCGACACGGTCAGCGTGACCTGCTTGTCCTCGGACACGGTCCCGGCCACGGGGTCGGTCGAGATCACGCGGCCGCCGTCGACCCGCTCGTCGAACCGGGTGTTCACCGTGGCGGTGTAGCCGGCTTCCTCGACGAGCTGACGCGCCTCGGCCTCGGTCTTGCCGCGCACGTCCGGCAGTGGCTTGAGCGGCGCGGGGCCCTTGCTGAGGATCATCACCACTTCGTCGCCGAGCTTCAGCTGCGTGCCCGGGCTGGGCGACAGGGCGACCACGCTGCCCTTGGGCGCGTTGTTGTCGAACCTGTCCTCTTCCGCGGCCAGCTTCGGCTTGAGGTCCTGGGACCGCAACGCCTTCTCGACGTCCGGCACGGTCGCGCCGGGTTCGACGTCCGGCACGATCGGCGGACCGACCGACACGTACACGTTCACGCCGGATCCGGGGATGAGCGTGCCGGTCGGCGGATCGGTCCTGATCACCCTGTTGCGGGCGACCTGGTCACTACGGGACTCCACCACGGTCGGCACCAGCTTGGCGTCCTCGATCCGTCGCAGCGCGGACTGCTTGTCCGCGCCGACCACGTTCGGGATGGCGACCGGGTCGGGACCGGCGGTCAGGAACAGCGTCGCGACGATCGCCGCGATGGCCAGCACGGCTCCCGCGATGCCCCAACGCGGGATCGGGAAACGTTTGCGTGGCGGTTCCTTCGTCTTCTTCTTCTCGACCGCGGGCCGGGGCGGCTTGGACGGCGGGTCCATGTCGCTGCGCACCATGGCCCGGGTTCCCTGCGGGCCAGGCACAGTAGACGCGGCGGGCGGCACAGGCGCGGTCTGAACAGTGGGCATGTCTGTGGCGACACGAGGCACGGTCTGCATACCGTGCGCCGAAGCTGGGATCGGCACGAGCGGTGCGCCGATCGCGTGCCGCACACGCTCGACTTCCTGCAGGAACGCAGCGGCGTCGGCTGGCCGTGCCATCGGGTCACGGCGCGTCGCGCGCAGCACCAGCTCGTCCAGTGCCTGGGGAATCCCGGGCGCCGACGCGCTCGGCGGCGGGACGTCGTCGTTCACGTGCCGATACGCCACCGAAATCGGGGTGTCGCCGACGTACGGCGGCTGGCCGGTGAGCATCTCGTACAGCAGCAGGCCTGCCGAGTACACGTCACCGCGGGCCGTCGTCACGCCTGTCGCCACCTGTTCCGGCGACAGGTAGGCCACCGTGCCGAGGATGACGCTGTTGCTCGTGTTGTTCCCGCTGGCCATCGCCTTGACCAGGCCGAAGTCGCCGACCTTGACCACGCCGGACTTGCCGATCAGCACGTTCTCCGGCTTGACGTCCCGGTGCACCAGGCCGTTCTGGTGCGCCGCGGCCAACGCCGACAGCACCGGCTCGAGCACCGACAGCGCCAGCGGAACGGTCAGCCGGCCGCGCTCGACCAGCAGATCACGCAGGGTGCCGCCGTCCACGAGCTCCATCACCAGGAACACGTGGTCGCCGTCGAAGCCCTGGTCGTGCACCGCGATGACGTTCGGGTGGTGCAGGCTCGCCGCGGCTCTCGCCTCACGCTCGAACCGGTCGACGAACGACCGGTCCTCGGCGAACCGGTGATCCATCACCTTGATCGCGACCGGCCGCTCGAGGCGCATGTCCATGCCACGGTAGACGGCCGACATACCGCCGCGGGCCAGCGGCGCGTCGACCCGGTAACGCTGCTCGAGCAACGTCGCCATTCCAAGCCCGCCTCTTTCCTGCACGTGTGCGATCGTACGGATCGGTTTGCTCCCTGTGGGTCGGCCTGCCTCATTTCTCATACGTGTGGCGTGTGGCATCGTGTTCATCCGTGAGTGCGATTCCCATTGCTGACGATGTGCTCGACCCAGCGGTGGAGGTGTTGACCCTGCGCGAGGTGGCCGACCGGTTCGGCCGTCCGGTCAGCCGTGTTCAGCAGGCCCTTCGGGACCACCAGCTGCTCGCGGTGCGCAGGAAGGGCGAGCTGCTCGTCCCGGCGATCTTCCTGACCGACAACGACGAGGTGGTCAAGGGCCTGCCGGGAACGATCACCCTGCTTGTCGACTCCGGCTACTCGCCGAGCGAGATCCTGCGGTGGCTGTTCACCGCCGACGAGTCGTTGCCGGGCACGCCGATCGAGGCGCTGCGCGGGGACCGCGGCCGTGAGGTCAAGCGCAGGGCCCAAGCCCTGGCGTTCTGACCAGCGGCTTTTGTCGCAGCCGGCAGTGCCACTCGCAGTCGCTGGCCGGTGGGTACGACCGCGCGCCGATTCAGGATCTCGTAGTCCACGGCCGTGATCTCGTCGAGGATGCCGCGGTACAGCTTCGCCGCGGTGCTGACGCATGGCCTTGACCAGGGCCGAAGCAACTCGATGCCTGGCTCGGCGCGCCGGTAGATCGCGGTTGTGCGCGCGACCATATGGGCTAACGCCCTGCGTATGTACGGGTCATGTCGCCCTGTCCTTCTGGCCCAACGCAATCGGTCGCGGTCGACGCCGAACGCGGCCAGTTCGTCCATCGGCAGGTACACGCGGCCACGGTCGAGGTCCTCGCCGACGTCCCGCAGGAAGTTGGTCAGCTGGAACGCCTCGCCGAGCGCGGCTGCGTACGGTTCGGCCTCCTCGCGTGGCGAAACGGTGCCGAGGACGGGAAGCATCTGCAGGCCGATCACGCTGGCTGAGCCGTAGACGTACTCGGCCAGGTCGGCATAGGTCTCGTACTGCTTGACGTGCAGGTCCATCCGCATGGACGCGAGGAAGTCGGAGAACAGCCGCCGGTCGATCCGGTAGCGGCGGACGGTGTCGGCCAGCGCACGCAGCACGGGCTGCTCGCCGTCCCACAAGGTCCGCTCGAGCGCCAGCAACTCCATGGTCTGCTGGGACTTCGGCAGCGAGCCGTCCACGATGTCGTCCGCGACGCGCGCGAAGCCGTACAGCGCGTGCACCGCCGGACGGTCGGCGATCGGCAGCAACCGGGTCGCCAGGAAGTAAGTCCGGCCGTGACTGGCGTTGATGGCCTTGCTTTCGGCGTACGCGGCGCGCAGCTCAGGATCTGTGATCCCGGCAGCGTCCAGCTCACGCGTACTCACGAACACCCTCCCCCGACGAACACCGCGGCGCCAGCCTAGGTCATTTCGGCGAACACCCGACCCACTGGGCAGGCGGGCATTGCCCGACGCGGCCACGGTATGCGTCGACGAGCTGCCGGGCCAAAGCGTGTGCCGAAGCCGGGTCGCCGGTGGCCGCGACCTCGTCGACGACACAGCCCGCGGTGCAGAATCTCAGCTGCTCCTCGGGGATTTTCCGCCAGTCGGGGCCGGTCGCGACGCCGTACTTCCAGATCTGCTTGTCGTCCTTGCCCGCGTCGTCGCGGATCACGTAGATGTGCTGGTTGCCCTGCGCATTGGCCACCGGAGTCTCCGCGGAGCTCGCCAAAGTTCGCAGGCCAGCCGGATCGGGCGGCGTGATAAGCGCCATAGCCGTCCATTCCGCGCCATACGGATGCTGCCCGGCCACGGACTGCGCGCGGCGGTAGAACTGCGTCCACTGCGGCGAGGACAGCGTGCACGTCGCACTGCCTGCCTGACTTGGTTGCAACGGGCCGACCCGGCTCTCACACGAACCGATCACGTTGCCGCCACCGGTCCACGTCGCCTTGACTGCCACCCGCACAGCCTGTTTGCCCACGTTGGTGAGTTCGACCACGATGGCGCAGCTGTTCACGCTGCAGTTCTGGAACTTGTACGTGCCCTGCTTGACCCCGGTGAACGGGTCGTACGCGGTTTCCAGTTCGGCGGTCTTCGCCGCGAGGTCACGGTAGAGCGCGGCCATGTCGTTGGTCGCGTCCGAAACGCTGAACGCCAGGTCACGCACCTTGGTCGGATCCGTCTTGCCCGACTTGGTCAGATCGAACCGGACCAGCCCGTACGGCGGGTTCACGCCCAGGTAGAGCACGCCCGCGTCGGTCGGCACCTCGAGGACGTCCTGACCGGCGACCTTGGTGCGTTTGACGGCGTCCGGCGTCTGGTCGGCGAGGGGTTTGCCGAACAGGCCCGGCAGCGTCTCGGTGTCGAAGATCCGCTCGATGTCGACGCCGAGCAGCACACCGGGCGCCTTCACCCAGTGGTCGGCGACGGTCGGCGCGGTCGAGTCGGGCACACCGGACAGCTTCAGCCAGAAATCCAGCCCGGCCTTGAGGTACAGCGTGTGATCGACGACCAGCACGGTCGCGGGCAGCCCGTTCACCGACAACTCGCCGGTCGCCTCACCGGCCTTGGTCACGGTCACCTGCATCGTTACGTTGTCGCCGGCCGGCGCGGTCAGTGAACCGTTGTACCGCACGGCACCGGCGCTCCTGAGGTCCACAATGGACTGATTGACCGCGTCCGCCGCGACCAGCTTGGGCGCGGGAGCGGGGCCATTGGGTGACGGCTCGTCGCCGGTGCAGCCGGCGCACAGCAGAATCGCCACCATCAGGGTGCCGAGTCCGTGCCGCCTCACGCGTTCAACGTTAGATGACTACTGGCCGAAGTCGACTCGACGGCACGGTCCGGCACATATTCGCTACCTTCCGGTGATTCTCTGTGCGGCGAGCCGCCCGGAAATCACCACAGGTGGAATCCCGACGCCAGGAGTCGTGCCACAGCCCGCAAGCACGGCGTTGTCCACGCCAGGCACCAAATTGCGTGGCCGGAACGGGCCGGTCTGGCGGAACGAGTGCGCCAGCGAGAAAGGCGTGCCCGCGCCCAGTCCCTGATCTTCCCAGTCGGCCGGCGTGATCAGCTTCGACACCTCGATCGACGAGCCGAAACCAGTCAATCCACGCTGGTCGAGCACACGGATAAGTTCGTCGCGGTACCGGGGACCGACACGCGGCCAGTCGATCCGGGACGTCCGCAGATTGGGGCACGGCGCCAGCACCTGAACCACCTCACGGCCGTCCGGCGCGAGCGTCGGATCGGTCGCGGTCGGTCGCGTCACCAGCAGTGACGGATCGCTCATCAGCCGCCCGCGCTTGATGATCTCGTCGAATGTTTTGGTCCACGCGCGACCGAAGAAGATCGTGTGATGCCCGAGCGACTCCCACGACCGGTCCACGCCGGCGTGCAGCACCACGGCGGACGGCGACCACTGCAACGGCACCACGCGGCGCGACGGCAAACCCAGCAGGCCACGGGCAACCGGCAAGTCCGGCGTCAGAACCACGGCGTCACAGGAGATCCGCTCACCCTCGGTCGTACGCACAGCCGTCACGCGAGAACCGACGCGCTCCAACCACGCCGCGCCACACGAATAACGCACGTCCGCGCCCGCGTCGGACGCTGCCTTCGCCATGTGCGCGGCGACCGCAGCCACGCCCCCGCGTGGAAACCACACGCCGGCAATGGTGTCCATGTACGCGATCACGCCGTACGCAGCCAAAGCCCGCTGCGGCGGCACACCCGCGTACAGCGACTGGAACGAGAACAGCCGCTGCAATCGCTCATCCGACAAGTACTTCGCGATCGCCGGCCCGAGCCGCCCGAAACCACCCAGCGCGACCAGGCTCGCCAGCCGTGAACCCAGCAAGTCCAGCGGCGAGTCGAAGTTGGCGCCGATGAACGAATCCCGCTCCACCCGGTACAGCTCGGACAGCCATTTCCGCAGCCTGCGGTACCCGACGGCCTCGGCGGGCCCGGCCACGCCGCGGATCTCGTCCTCCATCGCCGCGGCGTCGGAGTGCACGCGGATCGTGCTGCCGTCGGCGAAGTGCGCGCGGTACGCCGGATCCAGCTTGATCAAGTCCAACATCGGGGCCCCGACCTGGGCCAACGCGTCCTCGATCAACTCGGGCATGGTGAGCACGCTCGCGCCTGAGTCGACCGTGTAGTCGCCGATCAGCATTCGGCCCGCACGCCCACCAGGCGTGGAGTCGGTTTCCAGCACCGTGACCTGACGCCCGGACCCGAGCAGGTGCAACGCGCACGACAACCCCGCGAGACCGGCGCCAACCACGACGACGTGGTCGGTCCGGCCGGTGACGGTTCTCAGTGGTTCCTCCTGGTCGCGGCCACCGCGAGCTCGGCAAGCCGGTCACCGGCGGGCTCGGCGAGGTCAGCCGCCTGAAGCGCGTGCATCGCAGTGGACGTGAGCGCCTCGATCTTGGCCTCGACGCAGTCCACGGCACCTGACTCGAGCAGCACCACGCGGGCCCGCTCGACGTCGTCACCAGTCAGATCCTGGTTGCCGAGGCAGTGCCGCAGCACGTCCGCGCCCGCTTGCGTCGCTTTCTGCAAGCCGAGCGCCACGAGCAGGGTCCGCTTGCCCTCGCGCAGGTCGTCGCCAGCGGGCTTGCCGGTCACGTCGGTGTCGCCGAACACGCCGAGCAGGTCGTCACGCAACTGGAAGGCCACGCCGATGTCCGCGCCGAACGCCCGCAGCCGCTCCACCACGTCGGGATCCGCGCCCGCCAGCGCAGCGCCCATCTGCAGCGGCCGCTCCACGGTGTACGCGGCGGTCTTCATCCGGGCCACCCGCAGCGCCGCCTCAGGCGATTCGTCGCCCTCCACCTGCGTAAGGATGTCCAGGTACTGCCCCGCGAGCATCTCCGAGCGCATCGCCTGCCACGGCTCACTGGCCGCAGCGATCCGGTTGGCCGAGACACCCGAGCCGTAGAACATGTCGTCCGCCCAGGCCAGCGCGATATCGCCGAGCAGAATCGCGGCCGCCATGCCGAACCGCTCCGAGGTCCCCAGCCACCCCCGCTCGCGGTGCAGGCGCTCGAACGTCACATGCACGGTCGGCGAACCCCGCCGGACCGCGGAAGCGTCCATCAGGTCGTCGTGCACGAGCGCACACGCCTGGATCAGCTCGAGACCGCTGATCGCCCGCAGCACAGCAGGAGCATCCGGCTCGCCGCCCGCACCGCGCCAGCCCCACCAGGCGAACGTCGGACGGATGCGTTTTCCGCCCCGCAGGATGAACTCGACCAGTGCGTCGAGTGCGTCCGCCAGCTCCTGCGTCAGGCTGGCCATAGTGGACTGCTTGGCCGACAGGTACTCGGTCAAGGTCCGCTCGACGTGGGCTCTAACGGACTCGTCGATGGTCATCGGATGCACACCTCCATCGTGACCCCCTGCTCAGTTGGCCGACGCGGCGGGGTCGGAAGTCCCGATAGGCTGGACGGCATGACGTCCGTGCTGGAGCGCATCAATGTCGGCAGAGCAACTTTCTCCGTCGAGTTCATGCCGCCCCGAGACGACGCCGACGAGCAGATCCTCTGGCGATCGATCCGTGAACTCGAAGGCCTGGACCCAGCTTTCGTGTCGGTGACCTACGGCGCAGGCGGTTCCCGGCGCGATCGCACGATCCGCACGACCGGCCGCGTGGCCAGGGAAACGACGTTGGTGCCGATGGCGCACCTGACAGCGGTTGACCACTCCGTCGCCGAGCTGCGCAACGTCATCGGCTGGTACGCGGCGGTCGGCGTGCACAACGTGCTCGCGCTGCGTGGCGACCCACCTGGCAACCCGATGGGAGAGTGGGTCAAGCACCCGCAAGGCCTCAGCTACGCCGAAGACCTCGTCCGGCTGGTCCGTGAGCTCGGTGACTTCTGCGTCGGTGTGGCCGCGTTCCCGTACGGGCACCCACGCTGCTCAGACATTGAGACGGACGCGGACCGGCTCGTGCAGAAGTTCCGGGCGGGCGCGGACTTCGCGGTCGGCCAGCTCTGCTACTCGGCCTCGGACTTCCTCAGGCTTCGCGACCGGGTGGCTGCCCGGGGCAGTGACGCCCCGATCCTGCCCGGTGTGATGCCTCTCACGACGCCGAAGATGCTCAGCAAGGTGGTCGAACTGTCCGGCGCGCCCGTCCCGCCGCAGATCAAGTCCCGGCTCGAGCCACTGATGGACGACCCGAAGGCGTTCCGCGCCGAAGGCATCGACGTGGTCACCGAGATGTGCCAGGAGCTGCTGGCCGAAGGCGTGGACGTGCTCCACTTCTACACCTTCAACCGGGCAAAGGCGACCAAAGAGGTACTCGGCAGGCTCGGCCTGGTACCCAGCCGCACGGCCTGAGCGACCAGCACAAGGACTTCAGCGCATCTGTGGACAACTAGTTCGAGCCAACGGCCCGTTCGCAAATCCGTTGTCCACAGCCCGCGCAGAAACCCCCGCCGGTCAACCCCCATCGATAGACTGGACGAGGGACGCCCCCCGGGACGGGTGGGGGCTTGTCTTTTGGTGGGGTGGGGGCGGCCAATCGGCTAGACGTACTCCGACATCTGCTCTTTACGCCGGCTCCGGCGGTGCGTGAAGAGGGCTAAAGCCAGCACGATCAGCGCGGTCCCGACCGCACCCGCGCCGACCAGCAGCACCCACCGCGTCCAAGACATCCCGGATTCCGAGTTGTACTGCGAAGTGGCGGTGATGTCGGTGATCCGGCCGGGGCTGAGCTTCCACGAGATGTTGTTGTCCAGTTCGAGGATGCCGTTCGTGCGGCCGATCGGACCCGGGAACGCGATCTTGAGCTGGACGTCGACGCCATCCGGCCGCAACTGGCTCAGATCCGCCACCCCGGCGAGCGAGACGATGTCGCCGGAGCGCCGGAAGTTCAGCCGGTACCGGCTGGTCAGCGAGCTGATCGACTCGGTGAGCGTGCGCAGCTGGTCGAAGCTGAGCTGGGTGAACCGGACTGTCTGGCCCACGTAGCCGTCGGCCTTGTACGGCTCCATCGTGACCTGGCTGGACAGCTCGGCCGGAATGGTCAGCGCCGGGCCGATCTCCTCGGGTTTGACCTGGACAGTGGCGATCTCCAGGGTGCCGGAGATCAAGTCGTTGGCGTCGACCGCCATCGCCGCGCGCACCCGCACGCAGCCGCTGAGCGCGAACGCCAGCACAAGCAGGAGTGGCACAACAGCCCACCGGCGGGCTGAACGGTGGGGAGCCTGGTGCACGCGGGTCACTATGCCAGGGTTGTCCAGTCCTTTGCGAAATCCGGCGGGTTCATCGCATAACCACACCGGGTAACGTCCCGGATATGGCCAATCACACTGCGGGGGTCCACGGAGCGAGTGAGCGGTTCGTGGACGAGTACGCCACCCTTGACCCGATCACCGCCACCTATGCCGGACTGACCGGCTACGAGTCGGAGATGACCGATTTCTCCCCTGACGGTTACCGCCAGCGCACCGAACTGGCTTCCCGTGCCGTTCGTGAGATCCAGGCGCTCGAACCCGCCGACGAGACCGAGAAAGCGGCCAAGGCACATTTCCTGGAACGCATCGGGCTCGAACTCGAGGTCGCCGAAGCCGGTCTCGATATCGGCAACATCAACGTCATCTCCAGTCCGACGCAGAACGTCCGGGCGGTCTTCGACCTGTTGCCCGCGCAGACCGCGGAGCACTGGGCGGACATCCACGCCTTGCTGACCAAGGTGCCCGCGGCGGTCGACGGGATCAAAGCGAGCCTGACCGACGCGGCGAACCGCAACCAGCTGGCCGCCCTGCGCCAGGTGGAGAAGGTCGCCGAACAGTGTGAGACGTGGTCGGGCGGCAAGGGCGGGTCGTTCTTCAAGACGTTCATCCAGAACGCGCCGCAGTCGTCGGCCGAACTCGAGGCCGCGGCTCAGCGAGCTTCCGACGCGTACGCGGACCTTGGCCGCTTCCTGCGGCAAATCGCCGACAGGGCGCCGAAGAAGGACGCCGTCGGCGAAGACGTCTACAAGCTGTGGTCGCGGTACTTCCTCGGCGCGGAACTTGATCTGCGCGAGGCGTACGAGTGGGGCTGGACCGAGTTCTTCCGCGTGGAAAAGGAAATGATCGCGGTCGCCGAGCGGATCAAGGCCGGCGCATCGCTTTCCGAGGCCGCCGCGGTGCTCAACGCTGATCCGCGTTACCGGATCGAAGGACGCGCCGAATTCGAACAGTGGATGCAACAGCTGTCCGACAACGCGTTGAGCGCACTTCGCGGTGTGCATTTCGATATTCCGGATCCGTTGATGCGACTGGACTGCAAGATCGCGCCGGACGGCGGCGGCGCGGGTGCGTACTACACCGGGCCGAGCGACGATTTCTCCCGCGCGGGCGCGATGTGGTGGTCGCTGCCGAGCGGGCGCGACGACTTCAGCACGTGGCGCGAAGTGTCCACTGTGTACCACGAGGGTGTTCCAGGACATCACCTGCAGATCGCGACCGGCGTGTACCAGGCCGAATCGCTCAACCGTTACCAGCGGCTGTTCGGCTGGGTTTCCGGGCACGGCGAGGGCTGGGCGCTGTACGCCGAGCGGCTCATGCAGGACCTCGGCTACCTCACCGACGACGGTGACCTGATGGGCATGCTGGACGCGCACTTGTTCCGGGCCGCCCGCGTGATCATCGACATCGGCATGCACCTTGAGCTGGAAATCCCGGCAGGCAGCGGATTCCACGACGGCGAGCGGTGGACTCCGGAGCTGGGCCTCGAGTTCATGCTGACCCGTACGCTCACCGACGCCGATGTCGTGCGCGACGAGATCGACCGCTACCTGGGCTGGCCGGGGCAGGCGCCGTCGTACAAACTCGGCGAGCGTTACTGGCTGCAGCTGCGCGACGAGGCGCGTCGCCGCGACGGGGAATCCTTTGACATCAAGGACTTCCACATGCGCGCGTTGCGCCTCGGCTCAATGGGACTGGACAACCTCGCGACCAGCCTGCGTGGTTAGCCCGGAGAGGACGAGGGAGCAGACGGCATCGAACGCCTCGCCGATGCCGTCCTGCGCCCAGTCACCCGAGTAGCCGGGGTCATGGAACCGGTTTGTGGCGTCGAAAACGGCGCGTGCCGTGCCGTCGACGTCCTCGATCGGCGCGAACTGACCGGCTTCGACGCCCTCCCGCAGGATTCCGGCGATCTCAGCGGTCAGCTCCGCGATGTGGTCGGCGACCACTGAGCTGTTCTCCTTCACCAGCGCGGAGAAGGTGGCGAACAGTTCGGGGTCGTCCAACACCTTGTGCCGCTTGGAGTCGAACAGCGTCGACAACCAATTGCGCAGCTTGTCCGGCGCGGGCAGATCGGCCTTGGCCGCTTGCGCGACCGGCGCGTGGTTGCGGTGCAGCCATTGCCGTGTCACGGCTTCCCGCAGCGCGGCCTTGCTGGGGAAGTGCCGGTAGACGCTGCCGTGGCTGACGCCGAGCGCGCGGGCGACGTCGACAACGGTCGCCTTGCTCGGGCCGAAACGGCGCAGGACGTCCTGCGCCGCTTCGAGAATCTGCTCCGCTGTCAGGGTTTCGGCCATCAGCGCTCGCTGTCCAACGTCTGCATCTGAGCGGGCGCGTACCGGTCACCGGCGGCCGCGTCGATCGGCACGGTCTGCTCGATCACGTCGAGATCTTCCTTCGACAGGTCGACGTCCAGCGCGCCGAGCGACTCAGCGAGCCGGTCCCGCCTGCGGGCGCCGACCAACGGCACGATGTCTTCACCCCGTGACAGTACCCAGGCGATCGCGATCTGGGCGACGGACACGGACTTACGGTCAGCGATCTGGCGCAACGCCTCGACCAGCGTCAGGTTGTGCGCCAGGTTCTCGCCCTGGAACCGGGGGTTGTGCGTGCGGAAGTCGGTCGTGAGGGTCGTCCTGTCCTGCGACCAGTGCCCGGACAGCAGGCCGCGGGACAGCACGCCGTACGCGGTCAAACCGATGCCCAGTTCACGCAGTGTCGGCAGGATGTCCTGCTCGATACCACGGCTGATCAGTGAGTACTCGATCTGCAGGTCGGCGATCGGGTGCACGGCGTTCGCCCGGCGGATGGTGTCCGCGCCGACCTCGGACAGACCGATGTGGCGCACGTAGCCCGCCTCGACCATCTCGGCGATCGCGCCGATCGTGTCCTCGATCGGGACGTTCGGGTCCAGCCTGGCAGGCCGGTAGATGTCGATGTGGTCGGTGCGCAGGCGGCGCAGCGAGTACGCCAGTGCCGTCTTCACTCCGTTCGGGCTGGCGTCGTAGCCGAGCCACTGACCGGCGGGAGAGCGCTGCGCGCCGAATTTCACGCTGATCACCACGTCGTCCCGGTTGCGGTCCTGCAGCGCGCGGCCGATGAGCATCTCGTTGTGGCCCATGCCGTAGAAGTCGCCGGTGTCGATCAGGGTGACGCCGCCGTCGAGTGCGGCGTGGATGGTGGCGATGCTCTCGGTCTCGTCGGCCGGACCGTACAAATCCGACATGCCCATCGCGCCGAGTCCCAGCTCGGACACCTCGGGGCCGGTCTTGCCAAGTCGACGGTTTCGCACGGGACTCCTCCTTGTTGTGTCGGTATCTCAAGTATGCACATCGCGATGACAGATTTCAATAGTTGTCAGTTGAGTGGTTGCGAACGGTATCTAACCACTTCCCGAGCGTGACGCCACTCGGGCCACCCTAACCGGTGAAATCCGACGTTTTAGCAGGTCAAAGGTGGTGCGACGGTGCTTACCATCGGCCACGCCCGGATCTTCGCCGGGGAAAAACCACAAGGAGAATCCGATGTCCAAACGATTGCCCGTCGTGCTGTCGTTGGCAGCACTGGGCCTGACCGCGGTGGCGCTCCCGAGCGCCGCGGTCCCGAACCGGGCCGACCAGGTCCGGGTCGAATGCACGGCTGACACGCCAGCGGTCAAGACATTGGTCGCCGCCGTGAAGGCAGTGGACGCAGCGGCTGCCGACCCGGCCAAGCTGCAGAGCGCGCTGGGTGACGTCTACAGCGCGGTCGCAGGTGCACAGGAAGCTGGTTGCCTGCCGTCGTTGCCCTCGTCGACGGCCACGCCACCGGCTCCGCCCGCACCTCCAGCGCCACCGGCGCCTCCCGCACCGCCCGCACCACCGGCTCCGCCTGCGCCTCCAGCGCCACCGGCGCCCACACCCAAGGCCGCGGACGCGTGCCTCGCTCCGACGGTCGACTTGCTGAGTGCAGTGCTGGGCGGGGTCAGCGCCACACTCAAGACGCCACCGGACGCCGCGGCCACGACCGCCGCGATCACCAAGCTCGGCACGGCCGTCACCGCGATCAACACCGCCAAGTGCCTGCCTGTCGCACTGGCTGTGCCCGGCGCGGCGGCACCGCCTGCTCCGCCCGCACCGCCCGCACCGCCTGCGCCTCCGGCTCCGCCAGCGCCTCCCGCGCCACCGGCACCCCCGGCGCCGGGACCGCCGGCACCACCTGCTCCGCCGGCACCGCCTGCCCCAGAGCCACCACTTCCGCCAGCGCCGTTGCCGTAAGTGAGCGGCAGAATCCCCTCGTGAGTGGCTGGTCTACGACCGGCCACTCACGAGGATGACATCGGCAGTTGCCGTCCCAGCACGGCGAACGGCCGTGGGTCACCGGCAAACCGGTAGTTGCGCAGCACATCGACGAACCCGACCCGGCGGTACAGGCTCCACGCCCTGGTCCGGCCTTCGGGGGTGGACAGCAGCACCCGGTCGTTGGGCACGCCCTCCAGCAGCATTCGCAGCAGGCGCTCGCCCGTGCCCCTGCCTTGGCTGTCCGGCCGCACATGCAGCTCGGTCAGCTCGAAGTAGTCACGCATCCATTCGTCCGCGACGCCGGGGCCCGCCAGTTCGATCACCCCGCGCCGGACTTGTTCGTGCCACCACTGGCCGGGCGCGCCTCGGTAGCCGTAGCAGATCCCGGTCAGCTCGTCGTTCTGATCCAGCGCCGCGACGCAGCGCCACCCCTCCCGCAGCATGTGCGCCAACCACATCGGCGCTCGTTGCTCGGCGGTTCCCTTGGGGTAGCCCATGGCCGTGACGTACAGGCCTAACGCCTCGTAGAGCCGCGACCGCAACGCGTCGGCCGACAGCTCGACGAGCTGGGTCTTGTGCGATGGCACCGCGGTCACGTCAGGAATCATCCTCCACGCTTCGAACGTCCGCAGCCGTCCCCCCGGTGAGGGCGACCAGCTGCTCGAACGTAGTGGGATACACGGATTTAGGGTGCCCAGCGGCCGCCCAGACCACCGCATACGTGGCCAAATGGTTGTCCACCAGTGTGCGGATTCGTTGCGGGTGGCCAGAAGGCGCGACCCCGCCGATGGCCTGACCGGTGTTCTCCTTGACGAAAACCGGGTCTGCCTTGTCGATCCGGTCCGCGCCGACGATGGCCGCGACCCGCTTCGTGTCCGCGCGATGCGCGCCCGAGGTGAGCACGAGCAGTGGCTCGACTGCGCCGTTGTAGGTCGCGCGGAAGATGAGGCTGTTGGCGATCGCGCCGACCTCGATGCCCAGCGCGTTCGCGGCGGCGGCCGCGGTGCGCACCTCGTCGTCAAGGATCCGGATGCCGGCCGCCGAGTCGGTCAGCCCGGCCTCAAGCAGGGCCGCGGTGAACTTCGCGACGGCCGGATGGTCGGTGGATGTCACCCGCTAATCACACCATGACCTCGGTTTAGGCAGCTTGAGCGGTTGCCGCGACCCAGGTAGACTCGAACACGTGTTCGAAATCGAACACGGCTGCCCGGTGGTGGGGCGGGGGAAGCGCCTCGCCACCGGGTCCACCGGCTTCCCCACGGTGGGTTCGATGCGGCCGCCCTGGCCGCTTCGAGACGTGAGGAGGCCAGATGTCAACCACAGTCGACTTCCCAAGCTCCCCCTCGCGTCGAGGCAGCCGCTCATGGGCATCGGGATCGCCAGCCGCGCTGCTTCGCCAGGCCGAATGCGGTATCGCGGCAGCGGAGGCGGAGACCGAACCCGCCGAGCGGTTCGCTCAGGCGTATCTGTCCGCGTTACGAGCGGCCGCCGCGATGCTCGCGCACCGTGGCCGTCCGCACCGGGGTCGCGCCCGCCCCACCAGCGCGTGGACGTTGCTGTCGTCCGTCGCGCCCGAACTGCGCGAGTGGGCCGCTTTCTTCGCGGCGTGCTCGTCCACCAGGGCCGCGGTGCAGGCCGGCCGTGTCCGGCTGGTCAGCGCCCGCTCGGCGGATGACCTGGTCAGCCGGGCAGGTCAGTTCATCGGTTTGATCGCCCGGGTTGTCCCGGGGTGAACGGAAAGGCGCTGATCGATCAGACAAGGCTGCTGGACGTCCTGGAGATCGAGGCCACTGTGCTGGCCGAGACGGTGGATGGGGCGAGAGAGGAACTGAGGATCCCGAACTGTCCGGGCCTGACCGTCGGGGAAACGGCCAGGCACGTGGGCAGCGGGTACCGGATGGCGCTGGAGTGGATCAGGACCGGGGACTCCCCGGAGACCTGGCAGCGTGCGCCGGGTCCGTTCCAGTCGTTGCGGGACTACGTGATCAGCGGAGTACGTGAGCTGGTCGACGAACTGTCCCGGCACGAACCGTCGGAGCCGTGCTCCACCTGGTGGGCCGCGGATTCCACGTACGGCTTCTGGCGGCGCCGGATGACGCACGAAACTGTGATCCACCGTGTGGACATCCAGGCGGCGATGGACCTGGAGATCGGCGAGATCGCCGACGACATCGCCGTCGACGGCATCGACGAGGTCCTCACCCTCTGGCTCGGCCATCGCCTGACAGTCCAGGGCGTCGTCGGCACAAGGGACGGCACGGTCGCTGTCCGGACCGGCGGGAAAGCGTGGCTGGTCCGCGTGACAACGGGCGGCCTCGGTGCATGGCGCGTCCCCGGCGCGGATATCGACCGAACCGACCGGGGCCGTATCGACGCCGAGATCACCGGCCAACCATCGAACGTCTACCGCTTCCTCTGGGGGCGAATGCCGGAGGCGGCGGTGCACCGGGAAGGAGACATCGAGGCGATCAACCAGATGTGGGCACTGCTGCGGGTCGCGACCCGCTGAGAGATGACGGTCGCCAGCCCGCGCAGGCGGCCATCCGAAGCAGGAGGGCTCTGCGCCGACCAGTCCGCGGCCAGCGCCCTCCTGCCCGGATTTCCTTGTCCCGCAACATCAACCTGAAAATGTCGGTAGCGGCTGCTAGCTTGCGCCCATGGCTACCAGACTGGTGAACGTCATCATCGCCGCCGCGAATCCGGAAGCGCTCGCCGAGTTCTGGTCGCGGCTGATCGGGTGGCCTGTCGTGGCCGAACACGGCGAAATCGACGTCCGGGCGCCGGAATCCCAAGGCTGGGAACTGGATCTCGTGTTCGATCGGGTCGACCAGCCCAAGACCACCCGCAACCGAGTGCATCTCGACCTGGCCAGCGCCAGCCCCGCCGATCAGGCCGAGATCATCAAGCGGGCCAGGGATCTTGGCGCGAAGTCGATCGACATCGGGCAGCGCGACGTTCCGTGGGAAGTCATGGCCGACCCCGAGGGCAACGAGTTCTGCGTCCTCGAGCCGCGTGAGATCTACCACGACGTGGGCCCGCTCGCGGCGATCGTCGTCCACGCGGTGGACGCCGATCGTCTGGCGAAGTTCTGGGTCGAGGCGACCGGTTTCGAGCGCAGGAGCGAGGCCGGCGGTGACGTTGGGCTGCGTCCGCCCAACGGCCGAGGGCCCTGGTTGGAGTTTCTTGGCGGTTACCAGCCGAAGACCGTCCAGAACCGGCTCCACCTGGATGTCCGGCCAGCCGCCGACGATGACCAGCAGACCGAAGTGGCAAGGCTGCGCGCGGCGGGTGCCAGGTCGATCGACATCGGTCAGGTGGATGTGCCTTGGGAGGTGATGGCTGATCCAGAGGGCAATGAGGTCTGTGTCCTGACGCCGCGTTAGGCCAAGTAGCCAAGAAACTGCTCACAACGCGTCATTGGCCGATCGTCGACAGATACGTAGGATGATCCGTCGGCGAGGCAAAAGACGACTTGGGCGGTGACATGAGCGCGGGCGCAAGCACGATCAGTGATCGGGCGGCGGACACCCGGGTGGCCACCGCGCGACGAGTACTGCTCATCGCCGGGATTCTCCTGGTGGCGGCCAATCTCCGAGGAGCGCTGACCTCGGTTGGTCCACTGCTGGAGACGATCAGGCGATCAGAAGGGCTCAGCGCCGGGCAGGCAGGCCTGCTCAGCGCGCTGCCGCTGCTGACTTTCGCGGTGTTCTCCCCGCAAGTGCCCCGGCTCGCCCGCCGGATCGGCATGGAGCGGCTGACGTGGTACGCGTTGCTGGCGCTGGCCATCGGGATCGTGCTGCGCTCGGTGCCGTTGGTCGGCATGCTCTGGCTGGGCACCGTCCTGCTGGGCTTGTCCATCGCGGTGGGCAATGTGCTGTTGCCTGCGCTGCTCAAGCGAGACTTCCCGGACCGCGTCGCGCCGATGACAAGCCTCTACTCGGTGACAATGGGCGTCGTCGGAGCAGTCGTGTCCGGGCTCGCCGTGCCACTGGCTGGCGTGCTGCCAGGCGGTTGGCGCACGGCATTGGGCTCACTGGCAGGCCTCGCACTGATCGCGTTCGCGATCTGGGCACCACAAGCGTTCGGCCGTCGGGCGCAGCCCGTCGTGGAGAGGACCTCGACCGCGCGTACGCCATGGCGCTCGGCGTTGGCATGGCAAGTCACGGCGTACATGGGCCTGCAGTCCTTCGGTTTCTACATCGTGCTCTCCTGGTTCCCGGCAATCATGAACGACAACGGGATCAGCGAGGAGAACAGCGGCTGGCTGCTGCTCCTCCTGCAAGTCCTAGGCGTCACCATGAGTGCGGCGATCCCATTGGTAGCCAACAAGATGAGGGACCAACGCCTACTGGCAACCGGCGGCTCGCTGCTCAGTCTCACCGGCTACCTAGGCATGCTCATCGCACCAGAACTGGCGGTGCTCTGGGCGATCATCGTCGGCCTCGCCAGTGGCATCTGCTTCGTACTCGCATTGCTCTTCTTCACTTTGCGAGCCGCGGACTCCTACGGCGCAGCAGCACTTTCCGGAATGGCGCAGTCAATCGGCTACCTGTTCGCCACCACCGGCCCAGTCCTTTTCGGAGCACTGCACGACTGGACACACAGCTGGTCACTGCCCCTGATCGTCCTGATGGCCGCAGTCTCCGTCCAAGCGGCCATGGGCCTAGGCGCAGGCCGAAACCTAACGGTCCACTAAAGACAGATGACGCAGATCCTTCGCATAAGGCTGCGTTGCACCCTGCAGATCGCCCTTACCGGCAGGATTTCGGGCAGTCGGTGAGGCGAACATCGGTTAAGCCGCCGCGTTCAACGACGAGTCCGGGAAACGCCGTCGGCAACCAGCGTCGGTCCATGTCCAAGCCGACCTGTCCTCGTGCTGTCAACCGATCCCTGGGTGTCCCGGCGCTTATTTGCCGTTGTCGCCCCGCCAGAACCATTGGGACTCCCGGGCTTTGCGCATGGCTTCCTTGCGCACGTCTGGTTCCAGCCGGTCCAGGTAGAGCATGCCGTCGAGGTGATCGGTCTCGTGCTGCAAGCATCGGGCCAGTTCTTTGGTCCCGGTCACCGAGATCGGCTTGTTCTTGGCGTCGACGCCTTTCACGGTCGCCTGCGCGGCACGCCGCGTCGGGAACCACAGCTCAGGCACGGACAAACACCCTTCCGGCCCTTCCTGCATCTCCTCGGACAGTTCGACGATCTGCGGATTGACCACGTATCCGTGCAATCCGCCGACGTTGTAGCTGAACACCCGCAGTCCGACGCCGATCTGCGGCGCGGCGAGTCCGGCGCGCCCAGGCTGCAGCACCGTGTCCATCAGGTCGTCTACGAGGGCCTGAAGCTTGCGGTCGAAGTGGGTGACTGGATCGGCAGGTGTGGTGAGGACCGGGTCGCCAAGGTACCTCAGCTCTCGGACGGCCATGTCGTCTCCTGTTCGACGGGAAGCAAGGGGAACAACCGGGCTACTGCGGCAACGGGTCGCGCAGCCGGACTGGGGTCGCGGGTGGCGTACCGGGCGAGCACCGCCCGGATCTGCGCACCGACTTCGGCCAGTTCGGACGGTTCGAGAAATATCACCGAGCTGAAGGCGTCGTCGATCGACCATTCGGCCGGAGCGCTGCCCTTGCTGTGCAGCCAACGCTGGTAACCCTCGTCCTCCAGCTCTCTGGCCAGCAGGCCGAGGTCGGGTCCTTCGTCCGGTTGGCGGACCAGCCGCCAAGGCCGGACACGCCCGTCGGCCGCGTCGGCTTCTTCGACGTAGCCGTATCGCGCGAGCTGACGCAGGTGGAACGAGCACGACCCGGAACTGAAACCCAGCGCCTGCGCGGCCTGGGTCGAGGTCACGGTGTCCCGTTCATGCAGCAACGCGAGCAGCGCGGTGCGGATCGGATGGTCCGGGGGAGGCACTTTGCAAAGTCTACTCTTTGCAAAGTCGCAAAGTGACCGAAGTGACGGCTTGACCTGGGCTGTTAGGGTGATGAAATGCAATATATTGGTCGGCTGGATCGGGCACTGCTCAGCGAACAGGCGCTCACGGCCATCCGGCGCGCGATCGTCGCGGGTGAACTGGCCCCAGGAACGCCGGTCAAAGACGTCGAACTGGCCGCCCGGATGGGCCTGTCCCGTACGCCGGTCCGCGAAGCGCTGGCCCGTCTGACCGACGAAGGCTTGATCGAAACAAAACCGCACAGCTACACCCGGGTCACCCGGTTGGACTCGGCCGCAGTCCGGGACGCGCACGCGGTCGTGCAATCGATGCACGGCTTGGCCACGCGGCTCGCTGTTCCCAAACTCACCCAGCGACACCTCGACGCCATGCGCGCGGCCAACATGAAATTCGCGGTGGCAGTCGACGCCAGCGCCCTGGAGGACGCGATCGCCTGTGACGACGCGTTCCACGACATCCTGGTGCAAGCCAGTGAGAACCGCGCGATAGCCGCCACGATCCGCCGATACACGCCATTGCTGCACCGCGCCATCTACTTGTACTTGGGCTCACCGCTCGGCCGTGACTCAGCACCGATGCACGAGCGGATCATCGCGGCATGCGAGGCGGGCAACGCAGAAGAAGCGGCCGATCTCGCCGAACGCAACTGGGCAACACTGGCGGTGTTGATGGAGAAGAAGCCGTGAAGTCGCCGCGCTGGTCCCGGTGGCGTTGCGCGGCACCGCCACAGCAGTCCGATCCTCATGCGCGTCCGGGACGTTCTGTGTCAGTCCGTGAGGAGAAGTCGCGGCGTTGCGCCTTGGCGCCGGTGGCGTTGCACCGCGCCGCGATCCGGTCCCGTGCGTTGCCGGGAAGTTCGGCGCCAAGTTGTGAGGAGGCCCTGGCGTCGCGGTCCCGGCGTTGGTGGCGTTGGTGGCGTTGCACCGCACGGCGCCGATCCCACGCATGACCGGACCGTTTCGTGCCAAGCCGTGAGAAGAAGCCCTGACACTGCAAGCCAAGAGTCACTCTGTTGGAGAGAAACATGTCCCTCGAGAACTTCGCCCGTTACCCGTTGCTGTTCGGGCCGTCCCCGGTTCATCCGCTCGAACGCCTGACCACACATCTGGGTGGAGCACGGCTCTGGGCCAAGCGCGAGGACTGCAACTCGCCGCTTGCCTTTGGTGGCAACAAAACCCGAAAGCTTGAATATCTGGTCGCCGACGCGATCGCCACCGGCTGCGACACGCTTGTGTCCATCGGCGGCGTGCAGTCCAACCACACCAGGCAAGTAGCCGCGGCCGCGGCGCGTATCGGCTTGAAATGCGTGCTGGTGCAAGAGAAGTGGGTGGATTGGGAAGATCCCGGCTACACCACGACCGGCAACATCCAGCTGAGCCGGTTGATGGGCGCCGATGTGCGGCTGGATCCGTCCGGATTCAGCATCGGCATCAGGGAATCGTGGCAGAAGGCGATTGAGGACGTCCGCGCGAGCGGCGGCAAGCCGTACTCGATCCCGGCAGGCGCATCGGATCACCCACTCGGCGGTCTCGGTTTCGCCGGATGGGCTGAAGAGGTTCGCCGTCAGGAGGCCGAGCTCGGCGTTTTCTTTGACACGATCGTGGTGTGTTCGGTCACCGGAAGCACCCAGGCAGGGATGGTGGCGGGATTTGCCGGGCAGCGCAGGGTGATCGGCATCGACGCTTCAGCCAAGCCAGGGGAGACGCGTGAAGCGGTTACCCGGATCGCCAAACAGACCGCCGACCTGATCGGAACGTCCATCTCGGACAGTGACGTCGAACTGGATGAGCGGTATCACGCTGGCACGTACGGCATTCCGGACGACCAGACGATCGAGGCCATGAAACTCGCCGCGCGGACCGAGGCGATGATCACGGATCCGGTCTACGAAGGGAAATCCATGGCCGGAATGATCGACCTGGTCGCTTCGGGTGAGATCGGCAAGGACTCCACAGTGCTGTACGCGCACCTCGGCGGTCAGCCCGCGCTGAACGCGTACAGCACTATGCGGTTCTGAGAACTGAGAAATCTCAGACCCGAAAGACGCAATCCTGCGCAGTCAGTGCTCCTCAAGCGGGATGCCCGGATCGGCCAGCCGGTCCGGGTCGACCTGCTTGCGGGAGCGGATCAACGCCTTGATCGGGTCGACCACGTCCCAGATGTTCACGTTCATCCCAGCGAGGACGCGATTGTCCTTGAGCCAGAACGCGATGAACTCGCGGCCGGGCTTGTCGCCGCGGAACACCACGCGGTCGTACCCGGCGATGTCGCCGATGTACTCCATCCCCAGGTCGTACTGGTCGGTGTAGAAGTACGGCAGTTCGTCGTACGTGGCCGAGCCGCCGAGCATCCCGGTCGCGGCGACCGCGGGCTGGTTGAGCGCGTTCGCCCAGTGCTCCACGCGAATTCGCTTGCCCAGGAACGGGTTCTCCGCGTTGGCGATGTCGCCGGCCGCGAAGATGTCCGGATCGGATGTGCGCAGCGAAGCGTCCACGAGCACGCCGTTGTCAACGTCGAGCCCGGCGTCCTTGGCCAGCGACACGTTCGGGGCCGCGCCGATCGCGACCAGCACGGCGTCGGCGTCCACGACTGTGCCGTCCACCAAGCCGACGCTCTTGGCGCCCACCTGGTCCACCTCGACGCCGAGGCGCAAGTCGACACCGTTGGCGCGGTGCAGATCCGCGTACACCTCAGCCACCTCGGGGCCGATCGCGGTGATCAAAGGTTGTGGGGCGGCCTCGAGAACGGTCACCTCGACGCCTGCGGTGCGGGCGGCGGCCGTGACCTCGAGGCCGATCCATCCTGCGCCGATCACGATCAGCCGCGACGAGTTGGCGATCACGGATTTGATCCGCTCGGAGTCGCCTACCTTGCGCAGATACAGCGCGTCCTCGGCGCCGGGGAACTGACGCGGGCTGGATCCGGTGGCCAGCAACAGTTTCGCGTATTCGACAGACGACCCGTCGGACAGTTGCACTCGGTGTCCGGCACGGTCAATGGCCGTCGCCGCGACGCCAAGCCGCAGGTCCACGTTGTTTTCGGGGTACCAGTTCGGGCCGTGGACGAACGCGCTGTCACGTTCGGCCTTGCCCTGCAAGTAGTCCTTCGACAGCGGCGGCCGTTCGTACGGCCGGTCCTGCTCCTCGGTGACGAGCACGATGTCGCCGTCGAATCCTTGGTCTCGCAGCGCTTCCGTGGCTTTGGCGCCGGCAAGGCCGCCGCCGACGATGACGAAGGTGGTCACGCGAATTCCTCCCAAGATTCAGATGTGGACGCCGCTGAGTGCGAAGAACTCCTGGCGTGAGCGGGCGTCCTCACGAAGGCTGCCCAGCAATGTTGACGTGACTGTGGTCGAACCGCTCGCCAGGACACCTCGCAGAGTCATACAGGTGTGCTCGGCCTCGATGACCACGCCGACGCCACGCGGGTTCAGGTGGTCGTTGAGCCAGTCGGCGACCTGCTTGGTGAGCCGTTCCTGCACCTGCGGGCGGCAGGCGAAATACTCGACGATCCGGGCGAGCTTGGACAGCCCGAGGATGCGCTCGCCCGGTAGGTAACCGACGTGCGCGGTGCCGACGAACGGCAGTAAATGGTGCTCGCACACCGACCGGACCGGGATGGCACGTGCCAGGACGAGTTCGTCGTAGCCCTCGTCGTTGGGGAACGTCGTCAGATCGAATGGCCGTGGGCTGAACAGCTCAGCGTAGGCACGCGCCATCCGGCCGGGCGTACCGCGAAGGCTCTCGGTGTCTGTCGACACGCCGAGAGCACGCAGAAAAGCCGCAGCGGCGTCCTCGGCGGCGGCTATGTCGACCCCGGTGTCCGGTTCATGGACGACCCGCAGGGCGGTACCGGCACGCATACACACTCCTCTTGACCCTGGTTACACCAACAAATCTTGGTCTTATGAGGAGAGAAGGTCAAGAACTGGACGAAGCGTGGTTTCGACCACATTAGTTACCGATATGATGGTGCGGTGAGCTCGCCGGAGATCAAAGCCGTGGCGGCGCTGGACGACGATCTGCGCTGGCGGATGTACACGTTCATCCGAGCCGAGCGACGCCCGGTGACCAGGGACGAAGCCGCCGCCTCGGTGGGGATCTCGCGCAAACTCGCCGCCTTTCACCTCGACAAACTCGTGGACGCCGGTCTGCTGAGGGCCGGCTACCAGGCCGCGGGGAAGGTAGGCCGAGCCCCGAAGGTCTACGAGCCGACCGACGTGGACATCCGAGTAGCCATCCCACAACGACAGCATGACGTGCTGGCCGAAATCCTGCTGGATGCCGTCGTGGCCAAGGACGTGAGCGACGAAGCTGTCAAAGCCGCTGCCCAGCGCGGCGAAAACCTTGGCACGAGCGAGCGGGACAAGGCGAAACTTGGCCGTCTGGGTGCTGAGCGTGCGCTGACTGTGGCCGAGGGCGTGCTGACGCGCTACGGCTTCGAACCAGCCAGGGAAAGTCCGACATGCGTGCGGCTGCGTAACTGCCCGTTCCACCCGCTCGCTGCGAAGGCACCTGACCTCGTCTGCGCGATCAACCAAGCGTTCCTGAACGGATTGCTGGACGGATTGGAAGCCCCGTCGGTCCGGGCGGTCCTGGAACCGGCGCCAGGAGAGTGTTGCGTACGCCTGCGTGGAGATTGAGCGCGGCGGATTTCCGGCGCATTGCATGCGTGTGGGGTGCACCAGTCACTCGGCGCACCCCACACGAAGGTGTACTACTTGGCCGTCATTCCTCGGTGATGGCCAACTTCTGCGACGCCACGTTGATGCCGCCGACATCGACGGTCGATCGTCGGGTTGGTTCGTGCGACGCCTGGATGGTGATCGACTCGCCAGGCCACAGCGCCACATAGTTGTCCGACCACGTCACTGGCAGCAGCTGCGAACCGTCCGCCTTGCGCAGCGTCAGCTGCACCGCCGGAATGATCGTCGTGGACGTGTTGCGGACGGTCACCGTGGTCTTGTCGCCGTGGCTGCGAGCACGCACGTCGACCGACGCCTCGGGCAGCGTCGCCAGGCCTTTCAGATCCGCGAACTGGCTGACCGGCGTGTAGTACCACTGGCTCTTGTCCCAGTCCGGCACGTCCGGCTTCGACGACAACCAGTAGGTGTTCTTGCTGACGTCCTTGCCCTGCGCGTCGGACAACTTCAACCGGACGAAGTACGTCGACGACAGGTTCTGCGGCTCGGGCAGCGTGAACACCTCGGCCACCCCCGGCAACGAGACCGAGATCCCGCTCTTGGTCTGGCTGTGCACCAGCTTTCCGTCGATCGTGTACACCTCGGCCAGTGCGGTCAGCTTGTCGGCCCTCTTCGGCGACTGCCCGACGATGACCACCGAGCGATCGTCATAGGAGTACTGGATGTGGACTGACTCGTTCGCCTTCTTCGCACCGAAGTACGCGCCGGCCGGGTTGAGGTCGTAGCTGTACAGGTGCCAGTTCAGCGACGGCCACGCGTTGTTGAGCATCCAGTAGATGAATCCGGTGGCGGGACGCTCCGCGGTCATCCGTCGTGCGTTGGCCTCAAACTGGGCACGGACCTGCTCGTAGTTCGCTAGCTGCGCCTTGTCGACGTAATCCGCAAGACTCGTCGGCGTGCCGTACCGCTCCGCCAACGCGGTGCTGAACAGACGGAGGTTGTTGAACGGCTCATTGCCGCGACCGGTGTGGAACTGCGGTGTGGCGGGCTCGCGCCAGAGCTGCTCCTGTTCGGTCGCGTTCAGCATGCCCTTCACCGTGTCCAGCGCAGGGATCGAGTGCCCAGCACTGAGCTCGCCAGCGAACCCGAAGGCTGCACCGAGCTTGTCGCCGTACCAATACACCGGCGGAACCCAGTCGTACGGGCCTTCCATCTTGCTGCCGGACGGTCCGAGCGGCGGCTGCGGACCACCATTGAGTGAAGCCGCGGGCAGCACCGGGTTCGGCCAGCCGACCTTTTCGAACTCACCCAGGTACATCCGCTGCACGTCCTCCGGCGGTGAGATGTCGCTGCCGATCAGGAACGCGATCACACTCGGGTGGTTGCGCAGGAAGCGCGCCTGGGCGTTGAGCGAACCCTGCGCGATCGGGTAGTCCTCCGGTTTCCAGGCTTCGCCGCCCCACCCGGTCCACGGCTCCCACTTGTCGCAGCATTCCCAGCCGGGCAGCAACATGATGCCCAAGTGGTCGGCCAGCTCGTAGAACTCCGGTGTCTCCAGCTTGCCTTCGAGGCGAATGGCGTTCAGGCCCATGTCCCGCGTGTAGCGCAGCTGCGAGCCAAGGCGGTCCGGCTGCGTGCGCAGCAGCAGGTCGGAAGCCCAGCCACCGCCACGGATCTGGATCTGCTTACCGTTGACGATGAACTGCCGATCGCCCTTGGCATTGAGGTTCGACACGACGTCACGGATACCGAACGTCGTGCCGGTGCGATCAGAAGTCCGCCCGTTCACCCGAGCGGTTAGATCCAATCGGTAGAGCGGCTGCTCGCCGTACTGATACGGCCACCACACACGCGGGTTGCGCAGAGTCTCGGGTGCGAACGCCACGGTCCGCGATTCGCCTGCGTTCAACTGCACCACCTGGTTCAGCCGCCGTGATGCGACTTCTCCCTGAAGCACAACCGTTTGCGGAGCGGCGGTGTTGTTTCGCACCTCGGCGAACGCCTTCACCTCGGCGGTTTCGAAGCCGGGAAGCGCGAGCTTGGTGTGCACGTACGCCCCGGCCAGCGAAACGGCTCCGCCACGGGCGATCTCGACGTCACGGAACAAGCCCATGTTGTTGTCGGGGGCGGGCTGTGCCCAGTCGATCCAGCTGATGGCGAAGTCCTTCTGCGGATCCGCGGGCGCGACCTTGATCGCAAGGGCGTTGCGGCCGGGCTTGACCAACGAGCTGATGTCGAAGTCGCGGGCGTTGTACGTGCCGACGACATCACCGAGCTTGGTGCCGTTGAGGAACACCTCGCCGCGCGAGGTCACGCCCGGGATCTTCAGCACGGTGTTGGCGGAGCGGTCCCGCACGTGGAACTCGGTGCGGTACCACCACGGCACCTGGAAGTCGGCGCGATTGACGTTGTCGCGCATGTTCGTACCGTGGAACAAGTTGGGATAGCGCCCGTTTTGTACCAGGCCGGCCAGTACGGTCGATCGTGGGCCGACCCGGTACCACCGGGAACCGTCGTAGCGCGACTGGGAGATCTCCTCACCGGTCGCGGATACCTGTGCGGACGACTGGATCTGCCAGCCGGAGATCGCGGTGTTGCCGGATTCGGCCTCGGACAACGTGGTGACCAGGTCGGCCGGGGCCGCGGTGCTGGTCGGTGCCAGCGAGAAGGTCAGTAGGACAGCCAGGACAAGGGCGACACGCACCCGTAACGAGGACATGCGGGGCCTCCTCGGCGCCAGGGACCGCCTATTAATAGGGAACTTTCTTTACGAAGTCAATGGTCGGCGCACAACCTGCCGCTGCGCGAAGCGCCTGCAAGGGGTGGTGGTGTCGCGACGCTGTCGGCGGCTTTCGGCGCCAGGTGACGCTGGGGACTCGACCGATGGGGCGCCTTGAGGTGCGAGGAACGAACGCGCCTGTGGCTGGGCGCATGATTGTCACGTGGGTCGTCGAGCGGCCATCGGCGTGGACCGCGATCTTGGCTTCGATGCCCTGCCCATCACTTGTCGAGTTAGGGTCGGCGAGTAAGCGAGGACCAGGTAAGCACGCGTTGCCGCAGTCGAATTCTCCGGGCTGTATGTCCATCGTCATCCGGTGAATTCAATAGGTGCATCCACCCGGATGTGGAAGTCTCCTTGACGTTGACGGGGACGCGCCGATAAGACTCGGCGACGGAACTGTGCCGAACGACTTCGTCGTAGAACCACTCGGATGTGATGACAGCGAGCACGCCAGGTGACTCGCGAAACGCGTTTTTCAGCTCCGGGGCGTCGGCCAGCCGGAAAGTCAGATTGATCGAATTGCCGGTGACACCGTGTTCGTCACGCGCGATCTCGCCCGCGTGCATGGCGAGTCGGAGCCGGATCCGTTCCTCCGGCGGATGCCAGGAGTTGTGTCGGCGCAGCGCCTGGGCCAGTGCCACAGGCAGGGCCTCAACCAGTCGCACCTTGTCGGTCAAGGTGGGCGCGAGGATGAAGACGCCATCGCCCCTGTCGACGTGGTGGCATCTGAACCAGTGCACACCGGCGGCACGCAAACCTTTGCGGACCGCCCGGTACATCGTCTCGCGGACAATGAGCTGACTCGGCCTGATCCTGGTGTAATCGCCAAAGCCCTCCACATCGACGACAACAATTGTCCGATTGATAGCAGCTCGCCGCTTCACGGCGACTGACCCTATCGATGATTGGCAACATGCAACTTGCAACGCACCGCGCTAGTCACCCGAAGGGCTTACCCCGGATAACGGTGGCGCGGCATTTCCGGCATTTCTAGCGAAGCGCGGCGACAAGCAGATCCCGCAAGGCAGGAGCAGCGAGCTCGTCGACCGACCGGATCTTGATATGCCGGTGCACCTTCCCAGTGCCCTGCATGAGCTTCGCCGGATCCGGCAAACTCGCCCCACCCGCGATCCCCAACCGCACATAGCCAGTGAAAGGGGCGACGGTGAACTTCAGTCCTTTGTAGCCGGTGGTGGTGCCGTACCCGATGTTCTCACTGTCTGCGGTGAGCACAGCGTCCGGGAACAACTCCAGCAGGAGTTCGTGCAGCTCAATCGTCAGCGGCCCACCCTTGTCGAGCAGCGCCCTGACCTCCGGCGTGACGGCATCGTCCATGCCAGCAACGTACCGCCAACGGGACATCCGCACTGGAAAAACGGAACGGTGAGCCACACGCCCCAACGCCACGACTACATCGCGATCGTTGAGGGACAGCGACGCTAGTAGAAACCCGGGGATAGGCGGGCCGATGTTGGTTGGCCGTGACGCGGCAGTCAGCGTCGCGAGGGATTTGAGAGGGCGTGGAGGTTGGGTGCGGTAACTGAGACCTTTGAGGACAGCGCGGAAGAAGGCAGCGCGGAAGACGACATAGCGGAGGTGTGGGGAGGTCGGCGGGTGGTGGCGGCGAGTGGTGCGCTGGCTTTAGGCGCGGAGGCGGAGGTCTTGGGAGCGGCGCGGAAGCCGGTGTTGCGGAGGAACTCGGTGAGGTATGGGCGGGGAGGGGGCGGGGTGGAGGCTTGTTTGGGCGTGGTGGGTGGAGGTTGGTGTTTGCAGGGATGCTGGCGACGTGCGTGTTAGTGGCCAGTTCAAACTCCCCACTGGCGGCCACTTACCGGGAGATAACTGGCCGTGCGGGGAATGCGTTGAGTGACAACGACTATCCAGAGCTCGTCGAGATCCATGCCGCCGACCGGCTCGGCCGCCCGCCGCACCGAGCGATCATGCCGCTGGTCATAGCCGTGCCATGACGCGCCACACGATGCGGGCAGCCGACTCGCGCGGCCGCGCCGCTGCGGCCGGTCGCCGAGGAGGCCGACCGGAATACGGTCGAAACCTGCCACCGCGCTCTGTTTCCGCTGGTAAGCGGACGCGGGTGCCGTGCTCCGGGTGAGGGTGGGGCGTCCGTGGAGCGTGGGGTGCAGGTTGGCGAGGTCAGGCGGTGGGGGCGGGGCGCGCGGATGACGGTCGGCGCCTGCGGACTGCGCGGACGACCGCGCCCAGGATAACGGAGTTAACGAGCGCGCCGAGCGCGACTCCCAGGTAGAAGGGGGCGGCGGTGGGGATCCAGTTGAGCGCGACGGTGAAGAGCATGTTCAGCGGGGCGGTCAGCAGCATGGGCACGACATAGGCCATGGAAGCGTCGGCGTGACTCACGAAAATGTCTTCGTAGAGCGAGGATCCGGCCGTGAGGACCACTGCGGCCAGGTAGCAGCGTGACAGCCAGTTGTTCGTGGCCAGGGCGAGCACGGCACGGCTGCGGCGAGAGTAACTCACGGTGTTCTCCGAATCTGTTGGTCGAGGCTGGGCCCTTCCGCGCGGTGTGCCGGAGGGCCCAGTCATCACAATGTGGGGACGCGGGGGCGCGGCATGAGTTGCGTTACGCCAGTGACACATCGTCACCGAAAAAGGCCACAATGGACATTCCATGTCCGTTTACCAGCGGAAACAGAGCGCGGTGGCGGGTTTCGACCGTATTCCGGTTGGCCCCCGCCGAGGAGCCGTGGCGACCGTCGTCACCCGCTGTGCATCTGGCCGCCAGCGGGGACCCTAACTGGCCGCCTTGACTGGGCCGTACACGGGGAATTCTGACTGGCCGCTGACACGTGCGGGCGCTGTTGAGGTAGGGCGCGCGTGTGTTTCAGGTGGGGTGTGAAAGTCAGGGTGTTGCGGAGGGTGTGGGTGAAGTCGGGGTGGAGGGGCATGTGGCGGATATGCGCGGAAGCGGAGGCCTCTTGGGCAGTGCGCGGTTGGTGTTGCAAAGGGGATGTGGGTGAGCCAAGAGGTGGATGTGTAGCGGTTTAGGCGCGGAGGCGGAGGTCTTGGGAGTGGCGCGGAAGCCGGTGTTGCGGAGGAACTCGGAGAGGTATGGGCGGGAAGGGGGCGGGGGTGGAGGCTTTGTTTGGGCGTGGTGTGGAAGTTGGTGTTTGCAGGGATGCTGGCGAGGTGCCGCCGCTGTTGAGGTAGGGGCGCGGTGCGTTTGAAGTGGGGCGTGGAAGTCGGTGTGTTGTGGAGGGTGTGTCGGTGAAGTGGGGAGGGGTATGGAGGTTATGTGCGGAGGCGGGGTCTTTGAGTGGCGCGGTATTCCGTCGCGGTCCAGGTTGTGGCCGGGCGAACGCGCCGATGTGCCACGCCTCTACCTACGCCCATGGGCCTTGTGAGGTTTGCGCCCCACCACTCGGCGAAGCCGACCTCTGCAGGTAGCGGAAGCCGGCTTCGCTGAGGATATGGGTGAGGTCAGGCGCGGAGGCGGAGGTGTTGGGAGTGGCGCGGAAGCCAGTGTTGCGGAGGGTCTCGGTGAGGTGTGGGTGAGAGGGGTCGGGGTTGCGGCCGGGGCGAGGCGTGTTTCGGGGTGGGGGAAGTTGGTGTTGCGGGGATGCTGGCGACGTGCGGGCGCTGTTGAGGTAGGGGCGCGGGTGCGTTTCAGGTGGGGCGTGGAAGTTGGTGTGTTGCGGAGGGTGTAGGTGAAGTTGGGGTGGAGGTGGTGTGTGGTGGATATGCGCGGAGGCGGAGGCCTCTGGTTAGCGCGGAGGTCTGTGTTGCGGTGGGGATGAGTGAGCTGGGCGTGGAGGGGTGCGCGGTTAGGCGCGGAGGTCAGGTCTTGGGAGTGGCGCGGAAGTCGGTGTGCTGTGGAAGGTGCGGGTGAGGTAGAGGTGGAGGTGGTGTGTGGTGGATATGCGCGGAGGCGGAGGCCTCTGGCCGGCGCGGAGTCGGTGTTGCGTGGGGACGTGGATGAGCTGGGCGTGGAGGGATGCGACGGGTATGCCCGGGGCCAGGCCTTGAGGGTGGCGCGGAAGTTGGTGCGTCGCGCAGCGTGGGTGAGGTAAGGGTGGAGGGTTTGGAGGTTATGCGCGGAGGCGGAGGCCTTTGGGGGTGGCGCGGAAGCCGGCGTCGCGGAGGATGTCGGCGAGATGGGAGGTGAGGGCGACGTCGCCGTCGGCGCGTTGGACGGCGAGTTGGCCGAGCCAGCCCTCGCGGACTGCACGGGAGAGGGCTCCTGCGGCGGAGCGCAATGCCTTGTCCTCCTCGGTGAAGGACAGTAGGGATTTTCCGCCGCGCTCGACGTAGAGGGCGGGTTCGCCGTCGACGAGGACGGCCAGAGCGCCTGCTTTGCGGGCGGGGCGGTGTTTTCCGTCGCCGACGGTGTCGGGCCACAGGAGGGCTGCGCCGTACGGTTGGGCTGGGTCGGCGGCGGCGAGCACTACCGCGCCGACTGGTTCTGGGTCTTTGCCTGCGGCGCGGGAGAGGGCGCGGAGGCGGTCCACTGCGCCGCGGGCGGCGAACTGGGCTGCGCCAAGGCCTTCCACCACATAGCCGCGGATGACCTGGCCGGATTCCTCCATGGCGCGCAGGACTTTGTAGACGCCGCTGAAGCCGCCGGTGACGCGTTCGGTGTCGAGGGCGCCGCGCGTCAGAACGCCGTGGCGTTCAAGGAAAGCTTCGGCGCGGGCATGGGCGCGGCGGGTTGGGTCGGGTTCACGTTCGATCGCGAGCGACCAACGGCCGCCCACGGTGGGCGGGCCTGTTCTGCTGGGCATGGTCGGGCGCTGGGCGCGGATGCGTGCGTAACGGCCGCGTGGTGTTGAGCGGCGGGGTTTGTGCGTTGCGCCGCGGCCGGACACCAAGGCGCGCAATGGGTTGAGCGTGTCGTTGGTGACCAGGCCGGCCCACACCAAGTCCCAGAGGGCGGTGACCACCTCTTGGTCGTCGGTGGAGCCGGTCCGGTCGACCAGTTGCCGGAAGAACAGCGCACCGCCGTCCAAAGCGGACAGGATGGCCTGGTGCACTGGCGAGTCCGGGATGTTGTCCTCCACATCCGGCAACAACAAGTCGGCGACGTCCGTTGGCGCGAGGGCGATCCAGCCATCGCCCCCGGCCAGCGAACCACTGCCACACCAGGTGACCTCGCCTGCCGCGGTGAGCTCGTCGAGCAGAGCAGGGGAGAAGCCTGGCAGCCGTGCCGGCAGGATCAACGACTCGAGCGCACTCGCCGGGAGGGGAGTCCCAGCGAGCTGCTCCACCACGGACAACACGTCGTCCGCTGTCGGCGCCGTGCGCAAACGTTTCCCCACGCCGTGCCAACTTGGTAGAAATCGCCCGAGCGCGGCCTGCTCGACCGGCTCCACCTCAGCCCTGAGCCGCGCCAACGATGCTCGGCGCAACCGACGCAACACCTCGGCGTCGCAGTACTCGGTGTGCGTGCCGCCTGGTCTCAACTCGCCACGGACGAGCCGACCGGTACCGGCCAGCCGGTCAAGCACACCTGTCACCACCGCTGTGCCAAGCCCGAACCTCGCCGCGGCCTCGGCGGCGGGGAACGGGCCGTGCGTGCGGGCATAGCGGGCCAGCAGATCGCCGAGCGGATCGGCGACCGGTTCGGTGAACGCCTCCGGTACCCCCACCGGAAGCGCCACACCGAGCGCGTCCCGCATCCGGCCGGCATCCTCGATGCCGACGACGCGGTCCTCTCCGGCGATCCGCACTCTGATCGCCCGGCGCTGGGCGACCAGTTCGGCCAGCCACTCCGGCTTGATGCCGCGAGCGGCCGCCTCGTCCTCGGTCAGGTCACCGAGGAAACGGAGGAGGTCAGCCGCATCCTCCGCGTGCCTGGCGTGCCGATCCGGGTCCAGCCGTTGCAGTGACCGCTCGACCTCGGCCACCACATCGGCGTCCAGGAGCTCCCGGATCGCTTCGGAGCCAAGCAGTTCGGCCAACAGGGACGAGTCGAGTGACAAGGCCGCGGCACGCCGTTCGGCCAACGGCGTGTCCAGCTCGTACAGGAACATCCCCACGTAACCGAACAGCAGGCTGCGGGCGAAGGGCGACGCCGTCGGCGTCTCCACATCGACCACACGCACCCGCCGGGCGCGCACGTCCGTCATCAGCTCACGCAAGCCGCTCAGGTCGTACACGTCCTGCAGGCACTCCCGCATGGCCTCCAACACCACAGGGAACCGTTCGTACTTCGAAGCCACCGAGAGCAGCTGCGCCGCACGCTGGCGTTGCTGCCACAGTGGACTACGCCGCCGTGGATCCCGTCGGGGCAGCAGGAGTGATCGGGCGGCGCATTCCCGGAACCGGGCCGCGAACAGCGCCGAACCACCCACCTCGGCGACCACGATCTGTTCGATCTCCTCCGGATCGAGCAGGACATCCTCGGCGCTCGCGGTCACCTCCGCGCCCGAGTCGTCGACGGCGTCCGGCAGCCGCATGACGATCCCGTCGTCGGAGTGCGCCATCTGCGCCTCGATGCCTCGTTGTTCGCGCAGCCGTGCGGCGATGGCCAACGCCCAGGGTGCGTTGACCTGCGCGCCGAACGGCGAGTGCACGACCAGCCGCCAGTCACCGAGTTCGTCCCGGAACCGCTCGACAAGCACGGTCCGGTCATCCGGTATGTGTCTCGTGGCCTGTTTCTGTTCGGCGAGATACATCAGCAGGTTGTCCGTCGCCCATTCGTCCAGACCCGCCGCGGCGGCTCGCGCTCTGGCCTTATCGTCTTCCAAAGTGGACAGTTCACGCAGGAACTTGCCCATCGCCCTGCCGAGTTCCAATGGACGTCCGGGAGCGTCGCCCTTCCAGAACGGCATCCGGGCAGGCTGCCCGGGCGCGGGCAGCACGATCACCCGGTCGTGGGTGATGTCTTCGACACGCCACGCCGACGTGCCGAGCAGGAAGGTGTCGCCGACTCTGGACTCGTAGACCATCTCCTCGTCCAGCTCGCCGACCCGTGACCCCGCACGCCCGTCACTGGGCGGGGTCATCACGGTGAACAGGCCGCGGTCGGGAATGGTGCCGCCGGACGTGACCGCCAGCCGTTGCGCGCCTGGCCGGCCACGCAATTCGCCGGTGATCCTGTCCCACGTCACACGCGGCCGCAGTTCGCCGAACTCCTCGCTGGGATACCGCCCGGACAGCATGTCCAGCACGGACTCCAAAGCGGACTGCGGCAACGACGCGAAGTTCGCGGCCCGCCGGACCACTGTGGACAGCTCGTCGATGGTCCATGCTTCGAGTGCGACCATCGCCACGATGTGCTGCGCAAGTACGTCCAACGGATTGCGGGGATACCGAAGCGCCTCGATAGCCCCATCGCGCATGCGTTCCGCGACCACAGCGCACGACACGAGGTCGCCGCGGAACTTGGGGAACATCACGCCACGGGACACCGCGCCCACGTGATGCCCTGCCCGGCCGACACGTTGCAGGCCGGACGCGACCGTCGGCGGCGCCTCGACCTGGATGACGAGATCGACGGCGCCCATGTCGATCCCGAGCTCCAGTGAGGACGTCGCGACGACGCAGGGGAGCCGACCGGACTTCAGCTCCTCCTCGACGACAGTGCGCTGTTCGCGCGCCATCGAGCCATGGTGCGCCCTGGCGATCACCGGTGAGGCGCCACCGGCGATCCCCGACTGGCCGATTGCTTCGGCTGGGAAGCGGTCCAACTCCCAGGGCTGTTCTTCTGCGAGCTCATTCAATCTGGCGGTGAGTCGTTCAGCCAGCCGCCGGGAATTGGCGAACACGATGGTCGACCGGTGCTGGCGCACCAGGCTGAGGATGCGTTCCTCGACCGCGGGCCAGATCGACGGCCGCCGGGTGGCCCCGATCTCGCCCGTGATCTCCTCAAGCGTGCCGATCCCGCCCTGGACCGGGAGCTCACCGGTGGGGTCGGGCACCTGAGGTGTGTCGATGGCGGTCATGTCCTCGACCGGGACCTGGACGGTGATCTCCACGGTCTTGGCCGACTTCGGCTGAACGACCGTGACCGGGCGACCACCGGCGAGGAACGCGCTGACCTCCTCGATGGGCCGGACGGTGGCCGAGAGCCCGATCCGCTGCGCCGGTTTGGGCAACAACGCGTCCAGCCGTTCCAGAGACAACGCCATGTGCGCGCCGCGTTTGGTGCCGGTCACCGCGTGCACCTCGTCGACGATGACGGTCTCGATGCCCTTGAGTGACTCCCGCGCGGCCGACGTGAGCAGGAGGAAAAGGGATTCGGGCGTGGTCACCAGGATGTCCGGAGGGGTCCTGGCGAACGTTCGGCGTTCGTCGGCGGGCGTATCCCCGGTCCGCATGCCGACGGTGATCGAGGGAGGCGTCAGGCCCAGCCGGTGTGCGGCCTGCCGGATGCCGGCCAGCGGGGCCCGCAGGTTGCGCTCGACGTCCACCGCGAGCGCCTTGAGCGGGGAGATGTACAGGACCCGGCAGCGGTGTTTGGGCTCGCTGGGAGGCGGCTGAACGGCCAGCCGGTCGAGGCCCCAGAGGAAGGCCGCGAGCGTCTTACCGGATCCGGTTGGCGCCACGACCAGTGCGTGTTCACCGGCGGCAGCCGCTCGCCACGCCCCGGCCTGCGCCTGGGTCGGGGCGGCGAAGGCTCCCGCGAACCAGTCGCGGGTTGCCGGTGAGAAGAGGTCGAGTTCTGCCACGCTGACCATCATGCATCGGGGGTACGACAGTTTTGGATTCGTGCCCTCTGAGCTGCGGAAATTCGGGCCGCGGGGCGTGCTGGGGTCCAGCTGTTGGCGGTATCCGATGCGGCGAACGGCAGCGTTGTCGAGTATGCGGGACGTCTGTACGGTTTGGGTCGTTTCTTGTTCTCAAGGGGGTTCTCTCGTCATGAATAAGGCAAGGCGTGCTGGCCACGCCGTGCTCACGGCTGTCGCCGGAATGGTGCTCGCGCTGACGGCGCCCGTGGCCGCGCAGGCGGCGACGGCAGAGGCGGCACCGGCGGCGTGCCCGCAGCCAGGGCAGCGGGTCAAGACCTCGTCCAGCCCAGCGATCTACCTGGTGGACCCGGATTTCCAGCTCCGGTCCATTCCGGACGAGGCGACGTACTTCCGGCTGTGGGACAGCTGGAGTTACGTGATCAACGACAGCGTCCTGTCGTGCTTCACGGATCCCATTCCGTTGTACGACGCGGCGCTGGTCAAAGAGCCGGGTGACCCGCGCGTGTACATCTGGGACGCCTACTTCGGATTCCGGCACATCGTCGACGGCGAGGTGTTCACGAAGTACGGCTTCTCGTGGAACAAGATCACCGAACGCGCGACGGTCGATCCGAACCCGGACAGGCCCTGGTTCCAGTGACCGAGTGGCAGGGTGAGTCGCCACGGTGACTCACCCTGTCCCTGTTCGCCGTTGGCGATTCCGCTACGAGCAGAGAGTGTGGCCCTTGAGCCGTGGTTCGCGGGAGGCTCGGTGCCGTGAAGGTCCCGGTGCTGGGCGGCATTTCGTTCTCTTTCAAGGCGGTCGCGGCAGTGGGGGTCCGCCGCGGCAGTCGAAGCTCGGCACTGGACCTTCATCTGGAGCAGCAACCAGCTCGCGAAAGGCTTTTATCCGCCCAGAAAGCCGGGCTCAGCCCGGCGGAAGCGGATGCCGTCCGGTTACCAGCCCGTTGATGTGGGCATAGGCCACCGCATGCACCCGGTCACGCAATCCGAGTTTCGAAAGCACCCGTGACACGTGGGTTTTCACGGTCTCGTCGCCGACGTGCAGCTTCGCGGCGATCTCGGCGTTGCTGTACGCGGCCGCCACGAGTTGGAGGACTTCCCGTTCGCGGGCGGTGAGTTGAGCGAGTTCGGGTGGGGTGACCGGTGGGGCGATGCTGACGGCGAAGCGTGAGATAAGGCGTTGTGTCACCGACGGGTCGATCAATGCGTCGCCGCGTGCGGCCACGCGGATCGCGGAAATCAACTCTTCGGGTGGTAGTGACTTCAACAGAAAGCCACTGGCTCCGGCGTTCAGTGCACGGTAGACGTATTCGTCGCTGTCGTACGTCGTCAGAAGGATGACCTTTGTCCGGTTGTTGTGGTCGGACAGGATCGCCTCGGTCGCCCCGAGACCGTCCAGTTTGGGCATCCGGATGTCCAGTACCGCGACGTCCGGGCGCAGCCGGGAGACTTCGGCGACCGCGGCGCGACCGTCGGCGACTTCGGCGACGCAGTCGAGGTCCGGCTGCGTCTCGAAGATGGCGCGCATTCCGGACCGCAGCATGGCGTGGTCGTCAGCCAGCAGCACTCGCAGCGTCATAGTGGGAACCTCACGCTCGTCCGCCAGGTCTCGCCGTCCGGATCGAGTCCGGCTTGGGTCCGGCCGGCGAACATACCGGCCCGGTTGCGGATTCCTACCAGGCCGCGCCGAACGGTTCCAACGGATTGCCTGTTGGCACCCACCCTGTTGGCGGACGTCACGGTCAGCGCATCCGGCTCATAGTCCAACGAGATCAACACGCCGTCTGAATCACCGTGTCGCAAGGCGTTGGTCAGCATCTCCTGCACGATCCGGTACACCGTTATGCCCAAGGACTCCGGTACGTCCTGGTGCGTGCCCGACACCGCGAGCCGCGCGGGTATACCGGCCGCCTGCACGTTCTCGAACAACTCGTCGAGGTTGTCCAGCCCGGGTTGGCGTGCGCCTTCCGAGTTGTCACCGTGCAACAGATCCAGCAGGTGACGCAGGTCGACCATGGCGGCCCGGCTGGCGGTCTCCACCGACCGCAACGACCCCTCCAGCTTCACGTTGCCCGCGGGCAGTCCTAGCCGGGCGGCTCCGGCGTGCAGGTTGATCGCGCTGACGTGGTGCACGATCACGTCGTGCAGGTCGCGGGCGATCGAGCTGCGTTCAGCCGTGATCGCTTTGGTCACCGCTTCCTGGGCGTCTCGACGTTCCATTTCCGTGCGTCGTTCCATTTCCGCGAGATACGCGCGGCGTGCGGTGGTGTATCGGCCAACCAGGAACGGCAGGACGGCGGCTTTGATCATCGCGACGATGGCCCACTCCACACTTCGGTCGATGATCGCGCTGCACGCCAGCAGACTTCCCGCGAGTACGACGAGAGAGGCGATCGCGGGCACGCCGTGCAACCACGCACCCGCGCGGTATCCAGCGATCAGAATCCCAGCGTCGTTGGCGGGAGACTCGTCACCCAGCAGAAGCACGATGACCGGGACGATCGCGTGTGCGAAGGCGACGACGCCGGACAGACGCGCCGGACCGGCCAACGCGGCGTCGACAGCGAGTGTCATCACGAGCGTCAGCCAGTTCTGCCACGTTTCCCAGCCCTGGAGCAGTACGGCCGTGCTGTCGGCGATCATGCACACGGCGGCGACCAGCCACGACTGGCGTTTCAATGACAACCTGGTGGTGAGCATCGCCTTGGATCCTGCCCCATCCCCTGACCTGCGTCCTCCCGCGTCTCGGGGTTGTTCGTCCCCCGTGCAGGGGACCCGGTTTCCATCCCCGAAGGGACGAATTCGCTCGTGTTGTCCTGGTTTCATCCATGGCGATGCGAATTCTGTCGACAGTGCTGCTCGCGCTGGGAATGCTTCTGGGGATCACCGCTCCGGCGCTGGCCGACGGTGCCCAGACCGGTGCCGACATCCACGTGGCCCAGACGCTGGGCGACCGCGAGCTGACCGTGATCATCCGCAGGGTCGCCGAGGTTCCTGGCCCCGTGCACATCGATCTGGTGACGCACGCGGGATCGCCGCCCGGTGTCGTCACGGTCAGCGCCAGCGCGGCCGGTTCACCCACCAGCTCCACGAGGGTGGAACTCGGCGCAACTCCTGGCTTCTACGCGGGAACGGTCCAAGTGGACCGACCGGGACCGTGGGAGCTCAAGGTCGACGAGGCCACGATCCCGTTCATCGTCCCGGCGATCGTCTCCTCTCCGTGGGAGAACGCCACCTACGGCGGGTTCGTCGCGGCTGGGCTTCTCCTTGTCATCGCCCTGGTTCTGGCCGTTCGAGGCCGTGTCGGCATGGCGATCGTGCCCGCGGTCGGGATGATCGCGGCGATCGCGGTCGCCGCGACGGCCGCAGTGCTGGCTCCGGTCATCCCGCAGCCGCCTGCCCCGGGCGCGGACCTGGATCCAACGTTCGACAATATCAACGACCCGTACCAGCGAACGTCCATAGTGGACTTCTCGCGGCCGCCGGTGAACCTGGTGCCGAGCATGGTGGGCAACGATCTGAGGCTGAGTCTCACCGACGGGTCGTCCGGGCGTCCAGTCGACGACCTTCTGGTGCACGACAACGCGTTGATACATCTTGTGGTGATTTCGCCAAGCGGCACGCTGCAGCATCTTCACCCGATCCGGGTCGGTCCGGGTGATTACCGGGCGCGGCTCAAGACTGAGCCTGGGGTGCACGCGATCGCGGCCGAAATCGCCAGGCGTGGCGGCGGAGTGCAGCTCCTGCGTTCATCCGTAGCGGTGAACAGCGAGGCGAAACTTCATGCGAACGAAGGAAAAGCGGACCTCTCGACGCAGATCCGGCCGGCGGGTTCGCCCAGTACGGTCACGGCAAGGTTCGGCACGAGGGATTTGCAGCCGTGGCTGGGAATGCTCGGTCACATGATCGTTGTCGGACCGGTCGCCGAGGATCAGAACTACGCGGCAGCACCGATCTGGGCGCATGTGCACGCGATGCTCCCGTCGGCACCAGGTCTGCCTGACAAACCGGACGAGAGCGTCGCCGCGTTCGGGCCGGACGTGTCGTTCACGTATTCCTTCCCACTGCCGGGCCGGTATCTGGTGTGGGTGCAAGTCGAGCGTGACTACTCGATTGTCACCGTGCCGACGGCCGTCGACGTTCCCAAGGGGGCACAGGGATGAAAATCATCTTGACCGTACTCGGGGCGGTGATCGTCGCGGCGGCCGCGTTGCTGCTCTGGCCGAGATCAGGCGGCACTCCTCAACTCCTCGCGGATTCCACGCGGTACAGCTTCAAACTCGCGGCACAGCCGCTGAAGCCGGGCGGCAACTCGCTCGACATCGAGATCACCGACCGCACCGGCAATCCGGCGACCGGCGACGTGACGGTCGAGCCCGCGATGCCCCAGATGGGGCACGCGCTCAGCCCGATCACCGCCGCATCGACACAACCGGGCCACTTCCGGGTGGACAACGTCGACCTGCCGATGGCCGGTCAATGGGAGATAACCGTTTCGCTGGGGACCGACCGGGTCGTGATCCCGCTGCTGCTCAACTGAAAGGGGTGGATTTATGGACATGACGGCATCAATGGCCACGAGCGACACCGCGGCCAGGAGTGTGCCGAGGGGAGTGGTCCCGGCGGGTTTCGTACTCGGTGGAACCATGCTTTCACTCGTCGGCCTGACGTGGGACATCCAATGGCACACGGATGTCGGGCCGGACACGTTCTTCACCATGCCGCACCTGTTCCTGTATTCCGGCAGCGCCGTCGCCGGAATCGCCAGTCTGGTGGTGGTTCTGATGACCACGGCCGCGCAACGCCGTGGCCGCGACATCAACCCGATCGTGGGAGGTCGTGCCGTCGGCGTTTTCGGCCGGACGTTCTCCGCGCCGGTCGGCTACCTGATCTCCGGTATCGGTGCGGCGTCGTTCTTGTTGTACGGCCTGTGGGACCAGTGGTGGCACAGCCTGTACGGCTTCGACGCGGTAATCGCGTCACCGCCGCACATCGGCCTGCTGCTGTCCATCTCGATCACGATGGTGGGCGCGGTCATGATCTTCGCCGTGGCGCGGGACCACAGGTGGGGCATGTACGGCACAGTCGGCAGTGCGGCCGTGCTGTTGTCCTTCAGCATGGTGACCGTGCTCGGCCTACAGGCATTGCCGCGGGGAACTGTGAATCCCGTGAACATCGGTGTCGCGTTCATGTCGGTGCTGATCCTGATCATGGGCGCCGGTGCTGTCGCACGACGGGGTGGGGCGTTGGCCGTTGCTCTCGTGGTCGCGGTCATCCAGGCCGTCTTCTGGTGGTTTTCACCTTGGGCGGCAGAGGTTTACGCCGACGCCACGGGTCTGCCTATGCGTGACTACATCGATGGCGTACCCGCGCTGCCGTCCATGATTCCCATGTGCCTGCTCATTGTGGCGTTGGCGGTCGAGGTGCTTGGCAAAGTGCCGGCTTGGGTAGCCGGAGCTGCCGGTGGCTTGATCGTCACGGCCTGCGCGCCACTGCAGAACATGCTGGTGCACGACTCGTCCTTCCCGCGCACCGACACCTTCATCCTCACGCTCGTCCTCGGAGCGGTCTTCGGTGCCCTCGCCGGGATCCTCGGCAGGAGGTTCGGTCAGATGCTCCGGCATCTCGCGCCAGCAAAGGACACCGCCAATGCGTAAGACACTGTTGGGATTGCTGGGAACCGCTCTGCTGCTGGTCGGCCTCGCCGCACCCGCGTCCGCGTACGAGCCGGTGAATATCGTGCACACGGAGAAAGTCCAAGCGGGGCCGTACAACGTGACCGTCGGCTTCAGCACATGGCCGCTGAAAGCCCTGCAGTCACTGGACTTCACATTCGCACCGGACGGCGGCATCGCTGACAAGGGCGGTCGCGTGGCCTTGTCACTCGGCGAAGACCAGATGGACGATCCACTCGCCCGGCACCCACGTAAGCGTGAAGTCTGGGGCCTGGACGTGTTCAGCCTGCCGGAACCTGGCAACTGGACGATGAGCTTCACCATCGAAGGGCCTGCTGGTACCGGAACGGGTGAACTGCGCAATCTCGCAGTGATGGAGCAGCCTGGTCCGCCGATGGGATTGAGCTGGGCGATCAGCACGATCCCACTGTTCGGGTTGATCGCGCTGATCGTCGTCGCCTGGCGACGAACTCGCCGCCCGGTCTAGTGCAGAGCTCGGGTGCCGCCGGCCGCCGAACCAGCGGCACCCGAGACCGTTACCGGCGGCGTCGTGTCCGCCGGAAAACCTCGATGTAGTCGACTAACTCCGTCCAGCCGTCACGAGACGCTGTGGACAAGGGCCGGGGTGGCATGTTCGTGCTCCCATCGGGCTTGGGTGAACCCACGCAGTCCCTCGACCAGGCGCTCCACGTCCTGCTCAGGACGGACCACCAGGCGGACGAACTGACTGTTCATCCCTAGTTTGTTGCCGCATTCCCGGATGAAGACCTGATGCCGCTGCAACAGGTAGTCCCGCAACGCCATGCCGTCGATGTTCGGCGCCAGCTTGACGAGCAGGAAGTTCGCCTGTGACGAGTAGACGGTCAGATCTGGTTGCCTGGCCAGTTCCATCCCCATCCGGTAGCGGTCGCGGGCCAACAGCTGCAGGCTCTCCGCGTAGTCGCCTGCGTGCTCTTCCAACATGAACACGACCGTTTCGGCCAAAGAGTTCAAATTCCACTTGGGCAATGTCTTGGCCATCTTGCCCGCGAGCGCCGGGTTGGCCACGAGGTAGCCGAACCGGATGCCGTGCAGGCCGAAGTTCTTGCCCAGGCTTTTCAGCACGACCACGTTCGGGCGAATCGTGGCGTCCGAGGCGACCGACGGATGCCGTTCGACCTCGACGAAGTCGATGAACGACTCGTCGATCACCACGAGATCGAGATCGGACAGCTCGTCCATGAACCGCACGATCTCCCGCCGGGGCAAGTAGCCGCCATCGGGGTTGTTCGGGTTGCACAGCACCGCGACCCGGGATTTACGCTTCCGGATGAACTTGATGTAATCGTCGATGCTCAGGTTGAAGTCGTTGCTCTCCTGCAACGGGTACATGTCGACGCGCTTGCCGGTCTCCAGTGGCTGATCGGTCCATCGCCCGAAGGTGGGAATCGGGATCGCCACACTTTCGGAGAACCACAAGTGGTCCATCCAGGTGATCAGTTCGGTGGAACCGTTCGACATGGCGATGGTCGCCGGGTTGAGCCCCAGGATCCTGGCGAGTCTGCCCGCGATGGTGCTGGCGTCACTGGGATAGAACTTCAGCACCATCTCAAGGTTCTTGGCCAGTTCGCCGAACATCTCCGGCGTGGGGAAGTACGGGTTGCACGGGATGCAGAAGTCCGCGATCTGCCTGCCGTTGTCACCCATCCCCCTGGTCAGCTCGAAGTACGACGGGCTGTGCGCTGCACGCTGGAACAAGCTGGTATCGACACTATGTCCATGTCGCACGCGATCACTCCCGTCTCTTGGCGGCTGCACCGTTCATACGGGCGATCGTGTGCATCCGGTTCAGGAGTTATCTCGATCAAATCACAGGTCAGTCCGTGACAACCGTGTGCGGCCTGTCAAGGGGAGTCCAGTAGGAAAAAGGTTCGTCGCCCATTTTGGAGTGATCAGCCAGGACGTATGCGTGTCGTGCGCTATGCAGCATCGCGTATTTCAAGTGTGCCTGTTCCAGGCTGGGAGAACACAAACCTCGTTCCGGACTGAGTCCATCTGTGCCGAGGAACACCCGATCGGCTCCGATGTGCCGGAGTTGTTCGGTGACGGTCGCGCCGACGATCGCCGCGTTCGGCTGCCGCAACCGTCCACCTAGGACAATCAACTCGACGGTGGTGCTCTCAGCCAGTGCGAGGATGGCTGTCAGGCCATTCGTGACCACGGTCAACCTGCGGTGGGCCAGATGCGCGGCGAGTCTGCCGGTGGTGGTGCCCGCGTCGAGGACGACGATCTCGCCGTCCTCGATCACAGCAGCCGCTTTGTGGGCGATTTCGTCCTTTTCGGCACTGTTTTGGGCATCTTTCTCGCGCACGCTGCGCTCCACCGCGCCGCCGTAGGTCCGGACGACGTGACCGTCGCGCTCGAGCAAGGTGAGGTCGCGGCGGATCGTGGACGGGGAAACCCTGAACTGGTCAGCAAGATCGTGGATGTGACCGGTCCCGCCGCGGACCTCGTCGAGCAGCCTTGCCCGTCGTTCTCGTGCGTTCATTTACCCGGGTATGCCTCGCGCAGTCGTGGGGCGTACGGAGCGAGGTCGACGGCAGCACGGAACGCGGCGACCATCGTGCCGTGTTCGGCACGTGCCGTTCCTGCGATGTCGAAAGCCGTGCCGTGGTCAACGGACGTACGCAGGATCGGCAGACCGACGGTCACCGAAACCGTGCCGTGGAAATCCACCGTCTTGGAAGCGATGTGTCCCTGATCGTGGTACAGCGACAGAACGCCGTCGTAACGGCCTTCAAGTCCTTGGTGGAACACCGAATCCGCGGGGATCGGACCGTAGACGTCCAGGCCGTCGGCCTTCGCCGCCGCCACAGCGGGCGCGATGGCGACGATCTCCTCGTCGCCGAACTTGCCGCCCTCACCGCCGTGCGGGTTCAGCGCGGCAACCGCCAGTTTGGGTGAATCGTTGCCGAACACGCGCAACGCTGTGTACGCCTCGCGGATCGCGTGCTCGATGTTCGGCTTGGTGATCTGCTCGACCGCCTCGCGCAGCGACAAATGCCGGGTGGCGAAGAAAATCCGGAGGCCACGGACCCAGAACATGGTGTTGAACCGGTCGGAGCCGGTCAGCTCGCCGAGCATCTCGGTGTGCCCGAGGTGCTTCGACCCGGCCGCCCAGATCGACTCCTTGTTGATCGGCGATGTCACCACCGCGTCCACATCGCCGCGCAGAGCGGCTTTCGTGGCCTGTTCGATCGCGGCGACCGCGGCTTGGCCTGCCGTGGCGTTCACTTCGCCCCACGGCAGGTCACCGGGGGCGATACCGAGATCGAGGATGTCGATCGTGCCGGGCTCGAACTTCGCCTCCGCGACCGACTTCACCGCGTTCACCTTGGCGTCCAAGCCGAGCACGTCGATCGCCCGGCGCAGCACCGGCGCGTCACCGACGGCCAGCGGCCGCGCGGTGTCCGTGGCTTCCGGCGCTGCCAGGGTTTTCGCTGTGATCTCTGGTCCGATCCCGACCGGATCGCCGAGTGTCACTGCGAGCACGGGCTTGGTCATGTGCTTCCTCTCAGCCGTTCGATGCAGGCGACAGCCGCCGTGTGGTCGCCGATCAGGCCGCCTTTGGTGGCGAACGGCAGCCCGTTGAACGGGCCGCCGGCGAGCCTGCCGACCACAGCGAGCGGCACCACCTCGTCGTCGATCACGAATCCGTCGGTGTCCAGCGCCGCGGTGATCGCCGTGGCGATGTCGCCGCCGGTCGCGTACAGGCCGCCGATCCTGTGCTGTGTCAGTACTTTCCTTGTGACCTCGGCCAGGACTCCCGGCAGTTTCGCCGCGAGCGCACGGTCGAGTGCGGCGGCCATCGTGCGTACACCGACCACATCGACATCCCGCTCGATGAGCTCGGTGACCTTGGCGACTATCTCTTCGGGTGACTCCGTTCCGGTCACTGTCACGTATTGCGCGCCGAGTGTTTGCTCGGTCTCTTGCACCTGGTCGGCGGTGATCGCGGTGATGCTGCCGATCACGGCGAACACCGGCGGCCTCGGCTGGTCACCTGGTGCGATGCCCAAAGCGGCGGCGAGCCGCACGCCGAATGGGCCGGAGTCAACCGACAGCCACTGTTTTGACACCTGCGCCGCCGCCTCGGCGATCACTCGAAGATGTGAATTGCGGGTCGCGTCGCACACCACGATCTCGCTGTCGGTCCGAAGCGCCACGGCGACCGCATCGACGCCCTGTTCTACGACATCCAGCGGAATCTCGGTGATCGATCGTGTGGTTCCGGCCCGGAGAATCGTGGCCACGCGCGAAGATTTGACCGGATTGAGTGCATCTCGCGCGGCCGCTGTCTGAGCGAGCGGGACACCGTCGACGAGGTGCAGCCCGCCCACAGTGACACGTCCGGCGTCCGGAAAAGCGGGCACGACCAAAGCTCGCACGCGCAACGTCTCGATAGCGGCGTCTGTCTCGGCGCCGACGTTGCCACGAAGGGTAGTGTCGACACGTTTCACCACAAGAGGTACATCTCCGGCGGCCTCGATTGTCGCCTTGACCGCGGCCCGTGCTTCCTGTGGCGGTGCGTGCCGGTTCCCCAGGTTGACGACGAGCGCTTCGATGTCGGGCAATGTCGCGCCGCCGTGCACGGTCATGGTGTGCATGCCGAATCGGGCGAACAACGCACCGGTCGCGTTACTGCCGGTCAGGTCGTCGCCGATCACCAGGACGCGTAGATTGCTCATTCTGGGCATCCATCGTGCTCAAAATGAGCAGAAAGTCAACCCGCACCCACCCGTACCCGTCGGCATGGCAGCATCTGGGCCGACCACCCGGTCGCATCAAAGGGGAGATCAGTGCGCGTCCTGTCAGTTGACCTCGGCACGTCGAACACCGTGGCGGTGTTGTCCGCTCATGGGCGGCCTCCTCGTGTCGTCGAGGTCGACGGCTCCGCGACCATGCCCTCCGCGGTGTTCGCCGGCGAGGACGGAAACCTGGTCGTCGGCCGAGACGCTGAGCGACGCGCACGGCTGGACCCGTCCCGTTTCGAGCCCAACCCCAAGCGCAGGGTCGACGAAGGCACGCTGTTGCTTGGCGACACCGTCGTGCCGGTGACCGACGCCCTCGCCGCGGTGCTGAGCCGGGTCGGTGAAGAGACGTCACGGCAGCTTGGCGGCACGAAGCCGGATGAGGTGCGGCTGACACACCCTGCGCAATGGGGTCCGACGCGCCGCAACGTGCTGATGGCGGCGGCACGGCTGGCAGGCTTGGGCGACAACATGGTCCTCGTGCCGGAACCGGTGGCCGCGGCCGCGCATTTCGCGTCGTTCCCCGGACAATCGTTGACACCGGGCCGGGCGCTCGCCGTGTACGACCTTGGTGCGGGCACATTCGACATCGCAGTCGTCGGCGCGACACAGAACGGCTTCACAGTTCTTGCTGAGGATGGCCTGCCCGACCTCGGCGGTCTGGACGTCGACCAGGCGTTGCTCGAGCACGTCGGCCGTGAGGTCTCGCACCGGGACCCGGCCCGCTGGCAGCGGTTGTTGCGTCCGGAGACCACAGCGGACCGGCGTGCGCAACGCTCGCTGCGTGAGGACGTGAAGGCAGCCAAGGAAGCGTTGTCCCGGCACCCGCAAACCGAAGTGCCGATGCCAGAACCATTCGACGACGTGCTCGTGACCCGCGCGGAGCTGGAGGCGTTGGTCCGGCCGAACCTGCTGCGCAGTGTGGAGTTGCTGGCCGCGACCATCCGTTCGACCGGAATGACGCCTGACCGGCTGCTCGGCATCTACCTCGTCGGTGGATCCAGCCGGATGCCGCTGGTCGCGACGCTCATCGCGGAGCAACTGCGCGTCGTGCCGACCAGCCTCGACCAGCCAGAAACCGCAGTGGCGCTGGGCGCGCATCACGTGCCGCGCGACGGCATCAGCGTGCGTACCCAAACGCAGCCTGTGCAGAGTGCGCTGACAGAGGACCAGCCCACCGCGACGATGACGCCGGTGCGGCCGAACTTCCGGCCGCCAACCCCGCCCAGCGGTGGTTTTCCGGCGCAGCAAGCGCCCCAGCCCGCACCTCTGCCCAGCAACTTCCCGACGCTGACGCCCGCTGCTTCGACGAAGAAGAAGTCGAACCGCAGGCTGCTGATCGGCCTCGCCGCGCTCGTCGTCGTGGCGTTGGCGGTGGTCGGCGGGATTTTCCTGTTGCCATCCAACAGCAGCGTTCCGTCAGCTGAAGACTGCGCGGCGGTGGGGGACAAGGACGACAAGGGCTTCACCAAATGTCTGCGCCAGCTCGCAGGCACTGTCCCGGACAACAACTCTTGCAAGTCTGGCGTGGAAAGCAGTGGTCTCGACGCCGCCGCGGGGCTCAGCGTGACCTGCACCCTCAGCGAGGACTACCAGGTCTCGTACCTGCAGGCCTCGTCGAACGAGGAATCCGACAAGCAGGCGCTCGCCGTGATCGGTTCGCTCGGCGGCGACACGGTGCGGGCCGACTGGACAGGCAACGGCCTGACCGGCCAGTACCAGGCAGCCGTCAGTGGCGGCACCGGCAAGCTGGTCTTCTACGTCAAAAACCTGCCGATCCTCGGCGTGCTGAGCAAGGTGCAGCTGCGTTCAGCCGGAACGCCCGACGAGATCGCCACCTACTGGGAGAAGAATGTCCAGCCCGGTACTTCTTGACCGGATGGCGGCGAACTTCGCCGAGCACTCGTGCCACCTGCACCGCAAGACCGCGGGGATGACCGTCGTCGAGACCGATGACCTGGTGATCGCGGACGGCGACGTCGGCGACGACACGTTCAACATCATCACCGGGACCCGGTTCGCAGAGTCCACTGTGGACAAGCGCGTTGCCGGGACCATCGCCTTGATCGGCGACCGGTTCTCGTGGTGGGTGGATTCGACGTCCACACCGGACAACTTGTCGGACCGGATCGCGGCGGCCGGTTTCCCTGCGCTGGAGCCTGAACCGGGCATGGTCGCGGACCTGGCCTCGTTGCCCGCGTTGGAGGTTCCGGCCGGGCTGCGGATCGAGCGGGTTCGTGACGCGCGGCAACTCGCGGACTACGCCACAATCCTTGCCGCGAACTGGGATCCGCCCGCGCCCGGTGTGATCCGGTTCTACGAACGTGCTGCGGTGGCGGCTTTGGATCCGGCTTGCCAGGCTCGGTACTTCGTCGGATATGTCGGTGACACGGTTGTCTGCGCGGCCGAAGCCTTTCTGGCACATGAGGTTGCCGGGATCTACAACATCTCGACGCTGGCCGGTTTCCGGCGACGTGGATTCGGGCGTGCGATCACGCTCTCGGCCTTGCTCGCGGCACGTGCCGAGGGTCTGGGCGCTGCCGTCCTGCAGACGTCACCTGACGGGCAGGAGCTCTATCGAGGGCTCGGTTTCACCGTAGCGGGTAGTTTCACCGAACACAGCGTCACTGGTTCTCGGCGATCTGCTCCCTGAGCTTGTCCTCGCCTTCCTTGAGCTCCTCGGTGTACGTCTCGGCGTAGTCCCCGGCGGCGTCGACGACCTGGCGTACCTCGAGGTTGGTCTCGATCTCCGGCGGGCTCGGCACGCGGCTGGCCCAGTCGATCGCCTCTTCCAACGAGTCGACCTTGATCATCCAGAAACCCGCGACGAGTTCCTTCGACTCGGTGAACGGGCCGTCGGTGATCGTGGTCTTGCCGCCCGACATGTGCACCCGCGCACCTTTGCCGCTGTCCAGCAGGCCTTCGGCACCGACCAGGATGCCCGCGTCGGCCATCTCCTGGTTGAACTCCGCCATCGCGGTGAACTCGGCCTCGGACGGCACCCTGCCGGCGTCGGTCTTCTCGTCCGACTTGATGATGATCATGAAACGCATGGTGTGCACCGCTCCGATCTCGCCTCGGGCGCAGACCTTACTTCAGCGCCTCCGGTTGTTTCGCAGCCAGAAGATGACCGTGATCAGCGCGGCGAGCACGCTGGCGATGGCCAGGACGGTCAGGCCCATCGACTCAAGTCCACTCGGTGCTTCCACGCTCACTAACCTAGTCGTCGATGCGTACCACGGTCTTTCGCAATCTGATGTCCACCGAGTTCGGTGCTGTCCGCGCCGAGATGCTCGCCCGTGACCACGTGCTCGGCGCGCTCGGTGGTCGCACCGTCGACCAGGCGCTCGAGGCGGGCATCGAGCCCAAGGAGATCTGGCGGGCGGTCTGCGACGACTTCGGAGTCCCACCCGAGAGGCGCTGAACGGCGTGTCGCGCGAACGGCTCGAACACGTGTTCGCTACGATGGCTGCGCACCGGGATCGGCGGTCCCCCGAAATTGTCGGTCCCCACCCGTAGCGTCTCCTCCGACACAGACCGCTCGAACCAACGAGGTGGACATCAGATGGCACCAGCAGCACCCGACCGGGGCAAGGCACTCGAGCTCGCCCTCGCCCAGATCGACAAGCAGTACGGCAAGGGCTCGGTCATGCGTCTCGGCGAAGAGGCGCGTGCCCCGATCAAAGTCATCCCGACCGGCTCCATCGTGCTGGACGTCGCGCTCGGGATCGGCGGCCTGCCCCGAGGCCGCATCGTCGAGATCTACGGCCCGGAATCCTCCGGTAAGACGACCGTCGCCCTGCACGCCGTGGCCAACGCGCAGAAGGCAGGCGGCATCGCGGCGTTCATCGACGCCGAGCACGCGCTCGACCCCGAGTACGCCAAGGCGCTCGGTGTGGACACCGACGCGCTGCTGGTCTCCCAGCCGGACACCGGTGAGCAGGCGCTGGAGATCGCGGACATGCTGATCCGCTCCGGCGCGCTGGACATCCTGGTCATCGACTCCGTCGCGGCCCTTGTGCCCCGCGCCGAGATCGAGGGCGAGATGGGCGACAGCCACGTCGGCCTGCAGGCCCGGCTGATGAGCCAGGCGCTGCGCAAGATCACCGGTGCGCTGAGCAACTCGGGCACCACCGCGATCTTCATCAACCAGCTGCGTGAGAAGGTCGGCGTGATGTTCGGCTCGCCGGAGACCACCACCGGTGGTAAGGCGCTGAAGTTCTACGCGTCGGTCCGGCTCGACGTGCGCCGGATCGAGACGCTGAAGGACGGTGGCGAGCCGGTCGGTAACCGCACCCGCGTCAAGGTCGTCAAGAACAAGGTGGCCCCGCCGTTCAAGCAGGCCGAGTTCGACATCCTCTACGGCCTGGGCGTCAGCCGTGAGGGCTCGCTCATCGACATGGGCGTCGACCAGGGCATTCTGCGCAAGTCCGGTGCCTGGTACACCTATGAGGGCGACCAGCTCGGGCAGGGCAAGGAGAACGCCCGGCGGTTCCTGCGGGAGAACCCGGACGTCGCCAACGACATCGAGAAGCGAATCCAGGACAAGATGGGGATCGGCCCGAAGCTTGACGCCGAGGAAGCGGCGCCCGCCCCTGTCGACTTCTGATGCCAGACGATTCTGGCGATCTGACGTGGCTCAAGGACTGGGTGACGGACCAGCGAGCCCAGGCACCGGCGGCACCGGGTATCGACCCTTGGGCCGGGGAAGAACCCGACCCGCCGGCGCCGACACATCCCGCTCACCGGCCTTCGGAACCAGACGTGGCGCCGAAGGCCGGGCGGGATGCCCACCCCAAGCCCAGCTCGTCTGAATCCAGCTCAGGCGAATCCCGCACGACCGAGTCCGGTTCAAGCGACTTCGCGTCGAGGGCTGTAAGGACACGCCTGACATCCCAGGCAGCTGAGGCCTCGCCGGAATCGGCTGAGCTCAGCAACTGGACGGCTGAGACTTTCGAGGCACGGCCTGCGCCTCAGGACGCGAGGCCTCCTCGGGACGCTCGGCTGGCAGATCTTCGTGCTCGGATAGCCCAAGTGTCGGGACAACCCCAGGCTGTCGATCCTGCCGAGCCGCGAGGACCGCGTGAGGAAGGTGCTAGGCGGTCGGGTGAGGAGGATGCTGCGCCGTCTCGCTCCCGCGACGCGCGACCTTCTCGGGATACTGCGCTGGAAGACTTGCGTGCCCGGATGTCTCAGGTGGCAGGGCGGCCTCAGGGTATCGATCGTGCTGAGCTGCGAGGGTCGGATGAGGACCCCGTGCGCTCGCAGGCTCGCGACGCACGGTCTTCGCGGGACACACGGCTGACAGATCTGGGCGCGGCCCAGGCGGCGGAACAGGCTCAGGCTGCTGATCATGCTGAGTTGCAGGCGCCGCGTGCGGAGGACAACAGGCGATCTCAGTCAACGGATGCGCAGTCTTCCCAAGATGCTCGGCTGGCGGATTTGCGTGCGCGGATGGCTCAGGTTTCTCAACAGTGTCAGGCCAGCAGTCGTACTAAGCCGCAGCGACCGCGCGAGGATGGCGTCGCGCAGCCTAAGTCCCAGGCTCGGCGGCGGCCGGTCACCGACACTGATCTGGGTGCTGACAGCAATTCGGGCACGGACAACGCCGTTACCGATCTTCGGAATCGCAGGGCAACAACTCGGCGGCGCCGGGGTGGTTCGGACGCAGGTGCGGGTGAGGAACGCCGTTCGCGCAAGGCCGCTGAGGTTGACCGGGATCCGGAAGCTCATGCCAAGGACATCTGCCTGACTTTGCTCACTGCTCGGCCTCGGACTCGTGCCGAGTTGTACAAGGCTTTGTTGCGTAAGGAGATCGCGCCCGAGGTTGCTGAGCAGGTGCTTGGCCGGCTCGATGAGGTCGGGCTGATCGATGACAAGGCCTTCGCTGAGATGTGGGTCCGCTCCCGGCACACCTATCAGGGCATGGGACGTAAGGCTTTGAGCGTCGAGCTTCGTCGTCGGGGAGTCGACAACGACACAGCCGCCGAGGCTGTTGCCGCTGTCGACGAAGAGGCCGAGGAGGAGCGGGCACGTCAGCTGGTACGCAAGAAGCTGCCGTCCATGCGGTCCGCTGACCAGCAGACCAAGATCCGGCGCCTGGTCGGCGTGCTCGCTCGCAAGGGCTACTCGCAGGGCTTGGCTTACCGGGTTGTCAGGGACGAACTCGCCGGTTTCGGTGAAGGAACCGATCTCCTGGACACCCTGGAGTGAGCTTCAGTTCGACGAGCTCACCTTGATCAACGCTGTCCCGCCTGCCGCTTCCAGCTTCACGTCCGCGCCGTAGGTGCCGTCACGCAGCAGGTTCGGTGTGATGAAGGTGGCGCGTTGCACCGCGCCGTCCTTCATGAAGACCAGGATGTTCCCGCGCTGGATGAACACGTCTTCCATGTCCACCTTCGCACCCACTTCTTTCTCCACAAGGTCACGGCTTGCCGGCTCCGGCGAGATGTAGACCTTGTCCCAGTCGCCGCCGGTCAGGTCGCGCAGCAGCACCGACCCGCCTTTCTGCCGCAGGTCCGCCAGTTGCTTCGACAGGTTCTCGTCCTTGGTCAACTTTTCCCCTCCGTCCGTGCCGCACGCGGCGGTCAGGAATCCCGCGAGTGCGACGAAGAACGCCACCAGCGCTCTAGTTGTCGTACGTGCCGTAGTTGTCGCCATCGCTGCCCGGGTTGTAGCCACCAGAAGTGTTGTCCTCGTACTTGTCTTGTGGTTTCGGATCCTGACCGCCCTCGGCAGGCGGTCCGTCGGCGCGCCCAGTCTGGCCCATCGGGACCTCGTTGCTGCGCACCAGTTGCCCGTCTGGGCCGACGACCACCATCTCGCCGTTCCGCACCGCCTGCTCGACCAGGCCTTTCAACTCCTCCGGGCTCGCGTCCGGATTTTCGGCCGCGATCCGCCTGCCGACCTCGTTGTTGTGCAGATCCATCGCTTCGGCTTCGGCACTGTTCGTTCCGACCCGTTCGTGCGCGGTGGTGTACTGCTCGGTCCATTCCGGGCCGAACCGGTTGGCCAGCATCGCGTTCCAGTAGGCGTGCCGGAACGCGTCGGAGTGCCCGTCGGTGAGTCCTTGCCTGTCGAACACGTTCTCCGCGTCGTGCACAGCGGTTTTGTAAATGTCGTACGCGTCCTTCGTGCCGGCGAGGCCGATGTCGTCCAGCAGGGCAGCTTCACCCGCGGTCATGTCCATCGGCTCGATGCCGAACTTGTCCAGAACCCAGCCGAGGGCGCCGTCCGGATAGCTGACGATGCCGCCTGGGTCGATTGAGACGTTGTACTTCTTCAGCAGCTCGTCATGCAGGCTGCCTTGTTTCTCTCCCCGTGCGTTCGCGTCCGCCAGACTCGTCGCGCCGCCGTCGGTGATCTGGCCGCCCGAAATCTTGTCGAGTACACCGGACAGGAACACGTCGACGTCGTTCGCACGCTCAAGAATCGTGTTCACGCGGTTCGCGAGATCGGCCATGACGCTGATCTGGTCGAAGAACCCGCCGTCTCCGGCGTTGGCCTGTGGAACGATCTGGCCCTCATTGGTGATCGTGAATCCGTTGGCGTTCGCCAGATCGTCTGTTTCGTGCACTAGACGTTCGAGCACGGTGACGGAGTCCGCGGCATCCGCCACGGCACGTCGGGCGGCTGCGACACCAGCGACGACGTGTTCCATCCGGTCGGAGATCTTCGCCCGTGCTTGTTCGGCCTCGTTGGCGCCGGAACCGACCCAGCCGTCAGGTTTTCCGCTCGCGGAGAGCTCGTCGCTCATCCCGAGGAGCTCCTCGCCCCGTTTGTTCAGCACACCGATCGTCTCATCGAGCGCGGTCGCACGCCATTGGCGGACATCTCCGTAGCTGACCATCACTCGGCCCGCATTCCGCCGCGAGTGCCGCCGGTGCGGAAATCAGCCGCCGCGGCCTGCTCGTTCTGCTCGTACCGGTCCGCGGCCGACGACAGGTTGGCGGCATACGCCTTCGCGTCGGCCGTCCACGACGTGACCTCGTTCTTCCAGTAGGGCATCAGCCGATTCACTGAATCGGCTGATTTCGACCCGGGCAAGGCCTGGCCAACTGGACCGATCGCGCCGGCCACATCGACTTTGCTCGCGATCTCCGCCGCGTCGTCGGCTGCCGTCGACGCACGCCGGATCTCGTCGATGATGACTGCATAGCCCGTTCCCATGTCCCCTCCTCGATGCCATCAGTAGGACGGCGCCGGAGGAGCGGAGGTTCCGGACAAACCAGAACCGGCTTTAGGCACGCAGTGCGGCAGTCGCCTTCGCCAGGACTTTGACGCGATTGAAGTCGTTGTGCGACAACGCATATTTCGGTACGAGCCAGGAGCCGCCAACGCAGCCGACGTTCGGCAGGGCCAGGTAGTCGGGCGCTGTGTCGGCGGAGATGCCGCCGGTGGGGCAGAAGCGCAGCCCAGGCAGCGGGCCGCCGAGCGACTTCAGGTAGTCGACGCCACCGGAGGCTTCGGCGGGGAAGAACTTCAACGCGGTCAGTCCACGTTCAGCCATTCGCATGGCTTCGGTCACCGTGCTTACCCCTGGCAGGAAAGGCAATCCGGTGTCCGCGCAGGCGTCGACCACACTTTCGGTTGAACCTGGGGTCACTAGGAAGGAGGCGCCCGCGTCGACGGCTTGTGCGGCCTGCGTCGCTGTCACCACCGTGCCCGCGCCGACCAGGATGTCGGGGACTTCCTTGTGGATACGCTGGATTCCCTCGATCGCGACCGGCGTACGCAGGGTCAGCTCGATCAGCGGAACCCCGCCGGCCAGCAGTGCTTCGGCGACCGGGACCGCATGCTCCACGTCGTCGATCACCACCACCGGGATCACCGGCGACAGGTCGAGCAATTCGTCCGCGCTGTTGGTCGTCACACCAGATCCCCAATCGAAGTCGACAATCCACCGAACACCGTGGCTCCGTGCTCGGCTGGGCCCACCGCACCACGCAAGGCGCCGAACAACTCCCGTCCAGTGCCTTCCCACGCCGGCCGTGGAACCTCCACTATGGACCGCGCCGCGAATTCCGCCGGGTCTGCCAGGATGTCCAGCCTGCCGTGTTCGGCGTCGAGCCGGATCACGTCGCCGTCCCGCAACCGGGCCAGCGGTCCGCCTGCCACCGATTCGGGTGAAACTTGGATCGCTGCGGGGACCTTCCCGGACGCACCGGACATCCGCCCGTCGGTCACCAACGCGACCTTGTGGCCGCGGTCCATCAACGCTCCCAAAGCGGGCGTCAATCCGTGCAGCTCCGGCATTCCGTTCGACTTGGGGCCCTGGTTGCGCACAACCACAACGACATCGCGGTTGAGTTCACCCGCTTTGAAGGCGGCGGAAAGCTCTTCCTGCGATTCGAAGACGCGCGCCGGCGCCTCGACGAGCCAGTTCTCGTGCTGAACCGCGCACACCTTGATCACCGCACGGCCGAGGTTGCCCGACAGCATCCGCAGGCCGCCGTCCGGCTCGAACGGGTCGTCCACACCCCGCAGCACTTCGGTGTCGAGGCTTTCCGTCGCTCCGTCGCGCCAGATGAGTTTTCCGTTCTCCAGCACGGGTTCCTGCCGGTACAGGTCCAGGCTGCCGCCCGCGACCGTCTTGACGTCCCGGTGCAGCAGGCCTGCGTCCAGCAGCGTGTTGACCAGGAACTGCACACCGCCGGCGGCGTGGAAGTGGTTGATGTCCGCGCTGCCGTTCGGGTACACGCGCGCCAGCAACGGCACCACCGCCGACAGGTCGGCGAAGTCGTCCCACGTCAGCTGGATTCCCGCGGCCGCGGCGATCGCGGGCAGGTGCAGCGTGTGGTTGGTCGAACCGCCGGTCGCGAGCAGTGCGACGACGCCGTTCACGATCGACTTCTCGTCCACGATCTCGGAGATCGGCGTGTACTGTCCTCGCGTTTGGGTCAGTCGAACGATCTGGCGGCCGGCTTCTTCGGTGAGCGCGCGCCGCAGCGGAGTGTGCGGGTGCACGAAACTCGCGCCCGGCAGATGCAGGCCCATCACCTCGACAACCATCTGGTTGGAGTTGGCCGTGCCGTAGAACGTGCAGGTCCCGGGGCCGTGATAGGACGCTGACTCGGCGGCGAGCAGCTCTTCGCGAGTGGCGAGCCCTTCGGCGAACAGTTGCCGGACGCGCGCCTTCTCCTTGTTCGGCAGACCGGACGTCATCGGCCCGGCCGGCACCAGGATCGACGGCAGATGCCCGAACGACAGCGCGCCGATCAACAACCCCGGCACGATCTTGTCGCACACGCCGAGCAACAACGCGCCGTCGAACATCTCGTGTGACAGCGCGATCGCCGTGGCCATCGCGATGACTTCCCGGCTGAACAGCGAGAGTTCCATGCCCGCGCGGCCTTGTGTGATGCCGTCGCACATCGCTGGCACGCCGCCTGCGAACTGCGCGACGCCGCCTACCTCGCGCACTGAGTCCTTCAGCCAGTCCGGGTACTCGTGCAACGGCTGGTGGGCGGAGAGCAGATCGTTGTACGACGACACGATCGCCACGCCTGGTTTGGTCAATCCCCGCACGGCGACCCGGTCCGCGCCTTCGCACGCGGCGAAGCCGTGCGCGAGGTTGCTGCAGGCCATCCCGGCCCGCGCGGGCCCGTCGGTCGCCATGCCACGTACCCGGTCCAGATACGCCTGACGGGTACGCGCACTGCGTTCGGCGATACGTTGCGTGACATCGCCGACGACGCGGTGGAGCTTCGTGTGCACTGCGGCCTCCCGATCGGTGATGACGGCAACGCTGGCGTCGCACACGGTGCTGACAAGGCACAACGTAGCCAGCCGGGGCCCGCGGATCAAAATCGATTAAGAAAAATCGGGGTGAGTTCAGGGGTGAATCCGAGACGTTTGGCTTCCCCTGGTCGGCTGGATCGCGGTATCGATCCAGTTACGGGGAGTTGAACTCCGGGATGCGCACTTGATTGCGGCCGCTCGACTTCGCGGCGTAAAGCGCCTTGTCCGCGGCACTGAGCAGCTCGTCGAGGTTCTGTCCGTGCGCCGGGAACTGGGCGACGCCGATGGACACAGAGAGACCCTCGACTATCGGCCGCTCGTCGCCGGTCTGGACAGAGACTGTGAGCTTTTCGACACGCTGCCGGATCCGCTCGCCGATTCCCACACTGTGAGCCGTGGAGCTGTCCGGCAACAGCACAACGAACTCCTCGCCGCCGAACCGGCCCACGAGATCGGTGGTGCGCACCTCGGCGCGCAGTGTCGCGGCGAACTGTTTGAGCACCTCGTCGCCTGCCAGATGCCCGTACGTGTCGTTGACCCGCTTGAACAGGTCGAGGTCCAGCACCAGGACGCCGGCGTCCTCGCCGCGTCGATCGGCCCGGATGAGCTCATTGCGTGCTGAGTCCGTCCACGCTGTCGCGTTCAACAGCATCGTCTTGGCGTCGGTGCGTGCGTCCTCTTCCAGTTGCCGGATCAGCACGTTGCGGTGCAGCACGAGGATCAACGGCAGGCTCACAGGCAGCAGCAGGGGATAGTCGTGCAACATCACCGCGACGAACACACCGAAGCAGAGCGTCGCGACCTCCAGCGCGTTGTCGCTCTTGTTGCCCAGCGCCGTTTTGTGCGGATTGGGGATCATCCGGCTCAACGCGAGCCAGCCGAACAGCACGAGGAGGTTCGTCACGGTGTACGCCGCGGTCGCGGCCACGACGAGGAGCGCGCCAGATGGACCGGACATCAGCTCGGGAATCGGCGTGGGGCCCAACAGGTTGAGCACCGCGCTCGCGGCACCTGCCGCGAGGATGTACATCGCGACGTTGAAGATCCTGCGGAAGAGCGGCGTCCGGCGCACGCGAAACCACACGTGCGTGTAGATGACCACGATGATCACCGCGGTCAGCGGCAACGGCAGGACGAGTGCTGCCGCGATGGTCCACGTCGAGTTGAGGTCGATGTGGGCCGCGGCGTCGTCACGGCGCCTGACCTGCTCGACGGTGCGTGCCGCTTCGGCGTGCACCAGGGCCATTCCGGTCAGCAACCCGGCACGGGCGAGGTCGATCGAGGCGATCGGCTGCAGCACGGTCGCGACGGCCAGCACCGCCGCTGTGGCGAGCATCGTTGCCCAGAAGTAGACCACCCCGGCCGGTGCGACCTGGACCAGTCTTCTGTGCCCCTCAGACATTTCGCCCACGGATGGACCTTGAGTCCATCCCCACATCGAGCCGACACTGTGTCAGAGTTTGGGTCGAAGTGTGGTCGGCACTATCCGGTGACACATGAGGAGGCGGCGATGCGCAATCGCGGTGGATGACAGTCATGCAGCCTCATTGGGTGATTTGGCCGGGCTGTCGTTGCGGCGCCAAGCCAAGGCAGCCCCCAGGCCGATCACCAGACAGACGACGCCGGTGACCGCGATGGTGTCCGCTGAACCGATCCGGGCGGCGAGCAGTCCGGTCAGCGCGATCGCGATGCCCTGGGACGCGAGGATGCCGGACAAGTACAGGCTCATCGCCTGACCGAGCATTCGGTCGGGGACGATGCGAGCCCAGACCGCGCCGACCACGACGAGATACGCGGCGCACGCACCACAGAGGGCGAACAGCGCCATCGAGAGGATCAGATCCGGCTTGGTGGCGCAGACAAGCAGCGGGATGCCGGCCGCGGCGGCGAGCGGGCCCATCAGACGGACTCGGCGTTCAGGACGCACGAACCGGCCGAGTACGAAGGCGCCGATCGCCATTCCCAGCGGATCGGCGGCCAGCAACAGCCCCACAGCCGCGGGACTCGCGCCTATTTCGGCGGCGTACGGCACGGCCAGGCCTTCTGGCACCACTGACAAGCCGATCATCCACGCCAGGACGGCCAGCACTCGCAGCCGGCCGTCGCCGGCCACAAGCCGCAGGCCTTGCCGTGTGGACTGCCATAACGACGGACCGTCGCTGCCCGCAGTCGCGGCAGCAGGTCGCGAGCGAACGCCAACAGCGACGAGCAAGGCGGCGAGCGTGAAACTGGCTGCGTCCACCAGCAATGCGACGTGTGGGTTGATGAGCGCGGCCAAGCCACCACCGAACGCGAAGCCAGCCATCTGCGCGAGCTGATTGGTCACGTTGCGTGCGCTGTTGCCGACGACGAGCCGATCGCCGTCCAGGATGTCCGCCAGCAACGCGCCACGAGCGGCGTCGTGTGGCGCGGCCATCAGCTGCACCACGATGAGCAACGCGTAGAGCGCAGGCAACGGCAGATCAGGGATCGCCATCACGGCCACCAGAACCGCGCGCGCCGAGTTCGTGACGATCATGACGTTGCGCCTGGAGTAGCGATCCGCGAACCCGCCCAGCAACGGACCTGCCAGTGCCGGCAGGAACGTCAGCGCGTACGTGAGCGCTGTCAGCGCCGCCGACCCGGTCTTCGCGTACACCAGAACGGCCAGCGCGACCCTGGTGACCTGATCGCCTGCCACGGACAGCAGATCAGCGACCCACACCGCACGAAACTCGGCTAACCGGAACACCTCACGGAACGTCGTTTTCCGCTCGGCATCAGCCATGTCTCACCCCCGTGCCCGATCGCGGGCATCCCCCGGTGACAAACGCTGAACGCATCGATATCGGACGGTAAGCCTCGTACGCTACGGCGCCTCTCGTTCACTCTGGGTCAGATCGGGCGTCCTTCACTCGAACAGACCAGCGTGGATGCGCTGGTGACATCGGACACAGAAAACGATTCAGCGCGAGCCGGACGGGTGTTGGGCCGGTCACAGAGCGGATCATGTCCTGTGGTACTTGTCACAAGGTCACCGGCGCGGCACAGTCGGCGGCATGAGGGCGTCCACCACCACCGGCCCGAAGGCGTGTTCAGGCCGATCAGGACGCACTCGAGGTAGCTGGCGTGTGTTTCTGGACGGTGAAGGAGTCGAGTCATGTCGATGAGCGACATCACGGAGCTGCAGCGTGCCATCGGGCAGGTCAAGGCGGCTGTGGGTGAGTTGCGAGCCAAGTACGGCGACATCCCCGCCGTGCGCAGGCTCGTCAACGACGTCGAGCGGCTGGATATCGACACGTGCGACTTCCGCAGCGAGCCGGACACCCCCCAACCGCGCCGCCCACAGGTTTCCGAGCACGAAGTCGTGGTCGTGCCGGACACCCCGTACGACCGCGAGATGTTCCGGGCCGACGACGAGTACGTGCGCCACGACGACTAGACAAAGAAGTCAACACCCGAACTGAGGACAGATGACCGCTGGAATCAACGCGCCGGGCCGGGCGCGGATCCCGGTGCGCAGTTTGCGCACCGACCGGTGGTGGCTCCCGCCGCTGATCACCAATCTCGGCCTGGCGACGTTCGTCATTTACGCGACCGTCCGGTCATTCATGGGCGAGTGGTACTGGGTCAACGACTACCACTACCTGACGCCGTTCTACTCGCCGTGCATCAGCGAGTCGTGCGTACCGGGCTCAGCGCACTTTGGCGAGTGGATAGGCGAGTTGCCCGGCTGGATCCCGATGGGTTTCCTCGCCCTGCCGTTCCTGCTGGGCTTCCGGCTCACCTGCTACTACTACCGCAAGGCGTACTACCGCTCGGTCTGGCAGTCGCCGACCGCGTGCGCGGTGGCCGAGCCGCACGCGAAGTACTCGGGTGAGACCAAGTTCCCGCTGATTCTGCAGAACGTGCACCGCTACTTCTTCTATGTGGCAGCCCTTGTCGCGGTCATCAACACCTATGACGCCATCGTCGCGTTCCACTCGCCGGAGGGCGGGTTCGGGATGGGTCTTGGCAACGTCATCCTTCTGGTCAACGTGATCATGTTGTGGGCGTACACGTTGTCCTGTCACTCCTGCCGCCACATCGCCGGCGGTAGGCTCAAGCACTTCTCCGCCCATCCGATCCGGTACAAGTTCTGGACTTTCGTGTCCAAGCTGAATGTCCGGCACATGCAGTTGGCATGGATCACTCTCGGCACGTTGATGCTCACCGACCTGTACGTGATGCTTGTTGCCAGTGGTGCGATCTCCGACCTGCGCTTCGTTTGAGAAAGAGGAAGTAAATGACCCAGGTCGAGCGGCACACGTACGACGTCGTCGTGATCGGGGCCGGCGGAGCCGGTCTGCGAGCCGCCATCGAGGCCCGGCAACGCGGTCTGCGTACCGCCGTGGTCTGCAAGTCTTTGTTCGGCAAGGCCCACACGGTGATGGCCGAGGGCGGCGTGGCCGCCTCCATGGGCAACGTGAACAGCAACGACAACTGGCAGGTGCACTTCCGCGACACCATGCGTGGCGGGAAGTTCCTGAACAACTGGCGGATGGCCGAACTGCACGCCAAGGAGGCCCCGGACCGCGTCTGGGAGCTGGAGACCTACGGCGCGTTGTTCGACCGCACCAAGGACGGCCGGATCTCACAGCGCAACTTCGGTGGGCACGAGTACCCGAGGCTGGCGCACGTCGGTGACCGGACCGGCCTCGAGCTGATCCGCACGCTGCAGCAGAAGATCGTGTCGCTGCAACAGGAAGACCACAAGGAGACCGGCGACTACGAGGCGAAGATCAAGGTCTTCCAGGAGTGCACGGTCACCGAGTTGCTCAAGGACGGCGACCGGATCGCCGGTGCGTTCGGCTACTGGCGTGAGTCGGGGCGGTTCATCCTGTTCGAGGCGCCTGCGATCGTGCTGGCCACCGGCGGGATCGGCAAGTCCTTCAAGGTCACGTCGAACTCGTGGGAGTACACCGGCGACGGCCACGCGCTGGCGCTGCGCGCGGGCGCGACGCTGATCAACATGGAGTTCATCCAGTTCCACCCGACCGGCATGGTCTGGCCGCCGAGCGTCAAGGGAATCCTTGTCACCGAAGGCGTTCGCGGTGACGGTGGCGTGCTGCGCAACTCCGACGGCAAGCGCTTCATGTTCGACTACATCCCCGAGGTGTTCAAGGACAAGTACGCCGACAACGAGGAAGAAGCCGACCGCTGGTACACCGACCCGGACAACAACCGGCGCACACCGGACCTGTTGCCGCGCGACGAGGTCGCCCGTGCGATCAACTCGGAGGTCAAGGCGGGCCGTGGTTCCCCGCACGGCGGCGTGTTCCTCGACATCTCCAGCCGGATGCCCGCCGAGGAGATCCGGCGCAGACTGCCGTCGATGCACCACCAGTTCAAGGAACTGGCGGACGTCGACATCACCGCCGAGCCGATGGAGGTCGGGCCGACCTGCCACTACGTGATGGGTGGCGTCGAGGTCGACCCGGACACCGCCGCGGCCACCGTGCCCGGCCTGTTCGCGGCCGGTGAGGTCGCGGGCGGCATGCACGGCTCGAACCGCTTGGGCGGCAACTCTTTGTCGGACTTGTTGGTGTTCGGCCGTCGCGCCGGTGCGGGTGCCGCCGACTACATCGAAGGGCTGTCGGCCCGCCCGTCGATCGCACAGTCCGATGTGGACGAGGCGGCGAAGATGGCCGTGGCACCGTTCGACCCGGCGGGTGACGGGGTCGAGGAGAACCCGTACACGCTGCACAGCGAGATGCAGCAGTCGATGAACGACCTGGTCGGCATCATCCGCAAGGCCGGTGAGATGCGGCAGGCGCTGGACAAGCTCGAAGAGCTCAAGGGGCGCATCCGCAACGTGGTCGTCGAGGGGCACCGCCAGTTCAACCCGGGCTGGCATTTGGCCATCGACTTGCGCAACATGTTGATGGTGAGCGAGTGCGTCGCCAAGGCTGCCCTGATGCGCGAGGAGAGCCGGGGCGGGCACACGCGTGACGACCATCCGTCGATGAACGCGAACTGGCGCAACAAGCTCCTGGTCTGCTCGATCGCGTCCGGCGACGGGGTGGTGCCCGGCATCGACGTGACCGAGAAGCCGCAGGTGGCGATGCGCCAGGAGCTGTTCGAGCTCTTCGAGATCGGCGAGCTGGAGAAGTACTACACCGACGAGGAGCTGGCCGCGCACCCGGGAAGGAAAGCCTGACATGGGTTACAAAGCGCAATTCCGGGTGTGGCGGGGCGACGACGAGTCCGGCGAGCTGCGGGACTACGTCATCGAGGTGAACGAGGGCGAGGTCGTCCTCGACATCATTCACCGGCTGCAGGCCACACAAGCACCCGATCTCGCAGTTCGCTGGAACTGCAAGGCGGGCAAGTGCGGATCGTGTTCGGCGGAGATCAACGGCAAACCGCGGCTGATGTGCATGACGCGGATGTCGACCTTCGCCGAGGACGAAGTGATCACCGTGACGCCGATGCGGACGTTCCCGGTGGTCCGCGACCTGGTGACGGACGTGTCGTTCAACTACACCAAGGCACGTGAGGTGCAGTCGTTCACGCCGCCGCCGGACCTCAAGCCGGGCGAGTACCGGATGCAGCAGGTGGACGTCGAGCGCTCGCAGGAGTTCCGCAAGTGCATCGAGTGCTTCCTGTGCCAGAACACGTGCCACGTCGTGCGTGACCACGAGGAGAACAAGGAAGCCTTCTCCGGTCCGCGGTTCCTGATGCGCGTGGCCGAGCTGGAGATGCACCCGCTCGACACCGCGGACCGCCGCGACGCCGCGCAGGACGAGCACGGCCTCGGCTACTGCAACATCACCAAGTGCTGCACCGAGGTCTGCCCGGAACACATCAAGATCACCGACAACGCGCTCATCCCGATGAAGGAACGAGTGGCGGGCAAGCGGTACGACCCGGTCGTGTGGCTGGGCAACAAGCTGTTCCGGCGTTCGTCGAAGAAGAGCTGATCACCCCGTCGCCTGCTCCTGGCAACGGTGCCGGGGGCAGGCGGCGACCTATCTTCGCCACGGCCCAAGGCCGCGTCGGGTCTTAGCCGTCTTGCACCGGGGCTGGGCTGGGCGTGCCCTCGTGTGCCGGGCAGGCGGCGACCTATCTTCGCCACGGCCCTAGACCGCGCCGGGTCTTAGCCGTCCTGCACCCGGGCGCTGGGCTGCGCCTGCCTTCCTGCGCCGGGCAGGCGACGACCAGCCTGGGACTTCGTTCGCGTCGACGTTTCCCCGGCCGTCCACCACGATTTCGTTGAGGCTGCTCGACCTCTACACGAACGAGCGAAGCTCGGATCGACACATCTCCTCGGAGAGATTCCACAGCCGCTCGGCATTGGCCGCCTCCACCGCGTACCGCGCCACTCCCTGCATCGGCACGTCCGGGCGCTTGTCCACCAGTGGTGTCTCGTTGCAGTCGACGAAGTACTTGCCGCCGATGCCTTCCAGCAATGGTGACGTGGCGAGCACGACTGACGTGGCTGCGCCTTGCTGTGGCGTTTTCATCAGTTCGGGCGGAATTTGTCCTGAGCCACCGCCGCCGATGTGCCGTTGGAGGTTGGTGAGGATCGCTCCGGGCATCAGGGCGTTGGCGGTGATGCCGTCGGTTTCCCACCTTCGGGTCGCTTCGACGGCGAACAGCACGTTCGCGGTCTTGGACTGGCCGTACGCGAGCCATGGGTCGTAGCGGCGGAAGGCGAAGTGCAGGTCGTCGAAGATCACGGGTGACAGCATGTGGCCGCTGGAGCTGACCACGACGATCCGGGCGCCCTCCGCGGCCAGGGCGGCGTGCAGACCGGTGGTCAGCGCGAAATGGCCGAGGTGGTTGGTCGCGAACTGCAGTTCCCAACCCTGTGGGGTGAATGTCGCGGGTGATGCCATCACGCCCGCGTTGTTCACCAGAATGTGTAGTGGGCCGTCCCAGGTGTCCGTGAAGGCGGTGACCGACGCCAGGTCGGTAAGGTCCAGCGGGGCGACGTGGACAGCTTCATTGCCTGTCGTTGCTGTGATGTCCTTGGCTGTCAGAGCGCCTGCGTTGGTGTCTCGGACGGCCAAGGTGACTTCGGCGCCAGCAGAAGCGAGCGCACGCGCGGTTTCTACGCCGATACCGGACGCCGCGCCGGTGACCACCGCGCGGCGGCTTGTCAGATCGATGCCTGAGACTGCTTCTGCTGCGGTTGTGGTGAATCCGAACGGTGTCTTGATCATGATTTCTTCTCCTTGCCGTGCCAGGGAAGGACCCTGCCGAACTGCACGAGTTCGCCGTACATCGCTGGGTCGAAGTCCGCGAGCACGAAGTTGAGCACGCGCCGTGCTGCTTCGGCAGGTGTCAGTGCTTTGTCCATGGCGTCGAACCACGGCCGAGAGGCCCGCGTGTCAACAAGGCCTGGGCAGATCGCGGCGACGAGCGTGCCATCCGCGATGTCCTTTTCGCGTCGCTGTGCGGCTACAGCGCGGACCGCGGCCACTTGTGCCACTTTGGATGGAATGTTGATCCACTGTGGCCACTGGTCCGCGGTGCCCGCGTGGATCTCGGCCACCCAGCTGGCGACCGCGTCTTCCACCTGATCGAGCGAAACGTTGTCGAACAACGGACGCAGTTCCGGATCGAGGTAATCCACTGTGCCCAGTGCGCTGGCGACCACGATGAACCGCCCGCCTGGCCGCAGAATCGGCCCGAACGAGCGAAGCATCGCGTGCGTTCCGCCGTTGGCCACCGCGACGAATTCGTCGACCTGCTCGGACTGTGGCCGGTCCGGGGTGAGCGGGCCGATCGCGTTGGAAAACACGATGTCGACCGCGCCGAGCTCAGCCGCCATTTTCGCCACGGCGTCCGCGTCCGTGACATCCAGCACCCGGCCTTCTACCTGACCGCCGATCTGCGCGGCGGCCTTCGCGACTCGTTCGGGATTACGTCCGGTCAACAGAATCCGGTCGTCTTCGCCAAGGCGCGCGGCGAGTTCCTCGACGAGCGCGAACCCGATTCCCTGGTTGGCTCCGGTGACTAAAGCGATCATGTCCTTGACGCTATGCCGCGCCGAGCCATGCGACCAACGAAAGTTACGCAGACCTGGTATGCGTAATAGTCATGGACTTCATGGACGTGTCACTGGTCGCCCTGCGGGTCTTTCGCGAGGTCGCCGAGCGGGGCACGCTCACCGCCGCGGCGAACGCCCTCGGCTACACACAATCGGCTGTGTCACGGCAGATCGCGTCGCTTGAACGGGTCGCCAAGACACAGCTGCTGGAAAGACGACACGATGGTGTACAGCTCACACCGGCAGGGCATGTGGTGCTCAGAAGAGCGGCGATCGTGCTCGACCAGATCGACGCGACCGGGCGGGAACTCGCCGGACTGCCCGCCGAGGGCGGAACCGTCCGGCTCGGCTGGTTTCCCACGGCGGGCGCTGTCGTGGTGCCGCAAGCGATTTCCGCCTTGAGAAGAACTCATCCGGCGATCACTGTGCTCACTAGGGAAGGAGGTACACACAATCTGGTGAGAGCACTGCGCGCAGGCACTATCGACCTCGCATTGCTTGCCGCCGCACCGCCGTTCCGTCCGTTCGACACCGAGACCCCGGCATTCCGGACGCGGGTTATGGCCGAACGCAGCCTGCGGCTCGCCGTTCCTGCCACGCATCCGTTCGGCAGCAGGGACTCGGTCGATATCGACGAACTACACGATCAGGTATGGATCGCCAGCGCGTCCGCGACCGAGATGGGGGTGTGGCCAGGGTTGGACGAACGACCGCGGATCGCTCACGCCGCGCGTGACTGGCTTGCCAAACTGAGCATGGTCGCCGCCGGATGCGGCATCACGACTGTGTCCGACTCGCTCGCACCGGTCGTGCCGCCGGGCGTGCGGATCGTTGACGTTCGTGGCGGTTCCAGCGAAATCCGGCGAACAGTGCTGGCGTGGCTGCGCAACCCGCTCAGCGAACCGGCAGCCCGACTCGCCGAAGCCATCGCCGCACACTATTGAGCGAACTTCTCGAACAGTTCCCTGCCCTGGTGGGTCAAGTACGGCTCAAGGGTGACCATGAGGACGTCGTTCACTCGATCGGCGTGGTCCGGATCCGTGGGATCGCCAGTGAGCTCCATGTGCGAGAACCAGCTGTCGGAGATCAGCCACACGTTCATCAGCAGGTCGTCGATGGTTCGCGGCAGCCGCGGCACCCGGACCAGATCTTGCAGGACCATCTGCTGGACCAGTACGCGCAGCTCGCTGAATCTCCGCTCGTAGGTCGCCTGGTAGGCGGCCCGTATTCGGCTGTCGGCACGCGCCAGCAGGATCAGTTCACGGTTGACGAACCGGTACTCCCAGCGCATTTTGTTGAGCTCGGCGAGGTTCTTGACCACCATGGCGATGTTCTTGGCGGGCTCCTTGGCCGGCCGCCAGTCGCCGTCCAACGCGTGGATGTACTCGTCGAACAGCGCCCGGATGATCTCCTGCTTGTCCCGGAAATGGGCGTGCAGATCGCTGACCCTGGCCGCGGCCGCGATGTCGTCGATGCTCACCGCGGCCGTGCTCTGCTCGTTGAACAGGTCTCTCGCGGCTTTGAGCACCTTGTCCCGGGTTTTGGAGCGCATCTGCGAATTAGAGCACGCGTGGTGTACGACTGGTCGCTTCGCGGTCCACCCAGTGAAACGCACAAAAGAAACGGCCCCGCTCCAGCGAGCGGGGCCGTTTCGAGAAAGGCTGACTATCGGGCTGGTCCGCCCGCGTCGGCGTCGGTTCCGATGTGGACGGCGACTTGTTCGATCTTGTCCGCCTTGACGCCCCTGGTGGGACGGTTGCGGCGGGACAGGCGTTGCTCCAGTTTGCTGGCGAGCAGGCTCAGCAGCATGTTGAGCACGATGTAGATCGTCGCGACCACGATCAGGGTCGGGATGGTGTTGGAGAAGTTACCGGTGATCCCACCCGAGGTACGGATCAGTTCCGTGTAACCAACGGTCAGCTGACCGGCCAGGGCGGTGTCCTTCAGCACGACGACGAGCTGGCTGACGATGGCGGGCAGCATCAGGGTGACCGCCTGCGGCAGCAGGATGTTCGTCATCACCTGGGTCCTGCGCATGCCCAGCGCCTGTGCGGCCTCGCTCTGGCCCTTGGGCAGGGCGTTGATGCCCGCCCGGAACACCTCAGCGAGAACGGAAGCGTTGTACAGCACCAAACCCGTCACCGCCGCGAACAACGGCCGGATCTCCGCGTCGATGTCCGTGTAGCCCGCGTACAGCTCCGCGGCGAACACCATCAACAACAGCACCGGGATCGCGCGGAAGAACTCCACGATCACGCCGGCCGGGACGCTGATCCACTTGTGCTCCGACAGCCGCCCGATGCCCAGCAGTGCACCGATCGGCAAGGCGATCACGATCGCCAGCGCGGCGGCTTTCAAGGTGTCCAGCAGGCCGGGGATGATGAACTGGTCCCAAGTGGACCATTCGATGAAGGGCTTCCACAGCGCGCCTGCCCACTGGCCCTTCTCGTCGAATCCACTGTAGACGAGATAGGCCACCCACAGCAGCACCAGAACGAACACCACGTTGATGATGTTGTTGCGGACCTTCGCCTTCGGCCCGGGAGCGTCGTAGAGGACGGACGGGGCGCTCATCGCTTGACCTCAACCTTCTTGGCGACCCAGCCAAGCAGCAGACCGACCGGCAGGGTCAGGATCACGAAGCCGATCGCGAAGACGAGGAAGACCAGCAAGAGCGAGTCGGACTCGTTCTCCACCATCTCCGACATCAACAGCGCGGCCTCACCGACGCCGATGACCGCGGCGACCGTGGTGTTCTTGATCAGCGCGATGAGCACGCTCGCGAGCGGTGCGATCACCGACCGGAACGCCTGCGGCAGCACGATGATCCCCAGCACCTGGATGAACGTCAGGCCTAGCGCCCGTGCCGCCTCGGCCTGGCCGACCGGCACGGTGTTGATGCCCGATCGCATCGCCTCACAGACGAACGTCGAGGTGTAGACGATGAATCCGAGCACAGCCAGCCGGAACGAGTTGTCCGCCAGCGAAGTCGGTGAGTCCTGCGCGGCCAGCTGCACGCCCAGCGTGTACGACAGGCCGAGAGACGTGAACAGGATCAGCACGGTCAGCGGGGTGTTACGGATGACGTTCACGTAAACCGTGCCGAACGCGCGCATGATCGGCACTGGGCTGACCCGCATGGCTGCCAGGATCGTGCCCCACACGAGCGAGCCGATCGCCGAGAAGAACGACAGCCGCACCGTCGTCCAGAAGGCTCCGAGCAGGTCGTACTCGCTCAGGAAGTCAAACATGGAACTCCTTGCCGCCCAAAGCTTCGGGGACACCCGCGAGGGGTGCCCCCGAAGTCATGAGGAGGATTTACAGTTCGGTGATCGCCGGCGGGTCCGGGATCTTGTAGCCCGACGGGCCGACCGTGCTCTCCAGCGCCTTCTTCCACTCACCGCTGGACTGCATCTGCTGGATGGCCTTGTTGATGGCGGCCTGGGCTTCCTTGTCGTCCTTCTTCAGGCCGATGCCGTACTTCTCGTCCGAGAAGCCCTTGCCGACCAGCTTGAGCTTGCCCGCCTGCTGCGCGGCGTAGCCGGCCAGGATGATGTCGTCGGTGGTCATCGCGTCGAGGCTGCCGTTGGTCAGCGGGGTGAGGCAGTCGGAGTACTTGCCGAACTCCTGCAGCTGCACGCCCTTGGCGTACTTGTCCTTGACGTTCTGCGCGGGCGTCGAACCCTTGACCGAGCAGAGCTTCTTGTTGTTGTTCAGCGACTCGGGACCGGTGATGTCCGTGTTGTCCGCGCGGACCAGCAGGTCCTGGTGCGCGACGAAGTACGGGCCGGCGAAGCTGACGTCGTTCTTGCGCTTGTCGGTGATCGAGTAGGTGGCGATGATCATGTCGACCTCGCCCTTCTTGATCAGGTTCTCGCGCTCGGCGGACTGGGCTTCCTTCCAGGTGATCCCGGACTCCTCCACACCCAGCTGCTTGGCCACGTACTTGCCGACCTCGACGTCGAAGCCGGTGTACTTGCCGTCCGGGGTCTTCAGGCCGAGACCGGGCTGGTCGAACTTGATGCCGATGGTCAGCTTGCCCGTCTTGGCCTTCGCGACCAGGGCGGAACCTGCCCCAGCGGCCCCGCTGGTGGTGCCGGTGTTGCCGCCTGTAGAGCTGTTGTTGCTGCCGCCACAAGCGGTGACGGCGAGGGCCAGTGCCGTGACAACGACGCCGGCACGCATAGCCCGACTGAACCGCATTAGCTGTTCCTTCCGATCTACTTCGTTTCCCGCTGCCCCTGCCAAGCGCGGGCTCAATGCGTCAGGATCTTGCCAAGGAAGTCCTTCGCACGGTTGGACTTCGGGTCGGTGAAGAACGCGTCCGGAGTGGAATCCTCCACCACCTCGCCGTCGGACATGAAAATCACCCGATCGGCTGCTTTGCGCGCGAAGCCCATCTCGTGGGTGACGACCAGCATGGTCATCCCTTCCTTGGCGAGGCTGGTCATCACGTCCAGCACCTCCTGGACCATTTCGGGGTCCAATGCGGAGGTCGGCTCGTCGAACAGCATCACCTTGGGACGCATCGCCAGCGCCCGTGCGATGGCGGCACGCTGCTGCTGGCCGCCGGAGAGCTGTGCGGGGTACTTGTCAGCCTGGTTGGCGATACCGACCCGCTCGAGCAGTGCCATCCCGGTCTTGCGGGCCTCGTCCTTGGAGACCTTGCGGACCTTGATCGGTGCGAGCGTCACGTTGTCCACGATGCTCTTGTGCGCGAACAGGTTGAACGACTGGAACACCATGCCCACGTCCGCACGCAGCCTGGCCAGGTCCTTGCCCTCGGCGGGCAACGGCTTGCCGTCGACCTCGATCTCGCCGGAGTTGATCGGCTCCAGCCGGTTGATCGCCCGGCACAGCGTCGACTTGCCCGAACCCGACGGACCGAGCACGACGACGACCTCGCCCTTGGGAATCTCGAGGGTGATGTCCTTGAGAACATGCAACGGCCCGAAGAACTTGTCTACCGCCTTCATCCGAATCATCGGAGGCGCGGCAGCGACTTCGGTCATCAATCCTCCAAAACTCCGCGAGCGTGCGTTGGCGGAAACCTAGGGGCCTCGGCTCACACAGTCCAGCGACCTTGAGCAACACTTAGGGTCTCAACTCTGTCACATGGTCATGACACATGCGGAGGGACACGCGTGCGAGTGCTCCTTGTCGAGGACGACGACCGGGTCGCTCAGGCGCTGGTCCCGGCCCTGCTCAAGCGTGGCCTGGCGGTTCGCAGGCTGGCCCACGGGCGTGGCGTGCTCGACCTGGTCGGCGAAGTCGATGTGATCCTGCTCGATCTGGGGCTGCCCGACATCGACGGGATGACTCTTTGTCGCCAGATCAGGGCGGTGAGTGACGTGTCGATCATCGTCGTTTCCGCGCGCGGCGAGGTGGACGACCGCATTCTGGCGTTGCAGGCCGGCGCCGACGATTACTTGGTGAAACCGTATGACGTCGGTGAGTTGGTGGCCCGGGTGCACGCGGTTCGGCGCAGGAGCACGGATCGTGGTCAGTCGAACACGGAACCCATTGTGTTCGAAGACGTCCGCGTCGACATCGGCAGGCACGAGGTGACGGTCGCGGGCAAGCCAGTTGGCTTGTCGAGGAAAGAATTCCAAGTCCTGACACTGGTGATGTCCGCGCGGGGCGCGGTGTGCCCCCGTGACCAGATCCTCGCCGAGGTGTGGGGCCGCAGCGGTACGGCGGAGAACCGGTCGCTGGATGTGCACGTGGCGACGTTGCGCACGAAACTCGGGCGGCCCGCGCTGATCGAGACCGTGCGCGGCGTCGGATACCGGCTCGCCGGCCGTCCGGAGTGATGCGATGCGCGTCCGGCTGCTCGGCATCGTCCTGTCACTGGTCGCGCTGCTCGTCGTCGGCCTCGGTGTGCCGCTGGCGCTGAGCGTCGCGCAGCGCGAACAGCAGGACCTGTTCCTCGACCGGCTCACCGACACCAGCCGGTACGCCTCCTTGGCGCAACGGCCGTTGCTCGACCAGGAGGAGGAAGCGCTCGAGGACGAGCTGATCAGTTTCCGCACCACTTACGACATCGACGCGGTCGTGTTCAACCGTGACAGGGTTCCCGTCGCCAGTTCGAGTTCCGTGGAGCCACCTTTCCAGGCGGACGAGGTCTCGCCGCAGCTGAACAACGCGCTGGGCGGCAAGCATCCCGAGTCGGCTTCCTTGCTGCTGCCGTGGGACACCGAGCCGTTGGTGATCGCCGAGCCGGTCCTGGTCGACGGCGAGGTGCAGGGTGCGGTCATCACGCGGTCGCCGACCGGGCCGGCGCGTAGCAGGGTGCTGTTCTGGTGGGCCGTGATCCTCATCGGCGGTGTCATGGCGCTCGGTTTGGCGGTCTTGGTCGCGTTGCCGTTGGTCGGCTGGACGTTGCGGCCTGTCCGCAGGCTCGATCAGGCAACGGGATCGTTGGTGGCCGCCGTGATGAGCGGACGGCCGGTGCCGCCGGTCGACGATGGGCACGGCCCAGCGGAGCTGAGACACCTCAGCAGATCGTTCGACCAGATGGCCACGAGCGTCAGCGACACGCTTGCGGCACAGCGGGCTTTCGTCGCGGACGCGTCACACCAGCTGCGTAACCCGTTGACCGCGCTGCGGTTGCGACTGAGCAATTTGGAAGGTCACGTCGACGCCGAAGAGGCCGAGCACCACGTGGCCGCGATGGCGGAGACCGATCGGCTGAACCAGATCGTGGACGATCTGCTCGCGATGGCCCGTGCCGAAGGTATGGGCGGGGAACTCGTTCCGGTGGACGTGGTGGCGACGGTGAGTACGCGGTTGACCGACTGGGAGGCGGTCGCGGATTCCCGGGATGTGTCATTGGAGCTGTCCGCCTCAGCCGAAGAGGTATTCGCCAAGGCGCCGCCGCGCAGTGTCGAGGCGATGCTGGATGCCTTGCTGGACAACGCTTTGAAGTTCACCGCGGAGGGTTCGGCGATCAACGTCGACATCACCGCGGATGACACGAACGTGTACATCGCGGTGCGTGATCACGGACCGGGGCTGCAGCCGGAAGAACTCGAACGGGCGACAGACAGGTTCTGGCGCAGCCCGGCGCACCAGAACATCGGCGGATCGGGTCTCGGGCTCGCGATCACCCGCAGGCTCGTCGAACGGGCGGGCGGCGACGTGCGGCTGGACCTGCCCGACGGCGGTGGTCTGCGCGTCACGATCCAGCTGCCGAGTGCTTAGAAATTTTCTCATCGCGGCTCTTGGATACGACATAATGATCGGTCTGCGGCTGCTGTGAGCGGGAGGACCGACTAGTTGTCTTCAGGCATCCGGGTAGTAGGCGACTCATCGAACGAGATAGGTGACACGCTGACCCTGTTGATGGGCGATCTGTTCCGGACGTTGGGGTACTGGGATCTCCGCTTCAACATTCACAAGTCCGGTCGTGAGGTGGACGTGACCGGCACCCATCGTTTCGAAGGACGTGCCTTCGTCGCAGAATGCAAAGCATATGCCGTCAAGAAAATAGGCGGCGACGACCTGAACAAATTCGCCGGTGTCTTACAGGCCGAGAGACTTCGGTACGGCGAAGGAACGCATGGCTACGTCGTCTCGTTGTCAGGTTTCAAGGAAACGGCTATCGAACAGGAGCTGGAGTTCGCCGAACCTCGGTTCACGCTGATAGATGGGCCGACTATTGTGGATAGCATAGTCGATGGCCGAATAGTCGTGAAGCCGACGGTTGCGGCTGAAGCAGCTGGACGCGCCGTCGGTAGAGCCGGGCTGTCGTTGCGGCGCGAGGAGGATTTAGAACTCGTCGGCACCCAGGATGGTTGGTTGTGGGTGGCGTATTATCAAACTTCCGGAGTGCGGACGCACGTCTGCGTCGTCCACGCCGACGGTCAGGTCATGTCACAGCGTGCGGTGGCGACCTTGGTGGGATTTGATGATCTGACGTTCATCACAGATGAAGGCGTGCATGATCGTCGAAGTGAACATGAAGCCAAGACGGCGTACCTCGACTATGTCATGCGCGAATGCGGAAATATCACACTCGATGGTTTGCCGGTGGATCAAGAGGTGGGCACCAGGTCCTTCCGCTTGGAAAGCCTTTATGTCCCCCTTGGTGTGACAGAGATGGTGATGGAAGACCACCTCGGCGCATCAAGGAGCATCGGCTCCGTGCTAAGCGAGAACCAACGGATCGCGGTTCTCGGACTGCCCGGGTCTGGAAAGACGACATTGGTCAAATGGCTGGCAACAGCCTATGCGGGTCGCGTCGGGCGAGATGCTGCTCCCGGCGACCTGCCGGATGGTGATTTGTTTCCGTTGGTCATCCGATGTCGGAATCTGAATCAGAGCACGGTCCGGCAACCGATCACGTCGATCATCTTCGGTCTTCTTGACCGGGCAGAGCGGCCGGATCTGGCGGACGGCTTCCGTTCGTTCATCGGCGATCTACTGCGCGGTGGCAGAGCGATAGTGCTGGTGGACGGACTCGACGAGATCGCTGATGTAGCCGATCGGTCGGCATTCATGACGCAGTTGGCCACGTTCATGTCGACCTACCGGTCGGTTCGATTCGTGGTCACTTCGCGGCAGTTCGGCTTTCGCGCGGTCGCTGGGATCGTCGAGTCGATGTGTTCGAGCTACTGCATGGCCGAGCTGCCAAGCGGCGGTATCAAGGAACTGTGCCGATTATGGCACCGGGAGGTGTTCGGCGACAGTGCCGAAATTCATGCCGCGGCCGATGAGCTGGCCGACGCCATCCTGGGGTCTGATCGTATGCGGCGGCTGGCCAGCAACCCTTTATTGCTGACCACGTTGTTGTTGGTCAAGCGTTGGGTTGGACAGCTACCGAAGAAACGCTCGGAATTATACCACCGGGCTATCGAAGTCTTGTTGCGGACATGGAATGTCGAAGGTTATGAACCCATCGACCATGACGAGGTGGTTCCGCAACTCTCCTATGTCGCCTATCAGATGATGATTGCCGGGACCGCCACGATCACGTCTGCCAAACTCGCCAGCTTCCTGGCAGACGCGAGGACCGCCCTTCCGGAATGGCTTTCCTACACTCGACTGTCAGTGCACGAACTGATTCGACGGGTGGAGGAGCGCAGCAGCCTGCTGGTCTTGACTGGTTATCGAGAGGAGTGCGGTGAGCTGCAGCCAGTCTACGAGTTTCGCCACCTGAGCTTTCAGGAATACCTTGCCGCGAAAGCCATTGCCCACGGGTGGCTGCCAATGGATCTCCGCGAAGCGCCGCCGCACAAGATCCTCTCGGATTACCTGGACGCGGGATTATGGACGGAAGTGACGGCGCTCAGTGCCGTCCTGTCCGGTGTTCGTGCCGCAGACATCGTGCGTGAGTTGGTGCGCCTGGCCACGGAGGCTCGAACGCCATATGACCGGGTGGCTCGGAAACCAGCGCGGAACGGTGTGATTCTGCGAAATATAATCGCATGCCTCGAGGATGAAGTTCCCATCGCGCCGCAGGTTGTACGTCAAGCGATAGCAGCGGTGGTGGAGTGTGACCACTCGGGCGACAGACGTATTCAACTGGCCAGAGCATTACGTGGGGGAAAATACTTTCACACGCTCCGTTCCATGGTCTTCGAAGGCGACCGCGATGACTCCTTGCGATGGTACGAATCTTACAGTGATGTCGCTGAAAAAATAGCGATCGACGAGGGCCAGGCGCTTGGCGTGAAGGGTGAGCGTGCGGTCGAGCGGCTGAGATCCGATATTCTCGGTGACGACGCGGCGGCGTCGATGCAGGCGATTATTTTGTCTGCGCGTGAGACGTGGGCGTTTCGTCGAGGCATCTCGTCCGTGTTGGCGTTCGCGCGCGAGGACGTCGCGTTGCTTACTCGAGTGATTGCTCGATGGTACATTCAGTTGGGTGACGCGTCACAAACCGTGATGCATTCGACGATGTGGGCACTCGTCGGTGGATTTCACGTACTTGATTCGCCGGAAGACGCGGAACTCGTTAATGCGGTGCAGCTGAAGGCTTTCGATTACTGGCGTCAAAGCTTCAAAGATGGATATTCGTACTTCAACGCGTTGATGTTGACCGAATCGCCTTTGGTCGGCTTCTGGGAAGTGTCTGACAAGGTGACGCATGTGGACTTCGTGCGGTTGTTGATGTCGTACCGCGGGCCGAGGGAGACGGGTGTCAAGCGCGCTGCACTTGTTGCCGGGTTCTACCTTTCGGAGCCTTTTGGTGTCGATGAAATGCGCCGCATGGCAGACGAGCTCGACTGCGGGTTGAACGGCGGATTTCGTGCGCGAATCTTGGCGGCTCTCGAAAAGGAATACGGCTAGATCCGTTTCTCGTCGCGGTAGTACTCGCGTGCGCCGGGGTGCAGCGGAACAGGCTGGGTTTCCACGGCCGAGCGGATGTCGATCGAGTTGGCCGCCCTGCTGACGTTCGCCAGCTCCTCCTGCGCCGCGAAAATGCCCTGGGTCAGCGCCTTGGCGGCGCCGGGGGACAGCCGGTCGGTCACCATCAACAGGTTCGGCACGGTCAACGTGGTCACCGGCACGGTGTTGGCGGTCCGGTAGGTCGACAGCGGGATCGTCGCGGCACCGTAGTAGCGGAAAACGCTCCGGATCGTCCTCATCTGCTCGCTCATGTCGAGCAGGCGGACGTTCTCGTCCTTGCCCAGCTGGACGATCTCGTCGGTCGGCAGGCCGCCGGACCAGAAGAACGCGTCGATCTCCCGCTTCTTCAGCGCCTCTGTCGACTGCGGCAGGCCGTACTGCAGGCGCTGGGCGTCGATCTTGGTGATGTCCAGCACCCGGTCGGCGATCTTGATGACGCCCGAGTTCGCCGCGCCGACGCCGATCCGTTTGCCGTTCAGGTCGGCCATCGTCCGGATCGGGGAGTCCGCCCGCACGACGATGTGCAGGTAGTCGTCGTAGATCCGGGCCAGCGCGCTGAACTTGTCGTTGCGCCGGTCGACCGCGACGTCGGCGGCGCTGAACGCGATGTCCGCCTGGCCCGATTCCAGCCGGTTGATGTTGTCGATCGAGCCGACGGTCTCCAGCACGGCAGGCACCGCCATGCCGGTCTGCTTGGACCATTCGCACGCCAGTGCGCGGCCAAGCTTGTTGTAGACGCCGCCGGCGAACCCGGTCGCGATGGTCAGCCGGAGGTTCTCGGTCACACTCGTACAACCGGCCAGGACCAGCAGCACCGTAATCAGCGTGACGAGCTTTCGAGACACGGTCACCGGTCCTTTGTAGCGTGGATGGCCTGTCCTGCAGGGCCGGGAGGAAATGTGTCGCTTGCGTGCGAAAGATGCTCAGCGACACGGCAACCAGAATGACGCGTACTCACGGCCCCTCCTCGTAGGCTGATCTTTATGCGGACGGCGTACCGGTGCAGGGCCTACCCGGGTCCTGAACAGGTTACGGTGCTGAATCGCACGTTCGGGTGTGTGCGCCTGGTGTGGAACAAAACGCTGGCCGAGCGGTACCACGCTTGGCGTGTTGAGGGCAAGCGCACCTCGTATCGGGAGACCGACACCGCGTTGACCGGGTGGAAACGCACGCAGGAGTTGGCGTTTCTGTCCGAGGTGTCGAGTGTTCCGTTGCAGCAGACGTTGCGGCACCAGCATGCCGCGTTCGCCAACTTTTTCGCTGGTCGCGCGCGTTATCCGCGTTTCAAGTCCCGTGCCGGGAAGCAGTCTGCGCATTACACGCGTTCGGCGTTCCGGATGCGTGACGGGCAGTTGTTCTTGGCGAAGATCAGTGCCGCGTTGCGGTTTGTGTGGTCCTGGCCGGAGATCGACCCGGCCACGATGAACCCGACGATGGTGGTCGTGTCGCGGGAGCCGGACGGGCGCTGGTATGTGACCTTCGCCATCGACACCGGCGACACCACCGCTGGAGGTTCTGGACCAGCGCCAGGCATTGGCCCGGAAATCGGTATAGATCTCGGGGTTGCGGATTTCATGGTCGACTCCACCGGGGATCGCGTCGCCAACCCCCGTCATCTGGAACGCAAGGCCCGTAACCTGGCGCGATATCAGCGGAGGATGGCTCGCTGCCAGAGAGACAGCGTGAACCGGCGGAAAGCCAAGGCTATGGTGGCACGGGCGCATCGTAAGGTCCGCAATTCGCGACAAGATTTCCTGCATCGCCAGTCCACGCGTCTGGTCCGCGACCATAACCTGATCGCCGTCGAAGACCTCGCGGTCGCCAACATGGTCCGCAATAAGCGCCTTGCCAGGGCGATCTCCGGCTGCGGCTGGGGTGAGTTCCGCCGCCAGTTGGAGTACAAGGCCATGCGCGCGGGGAAGACGCTAGTGGTGGTCGACCGCTGGTACCCGTCCAGCAAAACCTGCTCCACCTGTGGGCACCTGCTTGCGGAGTTGACATTGTCGGTCAGGCACTGGACGTGCCCGGCCTGCCGCACCCGCCACGATCGGGACATCAACGCGGCCAGGAACATCCTTGCGGCTGGTCGAGCCGTAGCCCGAGGCGACACCTTGGGCGATGCCTGCGGAGCTGATGTCAGACGGCAAGGGTCCCCCCTTCCGCAATCGGCTGTGAACCAGGAAGCCCGCTTGCGAAAGCGGGAATCCCCTCCACAGGGGAAGAAGTCAAGATGGTGCCAGACGTGGTCAGCAAGGGCTGGACGGACACCAGTGGTGGCGGGATCCGATAACAGCCCGGGTGAACCGATCGTCGATACGCGGTTCACGCTGGTCGCAAGAGCGACCGCGAGGGTTGGATGTCCCGGACGGTGTTTTACTCCGACAGGGATGGTCATCACGAAATACCGCACCGGCGAGTACACCTCCGACTCCACGTCGTCGGCACACCCGTCCGCAATTGAGCTGTTCAGGGCATAACCCGGCAGCTTCCCTGGCGAACGTCGGCGTTGGATTCGTCACGGGCCGCCACCGGTCCGAACAGCTACGAAATGCACGGTCTACCCTGGTCCCGTGAGCAGTGGCGTTTCGAAAACGTATCAAGTCCGTACGTTCGGTTGCCAGATGAACGTGCACGACTCCGAACGGCTGGCCGGCATGCTCGAGGAGGCCGGCTACACGGCCGCGACCGGCGACGAGACGCCTGACCTGATGGTCCTCAACACGTGCGCGGTCCGGGAGAACGCGGACAACAAGCTCTACGGCAACCTCGGCCACCTGCTGCCGACCAAGAAGGCCCACCCCGGCATGCAGATCGCCGTCGGCGGCTGCCTCGCGCAGAAGGACAAGGGCGAGATCGTCAAGCGCGCGCCCTGGGTGGACGTGGTGTTCGGCACGCACAACATCGGCTCGCTGCCGACGTTGCTGGAGCGCGCCCGGCACAACGAGGAGGCCCAGGTCGAGATCCTCGAGGCGCTCGAAGTCTTCCCGTCAAGCCTGCCCGCGCGGCGCGACTCGGCCTACTCCGGCTGGGTGTCGATCTCGGTCGGCTGTAACAACACGTGCACGTTCTGCATCGTGCCGTCGTTGCGCGGCAAGGAGAAGGACCGTCGTCCCGGCGAGATCCTCGCCGAGGTGCAGGCACTTGTGGACGAGGGCGTGCTCGAGGTGACGCTGCTCGGCCAGAACGTCAACTCCTACGGCGTGGAGTTCGGCGACCGGCTGGCGTTCGGCAAGCTGCTGCGGGCCACCGGCGAGATCGAGGGGCTCGAGCGGGTCCGGTTCACCTCGCCGCACCCCAAGGACTTCACCGACGACGTGATCGCGGCGATGGCCGAGACCCCGAACGTCTGCCACCAGCTGCACATGCCGCTGCAGTCCGGCTCCGACCGGGTGCTCAAGGCGATGCGCCGGTCGTACCGCTCCGAGCGCTACCTCGGGATCATCGAGAAGGTCCGCGCGGCCATGCCGGACGCGGCGCTGACCACCGACATCATCGTCGGCTTCCCCGGTGAGACCGAGGAGGACTTCCAGGGCACGCTGGACGTGGTCCGCCAGGCCCGGTTCATGGGCGCGTTCACGTTCCAGTACTCCAAGCGGCCCGGCACGCCCGCCGCCGACATGGACGCCCAGGTGCCCAAGCAGGTCGTGCAGGAGCGCTACGACCGGCTGGTGGCGCTGCAGGAGGAGATCTCCTGGGAGCTGAACAAGGAACTGGTCGGCAAGACCCTCGAGGTGCTGGTGTCCGCCGGAGAGGGCCGTAAGGACGCTGACACGCTCCGGATGAGCGGCCGGGCCAGAGATGGTCGGCTGGTGCATTTCACGCCGGGAGAGGCCCAGATAAGGCCCGGAGACGTGGTCGAGGCGACGGTGACCTACGGCGCGCCGCACCACCTCGTGGCCGACGGCCCGTTGGTGAGCCACCGGCGGACCCGGGCGGGCGACAACTCGGAGGCCGGTCTGCGGCCGAAGACCAACGGGATCAGCCTCGGGCTGCCCGGCTTCGGCACGCCGCCGGCGGTTGCGACGAGCGAAGAAGGATGTGCGGTCCGATGAGCGAGGTCGACCGCCTGCGCGAGGAGATCGACGCGGTGGAGCGCAAGGCGATCCGTACGGTCGACCTTGGCGCGAGGGCGATCGTGATCTCGGCGGCGGTGATGGTGCTGCTGATCGGCCAGCTGCTGCCGTGGCTCAACGGCGCGAACGGCTGGCAGGTGTTGCTCGGCCAGGTCGAGGGCAAGGCGGGCGTGGTGCCCCGGCTGTTCGCCGCGACTTCGGTCGGGTTCGGCGTGCTCGGCTCGATGCTGGCGTTGATCACCCGGCGATGGGCGTTGACCTGGGTGTGCGCCATCGGTGGCTGGTTCGCGTCGGTCGACGGCGTGCTGGCGATCTGGTCGCGGCAGTCGACGCCGGACGCGTCGCCGGGCATCGGACTGGTCATCGCCGAGATCGCGATGGTGGTGATCGCGACGTACTGGTTCCGTGCCGCGTGGTCGCGGCCGGACCTGCCCGGCAACGACGGGGGCCGGGTTTCGGCGGAGTGACCGGCTCGTTCCGTTCTGGCTGGCCGGACTTTTCGCCGGAAGGGCCGACTTTCGGCCGATTGATCGGTATCAGAGCGCGCTCATAAGCTCGCGGGACAGGCTTTTCTTTCCCTGCTTCCGTCCGGAAGGAATGTCATGTCCCCACCCGGCCGTCGTTTGCTTTCGTTAATGGTCGTCACGGGCTTAGGTGTCGCGCTCGCTTCGGCGCCCGCATACGCCGCGCCCGGCAGACCATGGCCGAGCGCGGCGGAAGTCCTCGCCCCCGTCGACCCGCAGAACTGGGAGAATCCGGACGCGATGACGTGGCAGGACCTGCGCAAGGTCCCCGACATCGACTGGTCCGATCCGAACCGCAAGGGTTCGGTCCGCACCATCAAGGCAGCGCTCGTGCTCGGCGATTACCCGAACGAGCAGTTCGCCATCACCCGAGCGCGCAACACCGACATCTACAACAACCCGCGTTCGGACTTACGGCTCGACCCCAAGCAGGTCGCGAACTTCTACCGGGATTTCCTGAACAAGCCGCAGGAGATCAACCACGGCCTGACGATGCACGGGTACTGGATGGAGGTCTCCAACGGCCGGATCGGCGTCACCCTCGACGCGTTCGGCGTGTACCGGATGCCGGGCAAGAAGCACGAATACGGCTTCAACGAATGGGATCAGGCCGCGGGCAGCTGCCCGACGGGTGACCGCTGCACCCGCAGCCTGCGCACCGACCTGGGCGGCGCGTGGCGGGCCGAGCAGGGCTCGGACATCGACAGCAAGTACGACGTGATCTTCTACCAGACCGCGGGCAACGACGAATCCTCGACGTGGCAAGAGTTCGGCGAGATGAAGTTCGCCAACTGCGAGTCGATCCCGGCCGAGTTCGGCGGCCCGGACCCGACCAAACCCCGGTGCGCCAAGACCCGGTACGTGCCATGGACGACATGGCAGGCGGCGGCGAACCACTGGCCGAACGCCTCGGGCAAGACGACGACGCAGGCCGAGAGCTCCGGACTCGGCACGTTCTCGCACGAGCTGAGCCACGTCTTCGGCATCGCCGACAACTACAACAACCCTTACGGCACACCGCAACGCCGTGCGGGTGCTGGGCCGTGGAGCATGCTTGACCGTGGAACCTTCAACGGTCCGGGCGGTCCGCACACACGGTTCCACATTCCCGCGACGCAAGGCGGCGCCGCGGGTGTGCAGCACACGTTGCGGGACAAGATGAAGCTCAACATCGTGGACGAGGCGAACATCCTGCGGCTGTCGCGAGAAGCCCTTGCCACGTCGGGTGTTGTCGTGATGAACGTGACCGCTCGCGCGATCCCGATGGGCCCGGCCGGCCGGACCGGTCTGACGGGCGCGAACATCACGATGAACCGTGACCTGTCGCCGACGTGCAACACGTCCACGGATCCGTTGTGCGACGGCGGAAGCTACAACAACTACACCGTCGAGGTGGTCGACCGGATCGGCTACGACTCCTTCACACCGGACTCCGGCGTGATGCTGTCGAAGACCAAGAACGCCGATGCGACACCGTTCGTGTGGGTCGTCGACTCACACCCGGAGGACATCCGGACCGTCGACTTCGTCCGTCCTGATGGGACGAAGCAGTACTACACGATCGGGGACTACCGGCAGCTGTCGGATGCCTTGTTCCACGCCGGAACGAACTCGGGCACGAAGTACGAATACGTCGACACGGCCAACCGGCTGCACTTCTACGTCCTTGACGTCAACCGTGACGACAAGGGAGTGCTGAGCTACAAGCTGGCCGTGCGGTCGCTGGACGGTCAAGGCCCGCACACCCGCGGGGTTTCCGTCAGCCGGGGCAACCCGGTCGGCCGGGTCCCTGCCGAGGTCGCGACCTGCCAGTTCCCGTTGCGCAACACCGGCCAGGTGCGTCCGTTCAGCAATGGCCACCCCGAGGACGTCAGCGCTTACGTGGACTCTGACGTCTACCGGCTGTCGGCTTCGGTGGCCGGCAACGGGTGGAGCGTCCAGCTGCCTTCGGAAATCGTCACCGCCAAGGCCGGGACGACCGTCAACGTTCCCGTCAACGCGGTGCGCGCGGCCGGTGGCATGCCGCACGCGACGGTGACGCTCACGGCGAAGTCGGAGAGCGACCCGAACGCCACGAGCACGGCGACCTGCCAGCTCTCGGTGATCAACACGATGCCGCCGCTGCACTGACAACACGTTGGCGCCCCAGTGGCAAGGCTGGGGCGCCAACCCTGTCACCTGCGGGACAGGCCGAAGAAGTCGATCGCGTACTGGGCCATGCCTGCCGTCAGGATGTTGTGCGAGCCGTTCTGGATGCTGATCGCCTCGACCTGGCTGCCGTACCGCGTGCGGGTCCATGTCGACTGTGGACGGTCGGTGCTCGTCGGCGTCTGGCTCAGGCCGGACACGTTGGTCCACTGTTTGATCTGTTCGGTGAAGTTGGGGTATCGCAAGGTGGTGTCCGCGGTGCCGTGCCAGATCTGCATCCTCGGCCGGGCGCCGGTGTATCCGGGATAGGCGGCCCGGACCAGATCACCCCACTGCTGCGGGGTTTTGATGAGGTTTCCTTGGGCGCAGGTGCTGTTCCAGCCGGAGCCGTCGGTGGTGGCGAAGCATCCGAAGGGGACGCCCGCGAACGCGGCGCCCGCCTTGAAGACGTCAGGATAGTCACCGAGCAGGACGTTGGTCATCATGGCGCCGGACGAGGAACCGGTGACGTAGACCCGGCCTGAGTCGCCGTTGTAGCGCTGCAACGTGTACCGGACCATCGACATGATCCCGACCGGATCGCTGCCACCGTTGCGTTTCAGCGCTTGCGGTGAGGACACGTCGAAACATTGACCGCTGCGCGTGGCGGATGGGTAGACGACGACGAACTTGTAGCGGTCGGCCAGCCGGGCGAACTCGGTGCCCGAGTAGAACGCCGGTCCCGAACCGGTGCAGTAGTGCACGGCCACCAGGACGGCGGGTCTGCTCGCCACGCCGTCCGGGACGTAGATGTGCATCCGCAGGTTCGACGGGTTCTGGCCGAAGTTCGTGACCTCGGTCAGGGTGGCCGCGGATGCCTTGCCGGGCAACAAAGTCAGCAGCAGGATGACGACGGCGGCCAGTGCAGGGGAGAGCTTCCGCATGTCTTCCTCTTTCACCGCTCGAAAGTATCGGTGGGCGGTGACGCGTCGTTGCCACTATGCGGCTGCAAGTGCAGGCGTGGCAACAACTTTCGAAGAAGTTTCGAAGAAGAGAACCGCCCGGCCGCGCAACGGGCCAGGCGGTCCACAGTGTACTGAACTAGCGGGTCGCGACCGCCTGCTCGGCAGCGGCCAGCCACTCACGCCACTGCGCGGCCTGCGCCTCGGCCTGCTCTGCGCGGCGGTTGTCGCCCGCGGCACGTGCCTTGGCAGCCTTGGACTCGAACTCCTCGACGCGCTCGCGGAACTGGGCCGCACGGGCCTGCGCCTCGGGGTCGGTACGACGCCACTGCTGGTCGGCGGCCTGGCGAACCTTCTCCTCGATCGCGCGCAGGCGGCCTTCGAGCTCACGGACCCGCTCGCGCGGCACCTTGCCGATCGACTCCCAGCGTTCCTGGATGCGGTGCAGGTGCGAGCGCGCCGAGTCCAGGTCGTTGGTGTTGATCTTCTCGGCCTCGGCCAGCAGTTCCTCCTTCGCCTTGGCGTTCTCGGTGAACTCGGCGTCCCGCTCGTTGAACGCCGCCGAGCGCCGGGCGAAGAACTTGTCCTGCGCCGCGCGGAAGCGCTGCCACAGCGCGTCGTCCGAGTCCTTCGGCGCCCGCCCGGCCGCCTTCCACTCGGTCATCAGCTGCTTGTAGCGGCCCGCGGTCGGGCCCCACTCCTCCGATTCGGCCAGCTGCTCGGCCTCTTCGACCAGTTCCTGCTTACGGGCCTTCGCGGTGGAGCGCTGCCGGTCCAGGTCCGCGAAGTGCGAACCGCGCCTGCGGTTGAAGGTGTCCCGTGCCTTGGAGAACCGGCGCCACAGCTGCTCGTCGGTCTTGCGGTCGACCCCGCGGATGGTCTTCCACTCGTCCAGGATGGCCCGCAGCCGGTCGCCCGCGGCCTTCCACTGGGTCGACTCCGCCGCGATCTTCTCGGCTTCCTCGGCCAGCTCCTGCTTGCGCGCCACCGACGCGGCGCGGGCCGCCTCACGGGCCTGCTTGGACGCCTCGATCGCCTGCTTGGCGTGCGCGAGCACGTACTCGACGCGGGCCTCCAGCGCGGCCAGATCACCGACCGCCGCCGCGTCGACCAGGCTTTCCTTGATGTGCTTCGCGCTCGTCAGCGACTGCTTCGGGTCGCCTGCCCCGGACACGATCCGGGCTTCGAGCAGTTCCACCTCGGTGCGGATGTCGTCGAACCGCCGCGCGTAGTGCGCGAGCCCTTCCGCCGGTTCGCCCGCTTGCCATGAGCCGACCGAGCGTTCGCCGTCCGCGGTCTTCACGAAGACCGTGCCCGACTCGTCAACACGGCCCCACTTGCCCGGGTCCGTCGACGCGACCGGAACCGGCGCGGGTGCTGTCAGTACTCCAGCAGCGGTGTCGGCCGGAGCAGCCGGCTCAGCCACAGCCACCTCCGCCGCTTCGACCTCAGCCACGTCCGTGCTCTGGGTTGTTTCCCTGTCCGTCATCGCCGGCTCCTCCTCGCCTGCGTGCCCGCGCCTCCCACGGGCGCCCCGTCGTTCGCCGGGGCCCAGCAACGTGGAATCCCGTCGCGTAGGCGACTGGTTCCGCGCGCATTCAAACAGGTCAACGCCCGAGTCGGAACCACCAGGCTCAGCTCCGATCATCCTAGTAACGTTCCTCAGCGTGATCGTCCGCGCCGCTGTCGTGCCTTACCCGCCCCTTTTGGTGCCCGAACTGGTGGTCGCTGACGTGCCTGAGGTGACCGAGGTACGGCAGGCGTGCGTGGCGGCGGCCCGCTCGCTGGCGGCGAGTTCCCGCAGGTGGATCGCTGTCGCGCCGGGATACGGCGAGGTAGCGGACGATGCGGCGGGCAGTTTTCGAGGCTTCGGCGTGGATGTCCGAGTCCGGTTGACCGCGAACACGGAGGGTGACTTCGACCCGGAATTGCCGTTGCCGATTTTGATCGCTGCCTGGTTGCGGGAGCAAGCAGGTGCACACGCGGTGAGCGTCCAGTTGGTCTCACCGAGTGCGACGAGTGCGGAATGCCGGGCGTTGGGCGCCCGGCTCGCCGAGAGCCAGAACAGTCCAGTTGGCCTGCTTGTGCTCGCAGACGGCTCTCCCAAGCACGGTGAGCGCGCCCCGGCCCGTCCGGACCCACGGGCCCCGGATTTCGACGACGAGGTCCACACGGCGTTTAAAAACGCCGATACGGAGGCCTTGCTCGGCTTGGACGAAGGACTGGCGGCCGAATTGGGCGTACCGGGACGGGCCGCCTGGCAGGTTCTTGCCGGCACCGGTTCCGATTGGCGCAGCGTGACCAGCGAGTTCATGGTGCCGTTCGGCGTCGGCTACCACGTTGCTGTCTGGGATCGTGGGCATGTCTGGGATCGTGGGCATGTCTGGGATCGTGGTGAGCCGTGACCACACCCATCGCCATCGTCGGCCCCACCGCGACCGGCAAGTCCGACCTGGGCATCGCGCTGGCCGAGAAGCTCGGCGGCGAGGTGGTCAACACCGACGCGTCCCAGCTCTACCGGGGGATGGACATCGGCACGGCGAAGGTCACGCGAGCCGAACGCGAGGCCGTGCCACACCACCTGCTCGATGTCCTCGAGGTCACCGAGACGGCATCGGTCGCCGCGTACCAACGGCACGCCCGCCAGGTCGTCGAGGAGATTCAGGCGGCGGGCAAGGTGCCGATCCTGGTCGGCGGTTCCGGCCTGTACGTCCAGGCCGTGCTGGACGACCTGGAATTCCCCGGCACGGACCCGCAGATCCGCACCAGGCTGGAACAAGAACTGGATACGGTCGGCGCACCGCTGATGCACGAGCGGCTGGCCGCGCTGGATCCAGTCGCGGCGGGCGCGATCCTGCCGAGCAACGGCCGCCGCGTGGTCCGCGCGCTGGAAGTGATCGAACTGACCGGGCGTCCGTTCTCGGCCACGATGCCCAAGCCCGGACCGGCCCGGTACGGCACGGTCCTGATCGGGCTGGACCGCGAGCAGGCCGAACTGGACGCCCGGATCGACGCCCGGGTGACCAGGATGTTCGCCGCCGGGTTCGTCGACGAGGTCCGCGAGCTGGAGAAACTCGGTCTGCGTGACGGGCTGACGGCATCGCGTGCGCTCGGCTACCAGCAGGTTCTCGCGGCCTTCGACGGCGAGTACGACATGGATGAAGCCGCGACTCTGACCGCGCAGGGGCATCGGCGGTTCGTGCGCAGGCAGCGGTCCTGGTTCCGCCGGGACAAGCGGATCACGTGGCTGGACGCCGGTGCCGACGACCTCCTCGACGAGGTGCTGCGGATCGTCACCCCGTAACCTGAGTGGGGTGCGGGACATCGACTTCGTCAAGGGACACGGCACCGAGAACGACTTCGTGGTGCTGCCCGACCTCGACGGCACCTTGGATCTGACCGCGTCGCGTGTCCGGGCGCTCTGCGACCGCAATCGCGGGCTCGGCGCGGATGGCGTGCTGCGCGTGGTCAAAGGCGCTGCTGTGGAGGACGCGCCCTCCGATGTGGACCCTGACGGCTGGTTCATGGACTACCGCAACGCGGACGGCTCGATCGCTGAGATGTGCGGCAACGGCCTGCGGTTGTTCGCCGCGTACCTCGTTGACGCTGGGCTGGCCGAACCAGGCGAGTTCGTGGTCGGAACCCGTTCGGGCCCGCGTCCGGTCAAGACGCACGAGGACGGGTCGGTCACGCTCCACATGGGACCGGCGCGGGTGTTCGGCCGGTCGCACGCGACGGTGTCCGGTGAAGGTTTTGCCGGCGTGGCAATCGACGTCGGCAACCCGCACCTGGCGTGCCTGATCGACAGCGACCCCGCGGACCTGGACCTGACCGTGCCGCCCGGGCACGATCCGGTGCTGTTCCCGCACGGTGTGAACGTGGAACTGTTCCGCCGCAAGGGTCCTGACGCGATCCAGATGCGCGTGCACGAGCGTGGCGTGGGGGAGACCCGGTCCTGCGGGACGGGCACGGTCGCCGCCGTGGCCGCGATGCTGCACCTGGCGGACCAGCCGACCGGCGCGTCCTATGTGGACGTTCTCGGTGGCCGGGTGCGCGTGGAGATCACCGAGGACGGCAGCACGCTCACTGGCCCTGCGGTGCTGGTTGCTCGTGGCCGGCTGGATCGACGGTGGTGGGACTCGGCGTCCTGACCGCTGTCCGGATCGGCGAGAAGATCAGCCACAGCCAGGACAACGAGAGACCGGCCGCCGCGACCCAGAGCGTGCCGCGCACTGTGATCAGCTCGCCCAGCACGCCACCGGTCAGCGACCCCAAGGGGAACGCGCCCCAGATCATGAACCGCATGCTGGCGTTCATCCGGCCGAGCAGCCGGTCCGGGCAGATCGACTGCCGGAAGCTGACCTGCGCGATGTTGTGCACGGTGACGCCGTATCCCACGCCGAGCATGCCGATCACGATCAGCCAGACCATCCACCCGGGCTGTGCCAACGGGATCAGCAACTCGAACGGCGCGATCGCCAGCAACGACACCCAGATCGCCCGGGCGTTGCCGATCTTGCGGTACCACCAGTTCGACGTGACCGCGCCGAGCGCGCCGCTGAATCCGCCGACCGCGAGCACGAGCCCGACCTGAGCCGCGCTCAAGTGCAGGTCCTTGGCCAGGAACAAGACCATGGCCGCGGTCTCCATCTGGAAGAAGAACCCCGCGGTGGTGCCGGTCAACGCGATCGCACGCAGCATCTTGTTGTGGAAGACGAACTTCAGGCCCTCCCACACCTCGTCCCGCAACCTGCGGCCGGTTTTCCGCTCCGGCTGCGGCTCGACTTTCCTGATCCGCAACAGAAACAGCCACGACGCGACAAAGCCGAGGCCGACCGCCGCCGTCGCGTTCGCCGCGCCGATCAGCGTGGCCAGCCCACCGCCCGCGGCCGGTCCGGACACCAGCGCGACCTGCTGGCTGGCCTGCAGTTTGGCGTTGCCGTCAAGCAGTTGGTCCCGGTTGACCAAAGTGGGCAGATACGACTGGTACGACACGTCGAAGAACACCGTGCACACGCCGACCAGCAGGCCGACAACGATCATGTGCGGCAACGTGAGCGCACCGGCCCACCACGCCACCGGGATGCTGAGCATCAGCGCCGCTCGCACGATGTCCGCGCGCACCATCAGCGTCCGCCGCCGCATCCGGTCCACCCACACCCCCGCGGGCAGGCCGATCAGCAGGAACGCGGCCGTCTCCGCCGCGGTCAGCAGGCCCATCTCGAACGGTGTCGCGGCCAGCACAGTGACCGCTACCAGCGGCAACACCGTCTGGCCGACGAATGTGCCGAACTGGCTGATCGTGTCGCTGGCCCACAGCATGCGGAAGTCGTGGTGGCGGAAGAGGGACACCCGACCACCTTGCCCGAATCACCCGGCCGATGGGAACGAAACGGGTGGTTCGCGGCGTTGTACCTAGTGCGATAACCAGTCGGCGGAATCGGCTGATCGTGCGAGTATGGGCAGGCAACATAAAGACGACAGGTAAGGACAGGGCTTACTCAATGACGGAAGACTACGCGGAAGAACTGGTCTCGACGGGGGAGTTGGAGCTCGAGGACCGTTCCGCGCTACGTCGAGTAGCTGGACTGTCCACCGAACTTTCCGACATCACCGAGGTCGAGTACCGGCAACTTCGACTCGAACGAGTGGTTTTGGTCGGCGTGTGGACCGAAGGCACCGCCGAGCAGGCCGACGCGTCGCTCACCGAGCTGGCGCGGCTGGCCGAGACGGCGGGTTCCGAGGTCCTCGAAGGTCTCATCCAGCGGCGTGACCGGCCGGATCCGGCCACGTACGTCGGTTCGGGAAAGGTCGACGAGATCTTCCAGACCGTGCTGGCGACCGGCGCGGACACGGTGATCTGCGACGGTGAGCTCTCGCCGGGCCAGCTTCGCCAGCTTGAGGCCCGCCTCAAGGTGAAGGTGATCGACCGGACCGCGCTGATCCTGGACATCTTCGCGCAGCACGCGCGGTCCAAGGAGGGCAAGGCCCAGGTCGAGCTGGCCCAGCTGCAATACCTGCTGCCGCGGCTGCGCGGCTGGGGTGAGTCGCTATCCCGGCAGGCCGGTGGTCGTGCCGGCGGCGGCAACGGCGGTGTGGGTCTTCGTGGCCCCGGTGAGACCAAGCTGGAAACCGACCGGCGGCGGATCCGCGCCAAGATCTCCAAGCTCCGGCGGGAGATCACGGCGATGTCCGGCGTGCGGGCGACCAAGCGCGGCCGCCGGGTGGCCAACGAAGTGCCGAGCGTGGCCATCGCGGGCTACACCAACGCGGGCAAGTCCAGCCTGCTCAACGCCATCACCGGCGCGGGCGTGCTGGTCGAGGACGCGTTGTTCGCCACGTTGGACGCGACCACGCGGCGTACCCAGACCCCGGACGGGCGGACGTACACGCTGACCGACACGGTCGGGTTCGTGCGGCACCTGCCGCACCAGCTGATCGAGGCGTTCCGGTCCACCCTTGACGAGGTGGCCGACGCGGACCTGCTGGTCCACGTGGTGGACGGCTCGGACGCGAACCCGGAGTGGCAGGTCAACGCGGTGCGCGAGGTGCTCAACGAGATCGCCGAGCGCAACGGCACGCCGATGCCGCCCGAGGTGCTCGTGGTGAACAAGATCGACGCGGCGGACGAGCTGCAGCTGGCCCGCCTTCGCCACTTGCTGCCTGGTGCGTTGTTCGTCTCGGCGCACAAGGGACTCGGGCTCGACGAGCTGCGGGAGCACCTGGCGACGGCGCTGCCCCGGCCGAACGTCGAGGTCGACGTGCTTGTCCCGTACGCCCGTGGCGAGCTCGTGGCCAGGGTCCACCGGGAGGGTGAAGTGCTCGCCGAGCGTCACACCCCGGAGGGCACGCAACTGCACGCCCGGGTGAACGGTGACCTGGCCGGGGCATTGGGTCAGTTCGCAAGCAACGTGGCCCCGGCCTGAAACGTCTACAGGTCGTGATCGGGGTTAAGCGGGTCTTGGCGTGGGGAGGCGCCTTGACCCTGGCTTTGGCGCTCGCACCGGTGACAGCGGCACACGCTGATCCGGTCGAGCGCTGCAAGCTCAACGTCAAGAACATCGGCGAGCTGTCCGGCCTGGCGTCGGACGGCTCGAAGATGTACGCGACCAACGACGGCGGCACCAAGCTCACCGTCAGCGTGCTGAGCAAGGACTGCAAGGTCGAGCGCACGATCACCAACAAGCTCGACCCGTTCGACGTCGAGGACATGGCGATTGCCAAGGACGGTACGATCTGGCTGTCCGACACCGGTGACAACAGCAAGAAGCGCGAGACTGTCGCGCTGTTCGCGCTGAAGCCGAATGGCACGGCCACGTTGTACCGACTGACCTATCCGGACGGTCAGCACGACGCGGAAGCCTTGCTGCTGGACCAGAAGGGCGTTCCGTACCTGGTCACCAAGGAGCCGTTCGGCGCGGCCGAGGTCTATCGGCCGGAAGGTGACCTGGCGAGTCCCGGGCCGACCAAACTGACCAAAGTGGGCTCGGTGGACATCAAGACCACGGAGACACCCGGTGGCCCGACCCGGATTCCGCATGCCATCGCCACGGTGCTGGTCACCGGTGGCGCGGTGAGCGCGGACGGAAAGGTTGTGGCGCTTCGGACTTACACCGACGCGTACCTGTTCAGCGCGCCTGACGGGGATATCGCGGCGGCGTTGAAGCGCGAGCCGGTGCGTGTTCCGCTGCCCAACGAACCACAAGGCGAGACAATCGCTTTCGAACCGGACGGCACGTTGCTGACCGGATCGGAAGGCGTCGGTCAGCCGATCCGCACGGTCGCGGGTGCGGCCGGGATGGTGTCGCCGAACCCGCAAGGCGGGAGTAGCCCGGGGAGTTCCGGTGGGGCGGCCGGGGATGCGAACGCCGCACCGGCCACATCGGACTCAGGGTTCCCGTCGTGGCTGGCGATCATCATCGGGGTGATCGTGGTGCTCGGCGGCCTGGCTTTCCTGGCCCGCAAGGGCACAGGCAGCAGCCGTTAGGCGCTGGCCCGTTCAGTCCGCCCCCCACGGGACTGAACGGGAGATATTCGCCTTTGACTTCAGAGGCGTCGAAGGACCGCGACCACCTTGCCGAGGATCGTTGCCTCGTCTCCGGGGATCGGGTCGTAGGCGTCGTTCTGCGGCAGCAGCCAGACGTGGCCGTCGCGCAGCTTGTACGTCTTGACCGTGGCCTCGCCGTCGATCATCGCGGCGACGATCTCGCCGTTGTCGGCGACCGACTGCTGGCGCACCACCACCCAGTCGTCGTCCGCGATCGCCGCGTCGATCATCGAGTCACCCGCGACCTTGAGCAGGAACAGCGAGCCCTCGCCGACGATCTCCTTCGGCAACGGGAAGACATCCTCGATGGCCTGTTCGGCCAGGATCGGCCCACCGGCGGCGATCCGGCCGAGCACCGGCACGTACGCGGGCGTCGGCGCCGGGGTGTCCTCGCCGACCAATTGGGCCGCGTCGGCGTCCGGCGGCAGCACGCCGATCGCGCGCGGCCGGTTGTGGTCCCGGCGCAGGTAGCCCTTCCGCTCAAGGGCTTTGAGCTGGTAGGCGACCGACGAGGTGGACGTCAGCCCGACCGCCTCGCCGATCTCCCTGACACTGGGCGGGTAGCCGACCCGTTCGACCCAGGCCCTGATCACCTCGAGCACCGCGCGCTGGCGCGGCGGCAGGGTGCCCGAGTCCAAGTCGTCAGCCTGCTCAGGGAAGGGGCGGATGTTGTCGCCCTGCTCTGGTGTCTTGCTGCGCTGCGGCACCGCTTCCGCCTCCAAAAATCCTCGCCCACCTGTGGGCGAGCTCGATCATCTTCACCGACCGTAGTCCGCTTCGACCTGGAGATCAAACACCTGTTCGAGGGACACGCCGAGCAGATCTCGATTTTTGTCGGTGGTTGGTGGTACACATTCGCACGGACGTTCGATCGAACCGGTGTTCGATCTCAAGTCGCGCGAGAAGGGTACGACATGGCGGCTCCGGTACGCACGAGGATCGACCTGTCGAAGCTGGACCAACGGCCGGCGCTGCGGCTGGTGCCGCCGCTGCCCGAGGTCGAGCAACCCCAGCAGCCTGCCAAGAAGGCGCCCCGCAAACGGGCGCGGCGAGTCGAGACCAAGGCGCCGCGGGTGGCCGGCCGCCGTGCGTCGCAGGCCCGCGTGGCAGCGTGCAGCCCGGTCATCCGGCGTCGCAGGCGGATCGCTGCGTCCATCCTGATCGGACTCGGCATGTTTCTTGCCGTTCTCGGCGTCGGCGCCCTGGCGAACGCGTTCACGACCAACACGGTTCCCGACCGGACCGCCGTCGTGTGGGTCCAGCCCGGCGAGACCCTGTGGGATGTCGCCGAGCGGACGGCCCCGGGCTACAACCCCGAAGCTGTGGTCGCTCGCATCCACGAACTCAACGACATCACCGGTAACACCGTCCTGGCAGGGCAGGCGCTGCAGGTTCCGACCGCCCCGTGAAACTCCTCAGCAGAAGTCCATGGGACGCGCGATGTCGAGCACATCGCGCAGGAAAGCGCGGCGCGTCACTCCCAAGCAGCGCAACGCCTTACCGTGATCCACTGCCACGACAACCGCGGTACCGAAGAGCAAGAGCCGCCACGCGGCCATGACGATCCTGCTGCTCCGGCCGAACGTGTCCCGCAGACGCTGGCTGTGAAACGGCACATGCCGCTCCTCGTCCTTGAGGATCCGTCCGGCCACGTCCGTGATCAGCGGGTCGGACGTGCCGTCACGCAGTGCCCGGTAGTACCGCAGCGCGATCACTTCTGCCACTAGCAACACCATCAGCTCGAGCCGCAGCCCTACGGCTCGTCGGAGCCGCACGAACACCGTGTCGCTCCAATGCCCGGTGAGGGTCGATGCTCCGGCGGCGTTCAGCAACAGCGCCAGCATTCGCGCGTGGTTCTGTTCCTCGGCAACGAACAACTTGACGGCGGCCGAGTACTCGGTGTCGCCGGCTTGTTCGGCTTTGGCGATCAGGTTCGCGCCGTCACCGGCCTCGCCGACCTGGAACCGTTGCACACTGCGGACGACATCCGGGTGCATCCGCGCGCCGCCCGCCCAGTCCGGGTCACCGGCGTTGTCCCTGCGTTCGGCCTCTGCCTGGAAGTCGCGGACCCACTCACCGAAACCCATCGTGCCTCCTGTTCCGTTTTCTGTAGAGACGGCCGGTGTGAAGGCCGGGTTGGGCGGCGGATGTGCGGATACGGTGAAGGTTTCGTGCAGGTCAGGCACTGAAAGAAAACCGGGAGCGCATCGGGAGAACACTGCGTGACCGGGCTGATCTACTCCTCGCCGTACCCCCGAAGCCCCGGGCACCGCCCGGGGCGTCCATGACTGAGGAGTTCCCCGTGCGCGTGCACCTTCTTTCGCATGCCCGAAGATTGTGGGCAGTCGTACTGGCATTCGTGTTCGCAGTAGCCGGAATCAGCGTCGTGGCAAGCGTTCCGGCCTACGCGGACGCGACGTGTTCCGGCGGAGTCTCGGTGTACGGCGTGCTGCCGGACGGGCGCCTCACGTACACGATGATCGACCCGGACAACGGGAACATCCAGCGGGTCGTCGTCTCGTCGAAAACCCTTGGGTTCACGGCGAAAGCGATGGCGACGCTGAACTTCAACACCATCCTGATCACCTCGACGGGTGGTGTGCTGCACCGCATCGACGTCATCACCAACAGCAACTCGTTGACCTTCAACGATCCTGTCGCGATCAACGGCGGCTGGACCCACAATCTGCTGACCTACGACGGTCATGGCCACCTCTACGGCACGACGTCCAGCGGAACCTTGTTGCAGTACTTGGTTTCCCGGCCGAAGCCGAGTGACGTCCACATCGGCCAGCGCCGCGAGATCGGTGACGGCGGTTTCACCCTCAAGACGCTCGCCGCCGCGGGCGACGACCGGCTCGTCGCGACCGCGGGCGGTCAGCTGATCAGCTACGCCATCAACGATTCCGGCGGCTACAAGCGGTCCCAATTGGACGATGCGGGCTGGTCGAGCTTCGAGAACTTCGTCTCGCCGGGCGGCGGCCTGTACTACGGCAAGAACCCTGACGGCGCGATGTACTGGTACGAGGACGGCGACCCCACCGACGGGTCCGGCACGGACATCACGTACCACCTCAACGACCCGGTCGCCTCGCGCGGCTGGACGCAGTACCTGCTCTCGGCCGACCCGACGACGTGCAAGGCCACGGCGCCGACGAACACCCTGCGCAAGCGGATCGGAGACGTGGCGACCGGCGAGATCGGCCAGGCCGAGCACTCCTGCGACAAGTACCACGAGAGATGCGATCGCGGAGACCTCCACTGGTGCGCGATGTTCGCGACCTGGGTGTGGCAGACCGCCGGTGTGCAGGGCGTGCCCCGTGGCACCTTCGTGGCCCGTGGCCTCGGCGAATGGGGCGTGGACCGTGGCCTGTTCAAGTACCGCTCCGGCGCGGGCAAGGGCAGCCCGAAGATCGGTGACTGGGTCATCTACGGCCCGCCGGACGGCGGCGGAGGCGGGCACGTCGACGTCGTCACCGCGGTGCGTCCCGACGGGACCCTGACCGTGGTCGGCGGCAACGTCAACGACAAGGTCACCCGCAAGACGATCGACCCGGACACCTATCGCTCCGGCGCGGGCAACTACCTCATCTCCGGCTACGTCTCGCCTCCTGGCGCCTGATCGGGAAAGTGACCATGAGTCTCAAGAAGACACTGCTGGCCGCCGTCACGATCTTCACTCTCGGTGCGACGGCCGCGAACGCGGCTCCATTGTCCGACATGGCCGTGCTTGATTTCCCGCACGACCCGTGCGTGGCGGGCGGCCCGACAGCGGCTGACAACGCCGCTGCCGCCAGGCTCAACAACGTTCTGACAGGCAAACTCAGGAACGCCATGAACGGCTACCGCGTGTCCTGCGCGCGGGTCGTCCTCGACACGGTTCGCGACAGTGGCCTCGGCCAGCGCGCCGAGGTCATCGCGATCACCACGACCATCGTCGAGTCGTTGATCGAGAACGTCAACGAGGAGCTCGACCACGACAGTCTCGGGTTGTTCCAGCAACGAGCCCACTATGGAACCAGGGCGCAGCGGCTCGACCCGGTGTGGTCGACCAACGCGTTCCTCGACGAGATGCTGCGCGTGCACTCCGACGGCAGTTGGCGCACCGACCCGATCGGCAAGGTCTGCCAGGCCACCCAGCGATCGGCCTTTCCCGAGCGGTACGAGAAGGAGGTCGCGGACGCCCAGCGGATCGTCGCCGAGCTCAGCAGTGCGCCGATCCCGAAGACCGTCTCGATCTACGGTGCGCTGGCCGACGGCCGGATGACGTACTCGACGATCAACTCGGCCAACGGCAACCGCACCAAGACCCTGGTCTCCAGCGACAACCTCGGGTTCACCCCCAAGGCCATGGCGACGTTGAACTTCAACACTGTCCTGGTGACATCACCGGCCGGTGTGCTGCACCGAGTGGACATCATCACCAACAACAACTCGCTGCACTTCAACCCGCCGGTGCCGATCAACGGCGGCTGGACCCACGACATGCTCACCTACGACGGGTACGGCCACTTGTACGGCATCGCAGGCAGCACATTGATGTCCTATGTGGTCTCACGGCCGAAGCCCAGCGATGTGCACATCGGACAGCGTGCCGTGATCGACACCGGGTTCACCATGCGGACGCTGACCGCGACGGGTGACGACTGGCTGCTGGGTGTCAGCACGACTGGAGTGCTGCGGTCGTACCGAATCAAGCCGGACAACACGTGGGCCGGGGCGACGCTGGGCGACAAGTGGGCCGGGATCGACGAGATCGTGTCGCCGGGCGGCGGTCTGTACTACGGCAAGACCCGGGAAGGCGGGATGTACTGGTACCTCGACCAGAACCCGTACGACCTGAACGGCTCGGATCTGGTCGGCCACTCCAGCGATCCGGTGGATCCGAGCGGCTGGACCCAGATCCTGCTGTCCGCTCAGCCGTTCAGCACGGCCACGTGAACCGGTCAACTTACCCCGCCCGGCCCTGACGGCTGAGCCCCACCGGTGCCCCCGCGCTCGCCGAGCGCGGGGCACCTAGCATGTGCGGGCCGTGGACGATGGGCCCTCTTGGCGTTCGCTCGAATGGCTGATTGCGGATCACCGGTCCGGTCTGGATCGACACGGCGTGTGGCGTCGAACACGTGGTGTTCACGACCCGGTGAGACACGCCGTGTCGACTTGCGTCGAGTAGGCCTCGGGCATACTGTCACCCCTACATCTAGTAGTTACACCGCTGTAAGTAGTCCACAGGTTGGGGCTGGGGCCGGGCAGGTTGTCCACGTTCCATCCACAAGTCGATCACCAACCAGGCTGTTGCGGTGACGCACGGGTGTGGCCGGATGACTGTCAGTGTTGTTCTCGAGAGCGAGAGGTGCCAGCGATGAGGTGTCCGTTCTGCCGGCACTCCGACTCTCGGGTCGTCGACTCCCGTGAGGTCGACGAGGGTCAAGTGATCCGGCGCAGGCGGTCGTGCTCGAGCTGTGGCCGTCGCTTCACCACCGTCGAGGAGTCCGTGCTCGCGGTGGTCAAACGGTCCGGCGTGACCGAACCGTTCAGCCGGGACAAGGTCGTCCGCGGTGTGCAGCGGGCCTGCCAGGGAAGGCCGGTCGACGAGGACGCGTTGCAACAGTTGGCCCACAAGGTCGAGGAGACCATCCGGTCGAGTGGCGCCGCCGAGATCCCGAGCCATGAGGTGGGGCTCGCCATCCTCGGCCCGCTGCGCGAGCTCGACGAGGTCGCGTACCTGAGATTTGCCAGCGTGTACCGGTCGTTCACGTCGGTTGAGGATTTCGAGAAGGAGATCGCGGACCTGAAACAGGCGATCGCCATGCGGGCGGAGGCGGACAAGTGAGCCGCAGGACGCGCGCACGCAACACAAAGAATTCGGTGCAACCGGATCGGACGGGGACCCCGGCCGTGGCCGCGCCAGTTATCGCGAGTGATGAGGGAGAGGGACTGGTCATGACGGAGACGGTGGGTGTGCCCGCTGGGGGAGATCAGCAGGTCAAAGGCCTGCGGATGCAGCGGGTCTACACGACCGAGGGAGTGCACCCGTACGACGCGGTGACGTGGGAACACCGCGACGTGGTGATGACCAACTGGCGCGACGGATCGGTGAACTTCGAGCAGCGCGGCGTCGAGTTCCCCGACTTCTGGTCGGTCAACGCGGTGAACATCGTCACCAGCAAGTACTTCCGCGGCGCGGTCGGCTCGTCGGTTCGCGAGAGCAGCCTGCGCCAGCTGATCGACCGCGTGGTGAAGAAGTACGTGGCCGCCGGGGTCGAGCACAAGTACTTCGCCACGGCCAAGGACGCCGAGATCTTCGAGCACGAGCTCACCTACATGCTTCTGCACCAGGTGTTCAGCTTCAACTCGCCGGTCTGGTTCAACGTCGGCACCGCGTCGCCGCAGCAGGTCAGCGCCTGCTTCATCCTCGCGGTCGACGACACCATGGAGTCGATCCTCAACTGGTACAAGGAAGAGGGCCTGATCTTCAAGGGCGGCTCTGGCGCGGGTCTGAACCTCTCCCGGATCCGTTCGTCCAAGGAGTTGCTGTCCTCCGGCGGCACCGCGTCCGGCCCGGTCTCGTTCATGCGCGGCGCCGACGCGTCCGCCGGGACGATCAAGTCCGGTGGCGCGACCCGCCGCGCGGCCAAGATGGTCGTGCTCGACGTGGACCACCCGGACGTCGAGGAGTTCATCGAGACCAAGGCCAAGGAAGAAGAGAAGATCCGCGTCCTGCGCGACGCCGGCTTCGACATGGACCTCGGTGGCAAGGACATCACCTCAGTCCAGTACCAGAACGCCAACAACTCGATCCGCGTGTCCGACGAGTTCATGCACGCGGTGGAGAACAACGGCAAGTTCGGCCTGCGCTCGCGCACCAGCGGCGACGTCATCGAAGAGGTCGAGGCCAAGGGCCTGTTCCGCAAGCTGGCCAAGGCCGCGTGGGAGTGCGCCGACCCGGGCATCCAGTACGACAGCACGATCAACGACTGGCACACCTGCCCGGAGTCGGGCCGGATCACCGCGTCGAACCCGTGCAGCGAGTACATGCACCTGGACAACTCCAGCTGCAACCTCGCGTCGCTGAACCTGATGAAGTTCCTGCGTGAGGACGGCACGTTCGACGCGCAGACCTTCGTCAAGGCGGTCGAGTTCGTGATCACCGCGATGGACATCTCGATCTGCTTCGCGGACTTCCCGACCGAGCCGATCGCGGACACCACCCGCAAGTTCCGCCAGCTGGGCATCGGCTACGCCAATCTCGGCGCGCTGCTGATGGCGACCGCGCACGCGTACGACTCCGAGGGCGGCCGCGCGCTCGCCGCGTCGATCACCTCGCTGATGAACGCTGTCGCGTACCGCCGCTCCGCCGAGCTCGCCGGTGTCGTCGGCCCGTACGACGGCTACGCGCGCAACGCCGAACCGCACATCCGCGTGATCCGTAAGCACGCTGCCGCCAACGACCTCATCCGTACCCTGGCCGCGGACGACACCGCGATCCAGCGCATCGCGGGCGAGGAATGGCGTCGCGGCCTGGAGATCGGTGTCAAGGACGGCTGGCGCAACGCGCAGGCGTCGGTGCTCGCGCCGACCGGCACCATCGGCCTGATGATGGACTGCGACACCACCGGTATCGAGCCGGACCTGGCGCTGGTCAAGTTCAAGAAGCTGGTCGGCGGCGGCTCGATGCAGATCGTCAACCAGACCGTGCCGCGTGCGCTGAAGGCGTTGGGCTACCAGGACGAGCAGATCGAGGCGATCGTCGAGTACGTCTCCGAGCACGGTCACGTCGTCGACGCGCCGGGCCTGCGCCGCGAGCACTACGAGGTGTTCGACTGCGCGATGGGCGAGCGCTCGATCGCGCCGATGGGTCACGTCCGAATGATGGCCGCGGTGCAGCCGTTCATCTCCGGTGCGATCTCCAAGACGGTCAACATGCCGGAAGCGGCGACGATCGAGGACGTCGAGGAGATCTACTTCCAGGGCTGGAAGCTGGGCCTGAAGGCGCTGGCGATCTACCGCGACAACTGCAAGGTCGGCCAGCCGCTGTCGGCGGGCAAGTCGGCCCGCGCGGACAAGGGCGCGGAGAAGGAGACGGTCGTCGAGTACCGGCCGGTCCGCAAGCGCCTGCCGAAGAAGCGCCCGTCGCAGACGGTGTCGTTCACCGTCGGTGGCGCGGAGGGCTACCTGCACGCGGGCTCGTACCCCGACGACGGCCTCGGCGAGATCTTCGTCAAGCTGGGCAAGCAGGGTTCGACGCTGGCCGGTGTGATGGACGCGTTCTCGATGTCCATTTCGGTCGGTCTGCAGTACGGAATTCCGCTGGAGTTCTACGTTTCGAAGTTCCAGAACCTGCGCTTCGAGCCGGCGGGCATGACCGACGACCCGGACGTGCGGATCGCGACGAGCGTGCTGGACTACCTGTTCCGCAGGCTGGCCCTGGACTACCTGCCCTTCGAGAAGCGGGCACAGCTGGGCATCTACACGGCGGATGAGCGTTCGGCGCAGGTCGCCAACGACTACGGTTCGTCCGATGTGGACATCGAGGGCATGCGGTCCACTGTGGAGTCTTCGACGGCGTCCGCTCCGGCACCGAAGAAGGAGGTCGAGAAGTCCGCGCACAGCTCGACCGAGCTGCTTGAGCTCCAGCTGGGCACGGTTGCCGACGCGCCGCTGTGCATGACTTGCGGGACCAAGATGCGTCCTGCTGGTTCGTGCTACGTCTGCGAGGGCTGCGGCTCCACTTCCGGCTGCAGCTGAAAGTAAGCGCTGCTGCAGGCTGTATTGCCTGATCAGGCGGGGTGTCGGCGTCCGGTCGACACCCCGCCCACGATCGTGACGACGTCCTGTTGTTGCGTTCGATGCAACAAAGATGATCGAGTCATTGTAGGTTGCTACCGCTGGTAGCATCATTGTATGACCGCGCTGCCACACGAGCCGATGGGCGAGGCTTCAGCTCCGACTACGTCGCACCTGCAGTCGACGCTCGACTTAGCGCGACGGCTGATGTCACTGCACGATGTTGGCAAGATGGCGTCCGAGCTGGAAGCGCTTCTGGGATCGGAGATCGTTCCCGCAGGAGCCGCGGGCAATCTCCGGTCGCTGGGACATGCTCGGAAGGTCAGTGTCTCACTGCCTGAAGGATTGACGGCGGCTGTCCAGCAGCGGGTGGGGAAGGGCGAGTTCAGCCGCTACGTGACTGAGGCCGTTGCCAGGCAGCTGGAGCTGGATCTCTTGGCTGAGTTGTCAGAATTGCTTGATGCCGAGCATGGTCCGATTCCGGAGGAGTACTTGGCGGAGGCTGGGGCGGCATGGCCGGACGTCGAGTAGCGGCAGGTGGGACTCTTGTCTTGGACAGCGAGGGTTTGTCCAAGCTGGCAGCGGGTGATGGGCGCGTCCGTGCCTATGTGGAGACTGCGCGTGTTCGCGGGGCGCGAGTTGTTGTCAGCGCCATAACCTTGGCCGAGGTGCTTCGTGGCGGATCTCGTGATGCATCCGTGCACCGCGTGCTGTCCAGGATTGTGACCTTGCCTGTCTCTCCTGAGCTTGGGCGGGCTGCTGGTGAGTTGCTTGGTGCCACAGGTTTGTCCGGTCACCGGTGCGCTATCGACTCAGTGGTAGCCGCTACGGCGCTGGTCTTGGCTCGACCGGTCGTGCTGCTTACCAGCGATCCCGACGATCTCAGCCGACTTGTGGAGGAGCCTGGCATCCCCAAGGACCAACGAGTTGTCGTGATCCACGTCTAAGGGGGTGCAGCCAGGCTGCCCCGAGGCACGAGGAATAGCGCACGTTACGAATAAGTGCACTCCGCCAGTACGACTACGCCAAGGCCGGGCAGGGTTGCGCTCCGCACCCTGCCCGGCTTTTTCGTGGTCACAAGGCGAACAGCGGTTCGTAGGGATTGTTCTCCGGGGTGAAGATCAGCACGAAGTCCTGGTTCGGGGCGGTTGCGACTTCGCGAAGGCGGGTCAGCACCTCGGCCTCGGTGGGCAAGGTCAGACCGAGAGCCGCGGCGGCGCGGTCGCGTTGGGCGGGCAAGTCGGGCTCGTCCTCCAGGTACTCGGCGGCTGCCTCGGCGCTTTCCGCCGCGGTGAAGTCGGAGCAGTCGCGCCACCACGGCACGACCAGGATGAGGTTGAGGAGCTCTTGCAGGCCGATCGCGACCAAGCCCGCGCTGCCTTCGGAGTCGGCGTATAACACCGGGCGTTCTTCACCGCCTTCGCCGCAGAAGAAGAACGTGCCTCCGGAGCCGTCACCCGCGAAGCCTTCGAGAGCCGCACCGGACGCGAGGTGGACCTCTTCGCCGTGGTCGCTTCGGTCGAGTTCGAAGTCGCCTGGCCAGCGCAGGAATTCGGCGGCCTCGGGGTGCTGGGTGATGGCGGAGATCAGCGATCGCATGCGCCACCTTAGCTGCGGGCATACCGTGGATGGCATGACTGGGGTGGAGCTGTTCGAGGGGCAGCGGGCCCGGATGTTCGGTATCGCGTATCGGATGCTCGGGTCGGCCGCCGAAGCCGAGGACGTGGTGCAGGACGCGTTTCTCAAATGGCATGGGACGGACCAGGGCGTGATCGAAACGCCGTCCGCGTGGCTGACCAAGGTGGTCACGAACCTGTGTCTGACAAGGCTTTCGTCCGCGCGGGTGCGGCGGGAACAGTATGTGGGGCCGTGGTTGCCGGAGCCGGTGCCGACCGCCGATGGGGCGTTGGGTCCACTGGAGACGGTCGAGCAGCGTGAACTGGTGTCCATCGGTGTCCTGATCGTGCTGGAGCGGTTGACGCCGCCGGAGCGGGCGGTTTTCGTGCTGCGCGAGGCGTTCGGGCATTCGCATCGGGAGATCGCCGAGATCCTTGAGGTCGGCGAGGCGTCTTCGCGGCAGCTGTACAGCCGGGCCCGCAAGCATGTCACCGAGGCGCGCAAGCGTTTTCCCGCTGATCGGGCGCGGCACGAGGAGATTGTGCGGCAGTTCGTCAAGGCGATGCTGCAGGGTGATGTGGCTGGGTTGGAGCAACTGCTTGCCGAGGACGTGGTTTCCTGGGCTGACGGCGGCGGGAAGGTCACGGCGGCGCGGCGGCCGGTCGTCGGCAAGGGCAAAGTTCTGCGCTACCTGCTCGGGCTGCGGCAACGACCTGAGATCGAGCACATCACGACCGAGATCGCCGAGGTCAACGGCCAGCCTGCCGCCTTCCTGCGGTGGCACGGTGTCGTCGCTGCGGTGTTCGCGCCCGAGCTGGACGGTGATCGGGTCAGCGCGCTTCGGTTGGTGATCAATCCTGACAAGTTGTCGGCTGTCACAAATCGCCGTCCTGCGTAGTCAGAAGGGTATGACACCTCGCGTTGTGATCCTCGGCGCCGGATACGCGGGCCTGAGCGCCGCTGGGGTGCTGCGTGGCGCCAACGTGCACCTGACCGTGGTCAACCGGATCGACCACTTCGTCGAACGGGTCCGGTTGCACCAGGTTGCCGCAGGTCAGGACGTCAAGCACTGGCCTTTGCCCAGCGAAGGCCTGGTTGTGGGGACGGTCGACGGCATCGATCTGGCGAACAAGGTCGTGCATGTCGGGGCGCAGGAGATCCCGTACGACACGCTCGTGTACGCGCTGGGCAGCAGTGCTGACCTGGACTCAGTGCCTGGCGTTCGGGACCACGCCTTCACGGTCGCCGATCTGGAGTCGGCGACCAAGCTGAGGACGCAGACCTCGTCGGAGGTCGTCGTGGTCGGCGCCGGGTTGACCGGTATCGAGACCGCGACCGAGCTCGCCGAGACATACCCGAGATTGCGGGTGAACCTTGTCGCCGGTGATCCTGTCGGCGGTTGGCTGTCCGCCCGCGCCCAGAAGCATCTCGCGAAGGTGCTGACCCGGATGGACATCGAGGTGCACAACGGGCGAGTCGCGAAGGTGGGCCCGGACATGGTCACACTGGAAAACGGCCACAAACTGCTCGGGACGGTGGTGTGGACGGCCGGATTCCGGGTGCCGGAGCTGGCGCGTGCGGCCGGGCTTGCGGTGGACGATGCGGGCCGGATCATTATCGATGACCGGCTGCGGTCGGTGTCGCATCCGGAGGTGTACGCCGTCGGCGACGCCGCGACCGGCACGCGGATGTCCTGTCAGACAGGGCTTCCGATGGGGAAGTACGTCGGCAAGGTGATCGCCGGGCGGACATCGAAACCTGTGCGGATCCGTTACGTCTGGCAGAACATCAGCCTCGGCCGCCGTGACGGCGTCACCCAGTTCACCCGAGCCGACGACAGTCCACTATGGGCAGTCATGACCGGTCGGCTCTCCGCGTGGTTCAAGGAATTCATCACTCGCGGTGCAGCTTGGTCAGCACGTCGCTGAACACGTCGAAGGCAGTCTCGTCGAACAACACGAACCGGACGGCCTCGACGCCCGGGGCATCCGTGTCGAGAACCGTTGTCAACGCTATCTTCGCAGCGGACTTCAACGGCCAACCGAAGATACCGGTGGAGATCGCCGGGAAGGCCACGGTTTTGGCGCCAAGCGAAACGGCCACTCCCAGTGAATTGCGGTGACAGTTCGCCAGCAACTCGGACCGGTCCTCATGCTCCGACCACACCGGGCCCACGGTGTGCACGACCCACTTGGCGGGCAACCTGCCTGCGGTGGTGGCGACGGCTTGGCCCGTCGGCAGGCCACGGCCGTACTTGCTGGCGCGCAATGCCCGGCATTCGGCCAGGATTTCCGGGCCGCCCTTGCGGTGGATCGCGCCGTCGACGCCGCCTCCGCCGAGCAAGGAGGAGTTCGCGGCGTTCACCACCACGTCAGTGTCCTGCTCGGTGATGTCCCCGATGACGAGTTGGATATGCCGCGACAAAACCATGCCCCGAGGTTAGCCCTCCCGGCGTGTGGCCGCTCGCAGAGTCGCGTGTCTGGTGGGAAGGCGAGCCGTGCGAGCACGACAAAGCCGCCGCAGATCTTGGTCATGCGTGGTGCAGCCACTAGGATTTCCCTTGATGTCACTGGAATCCGCTTATCGATCATTGGATGGTTTGTCTGTCGGGGACGCCCTTGGCGCCCAGTTCTTCATGGTTGGTCGTTCGCTGCCCGCGTTGATCGCGGGAAATCCGCCCGCAGGCCCGTGGGAGTGGACCGACGACACCGAAATGGCCTGCAATCTGATCACCGAGCTGCGTGATCGAAGCTTTGGCTTGAGTCGCGGGAGCCGTTGCCGGAGTGGTCCACACGGGACTGATTACCTCCGGTGTCATCGACATGGCGAGTCATGATCGCCATTCTGCGGACATGACAGGACGTTCGGTGTTCCTGGCGGTCGCGGTGATGGCTTCGGTGTTGGTGCCGGCTGGATCAGCGACCGCCGCGTTGCCGGGGAACGTCCGGGAATTCATGCGTGCCTACGAGAAATGGGGCGCGGCGCCCACGGCCGAGGCGGACATGGATCTGTTCACGCCTGATGCGACGTTGATGGACAGTGGGCTCGCCGCGCCGATCGAGCGGCCGCGGATCCAGGCGCAGATTGAAGCCGTGCTGAAGGTGATTCCTGACTTCCGGTTCGATCCGTTCACGGTGACCGCGAGCGCCGACGGGAAGGTCGCGTTCGTCGAGGCGCGCAACACGGGCACGGTTCGTGGCAAGGCTGTCAGCTTCACCACCATGCACCGGCTTGTCCTGCGCGGCCCCAAAGTTCAGCAGGGGCGCCGGTTCTGGGATCAGACCGAGTTGTTCCGGCCCGTCGCACCGGACTTGCCGAACCTGTTCGCTGGCTTGGAATTCGGTGAAACGCAAGAAAAGCGCACTGGGCTGAGGGAATGGGCGTGGAACACCGAGCAGTCGGCCGTGCTTGTCGCTGGGACGAGCTTGCGGGGACCTGGTCTGACCACACCGCTGTCGAGGCGGGGCGCGATGGCTTACCTTGAGCGGCTTTTCGGGGCCGTGCATCTCGCTGTGACGGCGGGGCATGAAGTCCGCCAGGATGGGACCACGTATCTGGAGTGGGTTGGGACGGCTGAGATTGGCGGCGAGTATCCGCGGACCGTGTCGTTCGGCATCGTGGAACGGTTGAAGCGCAACGGGGAATGGACGCTGTCGTTCGACACGCTCGACATGGTCGCTTCGCCCGCGGAGATCGCCGAGTTGCGGGCCTTGATCTTCGGGCCGTGATTTGGGAGAGCCGGGGGAATTGCCCTCCCCCGGCCCTCTGTTGGCCGCCACTTGGCGCCGCCAGCACGTTTAAAGGAGCGGATCACGTCTGAAAGCCCCGCGTCCTACGATTGGACCACTGGCCCATGATGGCGGGCCAGGCTGGAGTTGAACCAGCAACTCAGGTGCACTCGTCCGTTCCTGGTCGATCTGGCGATCGACGGCAGAATACTGAAACTGGAGCGATAGTGTGAAATTCTTGGCGAGCACCCGTTGCCTCTGCCGGTTGGGCTACCCGCCCGTGTGGTGGGCGGGAGAGGATTCGAACCTCCACTGATGAGCACTCTGGTCAAACTGACTTTCAGTCTCAGCTTGCGCTCCTGGCGCGGCACCAACTCTAGCCGATCACCCTTGGCTCAGGCGAACAAGTATCCGAACACCTTCTCGCCGGTCTTCTGCTGCGTGATCTCCGTGTTGTTCGCCTCTTCGCGCGCGAACTTCACCGCCTGCTGCAATTTTTCCACTCGCTCGACCAGTTCGTTGATGCGTTTCGCCGGCATCGCACCGGAGAACTTCACGGTCTTCCAGTAGCCGACCGTCACGTCCTCGTAGTACACCTCGACCTGCGCCGGGTGCTTCTCGGTCGCCTCCGCCTTCACGTGGTTGCGCGGGATTTTCTTGGTACGCACGGTTTGCACCGGCTCGGTCGCCCAGCAGTCGGCCGACGCGTCGTAGTCCCATGACTCCGCCGCGTCCAGGGTCGGCAGCTTGCGGACGAACGTCAGCAGGTCGACCAGCTGCTTCTCCAGGAACAGCAGGTAGCTGACCGGGACGTCGGCGAGCAGCGTCTCGCCGTCGATTTTCACGTCCGCCTTGGCCGTGCAGTTCGCCCAGTCCTTGGTCGCTGTCACGTCGAAGAGCCGGGTGAGGATCTCGCCGGTCTTGCGCAGCGTCTCCTCGGCCTTCACCTGGACCTTGGTGGATTCCGGCGGCAGCTGCTCGCCTTCCTCGTCCTTCGGGCGGTAGGTACGGGAAATGCCGGAAAGCAGGCCGGACTTCTGCAGTGCGTGGTGCGCGTCGGTCAGTTCCTGGAACGAGCGGGTCTTGATGCCCTTTTCGACCGCGACGATCTGGTTGAGCTTGGTCACTTGGAAAACCTTGTCATACTTGAGAATTTGAAGTTACGGCAAGGCTATCAACGCGAGGCAACCAGTTTTGGCGATTCGGGATCGTTGTTGTCGACCACGATGTCCGCGTGGCCGAGTGGGTCGGCCAGAGCCCGATAGTGCGCTTGCCCGGGCAGATACCGCAATGTGTAGCGCTCCCGCACCGCATCGCCGAAAATGCCGAAGTCACGGATCAGCGCGCGGCGCAAGGTCTCGTCCGGGCGCACGTCCAGATAGATGCTCAAATCCCAGTACGACCGCAGTTCCGGGCGCAGCAGGAACACCCCGTCGACGAGAAGCACAGCACCCGCGGGGATCGGCTCGAGCAGGCGCGCACGAAAGGCGTCGTAGTCGAAGGTGTCCTCGTAGTACCCCTTGGGCGACAACGAACCTTGCCGCCTGCGGACCTCCGGCCGGTTGTGGAAGTCGTCCACGCTCACCCTGACCACGTTCCGGTCGAGGCGTGCGGCGAGTTCCGAAGCCATGGTCGTCTTGCCGGCCGCGTCGGGTCCGTCGATGGCGACACGGGTGACCGCTGGCGTGATCCGTTGGATGATCCGGTCGAGTACAGGCATCCTGCGTGAGGGTAGTCCCTCGACGATGGAGCGCAGATGGGTTTTCCGCCGGCCGCTTACCAGCCCAAGCCTGGCAGTGTCATCGACGTCGACCGCGCCTTCTACGACCGGCTCGCGACCGGGCCGCGGGACCTGGTCGACGAGTTCGTGATCCCGATCCGGTCGGGGCGCGCGTGGGAAGTGCCCGCGGGCATGCTGTGCCGGTTGATCACCACACCTGCTGGGCCGCAGGTCGGCGATCTCAACGTCTGGAACAGGCACAACCCGCGTGAACGGCTGTGGGCGGCACGCACGCGCCAGCTGCAGAGCGCTCATGTGACCACATACGACCGGCTTTGGTCGACATTGCCCTATCTGCGGCCGTTGCTGACGATCACCAAGGACACGCTCGAATCCTATGGTGTGGACGAAGAAGGCGGCCGAGTGCACGACTTGCTCGGGTCACGCTGCGATCCGTACGTCAACCGGATCCTGACCGACGAGGACTTCGACTTCCACTGTCATTCCAACCTCGTCCGCGCGGTCCTGCCGTACGGGCTGACCGAATTCGATGTGCACGATGTGCTGAATGTCTTCCAGTGCACCGGGTTGAACGACGAGGACAAGTACTTCATGAAGGCGTCCCCGGCCAAACCCGGTGACTTCTTCGAGTTCTTCGCCGAACAGGATTTGTTGTGCGCGTTGTCCACGTGCCCGGCCGGTGACCTGTCGATTCCCTTGTGGGGTCCGGATGCGCGTGATCCGTTGGAAGTCTGCCGTCCGATCGCGGTCGAGGTGTACCGGCCAGATCCCGAGCTCACCAAGGGCTGGCAGCCGCCGGTCGGCTCGGGATATCAAGGGCTACACGGAATCCGGCTGCCCTAGGGTTCTGCGGACCGCGCGCTTGGCGTGCGTGACTGACGCATGATCACCGTGCAGTTGCAACGCCTGGTTCAGGCCCGGTCCGAAAGCGACGATCTCGAACACGGCCTGGTCCACATCGATGTCCAGCCGCGCGCGCAGGAGTTCCGCGCGCAGGTAGGACCGCCAGTTGCGCCATGACCTCAGGACGGCGTCGTGTACCTCGCCTTCGCGGCCGTCGAATTCCGTCGCCGCGGCCGTGAGCAGGCAGCCGCCGGGCAGGCCGGTGTCGGCGAGGTAGTCGAACCAGTTGTCGCATAGGGCAAGCAGCCGCTCCAGGCCTTCCGGCTCACGGATCGCGGGCTTGATCACCCGGGCCTGGAAGTCGGCGATCACCCAGTGCACGGCGGCCAGCTGAAGTGTCTGCTTGGTGCTGAAGTGGTTGAGCACGCCCGATTTGCTCATCGCCAACTCGGTGGCGAGCCTGCCGATCGTCACGCCCTCAAGGCCATCGAGCGACGCGATGTCCAACGCGGTGGTCAGGATCGAGTCCTTGGTGTGGCGGGCTTCGGCGGCCGAGCGGCGGGGCGACATGCCGACGACTCTACTTTAGCGATCGACAGGTCGCTATAACGTGCTATAGAGTCCGAACGATCGGTCGCTAAATGGAGGGGATCATGCGCGTACGCAGGCTTGGCTGGGCGGGACTGGAGATCGAATCGGACGGCCAGACCGTGGTCATCGACCTGGTCACCGAGGCCGAACCGTTGTCATCGGTGTTGCCGGAAGGCGCGCTCATACCGGCACGGCCAGGCGCGATGGCGGCGTTGTGCACACACCTGCACAGCGACCACGCGGACCCCGCCGCGATCGAGGGAGTCCTTGTCGAAGGCGGAGTGGTCTTACGCCCCAGGGCAACGAACACGGCGTGGACTGTGCAGGCAGAGATGTGCTTTGCCGCGCGTTCGCTCACCGTTCGAATCGTGCAGGACTGGGAAACCGTGACGGTCGGACCGTTCGGCATCACCGCGGTGCCGTCCGTGGACGGACTCGGCGACCCGCAGGTGAACTGGGTGGTCGCGGCCGGGGGAAAGCGGGTCTTCCACGGCGGTGACACGGTTTTCCACGGGTACTGGTGGGAGATCGCCGATCGCTGTGGCCCACTGGACGCCGCGTTCCTGCCGATCAACGGTGCCGCCGTGAACTTTCCGCACCTGCAGCCAGCGAGCCCGTTGCCTGCGGTGCTCACGCCGGAACAAGCCGTCGTGGCCGGGATGATTCTCGGTGCGCGGCAAATAATCCCCATCCACTACGGAATCGAGGGACAGCCCGCGTACGTGGAAGTCGACGATCCGATCGAGAGCCTCCACATGGCCGCCAAGCAGCACGGCGTCGACATCCTGGTGGCAGAACCGGGCGCGGAGATCTCCGTCTAAGCAGGACGACGGCGAGCCGCGCGCTCGTCGATCAGAGCCTCCAGGCCGTCGAGGTAACGGCGCACACCGAATTCACGGCCGTTGTCCCGTGACACGCTGTTCGTCCCCGAAGTCGCGGCGGTCAAGGCAGGGAAGCGATCGCCGTAGCGGTCCAGCAGTTCCTGCATCAGCGGCGTGGCCTTCTTGTCCGAGTCCCACGGCTGTGTGCCCGCCATAGACATCGATTGCGTGTTGCGGATCAGGCCGAAGAGGATGAACACGGCGTCGAGTTGTTCACCGCCGGTCAGGCCGGTGTCGGCCACCGCGCTCACCGCCGCCTCGATCCAGCCGAGCTCGCGTGGCCCCATTGGACGGTCGCCGAGCGTGGTCCACGGCAGCCACGGATGCTGCTGCCACACAACAGCGAGCTGCCGCACGAACTCCTCGAGCTTGCCGCGCCAGCCGCCTGGCACCTCGTGCAGATCGGGCGGATCGCCGACGGCCAGCTCGATCATCACGGCGATCAGGTCGGACTTGCCGGAGACGTAACGGTAGAGCGCCATCTTGGTGAATTCGAGCTCACCGGCCACGCGCTGCATCGAGACCGCCGCCATGCCCTCGCTGTCCGCGATTCCCATTGCCACCCGCGCGATGCGTTCGACGCTCAGTGCGGGTTTCGGGCCACGGCTGGGCGGCTCCTTCTGGCCCCACAACAACTCGACGACGCCGGCCTGGTCACCGAAGACGTTCTCCACGCCGCCCGCCTTCCTCGTCCGTTATGGGGCTTGTCGACGCGCTGAAACTGCGTCTAGCATACGCAGCGTCCAATGGACACAGTTTACGTCTGGTCAACAGTTTACTGGTGGGAGCGAGAATCCGATGAAGTTCATGGTCCTGATCAGAGCGACTGAGGACATGGAGAACGGGGTCATGCCGAGCGAGGCGGCGCTCACCGAGATGACCGACTTCAACGAGAAGCTTGTCAACGCGGGGATCATGGTCGCGGGCGAAGGCCTGCACCCGAGCGCGAAGGGCGCGCGGGTGAAGTTCGACGGCAAGAAGACCACCGTCATCGACGGCCCGTTCGCCGAGGCCAAGGAGCTGATCGCGGGCTACTGGATCTGGGAGGTCGGCTCGCTGGAGGAGGCCATCGAGTGGGTCAAGCAGGTGCCCAACACCGACGGCGGGCACGGCGAGATCGAGATCAGGCAGATCTTCGAGGCCGACGACTTCGGCGCCGAGTTCACCGAGGAGGCGCGCGCCAAGGACGCGGCGCTGCGAGCCCGCGCCGGCGAGTAAAGGCGGCGAAAAAGCCTCGTGCGTGGCCACGCACGAGGCTTTTTCTCACTGCAGGTAACCCTCGACTTGCTGGGTGGGGCGGGCCTGGGCGTCGTCCGGGTTCTCGCCCGCGCCCTGGCGGGCGCGGCGCTGACGCAGCAGGTCCCAGCACTGGTCCAGCGATTCCTCAAGCGACTTCAGCTTCGCCTGCTCCTCGGCCGAGTCGATCTCGCCGGCCACGCTGCGGTTGCGCAGATCGTGTTCTTGATCAACCAGGGTACGGATCTGGCTGAGGATTTCGCGTTCGTTCACAACTTGAGATTAACCAGGTCACCCGGCTCCCGCTTCTCAGCAAGGTTGTCCTAGCCTCATTGCTGTGGGGAGTCTCCGCTCGCGCGTCATGACGTGGTTCGCACGCATCTACCTGAGCCGTGCCCGGAAAAAGGGGTTCGACCTCGGCAAGATGCCCATTCCTGAGCCCGCGCTGATGCCGTTGAAGCGCAACGGCCTCGACCCGGTGCCCGATCTCGGGCAAATGCGCCAGGACACCCCGATCGGCAAGCTGCCAATGCCTTTCGGAGTGAACTTGTGGTTGGTCAGCGGTTACGAAGAAGCAAAGGCCGTGCTGAGCAACACGAAGGCATTCAGCAATGACTTCGCTCACTTGACGGGCACGGGCGCGACCAGCGTCCAGCAGAGCCCAGGCGGGCTCGGGTTCGCCGACCCGCCCGTGCACACCCGGCTGCGCAAGCTGCTCACGCCGGAGTTCACCATGCGCAGGCTGGCCAGGCTTACGCCCGGGATCAAGGCGATCATCGAGCAGTGCCTCGACTCCATGGACGAGGCCGCGGGCCCGGTCGACCTGGTCGCCGAGTTCGCGTTGCCGATTCCGTCGCTGGTGATCTGCGAGCTGCTGGGCGTGCCGTACGACGACCGCGAGGATTTCCAGCGCCTGGCGATGACCCGGTTCGACCTGTTCAGCGGGGCGGATGCGTCGCTCGGTGCGATCTCCGAGTCGCTTGAGTACCTGCTCGGCGTGGTCAAGCGGCAACGCGAGAACCCCGGTGACGGCCTGCTTGGCATGATCATCAAGGAACACGGCGACGAGATCGACGATCTCGAACTGGCCGGGCTCGCCGACGGCGTGCTGACCGGTGGTTTCGAGACCACGGCGAGCATGCTGGCGCTCGGCGCGCTGGTGTTGTTGCAGGACGAGGAAACCTTCAAACTCATCCACGACCACGACGACGCGATCAACAAGTTCGTCGAGGAGATCCTGCGCTATCTGACGGTCGTGCAGGTCGCGTTCCCGCGGTTCGCCCGTGAGGACATCGAAGTCGCCGGTGTGACCATCGCCAAGGGTGACGTCGTCATCGCTTCGCTGAGCGGTGCGAACCGGGATGAGGTTCTCGGCTCCGGTTTGGAAACGGTGAATCCGCACCGGGATCCGACTTCGCACCTGGCTTTCGGCTACGGCGTGCACCGCTGCATTGGCGCGGAGTTGGCGAGGATGGAGCTGCGGGCGGCGTATCCCGCGCTGGTGCGCCGATTCCCGAAGATGCGGCTGGCCAAGTCCGCCGACGAACTGGAGTTCCGGAAGGTGTCCATCGTTTACGGCGTCGACTCGCTTCCGGTGCTCTTGAAATAGCTCTGGGTAACATTTTCGGTGCGAGGGGTGGGCACGCGGTCACGCGGCCCGATAAGTTTCAGGTCAGCAGCTTGGCACGCATTTTTCACCAAGGTGTCACTCTCAGGTTGGTTCGCACGCGACGTCGGGGGCGTTGAGCGCCCTGAGGGTGACTCTGACCACGGGGGTGGCCCTTGCACACGCGTCGACTCAGAACCGCAGCCAGAGTGACGATCACTGGGGCCGCCGCTGGGTTGCTCATTCTTGGTACGGCACCGGCCTTCGCCGATCCGACGGACACGCCAACCGCCACACCGTCGGAAACGCCGACGTCCGCAGCGGTTCCACCTGAGCCCGAGGCACCGGAAGCACGGCCGAAGGACACGCCAGTACCCGCTTCGCCCAAGGCTGCCGCCGCCGTGCCGGATCTGGTGATGGAGCCGCTGACCAAGCCGGCCGGCAAGTACGCCGAGGGCGAGACGTTCACTGTCACCGTCACGATCGCGAACATGGGCGAGGGCAAAGCCGAGGTCGTCAAGGGCTCCATCAGTGCCCTGCCCGGAGCGAAGTTCGAGGTCACCGACTGGCAAGGCCTTGATCCCGCTGGGGCCGGTGCGACGTTGGCACCGAAGGAGAAGCGCCAGCTGGTCTTCAGCGTCCGCGTCACGGAGGCGACCGAAGCCACTGGCCGGATCGAGTTCGCCGTGTCGGCCAAGGACGAAACGAACACGGCCGACAACAAACAGCAAGTACCCGTGGATGTCGTGCCGTGGACCACGAAGGGAACTCTCAGCGGAACCTTGTTCCTGGACAAGGACAACAACGACAGGTGGAGCGCAGGCGAAGGCGTCGCGGGCGTGGACGTGACCGTGGACGGCCCGCGGGTGCGCGGTTTGAAAGTGAAGACCGACGCGAACGGCAGGTTCACCGCCGCGGACTTGTCCGCGGGGGAGTACAAGGTGACCCCGCCGGGTTTGCCCGACGGGTGGTTGGTCAAGCCGGGCAGCATTGTCGTCCGCGGTTCCGCCACCGACCTCCAACTGCGTGCGGTTCGGCCGTTGACCGACACACTCAAGGTGACCGCCAAGTTCAACGAGGGCTCGTACAAGCCGGGTGCCGGTGCCAACCTGACGATCACATTGGCCAACGGCGGGTCCAAGGACCTCAGCATCGTCGCGGGCTGCGACTTCGACCCCGACTCCGAAGGCCCCGGCAAGACGCACCTCGAGGGCACGAACAACCCCTTCTTCTGGGGCAACTTGGTTCCTGACCAAGCCGGTGTGCCGGTCAGGGCGGGACAGACCGAGACGGTCACGGTCAGGGGAACCGTGCCGGTCAAGGCGATCGAACGCGGTGTCGTGCACGTCCACTGCGCCTTCGGTACGAAGGACAACCCCTTCGTCGACGGCTTCCCGCAGGTCTTCGCGCTGGCGAAGGTGCCGGGCATGAACGGCACGGGCAACGGACACATCTTCGAGGACCGCGACGGCGACGGCCAGCCCGCCACCGGTGAGGGCATCAAGGGACTCGTCGTTTCGCTGCTGGATCCGTTCGACGGCAAGGTCGTCGCGACGACCACGACCCTCCATGACGGCGGCTACAAGTTCGAGAACGTCCCCGCTGGCTGGTACATCCCGGTGCTGAAAGGCCCGTGGCAGCTCAAGTTCAACGAGTTCCTCGTGATCGCCGCGGACGGCTGGGGCGACAAGCGGAAACTCCAAGTGGTGCCTGGGCCTATGCCGGCGCCAGATCCGGTGCCCGCGCCCAACCTGCCCAAGCACCCGCCGAACAACAACGACACCACGTCGAACCAGACGGTCGCACTGGCCAAGACCGGCGCCAACGTGATCGGTCTGACGATCGGCGGTGTCGCGGTGCTGCTGCTCGGCGTCGGCGCGTTGGTGTTCACCAGGAAGCGTCGCCGCAGCTGAGGCTCTTTCGCCCGTCTGGCAAGGCCTTCCGGTGCTTGCCAGACGGGTTCTGGTTACATGGGGTCATGGACAAGCGGCGCTGGCGGCGCCTGGCTCTCCGGCTCGGGCTGATCACCGTCGGGGTGGCCGCTGTGGTCATCGGCGGCAGCATGACGTGGTCGTACTCCGCCTCGGCGAACCACCGGTTCGAGGTGGCCGACGCGCCGAGCGCCCCGGTGGCGATCGTGCTCGGGGCCAAGATCCAGGACGATCGTCCGCTGCCGTTCCTCGTCGGCCGGTTGGACGCGACCGTGGCGCTGGTCAAGGCGGGCAAGGTCAGAGCCGTCCTGGTTTCCGGTGCCGCGGACGGCACATCGGGCAACGAGACCAAGGCGATGTCCGAGTACCTCGCCGAGAAGGGCGTGGACCCGAGGATGGTCGTCGTCGATCCATTTGGCCTCGATACGTACGACACATGCGCCCGTGCGGTACAGGTTTACGGAATTGACCGCGCGTTGTTGGTCACGCAGTCCTATCATCTGCCGCGGGCCGTCGCGCTGTGTCGCACCCTTGGGATGCAAGCCGACGGCGTCGCCGCGACCTGCGATTGCTCCGTTTTCAGCCTTGCCCGTAACCGTGCGCGGGAGTGGCTGGCCACGGTCGGTGCCGTTCCCGAGGCGATCTGGAACCGCGCGCCGGCCGTACTGTCCACACCGGACGCCGCAGTGCGTGACCTGGTCGGGGCACAGCCGCAGGGCAGCCGGTGATGGCATGATTGGCCTGAGAAAAGAGGGGGAGACATGACTGAGGACGAGCGGCCGCCACCCGCGGTCGCGAAAATGCCTGAGTCAACGTGGGACCCACTGCCGCGCCCGGAGACCATCAAGGTCGTCGACCAGCGGCGGAACTCCCCGCTGGCGATCATCGCGGTGCTCGGGCTCGTGCTTGTGGTCGTGATGGCCATCGGCGCGCCCAGCACGTTCAAGTTCACCAGAGAGGTAGCGGGAACCCCGTTAGCCGGGCCGTCGGTGGAGAACAAACCGAACGCTGCCGCAGCCCCCACCACCAAGGCGAGCCCCTCGACGGGCAACACGCCGGCCAAGCCGCGCTGGCAGGAGCTCACCGAAGCCAACACGCTGTTGGTCCCTGGCATGCAGCTGCCGCAGATCACCTGCAAACTGCCCGCGTTCGGGCGGTCGGCCGACCAGTTGCGCGGCTACTACCAGGCCATGATCGGCTGCCTCGACGAGGCGTGGAAGCCGCTGCTCGTCCAGTCCGACCACGTCTTCGAGTCGCCGAAGCTCAACGTCGACGACAACCCGACCAGCACCTGCGGCACCCCGGGCAGGCAGGAGGCGGTGGCCTTCTACTGCCCACGGGACAAGGGCATCTTCATGCCCCGCAACCGGGTCATCGAGTCCATGGGCAGCAACCAGGGCGGCCACATCATGGTGCTGGCGCACGAGTACGGCCACCATGTCCAGGCCATGAGCGGGATCAACCACGGCATGGGCCTGAAGATGATCGGCCTGGCCGAGGACGCGGTGGAGTACCTCGAGCTGACCCGCCGGATGGAACTGCAAGCCGACTGCTTCTCCGGCATGTTCATCGGCGCCGCCGGTGGACGCGGGTCGATCACCAAGGCGTTGAGCAACTCCGCGTCCTCGGCCTTCCGCAGTTCGGTCGCGGACCGGACGCACGGCAGCGTCAAGCATCAGATCCAGTGGGGCACAGCCGGTGTGAAGAACAACAACACCGCGTCCTGCAACACCTGGCTGGCCCCGTCCAGCGAAGTCAGCTGAGTTTGCACCAGAGGAACTCGAGCACCAGCGCCCACTTGAACGCCAGCTGCTCGTTGTCGGCGGCGGCGCCGTGCCCGCCTTCGATGTTCTCGTAGTAGCGCACGTCGTGGCCGTGCTCACGCATCCGCGCGACCATCTTGCGAGCGTGCCCTGGGTGTACCCGATCGTCCCTTGTGGACGTCACGAACAGGATGGGTGGATACTTCGCTCCACTTTGGACATTCTGGTACGGCGAGTACGGCTCGATGTACGCCCATTCTTCGGGTTTACGCGGATCGCCGTACTCCGCCATCCAGGACGCGCCGGCCAGCAGCTCGTGGTAGCGCTTCATGTCCAGCAACGGAACCTGGCAGACGATCGCGCCGAACAGCTGCGGGTAGCGGGTCAGCATGACACCCATCAGCAGGCCGCCGTTGCTGCCGCCCTGGATGCCCAGCTTGTCCGGTGTGGTGATGCCGCGGTCGATCAGATCCTTCGCCACCGCCGCGAAATCCTCGTACACCAGGTGCCGTTTTTCTTTCACCGCCTGGAAGTGCCAGTCCGGGCCGTACTCGCCGCCGCCGCGCAGGTTGGCCACGACGTACGTTCCGCCACGGGCCAGCCAGGCCCGGCCGACATGCCCGAGATAGCTGGGCGTCAACGAGACCTCGAAGCCGCCGTACCCGGAAAGCAGGGTGGGCCGGGATACCGGATCGTCCTTGCCGACCACGAAATACGGAATTTGCGTACCGTCGGCCGAGGTCGCGAAGTGTTGCCGCACCTCGATTCCGGTTGCGTCGAACCGAGCAGGCGCCTGCTTGAGGATTTCCGGTTCGCCGTCGATCATTCCGCGCCGCAGCGTCGCGGGTTCGGTGTACCCGCTGGAGTTCATGAAGTACTCGTCGCTGACATCCGGATCGGTATCGGTGATCTCGGTCAGCGCACCCGTTGGCACACCGGCAAGTGGCGCGCGCTGCCAGCCGTCCGGGCCTGGTGTGAGAACCTCGATGCGGCTCTGCACGTCGTGCAGGGTGTTGAGGATGACGTGGTTCTTGGTCCACGTGTGGTATGTCAGCGAGGTGTGCGCGTCCGGCTCGAACAGCACGTCCATTTCCCGTGCACCGGCAAGGAACTCGTCGAACTTGGTGGCCAGCAGGGCACCCGCCGGATACGTCGTCTCGCCGATGGTCCACGGTGTGCGCGGCGTGATCAACAGCCACTCGCGTTCGACGCCCATCTCGGCGTCGTCCGGGATCTCGATCCGGATCAGGTCACCGGATTCGCCGCGCAGAAAGCGTTCCGAGCGGTAGAAGTCGATGTTGCGGCCGACGAAATCGCGTTCGTAGCCCGGAGTCGGGTCGTGCGTCGCGTAGACCGAGACGTCCTCGGGCTTGCCCTCGAACACCGTGACCGCTTCGGACAATGGCGTGCCACGCCGCCATTCCTTGACAATACGGGGATATCCGGACGAGGTCATCGAGCCGGGGCCGAAGTCCGTGCCCACGTACACCCGGTCGGCGTCGATCCACCGCAGGAAGCTCTTGGCCTCCGGCAGTTCGAACCCACCGGGCACGAACTCGCCCGTCTCCAGGTCGAACTCGCGGACGACGGCGGCGTCCGCGCCACCGCGCGACAGGTTCACCAACGCCAGCCGGTACTCGGGCCGCAGCACGGCGGCGCCGTCCCACACCCAGTTCTCGCCTTCGCGTTGGCCCAACGCATCAACATCCAGCAATATCTGCCAGTCGGGCTCGGCGAGCCGGTACTGCTCCAACGTGGTCCGGCGCCACAACCCGCGCGGGTTGTCCGGGGTCTGCCAGAAGTTGTAGAGGTACTCACCTCGGCGGCGGATGTACGGGATCCGGTCGTCGGCGTCGAACACCGCGCGGATCTCGTCGCGCAGCTCGGCGAACCGCGCGCTGCCGGTCAGCTCGGCGACCGTCTCCGCGTTGCGCTCGCGGACCCACGCCATCGCGTCGTCCGCGGTCACCTCTTCCAGCCAGAGGTAGGGGTCGTCGTGCTCACTCATGACCCCAGTGTGTCAGTCGCCCCGCCAGGATGCGAGGACCAAGTCGATCTTGGACCGGATCGTGGCCCTGGCCTCGTCACGGTCCACTCCGGACATCAGCAGTTCGTCGTACTCGGTGTCCTCGTGGCGAATCGATGCCACCACTGCCCGCGTGATGGCCTCTTCGTCCAGTGCCCGCCCGGCCGCCGAGCGGCCGACGCGTCCGCTGCCGCGCAGCCCGGTGTGCCGCGCGATCGACTCGGCGCGGTCTGCCGGGCACCGCGGGAACAAGGTGCCGATCAGTTCGGTCATCTTGGCGATCAGCACGACGTCCTCATTGGCGCGGCGTTCCCGGTCGCGTTCCCGGCGTCGCAGCCGTACTTCCTCGTCCGCCAGACAGGACTGTTCGGCCTGCTCCAGCGCGGATTCCTCGATCAGGAGGCCTTGGCGCTGGTAGCGCTTGCGGCTCTTGTCGAACTTTACGACCACCGCGGACAGCCCGCTGGCCTTCTTCGCCCGCGTGGTCAGCGTGGCGTTCCCGGCGGGCAGGAAGAGCAGGTGGTCCATGTCCGCGCAGGTCAGGCAGAGCGAACCGGCGTTGTCCATGATCAGGTACGGGCCGGTGTCCTGGCAGCCGACGCATGTCCAGCCGGTCTGCGGGATGATCACGACCAGGTCCGGAGCGGTGTTCTGCTTGCGTGTCAGGGTTTCCCGCCGTTTGTCGGAAAGCTCCGGCGATGTCCAGTGCATCCGGTACGCCCGTTCGGCGGATTCGTCCTGCCGCGCGGTGAATCTCAGCGGTCTGCGGCCGCGATTGGTTGACACGTAAGTGCTTTCGCCGGGCGTGAGGCCTTTCGCGGCGGCCCAGCGCTGGAGGATCTCCCGTGCGTCGGTGAGTTTCTCCGGGCTGACCGCCGCGATCGACTCGAGGGTGTCGACCTGTTCACGTTCCCAGCGCTCGATCTTGTGCAGCCAGCCCATCCGATGGAACACCGCGATCGGTGTGACGATCTTCGACTCGGCCAGCTGCTGTTCGGCGGCGGCGACCACACGGCGTTCGAGTTTGCTGCGCGGCTCAAATTCCAGCCTGAATTCCATCGTGGGCGGCTCCTGGGAGGCGGTAGCGTGCCCTGCCATGGTCCCAGCCGTACGTGTCGCGTCAGCCGCCGAGTTGCCCGCGCTCGGGGACATCGAACGGGCCGCTGACGGGGTCTTCGCGGCCGTCGGCATCGTGTTCCCGCCAGGCGGCACGGTCATCGGCACCGCGACGGACCCGGAGGACGTGCTGGTCGTGGGCGATCCGCCGGTGGCGTTCGCATACGTCGGGCAGCTTGACGGGCACCTGCATCTGCACCAGATCGCGGTCGATCCGGCGTACGCGCGACAGGGGATCGGAACCGCGCTCATGGAGGCCGTCATCGCTCGCGCCGGCGCACGCGGTGTCACGTTGACGACGTTCGCCGCGGTGCCGTGGAACGGTCCGTGGTACTCGAAGCTCGGCTTCTCCGTCATGCCTGAACCCGGCCCTGAGCTGGCCGAACTCGTGCACGAGGAACGGCTCGGCGGACTGGACGAGCTCGGCGCGCGATGGGTGATGTACCGGCCATCACCGATCGGAACATAACGGACACATTCCGTGATCTGTTGCTGATCACCTCCGAGCGCCTAACCTGCTTGTCAGCAGGGTCACACCGGTGGTTGGGATGGAGGCACCTGATGCGGATAGCGGACCTGTTGCGCAGCAAGGGTTCTACCGTGGCGACGGCCGAGCCGGGCACGCCGGTCAGAGAGCTCCTCGCCGCACTCGCCGAGCACAATATCGGTGCGATGGTCGTTCTCGCCGCTGACGAAAGCGTGGCAGGCATCGTCTCGGAACGCGACGTGGTGCGCCGGTTGAACGATCACGGCGCCGCGCTGCTCGAAGCACCGGTCGCCGACATCATGAGCACCGAGGTGTTCACGTGCGGGCCCGACGACTCGGTCGACAGCCTCAGTGTGCTGATGACCGAGCGGCGGATCCGGCACGTGCCCGTGGTGCGGGATGGCAGGCTGGTCGGCATCGTCAGCATCGGTGACGTGGTCAAGAGCCGGATCAAGAAGCTGGAGGAAGACCAGCAGCAGCTCGAGGCCTACATCACCCAGGGCTAGATCCTCTGTGTGAGCTGGTCACGTTCGGCATCGGTCAGCACGATGCCGAACGTGTCAGCCAGGACGTCCATGACCTCGTCCGCGGTCAGCGTGCGCTTCTCGGTCTCCCCGCTCGGCCGTGCCTTGACCAGCTCGTTTCCGAGCAGTCCCTGCCGGTATTCCGGGCCGGTCCGCTGGGCGATCAAGCGCGCGACGAAGTGGGAACTCGGCGCCGTCGCGGTGTAGAAGTTGGCCATCTCGTAGTCCGCCGGGTACTGCCGCTCGGTCGTGAAGCCGTAGTAATCGACCCATTTGCCGTCGGTCAGCGACTGCAGCACCCACTGTTCGTCGACACGTGTCAGCCGGTATGTCCACGCACCCTGCTGCATCGTGCCTTCCTCGAACGGCATCGGTTCGAGCAGTCCGCCGCCGCCCCAGCCGACGTCGGTCAGCCACTGCCTGCCGTCGGCCTCGGCCACCGCCAGCATGTGCGTCCGGGGCCTGGCCGGGCCGCCGCCGATACGTGGCCGGGCGACCAGTCGCTGGACCGGAATGCCCAGCCGGTCCAAGGCGGCCGTGTAGAGCAGGTTGTGCTCGTAGCAGTAGCCGCCACGCTCGCGATCGACCAGTTTGGCTTGCAGGCTCGGGATGTCCAGCTTCGGGACGGCACCGAGGAAGACTTCGATGTTCTCGAACGGGATGCTGGCCACGTGCCCGGCGTGCACGGATTTCAGCGTCGGCTCGGTCACGCCGATCCGACGCAGATAGGCGTTCAGGTCGAGCTCGTCGATGCCCCAGGTCATTCCCGCCACCCCTGTAGTTCCACGCCGCGCACCACGTCCACCCGGAAACCGACGCGGATCTGTCCGGACTTGCCGGGATCCAGCGCCAGCCGCCACGTCAGCTCACCGAGGTCGGTGCGCTGCTGGGGTTCCGGCTTGCAGCTGACGTCCTTCACCACGATCCCGTCGTCCCGCGATACCGGGATTTGGTCAAGAACAGTGACTTTTGTCGGACGACTACTGTAATTGCCGACGGTGATCAGGTATTCCGCCTCCCGGCGCTTCGTGCCGCCGATCACAGCCTTGCCCGCGGTGCGCTTGACGAGTTCGCGCTCGACCCGGATCCGGTCGTCGATGCCCAGGTTCAGCTCGGCCTCCTCGCCGGGTGCCCACGTGTCGAGCGTGGTCGTGCCCACGAACTCGGTGTCGTGGAAGACCGAAGCCTTGCCTGGCCTGAGCGTGTGCTCCGAGTTGTTCACGGCGGTGGCTCGAAGGTAGGCGTCGAGGCTTTGTACTGGCGCGGTGACATGGTCGACCGTGGCGGAAAGGTCGACGACAGCGACCGTCGTCCGATGGGACGTCCCGTCCGACGGGACAGCCACTTGCCTGGTCGGACGGTAGATCGTCGCCGCTTCGCCGTGCTCTGCCTGCATCGCCGAGAACCCGACTGGGGTCGCGGCGTCGACCATGCCCTGTGCGCCGTACACCGCCTGCTCGGCGGCCATCATCCTCGGCGCCGGCAGCTGCGGTGCCGGTGGCTGTTGCCGGTCCAGGTACCACGGGTCAAGCTCGGGGATCTTCGCCGAGATCGCCGGCCGCGCGGTGGACAGCGCCAGCTCGCACTCCGGCCAGTCCTCCCCGGTGTACTGGGTGATCTCCGCGTGCCACGTCAGCGTCAGGGCTTCGTTGTCGAGCCGGATGTCGTAGCCGGACGTCCACGAGGCCTCGTTGACCACATAGGACAGTTCAATCTCGACAGTCGCGCTGGTTTCCGTCTCCAGGTCGATCAATACGGCCTGCCGGTCGGGAGTCTGTTGCGCTTGCAGCGTGGCGAGTTCACGGCTGACGGCCTCGAACTCATCCTGGACCCTGCGCTGGTGCTCGGCCAGTTCTCGTTTACGGCCAAGCACTTGAGCGAGCTGCGTGCCGATGGTGTCGGTGAGATCGGCGATGCGGTCCGGCTGGATCTCGCCCCTGGCCAAGGCTTTCGCGAACGTGCCGCCGGCCCGTTGGCCCAGTTTGGACAGTAGTGCGACGCGGTTGTCCTCGACCACGGCATTGTCGGCCAGTTCTTGCAGCCCGCTGGTGAGCTCGAGCAGTTTCCGTTCCAGCTCAACGACTTTGACATCGGTCGACCGAGGTTCGTGTTGCGTCGCGACGTCGACGCTCAACACCGTGGCCTGGCCGCGGCCGCTGACCCGGACCGAATCCCGGAGCAGGCCGAGCGGCAACCCGCCGACTTCAACCCGCTGCTGCCCTTGGTCAAGCGCCACTGATGCCCGCCGTGTCACCCGTGCCTGCCCCGGGTACACGGTCACGGCCACGATCGGTGCTTCCACGGTGCTGGTCACATCGCGAGGCTACCGCTTGCGCACGCCTGATCCGGTGGATACGTTGTTACGCGCGTGCCGGAGGTGGGCCGGCCATTAACTGGGGGCGATTCTGTGAACGATTTCTCGCGACTTCGGCTGTGGTGTAACCGGCGCGAGGCCATTCGGGGGTAATCGCCTGCTCGCTTCGGGCGCGGGTAATTCGTCGTGCCCTTTCACTGGGTGAAATCTGTCTTTTTTCGAACGTACAGGGTGGGAAAGCATGCGAAGATCGCTTGTCTACAGTAGACGCCTCGGCTACGGCGTCGTGTCCGCCGCGATGGTCACCAGCCTGCTGGTGCCCGCGACGGCTTATGCCGCACCACCTGCCACGCCGCCGGCGATTCCGCAGGTGGCGGCCGATCTGGCGGCCACCGCGGTGCCGGAGTCCACTGAGGTGGAGAAGGTCCGTGCGGTGCGGGCGATCGAGGTCGGCGAGGCGACCGACGAGTGGTTGATGCTGTCGGACAAGAACTTCGTGTTCCGGGTGTTCGACAAGATCAATCCGGACAAGTATCCGTTGACCAGGGCGGAGGCCTATCGGGTCTACCGGATCGTGGTGAACACGCCGGACGCGCCCGATGCGACCGCGTTCATCCGGACCGGTATTCACGATTTCGTCGACCGTGACCACCTCGAATACGCCAGGCGGGTGGAAGAAGCCCGCCAGGCCAGGGAAGCCAGGCAGAAAGCGGCCGCCTTCGCGGAGATCCCGGCCGACGCGGCGATGCTGGACGGCAACGACCAGAACTTCGTCTACCAGGTCTGGCGTCGCTCGACCGGCCCCAAGGTCAAAGAAGGCGCCATGAACGCCTGGGGCGGCGACGCCACGGCGTGGAAGACCTTCATCACCACCACCATTTACACCCTGCACCTCACGGATCAGCGGGACGCGATCGAGAAGGCCAAGCAGGAAAGCGAAGAAGCCGCGCGGATCTTGGCTGCCAAGCAGGCCAAGAAGAACGCTGCGGCGGTGCTG
>JOAA01000009.1 GCA_000720375.1 Rhodococcus rhodnii | reverse complement strand
CGCGGTCGCCGAGATCACCCGGCTCAAGGCCGAGGACGCGGGCCCGATGGACATCGTCGGCGCGACGCTGGCCGGTGCGGCCATGCGGGCTGGGCTGATTGACGAGTACGTGCTGGCCACCCATCCGGTCATGGTGGGCGGCGGCACGCCGTTGTTCACCGCGCTGGACAGCTGGGTGAGGTTGACCCTGGTGGAGACGCGGACGTTTCCCGGCGGCGTGGTGCTGACCCGATACGAGACGAGGCGATGAGCACGGGCCAGACGACCGGCTCATGAGGCCAGGTCGAAGTCATTCCTGGCGTGCTCACCGTGACCCCGGGCCATGAGAGAAACCTTCCGGGCATGAAGAAGCCCCGCCGGCAACACCGGCGGGGCGGTGGTGCGCCGGACTCGTCGACGATGGGGACGTGTGATCACAGCGTCGGGGGCAGGTCCAACCATGGTGTGTCGGTGGCGTCGAATCCGGTGAGCTCGGCGATCTTCCCGTCGACGATGTGCAGGACCGCGATAGCGAACAGCCGGTACTGCGGGCCGTCGGGGGTGCGCAGGTACAGCACGGCGGCAGGCATGCGGTTGACCGTCGTGGGGATACCGCGCCAGTCGTCGTGGCCGCCCTGGAAGAGCCCGCCGGAGACCCAGCCGTCCACCGCGTCCTTGGCCGTCATGGTCACGGTGCCCGACTCGGGCAGCATCGCGAAGCGCAGGTCGTCGCGCAGCAGGGACATCAGCCCGTCGAGGTCGTTGCGCTCATGGGCCTCGATGTACGACTTCACCACACTGCGCTCGTCGTTCGACAGCTCGTGGGTGGCGGGGCTGCGCCAGTCGAGGCGGCGGTCGGGCAGCTGCTCGCGCATCGTTACGCGCGCCCGCTGCAGTGCGCTGGTCACCGATGCGACGGTCAGCTCGAGGACATCGGCGGCCTTCGGCGCCGGCCAGCCGAGGACGTCACGCAGGATGAACACCGCCCGCTGCCGCGGCGGCAGGCGCTGGACGGCGACGATGAACGCCAGCTCGATCGTCTCCCGCGCCACCACCGATTCCTGCGGGTCCTCGGGGAGCATCCGGTCGGGGTACGGCTGCAGGTACAGCACCTCGGAGCCGGAGTCCGACAGCTCGGACGGGACGGGTGTGCGGTTATTGCGCTTCTCCAGGAAGTCGAGGCAGGCGTTCGTCGCGATCCGGTACAGCCAGGTCCGCAGCGCAGCGTGGCCCTTGAACGACTCCCGCTTGTTCCACGCTCGCAGGAACGTCTCCTGCGTCATGTCCTGGGCGTCCTCGTAGTTCGCGAGCATCCGGTAGCAATGCACCTGCAGCTCACGCCGGTGGCGCTCGGTGATGAGCGCGAACCGCGCCGTATCGCCTGAGCGGACCGCCGCGATGAACGTGGCCTCGTCGGCGCCCAGCGGTCTAGCGTCGGTCATGGTCATCAATCCTTCCACCGGTACGAGGGGCTATCAGAACTGACGACGTGGCGGAGGATTTCTGATCGGTAAAGCCACCGGCCGCAAAACAATTCGGGCGCTGACCCGAGGATCAGCGCCCGACAGAGATCAATCGTTCACCGGCTCGCCTGTCAACGCTGCCGCCAGCCGCAGCCACGGGGTCGCCTCATCGTGACGCCCCTGCCTCTGCAACGTGCGCCCCAGCATCAGGTGCGCGTAATGCTCAACCGGATCCCGCTCAACAACCTCACGCAACTGCTCCTCAGCCCGCCGCAACTGAGCCGAGTGGTAGTACGCGCGAGCCAGCAGCAACCGAGGCGCGACCTGCTCAGGAACCTCGGCCACGACCTCCGCGAGCAGGTTCGCTGCCTTGGCGTAGTCCTTCGCGTCGAACAGCAGCGAGGCCCGCTCCCACCGCTCGGCGATGGTCTCCTCGTACGAGTCGTCGAACAGGTGCAGCGCGGTCACCCAGCGGTCCGCTGCCACCCCGCGAGCTTGGTAGTTCGTCACGGGTCGTTCAACATTCAACCACCCAGTCGCATTCCCAGTAGCCTGTTGACAATTCTCTGCCTGCCCACGTGACTTCCATGGCCCCGGTTGACCACACAGCGTTAATTTGCACCTAAGCGGTGGTGGAACGCTGTGTGACAGCGACAGGAGGCCGGCTCATGTCCGACGACCGCGAGCGGCGCAGGCGGGAAGCACTGTCCGAAAACGACCGGCAAGTCCGGGGTGCCCGACCGGACCCCACTCGGGATAGCGTCCGGGCGGGCGCTCAAACCACGCCGCTTCAATTCTTCGCCAGATCAGAAGGCTTGCCTGAATACTCAATTTCATAGCTGCCGAACACTTTAGGCGATGGATCGATCCTGTTGCCCGGCTCAGCTGTCAGTCCAACCTGAAGCTCTCGAAGCAACCAACTCTTGCCCAGCATTGTTCGGGCCAACAATTGCCGTCAACCCTTCGGCGATCTCGGCTTCCTTTCCGGACGTAAGCACGACCTTCTTGAGCTTCATTACCATGTCCACATTATACAGTACTCGTGATACGCATCACATTGCCGTTTTATCGTCGGCCATGCGCGTTATACGACCATGCCCGCTACATCTTCCCAGAACAAACCTCGTAGGTCACTCCAACTAACCGCTGCCAGCCACCACAAGCCGCTTGCCGGTTTGTGCTCGTGCAGCGCCGAAGCTTCGGGCAGACGCACATACTGCACCGCAATGCGTTGCTTCCTAAAATCTGTTTTGTCGAGATAGCGAGCGCCACCCGTACCGCAAAGGTATTCGCGTGCGCCGACTGCGGCAGCCAAGTCTGCAAGCCGCGTCGAACGCTCCTGGCGGACAGCAAAGGTACTACTGCGGACTATCCGGCCGCGCCACCCCATCTGTTCAAGCAGCAGTCGCGTAGACAGTTCGGTGGCATCCACGAGATAATTGCTCAGCTGAATCTCCGCAGCTACGGCGTCAACAATCGGGCGTAGTGCTGACCACTGGCGGCAGTGCCCGTAATACTGCCGGACCAGCTCGCTGGTACGGCGGGCACTTTTAGCTTGGTCGAGCAGCAGCGCCTCATTAATCCGCGTGCTCCGACCGAACGGGCGGTGCACCGGCAAGGACAACCACTGCTCTTGCTTCGCATCCGGGCTGAGCAGCCGCGTCCGGTGCTGGTAGTCACGCATATTGAACTGCACGTCATCAAGCACCACCCAAACATCAGCGGCGTACAACTTCGCCAATGTCGAGAGCCGGGGAAATAAGTTCGGCTGGTGAATCGCGCATGTTCTGTGGCTTGGCATCGTTCAGCCTATTATTTCAGCAAACGACTGTCGAAGCCCGCGGACAGGAGCCGCTCATAAGCCGCCAATACGTCGGCGGGCACGTCCTGCTCAACCGCAAAGCCGAGCTTTGGGTACTCGATGACCCGCTGCAAGTCGCCGACAAGCATGTCTATGACCAGCTTCTCATCCCCGATAGACTGCACATAGTCATCGAATTTCAACGGCTCGGACGCACAGGTCACTGCCACTTCTGGCCAAACCTTGCGACAGGTGGCGAATGCGCGGCGCTCCATGTACGGCTTAGAGATGATGAGCAGTGAACGCGGCTCATAGCCCTGTTCATTCAGCACCGCACGCGACAGCGTAATGTTCTGCCCAGTGTTGCCTGCCCGTGGCTCAACCAGGATGACACTGTTCGGCACGCCGAGCGTCAAGGCGTGTTCGCGGTAGTGGACGGCTTCACCGCCCGGGAAGCGCTTGGCAGTGGTCGGGCTGTTGCCGCCGCTGAACACCAGCACCGGAAACAGACCAGCGCGGTACAACTCGGCCGAAAACGTGGCCACGCCGAGATCATGACTGCCGAGGCCGATTGCCACGTCGCAGGCCTTCAGCTTGTGCCCCATCTGGTGGTAGTCCCAGATTGCCTCAGCGTCGCGCCACTGCTGGTCGGTGATGCCGTCCGCCTGCGTCAAGTTCGCTTCCTCTCTGCTTCAGTGGGCTTTCTCGAAGGCGTGCCGGATGCCTTCGATGCTGCCAAGCTGGTGCGACATGCCATATTCGCGAGCGGTGCTCGCGGCCTGGTCCAGCAAGTTCAGTCCACTGTGTGACGTTTCCTTGTCGGACAACAGGATGTGCGCGTGCGCCGTATCAAGGCGGACGTGCTGCATCGGTGAATCGGGCGAACGGTGCGACAGGGCCACGTCGATGAACCGCAAGGCGTTGCCCAGGTCGCCTGCTCCCCGGTAGGCCAGGGCCAACTTTTGATGCGCCACCGACCAATCGTCCGGCTCTTCCAGCTCCTCGAAGCGCTCCGTGGCGGCCTGCATAACATGGACGGCGTAGCCGTTGTTGCCGTCCTTGCTCAGCGCCGTACCGATCCACAGTTGCGCCCGAGTCTGATCCCGCTGGCTGAGCCGTTCGTCATCGGCCAGCACTTCGTACCGCTCGGCCGCTGACTGCAATTGTCCGGCCATCTCGTTCACGACGGCCAGCGACAGTTCGACTTGTGCGGCCCGGCGCGGTACATCGAGATCGTGAAAGAGCTGCTGTGCCTTGCGATAGGTCTGCCGGGCAGACAGCGGCCCGCGAATGTCGCCTTGATCGCGCTGCAAGTCGCCAAGCAAAACGAGTGACCGCGCATGCAAGTACAAGCCGTGACTGTCGAGGGAGTGAGGATCGAAGCGGCGCAGCCAGCGGTCTACGAGGCTCGCGGCGAACTTAAAGTCTTGGCGCGCAAGGCAAGCCGCCGCCCTGCCCAGATCATCGGTCCAGGTTTCGTAATCCCACTCGCGCGGGCCGCTCTGGTAGTACCCCTTGGTGGGTGTGCCACCGTCGGTAAGCAGCAGCTCAAAGCGCAGCTTGGCGTCAGCATCAGCCTGCATCAGCGCCGTGTCCAAAATGGCCTGCGTGTCCGGGCGCGGGGAGGTTTCTGCGCCAAGTGATTCCCACTTGGTGACGGTGCGCACCGCGACGCCCAGGTGATCGGCAAAGGCGCGCACGCTCAGGCGCAAGGCATGGCGCAGCGCGCGAGCTTCCCGCCCGGTCCACTGCCGTACCGATGCCACTTGTCACCTCCGGTTCGCTGCTCTATGCAATCACGCCGACGCCCAGTGTTGCACCGCAAGTGCATCGGAAGTGCCACAGTCGTTCGTTCCGTTTCAGACGGCCAGTGACCAGGCTTTTTGGTAGGCACCTGGCGTCGGGAAAGCCCTCTATCCCCGACAGAGGACACACCAGGAGGTCGCCAGGCACGCGGCAGCCCTCCCCTGGTGGCTTACAGCCTCGGCGCTGGGTGCTGCTCCATGGCGACAACAGGCAGGCAGGCGGCGACGATGCACGAAGAAGATGCGTTCGAGGTACTGGCGCGACTGAAGCTGCTGGAGCAGACGTTGACCCAGCCGCCAGTGTTCCGGGCGGAGTCAGCCAGCCGGCCGCTGGTGTACGGCTACGTCCGGTCGGTGACCTATCGGCCCCGGTATGTCGAAGCCTGCCGCCGCGCGCTGGAACGCTACTGCCGTAAGGAAAAGCTGTCGCTCTGCGGGGTGTTTACCGACCACGGCATACCGGCCGACAGGGTGGTGCGGCCCGGTCTTACCGGCCTCTGTGACGTGCTCCGTCTGCCGGACTCGTTCGCGGCTGTCATGGTGCGCGCCGAACACCTGTCGAGCGACGAACAGATTGCCAAGCTGCTCGCCGAACAGGTCCGGGCGACTGGCGCGCGGCTGCTGTTTGTGCGTCCGCATAGCACTTGCGCTGAACTGCCTGCAAGCGGCGTCGCGGCCCTGCCAGGCAGCGGCGCATACGCCGGTCTGCCGCAGTGGTGGCAGTAATGGCTGCGGTGATCTGGGGACTCATCGGGTTTCGCGGCTTGGCCCTCGGGCTGTGGGCGTTTGGCCTCTTGGTAGCGGCCAAACGGGACAGGTGGCCGAAGCGATGACGCATGACGAACTGGTGCTCAACGCTGCGCTGTCCCGCGTCAACAAGAGTATCGCGCGCTACATCAGCCGCGCGCTCGATGTCGATCAGGGGCGAACCGAGTACACGGGGGCACTGGCCGACGTACAGCGCGAGCTGGCCGACGAATTGGCCGAAGTCGAAGGGTTGCTCCGAAAGACGCTCGATAGCGGGAGCGGCGGCAACGAGGACGGAGCCACGCCCAGCATCGTGATGGGTAACTGCGGTCCTCCAGTCTGGGTCGACCGTCGCTCCGAGTCATGACCGGCGCATTGTGGCTGGTCGTTTTCCTGGCTGGCGCGCTGGTTTGGGTGGTGTGGTGGCTCGTAGCCGACTGGTGGCGGGACGTCAGGAAATGCAAAGCCGCTGGTCGAGATGTTCAGGCGGCCATAGCTGACATGGGCCGACACAGCGTTCCAGCATCCGAAGAACGCACCGATCCAAAGTTTGCCGAAGCGCTGGAACTGTTGCCGGTCGGCGAGGAGCCACCGAAACGGGCGCGCCGCATCTCGGTAGATGACCTTCTGACTCGTGCCCAGAAAGAAGGTCATGCCGTCCGGCTGAACTGGCAGCCGGAGGACGAACAGCGCGCCAAGAACGGCGAAGGTGCAACCAATCCGGGCGACTTCCCGACTGCCGTACTGCCAAAGATCGAGGGGTAAACCAAACAACACTGGCGCTCAACCGAACAGGTTGGTGGACGGGAGGATAAGACAGCCGCTACCGCAGGCAGCTCAACGTGCCGGACATGTTCACCCGGTTGCTGCTCAGCCTGATCATCACCGGCATCGCGCCGCTTTCCTTCTACCGCAAGGACATATCGAACCCGCACTACGACGGGTTGCCGGTGGGCTTCACCGCGGAGGCGATCGCGAAGAAGCAGAAGCAGCACTCGGTGCTGCCCCTGCTTCACGCGTTCGCCAAGCCCGACGAGAACAACGGTCTTGACATTCCCACCGAACGATTCCGTGCGGCGGTCCGGAAAGCCGGGGTCGGCCCGGACAAGGACATCCCGCACATCACGAAGGAACTGATCGGCAAGTACGCCACCGACCTGGCCCAGCTCGGGTTGATCTAACGGTCGACCGGCAGCTCTTCCACGCCTTCACGGGACACGCCGCAGCTCGGGGCCGACCAGAACCTGGTGGACCGGTGCGCGACGTGGACGTGGTCGTCGTGGCCGACGTAGCCGGGGCCGAGGATCTCGCTGAAACCATGGTTGCGCGCCTGGCGGGCCAACGCACAGAACCCTTGCGACCCGGCACCGAGATCGACGGCGTCGCCGTAGAGGTGCCGGCTCGCGGGCGCGCCACCGACCGCGTTGTTGCAGGCAACGCTGCGGAAGCCGCCGTTGACGTCGATCGGCCTGTCTCCCATGGCATGCCGCATGGCCTGCAGCTTCCACATCGACACGAGCGCGTTGGCCCGTGCGGTCGCTGCGGACACGTTGCCGCCTGACCAGTCGGAGTTACAGTTGTTCAACTCGTCATAGCTGAAGTTGACAGGGGTGCAGTCGTTGTCCTGCAACTCGTAGATCTTGCTGTACGTGGCGGGACCGGCGATGCCGTCCGCACCCAGACCATAGGCCTGCTGGAAACGCGTGACGGCCGCTTTGGTGCCGGGACCGAACTGCCCGTCAAGGGCGAGCACACCGCCGTAGCCTGGATAACCCGCCACCCGGATCTGCAGCTGCCGCACGTCGTCTCCGGACGTGCCCTCCGACAGCGTGCGCCCCCACGTGTAGCAGGCATCCAGGGGAGCCGGGTCGGCGCTGGCGGGAGTGACCATGCCGGCACCGATCGCGGCTGTGATGGCGAAGAGGGATAAAACCGATCGAAGGTTCATCCAGCAACACCTTTCGAACACAGGGAAGTGTCGCCGGAGCCTGGCCATCCCGGCACGGGGTTGTCAAGAAGCAACCAAGTAAATCGCAGGTTCGCGCAGAACCAACCACTCGGACGGCGCAAGGCGAAACTGTCAGCCGACTACCTTGGCGTAGAGGTCGATGCCGTTGGTTCCGGTGACGATCGCCTTGACGATGTCGCCGGGCCGCAACCCTTCTCCCCCATCGATGGTGACTTTGCCGTCGACGTCCGGAGCCTGATGTTCGGCCCAGCCGTCGGTGCCGGGTCCGACGAGGACGTCGACGACAGCGCCGATTCGTTCCTCAGCACGCTGAGCGCACATTTCGTCGGCGAGGATCGCGAGTTCGTCGGCACGCCGCGCGATCAGCTCGGCAGGCACTTTGTCCTGGAAACCAGCCGCTTCGGTGCGTTCCTCGTCGGAATACCCGAAGACGCCGATGGCGTCCAGTCGCGCCTGCGTGACGAACTGGCGCAGCTGTGCGAAGTCCGATTCGGACTCGCCGGGGAAACCGACGATGAAGTTGGACCGGATGCCCGCGTCCGGGTTCAGCGCCCGGATCGACCCGATCAGCTCAAGAAACCTCTCCCGGTCACCGAAGCGCCGCATCCGGCGCAACACCGGCCCGCTGGCGTGCTGGAACGGCAGGTCGAAATAGGGGGTGACACCAGGGGTCGAGGTGATCACCTCGATCAGCCCCGGCCGCAACTCGGCCGGCTGCAAGTAGTTCAGCCGGACCCGGTCGACCACCGCGGCCAATCTCGGCAACAGCTTGTCCAGTGCCCGGATGTCGCCGAGATCCTTGCCGTAGGACGTGGAGTTCTCGCTGACCAGGATGACTTCCCGGACACCGTGCGCGGCAAGCCATTCCGCTTCGGCCAGGATCTCGTCCGGTGCACGGGAGACGAACGCGCCACGGAAGCTGGGAATGGCACAGAATGCACAGCGGCGGTCGCATCCGGATGCCAGTTTCAACGGCGCGACCGGGCCTCCGCCAAGCCTGTGCCGCAGTACACGCGGCCCGCTCGCCGGTGCGTGGCCCGGCACGTGCGTATCGGATTCCCTGCGTTGCACCGGAGTGAGCGGCAGCAACGTTCTCCGGTCTTGCGGGGTGTGCGCGGGTTTGGCACGTCCTCGCAGCACGTCGTCGAGACGTTCACCGATCTCGGGATAGTCGTCGAACGACAGCACGGCATTGGCCTCAGGCAACGCTTCGGCGAGTTCCTTGCCGTAGCGCTCCGCCATGCAGCCCACCGCGACGACCTTGGCGCCCGATCCGGACGCCGCGAGCATGGCGTCGATCGATTCCTTCTTCGCGGATTCGATGAACCCACAGGTGTTCACCATGACGACCGCGGCCTCGCCCGTCTCGGTGAGCCGCCACCCGGCTTGGTCGAGCCGGGCGGCGAGCTCATCCGAGTCGACCGAGTTGCGCGTGCAGCCCAGGGTCACCAGGGACACAGTGCGATCGGTCGTCATCGGCTACTCGGGAATCTGATAGCGGGTGGTCGGCTGGTCCGGGCTCTGCACCTTGCACGTCCCAGCCGGACAGTCACCACCCTGGGCGCCGGCGACGACGACGTCCGAACCAACCTCCGGTATCGCGGCGCTCGCGCCGAGATACGCGGTGACGACGAACCCACTGGCCAGCAGGACGCGGGCGACCTTGCGCAACCCGCTCACCTCGTACACCCCGACACATTTGCCACGCTGCTCGCCTAGACGAGCAGCCGGCGGCTGGGTGCGATTGCGGCGTTCTTCGGCAATCTGCCTGATCGTGTTCAGGATTCCCCCTAGTGATGAGGTCCTTCACTACCGTCCAGGCACCATCGCACCGCCCGCTTGCGACATTCTTGTGATCGTCTGTCAGCTGGGTCCGTAGTTCGTCACGCGCCCGCCGACGTTGACGCGCACGCCGTTGCGCATCGCGTAACCGCGGTACGCCTGAGAGCCCTCGTAGAAGGTCCAGCCACCGATGGTCTGGTTGTTCACGCTGATGTGCGTGTTGCCGCGCAGCAACGAGAAGTGCACGTGCGCACCTGTACTCGACCCGCCGCAAGGCAGCTCGTTGCCGATGTGACCGAGGTAGGTCCCGGTCTGCACGTTCGAGCCGTCAGGAAGCGTTGTGAGGTCGTACATGTGGTAGTAGGTCGTGCTGAGCCCGTTGGCATGCACGACTTTCACCAGCGCACTGCGGCCACGGACGCAGCTCTTGTAGACCTTCCCGGGCCCGGCGGACAGCACACGACCGTCGCCGCCGTTGAAGTCGATCGAGCTGAACGGCCGGCTCTGGCCGCTGTTGCCGTGCGGACCGCCGCCCATCCACCAGGCGACGCCTTGCGGCCACGGCAGTCCGAGTCCGGTGTCGGCGAGCGGCTGGACCCCGGCGAACAGCTCCTTTTCACTGTCGCTGACCACTTCGCGGGGTGCTTGGCTGACCAGTTCGGCGAAGCCGGCGGTGCCTTCCAGGCCGACCCGCCATTTCTTGCCGGCATTGTGGGCCACGAACAAGGCGCTTCTCGGCGACTCGTGCGCGTCCGCGGACAACGGCACGGTGCTCGACCCGAAGACCCAGCCGTCATGGGTACGGCTCGGTTCGACGAGCGCGTCGCTCGCGGCCATCGTCTTGCGCACCTCGTCAGCCAAGCTGGGCGCGGCGGCTGCCGCAGGCGTGACAACGAAGGCCGCTAATGCGACCACGACCATAGCTCTGACCAGAAACATGTGTCCTCCAGCAGGGATAGGGACACGAGCAGGGAGTGACCGGTCAGCACGAAAGAAATACCCGGGCAGCGTGCGGCGTCAAGCCGTTCGCCTCGGCGAAACCACAATCCTTGAACGCCGGGTTCAAAACTGTGAATGACCGTGACCAGCGCGGCTGTCCGCCGTTAGATGAACGACGCGCGCGAAGACTGTGTTCGTTCACAGAATCAACCGGGGGTGAACGTATGCCGGACCAATTCCATTCCGTGCTCAGAGCGGCCATCGAGGACAGCGGGCTGACCCTGGACCGGTTGCGCCACCGGCTGGCGCAGCGCGGCATCCAGGTCAGCGTGACCAGCCTGAGCTACTGGCAGCAGGGGCGCAGCCGACCGGAACGCGCCGATTCCCTGCGAGCGGTGCACGCGATCGAGACCATCCTGGGAATGCCCCGGCATTCGCTGGCCGCGTTGCTCGGTCCACCCCGCCCGCGCGGCCGTTGGACCAAACGGGATCGTAATTACGACGGCATTCTTGCGCCATCCGACGCGCTGGCCGAAGCTGTCACGCCAATGATCGGCCCGTCGGACTCGAAACTCCGTGTGTTCAGCCAAGAAGACAGCGTCCGCGTTGGCACCGACCGGGCAATCCAGTCCGTGCACACCCGATTCGTGGTCGAGACGACCGCCGACGGCCCGGACAGGCATCTCGCGGTCTATTGCGCCGAACCCGGCACCGATTCCGCGGACATCAGCGTGAAAGCCGTGGCGAACTGCCGTCTCGGCCGGGTGCGACGCCACCCCGGCGCGGCCGTGATCGCCGCGGAACTGCTCTTCGATCGCCGGCTTCGAATCGGTGAAACCCAATTCTTCGACTACGCCATCACCATTTCCGCGCCGACGGCCAGTTTCGACTACCGCCGCGGCTTCCGGTATCCGGCCGACGTCTACGTGCTGCGGGTCCAGTTCGGCGCCCTGCCCGCCCGCGTGCACGGATTCACCCAGGTGAAACCGCACGGGACGGTCATCGTCGAAGACGAGCTGATCGTCACTTCAGGACAGTGGGTGCACCGCGCCGAACGTACCGTCAAGCCCGGCGTGATCGGTATCGGCTGGGAGTGGGACTAACGGGTGGAGATGAACGAGCGCACCGTCCATCGCCTTGACGAGCGCGGCACGGTTCGGGACTGGCTGGTGTCCGGGAGTTGGCCCGAGCCGGTGGATTTGTCGGGCATTGTCCAGGCTGGCGGTTCACCGTGGGACCCGGACGGCCGCTGGGTGCTGACCAACGGACCGGACGTCACCCCGCTCAAAGCACGGCTGCACGAACGCTGGCCATTGCGTGAACAGCCACTGTCGACGGTCGTGGAAGGCGGCAAGGTCAGCTACACGGGGCCGACCAGCGTTCAGCACACCGACACATGGCGCCGGGTCCACACCATGTCGGACGGTCTGGTCGACTGGAGCGAGTTCTGTTTCACGCCTGAGCTGCGCATCGCGTTGGCTGCCACGGTTTTCGAGGTGGACCAGGCGGAGTGGCGCACTCTCAAACTCGCCAGCACCGGCCCGGTGTTGCTGTACGTCGGCGGGGAATGCGTACTGCGGACCAGCCAGGTGACGTACATGGAGCCCGCCGAACACGAAGTACGGGTGTGGCTTGCGTCCGGCTTGACCGAGATTGTCGTGTGTTCGTGGCAGATCGGTTTCCGGGAGTGCCGCCATGTGGTCCGGCTGCGTGTCGGTGGCCTGCCGGTCCGGGTGGTCGTTCCCAGCCCCGGCGCCGATGAACGGTCATCGGAGTTCGCCGAGCAGATCCTCGACGCGGTGGGCACACCGCGCTGGGGCGTGACTGAACCGGAAGTCGAATTCACCGGGCCGGACGGCGTCACCCTCCACATCGGCGAGCACACGGCCACTTTGGACGGTGGCCGGGCGACCGTCCCGTTGACGGCAGGCGAACAGACGATACGCGTGTCGGTACCAGGTTCCCCGCTCTTCCGGGACTTTCCGGTGATGTTGTTGCCCCATGCGCGGTCCCGTCCCGTTGGCGGCCCCGAGGACTGGCGCCGGGAAGTCTTGGAACACGCGGCACAGGGCGCCAACGGCTGCGCGGCGGAACTCGCGGCCACGGCATTGGACGCCGGGCACGTACTGCGCCCGGAGGCGTTGGAACGGTCACTGTGGATGATCGAGAACCGCGCGGACTGCGCGGACTTCGAGGCCTTGGGTCTGCTGCATCTCTGGCACCGTCGGCCGGACGTCGGCGACCGCGTGCGCAAAGCGTTGCTGGGCTTCAAGTTCTGGATCGACCAGCCGGGCATCGACGCGATGTGCTACTTCACCGAGAACCACCAACTGGTCTGGCACACCGCGGAACTGCTCGCCGGGCAGGCCTTCGAGCACGAGATCTTCGCGAACACCGGATGGACCGGCCAGCGCCACGCCGAACACGGCCGGACACTGGCCGAGGAATGGTTGGTCCGCAGGCTGGCAGGCGGATACAGCGAGTTCGATTCCAACGCCTACCTCGCGATCGACGTGATGGCGCTGACGTCACTCGTGGAGTTCGCGCACGACGCACGAATCCGGGACCTGGCCGAGGAACTGTTGACCAAGACTTTGTTCACGTTGGCCACTAATTCATGGCACGGCGCGCACGTGTCCGCGCATGGACGGTCGTATGTGCAGACCCAGCGCAGCGCGCGGCTCGAGGAGACCGCGTCCATCATGTGGTTCTGCTGGGGCATGGGAGCTCTCAATCACGCCACCCTGCCCGCGACCGTACTGGCAACAGCAGAGCGCTACCGGCTCCCCGCGCGAGTTGCCGCGGCGGCTCAGGTTCCGGACGAGTGGCTGGCCATGCAGCGCTACCGCGGCGAATACCGCCAGCATCACGACTTGCTGTCCCGGCCGTATTCGTCGGATTTGGTCGTGTACAAGACACCGGACGCGATGCTGTCGAGCGTCCAGGACTACCGGCCTGGGCTGCCTGGCCTGCAGGAACACATCTGGGCCGCGGCACTTGGCCCGGAGACCCAGGTGTACGTGACGCACGCGCCCAACGACGCTGTCCACTCCTCGGCACGTCCGAACGCCTGGGCGGGCAATCGAATCCTGCCCAGGGCCCGTCAGCACCGCAACGTCGTGCTGGCCGTGTACCGTATTCCGGCGGACGACCCGATGGGGTTCACCCACGGTTGGTTTCCGCTATCCACAATGGACGAATGGGCCTCGGCGGGCCCATGGCTGGCCGGTCGTCGCGGCGACGGCTACGTCGCGCTCGCCGCGCAGGGCGGCTGCCGTGTGCTGACCGCAGGCGTCAACGCCTACCAGGAGGTCCGCGCCAAGGGACCGGGCAGGTCGTGGGTGTGCCTGGTCGGCAGGCGGGCGGTGGACGGGACCTTCGCCGAGTTCGTCGGCGCGCTGGGCGAGCCGGAGTTCGCCGATGACGGCGTGCGCTACCGCAACCTCGGCCTGCACTGGACCGGGCCGTTCACTGTGGACGGTCGGCCGGTCCGGATCGACGGGTGACTACGCCAAGCGGCCGTATCATTCGTGTCGGTGATCGACTACTCTGCGTTAGATATCGACAGAAAGGAGCAGCGACCCATGGCCATCATCACCGGTGCACCGACCTGGACGATCACGGTTGCCGGTGACATCGTCGGCTTCGACTACACCGGCTCGGACAGGTACGCGGTCCCGCGGGTCTGGGCAGGCCGAGGCCTGGGCATCACCCAGGCCGACCTCCCCGAGTTCGTTCAGGCACTTGCCACAGTGCCGGACTACGAGAGTCTGGTGCCCTCGCAGGACGATCGGGCGGAGGAGAACGAGCCAATCTGGTCGAAGCCCCGGTACGACCCCGATGAAGCGTTCGTGTATGTCACCGGCCCATGTCAGTTGCCCGTCCCACTTCCCGGTTACGCGCCGACGTTGACGTTCACCATCAAACTGCGCCACATAGCCGCGCTACGGGCCCGACTGACCGCATATCTACGCTAGCGGCAGAGGCTCGATCGAGCCCTTCCCAGGCCGCGAGAGCACGGCGGCGAGCCGGTCGGTGGTCTGCGGCACCAGCCAGTAGTACACCCAGGTGCCACGGCGTTCGCAGTCCACCAGTCCGGCTTGCCGCAACAGCTTGAGGTGGTGCGAGATCGTCGGCTGGGACAGCTCGAACGCCGGAGTGAGCTCGCAGACACAGACCCCGCCGCCCTCCTCGGCCGCGGCGATCATCGACAGCAGGCGCAGGCGGATCGGGTCACCGAGCGCCTTGAACGCGGCGGCGAGCTCGATCGCCTGATCTTCCTTCAGCGGCGCGGACTGCAGGCTCGCGCAGCAGGACACGACCGGCAGCTGCTGTTTCGACATACTTCTATATTGACAGCCTTCGATACCACGCGGCAACATACATCGAAGAACATCGATACAAGGAGTCGCGATGTCCAACGAACTACGCGAAAGCCGTCCGAGCCCGCTACGCCGCCGCGGCGACCAATGTCTCCGGCTGCTGCGATCCCGGAGCGGAGGCCAGCCAGGCGACCGGCTGCTGTGCCGGTGAACCGGTCGAGGTCAGCCAGAACTTCGGGTCCGCGCTGTACTCCACGTCCGAGCGTGACGCGTTGCCCGCCGAGGCGGTGGCCGCGTCCTTGGGCTGCGGAAACCCCACCGCCGTTGCCGAACTGCGTGCGGGTGAGCGCGTGCTCGACCTCGGCTCAGGTGGCGGGATCGACGTGTTGCTCTCCGCCCGCCGAGTCGGCCCGACCGGCAAGGCCTACGGGCTGGACATGACCGACGAGATGCTCGCACTGGCGCTGGCCAACAAGGCGAAGGCCGGCGCGGAGAACGTCGAGTTCCTGAAGGGCACGATCGAAGCCATTCCCTTGCCGGGCAACACGATAGACGTGGTCATCTCCAACTGCGTGATCAACCTGTCGACCGACAAACCCGCCGTGTTCGCCGAGACCTTCCGCGTCCTGGCACCCGGCGGACGGCTGGGGATCACCGACGTCGTGGCCGACGGCAGCCTCTCCCCAGCGCAACGGGCCGAGCGCGGCTCGTACGTCGGGTGCATCGCTGGAGCACTGTCGTTCAGCGAGTACCGGGCCGAACTGGAAGCCGCCGGATTCACCGACATCGAGGTCACCTCGACCCACGAGGTCGCGGACTCGATGCACTCGGCGATCATCCGGGCGGTCAAACCCGGTTGAGCAGGCCGCTGAGACCTTAGGATCAAGGAGTCGTCACCTAGCCGAAGGATTGCCTTGACCACCAGCCAAGAGCTCGCAGCACAGGAAGAGCAGCTGCAGTTCGACCGATTCGACAACGACACCGCGATCGCACTCGGCCAGCAGTTGCTCGCGGCCGCACAGGAGCGCGGGCTGCCACTGGTGATCTCGGTGCGCCGCAACGGTCAACGACTGTTCCACGCCGCACTGCCCGGCACCTCGCCGGACAACGACGCCTGGATCGAGCGCAAGTCCCGGGTCGTCGACCGGTTCGGCCACAGCTCGTTCTACGTCGGCACACTGCACCGCGAGTCCGGCGACACCTTCGAGGAGAAGTCCCGGCTGGACCCGGATCTCTACGCGGCGCACGGCGGCGTGTTCCCGGTCATCCTGCGCGGCACCGGTCCTATTGGGACAGTCGGGGTGTCCGGTTTGCCACAGGCGGAGGACCACGCGTTCGTCGTCGAGCAGCTCGCCAAGTTCCTCGGCCGCTGACCGGTCACGACCGGATGGCCTCGGGGGACAGCTGATGTGACGCGATGCTGACACTGTCGTCGACTCGCCCCATCTCGTCCAGTACCTCAGCCCGCAGAAAAACCCTGAAGCTCCGAAGCTCCGGCAAGTCGAACTCCTGCCACACCTGCTTGAACCGCCCTTCGTCAGACGCCCACCGCGCCTCGGCCTGATCGCGCGTTCGCACTCCTTCGCAAATCTCCGCCAACGAACGCAACAGGTCGACCGCCTGCTGATCCCAGGCCGGTGCAGGGTTCATCGTGCGGATATTTCGAAGAAACAGCACGACACCCATCGGCGATCGGAGACGAGCGAGTTTCGCACCCAGCCATCGGACGTCAACAACGCGTGAGTCAGATAACTCGCCACTCACTTCGGCCATCTTTCGATCCCTGCTCATGACAACAACCTGCACGCTAATATACGCCGTCAAACCTACAAAAGACCCACCAATGATCACATAGGGGATCAGATCGAAGAGCTGGGGATACGCTTCATCTAGAATGAGAAGTATTCCAAAGGACACGCTCATCGCAACGACAACCAAGATCACCGGAGCAAGAATGACCGGTAGCCGCTTGACGAACGCGAAAGCAACTCGCCTAATCCGGTTTCGCCGGACGTACCCGATGAACAACGCGGCCGGAAGAAGCGGCAGACCTGGCCATTTCACCGGCGCAGTCCACATTCCGTTACGCACAGCGAGAAGCGCACCGGGTAGCCACAGAGCACCTAGCAAGACCAATAATGCGAATGAATAATATTCTTCGTACAAATTCGCATGCACGAACGGGAGCAGCACGTACACCACCCTGAGCGCGACCACCCATATGTATGGCTTCCCCGAATTCGGATCGATGTATTTGCGTACGAATCGAAGCCGCCGCCGCCTTGGCCTTGACTTGTATGGCTGAGCCACCAATTGTTTCCACAGCACAACCCATCGCGCTCTATTCCCGTGAGTCCGGGCGAATGACACCCTGAGCGCTACGCTCGAAAGTGACCATATCAACAGAACCATGAGCGCAAGCGCTCGTTCAGAAGTGTAGATGTTCACGGCGGCGACGAAAAGCAGGCACATCGTGGCGTCGACATAGGGAAGCACGCGAAGCAGGTTCAACGATTGAACAAGGACACCCGGATTTGCGATCCGCCGAAGCTGAGCGTGAATAGACGCATGCGACCGGCGAACCTCGCCGCTGATCGAGAAGTCGAGGAGTGTCTGCCTTATTTCTCGCTCGATATCCGCCGACACCAGTCGAACTCGGCGTGCTTGCGTGTACGCTTCCTCACGCAGCCATTCGCTGTCGTTCTCGAACGCTTCCCTGATGAGCTCGAGCGCGACGTCCGGGGTGGCGGCGCAACATACTTCCAACGCCCATTTTCGGTGCCGTCGGCTTCCCGTTTCCCACGCGGTCTTGAGCAGAGTGTCAACTTTTTCGGCAAGCCCGTTCAATGACGTCGGATACTTCGGAAATCCACCGCCGTCGGCAAGCACCTGCAGGATGTGGTATTGCCCTTGTGGCCATTCGAACGACCCAGAACCGATGCCCGCGGACGGGGCCAGCAGATCGGACGCGACACAGAGCAGATCGCGCACTTCCGCGTCCCCTTGCACCTGGAGAATCGTGACAGCAGTTTCCCGCCACCGACCGTCGGTCAGCAACGTCGTCGAGCTCACCCGCGCGCGGTCAGCCAGCACGACGCATGTCGCGAAGTACTCTTGCAAACGTCTGTGCGCAAAGGTTATCGACCGCACCCCACGAGACTCGGACATCTCCTCACCCGGGCGAGCGAGCTTGATGTACTCCAGCGCGTCGAGACACGCGAGGATTTCCTCCTCGGCAAGGCCCATGCGCTCCTTGAGCAGCAGGACCGCTATTCTTCGATCGACCGTCAACCCCAATGTCTGATGGTCGGCGATCTCGAACGACAGTTCCTCGGCCACATTGCGCACGAGCCGGGACGTGACACCGAATATGTCTGCTATTCGCTCAGCGTCACGATCGAAACGTTCCTGTACGTAACTTTCGATCACCATATGCGCGTTCCCGGGGAAGCCATGCCCGTCGCGAATATGTTCACACATGAGACCGAGGAACATTGGATTGTCGGACAGTCTCCTGATTTCGACGGCAGCCTGTTCGAGTTCGTGGACGAAGTTGGCCTCGTCCACCGATGGCAAGTCCGCCTTGTTGATCAGTTCGACCTTCCGCGGCCACGACAACGGCATGATCCGGAACTTCGGCCAGCTGTACTGCCGAGAAGGCCCTCGAAACTCGCGACTCGCCACGATCCCCCGGCATCGACCGAGCCCGTGCAGGAAGTTGTAAATAGCATCGGAATACGCTTCCACGACGGCGGTACTGTCCGTCGCACTCAACACAGCCGGGATCTCATCGAACGAATCGAACAGAAATAACCACGTTCCCTCTTCGACGCCTCGATCGAACTCCTCTTCCAAGTATCTGTCGATATCCCGATTCTGACCCCGGTTCAGCTGTTTGAAGACGAGCTGACGAACATCGGCAGCGGTGACGCACGGACCGCGGTTGAACTCCTTCAGGTTGATGTAAAGCGGAATCACCTCTTCCTCCGACGGCTTGCGCACGAGTCGCAACGCCATCATCTGAGTGAGGTGCCGCAACGCGACACTCTTGCCGGACCCGGGGTCACCTTCGAGCAACACGATCCGGTCGGTCACACTTTCCAGCGCCCGGGAAAGTGAAGGCAGCCGACGGACATCTTCAAGACGATGCTTCGACCGAAGCAGACCACGCCGTTTGCTTCTTCGTACCTCGATCTCCGCCTCAAGCTCGGCGTACTGGTTGTCGCGCCACTCCTCTTTCTCACCGAGGCGGCGCATCTGTCCCTCTATGTAGTCGGCAAACCGCGCTCGCCGCTGGGCCCGGCGTTGATCCTGTTTCCGTCGCGCGACGGCCTTGCCGATCCCATTCGACACGGCCTTGACCAGCGGCCATATCGGCTTCAGACCAGCGACCACCCCGGCAACGGCCAAGACCGCCGCCAACACGACAAGAATCGAGGCGGGAAGTGGAACACCGTCGAGCACACGCTGTATTTCGCCTACCACCGAATTCGCCGGTGTTTCACCTGTTGGAGGAATGCGCACATGTGCTCCCGCCGGTAACAACCAAAAACATCGGGCACGAGCTAGTCGCGTCGATCACACATCCTGTTACAGCACAAGGAATCGGTTGGATAACGTTGATCAAGCGGCCCGTCCCGAACCGGGTGACAATCGACATTGTCACCACGAAGGGACGGGGTCATGGCCGACATTGAACGCCCTGGCGTCAACGCCGCACGGCTGTGGGCGAGCGGTCTGGCGACGGCGGTGGTCGCCGCACTGCTCGCCATCGTGGGCATCATGATCGCCAGAGGGATAGTCGACGTGCCTGTGCTGGCGCCGAAGGGCGAAGGCGTCTGGGGCAACGCGAACACGTTCACCTACGCGTTGCTGTCCGGGGCGGCGGCGTTGCTCGCGACCGGCTTGATGCACCTGCTCATCCTGGCGGTCGCGACACCGCGCCAGTTCTTCACGTGGATCATGGTGCTCGCCACGCTCATCGCCGTCGTCCTGCCGCTGACGCTGACCGTCGAGCCGGGGGCGAAGATCGCCACCGCGGTGATCAACCTGGCGATCGGGCTGGCCATCACGATCATCCTGAACAGCGCCACCTCGGCCGCGCTGGTCGTCCGGCGGGATCGCGGGGCGGACGCTGCCACCAGACAGTGGAACCAACCGCCGAACACGTACTACGACGGCTGAGTACCCCTATTCGGTGATATACAGTCGGACGGCGTTTTTGTGTGATTGGGGGCACTCAGAGCCGTCTGGCTCGGTTCAACGCGGCTGTTTTTTGGCAGATCCCTACAAACGCAGGGGCACGGCATGATCCCCTGGCGACATTTCGTTACCGGCCAGTAGACGAAAGGCTGTACGAGCGCGCGAGGGGTTGCCGTCGGGTGGCGTGCGCACAGTCAACGTGAAAGGGCTCGGTCGAGTGTTCAGTCGTGTCGCCATCGTCAACCGTGGAGAAGCAGCGATGCGGCTCATCCACGCCGTCCGGGACCTGGCTGCGGAGACCGCGACACAGATCGAAACCATCGCGCTGCACACCGATGTCGACCGAACCGCCACATTCGTGCGCGAAGCCGACATCGCCTACGACCTCGGTCCCGCGTCCGCGCGCCCGTACCTCGACCTGAAGGCGCTGGAGCGCGCACTCGTCGAGACCAAGGCAGACGCCGCCTGGGTCGGCTGGGGCTTTGTCGCGGAGGACCCGGCGTTCGCGGAGCTGTGCGAGAAGGTCGGTGTCACGTTCATCGGCCCGAGTGCCGACGCCATGCGCAAGCTCGGCGACAAGATCGGCGCGAAGCTGATCGCCGAAGAGGTCGGTGTGCCGGTCGCGCCGTGGAGCCGCGGAGCCGTCGAGACGCTCGATGCCGCCAAGCAGGCCGCGGCCGAAATCGGATATCCCTTGATGCTCAAGGCGACCGCGGGTGGCGGTGGCCGCGGTATCCGCGTGATCATGAGCGAAGCCGAACTGGCCGATGCCTACGAGCGCACCAGCCAGGAAGCCGCGCGGGCCTTCGGCAGCGGCATCGTGTTCCTTGAGCGCCTGGTCACCGGTGCGCGGCACGTTGAGGTCCAGGTCATCGCGGATGGCCAGGGCACCGCGTGGGCGCTGGGTGTCCGCGACTGCTCGGTGCAGCGGCGCAACCAGAAGGTCATCGAGGAGTCGGCGTCGCCGGTGCTCAGCCCGGAGCAGGCGGCCGAGCTCAAGGCTTCGGCCGAGCGGCTCGCGGTCGCGGTCGGCTATCGCGGCGCGGCCACCGTCGAGTTCCTCTACCACCCCGGCGACAAGCTGTTCGCGTTCCTCGAGGTCAACACCCGGCTGCAGGTCGAGCACCCGATCACCGAGGCGACCACCGGGTTCGACCTGGTCAAGGCCCAGCTGCACGTGGCATCCGGCGGCAAGCTCGAAGGCACGCCGCCCGCCGAGCGCGGCCACGCCATCGAGGCACGGTTGAACGCCGAAGACCCCGACCGTGACTTCGCGCCGTCCCCCGGCCGGATCGCGCGGCTGGACCTGCCCGCCGGACCGGGTATCCGCGTGGACACCGGCGTCAGCGAAGGCGACACCATCCCGGCCGACTTCGACTCGATGATCGCCAAGATCATCGCCTACGGCAAAGACCGTGACGAGGCGCTCGGCAGGCTGCGTCGCGCGATGACCGAGACCACCGTGATCATCGAAGGCGGCGCGACGAACAAGAGCTTCGTACTCGATCTGCTCGACCAGCCGGAGGTGATCGACGCCAGCGCGGACACCGGCTGGATCGACCGCGTCCGTGGCGAGGGCAGGCTCGTGTCGCACCGGCACTCCGCCGTTGCCGTCGCCGCCGCCGCGATCGAGGCGTACGAAGACGAAGAGCAAGTCGAGCAGCAGCGACTGCTGTCGACCGCGTTCGGTGGACGCCCGCAGGTACAGCACGAAAGCGGCCGCCCGCTCGACCTCAAACTGCGTGGAGTCGGCTACCGCGTGCGAGTCGCGCGCGTCAGTGCGCACCGCTTCCGCGTCGGTATCGAAGCCGGCGAGGACGTCCGCGCTGTTGATGTCGAGCTCGAGCGCTTCGACGAGCACACCGGGCGGATCGTCGTCGACGGCACGCGCTACCGCATGCTCACCCACACGCACGGTCCGATCCACCTTGTCGAAGTCGAGGGCGTGACGCACCGCGTCAGCCGTGACGAGGGCGGTGTCGTGCGCTCCCCCGCTCCCGCGCTCGTCGTCGCGACGCCCGTGCAGGTCGGTGCCGAGGTTGAGGCAGGCGCGCCGGTGCTCGTGCTGGAAAGCATGAAGATGGAAACGGTGCTGCGGGCGCCGTTCAAGGCACGGCTCAAGGAATGCGTCGTCTCCGTCGGCAGCCAGGTCGGCACAGGCGCGCCGTTGCTGCGGCTGGAACCGCTCGCCGACGCCGACGCCGAGGAGGCTTCGGAGACGGAGTCCGTCGAACTGGACCTGCCCGCCGCACCGGAGACGGTGCCCGTGTGGGAACGCGCCGAGCGTGGGCTGGACGGCCTGCGTGGGCTGCTGCTGGGCTTCGACGTCGACCCGCACGACGAACGCCGGGTGCTCGACGACTACTACGCCGCGCGCCGGGAGTCCATTGCGGACGGACACCGGCCGCTGGCCGAGGAGCTCGAGCTGATCGGCGTGTTCGCGGATCTGGCCGAGCTGAGCCGAAACCGGCCGTCCGGTGAGGACACGCCCGACGACTCGCACGTGCACAGCGCCCGCGAGTACTTCCACACCTACCTGCAGAGCCTGGACGTCGAGCGGGCCGGGCTGCCGGAGTCCTTCCAGGCCAAGCTTTCCAAGGCACTCGGCCACTACGGTGTCGCCGAACTGGAGCGCACCGCGGAGCTCGAAGCAGCGGTGTTCCGGATTTTCCTCGCACAGCAACGCGCTTCCGCTGACGCCACGGTCATCACGACGTTGCTGCGTTCGTGGCTACAGGAGCCACCGCCCGACGAGACGCTGCGTGAGCCCGCCGGTCTCGCGTTGGAGCGGCTGGTTTCCGCGACACAGGTCCGTTTCCCCGTGGTCTCCGACCTCGCGCGCGGTGTGGTGTTCGCGTGGTTCGGCCAGCCGTTGCTTCGCCGCAACCGTGCCCGCGTGTACGCCGATGTCCGCAAGCACCTGCGCTACCTCGACGCGAACCCGCAGGCCTCCGACCGTTCCGAGCGCATCGCCGAGATGGTCCGCAGCACCGAACCGCTGGTGCGTGTGCTCGGTCAGCGGCTTGTCCGTGCCAACTTGGACAACTCCGTCATGCTGGAAGTGCTGACCCGGCGGTACTACGGCAACAAGGGCCTCACCGACGTACGCACCAGCCATGTCGCGGACTGCACGTTCGTGGTCGCCGAGCGCGAAGGTTCGTCGCTCGTCTCATCGGCGGTCGCCTTCGACGCGCTGGGCAGCGCACTGAGCGGCCTGGCCGAGCTGACCAACAGCACGACCGCTATCGACGCCGACATCTATGTCGCGTGGGAGAACCAGCCTGAGGACTCCGACGCGATGGTCGCCGCGCTGCTCGAGGTCATCAGCGCGCATCCGTTGCCTGACCAGGTTCGCCGGTTGACCACGACGATCGCGGGCGCGGGTGGCGCGGTCATGCACCACCACGTCACGTTCCGCCCGTCCGCCACCGGAATGGCCGAGGAACGGCTGATCCGTGGTCTGCACCCGTACATCGCGCAGCGGATGCAGATGGAACGGCTCAGCAAGTTCGACCTCACCCGGTTGCCGTCTTCGGACGAAGAGGTCTACCTCTTCCAGTGCGTGGCACGGGAAAACCCGTCGGACGACCGGCTCGTGGCGTTCGCTCAGGTGCGTGACCTGACCGAGCTGCGTGAGCACGACGGCAGGCTGGTCGCGCTGCCGACCGCCGAGGACATCATCGCCACGTGCCTCGACTCGATCCGCAACGCGCAGTCGCGCCGCCCGTCGAAGAAACGCTTCAACACCAACAGGATCGTGGTCTACGTCTGGCCGCCGAGCCAGATCACCCGGGCCGAACTGGAGATGATCGTCAAGCGGGTGCTGCCGACCACGGCGGGCGCCGGGCTTGAGGAAATCCTGTTCATCGCACGGCAGCGGGACGAGAAGACCGGCGAGCTGAGCAAGAGCTCGGTGCGGATCGTCTTCAACGCCACCGGCGGCATCGAGCTGACGGTCGGCGCGCCGCCGACCGACCTGGTCGAACCGCTGGACGACTACCGGCTGAAGGTGTTGCGCGCGAGCAGCCGTAACACGGTGTACCCGTACGAGTTGACCAACCTGCTGGGCGAGTTCGCCGAGTACGACCTCGACGAGAACAACGCGCTGGTGCCTGTTGACCGGCCCAAGGGACGCAACAGCGCCGCGATCGTCGCCGGCGTGGTCACCACGAAGACCAAGCGTCATCGCGAGGGCGTCGTTCGCGTCGTGCTGCTTGGTGACCCGACGAAGTCGCTCGGTGCGTTGTCCGAACCCGAGTGCCGTCGCGTGATCGCCGCGCTCGATCTCGCCGAGCAGATGCGTGTTCCCGTGGAGTGGTACGCGCTGTCGTCGGGTGCTCGTATCTCGATGGAATCGGGCACCGAGAACATGGACTGGGTGGCCGCGGCGCTCAAGCGGATCGTCGAGTTCACGCAGGACGGCGGCGAGATCAACATCGTGGTCAACGGCATCAACGTCGGCGCCCAGCCGTACTGGAACGCCGAGGCGACAATGCTCATGCACACCAAGGGTGTGCTGGTGATGACGCCGGACTCGGCGATGGTGCTGACCGGCAAGCAGGCGCTGGACTTCTCCGGTGGCGTGTCGGCCGAGGACAACTTCGGCATCGGTGGTTACGACCGGGTGATGGGCCCGAACGGGCAAGCGCAGTACTGGGCGCCGGACCTGGCCTCCGCGCGTGATGTGCTGATGTCACACTACGACCACACGTATGTCGCGCCCGGCGAGGACGCACCCCGCCGAGCCAAGACGAACGATCCGGTCGACCGGGACATCTCCGACTTCCCGCACAATGTGGCGGGCAGCGACTTCACCACGGTCGGCGAGATCTTCTCCGCTTCGGCCAACCCGGACCGCAAGAAGCCGTTCGACATCCGGACCGTGATGCGTGCGCTGTCCGACCAGGACCACCCGGTGCTGGAGCGCTGGGCGGGCATGGCCGACGCGGAAACCGCGGCGGTGCAGGACGTGCACCTCGGTGGCATCCCGGTGTGCCTGCTCGGCATCGAGTCGCGTTCGGTGCCACGCCGTGGTTTCCCGCCCACCGACGGCCCGGACGCCTACACCGCGGGCACGCTGTTTCCTCGGTCGTCGAAGAAGGCGGCGCGGGCGATCAACGCGGCCAGCGGCAACCGTCCGCTGGTGGTACTGGCGAACCTGTCGGGCTTCGACGGCTCCCCGGAGTCGATGCGCAAGCTGCAACTGGAGTACGGCGCGGAAATCGGCCGGGCGATCGTGAACTTCCGCGGCCCGATCGTGTTCTGCGTGATCTCGCGGTACCACGGCGGCGCGTTCGTGGTGTTCTCCAAGGCACTGAACCCGAACATGACGGTGCTGGCGTTGGAGGGCTCGTTCGCCTCGGTGCTCGGCGGCGCCCCGGCCGCGGCGGTGGTGTTCGCCGGTGACGTGAACGTCCGCACGGCGGCAGATCCCCGCGTCCGCGAGCTAGAAGCCCGCATCGCCGCGGCTTCAGGCGCGGATCGTGCGGCACTGACCGCGGAGCTCGACGAGCTTCGTTCGTCCGTCCGCGCGGAGAAGGTCGGCGAGGTGGCCGCGGAGTTCGACCGCATCCACAACATCCAGCGGGCCGTCGAAGTCGGCTCGGTGGACGCCGTCATCAGCGCCGCCGAACTCCGCCCGAAGATCATCGAGGCGATCGAGGCTCGTCGTTGACGGTGGGCGCACCGCGCTTTAGTTTCCGTGCATGACGACTTCGGCGCGATCGGTGGACATGCCGTCCGGGGATAGCATCCCCGCGCTCGGGCTCGGCACTTGGTATTTCGCCGAACGCACGAGCCGGCGTGAGCAGGAGATCGCCGCCCTGCGGCTGGGGCTTGACCTCGGCATGACGCTGATCGACACGGCGGAGATGTACGCCGACGGGGCCGCGGAGGAACTGGTCGGCGAGGCCATCGCCGGGCGGCGGGACGAAGTGTTCCTTGTGGACAAAGTCCTGCCGCGTCATGCCACCCGCAGCGGTACGGTCAAGGCGTGCCAGGCCAGCCTGGCACGCCTTGGCGTCGACCACATCGATCTGTACCTGCTGCACTGGCGTGGCCGGATTCCGTTCGAGGAGACCATCGCCGGGTTCGCGGATCTGATCGAGGCGGGCCTCATCCGTCATTGGGGTGTGAGCAACCTCGACCTCGACGACATGCGTGAACTGACAACGGTGTCCGACGGCTGCCAGACCAACCAGATCCTTTACAACCCGACCCGCCGAGGCCCCGAGTACGACCTGATCCCGTGGCTGACTGAGCAAAGCATCCCGGTGATGGCGTACTCCCCCATCGAACAAGGCCGACTGCTGGACAACCCGGCGTTGGAGAAGGTCGCACGCCGGCACAACGCCACCACGGCCCAGATCGCACTGGCGTGGGTGTTGCGAGTGGACGGTGTCAACGCCATCCCCCGAGCCGCTGACCCGGAACACGTCCGGCAGAACGCGGCCGCGGCCGACATCGACCTCACCACTGAGGACCTTGCCGAGATCGATGCGGCGTTCCCGGCGCCGACCAGGCCACGACCGCTCGAGATGCTGTAGTCAGCGGCAGGGCAGGTCACGGTCCACTCCTGGGAAGTACGTTTCCCAGTCCACTGCGTCCAGCCGTGGATGCGCTGTGCCGCAGATGCGTTCGGCGACGCGGTCGATGTCGAGGTCCCACAGGCGGATGGTCCGATCGTCACCGCCGGTGGCGACGACATCTCCCGCTGGACTGAACGCCACGGCTCGAACTTGGGCTTCATGCCCTTGCAGGGTGGCGATCTGCACAGGCGCACGGGGATCCGACACGTCGAAGACCCGGGCCTCGGAGTTGCCGCTGGCCACGACGAGCACACGGCTGTCAGGGCTGAACGCCAAGGGCGGGCCGCCGCCGCTCAACCCAGCTGTAGGTATGGAGATCGTCGCCAGCCGCTCGGGCGTCGGATCGGTGCGCCAGAGTTCCACCGCGTTCTGGTCGCCGATCCTGGCCAACACGCCCGTCGCGCTGAAGGCCAGCGCTGACAATTCCAAGGTACGGAATGCTGTCAGCCGCTTCGGTCGTTGGCCTTCGGTCAGATCCCACAATGACGTCGCCGCACCGTTGGAGGTCGCCATGAGCCTGCTGTCCGGCTTGAACGCGGCGGCCGTTGCCCACTGCTCGCTCTCCAGTCGCGTGAGCCGACGTGGACGCGCGAGATCTGAAATGTCCCACAACGCAGTCCCTGTGATGAGCAACCGGCCGTCAGGGCTCACACTGACCGCACCAGATTCCTCCCCTGCCGGGACTGCGGCGATCTCACGCGGTTCGGGCGTCAGCTGCCAGAAAGATGTCCTGCCCGCGTGATCCGTTGCCACCACATGACGATCGGGTCCGATGGCCAGCGAGAACATGTCCTCACCCATGCGCACCACGGTGATCGGCTTCGGTGCAAGCCGATCGGTGACATCCCACGTGCGCAGCGTGTGATCGCGCCCGCCGCTGACGACGGTCTTGCCGTCCGCGGTGAAAGCGAGTGCTGCCACCGGGTTGCTGTGACTGGACAGGGCGAGTGATGAGATGTCGTGCAGCATTTCCCCGTCGCTCGATGCGCCGAGCACCGCACCATCGGGGCTGAACGCGAGGGACGACACGTTGTCCTTGTGGTGGATCGCGCGAAGCTGGTTCGGTGCGTTGCCGTCGGAAACGTCCCACAGCCGGGCTGTCCGGTCGGTGGAGCCGGTGACCAGAAGCGGAGCGGTCGGGCTGAACGCCACCGACGTGATCACGTTGGTGTGTCCGGTGATCACTGCTTGCGGGCGCGGAGCCAGCGTGTCGGACACGTTCCACAGCCGGACGGCCATGTCCTCAGCCGCCGTTGCCACATTCTCGCCATCGGCGCTGAACGCCACGAAACTTGTCGGACCGCCATGTCCCGCCAGCACACCGAGTTTCCGCGGCTGACGGGGATCGGCGATGTCCCAGAGCTGCGCGGTCGTGGCAGAGCTCAGCGTGGCGAGGACGGGTTGCCGTGGACTGAACGCGACCCACCTTCCCGGCAGGGTGTTCTGTGTGCCATCCCCCGGCAGGCTGGTCAGCAGGCTTGGTCTTCTTGGGTTTGTGACGTCCCACAACCGGGTCGTCCGGTTGACGTCCACGGTCGCCAGTGTTTTCCCGTCGGGGGCGAACGCCACTGAAGTGCCGAGCGCCCCCTCGGGCTCGCCGCGTGGGGCACCCAGCACCGCGATCTCGCGCGGGCGAACCGGATCGCTGACATCCCATAGGCCTGCGACGCCGCGGTCACCGACCTCCGCGACGGCGAGTAGGCGTCCATCCGGGCTGAACGCCACCGACTTGGGGCTTCGCCGAAGAGTGGCCAGGTGCCGAGGCCGCAGCCGATCCCGTGCGTCCCAGAGCTGCAGGCCGACCCTCGCGTCCGACCCGCCCATCGCGAACAGGTCACCGACCGGGCTGAACGCGATGCTGAACACGCGGCTGCCGGTGCCCGGGCGCAGCCGGGTGACGTGCGGCGCCGAGCCGATGTCGATCAACTGGGATCGGGCGGCCTGCGTCGGATCGAGGCGATACGCCGCGAGCGTGAGCTGGGCGGCCAGCGCGGGATCACTCGCCCTCAGCTCCGCCGCTTCCCGGATCACCTTCTGCGCCAACGCGACATTTCGCTGCTGTGTCGCAACAGTGTGCGCCTGGACCGCGACGATCGTCGCCGTGGCGGCGAGCAGCAACAGGACGGTCAGCAGGGCGACCAGTCGGCGCAGCCGTCTGGCGGTCCGCCGCGATTGGTTCTGCTCACGTGTCGCCAGGGATCGGCTGGCCGTCAGGAACTCCTTCTCCCGTGACGTGAGCACGTCCGCATGAGCGTCCGCCCAGTCCTGGATTCCCGCCAGCCGCGCACCGCGGTAGAGCACGCCTTCGTCGCGGTGCAGCGATTCCCAGGTGTTCGCGGCTTCGGTCAGCTGCCGGTGCAGCCGCAAGGTGTCCCGGTCCTCGGCCAGCCAGCCGGCCAGCCGCGGCCACACGCGGATCAGGGCTTCATGCGCGATCTGCGCGACGTCCCGATCCAGCGTGAGCAGCCGTGCGTCCACGAAACGCGCAAGGACAAGCGCGGTTTCCGTGTCGTCGGCGTCCAGTTCGGTGAGATCGAGCGCCCGTTTGGTGTCCTCTGTGCCTTCCCCGACGACCACCAGCCGCTGGAACAGCAAGCGCGCACGGTGTTTCTGCGATTCGGTCAGCGAGGAGTACACGTGCTCAGCCGAGTGCACAAGTGCGTGCTGCACGCCGCCTGTGGCCTCATACGCCGCCAGCGTCAGCGTTGCTCCTTGACGCCTGCGCCAGGTTTCCCGCAACGCGTGCGACAGCAGCGGCAATGCCCCTGCTTGACCAGTGGTTTCCGCGATCAGCCTGGCGACAAGCGCGGTCTCGACCCGCAGGCCTGCGCCGATCGCGGGCTGTGTGATGGCTTCTCTTATCTCGTCGGTGCTCATCGGCCCCACGAGGACTTGGCAGTCCTGCAGCAGTGCGGCCAGTTCGGGATATCGCACGCAGTGGGCGTAGAAGTCCGCCCGTACGGACACCACGATCCGGCTGTCGGCTTGCGCGGCTGTGCGCAGGTACTCGATGAATCGGCGCCGCTCCTGCTCGTCGCGGCACAACGTGAAGACTTCCTCGAACTGGTCGACGATCAGCAGCAGCCGAGCGGATTCGTTGCCATGGGCCAAGCCGTGGGTCAATGACTCGAAGGGATGCGGGCCCGGCGTTATCACCACGTCGTGAAAACCGCCGGATCGCGCGGCGGGAACGAGCCCGGCCCGCACGAGCGACGATTTTCCCGCACCGGAAGCACCGACCACGAACACGATGTGCTTTTCGGTCACCGCTTCGACAAGCCGGGCAATGAGCTTGTCGCGGCCGTGAAATCGGTCGGCGTCCTCCGGGCCGAAAGACGCCAGGCCGGCGTACGGCGCCTGTCCGTCTGGTTCATCGTGATTTCGGCGGTGCAAATCGGCCGCGAGTTCTCGCCAACGGGCTTCCCACGCGGCCACGTCACCGGCGCACGCTTCGACATACGCCACGGTGACGGCGAGGCTCGGCAGCCTGCGGCCGTTTGCCGCTTCGGACAACGTGCCAGCCGAGTAATGGGCGCGCCGAGCGAGCTCCCGATAGGGCGGGCAACCTGCTTTCTCCCGGAGAAGTCGCAGGTCAGCGGCGAACTGGACGACCGCGTCGCCGCCGATGTCCAGTGGCTGCTCCTGGCGCGGCACCCACACCCCCTTGGATCGCGTTCATTGTTCAGCCGTTGACGTTCGGTGTCCACCTTGTGACACCGAACAATCTTTTCGCGCTAGAACAGAGCTCGCCGGCCGTTGGCGGGGGAGGACACGGCCGGCGCCACAAGCCCGGCCACCGGCTCGACCGCCTTTGCCGAGTCGATCGTCCCCAGCAACCGGTGACCCGGAGAAGGTTTCCGCGTCGGCCCCCTGGGGGTGGCCGACGCGGAAACTCCACTTCACCGCCGAGGCGTTTCACCCTCGTCGTAAGTACGCCAAACCGCGAAACATGTGGCGCTGTAGCCGTGGTATATCGCATCTTCATCCGAAGTGGACGTGCCTGCTTTGGTGCGGATGGCGAATAAGCCGAGCACTGCTGATACGAAGGCGTCGAGCCGGACCAGCCACGAACTCACCGCGGACATCACTTTCCCCCCTTGGTACGCAAGTCCATCGAAGAGTTTGCACGAAACAGCCCTCGATGTCGTTACCGCTCAGCGCACAGCGCCATACCGGTTGGCCAGGAAGATCCGGCCGCGCGGAAACTCGGATGACGCTCCGACGGCGATGATCTATCCTGGCTGACGTGATACAGCAGCTGTTCTTCCTCTGAGGAGACGACGCCTCCACCGGTGCCGCGGACCGCGCGGTGCCGCTGTTCGTCTTTCCTTCTGTATCACCTCTTGCTGGAGGCAGTTTCTTCATGTCGTCTCGAATTTCGCTCGCCCCTGCGCGCGCGGCGCACGTTCGCGCGTCCGGCGTTCATCTCTCCTTCGGCGGGCGGCCTGTGCTCGCTGGGGTCGACCTTGTCGCTGCCGCGGGCGATCGGGTCGCCTTGGTCGGTGAGAACGGCCGGGGCAAGACCACCCTGCTCAGGGTGCTTGCCGGGGACCTTCTTCCGGACCGTGGCGAAGTGCACCGCGCGGGCTCGCTTGGTGTGGCTGATCAACAGATCCTCGTCGACGGCACCGTTGGTGACCTGATCGACCTCGAACTGACGGCGGTACGGCGTGCCTTGGCGGACCTGGAACGTGCCACAGAGGCGCTTTCCGAGGATCGTCCGGGTGCCGAGGACGCGTTCGCAGCCGCGCTCGCGGACGCTGAGGCGCTCGACGCATGGGACGCCGATCGGCGCGTCGAGGTCTCGCTCGCCGCGTTGAACGCGGTCAGCGATCGCACACGTCCGCTCGAGACCCTGTCGGTCGGGCAGCGTCACCGCGTGCGGCTCGCTTGTTTGCTTGGTGCACGGCATTCCGTGTTGTTGCTCGATGAGCCGACAAACCATCTGGACGCGGGCGGGCTTCAGCACCTGACCGACCAACTGCGCGCGTATACAGGTGTGGTTGTGATCGTGAGTCATGATCGGGCGTTGCTTGCGGATGTGGCCACAACGGTCGTTGACCTGGATCCGTCAAGCGACGGCAGGCCACGGGTGTACGGCGGTGGCTACGAGGCATACGTCGAGGGCCGTCGTGCGGAGCGGGCGCGCTGGGAGTCGTTGCACAGCGAGCAAATGGCCGAGCGCCAACGGCTGGCTGACGACTTGTCCGCGGCGCAGAACCGGTTGCGTGACAACTGGCGGCCGGACAAGGGGCACGGCAAACACACCCGTGCCACTCGGGCGCCCGGTCTCGTACGGGCCGTGCACCGCAGGAAGGACGAGTTGGAAGCGCACGTGGTCGCGGTGCCCTCGCCACCCAAGCGGTTCGCCATGCCTGAACTGCCTGAGTACCGTGGCGCGACCTTGTTGCGAGCGGACGACGTGACGGTGGCGGGGCGGCTTGAGCGTCCCGTCGCACTGGCGTTGAACTCACGAGACCGGCTGGTGGTCACGGGGCCCAACGGCGCAGGCAAGTCGACGCTGTTGGCTGTGTTGTCAGGCGACCTGGAACCCAGCACTGGCACGGTTACCCGGGCACGGCCCGTACAGATCGGACGGTTGGGACAGGAGTCCGAGCCGTCAGGTCGCCGTACGGCAATGGAGTTGTACGCAGCACGGGCGGCCGAGTCCGCGCCTGGATTGGGTGAATTGGGCCTGTTGGACCGCAATGACGTGCACCGGCCGTTGGCTGAGTTGTCGGTTGGCGCGCGGCGACGGCTGGATTTGGCGCTGGTGTTGGCAAGTCGGCCGCACGTGCTGCTGCTCGACGAGCCAACCAACCACCTGTCGGCCGCGCTGGTCGACGAGCTGACCGAAGCGCTCGGGGCAACCTCGGCCGCGGTCGTACTCGCGACGCATGACCGGCAATTGTTGCGGGACACGGCATCCTGGCAGCGGCTCGCGCTCTGAGCAGCCTCACAAGCCGTGCAGTGCTTTTGCCGTGGGTGAACTAGGAACGTCGGCAGGGTTCGGGTGAGTGCCCAGAACCCTGTCGGCGGTTCCGGACGTGGTGACGGTGAACCAGTAGTGCTCGTTTTTGAAGTGGTGCAAGCGGTGGTTCCGCCACACCGCCCGGAATGCCCTGGTGCGAGGCTTGTAGTCGCTGTGCACCAGGTAATGCGTCCACTCATAACCGATGCCGAGCACACCGAGGAACGTCAGGAACGTCAAACCCGTTGCCGTGCTGGGAAACGCGAACAGTCCAATCGCGACGACCGCGGGCAGCAGCCACAGCAACGTCTGCCACGGGATGAAGATCAGCGGAACATCGCGTGGATCGGCGTGATGCTCACGGTGTTTGCGCGCCAGCAGGGAATCCACCGTCAGTGAGCCGACGCGCCGTGGCCGCCAGTGCAGGATCACGACGTGCACGATCCACTCGAACAGCGGAAACGCCACGAGCATGATCGCCGGGACCAGCGCGTCGACCGGCCGCCAGTCGCCGAGTGCGACACGTGCGACCGCCGCTGCGACGAGCACCCCGCTGATCATCCAGGGTGAGGGATAGCGCCAGAAAACCCGCCCGGCATCGGCGAGTGAGATCTGCCTGCGCCGTGCTCCCGTGTCCACGTCCATGGACATCCTCCCGACGACTGGTCAATTGGTCTGACCACTGTAACACACAGCGGGCCAGTGGTCTGACCAGTTGACCGCGGGTAACCTGAGGCGCTGTGGCCGCATTCAAGCGAGTCGAGCGCAGATCAGTTCCCGACGAGGTCTACGAGCAGCTGCTCGACGACGTCGTGGGTGGCGAGCTCGCACCCGGTAAGAACCTCCCGGCTGAGCGGCAGCTGGCCGAGGTGCTCGGCGTCTCCCGCCCGGCGGTCCGCGAGGCCCTGCAACGGCTCGCGCACTCCGGTCTGCTCGCGGTCCGGCAGGGTGACGGCACCACCGTGCTGGACTATCGCAAGCATGCCGGGCTCGACCTGTTGCCGCGCCTGCTGATCCGCGGCGGCAAGCTGGACTTCGGCGTGATCCGCAGCATCGTCGAGGCACGCCTGCTCATCGGCCAGGAAGTAGCCGCCCTGGCGGCCGAACGAGCCGGTGCGGACCTGGAAACCCCGCTGCGGCAAGCCATCGACGACCTTGCCGAGGCAACCGACCCGGTCACTCAGCAACGCCGTGCGCTCGTCTATTGGGAGCACGTGGTGGACGCTGCCGATTCCATCGTGTTCCGCCTGATGTTCAACAACCTGCGGGCGGCCTACGAACCGGCGATCGACGCACTCGCGAACGTGCTCAGCGCCGAAGTCAGCCGCGTCGACAGCTATCGGCACCTGGCCGCGGCCATCACTTCCGGCGACAAGGACCGCGCCAAACGGTCGGCCGCCAAGCTCCTGCACCTGGCGACCGATGAGCTGCTCGCGGTGATCGGCCAGCTCGAGGGCTGATCCGGAAACGCCAGACGTACTGCGATTTCAGTAGTCGAAGTGTCTGCGGGCGCACGACGACAGCCGGATCCGCGGCGACGAGTCTGGCTGGGTGGCTAATTTCCTCTATCGGTTGGGCTGTTGGGCATTTCGGCGGCGCTGGCATGTCGTCGTGGCGTGGGTGTTCGTGCTTGGCGCTGTCGGTTTCGCGTCGAGCACGGCGTCCGAGCTACCCGATGATTCGCAGTCGATGCCGGATATCGAGGCGCGGCGCGCGTTCGATCTGATGCAGCAACGGTTTCCCGGCAACGCGGCAAACCCCGACGTGGCCACGGCCCGGATCGTGTTCGTCGCCACCGCAGGCGAAAAGGTCACCGACACGGAAAACCGCGCGATCATCGAACGTGTCGTCACCGAAACCGCGCAGGGAAGCCAAATCGCTGGTGCCGTAAGCCCTTTCCAAGGCCGTACCGTCAGCGGGGACGGATCGACGGCGTACGCGACCGTCACCTACACCACAAGCGCCACCAGTCTTTCCGACGACACCAAACAGCGCCTGCGTGATGCCGTCGACCAAGCACGGACAGCAGGATTGACGGTGGACGTCGACGGACCGGTCCTGGCGAGCGAACCGTCGATCGGCGGAGTCAGTGAACTGATCGGCATCCTGCTCGCCGCGCTGGTGTTGCTGATCACGTTCGGTTCGGTGGTGGCCGCCGGACTGCCGCTGTTGACCGCCGTACTGGGGGTCGGCATCAGCATGCTGACGATCTTCGCCGTCGGCAGCGTCTTCGGCCTGTCCTCGACCAGCAGCACTCTGGCGTCCATGCTCGGGCTGGCGGTCGGCATCGACTACGCCCTGTTCGTGGTCTCCCGTTATCGCGAGGAACGCACCAACGGGCATTCGCCGCAGGAAGCCGCAGGTCTGGCCGTACGTACGGCCGGTTCGGCGGTCGTGTTCGCCGGGCTCACGGTCATCATCGCGTTGGCCGGGCTCTCGGTCATCGGTCTCCCGGCGGCGGCCATGATGGGGATTGCCGCAGCCGGGGCTGTCGCGGTCGCGGTGCTTATCGCGTTGACGTTGGTTCCCGCGCTGCTGGCGTTCTGCCCGAACGCCGTTCTCGCGCGACGGCTCCCCAGAAACAGCAACGGTGCCCGGTGGGCGGGGTTCGTCCTGCGTCGCCCGGTGTTGGTACTGCTGACATCGGTCATCGGGTTGGCAGTGCTCGCCGTGCCGGTGCTCGGCCTGCAACTCGGAATGCCCGGTGACGAATCCAAGTCGACCGAGACCACCGAGCGCCGGGCTTACGACGCGCTGGCCAACGGGTTCGGACCCGGTTTCAACGGTCCGCTGACCATCGTGGTCGACGCCCAAGGCACCGTCGATCCCAAGGCCGCGGTGCAGTCCGTCGCCACGAAGATCGCCGGCACGCCCGGCGTGGCGACCGTTTCGCCGCCCCGGTTCAATCCCGCCGGCGACACCGCGCTGTTCACGGCGATCCCGACCACGGCTCCGACCAGCGAGGCGACGAAGGATCTCGTCCGGCGGATCCGTGCCGACCGGACCGCCACGTTCATGGTCAGCGGTGCCACGGCCGTGAACATCGACGTCGCGCAGAAGGTGCTGGACCGGCTGGCGGTCTATCTCGCGATCGTGCTCGGCCTTGCGTTCCTGCTGTTGCTGGTGGTCTTCCGGTCCCTGCTCGTGCCACTGAAGGCCGTCGTCGGGTTCCTGCTGTCGGTGTTCGCCTCGCTGGGCGTGGTCGTCGCGGTCTTCCAGTGGGGCTGGGGCGCCGGGCTGATCGGGCTGCACCAGACCGGACCGATCATCAGCATGATGCCGATCGTTCTGGTGGGCATCATCTTCGGCCTGGCCATGGACTATCAGGTCTTCCTGGTCGGCAGGGTGCGGGAGGCGCACACACGCGGCGAACCCGCCCGGCAGGCCGTGGTCACCGGGCTCCGGCACAGCAGCCGGGTCGTGGTCGCCGCCGCGCTGATCATGATCGCGGTGTTCGCCGGATTCGTCGGCGGCGACCTGCCGATGATCAAGATGATCGGGCTCAGCCTGGCCGCCGCGGTGCTGTTCGACGCGTTCGTCGTCCGGATGGCCATCGTGCCCGCCGTTCTCGCGTTGCTCGGCGAACGAGCGTGGTCCCTGCCACGGTGGCTGGACCGGGTGTTGCCTCGCGTCGATGTCGAGGGAAAAGCTCCTGAGGCCCCTGTCGAGCGGGCATCATCGAGTGTGTGATGTGGACCAGCTGGCGCCAGTACGCCAACGACCATCCTCGTGTCGTCGACGCGGCCTTGGTCGTCTTGCTGGTGCTGGCTGAGTCCGGCACCGCGGTGCTCAACAGCAATCTGCCCGAAGCCGTGGGCAACCTGGGTTGGTCCTCCGCTTTCCCGCTGGCCGCGGCCGCGTCGCTTGCTTTGCTGTGGCGGCGCAGCCATCCACGAACCGTCGTCCTGTTCACCGCGTTGTGCGTCACCGCCATGGGAGGCGTGGGTTACATGATCACGCCTGTGAACCTCGCACCGCTGATGATCGCACTGTACGAGCTGACCATGCGGGTTCCCGGTAAGACGACGCGCCTGTATTGCCTTGGCGTCACGGCAGTGATCGTCGCGGCGGCAGTACTTGGCAACCAGTACGGCTATCCCTGGCCTCTGGTGACCATCAGCCCGATCCTCTTCTTGCTGCTGCCACTCGCCCTCGGCTCCTCCGCTCGGCTGCGCGCCGAGTACGCCGCGCGCAGCCGTGAGGAAGAGGCACGCCATCGCGTTGCTGAAGAACGCCTACGGATCGCGCGCGAGCTGCACGACGTCGTTGCCCATCACATGGCGTTGGCCAACGCCCAGGCAGGCACAGCGGCGTATCTCGCCCGCTCGCGGCCCGATCAGGTCCAGCAAATCCTCACCGAACTGACCGGAACGACGTCCACCGCGCTGCGCGAACTGAAAGCCACGGTCGGCCTGCTGCGACACACCGACGACACGAGTTCGCCGCTCGAACCCCCTCCGGGACTCAACCGGTTGCCCGACCTCACCGCGTCATTCGCCTCAGCCGGATTGACCGTCGAGGTCACCATCGAAGGCACGCAACAGCCGCTGTCCCCGGACGTGGACTTGGCAGCGTTCCGCATCATTCAGGAGGCACTCACCAACGTCACCAAACACGCCAAGGTGGACACTGCGACCGTGCGACTGTCCTATCACGACAATCAGCTGACGATCACAGTGGACAATCACGGCAAGCCTGCCACAGTGGGTGCGGGCTTCGGCCTCATCGGCATGCGCGAGCGCGCCCGCTCCGCGGGTGGCCAGTTGCACGCCGGGCCACGTCCCGAAGGCGGGTTCACCGTCACCACCGAGCTGCCGGTAATGGACCGATGACCATCCGCGTCCTGCTCGCCGACGACCAAACCCTGCTGCGGGGCACTTTCCGAATGCTCATCGAGTCCAATCCGGACATGGAAGTGGTCGGTGAAGCCGCGGACGGCGACGAAGCCATCGCGCTGACCCGCGAACACCGGCCTTCCGTCGTCCTGATGGACATTCGGATGCCCGGCACCAACGGTCTCGCCGCCACCGCCGAGATCTGCGACGACCCGAGCCTGTCCAGCACGCGGGTGTTGATCCTCACCACCTTCGAAACCGACGAATACGTCGCCAAAGCCCTGCGCGCGGGCGCCAGTGGGTTCCTGGGCAAGGACGTCTCGGCCGACGCGTTGCTCGACGGCATCCGTACCGTCGCCGCAGGCGAGGCCCTCCTGTCCCCCACTGCGACACGAGCGCTGATCGCCCGGTTCCTGGCCACGCCCGAACCCGAGGCACCCATCGCGGAACTGGCCGCACTCACCGCCAGGGAACGGGAAGTCATGGTCATGGCGGCGGAAGGCAAGTCCAACGCGGACATCGCCGACCACCTGGTCGTCAGCCCGCTGACCGTCCGCACTCACATCCAGCGCGCGATGACCAAATTGCAGGCTCGCGACCGCGCCCAGCTGGTCGTGATCGCTTATCAGACCGGCCTGGTCCGCGTGCGGTGACTTATGCAGCCAGCGGGCCGAACACCAGAGTGCCTGGTGCGTCGGCGTTGTCACCGGCCCAGAACTCGAACCACAGCGTGCTGAACTCCGCGCGCGACAGTCGGCCGTCTCCGTCGGTGTCCAGTGCCGGGAAGATCGAGTCCGTGTCGGTGGCCTTGCCGTTCCACGCCTCGATCATCTGACGGTATTCGCTCGCCGAGACGTACCCGTCCCGATCCGCGTCGATCGCCTCGAACATCGCGGCCGCGGTCCCGACCACCGCGTCCGGCATGTCCGGCAACTGGTCCACGACAAGCAGGACCTCGTCGAGGGTCACCTTCTCGTCCCGGTCGGCGTCCGAAGCGGACAGCAGAGTCTGCCACCAGCCGAGCATGATCTGCGACAGCAGCCCCGCGTCCCCGCTGCGCAACGCCGTCCACCTGTCGGCCAATGCCTGGAAGTCGCGTTCTTCAAGGAATCCGTCGCCGTCCACGTCCATCGCGGTGAAGACGCTCTTGACCTTGCGCCGCTGCAGATCGCTCGCCATGCCGCCCACCGTAGGCCGAACGGAGCAAAGCGCGCGTCGGCCAATCAGGCGAACGGTCAGGCTTGAAGTGAAAGATTGACTCCTTTCGCACTGGAACTGGTTGCTGTATGACGAATGTATGCGCAAGCTCTTGGTCCCTGTCGTCCTCGTCCTTGCCTTCAGCGGCCCCGCGCCGATGACCGCGGCCGCCGACCCTGTCATCGACACGGTGGCGCCTGCTTCGGTGATCAACGCCAACTTCCCGGATCCGGACGTGCTTCAGGTCGGATCCACGTACTACGCCTACTCCACCAGCAGCGGGGCCGGACGCGTCCCGTTCGCCACCGCGCCATCGCCGTCCGGGCCATGGTCGATACAGGGCGACGCCTTGCCTGCCAGGCCATCCTGGGCGGCCGCCGACCACGGGTTCTGGGCGCCGGACGTCTCCCGCCGCGCGGACGGCCAATACCTGATGTACTTCACCGGCAGGAGCATCGCCAACGGCCGGATGTGCATCGGCGCGGCGACATCCCCCGGCCCAGCCGGTCCTTTCCAGGCCACCGGCAACAGTCCGCTCGTGTGTGACCCCGCCGAGGGCGGCGCCATCGACCCGAGCAGCTTTGTGGACACCAACGGCGCGCGATACCTGCTGTACAAGAACGACGGCAACGCGGTGCAAAGGCCTGCGATCGTATGGTTGCAACAGGTCGCGGCGGACGGCGTGAGCTTCATCGGTGGCCGGACCGAGCTGATCCGCAACAACCACCCGGACGAGCGCGGCGTCATCGAGGCACCAGTGCTTGTCCGCCGCGCTTCGCAGTACATCCTGTTCTACTCGGGCGGTGTGTACACCGGGAACAGTTACTTCACCAGCTATGCCGTGTCGCGGGCGATCAATGGCCCGTACACCAAGGCATTCCGGCCACTGATGACGACCCAGACGGTCAACGGCGCGGTACAGGGACCGGGCGGCGCGGACGTGCTCGGCAACCGAATCTTCTTCCACGGCTGGGTGGGCAACGCGCGCTGGATGTACCTCGCGGAACTGGGCTGGGCCAACGACTATCCCGTCGTGCGCGGCAGCCGGGTCATCTACGAAGCCGAGCGGGGCGCGATCAACCACGCCGAGATCCGCAGAGACGTGCCCGGCGCATCGGACGGCGCGGTCGTGGCCAAACTGGACTTCGCCGACAGCTGGGTGGACATCACGGTGTACGCCCCCGGCTCGGGCAACTACACCGTCCACGCCCGCTACGCCGCCGGTTTCGGTGACGCGCAGCACCTCGTAACGGTGAACGGCGGGACACAACATGTGGTGAACTATCCGAATTCCGGCTGGGACAACTGGCAAGTGGTCGCCCTGGACGTCAACCTGGTGCCTGGCTGGAACACCTTGCGGTTCCAGCACATGACCAGATGGGCGGAACTAGACCAGATCGAGGTGGCCTGATGCTCCTTCGCGTCGTCGGTGCCGTACTGGCCGGCTTGCTGCTTTTCCCTGCCACGCAGGCATTCGCGGCCGAGAGCCCGGTGATCGGCCCGGCTCGTGGGAACGCGTTGCACGTCATGTCGTTCAACCTGCGGTACGCCTCGGACAGCGAGCCGAACTCGTGGCGGGCTCGCCGTCCGGTGATGGCCCAACTGCTGCGCCGCGAACAGCCGACCGTGATCGGCACTCAGGAAGGCCTTTACGAACAACTGAAGGACATCGAGCGGGACCTGCCACAGCACTACGACTGGATCGGCGTCGGGCGGGCCGGTGGCAGCCGTGACGAGTTCATGGCGATCTACTACGACACCCGCAGGCTCGAACCGATGGAGTTCGACCACTACTGGCTGTCCGACACGCCGAACGTGGTCGGCTCGAAGTCCTGGGGCAACAACGTGATCCGGATGGTCACGTGGGTGCGGTTCGCCGATTCCCGCTCCGGCAGGCAGTTCGTCGTGGTCAACACGCACTTCGACCACGAGTCGGAGAACTCACGCCAGCGCAGCGCCGAACTGGTGCGCGACCGGATCAACGCCATCGCACCAGGACTTCCGGTCGTACTCACCGGCGACTTCAACGCCGCGGCCGAGAGCACGCCGACGTACGACATCCTGATGTCCGGTGCCGGTTTGACCGACACCTGGCCCGCCGCGGCCGAACGCCGGACACCGCTGTACGCCACGTTCCACGGCTACCGGCCGTTGGTGCCCAACGGTCCCCGGATCGACTGGATCCTCACCCGCGGCGGCATGACGATCCAGGCCGCGGCGATCAACACCTTCAGCAGCAACAACCAGTTCCCGTCCGACCATCTTCCCATGCAGGCGTTGGTGACCCTCAGTCCAACACTGCCGTAGCCTCGATCTCGACAAGGAGATCCGGTTCGCCCAACGCCGACACACCGATCAACGTGATCGGCTTGACCGGGTCGACTCCGAGCTTTTCCGCGGCACGGGCAACCCCTTCACCCAGCAACGGAAACTTCTCCGGGCTCCAGTCGACGACGTAGACGGTCAGCTTCGCCACGTCGTCGAACGAACCGCCGATCTCGGACATCGCCCGGCCGATGTTCAGATAGGCCTGTTCGACCTGCGCGGCCAGGTCGCCCTCGCCCACGGGATTCCCGTCGGCGTCCCGGGCGACCTGGCCGGCCATGAACACCATCCGGGATCCCCGCGCGATCGAAAGCTGCCGGTAGACCTCAGGTTTCGGCAAGCAGTCCGGGTTGACCAGCTCGATGGCCATGTTTCCTCCTCAGCTTCGCTTCCCTGACTATAGCATTGCAATGCTATGCTTTGGGTATGGTCAGGACGAAGGACCCGGCGGTCCGGTCTCTGCTGATCGCACGGGCCGCGCACATGCTTCGCGTACGCGAGCCCGTCACCCTGCGGTCCCTTGTGGACGGGACCGGTGTGTCCACAATGGCCGTGTACACGTACTTCGGCAGCATGGACGGGTTGTGGCGAGCGGTTCGCCAAGAAGGATTCCGCCGGCTGGCCACCCGTCTGGAAGCAGTCGAGAGGACGCGCGATCCGGTCCGTGACCTCACCGCGCTGGGTGCCGCGTACATCGCCCACGCGTTGGCCGAACCCGACCTCTACCGGGTCATGTTCGACGCCGGGTTCGAGCTGGAAGACCCCGAGCAGGCCGACCGGACCTTGCATCACTTGGTCGAAACCGTCGAACGAGCGCAGTCCGGCGGGCGGTTCCGTGCCGACGTCGACCCGTTGACGGCAGCGACGCAAAGCTGGGCCATCGGGCACGGCCTGGCTTCCCTGGTCACTGGCGGGCCGCTCCCCCACGACGCGCTCGCCAACGGCGTGCCGATGCTGACAGCGCTCTACGTCAGCATCGGAGACGAACCTGTCCGATGTCGACGGTCAGTCGCCCGAGGCTGGCGGGACATCGCCCCCTAGGTACTTCAACTCGATCAACCTGCTGTGGTACGGGGTCGTGCCGCGGTTGGTGAGCATGTGCACCTCACCCGGTTCGCGGTAGACCACACCGCCGAGCGGCTCGTGCACCAGCCGTGGTTCACCACCGTCAAAGGGATCGATCCGGTTGTCGGCGGGCCCGAGCGAGATCACCACGTACGGGTTGAGGTGCTGGTGCCACGGCTGCCGCTCGCCCGGCTCCAGCACGATCTCCCACACCCGGACATGCTCGTTCTCGAACACGATCGTCTGTCCGACCGGGGCGAGAGTCACCTGCGAGCCGTCGGAGGCGGTGACGACGGTTCCTTCGGACATGGGTCTCCTTTCAGCGGGGAACTGGCCTGCCGACAGCGCGTTCACGTGAGCTGCCAGGTCGCCTGAATCCACCATCGATCTCCGCTCTGCATGGCCGAGATGCTCACATGGTCTGTGTCCGATGTGGACGTGAACGGCTCACACGCGGCCAGCACGCTCACCGTGACAGTCTCATCAGTTCCGGTGACGGTCACACGGGCTTTGCCTCGCGCGGTGGCCAACGCGGCGATGGTGGGTTCGGTCAGGCGCCTACGGATCTGCGCGGGCAACGTCGGGCGTGTTCCGCGTTCGGCAAAGGACACCGGGACACCAAGGCGTTCGGCCGTCTCGATACACGCTCGCAATTCGTGCAGCAACGGGTCGCTCACCGTACTGCCCTCCGCGAACAGGCGACGCATCCTCGCCGCCTCGACCGCGCACGATCGCCGCACGGTCTCCTCCGCCGGATCCAGTTCTCCGGAAGCCAAGCCCTGCAACAGCGGTACGGTCGTCTCCGCCAAACCGGCGTACCGCTGCTTGCGGTCCTCGTGCAGTTGCCGCGCGACGGCCTCGGCCGTGCGCAATTGTTCCTCGTCACGGGCGACCTTCGCCGACCGGACGGCAAGTCCACGCAACACCGACGCGATCATGGCGATCGCCAACTGATACGTCAGCACGGCCCAGGTCGCGTTCACCACGCCCACGACGGACAACGCCGCCTGTCCGGCGACCACAGCCACACCGAACGTCATCAGGTATTGCGCGACAAGGACACTGGCGAAGACCACCACCCGGCTGTCCATCATCAGCAGCACCACCTGCCAACCGGCGTCACCTTCCGACCAGTGCGCCGGGCCCAACAGGTACTCCGGTTTTACCGACACGGCACCGAGAATCGACAGGGCGAACACGAACGCCAGCAGCACCCATCGCAACCTGCCCAGCGGCTTGTCACGCCAGGTCGCGACGGCCACCACCACGGTCACCGCGAACAGACCAAGCCAGGTGACGTACTGCGGCCACATCACGTGGTAGGCCGCCTGGCTGGACAACAACCTCGGCAGGTCCAGCGCGATCAGGATCGCTGTGCTCATCACGATGACGCCCCAGCGCAGGCCGCGCTGGAACGAAGTGCCGATCATCCTGGCGTCATCACCCGACGGTTCCTCGCGCCGCAGCGGACACGTCATCCGGACCGTGGTTCCGTTGCCAGGACTGCTGATGATCTCGGCGTTGCCACCTGCGCGTTTCATCCGTTCCACCAAGGAACGGGTCACGCCATAACGATGATCCGGAACCTGATCGGGCGCGAATCCCTTGCCGGTGTCCGAAACCTCGACCGTGACAGTGTTGTCGTCCTTGACCACGCGGATCTCAGCACGATCGGTATCCGCGTGCCGGACCACGTTGGTCAGCGCCTCGCGCACACCGCGGCTGAGCAGAACCGCGTCCACCGCGGCTAATCGCACATCGGTGCCACTCCACGAGATCTGCAAGGTGGTGTGCGCGGCCACGTCCCGCAGCAGCTCCAACAGGCCCGTCTCAGCGGTGGGTTCAACCTGTGACCCGCTGACCTCACGGAGATCGCGGGCCGCCTGCTCGGCAAGCCACGACTCCCGCCCCTGCACCACCCCCGCGCCGACCATCAGCAACGTGGCCGAAGCGGTGTCGTGCAACGCAGCCAAATACTCCCGCTCATCCGCACGCCGCGCAGCCGAGACCGCCGCCTCACGACGCAACGACTCTTCACGCTCGACAACGCGGTCCGCCGCCTTGGCGCTACGCCGCACGAACCGATAGAGCCCCCACGACAACACGACCTCGGCGACCGTCCACACCGCGACCGCTTCGCTGACCAGCCAACCACCCGGATCCGCCAGCCACGTCCCGGCGTAGTGCAGACCGACGAGCAGCACCGTGATCGCGGCGAGAACTCGCCCACTGACCAACCAGGGATACGAGATCAAGGTGATCGCCATCGCGATCAGCACCCATGTCCCGCCGGCCCGCGCGTCCGACGTGACCGTCCAGAACTGGGTCAGCACGACGCCGGACATGATGGCGACGTCCGCGGCCACCAACCAGTGCCGCCGCGCGGACCGGACGAAGATGTAGGCGTACCAAAGGTTCCAGACGTTCAGTCCGAGCACGATAGCCGTGGTGACCGCCTGGTTGGGCGCCAAGGCGAACAACAGCGACCACAGGCTGGACGTGCCGACCAGAACAAGCCGCAATCCCAAGGCGTAGCGCATTCCTCGCGGAAGCAGCTCACGCTCTGCCGAGCCCATCACGGGCTGATCGTATCGACAGACCCGGTTCACGGGACGTTCAAGATCGGGGCCGATACTCGCCCGGCCGCGTGTCGGCGCGGCGCCAATGAGGAGAGGGACACGATGACCGAGCAAGGACGTCCCGGGGTTTCCCGGCGTCAACTGGTCAAATACGCCGGAGTCGGTGCGACGTTCGTCGCGTCGGGTGCGGCGGCCACTAGCGGTTCGGCTTGGGCTCAGGACGACGAAGACCGCACCAGACATGGCGATTCGCGTAACCGGTCGTGGCGCGCGGGCGACCACCACGTGCATTCGGAGTACAGCGGCGAGTTCGACACGTCCGTCACGCCGCCGCGGTTCCACAAGGGCGCTGACGCGGTCTACCCCATCGTTACCAACGCCACGACGACGAGGCCAAGCAACTGTTCGAGCTGGAGAGCCGGTTCGCCAAGTTCGACGCGTTCCCCGCGGATCCCGCGCGGGACACCGAGGCCAAGATGATCGAGTTCCTCAAAGCCGCCAAGGACATGCGCAACAAGCCGCTGGTGATCGCGCACCACACGTCCCGCTCGGCGACCGGTCTCGGTGTCTACGGCCAGGACACGCCACGGGAGTTCCGTAACGGCAACAACACCGCGCCGGAGATCTACGTCGGCTTCGAAGGCGCTCCCGGCCACCAGGCGGCTCCGCTGAACGGCGGAGCGCGCGGCGGATACGGCAACCACCCGACGTACGGCGGCTACGACCAGATGACCGCGCGCGTCGGCGGCCTGTGGGACTCGTTGCTCGGTGAAGGCCGCAAGTGGTGGATCACCGCGACGTCGGACTCACACGTGCACTGGACCCGTGGTGGCGCTGACTTCTGGCCCGGCGAGTACAGCAAGACGTATGTGTTGGCGCGGCAGGACTACGGCGACATCATGGACGCGCTGCGCAACGGCCGGATCTTCGTCACCACCGGTGATCTGATCACGACACTGGACCTGACGGCCAAGGGCCGTGGCCGCGAGGCGATGGTCGGCGAGACGCTGGCGTTGAGCCGTCGCGACCGCAACGACGTGGAGATCGAGATCAGGTTCCGTCCGCCGCAAGGCAAGAACGGCAACGGCGACCGCCCAGAGGTCGGTCGAGTCGACCTGATCGTCGGCAACGTCACCGGCGTCAACGCCGACCTGGACGCCGACACCAACCCGACGACGAAGGTCGTGGCGCGCTTCGGCCCACGGGACTGGCGTCGCCAGGGCTCGGAGTACGTCATCCGCCACACCCTGCGCAACGTCGAGCAGGACCTGTACGCCCGGGTGCGTGGCACGAACACCGACGAGCTGGAACCGTTGGCGGACGGCAAGGAGAACCCGTGGACTGACCTCTGGTTCTACTCCAACCCGGTCTTCGTCCGGGTCCGCTGAGCCAAGCAGGTCCCCGGCGGCTGGCCGGGGACCTGCCACGACTCAGCTCACGCGCAGGTCGTCGATCGCCCAGTACCAGTTGTTGCCGGCGTTGTAGTAGCGGAACTTCACGACCATCGACGTCGCACCGGCCGGAACGGTCACCGGCAACGCTTCGGCCTTCGCCCGGGCATCCGCCGAGTAGCGCTTGACGAGCTGGTCGGCGCCACCGTTGAACGACACGGACACGTCAGCGGTCTGCGAGCCTTCCTGCAGGTAGTGCGTCACGTAGTTCAACGTCACCGTCGTGCCCGCGGCAACCCGGTACGCCGGAGAGAGCAATGTGGAATCGAAGCTCGTCCCGCCTGCCTTGTCGTTGAACTCGTCGGAGTCGGCGACCGCGAACACTCCCCTGGTCCGCATCGCGTTCTCGCGATCCTGCCCGCCTTGCGCGCGGCTCCAGAACTCGTCGGTGGTGAACGACCAGCCACGCCATTCGGTCACACCACCGGACGGCATCCGGCTGCGGTCGACCGACCATCCGGCCGGTGCGGTGTGCGTCCATCCCTTGACCGAGGCGGGAATTCCGGTCTCGTCGACCCGGGACTGCAAGGACAGGCCGTCGAAAGCGTCGTTCGCACGCACGGAAACCGGCTTGCCGTCGAGCTTCCACGCAGTGTCGACGCCAACGCCAAGGTGGTTGAACACAGTGGAGGCAACGTCGGTGAGACGGGTGTCGATCGGACGCGCGCCACCACCGCTGCTGGCAAGCACGAACGTACGGCGCTCGTCAATGCCGCAGCCGCCGTGACCGCCACCCGGGTTGATGTGGCCGTGGTCCGTGGTCACGACAATCTGCCAGTCCTCGCCCGAGTACGTCGGCCGGGCCTTGATGGCGCTGAGCATCTGGCCGAGCTGGGCGTCCTGCTTCTCAATCGCCGCAATGTACTTCGAACCCGTGCCGCTGGCGTGCGCGACGACGTCGGTGTTGCCGAGGTACACAAAGGACGCGTCTGGGTTGCCGTTGCGCAGGTTCTGCACGGTGTCCGCGGTGATCTTCTCGTCAGCCGCCACGTATCCGTCGCGGTCGCCGTCGTGGGTCACCCGCGTGTCGATCGAGGTGGAGAACGTGCCCTGGGTGTGCAGCACGGCCCAGTCGACCGCCGAGTACGTGCGATAGGCCGGGTTCACGCGTTCCAAGCGGGTGAGGAAGTCCGGGTAGGTCGCGTATTGCTTGCCCGCGAAGGTGTTGTCCTTCACGCCGTGCTTGTCCGGCCACACGCCGGTCGCGATCGTCGACCAGCCAGGACCGCTGGAGGAGTTGGCCAGCGACGGGCAGTACAGCAGGCTCTCGCCGAGCGTGCCGCCAGCCGCGAGCGCGTCCAGGTTCGGCGCGTTCGCCGAGACCACCTTCGCCCAGTTCAGTCCGTCCATTCCGACGACGAGCACCTTCTTCACCGGTGCGGCTATCGCGGTGTACGGCGTGGCCAGCACACCAGCGGCCACAACACCGGAGAACAAGAGCGACAACGATCTCGCCCCAAAACGCATGGTTCCTCCTCGAGCCCGATGGGGACAGCGGTCACAGCGAAGTCACGCGGTGTGAACGCCTCGATGCCAGCGGGTAGCGCGACCATGCAGAGCACCTGAATGCGTGAAGAGGCCTGTCCGACTATCGAACAGGCCTCGATCACTTGATCAGGAAACCGGCTGCCAGTCCGCCCTGCCCAGGAACGCCAGCATCCGGGTCTGCTCGTCCGCGTCCGCGGGTGGCGCGAGTTCCGGGCCGAAGAATCCCGGGCGCCGCACCACGTTTCGGCGTCCCCAGTCGAATGCGAGCGCGACCAGCGCGGGGTCCATCTGGATGTCCATCTCGATGCCGTGCGCGATGTCCCACGTGTGCGTCACTGTGTCAGTGATCATCAGCGAGAGCACAGCCACCAACGGCACCTCACCGATCCCGGTGATGGTCGTCGTCCGGGCGAGTGCCTCGTCGGTCAATGACGACACCGAAGCCGCACGAGCCGCACGCCACGTCGCCACGGGATCGTCCCCGGCCATCACACCCGGCTTCGGCGAGCCAGGAGCACCCGCGCGCTCGGTGTACTCCTCCTCCATCGCCCACGCACGCAGTTGGTTCTGCGCCCAGATAAGGTGGCCGGCCACATCCCGGACTGTCCACTCGGAACACGCCGACGGCCCGTCCCACTGGTCCGGGCGGACCGCGCTCAACACCTCGTCGAGCTTGTCCTGTGCCTGCTGATACGACGCCATCGTGTCCATGGATTCATCCCTTTCTCGAAGCGAACACACCCCAAGGACGAGCGATCCACCCGGAACTCGACATGAAAAAGGTGCCCAGGCCGGAAAAGCCTGGGCACCGGTTTTCAGCAGATCAGACGAGGTCGTACCGGTCGGCGTTCATGACCTTGACCCACGCGGCGGCGAAGTCCCGCACGAACTTCTCCTTCGCGTCGTCGCTGGCGTACACCTCGGCGACGGCCCGCAGCTCCGAGTTCGACCCGAAGATCAGGTCGACGCGGCTGCCGGTCCACTTGACCGCACCGGTGGCGCGGTCGACGCCCTCGAAGACCTCTCCGTCGCCGTTGGCCGGCTTCCACTCCGTGCCCATGTCGAGCAGGTTGGCGAAGAAGTCGTTGGTCAGCTGGCCCGGTGTCGCGGTCAGCACGCCCAGCGAGGACTGCTGGTAGTTCGCGCCGAGCACACGCAGGCCACCGACGAGCACGGTCAGCTCGGGCGCGCTCAGGTTGAGCAGGTTCGCGCGGTCGATCAGCAGGTACTCCGACGGCAGACGCTGGCCCTTGCCGCGGTAGTTACGGAAACCGTCGGCCTTCGGCTCGAGCGGGGCGAACGACTCGGCGTCCGTCTGCTCCTGCGAGGCGTCCGTACGACCAGCGGCGAACGGCACCTGGATGTCGTAGCCCGCGTCCTTGGCGGCCTTCTCGATCGCGGCGTTGCCACCCAGCACGATCACGTCGGCAAGCGAGACCTTCTTGCCAGTGCTCTGTGCCTTGTTGAACGACTCCTGGATCTCCTCCAGCGTGCGCAGCACCTGGGCGAGCTCGTCGGGCTCGTTGACCTCCCAGCCACGCTGCGGCTCCAAACGGATGCGGGCACCGTTGGCGCCACCGCGCTTGTCGCTGCTGCGGAAGGTCGAAGCCGACGCCCACGCGGTCGTCACGAGCTGCGCGACCGTCAGGCCCGAGTCGAGGATCTTGCGCTTGAGCACCGCGATGTCCGCCTCGTCGACCAGCTCGTGGTCCACGGCCGGGACGCGGTCCTGCCAGATCAGCTCCTCCTGCGGCACCTGCGCGCCGAGGTAGCGCTGGATCGGGCCCATGTCGCGGTGGGTCAGCTTGAACCAGGCGCGGGCGAACGCGTCCGCGAACTGGTCCGGGTTCTCGTAGAACCGGCGGGAGATCTGCTCGTAGATCGGGTCGAAACGCAGGGCGAGGTCCGTGGTCAGCATGCCCGGCGTGCGGTTGAGCGAGCCGTCCTCGGGGTCCGGCACGGTGTTGCGGGCCTTGCCGTCCTTGGGCGTCCACTGGTGGGCACCGGCTGGGCTCTTGGTCAGCTCCCAGTCGTACTCGAACAGGTTGTGGAAGAACCAGTTGCTCCACTGCTTGGGCGTCGGCGTCCAGGTGACCTCGAGGCCACTGGTGATCGCGTCGCGGCCCTTGCCGCTGCCAAAGGTGTTCTTCCAACCGAGGCCCTGCTCCTCGATCGAGGCGCCCTCGGGCTCCGGGCCGACGTACTTGTCCGGGTCGGCCGCACCGTGGGTCTTGCCGAACGTGTGGCCACCGGCGATCAGCGCGACGGTCTCCTCGTCGTTCATCGCCATCCGGCCGAACGTCTCACGGATGTCGCGGGCCGCAGCCAGCGGGTCCGGGTTGCCGTTCGGGCCCTCCGGGTTGACGTAGATGAGTCCCATCTGGACAGCCGCGAGCGGCGACTCCAGGTTGCGGTCGCCGGAGTAGCGCTCGTCGCCCAGCCAGGTGCGCTCCGGGCCCCAGTACACGTCCTCGTCCGGCTCCCACACGTCCGCGCGGCCACCGGCGAAGCCGAAGGTCTTGAAGCCCATGGTCTCCAGCGCGCGGTTGCCCGTGAAGATCATCAGGTCGGCCCACGAGATCTTGCGGCCCCACTTCTTCTTCACCGGCCACAGCAGACGGCGCGCCTTGTCCAGGTTGCCGTTGTCCGGCCAGCTGTTGAGCGGAGCGAAGCGCTGCATACCCGCACCCGCACCACCGCGGCCGTCCTCGACGCGGTACGTACCGGCGCTGTGCCACGCCATCCGGATCATGAAGGGGCCGTAGTGGCCGAAGTCGGCCGGCCACCAGTCCTGCGACGACGTCAGTACGGCATCGACGTCCTTCGCGAGCTCGTCGAGGTCGACGGTCTTGAACTCGGCGGAGTAGTCGAAACCCTCGTCCATGGGGTCGGCGACCACCGAGTGCTTGCGCAGGATCGCGAGGTTGAGCCGGTTCGGCCACCAGTCACGGTTGCTCCCACCCTCGGTGGGGTGGTTGAAACGCCCCGCGGAAACCGGGCACCCGCCGGCTTCCGGCTCGTTCATCTCACCAACGACGGCGTCAGGCTTGTCGGACACAGCAATCCTTCCAGGGTGTTCAGGAACTTGGTGAAGTGCGGCAGCCAGGGCACAAGCCCCAGTAGATGACCTCGGCTTCGTCGATCTGGAAGCCGTGGTCGTCGGACGCGGTCAGGCAGGGCGCGTGGCCGACAGCGCAGTCGACGTCGGCGATGGCGCCGCACGATCGGCATACGACGTGATGGTGGTTGTCCCCGACCCTCGCCTCGTAGCGCGCCACCGAGCCCTGCGGCTCGATCCGCCGGAGCAGTCCGGCATCGGTCAACGCGCGTAACACGTCATAGACGGCCTGGTGGGACACGCCGCCGAGTTCGTCACGAACGACACCGATGATCGAATCGGTGTCGGCGTGCGGGTGGGCGTACACCGCGGACAGCACGGCCAGCCGCGGGCGGGTCACACGCAGTGCGACTTCCCGCAACATCCGCTCGTAGTCCGTGGTGGTGAGCACGGCGACAGTCTGCCCTGTTTTCTGGAATGAATCAAGTTTAGGAGCGCGGCGTGTCTTCGTCCGATTACAGAAGCGGGGCCGACCTTAGCGAGTCGTCGATCATGGACCGTCAGGCGGGCAGGTCGTCCGGCACGATCGCGGTCGCGGCGATCTCGTGCAGGTAGCCCTCCATCCACAGACCCGGTACCGCGGCCGCGGTCCAGGCAGGCGAATTCTCGCCGAGGTACTCCCGCGCGACCGACAGCACGCCCGGCAACGAGCGCGGATCCTTGTGGTACGAGTTGATTTCCACGATGTCGGCCATGGTCGCCCCGACACCCGCGAGCGCCTCGCGCATGCACTCGAAGATGTAGACCGCCTGCCGGTCCGGGTCTCCCGGCGCGTGGATACTGGCATCCGGGTTGCCCGCCACCTGGCCCGCGGCCGTGCCCACACGGCCCTGCCAGTCCGGCTACTGTCCACACGGGAGGGTCGTGCGGGAAGAAAGGCCTTGCCACTTCGAGCACATCGGTGCACCAGCGCGGGTCCTTCACGAACGCGGTGACGTCCACAATGTCCTGCAGGCCGGCGTCGAAGATCTTCGAAGGCCCCTACCGGGACATCACCCTCATGCTGCGCAAGGAGTTCGACAGCACGTTCATCCTCAACCCGGTTCACGCCGTGTCCACCACTCCGACACCCCGAAACACCCATTCCAGCACCATGAAATGCACATTCCGGCACCCCGAGTTCGCACCGGACCGGCCTGCCGGGGAATTTCATGGTGCCGGAAAGGCGGACACGGTGTGCCGGAAAGGCGGACACGGTGTGCCGGAACGGTGGACACGCCCGGAGTTGTTCGCCGGGGGGGTTGTTCGCCGGGGTTATTCGCCGCGGCCTGCCGTCGTGTTCAGGTGGGACTGGGCTTCACGCAACAGGTTCATCGGGCCGTCCACGCTGTAGTACCGGCGTCCGCCCGCGACGAGCAACTGCTCGGCCGGGAACTTGGTGATCACTTCGCAGCCGCTCGCGGTGACCACGACTTCCTCTTCGATACGGGCCGCTCCCACGCCATCGGCCGACGGCCAGTACGTCTCCAGGGCGAAGACCATGCCTTCCTCGATGATCTCCGGGTGATCCAGGGATACCAGGCGGGAGAAGATCGGCTTTTCCCAAATGGACAGTCCGACGCCGTGGCCGTACTGCAGACCGAACGCGGCTTCCTCGTCCTCGAAACCGAACTCCTTGGCAGTGGGCCACAAGCGGACGATGTCCGCAGTGGTCACGCCCGGTTTCACCGCGGCGATCGCGAGATCCATGTACTCACGTGCCCGCGTGTACGCGTCCCGCTGGGCGACGCTGGCGGAGCCGACCGCGAACGTCCGGTAGTAGCACGTCCGGTAGCCGTTGAAACTGTGCAGGATGTCGAAGAACGCCGGATCTCCCGGGCGGATCAGCCGGTCCGAATAGACGTGCGGGTGCGGTGAGCACCGCTCGCCGGAGATCGCGTTGACGCCTTCGACGTACTCCGATCCGAGGTCGTAGAGCTTCTTGGCGACCAGGCCGACGGTCTCGTTCTCCCGCACCCCGGGCCTGAGGAAGTCGTACAGATCCTCGTACGCTGCGTCCACCATCGCCGCTGCGTGGGTCAGCAACGTGATCTCATCCGACGTCTTGATCCGGCGTGCCTCCATGAACACCTGCTGGCCGTCCACCACCCGGATTCCGGCTTCCTGCAAGGCGAACAGCACGGGCGGCTCGACCACGTCGATGCCAAGCGGCTCGCCCGACAGGCCCTCCGCGTCGAGTTCCCGCTTGATCTTGGCCGCGACCGCACGGGCGATCCCGGCGTCCGGGTGGAACGCGCCGCGCAACGTCGAAATGCCCGCACGAGCCCGTGGTTCGCCTTCGCCGTCCATCAGCCACGGGTTGTGCAGCTGGTGGTGGCGTGCCGCCGAACCGAAATCCCACGAGATGGGTTTGCCGGTCCGGGTCAGCAGGCTGAACCGGATCAGCTTGTCCATCGCCCACGTGCCGATGTGGGTCGCGGTCATGTACCGGATGTTGGAGAAGTCGAACGCGAGGACCGCGCCCAGCTCGGAACGCTCGAGCTGGGCGCGCAACCGCTCGAGACGGCCGCGCCGCAGCCGGTCGAAGTCCACCCGCTGCTCCCAGTCCACGGCCATCGTGCCCAATGTCGCCGTCGCACTGCTCACGATTCTCCCCTTCCTGTGGATTACTGGCTTGCTGAGACGGTGAAGCCCGCTGGGTACAGATCGGCGTTCGCCATGGGTGAGCCGATGTCCGCCTTGCCGAGCGCGGGCGCGGGCTGCCTTCCCGCGACATGTTGTCGAGATTGGTCAGATCCGCGAACATCTCCCCTGGCTGACCGTGAAGTAGCCGACGAGCACCACGAGTGCGACGAGGATCTGCACCGCGGCCCGGCCACCCCGCGTTAAGTTGAACCGAAGGCCCGGCGGCATCGCGCGGGCTTCGCTGTCCATCATGGTTGAACACCATGCGCCTGTGTACGATGAAAGTCAACAGTCCGGGGAGGAGACGAACCGTGCAGCTGTCACGAGTGGCCGCCGACGAGGCCGAACGCGGGAAGGTACTCGGGGATATCGGCTCCCGGCTGCGGAAAGGCCGTACCGACGTCGGCATCAGTGTCCGCGAACTGGCCCGCAAGGCAGGCGTGTCCGCCAGCCTGGTCAGCCAGATCGAGACCGGCAAAGCCCGCCCATCGGTAGCGACGCTGTACGCCCTTGTTCAACACCTGAATCTGACAGTCGATGAACTGTTCGAAGCGACGCCCGCCGAGGCACCCACGCCTGCGGAGCCAGCTCCAGCCACCGCCCCACCCGCAGGCTTCGCGGTGATGCGCAAGCTGATCAGTGCCCCACTGGTCCAGCACGCGGAAAGTCGCGGCACGCTGAAGCTCGAGGGCGGGATCACTTGGGAACGCCTGACCCCGTGCGACGTGCCGGGCGTTGACTTCCTGAAGATCACGTATGACGTCGGCGGAGCGTCGTGTCCTGATGGTCTACGCCAGACTCACAATGGCCACGAGTTCGGGTATCTGCTCAGTGGTCGGCTGTGCGTCACGGTCGGCTTCGACACGACGGAGATCGGTCCCGGCGACTCGGTTTACTTTGATTCGTCGACGCCTCACCGGTTGTACAACCCCGGAGATGAGCCCGCCGTCGGGATTTGGATGGTGCACGCGCCTTTTGCTGAATGACTGGGCCCTCTTGCTTGCCAGCCACCCCCTTTCGGCCAGCGTCTAAGGCAAAGCGTGGTACAGGATTTCTCGATAGCTCGTCGCGTGGCCATCCAGGCGCGCCACGATTCGGCCCGCGCCTCGCCTGTCCGACGGAACGAGCGCCATTCCGGCATCCCGCGCGGCGCGGGGCGAATGGAGTCGCGTCGGCCGGTCGCCTAAGACGATCTCCCCGCTGTCGGGCTGGATCACGCCGGTCAGCACCTTGATCAGCGTCGACTTCCCGGCGCCGTTCTCGCCGAGCACGGCGTGTACCTGGCCTGGCTCGATCTGGAGGGATACGTCCCGCAGCGCATGCACACCGCCGAACCGCTTGTGAATGTTCCGCAGCCGCACCAAGCTGTTCAACGCCGTGACGTCCATACCCCTCGCCTCCGTTCAACGTTACTGTACAGTTCAAGGTGAACAGGGCCAACGGTCGGCGATCGGGTAGAACACGGTGTCGAGATCCGGCGAACTCGCTCGTCTTCAGGGGACGAACGCGACGGGAGGAGACCCGTGAAGTACATGCTGCTGATCTACAACTGCGACCGGCCCGCTCCCACGGACCCGGGCTTCGACGAGGCCTTGGCCAGGGTGAACGCCTTTGTCGAGGAGTGCCGGCGGCGAGGCACATTCGTCAGCGGGCATCCGTTGCTTCCGGAGAAGACCGCCAGGACCGTGAGCGTCCGCGACGGCAAGCCGTTGGTCACCGACGGGCCGTTCACCGAAACCCACGAGCACCTCGGCGGCTACTACATCCTCGACTGCCGCGACTTCGACGAAGCCCTCGAACTGGCCGCGTTGTGCCCGATGGCCGCGGTCGGCTCGATCGAGGTCCGCCCGGTCGCCGAGGTCCCCGGGGTCAACCATTGACCTTGAGCGCGCTCCAAGTCCTAGCGTGAAAGTCCATGAACGTAGTGGTGACAGGCGGGACGAGCGGACTCGGCCTGGCGATGGCCGACGCCTTGACCGCGGCGGGAGCCTCAGTCGTCGTGACTGGCAGGACCGCCTCCGAAGTTCCTGGGGCGGTCAGCATCGAAATGGACGTACGAGACGAAACATCCGCGGCCCGGGCAATTGATGAGGCGTGGGAGCGGCTCGGCGGCATCGACATGCTCGTGAACAACGCGGGAATCGGCATGCGCACGGTCAACCCGAACTTTCTGACCGAACCGCAAGGCTTCTGGCAGGTGCCCGCAGACGGCTTCCGCCAAGTGATCGACACCAACCTGACCGGGTATTTCCTTGTAGCACGTGAAGTCGTGCCGAGGATGATCGAGCAGGGACATGGCCGGATCGTCAACGTATCGGTGAACGAAGCGACCATGACCCGTGCCGGGTTCGTCCCATATGGACCATCGCGGGCCGGAAGTGAGTCACTGTCGCGGATCATGGCCGCTGATCTCAAGGACACCGGCATCACGGTCAACGTGTTGCTGCCGGGCGGCGCGACCGTCACGGGGATGGTGCCCCGTGACGCCGCGACCGATGGTTTCCTTGATCCGTCAGTGATGGGGCCGCCGATCGTCTGGCTGGCGTCCGACGCCGCCGAGGGCGTCCACGACCAGCGGATCGTGGCGGCCGAGTTCAAACAGCCTCAGCCAGATCAAGGGCGATGTCGATGATCATGTCCTCTTGTCCGCCGACATACCGGGCTTCACCGACACGCTGCAGGATCTCGTGTGCCGCAACGCCGTACCGTTCGGCCGCGCGTTCGGCGTGCAGCAGGAAGGACGAGTACACACCGGCGTAGCCCTGGACAATGGCGTTGCGGCCCGCCCAAGGACGCCGCGGGATGAACGGAAGCACGACTTCCTCCGCCGCGGCAAGCAAAGCGGGAACGTCCACACCGGTCTGAATGCCCACCTTGTCGAACACCGCCGCCAGCACCTCGATCGGCGCGTTGCCAGCACCCGCACCAAGCGCGCACAGCGTGCCGTCGACCTGCCGAGCGCCCGCGGTGTACGCCGCCAACGAGTTCGCGACGCCCAGGCTCAGGTTCTGGTGTGCGTGAACGCCGACTTCGGCGTCGTCGCCCAGCTCGTCGATCAGCGCACGCACCCGATCCGTCACACCGTCGGGCACCAAGGCGCCGGCGGAATCCACCACGTAGACGCACTGGCAACCGGCGTCGGCCATGATCCGTGCCTGCTTGGCCAGCGCCGAGGGTTCGATCATGTGCGACAGCATCAAAAAGCCGACCGTTTCCATGCCGAGTTCCCGTGCCGCACCGAAGTGCTGGATCGACACGTCGGCTTCCGTGCAGTGCGTGGCAATCCGCGCCACACGTGCACCTGCGTCATAAGCTTGGCGCAGGTTGTGCACGGTGCCGAGGCCGGGCAACAGCAGTACAGCGATCTGGGCCTGCTGCACGGTTTCCGCCGCGACCGCGACCAATCTGATGTCCTCGACGGCGGAGAAGCCATAGTTGAAACTGGATCCGCCCAGACCGTCGCCGTGGGTCACTTCGATGACCTGGACGCCCGCGTTATCCAATGCGGAGCTCACCGCGCGGACCTGATCTTCGGTGAACCGGTGGGACATCGCGTGGCTTCCGTCGCGCAATGTCGTGTCGGTCAGCCTGACGTCGTACTTCATCGGGTCACCGCTCCTGCCTTGCCGGTAGCGATCAGGTCACCGACGCGGGCGGCCGCGGCGGTCATGATGTCCAAGTTGCCCGCCCATTCCGGCAGGTAGTCGCCGTTGCCGCGGACTTCGAGGAACACGCCGACCCGGGCGTTGCCGCCCCAGTCGGCACGTGGCTCGTCGAACTGCGGATCGGCGCGCAGCGTGTAGCCCGGCACGTAGTGCTGGACCTCTTTGACCATCCGGTGGATCGAGTCGGTGACCGCGTCCCGGTCCACGTCCGGCGACACCGCGCAGAACACCGTGTCCCGCATGATCATCGGGGGTTCCGCCGGGTTGAGGATGATCACGGCCTTACCTCGGCCGGCGCCGCCGATCTCCTCGATGGCCTTCGCCGTGGTCTCGGTGAACTCGTCGATGTTCGCCCGAGTGCCCGGCCCGGCCGATCGCGACGCGATGGATGCGACGATCTCCGCGTACGGAACCGGTGTCACGCGGGAGACCGCGTGCACGATCGGGATGGTCGCCTGACCGCCACAGGTGATCATGTTGACGTTCGGCGCGTTCAGGTGCTCAGGCAGGTTCACCGGCGGGCACACGAACGGCCCGACCGCGGCCGGAGTCAGGTCGACGGCCTGGATTCCGGCTTCGGCGTAGCGGATCGCGTTGGCCTCGTGGGCTTTCGCGCTCGTCGCCTCGAAGACGATGTCCGGAAGTTCCTTCTGCTCCAGTAGCCAGGGCACGCCCTGCGCACTGGTCTGGATCCCCAGTTCGGCGGCACGGGCCAGACCGTCCGATGCGGGGTCCACGCCGACCAGGTACTGGATCTCGATGACGTCGCTGCGCCGCAGTTTGGCCAGCAGGTCCGTGCCGATGTTGCCCGGCCCGACAATGGCCGCCGTCACCTTGCTCATCAGCCGCTCACCTTTCCGAACCGTGCTGTCACCGTGCCGAGCCCGTCGAACGTCGCAGTCACCACATCACCTTCCGAAACCGGGACCGCGGCGGTGACCGATCCGGGCAATACGACGTGACCCGCTTCCAACGTCACGCCTCGTTCACCGAGGACGTTCGCCAGCCACGCCACCGCGCTCAGCGGGTTGCCGAGCACCGCGCTCCCCTTGCCCGTGCCGGCCGTCTCGTCGTTGACCTTGAGGACGCCGGTCGTGGCCACAACGTCCACATCAGACAATTTGACACGCGCGGTGCCGAGCACGACCCCACCGGAGGACGCGTTGTCGGCGATCGTGTCCACAATGGAGATGCGCCAGTCACGGACCCGCGAGTCGATGATCTCCAGCGCGGGAACGACCGATTCGACGGCGTCGGCCACGTCCTCGATCGTGACGCCCGGACCGGCCAACGGCTTGCCCAGGATGAAACCGATCTCCGGCTCGACCCGTGGCTGCAGGAACGCCGAGATGTCCACGACCTGCGATTCGTCGTAGAACATCCGGTCGGTGAGGTGACCGAAGTCCGGCTGGTCCACGCCAAGCTGCCGCTGCATCACCGCAGAGGTCAGGCCGACCTTGTGTCCTTTGACGACCGCGCCGTCGCCGAGCCACCGTTCGACCTGGGCCAGCTGGATGGCGTAGGCGCCGTCGATGTCCAGTCCTTCGAACAAGTTGACCAGCGGCTCGACGGGTTCGCCGGTCCGGTAGGCCCGCAGCAGTGTCGCAGCAGCGGCCGGTACGTCCAATGACATGAGTTCTCCACAGCGATCGGGCTTGGTGCCAAGGAAAACCCCCACTGACACCCTGATTGCACCCTGCGCTCCCGGGAGCGACAATGCAACGCATGCGTTCCACTCAGCTGAACGCCCGGAGCGTGCTCGACCGAGCCTTCGCGATCCTCGGCGCCTTCACGACCGAAGACCGCGAACTGGGCATATCGGAACTAGCCCGCCGAACGGACATGGCCAAGTCCACAGTGCACAGGCTGGTCACCGAACTCGAGGCACACGGAATGGTGGAACGCCGCGGCAAAGCCGTAGTGCTCGGCCTGCACCTGTTCGAGCTTGGCGAACTCGTGCCACGCAAGCGACGTCTACGCGACGCCGCACTGCCGTACATGGCGGACCTGCGAGGCGCGACGCGCCAAACCGTGCACCTGGCTGTGCTCGACGGCACCGAGGTGGTCTACGTGGAGATCCTGCGGCACAGCGACGCACCCGCACTGCCGTCCCGCGTCGGAGGCCGGCTGCCCGCCCACGCCACGGGCGTCGGCAAGGCGATTCTGGCGTTCGCCCAACCTGAGGTCGTCGAGAACGTCATGCGTACGGGCTTGCCACGGCTTGCCGAACGCACCAAGACCGCTCCCGGCGTCCTGCGGCGTGAGCTCGCGACGATCCGGGCGACCGGGATTGCGTATGACCATGAGGAGTCCCGCGCGGGCCTGGTTTGCGCGGCGAGCCCGGTCACAGGCCCGGCCGATGAGGTCATCGCGGCTTTGTCCGTCTCCGGGTGGACCGGCCGGCTCAACGTCCGGCGGATGGCTCCGGCCGTCCGCACCGCCGCCTTGGCGCTGTCCCGGGACCTCGGTGCACCTCAAAGCTGAGGTCACACCGTTGACCCAAGTACAGCGGCCCACTCCTTGAACCACTCACGGGATCGCAGGCCGGACACCCAATAGCCGTCGGCGATCCACGTGGATGTGCCGTTGACGCCGTTCGAGCGCGCCAGTGCTTCGGACCGGTCAAGCGGTTCGGAAGTCAGTCCGGTCAAGTCACCACGGACGTCCAAGGCCAGCTTCGTAAGGAGCTCAGCAGACTCGATGTCCTGGCCCTCCGCGAAATAAGCGGCGAACACCGACTCGGCGAACCGGCCAGCGACGGCAGTGTCCGTCTGATTGAGCCACTCGAACGCCGCCAATGCTGGACGCGAGTATCCGATGCGATCCGTCCAATTCAAACGCAGCCCTGCTGCGGCGGCTTCAAAAGCAAGGTGTTCAGTCCAGGACCGCACGAAGCCACGCAGCCGTCGTGGCGAGCACGGCAGGACTGTCGAACGCCGGATCTTCGTGCCCCGCGTTGCCGACGAGCTCGAAGCGGCTCTGCGCGCCGGCGCGGCTCAAGGCATTGTGCAAGGCAAGGCTTTCGGTGAGCGGGATAATTCGGTCGCGGTCGCCGTGCGCGATCAGGAAGGGTGACGCTGAAGCCGACACTCACGACAAAAGGCTCAAGCCTTCGAAACTGCGGTCGCCGAGGAAGTCCGCCTCGAAGTGGAAAGGCAGCAACCGCGCTTCCAGCGAAGTACGGGCCGCCGACGCCGCGAGATCGACCTGGCCGAACCAATGCACCACCGCTTGCACCGCGCTGGACTCGGAGAGGTTTCCGCCGACCGCGCCCTCCACCGCACTGTCCCCTGAGGACAGAGCAACCAGTGACCCGAGATACGCACCCGCTGAGGCGCCCCAGATACCGAGTCGGTCAAACCTTCAACCTGAGGCGGGATCCGTTGGCGCGCAACCACCGCACAGCTCCCTTCAGCTCGTGCACCTGCTGGGGATATACGGCCTGAGGTGCCAGGCTGTAGTCGACCGAAACCACGGTCACCCCGGAAGCCGGGACGGTGCATCCGTCGCCCTGTCGCCATGCGACCATCCGCCGCCGTGGACATCGATCACGACCGGCGCCTTCGGATCATCGCAACGGTGGATGTCGAGGTTCAATCCGGGCGCGTAGGAATGCACCTTCAGAAGTTACCTCGATGTCTCTAGGCGCGAAGCCTCGCCGAGATCCGGTCAACGTCGCCACGCTCGGCAGGCGGCAACGGCACACCCGCCGCCTCCCTGGTCGCGTTGGCCTCCTGAAGCAGGTCCGCAGCGGTTTCCAAATCTCCGGCCAGGGAATGCGCTCCGGCCATGCCCTCCAACGCGAGAGCCACGGCCCTCGGGTCACCGGTGTCAAGCGCGGCCGCGTAGCCCGCACGGTGCAGGTCGAGGGCGGTCTGCGCGTCGCCACGTAGTTCGGCGATGAAGCCCAACTCGGCGTAAACCAGCGCGACGCCCGGACCCCAGCCCACCTCACGTGCCCAGTGCAGCCACCCGTCGAGATGCGCCTCGGCTTGCTCGAGGTGTCCTTGCCTGCGGGCCGCGAGCGCCAGGCCGACCTCGGCGAACTGTTCGCCGAACTTGTCCGATTGCTCGGCCGCCAACCGGCGGGACCCCTCGTGGAACTCGTCGGCACGCCGATAGTCCCCGGATGCCAACGCGATCCGGCCCAACTGGGCCAGTTTGTACGGCACGTCCGACCGCAGGCCCAGTTCTTGGGCGATCCGCAGGCCGTCCTGGTGCAGCGCGGCCGCTCGGGGATAGTCGCCGCTGATCTGCGCGACCTCGCCGAGCACGTCCATCGCCTGCATCCGGCCCCAGTCGTCACCGACCTCACCGAACAACGCGACGGCCTGTTCAGCGTCGGCGGCGGCACTGGCGAGATCGCTGCGCGCCAAGGCGTTCCACGCTCTGCTGGTCAACGCGGCCGCGACTCCCCAGTGGTCGTCGTGTTCACCGAACACCGCGAGAATTCCGGACACCGAGTGCTCGACGAACCCGATCATGGCGAAGCCGAGGAACCACTCGGCACGTGCCCGCCGCACCGGGTCCTCGATGTCCGCCAAGGCTTCGTGCGTCGCCGATACGCCGGTCGCTCGCCACACCTCGGCCATCGCCCGGTTCCCTGCCTGTGCCGGGCCGTCGACCCGGAGCGCGAGATCAAGCGCTCGCTTGGCGGCACCCCACCGGCCGCGCAGATACCGGTAGTACGCGGTGGCGTTGGCCAACCGCAGTGCCATGTCCGCGTTTCCTTGCCGGACAGCACCTTCAAGGGCCGCGTGGAGGTTTGCGGTCTCGGCGTCCAATCGGCGCAACCACTCGCGCTGGCCATGGCCACGCAGGTCCGCCCGTTCAGCGAATCGCGTGAAGTACTCGAAGTGTGCCCGTTGCACGTCATCGAACTCCCCGGACTCCCGCAGCCGTTCCATCGCGTACGCGGCAACGGATTCCAGCAGCCGGTAGCGCGGTCCGTCGTCAACGACCACCAACGATCGGTCGACCAGCCGGGCGAGCAGCGCCGGGCTGGCCGGACACGCGTCGAGCGGCCAGCCTCCGGAGTAGATGGCCAAGCGCCGCAACAAAACCCGCTCGTCCTCGGCGAGCAGCTGCCAGCTCCAGTCGATCATCGCCCGCAACGTCCGCTGTCGAGGCGCGGCGCCACGGCGGCCAGTGGCCAGTAGCTGGAACCGGTCGTCGAGCTGCTCAGCGAGTTGGCTTACGCCCAGCGCACGCACCTTGGTCGCAGCCAACTCCAAAGCCAACGGAATACCGTCGAGCCTGGCGCAGATTACTCGAACCGCGTCAGTGTCGTCGATGACGGAACCAGCAGCTGCGGCCCTGGCGACGAACAACTCCACGGCATCGGCTTGCGCCAGCGGAGGTACCACCCACAGGTGCTCCCCGTCGACGTTGAGCGGCTCGCGGCTGGTGGCCAGGATTTTCAGCCCGGGCGCGGCCTTCAGCAAGGAGTTGGCCAGCACGGCGACCTGGTCGACCACGTGCTCACAGTTGTCCAGCACGAGCAGGATTCGCTTGTGCCGCAAGGCCGTCCCTATCCGTACGAGCAACGGCCCGGCATCGCTGTCCCGGACACCGAGCGCCGCGGCGACGACCTCCACCGGCGCGCCCACGGCGTCCAGTTCGGCCTGCCACACCCCGTCCACAAAGGACTCAGTGAGCCGGGCCGCCGTCTCCACCGCGAGCCGTGTCTTGCCGACGCCCCCTGTCCCCGTGAGCGTCACCATCCGGGTCGAGTGCAGCAGGCGGCCGATCTCGGCCACGGCGTCGTCCCGGCCTATCAGCCCGGACGTCGGCGCGGGCAGGTTGCCGGCGAGGTCGTGCCGCAGGATCGCCTCGTGCAACGCGGACAACTCCGGACTTGGATCCACGCCGAGCTCGTCGGCCAGCCGTTTCCGTAGGTCAGCGAAGCATTCCAGGGCCTGCCCAGCGCGGCCTGCACGGTAGAGCGCACGCATGTACACCGCACGCAGCCGTTCTCGCAGCGGGTGCTCCGCGATGAGGTCGGCGAGCTCCGTGTACTCCCCCAATGCCAGCCTTGCCTCGGCGTGGTCCTCCAGCGTGGTGAGCCGTTGCTCGGTGAGCCGCGTGATCGTGGCCTGAGCGAACGGCTCATCCGCGAAGTCGGCATAGGCTGGGCCACGCCACAGATCCAGCGCCTCACCCAGCAGCGAAGCCCTTTCGCGTGGGTCGGCCAGCGTCTGAGCCCGCGTGACCATCTCCTGGAACTGCTGGGCGTCGGTCTCGGCATCGCGAATCAGATAGCCAGGCGCTTGGTGCACGACCAGGTCCCGTGCCAGGGCTCGACGCAACTGGGAAACCTTGCTGCGCAGCACCGCACCGGCCTTGGCAGGCGGATCCGCGCCCCACAGGTCCTCGACCAGGCGATCGGCCGAGACGACCTGGCCTTCGCGGGCGAGCAACGCGGCCAGCAGCGCCCGGACCTTCAGCTCGGGCACCCGGATCGCGGTACCGTCGGCGGCCCAGACCGCGACCGGACCGAGCACCCCGAAACGCATGGTGATCACGGTACCCAACGGGCAAAACGGGCACCGGAACCCGGCCACAACAAAACCAGAACCCCGTCACCTCACCGTGGAGGCATGTCGACGAACACGGCCACGAAGGCCGGTCCCCGGGAGTGGATCGGCCTCGCGGTGCTCACCCTTCCCCTGCTCGTTCTCGCGCTGGACGTCAGCGTGCTGTTCCTCGCCGCCCCGCACCTCGGCGCCGATCTGCGGCCAAGCAGCACCGAGCTGCTGTGGATCCTGGACATCTACGGCTTCCTGATCGCCGGATTCCTGGTCACCATGGGCACGCTCGGCGACCGGATCGGCCGCCGCAAACTGCTGATGATCGGCGCGGTGGCGTTCGCACTGGCCTCGGTGCTCGCCGCGTACGCCAACTCCCCCGCCATGCTCATCGCCGCCCGCGCGGCGCTCGGCATCGCCGGTGCGACGCTGATGCCGTCGACGCTGGCGCTGATCAGCAACATGTTCGCCGACCCGAAGCAGCGTGGCCTGGCCATCGGCATCTGGATGACCACGTTCTCGGCGGGTATCTCGATCGGCCCGACCATCGGCGGCGCGCTGCTGGAGAACTTCTGGTGGGGTTCGGTGTTCCTGATCGCCGTCCCGGTCATGGTCCTGCTGGTGGTGCTGGCGCCGATCCTGCTGCCGGAGTTCCGTGACCCCGATGCCGGACGACTCGACCTGCTCAGTGTCGTGGTGTCGCTGGCGACCGTCCTGCCGGTGATCTACGGCCTGAAGGAGATCGCGACCGGGCACGGCTCGTGGCTGCCGTACGCGGCCCTCGTAGGTGGACTGGTGATGGGAATCCTGTTCACCCGCCGGCAGCAACGGCTCACCAACCCGATGGTCGACCTGCGGCTGTTCCGGATCCGGGCGTTCGCCGCCGCCTTGGCCCTGCTGTTGCTGGGAATCACCGCGATCAACGGAGTCAACTTCCTCTACCCGCAGTTCCTGCAATCAGTCAAAGAGCTGTCGCCGTTGCAGGCGGGCCTGTGGATGATCCCGATCACCCTGGCGGCCGTGCTCGGATCACTGGTGGCTCCCCTGCTCACGCGCCGGATCCGCCCGGCCTTCGTGATCGCCGGCGGCGCGGTGCTGTCGGCGGTCGGCTTCTTGCTGGTCACGCAGGTCAACGCGATGTCCGGCTTCGGCCTGCTGATCGTGGCCGGAGTGGTCACGGTCGCCGGTCTCAGTCCGATGACCGTGCTGACCACCGACATGGTCGTCGGCAGCGCGCCGCCGGAGAAGGCAGGAGCCGCAGCGGCGCTGTCCGAGACGAGCGGCGAATTGGGCGTTGGCCTCGGCGTCGCGGCTATGGGCACCATCGCCACCGCCGTGTACCGCGCGGAGATGGACAACGCGCCGCCCGAGGCCGCTGACAGCCTCACCGGTGCGATGGCCGTGGCCCGAACGCTGCCGCCGGACCAGGCCACCGCATTGCTCGAACCGGCGCGGGAAGCGTTCACCAGCGGTCTGAACACGGCAGGCGTCGTCGGCGCCGTGCTCCTGGTCGCGCTCGCCGTTGTCTCGGCAACGTTGCTGCGGCACCTGCGTCCGACCGACGCCGAGTCCGAAAAGGACGGTTAGAGCAGTCCGCGTTCCCGTGCCACGGAAATCGCGTCACGCCGATGCCGAACGCCGAGCTTGCGATAGATCCCGCGCAAGTGGGTCTTGACCGTGTTCACCCAGACGAACGGCGAGGAGCAGCGTCCGATCTGACCACTCGACGTGTCGAAGGCAGTGCATTGCGTCACCAGTTCTGGCACGATCGGTGCCGGAATGGCCGACGAAGATCCACGATCGGGACGAGGTGAGTGACGGTGGTGTCCAGGGCACTGGTGTTGGGCAGTGGCGAGGCCATCGGGTTCGCCTGGCAGTGGGGTGTGCTGACCAGCCTGCACGATGCCGGGATCCCCCTGATGGACGCCGAACTGCTCGTCGGCACGTCGGTCGGGTCGACCACAGCGGTCGAGCTCACCACGGGTGACCCGCATCGGATGATGGACCACATTCTCACCGACGAGGGCCGTGAACGGACCGCTCCGCCAGCCACCGACGCGTTCGTCCAGATGCTCGTGCAGGCCATCGGCAAGCATTCGGAGGCCACCGCGATCCTGGCCGAGATCGGTTCGCTGGCGTTGCAGGCGGGTGGCCAGCCGACCGAACGGATGCGAGCGATCGTCATCGAGAGCCTGCGGACGCAGGAATGGCCGGAGAAGCCGCTGATGATCCCGGCCGTCGACGCGGAAACCGGTCAGCTCACGGTTTTCACCCGCGATTCGGGCGTCAGCCTGGTCGACGCGATGTGTGCCAGCGTGGCACTGCCGGGCGTGTGGACGCCGTTCGCCCTGAACGGCAAGCACTACATCGACGGCAGCACGCGGTCGTCCATCAACGCCGACCTGGCCGCGGGCCACGATCGGGTTCTGGTCGTCGCGCCCGTCAACGGCATTCGGGGCATACCGGGCGCCAGCTTCGACGAATCGCTCGAGCCGGTCCGGGCGAAGGGCCAGGCCTTGCTGATCAAACCGACCCCGGAAGCCAAACAGGCGATGGGAAAGGACATTTTCGACATGTCGAAGCGTCCCGGCGCCCTGCGGGCCGGGTATGCGCAGGCCGAGGCCATCGCCGCGGTGGTGAAGGAGTTCTGGCTAGGCTGATCCCAACTGGTCGATCAGATCGTCGAGGGTGAAGCCGCCGAGCAGCATCACCACCGGCAGGTCCACGCCGAGGTCTCTGGACGCGAGGTTCTTCAGTTCGATCGCGCCAAGTGAGTCCAGTCCCATCCGGTTCAATGGTTGACGGGTGTTGACGTGATCCGGCGTGACTTCGAGTGCTTCGGCGATCCGGTCGATCAGGTACCTCCGGACGATGTCCTTGTCCACCTCACCGGGCGCAGGCCGGTCGGTCGTGGTGGGCACGAGTTTGCTTAGCATGGGCAGTTGGGCGAAGTGGTGGTGGATCGCCGACCACTTCGCCCAGTCCGCGACGAGCACCCCGACCTGTTCGACGTCGGCCCGGATCAGCCGCTCCAGCACCGCGATCCCGTCAGCGGGCGAGAAGTGGCTGAAGCCCTTGGGAATCACCCGCACCTTGTCGTTGACGCCCGCCGACATGCCGATCGCGTCCCAGAATCCCCAGTTGATCCCGGTCGCAGGCGCACCGCGCAGCCGCCGCTGATGGGCCAGGGAGTCGAGGAAATTGTTCGCCGCCGAGTACGCGGCCAGCAGCGGTGAACTCATCCATCCGGCGATCGAAGAGAACAGTACGAACATATCCAGGCTCGAATCCGGGAAAATCCGGTCGAGGACAAGGCTTCCTGCCACCTTCGGCCGCAGCACGGCCGCGAGCCGCTCGTCATCGAGGTCGCGGACGAGGTGCCAGTCCACGATGCCCGCCGTGTGGAAGACCCCGCGGACCGGGTGATCCATTTCGCTGATCAGCGATCGCAGTGCCGCCTCGTCGGCGACGTCGACGGCTTCGTAGCGAACGTGGATCCCGGTCTGTTCAAGGCTCTCCAGTGCGCCGACTCGCCGGTACTCCGCGCTGTCGCGGTCGAGGTGCGGCCACGTGGATCGCGGTGGCAGTTCGGCGCGGCCGACCAGCAGCAGGTGCTTGGCGCCCTGTTCGACCAGCCAGCGTGCCACCTCGGTGCCGATACCGCCGAGGCCACCGGTGACGAGATACGTCGCATCGGCGCGGACCAAGGGTTCCGGCTCGTTGGCGTCGAAGGAGAGCAGCACCTTGCCGATCTGCTTCGACTGGGCGAGGTGGCGGAACGCGTTGCCGGTGCGTTCGCTCGCGAACTTGTCCGCGGGCAACGGCGCCAGTGCGCCGGTATCGATCAGGGTGAACACTTCCCGCAGGGTCGCGCCGACTTGCTCTGGCCGGGTCTGCCACATGTCCATCACGTCGACGACATGCACAGAGATGTTGCGGGCCAACGGCCGCAACGGGATCTGCCCGTCGCCGAGGATGTCCTTTTTGGTCAGTTCCACGTACCTGCCATAGGGGGCCAGCAGGTCGAGGTTCTTCTCGATGGCCGGACCGGGCAGCGTGTTGAGTACGACATCCACGCCCTTGCCGTATGTCGCCGCAAGGAATTCATCGGCGAAATCGAGCGACCGCGAGTCCGCCACGTACTTGATTCCCATGGTCCGCAACAGGGATCGCTTCTCCCGGCTGCCGGCCGTCGCGTAGATCTCGGCACCGAGCATCTTGGCGACTTGGATGGCGGCCAGTCCCACTCCCCCGGTCGCCGTGTGGATCAGAACACGCTCTCCCCTGCGCAACCCGGCAAGCTTGTGCAGGGCGTGATACGCGGTCAAGTACGCGATCGGAACCGTTGCCGCGTCGGCGAGATCGAGGGTCCTCGGTCGCTTCAACGCCAGCGGGGCCTTGGCGATGACATGCGAACCCAGTCCCAGGTTCCCCACGGCGACGACCTCGTCGCCGACTTGCAGGCCGTGGGTCATCGGGCCGAGTGCGGTGACCTTACCCGCGCATTCCGCACCAGGGACCCTGTCCTGCGCGTCGATTCCCGGCACCACACCCATGACACCGAGTACGTCGGCGTAGTTCAGCCCGGCGAACGCGATCTCTATCTCGACTTCACCCGCCCCCGGTTTGCGACGCTCGGCCCGTTCGACCGTGAATTCGTCCAGACACCCGGGCGCTCCATGCCGAACACGGTAAGCACCAGACGGGCGCGCGGCGGGGGCAGGCGGGGCGGAGTACCGATTGATCCGCGAGACGTATCGGCCCGCACGGCGCAACGCCCGCTCGGTTTCCCGGTCGTGCACAGTCAATTCACCGAACAGCGTCTCGGCGGCCCAATCCGGATCCGTGACGTCGACATCCACGAGGACGGGCTTCAGTTCGGGGTTCTCCTGGGCCAGCACTCGGCCAAAACCCCACAGCAGCGCGGATAGCGGGGATATCGACACGTCGTCCTGGGTGACCGCGTAGACGTTGCTGGTCACCAGCCACAACGCCGGATGGCCGACCTCCGGCGACGCCGCGAGGTCTTTGATCAGCTGGACAGTGCTGGAACACGTCAGGTTCTGCGCACGCTTGACGTCCTCTTCGGACGCTACGTCTGTCGGGTTGTCCAGGCTCCACAGGTGGACGATCCCTCGTACCGGACCGGACGCCGCACGCAGGACGGCACAGAACCCCATCGGATCCCGGGGATCCACCACGAAGTCGCCGTGCACGGCGCTGCCCGCCGGGACCACGCTGACACAGTGACCGCCGGCGTCCTCGATCCGCTTGCGCAGCCCGCGACCGACGGCCCGGCCGTCATCAAGGATGATCCATGTCCCCGAAGCGAGTTCAATGTTCCTTTGTGGACGATCGCTGCGTTCCCACTGCAGCTCGTACAGCCAGTCGTCGTAGTTCTGCCGCTGTGCCGCCGGTTCAGCGAGACAACGCAGACGTACACCACGGATGTCCGCCACCGGGGTTCCGTCGGACTGCATCACCACGATGTCGCCGGTGAGCGTGCCGGCGCCCCGCTCGGTCAATCGTGCGTGGCTGAAGAGTTCCCGCTGTGGCTTGCCCCAGATCCGTGCGCTGTGGAAGCTTTCCGCCGCGAAAGCCTGTGCGACCGGCTCGGCCGTGGCCATCAGTGCGTGGCCGCAAGCATCCAACATCGCTGGGTGGAAGTAGAAGTCGTCGAACATCGCGGCGAGCGAGTCCGGACAGGACACTCGAATCAGCGCCTCGCCGTCGCCCCGCCAGACCTCGACGGCCCCGCGGAAAGGGCCGTCCCACTCGTTCTCGCCACCGCCGAACCGGATATAGAACTCGTCTCCGGGAAGGTGTTCCGGGCATCGTGCACGCACCGCGGGCAACGGATCATGGGCTTGTTCTTGCGCGTCCGCCACGGTCCGGACACGGAAGGACGCGTGCTGAACCGTCTGGTGTGACGTGCCGCTGTGGATCTCGATCCGCCACCCGGAGTCGTTCTCGGGGTGCATCCGGACCCGCAGCGTCGGCGATTCGTGGCCGTTGAGCAGCAGCAACTGTTGGAAGACCGCGTCCTCCACCACGAGGTCGCCCTGGCCAAGAGCCTCACGCGCGGCCGCGAACGCCAGCTCGCAGTAGCCCGAGCCCGGAAACGTGATCATGCCCTGAACCCGGTGGCCGTCGAGGTACCGGTTGCGGGTCCGGTCCAGCGGTCCTTCCCACACTCGCTCCCGCTCAGCCGCGGCAATCGGTCGCCCGAGCAACGGATGCCCGGGCCTGGGTGGCGCTGGTTCCCTGGTTTTGATCCAGTAGCTGCCGTGCGCCCATGGGTACGCGGGCAGCGAGACGAGCCGCGCTTCCTCGCCGTACAGCCGGTTCCAGTCGATCTGACATCCCTTGGCGTACAACTCACCCAGCGAAGTCAGCAGTGTCCGCAGTTCGGGTTTCTCCCGTCGCAACGAAGACACCGCGGCGCCCGGGTTCTGCGCTTCTTGGAGGCACTCCTCGATCGAGGACAACAGCACCGGATGCGGGCTGATCTCGACGAACACCAGGTGCCGATCGGCCGACACCTGACGGACAGCCGAAGCGAACCGTACCGGTTCCCGGAAGTTCCGCACCCAGTAACTCGCGTCGAAGCCGCGTCCGTCGACGTCCGCGTCAAGAACGGTGGAGTGGATCCGGGTTCTCCCGGCCTGCGGTCGCACGTTCGCGAGGCGCTCGAGCAGTTCGTCCCGCAGCTCGTCGACGTGCGGGCTGTGCGCGGCGAAGGGCACATCGATCCTGCGGCAGAAGACGTCCCGATGCTGCAAGGAAGCCACGATGTCGTCCACTGCGGACGGTTCACCGGAGATCAGCGTGGTTGACGGGCTGTTGCTCGCCGCGATGGACACCTTGTCCTGGTAGCCAGCCAACGTTTCGGCCACATGCCCCATAGGCAAGGCAATGGACGCCATCGCACCCCGGCCCGCCACTGCCGCGGCGAGCTTGCTGCGACGGCAGATGACTGCGACGGCATCCGTCAGGCTCAACGCGCCCGCGACATGTGCGGCGGCGACCTCGCCCATGCTGTGGCCGATGACCAGGTCCGGTTCGACTCCCCACGATCGCCAGACAGCCGCGAGCCCGACCTGGATGGCGAACAGCATGGGCTGGACGACGTCCACGTCGTGCGACCGTTCGTCGTCCCGGGCCAGCTGCTCGATGACCGACCAGCCACACTCCGCACGCACCGCGCGGTCACATTCCTCAAGCGCGGAGCGGAAAACCGATGACGTGTCGAGGAGCTGAAGGCCCATACCGAACCATTGCGAGCCCTGCCCGGGAAAGACGAACGCGATGCCGGGTTCGACTTCCGGGACCTCACCGGAGAACGAGACATCACGCGAGGGCTTTCCGTCTACAAAGGAGCGGAGTTTGGCCGCGACGTCCTCATGTGACGATCCGGCGACAGCGATCCGGTTCGAGTGGTGCTGTCTGCGTGCCGAGGCGCTGTAACAGATATCCCGCAACGGGACTTCAGTGTCACGGAGAAAACTCGCGTACGCGCCCGCCAGATCACGTACCCCTTGCGGTGTCCGTGCCGAGAGCGTCAGCACATAGTCGCCTTCGGACGGCACCACAGGTTGCTGTTCTACCTCGGCGAGGATCGCGTGGACGTTCGTCCCGGAAACCCCGAACGAGCTCACGCCCACCAGCCGCGGCCGGCCATGACTCGGCAGCGGTTCCAGTTCGGTGTGGACCTTCAGCGGCAGCTCGTCCCATTCCACCGCCGGATTGAGCTCACGCACGTGCAAGCTCGGCGGGATTTCGCCGTGATAGAGGCACAATGTGGACTTGATCAGACCCGCGATCCCGGCCGCCGCCTCCGTGTGGCCGATGTTCGTCTTCACCGAGCCGACGCGCAGTGGATCAGCCTGCGATCGTCCCTCGCCAAGGACGGCCGCGAGCGCGGCCAGCTCGACCGCGTCGCCCACCGCCGTTCCGGTGCCGTGTGCTTCGACGTATTCGATCTCCGTCGGACTGGCTCCGGCGTCTGCCAGAGCAGCGCTCAGCACGTCGGCCTGGCCCCGAACCGCTGGCCGCGCGGCGAATCCGCTGGCGCGCCCGTCATTGTTGATCGCGCTGCCCCGGATCACCGCGTAGATCCGGTCGCGGTCGGCGATCGCCCGGTCGAGGGTCTTGAGCACGACCAGCCCGAGGCCCTCGCCGCGGCCGTAGCCGTCGGCACTCGCGTCGCCGAATTTGCACCGGCCGTCACGGGACAGCACGCCGCCCATGAACAGCCACGGGTAGTCCTTGCGGACAAGCATCAGGTTGACGCCGCCCGCGACGGCCACTGTGGACTCACCGGAATACAGGCTCTGACAGGCCATGCGGACGGCTGCCAGCGACGACGAGCACGCGGTGTCAACCGAGACACTCGGGCCTGACCAATCGAACACATGCGACAGTCGGCCGGACAACATGCCTCGGATGTTGGCCAGCCCGATATATCGGTCGATGGCCGCGTTGTCGGCGTTGCCCGAGTGCAGTTCCCAGTAGTCGGAGGCGATCTGTCCAATGAAGACGCCCACCCGGCCGCCTTCGGTGTCCGCCGGACGCAGTCCCGCGTCCTCCAGGCTCTCCCACGTCACCTCGAGCAACAACCGCAGCTGCGGATCCATCCGGCGCGCCTCACGGTGTGACACACCGAAGAAATCCGGATCGAATTTGTCCACATCGGACAAGTAACCCGCCTCGACCGGGTTGTCCGCACTCTCTTTCCAGGGTAAACCGTCGAACCGGCCGGCAGGCGGCTTGGCTATCCCGTCATAGCCCGCACGCAGCCGCTGCCAGAACTCCCCCGGCCCACGCGCGCCAGGGAAACGACACCCGATACCGACGATGGCGACCGGAGCACTTGGCAGGCCAGCCATGCCCATCAGCCCTTTCGATCAGTGGGGCACCTTGATCAGGGTCTGGAGTTGCTCGACTTCAGGCGTGCCCAGCCGGGTGCAGATCGCCAGCGCTTCCTCCCAGTAAGCAACCGCTGACCGCGGACCGTCGGTTTCGGACATCGCCAGGCCCAGCGCCCGCAAGGCGCGCCCTTCGCCAAGCGGGTAGTTGATCTCACGATAGATGTCCAGGGCGTGCCGCGCCTGTGTTTTGGCGTGATCGGCTTGTCCTACTTCGGTCAAGACTTCGGAAAGTCCCACCAACGCGTGCGCTTCGTGCGGCCGCATACCGCTGTGCCTGCTGCCCCGCAGCGCGGCCTGACCGGCGAGAATCGCATCGTTGTGGTTGCCGAGGCCGCGCCGGGCGCCGCACAACCCGATCAGCGCCTCGATCTCGGCCTTGCGCAGACTGATCGCTTTGGACAGCTGCAACGCCGACTCGTGGTAACCGGCGGCGTCGTCGAAACGTCCCACCAGCTTGCACGCCACGCCGAGCGTGTTCAACGCGTTGCACTCGGTCCGGCGGTCGCCAGTTTCCCTTGACATCACCCGGGCACGCTCGGCCTCGGCCAATGCCTTGTCGTACGAGCCCATATCGCAGTGCAGCACGGCTAAGGAGAACGACGCGGACGTCTCGTGGTACCGAGTGCCCACCTGCCGGTACAGCGTCATGGCCTGGGCGTGCATCCGCAGCGCTTCGTCGAACCGTCCCATGTGGCCGTACACCACTCCGGTGACGTGCAGTACCAGTGCTTCGCCGTAACGGCTGTTGATCTCCCGGTTGAGCTCCAGCGCCTTGCCGTAGTGCGGCATGGCCTCCTCGAACTGTCCCTTGTCGACCAAGGCGAACCCGAGGCCGATGTGCGTGTTCGCCTGGCCGTGCCGGTTTTCCGTGCGACGGTAGAGATCCAGCGCCTGCGTCAGGTCCTCGACGGCCTTGTCCAGCCTGCCGAGGAACACGCACGCCAGGCCGGACCACTTGACGATCTCGGCCTCGAGGCGTGGTTCGTCGAGATCCCTGGCCAACGGCAGCGCTTGTGCCTCGTACTCCAGCGCTTGTTCGTAGGAGCTGAGGCAGAAATGGGCGTGTGCCTGGCTGTGCAACATCGCCGCCTGACCGGCGAGGTCATTGTCGAGATCCGCGGCCCGCAGGCCGAGAACCGCGGTCTCCATCCAGTCAGGAACGACCATCCTGGTGTAGAAGTAGCCCCGCAGGACATGCGCGAGCCGCCACGAGATCGGCCGAGGGCCGTGTTGCGTCGCGTGCCGCACCGACGCGAGCAGGCTGGGCCGCTCGGTCTCCAGCCACGAGATGGCCTCGACGATGTCGGTGAACCCCATCGGGTGGATGTCCACGTCGACCGAGTCCAGCAGGCTCTCGATCTCCGGATAGAGCGCGTGCGTCGCGGACCCCGTGCTGTGCAGGTACCAGGTGAACAGGCGGCGCAGTGCGTCGTCGATCTCCTGCGCGCCGTCGATGTCCTTCGCGCGTTCCGCTGCGTAGAGCCGGATGAGGTCGTGGAACTGGAATCGCCCAGGTGTCAGGCGTTCGATCAGGTGCGCCGAGGCCAGACCGTCCAGCAGCCGGGTGGTCCTCTCCTCGGGCATCGCCGCGAGTGCGGCGGCGGCAGCAGGGGCGAAATCCGGTCCGGGAACCAGGCCCAGCAGCCGGAACAACCTGGCCGCCTCCGTCGAAAGCGTCTGGTACGACAGGTCGAACGAGGCCCGTACTGCGGCTTGCTGGTCGTGTTCGATGCCGAGCTGGCTCAGCCGATCGCCTTCGGCCAGCTGCGCGAGGTAGCCGCCGACGGTCTGGCTGACGTGGCCGGCCAGGTGCGCCGCGGCGATACGCAGCGCCAACGGCAAGTAGCCGCACAGTTTCGCCAGCTGGGCCACGTGGCCGGCTTCGGTCGTCGACCGTTCGTCGCCTATCGTCGTGGCGAGCAGGTTGACCGCTTCGTCCGCGGTGAGGACGTCGAGCACGAGCCTGCGCGCGCCATCGAGCGCGGCCAGCCCACGCAGGTCGACCCGGCTGGTGATCAGCACCAGGCAGTTGGCGCTGCCCGGCAACAACGGCCGTACCTGGTCCGGGCTCATCGCGTTGTCCAGCAGGACCAGCATCCGCTTGTCGGCCATCAGCGACCGGTACATCGCGGCCTGTTCGTCCTGGTCGACCGGGATCTGTTCCTGGGGCACGCCGAGTGCGCGCAGGAACCGGGACAGCGCCTCGCCCGGTTCCATCGGCGGGCTCTGGGCGTAACCCCGGAGGTTGACGTACAGCTGGCCATCGGGCAGTCGCGGAGCTGCGTGGTGGGCCCAGTGCAGGGCGAGCGCGGTCTTGCCGACGCCCGCGATGCCCTCGATCGCGGAGATCACCACGGCCCCGCCCGACCGGTCCGCGCTGGGCAGCAGCGCGTCAAGCTGCCGCATGTACTCCTCGCGGCCGGTGAAGTTGGCGACGTCCGTGGGCAGCTGCCGGGGCACGGGCCTGGCCGCGGCCGGCGCTTCCGGTTTCTGCTCGGACGGCGAGCGCAAGGTCGGATCACCCGACAGGATCCGCCGGTGCAGCTCCTGCAGCGCCGGCCCGGGCTGGATGCCGAGCTCGTCGGACAGCACCCGGTAGACGTCCTGGTACATCGCCAGCGCCTCGGCCTGGCGGCCGGAGCGGTAAAGCACCAGCATCGCCTGTTCACGCAGCCGCTCACGCAGCGGATACGAGGCGATCAAAGCATTCAGCTCGGGGATGAGCTCGGCGGTCACGCCGAGGTTGAGCTTGACCTCCACCCGCTGCTCGACCGCGGAGATGTAGGCCTCGTCCAGGCTGGCGGACTGCTGCGCGACCAGCTCACCGGACACGCCAGACAACACGGTCCCGCGCCAGAGCTCCAGTGCGGCGTCCAGCTCGGTGGCCGCCTGCTCGAACCTGCCCGCGGCCGACGCGGCCCGGCCGCGTTCGACGTGTGCCCGGAACACTTCCAGGTCCAGCTCGCCCGGCTGGATGTGCAGCAGATAACCGGTCTTGTAGGTGACGATCCGGTCGAGGCCGGTCGGATCGACATCACCGAAGGCCTTGCGGAGCCGGAAAACGTAGGTGTGCAGAGCCGCGGTCGCCGAATTCGGTGGGTTGTCGCCCCACACAGCTGTGGTCAACCGTTCATAGGACACCGTGCGATTCGCCTGGAGGATCAAGGCGGCCAAGAGGGTCACTGCCCGTCCGCCGCCCAGCCGAGCCTGACCACCCTCTCCATGGACCTCCACTGGGCCCAGGATTCGGAACTCCATCAACGCCCCCGCTGATCTTCAGCGCCAAGGTGCCGCGGTGCGGGCCTCGGCACGAATCGACACTACTCAAAGTCACCGCCCCGGTCTACGACACGGGCAGGTCCGGCCGCCGGAAAACACTGTCCAAGCTGTGCGTTTATCGGCTGTAAGCGGACGTATAGCCGGGGTTCAGGCACCCCTCGCATACTGGTTGACGAGGTGGGAGGGGCCTGGACACCAGGACTGGGGGGAACGGCCGGGCCGAGCTGGCATTCGCTGGGGGATCAGCTCGGCCCGGGTTCCATCATCGGGCCAACCCACACCGGATCGAGCCGACTTCGATGACCAAAGCGCTGGTAATTGGTGGCGGGATAGGCGGCGCGACGGCCGCCATGGCACTGCGAAAGGCCGGCATCGACTCGGTCGTCTACGAGGCCTATCCCACGGACGCGGAGAACATCGGCGCGTTCCTCACCGTGATGAACAACGGAATGACCGCTCTGCGGGCGATCGACGCCCACCAGCCCGTGATCGACAACTCCTTCGCCGCGACCGGCGCGGAGTACATCAGCGCCACCGGGAAATGGGTGAACGAGCGGAAATATCCGGAGAACAACGGAACCATCAACCTGCCGCGAACGCTGAAACGCGGTGTGCTCAACCGCGTCATGCACACCGAACTGCGCGCCCGTGGCATACCGGTGCAGCACAGCAAACGCCTGGAGCACGCGGAGACCCAGGCCGACGGCACAGTGGTGGCCCGCTTCGCCGACGGCACGTCTGCCTGCGGCGACCTGCTGATCGGGGCGGACGGCCTGCACTCGGTCACCCGCAAGATCATCGACCCGGACGCGATCCAGCCCCGGTACGTCGGCCTGACGATCCTGCTCGGCTACACCGACAAAGCCACCCCGAAGTCACCGCCCGGCCTTTTCCAGATGTACTACGGCAAACGCGCCTTCTTCGGGTACATAGTGGACGACAACGCCGAGACGTGGTGGTTCGCCCGCATTCCGGGGCCGGAGATCCCCAGACACGCGTTGCGCGACACCCCGACCGAACAGTGGCGGCGGACCGCGGCCAGTTTCTTCACCGATGACGACATTCCGGCGGTCGAGATCATCGAGAAACCGGGCACGATCTTCCCGGTCAACACCTATGACCTGCCCTCGGTCCGGCATTGGCACAACGCGTCGATGGTGCTGCTCGGCGACTCAGCCCACGCAGTCTCCCCATCCGCGGGTCAGGGCGCGTCCTTGACCGTCGAGGACAGCGTGGTTCTGGCGAAGTGCCTGCGTGATCTCCCTGATCTGCCGACGGCGCTCTCGACCTACGAGACCCTGCGTCGCAATCGCGTCGAACAAGTCATCAGGACGGCGATGAAAGCCGATCCGGCGGCTGTCCGCCTGCGCGTGTTCCACCGTTTGCTGCACGACCTCAAGATCAGCCGCGAAGAGACGCGCGGACGGCATCCGCACTCGTGGATCTACGACTACAGCCTCGACTGGGACAGCCCCATCCCGACTTGATCCACTGGGCGGGAACCTCGAAGTCACCGTGGCCCACAAGGGTTTCGCATGGCTCGACGCGAAATCGAAGGCCGCACGGTTCCGGCCTGATCTCGGTATCGACGCGACCGCAGCCACTCTGACACCTGCCCACCCCGCGACACGCCTGTGTGACCGGTCATGCACGGGTAAAGGTTGACTCGTATCGTGGGTATGGGCTCATAATGTGAGCAACCTTCGACATGAAGGCGACGCCCACTGGGTGCAATGTCGCACGAGTGAACGGACATGTGGATGTCGGACACAGCGATTCTCGTCAACACCGCCGTCGCGGTGGTTGCCATCGTGGTTCTGATCGTTCGGTTCAAGCTGAACCCGCTGGTCGCGCTGGTTCTTGGCTCTTGTTACCTCGGGCTGGCGGCCGGCTTGGGGGTGAGCAAGACCGTCGAGACGGTCGGCAAGGGATTCGGCGACATCCTCGCTGAAATCGGGCTGCTCATCGCGTTCGGCGTGCTGATGGGCGCCATCCTGCGGGACCTGCGCGCGATCGAGCGCCTGGTCGACAAGTTATTCCACGTGTTCGGGCCGAAACGGATCCCGCACGCGATGGCCCTGACGATCACGACCTTCCTGCAGTCGATCTACCTCGACGTACTGCTGGTCATCTCCGCGCCGCTGGCCAGGGCGATCGCGCCCAAGCTGGGCAAGTACGGCACCGCGAGGATGGCCACCGCCCTGGCGATCGGCCTGGAGTGCGGCATCGTCTTCACCGTGCCGGGTGTCGGCGCGCTGGCCCTGGCCGGTCTGCTCGACGTACCGCTCGGCACGTACCTGCTCTACGGGCTGATCGTGGCCATCCCGACCGTCGCCATCGCGATCACCGTCACCACGTTCCTGCTCACGCGCGGCTGGTGGAAGCCCGAACTCGACGAGCAGGACCTGCCGCAGGAGCCGACACCCGAACCGGAGCCCACCGGCACCGGCGGAACCGGCACGCTGACCAAGACCAGGACCGAACCACGGCTGGTCCTGCTGTTCGCACCGCTGCTCACCGCGTTGGTGCTCGTGGCAGTCGGTGCCATCGCCAAGATGGCGAACTGGTCCAACGCCGTCGTCGACCTGCTGTCGAGCCCGATGATCGCGCTGCTGATCGGTCTTGTCGGCACGTGCCTGGTCGGGCGCAGGTACATGGGACAGCCCAAAGTGGAGGAATCACTCGGCACCGGTCTGCGCCAAAGTGGACAGATCCTGTTGCTCAGCGGTGTCGGCGGTTCGCTCGCCGCGACCATCAAAGCCGTTGGCGTCGGCGACATCCTGGGCAAGTACCTGTCGGCGAGTACGTGGGCGCCGCTGCTCGTCGTCTGGGCACTGGCCGCGGTCCTGCACGTGGCCGTCGGTTCGGTGACGATCTCGGCGATCACGGCCGCGGGCCTGCTCGCACCGATCGCACCGGCGCTCGGGCTCTCCCCCGTACTCATCGCGCTGGCCGCGGGCGCGGGCTCGCTGTTCCTCGTGCACCTGACCAGCAACACGTTCTGGCTACTGCAATCCCTGATGGGACAGACCACCAGGGGAACACTCAAAACCTGCTCAGCGGGCGTATCCATCGCATCCGTCGTCGCGATGGGACCGATCCTCGCACTGAGCATCTTCCTGTAACCGAGAAAGGGCATTCATGCGCCTGCCACTGGACGGCCTGCGGGTCCTCGAACTCGGCAACTACATCGCCGGGCCGACCGCCGGACGGATGCTCGCGGACTTCGGCGCAGAGGTGATCAAGGTCGAGCGGCCCGGCAAGGGCGACGAACTGCGCAACTGGCGGCTGTACGCCGGCGAGGTGTCCATGCTGTTCCGGACCATCAACCGCAACAAGAAGTCCGTCGTGCTCGACCTCAAGACGCCCGAAGGCCGCGACACCGCGCTGGATCTGGTACGGCACTGCGACGTCGTGATCGAGAACTTCCGCCCCGGCACGCTCGAACGCTGGCAGCTTGGACCCGCCGAGCTGGAAAAGGCCAACCCGGACATCATCCTCGCGCGCATCTCCGCGTTCGGGCAGACCGGGCCGTTGGCTGGGCGGCCGGGGTTCGCGGCGGTCGCGGAAGCCATGGGCGGGCTGCGCAACTTGGTGGGCGAGGCCGACCGGCCACCGTCCCGGGTAGGGGTTTCCCTCGGCGATTCGGTGGCCGGTTTGTACGCGGCGTTCGGTGTGATGGTCGAGCTTTTCCAACGGCAGAACGGCGGGCCACGACGACCGCTCAGCGAGCGCGTCGTCGATGTCGCCTTGCATGAAGCCGTGTTCTCGATGATGGAGTCGCTCGTGCCGGACTACGAGGCGTACGGCGTGGAACGGCAGCGAGTTGGTGGGCGGATGGAAGGCATCGCGCCTTCCAACGCCTACGAATGCCTCGACGGCGCCAGTGTCGTGATCGCGGGCAACGGCGATTCGATCTTCCGGCGTTACATGCTCGCCATCGGCAGGCCCGACCTCGCCGACGATCCCGGCCTGGAGAGCAACGCAGGCCGCTGGGCCCGGCGTGACGAACTGGACGACGCCATCGCCGCGTGGACGAAGACGCTCACCCGCGCCGAAGTGCTCAAAGTCCTTGACGAGGCAGGGGTTCCGGCGGGCCCGATCTACACGGCCGCGGACATCCGTGCGGACGAGCAGTACCGCGAGCGCGGGATGATCCAGCACTTCTCGGTCGACGTCGGCGCGGATGAACCGGCCGAAGTCGGCTTCCCCGGAATCGTGCCGCTGATCGGCCCGCGATCGCTCCCGGTCCGGTCGATCGGCCCGGATCTCGGCGCCGACACCGACGACGTACTCAGCACTTTGGAGACACGATGACAACGCTGCGCGATGTGACCCTGCGGGACGGTCTGCAACTGACCGGAAAGCAGCTGTCGACCGACCGGAAGGCCGGCATCGTCCGTGAACTCCTGCGACTCGGAGTGCCCAGCGTCGAGATCGGCTCGATGGCCAGGCCGGATCTGGTGCCGTCCATGGCGAACACGCTCGAGTTGATCGAGCGGCTCAGCACGGACGAGCTCGCCCGATGCTGGGTGTGGGTCGCAACGCCAAGGCATGTCGAGAAAGCAGCCGCGGCCGGTGCGGTGAACTTCCAGTACTGTCTGTCCGCTTCGGACAAACACAACCAGGCGAACATCGGGCGCAGCACCGAAGCCAGCCTCGAGGCCATGCCCGCCGCCATTGAGCACGCCCGCGGCGGTCGAGTCCAGTTGTGCATCGCGACGTCGTTCACGTGCCCCTTCGAAGGCCCTGTGCCGGAGGAACGCGTCCTGGCGATCGCCGACGACCCCAGGACCGACGGAGCCGAGGACATCGTCATCTGCGACACGCTCGGACAGGCCGTTCCAGCGCAGGTCACCAGCCTGATCAGCAAGGTCGGCACGCGGCGGCGGATCGTGTACCACGGCCACGACACGTGGGGCCTTGGCGTGGCGAACTCGTTGGCCGCGATCGCCGCGGGCGCCGCCGAGGTCGACGGCGCGCTCGGCGGGCTGGGCGGTTGCCCGTTCGCGCCCGGTGCCAGCGGAAACGCGTCCACCGAAGACCTGCTGTTCGCGCTGCGGCCGGACTGGCTGACGCCCGCGATCTTCGCGGAACTGGTGAATCTCACCGACGGCTTGCTCGCCGAACTGGGCGAACCGAACCGGTCGCGTGCCGTCCAAGGCGCGCACTCCAGCGCGACGGCCTTCCCCTGGGCCCTAGTCGGGTAGCCGCCCGCCGAGCGCCCGCGTGATCCGTTCCGCGTTCTCGACCAGCAGGTCCACCCATTCGACGCACGTGTCGTACGGCATGCGCAGCGTGGGGCCTTGGACCGTCACCGCGCCGACGAGGTCAGCAGCCGAGTCGAACACCGGCGCGGCGATGCCGGAGGCGCCGTCGACGCGTTCGCCGACGGTGATCGCGTAGCCGTCCGCGTGGGTCTGCTTGATCAAGGTTCGCATGGTGTCCCGGTCGGTCACCGTGCTCTCGGTGAGCTGCGGCAACTCGTGCGACAGGACCTGCTCAGCGAGCTTCGGCTGCCACGCCAGCAGCACCCGGCCGGACGCGCCCACGGTCAGCGGCGCGATCCGGCCGACCGACACCTCACGTCGCAGGATGTGGTGCGTCTCGGCCACCGCGATGCACACCCGCACCTCGCCTTCGGCACGGAAGAAGCACGCGGTCTCCCCGGTCAGGTCGCGCAGGTCCTTCAGCACCGGGTTGATCACGGCGAGCTCGTCGAAGTCCTTGGCGGCGGCCGCGGCCCAGAACGCCATCCGCACGCCGATCCGGAACCGGTCCTCGACCCGGTCGAGGAACCCGTTGGCCACGAGATTGGTCACCAGCCGCTGCACAGTGGAGGTGGGGATGCCGGTCGCCTGCTGGATCTCCCGCAACGTCAGCACCGGCTGCTTGAGCGTGAAGGCGTTCAGGATCTCGGTGATCTTGCCGAGGACGAGCAGGGGCGTGTGCCCGGACGCGCTGGCCTTCTGCTCTTCCTTGCTGCTCATACCGTGAAAAATACGGCAGAGAACCGCCGAAGGCGGCAAAGGGCCTTCGGCGGTTCTCAGGTGTCCTCGTCAGGCCATGCTGAATTTCTCGGTGTGGATCTGGCTGTCGGGCACGCCCAGCTTGCGCAGCGAGTCCTCGACGGCTTCGGTCATCGCGGTCGGGCCGCAGATGTACACGTCCCGTTCCCTGATGTCCGGAACCGCGGTGCGCAGCGTGCCCGGCTCGAACGGCCGCGCGCCCTGGTCGGTCCGGCCGGTGAGCACGTGCAGCCTGCCCCGACGGACCGACACCAGGTGCTGAAGTTCGTGCAGCAGAACGGCTTCGCTCTCGTGGCGGACCCGGTAGAGCACGATGACGTCGCCGGTCGGGTCCTCCTCCAGCAATGCCCGGATCGGCGTGACACCGACACCGCCCGCGATCAGCAGAATGCCGTGCTTGGTCCGGTGCTGTGCGGTGAAGGCTCCGTAGGGTCCTTCCATGAAAACGCGGCTGCCGACCTGGATGTTGCGCAGGTTGGTGCTGCCGTCGCCGACCGCTTTGGCGGTCAGGCGCAGGCCCTGGCCGTTGGGCGCCGCCGACAGCGAGAACGGGTTCGCCAGCCACCAGTGCCGGTGGCCCGGGAACCGCCAGATCGAGAACTGACCGGCCCTGGCAGGGAGCTTGTCCAGGTTACGACCAGTGACGTGCACCGAGACCACGTTGGGCGCCTCGGGCACGACGGCAGACACCCGGAACTGGTGATACTTGTTGCGCCACAACGGCACCACGATCCGCCCGATGATCAGCGACCCGAAGGCGAAGATCCACAGCGCCCACCAGTAGATCATCGCGAACGTGGAGGAGGCGAACGTGGTCGTCTCCAGCAACTGGTGCACGAACGCCAACCCGAGCGCGACGTACAACAGCATGTGCACGCCGTGCCAGGTCTCGTAACGCAGCTTGCGACGGATGGGCCGGATGGACACGACGCCGATCACGATGATGATGGCGGCGGCGAGCATGCCAAGCAGCGACGCGGTCACCCCGGCCAGCGCGCCGAACGTCTTCAGCATCGACACGCCGTCGAGCGTCGCGTAGCCGAGCACGACGATCGTCGAGTGCGTGAGCACGGTCCAGAGCAGTGTGAATCCGATCCACCGGTGCCAGACCGTCAGCCGGTCCATGCCGATCCGCCGGTCCAGCCACGGCAGCCGGGCCACCAGCAAGAGCTGGAACATCATCAAGACGGCGGCGTGCAGGCCGAAGAACTTGGCGACGGTGAGGATCTCGTTCTTGCCAGAGCCCGCGGTGAAGAACAGGACCTCGACGATCGCCAGGTTGACGACCACGAACGCCCACATCGCCAGCCGCGCCTGGGTGACCGGCGATAAAGACCTTTGCCGTACCTGTGTACTCGTCGCCACTGCCGTACCTCTCAATTCCTGCCCGATTCGTCCAGTCCCGATCGGGGGGTGCACAGTATCCACTCCCGCGGCCGCGAGACGGTTCACCACAACCCGGATCGTTACCCCGCACGGCAGCGTGGGGTCCACGTTGGACCGTCGTCCTGTGCGACATGATCAACCCAAAACCACCCGATGCAGTGAACCACCCCCTAATCATTTTCCGATAAATTGAACACATGAGCGAACAACTGACGATCACCCGCCACGAAGCCCCACCCGACATCCCGGTGGAACTGATGAACCGGGAAGAGACCCTCACCTACATCCGTGACCGCTACCAAGCCAGGAACGCCATCGACGCCGAACTGATCCACGGCCTCGCCCACTTCGCCGAACTGACCCCGCCCCAACGCTCCGGCATCGACCTCGGCGACGGCGCGGCCGAAGAACTCGCCCTCGAACTGAACCTCAGCCCGAACACGACCGCGAAACAACTCCACCAGGCGCACACCATGGTCACCCGACTACCAGCCACAGTGGACGCATTGCGCAGAAGCAGGATCGACTACATGCGTGCGAAAGCCGTCCACGACTACACCACTGACCTAGACGACGACCAAGCCGCCGAGGTGGAGAAGCGTGTGCTGGACGGTGGACAGTGCGAGAACCTGACCAAGTTCAAGCACGCCCTGAACCGTGAAGTGATCAGAGCCGACCCAGTGGGCGCCGAAGAACGGCGGAAACTGGCCAAAGCCCGGCGTGACGTGACCAAGTGGACGAAGCCCGACGGCACGTCATCGTTGAACGTCACCCTGCAACCGCACGAGGCCGAACAGGCCTACGCCCAGATCGAGCTCATCGCCAAGCAGACCAAGAAAAGCAGGGCCGACGTGTTCATGGACCTGGTGATGGGCAAGAAGATCGACCGACCGCCGGTGACCGTGAACGTGGTCGTCCCGATGACAACGCTGATGGGTCTCAACCAGGAACCCGGCGAAATCTCCGGCGTCGGCCCCATCACCGCCGAATACGCCCGCGAACTGGCCCAACATGCCACCTGGCGCCGAATGATCACCGACCCCACCGGCCAAGTGCTGGAGGTCAGCAACCGCAGGTTCGCCTCCCCCGCCCTCAAACGCCACATCCAACTGCGAGACCGAACATGCCGCCAACCCGGCTGTACAACCCCAGCCCAACGCTGCGAAACCGACCACACGACGACCTATGCGACCGGAGGCACCACCAGCGCCGACAACCTCACCATGTTCTGCAAGCGCCACAACCTCATGCGCCAACGCACAGACTGGCAACTCGTACAACCAAAACCAGGCACCCTCGTCATCCGCACCCCATCGAACCGAGTCATCACCACAACCCCAGACCCGTACGAAGTCCCGCCCTTCTAAACCACACCCAGCCAAAGCGGCTCCTTTGAGCCGAAGACCATGGCGGCCTCGGCGTGAGCCTTCAGCTGAAGTCTCTCGTAGGGCGTCTGCCCGCCGAGGCCGTCGCGGGGCGGATTCCTTGTCCGCACCCGACGACCACGAAAGGTGAACCTCCGGAACAACAGTGCATGGACGCACCAACCGCGCAGGCGCCCTAGCGGTGCTGACCACCGTCCTGCCCGGGCACAGCCGGATCCCATCGGTCGCCTCCGCCGAGCGGCTGCAGGGCCTCGGGACCACAGCCGCCGCACTGCAGGCGATCCCGCTAGCACCTCGGGCCGCTCTGCCGCTGCGGACCCGCTCGATCGCTAACGTCGACTTCGCGGCCCGACGGCTGCTGACGGCTGCGGAAGAACGCTTGGAACAGTTGCCCGCGCCCGGCGGCCCGACAGTCTTCGTGCATGGTGACCTGTGGTTCGGGAACACCCTCTGGTCCGGTGACCGCTGCACCGGCCTGGTCGATTGGGACTGCGCCGGCGCCGGATCGCCGGGAATCGACCTCAGCGGTGCACGCTTCGACGCGGCTCTGATGTTCGGGCTACCCGCCGCCGAGCAGGTCCTGGAGGGCTGGCAGCGCGCCGCCAGCCGACGAGCCGAGCGGGTCGCCTACTGGGACGTCGTCGCGGCGTTAGGCACCCTGGCCGACATGGCGTTCTGCGTTCCGGCGCTCCACGACCAGGGCCGAACAGACCTCGACGCTGACCTTCTCGGACAACGGCGGGACCGCACCAGCCTCCGTTATTGCTGTGCCATGCTCTACTGCCAGGTCGCGGTGTCGGGGTTGATGCTGTGGGCGCGGGCGCTGGCGTCGATGATTTGGCGGAACCATGTGGCCAGGCCGGGGCGGATGCCGTTGTAGTGGGCTGCGTATGCCGGATCGGCCTCGAACATGCGGCCGAGGCAGACCTGCATCTGCCTGGTGAGGGGGAAGTACGAAGCGAAGACTTCGCGGTGCCGCTCAACGAGTCGATTCGACTCTGGGCTACCAGGTATGACTCCCGCATCCATCGCATCCCCGAGGGCGCGTTCGAGATCGGCCATGGCGTCCGCGATGGCCTGCCATTCCTCCGGGTCGCGGGAGGCTGAGCGTTCGGCGTACTGCTGCCATTGTTTCGTGTCTCCGTAACGCTGACGGGCTTGGGCGGGCCAGTCCGGGTTCCACTTGGGGCCGAGGATCTCGGCCTGCTGCTCGACGGTCAGCAGCAGGCCGCGCTCGTGGGCGTCGATCATCCGGTCCAGTCCGGCGCTGAGCTGCCGGAGGCGGTCGATCCGTTCGGCGACCTGGGTGCGCTGCGCGCGCAATGCACCGGATACGTCCGCGGTCGAGTCGTCCAGGATGGCCCGGATCCCGTCCAGGCCGACACCGATCTCACGGTAGACGACGATGCGGTGCAGGCGTTCCAGATCGCTGGCGGTGTAGAGCCGATATCCGGCAGCCGTGCGCAGCGACGGTCGCGCCAGACCGATCTCGTCCCAGTGGTGCAGCGTACGAACTGTCACGCCCAGACGCGTCGAGACTTCACCGACTGTCAAGCCTGATCCCGATGGCTTCAAGGTCCCGCGCCTCCTGACTGGCCGGATCAAAGGGTTTCGCCGCAGTGAACACGATCCGCGCGTTCTCAGGGGTGATCACCGTCACGTCGCGAGTGGTCCAGGGAGTATCCCGTGGACCGTCGACCGAGTCCGGCCGCAGCGCACGACAGGCCTCGACAATGGAATCGACCTGGCTGAGCACACACGCGAAACTGAAGCTTATCGCTGGCGCCTGCTCCGGCACGCTCTCCGCCGACACGAGCAGCACGTCCTGGAACGCCCACCGGCGCAGATGCACCAGCGTGCCGGGGATGCTGAACAGGTCGAAGAACCCGAGCCCGCGAGTCCAGAAGTCCACCGACGCCGCCAGATCGCTCGTCGGAATCGTCACGAACGCAGGCATTCCATAGATGCCACGGAACAGCTCCGGCGCAACCGCATCCGGACCGGGAACCGGCACAGGGCTCATCTCAAACGCGTTGTAGTAGTCACTCACGCACCCACCCTGCAGCCTCACGCGACGTGAGGGTCAACCCCAACACCGCCACCAATCCAATGTAGATTTGCGCGCCGGTGTGCCCACGACCACGCCTGGTACGGTAAGTCACGATGCTGCCCATCGTCACCGAACGCCTCGTGCTCCGCACATTCGCTGAGTCCGACCTGGACGATTTGCACGACATTCAACGGCGTCCGGACGTCGCGCGATACCTCTTGTGGGACACGAGAACCCGCGACGAGTCGCGGACCGCGCTGGCCAAGCGCATCCAGCAAACCGACCTGAAGGCCGAAGGCGACAATCTCGCCATCGCAGTCACCCTGCGCCAATCCGGCAAGCTCATCGGCGACTTCAACCTGGAGTGGCTCAGCGCGGACCTCGGGCGCGCCGAGATCGGCTTCGTGATGAACCCCGACTACGCCGGCAAAGGCTACGCCACCGAAGCCGCACGCGAGGTACTGCGGCTCGCGTTCAACACATACGCCTTCCACCGCGTCATCGGCCTATGCAACGGCGAGAACTATCCTTCACAACGCCTGATGGAACGTCTGGGCATGCGCCGGGAGGCGTACTTCCGGCAAAGCGAAATCCTCAAAGGCAAACGCGTCGACCTCGCCGTCTACGCCATGCTCGCCGACGAATGGCTAGACGTCGATGTGTGAGCCCATGATGACGGTGCGGTCGCGGGGCAGCGCGAAATGCTCAGCGGCGTCAGCGGCGATGTACGAGGTGGCGATGAACAGCCTTTTGCGCCAAGGTGCCATCGTGGGTGCGTCGCCGCGCTGAAGCTCGATCTTCGACAGGAAGTACGACGCTTGGTCCAGCTGCACGCGGCCTTCGGCCTTGTCCGCGTCCAGCATCGCGAGCGCCTCGGGCACGTGTGTCCGTTCCATGTAGCCCCATCTCGCGGTGACGTGGAAGATTCCGTCGTCGCCGTAGCCGAGGTCATCGACCTCTATTCGGTCTTCCGCGCGTACTCGGGGGACGGGTTCGGTTTCGATCGACATGATGACGACGTGCTCGTGCCGGACATGGTTGTGCTCGACGTTGGCGCGCATGGCCAGTGGCGCGGTTTCCTTGCCGCGGTTGAGGAAGACGGCTGTTCCGGGCACTCGCTGTGTTGGTAGTCGGCCGTCGCGGAGTTGTTCGATGAACTCGCGGAGGGATCCCTCGGCTCGTTCGCGTTCTGCCGTGACGATCTGGCGGCCGCGTTGCCATGTGGTCATCACGGTGAACGCTGTCAGGCCGATCAGCAGTGGCAGCCAGGCGCCGTGGATCAGCTTGGTCATGTTGGCCGCGAGGAACAGGAGGTCGACGGACAGCAGGATGGTCGCGCCGATGCCGATCAGCCAGGGCGATACGCCCCATTTCCGTCGTGCCACGTAGAAGAACAGCAGGGTCGTGATGGTGATGGTGCCGGTCACCGCCATGCCGAACGCGAAAGCCAGCGCCGTCGAGCTGCGGAACGCGAACACCAGCGTCAGCACCGAGACCATCAGGATCCAGTTGATCCATGGCACGTAGATCTGGCCGACCGTGGACTCCGAGGTGTGCGCGATCCGCAGCCGTGGCCGGTAACCGAGCCGGGCTGCCTGCGACGCCACCGAATAGGCACCGGTGATCACCGCTTGCGAGGCGATCACCGTCGCCGCCGTGGCCAGCAGCACCATCGGCAACCGTCCCCACCCGGGCGCCAGCAGGAAGAACGGGCTACTGACGTTCGCTGGATCAGCGAGCAGCAGTGCGCCCTGGCCGAAATAGCTGAGCACGCACGCGGGCAGCACCAAACCCAGCCACCCGCGCGTGATCGCCTTCCGGCCGAAATGCCCCATGTCGGCGTAAAGCGCCTCCGCTCCGGTCACCGCCAGCACGACGGCGGCCATCGCGAAGAAGGCGATGCCGAAGTTGCCGATCAGGAAATCCAGGGCGTACGTCGGCGACAACGCTTTGAGGATCTCCGGGTGACCCGCGATGCCAGTGATGCCGAGCGCACCGATGACCACGAACCACGTGATCATCACCGGCCCGAACACCCGGCCGACCGCCGCGGTTCCCCTGCGTTGCACCATGAACAACGCGACGATGATCACCGCGGTGATCGGCACGATCAGGTTGTCCAGCTCCGGCTCGACCACCTTGAGCCCTTCGACCGCGGACAACACCGAGATCGCCGGGGTGATCATGCTGTCGCCGAAGAACAACGCGGCGCCGAAGATGCCCAGGCCGGCCAACACGGCCGCCGATTTGCGCCCCTGCTGCGAAGCCCACCGCCGCACCAGCGTGATCAGGGCCATGATGCCGCCCTCGCCGTCGTTGTCGGCTCGCATCGCCAGCAGCACGTACGTGACTGTGACGATGATCATCACCGACCAGAACACCAGCGAGACAACGCCGTAGACGTTCTGCGTGGTGATCGGGACGGGATGCGGGTCGGCCGGGTTGAACAGCGTCTGCAGGGTGTAGATCGGGCTGGTGCCGATGTCGCCGAACACCACACCGAGGGCACCGATCACCACTGCTCTGTCCGATGTGGTCTTCTGCACGTCCCGGACGATACCCGGGTCAGCGGCTCAGTCGCTGGAACCTGTGCACCGAAAGCGGGAAGAAGATCAGGATCAGCAGCACCGGCCACGCGATGGCCATCAGCAACGGGTGCTGCGCCGCCCACGTCTCCCCGCCGACGCCAGGGTTGCCGAACAGCTCCCGTGTCGCGGAAACGGTCGCGGACATCGGGTTCCACTCGGCCACGTACCCGAGCCAGGTGGGCATCAACGCGGGCGCCACGAACGTGTTGGCGATCATGGCGAACGGCAGGACGAGCGGGAACAACGCGGCCGTGCTCTCCGGCGTCCGCAACAGTAGTCCAATGTAGATGCCAATCCAGATCAACGCGAACCGCAGCAACAACAGCAGCCCGATCGCGGCCATCGTCCCCGCGAAACTCCCATGTGGACGCCAACCGACCGCGAGGCCACAGAGGACTAGCACCGTGAGGTCGAGTGCGGCACGGACCATGTCGGCCACGCTGCGTCCGGATACCACGGCCGTGCCGGCCATCGGCATCGAACGGAACCTGTCCGTGACACCACGAGCGCTGTCGATCGCGACCGCGTTCGCCGTGATCACCAGGCCGAACACCATGGTCATACCGAACAAACCGGGCAGCAAGAACTCGCGGTAGTCGCCGCCGGGTACGACCATCGCGCTGCCGAACACGTAGCCGAACAGCACCACCGACAGCACCGGGAACAGCAGCCCGCCAAGGATCTCCTCGACTGACCGGATCCAGTGCGTCAGGTCACGACGGGCCACCGTCAGTCCATCGTGGACAGCCCAGCGCAGCCTGGCCGCCATCGTCCTCGGAATGGGTATCGTCGTCATACGAGCTCCTCCTCTCGGCCGGTCAGCCTGACGAACACTTCGTCCAAAGTGGGCTGTCGGATGCCGATGTCTCTCACCGCGATCGCCTCGGCATCCAGCAGCCGCACCACTTCGGTCAGCGTCGCCGCACGATTGACCGCGGGCGCGCTGATTCGTGACAATTCCTTGTGCACCAAAGGTTCAATGCCAGTCACAGCGGCAATGATCGCGGCGGCACGATCGACATCGTCCTGATTGGACAGCGCCACATCGAGCTCGTCGCCGCCGATCCGTGACTTCAGTTCCGCCGGCGGGCCTTCGGCGATCACCTTGCCGCGGTCGATCACGGAGATGACGTCGGCGAGTTGGTCCGCCTCGTCCAGGTAGTGCGTCGTGAGCAGGACAGTTGTGCCGTTGCCGACGAGTTCCCGGACACCCTGCCAGACCTCCATCCGGTGCCGGGGATCCATTCCGGTCGTCGGTTCGTCCAGGAAAAGTACCTGTGGCGCCATGATGAAGCTGATCGCCAGGTCCAGGCGCCGCCGCATGCCGCCGGAGTACGTCTTGGCCTGCTTGCCCGCGGCTTCGGTCAACCCGAACTGCTCCAGCAGCTCGTCGGCCCGTCGCCGGGCCTGTTTGGTGCCGAGGTGGTACAGCTTGCCGAACATCTCCAGGTTTCCCCGGCCGGTCAACACATCGTCCACGGCAGCGTTCTGCCCGGTCAGCCCGATCCGGTAGCGGACCTCCATCGGCTGGCGCACCACGTCGAACCCAGCGACCTCGACACGCCCGGTCGTGGGCCGCAGCAACGAGGACATGATCCGCACGGCCGTGGACTTGCCCGCGCCGTTGGGCCCGAGGAGTCCACGAACGGTGCCCGACCGCACGGCGAGGTCGACGCCGTTCAGCGCAAGCGTGCTGCCATACCGCTTGACCAGGCCCTCAGCGAGGATTGATGTCTCCATGGTTCCCCTTCCCGTCACTAAGTATACGCACGAATATACACAGAAGAATCTACTTAGCAATGAGTACACTGCGGCGAGTACCAACGTGGGGAGCAACCGCTCGTGACAGATCAAGGGACGCGCCCGCGTCGAATGCGCCGGGAGGAACGCCGCGAACAGATCCTTGCCGCGGCGACCCGCGCCTTTGCCAAGGCAGGCGGATTCGCACCGACCAGCCTCGACGACGTGGCCGCGGAGTCCGGCGTCACCCGGATGATCCTCTACCGACACTTCGACTCGAAAACCGCTCTGTACCAAGCAGTTCTCGAACGCGCGGCGGTGCGCATGCACGCGGCGACCACCGACGACGGCGAACTCGGCGACCACAGCGTGCCCGGCATGCTCAAGTGGGCATCCGAAGACCCGGACGGATTCCGCCTGTTGTTCCACTACGCGGCAAGGGAACCCGACTTTCGCGACGAGGTCGACGGCGTGCGCGAAGCAATGGTCGCGACGCTGCTCCCGCACATGGAAAAAGCCGCGGCCAGCAAGTCCTGGGCCTCGTGGGGTGCGAATCTGGCGACCACGATGCTGATCGAGGCGATCATGGCATGGCTCGAGGCCGGACGTCCCGACGGGGACGAGGCCGTCACGCGGATCCTGCGCGCACTCGACGGTGTCTACAACGCTGTGACCGTCCACTGACGACACTCCGCCAGCCGATCGGAGTATCCACTGTGGACCATGCGGCCTAGAGTACTCCGATACTTTCGATACTCGCTATTTCGACGTCTTGATTTATCACGCCCGAAACAAGTCCTTGACCGGCCGGGAACAACGTCCTACATTCCCGAAAGCGTCATCAGATATTTCGATACTTTCGAAACCCTGCCGGGGCTTTCGCGCGCCGGAAGCCCGTTGATGACCTTGGAGGAAAGTGATGTCCAGAACTGTGGGCAGACACGCCGCGCTCCTGGCTTTGCTGGGCACGTTCCTGTTGCCGGGCACGGCCGACGCGGGCACGACGTTGGGTGCGTCGGCGGCGGAGAAGGGCCGGTATTTCGGGGCCGCGGTCGCGGCCGGCAAACTCGGTGACGGCACGTACGTCGGCATCTTGAACCGTGAGTTCAACATGGTGACGCCCGAGAACGAGATGAAGATCGACGCCACCGAGCCGAACCAGAACCAGTTCACCTTCGGCAACGCCGATCGGATCGTCAATCACGCGGTCTCCCAAGGGATGCGCGTGCGTGGCCACACGTTGGCCTGGCATTCCCAGCAGCCGGGCTGGATGCAGAACATGAGCGGAAGCGCGCTGCGCCAGGCGATGCTCAACCACATCACCCGCGTCGCCTCGTACTACCGGGGCAAGATCTACGCGTGGGACGTGGTGAACGAGGCGTTCGCCGACGGCAGCAGCGGTGCGCGGCGTGACTCGAACCTGCAGCGCACCGGCAACGACTGGATCGAGGCGGCGTTCCGGGCCGCCCGGGCGGCGGATCCGAACGCCAAGCTGTGCTACAACGACTACAACACCGACGACTGGAGTCATGCCAAGACCCAGGCCGTCTACCGGATGGTGCAGGACTTCAAGTCCCGTGGCGTGCCCATCGACTGTGTCGGACTGCAGTCGCATTTCAACAACAACTCGCCGTATCCGTCGAACTATCGCACGACTCTGTCGAGCTTTGCCGCACTTGGTGTGGACGTGCAGATCACCGAGTTGGACATCGAGGGCGCATCACCGACGACATACGGCAATGTCGTGCGGGACTGCCTCGCAGTCGCCCGCTGCAATGGCATCACAGTGTGGGGTATCCGTGACATGGACTCCTGGCGCGCCAGCCAGAACCCGTTGCTGTTCAACAACAGCGGCGGCAAGAAACCCGCTTACGACGCCGTGCTCAGCGCCTTGAACAGCGGCAGCACACCGCCCGGCGGTTCGAACTGCAGTGCGGGATATGTCGGCCTGACGTTCGACGACGGGCCGAACAGCTCGACCACTCCCCAGCTGCTCAACGCGCTTCGGTCCGCGGGCGTGCGGGCGACATTCTTCAACGTCGGTCAACGGGTGCAACAGAATCCCGCGCTGACCCGCAGCCAGGTCGACGCCGGGATGTGGGTCGGCAACCACAGCTGGACGCATCCGCACCTGACGCAGATGACCGCCGCGCAGATCCAGTCGGAACTCTCGCAGACCCAGCAGGCCTTGCAGCAGGCGATCGGCCAGACGCCGAGGCTGTTCCGTCCGCCGTACGGCGAGACCAACAGCACGGTCCGGCAAGTCCAGGCACAACTGGGTCTCACCGAAGTGATGTGGACGGTCGACTCGCAGGACTGGAACAACGCCAGCACCGCGCAGATCGTGCAGGCAGCGTCGACATTGCAACCGGGCGGCATCATCCTGATGCACGACGGCTACCAGGCGACGATCAACGCCATCCCGCAGATCGTGGCCAACCTGACCAGCCGCAACCTGTGTGCAGGCATGATTTCCACGAACGGTCAGGTCGTCGCCCCAGGCACCGAGCCAGGCAACGGTTCCTGCACGGCTTCGTACCGGACCACGCAGCAGTGGGGTGATCGCTTCAACGGCGAGGTGACGATCCGAGCAGGTGCGGCGGCGATCACCAGCTGGACGTCGACCGTCACGATCACCGCGCCACAGCGGGTTTCCACGACGTGGAACGGCACAGCGAGCTGGGACTCAAGCGGGACAGTCATGACGATGAAGCCCAACGGCAACGGCAATCTGGCAGCCGGGGCAAGCACGACGTTCGGCTTCACGGTGATGGCCAACGGGCAGTGGGCTCAACCGTCCGTATCGTGCGGTACGCCCTGATTGAACCGGATTCGCCCGGCAGGCGTACCACCACGCACTGGATCCCAACTTGAGTTGAGGAGCTTGTGCATGTCAGGACTCAGACGGACAGGCCTCGTGCTGGCGACGGCCGCCCTGCTGCCCGCGGTAGTCTCACCCGCCAGCGCGCAGGAGCGCGGCGGTTTGCCACCATTGGACCAGGTGAAGGTGGTGACGACGGAGGTCGCCACCGGTCTGGTGCGGCCGGTCGCGATGGCCACGGCCAGCGACCGGATTCTGATCACCGAGAAGCGTGGCACGGTCAGGTCGTTCCATCCCCAGGACGGCCTGGCCGCCGACCCGGTGCTGGACATCAGCGACCGGGTGAACAGCGTCGCCAACGAACGCGGCCTGCTCGGCATCGCCCCGGCTCGCGATTTCGCCAAGACGTCGCAGGTGTACGTGACCTACACGCGGCTTGCCGACGGCGCGTTGACCCTTTCGCGAGTCACACTGGGCGACCCGTCGAGCGAACAGGTCTTGCTGACGCAGGACCACTCCCGGTTCAGCAACCACAACGGCGGTCAGCTCGCGTTCGGGCCGGACGGCTACCTGTACTGGAGTCTCGGTGACGGTGGCAGCGGCGGCGACCCGGACGCGAACGGGCTGAACCTGGGGACGTTGCTCGGCAAGATCCTCCGGATCGACGTGAACCGGGCGTGCGGCGAACTGCCTTACTGTGTGCCCAACTCGAACCCGTTCGTGCACACGGCTGGGGCACGCCCGGAGATCTGGGCGTACGGTCTGCGCAACCCGTGGCGGTTCTCCTTCGACCGGCTCGACGGTTCACTGTGGATCGCCGACGTCGGCCAAGGCGCGTTCGAGGAAGTCAACCACGCCAAGCCTTTCCAGGGCGGACTGAACTACGGTTGGTCCTGTATGGAGGGTCCGGCGGTGTTCAACGCGACCCGGTGCGCACCGGACGCCGACTACACCGACCCGGTCTTCCACTACCAGACCAGAGTGGACGGATGCGCGGTGATCGGTGGCCACGTCTACCGTGGTTTCAAGCACGCGCGTCTGGCTTTCGGTACGTACATCGCGACCGACTACTGCTCGGCGAACGCGTGGGCGTTGCGCAAGAACCGTGACGGCACGTACACCAACGCACGGATCGGCCAGTTCCCGGCCCAGGTCAGCTCGTTCGGCGTGGACAAGTTCGGTGAGCTGTACGTGGTGACTGACCGTGCGGGGCAAGTGTTCCGCGTCGATTTCGAACGCGTCAGCTGATGTCCTGAGCCCTGGGCACTGTCAAGGGCTCAGGGCCTTGGCCACCATGTCCCGCAGTACCGGGAGAACCTCGCTGACGAACCACGGATTCCTGCTCTGCCAGCGGAAGTTCATCGGTGACGGGTGCACCAGCGGCATGATCTCCGGCAGATAGTCCTGATAGGACCGGACAGTCTCGGTGAGGCTCGGCTTCGCTCGGCCCTTCAGGTAACGCTTCTGCGAGTAACTGCCGATCAGCAACGTCAACCGGATGTCGTTGAGTTCGGCGAGGATCCTCGGGTGCCATTTCTCCGCGAAGTCCGGGCGCGGCGGCAGATCACCGTTCGCCGCCTTGCCCGGGTAGTAGAAGTCCATCGGCAGAATCGCGAACCGGCTCGGGTCGTAGAACTGCTCGTCGGTCACACCCAGCCAGTCCCGCAGCTTCACACCGCTGGGGTCGTCGAACGGCACACCGCTTCGCTGAGCACGCTTGCCCGGCGCCTGCCCGATGATCGCGATCCTGGAGGCCGCCGCGGCCTGGTAGACCGGCTGATAGCCCAGCTCGGCCGCCCAAGCGTTGGCGGGGTCGTCCACCAGGTCAAGGCGGATGCGCGTGAGCTCCGAAGTCACCCTTGCTCCTTGGTCCGGCGCAGCAGCCAGTCACTCGACGTGCGGATCAGCGCGTACCGGACCGAGTCCTGCCTGCCGTGCAGGGTGAACAGCATGCGCCTGGCGTTCCGGTCGTGCTCCTCCCACCAGCCGATGTCGGCGATGGACTTGTCGGCGTCCTCGTAGGTCAGGTGGTCGAGGGCATGGTCCGGGACCTCGACGGCGAGCCTGTTCTCCCCTGGTGTGCGGGGCAGGCCACGCGGGACCGCCCACGACCGGAGCACACCGTTCTCCTCGAGCCTCAGGTCGAAGTGCGGCCTCGGTTTCCGGTGGTCGTGCAGGACGAACGCGGGCCGGTTCACGACACAACTATGAACCATGTTTCGTCGCCGTGCGTAACTTACTGCCATGACCAAGACACTCGCTCCCGTGAAGCCGGTAGCAGTGGCCGGCTACCTGATCGCCGCGGCCGTGGTGGCGTGCGCCGTGAACATCGGCATCGCGGCACTCGCCCACGCGGCGGGCGCGTCCGAGGACTTCGGACCGCTCACCATCGGCGCGTACGTGCCGTACACGTTGTACGGCATCGCCGCAGGCGCGATCGGCTGGGCCGTGATCCGCTGGAAGGCGTCCGATCCGCAGAAGGTACTGCGCTGGCTCGTACCGACGGTCGTCGTGCTTTCGTACATTCCCGACCTGGCGATGTTCTTCAGCGACTTCGAGCCCAACGCCAACGCGGTCGGGATCATCGCGCTGATCCTGATGCATACCGTTGTCGCGGTGAGCGCCGTCGCCGCGCTGTACCAGGCCCTTCCGGTGACGTCACGGGCGTAGCCTTTCGGGGTGTTCGCCAAACTGGCCGATGACCTGGCCGAACTGCCAGCGTTGCTGGACCACGCCCGCGCCGCGGCCATCCGCGTTCTGGACAGTCTCGACGATCGCCCGGTCGCCGCGACTGTCCACGCCCGGCCCGCGATGGCGTTGCCCGAGTCCGGCGACGGAGTCGCCGCGCTGGGCAATGTCCGTGTGCTGTCGGGCACACCGCATTCCAGTATTGGCAAAGGCATTGTCGATCCTTGGTATCGGCCGCAGCCGGGTCGTCCAGGTCCCGACACTGCCTGGCCGGGAAGCGGTGGACGTCACGGCGCTGGAGGCGGAACTGCGGCAAGGACCGGCGATCGTGGTCGCGAACGCGGGCACAGTGAACACAGTGGACTTCGATGACATCCGGGCGATGTTCGAGAATGTCGGGTCGTATCTCGGCGACCGCGGCGACGAACCCGACTTCATGCACCTGACTCCCGAGGTGCTCCGGCTGTCCGAGCCGCCTTCAGCGACTGGCGCACCACGTCAGACGACGTTGAGCGCGTCGCCGCCGCACTCGGGTTGTTGTAGCTGCGGTGACAGAACCTCGGTCATCGGATACTTTCGAATTATGGAGGGGAATCGGTCCGATGGCGCTGGTCGCTGAGCAGGCTGGCGGCTGGGAGGTCGTCCGCTCAGCCCTGCCCGGTCACGACGTGGAACTGGTCGGCTACCACGACCGTGCCGGCAACGGGCTGGACATGCGGATCCTGCCGTCGCCTCGGCTGACGATCGTGCTCATGCTCGACGGTGAACTGCGAGTCGACGAGGAACGCCCGGTCGCGGCGGGAATTGCCAGTGGTCTGGGCGTCAACTCCGTGCGGGTGCTCGGCCGGGATGTGGCCTGTGTGGACATCCACCTCTCGCCCGTCGCGGCGCATGCCGTCCTGGACGGTGCGGTCGCCGAATTGGCTGGAACCGTCGTCAGCTTCGAGGACCTGTGGGGCGCCGAAGCGCATCGTCTTCGCGCGGCGCTGGCCGGCACGGATCAGTGGGAGGAGCGGTTCAGCCACCTGCGCTCAGCGCTGGCCGAGAAGCTGCGGACGAACCGATCCGTCGACCCGCAGATCGCCTTTGTCTGGCGTGAGCTCGTGGCCAGCGGTGGGCAGCGCCGAATCGGTGAGCTGGCCACGCAGACAGGGTGGAGCCGCAAGCGCCTGTGGTCGAGGTTCACCGCCCAGATCGGAGTGACTCCCAAGCGGGCAGCCATGATCGTACGCCTCTCCCCCGCCATCCAAGCCATTGTGGATGGGACGGCGGCCACCGAGGTCGCGGCGGTCCACGGGTATGCCGATCAGTCTCATCTCACCCGTGACCTGAAGGAACTCGCCGGCTACACGCCTGGGTCGCTGTACCGCGACTGGTTGGAAGGAACATTCGTCCAAGACGCCGTCGGGTGAACCACGCGAAGGTCGTGGCATGTCTCACGATCGCTCGCTCCAACAAGTGCGTCGTCCCGTCGCCGGTCGTATCCGATTGGCGTGTGTGCTCAGTGCCCTGGGGGCGTTGGCCGGGCTGGCTCCGTTCGTAGGTCTGGTCGAGCTGACGGACGCGCTGTTGGCGACGCCGGTGGACCGTGACCGGGTGGCCGTGGTGGCGGTGCTGATCGTCGGTGGGCTGGTGCTGCGCGGCGGGCTGATGAGCGCTGCGTTGACGATCACGCACATAGCGGACGTGCGGCTGCAGGCAATCCTGCGCCGTCGCATGATCACCCACCTCGGCCGGGTCCCGCTGGGCTGGTTCGCCCAGAACTCCTCCGGCCGGTTACGCAAGACCGCTATGGGTGACGTCGATGCCTTGCACCAACTGGTGGCTCATCAAGCGGTCGAGGTGACAGCGGCTGCGGTGACGCCACTCGGCGCGCTGGCGTATCTCGTGGTTTTGGACTGGCGCCTGGCTCTGCTCGCGATCGCCACAATCCCGCTGTACATCGCCGCCTACGCGTGGATGGAACGCGGCTCCAACGAAGTCATGCGCAAACTCGACGACAGCAACGCACGGCTGGGCAGTGCGGTGGTCGAGTTCATCTCCGGTATCGCTGTGGTGAAGGCCTTCGGCCGCGCCCGCAAGGCGCACGCCGCCTACCGGCAGGCCGCCGCCGAGTACACGGACTTCTTCGCCGCGTGGGTACGGCCGATGAACCGCATCGAAGCACTGGCAGGACTGCTGGTTTCCGCTCCCGTGGTCGGCGTGATCGCCGTCACGGGCGGGGCGTGGTTTGTCAGTCAGGGCTGGGTCAGTGCCGGTGAAGCGGTGGCTTGTGTGTTGCTGGCGTGCGTGATCCCGGTCGCGATCGAGCCGCTCGGCTTCGCCTCGATGAACCAGCGCGCCGCCAAGGCTGCCGCGCAGCGGATCCACGAGCTGTTGGAGGTCTCCGCACTGCCAGCGCCGAAGTCGCCGCAACGTCCGACGGGCCATGGGGTCGAGTACCGCACGGTTCGGTTCGCCTATGACGGCCATGACGTCCTGCACGGCGTGAGTTTCAGCTGCGAACCGGGTTCGGTGACGGCGTTGGTGGGCCCGTCCGGTTCGGGGAAGTCGACACTGGCCACGCTGCTGCCCCGGTTCCACGACGTCACCGGCGGTGCGATCCACATCGGCGGCGTGGACATCCGGGACATCGACCCGGCAGAGCTCTACCGATTCGTTGGGTTCGTACTGCAGGACGTGCAGCTGCTGGGCGGATCGATCCGGGACAACGTCGCACTCGGCAGTCCACAAGCGACAGACGGCGACATCGCGGACGCATGCCGTGCGGCGATGATCCACGACCGCATCACCGCTTTGCCACGCGGCTATGACTCCGTTGTCGGCCAGGACGTTCGTCTCTCTGGAGGTGAGGCCCAGCGGATCAGCATCGCGCGGGCGTTGCTCGCCGACACGCCGATCCTGGTGCTCGACGAGGCCACCGCATTCGCCGATCCGGAGTCGGAAGCCGCGATCCAGGATGCGCTGTCGCGCTTGGTCGGTGGACGAACCGTGCTGGTGATCGCGCACCGACTCGCCACCATCACCAGCGCCGACCAGATCGTCGTACTCGACCGCGGCCAGGTCGTCGAGACCGGCACACACACCGAACTACTCGCCGCACGCGGACAGTACGCACGCATGTGGGACGCACACGAGGGGGTTGCCGCATGATCACCGATCTGCGATTGCTGCTCGGACCGGGCAAAGCCCATATCCTGACCCGATACGTGGCCTGGACTCTGTTGTACGGCGTGCTCAGCGGCGTCGCCGCGGCGCTGCTCGTGCCCGTGATCGTGGACCTGGCGTCCGGCGACTGGAATGCCATCGACACGCACCTGCTGACGCTGGCGGTCGTGACCATGGCAGCGGGCGTCGTGCGGTACGTGCAGACCATGCGCGGATCTGCCGCGGCGTTGGAGACGTTGTCGTCGACACACCAGCGTCTCGGCGACCACCTGGTGAGCCTGCCGCTTGGCTGGTTCGACGCCGACCGCACCGGACGGCTGACCCGCGTGGCCACCGACGGCACCATGATGATCACCGGGATCTTCGCGCACCTGTTGGCGCCCTTGGTGATCAGTGTCGCGGCGCCTGCCACTGTGACGATTGCCTTGTTCTGGTACGACTGGCGTCTCGGGCTCGCGACCGCGCTGTCCATCCCCGTGCTGGCGTTCGCGTTCCGCTTCGCCGCGGCGAGTGTGGCCCGCGGGCAGGCGCGCAACCACGCGGCCGATGTCGAGGCAGGCACCAGAGTCATCGAGTTCGGCCAGAAACAGCGGGTGCTGCGCGCGTTCGGCCGGAGCATCCACGGCTACCAGCCACTCGAGGACGCAATCGAGGGGCAAAGGCAGACCCGTCGCCGCACCCTTGGCCAAGCCGTCGTGGGCCTGAGCGTGAGCGGGCTCGCGGTTCAGCTCGCCGGGACTGCGCTGATGCTGGTCGGCGTATGGCTCGCGCTCAACGGATCCGTTTCACCCGTGGTTGCGGTCGCGTTGATCGCGCTCGCGTTCCGCTTCGCAGGGCCGCTCGCCGATGTCAGCGAGTACGCGGGCGCTATCCGTATCGCCGGAAGCGACCTGCGCCGTCTCACCGACGTGCTCCGCGAACAGGGAATGCCCGAACCGCAGGAGTCTTCGTCGCTCAGCAAGCCAGGGCAGATCGAGCTGGACAACGTCACCTTCGGCTATCAGCCACAAACGGCGGTGCTCCGCGACTTCTCGCTCACCGTGCCGCCTGGCTCGGTGACCGCGCTGGTCGGGCCATCGGGTTCGGGCAAGACGACCGTCATCCGTCTCATCAGCCGGTTCTGGGACACGCAGCACGGCGCCGTCCGGGTCGGCGGTGTCGACGTCCGCGACCTGCGCACCGAGGACCTGACTCGCCAGCTCGCCCTGGTGTTCCAGGACGTCTACCTGTTCGACGACACCTTGGCCGCCAACATCAGGCTCGGCCGGCCCGAGGCCACCGACGCGGAATTCGCCGAAGCGGCCCGGCTTGCCGGGGTGGACGAGATCGTGGCGCGTCTGCCGGACGGCTGGGACACACGCGTCGGCGAAGGCGGGGTTGCGCTGTCCGGTGGCGAGCGCCAGCGGGTTTCGATCGCGCGAGCCCTGCTCAAGCGGGCGCCGATCGTGCTGTTGGACGAGGCCACCGCAGCGCTGGACCCGGAGAACGAACGCTATCTGCAGCGCTCCATCCGCCAACTAGCCCAGCACAGCACCGTGCTGCTCATCGCACACCGGCTGAACAACGTCGTCGACGCCGACCAGATCGTTGTCGTCGAGGACGGTCACGCGGTCGAGGCCGGAACGCACCAATCTCTCATCGCCGCAGACGGTTCGTACGCGAGGCTCTGGCACGCGAGGTCAAGCGGGCTTGGGTGGCGGCTGGCCTAGAACTCGGGCTTCTCGTACACCGACACGTGTTTGGTGCTTTCGTGCGTGAAGGCGTGCCTTGTCCAGCCGCCCCACCGGTTCCACAGCCGCAGGCCGGCCAGTTGCGCCATCAGGTCCAGTTCGGAAGGCCAGACGTAGCGGAACGGAATCGACTGGTACTCGCCACGCCCGTTGTTGACCTCGACGTAGTTCGACGTCAACGACTGCGTGGCGAAGTCGTACACGTCGAACGCCCACTGCGTCGGGCTGGTGTACAAGGGAACGATCTTGTGCCCGGCCGGGAGCTTGCGCACCTCGGGCACCTCGACCTCGACCACGAACCGGCCACCGGGCGCGAGGTGTGCGGCCACGTTGCGGAAGCACGCCACCTGCGCTTCCTGTGTCCTGAGGTTGGTTATGGTGTTGAACACGCTGTAGACCAGCGAGAACGTGTCGGGGACGCGGGTGGTGGAGAAGTCGCCGATGGTCACGTCGATCGCGTTGCCGCCGGGTTTGGCGTGCAGCCGGGCCACCATCGCCCGCGACAGGTCGATCCCGCGCACCTTGACCCCGCGCTGTGCCAGCGGAAGCGCGATCCGGCCGGTGCCGATCCCCAGCTCCAGCGCCGTTCCACCGGCGGCGAGATCCGCGAGGACGTCGACCGCGGTGTCGACAATGCCAGGCAGGAACATGTCCGACGACGCGTCGTCCCACCGCCGCGCCACGCCCTCACCGAAATATCCGTCTTCACCAATCACACCGGAACACTATCGGTTCGTCCAGAAAGGACGAATCAACGGCCCCGCACCGGAATATCACCCAATCGGCTGAAATGTGAGTGGCCGGTGACCGGAACACGGCGTGGACACCGCCGTCATTGACCGCTATACCGGTTGCCATGAGCCGGATTGTCGTGATGAAGGCGTACGGCTACGACTGGAGCAACATCCACGGCCTGACCATGGATCAGGCAGCGGACACGATGGCAAGCCACGGCGTGGACTGGGCCCTCATCCAGAACCAGATCGACCCGTTGCCGGGCAGCGCGGTCGACCAGCAACCGCCAGACGGCGCCTACAGCGACAAAGGATTCCGGGACGCGCTGGGTGAACACGGGATCGTGGTCTACGAGTCCACATCGGTGTTCTTCGACCCCGAGTCCTTCGCTGCCCATCCTTCGCTGCGCCCGATCGACCAGCACGGGCAGGTCTTCCAGCCATCGGGGTGGTACGTCGGCGTATGCCCCTCGGACCGGAAGTACTTGGCACGCAAGGCCGAACGGATCGCCGAAGTGGTCGACCGGCTGCGGCCGGACGGGATCTTCCTGTCGTTCATCCGGTTCCCGGGATTCTGGGAGCTGTGGATGCCGGAGACCGCCCGGTCGGACATCGCCGAGTACTGCTTCTGCCACCGGTGCCTCGACCGGTTCGCCGAGGAGACCGGGCATTGCGAGCGGCGGCCGGAAGTCCTGCTCAGTGAGTTGCGGTCGGTGTGGACCGCGTGGAAATGCGGCGTGATCGCGCAGGCCGCGGCGGTGTTGCGCGCGGCGGCACTGGCCGTCGATCCCGGGATCACAGTTCTGCTCAACGGGTTCGGCTTGGGCACGGACGACTTCGGCAACGCGGTCGAAGAGGTTCTGGCGCAACGCTTCGGCGATCTGGACGCGTCGATCGACCACTACGAGCTGATGTTCTACTACCAGATCCAGCGACGGGATCCCGCCACGTGGATCCCACGCCGGATCGCGGACGCCCGAGCCAAGACAAACCGCACGCTGCTGGCGTGTCTGCAAGCAGGAGCGGAGTATCTCGAACCCGAGTACGCCGCCGGGAATCGAGCGCGCGAGATCACCGACGCTGACTGGGTTGCCGCGCTGCGGGCTTCGGCTGACGCGGATGGCGTTGCCGTGTACTCGTGGCGCGACTTGCTCGTCAACCCCTCGCGGGTGGCCGCTTTGCTGGACTACAAGGTCAGCCCCCGAACAGCTTGGCACCCTGTGTGATGAGGGTCAGTACCGACAGCACGCCGAACAAGCCGATGGACCAGCCCAGCGCGGCCATCCGTGGCCACGTGATCCGGATTTCCGCCGGCAGCACCCGGCGGTTGAGGACGATCAACAGCACCGAGTAGATGAACATCATCAGCCCACCGACACAGGCGGACACCACCAGAAGCACCAACGGCTGGTCGAACCCGGCGAGCAACACGACGCACCCGACCAGCACCAGTGCCCAGACAAGGCCGAAGTAGAGCGAGCTTTCCTTGGCCTGCCGGGCATAGGCGGTCTTGATCACGTCGGCGGCCAGCCGGCTCGTGTAGTCCACGATGCCCAGTGCCGCGGCGAACAACGCGAACGCGCCGACGAACCAGAAGAACGCACCGAACCAGCCGCCGACCGCCGCGTTGAGCTGTTCTCCTTCGACACGCAGGAAACCGATGCTGTTGGATAGGCCCGGCTTGCCGTACACGGTCGAATACGCCAGCAACGACGTGAACAGGATCGACACGAACGTGATGAGCACGAAGGTGTACAACTGCTCACGGTTGGCCAGCCGCCACCACGACCGCCACCGGCTCAGGTTGTCCGGAGTCGGTTCGAAGATGAAACCGGTACTCGGCGCGGCTTCGGGCTTGCCCGTCACCGGGCTGGCGATGCGCGGGACGTAACGGCCCATGCCGAACTGCTTGTCGCGGATCCAGTTGCTCTGCACCAGGTTCTGCCCTCCGCCCGCGCCCGCGAACGCCAGCGCGCCGAGCAGCAACGCGAACCCCAGCGGCTCGACCGGCACGCTTGCCTCCGTGACGATCTGCGGCAGGGCGCTCCACGCGTCCGCCGTGATCGCGAACGCCGCGCCGACGACGACCAGCACGAGCACCATCGCCACCTTGAGCATCTCGGCGCGTTCCAGTGCGACGTAGACGATCGGCGCGAGAGTGAGGATCAGCCCGATCGCGATGAGCATGCCGATCGCGATCCAGCGGACGTTGCCACCCCACAGGTAGGTGACCATGCTCGCCGAGCTCGTTACCCATCCCGGCCAGATGTTGGCGAGGTACGTCAGCAGCGCGAACACCAGGCCCCAGTGCCGCCAGAACCGGCTGAACCCGGTCAGCGCGGTCTCGCCGGTGGCCAGCGTGTAGCGCTCGATCTCCATGTTCAGGAAGAACTGGGTGACCACGCCGACCAGCGCCGCCCAGACGAAGACCAGGCCGACCTGCGAGGCGATGTAGGGAAAGAGGATGAACTCACCGGACGCCAGCCCGACGCCTGCCGCGATCACGCCTGGGCCGATGATCCGCCAGGTGGACGCCGGCGGTTCCGGCAGTTGCCTGATCTGCGGGCGTGCCAGGTGTTTTGCTGGAAACCGGTCGGTCACGTCGGTTGGCTCACGTCGAGTCGTCATTGACCCACCCCGATCAGTCCTCGTTGGGAACTACCAGGGAAGCAAGATCACGCCCGAATCGCAACGGGGTCGGCCGCCGCGTATCGGTAGGACGCCTCGAGAACGGTCTGCGCGACGTGAAGTTCGTCCGAGGTCCGAGGACTGTAGACCATGACCACGTTCACCTGCGGCGAGAACAACGGATGTGGTTCACCCCAGCCCTTGTCGAGCACCTCGTGCCGGTCCTCGGCCAACAGCGCCACGTGCAGGCTGCCGTCCGGGTGGATGTGGGCGAACTCCAAGGTCAAGCTGGGCGGCAACAACACGGCACCAGGGGCGGGATCGACACCGTCCAGGAACAACGCCGTCGCTTTCTCAACGGGGATGTCATCAGCGACTGGCGCGTCCGGGAACGTGGCCGCGATCCACGGCCGCATCTTGGCCGGATCGGAGATCTCACTCGGTCCGGTCACTGTCGCGGGAAAGCGTCCGGACATCCACTGGGTCAGTTCGTCTCGAATCGCCTGCGGCCCAAGCTGTGTGAGTTGCACGTGCGGCACCTCAGGTCCGGTTTTCGGGCGCTCACCGAGCCTGATTGGAAGCGTTGGCATCGTCATGGCACCAGCTAACCGGCTTGCTCCGATGCTTACCTAGGAGAAAGCGGTCCATACGCAGGTCACGCGTTGTTCTACGGTGCGAGACAACCGCCCTCTGGCAACACTCCGGCAACGTTGCCGCTGTCGCCGCTGTCGCTGCGATATCCAACGACGCAGCCGGAACCGACCGGTATCCCATAAACCATCGTGCCTGGCGGGGCCGGATCGTCCGCACGGGCAAGGCGTATCACCGCATCCTCATACCCAGCACGGAAAACCGTGGACCATGCCTTGGCGACGTACTCAGCATCGATCGGACCGGCGTTCATCCGGCACGGGCCGCCAGGAGTCGGGCACGTCGGCGCCCGTGAAGGCAAAGGCGGCAGCAAAGACCGCACTTCAGCGGACTTGTCCGCGATTTCCGCCCGCTGCTGCGCGGTCAGCTGCGTCCGACGCATGTAGTCCATGGCCATTCGCTCGCAGGTCTTGTCCGCGTCCACACCCGACGCCGCGCACGCGTACGCGCGCGCCTCCGCGCTGCCGCCAACATGAAGCACCGCCGTCGAGGGCGGTGCGGCCGTTGGACTGGTGTCGTCAGACGAAGCCAGTTGCAGGACGACCACCGCGCCCACCACGACAATCGCCGCGGCGAGCGCAATCAGCAGCCGTCGGCGGGCCGGAGATGGGGACTTCTCCATATCCCCGGCACCTTAGCTGCTTGCCGGGCCAAGCAGGGCCAGAGTCGAACGAACCGCGACCTCCGAGATGTCCGACGGGCGGCCGCCGTCCTCGACGGTCGTCGCGATCAGCTCGCGTAGCCCGCCGAGCAGGATGATCGCCTCCTGGCGGGACACCGGGCGGACTCCCGCGGCACGCAACTCCTCGGTGTCCGTCAGGGACTGCACCATGTCGATGAACGCGTCCATCATGCCGCGCTGCAGCTGGCGGGACGCCGAGCCGAGTGACGGCAGGTCACGGATCCAGCTGACCATGATCGCCGGCGTCGACTCCGCGCACGCGATCCATGCCTCGACAGCCTGCCTGATCTGGCGCTGCCATGGCGCTTTCGGATCCACCGCCGCCGTGATGTACCGGATCATCTCGGCGTTCGCCTCGGTCAGCAGCGCCGCGAAGCACTCCTCTTTGCTGGTGAAGTGCTCGTAGAAGGTCCGCCGCGAGGTCTTGGCCCTGCGCACGATGTCGGCGACTGTCGTGGCGCGGTAGCCGTCCTGAACTATCGCGGCGGCAAGGCCGTCGAGCAGGCGTTGCCGGAAGGTGTCCTCAACAGTCGTCACGCCTATCACGATATCTCTTGAAACCGGGTGGTACATGCGCGTACCGTCGGTTCGGTACGGTGACGTACCACGGCGGGAAGGAAACCGATGACGCTCCCTCCAGGCCCCACCGCTCCGCGCATCGTCCAAGGTCTCTACGCGTGGACCAAGCCGCAGCGCGGCATGCGGCGGCTGCGTGAGCGCTACGGCGACGCGTTCACCATCAACGTGCCGATCTTCGGCCGGGCCGTGGTGATCAGCGATCCCACCCAGATCAAGCAGGTCTTCACGACCGGCACCGACGTGCTGGACAACATCGACCGGGACCTCGGCCGGGTGCTCGGGCCCGGCTCGATGTTCGCGCTGCGCGGTGAGAACCACCAGAAACAGCGCAAGCTGCTGGTTCCGCCGTTCCACGGCCGTCGCCTGGTCGCGTACGAGAAGATCATCGAAGAGGAGACGGTCCGCGAACTGGCCTCGTGGCCGGAGAACCAGCCGTTCCCGGTGCTGCCGTCGATGATGCGGATCACCCTCAACGCCATCCTGCGCGCGGTGTTCGGCGCCGAAGGTGCCGAGTTCGACGAGCTGCGCGAACTGCTGCCCAAATTCGTCGCCCTGGGCTCCCGGCTGGCGGTAATGCCGTTGCCCCAAGGAAAGTGGGGCCCTTGGCGCAAGTTCTGGGCGATGCGCCGCGAGTACGACGCGATCATCGAGCGGCTGATCGCCAAGGCGGACGACCTCGACGGGCGCGACGACGTCCTCGCGATGATGCTGCAGAGCCGTTACGACGACGGATCGCCGATGAGCCACAGCGATGTCGCCGACCAGCTGCTCACGCTGCTGACCGCCGGGCACGAGACCACGGCGACGACGCTGGCGTGGGCGGTCGAGCGACTTCGCCGTCACCCAGCGGTCCTGAACGACCTGGTCGCCGAAGTGGACGCGGGCGAGAAAGCCCTGCGTGAAGCGACAATCCTGGAGGTCCAACGGATCCGCCCGGTCATCGACCTGGTCGGCCGCCAAGTCAAGGCCGACAGCATGCGGTTGGGCCCCTGGACGCTGCCCAAGGGCTACACGATCATCGTAAGCATCGCGCTGATCCACGCCAACCCGGCCGTATTCGAAAACCCGCGCACCTTCGACCCTGGCCGCTTCTTGGACAAGAAACCCGACTTCTACCAATGGATCCCGTTCGGCGGCGGCACCAGGCGCTGCCTCGGCGCCGCGTTCGCCAACATGGAGATGAACGTCGTACTGCGCACCATGCTGCGTGATTTCACCGTGCTGCCCACCGCGGAGCCGGGCGAGCGGTGGCACTCCCGTGGCGTGGCCAACGCTCCGGAACAAGGCGGCCTCGCGATCGTGCGCCGCCGGGCCAAGTCATCCAAGTCACCGGTCGAGACCACCGCGGGAGCCCAGGCGTGAGCGCAGTGGACGTTGGTCGCGGAATTTCCCTTGCCTACGAACAGTTCGGCGACGAGTCCGCCGAGCCGATGGTGCTGATAGCCGGGCTTGGCATGCAACTGCACAGCTGGCCCACGGCATTCTGCGAACAACTGGCGGACCGTGGCTATCGCGTCGTCCGGTTCGACAACCGTGACGTCGGCGAATCGACGCACATGCGGTTCCGGCCGTCCAGTCCAATCGCGACCGTGATGCGCCGTTGGCCCGCACAGCAGTACGACCTCACCGACATGGCCACGGACACCGTTGGTTTGCTCGACGCGCTCGGCTACGAATCCGCGCACCTCGTCGGGGTGTCCATGGGCGGGATGATCGCGCAAACCGTGGCTGCCCTGAACCCGCAACGCGTCCGCACTCTCGTCTCGATCATGTCCACGACCGGCGCACGCCGCGTGGGTCGCCCCGCACTGTCCACGTGGCTGCTGATGGCGGGCAGACCCGGACGAACCCGCCAGGAAGCGATCGACCGGTCCATCCGGATATTCCGGCACATCGGGTCGCACGGTTTCCCGTTCGACGAGACATGGGTCCGCGAGCAGGCCGGAACCGCGTGGGATCGTGATCCCTCGCCCAGCGGCGTGGCCAGGCAGCTCGCGGCGATCTTCCGCTCAGGTGACCGCACGCCGTCGCTGCGCCGGATCACCGCGCCCACGCTGGTGATCCACGGTGATCGGGACCGGATGGTCAATCCGACCGGTGGCGCCGCGACGGTTCGGGCGATCACGGGTTCGCGGCTGGAAAGCATCAAAGGTCTCGGCCACGACTTGCCAACCGGGGCCTGGCCGGTGCTGCTCGATCTCATCGACAAGCACGCCAGGAGGACTGATGCGTCGACTTCCTAAGCTCACCGGCCGGCCCGTGATGATCACCGGCGCCGCCTCCGGCATCGGCCGGAGCCTGGCCCAGCGACTGTCCCGGCTGGGCTCACCGGTCGCGATCGCCGACGTGGACGAGGCCGAACTGGAGAAGACCGCGGCCTCGCTGTCCGGGCCGGTGCTCACGCGGGTGATGGACGTCAGCGACGCCGCCGACCAGCGGCGGTTCGCCGAGGAAGTACGTGACTGGCTGACGGCTCCGCTGGCCGCGGTGTTCAACAACGCGGGCGTCGCGACATCGTCGCGTGTCATCGACGCCATTCCCGAGGACGACGACTGGCTGCACAGCATCAACTTCCACGGCGTGGTCAACGGCACGCGCGCGTTCCTGCCGATTCTCGTCGAGCAGGACGAGGGCGTCATCGTGAACACCTCCAGTGTGTTCGGCCTGCTCGGCATGCCGACGCAAAGTGCTTACTGCGCCTCGAAGTTCGCCGTCCGGGGCTTCACCGACTCGTTGCGCCAGGAACTTCGTGGCACCGGCGTGAGCGCGGTCAACGTGCATCCGGGCGGGATCGACACGAACATCGTCCGCAATGGACGGTTCCCGGTCGATCCCGAGGGCCGCGGCCGGACCAAGGAGGTGCTGGCCGCCCAGTTCCAGAACATCGCCATGACATCGGCGGACAAGGCCGCGGAGATCATCCACCGCGGTGTCGAACGCGGCAAGGCCCGCGTCCTGGTCGGCCCGGACGCGTACGTGTTCGATTTCCTGGCCAGGGTCGCGCCGACGCACTACTTCCCTGTGCTGGCCCGCGTCCAGGCCAAGATCCGGGCCCGGCAAGAGGAGTCGGAGTGACCACCGAGCATGTCGACGTGTTGATCATCGGTGCCGGGCTGTCCGGTATCGGTGCGGCGCACCACATCCACTCGGCGTTCCCCCGCCGGACGTACGCGATCCTGGAAGCCCGCGAAGCCATCGGCGGCACATGGGACCTGTTCCGGTATCCCGGGGTGCGCTCGGACTCCGACATGCACACTCTCGGCTACCGGTTCCGGCCGTGGACCCAGGCGAAGTCCATCGCGGACGGACCGTCGATCCTCGAGTACATCAGGGAAACCGCGGCCGACGCGGGCATCGACCGGCACATCCGGTTCGGCCACCGGGTCGTCCAGGCATCCTGGTCCACAGCGGACTCCAAGTGGACAGTCGACGCCGAACACAACGGCAAACCGGTCCAGCTCACCACATCGTTCCTGTACCTGTGCACGGGCTACTACCACTACGAAGCTGGGCACACGCCCGAATTCCCCGGGATATCCCAGTTCGGCGGGACCGTGGTCCATCCGCAGCACTGGCCGGCGGACCTGGACTACAAGAACAAGAAGGTCGTCGTGATCGGCAGCGGGGCGACCGCCGTGACGCTTGTTCCGGCGATGGCCTCCGATGCCGAGCACGTGACCATGCTCCAGCGCTCCCCCACGTATATCGCCGCGATGCCGGGTGAGGACAAGATCGCCAACCGGCTGCGCAAGCTGCTGGGCAACCGCCGCGCGTACTCCATCACCCGATGGAAGAACGTCGCCGTGGCCACCCTGATCTACCAGCTCAGCCGTCGCCGCCCAAGCCTGGTGAAGTCCCTGCTGCGCAAGGCGGCCGCCAGGCAACTGCCGCCCGACTACGACATCGACACCCACTTCAACCCGCGCTACCAGCCTTGGGACCAGCGACTGTGCCTGGCCCCGGACGGTGACCTCTTCCGCGCGATCCGCCGGGGACGCGCGTCGGTCGTGACGGGCCACATCCGGGAGTTCACGCCGACCGGGATCCGGCTCAAGTCCGGGTCCACAGTGGACGCGGACGTCGTGGTCACCGCGACCGGGCTGCGCCTGCTGGCCTTCGGCGGCATCCGGCTGATCGTCGGCGGCCATGACGTGAAACTGCCCGAAACCATGGCGTACAAGGGAATGATGCTCAGCGGTGTGCCGAACTTCGTGTTCACCATCGGCTACACCAACGCCTCGTGGACGCTGAAGGCCGACCTGGTCAGCGAGTACGTCGTCCGTCTGCTGCGGCACATGGACGCCCACGGCTACTCCCGGTGCGTGCCGGCCAACGACGACCCGACCGTGACCGAGCAGCCGTTGCTCGATTTCCAGGCGGGCTACGTGCTGCGCGCGATCCACGAGTTCCCCAAAGCCGGGTCCCGGGCACCATGGCAACTCGGGATGAGCTACGCCCACGACGTCGTGAACCTCCGCTTCGGCAAGATCGACGACGGCGCAATGCGGTTCACACGCGCATAGCGGGCGCACAGCCCGTGTCCGTGTTTACAGTGGTGACTGTGAGTACGGTGGCGCTGGAGTTGTTCTCGGAAGTACGCCCGCGACTGTTCGGGATCGCGTACCGCATGCTGGGCAGCGCGCTTGACGCGGAAGACCTGCTGCAAGAGGTCTGGTTGCGCTGGCAGAACTACGACCACGACGAGGTGAAGAACCCCGCTGCGTTCCTGGCGACGGTCACCACCCGGCTGGCGATCAACGCGGGACAGACCGCCCGGGCACGGCACGAGACCTACGTCGGGCCGTGGCTGCCCGAGCCCGTCGACACCTCGGCCGATCCGCAGTTGGGAGCTGAGCGGGACGCTGCGTTGCAGATCGCCGTGCTCGTTCTGCTGGAGAAGCTCACGCCCACCGAACGGGCCGCGTACGTGCTGCGGGAGGCGTTCGACTATCCGTATCCACAGATCGCCGAGATCATCCAGGTCAGTGAGGCGTCGGCGCGCCAGCTGGTCAGCCGGGCACGCAAGCATCTCGCCGCCGAACGCCGGACGCCGGTGAGCGCGGCGGAGCAGAAGAGGTTGCTGACGGCGTTCGTGGCCGCCGCCAAGGATGGGGACATGGCCAAGCTGGAGGAGTTGCTCGCCGCCGATGTCGTGAGCTACGCCGACAGCAACGGCACGGTCCGCGGCGCCTCCAAGGTGCCGGTGGTCGGCAGGCTGGTGGTGGCGAAGGTCATCAAGGCCTACTCGAACACCTTCTGGACCGGCGCGGACATCACGTGGGCGGAGGTCAACGGCCAGCCGGCGGCCGTGCTCAGGCGAGACGGCCACATTTACTGCGTACTCAGTGTCACCGCGTCGGACAACGGCATCGACCAGCTGCTCTGGATGATGAACCCGGACAAGCTGGCGGCCTTCGGCTGAGGTGTCACAAACCGCGGGCCGGTCTTGTCCTAGCTGGTGACCCGCTCCGACACAGCGAGACACCAGCGAAAGGCACACCATGAAGATCGTCGTCATCGGCGGATCCGGCCTGATCGGCTCCAAGGTCATCGCCAACCTGACCAGCCACGGCCACGAGGCCGTCGCGGCGTCGCCCCAGTCGGGGGTGAACACCCTCACCGGCGAAGGCCTCAAGGAGGCCCTTGTCGGCGCGGACGTCGTCCTCGACGTCTCCAACTCGCCGTCGTTCGCCGACGAGGACGTGATGAACTTCTTCACGACCTCGACGGAGAACCAGCTCGCCGTCGAGCAGGAGACCGGCGTGCGCCACCACGTCGCGCTGTCGATCGTCGGCGCCGACCGGCTGCCGGAGAGCGGCTACCTGCGGGCCAAGGTCGCGCAGGAGAAGCTGATCAGGGAGTCGGGCGTGCCGTTCACCATCGTTCGCTCCACCCAGTTCTTCGAGTTCGGCAAGTCCATCGCCGACTGGGCGACCCAGGACGGCGTCGTGCGCCTGTCCGACGGCGCTGTCCAGCCGATCGCGTCCGACGACGTGGCCAGGATGGTCGCCAAGGCCACCGTGAGCGCGCCGCTGAACGGCTTCTTCGAGATCGGCGGGCCGGAGAAGTTCGGGATGGCCGAGTTCGCCCGCAAGGCGCTTGCCCGCGACAACGACCCGCGTAAGGTCGTCTCCGACCCGACCGCGCGCTACTTCGGCACGCTCATCCACGAGGAGCTGGTACCGGGTCCCGACGGACACCTCGCCGAGACCCGGTACGACGACTGGTCCTGACAGGACTAGCTCAGCTTCGGTGCGCTGTTGTACGCCTCGGCCAGCAGACGGGGATGGCTGACCGAGCGCTGCGGGTTGATCGTGACTGTCCGGCTTTCCCCCGGCAGCATCCAGAAGTAGTTGTCGCCGTACAAGGTCGGCAGTACACGATCAGTCCCGTTGCGTTCCCGCAGCGACAGCCGGACCATCGCGGCCACGGTCTTGCCCGTGTTGCGGACGGTTGCCGAGTATCCGTCCCTTGTGGAGTCCAGACTCACCGAGAGTTGCGTGTAGGACAGCTGGTTGAGCGCACGCATGGAGGAGTCCGTGCGGTAGCGCCAGTACGTGTTCTCGGAAACGAGAGCACCGCGCGCGTCGGTCATGGTGAGGCGCAGTAGGTGGAAGGCCGGGTGCGCGTCCTCGAACGGCACGGTGAACGCGGACGTAGCCGACGTCGGCGCGACGTCAATCTTCTGTTCCTGTGGCGCGCCAATGGGTTTGCCGTCCAGTCCGTGCAGCTGCGCCTTGACCGTCACACCGGTCAAGGCTGTTCCTGTGTGGTTGACGGCCATCACTTGCCAGGTCTGCAGGTTGGCTTGAATGTGCCGTTGTTCACAGCCCTTCCGGGAGCCGTAGTAGCTGCCGTTGACGTCCATGTCGTAGTCGTAGGTCTGCCAGACCGTGCTGTGCCATGCCGGATGGGACATCCACAGCAGGACGCCGGTGGCGTCGTTCCACAGCTTGGAGTTCCACGCCTCGAAGATCGCGCGCATGCTCTCGTAGTTGACGAACTGGGCTTTGCGGCAGAACTCGGCCAGGCTGGTCGACGGGGCGAGCCTGGCGTCGATCGCGCCCTGGTATCCCTGCGGCTGCTGGTTTCCGTTCGTGGACCAGTCGTGCATGTACCACACACCACCGATCGGCCAGCCGGATTCACCTGGACCGACCAGGTTGCGCATACTCTCCACAACGGACACTGTCGGCAGGCCGATCTCGCTCCAGAACCCGGCTTTCCCGCCCGTGGCCTCACCGGTGAAGTACTGGCGTGGGTCCAGCCAGCGGTACGTACCGTCGCCGGTGATCGCGCCGCTCGCCGAGTTGGGCTGGTACAGCATGTCGGTGTTACTCGTGACGATCTCGCGCAGGACCTTGTCGACGTCTGAGGGCGGGGTGCCTTCGTTGCACCCGAACCACACGGTCGCGCAGGCGTGTGAACGGTAGCGCAGCACAGTGTCCTTGGCCTGTGCGAAGAACGTGTCGTGGTTGGCCGGATCGTAGGACCAGCCGAGCCAGAACTCGTTCCACAGCAGGATTCCGTACTTGTCGCACGCCTGGAAGAGCTCTTCGCGGTAGGACGAGCCGACCCAGTTCCGGATCAGGGTGAAGTTCATGTCCCGGTGCAGTGCCACCGCGGCATCGACGCGTGCGGCGGGCATCCGGCGCAGCAGTTCGTCCCAGCCCCAGCTACCGCCACGGGCGAACACCTTGACCCCGTTGACGATGATGATCAGCGGCTTGGGCGCGTTGTCCACTGTGGAGACATCGGTCCAGGTCCGGCCGTCCTGGGAGACCTGGATCTTGAAGGTCGCCGCGTAGGCCGTCTCCCAGGTCAGCACGACCCGATCGAAAGGCACCACGGCGCCCAAGTCGACTTGGAGGTACTCGTTGTCCTGGTAGTTGGAAGTCCAGCGCGTCCCAGGGTTGCCGTCGAATGCGTTGCCGGGCGAGGTGCCGTCCGCCGCGGACGACGCGTCCGCGGTTTTGTTCAAGGCCAAGTCGGTATCCGCGGCTTTGCTGTCCACAACGGACATCGACCACAGCGAGAAGCCCCAGCTGGTGGCCCGCCTGCCACCCTGCATGCGGACGTACCGGGCCTGCTGGACCGGGAAGTCGACCTTCTGCTCGGCGCGGCCGTCGACGATCGTGATCGGAATGTCGTACTGGTACTGGATCTGCCTGATACCGATCTTCTGCGTCTTGCGGTCGCTGACCGTACTGCCGATCGCCGCGGTCACGGTCAGATCGTGCAGAGTCGGGTCGCCGTACCCGTTGGGCCACCACAGTTTCGGACTCTGAATCCGCATTTGTGGGTGCGTGTTCGGCGCGAACACGACCGCCGCTTCCTCGCCTGCGGGCACGGTCACCGTCGAGCTGACCGTGATCCCGTGGAATGCCGCGGTCACGGTCGTGCGCTGCGCGGTCGGAGCGACGTTGCGGACCGGGACAGTCATGGTGACTTCAGCCGTGGACTGGTTCGGCAGGACGGTGTCGATGCGGAGGTCACCGACCACGATGGCACCGGTCGACCGCAGCCGGACGTGGTTCCAGATGCCCGAGGCACGGTCGCGGACCGCGGGCATCCAGTCCCATCCGGACGCCGCCAGGTATGTGGGCGAGTTCTTGAACATCGTGGTGTTGGCGCTGACCCACGCCTCGCCGCGCGGGCCTTTGTCGCCAGGGCTGCCCGGGTAGGGCATCGGCGAGATCTTCACGGCGAGGTTCTGGTCGCCGGTGCGGCGCAGGGCCGCGGTCACGTTCAGCGCGGATCGGCCGAACGGCGACACCATGGACCCGATTTTGGCTCCGTTGAGCCAGAATTCCGCTTCGTGGTTGATCCCGTCGAACTCCAGCCACACATAGCGGCCGGCGCTGGTGTCCAGACCGCGGGGTACGGTGAAGGTGCGCCGGTACCACCACGAGTGCCGGGACAGGGCTTCTGGGATCTTCAGGTTGTTCATGCCGTACACCGGGTCCGGCAGGTGGCCCTGCTCGACGAGCGAGGCGAGCACTGTGCCCGGCACGGTCGCGGGTACCCAGCCACGCGTGTCGACAGATGGGCCCGACAGCACGGCGCCGTCAGTGCTGGGCGCGAAGTCCTGCATGGTCAGCACCCAGCCGGACTCGATCGGCACCGACCCATCCGCCGCCACGGTCAGCGCTGGCGGGTTGTCATGGTCCCGGATCGGCCAGTTCGTCCAGCCACGCACCGCGGGCCGGTTGTCCCTGGTCGTGCCGTACACCTGGAAACCGTTGAGGCCCAATGGGTTGGTCGTGGAGCGGCGCGACGCCGAGAACCGTACCCACCGGGTCCGGACGCTGGGCGTCAGCGGGATGGTGACCACTCCCCCAGTGCCGGACTCGGTCCGGTAGACCGTCCGCCAGGTCCGGCCGTCCTCCGAGACGTCCAGGTCGAAGATCGTGGCGTAGCTGGACTGGATCTCGTCGCCCAGTGTCCTGTCGCGCGCGCCGTTGGCGTCGAACGGGCCGTCGCCGGGCTTGGCCTCGAAGGTGAGCACGACCGAGCTGACGTCACAGCGGCCCTGCAGGTCCACGATGATCCACTGCGAGTCGCCTTGGGCCGCACGCCAGCCCGAACCCCGCACACCGACCTGCGCCAGACCGTCCACAGCGAACTCGGCCGGCGTGGCCGCATAGTCAGTGGACGAGACAGTCACCGGACGGAACAGTGCGAGGTCGGTGACGGCTTGTTGGGTATCAGGAGCAGCTGAGGCGACACCCGGCAGCATGGTGCTCAGGCCGAAGCCGGCGAGCAGACCGGGTCCGGTAGTCAACACCTGGCGTCGGGACACACCGCCGCCGTTGTCGTGCGCCATTGCGAGCTCCGATCAGATCCCCTGACAACGTTGCCAGGTAGCTTCTGCGCCGCAGGCGTCCTGGTCAAGAAGACAAAGTAGACAAGAATTTCGCGGGCCGACATCGATGTCAGTCCCAACTGGACATTTCGGGCCAAGATGGCAGAAGTGTGCCACCGTCCTCACCCGAGGTACTGCGCCACCCCGTTGCCGGCCGACCAATCCGCTGACTGGTTTTCAACGAGATTCACGAGCACATTGCGTGGTTCGACTCCGGCGTGCTGCTCGGCGAGTTCGGCGATCCGCTTGTACAGCGCCACCTTCTGCTCGGTCGTCCGGCCGGACCGGAACGTGATGGAAATGAAGACGATGCCGTCGTCCCGTGGCACGCCAAGGTAGCCGCTGTCGTAGCGGATCATGCTGCGGACACCGTCGTGGCTGGTCAGAACCTGGAACACGTCATCGGCCGGAATGCCGATCGCGTCCACCATCGCCTCATGGACAGCCCGCCCGATCGCCTCGAGCCGGTCTTTGTCCGCGTGCAACGCGTCAATCCGAACTAAGGGCACGTCAGTTCCTTTCCACAGAGATATGAGCAGCGAGCAGACCGAGCGCCCCGTTGATGGCGTGGGCGTACACATCTGCCGACCCGGCGGCTCGCGCGAGCACGTAGCCGCCTTGCAGTACCGCGACCAACGCCGTCGCCGTTGCCCGAGGGTCCAACCGCGAATCGAGATCCTCGGCCAGCAGCCCGGCGATCCGGTCGATCAACCAGGCGAACGTGACTTCCACCGGCTTGCGCAGGGCTTCGTCGGTCATCACGTCCGGATCCTGCGTCAGCCGGCCGACCGGACAGCCTTTCAGCGCGTCGCGTTCCCGCCGCAGGTAGGCCGTGATCCTCTCCAAGGCTGTGCCGCGCTGGGTGAAAGCGGCCTCGGCGCGGTCCCGCATTTCCTCGGCGTTCCGGCTGATCGCGGCCAGCGCCAGGTCCGGCTTGCCGCTGAAGTGGTGGTACATGCTGCCCTGGCCCGCACCCGCGCGCGCCTGGATCGCTTTCGGGCTCGTCCCGACGTAGCCACGCTCCCACAGCAGTTCACGAGTGCTCTCGATCAGCCGCTCCCTGGTGTCCACCCGAGCAGTGTACATACTAGTAGGTACAGAGTGTACGGCACATTGTCAGATTGTTGATGTCGCAGGTCAGCAGCCATTTCCCGGGTTTGCGGCGGCCGGGGCGGACCGATAATCCTGATCAGCCATGAAGCTGAAACTCGAGGTTCTGGTGCTGCCGGTGTCCGATGTGGACGTCTCAAAGGCGTTCTACGAAAGGGCTGGGCTTCCGGCTGGACGCCGACTTCCCGGTGCCCGGCAAAAAGTTCCGGGTGGTGCGGCTGACTCCGCCCGGCTCGGAGTGCTCCATCATCTTCGGTGACGGTGTCACGACCACCGAACCGGGATCGACGCGGGGGCTGCATCTGATCGTCGACGACATCGTGGCGACCCGCGACGAGCTGGCCCGGGTGGGCCTCGACATCTTCCCGGTCTTCCACGACGCTGACGGCAACGGCTGGGTCCTCCAGGAGGTGAAAGTCCGTGCTCCCGGACGATGACGTGACCGACGTCCTGCTGGTCATGCTCAAGAAGGCGGCCGCGGCGCACGGCGAGTACGAGGAAGCACAGCTGGGTGGCGAGTACGACGAGGAATGGCCAGAGTGGTACGCGGAGCACATGACGCAGAAGCTGCGCGAATCCGGCTACCGGATCGTCAGATCGTTGGACTGAGAAGAGGGACGCTACGTGTACGACCTCATCGTGGTGGGCGCCGGAGCGGTCGGCGAGAACGTCGCTGACCGTGCCGTTCAAGGTGGGCTGACGGTCGCCCTAGTCGAGCACGAGCTCGTCGGCGGTGAATGCTCGTACTGGGCGTGCATGCCGTCGAAGGCGCTGTTGCGCTCCGCCGCTGTCCTGCGCGCGGTCCGGCACGTTCCCGGCGCCGCCGAGGCCGTGACCGGGAAGCTGGACGTGCAGGCCGTCCTGGCTCGCCGGAACTCCTTCACCCACGACTGGAACGACGACAGTCAGGCGGAGTGGGTTGCGAGCGCGGGTATCACGCTCGTGCGCGGGTTCGGCCGGCTGACCGGCACGAAGGAGGTCACGGTCACCGCGTCGGACGGTTCCGAGACCGTGCTGACGGCCAGACACGCCGTCGCGATCGCCACGGGTTCGGACGCGTTCGTCCCGGACATCGAAGGGCTGCGCGCCGCGAACCCGTGGACGAGCCGTGACGCCACCAGCGCCCGTCAGACCCCGGACAGCCTGGTCATCATCGGGGGCGGCGTGGTCGCGACCGAGATGGCCACCGCGTACGCCGGGTTCGACACGACCGTCACGTTGATCTCTCGCGGCGGCTTGCTCGGCGGGATGGAACCGTTCGCGGGCGAGATGGTCACCAAGGCGCTGCGCGATCTCGGCGCGACAGTGCTGCTCAACACCGAGACCAAACGCGTGCAGCGCAACGAAAACGGCGTTGTGGTCGAAACCGGCGACGGTTCGGTGATCACCGCGAGCGAGGTCCTCGTGGCCACCGGCCGGACCCCGCGGACCCGGGACATCGGCCTGGACACCGTGGGCCTGACGCCGGGCAAGTGGCTGGAAACCGACGACACGCTGCTGGTCTCCGGCTTCGACTGGTTGTACGCGGTCGGGGACGTGAACCACCGGGCTCTACTCACCCACCAAGGCAAATATCAGGCGCGGGCTGCGGGTGACGTCATCGCGGCGCGGGCGAAGGGCGCACCGGTGTCCGCGGATCCGTGGGGTACGCACGTCGCGACCGCCGACCACGAGTCGGTGCCTCAGGTGACTTTCACCGACCCGGAGGTGGCGTCGGTGGGTCTCACGGCGGACGCCGCGGGGAAAGCGGGCTACAACAACATCCGCGTCGTGGACTACGAGATCGGCAATGTCGCGGGCGCGAGCGTGCACGCCGACGGGTACGAGGGCAAGGCTCGGATGGTCGTCGACGAGGACCGGTCGGTCATCCTTGGCGTGACCTTCGTCGGCCCGGACGTCAGCGAGCTGCTGCAGGCGGCCACTTTCGCGGTCGTCGGTCAGGTACCGATCGCGCGGCTGTGGCACGCGGTGCCCGCGTATCCGACGATGAACGAGATCTGGCTGCGCTTGCTCGAAACCTATGGCAGGCCGCGTGGTTGAGCCGTTCCGCATCGCGGTTCCCGAGGAGGACCTGACCGAGCTCAGGACGAAGCTCCGGTCGACGCGCTGGCCGGAACGGGAGACGGTCGACGACTGGTCGCAAGGTGTTCCGCTGAATTACCTGCGTGAGCTCTGCGAGTACTGGGCCGAGCAGTACGACTGGCGGGCGACCGAGGCGAGGCTGAACGCGATACCGCAGTACCGCACGGACATCGACGGCCTGGGCATTCACTTCCTGCACGTCCGGTCGCCGGAACCGGACGCCGTGCCCCTGGTGCTCACGCACGGCTGGCCCGGGTCGATCATCGAGTTCGAGGACGTGATCGGGCCGTTGGCCGACCCGGTCGCGCACGGCGGCGAAGCCAAGGACGCGTTCCACGTCGTCTGTCCGACACTGCCGGGCTTCGGCTTCAGCGACCGTCCGGCCGGGCAAGGGTGGGGCATCGGGAAGATCGCCGAGTCGTGGACTGTCCTCATGCGACGATTGGGCTACGAGAGGTTCGGGGCGGCCGGAGGCGACTGGGGTACGAGCGTGTCGACCGAAATCGCCAGGCTGCACCCGGAAAGCCTGATCGGCATGCACCTCGTGCCGCCGCTCGCACCGCCCGATCCGGACACAGTGGACGATGTGACCGACCGCGAGCGAGCCGCTCTCGCGACGCTGGAATACGCCGCTGAGTGGGAATCCGGGTACTCGCGGGTGCACGCGACCCGGCCGCAGACAGTCGGTTATGGACTGGTCGACTCCCCCGCGATGTTGTGCGCGTGGATCGTCGAGAAGTTCCGGGCGTGGACGGACTGCGACGGTCATCCGGAGAACATCTTCAGCAAGGATGCCTTGCTGGACAACCTGATGTTCTACTGGCTGCCGGGCACGGGCGCCTCATCCGCCCGGCTGTACTGGGAAAGCATCCGCCAGGTGGACGAGTGGATCACCGGCACGGTGACCGGGACCATCGACGTGCCGACGGGGTGTTCGGTGTTCCCCAAGGAGATCCAGCGACCGTCCCGGCGATGGGCCGGGAAACGGTTCACCGACATCCGTTACTGGAACGAGCCCGCGAAGGGCGGACACTTCGGCGCGTTCGAACAACCCGACCTGTTCGTCCAGGACCTGCGCGCCTTCTTCCGCACAGTGAACAACTAGCCGACGGCTGACAGGCTTGGTGGTACAGGGTTTCACAGGGGTGCTCGACCAGCCACGCAGTCTCGCCGTTGCGCCGGCTCGACCTGCTGATCCAGGTCGAGTCGCGCTACCGGTTCGACGCCAAGTTCCGGGCCCGGCTACTGGCGTTCCCGTCATGGGCCACCATCCCGATCGTCGCCGCCGCGATGATCGGGATGGTGTTCAGCCACATCAAGAAACTTCAGTCCAGCAGATCCTCGATCATGATCGGGATGTGTCGCACGCGGATGCCGGTGGCGTTGTAGATCGCGTTCGCCACCGCCGCGGCCATCCCGACGACCCCGATCTCACCGACTCCCTTGGCCCCGGACGGGTTGTGCAGGGTGTCCGGGTACTGGACAAAATGGACGTCCACCTCCGGGATGTCCGCGTTCACCGGTACGAGATAGCCGGCCAGGTCGGCGTTGGCGAACCGGCCGTTCGCCTCGACGTCGAGGCTCTCGTGCAGCGCCGCCGAGATGCCCCAGATCATGCCGCCCATGATCTGGCTGCGTGCCACCTTCTCGTTGATGATCCGGCCCGCGTCGAACACGCCGAGCATCCGGGACACCCGGGCTTCGCGGGTCCACTTGTGCACGCGGACCTCGACGAACTGCGCACCGAACGAGCTGAACGAGTGCTTGGTCGTCTCCTCGCCCGGCGCCGACGACCCGGTCGCCGAGATCGACATGCGGTTCGTCGCCCGCAGCAGCTCGCCGAACGTCATCGACCGCTCACCCGCGACCACCCGACCGTCCTCATAGGACACTTCCTGTCCTTCGAACGGCGCACCGGCGGACGACGCCAGTGCCGTCAGGTCGTCGATCGCCTGTGCGGCAGCGATCATGATCGCCGAGCTCACGCTCGCCGTGGCGGTCGACCCGCCGGACATGCCGCCCGGCGGCAACACCGAGTCGCCGAGCAAAGGCTTGACCCGGTCCGGGCCGATGTCCAGTGATTCCGCGCCGATCAACCCCATCACGGTCAACAGCCCCGTGCCAGGGTCGGCACCGCCGGTCGCGACCTCAGCCGTGTCGTCGTCCCGGAATGTGATCCTGATCGTCGTCGGGAACCGGCCTGCCGGGAACATGGCCGTGGCCATGCCCATTCCGACCAGCCAGTCGCCGTCCTCGCGGCCGCCCGGCACACGGTTCGCCCAGCCGAAGCGATCCGCGCCGATCCGGTAGCACTCGTCGAGGTACTTGCTTGACCACTTCAGGTCGTGCCCGCTCGGCCCGGTCGAGTTGTTCCGCAGCCGCAACTCGATCGGGTCCATGTCCAGTGCGATGGCCAGTTCGTCCATCGCGCTTTCCAACGCGAACGACCCTGGTGCCTCGCCCGGCGCCCGCATGAAGGTCACCGGCGGGACGTTCAGTGGTACCCGCCACTGGGTGATGGCAAGGTTCTGGGTGGCGTACCACTCAGGTGACGTGGCGTGCGAGGTCGGCTCGGTGAACGCCCGGTCGATGCCGGTGCTGGACCACGAGTGGTGCCGCAGCGCGATCAGTGTGCCGTCCCGGTCCGCGCCGAGTGCGACCTTCTGGATGGTCGCGGCCCGGCCCGCGGTCGCGGTGAAGACCTGTTCCCTGGTCAGCGCGGACTTGACCGGCCGACCGAGGTCCCGGGCCGCCGCCGCGGCAAGGAACGCCGGAGCGGAGGTGAAGGCCTTGCCACCGAACGCACCACCGACGAACGGGTTCACCACCCGGACTCGTGCTTCCTCCACGCCCATCGCCTGCGCCAGTTGCGCGGCCGGGAACATGGCCGCCTGGTTTCCGGTGTAGACGGTCAGGCCATCGGTGTCCCATACGGCGACGGCGGAATGCGGCTCCATCGCGACATGGTGCTGCGTCGCGGTCGAATACGTGCCTTCGACGACGACCGGGCTGGCCGCCAGCGCGTCCTCAATGGACTCGACACCCTCGGCGAGCGCGACGATCTCGGGCGGGGCATTGCGCGGCGGCACCGGCGCCAACTCAGCGGTGTCCATGCCGTCCTCGATCGAGGTCGCCGCCGGCCGCTCGGCGTAGGTGACCTTGATGGTCATCGCCGCGTCCCGGGCCTGCTCGAACGTTTCCGCGACGACGAAACCGATCGGCTGGCCGTAATAGACGACTTCCCTGTCCTGCAAGGGAACCCACCACTCGCCGCCGAACATCGGCATCTGGACCGGGTGCATCACCAGCGGTTCGAGCGGGGTGTACACGCCGATCACGCCTGGCGCGTCCTTGGCCTCGGTGACGTCCATGGCCGTGATCTCGCCGTGGGCGATCGTGCTCAGCACGACATAACCGTGCGCTGTGCCGGGCAGAACGTTGTCCGCGCCGTACTTGGCCCGGCCGGTGACTTTCAGCGGGCCGTCAATCCTGCTGGGCATCAGCGACTCCCCTCGATCAGCGCCCGCACGACCGTCCGCCGCACCAACGCTGGTTTGAAGCTGTTGTGCGACAACGGCTTTGCCCCGTCGGCCGCGATCGACGCGGCTTGTTCGAAAGACTCGACGGTCGCGGGCTTGCCGCGCAGCGCGTCCTCGACAGCCGCCAGCCGCCACGGCTTGGTGGCCACGCCACCGACAGCCACACGGGCGTCAGCAACGTGCCCGTCCTGGATGTCCAAGGCGACTGCGGCGGAGCACAGCGCGAACTCGTAGGACTGCCGGTCACGGACCTTGACGTACGTCGACCGCTGCGCCCAGTCCAGCTTCGGCACCACGACCTCAGTGATCAACTCACCGGGCCGAAGGTCATTCTCGACCTGCGGCGTGTCCCCAGGGACGCGGTAGAAGTCGTCGAGCTTGACGGTACGCGTGCCCACCGCGCTGGCCAGCGTGATCTGTGCGTCCAGCGCGACCAGAGCGACGGCCACGTCACTGGCGTGCGTCGCCACACACGAGTCGCTCGTGCCCAGAATCGCGTGCATCCGGTTGACCCCGGAGATGGCCGAGCACCCGCTGCCCGGATTACGCTTGTTGCACGGCGTGTTCACGTCCCGGAAGTACGTGCACCTGGTGCGCTGCAACAGGTTTCCACCAATGCTGGCCATGTTGCGCAACTGCTGCGACGCGCTTTGCAGCAGCGCGCTGGAGATGGCCGGGTACACGCCGGGGTGCTTGGCGATGTCGCTCATGCGCTCAAGAGCCCCGATGCGCAGGCCGTCGGTCGTGTCGATGCCTCGCAGCGGCAGCGCGTTGATGTCCAGAACATGCTGCGGCGTAAGGACATTCAGCTTCATCAGATCGACGAGCGTGGTACCGCCCGCGAGGAATGTGCCCTCAGTGGCCAGTGCGGCCTCGACGGTGTCAGGTGCGGTGAGCTCAAACGGTCGCATCGGCCCGCCTTGCCTGCTCGACGGCCGCGACGATGTTCGGGTACGCCGCGCACCGGCAGATGTTGCCGGACATGAACTCGCGCACGTCCTCGACGTCCTGCTCGACCGCGGCGACAGCTGACATGATCTGGCCTGAGGTGCAGAACCCGCACTGCAGCGCGTCCTGGTCGACGAACGCCTGCTGCACCGGGTGCAGATCGTCCCCGTCTGCCAGCCCGTCCACCGTGGTGACCTGCTGTTGCACTGTCGCGGCCAGCGTGAGGCACGAAAGCACGGGCCGACCGTCCACGTGGACCGTGCATGCGCCACACTGGCCACGGTCGCAGCCTTTCTTGGGACCGGTTATCCCGAGCCGCTCGCGTAACGCGTCCAGCAGGGTGACGCCGGGATCGACGCTCAGCTGTTCTGTCTTGCCATTGACTTCGAGAGAAATGTCCACCAGATCTCTTTTCCCAGATGGGTGGGAGCGAACCGGATATCTATCCGGTATCTACGACGCTACCGGATTCTTATCCGGTTAGCAACGAGCTGGAGACGCACCAGGTCCGGGCCCCAATGAGCTACATTGCTGAGTGCAAGGCAGCGGCGAGCGCGGGAGGGACGATGACCACGGGATCCGTGAGCCCTCGGCGCGCGGATACCCGGCGCAACAACGAGCGAATCATCGCCGTCGCGAAGGACTTGCTGACCGCGAGCGGCGAGGTGTCGTACAACGCGATCGCCAAGAAGGCCGAAGTCGGCGTGGGCACCGTGTACCGGCACTTCCCCACCCCCGAGTCGCTGATCATGGCGGTCTACCAGCGCGAGGTCCGCAACCTCGTCGAGGTGGTGCCGACGCTGCTCAAGGACAACCCGCCCGAACAGGCGTTCCGGCTGTGGATCGGGCATCTGGCCGGGTATCTGATGACCAAGCGCGGCCTGGCGTCGGCCATGCAGGCGGCCACCACCTCCCCCGCCGCCTTCGCCGCGAAGTCCTACGAGGCCATCCTCGACGCACTGTCCACACTGCTGCAGGCCAACACCGAAGCCGGGACCGTCCGGTCGGGACTTGATCCGACGACCGTGATGCACGCGCTGGGCGGCATGATGTTCCTCGACCCCGAGGGGGACTGGGAAGGCGACACCCAGCGGCTGTTCGACTTGCTGTGGCTGGGTTTGCGCGCCTGCTGAGGCGGCTCGGAGCACGCCCCCGCCGGTCAAGCAAGGCCGCGCCAAAAGAGTCCACAGTGGATTTCCCATGCCGGCGACGCCAGGATCAGCCTCGGGCGGGGGCGCCAACCCCTCATTGACCACGAGCCCCTAAAAGTCCCGTTTGCGTCGCGTCGCCCGGATCGGCCGCGCCGGGCACTGATACAAATACCCGGTGCGCGACTTCGTCAAAGGTGTGGGGATGTTCGGGCAGGGGTTGGGCATCCTGCTGCGACGGCCAAAGCTGCTCCTGCTCGGGGCCATTCCGGCGGTATTGACCACGCTGCTGCTGCTCGGCGGGATAGCCGCGTTGGTGGTGTGGATCGACGAGCTCGCCACGTGGGTCACGCCCTTCGCCGACGACTGGTCCACCGGGTGGCAGACGACCGTCCGGATCGCCGCCGGTGTCGCCCTGTTCGCGGCCGCGATTTCCATCGCCCTGCTCAGCAGCACGGCGTTGACCTTGGCCATCGGCGCGCCGTTCTACGAGTACATCGCCGAGAAGGTCGAAGACGACATGGGCGGTGTGCCGAACGCGGTGGAGACGCCGTGGTGGCGACTGCTCGGGATGGGCATCCGGGACGGCATCATCCTGGTCCTGTTCTCCTTGCTGTACACGATCCCGTTGTTCGTCGCGGGGTTCATCCCGGTGTTCGGGCAGTTCGTCGTGCCGGTGCTGATGGCGTTGGTCGCGGGCTGGTTCCTCGCCCTTGAGCTGGTTGGTGTGCCGTTTTACCTGCGCGGGATGGCGTTGAAGCAGCGACGCGAGCACATGCGTAAGCGCCGCATGCTGGCGCTGGGGCTTGGGGTGCCCGCGTCGCTGCTGTGCGCCATCCCGTTTCTGGCGATCATCGTCATGCCGGTGGCGTTCGTCGGCGGTGTCCTCGTCGCACGTGAGGTCTTGCAGGACTCACCCGCCGGCCAGGCTCACCTCAACGCGTAGGCCATCGGACGCCCGCACATCCAGTGCGGCGATGTTGCCAGCGGCTCGTAGGTCCGGGCCGATCGACTTGATGACCTCGAGTTGGTCGGCCGGGGCGTACACCGACACGCTGTCCACCGCGGCCTTCATGGACAGTTTCGCGGCCGACTTCTCCCTGCGCACCACCGTGATCACCGAGCTGGCCAGGTCGAGTGCGACACCGTCGGCCGAAGTTCCCTGCGGCACAGGCCATGCGGCCTTGTGCACGGAATCGGTGTGCCACCACGACCACGTCTCTTCCGCGCTGTAGGGCAGAAAAGGCGCGAGAAGGCGCAGGATCGTGTCCAACGCTGTACGCAGGGCAAGCCGAGCCGACTCGGCGCTGCCTTCGCTGACTTCGCCGTACGCGCGCTGCTTGACCAATTCCAAGTAGTCGTCGCAGAAAACCCAGAAGAACCGCTCGGTCCGCTCCAGCGCGGCCGTGTACTCGAAGTCCTCGAGTGCCGAAGTCGCCTGGCGCACCACGTCGTCCAGCACCGCCAGCATCGCCAGATCCAGTGCGTCGGTGACCCGGGCGTCCGCTCCCGGCGCGGGGAAGCTGAGCACGAACTTGGCCGCGTTCAGCAGTTTCGTCGCCAGCCGCCTGCCGATCTTCATCTGGTCCTGGTCGAACGCGGTGTCCGTGCCCGGTCGTCCGCTGGCTGCCCAGTAGCGGACCGCGTCCGGGCTGTACTGGTCGAGCAGGCCCATCGGCGTGACGACGTTTCCCTTGGACTTGCTCATCTTCTTGCGGTCCGGGTCAAGGATCCAGCCCGACAGTGCGGCATGCCGCCACGGCAGCGTCCCGGAATCCAACTCCGCCCGCAGGATCGTGGCGAACAGCCAGGTCCGGATGATGTCGTGGGCCTGCGGCCGCAAATCCATCGGATACGTCAACGCGTATCGCGCCGGATCTTCCTCCCAGCCGCACACGATCTGCGGGGTCAACGACGACGTTGCCCACGTGTCCATCACGTCGGTCTCGCCGATGAAACCACCGGGCTTGCCGCGTTGGTCAGCCGTGTACCCAGAAGGCACGTCGGACGACGGGTCGACCGGCAGCGCATCCTCGCTCGGCAGGATCAGCTCACCCGGTTCGCCCTGTGCGTCCAGCGCGTACCAGACCGGGAACGGCACGCCGAAGTACCGCTGCCGGGAGATCAACCAGTCACCGTTGAGGCCACGGACCCAGTCGTCGTACCGGACCTTGAGCGCCGACGGGTGCCATTGCAGCTCCTTGCCGCGCTGCAGCAGGACGTCCTGGTGCGCGACCGACCGGATGAACCACTGCTTGCTCGCGACGATCTCGAGGGGCTTGTCGCCCTTCTCGTAGAACTTCACCGGCCGGACGATCGACCGCGGCTCGCCGTCGAGATCGCCCGATTCCCGGAGCATGGCCACGACCCGCTCACGTGCCGTGTGCACGGTCGCACCGACAATCTGTTGGTACGCCTCGACATTCAAGCCCTCGGGCGCATCGGGCAAAATCCGGCCGTCACGGCCGATGATCGTGCGCGTGGGCAGTTTCAGCTCACGCCACCACCGCACGTCGGTCAGATCTCCGAACGTGCAACACATCGCGATGCCGGCGCCTCGTTCCGGTTCCGCTGCTTGGTGCGCCAGAACGGAAATCTCCATTCCGAACACCGGCGAGGTCACGGTCGTCCCGAACAAATGCTGATACCGCGCGTCATCCGGATGCGCGATCAACGCGACGCACGCAGGCAGCAGCTCGGGCCGTGTCGTCTCGATGTAGAGCTTCTCCCCCGCGGGCGTATGGAACGCGATCCGGTGCCACGCACCCGGATAGTCGCGGTCCTCAAGCTCCGCCTGCGCCACGGCCGTGCGGAAACCGACGTCCCACAACGTTGGAGCCTCGGACTGGTACGCCTCGCCGGCGCGCAACTGGCGGAGGAACGCCCGCTGCGAAACGCGCTGCGAGTGCCGGCCGATCGTCGTGTACGTCATCGACCAGTCGACCGACAGCCCGAGCCTGCGCCACAGGTCCTCGAAGGCCTTCTCGTCCTCGACCGTGAGCCGTTCGCACAGCTCGATGAAGTTGCGCCGGGACACGTCCTGAACCTTCTTGTTCCCCGGTGCAGGCGCCTCGAAGGACGGGTCGTAGGGCAGCGAGGGATCGCATCGCACGCCGAAGTAGTTCTGCACACGGCGTTCCGTCGGCAGTCCGTTGTCGTCCCACCCCATCGGGTAGAACACGTGCTTGCCGCGCATGCGCTGGTATCGGGCGATGATGTCGGTGTGCGTGTAGGAGAACACGTGCCCAACGTGCAGTGACCCGCTGACCGTCGGTGGCGGCGTGTCGATCGAGAATACGTCGGCGCGCTGCCCCGGGGCGTCGAACCTGTACAGGCCCGTCGCCTCCCATTGCGCCGCCCATTTCTCAGCCAACCCGTCCAGTGACGGTCGATCCGGGACACCCATGAGGGCCAAGGTTAGCCGTGTCGTCCTGGTGAACCGAGTGAATATGGCCGCCGCGGGGCAAGATTCCTGGTATGACCGCACCATCCGCGTGGGCTCCCATGCGCCGAACCGCGTACCGTGCGCTGTGGCTGGCTCAGTTCGCGTCGAACATCGGCACGTGGGCGCAGACCGTCGGCGCGCAGTGGTTGATGGGTGACCTCGGCGGCACCTCGCTGCAGGTCGCGCTCGTCCAGGCGGCCACCACCCTGCCGGTGTTCTTGCTGGTCGTGCCGTCGGGCGCGCTAGGCGACATCCTCGACCGGCGCTTGGTGCTGATGACCGGCCAAGCGCTGATGCTGCTGGGCGCGGGTGCCCTGATGGTGCTGACCGCCAGCGACGTCACCACACCCGCCACGCTGCTGGCGTTGATCGCCTTGATGGGTGTCGGGCAGGCCCTGTCGATGCCGTCGTTCCAGGCGATCCAGCCGGAACTGGTGCCACGCGAGGAGATTCCGCAGGCGGCGCTGCTCAACGGCGTCAACATGAACGTGGGCCGGGCGATCGGACCTGCGCTGGGCGGCGTGCTGATCGCGGCGGCCGGCCCGGAGGCGACGTTCGCGTTCAACACCGTGTCGTTCGTCGGTGTGTTGCTGGTATTGGGTTTCTGGCGGCGTCCGGCCGACCGCAGGCCGCTGGGTTCCGAGCACATCCTCACCGCTGTTCGCAGCGGCGCGCGATATGTCCGTAGTTCGCCCGCGTACTCACGGGTTCTCGTGCGGTGTGTCCTCTTTGTCCTCTTCGCGAGTTCATTGTGGGCACTGCTTCCCGCGATCGCGCGTGGCCCGCTCGGTCTGGACGCGGGCGGCTACGGCGTCCTGCTCGGCTGCGTCGGCGCGGGCGCGATCGGTGGCGCGCTCATCGTGCCGCGACTGCTTCGGACTGCCGGGAAGAATCTCGTGCTCACCATGGCGACGATCGCCTACGCGGCGTCCACGGCCATCGCCGGGATCACGACCTCGACCGCGGTGGCAGTGCTGGCCATGCTCGTCACCGGCGCGGGGTGGATAGCCGTGTTGTCCACCCTCAACGCTACGGCCCAGGTGCTGCTGCCTGCGTGGACTCGTGCTCGCGCGCTGGCGTACTACCAGCTGATGCTGATGGGCGGCCAGGCCATCGGCGCGGTGCTGTGGGGCGTGGTCGCCGACGCGCTGGACCTGCGCTGGGCGATGGTGATCCCCGCGGTCGCGATGGCGCTGATCGCGTTCTACGCCGTGTACAAACTGCCCCTGACCGAACGGCAGCTGGACGTCACGCCGGCGAGTGTCTGGGATCAGCCGCCGGAGGGGCCGGACGAGAAGGACGGCCCCGTCCTGGTGACCCTGGAATGGCGAGTGTCGGAGGAGAACGTCACGAGGTTCGCCGAAGCGATGCAACGCGTCGGGCGCTCGCGTCGACGGACCGGAGCGTCCATGTGGGGGTTGTTCCGTGACGCCGAGGCGCCCGAGTTGTTCCTGGAGACGTTCGTGCTCGCGACCTGGCAGGAACATCTACGGCAGCACCTCGAGCGAGGCACTGCCGTAGATGTGAACGTCCAGCAGCGGGCCCGTGACCTGGCGGAGGAGAACCCCAAGGTCCGGCACCTGATCTGGGCCGTCTAGTTCATGTACTTCGGGTCGCCGGGCGGCAACGGTGTCGGCCTGATGTCCTTGTGCAGCGGCTTCATCGCCTCGAACCACGTCTCCGCGGGAACCTTGCCGCCGAAGATGTTCCCGGTCTTGCACAGGAACGGGCGGTCGCCGTCGCAGATCGGCTTCGGCGTGTCGCTGTCGCTGAAGGTCAGCACGGCGCCGGACATCTGCGGGGTGGCGCCCACGAAGCCCGCGGACTGGTGGATCTGGGTGGTGCCGGTCTTGGCGATCATCTGACGGTTGTCCCAGCCCGTCTTACGCGCCGCGTTGACCGCCGTGCCGCTGATCGTGTCCTGGCTCAGGCCCTGGGCCAGGCTGCGCGCCAGGCCGGGCTCGACGGCCTGCTCGCATCCCGGCTCGTTGACCGTGACCGGGTTGCCGTCGCGGTCGGTGACCTGCTCGATCGGGCTCGGCGGGCACCACTTGCCGTCGCTGACGATGGTGGCGCCGACGTTGGCCAGCTCCAGCACGCTGGTCACGGTCACGCCGAGGGTGAACGAGCCGACCTTGCCGTCCTTGATCCACTTGTCCTGGCTGATCCGCAGCGACGGGTCCTTGGCCTCCGGGTCCGGCTTCTCCCCGCCGCGGTTGACCGACTGCATGCTCTCGCGCATGCCCAGCTTGATGGACATGTCCACCACGTTGTTCAGGCCCGCACGCTCCTCCAGGATCACGAAACCCGTATTCGGCGACTGGGCGAGCGCCTGCTGCAGCGTGATCTTGCGGTCGGGCGAGTCGTCGGCGTTCTTGACCGTGTACGGCTTGTTGCCAGATCCTTTGTAGACGGTCGAGGTGTGGGTCGTGGGCACGTCGATCGGCTCGAGCACGCCGACGCCGTGTTCCAGGGCGGCGGCCGCGGTGAAGATCTTGTAGATCGAGCCCGCGCCGAACCTGGTGATCGTGCTGGGCAGCCGGTACGCGGTCTGGCCCTTGGCTGCGTCGACACCGAAGTCACGGTTGGCCGCCAATGCCCGGACCGCGTGCTTGTCGGCGCCCGGCTCGACGATCGCCATCACGTTGGCGATGCCCTTGATGTCCTTGGAGACCTGGTGCTCCGCGGCCTTCTTGGCGTTCTCGGTGGCGACCGGGTCCATGGTGGTCTTGATGACGTATCCGCCGCGCTTCAGGTCGGCCTTGGAGATACCGGCCTTGGCCAGGTAGTCCAGGACGTATCCGCAGAAGAAGCCGGTCGTGGTGCCGCCTGGCGTGTTGCCGCAGTCGTTCGGCCGGTTGTTGCGCTCCTCGACCACGCCGAGCGGCGCGTTCTTGGCCTCCGCGGCAGCGGCCGGGCCCTCCTTGAGGAAGCCGGTGGCCAGCATCCGGTCGATCACCAGGTTGCGCCGCTCAAGGGCCTGGACCGGGTCCTTCAGCAGGGTGCTCGGCTTGTTGACCAGTCCGGCGAGGAACGCGGCCTGCGGCAGGGTGAGCTTGTCGGGTGTGGTGTCGAAGTACGTCCGTGCCGCGGCCTTGACGCCGAACACGTTGCCACCGAAGGGAACCAGGTTGAGGTACCGGACGAGGATGTCGTCCTTGCCCATCAGCCGCTCGACCTCCAGCGCGAGCTTGGCCTCCCGGATCTTGCGGGCGGGGCTGTGCGCCATGGCCTCCTTGCGCCCGGCCTCGTCGGTCGCGACGACGTACGCGAGGTAGTTCTTCACGTACTGCTGGGTGAGCGTCGACCCACCGCCTGCCGACTCGCCGGCGATGAACCCGCCGACTGCCTTGAGGCTGCGCTGCGTGTCCAGCCCGTTGTGCTCGTAGAACCGGTGGTCCTCGATGCCGACGATCGCGTCCCGCATGTACTGCGAGATCTCCTCAGGCTTGGCGATCTCACGGTCCTGGTCGTACAGATATGCGATCGGCTGACCGTTGCGATCCAGAATCGTGCTGCCCAACGGCAGATTCGCCGCCACCAGATCCGCGGGCACGGCGGCGATGGTGTCACTCACCCGGTTCGCGGCCACCCCCATCCCGCCGACGTACGGGAACAGGATGGCGGCCAGCACCACCCCCGCTGTCACACACAACGCCAACAACTTGCCGAGCGCCTTCGCCTGAGAGGCGGCCACACCAAACCCCAATCACCTGTGAAGATCGTTCCCCGACTACTAGATGCACAAGTACCCCGGAAAGTTGCCTCGTACCCGGCAGCCGTGATCCAGACAACGAAATCCCCAGTTGTTGTCTCACATCGATCTCACACAGATCTGCCGTACGACGCCTTTCGGGGCGCGGGCCATCGGAGGCCAACACTAGCGGACCGTCTCGAAGTACTCCTGCAGAGACCGATGCTGGAGCATGGACGGCCAGGCAACGGAAACTGGCCTCGCACATGCGAAGCACGACCTGTTCGACGACCAGGTACGCCCGGCCACAGGAAAGCCGTTCACCTCGGCACAGATCTCTACAAACGCACCGTACTCGGCACCGACCGCGAGCCTATCCGCGAAACCAATCAGGATCGCCGACAGGGCGGCGGGAGCCGCCATCATCGCCGAGATCAGCAATCCGCCTCGGGCGATTGCCCTGGCGCGGGGACTGTCTGCGACCTCCCCATGACCCGTCATCATCTCACGTCACCGAGCTTTCGAGCGGCGCGGTACAGGGTGGCGAAAATAGCGTGGCGGGGTGGACCGAATGAACCACCCCACCACGCGTTCATCACATTTGCGCGCGGACTTGAATCGCAGCGGCGACCAAATTGCGCAACGCGGGTTCGACTTCCCGGTAGCCGCGCGTCTTCAAGCCGCAGTCCGGATTCGCCCATACGCGTTTCGCGGGCACCGCACGCACGGCGGCGTGCAAGAGTTCAGTCATCTCCCCCGCACTCGGCACGCGGGGCGAATGGATGTCATACACACCCGGGCCGACGCCCCGGCTGTATCCGATGGCGGCGAGGTCTTGGAGGACCTCCATCTTGGACCGCGCCGCCTCGATGGTGGTGACGTCGGCGTCGAGGCCGTCGATCGCTTCGATCACGTCACCGAATTCCGAATAGCACAGGTGTGTGTGGATCTGGGTTTCCGCGGCCGCACCGGATGTGGCCAGCCGGAACGCCCCAATCGCCCAATCCAGGTATTCCTTGCGGTCTTCGGCGCGCAACGGCAACAGTTCCCGCAGTGCGGGCTCGTCCACCTGGATGATGCCGATCCCGGCCGCCTGGAGATCCCTGATCTCGTCGCGCAACGCCAGCGCGACCTGATCCGCTGTCACACCAAGGGGTTGGTCGTCACGCACGAACGACCACGCCAGGATCGTCACCGGGCCGGTCAGCATTCCCTTGACTGGCTTGGTTGTCAGTGATTGCGCGTACGTGCTCCACGCGACTGTCATGGGTGCGGGCCGCGACACGTCGCCGTGCAGGATCGGTGGCCGCACGCATCGCGATCCGTACGACTGCACCCAGCCGTTGTCGGTGAACGCGAAGCCGTCCAGCAGTTCGCCGAAGTACTGGACCATGTCGTTGCGTTCGGGTTCGCCGTGCACCAGGACGTCCAGGCCGATGTCCCCCTGGATCCGGATCACGCGCGAGATCTCGGACCGCATTCGCTCGGCGTACCCGGCTTCGTCCAGCCGTCCGGCGCGCAGATCCGCTCGGGCTTTGCGGACGTCCGCGGTCTGCGGGAACGACCCGATCGTGGTGGTCGCCAGCGGCGGCAGGCTCAAGCGTTCGTTCTGGATCTCGGCGCGTTCGGCGTACGGCGCGCGTCGCCGGTGTTCTGGGCGCAGGGCCGCGATCTCGGCGCGGACTCGTTCGTCCTGCCGGGCCTGTTCGACGCCCTTGCGCACGGTTTCGCCCGCGGCGACGAGTTCCTTCACCAACGCGGGGTCGTTGCGTTTCAACGCCTTGCCCAGCACTACGACTTCGTCGACCTTCTGGCGGGCGAAAGCCAGCCGTGCGGCCAGTTCCGGGTCGAGTGACTTCTCCGCGGTCAGGTCGTAGGGCACGTGCAGCAGCGAGCATGATGTCGAGACCGCGAGCTCGCCCACGGATCCCAGCAACTGGGCGCAGATCGATGCCGCCGCGCTGAGGTCCGTGCGCCAGATGTTGCGGCCATCCACCACCCCGGCGACCACCGTTTTCGTCCGCAGCCCGAGGATGGCGGGAATCCGGTCCGCGGCCTCGGGTCCGGCCACCAGGTCGACGGCGACGCCGTCCACCGCGGTGTCCGCGAGGACGGGCAACGCCGGGCCGAAATCACCGAAATAGCCGGCCACCAACAGTTTCGGCCGCTGCGGCAGGCTGGACAGCTTGTCGTACGCCCGGCGCAGCGCCTCCAGTTCCTCGTCCGCACGGTCTGCGACGAACGCGGGTTCGTCCAGCTGCACCCACGCCGCGCCCGCTCCGGCCAGCAGGCCGAGCAGTTCGGCGTAGCACTCCAGCAACTCGTCCAGCCGGGCCAGCCGTCCCTCTCCTTTGGACAGCAGCAGGAACGTGACCGGGCCGAGCAGCACGGGACGGGTGTCCACGCCCAGCGACTTCGCCTCGAGGTACTCGGCGACGGGCTTGTCCCCGGTCAGCGCGAACTTGGTGTCCGGGCCGAGTTCCGGCACCAGGTAGTGGTAGTTGGTGTCGAACCACTTCGTCAGCTCCAGCGCGCCGACGCTGTCGCGGCCGCGGGCCATCGCGAAGTACGTATCCAGCCCGGTCAGCCCCAGATCGCGATACCGCTGCGGGATCGCGTCGACCAGCATCGCGGTGTCCAGCACCTGGTCGTAGTACGAAAAGGTGTTGGACGGAACCGAATCCAGGCCGCTGGCGGCCAGTTCGGCCCACGCCGACACGCGCAGATCTCGTGCGGCACCGCGCAGCCCGGACGCCTCCAGGTCACCGGCCCAGTATTTCTCCAACGCGCGCTTGAGTTCCCGCCGCGGACCAATCCGCGGATACCCCAGCACCGTCGACCCAATCGGGGACACAGCTCTCTCCTCGCGAGCTCGGGAGCCCTAGGAGCAGCGCACGCGAAAAGAAGCGTCGCGTGAGCCCGCCCGAGAGGCTCCGGACCACACGCACCGGCGGTGCGTGTACCGATGGCAGGTCTTCGGACTCGCGGGCGTCCAGGGCCGTGGCCCTGGTCCTACTGGCCGTCGCTTCCCAGGCTCGCGCCCAGTGCTTGATGACGGCGGTCGTTCCCGCTCACCGCTGCGGGGCAGTCCCGGATTCGCACCGGGTTCCCTCTTGCCTCGCCACACCCAGAAGGGCACGGCGAACCATCAGCAGTGCGAGCTTAACTGAAGGCGAGCTTAACTGAAGGCGAGCTTAACTCAAGCTCGCTTCGCGACGGAGCGATCGATATGATCCGGTCAAGCGATCAAACGAACAGGGTGGGTCATGCGGCAACCTGGCGACGTCCGACGGCAGCGCATCCTCGCGATGGTCAGCTCCCGCGGCGCCGCCCGGGTAAGCGATCTGGCCGAGGAGCTGGAAGTCTCGATCGTCACGGCTCGCCGCGACGTCGAGGAACTCGCCCGGGAGGGCAAGTTGCGCCGTGGCCACGGTGTCGCCCGCTCGATCGTGCCCATCGACGCACCGGCCGACCCCATGCCCGCCGACAACCGAGCGATCGCGCTCATGGTTCCCGAGCGGCATACGTACCTCTACGAGACCCTGCACGGCGCCCGGTCCACGCTCGAGGAAGCAGGGATACGGGTGGTACTGCACATCGCACCGAAAATCGCCGGAGTCGAGCAGTCGCTGATCGAACGCGCACTCGCGGACGACCCGCAAGGCCTGCTGATCGCGCCGCGTTGGCGGACCGCCGAGGAGCAGGAGGCGGCCGGAGCCTGGCTGGCGAACGTCGATGTGCCGATGGTGATCATGGAACGCCGGCCGCCGACCGGAAGCCTGCTGCACGCGGTCGACTCGGTGTGTTCGGACCACTGGTACGGCGTCTACCTCGCGGTTGAACACCTGGTCGGGCTCGGCCATCGACGGATCGTGCTGGCCGCGCGCTACGACAGCCCGACCGCGCGGACCGTGCGTGCCGCTTTCGCTCAGATCGTGGCGGAGCACCCGGAGATCGAGGACGCGGTCGTGGTGCTCAGCGGTCGCGGCGCCGGCATCGACCCGACCGAGGAGCCGCCGGATTTCGCCACGGTCCTGCGTGAACACGAGGCGACCGCGGCGATCATGCACGGTGACGAAGACGCGTTGATGCTGGTTCAGCAGCTGGCCGACGCCGGTATCCGCGTGCCGCAGGACTGCTCGGTCGTGGCGTACGACGATGTCGTCGCCGCGCTGGGCAGCACGCCGCTGACCGCGGTGGCCCCACCGAAGGCCGAGGTCGGCCGCGTGGCCGCTGAGCTGCTGCTTGAGCGGCTGAGCAGGCCAGGCTGGGGGCGACCGAGGCGCGTCGAGTTGATGCCCGAACTGAAGGTCCGCGGCTCGACTGATCGTTTGACCGATTAGCTCGACACTATTGACCGTTTATCGCTCAGGCGATCAGGATGGCGGGGTCTCGACACGAGGAGGCACCGTGCCTTTGTTGGGTCAGCCTTTGCTGGGTCAGCCTTTGCTGGGTCAGCCTTTGCTGGGTCAGCCTTTATTGGGTCAGCCTTTATTGAGTCGCCGTTCCCTGCTTGCCAGGGCCGTGCTTGCCGGGGCCGCACCGTTCGCCAGTGCCTGTGCGCCCGCCGCGACACAGTCCTCGGGCGGGCCTGTTCAGATCACGTTCTGGTCGGCATTGCGCGGCAGTCAGCCCGTCGTCGACGCGTTCAACCGCAGCCAGAACAAGATCAAAGTGATCTTCCAGCAGATCCCTGGCGGCGACCAAGGCGGATACGCCAAGCTCAGCAACGCCGCTCGCGCGGGCAACGCACCGGACGTGTGCACGATCGAATACATGCAGCTGCCGGGATTCGCGATCGACGGCGTCGCGACCGACATCACCGGGCTGATAAGCGACCGGCTGCGCGGCCAGATCGTGCCGCAGGCGTGGCGGCTCAGCACGTTCGACAACAAGACCTTCTCGGTGCCGTTCGACATCGAACCGATGGTCATGCACTACCGCAAGGACCTGTTCGACCACTATGGACTGACCGTGCCCCGCACGTGGGACGAGTTCGCCGACGTCGCCCGCAAGGTGCGTGACAAGGCCCCGGACAAGCGGGCCGCGGTTTTCGCGACAGACGGGGCATACAACGTTGCCGCCTTCGCCTGGCAGGCAGGTGGCCAATGGTTCGACATCTCCAAAGGTGTCTGGAACGTGTCCATGGCGGACGCTCCGTCCCGGCGGATCGCCGAGTACTGGCAGCAACTGGTCGACGACGACCTGGTGTGGCTGAATCCCAGTGCGGGCAAGCAATACGACGCGCAGATCGGCAACAGCCTTCTCCTGGTGCGATTCTCGGGCGCGTGGGAGGCCGGCGCGCAGATGAGAGCCCGGCCGAAGCAGAAGGGCCAATGGGCCATCGCTCCCCTGCCGCAGTGGGACCCGGCTGACGCGGTCGTCGGTACGCAAGGCGGTTCCACGTTCGCGATCAGCAAGGACAGCCGGCACGCGGAAGCCGCGATGGAGTTCATCGAGTGGCAAGTCACGCAACCGGAATCGTTGCGGGCTCGGCTCACCAGCGGCACCAGCAGCGCGTTTCCCTCGTCGCCCGCGTTGATCCCGGTCGGCAGCGAGTCGTTCGACCGTGCCTACTACGGCGGGCAGGACATCTACCGGCTGTTCGACGAGGAGGCCAAGAAGATCAGGGACGGCTGGATCTGGGGCCCGCGGATGTCCGCGACCCAGCGGGTGTTGAACGACGGCTTCGCGCGGATGAGCGCGGGCGGCACCATTCTCGAAGCCTTGCGTCACGCGCAAAGCGGAACGATGCCCGACCTGAAGGCCCTCGGTCTGTCCACATCGGAACACAGTAGCTGAGAGGCGGCGCCATGACGTTGACAGCATCCCCGCCTCGGGCGGCCGAACCGGTGCTGACAAGTGAGACCAAGGCCAAGACCCGGCGGCGCGAGAAGATCGCCTGCGCCGTGCTGATGGGGCCGTTCTTCGCGCTGTTCACCCTCGTGTTCCTGATCCCGCTGGGCACCGCACTCTGGCTGAGCCTGTTCAGTCAGGACGAGCCCGGTCTGGGTTTCGGGCCCGAGCGGACCGTCTTCATCGGACTGCGTAGTTACGCGGCCGTGCTCTCGGATCCAACGTTCCTCAATGGACTGTTGGTTGTGGTGTTGTACTGCGCCGTCTACATCCCGCTGATGGTGGTCGCAGCGCTCGCGCTGTCGCTGTTGCTCGACTCTGGGATGGCCAAGCTGACCCGCTGGGCGCAGTTGTCGTTGTTCCTGCCGCACGCGGTTCCCGGCATCATCGCGGCCATCATCTGGCTGTATCTGTACACCCCGGGCTTGAGCCCGATCGTCGACGTGTTCGCCAAGGCCGACATCACCATCAACTTCCTTGGGCTGAACGCGGTCCTGCCGTCCATTGTGAACATCGCGTTGTGGAGCAACCTCGGCTACAACATGGTGATCTTCTACGCCGCCCTCAAGGCCATCCCGGACGAGGTGGTCGAGGCGTCCGTGGTGGACGGCGCAGGACCGGTCCGCACAGCGGTGTGGGTGAAGACGCCGATGATCCGGGCGTCGATCGTCACGGTCGTGATGTTCACGTTGGTCTGGTCGTTGCAGTTGTTCACCGAACCTGTCCTGCTCAACCAGGCCACGCCGGCGATCAACTCCCGGTACACGCCGAACATGTACATCTTCGACGCCGCGTTCACCCGCAACAACTACAGCATGTCCGCCGCGGCCGCGGTGGTACTGCTTGTCTTCACGATCGCCCTGTCGTACTTCGTCACTCGCTGGACCAACCGGCAGGAGGCCACATGAACCGCCTGCTCGGCCGAACGACTGCCAACGCCGTCGTCGGCGTCGCGGTGCTCTACACCTTGCTGCCGGTGCTCTGGCTCGTGCTCGCCGCGACGAAGAACACCGACGCGCTGTTCAACAGCGATGTGTTCTCGCTCAAGGACTTCTCCCTGATCGACAATCTGGGCAACGTGTTCACGATCGACGGCGGGCTCTACGGCCGATGGTACGTCAACAGCCTCATGTACGCCGTGCTCGGTGCCGCGGTCGCCGCCATGATCAGCGTCGCCTGCGGATATGCGTTCGACAAATACCAGTTCCGGCACAAGGAAAAGCTCTTCGGCCTGGTGCTCGCCGCCGTGATGGTGCCGCAGACCGTGCTCGCGCTGCCGCTGTATCTGATGGCATCGGAAACCGGGCTGGTCAACACCTTCTGGGCAGTGTTCGTCCCGGTGTTGTTCAACCCGTTCGGCGTCTACTTGGGACGGGTGTTCAGCCAGGGCTACGTGCCCAATGAAGTGCTTGAGGCGGCCAGGATGGACGGCGCGGGTGAGCTGAAGATGTACGCCACGGTCTCGTTGCGGATGCTCGCCCCTGGGCTCATCACGATCTTCCTCTTCCAGCTCACCGCCATCTGGAACAACTTCTTCCTGCCGATGGTGATGCTGTCGGACCAGAAGCTCTACCCGGTCAGCCTCGGCCTGTTCCAGTGGAACAGCCAGGCGACCGTGTCACCGGAGTACTACCCGGTGGTGATCACCGGGTCCTTGCTGGCGATCATCCCGTTGATCATCGCTTTCGCCCTGCTGCAAAGGTTCTGGAAATCCGGTCTGACCGCGGGAGCCGTCAAGTGAGACTTCCTCGTACGGCGTTGGCGATGGAACCCGACGCGGCCGACGCGGTGCTCACCCCCACCGCTCTTGCCGCGCTGGGCGAGGTCTGTGATCTCGCACCTGGCCTGATCACGGATTTCGCCGACGCTCACGACGTCCTGCGGGACGTGGAGGTCCTGGTCACCGGGTGGGGATGTCCGCCGATCGACGAGGCCGTGCTGGCCGGCGCACCGCTGCTGCGCGCGATCGTGCACACCGCCGGGTCGATTCGCGGGCACGTGACCGAGGCGTGCTGGGACCGTGGAATCGTTGTGTCCTCGGCGGCTTCGGCCAACGCGTTGCCGGTCGCGGAGTACACCCTCGCGATGATCCTGTTGTCCGGCAAACGGGTCCTGGAGCGTGCCCATGACCTGCGCACCACCCGCGTGCGTGACGACTGGCTGGCCACGCCGCAGTCCATTGGAAACTATCGGCGCACTGTCGGCATCCTGTCGGCGTCGTTGATCGGCCGTCGAGTGATCGACCTGTTGCGCCCCTTCGATTTCAAGGTCCTTCTGCATGATCCTTACGTCACCGACGCCGCCGAGCTCGGCGTGACCGGTGTCAGCATCGAGGAGTTGTTCGGCAGCAGCGACGTCGTCAGCATCCACACTCCCCTGCTGCCCGAAACCCGTGGTCTGGTGAGCCGTTCGCTGATCTTCTCGATGCGCAAGGACGCCGTGCTGATCAACACGGCCCGCGGCGCCGTGGTCGACCAGGAAGCGTTGCTGGACGCCGGTCACATCCGCGCGATCCTGGACGTCACCGATCCGGATGTCCTGCCGCCGGACCACCCGTTGTGGCAGCGGGACAACATCCTCATCACGCCGCATCTCGCTGGTTCGCAAGGAAACGAATGGCAGCGCCTCGCCGCGCTGGCCATTGACGAAGTACGTCGATATGCCAACGGGCAGCCTTTCGGTTATTCGGTGTTGCGCGAACGGCTCGGCCAATTGGCCTGATCCCACCCTCGACAGGTTGGGCCGAATGGGGTACTTCTGATGAAGTGAACTGGGTATCCGTCGGATACTTGTTCCATAATCGGCGCTCTCAAGCCGCCCTAGGTGGGGAACCAACAGGTCGAGGTGAGTTTATGGGGATGGCACCGCGCGTCATTCTCCGCGGTGAATGGGGAGCAAGACACGACAACGGTGGCGGGTCTGCTCCGCTGCCCGCATCCGAGATGTGGTTACACCATTCGGTCACGATCGCGCCCGATGTGCTGCCGCCGTTCGATGACGACTACGCGGCGATCCGAACGCTGGAAGCCATCGGTGAACAGCGGTTCGGCCGTGGCATTTCCTATACCTGGCCGATCACACCGGCAGGCCTGATCTTCGAGGGCCACTCGGCCAACCGGCTCGGCTCGCACACCGGCGGCCGCAACTCGAAAGCACGGGCAATCTGCTTCGTCGGCAACTACGACGTCCAGCGCCCTACCAACGCACAGATCCAAGCGGCCGCGTGGCTGCTGCAAGAAGGCCAGCGCCGGGGCTGGATCCGGCAGGCCAGGCTCAACGGCGGACACCGCGACGTGAAGGCAACCGGCTGCCCGGGCAATCACGCGTACGCGGCCATCGGGTTGATCAACTCACTTGCGGCTGGGCCACCGATCACCGAGATTAGCGAGGAGGACGACTTGTCCTGGACTGAGAACCTCACGTTCACCGCCCCAGACGGCACAGTCACGACGGTCCAGGCGCGCGACTGGCTGATGTGGACGAACCACGCGGCATGGCAGGCGGCCAACAACACGGCCGTGGCCAACGCCAAGCTGGATTCGATCGCGGGCAGCCTGAGCACCGACCAGGCCACGTTGCTCGCCGCGATCGGCGATAACCCGACCCAGGTCGACCTCACCGAAGACCAGACGAAGATGTTGCTCAACGGGCTTTCCGAGGACACCGCCCGGCGTCTGCACGCCACGCTGGAAGGCCGCTTCGGCAAACAGTAGACGCGAGCCGTGTTGAGAGGGGCCCCATCCGGCGAGATGGGGCCCCTTTGCTCGGGTGCGCTCAGCTGACCGATGGCGAAGATCCGTGGCGTACCAGCAATTGGGGCACTCCCGAACCGTCCGCTGAGGCTGACCAAATCTCCCCATCGGGCAGACTGTAAGCGACTGTGGAATTGTTCAGCCAGATCGCCTGGTCGTCCACACTTCGCGTTTCCGGCAATGCGGTCTCGGCCATTGTGGCCAGATCGAGGACATGTTCACGCCATGGCCGCGCGCCATCCTGGGCAACGCGTTTCTTGAACGCGATCCGGGTGCCGTCCGGTGACAGCGACGGGCATTCCACGTTCTCCCGCAACGCTTCCGCGTGCCACGCTTCGAGATCTCCTTTCACCAGGTGAGTTTGGCCGCCGGTGGACACGGTGGCATAGAAGGTTCTGCCGTCGGCTGCGAAGGTGACGCCCCAGAAGTTGACGTCTTCGGCGCGATGCGTCCGGCCACCTATTCGCAGGGGGATGTCTTCGATGTTGGTGTCGGTCTCCTCCGGCGCCATGATTCCGGTGCGGGTCGAGAACGTTCCGGTCTTGGTGTACGAATCGCCGGTGACGAACGTCGTCCACGACGCGAACCGGCCGTCTGCCGAAAGCTTGGCTCGGTTGGGAATGCCGGCTACTTCGATGCGTTTCACCTCCGTCAGGCCCGATTCCAGCGTCGCCAGAGTGGCACTGGGCAAAGGTCCCGGCGCGTCGGCGAGACAAAGCCCCTGGCCCGCGCTGGCGTAGAAGCGTTCGCACCGCAGCTGGCTGATCCGGCGCGGTCCTTGCGGATCGGACAAGGACACCGACGCGACTTTGCCGTAATCAGGGCCTGGCGCCTCGTTGCGGAACAGCAGCCTTCCCGGGTCGGTCAGCACAACCGCGCCGTGATCCACCACAACGGATACGTCCACGGGCTGACTGCGCGGATCGGTGGCCTTGGCCTGCTGGATATAGACCAGGGCGATGCCGGCCAGCAACGCAACGGCGACGAACGTGATGGACAGTTTGAGCCTCATCGCTTCCCCCGTACACAGGCCAAAGCGACGACAGTCCCGAACGCGACGGTCGCGGTGATCACCGCAGCCTGCATGCCCCAGACTGTCCACGCCAGACCGAAGAATACTGCCGAGATCATCTTCGCCACGGCCTGACCAGTCTGCAGCAGCGCCATCCCGCTCGTGCGTAGTTCGGACGGCACCAAAGGACACGCCGCTGCCATCAGCACTCCATCGGTACACGCGTAGAAAGCACCGTGTGCCAACAGAGTCAGGCAGAGCAGGAAGACCCCGTCCACCGCGCCGATCAATGCCACGTACCCGCCCAGCAGCAGGACGTGCCCGATCAGGAACATCTTCCAGCGGCCAAGCCGATCCGCGATCCGCCCCACGGGCACAGCCAACGTCAGGTAGACCGCAGCAGTCCCCAGGGGCAGCATCGCGAAGTACGCCGGTTCGATGTCCAGCCTGCTTTGCAGCAACAGGTAGACAAACGAGTCACCGACGGTCACCAATCCCAGCACGACGGCCCATGAGCACACCCGACGGAAGTCGTTGTTCCGCAACAGACCAAAGGCAACACGCGGCGAAATCCGCTGCTTTGCCGGTCCACTGTGGTCATGGACGAACAGCACCAGGAGCAGCACACCGAGCACGGCGAAGCAGAAGCTGACGACGAACACAACGTCGTATCCGTCCGCCACTGTCCACAACAGAACGAAGGCGACCAACGGGCCGAGCAGTGCTCCGATGGTGTCCATTGCCCGGTGCACACCGAACGCCCGGCCCAATGTGTCCGGTGTGCTGCTCAACGAGATCAACGCGTCCCTGGGAGCGGTCCGCAATCCCTTGCCGGTACGGTCAGCCGCCAGCACCACGCCCAACGTGGACGCTGAACCGCCCGCACCCATCAGCCCGAGCTTGGCCAGTGCCGAGATCCCGTAACCGATGCCGGCCATCAGCTTGCGGCGCTGCCATCGGTCGGCGAAGGTGCCGCCGATGATCCGGACGAACGCCGTCACGCCGGAGTAGAGGCCGTCGAGTATGCCGAACTGCAGTGGCGAGAAACCCAGTCCCAGCACCAGGTACAGCGGCAGGATCGCCGTGACCATCTCCGAGGAGATGTCCGTGACCAGACTGACCGCGCCCAGTGCGATCACGTTGGCCGAGACGATCCTGCCACTGTGTTCGGTACGGGGAAGCTCGGTATCCCGCGCTGAGGCGATGTACACGAGCCCGTCTCCCTACCTGCAGGTGTATGGGCCGGCTTTGTCCAGGATGGTCCCGTCCGTGCCGATGATCTCCCACGAGTAGGATTTGCCGTTCAGCACGAGCTTCATCACGCCGTGCTTGGCGAAGGACTTCTCCACCCCTTCACGCGGTTTGATCTGCGTGTACAGACTGTCGCCGCCGATGCCGACGATCGCCGAGCGCAGTCCGTTGGCCTGATCGACGCGCCCGCTGGAGTTCAGCGGCTTGATCCGCTCGTAATGGTGGTCGTGTCCACTGAAGACGACGTCGGCACGAGCCTTGAGCAGCTCGTTCCAGAATGGAGCGATGGTCTTGTCGTCGCCGTACTTGCCGGAGTTGAACCTCGGGTGGTGCCAGTAGCCGACCACACAGGCTTTCTGGTTGCGGGCGAGATCCTGCCGCAGCCAGGTCAGCTGCTCGCCGGCGATGCCGTCGGTCAACGGGTCGGAGTCCAACGCGACGAAGTGGAAGTCGCCGATGTCGTAGCTGTAGTACGGCTTGCCTTGCGGGGTCGCGATGGAGCCGAAGTACGCCTTGTATCCGTTGAGCTGGTCGTACCACTCGTGGTTGCCGGGCGTGGGCTTGGTGATGTTCTTGAACTTGCCCCAGGTCTTGTCGTAGTACGAGCGGAACTCGGAGATCGTGCCGTTGTCGTACTGGTTGTCGCCCAGTGTCAGGATGTAACTCGGCTTGATCCCGGCGATCAGCTCGGCGGTCTTGGTGTGCTCACCGGGCAGCTCCGGTTTGGCGATGTCACCGGCGACCACGAGGACAGTGCCCGTCGATCCACCGGGCTGGGTCGTACCCTGGATCGGTGAACTCGCTGCGGAGAGGTTGCCCGCCGCGTCACGCGCCCTGACGGTGTAGGTGAAACTGGTTCCGGAGGCGAGGCCTGAGTCGGTGAACGTCGTCGTGGTGGCGGTGCCGACCACGTTGCCGTTGCGCAGGACCTCATAACCGGTTACGCCCACGTTGTCGCCGGCCGGATCCCACGCGAGGGCCACAGAGTCCGAAGTAGACAACGTGACCCGCAGGCCGGATGGCGCGGTCGGCGGATCGACGTCGCCTCCGCCGGTCCGGGAGCCGTAGACCTCCAGTTCCCACAACGAATAGCCGTATGGCGTGCCACGTTTCGTGCCGTATATCCGGACGTAACGACCGGCAGCGCTCAGCCCGGCGTGCTCGTCGACCGTGCCGTCGGAACCGGTTACGGACTTCACGTCGCTCCATGACGAACCGTCCGATGAGGTCTGAATACGGTATTCGCTGGCGTAAGCGGCCTCCCACAACAGTTTCACCTTGGTGATGGCGGCGGGACCACCAAGATCCACACTGATCCACTCCGGATCGGAGCCTTCCGCGCTCGCCCAGCGGGTCGCGGCATCGCCGTCCACCGCGTAGTTCCCGGCGAAACTGGCGTTCTCAATGGACGATGTGGCAGTCGGTTTGTTGTAGGACAACAAGTTCTCCGCCGCGTTCGCGGACACCACCGGTTGGCAGACAAGGACGAGCACCGCGCCAACGGCGATGGCGCGGGGTAGGACAGGTCGGGTCACAGAACACACTCCTCGACTGGCAGGGGTCGACGAGGACCGGCGCTTGGCGGCGGCACGAGTAGTGAGAAGCCGGGACGTCAGAGGACTTTGTTAAGGAACTTTCCTAACAATTGCGAGGTTAACGGCGGGTGAACGACAGTGTCAACCCATACATCGGAACATTCACCCCGATGAGCGGCTGACGCTCCCTGCCCTTTTGCCGCATGGCCACTAAACCCGGGGCGCGGGGTGCTCGTCAGTAGGCTGGCGAGACTAGAGATCCAACCTTTCCTGGGGAGTGCCGATGACGCGTAGACGCCTACTTGTCGGCTGCGGCGTGGCGATGGCCGCCGTGGTGCTGGCCGGTTTACCAGCATCAGGGTCGGCGCAGGCAGACAGCAAGCTCGTGACGGACCTCAACGCCCTCGTGCACGACCCCAGCCTGCGCGGCGCGAGCGTCGGCCTGGTCGTCCGCAAGGCCGACACCGGTGAGGTGCTGTACACCAACGAAGGCACCGCGCGCCGCCAGCCGGCGTCGAACATGAAGCTGGTGACCTCGGCGGCGGCACTGGAGATCCTCGGCCCGAACCACCGCTTCACCACATCCGTGCTGACGCAGGGCAGCGACCTGTACCTCAAGGGCACCGGTGACCCGACGGTGCTGCTGGCGAACCTCGACGACCTGGCCGCCAAGGTCGCCGCCAGCGGAACCACCACGGTGGCCGGCAAGCTGATCGCCGACGACACCTGGTTCGACTCGACCCGGCTGGGCACCGGATGGGCCTGGGACGACGAGCCCTATTACTACAGTGCCGAGACCTCGGCCCTGACGATGTCCCCGAACACCGACTACGACGCCGGAACCGCGTTCGTGTCGATCATGCCAGGCGCACCCGGCAAGGCAGCCGTCGTCTCGATGGACCCACCCAACACCCACGTAAGCATCGAGAACGCCACCATCACCCGCGGTCCAGGCCTACCCAACACCATTGCAGTGGAACGCAAGCACGGCTCAAACGTGGTGCGGGTCAGCGGCTTCATCTCGCAACAGGCACCCACGACGCAAAAGCTGACCACCGTCAAGGAGCCGACGGGTTATGTGGCGGCTTTGTTCCGTGACGCGTTGAAGAAGCACGGGGTTGAGGTCGTCGGCCCGACCGTCACGGGGATCTCTACCCCGTCGGACGCGAGGCTTGTCGCCGAGCACAAGTCGATGCCGCTGTCGGAGTTGTTGGTGCCCTTCATGAAGCTGAGCAACAACATGCACGCCGAGATCCTGGTCAAGAGCGTCGGGAGGGCGGTGTCCGGCACCGGAACCTGGAACGCAGGCCTGGCCGCGATGGGCCAGCGGCTGACCGGCCTGGGCATCGAGGGACAGACATACCTGGCCGACGGCTCAGGCCTGTCGCGCTTCAACCAGATCACCCCAGACCAGCTGACTTCGCTGCTGCGGACCGTGCGCGGCAAACCGTGGTTCACCACGTGGTACAACTCTCTACCGATCGCGGGCATGTCCGACAAGCTGGTCGGCGGCACGCTACGCAGCCGAATGCAGGGTACGGCGGCTGCGAACAACCTACGTGGGAAGACCGGAACGCTGACCGGGATCAGCGGCTTGTCCGGATACGTGACTTCGGCGGACGGCCAGCCCTTGGTCTTTTCCATGCTGAGCAACAACTTCATCGGCTCGGCCAAGCGAATCGAGGATCTGGTCGGCGTCCGGCTGGCGCAGTACCGCGCGGATGAGACCAGCGAGCCGACCAGTGCCCGGCCGAGCATCACGGTCCCAGACCTGCCGACTGACGTCGAGTGCAGCTGGGTCAAGGCCTGCTAAGAGCTCGGCCTTTCCGGCGGAGTCGGTTGTCCACAGGCCAGGCCACAGCGCCTGGCCTGTGGACAACCGGCCGCTGTGGATCTTCCACGCGTCGAAACTGTCCCTACCCACTACTAGACTGGAAATCGGGGGGCCGACGGCCGCGCTAAGGCGACTCCCCCGGCTCACCCTCATCCACCGCGGACAACGGCCCCAGCTTCGTCCGCAACTCCGCCACGGTCGTCAAAGCCCCGAACTGCTCAGCGACCTCCAGCGCCTGTAGCCAAGCCTGCCGAGCACCTTCCGAATTGTCCTGCGCGGTCCGGATGTCCCCGAGCAGCACCAAATTGTCGATCTCCATCAACCGGTGCTGGCTCTTGGTGTGCAGGTCAATCGCCTTGTCCAACCACGCCTCAGCCTCATCCAACCGACCGAGTTGCAGGTAAGTATCCGCAAGCCGCGCATACGCATACCCCTCCCCCGTCCGGTCATTCAACTCCCGGTGCAGCGGCAACGCCTGGTTGAGCAGGTCGATGCTGCGTTCCGGGTCGCCCATCCGCATGTACGCGACGGCCTGGCCTTCGAGCGTGTACGCGACGCCCTGCAGGTGGTTCATCTTCGTGTAGTACGTATACGCACGCTCGAAGTGCTCGATCGCCGTCTCGTAATCCGGCTGCAGGTCCACCGTGCCCGTGATCATCACTTCGCCGATGTTCCGTTCGACGTAAGCACTTTCCTCATCCGCCCAGCCGCCCGCGTTGATCAGGTCCAAAGTGTTGTACAGGTGCTGCAGCGACGCTTTTCCGTCGCCGAGCATGAAGTACGCGCCTGCCAGGCTGCGCTCGGTGAACACCTGTCCGCGTAGATCTCCCGCTGCGCGGGTTGCTTCCAATGTGGCCTGTGCGGTGAGTGCCCAGTCACGCAGGAATCCCATGTAGTGCTGGTAAAGCTGGATCGCCCAGGCCAGCCGCCACGCGTAGTCCGCTTGCCCGCGTTCGATCGCCTGCCCGATGGCCATCAGCACGACGTGATACTCCGCGGCCAGCCATTGGATCGCGGTCTCGTCGTCGAACACGGTCTCCGGCGTGACACCCGGCGACAACGGTGTGAGCGGCACTTCCCGGTGCGGCATCAGCGGTCGGTTGGCCGCGTGCGTCGAATGCAAGTAGTAGTCGAACATCCGGTGCGCGGCCTGCTCACGAACCTCCGGCGCGTCCAACTCCGTGCTGAGTTCCATCGCGTACGCACGCACCAAGTCGTGCATCAGGAACCGCCCCGGCACGTGTTCGGTCACCAGGCGGGTACGGTTCAACTCCACGAGTGCCGTCTGCGCCTCCCGCACCGGCACACCAAGCAGGCTGGCGCACGCGTGCGACGAAATATCCGGACCCCAGTGCCACGACAACAGCCGGAACAACAACGCCGCCTGAGGCCGCAAAGCCTGGTAGGACCAGGAAAACACCGCACGCACACCACGAGTCTCGTCGTGGCTGAGCGCATCTAGGTTGCCGTGGCCGGTACGGAGTTCGTCGGCGATCGCGGTGAGCGGCAAGTCCGGGTAAGTCGCGGCCCTCGCGGCCACCATGGCGAGCGCGAGCGGAAGTCCACTGCAGACTTCCACGATCCGGTCGACCGCCTCGTGCTGCTCGTCGCCACGTGCGCCGAGTCGCAAGGCGAGGATCTCCCGTGCTTCCGATGCCGACACTGCGTCCAATGTGTACGGTCGGGCACCTTCCATGGCGACCAGACCGGTCATCCGGTTGCGACTGGTCACAATGACCAGACAGCTCGGCGAACCGGGCAGCAACGGCAAGACCTGCTCGCGGTCGCGCGCATTGTCAAGCACCACAAGCATTCGCTTGCCCGCCAGGCACGTGCGGTACAGCGCGGACTGTGTCGCGAGATCAGGCGGCACCCGGTCGCCGTGAACTCCCAGCGCGGCCAGGAAACTCAGCAACGCTACAGTCGGCGGCACAGCGAGACCGCTCGGGTCGAAACCACGCAGGTTCACGTACAGCTGACCGTCCGGATACCGGTCGACGACCTCGTGCGCCAGGTGCACCGCGGTGGTCGTCTTGCCCGAGCCGGGCATGCCGTCGATCGCGATGATCGTCACCGGCGGATCGCCGGACGCCAGCAACTGCCGCAAGTGACTCAGCTCCGTGCGCCTGCCCCCGAACGTGGACAAGTCCATCGGCAGCTGCGCGGGCCGGGTGATCGACGCCGCGGCCGGCTGTTCCGCACGCGAAACCCCCGCGTGCGCCGCCCGCAGTTCCGGACCGGGATCGATCCCCAGTTCGTCGGCCAGGCGCGCGGTCGTCGTCCGGTAGACCTCCACCGCTTCCGCCTGCTGGCCGGTCGCGGCCAGCACGAGCATCAACCGGGCCTGGATCCGTTCGTTGAGCGGAAAGCGTGCCGTGATCGTGCGCAGGATCGGCAACGCTTCCTCGGCCCGGCCGCACCGCAACGCCACCTCCCCCATCGCGTCGGCAGCGACCGCGAACTCGTTGTTGATCGAGGTGAACAGCTCCTTGGCCGGCGCGGTCAACGCCAGGCCCTCGCCGCAGAGACCACGCCACAACTCGAACGCCTCGACGTACGACGACATCGCCTCGGCGTCGCTTTCGCTCCGCGCCCGATTCACCAGATCACGGAAGGCCACGATGTCCGCACTGGCCCCGTCCACCCGCAGCACATACCCAGGGCCCTGACGCACCAGCCACCGCCCTGCCGCACGTGGCGGCAGATCCGGCTCAAGCACCCTGCGTAGCGTTCCGACGTACCGGTGGATCAGGTTCTTCGCGCTGGCCGGAGCAGCGCTCTCCCACAAGGCATCGACGAGATCGTCCGCACCGACCACGTCACCGGGCCGGACCAACAGCACGGCGAGGATCAACCGCTGCTGCGGCGGACCGAGATCGAGTTCCTGCTGCCCCCGCCAGACGCGCAATGGACCTAGGACACCGAACCGGACGGTTTCGGTCATGGCGCGAGGCGCGTCGTCGGCGTAGACATCCGCGCCATTGTGACGTGCCCACCCATGGCTGTCCACGCAAGTTCCGATCAGTGAAAGTCAGTCAAACGTGCCTCTTCCAGGTGATTCCCGGCCCACGGCTGCGCTCGGGGCACTTTCTTTATGACCAAATCCTCGGGCTCATGCCGCGGGCCGGACCGGACTGGTTACAGGCGACCTCAACCGCTGAAACCAAGCTGTTGCCGACGTGAAAACGCCGTTGGTCACTATCAGCGAGCAAAAGTCCACGAGGGACAGCCGTCAACCGACGATAGGACGATTCAACTGAGGCTGTTCCTCGAGTTGCGGGGGGTGTCCATGACTGGGGTACAGCCAGATGATCTCGAAGTACAGCTGTATGGGATGACGTTGCGGGTCAGCCGGGCCGCCGTGGCCGACGCCATCGGAAAGCGGAGAGCCAGCCAGGATCCACGCGTGCACGACTCGGTCGGCCAGGCGTGGCTGGCCACCGCGTCCGCGCTCGGTGACGGCGCGGTCGCCAACCTCTTCAAGCAGTCGCCCATGGCGGCCGCCCACTTCGAGCAGGTCCTGATCCACGGCTTGCTGGACAGTCACCCGGAGGCGTTGCTCGGCCAGGCCAACGCGATGCCCGACCCGGTGCGCCGTGCGGTCGACTTCTGCGCGGACCACGCAGGCGATCCCATCACCACCGCGGACATCGCGCTCGCCGCACGCGTGAGTGTGCGTTCGTTGCAGCGCATGTTCCGGACGTACCTGGGCCTGAGCCCGCTCGAGCACTTGCAACGAGTGCGGCTCAAGCGCGCGCACGAAGACCTGAAGGCGATCGCCGCGGGAGAGGCTGAGGGAACTGTCGCCGAGGTAGCGAGCCGCTGGGGGTTCGCGCACCTCGGGAGGTTCGCCGGCCTTTACCGCAAGACCTACGGGCATTCGCCGGTCCAGACCTTGCGTGCCGCGCCGCGCCCGTCACCCAACAACACGGCACCACGCGGAGACAGCTTGTGCACCGCCGCACCGTTGTGCCGATGAGTCACCACTAGTCCGGCGTCTCGGAGCACTGTGACGTGCTGCGAGGCGCCGGACAGTGATATTCCTGCCGACTTGGCCAGTGCTGAGGTGTTCTGCAACGGCATGTCCGCAATGGCTTTGAGCACTGTCGCTCTGGTACGGCCCAACAACGCGGTCAATGATTCCTGGCGTGGTGACGCGGCACTGTCGCCGTCACGCCCGGCTGTCCAGTCCAGATCCCGGTCGACCGGGTAGACAAGGACAGGTGTCCGTGTCGGATCGGCCGTCTTGATCGGTTTGCGCCAGCAGAAGAACGACGGGATCAGCACCAGACCGCGGCCGTCCAGACGCAGGTCCTGATCCACCGGGTAGTCGACTTCGAGCACCGGCGCGCGCCACCGCATCGCCGGATGCAGTGTCGCGAGCAGGTTCTCGAATCCACGGTCGGTCGCCAGATCCGCGCGGCGGTCCCGATCCGCCCGGATATGCGTACGGATACTTGGCCAGTACGGCTGCAGCGCGGCCGCGTAATACGCCTTGATCGCCGTTGCGATCTCTTGCAGCACACCGAGATCGCCCTCGGCGAGCAATGACGTCCACGCCGGAACTGGACTTTCCGCCGCGAGCTTCTCGACGTCTGTCCGCAGTTCGTGCCGTGACGTTTCAAGCAAGCGATCGATGCCAGGGTCGATGTCGGCGCTGTCACAATCGGGCGTGAGAAAGTCGGGCGAGAAACCAAGCGGCGGGGCCAATGCGGTCAACAGGCTCACCGACGGGCGCAACACCCGACGCACTTCCCTGCGCCACCCGTCGAACACCACTGCACCGTGCCCCGTTTGCAACATGTGCAAGCTGAGCAGCACTTCCCACAACGGATCCGGCTCAGTTCTGATCCGGATCCGCATCAGGTCAGCCGCGGTGAAATGAATGCGCAGCAAGTCGTCCCCCGGTATGGCAAGCCCCAGTTCCGCTCGCCCGATGCTAGCCACGCGACCTGGCGGGCGAATAGCCGTTCACCGCCAATTTTGTTGACGCTCAGCGGATACTGCGCCTGGCAGGTCAGGAACCACAACAGCGTCGCACACCCTTGTGTGTTCCACAATGGACTCCACGGCAGAATGATCAAAGCGCTACCCAACGCCATGCACGCCGCCAACCCACCGCTGTGGAACTACGCATCCCTCACCGAGATGGCCGAGAAACGTCGACGCATGGCTCAACACCGATCACCCGGCCTGACCGACGAGGCAGTGACCGCTGCGGAACCGGTTCACCTACTCGTACAAGTGAGTCGCATGTAGACGCCTGGTGCGTCCCTCCCTCTTTTCGCTTTTTCGTCACAGGTTTAATTAACTGTGAATGTAGTCCTAAGAACAGTAGAGACATCTCGCCAGGCCAGCTGTGCTGCCAGCAGGTACGATTCGCCCGATCCGGAGATGATCTCCGGTACTTGGCGCGCTTCTTGGGAGGACACCGTGCAGGTGGCCGCGAACATCGTGATCGGCATCGTCGCCGCGATCCACGCCTACATCCTGGTGCTGGAGATGTTCCTGTGGACGACACCGCGGGGCCAGAAGGCCTTCGGCCTCACACCGGAGTTCGCCAAGCAAACGGCGGTCCTCGGCGCGAATCAGGGCCTGTACAACGGTTTTCTCGCCGCCGGACTGGTCTGGGCGCTGATCGCGGGCGGCACCACCGGCTTCCAGTTCGCGGTGTTCTTCCTGATCTGCGTGATGATCGCCGGCCTGTACGGCGCGGCCACGGCGAGCAAGCGGATCCTTTTCGTGCAAACGGTTCCAGCGACCATCGGACTCGTCCTGGTCCTGCTCGCCCGTTGAGGTGAAACATGCGGCAGGCCGCGCCCACGAACGTGGACGCGGCCTGCGCCGTCGTTGAGTTGCCCGCTTTAGCTTTCCAGCCAGCCGTGGGCGTGCGCGAGTTTGGCGATGCGCTGTCGCACCTGGACGATCTGGGCCGCGGTCAGTGTCGGCGCCGATTCGAGCAGCGCCTCGGTCAGCTCCTGCATCAGCTCACGGGGCGACAGGACGTCGCACATCACCTCGTCGTCCTGGGTCGAGGTCGCTCTGGCCTGGCCGCGCTCGAGGATCTTGACCGACGAGGCCTTCAGGCCCCGGTCCCCTTCGACGACCTCGAACTCCACCGCGGTGCCCGGGGTGAAGAGGAACTTCTCGTCACGCAGGTCATTGGCGTGCATGAAAACGTCCTCGCCGCCGTCGTCCGGGGCGATGAAGCCGTATCCACGAACATCGTCGAACCGCAGCACCTTGCCAGAAATCACAACGCACCTCACCCCGCAACAACAGACCTGAGACGCAGGTTACAACATCACGCGCGAAGCCGGTGGTCAAGGGCGGTATAGCGGCGGCCGGTGCTGGCGGTGCGCACCGCCTGGCCGATCGCCCTGGCCGACCCGACCAGTACGACCAGCTTCTTTGCCCTGGTCACGGCCGTGTACAGGAGGTTTCGCTGCAGCATCATCCACGCGCTCGTGGTGATCGGGATGACCACACACGGATATTCACTGCCTTGCGAGCGGTGAATAGTGACCGCGTACGCATGAGTCAATTCGTCCAGTTCGCTGAACTCGTAGCCGACTTCTTCGTCCTCATCGGTCCGGACGGTCAGCGTCTGCTCCTCGGCGTCCAGTCCGGTGACCACTCCCATGGTCCCGTTGAACACGCCGTTCTCGCCTTTGTCGTAGTTGTTGCGGATCTGCGTGACCTTGTCACCGACCCGGAACACCCGGCCGCCGAACCGGCGTTCCGGCAGGTTCGGTTTGGACGGTGTCAAAGCCTCCTGCAGCAGGGAGTTCAGCGCGGCCGCACCCGCGGGACCGCGATGCGTCGGCACGAGCACCTGCACGTCCTTGCGCGGGTCGAGCCGGAACTTGCGCGGGATCCGGTTGGCCACGATGTCCACTGTGAGCGCCGCGGTCTGCTCGACGTCGTCCACTGAGAACAGAAAGAAGTCGTCGAGTCCCTTGGTGTACGGGTGTTCTCCTGCGTTGATCCGGTGCGCGTTGGTGACCACACCGGACTGTTGCGCTTGGCGGAAGATGTGCGTGAGCCGGACGTGCGGGATCGGTGTTTCCGGGGCCAGCAGATCACGCAGGACCTCGCCGGCGCCGACCGACGGCAGCTGGTCCACGTCCCCGACGAGCAGCAGATGCGTGCCCGGAGCCAGTGCCTTGACCAGTTTGTTGGCCAGCAGCAGGTCCACCATGGACGCTTCGTCGACGACCACGAGGTCGGCGTCCAGCGGCCGGTCCTTGTCGTAGGCCGCCTCACCGCCCGGTTTGAGCTCCAGCAGCCGGTGCACGGTGCTCGCTTCGTGACCGGTCAGCTCGCTCAATCGCTTCGCCGCACGGCCGGTGGGCGCGGCGAGCACAACCCTGGCTTGTTTCGCCGACGCGAGCTCCACAATGGATCGAACCGTGAAGCTCTTGCCACAGCCAGGTCCACCTGTCAGCACAGCCACCTTGCTCGTCAGCGCCAGGCGTACGGCCTGTTCCTGCTCGGGTGCGAGCGAGGCACCGGTTCGCTTGTGCAGCCAGGCCAACGCGCGGTCCCAGTCCACGCCGGCGAACGCGGCCATTCTGTCCTCTTCGGACTTCAGCAGCCTGGTCAGCTGGCTCGCCAACGAGATCTCGGCCCGGTGGAACGGCACGAGGTACATCGCGACCTCGTCCACCTCGGTGTCCTCGCCGGGCACCAATTCACGGACGACGCCTTCCTCCTCGACCAGCTCGGCAAGACAGTCGATCACCGCACCGGTGTCGACCTGGAGGATCTTGACCGCGTCGGCGATCAGCCGTTCCTCAGGCAGATAACAGTGACCGTCACCGGTCGACTCCGACAGCGTGAACTGCAGTCCGGCTTTGATCCGTTGTGGACTGTCGTGCGGGATGCCGACCGCCTTGGCGATGGTGTCCGCTGTGCGGAACCCGATCCCCCACACGTCCGAGGCAAGCCGGTACGGCTCGGTCCGCACCACGTCGATGGATTTGTCGTTGTACTGCTTGTAGATCCGTACCGCCAATGAGGTGGATACGCCCACGCCCTGCAGGAAGACCATCACCTCCTTGATGGCCTTCTGTTCCTCCCACGCGGCGGCGATCAGCTTGGTCCGTTTCGGCCCGAGTTTGGGCACCTCGATCAGCCGCTCGGGCTGCTGCTCGATCACGTCCAGCGCGTCGACGCCGAAGTGCTCAACGATCCGGTCGGCCAGCCGCGGCCCGATCCCTTTGATCAGCCCGGACCCGAGATACCGCCGGATTCCCTGCACGGTCGCGGGTAGGACAGTCGTGTAGTCGTCGACATGGAACTGCTTGCCGTACTGCGGGTGCGACCCCCAGCGGCCCCGCATCCGGATCGACTCCCCCGGCTGCGCACCGAGCAAGGCGCCCACCACGGTGACCAGATCGGCACCACGCCCGGTGTCGACCCGGGCGACGGTGTACCCGGTGTCCTCGTTGGCGTAGGTGATCCTCTCAAGGACAGCCTCCAGCACCGACCCTCGAAACGGCTCACCGCTGCCCACTCGAAAGGGGTATCACAGCTCGACGACGCCGAGCACCGCGGATCGCCTACTTATGGCGGGTGAGCCGGTCTAGTCCGTTCGGCGTAAGGTGACATAACGTGACAACGCCGGTTACTGAAACACCCCAACGCGGATTCTTCGGACATCCCAAGGCACTGGCGAACCTGTTCGGCACCGAGTTGTGGGAACGGTTCTCCTACTACGGAATGCAGGCGATCCTTGCGTTCTACCTGTACTACAGCGTCACCGATGGCGGGCTTGCCCTGCCGAAGGCGACCGCTGCGGGCATCGTCGGCGCGTACGGCGGGCTGGTGTACCTGGCCTCGGTCGGTGGCGCGTGGGTCGCGGACAGATTGCTCGGCGCGGAACGCACTGTGTTCTACGGTGGCGTGTTCATCATGTTGGGGCACATCGGCCTGGCACTGATCCCCGGCCTGACCGGGGTCGCGGTCGGCCTGATCCTGGTGATCATCGGTACCGGTGGGCTGAAGTCGAACGTCAGCGCGCTGGTCGGCACGTTGTACGCGGAGGGCGACGAGCGCAGGGACGCCGGGTTCTCGCTGTTCTACATGGGGATCAACCTCGGTGCGATGTTCGGCCCGATCGTCACCGGCTGGCTGCAGACCGACGTGAGCTTCCACGTCGGCTTCGGCGCGGCGGCCGTAGGTATGGCCGCCGGTCTGGTCCAGTACGTCCTCGGCCGGCGCAACCTCGGACCGGCCGCACGGGTGGTGCCCAACCCGCTGACCGGCGCTGCCAGGGTGCGCGCGCTGGCGATCATCGCAGCGGGTGTGGTGGTCGTCGTGCTGTTGGTCCTCGGGGGCACGATCACGCCGGAGAACCTGCCGACCGTCGTGACGTGGGTCGTGGTCGCGGCCGCTGTCGCCTATTTCGCGGTCATCCTGTCCAGCCGGAAGATCACCGCGGTGGAACGCAGCCGGGTGTACGCGTTCATCCCGTTGTTCATCATCAGTTTCGGGTTCTGGTCGCTGTTCCAGCAGCAGTTCACCGTATTGCCGATCTTCGCCGACACCCGGATCGATCTTGACGCATTTGGATTCCACATCCCGCCCGCGGTGTTCAACTCGGTGGAACCGGCTTTCGTCATCGTACTGGCGCCATTGTTCGCGTATCTCTGGACGAAACTCGGCGAACGCCAGCCGAGCACCACGGTGAAATTCTCGCTCGGCGTGATCGGAATGGGTCTGGCTTTCCTGCTGATGGTCGCGGTCAGCCAGACCGGCGACGGCCGGGCGGTGAATCCGCTTTTGCTCGCGCTGATCTTGGTGGTTTTCGCCGTCGCGGAAATGTGCCTGTCCCCGGTCGGCCTGTCGGTCAGCACAAAACTGGCGCCCAAGGCGTTCGGTGCGCAGATGGTCGCGTTGTTCTTCCTGTCCATCGCGCTGGGTTCGTCGGTCGCGGGCGAACTCGCCGGGTACTACTCGGCCGACAACGAGCCCGCGTACTTCGGCATCCTCGGTGGCGCGGCGATCGTGCTAGGCCTGGTCCTCTTCGGCCTCCGCCCGCTGCTGCGGCGGCTCATGCAGGGCGTCCACTGAGTCCAGATAACGGGTGACCCACAGCATGTCGTCGACCTCGACCGGCCCGGCCTGCTGGCACGCTTCGAGCCAGTCGGCCGCGGTCGAGTCGATGTCCTTGCCGATCAGCACGAGCTGGGTTTCCGGCGTGCTGCCGCGCGGCCACGGTGATCGGTGGAAGCGCAGGTAGTTGCCGACGGTCTGGATGCCGAACCGGTCGGTGTGGCCGGGCAGTCCGAAGTAGACGAAGCCCTTCATCCGGTACAGCCCGGCCGGCCGGTTGTCCAGGAAGTCCATCAGCAGGACGGGGTGCATCGGCTCGGTCGTGGTGAACGTGATCGTGTCGTACACCGCGTGCACGTGGTCCGAGTGGTCGTCATTGAGGTCGTCGAACGACAGTTGCCGGGCGACCGGCAGCTCCGGCGCCCGGTCGAACAGCAGCTCAGGGTCGATCCGGCCGTGCGAGACGGGCACTATCGGCGCTTCACCGTTGTGCGTGCGGACAGTCTCGATCAGGCCGGCGGGATCGGCCAGGTCGGTCTTGTTGAGCACGAGCAGGTCGGCGATCTTTAGCGCCTTGGCCAGCTCGGGGTGCTCGGCGTGGGTTCTCGTGAACTCCACGGCATCGAGGACCGTGACCAGCCCGCCGTATCGGACGCGGTCATCTTTGCTGGCCAAGAGCTTGCGGACCATGGCTTGCGGGTCGGCGAGGCCACTGGCCTCGATCACGATCACGTCCAGCTTGGCCCCGGCCAGCTTGCCGAGCATCTCGTCGATGTCGGTGGTGTCCGCGACGCAGCACAGACAGCCGTTACCCAGCGAGATCATCGAGTCGACCTGGCCCGCGACGGCCATCGCGTCGATGTTGATCTGCCCGAAGTCGTTGACGATCACGCCGATCTTGGTGCCGCGGGCCGAGCCGAGCAGGTGGTTGAGCAGCGTCGTCTTGCCGGAGCCGAGGAAGCCGGTGAGAAGGACAACCGGGATCACGAGCCAACCTTACTCGTGAGTGGTTCGGCCGGTTAGAACCGGCCGAACCACTCACGAGGGTTTTCAGTGCAGGGTGACCGTGGTACCGGATTCCTCGGCCAGCCGCTCGGCACCGGTCTGGGTCTTGAGCGGGATCTGCTTGAGGAAGAAGATCACCGCGACCGCGACGACCGCGAACGGCAGGCAGTACAGGAAGATCTCGCTGGTCGCGACGCCGTAGGCCTCCCTGATCACGTTCGCGATCGGCTCCGGCAGCGTGGCCAGATCCGGCACCGCGGCCGTGCCGTTGCCGGTGGGCAGCGGACCGAGGTGTGCGGTGATCTCGCTGGTCACCCGGTTGGCCAGGACCGCACCCAGCACGCTGACGCCGATCGTGCCGCCCATGCTGCGGAAGAACGTCAGCACCGAGGTCGACGCGCCCAGGTCCTGCGCGGCCACGTCGTTCTGCGCGACCAGCACGAGGTTCTGCATCAGCATGCCGACGCCGACACCCAGCACCACCATGTACGCGGACAGCAGCACGATGTCGGTGCCACGGTCGATCGTGGCCAGCAGCACGAAGCCGGCGATCATGAAGAAGCCGCCGGTGATCAGATGGCCCTTCCACTTGCCGGTCCGGCTGATCAGCTGCCCGGACAGGGTCGACGAGATCAGCATGCCGAAGATCATCGGCAGGCTCATCAGTCCGGCCACGGTCGGCGACTTGCCCAGCGAGAGCTGGAAGTACTGGGACAGGAACACCGTGCCGCCGAACATCGCGACACCGACCAGGAAGCTGACGATCGTGGTGAGCGTGACCGTGCGGTTGCGGAAGATGCTCAGCGGCACGATCGGCTCGGCCACCCGCGACTCCACCCACACGGCCAGCGCGAGCACCGCGACACCGCCGCCGACCATCAAGAACGTCCAGCCGGACAGCCAGTCGAACTGGTGGCCGGCCAGCGTGGTCCACACCAGCAGAGTGGACACGCCCAGCATGATCAGGAACGCGCCGAGATAGTCGACCTTGACGCCTTCCCGTTTCACCGTCGGGATCCGCAGCGTGCGCTGCAGCAGCAGGATGGCGGCCACCGCGAACGGCACGCCGAAGAAGAAGCACCAGCGCCAGCCCAGCCATGACGTGTCGACCATGACGCCACCGATCAGCGGGCCAGCGACCGTGCCCACGGCGAACACGGCACCGAAGATGCCCATGTACTTGCCGAGTTCACGCGGCGACAGCATCGCCGCCATGACGACCGACACCAACGCCGTCAAGCCACCCGCGCCGACACCCTGCACGACCCGGCTGGCGATCAACGTACCGATGTCCTGGGAGAACCCGGCGACCAGCGAACCGGCGACGAACATCAACAGTGACAGCTGGGTCAGCAGCTTCTTGTTGTACAGGTCGGAAAGCTTGCCCCAGAGCGGAACCGTCGCGGTCATCGCGAGCAGTTCGGTGGTGACCACCCAGGTGTAGGACGACTGCGAGCCGCCCAGGTCCGCGACGATCCGCGGCAGCGCGTTGGCCACGACGGTCGACGCGAGGATGGCCACGAAAATGCCCATCATCAGGCCGGACAGCGCCTGCACCACCTGCGAGCGACTGAGTTTCACACCGTCGGCAGGTGGATCTGCCGTGACTGTCATTTCTTCCCCTCGATGACGGCCGTGCCTGTGGGCACGGGCATTCCCTCGGCGAGCGTGTCGATCGCCGTGTCGAACAACTCGGCCAGCCGGACCGAGCCCCCCAGCTCATGCCAGCGCTGAGTGGCGGCCTGCATGGCCCCACCAACGACCTTGAACAGCAACAGCGGATAGAAGTCGGCGGACGCGTCGAGACCGGTCCGCTGGGCGATCGCGTCCACGATGATCTGCTCGGACTCCTTGTGAGTCGCGAACATCCGCACCATGAGCCCCGGATCGCGCTCGATGATCGCGATCCGGGTCAGCCACTCGTCTCGCTGGTCGTCGAACCTGTCGATGTATGGACGCATCGCGAGCGTGACCGCCTGCATCGGGCTGAGCTCGGCGGGTGCGGACAGCAGTTCGGCGGCGATCTTGCGCGTCTGCCCGACCGGATCGGGGTCCGGGTGCATGACGGCGTCTTCCTTGGACGGGAAGTAGTTGAAGAACGTCCTCGCGGACACGCCTGCCTCGGCCGCGATGTCGTCGACGGTGACGTTCTCCAGACCGCGCTCAGCGGCCAGCTGAAGGGCGATCTTCACCAGCTTGGCCCGCGTTTCGAGCTTCTTGCGCTCGCGCAGCCCCAGCGGCTGCTCCCCCTCGGTCATGACTCCACGTTACCGAGGATCTTGCAGACCCTGCAAATTTTCAGAGTGTGAAGCGAGTCTCCCCCGCCGTGTCCACCATTCCGACACACCGAAATGCACTTTCCGGCATCACGAAATTCCCCTTCCCAGGCTGGAGGGGAATTTCATGGTGCCGGAGTGGTGGACACGCTGTGCTGGAACGGTCGACACGGCGTGCCTGAGTGGTGGACACGGCGTGTGTCGGGCTAGCGGCGCCTGCTGTTGACGCGTTCGTTCAGGACCGCGTTGAGGCCGTACAACGTTGCTCGCAGGTCGTCTACCTGGGCATTCGGCGCGGCCAGGTGGGCGCCGAGGCGGCGAACCTGTCGTTCGATCTCCCCTGTGCGCTGGGCGGGCACGACGTGGTCGGACATCAGGTGATACGCCCGCAGCACGGACTGCTGGGCCTGCGGCGTGAGACCTGTGGACAGGTCAGCGGCAGCCTGGCGGACCGCGTGCCGGACCGGGCTGAGGTGATCGGGCTCGCGCAGGTACGGCCCCACGGCGGGCCGGCCGGGCTTCAGGGCCTGCAGCGCGGCGCCCATGACCAGGCCGTCGAGACCGGTCCTGACCAGCACGGCGAACAGCGGCGCGAGCCAGCCCAGCGTGGATACGGCCATCGCGCCGAGGATGATCGCCAGTCCGGCAGCCGTCGTGATCACGCCGATCCACCGGGTCCGCCGTGCGGTTCGTACCGCGTCGGCGAGGCGCACGACCTGGCCGTCCGCGATGATCACGTCGGCGACGCACGCGCCACGACCGCTCAGCGCGACGCCGACGTCGGCCGCGCCAACGGCGGGGTCATCGCCGACCATGAGGGTCAGCCCGCGACGGCGTTCCTCACGGACACGCTCCACTTTGTCCGCGGTGCCGCAGCGTGTCCACAGCTCGTCGACGCCCAGCACGATGCCGACGTCCTCGGGATCGTTGAGGTGTCCGCGCGTCACCAGGACCAGCCGCTGCATGCCCGCCCGCCGCAACGCCCGCACCGACTTCGCGGCGTCCGGCCGGACTTCGTCACGCACCAGCAGCGCACCGACGGGCTGGCCGTCCACGGTCACCCAGGCGATGCTCGCGTTGTCCAAACTTGCCCTGGCCAGCGCCACTTTCACCCAGTCGAGCGCACCGTCCGGCTGGGTCTCGGCGAACGTGACCTTGCCCGTGTGTGTGCTGCCTCGCAGGCCCGCGGCCTTCGCTGCCCGGGCTACGGCTCCGGCGAACGCGTCGGGCCGCATGCGTTGGGCGGAGGCCGCGCACGCGAGCACGTCGTTGGTCAGCCAGCCTGGCGCGGCCACCACCTCGGTGACCGACAACGTGCCTGCGTACATCACGCCGGAAGCGTCGATCACGCCGATCCGCGTACGTGCCAGGCGCTCCAGGACGCCGACGTCGCCGACAACAACGCCCCGCCGGGCAGCCCTCGTGAGCCCGGCCGTCAAAGACAACGGCACAGCAAGCAGAACGGGCCCAGACGCGGCCACCGCGAGCACGCTGAACGCGGCCAGCGGATTTCTGGTGACCAGCCACACCACGGCAGCTGCCACGATTGCCAACGACGCGAACACCAACGCGGCACGGTTGGCCCGTCGCAACGGCCCGGCACCGTCGGTGACCGCGCGGTGCGCGAGACGCGCCATCGCGGCCCACGTGCCCTCGGTGTCGGGCACGGTCGCGATCAGCTCGATCGGGTCGCCGACGTTGATCACGCCGCTGCGGACCGACTCGCCTTCCTTGCGCCGCACCCTGATCGGATCACCCGACAGGGGTGATTCGTCGAGCACGGCGTCGTGCAGCAACCGGCCGTCGACCGGGATCGGCGAACCGGTGCCGACCGTGACCCGCTCGCCCGTGTGGATCTTGGTCTCGTCGGCGGCGCGAGCGATCGCAGCGACCTCGCGGCGGGCGTGGCGGCGTACGAGCGCCTCGACGCCTCGCATCCCGCAGGCGAGCATCCCCGCCGCTGCACCGACTTCATGCTCGCCGACCAGCAACGCGCCGATGATCACCGGGATGGTCAGCAGCGCGCCGCCCACCCGGCGATCCACCACCAGGTCCTCGATCGACCACGCGGTCAGCGGCGCGAGACCGGCCGCGGCCGCGACCGTCCACAGTAGAGAAGCGTCCGGCATGCCGAGTAACCACAGCAGACCGGCCAGTAGCGCGAGCAGGACGGCCGCGACGAGCGCGGGCACGCTGATCAGCCGCCATACTTGACGGTCCGGACCGGTGATCATGCCGGATCTCCCAGCTGTAGCAACAACCTCTAACCATAGAGGTACCCGCACATCGGTGTCCGGCACAACCGATGCATTGATCTTTTTAGACCAATTTTGCGGGACTGTTAGGAGAATCCTCGCAATGCTCGCTGGGCCCGGTGCAGATTCGGCGGGTGCACGGCGGTGGTTCCGTAGCTCTCCAGCTTGGACTCCAGCGGCCCGGCGAAGTCCGGCCGGTCGATCTGGCCGAACTCGCGAACCGTAGAGATACCAACGGTCGCGCTGCACGGTGCGACGTGGTCGATCTTGACGCAGCCCGCGCGCTGGTTGGTCACCGTGATGTTCCAGTGCGCGAATCGCGCGCCGTACAACGGACCCGCGTCGGCGCTGCCGCCGTGCGAGCCGTCGTTGAAGATCTCGACCTCGGTTCGTACGTTGCCGAAGGGCAACCCGCGATGGGTGTCGAACGTCCCTGCTTCCATCCGGCCGCGTGACCAGACGTTCCCACACGACAGGCCTTCCACGTTGATCCCGTGGTGACCGGAGCCCGGCGTGGGCGGCTCGGTGAACCTGCCGACGGCGAAGTCCTCGATCAGGTTGTCGTGCGACTGCTCGCGGCACGCGTAGGAATGGTGCTGCCCGCGGCCGCTCACCCGGGTCCGCGAAAGGGTCACGCCCTTGGCCGAGACCAGCAGGAATCCGTTGTCACTGTCCACAACGGACACATCGTCGGCCCAGCAGTCCCACGCGCATTGGAACACCAGTCCGTTGTAGCCCTTGTCCTGCAGGTGGGCCGGGCGGACGGTCTTGACCATCTGGATGGTCAGCCCTTCGACCCCTGCCCCGGTGATCGCCGGCGCGCTCGTGGTCAGCCGCGCGTTCCACTCTGTCCGCAGCTCGACCGGCAGCGGCTGGGCCAGCGTCACGTCAGATCCCTTGACCGCCGCGATCCGCACCGGCCACATGAACGGCTTGTACGACAGCAGCTTGGTCTTGTCGGTCCAGATGTACGACTCCGTGCCGGGAATGTCCCCGCACATGTGCTTGAGCAGGCCGTGCCCTGGATCGTCGGCTACCTGCAGCAACACCCGCTGCCCTGGCCGCAGGCCACTGGCGTCGGCCACCGTGACCGTGAACGAGCCACGCGGCACCGCGCCGACGATCGCAGTGATCACGCTGCTGTCGGCGCCTTCGTTGCCGATCCAGCCCTCCAGCGGCCATCGCTGCGCCTTGATCGCCTCGATCAACGGCCCGCGGCGGTCGCGGTGGCAGACCCAGACCAACCCGCCGCACCAGCTCCACGCCGAGTTCGAGCCGCCGAAGCGGCTGCGGTTGATGCCGACGATCTGTTCCAGCGAGCGCGTGGCGAACAGCGTGGTCTGGCCGCTGCCCGCGCCCCTGAGGATCACGTTGTCGTAGCCGACCTCGACGATGTGATCGATCCGGTACGTGCCCGCGGGCACGTACACCACGCCGCCACCGGCGCTGCCCACGTCCTTGATCGCCTGGTTGATCGCCACCGAGGCGTCCGCCGATCCGTCGGGCTTGGCCCCGTACCTCAGCACATTGGTACGCGAAGGCCGGTTGGGCGGCCGTTCGCCGAACCGGTAGCCGGCGTAGGCGATGTTGGGGATCTGCGGATGGTTGTAGGGGTTGGCGACGAACTGCAGCCATAACTCAGGGGGGTCGGCGTGCGCCTGCCCGGCCGTCGCCAGACAAGCGGCCGTCGCCGCGCCGCCTACCAGGAATTTCCGCCGGTCAAGTGCCATCGACGTGTTCCTCACATCCATGTCGGTGGCGGCGGCGTTGGACGTCGATTCCGGTGTAGCAGAGGCGGGCGTCACAGCGAAAGCGCCATTCGCGCCGATCAGCCTCGGTAGGCTCGTCAGGGTGAGCGCGACACCCCAACTGCTGGCGATCAGCGATCTGCACGTCGGGCACGCCGAGAACCGGCCGATCGTGGAGGGTTTGCACCCCGAACACCCAGGCGACTGGCTGATCGTCGCCGGTGACGTCGCCGAGACCACCGCGGACGTCAAGTGGGCGTTGTCGCTGCTGAAGTCGCGGTTCGGCACCGTGATCTGGGTGCCGGGCAACCACGAGCTGTGGACCACGACCAAGGACCCGGTGCAGTTGCGTGGGGTGCGGCGCTACAAGCACCTGGTCGAGATGTGCCGCCAGCTGGGCGTGCTCACGCCGGAGGACGAGTTTCCGGTCTGGACCGGTGACGGCGGGCCGGTGCGGATCGCGCCACTGTTCGTGCTGTACGACTACACGTTCCGGCCGGAGGGCGCGACCACCAAGGAAGAGTCGCTGGCCATCGCGCATGAGGCGGGGATCGTCTGCACCGACGAGTACTTCCTCAAGCCGGACCCGTATCCGTCGATCGACGCCTGGTGTCATGCGCGGGTGGCGGAGACCGAACGCAAGCTCGCCGCGTGCGACCCGGACGTGCCGTTGGTGCTGGTCAACCACTGGCCGTTGGTCCGCCAGCCAACGCGTGTCCTGCGGTACCCGGAATTCGCTCAATGGTGTGGCACCGAGCTGTCGGCCGACTGGCACACGAGGTTCAACACGGCCGCGGTGGTGTACGGCCACCTGCACATTCCGAGGCACACGGAGTACGACGGGGTGCCGTTCAAGGAGGTCTCGCTGGGGTATCCGCGCGAGTGGAAGCCGCGTGGCCTGCCCGAGAAGCTGCTCAGGCCCGTCCTGCCGGTGCGAGTGGCACCATGATCGAGAAGCTGATGCCAGCCGGTGTGGCCGGCAAGGAGATGTTCGCCGACGCGGCCGAGTCCACGATGTTCCCCGAGGAAGCCGCACACGTGGCCAAGGCCGTGGACAAGCGGAGGCGCGAGTACGCCACGGTTCGCCACTGCGCCAGGCAGGCGTTCGCCGAACTCGGGATCCCGCCGGTGGCGCTGCTGACCGGCGAGCGCGGCGCACCGCAATGGCCATCGGGGATCGTCGGCAGCATGACCCACTGCGCGGGATATCGCGCGGCTGTCGTGGCTCGCTCGAACGACATCCACACCCTCGGGATCGACGCGGAGCCGCACGCACCGCTGCCCGACGGGGTGCTCGGCGTGATCTCCCGTGACGAGGAGAACGTGCGGCTGTCCGAGCTCACCGCGGCGGACAACTCGGTGCACTGGGACCGGATGCTGTTCTGCGCCAAGGAGACCGTGTACAAGGCGTGGTTCCCGCTGACTCGGAAATGGCTCGGGTTCGAGGAAGCGTCGATCACCCTGGCGACGGACGGCACGTTCGAGGCGAAGCTGATGGTGCCGGGCCCGGTTATCGCAGGTGAGCAGGTCGACGGGTTCAGCGGCAAGTGGATCGTCGGCAACGGCCTGGTGATCACCGCGATAGCGATCCCGGTGGCGTAATGGGGTGCGCGCTTGCCAGAGCGCTGCTATCGTTCGTGCCATGGGCATCTGAGAACCTCCGCGCACACAGCGCATTCCGGTTGAGAACTCCACGCCACAGCAGGCTGTTCACCCGCCGCGTGGCCGTCCCCTAATCAACTTTTTTCCAGGAGGATTCCTCATGGCCGCGAACTCGAAGAAAAACGCCAAGAAGGCACCGAAGGCGAGCGAAGGCTTGTCCTTCATGAAGCCGATCGAACCCCGCGACCCGGCCGACGACGCCCCGAAGCTCAGCCGAGCCGAGCGCCGCGCGGCGAAACCGCAGGCCAAGACGTACGGCAAGTTGCAGAACATGCGCAGCCAGGCAACGCCGACGCATCGCAACTTCACCAGCCGCCGCAGCGGCGGATGAGCGCGAGACGCCCCTGGGATTCCCGTCCCGGGGGTGTTTTCATCGACGCGAATGCCGTGAAACTGCTCGGCGGCAATGAACTCAAGGCCATTGCCGCCATTCTCGGCGCTGCATTGCTCAACGAAGTGATTGGACGCCCGATCCGCACAGCGCCAGCACTTCGTGCTTGACCAGTGCGTCGTCGATCGGACTGGGTTCGACGTTGCCGTTCTCGTCGAGGCGCTGGTACCAGGTGCTGTTGACCCCGAACGACATTTGGCGGCGGCCGTCCGGGCTGGACACCGACCGCGTGCCCATGCCGAAGGCGCGTCCGGTGTGTCCCCAGAACCGGCCGCATGGCAGGGTGAACGCGTAGATGCCCAGACCGTAGTCGGCCTTGTCCTGGCCCACCTGCATGGCGACCGTCTTCTGCATCTCGGCGAGTTGTGCCGCGCCGATCAACTCGCCGTGCAGCAGCGCTCGGAAGAACCGGTTGAGGTCGTCCATTGTGGACATGATGGCCCCGGCCGTGCTCGCCCACGACATGTTGTACACGCTGTAGTCGCGCGGCGGGTCGACCAACCCGAACAGCGACGTGTACGCCTTGGAGTGTGGCCTGGGCAGGTACGGCGTGCGTGGGAAAGATGTGTGCCACAGGCCGGCGCGGTGGATCACCTCGCGGGTGATGTAGCGCTCGGCGTCCTCGCCGGTCACCTTCTCCAGCAGCAGGCCCGCGAGCACGAAGTTGGTGTTGGAGTGAGCACCCGGCACTGTCCCTGGCTCCCCGGTCGCGGCCCCGTCCAGGCCCAGCCTGGCGAGCTCTTCGACGGCGAAGGCGCGGAACCGGTTGTCCTCCAGGCTGGCGAGCGAACCTTCCGACACCGACGGGAACAGTTGGCCCAGGTACTCGGCGATGTGGCTGGTGTGATTGAGCAGCATGCGTACGGTGATCCGCTGGCCGCGTTCGCCCGGGACCAGCTCCGGCAGGTAGCGACCCACCGGGGCGTCCAGCTCGATGGCGCCGCGCTGCACCTGCTGCAGGACGGCCACGGCCGTGAAGGTCTTGCTGACGCTGCCGATCCGGTGCACCATGTCCGGCCGCACCGGGCGGCCCGTGTCGATGTCGGCCACGCCGGATGCACCGCGCCACGTCCGGTCCCCGTCGCGGACACTCGAGTAGATGCCATGCATCCCGGCCTCGCGTACCGCCTCCAGCGACTGCTGGAGCGCCTGCCTGTCTAGCCCGCCACCCGAGGCGGCGGTGCCGGGAGCGGCCAGGGATCCTGCCGTGATCAACGCACTCATCACGGTTACGAAGGCAATCCGTGTGAATCGGCGAGAAATCATGCGCGTCAGCATGATCCAGGCAGAGTTGAGGGAACAGTCCATCATGTCACCGACTCCTATGACAGGAGTCATGCCGGAAAACCGCTAAGCCCGCTTGGGTGGCAGCGGGAAGAAGCCGCTGGTTCGGTCGGCATACTCGGCGTACTCCGGCCGCGTTTTCCGCATGTGCTTCTCGGTGAGCGGTTTGCCTGATCCGTTGACCAGCAGCCAGATCATCAGAATCGGGGACAGAATGGTGGCCGCGCCTGCCCACGTTCCGCATGCCAGCAGATAGAGGCCGGTCCAGACGGCCGCGTCGCCGAAGTAATTCGGGTGCCGGGTGTAGCGCCACAGGCCGGTCGTCATCAGCTTTCCCTTGTTCGCGGGATCAGCTTTGAACCGGGACAACTGCCAGTCGCCGACGGTTTCGAACACGAAGCCGATCAGCCAGACGAGCGCACCGAGAACAACGAGCCAGACCGGTGGTGCCGGAATGTACTGCGCCACCTGCACGGGCAGCGATACGAAAAGCAGGATCAGCCCCTGCGTCAGGTAGACCTTCTTGGCCAGGTGCAGGTTCGGGTTTCCCTTGGCTCGCTGCCGGATCGTGACGTAACGCGGGTCTTCGGGTTTGCCGTGGTTGCGTATTCCAATGTAGACGGCCAGCCGGCCGCCCCAGATCATGGTGAGCACCGCGATCAGCACGTTCGGCTGGTCAGCCAAGGCCAGCGACACCGCAGCGACCACCGCGAAGCCCAGTCCCCACACCACGTCGATGAGGTCGTGCCGGTCCCGGCGCACCGAGATGGCGAACACGAGCCCGAGCAGGACGACCACGACGCCCGCGCTGACGGCCAGGTTGGTCAGGAACATAGCGCTTCCCAGGTCCCGCTCCGGCCGTCCACTGTGGTCCGGACGGCGACGATCTGGTCGACGCCCATCCGGTTCTCGGCGAACGCCAACGCGCCGCCGGCCAGGTACAGCCGCCAGATCCTCGCCTGCTCGACCCCGACCAACCGAACCGCGTCCTCCCAGCGCTTCTCCAGCGTGTCGGCCCAGGCCTGGCATGTCCGCACGTAGTGCTCACGCATCGCCTGCACGTCACGGATCTCGAAACCCGCGGCCGCGAGGTGATTCAACGTCGACCCGATCGGCCGCATGGTCATGTCCGGCGCGATGTACGTCTCGATGAACGCCCCACCACCCGGCGCCGTCGCCCCTCGGGACATCTGCTGCAGCACGAGCCGCCCCTCCGGCTTGAGCATCCGGAACAGCGTGGCCGCATAGGCCGGGTAGTTGTCCTCGCCGACGTGCTCGCCCATCTCGATCGAGGCGACCGCGTCGAACGGTTCGTCGGTGAGTTCCCGGTAGTCCTGCAAGCGCACGTTGACGGACAACCCCTCGGCCCTCTTCAAGACATGGTCACGTTGCTGCCGTGACAACGTTATGCCTGTGGCGCGCACACCGTAGTTCCGTGCCGCGTACACAACCAGGGATCCCCACCCGCAGCCGACATCGAGGAGGCGCATGCCGGGCCGGAGCTCCAGCTTCTGACAGATCAGGTCCAGCTTGGCAGCCTGCGCGTCGGCCAGCTCAGCCTGCGCCGACGTCCAATACGCACACGAGTAGGCCATGCTCGGGTCGAGCAGAAGCTGGTAGAAGTCGTTCGACAGGTCGTAGTGATGCGCGATCGCGGCACGATCCCGGCTGCGCGTGTGCAGCTTGCCGTCCAGTCGTGCCTCGGCGGCAGGCGGTTTCGGCCGCGGCCCGATCACCCCGAGCCGGACCGCCAGCTTGAGGATCTCACCCCAGTCCTTGACCGACGGCCGAACCGTGCGGCCCGACCGCCAAAACCGGCTCAACCCGTCGGCGAGGTCCCCGTCGACGTCGAGATCGCCGCTGACGTAAGCCCGCGCCAGCCCCAACTCTCCCGGCTGCCACAGCACATGCCGCAACGCCCGACGCGAGTTCAGCACCACACAGGGCCCGTCGGGATTGCCCGCCCGGCTTCCGTCCCACGCCAGCACCGCCACCGGAATCTTCGCCCCCAGCAGCCGTTCGACCAGTCCCACCAGCTTAGGTGCCACGCGCACAGGTACCCCTTTCGTCACCCGTGGTTCGCCACCACGAGCCGAAAGGATTGGTCAGTCCCACCACTCGGTGACCCGCTGGAGAGCGTGCACGAACGCTCTTGCTGTCTGCGCCGGAGTCAAACCCGACGGCGTCCCGCAGCTGGCAAGTTTCACGAGTTCGCGGATCGAGACCGGCCGAGGGTGCTCCGCGAGGACCCGCAGCGCGGCGTTCCAGATCGTCTGGTCCTCCGGCCGCCACTCGGTCAGACCATCGACCATCTGGGCCAACGCCATGTATCTCGTCTGCCTGTTGCGAATTCGGACGACAGCGTTGAGCACCTCGGGCAGCAAATCAGGTAACGAAGCAACCGCACGGCTGACGTTGGCGACTGCGTTCTCCCGCTCGTGGCGGATTCGGATGCTTACTGCCGCCTGCCATGCCGCTCTGACGTGTGCCTCGTCGGCTGTGCGGATCTCCGGTGAGTCATCACTTGGCGGCTCGTCATGAGCAGGAGCATCCAGAGGTTCATCACCCACCAGCACGCGGATGAGCTCAGCTGGATAGTGTTCGCGCAGAACAGGAAGAATGTAGGCCTGGTCGATCACAAACAGTTCCCGCACTATGGTCACGACCCGCTCACGCAGAACTTCTGGAACGTGCGGAGCCAGCTGGCGAATGCGTGAAAGGCTGTTCGGATAGTCTCTGGGTGCGTCCAGCGGGCCCAGCGCGACCGGGAACAAACGTCCGCGCATGTCCATAGGAAGCTTGGCATACGAGTTGGCCACTGCGTTGGCCACCCGGACGGCCATGTCGGGCTCGTCGGCTGCCAGAGCTCGGTTCACCGCGTTTTCGATGTGTTCCGCGGAGAGATACGGAATCACCTGCGGCAGCAGGCTCGGCCGGACCTTGTCCACCATGGCGAGAGCCCATTGGTGGTAGCACCAGTCGGGAAGCCCGGACGGCAACATGGCATACGGAGGTATCAACGGACCTCGCGCCCAGGGGACCAGTTCGTCGTTAAGACGATCACCGTAGTGCGCGACGAACTGGTTGATCTCATCGGACAACACACGATCCAGCTCATCGCCATAGCCGCCGATGCGAGCGAGTTCGCCGAGAGCTTCGAGTCTCTCGCTGTGAAATCCCAGATGACGAGCTTCGGCCAGAGCGAACTGCCGCACATCGGCCCGCCGGTTCTCAGGCACCAATTCCACGAGCCGCCTCGCTACTTCCGGGCTGGAGTACGGCAACGGCACTCTCTTGCACAAAGCGAGGGCCTCGTCCACGAGCTCGTCCGCGATCTCCATGTCGAAGTGGGCGAAAGACTGTGTGTGTTCGCGATACAACTCGAAGAGATAACCTTGCGCGGCGACGAAATCAGGGCTGCCCGCGAGTGCCCGAACGGCGACGATCAATGCGGCTTGCCGTTCCCTGATGTCGGAGATCATCTGGGCAGACCGCACGGCCTCGGTCAACATGTCTCGTTTAGACTGTTCGGTGCGCGTGCCCGCGAGTGCGGTCAATGCGACAGCGCGTCGTTCTGCAGGCAGCCACTCCGCACGCTGCAACAGCCAGGGGAACACATCTTCGACTTCCTCCGGCCGACCGAACGAGGCCATCACCGCCACGGGGTTGTCACCTGCGGGCTGCTCCAGCATCCGCCGCCAGACCTCAGCCCTGTCCACAGGCGACATCTGTTCAGCCAGAACGGCCAATCCCTCGGCGTCCCCTCGCCTGAACAGATCCAGCACAGCCGCGATCAGCAGGCCGGACGTGTACTCACGAGGCACCTCACCGATCCACGTCCGCGCCGTGAGGACCATGGACGCGGCCTGTTTGCGTTCCAGTCGCAGTACCTCCTCAATCGCCGGTAGACGCAGCTGCGGGACGTGTTCCGCGATCGCGAACCGCACGATCGCCCGCACGGTCAGATCGAGGCCTGGCCGCTCAGCGATCGCCAAGGCCTTCGCGATGGCGGATTCACGCGCGGCCGCGGACGAATACCTGGCCAAGACGCACAGTGTCCGGACCGCACTGGGCGGGTGGGTCATGGCTTCGGCTTCAAGCACGGCATAAGCCAATCCCGCAGGTGTCAACCGGGACGCGACCACAGCGATCACTTCCGCACGTCGCCGCTGCCCTTGGATGGCCGTAACAGCCGACATCGCGGTGGATTCCACTGAGGAACGCTGTGGTTCCGGCAGCCGGGAACTGACAACGGCCAGCGCTGCCGCCCGTGCATGTGGTTGCCGGAGTGTTTGGGCGATTGCCAGCGCTCTCGCCAAAGTCTGCCCGGACAGCAGCGGCACGAGCTCCACAAGCGCGTCCGCGCATACGTCCTCGCGCTGCTGAGAAGTCGCTACGGCAAGCACTTCGTCGAGCCACTGCGCGGGCAGTACCTTCGCCAGCGCGACCGCAGCGCCGGCACGGCGAGGGCGGATCGACATCCGCCGACAGATCGCCAACGCCTGCGCGGCGGTGAACATGCCTTCCTTGAAACACTCGACCAGCAACTGCGCGGGCACATTGTTGTTGCGTGCCGCCACACTTCCCCGCGCCACAGCGCACATGAACTGAACCTCGACCGCACGTTCGAGATCGGGATCCTGTTCGGCGCGGCGCCAAGCGCGGTCGCAGTCGTTGAGGAATCCCGCATCGGCCCCACCCACCGCATGCCAGGCCTTCAACCAGGCGCCATCAAGCAGGGCGTACAAGTCCTCGGCGGGAGCGTTCGCCAACTCCAAATGCGCGCCATGGAACCGCACGACATACTCCGGGACGGGACCATTGTTCAGGCCAGCGCGTACGCGACGGCCATAGTCGATGAAGGCGGCGTTCCACCGGTCTCGCTCCCGGCGGCCCATCACCTCGTCGAAGAACATGGCGAACCGCGGATGCGAGAACACGAAACCCTGTGAGAAGCCGTCGCCGATGACGAACCGCCCGATGTCCCGCACGAGCCAGTCCAGCTCCAGGCCGCTCGGAGCCGACGGATTGATCTCCGCGAGGTCGTCACGGCTCAGCGGGCCCAACGCACACGCCAGGATATTGAAGAAATCCTGCAGGTCACGGCGTTTCTCCGCAGACCAGACGCGTTCAAGCTCGCGGCGCCAGCGGTCGTAGTAGCCCCGCATGCCCTTGTCGATCGAGGGCAGATCCTCCGCCGTCAAGCGCATGACATCCTGTTCCCGCAAAGACTCCACGTACAGCCGGACCAGCAGCGGGTCGCCCTCGCTGAGGCGGTACAGTTCGCCGACGATGTCCACCCGTGTCACCAGGTGGGCCAACGGGTTTCCCATCGCGCGCAGGACATCGCCGACGCCGTCGGGGTCCAATGGCGGCAACGCCACGCTCAACGCGGACGGCCAGTTGAGGCGGTCACGCCACAGACCCGGATCACCGGCGACGAGCCGAGCCGATGCCAGCACCTTCAGCCCCGCCGGTGGCGCGGCCGGGAACAAGTGCGCGCCCACCTCCCAGTCCGTGGCCTCGTCCAGACCGTCCACAATGATCAACAGGGGCCTGTCCACGCGTGCCGGGCGGCGTAGGTACGTGCTGATCTCGGCTTGCCATTGCTCGGCTGAGCGCTCGGTCGTCGTGAGGGCTTCGCCGTGATACGCCGCCAGCCGAGTCGCCAAAGCCGGCAGTGCGACGCTCGCTGGTGCCGTGTTGAACCGGATGCTGATCGGTACGAAGATCACGTCGGCCAGCCCGGCTGTGTACACCTGGGCGGCCCAGTGCGTCAGCAACGCTGATTTGCCGCGCCCCGCTTCGGCCGTGATCAGCGCGTACGGGGCCGGACCGGTCAGCCAGGACGACAGGGCGGCCAGCTCGGAATCCCTGCCGCCGAAGGGAATCAGCGGCTGATCGGGCCTACCGAGGTACTCGGCGAGAAAGTTCTCGATCCATACCGCGTACTCCGTACCCATCCCGGCAAGGCCGAGAACGGTGTCGGCGTCCGGCCGCAGCCCGAACCGGGTGAGCACCTCTTGGATCGGCACCGAGTACAAGACGTTGGAAGCCTGCCCGCGCGGTACTCGGTGCATCACCTGTTCGACGAGGACACCGATCACTCCCCCACCGGACAGCACCGCACTTCCCGAGTAGCCCTTGTAGCTACCGAGCTGCTGATCCACCCGCAGCTGCAGCAGGTCGATCGGCGATCCGCCCTGGTTGACCACTGACCGGCCGACATCAGTGACCGCGCCGGTCAGCCGCGGGTCGTTGGCCAGTGGCTGAGCCGAAACATGCCAAGTGGCACCAACCCGAGCCCGGGCGGCGGGAAAGGCAGTGGAGACGGGTTCGTCGAGGAACAACACCGCGACATCGAGGTCCGCGGCGTGCGCTATCCGGGTGACGTTCCGGTCGGCGAACCGCAGCGCCGACGCCGGCTTGTCACGGACCACGTGGTCGGCGGTGACCGCGACGAGCGGTGTCAGGGCGAACCCGCTGCCGAGTACCCGGTCGCCCTCGACAACACGGCCGTTCGTCACTGGTCCAGATTACTTTTCCTCTACGGTGTCAGCCGTCGTGTTCACGAAATCGGAGGAGTCCGCGCGCATGGCAGAGATCGACCAGGAGCCGGTGCTCGTTCAAGTCGTCGATGTCGCTGACGGCCGGGAGATTGGCTGGGGCAGCAACGCGGCGAACAAGCTCGGCGACCGGATGGACGACGTCCGGAAAGCCATCGTCGCGGGTACCAGGGCGATCGCCAACGGACTTCCCGACCTCGTGGTCGCGGAGAACTGGGAGGTGGGTGAGGTGTCCGCGACCTTCGGGGTCACGCTGACCGCGGAGGCGGGCGTGCTGCTCAGCCGCGCGGGCGCGGAGGCCACGTTCGAGGTGACTGTCACCTTTCAGCGGAAAGAGTGAACAAGCCGTAACACGCCCGGCTCCGAATGACGGGCGTGCTACGGAACCGAGTGGCTGTGATTGGCGCGGGCGTCGCCGGGTTGACGGCCGCCTACCTGCTGCAACGCCGTTACGACGTCGTCCTGTTCGAGGCTGAGCCTCGGTTGGGTGGGCACGCGCACACGCACGACGTGCCCACACCGGACGGTGGGATGGTCGCGGTCGACACCGGGTTCATCGTGCACAACGACCGCACGTACCCGAATCTGCTTCGGTTGTTCGGCGAGCTGGGTGTGGTGACGCAGCCGACCGAGATGTCGATGAGTGTCCGATGTGCTGGGTGCGGTCTCGAATACGCGGGTGCCAAAGGACTTCCGGGCTTGTTTCCCCGACTGGGCAATGCCAGGCCGAAGTATCTGCGGATGCTCGGCGAGGTTCTGCGGTTTCATCGGCACGCGCGGCGGATGCTGGCCGATGACACCCTTGATGACGTCACGCTCGGCGCGTTTCTGGCCATCGGCGGGTATTCACCGTACTTCGTACAGCATTTCGTGCTGCCGGTGGTTTCCGCTGTGTGGTCGGCGGGTCCGCAGGTGTCACGCGACTATCCAGCGCGGTACCTCTTCACCTTTCTGGCCAACCACGGCATGCTTTCGGTGACTGGGTCGCCGCAGTGGCAGTCCGTTGTGGGCGGTTCCCGGACCTATGTGGAGCGTGCGGTCAAGAATCTGTCCGCTGTGCATGTCAGCACTCCTGTCCACGCAGTCATCACCCACAACGACGGTGTGGAGATCCGTGACGACAGTGGACAGTCGTGTCACGTGGACCGCGTGGTGATCGCGACGCATCCCGACCAAGCGTTGGCCATGCTGGCCGAGCCGACGCAACAGCAGCGGGATGTGCTGGGCGCGTTCACCTATTCTCGCAACGAGACCTGGCTGCACACCGACGCGGCTCTGTTGCCCACGACTGCTGGAGCCGCGGCCTCGTGGAACTACCTGAAGACCGCGTGCCATGAGGACGACGGCCCGGTTCTGGTGAGCTACCACATGAACCGCTTGATGCGGTTGGCCGAACCCCTTGACTATGTCGTCACGCTCAACGCGACCGGCCGGATCCCGCAGAACGCCGTGATCGCCAAGATGGTGTACGAGCATCCGGTCTACACGCCCGCTTCCGTTGCCGCCCAACGAAGGCTTCCGGACCTGAACACCGGGAGGATCGTGTTCGCGGGCGCGTACCACGGTTGGGGGTTCCATGAGGACGGTTGCGTGTCGGGTGTGCGGGCCGCCGAAGCACTGGGCGTGACGTGGTGACCGCGCTCTACCAAGCCGAGGTCGAGCACGTCCGGCAGGTCCCGCCGAAACGCGCTTTCCGGCATCGGATCTACGTCTGGCTGGTCGACTTGGACCGGCTGCCGAGGCTTCCCTGGTGGTTACGGCCGTTCGCCCGGTTCGAAGCCCGGGATCATCTCGGCCGTCCCGACAGGACTATCCGGGAAAACCTGGACGCCTGGCTGGGCCGTTACGGCGTCGACCTGCAAGGCGGGCAAGTGTTGATGCTGGCCAACGCCCGCGTGCTCGGGCACGTGTTCAACCCGATCAGCGTGTTCTGGTGTCACCGGCCGGACGGGTCCTTGGCGTGCGTCGTCGCCGAAGTCCACAACACCTATGGCGAAAGGCATTGCTACCTGCTGGACACCGACGAGGACGGCAATGCCACTACTGCCAAGGAGTTCTACGTCTCGCCGTTCCAGCAGATGGCCGGCGACTACATCATGCGGTTGCCCAAACCGGACGAGAGACTCGATCTGGCCATCCGGCTCGCCCAACATGGACAGACGCCGCTCGTCGCCACCTTGCGTGGTTTCCGGACGCCCGCGACGACACGGGAAATCGTCCGCGCGGTGCTCAACCGTCCGCTGGTCACGCGGCTGATCAGCGCATTGATCCGTCGGCACGGCATCGCCTTGTGGCTGCGCCGTGTCCCGATTGTCCGCCGAACGCCGCACGTCCCGCAGGAGGGTGTCCAGTGACCGCAACAGCTCTCGAGCTCTGGCCCGGATTGACCGCACCGTCCCGATCCGCCGTACGCGCGTGGGCCGCCGAACGCCTCTTCCGCCAAGCCGTCCGCCGACTGCCGGTCCAGGTCGTTTTCCCTGGCGGGGAACGGATCGGGCTCGGCGGGCCGGTGATGCGGCTGATCCGGCCGGAGACCTTCTTCCACCGGCTGGGCGTGGACGCCAAGATCGGCTTCGGTGAGGCGTACATGGCAGGCGACTGGACCAGCAACGACCCCGCCGGGCTGCTCACCCCGTTCGCTCGCCGGATGGCCTCGCTGATCCCCAAACCGCTGCAGGTGTTGCGGCGCTGGGTGGACGCGACCCGCCCGGACGACGAACGCAACACTGTGGACGGTGCGCGCAGCAACATCCACCGGCACTACGACCTGTCCAACGACATGTTCGAGGTCTTCCTCGACCCGTCGATGACGTACTCGTCCGCGTGGTACCAGCCCGGCGACGACCTGCATCGCGCGCAGCTGCGCAAGATCGACGGAATTCTGGACCTCGCGGACGTCCGGCCGGGCACCCAGCTGCTCGAGATCGGCACCGGCTGGGGTGCGCTGGCGATCCGGGCGGCGCAACGCGGTGCCCGGGTGACCACGTTGACGATTTCCGGCGAACAGAAGGACTTGGCCGAACGAAGGATCGCCGAGGCTGGGCTCAGCAGGCAAGTCGAGGTGCAACTGAGGGATTACCGTAACGCACAAGGATCTTACGATGCCGTGGTGTCGGTGGAGATGATCGAGGCGGTCGGTGAAGAGTACTGGCCGACGTACTTCCAGACCATCGACCGGGTGCTCAGGCCGGGCGGACGCGTCGGTCTACAAGCGATCACCATGCCGCACGACCGAATGCTCGCGACCCGGCGTTCCCATACGTGGATCCACAAGTACATCTTCCCCGGCGGCCAGCTGCTCTCGGTGCCCGCCATTCAGGACAATGTGGACAACGCCGGGCTGCGGGTCGTGATGCAGCGCCAACTGGGCCCGCACTACGCCCGCACACTGCACGAGTGGCGGGCGCGGTTCCTCGCCGGCTGGGACAAGGTCGCGGCAGCGGGCTTCGATCCGGTGTTCCGCCGGATGTGGGACTTCTACCTGGCCTACTGCGAAGCCGGGTTCCGCGCCCGCTACCTCGACGCCTGGCAGCTCGGCCTGGTCAAACCAGGGCACGCTCAATGATCGCCTCGGTGTCCACACCGGATGGCAACGTGCCCAGCGCGACGCCCCAGTCACCGGCGAACCGCGACGCGCAGAACGCGTCGGCGACCGCAGGCGCGCCATGCTGGACAAGCAGCGACCCCTGAAGCACCATAGCCATTGACTCGACAACGCGGCGCGCACGGAACTCCATGTCCTCCAGATTGGACAGTTCCTTGCGCAGTCCCTCGATCGCGTCGTCGAGCCTGGCGTCGGCGCCGGAGGCCCGTTCCACCTCGGTGAAGAACGCCTCGACGGTCTCCGGCTGCCGCGCCATGGCACGCAGCGCGTCCAACGCGGCGACGTTGCCCGAACCCTCCCAAATGGACTGCAGAGGCGCCTCACGGTACAGCCGGGGCATTCCGGATTCTTCGATGTACCCGTTGCCGCCGAAGCATTCCAGGGCCTCGGCCGCGTGCACTGGAGCCCGCTTGCAGACCCAGTACTTGCTCACCGCGAGCCCGATCCGCCGGATGATCTCCTCGCCCCGGTCGGTCGCACCGGCCAGCCGCATCGCCACCACGGTCGCGGCTTCGGACTCGACGACCAGGTCCGCCAGCACATTGCGCATCAACGGCTTCTCAACCAACAGCGAGCCGAACGCGCTGCGGTGCTGTGCGTGGTGGATCGCTTGCACAGCCCCGAAACGCATGCCCGCCGCGCTGCCCAGCAGACAGTCGAGCCTGGTGTTGTTGACCATCCGGAGGATGACCTTCACACCTTCGCCCTCTTCGCCCAGCCGCCAGCCGATCGCCTCGTCGTACTCGAGTTCCGCCGACGCGTTGGACCGGTTGCCCAGCTTGTCCTTGAGCCGCTGGATGTGCATCCGGTTGCGTGTGCCGTCCGGCAGCACGCGCGGCAGCAGGAAACACGTCAAACCACCGGGAGCCTGGGCAAGCGTCGCGAAGATGTCGGACATCGGCGCCGACGTGAACCACTTGTGCCCAACCAAGCGATAGGTCCCATCGCCGGCCGGAGTCGCCCGAGTGGTGTTGGCCCGGACATCCGAGCCACCCTGCTTCTCGGTCATCGACATGCCCGCGATCAGGCCCTGTTTCGACGTGGGCACGCGCAGGCCGAAGTCGTACGTCTTGGCCGTCAGCAACGGCTCGTACTGCGCGGCAAGCTCAGGATTCGCCCGCAGAGTCGGGATCACGGCGTAAGTCATGCTGATCGGGCACGTGTGCCCGGCCTCGACCTGGCCCCAGACGAACAGTTTGGCCGCCCTCGCGACGTGCGCTCCTGGCGTGGAATCGGCCCATGGCGCGCCGTGCAGGCCGTGTTCGACGGCCACATCCATCAGCGAGTGCCAGTACGGGTGGAACTCCACCTCGTCGATCCGGTTGCCGTACCGGTCATGCGTACGCAGAACGGGCTCGTTCTCGTTGACAACGCGGCCCCACTCCTGGGCCTGCTCGCTGCCCGCGAGCCGCCCCACCTCGTGGAGTTCCGGCTCGGCCCATCCGGCACCTTCTCGCCGCAGGGCTTCCAGCAGCGCCGGGTCCTCGGCCACGTCGTGCCCCACCAAGGGCGGGACCTGGTTGGTGACCTCGTGTGTGGTGCTCACGTATGACCTCCCAAGGCACGCAGACAGAATGTGGTCAGGGCGGGCAGGACGTCGTCCGCGGCGGCCCGTTCGGCCAACGGCCCGACCAGGATCTCGCTGAGCGCGCCGATCAGCGCGGCAGCGGTGAATTCGGGGTTCTGGGGCGGCAGCGCGCCCGCGTCGACGGCGTGCGCGATCCGCTCCGCGGCGATATCGCGGAACGCGCGCCGGAACACCAGGCGCTCCTGCTCAACCGGCAGATCGACCGGTTCGACGAGCAACGCGTACGCCAGCCTCGGGGATTGCAGCGCGCGGGAAGCGAACGTGACCGCGACCGAGACGATCCGGTCGACAAGGTCACCGGGCTGCGCGGCGGCCTTGGCGACCGCGTCGACCTCATGGTTGACCACGAACCGGAACAGCTCGACCGACAGCTCCGCCTTGCTGGCGAAGTGCTTGTAGACGCTGCCCGTGGCGATGCCCGCGCGGGCCGCGACCGCTGCCACCGAGCACCCGGCGTAGCCCTGCTCGGACAGCAGGTCAACGCCCGCGACGAGAATCGCGGCACGCACGGTGTCCATGCGCGCCTGCACTCGCGGGGTCCGGCGGTACGGCACACAAGAAGTGAACCAGTGATTCACGCCTTCACGCAAGTACGCTCGCGACTGTGCCATTCGACGTAGCGGCTGTTCGTGCGCATTTCCCGGCCCTGCAGGAGGGCATCGCCCACTTCGACGGCCCTGGCGGGTCCCAGGTGCCGGATGTGGTGGCGAAGGCCGTCGCCGACGCCCTGCTGTCCGGGCTGGCCAACCGCGGATCGATCACCGCAGCCGAGTTGAGGGTCGAGCACATCGTCGCCTCGGCCCGGCAAGCCGCCGCCGACCTGCTCGGCGCACAACCGTCGGGCATCATCTTCGGCCGCAGCATGACCCAGCTGACCTACGACCTGTCCCGCACGCTGGCCAAACAATGGCGACCGGGTGACGAGGTGATCGTCACCAGGCTGGACCACGACGCCAACGTCCGCCCGTGGGTCCAGGCCGCGGAAGCCCACGACGTGCGGGTCCGTTGGGCCGAGTTCGACCGGGCAACCGGTGAACTGCCGGTCTCGGCGGTCACCAGCCTGCTCACCGACCGGACCCGTGTCGTCGCGGTGACGGCGGCCTCGAACCTGTTGGGCACCAGGCCATCCATCGCCCGCATCACGCCACACGCCCGCAAGGCAGGAGCGCTGGTCTACGTGGACGGCGTGCACCTCACACCGCACGCGTGGGTGGACGTCGAAGCGATGGGCGCGGACCTCTTCGCTTGTTCCCCGTACAAGTTCCTGGGCCCGCACATGGGTATCGTCGCGGCCCGGCCAGCGCTGTTGGAGACACTGCGGCCCGACAAGCTGTTGCCGTCGACCAATGCCGTGCCGGAACGCTTCGAGTACGGAACCCTGCCGTACGAACAACTCGCCGGAACCACGGCGGCGATCGACTTCCTGGCCGACCTCACGTCAGGAACGGGACCACGCCGGACCCGGCTGGCCCAGTCGATGCAGGCGTTGGAGCAGCACGAAAGCGCGATGCTCAAGCGGTTGGAGGCCGGACTGTCCGGACTGGTCCGTTTGCACGGTTCCCCGAACCGGGACCGGACGCCGACCGCGTTGTTCACCATGGACGGGGTCCCACCGGCCGAGATCTACCGCGAACTGGCGGCGCGTGGCGTGAACGCGCCGGCCGGGACGTTCTACGCACTGGAGTGCGCGCGGTGGCTGGGCCTCGGCGATGCGGGCGCGGTCCGTGCCGGAGTCGCGCCCTACACCGACGAGTCCGATGTAGACAGGCTGATCGCCGCCATCCACCAGATCAGCCGCAGCTGACCACCCAAGCCGTGTCCACCATTCCAGCACGGTGTGTCCACCATTCGGCACAGTGAAATTCCCCTTGCTCTGCGAGAGCGGGAATTTCACCGTGCCCGAAAGTGCATCTCGGTGTGCTGCAAAGGTGGACACGCGGGGCGGGGGCTAGCGCGCGCCGATCGCGTGTTCGAGGGCCAGTTGCGACAGCCGGACGAACCCGTATCCCCGCTCCGCGGCCTTGTCCGGGTCGAAGTCCTCGTACGCCGAACGGTCGGCACGCAGTTCCTGCCAGGTCTCCCCCGGCGAAAGTGTCGGAACCGACAGCTCCGGCACCCGGGAGGCCGCCAGCGCGTCCTGCACCTCCTCATCGGCCCGGAAGGCCTTGGCACGGTCACGCAGCAACAGGTAGCTGCGCATGTTGGCGGCCGCGCTGGCCCAGACGCCGTCGATGTCCTCGGTGCGCAGCGGCTTGTAGTCGAAGTGCCGTGGGCCTTCGTAGCCGCCGTTCTCCAACAGGTCGACGAGGAAGAACGCGGACAGCAGGTCGCCGTGGCCGAAGATCAGGTCCTGGTCGTAGCGCGGGCCCTTCTGGCCGTTGAGGTCGATGTGGAACAGCTTGCCCTGCCACAACGCCTGGCCGATGCCGTGCACGAAGTTCAGGCCGGCCATCTGCTCGTGCCCGACCTCCGGGTTCAGCCCGACGATCTCGTGGTGCTGCAGCGTCGAGATGAACCCCAGGGCGTGCCCGATGGTCGGCAGGAAGATGTCGCCGCGCGGCTCGTTCGGCTTGGGCTCCAGGGCCAGCTTGAGACCGTAGCCCTGGTCGATCGAGTACTGCGCGAGCGTGTCGATGCCCTCGCGGTAGCGGTCCAGCGCGGCGGCGACGTCCTTGGCCGCGTCGGTCTCCGAGCCCTCACGGCCGCCCCACAGCACGTACGTCTGCGCGCCGAGTTCGGCGGCCAGGTCCATGTTGCGCATGACCTTGCGCATCGCGTACCGGCGGACAGCGCGGTCGTTGCTCGTCAGACCGCCGTCGCGGAAGACCGGGTGGTTGAACAGGTTCGTCGTGGCCATGGGCACGACCAGGCCGGTTTCCTGCAATGCCTGCTTGAACCGGCTGATCAGGCGGTCGCGTTCGGCGTCGTCCGAGCCGAACGGGATCAGGTCGTCGTCATGGAAGGTCACGCCGTACGCGCCCAGTTCGGCCAACCGGTGCACCGTCTCGACCGGGTCGAGCGCGGGCCTGGTCGCCTCACCGAATGGGTCAACCGCCCGCCACCCCACGGTCCACAAGCCGAAGCTGAATTTGTCCGCACGAGTTGGCAGATCTGTCACGGTGTCTCCTTCAGATCGAGCCTCTAATAGTTCGATGCCTAAACTTATCGGGGGCGCACTGGTGAGGCAACCGCCGGTTCACCACCCACCCCACTAGCATGACGTCGTGACCCAGCCGAGGCCAGCCGGCCAGCACACCGTCCGCCGGCACAACTCCGCGCTCGTGCTCGGCGCGATCGCGGACTCCCCTGGAATCTCACGCGCAGGCGTCGCCGCCCGGACCGGGCTGACCAAGGCGACGGTGTCCAGCCTTGTCGACCGGGCGATCGCGGCCGATCTCGTGGTCGACGGCGAACCGGCGCGACGCGACGGCCCCGGCAGGCGCGGCACCTCGCTGTCGCTGTCGCCCGACGGTCCACATGGGCTTGGCGTGGAGATCGGCGTCGACTACATCGCGACCTGTTTGGTCGATTTGACCGGTTCGGTCAGCAGCCAGCGCATCCGCCCGGTGGACAACCGATCCCAGCCTGCGAACCGCGTGCTGGTCAAAGTGGCCCGTGCCATCCGGACTGCCGTGGCGGAACTGCCCGTCCAGGTCGGCGGTGTCGGCGTCGCGGTCCCCGGCCTGGTCGAGTCCTCGACCGGATTCCTGCGTACGGCACCGAACCTCGGCTGGCGCGACGTGGACCTACAGGCCGAGCTGCGGGACCGCACCGACCTCGGCGACACCGCGATCATGGTGGGCAACGAGGCGAACTTCGCCGCACTCGGCGAAATGTGGGGCGGCGGCCACGAGGACCTGCGCGACTTCGTGCACGTGTCCGGCGAAATCGGCATCGGCGCGGGCATCGTGATGGACGGCGTGCTGTTCGAAGGAGTCCGTGGATTCGGCGGCGAAATCGGCCATCTGCCGGTGGATTCCAAAGGGCCGCAATGCTCCTGCGGCGCCCGCGGCTGCCTCGAGGCGATGGCCGGCCAGGACACGATCCTGCAGCAGGCAGGCGTACCGGACGTCGACACGTTGGTGCTCCGGTTGCAGGACAACGACCGCAAGGCGATCACCGCGACACGGTCGGCCGCCCGCTGGCTGGGCACCGCACTGTCCAATGTGGTCAACCTGTTGGACGTGCCGACGATCGTGCTCGGCGGAACCTACGCCCGCATCGAACCGTGGCTGCACGAACTGCTGCTGGACGAGCTGAACGTCCGAGTGGTCAGCGCGGCCTGGTCACAAATGCGGATCCTGCGCTCCACGCTGGGAACCGAAGCCGCGGTGCGCGGCGCGGCGGCGTCGGCGGTCCGGGCCATCGTCGCCGACCCGGACCCGTTCATCACCGCGACCGTGGCTGGTTAGTTCAGTACCCGGCGGATGACTGTGATCGGCCCGATCGAGTTGATCGGCGCGATCTTGACGTTCTGACCCGCGCTGGGCGCGTGCACGGCGCGGTTGCCGTCGATGGCCATGGCCACGTGGTGCACCGGGTTGAAGTAGAAGATCATGTCGCCCGCGCGGACCTGGTCACGCGGAATCGCCTGGCCAACGCCCGACTGCTGGATCGACACCCGCGGCAGGTTCACGCCGGCGACCCGGTAGGCGGTCTGCATCAGTCCCGAGCAGTCGAACGAGTCCGGACCTTCGGCACCCCACACGTACGGGAGACCGATCTGAGCGACGGCGTATCGCAGCACCGCGCCGACATCACCGTTCGGGATGTTCACCGTGGCCGGGCTGTCGCCGTTGTCGGCGAGAATCGCCTTCTGCTCGGGCGTCAACTGCTCGATCGCGGCCTTGACCAGGTCGATCTGCTTGGCCAGCTCGTCGCGGCGGCGCTGCACCTGAGCAGCGCCCGCCTCTAAGGCGACCTCGGACCTGCGGACGTCGTTCTGCGCGGCGGTCGCGTCCTTCGCGGCCCGCTCGGCCTCGGCGATCGCCCGCCTGCCCTGCTCGGCGGCGGTGCCGCTGAGCTGCGAGGCCATGCTGGCGGCCTGCATCCGTGACACAACGTCGTCACGGCTACTGCCGGTGAGGAACACGTTCATCGCGTTCAGGTCGCCGGTGCCGGACAGCAGCGCATCCACCCGGGACTTGTCCTGCTGGGCCTGGGTGACGCGGGCACGGGACTCATCGGCCTGCTTACGGGCGGCGTCGGCTCGCTGACCGGCGTTCTTGGACTCCGCGCGCTTGGCCTCGAGCTCCTCCTGGATACGCAGCAGGTCCTCGTTCACCCGCTCGGCCCGGTTGCTCAAGTCCTTGTAGTAGCCCAGGAGACCGGCCACCGTCGTCGGCTGCTCCGGCTCGTCCTGCCCAGCTGCGGGAACAGCGCTCAGCAGGCCGGCGATCAGGGTCCCCAGCGCGGCAAGGACGACCCTGCGCACCAAGGCACCTCTCCAGCCACCCGACCGCACCAGCACACCCACAGTCCGTCCCCCTTGCCCTCACCGTCGTACGCGGGCGCCATTGTGCCGGATCTTCGACCTCGACGGCACCCGACCATCGCTGGTTGAGCCTGCCAGAGCACGGCTGAGCCCGGTGTGAAGTGGGCGTGTGAGCCGACCGGGTTGATCAATACGGCCGAATGGGCGATTTGAGCGGAACTCAACTGGGTACTTGAGACGTTGAAGGCTTTGGAAGCACCCGCTCGCGGAAGGTTCGCCATGGCAGGACTGTTCAAGAAGTTGACCGTGCTGGCCGGCGCGGCGGAGGCCGCCCGCCGGTACGCCAGGAAGAATCCTGAGAAGGTCGCCCGGATGGCCGACAAGGCCGGCAAGTTCGTCGACCGGCAGACAAAGGGCAAGTATCACCACCAGATCGAGAACGCGGTCCGCAAGGTCCGGCGTCCGGGTCCGGGTGGTCAGCACGGCCCCAGTGGTCAGCACGGTCCCTACTGACTGTGGTGATGAGAAAGGGCGGCCTTCGGGCCGCCTTTTCTCATGCTTTATCGGGATTCGACCTACGCGCCGGAAATTCGCGGCCTTCGCCACGCGAAATCGGCGTGACCTCAATTGCACGACTGGACGGAAAGCCAAGCCGGAGCAGGCTGCCGTTCCTCCTCACACCACTCCAACAACCCAATGGTCCACAGCAGCGAATGGACGACCACATCCAAAGTCGTCGGAACCGTCTGCTCCGACAAAGCCAAATCCAGCTGGAATCCGGCCTCGTCCGGTCGCCCGTTCAACTCCGCGAGCAAAGCCCGGACGGTGGCCCGCAACGGCGGCTCGAGCTCGTCAATGGGGACGGCGAACTCTTCCTCGTCCCGCAAATCCACGGCGTACGTGACATCGGGCGGTGGAGTCCCCACGCGCAACAGCATCATCTGTGCCGATGCGGACACGAGCTGGCCGACGATCATCCGAGTGTCCGAGCCGACGATGCCTTCATCCCCCGTGAGCTTGCGCAGGGCGTCGAAAACGCCGTTGGTATCGCCTTCCCGGGCTACGTGGACCAGCTCACGGGCGCCGGCCCTGGCCCGGTGGAGTAAGTCTCTGTCGTCGTCCACCGAGCACGGGTACCCCGCAGGACACGCCAACAATCGCTACCGTAGAGGGATGGCACAGTTCGGTGAGCTCTTCGGGCCGGGGAAGCTGCGCAAGGAGAGCTCGGATGACCAGGGCACCGGTGACCGGTTCGAGCCTGGCTCGCTCGACCTCGACGCCGGCGTGATCCGGATCCGGCCTTTGCCCAAGAAACCGGACGAGCCGGAGGATCCGGCCGAGTGACCTGGCCGTGGCGCGAGCTGGAGGGCCTGTTCGCCGCAGGCAAGGCCCTGATGTCGTCGGGCAGTCCGGCTGCGGTGCTGCAGGCCGCCGTCCGTGCCGCGGGTGACCGGGTCATCGGCCGTGAGTTGACGATGCGGGTCGGTGACGCGGACGTCACCCTCACACCTGTCGAAATCGACACGGAACTGGACACCGTCGGTTTGGCGCTCGGGCAGGTGCCCAGTGTCCGGATCGTCGCCGTCGATGTGGCCTGGCCCGGCACTCCTGTCCAGCAGCTGGCGATCATCGCCAGCAAGGTGCAGTTCCAGTCGTTGCCGTCGCCGAATGTGCGGGCCGACGAGGTGTCCGTGGAGATCACGCTGGCCGCCGACGTGGTGAAGGCGAAGGTCGCGGAGCTGCAGCCCGATCTCGTCGTGGACATCGGCGAGGACGCCGTCATGCGGGTGAAGTGGGCGCCGCGCCGCACCTGGGGGCACATCGAGGTCGAGCCGGCCGTCGTCGGCGATTGCGTGCACCTCAAGCCGAAGGTCCTGCAGTTGCGGACGATGCGGTTTCGCAGCGCCGAGAAGCTCCGGCCCACGGTCATCGAGATCCCTGACCTGCCGCGTGGTCTGCGGCTGACCGAGGTCGAGCTGGGTGCGAGCAAGCTCGTGCTGCGTGGCGAGGCCGAGCGGTGGCACGAGAAGATCCCGCTGACCGACCTGCTCACGTGGCTCGCGACCGCCGCGGCCACATTCACCCTTCCGCAATTCCCTGGACGAGATAACGTCAACGAATGACCAAGGTTGGGATCATCGGGTCGGGGTTCGCCGGGATCGGTGTCGCCATCGAGCTGCGACGAGCCGGGGTCACCGACGTCACCTTGCTGGAGAAGGCCGCCGAGATGGGCGGAGTGTGGCGGGAGAACACGTATCCGGGCGCGGCCTGTGACATCCCGTCGCCGCTGTACAGCTTCTCCTACGAATCGAACCACTCGTGGCCCAAGAGGTACTCCGGCCAGGCGGAGATCCAGGAGTACCTGCGGGGCGTCGCCAAGAAGTACGGCATCGACGAGCTCATCCGCTACCAGACCGAGGTCGCGAAAGCCGAGTACGACGGGCGTTGGCGGGTGACCACGACCGACGGCGAGAAGCTCGAGTTCGACGTGCTCATTCCGGCAGTCGGCCAGCTTTCCCGGCCCGCGCTGCCGGACATCTCCGGCATGGACACGTTCCAGGGCCACATGTTCCACTCCGCGCACTGGGACCATGATCATGACCTGACCGGCAAGCGCGTCGCCGTGATCGGCACCGGCGCCAGCGCGATCCAGTTCGTACCGCGGATCCAGCCGTTGGTCCGCACGCTGAAGCTGTTCCAGCGCACCGCACCCTACGTCCTGCCGAAGCTCGATCGGCGGTATCGGCGTTGGCATCACGACCTGTTCCGGCGTTTTCCGCGGACGCGGTTGGCCGGTCGCGGTGGGATCTGGGCGGTCTGCGAGGTCATGACCAAGGGCTGGATCGGTAACCACGTCATCGCCAAGACGTTCGAAACGCTCGCGCTGGGGTTGCTTCGGCTCCAGGTCAGGGACCCGGAACTGCGTGCCAAGCTCACGCCGGACTATCCGGCCGGGTGCAAGCGGATCCTGTTCGCCGCCGACTACTACCCCGCACTGACCAAGCCGAACGTGCGCCTGGAAACCACCCGGATCACCGAGATCACCCCGCGTGGCGTGCGCACTGAAGACGGTGTGGAGCACCAGGTCGACACGATCATCTTCGGTACCGGTTTCGACACCAGGGATTTCCTTGCGCCGATGGAGATTCGCGGCCGCGACGGCCAGGATCTGCGGGCTGACGCGTGGGCCAAGGGACCGAGGGCGTATCTGGGAATCTCGGTACCCGGATTCCCCAACCTGTTCCTGATGTACGGCCCCAACACCAACCTCGGCGGCGGGTCGATCATCTACATGCTCGAACGCCAGGCTCGCTACATCACCAGGTTGGTCCGTTATCTCCGGCCCGGGCAGTCGCTCGAGGTACGGTCCGAAGTGGCGGAGAAGTTCGACGAGGAGATGCAGCGCCGCCTCGCCGACACCGTGTGGACGTCCTGCGACAGCTGGTATCGGACGTCGACCGGCCGGGTGGTCAGCAACTGGCCGGGACTGGTTTCGGAGTACGACCGGCGGACAAAGACCTCGGACCGGGCCTCGTATGACCTACGATCATGACCCGTTCCTGGACGAAGGGGCGTTCCGCCCGAACCTCCCGTTGCGAGGTGCCAATAGGCTTGCTGCTGCCGCCCTAGCTGGTTGCCAGGGTGGGCGCTGCGTGTGGACGCATGACTTCGCCCCAGCACACCGCACCGCGAGCTGCGATGTTGTGTGCCGCGTTGTGGTCGGCGTGCCCAACGAAGCCGCACCGGCCACAGATAAACGACGCTTGCGAGCGCCGGTTCTTCTTGTCGATCCAACCGCAGCGGTGGCATTGCTGCGAGGTGTAGGCAGGGTCGACCTGCACGAGCACCACCCCGGCCCGCCGTGCTTTGTAGCTCAGGTACTGGCCGAGCTGGGCGAAAGCCCAGGAGTGCAGTGTGACCCGTTGGGGCTTGCGAAGCCGTACCCGCTCGCGGATGCCATTGAGGTTTTCGATGGCGATGCCGCGTCCGGTGCGTTCAGCCTCGGCCACGATGCGTTTGCTGATCTGATGGTTCATGTCTGTCGCGAACCGGTTTTCTTTGCGGCGGCGTTTCTTCAGCAGCCGCCGAGCGGAGGAGGTTTTCCTGGCCCGCAACCGTTTTCGGATCCGCTGCTGCCGCTTGCGATAACGGGTCAAGCGCGCCCCGGACATCCGGTCATCGTCCGATGTGGTCGCGATGTTCACGATCCCCATATCGACGCCAAGGAACCCATTCTTGGGTTCCCGTTGGGGCGTCTCAGGACTGTCGACAACGGCGTGCAGTAGCCATACACCGTCGCGGCAGAGCAGATCGGTCTCTCCGATCGCAGGTCGAGAGCGCAACAGGGCCACATGCGCGGGGTTTCCCATGATCCGCACATTGCGCAGCCGCCCGGCGGTGGTCCAGATCGACACCATGCCGTCGCGGCCCGTATCACCCAGCCGCCAGGACAGGCAGCGGGCGTCGAACGGCTGCGCCGCTTGCGCGCGGAACACGACCGGGCTGGCCTCGACCTTCCGGCGACGCTCCGACCCGGGCCGTCCGTAGTTCCCAGCTGTCAGGTTGGCCCGCAACGTCGAGTACGCGTCACAGGTTTTGCCGATCACTCGGATCGCCGGCTGTGCCGCCAGCCCGAACCGCTCCCGCAACGCGGCGTAGAAGCGTTTCTGGACATCGAACTTCCGGAATGTCCCAGCAGTGTGCATCTGCCTGGACAACCACGACGCCGCGGTGTTGCAAGTATTCAGGGTATCCAGCAGCGCCGACGCCTGCGAAAGCGTTGGCAGCAACCGTACCTGCACCACCTGCTTCACTCTGGTCATCGTAGTGTCGATCTATGCCAATACGATGGGACACGCCGGGATCGGCTCCTGCCGAGGAGTAAACGACCAGGCTTTGGCCGATTGGAGTTCAGGTGAAGTCGACGCAGACGCTCGAATCGATCATCGAAGGCAAAACTTGGTCAGGCGAGGGCTCCGACTACGAGTCGCGCAACCCCTCGAACCTCGACGACGTCGTGGCGACGGTCCGCTTGGCGGGTGCCGACGCGGTGCAGGCGGCCGCTGAATCCGGACGGCGTGCGCAGCGTGAATGGGCGGCCGTGCCCGCGCCTGTGCGTGGCCAGTTCGTGGCCGCGCTTGGCCGGTTGGTCGCGGCCAACAAGGAGACGCTCGCTCAGCTCGTCACGCGGGAGATCGGCAAACCCATCGCCGAGGCCCGCGGCGAGGTCCAGGAAATCGTGGACACGTGTGACTTCTTCCTCGGCGAGGGACGGCGGCTCTACGGCCAGACCGTGCCGTCGGAGATGCCGGACAAGCAGTTGTTCACGTTCCGCGTGCCGGTCGGTGTCGCCACGATCATCACCGCCGGCAACTTCCCTGTCGCCGTGCCGTCCTGGTATCTGGTGCCCGCACTGCTGTGCGGCAACGCGGTTGTCTGGAAGCCCGCGGAGTACGCCGCCGCCAGCGCGAAGGCGTTCGCCGATCTGATCTGGCATGCCGGGCTGCCCAAGGGCGTGCTGAACCTCGTCTTCGCGGATGGACAGTCCACTTTCGACGGTCTGCGGGATTCGCTTGCGGCCAGGCTGGTCGACAAGGTCGGGTTCACCGGGTCGAGCGCGGTCGGCACGAAGATCGGCGAGCTGTGCGGACGGCACCTGCAGTCGCCGTGTCTCGAACTCGGCGGCAAGAACCCGATGGTGATCACCGAGGACGCCGACCTCGATCTGGCCGTGGAAGGCGCGCTGTTCTCCGGCTTCGGCACGGCCGGGCAGCGTTGCACCTCGCTGGGCACGGTGATCGTCCACGAGAGCGTGCACGACGAGTTCGTCCGGCGGTTCGACGCGGCGGTCAAGGCCGCCAAGGCAGGTGAACCGGGTGACGATGTCCTTTTCGGACCGTTGCTGGACGAGAAGTTCGCCAAGTCCTACGAGCAGTACCTCGGGTGGATCGGCGAGCACCACACCGTGCTGGGCTCGACCGGTACCGGCCGGATCACCGCGGACAACCCGCGTGACGGTTTCGTCGGCGACCCGTCGAAGGGCCTGTTCTACCACCCGGTGATCCTGGACGGCGTCAAGCCGGACGACCGGGTCTTCCTTGAGGAGACGTTCGGCCCGATCGTCGGCGTGACCACGTACCAGTCCCTCGATGAGGCGATCGAGCTGGCGAACAAGCCGGGTTACGGACTGTCCTCTTCGGTCTACACGACCAACCCGACGACCGCTTTCCGTTACCGGCAAGGCATCGGCGCCGGCATGGTCAGCGTGAACAACTCGACGTCCGGCGCCGAAGCGCATCTTCCCTTCGGCGGCAACGGAAAGTCCGGCAACGGCAGCCGCCAGTCGGGTATCTGGGTGCTGGACCAGTTCACCCGGTGGCAGTCGATGAACTGGGACTTCTCCGGCAAGCTGCAGAAGGCGCAGATGGACGTGGCCGAGATCCAGCCGGATGAGGACTTCCGCCTGTGACGGAGGTCGTGGTCGTCGGTGGCGGCGTGGTGGGCGCGAGTACCGCGTTCCACCTCGCCGAAGCCGGTGTCAGCGTGGTGCTGCTGGAGCGGGATACGCTCGCCTCCGGCAGCACCAGCCGCGCGGCGGGCGGCGTGCGGGCGACGTTCTCCGACCCGGTGAACATCGCGTTGGGCCTGCGGAGTCTCGCGGCGTTCGAGCGGTTCGGCACGCGGCCGGGCGCCGAGATCGACCTGCGGCAGCACGGATATCTGTTCCTGCTTGACAATGCCGACGACATGGCGGCGTTCCAGACCAGTGTGGACTTGCAGAACTCGTTGGGTGTGCCGAGCCGGATGATCTCGGCCGAGGAGGCGCGGCAACTCTCGCCGTTGATCTCGACCGAAGGCTTGCTCGGCGCGGCCTTCTCCCCACGCGACGGTCACTGCACGCCCGAAGCCGTCGTCCAGGGATACGCAAGCGCCGCAAGGCGATTGGGCGCGGACATCCGTCAACATCGCACAGTCACGGGAATCGCCGTCAACGGCGGCGAAATCGTTGGCGTACAGACCGATCGGGAGTTCATCTCGACATCGACGGTCGTGTGCGCGGCCGGCGCGTGGTCGGCCGCGATCGGCGACATGGTCGGGGTTCCGTTGCCAGTGCGGCCGTTGCGCAGGCAGATTCGTGTCACCGAACCGGTTTCCGTGCCGGCGGACCTGCCGTTCACGATCGACTTCGGCACGAGTTTCTACTTCCACCCGGAAGGGCCGGGGCTGTTGGTCGGAATGTCCGATCCTGACCAGGAATTCGGGTTCCACACACATGTATCGGACGAATGGCTGGAAAGGCTCGCGGCCGCGGCGGACAGGCGGGCGCCCAGCCTGACCGAGATCGGCATCACCCACGGCTGGGCCGGCCTGTACGAGGTGTCGCCCGACCACAACGCGATCGTCGGCGAGTCGCGTGAGGTCAGCAGGTTCTTGTACGCCACCGGGTTCTCCGGCCACGGTTTCCTGCAGGGACCGGCGATCGGCGAGGTCATGCGCGACCTCGTGCTCGGCCGCACCCCGGTGGTCGACGTGTCCTCTTTGGACGTCACGCGGTTCGCCGCCGAGGCGATCCGGCCGGAACACAACGTGGTCTGACCTCGTAATTCGGACAAACTTCCCGCGCGTTTGAACCGCTTCATGGTCGCACCCGTATCTCGAAGTGTGGAGGAGACGGAGGTGCGATGCGTACAGGACTGATGGCGATTGTGGCTGCGATCGCGATGGCAGTGACGGGATGTTCGTCCACTGGTGGCAGCTCGACCGCCGCGGCTCCCCCTGCTGGCGCGAGTACTCACAATCAGGCGGACGTGAAGTTCGCCCAGGACATGATTCCCCACCACCAGCAGACGATCCAGATGGCCGACCTGGCGACCCAGCAGGCGACCGGTCAAGAGGTGAAGATCGTCGCGGCCTCGGTGCTCAGCGCGGAAGAGAAGGAAATCCAGACGATGAAGGGCTGGCTCTCTCAATGGGGCGCCTCCCAGCCTGACGCGGCCGCGCACGGCGGCCACGACATGCCCGGCATGATCTCCACAACGGACATGAAGGCGTTGCAGGCGATGTCTGGTGCGGCGTTCGACAAGAAGTGGCTGGAGATGATCCAGAAGCACCTCGAGTCCGGCGTGACGATGTCGAAGACACTGCTGGCCGAGGGACAGAACCCGAACGCGAAGGCGATGGCGACCGAGATCATCGAGAACCAGGAAGCCAAGATCAAGGAGGTCAAGGCGCTGGGCTGAGGTTCAGCAAGACGTTGGCAGGACAGGGAAACCCAGCCCTGTCCTGCCTAGCCATGTCAAGTCGGCATCAGCCGCTACAGACCGCCGCCAAACCGTGCGCTGACCGGACACTTCGAGCGAATGGCTCGACATGCGCCACCGCGCCGAGCAGACCGGCCACGAACCAATCCGCCCCCTTATCGCCACAGGCGGCGCCAGACCGGGCGCGGGAGGATCCGCAACACGGCGAAGAGCCACCGCAATATCCCTGGCACCCAGATGTCCGACTTCTTGCCGCGCAAGGCCTTCACCGTCGCATCCGCGACCTTGTCCGGTGTGGACGGGAAAGGCGCCGGTTTCATCCCGGCCGCCATCCGGCCGATCACAAATCCCGGCCGGACAACCAAAACCCGAACCCCGCTGCCATACAACGCATCGGCCATCCCCGAAGCGAACCCGTCCAGCCCGGCCTTGGTCGATCCGTACACATAATTGGCCTTGCGCACCCGAACCCCGGCAACCGACGAGTACACAACGATCGTCCCGCTCCCCTGCGCCCGCATCAATCGGCCCAGATGCGTCAGAACGCTCACATGCGCGACATAGTCGACGTGCACGATCTCCAGTGCGTGTGCGACGTCCACTTCGGCCTTCTCCTGTGAGCCAAGGATGCCGAAGGCAGTGACCACAACGGACACTGGGCCGAATCGGGCGAACACGTCCTCCAGCAGCGGGCCGTGCGAGGCCAGATCATCCGCGTCGAATTCGACCCGTTCGACGCTATCCGCCCCGGCGTCCAGTAGCTGCTGGGATTCGGTGTCCAGCGAGGCACTTCGCCGCGCTGCCAGCACAACTGTGCCCGTGGCCAGGCGCTTGGCCACGGCCAGGCCGATCTCACTGCGTCCACCGAGAACCAGAATGGTCATGCCCGCGATTCTTACAACAGCTGCCGAACCCGTTCACGGGAGTACCGTTAACGGGATGAGCACCTGGGTATCGCCGATTCGCCGCGGCTGGGTGGTACGGGACTCCGTGCCTGGTCCGGATGTGGACGAGTTCGCCGAGCCGGACCAGGTGATCACCGCACTGGCCCAGCCTGGCGCGGCGGACGGCACATTGCTGGCCGTGCAGCACCCGCATCGCACACCCGCCGCCCGCGCACAAGGTTTGGACTTGCATGCGGCGCTGCCGATTGCACACACCGCGCTGAATGACCTACGTGCCAGCCACTACCGTCCGGTGACCGATGTCGTTGGGCTGTCATGGGGTAAGGGCACAACGGGGTCGGCGCTCGGGCTGCTGTGCGTGGTCGATCCGGCGGCCGTCAACACCGATGGGCACGCGTGGGTGCGACACACCGAAGAGGTCTACCCGGACGTCGTCGCCGAACGGGCCGCGATGCTCAGCGGGCTCGGCTGTGCGACCAGCGCGGCGATGCTGGTCCCCGTGGACGGCGGCGAGCAGTTCACCCGGTTGCTGTGCGACGCGGTCGCCCAACTCGGCGCGCCGGCCATGTCACTGCCTGACGCGAGGCTGTGGCTGGCGGGCAAAGGAGAACTGCAGGACAGGTTGATCGAGGCCGCCTGTGCGCAGTCGCTGCTGGTCGCCGACGGAAACCACCGGGTCGCCGCGGCCGCCGAGGCCGGGCACGGCTCGCTGCTCGCCCTGATCACCGCAGGCCCGGACTTGCGGATCGGCCCGATCCACCGGGTTCTGGTCGGCACCGGGCTGAGCCTGGACGATCTCGCCGGGCGATGGCGGCGCATCGGTCTCGACGTGCAGGCCACCGACGACCGCACTCCCCCGCAGACGCCGGGCACGGTCGTGGTTGTGGCCGGAGACGCCGCCGTGCAAGTGAAGCTGCCCGGTGTGGACATCGACCACCGGCAGGTCGAGAGCGTGCTGATCGAGCAGGCGCTGGGCCTTGATCCCGCAGGACCGAAAGTCTGGCCGTTGCCACCGGGCCGACCGGCACGGCCGGACGCCGACGCGGTCCTGCTGATCGCTCCCGTCCCGCTGGCCGACGTGCTCGCGGTGCACGCCGCAGGCCAGCGGATGCCGCGCAAGGCCACGTACTTCACCCCCAAACCACGCAGCGGGTTGCTGCTCGCTGAAATCCCGTCGACCGGCTGAGTAGAGTCAGGGGTTGATGAAACCCCAGGTCATCGGGCGGGACCCGGAGCTAGGCACCCTCACACGAGCTCTGGATCGACCAGGCGGGACGATCCTGCTGCGCGGGGAAGCAGGGATCGGCAAATCGGCCCTGGCCCAGCACACCCTTGATCTCGCGGAGCAGCGCGGCCTGACGGTCCTGCACGGACAGGCGCACCCGCTGCACGCCGGTCTCGCGTACGCGCCGATCGTCGCCGCTGTCCGGCCGTTGCTGGCGAAGGTGACGGAGATGGACGGCCTGACGCACCTGGGCAGGCTGATGGCCGACCCGCGCCTGCCGACGATGGCACCGACCGACAACCCCGAGCTGGACCGCACGCAGATGTTCGAAGCCGTGGCGCGGCTGGTGGAACGGCACGCGCCCGCCGTGTTCTTCATCGACGACCTGCACTGGGCCGACCGCGGCACCATCGAGCTCGTCCACTACCTCGGCCGCAACACCCAGAACGTCCTCACGCTCGCCGCGTACCGCCCAGGCGAGGCCAACCCGACACTCGAAGACCTCGCGACGACCGTCCGACGCAACGGCACCGAACTGTCGTTGGCCCCGCTGACCGACGATGACGTCGCGCAGATTGCACACAACCTGCTCGGTGAGGCGCCGGAACCACGATTCCTCGAAGACGTCACGCAGCGCGCCAAGGGTGTGCCGTTGTTCGTCACAGCCCTGGTCCAAGGCGGTTTCCAGGCGGTGCCGACGATCGTGCGGGACGTCGTTCTCGGCCGTCTGCAGCGCCTCGACGAACCCGAGCGCAGGCTGCTTGAGACCGTCGCCGTGGCAGGCGAGGCCGCGACGGACGCCGTCCTCAAAGCCGTATCGGACGTTGCCGCAGCCTTGCGGAACCTGATCGTTGACGGGTTGGTTGTCGAACGTCCCGTCGCCCGCGCCATCACATACCGAGTGGCGCATCCGTTGTACGCCGAGGTCGCGTACGCCGAGATGACCCTCAGCGAACGGCGGGCGCTGCACGGGGCCGTGCTCGCCGCGATCGAGCAAACCGACCCGGACGACACGCTCGCGCTCGCCCCGCACTACCGCGAGGCAGGCAACTTGGCTGATCCCGCACGGGCCGTCGCGGTAATGGCCGAGGCGGGCTGGCGTGCCCTGGCTGTGCGGGCCGCTGAGGAAGCCGTCCGGTATCTCGAGGCGGCCATGGAACTGGCCGAGCCGCAACAGCAGCCGGACCTGCTCGACGGCATCGGCCGTGCCCACATGAACCTCGGCGACATGGACGCCGCCACGGCCGCGTGGACAACGGGAATCCGGCTCGCCGATCGGCTCGGCCTGGACAAAGCGTTGGCAGTGCTGCGGTTCCGGCTGGCGATGCTGGACTCCGAGCGGCTGGACTCGGCGATGGCCAACAGCCGGCTGTGGACCCAGTTGCGGGACATCCCGCTGGAATCGCCGGAGATCGCGATCCAGTCGATCATCTACACCCTGCGGCACGGCACGCTGGCGGACGTCCACACGCTGAGTGCCAGCCTGGCCGAGTCGATCGGGCCAGGGCATCCGGCGCACGCGCGTGCGGTCGCCCACTTCGGACAGGCCGTCTGTCTGTTGATCGACCAGAAGTTCAAGCCCGCGCTGATCCACGCGCAGGACGCGGTCACCCAAGCCAAGCGCTGCGAAGCCGAGCTGCCGTTCTACGCCCAGTACTTCCAGCTGTTCCTCAGCGCGTTGAGCGCGTTGAACGGTGACGTCGCGATGTCCATCGACTGTGCACGCGAGACGGTGAGCGCGGGCACGTTGGTGGAATTGCCTTCGCTGAAGTGCTTTGAGCACTACGCGTTGTCCTTCGGGTACTACCTCGCGGGCGACTTGGCGAACGCGTTCGCCGAGATCGACACGGGTGTGGGCGTGGCCAAGGAATCCGGGATGCCCCGGTCCATCTCCCGGGTGTTGGCGTTCCGCGCGTTCATGCTGGCCGAGCAGGGAAAACTCACCGAGGCGACGGCGGCGCTCGCGGAAGCGGAACAGTCCTATCGGTCTCCCGAGCAGAGTCTCGTCGAGGTCGTCGCCCTCGCCTCGACCGCGATCGCGCTCTACGACAACGAGCCGCTGCCATCGATCCCGTTCGACGCGTCGCAGACGTACAGCGACCCGGTCGCGACCATGCTGCGGATGCTGTACGCGGGCTTGTGCGGATTGAACAACGGTCAATCGTCGCCTGCCGCGGAATGCGCTGCGTCGTTGCGGGAGTTCGACCAGCCAGCGGCACTGATGATCGCCATCGCCGACCGGCTGGACGGACTATGCCTTCACGACGCGGACCTGTTGGCCCGTACTGCGGACGCATTCGACGGCATGGGCGCCGCGCTCCTGGCCGCGCAGGCGAGGCTCGAACAGTATGAGCTCAGCAAGTCCGCCCCGGCGCTGCCGCAGGTCCTTGAGGTCTTCGACAAGGCGGGCGCGGCGCACTGGGCGAACCGCGCACGTCAACTCGCCCGCACGCTGGGTATCCGCGTCCGAGCACCGCGCCGCGATGGCCCGCTGACCGCCCGTGAGTCCGATGTGGTCCGGCTGCTCGGCGAAGGGCTGTCCAATGCGGACATCGCCGCTCGGCTGTTCCTGAGTGGACGAACCGTGGAGACCCACCTGCGCAACAGCTACGCCAAACTCGGCCTGACCACCCGGGTCGCCCTCGCCCGATGGGCCGCCGAGAACCTATAGCCGACCGAAAGGAAACCACAAGCCTCCGGTGGAATACTCCGGTCGGAGTAGCGAGGCGTGGCACACGAGAGGCAAGCGGGTAGCCGATGACTGGCAAGTACATGAGTGGCAGCGAGTATTCGGCATCCCTTTCCGCGGCGCTCAACGCGTATTGGCAGACGCTCGAAGTGCGCTGGACCAAGGACGCCGGTAAGACGTTGTACGGCGGCACGGCCGAGATCTCGGGCGCTCCCGAGCCCATTCGATGGCAGGTCCCGCCAGAGTCCTGGCGTCACTTGCAGACGTGCCCAGTCGTGGCATGGGCGATGACCGACGGCACACCAGGGAGCAGGCCCAACACGTGCGACGGGTGGAGCGTCCCGGACACGAAGTACGTCGAATGCAAGGCGTTGGACGTATTTCGCCAGGTCGCGGACTGGGCGTGGGCGAAACGGGAGCAGATCGCCCGCGGAGTTCCGGATCTGGCCGGTGGGCCGGAGCTGTCGTCCCTCGAAGAGGCACACACCAATCTGACCGCCATCCACACAGCGATCACGGCTGAAGGATCCGTCGCGGACGGCGCTCTGGGCGGCATGGTCGACTGGCTGTCCACTGGGGATTCGAACAGCAACCAGACCAGGAGCTGGATGACCGGGTGGACCGGCCTGGCGGCGAACAGCCTCAAAGGCGGGCTTTTCTCGACGGTCAAACCGACGCTGCACAACCAAGCGGTCCTGACGGCATGGCTGGCCAACTGTTACTCGGTTCGAAGCACGATCATCCACACCACGCGCAACAACGTGCTCAACCTGATCGCGCAGCTGACCCGCGATCTCAATGAGGTCGTCGCCGCGAAGCCATTGGATCTGGCCAAGGAGAAGCTGGTCGTCAGCGCGGCAAGTCAAGCGTGGACCATCGCCAAGATAGGCGTGGCGGCACTGAGCAAGTTCTCCAATGTGGGCACCGTGATCGGCTTGATCGGCTTCGCGCTGGGCAACGTCGAGAAAAGCCAGAAGGTCGAGTTCAAGTTCGCGCAGCTGAGCGAATTCTTCACGCACGCGGATTCTGCGGTGCGCGCGCTGCACAGTGAAATGGACAGCGCCGAGGCCGACTATGCCAAGGCCGTCACAGCCATCGGCCAGGCGATTGACGGCGCCGACCGAGCGACGCTGGAACTCTACGACATCACGCAGCATTCGCCGGATGGTGACGACAGCGATCCATCTGCCTCAGGCCGATACGCCGTCGACGTGAACACGGTGCTCGAGATGGCTCAGCACTGTTACGACGTCGCCGAGATCTATTCGGGGCTGCTCAACAAGCTCGCGACGACCGCGTACTCCGACGGCCAGCTCGCGGGCCGCGGCGTGGCACCGATCGCGGCAGACCAGGGCGTAATCCAGCTACGCGAGGACATCGAAGGCTTCTTCAGCACCACGACCACGCGGTACCTCACCGCGGGCGACCGAATCAAAGCCGCGGCCAAGCTGTACGCCCAAAACGACGCGGTGCAGCGCGAACGGTACGAAAAAACGATCTCCGAATGGCGAACCGCCGGGGTTGGCGAGTTCGGGCAGCGCGACCGGATCGACACCGACCCCGACAAGGCAGGCGTGCAGAACTAGTTCCTGGCCACGTCGCTGATGATCGCGTTCGCCAACAACTCCGCATCCGGGCACGGCACCGGGTAGTTCAGCGTGTTCGGGTCGGCGATCGTCGTCGTCACCGTGAGCAACACGTCCTCGGCCACGCCGACACTCACCGTGCAACGGCCCTGGTCCGGCACGGCACGGTCAGCGTCGTACCGGACGGCCGGATAGTTCTGGATCTCGGTGGGCTCGAAGAACGGCAGCCGCACCCGTTTGCGGTACAACCCTTCCAGCCCACCGGACACCTGGTCGATGGTCGCGGTCATCTGTGGCTGCTGCGGGGTCTTCGCCCGCCATGTGCATGTGCTGCCGCCCTCGTTGATCCCCGCGGCCAGGTCCTTGGTCACCGGCTGGCCTTGACTGAGCATCGAGCACGGGTTGTCCGCGTACTGCTTGATGTCCAGCGGAAGGGAGACCTCCGGGGCCAGCCGGCTCGGGCTCGGCGGCGGGGTCGCCATGGTGATGCCCTGGCTGCGTGAGGCACAGCCACTCAACACGACTAGACACGCCACTACGCCAAGCCCGATCCGGAACATTTCCTCCGCACTCCCTTTGTGCCGGGACGTCCGTACACCTCAATATCACATTCGACGCCGTTGTCGATCTGGATATCCAGCCAAGGCATTCAGTGCCCGAGCATCACCGGTGTGGTGCCCTCGTCCTCGTCCTGATGATCGCCGTCCCCCGCCGGGCCCGACGATACCTTCTTTCGAGCGCCCGGCAGGAACAAAGCGGGCACGACACACACGGCGATCAGGATCAAGGCCCAGACAAACGTCGAGGCGAACGCGTCCGCGGCGGCCGCGGCAGCGAAGTCATGGGTCCGGGGATCATGAATCGCCTGCGTTGCCGCGATCTGGCCCAACTGGGTCGGCACGCCGAACTTCCCGGCCAGCAGCGCGGCCAGGATGATGGACATGATCGCGGTGCCGATGGCACCGAATGCCTGCTGGATGATGCTCATCGAGGTCGACGCCCTGGCCACCGTGCGCTGCGTGAGTGTCTGCAACGCGGCCGACATCATCGGCATCATCGTCGCGCCCATACCGAGACCCATCACGAAAAGCGCGCCGAGCAGTTGCAAATAAGGTGTGTCCGCGCCGACCTGTGTGAACATCACCATCCCCGCGACGATCAGGACAAGTCCTGGCAGTACGACCTTTCGCGGGCCGATCTTGTCTGCGAGCGCGCCGGCGATCGGCATCGTCAGCATCGCGCCGATGCCTTGCGGTGCCATCAACAGCCCGGCGTCCAGGGCCGTTTCCCCGCGCACCAAAAGGAAATACGTCGGGAACAGCAGCATCGCCCCGAAGAACGACATCGCGAAGAACGCCGTCGCCAGCACCGAGATGGAGAAGTTCCTGTTGGCGAAGAGCTTCAGGTCCACCAGCGGGTTGGCCACCCGCTTCGCCCTGGCCAGGAAGGCCCCGATCAGCACGATGCCCCCGATGGCAGGCAGCCAGACCTCGACCTCGCCGACACCACCCGCGGCCGGGATGTTGGACACGCCGTAGATCAGCGCGGCCAGCCCGGGCGAGAGCATCACCATGCCGGGGAAGTCGAACTTCTCCCCCGGCTGCGGGTCGTCGGCCGGCAGCACGCGCCAGACCAGCAGCAGCGCGAGCACGCCGATCGGCACGTTGATGTAGAAGATCCACCGCCAGCTGACCTCGTCGACCAGCCAGCCGCCCAGAATCGGGCCGCCGATCGGGCCGAGCAGCATCGGCACACCGAGTACGGACATCACCCGGCCGACGCGCTGCGGCCCGGCCGCCTTTGTCATGATCGTCATGCCTGCTGGCATCAACATGCCACCGCCGAGGCCTTGCAGGACGCGGAACACGATCAGGGACGTGATGTCCCAAGCCATTCCGGCGAGCACCGAGCCTGCGAGGAACAGCACGATCGCGAGCATGTAGAGCCGCTTGGTGCCGAACCGGTCGGACGCCCAGCCGGTCACCGGAATGACCGTCGCCAGCGCCAGCATGTAGCCGGTGGCGACCCATTGAATTGTGTCGAAGGAAGTCTTGAATTCCAGGGCGAGCGCCTGCAACGCCACGTTGACGACCGTGGTGTCCAGAATCGCCATGACGGTGCCGAGAATGACGACACCAGCGATCTTGAGCACGCCCGCGTCGAGCTTGTCCGCCCCTGCCGGAGCCGAGCTGGTCACGAAGAATCCCCCAAGGATCTCGTTCGGATTTGCCCGCAACCCCCATTGCGGCAATACGAAGAAACCCTATCCGTGGCACATCGTTGCCAGCAAAGACAAGCGTGAGTGTGCGCGATCACACTACGGACCGCCGCCGGGCATGATCGGACAGTCAGAACCGGCCGATGGCAACGAAAAACGCGAGCAGCAGGAGAATCACGTTGACCGGCAGGTTCTTGTACTCGTTTCGCCGGACGTGCACGACCATGGCCAGAATCTGAACGACCACAAATCCAGCCGCCGCAACGGGTGTGAGCACTTCAGCGATTCCGGTCGCCCACGGCAGGACCAGGCCGATCGCACCAAGAGCCTCGATCACGCCGATCGCCTTCACCTGGCCCGGCGAGAAGTCCTCGACCCAGCCCATGTTCGGCGCGAGTTTCTCGCGCGGCTGCGTCGCCTTCATCAGGCCGGCAGCCAGGTACGCCGCCGCCAGCACACCCTGCACGATCCACAACGCCACGTTCATCCCGACCTCCACCACTTTCTGATAGCTGTCAGAATAAGCGTCTTCTGACAGCCGTCAAGTAAGGTCGGTCACGTGCGTGACTGCCCGAGACGCCGCCCTGGCCGACGTACCGCCGGACAACCGGCGGTTCCGGACGAGGCCGAGATCCTCAGCCAGGGACTTCGGGCCTTCGCCGAGCTCGGCTACGACGGCACGTCCGTGCGAGAACTCGCCAAGCGGCTGGACGTGAGCCACAACTTCGTCAACGACCGCTACGGCTCCAAGGCGGCCTTCTGGCGCGCGGCCGTGCACGGCGCCCTCAACCAGATCAAGACCGACATCGAAGCGGCGATCGCCCAGAGCACCGAGGACGAGTGCCGGCTCGGCAACGTGGTGCGCGCGTTCTACCGGGCAGCCGCGCAACAACCCGACGTCAACCGGCTGATGGCGGACGAATCAAACCGGGAGTCGGAGCGGATCGACTTCCTGCACAGCATGTACCTCGAGCCGGTGCTCACCACGCTGGAGCCCACACTGCACCGGCTGGTCCAAGCCGGACGCCTGCCCGACGTACCCGTGCACGTGCTTTTCCTGGCGCTGACAGGCCCGGCCATCGCGTTGACGCAGGGCCCGCTCACCCACCGGCTCGGCCGTGCACCGGACGCCGACATCACCAGGGACGCCGACGCCCTGGCCGAGCTGGTCCTGCTAGGCCTGCTGCGTTAGAGGTCCTGGGCGGAGCCGTTGATGTGCCTGCCGTTCTCACTTGCCTGAATCGCACGCAGCAAATCGGGTCCCGGGATCTCCTTGCTGTTCGCGGCCGCCGTCAGCTGCGCGAGGTGGCCGATCATCTGGACGCTTTCCTCGATCTGGTCGGTGTGCCGGGACACCCACCAGATGACCGCGCTGCCGGTGTCCTTGAAGACGTCCTCGCTGAGGTACCGGCGCATGGCGATCTCGATGCGCCGTTCCTGCTCCCACATCCGCTCGTGTTTACGCATTTCAGCGAGCCGGTCCAGGCGCTTGGCGTCTTCGTCGGACATCGCGAGCGAGACGTCGACGGCCCAGGCGACGACGTGGCCGTACGGCTCGGCCAACGCCGTGCCCAACGCGACCGCCAGCCTGTGCTGCACGACGCGGTAGTCCTCGGGCTTCTCCAGGACGGTCAGCTCACGGGCCCTGGTCAGAATCCAGTGCACAGCCAGGTCTCCGGGGCTCGCGTGCGGTACGGCGGTTTTCGGGCTCGTCTGCCGCCAGCACACCGTCGCCGAGAAGAGAAAGCGGTAATCCACCTCGGAACTGGGCAACGGGACGGCGGAAACCGGGTACTGCACATGCGTCGGCTGCTCCGGCTCCGACGTGGCCACCGGCTGTTCGGCCACCGGTTCGGCCGTCTTGGCCGCCCGTTGTTCTTCCATCGCTTTACGCAATTCCGCCTGCTCCCGTCGGTGCACGACGTGCCGGGCGAACAGAACAGCAATTCCGTTCGCGCCGATCAGGATCCCCGCCCACAGGCCGATCGGCCCGGGTAACAGCAGGCTCAACGCCAATACGACAATGGTCGTCAGCACGGCCGCCAACAGCGCCAGCCGGGTCTTGTTGCTGTGCCCCATGGGACCTGCCTTTCGTCAGCCCCACCCGGGCCTATATTCCCGTGCGGATGTGCTCGTGCGGGATACCTACCGCAAGTTTTCGCTCAAACGAACCAGTTCCGGAGCATAGGCGAACAGACCAGGCAGACCACCCGTATGCATGAACGCAACAGTTTCATCAGGCCCGATGGCCCCACTGCGCACGTCGGCGACAAGCCCGGCGGCGGCCTTGCCTGAATAGACGGGGTCCAAGGTGATTCCCTCGGTCCGCGCGAAGAGACGCAGCGCCTGCCACATCTCGTCGGTCGGGATGCCGTAACCAGGTCCGACGAAGTCGTCGGAGACCCGCAGATGCGCCAGGTCGCCGGTGCCGACGCCGAGCAGCTGCCCGGTTTCGTCCACCAGCCTGCGGATATCGGCCCTGGATTCCTCGGCGGTGTGCGAGACGCACCGAGCGTCGAGCAGCACCGGCCAGCCGAGCAGGTGAATTCCCAGCGCCAGCCCAGCGGCCGTGCCGGCACTGCCCACCGCTACGACGATCCGGTCGATCTCGCTCAGTTGGCCGTGCAGTTCCTCGGCGGCAGCCACGTAGCCCAGCACGCCGACAGCGTTGGATCCGCCGACCGGGATGGTCGCGGTCTTGCGGCCCTCGGCCTCCGCAGTCGCGATTACCTGGTTGTAGACCTCGGCTGTCTCTTCCGGGGTGTCGCAGAGGTGCACATGGGCGCCGAACAGCCCGTCGAGGGCGATGTTGCCGGACTGCTCGTACGCCTCGCCGGACATCGGGACGGATTTGGTGAGCACCAGCTCGCATCGGAGGCCGAGACGAGCACAGGCAGCCGCGGTCTGCCGTCCATGGTTTGTTTGCACCGCGCCGAACGTGACGATCGTGTCCGCGCCGTCGTTCTGGGCCTGCGCGAGCAGGAACTCGGCCTTGCGGAGCTTGTTGCCGCCGACACCGAGCCCGTTGACGTCGTCCCGCTTGACCAGGATCCGCGGGCCGCCGAGAGCTTCGGACAGCCTTGGGCACTCGTCCAACGGGGTCGGCCAGGTACCGAGCGTCAGGCGTGGCTGGCCGGAAAGGTCGATCGGCATGGCTCACACCTTCGCACGGATATCGTCGGCGTACGACTGAGCTTCCTCGTCGGACGCGTACTTGGTCCGTGGCCAGAAGAAGCCGCGCAGCCCATCGCCTTTGGTGCGCGGCACGACGTGGGTGTGCAGGTGCGGAACGCTTTGGCTGACGGTGTTGTTCATGGCCACGAACGTGCCCTGTGCGCCCATGGATTCCTTGACAGCGGCGACGATCCGTTGCACGAAGCCGAAATACCCGGCCAAGTCGGCCTCGGGCAGGTCGGTGAGGGTCTCGATGTGCGTCGGCGGGACGACGAGGGTGTGCCCTTTGAAGACGGGACGGATGTCGAGGAAAGCCATGCCGACGGGTTCGGAGGCCACGACGAAGGCCGGCTTCTCACCGGCCACGATGTCACAGAACAAGCAAGCCACGCGAGTGAGCCTAGACCTCCTCTCGTGAGTGGTTTGTCCCATTCCAGGCCATAGCCGAACTCCGAACCAACCACTCACGACAGACGCGAACCAGCCGAGCTGGGACGAGTGTCGTGAGTGGTTGGTTCTCTACCGGGACAAACCACTCACGAGGCCTGCTGCGTCAGGCGGAACGACTGGGCCGCACTGCCGTTGCACGTCAGCTGCACCAGCTGCACGCTGTCCGCAGCGGAACTGTTCGGCACGGTCAGGCACTTGCCACTGTGCCTGCTCACGAAGTGGAAGTAGCCGCCGTCCTCGGCGACCGGCTGCCACTGCTGGTTGTTGCCGCCGCCGTACGCCCACAGGTGCAGCGCCGCGTTGTCCGCTGTGGACACGTTGCTGACGTCGATGACCTGTGCACTGTTCCCGCGGTTGTTGATGCGCACGTAACCGCCGCTGGTCGCCTGGAACTGGTAGCCCTGCGCCAGGGTGTTGTTGCAGGCGTACTGCTGGATCGCGGTTCCGTTGGCCGTCGCCGCTCCCCGGGCGTCAATACACTTCGAGCTGTTCTTGTTCACCACCGAGAACCACTGGTTCGGCGGGATGGGACCGCCCGGGTCCGGCGGCGGGATCGTTCCGCCGCCCAGCCACAGCAGGCTGTCGATGACGAAGTTGTTCTGGTCGGGACTGGCGAACGTGGACGACGTGCCCTGCCCGCTGCCGTTCACCGCGTTGTGCCCGAAGTTCGCGTAGACCATCTTGAAGTTCTTGTTGGTCCACATGATCGGGTAGTCACCGCTGTACCAGGACTGGTTCGGGTCCGTGCCGAGCGGGAAGCTCGACGGGTGCACCGATGCCAGCACGCTGATGTTCGGGTTGGTGCGCAGGTTGCCGTTCCAGCTGTACCACTCGCTCACCGACGACCGGAACGTCGCCGGCAGGCGCTTGGTGCTCGGGTGGGTGCGGTTGTCGGCCTGCAACGTCGCCGCGGTCGGGAACCACGTGTTGTTGCGGAAGTTGCCGCTGCCCAGGAACGTGTTGTGGTACCACGGCCAGCTCGACGCGTTCTGGGTGAACGCCGAGACGTGCCAGCCGAAGAAGCCTCCCCCATTCTCCATGTAGCGCTGGAAGCCCGCGCGCTGCGCGGCCGTGTTCGGCATGTCGTCGAGGAACATCACGACCTGGTACTGCTGCGGGCTGATGGTGTTCAGCAGGTCCCAGTTCGTGCTTCCGGTGTACGAGAAGTTGTTCTGGGCGGCCGCCTGGCTGAACCAAGGATTGGCCTCACGGACGAACGCGATATGGCCGGAGTCCCACGTTCCGTGGTAAAAGGCGATCACGTTGAACTGCGGCGCGGCCTGGGCGGAGTTCTGCGCCGGCACGAAAATCACGCCGAGTAACAGGCCCAGGACTACAAATGCCCGCATTATCGCGGACATTCCCGCATTTTTGGACATGCAGGTGCCCTTTCCATCAATGGCGGCGCTGAACTGGGCGCGAACCTCGGCCCAGACCGACACGACAGGCGGTTTTTACAGCGATACGGAGCGTATAGAGGTCTAAACCACTTTCGCAAGGGGCCGAACGGCTGCCGCTGACCTACCCTCAGTCCGTGACAACGGAACTGCACCATGAGCCGCATGAGGACACCGGCGCCCGGCTGAACTGGTTGCGGGCCGGTGTGCTCGGCGCCAACGACGGCGTGGTGTCCACTGCGAGCCTGGTCCTCGGCGTCGCGGGGGCGACGACGTCGGTCCCGCAAATCCTCACCGCCGGATTTGCCGGAATGTTCGCCGGTGCGATGTCGATGGCCGCCGGTGAATACGTCTCGGTCTCCAGTCAGCGGGACGCCGAAAAAGCACTGCTCGACCAGGAACGCCGCGAACTGAAGGAGATGCCGCAGCACGAACTGGACGAACTCACCGAGATCTACCGGGAAAAGGGCCTGTCGCCCGAACTGGCGCGGGAAGTCGCCGAACAGCTCACCGAGAAGGACGCGCTCGCGGCGCACGCCGAGGCCGAGCTGAAAATCGACCCCGACGAACTGACCAGTCCATGGCAGGCCGCGTTAGCCAGTTTCGCGGCTTTCACCGTGGGCTCATTGTTGCCGTTGCTGGCGTTCATCATCCCGGCGGGCGACTACCGGGTATCGCTGACGGTTCTTGTCGCCGTGCTCGCGCTGGCGTTGACCGGCTCAGTCAGCGCTCGCCTCGGTGGCGCGCCGCGACTGCCCGCGATCGCCCGGAACGTCGCGGGCGGCATCGTCGCGATGGCCGCCACGTACGGCATCGGTCACCTGGTCGGAGCCGCGATCTAGTACTACGGGTAACTCGGGACGATCTTGTTCCGCGGTGCGCGGGCGCTTCATGATCGTCTTCTGGAGACGGCCATGAACCCGGCCGGTTCCCGGTGCGCACCGAAAGGAACCCTATGAAGCGTGTACTGGCAGTCGCCGCCAGCGTCCTGGCACTCGCCGGCGCCAGCATCACTCCCGCAGTCGCCCAGACCAACAGCGTGCTCGCCTGCACCTGGCTCTGCTTCGGCGAGCACGACAACTTCGACGGCGACTACCTCATGATCGACATCAACCTGGACGGCAGCTGCCGGAACATGCCCTCGGGCTGGGACAACAAGGCCAGCTCGGCGGCGAACGGCTCGGGGTACTGGGTCGAGTTCTACGACCGCCGCAACTGCGCGGGAAGCTACGGCTACCGGCTGGCGCCCCGCTCGTCGGACGAGGACCTGACCAACAACGGCTTCGACAACAAGTTGAGCGCATACAGGATCTGACCGTGACTGTACGGCGATGGGCCGTGGCACTGCTCGCCGTGGCCGCTGCGGGATGCTCGGCCTCGACAAGTGCCACGGTGCCTGAGCCAGGCGTCGAGGCATGGCAGCTGGCCATGCCCTTCGACGCCTACAACTTCTCCCCTGCCGAGGTCATGACCTTGACCGTTGCGGAGGATCTGCTCACGCGCGACTGCATGCGCGGCAAGGGCCACGGCTGGGAGTTGCTGCCGCGTGCCGTCGAAAGCGACATCGAGCCGCCCCATCGCCGCCGCTACGGCGTGATAGAGCCTCAGATCGCGGACAAATACGGCTATCACAGCGCGCCAGACCGGCCGACTGTGGCCGCACGCAAAGCGAAACAGCTGGCCAGGGCAAAGCAGACAGCTGACCTACGCGGCGCTGTTAAGGACTGCGGTGCGCAGGCCGAGGCCGTTCTGTCAGCGGGAACCCCGGATGTCGACGCTGGCCGGTTCGATGCCTTGATCCGCAAGAGCTTCGAGGACTCCCAACGTCTCCCCGAGGTGACTGAGGTCTTCCGGGCCTGGAGTGCGTGCATGAGCGGCGAGGGTTTTACCTACCCAGACCCGCTGACGGCCATCACCGACGAGAAGTGGTCCACGCCCACCCCGACACCACAGGAGATTCGCGCGGCACAGGCGGACGTGCGGTGCAAGGCCAAGACCAATCTTGTGGCCGTCTGGGCAGCAGCGGAGACCCGCGTGCAGAACGACGCGATCGCCGCCAACCCCAACGACTTCCACGGTTTGCGCGCCGGCAAGACCGGCCGGCTCGAAGCCGCCAAGCAGGTCATCGCCCGCGGTTAGCCGCCGAACTTCAGGTGCAGGCGGAACCGGTCCGGGTCGAGCAGGCTTTCGACGTACTCGACGAACTGGCCGTTGCTGTCACGGGTCAGCCGCCGGGTGCGCAGGAACCGTTCGCCCACAGGGCGTTGCAGCAATTCGGCTTCGGTGGCGTTGAGGCGCGCCAGTTCGCACCACTCCTCCCCTGTGTCCGGAACCAGGCCGACGGCGCGCAGTTCGTCGTACAGCGATCCGTCGAGTCCTTGGGACAGTAAGTCGCGCAGGCTCCCGATGGCCGGGACACGGCTCCGTTCAAAGGAAATCGGCGAACCGTCCACTATGGAGCGCAGCCGGTCCACCGCGATCAGCTCGGCCGATTCCAGGCCGAGCCGGTCGGCCAGCTCGACTTCCTCGACCAGCGCGATCCGGATGACCTTGGTCTCGACCCCCTGGTCGGCCAGCGCGCGGGTCCAGCCGAGGCGGTCGTCGATCGTGCGGTCGTCGAAGGTGACGAACGAGCCCTTGCCCGAGTGCGTCGCGATCAGACCCTGGTTTCCCAGCTCTGTCAACGCTTGCCGAACAGTGTTACGGCTGACGCTGAACCTCGCTGCCAGTGCGTTCTCCCCTGGCAGCTGCGCGCCGTGCGCGAGGCGTCCAGATTGGATCTCCTTCGCCAGCTGCTCGACGATCCGTTCGTGTTTGAGTCTGCCAACCCGGTCGTTCATGCTCGCTCCTGAGCACTGACTTGCCTGCGGCTGAACAGGAACGTCACCAGGAAGCCGATCACCAGCGCGACCAGCACGCCGAGGTTCGCGCCCGACCAGCCCTCGGCCAGGCCGAGCGGCGCGAGCAGATATCCCTGCCAGCCAAGCCACTCCGCGCTTGTGTTGGTCACCAGGCCCCAGCCGATCGCCGTTCCCGCCAGCACAGTCAGGATCGGCAGGACACGGACGTCGCCGTATCGTCCGGACGGGTCGTAGAGGTCCCGCTCCGCGTAGTCGGTTCGGCGTAGCGCGATATCGGCCAGCATGACGCCGCACCATACCGCGATCGGCACGCCGAGTGTGATGAGAAATCCCTGGAACTGCCCGAGAAATGTGCCCGCGAAGAAGACGACGTAGACCGTGCCGATCACCACGACGATGCCGTCGACGAAAGAGGCGGCGTAGCGCGGGATCCGGATGCCCAGTGCCAGCAACGTCAAGCCGGACGAGTAGATGTTCAGCACCGCGCCGCCGACCAGGCCGAGCACGGCGACCAACGCGAACGGCACGAGGTACCACGTCGGCAGGATCGCGGCCAGCGCACCGATCGGGTCCGCGGCGATCGAGTCGTTCAGCTCGGCGGACGACCCGGCCAGCAGCAAACCGAACAGCAGCAGCACGACCGGCGCCAGCGACGAGGAGAACGCCGTCCAGCCGACGACCGAGCGACCGGACGTGCCGCGCGGGAGGTATCTCGAATAGTCCGCGGCCGCGTTCACCCAGCCGAGGCCGAAGCCCGTCATCAGGAACACGAGCGCGCCGACCACGTTCTGCGCCGAGCCCGCCGGCAGCGCCGACACGGCCGACCAGTCGATGCGGTGCGCGACGAAACCGATGTACACGACCGTCAGCACGCCGGTGATGATCGTGATCCACGTCTGCATCCGCATGATCAGGTCGAACCCGAGCACGCCGCCCGCGATCGTCAGGATGGTCACCACGATCAGAGCGATGATCTTCGTCGTCGTGCCGCCGCCCCAGCCGAGGCGTTCGAACACCGTGGCGGTCGCGAATGTCGCCAGGATCGTCAGCACGGTTTCCCAGCCGACCGTCAGCATCCACGAGATCAGCGACGGCAGTCGGTTGCCGCGCACGCCGAAAGCCGCGCGCGAGAGCACCATCGTCGGCGCGGATCCCCGCTTGCCCGCGAGCGCGACCAGTCCGCACAACAGGAACGACACCGCGATCCCGATGATGCCGACGATCACGGCCTGCCAGAAGGAGATGCCGAAGCCGAGCACGAAGGAGCCATAGCTCAGCCCGAACACGGAGACGTTGGCGGCGAACCACGGCCAGAACAGCTGGCGCGGCGTTCCTTTGCGCTCGGCGTCGCCGATCACGTTGATGCCGTTCGCCTCGACCTGGAACACCATGAGCATCCCCTGATCCGGTTCAGACCTGTTCAATTGACTGTGGACGGTAGGCCTCTATACCCGTGCCGTCAACATCCCGTCAAGATCGCGCCAGGCCGTCCCGGACGATCTGGAAGATCCGCTCGGAGTCGCCGCCGTACCGCTGCATCGCCTGCAGGCCGATCAGCAGGGTCTTGACGTGCACGACGTCCACATCGGACCGAGCGGTGCCTGCGTTCTGGGCGAGCTGGAGTAACTTCTCGAGCGCCGCCATGAAATCCCGCTCGCCCTCGGGAACCACGACACTGACGTCGATCCCGATCCCCGCCATGGCATCGACAAGACCGTGGTCGACCGCGGCCTCGTCGATCATCCGGTTCAGGAACGTGTACAACGCGCCACCCGGGTCCTCGGCCGCGAGCGCCTGCGCGTCCTCGGAGAGTTGCCGCATCCGGTCGGTCACGACTGCCTGGTACAGCGAATCCTTGGTCGGAAAATGCCGGTACACGGTGCCCGCGCCGACCCCGGCCCGCCGGGCGATCTCGTCGATCGGGACCGCGAGCCCCTCCTCGGCGAACGCCTCGTAGGCCACCTTCAGGACCTTGGCCCTGTTCCGTGCCGCGTCGGCCCTCATGTGACCCACCTCCCTGTCTCTCGGTTCTGCCTTGCGGTCGACAACCGGGGCGCACGTTCCGTATAGTCGTAACCGGAACGCACGCCCCGATTCTAACCCAGGAGGGATCATGACCAAGTGGACAGCGGCCGACGTGCCCAGCCAGGAAGGCCGGACCGCGGTGATCACCGGAGCGAACACCGGCATCGGCTTCGAAGCAGCGAAAGTACTGGCGGCGCGTGGCGCCACGGTGATCCTCGGCGTCCGCGACGTAGCCAAGGGCGCAGCGGCAGCGGCCCAGATCGGCGGGAACGTGCGCGTGCAGCGCCTGGACCTGACCTCATTGGACTCGATCCGCGCGGCGGCGGACGCGATCCGAGCCGACTTCCCAGGCATCGACCTGCTGATCAACAACGCGGGAGTGATGTACACGCCGAAGCAGACGACGGCCGACGGCTTCGAGCTGCAGTTCGGCACGAACCACTTGGGCCACTTCGCATTGACCGGGCTGCTGCTGGACATGCTGTTGCCTGTGCCGGACTCCCGCGTCGTGACGATCTCGAGCGTCGGCCACCGGATGCAGGCGGCGATTCACTTCGACGACCTGAACTGGGAGAAGTCCTACAGCCGGATAGGTGCTTATGGACAGTCCAAGCTGGCCAACTTGATGTTCACCTACGAGTTGCAGCGCAGGCTTTCCGGCAAGGGCAAAACAATCGCGGTGGCGGCACACCCGGGCGGCTCGCGGACCGACTTGGTGCGTAACTCACCTCTCGCCATTCGCTTGGCGTACAAGGCAATCGGCCGACTGATCACTCAGGCATCCTCCGAGGGCGCGTTGCCGACCCTGCGCGCGGCGACAGACCCCAACGTCCTTGGCGGCCAGTACTACGGACCTTCAGGACTCGGCGAGACCCGCGGCGCTCCCGTCCTGGTCAAGTCCAGCGCCCAGTCCCACGACGTGGAGATCCAGCGTCGCTTGTGGACAGTCTCGGAGGAGCTGACCGGCGTCAAGTTCCCCGTCTGAGCTTCACGTCTGGCAGGATCGCCGCAGTGACATGGTCGACCGGGCTGCTGGGATTCGCCGCAGGACTACTGATATCGGTGGCAACATCCCCCGTGGGTGTGTCCGGCGCGGTATTCCTGCTGCCAGTGCAGGTCAGCGTACTCGGCGTACCAAGCCCAGCAGTGACACCGACCAACCTGTTGTTCAACGTCGTCGCAGGCCCTGGCGCCTTGACGCGGTACCGCAAGACGGGCCGCCTCGGCGGGCCGCTCACCCGCTTGCTGATCATGGGCACCGTCCCCGGCGTGGTCGTCGGCGCGGTGGTTCGAGTGTTCGCCGTGCCAGGCCCAGAGGTGTTTCGTCTGCTGGTGGCCGGATTGCTGCTGCCACTCGGGATTTGGCTGTGCCGACCGGCCCGCGATTCTGCTCCACGCAGACCACCCTCACGTCGGACCACGGCGGTGCTGGCGTTGGGCGTCGGAATCGCGGGAGGGATCTACGGAATCGGCGGCGGCTCCCTGCTCGGCCCGATCCTTGTCGGCCGCGGAATGCCGGTCGCCACCGTGGCACCCGCCGCACTGGCGTCAACCTTCGTGACCTCCATCGTCGGCGCGGTCACCTATGCACTGCTGTCGCTGACCACGTCCGGTGCCGTCGCACCGGAGTGGCTGCTCGGACTGGCTTGCGGCCTCGGCGGACTCGTCGGCGGCTACCTCGGTGCCCGCCTCCAACCGCTCTTACCCGACACGGTTCTCCGCCTGCTACTGGGCGTCCTGGCCATCGCCATCGGCACGCTCTACGTCGTCCAGGCATGACTCGATAGTTGCAGTCTGGAACTAGATAGTTCTAGGGTGGAACTATGTCGGACGAGTTCGCCGAGTCGTTCGCGGCCTTCATCCGGTCACTGGGGCTCCTCGAGCCCGACCGCACGCCGTGCGGTGCACCGATGTCGGTCGCGGAAGCCCACGCCCTCACGATCCTGCGTGAAGGACCATTGCACCAAGGAAAACTCGGCTCGGTGCTCAACCTCGGCAAGTCCACGACCAGCCGGTTGACCGACGGCCTGGAAGAGCGCGGGTGGGTGCGGCGCGAACCCGACCCGAGCGACGGCCGAGCCCGCCTGCTGACGTTGACCGAGTCCGGGGCGAATGCCGCCGAGTCGGTCGTACGGCGACGCAGCCAGCGCCTCAAGACCTTGCTCGACCACATCGATCCCGATCAGCACGCAGCCGTGATCAACGCACTCCGGCTGCTCAAGGAGGCAAGTGAGCATGATCGCCGGTAAATCGGTCGCCGCCCTCTTATGCCTGGCGATACTGGGCACGGCGTGCTCGGCGCCGACCCCGGATCAGGACCGCCAAGCCCTGGTGGCCGAGAAGGGCAAGTCCGTGATGCCTTTTGACCTGGACAAGACCACACACCGCTTCACCCCACGCGAAGACGGCCTGCTCCAAGAGGTCTTCGCCGACACACCGGGCGACACGTACCAGGTCAACCTCATCCGCGAACACATCGCCGCGGAGGCAGACCGATTCCGCCGCGGCGATTTCTCCGACCCCGCCACAATTCACGGCCCAGCCATGCCCGGCTTGTCAGAACTCTCTTCCAGCGCAACGAAAATCACCATCGACAAGGCAGACCTGCCCGACGGCGCCTCGTTGACCTTCCGCACCACCGATCCAACTCTCGTCAAAGCACTGCACGCATGGGGTGAGGCACAAGTCGCCGACCACGGCAAGCACGCCGAGCACGGGAGCAAGTAAGGCTCAAGTCCGCAGCCCGTCCAGCATCACGTCGAGAATCCGGTCGGTGACCTCGCTGCGTTCGTCCCGGATGACCATGTTCATGAACGTGGCGATCTCAAGCAGGCCAACGTCTTTCCGAAGGTCACCGTCGTCCTGCGCTCGTTGGATCACGTCCTCGAACAGGTCGAGCCAGCGTTGCCGGACCGCACGAAGTTCCGCGTCCGCCTCGATCGCCGCGGGCATCCCGTGGCACATCGGATCCTGCAACAAGCCGAGCCGGAACTCCGCCCACGAGCGCAAAAACCGTCGCAGCACCGCCCAAGCCGACTTCTCGGTTGCCTCGGCTTCGATGATCATCGAAGCCAGGCCCTGGAACATGCCCATCGATACCGCGTTCACCAGTGCGTCTCGGTCCGGGAAACGCCGGTAAAGCGTTCCGACGCCGACACCCGCCGCCCGGGCGATCTCCTCCATCGGCGTGTCCACACCGTTGGCAATGAACAGCACACGGGCGGCCGCGACGATCTGGTCGCGATTGCGTTGGGCGTCCGCGCGCACGCCGCCTCCCAGGATGTGGACGATGTTCTTCCGGTTAGTGTAGCGTTCGACCAACCGGAAGACTTTCATCCACTTATGGGGGCGGTATGCGCATCGGCTTGTTCGTCGAGGACATGGGCAAGACCATCGCCGAGTACTTCGAGGAGGTCAGGGCCGCGAAACAGGCGGGCATCCGAGCCGTGTGGCTCGGCGAACGGCTGTCATGGGACCCGCTTACGCTGCTGGCGATGACCAGCCGCGACGTGCCGGACATCGCGCTGGGCGCGGGAGTCGTGAGGACGTACCCGCATCATCCGCTCGCCCTGGCGGCCCAGGCGCTCACGGTGGGCGATCGGCTCGTCCTTGGGCTTGGGCCGAGTCATCAGCCGCTGATCGAGGGCCAGTACGGCTACGACTACAACAAACCAGTACGGCACATGCGTGAGTACCTGACGGCCCTCATCCCACTGTTGCATGGGGAAAGCGTTGACTACCAAGGGGAAACGCTCAAAGCGCAAGGCCAGATCACCGCACCGGGAAGCCAGCCGCCACCGGTGCTGCTCTCCGCGCTCGGCCCGCAGATGCTCAAGCTCGCCGCCGAACTCACCGACGGCACGATCACCGTATGGGCAGGCCCCAAAACCATCGGCGAGTACTTCGTGCCCACGCTTCAGAAAGCGGGCAAGGGAACCAAAGTCGTCGCGACCGCGACCGTGTCAGTGACCGACAATCCCGATGCCGCAAGGGAAAGTCTCAACCAGACATACGCTCCCGCCCGCAATCTCCCCAGTTATCGCCGAGTACTCGACCGGGAAGGCGTCGACAACATCGGTGACACAGTGATCGCAGGCGATGAAGATCAAGTGGCGCAAGAACTCCAGCGCTACCGAGACGCCGGCGCCACCGAGATCATCGCTGTCACCGTCGGCGACCACCAGCGTGCGGTCAACCTACTGGGCGAGCTGACGACCTGAGGTTCGTCAGTCCTCTGAGGACACGTTCGAGCAGCTCCATGTCCGGGCTGGTCGAGTCGCTCTCGTGCACCGTGATCAGCCCCAGCATCGCCATGTCCCCCAACAGAACCTTGGCCACGCCAAGCGGGAGTCGAAGCAACGCACCGACTTCGGCCACCGATTTGGACTGACGGCAGAGTTCCGCGACCTCCTGGTGCTCGCCTTTGAGCTCCCACATCCGGTCGAGCGCCCGTGCACTGGTCGAGACCAGGGTCTCGATTTCCAGCCGGTAGTTCGACCGGGTCCGGCCACCGGTCCACGCGTAGGCACGCACACTCGCCGCCTGCTCGACCGGGACGTCGGGTTCGGCGGCGGGCGGTGGGGCCGGACGTGGCGTTATCGATTCAGTGGTCGCCGGTCTCCGATGGCCACCTGAACGGAAGTTCAGGCTGAATCCATTGAGCACATCGGCGAATCCTTGATCATGATCCCCGGCGCTCATGGATCACCTCGCTTACCGCCGCACTGACCCACTCAGTTCGGCACGCAGTTCCGGAGTCAGCATCTGACCAACCTGGTCGACGAGCACGGTCATCTCGTACGCGATCTGTGCGATGTCGCTGTCGCGACGGGCAAGCACAGCCATGCACGAACCGTCCTTGATGGACGTGAGCAACAGCACGCCGTAGTCCATCTCCACAATCGCGCGGTTCACCGTTTCCGCGCCGAGCACCTTGGCCGCCCCCATGTTGAGGCTGTGGATGCCCGCGGCGATCGCGGCCATCTGATCCGCCCGGTCCAAGGGCAGCCTCTTCGACGCGGTGAGCAACAGCCCGTCGACGGAGATCACCACGGCGTGCGCCACTCCGGCGACGCGCTCGGTGAAGTTGTCGATGAGCCACCCGAACCGGCTGACCTGACGACCCTTGGTCGGCGTTTCGGTCATGTCTGCTCCTCCCCCTGTTCCTCTGTCGTGCTTTGGCGGATGCCCGCCTGAAAGCTACTCAAAAATCCCCGTGCACGTTCCGCGTTGCCCGGGCCCCGAGCAGGCACGGCACCACGCTTGCCGTTGCCTGGTTGCCCATTGCCTTCTGGGCTCATCGGAGTGACGAACAACTGCGCTTTGGGAACCCGTTTGGGCAGCTCCCCTTCTTGCTGTGGCGGCGGAGGGGTCGTCGGCCTGGCCTGCACCGGGACCGACGGTTGTGCTGCGTGCTTGGCCGGGGTGCCGGACCCGCCACCGGGTCCACCGAGCCAAGCGAACTCTTCCTGCTGTGGTTGCGGCTGCGGCTGAGGCTGGGCCGCGACCGGTTCTGGCTCCTGCTCGATGACCGGCCGGTGGGACCGGAACAGGATCGACGCGGGCGAACTGGCCCGCGGCAGGTCTGGCAGTTTCACCGAGATACCGACCGAGCTCAACCTGCCGGACAGGTTGCCCTCGTCCGGGGCGGCCGGCTGCGGCTGGAAGACCGTGGTCTCCTCGACCGAACCAGGCTGGGCCTGCGCCAGGCTCGTGATCAGTTCCGGTGGCACCACAACGGACGCGACGAGGCCGTCCTCGCCGTTGTCCCTTCTGGCCAGCAGCACACGGATACCGTGCCGGGTGGCGAGGCTACCGACAACGAACAGTCCCATTTGCCGGGACACCGGAACATCGACGCCACCGCCCGCGGCCACACGCGCGTTGGCATCGGCCAGTTCGGCGTCACCCATGCCGATGCCCTCGTCGATGATCTCGATCAGCACCGACCGGTCGTCCCGCATGGACGTCTGGATGACCACTGGCGAGTCCGGCGGCGAGAAGGCGGTGGCGTTCTCGACCAGTTCGGCCACTGAACGAACTAAGTCACCCGCGGCGTAACCGAGGACGTCCACGCGCGGAACCGACCGGACCGACGCCCGTTCGTAGTGCTCCACTTCGGACACCGCGGCCCGCAGCACGTCGGCGAGCGGCACGTGCTCGGTGAACCGGCGGCCCAGTTCGGCACCGGAGAGCACAACGAGGTTTTCGTTGTTGCGCCGCATCCGGGTGGCCAAGTGGTCCAGTTTGAACAGGTTGGCCAGCTGGTCCGGGTCGTTCTCCTTCTGCTCCAGCTGTTCCATCAACCGCAGCTGGCGTTCCACCAGACCCTGGCTGCGCCGTGACAGGTTGACGAAGATGTTGCGCAGGTTGCCGCGCAGCGCGGCCTCTTCCTCGGCCGAGCGGACCGCCTGGTTCTGCACGGTGTCGAACGCGCGAGCCAGCTGGCCGAACTCCTCGGTCGTGTTGACCGGCATCGGGTCGAGCTTCGCCGGACGGCCCGCGCGGATGTCCGACACGGCCGAAGGCAGCTTGGTCGACGCGACGTCCAGTGCGGCGTTACGCAGAGACCCCAGCGAGCGCAACAGGTATCGGCCGACGACACCACCGATCCCGGCCGCCAGCAACACCATCGCCAGCAGCAGCACGGACTGGAAGCCCGCCCGGGTACTGGTCTCGTCCTGCAGCCGGGTCGCGCCGTCGCGCAGCTCGGTCGCCACGGCCTTGAGCACGAACGTCATCAGCGCGGTCGTCTGGTCCGAGGTCCTGGTCCAGTCCGTGGCGTTGAACGGCATCGTGGCCCGGACACCCTGGCGACGTGGCAAGGGCTCGGCACGTGCCTGGCGGACGAACTCCTGGCGCTGGGTGACGTCCGATCCGGTGACCGTGTCGAGGTATTGCTGCCACAGCTGCGGCGGGGCGACCGAGCGCATGTCCGCGATCACGTCGGCGAGCCGGACGTCCGACTCGATCAGCCGCTCGCGCTCCGGACTGGTCAGCTCGCCGCGGCGGATCCCTTCCAGCACCAGCGATTGCTGGAACGACACCTGCTCGCGGGCCACCTGCAGGTCGAACAGCGCGGTGGACGAGCCGGTGAGCTCCTCGTCGGGGAACTTGCTGACCAGCGACCGGTCGAAGTCCAGCATCGCCTGGGTCAGGATGGCGTAGCCGGACCGGATCACCTCGCTGTCGGTTCCGGCGAGCACCTGCTGGCGCAGTCCGGGCAAAGCGCCCATCGCACGCTTGAGGTTGTCGTACCCCGCTGTGGCGACCGGGCCGAGCTCCGGCGTGTTGCCGACCATCCAGTCGACGGTCTCCATCAGCGTGTCGGTCCGCGCCCATTGCGCGCGGTACTCCGCGTCGTCGGATTCCATCGCCAGGTTGCGCTCACCCTGAAGCAACCCGAGGGTGGGCACCAGCTCTTCGCGCAGCTGAGCGAGCCGCTCGACTTCGGCGTACGAATCGGCCAGGTCGAGGTCGGCCTGCACCCGCAAAGTGCCAAGCGTCATCGCGCCAATGACCGGCACCACCAGGACGGCGCCGATCTTGACGAGTACAGGCCAGTTCCGCCACTGCACGGCCACCTTGGACCACGAGCGCCGTGCGGTCACGAGAACCTCAAATACAAATAGGACATCGCGGATAACCTAGGTAACTGTCGCCCATTTGTTCAAGTGTCAATTACGCCACGATCCCAGCACGGTCGGTCAATGGCTCAACATGCAGACCAACAATAGTGTTGGAACTTTTCACACCGTAACAGCACTGAGTTGAAACCTCTCCGGGATGGCGCTTGACGTCGCAGGGACGACAGCCTAGCTTGACTTCGGCCACCGGCCCGCTCCCCCCATCCGATGGATCGTGCCGACGAGAACCCCGCGGAGGACAACCCCGATGAAAACGATGCCGTCCTTTTCACGGGACCACGATTTCACCGAGGTCGACGACGGTACGCCGGACTTCTCCGCGATCGCGCGCAGCCCCGAATTCCTCCGCCTGCGCAGGCGGATCCTGTGGTTCGTCATGCCGACGACATTGCTGTTCCTCGTGTGGTATCTCAGCTATGTCCTGCTTGCCGCGTATGCCCCCGAGTTCATGAGCCAGCGGGTCAGTGACAACGTCACAGTTGGCCTTTTGCTCGGGTTGTCCCAGTTCGTGACCACCGTAGTGATCATGTTGGTCTACGTCCGGTTCGCGAAACGGCGCATCGATCCGCAAACCGAACAATTGCGAAACCGAGTGGGCGCGGTCCGATGAACCAGTCGGCCGACACGATTTTTCTGGCCCAGACAGCCGGTAATCCGACAGTTAATGTCAGTATCTTCGTCGCCGTCGTTGTCGTCACGCTGTTCATCGTCTACCGGGTGAGCAGCAAGAATGCCACCGCGGCCGACTACTACGCCGCGGGCGGCGGCTTCTCCGGCATGCAGAACGGCATCGCGCTGTCCGGTGACTATCTGTCCGCCGCGTCCTTCCTGGGAGTCGCAGGCGCGATCGCGGTCTACGGCTACGACGGCTTCCTGTACTCCATCGGCTTCCTGGTGGCGTGGCTGATCCCGTTGATGCTGATCGCGGAACGGTTCCGCAACACCGGCCGGTTCACCATGGGCGACGTCGTCAGCTATCGGATGAAGCAGCGCCCGGTCCGGGCCGCCGCGGCCAACGCCACCCTGGTGATCTCGTTCTTCTACATGCTCGCCCAGATGGCCGGTGCGGGCGCACTTGTCGCGCTGTTGCTTGACGTGCATACGCCCGGCGGCCAAGCGTTGGTGATCTGTGTCGTCGGCGTGATCATGGTGTTGTACGTGCTGGTCGGGGGTATGAAAGGCACCACGTGGGTGCAGATCGTCAAAGCGGCGCTGCTGCTGGTCTGCGTGAGCCTGATGAGTGTGTTCATCCTCGGCAAGTTCGGCTTCGACCTCGGCTCGCTGTTCGGCCGCGCGGCGGAGAAGAACGCGCTGAGCGACCTGATCCTCGAGCCGGGCGCGCGCTACGGCCGGACCGAGACGGCCAAACTGGACTTCGTCTCGCTGTCCTTGGCACTCGTGCTCGGCACGGCCGCGCTGCCGCACGTGCTGATGCGCTTCTACACCGTGCCGAACGCCTATCAGGCACGCAGATCAGTGGTCTGGGCCATTTGGTCGATGGTGCTGTTCTACCTGAGCACGCTGATCCTCGGCTACGGCGCCAGCGCGATCGTCGGTTCGGACGCGATCACCAGCGCGCCCGGCGGCGAGAACTCCGCTGTGCCGCTGCTGGCGTTCCACGTCGGCGGCACCGTCCTGCTTGGACTCGTCTCGGCCGTCGCGTTCACCACGATCCTTGCTGTGGTGGCGGGTCTGACGCTGACCGCGTCGGCGTCATTCGCCCACGACGTGTACGCCAATGTGATCAAGCGCGGCAATCCCGAACCAGGTTCCGAGGTCCGGGTGGCCAGGATCACCGCGGTCGTGATCGGTGCCCTCGCGGTCGGCGGCGGCATCCTGGCCACCGGCCAGAACGTCGCTTTCCTTGTGGCGCTGGCGTTCGCGTTCGCCGCGTCGGCCAACCTGCCGGCGATCCTGTACACGCTGTTCTGGCGCCGGTTCAACACAACCGGGACGTTGTGGTCGATTTACGGCGGCCTGGCCACCTGTCTGGTGCTGATCCTGTTCTCGCCGGTGATCTCGGGCAGCGAGACGTCGATCATCCCCGGCATCGACTTCGCGCTGTTCCCGTTGTCCAACCCGGGCATCGTGTCGATCCCGCTGTCGTTCGTGCTCGGCATCGTCGGCACCTTCGTCGGCGAACGCAAGGGACTCCAGGAAGGTGCCGACCGCCGTGACGAGATGGACGTCCGGTCGGTGACCGGAATCGGCTCAGGCTGACTTCTTGCGCAGCGAACCCGGAACCGACTGCAGGATCACACCGAACCGGTTCCACGCGTTGATGGTCGCGATGGCCACCACGAGTGCGCCCAGTTCCTCGTCGGTGAAGTGCTTCTGGGCCTCGGCCCAGGTGTCATCGGTCACGCGGCCCGTGGTCAGCCGGGTGCCTTCCTCGGCGAGCCTGAGCGCGGCGCGCTCCTGGTCGGTGAAGAAGGGCGTCTCTTCCCACGTCACCACGCTGAAGAGGCGCTCGTCGGTCTCGCCCTGCGCCTTCATGTCGTGGGCGTGCATGTCGACGCAGAAGGCACAGCCGTTGATCTGGCTGACCCGGAGTTTCACCAGCTCACGGATCCGCTCGGGCAACGGGCTTTCCCGCTGCCACTCCTCGAGAGCTGCCATGTGCTTGTACGCGCCCATAGGCGGCTTCAATCGCGGTTGCACAGTTACTCTTCCTCTCCATTGATCAACGCGCGCACGCGCGTGAGCTTTTCCGGGTTCGCGACCATGTCGATCGCCGTCACCCGGCCGTTCGCCGTGGTCAGCGCCACGACGCTGTGCAGGTCGCCGTCCACGAAGCGCAGCAGCCCGGCCCAGCCGTTGACCTGGACCGCCCGGAACTCCACCGGCCTGCGGTGGACGGCCGCCAGGAATCGGGAGACCTTGTCGGCGCCGTGCACCGGGTTACGCGCGGCCTTCATCACGCCGCCACCGTCGGTCTTGAGCACGACGTCCGGATCGAGCAGCCGCAGCAATCCCTCGATGTCGCCGCCACTGCACGCTTGGGAGAAGGCGTCGACCACCCGTTTCTGCTGGGCGTGATCCAGGTCGAAGCGCGGAGTCCGGTCACGGACGTGCTTGCGGGCCCGACTGGTCAGTTGCCGCGCTGCCGCCGCACTCCGGCCGACCGCCTCCGCGACCTCGGCAAACGGCATACCGAACACTTCGTGCAGAACGAACGCGGTCCGTTCGGCGGGCGAGAGCGTCTCGAGGACCACGAGCATGGCCAGGTTCACCGACTCGGCCATGGTCACGCGGTCTTCCGGGCCCTCGACAAGGGGTTCCGGCAGCCACGGCCCGACGTACTGCTCACGCCGGACCCGCGCGGATCGGACATAGTCCAGGGCCAGCCGCGAGGTCGTGACCACGAGCCACGCGGTGACGTCCTCGATGTCCTCGGCGCGGTTCAGCCGCAGCCACGCCTCTTGGACGATGTCCTCGGCCGCGCCGAGATCGCCCGTGATGCCGTAGGCGATGCCGAGCAGCCGGTCCTTGGCTTCCAGAAATTCCTGCACACCCCTAGGACGGGGCAGGGTTCAGGATTGTGACATCAGGGCTTGCGGCCGACCGCGCCCAGCGCGAGCCGCTGCGCCCGGCCGAGCGGTTGCAGGCGTGGGCCGTCCGGCCACCAGTCCGCCAGCAGCACCAGCCCCGGGTCGAGCAGGTCCAGACCAGCGAGCATGGCCTCGACCTCGTCGCGGGTCCGCAGCCACAGCGGGACCTGGGCGTCCGCATAGACGTCCCGCACGTCGTTGGCGAGTTTGGACAGCTCTTCGTCCTCGACCGGATCGATCAGGTGCGCGAAGACCAAATATGAGCCCGGTGCAAGTGCGTCGACGTAATCCGCGATGATTCCGGCCGGGTCGCGCTCGGGCCGGACGTGCTGCATGGTGCCGACGTGGTAGACCGCCATCGGCTGGCTGAAGTCCAGGTGCTTGGCGACGGTCGGGTGCTCGATCACCTGCCGTGGCTTGCGGAAATCGGCCTCGACCATGTGGGTCCGGTCATTGTCGGCAACCAGCGCACGGCCATGGGCTAGCACGCCCTGATCCAGTGAGACGTAGACCATCGCCGACTCACGGTTGAGCCGCTGCGCGACTTCGTGCGTGTTCTCGGCTTCGGGCAGCGTGGCGCCGAGGTCGAGGAACTGGCTGATGCCCAGTTCACCGGCGAGGTACCGGGTCACGCGCATCATGAAGTCGCGGCGGTCGATCACCGCACGCAGGAACTCCGGGTCCAGTTCCAGGAAACGCGCACGCACGTCCCGGTCTACCTGGAAGTTGTCCTTGCCGCCGAGCAGGGCGTCGTAAACCCGGGTGACACTCGCTCTCGTCGTGTCCATCCGGAGAGGAGCGTCCCGGAGTTCCGACGAATCATCACCCCGAGTCATCCACTAGTCCCGTCTGCTTGTCGCTGATCACCGCCTACAGTACGGGTTCACGCAGCGCGACGGGCGGCATACGGCATTTATCCGGTGACTCTGCAGGCTCCTGACGACGGCCGGATGGTCAGATACCTCGGTGCGGTGAGCGATTCGCGACGGAACGCATCGGACACATAGGCCCGGACCGCGGCGACTCGATCCGGTGTGGCAAGTGCGACAACGGGTCGTCCCGGATCGTCCACCAGCATCGTTGCGCCAAGCGCACCGGCTTTCAGCGCTGCGGCAACAGCGATGTCCTGTTCGGTCTCGGTTTCCTGGGCACGGTGGAAATCCGTCAGATCCCGCCCCAGCTGGTCGACCGAACCGTGCTGGCGGAGGGCGAACTCCGTCAGCCGCACCGGCGTGTCGCGACGGACACGGGTATCGACGATCAGCAACCGCGCGCCCGCGATGTCAACGCCCACTTCATATCCTGCGAATGCTGCCTCGACCCGCGATTGCGGCTGCGATTGCGCGAGGACGTCCACGAGATGTCCCATGGGCATGCTCGGGTGGCATAGATCACGGAGCGCCAACGCGGCCGCGCATGCCAACGCGGTCTGCGAGGACAACCCGCTGCCAGCAGGAAGGTCCACACTGCACAGCAATGTGGCGCCGCCGGGTCGCAGGCGTTCGACCACCTGGACCACCGGCTTCGCCCAAGTGGGCACATCATCCGCTGGAAGGATCACTGGCTCGGCGGGTTTGTTGATGGACGCCAGCTCAATGACCCCGTCGTCGCGCCGCTCCCCCGCCACGATCGCGCCCCACCGTCCACACACGGACAAACCAGGCAACACGCTGACGACACCCGGTGCGTACCAGACGCCTTCGGCCGAACGGCCGTACGCCTCCCGGAAGGCATGGGGCACAAGACGAAGTTCCGGGGAGACGTCCGGCCGGTCGGCGAGGTCGATCACGAGCTCTCCTTGCGAGCAAGCACTCGGTAGGCGTTGCCGCGGTCGGTGCGCTTGGCGATGGAGTTGTTCACGGTCTTGTCCAGCAATCCCGCCACGATCAGCCACGGAATGCCCACCGACCAGACGGCCGCGCTGCGCAGTGCCTTCAGTTTCGGCTTGGCCGGGTGCCACGGCGACGGTGACCGTGGCGCGATGCTGGCCAGGAACAGGTAGCTGGACAGCACGAAGTCGTTGCAGAGGTGGGCTTTGCCGCGTTCCTCCGCGACCGGCTCGAGGCCGCGCTGCGCCAGCGCCTTCTTCAGGTTCTCGATCGGCAGCATGTGCTGGTGCTGCGGCTGGAACCACGGCATCCAGTACTTGCCGAACAGCCTGCCCAGCCGCCATTCCGGGTCGGGCACCTCGACCAGCAGGTATCCGCCTTCCGGCAGCGTGTTCGCGGCGATGTCCAGCTCGTCCCACGGGTCGCGGACGTGTTCGAGGTAGTGGTGCATGCTGATCACGTCGTAGCGGCCGCGCAGCTGGTCGGCGAAGTCCTTGAAGTTCCCGCGATAGGACTCGGTGATCCAGCCGAGCGTGACAGCGTCCTCAATGGACGCTCCTTGGTCCAGGCCGTCGAACCGGGTTTCCGGGAGGATCTCCTTGGCACCACGGCAGAAGTGTGCGTGCCCGGAGCCGACGTCCAACCAGTTGCGGGGCGTGGTGAAGGGCATGACCATCTTGGCCCGGTCGTAGTACGGCTCAGGCGACCCGGAGAACACGGCTTCGGCCGCACCGGCGCCGTGCCCGTCGTAGAAGTCCCGGTAGTAGAAGTCCAGGCCGGCGGTGGACAGCCGTGGGTTCTGGAAGACGTGTCCACACGAGACGCAACGGTCCATCGTGAACTCGCCGGGCTTGCGTTGCACGAGGTCGACACTGCGGACGATCTGCTCGAGTTGCACCGCGCCACAGGTCGGGCAGCTTTCCCTGCGCGGCTCGAAGAACCGGTCGGTGCCGCGCTCGATCTCGTCCCGATAGGACGGCGCCGACGCCAACATGTCCTTCTCCTGCTGGATTTCCGCCTCCGTACGCCAGGTTCCGCTGAGCGTCCTGATCCACAGGTACGGCTGATAGGCCACGCGGAAGATCGACGTCAGCCAGAGGTCCTTGGGCCGCAGCGGGGTTCCGGCGAACACAAGCAGCGGCTGCAAGCTGTACAGACCGGCCGCGATCAAGCCCCATGGCCACGTCCACAGAGTCGCCCCGAGCACCGCGAGGTAGCCGATCACGGAGGCCGCAGTGGACAGTGCGGGACGCTTGCCGTACTTACGAAGCCGCGCTTTCCGGGTTGACAGGTCGTACGGGTTGGCCGGCAAGGTAGGCGCGACGGCGAGGTCGACGCTGACGCCTTCGCGGTCCTTCACGCGCCGGGCAACCGTGACGAATTCGGTGGGATCTGCCGGATCCTTGATGTCCAGCTTGTCCACGGCCTTGCGGCTGTACAGGATCGCCTCGCCCGCGCTGGTCCCGCGAATCCAGCGGCCGCCTCGGTAGATCTTGGGGTCGACCTGGTTGAGCAGGTCGAGCGCGGCGACGGTCGGCAGCTTCGCCGGAACGAGGTCCACCAGCCCAAGGTCCTCGGTCCTGGCGAACTCGATCGCCGACTGCCGGACGTCCGCGGGCAGTTCTGCCGGGAAGGACAGGAAGTCCTCGGAGTCGCCGGTAGCCGCGGGCAACACCCGCAACTGGCCGGCCCGTCCCCGCAGCCGCAGGGTGTCCAGTGCCAGGTAGGCCACCACCAGGCCGAACAGGATCCACGCGATCATGCCACCACCGCCTCGAGATGATCAGCCGCGGCGGACGCACCGCCGCCGAGCCGGAAGGACTCTTGCACCCGGGCCGCGTTGGCCGCGTACTCCGGGTTTGTCAGCACATCGGCCAGTGCCGTGCGGATCTCACCGGCCCGGACTCGTTGGTATTTCAGGCGAATTCCCGCGCCCGCGGACACGACCTGCTGCGCGATGATCGGCTGGTCGTCCCGGATCGGGGCGACGACGAGCGGCAGCCCGTGTGCCAGCGTCTCGCAGACGGTGTTGTGGCCGCCGTGCGAGATCACCGCATCTATGTGTTTCATCAGTGCCAGTTGCGGAACACGCTCCCGCACAAGGACATTCCGTGGGGCTTCGAGCGGCGGAGCGACCATGACCACCTGCACGTCCGACATGTCCGCGACCGCGTCGATCACCTCGCCGAAGAACCGGTGCCCGGCCGCGCCGTTCAAGGTTCCCAGCGACACCAGCACTTTGCGTTTCCCGTCGGCCAGCCAGTCCCACGGGAAGTCGCCACGGTCGGGCCGGTGTTCCAAGACCGGGCCGGTGAAGACGTAGTTCGACGGGAACGTGTCGCCGACCAGCAGCGGTGAGGTGAACACCAGAACGAGGATCTCGGAGAACCTGATGTCGCTCCCGCTCAGCTCGTGCAGCTGCTTGAGCACCCAGTCCTCGACCTTGGGCATCGTCTTGAGTGGACGGATCAGCTCGGCCGGAGTGCTCGCACTGGTCACCCACGGAACGCCGAAATCCCGCGCGACGACGGGCCCAGCAAGCGCTTGTTGGTCAGCGATGAGCACGTCCGGCTGATAGTCCTTCACCGCGGCTTGGACACCGGGAATCATCGCGTGCGCCAACGGGATCAGGAACTCTTCCCAGAGGAACTTCAGCACCGCGATGCCCTTGAGTTCGAGCCAGCGCTGACGTGCCTCCTGGATATCGGCCTCCAGACGATCATCGAGGGCCGGGAAGATGTGGGACCCGTTGGGCAGCAGGGATTCAAGGGTGGCCGGATGGCCGACCCACGCGACCTCGTGACCCCGCCGCAGCAACTCCGTACCGACGCCGACGGTCGGGTTGATATGCCCGGTGAGGGGTGGCACAACGAACAAGAATCTGGTCATGCCCGCTCCAACCAAGCGAGCACCCGCTCGATCAGCTCTCCGGTCGCCTCCCGCAAGACGGTGTGCCCCAGGCCTGGGATCACGTGCGTCGCGCAGTTCGGCACCAGTCGATCGAGGTCCTTCGCCGCACCGACGAGTTCCGACTCCGCGCCGAACACACCCAGCACCGGGCACTGGATCTGGGAAAGGTCCGATTCGGACAGCAACGCGCCCGAGACGAGGTCGTCGATCAGCGAGGTCTTGTTGAGCAGGGCGTCCGCGTTGTTCGCGAGCTTGGCGACCTTGCGCTGGCCCAGCTTGATCAGCTGCTCGCCGGTCCGGTCGAACTCCAGCCCCAACGCCGCCACGCTCAACGTGTTGACGATGTCCTCGACCCACTCCTCGCCCGACTCCCCCGCACACGCCGCCTCCACGAGCACAACCCCGGCAACGCGTTCGGCGGCCTTGAGCGCCGCGTGCATCGCGACGATGCCACCGTAACTGTTGCCCAGCAGGTACACCGGCTCCTCGACACCCAGCTCGTCCAGGATCGCGATCAGGTCGAGCGCACTTTCCTGTGGCGTGTAGCCGGTTTCCGACCGCGCGGACAGACCGTGGCCGCGCAGGTCGAACAGGATCGTGCGGATCCCGTTGCGCGCCAGGGGTGCCGCGAGGGTGTAGTAGAAGCTGGACAGGTTGTCCATCACGAGGCCGTGCACGAACACCACCGTGGGTCCGGTGTTCTCCGAACCCAGCTGCTGGACGTGGAACTTCAGGCCACGGGCGGGGATGTGGGCCACGGGTCTCAGCCGGTGCCCGTGGTGGTGGCAGGGGCGGGTTGCGCCTGGATGTGCCCGACGAGCTGACCGACGGTCATCGCCATGATCTCGTCGATGTCCATGTCGCCGAGGAACGCGACCAGGTCGACTTGGGCGCCGTACTGTTCGCGCAACCTGTCGGCCAGTGCCACGAACTCGATGCTCTCCAGGCCGAGGTCGTCGCTGAACGTGGTGTCCGCGGTGACCTCCATGCCGAGCAGCACGTCCTCGCCGACCACCTCGGCGATCAGCCGGATCACCTCGTCAAGCACTTCCGATTCAGACACGCTGCTCTCCCGTCTGCTGCCATGCGACCACATAGGACGTTCCATGATCCGTGACCACAGCCGCACCCGGTTCGGTCGCGTCCCCGGGTTTGATGTCGATCACGACGTCGGTGTCACCAGCGATGGCCACCGCACATCCGGCGGCCGAGGGCTTGCTTGGGTCAGCGCAGTGCGCGACCGAGACCTTGGGCGTGGCGAACGCGCCACGAACCTTCACCTTGGCACCGTCGTCGGTCACCGTCAGTTCGGCCGGGAAGATCGCGCCCGCGCCGCGGTTCCACAGCCAGCGGCGGACCGCGTCCTTGGCCGCGATCATGCGGAGCAACCACTGGCGACGGGTTCTCAAGTCGAGGCTCTCGTAGTGGACGCGTTCGGCTGCCGTCATGTACCGGCGGGCCATGAGCTCACGAGTCGCGCTGTCGTCGGCCCATTTCTCGGTCACCAGCACCCAGCCGCCGTCATGGGGTTCGGCCAGGGTGTTGTGCTCGGGACGCAGCTTGACCTGCCAGATCCGGTCGTCCGTGGTGAACCGGCGAGTCGTCCAGCCGTCGATCCGGCACCAGACTTCGCCGTTCTCGGTCCGCAGTTCGGCGTCCGCCCGCATCGTCTCCGCGGTGACGTCCAGTATCCGAGCCTCGCACGAGATCCGCGCGCCAGGCTCGGGATCCGGTCCGTAGAACCGGATCGCGCCGATGCCGGTGGGCAGCACGGTCTGGTCGACGTTCCGGCTGACCTGCATCCAGTGTCCGATCAGCTGACCCGCGCAGTCCAGCAGGGCACCGGACGCAGGCAGCACGGTCAGCTCACCGGTGATCCCGTTCTCCGCCAGCGTGGTGATCTCGGAGACACCGGCGAACCGAGGTCCGTGGAACATCCAGCCTTCGTCGTAGAGCTCGTTCGCTTTCACCGGAGCCGGGCGAGGTGCCTGCAATGGCGGGTAGGCACGGTCTTCCGGCTTCGGATAGGCAGGCCCGATTCGCACGAGACCTTCGGCGTAGTCCCCGACGCGGACACGAACCACGTCGCCGTCCAGCTTGGCCGTGATGCGGACTTCACGCGCGGGTTCGACGTCCAGCCACCGCATGGCTCGTACCGACTCAACCGCGGTCACCACGCCGGAGGGGACGACCGCGTGGGCAGCGTCCTTGATCACCTCGACCAGGCCGGTGATCGGCACGATCGGGAATCCGTCGGACAGATCGTGCCACCCGTCCGGCTGCGGGAAGATCGAGTGGTCCACCAGGTGCGGCATGGTCTGCACCGAGAAGACCCTGCTCAGCTCGACTTCGGTCGGCTTGGGTCCGGCGAGTGCTTCGGCGACCTCCCGCGCGACCGCGGTGGTCTCCGCCAGGACCGCACTCAGGGCAACACCCACCGCGGTCGACGCGTCCACGGTCACCGGCTGGTCGACGGTGATGGGGTCGAGCTTGAAGGGCTTGAGGCCGAGCGAGAGTCGTTTTCCGCCATGACCGCGCCGAAGTCCGAACGCCCACAAAGCCGCGGCGGCCCGGTGCTCCGAATCACCCGCGATGGTCACGAACTCCTGGCCGCTCAGCGTGTCCTCGACGAAGCCGGGCAAGCTGCCCGCACCGACCTGGACGAACGCGCGGATCCCGTGGTCGTGCAACCGTTGTAGCAACGGCCGGAACCGGACGGGTTCGACGAGGTGCCGCAGCACGAGTTCCCGGATCGCGGCTGGGTCGTCCGGCATCGGCGCCAACGAGGTCGCGGACCAGACCGGGATCGACGGCGGATGCACGGCGAGAGCATCGACCGTGGCCCTGGCACCCGCCAGGTACGGGGCGAGCGCTGGAGTGTGGAAGCCTGTTCGGAACGGCATGATCTGGGCCAGGACTCCGTGTTCCTTCAGGCTTTCCACTGCCTTGGCGAGGTCCTGCGCGGGTCCGCAAACGACTGACTGATGTGGACAGTTGTCGTGGCTGACAACCACATTTACGCTGAGTTCGTCCAGTACCGCCTGGGCTTTCTCCGCCGAGCAGCCGAGCGCCGCGTAGACCACATCCGCGACCCCGACCATGCCAGGGCGGAGCGACTCGACGAACTCGTCGATCGTGGGGTAGATGCCCGCGACGATCATCGCGGTCCACTCCCCCATGCTGTGCCCGGCCATCGCACTCGGCACGATCCCGGCCTCCCGCAGCTTGTGCGCCTGCCGCCGGCCGGCCCGCAGCAACGTCAGCGCGTGGTCGACCACCGATTCCTCACCGGCCAGCTCGGCCGTGCCGCGTTGTTCGAATCCCGGGAACAGGAAGGCGATCTGGTCATGGCGGGTCAGCAGTGGCTTGGGCGAGAACCAGATATCGTGCCTGCCGGTCCACTTCTTGCCCCGGCCCACGACCTGCCGGGCGAGCTTGAGCCTGCGGGCGTCCGGCTGCCAGATCACCAACCGGCACGGCTTGTCCTCCGCCCGAGTCCTGAACGCGGCCCGGCTCAGCAGATCGGCGTCTTCGGCCAGGAGTTCCCGTTCGAGTTCCGCGGCCGAGTTCGCCGACAGGAACAGCACAGGCGCCAGTGGATCCGATTGCACCGCACCGGAATCATTGGCCTGTTCGAGAACCACGTGCGCGTTGATGCCGCCGAAGCCGAAGGCGTTCACGCCGGCGCGACGAAATCCGTCCCACGCCTTCGGTTCGAGTACGGGCTCGAATCGGGTGCCTGCGAGGGCCGGATGTGGGTCATCGATGTGCAGCGTCGGCGGCAAAGTCGCGTGGTGCATGGCGAGAGCGGCTTTGATCAGCCCGGCCATGCCGGCCGCCGGCATCGCGTGCCCGATCATCGACTTGACCGTGCCGATCCCAACCTGAGCTCCAGCCGCACCGAACGCTTTGATCATCGTGCCCAGTTCGGCCGCGTCGCCTGCCGGTGTCGCGGTGCCGTGCGCTTCGATCAGGCCGAGGCCGTCACCGGGTTCGAGTCCGGCTTCCTGCCATGCCCTACGCACGGCCAGGAGTTGACCTTCCGGGTTCGGCGTCATCATGCTCGTCGCACGACCGTCACTCGCCGTTCCGACACCACGGATCACGGCGTAGATCCGATCGCCGTTGGCCACGGCATCGTCGAGGCGCTTGAGCAGAACCATGCCGACACCCTCGGACAGCAGGGTTCCATCGGCTTCCCGGTCGAACGGCCGGATCCGCTCCTTGACGCTGAGCGCGCGCAGCTGCGTGAACACGCTCCACAATGTCGGGTGGTGCGACACGTGCACGGCACCGGCCAGCATCGCGTCGCACCGGCCGGAGAGCAGCTCGCGGACCGCGTGCTCGACGGCCACCAGGCCCGAAGCGCACGCCGCGTCCACTGTGTACGCTGGACCGAGCAGGTCGAACCGGTTGGCGATCCTGGACGCGGCCAGGTTGGGCACCAAGCCGATGGATGCCTCGGGCTGCTCGGGGCCGAGCCGCTCGGCGATCGCCTGCCGAAGAGCCTTCGCGTCGACTCCGGGAATCAGGTCCTGGACGACCGAGATCAGCTGTCCGACTTGGACGCGCTGGTCCAGGCGGGCACAGCCGGGAGTCAGGTAGCCGCCCCGGCCGACCACGACTCCGACCTTCGCTCGGTCGGGCAGGGCTTGCTCGCCACCCGCATCGGCGATCGCCTCGGCGGCCACGCCCAGAGCAAGCAGTTGGTCTGGCTCGGCCGCGTCCACTGTGGACGGCATGATGCCGAACCTCGTCGGGTCGAACATCGCGAGGTCGTCGAGGAACCCGCCGCGACGGCAGTAGAAGCGGTCACTTGCTTGGGCGCCGGACGGGTCGTAGTAGATCGCCGGATCCCAGCGTTCAGCCGGGATCGTGCCGATCGCGTCGACCGATCCGACGATGTTGTGCCAGAACGCCGGCACATCGGCGGCACCGGGGAACAACGCCCCCATGCCGACGATCGCCACGGAATCGACACTGCCTACGAGGCGCATTGGTAGACCACCTGGACGGCATCACCGACGGCGATCTCGCGCAACAGGCAGGCGACGCCTTCGCGCGGATCGATCAGCTGGATACCACGGCGTGCGTACTCCTCGGCGAGATCTGCCGCCATACCGCTGCCGGCCCACGGACCCCAATCCACGCTCACCACGCGTGCGTCGGTCTGGGTTGTCCAGAAGCGGGCGATCCGATCGAGGGTGTCGTTGGCCGCCGCGTAGTCGGCTTGGCCACGGTTGCCGAGGACACCACTGATGCTGCCGAACAACACCACGAACTTCGGGTCGTGGCTCAGTGCCTTCGCCAGCGTCCGCGCGCCGTTGACCTTGGTGTTGTAGACCCTGGCGAAAGCCTCCGGACTCTTGTCGGCGATCAGCTTGTCGTCGAGGATGCCCGCACCGTGCACCACGCCGTCGATGCGGCCGAATCTGCCGACGATGTCGTTGATCACCGCGTGTACGGCTTCGACGTCCTGCACATCACACGCGTGGTAACGCACAGATGCCGCCGAGGACCGCAGCGCGTCCATGGTCGTGCGGATCTCCCGCTCGGCCAGGATCTGCCGGGCTTGCGCGGCAATCTCCTCGCGGTCCTTCAGTCCCGTCTCGATGAGGGCTCGGCGAAGCTCGGCCTCGTGCTGAGCCGACGCTGTTCGCGGGTCCTCAGGTCCCTTCGGCGGGGCCGTCCGGCCGATGAGTTCGATGCGGCATCCGGTCCGCTCAGCCAATGCGATCGCCGCCAGGGCCGTGATTCCCCTCGCGCCACCCGTCAGCAGCACCACGCTGTCCTCATCGAGGTCAGGCGTGCCGTCACCCTCGATCTCCGAGACGCCCAGGTCGATGGCGTACCGCTTGCCGGAGGCGTGCCCGACGATCACCGGTCCGTCCACTGTGGTCAATTCGGCCAACAGGGACAAGGCGATCAGCGAGTCGCTTTCCTTCGGGCTCACATCGACCGCACGGATGTGCGCGTCCGGATACTCCAGTGCGGCCGTTCTGATCAGGCCGTGCATGCCGAGGTCGAGAGGCTCGTGGTGGTCTTCGGGCTCGCCGTACCCGAAGGTCCCGCCGCCCGCGGTGGCCACGATCAGGCCCTTGATCCCAGCGGTGAGACACGCCCGGATCTCCTCGTAGGCCTCGGGCAGGGTGGGCTCGCCGGTCGACCTGAGCGCGCTGAGGTACAGCACGTAGTCAGCATCCACAGTGGATACCTGGTCGACCGTGTGCGGCGTTCCACCGAGCCGTTCGATCCGGTCGGCGATCTCCAAGCCGACGTCACCGCCGTCGTCCACGATCAGCACCCGCTGTCCTGCCAGGGAACTGGGTTCCGGGCACGCGTCGACCGTGACCACTGTGGGCACTTGCCGGACTGGACGCCCGCCTTCGACTGCCACCTTCTCCTGCTTCGGCACAGCGACCGGCGCGGTCTCACGCTGGTCGAACCAGCCGACGATGCCTTCGATGGTCTTGATCCGGGTCAGCGCCTCGACAGTCGTGCTGTCGCCGGTCACTCCGAGTGCGGTGGCGAGCTCGCCGATGATCTCGGTCCGCTTGATCGAGTCGATGGACAGATCGGCTTCCAGGTCCAGGCCTGGTTCCAGCATCTCGGGCGGATAGCCGGTACGGGCGCTGATCGTCTCCAGCACGACCGTGCCGACATCGACCGCCCGCTCGGGCTCTTTCACCGGCTCCGGTGTCACAACCTCAGGAACCATCACCGGAGCCGGAGGCGCACTGACAGGCACAGGCGCCGTGCCTAGGTAGCCGAGCAGCACGTCCCGTTGCGCGGCAACGGCTTCGCGCATGCCGTCGAGGAACTCCTTGACGATCGCGTCCCGGTTCAGTCCTGTTGGGACGGTGAGCTTGGGTGCCTCGGTGGCCGGGCGCAGGCCGCCGGTCAACGCCTTGCCGTTGGCGTCACGCACGAGTCCTCCATCAACGAACCACTTGGGGCGGGCCGGAATGTCCTCGAGCCGGACGGGTTCGGCCCGTCCGGTGAACAGCGGAGCCACGTTCACCGGGACGCCCGCGACGGCCAGGTCAGCCAGCGTGGCCAGGAACGTCCTGATCCCGTTCTGGCCGGGAGCGTCACACGAGACCGCGGTGTACGGCCGGTCCCCGAGGATCTTGCCGACCAGCCCGGTGAGCACACCGCTCGGCCCCGCCTCGACGAACACCCGCGCACCGGCCTGGTACATCGCCTGGATCTGGTCGACGAACCGGACCTCGGCCGCGACCTGCCGGGCCATGGTCGCCCGCACGTCCCGATACGGCTCAGCGTCCACATTGGACCATACGGGGAACTGTGCCTGCCGGACTTCCTGCGATGTGAGAACGTCCGCGAAGATGTGTTCGGCTCGCGCGACAAGCGGACTGTGGAACGCCGCCGCGACCGGGATCGTGCGAGCCGACAGCCCGGCTTCCTTCAGCCGCTCGACAGCTTCGGCGATCGCTGTCGTACCGCCGGAGATCACCGCCTGGGTCGGCGAGTTGTGGTTGGCGACCACGACGTTGTCCGGCACGAGTTTCCGGACGTCCTCGATCGCGCCCGTCACCGCCGCCATGGTTCCCGGGTCGTCGCCTATCGCGCTGACGATCGCTTTCGCCCGCGCTTCGCTCAGCTCCAGCAACTGCTCCGGCTCGAACACCCCGGCCGCGGTCAACGCGACGAGTTCGCCGTAGCTGTGCCCGCCCGCCATGTCCGGCCGAATACCGAGCCACGCCAACAGTTCCGTCATCGCGAGGCCCGCGATACCAAGCGTGGGCTGGGCAACGGTCGTGTCCGTGATCGCGGCCCGTTGCCGCTCCGCTTCTTCGGGCGTCGTGGCCGCAGGCGGGAACATCACGCTCTCATAGCGTCCACCGGCCAGCCGCAATGTCTCCTGCAGCCTCGGGAACGCGGTGAACAAGTCCAAGAGCATGCCCGGCCGTTGACTTCCCTGGCCTGGGTACAGGAACGCGACCTTCGGCGACTCTCCCTCGGAGCGCAGTCGCACGGATCCCGACGCACGCCACGCCTGGACGTCTGCCAAGCCGTCTAGCAACTCGTCGAAGCTAGACACCACGGCCGCGGCCTGGATCGGCTGGCTTGGTGACATCGCGGCCGCGGCCGCTGCCATGTCACGCAAGGTCTTGGGCCGTCCTGCGTCCTCATTGGCCTGTGCCAGCCGGGTGAGCCGCTCGGCGACCCGTTGCCCGGCCGCTGCGTCCGCGCCACGGAACACGAACAGCTCGGCAGGCCATTCCCGCAGTCCGTGCCGGGGTTCGCCGACTCCGCCGTAGCCGGTGATGACGGTGTGGAAGTTGGTTCCGCCGAACCCGAACGCGCTGATCCCGGCCGTACGCTGCTCGGCAGGAGCCGACCAGGTGCGGTGTCCGAAGGCGAACGGGCTGGACTCCGGCTTCCAGTAGGGATTGGGCTTGGTGACGTGCAAGGTGCCCGGCCGGATCCCGGTGTGCACGGCGGTCGCGGCCTTGATCAGCCCGGCCAGGCCCGCGGTGCACTTGGTGTGCCCGATCTGGGACTTCACCGAGCCGATCGTGGCGCTCCCGGCCTCCGCTCCGGCGTCGCTGAACATCTCGGTCAGCGCGGCCAGCTCGGTCCGGTCGCCGACGACCGTGCCGGTGCCGTGCGCCTCGACAAGCCCGACTTCCTTCACCGAGACGCCAGCCGAACCGTAAGCCCGTTGCAGCGCGCGGCGTTGCCCGTCGGCGCGCGGAGCCGTGAGCCCCAAGGACTTGCCGTCGCTGGAGGCGCCGATTCCCTTGACCACGGCGTAGATCCGGTCGCCGTCCCGTTCGGCGTCGGCCAAGCGCTTGAGCACGACACACGCCACGCCTTCGCCCAGCGCGATCCCGTCGGCCGCGGAGTCGAAGGTGGCACACCGGCCGCTGGGCGACAAAGCCTTGACCGAGGCGAACATCAGGTAGTCGTGGGCGCTGTTGTGCAGGTCGACGGCCCCGCACAACACCATGTCACTGGTACCGGCCTTGAGTTCCTTGCAGGCCACGTCGAGTGCGGCCAGGCTCGACGCGCAGGCCGCGTCAACTGTGTAGTTGGCGCCGCCGAGGTCGAGCCGGTTGGCGATCCGCCCGGCGATGACGTTGCCCAGCACGCCTGGGAACGAGTCCTCGGTCAACGTGGGCAGATAGTCGTCCAGTCCCTCCGGTGTGCTGCCGTACAAGGCGGGCAGTGCCGACCGAACGGTGTACGCGTTGGCCAGGTCCGCTCCCGCTTCGGCACCGAAGATCACCGAGGTGCGTTCCCGGTCGAAGTCGCGGGTCTCGTACCCGGCGTCGCGCAGGGCCCGCGCCGCGGCCTCCAGAGCAAGCAGTTGTGCGGGTTCGATCGAGGTCAGCGAGGCAGGCGGGATGCCGTACGCGAGCGGATCGAACGCGACCGGGTCGAGGAATCCGCCCCAGCGCGACGGCGTGGCGTCCTGGTACAGCTCGGGATTCCACCGCTCGGCCGGGACTTCGCCGATCGCGTCGACGCCGGACACGATGTTGGCCCAGTATTCGGCCACGTCACCCGCGCCAGGCAGCATCGCGGCCATCCCGACGATCGCGATGTCCAGCGGGTCGGCCTGCTGCTCGGCCGGTCGCTCGGCGAGTTCGGCGTACCTGGCACGCAGGAAGTCCTGGCTGGTGACCTCGTCGTGCAGGTCGGCGATGTCGGTCAGCTCGGACCGCAGCGTGGCCACTTGACCGATCATGAACATCCCGGTCCGGCGCTGCTCGTCCTCGTCGACGCCGACCAGCTCCCGGCCTTCACGCTTGAGCGCGCGGCTGGCGATCCGCAGCCTGCCAAGGTTCAGCTTCTCCAGTTGTTCCCAGGCTTCTTGCTTGGGCGCGTCGGCGAGACCAGCCTTCGCCTGCTCGAACATGTCCACAAAGGATGACTGGGCGCACCGGACGCTGTGCCCCGGCGAGGTCTCCAGCAGCGCGGTCTGCTCGCATTCGACCGCGACCTGCTGGAACACCGGGGTGATCGCGCCGTGCTCGACGGCTTCGCGCGTGAACAGGTACGCCGTGCCCATCAGCGCGCCGACGCTCGCGCCCCTGTCGACTAGGGGCGCGCTCATCGCCGACACCATCGCGGCCGAGCGTTGGTCGTGGATCCCGCCCGCGAACAGCACGCTGACGTCGTCGAGTGACGCCCTGCGCCGCAGCACGGAGATCTGCTGCTCCCACAGGGTGAAGCTGGATCGCGGGCCGGTGTGGCCGCCGCATTCCCAGCCTTCGAAGACGAACTTGCGAGCGCCCTCGTCCAGGAAGTTCTGCAGCAGCGCGGGCGATGGCACATGCAGGAACGCCTCGATCCCGGCGTCTTCGAGCACCCGGGCCTGTGCCGGGTTGCCGCCCGCGACGATGGCGTACGGCGGTTTGACGGCAAGGACTTCCGCCAATTGGGCCTGCCGCAGCTCCGGCTCGGCGAAACCGAGTATTCCGACACCCCACGGCCGGGTGCTCAGCAGAGCGGCTGTCCGGGTCAACAGCGACCGGGTCTGCTCGCCGTTCATCAACGCGAGAGCCAGGAACGGCAGCCCGCCGGCCTCGGCGACGGCTTCGGCGAAGGGAGGTTGGTCACTCACGCGGGTCATCGGGCCTTGCGCGAGCGGGTAACGTAGTCCGTTCGCACGCGCGCAGAAAGGGCCATCCGGCCGCAGTGCGGGATTCCGTACGGCCAATTCGAGATTGGCCCGCACAGTTTTCTGAATTATTTGGACCACACCGCCCGCGGTACGACACGATTGCCGCAAGCCCTCGGCCAGCGCGCCGTCCTGGCCGATCCGCAGGGCATAACCGGCGCCCGGGCGGGCGAGCACGCGATGCGCGTCGACAATAGCGGTGTCCGCGCCGTCCATCCCGGAAATAGCGGCCGCGACCTCGACATTCAGACAATCACGGACTTCGTCGACGAGGGCGAGTTGGCTGTCCAGAAGGACGCCGCGAGCACCGCCCGCGACGGCCGCGGCAGCGGTATTCGGCCCGATCCCGCCAGCCGCCCACACGGGCACGTCGAACTCGGCGAGCAGCCGCTGCAGGAGTACGAAGGTGGTCAGTTCACCGACGCGTCCGCCCGACTCACTGCCGCGCGCGACCAGCCCGTCGGCACCGCACCGGACCGCGGCACGCGCTTCGTCGACCGACGTCACCTCGATGATGACTCGTCGGCCGTGGCTTGAAATGAGTTGGGGCGTAAGGATTACGTCAATGTCGTCGGTGAGCTCGTCCGGACTAAGTGGACAGTCTGGGGCAAGCCGGACACCGAAGGGACCGGTCAGTCGTCGTCGAACGAGCGCCAGCTCGGCCAGCGCTCGCGGGCGATCGCGGCCGAGGTCGAGCACGCCGAGACCACCGGCACGCTCGACGGCGACGACGAGTGCGGCGTTGGGCTCGCCGAACGGGCTCACACCCACGACCAGGTCACGACAGGAAAGCGCGCTCAAATCGATTCCTCCTCCACACCTACAGGGCAAGGGATGTGAAAGGAAACCAGTGGTGAACTACCGGAGCGCCACCCCGGCGGGACGTTTCCGGACCGTTTACAACCGTTTCTGCGGGTTAACTTCGTCGCAACGAAAATGTTTCGGGTCTTTGTTTGACACTTGCGCCCGATGGACCTGTCACACAATGGGTTCCAGTAGTGACGGTCCGTCGCACGACGATCACCGTACAAACAAACCGGAGCCCCGTCCACACCCTTGTGAGAATTTCTCACGCGACGGGTGACGGTTGTCTGGCAACCACACCTTCCACGCCGCAATCCACTCACCGGAGTGAGTGCAGGCAGTGGGCTGAAACGATGAAGGGACCCGGCCGTGGCCAGGTCCCATGACGGTGTGACGGTGCTTACAACGGGAAACTGGGAATATCGCCGCGGACGGTCACCCAGCGGGTCTCGGTGAAGGCCTCGATGTTCGCCTCCGCACCACCGAAGCGCGATCCGGTCCCGGACGCCCGGACACCGCCGAAGGGCACGTGTGCCTCATCGTTCACCGTCTGGTCATTGATATGCACGATTCCCGTCGGGATTCGTTCGGCCAACGCCAGTCCGTGCATCGCGTCACCGGTCAGAATGCCAAGCGACAGACCGTATTCGCTGTCGGCGGCGAGCTTCACCGCGTCGTCCTCGGAAGCGAACGGCGTGACCACGGCGACCGGGCCGAAAACCTCGTCACGGTACGCGCGACAGCTCGCGGTCGGGTCGAGAAGAACAGTTGGCCGGTAGAACAAATCCGTGAAAGTCCCGCCTGCGGCCAGAATCGCGCCCGCGTCGACGGAGTCGGTCACCAACGCGTGGATCTTGTCACGCTGCCCGGCGTCGATCACCGGCCCCAGCGCGACTTCGTCAGCCGCCGGGTCTCCGACGGGCAGCGCGTCGGCCTTGGCGGCGAGCAGCCGGACGTAGTCGTCGACGATCGACTCGTGCACCAGGTGCCTGCCGGTGGTCATGCAGATCTGGCCCTGGTGGAAGAACGATCCCCACGCCGCCGCGCCGATCGCGTGCTGAAGGTCGGCGTCCCCGGTGACGATCAACGCCGAGTTGCCGCCCAGTTCGAGGTGCACGCGCTTCAGATGACGGCCTGCCGCCTCCCCCACAAGACGGCCCGCGGCGGTCGAACCGGTGAACGAGATGACGCGGATGTTCGGATCGGCGACGAGCGCCTCGCCGGCGTCCGGTCCGCCGGGCAGGACGTGCAGAACTCCCGGCGGCAAACCGGCTTCCTCGAAGACACGCGCCAACGCCACGCCGCCGCACACCGCAGTGCGCGGATCCGGCTTGAGGACAACGGCGTTTCCGAGCGCCAAAGCCGGTGCCACGGAACGGATCGAGAGAATCAGAGGGGCGTTGAAGGGCGCGATCACGCCGACGACACCGGCGGGCACCCGTGTCGCCATGCTCAGCCTCGGTGCCTCGCTGGGCAGTACGTTCCCGCTGGGGCGTCCGGGAAGTGTCGAAGCCTCAAGGCATTCCTGCTCGGCCACGTGCAACTCGAAGCCGACCTTGCCCGCGATGCTGCCGGACTCCCTCGTCAGCCAGTAGCCGATCTCGGCGGCATGTGCGCGCCACAAACCCGCTGCCTTACGCAGAACCGCCGCCCGCTCCTGGAAAGGCGCCGCCGCCCACGCACGTTGCGCCTCCACAGCGACGGCGGACGCCGCGGCGACGTCGTCGGGCGTCGCCACCCCGATGCGGCTGAGCTCGTTCCCGGTCGCCGGCTCCACGACGGCCCGGTCACCGCCTGCCGACGCCACCCATGAGCCTCGGAAGATCCTTCCCCGCCAGGTCTCGTCGCTGAGAAACGCCATCGTTGCTCCTGTCTCGTCGGCAAAGACCAGACACATACCGCGTTGATGAACGTCAGTCAGCCTTGGTTTCCACTCAATGGAAGTTCGTTACCCGCGCGATCCTCGCCTGCAGCGCCCGCTCCTCCGCGATCTCCTGAGCATTCGGCGACAACGCCACGATCGCAAGAGTCATCACCGTGACGAAGCTGATGCCGACCACCAAGGGCAGCAACAGATCCTGACCGTTCATGCCGCCAAGTCCGGCGCTGGCCGCGTGCGGCATCACCTCGGCCGCGGCCATCCCGACGTGGTGCATGCCGTTCACCGCGATGCCCATGATGAACGACGCGAGAATGACCGCACCGAACGCCCGGATGTTCACCGCGGCCCACAACGCCGCCGTCGCCGCCACGACAGCGATGACGACCGAGGCGGCGACGAGCAACGGGTCGTAATGGATCTCGCCAAAGAGGTTGATGGCGGCCATTCCGACGTAATGCATGATGGCCACTCCAGCGCCCGTGAAGGCGCCACCGACAAATAGCCAACCCGACCGGGTCGTGAACCCGACGATGAACAACCCGATGGCGACAACGCCTATCGACAACACCATGCTGAGAATCGTTATCGGAACGTCATATCGTAACGGCGTTCCATGGACTTCGGACCCGAGCATGGCAATGAAATGCATGACCCAGATACCGGTCCCGCCAATGGACATGGCGGCCAGCGCCAACCACCGCGCCCTGCCGGCGCCACGGGTCGCACGAGCCCGTGACGTGCACAGCAAGCCCAGCACAGCGCCCACAACGGACACCCCGTACGCAATGACCGCCGTCACCACATCAAAAGAGAAACCCAGCATTGCCCCGCCTCCCCGAACCAGCGACGCCACCCCAGTAGCAACTACTTAGTGATGCTCAACATAGCTGCGGCCGAAGAAATAGCAAGAGGCATGCAGACGGTTCATCGAACGCCGGTGAATTACCAACAAAATGAATCCGACACATACCAACCGGACTGGAATCGCCGTTTTTCCGGGCGCCGAGCTGGGCAAGCCTACGGTCAAGTAGGAACATGTTTCAGTTATCCGCCCATCGCGAAGCCTGGACAGCACTGGGCTGGTTCAGCCACACAGCTTCATGAAAGCCTCGCTCAGCCGAGTGAGCACCTCACGGATGTGCGGCAGCCGGGTCGGGTCATCGGCGGCCAACGCCTCCTGCTGCAACTCCACCGTGTCGCCGTAGAGCATGCTCGTGGCTGCTTTGAACCTGAGCGCCGCGGGATCGTCGCCCAGCAGGTGCCCGCCCAGCACGACGATCCCGTGTTCGTCGACCAGGTGGCGGCTCAGCGAGTCCCCGTCGGTCACGCCCTGAGCCGCGAGCTTCTCCCTGACCGGGTAGAAGTCCGGATAGACGTAGAACGCGCCAACCGGAGGACGGCACGCCGCCCCCGCGTCCACCACGATCCGATGCAGCGCACGGGCCACCGAGCCGTGCAGCCGGGCGCTGTCGGCGAGGCGTCGGCGGACTTCCGGCGGCTCGGTGAAGGCGTACTCGGCGACCTCCTGCATCGGACCAGCCACTGTGGACCAGACTTCGCTGGCGAACGCGATCACGCCGTCACGGATCCGTTGTCCCCATGGGCCATCGGGGAACCGCGCCACGCCGATCCGCCATCCGCCCAGTGCGAGGTTCTTGGAGAGCCCTGTTGTGACAACGGTTCGCCGTGGGGCCACTTCCGCTGGGCTGAGCATCGGGGTGCGTGGGTCGTGCAGGACGTCTCGGTAGGTTTCGTCGGAGATGATCAGCAGATCTTCCTGCTCGGCTATCGTGCAGATCTCGCGGATCACTTCCGGCGGCGCCACGGTGCCGGTTGGGTTGTCGGGCAACGTGAGGATCACGATCCGCGGATCGCGGCCGAGTGCGCGCGCGGCGAGAATGGTGTCCTGCAAGGCCGCTGGGTCCGGCACGCCGCCCGCTCTGGCCGGGATCGAAATACGGAAGACCTTCTTGCCCGCGAGTTCCGCTTGTGGCACATAGGTGTTTCGCGCCGGTTTCGGCACGATCACGTCACCGGGCACCACCAGGTTCAGCGCCAGCAACAGCGGTTTGCTGCCAGGGCCGACCACCACTTGCTCCGCGTCCGTGGGAATCCGCCGTCGGCTGAAGTATCCCGCCGCCGCCTGACGGACCGCCTGACTTCCCGCCACTGGGCCGTACGTGTTCCGCGACGCACCGGCGACCAGGCGGTCGACCAAGGGCTCGAACGCGGGCAGCCGCACCTCACCGAATCCAAGGTACACAATGGACTCACCTCTCTCCTGGCGCTGCGCGACCATGTCGTTGAGCGCAAGGGTCGGCGAGATCCGCCAGTCCGCCATACCGCGCAGCTCCTTCGGCCCCGGAAGTCCCTTGCCGAAATGATCGCCCAGCGGGCGCGGTATTTCGAGCCCTCCACACTCCGCACTTGGCGCAACTCCGCTTTGCCGCAGGGAATTCCGGGTGCGCTCCCAGACAGCAATCGTTCGCACCCCGTGCCTGTCCGCCGATACTTCGGCTGTACGGGTTTACCGACGCTGCCCCCTGGAAACCCTGCTATCCGGCTTATAAGCTCTTCTGTTGGACGTCCGTCCACAAAGATGGGACAGCTATGGGGCATCGGGAGCAGCTGCTGGCTGGCGCGAAGAAGTGCTTGCTGGAGAAGGGGTACGCCCGGACGACCGCACGCGACATCGTGGCGGTCTCGAAGACCAACCTCGGATCGATCGGATACCATTTCGGCACCAAGGACGCGTTGATGAACGCCGCATTGGTCCAGGCGACCGATGAATGGGCCGATGACATCGCGCAGCTGCACGCCGACAGCGCCGACACCGCCACCCCGCTGGAGCTGTTCGAGGCGTCGTGGCCGCGGATACTCAAGTCGTTCGAGCAACACCGTGCGTTATGGGTGACGCAGTTCGAAGTCCTCACGCAATTGCATCACGCACCTGAAATGCGCCCGTACTTCTCCGCGACGCAGGAAAGCGCCCGGCGCGCGCTCGCCACGCTGCTGCGGCTGATCGACCCGGCTGCCGACGAGAAATCGGTCCGCTCAGTCGGTTCGTTCGCCCTGGCCATGCTCTTCGGTGTCATCGCGCAATGGCTGGTCGACCCGGAGAAGGCACCACGTGGTGACGACCTCGCGGCGGCCATCCGCGCTATCGCAGGCACGTCACAGCCGAACCTGTCGGAGCAGTCCGGCATCCCACAGCTCGGCGACCCAGATGTCGAGATCGGCGCGCATGTTGTCGACGTCGAGCTGCCAGAGCGCGGCCAGCAGCGCGGCAGCCGCGTCAAGCTGCCAGTCCTGCTGACACAAAGCGATCCACATGGCGGTGCCGACAGGTCCACATCGAAGTCGGTGACCATCGCCGGACAGCTCCATCCGGCCGTCGGCGAAAACCACGGCCCGCACCCAGGGTTCCGGCCGGACAGCCACGAAATCCATTAGAACGTCGGCATCAGCACGCCCACCACCCGTGAAGACGGGTGAACGCCCCCTAACTTTCGGTCCACAAAGGCCTACTGCACGCCCTTCACCGTCACGCGGCTCAGCAGCAGGCCGACCGGCAGATCCGCGCGGCTGCCCACATTGAGCTTGCGGTACACCCGGGTGAGGTGCTGTTCGACCGTACTGACTGTGATGTACAGCATCCGACCGATCTCACGGTTGCTGTAACCACGAGCGGCGAGCGTCGCGACCCGGCGCTCGGCTCCGCTCAACGGCGGAACGCCTTCGGCTTCCAGCCGTTGGTCCTTGGGCTCAACGCAGCCGCCGTGCGACAGCATCTTCGACAACGGTTCGGCCCGGCAGGCCTTCGCTTCGGCGGCCGCACGACGGGCGTGCATCCGCGCCCGGCTGAACTCGCCGAGTTCCTGGTGCGCCTCGCTCAGGTCGATCAGGGCACGGGCCAGCTCCAGCCGGTCACCGCAGTTGTGCAGATCCTCGATGGCCTCCATCAGCAACTGCGGACGCTGCCGCAACTCACTGGTCGCGGCCAGCACACGAAGCGCGGTGCCACGTGTGCGCGAGCTGATGGCGCGTGGCCGCTCCAGCTGGCGGCTCACCAGATCTCTCGCGACCTTGCGCTGGTCCAACCGCAGATACGCCTGAGCGAGGTCGGAGTGCGCGGGCACGAGCGCGGGCACATCGATGTTCCATTCCCGCATCTGCCGGTCGCACGTCTGGAAGTCGTCCAGCGCCGCCAACGCACGGTCGGTCGCCAAGTAGTAATGGCCGCGGGCATGAAGGAACCGCAAGCCGATCACGGTGCCGGACATCCGATCCGGCACGAACTGCCTGAGCACTTCCGCTGCGGCGTCCGTTCGGCCCATTCCGGTGTACGCCAACAACAAAGTGGCCCTGGGAAGTCCAATGAGGACTCCCCAACCGTCTGCGGGCAGCAGCTGCAACGCCGTGTTGGCCTGTGTCTCGGCCATTGCCAGGTCGCCTTGCCGCAGCGCGACCTCTGCCCGCGCCGCGCAGAGCACGGCCTGCCACGTGGTGGCGTTGCACCGGTCCGCTTCGTCGGACAACGTGTCACACCAGAAGGCCGCCTTGTCTGGTTTGTCGGCGTAACACAGGGCAATGACGGCCGACACGATGATCTCCAGCGTGGTGTCGGCCAGCTGGCAGCTCTGCAGGATGTGCTCGGCGCCGGCGGCCACCTCCGCGGACCGGCCCTTGATCATCAGCCCCGGCAGCTTCTTGCCGACCTGAACCCATGGCGTACTGCTGCCCTGGCGGGCAGGCACACCCTCTTGCGAGCCGTACTGCCACTCGTACACCAGCCGAAGCTCGTCCGCCGCCTGTGTGTCCGTCACTGCGGTCAACGCGGCGATGGCCGCGGGCTTGTCGCCCTGCCATAAGGCGTGCCTGGCCAAGGTAACGGCGTCTCTGCCCACAGGTGCGCCGTTCGTCAGCGACGCCATGTGCAAGGCTGCGGCGGCCGGGTTGACTCGCCATTCCACGCGGGCCAACGACTTCGCGATCTCGTCCCGCCGAGAGTCGTCGCAGTCCCGCAACGCCAAGCGCAGGCATTGCCCAGCCCATGTCACCTCGTCATCGGACAACGCTCGTTCGGCTGCCTCACACAGCAACGCCACCGCCCATGGCTCCCGTGCCGCGTCCGCGTCCACCAGATGCCGGGCGATCTCGAGCGCGCCAACGCCCTTCTGGTGCAACAACTTCGCGGCCATCAGGTGCATCCAGGAACGGTCGTCCGGCCGCATGCTCTCGAGCACGGTCGTCGCGGCGACCGGGTGCCGGAACGTCATCTGGTCGAACACGCCCGCGCAGTTCAGGAAGTCAAGCGCGGGCAGGATCTCGTCGAGGGGCTCACCAACGAGCTGGCCCACGAGTGCGGGCGTGATGTGCTCGCCGAGCAAAGCCACAGCGCTGGCAACGGCGTGCAACTGTGGCCCAGCGCGGTGCAGGCACGTCAGCACGGCTTGGCCATACGCGGTGCCCGGCGCCAGGTCCCTGTCGGTTACGTCGTCCAGCAAAGCGTTGATCAGTAACGGGTTTCCGCCGCTGAGCTGGTGGCAGCCGGGGCTCAGCCGGGTGGCGGCCGGGCCGTCCAACCGTTCCGTGATCAGCTCGCCGACACCGTCCAACGACAGCGGCGTGAGCTTGATGTGATCGTGCTGCTGGCGGGTGATCTCGGCACGGAACGACGGCCACGTCTGCCGTCGCTGCGCCCAGCCCGACAGGACCAGCAGGATCGGCGCGGTGCTCATCCGCCGTCGCAGGTACAGCAGAACCCGCAACGTGGCGCTGTCCACGAACTGGATATCGTCGATCCACACAACGACCGTGCGATGCTTGGCCGCCATCAGCAGCGCGCCGCACATCTCTCGGATCACGGGAGCGTCGTGTGGACCGACGACTGCTGGGTCCGGGTCGACCTCGTCCCACGGCACTGCGTCTACAGTGGACAAGGACGGCACCGGGATGTCCGGGAACGCAGGCCCGTGCAGGATCTGGCACATCACGCCCAACGGCAGCGACTGCTCGGCCCGCGAACCGGTGGCGGACAGCACCAACGTGCCACTGCGCGCCGCGTTGCCGGTGAACTCGCGCAACAGCTCGGTCTTTCCCGTGGCCATACCGCCGGTGACCAGCGTGACCCCGCCCTGCCCGGTAGCGGTGCGTGTGAGCATCCGTTCCAACGCGTCCAGTGGGCCATTCCGCTCGACCAGCTCCATCGCCACAGCCTTTCGCTGAAGTCATATGCACCCCGTATCCCCCACAAAAAATGTTCAGCGCTAATCCGGCCCTTTTCCAGTGCGAGCGTCATCAAGATAGGTGTGCGGTTGTCATCGACCGGTATGACACAGCGCCGTGCACGACTGGTTGTTCCTCATAGTCGTTCCGGCAGAAATCTCATAAGGGACTTCGTGAGTCCGCTACTACCAGGACTCTAGCGGCCCGGCGTATACCTCTTGGTGCTTTAACTGGAGGGCGACCATGACCGGAATGACAAATCTGACAAGTCTTCAACTGTTACGCACGCTGGCCGACGCAAGGACCCGCTACGAGGAACGTTTCGGCTGGCCGGTGACCATCGAGGTGCAGCCGGGCAGGCTGGTGATGCGGCTCGGCGAGGTGGCCGACGCGGTGGTGATGCCACAGCGGTTGGGCCACGCCGTCCTGGCCGACCTGCGGATTGCGATGCTGGCCGGACCCGTGCTCGCCGACGGCGGCGGGAAGTGGTGGATGTTCCTGACGCAACCGGCCTGTCACGCCGCACCGAAGCGCGAACATCAACTGCGGTGCATCGAAGTGCATCCGGTGCCCTGCGGCGCGCGTGTGGTCGTACCGTGCGAATTCGACGCGAAAAATGGGTGTCCCTGGATTGAACGGCCGCGGGCGCTGCCGCAGCTGCCGCCGTGGTCCGCGGTGATCGCCACGGCACGCCGGAACGCCTCGATTCCGCCGCAACGCACGCCGGAGCACACCGGATTGCGCTCATCGGGCGTCACCCATCCGCCATCCGCGCCAGTGCTGCCCGCGCTCGCCTGATCGGCCGACAGAAATGTGTTCGAATAACGTCGTGTTTTAGGGGAATTACCAGGCACACTTCGCGTGATCGGGCGAATACAGCGAGTTCCCACACACCTGGACGCACCCACTGTACGCTCCGCATTCCCCTATCAGCCGATCCGAATGAGCGGCAAAACCCCTATGATCTCGGGTTAATGGGTGGCATCGCTGGAAGGGGGCTGCCGATGATCAGGGTGATGATCGCCGAGGACATGCACATGGTTCGCGGCGCTCTCGTCGCATTGCTCAACGTGGAGCCCGACATCGAGGTGGTCGCCGAAATGTCGTCGGGCGACGAGATCCTGCCCGCCGCGCACAAACACCGTCCCGATGTCGCGCTGCTGGACATCGACCTGCCCGGCAAGGACGGCCTGACCGCGGCCGCGGAAATCCGGGCGGCACTGCCTGAAGTGCGCACGCTCATCCTGACCGGCCTCGGCCGCCCGGGAACGCTGCGGCGCGCACTGTCCGCCCATGTCAGCGGTTTCATGCTGAAGGACGCGCCGGCCAGCGAACTCGCCGACGCGATTCGCAGCGTCGCCGCGGGCCGGCGGGTTGTCGACAGCCAGCTCGCTCTCGCCGCGTGGGACAGCACCGACTGCCCGCTGACCACCAGGGAAAGCGAAGTCCTAAGGCTGGCGGCGCACGGCGCTGACGCTTCGGAAATCGCGGCGAAGCTGTACCTCTCAGTGGGAACCGTACGCAACTACCTGACGACGATCGCCGGGAAACTCAACGCCCGCAACCGAGTCGACGCGATCAGGATCGCCACCGAGGCAGGCTGGCTGTAATTTCGTTGGGCCGCAAGGGTATTTCGGAGTGCCGCAACGCGTATCTCACCGTGCTGCTACGGGTATTTCATGGTGCTGCAACGGGTATCTCAGGTTTGGCGCGCCGAAAGGCACTTCGGGGACTCAGGAAACCACGCGCAGTGGCGGGTCCAGGTCGTCGTCCTTGCCTTTGACGGGCTGATCTGACAGCGGCAATGTCGCACACAGCTTGAATCGCTTCTCCGGCTGGAAATCGGCGACCAGTTCGCCGCCGAGTTCGGCCACCCGTGCGGACAGGTTGTGGATTCCGCTGCCGCCGGGGCCACTGTCCTCACGGGAGTCGACCGGGTCGTCCGGTACGCCGTCGTTGACCATCGCGATCGTCACCGTGGTGGCGTCCTGCCGCAGTGAGATCTCGCAGAACTCGGCTTTGCTGTGCCGCAACAGGTTCGTGATGCCTTCCCGCAGCACCGTCGCCAGTACGGTGGAAACGCGGACCGGGAGGTCGCGGTAGTCGACCTCCATCGTCACCTGGACATCGGCGGCGGCGAGCACCGAACGAGCCGACACGCATTCCTCGTCCAGTGACATCGCGCGGTACCCGCTGGCGACCGCACGCACGTCGGCCAGTGCCTGGCGGGAGATCTGCAGGATTTCGACCAGTTCCTCACGAGCCCGAACCGGGTGTTTCAGCACAAGGCGATGCGTCAACTCACTCTTGAGGGTGATGGCGGAGAGGTTATAGCCCAGCAAGTCGTGCAGATCCCTGGCGAATCTCAACCGTTCACGGGCAACGGCCATCTTGGCCAATTCCTCGCGGGCCTCGTGCAACTGGGTCACCAAAGTGGCCAACCAGCTCAGCCCGTAAACCAGCAAGCCGGTGAGTATCGTGGACAATGTTATGTATGCGACCGGCTCGATCTGTCCCTGGCTGAATTCCGCCTGTGCGAAAGTCATACTCACCACGACAAGTCCCGCGGTGATCCACCCGTACAAAGGCGGCAGGACCAGAAGCGCGCTGCCGGCTAGGAACCCGGGCATCGACACCCAGTTTTCCCTGAACTGGAGCAACGGCAGATACACCAGGCAGGCCTGGACGAACAGCGCCGTATAGCGCAGCAGTGGCGAGAGTTCGGCGGCACGCCGGGAAGTCCACAAAATCTGGATGGACAGCAGCACGATCAGGTAGACCGCGGACAGCAACTTGCTCGCCAGTCCCACGTCCGGCAACAGCAGCACCCGGATAAAGGCAAGCACTGCTATGCAACCGAAGACCGTGACGACAACCGCTCTTGCCACCTTAGGGGCGAGTGTCGAGCTGACGGATAAGTCGTTACCGTCCGAGTCTGGGCTCATTTTCCCCCCAGCGCAGTCACGCTCACGGGCCAGTCAAGAGTACACGTCAACCTGCACGGACAGCGCCTGCAGCAAGCTGCAGACGGCGACTTCACGCCTCTGTCGGCGCTTCGGGCCGCACCCCGACGACAAACCCACCGACAGTGACTTCGGACGGCCACTGAAGCAGGAACGCGCTGTCCGATACTTCTATATCACCCACAGAAAGTGCACATGGCGCCAGGCCCATCGCGGTCGCGACAAGATAGAGCGTCTGCTGCAGTACACCGACATGCCGCAGGGTGGTGGCGTACGCGATGCCGTTGTACATCCATGACAACCGTCCCATCCGCGCGGTCATGGTGATCAACGCAGGTGGCCGCTGTATTGCACCGGTCGCGACCTTCGCGTCGTCTAGTAATTCTCCTACCTTGTCTGGCGACGTATTGATAAGCGTCAGTGAGTGCCCAAGCGGGTCATAGTGGTATATCCCGCGCGGCAGATCGGTACATCGATCGAGGGTCAGGTACAACTCGAGCTCGTGCAGATTCGCACTGCTGGGGTACGGCCGATCGGAAACCGCGTAGCTCACCCCGCCGCCTTCGGCAGGCCGTACCGAACGAATCCGCGCGGACCGAAAGAGCAACTCGCCGAGTCGTTGCGCGGACAGTGGCTTGCGGGCGAATTTCCGGAACGATCGCCGGTTTTCCACGACCTCGGTGAACTTCGGGTCGTCGGCCACGATTTCCGCGAGCACAGGTTTGTACAACGGATAACGCGGCCCCTCCGGCAAAGGCTTGACCGCGGGCGGCGGCGGCACTTTGTCGCCCCGGGGATACATCGCGTGCCGCGGCGCGTCCGGCCGGCTCAGCTTGCTGCGCGAGTGGAACAACAAGTCGCTGTGCGACCAGACCATCAGTGCCGGATCGCTGTCCTCGGCGAACCGTGCGGTGGGCGCGCTGCCACCGTTCTCACTGAACACAATCATCCCGACCGCGGCGACATACGTGACGATGTCCGCCACCAAAGCCTCGGGGACGTCCAGCGCGGGCGCCAGATCCGCCACCGTCGTCGCCTTGCCGAGCGACCCGATCACACGCGTGGCCAGCGACCGATGAAACACCACACGGTGACGGGCCAGCGGCGATTCGAGCACGACCTCGCCGTCACTGGCCCGCATGGCCGCGAACCGGGACAGCCGCACCGGGTGATCGGCGTCGATCCGCGGCAGCTGGAAAGTCGCCTTGCGGGAGATCGGCACCGCGGACAGCAGCGGACCGCCCATGTCCGCGAGGCCCAGCGAGTGCACAACGCAACTGCCCAGCTTGGACAGCACGTTCTGAACCCGGTCGTACTCCGGGTCGTCCTCGACCGGCCGGTGGTGGTTGCCCGGCCGGGGCGGCAGCAGGTTCTCCAGCGAGACCGGGCCGAGGCTCATCCGGTAGAGCCATTCCCGCACCACCGGGCTCGGGTCGTCGATCTCGATGTCGCCCCAGCGGGTGAACACCAGCAGTGAGTCGTCCGAACCGGTCTCCACCAACGCGTCCTCGCGCAACGACCACAACCGCACGCGTTCCGGTTCGTCGGTGAGATGCTGGAACTGCACTGCTTTGTCTCCTGCTGGTGGCCGCCCTCAGAGGAACAGCGGGATCGGGTTGAGGTCGTGGTACGCGGTGGGTTTCGGCAGCCAGCCCAGCCGGACCGGGACGTCGAACAGCCGGCCCGGCGCGAACCTGGCCCAGAAGCTGCGCAGCCCCGGCACGATCACCTTGACCACCGGCAGCCCGATGTCCGGCCTGGTCTGGTCCAGTACGAGGACTTCGAGGCCGAGCGCCTCGACACGGCCACGCACCTGTGTGACGTCGTCGAGCAGATCTGGTGATGGCGTGTAGGCGTAGTCGGCCGGAACCCGTGCCCGCACAGCCGGATCCGGCATCAGATACGGCTGGTTGGTGATGGTCGCGTGCTGCCACCAGTGCAGCGGCTCCGGTTCGGTCCACTTGTAGCCGTCGACGACGACCGGCATCAGCTGGTTCATCTCGGTCAGTGCCCGGCGCAGCGCGACCCGGGGATCCAGGTGCGCACCGAAGCCGAACATGATGTCCTCGTTCCCGCCGTCGACCCGCCGTGACAACGCCACCAGTACGGGGATTCCGGAATCCGCTGTCACGTCGAGCACCCAGACCTCCCGGTCAAGTCCGGCGTGGACGTCGCGCAGCTCGTCGATCCATGGGTCACCGAAGGCGGTCAGGTCCACTTCGGGCCGCCGGGTGCGGTTGTACCACCACATCGCCACCGAGTCGCGCTCCACCAGTTCAAGCAGTCCTTGCAGGACAGCGTCCTCCAGGCAGCTGCCAGCCGCGTTGCCGTTCGAGTCGGCGTAGAGCGACACCGATCCCGCCTCGGGCGGGGCACCGTAGTACAGCATCGCCGTGGGGAGCAATCGGTGCCGTTCACGCGTAAGCGACCATACCGGTGTCCAATCGATGACCGCGTTGTCGTCGAAGGGATCCGGCACGTGCTGGAACGACGAATGCGTGGCGTTCCACGTTGACCTGCCCGGATACTGCCGGTCGTCGAACAGTTGGCAGCTGGACGGGTGGATCGCGTGCGCGCGCAAGGACTTGTAACTGCCCCGGATCCGCTCCTCGTCCCCATGGAAGAACCCGGAATGCCGTTCGAGCGCCTCGCACATCGCACTCACCTTGCCGTGCAACGGTGTCACGCCTTTTCCGCCGTTCTCCGCGCGTGGTGCGCTTGGGTTGAACAGGCAGTTGCGGCGCACGGCCACGTTCGGCCCGGCACGGAACGAGTTGAAGAACGCCGGGCCGGTCTGGTGCTGGGTGATTTCCTTGATCACTCCGGTGACCGGGCTCAGCAGGTGCTGATACCGGTCGAACACCTGTTGCGGAGTAAGCGAACGGTGTCCGCCGGCGTTGTCCGACGACTTCGGCTGCGAGGACAAACGCACGGGTCGCCGGGCCAACGCGCGCATGTGCGTCGGATCGCCGCACAGCGCGCACTGCGGGCGACGACGAAACTCGTGGTGCCTCGCGGTCAGGTCGAGGCTGTCGAACGTCATCACGCCGCGCTGACCCGGATACCGGTATCCGGCAAGCCATTTGGTGACTTCCAGGGTCATCAGGTGCGTTGCCATCGCGTCCAACGCGGGCAGCGACGCGACCGGGCGCGACGCCGGGCCGACCTGTCCCAGTGCGTCCTGGACGTGCGCCTCGGCGTCGCGATGCGCCCACAACCGGCTCGCCAGGCAGTGCCAGCAGCCGAGTTCGGGCGAGTCGAAGACGGGACCAAGCCACACCTGCGCACCCGTGAGCTTGGTCAGCAACCATGGCCGGCGGGCGGCCCGGTGCACCGCGTCGATGTCGGCGAGGTCCGGTGAAAGGTAGTCGTCGCACACCACGACCGAAAGATCGGCCGGGTCGTCGGTGGTCAGCTCCCCCGAGCTGACCTTCGCGGTCAATCCGGCCTGCCGCAACGCGCTCAGAGCGGCCGAAGGATCCGTGGCGCCGGTCGCGATCACCAAGACGTGCTTGGCCGCGGTGTCGGCCACGGCGGCGTTCGCGTCCGTGCCCGCCGCCTCCCAGTACGCCCTGGCACGTTCGGCCGCGCCGCTGCCCGGCGGCGGCCCGAGGGTGAGCAGCCCGGCTTCGTCCAGCCGGGCGATGAACCTTCCGACCTGCTCGGGGGCCACGCCCGCGGGGACATCCCGGAGCAAGGCCGGAAGGTCGCGGGTGCAGTCCAACAGTGGCGCGAGGGCCTCGGCGTCCGAGCCCTTCAACGCCGTCACGCCGCGCTCCGAAAAGAGATACACGGCCTCGCCCTTGATCACCTCGACGCGCAGGTGGCGTTTGAACCCGACCACCCGGCCTGTCGGCACACCCGGCCCGGTCATCGCCGGCTCAGCTCGCCGTCGATAACTGCCGCGCGCCAAGGGCGACGTGGCTGAAAGTCGGCTTGCTGAAGCTGGCCACCGACTCCATCGGGTTGTGCCACTGGTCGAGTTCGTCGATGACCAGATCGGTGACCACGGTGTCCGTCGAGCACGGGAAGTCCGCGAAGAAGGTGTGGATGGTGTCGGTGAGGGTGGCGGCTGCGAAGGTGGCGATCACGATGTTCCCCAATCTCAGAATCCCCGCTGAATTGGTGCTGCGAAAAAAGTTTGCGCCAGCGTGAGCCTGGGAACCAGTGTCGCCCTAATCAATGACTTCGAAGGTCTGTCACTGACCAGAATAGGAGGAACACATACCTGGATCATGAAAATCTCATACCCACGACCGAAGTGACAGCGTCGCAGGTCAGACCCGCTATCAGCGGGTTGCGCGGTCCGTGTGCGGTGGCTGGCCGACGGTCATCGCGGCCGGTCGGACAGAACGGACACGCATTCACGGAAGAACCCGCCGGGAAGGCAACGGGGAATGAACATTTGCCATTGTCACCCGGCGGGCTCGGAACGCCGTCTCCGGTCACTTACGCCAGAAGCGAATCCCGCTCCACACCACGGTCACCGGACCTTGCCCGCTGTTGGTTCGATAGCTGCCGAACTTGTCGTAGAAATCGCCGCTTGGGCTGGAGACATCGTGCTTGAGTGAACCGTTGATGTACGTGCGGTGTCGGCTGCCGACCTGGTGGACGGTGTTCACCCGCACCGTCGCGCCCACCGTGGCACCGGTGGCAACCGTCGTGCCGCCGTGCACCGCGTACAGCCTGCCACCACGTTCCACTGCCAGCATGAAGAACGGTCCAGTTGTCTTGAACGTCTGCTTGAGACTGATCCGCGAACCGCTCATGCTCGTGATCCGGAACGAGCCTTCGAACTGGCGCGTGCCACCCGTGTAGGTGGCGTACCGGCGTTCTGCGCGCTGGTCGCCGCTGCCCGTGGAGCAGGTGAGCCGGAAGGTCAGGTCGCTCACGTCACCGCATCCCCGTTCCTGTACGGAGAAAGTCGGTTGATAGGGCGTCCAGCCGCCGCCCTCGACCTGGGCGAGCGCCGGCGCACCGGCGACAAGCAGTCCCGCTGCCGCGAGCGCGGCCATTACGCGTGAATACACCGCGAACCTCCATGGTTGTTACGTCCCAACAGGAGTGCGGCGTGCGCCCGAGACTAGGGATCAGGGGATGGCACAAACAAGCCACCTGCCCGCTCACCGGGACCTGAATCGTGTCACCGTGGCGCTATGTACCCACGGTCAGCCATCGTTCAGCGGATATAGCGGACCCGAATAGGTGTTGTCGGGCTGCGCCGAACGGTGTTACGTCGACAGTGGTGTGTGAATCAGCGACTGACCGGACTGCCTTCGGGGTAACCGGTGGCCCGAGGTGAGGCCCATGGCACTTGGAATCGACATCTACCGCTACCAGACCGTCACCGACTGGAACGCCGTGCGCGGCAGCGGTGTCTCGTTCGTGTACGTCAAAGGCAGCGACGGCGGCGGGCCCGCGCTCGTCCGGGCTGACGCGCAAGTGCGTGGCGCGCAAAGCGTGGATCTTCCCGTGGGGCTGTACCACTACGCCCAGCTCTCACCGAGTCCCGAAGCACAGGCGAACGTGCTCACCGCCGAGGTCCGCAGGCTGGACGCGACCGGCCTGCCACCCGCACTGGACCTCGAAGACCCGCACCGGCCAGGGCCCGCGGCCCGCGACTTCGCGTTCCGGTTTCTGAACCAGTTGCGTGCCAACGGCTTCCAGTCGGTCACGTTGTACGCGAACACGTCCATGCTGACCGGGATCAACGCGGACACCATCGGCGTGCCGAACACCATCGTCTGGGCAGCGCAGTACGGCCCCAACGACGGTCGCAGGCATCCGTTGCGCTACAACGGCCGGGCCAACATCCACCAGTACACCTCGGTGGGCGGAGTGCCGGGCATCAGCGGCCAGGTCGATCTGAACGAGTCCCTCACCGAGCTTCCAGGAGCGGATATGCCACTGACACAAGACGACATCAACCGGGTCGCCAACGCGGTGTGGGAACAACACCGGCCGCTGCTGCACGACTGGTCGGTGATGAACCCGATGTGGGTCTGGCTGGTCGGCGCGAACATGGGCGCATGGGAAGCCGCCACGCGGCCGTTCCCTCCGCCGCCGAATCCTGAGGAGGCCGTGCAGAAGCTCGCGGAGGCTATCGCGGTGCCGTTGCGGGAAGAGTTGTCCCAGCGCAATGGCGAGCCGGATGTTGATGCGATCGCGGTGGCCATTGCTCGGCGGTTCGTTCCTACTGAGCCTACGCCGACCGATCAGCAGGCATAGGCAGGCTCTGGGCCAGTCAGTGGCTGGGGCGCCGCTCCTCGGTCGGACGCGGCATTTCCGCAGGTCACTGCCAGCGGCGAGCGTCACGTTGAGTCGCGGACCACGAGTTCCGGCTTGAACATCACCTGCTGGTGCGCGTGCGTGTCCGGGTTGTCGCATTCCTCGAGCAGCAACTGGGCCGCGTTGCGTCCAATTTGGAGAGTTGGCTGCCGGATGGACGACAGGGGCACGGCCGCGTCGGCCGCGAATTCGATGTCGTCGTAGCCCAGGATGGCGATGTCCTGCGGGACACGACGGCCAGTGCTCACCGCGGCGCGTAACAAGCCCAGCGCGAGCAAGTCGTTGGCGCAGAAGGCCGCGGTGATGTCCGTCGTCCGCTCGAAGAGGTCGCGGGCGGCTTCGTAGGAGATCCGGGCCTTCAGCGCGGGTAGTTCGATCACGTCGATCGCCATGTCGGGATCGCGGCCCGAGTCGGCAACGACGTTGCGTAAGCCCTCAAGACGGTCTGCGCACTGCTGGATGGCCAACGGCCCGGTGAAGAACGCGATCCGCTCGTGGCCCTTCGCCAGCAGGTGCCCGCCGGCGAGTTCGCCACCCGCCACGTCGTCCACCGCGACCGAGCAGCAGTTCGCCCTGGGGTCGTGCCGGTCGACCAGCACGGTCGGCGTGCCGCGCCTGCGCAGCGCGTCCAGGCGTTCCGAGCTGACCTCGACCGGCGTGATCAGCACTCCCCTGACTCGCTGCTCCTCGAGCACCTGCAGGTACCGGTCCTCGCGGGTTGCCTGCTCGTCGGAGTTGCACAGCACTACGGCGTAGCCGAGCTCGGTGGCCACGTCTTCGACGCCCTTGGCCACGTCGTGGAAGAAGGGGTTCGCCATGTCCAGCACGATCAGGCCGAGCGACCGGCTGGTGCCTGCCCGCAGCTGCGCCGCCGAGGAGTTTCGGACGAACCCGAGTTCCGCGATCGCGGCGAGCACCTGGTCGCGCGTCGCCTCGGCCACCTTGTCCGGCCGGTTGAGCACATTGGACACCGTGCCGATCGAGACCCCCGCCCGGACGGCGACATCCTTGATACTCGGCGCCATGCGGTGCAGCGTATCAACCGAACGCTATGTCCTCGTCCTGGCGAGGCTGAGGGCGAGCTTCGGGCAGAGCGTGACCGCTTTCCGCGCGTGCTTGTGCAGCTCCTGCGGGACAGGTGCGTTGGCGAGGATCGGGTAGCCCCACTCGTCCAAACCGATCAGCTCCGGCACGAGCTCGGCGCACACACCGTGCCCGTCGCAGGCGATCATGTCGACTTTGAGCCGTTCGGTCACTGCCATCCCTCGCTTTCGTTCGGCAGTTCGGGGATGGGCAGGACGCGTGGCCCACCAGGACACAGCTGCCCGGACAGATGCCGTCGGATGTCCAATGCGAACGTCTTCAGCGCCGAGTCGACGAACTTCACGACACCATCGGGATGCGCGCACGCTCCCCTGCCGTTGATCACCCCGAGCCGGAATCGAAGCCGTTCATAGGCCTTACGCGAACCTTCCCGCGCGATCAGCGCGAAGTCCTCGGCGATCGCGGGCAGCCCGCGAAAACACGGACCGCATTGCTTCGCGGACTGCTCGGCCATCCACGTGGCCACCCGGACCGTCTCGAACAACCCGCAAGTCCTGGCGGGCAAGGCAACCACAATCCCCGCGCCAAGCGACGCGCCGAGCGGCTCAAGCCCTTCCGGCGAGAACGGCCGGTGCAGCTGGGTCGGTGGAATCCAAGCACCACCGTAACCGCCGACCAACAACGCGGAGATCGGCTCACGAACCCCGTTCGCGACGCGCAGGATCGTCTCGCCGGTGATGCCGACCGGCAGCTCGTACACGCCAGGCGACCGCACCGCACCACTCACCGTGAACAGCGCCGTCCCGGGAGAATCGCCCGTCCCCGCCTGCCGGAACCAGTTCGGACCGTACCGCCCGATCAGCGCGATGTGCGCGAACGTCTCCACATTGGACACCAGCGTCGGCCGTCCGTTCACACCGGACACCCGGGCCGAGTCCGCCTTCGGCTTGGCCTCTCCCCCACCGACAAAGCTCGCCACGGCGGTCGATTCGCTGGAGACGTACCAGTTCGGTGGCTCGCTGACGTCGATTTCGACCTTGCCCCAACCGGCCGCGACACGGTCGGCGATCGCGTTCATCATGTGGCGCGCGAGCCCTGTATCGCGGTGTACCGCCACGGTGACGCGATCCGCGTCCAACGCGAGCGCGGCGAGTTCGGCGCCGTCGAGCACGAGATGCGGGGCGAGCCGCAGCAGCAGCTTGTCCTTGCCCGCGGCCGGTTCGCTTTCCATCCCGTTCACCACGACGTACGGGTTCGCACGACCGGCGACCGACGCGATCTTGCGACCACTGGGAAACCACCCACCGCCCCGGCCACGGAGCCCCGACGCGGTGATCATGTCGATCAGTTGCGGGACAACGCTTGTGGGTAACGCGCCGACAGCTTTGGCGTGCTCGGTGATGGAACGAGCCTGATTGGACAGCAGACGGGGACGACCGTCATACCGTTGCGCGGGTGCACTCACAGCGACCGCCTCCGCAATGAGACCACACGCAGGCTTCCGCATCCGAGCACCACGGCCACGCTGGCGCCGATCGTGATCAACGACCAGAGCTGGTCCGTGCCGATGCCGATCGTGTGAACCACCGCGACCGGCCAGCTGATGTAGGCCGCCCAGTGGATCAGCCGCCATGCCCGGTAAGGCATCCGAGTCCGCAGCACACCGGTCAGCACCAGAACCAGGATCAGATCGAGCGCGATCGCCCCCAGCCCCAGGTACATCGGCTTGTACGTGCCGATGAACGGGACGAAGACCTCAAGGATCCCGATCGAGACGTAGGTGTCCAGCACGACCGAGGCGACGTGAATCGCCAGGAAGATCAGCGAAGCCATGGAGATGTTGCGGTGCAACGACTCCGTCACGAACCGGGGCCACCGCCGTGAGCTGACGCGGCCGGCGGTGAGCAGGCCGAGCGAGAACGCCACCGTGAACAGAACGAGCGAGACCAGCCCACTGCCTCTCGCCAGGTACCAGTACGTACTCTCACCCAGGAACGTCATGACTCCTCCTCGGGCCACTCAGCCACAGTGGTAACGGCACCACCCGTTGCCACGAGGCGCGCAGGGAGTCGGCGCGCGGCAAGCCAGTTCGGTGCACGGTCGCCGAGCACGAGCGCGGCGGTCGAAGCTGTGTTCGCGGCGACGCACGTCATTGCGGAAACCGTTGCGTACCGCCAAATTCGGGAAGCCGGGAGACCGGTCATCGGGTTGAGGACGTGGTGCAGTTGCGTGTCGCCGCGTTGCCACGCGCGAACGGTCACACTGGACGTCGCGAGGCCACCAGAGTCGATGGCGACGACCTGCCCGCCTTCGTCGCTGGCGTGATCCGCGGTCACCCGGACACTCCAGCCGTCTTCGGGCGCCGGTCCGGCGACCGCGATGTCGCCACCGAGGTTGACCAGCACGCCTGCCCCGGTCTCCGCCGCGATACGATCGGCGACAACGTCGGCGGCCCAGGCCTTTGCGGTCGCGCCAAGGTCCACTTTGACTCCGTTGGGGACGGTGACCGTGTCGCCGGAGACTCGGATGTCGCGCCACGCCTGCTTCACCGGCGCGTCGACATCCACAGCTGTCGGCCCGCGACGGGGGACTTCGGCGAAGGTCCGGTCGTACCCCAAGGTGACCATGTACGAGCCGAGCGCAGGGTCTACGAGGCCGTCTGTGTCCGCGGCCGCGCGTAAGGCGACCTTGACCGCCTTGGCCAGCAAGGGATGCGTCGCTGATCCCGTGCGGTTCAACAGGCTCAGCGCGGAGTCGTCCCGGAACCTGCTGCAGGCCTGGTCGAGTTCTTTGATGAACCAGCGGAGGATCGTCTCGGCGACCGGCAGCACGTCCGGTTCGGTGACCAGGACGTGGGCTGTGGTGCCGATGGCGTCGAACTTGACTCCGGCGTTCACGACGCACCCACCGAGATCACCAGCGGCTCAGCGCCCCCGGCACCGACAAACCGCCGGACCAGGCCACTGGCCACCCGCCCACCCGGCACATTGGCCGCCAGGCTGATGGCATCGAACCTGGCCCCGGCAGCCACAGCGCACCCGGCGCTGAGGAACTGCCCGACCAAGCCACCGGCAACCCGCCCACCCGACACGGTCGCCGTGGTGCCGATGGCGTCGAACTTGACTCCGGCGTTCACGATCCACCCGATGAGGTCGCGGGTGGTTTGGTGGTCGGCTTGGGCTTCGGAGCCGGTGCGGGCTTCTGCGTCGTCGGCTTTTGGGCCGTCGGCTTCGTGGTGGCCGGTGTCTGGGCGTCCTGGTCCTGCTGCTGCGCCGGCGGGACCTGGGCTTGCGGCACCTGGTCCTGCGGGAGCTGCTCCTGGGGCGGCTGCTCCTCGGCGACCTGGGCCGCCTCTTCGACGGCCTGCGCGGCCGCCTCCGCCGCTTTCTCCGCCTTCACCTGCTCGGAAATGGTGAACCCGAGGCCGACCGTGCCGGCAAGACCGAGCACCACCATGCCCGTCGTGATCATGGTGACCCGGCTGACCGCCGAATCCCGCGCGGCTGGGTTCAGTCGCTGCGCCATCGTGCTCCGCCTCCCCGGCTGTCTCGTCCTTCACAGCACATACGTAGCCGGGGTGGCCACGGTTCACGTCTTGCTGAGCGGGCCCGTGGCGTAGTAGGTCTTGCAGATCGACTGGTCATAGTCGGTGGTCACCTCGAGCACCGACTTGCCGTCCTTCGACGGCAGCAGACCGGGGCTGAAATTCCGGCAGCCCTCGTTGTCCACCCCGGCGACGTGGATCGGCGCCGGGATCTCGTACCACGGGCCCTCGCCGAGGTTGTCGTTCGCCAGTATCGTGCCGCCGTTGCCTTCGGCGATCTTGCCGCCGTTGTGCACGAGCATCTCGGTGATCAGCAGGATCGTTCCGTTCGGGCCGGGGCCAGGGCTCCATGCCGGTACTGGGGTGTGCCGTCCTTGTTTGCCGTCGGCCGTTTTGACCAGCGTGCCGAGGTCGCGGGGATTGCCGAAGTCCCAGCCGTCGGCCGACCTGCGGAAGTACGCGCTGCACAGGTGGACCTTGTCGTTGTTGCAGACCTCGTAGGTCATGAAGTAGCTGCCGTCGGGCAGCGTGATCGCGTTGATCATGCCGGGCCGCACGTTCCACGCGTCGCTGACCACGGTCTCCTTGTAGTCCGTCCACTTCAGACCATCGACCGTGCGGACCTGGACCAGCTTCTGGTCGTGTTTGACCTTGTCGGTCTCGTCGGAGTAGAACGCGACGAGGCTGCCGTCCTTGGCGACGGAAAGGCTTGGCTCCCATGCGTTGTGCTCATTGGAAGCCACCGCGATGTCGGACATGAACTTCCAACTGTTGCCGCGGTCGGTGCTGGCCCACATCCGTTGCCTGGTCTTCTTGGTCTGCGCGGGCGCGGTGTATCCGGTGGTGTTCACCCACAGCACAGTGCCTTTGGGCATGGCGCCGACCGGCGAGGGCAACTCGAACAGCGTCGAGCAGCAAATCCCGTGGCCGTCGGCGGACGCTGGATCCCGGATGGTGGCGATCTGCCGGAACGTTTTGCCGTCGTTCTCGCTCGCCATGATGACGCCCATGCCCTGCGAGCCGTCATTCGTGGTGATGCTGGCGAGAATGCGGCCATTCTCCAACCGGATCACCCGCGGATAGCTGCTGCCGCCGTCGTAGAGGACTTGTCTTTGCGGAGCGGCGGCCACGGGAAGCGCTGTCAGGAGCATCGCGACCAGGGCAACCAGCACACTCCGCACAGCGTTCCTCCGATTACTCCAGGTAACGGCGGAATACTAGCTTGCACTTCCTCAGTCCGCATCTAATGTTGAGGCACTATGCGCACGAATGGGTTATCCGTCGAGGTCGCGTGCGATGAGTCGGGCTCGGAAGGCAGCAATCTCATAGACGCGATAACCGACGTGTTCGCCCATGCCAGCGTGCTGCTCCCGATCTCGTCGGCACAGGACTGCATTCTGCGGTTACGGGAGCGAATACGCTCGCCCGCGCTGGAGTACAAAGCCAACCACTTGCTGCGTGAAAAACACCGCGCCGTGTTGCTCTGGCTGCTCAGCGCCGACGGCCCGCTCCTGGGTCACGCGGCCGTGCACCTCACCGAGAAAGCGTTCTTCGTCGCGCACAAGGTGGTGGAACTGCTCGAGCCGGACAAGGACACGGCCACGATCTACCGCTCGAGTCGCGCGGTGCTCGCCGCGTACAACGTTGTCCTTCGCGCTGAGCATCGCGAGCACCTCGACTTGCATGTGCCCGCCATTGTGCGAGCGGTGCACCTGTGGGGCACGGACAAGCCCGTCACGATCGTCCACGATCGGCAGAACCTGCTGACCGACGACCGAGTCGCCCTGATCAAACGAACCCTCGGCGACCGGCTGGCGGACATGACGTTCGTCGATTCCCGCGACGACGCGCGCGTGCAGATCGCCGACTTCCTCGCGGGCGTGGCTCGCCGCATCGCGTCTGACGCGCTCAACGGCCACGGCGACGCCGAACTCGTCGCCGCTCTGCGGCCGTACGTGGACCCGTCGTCGATCTGGGGCGACGAGCGCAGCAGCCTGCTATGAAGCCGCCGGCAGCATGGTCCGGATCTCCTCGGTCAGCTCGTCCGCGCCGCACCACTTGCGCGCCTCGTTCTCCAAGGGACGCAAGCGATCCCGTAGCCGTGACGACTTGACCGAGCGGCCGTGCACGAGGGCATCGCGACCGATGTCCACCGCGGCGTCGACGTCGTGCAGCAGCAGCTGGTTGACCGCCAAGGAGATCAGGCAGAACGCCCGGCTCCGGGCCATCCCATCGCCGTATGAGCCGATCGCCGTCGCCAACTCGGGCACGGCTCGCTTCGCGTACCGGACGTCCACGAACCGGGCGAGGTCGGTGTGGACAGACCCGCTCATCGCGGACAGCTCGGTCTCCGTGAAGAACGCCGCCCAACTGGGGACGTCGCTGCGATCCGACGCTTCGAACTCGTTGCGCATCATCGCCAGCGCCGCGATCGCCTCCTCGGCCCGCCCGAGTTTGGCGAACGCCCACGCTTGGTTGGCCGACAAAATGGCGGCGGCGAGCAGACTGTTGGACGCGTGCGCCTCGATGCGGCCCCGTTCGAACTCCGTCAGCGCGTGCCCGGGCGAGTTGTAGTGCAGGTGAACGCGGCCTATCCGATATCTGATGTTCGCGGCCATGGCTTTGTCGCCCGCGCGCGTCGCGAGGTCCAATGCGATGGTGAAGTGATGCAGCGCCTCAGTAATTGACCCATTGTCAAACAAGGTCCATCCGGCCAAGTTGTGCATGTCCGCCACCGCGGTGTCGACCCGGCGTGTCAACCGGACTGGCACCGTCGCCGCCAACAACGCCCGCGCCATCGGCAGCCGCGTCAGCACGGCACGGTGGCAGCTGCCGCCGCCGTACTGGTAATCCAACACTCTGAGCTCCCGGACCGTGCGCTCAACGCCCTCTATGTCCGCGATTCCGATTCGCGCTGGTGCACCGGTTGGACGGCGTCGATACATGGCACCTCCACGGGGTCGTCCCCCATACGGAGTTGCCACTGTGCGGCGAACGTAAACGGCACGCAATCTCCCGGAAAGGTCCATGTAGGACGGTTGACCGGTCAGGCAGAAACGCATCTGGACCTATCGCTGGCATTCCGACAGGACTACCGTGGACCGCGGCCATTCCTGGGGCGATTTTCGGGAGGCTTGATGACAGCTACTTCGGCGGCGACGCCTTCGGTAGCCGTACCGGCGCAACAATCGTCCGCACGGCACCGCCCCCGTGTCACGATCGGCACAGACGGCTCGACTTGGGGTGATGCCGCGCTGGAGTGGGCGCTGCGGCACGCCTGGCTGGTGAACGCCGGACTGAAGGTCTATTCGGCGAAAACCAGTGATGACCATGCAATCGCCCGTCGGCTCGACGTCTACCGGTGGCTGCACGCCTCGGTGACGACCTCGGACGAAACCCCCGAACACACCCTGCTGACCGCGAGCGCGGACACCGACCTGTTGGTACTCGGCTACCACGGGCACGGTCACCACAACCTCGGCGTCGGCCACCTCGTCCTCCCCGTGGTGAGCCGAAGCCTGTGCGACACAGTCGTCGTACGCGGAGAGCCACGAGCCGTCCGCGCCGAACACGGATGGGTGACAGCGGCGATCGGCGGCCAACACGATGAGCCGATCATCCGCCGCGCAACGGAGATCGCCACCCGCTATCGCGACGGCCTGCGCATCGTGCACGCTTGGCCGCTTCCCGGACCACGGGCGGTCGAGGCAGGAAAGCCGAACGAGATTCTCGATCGGGCCCGGCGGTTGGTCGCGAAGCTGGCGCCGACCTTGACGCCGAGCCTGCATCTTGTGCGGAGCAGACCGCATGAGGCTGTCGAGACGTGCACTCGCAGCGATGTGCTGGTCATGGGCCCTGGTAGCCAACCAGGACGGTTGTCCCCTGTCACTCGGACCGCGCTGCATCTGTCGCCTTGCCCGGTGATGGTTGTCCGCCCCTGAGTTCTCACGTGGCGGTCTTCGGGCCGCCACGTCCTATGTGGACTACCTAGGTATTACGCCGGTGCGCCGCCCGTGATGAGCAGATGCTGGCCGCTGATGAAGGTGGCGAGGTCGCCCGCGAGGTATTCGGCCGCGTTCGCGACGTCCTCCGTGGTGCCCATCCGTTGGATTGGGCGCAGAGTGCGGACGTACTCGGCGATCTCCTCTCGTACGGTGCCGGTGAACACACCCGCTCCTTCGGTGGCCGTGGGCAGGATCGAGTTGACGGTTACGCCGCGGTGGCCGATCTCCTTGGCGAGGACTTCGACGGCGAACTGGACGGCTGCTTTGCTGGCGCCGTAGAGGGCGTGGCCAGGTAGGGCGCACGCGGTGTTGCTGGTGCCGATGTAGATGATGCGTCCATTGTCGGCGACATGTCGGGCCGCTAACTGCAGGGTGAAGAGGCCGCCTTTCGCGTTGATCGCGAAGAGGCGGTCGAAATCGGCTTCGGTGTAGTCCAGGACGGGTTGGTCGACCAGTTCGACGCCTGCGTTGGCCACGACTACGTCGAGTTGTCCGAAACGATCCAGCGTTGTGGCGAACAGTCGCTCAAGATCGCTTACCTTGGCCACGTCTGCCTGGACGGCGATGGCTTCGGCGCCCGTCTGTTCGATCGCGGCGACTGCTTCGAGGGCTCGGGTCGCGTTGCTGGAGTAGTTGATGACGACTTTCGCGCCGAGGGACGCGTAGCGGTCCGCGATCGCTCGTCCGATGCCGCGGGCCGAGCCGGTTACAAGGGCTACCTTGTTGGCGAGGGTTGTCACTACGTCGTCTCCTTCAGAGGTGGACTCCGCCGGAGACCTCGATGCGTTGGCCGGTCACCCATCGGTTGCCGTTCTCCAGCAGGGTCGCGACCGCGCCGCTGATGTCGTCGGGCTCGGCGAAGCGGCCCATCGCGGTCACCGACACGACGGCTTTCTGGACCTGTTCGTTGTCACGCAGCAACCCGCCGCTGAAGTCGGTGGCGACTGAGCCGGGTGCGATGGTGTTCACCCGGATGCCACGGGGTCCGAGTTCCTGGGCGAGATAACGGGTCAGGACCTCGACGGCGCCTTTCACGGCCGAGTAGACGACCCGTTGTGGAACATAGAACCGGGTCATCCCGCTGGAAATGTTCACGATCGCGCCGTTGTCGGCCATCAGCGGCACAAGTTTCTGTGTCAGGAAGAAGACCCCTTTGAACGCCACGTTGACGAGGGAGTCGAAGTCGTCCTCGGTCGCGTCGGCGAAGGAGCCCGGCCGCTGGGTGCCCGCGTTGTTGATCAGGAAATCGAAGCTTTCCCGTCCCCATGTCCCGCGCAGCGCCTCGGCGACTGCGGAAGCGAACTGGGCGAAGCTGCCGGTCGCTCCCACATCGAGCGGAAGCGCCACGGAAGTACGCCCGAGGTCGATGATCGACGCGACGACCGCTTCGGCTTCCTCGGCGTGCGATCGGTAGGTGAGGATCACGTCGATACCCCGGCGGGCGAGCTCCAATGCCGTGGCGCGGCCGATGCCGCGATTGCCGCCGGTGATCAACGCGATCTGAGTCGATGATGTGGTCACGGCGGAAATACTCATCGCCGCACGCAACCGCGACAATTAGCCAAGCTGTCCAGGGACAAGCTGTCCGTGGATAACGTGTCCTTCGGCGGCGTAGCGTTTCCGGCATGGATCGGGACGGTCTTGCGGATTTTCTGCGGCGGCGCCGAGAGGCGCTCAAGCCGGTGAATTTCGGGCTCGCCACGAACGCGCGCCGACGCACCGTCGGCCTGCGCCGCGACGAGGTCGCCGGACTCGCCCACATATCCACCGACTTCTACACGCGGCTGGAACAACGCCGCGGTTCGCGCCCGTCCGAGACCACCGTCGCCGCCTTGGGGCTCGCGTTGCGACTGACCGAAGACGAGCTCGATCACCTGTACCGACTGGCCGGTCACCAGCCGCCGCCGCCTCGCAAGCCCCACAACGACCACGCCGATCCCGCCTTGCTGCGCGTACTCGAGCGGGTGGACACGCCGGCCCAGATCGTCACCGACCTCGGCGTCACGCTCCACCAGAACCGGCTCGCCGAAGCGCTGCTCGGCGTCCAGACCGGGCACACCGGGCTTCGGCGCAGCCAGGTCCATCGCTGGTTCACCGACGTCGACGAGCGACACCGCTTTCCGCCGGATGACCACGACCTGCACTCCCGCAGCTATGTCGCGCACCTGCGGGCCGCCTACACCCGTGACGAAGGCAATCCCATGGCCGGCGAACTCGTCGCCGAGCTGCAACGACGGAGCCGCGAGTTCGCGAGGCTCTGGCAGGAACACCAGGTCGGCATCCGCACCGACATGACGAAGCGCATCCTGCACCCAGCCATCTGCGTGATCACTCTGGACTGTCAGATCCTCACGTCACCAAGCCAGACGCAGAACCTCGTCATCTTCACCGCGGCTCCAGGTACTGACGAAGCCGAGCGGCTCGCGTTCCTGTCCATCGTCAAGGGCGCTACCGAACCCCAGCCGGGCGGAACTGGATACTGATCCTCGGTCCGATCGCGCGGCTGGTCTTCGGCACCGCGTGCTCCCACGTTCGCTGGCAAGAGCCGCCCATGACGAGTAAATCGCCGTGGCCTACCGAGAACTTGACGGCTTCACCGCCGCCTCGCGGACGCAGCCACAGGCCACGCGCGTCGCCGACGGACAAAATCGCGACCATGGTGTCCTCGGTCGCTCCCCTTCCGATTCGGTCGCCGTGCCAGGCCACGCTGTCGCGGCCGTCGCGGTAGTAGCAGAGGCCAGCGGTACGGAACGGCTCACGTAACTCCGGCATGTAATGCGAAGTCAGCGCCTCCCGGGCGTCGGACAGGACCGGGTGGGGTAAGGCGTCTCGTTCGGCGTAGAAGCACAGCAATCGCGGGACGGCGACGACTCGGTCGTACATCTGGCGGCGTTCGGCGTACCAGGGCACGTCGGCGACCAGCAGGTTGAACAGATCGTCGGCACCGGTCAGCCAGGCGGGCAGCAGATCGACCCATGCTCCATCGGTCAGCGTCGTGCGCCGGACCGCGTCCAGTGGACTCAGCCCGATGGTGCCCGCCGTGTCGAAGAGTGATCCCTGCACACGTCCTACAGTACACCGTGTTCGAACACCCGTTCGAGCTATTTCCGCAGTGCTTCGATCATGGCCGACATGCTGTGGTCGCGGTGCCCGAGGTCCACCGCACGCCGGATGACCTCGTGCATTCCAAGCTGCCACGACACATCGAGGCCGAACTCGGAGGCGACGGACAGGTCCTGCTCAATGCCTGCTTCGAACAAACCGACCGTGGACGTGGGATCCGTGTAGTCCCCCGAGTCGATCTCCGCCGCCACCCGAGGCAGCTGGGCGGCGATCATCTCCAGCCACTTCACGCTGAACCGGACCATGCTCTGCGCGGGCAGGCCGCGTGCGGTGATCATCGCCGCCCCTTGGAAGAAGCCGAGCAACGCGGGCAGCAGCGTTCCGCCGACCGCCTGTTCGTACAACGCGGCAAGATCCGGCGAGGATCCCAGATGGACCGTGTCGCCGCCGAGCACTTCCAAGACCGGGAAATACCGGTCGAAGATCTCTCGAGGACCGCTGTAGTACAACAATGTGTCGCGCGCACCTACTGCCGACGGGACATTCTTCACCGCGCCGTCCAGGAACGCCGCACCACGCTCAGCCGCCCACGCCGCCATTTCACGAGCCCCGGCCGGGTCGCCCGTATTCAACGTGATCAGGGTGCGGCCAGACAGGTCAGCGGGCGCCAGAGCGGACTTGGTGGCCTCGTAGGTGGTCAGGCAGGCGACGATGAGCGGACTGGCCGAAACGGCTTCGGAAACGGACGGGACTTGATATGAGGCTTTGCCCGGCGTGCGATTCCACGCCGTTGTCGGGTGGCCCGCTTTGCGGAACGCCTCCGCCAATGCCTTGCCCATCAGGCCAAGGCCGATAACCGTGACTCGATCCATGCGTTGATCTTCACCGCTTTACAGACATTCCTTCAAGTACCTACAATTTTGCCGGGTACTGACATTTTTGTAAGGGGGTCCGGTGCTGAAGAGGCGCACGTACACGTGCGGGCTGGATGCCGCGCTCGATGTGATGGGCGGCAAGTGGAAGGCGCTCATCCTCTGGGAGCTGATCGACGGCCCGCAACGGTTCGGCCAGCTACGCCGCCAGGTCGCCGGGATCTCCGAACGTGTGCTCATCCTGCAACTGCGCGAGCTTGAGGCGTGCGAGCTCGTCCATCGCGAGCTGTACCACCAGGTTCCGCCCAAGGTCGAGTACTCGCTCACCGACCTGGGCCAGACGCTGATCAAGGCGATGATCCCGCTCGGCGAGTGGGGTGAGCAGCACATGGAGCTGATCGAGTCGCTGGATCGGGGCGACTAGTGCGGTTCGGCATCCTCGGGTCCGTCGAAATCCTTTCGGCGCAAGGAGAATCCCTCCCCCTCGGCGGGCCGAGACAGCGCGCTCTGCTCGCGTTGCTCCTGCTCGACGCGGGCCGCGTGGTGACTGTCGAGCGCTTGCTTGACGGGCTGTACGGCGAGGATCCGCCAAGCGGGGCGACAAGTGCGTTGCAGTCCCAGGTTTCGCGGCTGAGGCGCAGCCTGCCGGAAGGCGTGCTCGAGTTCCACCCCGGCGGATATCGGATCGCCGTCGATCCGCAAGCCGTTGACGTGCACCAGTTCGAACACTTGGCCAAGCAGGGGGCGCGGGCGCTCGCCAGCGGCGACCCAGCGTCCGCGGCCGCCACGCTCACCGAGGCCCTGGGCTTGTGGCGTGGTCCAGTCACGGCAGACGAAGCTGCCACGGCACGGCTCGAGGAGCTCAAGCTGGCCACGACCGAGGACCTGTTCGACGCCCAGCTCAAGCTCGGCGAGCACACCGCGGTCATCCCCGAGATCAGAGCGACCATCGAACGGCATCCGCTCCGGGAACGCCTGCGTGGGCAGCTGATGCTCGCCTTGCAAGCCGCAGGCCGCCAAGCGGAGGCACTCGCCGAGTTCGAGAACGCCCGCCGCACGCTCGCCGAGGAACTCGGCACGGACCCGTCCGCCGAACTGTCCACGATTCACTTGGCGATACTGAAAGGTGACCACCGGCAGGCCTCCAACGTGCCCGCTCAACTGACCAGCTTTGTCGGGCGGGCAACGGAACTGAGCCGGATAGCCGGCCTGCTCACCGCGACGAGGCTGGTCACCATCACTGGTCCCGGCGGAGCGGGCAAGACCCGGCTGGCCATCGAAATCGCGGCTCAACAGGCCAGGGAGACCTGTTTCGTCGATCTCGCGGCCCTCACGCACGGCGCGGACATCCCGCAAGCCGTCCTGACGGCACTGGGAGTACGTGACGCCGGACTGTTCACGTCCTCCGCCCAAGATCCAGTGAACCGGGTCGTCGCGGCACTGGAAGACCGGCATGTCCTGCTGATCATGGACAACTGCGAGCACGTCATCACCGACGCCGCCCGGCTCACCCACCGGCTGCTGAACGCCTGTCCCGACTTGAGAATCCTGGCCACCAGCCGGGAAGCGCTCGGCATCACCGGCGAGCACCTGTGCTCATTGCCTTCCCTGCCCGCGAACGCCGCCATGCAGTTGTTCGCCGATCGCGCCACGGCCGTCTCCCCCGATTTCCGGCTCACCGCCGACAATGCCGACGCCGTCAGGCAGATCTGCACCGCACTCGACGGCATGCCGTTGGCCATCGAACTGGCCGCGGCCAGACTCCGGGCGATGGCGATCGACGAGATCGCCGAACGCCTGCACGACCGATTCTCCCTGCTGTCCCGGGGAGATCGCACCGCGGCCCCGCGGCACCGGACCCTGCGAGCCGCGGTGGAGTGGAGCTGGGACCTGCTGGAACCGGACGAGCGATTGCTCGCCGCACGGCTGACCGTGTTCACGGGCGGCGCGACGCTGTCGGCGGCCGAGCAGGTGTGCCAGGTGCCGGCCACCGCGGAGCTGTTGGCCGGTTTGGTGGACAAGTCGTTGGTGGAGAACGCGGGCGGCCGCTACCGGATGTTGGACACGATCCGCGCGTTCTGTGCCGGACACCGCACTGATTCGTTGGAAGCCGTGCACGCCAAGTACTTCTACGACCTGGCCGAGCAGGCGAACCCCCATCTGCGGCGCGCGCAACAGCTGGAGTGGCTGAGCCGGTTGGACGCCGATCACGGAAACCTTCTGGCGGCACTGCGATGGGCGGTCGCCAACGACACAACGTTGGCGTTGCGCATGTTCGGCGCGTTCTCGCTGTACTGGTACCTGCGTGGCCTACGCGGTCAGGCCGCGCCGCTGGCCGTGGAACTGCTCGACCGGATCGGCACGCACCCGCCGGACGACCTCGACGAGGAGTACGTCCTGTGCGTGCTGCAGGCCGCGTGGGGACGGCTCGACGCACCAGAGTGGCAGGACCACCTCAAACACGCCGAAGAGTTCATGACCTCACCGCGTGGTGCGCTCCGGCGTCCGCACAGCGTGTTCCTGTGGGCCTCCGCGACCGGACCTCCCAAGGGCGAGCCGGTACGCCCGTTGCTGGACCAAGACCTCTGGGCGGAGTCGTTCACCATGCTCGGAGCCGCGTTGCTGCACCTGTTCGACGGTGAAATCGCCGTGGGCGAGGAGAAACTGCGAAGCGCGCTGGCGGGTTTCCGGCAGCTCGGCGACCGGTTCGGGATGGTGCTGACGTTGGACGCGATCGCCGCGATGGCCGACAGCCGAGGCGACCGGCAGGCCTTCGTCGACGCGGTCACCGAAGCCATGGAGGTCGTCGGCCAGCTCGGCTCGATCGACGACACGACGTCCTTGTTGTGCCGTCGCGCGGAGAACCTGGCCCGCTACGGCGACCTGGACACCGCACGCGCCGACTTCGACCAGGCGTTGACGCTGGCCCGGCGCAACGGCACCCTCGACCACCTGGCCTGGGCGTACTCCGGGCTTGGCGAGATCGCCCGGCTGCGCGGGGACCTCGCCGAGGCGCGCAGGCTCCAGGAGCTGGCGCTGAGCAAGTGCTCGACCGGGCCGTACGGCATCCGGGAGTACCAGGCACGCGCCTTGATCGCGTTGGCACGACTGGCCGAGCTCGACGGAGACCTGGCCGCCGCGCGGTCTCGTTACGACGAAGCGATCACGGCCGCCATGGCCGGCCGGTCGCTGCCGTTCGTGGCCAGAGCCGCGGCTGGGCTGGCGAGCCTCGCACTGCGAGCGGGCGACGGCTGGCTGGCCGCGTTGCTGCTCGGCGCGGGTGCCGCGATCCGGGGGATGCCGTTGGCCGGTGATCCGGAGATCGCCCGGATCACCGCCGAGGTCAAGGCCCTGACCGGCGCGAACGAGTTCACCGAGGCCTTCGAGCGGGGAGCCGGGATGCCGCAGGAGGAGGCGCTCACACTGGTCGGTGCGCGACGGTCAGCGCTTGGTGCGTGACCGGTAAGCGGGCTGCGTCACCGTCATGGCCGGGAGGAACAAGCCATGACAAACGTGCTCGACGAGACCGTCAGCCCCAGCCCAGTGCCCAGCAGGAAGTGGTGGCGTAAACCGTGGGTAGTGCCCCTCGGCTTCGTCGCCGCCGCCTTCATCGCGTTCTCACTGCCGCCCTACCTGACCGGCGACCGCGCGCAGTCCCGCGTCCAGCAACCCGAGTTCACCTGGCATTACCCGTTGCTCGTGGTGCACGTGATCTTCGCGTCGGTCGCGATGATCACGTGTGTTCTGCAGGTATGGCCGTGGTTGCGCACGCGCTACCCGCACGTCCACCGCTTGTCGGGCCGGATCTACGTGTTCGGTGGTGTGCTGCCTGCCGGCCTGACCGCGTTCGCCATCGGCGTGATCACGCCGTTCGGTCCGGCCGCGCTGGCCAGCGGCATGGTGATGGCGCCACTCTGGCTGATCTTCACGTACAAGGGCTACCGCGCGGCGCGGCAGCGGCTGTTCGTCGATCACCGGAAGTGGATGATCCGCAGCTTCGCGCTGACGATGTCGATCATCACCAACCGGATCTGGGGCGTGGTGTTCACGATCTCGCTGATGCCGCAGCTCGAGACCACCTTCCACGGCGACGACAAGCTGTTGACCTACTCGTCCGCGGGCGCGACCACGTGGCTGGGCTGGGTGATCCCGTTGCTGATAGCCGAGTGGTGGCTGCAGCGCGACGAGGTGGCCAGGCGCAAGGCGAAGATGCTGGCTAGGCGGACTGGCTGACCAACTGGGCGCGCAGCACCTTCACCACGTCGGGATGGCCCAGCGGCAACGGTGGGTCACGCCGGTCCCGGTCGCCCGCGAAGCTGTGGGCGATCACCCGGACCTGCACGCCCTGCTCAGCCAGGGCGTTGACGTGGTCGGCCTCCCTGCGCATCCACAGCTCGTCGGCGATCTTGGCGGTGGCCGGGTCCACCGGCGCCTCGCCCGCCGCCGGATCGACCAGCAGGACCGACCGGATCACGTCGGGGTACCTGTCGCCGAGCACCATGGCAGCCGACGAAGACGCTCCCGAGGCGACGACGTCCACCGGGCCTTCCACGCCCCGCATGTACTCCGCCAGCTGCGACGCGGAGTCGTCGGCCGGCAGGCGGCACCAGACCACATTCCATCGATTGGTGAGTTCACGCCAGGTCGCGGGCAACTCGCCGTGGCTCGCGGCCCCGGACGGATCGAGTACGAGAACGGTCCCGACGGCGTTGCGCGGGCCTTGGCGGACGATCGACTCCGGCACGGTGCCCTCCTTTCCCCCGTTTGGATTACCCAGATTCACGCAGCTCGACACGCGGTATACATGGAGCTGTGACCGCTGATGAACTGCCTGAGGCCGACCGAGTGGACGAGGCGACCGACGCGTTGGAGGACCTCGACCTGCTCTGGGACGCGCTGGCCGCCGAGGAGCCGATCGGGGCGGCGCTGCAGCGGTTGGTGGACGCCGCCCTCAAGGTCGTCGGCGGCGCGGACGCGGTGAGCATCACCGTCCACTCGGGACTCAAGCCGGAGACCGCGGCCGCGTCGCACGAGTGGGCGATCACAGTGGACAGCAACCAGTACGCAGCGGGCGACGGACCTTGTCTCGAGTCAGCCAGGACCCGCGAACCGGTTCTGGTGTCCGGGGAAGAGGCGTTCAGCCGGTGGCCGAAGTTCGCTGTGGACGCGACGCGGTTCGGCGTGCGTGCCTATCTGTCCACACCGTTGGCACTGGCCGGACCGGACAGTGCGCTGATCGGCGCGCTCAACGTCTACAGCTTCGAGGTGGACGCTTTCGACCGCTTGGACGAGGCGCTGCTGAAACTGCTCACCACCACAGCGGCGGCCACCATCAGCAATGCCGGCCGTTACGTCAAGATGCGAGACGTGGCCGAGAACCTGCGCACCGCGATGGCGTCCCGTGCGGAAATCGAACAGGCCAAAGGTGTGCTGATGGCCGTGCACGGAATCACCGCCGAAGAGGCTTTCGGCCGGTTGGTCGACCAATCGCAGCACACCAACACGAAACTCGTTGTGGTGGCACGGGAATTGCTGGCGTCACTGCGAAGATGACTCGATCGGCGGGGGCGAGGACCGATCGCCGTTGACCCGCTCGCGCCACGGAATGATGAGCCACAGCAGGCTGAAGCCGATCGCGGTCAGCACGGCGACGAGGATCGCACCCCAGCCACCGAGCACGACTTCCCCGATGAGCAGCACGGTCCCGGTGACCGCCGCAGCCAGGCAGATAAGCCCGCTGACAGCAAGTTTGTTGGCAACGTCGATGATGTGCTCGCGCCGACCAGCCCGGAACAACACTCGATGCCATGACGCGGGCGCGGTCAGCAAAGCAGTCGCCGCGGTCGCGAACAGCACGGTGATGAAGTGGGTGGTTTTGATGTAGCCGTCCGCTTCGGCGTACTGCTGCGTGAACGCGATGGACAGCAGGAATCCGAAGAGGATCTGCACTCCTGCCTGCGCCACACGCAGTTCCTGCAGCAGCTCCGCAAGATTGCGGGCTAACCGCTCCTGCTCTGACTCTTCGGCTTCGCTCACTCGGTTGGTGTACCCGATCGTCGGCCCGAATAATCCCACTACCTGGGCGAACACAGATCGACGGTCGTTTGGTTACCCAGGGCCGCCCAGTTGTAACCACTTTTTTTCTCAGGTTGTGTCCCCGTCACCGGCTCCGTACGGTTGAACCCATCACGACGGTTGAACACACAGCCGCGCTGACGTGTTGCACAACCGGAAGGAACCCCGTGAGCACTCAAGACTCAGCAACGGGCGGTGGCACAACTCAACCGAGTAAGTTGCTCACTGTCGACGTACAGCCGCATCCGCGCGGCATTCCCTTGATGCGGGTGCTTGGGGACGTGGACCTGGCGACGGCGCCGGTGTTCCAGCGGGCAGTGCAGGAACAAGTGGCTCAGCGCAAGAGGTTCGTTGTGGACATGGACGGTGTGGACTTCCTGTCCTCGGCCGGCCTGGCAGTCCTGGTCGATCTGCGTCAGCAGATGGAGGAGCAGCGCCTCAAGTGGGCGATGGTCGCCGCACGGCAGACCGTCACCCGGCCGCTGGAGATCACCGGCCTGCTGACCATCCTGCCCATCTTCGAGACCGTTCCCGCCGCTCTGGACGCGGTGACGAGCTAGGTCAGGATCCCGCGCCACCCCAGCGAGTCGAGGCAAGGTCACCAAGCCATTGGGGCCTTGCCACGCCGTGCTGGTCGCACCATTCGATCATCCCGATCGTCCACAGCAGAACGTGCACGAACACCTCGATGGTGACCTTGAATTCGGGCTCACGCAACGCGAGGTCCACTTGGAACAGTGTGTCCTCGGTGTGGTCGTTCAGCTGTGCCAGCAAAGCGCGCACGGCCGCCCGGATCGGCGGACTGGTCTGGTCGATGTCGAGCTGCCTGTCGTCGTCTCCGGTCAGCTCAAGCCCATAAACCCGTTCCTCGGCGGACTCCGACGGCCCTGACGCGGTGAGCATCATCTCGGCCAGCGCGGAGATCAGCTCGCAGACGATCAAGTGCGACTCCCGGCCGCCAGTGGCCCGGTCCGCGCTCAGCCTGGCCATCTCCAGCACCAGGCTCTCGTCGTCGCCGCCACGCATCGTCCCGATCAGTTGCCTGGCCTGCAGCCGCGGGTTGCGCTCACTCATCGGTCCTGATTCACCCCAACCAATCAGGTGTGCGGATCTGTCTTGCCTTCTCGTGTACCCGGAAGGCTCGTGCGCAACCGCTCAGATCGCGACGGCCGGCTCGCGGGTGATCTCAGCCCACACCGTGGTCACGAAGTCGGCCACGGCTGCGGGCGGCGGGATCACCTCACCATCAAGCCGGGCCATGACATCCAGGTCGCTGCCGATGTCCGGTTCCGTCGCGATCGACCAGCCCGTCCGCTCGTCCCAGAGCAACGCCACATCCCGGTCGCCCAACCGCCGATCCAGCGCGACATATCCCCAGGCCGGCGCATCCGAACCCCAGCAACACGATTCGAGCCCGACACCGAGATGAGCCGTCACCGCCGCGAGGCAGTCCCTGAGGTCATCGGTCACAGCTGCAGGATCGGCCGTTGCACCGCCGGTCAAACCTGTTCTCGCGGGTTACGTCAGCACTGCGCGGGTAGTCGGGAGCCATGAGCACTGAACTGAACGGACGCCGGGTCGCTGTACTGGCCACCGACGGCGTCGAACAAGTCGAGCTCACCGAGCCCGTGCAGGCGGTCGAGCAGGCCGGGGCGACCACCGAACTGCTGTCCATCAAAGAAGGTTCCATCCAGGCGATGAACCACGACACGGAGAAGGCGGACACCTTCCCGGTGGACAAGCAGGTGTCGCAGGCGTCGGTCGACGACTACGACGCGCTGCTGTTGCCCGGCGGGACGACGAATCCGGACAAGCTGCGGATGGACGCGTCCGCTGTGGCGTTCGTCAAATCGTTCGTCAGCTCGGGCAAGCCGGTCGGTGTGATCTGCCACGGACCGTGGACCCTGGTCGAGGCCGACGTGGTCCGCGGCCGTACCCTCACGTCCTGGCCCAGCGTGCGCGCGGACATCCGCAACGCGGGCGGCCGTGTGATCGACCAGGAAGTGGTCGTCGACGGCAACATCACCTCCAGCCGGAACCCGGACGACCTGCCGGCGTTCTGCCGTGAGGTCGTCACCCAGTTCGCGGAAGGACGGCAACACGCCACGACGTGAGTACAACGGCTGAACGCTATCGGCGCGCGTGCGACTACCTCGCCGCGTGCATGATCTATCTGCGCGACAACGTCCTGTTGCGGGAGCCGCTCAAGGCCGAGCACATCAAGCCACGTCTGCTCGGCCACTGGGGCACTTGTCCCGGGATCACGTACGTCTACAACGGATTGAACGGCTTGGTCACCCGCACGGGTCGGCGCACCCTGCTGGTGACCGGGCCCGGCCACGGCGCCCCAGCCGTGCACGCGAATCTCTGGCTGGAAGGCACTCACCAGCTGCACGATCCGGCGCTGTCGCTCGACGAAGCCGGAATGACCGAGCTGATCAAGCGATTCTCCTGGCCGGGCGGGTTTCCCAGCCATCTGTCCCCGCAGGTCCCCGGCGTCATCCACGAAGGCGGTGAGCTGGGTTACGCGCTGTCCACGGCGGTCGGCGCGGCATTGGACGATCCCGAACTGCTGGTGGCGTGCCTGATCGGTGACGGCGAAGCCGAGACAGGCCCGACAGCGGCTTCCTGGCACGCCAACAAGTTCGTCAACCCGTGGACCGACGGGACGGTTCTGCCGATCCTGCACCTGAACGGATACAAGATCTCCTCGCCGACGATCTACGGCGCGATGAGCGACGAGGAACTGATCTCGTACTTCCTCGGCGCCGGCTGGTCACCGACGATCGTCGACGTCCAGCGGACGACGGATCCGGACCTCTCGCTCGCTCAGGCTCTGGATCAGCTGACCGCCGAGACACGGCCGATGCTGATCGTGCGTTCGCCGAAAGGCTGGGGCCTGCCTGATCGAGACGCGCACGGAACACCGTTGGCCGGCACCTTCCACGCACACCAAGTCCCGCTGGACGCCGAGCAACTCCCCCTGCTGGAATCCTGGCTGCGTTCCTACCGCCCGGAGGAGTTGTTCGATCAGAACGGACGGCCGTTCGAAGACCTGCTCGGCTTGCTGCCCAGAGAGGATCTGCGGCTCGGCCGGGTGCCGCAGGCCAATGGCGGCACGCTTCGGCGTGATCTGCCCCTGCCACCGTTGGCCAAGTTCCAGTGCGAGGTCCACGAGCCGGGCAAGTCGGTGCAGAGCGCCAACCAGGTTCTCGCCTCCTGGCTGGCGGAATTGTTCGGGGCCACCGAAGACCGCCGAGACTTCCGGATCTTCTGCCCGGATGAGATGGAGTCCAACAAACTCGGTGCCGTTCTCGACGTCACCGACCGCGAGTTCAGCTGGCCGGTGCGTGGCTACGCCGAGCACCTCGGGCCGAGCGGCCGGGTCGTGGAAGTGTTGTCCGAGCACCTGTGCCAAGGCTTCCTGCAAGGTTATCTGCTCACCGGACGGCACGGCCTGTTCCCGTGCTACGAGGCGTTCGCGGCCATTGTGGACTCGATGGTCAACCAGTACGCCAAGTTCCTCAAGATGGCGGCCGAAGTGCCGTGGCGCGCCCCGGTCGCCAGCCTGAACTACCTGCTGACCAGCGAAGGCTGGCGGCAGGAGCACAACGGCTACAGCCACCAGGGTCCGGGGTTCATCAACAACATCCTCACCAAGAAGGCCTCGGTGTCCCGGGTCTACCTGCCACCGGACGTGAACACCTTGCTGCACACGATGCGGCACTGCCTTGCCGGGACCGGCCGGATCAACCTGGTGGTGGCCAGCAAACAGGAGTATCCACAGTGGCTCGACTTCGACGCGGCCGAGGCGCATTGCCGTGCGGGCGCCGGTGTCTGGGCGTGGGCGGCCGATGACCCGCGACCGGAAGTGGTGCTCGCCTCGGCCGGAACCGTGCCGACCGTGGAGACTTTGGCCGCGGTGTCACTGTTGCGAGAGCACGCGCCCGACCTGCGCATCCGGATGGCCAATGTCGTTGACCTGCTTGCGTTGGCGCCACCCGACCGCCATCCGCACGGCCTGGACATCGACGCGTTCACCCGCTGCTTCGGCCTGGAAATGCCTGTCGTCATGGCATTCCACGGCTATCCATCGGCTGTGCATGAAGTGCTGCACGGCCGTCGCACACCCGAACGGTTCCATGTGCACGGATACCGAGAAGAAGGCACTACGACAACGCCGTTCGATCTCTTGGTCAGCAACAACATGAGCCGATACGACCTCGCCGCGGACGCAGTGCGGCGCGCTTGGCGCACCAAGGGCGTTCCTGTCGCGGACGCACTCGTCGCCAGACGTGACGCGGTACTCCAGACCGCACGGGAAAACGGCGCCGATCCACCTGAGATCACCGAATGGCGATGGTCCACATGACGGTTGTGCTCACGGTCAACCCCGGATCACACAGCTTGAAACTGCACCTGATCGACACCGAAACCGAGGAAGTCCTCGCCTCGCAGACCGGCGACGCCGTCCCGGACGCCAAGTCCGCGGCGTCGGTGGCCGACGAATTGATCGGCGACACCACGGTTTCAGCCGTCGGCCACCGCCTGGTCCACGGCGGCCCGCGCCTGCGCAGCCCGACCGTGGTCGACGACGACGCCCGCAAACAGGCACAAGCCGCAGCCGATCTCGCGCCCCAGCACGTCCCGGTGACATTGGAGATCCTCAACGGGATGCGCGACCGGCTGCCGAACGTGCCGCACGTGCTCTGCCCGGACACGGCATTCCACTCGGACCTGCCTGAAATCGCTACGACATACCCGATTCCGGCATCGTGGCGGGAACGCTTCGGCATTCGCCGGTACGGCTTCCACGGCCTGTCCTACGCCTGGGCGACCAGTCGGGCGGCTTCCTTGCTGAACCGGCCGGCGAGCTCCGTGAGCCTGCTGCTGGCTCACCTCGGCGGCGGGTGTTCGGTGTGCGCGGTGCGTGACGGATCCAGTGTGGACACTTCGATGGGGTTCACCCCGTTGGAAGGCGTGCCGATGAGCACCCGTTCCGGCAGTGTCGACCCCGGCATGCTGCTCTGGCTGCTGGAACGGATGCCGCTGGACGAAGTGCGCGACGAGTTGTACCACCGGTCCGGACTGCTTGGCATGTCGTCGAGTTCGGGCGACACCAGGGACTTGGTGCGGGCGTCGGCCCAGGGCGACACCAATGCCCAGCTCGCGCTGGACGTCTTCACGCGGCGAGTCAGCCAGGCACTCGCCGCGATGGCCGTGAGCCTGCCCAGAGTGGACGCCTTGGTGTTCACCGGGGAAATCGGTTGGGATCAACCAGAAGTACGCCAGGCGATCTGCCAGAGCCTCGGCCGGTTGGGTGTTCCCGCCAGCCTCCCATCCGGAAATCCGACGACCGACTCCGTGCTGTCGTCCCGGTTCGCCCCAGTGCCGGTGCTGGCGGTGCAGCCCCGCGAAGAACTGCAGATCGCCAGGGAGACCGCCATGGCCACGCGTGGACGTGTGAACACGTCACGAGAAGGGTAGTCCATAACAGCAAGACAAAACGGATACGACTGAAAGGCACCGGAGTGACCACCATTCAGCAATCCATTGACGTGCACGTTCCGGTTTCCACCGCGTACAACCAGTGGACGCAGTTCGAGTCGTTCCCGTACTTCATGGACGGCGTCGACCGCGTCGTCCAGGTGACCGACACGATGACCCACTGGGAGACCAGTGTCGGCGGCGTCCGCCGGGAGTTCGACGCGCAGATCACCGAGCAGCACCCCGATGAGCGCGTCGCGTGGCGTGCCGTCGACGGCCAGCAGCAGGGCGGTGTGGTGACCTTCCACCGCCTGGACAACGAGAACACCCGGGTGAACGTGCAGATGGAGTACGACCCGGACACGTTCACCGAGAAGGTGGGCGCCGGGCTCGGTGTGATCGACCGCAAGGTCAAGGGTGACCTTGAGCGGTTCAAGGAGTTCATCGAAAGCCGTGGCCAGGAAACGGGTGCGTGGCGCGGCGACGTCAACCGCTCGCCCCAACGAGGCGAATGATCCTTGCCCCTCGGGGCACGGAGGTGAGACCCATGCCAGGCAGGGAAGTGATGCCGAGCACCGTACGCCGGTCGTCGAAGAAGGCCCAAGCGACATGGGTGAAGACGTACGACTCGGCTCTTGAGACGTACGGTGAGGGCGACCGCCCGCGCCGGACGGCGTTCGCGGCGTTGAAGCACTCCTTCGAGAAGGTCGGCGACCACTGGGAGCCCAAGGAGCAGAAGGGCCCGTCCGACCCGCAGGCCGCAGGCAGCTACGGCGAGCGGGAAGGCCAGAGTGCCGGTGGCGTGGACCTCAACGCCAGCAAGGAACATCTCTACGATTTGGCCAAACGCCTTGACATCCCAGGGCGTTCGAAGATGAGCAAGAAGCAGCTCGGTGAGGCCATCGAGAAGGCCAACAACCGGGAAACGGCGAAAGCAAGGTCGTAAAAGGAAAAGGCGCGCGTCGTAGGGTGGCTACGGCGCGCGCCTTTCCTTTCCCACTATTACGGGTAGTTGATGACGTTCACCGGCGTGCCGGTGTTGATCGGACCCGCGGTGTTGTTGATCAGCCGGTTGATCGTTCCGACTCCACCGCCGAGCGAGACGCCGACGATGTTGTGGAACCGCACATTCGGGTTGTTCGGCACCTCGAACGCCCGCTCCGCCACGACACTGCGGTTGACGTTGAAGAAGCAGTACGCCCCAAGGCCCCACGCCTCATGGCTCGTCACATGATCCGCCACCTTGTACGCGGCCCAGCCCCTCGTTGAGCCGTTCATGTACTCGCCCTGGCTCGGTGGGTCGTACGGCAGTTCGTTCTGGAAGAAGTACGTCCTGCCGCCCTGGCCGTTCCAGATCACGTTGTACTGCTGGTAGTGCTCGACGAACAGGCCGTAGAACGTCACGTTGTTGCCGTTGACGATCAGGCCGTTTCTGCCCGTGTTCTGGTACCAGCCTGTAGGTACGCCGTTTTCGGCGTGGTCGGCTCGCCAGACCCACGTGTGGTCACCGATCACGTTGTTGCTGTTGATGGTGAGGCTCGTGGTCGCCTTGCCGACCCACGGGCCGCCGACCCGGAAGAACACGTCATGCAGTGACGTCGGGTTCGCCGCGTGGTTGGCGGTCGACCCGGGCGGGCCGACCTCCATCAGCAGGTTCGAGTTGGTCACGTTGGCGTCGAACATGATGCCCGCGACCTTCACACCGTCCACATCGGCCACCGACATCGCGGTGACGCCGTTCTCCGGCACCAGGGTGGCCAGGCCAAGACCCAGCACCACGGTGTCCGGCCGGGTCACCCGGATGGTCTCGTTGACCCGGTAGACGCCGGGGGTGAACAGCAGGTTCTTCCCGGCCGCCAGCTCGGCGTTGATCTGCTGGGCCGTCGCGCCCGGCTTGACGATGAAGAACTGCTCGATCGGCAGCGACTGGCCCTGCTGGGTGCCCTGCCAGGTGATGCCGCTGGTGTTCTGCCGCAGCGCGGGCACGAACACCTGGTACTTGCCGGCGTTGTCGATGTACAGGAACGGCTTCTCCCGCACGATCGGCGTCTGCGCCACCCGGGTGTAGGGCGGGTTCGGGTAGTTGCCTGCCGGTGCGTTCTCCACGCCGACGAACACCATGTTCCAGTTGGAGCCCGTCCAGCTGCCCCACCGGGTGTTGCGGGAGATCCACTGCTGCTGCGAGCCGGAGCGCACCTGTCCGTCGATCAGCGTGTCGGACATCCAGCCACCGCTGGACCAGCCGCCGTCGTCCAGCAGCAGGTTGCCGCGCACGTGCATGCGCCGGTACGGCGCCGCCTGGGAGACCGCCCAGCGGTCGGTGCCGCCGGTCGGCGTGACCGAGAGGTTCTCCGCGGCCCGCCAGAAGTTCTGGGTCGCGTTGCCGCCGAACCAGTCGGCTTCGACGTGCACCGATCCGTTGATGTTGACCGCGTCCGGCGTGAACCCGAGACCGGCTATCTGGGTGAAGAAGCCGATGTTGGCGTTGACGTTGTAGTTGCCGGGCTTGAACAGCAGGGCGACCCGGTTCTGCCCGAACTGGGCCCGCTCCTGCTGGCCGAACACCGAGTTCAGCCTGCTCTGGATGGTGGACGCCGGCATCGACGGGTCGAAGACGTAGGTGTTCGGGCCGAGGTCGATGTCGCCTCCCGGAGGTGGCTCGCTGCCCACCGGAGTGAGTGTGAAGGACTGTGCCGCGGTGTTGTTGCAGGCGTACTGCTGCAGTTGCTGACCGTCGGCAGTGGACGCACCGGGTACGTCGAGGCACTTGCCGCTGTGCCTGGACACGAAGTGGTACGCGCCGCCTGCTTCTTCGACAGCCTGCCATTGCTGGTTGTTGCCGCCGCCGTAGGTCCACAAGTGGATCAGGCCACCGTCCGCACTGGACACATCGGCCACGTCCCACACCTGGGTGGAAAGGTTGCGGGAATTGACTCGGTAGTACCCGTCGCTGGTCGGCTGGAACTGCCATTGCTGCGAACCGGTGCTGTTGCACGCGTACTGCTGCACAGCGGTGCCGTTGGCGGTCCCCGCGCCGCGCGCGTTGACGCACTTGCCGCTGTTGACGCTGGTGACGGAGTACCACTGCGCCGGATCGATGGCCGCGTTCGCCTCCTGGGGCGCGACCACCGTGATCACCGTCAGGTACGCCGCGACGAGGCTGACAACTGTCATTGCGAAGGTGATGATCTTGGTTCTGCGTCTGCGCAGGACCTCACCGGAGAACACGATGGTTCCTCCATCTGCCGCGTCGCTGCGGCATGCAGGGTCAGAGGAAAGAATCCGTGGGTAGCGGACGCGTTACGCCGCGTGGCACCGGACTCTAAGTGGTTCAACCAATCGTGTCAACAACTCTAAATAAAAGGCGTAAACAAAGTCGTCAGTCGCAGATGAAGTCCTCGCTGGTGGCCGATCCGATCAACCGGAACTTGCGCTGAGTCCGCTGGTAGAAGGTGGTTCGACCAAGCCGGACCACGCGCGCGGCACCAGGCAGCGCGGTCAGGTCGATCATCGCGCCCGGCTGGACCTTGCCCATCAGCCTGCCGTCCGCCTCCAGGGCCACTTCCCCGCTGCCGTCCATCACCTCGAGGGCGAGCTTCTCGGTCGTGGAGAGGAACAACGCCCGGTTGAACGCCGAATGCGGGGCCGCCGGCGTGACGAGCAGCCCCTCGGCGCGGGGCGACACGATCGGGCCGCCCGCGGCGAAGTTGTACGCTGTCGAACCCGTCGGCGTGGCCACCACGACCGCGTCGGCCGCGTATTCGACGAACGGATGTCCCTCGACGTGCAGCATCACCTCGGTCATACCGAAGCCAGGCACCCGGACCAGAGCGATGTCGTTGAACGCGACAATGTCCTGCTCCCCCATGGTCGCGCACAGGGCAGACCGGGTCTCCACGGTGAACCGGTGATCGTCGATGGCGTTCAACGCACTGCCGAGCTCGGGCACGTCGACCTCGGCGAGGAAGCCGAGTCTGCCGAGATTCACCCCGAGCACCGGAATCCGGTTGCCGATCCGGAACGCCCGCAGCATCGTGCCGTCGCCGCCGAGGCTGACGATAAGATCCGCACGCTCGGGAAGTTCGTCCTCGGTCACCGGTTTGACCAGACCGTTGGCCCGGACGACCTCACCGGCCAGTCCGAACACGTCGGTCTGGCGGGCCCGCGCCCACGACGTGATTGTCTCGATGACCGGGACACAGTCCCGACGGGGGTGCAAAACCAGACCTATGGCGCGGATCAAACGGATCACCTCGGCAAGAATTGGATAACCCTGGCTACCGCAACGCGAGCTTATGTTGGCAAGATACGGCCGTTCGGGTGACGCGCGCGAGGAGGCAGCAGGGTGAACCCGCAGACGACGCAGGTCGATGACCTGCGATTGGTCGCGTTACCGACAGCGGTGAACTGCGCGGACATGTTTGTGAGATTCGCGCTCACCGAGTGGTCGCTGCGGCAACTACAGGACGAAGCAAGCCACGTGGCGTGCGAGCTGGTACACGCCGTGGTACAGCAAAGCGACTCGAAAGTGCCCGGGTTCATCACATTGCGGTTACGACTGCACGGTGACGCCCTGGTGATCGAAGTCGAGGACGCGTCGCTGCTGCCGCCGGTCGTGCCCGAGACGCTGACCGGGCGTAAAACCGGCTCCATGTCGCTGCAGGGCGGCGGGAACCTGATGTGGTGCGAGATGGGCCTGCCGACCGGCATGAACGCCTCAGCGGTGCCGCTGCCACGGCGGGAGCGCCGTAAGCCGCCGGCCAGTGCGGGCGGCTCGGAACCGGAGCCCGCGGACGTCGACGACGAGTTCTTCGAGCGGCTGTTGTCCAAGCTGAACCGCTCCCCCGAGCCACCCCCGGGTAGCGGTCCACATGGACTGCGGTAGAACACCGGTGTGAGCAAAGGTTCGACATCCGACGACTCGTTGCGGGTCGACCGGCGGGTCGCAGGCCCAGCGGTCGTCCTGCACGTCGTCGGCGAGATCGACATGAGCACCGCGCCCATGCTGGCGGAGGAGTGTGACCAGGCGATCGAGTCGGCTCCAGGCCGTCTGGTTGTCGACCTGTCCGATGTGACGTTCTTCGGGTCCGCCGGGCTCGCCGTGCTGCTGGACGCGAGTCAGCGGGGTGAGCGGGCAGGCGTCCAGGTCAGACTTGTCGCCGATGGGCGTCCGGTGCTGCGGTCGATCGAGATCGCCGGGGTGCAGGAGATGCTGCCGGTCTACCCCGACCTGGCAGGTGCCCTGGCCTGAGGTCGTACCAAAGGGATCACCGACGAATCTGGTTGTCCACAACCGCCGAGTAACCCCCTTGACCAGCCCCAATCTCGATAGAATGGATCCGGGGACGCCCCCGGGAGTGGTGGGGGCTGTCCTGGGTTGGGGGTTGTCTTGGAGTCGTGGAGGCTGTTCTAGCCAGGGGTCGAGCGGGGTTCAAGGCGAACAGGCAGAAGCACGATCCGGCGCACTTTCCTCTTGGCATCACAACCCTCAGGTGTTGCAACGACCACTAAGAAGCCACGGAGCGGCACGGGATGCCCTGAGGTGGGTTGTCAAGGTCGGTTTGTGCCGATGGGCGCCGGGATTCCGAGCAGTGCGCCTGGTCGGGTGATGTCTCGGCTCGTGCCCGGAGGGCTTGGGCGATGTTGGCGGTGCCGGTCAGGCGATGGGCGCCGATGCTGAGGTGCACAGGGTGGCCATTGCCCGGGAGTGCAGTGCGGACCTGGGAGTGGTCTTCCCGGCAGGTGGCGTGGCCGACCCGGTGATCGGCTTTGACGGAACCCTGCCCGGCTGTTCTAGCGGGGATCGCTGGCGAGCAGGCCGAAGAGCAAGTCGTCAGTCCATTCACCCTTGATCCACGTGTTACGACGTAACAAGCCTTCCTGCTGGAAACCGACTTTGCGGAGCAATCGAGCAGAAGCCGCATTACGGGCATCGCACTCAGCGGAAATCCGGTGCAGCCCGCGATCCCCGAACAAGTACTCGACCATTCGCCCGACGGCCTCGCAGCCATACCCCTTGCCTTGCTCAGCCGCGGCGATGGTGAAGCCGATTTCGGCCTGCATCCGGTTCTCGTGCGTGTGCACGCCGATGTCCCCGATAAGCAGGCCATCGCGGGCGATGGCCCACTGGTACCAGCCGGTCATCGTCGGGTCACCAGCGCCGTACCCGGCCACAGTTGCAGCTGCGTCTTCAAGGCTGAGCGGCGTGTCCCACGACTGATACCTGGCCACCTCGGCATCCGAGCGGTACGCGGCGAACGCGGCCGCGTCATCCGGGAGGAACGGCCGGATGGCCAGGCGATCAGTCGTCAGCACGTCAACTGCCGGGCAGCGAGATCACGTTGGACGGCACGGCGGTGTCGTTGCGCAGTGCGTCGAACAGCGCCTTCGACTTCTTCGGGTCCCACACGATCACCGAGCCGATCTTGGCGACGCTGCGGCTGTCACCGAAGGGCACGCTTGTGCTCACGGTCGAACCGCTGCTGGCGCCCGCGATGGCGAATCCCAGGCTCGGCAGGTTGTGCAGATGGTCGCCCTCGTCGAGGGTGATCGCGTCCGGCGCGTCGGCCAGCAGCGGGACCATCCGGAACGGGTTGAGCAGCGTGCCCGGGCTCGCCACCTTGTCCATCAGCGCACTGATGAACTGACGTTGCCGGGCCACGCGGTCGATGTCGGCACGTGCCGTCGCGCGGGTCCGGACGTAGCCCAGCGCGTTCGCGCCGTCGAGTTCCTGGCATCCGGCGGGCAGGTCGATCCCGGCGAGCGGGTCCTTGATCGGCTTGTCCAGGCACATCTCCACGCCGCCCACCGCGTCGACCAGGCTGGCGAAGCCGCCGAAGCCGATCTCGATGTAGTGGTCCAGCCGCAGGTTGGTGTTCTTCTCCACGGTCTGTGCCAGCAGCGCCGGGCCGCCGAACGCATAGGCCGCGTTCAGCTTGTTCTTGCCCTTGCCCGGGATGTCCACATAGGAGTCACGCAGCAGGCTGACCAGGGTGGGCTTCTGGTCGTTGTCCGGCAAGTGCAGCAACAACATCGTGTCGGTGCGCTGCCCCTTGGCGTCTCCTGTGGCCAGTCGCTCCTGGTCCTCGGCGTCCAGACCGGCCCGGCTGTCCGAACCGACGATCAGCCAGTTCGTGCCCGCACCCGCGGCCGGGCGGCCGGGGTAGTCGGTCAGCGCGGCGACCCGGTTGAAGGACGACTCGAGGTAGATCCACGTCGCCGCGATGAGCACGACGATCGCCAGCAGGATGATCAGCAGGATTCTGCCGACCTTGCGCTTGCGGCGCGGTGGCCGGCCACCTGGCGGCGGCACCTGCTGGCCGGGCGGCTCGTACGGTGGCGGCGGCTGCCGGTATCCACCCTGCGGTTGCCGGTAGTCGCGTCGCTGGTCGTACTGCCCCTGGTCGTACTGGGGCGGCGCCTGCCCAGGAACCGGGTAGGCGCGGGTCTGACCGTCCCTCGAACCGTACGGCTGCCCGTGACTCATCCTCGTCCTCATATTCAGTCCCCCGACCTTTCTTAAGGATGCTCACAAGGACGTGAGACCGCAGGCGGAGGTTGCGTCCTCATACCCTACGGAGTCGGCCGGTCACCCCTCGCGGGAGTGCGTGAGTTGATCAAGACCGAACTGGACCACCAGGTCACGCCACACGCGAGGCTTGCGCAGCAACGCGTGCGTCTCGCCGTCGACGAACCGCAAATCAACCCGATCGGTGACTTGTGCGGCCCGCCGCGCATAGTCCCGCGACGAACGAGGATTCGTAACACGGTCCTGTTTGCCGTGCGCGATGAAGACAGCACGGCCAGCAAGTTGCTGAACCGGATCAGTCGGGTCACACCACGGCGCCAACGCACAGACGGCAGTGACAGCGGGGTCATCGGCGACACGAAACGCGACGCGCCCTCCCATCGAATGGCCGACCAATACGACCGGAACACCTGGAAACTTGCTGTGAATCTCAGCCAGCGCCCACCGCGCATCCTCGACGGGGTCCAACGCAGGGGCGTTCCACCCGCGCACCCGGTAACGCAGCAAGAAGACGGCCATGTCGGGAAGGCGCGCCAGCGTACGCGCGAACGGCACCATCCTCAAATACGCGAGAGCATGACGCGGCACCGGCCCCTCACCGAACTCACGGCCACCGTGCAGAACGAGTGCGACGACCCGCGGCGCGCGGGAACCGAGCTGACTCAGATGGGGTACGGGCACATTTGCAACACTAATATCGTGATCGAGCACATCGGGATCAGCACAGACCAAGGCCGATTCGACGCGCTGGCCGCAGGCCCGGACGACGGCCGCGGCGTGCTGTTGCTACACGGCTTCCCGGAAGCATCCACGGAATGGGAACACCAGCTGGCGACGCTGTCGGCGGCCGGTTACCGAGCGATCGCGCCCGACCAGCGCGGCTACTCCCCCGACGTCCGCCCGCAGCGGCCGGAGGACTACAGCATCGAAGACCTGACCAGCGACGTGCTGAAGATCGCGGACGAACTGGGCTGGCCGAAGTTCGACCTGGTCGGCCACGACTGGGGCGGCAGCGTCGCCTGGCATACGGCGGCAGAACACCCCGACCGAGTCCGAACGCTGACGGCGGTCTCCACCCCACACCCAGGCGCATACGCCCAAGCGGTCCGCTCAGACGAAGACCAACAACAACGCAGCTCCTACATCCCAACCCTGCAGAACGTCCAAGGCGCCTCGAAGCAGCTCCTGGCCGACAACGCAGCGGCACTGAAGCAGCTCTACGAAGGCGTTATCCCTCGTGATCACGTCCGTGAATACGTGGAGCGGTTGTCGGAACCGGGGGCGCTGGTAGCGGCGTTGAACTGGTACCGAGGCATCAAATTCAGCGGCCACACCGGCAAAGTGAAGGTGCCGACGCTGTACGTCTGGGGCACCGAAGACGTCGCATTCGGCTCAACGGCAGCACTTTCCACGCAGGACTGGGTGGAGGGGCCGTACCGCTTCGAGATGTTTCAGGACATCAGCCACTGGCTGCCGGAACAAGCAGACGAAGGCCTGAGCCGCCTGCTGCTGGAACACCTTTCCCAGCATGGCTGAGGTAGCAGGACTGGTCCTGGCGGCCGGAGCAGGCCGCCGCTACGGCATGCCCAAAGCCCGCGTCCGGTTCCAGGGCCAGTTGTTCGTCCAGCGCGCGGTGCAGGTGCTGGCGGACGGTGGCTGCTCCCCTGTGCTCGCGGTCCTGGGGGCCGAGGCGGACCTCGTGCGTGCGGAGTCGCCGGACCTGAACGCTGTTGACAATCCAGATTGGCCACAGGGCATGGGGTCTTCACTTCGTGTCGGTCTGCGGGCCATCACGGGCGACGCGGTGATAGTCCTTCCGGTCGACACACCAGGGATTCGCGCGGAAGCGATCCAGCGTCTCCTCGCGCTGGCGACGCCCCAGGCCCTGCTCAGGGCGAGCTACCACGGCGAACCCGGCCACCCGGTTTTGATCGGCCGGGACCATTGGGATGGCGTGTACGAACTGGCAACCGGTGACGCGGGAGCGAGGGAGTATCTGCGCAGGCACAAGCCGGAGCTGGTGCCATGCGAGGACATTTCGGACGGTTCCGATGTGGACAAGCCAGAGCAGCTGCCACAAGAGTGAACGCCTGAAACTGAGCTACTGAAACTCAAGCGGGACAAGGCAAGGCGGGAAGTTTGATCAGCGGAGCCGCATGAGTGCAGACCTGGCGGGGCGATCCTACGGCATCCCACCGACAGAAACTCGGTCCTGAACTGAGCGCCCCCCGATGACCCAAAGTACTGGAAAGGTCTGACAGAAAACGGGGCGAGGCGCGCAGCTATCCACAGCGAAGGCGCGCGCCCCAACCAGAGTGAAGGCGCGCCCCAAGAACAGTGGAGGGCGCGATTTTGTGTGGAGTAGCGCCGCAAATAAGCTTGTCGGCGGGGCAGGGCCGCAGGCCTGCCCGCTTTCCCTGTCCTTTGCGGCTGCCCAGAAAAAAGACACAGCCTCCTTGGAGACCACAGCGGCAGGAGCCAGGCTGGGTGCTCCACACCAAATCGCGCCGACCCCGGGGTAGCAAGCGCGCCGAAGCAAGCCACCAGCGCGCCGAAAGCAACCACAGCGCGCGCCGCAACAACCCACAACGAAGCGCCGAACCAAGCGCGCCGTGATGACCCAGGATCACGCCCCAGCCACCACTGAGCCGATCCACTGTCGGTGGAAGCCCTCTTGACGCACCTCCAACCACTGGTATAGACCATTGCGAGGTCGACCGAGGAGGTACCGCGAGCATGGCCGTATTCGGCAACCTGGTCAGGGATCACCTGACTCAGGTGGAGAAGCACAACGCCGACGCGTTGAACAATGTCGCCGAGCTGTTCCTCGGCAGCATCCGCGCCGGCGGCCTTGTGCTGACCGGTGGAGCCGGGCACTCGCTCGCCGCGGTCGCCGAGACGTTCTACCGCGCGGGCGGCCTGGCCTGCGTGTATCCGCTGTACCACCCGGACATTCAGCCGCTGCACGGCGGCCGGGCCTCCACCAGCGCCGAGCGGCTGACCGGCCTTGCCGACGAGGTCTTCAGCAAGGTCCAGCTCAGCGGCGACGACGTGCTCGTCGTGTTCTCCACCTCCGGTGTGAACCCGTATCCGGTCGAGCTCGCGATCGCCGCGCAGAACGCCGACATGCCTGTCGTCGCGGTCACGTCCAGCCCGGCCAACGCCGTCGCGCCCCGGCGAGCCGACACCACGCTCGCCGAGAACGCCTCCATCGTGCTCGACACCCTCGTCGCTCCCGGTGACTCCAGTTACCCGCCGGAGGCACCGGTCACCGCCGCACTGTCCACTGTGGCCAACGCGTTCCTCTGGGCCGAGATCCTGGCCCGCCTGGTCGACAAGGCGGCCACGGCGGGTGTGGAGATCCCCTTGTGGCGCAGTTCCAACGTGCCCGGTGGCGACGAGGCCAACCAGCGCTACCTAGACCTGTACAGCCCCCGTGTCCCGCAGCTGTGAACTGAACTGCGTGTTGTACAACTCGGCGTAACGGCCGTCCCGGTTGAGCAACTCTGTGTGCGTGCCGCGTTCGACGATCTGACCGCCTTCGACCACGAGGATCTGGTCGGCGGCGCGGATCGTGGACAGCCGGTGCGCGATCACGATCGCTGTCCGGCCTTCCAGCGCGTGCACGAGCGCCTCCTGCACCGCGGCCTCGGATTCCGAGTCCAGGTGCGCGGTGGCCTCGTCGAGAATCACCACGCGCTGGTTGGCCAGCAGCAACCGGGCGATCGTCAGACGCTGCCGCTCACCGCCGGACAACCGGTACCCGCGCTCGCCGACAACGGTGTCCAGACCATCGGGCAGTGAGGCGATCAGGTCGGACAGCCGGGCCCTGGCCAACGCGGACGTGATCTCCTCGTCCGATGCGTCCGGCCGGGCGTACGCCACGTTGGCCCGGATGGTGTCGTGGAACAGGTGCCCGTCCTGCGTCACGACGCCGACCGTGTCCCGGATCGAGTCGAACGACAGATCACGTACGTCCACATCGGACAAAAGAACGGCTCCACCGTCCACGTCGTACAGTCGCGGCACCAATGATGCGATCGTCGACTTGCCCGCGCCCGAAGATCCCACCAATGCGACCATCTGGCCGGGCTCGGCACGGAAACTGATGCCGTGCAACACTTCCTGACCGCCACGGGTGTCCAGCGCGGCAACATCCTCCAGTGAGGCCAACGAAACCGCTGAAGCCGCCGGGTACGCGAACCGGACGTCCTTGAGCTGCACCGAAACGCCACCGGCGGGCACCGTGCGCGCGTCCGGCTTCTCCTTGATCATCGGTGGTAGGTCGAGCACCTCGAAGACCCGCTCGAACGACACCAGCGCCGTCATCACGTCCACGCGGACGTTCGCCAGCGCCGTCAGTGGCGAGTACAGCCGTGTCAGCAACAGGGCCAACGCCACGACCGTGCCGGCAGCGAGCTCGCCGCGGATCGCCAGCCAGCCGCCCAGGCCGTACACCAGTGCCGTCGCGAGCGCGGAGACCAACGTCAGGCTGGTCATGAACCACCGGGTGGCCATCGCGTTCTTGACACCGATGTCCCGTACTCGGCCAGCTTTTGTCCCGAATTCTTCCGCTTCCGCTTCCGGCCTGCTGAACAGCTTCACCAATGTCGCGCCGGGCGCGGAAAAACGTTCGGTCATCTGCGTGGTCATCGCCGCGTTCAGCCCCGAGGCCTCGCGCTGCAGGTCCGCCAGCCTGCGGCCGACCCGCCGGGCAGGCAGCACGAAGACCGGCAGCAGCACCAACGCCAGCGCCGTGACCTGCCACGACAGCGTCACCATCACGGCAAGCGAAAGCACGAGCTGGATCACGTTCGCGACCAGACCCGACAGCGTGGACGTGAATGCCCGCTGCGCGCCCATAACGTCGTTATTCAACCGGCTGACCAGAGCGCCCGTTCTCGTCCTGGTGAAGAACGCCACCGGCATCAACTGAACGTGCTGGAAAACCGCGCGGCGCAGATCGAAGATGAGACCTTCCCCGATTCGCGCGGACTGCCAGCGTTCGACCAATCCAAGACCGGCGTCCAGGATCGCCAGAGCCGCAATCAGCACCGCCAGCCAAATCACCAAAGACGCGTCCCTGCCGCCGACAATCGCATCCACCACACGACCGGCAAGCAATGGTGTCGTCACTGCCAGCACCGCCGACGCAACGGTGAGTATCAGAAACGCAATGAGCAGCTTCCGATGCGGTTTCGCAAAACGCAGGACCCGCCCTACCGTGCCTTTCCGAACTCCCTTTGGCGCGTCCACACCGCGCGCCGCCCCCATCAACAAGTTCCAGGTTCCGTCCACCCCAGCACCTCACTCTCCGCAGGTCTCAACACCGGTGAACGGTTGTCACTTCCCGATCGGTAGAGTTTTCGCTGTGGGCGATCGGGGCAAGGTTCTCAGGCTGGATGTCGCCATCTACCTTGTCTGCGCCGCATTCGCCATCCCGACGGCGATCTGGTCGGAGTTCTACGGCTACCGCGTCTGGGGAAACTTCGCGTCTGTGGCCTACGTGCTCGGCGCGGCGCACGCGATCTGGCTGATGACCAGCACCGGCACCGGCTGGCTGCGGTCCCGCTGGGTCCCGGTCGGCCTGGTCGGCGGCCTCGGCATGGTCGTTCCGCTGATCGTGCTGGTCTTGCGCAGGCTGACCGGCTCGGACTGGGTGATCAAGCCGTTCCAGTGGGCGGCGCAGCCGGAGGTCTGGGTGATCGAGCGATCGGCCCAGCTGCTGTTCGACACCGGAACGCCCTATGTGGACATCGCGGCCCTGCCCAGGCCGCCCGAGGTCAACGACTACACGCCCTATGGCCCCGCGATGACCATTTTCGGCATCCCACGGGCGCTGCTGTCCGGCGCGATCACCGACGCGCGGATCATGTTCGCGCTGACCACGATCGCCACCATCGCCCTGTCGCTCAAGCTGCTCGGCTGGCCGAAAGTGCCGGTCAGGGCCGCGCACCTGGCCATCGTCAGCCCGCTCACCGCGTTGACCTTCGCCGTCGCCGGGCCGGACCTGGCGATCATCGGGCTGATCATCCTGTCCGGCGCGCTGGCCGCTCGCGGTAAAACGGTGTGGTGCGGCGTCGTTCTGGCTGTGGTCGTGAGCATGAAGCTCAGCGCACTGCCGGCCGTGGTGGTGATCATCTTCTACGTGGTCACCACCAGGGCCGGCCGCACGCCTTCGATCCGGTCTGGGTTGCTCCGGTTCGGCACCGCGATCATCGGGGTCACCGCGCTGCTGAACATCCCGGTGTTGATCGTCCACCCGGGAGCGTTCGTCGAACACGTGATCAAGTTCCCGTCCGGGACAGGTATGATCACTTCACCTGCGGCAAGCCCGCTGCCTGGCCATTTGATCGCGAGCATGGGCCAAGTGGGACACGTGGTCGCACTCGTCCTGCTCGGGCTCACCGCGTTGGCGCTGACCATCTGGCTGTTCGTACACCCACCGGCGACCGGCTCGGCCGCGATGCTCAAGGCCGCGATCGGCCTCGGCGCCGCGATCCTGATGGTGCCCGCCAGCCGCTACGGCTACCTGGTGTACCCACTCGTCCTCTGGGGGGCCGCAATGACGTTCTCGGTGGCCGAACGGGCCGCGTCCCGGCCGGCACAACCGCGGGATCTGAACAGGATCCCGGCCCGGTAAACACGAGTGTGCTGGGAGAACAACCAGACAGTCGCTACTTCTTCTTGGTACGCGTCGCACCGCCACGACCGCGCAACTGCACCCCGGACTCCGACAGAACCCGGTGAACGAATCCGTACGAACGGCCCGTCGACTCCGCCAAAGCCCGGATGCTGGCGCCCTTTTCGTACTTCTTCTTCAGATCAGCGGCTAGCTTGTCGCGCGTACTTCCAGTAATGCGCGCGCCTTTCTTGAGGTCAGCCACGTCTCCGCCTTCCGTAGCGAGTAACTAGGGTCACATGCGACCCCTGCGCCCGCAATGATCGAACACGGAAGCGCGGAACGCCAGGCGAGTTGGAAAAAACATCATGAAGTCGCCCACTCGCACTACTCCATCCGAGTGGATCACCGATGATCGAGGCGCATCCGTGCGGGATTCAGGCCAACTGGACCAACTCAAGATAGTCTGCCGACCAATGATCCTCGGTGCCGTCCGGCAGCAAGATCACGCGCTCGGGCTCCAACGCCTCCACCGCACCGGGGTCGTGCGTGACGAGCACGACCGCGCCCGAGTAGCGGCGCAGCGCGTCCAGAACCTGTTCCCGGCTGGCCGGATCGAGGTTGTTGGTCGGCTCGTCGAGCAGCAACACGTTGGCCGCACTGGAGACCAGACCGGCCAGCGCCAGCCGGGTCTTCTCGCCACCGGACAACGTCCCCGCGGGCTGGTCCAACTGCTCGCCGGAGAACAGGAAAGTGCCCAGCAGCGTACGAAGTTGCTGCTCAGGCGTGTCCGGTGCGGCGTGCCGGATGTTCTGCCACACGCTGGCCTCGTGATCGAGGGTCTCGTGTTCCTGTGCGTAGTAGCCCAGCCGCAACCCGTGTCCGGGTAGGACAGTCCCGGCGTCGGCCGGTTCCATCCCGCCGAGCAGTCGCAACAACGTTGTCTTGCCGGCACCGTTCAGGCCGAGCACGACCACCTTGGAGCCGCGGTCGATCGCGAGATCGACTCCGGTGAACACCTCCAGCGAGCCGTAGGACTTGCTCAGGCCCTCTGCGGTCAACGGAGTCCGGCCGCACGGCGCGGGATCGGGGAACTTGATCCTGGCGACCTTGTCGGCCTGGCGTTCCTGCTCGAGACCGGCGAGCAGCTTTTCCGCGCGCTTGGCCATGTTCTGCGCGGCGACGGCTTTCGTCGCCTTCGCTCGCATCTTGTCGGCCTGCGCCATCAACGCGCCTGCCTTCTTCTCCGCGTTGGCGCGCTCGCGGCGACGGCGTTTCTCGTCTGTGGCACGGGCTTCGAGGTACTTCTTCCAGCCCATGTTGTACAGATCCAGTTCGCCGCGGTTGGCGTCGAGGAACCAGACCTTGTTCACCACGGCGTCAAGAAGTTCTACATCGTGGCTGATCACCACGAGTCCACCGTCGTGCGATTTGAGGAAGCTGCGCAGCCAGGTGATCGAGTCCGCGTCGAGGTGGTTGGTCGGCTCGTCCAGCAGCAAGATCGTGCTCGACTTGCCGCCCGCGCCCGCATCGGACGCGGCGAACAGGATCCGGGACAGCTCGACGCGGCGGCGTTGGCCACCGGACAGCGTGCGCAGCGGCTGCGCGAGCACCCGGTCGGCCAGACCGAGGTTGCTGCAGATCCGCGCGGCCTCGCTTTCCGCGGCGTACCCGCCGAGTGCGGCGAACCGCTCCTCGAGCCTGCCGTACTTGGTGACCGCGGCCTCCCTGGCCTTGTCGTCGACCAGCTCCGACATGGCCGACTGGGCCTTCTCCATGTCCCTGAGCAACTGGTCGAGGCCACGTGCGGAGAGCACCCGGTCCTTCGCGGTGACCGAAAGATCACCCTCACGCGGGTCCTGCGGCAGGTAACCGACTTCGCTGGTGCGCCGGACAGCGCCCGCGTACGGCTGGCCCTCACCGGCGAGCACCTTCAGCGAAGTGGTCTTGCCCGCGCCGTTGCGGCCGACCAGGCCGATCCGGTCGCCAGGCTGGACACGCAGCGTCGTTTCCGAGAGCAGGATGCGCGAGCCAGCACGCAGCTCCAGGTCGATAGCAGTGATCACCAGTAAGGCTCCATAGACGAGTGGCTCGCGGCGGCGACCACCGTAACGAGTTTACAGACCCGGGCTAATCAATTTCGGGCCTACCACGTCCGGCCGCTGATCCGATACCCCTGCGGTCCACAATGGACCCTGCGCGGCGATGTCCGGAACACAAGTGCGGGCCGAGCGGCCTCGGCCGTGTCACCATTCTGGCCATGAACAAGCCGTTGAGGTCCAGGATGGAGCGCGTCGGCGAGCGGGCCAGCGCGACCAACCTGGAGCTGTTCTTCGACCTGGTCTTCGTGTTCGCGTTGACGCAGGTCACGGCGCTGATGGCGGATGCGCCGAGCTGGCACGGGCTGCTGCGCGGCGCGCTTCTGCTCAGTGTGATCTGGTGGTCGTGGATCGGATATTCCTGGCTGTCCAATTGGGTCAAGGCGGACGAGGGCCTTGCCCGCAGCGCGATGCTCGCCGCGATGGCGGCGATGTTCCTGCTCGCACTGGCCATCCCCGAGGCCTTCGACGACCTGCCCGGCGGCTTGGACGGACCGCTGGTGCTGGCGTTCTGCTACCTGCTGGTACGGGTGGTGCACGTCTGGCTGTTCTGGATCGCCGCGGGCGAGGAGGCCGAGCTGCGGGCTCAGCTCGTCCGGTTCGCGCCGTCGATGATCGCCGGGACGGCCTTGCTGGCGGTCGCTTCCCAGCTCTCTGGTGCGGCGCAGACGGCTGTCTGGGCGGCCGCCGTGGTCGCCGACTACGGCGGCACGATGCTGATCGGCACGAAGGGCTGGCGGCTGCCGTCGGCCAAACACTTCGCCGAGCGCTACGGGCTGATCATCATGATCGCGCTGGGTGAGTCCATCGTCGCGATCGGTGTCGGTGTCACGCATCTGGCCATTTCGTGGCCGATCATCCTGGCCGCGATCCTCGGCCTGGCGATCGCCGGGGCGCTGTGGTGGTCGTACTTCGACACCCACGTGCTGGCCGCCGAACAAGCCCTCGCCGAAGCGCGCGGCGACGAGCGCGTCCGAATGGGCCAGATCGCCTTCACGTACCTGCACCTGCCGCTGATGATCGGCATCGTGATGCTGGCGCTGGGGTTGAAGAAGGTCCTCGGCTACGTGGGTGGCGAGAACGGTCACACGCTCGCCGATCCGCTCTACGGCCCGCCCCTGTGGGCCATGTACGGCGGCGTGGCGCTGTTCATGTTCGCCTATGTGGGTATCGGCTGGCGTACCAAACACGTCTTCAAGGTCGAACGAGTCATCCTCGGCGTCGTCCTGCTGGCCGCGGTGCCCCTCGTGTCCTACGTGCCCGCGATGGCCGGCCTCGGCGTGCTGACGGCCTTGCTGATCACCCTGATCATCTACGAATGGTTCAAGTACCACGACATTCGTGAAGAGATTCGGCACGCCGAACACGAATGAGTCCTCGTGAGTGTTTTGGCCGGTTAGAACCGGCCAAAACACTCACGAGCTCTTTCAGCTACCCGGGGTCACGTAACCCGACACGTGCAGCGAGAACGCACGCAATGAGCCGACGTCACGTCCGGCGGCGTCGCGGACGTGCAGCGTCCACGTGCCGTCGGTCGCGCCGGCAGTGCCCTCAAGCGGCTGGAACGGCCGCCACGAACCGGTGTACGGCGCGTCCTCGGACCTGGAGTCGCGGAACGCACGCGCGGCGGTGTCGTCGAACACGACCTTGCACATGTTCTTGCCGTTGGAACCGTTGCTGGAGAACAACGTCGCGGTCGCGCCGCTTGGCGAGCGCAACGTGCCGACAAGGTCACTTACGAAGGTGTGGTCGAGCCCGACGGTGGTGGCGCCCGGGTTGGCCGTGCACTCCGTGCCGTCGATGGAGAACGTCACCCGGCTGACCGGCCCGATCCCGGAGACCTCGATCGGCACGGTGACGCCGGTCGGGTCGTTGTCCGGGATCAGCAGTGGCGCACCGGTGTAGGCGAAGTCATGCACCACAGTGGACGGTTGCCCGATCTTGACAGGGAAGCGGGCCGTCTTCGGTGACTGGGCACCGGCGAAGGTCACCTTGGCGTCCAACAGAACCGGGGTGCCCAGCGGGTGGCTGGCCGGAACGGTCAACGTGAAGTTGTTGATCGCGGTCTGGCCCTTGTCGATCGAGCCGTAGAACTTCGAGCGCGGCGTGATCGTCACGCCCGCGGTCGGCGAGGTCAGCACGACGCTCGTCGAAGCCGCGAGACCGTCTCCACGGTTGGTCACCGGCAACGTCACCGTCGCGGTGTCACCCGGGTCGATGAAGTTGCCGCCGTCGTTGGCGCGTACGGTCGGCGTCTGCGCCTCGGCCAGCGGTTGCGGGCTGGCTCCCGTGTATCCCAAAACCCTGTCGGTCAACAGGATTCCGGAACCGGCACGGTTGTCGAAGCCAGCCTGCTCGATGTCGATGCTCGTGGTGGTCAACGCCTCACGGACATCCGCGGGCGCGATCCCCGGGTTGCCGGACAACACAAGACCGGCGATGGCCGCCGCGTGCGGCGCCGCGGCCGAGGTGCCGTAGAACGTCTCAAAGCCCGGAACCGTGGTGGTCACACCGTCGGCGGCGGTGAGGTCCGGCTTCTTGCGCACCTCGCCACCGGTCGAGGAGACGTCGCCGGGCGTGATCGGGGTGCCGTCGGCGTTGTAGATGATCCGCCGCGGGCCGTCGGAGGTGAACCGTTCGACCTTGGCGGCCGGCCCGAACGCACCGGGGAACGGCCCGGTCGGGTTCGGCGGGTCGCCGGGCTCGAGGGCACGCCCGAAAGCCTTGGCGGCGGGTGCGGCCGCGACCGCGAAGGCGTTCTTGGCCGCTGCGTGACCGAAGATCTCGCCGGGGGTGTTGTATCCGGTCAGCACACCGGCGGTGTCCTTGAACCGGCTGCGCAGCGCGGACAGCGAGAGGTAGCGGTTCTCGCCCTTGAACTTCACGATCGCCAGGCGCAGGCCCTGCCCGCCGCCGCCCGGAGTGTTCACGCGCTCGTAGGCGTCCTGCGTGCCGTTCTGGAAGTTCTGGCTCGCCGACAGGACGTTGCCGTTACGGTCCAACAGGTACAGGTCGTAGTCGTTCGTGGACGCGCCGAGCGGGTCGGACCAGTTCAGCAGAACCGGGATGCCCGCCGAGGAAGCGTCCGAGATCGGCTGGTAGATCTGAACCCCGTTGCTGCCCGCGAAGTTGTGCGCGGTGCCCGCCCACTTGCCGATCGACACGCCGGAGTCGACGAAGTCGCCTTCCCAGTGCGCGGCCGTGCCGTCGACAACGTTGCCCTCGTTGCCCGCACTCGAGAAGTAGAGAGCGCCGTCAGCGGTCACGTCGTTGACGGCCTGTGCGATGATCCAGTCCTGGAAGACCGCTTCCTTGAAGTAGATGACGTCGTCGACGATGATGTCGCAGCCGGCCTGGAAACGGAGTTTCCGGATGTTGTCGGCGAAGCTGGCATCGGACCGGAAAGCCGTGGCGAAGCCGAGTTCGGCGTTGGGCGCGAGGTCGTGGATGATCTCCAGCATCGCCGTGCCCTCGTCACCATCGCCGCCCTCGCCGGGCAGGACGTCGACGGCAGGCAGCTCACCGGCGGCCTGTGAGGCCTGAAGCGAGTCGATGCCGTCGGACAGCGCGCAGATCTTCACGCCGATGCCCGTGACCCCGAACTGCTGCCGTGCTTTGTCGGCATTGTGCGCGCGGTCGCCCTCACTGACCGCGGGCTCGGCCTTCACGCTCAGCGCCTGCCGGGTGCGCTCGGTGACCTGCTTGGCCTTCTGCTCCTTGGTGGGCTTCGGCTTGGGCGTGTCGGCAAGCTGCTTCGCCGTCATCGCGCCGACAGCAGGCTCGACGAACTTGACGTCCTTGCGAGAGGCGATGCTTTCCATCGCACTGACCGGCACCTCGGCCCGTACCGAGCTGTAGTGCTCGGACACAGCACGGATGCCCGCGCCAACCTTGCGCAGGTGGTCAAGGAGGTCAGTGGAAGCACTGCCCCGGATGTCCACAGTGACCCGGTCCCCCACGCCGGTCTGCAACGCCGGAAGCGCCGCTCGCATCCCGCGCCCGGCGGCCTCGGTGCTGCGCTTGGCGACGAGAAGCGAGGTGTCCAGCTTGGATTCGACGGCCGACTGCGACCGTTTGAGCTCCTGTAAAGCGGAAATCTGCTTGCCGGCGTTGTCAGCGGCCTTGCCGGCCGGATCCGGCCACGCGGCAGCAGGCGAAACGATGCTCAGCGAAAGCACAACTCCCAGTGAGGCGGCCAAGAATCTTCGACTCGGCCGAATGGGCGCACGCACTAGTCCCCTCCCAGCAATTCCAACGCGTGCCCCGACACACGCGGATGAAACCGGGGTCAACCCCGGATCGCGCAGACGTTATGTCCCGGAACACTCAGGGAATAGCAGCCGTATGAGTGACTCCGTTGCCACATGTGGTCACGGAACGAAAGCAACTGACCTGGTGAGGTAGGTTCTGCACGGTGGAGCAGTTCGCGTGGGCGGAGTTGGAAGTCGATCTCCGGCGCGAGGTGTGGCTGGAGTTCGTCGCGGAATTCGACTTCGACGCCAAGGCCATGCCCGCGTTCACAGAGCCCGTGCCATCGATCACGTGGTCGCTGCCACGTGACGGACCAATTCCGCTGAAACCGGTGGCGCAGTTGGTGTGTGACGTGTTGCGGGAGTGCGTGGAGTACTGGGATTCGATGTTCCATCACGATGTCTGGCACCCCTCGGCGCAGTACCGGCCGCATCGGGTCGTCGATGTCGAAGACCTCGAAGGATGGGAGTACAGCCACTACCCCTACCGGGACTTCTCGATCTTCGTCTCGAAGGACATGACGTTCGGCGTGGTCGGCAACCCGTTGGAGGACACCATCTGCTTCTTCGGTGCCCCGCCGGTGTCCGCGGTGACCCGGCTCAACAATGGCGTTCTGACACAAATACTGCGCTGCGACGGTACCTTCGTCGGTATGCCCAGGTAGGCGCCACGGCTACGTTGCTCACATGAGACGACGAGGGTTGCGGTCCGTTGTGCTCGCGTTGATCGTGGTTGCCGCGATCCCGGTCCCGGCGTCTGCGGCGGAAAACCGGCCATGCCCGGACTTCGTTCTGGGCAACGGTCCCACGCTGCACCCCGAAGGCATTGCCTACGACGGTCGGCGGGACAGGTTCCTGGTCGGATCCGTCACCCACGGCACGGTTTCCGTGGTCCAAGCGGACGGATCGGTGCGAACCCTCGTCAACGATCCCAAACTCATCACCACCATGGGCCTCGCGGTCGACCGCGGCAAGGTGCTCGCGGTGAACGGCGACATCGGCATCGGCGACCGCTCAACGCCGGAGACCATCGGCAAGACAGCCGGTCTCGGCATCTACGACCTCTACTCCGGCAGGCAGATCAGGTACGTCGATCTCGCCGCGCTCGACCCGCAGCGGCCGCACTTCGGAAACGACGTTGCCGTGGCACCCGACGGCACCGCGTACGTCACCGACTCGCGCAGTGGAGCCGTCTACCGCGTGCCACCTTATGGCTCGCCATCGATCCTGATCCGCGACGACCGTCTGATGCCCGCGGGTTCAGGCAACGGCGCGAACGGAATCGTGTGGCACCCGGGCGGTTTTCTGCTCGTCGCGCATTCGGCCGGGCGGAGTCTGTGGCGAATCCCGTTGCGTGATCCGGCGAACCTCGCTCAAGTCACCGTGACCGAACCCATCGGCGCCCTTGACGGCCTGTTGCTCACCGGAGCCACCACGCTCGACGGCATTGACAACACCCGCGCCAACCGCGTACTCCGGCTGAGCTCGACCGACGGGTGGCGCACCGCAACCGTCAGAGAGTCCCTCCCCTGGCCTGACCCGGCACCGACGACAATGGCCCGCGGTCGATGCGGCACCTACGTGCTGACCGGTAGGTTGGATCAGTTGCTGAGTGGGACCCGGACGGATGAGTTCCGGCTTCGCGCACTGCGCTTCTGAAAGCCACTCGTTCGGACGCTGCCATCACACCCCCGAGTTATCGACAACGTGGTGGCGGCGCGAGTGAAGTGGACGCATGACCTGGCTACGCCATCTTGCGATCGTTGTCCTGACTGTTGCAGCCCTCGTCGTACCGGTCACACCGGCGGCAGCGGTCACATCCACCGAATGCTCCGCGACCCATTTCCAGGACGATCCCCGGCTCGGCCCGGAAGTACTGCCGGACCGGGGCGCGGTGGGCCGGCAACTGTTCGGCTATCAGCGCACAGGACACCTGTCCCAGCAACAGTTCTTCGACCGGTACTGGGATTCCGCGGCGAACTGGTGGCGTTACCCGCCCGCGGACGGCTACGTCATCGGGCCTGACGGAAAGCCGTTGATCTTCAGGACAAAGCTCGTCAACGGTCAGCTCATCGACCGGTACGGCAGCGAGTTCGGCCAATACCTCGCGCCCATCGGATCGCCGTACGCGAGCCGTTCGATCCCACCGCAAAGTCTCGTCAGCACACCGGCCGCGTACTGCAACTACCGCGCATACCGCGTCACCAGATCGTTCACAGTGGACTCCGGCCCGATCGCGCCGTGGTTCGCCCAGCCCGGCCACGGCTGGCAGTACCAGCTCAAGACCGAGCACGTGCCCGGAGCTCCGAGCCCGCTGAACGTGAAATGGTTGCTGGACAACGGCTACCTCGAACGCGTCATCGGTCCGCCGCAAGGTGCTCGGTATGCGCCGAGCGCGCTTGGGGCCGATGAGGAGAAGTTTCTTCTCGCAGTCCGGTGAGAACCGCGCGAATCAGCCGTTCCACTTGTGCGTCAACGTCGCGTGCGTTGTCCAGGCGCATCAGGCCGTCTCGGAGCAGGGTGGCGAGTCCATGCACCGCCGGCCAGACGACGAACTCGGCACCGGTGCGGGCTGACACAGTCAAGCCACCGGCCTCGACAAGCCTGTCCAACTCCGCGGCCAGCACATCGTGGGGATGCGGGGAAACCGGTGTCTCGGCCTCGTCGTGGTGTGCGCCGAACGTGAGGCCTGCGACCGACGGATCCTCGACGGTCCAACGGACATACGACCGGCACAGCGCGATCACTCGCGACTGTGGATCGTCCCGCTGACCACGGGCACGCGCGGCGGCCTTCCGCACCCGCTCCCCCAGCCGGGCAAGCACTTGCGCGGACAAGGCGCCGACCAACGCGTCACGGGACTTGAAGTGATGGTAGGCCGCGCTGGGGCTGACGCCGATTCGCGCTGACACCTCCCGTAGCGACCACCCGTCGACGCCGCGCTCCCGTACCAGCGATTCGGCGGCGTCGAGCAGCGCTGCCCGCAAGTCACCATGGTGATAGCCCACGCCCGCGATCTTAGCAGTGTTCAGATTCGTGCTACCGTCGGACGAGCATCTGAACACCGATCAGATTGGGGCAGTGCGGTGGCCGCATTACCAGACGTGAGCAGTGCACCGGAACCGATCGTCAGCGGCGAGCCCGTCGAGGTGGCCGATGGCGTTTTCGTCATCCCTGATCGCCGGGTGCCGCTCGTGCCGAACGTCGGCATCGTAGTGGGCGATCACGCGGCCTTGATCATCGACACCGGCCTCGGCCCTCGAAACGGCGAATACGTGCTCGGCCAAGCCAAACGTCTGGCCAACGACCGCCGGCTGTTCCTGACGACCACGCATTTCCACCCCGAACACGGCTTCGGCGCACAAGCGTTCAAAGGCGCCGCGACCATCGTCTACAACCGCGCCCAACGCGACGAACTGCACCGCAAAGGCGCCGCGTACCTCGCGATGTTCAGCGGCCTGAGCCCTTCCTACGCCACACAGCTCAAGGACGTCGAACTGACCGAACCGGACGTGACCTACGACGGTCCACAAGCGGAGCTCGACCTCGGCGGACGCACGGTCACGCTGCACAACCGAGGCCCGGCGCACACGAGTTCCGACCAGACGGTGTTGGTCGACGGCCGCGTGCTGTTCACCGGCGACTTAGCCGAAACCCGCATGTTCCCGATCGCACCGTACTTTCCGCCGCACGACACGGACGTCGACATCGCCGGATGGATCAGCGTGCTGGACGACTTGCTGGCCTTGAACCCCGCGATCGTCGTCCCTGGCCACGGTGAAATCGCCGACGCGCAACTCCTGGTCGAAATCCGCGACTATCTCACGCACATCCGCACCCGGGCCCTCGAACTACCGGCCGATGAGGCCGTTGCGGCCATCGAGCAGGACGCCCGGAAACGCTGGAGCACTTGGGACAACCCGGAATGGATCGCCTTCGCGGTCCACGCCGCGTATCACAGCACGAAGGCGTCAGACCAAGGCTGAGCACTCCGTCCCGACAACGCGTCCATCAAGGACACTGCCTGCTTGTCCGTCAACGAGGACACGAAGTCGATGACCGCCCGCCCACGAGCCAGCGCGTGCACGGCATCGCGGCCCTGAGGAGCATCCCCTGTCGCCCCAACCAGAACAGTGGGCTCCGAACGGGCCAACGCCTCATACTCGGCGACGGCCAGTTCGACGAGGTCATGCAGTCGCCGAGGCAACCGGTCGGCCTCGAACCGGTCGCCCAGCCACTGGTCAAGCGCCTCAACGAGGTTGGTCACCAGCCGGGCCTGGCCACGCTGGTGCAAAGCCAGATCCGGCCGCAGCAGCACGAACTTCCGGTGCAGGAACTTCAAGACCTGCACCTCGTGCCACTGTTCGCCACCCAGCAGCACGTGCCCGGACCGGGTCGACGGATCCTCCACAACGGACATCTCCTCGACCAGCCGCGAAGTCCACCGCATGGAGAACCGAGCCACCGCTTGTTCGGCCTCCACCGACCCGTCGAAGGGCGACGACAGCAACTCGTCGACAAGCTCGGCCCGGACCCGGGCCACAGCCGAGTGGAACGCGTCATCGCTGACAATCCACGAGTCCTTCTCGTGCATCCGTCGACGCAGCAACTCCAAGGACCGGCCAGGCAGTCGTTCCTGGCGACGAACCTCCTCATCGGACAGCCACGCCAACGTCGCCGCGTTCGACTGCCACTGCCCGAGTTCGGCCGCGACGGGCGCGTGCTGCAGTACCCCGATCCGGTGAAAGTCGGTGATGTCGTGAATCGCGTAGGCGATGTCGTCCGCAGTGTCCATAACGGACGCTTCGATCGTCTGCTGCCAGTCGGCCAACCGGCCTTCGAACGGCGCACGCGCCTGCTCGAGGTCGTCCAGTTCGGTCACGTAGGCCGAGAACTTGCCCGAGCCCGTCCCTGGCGCGTCAGACGGCTCGGACGCGCCTCGGGGAGGTTCGGCCATGAACCGGGGATGCGGTTCGGGGTGGTGCAGCCGGGTCCACGGGTACTTCAGCATCGCCGCCCGCACGGCCGCAGTGAGGTCCAAACCAACCGCCGACGGGCCACCGACGTCAGTCGTCGTGACGATCCGGAACGACTGCGCGTTGCCCTCGAAGCCGTCCGCCAGGCCGAAGCGGTGGCGTGCCAGCCGGTCGAGCACTTGTTCACCGAGGTGCCCGAAGGGTGGGTGGCCGAGGTCGTGGGCCAGCGCCGCCGCCTCCACGACGTCCGGGTCGCAACCGCCGAGTGCGTCGATGAGCGAGACATACTCGGCGCACAACCGCTCGGCGATGGCCCGCGCGACCTGTGCGACTTTCACGCTGTGGGTCAGCCTGTTGTGCAACAGTCCCGAGCCGCTCGCGCTCACCACCTGGGTGACGCCACCGAGTCGTGCGAAGAAGGGCGAGCCGGCGATCCGGTCCCTGTCCACCCGGAACTCACTCGCGGCCAGGTCGAAGGCCACCGCGGGCGCTCCATGTGAACGCCGTTCCTCCCTCGGATCACTCATGACCGCACGGTAGTCCACTATCCCCCGACCAAGCGGGAAACACGGCCATGGTCCAATCGGGATATGCCCGATGTCATGATCGCGGGCGCCGGGCCGTCGGGGTGGGCGCTCGCCGCGCACTGTGCCCGACTGGGGCTGCAGACCGCGATCGTGGCGCCGAATCCCCTGCGGACCTGGCCTGCCACATACGGCCTATGGGGTGACGAGCTGGCCATGCTGCCACCGGATGTCACCGCGGCCGAGCCGAAAGTCGTCCGTGCCTATACCAACAAGCCGCACGTGATCGCCCGTCGGTACGCGATCCTGAACAACGACCGGCTGATGGCGGTGCTGACCAAGAACGTCACGGTCATCACCGGCCGGGTGGTCAAGGCTGACCACAAGGGACTCGAGCTCGCCGACGGCCGCACGTTCGCGGCGAAAACCGTTGTGAACGCCATGGGTTCGCGCGGCGGCACCGCGGAACAGACCGCGTACGGCATCATCGTGCCCGAGGAAGTCGCGGCGCCGATTGTCGCGCCGGGCGAAGCGATTTTCATGGACTGGCGCGGTGATCACAACACGTTCCTCTACGCGATGCCGCTCGGCCAAGGCAAAGTCCTCCTGGAAGAGACCGCGCTGGCGCGCCGTCCGGCGATGGATTTCCGAACCCTCCGTGAGGCATTGCGAGAACGTCTCACGCCGTACGGGATAAAGATCGACTCACCCGATGTGGAACGTGTGCGTTTCCCACTTGATGTGCCGAAGCCGAAACGCGAACCGGTCCTGCCGTTCGGTGCCGCAGCCGGGTTCGTCCATCCGGCGGCCGGGTACAGCGTCGGCGAGGCGTTTCGGCTGGCACCACGCATCGCGGCGGCGATCGCCGCTGGTGAGGACCCGTGGCCCGCGTTGTGGCCGTCCCGCGCCCGGTTCGTGCATTTCCTGCGGCACTGCGGCCTTGAAGCATTGCTGTCGTTGTCGGCCACCGAGACACGCGATTTCTTCGAGTTATTTTTTGACCTACCGCCGGACGCACAGCGTGGGTATCTTTCCGGCCGGGACGATCCGGGCGCGACGATCACAGCGATGCTCCGGATCTTCCGCAAAGCATCCGGCCGGGTGCGCCTGGTTTGCGCCAAATCGGTGATTGTCCGCGTCCGCCACGTGAACACTGGGTGACGAAATCGACGAAACGTGAACTCATTCGGCAGAATGTGTCCCGTGTCCGCGACTCAAGAAGTGAGCTTCGCGTTCCAGCCGTTGCTCAGCACCCGTACTGGCCGTGTGATCGCCCTCGAGGCGCTGCCCGTACCATCCACCGGCAACATCCACGGCCTGTTCAAGGCCGCCAGCCGGGCCGGACAGCTGACCCAGACCGATATCGCGCTTGCCGGGCACGCCCTGCTCGCGTCGGAGGAGCAGGATCCGTCGATCCCGCTGCACGTGAACATCCTGGCCTCGACGGCGGCGCGCACCGACGACCTGCTGCACTACCTGCTGCCCGTACTGCGGCACACCGGACGGCACAGCCGTGACGTCGTGCTCGAGATCGGCCCGCCCTTCTGCCAGGCCCGCCGGGTCGACCTGCTGGCGGGTATCGCCAAGCTGCGGGCCGAGGGCTTCCGGATCGCGCTGGACGGCATCGGTGACGGCGACGCGCCGCTCGCCCTGCTGGCCGAGGCCGCACCGGACATGTTCAAGATCCACTCCAAGATGCTGATGAACCCGGACGACCCGGCCGCCGCCGCGATGCTCGAGGCGGTCGTCCGCCTCGCGTCGCGCACCGAGGCCAGGGTCACGGCGGTCAACGTGACCAACGACAACCAGCTCGTCACGCTGAGCCGACTCGGAGTGCGTGCCGCACAGGGCGAGTACCTCGCCGCGTCGATCGACGACCCCAAGCGCACCCAGGCGCTGGCGGAGGCCGCGGAACGGCGCGCGACGGCCGTGAAGCCGCCGAAGGTCACCGACTTCATGCACCCTGCGCTGATGCTCCCCGTGGCCGCGACGGCCGAGGAGGTCCGGGCCACGCTCGCCGAACGACCGGACATCAACGGTGTCGTGCTGGTCGACGAGGCGTGGCGGCCGCAGTGGTCGATCGACCGCAGCCGGTTCCTGCTCATCGTGGCCGGGCCGTACGGGCACGCGCTGCACGCCAAACGCGCGGCCGCGCGGCACGCGGACAAGCCGTTGATGATCGACCGCGAGGCGACCGGCATGGAGCTGCTCGAACTCGTCGGCGACACCGACTGGGAGCGCACCGGTGACGACGTGGTGGTCACCGATGAAAGCGGCCGGTGTGTCGGCGTGGTCCGCGCCAGCGACGTGATCCGCGGTGTCGCGGACATGAAGGTCGAGCAGGCCGCCGCGCTCAACCCGTTGACCAGGCTGCCGGGCACGGACGCGGTGGCCCGCGAGATCGACCGGCGGATCTCCGACGGCCAGATGTTCGTCATCGCGTGGCTGGACGTGGACTCCTTCAAGATCGTGAACGATTCACTGGGTTTCGCCGCGGGCGACGACCTGATCCGGACATTCGGCCGGACGATCACCGAAGCCAGCTCGAAGATGCCGAACGTGTTGGTGGGGCACGTCGGCGGGGACGACTTCCTGCTGGTCACCGACCTTGACGAGATCTCGGCACTCGCCGGGGTGCTGCTGGACACCGAATGGTCGATCGAGGGCATGCCGGTGACGGTGTCGCTCGCCTCGCTGGTCTGCGCGGTGAACAGTGTTTCGTCCTACCGCGAGGCGTCCGCTCTGCTCGCGCCGTTGAAGAAGCAGGCGAAGTCGGTCCCGGGTTCGAGCTGGGTGCTCGGCCGCCCCGGATCCGACCGGATCGACGTTTTGCGTGGTCGGACGGCTCGCGGGCAGACGCAGGTGCGCCAGCCTGTTGCCTGATGGCACCAACCCGGCAGAACTCTTCTCGTTAGGTGCTAACGAACCCACCAGAAAACCGATCAGTGTGGAAAAGGTTGGCACCGAGTAGAGGGAGTTTTGGCCTGGATCGCGGGCCATTCAGGGGGAGCAATGGACCGTTTGACCGACGGCTCCGACCTCGTCGAGGTACTCGGCGACTGGACGAGCACGTCAGCCGGACGGGCACCGCTGTACCGGAGGTTGGCTGAGGCCGTGCGCCGAGCCATCCACGCAGGCGACCTGCATGCCGGTGAGCGGTTACCGTCCGAACGTGATCTGGCGCGGGCTCTTGCCGTGAGCCGCGCGACCGTGGTGTCGGCGTACGACGAACTGCGCTCGATCGGCCTTGTCGACAGCAGGCGAGGCAGTGGGACGCGCGTCGTCCGTCCGCCAGGATTCCGGCCGAGTGTGGAAGGGCGGGTGTTCGGCCGGGCGACACCGATCATCAATCGCACGAACGAAGGGGCAGGCGAGATCATCTCGCTGGCCAGGGCGTTCGACCCTGGCGCGCCGCACCTGCGTGGGGCGTTGCTCGATCTGGTGCACGCGGACTTGCCCGCGTTGCTCAACGGGTCGGGGTACCACCCGGCCGGCCTGCCTGAGCTGCGTTCGGCGGTCGCCGGACATCTGACGGCCACAGGCATGCCCACGGAACCGAAGCAAGTCGTCATCACCACCGGCGCGCAGCAGGCGATCGGCCTGATCACCCAGATGTACCTGCGGCGGGGCTGGACCGCGGTCGTGGAGACGCCGAGCTGGCCTGGCTGCCTGGACGTGTTCCGGGCGACCGGTGTCCGCCTGGTCGGCGTGGAGCTGGACAACGAGGGCATCCGGGCGGATCAGCTGGGCCGCGCGATGGCCGAGCACCAGCCGGATCTGTTGTACGTCATGCCGACGTACCACAACCCGACCGGCATCCTGATGTCCACGAGCCGCCGCCGTCGGATCGTGGAACTCGCCGCGCGGTACGCCGTCCCGGTCGTCGAGGACCACGCGTACACCGTCGGCGCGGCCGAGGGCGCTCCGCCGCCCATCGGCGCGTTCGCCAACAGCAACGCGGAAGTGCTCACGATCGGTTCGCTGGCCAAGTCCGTGTGGGCGGGCCTGCGGATCGGCTGGGTGCGCGCGTCGATCGAGACGGCAGAGCGGCTTGCCCGGCACAAGGCGCTCGCGGATCTCGGCAGCCCGGTGCTGGATCAGGCGTTGGCGGCACGGCTGCTGCCGCAACTGCCCGAGCTGGCCGGCGCGCGGGTCGCCGAGCTGCGGGATCGGCTCGGCCGGGCCCGTGAGCTGCTCACCCAGCACCTGCCCGAATGGCGTTGGCGTACACCGGATGGCGGGTCCGCGCTGTGGATCGAGCTGCCCGGCACCGACGCGCGGATCTTCGCGCAGGTCGCGTTGCGGCACGGAGTCGAGGTCGTGCCCGGCGCGGCAACGGATCCGTCCGGCGCGCACGACAACTTCATCCGGTTCCCGTTCGCGTTCCCCGACGATGTCCTCACCGAACTGGTCAACCGCCTGAGCCGGGCCTGGGCGGAGGCACGGCGCTAGCCGGGCGTGACGAAACCCGATTCGTAGGCGGTGATCACGGCCTGCGTGCGGTCCCGGGCGTGCAGCTTGGACAGCACGTTGCCGACGTGCGTTTTCACCGTCTGCACACTGACGAACAACTGCTCCGATATTTCCACATTGGACAGACCGGTCGCCATCAGCCGGAGCACCTCGGCCTCCCGGTCGGTCAGGCCTGCCTCCCGCAGGCCTGACCGGCCGGGTCCCAGCCCGCGCTGCCCGGCGAGCACGCGGATCTTCTCCGGGAACAGCAACGAATCCCCCGCGACCACGACCCGGATCGCCCGCACGATCTCGGCCGGCCGGGCCCGCTTGAGCAGGAAACCGTTCGCACCGGCCCGAAGCGCGTCGTAGACGTAGTCGTCGTTCTCGAACGTCGTCACCACAATGATCTTCGGCGCGTCCGGCACGCGGTCGATGATGTGCCTGGTGGCCTGGATTCCGTCGACCGCGGGCATCCGGACGTCCATCAGCACCACGTCCGGCTTGAGCTTGGTGACCAACGGCAGCACATCGGCGCCGTCCTCGGCCTCGCCGACCACGGCGAGGTCGGGCTCGGTGTCGATGATCGCCCGCAGCCCAGCCCGGATCAGCTCCTCGTCGTCGACCAGCAGCACCTTCACTGTCACAGCACCAACCTCATAGCGGAATCCTCGCCTTCACCCGCCACGTCCCGTTGTCCGGGCCGGCCTTGATCTGTCCACGAAGGACGGTCGTACGCTCCCGCATGCCCGCGAGCCCCCGGCCACCCCGGCTTGCCTGCGCCTGCCCGGTCAGCGGGTTGGCCGCCTCGACCTCGAGCACGTCGTTGCCTGCCTTGACCACCAACGTCACCTTGACCTTGCCCGCGTGCTTCAACGCGTTCGTCAGGCATTCCTGCACAATCCGGTAGGCCTCGGTGGACACCGCGAACGGCAGACCGGGCACATCCCCGGAGATCTCGGTCTGCACCGTGACGCCCGCCAGCCGCATGGTCCCGAGCAAGTCGTCCAGGTCGGCCAACGTGTGCTGCGGCTGCGTGCCGGGCTCGTCCTCCCTGAGCAGGCCGAGGACGTGGTCGAGGTCGGCGAGCGCGTCCCGGGCGGCCTCCTCGATCGCCGACAGCGCACGCTGCGCGAACTCGGGGTCCTTGGCCAGCACCCGGCCCGCGGCACTGGCCTGGATGGTGACCACGCTCAGCGCGTGCCCGACGGAGTCGTGCAGTTCCCTGGCCAGCCGGTTGCGCTCGGCGAGCCGCTCGGCTCGGTGCTTGAGCTCGGCGAGGTGGTCCGCGGGCGTCGGGCCGAGCAGGACCTGCGACAGCCTGGTCAGGCCCACCCCGGCCAGATTCACCAGGTGCACCAGCACGATCGAGCTGACGATCGCGGCCACCGGGATCCATGCCGACTGCCAGCCGACCGGCACCCGCAGGTTCGCGTCACCGACAAGCAGCCACTCACCGGTGAAGGGCGCCACGAACGACTGCAGCAAAGCGATCGGGACGTACAGCGTGAACCCGCCGATCGCCGTCCCGATGACGATGTGCACGAGAAACCACTGGCACGTCTTCCACCGCGCCTCCAGGTTGGTCGCGCGCATCGACGCCTGCACGGGCACTCCCGCGCCCAACAATTCGCGTGCCGCTGTGCCTTCGACCACCCGGACAGCCGGGATGAACGAAGTCCCCGCCGCCCAGGCAAGGATCGCGACGATCATCGTGACCGTGACGACCAGGGGCTGCTCGGCGGTGTCGCTGGGCAGCAGCAGGTGCAGCACCGGCGGCACGATCGCCACGGCCGCCAGCGTGAAGGGAACGATCAAGGTCGCCCCGAGCACCAGGTACGTCCAGCGCCGATACGTCAGCCGCCTGCCGACCGGCCCAAGCACAGCACTGAACACTCCCGCCACGGCTCGATCTTCACATGGGCCCGCTCACCACGTCTCACTCCCGGGAGTGACCGGGCAAGACCTCGGTGGGATTTCCGGGTGCCGCGACGGTGCGCGCGGCGTGTGTCTGGTTGGGTGCCTGTCATGGGGTATGTGCTGCTAGGCCTTGTCGGGGTGATCGGGTTCGGGCTGGTGACGTGGATCCTGATCGCGGGGGCGAGGAAGGTGCTCGGGGTCCGGGTCGGCCTCATCCGGGCGGCGATCGCCGCGGCGGCGGCGTGGAGCGTCGCCGGATACATCGGCGGCCAGGCACCCGTGGTCGCTCCCGGCAGCGAGCCGATCGCCCTGCTGTTCATCATCCCGATCTTCGGCGGCACGCTGCTTGTCGCGGTCGCGATCCTGTTCGTGCTCGAAGTGATGAAGCCGAGCGGCACCGGGATGTGGTTCGTCGGCGGGCTGCGGTCGATTCCCGGCCGGATCAGCCGGGCCCGGCGCTACTCGAAGATCACCCGGATCGCCCTGCGGCACGGCCTTGGCCCGGCGCTTCGCGGCAGGCTGCGGACCAGCGACCCGATCAAGCGGGCGCAGCTCGCCCGGTCGCTGCGTCAGGCCCTTGAGGAAGCCGGCGTCACGTTCGTCAAGCTCGGTCAGGTCCTGTCCACTCGTGCCGATCTGCTGCCGCCGGAGTTCGTCGAGGAGCTGAGCAGGCTGCAGGACCAGGTCTCCCCCGCGCCCCGCGACGAGATCGACAAGGTGCTGAGCGACGAACTCGGCCAGCCGGACGAAGTGTTCGCCGAAATCGACGCCACGCCGTTGGCCAGTGCGTCGGTCGCGCAGGTGTACAAGGCAAAGCTGATCGACGGCACGGACGCGGTCGTGAAGGTCCAGCGGCCCGGGATCGGCGCGATCGTCGAACGGGACCTGGACATCATGTACCGCCTGGCCCGGACCCTCGAGGAGCGAACGCAGTGGGCGCGGCGTCTTGGCGTGCTCGCCCTTGCCGACGGCTTCGCCAAGAACTTGATGGAGGAACTCGACTTCCGCGTCGAAGCCAAGAACATCCAGGCCATCTCGGCCGACGCGACCGTCCGCGTCCCGACTGTCCAGCGGGCCACTACGCGGGTGCTCATCATGGACCGGCTCGTGGGCACACCGCTCGGGTCGGCCGCCGCCGAGATCGACGCACGTGGACTCGACCGGACCGAGCTGGCCCGGTCCCTGCTGCATTGCTTGCTGCGTCAGGTGATGCGCAACGGCGTCTTTCACGCCGACCCGCACCCGGGCAACGTGATGCTGCTGGCGGACGGCACACTCGGCCTGCTCGACTTCGGATCCGTCGGCAGGCTGGACGGCTCGCTGCGCACGGGCCTGCAGAACCTCTTGGTGGCCATCGATCGCGGTGACCCCGCGGCGTTGCGGGACGGGCTGCTGGAGGTGGTGTCCCGGCCGGACGACATCGACGAACTCAAACTCGAACGAGCGCTTGGCCAGTTCATCGCCCGGCACTTCGCCGGCGGCGCCGCGCCGGACGTCGAGATGTTCACGGACCTGTTCCGCCTGGTCACCACCTATGGGCTGAGCGTGCCGCCGGAGATCGCGGCGGTGTTCCGTGCACTGGCCACAATGGAGGGAACGCTCGCCGGGCTGGCACCCGGCTTCAACATCGTCGTGGAATCCCGTGCCTACGCCGGGGTTCGGCTCAGCGAGCAAATGGATCCCGCGTCGCTGCGCAAGACCGCGACCGAGGAACTGCTGACGTTGCTGCCGGTCCTGCGCAGGCTGCCGCGCCGGATCGACCGGATCGGCGGCGCACTGGAGGAAGGCAGGCTGTCGGTCAACGTCCGGCTGTTCGCCGACGAACGCGACCGGCAGCTGATCAACAACATCGTGCACCAGGGCCTGCTCGCGTTCATCGGCGCGACCACGGGAATCATGGCTGTGCTGTTGCTCGGCACGACCGGCGGCCCGCGGCTGGTCGCCGAAGTCACGCTGTACCAGGTGATCGGCTACAACCTGCTGGTGGTCAGCGTCCTGATCGGACTCCGGCTGCTGTTCATGATCTTCCGGAACCAGCGCTAGACCAGCGTTCGGTGAACAAGTCCATGCCGGGTGGTTCGCCGGGCATCGGCTGATCGCTGGGACGCAGCCCGGCCAGGGCGATGGCGGTCACGCGTCGCTGTGCGTTCCTCGCTGCCTCCAACATGTCGTCGCGGCCTTGCTGCTGGAGTTGTTCGATCAGCGGGGACTTGGTGAGCTGCTCGATGATCAGCAGCACGTCGACCAGCGTGACGTCCTTGCGCAGCACACCTGCTTTGTGGGCGTTGCCGACGAGCGCCTCGAAAGCCTCGTCGGAACGGGCGTTCTTCGCTGCCATCTCCGCGGTGATGGTGACCTTCCCGGCCAGCGGTGCCAGTGAGCCCATGCCGACGGCGCTGGTGACGTAGTGCACGATCCCGTCCCACGGGTCGTCTTTGGCCATGGCCTGCTCGGCGATCTCGGTCCACTGGTCCAGCGCGACCTCGACCAGGTGCTGGAACAGCTCGTCCTTCGATCGGTAACGGCGGTACAGGCTGCCGATCCCGACCCCTGCCCGAGCCGCGATCGAGGCGACCGAGGCGTGCACACCATCGATGGCGAGCACCTCTCTGGCCGCTTTGAGCAGCGCTCGGTCGTTGCGTTCGGCTTCGGCAGTCCTGGGCATGGTCCAGATCATAAACCACTTGCGGAGCGAAACACTCCGGTTCTACTCTAGCGGAGCGAAACGCTCCGTTTGAAGGGATCGAATCATGGAAGACATCAAGCAGGTCGTGGCGAACAGCGACAAGCTGCAGAACGACCCGGACGGCTTCGCCGACCTGCTCACCGAGGACGCCAACCTGGTCAACATCGCCGGACGCAGGCTGCACGGCCGCGAGAACATCCGCGCCACGTACCACAAAGCCATGGCCTCACAGCTCGCCCAGGTGCAGACCAGGATCGAGATTCACGACGCGTGGCTGGTGCAGCCCGACGTCGCCGTGGTCACCGCGACCAAGCACGTATCGGACGAACGCACCGAGCCGAACGCGCCGTTGCCCGACAAGGGTGCGGTGACGTTCGTCCTCGCCAAGCGTGGCGAGCAGTGGTTGATCGCCTCGGTTCAGACGACCCCGATCAAGTGACCTAGCCGTTCGATGGTGCGACGGGTGAGCTGGGGGTCGCCACACCCGTCCACCATGAGGATGTAGTGCTCAATGCCGGAAGCGTTGCGCCGCAGGTGATCCAGGCACTGCTCGGCGGTCCCTACCGGGCTGATCCCGATCAGGTGCTCGGTGTAGCCGACCGGATCCCGCTCGGTGCGCGGCCGGTCATCGACGGCCACGTAGCCTTTCAGCCCTGGCCCAAGCCATTGCGGCATAAGCGTTCTGAGCTCGTGGACAGCTTGCTCCCGACTGTCGGCGACATGGGTGAGCACGGCTCCGATGTGCTCCGTTGCTGTGCCGCCAGCCTGCCGGTAGGAATCGATCATCGCGGCTTTACGGGTGTCGTCGAGGTCCATCCCCAGCAACATCGGCAGGTTTCGGCGCGCGGCCACCTCGATTGTTCCCGGTGACGTACAGGCGACCGTCAGCCGCGGCCGCTTCCCAGGTTTCGGCACCATCGGCACCTCGCGGAACTCGAACCGGCCCGTGCTTTTCACCCACGGTTCGCTCAGGCAGTCGATCAGCAGGTCGAGGCTTTCGGCGAACCCGTTCTCCCACCGGTCAAGCCCGGTGCCGAACACCTCGAGGTCACGCCACGGGCCGCCGCGCCCGACGCCGAGGTGCAACCGCCCGTCAGACATCTGGTCGAGCATGGTCACCTGCTCGGCGAGCATCACCGGATGGGTCGTCGACAGCACGCTGACCGCCGTGCCGACCGTGATCCTTTCCGTGCGCCCCAAGGCATGCGCCGCGAACGTGATCGCCGATGGACAGACGCCGTACGACATGAAGTGGTGCTCGGCGATCCACACGTCGTCGAATCCCGCCTGCTCAGCCCACACCACGGCGTCCGACGCACGCCGCAAAGCGTCCCGGTCGTCTTGCGCCGGGAACCGACCTGCCAGCAAGAACACGCCAAATCTCATGCGATCCAGTCTGCTGTTAACCAGGTGTGTCCTGGATCTCACCCCAGTGATCAACCGATCGTGCGACCAGCTTTACCGTTGAGTCATCGGATCGCTACGCGCAGCAATGAGCCCGGCTGGTCTACTTCGCCGTACTCCACACGGTCGAGACCTCTAGGGGACATCTGATGGCGACCGGACTCAAGCGGGAACACTTCGTCGCGGCAGGCTTGGTCGGCACGGTGGTCGTGGTGCTCGGCTTCGCGTCCGGCCTCGGTCTGCGCCAGCAACCCGGTGACACGGCACAGGCCCAGACGACCCCGCCTACTCGGACACCGACCACGCGGACGCAGACCACCCAGCAGCAGCCCGTCCCTGTTCAACCTGTCGGCGGCGGTTCCGTGGGCGGTGGCGGAGTCGTTGCACCCCAACCAATTCAAGGACGCCCAGACCCGACGACTCCGGCCCTGACACCGCCACCACACACCTGGCATCCCTCAACGCCACCCTCCGCGCCGCCGTCAACAACGACCCCGGCCCTGCCGCCGTGCGATCCGGGTCTGCTCAGGACACTCGTGGACACAGTGGACGGAACGGTCGGCGGTCTCACCGGGTTGCTCGGCCTGCCGACCGAGCCGTTGGCCCCGGTAACGGATCCGTTGCTGGGCACCGACTGCCAGCTCCCGACACCGACACCGACACCGACTACGACAAGCACTCCGCGATGAACGTCGCCGATTCGGCACGCGAGCTGTACGTCTTCGCCCGCGTGCTGGACTACCTCGGGATCACCTTGTTCGTCGGCGGATGCCTGTTCGTCGCGCTGCTGTGGCCGAACGGCGGCAACGATCCCCGGACGCGAAGGCTGCTGGCCATCGGCTGGTTCCTCGGTCTGGCAGGCACACTGGCCGCGATCGCGTTCCAGGCGGCGTGGGTGACCCAGCAGCCGATCAACCTGGCAGCTCTCCAGCAGTTGCTCAGTGTCCAAGTTGGACGCGTATGGTTCGCCAAGGCCCTGTTGTGGGTGCTCGCTATGGTCGTGCTCGCCGACCTGTTGCAGCGCAGGGAAAAAGCTGCTCGGTCCGCGGCCTGGCGCGTCGGCGCGGGCGCGGTCGCACTTGGCCTGTTACGCACCGCGGGACTCACCGGGCATGCCGTTGACGCGCCTGACAAGACAGTCGCCGAGATAGCCGCATTGGCGCACCTGGCCGGAGTCTGCGCGTGGTTCGGCGGACTGGTTTTCCTGCTGCTGGGCGTCCTGCCCCGCCGGCAGCCGGACGAACTGGCCACGGTGACGCCCAAGTACTCCAGGCTGGCGATGATCAGCGTGATCGTCATCGCGTCGGCCGGAACCGTGCTGGCGCTGCAGTTGCTGCCGTCGCTGGACGTCCTCGTGACCACTGGCTACGGCAGGCTGCTGCTGATCAAACTCGCGGTCTTCGCAGTCATCCTCGGCGCCGCCCAGCTGAGCAAACGCTGGGTCAAACGACGGCTCGACTTCGCTGTGGTGTTACGCGGCGATTCCGCGACCGTGCGCCCGTTCGTCTATTCGGTCGCAGTGGAGACCGTCCTCGTTGTCGCCGTTCTCGTCGCGGCGAGCTTGCTCGTCACCGCCAATCCCGGCCGGTGATGTGTCCCTGTGAGAGGAGAACACCCGATGGACAAGCCCGATCCGCCTGGCGAGCGGACCACGTACCGCGGCCGCCTGCTCGGCGCGCTCGCCGTAGTGGCGATCGCCGGATCGCTGTTCGCGTTGTTCACGTTGGCTGCCCCGGTTCGTACGGACCCGGCGCCTGCTCAGGTCGGCCTCGCCGCCCAGAACGACGCGCTCGCCGTGCCGGAGTTGCCCGCGCTGGCCGCTCCGTTGCAGGCCGCGCCGGTCCAGGCGGCGGCACCGGCCGCTGCCCAGCCCGCCGCGACCAAGACGGTCGAGATCATGGGCTACAAGTACACGCCCGCCGAGCTGACCATCGCTGTCGGCGACACGGTGACGTGGACCAACCACGACAGCGCGCCGCACAATGTCGTCGTCACCGACGGGCCGGAGAAGTTCACCTCGCCACTGCTGCAGCAAGGCCAGACCTACACGTACACGTTCAGCAAGGCGGGGACGTACTCGTACTTCTGCTCGGTGCATCCGGACATGACGGCCAAGGTCACCGTGACCGGTGGCTCGACCCCGCCGCCGACCACCCAACCACCGACGTCGCCGCCGACGACGCCACCACCCACCACAACCCCACCGGCCAAGTGCGTGCCGAAGGCGGCGCTTGAGCCGTTCATCGCGCACGTGCGAGCGGCACACCTGCAGACCTCGCCGCTCACCCAGGTGACCGAGACCCTCAACACCGATCAGTACATCAAGACACACACCGTGATGCTCGACCAGATGCTCGTGCCCATTGTGGACGGTACGACCAGCAAGGCGGTGACCGACGCACTCAACCCGCTGATCACGCACATCCGCGCGGCACACCTGCAGACGTCACTGTTCACGCAGCTCACCGAGTTGCTCAACGCCGACCAGTACATCAAGACACACACCGTGATGCTCGACCAGGTGCTCACGCCACTGCTGAGCCAGGCGGCGTGCTGACGTCGCCATGAGGGCGGCCCGGCCAGGGCTTAGCTGGCCGGGCCAGCCTCATTCTGCCTCGGAGGCAACCATGACTGACACACTCACCCTCTGCCCGGACCGATGCGTCATCGAGGTCACGCCACGAATGCTCGGCCTTCCACTGACCAGAGCACGGTTCCGGGCACGCGACGGCGAGCTCACCGACTCGATGTCGATCACGGTCGAGGCCGCGTCACTGAAGACACCGTTACTCGGCCGGGCGCTGCGTGGCCACAAAGGACTGTCCGCGAAGCGCTACCCCACCATCGCGTTCCAGGCCCAGCGAGCCGGCGACGACTTCACCGGAACGGTTCGGGTGCGCCAGACCGACTGCGTGCTGACGCTGCGCACGAAGACCATCTCGGTCGACCAGGACACCGTGATCATCTGGGGACGTGGGCGGATCGGCCGGTCACAGCCACGGACCCGGCGGCTCAACCTGCCCGCCCGGTTGCTCGGCCGCCGCAGGCTGCACGTCGAGATCGCCGCGGAGTTCACCCGATGAGTCGAATCTTCGTCGTACTGGCCCTGTTCATGCTCCTGCCCGCACCCACGGCCGCCGCGGCCACGCAACAGGTCCACATGTCCGGCTACGCCTACGGTCCCGGCACGCTGACGATCAACGTCGGCGACACGGTCACGTGGACCAATCACGACCAGGCACCGCATGACGCTGTCACCACTGCCGGACCGGCACAGTTCCGCTCACCGATGCTGAACACCGGGCAGACGTGGAGTTTCACCTTCACCACGCCGGGGACATATTCGTACTACTGCTCGATCCATCCGGACATGCGCGGCCAGATCGTGGTCCGTCAAGCGGTCCAGGCACCGACACCTCAACAACAGCAACAACCTGCACAATCCCAGCGCCGGCAAACAGCAACCTCGGCGCCGCGCACCCAGCAAACCTCTGCCGTCGTCGTACCGGAGACAGTTGAGGAAACGCCTGTGGCGCAACAACCTGTGGTGGCCGCCACGCCCGCGCCGCCACCGAGTCCGAGTCTCGATCCGCTGCTGCTGGTCGCCGGTCTGGTCGCGGGCGTCGCCACGCTGTGCCTACTGCTGATTGGTTCACGCTCGGCCGGGTGAGTATGGTCTGCGGGTGATTACCGGCATGCACGCCATCGTCTACTCGAAACAGGCGGAGGAAACCCGGGCGTTCTTCCGCGATGTGCTGGGCTGGCCATCGGTTGATGCCGGTGGCGGCTGGTTGATCTTTCAATCGCCGCCCGCGGAGGTCGCCGCGCATCCGACCGACGGCGAAGGCACGCATGAGCTGTATCTGATGTGCGACGACATCGAGGCGACCGTGGCCGAGCTCAAGGCCAAGGGCGTCGAGTTCACCACGGACGTCACCGATCAGGGCTGGGGCCTGCTCACCGAGTTCGCCATGCCCGGCGGCGGCACGATGGGTCTTTATCAGCCACGTCATCCCATCGCGGCAGACATGCCGCATACTGGTGCGTGAGACATCCGATGTCTAACGAGGGGTGAGGCGTGGCGGTAACCGACGACGCGATCCTGCGCGTCCGGGAAATGATCATGTCCGGCGAGCTCAAGCCGGGCGACCGGCTGCCGCGGGAAGCCGACCTTGCCGATCGCCTCGGGCTGTCACGTAACTCGCTGCGTGAGGCCGTACGGGCGTTGTCCCTGGTCAGGGTGCTCGACGTGCGTCAGGGCGACGGCACGTACGTCTCCAGCCTGCGCGCGGGCGAACTGCTCGGCGCGCTGTCGTTCGTGCTGGACCTGCACCGCAGCGAGGAGTCGGTGCTGGAGATGCTGGAGGTCCGCCGGATCCTCGAGCCCGCGGCCACCGCGACCGCCGCGTTGTCGGTCAGCGACGAGGACATCGAGGAGCTGCGCAAGCTCTGTGACGCCACCGAGCAGGCCGCGTCGGTCGAGGAACTGGTCGAATACGACCTGCAGTTCCACCGGCGAATCGTGGCCGCCGCGGGCAACAACTACCTCGCCCAGCTGATGGACACCCTCGCCGGGCCGACGGTCCGAGTCCGAATCTGGCGCGGCATCTCGCAGGGCGGCGCGGTCGACCGCACGGTCGCCGAGCACCGCGCGATCGTCGCCGCCCTCGAAGCCCGCCAACCGGAGCTGGCCCGCTCGTGGGCCACCGTGCACGTGGCCGGAGTCGAGCAATGGCTCCGCGACCTGGGCTAACCGGCGTGTCCACCTTTCCGACACACCGAAATGCACTTTCGAGCACCATGAGACGCACACTCCGGCACCCCGAGTTCGCACCGGGCCGGCGTGCCGAGGCATTTCAGGGTGCCGGAAAGGCGAACACGCGGTGCTGGAACGGCGGACACGGTGTGCTGGAACGTGCGACACGGTGTGCCGGAACGTGCGACACGGTGTGCCGGAATGGTGGACACACTGTGCTGGAGTGGTGGACACGCGGTGCTGGGGTGGTGGACACGGCCTCACCCTTCTGTCGGTAGCTGAACCGTTCCAGGCTGGTTCTTCGCCGGGTCGCGAGTTACCTTCGGGTAACCCTGCTCCCCACCCGGAAAAGAGCCGGCATGAAACGAGTACTCGTCTTAGCCGTGACCGGATTGGCAGTGGCCGCGTTCACCACACCCGCCGCGCAGGCGAAGAGCGCGACCACACATCTTGCGGCAACGACCGACAGCGCAGCGAGGGCCGTGACGGCGTTCTGGACGCCCGAGCGGATGCGTTCGGCCAAGCCGCTTGATCTCATCTCCATCAGCCGCAACGCCGTGAAGAACGTGGCAAGCGGCTTACCCACGCTGATCCCGCAGTCCATTCCGAACGGTGGTGCGGCGTGGACCGGCGGCGGCGCGGTCACCAAGACCGCGGGCCGGGTGTTCTTCACCTATCAGGGCCGGACGGCCTCGTGCAGCGGCAACGCGGTGACCAGTGGCAACAAGAGCACTGTGATCACGGCGGGGCACTGCGTGAAGCTGGAGGGCACGTTCCACACCAACTGGGTGTTCGTTCCCGGCTACAACAACGGGAACACGCCTTACGGCACGTGGACCGCGAAGAGCACGCACGCCACCCCGCAGTGGGTGGCCAGTGAGGACATCAACTACGACATCGGCGCGGCCATCGTCAACCAGCTCAACGGCCAGAGCCTGACCGATGTCGTTGGGGCCCAAGGCATCGCGTTCAACCAGGCGCGCGGCCAGAACATGTACGCGTTCGGCTACTCGGCCGCGGCGCCGTACGACGGGTCGAAGCTGATCTACTGCAGTGGCCGGGTGTTCAACGACTTCCTGCTGTCGCGGGGAATCGGGATGAACTGCAACCAGACCGGCGGCTCGAGCGGCGGGCCGTGGTTCCTGTCGTTCAGCGAGGCGACCGGCACCGGCACGCTGAACTCGGTGAACAGCTTCAAGTACAACTTCTTCCCGAACTGGATGTTCGGCCCCTACTTCGGCGCCGAAGCCCAGAACCTCTACAACTCGGTTCAGGCCGGTTAAAAGCCCTGCGAGCCCTCGTCCCTGCCACGAGGGCTCGCAGAGGTCACCACGCGACCGGCAACGCCACGAGCCCACGCAGGGCTCCACCGGTCCGCCAAGTCAGACTCTCCTGCGCCACACCGAGCCGCAACTCGGGCAGCCTTTCACTCAACGTCGCAAGGGCCACCTGAAGTTCCAGCCGGGCCAACTGCGCACCCAGACAGTAGTGGATGCCATGCCCCAAGCCGACATGTGGGTTGGGTGAGCGGGTCACGTCGAGCCGGTGCGGGTCACGGAAAACCCTCGGATCCCGGTTGGCCGCCGCCCGATCGGCGAACACGGTCTCACCTGCCCGGATCGTCCCACCCGACAACGTCACGTCCTCAACCGCCCATCGCGGCGTTCCGACGGAAGCGGTCAACGGCAGAAACCGCAGCAGTTCCTCGACGGCGGACGGCACCAGTTTCGGCGGCACCAATTCGCCTAGGTGGGTGAGCATGACGTACACCGAGTTGCCGATCTGGCTGGCGGTCGTCTCGAACCCAGCTGCGAGCAGGCCGGCGGCCAGGAACAGCAGCTCGTGCTCGGTCAGCGTGCCGTAGCCGTCACGGGCCTCGACCAGTGCGCCGAGCAGGTCGTCGGTCGGCTTCGCCCGGCGTTGCGCGACCAGCCCGGCCATGTACGCCAGCAGCGGCTCGGTGTTCGCGCCGGTCAGGAACGTCTCCGCCCAGCCTTTGAAGTCCTGCCGGTCGGCCACCGGCACGCCAAGCAGCTCGCAGATCATGATGATCGGCAGCGGCACCGCGAAGTCCTCGACCAGATCAGCCGACTCGTGCTCGACCATGCGGTCGATCAGGTCCGTCGTGACCTTGACGGCGCGCGTCCGCAACCGCTCGACTCGCCGCGCGGTGAACGCGCCCGCGACCAGCTTGCGCAGCCTCGTGAGGTCCGGCGGGTCCATGTCCAACATGCCCCGCGGTTGGACGTGCGGTGTCACGCGGGGTTCATCACGGCCAACCCCGGCGGCACGGCTGAAGCGGGTGTCGACCAGCACGGTCCGGACGTCCTCATGCCGCGTGACCAGCCACGCCTCTCCCCCATACGGCAACTGCACCCTGCACAACGGCTCATTCTCGCGGATGTAGTCGTAAATGGGGTCCAGCTCAAGCCGCTGGCATTCGGCGAAGGGGTACGACCGCACCTCTCGGTAAGTGGACACGCGCATTGGCCCAGCGTGACGCTTCGTGGCCGCACTCGTAAAGCAGGACGTAACGTGTCGTAACGCGTTCTGGTCTGCGAACATCCGAGCTGTTACGTTCGATTGCTGTGAGTGCCCGGTGCGCGATGTGCCAGAACGCGCTGCCGGAACCGGCGACGCGCGCGTATTGCTCCAACGCGTGCCGTCAGCGTGCCTACAGGCAGCGGATGGCGCACGCGACGGCCAAGCCCGCCGATCGGATCGTCAGCAACCTTCCCGCTGAGCGGGACAGTTTCATCGGGCGGCAGCAGGAACTGATCACAGTGGACAGGCTGCGCCGCAAGCATCGGCTGATCACGCTGACCGGCAGTGCGGGCGCGGGCAAGACGCGGCTCGCGATCGCCGCGGCCAGCCGTGCGGATCGCACCGACACCGATCGGGTTCTCTTGGTGGAACTGGGGCCCGTGACCGATGAGCACCTGATCGAGCAGACCGTCGCGGCGGCCGCGGGCCTGGTCGAGCACAGCGACGAATCGATCATGGAGACCATCGTCGCGACCTTGCGGACCATGCGGGTGCTGGTCCTGTTGGACAATTGCGAACACGTCCTGGAGTCGTGCGCGAAACTCGCGGACACCTTGTTGTCCCGGTGTCCCAGCCTGCGAATCCTGGCCACCAGCCGGGAACCTCTGCGGATCACCGGCGAAGTCACCGTTCGTGTCGACGGATTGGCCATCGGACAAGACAACAGCGTCAATGCCTTGCGGCGCACGGAATCCGTCCGGCTGTTCGTGGAGCGTGCCAAGGAGATGGTGCCGGACTTCCGGTTGCCCGCGGCCGAAACACACGCTGTCGCTGCGTTGTGCACACGGCTGGACGGTATTCCGCTGGCCATCGAACTGGCCGCGAAATGGGTGCCCGTACTGCCGGTCAGCGAGATCTGCGCCCGGCTCGACAGCCGGTTCGACCTGCTCGTGCTGGGCGGACGGACCCGGCCGAACCGGCAACGCAGCCTGTGGGAAGCGATCGACTGGAGCTACCAACTGCTTGCCACGAGCGAACAGCGCGCGTTGCGCCGGTTGTCGGTCTTCGCGGGCGGGTTCGATCTGGACGCGGCGGCCGCGGTGTGCGGCACGGACGCCGACACGACGTTGAACATGATTTCCCGGCTGCAGGCCAAATCCCTGCTCACGCCGTTCGGTCGCACGGGGTTCCGGATGCTGGAGTCGATCCGGCTGTACGCGATGCGACGGTTGACCGAAGCCGATGAGTCCACTTTGGCCTTCGACGCCCTGACCACCTGGCTCACCGACCTTGTCTCCGCGTTCGTGACCAGGCCGATGTCCGTTCCCCGCGCGGTACACCGGCAGACCACGAAACAGGTCGAGAGCTGGCGGGTCGCCTGCGAATGGGCAGCGTCGGCCGGCGATCCCCGGCATCTGGCGATGGCCATCGGACTGGCCGTGGCGGAGGCGAATCTGGGATTCATCGCCGACGCCCGCAAGGTCCTGCGGGGCGCCTCGCCGGATGGCACCCAGGAATACCGTTGCACGGCAATGGATCGTGCCGCGTGGTTCGCCGGCTTCCAAGGCGACTTCGCCGAAGCGCTCGGCTACGCGGAGCAAAGCCTCGCCATCGCGCGCGAACTCGCCGACCCGGCGTTGATCACGAACTGCCTGACCACTTTGGCCTGTGTCCAGCAGATGACAGGCAAACTGGATCTCGCGTTGACGCATCGGGCCGAGTGTGTCCGGATGGTCCGCGAGCTCGGCCAACCGCACGCGACCGCAACCTGCCTCGTGCACCTGGCTTGGTCGCTTCTGCTGGACGGCGACCATGCCCGAGCCCATGCGCTTGCCAGCGAAAGCCTGGCGATCTGCCGTGAGATCGACTCCACCACGCGAACCTCGGAAGCGCTCAACGTCCTCGGGGCGATCGCGTTGCGGCGCAACGACATCGACGCGGCCGAGCAGGCGTTCAACGAAGTACTGGCCGCTGGCCCCAAGTACCCGCACAACCTGCCCAACGCGATCGAAGGGCTCGCCGTGGCCGCCGTCATGCGGGGCGACCACGAGCGAGCCCTTCAGCTCTACGACCAAGCGCAGCCCATGCGACGGGCTACCGGGGTCATCGGTGATCCGTTCTGGCAGAGAACCGTCACCGACGCACTTGGTCAGGTTCCGTACACCTCGAACTCCCACAACGAATAGCCCCACGCCGTGGCCCTGGCGGTACCGAAGACCCGGACATAGCGCGCGTTCGTCGCGGCGAACGTGATGTCATCCGATCCGCCGTCACTGGCGGACTGATTGTTCACAGTGGACCAAGTGCTGCCGTTCTCGGACGTCTCGATCCGGTACGAGCGGCCGTAAGCGGCTTCCCACTGCAGCCGGACGCGGGACACCGAACGGACCTGGCCGAGATCGACCGAGATCCACTGTGGATCCGCGAACTGCGATGACCAACGGGTGCCGGTGTTTCCGTCCACCGCGTTACCCGCGCCGTAGGTCGCGTTCTGCACAGAGGACGCTGTGGCCGGACGGCCACGCGACAGCAGCTGCGGTCCAGGCTGGGTGCTCGGTGCACAGTCACCCGGAACCATGCCCGCCACCCATCGGATTCCGCCGAGCAGCATCGTACGGAAGTTGCCTTCGGTGTACGACTGCTGCGTGTGGCCCAGGCCCGAGTACCACGCGCGACCGCCTTGGTAGTTCTTGCACCAGACGATCGGGTGGTCGGCGCCCATGTTGCCGCCGGTGTAAGTGGATTCGTCCAGCCTGGCCAGGACCTTGGCGTCACTGCGGGGATTGGTGCGGTAGTTGTACAGCTCGTCGGTGCGAACCCATGCCGCCGGCAGATGTGCCGTCGACGGGTGGGCAAGGTCGTCCACACGCACTGTCACCTGCTGGATCTGTGGGTGCGAGTGGAAGTACGCGCCGACCAGATTGCCGTAGAACGGCCAGTTGTACTCGGTGTCCGCTGCCGCGTGGACACCGACATAACCGCCGCCACCAGCGATGTACTGCTCGAACGCGGTCTGCTGGGTCGCGTTCAACACGTCACCGGTCGTGTTGAGGAACACCACGACCTTGTACTGGGCAAGGTTGGCCGTGGTGAACCGGGCGGCGTCCTCGGTCGCGTCGACGGTGAAGTTGTTGGCACTGCCCAGTTCCCGCAGCGCCTGGATACCGGCTGGGATCGAGTCGTGCCGGAATCCCGCCGTCTTGGAGAAGACCATGATCCGGTATGGCGGGTCGGCCGCCTGACTGACACCTGTCACAAGGGAGACCATAAGCGACAGTGCAAGGGCTGCGGAGATCAAAACCCCCGAACCAGCCCTGCGCAGAGTGCTACGCACCGTAAACCTCCATTTCCCACAAGGAGTAGCCCCACGCCGTGGCTCGGGCGGTTCCGAAAACTCGGACATATCTCGCGTTCGTGGCGGTAAAGCTGACGTCGTCGATGCCGCCGTCACTGGATGTGGTGGTGTACACCGGGTTCCAGTCGTTGGTGCCGGCCGTCGCCGATGTCTCGATGCGGTAGGCGCGGCCGAACGCCGCCTCCCAGTTCAGCCGGACCCGGGAGACCGATCGGGTCTGCCCGAGGTCGATGTAGATCCACTGCGGGTCGGCGAACTGCGACGACCACCGCGAGGTCGTACTGCCGTCGGTGACGTTGCCCGGCCCGTAGGTCGCACTCTCCGAAGAGGACGCCGTGGCCGGCCTGCCCGCGGACAGCAATCCCGGCTGCGGTGGAGCGGATCCGCCGAGTGTGAATTGGTCCACATCGAACAGTGCACCGACACCGCCGGTGAACACCAGGAACAACTTCGTCGTCCCGGCAGGCGCGTTCGACAGGTTCGCGGTCACGTTGACGAAGTTCTCCCAGCCACCGGTGTTCGACACGGTCGCCGTGCCGAGCAAGGGACCGGTCTGCGAGCCCGCCCGCACCTGCAGCTGGCCACCGGCACCGCCGGAGGACACCCGCGCGGTGAAGTTCGGAATCCCTTGTAGGACGTAGGGATCGAACGACACCCAGTCACCGTTCTCGATGTTGCCGATGGTCTTGCCGCCGTTGGCGGCCGGCTTGTCGATGATGCCGACGCCCTGCATGGTCTTGAAGTGCTCGGCCTGCCGGGTGCGCGGCTGAGTCACCGCCTGGGTGTGCGTGGTGATCGGCGGCTGGCCGTTCGCCCCCTTGTCGGTGTATTCCGCATCCCAGACCCCGAAGAGGTTCGCGGACGTGTCGTGTTCACCGTCCAACGGCGTCGCGATGCTTCCTGTACAACCGTTCTGCGAGGTGATCGCGTGGCCATGGCTGTCGTGGCCGAGGATGTACGTCATCTTGACGCGGCTGCAGTCGATCGTGCCGTCTTCGGGGTCGGTCACGCTGATCCGGAACGGAACTGTGTCCCCGAAGTTGAACACTTGGCCGTGCGCGGGCAGTTCGACTGTCACTGTCGGCGCGGTGTTGCCGACGTTGATGATCACGCTCGCATTGGCCGTCAGGTTTTGGTTGTCCGTCACGGTGACTTGTGCGGTGTACGTCCCGTTCGCGGTGTACGTGTGCGACGGGTTCGCCGCCGTTGACGTGGCGCCGTCACCGAAGGTCCAGCGGTAGGTCAACGGTCCACCGTCCGGATCGGACGACCCGGCCGACGAGAAGTTCACCGCCAGTGGTGCCGCACCGGATGTGCGGTTGGCGCTGGCCGCGGCGACTGGTGGCCGTTGACCCGATGGCCGGTACTCGATCCGGTAGACGGCCGAGTTCGCGTCACCCTGGAACCAGCCGGTGCCGTAGTCCAAAATGTACAGCGCGCCGTCCGGACCGAACTGTGCGTCCATGATCTGCGTGCCGGACCACGGGAACGGCTGGATCGTGCCGCGGTTGCCGTTCGACAGCACCTCGATGTCCTTGATCCAGCGGCGGCCGAACTCGGTGGCGAACACGTGTCCGTCCAACGACTGCGGGAACTTGACCGAGGACTGCAGGTTGGGGTCGAAACGGTACACCGGCGCGCCCATCGGCGACTCCGAGCCGCCACCGAACTCCGGCGGCGAACCGCTGTCACCGGCGTACTTGATCCACGCGGGCTTGGCCGCGGGCAGGTTCTTGATACCGGTGTTGTTGCGGGAGTTGTTCACCGGGCCACCGGCACAGTCGAACTTCGCGCCCACCGCACCGGTGTCGTAGTTGTACTGCGCGTACGACTCGGTCGCGGTGTTGCTTCCGGTGCAGTACGGCCAACCGTAGAAGCCCGGACTGGTCACCCTGTTGAACTCGACCTGGCCGCTGGGGCCACGGTTGTTGGTGGTTCCCGCGTCAGGGCCGTAGTCGCCGAGGTAGACGATGCCGGTCGCCTTGTCCACGTTCATCCGGAACGGGTTGCGGAAGCCCATGGCGTAGATCTCGGGCCGGGTGTTGGCCGTTCCCTGCGGGAACATGTTGCCGGTCGGAATCGAGTAGCTGCCGTCGGCATTGACCTTGATACGCAACAGTTTGCCGCGCAGGTCGTTGGAGTTCGCGGCGGTGCGCTGGGCGTCGACGGCGGGGTTGCGGCTGGGCCGGTCGTCCAGCGGGGCGTACCCGTCGACGAACGGGTTCGAGTCGTCGCCCGTGGTCAGGTACAGGTTTCCGGCCGCGTCGAAATCGATGTCACCGCCGACGTGGCAGCACAGGCCGCGACTGGTGGGCACCTCGAGGATGGTGCGCGCGCTGGCCATGTTGATGGTCAGGTCGCTGTTGAGGGTGTAGCGCGCGAGCCGGTTGACGCCGTTGAACCGGGCGAAGTCAGCGGCCGTCCCGTTGAGCGGTGCGTCGCCCGCGGGTGTGGACAGCGGTGGCGCGTAGAAGATGTAGATGAACTTGTTGGTGGCGAAGCCGGGGTCGGCGGCGATGCCCTGCATGCCCTCCTCGTCGTGGCTGTACACCGGGATGGTGCCAATGACCCTGGTATTGCCGGCCGCGTCGGTGGCTCGGACCGTGCCATTTCTCGCGGTGTGCAGGACAGTTCGGTCGGGCAGCACCGTCATCGACATCGGCTCGCCCATCTCCGGCTCACCCTTGGCCAGCGTGATCTGCTGGTAGTCCGCGGGATTGACCGGCGGCGCGGCCTGGCCGGTGACAGCCATCGGCCCGGCGGTAACGGTGGCAGCGACCAGCAAACCGGCTGCGAACAGCCGTTTTGGGCGCGCGAAAGTGACAGAGTAACCGGAGGTCACGGTTCTCCTTCCGAGATCGGCCCGTGCGGGCAGGGTGCGCACGGGCGGATCCGGCCAGCGCTGGCGGCGGGGCGTGGTCCGGTATCCAGTGAGGGAGCGCTCTCCCGGGCCTGAGTGTGACGTGGCTGTCTGCTCATGTCAACGAGAGGTTTCCGTTGTACACACAGGACTTTAAATAGTTCACATACTAAACGAATTGCGGTGGCCCGGTCCGGTTGGTATCAGCCGGTAGGCGCAACGCCCTGTTCAGAGCGTGGCGATGTGGCTACGCTCGGCGGTTGTCCACTCTCGGGGGAGGAACAGTGGATAACCCACGGGATTTCAGGGGTGCTCGGCTGCTCAACGCGCCGAGCGGGGTCTTGCCGTACTACCTCACGCTCGAACTCGCGGCCGTCATGCTGCCGGTGATCTTGCCAGGCCGTGTGGTGACCGGCCAGGATTGGGTCTGGTTCGTGGCCCTGCTCGCCGCGGCGGTAACGCAAGCCGAGCTGTCGGTGCAGGTAGAACGGATGCGGCGGTTCTTCAGCAACAACCCGCACGTGAACATGACGTCGGTCTGGCTCTTCGCGGGAGCGTTGCTGCTGCCGCTCAGCATCGCGTGTGCGCTGGCCGCGCTGACCTACGCTCATCTGTGGCTTCGGATCTGGCGCGCGGTGCCGAGCGTCCGGCTTTACCGAGCGGTGTGTTCCGCAGCCACGGCCGCGCTGTCCGTCATTGCCGCTCAAAGCGCGTTGTCGCTGCCTTTGGGACCAGTCTCGGTCGTGGCCGGTGGCGTCACCTACATGCTCGTCAATCTGGTGCTCGTGGTGATCGGATTCCGGCTGCACCACCCATCTCGGACATTCGTGTCGCTGACCGGCTCATTTGCCGAGCACCTGCTCGAAGCCACGACCTTGTGCCTTGGCGGGATCACCGCAGTGCTGCTGATCGAGCACCCGATCATGATCCTGCTCGTGCTGCTGCCTGTGGTGCTGTTGCCACGGGGCGATCTCAGCAGACAGCTGCACATGACGTCCGGTTACGACGCCAAGACCGGTGTGCTGACCGCAGGCGAATGGCAGCGCCGCACGAGCGCCGAGCTCGCACGGGCGTCGCAGGCGTGCGGCGTGCTGATGATCGATGTGGACTTCTTCAAGCGGATCAACGACACGCACGGTCACCTCGCCGGAGATGCCGTGCTCCGCGCGATCGCGTCCACCATTTCCGACGAGGTGCGCAAGGGCGACCTCGTCGGGAGGTTCGGCGGCGAGGAGTTCGTCGTCCTGTTGCCGATGACGTCCCACGACCACTCCCTGAGCGTCGCGGAACGGATCCGGCGGGCCGTGACCCTCCTGGAAGTCACGCATTCCGGCACGGTCATGCAGGGCATCTCCGTGTCGATTGGTGTGGCCGTGCGCGCCGACTCGGGCGTGTCGCTCGACGACGTGCTCGCCGCGGCCGACCAGGCGATGTATCGGGCGAAGAAGCAGGGCCGCAACAAGGTCTGCGCCGCGGTCAGAGCTCCAGGCGCTCGGGATCCCAGCCGAGGGTCGGTGGCAATGCTCCCTCCATGATCAACAGCCATTGCTTGACCGCGAGGCCGTCCCGTCCCGTTCCGCCGCTGTAGCCACCGAGACCGTCGCCGGCGACGACCCGGTGGCAGGGAACGACAATCGGGACGGGATTCGACCCCATGATCGACCCGATCCCCCGCGCGGGCACCCGATCTCCACTGCGGACAGCGAGTTCGCCGTACGTGACGGACTGCCCGTAGTCCACAGTGGAGTACAAGGTCTCCAGCACGTCCCGCTGCACGCCCGAAGTCAGCCGCCAGTCGATCGGGATGTCGAACCGCTTCCGCTTGCCACGGAAGTACTCCGCCAGCATGTCCAGCACGGGCTTGGTCCGCGCGGGGTCGTCGACGACACGTAACGCGACCCGGGTCTCGTCCCAGCTCACGTCGACGAGGCCGACGTCGGTCACCGCAACGTGCAGCCGCCCCACTGGGGTCTCCAGCGAGCCGATGGCGACGTCAGCACTCATACTGTCCTCTCTTGTCTTATCCCGGTGTCTATCCTCGGGGCACCAAGCAGAACACGTGGCCCTCCGGGTCCTGCAGCACCGTCCAGTCCTCGCCGCCCGGCTGGAACTCCGGTTTGGTCGCACCGGCGCCTTCCAGCTCCCGCACGGCGGCGGCCACGTCGTCCACCTCGAAGTCGAGGTGGATGTGCTTGCCCTGATCAGGCCAGCCGGCGGCGCGGTAGTCCGGCACGTACTGGAACGCCAGGCCGACCGGGCCGCCGGTGAGCGAGGCGAAGTCGTCCGTCCCCGACGCGAGCTCCCACCCGGTGACCGCCTGGTAGAACTTGGCCAGTGCCAAGGGCTCGGCGCTGTCGATCACTACGGTTGTCAACGTCTTGGTCATGCCGAAGAGTCTCGGCGTGGCTCCCGTCCTGGTCTTGAAGATTCTTGCAGCAGCGCGCGTAACGCCCCTGGCGTCCGCCCGACCTGCGCCTTGAGCACCCGCGACAGGTGCGCCTGATCGGCGAACCCGAGGTCGGCCGCCAGCCCGGCGAGGTCCCGCTCCCCCTCGGCGATCCGGTCGACGGCCTTGGACACCCTGACCCGGTTGCGGTACTGCGTCACCGAAATCCCGAGCTCGCGCGGAAATGCCCGGCTCAACCGGTACGGCGACACGCCAAGCTTCCCGGCGAGCGGTAACAGACCACCCGGATCCTCGGCCAGAATCGCCGCACGGGCGTCCGCCACCATCGTGCTGTCCCTCGCACCGGACAGCACGGCCCGTCTTCCCGCGACCACCAGCAGCCTCAGTAACTCGTCGACCACCGCGTAGTCGACGTCTCCACTGTGCACGGCCGCGAGTAGCCGCCGATGCGCCAAATCCACGCGGGCGTCGACGTAGAGCCCAGGCCCATCCGATCCCCTCCACAGCTCGGGAGCCACAGCCACCGACGTACACACGTCCCCGCCCACGGGATGCGAGAACCGCTCCTCTGCCCCAGGAACGGTCACGTATCCGACAGTCCGGTCGACGTCGACCTCACGCCCACCCGAAGAGAAGCGGAACCGGCCACGCCAGGCCAGCACGAAGCCGAAGCCCGCCCTCGGCTCCGGCTTCGACCACCCGGTGTGGTCATCTCGGCAGGTCACGACGTCGATCCCGAACCCGGGGCGTCGTGCCAGCACAGTCGTCGTCCGCATGCCTGCCACGCTAGACCGGGGGTACGACAATTTCGTCGTAGCCACTGGTCAGCGGTCGACGTGAAAGGGTGTCGGCCGCCCCCCTCGGACGGCCGACACCCTTGTTTCGACAAAGGTGTTCGTCAGTCCGGGAGCGGGCAGTCCCTGTCGGCAGGCCGCAACGAGCTGATCAGATCGCCGAAGTCGTACCCCGGTTCGATGTCGCCTCGCCAGCCGGGAGCGATGGGCAGGTACCGGCCGCCGTATCCAACTTGTTCGTAGACGCACCAATCGACATTCGTGCGATTCCACACCGACGAGATCTGGTCGTTGAAAACGTTCCCGCCAATAGGCATCGGCAGGGCATAGTGGGCACGCTGGGTTTCAAACGAGTCGCCCGTGCCGTCGTTGTGCTGCCAAACACAGAACCAGCCCGCCCGGCATTCGGCGAACGAGGCCGGTGACACAACGGGAATTTCCGCCGGAGCGGCGGTCGGCACCGCGACAGTTCCTGCCAGGACCAGGCCGGCGATCGCGCAGGCGTTTTTGAACCAACGCACGATGGTCAAACCTTTCGTCGAGGTTCGTGCCGGACAATCCCGGCACGGCGGCATCCCATTTCCGCGTCGTCACACTGGAGATCGCCCGGGTAACTCGTGGTAATCTCCGTCTGCCGCGGTGGTGCCTGTCCAGGATGGGTCGGCGCGGTGCCTGCCGGGGAGGGGTTTCCCGTCGACTACGGCGGTGGGAAACGGGCAACATCTGGGGGTTGCATGGACGACCAAGCGAGACTGTTCGCGGAACAACTGCGACGCATCCGGTTGGCCGCGGGGGTTTCACTGTCGGAACTGGCCAAGCGCGTCCACTACAGCAAGGGCTATCTCAGCAAGATCGAGACAGGCGTCAAACCCGCGGGTGCTGACCTGGCACGACGGTGCGACGCGGCTCTCGACGCGGGCGGCGAGCTCGTATCGCTGGTGGAACACCGTGGTCCCACGGCGGCGGATTCCGATGGCAGGCACGAGTCATGGGACGGGGAGGTGTGGATGTTGAACCTGGAGTCCAGCGGTTCCAGCTGGTTCAACCCGGTGAAACGCCGCGACGCACTCGCCTCGGGAGCGGCTTTGCTCGCATTCGGTCTCACCGAGCGGCACGCATCGGCCGCGGCCCAGCAGGAAACGACGATCGCCGGCTACCAGAACATCTTCGAACAGCATCGCCTGATCGGGCAGGCGACAAGTCCCGCTTTGGTTTTGCCCGCGCTGATCGCACAGACTCATACCCTTCGCGGGCTGGCGAAAGCCACGCGGTCGCCGATGCGGGAACAATTCCTCCGGTTGGCGTCCCGATATGCCGAATACGTCGGCTGGATGACCCAGGAAGCGGGCAACGACAGGGCCGCGTTGTGGTGGACGCAGTCCGCTGTGGAAATGGCCAACGCCGCGGGCGATCTCGATCTCGCGGCGCACAGTTTGGTCCGCAACGCCCTGATCGCGCTTTACCGGGATGACGCCGCCCGAACCGTGGAACTTTCGCGGCAGGCCCAGGCTGATCCGGCAACGCCCGTGCGCATTCGTGGCCTCGCCGCACTGCGGGAAGCGCAAGGACATGCCTTGGCGGGCAATGACAAACTCTGTCGCCAGACATTGGACCGCGCGACACGGCTGCTGGAGACCGTCAATTCGACCGACGGCATGGTCCTTGGCACAACCGCGGTGTCCAGCATCGGGCCGATGGTGAAGGGCTGGTGCTTGTACGACCTCGGCCGTCCAGCCGAAGCCGCGGAAATCCTCGCCGAGGAAATCACCCATCTTCCCGCCGTATCCCGGCGTGCGCACGCCCGCTTCGGCGCCAGGCTGGCGCTGTCGCATGCCGCGGCAGGCGATATCGACCGTGCTTGCACGCTGACGCACAAGGTTCTCGACAGCGCCGAACTCGTCGACTCGGCCACCGTCCGGTTCGATCTGCGTCGGATCGGGCGCACGATCGCCCGTTGGCCGTCCCGTTCGTCGGTCCGCGACCTGCAGCCGCGCTTGACGACCGCGCTGCACGCACCAGCATTCTGAGCAAGCAGTAGGGGGACGGGTGGCGGACGAGGCTATCTTTCAGCGCCAGTTCAACGAGTTGTGCCGGAACATCGACGACTTCATCCGTGGCAAACCGGAAGTCGTCCGCCTGGCGGTGGTGTGCCTGCTGGCGCAGGGCCACTTGCTGATCGAGGACGTGCCCGGGGTGGCGAAAACGTCGCTGGCCAAAGCAATCGCTCGTTCGATCGCGGCCACGACGGTGAAGCGCATCCAGTTCACCCCGGACTTGTTGCCGTCGGACGTCACGGGCGTGCAGGTCTACGACCAAGCAAGCGGCCGTTTCGAGTTCCGCCAAGGACCGGTGTTCACCAACATCCTGGTGGCGGACGAGATCAACCGCGCCTCCCCGAAGACCCAGTCGGCGCTGCTCGAGGTGATGGCCGAGCGTCAGGTCACTGTGGACGGACGAGCCCGTCCCGTCCCTGAGCCATTCCTGTGCATCGCCACCCAGAATCCCGTTGAGCACCATGGGACTTTCTCGTTGCCTGAGGCGCAACTCGACCGGTTCATGATGCGGATCTCCATTGGATATCCGGAAAACCTGGACGACGAGGTCACGATCATCGCCGACGGCGTGGCCCGGCGGGTGCCCGAGGAACTCAAGTCGGTCATGGAACTGGACGACCTGCGCCTGATGATCAACGCGGTGCAGGATCTGCACCTGTCCGACGAACTGCAGCGCTACATCGCGACGATCACCCGAGCGACCCGCAATCACCCGGACGTCAAGCTCGGCGTGAGCCCTCGTGGCAGCATCGCACTCGCCGCCGCTGCCCAGGCGTACGCGATCTCAATGGGACGTCCATTCGCGACAGCGGACGACGTGAAGACCGTTGCGGTGCCGGTGCTCAACCACCGGCTTCTGCTGACCCCGGAAGCCAGGATCCAGAAGCAGACAGGCGAGGCGATCGTCGAGGACATCCTGGCGAGCGCGCCGGTCCCCCGCGCGTCGAGACGGAGGTGAATCGCCGTGTTCACACGGACGGGCGTGGCGGTGGCCGTCTCCGCGGTGGTTCTGGTGGCCGCGGGAGCGGTGGCGAACTACCCGGAACTGGTCATGGTCGGTTTGGCGGGCGTTGTGGCCCTGTTGGTGGCGGCGACGTGGATGCTTTGGCGGCCGCAGATCACAGCGGTTCGTGAGATCCGCCCCCAGCGGGTGACCGAGGGAAGCCCAGCCAGTGCAGTCCTGACCTTGACGAACACCGGACCCCGCCGAAGCCCTCCCCTTGTCGTCACCGAAACGATCGCAGATCGCAGCACCAGCGTCCCTTTGCGAAGTCTCGCGGCGGGAACCAGCTACGAGACAACGTATCCGCTGCCGACCACCCGTCGCGGCCGCTATCTCATCTCCGGACTCACGATTGGACACTCGGATCCACTGCGGCTGCTGCACATCGGCCGCAAGACCGGCAGCGAGTCCGTCCTTTATGTACATCCACGAGTGTACGACATAGCTCCGGTCCCGATCGGCGGCCCGCGGGACGCGGAGGGCTCCACCTCAGCCCGTTCCCCGTTGGGCGGCATGGCTTTTCACAGCCTGCGTGACTACTCCCCTGGTGACGACTGGCGGCTGATCGACTGGAAGTCCACGGCCCGAACCGGAACGCTGGTCGTTCGCCACAACGTGGTTCCCGACGAGCCTCGCCACCTGATCGTCCTCGACACCAGGGCGCACGACGGCTTCGAAGACACCGTTCGAGTGGCAGCCTCATTGTGCGTGGCCGCAAGCAGATCGGGTTTCCCGATCGATCTGCGCGTGACCCGAAGTGCGACCGAGTCGGCCCACACCGAGATCCAAGCGCTGGACGTGCTGGCGAGCATAGAGTCCTCGGCCGGCGATCGTGGACTGTCAACGCTGCCCGAGATCATCCACGACGCGTTGGCCACCAACGAAGGATGCGCCCTCGCAGTGGTCACCGGACAGGCGTCCCTCGACGACCTCGACCTGCTTTCGGCCGTGCGACCGCACTTCCTGACGGCCAGCCTGATCCAAATCGGACACTCACCGAGCCCGGCACCACCCGGCGTCATCGCCGTGGACGCGACATCCAGCGAGAGATTCGCGGCAACCTGGAACCAGCTGGTACCACAGTGAAACGCCAAGCATTCGCCGAAGCTGTCGCATGTGGAGTGGCCACCTTGGGCGCCAGCCTCATCTACGGCCAGTTCTTCGCTTCCACGGAATACCTGCTGCCGTTATGCATAGCGTCATTCGGCGGTGCGTTGATCGCAGCAATCCAACGCCGGTCGCTGGCCAAGAGCACTCTCGCCGCATGCGCCGGGTTCATCGTCCTCGCCATCTACGGCGTCTTCGCCGACACAGTCCAGTATGGAGCGCCGAGCAACGCAACGGCGACTGAGCTGTTCTGGGGCGTGGTCGGCGGATGGGCTCGAATGCTCACGGTCGGCTTGCCGGTCGACGTGCGCGGCGACTTACTCATCACCCCGGTATTGATCGCGTGGATCGCCGCCTTCACCGGAACAACGTTAGCCACACGCACCCATTCCGCGCTCGCACCCATCGGACCACCGCTCGCCGCCTTCGCGATCGCGCTGCTGTTCGTCGGCGACCGGCCAGGCACTCACATCATCGCCACCACAGTCTTCCTCGCAGGCGCGCTGTCGCTGGTGTTGCTGCGCGCCAACCAAAGCGCTCTTCGATACGGAATCCCCGTCGTCATCGTCGTCGCAGCACTGGCCATCGGCGCAGGCCTGATAACGCCACTCAGCCGGGGAGAAAACCGATTCGACCCCCGCGATCTGCACAAGGCGCCACTGTGGATAGCCGACACCCTGACACCCCTGGCAGAAATCAAAAGCCAGCTCGGTGAACAACCACCACGCCGGCTGTTCACCGTCCGCACGGACGCCCCCATCGACCGAGTCCGCACCAGCACACTCAACGACTACGACGGTACATTGTGGAGATCAGCGGACCAGTTCGTCGTCGCAGGCCGTCAGCTTTCCGACACCGAAGGTCCCACCGTCGCAGCCCACATCGAGATCGACAACCTCAAGGGGCCATTCCTACCCGTCATCGGCCAGCCAGCCACACTAGACCTGACCGTCGACGACATCACCAAGATCGGCTTCAGCGAGGATTCCGGAGTACTCGCCACCACCGAAGCCGCCCCCAAAGGCTTGCGTTACACCATCGTCGGCAGCATCAACCCACGCGGCAACAACCCGCGCGGCGACCAACGCCTCCACACGGCAACACCCAGCGCAACATCACTCCCCTTACCCAACGGCCTCCCACCACAACTACGAGCACTGGCCCAACAACTCACCCTGGGCGACCAAACACCCTATGCGAAGCTCCTGGCAATCGAGACCTACCTGCGCCGCTTGCCGTACAACATCGACGCCCAACCTGGCCACTCCTACGGCGCCCTGACGAGAATCCTGACTGCGACCGATCCAGCCGACGCCGCAAGCTATGCCGAGCAACACGCGGCCGCATTCGCCGTGCTCGCCCGTGCATTAGGTTTCCACACCCGAGTCGCAGTGGGGTATCGGTTGCCCGCCAATGGCTCCGTAACGACCAATGACGCTCATGCCTGGGCCGAGGTTGCGTTTGACGGCTTCGGCTGGATCCCCTTCGAACCCACCGACGTCACAAGCAAACCAACCGAGCCTCGTACCCAAATGGACAGTCCAGTCGCCGGACCACCGCCACCAAACCCACCTCTGGCGGCCCCACCAGCCGAAGGCCCGAAACTCGCCCCTTCAGGAGAACCAGGCTCCGGCTGGGGCGAAGTCCTCCGCACAACGGCGGTCGTGGCGGTCAGCTTCGTTTCGTTCTTGGCTCTGCTGACAGGCTTGATCGTCGCGGAGAAGGCACGTCGCCGCTGGCGCAGGCGCCGAGCACGCAACCTCGCCGATCGGGTACTGGGTGCCTGGGATGAAGCAACTGACCGCCTTATCGAGCGTGGGGCCACATTCGCCGTGTCAACGACATTCGTTGAAGCAGCTGAACGTGTCACGGGGTTGGCAGCGCTGGCACCACTGGCAACTGCGGCCGTGTTCGCGCCAGACCACGTAACCAACGATGACGTGCGCCAGGCCTGGCAGCTGGAAAAACAACTGCGTGGCGAGCTCAGCCCGCGCCTTTCACCGCGCTCGTTGCGAGCCCGGCTCAGCCCACGGCCTTTGCTGGCCGGCTGGCGCGACTCCCGGGCAACCCGAAGGAACTTGCGACAGCTGGGGGTTTCCTGATGATCCGGCGCAAGCGCTTCTGGGCCCTGGCTTTAGTGATCGTGACATGCCTGGCCACAGTCATCCTTGTAGGTGCGGACAAGGCATACCAAGCACCACGCGTGCGCCTGCATGGCGGTGCCACATGGCTCGCTTCCAGCAAAGTCGGTCAGTTGGCCCTGCTGGACGGCGCGTCAGCCGAGGTGGCCGCCAAGGTTCCGGTCGCGCCGCCAGGCACGGCAATCCGTTCATCACAACTCGGATCGACCGGATACGCCCTCAACCTTTGGGACAACTCAGTGGTCAGGGTTGACGGCGCGACACTGCAGCCGTCCCAGCCGTCAAAACCATTGGGCGCCACTCTTTTCCCCACGCCCCAGATCTTGTACGCGCTGGACGCAGACCGCGGACTTCTGACGGCCCTCGACCCAGTCACGTTGACGCCCCGCAGCGCACCGCATTCCCTTGCCGCCAAGGTCACTCCCGACGGAGCCATCGTCGACGGCGGTGGCCGCCTGTGGCTCCTCGATCAGCGCACCGGCGACCTGGCGTGGTTCACCGCCGACTCACGGCATTCACGAGAGCACGCCGGCACCGCGGAACGAACACGTATCGCTGTCGCCTCAGGTCACCCGGCACTGCTGGATCTGGACCAACGCCAAGCCTCCCTCCTCGACCCCGAAACTGGCTCAGTCCTCTCGTCGGTGCGCGCGGACGTGCGACCAGACGACACCGTGTCGGTGACCGGCTCACCGGCCGAGCGCAGAATCCTGATCTCCATCGCCTCACGTGGCTTGCTCATGGCCTGCACCTTCGACGCGGCTTGTCAGGACCCCATTCCGTTGGGGGCAGGCAAGGCGGATCTAGGCGCTGCGGTGGAGGTCAACAACCACGCGATCGTGCCGGACTACTCGACCGGACGAGTGTGGATCGTCAATCTCGCCACCATGCGCGTGGTCGTCGACCGCCAGCTTTTCACTCGCCCGGTCCGCTTCGAACTGCTGGCGCGCGACGGCATCGTGTTCTACAACGACCCTGACAGCGACCAGGCCGGCGTTCTTGACCTCGAAGGCAATGTCCGTGCCGTCTCGAAATACAACCCGACCAGGCCAGAAACTGGTCCCGTCGAGGTAGCCGCGAACAGCCCGAGCACGCCAAAACAGTCCTCTCCACCAACCAACCGACCTCGATCCGGCCCGACTGGCAACGTGCCACCGGTGAGCGGACCAGGCAGGTTCGAGCCCAACCCGCCCACCGCAGTCGGCGCGCCCCTAGCGGACATCGTCATCAAACCGCGCAGCCGTGGGCTCGTCGGCGACGAGTTCGAGCTCAGCGTCGTATCGCGCAGTCCTATCGGCATCGCCACCGCACGATGGACCTTCGGCGACGGTACGGAGGCGACAGGACTCGTCGTACGCCACCGCTGGAACAGGCCAGGCGAGTTCCAGATCAACGTGGCGCCGACCACGACGATCGGCCTGGCCGCACCGATCGCCACTGCCACAGTGATCATCGAACCTGCGGATACGCCACCACGCATCGATTCGATCAGCATCGATCCGGAATCTCCCCGCGTCGGCGAACCCGTGCGGTTCAGCGCCGGGGTCAGCGGGCGCTGGCCCGACCGCTGGGAATGGATCATCCAAGACGGCCAAGGCACCGAGACCGTATCGTCGCTTCCGGAGTTCCGGCACACCTTCACAGCACCGGGCACCTACACCGTGACTTTGGCCGTGCTGGCTGGCGCAGTCCGCGTTCAGCAGTCCCGCCAGCTCACTGTCGCGCCCGAACCGCCTCCGGTGCGATGCGGTGATGTCCTGACTGCCAGCGCCATGCTGAAGAGCGACCTCGTCTGTCCCAATGACATCGGAATAGCCATCGCCGGCGACAACGTCACTCTCGACCTTGGCGGCCACACTCTCAGCACCGACACTCCCAGCGAAAGCAGTACCGGAATCAAGGTGGCCGGCTCGCGGACGATTCAGGACACCACCATCAAGAACGGCACCCTGACCCGGTTCAAAACCGGTATCGGCTTGTCCAACGTGTCCGGGGTCAGGCTGTCGGCCTTGACCGTGGCGTCTTCAGCCGATGCCAACGATTTCGAAAAGAATGCTGGGGACATCTACGGAGTCAACGCACGCGATGTTCAGATTTCGAGCACCAGCCTCACCGGCGGCGCTCCTTTCATAGTCCAGGACAACTCCGACATCGGAATCGCGAAGTCCGTACTGTCGAACAACGCACAAGAGCGATGGGGACGAGGCCAAGCGATATGCACGAACGGCAGTAGATGCACAATATCGGAGAGCACACTCAAACTTTTTCTCGTCCAGTGTTCCAGTCCCGTCGGAGAAAGCCTCAACTCGTCATTGTCCGTCGAGAGCAGCGATGTCGACTCTGTCAGCATCGGCCGCGAATGCGACTCCGTCACAGTGAAGAACAACAGCCGGATCCTTCCTTTCGGATCTATGGGCGCACGCTTCTTCACGATGACGGGGAACATCGTATCTCCGCCCGGGAGTGACGAAATGGCGATGGCGAGTGTCGCCATAACCAATGCGGTGATCCACATCTCGGGCAATGACTTCTCCGGCATACAAATCGGCCTGCGCACATCATGGACAACCGGGCTCATAACGCGAAACACGTTTACCGCGAACAGTCTCATCGGACTCAATGTCGACAGCCCAGATCCGCACGAGATCTCGCATAACCTGTTCACGGGCAATGGACATTCAGAGAAGGATCCCGCATCCGACGTCCTGCGGGGAGGACTGATTGTCGACGCGCCATTCAACGAACATATAACGGTCTCAGACAATCGCTCGCGAGACAATTTTGGTTACGGAATGAGAGCGGTCGAACCTACGACAGGCACTGGAAACACCTCATCCGGAGACCAGCTGGGGTGCGTGGGCATTAAATGCGAGTGATCCGGCCTTGTCAGCCGTCGTCACCTGCTGTATCTGCCTTGGACAGCTGACTCCAGTTCCCGTCGCGCGGCGGTCACATTGTTGACGACACCGCCGAACGCACCCGAAGCCAACAGGGCGGAGTCGGCAGTGAGCTGCGTCTTCATACGTTCATGGACGGTAGTCCGGTTTTCCGCCAGATGGAACGCGAACTCTCCCAACGACGTGAATGCGGTGTCGTTCAGCTCCAGCAAACTTCGCAAGTACTCGAAGTCCTGGAATGCCGCCTCGTAATCGCGGTCATCTGAGATGTCCTCGAACGCAGTCCGCAGGCACAGCCGAATGTGTGTGCTCAGGACGTGGCGATGAGGCAAACCCCGCGCGCTGGGGAAAGATTCCGCCAGCTTGGGATCGACGACATGGCGCAACGCCAAGGCCCGGAGCGCCGTATCGCCCGAGGCCTGCACCTTGACGTCCGTGAGCGCTCGGTAGACGACTCCACCCCGGCCGGAAGCCATCGCGGCGACGCCGGTCGCATAAAGCAGTAGAAGTGCTGGATAAGCCGATGCGGCGACCCACGGTTCGTTGAACCGGATCGAACGCTTGGTGGGTCGGTTCAGCACACGGGTCAACGCGCGAGACCACAACTCGTCATCGCCGAAAGTGACGCCGGCAGCCACGAGCTTGAGCAGCGGGGCCAAGTCATCCGCGTACGACACGAGCCGTGCCTCAAGCGCCGCAGGGATATCCTCCTCCGCAAGGTCGGACATGGTGACCGGGTAACGGGAATCAGTGAGGGCATCCAGCGCCTTCGTCGTGGCCGCATCGAAAGCCGCACGGACAGAAGCCGACTGACCAGGATCAGCAAGAGCCTTCTTCAACCACGGAACGACATCTTCCGAAGGGACAGTGCCATCAAGGATGGTTCCGACCTCTTCGAGGAGGCGGGCGACGTCACGGTCGTCGTTGCGGTGGTGCAATCGCAAGTACTGGCACCGCGCCAGTGACGCCAAGTCGTCCGGAAGGTCGCTCTCATTGATGACGTCCGTGCTGTCCAGGAAGACCGGAATCACGCGGAGACCGGTTCGGAACGCCTCGATTATCTCGCGGCGGACCCAGTCTTCTGGGCTGTCCAGGCGGCGGGCGCCTTGGCGGTCCGTCTTTGTCAGCCATTGCGGGCCGATTACGACCAGCAGAATGGCGCACTGGCGCAGTCCCTGCAGTATTCGGGTTGTGAAGTCTTCGCCTACTTGGATCGATTTGCTGGCGTAGAAGACTTTCTCCCGGCCGAACTTCGCCGCCAGTTCCCGGGCGATCAGGGCCGCTGCCCAGTCCCCGTCTCCGGTCCGGTAGTTGACGAAGACGCCCCCCATGGCGACTCACTGTACAGGGCGGCTTTACTCAGCGGCGCGCTTCTTCGCCGCGTCGCTCGCGCTGCCCGCGATCACGATGGTCACCCCCACCGGGATGAAGAGCCACCACATGCCCAGGAAGATCGTCAGCAGGATGGCGGCGGGGATGCCGATGATGAAGGCCACGCCCGCTATCGCGTCCAGTGCCGCGGTGGTCGGCGTTTCCAGTTCCTTCTTGGTCGACCTGCTCACCAGTTGCCCCGTCTTCTTGACTATGTCGACCGGGCGGGTCGCCGAACTCAGGTCAGGGTGGGGCGCCGGCAGGTCTTCGAACAGGGCTTCCAGGTCGGCCCTTGTTCTGGCCGCCGCCGCTTGTCCGCAGCGTTCCTCGTACTCCGAGAGGTCCAGGCGGCCGGTTGTCATGTGCACGCCCAGTTTCGCGACGGCTTCATCGCGCTCCGCGTCGCTGATCCGGATGGTGCTGTCGCTCTGCCCCATAGCCGCATTCTATGAGCGGCGTGCCCGATGACTGGGTCACAATCTGGGCATGAGGGACCCCGCGGTCGATCTGATCCGCGCTGTCGCCGTGGTCGGGGTCATCGCGGGTCATTGGTTGGTGACCGCCCTCGTCGCCGGGCCGGACGGCTTCACCGTGCAAAGCCCGTTGCGGTGGATGCCGGAGCTGGCGCCCGTGAGCTGGCTGCTGCAGACTTTGGGGCTTTTCTTCTTCGCCGGTGGGTTTGCCGCCGCGCGTTCCAAAACAGCCTTATGGCTCAAGGTCCGCCGGATCGCGATCCCCGTCGCCATTGTTGTCGGCGCGTGGGGTTTGATCATCATCGTCAGCGGGATGTCCGACGAGACCAGCAGAACCGTCATCCACCTGGTTGTCAGTCCACTGTGGTTTCTCGGTGTCTACGTCGTCCTGCAAGCACTCACACCGGTCTTCCGATGGTTGGACGAAAGACTCGGCGCATGGGCGATCCTCATCCCGATAGTGCTTACGGTCGTTGGGGAATTCACGTTCAGCGAGATCAACGTCCTCGCGGCGTGGTGGGCGCCTTGGCAAGCGGGCATTGTGATGGCGCGCGTTGGCCTTCAGCGTGCGTGGGGTTTGCCTTTGCTGGCAATGGGTGCCGTTGCGTTCTTCGTGCTTGTGACCTACGCCGGGTATCCGGTCAGCGCGGTGGGCGGCACGGGTGAAGCACGTTCCAACCTGGCACCGCCCTCCCCCGCGGCGCTGGCGTTGGCCACTGCTCAGATCGGACTGGTGCTACTGCTGGCAAGGCCGATACGGTGGCGAATAACCAACTGGATGAACCGGCACGCGTTGGCGCTGTTCTTGCTACATCAAAGTGCTTTGCTGACGGTCACTTTGCCGCTCAGCGCGTTCGGTGTCGTGCCTGGTCTGCACACTTTGCCGGATCATCCCATGTGGGTACTGGCCAGGGCGGTTTGGCTGCCGGCGTTCGCCATCGCCCTGGTCGGGTGGGCATTCGCGCTCCGCTCTGTCCTGTTTGGACAGACAAGGTCCGCGCAGCGCAACCACTAGGGGTTCTTCGCCATACCTAGGTCATACTCGTCATGGCCGCGCCGACAGCTGGGTCATACCTTGATCTACAGCCGGTGCAAACGTGTGCGATGAGGGGCACCAAAGTGGCCGGGCTGAAGGCGACCGCCACGCCCGCCTTCAGCCCGACCTTCTATACGCCTTGGGGCGCAAGGGCGAAGGCAACCTCGCCATCGGTGTTGCGTTGGATGTCAAGCACCTTGTCATCAAGGAACTCGGCCGCACCACTTTCGAGGTACACGGTCGCGCCGTTGTCGGCGGTGACAACCTGGTCGCCCTGCTCCGGCTGCTTGGTCACGGCAAGCGCCAGCTGAGCACCGGCGTCATCACTGGACTGCAAACTGAACCGGAGCCCGCCTTCGGCTTGCTGCTGACCGTTCTGGCTGGTCAACGCCTCGATTGCCTGGGCAGCCGCATCCGTAACAGCGAGCATTTCCGCTCCTTCCGGTTTGGTTCTTCTCGCGTGTCCAACCTATGGGGTACCGCGCGGACTCGCAGATCAGGCATGCGACCGGACGTCCAGCAGCATGTCCACGCCGCTGATCGACAACACGTTTCCGGCCGGACTGCTTGGCGTCGCGACAACACGAAGCACTCTGCCCGCGTCACCGAGCCGTCTGCCTTGCTCGGTCAGCACTCGCAAACCCGCGCTGCCGAGAGCGGTCACGTCATCGAGCACGAGCGTGATCGGCAAACGGCTGCCACCCCGCGCGGCTTCCAGCAACGCACTGCGCAGGCGCGCCGCCGAGCTGCCGTCAAGCGCTCCGGAAACTGTGAGCCACAACGAATCCGGCGCACTCATCGTCTCGATGTGCAGGTCGTTCGCTTCTTCGTCACGCGCGGGCGCCACACGTGTCGCGCCGGTCCGCACCGGTCGCCGCACGGTTTTGGACATCTCCACCACGGTTCCCTTCGACGTGGTGGACAACCTCATCTCATCCATCGATTCGCGCATCATCAGCATGCCACGGCCGCGGAATCCCGGTTCGTCGTCGGGTCTCTTCCACGCGCCGGTGTCGGACACCTGGACGTGCAGGCGGCCGATCTCGTCCAGCGACGCTTCGATGTGCACTTCCCCACCCGGCTGGGGGTACGCGTGCTCGATGCTGTTGGTGACCGCCTCGATCACGCTCAGTTCCGCCGCGACCAGGTCATCTTCCATCAGCCGCAGGTCGGCCAGCCATTTGCCGAGCTCACGCCGGACCTCGGTCAGCTGCTCGGGGGCCGCGGGCACCGACATCACCAGCGGTTCGACGAACGGCAGCAGCACCGTCACCGCGAGCAGGCTCGCGTCGTCGTGCGGCGCGTGGCTGTCTTCGATCAGCTGCAGGCCGCCCTGGCAGATCCGGTCGGCCAGGGCGCGCTGGCCTGTGCCGTTGAACCGGACCATCTGCGCGGAACACGCGGCCAGCTCACCGATGCCGTCGACGATCGTGCGGCCGGGCCGCTCCACCGCCCCATCCGAGTACAGCAGGATCGTCTCGCCAGGCCACAGCACGTCCTCGGCGAACATGAAATCGCCATCGCCGAAGGCCAAAGGCGGCCCGCTCGGCTGCGGAAGCACCCTCGTGTCGCCGTTCGCGCTGACCACGAGCGGCGGCGGGTGACCCCGCGTGCAGTACTCCAGCGAACCGGTCTGCCGATCCAGAATCGCCACGCAGACCGTCGTGCCTCGGGCTTCAGGCGCACTGCGGGCGAACGTGTCCAGCGCGTTGACCACGCCCCTGAGGTCGCTGCCGAGCAGCATGCGCTCCGCCACGATCGCACGCAGCTGACCCATGATCGCCGACGCGCGTGGGCCGTGCCCGACCACGTCACCGACGATGAGCCCGAGCTTGCGGCCCGGCATCGGGACCACTTCGAACCAGTCCCCGCCGGCGGCGTCGTTGGCGCCAGCGGGGAGGTACGCGGCGGCCATGCTGATCTCCGGCAGGACCGGCAGACCGTGCGGCAACACCGCGAGCTGAAGGTCGAGCGCGACCTCGTGTTCGTCGCGCCGAAAGGGCGGGGGCTGGTCGGACATCACGACGGCCTGCGCGACCAGACCGGTCACGACGTCGTACGCGTCGATCACCGGCCGCACGGTCACCAGCGCGTCCGGTTCCTGGACCGAGAGGGTCCGGCCCTCGCGGTAGACCTCGTCCAGCATGTCCAGCAGCCGCGTACCCGGCAATGCCTTACCGGCCAGCCGGATCGGCATCCCGATCAGATCGAGATCACCGACGCTCGCCCGAGCGGCACGGTTCGCGGCGACCACGATGTGCTCTGGGCCTTCCAGCATCCACACCACAGCGGGTAGATGCTCGAAGGCTCGTGCCACGTCAGCCGGATCGCCCCCGATCGCACGTCCCACGAGAGGCTCACTCCCTATTGCCTGGGCGAGATGTGCCCACGCCCCTCGAAGGGTCTACCCCTGGGGCCGGAGACTTAAACATGGAGATCGTGGGACCTCGATGCCCGGCCGGGCAAAGAATCCGCGTCACGGCGCATGCCAGTGTCACGGGACATCTTGGCTGTCTCGGCACATGCCCGGTGGCACGGCGCATGCCCAGCGTCGCGGGCCATCCTCGCCATGTCGGCACGTCCCGGCCACCGCGACAAAATCCCGCCATCCAGGGGAGCCCCTGATTTTCACGTTACCGAAGGGGTACGACAGTTCCGGACAGAGGCGGCGCCGTGATCGCGGTGAGGCCTACCGAAGGTCAGCTCTGATTCGGGAGAGGTTCCGCCCCGCGCAGTTGCCGGCCGGTGCTCTCGGGCAAAGGATCCGGCCAGGAAGCTTCAGGTGGAAGTTCCAGCCAAGCAGTCCCGGGCAGAGGTTCCAGCCAAGCAGCCTCAGGCGAAGAGTCCATCCCCGACAGCCTCGGGCAAAGGCGCCAGCCAAACAGATCCGAACAAAAATTCCAGGCAGTTCCAGGCAAAGGGTCCAGCTAGGCGGCCCCAGGCAAAGGGTCCAACTACCTCAGGCATAGTCCCCAGCTAGACAGCTTCGGGCAGAGGCTCCGGCCAGAGGTCGCGGCCACCCAGTTCCGGCCGATCGGTTGCACCGGTGGCGATGCGGGCCAGCTTTGACGAAGGCGCAGACGGCCGGGCAAAGGCATCCGGACAGCCCTCTCCGCATCAGCAATTCCCCAGGGGAACCCCCGATTTTCACGTTACACGTGGGGTACGACAGTTCTGGCCGCCCGCACGTCCAGAGGGTGCACAAGGCTCGGCGCCCCTGACCGCAGCCAGGGGCGCCGATACCGGGAACTCAGCGCGTGAGTTTCAGGATGTCGATGCCGCGCGTGTTGTCGGCGACGTAGACCAGGCCCTTGTGCCAGGCCGGGTACCAGGACCGGCCGTCACCCGGACGGTGGTAAGCGATCTGCCGAGGGTTGGTCGGGTCGCTGATGTCCAGGAACCGCGTGCCCTGCGCGTAGAACGATTGCACGAGGATCTTGCCCTCGACGTCGAAGTAGTGCGCCGAGCAGTCGCCGCTCGCCGGGTCGCTGCCTTCCTGGCCGGCCACGCCCCAGCTGCCGATGGTCTTGAGCCGGAACGGCTTGTCCGGCGTGGACCGCCAGCCTTCACCGCCGTACGAGCCCTTCAGCGACGCGATCACGAGGATGCCATCACCCGCGCATCCGTCCAGGAACGACTCCTCGGTCGCGTAGATCAGATCGCCGTTACGGCCCCAGCGCTCGTGGTCGCCGCCGTCCTTGGCGCGCCAGCCCACCGGTCGGTAGCTGTTGTGCATGAACTTCGACGGCGCGGCCAGCTCGGAGATGCCGCCACCGGCGTACGGGACCGGGTTCAAGGCCGTGGCCTTGCGGATCTTGCCGGTCGTTGGGTCACGGTGCCAGCCGTCGGTCCAATAACCACGCACGCCACCGCGGCCCGACGACCACGCGATGCCCATGGCGTCCACCTGGACGTCGTGCGCGTAGTCGGTCTTGCCGTCGTTGCGGTACAGGTCGATCGGGTTCGGGAAGACCTTGGGGTTACGTGGGTCCCTCATGTCGGTCACCCAGATCGGGCGGCCGCCCCAGTCGGCGGGCTGGTTGTCGGCCTTGGCCGGACCACCCGTCCAGACGTAGCGGCAGTCGTTGATGCAGCTGGTCGTGTGGCCCGCCGGGACCTTCACGTAGCTGATGATCTCCAGCTTGTCCGGGCGCTTGGCGTCGACCGTGTAGATACCGGACTCGCCGGTCTGCGTGTTGCCGCCGTACGCACGCGGGTCGCGGGCGAGGAAGACGAGCTTGCGCTTCTCGTCGACCTCGGTGTCCTCGCCCTGCCAGAACCCGGGCAGTTTCACCTCGCCGAGCAGCTTCGGCTTGCGCGGGTTGTCCACGTCGTACGACTTCAACCCGAACGTGCCGGAGACGAACAGCACGTCCTTGTGGCCGTACTTCAAGAACCGCACCGAGGTGGCGCCGGCCGCGTCCGGCACGTTGGCCACCTGTTCGACGTTCTTGACCGCGCTGGTCGCGGCCGCTCCCTCGGCTTTGGGACCACTATGGCCGGCATGTGCGGCGTTGGACGGGTTGCCGAAAACCTCGTCACCGCAAGCTTGAGCGGGCACTGTGCTGACGAACATCAGCGCGACCGCGGACATTGCGACTGCAGAACCGAATAACCACCTACGCACCCCGGTGACCTTAAGCGCCTTACCAAATCAGACACAACGGCCTTTAGTCGTTGCCGCAGCCCTTATCTGCTAGGACTTGCGACATGCGCGTCACCACGATCCTGCTCGCCGCCGCCCTCGTGATCACCGGCTGTAGCAGTACTCCGGAGCCCGTTCCCGCACAGGAGCCCGGTTTGCTCACCGTCGGTATCGGCGAACCGGCGTTTGGACCCGCGCGCGACCGCATGATCAGCAACGCGCTGTACACGCCGCTGATCGACTACGACCCCGCGACCGGCAAGATCACCCCGCGCGCCGCCGAGTCGGTCACGGGCAGTGCCGACCAGGTCACGTGGACGATCAAACTGCGGCCGAGCACGTACCACGACGGCGCACCGGTCACCGCGAACTCCTATGTGGACGCCTGGACGAAACTGGCCGAACAACCGGTTCCGGTCGACCGGATCGAGCCGGTCGACCAGCTGACCATCCGGCTGACCACGAAATCGCCCGCCAGCTACGTGCCTGCCTTCCTCGCCTCGTGGCGGGCATTGCCGGTGCGCGACGGCAAGGAGCTCCTCGGCAACGGCCCGTTCCGGCTCGACGGCCAGTGGGACAACGGCAAAGGTGGCCGGCTGGTCCGGATCAACCCGATCGGCACCAAGGCGCAGCGGATCGACCTCAAGGTATACCGCGACCTCGGCGTCGCCTTCGACGAGGTCAAGGCGGGCAAGCTGGACCTGGTCGTGGACTTCCCCGGCAGCAGGCACCACGCCATGCACCAGGACTTCGCCGCACGGCACGTGATCTGGCCGAAGCCGACCGCCAGCTACCTCGAGTTCAGCCCGGAGATCACCGATCCGGCCGCGCGGTACGCGATCGCGCTGTCCATCAACCGCAAGGCCGTCACCGAAGGCCCGCTCGACAACCAGTTCGACCCGGCCACCAGGCTGTTCGCACCGGCCATCGCGCCAGGTGAGACGTCCGGTGTGTGCCGTGCGTGCAATTTCGACGCCGCCACCGCGAAAACCCTGCGTGAGCAGGCCGGCCTGGCCGGGGTGAACCTGACTGAAGGCGACCCGGCACAGCTGAAGGCGGTCATCGACCAGGTCAGTGCCAATCTGCGGCTGCCGACCGGCGCCGGCCCGGCCGTCGTGCTCCGGCAGCTGGACTTCGCTCTGGACAGTCCGCATGAACTGGTCAAGAACCTGAACATGGCCGCGGTCAAGCCGTTCGTCGACGCCGCGGCCGCCTCCGGTGACGCCGCTGTGCAGGCGGAGAACTACCGGCTGGTCGAGAACGAGATCCTGCGCGAACTCCCCGTCGCTCCACTGTGGACGAAGCATGGGCACGCGGTGTGGGCCGAGCGGGTACGGGACGTCACCGCGAACGCCGCACACGACGTGGACCTGACAGCGGTCACATTGTGAGAACCAGGGGTTGGAAACCCCCTAACTCTGAGCAATTCGCACAGCCCGGGCAACCGGAAACGCTACTGTCGCCACATGGGGATTCCGCAGCAGCGGGCGCGCTCGCGCAACGGCGCCGGACTGCCTGCGGTCACAGTCGAGCAGATCGTGGCCGAAGCCGTCGCGCTGACGGCGGACACCGGACTGGACAACTGGACGTTGCGGCAACTCGCGGCCAGGATCGAGGCGTCACCGGCGGTGATCTACCACCACGTCGGTGACCGGGAGGCCGTCGTCAGCCTCGTGCTCGACCACGTGGTCCGCGAGCTCACCGTCCCGCCGGAGACGCTGCCGTGGCGCGAGTGGTTCGGGCTGCTGCTCGACGACCACCGCGAAGTGCTGCGCCGCTACCCCGGCGTCGCGTACCGGCTGGCCATGCACGGTCCGCCCGCGTCATGTGGCGGGCCGATCATCGACATGGGCGTGCGGCTGCTGCAGGAAGCGGGATTCGGCGACGACAGCGTCCTGGCCTACAACGTCGTGATGACCACGGCGTGCCAGTACATCGCCCTGGAGGACGACCAGCGCCGGATCGCCGCGGTACGCAGCGTGCACGCGCAGCAGTACCAGGCGTTCCGCGACCGCACCGACCTGCCGGGCCTCGCCGCGGTCGGTGACTTCGTCGCCACGATCGCCGGTCGTCCCGACCGCGTCGCCTGCTTCTTCACCGACCTCTTCCAGTACGCCGTGCAACGCTGCCTCGACGGGATGGAGCAGCGACTCGGGCACTTGAGAGAATGGGATGACACGCAATGACCGACAACCGGTGGATCCGTCGTTTCGTCCAGGCGCCGGGAGCATCGGCCCGCTTGGTCTGCCTGCCGCACGCCGGCGGCTCGGCCAGCTACTACCTGCCGGTGGCCAAGGCGTTGGCACCCAAGGTCGACGTGATCGCCATCCAGTACCCCGGCAGGCAGGACCGGCGCGATGAACCGTGCCTGGAGACGTGCCAGCAGCTGGCCGACGGGGTGTTCGAGGCGCTGCGGCCGCTCACCGACAAGCCGATCGCCCTCTTCGGCCACAGCATGGGCGCCTCGGTCGGCTACGAACTGACGCGCAGGCTCGAGGACGCGGGCGTGCGGCCGACCGCGCTGTTCGCCTCCGGAAGGCGAGCTCCCAGCCGCACCCGGGGCGAGAAGACCCACCTGCTCGACGACGAAGGCCTGATCGCCGAGGTGAAGCGGCTCGGTGGCGCCGGCTCACACCTGCTCGACGACCCGGACCTGCTCGCGATGGTGCTGCCGTCCATCCGCGGCGACTACAAGGCCGCGGAGACGTACCGCTGGACCCCGGGTCCGAAGCTGTCAACCCCCGTTTTCGCCTTCGTCGGCGACGCCGACCCGAAAGTGAGCCTCGACGAGGCCCGCGCATGGGCCGAGCACACCGCGGGCGAGTTCCAGTTCCGGGAGTTCCCCGGGGATCACTTCTACATCGACGCCAACGCGCAGGATGTGATCGCCGCGATCCGCGACCACATCGAGGCGAGTCAGGCCGTCAGGCCGGTGTAGCCGGAGACGCCGGGGATCTGCACCCACCCGCGCTGCCGCCGCCTGCCGATCTGGACCTGCACGACCTGCTGGTACGAGGCGTCGTCGATGCCGTCGTAGCCGTGCCGGACCACTGAGCGGTAGATGTCCTGTGACACGACCAGGATCAGTCGCGCCCTGGTCTGCTTGAACCTGCGCTTGAGCTCCGGCGCGTCCAGCAACCGGGCGGTGACGTCGAGGTCCTCGCCGTACCAGCCGCGGTTGTCGTAGTGCACTTCGCCCGCGTGGACCGCGGCGCGCAACCGGAACCGGTGGTCGGGCCGCTCGGGCTCGTACTGCGCGAGCAACTCGGCCAGTGTGGGGATGACAGTGGTGAGCAGGACCGTCTTCGGTGCGTCGTCGACCGGGTGGATGAGGATGAAGGCGCCGTCCCCCCGGTCGATCATGTCGCGGTGGCGCTCCTTGATTCCGCTGATCAGCAGCGCTTCCTCAAGCAGCTCGTACATGGCGTTGCGCAGTGACGCGCGTGCCTTGTTCGTCCTCGTGGTCGATCCTTCGATGTCCACTGCGACGATGGCCCGATGACGGGGTTGCACAGGGGTGGGTGGCGATAGTGAGTTCGTCATGACGACCCCCTTCCGGTTCGTTTGGTCAACGCCGGTCGGCGTGTCTCCTGGTCTCCTCCGTCCCTGCCTGCGAAGGTGTGCCCGTCGAGACCAACTTGTGCCCTACTGAATTTCAGAAACTTCAGTAAAGTTGCCTCGACTTTGCTAAGCTTCAGCGTAAGGCTTGTACTAGTGATGCACAATATCCGCCACCACCTGGGTTCTTCTTATGAGGCATAGGGGTTCCCAGGCGGCAGCAGGTCGGTTGTACACTCATCCAATTAGTGCTTGAGTGAAGTTCACTGAAAGGCCACTGTCGTGTCGCCCGATGACCCTCGCCGCGCGCTCGCCCACCGGTTGCGGTCGCTGCGCGAGGGGCACTGGCCAAGCGTCCGGATCACCCAGCACCAGCTGGCCGAGGCCTTCGGCGGTCGCACGCCGCTGAGCGTCTCGCTGATCTCGTCCTGGGAGAACTCGGCGAAGCCGACGGTTCCGCCGGTTGGACGGCTCGAGGCATACGCGACCTTCTTCGCGACAATGAGATCGGTGGAGACCACCCCGTACCGGCTGCTCGCGTACAGCCAGCTGACCAACGAGGAACGGGCCAGCCGAGACGCGTTGCGCGCCGAACTGCTGCTGCTGCGCGAGCAGGCGGCAGCAGGACCGGTGGTCGCCCCGACCGGCCACGAGTCGCCCGCCGCAGGCTTCTGGCACTTCGGCGACGACAACATCGTCACCATCGTGTGCGCACAGCTGCCCGAGTCGCTGCTACGCGGGTTCAGCTATGCGGATCCGGCCAGCCCGGATTACGTTGCCCTCTATACATATGCCGATCTCGACGCGTTGATCGAGTTGTACGGTCACATCCGTGCGGTCAACCCGACCAACCAAGTGCATTTCAAGACCGCACAGGAACTCACGCCGGACGACTACACGTCGCATCTGGTGCTGCTCGGCGGAGTCGACTGGAACTTCGTGACCCGCGACCTGCTCGATCGGGTGGAACTGCCGGTCAAGCAGGTCGCCAGGTCCGACGAGCAGGACATCGGCGGTTTCGAGGTGCAGTCCGACGACGGCACGACCCTTTTCGCGCCACAACTCGACCGGGGGAAACTCGTCGGGGACGTGGGGCACTTCTACAGAGGACGCAATCCGTTCAATGCCAAGCGAACCGTCACCATCTGCAACGGCATGTACGGACGCGGCACGCTCGGCGTCGTCCGAGCGCTGACCGACGCCAGGTTCCGTGATCGCAACGACGCGTTCCTGGTGAGACAGTTCAACAATGCTCCGGCTTTCAGCATCCTCACCCGTGTCGAGGTGGTGATGGGGCAGGCGTTGACCCCTGATTGGACGCTGCCCGATACCAGGCTGCACGAATGGCTGGAGGACTCCGCATGATCGCTGCTGGACCGGTGGAGGTCGACGGAACCGACAACCACAGCCCGTCGCACCGCAAACTGATCACTGTCGACGCCGTGGCCCGGCCCGCACCGGTCGACGCGATCATCGTCCCCACCGCGCGTCCGGTGGCCTACCTGCGCACCGCGATGGCTCTCGCCCGCGACCGCGGCTGCGTCCTCGTCGCGTTGTGCAGCAAACTCGCCGCCGCGAACGTGGCCTTCCGCGAGGCGAAGGCGTCGGGTACCGAGATCATCGCGGTGGACGTCACCGCAGGCCTGTCCACGAGGATGCCCCGGTTCGACACGTCCGACGTGACCGCGAGCACGGCGTTCGAGCGGCGCACCGACACCAGCATGAAGCGCAACCTGGGCTTACTGCTCGCGCAGGTGGCCGGTTGGGAACGGATCGTGTTCCTCGACGACGACATCAGCGTGCCGCGCGCGGCGGACCTCAACGACGCCGCCGGTCTGCTGGACTACTACACGGGTGCCGGTCTGGCGATCGGCGGATTCCCGGACAACTCGGTCGTCTGCCACGCCTTCCGGGATGCCGGCGGCAAGCAGGACACCTTCATCGGCGGCGGCGCGCTGGCGATCGGCCAGCGTTCGTACAGCTCGTTCTTCCCGGACATCTACAACGAGGACTGGTTCTTCCTGCTCGAAGAGAAGACCCTGAGCCCGTCGGCCAGCACCGGCAAGGTCGTGCAGGCCGCGTACGACCCGTACCGGGATGATCGGCGGGCCCGCTCGGAGGAACTCGGCGACAGCCTGGCAGAGGGCCTGTTCTGGCTGCTGGACAACGGCCGTGAGCTCACCGACGCGGACGAGTCGGGCTACTGGGTGGACTTTCTCGGCAGGCGCAGGCAGTTCATCGACGAAGTGATCGAGATGGTCCGCGACGCGCAGCACCTCGGCAGCGCGGACAAGAGCCGGATGACCGCGGCGTTGAAGGCCGCGAAGGGGCGCAACCTGAAGATCCAGCCGGACATGTGCGTCGACTACCTGGCCGCGTGGCGCAAGGACCGGGAACGCTGGCAGGGCTACCTGTCGTCGATGAACGCGACCTACCACGACAGAGGGGTGCCGAGGCTGCTGAACTTCCTCGGGCTCAGGACGTTCCGGACGCGGCAAGCGATTTGACCATCATGTGGCACGTCTCCGGGCAGCGCTTGCGGGATCCGTCCGGGAGTCTGACCTCGTACATGCACACGACCGGCGGATATGGCCACACCTCGTACCCGAGGCGCAAGTACAGCCGGTGCGCGTCGAGGTTGTCGATCCGCACGGCGAGTGCGACTCGGTCGTGACCACGTTGCGCCAGAAGCCTTTCCGCCTCCCACACCAGCCGGGTGCCGACGGTCTTGTTGCGGTGTTCCGGATGGACCTCGACGTGGTTGAGCAACGGAACCCCGGGTAAGTGCTCCCGGACTTCGGCCTCATCGGCATGTTCCAGCCACAGGTACACGTCCCCGACGGGTTTGTCGTGCATCCATGCCGTCAGCAGCATGCCGCGGCCCGCGTGCTGGCGAGCCATCCGGTCGACGAAGAAGTCCTCGTCACCGAACGTGCTGATCAGCACACCTAAGTCGGCGTCTGTCGCCGTCCTGATCTCGACGTCGCTCATAGGCTCCCCTCCCGCGTGGGCGACTGTATGTCGATATCCCATTAGGATTAGCAGAGATGCGAAAGTGGCGCTGGCACCTGATGGCTCTCGCGGGACTGCTCGCAGTCGCGCTGATCACGGTCTTCGTCGTGGGCGGGGACCAGCAACAACCGCCTCAACCGGGCTTACGGCCGCCGGAGAACGTGCCGAGGGTGTTGGTCGCGATGGGCGACAGCACGATCTCGGGCGAGGGCGCCGGGGACTACGAACCGGGCACGAACGGCGAAAATGGTGACTGGTGTCACAGGTCACGCAACGCCTCGATCCACAAGACCGAGATGCCGGACATCGCCGCGACGATCAGCCTGGCGTGCTCGGGTGCGTCGAGCGCACAGGTCGGCCTTGGTGAGGCCAAGCAGTACACCGAGCCATCGCAGGCAGGCAGGCTCGCTGTGCTCGCCCGTCAGCAGCGGGTAGTGGCGGTGGTGGTCGCGGTCGGCGCGAACGACGACCCATCGTTCGCCAACTCGCTCAACAGCTGCGTCGAGGCGTGGTTCGACACAGGCAAACCGGCGTGCGGTGCGTCGCTCGGCCAGGATTGGCAACGCCGGATCGACGCGATGGTCCCGAAGGTGACGAAGGTCCTCACCGACATCAAGAAGGTCATGGCGGGCGCGGGATATCAGGACAGCGACTACCAGCTCGTGCTGCAGTCGTACGCCTCGCCCATCTCCCCGGATGTGTTGCACAGCCTGCAAGATCTGTCCGGATGTCCATTCAGGACAGAGGACCTGGAGTGGGTCAGGGACACCGCCGTACCGACCCTCACAACAGGACTGCGCAAGGCCGCACAGGACGGCGGCGCCCGGTTCCTGGATCTGTCGCGGGCAGGCAATGGCCGGGAGGCGTGTTCATCGACTGATCCGAACAGGGAATGGTTCCGCCGCTTGGCCGTGCAGTGGACAGATCTGCGCGCACAGGAACGAGCGACCCACGCCCTGCAGGAGTCCTTCCACCCCAACGCCGCCGGTTATGAGCAGATCGGCCGTTGTGTCGGTGAATTCCTGGCTATCGCTGGTCGTTCGGCGAGCTGTCTTGCCGGCCCGGACGGCAACCTGCACGCAGCGCCGACAGTCGGTTCATGACACGGCGTCCGCGCGCTTGCCGCGGATGTGGTTGAACAGCAGGTTCAGCACGACCGCGGACAGCGCGCCCGCGCTGATGCCCGATTCCATGATGGTGCGGAACCAGTCGGGGAAGTCCTCGTAGATCTTCGGCACGGCGGTCGGCACCAGGCCGACGCCGAGCGACACTGCGACGACCATCAGGTTGCCGTTGTTGTCAAAGGCCACTTTGGCCAGCATCTTGATGCCGATGGCGGCGACTGTCCCGAACATCACGATGCCCGCCCCGCCCAGAACGGGAGCGGGAATCCGGGCGACGATCTCGCCGAGGATCGGGAAAAGACCGAGGATCACCAGGATCCCGCCGCCCACCGCGACGACGAACCTGCTGTACACCCTGGTCAGCCCGACCAGGCCGGCGTTCTGGCCGAAAGCCGTGTACGGGAACGTGTTGAACACCCCACCGAGCACTGTGGACAGTCCGTCCGCACGCAGGCCGTCGGCCAGTCGCCTGCCGTCGACCGGACGGCCGGTCATCTCGCCGACCGCGAGGATGTCACCGGTCGTCTCGGTCATGGTGACCAGCATGACGACGATCATCGCGACGATCGCGGCCACGTCGAACGTGGGCAGTCCGAAGTGGAACGGGGTGCTGATGCCGAAGATCGGCGCGTCCGAGACCCCGGAGAAGTCCGTGAACCCGAACGGGATCGCGACCAGCGTACCGAGCACGATCCCGACGAGCACCGAGATCCGGCTCAGCGCGGGCGGCGCGAACCGTTGCACCACAAGCACAAGCAGCAACACACCAAGCGCCAGCGCGAGGTTGCGAGGAGCACCGAAACTCGGCGCCCCGACACCGCCCGCCGCCCAGTTCACCGCCACGGGGATCAACGCCAGGCCGATGACCGTGATCACGGTGCCGGTCACCAGCGGCGGGAAGAACCGCAACAGCTTGCCCCACAACGGGGACAGCAGGATCATCAGCAGCCCGGAGACGATCACCGCGCCGTAGATCGCGGTGATCCCGTCGTTCGTCCCGATGAACACCATCGGCGTGACCGCGGCGAACGTGCAGCCCTGCATCAACGGCAACCGGACGCCGAAGCGCCAGAACCCGAGGCACTGGATCAGCGTGGACACGCCCGAGATGAGCAGGTCAGCGTTGATCAGGTAGCCGATGTCCGCTTTGGACATGCCCAGTGCGCTGCCGACGATCAGCGGCACGGCGACCGCGCCCGCGTACATCGCCAGCACGTGCTGCAGGCCCAGCGCGGCCATCTGCCCGGCGGGCAGCAGCTGGTCCACTGGGTGCGTGGAGCGTTTGATTCCGAACACCGGCGAATCCTCCCAGCTGACACCCCGGTTGGGGAATTGCCAGTCTGGTAAACGCTTTGTTGCTTCGTCTCGCCCTAAAGGGCCGGTGGACGGCCCTCGTACGGTGTCGAGAGGACGACAGTGGTGCGTGTGGACACTTTCGCGGCCTCACGCACCTGCCGCAGCAGGTCCTCAAGATCGGCGGGCGAGCCGACCCGGACCAGCAAAACGTACGATTCGTCCCCGGCGACCGAATAGCACGATTCGATCGCCGTGATGTGCGCGAGCCGTTGTGGATAGTCGTCCGGCGCGGCCGGGTCGATCGGTGTCAAGGAGATCAACGCCGTCAGCGGCAGGCCGATCGAGTCGGCGTCCAGCCGTGCGGTGTACCCACGGATCACGCCACGCTGCTCGAGCCGTCTCACCCGCTGGTGGACGGCCGACACGCTCAGGCCGACGCGTTCGGCGAGGTCGGTGAAGCTGCACCGGCCGTCGGCGGCCAGTTCCCGCACGATCGCCTGGTCGAGCGGCTCCAGCTGGCTGGGTGTACTCACTCGCCGAGCACCACCAGTTCGTGCGGCCGGTTGTTCAGCGACTCGACACCGTCCTCTGTGCACACGACGATGTCCTCGATCCGCGCGCCCCACCGGCCGGACTGGTAGATGCCCGGCTCGACGCTGAACGCCATGCCCGGTTCGAGCGGCAGGTCGTTGCCCTCGACGATGTACGGCTCCTCGTGCACGTCCAACCCGATGCCGTGGCCCGTGCGGTGGATGAAGTACTCGCCGAAGCCCCCGTCCTCGATCACCTTGCGCGCGGCGCGGTCCACGTCCTGCGCTGTCACGCCTGGCCGGACGGCATCCACAGCCGCCTGCTGGGCCTGCTGCAGCACGGCGTAGGTCTTGGCGACGTCCTCGTCACGCGGGGTGCCGATGGCGTACGTGCGGGTCGAGTCGGAGTTGTAGCCCTCGGCGACCGGTCCGCCGATGTCGATCACGACCACGTCACCCTGCTCGATCACGCGGTCGGACGCACCGTGGTGCGGGCTGGCGCCGTTCGGGCCGGAGCCGACGATCACGAACTCGGCGACCGCGTGGCCCTCCTCGATGATCGCCGCGGCGATGTCGGCGGCCACCTCGTTCTCGGTGCGACCGGCCCGCAGGAACTCGCCCATCCGGGCGTGCACGCGGTCGATCGCCGCGCCCGCCCGGCGCAGGGAGTCGATCTCGCTTGCGTCCTTGCGCATCCGCAGCTCGCGGATGACCGGCCCGGCCAGCTGCTGCTCGACGCCGGACAGTGCGTCGCGCAGGCCGAGCACGTGCAGTGCCGGGGTGAAGTCGCTGACCGCGACCCGTTTGGCCGATTTGACCAGGCCAGCGGCCAGCGCGGCCGGGTCTTCGCCGTCCACCCACGTGGCCGCCTGCACGCCGAGCTCGTCGACCAGCACGGACTCGTAGCCCGGCAGTTCCAGCTTGGGCACGATCAGCGTCGGGTCTCCCGAGACGGGCAGCACGAGGCAGGTCAGCCGCTCGAACGACCCGCCGACCGCACCGGTCAGGTAGCGCAGGTCGGACCCTGGCGTGACGAACAGGGCGTCAAAGCCGGCCTTCTCCGCCGCGGCGGCGGCGCGCTCCAGTCGGCTGCGAAGGATCTCGGGTGCGGGCACAGGTGCGGCGGTCGACGACATGAGCCAGAGCCTAAACCGCGACGGGTTGCCGTGTGGGTGCTGGGAGCCTGTGATCGTCCATCTGGCGCCATACGCGGAACGCCACCGGGCACAAAGTCGTCACCGCGTACACGGCGGCGAACGCCAGCAACGTCGCTTCCAGCCCGATCCCGTCGAGCAGCACGCCCGCCGCCAGCGCGCCGACCGGCATCATCGCCAGTACGCCCGCTTCACCCGCGCCGAGCACGCGGGCCCGTAGCTGCGGCGGGATACGGTCGAGTTCGACGGTGACCAGAACCGGGTTCAGGCTGCCCGCGGCGAGCCCGCACGCGAAGAACCCGAACAGCAGCAACGGCACTGACGGTTCCATCCACAGCAACAGGAACCGCGGCGCTCCGGCGAGCAACGCGCAGACGGCGAACGTGTTCCATCGGCCCCAGCGCGCGCCCCACCAGCCGTACATGACGCTGCCCGCGGCGGCGCCGAGTCCGAACACGCCCATCAGTTCGCCGAGCAGTACGGGGCTGCGCATCACGTGCGCGGCGAACGCGGGCTGCAGGACCGCGTTCATGCCCGCGTCGAGTGCGTTCATCATCGTGACCGTGCCGATGATCGCGAGGATCAGCCGGTCGCGCCGGACGTAGCGCAGACCTGTGGCCAGCCAGCCGAAGTACCCGCCTGGCTCGGTCAGCATGGCTTCCTCGTCGACCCGGACACACAGGCCGATCAACAGCGCGGCGAGCAGGAACGTTGCCGCGTCGAGCAGCAGCACGCCGGGTGCGCCGATCACCATGATCATCGTTCCGGCGAGTGGCGCGCCGAGCGTCCGGCCGATTCGGACCATGGCGTCGGCGGAACCTGAACCTCTTTCGAGTGTGGTGCCCGCCAACGTGATCACGCCCGGCAGGAGCACTCGTTTGGCGGTGTCGCCCGGCGCCCGCGTCAACCCGGCGAGTCCGGCTAGGACAGTCAGTAACGGCAGGGACAGCCCGATGGTTGCGTCCGCAACCGGAATCGCGCCCACCGCGACCACCGCGGCGAGATCGGCGAGCACGCTGATGCCGCGTGCACCGATCCGGTCGATGACCGGTCCGGACAGAATGGACGACGCGAGCAGACCGACCGTTTCCGCCGCCGTCACCACACCGGTCTGCACGCCGCTTCCCGTGGTCTGCAAGACGAACCACGGGATCGCGAGCAGTGTCATGACCGATCCGGCGTGCGAGATTCCGAACGCGCCGAGCAAGGCGACCAGCGGCAGGCGCCGTCTCATTTCCCTCCTTCACGACCAACGCCCCACTGCACCACGGCGCTCGGTCTTCGGCAATGGTCATTTGTCATGCGAAGATGGGTTACAGAAACCCTGAAAAGGTTTACCGCTCGATCGGGAGGTGCGATGACCCGCAAGTCGCCCGAGCAGTTGCGCAGCACGCGTTGGTACGGCGGCGAAGGGCTGCGTTCGTTCAGCCACCGAACCAGGACAAGGCAATTGGGCATCGGCGCGGACGAGCACATGGGCAAGCCGGTGATCGGCATCGTGAACACCTGGAGCGAGATCAACCCGTGCCACCTGCACCTGCGGGAGCGAGCCGAAGCGGTCAAACGCGGAGTGTGGCAGGCCGGCGGTTACCCGATCGAGTTACCCGCGAGTGCGTTGTGCGGTGAGACGTTCCAGAAGCCGACCGCCATGCTGTACCGCAATCTGCTCGCGATGGAAGTCGAGGAACTGCTTCGCTCGTACCCGGTCGACGGCGCGGTGCTGATGGGCGGCTGCGACAAAACCACCCCCGCGTTGCTGATGGGCGCGACGTCCGCCGGGCTGCCGTCGATCTTCGTTCCGGCCGGGCCGATGCTGCGCGGACATTGGCGCGGAAAGACTCTGGGCAGCGGCAGCGACATGTGGCGGGCGTGGGACGACAAGCGCGCCGGCCTGGTGGACGACCGTCAACTGGCCGAACTGGAGGAAGGCCTGGCCCGCTCCCCCGGTCACTGCATGACGATGGGCACCGCCTCGACCATGACATCCGTGGCCGAGGCGCTCGGCATGACGTTGCCCGGCGCGGCGTCCATTCCGGCCGTCGACTCGGCACACTCCCGGATGGCCGCGGCGAGTGGTGCCCGGATCGTGGACATGGTGTGGGAGGACCTGATCCCGGCGAAGATCATGACAGCCGAGGCCTTTTCGGACGCGGTGGTGACCGTGCTCGGCCTTGGCGGGTCGACAAACGCCGTCATCCACCTGGTCGCGATGGCCCGCAGGGCGGGCGTGTCACTGTCGCTTTCGGACTTCGACCGGCCGGTGCCGGTACTGGCCGACATCCAGCCCGGCGGCCGCTTCCTGATGGAGGATTTCTATTACGCCGGTGGCCTGCGTGCCTTGCTGGCCGAACTGCGGCCGTGGCTGCATGTGTCGCGTCCGGTGGCATCGGGCGGAACGCTGGACGATTCCCTTGCCGGAGCGTCGGTGTTCGACGCCGAAGTGATCCGTCCGGTGGACAACCCACTGGCTTCGGAAGGCGGCCTCGCCGTCCTGCATGGCAACCTGGCGCCCTCCGGCGCGGTGATCAAACCGATCGCCGCGGACCCGTCCTTGTTACGGCACACGGGTCCCGCCGTCGTGTTCGACTCGTACGCCGAGATGCAACGCACCATCGACACGGTGCCCGTCACGGCCTCGTCGGTGCTGGTGCTGCGCGGCACCGGGCCGCTCGGCGGGCCGGGCATGCCGGAACACGGCATGCTGCCCATCCCGAAAATCCTTCTGCAGCAAGGAGTCCGGGACATGGTCCGGATTTCCGACGCCCGGATGAGCGGCACCAGTTTCGGCACGTGCGTCCTGCACGTGGCGCCCGAGTCTCACGTCGGCGGACCGCTCGCTCTGGTCCGTAACGGCGACATGATCACCCTGGACGTGCCCGGCCGTGAACTCCGGCTGGAGGTCTCGGACGAGGAACTGGAGCGCCGCCGCACGGAGTGGACGCCGCCGGAAACGCGGTTCCCGCGGGGCTATGCGGCCTTGCACGCCAAGCACATCACGCAGGCCGACGAGGGCTGCGACTTCGATTTCCTGGCGGCACCAGGCGAGATTCCGGAGCCCGACGCGACATGAGTAGTAATACGCTGGGCGCGCATGCCTGGCGCCGATAGTGTTCTTCCCCAGAAGGAGTGGCCCGTCGCACCGGGGGGCACGGCGGGCCATTTCTCTGCTCAGCAGACCGTCCGGTACTCGACATCCGGGACGTACCGGGCCCATTCGTCGGCCGTGAGGTCACGCTTCACCTTGTCGCACAAGGATTTGACGATGTCGACCGCGTAGCCGACGTCCCACATGCGGACCATGGTGTCCTCGCCACCGGAAGCCAGCGATCGTCCGTCCGGGCTGAACTTCACCGACCGCACCGGCCGGGAGTGGCCCAGAATCGGGTCACTCACCTGCGTGCGAGTGGTGACGTCCCACACCCGCACGGAGTTGTCGCCGCTGCCGGAGGCCAGCAGTCTGCCATCCGGGCTGAAGGCGACCGAGTAGACCGGTCCGGTGTGCCCGGTGATGGGTTCGCCCAGTTGACGGAGACTGGCCACGTCCCACAACCGGATCGTCCCGTCGTCACCCGCCGAGGCAAGGGTCTTGCCGTCCGGACTGAACGCCACGGATCCGGTCGGCCCGGTATGACCGGTGAGCTCGCCCGCGGATTGTCTGGTGCCGGTGTGCCACAGCCGGATCCTGCCGTCGACGCCGCTCGACGCGAGCGTCCTGCCATCCGGGGAGAACGCGACTGAGAAGGTGCTCGTGTCGTTCGGCAGCTCGGTTTTCGTCCACGTCGCGACATCCCACACGGACGCAGTGGCGTGCCGCTCATCGCCCCACCGATCACTTGCCATCGCCAAGGTCTTGCCGTCCGGGCTGAAAGCGACTGACCTGATCACACGGGCCTCTCCGACAGCCACGCTGGCCAGCGGGCCTCCACCGGCCTCACGCAGCAACCACCTGCCGTTGAAGTGGGATCCCGGTCCGCCGTCCATTCCTCCGGCCGCGATGAGCTTTCCATCCGGACTGTAAGCGACCGCACGGATCGTGCGCGTGGTACTGGTTCGAAGGCTCGCAGACTGGCGACGACCGGCAACATCCCAACGGACCACTGTCGGCCCGTCCACCATCCGGCTCTCCCACTCGTCGATCATGGCGTTGGTGTCCGTTCCGCGAGTACGCACGACATTCACCATGCTGTCCTGACCTTCACCGACCGTCCTCATCCAGCCACGGCCGTTGAGGCAGATACGCCATCCCGAGTTGCTGCATGCGAATGGCGCGCCGTGATCGGCGATCAAACCTCCGTAGTCACTGCTGGACAGCAACGACGTGCCATCCGGGCTGAACGCGACGGCGTGCACCGAGGCCTGGTGCGCGGCGAGCGGATTGGCGAGCCGGACCAGCGTGTCCACGTTCCACAGCCGAACCGTGCCGTCCTGGCTCGCCGAGGCGACTGTGGTGCGATCCGGACTGAAGGCCACCGACGACACCGGCCCGGAGTGCCCGGCGAGTGGCGGGCCGATCTGCCGTTGCCGGGCCACGTCCCACAGGTGAACGGTTCCGTCGAGGCTTCCGGTCGCGAGCAGCTTGCCGTCCTGGCTGAACGCGACCGATGGGCGTGTGGTCATGCGCTCGGATCGGGTGTGGCCGGTGAGTGGACTGCCGATCTGCTGGCGCTTGGCGGCATCCCAGAGCCGTACGGTGCCCTCGATTCCGGCAGTGGCCAGCACTGTCCCATCCGGACTGAATGCCACTGCCGGACCGACCATTGTGGTGACGTCCGTTGCATGGGCCGACACGGCGTCACCAATCTGCTGGCGACGCGTGAGATCCCAGAACCGGACCGTGCCGTCGTTCGCAGCACTGGCCGCTGTCATGTCCTGTGGACGGAACGCGAAGGCCACCTGACCGCTGCCCAGGGCGCTGACTGCTTCACCCGACAGCACGCCAGCTTGCCGGCGGGTGTCGACATCGAACAGCTGGATCCTGCCATCATCGCCACCCGTGGCCACCATCCGGCTGTTCGCACTGAACGCGACCGACGTGATCTTCACAGGGAGGTAGTGGTCACTTTGATCAAGGACAAGCGGCTCACCGAAAATCTGCCTGCTTGCGGTGTCCCAGAACCGGACCTGGCTGTCATCCCCGTGGATGGCGAGAAGCCGCCCGTCGGGGCTGAAGGCCGTCCACTCCGCCTTGTGGTCGTACGGTGTGCCGACCTGATGGTGGGTGGTCACGTCCCACAGCCGCACCTTGTCCCCCGCGGCGACCAGCGTCTTCCCGTCCGGGCTGAAACCGACGGACTTGATCTGCGGGTCATTCGCTGTCAGGACAGCGATTCCTGGACGGGTGGCGACTCGCAGCATGCCGGCGCGCGCCTGCGGCGTCGGGCTGATCCGCCATGCCGCGACACTGAGCAGCCGGGACAGCACCGGGTCCCGGTCGCCCATCGCCTCACTCGACGCGGCGAGTGCGCGGGACAACGCCTGGTTACGTTGCTCGGCCACTGCGGCCGCGCTCCGGTTGGCGTCGATGGCGAAACCGGTCGCGAGCACCATCAGCACCGCCAGCGCCAACGTGACCGCTGATCGGACGACGGTGGCGATCCGATGCAATCGCGCGTCGATGCTGTAGAGCCGGTCGACGTCCTTGTCGATGATCTTGTTTCCGGCGAGGGTCGCCATCGCCAACCGGAACCGGGCGTTCCACAGCGATGGCCGCCATCGCCCTTCGCGTGCCCACTGCAGGTTCAGCCACAGCGGTTCGGCCTCGAAATAGCCGCTCAACCGCTCGGGTAGCGCGTCGGTCTGCGCCCAGTCGAAGTCCTGTTTGTCCTTGTCCCAGTTGATCGTTCCGTCGGTCAGCACGATCACGAACGTTTCCGGCTCGCGATTCTCCTGCCAGAACTGGACTTCCTTGCACACCCATGCCGACCGCGCCGCGGCCGGTGAGGCCATCAGCACGAAGTACCGCGAGTCCGCGAGGGCCTCCTCGATGGACTGGCCGAGGTTGCTGCCCGCAGGCAGGCTCGTGTGGTCACGGAAGATCCGCCTGGGACTCCGCCGGTACCACGGGACGGTCAGACGCTGCAGACCACGCTGGACCGCCGGCGCGAGCCGTGGGCCATCTGTCTGGTAGCTGTAGGAAATAAACGCGTCGTAGCGGCGCTCGTCGCCTGGCATGCGGCACAGTAGCAGCGGCCAGATGGAGTAACGCTATAGGTTTCCTGTTGCCAGTCGTCCGGTCAGCTGCCGATTCCCCAGTCGCGCAGGATCTTGCCCACCTCGGCGCGTTCGGCCTCGGGCAGTTCGCTGATCGGCGGCCGGACGTCCCGGCGGCACATTTCCAGCTGCGCCAACGCTTCCTTGACCGCGGACACGTTGTACGCGTTGCCGTGCCGGGCCCGCAGGTCCTCGAACGGCTTCAGTTTGCGCCACAACTGCATCGCCGAACCGGGGTTGCCCGCGTCCAACTGGTCGAACAACTGCAGCGACAACTCGGGGGCGACGTTGCCGAGGCCGGTCGTGAAGCCTTCCGCGCCCGCGACCCAGAAGAACGGTGCCCACGACTCGGCCAGGCCACATACCCACACCAGCCGCTCCGCACCACCGAACGCCGTCTGGGTGACGATATCGGCGAACGCGATCGCGTCGGGCACCGCGTACTTCACGCCCGCGACGTTCGGGCACTCGACCGCCAACCGGTGCACAGCCGACGCGCCGATGTGCGGGCTACGCAGGTAGCACACCACGCCCAACGACGGCACCGCATCAGCGATCGCGCGGTGGTATTCGACCCATCCCTCTTCCGACAGGTACGGGTGGACGGGCTGGTGCACCATGACCGCCTCGGCGCCGGCATCATGCGCCGCCTTGGCCATACGAATCGCACGGTCGAGTTCGTGGCCGACCCCGGCGACCACGAGCGCACGGCCCTTGACCGTCTCGACGGTGACGGCGAGCGCGGTGTCCAGCTCGTCGGGGGTCAGTGAATAGAACTCGCTGGTGTTGCCGTTCGGGGTGACCGCGCCGATTCCGGCGGTCACCGCATGGTCGAGGACACGGGCGTAGTCGTCGGTCGCCACGCCGCCGTTCTCGTCGAAGGGCGTCGCGTTGATCAACACTACCGAGCGGAGCGCGTCCATGCCTCTTCCCTTCAAGCCCGAAAGGATGTAAACGTTTTCGTTATGTTTCCATCCGCGAGGCCGGGAGGTCAACGCGCCGCACGTCGGAACCGCCGCGCCGACGCCCCGGTACCGGTCCCGCGTTACATCGGCCGGTACGATTCCCCCAAAGCGACGAGTGGAGGTGTGCCCGGTGGCGGTTACCATCCGCGACGTCGCACGGGAAGCTCAGGTTTCCGTTGCCACGGTCTCGCGTGCGCTGTCCTCGCCCGATCTGGTCCGGCCCGCGACACGTGACCGTGTCCTGAACGCCGCCAGCCAGCTCGGCTACCAGCCGAACCGCGCCGCTCGCGGCCTGATCACCGGCCGGACCGGCAACCTCGGCATCGTCGTGCCCGACCTGAACAACCCGTTCTTCACCGGCGTGCTCAAGGGCGTGCAGGCGCGTGCCCGCCAGGCCGACTACGCAGTGTTCGTCGCGGACAGCGACGAAGACCGCGCCACCGAAGAGCAGCTCGTCCGCGCGATGGCCAAGCAAGTCGACGGCGTGATCGTCTGCTCCCCCGGCATCGACGACACACAGCTCTACGAGGCCGCGGGCATCACGTCGCTGGTGATGTTGAACCGGCGGCTGCGCGGTGTGCCCGCCGCGTTGATGAACAGCGCCTCGGGCATGCGGCAGATCGTCGACCATCTCGTCGCGTTGGGACACCGCAAGCTCGTGTACCTCAACGGACCTCGGACCTCATGGTCCAACAAGGAGCGTCGGCGCGGCCTGCGGCTGGCGACCCAGCAGCACGGCGTCGAGCTGATCGAGCTCGGGCCGTTCCCGCCGCGCTACGAAGGCGGTCTGCAGGCGTGCGACCTGGCTTTGGCCGCCAAGCCGACGGCGATCATGGCATACAACGACATCATGGCGCTCGGTGTGCTCGCGCGGTTGCGTGACCGCGGGGTCAGCGTGCCGGAGGACGTCAGCGTGACGGGTTTTGACGACCTGATGTTCGCCGAGCTGTGCTCGCCGCCGCTGACCACTGTGGCCATGCCGCTGGCGACCGCCGGGACGCTCGCGGTGGACCTGCTGCTCGACGGCCTCAGCACGGGGCAGACCGAAGTGCGTCACGTCGATCTCGACACGCAACTCATCGTCCGCGCCACAACGTCGCCGCCTCCGGCCTAGGCTGCACGCGTGACCCTCGCGCTGCTTGATTCCGCCAGCTTGTACTTCCGCGCGTTCTACGCCCTGCCCGACTCGATGCGGGCGCCCGACGGCACGGCGGTGAACGCCGTGCGCGGCTTCGCCGACACCATCGCGCGCATCATCACCGACCGCAGGCCGACGCGCCTGGTGGCGTGTCTGGACGCGGACTGGCGGCCCGCGTTCCGGGTCGAGGCGTTGCCGACGTACAAGGCGCACCGCGTGGCCGAAGAAGGCGACGGGCTCGAAGAGGAGGTGCCCGACCTGCTCTCCCCGCAGATCCCGATCATCCTCGACCTCCTCGACGCGGTCGGTCTGTGCACGGCCGAAGCGACGGGTTACGAGGCCGACGACGTGATGGGCGCGCTGACGCACCGCGAGACGGTCGACCCGGTCGAGGTCATCACCGGCGACCGGGACATGTTCCAGGTCGTGCGGTACTCCCCCACACCGGCCACCGTCTGGTACGTCGGCAGCGGCTGGAACAAGGCCGTGGTGATCGGACCGGCCGAGCTGGCGGAGAAATACGATCTGCCTACAGAGGACACTGGCCCGCGCTACGCGGACATGGCCGTGTTGCGTGGTGACCCGTCGGACGGTTTGCCTGGCGTGCCAGGGATCGGCGAGAAGACCGCGGCCAAGCTGATCCGTGAATTCGGTTCGCTGCAAGCACTGCTCGCCGGCGCTGAGGCCGGGGACAAGCGGATCCCCAAGCGCGCCCAGGCAAATCTGGTCGCGTCGGCCGAGTATCTTGCCGCCGCTCCCACGGTGGTCGCGGTGGCGGTGGACGCTCCGGTGGTGCTCGACCGGGACGACAAGCTGCCCGCCGCGCCCGCGGACCTCGACCGGGTGATGGCGCTGAAGGAGCGGTGGGACCTGGGCAACTCAGTCGACCGGCTGGTCAAGGCGATCACCGGGTAATCGGGACACGTTTTCGAGGGAAACGAGCAGTCGCCCGCGTCGGGCCGCGCGGTTGCGAAACTGCTGACAGGCTGATTTTCCCTGCCAACCGTGGGAAGATCGCGGGCCATGACACGCAAACCGTTGGTGGTCCTCGGAATTCTCGGGTTGGCCGCGTGGGGCGAGTTCGTGCACTGGCGAGCCAGTCGTGCTCATGTGCACGAACGTCTGCCTGCTCGTTCCGAAGCGGTGGTGGTGCTTGGATACCGCAACGCCGGTGGTGACCGGGCGAACGCGTTGAACCGGTGGCGGATGCGGGCGGCACTGCGGTCCATCGACCCCGGCATGGCGAGTTCGATCTTGGTTTGTTCCGGTGCGAGCGGCACCGCTTCGGTGTCCGAGGCCGCGCTGCTCGCGCGTTACGCCGCGGAACGTGGTTTCACAGGCACGGTGAAGCTGGAGGACCAGTCGCAAAGCACCTGGCAGAACGTCGAAAACGTGATCCCGCTGATCGAGGACGCCGAGCAGATCAAGATCGTGTCGAATCCGCTGCATGCCCAGAAAGCACGGCTGTACTTGCGTCACCAACGTCCCGACCTCGCCGACCGCCTGGTCCGTGCCGCCGACTACCGGCTCGGCGAAGCATGGCCGATCAAACCTTTGTTCGCGCTGTACGGCCTGCGAGACCTCGCCCGCAGCAAGCGCAGCCTCGCCCGGAAACAACACGTGACCGAGGACTAGAGCAACACGGTCGGGGTGATGACGGTACGGTTCGGCGGGCCGTCGAAATGGATGACGATCTGCGTCGTCCCGCGTGGCACGCGGTCAAGCACGAACCGGCCGTCCTCGTCCGAGGTCGTGTCGTGGGAGCCGTGGCCGGCGACGCGCACCTCGACGGAGTGCTGGCCCGGCGGCACGAGCCAGCCGTCGATCTGGTTGTTCTCGCCCATCGTGGTCAGGTTGATCATCACCATCAGGTTGTCGACGGTGAACGTGATGGTGCCTTGGTTGTCGCCGCCGCCCCGGACACCCGCCAAGGCGTCCGCGCGCTCCCAGCGGGCCACCTCCACGTCGAGGTCTTCCAGCTCGATGGCGAACTGCACGCGTTCGATCAGGCCCGGGGGTGGCGGGTCGAACTCGTCGATCATCCGGTCAAGGGCCGCGAGCAAGGTCTCGTCGTCGGGATGCGCGTGGCCGCCCGCGTTGGTCTTCGTCATCCCGCGCCCCCTTTGGCGTCCAAGAGCTCTCTCAGCGTGGTCAGGCACCGTCCCCTGGTCGGGCCTATGCTCCCGCGCTTCATGTGCATGGCCTCGGCGACCAGACGGTATTCGCTACGACCTGCCAGCACCGTCAGCCGGAGCAGCTCCTGGCACTTCTCCGGCAACTTGCTGAACGCCTGCCACAAACGGACGTCACGGTCCGCGCGAACCGCTTCGTCCTCCGGCTGCGGCTGAGTGCTGGGCAGCTGCTCGGCCATCTCGTCGGTGAGCGGCAGATCATTGGCACCTCTCGAACGCACGACCCGCTGCGCTTCCCGGCGAGTCGTGGTGATCAGCCAACTGGCCAGTGCCTTCGGCTCGGCCACCGAGTCCATGTGGCTGAACAGTGCGAGCCAGACCGTCTGTACGACGTCCTCGGCGAGAGTGCGGTCGAGACCGTGGCCGCGTGCGACGTGCCAGACCAACGGCGTTAGGTCGGTGACGAGGGTCGCCCGCGCGACCCGGTTGCCGGCTCTGGCGGCACGCATACATGCCGCATACCGTTCTGCGCCTTGCAGGCCCTCCCACGGAGGATCGTCGCCTGTGGTTCGAACGCTGGTCACCACTCCGCCCCTCGCCAACAGCTGTCCAACTGCCATCGGGCGCCTGCGAATTTCGCACCGACGACGGCAGCACCCAATGGACCTTAGTGCGCCGGCGTTGTCAAGAACGGGGGTATGGCGAACCGTCGCCTCACCGCTTGACGGCGACGCCCGCGTAGAGGTTGGAGCGGGATGCGTCCGCGATGTCGCTCGCCCGGTCGGGACGCCACTGCGGCGTGTAGACCAGGCCCGGTTCGACCAGGGCGAAGTCGCCGAACATGCGCATGATCTCGTCGCGGGTACGCGGGAAGATCGGGTCGCGGCTGTTCTTGAACACCTCGATCGCCGCGCGCATCCCGTCGGGCGCGTTGTCCCAGGTGAACGCGGACAGCGCGAAGTAGCTGCCGGGGGCCAGCTCGGCACGGAACCGCTCCGCGATCGCCCATGGGTCGTCGTCGTCCGGGATGAACTGCACGACCCCGACCATCAGCAGGCCAAGTGGCTGTGAGAAGTCGATCAGGCGGCGGACGTGCTCGTTGGCGAAGATCACCTCGGGCTCCCGCATGTCCGCCTCGATCGCGGCGGCATTGGGGTTGTTGCGCAGCATCAGCTCGCTGTGCGCGACGGCGACCGACTCGTTGTCGACGTAGACCACGCGGGCGGCCGGGTTGAGCTTCTGCGCCACTTCGTGCACGTTGCCCACGGTCGGGATGCCCGACCCCAGATCGAGGAACTGGGTGATGCCCTCACTGACCATGTAGCGCACGACGCGGTCGAGGTATTGCCTGTTCAGCCGGGCCATGTCGCGGGCGGGCAGCACCTTCAGCAGGTTCTCCGCGAGCGTGCGGTCGGCGCTGAAGTTGTGCCCACCGCCGAGCAGGTAGTCGTAGACGCGTGCCGCGCTCGGCACTTCCTCGTCAATGCCGGTCGGTACCCATTCGGTCATCGCGTCGGTCACGCCTGAACTCCACCCCTGCTCGTCGCCTGCCGTCAGGGTGAGGGTAGCGGCGTACTCGCGAGTTGAAACCAACCGGAGCGGGGATTAACTCGATCGCGCTACGTGAGCGTAGAAATGACGTCAAGGAATCAGAAGTCGGTGCCGCACCACGGGATCGAATCGGGCTCGAACAACCTGTCGGCACGAGCCAGCGCCGTGTGGTCGCTCACCTTGATCCGGCCGACCGCGGCGAGGTCCGACGGGCGCCACGCACCGAAGTACAGCATTCCCAACGTGTCGACATCCAGCGTCAATTCGGCCTGCGCGGTTGTCTTGGTGACGCCGTCACGGGAAACCAGGTACGTCCCCGAATTCTCGGGCAGGAACGCGTCGTTCACTGTCACGGCAACAGGATCGGCGTCGCCGTAGGTCCGCGCCGACAGCGCCGCCGGGACGTCGACGAGGCGAACCCACACTTCGTCGTCGACGTTGCGCGTGATGCAGGAGCGAGGGTTCTCCAGCAGCAGTTCGACCGGTTCGTCGACCGGACGCGAATGCGCGTGGATCTCGCTGACCAGGTCGATTTCGATCAGAAATCGCCACAACTCGTTGCGTGCCGCCTGATTCGCGCCGAACAGGTCGAAAACCTCCAGCGTGGCACCGTAATCGTCGGCGACATAGCTGTCGTTGCCCTTCGCCTTGTAGATCACGTATCCGTCGTCGCCGTCCGGGCCGGAGTGCACGGCAACCAGATACGGCTCGTCACCGCGCGTCGGATTCTCGAACTGGACGGTCCACCAGTCGCGGCCACGGGCCATCATTCCCGTGCGGTACAAGCCGATCCGCTCGTACAACGGCGCGGTCTGCTCGATCGCTTCCGCCGAGCTGAGCATCCGCACGCGCCCCGATCGCGGTACGCCTGCCCGCATCCGCGGTTTGATCAGGTGGATTTCCCGTGCGCGGGTGCCGATCCCGTAGCCGAACCGGCCGTAGATCCCGGTCTCACTGGCGTGCAAAGTGGACAGTACCTGGCTGTTGGCCTTGGCGTCGGCGAGCTGGAATCGCATCAGCTCGGTCATCACGCCACGCCTGCGGTAATCCGCACGGACACCCACTCGTGCGAGACCGCCCATCAGCACAGTGTTTCCACCGGGTACGGCCATCGCCGAGTCATAGACATACGCGGAGCCAACGGCCACGCCATCGGCGATCGCACCGAAGTAACGCTTGGGCGCGTAGGTCGGTCTCACCGACTCCCAGTCCGAATCGGACATTGGCGGGGAGTGCAGTGCCACGCGCAGCAACGAATGCGCCGCCCGCAGCTCGGCGTCCTCGGTCAGTACCCGAACAGCGAAGTCGGCCATGACAGCGGATGATGTCATGGCCGACTTCGCCAGTTCGACCGATTTTCTACTTGGGCTGGCTGACTTCGTACTCGGCCTTGTCCTCGGACTTCACCGTGATGGTCACCTTGCGGTCGTCGCCGTCGACCTTCAAGGTGCACTCGAAGGTGTTACCGACCTTGACCTCTTTGTCGGCCGGGCACACCACGTCGGTGGCCTTGTCGCCGTACCGCTCGTCGAGGATCTTCACGACACCCTGCTGGACCGCGTTCTTGTCCAGGACCTTCGTCACGAAGAAGCCCGGGGTCACGAAGCCGAGCACGCCGACAGCGGCGACCACGAGCACCACGACCCCGACAATCACCCACAGCATCGCGCCGGACTTCTTCTTCGGCGGCTCCTGGCCGGGGTACTGCGGCTGCTGTCCGTAGCCGCCGTACGGCTGCTGCGGTTGCTGGCCGTAACCCGGGTACTGCTGCTGTTGTTGTGGCTGGCCGTACGGCTGCTGCTGCGCCGGGAAGCCACCACTGCCCGGCGTGTTGGGGTCATGCGGCTGGCCGTAGGGCGACTGCTCCTGCGGCTGGCCATACGGCGCCGTTGGTTGCTGCTGCTGGGGGTAGCCACCGTACTGCGGCTGGCCCGGCTGCTGGGGGTATCCCCCTGGCTGTTGGGCCGGGAAGCCGCCCGACGGTGGGCCGTAGGGTTGCTGTGGTTGCTGCCCCCACTGCTGCGGATCGTTCCCGCCGGGCCCGTACGGGCTGCTCATGCTTTGCCTCCGGTGTCCTTATGCAGCCATTCCGCGCGATCCAACCACAGGTCGTGGTGATTTCCCCACTCGACCCGGCAAGCTTGTCCGAGCCGTGGCCCAACACACGTCATGTCGTCCCGGCGGCTACTACGCCGCGTCGGATGTCGGACACGGCCTGTGCGGCGGTCGCCCCGAGGTCGGAATCGCCACCGACAACGTCCTTGATCTGGTCGAGCAAGTCGATCACCTGGCGGCACCAGCGCACGAAGTCGCCCGCGGTGAGCTCCGCGCCCGCCGATTCCGCCGCGGTCAGCACCCGCTCCAGCGATTCGCCCCGCGCCCAGCGGTACACCGGCCACGCGAACCCGGCGTCCGGCTGACGGGTGCGCTCCAGCTTGTGCCGTCGTTCGTCCTCGTTCAGCCCGGCCCACAACTGCGCGGTCTGCGCCAGCGCCTCGGTCACCGGGCCCTGCGGCACCCTGGCCTCGAACGGCGAGTCCCGGCGGGCCTCGAAGACCAGCGCCGACACGACCGCGGCGAGCTCGGCCGGGTTGAGGCCCTCCCATACGCCGTGTCGCAGGCATTCCGCGGCCAGCAGGTCGGATTCGCCGTAGAGCCGAGCCAGTCTGCGGCCATGCTCGGTGACTTCCTCATGACCGTTACCGGCCAGGTAGTCCCGCTCGGTGAGCAGCTTGCGGATCCGGTCGAAGCTGCGAGCCAGCGAGTGCGTTGTCGCGGCCACTTTTTGTTCCAGCTGCTGGGTTTCCGCCTTGAGCCGGTGGTAGCGCTCGGCCCAGCGCGCGTGGCTTTCCCTGTCCTGGCAACCATGACACGGGTGTGCGCGCAGCGCCCTGCGCAACGCGGCCAAGTCCGCGTCATCATCCGGCCCGGACCGCCGCTTGCCCCGGCTCGGTGCGCTGATTCCCGTGCTGCGCAACGTGGACGCGAGATCACGCCGGGATCGTGGTGAGCGGATGTCGACCTGTTTGGGCAGCCGGACGCGGCCAAGCGACTCGACCGGATGCGGGAAGTCGGTGACCGACAGCCGCCCGGCCCACCGATCCTCGGTGATCACCAGCGGCCGCGGCTCGCCCATCGGGTCGAGGCCCGGGTCGATCACGATCGCCAGCCCGGACCGGCGGCCACTGGGCACCGCGATCACGTCGCCCTTGCGCAGCCGCTCCAGCGACGCGGCCGCTTCGGCCCGGCGGGCCGAGGAGTTCTGCCTCGCCAGGGACTTCTCCCGGTCGGTGAGCTTGCGGCGCAGTTCGGCGTACTCGGCGAAGTCGCCGAGATGGCACGTCATCGACTCGGCGTAGCCGTCGAGGGCTTCGCGGTTGCGCTCGATCCGCCGGGACACGCCGACCACCGAACGGTCGGCCTGGAACTGGGCGAAAGACTGCTCCAGCAGGCCGCGTGCGGCCTGCGAGCCGAGCCGGGCGACCAGGTTGACCGCCATGTTGTAGCCGGGCTTGAACGACGATTTGAGCGGATACGTCCGGGTCGACGCCAGCCCGGCGACCTGCTTGGGGTCCACGCCTGGCTGCCACAGCACGACCGCGTGGCCCTCGATGTCGATACCCCGGCGCCCGGCACGCCCGGTGAGCTGGGTGTACTCCCCCGCCGTCAGATCGACGTGCGCTTCGCCGTTGTACTTCACGAGCCGTTCGAGCACGACCGTCCGAGCGGGCATGTTGATGCCCAGTGCCAGGGTCTCGGTCGCGAACACGACCTTGACCAGGCCACGGACGAACAACTCCTCGACGGTCTCCTTGAACGCGGGCAGCAGGCCGGCGTGATGGCTGGCGAACCCACGCTCCAGCGCGTCGCGCCATTCCCAGTACCCGAGCACGCCGAGGTCGCCTTCGGGCAGGTCACGGGTTCTGGCGTTGACGATCCGGCGGATCTCGGTGACCTCGGCTTCGGAGTTGAGCCGCACTCCGGACCGCGCGCACTGCATGACCGCGGCATCGCAGCCCGCGCGGCTGAACACGAACACGATCGCGGGCAGCAGCCCGGCCGCGTCCAGCCGTTGGGTCATGTCGATGCGCGACGGCGGTTTGAACCGGGACCTGTTGATCGGTGGACGCCGTTTGCCCCGGCCGACCGACTGCCACGCGTGCATCCGCGTGGTCTCGTCGATCCGGCGGATCAGGTGCGGGTTGATCCGCGCTTCGCCTTGCGGGTCCTCGCCCACGAACAGGTCCATCATCCGCGGGCCGACCATCATGTGCTGCCACAACGGGACCGGGCGGTGCTCGTCGACCACGACGGTGGTGTCCCCGCGCACCTCGACGAGCCACTCGCCGAACTCCTCGGCGTTGCTGACCGTCGCGGACAGGCTGACCAGGCGGACGTGGTCCGGCAGGTGCAGGATGACCTCTTCCCACACCGCGCCGCGGAACCTGTCGGCCAGGTAGTGCACCTCGTCCATGACGACGTACTGCAGGCCTTTGAGCGCGTTGGATCCCGCGTAGAGCATGTTGCGCAGGACTTCGGTCGTCATCACGACGATCGGCGCGTCGCCGTTGACCGACGTGTCACCGGTCAGCAGGCCGACTTTGCCTGCGCCATAACGCGCGACGAGATCCGCGTGCTTCTGGTTCGACAGCGCCTTGATAGGCGTTGTGTAGAAGCACTTGCGGCCCTCGGCCAGCGCGAGATGCACGGCGAACTCGCCGACCACGGTCTTGCCCGCGCCGGTCGGGGCACAGACGAGCACACCATGCCCGGCTTCGAGCGCCTCGCACGCCTGGACTTGGAACGGATCGAGCTCAAAGGAGAGCACGGAAGTGAATTCGGCCAGCTCGGGGCTTTCTGAGCGGCGCTTGGCCGCCTGAAAAGCCTCAGCCGGCGTACGCGAAGGGCGTGCGGCCACATCACTACAGTAACGAATAGTCAGCGCGATCGTCGCATCTATTGGTCAACGGCGCTGACCTGCGACAACACTGAGCGCGCCGGGCACGCAGCGCACGTCGAGCGGCAGTTCGCGGATCCGCTCGCCATCGGCGTACCCGATCCAGCCGCCGTCGGTGTCGATCGTGATCGACTTGGCCCGCAGCGTGGTCACCGCCGGATGGTCCAGGTGCGAGCCGGTCCGCAGACTCGGCAGGATCCGGACCAGGTCACGGCGGTGGGCTTTGCCGACGACGGTCACGTCGAACCAGCCGTCGGCCGGGTCGGCGTTCGGACAGACCGGGATTCCGCCGCCGTAGTAGGGCGTGTTGCCGATCGCCACCGAGTTCGCGTCCAGCTCGAGCGTCTCCGACTCGGTCCGCACGACCAGCCGGGACGACTTCAACGCGGCCAATTCGGCGACGATCGCGACGTCGTAGCGGCGCGGCCCGCGTGGCCAGCGCATTCGGTTGACGCGTTCGTTCACCGCCGAGTCGAAACCCGCGCACAGCACGGTCGCGAACCACGCGCCGCCTTCGACCCTGCCCAGGTCGACGTTGCGGGTCCGGCCTTCGGCGAGTGCGGCGCCGACTTGGGCCGCCGCCTCGATCGGGTCCTTGGGCAAGTCCAACGCGCGAGCGAGGTCATTGCCTGTGCCTGCGGGAACGATCGCGAGCGCGGTTGCCGTCCCGGCGCAGGCTTGGACTCCGGCGTGCGCGGCGCCGTCACCGCCAAGCACCACGACCGCCTCGGATCCGTCGGCCACGAGCCGACGCAGCACAGCGACGGTTTCGTCAGCCGAAGCCGGAACGTACTGGTCGAGGTGATCGACGGAATCACGCAGCGTCGCCGAGACCGTGCCTGCGACACGGGCCGCGGTACCCAGCCCCGATGCTGGGCAGACGACAAGAGCGGCCCGCATTTACGTCACGTCGTCGTAGCCCGGGGAAGGCTTGTCGGGCGGCGAGGCCGGAGTCGGGCTCGGGCTCGGCTGCTCATCCTCGGCGCGGCGGTTCTCGAGGTTCAGTGACGACACCTCGTCGTCATCGAGCTTCGAATAGTCCTCTTCGGACCCGATCTCGCGCTTGGCCTTGCGCTTGTCGTGGATCCGCGCGAACTGCACGGACAGCTCGAACAGCAGGACCATCGCGACCGCGAGGGCGAGCATCGAGAACGGGTCCGTTCCCGGTGTCGCGACCGCGGCGAACACGAACAGGCCGAAGAAGAACCCGCGCCGCCACCGCTTGAGCTTGTCGTACGGCAGCACCCCGGTCTGGTTCAGCATGATGATCACCAACGGCAGCTCGAAGCTGACGCCGAAGATCAGCAGCATCACCAGGATGAACGAGAAGTAGTCGTCCGCCTTCAGCGCCGTGGTGAACTGCCCGCCACCGAAGCTGACCAGCACGTCCAGGCCCTGCGGCACCACGTAGTAGGCCAGGAAGGCACCGAGCACGAACAGGACCGAGGCGAACAGCACGAAGGTGCGCGCGAACTTGCGCTCCTTCTCGTACAGGCCGGGCGCGATGAACGCCCAGATCTGGTACAGCCACAGCGGGCTGGTCAGCACCGCGCCCGCGCCGAGACCGACCTTCAAGCGCACGAGGAAGCCCTCGAACGGGGTGGTCTGCAGCAAGGTGCACGGATGCTGCGGCAGCCGCATCTCCGGCGGCAGACCGCAGTAAGGCGCGATCATGATGTTGCCGAGCGAACCGCCGGGCCAGATCTCCCAGGCCCACCAGATGTAGCCGAAGATGGCTCCAACGGCGAGGAAGGCCATGGCCAGGGTCAGCCGGTGCCTGAGGTCGTACAGGTGATCTCTCAGGCTCATCGTGCCGTCGGGATTGTGCCTGCGGCTTCGTGCCCGCCGCGACTCCCGGCGGTGCGGATCACGCGCCACCGTGCGAACCGTCTCTCTTTATTGTCAGGCGTTCTTGGGTGCCTGGGTGGGAGCGGCCTGGTTGTTGTTCAGCTTGGCCTGCAGGTCGTCGATCTGCTTCTGCATCTTCTCGACGTCCGACTGCGCGGCAGCCGGTGCGGCGGGCTTGGCCTCCGGCAGCTGCGCCGGTGCGGCGGGTGCCGGGGTGGTCGTCGCAGTGGCGGTGGTCGCCTGCGCGGCATCCTGGTCGTCCTGCTTCATGCCCTTGGTCTCGGCCTTGATGATGCGCATCGAGCGGCCCAACGACCGGGCCATGTCCGGCATCTTCTTGGCTCCGAAGAGCAGGATGATCACCACCGCGATGATGATCAACTCGGTAGGTCCGAGGTTACCCACGGGACTCCTCCTGACGCGTCGCCCAACTCAGTTGCATGTTACCTGTCATCACGCTTGCGTGGACTTATCGATCTCCGCGCGCCGGAAACGGTCACGGACAGCGATACGCAATGCGGCCCTCCGGGCTTTGAGCATGCCCATCCGGGCGCCCACTTCGGCGTTCACGTGACCGCGCGTCACAGCGAACCTGCGTGCGGCCTTGGCGAGCCTGAGCAGCACCAGGACCAGAACAACCAGGCCGACGGCCCCAAGCACAACGGCCGGTATGTATTGCACGAGCGGAAGCGTATCGGTCTCAGGTTGACGCGAGGTTGCTGGCTAGTTCAAGTGCCTGACGTGCACGTGTCCTCAGTTGGTCAGCAAGATCGGGCGGGGATTCGACGTGCACCTCGCCGCCCTGGCCCAGCAGGAGGCGCACCATCCAGGCACGATCCGAGTACCGCATGCGCACCCGGACCCGGCCGCCTTCGAGCTCTTCCACGCTTTCCACCGGGTAGTACTCGGAGATCCACCGGGTGTCCGGCTCCAGCACCAGGGTGGCGACCAGCTGATCCGGCTGTGGCGTGAACAGGCCACTTGAGACATCGGTCGGTTCGGCGTACGGCGGCGGTGCAGCGGGCTCCGTAAGCTGGGTGACCTCGTCGATGCGGTCGAGCCGGAACAGGCGCACCGCGTCGGCGCGGCGACACCAGGCTTCGAGGTACGAGCGGCCTTCGACGATCAGCAGCCGCATCGGGTCGACGGTCCGCTCGGTGATCTCGTCCTTGGACGCGGTGTAGTACGTGATCCGCAGGGCTTTCTGCGCGGTCAGGGCGGCTTGCACGATTCGCCGCACTTCCGCGGTGTCCTCGCCCTCCCGGACACCGAGACCGACCACCACACCGGCGGGCTGGGCCAGGCCGGCAGCCGCTTCGATCTTCGCGACCGCGCGCCGCACGGCTTCACCGTCCACGACTCCCGGGGTCTCCCCCAGCGCCCTGAGCGCCACGAGCAACGCCGTCGCCTCGGCACCGGTCAAGCGCAGCGGACGGCTCATGCCCGCGTCGAAGGCGACCGTGATCGTGTCGCCTTCGAAGGACAGGTCGATCAGGTCGCCGGGACCGTAGCCGGGCAGCCCGCACATCCACAGCAGCTCGAGGTCCTTGCGCAGCTGCTTCTCGGTCACGTCGAAGTCGGCGGCCGCGTCCTCGACCTTGATGCCCGGCCTGGCCAGCAGGTACGGCACCAGGGCGAGCAGCCTGGGCAGCCGGTCGCTCATTTCGCCGCCTCCAGCAGCCGCTCGTGCACCGATTTGCGGAGCACTTCCGGTTCGAGGACAAGGACATCGGGGCCGAACCCGGCCAGCCACGACGCGGCCGACTCCGGGAACCGCAGCTCCAACTCGACCTCGTCGCCGTTGACGCCGCCGATCTCCCGGCTGCCAAGGACTTTGGCACGCCGCCGGACACCGGCCGCCTTGCCTTGCGCGACCCACACCTTGGCCGTCGACGTGCTGGCCGGTTCGGTTCCCGTGGTGGCAACGAAGTCGAGCAGGTTGATGTTGTCAGGGCGTTGCACGGCACCGGCTTCACCGACGAGCGTGACGTCACCGACGATGCGCGACAGCCGGAAGCAGCGAGGTGCGTCGCGGTCGCGGTCGTGGCCCACGACGTACCAGCGGCCGCGCCAGGAGACCACGCCCCAAGGCTCGATGGTCCGCACCTTGAGCTCGGCCGGGCTCGGGCGACGGTAGGAGAACGTGACGGCTTTGCCTTCCTGGACCGCGGCGAGCAACGGGCTGAACGCGGGCTCGGCCGTGCGCACCTTCGGCTCGACGATCGCGGGCGACGACTGGTCGACGTCAACCCCGGCGGCCCGGAGTTTGATGATCGCGCCGTGCGCGGCCCCGGTGAGCTCCGGCGAGTCCCACAGGCGCGAGGCGAGCGCGACCGCCGCGGCCTCGTCCGGCTCGAGATCGATGTCGCCGAGCTCGTAGTCCCGGCGCGCGATGCGGTACCCGTCGACCGAGTCGAAGCCGTCGAACCCGGTGTTGCGCCCGGTCTCCAGCGGGATCCCCAGCTCCCGCAGCTCGGTCTTGTCCCGCTCGAACATGCGGGAGAAGGCCTCGGTGTTCGGCGCGTCGGCGTATCCGGGCACGATCGCGCGAATCCGGTCAGCGGACAGGAACTGCCGGGTGGACAACAAGCAGAGCACCAGGTTCACGAGGCGTTCCGCACGGGCGATGGACACGACGACGACCCTAACGCCACCCGAGGAGCGCCTGACACCCAACGCGCCAACGAGACCGTACGAAGGGACCGTTGGCGCGACTCGTGACACGTTCGGGTGGCATCCAGCGCGAAACGAGCCGCGGTGATCCAGGCTACTGCGCGTGTGGATCTGTCTCGTGCTCGTGCTCGGCCTTGTCGCTTTCCTCGCCGCCCGGCGCAATGCTCGGACGTATCCGGAGGTTGAGGTCGAGTATGTGCGGGCGACGGCTTCGACCTGCGTGGTCGTCAGATCCTCGTACGTGCCAACCGGACCTCGGAGGCCGAGCGGTCGTCGCCAGCGTGCTCATTACGCCGCTCCTCGCCGCTGAGTCGCCTTCGTGGGTTGCCGGGGTAGTTCAGGTCGCCGCTGAGATTAGGTCGCCGCTGAGGTCAGGTCGCCTTTGCGGGTGGCTGGGAGTAGTTCCGCTTGAATTCTCAGAACCCTCGTCAGGGGGTTGGGGCGGCGCGATTTGGTGTGGAGCCTCTACGCCGCAAAGGACAGGGAAAGCGGGCAGGCCTGCGGCCCTGCCCCGCCGACAAGCTTATTTGCGGCGCCCCTCCACACAAAATCGCGCCGCTCCCTGGTCACCTTTCATGCCCCACCCTCAGGCTCATTTCCCAGCCTGCCCACCCGCCGTGTCCACCTTTGCGGCACCCTGAAATGCACTTTCCAACACACCGGGACCACTTCACCAACCGCGTTCCGCAGTCCCGACCCAGCCAACTGAGCCCCGGCAACTCCAACTGAGCTCCGGCAACCCGGCCGCCTCGCCAACCGCAACCCCGCCCTACCCAACGGCCCTTCGCCACCGCCGCTCCCCGGCCGAGCACCTTCGTGTCCACCTTTGCGACACCCTGAAATGCACTTTCCGGCACCGTGAAATCTCCGCCGAGATGCTCGTGCGGGGATTTCACGGTGCCGGAATGGTCGACACGGTGTACTGGAAAGGTGGACACGGCCTCGCTTACAGGGAGGCGATCAACCTTTCGACTCGCTCGTCGACGGCCCGGAACGGGTCCTTGCACAGGACTGTGCGCTGGGCTTGGTCGTTCAGTTTCAGGTGGACCCAGTCCACTGTGAAGTCACGGCCTGCTTCCTGTGCCGCCGCGATGAAGTCGCCGCGCAGCTTCGCCCGGGTTGTCTGGGGTGGGGTGTCCTTGGCTGCTTCGATTTCGCCGTCGTCGGTCACCCTGGCTACCAGGTCCTTACGCTGCAGCAGGTCGAAGATTCCCCTGCCGCGGCGGATGTCGTGGTACGCCAGGTCCAGCTGGGCCACGCGGGCGCTGGAGAGTTCCAGGTTGTGCTTGGCCTGGTAACGCTCGACCAGGCGGTGCTTGATCGCCCAGTCGATCTCGCGGTCGATCTTGCTGAGGTCTTCTTGCTCCACCGCGTCGAGGGTTCGGCCCCACAGTTCGATCACTCGCTGTGCGACGGGGTCGGCGCCGCGGCGTTCGACGTGCTCCACGGCCTTGTTGTAGTACTCGCGTTGGATGTCCAACGCCGATGCCTCGCGGCCGCCTGCCAGGCGGACCAGGCGGCGGCCGGTCAGGTCGTGGCTGATCTCACGGATCGCGCGGATCGGGTTGTCCAGGCTGAAGTCCCGGAACTGGATGCCTTCCTCGATCATCTCCAGTACGAGGTTGGCGCTGCCGACCTTCAGAAGTGTGGTCGACTCGGACATGTTCGAGTCGCCGACGATCACGTGCAGCCTGCGGTAGCGCTCGGCGTCCGCGTGTGGCTCGTCGCGGGTGTTGATGATCGGGCGTGACCTGGTCGTCGCGCTCGATACGCCTTCCCAGATGTGTTCCGCTCGCTGGGACAGGCAGTACACCGCGCCTCGCGGCGTCTGCAGGACCTTGCCCGCGCCACAGATCAGCTGGCGGGTCACCAGGAACGGCAACAGCACGTCGGCGATCCGGGAGAATTCGCCTACCCGCGTGACGCAGTAGTTCTCGTGGCAGCCGTACGAGTTGCCGGCCGAGTCGGTGTTGTTCTTGAACAGGAAGATGTCGCCGCCGATGCCTTCGTCGGCCAGCCGACGCTCGGCGTCGACCAGCAGATCCTCCAGGATCCGCTCACCGGCCTTGTCGTGCGTGACCAGCTGTACCAGGTCGTCGCACTCGGCCGTGGCGTACTCCGGATGCGACCCGACGTCCAAGTAGAGGCGCGAGCCGTTGCGCAGGAAGACGTTCGATGAACGCCCCCACGACACGACCCGCCGGAACAGGTACCTGGCCACCTCGTCCGGGCTCAGCCTGCGCTGCCCGTGAAAGGTGCAGGTCACACCGAACTCGGTTTCGATGCCGAAGATCCGCCGCTGCATCCCTTTAGCCTAGGCGGTCTCGGCGCTGACTACCGTGCGCCGTTCGGGGCGACATAGGTCAACTACCCGAAATGAGACATCCGATCGGCGCCGGAACGGCTCTGTCGCTACCGTTCACAGTGTGTTCCGACGTGTTCGAAGATCGCTGCGCGACGCAGGCCAGATGGACAAAACCCTTGTCCGCCGCAGTGCCGAGCTGCCGGAGAGCAGAGTCGACCGTGCGCTGAAAGGGTTGACCAAATCGGCCAACCACGGCGTGTTGTGGTTCAGCGTGGCCAGTGTTCTCGCCCTTCGGAAAGGCAAGACACGCCGGGCGGCGTTACGGGGAGTGGTCGCGATCGGCTTCGCGAGCTTCAGCGCGAACCTGATCGGCAAGCAACTGTTTCCACGGCGTAGACCCGCCGCTGAGTTGTTGCCCACATACCGGCGGCTGACCAAGCGGCCGACGTCCTCATCGTTCCCGTCGGGACATTCGGCGTCCGCGATGGCGTTCACGACAGCGTTGACGATGGAGAGCCCGGTGCTCGGCGTCGCCGTGCTGCCGTTGGCGGCAGCGGTTGCATATTCGCGCGTCCACACCGGTGTGCACTGGCCGACGGACGTGGCCGCGGGCGCTGCCATCGGCGTCGCCGCGGGCCTGGCCACCCGCCGTTGGTGGCCGCTCGGTGCGGACGAGCCCGCGAGCGCGCACCCGCATTCGGCGTTACCGGCGCTCGAGAACGGCGAGGGCGTACTCGTACTCGTGAACCCGGGTTCGGGCATCGACGGCAACGATCCGACCGAGGAGATCCAGGCGTACTGGCCGAAGGCGACGGTGGTCTACCCCGAGGGCGACAACCTGATCGAGCACTTGCACAAGACGATCGACGAGGCCGAAATACCGCCGAAAGCCCTGGGTGTGGCGGGCGGCGACGGCACTGTCGCCGCGGTGTCGGCGGTCGCCGCCGAACGCCACCTGCCGTTGGTGCTCGTGCCCGCGGGAACGTTGAACCATTTCGCCCGCGATGTCGGGATTGACGGCATCCAGAGCGTGGCCGACGCGTTGGCGATCGGCGACGGCGCCCGCGTCGACCTCAGCCGCGTCGACGTCGACGAACATCCGCCGCGCTGGTTCCTCAACACGGCGAGCCTCGGCGGCTACCCGGACATGGTGCGGCTGCGCGAAAAGCTCACCCGCCGCTGGGGCAAGTGGCCTGCCGGGGCGATCGCGCTCGTCCGGGTGCTGGCCAAGTCGGCGCCGCTGCACCTGACCATCAACCACGAACGACACCTGGTCTGGATGGTGTTCGTCGGCAACGGGTCCTACCGGCCGAAGGGCTTCGCCCCCACGACCCGGCTGGAACTGGACAAGGGCTTGATGGACGTCCGCTACATCCGCGCGGACGTCCCGTTCTCACGGCTGCGGTTCGTGTTCGGCGCCGTGCTGGGTGCGTTGCACCGCAGCAAGACGTACCGGCATTTGGAAGTGTCCGAGCTGGACGTGACGGTGTACGGCAGGCCGATCAGGATCGCCACCGACGGCGAAGTCGGCCCGTTGGGAACCATGTTCCGGTTCAGCGCCCAGCCCGCCGCCCTCACGGTCTACCGCTAGGTCAAGCCGGCCACCGAACAGGTGGCGCAGGATGTCGAGGGCCGCCTTCCGCCAGCCGGGGTGCTGCAACCAGATGACGCCGACGTGGACGAGCAAAACGACCACCCACGCGAAGTCCAGGCGTTCAGTGTGCTGACGGTGAGGATGCCCCGATAGGTCGATGTTCTCATGCCGGGCAGTGCGCGAATGTCGGATGACTTCGGGGCAGTTCTTGCGGATGGCTCGCGCCCGGTTGACCACCGCGCCTTTGACTGACTTCTGCGCGTCCCTGCGCGAGCTGCGGCGGGTCGCCGGGCAGCCACCACTGTCCGCACTGCGCCGTGCCATGCCCCGGGAACCCGGTGTTTCGACGTTGTCCGACATGCTCAACGCCAAGATCACCAAGGCGCCCGACTGGGAGATGGTGGCGCAGTTCGTCATGGCGTGCGCGGCCTTCGCCGCCGCGTCGGTGCCGAAACGCCCACTGCCGCCCATGTCCGCCGATCTGATGTCGTGGCAGCGTAGACACGCCGAGCTGGAACGACAGCTCGAACGGACCTCCCGGCAGCTGCCGAACTCAGCGCTCGCAGTCGCACGAACCCTGCCGTCCGACAACGCCATGTTCACGGGCAGACACAGGGAGCTGGAAGGGCTGATCGACTCCGTGACCAACGGTGTCGCCCCGGTCGTCTCGATCGATGGGATGGCGGGGCGTGGGCAAAACGACGCTCGCGGTCCACGTCGCCCACCGATTGGCCAACCGCTTCCCAGATGGCCAACTGTTCCTTCCAGCTGCACGCGCACACCGCCGGTCAGTCACCAGTCGCACCCGCGGACGCGGTCGAGGCGCTGCTGCGCGCGATCGGCGTTGAGGCGCAGGCAGTTCCCGATCGCCTTGACGAACGCGCCGCCATGTGGCGCAGCAGAGTCGCGGGACGGCGGATCTTGATCGTGCTGGACGACGCGGGGAGCCACGGCCAGGTCCGGCCGCTGCTGCCTGGGTCGTCCCGGTGCCGTGTGGTGATCACGACACGGCGCAGGCTGGCCGCTTTGGATGGAGCCACGATGCCTTTGGAGACACTGCCTCCCGCCGAGGCGGCCGAACTGTTCGTCCGCGTCTCGGGGATCACCTCGGCCGAGCCTGCCGCGGTCGGCGAACTCGTCCGGCAGACCGGCTATCTGCCGCTGGCCATCCGGCTGTCGGCCGGACGGCTCCGCAACCGTCCGAAGTGGACTGTCGAGGACCTGCTCGGCGAGCTGGCCATGGCCAAGGATCGATCGAGGGCGATCCGAGCCGAGAACGTCGCTGTCGGGGCGGCTTTCGACCTGTCGTACGCGACATTGCCTGACGAGCTGAAATGGCTGTTCCTCAGCCTAGGGACCCATCCTGGGATCGACTTCGACGCTGGAGTCGCGGCGGCGCTGGCGGGCGTGCCCCCTGACGAAGCGCATCACGGACTGGACGCCCTCTACGACGACCACCTCATCGACGAACACGTCCGTGGCCGATATCGGCTGCATGACCTGCTTCGGGACTACGCACGCGGGCTGCCCACCGAAGACACCACCGCGGACGCGACGAACCGGCTGCTTGAGTACTACGTGGACGTCGCGAGGCAGGCCGATGACCTGGTCCGCGGTCAGCAACCGGCCGCCCCGAGCCCACGCATGTCAACTCGGGCCGAAGCGGTGGCATGGCTGGACACCGAACTGCCCAACCTGGTCGCGACGATCGAACACGCGGCGTCAATGCACGCTTCGGCGTCAGCCAGGCTCAGCCATCTCCTCAGCCGGTACCTCGTTCGCCACGGCAACAGGCACCAGGCGATCGCGCTGTACGAAACCGCGCTCGCCGCCGCCATCGTCGATCGTCGCGACGGAAACCGAACCGTGCGAGCGCCCGGTTGGGACAGGCACTGGAGGTTTACGTCGAACTGGGAGACATCCGAGGCCAGGCGAGCGCACTGAACGAGCTCGGCCTCACCGTTCGGCACAACGATCCGCTCATGGCGAAGCGCTGTCATCTGATCGCGATGCGACTCGCGCGCACGAGCGGCAACCTCCGGCATGAAGCACAGGCGTGGGCTGGCCTGGGCAGGGCCTTGGTCACGATGGGCGAAACCGCCAAGGCAATCCGGCGGTTCACGCGTTCCCTTGAGCTGTATCAGCGGATGAATGACCGTGCAGCACCGGAAATGGAACGCCTCATCGCGAGCCTCCGGCGGTGACTACCGCTGAATGTCCGGAGTCCACGTCAGCTGCAAGCCTTGCTGCCCACTGCGGCTGATCATCGTGCCGCGGCCGGGCGGGAGGGGCGTGGGGCGGTAGTTGCCCATCTGCGGACCCTGATCCTCCGGCACGCTGAGCACGACGCCTGGGCTGGCGAACTCCTTGAGGATGCCGATGATCGGATCGAACGAAGCCCGCGCCGGGGCCACGGGACGGCTCGCGACGATCACGTGCAGGCCGACGTCCTTGGCGACGGGCACGAATTCCCGTAGCGGCGCGAGCGGGTTGTTCTCCTGCGCTGTCAGCAGTTCGTAGTCGTCCACGATCAGGAACAGCTCGGGGCCCTTCCACCACGACCGGTCCTTCACCTGCTCCTGCCTGACGTTCGGGCCTGGCAGGCGTTTCCGCAGTGACGCGACGACATCCGCCGCCATGTCCGCGAGCTGGGGCGGCGAGAAGGCGTACGCCAGCAGGTGCTGGGTGTCGATGTACCCGAGCATGGAGCGCCGGTAGTCGACGAGCATGATCACCGCGTCTTCGGGCGTGTACAGCTGCATGATGCCGCGCACGATTGTGCGCAGCACGTTCGTCTTGCCTGATTCGCCCGCGCCGAACACCATGAAGTGGGGCTCGGCGTCGAAGTCGATGGACACGGGTGCTTGGCTGTCGGTCACGCCGATCTGGATCGTCCGGCTCTTGGCCGTGTACGGCTCCGGGCGCGCCAACGGCGGCACCGGCCCACGCCAGTGCTGGCGGGTTTTGTCGAGTGCGTCCTGGACACCGGCGTCCACGTCGTCGGCGGAGGCCGAGCCGTCGATCCGCGGCAGGGCGCCGACGAAGTGCAGCTTCTGCTGGCTCAGCCCGAATCCCGGGCGCCCCATGGGAACGTTCACCGCGAGCCGACTGTCTACTTCGGACTCCGCAGGGTCGTCCAGGCGCAGCTCGAACTTCGTGCCCAGCAGGTCCTTTGTCGCGGGCGGGATGTCGGCCCACCGCTCGGCGGACACGATCACGTGCACGCCGTACGCCAGCCCCTGCGCGACCAGGGTGACGACGGGCCCTTCCAGCGCCGGGAACTCCTGCCGGAACGCCTGCCAGCCGTCCACGACCAGGAACACGTCCCCGAACGGGTCGTCGGTGATTCGCCCTTGCCGCTTGCGCTCCCGGAATTCGGCCATCGACTCGATGCCCTGCTCGCGGAACCGCCGCTCCCGGTCGCCGGCCAGCGACACGAGTTCGGTGACGATCCGTTGGACCAAATCCCGGTCGGCGGCCGACGCGACGGAACCGACGTGCGGCAACTCGCCCACCGAGGCGAGCGTTCCAGCACCAAGGTCGAGGCAGTGGAACTGGGCCTCCAGCGGTGTTTGCGTCAACGCCATCGACACCAGCAGCGTGCGCAGCAGCGTCGACTTTCCCGATCCCGCGGCGCCGACGACAGCGGCATGCCCGGCAGCGCCGGAGAAATCCGCCCACAGCAGGTCTCGCCGCTGCTCGAACGGCTTGTCGACAACCCCGACGGGCGTCTGCAACTGACCGAGCCACTGAGTGTTCTGCGGGCACAGACCCCGGTCGGTCACGTGCAACGGCGGCATCAGGACGTCCAGCGAGCACGGGCCATCCAGCGGCGGCAGCCAGATCTCGTGCGCCGGTGGTCCTTGACCGAGCATCTTGCGCACGACGAGATCGAACCTGGGCCAATCGTCCACGTTCCCGGTGACGGTCGCCGTGGTGAACCGGACCAAGGTCCCGACGTCGTGCTTGAGGTACGCGGCACCAGCGTCGGCGGGCAGTTCGTGAGCGTCCGGAAGGCCAAGCACCACACGGGATTGCTCGACCGAGGACATCCGCAGGCCGATCCGATACGACAGGAACCCGTCGAGCGCCCGCAGACTGCCCTGGTCCATCACCTTGGCCACCAGCAGCATGTGCAGCCCCAGCGTTTTGCCCAGCCTGCCCAGCGCGACGAAAACCGGTCCCAGCGCCGGTTTGGCTGTCAGCAGGCCCGCGAACTCGTTGACGACGATGACCAGTGCGGGCATCGGGTCAAGATCGGCGCCGCTTTCCCTGGCTTGTTCGTAGTCCCAGAAGCTCTTGAAGTTGCCGGCGGCACGCAGCAGCTCCTGGCGCCTGCTCATCTCACCGGCCAGCGCGTCCATCAACCGATCGACCAACAGCAGGTCGTCGCCGAGATCTGTGAGCAACGCCGCGACATGCGGCAGGTTGGCCAGCTCTTGGAACGCCGCCCCGCTGTCGAGGTCCGCGATGACGAAGTTGAGGATCTGCGACGAATGGGTCGCCGCGAGCCCGAGGACGAAAGTGCGAACGAAATCCGTTGTGCCGGAATCGAAAAGCGAGCCGAAGCACAGGCCATGCGGTCCCATGCCGCCCATCGCCGCGTTCTTGATGTCCACCACGACCGGCTGCCCGCTCTCGTCGACGCCGATCGGCACCCGGTACCGCTCGTTCTCCGGTCGCCGCCGCCATGCGTGCTGGACGTCGAACGTCGCCGGAGACGAGATCCCCAGCAGATCAAGCAGATCTGGTTGGCCGCCGGGCTCGACAGGCTGCGGTGGCGCGGCGAGTTCAACGGTCCGCGTGCGTGCCTTGGCGATCACGATGTTCGGCTCGACCTGGCTGACGCATCCCTGCGTTCCCTCGTCGGGCAGTTCGGCGGTGATGAAGTCATGGAGCTCGGAGGCGGAGATCTGGCCGTCGCCGTCCTTGTCGGCCGCGCCGGTGTCCAGCGCACGGACGACCGTCGCGGTGAGCCGGTTCGTCGCCGAGATCAGGAACGCGCTCGTGCCGAGGTAGTCGTTCAGGAACGGCTGGTCCCCGATGGCGCAGTCCAGCAGGACGACCTTCGACTTCGCCTGGCATTCGGCGAGCATGTACCCCAGCACCATGGCCGAGAGGGCGGTCGACCACGGCTGCACCGCGTCGGTGCCCGCCGTGGCGAAGAACAACTGGCCGTACGCGTTCCACACCGGACATCCGGTCAGGTGCAGCAACACCGTGTCCTCGGGCGCACGGTCGCGCAGCAGGCGCTCCAGTTCGCGCTCGATCCCGGACTTGGACTCGTTCGCGAGCAGAACCACCTCGTCGTACCCGCCCACGTCCGGGTCGAGCAGCAGTTCCCGCAGACGTCTGCCGTCCCCTGGCGGCGCGCTGTGGCCACGCAAGTTGGGATCGATGTACTCGGTCGTCGCGACCAGCAGCGCGACTCGACGGCCTGTCACGCCGGTACCTCCCCGTGACAAAGTCCGGACCCGGGAGCGAGATGTCGGCTCCCGGGTCCGAATGTGACTCTGGTGTCCTACTTGTCGGTGGCCGGCGGCTCTTCCTCGGCGGCCTTGGGGGGCTCGCTCGTGGGCAGCAGCGCGGTCAGCGCCTCGCCGGAGATCCGGCGGAACGCACGCCGGGGCCGGGCTCGGTCGAGCACGGCGACCTCGAGGTTCTCCGAGGCGAGCAGTCCGCCGTTGTCGCCATTGTTGCTGCTGTTGCTGCTGGACTTGCTCAGCGCACGAACAGCGACGTCGACGGCGGCGGGGAGCTCCATGCCCTCGCTGTAGGTGTCCTTCAACGCGGTCACGATCGGATCGACGTTGCCGCCCATCACCATGAACCGCGACTCGTCGACGATCGAGCCGTCGTAGGTGAGCCGGAACATCTGGTCCTGCTCGGCCGTGACACCGACCTCGGCGACACAGAGCTCGACCTCGTACGGCTTGAGCTGCTCGGTGAAGATCGCGCCGAGCGACTGGGCGTAGACGTTGGCGAGCTGGCGCGCCGAAACGTCCCTGCGGTCGTACGCGAAGCCCCACAGCTCGGCGTGCCTGATGCCGCCGCGGCGCAGGCCTTCGAACTCGCTGTAGCGGCCGGCCGCGGCGAACCCGATGCGGTCGTAGAGCTCAGAGACCTTGCGCAGGGTGCTCTTGGCCGGGATCTCCGCGACGAACAGCACGCCACCGGCGTACTTCAGCACGACGACACTGCGGCCCCGCGCGATGCCCTTGCGGGCGATCTCGGACTTCTCCCGCATCAACTGCTCGGGCGAGGCGAACAGCGGCATACTCACAGCAGTGGCTCCTGGATCTTGTGCGGACGGGACTCGTTAGCCACGCGGCCGTTGACTGCGGTCAGCGACGACCGCCTCGGCCACCGCACTCGTTTCGTCTTCGGACAGGCGCACCGCGCCGTCCGCGCCGGTGATGGTGATGATGGACGGGAAGATCCGCCGCGACAGGTCCGGCCCGCCGGTCGCGCTGTCGTCCTCGGCGGCGTCGTACAGCGCCTCGACCGCCCACCGGACCGCGGCGGCCTGGTCGCCCTGCGGGTCGTAGAGCTTCTTGAGCGCGGACTTGGCGAACAGCGAGCCCGAACCGACCGCGTGGAAACCTGCCCGCTCCTCGTAGCGGCCGCCGACCACGTCGTAGGACACGATCCGGCCGTGCGGCTGGTCCGCGTCGACGTCGTAGCCGACGAACAACGGCACCACTGCCAGGCCGTTCATCGCCATCCCGAGGTTCTCGCGCACCGTCGAGGCGAGCTTGTTCGCCTTACCGTCCAACGACAGCGGCACGCCCTCGATCTTCTCGTAGTACGCGAGTTCCACCGTGTACAGGCGGACCATCTCGACTGCGAGACCCGCGGTGCCCGCGATCCCCACCGCCGAGTACTCGTCGGTGACGAACACCTTCTCCATGTCGCGCTGAGCGATCAGGTTGCCCGACGTCGCACGCCGGTCACCCGCGAGCAGCACGCCGCCGGAATAGGTCACCGCGACGATGGTCGTACCGTGCGGGATCTCCGAAAGAGCGCTCTGGCTGTTCAGTTCCGCCGCGCGGGCGCCCGGAAGCAGATCGGGCGCCTGCGAGCGCAGGAAGTCGCTGAATGACAATGACGCGGCCGAGAGATAGGCAGCCGGTAGCCCGGTGCCCGCCCCCTGGCGGGAGAAGGTGTGGTCCATGCCCTGCTTTCGTCGCTCTGCTGGTTCCTGCTTACCGGCGGTACTGATCACCCGCGAGTGAGGCTACTCGCCGCCCTTTTGCACGTAGGCGCGGACGAAGTCCTCCGCGTTCTCCTCGAGTACGTCGTCGATCTCGTCGAGGATGGTGTCCACGTCCTCGCCGAGCTTCTCCCTGCGCTCCTGACCGGCAGGCGCACCGTCGACGGCATCGTCGTCGTTGTCGCCGCCGCCCTGGCGCTGGACCTTTTCCTGGGACATCTGGCCTCCCGGTTTTCGACTGGCCTACATGAACATTACCCAGGGGGACCGACATGTGTCCCACAGGTTCACCGGTGTTTCTCCGCCAGTGAACTAACCGCGGGGTGCGCCGGTGAGCGCGTCGACCAGTTCCTCGGCCGTGTCTGCGGCCTCCAACAGGGCTCCGACGTGCGCTTTTGTCCCACGCAGCGGCTCGAGGGTGGGAATGCGCACCAGTGATTCGCGGCCCAGGTCGAAGATCACCGAATCCCACGATGCGGCGGCGATGGAGGTCGGGTACTTCTCCAGGCAGCGGCCGCGGAAGTAGGCGCGGGTGTCGCTGGGCGGCTCGGTGATCGCCGCCTGCACCTCTTCCTCGGTGACCAGCCGTTTCATCGAGCCACGGGCGACAAGGCGGTTGTAGAGGCCCTTGTCCAGCCGTACGTCGGAGTACTGCAGGTCGATCAGCGACAGCCGCGGTGACGACCACTGCAGGTTGTCCCGGGCCCGGAAGCCTTCGAGCAGGCGCAGCTTGGCCGGCCAGTCGAGCCGGTCGGCGCATTCCATCGGGTCACGGCGCAGCGCGTCGATGATCTCCGCCCAGGTCTGCAGCACGTGCCGGGACACCGAGTCCTGATCGGTCTTCTCGATGTGCTCGGCGGCCAGCTCCATGTACGCGGCCTGGATGTCCAACCCGGTGTACTTGCGGCCGTTGGACAGCTCGACGGTGGTCTTGAGTGTCGGGTCGTGGCTGAGGTTGTGCACCGCCCGGACCGGGTCGGCCAGCTTGAGGTGGTCGAACCGGACCCCGGACTCGATCATGTCGATGACCAGTGCGGCGGTGCCGAGCTTGAGGTACGTGGAGTACTCGGCGAGGTTCGCGTCACCGATGATCACGTGCAGCCGACGGTATTTGTCGGCGTCGGCGTGCGGCTCGTCGCGGGTGTTGATGATGCCGCGCTTGAGCGTGGTCTCCAGGCCGACCTCGACCTCGATGTAGTCCGACCGCTGGGAGAGCTGGAACCCGGCCTCCTCGCCGGCCACGCCGATGCCGACCCGGCCGGAGCCGCTGATCACCTGGCGGGACACGAAGAACGGGGTGAGCCCGGAGATCACCGAGGTGAACGGCGTGCTCCGGTTCATCAGGTAGTTCTCGTGCGTGCCGTAGCTCGCGCCCTTGCCGTCGACGTTGTTCTTGTACAGCTGCAGCCGGGGCTGGCCGGGAACGGTGGCGGCCTTGAGCGCGGCCTCCTCCATCACCCGCTCCCCCGCCTTGTCCCAGATCACCGCGTCACGCGCGTTGGTGACCTCGGGCGCGGAGTACTCCGGGTGCGCGTGGTCGACGTACAACCGAGCGCCGTTGGTGAGGATGACGTTGGCAGCGCCGAGATCCTCGACGTCCGGATCGGACGGGGCCATGCTCGGCGCGCCGAGGTCGAAACCGCGTGCGTCCCGCAGCGGCGACTCGACCTCGTAGTCCCAGCGTGCCCGGCGAGCGCGCGGTATGTCGGCTGCTGCCGCGTAGGCAAGCACGACCTGGGTCGATGTCAGTACGGGATTGGCTGTCGCATCGCCAGGTACGGCAATGCCGTACTCGACCTCGGTACCCATGATCCGCCGCATGCGACAAGCCTATGAGTTGCGTGCCAGAGCCGTTGCAGCGAGTGGTGCGATTCGTGTCACCGCGGGCTTGGCCTTGGCCTCCGTGGTGGCCGTGACGACCACGACGGACAACACGGAACCGTCGGCTTCGAGCACGGTGCACGAGGACTGCCTGCTGCTCGTGGCACACCAGCTGACCTGCCCGTCCGTGACGGCAGGGGTGCTCACGCGGACTTCGGCACCGCCGGACTGGTACTTGCCGCAGTTGAGCTTGGCGCGGGCGGCGGTAACGATTTCCTCTGCATTTCCGTCGTACTCGGCCAAGTACTGCCGGACGGTCGATCCGGTCGGGTACTCCCACGCGGTCTGATACGCCGATGTCGCCTTGCCCAGCGGCGCCTGGCAGTCCGGCAGCGCCACCTGGACGGCCCGTGACGGGCTTCCGGACGGTTGGACACCTTCCTCAGCCAAGTCCTGTGCCGTCATGGCGACACGGTCCAGCTGCGCGGCCTTGCGCTGGGTCGTGGGCGCGGCAGCCGGGCGCGGGGTCTCTTGCTGCACGGGTGGCGCGGGCGGAGCACTGGACGGGGGCGGCTCAGGGTCTTTGTAGTACCGGTTGTCCCGCAGGTCGTTCGGCCGGTCCGAGCAGCTCGCCAACAGCAGCGCCGCACCGACGCCAGCGAGCACGTGCACACGACGCAAGGCGTGTCGTCCCCTTCGCGATCTTGGTGTGGTCACCTTAGTAGATGGCCTCGTGAGTGGTTTTGCCGGTTCTAACCGGCAGAAACACTCACGACCAACTCAACTCCGAGCGGGTTGCCCAGTACTGCTCGGGCGGCTCGGCGAGGTCACGCAGCAGCTCGTGGTCCACGACGTCCAGCTCGACCGGCATGAGGTTGGCGTACAGCTGAGGGACGCTCGCGGCCCCGCTGAGCACGAGATCGGCCCACGGCTGGGCCAAAGCGGCGGCCATCGCGACGGCGTCCGGGCCGACGCCGTGCCGGATGGCGATTTCGGCGACCGGGCCAGGTGGCTGCATCGCGAGCCGGCCGTTGGCCATGACCTCCTTGAGCATCACCCGCGCCCCTGCCGCATGCGCCTCCGCCAAAGCCGGTCCGGCCGAGGTTTCCAGGACGTTCCAAGTGGACTGGACCGCCGAGAACAGCCGCTGCCCGCCTACCTGAAGGTCGAAGGCGCGCCGGATCGTGTCCGCCTGGGCCGGTCCGCTCGTGGAGAACCCGACAGGTACGCCGATATCCGCCATCCGGGCCTGCAAATCCTTGTCCGCGAACAACGGGCTGTCACCGGTCAGCGAATGCACTTGGTACAAGGCCACTTCGAGCAGGGCTCGAGTCTCGCTCCACTGCCGCTCGAACCGGGCGAGCGAATGCTCCTTCACTTCGTGCACGCTCGCGTCGGGACGCCAGTCCGCTGTGTACTCGTAGCCCCATTTACTGGAAACAGTCACGTCCGAAACGCCGCGCTTGGCCAGCCAAGCGGCCACGAACTCCTCGGCACGGCCATATGACCTCGCCGCATCAACCCACCTGATTCCGGCCGCGTACGCGGCGTCCAGGACCGTGAAACTGGCCTCGCGCATCGCTTCCACCGTGCGGTCGGCGGGCAAGGCCGTGTCGCGGCCGAGGTTGATGTACGCGGGCCGTCCAAGTGCGGCCATGCCCAAAGCGATACGCATGGACACCAACGTAAACGAGCGCCGCGACCAAAGCTGGTCGCGGCGCTCGCCTCGTACCGGGTTCTTACAGGTACTGGCCGGTGTTGGTGGCCGTGTCGATCGCCCGGCCGGACTCCTGGTTCTTTCCGGTGACCAGCGTGCGGATGTAGACGATCCGCTCGCCCTTCTTGCCGGAGATCCTGGCCCAGTCATCCGGGTTGGTGGTGTTCGGCAGGTCCTCGTTCTCCGCGAACTCGTCCACGATCGCGTCCAGCAGGTGCTGCACGCGCAGGCCGGGCTGCTTGGTCTCCAGCACCGACTTGATCGCGGCCTTCTTCGCCCGGTCGACGATGTTCTGGATCATCGCGCCGGAGTTGAAGTCGCGGAAGTACAGGACTTCCTTGTCGCCGTTGGCGTACGTGACCTCGAGGAACCGGTTGTCCTCGCTCTCCTCGTACATCCGCTCCACGGTGTGCTGGATCATCGCGTCCAGGCACGCCCTGCGATCCCCGGCGAACTCGTGGAGGTCGTCGGTGTGGATCGGCAACGTGGTGGTCAGGTACTTCGAGAAGATGTCCTTGGCCGCCTCGGCGTCCGGACGCTCGATCTTGATCTTCACGTCCAATCGGCCCGGGCGCAGGATCGCCGGGTCGATCATGTCCTCGCGGTTGGACGCGCCGATCACGATCACGTTCTCGAGACCTTCGACACCGTCGATCTCGCTGAGCAGCTGCGGGACGATGGTCGTCTCCACATCGGACGACACACCGCTGCCGCGGGTGCGGAAGATCGAGTCCATCTCGTCGAAGAACACGATCACCGGGGTGCCTTCCGAGGCCTTCTCCCGCGCGCGCTGGAAGATCAGCCGGATGTGCCGCTCGGTCTCGCCCACGAACTTGTTGAGCAGTTCGGGACCCTTGATGTTGAGGAAGTACGACTTGGCTTCGCTGTTGTCGTCGCCCCGCGCCAGCGCGACCTTCTTGGCCAACGAGTTGGCCACGGCCTTGGCGATGAGCGTCTTCCCGCAGCCGGGCGGACCGTAGAGCAGCACGCCCTTTGGCGGGCGCAGCTCGTATTCCCGGTACAGCTCGGCGTGCAGGAACGGCAGTTCCACCGCGTCACGGATCTGCTCGATCTGCCGATAGAGGCCGCCGATGTCGGCGTAGTCGACATCCGGCACCTCCTCGAGCACGAGATCCTCGACCTCTGCCTTGGGCACGCGCTCGTACGCATACCCGGACTTGGTGTCGACCAGGAGAGAATCACCTGGCTTGAGTGGCGAGTCAGCCAGCGGATCGGCCAGCCACACCACCCTCTCCTCATCGGCATGTCCGACCACAAGTGCCCGCAACGAGGCACCATCGGATCCGGCGGCGAGCAGTTCACGCAACGTGCAGACCTCGCCGGTCTGCTCGAAGGTGCCACCCTCCACAACGGTCAGCGCCTCGTTGAGACGCACCGATTGGCCGCGCTTGAGCGTGTCGACCTCGACGGCGGGCGACACCGCCACCCGCATCCGACGGCCCGCGGTGAAGACATCCACCGTGCCGTCCTCATGACCGGCGAGATACACGCCATAGCCGCTGGGCGGCTGCGCTAGCCGATCCACCTCCTCCCGCAACGCCAGCAACTGGCTTCGGGCCTCGCGCAGCGTGTCCACCAACTTGGTGTTGCGCTCAGTGAGCTGCCCAACTCGTTCAGATGCTTCGGCAAGCCTCTGCTCGAGCAGGCGCACATGGCGAGGCGATTCCGTCAACTTGCGGCGCAGCAGTGCGATTTCCTCTTCGAGGAATCGGATCTGCGCGGACTGACTAGTCTCACGGCCCGCGCCTTCATCGGCGCTGTGGTCGTCGGCCTCCTCAGGCCGACTGCCGGGACGGTCGTGCTGCATGGTCGGCACCTCCTCCCGAACTACGTACCCCATACGGTACCGGTGATCACTGACATTAGGAGCTCATCCAGATGTCGAGATCGGCGCGTCGATGTCAAGAAACCCCCGCTCGGAGGGATTCAATGCTCCATCCCGGTGTAGTAGGGAACCTCACACCAGCTACGGTGCGTCCAGTACTAGTCCGATGGCGCCCGGGCGAGCGCCGTTGAAACATGACATGTACACGATCGCCACAGCTAGGAGAACGTAATGTCTCAACCGCCGCAGCAGCCGGGCGGATTCGGCGACCAGCCCGGTTACGGCCAGCAGCCGGGATATGGCCAGCAGCCTGGCGGCGGCTACCCGCAGCAGCCTGGTGGATACCCACAGCAAGGTGGTTATCCGCAGCAACAGCCGGGCGGGAACTTCCCGCCATCCGGGCCGCAGCCGGCACAGCAGCAGCCGGGCGGCCACTACCCGCCTTCGGGCCCGCAGCAGGCACAGCCCGGCTATGACCCGAACAACCCGTATGCCCAGCAGCAGGGCGGCTACCCGCAGCAGCCCGGCCAGTTTGGACAGCCCGGCTTCGAGCCGCCGAAGAAGAAGAGCCCACTGCCGTGGATCCTCGTCGGTGGCGCGGTGGTCGTGATCGGTGTCGTGGTCACGCTGATCTTCGTCCTGGGGAACGGAGGCGGCACGGGCTCGCCCAGTGCCACAGCGGACGCTCTGGTCGCCGCGATGAACAACAAGGACGTGGAAGCGGCCAAGAAGGTCTCCTGCAACCCCGACGAGGCGGGCGGCCAAGAGGTGCTGGACCAGCTGAAGGCCGGCGGCATCGACTTCAAGCTCTCGGTCGCCGAGGCACCGAAGGAGAACGGTGACACCGCGACCGGCAAGCTGAAGTTCGACATCACGGTCCAGGGCGCGAGCGTCTCGCTGAACACGGAGTTCACCTTGCGCAAGAACAACGGCAACTGGTGCGTCGCCGAGATCAAGGAACCGCAGATGGGCAGCTGACCAAGCGCCACCTTGGTCGACCAACTGGCGAGAGGGCCCGGACCGCGGCGACGAGTCCGGGCCTTCTCGGCGTAACCGGGCAATCACCATCGGGTGAAGTAGCCGGTTCGTTACCGGCACGGCGCGGGTTTTCCGGCGAAAGTCCCAGCGGACCGGGCCAGACTCACTTACGGTGACGTCGCGATCGAGGCCTTCGAAAGACTGGGACTTTCATGACTTACCCGCCACAGCAGCCAGGGCCGTACGGCCAACCCGACCCGTACGGTCAGCAGCCCGGTTGGCAGCAAGGCGGTTACGGCCAGCCGCAGCAGCCCGGCTGGGGTCAGCAACAACCGGGGTGGGGCCAGCAGCCCGGCTATCCGGGCGGCGGGATGCCGCCGCAGAAGAACAAGAACGGCCTGATCATCGGCTTGGCCATCGCGGGTGTCCTGGTTGTCGGCGGTGGCGTGACGGCGATTCTGCTGCTGACCGGCGGCGACGACAGCTCCACGCCCGCCGCGCAGACCACTTCGGCGCAGCCCAAGACCGACTCCGCGCAGGGTGTGGTCGACGAGGTGATCAAGGCGGTGGACAAGAAGGACAGGGACGCCGCGACCAAGACCTTGTGCGACCCCAGCAAGCCGAGCCCGGCGTTCGAGCTGGGCCGCATCCCCGCCGACGTCACCCTCCAGACCAGCCTCGTCGGCGAGGTCACCGAGAGCGGGGACAACGCGCGGGCCAGGCTCAACATCAAGGTCACCGAGGTGGGCAAGGCGCGGCCGAGCACCCGGCCGATGTCGCTGACCCTGCAGAAGCAGGCCGGCAAGTGGTGCGTGAGCCGGGCGACGCTCGGCAGCGCCGACGGACCGTCCACGTCCCGCAGGTCCACTTCCACGACTTCCCCGACCAACTAGGGTTGTGCGGGTGCGAGAGCCCGCGAGACGCCGCACGACCGCATTGGTCATCACGGGCATGGTGCTGGGCGGGGCCGGAACACTGGCGTACTTCGTCATCTCGCGCCCCGACCCGCCGCCCGCGACTCCCCCAGCCGCCGCGGGCACCGGCCCTACGTCGCCGGAGAGCATCGCGAGAGCCGTCATTGACCGGCTCAACGCCAAGGACATCGATGGTGTGATTGAGCTCACATGCGCGCAGGGAAAGTCCACTGGCCGTCGTGAGCTGATGAAAGCCGTGCCGCACTTGGACCCCGCCGCCCCGGCGACCACCCGCGCCAAGCCGATCGCGTTCGAACTGGGGCGGGTGAGCAAGTTCCCGGACGGCTACGTCGCCTCGTTCACCGTCCGGTTCGACGGCACCGAGCAGGACGGCACGATGCGGCTTCAGCTCAGTGCCGACAAGTGGACCTTGTGCGGTCTCGACTCGCCCCGCATCGGCGGGGTCGGGTGACGCTCATTTCACAGCCGCCGGATACGGTGTGGGCATGGCCGAGCCCGAGAAACCTGAGGCCGACAAGCCTGCCGAACCCGAGACCGTCCAGACCAGCCCGCCCGCGTCGAAAGCAAGCCGGGTCCGCTTGATCATCGCCATCGGGCTGGCGGTGCTGGTGCTGGCAGGCGGCGGTGTCGCGCTCGCGATCGTGGCGTCCCGGCCGAATCCCGAGGACATCGCGCTGCAGCAGGAGAAGGCCGCGGCGCGGGACGTCGTGCAGCGGTTCGCCGCGTTGCTGGAGAAGGGCCGCAACGACGGCGCGTTCACACTGTCCAAATCGGAGGTCCAAGCGCTGATCTGCAAGGAAGAGCAGGAAGCGCTCGACCAGGAATGGCAGGACCGGGAGAGCAAAGAACTCCTGCGGTCCTACGCGCCGACGCCGTCGTCACGCCTCTCGATCACCGTGAAGGACGTCGAGATCGAGGGTGACAAGGGGCGCGCCACGCTTGTCGGCGGCTCCGAGAACGTCCGCGCCGACCAGGATTACGCGCTGGTCAAGGAAGAGACCGGCTGGAAGGTCTGCGGTGTGACGTTCCGGCCGAAGCCGAGCACCACCCGGACGCAGCCCTCGGAGACCGGACCGCCGACCGCACCGAGCGAACCGACGCCGACCGTACCGTCCACTTCGGAAACGACACCGGCGCAATGATCCAGAAGAGGCCGCGCGCGGCGAAGATGGGACCGCTCGGGCGGACCGAGGAGACCAAGCGCCGCAACGGTGTGATCTTGGTCGTCGCCGCGACGGTGCTCGTCGCCGGGATCGTGGTCGGCGGCATCCTGCTGCTGACCGGTGGCAGTTCGGACGACGAACCGACGACGGTCGCCAGGGAGTTCGCCGAGATCTACCAGCGCGGCCTGAACACCTCGGGCCGTGACGTCAATGTGGACGATTTCGAACCGTTGGTGTGCAAGGAGTACATGCAGCAGCTACGGGACGCGTTCGCCGCGAAGGAGAATCCCGTCCCCGGCGCGCCGCAGTTCACCCTGACGGTCAAGGACGTCACGACCGAGGGCGACAAGGGCAAGTTCACCATGGGCACCAGAGTCACCGCGCCCGGAACTCCCGAGCAGAACGAGGACGAGCCGTTCGATCTGGTCAAAGAGGACGGTGACTGGCGGGTATGCGGGCTTTAGTGCTTGCCTGACCGACGCTGAACCCTAGGCGCGACAACACCATCGGCCAGCCTTCGCGCGGTCAGCAGGAAAGCGGTGTGCGCGATCATCCGGTGGTCCGGGCGCACGGCAAGGCCGACGACGTGCCACGGCCGCTGCAGCGTCTCCCACGACTGGGGCTCGGTCCAGCATTGCTGTTCCCGCAACGCTTCGGTCACCCGCGACAGCTGCGTGACGGTCGCGACGTAGACCACAAGGACCCCGCCGGGGATCAGGTTCTGCTTGACGACGTCGAGCATTTCCCACGGTGCCAGCATGTCCAGCACGACCCGGTCCACTTCCCCGGTGTGCGTGGCCAGATCGGCGACGTTCAGCGTCCAGTTCCCGGGCTGCTCACCGAAGAACTGGACCACGTTGCGCCGCGCGTGATCGGCGTGGTCGTCGCGGATCTCATAAGACGTCACGCTGCCTGTCTCACCGACCGCCCGCAGCAGTGAGCACGTCAACGCGCCCGATCCCGCGCCCGCTTCCAGGACGCGCGCGCCCGGGAAGATGTCGCCCCACATGACGATCTGGGCGGCGTCCTTGGGGTAGATCACCTGCGCGCCGCGCGGCATGGACAGCACGTAGTCCGGCAGCAGCGGCCGCAGCGCCAGGAACGACGTGCCGCCGACCGACGTGACCACCGAGCCTTCGGGGGCGCCGATCAGGTCGTCGTGCGCCAGTGCGCCGCGATGCGTGTGGTACTGGCCGCCTTCTTCGAGTACCAGCGTGTAGTGCCGGCCTTTCGGGTCGGTCAGTTGTACCCGGTCACCTTTACGGAACGGGCCGCTCGCCCTGCTCACCGACACCTGCGCTCTACTCCCTGTTGGCCCGTCTGGCCACATATCGTGGCATCCCGCCCCGATCAGGCGTTACGCAGGGCCGCTTTGAGGTCTTCGCGGCGCAGCACGCCGGACGGGCGGCCTTCCGCGTCGACGACAAGGAACTGCCACGCGGCGGTCTCGGCGACCCGTTCGATGATCTCCTCGCCCGGTTCGGAGTCGAGCAGGACCATCTCCGGCCGGATCGGCTCGGCGGCCTGTTCCGCCGGGGACAACGGCGATTGGCTGGCGAGCCGCTCCGCGGTGTCCCGGTCGAGCAACCCGGCCGCGTAGCCGTCCGCGCGCACCAGAACCACGCCACGGCCTGCTGAGGCACCCAGTGCGTCCGCGACCGGGCTCTCCGCAGGAAGCTGAAGGACGGGCTGGACGAGGTCGGCCAGCCGCAGGCCCTCGGGCCACGTCCGGCGCTGTTCGGCGGAGAACTCCCCCGCCGCGCCCGCGACCACGAACCACGCCGTCAGCAAGCAGACGCCGAGCCGCAGCCACTTGTCCGGACTGTCGTCCGCGATCCCGAACATCGCCCAGACCAGCAGTGCGGCCGCGACGAGCCCACCGCCGAGGGCGGCCGCGAAGGTGCCTTTCGAGCGGCGTCCAGTGAGCGCCCAGATCCCCGCGCGCAGCATCCGGCCGCCGTCCAGCGGCAGCCCTGGCAGCAGGTTGAACACGGCGACGACGAGGTTCGCGGCCGTGCATTCGAGCAGCAGGACCCAGATCGCGCCGTCGTCCGGCCCGATCAGCAGGGCCATCCCGAACAACGCGGCGAGCACGATGGACACGCCCGGCCCGGCCGCGGCCACGAGGCCTTCGTGCGCGGGTTTGCGGGGTGTTCTGGCGACTTCCGAGATCCCGCCGAGCAGGAAGAGCCGGACCCGACGGACCGGCAGACCGAACCGCAACGCCACCACGCAGTGCCCGAGTTCGTGCGCGAGCACGGACGCGCCGAGCAGGACCGCGAAGGCAGACGCGAGCAACAGGGCGGTGCCGTCGCTGACGCCGGGCATCAGCCGATCCACGAGCGGTGTGTAGAGCAGCACGACGGCCAGCGCGCCGATCCACCACGACGGCGCCAGCAGCACCGGGACACCAGCGATCCGGAACAGCAGCAAGCCGCCGTCGCCACCGGCGACGCGGCCGCTCCTGCGGATCGTGGTCATGGTGTCGAGACTAGGGGGCCTGATGTTGAACTGCCGTGTGCCGCGCTAGGGAATATGTGTCGTCAAGGAATTCGGCCCAGAAAAGCGACCAATCGGTCCCCCGGCCGGGCCAAGCAGCTCATCGGAACCGGCGCGGCGAACCGGTCGGGCCGGTCGTGGTCGGTCACGAACAACTCGGCGAGCTGCAGCAGCTCCTCGGCGAGGTCGTCGGGCACAGGCCGGTCGACGCCGCACGCCCTGGCCACGTCCCAGCCGTGCGTGGTGATCTCCACGGCTCCCGCGCAGCTGACGATCGCGCCGGTGAGCTGCCGGTCGGCGATCGACACGGTCGACCGGGTGGACGCCGTCCATGCGCCGATCAGGTGACAGGCCCGGTCCTTGAGCTGGGCGACGAGATCGGCCGCGGGATCGCCGGTCGCCGCCTCCAGCCCGACGTGTCCACTGTCGACGGCCTCGTGCAACGCGGCGAGCGAGTCGTTCATGTGCCGCAGCAAGGCCTTCAGGTCCCACGCCCGGCAAGGCGTCGGATGGCCGAGGACCTCGGGCTTGACGAGCAGCAGGCTGCCGAGCGTGTACCCGACGGCCCGCTCGAGCAGCTCAGCCCCGCCGATCAGTGGTGAAGTCACACATGTTGAGACCCCGATCGGCCCGGAAACTAATCGGCCCTGTACTAATCGGCACGGTCCAGAACGGTTTCGGTGCCGGAGTCGGGTTCCGGCCATCCCGGATACTCCGGTGGGGTACCGCCGAACTCCGGGCAGAACGCCTTGTGGTCGCAGTAGTCGCAGAGCCTGCTCTTGTTCGGCCGGAAGTCGCCGGTCTTGGCCGCGCGCATGACCGCGTCCCAGATCGCTTCCAGCGTGCGCTCGAACCGCTTGAGTTCGGCCTCGTCCGGCGCGTACGCGAGGGACTGCCGGTCGGACAGGTACATCAGGCGCAGCTGCCTGGGCACCACTCCGCGCAGGCGCCAGAGCACCAGCGCGTAGAACTTCATCTGGAACAGGGCCTTGGCCTCGCCGACTTCACGGGGTGCCGCGCCGGTCTTGTAGTCGACGACCCGGATCTCGCCGGTCGGCGCGACGTCAAGCCGGTCGATGTATCCCCTGAGCAGCACGCCGGACGGCAGCTCGGACTCGACGAGCAGCTCGCACGCCTCGGGTTCGAGCCTGCGCGGGTCCTCGAGGGTGAAGTAGCCGTCGATCAGCTCGCCCGCGGAGGCGAGCCAGTCGTCGAGGCTTTCGCCGTCACTGAACAGCTGCCCGGCCAGCTCGGGGGCCTCTTCGCTGAGCTTGGCCCACGCCGGCTGCAGGAGCTTGTGCGCGGTCGCGGGAACCCGTTCGGCGGCGGGCAGGCCGTAGAGCTGTTCGAGGACGGAGTGCACGACCGTGCCCCGCACCTGGGCCTTGCTCGGCGTCTCGGGCAACCGGTCGACGGCACGGAATCTGTAGAGCAACGGGCACTGCTTGAAATCGCTGGCGCGGGAAGGGGACAAAGCGGGCCGCCGCCGCACCTCAGCCGCCACTTCCACTGGGACCGCTTCTTCAGGCACCGTCACGCCCAAAACACTAGGCGAGGGGTCTGACACTTCTGGAAACACCATGGCAACAAGTCGTCTCCGCAGGTCTTGCCACTGCGAGCCGGACAGTTGGGCGGCACGATGACAGCGTGACGATTCTCGATCTGCCGGACGGGCGTGCGCTGGACGTGCTCGTCACCGGACCGGACGACGGCGTGCCACTGGCGTTCCACCACGGCACACCGAGTTCCGTCGTCCAGTTCAGCTACATCCAACGAGCCGCACGCGTTGGCGTGCGCGGCGCTGTTGCCCGATCGGGTGACGGGCGCGATGTCCGTCGCCGGGGTGGGCCCGTGGGCGCAGCAGGATTTCCTCGCCGGGATGGGCAAGCCGAACATCGAGGAATTCTCGCTCGCCGCGAAGGGGCGAAGGCGTGCTGCGGCCCGCTCTGGAGGAAGCCGCGCCCGCGATGGCGACCAACGATCCGGCCACGGTGATCGCGGGTTTCGCGGGCCTGCTGTCTGCGGCCGACGAAGCAGCGTTGACAGACGAGCTCAGCCAGGACATCGCGGCGATCTTCGCCGAAGCCCTTGACACGAGCGTGGACGGCTGGCTGGACGACGACTTGGCCTTCGTCAAACCTTGGGGTTTCAACGTAGCGGACATCGCCGTGCCAACGTTCATCTGGCAGGGCACCGAGGACTGGATGGTGCCGTTCACACACGGCGAATGGCTCGCCGCCCACGTACCGAACGCCGTGGCACACCTGGAAACCGGCGACGGCCACCTGTCCATTATGGACAAGGCGTACACCACGGGACTCGACGAGCTCCTCAAGACCCTTTAGCGCCAGCCATTTCGAACCATGGGCACAGTGAGCAAGGGCCCATGATCGACTCCCGCAGGCGTGCTGGGGCTGGAGGTGCGCTCGCGGATGGATGGCTATCCGGCGGGGTCGGCTCGGCGGCCGTGAGCGGAATGCGTACTCAGCGAGGCGGCACACGCGACCCCCGGGCACGAATCCCCGGCAGCCCTATGCGCTGACCCCTGCCATAGCGAACAAGCGTCGCCTAGGAAGGCCCCTCCTGGGACCGCGGTCCGCGGCCAGGGCCGCCGTGGCGGCGGCGACGCAAGTAGCGCTCGAACTCGGCAGCGATGACGTCACCACTGGTCTCGTTCAGGGTGATCGCCGCGTCGCCGCGCTCCTCAAGGGCGCGGACGTAGTTGCTGACGTCCTCGTCCTCCTCGGCCATCTCGCTGACCGTGCGCTGCCACTCGTCGGCTTGCTCCGGCAGGGCGCCGAGTGGCACTTCCACGTCCAGGACCTCCTCGACGCGGTGCAGCAGCGCGAGCGTGGCCTTCGGTGACGGCGGCTGCGAGACGTAGTGCGGCACCGCCGCCCACAGCGAGATCGCCGGGATCCCGGCCTGCACGCACACGTCCTGCAGTACGCCGACGATGCCGGTCGGGCCCTGGTAGCGGGACCGTTCGAGGCCGAACCGGGCGGCCGACGCCGCGTCATACGCTGTACCGGTCACCGGGACAGGGCGGGTGTGGGGCGTGTCGGCCAGCATCGAACCGAGGGTGACGACCGTGGTCACGCCGAGGCGTTCGATGTGTTCGAGCAGTTCGGCGCAGAATTTCCGCCAGCGCATGTTCGGCTCGATGCCGTGCACGAGGACGATGTCGCGGGACGAGCCGGGCGGGCGGCAGGAGGACAGCCGGGTCGTCGGCCACTCCACTCGCCGGGTCACGCCGTCCACCAGCTTGACCGTCGGCCGGGTCACCTGGAAGTCGTAGTAGTCGTCCGGGTCGATGTCCACCAGCGGGGACGCGTCCCAGGTCAGTTGGAGATGTTCGATCGCCGTACTCGCCGCGTCGCCAGCGTCATTCCATCCTTCGAAGGCGGCAACGAGAACAGGCTCGACGAGCGCTGGAGTGCCGGCGGTGCTCTGCGGGTCGTGATCGGTCACTTGCCAAGCCTACGACCCCGAGCGGGCAGTTGGACCACAGCAGCGCTACGTACCCTGTTGACATGCCATTTGCGCTGCTTGACGCCCTCGCTGAGCGTGTCGCGGTCGGGGATGGCGCGACGGTCACATTCACCACATCGAGGGATACCCGCGTGGTACACCACTGAAGACAAGCGATGAGCGAACACGAAGGGGGACTCGTTGACACGCGTGCCTGAGGCCGTGCTGTGGGACATGGACGGGACGCTGATCGACTCGGAGAAGCTCTGGGACATCGGCCTGCACGAGCTGGCCGAACAGCTCGGTGGCCGGCTGTCGCAGCAGACCAGGGACGCGGTCGTCGGCTCCAACATGGAGAACACCATGCTGGAGATCTTCGGCTCGCTGGGCCTCGAACCCGACCCGGCCGCGATGGACAAGGCGGCGGCGTGGCTCACCGAGCGCACGACGGAGCTGTTCCGCCTGAACCTGCCGTGGCGTCCCGGCGCCAGGGAGGCCCTTGAGTCACTCCGCGACCACAACGTGCCCATGGCCTTGGTCACATCGACCGAGCGCGCGCTCACCGAGGTCGCGCTCGACTCGATCGGGCGGTCTTTCTTCGCCGTCACGATCTGCGGCGACGAGGTCGGCGGCCGCAACAAACCGGACCCGACGCCGTACCTGATGGCCGCCGACCTGCTGGGCGTTCCCGCTGATAGGTGCGTCGCGATCGAGGATTCGCCGATGGGCATGCGGTCGGCCGTGGCCGCGGGCTGCACTGTGCTGGTCGTGCCCGCCGAGGTGCCGATCGAGCCTGGCGAGGGGTGGACCGTGCGGAATTCGCTCGTTGGTGTGGACGCGTTCACCCTCGGCGCTTTGAGCGCCGTCGAGCTGGGATGAAAAGATTCCAGGCGTGAAGACGTTCGACGAACTGTTCGCCGAGCTCAGTGAGCGCGCGCGGACCCGGCCTGCGGGATCGGGCACCGTGGCGGCGCTGGATGCGGGTGTGCACGCGCAGGGCAAGAAGGTGCTGGAAGAGGCGGGCGAGGTGTGGCTGGCCGCCGAGCATGAGGACGACGAGCATCTGGCCGAGGAGGTCTCCCAGCTGCTCTACCGGGTCCAGGTGCTCATGATCGGGCGCGGTCTGACCCTCGACGACGTCTACCGCTACCTCTGAGGAGTCTTTGCCATGTTGCGTGTCGCCGTGCCCAACAAGGGGTCACTGGCCGCGTCCGCGTCGGAGATGCTGGCCGAGGCCGGCTACCGGCAGCGAGGCGAGCAGCGCGACCTCACCGTGCTCGACTCGGCCAACGAGGTCGAGTTCTTCTTCCTGCGGCCGAAGGACATCGCCGCGTACGTCGGCTCCGGCGATCTCGACCTGGGCATCACCGGCCGTGACCTGGCCCAGGAATCAGGCGCGCCGGTGCAGGAGCGGCTCAGCCTCGGCTTCGGCGCGTCGACGTTCCGCTACGCCGCCCCGGCCGGCCGGGACTGGACCCTGGCCGACCTGGACGGCAAGCGCCTGGCGACGGCGTATCCCCGCCTGGTCCGCGACGACCTGGGCAGGCACGGGATCAAGGCGGACGTGATCCGGCTGGACGGCGCGGTGGAGATCTCGGTGCAGCTCGGTCTGGCCGACGCCATCGCGGACGTCGTCGGCTCAGGCCGGACCTTGCGCCAGCACAACCTGGTCGCGTTCGGTGAGCCGATCTGCGTGTCGGAGGCCGTGCTGGTGACGCGGGCAGGAGGGACTCCGTCCCCGGAAGCCGAGCAGCTGACTGCGCGGCTGCAGGGTGTTGTTTTCGCTCAGCAGTACATGATGCTGGACTACGACTGCCCGAAGAGCTTGCTGGACAACGCGCTTGAGGTCACGCCCGGGCTGGAGTCGCCGACGGTGGCGCCGTTGGCCAATCCGGAGTGGGTGGCCGTGCGGGCGATGGTGCCGCGCAAGCGGGCCAACCCGATCATGGACGAGCTGGCCGCGATCGGTGCCAAGGCCATCCTGGCGTCTGACATCCGGTCCTGCCGCCTGTAGAACACTTAAGGGCCGTGCGGTGACACGCGTGATCACCGCACGCAGGTCCCGGGCGAGGCTTGTCCGCTATGGCAGGCGTCAACCATGGGTCTGCCGGGCATTCGTGCCCGGCGGTCGCACATAACGCACACTGCTCACATCCCGCCCCGCCCCAGATGACCATCGCCAGGAAGCGTGCCTCAGGCCAGGACGCGCGCGAACCATCAGAGGGACATAGACCTCAACGTCGCGCTAGACGACGCAGGCCCTTCTCCGCGATGGCCGGTGGCGTGTAGTACGAGTCACGCTGCCGGAGTGTCACGCCGGGCGGGACGATCTCGTCGATCTTGTCGAGGACGTCCTCGCTCAGCCGGATGTCAGCACCCGCCAGCAGGTCGGTCAGGTGCTGCGGCTTGCTCGCACCGATGATCACCGAGGTCACGCCCGGATGAGCGAGAACGAACGCGAGAGCCATGTGCGGCAACGACATTCCGGAGTCATCAGCCAATTTGGACAGTTGCTCGACCGCGGCGAGCTTCGTCTGGTTCGCTGGATCGGACATGTCGTAGATGTCCCCGGCCATCTGTGCCCGTTGGCCGGTTGCCCCCGCGGGCGAAACCCGGCCGGACAGCCACCCGCCCACCAGCGGGCTCCACGTCAGCACGCCCATGTTGTAGCGCTGGGTGGTGGGCAGCACGTCCCGTTCGATCCCGCGCATCAGGATCGAATACGGCGGTTGCTCGGCACGGAACCGTTGGTAGCCATGCTTTTCCGCCGCCCACTGGGCTTCGACGATCTGTTCGGCCGGGAAGGTCGACGAGCCGATCGCCCGGATCTTTCCCGTGCGCACCAGGTCCGTCAACGCCGACAGCGTTTCCTCGATGTCGGTGTGCGGGTCGGGCCGGTGCATCTGGTACAGGTCGATGTAATCCGTGTCCAGCCTGCGCAGGCTGTCCTCGACCGCGCGCTTGATCCACCGCGGTGAGCCGCCACGCATGTTCGGGTCGTCGCCCATCGGGAAGAAGAACTTCGTGGCCACGACCACGTTGTCGCGCCTGCCCTTCAGCGCCTTGCCGACGATCTGCTCGGACTCCCCCAGCGAGTAGTAGTCCGCCGTGTCGATGAAGTTGACGCCCGCGTCCAACGCGGTGTGGATCATCCGGATCGACTCGTCGTGATCGGCGTTGGCGAACTCGCCGAACGTCATCGCACCGAGCGCGAACTGGCTCACCGAGATGCCGGTGCCGCCAAGAACTCTGTATTCCATGACGTCAACGAAACCCGCGCCGCCCGGTTCGTGACAGGGCCTGCCAGTACCCCGCACGATCGCCGCGATCGCCCTACGCTGGAAGGATGAACACCGAACTCCGGGAGTTCCTGCGCTCGCGCCGCGCGCGGGTCACGCCCGAGGAAGTGGGCCTGCCGAACCTGCCGGGCACGCGCCGGGTGCCTGGCCTGCGCCGCGAGGAAGTCGCGCACCTGGCCGGAGTGAGCGTGGACTACTACGTGCGGTTGGAACGCGGCAAGAACGTCAACGTCTCGGAGTCGGTGCTGGACGCGCTGGCGAGAGCGTTGCTGCTGAACGAAACCGAGCGCACCTATCTGTACACAGTGGCCAAACCGGCGCGCAGGACTCGCCCCATGCCGCCGCAACGGATCCGGCCAGGGTTGCGGCTGGCGCTGGAGTCGATGTCCGACATTCCGGTGATGCTGTTGGGTCGCCGGATGGACGTGCTGGCGACGAACCTGCTGGCCCGCGCGCTGTACAAGGACTTCGACGCGGCGCCGCCGCACGAGCGCAACATCGCCAGGTACATGTTCCTCGACCCGGCCGCGCGCGAGGTCTACGTCGACTGGGCGGACGGCGCGCGCAATGCTGTCGCGGGCCTGCAGTTCTACGCCGGGCAGCACCCGCATGACCCGGAGCTGGCCAAGCTGGTCGGTGAGTTGTCGGTACGGGACGCGGATTTCCGGCGCTGGTGGGCCGACCACGACGTGTTCCGGCACGGCCATGGCACGAAACGGCTGCACCACCCGGTCGTCGGCGAGCTCACCCTGTACTACGAATCCCTGATCCCGCGCGACGACCCGGACATGATGATCGCGATGCACACGGCCGAGCCGGGCTCGCCATCAGAGCAGGGTCTGCGACTGCTGGCGAGCTGGGCGGCGTCGGCCAAGGGGTCAGATGTCGATGCCGAGCAGAGCGTCGACGGCGTCTCGGAAGTGCGCGGGAGCTGACGGGTCGTTACCGCGGCCGGCGAGCGCCTCGTCGGCCCACGCGTCCACCGCACGCAGCGCGTTCGGCGTGTCCAAGTCGTTGGACAGGTGGTCACGCAGCCGCGCGATGGTGTCGCCGGCGTCCGGTCCGGACTCCAGCAGTGCCGCGTCCCGCCAACGCCCCAGCCGTCGCTCCCCCTCGGCCAGCAGGTCAGCGGTCCACGGCCGGTCCTCGCGGTAGTGCCCGGCGAGCAGAGCCAGCCGCACCGCCGCCGGATCCACCCGGTCGGCCCGCAACCGCGACACGAATACGAGGTTGCCGCGGGACTTGGACATCTTCTCCCCGTCCAAGCCGATCATCCCGGCGTGCACGTAATGCCGGGCGAACGGGAACTCGCTGCTCAGCGCCTCGGCATGGGCGGCGCTGTTCTCGTGGTGCGGAAAGATCAGGTCCGAGCCGCCACCCTGGACGTCGAAAGCCGGTCCCAGCCGGTTGGAGGCGATGACCGAACACTCGACGTGCCAGCCAGGTCGTCCGGCACCGACCTCGCTGTCCCACGACGGCTCATCCGGCCGCGCCATCCTCCACAACAACGCGTCCAACGGGTGCCGCTTGCCCGGCCGGTCGGGGTCCCCGCCGCGCTCGGCGAACAGTTCGAGCATGGTCGGCTCGTCGTAGCGGGATTCGTAGCCGAACCGGCCAGTCGCGGTGTGGTCGAAGTAGATGTCGGGGTACTCGGCGTCGTCGACGCGGTACGCGTGCCCGGCGGCCAGCAGCTTGCTGATCGCCTCGACGATCTCGGGAATCGCCTCGACCGCACCGATGTACGAGCGCGGCGGCAAAACCCTCAGCGCGACCATGTCCTCACGGAACAGCGCGGTTTCCCGCATACCGAGAACAACCCAGTCGTCCTGGTCCCGCTCGGCCCGCTCCAGCAGCGGGTCGTCGATGTCGGTGACGTTCTGGACGTAGTTGACCTCGTGCCCGTTGTCCAGCCAGACCCGGTGGATCAGGTCGAACGCGAGGTAGGTGGCGGCGTGGCCGAGGTGGGTCGCGTCGTACGGGGTGATTCCGCAGACGTACAGGCCGGCAGTCTTGCCGGGCGCGGTTGGCCGCACCTCACCGGCAGCGGTGTCGTAGAGCCGCAGTGGCCGTGGCGTCCCTGCCACGTGTGGAACCGGTGTCGTCGCCCATGTCTGCATGTCAGTCAGGTTAATGGGCGGACGTGCATGCGAGCTGGCCGCTCACAGGTTGGGAGGATCACAGTACCTGTGAGCGGCCAGCGGGCAATAAGGGTGCGTCCCCGTTACGCTATTTCAGTCACGCCCCGACACTGAACTTGTACCAGACGCACAGGCCGTGATCCCACTGAATGTCAGCGACGACCTGGATTTGCCCGCCCCATACGACCACGTTGTAGACATTCATCAATGCGGAACCCAGGAATTCGCTGCCGCCCGAACCATTCTCAGCCACAGTCACGGCGACCGGGTATCCATCCGGCAATCCGCGGGCACTGAAATCCTGGCGCACGAGCCGGTGGATGCCGCACCTGAGTTCCCGCCACGACATGGCCATCGGCGCGGCGGCGTCGCCCGGCCGCGGCAGCGCCTTGAACGTGGTGATCTCACCACCCTTTGACTGGTCGGCGTACACCGCCGCGGTCGTGAAGAATCCCCCGAGAATCACCGCGATGGCCGCGACGACCACCGCGACCTTCCGAGAAAAGAAACCTTTCACCTGGCCCTCCAATTCGTCAACGAAACGAACCTTCGGTACCGATGTTCGCGAATGAGACCTTGTCTGAAAATGCCCAATAAAACGCAGCCGCCCGTGGGTACTCTTACCCAGTGTGGTGGGCGCGGGCGATCCGGATCAGCTCTGAGCGGCGCCGGGTGCCGAGCTTGTCCCGGATGGACTCCAGGTGCCGGTTCACCGTCCGCACCGAGATCGCCAGCTCGCACGCGATTTCCTGGTTGTCGTAGCCACGAGCGAGCGCCCGCAGCACCTCACGCTCCCGCGGCGTGAGCCCCGGCCGCTGCTGGAACTCCCTGACCAGCTGCACAGCCAGCTCAGGTGGCACAACAGGTCCGTCGAGCACAGCGGCGACCGCGCGCTGGAGTTCCGCGGTGGGCGCGGACTTGCTGACGTATCCGTGCGCGCCCGACCGGATCGCCCGCACGACGTCGCTCAGCGAAGCCTGGGACACCACAAGGATGCGTACGTCAGGGAAGCCCTGCACGACTTTCTGGATGAACTCCACGCCGTCCTCCCCGCCGAGCCGCAGATCCGCGATGAGGACGTGTGGCCGGTCGTGCTCCAGCGATCGGAACGCGGAGGCGGTGTCGCCCGCCTGGAGAACCGTGGTTCGGCCATCTGCCAAGCCCGCCCGGACACCGTCCCTGGTCAACGGATGATCGTCAACGATGAGAACCCGCATGTCCCCAGCTTGCCGGGCTGATCATGAACGCGGCCGTCCGATCGGGCACCTAACCGGGCAGCCGCAGTTCGATCTCGGCCCCGCGCCCGGGCCGGCCGTTGATCGTGACCGTGCCACCGATCCGCTCGATCCTGGCTCGTACGCTCAACAAAAGCCCCAGTCGCCCAGCCGCACGAGCGTGCTCTTCGGAGAACGTGAACCCGATCCCGTTGTCGCGCACGAACACAGCGAGACTCGAGTCCTCCTCGAGGACCGAAACCCAAGCCTGCGTGGCGTGTGCGTGCTTCACCACGTTGGTCAACGCCTCTTTGACCGCCGCGACGACCTCGTCGACCACGTTGTCCGGCAGGACAACCGGCCCGCTCGCGAGGACCTGGACGGCCAGATCCCCATACATACCAGGCAGTTGCTCCAAGGCCGCGGTGAGCGAGGCGGAGCCTTGCGGTGCGACCGTCGCGCCGGGAACCACCATGTCGCGCAACGCTTTCTCCTGCACCCGCACCTCAGCCATCAACGCACGCAACTCCCCCGGCCGCACATCCCCGCGCGCAGCCAGATCCATCCCCCGGCGTTGGAGCAAAGCCAAGTGCTGCAACACGTCGTCGTGGATCCGCGCGGCCAGCTCCTCCCGCTCAGCCAACCGCGCAGCTTCGGAACTGCTGCGTGCCAACGCCTGCGCCAACCGATTGAACTGCGCGGAGGCAGTACCCACAGCGGCGCCAACGACCACATAGGACAAGCCGGAGGCAGTCAGCACCATCGTCTGGGAGAACGACAACTCCGTCACTGGCGCCTGGTTCAGCAGGTACGCGACCGGCAATGCGGTGGCGACGACCACTCCAGCGATCACACCACCACGGACTCGTCGCACCACAGCCCAAGCCGCGACAGCAGCCATCGGGTACGCACCGGTGACGGACGGATGGTTGGTCAGAACATGTTCCACTGGATGGAAAAACCCGCCGGAGGTGACAAGTCCGACGGCGATCAGGAGGTCGATCGCGAGCACTACGGCCGACCTGCGCACGGCTGCGAGCGTGAGCCACGCTGTCCAGCCCAGTGTGACCACCAACGCGCTAACGGCAACCGCGGCTGCCTGCTCACGAACCTGGCCGCCGATGGCCGCGACGATCGCCATCCACGCGAACGCACACCATCGGAACACCAAGACGAGCAGCATCGGCGCCGGATGCTCTCGTGTCGAAATGGTCACCCCCTCCCCCTGCGCACGAGCCTACACTCGGCCGGGTGCCCGCTACCGAACGTAGTCTCGCCGAAATCGTCGGAACCCAGATCGCTTGGTGGCAGCTGGGTTTCCGGCGGCGCCGGGAAGTGATCCGCCTCGCTGCGGACGGCCGTGCGCATCCGGACCCGGTTGCCTGGACCGATGCCCGGCTCTGGGCGGGCCAGATGTTGGACTCACCGTGGTGGTGGCGGATCGTGCGGGCGGTCGTGATCAGTGGTTTCGGTGTTGGCGGGGTGGCCGCGACCGCAGGCGTGGCTGTGGAGTTCCAAGCCGATTACGCGATAAGCATCGCTGTGCTGACCGTCGCTCCGCTCGCGGTGTTGTGGGCATGGCGGCAAACGCGAACGGCCCGGCTGATCAATCGTGTGGCGCCGACTGAACGCGACCCGCGCGCCAACCGCCGATGGGTGCCGATTTTGTTGCTGGTGCTGGCTTTCACCGCGATCGTGACATCGGTCGCCGTGATCATCCATACCGCGCGGGTGAACCATGAGGCGGTCTTCGGCTGCCCGTTCGAGCCGGAACATCCCGCCATCAGGGAAAGCTGGATCAGGCACGAGGGCAAGTCCGGCTTTTTCGGATGCCCCGAGGGCCGGTCCGGGACAACAGCGGGAGGCGATCCGTTTCAGGACACGACCACCGGTGTCATGATGCTCACCCGGACGGTCGGTGAATTCGCCGTCCCCGATGACCTCTTCGAGGTGTGGCAAGCTCATTGGCACGTGCTCGGCGATCCGAGGTCCGGCCCGATCCTCGACGGTTTCACGTTGTACGTCAACTTCGAGCGTGGCCACATCAGCAAGGCCGCAGGCGAATATCCCGTTGCCGTGCAAGGCAAGGAATATCAGCCGGCGCAAGTCACGGGCGGTCCGTGCATCGCACACGACCGCCCGTGCCTGATCAGCGCCCAACGAGATGGCACGAAGATCCATCTGACGTGGCACTGGAGAATCGCCGACGCCTTCAACGTCAGCTGGCACCTGTCCAACCAGCTCCGCGGGCCCAGCGTCGAAGTGGCAGGCAACGAGTACACAATAGATGGTGTCGACCCAGCGGCCGCCTACGTCGTGCAGATCCAAGCCTGCGACAAGCGGTTCCTGCGCAGTTCGATCTGCACCGCCGTGGCCAACTACTTCGTTATCCCAGCGAACTGATCCCTTCTGGCCGGCCTTGTGCGATGAACCGCCGTCCGTGGCCTCGTCACCAGATTCTCCTTGGTCCGGTAACGACTAGGACTCGCCGTCGAAGGCGCGCAGGTTCGCCGCCCACCGCGTCTTACGTTCCTCTTCTCGGCTGATCCACTCGCTGCCTTCCGCCGCGACTGCTTCCAGGACATGGATGGCGGCCGCGATCCCCGACACCTGCAGTGCCATTCGCTGCAACTCCGGCTCCTCCTCGGCGGTGACATCGGTCAGGCCACGGAAGTTCTCCACCTTCACACGGATGTCGTCGCCGTTGACCAGGCTCAACCGGAACTCCCGGCTGCGTAGCCTGGCGACCTCCAACGGGCCGTCGCTCTGTGCGAATCCGGCGCCGTCAGTAGCCTCGCGGACACCGATCTCGGCGACGCGGGCCGAGGCCAAGGAGTCGTAGCGGAACGCAGTCCGGCGTTCGTCGTGCACCTTTCCGGTCAGAAAGTCCAGGTCGACCTCGATTTCCCGGACACCGCTCCTGGTCAGCAGGAAAACCAGCACCACGTAAGCCGAGTAGCGAACTGGCGCTCTGTTGATACGCGCACGCATCGCGCCGTTAGCGCCCTGCGTCACGACCACGTAGGTCACCAGATCCTTGTTGGTCATGCCGCACCGTTCCAAGGCGACTCGTTTCAAGTACGCCTTGTCGAATTCGAACCACTTGCCCATCTCGGCATCGGTGGGCCGGTCGTGCAGCACCTGCCGCCATTCGTCGTAGGCCTGCTGTTCCGCCACGAGCACCGCGGCCTGCTCGGCCTTCGCCTCCTCGTAGTCGACTCCGGCTGCTCGCACTTCGATGGCACCGGTCACCGCGAAGAACAAGCTCACCCCCATGAGTACCGCAGCGCCTGCCGCACCAGCCGACGCCAAGGTCACCAGCCCGATCGCGGCCACCACAACGCCGGCTGCGTACAGGGCTCTGGTTTTGACCGGCGCGTCAGGGACAGCCCAGCGGTACGCCAAGTTGCCCGCCTGCCACAAAGTCGCGATCTGCTTGGCGTGCCAACGCATCAGCCAGGTGACCGCTCCGGCTTCGACCTGCGCGTTGCCGTACTGCGCGACGAACCTTTCCTTGAAGTACTCGCGTAGTCCCGTGGTGTCCTGCGCCCACTGGCCTGCCACATGCGGTCGCGCTTGCCGGAAGGCTGTCTCGACGCGTTCATGGATTTCCTTGACGAAGGCGGTGCTGACCCAGTGCCCCGGCGAGACTGGCGCGACCACAGGATGGTTGTACTCCCAGGTCTTCCGTTTCCTCCGGTAGGCGGGCCGGGCGCGGTCACTGCCGTGCTGGATCGCCAATACGCTGCCCGCCCCGATGATCGCGAGCCCCACCAGCACTCCGGCGATGTTGGCATCCGCGCCGAACGACGCGATCGCGCTGATCAGCATGACCACACCACCGGCCCAGGCCCGCATCATCGTCTTGTTGTCCAGCACGTGCTTGGGCGGCACGTAGGGACGTGGAGCGGCCGGGATCGCCTCGAAGAACTTCCACGCCCTGCTCGTGCGGGAATCCGCCATCCGACTGGTGACGATGTGTTCGGTCACTTGGCGGTCGAGACGATCCTGCACCACGCCGTCGAACAACCGGTCCAGCGACTGGAAGATCTCACCGCGCTGTTCGTCGGGCAAGGTTTCCAGCTGCTTGACGACAAGCTGCTCGTCGCCGTTCCCCGTGGACCGGGCACCGCGCCGCTGTGCCGCGTCCACAACGGCCCGAACCGCGTCAACGGCGACGGTCCACTTGTCCGGAGGACTGGCGACGGACGCGATCCTTGTGGCGTCGTTGTACTTTTCGTACACCGCTTTGTCGATCTCGTCGTAGCTGCGGCCATCCAGGACTGCCAGTGCGCAATAGTAGGCCCGCTCGGTGTTGCCGTTCCCCGTGCGGATCAGGTCGTGGAGGATGTGCTCGGCGTGCCGCGGCATACCGGCCTTCAACAGGCCGACGGCTGCGCGGAACTTCTGTTCTGGCGGACCGTCGGTGTTGTAGAACTCGTTGCGATGGAAGGTCGTCTCGCCGTAGTTGACGCCGATCTGCTGGTCGACATGCGCGCCGTCATTCGCGACGTTCTCGTTGTGCCAAGGTGGCTGCATCATTTCTCCATCCCCTGGTAGCGGCCGAAGTTGACACCGATCTGCTGGCCGACGCGGGCGTTGTCATTGGCGATGTTGGTGTTGTGGATGGGCGGGATCGTCGGTGCCGCTGGTTCACCGTCCGTGGCCTCTCCGGTGGTTCGCGCGTCGTCTACCAAAGCCGCCAATGAAACGGTGAAAGCCGCGGCGTTGGCCGCCGCGATCTCTTGCCACCCTTTGCTGTCCGTCGCACTCTTCTGGCCGTTGGCGAAGTCGCTGATGCCTCGGATCAGTCCAAAGGGGATATTCGTCAAGTGACCCGCCTGTGCGAATCCAGCACCTTCCATCTCCACCGCGGCCGCGTCGTTGTAACTGTCCTCGATCACCCGTGCATGCGAAGAGGTCCGCGAATCGAGCAGCACGTCGCCCGCCGCGATGGGCGCGAAATGGACTTCGGGCAGATCCCCGCCGGGTAGCAAGCCGTACCACGCCTTGGCACGCGCGACTTGACGTGCGGCTTGGCCTACGTCATGGGAGATCTCCCAGGATCGTGGCCGAACCCGGAAGCTCTCGTCCTCGCTACGACCTCCCTGATAGGCGTACACACTGGTGGCGAAGACGACATCGCCCAGCTGAAGCCATGTCTTGAGCCCACCGGCAATGCCCATGAACAGCATTGCCGCTGGTCGAAACTCCTCGACCGCGCGTTCAGTCAAAGCGGCGGCGGACAGGTTGCCCATGCCGGTTGCCGCCACAGCCACCTCAGTGCCCGGGTGTGCTTTGATCCTGCCGACCTCGAACCTGGTTCCGTGCCGGTGCCGGTGTTCACGGAAGTCTGTCAACTGTTCACGGACCGCGTTGTACTCGAGTTCGAGCGCGGTCAGAACAATGATCATCGGATTCGCTCCATGATCTCGTCGCGATACATTCTTGTGACGCAAGGGAAATGCCGCTCAGCTGCGAAGAAACGTCGCCGAAAGCACGGCCCGCCGACCAGCGAGTCCATACCGGCCGGGGCACGCTATCCGAGCCGACGTCTTCTCGTCAACTTGACGATTACAGGACGCACACCACACTCCAATTGGACTGGATATACTGTTCGAAGTGGACAGACGGGAGGCGCCCTCCCGTTAGCGGTCAACCGAAAGTAACCATCATGCCGGACGGCGACTGGACAATTCCGCAGCTCGCGGTGACGGTCGACCTCGCTGTGCTGACCATCCGGTCAGATCAGCTGCAGATCATGCTCGTGGAGCGCGGAATCCCGCCCTTCCAGGGCACACTCGCTTTGCCGGGTGGTTTTCTCGCCAGCACCAGCGAAGACATCGACGCCGCGGCAACCCGCGAGCTCACCGAAGAGACCGGCCTTCGAGCCGAGCACCTGCACCTGGAGCAACTACGCACCTACGGCGCACCGGACCGCGATCCACGACAACGTGTCATCACTGTCTGCTACCTCGCTTTCGCCCCCGACTTACCGTCGCCCACGGCAGGTGGAGATGCGCGGGCAGCCACATGGATGCCCGTGGACAAGGCGCTGCACAAACGAACCACAATTGCCTTCGACCACAAGCAGATCATCACCGACGCGCTGGAACGAGCCCGCAATAAGATCGAATACACGACGTTGGCCGCGACTTTTTGCGAACCGGAATTCACCGTGTCCGACCTTCGCAAGGTCTACGAGATCATCTGGGCTCAGCCCATCGATCCTCGCAACTTCCATCGAAAGGTCACCGGCGTGCCCGGTTTCTTGATACCAACCGGAGACCGCACGATTCGACACGGTGGCAGGCCGGCCACTCTGTACCGGAAAGGCCCCGCCACCCTGCTACACCCTCCCATCCTCCGGGCCGCGCCACACGGTCGATGACGGCACCGACGATACCTTATTGTAGATCTGACATCAATAGTCTTTGGCTCTACACAGCCAATTGTCAGATCGACAACAACATACTCACCCGTGCGGCCGCATCATCGGCAGCGTCGACGACCCGGCCGGAGCTGCGCGTTACCCGATGGGGCAATGAATTCCCTGGCCCGTCGAGCGGCATGCCCAAGTGATCGACCCCAAGCCAGTTCGCGAGCCGCCGTCCGTTCCAGCCGCACGCCGCAGACGAATACGCCGGGCAACGAGAGTTGCCCGGCGTACGGCTCGTTCGATGATGACTGTCTTCATTCGTCCCACGTCACCGGCAGGTTGAACAGGCCGTAGATGGTCATCTTGTCCCGGAAACGCACCTCACCCGCCACTTTGAGCGTCGGCAGCCGGCGCAGCAACGCCGCGAACCCGATCCGCATCTCGATGCGGGCCAGCTGCTGGCCGAGGCACTGGTGGATGCCGTGGCCGAATGCCAGGTGTCCTTGGGCGTGCCTGGTCAGGTCCAGTTCGTCGGGGTCGTGGAACTTCTCGGGGTCACGGTTGGCGCCCGCCACCGACATCGCGACCGCTTCGCCCGCCTTGATCTGGTGTCCGTCGATCTCGACGTCCTCGAGCGCGGTTCGCACTGGTCCGAAGTGGATGATCGACAGGTAGCGCAGCAGTTCCTCGACGGCCGCGGCCGGGTCGGCGAGCAGTGCTTCGGCTCGGCCGGGTTGCTGCAGGATCGTGTACGTGCCGAGGGCGAGCATGTTCGCGGTTGTCTCGTGCCCGGCGATGAGCAGCACCATGCCTATGGTGACCAGTTCTTCGTGGGTCAGTTCGTCTTCGGCGATCAGTCCGCTCAGCAGGTCGTCGCCGGGTGTGGCCCGCTTTTCGTTGATGATGTCGCTGAGCAGCTTCTGTATCGACACCCAGGCGGCCATCGCCTCTTCGGCGCCGGATTCGAGGTTCAGCAGCGTGGAGGCGTCGCCTTGGAACTGCTCGCGCCGCTCATAGGCCACGCCCAGCAGTTCGCAGATCACCAGCGACGGGATCGGCAGTGTGTACGCGGGCACCAGGTCGACCGGCGGTCCGGCGCCGATGATCGCGTCGAGGTGTTCGTCGACGATCTGCTCGATGCGCGGTTCGAGCAGTTTCATCCGGCGCACGGTGAACTGGCCGGTGAGCATCCGGCGGATCCGGCCGTGCTCGGGGTCGTCCATCCGGTTGAACATGCCCGGCGGCATCGGGAAGTCCTTGAGGGACTGAGCCATCAGCCGTTTGGCCGGGATCACCGGATGGGTCAGGTCGACCCGGTTGCTGAACACCGGGCTCGCCAGCACGGAGCGGACCGCGTGGTGCCCGGTCGCGAGCCAGCCGAGATGACCGTCGGGAAACGTCATCCGCACCATCGAGTCGGTGGCTCGCAGCGCACCGATCTCGGCAGGCGGGTCAAGCGGATTCGGGCGCTGGGTCGGCAGGCCCTGAATGCTTTCGGTGGTCATGGTTCAACAACTACACGAGCTTCACAAACTTGTGAAGTTAAGGAAGCGTCAAGAAGTCACCTATTGCTGACATTCCCAGTCAATCCGACAAAGTCCGCCATTTGCTCGGCCGCGTGCGCGAAGAACTCGTCAGCCGGGTCCACACTGCCGACGAACTGGCCGAACAGCTCGAACGTGAGCATCCCGAACAGCTGACTCCATGCCACGAGGGCCCGGTTCACCGTCTCGGCCGACAAATCCAGCGCGAAGTCACGTGCCGCCAATTGGGCGGCCAAGCCCTCGGTCAACGGAGGTCCGGCGAGCGGGGGCTTGAGCTCGCCTTCACCGAGAATCCCCAGCAACGTCAAGGGAGCCCGCCCCGCGGCGACGACCGTGTCCTGCGGCGCCTGATATCCCGGGATGGGCGAGCCGTAGATCAATGCGTACTCGTGCGGATTGGCGCGCGCCCACTCGCGAACCGCGTGGTACACCGCTATCCACTTCTCACGGGGCGTCTCCCCCACGGCGGCTCGCTCGGCCGCGTCACCGATCGCGTTGTACGCGTCAATGATCAACGCTGTCAGCAGGTCGTCCCGGCTCGGGAAGTACCGGTAGATCGCCGACGAGACCATGCCCAGCGCACGCGCGACCGACCGCAACGACAGCTTCTGCGCGCCGTCGACGGCCAACTGCCTGCGTGCCTCGTCCTTGATCTCCTGCGTCAGCTCGGCCCTGGCGCGATCCCGCGCGGTCCTCCCAGCGTTCATGCGCCCAGTGTAGAGCACTGCACACATCCGAGAGCATTGCTCTTGACTTGACGCCCAGAGACGTGTTCACTGATCTCAACAGAGAGCACTGCTCACACTTTGGAGCTGAGATGATGACCCGCAACATCAAGCCGAACGCCGGCGACAGGATCTTCAACCCGATCGCCAAGTTCCTGACCGGACTGGGAATCAGCCTGGCCGGCAGCCGGATCCTGGCCGTGCGCGGGCGCAAGAGCGGTGAATGGCGGACGGTGCCGGTGAACCCGTTGACGTACAACGGCGAGCGTTACCTCGTCGCACCACGCGGCCACACCCAGTGGGTTCGCAACATGCGAGCGGCCGGCGGCGGCGAACTGCGGCTCGGCCGCAAGGTCGAGACGTTCGAGGCCGTCGAAGTGCCGGACGACGAGAAGCCCGAGATCCTCCGGCTGTACTTGAAGAAATGGGCGTGGGAGGTCGGCCGGTTCTTCGAGGACGTCACCGCGGAGTCGAGCGACGAGCGCCTGCGTGAGATCGCTCCCGGCTTCCCGGTCTTCCGCCTGCGCTAGCAAAGTCCATAGTGTCCAGTCCAGCCTACCTTCGGATGGACTTGTCCCCACGTCCCCCGGAAACGTTGACAGCTAGGCCAATTGGCCGCTTACTTGAACCCCCCGCGCATGCGACGCTGCACTCGTCGTTGTCTGGGTTGGCGTGAGACTGGGCACGCTCATAGTTGACCCGCAGGGGGTTCTCTATGTCGGACCACAGAGTGGTCCGGCCATTCGGCCTGCGCACTGCGCGGGCGGTGGCCACTTCTTTAGTCGCTGTTCTTGGCGTGAGCCTGGTGGAAGAACCGGCGACAGCCGCACCACCGGTGGTGAACGCGGTCAAGCGGATCGATCCGCGCGACCTGCCGACGTTGCCCAGCACCGCTCAGGCGGCGCCGGCTCCCGCCACCATATCCACAGCGGACTTCACGCCGCTGTCCACCAGGTCCGGTGAGCAGGCCAGCCGCTTCGACCCGCAGCGGTCCAAGCTGGTTTCGCGGTCGATGTTCACAGAGGACTTCCTCAATCCTGATGGTACGCACACGATCCGGCAGTCGTCGGTGCCGTTGAACGTGCCGGACGGCCAGGGCGGCTGGCGTCCAGTGGACACCACGCTGACGCCCGCCGCGGGCCGGATCACGGCCAAGGCGCAGGGCATGTCGCCGACGGTCGCCGAGAAGGCCGACGATCCCGAAGTCATCTCCGTAGCCGTGGACGGCAAAGAGGCCTCACTCGGCCTGCACCAGGCCGCGCCGAGCCCGGCGAAGGTGAACGGCAACAAGGCGGTCTACGAGAACGTCCTGCCGGACACCGACCTGGACTACGAGATCACGCCGGGCTCGGTCAAGGAGACCATTGTCCTGAAGAAGCCGCCCCGGCAGGGAAAATCTTCCTGGCGGTTCCGGCTGGCCACCGAAGGACTGACGCCAGGCCTTGGCTCGGACGGCACGGTCAAGCTGACCGACGAGGCCGGCACTGTGAAGCTGGTGATGCCACCCATCGAGACATGGGACTCCACTGGGGACGCCGAGCACCCACCCGCGATGACAGGTGGCACTTACGGCCTGGAGCGCGATGGTGCACAGTGGACGTTGACGGTGTCGGTCGACGAGGCCTGGTTGCGCGATCCCCAACGCGTTTATCCGGTCCGCGTCGACCCGACGTTCTCCTTCGGCGTGCTGTCCTCGCAGACCTACCGCAGCGACGGCTACACGTGTGACAACTGTGGCCTGCGGATCGGCAACAGCCAAAGCTCGGGCGATTCCTACAACCGGAGCGCGTTGCGGTTCGACTACGCGTCGCTGTACGGCAAGACCGTGGTCGGCGCCCGCGTCGACGTCACCCGTAACACGAGCGTGGTCGGGTCGGTCAAGACGTGGGACACCACGCTGTATCACGCGTCCGCGTTGAACATCAACGGGTTGGGCGCGCGCTTGGCCGGTGCCTTGGTCGGTGACGTCGGCAGCTTCTCCTCACCGGAGCTGACCGGTTTCCTGCGGCACGTGGTGGACACCCGGCAGGCGTCGTACTTCATGCTCGTCGGCAGCGAGGTGGCAGGCACCTGGACCTACAAGAACCTCAACGCGACTCTGAGCGTGGACACCGGATCCGCCCCACCGGCCGCGGTGCTGTCGGGCCCGGCGGACCACAGCGTGACCACGTCGTTGACGCCGACGCTCGCGGTGAACCCGGTATCCGATCCGGACGGCGACCCGGTCATGTACTGCTTCCGCGTCGCGACCGGCCCGGATGCGAAGTCCGGTGTCGTGGTCGAGTCCGGCTGTCTGTCCACTCCAACATGGACAGTCCCGGCGGGCGTGCTGCACGACGGCGTGGCCTACACGTGGCAGGCGATGACCTACAGCGGCATCACTACCACCACACCGCCGTGGATCGGGCATATCAAGGTGGACCAGCGCATCGGTGATCGTGGCCCGGCACCGTCGGACACGATGGGCGCCTTCGCGGTCAACCTCGCCAACGGCAACGTCACCACCCAGTTCAGCTCGCCGACGTTCAACACCGTCGCCGGTGACTCGGGCCTGACGTTCACCTACAACTCCCAGCAGACCGACCCCAAGGGACTCAAGACGTCCTACTTCGTCGACCTGTCGCACAACGGGATCATCAACGACGCCCAGCAGCCAGTGCTGGTGCGCACCGAGCCCCAGGTGAACGTCAACTGGGACGTGAATTCACCGTTCGCACCCGCGCTGGCCCCGGACTGGTTCGTCGTGCGCTGGGAAGGCTTCTTCCAGGCGCCCGCGACGGGCAGCTACCAGTTCGCGGGTGTGCACGACGACGGCGCCGTGGTGTGGATCAACAACGCCAAGGTCTACGACGTGGGCACCCCCAGTGACGTCAACTGGACCCAGTCGACCGCGGTGAACCTGACCGCCGGTCAGCGTGTGCCGATCAAGGTCGAACTGGCCGAGAAGACCCACAACGCGCAGATGCGGTTGTTCGTACGAACGTCCGACGGATCGACTGTGCCGCCGCAGATCATCCCGGCGGACTGGCTGTACTCCGCGGATCTGCCGACGTTGCCGCAAGGCTGGACCATGTCGTCCGACTTGGACGGTGACGGCAGCTCGTACACCGAGGCCAAGGTCACCGACCAGAACATCGTGCTGACCGGCACCAGCGGCGCCAAACACACCTGGACCAAGAAGAGCACCGGCGGCTACACCCCGCCCGAGGGCGAGACCGGCATCCTCGGTCTGGACTCTGGCGGCCGGGTCACGCTGACCGAAGGCTCGGAGGTGTTCTCCTTCCGGGCCGACGGCAAGCTGGAATCACAGACCAGCGTGGTGGATTCCCGCAAGTCCGCGACACTGCGCAACGTCTACGACGGCGTCCCTTCGCGGCTGCGGGAGATCAAGGACCCGGTATCCGGTCGCTCGCACCTCCTGCACTACAACCGTGCCAATGACAACTGCTACGGCGGAACCACTCCCCCGCCGGGCGCCGACCCGTTGGCACCGTCGCAGATGCTGTGCCGCATCGTCTATTGGGACGGTACAGAAACACGGTTGTGGTACGCGCAGGGCAAGCTGATCCGGATCGAAGACCCGGGCTCGGAGATCACCGACTTCGGTTACAACGACCGTGGTTTGCTGCAGGCGACGCGTGACGCGCGAGGCAACGACTGGGTCGCGGCCGATCCTGCCGCTCGCCGTCCGCACGAGGGCGAGGTGACCAGCGCCGTCCTCTACGACACGACTGGCACCAAACCCAAGGCCACCACGGCGATGTCGGCCATCCCCGCGATCGGCAAGCCACGGTCCTGGCGGACCTACCGGTACGACCCGGCGAACCGGCAGACGTTCGTCGACATCGCTGGGCTCTCCCCAGCGGTCGGGTTCAGCACCAAGGTCACGTACGACGACGCCGACCGGTTGCTGACAACAACCGACGCGACGGGCAGGACCAGCAGTCAGACGTGGAACGCCAAGGACCAGAAGCTGACGTCCACCGACACGGCCGGACGGATCTCGACAGCGGTCTACGACCACGCCGGACGCGAAGTCGAGAAGTACGGTCCGGCACCGGCTTCGTGCTTCAACGGTCAGCTGCCAACGACCGCGTGCGCGGCAACTGTGCCGACCACACAGACGAAGTACGACGAAGGCCTCAACGGCTTGTCAGTGTCCTATTACGACAACCGCACTCTCACTGGCGCGCCCAAGGTGTTCAGCACCGGGATCGGCGAGGCGGACGGCAGGCTGGTCAAGAACTGGAACAATGCCGCGCCGACCACCGACATCCCGGCCGACCACTTCTCCCTGCGCGCCGCTGGCGAGATCGTCTTTCCCCAGGCGGGTAACTACACGTTGCGTGTCCTGGCCGATGACGGCGTCCGGGCTGGGTCGACGACCAGATCGTCATCGACGACTGGCGCAACACCACACCCGCGTGGCGCCAAGGAACCGTGCGCAGCGACGCGGCCGGGTCGATCAAGAAGATCCGGATCGACTACTACGAGTTCGACCTGACCGCACAACTGGAACTGCACTGGACCACACCCAGCGGCACGCAGGAAGTGGTGCCGGGCAGCCAGCTTCGGCCAAGTCACGGGCTGGCGACGTCCACTGTCACCGCTCAGTCCGATGGGGTGCCTGACCAGGTCGCCTCGACCCGGTACAGCGATGGTCTCGACCCGGCGCTCGGCCAGGCCACTGGCGTGATCGTCGATCCATCGGGGCTGCGGCTCACCAGCAGTACCGGATACGAGACCGCAGGCGCCGGGTATCTGCGTAAGACGAGCAAGACCATGCCCAGCGGAGCCCAGTCCACCTACACCTACTACGGGGACGCCGAAACCAGGGCGAACCCCTGTGTTCCTGGCAGCCCCGCGGTGAACCAGGGCGGCATGGCCAAACTCACCACGTCGGCCACGCCCGCGTCCGGCCCTGCCCGGGTCGACGAGCAGGTCTACGACGCATCCGGCCGCGTGGTGGCGAAGTCCACGTCCGGCGACTGGTCGTGCACCAGCCACGACAGCCGTGATCGAGTGGTCGAGCAAGTCTTCCCGCCCAGTGCGACATCCGCGGCACGGAAGGTGACCTACAACTACCAAGTGAACGGCGACCCGCTGACAACGTCCGTTTCGGACAGTGCGGGCACGGTGACCACGACCGTGGATCTGTTGGGACGAACGGTATCCGTCACCGACCTACACGGCACGAAGACGGAAACCAGCTACGACCAAACCGGACGGACAACCTCGGAGAAGGTCACACCACCCAACGCCGGCGACGCACCGCAGGTGACAACTCCCACCTACGACGACGCAGGCCGGTTGTTGACCACGAAACTCGGTGACACCGTCCTGGCGACGGTGACCTACGACGCCGCTGGCGAAATGGCGACGGTGACCTACGCCAACGGCTCCGCGCTGACGGCCATCGGCAAGGACACCGCCGGCAGAACCACCTCGCTGACGTGGAAGACCAGTGATGGCCGGCAAGTCGTCGCCGAGGTGAGCCGATCCCGTGCGGGAACGATCACCAACGAGTCGCTCAACGGTGTGGACGCCCGGCCGAACGCGCCGAACTACGTGTACGACGCGGCTGGACGGCTGACCGAAGCATGGGTGGCCGGACACCACTACACCTACGACTTCACCTCAGCCGCACCCGCGGGCTGTCCCACAGGCAGCCAAGCTAACGCGGGGGCGAACACCAACCGAGTCCGTCTGCTCGACGAGACGTCGGCCGGCACTGCGGTCGTCGGGTACTGCTACGACGCAGCTGACCGGATCCTCGCCACGACCGGCGCGAACGCGGTCACCGGGGTGAAGTACAACAGCCACGGCTCCACCGTCGAGTACACCGCCGGCGCCAGCGTCACGACGCTGACTTGGGACGGTGCCGACCGCAACACGTCGGCGCGCATCACAGGTCCCGACCCCGCTGTCGTGTCCTACACACGGGACGCGACCGACCGGATCGTCCATCGCTCGGCGACTCAGGGCGACCAGACCGTCGACGTCCTGTACGGCTACACCGGTACCGGTGACACAGCGGACCTCACGTACGGGCCGGACAAACGCGTGCTCAACCGCAGCATTTCGCTGCCTGGCGGCGTGCTGTACACGGGCACGTCGTGGGACCACCCCACTGTGCGCGGCGACATCAGCCTGACCACCGATGCCGCCGGGAAACAGGTGGGTGATCTGCGCACGTACACGCCGTACGGCGAGCCGCTCAAGGCCGACGGCACGGTGGATGCCGACCATGTGCCCGACAACCAGCCCGGTCTGATGGACCACGGTTGGCTTGGCCAGTACCAGCGACACTATGAACACGCAGGCGCGTTGTCGCTCGTGCAGATGGGCGCCCGGCCATACAGCCCGCTACTCGGCCGATTCCTGTCCGTCGATCCGGTGGAAGGCGGCTCCAGCAACGACTACGAGTACGCCACGGCCGACCCGATCAACCACACCGACCTGGACGGGCAGGCCGTTTTCGCCATCCCCATCGCCATCGGTGTGTGGAAGGCAGGGGCCTGGGCCGCGGCTGGGCTCGGTGCGCTGTTCGTCGCAGGCCACGCCCACCAGCGCATCCTGAACAGCAGCAGCGCGCCACGTTACGTTCCGTACACTTACGCCCGCGGCTTCTCCATCGGCACCTACACGCGACAGGCCAGTGTCTGGAACGTCGGTCCGAGAACCGGCTCCATCGGAGTCGTCGCCAAGGCCAGGGCCAGCTGGAACCACAGCACGCACTCCCGGGCACGAGCCAGAGAACGGGGAATCTCCGACGACATGATCGACCAAGCGGTCAGCGGTGGCCGGAAGACGAAAGGCAAACAGGCCGGAACCACCAAGCACAAGGGCCGGAAAATCTGGGTGGTTCGCAACAACAAGACCGGCAGGATCATTTCGGTGGGATGGAACTGATGCACGACGGTGTGAAGATCACCTATGACGCCGAAGCGGACGCGGCGTACATCTACCTCGTCTCAGCGCAAGAAGCGGGGAACGCCGTCCTGCGGCAGACCGTCATCGACAACAGCCCGCCCAACAGCGAGATCATCCTCGACGTCGAGGACGGCCGGACACTGCACGGGATCGAGATCCTGGGGGCGTCGGCCTGCTTGCCGGAAAGTCTGCTCAAGCGGTTGCGCGACAGCGAGTAAGCCATAGCGGAAACCGGCCCTTGTCCGTGGAATTCGGACAAGGGCCGGTTTCCGCTGTTTTCAGCTGATTCGACCGCCCACCACGGGGATGTCGAGGCTGCTGCCGTCAAGCGACACGGTCAGCGCACCCGCGCCCTGGTCGACCGAGATGTACGTCCGGTCGTTGGCCATCAGCACGAGGCCGATCCGGTGCCCGGCGGGGACGACGTAGTCCTTGCCGTGCAGTTCCCAGGAAGCCGTGTACGTCTGGCCCGGAACAAGCGGAGTGCCGGACGTCAGCGACGCGCGGTTCTTCAGGTCGATCGCACCACGCGTGATCACCGTGGCCGTGACGGCCTCCGCGCGGGAGACGAACGGCTCCGCGCACCCCGTCTTCTGGTCGATGTCGGACAGCGAGCATTCCATGTTGATCAGCTCTTCCGGCGACATGTCCTGCACGCTGAATGCCGTGCCGGGACCGTAGTCCACCAGAAGGGCCGTGAGCGGAGCACTCGCCGTGTTCGACCGCACGGTCACGTTCACCTTGGGAGTACCGGACATCCGAGCCGCCTGGGTCAACGCCGGAGTGACGTAGACGAGCCGGTTCGGTGCGGCGGCCGTGTAGTCGGCCATCGCGGTGGTCTCGGACTGGTTGCGGTTGTCCGTGAAGGTCTGGGTCGACGCCGCTGGACGGGTGGCCTGCAACGTACCCGCGACGCCGGAGGCGGAGGGGCCGAAGTTCAGGCGCACGTTGCGCGCGGCCGCGTCCGGCCAGCTTCGATGCGCCTCCCAGGAACCGTTGGGCCGCTGGATGTCGGCCATCGGCTCGTCCATGATCCCGTTGTTCATCCCGAACAGCCAGTGGTCCATCCACCGGTGCATCACGCGCCGCCACTCGTCCGCCCTGGCGCTGACCGGATCGATGTGGGCACTGCGGTGCAGCCAGATCTTGCGCGGGATGTTGCGCTCCTGCAACAGGTTCCACCACGCGACGCCGTGCCGCAGCTTGACGTTCCAGTCCTCCATGCCGTGCACAAGGAGAACCGACGCCTTCACCTTGTCCACACTGGGCTTGTAGTCCCGCTCGGCCCAGAACGGCGTGTAGTCCCAGGTGTTGTCGCCCGCGTCGTCGCCCAATGACTTGATGAACGCGGCACACCGTTGCTTGGCCGCCGCGCTCGCCACGTAGTTGGCCAGGTATTCCGGATACCTGCTCCCCCAGGCACCCTGGTAGCCGATGCCCGCGTCTCGCGTGTAGTCGTACCAGCTGGAGATCGCGGCGATGGGCACGATCGTCTTCAGCCCGTCGACACCGGTTGCGGCCACGGCGTTGGGCAGAGTCCCGTTGTACGAGACGCCGACCATGCCGACCGCACCGGTGCTCCAGGACGCCAGCGCCTCGGACCCGTTGGCGTAGAAGCCCTTCACCCGCCCGTTCAGCCAGTCGACGACCGACTTGATGGAGATCGTGTCCTCGGCGTCACCCGTGGTCGGGCACCCGGCCGACCGGCTCGTGCCCTGCATCTCGGCTTCGATCACGGTGTACCCGCGTGGCACGAAGAACTCGTCGTACCACCGCGCGAACCCGTACGGCGTCGTGGACTGGGTCCCCGGCGCGCGGTAGTACGGGCTCGGTTCCATCACCACGGGTGTCTTCAGCCCACTGTTGGTTTCCTTGGGCCGCATGATCTGGATCGCGATCCGGTCGGACTTGCCGTCCTTGTCGCTGTCCATCGGCGCTTCGACGAACACATCCTCGCGGATGGCGTCCTGGTACGAGTAGATCGGCGTTGTCTCTTCGATGTCCTGTGCGGCAGCGGGCACAGGCGTCGCTATCGTCGCCAGTACCGTGCCCAAGGCAGCGGTCACCGCGATTCGTAGTCGTCGCATGACTTTGAGCGAACCGATCCCGGCCGACGGGCGGCCACCGCCGAAAGGACCGATTCGTTCACACTTCGTTCACGGTGTCCCGATCATCGCCTGTCGCTACAAGGGCCATTCCGCCAGTGCTTTGTCCTTGTAGTCGAGGACCACGATCTTCGTGCCGGGTTCGAGCTTGCTGTCGAACGAGACCTTGCCGGTCGCGGTCTTGCCCGGGCTCAGATCGGTTGACTGGAGTTCCTCCGCGTCCAGGTCCACACCCCACGAACCGTTGCCGTCACCCGAGTCGATGGTCGTTCCGTCCGGCTTCTTGAGATGCACATTCCGTGGAATCAGCCGATATGTCCCGGATTTGCCTTCGAACTTCATGTCGATGATCACGAAGTTGCCGCTTTCCGGTGCGACGGTCTTGTCCAGGCTGCCACCGCCGTTGGTCTCGCTGACCGAGACCAGCGTCGCGGTCGCGGACGAGTCCAGGTCCTTGATCGTCGCCGATTTGTTGATCTCCCGCTTCTGCAGGCCTTCGCCGAGGATCGGTTCGCCGCCGGACAGCGGCCACTGGGCGAGGATGTGGCCCATTACGCCGGTGACCAACAGTTTCGCGTCCGGGTTGTACGGGGCGTCGAAGGCGACGATGCCTTCTGCCGACGTGCCTTTGACAAGGCTGCTTTCGTCGCTGGTGATACCTTGCTTGAGCGACACCGCGCGGTCGGCGTTGCCCGAGTCCGATTCGAGAACCGTGCCGTCGGGTTGCTTGAGCTTGACGTAGGACGGACTGGCCGAGTACTTGCCGTCCTCGCATTCGAACCGCAGCTTCACCGCGACGAAGTTGCCAGTCTTCGCTTTCGTCCCGTCTTCGGCCTTGAAGGACTCACTGACCGAGATCAGGCTGACTTTGGCCGATCCGTCATCGGTTTTCACCGTCATGGACTTGTTGACGTCCCTCGCGGAACTCTCGGCCGGCTTCTGGCTGGCGGTGTCCGACTGGGCGGATGAACAGCCCGCGGTCAGCGCCACCGTCATCAGCAGCGCAAGACTGGCTGCAGTACGCACGATTGCTCTTCCATTCGCTTTGGTGAACAGCCCACAGAGGGGCGTCAAGACGCGTTGGAAGGTAACCGCGCGTGCCACACGCTACGAACACTCTCCACCAACCCCGGGAGAGTTAGCCGAACTGGCCGCCGTGCCAGGCAAGACTGCGGCGCTGCACGACAAGCAGCACCCTGTTGAGCACAAAGCCCAGCACACCGATCAGCACGATCCACGCCCACATGCCGGCCAGGTCGGCATATCCCTGCGAGTTGTTGAGCTGGTAGCCGATCCCATTGCTGGTACCGACCAGCTCGGACAGCACCATCAGGATCAACGCGATCGACAGGCTCAGCCGCAACCCGGCGAAGATCTTGGGCGCGGCCGCGGGCAGCACGACGCCGAGGATCCACGAGGCTTTCGTGATCCGGAACGCCCGCGCGGTATCGGTTTTCGTCGCGTCGACCGACCGGGCACCGTCCACCGCGTTGAGCAGCACCGGCCAGATCGCGCCGGAGACGATGGTGACCAGCTCGGTCTGCGGGCCTAGTGCGAACAGCACCATGAACACCGGGACCAGCAACGGCGGCGGAACAGACCGCGCGAACGCCAGCAGGGCACCGACGTAGTCCATCGCCTTGTCCGCACGGCCAAGCGCGACACCCGCGACGATACCGAGCACGGCGGCGATCACCCACCCGCCGAGCAGCATGCCAAGGCTCGGCAGGATGTCGCCGCTCAGCATCGAGGGCGCGAACCAGAGTTCCCCTGCACGATCAGCGATCTGCAGTGGCGGCGGGAAGTACGGATCGGCGACCACGCTCGTGATCGCCTGCCACACAACGAGAACAGCAGCCACGGCCACACAGCTCACAACAAACTGCCAGCGACGCCGGGAACTGCTGGCGTCCCCGGACGCACCCGACGCGGGCCAGCCCAGCCAACGGCGTTGCACGCCGGCGAGAGAAGCGTTGATCAGCAGACCGAACAGCCCCGCGAGCACGGTCACCGCAAGCACCGTGTCCATCCGACCGGCACTCAGGCCGTGCACGTACACGAACTGACCGACACCGATGCTGCCGCCGAAGATGAACTCCGTTGCCACCACTGCGATCAAAGCGATCGACGCGGACAGCCGGATCCCGGTCAGGATGAACGGAGCCGCACTGGGCACGACCACCGCGGACAGCATCCGGCGAGGGGAAGTCCGGAACGCACGCGCGGTTTCGACCATGTGCCGGTCCACTTCGGCCACGGCGTAGCTGGTGTTGAACAGGATCGGCCACACCGCGGCGAACGTGGCCAGCGTGATCTTGGTCTGCGCGCCGACGCCGAGCAGCACAGTGATCAACGGGATCAAGGCGACACCGGGCAACGGGCGCAGGAATTCGATCAACGGCATGGCGGCCGCGCGCACCAACGGAATCCGGCCGACCACGAGTCCAATCGGGACGGCGACGACGATCGCCAGGCACAACGCGATGAACCACGACAACGCCGTGGATGCGACGTCAGCGAGGAATCTGGCCTCGTTGGCCAAGGTCAGGCACCGGACCAGCACCTCGGAAGGCGGTGGGACCAGGTCGGCGTCGAGGACGAACCGGCTGGCGGCTTCCCACAGCAGCAAGAAGCCCGCCAGTCCGATCAGCGAACGAAGCAGTCGCACTCAGCTACCCGCGGGCGCTGGGGCGTAGATGAACGTGCTGGCGTCGATCTTCTGCGTCAGCTTGGAGAGGTCGGGGTAGCTCTCCATCAGGGAGATGACCCGCTGCAGGCGCGTGGCGTCAAGCGAGGTCGGGAACACACCGAGGTTGAGCAGCGGCACGGTGGCCGCGTCCACACCGGTCAGGTCGGGCATGACTTCGGCGAGCTTGCTGCGGTCACCGGAAGCCTGCTGCGCCTTGGACATCGCACGCTGGAAGGCCGCGACGGTCTTCGGGTTGTCCTTGGTGAACTTCGACGGCGAAACGTAGCCGCTCAACGGGATGTCCTGGGTGGGCCCGGCCACCACCTTCAGCACGCGCTGCGCACCGGTGTCCTTCTCCGCCTGCGTCATGAAGGGCTCGATCGCGATGCCCGCGTCGATCGTCCCGGTCTTCAGCGCGTTCGGGATGTTCGGGAACGGCACCTGCTGGTAGTTGACCTTGTTCGGGTCGGCGCCGTTGTCCCGCAACGTGCTGCGGAACAACAGGTCCGCGATGTTCCCCGGCGGCTGGTGCACGCTGACCTTCTTGCCCTCGAAGTCCTTGGCCGAGGCGATGGTCACGCCCGGGCGCGCGAGCATGACCAGTGCGTCGCTGGTGCCCTGGTAGGCGTCCGCGACGATCTTCGCGTCCAGCGTCTTCGCGGACGCGTTCTGGAAGTACGTCACGTAGTTCATCAGGCTGAAGTCGAGGTCGCCGCTGCCCAGCGCGGGCAGCGTCTGCGAGGCCGACTGGAACAGCTTGATCTCCGGGTTGAGGCCTTCTTCCTTGAAATAGCCGAGTTTCTCGGCGACCTTGACCGGCGCGTCGTCGACCGACGCGATGATTCCGATCCGGACGTTGGGCTTCTCGACCTGTCCGGTCGAAGTGGACGAGCTGTCGGACGAGCCGTCCAGGATGCCGCACCCGGCGGCGAGAAGCAGGGTGGCCACAGCCGCCGCGGTGAGACGGAGCCCCCTACGCGCACGTGCCGTAAACATTCGATCCTCCGAAGATCCGACCTGTGAAGGCGGCTCATGGTAGGCCGAACGAGGTCGATCTTGGCCAGTCGGGATACCGGAACACCAGAAAAAAACATGCAAATACACTGAATGGACCAGCAGGTCGGTGGCGATTATGGACCATCCAGGTGATCACTTGCCCGAATGTCACAATTGGGCATCACCCAGCGTGAGGACCATTGTGGTGATCGCCATACGGTGAACGTGATGATTCGGATAATCACCGACCGCACCCGTCGACGCGGCCGACTCATCGCGCTGACAGCCTCCCGACAGCGAAAAGCCGGCCACCCTCGCAGGGCGACCGGCTTCACCACGCGGTTCAGCGCTGGCGGTTGCGCAGGTAGTCGCTGACCACCGCGGCGCCGAGGCCGTCCAGGTCAGGAGCGACCACCCGGCCGCCGCTGCGACGGGCCATGATGTCGACGAACGCCTTCAGTCGTTCGTCCTCGCCAAGCATGAACACCGACACGGACGCACCCAGCCGGGCCAGTTTGTCCACTTCGGCCAGGGTCAGCCGGAGTGTCCGGGGCAGCGGCGGATAGTTGAACTCCGCGTCGCCGTCCGGCTCAAGGTGCGCGGTCGGCTCGCCGTCGGTCACCACGATCACCACCGGCTGCGCGTCCGGGTGGCGGCGGATGTGGCGCCCGGCCAGCAACAGCGCGTGGTGCAGGTTGGTCCCCTGCTCCCACACGCCTTCCAGTGCGGTCAGCTCCGCCATGTCCACTTTGGTGGCGTACCGGCCGAACGTGATCAGTTCGAGCGCGTCGCTGCGGAAGCGGGTCTTCACCAAGTGGTGCAGTGCCAACGCGGTTCGCTTCATCGGCAGCCACCGGCCGTCCTGGACCATGGACCACGAGGTGTCCACGCACAACGCGACCGCGGCACGGGCGCGTTGCTCGGTTTCGACCACCTCGACGTCCTTGACGTCCAAAGTGACCGTTCCACCCGAAGAAGCCGACCGCAGTACGGCATTGCGCACGGTCCTGGACACTTCCCACGGTTCGGTGTCGCCGAACTGCCACGGACGGGACGAGCCCGTGGGTTCGCCTGCGGCACCGGCACGCGCGGTGTCCCGTTCACCCCGCCTGGACGACAAGGACTTGACGACGTCCTTCAACGCCGTCTCGCCCAGCCGGCGCATTGCCTTGGGAGACAACCGCAACGACCCATCCGCGGCACGTTCGAGCAGCCCCTGGTCACGCAATGCGCGTTCCAGTTCGGACAGTCGCCGAGCGTCCACAGCGGCCTCCGGGCCGAGCTGGCGTTCCAACGACTCGAGGTCGATGTCCTCCAGCCGCGCACCGGGATAGGCCTGGCCCAGCTGCTCGGCCAACGCGTCCATCTCCGCGAGGTCCTGCATCGCCTGCACGCCTTCGCCCATCCCGAACGGGTTCTGGCCACGGAACCGGCCGCTGGAGGTCCAGTCCTCCCCCGGCCGCATCGCCTGCAGGTGCGCGTCCAGCCTGCTGATCTCGCCGGCCAGCCGGGGATCCCCGAAGGCCTGCTGGATCAACGAGCTCAACTCGGCCCGCTGCTCGGCGGACATCGAGTTCATCATGCGCTGCGCGGCCGCGGCCCGAGCCGCCAGCGCGTCGATGAGTTCATCGACGTTACGCGGGTTCTCCGGGAAGAACTCGCCGTGCTTGCGCATGAATTCCTCGAACTGCCGCTGGGTGTTCGCATCACCACGGGCATGCGCCGCCAGCAGGTCGTTGAGGTCCGACATCATCTCCCGGACCCGCTCGACGTCCTCGGGTGTGGCGTTCTGCAAGGCCTGCTTCATGCCACGGAACCGCGACTCCATCAGCTCCTGGCCGAGCATGTCCTGGATCTTCTGGTAGTTCTCCCGGCCCTGCGCGGACTGCCAGTCGTAGTTCGCCAGTTCCTGCACTTGGGCCGCGGTTCCTGGCGGCAGGGCGTCCAACTGGGCTTCCCGGAACCGGGCGTCGTCCGACGGATCCGGGAACAGGTGCCTGCGCTCGGCCTCCAGTGCTTCCTGCAACAGGCGCTGGACTTCCTGCAACGTGCCGTCGAGGCGATTGCGGCGTTGCAGGCGTGCCCGCTGCTGCCACAGCCGACGGGTCATGTCGTCGAGGCCGCGGGTGCCTCGAACTCCTTGACGCAGCAGCTCTTCCAGTGCGGCCCGGGGTGACGAGCCCTCCATCACGTCCCGGCCGATCTGGTCGAGCGCGGCCCGCAGATCCACTGGTGGCGCCAGCGGATCAGGCCCGTCATTCCACGGCAGGTACGCGAAGCGAGTCATATCCCGTACACCGCCGTGCCGTCTTCAGCATCGGCGTCCTTGGCGAGCCTGCGGGACAGGTACAACGCCTCCAACGCCAACTCGACCGCGGACGCGATCCGGCCCGCCGAATCCGTCGGCTTGACGCCCACGCGTTCGGCGACTTCGTGCAGAACAGGCAATTCCGGCAACGCGTTCAGCACATCTGTGGCCGGAACACGTTCGCCTGTCGTGACAATGCGGCCTTCGCCGATCGCGTCCTCCAACGGGCTCAGGTCGAGCCCGGCGAAGGCGTATCGGGCCGTCTCGGCGGTCGCCATGCGCAACAGGTGCGTCAGGTGCTCGGTCTCCCGGCCTTCCTCACCCGCCTCGAACTCGAGCTTGCCCCGCAACACGTCGGGGATCGCGTCGAGGTCGATCGGCCGGGCCACCGGCTCGTCCTCATTGGTCAGCGCCGCGCGCCGCAATGCCGCCGCCGCCAGGGTTTCCGCGGCCGCCACGGCGAACCGGGCAGAGACGCCCGAACGCTGGTCAATCGCCGCGGATTCGCGGAGGTTACGGACAAACCGGGCGACGACCTCGATCAGTGAGTCCGGCACCTCGGCGACCAACTGAGACTCCTGGCGGACCAGGTCGATCTCGTCGTCCACATCGAGGGGGTAGTGCGTGCGCACTTCCGCGCCGAACCGGTCCTTCAGCGGCGTGATGATGCGGCCGCGGTTGGTGTAGTCCTCGGGGTTGGCCGTGGCCACGAGCAAGACGTCCAGCGGCAACCGCATGGTGTAGCCGCGGATCTGGATGTCCCGTTCCTCCATCACGTTCAGCAGACCCACCTGGATCCGCTCGGCCAGGTCCGGCAGCTCGTTGACCGCGATGATGCCGCGGTGCGACCGGGGCACGAGTCCGAAGTGGATGGTCTCGGGATCGCCGAGGCTGCGGCCTTGGGCGACCTTCACCGGATCCACGTCACCGATCAGGTCACCGACGGACGTGTCCGGTGTGGCCAGCTTCTCGGCGTACCGCTCGGACCGGTGCCGCCACGACACTGGCAGATCATCGCCAAGCTCGGCGGCCCGGCGCTTGGACTCGGCGGTGATCGGCTCGTACGGGTGCTCCCCCAGTTCCGAGCCGTCGATCACGGGCGTCCACTCGTCCAACAGGCCGACGAGTGTCCGCAGGAGGCGGGTTTTACCCTGGCCGCGCTCACCCAGCAACACGATGTCATGTCCGGCCAGCAGGGCACGCTCCAGCTGCGGCAGGACAGTCCGGTCAAAACCGACAATTCCCGGCCAGGGATCGCCGCCGGCCCGCAGGATGGCCAGCAAGTTGTCCCTGATCTCGGCTTTCACGCCACGCTGCTGATGGCCGGCGGCCTTCAGCTCGCCGACAGTGCGTGGCAGATTTCCACGATTCACCTCATTGACGCTACGTCGGATCTTCGGATGCGCCAACGTGGAGTAGCTCCGGGTATCCCCCCGTCGCCCGCAGCAACGCCAGTGATGTATCCAATGCCGCTTCGAGATGGTCACTTTTCCCGGTGGACAACAGCACCGCCACGCCACCCTGCACCGCCGCGATCAGCGATGCCGCGACCTGATCGGCGTCCAGCTCCGGCGAGATCTCCCCGGCCGACTGCATGGTCACCACGCCGACCCGCAACCGGTCCTGCCACTGCTCGAGCAGCTGCCCGGTCAACGCCTGCGCCGCGGGAGTCTTGCGACCCAACTCGGTGATCAACACGCCGAGCGGGCAGTGCACGCCGAGTTTGCGGTAGCGCCGGACCACCTGGTCACGCCAGGCCTGCCACGCATCCCACGAGGTCAGGGAGCTCAGGTACGGCTCCTGGTCGAACAGCACCCGGTCGGCCTCGTACGCGGCCACCGCGAGCAGCAACTCCTCTTTCCCGCCGGGAAAGTAGTGGAAGATCTGGCTCTTGCTGACCGACGTGCGGGCGCAGACGTCGTCCAGCGTGGTGGCCGCGGCCCCGCGCTCACGGACCTCCGCCGAGGTGCCCTCGATGATCCGCTGGCGGGTCGCGGCACCCTTGGGGGTCAACGCCTTGGTAACGGACACAACGCCCTCCGCATTTGGACTCGGTGGTCCACTTTACCTGCTGCGTTCGAGTGAACCAGCGGGCAGTACGCTTCCGGCGTGCCATTTCCAAGTGCCACGTTCGCTGTGTGGGGCTCCGCCTGGTTGCACGGAGCCGCCGCCCCCGACGACGCGCTCGACGCACTCGCTGTCTGGGCTGAGATGCACGAGGTCGTCGCGGACGACGAAGGAACCGCCACAGCGTTGGAGTTGCCTGCCAGAGACGAGCGCGCCGGCCAGCTGGCCGCGTTGCTCGCCGCATTGCGCAAGGCGGGCGCCACGACCGCTCGCCTGGTGATCCCGGTGCCGGGCGATGTCCGTGGGCTTGGTGGATCGACCAGACTGGCCAGCGCGGCCGTGCAAGCCGAGCAAGCGGTTGTGGTGCCGGACGCCGGTGTCGGGATCGTGCCGGAGACGGTCGCCGACAGCGTCATCCGCTGGACCGTGTTCGACCTGCCGACGCCCACGCCAGCCGAGCACACGCCGTTGGGCGAGGCCGACCACAACCTGTCGACCGCGATGCGTGAGGCCGCAGGCACGTTGGCGTCGCTCGACCTGACAAGCAACCGGCCCGGCGTGCGGCACGAGATCAAGGAACGCGTCGCGGTCAGCGCGCGGGCCCGATGGCCGATCGGTATGCCGCAGAAGGCGTTGCGGGTGCTGCAACGCGCCGCCGAGGTCTCCGCGATCCTTGAGGTGGCCGCGGAGGACGACCCCGGCGGCGCGCTGTCGTCGTCCGCCGCGCTACGACGCTCCGAAGCTCTCCGCCCGCTTGCCGACGCTGTCCGGCTCGCCCGGTGCGCTGCCATTGACGAGGCTGTCCGGGTCCTCTCCGACCACGCCGGCAGGCACTAGAGTCGTCACAGCGCTCATCCGCAGCCGTGCCTTGGCGGTGGTGGACGCGCCGATCGCGTCGAGACCGAGCAGTGCCGCGCCGACGACCGGGGCGATGTCGACCACCCTGACCTCGGCCCGAGGCGCCACCTCGACGCACTGGCGCTCGATGACATCGATGACATCACGCGAAACGCCCGTCATCACGCCACCGCCAAGAACGATCACCGGCGCCTCCTCGCTCATGTCGAGTTTGCGCACGGTCGTGGCCACCAGCGTGCCGATTTCGTCGACCAGTTGCTTGACCACACCGGCAGCGACCTCGTCACCGGCCGCCGCGACCCGGAACAGCAGCGGGCACAGCTCGTGGATCACGTCCCGCGGCAGGCTCTCGAAGTGCAGCCGTTCCACCACTTCGAAGACGTCCTTGGCACCGAAGTGCTCCACCACAGCGGGAAGGAGCGCGGTCTGCGGGCCACGGCCGTCCGCCGCGCGCACGGCCCACCACAACGCCTCGGAGCCGAGCTGGTATCCGCCGCCCCAGTCGCCGGAGATCTTTCCGAGAGCCGGAAAACGGTGTACGCGACCGTCTTCGGCGACACCGACGCAGTTGATGCCCGCGCCGCACACCACCGCGACACCGACACCGTCCGTGGTTCCCGCGCGCAGCAAGGCGAACGTGTCGTTGCCGACCACAGTGGACTCCGACCAGCCGCGTGCGGTCAGCTCCCTGGACAGCTCCTCTTCCTCGATCGGCAGGTCCGCGCCGGCCAGGTAGGCCGCCAGGTGCGTGCCGTACGGCCGGGTGGGCGGCAGGCCCGCCTGCTCGACGACTTCGATCACCAGCTGCTCGAAGACGCCGAGGCCCTTTTCCATGCCGACGGTCTGCGGTGACGCACCGGGCCCTCGGGTCCGGCCGAGGATCGCGCCCGATGCGTCCACCAACATCACGTCGGTTTTGCTGCCGCCGCCGTCGATCGCTATGACCACGGCATCCTGTGTGGGGCTCATGCGTTGGCCCACGGAAGATCAGCGCGGTTGGCGGCGATCAGGTCGTCTGCGAGCCGGTCGGCGAACTTGTACTGGCCGATCAACGGATGCGCCAGCAACGCGTCGGCGACGCGGTCGCGGCCGCCGTGCAGCGCCGCTTCCAGCGCCAGGTACTCGTACGCGGTGACGTGTGAGATCAGGCCGGAGAACCGGGGTTCGACCGGCTTGATCGGCAGCGCCACGGCACCTTCACCGTCCACAGTGGCCGGAACCTCGATCACGGCGTCGTCCGGCAGGAACGGCATGGCACCGTTGTTGCGCACGTTGACGACGTGTTCTTCGGGTTGTCCGCCGCCGGTCAGCGCGTGCACCAGTTGCACGGCCGCCTCGGAGTAGTAGGCGCCGCCGCGCTTGGCCAAGCTCTCCGGCTTGGTCACCACACTCGGGTCGGCGTACAGCTTCAGCAACTCGTTCTCCACCTCGATGACGACGTCGGCCCGAGGTGGGCTCTCCAGCTGGTCGGCCAGGACTTCGTCGTGCGCGTAGTAGTACTTCAGGTAATAGGACGGGATCGCGTTCATCCGGCGCATCCAGTCCACCGGCGCGCCGAGCTCGGCGGCGACTTCATCGCCGAACCCACCGAGCAGGTCGGGCAGCCGGTCGACCGAACCGTCCGGAGTGGACACGTGAACGCCGCGCTCCCACGTGAGATGGTTCAGTCCTATGTGGTCGAGCCGGACGGCGTTCGTGTCCACATTGAACAGTTTGGCGAACTTGCGCTGCAGGCCGATCGCGACGTTGCACAGCCCGACAGCGCGGTGCCCGGCCTGCAGCAGTGCTCTGGTGACAATGCCGACCGGGTTGGTGAAGTTGACGATCCACGTGTCCTCGCCTGCCACCCGCCGGACGCGTTCAGCTATGTCGAGGACGACCGGGACGGTGCGCAGCGCCTTGGCGAGGCCGCCCGCCCCGGTCGTCTCTTGACCGATACACCCACAGGCATGCGGAAAGGTCTCGTCGGACCGCCTGGCCTTCTGCCCGCCGACCCGCAGCTGCAACAGCACCGCCGAAGCACCTTCGGCGCCCTGTTCGAGACTGGAGGTGGTCAGCACCTTCGCCGGGTGCCCGGCGTGCTGAAGCAGTCGCTGGCAGAAGTCACCGACGATCCGCAACCGGTGGGTGTCCGGGTCGACGAGCACGATCTCGTCGACGTCCAGACTCGCTCGCCGCCCGGCTATGCCGTCGACCAGCTCCGGCGTGTAAGTGGACCCGCCACCCACAACGGTCAGTCTCATCGCCCTCTAACCCTTCACTCCCGTGAACGTGATCCCCTTGACGAACGACTTCTGCGCGAACACGAACAGCACGATCGCCGGCGCCATGGTCAGAACGGTCGCGGCCATCGTGAGGTTCCACTCCACGTGGTGCATCCCCCGGAAGGACGCGATGGCCAGCGACAGCGTCCAGCTGTCCCGGTTCTCCGCGGTGTACAGCAGCGGTCCGAAGTAGTCGTTCCAGGTGAACAGGAAACAGAACATCGCCGCCGCGGCGATGCCCGGCTTCGCCATCGGCACGACCACTCTGGTCAGTACCCGGAACTCCGAGCAGCCGTCGATCCTCGCCGCGTCCAGATAGTCCTTCGGGATGGTCAGGAAGAACTGGCGCAGCAGGAAGATGCTGAACGCGTCGAACAGGAAGTACGGCACGATCAGCGGTGCGAGCGTGCCGGTCAGGCCCATCCGCACCCAGAGGTCGAACAGCGGCACGATGGTCACCTGCGGCGGCAGCATCATCGCGACGACGACCAGCATGAACGCCCACGTCTGGCCGCGCCACTTCAGCTTGGCCAGCGCGTAGGCCGCGGGCACGGCCGAGACCAGGATGCCGAGCGTGGCCAGCAGCGAGTACAGCAGGCTGTTGATCATGTACGTCAGCATCGGTGCCCGCTCGAACACCTCGCCGAAGTTCTCGAAGTGCCAGGACTCCGGCCAGAAGCTGGACGTCATCGCCTGGTCGCTGGCCATGAACGAGGTCAGCAGCACCAGGATCACCGGCAGGGTGAACATGATGCCCAGCGCCAGTCCCAGGCTGTGCGTGGCGATCCAGTACAGCGTGCTGCGCCAGGATTGCCTGCGCCGCTGGACGACCGGCGACCCGCCGGTGCGTGGCCGGTCCAGTGTCACGGTCATGCCGCCTCCTCAACGTGCGAGGCCTTGCGCAGCTGCCTGACCAGGATCACGGTGAACGCCGCCGACACGACGAACAGCAGCACCGCCATCGCCGCGGCGTACCCCATGTTGGAGTACCGGAATCCCTGGACGTACAACCAGATCGGATAGGTCAGGGTGGTGTTCTGTGGCGCGCCGATGTACTGCGTCGCACCGGCCACATCGGACTGGTTGGACGCGGCCGAGGCGGCGACCACCGCCTGTGTGAAGAACTGCAGCGCGAAGATCATCGAGTTGACGATGCCGAACAGCAGCACCGGCGAGATGTTCGGCAGCGTGATGTGCCAGAACCGGCGGACCGGACCGGCACCGTCCAAAGCGGCCGATTCGTACTGTTCCTGTGGCACGTCGAGCAAAGCGGCCAGGATGATGATCATCAGCTCGCCGGATCCCCACAGCACCAACAGGGTCAGCGACGGCTTGGACCACGCCGGATCGCTGAACCACAGCGGGGCGTCGACGCCGATCCAGCGCAGGAACCTGTTCACCGGACCGAATTCCGGGTTGAACACGAACACGAACACCAGCGTCGCCGCGGCAGGCGGAGCGAGCGCGGGCAGGTAGCACAAGGTCCTGATCAGCCCGAGCCCGCGCCTGAGCCGGGAGATCACCGACGCGACACCGAGTGCGAAGATCACCCGGCACACCGTCAGCACGATCACCAGCCACAACGTGTTGTACGCGGCCGTGCCGACCAACGGCTCGGTGGTGAACATCCGGACGTAGTTGTCCAACCCGATCCACTGTGGCGGGTTGATCAGGTCGTACCGGGTGAACGAGAAGTACACCGTGGCGATCAGCGGATAGCCGAAGAAGATCAGGAATCCGACCGCCGCGGGACCGAGGAACCCGACCAGGACCCATCGGCGGCGGGAACGGACCCGGCCCAGCCCCCGTGCGGGGGCAGGCGCCGAGTCCGTCTCCGGATGACGCAAAGTGGCAGTCATCTCCTGCCTACTTGCCCAACTTCTGTGCCAGCTCGTCGTTGATCTGCGCGTCGACCTTCGCCAGACCGGCGGCCAGGTCGGGCTCCTGACCGGCGATCCACCGCGAGGCGAAGTCGTTGACGATCTTGATCGCGGCCGCGTTGACCGGCGATGCCGGGTTGGACTGCAGCTTGCCGCTGCCGTACATGTCGAGGAACGTCTTGAACTGCTCGTTGACCTTGAGGTTCGGCGACTTCAACGAATCCGTGGTGCTCGGCAGGTTCTTGATCTGGTTGGACAGCTCGACCAGGGTGTCGGTGTCCAGCGTTACGTGCTTGATCAGTTCCCATGAGGCGCCGGGGTTCTTGACCCCCTTGGGAATGCCGATGATCGTGCCGGTGGAGTACCCGCCGCCGTAGGCGTCGAGGCGGTTCGGTGACACGGGCGGCGGCGCGGTGCCGTACTTGACGTCCGGCGCGGTGTCGGCGAGGAACGCGTTGCGGTACTCACCGTCGAACATCATCGCGATCTTGCCCTTGTGGAAGGCGTTGTCCGGCGAGTACTGGTCACCGAGGCCGGCCTTGAACCGCTCCAGCTTGTCCCGGCCGTAGAAGTCCACCAGCTGCTTCTGGAAGTCGAAGAGCTCTTTCCACTCAGGACTGGACGCTATCGCGGACTTGCCGTCCGGGCCGGACAGGTACTTCGCGCCCCACATCGGCGCCCAGATCTGCGCTTCGTTGGCGTAGAACGGCATCGACGGGATGAAGCCGGCCACCTCGATCGAGCCGTCCGCGGCGAACTTGGTCGTCTTCTTGGCGTACTCGAGCAGTTCGGTCGTGGTCTTCGGCGGCGCGGTGTATCCGGCCTGCCCCAGCAGGTCCTTGTTGTAGTAGAAGCCGTACACGTCGGCGAGGAACGGCATCGAGCACCGCTTGCCGTTGTACTCGGTGTAGTCCCGGACCTGCTTGGGCAGCACGTTCAGGTCGATCTTGTCGCGCTGGACGTACGGGTTCATGTCCTGGAAAGCCCCGCTGTGGCACCAGTTGCCCAGGTTGTCGGAGAAGAACGAGATCGCGACGTCGGGCGGCGAGCCGCTCTGGATCGACTGGGTCAGCTTGTCGTCGTCCTGGTTGCCGCGGTGGTCGATCTTGATGTTCGGGAACTTCTTGTTGAACGACTGGAGGGCCGCGGTGACCGCCTTCTCCTCCCGGTCGGTGAACTTGCTGTAGACCACGAGCGTCAGGTTCGCGTCCGCTGCGGGCGCGGCTCCTGGCTCGCCGCCACCGCCACCACCGCCTGCCGCACCGGAACACGACGCGACGAGTAACGCCGCCGAAGCCAGCACCACTCGCATGGGGGCCTTGCGCATTTGCCCTCCTGGGGACCTAGGTAACTATTTGGACGCCGTCGCCATCGCCACTGGCGTCCAGCCGGCGAGATGGTTCGGTAACGTCGCCGGTCAGCCCGAAAACCTGCTCACGGACCACGGCGAGGGCGGAGTGCAACGCGCCCGCCCGCACGGCATTGCCGGCGAGCGCGCTGAACGCCACCGGAGTGCGGGGCACGACCATGTCCCGCAGCTCAGCGCTGATCAACCGGCACAGCGTCTCCCCGCCTGCCAAGCCGGTCTTCCCGCACAGCAGCACCAGTTCCGGGTCCACCACACTGACCACGCCGGCTACTCCGGTGGCGACCCGGCGCGCCAGGTCGGTCAGGAACTGCTCCCCTTGCCGCTGCTCGGAAATCTCTTTCCCGGCCGTCATCGCGACGGCCTTGGTCACGGCTGTCCAGCCGTTGCGTGCTGCGATCCCGTACGCCTTGGCCAGCTTCACCACGTTCGGCGAGCTGACCAGATCGCCGAACCTCGTTCCCGTCGCTGGAATCCCGGTGTCGACGGACGCGCGGTCCGGCACGTGCATCCAGTCGATCTCGCCGGCACCACCGGTCGCGCCGCGCAGGAGCTTGCGGTCGACCACGATCGCGCCACCGATGCCGTGATCCAGCCACACCATCACGAAGCTGCGCGCCGCGGTCGCCTGCCCGGCGATCATCTCCTCCAGCGCCACCAGGTTGACGTCGTTCTCGATGGTGACCGGGACGCCGAGTTCGGCGCCGATCCGGCCGGGCATGTCGAAGCCTTCCCAGCCGGGCAGGTGCGGGGCGAACCACAGGTGCCCGGTGCGCGGGTTGATCGCGCCCGGCGTGCCGACCACGACGTGCCGCAAGTTCTTGAGTGTCAACCCGGCTGCCGCACACGCCGAGGCCGTGGCCTGCCGGAAATTGTTCAAGACCTCGTCGGATGTCCCTCTCGGCGGCATGGCTTGCCGGTACTCGGTCAGCACCGCGCCGGAGATGTCGGCGATCGCGATGTCCACACCACGTGGCGTCAGGTCGATCGCCGCGACGTGCGCGACCGCGCCCTTCACGGCCCACAGCTGAGCTCGCGGGCCCCGGCCGCCGCCACGCAGGCCTTCGCGCACCACGACGCCCTCTTCCTCAAGGCGGGCAAGCAGCTGCGCGGTGGCCGGCTTGGACAGACCGATCGCGTACTCCAGCTCGGATCGCGTCAGCGGGCCGTCGCGCAGCAGCGCGTCGATGGCCGCGCGATCGTTGATCTCGCGCAGTAGCCGCGGACTCCCGGCTCTCAACTCGGCTCCCGGTTTAGGGTCAAATTAATCTGGTAACTTCCCAGACGATTTGTGGTGACGGTAGTCACCCAGCAGGTGGCGGTCAAGAGCGGTAACCGGAGCGAAACGTCGGACCCCGGGGTTACGGTGACCTGATGTGGCAGCCAAGCGAGGCCGAACAGGCACTACAGGCCAAGAAAATCGAGTCCATCGAAGGCAACGGCCGCGACGCGCGGAAGCTGAACAACCTGCCGCCCGACTACAACCCCACCCGAGTGGTCTACTGCACCTGGGGCCGTGAACGAGGCGCGCCGCTCCGCCCGCTGGCCGAGTTCCGCTGGAGCGCGGAGGAAGGCGTGACGGCGACCGTGTTCGACCACGACAGCGCCGACGCCGTGAAGCGCTTCATGAAGGAAGGCGCGAGCTTCGACCGGGAAAGACGCATGGTCAAACCCGAGGAAGGCCCGGTGTTCATGCGGGCCCTGCTCGGGCATGGCAACTCATCGAGCTACTACTGGTTCCTCGACAAAACCCCAGCTCACCCCTCGTGAGTGTTTAGGCCGGTTCTAACCGGCCTAAACACTCACGAGGGTTTACCTGGGCGTTTGGCTGGCTCGCAGCACAGCGGTGCGCACGGCGCGCCGTTGACCGTGCAGCCTGCGGCCGGGAAGTCCGACAGCTTGCGGGGCTCGATGCCTTCGACGTGCTCACGGACCAGCTCGACGACCAGCTGTGCGAAGCGCGGGTCGCTGTTGGGCGTGGCCACGCGGGCGAAGGCCATCCCCAACTCCCCCGCCTTCTCGGCGGCTTCGTTGTCCAGGTCCCAGATCACCTCGAGGTGATCGCTGACAAACCCGATCGGGCACACCGCGACCGCCGTGACGCCCTGCGAGTGCAATGCCTCAATATGGTCCACAATGTCCGGATCCAGCCACGGGATCCGCGGCGGGCCGGACCGCGACTGCCACACCACGTCGTACTCCGTCACCCCGACGGCGTCGGCGACCAGCCGGGAGGCTTCGGCGACCTGCTTGGAGTACCGGCCACCGCCCTCCGAGGGCGGGCCCGCGGCCTTGTCGGCTGAGATCGGCACCGAGTGCGCGGTGAACACGAGCCGGGCGCCCTCCGGCAAGGTCGCCAATGCCGCGCGAACCGCGTCGGCGAAGGACTCGATGAACAGCGGGTGGTCGAAGAACTGCCGCAGCTTCACCAGTTCCGGGGCTTGCGGCCCGACCGCGGCACGGGCGCGTTCGATGTCCTCGTCGTACTGACGGCACGCCGAGTACCCGCCGTAAGCACTGGTCGGGAAGACCAGGGCGCGCTGCACGCCGTCGGCGAGCATCTTGCCGAGGGTGTCCTCGGCCATCGGGTGCCAGTTGCGGTTGCCGAAGTACACCGGCAGCTTCACGCCCTGCCCGGCCAGCTCGGCCTCGACCGCGGCGATCGCCTCGCGGTTGAGCCGGTTGATCGGCGAGACCCCGCCGAAGTGCTGGTAGTGCTGCTCCACCTCGTCGAGCCGCTCCGGCGGCACGCCCCGGCCTCGCGTCACGTTCTCCAGGAATGGCCGGACGTCGGCTGGTCCTTCCGGTCCGCCGAACGACAGCCACAGCAGCGCGTCGAAACTCACGCCCTCCATCCTGCCCAATGTCACTCGGCGACCTCACGGCGGGACAGCCTGAGCTCCTCGAGATCCAGCTGGGTCTGGATGTTGCGCAGCACGGTGTCGTCGATCTGCCGCTCGTCGCGCAGCCGCACGATGGTCGTCCGCTTGTGGGCGATCATCGCCAGCCGCAACGCCTGGTAGTCGTTCTCCAGTCGCCGGTACGGATGGTCCTCGTCGTCCTCGGCGTCGCCCTGGCGCAACAGTTTCAGGCGTTTCTCGTACTCGCGCCGGGTCCGTTCGATGATCAACGGGTCGGTGCCCAGTTCCGCGGCGATCTTCGGCATGGCCTCGAAGGCCGCTTCGGCCGACGTGAGGATCGCCATCGCGCGTTCCTCGTCGAACTGGGTGTCCTCGGGCAGGTGCGCCCAGTGCACCACGGGCGCGAGGAGCAGGCCCTGCCCCACGAGCGTGACGATGATGACGCCTGCCGTGACGAAGACGATCAGGTCACGGCCGGGGAATCCTTCGGGGACGGCCAGCGCGGCCGCCATCGACACCGCGCCCCGGAATCCGCACAGCCCGTTGACCAGCCGGCTCCTCGCACTTGACCGCAGCTGTCGCTGCTGCGGCCGCCGATCCAGGGCCCGGATGATGTACGGGGTCGTGAACAGCCACAACAGCCTGACCCCGATGATGGCGACGGAGATCAAGCCCACCAACGCGAGTCCGCTCAGCACACCGGTCGAGCTGAGGTCGCGGGCCGCCGTGTTGGCCTGCAGGCCGACGAGCACGAACAGCGCACCGTTGAGCAGGAACGTCGACAGGCTCCAGAAAGCCGAGTTCTGGGTGCGGGTGTCCGCGCGGACAAGACGCGGCCCGATCTGGCTGAGGATCAGTCCACACACGACGACCGCGAGCACGCCGGAAGCGTGCACCACTTCGGCGAGCAGGAACGCGACGAACGGCGTCAGAACGCTCAGAGTGTTCTCGTGCAACGGGTTGTCCAGCCGCTTGCGCACCTGGACGGCCAGCCACGCGGTGGCCACGCCGGCCAGTGCACCGCCGCCGAAGGACAGCACGAACAGCCAGGACACGTTGCCGAAGCTGAACGTCTCCCCGCCCGCGGTCACGCTCACCGCGACACCGAAGATCACCAGCGCGGTGCCGTCGTTGATCAGGCTTTCCGCACGCAGCAATGTCATGCTGCGCGCGGGCAGGCCGCGCGCGAAGACGGCGACCGCTGTCGCGTCGGTCGGCGCCAATGCCGCGCCCAGCACCCACGCCGGGCCCCACTCCATTCCGAAGGCATGGGCGACGACGGCCACGCCCGCCGCTGTGGCGATGACGAGCAGCGTGCTCGTCAGGATGACCGCACGCGTGTAGCGCCGGATCTCCCGTAGCGACGTGGTCAGGCTTTCCCAGTACAGCAACGCGGGCAGGAAGAGCAGCAGCATGACCTCGGACGGCAGCTCCACATCACGCAGCAACGGGATGAAGCCCAGTGCCACGCCTGTGCCCAGAAGCAGCACGGGCGCGGCGACTCGAAGCCGCCGCGCCGCGACACTGCAGGTCAGAACCGTGATTCCGAGAATGACGACAAGCTCAAGCCCTAACATGCGTCCTCCCGGGCGATGAAGTCACATCCCAGCGGAGATCACATCCCCACAGCGTGGAATCCTCCGTCAACCATGACCATTGAGCCAGTCGTGGCGGGCAGCCAATCCGACAACAACGCGCACACGGACTTGCCGACCGGCTCGGCGTCGTCGAGCTTCCAGCCCAGTGGCGCGCGCGTGGTCCACTGGTCTTCCAGGTCCTTGAAGCCCGGGATCGACTTGGCGGCCATCGTGCGCACCGGGCCCGCGGCGACCAGGTTCACCCGCACGTGCTGCGGTCCCAGCTCACGGGCCAGGTAGCGGGTCACGGACTCAAGGCCGGCCTTGGCGACGCCCATCCAGTTGTACGCGGGCCACGCCTGGCGGGCGTCGAAGTCCATGCCCACGATCGACGAGCCCTCGGACAACAGCGGCAGCACGGCCTTGGCCAGCGACATGAACGAGTACGCCGACACCTGCACGGCCGTGGACACGTCCTCCCACGGCGCCTCCAGGAACGGGTTGCCCAGGCAGGACGCGGGCGCGAACGCGATCGAGTGCACCACGCCGTCGAGGCCGTCGACGTGCTCGGAAACCTTGCCCGCCAAGGAGTCCAGGTGTTCCTGGTTGGTCACGTCCAGCTCGATCACCGGCGCGGGCTTGGGCAGCCGCTGGGCGATCCGCTGGACCAGGCTGAGCCTGCCGAACCCGGTGAGCACCACCTCGGCGCCCTGCTCCTGCGCGATACGGGCCACGTGGAACGCGATGGAGGCGTCCGTGATCACGCCCGTGATCAGCAGCCGCTTGCCTTCGAGCAAACCGGTCACTTTCTCTACTCTCCCTAGTGTTTCAGTGGCCCATGCCGAGGCCGCCGTCGACCGGCAGTACCGCGCCGGTGATGTACGAGGCGGAATCCGAGGCGAGGAACGTGACGGCGGAGGCGATCTCCGAGGTGTCGGCGTACCGGCCAAGCGGAACCTGGCCGAGGATCTCCTGCTTGCGCTCCTCCGGCAACACGGCGGTCATCTCGGTGGCCACGAAGCCCGGCGTGATCACGTTCGACGTGATGTTGCGGCTGCCCAGCTCGCGAGCGAGCGAACGGGAGAAGCCGACGAGACCGGCCTTGCTGGCCGCGTAGTTCGCCTGGCCCGCACTGCCGGTCAGGCCGACGACCGACGAGATGAAGATCAGACGCCCCCAGCGCTTGCGCAGCATGCCGCGAGTGGCGCGCTTGGTGACCCGGAACGCGCCGGTCAGGTTCGCGTCCAGGACGCGGCTGAACTGCTCCTCGGACATCCGCAGCAGCAGGGTGTCGTCGGTGATGCCCGCGTTGGACACCAGGATCTCGACCGGGCCCTGCTTGTCCTCGATCTCGGTGAACGCGGCGTCGACCTGTTCGGCGTCGGTCACGTCGCATTTGACGCCGAGCAATCCCTCCGGCGTTTCCGAGCCGCGGTGCGTGACCGCGACATTGTCGCCCTGGTCCGCGAATGCCCTGGCGATCGCCAGACCGATACCGCGGTTACCACCTGTGACCAAAACCGACCGTGCCACCCTCAACTCCTCGAGATGCCCCGACGCGTGCTCGCGCCACAGGCTAGCGGCCTACTAGCTGGTCCGACCCATCCCCCTCGGCTGTTGTGGTGGGGCTAACCCCACCAGGAATCGGCAGTTCTGCACCATGGGTCGGGCACGGTCCGCAGCAATAGCGTCGAGCCACAAACAATCGGCTGAGAAATTGGGGACGGACCGATCATGCTGCGCTTGACGATACGAACACTGCGTTACCGCAAGGGAGGATTCGTCGCCACTTTCATCGCGTTGTTCTTCGGCGCGGCGATCGTGATGGCATGTGGCGGCCTGATGGAGACCGGCATCCGGACCGCGATCCCGCCGCAGCGGCTCGCCGAAGCCGACGCGGTGATCATCGCCGACCGGTCGATCCGCCTCGCCACCAATGATGTGCCCGATGAGGACGGTGACGTCGACTACGAGTACTCGATGCTCACCGAGGACATCCCGCTCGACTCGAGCCTCGCCGCGAAGGCGTCGGCAGTTCCCGGCGTCGCCCGGGTCGTCCAGGACGTCGCGTTCCCGGTCTCTCTGGCGGGAACGTCTACGACCGGCCACAACTGGGCATCGGCCGTGCTCGCCGGGCTGGACGGGGCCGCTCCGCAGCAAGGGCAAGTCGTCGTGCCAGCGAGTTCGGGTGCGCGGGTCGGCGCCCGTGTGGACATCTCGATCCGCGGCAAGATCACGCCGTTCACGGTGTCCGGGACGTCCGGCCAGTCGGTCGTCTACTTCGCGGACTCCGACGCCCAGCGGCTCGGCAAACTGATGGCACTCGGGGTCGTCGCCGCACCGGGCACCCCTGACCTGGGCGAGCGGTTGGAGGAGGCGCTCGGGACCGCGGTGACGGTGTTGACCGGTGACGAGCGGGGCGTGGCCGAGCACCCGAAGGCCGAAGAGCAGAGCGAAATGCTGATCACGCTGTCAGCGGTGTTCGGCGGGTTCGCGGTGATGGTGTCGATGCTGGTCGTGGCCAGCACGTTCAGTGTGTCCGTGCAGCAGCGCAAGCGGGAGATCGCCCTGCTGCGGGCGATCGGCACGACCCCGGGCCAGATCCGCCGGATGATCTTCATGGAAGCGCTGGTCGTGTCGGTGCTGGCCACCCTCGCGGCCTGGTTCCCCGGTGCGCTGGTCGGCGAGTTCCTGTTCGAGCGGCTGGCCGAGTATGGCGTGGCCAGCCCCGTCGTGCAGTTCAACCAGGGCTGGATCCCGTCGATCATCGGCGTGGGCACGGCACTGCTCACCGGGGTGATCGCCGCGCTGGCCGGATCGCGCCGCGCGTCCCGCACCCGTCCGACCGAAGCCCTCGCCGAGGCGGCGATTCAGCGCAAGTGGCTCACGCCGACCCGGTTGATCTTCGGCATCATCTCCTGCGCCGGTGGCCTGGCGCTGGGCATCGTGTCGGTCACCGCGATGTCCGGCCCGATCGCGGCATCCACCGCGGGCCCGGCCGTGCTCTGCTGGGCCATCGGGTTCACCCTGTTCGCGCCCGGTGCCACCAAGGCTGTGATGGCGTTGCTGCGCCTGCCAATCCGCGCGTTGACGAAGGTCCCAGGCTCCTTGGCGGCCAACAACACTCGTATGCGTGCCGTGAAACTCGCGTCCGCTGTGGCCCCCGTGATGCTCGCGTCGGGTTTCGCGTTCGCGCAGATCTATACCCAGACGACCTCGGCCGAGTCGGCGCAGCGCGCGTACACCCAGGACCTGCGTGCCGACGCGGTGCTGGTCTCCGGCAACGGCGGCTTCTCCCCCGACGTCGTCGACACGGTCCGGTCCCTGCCCGGCGTCACGGCAGCGTCGGAATGGGTCACCAGCAAGGGTTTCATCGAAGCCCCGTACGACCCGGAACTCAGCGACGAAGGCCTGGAACTACAGGGCATCACCGCATCGGGCGCTTCATTGACGGCAGTGCCCATCGTCGCGGGGTCGTTGAAGGACTTGTCCGGTGACACCATCGCGTTGCCTGCCGACCACGCGTCCTCCATGGGACTGCGCGTCGGCGACAAGCTCACCATGCGCTACGGCGACGGTCAGACGAGCCGGGTCACGGTCGTGGCGTTGATCGAACCCCGCCAGGGATACGAGATCGCGCTGTCGCCCGCAGCCACCCTCGCCCAGCACACCTCCGCGGGTGTGGCCAGCCAGATCATGGTTTCCGGCGACACTTCCGCGATCGCCGCCCGGTTCCCGAACGACCGGCTCGCCGACCGCTCGACGCTGACCGAGGCCTACGCGGCCGACCTGGAAACCCAGGCGATGATCAACTACCTGCTGGCCGGGATGATCATCCTGTACACGGCGATCTCGGTGATCAACACCCTGGTGGTGGAGACCTCCGACCGGCGCAGGGAATTCGGCCTGCTGCGACTCTCCGGCGCGCGCCGTGGCCAGGTGCTGCGGATGATCGGCGTGGAAGGCGCGGCGATCACCCTGGCCGGTCTGATCCTCGGCACGATCGTCTCGGCCGGGACATTGGTGCCGTTCAGCCTGGCTGCCTTGGACTCCGTCGTACCGTATGGTCCGATTTGGATCTATCTGGCGGTTTCGGCGGCCGCGGGCCTGCTGACGATGACCGCGACGATGGTCCCGGCATGGGTGGCGTTGCGGACTCGTCCAGCGGACACGGTGGCCGTGCAGTAAACCGCCGATCAGATCTTGACCTTGGCCGGTTGCTGGACTGGACTGATCGCGCTGACGGGATATGTCGGATCAAGGAGCCAGTGGATGACTGACCATGTGATCACCCGACGTAACGCGATGAAGCTGGCGGGAGTGGCGGGGCTGCCACTCCCGCTGGCCACGCAGGCCCCTGCCGGCGGCGACGTCCTCGCCGTGGTGGAGAAGGGCGACCGGCGACTGGCGTTCTTCGACGCCGGCTCAGGAAAACGCCTGGCAGAACTGGTTCTGGGGGACTATCCACATGAGCTCGTGGCCGACCGTGAGCGCAAGTTCGCGTACGTCGGCCACTACGGCGTGGAGTTCTCGTCGGTGGTCGGGCCGGGCGCGTCCGCGGTGTTCGTCGTCGACCTGCGGGCTCGGAGCCTGGTCCGCACCATCGAAATCGCTCCGTACAACCGGATCCACGGCGTGGGCATGGACGCCTCGGACCGGCTTTACGTGCTGAGCGAGGAGAAAGCCACCCTGCTCGGATTCGACACGCCGATCAACGCGCCGTCGCGGGCGGTCAACACAGGTGGCATCAAGACGCACCTGTTCTCCCTCACCCGCGACGGACAACGTGCCTACGTCACCGGCCTGCTCTCCCACACCGTGAGCCTGGTGCGGCCCTATGACGCGGCCATCGCACCGGTGTTGGTCACGCCAGGCCAACTGCCGGAAAGCTCCTGCCTGAGCACCGACGAACGAACCCTGTTCGTGGGTGCGCGGCGCACTCCCGCCGTTGTGGCCGTGGACGCTCGGACCATGCGTGTGCGCGGCGAGATGAAGGTCGCTGGGGACCCGCTGCGGGTGTACACCGTCTCGGACGATCAACTGCTGGTGACCGACCTGGCGAACAAGACGATCTCGATGATCAGCACCGGATTCCGCCCGATCTGGACGGTTTCGGTGCCGGGTCAGCCGTCCGCGGCCTCGTTCCACCCGACGAAACCGATCGCGTACGTGTCCCTATTGGACACTCAGAAGGTCGCCGTCCTGGATCTGGACCACAGGCAGATCGTCGGCACCTTCGCCACGCTGCGCCAACCCGACGCGTCCGTGCTGATCCCCGGGTAGCCGCCGATTCGCCTAAGCGACTGTTAGGTCTGGCCTTCGCGCGATGAGAGGGATCGGGCGTCGAGAAATCTCGAACACCCGATCTCGATCGCGTGTCCTCGCGGTGTTGTGTCCAGTGACTAGCTGCGACGCCGTCTCCGCAGGGATGTCCACACTTGCCGGACCATACGTTGCGGAGTGAGCGTGATTGCCACCAGAAGCAGCAGCGCGGCAACCCCTGCTGCACACAGGAGTAGCGCGCACGCGCAGGCAGTCTGGCTGGGACTCTGAAGTACCTCCCGGACTGTCTGCCACAGCTCTACTTGCGTACTCATCGGCTAACACCTCCTCAAACGCAAAAAGGCCGAAGCCAAGCCCCGAAAATCGGGGCGGCTTCGACCGTGGTACTCACAGATGGATCCGCTCTCAACACGATCCAACGAAGCGAACTCCGTGGCTGTTCCCTCGCCTCGCCAGGGTCACCCGAACGTACGAGACGGCCCGCGCGGACGTACCCCATGCAGTTGACGGGTACGACGTTCGCCCTAAGCGACTGTTAGGTCTGGGCCGCTGACCTTGTCCCATGCCCGCCGCGCATCCGACGGTGGTGCGGGTCACGTGACGAGGAGGTCCGTATGGCGATAGCCAGTCAGGAACGTAAACCGGTCAGTGAGCGCCGGGTCATCGGGAATGTCGTCCGGGGATCCATCGGCAATCTCATTGAGTGGTATGACTGGTACGCATACACGGCGTTCAGCATCTACTTCGCCAGTGCGTTCTTCCCGGCAGGCGACCAGACCGCCCAGCTGCTCAACACCGCGGGCATCTTCGCTGTCGGCTTCCTGATGCGGCCGATCGGCGGGTACGTACTCGGGCGGTTCGCCGACCAGTTCGGGCGGCGCAACGCGCTCACGCTCAGCGTGGTCATGATGGCGCTGGGGTCGTTGCTGATCACGGTGACGCCCGGGTACGGCACGATCGGCGTCGCGGCGCCGGTCATCCTGCTGATCGCCCGGTTGCTGCAAGGACTTTCGGTCGGCGGCGAGTACGCGACCTCCGCGACGTATCTGTCCGAAGTGGCCACTCCGCACAAACGCGGCTTCTACTCCAGCTTCCAGTACGTCACGCTGATCTCCGGCCAGCTTGTCGCGCTGGGCCTGCAGATCGTGCTGCAGCAGGTGCTCACCGACGACCAGCTGACCACGTGGGGCTGGCGGATCGCGTTCGCGGTGGGCGCGGTCGGCGCGATCGTGGTGATGTGGCTGCGTCGCGGCATGGACGAATCCGAGAGCTACCAGCAGGAGAAGACCAAGTCCCGCGAGCGCGGCACGATCCGCGTGCTTCTGCAGTACCCCAAGGAATGCCTGATCGTCGTCGGCCTCACGCTCGGCGGTACGGTCGCGTTCTACACGTACAGCACGTACCTGAAGAACTTCATGGTGAACACGAGCCACATCGATAAGGGCACGGTCACCTGGATCAACTTCATCGCACTGGCGATCTTCATGGGTGTGCAACCGCTCGCCGGGCGGCTGTCCGACCGGATCGGCCGACGGCCGCTGCTGTTGTTCTTCGGCATCGGCGGCGTGATCGCGACCGTGCCGCTGCTGTCCATCCTGTCCGGCACAAAGAACCCGATCGTGGCATTTCTGCTGATGATGGTGGGCTTGTCGATCGTCACCGGGTACACATCGATCAACGCGATCGTGAAAGCAGAGCTGTTCCCGACCAAGATCAGGGCGCTTGGCGTCGGCCTGCCGTACGCGCTCACCGTGGCCATCTTCGGCGGCACCGCCGAATACGTCGCGCTGGGCCTGAAGAAGGCGGGCGTCGAGTCACTGTTCTACTGGTACGTCTCGGCGTGCATTCTGGTTTCCCTGATCGTGTACTGGACAATGCGGGAGACCTCCACGTCCTCCGAGCTGGAGAAGACCACGTAAGGACGAATGCCGTGCGGGTGTTGCTCGTCGAAGATGACGACGGTGTCGGCGACGCGCTGACCGAGGCGCTGGCCGCCCGCGGCCACGTGCCGACCAGAGTTCGCCGTGGCGCCGACGCGCTCACCCGCCACCACGAGGCCGACCTGGTCCTGCTCGACCTCGGTCTGCCGGACACCGACGGGCTCGAGGTACTGCGCATGCTCCGCAAAGTCGCGGACGTGCCCGTCCTCGTGCTCACCGCACGCGGTGACGAACGTTCGGTCGTGCGAGGCCTGCGGCTCGGCGCGGACGACTACGTGGTCAAACCCGTGCGGCTGGCCGAACTGCTCGCCCGGATGGACACCATCACCCACCGAGCGGCGCGGTCGGCCACGACGTTGTCGAGCGTCGTACGGGTGTCCGATGTGGAGATCGACATGTCCTCGCGCCGGGTCCGCGTCGGTGGCGAGGAGATTTCCTTGACCTTGAAGGAATTCGAGCTGCTCGCGGTGCTCGCCAGGCGGCTGGGCACGGCGGTCAGCCGCCAGCAGCTGATGGACGAGGTCTGGGGCGACGCCTACCTGGCGATCTCCCGCTCGCTGGACGTGCACATGACCCAGTTGCGCGGCAAGCTCAAGCGCCCAGGACTGCTCACCACGATCAGGGGTTTCGGATATCGGCTGGGTGAATGACATGCGGACGCGCCTTCTGGTGGTGCTGCTCCTGCTGTCCGCGGCCGCGGTCGCGGGCTTCGCATGGCCGTTGCTCGGCAGCACGGCCGCGTCCCGCACACAGGAGCTGCTGATCTCACGGACCGCGGAACTCGACCGGTTCGCTGTGCTGGCGCAACAGGCCGACGACACGGGCGACACCGGCCAGCTGGCCAACGAAGTCCGCGCGTACAGCGACCTCTACGGCGAACCCGTGCTCGTGGTCGACGCACGCAAACGCCAAGTCGTTGCCACGGGCGGGCTGCGCGCGGAGGACGTGCTGCCGTTGATCGATGGTGCCTTACGCAACCAACCTGGTCCCGCTCCCCCGCAACTTCGGCCATGGTCGTCCGACCCCCTCCTGCTGGCTCGTCCCGTTGGCGCCGGAACACGCGTCGCGGGTGCAGTGGTGATGCGGGTGTCGGTGACGGCGGCCGCGGCGGATGTCGCTCACAACTGGTTGCTCATCGTCTTGGGCGCGTTGGCAGCCGCGTTGTTGTTCGTGTTGCTGGCATTGGTCGTGTCGCGGTGGGTACTACGGCCGTTGGCACAGCTTGAACGTGGCGTACTCGCGTTGACCGCCGGTGAACAGCGCACGCACGTGCCCGCCAGCGCCGGGCCGCGTGAGCTACGCGCGCTAGGGTCGTCGTTCAACCGGATGTCCGACGCGGTCGCCGAAGCGGCCGAACAGCAACGCAGGCTCGTCGCGGACGCGTCACACCAGATGCGCAACCCGATGGCCGCCCTCCGGCTGCGCGTGGATTCCCTTGCCGGGCAGGTGAAGCCGGACGGAATGCGGACGTACAACGGCTGCGTCGCCGAGGTCGAACGCATGGAGTCGTTGCTCGACGGCCTGCTCGCGCTGGCGACCGCGGAGAACGTCGCCAACCGCCAGACTCCAGCCGACACGTGCGACGCGGCGACCGTTCTGGTGGAACGGTACGACGCGTGGCACGCGGCCGCCGACCAGGCCTCGGTCGGTCTCGAGTTGTCCACTGTGGAACATTTCATCGTTGCGATGCCGGACACCGAACTCGGCCAAGTCCTGGATGTGTTGCTGGACAACGCCGTCAAGTACGCGGGCGCGGGCGCTTCAGTCGACCTGAGCTGCATTGACGGCACGATCACGGTGTCCGACAACGGCCCTGGCCTGCCGTCGGAGGACCTCGCGCGGGCGACCCAGCGGTTCTGGCGCTCCAGCCAAGCCAGCACCGGCGGCACCGGACTGGGGCTGGCCATCGCGGAACGCCTGGTCACCGCGCGCGGCGGCGAGTTCGTACTCGAAGCCACCGAACCACACGGGCTCACCGTCCGCGTCACCCTGCCGATGGAGTCCAGATGACCGTGACCAGGCGATCAATGTTGCTCGCCGGCCTCGCCGCACTCGCCGGCTGCGGCACCGGCTACTCCGGTCCATCGAGGACACTGACCATCGCGGCGGGTGAGGAAGGCGGCTTCTACCTCGCCTTCGCCAAGCTCCTGGCCGGACAGATCACCGCGGCGGAGCCACGTCTGCAATGCTCGGCGCTGACCACCCAGGCCAGCCAGGCCAATGTGGACATGGTGCGAGCCGGTCAGGCAGACCTGGCACTGGTTCTGGCCGACACCGCACAGACGGCGGTGGCAGGCAACCGTCCATTCACGACACAGGTCCCACTGCGGGCGCTCGGCCGCGTCTACGAGAACTACATGCAACTCGTGGTCCGGATGGACGGGCCGGTCCGCGGAATCGCGGACTTGACCGGACGCGCGGTGTCGCTGGGCGCTTCCGGCTCCGGCGCCGCACTGTTCGGCGACCGCCTGATCGAGGCAGCGGGCGTGCGGCCACTCGTCGAACGCTTGCCCCTGGCCAACGCGGTCGCGAACCTCATCGACGGCCGAATCGACGCGTTGCTGTGGTCCGGCGGCGTGCCCACACCGGCACTGGCCGAGTTGGACGCTCGTATCGGAATACTGTTATTGCCGCTGGACGGTGTCGCGCCAAGGCTACGAGCAGGACACGGTCCGGTATACGAGACGGTGGCCGTGCCGTCCGGTGCGTACCAGCACGTGCGGGATGTCCGGACGATCGGCGTGGCCAATCTGCTGGTCTGCGCGCCCACGCTACCCGACGAAGTCGCGGGCGCGGTGGTATCCGTGCTGGTCAGAAGGGTTGCGGAGCTCGTTCCCCAGCAAGCGCTCGGCACCCAGTTCCTGGACGCGCGGACGCTGATCGCGACCGCGGGCGTCCCGCTGCACCCCGGAGCCGCCGATATGTACCGCGACCTGCACGGATAACGGTTTGTAGTTTCAAGATGCCGAACATGGGGACTCCTGGGACCGTAGGAGGAAGTGGTTCACCACCTTGCACTCAAAAGGAGTGTGCGATGACCATTGAATCGATCATCGGCGCGATCGTGATCGGCCTGATCATCGGCGCGCTGGCCAGGCTGATCATGCCCGGCAAGCAGAACATTCCCATCTGGCTGACCATTGTGGTCGGTATCATCGCCGCGTTCCTCGGCAGTCTGGTCGCCGGATGGGTCGGCGTCCGGGACACCGCCGGGATCGACTGGATCGAGCTACTGTTCCAGCTCGGCGCCGCGATCATCCTGGTCGGCCTGGTATCGGGAGCGATGGGCAGGCGCGGCGTAAGCAGATAGCAACCAGACGTATCAGGAAGGCCGGCTCCGGCAGGGGTCGGCCTTTTTGTTCCACTGTGGTCGTCGTGGCTCTGTTCACTGTGGTCACTGCGGCTTTGTTGCGCGTATGCGGGGATCCGGGCGCGATGTGGTGTGGAGCACCCAGCCTGGCTCCTGCCGCTGTGGTCTCCAAGGAGGCTGTGTCCTTTTCTGGGCAGCCGCAAAGGACAGAGGCCGCGGAGCCTCGAGCCACCAAACCTACGTGTTCTGCTCGAAAGCCACCGCAAGCCAATAACAAACCTCATCATCCACGTCCTCCACAGAGGACAGCGGAATCCGGTGAGTCATCGAATCGTCCCGGAGCACTTTGGCTGACTGCAGCCGAGCGGCGAACCGTTCATGTCCCCCGGACAGATCCACAATGCGCAGCCCCAGATCCACGCGCGTCTTCGTCGTCGGCTTGACCATCGCGAACTTCCGCCGTCTCGTTCGCAGTGTCACGAAGGTCTTGCGGGCCTGCACCTCCACCAAGCCCTGGTGCGCGATGCCCACACCTGCCTCGATCACTTCGTTGAACACCGGTCGAAGGTGTTCCCGATCCGCGAACTGGTCGTCCACCAACTCCTCCGCCGTCTTGAGCAGGAAGTCCGGGTAGCCGAAGCGTTCCATGATCAGCAGCTGCTGGGCGTAGCCGTTGATGTTGCGGGTCTTGAGCCACTGTTGCAGCTCGTCGCGGGAGGTGATGCCGGTTTCCTTGATCCGGACGTTCCAGTCTTCAACGCCGTGGCCGGTCTGACGCTTGAGCAACTGGGCGGACCACTCGTGCATCTCCCGCCAGTCCTTGGCGTCGACCATGCCAGGCCTCCCGGGCACCTGGGTTACGGCAGGCGCTGCCCAATGAACAGCGCGCTGGCCGCGGCGCTTATCGCCGCGATGGTGCCCAGTATCAACCATGGCCGACTGGCATCGGCGTCTTTGATCTCATATCCGATTTGTTCACCCAAAGTGTCGTACACCTTGCGCAGCTCGTCGGCGGTCGCTGCCTTGTAGAACTCCCCGCCGGACAGCTTGGCGACCTGTTCAAGTGAGTCGTCGTCGACCGGCACCGGGGTGCGCCTGCCGTCGATGTCCACTGTGCCGTCGGTCGTGCCGAAGGAGATCGTCGAGACCGGGATCTTCACGTCCGCCGCGGCCCTCGCCGCGGTGAACATGCCGCGGGGGTCGTCCTGGTTGTCGGTCGGGATGGTCTGTTTCCCGTCGCTCATCAGCACGATCCGCGCGGGCGGTGGGCCTTCCTGGCCGCCGACGACCTGCGAGAAGCTCTCGATCGACTGCAACGCCGAGAAGATCGCCTCGCCGGTCGCGGTCGACTGGGCCAGCCGCAGCGTCTCGATCGCCTTCACCACGCCCTGGCGTGACGTCGTCGGCGACACCAGCACTGTCGCTGTCCCGGCGAACGAGATCAGGCCGAGGTTGATGCCGGGTGTCAGACCGTTCGCGAAGGACTTCGCCGCTGCTTGGGCGGCTTCCAGCCGGTTCGGCTTGACGTCCGTTGCCTCCATCGACAACGAGACGTCGATCACCAGCATCACGGTCGCGCGGTTGCGTGGCACGCGCGCCTCGGCCGTCGGACCGGCGAGCGCGATCGTGAACAGCGTCAGCGCGGCCAGCAGGAGCGCGATCGGGACGTGCCGCGTTTTACGTGCACGCTTGGGCGCGACCTTCTCCAGCAACGCGAGGTTGGTGAACCGCATTGTGTTACGGCGCCGCCTGCGCTGCAGCACAACGTATCCGGCGACCAGTCCGGCGACCGCGATCAGCAGCAGGAACCACCATGCGTCGGCGAACCTGCCGAAACTCAATCCCAGGAACATCAGGCAGCACCTCCTCCGGACCAGCCACGTTTGCGGGCCACCACAAACCGCACCGTGTCCGCCACCCAGTCGGAATCCGTACGCAGAACCAAATGCCCCGCGCCGGCGCGGCGAATAGCAGCCGCCACCTCGGCACGGTGTTGCGCGGCGGCGGCCGCGAATTCCCGGCGCAGCAAGGGCGTGGCGTGCACCTCACGCTGACGGCCGGTCTCAGGGTCGGACAGCACGACCGTGCCCACCTCAGGCAGGTCGACGTCACGCGGGTCGAGGACTTCGATGGCGATCAGGTCGTGCCGGGCCGAGAGCCCGCGCAGCGCACGCTGCCAGTCCACGTCGCCGAGGAAGTCGGAGATCACCACGACCAGCCCGCGCCTGCGCGGCGGGCGGCGCAACTGCTCGATCAATGTGGCCAGGTCACCGGCCGTGCCTTCGGGAGCCTGCGGCGTCTCCGCGACCTTACGGATCAGGCCACGCGCGTACGCCAAGCCACCGCGCGCGGGCACGCGTACCGTGTCTTTGCCCGTCGAGATGACAGCACCGATGCGGTTGCCACCGCCTCTGGTCAGGTGCGCCACGGCAGCCGTGGCCGCGACAACCAGGTCACGCTTCTCGCACGCGGCCGTACCGAAGTCGAGGCTCGGCGACAGGTCGATCGCGAGCCACGTCTCCAGCTCACGGTCCGCGACCGTCTCCCGGATGTGCGGCACGGTCGTGCGGGCCGTGACCGCCCAGTCCATCCGGCGCACGTCGTCGCCGGGCTGATACGGCCGCGCCTCGCCCGGTTCGGTGCCCGGCCCGGGCACCAGACCGAGGTGGTTGCCCTGCAAGAGGCCGTCCAGCCTGCGGCGGACGTCCAGTTCGAGCAGCCGCAGCCCGGCTTCCATCCGGTCGCCGCGCAGGATCGGCGGCGTCCACGAGGGACGCTCGGTGGTCTCCTTCTCGCTCACGGCCGGGTTGCCACACCCGCCGGTGCATGGTGACCCTGCGGCGGCGGGGTTTGCTGGGGCCGGGCCGACACCTGCGGCAACGGCACGGTTTGCAGGACACGCGTGATGATGTGGTCCAACGGAACACCGTCAGCCAACGCGTCATACGACAACACGAGCCTGTGGCGCAGCACATCCGGCACGACGTCCACGACGTCCTGAGGCAGCACGTAATCACGCCCGCGCACCAACGCGAGCGCACGCGCAGCAGCGACGATGCCCAGGCTGGCACGCGGCGAGGCGCCGTACGCGACCCAGCCGGCCACGTCCGTCAGGCCGTGCTCGGCGGGCGTCCGCGTCGCCAGAACCAGACGTACGACGTAGTCGACAAGCGCGTGGTGCACGAACACCTTCGACGCGACGCCCTGCAGGCGCGTCAGCTCGCCTGGCGAGAGCACCTGGTGCGGCTGGGGAGCCTCGACGCCCATCCGGTAGACGATCTCGCGCTCTTCCTCGGCCGTCGGGTACTCGACGATGATCTTGAAGAGGAACCGGTCGCGCTGCGCCTCGGGCAGCGGGTACACGCCCTCGTTCTCGATCGGGTTCTGCGTGGCCAGCACCAGGAACGGGTCCGGCATCGGGAAGGTCTGGCCGCCGATGGACACGTGCCGCTCGGCCATCACCTCGAGCATCGCCGACTGCACCTTGGCAGGCGCGCGGTTGATCTCGTCGGCGAGCACGAAGTTCGCCACCACCGGTCCGAGCTCGACGTCGAAGGACTCCGAGCCCTGCCGGTAGATCCGGGTGCCGAGGATGTCGGCGGGCACCAGGTCGGGGGTGAACTGCACGCGGGAGAACGATCCGCCGACCACGCGCGCGAACGTCTCGACCGCCAGCGTCTTGGCGACACCGGGCACGCCTTCCAGCAGCAGGTGCCCCTTGGCCAACAGCCCGACCAGCATCCGCTCGACAAGCCGGTCCTGCCCGACGATCACCCGCTTGACCTCGAACACGGTGCGTTCGAGCAGCTGCGCGTCAGTGGCCGGGGTATTCGTCCCGGCCTCGGGTTCCGTCACGGGCCAACCTCCAACAAGACACGGTTATCCACCGGGTCCCATCGAATCCGATCAGCGGTATGACCTCTGTGAAGACGGCACGCGGCATGATCAGCCGATCGGCTCGAAGTGCTCGACCGGAACGACTCGCAGCGTGGTCGCGGCTCTGAGCAGATCGTTTTCCGGGACCGAAGCGCCAGGCTGGAACTCGACGATCTGACTGCCCTTGCGGGCCAGGTAAGTGCCCCGTGCGGTCCGCCAGACGTCCGGGGCGACGACCGTGCACGGCTCGGGCACTCTCGATCCCATCAGGTCGCAGTCGGCGGGCGGGTCGAAGTCCGCGGGCGTCAGCTGGTGCATGACCTTGATGACAACTGAGGGCGAGACGTTCCTGTCGGCTGACCTTGGCCGCAGCCGGTAATAGACACGCGGGGTCAATTCGTTGCCAGCGCTGGCGGCTTGGATCCGGTAGTCCGGCAGGTCCGGCGCCAAGAGCGGACGCGCGTAGGCCCGCAGTTCGTCCTCCTCCCACCAGTCCCAGGATTCAGCCGTGTCAGTGACCACGACCGGCCTGAACAGGAAGAGCGCGACGACGCCGGCCGCGACGGCGATCCGCCCCCAACTCGGCAGCCGGGGCGAGGTGACCAGCGCCGCGGCGGCATACCCGGCCGCCCCGAAGAACACTGGCTTGTAGAGGACCAGAACCTCGACGCCACTGAGGAACTCCCACCACGCCCAGAACGCTACCGGTCCGAGCAGCGCCACCTGCCAGGCCCTCTCGACCTTCGCAGCACTCAGCAGCGGCCACGCCACGGTCACGCAGAACGCCAGCGCCAACGGCGTCAAGATGATCAGCCAACCCAGGCGCGCCAAGCCGTCACCCAGGAAGCCTTCCGACGTGATCAGGGCGATCAGCCCTACGTACGCCAGGCCGAGCCCGGCACCGATGCCGGCAGCGATCGCACAGCGAACGCCCACCCCGTGCTTGCCGCCAGCGGTTTGCTCAAGCGTCACCAGCGCATCATCGCGGCATGCGGCCGAGCGGGTCTTGAGTAGGACTACTCGGGGAGAATTCAGTCGTGGCTGACCAGATCGACACGCAAGCCGGCCGTGCGCTTGTTCCAACTCGGATGTTGCCGCGTAGCGACCTCCTCAGAGCAAGCGGGTCACGTACGGAACCAGGCCGCCATACCGCACTGACGTGATGCGCACGCGAGACCCCGAATACGGCGCCTCCACCATCTGCCCGTTGCCGATGTACAGGGCCACGTGGTGGATGCGGCCGCCGGTCGACCAGAACAACATATCGCCCGGCGCCATCTGCGACAGCGGCAATTGTCTGCCCGCCTTGGCCTGATATCCGCTGTAGTGCGGCAGTTTGATCCCGACGCCAGCGAAGGCGTAGATCATCAGCCCCGAACAGTCGAAGCCGATTTTCGCGTAGTCCCCGAAGGAGTCCGCGACACCGCCGTCACGGATACCGCGTGTCGGGCCGTTGGCGTTGCCGCCGCCCCACGCGTACGGAACGCCCAACTGAGAGATCGCGCGTGCGATCACGACGGCTGCCGCGCCACCCGAGATCGGCGGGCGACCGGGGGCGGGCCTGCTGGGTTTCGCGCCGGTACCGGGTCGTTGCGCCGCGGCGGCCGCGGCCTTCGCGCGTTCCTCGTCTTCCCGCTGCTTCGCGCGCTGCCACTCTTGGTAGCGCTGCAACTGCGATTCGAGGCCCCCGACTTTCGCTTGTGCCTCAGCGAGTTCCTTCTCGGTCTGTTCCCGGAACGTTTCGATCTGCGCGGCTTCGCCTGCCTGGTCGCGGCGGGCCTGCTCGGCGATCGCGGTGGCACGGTCGGCGGCGCGTTTGGCGCCTTCCGCTTCGGCTTGCTTCTCGCTGGCCAGGTTCAGCGCCGCGCGGGCTCGTGAGTCCTTATTGGCCTGTTCGACCCGGGCGCGCTGCATGCGCTCGAGTGCGTCGAGCTGGCTTCCGCTCACCGCGTTCAGAAATGCCGCGCGGTCAAGCAGATCCTTCGGGCTGGACGCGCCGAAGAACGCTGTCATGGAACCGACTGTGCTGCCCTGCCGGAAACTCGCCGCAGCGAAGTCGTCGACGTCCTTGTGCACCTTCTCGATCGCAGCGCTCGACGCGTCGGCTTCCTGTTTCGCCGCGGCTGCGTCAGCGCGCGCCTTCGCGGCGATGTCCCGTGCGGTGTCGAGGTCGACGAGCGCCTTGTTGGCGTCCTCCATCTTGACCTCGACCACGGCCTGCAGCTCGACCAGTTTGGCCTCCGCGTCGGCCAGCTTGCTGGTCAGCTCACCGACTTTGCCTGCCTTGGCGTCCCGGTCCGCCTTACTGTCCTGTACCTCTTGGTCGCTCGGCTTCGGCGGCGGTGGCGGCACCGCGAAAGCCGGTGCCGGCACGGCGAAAGCGAGCATCGTGAGGATCGGGATGGCCGCTCGACGGACCCGCACGGCGCCTCCTTCTCAATCACCACTTTCGTCACAACAAATACTTGTCGTAACAGTGACAACTTAGTCACCGTGCATCACAAAATCCTGTTTGGACAGCCGGGACGTGCGAATTCGACCCGAAAGGGGGACACCGGGGCGGTCTTTGGCACGATCATCCGGTGCGGACATCAATGCCCCGGATCGGGGCCGTGGGGGCAGCAGTCGGCATCGGACTCGTCGTACTCGGGACGTTCCTGGCATGGGTCCGGTCGGGCACCGCGTACTACACGAGCTACCAATCCCTAGGGATACTGCGACATCTCGGCGCGTTGGACATGGTCCCGCAACTGCGCGTGCTGTTCGACGTCTGGTTCGCCGTAATACCGACGGCGGCTGTCGCGATTGCAATGTACGCTCTGCGCCTACGCCGAACGGCCGCGGTGCTGGCGGTCATTCTGGCGTTGTTGATGGGAACGATATCGGGGGCTGCGACCGTCCAAGGGGATGACAAGGACGGTCTGATCGGCATCGCGAGCACTGGACCAGTGGTGACACTGGCGGGGTCGGTGCTGGCGCTGATCGGGGCAGTGATCGTTCTCGTCACGCAGCGAAAACGGGTGAAACAGCACCATCGATCTGGAGGGACCCTGTGACCTATCCGCCTTCCGGCGGCCAGTGGCAGCCGAACGATCCGAACCAGCCGAGCGGCGGGTTCCCGGCACAGCCTGGCGGCTACCCGCAACAGCAGGGATACCCCCAGCAGAACCCTGGCCAGCCGTACGGGCAGCAGCCGGGTTACTCGCAGCCGGGCTACCCCCAACAGGGCGACCAGCAGCCGGGTTATCCGCAGCAGGGTTACCCCCAGCACGGTGACCCGCAGCCGGGCTACCAGCAGCAACCCGGTTATCCACAACAGGACTACGGCCAGCAGGGCTATCAGCAGCCCGGTTATCCGCAGCAGGGCTACGGCCAGCAGGACTATGGCCAGCCCCAGTACGGCATGCCGCAGCAGCCACCGCAGAAAAAGAAGACCGGGCTGATCGTCGGCGCGCTCATCGCCGTCGTCGCACTGGTCGCCGGTGGCCTGGTGTACTTCCTGGCGATCCGGCAGAGCGACAGCGTCGCCGAGGGCGCGCCGACGCCCGCCGCGGCCGCGCAGAACCTGGTCGACAAGATCAACGCGGGTGACGTCGCCGGTCTGCTCACCGTGCTGCCGCCGGCCGAGGCCGCGCTGATGCGTGACACCAACACGCAGGTGAACAACGAGCTCAAGCGGCTGGGCATCTACAAGCAGGACGCCGACCCGAACAAGATGGGCGCCGTGAAGGCGACCGGGCTGAAGTTCGACGAGGCCCGCAAGCAGAAGATCAACGACCACCTCGAGATCAACATGCTGGTCGAGGGGCAGTTGGAGATCAACTCCGACATGCGCGACCAGCCGTTCACCGAGAAGTTCCTCGACCAGGCCTTCCCCAACGGCATCGACACCGCGGCGAAGTCCCAGAAGATCGACATCGCCAAGACCGTGCGGCAGATGGGCGAGCCGATCCGGATCGCCACGGTCAAGGTCGACGACGAGTGGTACCCGAGCCTCTTCTACACGATCGCGGACTACGCGCTGCTGGCCGGCAAGCAGAAGTGGCCTGCCACCCCGGTCGCGGCCAACGGCGCGGGCAGCCCCGAGGAAGCGGTCAAGCAGTTCGCCGGAGCGATCGTCGACGCCAACATCCAGCGGCTGATCGAGCTCACCCCGCCGGACGAGATGGGCGCGCTGCACGACGCCGGCCCGGCGTTGCTTCAGGCGATCGGCAATCCGGAGCCGACCGGCGCGAAGATCAACAAGTTCGAGGTCGACACGAAGGATGCCACCGGCGGCACCAAGGTCACGCTTAAGGAGATCGACCTGACCGTCGAGGGTGAGCAGTACCGGATCGTGCGCCAGGGCGACTGCTACGAGGCGACAGGCGAAGGCAAGACCCAGAAGCTCTGCGCGGCCGACGCGGCGACGGAGATCAGCCAGAGCGGCATGCCGCGCGCGGCCACCACGGCCATCACGCACATCGTCGAGAGCGTGTTCAAGGACGGTGTCGGCGTCATCGCCACCGAGGTCGACGGCAAGTGGTACGTCAGCCCTGGCCGTAGCTTCTTCGAACTGGGCCTGCAGATTCTCCGCGGCCTGCAGCCCGGCGACGTCGAGGCGCTGATCAAGGGCATCAAGTAGGTCCTGCGCGAAAGGTCCCGCACCGGCGTGGTGCGGGACCTTTCGGCTGTTGACCTCAAGCCGCCTTGAAGTTCGACACTGGGCAGATGCTGGACATCGGAGTCGTACTGCCGTCGGTGGCGGTACAACGAGAGGAAAACCTCGACCTGGCGACTGCCGCACGGCACGCGGAGGACGTCGGCCTCGCGAGTGTGTGGCACGGTGATCACCTGGCCGTGGGGTCGCCGACGCTGGACTGCGCGGTGGGCCTGGCAGTCGCCGCGACCGCGACACGGCGCATCAAGATCGGCGCGAGCGTGTTCATTCCGGCGATCCGGCCGCTGGCGTGGGCGGCCAAGCAGATCGCGAGCCTGCAGTACGTCTCCCAAGGCAGGCTGATCCTGGGTATCGGATCAGGCGGCGGCGCCAAGCAATGGGCTGCCGCGGGTGTGCCCTTCGCACAACGCGGACACCGTACGGATACGGCGTTACGGCTACTCCCCCGCCTTCTCGCGGGCGAGCACATCGATGAACTCGACGTCGAACTGCTGCCCGCGGTGACCCGGCCGCCGTTCTGGATCGGCAACGCCTCAACCACCGCGATCCAACGAACCGTCCGCTACGGCGACGGTTGGTTCCCGTCCCTCATCACGCCGGAAGACGTAGCCAAAGGCGCGAAACAGCTCTCCGGGCGGACCGTCGCGATCGGCGCGACCGGACGGCTCAACGACCACGAAAGCCGCACCGAGATCGCCATGGGCATCAGCCATGCGTACGGCATGCCGCTAGAACGCGCCACGAAAATCCCGATCACAGGCTGCCGCGAACAAGTCGCCGAGCGCTTCGCCGCCTACGAAGTCGCCGGAGCCCAGCACCTCGTCTTCGGCATCTCCGGCGGCGACTGGCTCAAACAAACCGAACTCCTGGCCGACGCCCTCGCCTAACCCGGGCGTGTCCACCACTCCGACACCCCGTGTCGCACATTCCAGCACACCGTGTCGACCACTCCGGCACACCGTGTCGACCACTCCGGCACACCGTGTCGACCACTCCGGCACCATGAAATTCCCCTGGCCTGCGATTTCGGGGTGCTGGAAAGTGCATTTCGGGGTGCCGCAAAGGTGGACACACCGTGCTGGAACGGTGGACACGGGCTAGGTCGCGTCGATGAACTCGAGCCGGTTGCCGACCGCGTCGTAGGTGTGCAGCCTGCGGCGGCCTGGGATCTCGGCAGGATCCGGCCAGACCACCTCACAGCCCGCGCCCGCCAACGCAGCCGCCACCGCGTCGAGATCCACGAGGAACGCCGGGTGAGCCTTGCGAGCGGGGCGGAAGTCCGCCTCGACGCCTACGTGCAGCTCTCCCCCGCCGGGTACCTCGAACCAGCATCCGCCGCGGGCGGCGAGCAACGGAGGCTTCTCCAGTTCGGTCCAGCCGAGCACCCCGTGATAGAACGCCCGGAGTCGATCTTCGCTACCCGCCGGACACGCCACCTGGACATGGTGAATCATCTCTCTCCACCCCGCCTTGTCGTCGAATACAGGACAAGCGTACTGTTAAGGCTGAGGTTGGGGCCCGGGGTCTGCGAGTCCAGCGGGGATGCGCGAGACTCGGCCTAACCCGAACTGACTTTTGCTACCACCCGCACACCGGCGCGCGAGATGGAGTTGGACGTGACTGCACCTTCTAGCAAGGACAGCTTCGGTGCCCGCGGCACGCTGACGGTCGGTGACGCCTCTTACGAGGTGTTCCGGCTCAACGCGGTCGACGGCGCCGAGCGCCTGCCGTACAGCCTGAAGATCCTGCTGGAGAACCTGCTTCGGACGGAGGACGGCTCGAACATCACCGCCGACCACGTCCGTGCCCTCGCGGGATGGGACCCAAGCGCCGAGCCCGCCACCGAGATCCAGTTCACCCCTGCCCGCGTGGTCATGCAGGACTTCACGGGCGTGCCGTGCATCGTCGACCTGGCGACCATGCGCGAGGCGGTGACCCAGCTGGGCGGCGACCCGGACAAGGTCAACCCGCTGGCACCGGCCGAGCTGGTGATCGACCACTCGGTGATCGCCGACATCTTCGGCCGCCCCGACGCGTTCGAGCGCAACGTCGACCTCGAGTACGAGCGCAACAAGGAGCGTTACCAGTTCCTGCGCTGGGGTCAGACCGCGTTCTCCGAGTTCAAGGTCGTCCCGCCGGGCACCGGCATCGTGCACCAGGTGAACATCGAGCACCTGGCACGCGTCGTGATGACCCGCAGCGGCCAGGCCTACCCGGACACCCTGGTCGGCACCGACAGCCACACCACGATGGTGAACGGCATCGGCGTGCTGGGGTGGGGTGTCGGTGGCATCGAGGCCGAGGCGGCCATGCTGGGCCAGCCGGTGTCGATGCTGATCCCGCGCGTCGTCGGCTTCAAGCTGCACGGTGAGCTGCCCGCCGGCGCCACCGCGACCGACCTGGTGCTCACCATCACCGAGATGCTGCGCAAGCACGGTGTGGTCGGCAAGTTCGTCGAGTTCTACGGCACCGGCGTCGGCGCCGTGCCGCTGGCCAACCGCGCCACCATCGGCAACATGAGCCCGGAGTTCGGCTCGACCTGCGCGATCTTCCCGATCGACGGCGAGACCATCGACTACCTGCGGCTCACCGGCCGGTCCGACGAGCAGCTGGCGCTGGTCGAGGCGTACGCCAAGGAGCAGGGCATGTGGCACGACCCCTCGGTCGAGGCCAGCTACTCCGAGACGCTCGAGCTCGATCTGTCCACTGTGGTCCCGTCGATCGCCGGTCCGAAGCGTCCGCAGGACCGCATCGTGCTGGCCGAGGCCAAGCCCGCGTTCCGTGGCGCGCTGGGCAACTACGTCTCGCACACCGAGCAGGTGTCCTCGTCCAGTGTGGACGAGGCGATCGACGAGACCTTCCCGGCCAGCGACCCGGTCGCGATCCACGAGGGCGAGAACGGCGACGGCAAGCCGCGCGTCGCGCAGTCCGCCGCTGAGGGCAGCGAGGGCCGTCCGTCCACGCCGACCACGGTCACCATGGACGGCAACACCTTCGAGCTCGACCACGGTGCCGTCGCGATCGCCGCGATCACGTCCTGCACCAACACCTCGAACCCGTCGGTGATGATCGGCGCCGCGCTGCTGGCGAAGAAGGCCGTGGAGAAGGGCCTCGAGCGCAAGCCGTGGGTGAAGACCACGCTGGCGCCAGGCTCGAAGGTGGTCATGGACTACTACGAGCGCGCCGGTCTGCTGCCGTACCTGGAGAAGCTGGGCTTCCACCTGGTCGGCTACGGCTGCACCACGTGCATCGGCAACTCCGGCCCGCTGCAGGACGAGATCTCGCAGGCCGCGCAGGACGCCGACCTCGCGCTGGTGTCGGTGCTGTCGGGCAACCGGAACTTCGAGGGCCGGATCAACCCGGACATCAAGATGAACTACCTGGCCAGCCCGCCGCTGGTGGTGGCGTACGCCCTGGCCGGATCGATGGACCTGGACATCGTCAACGAGCCGATCGGCACCGGTTCGGACGGCAAGCCGGTGTTCCTCGCCGACATCTGGCCGTCGCCGCAGGAGATCCAGGACGTGATCGCGTCCTCGATCTCGTCGGAGATGTTCACCAACGACTACGCCGACGTGTTCGCGGGTGACGAGCGGTGGCGTTCGCTGCCGACCCCGACCGGCAACACCTTCGAGTGGGACACCGAGTCGACGTACGTGCGGAAGCCTCCGTACTTCGAGGGCATGAAGAACGACCCGTCGCCGGTCACCGACATCGACGGCGCCCGGGTGCTCGCACTGCTGGGCGACTCGGTCACCACCGACCACATCTCGCCTGCCGGTGCGATCAAGACGGACTCGCCCGCGGGCAAGTACCTGACCGAGCACGGCGTGGAGCGTAAGGACTTCAACTCCTACGGTTCCCGTCGCGGCAACCACGAGGTGATGATCCGCGGCACCTTCGCCAACATCCGGCTGCGCAACCTGCTGCTAGATGACGTGCAGGGTGGCTTCACCCGCAACTTCCTCGCGGACGGCGCCCCGCAGACCACCATCTACGACGCGTCGGTCGCCTACGCCGAGGCCGGTGTGCCGCTGGTTGTGTTGGCGGGTAAGGAATACGGCTCGGGTTCGTCGCGTGACTGGGCCGCGAAGGGCACTTCGCTGCTCGGTGTGCGCGCGGTCATCGCGGAGTCGTTCGAGCGCATCCACCGGTCGAACCTGATCGGCATGGGCGTGCTGCCGCTGCAGTTCCCCGAGGGCGAGACGGTGTCCTCGCTGGGTCTCGACGGTACGGAGACGTTCGACTTCAGCGGCATCACCAAGCTGAACGACGGCGAGACCCCGCGCACGGTCAAGGTCACGGCCACCAAGGCGGACGGCTCGAAGGTCGAGTTCGACGCGGTCGTGCGCATCGACACGCCGGGTGAGGCGGACTACTACCGCAACGGCGGCATCATGCAGTACGTGCTGCGCAAGATGGTCCGTTCCTGATCGTTGCCCGACCGAACCCCGCCGGAGCGCACGTCGCCCCGGCGGGGTTCGGCATTCAGCGGACACCGGTTGCGCCCGTGTTGCGCCTGTCCACCAGACTCAGTGCCGCACCGTCGAGTCCCCGCTCGGCGGTGCCCATGATTCACACTGCTTCACACTGCGGTGTAGCAGCTGACTTCCATGCCGTCCTCGACCGGGAACTCCACGCTGACATACCCGTTGGCGGGGTCGCGGACGTAGGCGAGATAGTCGGCCATCGTGGCGAAGCTGACGTCGTCGGCGATGACCAGCGCGCCAGGCATGAGTTTGGGTTCCAGCAACTTCAGCACGGGCAGGCACAGGTCCTTCCACCCGTCCAGCAGGACCATGCCGATCGGCCCGGGGACCTCTTTCAGTGATTCACGAGCGTCGCCCGGCAGCACGGTGACGTGCTCGGCCAGCCCGGCTTCCTTGAGGTTCGCTTGGGCGGCTTCGCGTTTCGAGGCGTTCATCTCGCTGCCGTACACGTGTCCGGTGCCGTTGTCGGCGACCGCGGCGGCGAGGTAGATCGTGGATATCGCGAACGAGGTACCGAATTCCACCACGGTTTCCGGCCGCGCCGCCCGGATGAGCGAGTAGAGCAGCTTGCCGCCGTCGGCCGAGATCGGCATGTAGATGTCCGCGAGGGCATCGGCGTGCGCCTGCGGATCAGCGGGATACGACTGCGGCCAGGCATCGTTCGCGGCGTTGGCGAACAACCGATCAAGCACTGCCTGGACCTTCGCCAGAGTGTTGGTCATACCGCTAGCCTAGACACAACGTTGCGTCTAGGCTAGGGCTTATTAGTCTGCGGGAGTGACCAACATGCGCCACCACGGCAACCGGCACGGCCGAAGCGAGCAAGCCCGCCAAGCCGTATTGGAAGCCGCCGATGACATCCTGGTTGAGCGCGGCTTCGCCGGTGTCACGGTGGAAGGCATCGCCGCGCGGGCAGGCGTGGCCAAGCAGACGATCTACCGCTGGTGGCCGTCGAAGGTCGACATCCTGCTGGACGCGTTCGTCGACGACATGAACGAGGAACTGACGCCGCCCGACCTCGGCTCCCTGGCCGACGACCTCGCCGCCTACCTCCCCACGCTCGCCACTTTCCTGACCGAGACCGACCAGGGCGCGGTCTTCCGTGCCCTGGCAGGCCAAGCACAGCACGACCCCGCGGTGGCCACGCGCTTCCGGGACGAGTGCGTGCTTCCCTTGCGGGCCAGGGACAAGCTCATCCTCCAGCGGGCCGTCGAGCGGGGCGAACTCGCCGACCTCGACCTCGAGGCGGCGATCGACCAGCTCGTCGGCCCGCTGTACTACCGCGTACTGGTGACCGGCGAGCCCATCACCCGCGAGTTCATCGACGGGCTCGTCCGGGCACTGGCTGGTTAACGAGTTCCGCCGGTCGGTGTCATGGAGAACTTCACAAACCGCGGTTTGTAGATACTCGGGTCACGGTAGTGGTGAGCGGTGTCCGCGACTTTGCTGTCGAAGCTGTTCACGTTGTAGGACAAGGTGAACGGCCCGTTTTCGGGTGACAGCGCGTCGTGGATGTGGGCGTTGTAGGCGAAGATGGTGTCGTCTTTGTAGCTGCCGTATGGCCCTGGCTCAGGCATGTGGTAGACCAATGTCTCCAGTTGCCATGGGCCATGCGGAGAACACGACACGGACGCACGGATCTCGCCGCTGAACGCCGCCGTGCTGGTCTGGCTCAGCACGGTGAAACCGCCGTACCACGGCGTGACGCTGTACTCGTTGGCGATCCCGGAGAAGACGTTCGCCGATTCTTTCTCGTGCTTCATCCACCCGGTGCCCGGCTTGAGGTACTCCCAGTCGCCGGTGAGGTTGGTTCCCCGGACGCGCGCGACACGCATCTGCTTGTTGATCGGGGCGTCGTCCACACCGTAGATGTAGGTGTACCCGTCACCGCTGCGGCTGGCCGGCAGGAGCGCCGAACCCCAGCCCACGCCCGGAGTCGACGGAACCGGGTCGACGTAGATCGGTTCGTGGCCATGGGTGATGCCGAGGTTGCTGAGGGAGAACCAGGCCACGAAGTTCGCCTTGTGCCTGAAGTCCCAGTCCCCCGGCCCGAACTTGTAGTACTCCTGGAAGAGCACCTGCAGGTAGTTGGTGCCGCCTTCGTTGTGGATGAGCCCGTCACCGAGCCAGTACCAGTGCTTTTCGGCGGCAGGCGTCATCAGTCCCTTGGGTGTGGCGGCCGTGCCACCCCGCAGTGTCGTGAGACTGTCGCCGTCCTTGAGCACGAAGGTGCTGTTCACGAACGGGGCGCTCGTCGGCCTGGTGCCGTCGCTCTTGAGCGGGCCGAGGAACGTGTCGGAGAACAGGAACAGCAGACGGCCGTCGGGCAGTTTGACCGAGAACGTCGAGTCGCCGCCGGTCCATCCGTTCGGAGTGGTCCTCGCGTAGTCGTTGAAGGTCTGTTCCGGCGGCGCGGTCTTCTGCACGTTGGACACCGCGGGCTGGCGCAGATCGCACTGCCGGTTCGAGATCGGCGACGAGATTCCCTCGGGCTCCTGCAAACCGGGATAAGGGCCGCCGTCGCCTGCCACGACATCCACGAAGAACTCGTCGGTGTTGATCACGCGCTCGGTGCGGTAGAACTCTTCCAGCAGCCGGCCCGCGGCCTGGTTGTCCTCCGACTTGAGCGGACGAACCGAATAGTGGTGCGTTTCCACGGCCGGATCGTTCGATCCGGTCCACGCGCCCTGGTTGGTCGAGGCCATCGGGTATTCGTCGCAGTCCCGCGTCTGGTTGCGGCTGTACTGGACGCCGAAGTTCGTCTTGCACGTGGCGATGGACTTGTCCCGGTTCGCGGTGTGGCTGTTGGCCTCCGGAGTCCCCGCGGCGCCCGCGAGCCGCGACAGCGGCATGCCGCTCTGGATCGAACCTGGTATTTCCTTGTCCTTGACCGACGGCGGGCGCGTCAGATTCGGCTTGAACTGCGCGGTCCAGACGTGCTTCGCGGTTTGTGCCACGTCGGCGGTGGCTTTGAACGTCCAGATCGAGCGCACACCGTCGAACACGCATCCGTACGACTGGGCACCGACCGGCCACTTCTGGTACCTGGCCGAGTCGCACCGGAATCCGGCCTGCGAAGGGCCGATGACCGGCGCGCTGGATGGCCAGATCCTCGGGCTGGACATGGTGCCAAGCAGTTCGAAGTCGAAGAAGGCGATCTTGTCGGGGCTGGTGTTGGAGCCTTCCGGAGAGCTGTACTCCCAGTCGGCGTATCCGGCGTCGATCCATCCCTGGACTGTGTCCGTACGGCCGTTGCCCACAGCCGGCTGGCATGACGCTCCAGCCGTGTAGGACTTGCACGTTCCGGTGAAGCTGAGCGTGGCGGTGTAGTCGACCTTGCCGAAGGCCTGCGGGTCGTCCAGCATCATCCAGTATTTGACTTTACGTGCGGCCGGGCCGTCCTTGTCCTGATGCCCGAGCCCCATGACGGCGACCCGGAAATTGATGCTGCCGACCTCGACGCATCCATTTCCAGGAGGCGGACCTTGACATTTCTCAAAGAAATAGAGGTATGCCCTTGCGGTCGTGCACCACATCCAGTGGTCGAGAATGACCCGATTCATACCGGGCGGGTAGGGCGCGTTCCAGCATTTCGTCATGCTTTCACTCGGGAAATCGCCCGCGGCAGCACGCGTCGCGACGCGGGTCTGCTGCACGTAAGCGTTGCGTTTCCGCGTTTCCGCCGGGGTCTCACGCTGCACCCGCTTCTCCCTGACCTGCGGTTCCGCGGGCCGGGCGGGTTCGTTGGCACGAGCCTGGGCCGCAACGGCGTTTCCGTTCGCAGGAGCGGCGGCACTGGGCGGAGATATCACACTAAGTAACAGAGCGACGAGCAGCAATCCGATCGTCGTGGATCTGATTCGTCTGGGTAACGGCAAGGGTCGTCTCCCAATCATTCCAGAGAGGGGCGTGTACGCCACAGGCATACACGACTGACGAACCCGTTTGCCTACATGAATTCGCCGTACCGGTATGTACGGAGACAGTGATCATATTCAGCTGCAGGAAATTGCGAAAAGCCGGTGTGAAAGGCAGTAAACCGCCGGCTACTTGAGAAAGTCGCCGTGTGCCGGACCTTGTCGAGCTGTATCCCCGACAACTCGCAACGGTCCGGCCGCCACGGCGACCCTGCCACCGACCCTACGCGTGATTCGCTGCCGGAGCAGGCGCGGGTCAGTCGGAGACGTCCAGCAGGTAGGCCCGCAGGACCCGCTTGAGCTCACCGGTCAGCTCGGCGCGCTCCCGGCCCGAAGCGGCCAGGATCGCGGGCAGCAGCGCGCCGAAGATCTTCACGGTGACCGTGGCGATCAGCCGTCGCCTGCTCGGATCCAGCTCCGGCACACGGGTCGCGATGGTCCGGTCGACGTTCTCGGTCACCGAGTCCCGCAGCTTGTCGCACGGGTGCGCCCAGAACATCGCCTCGAACGCGCGGTGCTCCTCGGCTATCGCGATGGCCGGGTCGACCATCCGGTTGATCACGTCGTCCAGCGGCACACCGACGACCTTCGCCTCCGGGTCGTGCACCTCGGCGAGCACGTCGACGTACCGCTGCGCCAATGCCGCCGCCATGGAGTCCTTGTTCGGGAAGAACTGGTACAGCGTGCCTGGCGAGACGCCTGCCGCCGCGGCGATCGCGTTCGTGGTCGCGGCGTTGAATCCCTCGGCGGCGAAGACTTCCTCGGCCGCGTCCAACAACTGCGCCATCCGCCGCTCGCCGCGAGCCTGGCGTCTGCGTGGTTTGACTGTCTCGACCACGGGTCCACCTCCGCACCAAGCAGCGTAACGATCAGCGGCCGGCACGCCAAAGACGTGCCGGCCGCCGTGTCGTCACAGATTCGTGGTCGTGCTCAGAACGGTTGTGCGTTTGGCTGGTAAACCTGCCCAGGCTTCGGCGCTTGCAGGGTGATCAGGTAGTTCGCCGCGGCCTTGTCCACGCCCAGCGAATCACCCAGGATGCAGTGCCCGAACGCGTCCACGCTGAGCAGGACGCTGTTGCCGAGCTGACGCGACATCCGCTTGGCGAACTCGTACTGCGTGGCCGGGTCGTAGTAGTTACCGATTACCAGCACCGGGTTCTCGGTCTTGCGGCCCCAAGGCCCGCGGTACGGGTCAGGGTGCTTCGCGGGCCACGTCGCGCACGCGAGCGGATCCGAGAAGATCTGGTACCGGCCGAAAGTCGGCGACTCGCGCTCCCAAACGTCGGCCAGCAACGGAATCAGCTGCGGGTGACGCGGGAATGGTTTGTCCGAGCAGTTCACGGCTTGATACGAGTCGTCACTCGTGTACGGCGTGTCCGCCGGTGCGTCGTACTTACCGACCTTGGACGGCTTCGTGAGCACCGACAGGTCGGCCGTCGCGAGCTGAGCGGAGCCCGACGGGTGCAGCACGTTGTAGACCTCTTGCAAGGCCACCGCGAGCGCCTTCAACACAGCCGGGCTGTACAGGTTGCCCCCGACCCCGCCGGTGAAGGAGTCCAGCGTGAGCACGTCGCCGTTGGGCAGCGTGATCGGTTCCTTGCGGAGGTGGTTACGGATCTCGTCGAACTTCGCCCGCGGGTTGCCCTCGCTGAACGCGCACTTGTCGCCTTCGGCGTCGCAACGCTTCAGGTACGCCTCGAGCGCGATCTCAAAGCCGATGGCGCGTTCCCGGTCGTACTGCAGGCCGTTGGTCAGCCTCAACCTCGGATCGACATTGCCGTCGAGAATGATCGCCCGCGAGTTGCGTGGGAACATGTTGACGTAGGTCGCGCCGAGCAGCGTGCCGTACGAGAAACCGACGTAAGTCAGCTTCTTGTCGCCGACTGCCTGCCGCAGCAAGTCAAGATCTTGGGCGACGTCCTTGGTCGCCATGTGCTCGAGCAGGTCGCCAGCGTTGCGTGCGCAGTAGTCGGAATACTCGGCGTACGCGTCCACGGTGTCGTTGATCTGCTGCTTGGTCACCGGGACGAGCGCGGCCTTCGCGAAGACCGCGTTGGCTTCCTCGTTGGTCTTGAAGCAGCGCAACGGAGTGCTGCGGGCGACGCCCCGCGGGTCGAACCCGACCAGGTCGAACCGTTCGAGCACCTCGGGCTGGAAGATGGCCTTGCCGGCGAGCGGCAGGCCCCATCCGCTGCCGCCTGGACCGCCGGGGTTGAGGAACAGTGAACCGATGCGCTGTTGCTGGTTGCTCGCCGCGCGACGCATCAGCGCGAGCGAGATGGTTTCCTTACGCGGCTTGTCATGGTCCAGCGGCACGGCGTACGTGGCGCAGTTGAACAGTGGTCTTTCTGCGGGTGGAACGTCTTTGAGCGATTCCTCGGGACATGCACCCCATTGAACGGCCGGAACAGCGGACTGCGCTGTCGCCCCCGGTGCCACGAGGACAGATCCGGCGGCCAGCAGGCCCGCGAGAACCGCGAAGCGTGCGCGGATGGCCAACTTCACCCCTCCTAGGTCACGACCCTGTCGCGTGAGGTAGCCAGCCTCACACCCAGTGCGACAGGGCGGTACCTGCATTCGGAGGACCGCGGGGGCAACATGCTGCCACGTCACACTTCCAGAATGCGGTCCTGACCGAGCGGGACCTCGTGCAGCAACAACCGGCTGCGCGCCTCGCGGACGCCGAGTTCGGCTTTGAGCCGGTCGATGATGTGTTCCAGTTCGAGGGCGTTCGCGACCACCACGTGCAGCAGGTAGTCGTAGTCGCCGGTCATCCGCATCGCCGCGATCACCTGCGGAACATGGACGAGCCCGCGCTCGAAACCGGCGCGGTCGACCGTCTCGCGCAGGCGGATGTCGGTGAGGATCTGCATGCCACGGCCGAGGACCGCGAGGTCGAGCTCCGCGCGATAACCACGGATCACGCCGTGCTTGCGCAGCCTGCGCACCCGATCGGCGACAGTGTTCGACGACAGCCGGACAAGGCGGCCCAGCTCCTGGTAGGTCGCCCGGCCGTCGTTCACCAACGCGGCCAGCAGCTGCCGATCGATCCGGTCCATGCCCGCAGTCTAGGAAATCTCAGCGAGACGGGCGAGTTGCCGAGATTATCTCTGTGGATGGGCGATTTGCTCCGTCGATTCCGAGCCAATATCGGCCGGATCGGTGTTTGAGTCGAAGGTATGGAGGTTCTCCTGCTCAAGGCGACACTCGCCCCTTTGCTGATCCTGCTCACTTCGATCGCCGCACACCGGCTCGGCCCAAGGTTCGGCGGCCGTCTGCTCGGTCTTCCCCTTTCCACAGCACCATTTCTGGTGATCCTCTGCGTCGAACACGGCCCGCAGGCCGCTTCCGACGCGGCCCGCGGCGCCGCACTGGGCCAACTGACGGTTGTGACCTTCTGCCTGGTCTACGCCCGCCTGGCCACAAAGATGCGACCGCTCAAGGCATTGCCGATCGCTGTCCTTTGTGGAGTAATCGCCGAGGTCGTCGTCGTGCTCACGCATAGCTTGTGGCTCACGGCCATCGCCATCGTCACCGCGGTTGCCGGTGCTGTCGTGTGGTCCTCAACCTCCACCGATGCGGCTCCGCAGCCTGGCCGGGGATCTCGATGGGATCTTCCGTCCCGGATGGCCGTTTCCGGCGCTGTCGTCTTGATCCTCACGACGGCGGCTCCACTGCTCGGGCCTGTCCTCGCGGGCGCTTTGTCCGCGCTGCCGGTACTTCTGATCGTCATGGCGCCTTCGGTGCACCGCACCGCCGGAGGGGAGGCGGCCGCCAGCCTCATGTACGGCGCACTGGCGTCAGCCGTCGGCACCATCGCGTTCGTGCTCGTGTTGTCCGCGACGTTGGTCCCGGTTGGACCGTGGGTTGCGTTCGCCTTGGCGCTCGGCGGGATGGCGACTGGTGACGCGACCGTGCGCGCAGCCCGCCGCGTGGTTCCGATCAGACGGCTAGAGGTGTCTGGCGACTTCGTCGGGCAGCGTGATCGGCAGCGGAGTGCGGTCGGGTAGGTCGTCGTTGCCACGGACGACAATGGTGCCGCGCATGACGTCCCGGAGGGCGGCGGCGATTTCGGCGGATGAACGTGGCTTGGTCACAGCGACACCGCGTACCATCCAGCCTGGGCCGTCCACACCGATGAACCGGATGACCATGCCGTTCATCTCACCCACGATTTCCTGGCCCCACTCCCCCTGTTCGGTGCGTGCGGACTCCATCGAGGGTGGCAGGACGAGGATGTCCTCGCAGACATCCGGCCATAACCCGCCAGCGGGCGGGGCGGCGTACGCACTCACCGTGCACTGCCCGAGTGCGGTCTGCAGGTGCACTGCCCGCACCTCTGTCTGGTCAGGGCTCAGTTCGACCTGCAACTGGGTGCCGGGCTTGACCGGGATCCGCACGGATCCCAAGTCCACCCGGAAGACCCCGTCATCCGGGGCGTCGCGAACGTCGAACGGCCCGGATGCCCCTGGGGTGTCACGTTGCGGCGGAACCATTTCACGCCGGTGACCCTACTGGGTGGATCACGGGAGCCCTCCCCGCGATCCACCCAGGCCGGTCAGACGGCTCGGGACAGTGACAGGCCGAATCGATCGGCCGAATCGGTCCACCAGCGGGTCAGTTCGAAGCCCGCGTCGGCCAGTTCGGTCGTGATGCCCTCCCGGCGGAATTTGGCGGAGATCTCGGTGTGCAGTTCCTCGCCTTCCTCGAACGTCACCGTCATGTCGAGGGCCGGGATGGTGACCCGCATGGCTTTCGAGGCACGCAGGCGCATCTCGATCCACTCGTTCTCCGGATCCCACAAGGCCACGTGCGCAAAGGCCGACACGTCGAAGTCCGCGCCGAGTTCACGGTTGAGCACATGCAGGACGTTGCGGTTGAACTCGGCGGTGACACCGGCCGCGTCGTCGTAGGCGACACGGACGGTTTCGGGATCCTTCACCAGGTCCGTGCCGAGCAGCAGCCACTCCCCCGGTTCCAGGACGTGCCGCACGGACCGCAGGAACTTGGCGCGTTCGGCGGGCAGCAGGTTTCCAATCGTGCCACCCAGAAACGCCACCACCCGCGGCGTTTCGCCTGGCAGCAAAGCCAAATGCTCGGTGAAGTCACCGACCACGCCGTGCACCGTCAGCCCCGGGTAGTCCACAGCGCACGCCGCTGCCGCGTCCCGCAGAGCGGTCCTGGACACGTCGAGCGGCACGAACTGGCGCAGCGTTCCCGCCGCCCGCAAGGCATCCAGCAGCAGGCGGGTCTTCTCCGAGGAGCCGGAGCCGAGCTCCACCAGGGTGTGCGCCTGGCTCGTCGAGGCGATCTCACCCGCGCGGTCGCCGAGGATCTCCCGTTCGGCGCGGGTCGGGTAGTACTCGGGCAGGCGGGTGATCTGCTCGAACAGCTCACTGCCGCGGGCGTCGTAGAACCACTTGGGCGGCAGGGTTTTCGGGTTCGAGGCCAGGCCGATCCGCGCGTCGGCAGCGAGCGCGCGGGCGGCGTGGTCCTCGGCCAAGTGAACGTCGACCACCGGTTCAGTCATGGTTTCCCTTTGGTCGGGCGCCGAGCGGATGCACGGCGAGCGAAGGCGGCCCCGGGGTTGCCGTGGCCGTGACGATGTGGTGATCCGGGACGGGTGTCCAACGCGGATCGGTGTCCCACGGCTCGGACGCGATCACCACCGAGTCCTCGGTGACCAGCGTGGCGAGCGAGTGGGTCCAGGCGGTCGCCACCAGCGTCCGCCCATCGGTGAGCATCAGGTTGAGTCGCGAGTCCGCAGCCAGCTCCGCGACCTCCAGCACGGTTTCGGCGATGGCTTTGCCTGGCTCTTGGCCGTCCCGCAGGCGGGCACGGACAAGCGCCCACAGCAGGGCGGCGTCGGTCGGCGCGTCGAGCGTCATCAGGTCGGTCACGGGCAGGCCCGCGGCCAACGAGGCGATCGACGACGGCCAGCCCCGCACGACCCCGTTGTGGCTGAACAACCACTCGCCGTCGGTGAAGGGCGCGGCCGCGGTCTCGACGACCGGCATCCCGACCGTCGCCGAACGCACGGCCGCCAGCACTCCCGTGGCCCGCACCGGTTTGAGCAGACCGGGCAATGCCGTGTCAGTCCACATCGGACTGGCACGGCGGTACACGACGGCCCTGTCGCCTGCGAACCACCCGACGCCGAACCCATCGGCGTTGATGGTGCCGCCGCCGCGCATGTCCGCGGGCGCCCAGCTCTGCCGCAGCAACGAGTGCTGCGGCTCGAGCACCAGGCCGGCCACGGACACGGCGGGGCCGAGGTAACCCAGATGGCGGCACACTGCTCAGCGCAGTTCGTCGGGCCTGGGGTCCCGGGCGAGCCGGAATCCGCTGAAGATCTGCCTGCGGATCGGATAGTCCCAGTTGCGGAACGTGCCACGGCAGGCCGCCGCGTCCGCGCCGAACGAGCCACCGCGCAGCATCTTGTAGTCCGGACCGAAGAACACTTCGGAGTACTCGCGGTACGGGAACGCCACAAACCCCGGGTAGGCGTGGAAGTCGCTGCTCGTCCACTCCCACACGTCACCGATCATCTGCGCCACCCCGAACGCGGACTCGCCCTGCGGGTACGCGCCGATCCGCGCCGGACGCAGGTGCGCCTGGCCGAGGTTGGCGTGCTCAGGCCCGGGATCCTCGTCGCCCCACGGGTATCTGCGGGACCGTCCGGTCGCGGGGTCGAACCGCGCGGCCTTCTCCCACTCCGCTTCGGTGGGCAGCCGCTTGCCCGCCCACGCCGCGAACGCCTCGGCTTCGTAGAAGCACACGTGCACAACGGGTTCATCGAGCACGAGCGGTTCGACCGCGCCGAAACCGTTGCGCAGCCAGCGATCCCCGTCCCGCACCCAGAACCTCGGTGCGGCCAGGCCGGCCTTCTGCCGGTAGGCCCAGCCGTCCTCGCTCCACCACTGCTGCTGGTCGTAGCCGCCGGACGTGACGAACTCCAGGTACATCGCGTTGGTCACCGGATACTTGTCGATGACGAACGCGTCCACGGGCACCTGATGCGCCGGGCGCTCGTTGTCCAACGCCCATGGCTCGACCGACGTGCCCATGGTGAACGGACCCGCGGGGATCAGGATCTCGCGGTTGATCACCGGGCCGGGCGGCGCGGGCGGTAACGGCGCGTGCAGCACCGGATCGCCGGTTCGCAGCTGGTGTGTGGCCAGCATGGTCTCGTTGTGCTGCTGTTCGTGTTGCACGATCATGCCGAACGCGAACGCGTTCTCGACCAGCTTGCGGCCTTCCAACGGCGTGCTGGCCAGCACGTCCATCACCTTGTCCCGGACCTCCTGCACGTACGACCGGGTCTCGGTCGGCGAGAGCAACGGCAGGGAAGGACGGTCGGCGCGCGCGTTCTGGAAGGCGTCGTACATGTCGTCGATGTCCTGGCGTACGGGGTCACGGCCGCCGACGTCACGGACGAGCCAGAGCTCCTCCTGGTTGCCGATGTGCGCGAAGTCCCACACCAGCGGGGACATCAGTTTCGAGTGCTGACGGATCAGGTCGTGGTCGTCCACCGCGTCGGTCAACGCGGTACTGCGGGCGCGCGACCGGGCCAGCTGACGCGCGACCCGATCGCGCATCTTCTCCGTCTCAAGCTCGCTGAACGCCGTCATCCCTGGCTCCTCCCGTCCTGCAACCTGCGTTCGATATCGCTGATCACCAGCTGCTCGAGATGAGGCGGCAGTCCGGTGACGCCGAGCGCGCCCATGCCCAGCTCGGCGATCCTGGCGGCAGTGCGGGCGAGCTCAGGATCACGCAGCCCGTCGCGCGCCGCCGTCAGCCAGCGGTTCGCGACCGGCATGCAGATGTCGATCACCTCGTCGACCTTGCTGAGCAGGGCGACGAGCAGCGCGGCAGGGGCGAGCCAGCGGTCGCCTTCCTGCGCGTCGATGTACCGCACCTCCAGGTAGCCGTGTGCCCGCACAGGCGGGAACAGCGTGGAGATGTGGTACTCCAGGTCCTCGACGGTCGGCACCCGGCCGAGATCGGCCCGCCCGGTGACCCAGTCGGAGAACGTGACGGCGGGCGGCGCGTCCCAGCAGTCGTCGTCGCGGCGGACGCATAACAACGGCGTCTCCAGCACACGACGCGCCCAGTTGGTGGCCGGATCGCCGGTGATCTCGCTCGGATACGTGCGGACCGGGTCGGTGCCAAGCACCGTGCGCAGCCGGTTGGACACCCAGCCCGTTCTTCGGCCCAGCACTTGCGGCGAGTTGGCGAACAGCGCGCTCAACGGCGGACCGAGCACGTGCACGGCCGTCCACCGCGCGGCATGGTCCTGCTGTTCGCCGGCGTCCACACAGACCTGGAATCCGGCGGTGCTGCACATCATCGTGACGCCGTCGGTGCCCAGCGGGGCGAACGCCTTCTCCATCGCCTTGTAGCGCGGTGTACCAAGGATTCGCTGAGGAGTCCGATAGGGATCGATCGCGGACGTGCCCAGCGCGAGGCCATCGGCCGCGAGCAGGCCGGTCAGGTATTCGGTGTCCTGAGTGACGGTGGCGTACAGGTCGGTCAGGGAATCCTCCGGCTGAGCCGAGATCTCGACCTGACCGCCGGGCTCGGCGGTGAGCGGTGAGCCACCTGGCAGGGAAATTTGGGGACTGTCTGCGCGCAACGTGCGTGGCGCGTGGTCGCCGAGTGCCTTGCGAAGCACCTCGGCGGTGAGCTGACGTTGGGGATCATCGACGTAGTGGACTGTCCATTCGAGCTCGACACCGATCAGCCTCGGTGGACCGTGTTTGAAACAGACGGAAGCGACGTAGGCCTCGGCTTCCACCCGCTCACGCAGCGGGCGGAACTCCGGCCCGTTGATGGGCGTGTCCCGCAATATGGTCACTGTTGCACTCCTTCGCTCAGACCGACTCCGACGCTACCCCCGGGGTACGACAAAAGCATTGCGGAGAACTTACGAGGCCCCTCGGTCCAGCGGTGATTACTCAGCGCATCAGGAAATTGGCGGTACGGAGCAACGTGTCACGCGGAAAGACCATCCCTGGCCGCATGGTCAGCTGGCCGACCAGTCGCGCGGTGTCCGCGATGCGCTGGGAAGCCTTGCGGCGCAACGAATCGTAGCGACGCAGCGCCTCGTCCGTGTCGGACATTGTCGCCAAACACTCGCCCAGCACGGCGCCGTCCTCCAACGCCTGACACGCACCTTGCCCGAGGTCGGGCGTCATCGCGTGGGCCGCATCACCCACCAGGGCAACACGATCCCGCACGTACGAGCGCAGTCGTGGCCCGACGTAACAGAGGTCGTGCCGGATGATGTCCGATTCGTCCGTGGCCGCAAGGATTTGCGGGACCGGATCACACCACTTGCCGAATATCCGGTGAAGTTCCGGCAAATCCCCGTCGGCATGACGCAAACCAGCGGGCGACCAGACGGGAGCGAACCAGTTCGTCCGGCCACCCTCCACACCGGTGACCCCGAACTTGGCGCCACGGCCCAGAATCTCGCCGCTGGGGCCGTACTCCCCCGGCACGATGCCGCGCCACGCCGAGTACCCGGCGTACCGAAGTCCATACGCGTCACCGAAACACGCCTTGCGCACGACGCTGTTGATGCCGTCCGCGCCGACCACGACACCGCCACCAGCGACCAGGTCGTCCACATCAGACACCTCAACCCCGGTTTCCAGCACCCCGGCAGGCAACGCGTCGTGCAGCAACTGGGTGAGCGCTCCGCGAGAGATCAGCACAACGGCGTCCCGTGGCCGAATTCGGGCAAGCCGACGGCCATCCGGTCGCCGGAACACGGCTTCCGATTGCGCCACACCGATTTGACGGACTTTGTCGCCCAACCCCAACGCGTCGAGGGCACGCAAGGCGTTGGGCCACATACCCAGCGCAGTCCCCGCGTCCGCTAATCCATCACGGCGCTCGAGTACACGCACCGGACGTCCCGCCTTGGCCAGCGCGACCGCGCACGCCAACCCACCAATCCCGCCACCTACCACGGTAATGTCCATGAACCGAGGTTACTACAAGCATAGTTCGGCTCGTAGTATGATCTGGGCTATGCGAGCCGAACGCCTGGTTGCCCTGCTGTTCACGCTGCAGAGCAAGCGCAGTGCGACGATCGCCGAGCTGGCGGAGGCGCTGGAGGTGTCGGAGCGGACGATGCACCGCGACATCGCCGCGCTGCAGGCCACCGGCGTGCCGATCTGGACGGAACCAGGCCGCAACGGCGGCGTGCGGCTGGTCGACGGATGGCGGACCAGGCTGGACGGCCTGACCTCGCGCGAGGCCGTGGCGATCTTCGCGATGGGCGTGCCCCGGGCCCTGACCGATCTGGGCCTGGGCACCGCCGTATCAGCCGCGCACGCCAAAGTGTCAGCGACGCTGCCAGCTCCGCTGCGTGACCAGGCGCAGCACGTCGCGCAACGTTTCCACCTCGACGCCCCGGGTTGGTTCAAACGCGAGGAGGAAGCCGAGCACCTCGCCGACGTCGCGCGTGCGGTATGGGAGCAACGGCAGATCCGCATCACCTACGGCGAGCGCGGGGTCGAGCGCGTCCTCGACCCGCTCGGGCTCGTGCTCAAAGCGGGCGTCTGGTACCTCGTCGCGCGCGTCGACGGCAGTGTCCGGACCTATCGCGTCAGCCGGATCGCCTCGGTCGAAGAACTCGACGCACGCTTCGACCGGCCCACGGACTTCGACCTGGCGAGCTGGTGGCAGCAGTCGTCGGCCCAGTTCGAACGGTCGCTGCAGCAGGTGAAGGTGCGCGTGCGGCTCAGCCCGGTCGGTGTCCGCGCGCTGCCGGTCGTCGTCGACCCCGATCTGGCGTCGCAGGCGCTGGCCGAGGCCCAGCCGCCCGGCCCGGATGGCTGGACCGAGGTCGAACTGGGCCTGGAACGCCCGGACATCGCCGCGGGCCAGCTACTGGCCCTCGGCATCGAGGTGGAGGTGATCGAACCGCAAGCCGTGCGGGCCGCGTTCGCGGACGCCGCACGGCGGATGTGGGATCGTCACCGGTAACCGGTCGGATCCGGGTCCTTGCCCAAGTCCTGCACCTCGTCGATGTAGCGCCAACAGTCCGGCCTGCTGCCGTCGACGTCGTCGATCTGGTAGATCTTCGCCAGCTGACCACTGCTGAGCGTCTGACCGGAGAACCGCGTCTTGTCCGGGTCCGCCGCCAGCGCCGCGACCGTGCGACCGGTGAACGCCGGCGTCTCCGAGATCACGAAGTACGGCACCTTCTTCGTGGCATCACGCCAGTTGTCCTCAGTCACGCCGTACGCGTCCAGCATCGCCTCGGACCGCATCCACCCCGGCGTCACGGCGACCACAGTCGTGCCGTACTCCTTGGTCTGGAACGCCTCCCCCTTCACCAACGGGTGCGAGGTCGCCTTCGCCAGGTAAAAGCCCAACGATCCGTACGCGCGATAGTTCGCGTTGTACTCCTCCGTGCCGTCGGTCATCTCCACCACCAGACCACCCGGGTTGCGGATGATCAGCGGGAACAGGTGGTGGCTCGTGATCAGGTGCGCGTCGATCGCCAGCCGGATCATCCGCAGTGTCTCGTTGAGCGGTTGTTCCCAGATCGACTTGCCCCAGCCGAGGTAGGCGTCACCGCCCCACACGCCGTCGACAAGGATGTCCAGCCGGCCGTGCTCCCGGTCGATCCGCTGGGCCAGGCCCTCGACCTGGTCCCGTTCCAAGTGGTCGACCCGGATGGCGATGCCCTTGCCACCAGCCTGCTCGATCAGCTCGACGGTCTGCTCGATCGTCTCCGGACGGTCCACTTCGGAGCGATTCGAGCCCGAGCTGCGGCCGGTGACATACACGAAAGCGCCGGCCCGACCGAGTTCCACCGCGATCGCCCGGCTCGCGCCGCGGGTCCCGCCCGCGACCAACGCCACCTTGCCCTTGAGGTCTGTCATGGAACCCAAGATGGACACGAACCCTGACAGGTGCTGACATGGTTTACGAAAACTACGGATGAAGTACTATTCACGTGTGCCTACCCGCCGTAACGAGATCCTGATCGGGGCCGTGTCCGTGCTGGCCAGGGGTGGGCCGCGAGCGCTCACCCACCTGTCCGTGGACGCCGCGGCCGAACTGCCCAAAGGCAGCACGTCGAACCACTTCCGCACCCGCGACGCGCTGATCCAAGGCGTGCTCGGGCACCTGGTGAAGACCGAGCAGTCGCTGCTGGCGGATTTGCTGGGCAAGGTCGAAGGCGTGGTCGACCGCGAGGCGTTCGCGCGCAGGCTGACCGACATGGTGCTGTACATGACCGACCAGGCCAGGGAATTGACGCTGGCTCGGCGTGCGATCTTCCTGGAAGCTGCCTGGCGTCCGGAGATCGCCGACCAGATTCTGGGGTGGTCGGTTCGGTATTGGCAGCTTGGGGGGCGGTGGCTGGATCGGTTGGGGTCGCCGGATCCTGAGGGGCATGCCCGGATCTTGCTGGCCTGTTTGGACGGTCTGATCACTGAGGTGCTCACGCGTCCGTTGCCTGCGCTGGATATTCAGCGGGCGACTCGGATCATTGTGGACGGGTTGTTGGACGAGCGTGAAGTTTCCTGAGTGGATTCCCAGGCGGCCTGGCGGGAAGGTTGAAATTCGGCGCAGGGCGTCGGCGCGATTTACGGAAGGGCTTCGCGGCACCGCATGGCATGCCACGTGCCCCGGAAGGCGGCGGTAGCGGGACCCGGCAAGCGGTGGTGGCGCGACCCGAAAAGCAGCGGTGGCGCGATCAAGAAAGCAGCGGCGCGATTTTACATGGAGTAGCGCCGCAATTAAGCTTTCGGCGCGGCAGGGCGCCAGCCCTGCCCGCGGTTTTGCGCTGCCGTTGCGGCGCAGAGGCTCCATGTCATCTATGAAGGAGCGGGGCCGGTCAAGTCCTTGGTGGACTGTTTTTCGGCGGTGCCTGGCGTTAAAGGGTCGGACG